>QLII01000001.1:0-2057500 GCA_003259005.1 Spirosoma telluris
ATGGTAGCCTTGATCTTTGGACCTCCAGTGAACGGTATTTATAACGATTGTCATTCAGGGAAAATCAGGTTATACACGACGTGTAGCCTGATTTTTTTTGTTTGCTGGCTATTAGGGAGCTGTCGGCATGCAGAAGATGCAGGTATCGAAGTTCGCTGGGAGAACAAGCGGGCTACCGGTATTATGATCCCCAATCAGTTACTCCAGGCGGTTCCTGCCGACTCGCTGGAGCAGTTAGTATCGGTGCGGCTGGCTGGTAAGGAGACGGCTATTGCCGGTAGTTATCGACAAATTGATGGTGCTCTCCTGTTTGAGCCCCTGATTCCATTTACGCGTGGCCTGAGCTATGTGATTTGGTTGAAAAACAACCAGTTGGGCGAACTTGCTATTCCTGGTCTGGCTTCTGGTGATAATCCGGAATTACTGACAATCTATCCGACCCAGGATTCCCTGCCGGATAATCTGCTGAAAATTTACCTGCATTTCTCCCGACCTATGCGGAAGGCCAATCGCTGATGTACGTGAGTCTGGTGAGAAACAAAACCGATACCCTACCCGGTGTTTTTCTTGATCTTCAGCCTGAACTCTGGAATGCAGACCGAACGATGCTTACACTTTGGCTGGACCCCGGACGGATCAAACGTGATTTGCAGCCGAACAAACGATTGGGAACTCCTTTGCAAGCGGGTCGTCAATATCAACTGGTCGTATCATCTGCCTGGCCTGATCAGCAGGGAGCGACGCTGGCCAAGTTAGTAACTAAGACGTTTGTGACGGTTCAGCGGGATAGTCTATCGCCCGTTCCTGCTCAATGGACACTTGCTCAGCCCGGATCGGGTAGTGTGCAGCCGCTAAACGTATCATTCGGAGAAGCGCTTGATTATAGTCTATTGACCGAAACACTGCATGTTCTTACTGAAACTGGAAAACCGGTCTCGGGGAAATGGCAGGTTGGCGATGAAGAAAAACAGAGTTCATTTAAACCCGATGTGCCCTGGCAAACAGGAATGTATCGGCTTCGTGTTGAAGGACGATTGGAAGATCTGGCTGGTAATAACCTGAATCGCCCATTTGACCGGGATATAACCCGCAAGGAGATACCAAATAAATCCCAGTCGTTTGTCGAACTATTCTTTAAGGTGCACTGAATGTCATTGATAAACAGTGGGTTATTGTTTTTAGAGGCTTGGGTTTGGCGAATAATTTGTCGCAAGCCACCCTTCATTTGTCGTCTTTACCCTCCCTCGTTTGCGGGGGTTTACCGTACATTTGTTTCATTATCAAACGGTAAACAACATGCAGACAATCACAACATTTCTCACCTTCAACGACCAGGCCGAGGAGGCCGCCACCCTCTACACCTCTCTATTTAAAAACTCAAAAATCGGGCGTATTAGCCGCTATGGCGAAGGCGCGCCTGTACCAGCGGGAAGCGTAATGTCCGTTACTTTTCAGCTTGATGGGCAGGAGTTTTATGCGCTAAACGGTGGGCCGCATTTTACATTTGCCAACGGTATTTCGCTCTTCGTTAATTGCGAGACTCAGGAAGAAGTGGATACCTATTGGGAAAAACTTTCCGAGGGCGGAGAAAAAGGCCCATGTGGCTGGTTGAAAGACAAATTCGGTGTGTCGTGGCAAATTGTGCCATCCGCTTTGGGTAGACTGTTGGGCGACAAAGACCCGCAAAAATCAAAACGGGTCATGGAAGCCATGATGAAGATGTCGAAGCTTGAGATTAAAACGCTGGAGGAAGCGTAAACCACGTCGTTGTTCGAGTCGCTTGTTTAGATTCTCGAAGATTCTATTGATTCTTTTTCCATTGAGTGTGAGTGCGATAGAATCAATAGAATCCAAAGAATCTATTTTTTTTGAGCATTACTACAAAGTTAGCCGCATGAACCAGGCCGTGATTAACCCGCCATACGTACCCAATATATGACTCAGTACGGCTAATAAAACCCCAACAGGAGCCAGCGCCGGGTGGAAAATTGACGCAACTGCGGGAGCCGTCGAGACACCACCAATATTGGCCTGGCTTCCTACAGCCACGAAAAAGTAGGGTGCTTTGATAAGGCGGGCTGTAACCAGCATAAATAGGATGTGAATGAGCATCCAGATGACAGCCACGAGAAACAAACCCATGTTACCCCCTAAATTGGAGAGATCGAGTCGCATCCCAATGGTCATGATGAGGAAATAGACAAACAAAGTGGCCAGATCGGTCGTGCCGAGTTTTTCGAGTTTACGTAAGCCCGTAAACGATAACGCGATGCCAAGTGAGGTAGACAGAATAACGACCCAGAGAAAATTTGACGTAAATGGGTCTAAACCATAGGTTGCCAGGGTGGCCTTATACGGTTGCAGGTTAGTTGATAGGACAAACGCCAAAGCATGTGCCAGGGCTCCACCACCAAATCCAAGGGCTAGGATAGTACTCAGATCCAGTAAGTTAGCAGGGCGGTCGGGTTCTTCTTTATAGGCCAGAATACCCTGCTTCACTTCCTCGATCGAGCTGGTATCGGCATGGAGCCATCCGTCGATCTTTTCCCGATACGCGGCCCCATAAATTAAGCAGGCCGTCCAGGTAGTTGATACGACAGCATCAACTACCAGAATGATGGCAAAAAGGGCTTCACTACATCCATAAATCTCCTTCAACGCCAGTTGACTACTGCTCCCGCCAATCCAGCTTCCCGAAATAGTCACCAGTCCCTTCCAGTATTCATTGGCAATGGCCTGTTCGCGGAAACCGGGTAGCAGCCACATGACGAGCCAGAGGGCGATGGGTGCCCCAACAATAATGCCCACCGTACCTGATAGGAAGGTAATCAACGCTTTTTTGCCTAGACGTAGGATTGACGGTAGATCAGCCGTGGAGGTTAGAAGTACCAAAGCTGCTGGCAGCAGATAGTTTGTTGATACTTTGTAGAGACTTGATTGCGCCCCTGAAATGATGCCTAAACTGTTCATCGAAGCGGGAACGATGTAACAAAGAAGGAGGGAGGGCAGGTAGGTGTAAGCTTTCACCCAGAACGGGTGAGGAGACTGTGACGTTTTGAAAATCAGCGTCAATAAGACCAGGAAAATGCCCAGAATAATGGCATCGTTAGAGATGAGAGGATGCATTTGCACGTTGATATCAGCCTGATTTTCGGATAGGAGCGACTAACCGAAACAAATTAGGCAGAAAAACGCAAACGGTTCCGATACGCTGTTGTTGAACAGCCGTATCGGAACCGTTTGTCCGTATTTACCAACTAAAAAATGCTTCGTTCGATACCGAGTTCCAGACCTCGCAACTCGGCGAGTCCCCGCAGGCGGCCAATGGCCGTATAGCCGGGGTTCGTTCGTTTACCGGGCTTCAGGTCGTCGAGCATCCGGTGCCCGTGGTCAGGGCGGAAGGGTAGTCTATAATCGGGCCGACCGGCATCCTGTCTACGGCGCTGCTCGACCAGAAGGGCTTTCAGTACGCCATACATATCAACGTCGCCCGCTAGGTGATCGGCTTCGTGGAAGTTGCCTTCGGCGTCGCGCTTCGTTGCCCGCAGGTGTACGAAATTAATGCGGTCGCCCATGCGTTCAACCATGCCAACCAGGTCATTGTCGGCCCGAACACCGTAGCTGCCGGTGCAGAAACAGAGGCCGTTATACTCGCTTTTATAGGCATTCAGCAGTTGCATGGCATCGGCTTCGGTACTGACTACACGGGGCAGACCCAGAATCGGAAATGGAGGATCGTCGGGGTGAATGGCCAGCCGGATGCCCGCGTCTTCGGCTACAGGTGTAATCTCCTGAAGAAATGAATAGAGGTTTTTTCGAAGCACGGCATCGTCTACCTGATTGTAGGTTGCCAGAACATCGGCGAAGGCCGCCAGGGTAAAACTCTCCTCGCTGCCGGGTAATCCGGCGATGATGTTACGGGTTAACCGGTCAACGTCGGCATCTGAGGCTCCGTCGAGCCAGCGTTTGGCTTGCTCCAATTGGGTTGACGAATAGCTTTTTGCGGCACCCGGACGTTTCAGGATATAGGTCTCAAAGGCGCAAAATTCAGTTGTATCGAACCGTAGGGCCGTTGAGCCGTCAGGAAGTTGGAAATCAAGGTCGGTACGAGTCCAGTCGAGAACCGGCATGAAGTTGTAACAAACCGTGTCGATGCCACTTGCTGCCAGATTGACCAGACATTCCTTGTAGACGTCGATATACTGTTTGTAATTGCCCGTCCGTTTTTTGATGTCATCGTGTACGGGTACACTCTCCACCACCGACCAACTCAGGCCAGCCTGTTCGATCTCGGCTTTTCGTTTTTCGATCTCGACGTTGGTCCATACCTGTCCGTTTGGGATATGGTGCAGGGCTGATACAATGCCCGTTGCGCCTGCCTGTCGTACATCGGATAGGCTCACGGGGTCGTTAGGGCCGAACCACCGCCATGTTTGTTCTAATGCCATAAAAAAATATAGTTTGTAGTTCGTAGTTTAAGGTTTGACGTTTTGGTAAATCGCTCACTGCCAGAAACTGGATAGCAAAACTTTAAACCACGAACGACAAACCTCAAACTCCAGGTTTAGTAACTCAGTCCATCACCAAATGTAAATAGGGCGTAACCTTTAGGCTTCAAATGACCCGGCACGTCGGATTGATTATCGAGTACGGCCTGCCGCGAAACGGGCGTCGTAAACGGCATTTTCCCCGTCGGCTTAAATTTTCCACTCAATACATCCAGCACCGCGTCGGCTGTGGTGCCAAAGGTAGCCAATACGGTTTTTAGATTTGTGTTATCAACCTCATCAATCACCCAGGGACTCGTGTAATTGATCAGTAGAATCGTTGGTTTTTGGCTTGTCAGGTCGTTAACATGCGCTACATCGATTTTATTTTTCGAGAGCTGTAACTCAATCGGGGCACCCGTTGAACTAAATAAACTACCCGCATTAGGGGTGAGCCACAATACCACAACATCGGCTTTATCTTTTGTATCGACAAACTCCAGATTCCAGGCATTCATCTGTGGCTTAATTACTGTTATAGGGTTTTTCGTGCGACCGTTATCATAGTACGACTCCAGATAAACTTTCGTGTTGGGAGCCAGCGGGAGGAGTTTAGCGGAGTTTCGCAGCAGCACAATCGACTTCCGCATAGCCAGATCGGCCCGCTGCTGAAATTCGGCTTTGCCAACCGTTTTCTGCGCCACATCGGGGTCAACATAAGGGTTTTCAAACAAGCCTAAGGCGAATTTTTCACGAAGCAGCCGGGTAACTGATTCGTTAATCCGCTGTTCGGTCACCAGCCCTTTTTGTACGGTTTCCCGTAACAGCGATGGATCGGCGGTTCCCGAAAATAGATCCACACCACAGTCAATCGCTTTCTGATAGCGTTGCAGAATCGTTAACTGTTCAACACCCCAGGGCATCATCTCGATAGGACCGGTATCGGAATTAATAATACCCTTAAAGCCCATTTTATCGCGAAGTAAATCCTTGATAATGGCCTTATTGTACGCAAATGCCACTTCCTCATACTTTGTGCCGATGGGCTTGGCGTAATACGGCATGATGGCCGATGTTCCCGCTTCAATAGCTGCTTTGAAAGGTTTGAGGTGGTAATCGAATTGCTTGCCGGGGTAATGTTGATCTTTACCCCAGTCGAAATGCGGGTCCTGCCCCTCTACTTGTGGACCACCACCCGGAAAATGCTTGGTCGTTAACGCCACCGACTGGTTTCCCAGTTTAGGCCCCTGAAAACCAAGCACGATTTCGCGGGTCATGTCGGCAACCCAATCACCATCCTCGCCAAATGTACCTTCAATACGTTGCCAGCGGGGTTCGGTGGCTAAATCGGCCATGTATTGATACCCTTTCCGCAACCCAACAGCCGCCCATTCCTGCCGGGCAATGTCGGCAAATTCGCGGGTGAGTTTGAGGTCATGCATGGCTGATAGTCCTAATTCGCCCGGCCATTTTGAAAAGACTGTCGTGCCAACGCTTAAGCCAATGGAGGCATCTATCGTAATATGATTGCGCGGATTGGACGCCACCAGGGCCGGAATACCCAACCGCGAGCTTTCGCAAAGGGCCTGGAGATTGTTACTCCAGTCGGCCATAGTTTTAGCTGATGTGTTGGCCCGAAGAATAAAGTGACGCAACTGATTCTGCGTCACCGCTTTGGTGGTTCCCGCAGCCATCATCATCGGGTAGGGAAGAGGCTTTCGGGTGAACATATTCATGTTCTGAACAAGGTCCTCTTCATTGAATCCGCTGGTAATTTCTGACGCGGGAGCACCTTGCTGAAACGAGTTATCTCCCGCCAGCCGCGTTGTACTAATTAGCATGAAGCCAATTTTCTCGTCCAGGGTCATCTGGCTAATCAAATCCTTTATGCGAACATCGGTTGGTAATCGCCAGTCTTCGTAGGGATCGAGTTTGCTATTTTTATTTAGGTCTTTAAACGATAGACCGTTACTTGTCAAGGTTTTGACAGATCGATATCCTAAAGCAGGCTGGGTTGGTTTCTGAGCTAGTACACCAGTGGCTAGTAGAACGAGTAAAGGCAAAGCAAGGTGCTTGCGGTAAACCATTTTTTTGTATTCGTTCATAGGTTTTGGTAATAGGAAAAAAGTAAGATGCGGTAAGTTAGTATGAACCCAATTGGTTCGTTACGGTTTCATAAGTTAAGGCATGTTAATAGGCAAATGCAACTATTTTCTCGGGAAAATCAACGTATTTTTACGCAATCGTTGTCGGGAACCTTTGCGTAAACTTGTTAATTTTTAATTTATTCTACAAAAAATAGAGTAAGGTAGGTGAAGGTTATAATTTTTCTTTCGCGTTAGGGAGCTCTATCCATTAGTTGAAATAGAATTATTTTTATATAATCCGCACATGAAGACAATTACGATAAAAGACATTGCTCGGGAGTTGAATCTATCCACGTCGACCGTATCGAGGGCATTGCGGGATAGTTCGGAGATTGGAATCGAGACAAAGGCGCGCGTACTGGAACTGGCTCAGCGACTCGATTATAATCCAAACCCGGTGGCGCTGAGTTTACTCAGTAGCCAGAGCCATGATATTGGGGTAATTGTGCCTGAAATCGCTAATCCGTTCTTTGCGATTGTCATTGCAGGTATTGAAGATGTTGCCTTTGCGCAGGGCTATCATGTTGTTATTTACCAAAGCCACGAAGATTACGAGCGGGAAGTGTTGAATGTGAAGCACATTGCCAATCGGCGGAAAGATGGACTTCTGGTATCGATTGCTACAGCCACAACGGACTATTCGCACTTTAAAAATCTGCACGAACGCGGCTTCCCAATTGTTTTCTTTGATCGGATTTGTGAAGAAATCGACACCCATAAAGTGCTGGTCGATGACTTTGAGGGAGCCTATCTAGCTACCGAACACCTGATAAAGCAAGGTTGTGACCGAATCGCGCACGTATCGGGCCCTGACCATCTACTCATCAGTCGTCGGCGATTGCATGGTTATCGGGCTGCCTTATTAGATTATGGCAAACCCATTCAGGATGACTGGGTGGTTTCTTCATCGTATGATGCCAAAAATTCGCTGGAAATTGCCCGTAAGTTATTGACCAGACCAGACCGGCCCGATGGTATTTTTGCGTCGAGTGATAACATTGCGATTGGTTGTCACGCAGCTATTATTGAGATGGGATTGTCCATGCCCGACGAGATTGCACTAATCGGTTTTTCAGATTTGCCGATCTCCGCGTTGTTAAATCCACCCTTGAGTTCCGTTGCGCAACCAGCGTTTGAAATGGGACGTTCTGCCGCCGAATTATTAATTAATCTGATCAAAAATCCGGGAAAATACACAACCCCAATTAGCAATGTATTGAAAACTAGTCTGATGGCTAGGAAGTCTTCGCTGAGGAAACCGGTATAGCGTCTTTTAGGGCAAGTTTAGACTTAATCGATTCAGTTAAAACGGGCTAAGTTTTTGTCATTCCGACCTTAGGAGGAATCTCAAGCTTGGCTATCTTGGAATTTGAGATTCCTCCTAAGGTCGGAATGACAAAAAAGAAAACAACTTAAAACCCGGCAGCTTGTCCGTCTTTTCTGGACTCCGTAGCGCCGTAATAGACTTTATTTTTGGCATCGTACATAATGGCCTGGTAGCCACCATAACCGCCCAGTCCGTAGCCTATTTTGTGGCCCTTGCGCATCAGGTCTCGGATAGTTTCGTAGGGATAGCCTGATTCGAGTGTGATTTGCCCGGAATCAACCATTTTCTCGCCGGTCGGTTCCGATGAGCCCTGATGGTCAATGCGGGGAGCATCGCCCGCTTCCTGTGGATTCATGCCGAAGTCAATCATGTTCATAATGATCTCTGCATGGCCCAGCGGCTGAAAGCTTCCACCCATTACACCGAAACTCATAAACGGCTGACCATCTTTGGTGATAAAGGCAGGAATAATGGTTTGGAAAGGGCGTTTATGAGGTGCAAACGTATTGTTCTGTCCATCAATCAGACTATATAATTCTCCCCGATCCTGAAACATGAAGCCCAGCCCATCGGCTACCATCCCGAGCCGAAACCCCGGTAATTGCTTTGAATCAGGGAAACCATGTTGCCCTCTTCATCAGCCACGGTTAGATAAATCGTATCGCCCTCTCTTAGCGCTGGATTCCCTGCGTCGACACGGCTAGCCGCCCGGTTGGGATCAATAAGTTTGCGCCGTTCGGCTGCGTACGATTTACTAATCAGCTCATTGACTGGAATTTTGGCAAACGCTGGGTCGGCATAATATTTGGCGCGGTCTTCAAAAGCTAGTTTTTTCGCTTCCACAAACTGATGAATGTGTTCGGGGCTACCCCAGGAGACTTTCGAGAAATCGTAGGGTTCCAGCAGGTTCAGGATCTGTAGCGTAGCAATACCCTGACTGTTTGGCGGCAATTCCCAAATATCATATCCCCGATAATTGGTCGAAACCGGTTCAACCCATTCGGAAGTGTGGTCGGCTAGGTCTTTGGCGCTGAGGTAACCACCAACTTTTTTCATGAAGGCATCAATCGTTTGGGCAATCTCGCCTTTATAAAAGGCATCGCGGCCACCTTTAGCAATTTTCTCCAGGGTATTGGCCAGCGCTGGGTTTTTGAAGATTTCGCCCCGTTTCGGTGCTGCTCCGTTGGGTGCATAGGTTTCTTTTACGTTCGGGTACTTGCCGAAACGGGCAATCATGGAAGGCCAGTAAAAAGCGGCTTCATCGTGAACTGGGTAACCTTCCCGAGCATAACGAATGGCGTGCGACAGAATTTTGGGCATGGGTGTTTTCCCAAACCGCTTGTGTAATTCAAACCAGCCATCCACACAACCCGGTGTCGAAACGGGCAGCGGGCCGTCTGATGGAATATGGGTTAGCCCTCGTTTCTGGAATTCAGCCAGTGTCAGGCTATAGGGCGATCGACCCGATGCATTCAGGCCATAGAGTTTTTTGGTCTTAGCGTCCCAGACAATGGCGAACAAATCGCCCCCAATGCCATTAACGTGTGGCTCAACAAGTCCCTCCATCGCGTTGGCTGCAATAGCCGCGTCAATCGCGTTGCCGCCCGAGCGGAGTACATCAATACCAGCCTGAGTCGAAAGAGGGTGAGAGGTACAGACCATGCCATGTTGTGCCATCACAACAGAACGGGTGGCGAAGGCTTTACCCATAAGCCGATCCTGCGCGAACGTTGACGAGAGTAGACTAAGCAGAAAACCGGAGAGGAGGATAGTTTTTTTCATGAAGCGGTTGTATGAAGTTCTAAACAGTTGTGCCACAGTTGGTAGACTGTGGCACAAGATAACGAAATACCCATCTTTTTCATCAGGATTTACCAGGATAAACAAGATTAATTGGTAGAATAAAAACCTGTTTTATCCGAACGTCGGCCTGGCTGTAATCCTGTCAAAATAGATCGTTTTCTGACTTGTTGCCAGATGAAATAAACGATTGTCAGTACACAAACAACGCTTGGCAAAATTTGACTATAAGGTTTATACTGGGACAATACTGTACCAGAAAACGCCGAAAGGAGAGCGCTATAGGCTGATAGCATTTTGTAAATGTGTTCGTATAACCACCAGGTTTTCAGTCGTTCATGAAGCCAGAAATGCTTGACCAAATCGTACCCGGCAACGAGCACTAAAGCCGATAAAGTTGAATACACAACCGAAGGCGACCAGTTTCCGCTCGTTCGCTGCATTGATAGTAAGTACAGAATTCCTGCTAGCAATACCCCTAATGTAATCAGCATATCAAGCATAGAGGATCGGCTTTCGCGAAGTCGAACGGCACGGTAACCGGAATAGCCTACGTAACCACCTAATAGTGTTAGAATGATTAAAAAAGAACTTGATCGGAAGAGAAGGACACCCAGTAAGGCCGTTCCGACAACTACCGTAAGGGTGTATAGAAAATAACGCCCATAGCGACTATGTTGTTGAGAACGGTTTTTGTAGAACAGAGCGACTAAGCCGATGACTAAGCCAATCGTGCCGGAAAGTACGTGGACAAGGACGTTTAAGGAGTGAAGTCTTTGCATGGGAACAGCATTCCGGAGATTAATAGCTTGCCGGAGCGCTTCCAAAATTGGCGGGAGAAAATCGTTTGCAAGGGACAAACGTGACCAACTATGCTTGTCTGTGACAAAAGCCGTTCGTCACGCAGCCAATGGAGTTGATCCATCCAGGTTGTAAATTGCCACATGCCACGTCCGCGACTTCTGGATCAGTTCATCATTCGCAACCTGCTGGGGCTGGGAGCTTTATTGTCGGTTCACTACCTGACCGACTGGTACGCCATTGACCAGCGCTCTGGTTTTTCAAAGGTATCGCCTTACCTATACCTGCTGTTGCTATACGGCTGGATCGTTGTTCACAACCGAATTCTATTCGAACGACTGTTCCTGCAAGGCAGGAAAGCCCTGTATTTCGGTTTGTTATTTTTGTTGATGGTACTGGGTTCATTCAATATGAATTTCATTCTGCACACGGAGTTCGACATCTCCCGGTCATTGCCCTTCATTGTCAATTATTGGGTATATACCCTAACCGGTTTAGGCGTTTTTGTTACCTATCGCTACCTAAATCCGCCGTCCAGACCAATAAAATGGATACCACCAACAATGCCTGCATCTTCTGAGGAGCCAGGCTACTTTTCCTGCATGGTCGACGGTGATCGTCAGACGATTGCTTATTCCGATATTCAGTACATTGAAAGCCTGGAAAATTACCTGAAGGTTTTCACAAAGCAGAAAGTCTATGTTACTCGACTTACACTAAAAGAAGCGGAAGAACGATTGCCTAAACGGCAATTTGTGCGTATTAGTCGATCCTCTATTGTGAATGTAGCACGCATAGACCGGAGAGAAGCAGATGCCGTCTGGATTGGCGAAAAAGAGCTACGGATCGGAAAAGTATATAAGCGATATGTAGCTGATCAACTACCAGAAGAGTGATTTCTGGTGTAGTTTGTGCGATGCCCTTTTAGATTCTATGGATTCTTTTGATTCTGTGGATACTGATTACTAGTACGAGAGAATCAAGAGAATCCATAGAATCTAAACTATACAGCTTCTTAAGACCTTAGCTTTTTTCGCTGGGGTATATTCATAGGAGCCCAGGCCGAGCACTTCGCTGGTTTGCTTCCGTAGTTCCTGCCCAAGCGCTGGATTGTTGGCCAACACCTGTCCATAGCTCGGAATCATTTCTTTCAATTTAGTTTGCCACGATTCGGTTGCTAATTTTTCTGGGAAACAACGTTTCAACAGATCCAGCATGATCGAAACGGCAGTTGAAGCACCGGGCGATGCACCCAGCAGAGCGGCTATACTACCATCGGCCGCACTAACTACTTCGGTGCCAAATTCCAGTACACCCCCTTCATGTTCGTCTTTCTTAATCACCTGCACCCGCTGACCAGCAATCTCCAGTTCCCAGTCTTCAAGCTTCGCATCGGGATAATACTCCCGCAATGCATTTAACCGGTCTTCCGGCGATTGCATAACCTGTTGGATGAGGTATTTCGTTAGGGGAACATTATGCAGACCTGCCATCAGCATAGGTGCCATGTTGCTCAACTGAATAGATTTTGGTAAATCCATGTACGACCCACTTTTCAGGAATTTGGTCGAAAAGCCAGCATATGGGCCAAATAGCAATTCACGTTTGCCATCAATCATGCGCGTGTCCAGGTGCGGTACCGACATAGGCGGAGCACCCACCGACGCTTTGCCATACACTTTTGCCTGATGCCGTTCAACGACCTCCCGATTGACGCATTTAAGCCATTGGCCACTTACGGGGAAACCACCAAATCCCCGACTTTCGGGAATGTCTGATTTTTCGAGGAGCCGCAGCGAACCACCACCAGCACCAATGAACAGGAAATCGGTTTGAATTTCGCGTTCCTGATTCGTGGTTACATTTTCGACTTTCAGTTTCCAGCCACCGAGACTTTTGGACCGCCACAGATCACGAACTTCATGGGCAAAATATAACCGAACCCCCGGCATGTCGTATAACCTACGGAACATGGCTCGGGTTAAAGCGCCAAAGTTTACATCCGTACCAATATCCATGCGGGTAGCGGCAACGGGTTGCGTTGGGTCGCGGTCTTCCATCACCAGGGGCATCCAGTCGGCCAGTTGGGCCGGATCTTCGGAGTACTGCATGCCATGGAAGAGGTAATTTTGCTGGAGGGCATCGAAGCGTTTGCGGAGGTACTCAACATTGTCGTTGCCCCACACAAAACTCATATGCGGAATAGACCGAATGAAATTGGGGCATCATGTAGAAAACCCTGCTGAATCAGGTAAGACCAGAACTGTTTCGACTGCTCGAATGACTCAGCAATTTTGATTGCTTTCGACGAGTCAATGGAGCCATCTTCTTTTTCGGGGGTGTAGTTCAATTCGCAGAAGGCCGAGTGACCCGTACCCGCGTTGTTCCAGGCATCGGAACTTTCGGCGGCTGCGCTGTCTAAACGCTCGTAGATTTCAATCGTCAGGTCGGGTTGCAGTTCTTTCAGCAACACGCCCAGCGTAGCACTCATAATACCGGCTCCAATCAGAATAACATCGGGACCTTTCTCTGTAGATTTTTTTCGTTTCGCCATGATATAAATAGGCAGGTATGTATTCTATATAGCTACAAAATTGATAGAGTAGTTGTTCCGTTTAAGCATCCCAAAAATGTAAGCGAAAGAAAAATAAACACAGAGACACGAAGAACACAGAGTTAGTAAAGCAATTTTAATCTCTGTGTTTCTTGTGTCTCTGTGTTTAATCTAAACCTTAATGGCCTAGTCAATCCGCCTGAAATATCTTTTCTAAGCACTTCATGGTAATCAAATAGGTAGGTTTTACGCCTAAGGTGCCCAGACTTCCCGATGCCAGCGTAGCGCCGGTAAGTAGCGGATTATCAGAAGCATAATAAGCGTACCGTACTTTGATATTGGTCGAAACACTGCCCCTGATTTTCGATTGTGCCTGAATAGCCTTCTGATAATGAGCGCCTTCCATTTCCAGTCCAATCGCTTTCCAGGACGAGTTTTTGAAATAACTCAGCACATCTTTGTTTTGTAGAGAAGTGCCCAGTACCGTAATCATAGCTCCTTCGTACACGTCGATGCCATGCCCCTCAAAATCCGCTTTGCTGAAATCATTGTCCAGCGGATAATTGTCGGCAGTGCCTTCAAAAATGTGGGAGGTAGGAATCATCAGGTCGCCTTTTTCGCCAGTCAGGATACCCGCTTTGCCAACTATCGAAATTGATGCTACGTTAAGCGGGGCCGTTTTCTCATTGTAATCGTAGGGTTTTAGTAGTTCGTCCATGGTTTCAAACGCCTGTTCACCGAATGCGTAGTCCATGACCAATAACAGCGGTTTGGTCGCCTGAATGTAGGCCGGGTCATGCGCTATTTCTGTGGATAGTTTCGTAGCGTCCAGATGATCTGTATCAATTAATTGGACCATCAGACTGGTTCCGGCCAGATCTTCCAATAGGTGCATACCGTGTTCTATGGCATACTCAGTTACCCGTTTTCGAAGTTCACGTTGGGCTGGCTGGCTTAATTTTAAGGCCAGATCGTACAGATTATCCCAGGTTGTTGTTTCGGTCAGGGCACCTGGCGCATACAGGCAATTCATAACGCTGTGCGGATTGGCGCTTATGATATGAATGGGGCGTTCCTGAAGGTTATGCTCCCAAATGTATTGTTTCAGGCGCGTGGCCCAGCGTTCGCCATACAGGTGTTGCCCAACGCGTTCACGAAGCATGGGCGTAAAATTGATTTCGCGACCCAGTTTTGGTTCGCCCACTTCCCGCATGGACACGCTGCCTAAGCCATACACAATCTGAAATAAGCCGTTATTTGTTCCGGCTGTTTCCTCAAATCGGCTATAGGCTTGCTGCGTTTCTTCAAAGGTTCGACCCAGAATAGAACTCAAATAGGTAAGAGCCAATTCTCGCTCATCGTCGTTCACTGTCCCACCCGAGTGAATGATGGCTTCCAGCTTTTCCCATTCACGGATTCGCCCCCCTTTCTCCTGGAAAGCGTTGCGCCGGATTTTGTCGGCTTCCATGAACATGAACGTGAGGTGAGTGAGAATGTCGTAGATTTCGCTACGTCCATTGGTCACTTCGATCACCATCTGTTCACTGTCGATTCGATAACAATTTCGACGACGCTTGGCGGGTACCAGAACCGGAAAGTGGGAGTGTTCAAAGCCTTCGCGCGAGGCCAGCGAAATAACCCGGCAGGCTTCAATCCCTTTCGGAAGCCGGTCCATGACGTAAACCAGCCCGTCGAGTTCAACGCGCTGTGGATCGCCAACCAGCCCGTAAATTTCGGGTTGGAGAGTAAGCAAAGCCCGTCGGATTTCTTCGCCCGAAACGCCCGAAGGTTTATAAAAGCCCCGATTGAACAAATGCCGCATTGTAATATATAGTCGCTCAATAGCCACGCGCGACTCCTGAGCGCGGGTGAGGGGAGGAGAAGGAACGAGATTCATAACCAGGTAGTGAACATAATTTGATTGCAAGTTAAGGGATACAACACGGACACCATGGGGGAAATGATTTTCTGGGTACTTTTGGCAGATGAAAAACCAGATTCGGCGTGCAGGATGGATTGCTTTGTGTTGGCTACTACTCTGCCAGTCCATGCAGGCACAACCAATGCCAGCCACCCCTGTTGTCTCCGATCAATCTGGTATTAATCAGGGACGGTTTATTGGCGTTTTAGTCGGTACAGCGGCTTTTTACACCATTACACTGCTGATGCTCCGCAAACAATGGTATAAGAAAAAAGTCCCATTCCACAGCTTTAACGATAACGGCGAATGGCTCCAGATGGATAAAGTCGGCCATGCAGCTACGGCTTATTGCATGAGTCGGGGTGGATATGAATTGATGCGCTGGAGTGGCGTGGATGAGCGAGCCAGTATTCTGACGGGTGGTTTACTTGCTTTACTCTTTCAAACAACCCTGGAAGTCTATGACGGGCACGCGGAGGGCTGGGGTTTTTCGAAAGGCGATATGCTGGCCAATGTTGCCGGAACGGCCCTGTTCATGGGGCAGCAGTTTGGTCCGGGGCAGCAGCTAGTGAGCATGAAATATGGTTTCCGGAAAACAATTTTCCCTCCTTACCGACCGAATTTACTGGGTAAGACAACCGGCCAGCAAATGCTCAAAGATTACAATGGACAGCAATACTGGCTGTCGGTAAATTTGGCGTCCGTGTTACCAGTTGGTCCGAGTTTCCCCCGTTGGCTCAATCTGGATTTGGGCTATAGTGGGAGCGGAATGACGGGCGGCCACGAAAACCCCGTGACCTTTGATAAGGACGGAAATGAAGTAAAGTTCACCCGATACCGGCAATTCTTTATCTCACCCGACGCCGACCTGTCACGTATTAGTACATTTTCGCCCTCACTCCAACGGTTTATTGGGACGGCCCAGTTTTTCAAAATTCCGGCCCCATCGCTGGAGTTCAATCGTGTAAAAGGGCTTCGATTTCACCCGCTGATACTGCCAAAAGAGTAATTAAATCTTTGTTAATTTAGATTCTATTGATTCTATCGATGCTGTTGATTCTATTGTATTGATAAAGGCAATAGAATCAACAGCATCGATAGAATCAATAGAATCTATTGTGTTAGACTACCATTTACTTCATTTCTCCCGGTGTTACCATAATCTTTTGCTGGCGATTTTGGCGAAGAACGGTTACTGGAATCTGCTGACCAATTGTGTCGTCGGTTAACAGTAAGTGCAGATCATCAACACTCGTTATGGGTTGCCCATTGAAGCTTACAATGATGTCGCCCTGAAGCAACTCACCATTACCGGCAATCCCGTCGGGCTCCACACTAGCGACCATAACGCCCGTTTTAGCCGTCAATTGATTGTATTGTTTGATCCGTTCCGTGAGGTTGATAAGCTGCCCACCAATGCCTAAATAGCCCCGTCTTACGCGGCCATGCATAATGAGCTTACCCGCCACTAGAGCTGTCAAATTTGATGAAACGGCAAAGCAAATCCCCTGAGCGGGCAGGATAACGGCCGTGTTTACGCCAATAACATCACCGTTCGAGTTGACCAAGGGACCACCTGAGTTGCCTGGATTTAAGGAGGCATCAGTTTGGATAACGTCGTCAATCAGTCGTCCAGATTCTGATCGCAATGTTCTACCGAGGGCACTAACCACACCGGCTGTTAGGGAGTATTGAAAACCGTATGGGTTACCGACGGCAATCGCAATCTGCCCAACCTGCACCTGTTTCGAATCGGCAAAGCGGATCGCTTTAAGGCCATCCGCATAGATTTTAATCACCGCAATATCGGTTGCCGGGTCGCGGCCAATCAGGGTTGCCTCATAATCTCGCGAATCGGGGAGAGAAACCGTGATTTTAGAAGCACCCGCTACAACGTGGTTGTTTGTAATGATGTAGCCATCGGTAGAGATAACAAACCCCGATCCCGTGCCGCCGTCTGCATCGTCCCGGCCCGGTGCCCTACGTTGCGGGGGCGTTTGGTTCGGGTTTCCCTTGCTTGGAACGGATGTTCGCCCGCTGACCTTTATCTGTACAACCGACTGGCTGACTTTTTTTGCTACGTTAACAACGGTTGTTGAGTAGGCGTCTAACAGCCCTGCATCCTGATCGAATGAACCACCGGGCTGAGAAGTTACATCGGAAAATGTCACAAATTGTGTGTTCATGTCTAAAGTTGACTAAATGAGAATAATGTGAATAGCATGATTTATTCCACATATTTTTTTTATGGATGAACCACTATTTATCCGTCATTTTGTCATTTTACACAGACTATAGGTTTTTTATGACGTACAGGATGCCTTAATTTGCATTGATTTCGGCTAAAATGGCAGGACGAATATGACCTTCGAAGAATATCTAAGTCAAAAGAAAATCGACGCTGAGTTGTTTCAAAAAGGTGAATTAACCCGGTTTAGTGAATGGAAGCGTGAGTTCGGTCACATGCATCCCGAAAGCTTTACCGCTCAAAAGAAATTTCTTTTGAATGATACCCGAAGGAAGTACCTTGCTCGTTGAAAGCGTATTAAGCGGTCTGAAGGTCAGGCTGCCTTTTTATTCTAATCCTTACTATTTCTGCATGAGCCTTACATTAGGAGAACTACGTGGCATTACCGATGCCGTTCTGAATGCCCTGAAGGCACAAGGCATTAGCGATGGTGACTCACTACTTGAAGCAACCAAAACACCCAAAGATCGTAAAGATCTTTCTGTGGCAAGTGGTGTTGATGGAACCATCATTCTGGAACTGGCCAATCGGGCCGACTTAGCCCGTATCAAAGGTATTGGGCGGGTCTATAGCGATCTCATGGAAGAAGCTGGTGTTGATACTGTTAAAGAACTTGCTCAACGATCAGCTGAAAACTTGCACGCTAAATTGATTCAAATTAACAGTGTTCGGCAGTTTACCCAACGGCCCCCTTCGGTTGAGCAAATTGGAGATTTTGTGGAGCAGGCTAAAAACCTTCCCAGAATGCTGGAATATTAAGAAAGGGGGTGTACGTATACGCCCCTTTTTCATTGAGTACTTAATGGCTCTTTACCCCGGCTCCCGCAAGTAATTTTCCAGTCTGCTCTCCAACTCAGTTTGGCTCAGGTTCGTGAACAACTCGCCATTCAGGGCCAGTGACAGTCGCCCACTCTCTTCAGAAACCGCAATAACGGCAGCATCCGTAGCTTCGCTCATTCCAAGTGCGGCCCGGTGCCGGAAACCCAGTGAGGGGGCAATTCATCATCTTCCGAGACAGGCAGAATACAGCGGGCCGCCCGTATTCGTCCTTCGCTGATAATAACCGCCCCATCATGCAAGGGGCTATACTGACTGAAAATAGCCAGCAGAAGTGGTTTCGATATATCGGCATCAATAACTTCGCCCGATTGGGCAAACTTTTCCAAGTCGTCATTTCTCTGAAGAACCAGGAGCCCCCCGAAAATTCGCCACTTAATGCTTTGCAGGT
This sequence comes from Spirosoma telluris, assembly GCA_003259005.1. Classification (GTDB taxonomy): domain Bacteria; phylum Bacteroidota; class Bacteroidia; order Cytophagales; family Spirosomataceae; genus Spirosoma; species Spirosoma telluris. The sequence goes on from QLII01000001.1 coordinate 18,514, forward strand.
GTCCAGGATAGGTTTCAGTGGGGTTTGATCTTCAACTGTTTGGGAATCTCGTAGCAGCCAGCGTCGAAACAAACGACTGTTCGTTAGGTTGGTTGATTTGCCTATGAGCAGTAAAAACCGCCGGATTTCGTGCTGGAAAATAATGATTAAGGCCAGGGCGCCCACACTGATGAAATACTCCAGAATGGTCGTCATCAGATTCAATCCTAGGGCCTTCACCAGCAAATAAGCCAGGTACACGAGTAAATATCCTACAAACACCCGGCTGGCAACGCTCCCCGAACAAGGTTGTAAATTTGATAAATTAGCAGCGCTACCAGCCCGATGTCGAGCAGATCGAGCCAGCCAATGTCTAAAAATCCCAGGCGGAATGCCAGCATGAACAAGTGAAGAAAGTTTCGGGGCTAAAGATAAACAGAACTTACTGGTTTACGAATGCCAGTTAGGGTGATTACAGACAATCGCCAGCTGATTCGCCATAGCAACCAGAGGACGTATTGGGTATAAATAGATTCTATAGTTACTTTTGATTCTATTGGATTTGTAGTCAAAGTAATAGTTTCGATAGTATCTACAGAATCTAAAGTTGCGAACTAGTCAAATATCAATCGTTTGACCTTCAATGGCTAAATAGGTTTCGGGAAAAACAGCCCGCGCTTCCTTTAAAAATGGCTCGAACTGTTTATAACGCGAGGAAAAATGGCCAATTAACAACCGCCCAACACCAGCTTTGGCGGCAATGGTAGCCGCCTGTTCGGCGGTAGAATGGTAGACTTCGGTTGCTCGTTGGGCATTGTCCTGCAAAAACGTTGCTTCATGATAAAGCAAATCAACGCCCTGTAATTGAGGGATTAGTTCTTCTACGTAGCGCGTATCGGAACAGAAAGCATAGGAGCGGGGAGCCGGTCCCGGTTCAGTATAGTCAGCGACTGCATAGAGAAGCTGCCCGTTACTATCTAAAATATCCTGCCCGTCTTTTAGCTGTTTCAGATACGCGATTGGTACATCGGCGGGGAGTTTCTCCCGTAATAAATGTGGTTTAGCCGGTTTCTCCCGAAATAGATACCCCGTGCAGTCAATACGATGCTGAAGAGGAATCGACTGTACGCTCATAAGCGGGTGATCGAGTATGAGTGCTGACTTATCTGGCTCAACGATCTGAAAGTGAAGTTTATACCCAAGCCGCGAGTCCGAAACACGAAAAATAGTGGTTAGAACCTCATCCAGTCCGCGTGGGCCAAACAGGTACAGATCTTCGGTGCGCCCGGCCATATTGAGCGACGATAGGAGGGGAGCCAGCCCGAAATAATGGTCGCCGTGTAGATGACTAATAAAAATATAGCGTAACCGTCCTGGGCGAATTTTTTGCTCAATTAATCGAAACTGCGTGCCTTCGCCACAGTCAATAAGCACATAATCATTGCCAATGCTGAGCAACTGAGCCGTTTGATGGAGCCGGAGGGTGGGTGTAGCCGAGCCTGCCCCAGAATTGTGAGAGCAAAAAGTGAATGAGTTGAGCGCTGCTGTTCCGATGCGTTAGAGGTCATTGTGGCCAGGTTAGGCTTCGACGCTTCCTCCGACGTCGTACTCATCGTCTTCTTCGCTTCGAAAATCATTTTCCAGTTCATTCATAAAAACGGCATCTACGGCTTCCTCCACCGTTGGCATAATTGTTAGATCCGTTAGGTTGGCTCGATCTAAAAACTCAATCAGATCGTCGTTTTTGGTAACGGTAACCAACAGCCCCTCTTCATTTGTACATTGCCGACTGATTTTTCGGAGCACCATAACGCCAGGCTGATCGACCGACTGAACAGGAGCCATGTCCACAATGATATTACTATAGCCCTCACGGAACAAACCACGGCTGAGTGTTTCGAAGGTGGCGGGTACCTCCTCGCCAAACGTATTTTCGGCTAATCGGATAAGGGCGTATTGTTCGTTTTTCTCGATTGTGTAATTCATAGACTGATTAATGTATTATGCACAATGTATAATGTATAATTGGGGCCACACGTGTGGTAAACTAGGTAATGAATGCATCCACGTTAAGAGGTAACCACTTTACCGCACGAGCGGTCCCGATTATTCATTATTCATTTATCAATTGTGCATTATTTATTTATTGTACGTAAGATATTGTTTTCAATACGGGTGAGCGGCTCGGTGGCCTCATCTGGTTGGAAAAGCGTACCGGTAACCGTCTCGAATAGTTCAATATAGCGTTTCGAAATTTGATGTACCCACTCGTCAGACATGGTAGGAACGGTCTGGCCGGTTTTTCCCTGGAAACCATTGGCAATAAGCCATTCTCTAACGAATTCTTTTGACAATTGTTTTTGTGGTTCTCCTGCCTGCTGCTTTTGTTCATACGTATCGGCGTAGAAATAGCGTGACGAATCAGGGGTATGTACCTCATCAATCAGATAGACTTTGCCATCCAGATTCCCGAATTCATATTTCGTATCAACAAGAATCAGGCCTTGTTTTGCCGCCATTTCGGTACCTCGTGCAAATAAGGCCAGCGCATACTGCTCCAACTGAACATACTCGCTTTCCTGAACAATCCCCTGCTTCAGAATCTCGTCGCGACTGATGTCTTCATCATGGCCTTCGTGGGCTTTCGTTGACGGTGTAATAATAGGTGTAGGCAACTTGTCATTTTCGCGCAAACCTTCGGGAAGTGCTACACCACAGAGTGTTCGGTGCCCATCACGGTATTGCCGCCAGGCGTGACCGGCCAGATAACCCCGAACGACCATTTCAACGGCATAGGGCTCACATTTCAGACCAATGCTTACGTTGGGGTCTGGTGTGTCGAGTAACCAGTTTGGGACAATGTCGGAAGTAGCCCGCAAAAAATAAGCCGCGGTCTGATTCAGTACCTGCCCTTTGAAGGGAATAGGACGTGGCAGGACAACATCAAAGGCAGAAATACGGTCAGACGCAATCATGATGAGTTTCTCGGGAAATGCGTAAACATCCCGAACTTTACCCCGATAAAAGCCTGTCTGGCCTGGAAAATTAAAATTCGTTTCTTGAATGGCGTTCATTTAACGTAAGTTGTGGGTTGAGGTTTGTAGTTTGTTGTTCGAGGTTTGTAGTTAGCTTGGAACTCATTCAACAATAAACCTCGAACAACAAACCTCAGACTTTTTATAGTTTTTCAATAACAAGTGCAGATGCTCCCCCGCCCCATTGCAAATACCGACTGCGCCGTAGCGACCGCCGTTTTGTTGCAATACATTGGCGAGCGTCGTTACGATTCGGGCACCTGATGCGCCCAGCGGGTGACCAATAGATACGGCTCCACCGAACGTATTTAGTTTTTCCTGCGGCACATTCAGCACCTTACTGAATACTAATGGAACAACCGAAAAGGCTTCATTTACTTCAAAAAAGTCGATGTCTTCGACGTTCAGGCCAGCTCGTTCAAGGGCAAGTGGAACGGCTTTGGTAGGCGCTGTCGTAAACCATTGGGGTTCCTGTTCGGCATCGGCATAAGCCAGAATACGGGCCAGTGGTTTTAGTCCTAGTTCATCCGCTTTTCGGCGACTCATCACCACTAGTGCTGAAGCCCCATCACTAATGGGCGATGAACTGGCGGGGGTGACTGTCCCTCCGGGTGTAAAAGCCGCTTTCAACGTTGGGATTTTGTCGTAAATGACATTTTTATATTCTTCATCTTCACTCACGGTCACGCTGCCTTTGCGGCCAGCTACTTCGATAGGCACAATTTCAGCACTGAACCGGCCGTTGTGTGTACTGGCTTCGGCCCGACGGTATGACTGCACCGTATAGGCATCCTGCTCTGCACGGCTAATGCCATATTTCTCGGCGGTCTGGTCGGCGAAAACGCCCATGGCACATTGGTCATAGGCATCAACAAGGCCATCGCGGGCAAGGCCGTCAACTAATTCGGCATTGCCATATTTATAGCCAAAGCGTGCTTTCGGAACGTAATAGGGGGCATTTGACATGCTTTCCATGCCACCCGCAACAATCACGTCGGCCTGCCCAAGTTGAATGGCCTGGGCTGCCAGCATAATAGCTTTCGTACCCGAAGCACATACCTTATTAATGGTTGTACAAGGGATATTGGCGGGTAAGCCCGCTTTGAGAGCCGCTTGTTTGGCGGGTGCCTGCCCAACGTTTGCCGACACCACATTACCCATGTACACTTCCTGTACCTGATCGGGCTGAACACCCGCACGGCTCAAAGCTCCCCGGATAGCTGCTGCACCCAGGTCGACTGCCGACAGGGTTGACAAGACACCCCCAAAGCCACCGATGGGTGTTCGAACCGCAGAAATAATAACAACTTCGTTCATGTGGTTTTGTTGGTTATTAAGTTATTGGATCATTAGATTACTGTTTGTCTTCTTGTAACCGACTGGTAGACAGTAAACTAATAGCCCAATAGTGAGTAATTCAGTCATCTACCATTGGTTTTCCCCTTCCTTCGGTTTCGTTTCTGCGTGTCTGGCCGAGCGCGTCAACGCATAGGGGAGGTCATTGCCCCGCATCGCATCCAGAAGTTGTAGCGCCTGCTCTTCACTCAAGTTCAGACGACTAAAACGACGTAACAACTCATCCTGTCTAGCCGACCGTTCGACTTCCTGGCCGCCCATCGGGCGTGGTTTGTTGACCAGCTTCGGTTTTTGATCCAACGAGTTCTGACGTGTATGTTTGTCGGGCGATTTGCCGGAGTAATAGGTTTTAATTAATTCAAAATTATAGCGGGCTGATTCATTATCGGCATTTTCGAGTAGCGCCTGTTGAAATAAAGTCAATGCAGTCGCACTATCTCCTTCCAGACAGGCCATAACACCTAATTGGGTAGCGGCAGCCGTTCGTAAATCATGCCGATCAGATTGGAGCAGCGTTTCATATTGCGGTTTCGCTTTCGCGTATTGCTTTAATTTAAAGTAAGTATGACCGAGGTTTAGATGTACGGCTGGGTCAATCGTTGTGGTTGTTTTACTCAAGTAGGCGTAGAGTTTCAGCGCGCGGTTATACTGACCGGCCTGATAAGCAGCCTGGGCATCCTGACGAGCCTGATTATTCTGTGTAATCTGGTTTAGCGGAAGGAGTTCATTCAACCAGAGCCAGGCAGCAACGACTAAGTAAATCATAAGGACATAACGTACGGCCGCCCAAAAATAAGACGAAACGTTGAGACCAACTCAAAGCCGGAACGTTCGGATGGTTAGAATTAAGTCGATAGCCAGTAATCCTAACGCAGCCAGGAGGAAATAATAGTATTTATTGGTTGAGACAGTAATGTGATGTTGATTAATTATCCCCCCTTTGAGCGACCGCAAAACAGCAGCTAACTCGTTTACATAGCGTCCATTGGCATCTGCTTCGATATACTGTCCGCGTCCATCTCGAGCAAGTTCCTGTAAAAACTGGCGATTCAATCGACTTCTGACAATCTGATGATCATCGTCGCGAACAAAATCTCGCCCTTTTCGAATTGACGAACCTGTTTCTGTTCCGACTCCTATTGTAATGAGGGGCATACCCTGGGCTCGTAGACGGGCTAGGGCAGTCCGTTCGCAGGAGCTAAAATTTTCGCCATCGCTAAACAAGACTATTGACCGAACGCTCTGGCGGGTCGATGGGTCGGTGAGGAGTTTCTGATAAGCCAGTTCGATGGCAGCGCATAAATCTGTTCCACCCGTTGGCGTAATACTCGTATGCACTTCCCGTATGAATTGATTAAGGGCATCCTGATCGGCGGTGAGTGGCGATAAGACAAAAGACTCCGTAGAGGCCAGTAGTAGCCCGAATCGGCTGGACGGAAGTGTATCGCAAAGTTGTTGTATATCATACTTCACCCGCTCTAGCCTAGTTGGTACGACATCGTTTGCATCCATCGACCGAGAGATGTCGACAATCAGGAAGGTGTCGTGTCCCGTTGTTATGAGATCACCTTCGGCTTCGCCAAATGATGGACCAAGTAAGGCAATTATCAATAATGAAAGGTAACTACCACGCAAAAAAAACTTAGGAACAACCCCCCAGGCCGACGTATTTAGCTGACGAGCTAGGCGAAAAGTGCGCCCGATGTAGAGCACATAGAGGCTAATGAACAGGAGAATAAAAAAAAAATCGGTACGGGAAAAGGGATATAGCCAGTTCATTTAACGCAAGTATCAAGCTGATGCTGACCGAGTTTAGCCAATGAATTGATGCATCAGGGTTGGCAAAATTAGCGATTAAGAAAAGATTTTATGGAATATTGCTTGACAAAAAGAGTAAATTACCCTACCTTTGTGTCCCAATCATTTAAGAAGGAAGTGGTTGGCTTCGGAGAGATGCCTGAGTGGCCGAAAGGAACAGTTTGCTAAACTGTCGTACTGGTAACGGTACCGAGGGTTCGAATCCCTCTCTCTCCGCTGAGTACAAGAGTTATCCTTCGGGTGTAGCGTAGCCCGGTATCGCGCCTGCTTTGGGAGCAGGAGGTCGTAGGTTCGAATCCTGCCACCCCGACACTGAAAATCCCAGATAATCAAGCACTTATCAGCAATGGTAAGTGCTTTTTTGTTGTTGATCAGTTTCCGGTTTACACATTGGTTTACACAAGTCTAGTCCGTACAAAAAAAGGATCAGTTCCAAAAGTTGTGGAGGGCGTTGTATTTTTCTAGGTTTGTGCGTTTAATCAAACCGAGTTGTTTTGGAAGTTTCTTACCCATCATTCAGTTTCTGTTGCCTGAGTTTATCCTGGAAAATTTCGAGTTGACTTCTATTGACCGTCAGGATGGTGTCTTTCAAGTTCATATCGAAGAGAAAAATGCCGATCCGCAAGACTCCGAGCGCAAAAACCTCCTCTCTAAAGGCTTTTTTCCCACCATTACCGTTCAGGACTTTCCTATCCGTGGCCATCAGGTCTTCCTCCATATCAAGCGTCGTCGCTGGCTCAATACCAAAACGGGCAAAGTCGTCTATCGAGATTGGACACAAGTAGCAGAAGGAACGCGGATGACGAGTGAGTTCTCCGCTTTTTTAAAAGATATCAGTCGATACCAACCCGACTAGCATTCGAGCTATTGGTGGGTTTTATGGAGTCGGTGGCCGTGCTTTATTACGACAATACCGTGATTGTCAGAGTGGATTTAAAAATTGGGATCAACGCAAGCATGCTAAAGACTGGTTACCCGCAAAATGTGGGTACGCATCTGTCTATTGACGAAACGAGCCTCTCGAATGGGGAGTTATATACGATTCTGACCAATAAAGCGGCCAAAGGGGGCAAATCCAGCATGGTAGCCATTGTGGCTGGGACCAAAGCCGAAATCGTCATTGAAATCCTGCGCAAAATCCCCGAAAAGCTTCGCAAAAAAGTAAGTGAGATCACTCTGGACATGGCCGCTAATATGGCCCTGATCGCCAAGAAATGTTTTCCCCAGGCCACTCAGGTCACCGACCGTTTCCATGTGCAACAATTAGCCCTGGAGGCTGTTCAGGATATGCGCATCAAGTGCCGTTGGGAAGCCCTGGATGCCGAAAATCAAGCTTTGGAGCAGGCCAAGCTTACTCAAAGCCTTTATGAGCCGGAAGTGCTTTCCAATGGCGACACGGTTAAACAATTGCTGGCTCGTAGCCGCTATGTGCTCTATAAAAAGACGACCGATTGGACGCCAAGTCAGCAAGAGCGGGCCAGCCTGCTTTTTGATCGGTATCCTGACCTGAAGCGGGGCTATGAGTTGGGCCAGTCGCTGAGCCATATTTTTGAGAACACGACCGACAAACTCTATGGCTTAGCGCGTTTGGCATCGGTTGAGGTCATGACATTCGTAGCTGTGATAGGCATAGGCACTCTGACTTCCACAGACTAATACAGTGGTTATTGATGGCCGTTTATTGACATGCCTACGGGGAGCAGTTCCTTGACTAAACGCAGTTGTCAGTGATAATTGCCCCATGCAATACAGTATGAAAAAAATTTTGGAGAAATCATATAGACGGATATTTGTAAAACACATCAATCAGTCTCTCTTATTGCTAAATCCTACTATTTATTAGCTGGACAACATTTAGCATAATTTTCTATTTTTCGTTCTCTAATATGCCCTAGATTGTCAATCTCACTGTAACTGAGTACACAGTCGCTAATACAGAACTCACTACCTTCTACCTTCCGATAAGTTAACTCAACTGGTTTGGGTGAGTTTTTATCCTGTGAATAAGTACCTTTGTCATTACCCTGATTTTTAGTACCATTCTCGGTATAACTAGTGTTATCTTGTTTAGCATTACCACTTGAACCACCGTCGGAGGTGTGTTCTTTTGTACTTGGGCTCTTGATTTCTTCCTTGAAAGAAAAGAATAAAACCAATACAATAATCACTAATCCCGCTAATACGTAGGGAATAATTTTTCTTCCTGGAGAAGCTAAAGGAAGTGGTGGTCGAATATTTGCACTTTCACAATTTGGGCAAACATTTTCTTCATCTTCGGGTAACGTGAATACTCTAGCTGGCTTCTCATCAGCCCAATTACATTCACCGTGATTTAAACATATATACTGTTTCATACTTGGTGGGGTATTATTGATTAATTAATTCAAGAGCTTGATTACCCGAATTGCGGAAAGAAGTAAAAATCGGATCAGTTACGCTCCCCCTCTGGATGCTTTGAATGCATTAATATCTTTAACTACTTTCTCCTGTAATTCTTTGCGCTTGGAGACATGTAAAAACTCATCGTTTAATTTGGCTTCTACTTCGAATTTCAGAGCTGACAAATCTTTCATGGGCATATTTTCTTTTGCCTGATGTAAGTCGCTTCCTAGGAATATAGGATCTTCATCAATACCATATTTATTCTTTCGCATGAGTGCCAGTTGGGATATACCCCGTACATCTTCTATTTCTGCAAATAGGCCCATTGCAATGGCTAAAATCATGTAGGGCGTATACTCGTCTCGGGTAATGGTCTTGACATAAAGGTCTGGATATTGCGTACCATCGCCTTCCAAATGTAAGATCATACGATTTTTAGCTTTCTCAGCAACGTTCTGGTGATATACCACTTGACGATCATAGCCTTCCTTAAGGTATTTAAGCTGTCCAACAAATCGCAATGGGAACAAATTAGTAACCGTCATTAGAACTATCTCATGCTGCCGTCGAGGATCGTTCTGCGGAACAATAGATATACTTACATTACCTGTCGCTGAAATATTCTGGCGAAAAGCGTCCTCCAGTTTACTAACAAATTCTTGTTCTTCGGGAGCGTGAGGAATAATAACAGTGTATGTGACTACTTTGCATGGCTTGTTTGGAATACCATCTCCTTTTTTATTAATCTCGTCAGGATTGAATTGGAGATAACTACCAGATTGTTTAACAATATCCCTTACGAAAAGGATGAGTGCCTGATCGTTCCCAGCGTATTCCTCTCGTAATTTCTGGACAATACTTTGCCCCATGAATTGCTGCTGTTTCGGTAACGCATCGTGCCAGACAGCGGCATTTTCTTCTGACACATCAGATAGTGTATCTTGAAATACAACATCGTTTATCTTTCCGTTGAAATTGCTAAATGTCTGTGTATTACCAAGAATGCTTAGTAAGCGACTGCGGACGTTACCGGCCGTAGTATGCTGTAGGTTTTTGTTCAGAATAAAGATGGGCAAAGCCTGGGTAACTTTGTTACGATCATAAAAGCGAACTATATGTTCATTTAATTCTAAACCTTTGTCTTGAAGCCGTTCTTTAAGTCCATTATCGAATTTTTCGATGGATACTGCAAGCGTCTGAACGGTCTTAGCAATATCTTTTTGAAGAGTTGCTAATTGGAGATTATAGGCTCCTAGCAACGATTTTGCATATTCCCAACCAGCTAAATTAGTTCGTTGGCGATAAAGCTGAGTTAGCACTTCTGTGTGAGCAATCAGCATATTTTTGTGTTTCCCCATTGTTCGGGCCAGTACGCCAATATTGCTAAATTCCTTGTTATTCGCGCTTATCTTTGCTTCCTCGCCCGGAATTTCTTCTCGAATTTTTGTTATTTTTCCATTGACCTCATTGATTTTACTCAGAACCCATACGCCAACGGCTTCCGTAATTTGTTGAATATTATACATAGAAAACTCGCCGTTGCGCCACAAGTCAATCAGCTTTGTTTCTAAGCGTTGCCTCATTTCAAGTGCTATCGCATTTTTAGCGGATTCCTTATTAGCGTAAAAGTTCTTTACTCCATTACCTCGGTATTCATTATCGAATTTTTCCGAAAATAATCGTTCTATCTCTCTTAGCCATTGGGACCAGTCCTGTTCCATTGCCGTAGACATCATAGGTGCGGCTACTACCTGCCAATACTCACTTATCAACTTCCAGTTCTTATTCGTCCGATCTCCTTCAAGAATACCCTTTGAATAAATTAAGTGCTCATTAGTAAGCGCCCAAGCTTCTAAATTGGCTCTGTCTTCTACATAGGATAAATAGTCAATATTTTTAGGCTTATTGTCCCAGCCTACATCATCATTCCAGTTATTATAAAGCAAATGTTGAGTCGCCTGATTCGCCAGGGTCAGCGTAGTATATTCCCTTATTTCTTCTTCTGGTATTGCGATTCGCTTTAAGCCAAATGTGAGAAAACGTTTGCTGCGCTCCATGATGTTTGGATCGTTCGGAGATGTCTCGGGGCTGCTATCTCCATTTTCAGCGTTTTCCTGCCGACTTAAAGTTGCCTGCGGATGTTCGTCTTGCCCACCAACTACCTGCACAGTTTCAATTGCAATTATCTTTTGATAAAGGAAGTCTGCAATGATATCAGGTAAACGATTATCAACATCTACTAGGTAACCATTCTCATTCTGGTTTGAAAATAAATAACATCCATTGAATGGATCCTGTAAATCCAACTTGAGTTGATTAGGATTTTTAGCAGCTAAATCAATTGGCTTAAAAGTGCCAATACTTAAGGCATTTAATTCTCGTAAAGCCGCATAACCGTTAGCATGGTAGAAGCCAGTCATATCACGGTTAGGTTTGGGCTTTTCATCAGGCAAAAATGCATAGATTATGATACGATATTGACCGGGGTAGGAGGGCTTGTAATTGTTGCGAATCTGAGCAACAATATCAACAATGGTTCCGCTACCGGTACCGCCCGCTAAGCCACAGCATACATGGAATGTCACATTAGGATCTTGAGAATTTTTTACTAAATCCTGTACTTGTGCATTTAAAGCATTGATAAACGATGATACATTTGTAGCAAGAAGAAAACGCCCTAATCTTCGCTTCTGTCCACCAGCGGCATCTCCAACTATGCTTCCAAAACATCGTTCCAAATTGCACGGTCACCAATCCATGGCTGAATACCAGGATACTGATCAACTGAGTCAAGTACGGGCCTAAGGTTCTGTCCTTTTATTCGGACTTTACTGTTTTCCCCCAATTGAACGCTTTTGCCTAGTATTTTCCAAGTTGGGTCTTCCAATCCCATTAACTCATCGCTTGAATCAATATACAGATAGCCAATGTGAGCATTATCTGGCTTAGTCTGCCGAAATTCTTGATATATCGTTTTACGAAAAGCTCGAATAATTTTACCACCAGTACCGCCTATGCCAATAAGTAAATGATTTGCCATGATCGTTGTGTTTGAATACCTGCTCAAAAAGTGAGATTATTTTTGAATACGAATGTCTTTATAAGCTGCATAGCCTATAAAGCCTAATGGAAGCGCTATCACCAGAAGGTAGAGCACAATAAGGCCTATTCTAGATAAAGTAACTGTTCGTGGTGTTTGCTGATTAAGCTGTATTTTAATAGTTTCAGCAGCTATGCTAATTGCTTTAGCTGAGGAATACATACTTCCAGAGTTGTCTGCAAAGAAGTTCATAACATCCTGAGATATATTTTCAGCAGATTGCGTGGGGTTTGACCAAATAATTTTTCCTAGAAAAGGGTGAGCTTGGTCAAAATGCTCACAAGCGGCTAAGGCATATACTTTCGCTGCCGTTTCTTGTGATAACTTCTTTGAAACTGGGACAAAACTTCTTTGATTTCCAGGAGCGGGAATATTGGCGAAGTTTTCAATATTTAAATCCTTAATCTTGTAGAAGGCTTCTTTAAACGTTGCGTTACTCCACTTATCATCTTCTTTAATTTCATACTCCTCCCACAGACTAACGATGGCGCTTGAAACATCCTTCATGTATGACAATCCACTAAAAGCCAAAACAAAGAAAAATGTTAGTGTGCTTGCAATCAAGGTTAAAACTTGGTGAGTAGTAGTAAGCCGGAAGCGTCGATTCCAAAGTTTCACATAGTTGTTGCACAAATACCAAGATAAAATAGCTAGAAAAAAAGCAGCCAACAAGGTAATTGAAAAGGCGGAGCGTTTTTGGCCTAATAAATAAACTCCCCTTGCTAATAGGTTAAAAAGTTCAAAAAGTGTGGACATTTATTTTACGGTTAAAAGGCTTGGCTGATTAAATTAATGTTTGACAACTCGCCGTGATAGTACACCATTTTTTTGTGTTGTTATTTGGAGAATATACTGGCCTGTTGGCTGACTATCAATTTGAAAGTGTTCAGTCTGCAAAACGTTTGTAGATTCACGCGTGACTTGTCTTATTATTTTTCCTTCTGAATTGAGTATTTGCAGGTTAATATCCTGTTTGACAGGAGAACTCCAATCCACAATAATATCACCAGTTGTGGGATTAGGATAAGCCTTTAGTAGGACTGGCTCTACTATAGCCTGATTACCGAGAGGTGTTCTTACAAGCAACGTATAGATATTTAGGATATCTCCTACTCCACAGGCACTAGTCAGATTTGTAATGGCAAAGGAACGTGTTGCTGCTGGCCTTTCCCATTTGACATAAAGCGAGTCCGAAGTATTGATTACTTGTTTGTTCCAGTTCGTGAATGACCAGGGGCCATCACCTGTTAGACGCACTCGAACAGCTGTGCTATCACCGGGATAGATATCACCATCGCCAGTAAGACGTGCAGTCGCTTTGGTTGATACACGAACATCGAGAATGCTGTTCTGGCTTTCACACTTGAAGTTATCAGTTTGAGTAACATAAAACGTCGTTGCACTGGCACGATTTGTATTAACTACTATCTGCGATGATGAAGAACCACTATGGTCTACATTTGTATACCAGGTCAAAGGCCCATCGGCTGTTGCAGATAGAACCGAACTAGTCTGACCTATGCAAAAGGTAGCCGGTGAAACTACTTTGGGCGGATCTGGCAGTTTACGAACAGTAAAGGTGATTGAAGAAGCTATGCTGGTACAGGTTCCCGCCTTTTGCGAAACCAGATAGGTATAGGTAGCTGGTTGAGTGGTGGCAGGCGTAGGAGCTATATCACTAATCCCATTAATCCCAGATCCTTGCCATACCAAACCAGTATTTGGAGAAGCTGTAAGCGAGCTTACTTTAGCAAATTGACAAACAACTTGACTGGAGTTCACAGTCGGTGCAGCAGGGGGAGCAACAACTGACACAGATATTGGCAAACGTAGGCTTTCGCAGTTATTATTGTCAGTCTGCGTTACGTAGAATGTTAAGACACTAGGCGTTTCAGTGAGAAATGCAGGTGAAGTACTCGTACTTGTACCGCCAGTTATTGTAGTATACCATTTAATGGTTGATCCAGTAGCGGTAAGAGAGCGCGGCAATTCGCCCACACAAAAGCGAACAGACGTTGCTGTTGGCGTAGCAGGTGCAACTCGAATAACTTGGTCAATTTGAGTACGTGGACTCTCACACCCATTCACTTTTTGGCTAACTGAATATGATTTAGTGCCTGACACTGACGTTTCTGGTACAGGGGCACCATTTAACTTCCCAGACTGATCATACCAGGTTAAACTTTGGCCTACTGCTGTTAAGGCAGTTGCAGTAGCATACTGACACAGTGGAACCGGTACCTGAAAAGTCGGCGCAGTTGGGATAGCATATACAGTTGCTTTAACAGCCGCACGTGAGCTTTCACACCCGTTAACTGTTTGAGTGACATACACAACCTGGTCGCCAGCGGCCTGACTATTCAGCGTTGGTGGTTGTGCTGATCCGACACCACCTGTTGCTGAAGTATACCAGAGTGCGCCTATAATTGAGGTTGAAAATTGACCTTGTGCCCCCTGGCACAGCGTAACACTAGTTAATGATGGTGGAGATGGAACTGACTTACTGTATACATTAAGAGTTGCCTGTGGACTTTCGCATCCATTTACTGTTTGGGAGACGAAGTATCGGCTTGAGCGGTCGTTTAATGGAGTTGGAGTACCAGACAACGGCTGTTCATTTACCTCACTATACCATTTCAAGTTGGTGCCAGTAGCAGTTAATGGACTTAAAACAGTTCCGGAACAAAAATAAAGATCAGTTACTTTGGGAGCATCCGGTCGGTTAACGATTAGTGTGCCAGAGGTTGAATTGATCGCATCATTATAGTCGATCCCACTCTGTGAGGTAGGTTTTTGAACGATAATTAAGAGTCTATAACCTGCTCCAGGAGTTAATGATTGGGATAGCGTTGCACTGATTGGACTCGTGCGACTACCTGTACCAATGATTGTTCCATTTTGAAAACTACCATTGCTGTCAGACAATTGTACCTGGCAAATGGCATCAGTTGGCAGTTGACTATTTGTTGTAAAAGGCACTGTAATAACCGACCCTGGACAGTAGGTTCCTGATAAGCTTCCAGTTGTTATAACAAGAGGGGTAACTATAATCTGCGATGATCCATTGATGGCAGTACTAGTTCCACAACCGCTGTCTTTAAATCCTTTGATAAAGCTTTTATCATAGGTTGAGGTAAAAAACAATGTTGGATTGATGCTGGTAGAGCTGGCGGAGGTAGTGATCGTTCGAACATAGTTGGGTGCAACATCAGATCGGTAATCAGTAAAATCGACTGACCAGGGCGGGGTACCAGTAAATTTGACCTGTACAGCAGCCTGAGAACCGGCTATATTACTACTACTCCCCGAAAGGCTCATAGTAGGAAGAGCTGTTATGTTAATAGTGCTGGTTGAACTCACTACATTAGTTGACGTACTAGCAATTAAAAACCGGTAAGAGCCGTTGGCTAATGTCGATGGTAGGATCGCCCGAACAGGGGTTGTTGCACTTGTTTCTACAAGATCTTGAAGTATTGTTCCAGAGCCATCAATTAATCGAACCTTAAATAGATTTCCTGATGGAAAAACACCAGTTGTTGAAAACGGGAACGATACGGTAGTACCTGCACAGAAACTGCTGCTACTAACACCATTGTTGCCTATAATGGGAGGATTGTCTCGTATTGTAAATTGCCCACTTGTACTCCCAATCACCTGCGTAGTTAAACCCTGCGTAATAACACGTACTCTATAGGTACCTGCGGGCGTAAAAACTGGAATTGTTGCCTTGATGAACCGAATGTTTCCGCGACTAGAATTGACCTTTTCTGCACCTGTATACTGATCTGCTGAGTTTAGTAAGTCACTTAATAGATTACCGTTTGCATCGAGCAGCTGTACTTTAAATTTTCCAACAATAAGTTCTG
This sequence comes from Spirosoma telluris, assembly GCA_003259005.1. GTDB lineage: Bacteria > Bacteroidota > Bacteroidia > Cytophagales > Spirosomataceae > Spirosoma > Spirosoma telluris. The sequence goes on from QLII01000001.1 coordinate 34,050, forward strand.
GCGGAAATGTGCCTGCACCAGTTTGATAAGAAACAGTCAATTCTGAGCCAGGGGTAGTTTCAGAAGAAACGTTAGCACTGAGCGTTGTAACGCTTAATGGCTTGATAGTTATTGCAACAGAGCCTGTTACGGTTCCTGAAAAATTAAGGATTTTACTTTTGTCAACCACCATATTGCTAGCAGTACGGATGGTGAAGTAGCCCGTTGAACTAATCGTCTTTGTTAAACTTTCTCCTGGCGATACAATTTGGAATGACTTCGCCCCTCCACTTAGAATGGCGTAGATGTTAGCATCACCATATTGATTACCTGACTGAAAGATAGTACCGTCAAATGCATCATCTGGGCTTCCATTCGGATCTACATTGGATAGAGTGATAGTTTGCCCTTTCAATGTAGCCAGACTTAGCATTACTGTCAGTACTGCTAGCCATAGGCGTATTATTACTGCATTCATTCTTGTTTGTAAATCTTTATAAATATTGTTAAGGCCGCTTATCTTTTTAACCTACCTGCTTTCAATAAATGCCTTATACCATTAATGATCAGCCCACTACCTACAACTCCTCCACCATATACAGCATAAATTCCTGGTCTAGCATATTCACTAAAAGTCATTGGCGTTGATATACCTCCTCCAGACTGTTGTGTCATAGTTTGCCAGATGGCATATTCAGAATTGATGTTACTCAATTTGGCAGTGTAATCATTATAGCTAGTTTGAAGTGAAGTATAGCCTGCGTAACTTACTCCTAAGGCAAGTAGCCCAGCTGCTATCTGCCCCCAACCCTTGATACGATACTTGCGACTAAGACGGTTTATGTCCTCCAGGTCATCTATGTCCGGATCATTTATCTTTGGGTCCTTTACAATGATTTGGCTAAACCCGATTTGAGTCCCATCAAGCCGCTTGAATGTGAGTTTCTGATCATCCTTCGCCAAAGTAATACTGATGCTGTTCAGCGCTTTAGTGCTAGAATTACTGCGCTGATAGGAGCCAACAGGGATCATTTCTAGTGTTGACTTTACAATAGTTAGCCATTGCACATCCCATTTAACCATCACTGAATCACTCGTATTATCGTCTTGAAGAAAGCTTACGGGTTTGCTATCTAAAGACTTTTTCGGGCCAAACTCATTTTTAATGATTGGCCTGGAAAGTTCAGTAAGACCTTCTCCAGAGCGCAAAAACGCTAAGCGAGTGATATACGTACGCCATTTTCCTTCAACCAATTCGGCTTTTAACTCGGCTATACGATGAATAGGTTGATAAGGTATTTTAAATTGGGTATGTCTTCCGTTAAAGACTGATGTAAAAAATACCTTTATATAGATATATTCTTTTCCATCCTGAACAGGCGACGTAATTATTTGAGTGAACTTGATAGAAACGGTATCTGCTTTGGAGTAAAAAAGATCCATATCTCGTAAATACCTATCAACTGCTAATTCTGATGTATTCTCTGATGTTGTATGCTTAGGATCAATATCATCTTCAACAACGACTGCGTCATTATAAAATATCTGGTTTTGATTAGGCAAATAGCTATTTTGGATAACTGAACTGCGTTCAGATTCGGTTAGGCTATTAGAAGTCAGCGTGGTGAACAAGTCGAGAAGATTGTTGATTTTATTTTTTGCCTGGAACGTAATTTCATCGTTTCGGCGCTTTAATTGTGGTCCAGGAAGCACTTTTGGTATGCTCACCTCAGCGATGTACACTTTAGTCGATTTCTTCTGGGCAAACAGTGATGTATTACAGAGTCCCAGACTCAGCAAAAGAAAAATAAAGAACTGTTTCATAGACAATTACTATAGTAGTTTATCTGGCGAACACCATCATTTCTGCCATATCCTTGAGAATAACCATCCTTGTTATACGTATGGGCGTAAATCAGTTTCTGTTCTCCTGTCAAAATGTTATTCTGGTATCTGCTGTAAGTAGATGCTACCAGGTTGTGTAGCTGAATATGTTCACCTATATCTGGATATGGTATACCCCTCAACCGCAATTGGGTCTTATTCCAATACGGTTTGTTATCATAGGAATATGAATATTGTGACCTTCCTGTAGGAGAAGTGAGTATTTGTTTCAATAATTGTCCTTCGGCATCATATTGGTACTGCACCGAACTGCTATCCGAATAAGTTCGCTGAACAATCTTTCCATTTGTAAGGATAGTATTGATAACTCCTGAGCCTGGTTCTTCGTATCCTGTAAGTTTACCTGCCCCATCAAAGGTATATCGTCTGATAAGCCCTTTATTACCATTTGACTCAGTGTATGCTTTAAGTTTGTCACCCTCATAGGTGTACTCCCTAAAACCAAGTTTCGCATTAGACGAATTATCAATGATAGCGACCTGCTGGATGCGGCCATCCTGGTAGGTATATGTATATCCTTTATTTTGCAGTGTTAAATTCCCACTAGCATTGCGAGTCGTTGTTCGGTCAACTTGTGAGAACAGGTAATAATCAGCTGTATACACAAAGCTTTGTTCAGTATTGACTGACAACTGACTATTTTCCCATTTACGGTAAGTACTTTTTTCAATAAGCCCAAACGTATTATAGTAATAGGTGGTGGTGTCGCGAATACCTTCATTAATATTGATAAGCTGATAAATGCGGCAAGTGGTCGGGATTGCCGATGGGGGAACAAGCGGGTCTTGATGACAGCTAATGGTCCCATTAAATAGCAACACTATCCAGCAAAGGAATTTTAATCCGTATATTTTTTTCATTGAGTAGTGATCAATTTTAGAGAAACCCTTCGATTCAGGGCTTTATTGGCCTCGGTATCATTTGGTGAAATTGGGTATTGACTACCATAGCCAACTTTGAGGCAGCGACTTTCTGAAATACCCTGCTGGGTCAGGAAATTAGTAACAACTGCTGCGCGGAACTCAGATAGATCTTTATTCAGGCGTTCATTACCTACGTTATCGGTATGTCCTGCAACCTGGACTTTGAGGTCCTTATGACTCTGTAAATACAGGGCTATGTGTTTTAATAACTCTTTTGAATCAGCACGGAGTTTATAACTGCTCTGTTCAAAATAAAGCATTGGTAAGCTATCCAGCCGAAAGGCAGGGGATATCATTATTTTTTTTGTAGAGGAATCAGGGTAAATTCTGGTGGTTGGGGCAAACGTATTTTCCGATTCTTCTTTTTTCACAATCACATAATTTAACCCATTGTGAAGGTTGATAGTCTGTGTTATTAATCTACCTTGTTTTTTTATAACCAAATCATATACTGTGGGGATTGCCTCGAAGGTGCTATACCAACCGATTTGCCCTTGAACAGGTGTTAATGAATATGTTTTACCATCGGCTGTTAGATTGCACTGTGCCCCCTGACCTGCCTGCACAGTCAGAATCGTTAGCTCACGCTGAAGCTTTATTGACTGTTTTATGGAACGGCCATCCACAGACTCAATGATTAAGTTACCATCATATCGCTGATAACCTTCTGCCGAGGCTTCGATAGCTACAATGTCTCTTTGCTCAAAATCAAGGTCTAGTTTACCCGTTTGATCCGTATCCACGCATTTCTTAATCGTATTTTTCGTGTAGTAGAAACATATACTTGCCTTTAATGGCGTATTGCGCAGTGCATCTTTAATCACAAAATGGCTATGCTGAACCGCTTGTTGATTGGCTTTCGATGGCTCACTTGCACTGTCACCTTGGACATACTCTTTTTGTTCAGTTTGAAGATATGTATAGTCTTTTCGCTGCCAATCCACTGCAAGAAGTGGAATAACAATGGCTATCTGTTGAGAGTCATTTATTGCCTTTAATCCCTCAAGCGATAAAAATTGTGTACGATATCCTGCTCTTTCTAAAAGTAGACCTGTTGCTTCACAAGGTACCTCTGCTGAAAACCGGCCTAAGTTAGTACTAGTACGGACTAGCTTCGAACCCGTTACCATCTTTGCTGATAAGCGAACATCTGTCAATTCATTGTGGCTGGTATAATCAATAATAATCCCTTTTATACTTAAGCATGATGCATAGTTTGCCTCCTGAGAGTAGGCTGTCAGGCAGGAAAGCGTGAACATCAGAGCTATTGCCTTAATCCGATTCATCCTGTCCTGATTAATTAGCTGCTACGCCAATATTGCCTAATAACAGGTTCCATTTTGTTATGTCAGTGCCATCATAGGACATTTGATAGCGTTCCAGTTTAACCCGGACTCGTTTAGGCGTTACGTCTGTATAGATTACATCACCTGGATTACCACCGTAGCCCACAAACGTTTGTTGACCCGTAATTACCCCGTAGTAATTTCCATCTGCCGCCTGGGACATTTCCTTAATGTACTGTATTTCTGACCACTCAATTTTTGTAGAGCTATAAGGGAGTAGCTTGAGCCGGGTTAAATATTCCCGAACAGGAAATCGTCTGGCACCTGGGCGGCTTTTTGAGGTTACTTCTATTGTCGCGGCTGGCATAAAAAGTTTCGCAGCCTGGGCAATTGCATTGTCTTTCTCGGTTGTAGGAAGACTTTTATTCGTTATAATATTCAGGTATGAGACAAATTCATCTACCCTTTGCAGCGCTTTTTTACGATATAGCTGATAGTCTGCTTCACTTAAACTAAGACTATTACCTTCTTTGACTGCCTTAGTTGGAGCCGAGTTGTCGGGGGGGCTGGTCTATCTTTTTCAGAAAGTGCAGCTTCACTACTTTGCTGAGGAAGCGAATTTGTAGGCTTAGGATATGTTTGAACTGAGACCGGCGGGTTTACTGTAGCTATAGTTGACTGAGGATTAACTGTTAGACTATTTGCGTTCAATCGCTCTTTTACTTCGACCAATAAAGGGGCAACATCAATGGCATCCCGCAGCAACAGGTGGCGGCCATCCCGATATAGAATCCCGATTAATTCACCTTTTGGGATAGAGGCTGATTTGCCATCCTTAGTTGTGTAATTGACAATTGTTTGATTTTCATAGGCAATACTAGCCGGGATGACTGTTAGAGGGACTGCTTTTATAATATAGTCTCTATCATTTGTCCTAGATGGAGCTGATAAATAGCCTTGCAAGCGTTGCTCTGCCTGGGTCAGATCATCACCAAGTTCACTAATCACTAAAAAATTGCCGTTTTTTCTAAATGCAATTAAAATATTTTGACGCAGGAAAGTCAGGGTTTTGCCTTGAGCAGTAAACGTAAGTTTGCTTTCGGATAAACCTGTTATCTGGGCGTTTTCTAGTCGATTGCCATTAGCTGTATATATAACATCTTGGGCTAATAAGCCAGTTGTTATATAGAGCACAAGAATAATTGCAAGTAAAGCTTTTCTCATGTATGGTGGGGTTGTGATTTAACGAATAGTTTTAACTAGCTCCCGGGTAGCCTCGGTAACAAAAGCTTCCAGCTCATCCTGATCTAAGTGTTGATACGGTTTTTTTTGCTTTGTTTCACCAGGCTTAAGCCAGAAACCGCTTACAAACATTCCATAAGCTCCTTTTTTAGAATACATACCTCTGCACCCATCTAAGCATGGTGTGTGGTGTAATTTATAGGACCCTACGATTTCGTTTGTTTTTACGTGTACCAGTTTAAACTCTACAGATGCTCCTCTTAGATCACGGTAGTCTTCGATGAGACGTTGTTTGCCATCTGGATCAGTATAGCAAACATTTGTTGTATAACCCACCGAGCCATCCAGGCTAACCAGCTCAAGAATCAAATCAGTATTTGTAAAGTCTTTAATTTTAGAGTAATCGATACTGTGATTACTATCTAATACCTGATTAAAGAGGCCTCTATCGCGAACACTAAAACCTTCTTTGAATAGCTGTTTCTCAATAGCGTTGTATAAGGCTGTTTCATCATACTGCTGCTCAGTTTCCTGAATTTTAAGATTACTCTTGCCTTTTACCGTTTGTTTTACAACAACGGTGTTGACCATTTCAGATCTCTGATTACCAGCACTTTGAGTATTAGTTACACCGACACGTGTATTGGGGACACGTAACACTATTCGAGGAGATTTATTGACAAGCATTATTTCTGTCAATATGTCTGCGGAAGTTAATTCGGCAGGCTTTTGAGCAAACTTGATAACGGCACGTTTGCTACAACCAATCAGAAAGAAGCCAATAATAAGAAGAAGGTACTTATGATTCATAAAGTAGAAGTTACGTATAGATTCGTAGCTATTGGCTAAGTATCATGGGGTCAAATTAAATAATTTAAAGTATAATTACTAATATATAAATATATGTATTTGTACTGCTTATACTTATTATGTATTTAAGTATCCAAAAATTAATTAATTGCATATACTTGTAATTAAGCCATCTTAAAAGATTAATGATTTAGTAATTAATAATATTGACAAAACAACTTAGAGCAGATCAACTTAGGAATTTAGAAGTAGCGGCATAATTAGACAATTGCCTAAACCAACGCTACGGGTAAAACACCCTTTTTTATACCGTCTTTTACCCGTTTCTTTTAGGCCAATGCTCTTTATGAGCACCTTATAAAGTAAAAAAACACCGACTCAATCAGAATCGGCGTTCTTAAGTGTTCACCCTCCCTAGAGTGAAGTATTGGTAGTGACCGCTATCAGTCAGGCTTTTAGCATTTACAGGTTACTTTTTGGAGAAAGTACCTTTTTGACGAGGAGTTGGAAAAAAGTAACGATTTACTTCACCACTTCGCCCTAACTACCTGCTGACGCTCTAAGCGTTGACGAATCATCTGTAGCCGTCGAATACTGGCTTTGTTACCATCCTGAGCAGTGGCGATAGCCAGCTTTACACACTTGAGTAGGTTAGATGTACGTGCCCAGGGAGAAATAACAAATTCCGTTTCGGGCAGGCAGCGGCCCTCAAAATAGCTTAGTAGTTCGTTGAGTTCATTCATACCCACTAATGTACATTTAGGCTGAATCGGTGATGTGTATAAAGCTGATTTTCTACCCAACGGTGGTTAGGAAAGCCCGTTTGCTAGTTTCTTGACCTGCTCAGGCGAAACATTCTTCACCTCTCCTTTCCCATCAAGCTTAACTGAAATGCGTCCCGAAGCCGTCCAGTATAACACGGTTCCTTTCTGTGTGCCCCGATAACAGCCACCAATGCGAATTTCAACGCTGACCCGATCACCGGGCGAAATGACTGGCCTCATAGGCTGAATTTTACGCATTAGCCCCTACGATAAAGCCCAACTGCTTGTGAGCTGGGCTTTAATTACAAACTGGAAGAAGTTAACACCCCTATGATGATTTTGCCTTTACTCTAACTGGCTATACTAAAAAAGGTTTACCAGTGGATGGTAGCCCATTAATTTACACTCTATTTCTTCCTTTAATGAAGAGCCCAACTCGTTTGTATCTAGCGTTGTTTATGCCTTTTTTAACTCCTTCGGACTCGTCGCTTTTCCAATTCCTGTACCCGCAAAGTCTACAAAAACAAACGTGGCGTTGGTGCTCGTCACTACCCCATTTTGAGTCGTTGGTCCACCGGAATACATTACCCGGTCCCCTTTTTTAAAGTCAGTTGATTTCATCTCGTTGTATGGTTTCTTCTATAACACGAATGTGATCGTTTTCGATTACTATTAGTATTATTGATGGATGCCAATGAAAAGCAGACGGGGTTTGATTTAGCCTCGAATGTGCTAATCCCCACCATTTCATAGAATAATACTGGCTAATCGATTACTTACCAGGATAATAAGCCCGATGCATATTGAATGGTTTCAGTAAAGTGACTATCCAAAAAACAGCTATACAAGCTAGGCTTAGCCCAATGGAGCTAGTATACATACGCCACATTATGCCAGAAAATAGATAAAGATAATAGGTAGAAAAAAAGAATGTTTTACAGCCTTCACTTTATACACTTCCTACACCGATGGTCTAACAAGACACTTTCTAGTTTTCTGAGAGAAGGCTCAGATAGATAGAGTATTTGCCTATTTCCCAAATTCCTCGCACCTTCATAGTTGGATATATACATTCACACCATGAGCTATCTGATGAGTTTACAGGAACAGGACTATTATGGCGTGCTCTACAGGGGCGGTCTTCTGCTGCCTTCACTAACAGTACTTGTTGTAGTAGTGGTAATCGTTCTGGTTGTCCGCAGGAGACGGAAATAAAAAAAGTCAGCCGGGAAGGGCTGGCGTAATCTTTACTCATATGGAAAGTTTAGATTTGGCTCTGGCTAAAAAAAAGCAGGAGGTAGCAGACTATATAAATTACCTAGATGGGATCATCATTGACCTATTAAAAGCGTACCGCTTAGTTCAAGAAGATCCATATCCATCTGATGAATCAAATGCCCTCGTAAAGCCACTATCTGAAGGTGCCGCTTACTATAGCAGATTGAAGCAGGATCAGGAGAAGTATTTCAAGACATTAAACTAAAAAGCCAGCCATCTTCTAGTTGGCATGGCTCTTTACTCACTAGCTGAATTACTTTCGTTTCAGAAGCTGATGAAGTAAACCTTCCAGCTCAGCCTGTTTTTTCTTGATAGCTTGTAGTTCGTGATGCTGCTGTTGCAACTGCTGTTGCTTTTGCTGGTTGGCTTTCTGCAACTGAATACTGTAAAGGGTCAATTCTTCAATCTTCTCCAGCAGCTTAGCATCCATTTTGACCACATCTATCCCCTTCTCGACCACTTCAGCCGCACTGGGTACACCCGGCAAATGACCTGTTCGATTGATGTGTTGCTCGACTTGGGCTAAGCTCTTCAAGGCATACCCCTTCTCGAACACATAATCACTCCAGTCTGCGGTAGTCTTTACGGCGACTTTTACCTTCTCGGTCAGAATACCTTTACTAACAAATAGATTATAACCTGAAGGAGTCTTTTCCACTCCCTGACCGATGATAACTCCGCCCTCATTGGCATTTTGTACATAGGCTCCGGTGGCCGACCATAACTCGGCCGCTACCCTGAGCGAATTAGTGGTACTGCCCAATAACACATTTCCTGATTCATCCACCGTGAGAAACTTGGTTACATTGGGTTGACTGACAGGTGAAGAAAACGTTAAGTTTTCTAATCGAAGGCCAGATGTATTGGGCGTACCGGAGGTTAAGTGTAATTTGGCAGAAGGAGCCGTGTTGCCGATGCCCACATTGGCTCCTGCTCCCAGAATCAGGCTGTTGGAAGCGGTTACTTGTGCCCCATATCCAAGGGCCGTTGCATTCTGTAAATCTGGATTGGAGGCCGATACCCCGGCTCCGGTACCGATGAAGGTGTTGCGGGTGCCAATCGTATTTTCCAGGCCAGCGTTATAACCCAGGCTGACATTGTCGGAGGCTGTCGTTTTAAAGCCTGCGTTTAAGCCAATAAAGGTATTGCTGTTGCCACTGGCATTGGTGAAGCCGGCCCCATTACCCACAAAGGTGTTGAAAACGCCAGTGGAGTTGGTATAGCCCGTTGAGGCTCCCATAAATAGATTGAAGTTACCATTGGTATTGGAGAAGCCTGCCCGTTGGCCAAAGAAGACGTTGTTCTCGCCATTCACATTGCTATACCCACTATTGATTCCCACGAAGGTGTTGAACCGACCTATAGTGTTGGTATAGCCTGATCCCGCGCCGAAGAACAGGTTTTCTCTCCCGGTGGTGTTGGCCTGTCCGGCGCTGCCCCCCACAAATAGGTTAAATGCGCCATCGGTATTATTTTTCCCTGCATTAAGACCGACAAACGTGTTATCAGTACCTGTAGTATTGCCGTAGCCCGCCAGCGACCCCACAAAAGTATTACCACTGGCCGTGTTGTTATAGCCTGCCTGATAGCCTATAAAGACATTGTTGTCTGCTGTTGCATTTGAGAAGCCTGCATGAGCCCCTACAAAGGCATTATGATTGCCCGTCATGTTACGTCCTCCTGCTTCAGAACCTACAAAGGCATTCTCGGAACCAGTAGTATTAGTATAGCCCGCAGAAGATCCAATGAAGGAATTACCATTGCCAATAGAGTTATAATAGCCGGTATTGGACCCCATAAAAACATTCGATAAGCCCATTGTATTCGAATAGCCCGCATTCATCCCCATAAAAGCATTCCCTGAGCCAGTCGTATTCCCTACGCCAGCATAGGTACCTATAAAGGCATTACCGCCTCCAGTGGTGTTACTTGTACCTGCCAGGTAACCCAGAAAGGCATTATAGGAGCCGGTTGTATTATTGTAGCCCGCCGTGCTTCCTATAAAGGTATTACTTTCTCCAGTAGTGTTAAAAGCGCCTGAACCATTACCTACAAAGGCATTCTGACTGCCGGTAGTGTTAAACGCGCCGGCATTAGCGCCGATAAAGGCATTATAGGAGCCGGTTGTATTGGTTTTGCCCGCATTATTGCCCATAAAAGCATTTAGAATACCCGTCGTGTTCGCATAGCCAGCCGTATAGCCCATAAAGGCATTATAATTACCGGTTGTATTCGAATAGCCTGCCTGATAACCCATAAAGGCATTTTGAGTACCGGCAGTGTTGGAATAGCCCGACGCGTAGCCTACGAAGGCATTAGCTTCACCCGTTGAGTTGGTAAAGCCCGCCTGAGCACCTATAAATAAATTTTTGCTCCCCGTTGTATTGGTAAAGCCCGCATTGGAGCCCAAAAAGGCGTTAAAACTACCGGTGGTATTGGCCTGACCCGCATTGAAACCTACAAACGCATTATCGGTGGCCGTGGTGCTGGCAACACCCGCATTGGTGCCAATGTACGCATTATACGAGCCACTTGTGTTACCCGCCCCAGCAGAGGTTCCTAGAAAAGAATTAAAGTTGCCTGTCGTATTGGAATAGCCTGCTGAGTAACCAATGAAGGTATTCATATGCCCTATCAGGTTAGCTGTCCCAGCAGAGCTGCCCAGAAAGGAATTAAAATTGCCCGCTGTGTTGGCCTGGCCCGCCTGATTGCCGATAAAGGTATTCTGAATACCGGTCATTGAATTGTTGCCCGCCGACGGGCCAACCAGCGTATTGCCAGTGGCGGGGGTTGACGAGTTGGGCGTAGTAGCCACATAATTGGTCTGAGCCAGAGCAGAACTGCTTCTGAGCAGGAGAAATAGATAGAATAGCTTTTTCATGGTTTTGTGATTTAGGAAGTTTACTTAAAAGTAAAGGTGCTATTAGTGTTGACAGAAATCTTCTGATCGCTGATTAATAGGGAAGAAGGCTATAACCTGTTACTTCTGACAGTATATGCTATAGCTAGTCCTGGCTAGGTAAAAAAAATAAAGCCTATTAAATTAGAGGAACAAAACAATTGAATCGTTACATAAACACTAAATAGTCTCAAATTTGATAGAAATAGTCCCAAATTTGATAGAAATGCAAATTATGCTGACTATTATTACGACTTGATTTTTGTGACTAATCTTAAAAATTGCCAATAGCTTATGACCTACAGTAGTTAGGCTTCTAAATTTCCCTTAATATAAAAACTGGATAAAGGCTCAGGTGCGGATTATGACTCTCTAGCCGGGCCGCCGTTGCGATGCCGAACACGAATGTAACTGGTGAAGGCGCTTGGGGGCGCCACTGGGTTAGTGTTGATGAGATGGAGAAGCAGACAGGGTATGACTTATTGTCGAACGTGCCAGAGAATGTGCAGCGGGTTGTTGAGGCAGGTATTGACAAGATTAATATTTAAAACAAAAATGCCCGGCGATTGACCGGGCTATTTTTTAGTTAAGTGGAATCCTGGAAAGTAACTCTTCAATATTATTTTCGGCATCAACTACCGCTTCCTGTTCTATTACACTTTCCATCTGTTGTAGATAAAGCCCGCTTTTACTTTTATCGAATCCAGAAGCGTTTTTATTAATAATGGCTATTCGCTGATAAAAGCTACCCTCAACGGCAAAATCTTTTATTATCTTAAAATTCAGTGTTGCCTTTGAAACATCTTTTATAAATTGATCAGAACGCTGCCCGGTAATGTACATAATGTAATACTGGCGGGTAAGACGGTTATCCTTGACTCTCAGGACAGCATTCATCCTTACTGACTTATCGTCCTTTAATTTAACCGTGTCATTTACGCTGAAATTATTTGCACCGTAGTTTTTTCTAAAGTAATTATTTAGCGTGCTATGAAACTGTTGTTTTTGCTCTGCTTCTTCCGTTACATTTCGAATTGCTACATGCTGCGTATTTACCGCATTAGCAACAAAGTGAGCTACATCTAAAACGCACCCAGAAAGTAACTTGACATCTTCCGTCGTGCGGTAATAGTAAATTGATCCATTTTGACGTTTAATTGTTTTATCGAAAAGAACTGCATGTATTGATCGATAATTCTATCAATTACCTCTCCTTCGTCTGGATCATTGTTGTAATTATTGTATTCACCCGCCGAAAGCCATCCACCATCCGAAACGGCATACTTCCCCTTATCATAACTAATAAAAACAGATACAGCAGCACTTGTAATTGTGGGAATACCTGTAATGATTTCAATAGTATTTCCACGAAGCTTATAGTTAAGTAGTCCGCAAAAGTCTTTTTTTACGATCTGAAATATTTCAAGTATCGATTCCATTAGTCAAATTTTAAACCTGCGTGAACATCTTCTAATGTAAAATCGGGAAATAAGCGAAGTTGCGTTAAAATAGGAGGAAGTTTTTCGTTAACCCCATTAAAACTGAACTCATTACAAAATAACGAAAATCCCTGATTAATATCTTCAAAGATTGCATTTTCATGTAGATCAATTGAGTCTGTTCTGTAGGCAATTTCTTTACCTGATTCATCCCAAATATGAAAGTGAGGGGTTTTTACATGCTGTTCCGCTAAGGGGATATTTTCGTCTTTATTGATATGGGTATGTCCGTCAGAGTCGAAACGACAAAGCGAATATTTCATATAGTCTTGTAAACTAAAGACGATCCATATATGGTATCCTTTTCAATTTTTTGTTGGATTTTAATCTCGCCACAACTATTGTTCGAACTGTAGCCTACTTCTCCTTGGCCTTTCCGCCAATCCCTATGATTTGACTTTTCTGCCGAAATAATAATCCGTTTATCGTGTATCACTTTTGGCAGTATCAATAAGCCCTCGTACTCCTGATAATTATCCCTTACTTTTCGGTTGATCATTTTATAGTGTAGAGTTTTATATTCCCAGCCAGCACTTCCCTGCGGGCTTTTTTGTGTCTAGTCGTGAAGGTGCGAGGAATTTGGGAGAGTTCAAATTGGGCAATCCTATCTGTGATGTGTAGCCACAGGGTATGTCCAAAGCGAAAGCCTTAAAAACCTAATCTTTGCTACTGTCAAGCTACGGGAAAAACACCCTTTTTTTACCGTCTTTCTCCCGTTTCTTTTAAGTCAATGCTTCATTTGACTTGGTATGGCATAGGGCACTCTGGCTCTGTAGCCGATCTCGGATCAACATCAACGTCTTAATACTCGTCTTGTTTCCTGTTAAAGCGTTCTTCATCGCTAAATCCACGCAGTGGCGCAGGTTGCATGTCTTCGCCCAGCGGGAAATAACAAAGGGTGTTTCGGGCAGTTCTCGGAATTTGAAGTAATTCAGTAGGTCGTTGAGGTCATTCATGTAAACTAATATACGTTTACACTCAATCGCTGTTTTGAACTAGTGCATTTATCTTCTCAACGGCAGTTAATCAGGGAGCTACCCGGTAGTAGTGAGACAAAAAGGCTATACGATCGATCGTATAGCCGGAAGCTTACCCTAAGTGATTTCAATCCTTCCTATACACGATATAGGAAGATCCCTTGTAGTCGTGTCGGTTAGCGAGGATGGTAGGTTGTACAAAGTCGGATACCCAATGCACGCCATCATAAATCGCAACGTGTCCGTGTGGATGTCCTGACACCTTCGGGAAAACAACCACGTCGCCAGCAACCCAGGAGCCTTCCTTTAGCGGCCCCTTATCCTGAAATCCTGCCATTAACAGTGATGGGCCATAGTCTTTGGCATCTTGTGAGGCGGGAGGGATAATGTGAATGCCAGCAGCATGCAACGCTGCGTGTACATGCGAGGCACAAGCGCCTTCGCCATACTGTTTTTTACTAATAGAGCCGTTAATCTTAATAACGGCAGTGCCGACTGCCCAAGATGCCATACTATAAGGTGGTGTAGAGTTAAGGCTATATAAGGCAGGGCCAGATTAAATATACTGACTAACAAGCAACTAGACTGAATCGCCCTCCTTAACATTCTTCACCCGCTCCGGTGAAACATTCTTTTCTTATCCCTTCCCATCGAGCTTGATTGAGATACGTCCCGATTCAGTCCAGCGAAGCACCAAACTTTTCTGTGTACCTCGGTAGTACCATTAGTGCGAACTTCAACGCTGACTCGATCACCCGGTGAAATGACAAGATTCATTGTGCTGTCAGGATTTCATTCCAATCAGTTGTATAGCGCTTCAACAAGTACTCCTTTTTCGTCAACCAATCGGGATTGTAGAGTTGCAAATCAAATACAGCAAACTGTTTATTTGGTAGCTGGTAAACAGCGTGTATATTTCCACTCGATTTTAATAAAATAGAAGTAACGTCGAAGCATGTTTAACCCCCAACCGCCAGCTAATTCGCCCCTAGGTGAGTTGATGCTGGCCGAATCAAGATTTGTAGCCCTAACAGCGGAGTCGGGCAAGCAGCAGATTACGGATGAGTTTACTCAATTAAGAGAATTACTCTGGCAATTGATTGTAGTTGCCCCCGATTCGGCTCCATATGCCCAGTCCTGGAACCTGATTAACATCCATGCAAAAATTGACCTGATGGATTTTGAGCAGGGGAATCAGGCAGCACTGTCCAAGGTGCAGGAGAAGGTAAAGGGAGCAGTTCAGATGTTACCCTGATGATTTAGCTTTTCGACGCCAGAGCGAGACCATTCTATGTTTGCCCAACTGTAGTGAAAAGCAGTCAAAAGGTAACAGGGAGAAAAAGTTGTTTTACAACCTGCATTTCCTACACTAGCTACGGAAATTACTTCCGGTTTAAAACCTGCTTTAACAATTGCTCTAGGTCAGCCTGCTTTTGCTCTAAAGTTTGTAGCTTCTGCTGATCTTGTTGGCGTGCCTTCTCTAATTGAATACTGTACAGAGTCAACTCCTCAACTTTCTCCAACAGGGTAGCATTCATTTTCACCAGGTCAACGCCTTCTTTGGCTACTTGCTCAGCCGAGGGCACACCTGGCAAATGCTGATTGGCATTGATGTACTTCTTTACCTCATTGAGTGAGAGCAATTGATAACCTGGAGTAAATACCTTATCACTCCATTCAGATGGGTTATTGATTCGAAGCCGATAGCGAGCCTTGACCACATCTCCCTGTTCATTAACAGTTAGGAACTGGTCTGTAGACTGAGTGGGTTTACTCTGACTGGTAAGATTGGTTAATCGCAATCCACTGGCATTTGCGGACTCGCTGACAACTTCCAGGCGGACGGTTGGCGCTGAGGTGCCAATACCCACGTTGGCCAGATGGCCTAAGATAACGGCATTGCTCACAGCCACCCTGGAATCAGCACCAATGGCAGTGCTGTGAAATATCCCTTCGGTGGCCTGACTGTTATAGCCCATCAATACGTTGTCGTCACCAGTTGTAATTGCTGTTCCTGAATTAGGACCGATGATAATGTTATTGTTTCCCGTGGTTACGTTCAATCCTGCTTGGTAGCCCAAAAATGTGTTATTATTCCCTGTTAGAGAGCCACCTGCCTGATAGCCAACGAGCGTGTTCCAGGAACCACGTTGATTCGTCGAACCAGCTCCCCAACCGACCAGCGTATTTGCTGCGCCAATCGTATTGCCATAACCGGCTGAATAGCCAAAGAAACTATTCGTTGAACCGCTTGTATTGTTGTATCCGGCATAGTTACCTGAAAAGTTATTTCCCGAACCGGTGGCATTGGCATAGCCAGCAAAAGCGCCTACAAAGGTGTTATTGTCCCCTGAATGCGTATAATAGCCCGCTTTGGAGCCAACGAATACATTGTAAGAGACCGTGTTACTAAAGCCAGCGGAGTCGCCAACCATAACATTATTGTGGCCGGTTGTGTTGGAAAAGGAAGTGTAGGAACCGATGGCAACGTTTGCGTAACCGGTGACATTGTGATTACCTGCAACGTAGCCCACAAAGCTGTTTGAGATACCGCTGGTATTGTAATAACCTGCTGCACTACCCAGGAATGAGTTATTGGCACCTGTGGTATTCATCCCGCCCGCAAACCGGCCTATAAAGTTATTCGAAGTACCCGTTGTATTGAAGCCACCCGCAGCAGCACCTATGAAGCAGTTCGAGTTGCCGGTGGTATTGCTTAAACCCGCCTGATAGCCCATAAAGGTGTTATTTTCACCGTACGTAGTGCTGTAGCCCGCGGCATTGCCCATAAAGCTATTATATCGACCAGTGGTAATGCTAGTACCTGCCTGAGGTCCTACTAGTGTATTATAGGTGCCAGGCGTATTAAGATTAGCCGTATTGGCTACATAATTGGTTGGTTGAGACCATACATAAACAAAAGGAAATAGACCTAGCAGTAAGCAATAGAACGATTTCATGGTCAGATAATTAACATTTAGAGGCTGAAAAATAGATAGTAAATTTATTAACTAGGTGAATCCATAGACATCGGATAAATATATGATACTTGCTATAGAATGGAAGTCGGGAACAATTTACATTAACTCCTGCATTGACCAGACTCGCTTTTTTACAATCGAAGATTCAGGCCAATGGTACTTATGTAGCCGTGTGTGCTGGAATCAATTGAGCAATTATTCTGCGATAAACTGACCACCTTCCAATAGTAAGTTACTCAACTGTTCAATTAGAACGACCAGTTGTTAAATTGCTAAAGTCCACAGGGCAATGCCTTCGAAATCTCAAGGATAACACAAAAACGCCAGCCCTAGTAGAGTCAGCGTTTTTTATTCCGATTCCGAACCTGGCTACATTTAATTCAGCCGTCTAACATCATTGATCGCCTGAGCGCTACACCTGGTAAATAATCAACCTGCCTATCAAAGTGGATGTACTGGATTTCTTGAAGAGCAAAACTCACTGGCGGTAAACACTGACGGTCTGACGAAGTAATGACCAGCAACGGCGGGAAAGAGGCAAACTTTCCCCTGTATGAAGATACAATATGGCCTTTTTTGATCTTACCTCGATCCGATTAATAAACTGGCAATTTACCAGATAATGCCGGTGTGAGCGAACAAACCAAGTGGGGGGTAAACTGGCACTGAGCCGTTTCAGGCAATAGGGGACTAAGCTGCGTTGGCCATCGACCCAATGGAGCCAGGTATAGTTCAGATCGCCTTCCAAATATACTAAGTCCGCTACGGCTAAGCGTTGAGCGCCCTGGTGATTCTGGTAGACCCGCAGAGGAGGCCAGTTGAGTAGTTCAGTAGGGCCAACAGTTGGTGGTCAATATAAAATAGCATAGCCAGAAGTTTAAAAAGCAGACGCCTACCAAGACAAACCATGTACATGGGTAGCATTAATCTGTCTTCCGCAAATCAGATGCCAGCTATTTTTCTTCGACACTCAACTAAATTTTTATGAACGCAACTCTCTGGAATGGTTAAATCAATCTGATTGATTGCTAACCATTGTATTTGTGGCTGGAACGTGGACTGAGGCATCTAACTAGCCTGTTATCTGTCAACTTTTCTTTCTTTCCACAAGCCCCTGGGAATCCAAGCCCTGTCCCTGTACGTAGTTTATAAGATCACTTCATCTCAACGTTACCTACCCGATCTATGTCGCTAACTAGCGAGATTATACAACTCAATAAGTCAATTCAGCAAATGAAACCTGTTATGGGCACCGTCAGTCTGGAAAAAACCTTCTCTCAACTCCAAAAGCTACTCGACCAGTTACGCCTTACGAATGAAGATAATCCTCGCTATCTGCTAGCGTGGAATCTAGTGGCTTACTATGCCCAGTCAGACCTAAAAATTCTTAAAGAATCCTTCGCCAACACTAAACTTCATCAATCTTCCACATTGGCAAAGACTACTTATGAAGCGGCATTCGCCCATTTCATTGAGCAGCTTGATTTGGCAATCTCACTGCTGTCATGAGCACCAATAAGTGACCTGTTTAGCCGTACTAGCCGCTGCCGCAATCTTGCCCCTGATCATGACTAGTGAACAACCTGCTGAAAAGGAATGAAAAAATACCCGCTAGACTCGGCAGATATCCCCTGTGATTTGAGTACTTCGTTACTTAATGCTATTGCTGGTTAGACGAAATTCTGGCAGGGCGTCAAAATAATGCCGACTTAATCTGAGTCGGCATTATTACATTCTATCCACACCACCATGTCCTAAAAAGGAACATGACTAAGGTTAATAAGTAAATGAATAACGATTATACTGGTGGTTTCCATTGAGTACAGCCCAGTCGCCTTACTAACTTTTTTAGTAGTGCACCAACGACTTACCGTATAATTCCCAACCAGCAGAGGCTTGACGGATGGCCAAATTGCTGCTGGCCGATGATGAAATACAACTCCTGACGCGCGAATCAGGTGCTTATGAGGTTCCCCAGCAGTTCGAAGAGTTTCGGGTGTTACTATGGGATGTAATTGAAGTGTCTCCCGATCCAGCTCCTTACACACACGCCTGGCATCTGATCAACTGGTATGGGAAGGTAGACCTTCTGGATTTTCAGAAGGGTAATGATAGTAGCCTATATAGAAAACAGGAGAAAGTAAGAGGAGCAATCCAGTTGTCCCCCTTATGGATTAATTTTCCGGTACCTAGGTGATACTAACTGCCTCTGCTTGGATTTAATTGTTCTACTTTTTCTACTTAAATTCAGCTTAAAAGGGGCTTTTTGAACAACGCTCCCTAGGCCTGCTCAGAAGCCCCCCTATACTCCCTTTTTGCAACTTGTCTACAATCACCCCCTATCCTGTGTGGGTAAAAATTACAAAAAGGCAAAAAATTAGCGCTTCTGATGTGGCCTACACTTCCTACCCGGATGAGAGACCAATAACCCAAATCGAGCAGTTATTTTCGGCTTAAAACCTGTCTCAATAACTGCTCTAATTCGGCCTGCTTCTGCTTCATAGCTTGCAACTCCTGCCGATCCTGTTGGCGCTGTTGCTGTTGCATTTGATTAGCTTTCTCCAGCTGAATGCTATACAAGGTTAACTCCTCAATCTTCTCCAGCAGTTTTGCGTCCATCTTAGCCACATCAATGCCCTTCTCCACAACTTCAATAGCACTCGGTATACCCGGCAAATGCTGGTTTTCTTTGATAAACTGAGCTACTTCATGCAGCGGTTGAAGTTGGTAAGTGGGCGCAAAGACTTTATCGGACCAATCATCAGTATTTTTGATAGCCACCTTCACTTTCTCAGTCAAAATGCCCTTACTTACGAATAGATTGTAGTCGGAGGGAGTCTTATCTATACCACTACCAATAATTACCCCACCCTCACTATTATTTTGTAAGTAAAGCCCACTGGCCGACCACAACTCCGCCCCGACACGAGCACCCGCCGAGTAGGTGGCCAAGTAGACATCCCCACTGGCGTTGACGGTCAGAAACTTGCTGGCCGCACTGGCAGGAACGAACGAAGAGGTCAGGTTGGTCAGCCGCAGCCCGCTGTAACCGGTGGTGCCCTGGGTGATCTCCAGCTTGTTGCCAGGTGCCGTATTGCCGATGCCCACATTGGCTCCTGCTCCCAGAATCACACTGTTGCTCTGACTAACCTGGGCCCCGTAGCCGATGGCCGTTGCATTCTGCAAACCCGGATTACTCGCACTCACCCCCGCCCCGGTGCCGATGAAGGTATTCTGGGTGCCGGTGGTGTTCTCCAGACCCGCATTGGAGCCAATGCTGACGTTGTCGGAGCTGGTGGTTTTAAAACCCGCATTCAGTCCCAGCAGGGTGTTGTTATTGCCCGTGGTGTTGGTATAGCCCGCTCCGTTGCCCACAAATGTGTTGTAGACCCCGGTGGTGTTGGCATAGCCGGTGGCGGCTCCCAGGAACAGGTTGAAGCTACCGCTGGTGTTGTAAAAGCCCGCCCGCTGGCCAAAGAATACGTTGTTCTCTCCGGTGGTGTTGGTATAGCCTGAGTTGAGACCCACGAAAGTATTGAAGCGGGCGGTGGTATTGGAGTAGCCCGATCCGGCTCCGAAGAATAGGTTTTCGCGTCCGGATGTGTTGGCCTGTCCGGCGTTGCCGCCCACAAACAGGTTGAAGGCACCGCTGGTGTTGCTCTTACCGGCGTTGACGCCCATAAACGTATTGTCGGTACCGGAAGAGTTGCCCCGTCCGGCAAAATATCCCACAAAAGTGTTGCCACTAGTCGTGGTGGTATAGCCCGACTGATAACCAACAAATGTATTTTGGTTACCACTACTGCTGTAACCCGAACTTTCTCCGACGAATGTGTTCTGCGTACCGCCTACGTTAAGAAATCCAGCCGTGTGGCCTAAAAAAGTATTACTGGATCCTCCCTGATTACTGTAGCCTGCGTCGTAACCCATAAACAGGTTAGCACTGCCAATGGTATTATTAGTACCAGCTGCAAGCCCCAAAAATGTATTTCGGGAGCCTGTTGTGTTGTCATACCCTGTCTGAGTACCGACAAACGTATTCTGGCCACCTGTAGAATTAGTATAGCCAGCTTTTGAGCCAACGAACACATTGCCGCTAACGGTGTTGTTATAGCCTGCTGAGTCGCCAGCAAACAAATTATTATTGCCTAAATTATTTTTATAACCAGCATAGTATCCAACAAATACGTTACTGCGTCCACCCCGGCTGTCGTAGCCCGCCGAGTTTCCCAGAAAGGTGTTGGAAACCCCATAACCGTTAAGTGATCCGGCAAAGGCCCCACGTACACATTGCTGCTAGTGGTTCCATTCGTACTACCTGCTGCCACGCCCAAAAACGTGTTACTAAAGCCCGTTGAAGTACCTTCACCAGCATCTTTGCCTACAAATGTATTACCGCTACCGGTAGTATTGGCTGCACCAGCCGATGTGCCAAGAAAAACCCCTGAATAACCAGTTGTGTTGGCAAAACCAGTTTTATACCCCAGGAACACATTGCTGTTGCCTGTAAGGGTAGCATTGCCTGCCTGATTGCCAATGATGGTATTGTAGATAGACGGATTAGTTGAGAGCGGTCCGTTAATGACCAAGTTGGTTTGGCCTGAAGCTAAACCAGTACTCAATAGACCGACAGCGAATAGATACAGCTTTTTCATGGGAAATGTGTTTGAAGGTAAAAGTTTATTGATTCTTTAATAGCTTAAGTGTGCGGCTTTGATTGCCCACCTGAATCTGATACAGGTACGTTCCCACCGGTAAGTCAGCCCCCCGACCTGTGTCTGGTGCAGTCCTGCCAGCTCTCCGTCAATGTTGTCAACCTGCTGCAAGATCTGTCCTTTCGCATTTAGTAGCGTGTGCCGCACCCGCCCATCTGTGGGCAGGTTATAGTCAATGGTGGTTTGGTCGGTGAAGGGGTTGGGATAGGCCCGCACCTGCAAGCCTGGCGCATCGGTTGCGGATCGACCTGAACTGACGGGGGCAATGGTAGCCCGGAACACGGAGCCTGCCTGGGCCACAAACCCCGGTAGCATCGTGACCGACAGCCCGGCAGTATAGTGGGCCTTGGCCCCAATGTTCACCTCATTGTTGGCTACGATGGTGGCGACTGCTTTTTGGTCGCTGACGGCCCCTGCCGTAATAGTCTTGCCAATGGACAGTTGCTGTGGATAGTCTTGAGCCAGCAACACATGTGCCGTAAGCATGAATGAGATGGATAAAATCTGTATTTTCATTATCTGATTTGGTTTAAGGGTTGACTTTAGCTTTTAGTTTGGGTTACTGCCCGTCTTTCACCAATTAGGTTGCCGGGTGCTGAATCTCCGGTATTTGGTACCATTACCGCCAATGGTATCATGAATAGTAGTAGGGCCAGCTGAAAACCAGCTCTTTTTATGGAAGAAAGGTAGGGCTGTTCCCAATTATTGTCAATCGGATAAACATATGATATGAGTCGAAATTAAACCCTGAACAGGAAACACGGCAGGGAAATAAATGCGGGTTGTTGGCTTTTAAGACATTAATCAACCGTTCCAATTATGGACTGGGCGGTTAGTTTGGCTTTATCGGTGTAGTCTAATGCTGTTTGAGGTGTTGATTCACGTTGGAAATTACTTTCTGATTTGAGACAAAATCTGTCCAATTGGGGACATGATCTATTTACATAGATACACACTATCTATTGCGCTAAGCAAAAACGCCAGCCCTTTTAGAGCCAGCGTTTGTTAATGCCTCACCACTCGGCTGGCCTCAATTCAGTCGCCGGACATCATTGATCGACGTGACAGAATGGGATTGTTAGAAAAATACGTAGTGCCGTGAGACTAGTTTTGAGTCAGTATCTTTTTGCCTGAAAAAAGCAGGGTTTATATTGCACCAAAGCGTTATACTGCCAATCTATATGAATCTGTTTTTCAAAAGCAACCTATCCCCCGTTACCGTTATTCTAACCGTTTACAAACGCAACAACCTGGATGAACAGTTGAATGCTTTGCTAAATCAGACCCAACCGCCCCAAACTATCTGGATTCTGCGTTACGAAAATTGGTTTCCTATCCACAAGAGAAGTGATAAAAAGACGGTTATCCGCTACTTTGATTGTGATGTGAATTTGAAATACTTCGGACGTTTTAGTCTGGCTATACACGCCACAACCACCTACGTCTGGGTACTTGATGATGACATTATTCCATCCCCTACCTGGATTGAAACCTGCCTCCGAACCAGCGGGCAATACGGCTCTATTGTGTGTAGTAACGGCCGAATCATTCCTCCTCAAGATTACCAGCCGGAAAAGCCAAAAGGAAACGATTACCAGGAAAAGTATTTTGTTGGTGATATTCGTTCGTCAGCTAAGTCTATTAATAGCTGTGTAGCGGATACGAGGGTTGATTTCGGGTGTTGTAGCTATTTTTTCAAAACCGAATGGACCCGGCATTTTTGGGCAATCTGGCCTAAAACGTTCTCTACGGGGGAAGACATGCACCTGGCAGCTAGCTGTAAACTGCTGGGGGATGTGAATGTTGTTGTTCCCCAGCAGACGTCCTGGGCCAACAGCGGAAATATTAAACCCGCTTATGGGGTGGATGAGGAAGCATCCTGAAAAAAAAAGGATTTCATATCCAGCCGGGAAGAAGTGCTAAGATTTTTGATAAAAGATAAAAAATGGAAACCTATGTATTGGTAACCAACGGATGGGTTGATCACAACTTGGGCTGCCATAAAATGTCATTCCTAACTAGTAAAACTACAGCCAGAGCGGAACAACCCTGCGGTTGTGTAGCCATATGGTTTTAGGTTTATTTTGGCGGGCTATAACCGGAATCTTCTGCCCACATAGCCGCTGGCAATGGATCTTTTTAGGCGTGAAACTAGACTAAAGAGCCCGTACCTGGAAAAATAAAAACAAACCAATTTTCATCCATATGACAGTGATCTTACTAAGAGCTCATTGACTAACAAAAGGTTGTAAACGAAGGCACTTGCATCCCTTTTCAGGTAATCCATTGCCTCCTTTATGTCAATAGCCAAGAGAGCGTTAAACCGTGGTTTGCAAGATTCCAGTTTCATCACTGTTCAATGATGGCTGAGCTTTTCCTCAACAACTCGTACTATAGGTTTGAATTAGTGGTAAATAGTTGACTTTGAAATCTTTACCGCTAATCAATACGGCGTTTAACTAATCCTTTTTTTAGCCAGTCGTCAATATCCCCCTTTGTATACCACACATTTCGTCCCATTTTGTAGAACCGAAGTCCATGCTTTTGGTAGTATCGTAAGGTATCTCCGTCACGTTTCAGGTACTCCATTACCTCTGTCTCGTTCATCAGGAGGCATCTGTCAAATTCCTTTTCTCGCTGGGCATCCCGTTCAGCGGATAGCCGTATAGCTTCTTCACATTGATCTAATAAATCAGTGATGTGGTGACCTAACTTTTCGTCAACTATCAACATGTCTTAAAGGGAATTACAGTATGTTCTTCTGTTTCATACTAGCCGCCATTACGCCGATTAACTATCCCTTTTGCCAGCCAATCGTCTATGTCTCCTTTTGTATACCAGACCTCCTTGCCTTTTTTATAGAATCCGAGCCCATGCTTTTGATAATGGTGTAGAGTATTTGCATCCCGCTTCAAATACTTCATAGCCTCACTTTCGCTCATTAGCCGACAGCGATCTAGCTCTTTTTGCAGCTTTTCTATTTGAGCGTTAGAATCCTCTAAATGCTTTGCGCATCTTTCTAATACGTCTAAAAGTCTATCTCCCAATTGATCATTAACTACTAATTTCATTGTCTATGAGCTTGCTTCTACTAGGTTTTACAGTATTACTGAAGTGTAATAATTGGCCTGAATAAATTACTTTACTGGATTAGAAATACCAATGCATCTATGTTGGCTTACTGGATAAGCTAAAGGTACAATCAGGGCTTATCCTGCTGATTTTTACGATTAAATACTGCTCTCATGGGCTTAGCAGCATTCTGTCTGCTTAATTCCTCAATGTACTTCATGGTCATGTTAAAGTCACTATGACCCAGCATCAACATAATATCAAGTAGCGTAATTGTCCCATCTTCCTGCATAGTCCGACGTGCTAAATCTGCAAAGCTATGACGGGCGTTATGCATGCGAAGTTTCCCCGAAGGCCCACCTTCTTCTCAATATCGGCCAGTACTTTATTGATCTGCCCATCCCAGTAGTTTATTCGAGATGACAACTGTAGTCGAATCTCATAGGGAGCACCGTACAAATCATCCCTGTTGAGGTAGGTGGCATACTTCTCTGTTGGCTTTAAATAAGGCAAAAGATAATCCGTTGGCTCCGCATCCTGTTTCCACCAACGCTTAAGTAGATTCTGTGCTTCTTCCAGGATTGGGATTTCTACCCTATTGCCTGTCTTTTGCATATGGTAGGTCAGGTTTACGGGGTGACCATCTTTATCTAAATCAAAGTTTTGATACCGAAGTAGCAATATGTCTGAGCATCTGGCACCCGCAAGCAAATGAGATAGCATCCACAGGGAAAACGCTTCTTCGGGCGTAACCCGCCTTCGGGTTGACTCGACCTTCGTCTTTTTGATTTTGGCAATATCCTCCTCATTAAACTTGGATTTATACGCTGATTTGGCAGGCAAAGGATCAATCTTTGAGAATGGCGATTGCAGTGCTGCGCTTTTCCCCGAATGTCCTTTTATTCGCAGTATTTCGTTGTGAACTGCGCTCAGCGATTCCATGTATTGATTGATACTGGATGGAATCAGCAATTTACCAGTACGAGGAGATATATAAGATTCTCGTAAATAATCCTGAAACTTATCCAGAAACGAAGGTGTAACGGCCTTTAATGTTAGCCCATCGGGTGCATATTCAGCCAGTAGGTTAACGGCTGTCTTTCTTAGTGTGTGAGTGCGAACCGCATGATTTTTAGCTTTCTCAAGAGCCAGTTCAGTCAACTCGAAATAAAGTTCAGGGATTGGATTTTTATAACGATCAGCAATGCTTCTAGGGCTAAGCCCATACCTTAATAATTCCAGATTATCGGGGCTATCAGGATCTTGACAGCTTTCTACAAACTTTTCAATCCGAAGGTACTCGGCGTAAATTTGGGCGTTAATGCTGTCGGCATTTGGATCATTGACCACCCACTTTAACCAGATGCCGTTTTTGGTCTTCTTTCTGGTTTTATCCGTTGCTGCCCAGCATTGCTCTGCATTCTCAATTTTTACATTGGTTGAGATTCGTGCTGGCCGCTGGTCTTGCATATGCAGACGAACATATACCGTTCTACGGCCCATTCTATCAGACTTGCCATCGAGTTCAATGTTTAATGAGATTCGGCCCATTGTTACTGAAATTATTTTGACAATGGTTGAAACTCCAAAAAATCTAAAAAGTTATATTATCGTGAAAAATAATTCACAGATTTTTTTGATAATTAAAATTACTATAAGTGCTTGAAAAATATGTGTTTTAGCATAATTTTCGCATATTATTTCCTGTAATAAACTCTGACTCATTATATTGAAATAATCATATTAAGTTAATTGGAGTTATTTTCAAATTAAGTCGGATTGGCGTACCCATTAGCTTTCAGATCCTTACGTGAAAAATATGTTTTTACATAGTTTTGACATAATTGGGCCTTCCAGGAACGTTAGTTCTACAGCAATCGAGAGCAAAAAAAATAGCCCCGACTGCTGCCGAGGCTGTTTGATCAATCATTCATTTAACTGCTAAAGAGTAGGCTAATCCATTCAAACGATTATGAATCCTGCCCCAGAGACCTGGGTAGATTGTGTTTTAGACGATGAAGAATACCCGCAGATTCGGACATTCGAGTGTACACCACATCCAGCGCAGTATCCATCAGTTCGTCTATAGTCTCTAATGTGCTGGTCTTGTCGGTGCCATCCCGATGCTGAGACACAACATACCTTCGGTAAGCAAATAAGGCTGACATAAACACGTCTAATTGAGATATCCCCGCATTATTCTCATCGCGGCCATCTACAGCCAGATAGACAGGTATGTTGATGTAACCTGGTTCAAAAGGTATACAATCTGCTACTAACTGATCATTCCCAAGGGTTTGTTGAGTTTGTGTATTATCCATGATTTACACCTCCTTTTTCTACCCAGGCTGCATGGGCTTCTCTGTTTTTTAAGGTTTGCCATTTCTCCTGCAAATTCATCAGGAACGCCGTTATTCGCAGTGTGTTGAAGGTAACATGATTACCAAACTCCTTAGTTGTCTTTCGGTACTCCTTGTTTAGCCAGAAAAAAAACAGTTCGTTTATAACTTCGATGTCGGTAGCGGCTGAGGCTTCTGAGAGATGCCTACCAATCAATTCATCAAGCTCCTGACGAGCTCCCGCAGGGGAAGTGTGAAAGTCAATTGGCGATAGTTCAGGGATTGCCTCTAAGCTCGCTTCCTGTTGATCCTGACCGTCCGTAAATGGAGGTGTGTTTTGGGTTGCATCTTGAGCCGTTTGCTCAGGGTTGTTTGCATGAGAACCCCTACCCACGTAGTTTTGCTCCGTGTTCATTTGATTTAAGAAGTTAGGTGAACATTTGCCCCTCCGCTATGGCCTGAGAAACTTTAGCATTGGGGCTTTTTATTGGTTATCAATGGGATTACTTACTTTGCCGGGCATCCTTAGTAAGGAACTATGCAGCTTTTCTGTCTCTCAATGACAATACAATATTAATCAAACTTTCCATTTATAGCAAGTTAAAGTGCAAAAAAATATTCTATTTGTGGAAAGTAATTTTAATCTGCATATCCAGAGCATCTGCTACTCTTTTGAGCGTTTCGACAGTTAAATTTTGCTTACCACTCTCGTACTTATTGACAGTAGGTTCACCCACGCCAATCTTTTCACCCAATTCTTTTTGGGTTAACCCTTGTTCGGTACGAGCTTGTCTAATTAAGCTACCTATCTCACTTTTAAAGTTTGACATCTGAATCTAAATATTAGTGTAAATATACAGTTTAGACTGCCATATATTGCAAGTAGTCACGCCATTCAGTAGCTAGCACACCACCCCACATGGAAAAGTTACAATTACAATCAATTGATTTCCATTAGCTAACTAAAGGTAATCCACAGTTACGTTTTGCGCATGTCACCGCAAAACTCAAAAGGTAGTTTTCTCATTGGATTTTCCGGTGACATCATAATAACTTGATAATCAATACGCTTATCGTATTTCTTGCGGCATCAGGATTCCTGACACCGATCTCAGGCAAAGGATACGATTTCAAATCTGCCCCTTCTCTCGCTTGCCATTCCGGGCAAATGATACCAGCGCTGGGATTACTAATGCTGTCCAGGCTTCGGCCTGATCTATTCCGAAAAGCAAAAGGCAAACCCGACCCCAAATAAAAGCCTACACTTTGTAATCAGAATATGCCCACAAAATGACCGGAGGGAGCAAAAAAAATGGGGGTTCTATATGAGGGGGACACGGTTATAGTCCCAGCATCATGGAACATTCATTTTCATTTCCAGACCCTTTTTTTCAGATGGGGGGGGTACTTTTTTTAAGTACTGGTACCTCTACCTCCCATATAGCAGGTACCGGTACTATAGCCGTAGCACCTTCTGACTTTTTTATAAATCAATGAATAATACAGTATAGTGTTTATCAGATAGTTATGGTTGTCTTTGTATAATATAGCCAGTCTATATATCCTCATTATCAATACGTTACAGATAGGCGACTACAGTATACGGACAACTACCGGAAAATCTGGTAATTCTGATTATCAGTGGGTTAGACTAACCTAGCTACAGTATTGCATACTCTTTTTATACGGGCAGGTTAATGATTAATAGGCCTATTTTAATACAGGTGAAAACCGGATCAAAAGTCAGTTCGGGATTTTTCCGAAGTGATACTTAGTAAAGGATTAAACTGCTTTTGCAATCATGTGAATCCCCTCACTTAACCCGCAAATCTTTTCCACTTGTCAACGATTTCAAATCGACACTGATAGTCAATGGTTTATGGCAGTTTGTTAAGTGAATGGTTGTGGGGTAGACCCACCAATCTCTTTACTGCTGCCCTATTGTATCACATTGTTACAATAGCTATATTTACTTCATATATAGCGAGATAATGGAACAGTTAGGCCAACGAAAGGGAGTGGGTTATGCGATTAGACACAAATCGAACCCCTATAAAAGTGCAGAACAGCGCTATTATGCGACGATCTACCAGCCCGACGAGTATACACTCAATGTAATGCTGGCACTGCCCCCAGAGCCTTACGGGTGCTTTCTATGCTGGCGGCTCGGCAAGACCCACTAACTGGTATTAGTTATTGCACCAAACTGGAAATGAAGAAAATCCTGTCCGGCAAGCGCTGCAATCTCTCCCATGCAATAGGCGATCTGATTACTGCCGGACTGGTAGCTAAAGGAAAATCACTGAATACCTATTTCATTAACCCCAAAGCATTTCGTCCGATCTCCATCGACTTTTAGCCGTATCGACCTTATCTATGAACAAATACTTTCACGAACAGGAGTTTGGTGGTGGGATGCGGCAGGATATTGAGGCCAGCAAACAACCAGACGGAACTTACCGCTACGCTCGAAACGGGCGGATACTCTTTGTTCGTGACCAATCGTCAACCAGCGACGGGCATAGTTACGTGTTCAGCAACATTGTCGGCAATAAACTACTGCTCTCGCTTCCAACTGGCTCAACCATTCTGCACTTTGCCGAATCAAGGCAGGGCACAGTGGTCTTCTCCGTTCTTGGTAACAGTTCAGAGATTGGCCTTTGGGCGTTTGATACGGAACTGAACGGGATCATCACACCCGGCGAGTATACGACACTCTATACCGACAGCTACGATCCGCACCTGAAAAACAAGCCGTATGTTCTTAGAAAGTTTAATCAGCCCAATCAGGACCGGCTGGGCTGGCTAACTACGGATCGGTTTGACTCAGAAATTCGCTACGAGAACGAACGTATTGAGCGCATCTACTGGACGAACCGGCGTGGAACCAAGCACTGTCTGAACGTGCGGGCCAAACCTGCCGACTCCGAGCTTACGCCCCTGACGGGCTACTATCCGTCCTACTGGTCAGCCCATGCGTTTCGGGATCGGCCCGATGTGGTATTTCCCGTAATCAAACTACTGGGAGAGGTAAAGGAAAACTGCCGAGTGGCGCGTATCAGGTAGCGGTTCGTTACCGCTCTAAAGATGGTATCCGTTCGGCTTTCTCGCCCATCACACGCCGGGTATTCGTTACCAGTGAACCCCTGGAAGCGTATAACGCGGACGGAACGATTAATCAGGTACTAACATCAGCTTACCGCTCAAATCATCACAACCGGACGATGGGAGCGAGTGGTAAAGTGACGGGGAAAGTTTGCGATGGGAACTGAAAAACATCGACGTTCGCTGGCATGAGGTTGAACTGGCTGTTCTGTACTACGAAACCGAAGGCTTGCCACTGTCCATTACTGGACTCAAGCCCGTTTCAACGGGTGGAGCGTACCTGGACCCAACGAGTATAACCCTTGAAATTTCCCAGCTTGACGGACAGGAACTAACGCTTTCTGATCTGACGCAGGTGTATGATCCGGTATTGAAGGTGGGCACCCTGGCAGCCAATCAGAATAGACTGTTTGAAGCAAACCTAACCCGGCTCAAACCCTTTGGCGTGGACTCATCGGCAGTTAGCTACAGTCCGGTTCTTAAATCCATGCTGGCCGATGTAACCCGCGAGCCAACCTTTACCGCTGTTGATAATCCTGTCTCTCACCGGAAAGACAATGACCCGCTAACGAATACCTACGTGGATTCTGGGATTATCACGCGAAAAACGTTTGGCTCCCAGCAGGAAACCTACTCGGTTACTGACGACTATTTCAATGATAAGGGACAGGTCTGGGAATGGCTGCACGGCTCTTACTTCCGGGGAGAGACTGCCGAGTATGCCTGCGTATTGTTTGACCGGCTGGGTCAGCCTATGTTTGCCTATCCGCTACCTGCATTCACTTTCCCCGAGCAGTTCACTCCCGGCCCAGCCGGAGAGAAGGATTACTATACACTCACCAAGTTAAATACCGTGAGTGGACTCTACGAGCTGCGCATGATGGGGGTTGCCGTGAGTGGCATTCGGATTCCCGAAGCTGATCTGTATGATGCAGACGGACGGCTGAATGTCAGCGGCTTTTCTATTGTCCGGCGCAAGCGACTTCCCCGCCTTCTGCATCAGGGGGTGGTATTTCCCGTCTGCCGTACCGAAGGACTCCGTCCCGAGGATGATTGTGCAGAGAATACGGGGCGAGCCTACAAGCCCTTTGCGTTGCCATATCTAAACTACTTTGGCGATGAGTTCATTCGACGGAACCGACATCTGTATCCATTGCCTACCCCTGCGGCACGGCTCATGATAACATCTGGCGGACCACTCACAGCCAGCCCTATTATCTCAACTATCATTCGCCGGACGTACTCATTGAAGGGAGTTTTAAAGCCCCTCAGTCGGGGGATGTGTTAAAACATGTAGGCGTGGCGGGGCAAGCTTATACGCAGGCCGCGATTCCCCTACTGGCCCGAACATCGCCCTTCACGGCACACCATGATTATACCAAGAGTCTGAATACAACGACGGCCTTTTCACGCCTGACCAGTCTGATCACGCTGGGGCGACCGGCAATTGGATCAACGAGTCGGCTCTCGCTGGCTTTACTACTGAATGAGGGTTTTGGGGTGACTTATGAGAAGTTTGATAAAGATGATCTGAACCTCAAATTCGAGACAGGTACCCACCCCGAATGGATGGAAATCCCAGGGGACATCATTATCTACGGCGATGGCCTATTACAGCGGAATAGTGTGCTGATGAAAACCACCGACTGGGAAGCGGTCGATGTAGCCGAGAGCATTGACCGACCTGCTTCCTTCCGGCTAGTCAATTACATTCAGGCAACGCCCGAACGGAGTGATGAGTATGAACCCTACTATAGCCTCGGTCATTTTCAGCCGATAACCCAGGATATACTCAACGAGACGAATTTTGTCTATGACGAGGCTGGCTCACGCACTCATTTTGAATTTAATTCCGTGGAAGTCTGGGGTGGGGATGCGCATGTGGGCCTGTTTGACTTTACCCGGATTTATCCATTTCCCTCCGATCAATGCGAGAAGCACGACTACAGCCTGTCGCATATCCTCCCCATCGAGAGTAAATACAACCTGATGCTGCGGCCTGGAAGGACCTTTGCGCGCTCTGCCGTCCGGCCCGAAGAAACCTCCTGCGACAATACCGGTGAGCAGTTCCTGAACGGGATCATGCACCAGCAACCCGAAGACTGGAACTACAATAAAGTGCTGTTGGTGGACACCTCAGCGGTTAGTTACGGCGTTCAGCCCCGAGACTTTCTGCCCGTCATTGAGCAACCTTCGGGCTTTTGCTGGTCGCCCGTCAAGCAGTCAGGTCAACTCCTGGACAACTGGCGGATGCGACTTGCTGGTGATGCGGGTCAGGGTGACGGCTCAATGGGAGCGATTACTAAACTCATCAAGAGCGAAAGTCAGGGACTCTATGCCTGGCATTCGCATGGGGTGGAACTACTGCCATTGGAACCCATGAATTTGCAGGCTACTGATACGGGAACAATCCTGACTTCATCAGGAGCCGTGTTTCACCAGGGCATTCCCATCAGTAGGAAATACGGTACGGTTCATCCCGATTCGGTATGGAGTCACGCGGGTCAGATGGGAGCCTGGGATGCCCGGATGGGCGTACTGCTTCGCCACGATACAGGTGGACTGGATTTATTGTCTCAATCAGAGAATCTCACCGACCTGATTGAGACACTGACACTTCCTTTATCCGCCGGTAGTGATGTTACCATGAGTAACTGGACCTGTTTTACGGGCGTGGACTCTGAAAATGGTGACGTGTGGATTACGCTGTGCAAGGTAACCGGGCAAGCGCACACGCTTGGCTACAGCACCAAACTACGGGTTTTCGTGGGTGAATACGATGCCTATCCCGCTCTATACGGCAATCGAGGCAGGTTGCTGCTAAGTGTAAATCCAGCAAACCCCCACCAGCTTTGGGCGAATAATCGGGGGCAGTATGGCCAGTTTTATGGTAGTTACTTCCCCACACTCCTGCGCTTTATTGTCAATGTGCAGCCTACCCAGAATAAGACGTTCACCAACGGGCACATCCTGGTCAACGTGGGCGGCTGGCCACAAATTACTAAGGTAACCCACTGGACACCCAATGGCGGAGAAGCGCAGCGCCATATCTTAACGCCCCATACCGATGACCGTTTTAGTTATCACAGAGATTGTCTGCAATACCCGGCACACGAGTGGAACTGGGACGAAAGTAAGGAGCGACTACGGGGCCACTATCAAACGGTTGAGCTGGAGATTGCCAATGATGAGAGTAATACACCGGCCCATATTATGAGCTACAAAACCATCTTTCGATCTGCCTAGCCCAAAAGCATTCCGGCCAATTTCCCAGATCAGATTTTCAATTGGCTGAATAAAACGCCGAGTGTTGCCCTGCCAGTGTTAACCGGAGCTGGCGTAGTGGGTGGAGTAGCAGCGAACTCGTTACAACGCCCAAATAAGTAAAGCTGAATGTAATGACTCCACTACCATTATTTTGACTCCTTCCTATTCCTTAGGTGGTAATATTGGAGACCATTCAAAGGCATAGTCTACCCGTCTATCTTTCTCCACATCTATTCTGTCTATCTTTCCCCCTTTTCTGGATTTACTTTCTCCTCATACAATTCAATAATAAAGCATATCCATTTACCTTCGACTTTATTGACAATGAAGTCGAAGCCATGAGTAGAAGAGGTTCCGGGTGCATATTTTTGTATAAATGGCGGGTCAAATTTACCATCAACAAAGTCGAGTTTTGTATAAACCTTTCTACAAATTATCGAATCAGGGTACTTAATTATATCATCTATTTCAATACTTCTTGAGTGTGTATGGGTTTTTATTTTTGATCCCCAAAAAATAAAAACCCGAAGTCTAACCTTTTCTATTTCTATTACTTCATACCCTATATTCTCAAATTTAACCTTGAATTGAGCTCCGCATTCAGTTGATTCTCTACCATCGGATATTTTGAATATATTAAGCGAGGATTCAGTTTTGTTTCTACTTCCTAGGCTTGCATTTTGAGTTAATATAAACGTACCGAAAACCCATATTCCGCTCACTAATATAGCGGTTACCTCAAATGAGTTTTTTGTAATCTCTGTTCTTTCCTTGTAAAACGTAATTTTTCGTCTTGGTAGTTTTATAGTATATAGCAAAACATTACCTACAAAAAAACTAATAGGATTATTATTATTATTATATATAGCATGCACTAAATCGCCTTTAAGTTGAAAGTATTATATCTGTTTTTTTTAGACCGAAAAAATATTATCATCCTTAAGGGAGAGCATCACTTTTCCCTCACAAATCAGGGTAAAATATATAAAGTAAAAAACGGGAAAATTCACCTATTTAATACCCTTTTTTTATTGTAGTGAAGCAAGACCTAACTGATTGAAGGGTGGATTTTGGCGCTGCCACTCGAAATAAGACGCTGACGATGTATGCACCTTGATTGTTGGTTTAGCATGGGGACGACACGGTTCGTCCCATTCGATGGGATAGCTAGTGCATGCTTCAACTGTCAATAGTTCGATCTGTGACTCATCATTTCCAAGATTATAGTCTGGGTTAATTGCTTGACTTTCAATATGTTGAATTTTAGCGATGCTAGTTTCGGCATTAGTTGGTTTGAAAGTCCTGCTTTCCTGTCCCATTTGTCCCGTGTCCCACGAATGGGACGTAGGGTATTTAAAAGATGATTCTGATTGATCCTTGTCAATAGGATATTGTTTCCCATCTCTAATGGCATCGCGTATAGTACGGCAAGCGGCACGAAAGTCAGTCACATTCGCTTTACGACTAATGGCATCTTCCAAGGCAGCAACGGCCCCTGATTCATTCAGTATGCCACTTGCAATGTATCCCCAGCGGTATAGGCAGCTCTGTTTAGATGAGCATGTTTATGTCCATCAGGAGCATCTTCGATCACGCGAATACAGCGCCGAAGAGCTATATCGGAAAAATCATCCGACTTGTTGTTGTAGACGAATTTATCTCTCCTGACAGGAATCAGTGGCGGTGGAGTATAGAGCCCACCAAAAGGAGTTGCTTCGTGGTTAAAGTAGCCGTCTGAGTCGTATGAATAGCCCCGCAGCCTGGATACGTCGGGAGTGTCATCAATCCGAACACCATACTTCTTTTGAAAAATCTCCCGCAAGGCCCGAAATTGACTGCCGTGTTGCTTTGGGTGGACAATCGGTATCAACACAAAATAGCCTGTTCCAGAAACTGACTGACCGCAATAGGCAACATTCTTAATTCGGCATAACTGCTCTTTGAGTTGGCTATAATTAGAAATGGACTCATTCCCCTTAAGGTCAATATCCAGACAAATCAAACCGCTGTGGCGAATCAGGGCAGATTCTTCCCGGCGCGAGAATAGTCCACTGGGTGAAATGGCTGGTAGAGTGGCCTTGATTCGGTCTCGCTGTTTTTTGTCTTCTATAGCTCTAACCGATTCAACCTGTTTGCGATATTTCTCAGAGGTGAGCCAGGTTAATAAGTTAACTGTTCGGGGGTTATCAGGAGTCCTATAGTTGGCAAAGCAACTGACCTCAACGGACAAAATGGATTTTAAAGATGCGTCTGTCCCATCAGTGGGACACGGGACAGTGGGACAGGGATTGGCTATCAGTGAGTCCATCGGTATACAGTTGATTTTTTGCTCTCATCTCCAAATACTATCGTTGATATCTCCCGGCAACTTTTTCCCTGCGCAAATAACTCTCGACATTTAGTTTTCTGGGCTTCTCTTTTTGGATCACTACCGACTGGCTCCGCATCGGCAGTAGGAGCTGGTTTGGGCAGTCTGTTGTAAATTCGTACGGCATGTGTTTTTAAGGTCTCCACGATACGTATGGCATTTTCAAAATCTTCATCGTTGCATAGAAGTGGTCCTTTAATCGCATTTTTATCGAATGCCCGAAGAACTGTAAAAACCATGGCAACGCGAAAACAGATAGTCCCCAAGCGGTTAACTGTTCCGTCCAAATCATTCGCGACGTATTCCCGCAACTCAGTTTTCCAGGCCTGGAATAACTTCACAAATGCAGCCTGTTGATGATCAGTCAAATCAAAATACAATGGCTCTGTTAACGCATGAAGATGTCCATACATTTTTTTGAAACCTTGACCCAACTCGCCAAAATAAGCCGCATAGTCGCGTTTACGCTTATC
The DNA here is from genome assembly GCA_003259005.1 of Spirosoma telluris. Classification (GTDB taxonomy): domain Bacteria; phylum Bacteroidota; class Bacteroidia; order Cytophagales; family Spirosomataceae; genus Spirosoma; species Spirosoma telluris. The sequence goes on from QLII01000001.1 coordinate 69,932, forward strand.
GAAAACGTTACGAAACTCGGAGCTGCTTTTCATTTCGTAAAATAGGAATCGGCTAAATAGGCCATTCTCGGCGGTTGGCATTAAAGATTTTAGCTGATCAAAGGTGGATGACAGTACTAACGACAGATACGGTCTGGATACCTCGACATACTCTCCACCATTAGCACGCCGGAAAAAAGTACATCTTTCATGATGGAAGGCATTTCGTAACAAATCAGTGAAGCCCGCATAGTCCTGCTTTACGGCATCGGCTAAGGTGTCACCTTCCGTTTCGAACATGATACCCCGTTCTGAGTTTTCCGTTAGGTTTTGATAGAGTCCAGTTTTTGAGTTATTCGCTGGAATAAAAAGCATTAACTGGGGTGGAGTGGTAGGCGGTATTGGTGGAGTTCGTTCCGCCGATTTTTCCTTCTGATAAACTTTTTTGTCCATCTCATACCGTTCTTGATCCCGCCTGAAGTCTTCAAGGGTCTGATTGTATTCGTCTCGAAGAGATTGGTGGATGCTATCACCAAGCAGGCGGGCATACTCAAGCCCCCCTTTCCTGTACCATATGGGGCTAGTACATAGGCATATAGGTTGCTACCGACGTATTTTCCATCATAATGCCCTAAAATATTAGGCATTAAACCACTGAGCACTCCAAGTGCTCCGACTAAAAATACTTCCCGTTCAGAATCAGTCGTAAGCTGTTTACATGCATTTGATAAACAACCTGGTAAGGCCTCATACATCTGACTAGAGAAGCTGGATTTGTCCCATTGTCCCGTGTCCCATTGATGGGACGAATCACTTTCTGTTTTATCGTTTGGCTTTTCCTTCGGCTCCTCTACCTGTTGCCATTCTTCATTTAAGTCAGTTTCTGGCTCAATATGGATGATACGTTCCTCACCGTTTGAAGATTTAACGGTAGCTGGTTGATCTGGACTTGCGCTATATTTAACTTCACTATCGGCCAGACTTTTAGATAACAGATATTCCGCTACAGCCTCATCTTTTGTTCTGGGACTCCCCTTTCCTTTATCTCGAGTCTTTGCGACAGCTTCACTTCTAAACTTGAACCAAGGCTTCTTCCAGGTGGGTGTCTCAAGCAAAATCCATACAGAACCATCTTTAGCGGTAAATTTTTTTGGCATATCTCCTCCCGCTACACCTTGCGTAGGAGCCTGATTTTGACTAATTTGCATAAGTCTTTGAAAGTTTTAGAGGTAATGATCGTGGTGGGTCATTGCCTCTTTTTATTGGGTTAGATCAGTGGCGCGAGAGTTAAAAGCCAGTTTTTGAGCAGGCCTAAGTCATTTACAACGTGAGTTGGAACTCCTTTTTCTTCAGGCACTTCAACCACTTTTCCCACGATTGGAGGAATGATGATTCGGAAGTTTTTTTTGTGGATTTCGCACCTCAACAGAAAACCATACTCCGGGGTCAAGACCTGCCATACAGTTCCATTCACTCCCCAAACAGCACGGGCGCAGTCGGTCACTAGAATAGGAGATTTTGGGCGAGAAGTCGCATTTTCCGGCTCGCAGAATAAGCCTAGGCGTAATCGCGGCTTAGGATTGCTCATGCCGATACCCCTTTTTGCGAACGCTTGCGAAGGTGCGCACTTACCTGTACATCAGCAGCGCGTTCAATTTCTGCAATATCCACCGTCTGGCGTGTTTGACTGCGTAGCCAATTGAGTATAATGGCTTTTTCGTAAAGAACTCGCTTTCCAAGCTTGATAACGCCTGGTATTTCTCCCGACGCTGATTTTATTCGCAACGTTGATTCTGGCACACCTGAGCAGGTAGTCGCCAGCCATTTGAAATCGCCGTAGGGGTCGGCATTAGGTAAAGGTGATGGTGCGGATTTATGTTTGAGGTCAAGTAGCAAATCCTCAATATTGCTTAACCGCCTTGCAATTGTTTCAAATGGATTTTCCATTGCATCAGTGTTTGTTTGACTGTGCAATGATAGGGGGCAAAATAGGTGGTAAGGGGCAGGTAAGGGTTACGTAAGGGGGTTACGAGTTTCAGCAATACTTAATTCATCTTTAGCCAATTCTAAAGCTTCAGGATAATCATTTAGCAACTGAATCGCGTTTTTCAAAGCTTGTCTGTTTTCGATAGATAATCTGTCATTTCTGCTTTTACAGAAACGATTATAAAACTGCTGAAATGGCTTCCAGGATAAGCCATAGAAGTCGGTAGCTTCCTTGTAGGACTTTTCCATCTTTCCAGCCACAAAAGGCGGCAAGCATTTTTTTTCGTGGCAATAGTAATAGAATAGAGCTAGAGAAGCCTGTGTAACTTCTTTACTTACAGTGCTTTTCGCTGATTCTAGTAAAGTGTCTCTTGGGAGCATTTTTTCCTCTGCTACAGCCTCTGTTAGGTAGGATATAACAGCTTCGCCAACTTCAATTTCACCACTCAATATTGATAAGTAGTCGTCTTTACTTATTCCATAATCAAATGAATCAATTGGCAAACCATAATGCGTTACTTTAACCTTCTTTGATTTGTAGAAAGATGTCAGTGTTTTAGCACGTTGCAGATTAACATCATAGGGCGGCCTTTCCCATAATGCCCAGCTTATAGCTATAAGTTTTCTTCCGAGTGCCCTTATATATAACTCTATATCTGCAAAAACATGCTGTATAATGTCTTCTGATGTGGGTAATTTCTTATATGCTACAATTTGGCAAGTCACTGAAAATCTTTCACTCAGAAGACGGATTAAAAAGTCTCCCCCCATCAGTTGGTTTATAAAATTGTAGCCAGGAGCTTTATCTAAAATCTCATAGAAGACAAAGAATTGCTCAACTAACCAATTCCAGTCTAAGGGAGATTTTTCAGGGAAGTAGAATACATTTTCAACTTTGTTTTCACCGTTATATGACCATATTGGAAGTAAACCAATACGGTACATCCATAATGCACGATACAATTCATTTGTAATTTTACTAGCCTTAAAGGAGCCATCTGGGCGTGTTAATCTGGTAAAAAAGAATAATTCCGACTCCTGTCGAACTCTTTTTAGTGTTTCTATCTGATAGATAGTAGGTTTCTCGAACTGTGCCATTACGCATTTTTCCGCCCGCTCAAATGGCGACGCTAGTAGGGATCGCAATAGGTCTGCCATATTATTTTCGAATGTGTTTACATACTTAACCTCTTTGTTGATCTGCTAGTAGGATTACAAGTTGTCAAAGGCAGCATCAACTAAATCCGTATCAAACTCAGACAGATAAATCTGCGTCGTCCGTTCGTCACTGTGCCCCATTGCTTCACTAATGACACCTGTAGCCACGCCTGATCTTTTAAGTGACATAGCGAAACTGTGACGCGCAACATAGGTCGTAAGTGGGGTTTCTATTCCCACGGAGGCTCCTATGGTTTTCAAGTCTACATTAACCTGCCCCATAATCTTGCTACAACGATTCTGGCGCTGGGTTGGAGTAGTATGTAGAGCAGTATTTAGGATTGGGAAAATGTAGCTAGTTGACCGAACTTCACTAGGCCGGTAACGGTCAAGAATAGCCAGCGTTTGTGTCATCAGGCGAATGGAAAACTTACCCCCAGTCTTTTGGCGGATATAAGTCAAACGTGGCTTGTCATCCAGGTCTTTGCCGATATTTGACCATCGTAAGTTGGCCATATCCACGAAATTGATTCCACCACAGTAGTATGAGAACAGGAATAAGTCTTTGGCCAGTTGTAGGCGCTCCTGCGTGTTACGCAAGCCTGCATATTTCCCATCATCCTGTGATGGCTGATAGGCTTCTATTTTTCGAATATCAAGTTTACTGATTGCCCGTTTTGTCGTTTTGGTGTCAAACTTGCCAATCTGAAACTTGTTGGTTTCAGCGGTATTGCGGGCAAAAGGGTAGGAGGTAGGCTTTGAATAGCCGTTGGCAATAGCTTTATTAAGTACTGCTCGCAGGGTGCGAAATCGAACGGAAAGCGAGCTGTCAGCTACTCCCTCACTTCGCATCTTGGTTTCCCACTGGTTACAGAACTTGACTGTAACGGCATCGAAAGAAGTGTCTTGACCTTCACCAATAAAATGTTGTAAGCTGTTCTTGACATCCCTATAAACCCTTCGGTTGCCAACGTTTCCCGTTTTTTCGAACTGATTAATTAATTCATCGAAATAGGCTAGAAGCTTAAACTTACGAGTGGCTAACCGTTCTGTGCTTACCCGTGTCGCAACGGATTGGGCGTCGTGAACCTCGTCAGCTTCGGCAAGCGTTTCGGCAGCGTCGCTGTATTTTTCCTCCCATTTGCGTAGTGCTGCCTCAATAGCTTTGCGTTTATCGATTGGGACATTCTTTCGAAATGTATTTGTTTCCTCGTTCCAGAATTGGGGATGCAATGACAGGCCCGTAGCGATATATTTGCGTTTACGATCTTTGGTAATTCGCAGCATAAACGGGTGCGAGCCATCGGCAAGTGTTTTGGAAGGGAAGTAGATTGCCTTTACGCTTGCCTGGCTTTCCTTATGCTCGGTTGATTTGGCCATTCTGTGTAAACCGGTTTACTCGATGGTTTACACAAATATATATAATCAACCATAACTAACCAATACTAATAAAATCAATTTTGATATAAAATGCTGAAAATAAGTACATTGTGGTATCGTTGAAAATTAATTAATAGTACAGGTCTATGCTTTGGGAGCAGGAGGTCGTAGGTTCGAATCCTGCCACCCCGACACAAAAAACGGCCCTTTCCAGCGGAATTGGGCCGTTTTTCTTTTTACCCCCTGCTTATTGGCAGTTTTTTGGCAGCAATTGGCAGAAAAATATAGTATGAAGCCAGGCACCAAAAAGGAATTTCCCTATACTCCAGCCCGATTAGTTGACTCTACCATTGAGCCGTATGTGATTTGTTACATATGGGATGCACAGAAAAAAAAGAGTATTCGAAAGCGAATCTCATTGCGGGGTAACACTGTTGAAGAAAAACGTAAAGATGCTGTCCAACTCATTAAGGAAATCAACCAAAAGTTGAAGGATGGGTGGCATATCGACGAACAATTACCTGAACCAGTTCCGGAGCCAGAGCCAGAGCCAGCGTCCATAGTAACAAAGGCGTTCACGTTTGATGAAGCAGTTACCTATTACAAGGTGACTAAAGCGGTAGAACTGAAAGATAATACCGAGGGCTTAAACGAACACTATTTTAGACATATACGCGCTTTTTTTAAGGCGAAAAATCTAACAGAAGTAATACTGAAGGATGTCAGTGTAACCATGATGTTCGAGTTCTTTGATACTACCGCTGTAGGAGGCAGGTTTCGAAACAACATGTTAGGCTTTTTTAAGTCGTTTTTTACGTTCTATGTCAATCGTGAAATACTGACTAAAAGCCCTTGTGCAGTCATTAAAAACGTTAGAGTTGATGCATCGGAAGATCACCGCCCCTTTAATGCTCAACAAGCTAAAGACATTCGGACTGCTATTCTGGCCACAGGAGACGAACAGTTATGGCTCTTTTGCGCCTTTATCTACTTCCTGTTTGTGCGCCCTGGGGAGGAACTAAGGTTTATGAAAGTAGGCGACATCCTGACTGACCAGGTGCGGATAACATCTGGTACCGCTAAAAATCGAAAAACTGGGTTTGTTGATATTCCAGCAGGCCTGGAGCAACTAATTAAGCAACACCGGCTACGGGATTATCCACCTACTGATTATGTTTTCACTATTGCAGGTCATCCAGGACCAGTTCATATAGGCGAAAACTACATCTATAAACGCCATCGTAAAATCATGGAGAACCTAGATTTGTTTGGCCATGACTACGACGTTTATAGTTGGAAGCCGACTGGAGCAATTGTACTCTATAAGGCAACGAAGGATATCATGCTGGTTCAGCGACATTGTCGGCATAGTACCCCAGACCAGACATATACCTATTTGCGGAAACATGGTTTGGTCTTCGAAGGGCAGCGAGTAACTGAGTTTCCTCAGTTGTGGGAATAAAATATTAAGAGTTAGGCCGTTGATATTCTTAATATTATACCTTCGCAAATAACTCCATTTGTATAATGAAAGAAAATCTAGACGCTGCGAAATCAATTATAGAAGCTGTATCTTCAAATGTCTGGACAGCCATCATTGGGGTTTTTATTCTCACATGTTTTTGGATGACACTAATCTATTTACGTGCACCTTCCTTTTACCATCCAGCTCCAGTTTACATTTTTATAATTACAGCATTTTCCCTAGCTATTTGTTGGTATTTAGGAGCAATGATTGGATTGTCTTTTTTGTTTATGAAAGACGATAAATCAATAGATCATGTTGAGTTATTGCTAAAGGGCAGTGTATACGCCATCTTCATGTTAGGAATGCTGTTAGCTTATAGCTATTTTTTTAGTATTCGTTTTAGATTTTCATTACAGTTGGGCTATTCTGCTCTCATAGGGACATTCATTTCAAATTATGGATCGTTTCTAATAAGTAGCTTGAAGAGAAATCGTAAGGAAAAAACTACACCCGCCAAAGATCTACCTCAGTAGCGATGCCTTGGCGTTGATCCCCGAGCGCAGCTTTCATTGAACCTACCAGATAGTTGACACCACGGATATGTACCTTTCTGCGGAAGGAAAATAAGGCTAGGTCGGCAGGGGATAGGTAAACCAGCTTAGTGACCGAAAATGTATCGGCTTTGAAGGCTTCAAATTTACGGTAACCGGCATCAACCAGATTGTTTGTTCCACTCCAGAGTAGGCTCCGGCCACCGCGCGCGTTTGTGGCCAGTGGCTGACCACCTACCAGGCCGTTAAAGAAAAGCAGCTTTGGCAATGCGCCATTCTTATTATCCTTATTATTAGGTGATATGCCTGGTTGCTGGGTCATCGCCCGTCCGGTGGTAGCATTGGTCAACAGCGTAGAAATACGAGACTGAATCGGTATCAGCGTTCCACCAGCATTGTCGGGTGTCTCGGCAGTCGTGTATTTATCCATCACGGCTGGCACTGGTTTCAATAAACCGTCGTTTCCATCAATAGCATAGGAAAGCTCCAGGCGGTTGGCCAGTTCCGGAGTCTTTACATGATCAGGCCGGGCCTTGTCGGTCCAGTCAACTATATCGGCGCTGGCCAGGATATCTTCCCCAAAATCCATTGTGCAGATATTACGACGGATATCAAACTCCAGATACAGATTAAACAACTTGCGCAGGTCGATCAATAGGTTTGGCATTGTCAGGTCGGGCAAGTGGTTATTGCTGTTAATTGACGTTGCTCCATCCAGGCTAAACAGGTTATAGAAAATGAGCCTGGCTAAATCGGGATCTTGCCAGAATTGACCTGCGAAACTCCAGCCCGTTAATGCCGAAAACTGGCTAAACACCCATTTCAGAAAAGGCATAGGTACCCGAGCAACAGTATTGTAGGCACCACCCGTATACTCATTCATCAGGCCATTAAAGCCCGAAACAGCCTGGTTACCGTAAAACGTATCATTCTGAATCGTTGGGAAACAGTACCGATCGGTCAGGTAATTAGCGGCCGCTACAGGAGCCGAGGGTACCGCATCAATTCCGAGCCCTAGTTGAGAGAGTAACAGATTTTGATTATCGCCAAAAATCTCGCCTAAGTTCTGGTTGAAGAATAGGCTAAACCCTTCTGGTTTAACCTCATGGATTTGAACAAAGCCCTGTTCAATCATGTACCCATATACGTATTTCTCACACCGAAACTTTCGGGATTGATAGCCTACTTGGTCCTGATAGAAATAGCCCAATAACCGGCGGTTAGTAGGGGTATTGGGCAGGTCGAACCCATACACTCGACTTCCCTGAATGGTGTTGAAATCAAGGAGGGGGTTAAATCGCTCCAGGGTTACATTGCTGCCGGGTGTCAGGTCGGCGGGTTCGCCATCGATGCGGATATCTAACATGCTATTTTAGGTTGGACTTGTCAACTACTACATCAATCTGATTCCAGACATTGACAAATGATTGAACAGATACAGACAGATTCTTTTCCGAAATAACGCGCAGTAGCGTACCCTGATAATCCTGCTCATAGCGGCCATTATTCAGAATTGCCTGAATGGTATGCAACTCGTTTTGAGTGGTATCCGTCAGCACTCCTAAATCCGTATGTGAATTGGCCTGGAGTGTCTGAAGCTCCGTTTTTAAGATGGTTTGCAGGGTGGTAAAATTCTGCTTCGTGTCTGTGCGGAGTAACGCTTGCTGGGTAGCATTGCTCAGTTGCATAGCAGCCATATCTGTATGCACGGCTTTGGCTAAAGCCAGCAGACTCGCCATTACATGTTGGTCAAGCGTGGATAAATCGGCATGAACGCCCTCCTGAAGGGTTGTTAGATCATTATGCAACGTCATGCCGTGATTAGACAGGTCAATATGAATGCCATTTAGTAGGGCATCAAACCCTGCTTTCGATACATCCCGTAAGCCCGTAATATCTACGTTAAAGCTCTTGATTAATAGAAGCATATTCTGAGCAAACGTACTTCGCAGCAAGGCCAGCTCTTCACGCAAATCGCTACCCAGGTTGGGCAACTCTATTTTCATAGTTCCCTGCAAAGCAATCAGGTCAGTATGAAGTTCATTGCTGAGCGTGCTAAACATGGAGGCCAATCCGGTTTGTTGGGTGGTTGTGCTGTTCTGGATTTGCTGTTGGAGTAGTTTCAGTGTATCGGCCACCAACTTAATGGCATCAACAGTGGCCAGGGTATTTTTGCCAATCGCTTCCATTAGGGCCGTGCTCTTATCGACTTCGGCCTGGTAGTCGCTGGTATCCGGTGAATCGGCGGCTGAATTGGCATCATCCATCCAGCTACCACCACCGCTTGACGCTGGGTCAGAAGATGAATCACTAACCGGCTCTGAGCCTGGCACTGGCTGGCTCGTTGCAGCACTACTACTGCCATTATATACGCTACTGGAATGGTCCTCCTGTGTATAGCCCCATCCTGAAACATAATTCCGCCCTGAGCCATCACCGGCGCTCCGTTCCTATGCAAGCTGGAGTGTAAGAGACTATCTACAACACCTTTATTATTTCGGTAGGTGTTTCGGCTCAGAACCATCACCGGCTCGCCACCTTCCATCTCGGCTACTTCTTCGCCCGTATCGCGCCGGGTAATGGATAAGCCCGATTCACCGTACCGGCTCCCGTGTCGAGGGCCTTCGGGAACGCCCGCGTTTTTAATGGTACCACCCCTGGCCATTGAGGGTGGTTGCTGGGCTTTTATGGCCGCAATCTGAACACCAGCCGCAATAGCCGCACCCGCTGCACCAATCAGACCAAATGGCCAACCGAACATCGCCAGTGATTTCAGCGCGGCCTGGATACCATTGATGATCGCCATGGCGATATCTAATTTTTGCTGCCGTTTAAACGCATCAAGCTGAGCTTGTTTGGTTTTAGTATCTGCCGTTTTATTGATTTGATCAACCCCCTTTTCATACTGATCTTTACTAATCAGTCCCTTGTCATATTTCTCCTTCCAGGCCGCGAGTTGGGTAGTTTTTTCCTTATTGATATTACCCAGCTCCTTATTTAAGGCGGCTGTATTTAGAGTTTGCAGGGCTTGTATGCCCATAACAGCATACCCACCAACGTTATCAATTTTATCGATGTTGGCTTTTTGGGAATCGGTCAGTTGCTTTTTCTCTCCAGCGAGTTTTTTAGCCAGCAGATCGCTGAATGTGCTAAAATCGCCCTGCATCAACCCCTTTACCGCGCTAAAAAACTCTTCCTGGTTTTTCTTGCGAGCAGCGGTTTTTTCTTCACTCAGGGTGGTTTTATCGTTTTCGTACTTCAGATCATTGGCCGTGAGCTGAGCTTTTAACTTATCATCTGTAGCCTTATCCGCCTGCGCGCGCCGGTCTTTATCCTGAATCAACTCCTGATTCTTAGCTTTCTCTTCGTCGGCTTCGCGCTGGAGCTTTTGTTTATTGTATTGATACTCGGCATCGAGCCGGTCTTTTTTGGCTGCATAGATTTTATTGGCATTGTCCTGCGCCATTAGCAGGCGGGCATCTGTATCGGCCAGAGTAGCCTGATACTGGGCATCCTGGAGGGCTTTGGTTTCGGCCTGATTTTTACGACGATACTCCTGTTCAACCTTCTCTTTTCCCGCAACCAGGTTATCATTAATCTGTTTGAGCAGGACCGCTTTCTCGGTTTCATCCTTAATTTCTTTCTCAACTTCCGATCGGAGTTTGGCAGCAACATCGTCGAGTTTCTGAATCTTATCGGCTTTCTCATCACCCGCAATCTTGATCTTCAGATCGAGCGTGCGTTTGGCAGCATCGGCTTCGTCTTTCTCTTTTTTAGCCCGGGCTTTCTCTTCGGCATCGGCAATGTCCCGGACCATTTTGGCGTTCAGGGCTGTTTCCCAAATCGCTTTGGTCTCGGCACTGGCCTTGCTGGCCATAGCTGCTTCTACTTCGGCATCCCGTTTGGCCCGAATCTTGGCAATCTCCCGAGCCAGGTCATCTTTAATGGAATCAATGCGAGCCGTTTCAATCTGTTTCAGACCTTCATTATTGGCCTTTACAGCTTCGTCGGCTTCTTTTTTGGCGGCTTCAGCTGCTTTCTTGGCTTCCGACTCACGGAGTTTTTGAGCCGCTAATTCCTTTTTAGAAAGTCCCTGAGCATGCTCATTAACCTCAGACCCAGCGGCATCTTTTGCGCCTGCCGTACTGATTCCGGTTAGTTTGTTGACATGGGCGGCATGATCTGTTAGCTGACCCGATTGCCCTTTTTTGACTTCATCCTGATAGCCCTTATTGAACCCTTCCGCAATCTTTTTACCGCCATCTGAAATGATTTTAGCTGCTTCGGCAAAGTTGAGCGAGGTGATTGCCTGCCAGAACAAGACTAACTGGCCAGCGGCCACCTTCAAGGCGGAGAACAGACCGGCAATGCCCCCTCTTACGGTTGTGGAATGATTGTACAGGGTGATAAATCCAGCTACCAGAAGAGCAACCGCACCAACAACAAGCCCAATTGGGTTAGCAGTCAGAGCCGCATTGAGTAACCATTGGGCGCCAGTGGCGGAATTGGTCCAAATTTGCCGGGCTTTTTCAGCGGCTGCATGGGCAATGCTGGCAGCGGTAGCGGCAATGAGATGCCCATTAAAAGCCAGCATGGCCACACCCAGGGCAATAAACGATTCCTTATTCTCACTCAGGAATTCGGGTACTGCCCGGATGGTATTAATAAAGGCGACAAAACTCTGGAGAACTTTAACCAGCATGGGCTCCAAACCTGAACCCAATTCAGTTTTCAGTAACGACAGGGTTGCTGTTGCCTGTTTAGTCTGATAATCGAGGGTTTGTGTGTTTTTAGCCGCCTGGCTATAAGCTTCCTGAGTACCGGTGAGTTTAGTGGTTAACTCAGCAATTTCTTTGCGGTGCGATACGATGTGAGTGGCCGCTACTACGTTTTCAGCACCGAATAGCTTTGTCATTTCGGCCGTGCTCAGGTTTTGTTTACCTAAGTTGTCAAGTGCCTTGTCGAGTCCGACAATCTGGGGGTTTGTTTCATCGGCTCCGGCGGAGAGTTTCAAGAGCACATTTCGCAAACCGGTACCCGCCTGTTCGCCTTTGAGGGCAATGGTGGACATCGACTGGAGGACCGCGTTAGTCTGCTCAAAACTTAGCTTTGAGGAAGCGGCAACGGTACCGGATGCTTTCAGAGAGGATGTCATCTCACTGATTTCAGCCGCACCCTCTTTGGCTCCAGCGGCCATGACATTGACGAACCGGTTGGCCTGATCGGCACCCTTTCCAAATTGATTAAGCGATTCGGCTACTGCTTTAGCCGCGGGCTCCAGTTCCATCTGGCTAGCCTGGCTCAGGATGATTGCTTCCTTAGTAATCTCGGCCAGGGCTTCTTTCTGGGCCAGCAATTCGGGCTTGGCCGAACCCATGATCTGGTAGGCTTTCAGCATTTCAGCAGCGGTCATGCCGAAAGCGGGCCCCGTATCTTTTGCCTGCTGTTTTAGGTAGTCGAGATCTTTGCCAACCAGACCTGTAATAGCCGACAATTGCTGAGCAGCCGTCTGGTATTCCCGGAATTCTTTGATGCTATCAGCTACCCAGTTGATGACAGCCTTGCCAAACTCGATAACGGCTGTAATAGTGAAGGCTGCCGTTATCCAGTCCTTCATCTTAGACCAGGTCGATTGGGATTTATCTACTTCATCGCTAACTGCCCGAATGTTGGCTCGATGGTTGGCAATAGCGGTATTTACCTCTTGAAGGTCAGCAGCTTTTTTCTGGTAGGCTTCGGTACCAGGTGTGAGTTTCTGAATTTCACTATTCAGCTGGCGATAGTAGCCCTGCAACTGCTGGACGGTCATCCCCGACACGCCCATCTCTTCCCGCACAGCCTTAATGCTGGCTTCGAGTTCTTTTATAGCGGTCTTATTATCGACCCATTCCTGAGTGCCGCGCTCAACTGTCTTCTGGGCTTCCTTGACGTCGCTTAGCTTTTTTTCGAGTTCCCCCAGCTCATTGATGACGGGTTTACCATCAAATTTGAGCGTAAAAATGGCTTCTTCCTTGAGTTGCATAGTGCTGCTGGTAATTACCAGCAGCGAAGGAATAGCCTGTATTGAGGAGTAGGTAGGACAAGAAAAGTATCAATATGACAGAATTGATGAAAGTATGATTCTATCATGTATTAGTGTAAATGTCTTGATATTGTATAAAAATGTCTCTAGTATATGTATATGTCATAGGTAAAATCAGTGGTATATAATATGGGTTTTTTCCCGTATTATATACCGGATAGTTTTTTTTATTTGCAATAGATATTGATAATTATATAAGTCACTTATTCACATGGATTTAGAATTAAAAAATTTAGGACAAACTCTTGCTATTGGTGCTTTTTTTTAATTAGCATTCGCTCATATTTTTATAATTTCGAGACTTTTTTTTCAATAAAGCTTGGAACATTAACATTCCTGGAGCGTATGAATAGGTACTCTGCAAGAGTTTTCTTGGTTTCTCCTGGTTCAGAGCCTGGAAAATTCTTAATAGGTGCTGCTTATTTTGCTATTGTACTTTCGATTGGCATGTTACTGGAAGATTATTCGAAAAATGTTGTTTCAAAACGACTAGAAAAAACAGTTCAGTTTATTTTAGAAAAAATACCAATAATTCCTGATTTTAACGAAATACTTCCTGCTGATGATGATATTAGGATAAATAATTTTCTGAAAATAAAGCGTGAAGGTGATGGCCTTTCCAGCTTCATCGAAAATATAAATTTAGATAAATCAAATTTCTATAATTCTTTTATACTGGGAAATATATTTGGCAAAAAATGGGAAAAATATAAACTTCAGCCTACAATTGAAAAAACCATAGTTGTTATTTCGACAATACAAAAAAATAAAAATAGCATGAACTACAAAAAAGCAAAAGATTATTTTGAGCATAATAGAACAGATAGCGCGTATTATTTTAATCAATATGATAGTTTGAAAAATGTGGTAAATACAATCTACTATGGAGCAAAAAATTATGTGTTTCAAACAGATAATTACTTTCAAGAATTAAGTTCGATATCTATTAGGATGAATTTTTCAAGAGCAGTTACTTTTCAATTTTATATGATGTTTGTGTTAAGTTATATAACTTGGATGATTCAACTTTTTGCTTTTGGTATTAAATATGCGTACAATTCATTTTATTTAAAATCAGCCATAAGTTATGATTATCTAGGGAAAGCAATTTTAAAATCTATAGTCTTAATAGTCATTTTTTATGCAATAATGGCTTTAAGTACTAAGGCATACGTTTCAGAACAGACTAATTTTTTATTGAGGACGTATGGCTATTATATTACATTGACATCTGATAATCATCAATCTGAATCTACAATAGATACAAAATCGACTAAATTTGTGCAGCCTGATAGCTTAAATAAGGATAAAGAAAAATCTAATATTTTAAAACCTAAAGATTTAAATAACGATAAAGAAAACCATAAGAATTCAAGATTTAAAGATTCAAATAAGAATGATCAATCCCATAAATCTACTCAAACTAAACATTCAGATAAAACTGACAAATCTAATGGCAGTCGCATTAAAAATACCAATCGTGTAAAATCTGATAAGTCTAATAAGCACTCTTAAAATACTCCTTCATTCCCCTCAAAATAGGCTCAGGCATTGACTCTAGTAGCTTATAACTGGTTTCATAAATCAACTTGCCCCGAACGGGATTATAAAACGCATTCTTCGCACTCCCTCGCCTGGCTCCCAGGCGTAGCCGATTAACAGCAATGCCCCAGGCAATCCGGTTGACCGCTCGGCTGTCGGTAATTGTGACTCTTCGCTTGGCATCTTTTATATAGCCAGGTATGTAGCCAAACTTATCCAGACCTACTTCCCGTACAAACTGTTCCAGTATGTCAATGGGTGGCATTTTGTTATACAACAGTTGTCGCATATCCTTAAAACGGCCATACCCCGCAAAGCCAATGCTAAACTCGGCATACATGTCCCGACCCACAACGACGGCCTGGTGGCGGAGCGAGTCGAGCAGTTCACCGGTCAATACATAATCTGCCTGACGCAGTTTGGCCTGCATCACCAGTAGGGCTTCCGCAACGACACCACCCACCACATCGGTAGCGATCCGTTCAAATTGTTCCTGAGTTAGTTGAACACTGTTCGCCATTATAGATCGGTGAGTTGAACGTAAATCTTATCTCCACTCACGAGCGTTATATAACCCGTCGAGCCATCGGCTAGTAAGGTAAAAAGGGCATGATACTGGTAGCCATCTTGGTTATAGACCGTGATGTTCTCACGAAAGAGAACTCCATTTTTATAGACACGTAAGCGAGCTGACGCACCCGGTGTACCATAAGTGAATATACGCCACTGATACCCACTAAAACTCGTGGTCGGGAAATCCAGATCATTGCTGCCGGTGGCATAAATGAAACTACCACCACGGCCTTGCATCGTCCAGGCATTACCCATATAAGGCGCATCGGCTGTTTCAATGCTAATACGCGCGGGTACATTGCTCCGATAGTGCCACCGGTCAGCGGGTACGGCATAACTATAACCAGCCGGATTCGCCAGGCAGGAACCATACTGGTTCGCATATGCCTGGGTGTCCATCACAAGAAGTGCATGATCGATCAGGCTTTGAAGCTGATCGGCGGTTTCGCCACCGAAGGTACCGGCAGGGATGCTGAGCGTGGCCACCGTGGGTTCCATGCCATCCCCACAGTTGTTGCGTTTATAGGTACTGGGCTTTTCGATGAGTGTATTCACAAACGGCGTTGTGGCACAGGCTCCTGATAAGGTAGGTGCCGTGTAGCCTTCGGTACCTGGAGCATTTGCTTTACTACGACGTGGTTTGACTAAACTCGAATCATCCTGATAGCGTAGCTCCAGCGTGGCCGCTCCCAGATAGCCGGTACGCAGGCCATTCTCATTAATCAGACAAAACGTATTAGCGGGTACCCACATGGTGGGCCGGGCCGCTGCCGTGGGTGCGGTTGGCAAGGCACTGTAGCCGATTTCGTTTTTGGCAAACTGAAATGAGAAGGTTCGCCCGGCCAGGTCTTCATCGTCGGTGCGTAAGGCCAATGCTGTTTCGCTGGGAACCAATGCGACAAAGCCTTCCTGACAGACTAGGTAGATTTCTTCACTAATGGCCAGCTCCGTCAGGTAATCCAATGCGTCGCCATCCAGTAGTCCGGTGTTCACGGTCAATACCTTCTCACCCCGTCGATCTCGGCTAAACAACTCTGCGGATGTGGGTAGGTAGTCAGGAGCCAGCGCCCGTTGGGCAGCCGTACCCTTAACCGTTATGGCTCGACCTGTTTGGCCCGTACACCGTAGCGTATCGTAGCCCCCCAGCGAATTGGCAAACAGCAAAAACAGGGTATTCGGCTCATATTCCCGATTTACATTGTACGTTCGGACTTCGCTGAGCCGTTGAGCCGATTCGTTGCTTAGCCAAACTTGGTATGACAAAACTTGCTTACCCGTTGCCGTTTCGCGCGCAGGTAGACCGAGGGCTGTAAAGCCAACCGGGATGCTATACACCGAGTACTGCGATACGGCCGTAATTTTTTGCGGGGTCAAGGTCTCCACTGTCCCATCAGAATAGGCCAAATCAACGCGTAACCACAGTTCAGAGGGCTTTGGGGCGAAATTGACCAGGTAGTATAAAAATTCTGGCTGTGCGGTTTCGACCCATTTTTCAGTTGGTTGCCAGGTCAAAAACTGCCGGGAATCAGCTAAATACTTCGTAAAGAAGTGATCCCGCCAACCCGCAAATTCATCGACCGCTAAGGCTCCCTTCAGGGCGTATTCGAGGGGTAGCGTTTTGTTGGTACTAGTGTTTTAACTCTCAATCGTTGACGGGTAAAGCCGTTTTAGTTTAATTCGGGCATCCTCCGCTGTAAACTGCCAGTCTACTTTGGCCAATTTATCATTTCGTTGGCTTACCCAAGCCTGTACTTGCTGATCGAACTCGGCCTGGCTGGCTACCCGATGCGTTAAGCCTTGGCGGGTTAGGATGCTTAATTCAATTTCAGCTACGTTCAGCCAGGAGCCATGCTTAGGTGTATAGACAAAGTCAATCTTTTGCAGGATAGTGCGCGCCCGTTTTGGCTCAAATACCTCATACAAGGCTGCTTTTCGGTGAGCCGATAAGTTGTCCTGTACCAAGGTGATCCGGTCCGCATCCGTATACCATTCTTCCACAATACGGCCCACTACCTTCGCCCATTCGATGCTGTTATGACTCTGGGTGACCACCACCTGCCGCTGCCCAGCCAAGGGCTGAGCGACCATAAAGATCTCCACGACACCCTCTCGTTTGTACTCATAATCAACATGGTCAACGCCGTTTTTATCTGTGAAACCCAGATGGGTCTCGCTAACTAATTGCCGACGGGCTTCGTCCAGGCATACAATTGGCCGTTTCTGGTCAAATGGACGCTGGTATACATCCAGTACCTCTTCCATCTGGCAGACAAATTCGGCAGAGGCTTCGGGGATTACCCACGACTTGACCCGCCAGGGCTTAAGCTTGTTTTTTTCAGCATCTTGCGCACCGTCTCTCGACCAATTGTTTCGACATAGTTCAATTCGATCATTTTCTGGGCTAATAAACGTACTGTCCAGTGTGCATATCCAGCCGGTGGATTACTACACCGTAGCGCAATCAGATGAGCCTCTACTCCGCCATCAAAAACGACATCTTTATACTTTTCGCGCTTTTTACCATTGAGGGCAAACTCGAAACCATCTTCTACAAAGCGCTCCCGTAGGCGTTCAATGCTACGAATACTAACCTGATAGGTGCTTTTAATGTGTTGATCTTTCAGCCAGTCAGGTTGGTTCTCATCGGCAGCCAACAAGACATAAGCTCGTTTAACGGCCTGACTCTTGGCATTGCGTTTGGCAATGATAGCCTGTAAGTGCTGGCGTTCTTGATCGGTCAAGGTGACATGGTACTTTTTCATAGAGGGCGTACAAGGTTTACCTCAAAAATACCCGTCAGACACAAAAAGTCAAAACACTAGGTACTAAAACACCGGCATTTTCAACCCAAACCTGAACCAGATAGGGCGTAATCTGGTCGCTACAGCTCACGATTTTGGCTTGGTCAGGCCTAGGGGCATTCCGAAACAGAAAATCATCGAGGAATACCGACACATCGAATTGCGCTCCGGGGTAGATATCCGCCCCTAATTCGGTGCGTTTGGGCAGTTCCCGGCCTGGCAGGGTAATCAATTCAGTATACTCGCCAGAGCCGGGCGACTTCGGCTTTTTCAAACACAGGTAATAAATCAGATCGGCCCGCGCGGTGATGCTATCCGAAACCGCATCGATGGTGTAAGCCACGGCATTGCGCGATAAACGCAGGGATAAAAACGAAAGTAGTGTTAGTGCGTCCATTAGGCAGGAAAGAGTAAATGAGTAGCGGGTACGGTCACGTCCAGATCAACGTAATGGCCTTCCAGGTTCACGTTGGCCAGCATGCCAATGGGAAAAATGCGGTCTACCGGCTCAATAACCAGATCATACATATCGCTCTGGTCTTCGACAGACTGAATGGCAGCATCAGCAGCCAGATCAAGGCGACCTAACAGGTCCATGATGAGCTTTAGCGTCAGGTTTCTGGCTTCGAGACCAGCGCGCGCACTCACATTGGCGGGTTTGGTCGCAATGGTGAGCGAACATTGAAACGTGATCAGGTCGTTTTTTCGCATCGCTTCGGCCACCTGCAGGAAAGCGGTGGTACCCTGATAGTCGTTGGTATAATACCCTGATATTTCATCGACGGCTTTTTCGCCATTACTAAGGGGTAGATAATAGTCAATGCCTGGCATGGCTTCGACCACCGAACGGATGAAATCATCCAGGCTCAACAGATCAGTAATTTTCATTCGGGGTAGGGGTTTTATCGGTGCGCTCCTGCTGGTCCAGCAGATCATCGAGTAGGGTGGCAAACAATAAGTGAGCAGGAGTTTTGCAGACTTTATCAAAATCCCCGAAATGGCCTTCTTTGGCTACATTTTTCAATAGCATGATCCAGCCACGGCCATCGCCATAACGCGGTTCCCGGCTCCCTCCAAACAATTCGCCATACTGTTCCAGAAACTCATGATTCGTTCGTTCGAAGTAATCCAGGATAATTAGCTTGGTTTGGATATCCAGCGTGGCCAGGGCTTTAGCCCGCTCAGCCATGCGCTGCTCGTTGAATTCTTCGCGCACGTCACCATTCCAGTCGAGCGATTTTTGGAACTTCCGCCAGTCGGTGCGACGTGGACGGCACAGGATGGCAATCAGCCGGTCGAGTGCTTCCGGCGTGGGTTCGTCGGGGTGGGCGAATTCAACAAAGGCCATATTCGCAAAAGCGATATCGACGGCGGTCGAGTCTGTGAAATTTGCTGCCGGCAGATGGTAATTTACGCCCTGGTGTACGAACGTATCAAGGGGTGGTTTGCCTTCGGGTTTACTGGTAAACAGCCAGGCACATTGCTGGCGAAGTTGGCCCCACTGCCAGGGGGTTAATACTAGATTTTTCCACACTTTGGGGCTCATACCCAGCCACACCCGGCAGGCCGCGGCTTCGTTTTCGATGGTTTCAAATGACCCCGCTCCGGCGCTCCGGTTTGATTCCAACCGTGGGCACATGATCAACTGCTTATACTGTTCAGGGGTTAGCTCTGCCCAGGATTCAGCGACCTGGTAGGTTTTTGTGCCAAATTCAATTGTTTTCATTGTTACGGCTCTCTCCTGAGCGGGTTTTGTCCAGTCCTAATTCTTTCCGCATTTCATCCCGGTTTTCAAGCCTATGCACCCGACGATCGACGTCGTCAATCTTCTCCAGCTTTTTTTGGATATACTGCCAGAAAAAAGCGACCAGGCCGAACGAAACAGCCTGGCCACCCAGTGTAGTAATAATGTTTGTGAGCGTCTGCGACATTAGGCCAATGCTTTGAGCGTTTGTATGGCCAAAGCTAATTTGCCCTGGTAGGTGGGGTTAGGACAAAACCGGCGATAGATATGCCGCAAATAATCGGATCGTGTGACCAGGCTGTATTTAGCAATGACCTGTTGTTCGTAAGCCCTATAATCCGCCATTGATGCGGATTCACTTTTGTACCTACAGTAACCCGATCTGGACAGACTCGAATAGTAACCCCGTCCGTTTTTCTTCATCCCAAACAAGTTATGACCCGGTGAAGCTATCCACCAATAACCCGTTTCAACGGCTGAAATGGCAAACGCAATGTCGGGATAGGTGTAGCCCTGATCCTGAATTAGAAGCCAATACCCCTGAACTTTAGTACCAGGTACGTGGCCAGTCCGATTCGCCAGCCCCAGTTTTCCAATTTGGCTGCGCGCTTTTGCTTCCGGTAAAGGTCGGCCTGGGCCTGCGCCGTTAACGATTCGTTGGATTTGCCCTGTTGCCGGTTGTTGAGCTGGGTAATCGTTTTGTTCTGGGCAGCAATGGCCCGGCTCTGCTCGGAAAGCAAACTGTCCTTTGCTTTCACCACGTCGAGCAGCATCAGCAGATCGGCTTTGTCCTTCAGCACCTGACGAGCGCCTGCTTCGGTTAGTCGAATCGGTTTGGGGTCGATTGCCAGAACCGGCCCCACTCGTTTGCTGCTGTCGCCCAAAGCGATTATTATACAGGCGGTCGATTTCAGACTGGAGAGCAGGGCCAGACAGAGAATCAATATGCCGGTGACGTGCCTGGCGTTTTTTATCCAACGCGCGCAGGCGGGACTCATGAGCTTGTTGCTGTTCATATAAGCGAAGATTGAGTTTACCCTGGCCTTCCAGGAACTTGTAATAGGTGGTCGAATCCAGGCTCCAGCCCTGAGGGGGATGGCTTTGCTTCCAGATCAGCAGGCCACCCAGTAGTCCGATCAGGATCTGAGCGACAATGGCCACACCGAAGAGCCAGACAGGTAAGGTTAGATTTTGCTTCATGATTCGGGAATAAACCGCACGACGTAGCGCACATAATTTTTGGGTCTTGGAATGTTGACATACACGCCCTGCACATTATTGCCCGCAGTGGTATTGCCACCGGTCGCGTAAAAAATGCGGATGCGCGGATCGAGTGGCCAGTTACTGACGAATTCGACGTGACTCCAGATTCGATACGTCACCACATCGCCCGCGATCGCGCTGGTACTGGGTGGCAGCTGGAGCTTTTTCATGGCGTTGAAGCTGGCAACCGCTGCCAGATTTGACCCTTCGGCGTAGAAATACCACACGTTTTGAGTACCCACCCCACGAAAGCACCACACCAGGGTTTTGCACCGGCGCCGACCCGCTCGGGATGCGGCCAACCGATTGATTTGAAGTAGACATCGATTTGTGGATGATCATTCCGGTTCGATTTCTCCTTCACATAGACCTGCGAAGCCGCCGTTTCGAGTAAACAGAGCCGCTTTCGATTCAGAGAATCTACGCGTACAGAGCCTGGTAAAAGCTGGCAAACAGCTGCATGAACATAAAAAACAGGCCAAATAAACAGGCTAAGACTACCCAGGCGGGCGCTTCGTTGAGTAAGGAGTCCAGCGAACGCTCGGAGTCGATTCGATTGTGCCATATACGATAGAATTGAGGGAATGCAACACGGATAAAAAAGACCGCCACCAGGAATGTCAGGAAGGTGAGCGTGAAGGACAGCAGCGCACGAATGGGTGCATTCTTCATCATACTCTGCCCGATGGCATTCATGGGGTCGGCTTCGAGAGGAGCCCCGAATAAATACGTCATGCCCACAAAGCCGATGAACAACCCGATAATGATCCAAATCGCCTTATTGGTCGAAATCATCAGCAGTGGTTTTTTCTCGGAATCAGAGACCGGCAAGGACTCATTCAGGTTCAGCTCAGCGCCTAATCGAGTGGCTTCCAACTCGGCATTTTTTGCCTTCCTTAGAAAATCTTTCGCTCGCTCAGGATCACTGGTAGTACGGGCGATTTCCCGCCAATCAGCAGCATCCTCCAGCAAGCCGGCGCGGGTCTCCAGCTTTTCTTTCCGAACAGCATCCGCGACCTGCTGGGCTTTAGCCAATAACTGCTGTTTACGCTCTTGCAGGCCCTGCTCAACGGCGTCGAGTTCGGCTTGTTCGGCAGAAAGTTCCTGAACTAGATTATCAGCCGCTTCGGCGTACCGATCGCTGATCTGTGGTGCATCCGGCTTTTGCACCTTAAATGTGTTCCGGGGATTGTCTTGACGGGCTACCATCGGCTTGTTTTTATCGTCAGTTTTCATAAAAATTCATCGAATCGCCGAACCGGGGATTAACGCATGCGGAAAATGCCTTTGTAGGTCGAATTGTCGGGGAATTCGTTGGGGCCCGCAGCCTGGTAGCGGTCGCTGTTTTTATACAGCGGATATTGGTCGGCGTAGCTGGTCAGATAGCTCTTCAGTGCATTCAAACTAGCAGCCGCTTCGGTGTCGGCCTTGCTCTGGGCATCCTGCAATAGCTTGGCATCGACGGCCTTTTGGTTGTAAATCCCATCAAAATCAGACAGGATGCGCAAACCACCACCCGACGTTTGCACCACATTGAGGTAATACAGCGCGCGGGCATAGGCACAGGTGGCCGTCGCTTTACTGACGGCTTCCATCAATCGGATATCCACCGGCTGCAAGGCAGTGGTCTGGATTCGCTTGGCTTTCAAATCATCGAACTGCGCCGAACCAATCAGGGGCTTAATCTGCTGGTTTTCGGTCATGTGCAGATAGGGAATCAGCGACAAAAACAGCCGGTAACTGCCAGCAGCCTGCGGCAAATTGTCCGTCAGCTCCGAACCCGAATAAATAAACAGGGCATTGGCACGCTTGAAGGCATCCGAAGCCGTCCAGGTTGGGTAGTTGGCCTTGGTTCGTTGCAGGAAGAGCAAGGCCGTTTCCAGTGCAGTAGCCGCATTTTCGGCACTTTCCCGCTGCCGTTTGTCCAGAACTCCGATGCGCACCGGCTGCGTTTTATCGGTGGATTGCTCCTGCAAGCCATTGTCGCCATCATTGCCCAAACTAAAGGGCAAATATTTAGTGTAGGTATAGAAGGCCAGCGCCCGTTGGAGCTTAGTGAGCAGCAACCGGTTGTTGGGCGTTAGTGCATTGGGCGCACTGCTGTTATACTGGGTGTCGAGTTCATTGAGCATCTCGTCCCCAATGGTCGGGCGGATAAACTCGTCTTCGGCCAGTTGAATAAACGGCTGAATAAAGGCGAGTGTCGTGGCTTGATTAATGGCCCGACCCAGAAATAATTTTAGATCGTCAATCGATTTGATAATCATTTTTTGCCCGATTTGTCGGTGGTTTTAGTGTCTTTGGTCGCCTGATCGTTGCCGGTCTGCTGATCTTTACCCGCTGTATTGCCGGTAGCCGTGTTTTTCTTGCTGGAACCAGCTTTGTTCTGGTCGAGCGTTTCGAGCAGGATATTTTTGAAGCCAAAGAACACATCTTCGGGTAGGCCCAATTCACGCTTAATGGTGCGATTCCAGTAGCTTTCAATGACCTGACGCTCGCGGGGCGTGCGGTAAAACTGTTGGTATTCGGCAGATACACGCAGTTCAGAGCCAGAACCCCGAGCATCTTCCCGTCACTGACACCAGCAAGCCCACTGAGAATGCCACTGGCATTAGCGAAAGCGGTCACGGCCATTTGGTACAGCTCCGTGTACTCTTTACCGGTCAGCTTGGATTCGACCGTTTCAAACTCAATGTAGGGTTGCATTTTGCCGTCGATACCAACCGCGCATTCGTCAAAAATGACTTTGCGTTTGCCTTCGGTACCGAACAGCAACTCGTCTACCTGCCCGTAGAATTTCTTTCGGAAGGCGTCTTTGCTCTCGTCGGTATCGCCACCAAACTTGTCAATGAATGGCTCCGCCACCCGGCAAATTTTAGAGACATTATACTCGGTATCGAGGCCATTATTGTGAAACCCCGGCACCCGGTTAGCGAGCCGAATCCATTCCGCTGCCGCCCACCAAATGGGGAAACCGTAATAGAATTGGCCCGTTTGCTGGCGTTTGAGCTGAACCAATGTTTCGGGTGCGTTCTTGGTTTTCTGGGTCCAGGCAGGCACCGCCACTGCCTTTTTGACCATACCCAATCAGGAGCTAGTAGCCAGGTATCTACAAAGCCCTGCGTAGCCATCGCTGCCCGAACGGTCAGACTATCGCGCAATGACAGCATGAGCTTACCACCCTCCCGACTGTGGTTGATGAACGCGTTGCCCGATTCGACCAGGTAAGTCATTTGCCCGTTGGCCAATTCCTGCAAATCATTGAACTCCTCAAACGCCTTGATTTTATCGTCGGTGTAGGGCGTCATAACGGTGTCTTTCCCATCCAGACTATGCTTGAACCAGCCGACGCCAGCTCCAAACAGGAAGTCAGCGCGCGTTTGAACCAGGTTCATCACGTCGCCGTTGGATCGATACAGGTTGATCATCTCATTGGGCAGCTGGTTATTGGTGCCCCAGGGATAGATATTGTAGGATTTGCCACCAGCGGACACTGGTTTTTTAATCAATCCCTTAACCGAATTGGCATCCTGATTGCCTTCAGGAAAGGAAACCGAAGCCGATGGGCGGGCTGTGGTCATGAATGCGGCTGTGCCGAGTTGAGTCAGATTCATTAGAATCGGTGGTCAATTAATTTACCATTGAATGATACCAATAGCGGGATATGCAGCTCAAAGCGATTGTCATTCTGATCAATCAGATGGAGTTTTCCGGCCTGCCGGTTCTCGTGTTTGATACTGGTCAGGTCTTTTTTGGCGACCGTCTCCCCAGCCCGACGTCGAACGCTGGTTTTACTACCGAATTCACCACTGGCTTTTCGGTAGGTCAGATCGAAATAGGGGAGTGGCCACTAAGCCCACTGGCCCGATACGCCTGAATAACTTGAGAGAGATAAATCATCCGATTTGCCCGTTTGCTGGGTCAATGTTCGGCTTTGCGTGGGCGTGCTGGTAGGACGAAACTTTTTAGGGGGCGGTTTCCGGTCTTTTCCGGTATGGGGCTAATGGACAGATTTCACAATCAACTCATTAGCCCGAAAAGGGGGGTATTTTCTCCGGTGTGCTGAGAGTTGACCGCCCGCGCTATAGCGAAACGGCGGTCGCCAAAATCGAAAAATAGAATATATGCCGCGCCCCAGGTATTGGTTGGGGGCGCGGGACGAGTTGGCTGGCTCGTGGGCAAAAACGAGAAATGAAATATTTAGATTCTTGGGATTCTAAGCGAGTTATCGAATGACAATGCCGCCTTCCCTCATGCCATTGGCTGCTACATACTTGGAATACTTCTTGAACAACAGATAGTCAAAGCAATCGCTCAAGTGAGTGGCAAACTCTTGCGGAAGATTCTTGTTTTGCTCTGACTTCTTGATCTTCTCATAGCTTGTGCCATCGATAGGCGCGTTCTGGAGTGAGATCAATAGCGGTTTGCATGTTGTCTCATTGATGCGAATCTTAGGCAAACGTGTGTTTGTCTCTTGCAATAGGCTGTTGATAACACGATAGCGAACATGATAAGGCGGATAGGCATCTTGAACCTTATCAATAATCGTCCAGCCTGCTTTTGTAAAGGCGGCCTTGATAATACCGAAGTAGGTCTTATTTCGACCAGCATCCTTTTTGTTGGCCCCATTATCACCGTACACATACATAACCCGCTTTTTGTGGCCCGCATATTTAGCGATAAAATCAGCACAGAGCTTCTCCACCAGGCTCTCGGTGGCGGTCTTTACAAACAGTACATCATTAATCCGGTACTCAGAATTAAAATCCTGAGCCATGATGAGCGACGTAAATTCGGCGTTAAAATCCCAGCTCGTATCAACGGCTTTATTGGGATCATAATCAGTGCGCTCGTGCACATACAGGCGTGACACATCATCAAACTGGTAACCATAGCCTTGACTGTAGGTATGTCGGTTTGTATCCAGAGCATGATAAAAGCCGTTGGCAATTCGGGTTAGGCGGTGATTCAGGATCTCAATATTAAAGCTCAGCTCATCACCACAGGCTTCGCGCTGATCTTCGATAAACGAACCGGGTAAAAACTCCAGATTATCGTAAGCGGTCGACTCCAGAAAAAAGTACTTCTGTGGGTTGGTCTTTTGCAGTTCTTCGGTGTTATAAATCCAGTTGCCTTGGGGGAGCCAGGGCGCAGACGTAAAATCAGCAATGAGCCAATGCAGGGGGTGGTTAAATCCTTTGCGCCCTGGGCGTGGGTCTTTATAAATATGCTTATTGGCCCGCACCGTAGGACGGAGTACCTTATTGAAAAACGGCTCTTTAATGGTGGCCGATTCATCAATATAGAGCTGATCAAAGTTGGCACCCCGGATGGTTTCTTCTCGATCGGCACTGACGAACTGGGCCGTATAGCCATTGGCGAACACTAAACAGTTGTCATACGTCCTGATCGTATTGAGTGCCGATTTCCAGTGTTCGGGCGGACGACGGTTAATGACATAATGCCCAAAGCCGGTTTTGGTATTGTATTCATGCAACCCATGTTCCTCAAAGACACTACTGCTTTGCGACAAGATGATATCCTGAACCTGTCGGTAGGTCAGACCCGCAATTCCAGCTTTCGCCCTGGGTAATTGAAACGCTGACTCAGCCAGCAAATGAATGAGGGTGCGGGATTTACCCGAACCACGCCCACCCTGAAACGTCATACGGAAGCCTGACTGATACGCCCGACCTTCCTTGGTAAAATCAGCCTGATTACTGGTAGCTCTCTGGTGGAACTGGAGCTGCTTGGCATTCAGACGCACAATCGCTTCCTTACTCATTGGGCAGTTCCTCCCCACCAGATAGGTTATTATTGATCGTGACGTTGTTCTGCACGTATTTCACGGTACGCGCAGGCATCAGCTCATCAGCGGTCAATGACGACTGATCATCGTGAACTTTGCTGAGTTTGGCAATCTCCCGAGTAGCCGCAATGATGGCTTCTGCATTGCGATCCTTCACTGCCAGCGACATGGCCACGTATAGGTTTTCAATTAAAATCTTACGTGTGCCTTCCCGATCGATGTCATCGACCTTACCGTATAATTTGGTTGATTCAGCCATCAACTGATATGCCTGTGAGTATTTTAGACCATACTCCTGCATCAGCATATTGACTACTTGTTGAGGTGAAAACAACTTACTGCGCCAGGCAAAGCATTTGCGGTACTTATCAAGCGTTTCGTGCTCACTCGGCTTAAGTGGTATTCGATGTAATAAATGGTCTCGAAACTTGTCGAGTTTGTCAGCGACTTTATCTGCCTTTGTCAGTTCTGTACCCATATAAAAAAAGCTACAGACAATGTTAGTAGGTAGCTTTTTGGGATGGTAGGACAGATTTTGTAATTTGAGGCCAGTTCAACCTAAATCCAAAATAATATGACCACTATTAGTGCGAATAGCCTTTTTCATTTTACTCCTTTAAAAGATAATTTACTTGGAATACTTGAAACGGGTTTTAGGCCAGCTTATAGTCCTGAGTTCGGCAAATCAACCAATGGTAAAGTAAATGAATGTGAAATTGCTATGGTATGTTTTTGTGACTTGCCCATTTCAAATCTGAGGAAACATATTGGCTTAGATGGTACAAAAGGGTATGGGAAATATGGACTAGGGATGACTAAAGAATGGGGTATGACAAATAAGCTCAACCCTGTCACTTATTTTACTAACCAATCTCATCAAATTGAGGCAGGATTAGAAGCTTCTACCAGGCTACTTAAGCTGAGCCAACATTACGATGAAGAGATGGATAAAATGACAAAAAAATATGGCGGGCCTAAATCAACTCCTTATAGCGATGAAGAGAAAAATATGATTGCAACTTATACTTATATAAAGTCTGCTTTTGAGGCTAGTAATGTAATTATGAACCATATGAAGCCATACCAAGACGCCATAAATGGAATAAGATATTACAATGAAAGGGAGTGGAGATTAGTTGTACCATGTAATGAAAAAAATAACTACGAAGTCCCTGTAATTTGGCCTACCATGTTTCCCCATCAACTCTTAAAAAAACCTATATATAAAGATATAATATCGAAAAAATACATGTTAAATTTTTCCGCCATTGACGTAAAATATATAATTGTTGAAAATGACGCTGCAGTCAAAGATGTAGTAGATAAACTAGCATCACTTCCTCATAAATATTCAGAATCAGATAGAAATCGACTAATCTCTCGAATAGTTACTTGTGAACAAATCGATGAAGATTTTTAGCACTACAATCAACTCGACTTAACACAAGTAACTTACTAGAACTAATTTTTAATTGTTATTTCAAGAAGGGTTGTAATAAACCGGTTATTATCTTAGGCCTCAAATCCTTATAATTTAAAATTATGGAAACAAGATTTTTTATTGGTGACTATTACCCAAGCATAGGACGCCCTTATGTAATTGTTTCAGCTTATGAAACGGGAGATGAATTATTAATGGAGCGATTTATCTTATTCAAACACCCTAATGGTGATAGTGAGATGAGTCCATTACGTATTACTCGACCTAAACTAGATTTGACTCTTGATGATTTTATTGAATCAGAAGTTAGATATACTGAGGAATGGATATTTTATGAGATTATATTTCCACGTTATCAAACGATTGAGACAGTCTCGTATGGTAATTATAGTGTTTGTCTTAGACCAACTAATAGGGCAATTCTATTCGAGTTATTGGCGAAATTCAGTGATGAGATGAGCCAAGTTCGCAACAGTACTAAAAATACTACCTTAAAAAACATAATTGATATTTATAAATCACAAGATAATAGAAGAACCACAGAATAGAAGGCATTTGCAAATATTTATAGATAAGAGCCGCCAGGTGAGATACCCGGCGGCTATCCTGTTCAATACAACCTAAATATAAAAACCTAATCAAACAGCCCAACTCCACTAGGATCACTGATCACCTTCATGGCATTCATCCTCATTTCTTTCTCACCTTCCACATAGCCCTGGTTGTCCAGTAGCGTGCCTTCGTCGAAGAAATGCGCCCATCCACGTTTTAGAGACCGCCCACGCTCGTTATGCTTATCTAGGGCAAAATCAGGAATGGGCAATTTCTGGAACGGATGGCGGAGCCAGTGCCAGATCAGCGTCCAATCGACCATGCGCGATTTCTTACACCGACACAGAAGGAGAACAGCATGCGTCAGGAACAAACGCTGGGGCTCGTTCTTGTCTTCTTTCTTTTTAGCCTGTTCCTGATACGAACGATATAACGCCCAGATGTTGGCAGGCATATTTGGTTCAGCTAGCCCGACGTCTTCACTGCTCATGATGCGCAAACGCTTCCAGACGTACTCGCCATAATTACTGTCATACAGCTCAACGGCCCAGTACATGGCCTGATCTTCAAGCCCACGGCGAATGCACTTTTGAAACGCACTACTACATTCAAAAAAATCATATCCCTTCTTTGTCCTTAAATCGTATTTGCTCATTGCTCAATGGTAATTTTTCCGTTTATGACTGTTACTCGTACTGTCTGCCCGATAGAAAAACCGGCCTGACTCATCCACTGACCACCCAGGTTCAGCGAGGGCATGAAGATCAATTGCCGTCTTACATTTTTTCGGGCCATAGAACCCATCTTTCGACTTTTCGTGTACATTTGCACCGTCTGATTAAGAGTTGAACATCCTTGCTTTAGACAGAAGCCGGTAGCTCTAACTACCGGCTTCAACCGTTTAAAACAGGCTCACTTGAGCCACATTGATTTGCTTCCGGCGTAAACCGGTTCGGACATTCATCCAGGCATCACGGACGCACTCACCAAAAATATCCACAAGCCTTTTTTCCAGAGCCGGTGCGCTTCCTGCATCACCATCTTCAGTAGGTTTTTCTTCTTGGTCATTTTCGGGTTTTCAAACTTGGTTGGCTTGCGGATATACATTACAGTGGCAGGTTAAGGGTGATTGAAATAGCCGCTACCTGATAACCAGGAAACTCGCGGTAAAAAGACTGGAGTGCTGTGAATTCACAGGCCGCTTGTACCAGGGCGGTCGCTCTAACAAGGCCCTCAGTGAAATGGATTTGATACGTGAACATCTTGCTTGCAATCAGGGGTTTATTTCTGCTGACTACTCTGTAATATTCTCCCAGCAGAACGGATAGACAATGCGTCAATCTTTATAAATTTCATTCATACATCACAGCTTAAAACAGGCTCATTTGGCCCAGTTGAGCGGCTTTCACCATTTTCGGTGTAGGTGGGGGCAAATCAGGTTGTACTTGCTTTTTCTCCTCCCATTCGGCCTTTTCTTTTTGCCATAAGCGCCAGCTGTGGCATTCTTCTTTCCCGGTCATTGGCTCAATAGTTGGCATACCGGTCATGCTTAAACGTCGGTTAATGTGATAGCCAAAACGCCATTCGTTAGGGTCAAGGGAGTTCATGCAAACGGCCTGACCAACGCAGCCATGCAAACACATATTGACGGCCGTCATTTTGGTGCAAATCGGGTCCAGATCAGTGCCGAACAGAAAGTTACCCGGTGCTTTGGCATGAAATGATATCAGCATTCGGCCTGAGCCGCTACAGGGATCATTCACCAGTTGGCCTTTGCCTGTTATACTTTCATCGGCGCCCTGGATCGCAGACATAAAATCGACGACGCAGGCAGGTGTAAAAAACTGACCCAGAATCTGGCGTTTACCCTGGCTGGCCAGTACTTCGTAGAATGTCCCGAGGGCGTCGTACCAGGAGCGGTCGGTATTAATCTGTTGGTACTGCACCATCACCAGCTCACGAGTCATACGCATGAACCAATCCAGATCACCGTGTTTTTTCTTGAGTTGTTCGTAAGCACCCTGGCGAACGGGCATAAACGATTCAACCAGGAAGTCTACCCAGTCGCAGAATGAATCCGCATAATCCCACTTATAGTCTTTTTCGGAAAATAGCTTGTTAAGCGGTCGCAGCTCGTGCGGCACGTCGGTTGATTTCGGCATAGCGATAAAATGAAAAACTCCACCGATCGGCGGGGTTTGGGTTAGAATGGAACAGCAATTTTTGTGGTCTCAGAATCTTCGATTAGTCCGGTCAGGCTTTCGGCATAGCGTTTATTGACCTTAAAACCGAACAGGTCAAACCAGCGATTTTCCAGCTCATCCAATTGCCTTCTGTAAATTGTGCGATACTTACCGGGCTTCCAGGCGCGTACATATTCGATTAACTCATCGACTGTCACGTCACCGTTGTAATATTCGCTGATCTCCATTGCCTGCACATCGAGGTTGATGCCTTCCTTATCAAACCAGGCGTTCGACACGTCGCTCAACCAATTCTTATCGCCCCAGCGCTCAAAGTCAGCTTTGGGGAATGGGCGAAGGGCATCATTAATTGCACCTTCTTTACTGTAGTCGTTTTGATCATCACTCAACAGCATCAGGTAGATCCGGGATAACTCCAGTGGGTTCTGGCTGGTAGTACGCAGTAAATCGTCTACTTCGTGGATATCAAAAAACTCCGGAACAGTTGTGGGGGAATAAATTGCATCGCAAACTGAAGCAGTTGCTGATGCTTGTGAGAGGTATCAATTTTGTGACCTACGTTGGTCGAGAAGCGTGCATACTCGGCTTCGGTGGCATTGGTATTGCGCTCGAAATAGGAGGTTTTACTAGACATTGTAAACAGAGTTGATTAATTGTTGAACTCTGTAAACTTCTCCCAGTAAAACGGATAGACAACGCGTTAAATGTTAAAAATTTCTTATTTTTGGTAAAAAGACTTTATACCTAATAACTTCATATAAAATGATGGAACTAGCAAAGCTGGCCACTGATCCTGATGCTATAAAAGCAATAGCTGAAAAAAGTGAAAATTTATTAAAAAGTTTGTTTGGTAAAGCATTTAGTGAATTTGGTGAATCAATAGCTGATCAAGTAAGGCTAAGAAGATTTAAAAATCAAATAAAAATACTAGAGAGAGCTAATGAATATTTAAAAGACAGTAAAATAGAATATAAAAAAATTAATCTAAAGGTGCTAGCTCCATTAATAGAAAATGCTTCTTATGAAGAAGAAGAGTTGCTTCAGGAAAGATGGGCTAAGCTAATAAAAAATATACTTATAAAGCCGATTTCATTAATTCAACAGCAAAATGCAGTAGAAATATTAAATAAAATATCAAATGAAGAAGCGGTACTATTAGAGTATATATACCGCTCACTTGCCTCTAAGAAAGCGGCATTTGAAGCAGATTACCAGTCTATGCGTCCGGATCTCTTTGGCGGATATAAAAACGACGAAAAATTATCCTTAGAATCGTCTGTAAATATCTATTCTTTTTCAATTAAAGAACTTGCAGCAAAGCTGAGAATAAAATTAGATGATATTGAAACTCAAATATCTAATTTAGTAGCTCTTGGTACATTAAAATATGTTATAGAGGTTGATGTTACTTCGGCGGAAAAACGTAGTGACGATCCTGAAGATAACGATCTAGATATTGAGTTGGACGTAGAAGATTATAAAAATATAAAATTAACGAAAATGGGATTCATTTTTATTGAGTTATGTGAAAAATAAACTTATAGTCTTGCTGAAAATATTTTTTTAATTCTCAGCAAGACTATAAGTTTATTTTTTCTCAATTGCAGTTGCCATATTGTTCAATGCTTGGGCAACATCATTTACTGCATCAGTTATAGTAAGAGAGAATTGCCCACCTTTTCCGAGGCATTGTGCAATAGCTTCTAAAGCAGATGGAGCACCTTTACGATCTGTAACATTTGCTTCCTTGTAGGCTTCAATCTTAATAATTTTTGTAGCAATCTGTAAGGCTTCAAAATTGCTCAAATCTGGAAACCGTTCCTTTAAATCTTCTACTTGGTCTCTAACATCTCTTGATACACTCATTAGAATGGCAGTTTAAGGGTTTTCTGAAATGGGTGGCGTGGATTCTTGCCTTTCTTCAGCATGATCGCTTCCGACCCGAACACGCCTTGAAGGCAAGCAAAATCCTTTTCTTCCGCATCGATGTTACGATGCTCAGCCTGCCCACCTCGGGCAACGAACGTATCAACCTGGTTGAAGTAAAACCGCATATCCAGATACGCCATCCGATGTTTGTAGGCGTTTAGTGCTGATATCCAGTAATCACAGTTACATCTGATGTTGGTATCCCACCATAGGCCAGAGCCAGCCAGCAGTCCGAACGCGCAACCATTTACCCAACCAGAGAGCTGAATAGGTTTCATTGGATTGTAGCCCACCGGGTTTGGTGTGTCGGCAAAGCCAAATAAGAAAACACCCATTTGCCTGGCCACGTCTGCCGAATGCTGAATCAGGTCATAGACCTCCTTCGGGTTCATTATGATCTGCTCACCCCGGTCGGTGTAAATGCGCCTGACCGCACTGATGTCGTCATCGATCATGAACACGCTGCCGAAGTGTTTGTATATCCAGTTACGTTTGGCCTGGAGGCCAATAACATGATCAGGATGGGTGACCACTTCATCAGCCGGGTTACACTTTCGGTAGATATCGCCCTGGCTCTCTGGAACACAGATAATAGCATGATCGACCACCGACGTTGTGCGTATGCTCGTCCACCGTTTATGGCTGGGAATGACTAATTTGATTTCTTCCACAGCTCAATAAATTTAGTGCCGGTTATTACCCGAGTCATGCCCATCGTCTCACTTTTGTACGATTTTTCCCGATCGCATTGAAGCAACTCGGCAATGTGGTTGGCGTCAATCTCATTTTTGGCCACAATGATAAAGGCATCGTACTTCTCCGAAAACTTAGCCACGATCGGCATTTCGGGGGTTTCTTCTTTGGCTGTGGCTTTTTCGTGAAGCTCCTCCAAATCAGCCAGGCCAATGCCATAATCTGCCAGATCTACATCATCAAAATATTCCCGAAGAATCTCATCGACCCAATCACCTTTAATGGCATTGGAGGCAATGTTGTACTCCTTGAACTCCTGATCAGTGAGCTGACGATTGGGAACGCGCACGTCCACCAGCTCTTCGCCACGTCCTAAGGCCACCATCATTTTGCAACGTTGATGACCTGCGAGTAAAATACCGTCAAAGTTGATAACGGGAATCTCTACCAGGTTAAACTTTTCGAGTGACTCACGCAGTTTTTTCGTTTGCTGTGCGGTCATCTTACGAGGGTTGAACTCGTAGTGAAGCAGCTCGACAACCTTCCGTTGTTGAGTACTCCAGGTTAATTTTTCCATTTCGGTCCGCCGATGCGGTGCTAACTTAGTTTAAACTCAATTTCCTGAATCTTGAGAGTACATTGAGCCAACTCCGTTTCCCATTCAATCACCTTACCTGACTTCGCTTTGGGATTCAGCAATTTTCGTTTCAGCTTCGAGCGCAGATCAATTAGCCGTCGTTTCTCGTAGGCAAGTTGATACTGGCCAGCATCCGATAACGTAGCCAAATTATCAGTCGACTGTTCCTGATCGGTAGGCTCCTCGGGCAAACAATGATTTCGCTCCAGGTAATATTTCTTATCCCAGATCAATTCAATCTGCGCCTTCAGCTCAAGAATCTGGCGCGTCAATTCGGGACATGAAACACTGGAGGGAATTTTGTGCAACTGATTGCTCAGCTCAGCCATTTTGCGATTGAGCGTATTAGCCTGGGCTGCTAGATCAGCCTGAATACTGGCGTACTCATCACCTACAATCTGGCGACCGGTAGCCACTGGTTCAACCGCAAGCGGCTGTATTACCCGATCTGCGCGAGGCACGATTGGTACAAACGTCGTCTGCTCCTTCAGATCAGCCAATCGCCTACGGGCCATCTCTAATTCATCTGTGGTGCAACGCTTTGCCTTCACGAGCGTTTCGAGCATTTGAACAGCGGCCTGTTGCTGACGTATTTGTGTCTCAAGATTCATTGACACAAAAAAACTGGCAGTTGCCGGTTTCTGTAGGACTATACTAAGCTAGGAAGTCTATTTCTTAAGAAATGACTATAATAAAAAGAGCAGGTAATTTATTAAGAGCTTATTTAAACGAACACCGCTTAAATTAATAGTATAATTTAAAAGTATGGAATTCATTATTTCCTGGTATTTCAAGTGAAAGGATATATGATGAATTATCCTTTGACAGAATTTGATAGCGATACTTATCACCAGGGCGACTAATGTTTTTTCTTAATTTGTTATTACTTTCGATAAACTCAATTTCGAACTCGCAATCACCAATCCAAGAAAGTTTCAGTTTCGAATAGGTACCATCCTTAAAGTGATCTTCCCAAAAACCCTTATCTAAGGTTAACTGGGCAATCTCGCCATCATCTTCATAATAATAATACTTCCCACGCTCCAGAAATGACTTACAAGCCTCCTTATCTAAGATACTAGTTGGCTTTTTATCAACCTGGATAAAATCCCCCTTGCTCTTGTACTTTCGATTCATGATTTGTTGATATTCAGGACAATTTCTTTGCAAGCGCGCGACGATAAAATACAGCATATCTTGCTGTTCATATTTCCTGTATTTTTTTACTAAAGGGATTATGTGTTGCTTATTAATTTCATCGATTCGAAGATTATCAGGGCGACCTTGGTTATCAATTAACGTATTACATACTTCTACAAAGAAAGAGTCATCGATTTTATCGGTTTGACAAAGAACTAAATTGGGAATTATCAAAAACAAACCAAACAATAATAGTGATTTCATGAGCGGTGGGATACCAAGTTAATATCTCGATGGTTTAAGTGAAGAGCAGGACTAGGGTTGATGGAAAAGGAAACAATATATTTATATTTATTCATTAATGCCTTCAGTCTTATCAGCAATCATTTTCTGGAACTCGCAAATCGCTTCCCGGAATCCCCATGCTTGGTGATCCTCCTGGGGGTCAAGAAACCAATCCTGCCTGGGCATATTGTCAGGTAAACCCAAATAATCCTCCAGTACGAAACTTAATCGAGCTGCATCAATGCCAGCTTTATGAAGATGTTGTCGTAGATCGGTGAATCGAGCAGGCGCAGGGAAGGCCATATATGGAGTCGGTTGGTCACTGCTAACATTCATCCTTTCAGACGACCGTGTTGAACTTGCATCAACGTGCCAACCGACGTGTCTTGAGTCACGTCGGTTAGTCGTCTGAATTAAAACTGAATGTTAGCGGTGCAAACATACAAAAAAAGCCCTACCTGTTCATGGGTAGGGCTTTTGAAATAAATAGGTCTGTCGTCAACTATAAAGTGCCGCCTGAGTTTGCGTCTGGCTCATCAACGGGTTCTGGTTCTTCTTCCGCAAAAACTACGGGCGTTAGTATTTCCACTAACTGGCCCTGAACCGTCGCCTGCAGGGCAGCTAACTCCGCAGCTCGATCAGCTGCCTTCCTATCCGCAATCTGTTCTTCAGTCAATCCCTCGTAGATAATATCCTTTTGGGCCTGCCCATACAATTGCTGAAGTAACAGCGAGATACCACCAATACTTTCTAACGGATGCTTCTCAAACGGCGAACCAGCATAACTGCCATCGGTGGCGTCATTCAGCGCTTTTAGTCCTGCTTTAGCCGCATTTTCAAGCTGCTTAAGCACCGCTCCAATTTTCTTTGTATCCAACGTCGCCATGATTACTTAGGTTGTGTAGCCACCACAGGAGCCACCGGGGCGCCGGCCGCTACCGGTTCAATATATTCCTTCCCCAACACCGTGTCGAAGAGTTTCGCAAGCGTAGCCTGCGGGGTGTTCTCGTCCAAGCTGGTCGAGCCAGATCCATCCTCCAGGCGAACTTTGCCCAGGTAGGCTGATTTAATTTGGTATTTCATACAATAAGGAAAAACGTGGTAGAAAAAATGGTCTCTCTTGTTCGAGAGAGACCATTAACTTAAGTGCCAGTATCAGGGCTAACTAGGTCGTGCTAAGAGCTACCGTAACCGCTGGAGCCAGTAGCGGAGGGTGGAAAGCATACCCATCGCCTTTAAATTTGAAGTCGATGGCCAACTGATCATCCGCCTTCGCCCCCGAATCAGTCGAGTCCTCAAACTCTAGTGGTTCATTAGAAGATCCATACACGACGCGGGTACCATCTTTATAAACCACAATGGCGACACCCCCTTCGTTAAAGGTCTTTTCCAAAGCGGTGATTTGCGTGGCATCATAACCTGCCATTTTACACTCTCCGGAGACACCCACGTTTTGGTAACCCAGTTTGCCTTTTCGGTCCGATTTAACCCGGCATGTGCCAATATCGAACGTAACGACGGCCCACGTTTTGGCCCCACAGGGAATGGTTGGCCCTGCAATACTTCCCGCCACCACATCGGCAGCGGCTGGCCAATCAGCCGTGAAGTCAGAAGCCGCCAACAGGTACAACTTGGCAATACCACCCAGATTGGCTTTCTGCCGTTCCTTACGGCTCATGTTGGATAAACTAACCGTGGCCATACCCATCGTTACACCCTCGGGGCCAAACACAAAATCATGTACCGAGGGGGGCACCAGGCCCTGCACTTCTACGGGTGCCACCAGATTGGCCAGCAGGAATAACCCGAAAACAATTGAACCGATAATCCGTAAACTCTTCATGGGATTTAACTAGAAATTGAAAATGAGAAGACAAACCAGATGAACCGCATCGGCGGCCTGACTACTTCGAGTTCATGTAAATGTACCGGCCATCGATGTAGTTCAGACCGAATTCGCCATCCAGGAAGATGTTGATAGTACGGCTAACATGCTCAATGCTAAGTGAAGGTGCATCTACCGTTTCGGGCACTTCAGGCGTAATGACGACCAGGTTACCGTTCAACGTCCAGAACATCTTACCCGCAGTCTTGAGCCATTTCTTCGCCACTACTTTCGTGTTCGGCAGAGCCGCTAACCGGTATTCGCCATTCGTCTGGGTCACAATCGCCTGACCATTCGAAAGTGCTGACGACATGGCATTTTGCAGATACACGAACGTAGTTGGGTCCAGGCACAACTGGGCATCTTCTTCAGTCGGAACATCAACGTTTGCCACAATCGCTAATACCAGATTGTTGATCTCACTCAGTACGTTAGCCTGCGTAATCGAGGCCGCTGCCGTCGTCATGTTAGCCGCTGGAATATCACCTACCCAGCCCGTACCCGAAGTTGCATAGCCCTGAGCAAACAACAGTTTAAACCCATCAGCGATATCAACAACACCCGTACCAGCAGCGTTATATACGCCATCCCACACGATGTTCAACGTATCACGACCCATACGAGCCATGACCCGGCTCATATAGTAATCCATAGCCGCAAAGCTGTAAATATCCTTCGGATCGGTACCCTTCCGGATGGAACCGTACATTTTGGTCCACGCATAAAGCGTTACTTCATCAAGCTGAAGATCGACTTTGAACGGACGTAGGATGCCCATCCGGTTGTTGAGCGTCAGGAAGTTGTTGGTAAAGTTGACCGTTCCTTTACGACCCGGCTGCATAATTGCGCCCGTCGAATCCCGAACGAGCGGAAACTGATCCACGGTCGGAATGACCGTGAACAATGGGTCTTGCTTGATTGAAAACCCATTGGCCAATTTCTCCTGATAAATCATGGAGTAGTCAGCCACGTTTTGTTTTAAGGCAGCCGCCAGGGCCGCCATATTTAAACTTGCCATGAATAGGTAAAAAATTAAACTGTGTTGAAAAAATGACAGGTCTTATTGTTGGCGCTTATTCCGCGTCGGGCACGTCCACATCTGCCATCAGCAGGGGGTGTTTGGCTTTCAGTTCACGCATTTTCTCCGTCCGTGCGTTCTCTTTTGAACCTGTGTCCGACTGACCACCTTTGCCGTTAGTCGAATCGCCAGACAGATTCGAGCCATTCAGCGCGGCTTTGTGAGCATCCCAGGCCGTAGCTTTCGGGGTCAACGTGGCAATGGTCGAGTTAGCGGTCGTCAAAGCAGTTTTAGTCGTACCCAACTCAGTTTGGGCCGTCGTCAGTGCTGCCTGGGCAATCGCCAAATCAGCATTGGCTTTTGTCAGATCGCCTGTGACTGCCAAATTGCCTGCTTCCTGCGCATCGAGCCGGTCCTGGAGTTCCTGGGCTTCAGCCGAAAAAGCATTGAACTCTTCGGTAGACAGTTTTTCGGAAAGCGCTTTGTGCGAATTCCCAAACAGCGTAGCGAGAATCGTCGCTACGGTAAGCGTAGTTTTAGCCATTATTTTGAAAGTTGAAGTACTCGTTGATAAGCCGTATTCACATCGCCCGTACGGTCCGCTAGCCCATTTGAAAGCGCCTGAGTCGTATTGTACATTTTGCCGGTGAATAGTTCGTCGGATTTGATTTTGCCTGCACGTCCAAGCCGGACCGCGCCCTTAAAGGCTTTGTTGCTGACATCCAGATCGGCAATGATGCTCGCCATTAACTCCTCATCGAGCGGCTCAATGGCGTTGATACGGGCCTTGTCTACACTACCCGTCGAGCGAAAAATCTGCACATCCGTACCCGCTTTTTCCAGGGCTTTGGACACATTGGTATGCAGATAAATTGTGCCAATCGAGCCAACTTTTGCGGTTGGACCGGTTGACATGATCAATTCCCGACATTGGCTGGCCACCCATATTCCAGCACTGGCGCAATAATTAATAGCCCCAACGACCGGTTTAATTTTGTTCAGATTCGCTACTGCGGTTGCGAACTCGTCTGTACTGTCGACTGTACCACCACCGGTGTTGAATTGCAGAATGGCCCCCTTCTTGGAATCGTCTTCCCCTACTTTTGCCAGCAGTTGCATGATGAATGTGTTGGAGAAATAGTTGTCATAACTATAACCCCTGGTCATTGTACCCGTTACCGGAATGACCACCACATCACTCGCTTTGCCGATGCTTAAGTAATCGACCACCCATTTGGCGTAGGAATAATCAGCCGCCTGCTGAACGTGCGATGGGGCAACGAGAGCCGATGGATAGCCTAATGGGTTAGGCGTAAACAGGCCACCCAGAATAGCCTGCTTGACCTGCTGTGCATGGAATTCAGAAATGGCCCATGCGCCCGAAAACAAATTACCCGTCATGCTTGGCGTCGTAGATTAAGACGATACAAACATCATTGCCCTAAATACCAGTTAACAGGACATAAAAAAAGCCTGTCACCAACTGGCAACAGGCTTTAAGTACCCACCGTAATTTGTATTCTCTTAATTGTCCCACCAGCTCTTGCCGAACCATCGGCACGCCAGGTACATCATATAATTTCTAGCCTTCTTCTTCGGCTCTAATTCATTCAACAGAAACAGCAATTCTTCATCCGCCATAAAGCGGGCCAAATCATCGCCATATTCTTCCCGAAACAGGCGATTATCATACCACCAGTCGTGGAGTAGGCAAGCCCGATTACTACGGCCAATAGGCGGGAAGATACCCACAACAGCATGGGCACACTAGCGAAATCGGTGATAAACCCACGTGGCACGGTCACTTTGCCCGCCCTCGTCTGATACGTCACTGACCGCTCCAGTCGCCACCTATCTGATTTGACGTCATTTTCTAAATAAGTGACTAAAATTGGTTTCATTGTTTATAATTCACCACGTAGGTCGATATCACTGATTGCATTGCCAATCAGCGCATAGATTAGGCTGGCCACGGACGTTTTATCGGTAATGGACAATCCCATTGCTTTCAAGCTACCCAGGGTAATGCCCTGAAAAAACTCACGTTGTGGCACCGCTCCTTCGGTACTGGCATCCACAACCTTTCCTGTTTTAGGATCAACAAACGAACCGCCGGTGTTCCTGGTCACAATCTGGTCTTGATACCGTAGCAGGGCTGCTTGTTTCTGGGCTGGCGTTAGATGCTCATCGCTGCCGATCCGCTCCAGTATAGGTAGACCCTGCTCATCGAGGGTGACGACACGAATCTGCTGAACCATGTTCAAATCCGAAAGAATGACAAAGTTTTCGTGACGAGCTACGCGATTGAAGCCTGTAATGCTTTCCGAACTGATTGTTTTTTGAATCGAATCCATATCCTTAGAAGGTAGTTAGGGCTGCCCGTTTCCAGCCTGCTGTGGTTTTTACGTAGAAATAATTGGTATCCCAGGAGATTTGCCCAACGGCTCCGTTTGCGTCGCTGGTGCTGGTTGGCGTGTAGGCTGTTTCTAGGCGGAACTGCTGGTGGCCAGTAGTGGCCTTTATATGAAGCGATGAAGTAGGGGTGCTGGTGCCAATGGCTACCTTTCCCCATTGCCGCTATTAATGAAAAGTATAGTCGCATCTATATACAAATCCTTATAGGCGGCTGCTGTTCGGTCGTAGCAAATGATCGTACCTGCATTGGCTATCGCTCCAAAGGATATTTCTACGCCTGCGCCTGGGCCTGGTGTAATATTTCCCTTAAATCGGCCATTATAGGCAAAGTCGGCCAGGCCATTGCCTTGCAGTCTCAACAGTTCGGCGCTTGTTGCGGGAGAAGTACCCGCTAAAAAAATGTGGCTTGCACTGGTTGCCCCTAGTTGGTAACGGAACGTATCGGCTTGAATGCCAAAGCCAAAAAATTGATGGTCACTTCCTAAGTCATACAGTACAATCTTTTTATTTGCCAGGTTATTGTCAAATTTCAGGAAGTTATTGATCGTCAAATCGGCAGGTCTATTGGGTGAAGACCACGGTCCCCAGGCGTTGGTTACCCATTTTTGACGGATATAAACAAACCCTGAACTGTTGTCAATGTATTGTTGCGTTATGCTTCCGCCAGCGCCCCGGCCAACCAGCAAAGCCCCAAAGGGAAACACCGATGTAAAAGCCGTTCCAGGCCCATGACCGCCCACCAGCCAGCCAGCCCCGCCAAAACAATGGGTACCGACTTGTAGTAACGTATCAAAATCGGTTGCGCCTGGATCAAAGTAACCGCCGACGCTATACAGAATGGAGCCCAGCGAAAAACTTTCTGTCTGGAGAGCGGCCCCGGTGGCATCTACATTGGTTCGACCAATGACCACTTTCCCCGTTCGGTAAACATCGTCTGTATTGACTAAGGGTGCATTGGTGGTGCCCACCTTAAACCAGGTACTCAGATTGCCATTCACTGCCGCCGATACCCAATCGACTACCTTTTTTAGCGTCGTGATAATGGTGGCGATACGAATGCCCCGGTAGCCTTTACCTGTCAGATCATTGTCGATATCACTTTTTATCGACGTTCCATCTACTGCCATGGTCTAAGAATAAAAATCGTACGAGAAACCAAATGAGAATTCCGCCGGTCCGCCGTCGCGATCCGTCAGAAAAAGATCAGGATCAGTGAAGAAGATAGCCGGGTGGCGGGTTTGGGTAGTCCAACTGAAGGCGTACCCATTGGGGCTTGTCTTCATTTCGGCTAAAAAGCGAAGGGGTTGTTTAGGGGAACCCACCAACTTCATTAGCCCATTGGCATCCTGATAAACGGCCACAAACTTTCGTCCACTCATGCGCTGTACAACCAGGGCAACGAGCGGATGATCTTTCGGTACCATTAGACTCAGACTATGGGCGTAGCTAACTCCATGAATCGTTACGCTAGCTTTCTGGCTATACTCACCCCGATCGGCGGGAAACTTGAATGCCTGAATCACCGCATCTTCGGCAATCTGTAGGCCCGTGGCGGTTAGCATCCAGCCATCTGCCAACGCACCGGCTATCGTGCGCGGGTCAACCATACCCAGTATGTACCTGGTTTCGATCAGCCAGAGCTTACGAAAACCAGGTACATTGGCTTGACCGTTCTGATTCGGTAGTGCAGGAATCACAGGGATACGGTCGTTTGGGTTCATGGGGCAAAGTAGGAGGTTCCAGATGCCAAATGGTAGGACGAAAAAAAAGCCCTCTTTCCTGTGGAAAAGGGCCTTCCTGCCCACAAAGGGCAGTTTTTGACGGCGAACAACTCGCCAAACGAGTGAACAACTCCTGAAAATAGGTGAGTACCCCCAAAAACAGGTGAACAACTGCCCCAACTTTATTTTTAAAATGGATCAGGCCGATTGAAGCAGCACCGTCATTTTTCGAGCCATATGCCGCTGGTGATCCCGCCACTTTTTGCGAAGTGTATCGGCCGATACCATATCCTCGGTAATGCCATATCGATCCATAAACAGGTTGACCGCTTCGTAATCGGAAATACCCAGCATCACCGAAACCTCAATGGCTTCCAGAAACGCCTGGGTAAACAAATAGGCCAGCATCTTGGCCACCAGATCGAGTTTGCCCGGGTGAATAAAATGGTTCTTCAGCGAATCCGGATAGAGCAGCGTAATCGCAATCTTCTCATCGACGTCGGCTTTGGGGAGCACATGCCGAAACCCCACTTTCTCACAGGCGAGTTCAGTCAGGGCCCCCAGCATTGATTTTTTTGTCAGGTCAATCACGTTGGTATTATTGCCATACCTGGCCACGACAAACTGCCGAACGTGGGGTTCACGAATAGGAATACGGGTTTTAAGCATAGAAAATGAGCGGGAAGATTTATCTTTAAAGCGTCAATATCTTCCTGTTCCTTCTCAATCGGTAAAGCCCTCCACGCCAATGGAGGGCTTTTCTATAAGCAAAGGTGCCAACCGGCACTGTAGCCAGTTAGGACTTCTCATAATTCAAGCCGTACCTGATTATGATGACGACCAGTCGGCCCGTACATTCGTTTCTGAGCGTTATCCTTACGATCATGAGTCAGATGGCACCACTGGCATTTACAGCGTAGATTCCAAAAGCGGTTATTCTGGGTATCATGATCGAGGTGAGCAACTGAGAGCTTCACCACCGACACTTTATGGGTATCCCACTCATAGTCGGAGCCAATTTTACGATTATACTCGGTTGCCCAGTCAATGGCTTGCCGGTGGGTTTTAAAGCCTTCTTCCGGTTCATCGTCATGCTCTGGAGGCCATAGCCGCTTAGCGTCGGAATCCCAATAGCGAACGGCATAGTTCCGGACGTTACAATCCTCGCACCGATTCTTGGCCCGAATGAACCTGATCAGATAACTGATCAGGCGCCATTTCGGGTGATATTTCTTCCGATCGATCGGCATCGTTAGAATGGCAGATCGTCACTTTGCTCTCCAGTCGAAGCCTGTTGCTGGGCGTATTGTCCTGGGCCACTTATTGCCGGTGCAGGAGCCGGTGCCGGGCGGGGGGCTACCGGAGTGGCCACCGCTGCTGATTGAGTGGTAAGTACGTCAATTTTCCAGACCTTCAGATTCGTAATGACACTCTCTTTGCCCGTGGTCTTATTGCGAACCTTACGGCCATCGATGCTGAATTTAACCTGAACCGTCTGACCTCTTTGCAGATTTTCAACCAGGGCCACTTTATCCCCAGTCAATTGAAATTCGGGCGTATTCGGGTAGTCTGGATTCTCGGTGAGATCCACATAGAATTTACGAACCAGGAAGTTATTTTGGCCAACGGCTTCGGTGGCTAATGCGGCTAAAAACTTGCCGGTGACGGTTAATTGATTTGACATGGTACTTGAATGGATTACTAGTTAAATTCTTCTCGTTTATAGTAAAATCGGGGTATCAACCCGTTTCAGTGCGCCTGATTTGATCCAGGCCGTAAATTCGGTTCGGGGTACGTCGATGATCGTTTCGCTGTCCACATCGAGCAGCTCTACGTTAGCTCCCCACTTTCCACGGCCTTTGTCCCGAAAGCCGTGTAGTAGGGTTACAATCCAGAGTTTACCGTCTCCATCTACCCATTTTGACCATCGAAACACATCAACACCATACGTTTTTGACGAGGCTTGTACTTTTTCGACCGGGCCGCCGGGCGGTTGCACCACAGTTGCTTCCATGATTTTTTGAGATTTTCAGGAGGTGTATTTTTACCACATTACCACAAAAAGGCAATTCGTTGATTTTTAAGCGCTTAAAAGCCGTATCCTGTGGTATTTTTGTGGTACGCATTATTACAGATACCACGCTACCACAGTTTTACCACGCATTTACCACAGCTTTACCACACAGTTAATACACTCAATTAGTTATTACTCAATTCCTTAGTACACTCGCTTTTCCATCTGTGGTAGCGTGGTACGGTTTTTTCTCTTTTTTTTGAGATTAGCGTTCTCCCCTTTCTATCCTTCGCGCTCTCCAGTCTATCCCAAATGTGTCAGCGAGTTTGCTATAAGTCATTGCGCAAGAGCCACTAACGGACTTGGTAG
The DNA here is from genome assembly GCA_003259005.1 of Spirosoma telluris. GTDB lineage: Bacteria > Bacteroidota > Bacteroidia > Cytophagales > Spirosomataceae > Spirosoma > Spirosoma telluris. Next base: position 114,571 of record QLII01000001.1, read on the forward strand.
ACCTGACGGCATCATCGGCAATATCAGGCTTGAAGCGGATGTTTTTGAAAAACTCATCTGGGTTGTCAGTGCCTTCAAAGGCAATCATCTCCTGTTTGAGCGTGTCTCGGTCGGCTGGAGCCTTTCCAAAAACTTGGCGGTAGCGTTGGGAATAAATGGTATAAAGCGAAGGAAAGCGCAGGTAAACCAGATCGCCCACAAAGCGAAAATGAAGATCTTCCTGCATCCAGCCCGTCTCATACTGATTCTGCATTAATTCAAAGAATTCAGACAGGGCCGTTTTTTCGCTTTGGACCTGATGTTGACGAAGAATAGCCTTACTGCCGATGTCAACGAATGTGGCTAAAATGTCATCGTCGCCTTCGACTTCGAACTGAAGCTGAATCTTGCCATATACCTGAAGAATGTAGGGGATGCTTAGCACCCTGGCCATATTGGAGATCAGACGCTCGACGGGTTTATCATGCCGAACGGCTTCCTTCAGGTGATTGTACAGATCATCATACGCCTGCTTGATGTTGGTTTCAATCAGTGGCCGATGGGCGAGTATCTCTAAGGAGATCCAGCTTAACCCTTCCTGTTCAATGTCGCGTAACCGGGCAAAGGCTTCTACCTGAGCATCCGTTTTTTGTTGCTCCACAATGGGCACGAATAGACAGCGGCTAAAGAAAATCGGATTGGCGGGAACGTAATTGGAGGTTAACACCAGGGCACTGTAGATATCAACGGTATCTATACCATGCGAACTGTTCTCTTCCGCTTTGATGTAGCCATTATCATCATAAGCAGACTGAAGTAAACCTTCGTGGGGGTGATCATTCAGGAATTCATCCATCCAGATCAACGCGTTCGAGGTTTGTGACATCACCCGTACCAGCCCAGGTGCAGTATTATTGCTCTTTAAGTTCGCAACCGCTTCGTGTAGATTAAAAAGGCGACACAATGACCGGGCTATTGAGCTTTTCCCTGAACTGGCACCCCCTTTCATATACAGAATTGGGCTGGCCGAGGTGTGCTTCACAATCAAATCTCGAAACAAGGCCATCAGATAGAAGCAAGCGGGAATTATCGCATTATCGTATTTGTGAACTTCAACCAAGTGCGAAAACCACTCATTATAGGTTAATACCCCAGGTGTGAGCGAGAATAAGTGAGCGCGTTTCTTTTTAATAATTGGCATCGATAAGCAGATTGTAGTGTCATCTGCCATTTTCGCCGTTACAATTCCGAACTCGTCTGGTTCCAGCACGAGCGGTCCGTCGCCACGGCCATTCACCGCCTTGTTGGAGAAGAAGAACACGCCACTTTCCGGATGATGACCTAACCGACTCACTTTCGACGCCTGCGGAAAAGACATTCGGAACAAATGCTGCCATAATTCGCCCAGATACGCATCCGTGAGCTTGAGCGCCAGCCGGTGGCCAGCTAGCTTGTTCTTCAACTTGGTGGCCGAACAAAATTCTTCGTGCGATATCTCCACATAGAGCGGGGCTTTCCGGCCCTGAATCACTACCTCCAGAATCCAGGTCTTTTCTTCATTTTCATCTTCGGTGCAGTACTTGACGAAAATTTGAAAATTGTTGGCCACACAAATCCAGTTCTTGGTGCCCCAAATCCACATGCCCCGATCTTTATAGCGAACGGTTTCCATGTACTTTCGCTCTTCCTCCTGGTCGGGTTTGTTTTCCTGAGTCCCAAGAACCATGTCCATGATTTGGCCCATTTTGGCCGCCTTATCGGTTATCTCAGCCTTCGACGGTTCGGCTTTGGACTTCTTCGACTTACCCGGTTTTGAGACATCGATGCCGTACTTTTTAGCGATATCAAAGAATTTCCAGGGAGTTGTAAACCGACATTTGGCAACCGCTTCATCAAATTTTTCGTCCGTTTTAGCCGTATCATACTTATCCGACAACTGACTAATCCGATGAAACAGATCCCGCCCTGGCTCTCCCAATGTACTCATACAAAAAGCCAGAATTAGCCAGCCCGTATGAGCCACATTATTATGGTACTCATCGCCAGTGATATTGACCTGACCTGCTTCAATGCGCTCCACCACCGCTAACACGTGGGTATATACGTTACTGGCGTTCTTTATAACCTGCGCTTCAGTAGGGGGCTTCTTGGCCTTTTGATGTTCTTCCAGAGCAAGGCCCCTGTACAGGTAACTTTCAGCTTCGGCATTGACAAAGACAGACGGATCATGGACTAGAAAGCAAGCCCGGCTGACATCAGAGCCACTGGCATCAACATCAAGCCCGTAGGTCTGTCGAATGTAAATGGCGATATCGGCAAAGAAACCCTTGTGGCGTTCTGGCTCATCGGCTAAGCCAGGTACGTCAACGACCATTTTAAGGCCAGTACCACTAGGCGATGTAAACAATAACAAGGTGTGGGGATCGGCCTGTAATTGGAGCCGGGTTTCCCACATATTAGCAACCTTGTCGAAGTCCAGGCAGATCAGGCCGGAATGCTTTTGTAGGTTGCCAACCTGGCGACTCGGGGAAAACGTACCCGAAAAGGTAACGTAGTCCAGATCGGCCTTAAACACCTTCTGCAACTCAGGCTCAAAGTTGCGAAGTTCACGGGTGGCCATCTCATAGGTTGGCCCACTGATCAGCTCAATGGCATCAGCCAGCGTAATGGTTGCCGTTGGCTTCTTGATCTTGATCCCGCCCTTAAAGAGATTTAAGAAGTATTGATTCAGGCGCTCACTCATGGTCAACAGCACTAGAAATAGGAGAATTGGACTCAGGCTCAAAGAAATTGAGCAGCGGAGGGTAAACTGTAACTGCTGTCAAAAGCAGTAGGAAAAGTAAACCCCAGAATAGTCTGGTTAGGAGCGGCATCATAGAAAATAGGGGAAGAAGTAAAACATGGACCACGTCGGTCGGCTCTCATTGTACCTGGCATGACCAAGCACGAGAGGACAGTCCATTCCTATGATAGCCAGCCGACATGGGTCCAAAACACGATGTCTATTCAATTCCGAAAAAGGACAGGCTAATGACCTCTGTAGGCCTCTGGGCTGATACAAGAAGGTCAGTCAATAAACCCCATAAATCAAAGTTTGAGTAAGCGCCTGAAACTTGAAGCCGGCTTCTGATAATCAACCCACGTTCTGTTTCAAGAAATCGTTTTAGTAAGCTCAATTGTCGACCATCCAGCAAAAAGTTATGGGCATCTTTACCATAATGCCGGCACAGCATACCGTCGATATCAAGCAATTCCTGGGTAGTTAGGTCCGGATATTTATGGGTTCCATATAGGTTATTTAACAAGATAAACGTCAGGCGGCTTTGCAGAATCGGAAGTAAATCCGCAGGCATGGCGACTGAAAAATCACGGAAATGGTTTTGAGTCAAATTGTTTCGACGGGAAATAGATTTGAGCACTTGCATTAGTTTGAACATCCTGGTAGTGATTTAATGGCCGACGTGGCACGGTTAATCGTTGCAACCGTATCGGTTGTTGGTGGTAGTTTGAATGAATGCGGAGATGTTACTGAGCACTTCCACAGATGGTACAGCTGATGGTCTAGCCGTAGGATTGTCATGTCTCCAGGCATGCCAAGTTTCCACTTTAGCCTGTGCTGCCAGTAGTACTGCGTCGGGTTCGGCAGCCAGTGTACCGTCTTCATAGCGGTCAATAATTGCGTCTAGTGTCATAATAGTGGGGTTAGAAAACAGTTATTGGACTTTATCCTGAAGCCTTATAGCGGCTTCTCGCCAGTCATTTAATGAACAGTAGCTGGTATGAAGTACAGGCTCAATGGAGGTATTTACAGTTACCATTTTGGTATTGGGAGCAGTGTAACTACGCGAATACTCCTTGTAGTTTTCAGGAGTAATAAGCTCTTTGTCTACATTACGATCTATCCAGATATTTTCCCTGTCTGGAGCCAGATAAGAGAAGTGAACCTTATCTTCCCATTTGTCATAAGATTGGAAAGTAGTAAGATGCCCAGCCCACTCCGATTCCTTTGGAATAGCTGGTGTTTCGTAGGTGCCTAATAATAAATCGAGGGCAACGTCGGCGTTTCCAGTCTTCTCCATAATTTCCATGAGGCCATCCATGCTGATTTCGATCTTTCCGAAGTAGGAGCGAACAATCTTTTTTACTGCGTTTGTCATTTGTCTGATTGGTTTAATTGAACATCCTTATTGTACTTTCTTTAATCTCATTCGCTTAAGCCTGTCTGTTGTCTCAAGTGCTTTGGCTTTGAAATAAATTGTTGACTGTTCGACCAGTTTTGTGAACTCGGGATCAGCAACCTTGGAATGCCAAGCGTTTCTCCATCGTGTAGCATATGTCAACCGATCTAAAGAGGGGCTTTTATCGACAATCCAATTCAACACATCCTGTTGCCCTACCCTTTGGGAAGCTGCTTACGTGCTGTAGCCATGCGATCTCGCCATTCCTGCGTAGCAGTTACTGTTTGGTGTGCCTTTTTTACCATTTGTCAATTCATTAGGCTTTGATTAAGCGGTACTTAAAGTGATATGCTTACTCTGTATATTAGTGCCACCAAATTAAGTGATACTTAATTTGGTGGCACTAAATAAGTCAATGCTTAATTTAAAAACAAGCAATGGCTAATAAATTATTTCCGTGTGGATTCACTTGGTGAGAAAATAAGGCTACTATTAAAGGCTAAAAGTCTAAAACAGAAAGATTTAGCCGAGAGACTTGGCATTAAGCCATCTTCTGTTAATCAATGGATAAAGGGCACTGCGCGGCCTGATAACAGTCGTCTAGCTCAAATTGCCAAAGAGTTAGGTGTTACAGTGGATTCGCTACTTAGCAATGAAAATGCGCAGTATGAGATAACTACAATAGGGGAGGAGCCAACGTCTAATCTTGTTAGTTCGAAGTTGTCAGATTATGAACGATTACAATATGAACTGAGAATTAAAGAGCTAGAACTAGAAATGGAGCGTAGGGTGAGTGTAATTCAATCAGAGCTACTTGTATATAAAGAAAAAGAACTAGCTCAACAACAGAAAGAGATTGAGCGTCAGCGTGCTTTGAGTCCTGATCAGGACGCTATTAACAAGTAATCCTAATTGAGATCATATTGATGATCGATAACTCATAGGATACTTGAATAGTATAATCACACTTGGTCTATCAGGTTACTTTAGATGTATGTATTATTATTAAATAATATACATACCGGGCCGGAAAATAGCGTAGATAATTTAAAATTAGAAACAAAAAATTGGCAGTTTATTGGCAGTTGGCAGTATGAAAACACAAATTGGCAGGCTAGTATTTTCTAAAATACTGACCTATAGTACCTTAATTTGGGCCGTTTATGGTGGGTTAAGTAAGTTCGAATCCTGCCACCCCGACACTGAAAATCAGCCACTTAGCTAATTACTAAGTGGCTTTTTTCGTTTCAGGTACAACGCTAGGTACAACAATATTTTTCCTACTAGATTATAAATAGCTTCATATAGAGTTAGAGCATTTTCGTTTTCTTACAGTATACTTCTTGATTTAGGCTCTTTTTGTTTAGCCTAATTACACCCATTGGGATGTGGAGAAGGTCGAAATACTCAACTTATTTCTAGTGAAGGGATACGAAAATCAAAATGCCATGTGAAAAGAGTATGTTATTTAACATAATTACCACATAATCTCACCACACTTATTATGAGCGATCCAGATTACCTCCAGATTGCATTAACTACTGGAATACGTTTTTTTAAATCTGAGTCAAAGAAGTTTATATATGTTGATTTAGAGGGTGAAAAAGCCTGCTTTATCTATAAGTGTTATGACGCTTCATGTGCTTCTCAGCTTTCTCAAGAGTGTGAGGATTCAACAGTAAAGCAAACTATTACCCTAGGAGACTTACAGGATATTTCAAGAGAGGAGTTTGAAATGCTATGGCGTTCAAGTCCGACTCGAGTGGCTTCGCCTTGCCCAAGTTGTGATGCAGCTATCGCAGCATTAAATGCCTCAAGTAAAAGCCTTTGACAGGCCCACCCCTAAAAATACCAAATTTCCATTAACCTTTTCTTTGATTAGTGTATGTCTAGTTTAGGCTTAAGTACTCTATTAGTCACTTCCAAAACAAGGGAGAATGCTGGCTCAAGATCAGATGAACGATTTAATTATCAAAAAGACCTTTCATTATATTTAATGATTGATTACTATAAAAAAGTTGATGACTTTGTATTTCTTTTTGATTTTCATGACGATTTAGCAATTATAGATTCCGAAGCAACTCCTGAAACTATTGAATTTTACCAAATCAAGACTAAGTCGAAAGGTAATTGGACCTTAGGGAATCTATTGAAAACTGAAAAAGACAAAAACTCTTATTTAGGGAAATTATATTTTAATAAAATAGTATTTGGTCAATTTGTAAAGTCGCTTAGTTTTATATCAAATGCTAAATATAACATTACGTTAAAAGATGAAACTTTTAAATCTGATAGTAAATATGAAATACCTGGGAGAGAATTGTGTGATACTGCTATTGATGAAATTAACTCGAAAATACTTACCGAATTAAAATTAACTGGTGCACCGGAATTTGATAAATTATTAACATTTAGGGTGTCTAATCTTAGTTTAACAGATAGTAAAACCCATTGTAAAGGTGCGCTATCTGAAATGATTGAAATAATTAATCCCGGAAAACCTCAAAATGTCAACCTTACATATAATAAGATATTTAATGAAATTAGGATAAAAACAGATTGTGTAGCCTCGGAATTTAATATAGAAAATCTATCTATTATAATTGAAAAAAAAGGGATTACTAGGAAGCAATTTGTAGCTCAATTGATTGAGGCATGTAATTATAAAAGTATAGAGCAGCAGTGGTCAGAGATTGAGCAAAAGTTAAATGTTTGTGGGCTTGGATATTTTCAAGTAAAAAATTTCAAAGCGAAATTTAGAGAATTGTCTTTAAATGAATTACATTCGCCCAATGACACTCCTCTATTGAAGACAATAGAATACCTACTATCAATGACGAATTATTGTTTTAATGATCCTGATGTTGATATTGTTCACTTTAATTATTTTCAATTAATGGAATTGATTTTTGATACAAGTAAATCGTCTATACCTTTTAAGCATTATGATGATATGACATTGAAAACAATCATTTTAAAAATATTGAATAATGACTAATGGAGATTTTAGGAAACTTATTCGTAATCTAAGGAAGTCAGCGAAATATGAAAAGATTATTCATATCGGAAATGCTTTTAATATCCAGAAAGGAAAAGAAAGCGAAAAGGGTGATATTCGACGGACGTCGGACCGTAATATTGGGAAAAAATAATACAGGAAAGTCATCGCTTATTAAAAGTATTTACTGGGCATTAGGTGCAGAGCCGTCATTGCATCCTAACTTTAAGGGTGCCCAAGTATCAGTATTGCTTAAATTTATTGTAGATGATATTAAGTATGAGATACTTAGAGAAGGTAAAAGGATTTCATTATTTGACGGATTTACAAATGAAATAATAAAAACTTTTAGCTCTATTACTAAAGAGCTTGCACCTTATTTAGCTGAAATATTTGCTTTTAAGCCGGTTTTTCAAACAAAAGACAATCAATTTGTAATACCCCACCAGCTTTTCTATTTTTACCATATTATGTTGATCAGGATGAGAGTTGGAAAGAGAGCTGGAACTCATTTGATCAATTACAGTATATAAAAGATTACAGGAAGCAGGTAATTTTTTATCATTCTGCTATTCGGCCCAACGAATATTACGAGACAAAAAAAGAATTAGAATCTTACGTGAGAGCTATTGACGAAATAGAGAAAGAACGTAAGGTGACAAATAATATTCTTAAAGAAATGCGAGAGAAGTTTCTACAAACAGATTTCAATATTGATATTGAAATCTTTCAGGACGAAATTGCTGAATTGCTAGACGAGTGTGAACGATTAAAAAAAATTGAAGAGGATACAAAATATAAACTAAAAGATTTTTATAACCTAAAAGCAAGCGTAGATTCACAAATCGTTATCGTTCAGCAGGCTCTTAAGGAAACACACTTGGATTTAGTTTTTGTTTCAAAAACATTACCAAGTCATGTAGATTGTCCTACTTGTGGTGCAAATTATGAAAATAATTTTATGGAGCGTTTTGCGATAGCTGATGATGAAGAAAGATGTAAAGATTTATTGATAGAATTAACCAAAGATCAGATTGAATTAACTAATAAAATTTTAGATACTCAAAATATACTCAGTGATTATATTTCTCAATCAAATGAAATAGATACTATACTGGAAAAGAAAAAAGAAGGTTTAAGACTTAAAGATGTTATTGATAATTTCGGCAGAAATCATTTACATGAAGTTTTTAAAACTAGAATTGATGATCTAAATACTCAATTACAAGAAAATGCAATAAAGAAAGGCGACTTAGATGTTCGACTAAAAGCACTTGAAAATAAAGATAGAAAACAGGAGATTGTTGAATATTACAGAAGAACTCTAAGTCGATTTTTAATGGAATTAGATGTCCATTCAATAAACCAAGATTTTTATAATTCCATCACTAATTTAATTGAAAATGTAGAAACTGGGAGTTCAAAACCAAGAGCTCTTATTGCCTATTATTTTACATTTTTCTTTCTGATGGAAAAATATTCTACAACGACTTACTGTCCAATTGTTATTGATTCACCTAATCAGCAAGACCAGGATAAGGAGAATATAGATCAAATATTAAATTTCATCAATTCAAATCAACCAGATAGTAGCCAACTTATCTTAGGTGTTGCAGAATTGTATGGGGCAGATTTTAACTGCCAAATTATAGAGCTAAAAGAGAAGTATAGTTTACTGCAATTGGCAGATTACGAGGAGATTAATGAAGAATTAGCTCCTTATTTTGACAAAATGTGGCTACGAGATATGTTTGGTAGTTAAAATTTCATACCTAAATCAACACCTTAGTAGTCAATATCACGCCTTTTTCGAGTTGAACAGTTGCATCCTTTAGCGAGTAAAGGATCTAGTCTAATAAAATGCCTTCAATTTGAATGATTATAAGTAGTCTGTAAGAAATAGTTTGCATTATTTTTTAACTTGCCCTCATGGGACGAGTAAACACGCCGATCCTGAGCGAGGAACAACGAATCGCTTTGGAATATGAACTAAAAACCAATGATAACCATAGCTTTCGAGCGCGCTGCCAGGCCATTCTGCTCAAAGCGGCCGGCCGCTCTTCAACAGATGTAGGCCAGATTGTGGGCATGTGCCATGTCAGTATCAATAGCTGGCTGAAACGATTCAAAACCAGTGGGTTAGACGGACTCAAGACTAAGCCCGGACGAGGTCGAAAGCCCATATTGACCAAGCAAACCGATACAGATGCTGTACTAGCAGCCGTCAAAGCCAATCGCCAACGAATCCAACTAGCCAAAGCTGACTGGGAAACAAGTCGTTCGGCTGGTAGCCAGCCCGTCAGTGAGAGTACGTTCAGGACTTTTTTAAAAAGCTTGATGGCCGATACAAACGCATTCGTCGACGAGTAAAAGGCCAACCAGACCCAGCCGTGTATGCTTACAAAAAAGAGCAACTCGCGGAACTGGAAGGCCTTGCCCAGCAGGGGCTCATTGAGTTGTTCTATGGCGACGAATCGCAGGTGTGTAGTGCGGGCTATGTGCCCTATGGTTGGCAATTTCCCGGCGAAGAGGTCTGTATTCGGGTTGAGAAGGGCTTTAAACTGAACTGTTGGGGCTTGATTAGCCGGCAAAACAAGTTGCATTGGGCCACCACCAATCAACGAATTACAGCCGCCTTTGTGGGTCAACAACTGGATAGCTTGTCGTTGTCGATTCATAGACTGACGGTGGTAGTGTTAGACAATGCCAGGGTTCATCGAGCCGCATCCATTCAGCAGATGCGTCCCCTATGGGAGGCCCGTGGGCTATACTTGTTTTTTTTGCCGACTTACTCTCCTCACTTAAACATCGCTGAAACCTTGTGGCGACACTTAAAAGGAGGCTGGTTGAAGCCGGAAGATTATGCAACCGCAGATGATTTAGGGTATGCTCTCAATCGCTGTCTGGCAAACGTGGGCAAAAGACTGATCATCAACTTTAACCAATTTAATGCAAACTAATTCTCAAGGACTACTTAAGCAATCGCGCAAATTTAGATTCTATTGATTCTTTGGATTCTATTGCATCAATTCACTGATTTTCATTACAATAGAATCTAGGAATCAATAGAATCTAATTCAACTTAATTCTGCGTGATTACTTAAGCAATCACGCAGAATTAAGTTGAATCATTATCTTTCGGCATGGGCCGTAAACGCTGTATCGAACTAACGGAGTCAGAGCAAATCACTCTGCGAGAGGGAATCAAGTACCATGCTAAACATGAGTTTCGACGCTGTTGCCAGGCGCTACTTTGGAGTGCTAAAGGTTGGTCTGTCAAAGCCATTGCCACTGAGTTGGAAGTCTGCCAGGTCAGTGTAAGCAGTTGGCTTACGAACTGGCAAAATCAAGGTTTAGTGGGCTTGATGCGCCAGAAAGGCCAAGGGCGTAGATCGATCTTAAGCGTAACCAATACAGCCCATCAACAAGCCTTGAAACAGGCTGTGTCCACTCATTATCAAGATGCTGGGCGTATCAAGACAGATTTGGAAAAAGCGCTGGGCCAATCCATGAGCCGGGATACAGTCAAGAGGTTTCTAAAAAAAACGATTACGCTTGGCACCGACTTCGGCGAACCACCAAACCTTTTCAAGATCCGCTAGTCTATGCCGATGGCTACCAGCGGTGGCAGATCTTGCTAACGTTATGGGTATGTGGACTCATTGAACTCTATTTCGCCGATGAAACCGGTCTGACCATGCAACCCTATGTGCCCTATGGCTGGCAGAAAAAAGGCCAACGGCTTGGTTTACCAGCTCGCATTGCTACCAAACGCATTAACCTGTTGGGGCTACTTAGGTTGGATAACCAGCTTACTATCTACCACAGCGAAAAGGCCTTGACGGGTGCATTCGTAGTGGATTGCTTAGCCGATTTTGTCGCCAAAGCCCATGCTAAACCAGTAGTGATTGTGTTGGACAACAGTCCGATTCATCGGTGCCAGGCTGTATACGGACAACAAACTAGTTGGGAGGAAAAAGACGTTTATTTATTCTTCCTACCGGCTTACAGCCCCATTTAAATCCGATTGAATTGGTCTGGAAGTCAGTCAAGTACCGTTGGCTAAAGAAAGTGGATTACAAATCGTGGCGTCACTTGAAGAAAGCCATCTTTGCTATTATCCGCAATTTTGGGCAAGACTATAAGATTGACTTTTCGGAACTAACCAGTCGGAATATTATTAAACCTAATTCTGCGTGATTGCTTATGTGTCAATTTTGTGAAGTAAAATTTCGAATCATTAGCTGTTACGACGGTTTACTTTACCCGACTCTAACCAATCATCTATAAGGCCTTTTTTATACCATACATCACGGCCATACTTAAAGTAAGGCATTCCATTTTTTCGGTAATAAAGAAGGGTATCTGCATCCCTTTGCAAGTATTCTTGTGCTTGCTTTTCGGTAAGTAACTTATTGCGGTCAGCTTCAATACGAAGCTGTTTTTCTCGTTCACCAGCTTTGATTAACTCCCTTGTTGCAGCTTGCAGTATAGCCTTTAAATCGTTTATCAATTCTGAATCAATAGCGATCAGCGTTCGAGTAGAATTTGAATCTTGACGTAAGTTCATGTATACCCAAATAGGTTATTCATTTCTTGCAGTTTTTATAAGGTTCAGAAACGTTTAGAGTGACCTACTGACAAAAGCGACAAAAGGGTAATCATTGAGTTTTGTCGGTTCTGTCAGTAAGTCGCTCTATACGATTATACCGTTTTCGATAATCTGAAAGCAGTAAACATGAGCTTTGAAATGCCCTGGCTTCAATAGTCAAGCCTTTTTTTTCTATTGAATATGGCCTGCATAGCTTCGGTGTTATCTGGTTCTTCAAGGCTCTTCGTGTAAATTTCTGTTACCTGAATACTACTATGACCTAGCATTAGCTGAATATCGTACATAGTGATAGTTTTATCCTCATGCATGATCCTCCTGGCCAAATCTGCAAAGCTGTGCCTTGCGCTGTGCATTCGTAGTGGCCCGTTTAGGTTAGCATCTTCTCCTAGCAACTCAAGGCTTAGGTTGATTCGCCTATTCCAGTAATTCAACGCATTAAAAAGCTGGCGTTTCATATCGAAAGATGCCAGCTTGTAATCTTCGTGTGTAACTATTTTTGCATAAGGTGCGCTGTTCTTTAGAAAGGGTAGAAGAAAATCAGATGGTTTTGCCTTTGGATTCCACCAGGCTTTAAGTAATAACTTTGCTTCGCCTAAAACTGGAATGTTTATTATACCGCCTGTTTTGTGCATTTCATAACGAAGGTGAACGGGGTGTCCATCTTCATTTAACTTAAAATTTTGATACCTAAGCAACATCATATCTGAATGTCTTGCACCTGCTAAAGCCCTTGATAGCATCCATACCTCAAAAGCCTTTTCTGGACTCAGTTTAAGTCTTGCCTTTTCAACCTTAACCATTGATACCTGATCAACGCCAACTTGATTAAGTTTAAGTTTTTTAGACTTAGATTCTGTCAGTGCTGCAAGGTCATTCCAGGGCGAATTTAGTGCAGCCTGCTTTGGGCTTTGGCCCATTTTAATAAGAACGTCCTGGTGAATCCTGTGCATCCTATCTAGTATCTTATTGATAGTAGATGGTTTTCGCCTGCCGTTAGTAAAGTCCTTATTGCTCTTTTGTAAGTAGTCCCTAAATTGCCTAACCTGATACGGAGAAATAGACCTCAAGGGAATGTCTTCACCAGCCCATTTTCTATAGGCCGAAATTGAACTCTTTTTATTTATGTAACTGCTGTAGCTTTGCTGCTTTGCATCTTCTAGCACCCTATCAACCCAATGAAAGAAACGTTCAGAGCTACCACCTTTAAAACGTTCAGCCAATTGCTTAGGCGTTAAAATGTAGTTTGGCTCGGCATCTTGCCAGGCTTTTACCTGTGCTTTGATTCGCTTAAACTCATCTTCAATTTCCGTGTTCAACGCCTTTGCGTCAGGATGCCCTTTTACCCATTTGCCAAACTTCTTTGGGTGCCAATACTTTAATAAATTTACTGCCTTTACAGACGTTGGAATTCGACTTGGTAACTGATCTTTTACATATAATCTGACCATTACAGTCCATAATCCAATTCTATTAGGTTTACTGCTGAGTTCAACGTTAAAAGTAAGTTGAGGCATCGTTTAAAAGTCTGGTTTCACTTAAAGAAGTTGGTGAATTTAGTGATATATCGATAGAGCTAAATAGCTGATAAACAGCTATTTAAAAAATAAAACCCGACTGTAGATCGGGGTTATATAGTACTTTTCTAGTACTGTACAAAAGAAAGTGAATTACAGCCTAATAAGGGCTATTGCCAACTTGACTGTACAATTACTTGTCAAGTCAAACAAGCAATTGTACAGTCGAATTTTTTATTCTAGTGCTTCTAATTTTTCAATCCGCTGCCAGGTTTCACCCAATCGTACCAGAAACTGAGTCAACTGAGTAGCATTAAAGATACGGGTCAGATCTGCCTGGGTAATTGGATACTCCTTTGTAGGCTCGTAAACAGATTCAGGGTCAAAACCAATAGCTCTATGTGTACACTCTTGCAGTAGCTCATTGACCAGTTCAACAGGACCAGATGAACCCGCTTCAAAAAGAAAGCTGTTGATCACGCGGTGTAGCTCCTTATACTGGCTTTTGAGTAAAGGGTTTGGTTGCCGATTGTCAACCGTAGAAGATGTTTGGGCCTCGTTTTGGGCCGATTGTGGATTTAGGGTAGCCTTTGGCTCAAGAAGGGTTGCATGATCCCCTTTCCCCGAGTACTTTTGTCCCGTTGACATTTGAGTGAAAGTTTAAATGTTGCACATTGCCCCTCCGCTCTATCCGCCAAGATCATAGCGAAGGGGTTTTTCAATAATTGATTAAGCAATATTAATTAAACTGGAATCCACAGGCAAGTTTTGTAGCAAAAATATTATTTTAGCTTAAGTGATATGTCTAAAGCTGCCCCAAGTACGATAGCTATTTTATGAAGTGTATCGACACTGGGATTAACTTTGCCTGTTTCGTATTTATTTACAGCCGATTCGCCTACACCTAGCTTTTCGCCCAACTCCTTTTGAGTTAACCCCTTTGCTTTTCTAGCTTCTCGGATCTGTTGCCCAACCTTTTGTTTAATATCTTCCATTGTTTTATACGAAACAAAATTTCGTATAAAGATAAGCGTATGCTGCTTACGTATGCTTAAGAGGGCACTTAAGCTTGTTTGGATGCTAGCCTATTTACCAAATGGCAAAATTACATGTAGCTACATGATTTAATCCCGCTTGCGTAACTCATCTACGGTTTATTTTCGCCTAAAAAAGGGTGTTTTTCCCCTAGGAAATCAATATTCAAAAGCAGTGCTTGCGGTGGAGTTCTGGGTAATGCTATCCAGTACAAAGATCATTTAAATAAACCCACCTAATATGAAAAAGCTGTCAATCAAAGAAATAGTAGAATTTAGAAGTAAATCAGAAAGAAGTAAGAAAAATTTCGCAAATGAAGTAAAGCTTAACAAAGAAAAGATTAATACTGAAGGCGGTGGTGATTATTGGGTTAGTTGCTTAAGTGCAATAAGTAGCAGTTTCAAAACAAATAATTTACAATTAATAAGTGCAAGAATTGAAGATCTAGAAGGGAAACATGAGACAACAGATTTTAATAGAACGAAAACGATGTACAAAAGAAATATTAACATTTTAAACAATTACAAAGATTTCGACTTTAAAAAATGGATGCCAAGTGAAAGTCTACAATTTTTGAAGAAAGTAAAACAAAGTTACCTTTTGAATATTAAGGGATTTGTTATTCAAGTAGCACCTCATCATGTTTTTGCTTTTGAGCACGACGATATTAAAGAAGTTGGAGCAATATGGTTCATTGCAAAATTAAATGGTTTTAAAGAAGATGAATTAGGGATGTTTACTGATATTCTATATAGATACCTAAAAGCTAATTTTTCAGGCAACTATAATGTGAACTCCAAATATTGTATTGCTGTAGATGTATTTAATAATATAGAAGTAAACTATCTTCAATTAGAGAAAAAAGAGGTTCCTAGAATTTTGGATTCGACTTTAAACGCAATTAAATCTCTAATGTAATTGAAATATAGGAATTTAGTATTATTTGCAATCTAGCCTGTGCATTCCAAGGAGAATTGTTAACTATTTTATGAAAAAATCTTTAGTATTATTTTCAATTGTAGCTTTGCTTACATCGTGTGGGAAGAGTGAAGGTTCATTGGCAGGAAATGTGTTTTGGAAGTATAACAATTTTATAGGTAACAAGCCAGATAGTGGTAGTAAGGTTCACCTATATCCATTGACAAATAAATCATCTCCATTTAAAGAAGTTGCTGACGTTCGAGGAGACTTTCGGTTCGATAAAGTTACGGTTGGTGATTATTTGCTTATTGTCGTATCGGAAAACACCAATGCTAGTGGTGAAGATATTTACGGCGAACTGAAAGATAATTCGAAATATCTTAAAAAGGTTTTTGATTACAATGTGCCAGAAATCAAACTTAGTGGCGATATAGTAAAAAACTATGCAATTATTACTAAAACCATTAATGATACTACGCTGATTAGATTGGGCTTTTTGACGCACAAATTCAGGATTAAGCCTGTAAGCATCCAAAAAGACAAAACAACTAATGAAGTAATCGATTTTGGCCACACTTTCATGTAAGTAAGCCTAGGTATCTTTGGCGTATTTGCTATTAATTGAATTTTATTTGTTAACCTTGACAGTTTATGGCATTATTTATTATTAAGAATTATTTATTCTGATAATTCTTAATAATAGAAAGACGTTTAAAGTTATCAATTTCTTTTAAATGCAAAATATGTTGTTTAATAACCAATAAAAGTTATGATCCCTGAACAAGCTTGGCAATTAGTACCCAAAGAATTGCCTTTAAATTTGGAAAATTGGATTTTAAATTTTGCTGATTCCTCTGAGTTTAGTGATCGTGAGCGTAGAGCTTATATATGGGCAAATCATTTGCTATCAAAATTAAATAGCTTTGAAATTTCTACAGCAATTCTTGGGCTACTTCCTACAGGTGACCGAACAGAATATAATATCGCCGATATTTCAGCAGGATTTATTATATATCAAAATGATAATCCGTCGGCGCGTAAAGTTCGAATGTCGTATGCTGGTGTCTCATCAGTTGAAGTAGAGGGTAATAATTATGCATTTGGAATAGTTATTGGTATTTCAATGCCGGAATCAGTCGATATATCTGAAAACACATATGAACTTTCACAATTAATAACTATCCAAGGATTTCCTGTTTTAGCTGAGTACAGAATTATTGACGAGCATGCTCCTCCTCACCCATTAGGTGTCGTTTCAAGCTGTTATGTTAAACCTAGATATGGTAAAAGATTTATAGGGCCTTCTTGGTCAGATGGAATAATTATTGCCCGGCATACTCTTGCAAGTATAGGCTTTTCAACCGGAGTATCAGTTCCTATGAGTTCAGGAGTGAGCATGAAAGTTGTTGATATTGATAGTGCAACAACTATTGATGCTGCTATAATTGACTGTACATCAATGTCTTCTTCAGCTTCTCGTTTAGCCTTGGCTACTATAGCGCCTGGATCATTAGTTAATACTTATACGGTTACTCGAACATTCTCTGCAACAGTTCTTCGGATTTTCGAACACCCACATTATGTAGGGAACATGTTCTCCCATCGTGTTTTTGTTGACTCTGTCGGGATAAAAGGTGATAGTGGGTCACTTGTGCTAAGCACTGTTAAAGCGGATGCAGTTGGTATTTACATTGGTAAAACTTTGGGGACACCACCAGAAGGAATAATACAAGCAATGAGACAAATAGTGGAGTATTTTGACGTTGAAATATTTAATTAAACCCAAATAACATATCCTTATGTCAAACTGGATTCCAATCATTACTGCTAAGAGAACTATCACCTCGTTGGAACAAGATCGTGGTCACGATGAGAAACAGGGAGTTATTCCCAATCTAGTTAATAGTGTCGTCAATAATATAGATGCTGACCATTTTATAGATCAAGTCGAAGGAATAGCTACAAAAGTTCAAGCTATTGCTGAACGCATGAAAGGACGTGTCAGTGAATTTGAAGTAGATGAAATTACCATTTCGCTTGCTATATCGGCAGATGGTAGTATTGGAATCGCTACTGTAGGAGCAGAAGCCTCAATTGAAATAAGTTTTAAGCGGAATAAATAAGCGTAAAGCAGGTCAATAATAATTATTACTATTGACCTGCTTTTGTTGCTATTATTACAGGACTATTAGAGTTGCATTACAGACCATACCCGAACGGTACGGACCTAATGAGTTGAGGTAAAACAAATTATCGTTTATATCCAGACTGCCTAGTCGTACACCCTTTAAGCGAATAGGTACGGACAGGTCCAGCGTAGCAATGTCTGAAGGATGCAGATACACGGAAGCGTTCAGCATTCTAGGCCGTCTAAGAATGCGCTTTGTAGCCGTAAAATGGCGAGTGATTAGACTTTCTTCGACTTGCCCCGAAACGCCCGTAAACGCCAGCGAAAACGCGTTATCATCAACCCTTGCGCCCATTGGCCGCTTTGCCCACCAACAGGCAGTAAGTGTAACGCCAACTTTCACAATATCACCAGAAGGCGTAAGAGTATTAGTCTGTACAACTACAGTTTTGGTAGGTTCGACCAGTATTAACCTGGCTGCTGCATCATTTTTATTGACCGTTATCGTGTCACCAGACTTAGAAATCGACCGCGTTTTAATGTAGATCGGGTTTCCATACCCGCCAACAGTAGTAGACGAATCTATGCAGGCCATGAAAGGCAATTCGAATAGTGTACTTTCTTTCGAATTGGCCGTATTACCACAGGTTATAAAACCATCACCATAGCCGATACTGGTTTTGTCTTCGTACTCTCGCCACTTATACCAGTTCTTAGCTGAATAGCCGTCAAACTGCACCGTAAGTTCTGGCTGTACACTTTCGTCTGTGTTTTTAGACCAGTCCTTAGCGTTGGGAATGTTGTCTATAACATCATCCAAAGGAACCAGCTTAACGGTATTGTGCAGGCTATCCACAACGTAGGTACCCTGCATGACTTTAGCGATAGTCAAGGCCAGGTCTGAACAGGTTATGTCAGCAGGTAAGTTTTGCGCTACTGGCCATATATCACCCAAATGAACCAAAGAATCAGGCGTAAAACTTGCCCACGTATCACCACTGGCCAGGCTGAAGTAGTACGCATAGTCTGAAAAGGTTGTCCGACTGCTTCCAGTGAGCCTAAGCGTTAGTTCATCACCAGCCAAACAATCAACCGATGTATCTATCTGGATCGTATCAGGAATGTCTAGGCCATCATAATAACCACCCTTTGAATAGGCCGTTTTTGTAACTTCCTGGCCGTTCTTCTGTAAGATAAAATCAATGTCAGCAGCCCCGAACCGAACGATACTGTTAAACAGCAATTGAGCCTGAACCTTTACACGCATACGTGCAGGGCAAACGTAGGTGTAACGGTCGTTTTTTCCGGTGTAATTGCCTCCCAGGGTAAGAAATTTATTGAACCGATTTACCTAACCGAGAATGAAGGAGAATTATAAGGCTTAGGCGGAGCGCCAAATGGTTCGATTAACCGACCGTTAGACTAAAAGACGTATGGGTTAATCGGATCTGCCAGGGTGTTTTGGGCGTATTAAAATTTGTTCTGCGTACGGCCTATATATATATGTGACCTTTTTGCAGCTCTATCATCCAAGCAGTAACTCCCTCTTCAATCATGATAGTCAAACTTATTTTGCTCTTTATTAGTGGCCGAGTAGCCCTACCTTACCTTTTTCGGCTGTTTTTTCTAAAGCAGGGTTGCCCGGTTTGTGGCAACCCACATCCTGACCAGCTACTACGGTCTAAGCGCTTGACGTTTATCCCCTTCAAAGCCTATCATTGTATGGCTTGCGGGAAACGATTTTATCGGGTAGAAATAGCTGAATCATCGGCCTTTACTAGTAATCCTTATACCTAATACGCTTCCAAAATAGATTTTCGGGGCGTCAGACGGCCGATGCCGCCCCGAGAATCTATTTTGGAAGAGCACTAGTTCTCCATTGGCGATGCTGTGAAGTTTTATGTGAATATTTAAATATTTTCTTTTTATAAATCTAAACGTAGCGATAATCGTATGTATTTGTGTTCCTGAATATATTCTGTACGTATGGCATTTTTCATCCCATTAATTTCATGGTCATGAACTCCTTACCATCTACTTCATTTGATTTGGTCCGGTTCTTTACCTGGGCCATTGTGTTTGGTGTTAGTATTGTTTTTGGCTCTGGGCTAGTTTGGCTCCTGTTTCATTTGTAATTTTTAAGGGCTATGAGACATACTTTGAAACTGTACGACCTAGGCCGTAACTGTTATACAGTACCCGTCAGTACAACCGGGTCTCTTTGGGCTGGTTATGGCGCCTGGCATTATCGAGCCTGTTCTTTTCTAAGGATAAATCGATCAGGCCATCGGGCCAGATTAACGAAAAATGCCTGTCTGATTATTGAGCCTGAGGCTGATTTTGTGGTCGCGGCCTTGTCTACTGGTCACCACCGTGCTGCATGGATTTTAATGCACTAGAGTGAGTACCACCGAGCGTAAGCGGCCTTTTCTGGGGATAAAAATCATGGCTACCCTTTGGATCGGTCGTTATAGGGTTGCCAAAAAAGCCATCGTATCTACCCCATCAGCATAATCACGTAGGCCAGGGCGTTGGGTTTGACCGAATGCAACGCTGCCAGGATACCATGCCTTTGCCGATGCAACAACCTGAATCTGATTTTTGTGGCTGGAAATCCAGGCCGATGCATCAGCCTGAGAGTGATAGGTCTGAAAATAAAGAACAGATATTGGGGAGACCAGGCCCGTATTTTCCGTTACGAGTAAATATCCATTATCCAGGTGAGGAACAGCATTTATGAGGTAAATCGACTTATTGTAGTCGTAGTTGTTCTGGTATTTATGGTTGTTGAGGTAGATAGAAGCCTGAGGTTCCAAAGCCTGTAGTAGGGGCACAAAATCATAACCTTCCGGCACCAATAAGGTGGATACATTACGGCACCCTAACCCATAATAGTCTAAGATGTCGTGCCCAAGTTTCAAAAATTCGCTTTCAGTTTCTTCTCCCATCAGCAGGCCTACCGAAGTGCGATTTTTACGGATCAAATGGGGCTTTTTAGCAAAGTAATACTCGAAATAACGTGCTGTATTATTACTACCCGTTGCTATATAGGCATCGGCCGCATTCAGGCGTTCGGCCTCCTCAATCCAAGGGTCGAAAGCAGGATTAATCTCCTTTATTTTTTGTATTAAATAATGAATTAGTACAAAATCCTGCGTGCTCAATTTAGCGAGTAACCGGTGGCCGCTCATAAGCACACAGAGTAGATCATGGAAGCCAACTGCCGGAATATTACCCGCCATTACAACACCAATTGCACGGGGAACTGTGGGGTGGCCAACTTCTTCATTAGGCTGATAGTGCCTTAACCAGGTTTCGAGTTTAGGGGCTGACAGAAACTGATCTGCAATAGCTCGCAAGGCATTCAGTGAATTGTCAGGCGTAAAAAAGTTGTTTTTATAATAAGCCTGTTGAGCAACTTCGTCAAGTTCGGGTTGCGCACCGGCCGAGCGAAGAAAGTCGCCTAAGGCCACGAACGTTTGCAGGCGTTCTGATTGAAGCATGAATTCGATTAACAAATTTAATACACCATCAACTAATGTAATGAAATATTAGTTTGCCGTCAGCCTTTAAATAGTTATATTTGTTGTTCAATCTGGAAAGTCACAATTTTAGCGTATATAAATCAGACTGCTCATGGCAATCATGATCACCGACGAGTGCATCAACTGTGGTGCCTGCGAACCCGAATGTCCTAATACAGCCATCTATGAAGGCGGGGTTGAATGGACCTGGGGGGAGGAACCGAATTAACCGAAGTCGATTTTGGCGATGGTACAGTTGTAAGCGGCAAAGCTCCGCAATCTCCTGTTTCAAACGAGTTTTATTATATCGTATCGGATAAATGCACCGAGTGCATGGGCTTTCATGAGGAACCTCAATGTGCGGCTGTTTGTCCGGTAGATTGTTGCGTGCCCGATCCTGAGCATGTAGAAGAAGAGGAAACGCTATTAGCTAAGAAAGCCTGGCTGCACGCCGAAGCGTAAAAATATAGTATAAGTCAACTATCTGTCAATGCCTGACCAGTTCACTGGTCAGGCATTATTGTTTTATACCCTTTACTGGCACCAAAGCGCCCTTTTTAGTGTGAAAGTTGCTACTATTGTATAAGAATAATATTTGGCAAATTGAGTCGGAAGCCAAATAAATTAAAATTTTTTATTTTAAGTAATTTTCAGTATTTGTAGTGGAATTAATAGCATATTTTCAATAAAATAGACCAAAAAACACAAAAACAGCTATTTTTTTTGGACTATTACTTGCGTAGGATAATTTATATGACAACATTTGCTCAGAAATATAACCTGTATCGGATCTCTCACCGGCCAAATTATTAGTATGAAAAAAGCAATTTTACTTATTAACTGTTTGTTTTTAGCTTTTGCTGTTCAAGCACAGGATTCCACCGCTGTTACGCCGGGTAAATTCACGTTTTCCGGTTACATGGATACGTATTATTTTGGCAATTTCAACAATCCGAAAAGCCAGTCAAACTTAGGTTTAAATGGTTCAGGCGTTGGTAATGCACGGGCTTTTGACCAGCGGGCTGGCCAATTTGGTATTGGCTTGATTCAGGCAAAGGCTGCTTACTCATCCAGTAAAGTGGATGCTGTTATGGACCTGACATTTGGTCCCTTCTCTGATTTAGGGAACTACGGTAACTATATTGGGCCATTAGGGCCAGGCTCTACCTCACTGGCTATTAAACAGGCCTACATTACGCTTAAAGCGACCAGCAAACTGTCGTTCACGATGGGTCAGTTTGGTACTCACATTGGGTATGAGGTCATTGATGCGCCTGTTAACTACAATTACTCGTTATCTAATCTTTTCAATAACGGCCCCTTTTATCATATCGGTCTGAAAGCCCAATATGCATTTAGCGACAAGGCGTCTTTGATGGTTGGCTTAGTAAACAACGTCGATAACTTAAATGATAACAATAAAAAGAAAGGCTTAATTGGTCAATTCTTTTTCTCGCCTGTTTCGGGCTGGAATGTTTATCTGAACGCTATTGTATCGAACGAAGCGTCGCAGGACGTTACCTCGGGAACGACTACCGTAAAGGCTGGTGATGCAAATTACCAACTCTTCGACCTGACAACGACTTACCAGATTACGTCGAAATTTTTCCTGGGTCTGAATGCAGCTAGTGGTTCACAAAAGGGGGATTATCAAGGTGTAGGTGGACCTATAACGTCGAAAAGCTGGGGTGGCGTTGCTGGATATGCTAACTACGCATTCACCGATAAATTTGGCTTAGGTCTTCGTTACGAAACATTCGATAACAAAAATGGCGCTCGTGCTTTGACAGATGCGGCTGGTAATGGTGCCAGTGTTAATTCCATAACCGTTACAGGCAATATCACAGCCGCTGATGGTCACTTGTTGCTCAAACCCGAATTGCGGATTGATAGCTATTCGGCCAACAAATTTGAAAAAAATGATGGCTCGCTGACGACCTCACAAGCTACTCTAGGTATGGCCGCCATCTTTAAGTTCTAGTCTCTCTCTCTCGTTTTCTTAACCTAATTTCTTAATTAATTCAGTACAACAAAAAACCTCGATTACTATGCAAAAGCCCAATTACATTCCTCTTATCCTGTTGGGAGTTGTCGCCGTGCTCGGCGTAATCCCCGGTTTCAACTCTGTTCCGACGCAAATCGTGACGGAAGGTATTAATTCAGGTGATACCGCCTGGATGCTTGTTGCTACCGCTCTGGTTCTGCTGATGACGCCTGGTCTGGCATATTTCTATGGCGGAATGGTTAACAACAAGAACGTTATTTCCACCATGCTCCAAAGCTTCGTTGCGATGGGTGTTATCAGTGTATTATGGGTAGTTGTTGGATTTAGCCTGGCTTTCGGAAGCTCTATTGGTGGTTTCATTGGTAATCCAATGGATCACTTTATGTTTAAAGGCGTGTTAGATGGTAAGCCCTGGTCGCTGGCGGCTTCAATTCCACTGGTGGTGTTCGCTTTCTTCCAACTGAAATTTGCCGTTATTACACCTGCTCTGGTAACAGGTTCGATGGCTGAGCGTATTAACTTCCGGTCGTACGTTCTGTTCATGATTCTGTTCAGCCTGTTCGTATATGCTCCATTGGCGCACATGACCTGGCACCCAGATGGTATCCTCTTTAAATTAGGGGTACTTGACTTTGCTGGCGGAACGGTTGTTCACATGTCGGCTGGCTGGGCTGCCCTGGCAGGTGCTCTGTATCTGAAACGCCGTAAGTCACATATGGAAGCTAGCTATTTTCCACCTGCTAACATTCCATTTGTCTTGTTGGGCACAGGCCTGCTGTGGTTCGGTTGGTTTGGTTTCAATGCTGGTTCGGCTGTTGCTGCTTCGCCATTGGCTGCTTCTGCCTTCGCTACGACAAACACGGCTGCTGCCGCTGCTGGTCTGGCCTGGGTATTGTTTGATGCAGCTAAAGGCAAGAAAGTTTCGGCTCTTGGTTTCTGTATCGGTGCTGTAGTGGGTCTGGTCGCTATTACGCCAGCGGCTGGTTTTGTTACCATTCCAAATGCCATCTTCATTGGTACAGTTGGTGCTATGATCTCGAACTATATCGCTCACCTACGCTCGAAATCAACGCTTGACGATACACTCGACGTTTTCCCTTGCCATGGTGTTGGCGGTATGGTAGGTATGGTTATGACAGGCATTTTCGCCAGCAAAGGGGTTAACTCGGCCGTCGTTGACGAAGGTCTGGCATTTGGCCAAACCACGCTGTTCGTTAACCACATGATCGCTTTAGTTGCGGTTTCAGCATTTGCCTTCATTCTGTCGTATATTCTGCTGAAAGTAACGGATTTGATTCTGCCACTGCGCGTAACGGAAGAAGACGAGAAATCTGGTCTGGACATCAGCCAGCACGACGAATTCCTGATCGAAGCGTAATGTAGGTAAGATGTATGATATAGGATATATCTCTAGATGGTATCCTATATCATACATCTTATACTGATAGCTTATATAATTCTACATAGTTGTCTATAATAGTAGATCATACATAGTACGTTATACAGCGACAGAGCCACAGGCACCTGTCTGGCCTATACCTGGCAGCTTTATCTGTGGTTTTGTTGTACTCATGGAGCCGTTCCCGCCTGGGAGCGGTTTCCTATTTTTAGGACATTTGGGATTTATAGCGCCCGCATACGATTATTTTTGGGATTGTGCTCCACTTCGGCAAGCCCCAGGGCTTCCATGAGGGGTGGAACATACATACCAAAACGGCCACGGAGCCCTTTCTTCAATCCATACCACCCACCCACTGGGTTTTCTGTCGACCGTCCCCAGGCTTCTACCGTCCCTGCTTTGGCTGGTTTTTGTTCATCGGCAGCACCTAGTTCCATCCAATCGCCATGCTCTTTTAACATCGTATGCAGATCAGTAAGGCAACGATAATCATACAATAAAACTGTTTTCCCGACAGTACAGACTAAAATTTCGGTACCGTCTTTCTCTGCTTTATACATTGTGTATTCGGCAGTGCCTGGTGGAGTTTTGAGCTGCCAGGGGTTTTCTTTTGTTCCATCCTCTTGTGCCATGTGTAAAGTTTAGGTGTTATATCGTTTAGTTACGTTAGGCAAAGAAGACGGCCAATAAGGCTAAGATAGCGGGCAGGGCCTGAACGAAAAAGATGGATCGCTGAGCCGTGAGTGCACCAAAAATGCCAGCGACAATAACGCAGCCCAGAAAAAAGTAGGCAACGTTTATACGCCAGGCACTATCTTCAATGAGTAAAGACCAGATAAGTCCGGCGGCTAAAAAACCGTTGTATAACCCTTGATTCGCGGCCAGTGATTTAGTTGGCTCAAACAAGTCGGGCGGGAAAGATCGAAAGGTTTTTCGACCTCGGGTAGTCCAGGCAAACATTTCCAGCCAAAGAATATAGATGTGCTCGATAGCAACAACGCCGATCAGAATTTCAGCAAGTAATTTCATAAAGGTAGTAGAGGAAGGAGTGAACCATACATTTATCTTGACTCTTGGATAGTCGATTTACAAATAAGTCTGGATACAAAAAAGGCCGATGTCAAAATCGGCCTTTGGGTTGGGATGTTAATGAGCTTCAACTACTGGTTCAGATTCCTCGACCTCCATCAGCCCATCGGCGTTGATCGCTGTCAAGCGTACTGGCAGCGTTTCGTTAATCAGCAAAGGATCGTAGTGCGCTACCACCCGGACATAGTTTTCTGTGAAGCCCTGCATTTGCCCGGCAGCTATATCTTCTTCAAACAATACCGTTGCCTGTCGGCCAACCTGAGAGTCGTAGAAAGCCCGGCGTTTCTTGTCAGATAGAATGTGTAGCATCTTTGATCGTTCAGCACGCACATGACCGGGAACAATAGGCTTGATGCCAATGGCCGTTGTGTTAGGACGCTCGGAGTAGGTGAATACGTGCAAATAGGAAACTGGAAGTTCATTTAGAAACCCGTATGTTTCTTTAAATTCTGCGTCGGTTTCGCCGGGGTGCCCTACAATTACATCAACCCCAATGCAGGCATGCGGCATTAATTCCTTGATTTTCTGTACCCGTTCGGCATAGAGTTCGCGTTTGTACCGGCGACGCATGAGGCTTAGCACCCGGTTACTACCCGATTGAAGCGGTACGTGAAAGTGGGGCACAAATCGCTTCGACTGGGCTACGAATTCGATGATTTCATCGGTAAGAAGATTGGGCTCGATGCTCGAAATGCGGAACCGTTCAATGCCTTCGACTTCGTCCAGTGCCCGAACCAGCTCGAAAAACGTTTCCTGTCGGTAGCCGTCGATCAAACCAAAATCTCCGATGTTCACGCCTGTTAGCACAATTTCCTTCACGCCCCGTTCTGCAATTTCATGAGCGGCACGTACTACGTTGGCGACCGTATCGGAGCGACTTTTTCCGCGCGCCAGCGGAATCGTACAATAGGCACAGGGGTAATCACAGCCATCCTGAACTTTCAAAAACGTGCGTGTCCGGTCGTTAAGGGAGTAAGAGGCATGGTACTCGATGGCTTCCTCGATGGGGGAGTTGAATATTTGCGCTGGCTGGCCGGTTGGCACTTTCTCAAAGGTAGCCATGAGTTCGTGCAGCCGGAACTTCTCCGAAGCGCCAAGAACGGCATCGACGCCCGGAATCTCTGAAATTTCTTTCGGCTTCAGTTGGGCATAACATCCCAAAATGGCCACGTACCCATCGGGGTTAATTTTTTGCGCTTCACGAACGATCTTCCGACATTTTTTGTCAGCGTTGTCAGTGACAGAGCAGGTGTTGATGATAAAGATGTCTGGTTGCTGGTTGAACTCTACGCGCTCGTAACCATGCTGTTCCATCAGGCGGGCCAGGGTCGAAGTTTCGGAGAAATTCAGTTTGCAACCGAGTGTATAGAAAGCGACTTTTTTCACAGCTAGTAGTATATCCTGCAAAATTACGAAAAATGGGTTGTATGCGTACTTTTGTGATACGTATGCACCTATTCTATCAGCCCGGTGTGGATTCGCCCGGCGTTAATTCGAGCGATCCTGTAGAGTTTTTAAGCGAAGATGATTCGCGCCATGCGGTCAAAACCCTTCGCTTGGGAATTGGCGAGCTTATTGCAGTTACGGATGGGCACGGAAACCAGTACACCGCCGTTATTACAAAAGCAGATGCCCGACGTTGTACGTTTCGGATTACATCTACGAAAACAACGCTGCCACGCCCGTTTTCCGTCCGAATTTGTGTCGCACCAACTAAAAATCTGGATCGTATTGAGTGGTTTGTGGAAAAAGCAGTAGAGGTGGGTATTGAGCGGATCAGTTTCTTTTTCGGGCAGCATTCCGAACGCCGGGTACTGAAGCTGGAACGATTAGAAAAGATTGCAATAGCGGCTATGAAGCAGTCATTACAATCGTTTTTACCTATATTAGACGAAGCTCTTTCTGTTGGCGAACTGCTAAAAACCATACAGGAAGAGCAGCGGTTTATTGCTCATTTACCCAGCGTGGATTCGCCCGGCGTGGATTTGCCTGTGCATCTGGCGAAGGCTGCAAGCATAGCTGGGCAATATGCTGTGTTAATTGGGCCAGAAGGCGATTTTGCCGAAAAAGAAATTCAACAGGCGGTAGCAGCTGGTTTTCAGATGGTAACGCTTGGCCCTAACCGATTACGTACCGAAACGGCCGCGTTGACGGCTTGTCAGTTTTTGAACTTTATAAACGCATGAAAAAGCTACTGCTGCTATTCCTAGTACTTAATTGCTCATTCTTCATAGCCAAAGGCCAGTATGCCTACAAGATTGCCAAACTGAAATACAATGGTGGTGGCGACTGGTATGCTAATAAAACTTCCTTACCCAACCTGATTAAGTTTGCCAACGCCAACTTGCGCATGAACATCTTCCCGGAAGAAGATATTGTGGAGCCCGGTAGCCCAGATATATTTGGCTACCCGTTTGTGCACATGACAGGTCACGGGAACATTACGTTTAGTGATTCCGATGTGCAGAATATGCGACGGTATCTGCTATCGGGTGGTTTTCTGCACATCGACGATAACTATGGTCTGGATAAGTTTATCCGGCGGGAGATGAAGAAAGTTTTTCCCGAACTCAATTTTATTGAGCTTCCCTTCAATCACCCCGTCTATCAGCAGAAGTTCAAATTTGCGAGTGGCTTGCCAAAAGTTCATGAACACGATGGCAAGGCTCCACAGGGATTTGGCCTGATTTATCAGGGCCGTTTAATTTGTTTTTACAGCTATGAGTGCGATTTGGGCAATGGCTGGGAAGATCAGAGTGTGTACAACGATCCCGAACCGGTTCGTCAGCAGGCTTTACGCATGGGTGCCAATCTGTTACAATACGCCACGACCACAAATTAATTAAAGTATTATTTGGGGATAGAAACCCAAACCGGTCTAAAAATCGTTAGTTTTGTAGTAATATTCTCAGTGACTCGTCACGTTCACCCTTTAATTGATTAAGCTTGTGATTGTACTGGCCGCATTTCTTGGACACTGGTATCTGTCCCTGTTCTGCCAAACTTTTTTTCTACACCGTTATTCGGCCCATAAAATGTTCTCGATGAGCAAATTCTGGGAGCGTTTTTTCTATGCCTTGACCTATGTATCCCAGGGTTCATCGTACCTGAGTCCACGCGCTTACGCCGTGTTACACCGGATGCACCACGCCTTCAGTGATACAGAAAAAGACCCACACTCTCCGCATCATACCAAGAATGTATTCACGATGATGTGGAAGACGAAAGATATTTATAATGCTGTGTTACACCGTAAGCAGGCCATCGAAAAGCAATTCGACCGGAATTACCCTGAGTGGAATTTTATCGAGAAACTAGGCGATTCATGGGCTTCCCGCGCAGGCTGGGGTGTTCTTTATACCATCTTCTATGTCTTTGCCTTTATTTACCTGGACATGCACTGGGCATTTTTCTTCCTGTTACCGGTTCACTTTGTGATGGGACCCGTTCACGGAGCGATCATCAACTGGAGTGGTCATAAATACGGTTATGCCAATTTCGACAATCAGGACAAATCGAAAAATTCGCTCATTCTGGATGTTGTCATGATGGGGGAGTTATTCCAGAATAATCACCATAAACGCCCAAATTCAGCGAACTTTGGCGCTAAATGGTTTGAATTTGACCCTACGTTCCCACTCATTGGCATTCTTCACAAACTACATATTGTTCGGCTGAGACCGTCGGCTGAAGCGAAGAAGGCGCAACATGAAGTTGGGCATGACCGCCGGGTTGATGTTGAAAATGAAGTTGAGGCTTAGATAAACCAAGCTATAGATTAAAAAAAGCTCCGACTAGTCGGAGCTTTTCGTTTTGAAAGGAGTTGGGAAGCAATTATAAAGGATGGTTAATGGACGTCTTACACACCCAATTTGCACCAACGACCATGCATGTTGATGATGGTCGAACAAGCTGACTCAGATGAATGTATCTAACCTTTATACACTCCATTCGTTGGGCTGCAAAGCTTCCTGTGAGGGCCAGTATCTGTCGCAGGAAACCACCTCAATCGGAATACACAACAACCGGGTCAGCCGCTATCGCTCAGCACTTACCGCTGATTGTATTCGTAATTAACGGTAAGTGCTGAGCGGTGGTAGGTGTATATGAAAGCGGCTGCTGAATAAACGTACTACTGCCGATTTAATACCAATACTGAATATAGAACGTTCAGTCCCGCTTCAACAAGCCCATGTAAACTGCAATTTATACCTTTACTTTTGCTGCGATAAAGTCGCCAATAACTCCTCCAGGTTTTTCATTGTCATAGCAGTTCCTTCCTTGAAGCCCATCTCAATCATCTTCTCTAAGCGGACAAGCGATTCATTATAAATACTGACATGTACTGTTGTCTTCCCATTTTGCTCGCTAAACGTTAAATCCCACTCAGAACCGGGCAATTCTGGGTTCTCATCTTTGTCTGCAAAAGCATTTAACAATTTGAAATTGGTTTTCGGGCTAATAGACGTGTATTTCTGAATTGACCAATGCTCCTGCCCTTCAGGGCTTACCATCGCATAAAACCGTCGGCCGCCAACTATAAAATCCATAAATTTTGTTTTTGAGGTCCAGGGTTTGGGTGCCCACCATTGATCAAGAATTTCCTGCTTCGTGTAAGCATCCCATACCAACGAAAGGTCGGCATCAAATTCTCTGGAGAAGGTTACTGTTTTTGTTGTTTTGTTAACGGTGAAATCGTTCATTTTTATTGTTTTTTGAGTGTTGATAATACATCGTCAAGTTGATTAAAACGAGTTTCCCAAATTTCCCTGAATTGGTTTACCCACTGATCAACCTCTTTTATTTTTTCAACTTCAAGTGAATAGTAGATCTCCCTGCCTTGCTGTTCCTGTTTCACCAGTTCGCATTCTGTGAGTATACGAAGGTGTTTGGAAACCGCCTGTCGGGTAGTGTTGAAGTTCTCAGCAATAGCGTTCGGTGTCATTGCCTGCAAGGCAATCAGGGTGATGATTGCCCGCCTTGTAGGGTCGGCTATTGCCTGAAAAATATCTCGTCTCATCTTGTTTAAATTTTACCTTGCGAAACTGAATGGTTGCAAATATAAATGCAACCATTCAGTTTCGCAAATTTTTTCAGATTACAATAAAATTAGTTGGAATTGTCGGCTTGGAGGAGCACCATAAAATTGCTATTGACTGGCCGATTGCCTCACGTTCAATACAGCAATACAAAATGCGAAATGTGTGGTTTGGATTGCTGTATTTATTTCGAGCCCTGCCCGTCGAAACAGTTGTCTTGTCACAGAGTCACAATTCTAAAACCTGATAATCAATGGGCAAAACTTTGTATTTTCGGGAGTTTATTTGCCAGAACACAGTGGTGGTTGGGCTGCCCGTCAGCATGGATTAGTCCTGCTACAGCAGCAGACCTTTGCCTACCTAAAGCTGCCTTATCCTGAAAACCTGCAAAAAAATCTTCTAACCCTTATAAGGGCTAAAATTCTTTGCGTACTTTTGACGCAAAGGAAAACGAATGACGACGAACCAAGTCAACTATCTGCTTTCTGCCTTTCTGTTGGCTGGAAGCCACTGGACGATGGCCCAGCAGGCGCACGTCAATCTCGACTGGAATCCCCAGAAAAACACGCAGAATCTAGTGCCATTTGGGGCTAATGTAATCTCCCCGAAGTCCGCGACGATCATACCATAACGTTTCGACTCAAAGCGCCCGATGCGAAACAAGTCATGCTTACGGGAGGCCCTATGTTGCTCGCCCTAAAAGCAAAAGACCCTATTCCGTTTCAAAAAGGGGATGATGGCCTTTGGTCACTGACGGTTGGCCCAGTCAAACCAGATATTTACGTTTACAAATTCATCATTGATGGGGTTCAGGTCGTTGACCCGAATAATACATTGACCGGTTTCAACGATCAGCCCGGTTACAGTAATCTGGTTGTTCAGGGCGCTGGGCCTGCTTACTACGATGCCAAACCGGTGCCGCATGGTGCCGTAACCCGGCATATTTACCACTCCGATGTATTGAATGGCGAACGGGAGCTATATGTCTACACACCTCCCGGCTATTCGCCCAAAAAGAAATACCCTGTCCTCTATCTGGTGGGCGGCAGTGGCGAACTGGCTTCTGGATGGTCACTCGATGGTCGAGCTAATTTCATTGCCGACAATCTGATTGCCGAAGGCAAAATGGTGCCTATGTTAATTGCCATGCCTAATAATCAGGTCGTTCACCGGAGTGACCCAAACCATACCGAGAAAACCTTCCCGCTGTTTGAAGAGGAATTGAAAAAACAGATTATCCCATTCGTAGAGAAAACCTACAGTACCCGCACTGATCGAAAAGGGCGTGCACTGGCGGGCTTGTCGATGGGTGGGCGGCATACACAGTTAGTGGGCCTCAAGAACCTCGATTTGTTTAGCTCGTTTGGTATTTTCAGTGCGGGTGATTTGGAAACCGAGAAAGTGAGTGCTGCGTTGCTGAACGATCCTACGGCCAATCAGAAAGTCGATTACCTGCTCGTCGGGCAAGGCACGGGCGAGGTGGAGACCATTGGCAAACGGGCCGTGGCATTGCACGAAGCCCTACAGAAGCACAATATCAAGCATGACTATTACGTCGGGGGAGAAGGGGCGCATGACTGGGCAACCTGGCGGCATCTGCTTTATTATAAACTATTACCGAACCTCTGGAGGAAATGAGTTTGATGGCGCAAGGGCCAGGGGTCCGTTGGCTCTTGCCTTGTGCCTGTTATTACCCGGCCTCGCGCCATCACCTTTAATCTACTTTCCTATGAAAATCTCCATTACCTCCCGCCGTTTACGGCTAACCCTGTTTTCGGCACTGATTACAGTGTCTGCTATGGCCCAACTACCCCAGCGGACACCAACCCCGAATGATACGCTCAATTCGCCTAAAGTGCTGGCCGATAAGCGGGTAATGATTCAGATTTATGCACCCAAAGCGAGCGAAGTAACCGTGGGTGGCGACTTTCAGGCTAGCCCTAAACCCCTTAGTCTGACGAAAAATGAGCAAGGCGTGTGGTCAATATTAATTGGACCACTGAAACCTGATTACTATTCATACACCCTGATGGTGGATGGCGTCCGGACGATGGACCCTAAGAACCCGGTGATCAAGCAGGGTATCAGTAGCCTGGAAAACATGATGGCTGTTACGGGTCCCGAAACCGCATTTGAAGATAATAAAGCAGTCCCACATGGCGAAGTGAGGGAGGTGTGGTACTCATCCAACAGCCTGGGAATGATGCGCCGGATGCACGTTTATACGCCACCGGGTTACGAAAAAGGAACGGCTAAATACCCCGTCTTTTACTTATTGCACGGCGGAGGTGATGATGATTCCGGCTGGAATACCATTGGGCGGTCAGGGTTTATTCTGGACAATCTGATTGCTGCCGGAAAAGCGAAACCCATGATCGTAGTGATGCCTAATGGGAGTATGCCGCTGCCTCCTCAAACGGGTATGCCCGACGCAAATACCATGAACCGGATGCGGGATTTATTCGCCAGTGAGCTACTGAAAGATGTAATGCCTTCCGTTGAGAAAAATTACCGCACCCTGGCCACTCCCGAAAGCAGAGCCATTGCGGGTCTATCGATGGGCGGTTTTCAAACGCTGGACGTTACTCTGACCCATCCTGAGTTGTTTAACTACGTGGGCGTATTTAGCTCGGGTTTCTTTGGCGCAACCGCCGATGAAGCAGATACAAAATATGCAAAAGTGCTGAACGACCCTTCCTTCAACAAGGGCAAAAAACTGTTCTGGGTAGCCATTGGTAAAGATGACTTTGTGATGGAGGCTAACAAGAAAACATTGGCCATGCTCGATAAGCACAACATTAAATACCAGTATAAAGAAAGCTCGGGTGGCCACACCTGGGTCAACTGGCGGCAGTACCTCAATGAGTATACGCCGATGCTGTTCAAGTAATTGACTGTAAAAAGACTACTGATTTTGTCTGGGCCAAGCTCTGGCCTGGCCATGTAGAATAGGTTTAACGCGCCAAGCCGGAGCTTGGTCCAGACAGTTTAACTAACTGCTTATATGAAATCCATTCGTTGTTTTCTCTTCCTAAACCTAATAGTATTATCAGCATGCTCATTCGCAGCCAAAGTAGACACGCTGGATATTCCGTCGGCGGCTATGCAGAAGAACCTGCGGGCAGGGGTCATTCTCCCAAACTCCTATGCGAAAGGTAAAGCGACCTATCCGGTTCTGTATCTGCTGCACGGGGGCGGGGTAAGTTCAGCGATTGGCTATCCAAGACACCGGATAAAATGCTGTTGCACAACCTTGCCGATCAATACAACATAATCATTGTGACCCCGGAAGGAGAACCCCTAAGCGGCTATCTTGATAGTCCGATCCAAAAAGATAACCTGTTTGAGACCTATATTACCAAAGAGGTTATCGAGAAAATTGACAATACCTATCGCACAGTGCGCGACCGGAAGGGACGCGTCATTACGGGACTAAGCATGGGCGGGCACGGGGCTCTCTATCTGTCGACACGCCACCCGGATTTGTACTGCGCGGCTGGCAGCATGAGCGGAGCCTTAGACTTATCGGCAACCCACTGGAAAATTACGCCCGAATTTGCCAAACAGATTGCCCCCCAATTTGCGCGGATTCTAGGGCCAGTTGGTTCCACTCCCGATTTATATGCGTTAAATTCGGTGGTCAACATGGCCGACAAGATGAAAGCCAATGGATTACCCTTGATTATTGACTGTGGTGTCGATGATTTCCTGATCGAGCCTAATCGTGAACTACACCGTCGGCTGGTCTATAATCAGACACCGCACGATTACACCGAACATCCGGGTGGCCATACCTGGGATTATTGGGAAAATTCGCTGCCCTATCACGTTCTGTTTTTTCAAAAGATTTTAAAGGGAAATGGCGTGCTGACGCCCTAGTGGATGAGAAGACGTACATTTCTAAAAAACAGCTCTACGGCTGGCCTGGTTACCCTGATTATGCCATCGGGGATCGTTCAAGTTGCGACTAAACAGACGAACTCAGATGTAAAAGCAGCCGAAGCGCTTGTCGATGCCTTTGTCAATCCGCCTATGTCGGCGCGGGCGCAGGTTTGGTGGCACTGGATGAACGGAAACGTGACTGCTGATGGGATCACCCGCGATCTGGAAGCGATGCAGCAGATCGGGATAGGCGGTTTCCAGAATTTCGACGCTGGGACAGGCATCCCTAAAGGCCCTGTTGTGTACCTAAGTCCGGAATGGCTCAGCCTGAAGCAGCACGCCATGAAGGAAGCGGATCGGCTGGGACTGGAATTTACGATGCACAACTGTCCTGGCTGGTCATCGAGTGGTGGGCCCTGGATCACGCCCGAACTGGCCATGCAGGAAGTCACCTGGAGCGAAGCCTACATAGCGGGTGGTCAGGCCGTGAGCGTTACGTTGTCCAGGCCACTTAGTAAGCTGGATTTTTACCGCGATGTAGCCGTACTGGCTTTCCCCTCGCTTCCCGGCGAAGATTCTTTAATTACGCTGGTCAATAAAGCCACCACTAGCGGAAATTCAGAGCCTGTTGCGCTTGACAAATTAGCTAGATCGGAAGGCGTAGCAATACAACCAGCCGCTGGGGGCAGCCTGCTTATCTTCTGATTGAGTTTAAACAAGCCTACGAAGCTCGATCAATAAGCTTCTTAAGTAAACCTCTTGGTAAATCAACCGGCGGTGGAGGAGGTTTTGGCGGTGGACCGCAGCTCACTCTGGAAGCTTCGGATGATGGTACTCAGTTCCGTAAGGTAATGACGGGCAGTGCAGGTCGTTCTGCCGATTATGCCCGAAGTCTGATGGAGTTTGAGCCGGTTAAAGCGAAGTTCTTTCGAATCGCATCGCCCGGTGCCCGCCAATTTGCCCAGCTCAACTTTTCAGGAGCAGCCAGGCTGGCCGATTGGCAGAAGAAAGCTAACAAGGACTTTGGCGTAATGGGCGTATCGAGCGACCCGAACGGAGCTGGCAAAGCCGTGATCAACCTGTCTGCCATTGTCGATGTCTCGCAGTTTATGGACAAAGACGGGACACTTCGCTGGAATGCGCCCTCGGGCAACTGGACAATCCTGCGTGTGGGGTATACGCCCAATGGCGAGATGAACCGCTCAGCTCCCGATACGGGTGTTGGGTTGGAATGTGATAAATACAGTCAGCCAGCCATAGATTTCCACTTCAATAAAATGATGGAAAACCTATTGCCCACACTGAAACCGCTGACTAAAAAAGGGAAAGTTGGTTTACTTATCGACAGTTACGAAGTGGGGATGCAGAACTGGACCGCCCAGTTTCCACAGGAATTTCAGAAACGTTCCGGCTATTCCCTACTGAATTACCTGCCAACTCTGACCGGCCGTATTGTCGGGAATGCCGACACAACAGAACGGTTCCTGTGGGATTTTCGACGGACGCAGGCGGACTTGATGGCTGATAATTACTACGGCCGATTCCGGGAGTTGTGCCACCAGCAGGGCATTGTTGCCTATGCGGAACCCTACGACCGGGGGCCAATGGAGGAAATGCAGGTGGGCGCACGAATGGATGTGAATATGGGCGAATTCTGGAACGGCCTGTCGTCGCTGTTTCAGAATAACCTGACCATGCGCCGAACCACCAAACTGGCGGCTTCCATTGCGCATATCAACGGCAAACATACCGGTGGATGCACCCCCGCTAATCCGCAGATCGTAGGGGCTGAATCGTTCACCGGCGAACCTGAATCGTCGCGCTGGCAGGAGTACCCGTTTGCCATGAAAGCCCTGGGCGACAAGATGTTTACGCAGGGCTTAAACCGGATTATCTTCCACCGATATGCTCATCAACCCCACCCAACGGCGTTGCCGGGCATGACAATGGGCCCCTGGGGTATTCACTTCGACCGAACAACAACCTGGTGGAAACAGGGCCGGGCGTGGCTGGATTATCTGGCCCGTTGCCAAAGCTTGCTGCAACAGGGTCTGTTCGTGGCCGACCTCGCTTATTTTACCGGCGAAGAAGGGAATGAATATACAAAGGTAGAACCGCATGAACTAACGCCGACCCCACCCACAGATGGCTATGATTATGACCTGATCAACGGCGAGACGCTTGTTAAACGAGCAACCGTTTCCCAGGGTAATCTTACCTTGCCTGATGGCATGAGCTACCGGATTCTGGTGCTTCAGGATCACAAAGCCGTAAGCCTCGAGTTGGTTCGTAAATTGCGCGATTTGGTAAGGGACGGTCTGGTGCTGGTTGGTGCCAAACCCGCGACATCCCTGGGCCTTCGTGGACAGTCGATTGGAGAAACCGAGTTTCGCCAACTGACCACTGAAATCTGGGGACCCATCAATGGCTCAAGTGTTACCGAACATCGACTGGGTAAGGGGCGGGTATTCTGGGGCAGCCCCTTCAAACGGTGTTCAGCACACTCGCCATCAAGCCCGATGTTGAGGTGACATCCCGTTCAACCGATGCGCCCATTACCTGGATACACCGGCGAGTCGGCGATACGCACATTTATTTTCTGGCTAATCAACGCCGAACGCATGAAGATACGGTTTGTTCCTTTCGGGTAACGGGCAAACAACCCGAACGGTGGGATGCGGCAACGGGCAAGTTAAGCCCTATTCCGATTTTCGAAAGCTTATCGGGCGAAACCCGGATTCCGCTCCAGTTCGATCCGGCGGGTGCTCAGTTTGTGGTGTTTCGTTCGCCGGTTTCCGGGAAGAAAGTACAGGCGGTTGTCAGCGGGAAAGAAACCTTGCTGGCTACGAAACCCTTTCCTGCACCAGCCCGAAAGCTTTATAAAGAGGTAGCGAACAACTTTACCATTAGCCTTTGGGCCAAGCCTGAACTTAATATAATGCTTGCCCCAACGGGCTTCATGCAGCATATTAAAGACCCCTGGACGGATTATTACGCCATTTACCCACCCGCTGGGGCCGATTTGTATGGCACCGGACATGCTGCCTGTGGACTAGCGATCGGTCGGAACGGCGTGGCGGTTTGGGAGCGAACCAGTGGGAAACCCGTTTTCCGGATGGCCGCACCAACCTCGATTTCTGGCTGGAGTCATGTGGCCCTGGTCTATAAAGATGGAATACCTTCGGTTTATGTGAATGGGAAACTGATTCAGGGCGGGAAACCGGGTGCGAATACGGTTCATCCGGGCGTAGGGCAGGCGTATCTGAGCGATGGCGCTTCGTTTTATAACGGCGACATGACAAGTCCTGAAGTGATGCCCGAATCGCTGAGCGATGACCGGATTCGGCAACTGGCTGCTCAGGCACGCCCTCAACGGACAGCACAGCCAGCGGTAGAGATAGCGGGCGATGGCAAGCTCGCATTGCTTTTCTGGAAGAATGGCCAATATGCTTTACGAGATACATCGGGTCGAGATACCGCTCTGGTGGTTTCTGGAATTAATCCGCCGATGGAATTAACGGGTGACTGGCAGGTTAGCTTTCCGCCAAATCTGGGTGCTCCTGAACAAATCACACTGCCCAAACTGATCCCGCTGAATACCCATCAGCAGAATGGGGTGAAACATTTTTCGGGAACGGCTACCTATACCAAAACCCTAACGGTACCCGCTTCGGCAAACGGAAAGGGGAAACAGCTATTCCTGGATTTGGGCCAGGTCGAAGTAATCGCTAATGTGATTGTGAATGGCAAAGACCTGGGCACCCTCTGGAAGCGACCCTACCGAATTGACATTACGGGTGCAGTGAAAACGGGTGCAAATACGCTGGAAATTAAGGTGACAAACCTGTGGCCGAACCGCTTGATCGGGGATGAGCAATTGCCTGACCCTGATAAGTTTACACCCGGTGGGGGAGCCGGTGGCTTTGCCAGCTTAAGCAACGGCGCGATTATGGAACTACCCACCTGGTATAAAGAAGGCAAGCCTAAGCCTGCCGATGGGCGGGTGACGTTCACCACCTGGAAGCATTACAACAAAGACTCTCCATTGCTGGATTCCGGTTTGATTGGCCCAGTTGTGTTGCGTGTGGCAGCATTGAAAGTATTGACCTAATTTTTGTCAGCATGACAAAAAAACTTGCACTGATGAAACAAATCTTTGTCTTTTTACTAAGCTTCATTTCCCTTACTGCCTTTGGGCAATCGACCGTTGTCAAAACCGAAAATGGGCAGATAGAGGGGACTGTGAATAAAACGGGTGATGTTCGCGTCTTTAAGGGCGTTCCTTTTGCGGCTTCACCTGTCGGAAATCTGCGCTGGAAAGCCCCGCAGCCCCTTGCAAAGTGGTCTGGGGTTAAAAACTGTAAGGTGTTTGGGCCAAGTCCGATGCAGGCCAAGCCCGCGCCGTTTATGTACTGGTCGACGGAGTTTTTAATTCCAGAGTCTCCTATTAGCGAAGATTGCCTGTATCTGAATGTCTGGACAGGGGCAAAGTCGGCCACCGAAAAACGACCGGTTATTGTCTTTATTCCTGGTGGTGGGTTTCGGAGTGGGGGAGGAGCCTGCCCCATATACGATGGAGAGGCTATGGCGAAAAAAGGGGTAGTTTTCGTCAATATCAATTACCGACTTGGTGTTTTCGGCTTTCTGGCCCACCCCGAACTGTCGCGGGAGTCAGGCCATACCGCATCGGGCAACTACGCATTGATGGATATGATCGCAGCCCTCCAATGGGTTCATAAAAACATAGCTGCGCTGGGTGGCGATCCCCAAAATGTAACCGTGGCCGGGCAATCGGCGGGGGCGTTTGCGGTTAACTTTCTAACGGTATCCCACTAGCGAAAGGCCTTTTTCAACGCGCTATTGCCGAAAGTGGGGGAGTTTTGTAACAAGCCCTATTCGTCCTAAGCTAAGTTTTCAGGAAGCCGAACAGCAGGGCGTTTCATTTGCAAAAGCGCTGAATGCCAATTCGCTGGCTGAGTTGCGGGCGAAATCCGCCGATGAAATTCTGAAAGCAAACGGTGGCTTAAGCGCGCCCATTGTCGATGGATACGTAATTCCTGAGTCGGTGATGGAGCGCTATGTGCATGGGCAACAAAACGATGTTCCGCTCATTGTGGGCTGGAACGCCGACGATCGGGTTTCAGGCCCTCCTGCTAAAGCCGAAGTGTTTCGGGAGCAGGTAAAAAAGCGATTCGGTGCTAAAGCAGACGATTACCTGAACGTTTATCCTGCCCGAACCGAAGACGAAGCGGCTCAATCGCAGAAAGCAAGCAGCCGCGACGAATCATTTGGTATTCAAGATTATACGTGGGCAAAAATGC
This sequence comes from Spirosoma telluris, assembly GCA_003259005.1. GTDB lineage: Bacteria > Bacteroidota > Bacteroidia > Cytophagales > Spirosomataceae > Spirosoma > Spirosoma telluris. The sequence goes on from QLII01000001.1 coordinate 154,195, forward strand.
AGAATAAAACGGGCAAGTCGCCGGTTTATGTCTATAACTTCAATCGCAAACTGCCTGCTGCTACGCCTGAATCGCAGTTTGGTGCCTTTCACTCCGGCGAGATTGTGTATGCCTATAACAACCTGCACACGCTGAATCGCCCCTGGGAAGCTGTCGATCAGGCAATAGCCGATGCCATGTCGTCATACTGGGTAAATTTTGCCAAAACCGGCAATCCAAACGGCAAGAATTTGCCAAAATGGGTTGCTTATACGCCCAAAATCGAGAATGTATTAATTCTGGACAAAACCATTCAGAATAGCCTTCTGCCAACGAAGCCCCAATTGACCTTCTGGGAGCAGTATTATGGAAGCGGGCAGAACTAATTAATTATTACTACCTACCTATGAAAAAGAAAAATATGTACCTCGGCCTGCTAAGCCTACTATCGGTATCCGCAGCACTTGGCCAAAACTGGACCGAAACCAAATCCGGCGACTGGACGAAAGTTAGTAACAAAGGAGGCCAAACGCTGGGCTACGCAGCCGCATCTGGCGTGAAACTGTTAACTGACAAAGGGTTTGCCTTTAAAGACCTGAACAAGAACGGCAAACTAGATAAGTACGAAGACTGGCGCCTATCGGCCGATGTGCGTGCTAAAGATCTGGCCTCTCAAATGACTATTGAGCAGATAGCCGGGTTGATGCTGTACAGCAAACACCAGCCCATTCCGGCGGCTGCTGGTGGTCCGTTTGCGGGTACCTACAACGGGAAAATCTTCGCGCAGAGTGGCGCTAAAGTCGCTGATTTGTCGGATCAACAACGTGAGTTTCTAACCAAAGATAACCTCCGCCACGTCCTGATTACATCGGTGCAAAGCCCGGAAGCCGCTGCCGAATGGAACAATAATGCACAGGCACTGGTCGAAGGACTAGGACTGGGTATTCCGATCAACAGTAGTTCGGACCCGCGACATGGTACCCGCGCTGATGCCGAGTTTAATGCGGGTGCTGGTGGTACTATTTCGATGTGGCCCGGTTCCTTGGGTTTGGCCGCTACGTTCAATCCTGAGGTTGTAAAACGGTTTGGTCAGATTGCCGCTACCGAATATCGGGCGTTGGGTATTGCAACGGCCCTTTCCCCACAAATTGACCTGGCAACTGATCCCCGCTGGAATCGGGTAAGCGGTACGTTTGGCGAAGATCCTCAACTGGCAACCGACATGGCCCGCGCTTATGTAGACGGGTTTCAGACGTCGACCGGTGCTAACGAAATTACGGGTGGTTGGGGCTACCATAGCGTAAATGCTATGGTGAAACACTGGCCTGGTGGCGGTTCAGGGGAAGGTGGACGTGATGCTCACTATGGCTATGGCAAGTACGCGGTTTATCCAGGCAAGAATTTCCAGACGCATTTCCTGCCATTCCTGAATGGGGCGTTCAAACTGAGTGGGAAAACCGGCATGGCCTCAGCAGTAATGCCATACTACACGATTTCGTACGGACAGGATAAAAAGTACGGCGAAAACGTAGGGAACAGCTATAACAAATACATCATTCACGACTTGCTGCGAACCAAGTACAAATACGATGGCGTCGTTTGTACGGACTGGCTCATCACCGCCGATGAAACGGCTGTCGATGTGTTTCTGACGGGTAAGTCGTGGGGTGTCGAAAAGTTATCGGTAGCGCAACGGCACTACAAAATTCTGATGAACGGCGTCGATCAATTTGGCGGCAATAACGAGTCGGAACCGGTCATTGAGGCTTATAAAATGGGTGTTAAGGATCACGGCGAAGCGTTTATGCGGGCGCGCTTTGAGCAATCGGCGGTTCGGCTCCTCAAAAATATTTTCCGGGTTGGCTTATTCGAAAATCCCTATTTAGAGCCGCAGGTGGCTGCCAAATCAGTGGGCACAGCTGAGTTTATGAAGGCCGGTTATCAGACGCAGCTTGAATCGGTGGTGATGCTGAAAAACAAAACCAAAACCCTGCCATTGACCAAAGGCAAAACGGTTTATATCCCGAAACGATTTACACCCGCGGGCCGTAATTTTCTGGGCATGGATATTCCCGAAAAACTCGAATACCCCGTCAATCTAAACATCGTAAAGAAATATTTTAACGTAACCGATAACCCAGCCGAAGCTGATTATGCGCTGGTGTTTATGCGAAGCCCGGATTCGGGTGGTGGGTATAGCATCCCCGATGCCAAAGCGGGCGGCACGGGTTATGTTCCTGTTAGTTTACAATACGGCGATTACACCGCCCAGGGTACTCGTGACCCAAGTATGGCTGGTGGTGATCCGCTGGAGAAATTCACCAACCGGACCTATAATGGTAAAACGGCCAAAACCATCAACACGACTGATTTGGGTATGGTAACCGAAACCTATGCCATGATGAAGGGTAAACCGGTGATTGTAGCCTTACAGGTATCTAACCCAACTGTCGTGAAGGAGTTTGAAGGCCAATCGAATGCAATCCTAGCTCATTTTGGCGTGCAGGATCAGGCGCTCATGGACATTCTGACGGGTGCCCATGAACCTTCTGCTCTGTTACCCATGCAATTCCCCGCCGATATGAAAACGGTAGAAGCCCAGGCTGAAGACGTTCCCCGTGACATGACTTCGTACCGTGATTCAGAAGGACATATGTATGATTTTGGCTTTGGCCTGAATTGGAAAGGCGTCATTCAGGATGCCCGAACGGCAAAGTATAAGCAAGGTGTTTTAAGTTTGAAATAACGTAGCGCGGATTTCCACCCACGCTACAAATAAAATCTAACAATGAATACAACCCGCCGTCATTTTCTGGGGCAGCTTGGTACGCTAGCTACGTTGCCGCTATTACCGGCCATTGACTTATTGGACGCTCCAAAGCCTTTATTTTTCAAGATTTCCCTGGCCCAGTGGTCACTCCATAGGGCGTTGTTAAAAAAGGAAACGACTACACTCGACTTCCCGACAAGGGCACGCCGGGATTTCGGTATAACGGCGGTGGAATATGTGGATCAGTTTGTGAAGAACGAACCCGCCTACCTGAAAGAACTTCTTAAGCGGAGTCAGGATGAGGGGGTCGTGAACCATTTGCTTATGATTGATACCGCTGGAAATTTAGTGGATACCGATGGGGCTAAACGAGCGGATGCGATTACGCGACATTATGCCTGGGCCGAAGCTGCTAAGTTCTTAGGTTGCAAAACCATTCGCGTGAATCTGCAAAGCAAAGATTCTGCTGATGAGGTTCGTAAACGCGCCATTGAAAGCATGGGCCGACTGGCCGAAAAAATTTCTCCATTAGGTATCAATGTTGTAGCGGAAAACCACGGAGGGCATTCGTCGGATGGGAGCTGGATGGCCTCGATTGCGAAGGCTGTCGGAAAGCCAAACTGTGGCCTCTTACCCGATTTCGGTAATTTCTGTCAGTCACACGATTGGGGAAGTACAGAAAAACCCTGCGAGAAGATCTATGATCGTTACAAAGGCGTGTCAGAAATGCTACCCTATGCCAAAGGGGGCGTTAGTGCCAAAAGTTACCGCTTCAATGCGCAGGGACAGGAAACAACGATTGACTATGCCCGGATGCTGAAACTGGTCAAAGACGCTGGTTTCAAAGGCTACATTGGCGTTGAGTTTGAAGGCGAAGGAATGGCCGAAGAGGAAGGTATCCGCCGGACGAAAGCCCTGCTTGAATCGGTGGGTAGCAAATTAGTGTAAGCCAAAACCTGCATGACTACAATTCGTTATTTCGTTGCAGTTGCTCATTTTCTTCTGGCTGGCTGGGCATCAGCGCAAACACCAAAACAGGATAAGTTGCTGTTTGGGGTGGCTTATTACGATGAATACATGCCGTATGAGCGTCTGGATAAGGATATTCAGATGATGAAAGAGGCTGGTATTAACGTTGTTCGTATTGCCGAGTCGACCTGGAGTACAGTGGAGCCGCACGATGGTGTATTTGATTTTTCGCACATCGACCGGGTGCTGAACGCTATGCATAAAGCCGGTATTCAGGTGATTATCGGTACACCCACCTACGCTGTACCGACCTGGTTAGTGCGAAAATATCCTGATGTGCTGGCAACCACTCCACAAGGTCAGAACCGCTATGGGGTGCGTCAGAACATGGACATTACCAATACGCACTTCCAGTTCCATGCCGAACGGGTTATTCGGAAGATCATGGAACACGTGAAAGGGCATCCGGCCATCATTGGGTATCAGGTCGATAACGAAACGAAGCACTATAACACAAGCGGGGCTAACGTACAGGCGCTTTTTGTGCAGTACATGAAGGCGAAATACAAAACGCTGGATGTGATCAATAAAGCGTATGGTCTGGATTACTGGAGCAACCGGATCAATAGTTGGGAAGATTTTCCATCGACAGTAGGTTCGATCAATGCCAGTTTGAGCGCTGAGTTCTCAAAATTTCAACGAAAACTCGTTACGGATTACTTAGCCTGGCAGGCCGCGCTCGTGAGGGAGTACAAACATCCAGATCAATTCATTACGCAGAATTTTGACCTTGATTGGCGGGGGTATTCGTATGGTATTCAGGCCGATGTTGATCATTTTTCGGCAGCTAAAGCAATGGATATTGCGGGAATCGACATTTACCACCCAACGCAGGACAAGCTGACTGGCATTGAAATTTCATTGGGTGGGGATATGACCCGCTCCATGAAGATAGATGCGTCGAACCGTGGTGAAAATTACCTGGTACTCGAAACCGAAGCCCAGGGGTTTCCTCAGTGGGTGCCTTATCCGGGACAATTACGGCTACAGGCGTTTAGTCATCTGGCATCAGGTGCGAATATGCTGGAATACTGGCACTGGCATTCCATCCACAATTCCGCCGAAACGTATTGGAAAGGGCTGTTGAGTCACGATTTTGAGCCTAACCCTACCTACGACGAAGCCAAAACCATTGGTCGTGATTTTGAGAAACTTAGCTCGCACCTGGTTAATCTTAAAAAGACAAACTCAGTGGCTATGCTATTCAGTAATGAAGCCCTGACAGCTTTCAACGCCTTTAGTTTTGGCTGGGGAGCCCGCAAAAGTATAATGATGTGCTGCGACCCATGTACGATGCACTCTATCAGATGAACGTCGGTCTTGATTTCGTAGACCCAACCAGTACGAATCTGGAAAACTATAAAGTATTGATTGTTCCGGCTCTGTATGCCGCTTCGGATGCATTACTGACTCGCCTGAACAACTTTGTGAAAAACGGTGGCCACATTGTATACACGTTTAAAAGCGGTTTCTCAGACGAGAACGTAAAGGTGAGATCCACTCGTCAGTCAGGCATCATCAACGAAGCCTGTGGTATTTCGTATAGTCAGTTTACGATTCCAGAGCAGGTTTCGCTGAAAGACGATCCGTATAAAGTAGGCAAAGAACAAAATACGGTTAAGACCTGGATGGAATTAATAACCCCAACCACCGCCAGCGTATTGGCCTATTACGACCATCCCGTTTGGGGTAAATACGCGGCCATCACCGAGAATAAGTATGGTAGTGGTTTAGCGACTTATATTGGCTGTATAACCAGCGATGCAATACTGAAAAAAGTACTGGAAAATGCTGTGAAAAAAGCCGGAGTGTGGGGAGCTGATCAGCAGGTATCGTTTCCGCTCATTACCAAATCTGGTGTTAATCAGCAGGGGAAAACCATTCATTACTATTTCAATTATTCGTCGGCTCCGGGCTCTATTACGTATCCGCATAAGGCTGGTAAAGAGTTGCTGTCGAATGCTTCCATTGCACCAAATGGGTCGATTGCCCTGGAGCCCTGGGGCATCAAGATCGTGGAAGAGAACTAAGCTGTTATAGTATGACGGCCATATTTTTTGTCATTCCGACCTTGGGACCGGGCCGCCGGAGCGGGAATCTCTAGCTTGAATAATTGGGGAGTTGAGATTCCCGCTCCGGCGGCCCGGTCCCAAGGTCGGAATGATAAAAAACAAATCAATGCACTCGCTCGTATTCGACAAAGTCAAATGCCACCGCGTGTCGCTCATCAGCCGGATGCGGTTTTCTGCTGACTTCCTGCCATTCGCTTTTGTCAAAGTCCGGGAAATACGCGTCGCCCTCGTAAGCCTGATGAATCTCGGTCAGGTAAAGCGTTGTGGCCAAGGGTAAGGCCAGCTTATAGATTTCGGCACCCCCAATGATGAAAATCTCCATCTGATTAATCGCTTTGGTGTTGGCAATGGCATCCTCAAGCGTATGCACAATCGTTACGCCATCTGCGGTAAAATCAGGATTGCGGGTAATAACGATGTTCGTTCTATTAGGCAAGGGCTTGCCAAGTGCTTCCAGCGATTTGCGGCCCATAATAATCGGGTGGTGACTGGTTTTGCGTTTAAAAAAGGCAAAGTCGTCGGGCAAATGCCAGGGCATATCGTTGTTGAGGCCAATAACGCCATTTTCAGCAACGGCAGCGATAAGACTGATTTTCATAAATAAGTGGAGTGGGTGAAGTGGGTGGAGTGAGTGTAATTAGTTCGACTCATTCCATCTGTTCACTTAATTGACTTTTTTTCGTCGTTCCGTCAACTCTTTCCAGGTGGTGACGATGATGCCTTCTTTTTCGACAAAGGCTTTCAATACAGGGTCCATCATGGCTAGCATATCGCCTTTTCGAGTCTGACCTGAGCCGCTAATCTGGTCGAAGGTAGGAGTAGGTGACGTACAGTGCATGATAATGTAAGTCAGACCAGGCTTGGCCGATTTGATTAGTTCGATGAATTTTTTGGTTTTGTAGGTCTGGATATTCGCGTCGGTAACGGGCATTCCGGCAGGCAGGACCCAGCCATAGCTGGTTCCATCAAGATCGTCCAGAACAGGCAGGCCTGCATCCCAAAGCTGCTTGCCAACCTGCTGGGCCAGTTTCTGCATCGGAGCCGGTACATTGTTGGCTTTAAAGATGAGAGATGCATGGCCAGCCGGAAAGAGAACCGGGATTTTTTCGTCCATAGCCACCTTCGCATAACTCATGATAAACTTAGGATCAAAGAGCGTTCCCATGTGCGAGTCCATATGGGTTGGCTGTAGCCCAAACGCCCGATACCGAGCCAGTTGCGCCCGAATTTCGGCTTCCACTTCGTCGGCTGAAGCGTGCTGAACCACCTGCGCCACCGAATGCCAGAAAGCACCTTGTTCGTCGCACAAACCCGGTGCATTTTTACAACCCACCAATGGCGTCCACCGGTAGTTATCCCATTCGGAAGTAAGTGTCAGGTGAACGCCTGAGTCGGTATTAGGGTGTTTTTTTAGGTAATCGAAAAACTGAGGCACCCATCCGCAAGGCATCATAACGCTTGTTGAATTGGCAATGCCTTTGTCAATAGCATTCATGGTACCCACGTTCGACTCGTAGCTCATCCCCGCATCATCGACGTGGAAAATAACGACTTTCTTCCCTTTCGGAAAACCGAGTTTCTCCGCGTAAGTTTCGGTTTGGGCGTTTACGGACAAGTTTGTAAGCGTAGTGAGTAACAGGCAGGTAAGGACTCGTTTCATGAATGGTAGGTTTAGTCATTAGGTAACAATCCGAAATTTAGAAGGTATTTTGAACACAAAGGATACCGAGTGGTTGAAAAAATAATCTCTGTGTCCTTTGTGCCACAATAGTGTGCCACTCTGTGTTAGAAATTACAATTTATTCCCCCGCAAAAACTCCTCGGTCGTCATGCGTCGTTTGCCTTCGGCTTGTAGGGTATTGATTTGAAGCCAGCCGTCAGCGGCCCTGACCAGAATTGTCTTCTTGTTATCCGTGTAGGCTTCTCCCGGTTCGGCCGCAAACGGAGATTCGTTGGCTAACGAAACATCGTAGAGTTTGAATACTTTGCCATTGATCAATGTCCAGGCCGAGGGGTAGGGTGATAGGCCACGCACGAAATTTCGAATGGCGTGGGCGGGCTGATTCCAGTTGATTTCAGTAGTTTCCCGACTAAGTTTGGGGGCTGGTTTCAAATCGTTGGCAATGGGCTGGGGTGTTCTTGGGTATTCCCCGGCTTCAATGGCGTGAACGGTTTTCAGCACCAGATTCGCCCCCCGCTCCATCAATCGGTCATGAACGGTTCCGGCGTTGTCGTCGGGGTAAATGGGCTCGAAATCCTGAAAGATCATTTGACCCGTATCAATCTCTTTTTCAATAAAAAAAGTTGTGACACCTGTTTCGGTTTCACCGTTGATAATGGCCCAGTTGATCGGGGCCGCCCCCGGTATTGTGGTAGCAAAGACCCATGCAAATTGAAGGTGCCAATCGTAGGCATAGCCCAGACAACTTCAGGTAGCATTCGGAAAGCAACGACCACTTGCAGATCAGCCTTATAGCTGGCCAGCTGTTCCAGAAATACCGGATCGCGGAGCTTTTCGGGTTGAAGAACAGGTAAATTGGCGGCTTCAGCGGCTTTCTTAACGGGGGAGGGCGTTAACTGCAACCCACGTCCAGAAGGGCGGTCGGGGCAGTGACAACTGCCACAACCTGACAACCCGCGCCCAGTAGCCTGTGTAGGCTGGCAACGGCAAAGTCGGGCGTGCCCATAAATACAATACGAAGCGAATTTGGCATGAATCAGTAAATCAGTTTTTGCTAAGCTTGCTGTCTATATGTTGATATAGCCGCGAAGTATTTTTACTTTTGTATCACAGTTGCGTTGGTTAGAACGCGCTGCGTCAGAATGTGACCGGCCAGAAAATGGCTTAGCCTATGCGACGAACAATTTTTTATAGTCCTGAACCGTTTGCTTCGGAAACCCGACGGCACCCCTGACGCGTCTGCAAAGAAAACCAATTTGGTTGCAGAACGGTCGGTGTACCGTTCTTTTTGTTTTTAGGGAGCACACCAAACCAGTACGAATAACGAGTACGTATTACTATATTATGGCAAAGATTTCATATTACACAGAAGAAGGACTTAACCGGCTAAAAGCCGAATTGGTTGAGTTAAAAACGAAAGGTCGGACTGCAATTGCCCGTCAAATTGCCGAAGCGCGCGATAAAGGAGATCTCAGCGAAAACGCAGAGTACGATGCGGCAAAAGACGCTCAGGGCTTACACGAACTGAAAATATCGAAACTGGAAGAAGTTCTCTCTAACGCTCGTGTTCTTGACGAATCGACGATTGATGTCTCACAGGTTTCGGTACTGTCGAAAGTGAAGATCAAGAACAAGAAAAACGGTGCCGAAATGACCTACATGCTGGTTTCTGAAGAAGAAGCTGATTTGAAAACAGGCCGGATTTCGGTAGGTTCGCCCATCGGAAAAGGTCTCTTAGGCAAACATGTGGGTGATATTGCCGAGATCAAAGTCCCTGCGGGTGTACTGGAGTTTGAAGTAATCGAAATAGCCCGATAAACTAATGGATAATGTAAAATGGATAATGAATAATTTCAGGTAGACCTACATTATCTATAATCAATTATTCATTGTCCATTTTACATTATCCATTAGTTATGCCTTCCATTTTCTCTCGCATCGTTGCTGGTGAAATACCAGCGCACAAGATTGCCGAAACCGACGACTACCTGGCCTTTCTGGATGTAATGCCAACCGCTACTGGACACACGCTCGTCATTCCTAAAAAAGAGGTCGATTACCTGTTTGATCTGGATGATGAGCTATATATCGGGCTGATGGCGTTTGCCAAGAAAATAGCACCGGCTATTGAAAAAGCTATTCCGTGCAAGCGCATCGGCGTTGCAGTGGTTGGTCTGGAGGTGCCGCATGCACATGTCCATTTAATTCCGCTCAATTCGATGGCGGATATGAATTTCCACAATAAGCTAAAGCCTACGCAGGCTGAACTGGCCGAGACGGCGGAGAAGATACGATCGTTTTTGTGAGTGACATTGGCTCGTTCAGATAACTTTTAAAACCATCAGCCCTGCTAACTATATGCTAACAGGGCTGATGGTTTTAAAAGTTATCTGAAATCGCGCCTAAGCCAGAGCTTTTTCCAGCGTTTTTTCTACCCCTACTGTTAGCATGTCGTTTAAGTATTGCGCTACTGCTTCTACGAAACCAGGTAACACAGCCAGATCCGTTTTCCAGATCGTGACGTCTGAGAGTACGCTTTTTACAAAGGGTTGTACGGTTGAGGGGACTCCTTTTTTGACGGTCTTCCAGTCACCGTAGAAATAACCCGCCTTGTCGTCGCGAATTGGGTAGGTAAGAATGCCACCGTTAACAGCAATCTCCCCAAAAAACTGCCCCTTTTCCTCCCGGATCGCTTTCATAAACAGCAGATAGGCGGCAAAACCAAGTGCAATGTGTTTAGGAACCGTGTTGAACTGCTCAAAGTAACGCTGGATAGTGGCCACATTGCGAGATTGCATTTTGGCAGTTTCCTGTAGCGAAATGTTGAGCAGCAAATGATCAAGGTTGGGGTTACGGAAACGGTCGAGCACATCGTTGGCAAACTGAGCAACAGCCGCTTTATCCATGCCGGGAATACCATAATCGGGTACTGTTGGAACAATTTCAGTAAGCATCAGCAACTCAACAAACTTACTCATGCTGGGATGATTCATCTCATCGGCAACCGTTTCTAGTCCCAGCAAATAGCCTAGCGGCATCGTGAGGGAGTGGGTGCCGTTGAGCACTCGCAACTTGCGCTCCCGGTAAAAATTGATGTCTTCGTCGATGATAATCTGCGGTGTGCTGGCATCCGCGAAACTCAACGTTTGCCGAACGCGATCATCACCCTCAATGGCCCAGAGGTGATAGGGCTCTGTAAAGGTGAGCAGTTCATCTTCATAGCCAACCTCCTCCTGCAACGTTTGTTGTGCTTCGGGAGTTGGACGGGTTACGATCCGATCAACCAGTGAGTTACAGAACCGAACGTGAAATTTGAGCCATTTGGTGAACAACTTACCCAACTCATTGAATTGGGCTAGTTTCTCAACCGCATCCCGTAGTTTCAGACCATTATCCGTAACGAGTTCGGTTGGAATAACGATCAATCCTTTTGCCCGCGAACCGCCAACACTCCGGAATCGCTCATACAGAAAAGCCGTTAGTTTAGCCGGAAACGATTGGGGTGGATGTTGAAAAATGCTTTCTTCCACATAGTCCAGGCCTACCTCAGTCGTGTTTGAAATAACGATCTGAAGCTTCGGATTCCGGGCAAGTTTCAGTACGTCGTCCCATTGAGTTTGGGCCGCTAACACTCGACTGATAGCCGAAACAACGGTTGTTTCGGCAACCGCCTGCCCCTGCTGAAGACCCGAACGGCCACGGTATACAGGTTGTCCTGTTCCGAAAATTCACTTGTTTGGCTATCCGTCGATTTCACTACGACAATCGAACCACCAAATCGCCCTTCCGAATTGGCTTTCTGAACCAGATAATCGGGGAGGCCACGCAGAAGAACGCCAGTGCCAAATTGTAAGATTTTTTCGGGAAAAATAGGGGCGGGGTGGGTCGAACGGGTAAGTTTAGCCATGGTTGAATGGGTGGCAATCTGCGCTGCAGTCATCAGTTGGATATTCGTTACTGTTATCTAATGTTGAAATTTATGGCTGGATTCTTCATAATTCAGCAATAATACGAACTACTTTGCGAATCAGGGCTTTTTAGAATCTATTGACCCTGTTGATTCTTTAGATTCTATTGACCGGCCATAGCATCTAAAGAATCAATAGGGGGCTGCTTACTTACCGTTTCAGCTTTCCTGAGCTATCCCCATTGGCCAATGTATCCACTTCGGCTACGGTAGCCAGATTTACATCACCCGGAATGGTATGCTTAAGAGCCGATGCCGCTGCGCCAAACTCGACCGCCCGTTGCAGATCGTTGAATGTTAGCAAACCATAAATTAAGCCAGCCATGTAGGCATCTCCCGTACCGATACGGTCGGTAATGGGTTGAATATCATACACCCTTGACTTATATACGTCCTGCCCATCGAATAGCTTAGCCGACAACTGATTATGGGATGCGCTCACAGAATTTCGTTTCGTATCCGTAATATAACGAACGTTCGGAAATCGTTTCATGAGGGCTCGCCCCGACTCCTGAAATGTACTCCCTACTACGCCATAAAGCTCCGAAAAGAGGCCTTTGCTTCCCAGTACGAGCGTACAGCCTTCGGTTAGAGCAGGCATAATTTCCTGCGGACTGCGGCCATACTGCCAAAGATTGCTACGGTAAACGATATCGCTCGAAACGGGAACGCCCAGCCGATTGGCAGTCTGAATACCTGCCAGCAAACAGTCGGCAGCTCCCTGCGAGAGAGCGGGTGTTATACCCGTCCAGTGAAACCAGTCGGCTCCCTGCAAGATAGACTCCCAGTCGATGTCAACGGGCTTAATGCGCGAAAAAGCCGAATCGACCCGGTCGTAAATGATCTGGCTGGCGCGACTTCCGGCTCCAGTTTCCAGAAAATAGAGTCCCAGTCTCCCATCGCCGTATACTATGTGCTGGGTGTCAACATCGTACTTACGCAGATACCCTGCTGCCGACGGCCGAGGGCATGGTTGGGGAAACGGGTAACATGGTATGACTGCAAGCCAAATTGCGCCAGTGATACGGCAACATTGGCCTCGGTACCACCGAAGTGCATGCTTAGGCTGTCTGTCTGAGCAAACCGCCCAACACCCGGCGGACTAAGCCGAAGCATGACTTCGCCAAATGTGATAATCTTCATTGAATTTAAAACGACTAGTTTAGGATCGGCTTCCTACCAGCCAATGGCCGCTTTTTTCTAATTCTTCGGCTTTGACGGGCTCTAATTTCGGTAATACTAAATGAATTATAACTAAGGCTAGCAAATACGAGCAGCTGGCAATGATAAACATAGGCCGATAGCCAAAGGCTGTGATGATACGCCCGGCTAAGAGGGATAGTAAAATGCCACCCACCGAACCAAACATTCCCCCAATTCCACTGACGGATGCGACCACATTTTTCGGAAAAAGATCCGATGCGAAGGTATACATATTAGCCGCCCAACCCTGGTGAGCGGCTGTGGCCAGTGAAATAAGGGCGATAGCCACGGTCAGGCTACTCGTTTGCGCGGCAAAAAATATAGGAACGACACAAAGTGCGCAAATGAGCATGGTTGTTTTGCGGGCACGGTTTGCCGACCAGCCCCGCTTCATAAACTGTGTACTGAGCCAGCCAAAAAATATGCTCCCGGCATCTGACACAGCGTAGATAATCAGGAACGGCATGCCAAAACTTTTTAGATCAAGTTTTTGATCGAGGGCGTCGTTGGAGTTAAAAAAATCAGGAAGCCACGACATATAGAACCACCAGATTGGGTCGGCCAGTAGTTTTCCTATGGCGAAAGCCCATGTTTGTTTATAGCCCAATAGTTGTCCCCAGGACACGGTTCGGGGAGCTACTTTCTCGTTGTCGCTACGAATATACGCAAGCTCTTCTGCCGATAATTTAGTGCTTCGTTCGGGTTTGCTATAGGTAAACCACCATAAAATCAGCAGGCCAAATCCCAACAGGCCTGTTATAAGAAAGGAACTGCGCCAGCCAAACTGGAGAATCAAATAGGGTACTATAAGGGCAGTTAGAATGATGCCTACGTTGGTTCCGGCATTGAACAGCCCATGCGCAAATGAGCGTTCGTTTTTGGGGAACCAGTCGGCAACGGTTTTGACCGATGACGGAAAGTTAGCCGACTCACCCAAACCCAGAAAGGCCCGTGTCCACCTAAGCCCAGCCATGTTATTAACAAAGGTTGTCAGAACAGCAGCGATACTCCAGACAATAATGCCCAGTGAGAACCCCCGTCGGGTGCCAATACGGTCGATAAGCCAGCCAACCAGCAGAAAACCAATAGCGTAGGCAAATTTGAAGGCCGCATCTACGTCGCCATATAACACCTTAAACCGATCAGTGGCTTCTTTGGTAAGTAGAGTCGGTGCGCCGTTGCGATCAGGAGCTAAACCAAGCATTTCTTTTCGGAATAAATCGTCAGTCATAGTAAACGATAACACCTGTCGATCTACGTAGTTAATTGTCGTTGCCAGAAACAACAAGGCAACAATCCGCCAGCGAAAACGGCCCGAAGTGGTTGGCGTTTGCAAAACAAATTGAAGGGTTTAGGGAGAAAAGCAGCAAAGAACGCTTTTTTTTCTAAAATTAGTGATAGATGAGGTAAGTAGAAGTAGATATAGAGTAGGGGACAGAAGTCCTGAAATAAAGAAACCGGCTAAGTGCCGGTTTTTTCATTAGTAAAGATAGTAGTTATCAGCAGTTTAAGAGGAAGGTAGCACAACCCAGTAGAATGTTACAATGCGCCGACGTCTGTCATTCTTAGCCATAGATGTTCGTTGGTCGAGGGGAATTTCTTCGCCCCTTCCCAACGTATTTATTGTAATATTGAGAAGATTGCTCTGGCTTTGTTTCTTGCTGCGAATGACGTTTTCCAGGAGCTCTTTAATGGCAATGGCTCTTAGTTCCGACAGTTTTCTGTTCAAGTCACTACTGGTTGGTTGCGCTATGTTATCATCTTTCTGAACGCGCAGTAATAAATCGTCATACAATTTGCTTCCTGGTTCGACAGGGGTGGCATCGGAGTAGCCCGTTACAATAATTTCACCTTTTAACTTCTTAAAACCCTCCCGGTATTTATCGGCAAACGTAAAAAGTTTTTCAACAACGGGACTGAACAGCCGTTGGGCTTCTTTCATTGAGGCAGGTGTGAGCCGAAATACCCCTGGCTGAAAAATAGCGCCAATTTCTGAACGGCTAAATGTCTCATTACCAAGGAAATCAATAATGACTTCCGTCTTTTTTTCAATAATTCGAACGCTCTCTCTTGTTTTGACAACCGTTCCATTGGCTTTAAAAAGAATGTCTCGTTCATCTACTTTCGTTTTACCTCGGGTATAGTCGTCCAGGCTGGCAATCGTTTGTTGAAGTTCCTTTTTATTGCTTTCTATCGTTTGTTTTTCAGTCGCTACATATACCTGGATTTCGTCGTTTGAGGTTCCGGCAATTTTACCTTCAGTAGCTGCCTGACTGGACTGTGCAGCCACTTGGTCTAAGCGCTTCTGCGAAATTTCCTGTTCCTGAAGGGATGTGCGTAGGGCCACCGTCGAACGCCTGACAGCGGCTGTATTTCGTGAGCAACCTAGGGCACAAAAAAGTAATACTAGTAGGGCAAAGGCAGGTGTTTTAGTTAACATTGTTAAGTTATTTTGGTGCAGGGATAATATAAAATTCAACGTTTTGATCGTTAGTTACTCTTTTTTTGACCTTCTTAGCCGGTTTCACTGGCCCGTTGCCTACTACAGTCTTGAGTTGCTTGATTTGCTCTAGCAGGTACGGATCTGATTTCAACATGTAGGCTGTCTGATACCACTCAATGGCATCTTCTTTCGCTGGCAGGCTGCTGGTTCTCTGATAAGTAAGCTTTTCATGGGTTGCCTTAGTCAGGCACATGGTATAGAGTGAATCTATTGTCTGAGCATTACCAGGCAGTGTTACAAGCTCGGCAAAGGCACGACGGGCAGCTGCAAAATAAACCGCATGTTTGTCATGAGGAAACTGGTCTAGCCGAATCAATATCCGGGCGGCTTTCCACGAGGGTAGCGCGTTTGCCGCTGGAGAAGTAGGTATTGGTTTGTTATTGGGAACGGCTCTGTCGGGTAGGCGCTTGCTTTCGCTGGTGGGGTGCGGAAGTGCTGCGGAATGATTAGGCTGAGCAGGGTCGGTGACCTGATAGTCATTTCTATCGACCATGACTGTAGTATTCGCCGTGGGCGATTCTCGGTTTTTATAAATTAAAACAGCAATGACTAAGGAAATTAGTAATCCGAGACCAATAATGATTTGCTTAATAGCGAGGGGGCCTGTTGCAGGTTTTGGAGAAGTTGAGGGGACTGCCTGACTGATGGGAAGCGGCTCCTGGACCGAAGATGCAGTTGCTTTTTTCGCTGTTACACGCGACACAGGGGCAGTAGGAGTCGGTTTTACAGAAACCTCCGAAACGGGTGCAGGTGTTCTGGCTATCGGATGATCTATACTGATGTCAGCATTCGCATCCTCCCTAGTCGTGAGCGGTGTGGTAAGCCGTACTGGTTTGTTCAATATAATCGTATCGGGTTCATTAGTCGCCTGTTGGACGGGTTGTGAAGTTGACGAAACGGTTATCCTGTTAAGGTCGTCCAGTAGGTCCTGAATCGACTGGTGTCGGTCAATGGGTTCTTTTTGAGTAGCTTTCTGGATGATTGGATTGAAAACAGCCAGCTGACCTTCTAATTGCGGTAATGTCTTTTTGACGATAGACTCCTGAATGTCATAGTTACTTCTCGTGCTCAGTCCCTCGTAGGGATTATGACCCACAAGCAGTGTATAGATCATCACCCCCAGCGAATAAATATCGGTACGATGATCAATTTCCTGTAACCCGCGTACTTGCTCTGGACTCATATACATAGGTGAGCCAAGCACTTCCTGAAAGCTGGTTAAGCCCAGAGCCATACTATTAAACTGGGCTTCGGTCTGGTCCAGCGCTTTGGCGATCCCAAAATCCAGAATTTTTAGCTTTCCTGATGTCGTCAGGAAAAAATTGCTTGGCTTTACATCCCGATGAACAATTTTTCGGGCATGGCATATGGCAAAGGGAGGCAGCAACTGCTGCATCCAGTCGATAAGTTGTGCGGGAGAAAGTGCGCCTTCGCGCCGAATATGACTTAGAAGATTAACGCCTGTGAGATGTTCCATCACAATGGCCATCTGCTTGCCATCTTCATAAAAGTCTTTAATCTGACAAACTTGTTCGAGATCACGTAAGGATTTAAGCGCTTCCATCTCATTACGAAAGCGTTTTCGTATCGTTTCATGCTCCGCCAGATCGACATTCAATAACTTAATGGCAAACGGATCGCCCAGGTTGTTCACCGCAAAATAGACTTTCGACATGCCCCCTTGCCGATTTCATATTTGAGGGTGTATGAGGCTATTCGATCTGTGTTCACAGGAATTAACGTAAGAGACCTTGCTAATTAGTCATCTTTCCTGATATGGTTAACTAGCAAGGTTGGTGTGTTATATCAGGTATAAATATAGTACTTTTTGAATAGTGACCATAGTATAAGATTAATAGATAGTTGTACTTTATTTTATTGAAAATGTCAAAAAGAATACTAGTACTTGGCCAAACTAGATTCTTTTGATTCTACTGGATTCTTTTGTTTTTATTTGACTGATGATCAGGATAATAGCATCTGGTAGAATCAAAAGAATCTACCAGATGCTAAATTGAAGAAGTACGGAAATAGGTCAATCCTAAACTTACCCTTCTTTATGAGCATGCGTGAGGGGTAAGTTGGAAACTGATGGAATAAATCAAAGCGACTTGACTAACAGGATAGCTTAATTTAGGATTTAATTTCCTGTTTACAAGTAATCAAATTGGGTATACTGTCAAAAAATAAAAGCAGAAGCCGGGAGAAACAGCCCAGCTTCTGCTTTTGTCACCATGACTACATTTTCGCCCGCTCCTACATTCTTATCCGACGATTTTTTGTTGCAGACCGAAACGGCCCGTCGACTCTATCACGACTATGCCCGGCCAATGCCTATTATCGATTACCATTGCCACTTGCCTCCCGATCAGATTGCTGCCGATAAACACTTTGAGAACATTACTCAGCTCTGGCTCTACGGCGATCATTACAAGTGGCGGGCTATGCGAACCCACGGCATTGATGAACGCTATTGCACAGGCAATGCAACGGATTGGGAGAAGTTCGAAAAATGGGCCGAAACCGTTCCGTATACCCTGAGAAACCCGCTGTATCATTGGACACATCTGGAATTGAAAAATCCGTTTGGGATAACGGATGTGTTGAATCCGGCAACGGCCCGCTCGGTATACGATACCTGTAATGAGCAACTGCCCAATTTATCAGCACGAGCATTGCTTCAGTACTTTAATGTTCGGGTGGTTTGTACAACCGACGATCCGCTTGATTCGCTGGAACATCATAAGCAACTCGTGCAGGATGGGTTTACTGTGAAAATTCTGCCCACTTTTCGCCCCGATAAAGCGATGGCTGCCGACGATCCCGTGGCCTTTCGGGCCTATGTGCAGAAGCTAACTCAGGTAACGAATTCTGAAATCCATACCCTGACTCAATACCTCGACGCGCTTAAATCCCGACACGATTATTTCGCTGAAATGGGCTGTAAACTGTCTGATCATGGCTTGGAAGTGATCTATGCAGAATCGTATACCGAGGGGGAGATTCAACGGATCTTCGATCATCTGTATACGGGCGTTGCGATCGATTCCATCGACGTACTGAAATTTAAATCGTTCATGCTCGTTCAATTTGCGGAGTGGGATCACGAAAAAAACTGGACACAGCAATTCCATCTCGGTGCACTCCGCAACAATAACCTCCGTCGACTGCGTGAACTTGGTCCCGATACGGGCTGGGATAGTATTGGCGATTTCCCTCAAGCAGCCTCTCTGTCGCGCTTTTTAGGTGGTCTGGACGACCGGAATAAACTGGCCAAAACGATTCTGTACAATCTGAATCCGGCTGATAATGAAGTAATGGCCACCATGATTGGTAACTTCAATGATGGCTCTGTTCGGGGTAAAGTGCAGTTTGGGTCGGGCTGGTGGTTTCTGGATCAGAAAGATGGGATGGAGAAACAAATTAATGCCCTATCCAATATGGGACTGCTAAGCGCATTTGTTGGTATGCTAACTGATTCGCGTAGTTTCGTGTCATTTCCTCGTCACGAGTACTTTCGGCGCATTTTATGCAATATTTTCGGCAACGAAATTGAAAACGGCGAACTTCCTAACGATGTTGCCTGGGTTGGTCAGATTGTGCAGGATATCTGTTATCGTAATGCCGAGCGGTATTTTGGGTTTTAATTTTGAACCATTGATTAGTAATTGGGTAAATTTAGATTCTGTCGATTCTATGGATTCTATTGTCTTGAAAAACAGTGACTTGATACAATAGGGCCCAAAGAATCAACAGAATCTAAAGAATCAATAGAATCAATAGAATCCAAATTTGCCTAATTACTTACATACATTTATTGAAACCAAGGGTCCTTCTGCCAGTTCGCCCCCCGTTCGGCTGCATGTCGTTCAGGCAGGCCCGACAGAGGGCCATTGATTATTTTATTACATGGTTTTCCTGAGTTCTGGTACGGCTGGAGGCAACAGATAGATGTATTAGCCGAAGCCGGATGCTGGGTTTGGGTGCCCGATCAGCGGGGTTACAATATCAGCGATAAACCAACGGGTATCAACGCCTATAGTCTTGACACCTTGGTTGCTGATGTAATTGCCTTGATTGATGCCGCAGGCCGGAAAAAAGCGGTGATTGTGGGGCACGACTGGGGAGCTGCTGTGGCCTGGTGGACGGCGGTTTCCTATCCCGAACGAGTGGAGCGGTTGGTTGTTCTCAATGTCCCCCATCCAGTTGTTATGAAGCAATTTGCCAGTCAGGATGTTGGCCAAATGCTGCGTAGCTGGTATATCGGTTTCTTTCAGTTGCCCTGGTTGCCGGAAGTGGTTGTTCGGTTGGGCAACTGGGCGTTCCTGGCCCAGACAATGAAACGGAGTAGTCGACGGGGAACCTTCACGGAGGCTGACCTGAAACAGTACAAAACGGCCTGGTCGCAGCCGGGAGCCGCCAAAGCTATGATTAACTGGTATCGGGCTTCCATCCGAAAGCCACCTGCCCGTCGCCAAACGATTCGGGTCACCGTACCAACATTACTTATCTGGGGTGTTCGAGATCAGTTTTTGAAGCGTGAAATGGCTCAACCCAGCATCGATCTGTGCGATAATGGACGCCTTGTTTTTATCGAGGAGGCTACTCACTGGGTTCAGCACGAAGTTGGGAAGCGAGTGACGGAGTTGATAATGAGTCCTTAGTCAACAGCAGTCAGTCGATAGTAAATATGATCCTGCTATCGACTGATTACAGTTGACTAATGACTTATTGCTTATACACCTTCCCGTCTTTCATCACAAACTTAACAGTCTGAAGGGTTTTGATATTCTGTATTGGGTTTTCATCTACCGCAATAATATCGGCAAACTTGCCCGTTTCAATAGAACCGATCTGTGCATCCATACCCAGTAACTTTGCGTTGGTCATCAGGGCTGCTTTGATCGCTTCTACCGCTGGCATTCCAGCCTCTACCATGTATTCAAATTCCCTGGCGTTGTAGCCGTGAATAAACACACCGGCATCGGTGCCAAACGCGATTTTTACCCCTGCTTTGTATGCTTTTCCAAACGTAGCCTGGATTTTTGGACCGATTGCCAGGGCTTTTGGAACCACTAAGGGTGGATAATAGCCGAAATGCCGGGCTGAGTCGGCGGCCGTTTTACCCGCAATGATGGTTGGAACGTAGTAGGTTCCGTGTTTTTTGAACAGCTCAATGGCTTCATCGTCCATCAACGTTCCGTGCTCAATGGTTTGAACACCAGCACGGATTGCTCGTTTCATTCCTTCTGCTCCGTGAGCGTGGGCGGCTACCGCAAACCCATAATCTTTGGCAGCATCGACAACCGCTTTCACTTCTTCTTCCGTAAACTGCGGGCCAGAGCCATCTTTGGCATTACTCAGTACCCCGCCGGTTGCCGTAATTTTGATCAGGTCAGATCCATCTTTGTAGCGCTGCCGAACCGCTTTCCGGGCATCTTCAGGCCCATTAATAACCCCTTCAGTTGGTCCGGGGTCGCCCATTAAGTCCTTCCGGTAGCCGTTAGTTGGGTCGGCGTGACCGCCTGTTGTGGCAATTGACTTCCCAACGGTTAATACCCTGGGGCCTTCCACTAGTCCGGCGTTGATCGCGTTACGAAGGGAGACGTTTACGCCTGAGCCACCCAGATCGCGCACTGTCGTGAAACCGGCCAGTAAGGTTGTTTTCGCATAGCCTGCTGCCCGATAGGCAACGTCAGCTGGGTTACTGGTAAATCCATCAATGGCACCACCCCGGCGTGTCTGACTTTCCAGGTGGACGTGCATATCGATCAGGCCTGGCAGAACAGTTTTCGATTTCATGTCCAGCACCTTATCCTGACCCGCAGGCGTTGTGTACCCTTTCTGAACTCCTGTAATCTTGTTGCCTTCAACCACAATAGTCATTTGTGGTTGTAAGGTATTGCCAATACCATCGAACAGATTTCCACAGTGAATGAGTGTCCGTTGGGCAATGAGAGGTGATGCCAGCAATGATAATCCCGCCAGCAGGTACAGTTTTTTCATAAATGAAGTTGGTTGGGTACAAAAAAGGCTGTAACGAAAGGTTACAGCCTTCAAAATACGAAAAGATGGGGAACAACCCTTATAATTTTGCTACCTGAACGGTTGCTGTCTGGGCTGGATAGGGGCCAACTGCACGCAGAACCACTTTATACGTTTGGTGGCTAAGCGTAACTCCCGTTGAATCTGGTCGCTTTGCGTTATTACCTACGCCTAAGGTCAGACCTACCGCGCTTGAATCTGTAGCAGTTGAAAGAAGTAACTTAACTCTGGTTTCGCCTGCCCAAATACAAACGCCACCCGGTGGGCAGCGGCTGTCCTGAATAGAGTCAACCCGAACCACCACCTCTGATGCAAGTCGGGCTGATTGATGCAGGCCGACAGACACAAGGTCATTTGGCTGGGCATCGGATGATTTACAGGCTGAAAAGAGTGTTGTTCCAACGATGAGAAAACCAGAAAGCCATTTCATTGAGTCAAACATATCACTTGTCATTGATTTCCTACAAGGATACTGTTGTTAGAAAAACGGTTGGAAAGGCTCACTTATTTTTTTACAATCACCCGTCGGCAACAAATGTCAGGGCTTTTTCTGGCTCTGTAATTTTAGCAATTTCTTCTTTCGATTTCCCGGCGTCCTGTGCGTAGTGGCGCAGATCAGCTACGGGGGTGGTCGATGTTTCGGCAGTGCCTTCAACCACAACAGTTTTGCCGACAATGTCTTTGGGAACGAAGAAACCGTAGTCTTTAAACGTAACCCGCATGGTTTGGCCATCACCTGTCTTAACCTTCATCCAGCAGCCTTTTACTTTACAAACCGACTCAACGGTACCTTCCACTTTGGCAGGCATCTCGGTCTTGTCAGCCATTTTAGTCGCTAACTGGGTAGCAGGAATAGCGCCTTTTTCAGTGATTTTTTTGCCATGATAACTGATTTCGTTCTGGGCAAATGCGCTAAAAGAAGCAGCTAAGAACAAACTTAAAAAAAGGAAGCGGTTCATTGGTTTTCAGATGATTAGTGAAAATGATAGCATTTGATTTGGGTGCCCGTTGGAGAAATTTTAGCTTAGCGGGGATGTATGAGTAGCCAAAAGTAGTAATTTCTTTTTTCACCCTAATGCAAACCCCTACAAGATTAGGGATTGGCGTGAAGGGAGGGTAATACAAAACATAATTATGCAAACTAAAACACCAATCCAGCAACGCCTATCTGCCGATTACCAGGCCTTTATTAAGGTGGCCGACAGCCTCACCGAAGAGCAGTTCCATAAAAATAACGATGATAAATGGTCAGTGGCTGATGTAATGCAGCATTTGTACTTATCTGCCCGACCTATAGTGCGACTCATGACCGGCCCACGTGATGTGTTGAGGCAATGGGGTGAAGCCAATTCACCCTCAAGAGATTATGACGACATTGCATCGGCTTACAGGAAAATCCTGGCAACTGGGGTTAAAGCGCCTGCTGCGATGTTGCCCCGAGTTGAGGATATGCAAGCTGAAAAAAGTGAGCTAATGATGCGCTTTACCGGTATATATCAGACGTTGATTGATGCTGTGGGCACTTGGTCAGATCTGGAAGTAGACAGCTATTGTATACCGCATCCAGTTCTTGGTAAATTAACCGTTCGGGAAATGCTGATCTTTACGAGCGTGCATACACAACATCACTTACGATTGTTGCCAGAAGTATAGTGCAAACGAATGCTTTGCCAAACTAGATTCTTTTGATCCTATGATTACTGACTATCAGTACGATAGAATTAAAAGAATCTATAGAATCAATTAGAATCTAGCTTGGATGGGTACTAGTTCCTTACCGAGCCAATTTCAGCCCCCGATTTCCTACCTGACCAAAGAAGTAATTAACGCCAAATTTTAAGCGCCCACCTTTACCCCGGCTAACGGTTGGGTCAATCTTGTTATAGAAACTGCCTTCGTAAGAGACTTCAGCACCCAGGCGGTGCAGAATCCAGGCCATTACGCCCAGTTCAAGGCCTACACTTGTATACTTGGCTTTGGTATCAGCTGGAATAAGTTCCGAGAATTCGCGTCCACTGTTTAAACTTGCCCCAACAAAACTGCTGATTCGAGTGCGGAATGGGTAATACCGCGCAAAGGCCCCAATTTGCCGGGAGCGGTATTTCTTGGCGACTAGCTGATCGTTATCATAACGAAGGCCTGCGGCAAAACCAGGCTGGAAGAAATAGCCAAGGCGCGTATTGACACCGACATACACCTGTCCATTCATTGCACCAAAACCGAGCCCCCGCCAACAAAAACATTGCCCGGATCAAACCAGCTTAGTTGATGCGTCTGCTGGTAGCTGCGCGATTTGTCGATTTCATCGTTTATTTTTTCTTCCGCCTGATTGGCCGATTGCCGCAACTCCTGTTTCGTTCGTTCGTTAATAAGTGGCTTGGAACTGCCTGCTGAATCGGATCGGTTCTGGGCCAGACCAGCTATCGACAGGCTTGCCGATAGCGCTATGAGAGTAAGTAATTTTTTCATCGTCGTTGAGTTGAATGCATGCAAATAATGTCTTATTAACCAGATATGCAGGATAAGGTTTGCCTGTCTCTATAGATGAATGGGTAGGCTAAAAAAAAATACCGCCTTCTCATAGAATGAAAAAACGGTATTGTGATAATGTTCAGAGCAGGTTTAAGCTTGCTTCAACTGCTCAATCAGCGCGGCTACCTGTTCGGTCGATGTGGCGGGGAAATTGGCAATCCGAATCTGCGACTCTTTGAATTTTCCATACCCACTACCCACAATCATATTGACCGATTTGCCCGATGAAATGACGTCGGCAGATGGCTTATGCGTTGTGGCGACAACTACCGTTTGTGAGCGGTGTTGTTCTTTTTTGACGAACGGCTCATAGGCATCCGAACTCTCCAGGAATTTATAGATCATTCGAGCCTTTTCTTCGGTCTGTTTCCGGATGGTATCAATGCCAATCCGGTTGAAATCTTCCGCGATTTTTCCCAGCAGATAAATGTAAAGTACGTTAGGCGTTGCCGGGGTCTCGAAATCCTTGTAGTGTTTCCAGAGCGTCGGTAAGTTGTGATGCGCCCCAATCGTGAAGTCGTCCGTTTTTTGCAAACGTTCGGCTTTTTCCAGGCAGGTTTGACTGGCAATCCAGACACCCAGACCAGCGGGCATACCAAAGGCTTTCTGTACCGAGAAAAAGGCCGAATCGATGATGCCAAAATCTAAGTCAGGATAGGGAGCCGAGGAGACCATATCTACACAAAATAGCTTTTTTGGGTATTTGCGCTTGAGTTTGTGAATGTCGGCAGGTTTCATCTGGACACCCGAAGAGGTCTCGTTATGGGTCAGGCAAACCAGTTCAGCGTAGGCAGGCACTTCGATCTCGGCCGCATCAAAACCCTCACCAAAAGGTTTTTGAAGTACATGGGCATGTTTCTTCAGGGCAACGGCATAGTCGTAAAACTTCTGGGAAAATGAGCCATTCACCGCATGAAAACTTTCGTACTCAACGCAATTCAATAGAATCCGTTCCCACACCTCCGAAGCCGAGCCGGTAAAGAAAATCCCATGCGTAGCCGGAATACTCAGCAACGTACGCAACTGTTCGTCAGTAAACTTATAAATATCCCGGAACTTCTGACTTCGGTGCGAAATCGAGCCAATCTGTTCATCCATTGCCTGTTGAAGGTGTTGGTAGAAGGTTGGGTAGAGTTCGGCGGGGCCGGGTGTGTAGTAGGTGTTTTTCATAGATAAGTCGTCAGTCACTAGCCATCAGTCAGAAGTTGCTAGTATAAATACAAACAACTACTGACTGACGACTTACGACTTTAATAAAGAAGCCTAAACTTAATCGTGTTGTCAATTCCTTTCAGTTCCTCAACCACTTCGTCGGCGTATTCTTTGGCGACGTCGGTAATGACGTAGCCAATCTGCTCATTGGTTTTCAGATACTGGCCGTGAATATTGATGTGGTATTTGGCAAAAATGGAGTTCATCTTGGCCAGAATACCTGGTACGTTGGCATGAATATGTAACAACCGGTGTGCGCCTTTCAACATTGGCAATTGCAGTTCGGGGAAATTCACGCTACCGTAGGTGCTGCCGTTATTGATATATTCGAGCAGTTTGCCCGGCACAAAGTTGCCGATGTTTGCCTGAGCTTCTTCTGTGCTGCCACCAATGTGCGGAGTCAGAATGACGTTTGGTAGCCGTCTGAGCGTACTCATAAACTCCTCGTTATTCGTTTTCGGCTCGTGCGGGAATACATCGATCCCAGCGCCAACAACCTTGCCACGCTCAATGGCATCGACCAGTGCCGGAATATCGACGATATGACCGCGTGACAGATTCAGGAAGATAACCCCATTTTTCATTAGCGAAAACTCCCGGTAGCTGATGAGGTTCTTGTTTTCCTTTCGCCCGTCGGTGTGCAGGCTGATAATGTCCGAAACGGCCAGCAGTTCGTCCAGCGACTTACATTTACGGGTATTGCCCAATGCCAGTTTATCGACAATGTCGTAGAAATAAACCTCCATGCCGAGGGCTTCGGCTACGACCGATAATTGTGTGCCGATGTTGCCATAACCAACCAGACCAAGTTTCTTGCCCCGAACTTCAAAGCTGTTCTTGGCCGATTTATCCCAGCCACCCTGGTGCATCAAATTGCTCTTGGGCACAATGCTTCGGATCAGCATAATAATCTCGCCAATGGCCAGTTCAACCACCGATCGGGTATTGCTGTAAGGCGCATTGAAAACGGCGATTCCTTTTTGGGTGCAGGCATCCAGGTCAATCTGATTCGTGCCAATGCAGAATGCACCAACCGTCATCAACTTGTTGGCATGTTCCAGTACTTTGGCCGTCACATTTGTTTTGGAGCGGATACCCAGAATCGACACATCGCGGATGGCTTCAATGAGTTCGTCTTCATCCAAAGCCCCTTTTCGAATCTCAACATTAAAGCCTTCCTGCTCAAATAGCTGAACGGCTATCGGATGGACGTTTTCCAGCAACAATACTTTAATCCGGCTTTTGGGGTATGACTGACTACGGCTCAAGTTGTTATGGTATAAAAATTCGTCGAGAGAGGGGGCTACGTAGTCAGCTTTTTCCACCACGAGAGGCCGCATTACATTTTCAGTAAAGGCATAAAAGCGATTGGCCAGCCCTGACGCTCTGATTTCGTAGTCGGTATACCCATCGCCAATCACGTAAACTTCGCCGTTCAGATTCAGATTCCGAATCACCTGTGACTTGCCCGTATTGGCAGATAATGGGTTTTCAGGATCGAAACCAACGATAGCTCCCGTTTCATCGAACGCAAAGGTATTGGCAAACACATGATCGGCCCGAACGCCCAGGGAGGTGACAATTGGGACAATGAATTCCCGAAATCCATTCGAGACGATGTAAATGTTGTCGGCATTTTCGGTCAGGAACTCCTTGTTCCGCTGAAACGAATCGGATATTTTGCCCATCAGGTTTTCGACCAGAGCAGGCAGTTGGTCGCGGTGTGCTTTCAGGAGACCGAGTCGAAGAACAAGTGATTCAGTAAAGGAGATTTCGCCCGACATGCCCCGGTCAGTAATGGTTTTAATCTGATTCAGGACATCGTTACGGTCGGGGCGACCAATCAGTGAGATTTCGCCCAGCACGTCCAGGGCTTCTACTTTCGTGAAAGTGCTATCGAAATCAATGATGTAATACGTCTGTTCGGCAGGGCCGACGTTCGGCTGTTTAGTGAGCATGATTGGGGTATCGCCGTCGCAGCGATTGGGTGATCTCTTATTGGTTAATCAAGTTAGGTGCTGTCAAAAAATCAACTGCTCGCTTCTCCGACCAGTAGGTACCCTGTATACCTTCATTTTTTGCCGGGAAGCCGCAGTGGCCACCGTGTTCAGGGAACTCCATCCAGACGTGCGCTAGTTCCCGAGCCAAGGTCTCCGGGAAACACTCCTGGGATAAAAAAGGATCGTTTTTCGCGTTGACAATCAGGGTTGGAATCATGATGTTGGGTATAAATTGTAGCGAACTGCTGCGGGTATAATAGTCTTTGGCATCCTGAAAACCGTTCATAGGAGCCGTAAAGGTATTATCGAACTCCCGAACGCTACGTACCTTACGTACGGCTTCGATCGGAAAAACGCCTGGCATTACAGCCGCTTTTTCCAATACTTTTCGTTTCAAGGTTCGATTAAATCGGTAATTATAGACCAGACTATCCCATTGTTCGAGCCGCCGGGCCGATCCCATTAAGTACATAGGCACCGAAAATACAACGGCCTTTTTAATGGCTGGATGGATACGTTTCCCTTGTTCCCCGAGGTACTTTAGCGTTACGTTCCCGCCCGCACTGAAGCCCATCAGGTAAATAGTTTGATAGCCTTTTGAAAGGGCATGCTGTATAACCAACTGTAGGTCGCTGGTTTCGCCAACGTGATAAAACCGTTGCTGCCGATTCATTTCACCGCTACACGACCGATAGTGCCAGGCCAGACAATCGAATCCGGATTTGGTCAGGTGGTGCACCATTCCAGCTAAATAAGGACTCGTTGAACTTCCCTCCAGCCCGTGGGAGAGAATCACTAATGGATAATGTATAATGGATGATGGATAATGTTGGAAACGGCTTTCTCCATTATTCATTATACATTGTTCATTATTCATTGCCTTCGACCAATCCAGATCCAGGAAATCATCGTCGGGTGTTTCGATGCGTTCGCGGACGTAGGAGACCGCTACCTTGCGGAACAGCGAGGGAATGATGGTTTGCAGGTGGCCGTTCCACAACCGTGTGGGTGGCTCATAACTTGATGGGGCAATCAGCGGCATTACCGAACGCGGGCGATTGAAGCCGCAAAGGTAAGAGTTCCAACTGGTAGAAGCTTGGTAAATGCAATAAAAAAAGGCTGGTCGTAGGGCGACCAGCCTTTCCTGTTGAATACAACCTGAATTGAAAAAAGCAATGTTGGCTACTGCCGAAGCAGTAAGTGGTTCAAAATTGGTAAATAAAAAGAAATAATACAACTATTTCGATAAAATAAATTTGATTTCAACTAACTGGTTTGCCTGCTCAACTGTAACTTGCTGTGCCGTTGTGAAAAATACTGTATGCGCCTGACTGAAAACGCCCCTGGATTGCTCATCGCATGTTTGTTCCTGTTGCAATGCCAACCCAAATCGCCCGGACCAGCAAACATCATTAATACGAAAATCGTATTGCCCTCTCAGGCTGCGCTGGTATCAGTACAGACGACCGGAGCAACAACGGCTGAGGTTGCCATTAAACTTACGTCGGCCATTAAATCGACCGATTGGCGACTGACGGCACAAACTGCTTCGGGTACATTTTTACCATTAGAGACCGGTGAAACCAAAGCCTATGACCCATTCACCTTGACTATGTTTAAGCTAACAGGTGTGCAGGTGGGGCAGATGTATAAGCTACAATTAGGCTTTCGATACAATCAGAAAGACACCCTGACCCTGGAGCGGGGGTACACTCATGCAACGTACAACCCCTGGAAGCGACGGGAACATTTGCCGTTTGATAGTGGGGACTTTACGGGTTCCATCATTGATTACACTGCTGACCGCTCGGGTAGTTCGGTTCGGATTACGCGTTATGTTGATGCGAAAACCTGGCAAACCGCCGTGTTTGGTAATCAGCAAAATGCCTGGTATGAGGCCTATGCACCTGGGGTAACAGTTCGGCGTGGACTGATTGAGTACATTTTGTATGGACACAATGTAGATCGGTCTTATTTCTATGGAATGGGCTACCAGACAGACGATTTGTTTCCGGGTAAATATGTTTATCTACGGGATCTGTACGCTGTTTTTCCGGCTGGCGGCAGTGCTGTATTTCCCTACTATCAGGGGGAAGATGGTGAGGTCGTCTATTTCACAACCACAGAATGGGCATTTTTTCTGACGAATAATGGCTCCCCGGCCATGCGGGGAATTTATGTGCAATTTGAGCAGGAAGCCCGTGCACCGTTGCCTGAGAAACCGGGAGTTTTGGCCACGTTTAGTCTTGGTGAAATCGGTTATGTAATCAACCAGGTACCAGGGGTTCAAGCGCATTTGTTCGCCTACGATTCGCAGAAAGATACATGGACACGCAAGGCCGATTTTCCGGGTGCCCAACGAACGCGGGGTGCTGGTTTTTCAGTGAAAGGCAAAGGGTATTTTGGGTTGGGGACCGCCACTAGTCAGCAGGGATTACGGGACATCTGGCAGTATGATCCTGCTACTGATAAATGGCAATACGTGACAGACTATCCGGGTGAGGGTAATCGCTATCTGGTTGTTTGGAGTGGCCCCGATCGAGCGTACCTCGGCTGGGGCTACGAGAGTCAGACGGTAGTCGGGTCGCTGGGGTATCGGCAAGTGGGTTGTACGGATTTCTGGGAATTTGTGCCATGAGAAAAAAGAGTAAAAAAGTCTCTGTGAATCTTTGTGTTATCTCGGTGTATCTCTGTGTCATAGCCCTGTCTGCCTGCGTCGATGAGGTGCAGCTCCCCATTCGGCAGGCAAAACCGCGCCTGGTGGTTGATGGGCTGATTACGGACGAAGCACCACCGTACCCTATTAAACTAACCTTGTCTGGCGCGTACTCGTCGGGGGGAGGTTTTCCAGAAGAGTTGATAATCAACGGAGCGGTGGTTACCATTACGGACAATAATGACCGGACGGTGCAACTCGAACAGGACTTGCTCCAACCATCCTATTATTGGGTGCGAGAGCCCAGTTTTCAGGGAAAAGCTGGCCATCGGTATACGTTAAAAGTGGTCTTGCCCGATGGCATGGTTTACGTGTCGAATCCAGAATTGCTGGCTCCGGTGGCACCCATTGAGAAAGTTAATGCGGAATATCGTAGACAGAATAGCATCTTTGGTCAGCCTGATCTGTATGGTATTTTTATTGATACTCGCGATCCGGCTACGCTAGGTGACTATTATCGCTGGTCGACTTACAGTTACGTTCCCCGCTGGACTAATGTTGATCCCATGCACTCTGCCTGTAGTGTCTGCTCGTGCTGGGTACCTTATTTCAGCGAGTTAACGAATGTGCTATCGGATGCGCTTATTAACGGTAATCGGATCAGCCATCGACTGGTATTCAATTCGCCGGTTTATGCCATAGGGAAACAATACGTAGAGGTCCGGCAATATTCATTAACCCGCTCGGCCTATCAATACTGGGCTCATTTTGAAGAACAACGAAGTCGTACGGGTTCATTATTTGATCCGCAACCGGCTTCCATTGAAGGCAACGTCCATCAGCAGGCTGATACAACCGTGTTGGCGCTGGGTTATTTTGGAGCATCGGCCGTAAGCAAACAACGATTGATTATTCCGGGCGATACGATTCAATACGATAAATTTCTAAATCGGCTGAACAAGGCATTTATACCACCCGGAAGCTGTCCCGGCAATTTCCCGTTGTCGCAGTTGGGGCCGCCAACGAACTGGTAATTCATCTACTTAATCGACTCGTTTATGGCACACGGTTTACGTAATAAGCATTGTCTCCTCTTCGTCAGTTGCTGGCTTCTTTGCGCGTCTGCACATGCTCAAATACGTTTCCGTATTTATGGTCAAGTGATAGATGATGTCACGAACAAACCGCTAGCGAATGTGTCGGTTTATGACAAAAAACAGGGAGCTGGCACAACCACCGATAGCACGGGTGCTTTTAGTATGCAGGTGCTTCCTGGTCCGTATAATCTGACGTTTTCCGCCGTAGGCTATTACGCCCGCAGTCGGTTTCTGGAGATTGAACGGAGGAACATTCGGATGGAAGTCGCGCTCAATCCCGACACCCGTCAACTGGATGAAGTTAATGTAAAAGGGCGTACGCCGGATGCCAATGTATCGGCTACGCAGATGAGTGTCATTCGGCTGGACATGAAAAACCTGCGAAATATTCCGGTGGTGTTTGGGGAGGTCGATATACTGAAAGCGCTTACCTTACAACCCGGAGTGAGTACCGTAGGAGAGGGGGCTGGCGGATTCAATGTACGCGGAGGCCGCACCGATCAAAATCTGGTCTTACTGGATGGTGCCCCGTTGTTCAATACCAGCCATTTGCTGGGCTTGCTTAGTAACCTCAACGCGGATGCGATTCAGGATGTAACGTTGTATAAAGGCGGCATCCCGGCAGCCTATGGTGGGCGGCTGTCGTCCCTATTAATAATGAATACCAAACCCGGCGAAACAGACCACATTCGTATTGATGGAGGTATTGGCTTGTTAACCAGTCGGTTGATGGTGCAGGGGCCGGTTAAGAAGAATAAGAAACTGACGTTTCTGGCTGGCGGACGTATTGCGTATCCGTCGTTCATACTGAGCCTGTTCCCAGAACCCACCAACAAAGACCGAGCGTTTTTCTATGACCTGAATGGCCGTTTAACCTATCGACTCAACGCTGATAGCCAGTTGTCAGCTACCTTTTATCGAAGTTACGATACGTTCAAATTTCCACAGGATACACTCTATACGACCCAATCGACATTGCTGACAGCCCGTTGGAGTCAGCGGCTAAACCCGCAATTGTCGTTTAATCTGACGGCTACCCAAAGCGACTACCGATTTTTTCTGGATGGACTCACGGCCACCAACACCTATCGGTACCGTTCCACCATCCGCCAACGCGACGCCCGATTTGACTGGCTCTACAGTCCGTCAACGAAGCATCGGCTGGAATTTGGTGGATCGCTAACGGGCTACAGTTTGCTTCCGGGCTCAATTGTTCCTACCGGCGACTTCTCAAACATTAACGCCCTGACGCTACCAACCGAACAGGCCCACGAGTGGGCGGGCTATATTTCGGAGGAGTGGGCCCCATTTCGGGTGTTGTCGGTGCAGGTGGGTGTACGATATGCTCAATTTACAAATACAGGGCCGGGGGTGGCTTACCAGTATGCCGAAGGGCAGCCGCGTACCCGAGAGAGCATTACCGATACGCTCCGATACGGTAACGGGCAGGCTGTTGCGCAGTATGGAGGGTGGGAGCCGCGCCTTACCATTCGAGCGAATCTGACGCCCAATAGTTCGCTGAAAGTGAGTTACAACCGTACCCGGCAGTTTCTACATCTTATCTCAAATACAACGGCCATCTCGCCCGTCGATTTCTGGAAAGTAAGTGATGCTCTAGTGCCCCCTCAGGTAGCCGACCAGTTTGCCGTGGGCTACTTTCGCAATTTTAGCGATAATATGTACGAAACTTCCGTTGAGATCTACCATAAGACGTTGGAAAATCTGGTCGAATACCGAAACGGTGCTACCCTGTTACTCAACCCGGCGATCGATGCAGATTTATTGCAGGCACAGGGAAAAGCGTATGGAGTAGAAGTAAGCATTCAGAAAACGCGTGGACTGCTGACGGGTTTAATTGCCTACACCTATTCCCGAACGCTGGCACGGGTGTCCAGCCCTTTTCCGAGTGTGCAAATCAACGGGGGGAATGGTATCCCTCCACCTTCGACCGCCCCATAACCTGACCATTGCCACCCAATGGAAATGGAGCCGGGGCTGGACATTCGGTACGAATTTCGTATACACAAGTGGTCGTCCGACAACGTACCCGGATGGCACCTATCGGCTCAACGGAGCCAAAGTACTCGATTATTCGCAGCGTAACGCCGACCGTATTCCCGATTATCACCGGCTGGATGTGTCGTTTACGAAGGATGGTCGGCGGACAGTGGGGCAACGGCATTACAGCAATTGGTCCATATCGTTTTATAACGTTTATGCCCATAAAAACCCCTATTCAATTTATTTTCAGCGCGTGAACACCACCACCAAAAGCTATCAGCTATCGGTTTTTGGCACCATTATTCCGTCGGTAAGCTGGAATTTTACGTATTAGCGGGCAGGCAAAGATTATCTATCAGTAACTTGTTATCTTTGATAAATAGCTACCGTTATCATGTCCGACTTGCTGTTACGAATTTTAGATACGCCCCAGGCTCCGCTTATTTTGCAACGGGCACAGGCCATTTTAAACAATGAACACCAGAAACGGCAGGCGTTCTATGAATGGCTCGATGAAGACAAAAAAGCTGAGTTCATCAATGGAGAGATCGTTGTACATTCACCTGCGCTGGATCGCCATAATTCGGCGATGCTGTTGCTGGCTAGGCTCTTGAGTTTCTATGTAGATGATCGTGACCTGGGCTATGTCCGTGCTGAAAAAGCGTTGGTCGAGCTAACCCGCAACAGCTACGAACCCGACGTTTGCTACTTTGGGCCTGCTAAAGCCTCCCAGATTACGGACGATCAATTATACTACCCTGCTCCTGATTTTATTGCAGAAGTGCTGTCGAAGACTACCGAAAAAAATGATCGAGAGACCAAATTTGCCGATTATGCCGCTCACCGTGTTGCAGAATACTGGATCATAGATCCGCTTCGCCGGACAATTGAGCAATATGGTATTGATGCCGACACGGAAGAATATGCACTGATGGGATCGTATGGCATTAAAGAAACTGTAACCAGTCATGCTATTACAGGCTTTACTATTCCTGTGCGAGCCTTGTTCGATACGGCGGCAAATATGGGAGCCTTGCGCAACCTGCTACTAAAAGGCGCTTCTTAAAACCCCGGTGCCAGTACCGGCACAAAGTGCTTCTGATTCAGGGTAGATTTTCGGCTGTCCAGTCAATGTCATCGACGAATGCAAACGCCCGAACGGGGCAATCAGCCACGCGACAGTAATGACAGCACTCTTTCTCGCAGGGGTCGGTGTGGACAAAAATTTCGACCTCGCCCTGAAATCCCTCTTTAAGTGTGTCTTCAAAATGATGAACTTCATCGTGTACCTTATTCAGCTCCCAATAATAGGGGAGAGTCAGATGACAGTCGATATGTAAATCGGCACCGTATTTCTGAACACGGAGATTATGTACATCAATCCAGTTTCGGTCTTTATGAACGGTTAATAACTGAACCACCCGGTGGAGCGTTGGGATGTCCGTTTCGTCCATAAGCCGGGCAACAGACTGGCGGGTAATCTGAAACCCATTGTAAATAATCACGAATGCCAACAGTACGGACAGCGCACTATCGATCCAGTGTTGGCCCGTAAAGGCTACCAAAGCCACGCCGATCATGACTACAATGCTACTAAACGTATCCGTGAGTAGGTGTTGTCCGTCGGCAGTCAGGGCGGCCGAATCGGTCTGACGTCCTGACCGGATAAGCATCCAGCCCACAAAAGCGTTGGCTACCGCCGTTACGCCAACCAGCACAAACCCCAGTCGAGATTACTCAGTGGCTTGGGGTCGAAAAAGCTCAAAATAGCCTGCCAGATAATGACCAGACCCGCCGAAAGGATCATAGCGCCCTCGAAGCCTGACGATAGGAATTCGATTTTGCCGTGGCCATACGGGTGATTGTGGTCGCGGGGCTGTCCGGCTAAATAGATGCTGTAAAAGGCAAACCCACTAGCGATGACGTTGACGATGGATTCGACGGCATCAGAAAGGATAGCGGTCGAATAGGTCAGAAAGTAAGCTGTGAATTTGAGAACCAGAAGAACGATGCTCAGTCCCAGCGAGATGCCCATCCAGCGGTATTTCGATTGTTGACCAGCACGCATGCAGCTTTGTTGAGAAGTAGGTAAGTGCCACAAAGGTAACAATTCAGTCTGGGAATGTTGGGGTAAATTCACTGTCCTTAGTAGGAAATAGCCTGAAGCCGACGCTTGACTTTAGCTAAATTTGATGGTAAGGCTATCTCGTTTAGGTGGTGTTTTTATGATTGCAAACTGCTGTAAAAACAGTTTGTGATTGTTTTCTGGAAACGGAACAGGTTGTTTCCGTCCCTGAACATAAAACTGACTTTTGTCGATTCGCTCCACGAAATCCAGATTAACCAGCAGGGATCGCGAGAGGTTATAGAAATTAGTACTTGTGAAAAATTGGGAGATATACCCCAAATTCATCGAAAAAACCTGCTTTTGCTCTTCATGAATCAAGTGAACCTCTACGTAAGCCCGGTCGGCCTGTAAGTAAAGTACATCTCTTTTTTTGATCTTTACATACCCTTTTCCCTGATCTACGGGTAGATACAGATTATCCGATAGAAAAGGATCAACCGAGTGAGTTTGGGTTGCCTGGTAATTGTAGTAGGCCAGTTCGATCTGAATCGCTAATTCCTTATGCCGAAAGGGTTTAAGCAGGTAAGCCGCGGGGCGCGTTTGCTGCGCACGGGCAATGGTAGGTTGCTCTGAGTGCCCTGTCAGGAAAATAATGGGCAATGTGTGTTGGGTCAGTAAACGCTGGGCAATATCAATTCCATCGTCAGTAGCGTGTTCCAGATGAATATCTATTAGCGCCAAATCGGGTGGATTGATACGGGCGGAGGTTAGCGCTGCGGGTAAATTTCGCGCAATATCGGTCACTTTATGGCCTGCTTTCTCCAGGGTTTCCCGGATGTCATGAGCTGTCACTAACTCGTCTTCGATGATTAGGATTCTGAGCGATTTCATATAAACCGTATTAAATTTTTTGCCATTTGGGCGAAAGAGGAAGAAGGGTAAAGGACATCGTAAAGAGCGTACCGCCCTTATTTTCAAACTGGAACGTACCGTATAATTGCTCTACCTGGATCTGAATCAGGCGCATGCCAAATGATTTTGACGACAAGGGGAGTGTATCGAATCCTTTTCCATTGTCGGCTACACGCAGATGAAAGGTCGTTTTATTTAACGTGGCTTCGATTTGAAGCGCAGGGGATTGATTTTCCGGAAAGGCATACTTACAGGCGTTAGTGACCAACTCATTCACAATTAGCCCAATCCGCATAACATAGTCGGCAGATAGGGTTAGGGTAGGCGGGATATGATACGTGGTCTCAACGTCATCCAGCTCAAATGTTTGTAAGACCATTTCAGTCAATTCCCGTACGAAATCGGCCACGGGAACCGTAGTGAGATTGTCGCCATCGTAGAGTTTGCGCTGGAGGAGGCTCATTACTTCAATACGACGCTGACTGTCTTCGACGGCATTTCTTGCACTTTCGTCGGCAAGGCGATTCGACTGCAAGCTCAACAGACTGGATATTAACTGTAAGTTATTTTTAACGCGGTGGTTTTGCTCCTGAACCAAAGCCGCATTGTGAAAACTAAGCCGCCGATTTTTCCGGGAAAGCCGATAGAATGTCACACTCGCCACCCCCATTCCTAGTAACAAAGCTGAAAGTACGAGTAGAAACCGACGTTGTGTGCGTTGGTTTTGCTGGCTCAGTGCCAGCTCTCGCTGTTGGCTTTTGAGCTGGGCTTCTTTTGTTTCGGTATCATACTCTATACTCAGTCGGGAGACC
Organism: Spirosoma telluris; assembly: GCA_003259005.1. Lineage (GTDB taxonomy): Bacteria > Bacteroidota > Bacteroidia > Cytophagales > Spirosomataceae > Spirosoma > Spirosoma telluris. The sequence goes on from QLII01000001.1 coordinate 190,734, forward strand.
GCTCCATTTCGATCGGCCATCAGTTGGCCGCGCTCAAAACCTCGAACTACCAACGATTGATCGAACGCCTTTTTCCAATCTTTTTTCTGTTGATAATACTGCATAGAGGTGTTGACCAGCTCCCGCTCCATTTCAAACTCTCTGATATTTAACGAATTGTACAGGAATCTGGCCTGCTGAAGCAGTGCGTAGGCTTTATCTGGCTGATTGAATTGTAAGTAGGTACGAGCAAATTGGAGGCTAATGATAACCTGGTTACTCTTTTGGTTCAAGGCTCTATATATATGTATGGCTTTCTGATAGTACTGGAATGCCTGTGGATCTCGCTGCGATCCGTAAATGTTTCCAAGCATGCCGCTCTCCCCAGCTATACTAATGGAATCGTTTAGCCTGTAAGCCATTTGCTCCGTCCGTTTACAATAGTAAAACAGACTGTCTTGCATTGAATGCCTTTGCGCATTGGCTAAGCTATCATAACAAATAGATAGATAGGCTTCGCTCATAGACTGGTAGGCCGACAGTAGGGTTTTAGGTGTACTCGCCCGGGCATAAGCCAACGCAAGTCGGGCATAGTCGAGTGCCTCCGTCAGATTCGTTTGCTCCCGCTCCAGCCAGGATAGTCGACTATAAATTCTGCTGATTTTATCGAATTGATGCTTCTGTTCGACAATGCGAAGCGACTTCATGAAATAGCGCTTGGCGGTTAAGTAATCCCGGGCGGCTACGTGTATTTTTCCATACAAGTAATAGGCTTCTGCAAAAAGGGAAGCGTCTTTTTTTGCAGAAGCTTCCTGTTCAACTTCCTTCGCATAGGCGAGTTTCTCAGGTTGTAGGGGTAACCTGACAGATGGTTGGGCGACAGCAACGCTTATTCTGAGGAGAATAAGCATGAACAAAAGGGTGCGTTTGTTACTGCACGATTTCATTAAATACGGTGTGGAGTCTGGCTGTAGATAGATAGGACTATGCGTAAAAATAGGTTTTTTGGCAGACTATTTAGCGCATAAATACCCTTTTTTATGCTTCACGAATGGCTCGGAAAGTAATTGCCGGATTTCGGAAAGAGGTTGTCCTATCTGGGAGGTTCTTCAAAATGTGTGTTGAAAATGCCCTTAAACTTGAGGTATCTAAATGCCAACTAATAAAAATCAATTGTATGCCAATGGCAAAACAACGTTGATTTTTCGGGGATTTATCAGTCTATCCACTCCATTGTTTTAACACCCTAACGTAACAGGACTTTCATCTGAAAACACCCTAATATTTATCTATCCAGTTCAAATCAATCCATCCAATTTTTTATGAAAACGTTCTACACCAAGTCAATCCGCCCTTTGCTAGTGGTATTCACATTTATCCTGCTGGCTTCATCTTGTAGTAAGAAATCCGATCCTGATCCGCTTGACCAGTATGTAGGCAGCTGGACTGAAACCACACTCAATGGCCAGGCCGATACGGGTGATGACCTTACCATTAGTAAATCAGGAACAACCTTAACGCTACGTGATTTCCTGGCAAATGATTTTACGGCTACGCTAAGCGGTTCAGGAATTCAGGCCGATAACAAGAATATCAACACGGGTGCAACATATACATTCACGGATAACACTAAGGGCGTAATTTATTTGAAAAACCTGACGGGGAGCGTATCGGGTGATAAGCTGACGCTCAAGTATACGTTCTATAGCGAATCCGCCACGAAGTATATAACGGTTGACTTTACAGAGGTATTTGTAAAAAAATAAGCAGTTGGTCTGGGGGTAGAAATGCTTGCCTTTACCCCCAGACTAACTAAAAATATAGCTATCCATCGTTAAAGGGTCTCTATCCTCATGCACAAATACGTACTCGCCATTTTGTTCGCCAGCTTGCTAGTGGCCACTCTAACCGCATCGTATGCGCAAACAGACGATGTTACCAAAATCGACTATGGAGTGCGCGTTTCGGGCTAGTATGACTTGCCTTCGGGCCTGACTTTGAATGTACTCTACAATTTAGGCCTTGGTAATATCAATCCCTCCGCAGGCATCGATCAAGTTACTAGTAAAAATAGGACGTTTGGCCTTGGGATAGGCTATTTTTTATCCAAAAGATAGAAATGATATCTACACCTATGAAACCGATCAACACCATCAAGTACATGACCGTTACTTATCTCCGGGTGACCCAGGTGCCAATGTTTCTCTTGTTTTGGCTGGCTCTGTCAGGTCTTGCCTTCGTAAGCTGCAAGAAAAATACGGACCCGGCATCCCCTACACCACCCGTGATTACCGTGCTCAACCCCGTCGTGAGCGGAACGGTAAACACCAACACCATACTGGAGGCTTCGGCTACCGGCGGACAGGGTGCGCTGACTTACGCCTGGGTCATAAAGGCATCACCTACTGACAGTAAAGCTACATTACGCAATGCGAACACATTAAAGGCAGAATTGACACCCGACAAGCCGGGTACATATAGTATTGGCCTGACGGTTACGGACGCGAACGGCCAGAAAGCAGCCACTGAAATAACCCTTACCGCATCCTTGCCCGGCAAGGCACCCGTTATCAGCGTAGTGACATCTATGACGGTAGAAACAGGGAAGCAAACGTCCATTGATGGCAGCAAATCCAGTGATCCCGATGGGGATAAGCTGACGTACGCCTGGACCATTAAAACAAAACCGACGGGTAGCACCGCCGTACTGACCAACACCGAGGGAGCTATTGCCGGGTTTACCGCCGATATTGCCGGTATATATAGCCTGAGCCTATCCATTTCGGATGGCATCTGGCCTGCTGTATCTCAGGAGGTGTCGGTTACGGCCACCGCACCGGCTGTTCGAGTTGTCAACGGAAGCTGGACAACTGCTGACGGTACCAGTGGTGGTATTGATTATTCGCCCCGAAATAAGTTTTATTCATTTGAGGTAGCCACTAACAATCAGCCGATTTCGCTGACACTCACTTCCTCTGATGTCAACGTTGGGGTTAGTCTGTACGACCCGCTGGGCAGTCGACTTGTTAATCGGGGTACGGGCCGCTCGGTTGTCGTAGACCAAACAGTCAACGCTGGTACGTACAGCGTCATGGTCTCTACAGTTCAACGCTATGACGTTGGCGCCTTCCGGCTGGCCGGACGCGGCATTGCATCTGAGTTTATACCGAAGCCTGCCGACCGTGTTCAGGCAGCCAATGTTAGCTTTGGCTCAGAGGGCGGGGGCGGGGGAATTGGCAATCGCCTTCCCATTTCGCCCCGAAATCAATACTATACCTTTGATGTAACCGAAGATAACACCATCACAGATATTAATGTGGCCCCGACAGGCATCAGTATCTGGCTGAATTTACGCAGTCCTGCTGGTGCCGAGGCTGATTATACCTTTGGCCTGTTGCCGGTTGGTTCGCCACGCTATTTTGCTAAGTCGCTTAACAAAGGCACTTACGGGCTGTATGTTGGCACGGGGACACGTGATGCGATTGGTACCTACACGTTAGAGATTTTCGGGAAAGTGAAAAACCTGAAGCAGACCGTGTTTGACTCAGCTATCCAGACAGACAGCTACATCGGTAAAAACGGGGTTATTACCTACACCCTGACTGTAACGGAGGATAATACGCCCCTCGATATCAGCCTGCGTTCGCCGGATATTGTGGGCACTGCAGCCCTCATCAATCCGAATGGCACTACGATGGACAAATTTACGGTTCCGACTAATTACGACTATATGCTAAACGTAGTTAATAAAGGTGTTTACAAAATAACCATCACACCTGGTTCGGCCACCAGCGGCATTGGCAAGTACACCCTGTCCGTGTACGGCAAGTTCAGCGATTTGAAAAAACAATAAGGGGTACCTGCCGATAAACTAACCCATGCGCTAGTAGCAATACAAACCAGCGCATGGGTTAGTTTGTTTACTTAACCTCTTTCTTATTCAGCCAGTTATCGCGAAATTTCTGCATCTCGGGCGTGAGCGTAAGTCCTGCGTTTTCGTACAACTGAACCGATAGGGCTGGGTTTTCAGCCAGAGTAACTGGAGCCGTTTTGGAATCGCCCCGGTGGGTGTAGGCTACCTGAACAACATCGCCGGGTTTGTGCTTACCCAGTGCCGTTTGAAGGTCAATAACCTTCGTAATGGCTTGACCATCAATCGTTGTCATCACATCGTCGATATCGAGTCCGGCTTTGTAAAGGGGTGTTTCCCGAATCGTGTTTCCCATGAGTGTTAGTCCGCCATTGGCTTCCGAATAACGAACCGTGCCCATCCATGCTTTGCCTTCCTGCGCTTTTTTAAGGGTAAGTCCTGCCTTGGCCAGTAAAGAGCCATAGTCGATCGTTTCGTGGCCGTAGATAAATTTGCTAAAGAACGACTTAGCAAAATCGGGCGTCGTCAATGTAGCCAGTACACTTTGTAAGCCGTCGACGGTGTAGGGCTGTTCAGGTTTGCCAAATCGTTTCCAAACGGCTTGCATGTACATATCCAGCGACTGATTACGCTGACGTAATTCCAGGTCCAGGGCTAAGGCCACGGCGGCTCCGTAGGTATAGTACGAGGTAAACATGTTGGGGTAATTGGTCCGGTCAATGGATACGCCCGCATCAACAAAAACGGCATGACAACTGGCTTCGATGGGCGAATAATACGTACCGCCGGGTGTCAGGAGTTTCCCCGATGTAATGCCTGTTAGCGTGTTGGTGTATTCTGAAACGGGGGTAAAGCCTGCCCGAACCAACAGTAATTCACCGTAATACTGCGTGAAGCCTTCGGCAAACCAGAGTTCGTAACTCATGTTGCTTTTCTCGAAATTGAACGGCTCCAGCGTCTTGGGGCGAATCCGCTCGACATTCCAGCAATGGAAAAACTCATGGGCAAATACCCCAAGTACATGCTCTGGGCCCGTAAAGGCAATCGGAACCGCAATCATGGTTGAGTTCCGGTGCTCCATCCCATCGCCCCGAACATAGGGGTTCAGGTTGGCCAGAAATGTATAGCTGCCATAATCGTAGCTCGGAAATTCGCCGTAAACCGCTTTGGCCTGATCGACGATTCGGGCTATTTTCTTCGCAAACCCATCGGCGGTAGAATCGGCAACGGCGGCTTCGAGAGCTACCCGAAACGTGATGGACTTGCCATCCGTATTGGTCCGCTTCCATTCGTTGATGGCTAACTTGCCAATCTTTGTTGGCGAATCCATGAAGTATTGCAAGCCGGGAGCGGTGTAGGTGTATTTGTCAGCCGTTGGTACGAGTTGCGTCGCAACCACGCCCATGTTCTCCGTGGGTAGATTGAATTTTACTTCAATAGGCCGCTGGTCGAAGCCCTTAACCCACATAAAGGTAGCGGGCATATTCAGGTGAATACTTTGTGGGTCAATGCCCATATAGGTACCATCGGGATAGTTCCCGAAAAGCGTATAGCTGATTTTGATGGTACCGGTATGGGTAGGGACTGTGTACACATCGCCCTCCGTTCGGACAATAGTTAATGGCTTATTCTGTTCATCAACGGCCCGAACATTATAAACATTCTTCCCAAATTCATGTGTAGCATACCGACCCGGCGAAGACCGGCTCATGCGGAATGTGGCCGTTTGTTTAGGCAGTTGAGAAACCGTCAGGCTAATCTGAGCTTCGTGGTGAATAGCGTTCGGAAAGGATACGTCGTATCGAATGGGCTGAGCGTTGCCCAAATGGATAACGAATAAAGTCAGGAAAAGGAGAATGGGGATTTTCATATTGACAAATGTTGACTGTTACTTTTTAAACTGTTCGAATGCTTTGTATACAGCCAGGTGAAAAATGGTTGCGTGGTTTTCGTCGGCAAAGTAGTGGAAATTGGTTTTCACAGACGGAGCCTTTTTCAAAACGTCTACCAATCGGTTGGCATCAGTCTCCATTATTTTTCCTTCTTTTCCAACGGCGACAAATACAGTTGTTTTTTGCTGAAACCCGGGCTGTGAACATGCAGGCTGACGTGTTAGTAACGATTCATTATCCCACCACAAACTAGGGCTTACAATGATGTACTGGTTGAATAAAGTAGGCTTTTTGAAAAGAATCTCGGTTGCCAGCAATCCGCCCAGCGATTGGCCAATGATGGTTTTTGTGGGATTCGAACTATACTTTTTCTGGATGTACGGCTGAAGTTCCTTTTCAATAAAAGCAATAAATCGCTGCGAGTGTCCAGTTGTCGGATAGTCTTTTTTGTCTTTTTCGATGGTTGTCGGATACGTAAAGTCCCGCCTTCGGTCAACATTGGCGATACCGACCACAATTGACTTTGGTAGTAAATTGACCCAGGGGAAAATGGCAAACTGAACCAGACCGGCGACATGAATGAAGTCTTCATCCGCCGAGCCATCCAGTAAGTAGATGACTGGGTAGTTAGCCAGCGAGTCTTTAGAATAGCCCTCAGGTAAATAGATGTTTAAGGTTCTGGTTTCTCCTAGCTCTTTGGAGGCAATGGCGTCAATAAGGCCGAGTACAAATGGCTTTGTCGTTGTAGTGCTTTGCCCAAATGAAGGGTTTGGAAGTCCGATAAAAAGCAAAAAAACAATATTGAAAATGAATCGTTTTGCGTCAAGCATGTAAGTTATTGCTGAAGATTTAATGCGCTGTGAGCTAGTTTTTTGTCATTCCGACCTCAGGAGGAATCTCAAGCTTCTGATGTAGGAAAATCGAGATTCCTCCTGAGGTCGGAATGACAAAAAACTAGCCAATCGACGAAATAGAAAACTTAGATTAGAGGCACTTAAAATGCTCCCTACCGGGCTACCTGCGCAGACACAGGCTTCCGGGGGATTTTCTGATCCCGCATGGCTGCATTATACACAAAGCTGGCGACAATCGTAGCGGCCTGTTTCAGATCATCGGGTTGCAGGTGATCGTAGGTGTCCATATTCGTATGGTGCGTACGGGTGTTGTATTCAATCCGATCCTGAATAAATTGGAAACCCGGTAGACCTACCCGGTCGAAGGATTGATGATCCGTTCCGCCCGTATTGGCTGGCGTTATGGTGGTGGCACCCAGATCGTTGAAGGGTTTCAGCCATTGCGAAAAAATAGGGCCAGCAGCCAGATTTCCCTGCAAATAAATGCCCCGAATTTTGCCCGTGCCATTGTCGACATTGAAATAGGCTGCGATGTTCTCGCCCTCTTTGGTTAGTTTGTTGGTAGCCTTATCGACTAAGTGGTTGGCCACGTAATTTTTAGAGCCGTGCAACCCCTGCTCCTCACCACTCCACAGAGCGATTCGAATCGTACGTTTGGGTTTGGCTCCAATGGTATTCAGAATACGCATAGCTTCCATCATCACCGAACTGCCAGCCGCATTATCGGTGGCACCCGTGGCCGCATGCCAGGAGTCGAGGTGAGCGCCTAGCATGACCACTTCGTCTTTCAACTGAGGATCAGTGCCGGGAATTTCGGCCAGCACGTTATAGCCTTTGGTGTCGTCCTTGTAAAATTTGGTTTTCACATCCAGTTCCAGTTTTACGGGGATACCCGCTTTCATGAGTCGGCAGAGTGTCATATAGTCCTCAACGGCTATCGACAGATCGGCCAGATCATCGGGTGTCGCACCAAGGGCAGCATTGGCGTAGTCGCCACTCACAAACAGGGTTCCATCTTTACTGTTCTGGGTGGTATTGAGCATCCCAATGGCGCCTTCCTGTTTCGCCAGTTTCCGCATTTTCTGGTTAAAGGCGTTCTGGGTGCGCATGGCCATAATCCGACTGCGGAAGGTCTTATCATTGCCTGCCCGTTGAGCAGGTGGCGCTTCATTGGCCATCTTCAGCAGGTCTTCGTCGGTAAAACGATCGGCATCGGCTTTGAACGAAGGCATGCCTTTAAACGATTGATCCAGCAAAATGACCTTGTTTTTGAGCTTACTCCGGTAGCTTTCCAAAGCCGTCGTGTCGTTCGAACTAATGTAGAGAATATCGGCGGCCTGCAACTTGTTCGTGCTGCCACTCCAGGCTCTGGGTACGGCAATGATCGTTTTGTAGTAGGGGGCGGTCATCGCCAGATAAGCATGCTCGACGCCCCAACCCTGGCCCCATTCACCCCAGGCTTCCAGACGGGAATTTGTTAAACCCCAGCTAGTTAGCTTTGTTTTGGCCCAGTTAGCGGCTTTGATGAAGCCGGGCCCTGTAGCCGGGGACCATTAACATCCGTCAGGTAGAAGGCTGTTTCCATAACCTGCGAATGTTGAAGGCCTTCCTGCCGGATTTTCTGGATCGTGGCCATGTCCAGCTTCTCATCCTGCCATAACTGAGTAGGGCGTTCCCCAGAAATAGACTGGTTAAGAGTAGTTTGTGTTGCATGAAGTATGATTGTTAGGGTAGAGCCCGAAGTTAACCGATTTGCGGAAAGCAGTCGATTCATCCCTCCTGTTTTTTGTGTTAATCCCTATAAAATCATCCTTGAATCCTATTTAAGGCTAGTCAATCGATTGATAGACAGCTTTATGGAAAAGGGAAAAGACACGGACAATCGCAGGGTATGGTTGAAAGGTGATAACTTAGCGGCTTGTTAAGTAGAAAACGTTAGCCTGAATTGACCGTTTTTGCACGCATGAACACAACTGAAAATCCCTGGCAGACGCTGAATTCGTCGGTCAAATATGAAAATCCCTGGTTATCCATTCGGCACGAAGATGTGGTAACGCCCGCAGGCACGGCCGGTATCTATGGCGTCGTTAGTTTCAAGAATAAAGCCGTGGGCGTGATACCAATTGACGCCGAGGGAAATACATACCTCGTTGGGCAGTATCGTTATCCACTGAATGAATATTCCTGGGAAATCCCCGAAGGCGGATCACCCATCGGCACTGATCCGCTTGATTCCGCCAAGCGGGAGCTGAAAGAAGAAACGGGCCTGGAAGCGCAAATATGGACCAAAATTGCCCGGATTCATACCTCCAACTCGGCCACCGACGAAGAAGGGTTTCTGTACATTGCTGAAGAATTAACGGAAGGTGAACACGCCCCGGAAGAAACCGAAGACCTGCGTGTCTGGAAACTCCCTCTAGCCGAAGCGGTAGAGATGGTGATGACCAGCAAAATTACCGATTCCCTCAGCGTTAGCGGGCTGATGATCGTGGCCCGGTTGCGGGGAATTTAAACTTAGTTTGTAGTTTGTGGTTTGTAGTTTGATGTCAGTTGATACGTCAAACATCAAGCGTCAAACTACGAACCACAAACCATAAACTGATTTTGTTCTTACCTATTCTTCTTGGTTTTTTATTAGGCGTTGCCCTCTGCCTGACGTTCGGAACGGTGTTTTTTGCGCTGATTCAGAATAGCGTCGATAATGGTTTTCGATCGGGGATGAAAATTGTTTTTGGCGTTATCGTCGGCGATATTTTGTTCGTGACAGCGGCTCTGCTGGGTACCGCTTTCATTCCGAAGGTGCAGGGGTTTGAGAACGTAATGGCTGCGATTGGCGTGCTATTTCTTGTCGCCATGGGTCTGGTCAATATTCTAAAAGGCACCCCACGACTGGCATACCCAAAGACGCGACTCGGCAATTTCGTTTATTACTTCACCACCGGCTTTTTCCTGAATGCCCTGAATCCCGTCAATTTTGTGGCCTGGGTAGCTATTGTGGCCTATATTCGTTCGCACCTCCATTACACGGATGCCCAGCAATATGGATTCATGATTGCCGCCCTAGTGGGCGTATTTGCCACCGAAAGTGCGCTGGCGTACTATGCTAACCGACTTAAGCGGCTCTTTACACCCCGCGTCGTCAAGATTTTCAACCGCACAACGGGTGTCGTTTTTCTTATTGGAGCCGCCAATATTGCCTATTCCCGCTTACTGGAACCACTGTCGAAAGCGCTGAATTGGTAAGGAGAGATGTATGATATAGGATGTATGATGTAGCTTACACGAAAGCAATACATCATACATCCTATATCCTATATCATACATTTTTCAAAAAGCTTTCCCACTCCTTAATCATCCCCTTTTTCAATACTCTGGGGAATTTGTTCTGGCCACCCATTTTACCTTTCGATTCCATCCAGGCGTAAAATGTTTTGTTTGGTAATACCGTCACGGTAATGTCTTTCAGCGCGTGCCGACGTTCAACGGCGTAATCGTCATTTAGCTCTTTCAGTTTGGCATCGATTCGATTGCGGAGATCCGTCGCATCTACTTTATCGTCGGTGCCGATATACCAGTGGTGGGCAAATAAGGTATCGTGGGTCACGCCAGCGACGGTGAACTCCCGAATCGAGATGCCCAATTCCTCAGAAACCATCTCAATCGCTTTGTTCATGTTGTCGACCGAAAGGTGTTCACCACAAAGGCTCAAAAAGTGCTTGGTTCGGCCTGTAATGACGATTTCAGCCCGCTTTTTATTGACGAACCTGATGGTATCGCCAATTAGGTAACGCCAGGCACCAGAGCAGGTCGATAGCAGAAGTGCATATTCTTTGCCTTCTTCTACTTCGTTGATCATCAGCGTTTGAGGCTTGTCTACCAGCTCGCCATCAGGTGAGAAGTTTTGCTCATTGAACGGGATAAATTCAAAAAATAACCCGTTGTTCAGCACCAGTTGCATGCCTTCGGCATCAGGATGGGTCTGATACGCAATGAATCCTTCGGAAGCTAAGTACGTCTCGATGTAGGTGATCGGGTGGGCGAGGAGCTTCTCAAATCCCGCCCGATAAGGCTCAAACGAAACGCCCCCGTGACAGAATACCATCAGGTTTGGCCAGATATCGTGAATGGTTTTGACCTTGTAGCGGGCAATAATTTTCTCCATCAACAATTGAATCCAGGCCGGCACCCCCACGACATAGCCAATATCCCAGCCCGCGGCTTGTTCGGTAATTTCGTCCAGCTTGTGTGCCCAGTCTTTTTCCTGAGCGATATCACGTCCTGGTTTATAGAAGCGTTCGAACCAAAGGGGAATTTTACTGGCCGTAATGCCGCTGAGGTCCCCTTCATAGTGGCCTTCCCGAGCGTTCAGATCAGTACTGCCACCGAGCATTAAGCAGCCTTTTTCGTAGAGTGTTGAGGGTAGATTCTGGTATTTCCCAAGGGTGAGAATTTGCCGGATGCTGGTTCGTTGAATAGCCTTCGACATCGACTTCGTGACGGGAATATATTTCGTAGCGGCCTCTGACGTCCCCGAACTCAGTGCGAAGTATTTCACTTTACCCGGCCAGGCTACGTTTCGTTCGCCAGCCAGGGTTTGTTTCCACCAGCCATCAAACATTTTGTTGTAGTCGTGGATGGGAACTTGCTGCTTATATTTTTGGTAGAACTCACCTTCATTCCCAAACTCTACTGATCGAAGCAGCTCATCGAAATGATAAGTAGTACCAAACTTAGTAAACTGCGCTTTTCGGATGAGCTTACGGAATACTTTTCGCTGCTGGCGTAGTGGATTAAACTGCCGCAGCCGAACGACATTCGATAACCGAATGCCGTTTTTAAGCATACTACCTAATAGAGCCATGTTTGTTGATAATGTATAATGGATAATGAACAATGAATAATAAATGTGGCCTTTTGAGGCATTCTACATTATCCATTGTTCATTATCCATTACTGTTACAGTTTCCAGTTCTTCAACGTATCCAGCATGCTGTAGGATGTCAGATCGTACTGACAGGGTACTACAGATGTGTAGTTATTGGCCAGTGCATATTCGTCGGTGTCTTCGGCGTGGGTGTCGAAGTTGACAAAATCGCCTGCCAGCCAAAAATACCGACGACCGTGCGGGTCGCGTCGTTCGTCGAACACTTCCTGCCATTTGGCATTTGCCTGCCGACAAATTCGAATTCCTTTCAGCGGTTCAGCCGACCGTGCCGGGAAATTCACGTTCAGGGCGGTTCCGCGCTCGATGCCCTGTTCCAGCACGTTACGGACAATACTCAGAATGTGCTCGTAGGCATGGGAAAAATCGGGCTGGCGTGTAAAATCACCCAGCGAAAAACCAATGGCCGGAATTCCCTCAATAGCTGCTTCGATGGCCGCCGACATGGTGCCTGAGTACAATATGCTAATGGATGAATTGCTGCCGTGATTGATGCCACTAACGACCAAATCAGGAGCGCGATCTTTCAGGACATGATGTTTGGCCAATTTGACGCAGTCGGCGGGTGTGCCAGAGCATTCATAAGCAGGCACATCACCATATATATCGGAGGGGTAAAGCCGAATCGGGTTTGCAATCGTAATGGCATGACCCATACCCGATTGAGGGCTGTTCGGGGCCACCACGACCACCGATCCTATTTGTTTCATTAATTCAACAAGCGTGCGAATGCCGTGGGCGGTAATTCCGTCGTCGTTCGTAACTAAAATCAGGGGCTTGTGGTCAGGCATTGTATCGATTAAAACTTGAAGTTGCAAAACTACACAAATGCGCTTGAAGGTATCACCCTCATGATAGGTTAAACACAGAGCCACGGAGAACACAGAGATTATTAATTTTGACTTAATCTGTGTTCTCCGTGGCTCTGTGTTTAAACTGTTAACCTCGATGGCGCTTCTTAAACTGGAGCGGGTTCTCGCCGGTCACGCGCCGGAAAATCTTGTTGAAATAGGACAAACTTTCGAATCCACTGGCAAAACAGGCTTCGGTTACGTTATGGTCGAGAAGCAGTAATTTCTGCGCCTGATTAATGCGATACTGATTCAGAAACTGCGTGAATGTCAGGCGAGTCATGCGTTTGACGTAGCGACAAAAAGCCGCTGTCGTCAGGTTAGTCAGGGCAGCGGCTTCGGCCAGTTCGAACTTGCGCTGGTAATTTTCTTCAATGAATTGGTAGAGTTTTTTTAGCCGTTGCTGTTCGTTCAGATTGTAGGCATTGGTTACGGGTTTTCCATGTAAAGAAATTAGTTCCTGACTCGTAGCCAGTTGCTGAAAAATGGCTAACAGTGCCATTAGTCGCTCAAAAGGTGGGAGAGTTGGCAGGGTTTCCAGTTTTTCGCCAACCAATCGTTTGGTTTCGCCATGAAAGGATACGCCAGCGCGAGCCATCTCGAATAATCGGGCAATGGCAGCAAACTCGGGAGCCTGCCCAAACAGATTACCTAAAAACGATTCCTTTAGTTGCACGACCACTTTCCGATGATCGGTTTTAACGCCATAATCGAAGTTGAGGTGGGGGATATTCGGCCCAATAAAGACCAGATCACTGCCTTCATACCGCGAAATGTGATCACCGACGTGCCGGGTTCCATTTGCTCCGGTGATGTACACAATTTCATATTCGGGATGGTAGTGCCACAGGAAAACATCGTTCAGACGCGGTGTTTCCAGAATATGAAACGAGCTGTTCGCATCGGGGCTGATTTGTTCTAAGGATATCTTCATGGAAGAGGGTTATGACACCTCAGTGCCTCTCTGTGTCATAATTTTTATTCATATACGCCCTGAAACTTACCAAACTTCTAAGTCAAGAGCAATATAGTGCAAAAAGTGGACAGCATTGTTGTGGAAATGGGCTATTGGTATCGTCTACCTTTGTTACAACAAAATCAACGAAATAGTCAAAACTATATGGAAACGATGCAGCCCACAGGTACGCCTGCCGCAATGGCTCCAACAGCTACTATGATTCCCGATAATGCCCACAAAGACATTCCGGGAAATCCATCGACAGCTACCAGCAGTAAAATCAGTTTAAACGACCGTTCTCAGGGTGAGCCTTTGCGCGTATTATCGGAAGAAGACTGGCAATTCTGGAAACACAACGGTTACATCGTGATAAAGCAGGCCGTGCCGAAAGAACAGGCCGAACGGCTCGCTAACTTCCTGTGGGAATTTGAAGAAAAAGACCCGAACGACCCCGCTACCTGGTACGCACCACCCCGTGCTGAAATGAAGATGAAAGAACTGACCAATAGTGGTATGGTCGAATTGTATAATCATCAATACGAATGGGACAATCGGCAGTATCCGCGCGTTTACGATGCCTTCGTTGACATCTGGGGAACCGAGAAACTCTGGGTAACCATCGACCGGGCCAACCTGAACTTTCCGGTTCGGCCGGGTCACGAATTCAAGGGATTTATTCACTGGGATTACGACCCGAAACCCGTCCGCAAAACGTGCAGGGAGTGTTGGCGCTGGCCGATCAAACCGACGAAAACATGGGTGGCTTTCAGTGTATCCCCGAACTCTACCGCACCTACGATACCTGGAAACTCACCCAGCCCGCCGACCGGATCGTTTCAAGCCGGATACAACTGGGTTCGATTTCGTGAAGGTAAAAATGGAAGCGGGCGACCTGTTGATTTTTAATAGCACGCAACCTCATGGAATCCGACCAAATCGCTCGACCGACAAAGTCAGAATGGCGCAATATATCTCCATGATGCCCGCCGAAGAAGATAATGAAGCCCTACGGCAGTGGCGCATCACATCCTGGCGCGACCGACAAGCCCCCGAAGGATACGCCTTCCCTGGCGACCCGCGCAATTGGGAGAAGGAACGTCACCAAACCGCCGAACTTTCCCCGTTAGGTAAAAAACTGCTGGGTTTGGATAGCTGGGAGTAAGGTTTTCTGACAAAATTAGCAAGCCTGTGTGACCCCATCGGGGTCACATCAGACAATACCCCCCTTGGGGGACACCTTTGAAAAGTAGTTTAGGAGTCAAATAAAGCTTTGTAGGTTGTCGACTTACGTACTACCAACGCCTATAGCTAAATCATGATGAAGACAGCCAATCGTTTGCTCCTTATTTTTTACATACTCATCCAGGCTGTCCTGCTTCAGGCCCAGCCGCGGGTACCGCCCCTTCGATCCCCGGAAGTGGTGGAGGGAGGATTACTATTCAGGCTTCGTGCTCCGAATGCCAAAGAAGTTATCCTCGACATTGAAGGAATTTCGAAGGAAACGATGACTAAAGACGAGCAGGGAGTTTGGAGCTTTACCAAAAAACTTGAGCCCGATGTGTATGATTATGCATTTGTTGTCGATGGACTTCGCATTCCCGATCCGGCTAATCCCGTTGCCAAGCCCTGTTATCAATGTAACGGACAGAGTTTAGCCCACATGCCTGGTCCCGCTTCATTAAGTTGGGAGATCAAGGATGTTCCGCGCGGAGCTGTCAACCATCAGGTATATCGATCTGCTGTTATGGGCGAAGACCGGGACTATTATGTGTATCTGCCGCCGAATTATGACCCTAAACGGAAAGAGCCTTACCCCGTATTTTTCTTATTGCATGGAGCAACAGGAACCGCATTATCCTGGATCGTTAATGCGCAGGCCAATATCATTCTGGATAACCTGATTGCCGAAGGCAAGGCCAAACCTATGATTATGGTGAACACGCTGGGCTATGGAGGTAACGAAAAATACGCGGCTGAGGTAATCCAGGAAATTATTCCACAGCTTGAAAAAACGTATAATGCCGCAAAAGACAGAAATCAACGAGCCATTGTGGGCCTCTCGATGGGCGGAGGAACTGCTTTTTATACCGGCCTTAATCACCTGGATCAGTTTGCCTATGTAGGGGGTATGAGTAGTGCCGTAGGTATGGGCGGGCCACGCCCACCAGCATCCACCACCGCAAATCCGGCTACAACTACGCCCTCAACTGAACAGGTAACAGCCATGATGGACGTCTTCTCAAAGACGTATCCCAAGCTGGATGATAAAGCAAATACTCAACTGAAACTCTTATGGGTTTCCTGTGGTGTCGATGATTTTCTGTACCAGAATAATAAATACTTCAAGCAGTTTCTGACCTCAAAAAACGTTAAGTTTAAAGAGGTGGAGACGCCGGGTGGCCACACCTTTATGGTATGGCGAAGGAACCTGACCGACCTGGCACCCCTGCTGTTTAGGTAATAGCGTTGAGCGGTAAACCCTGTCAGAAATAAATGGACTATCTTTGGCGTTGTCCCTCAGCGCAACAGATAGTCCATTATGCTTTCGTCCCGCCACCTGATTTTTATGGAAGTGGCCCGTTTGCTAAGCTTTACCAAAGCAAGTCAGACGTTATTTCTCAGCCAGTCGGCGATTAGTAAACACATAAAGTCGCTGGAGTATTTTTACAAAATCGGGCTGTTTGAGCGGCACGGAACCAGCATTAGCTTAACCCTGGCGGGCCAGACGTTGTATACTAAACTACTCGAAGCGGGTCAGTTACAGGACGAGTTACACCAGGAGTTGCAGCAAATCAGTGAGGACTTTTTGCCGCCTACCAAACTGGCCCTTGGAGCTAGTACCACGATTAGTTTATACGTTTTGCCCCCCGTTCTGTCGGCCTATCTGCATCGGTACCCCAGCATTCAGATTAGTGTCCTGAACCGAAACTCCGATACGATTCAGAACGCCTTACTTACCCACGACATTGATGTAGGTATTGTGGAAGGCCTAACCCGAGTCAATACCCTGGTTTACACACCTTTTATGACTGATGATGTACTCGCTATTTGTTCGGCGAGGAGCCCATTACGTGATCGCATTCTTTCTGTGTCCGACTTGCCTGCTATTCCCTTGGCGGTACGGGAAAATGGTTCTGGTACATTAGCAGTTATTGAGGATGAACTGAGTAAGAAAGGAATCACCCTATCAGCACTGCGTGTTCTGATTCGATTAGGTGGCACCGAAGCACTGAAAAACTTTGTGCTGGCCGATACCTGTCTGGCCTTTTTACCAAAGCGAGCGATTCTGAAAGAGCTTGCCGCGGGTGAGTTATTCGAAGTTCCGATTCGTGATCTGACCCTGCAACGTACGTTCTATTTCATCCAGCGAAAAGGCACGGAAAATAACCGGTTAGTGAGCACCTTTATTCATTTTACGAAACGGCATTATTCCATTAAGGAATAACTCATGCCAAAATGGTATTTGCTTCATGCCTTGTTAACCGGGACTTTTCGGGAAAATACAACCATGAAAAGTACCATCACTTCATCACTTCTGGGCGATTTACACTGTTCGCATTGCGACGCTGCCCACGACGCATTTAGTCGTCAGACCTTATCCAGTTGCTGTCAGGCCCGTTGCTCTGCCGGTATATCATTGATGCAGGTAGTGTCCAGAAGTCAGATCTGCTGATGCGCCCTAAGTCGCTTTGGCGCTACGAAGAACTCCTGCCCGTGATCCAGCCCGAAAATCAGATTACGTTAGGCGAAGGCTTCACGCCCATACTGGCCCTCAACCGACTGGCAGACCGGTTCAATCTTAACCACCTCAGTTTAAAAGATGAGGGACTAAACCCGACCGGTTCGTTTAAAGCAAGAGGATTGTGCATGGCAGTCTCGAAAGCCAAAGAGAATGGTGAACAGGCCTGCATTATTCCCACTGCCGGTAATGCGGGTGTAGCGATGGCGGCCTACTGCGCCAGAGCCGGTCTGGAAGCGGTCGTAGTCATGCCACGACACACGCCCGACGCCTTTAAGGAAGAATGCATTGGCTATAACGCCCGCCTGATCCTGGTAGATGGACTCATTAATGACTGTGCCGCTAAAGTGCAGGAACTGAATCAGAACGGCGCTTATTTTGACGTGTCGACGCTCAAGGAGCCCTATCGGTTAGAAGGCAAGAAAACAATGGGTTTTGAAATCGCTGAGCAATTGGGGTGGCAGTTGCCAGACGTAATTATGTATCCAACGGGTGGTGGAACCGGTCTGATTGGCATCTGGAAGGCCTTTCACGAAATGAAGAGGCTGGGATGGTTGCCTAAAAATCAGCGATTGCCGCGTATGGTGGCTGTTCAGACAGAGAATTGTTCGCCCGTTGTCGATACCTATTGGGGAAAACAGGCAAACAGTAAACAATACGTAGGTAGCCCCACGCTGGCCAACGGTTTGGCTGTTCCACGTCCCATTGGAGAACCCCTCATGCTGAGTGTATTGCGTGAATCTGGTGGAACTGCCCTAGCGGTTTCGGAAGAAGACTTGCTGGAAGGTGTCAGTGAACTTTGTCGGCACGAAGGCATTTTTGTTGCACCCGAAGGCGGAGCCATCTGGGCCGCTACCAGGAAATTACTGCACCAGGGCTGGCTTCAGCCGGACGAACATATCCTGCTTCTAAATACAGGCTCTGGTCAGAAGTATCTGGATAATGTGAAAGGAAAGTGGGTTCGGTGAATGGGTCAACTGCTTGCATCTGACACCACAGTAAGGGTCATGCTAATGCCAACTCTTTCTAACAAACTAATTGTATTTTGCGTATCTATAATTAAGTTTATCCAATTATAGCCTTATGCCGTAAAGGGTAGCTTAATTAACAGTGGCCAGTTTACCTTCTTCCCGGAACAACTATACCGATCAGCAACTTTGGCGAGGTCTTCGCGAAGGGGATGAATCGGCATTTACGGCCATTTTCGACCGCTACCACCGCACGTTGTATAACTACGGCAACAAACTCTTCTCGGATTCGGCCCTGGTTGAAGATGCTGTGCAGGAGGTCTTTATTGACGTCTGGCGTATGCGAGCCACGTTGTCTGAAGAAATCATCTCCATTAAATTTTATCTGTATCGTTCCCTTCGTCGTCGGATTCATCGGATGCAGGGGAAATATCAGTCGGGTGGAACTATTGAAGAGCTTGTCGATGACGATTCGACGCCAACCTCAAACACGGAAGAAACGACACAGATTGAACAGGAGTCCAGAGACTTGTTAAGCCGCCGGATTCAGGAGTTGCTCACTCATTTGCCCAAGCGTCAGGTAGAGGCCCTCACGTTATATTACTACGACGAATTTAGTATCAGTGAAATCGCTCAGTTGATGGATGTCAATGAGAAATCGGTTCGCAATTTCATCCATCGGGCTATCACGTCGCTTCGCCAGAACCGCAACTGGCTCATTGGATCGCTGCTGATTTTCTGGCTGTTATGTAGCCTGTAAAAAAAATCAAAAAAACTTTCTAAAAAAAGAGGTCAAACGGCTCACTTCTGCTTCTTTCTTAGTGAAAGGGAATAATTCTATTACTTCTTGTGTAGATACTTTTTTATCCCACCATGAAACAAGCCGCCTACGTACTGACAGACTTCCTGGAAGATCCCGATTTTATGCGCTGGATAAAGCACCCTGATGCTACTCAGGATGCCTATTGGCAGCAGTTTCTGGAGGCACATCCCGATAAAAAGCCAATCGTAGAAATGGCGCGTCAGTACATTCTGATAGTCGCAGAGCAAACGGGTCAGCAACTGCCCACAGCCGCTCAGAGCGACATGATGCGCCAGTATATACAGAAGCATATTCGGGAGGAGAACAACGAAAAGACAGTTACGCCGTTCACCCGAACAGTTGGAACCAATTGGGGTTGGCTACGCATGGCGGCTTCAATAGCGCTAGTAATCAGTATCGGTTTAGGCACATACTGGCACAGTCAACGGCAGGCGATCCAACCCGAAAGTTACCAGCAGTTTGTGAAGGAAACGCCGGCGGGAGTGACCCTCAAAGAAACCCGAAATGACACCGATAGACCCCTAACCGTTTTGCTTAGTGATGGTAGTTCGGTTGTGTTACAACCCGCCAGTCGCTTGAGTTACCCGGATACGTTTCAGCAACGGGAGGTCTATTTAACGGGGAAAGCTTTTTTTGAAATCGTCAAAGATCCCAGTCACCCATTTCTGGTGTACACGCGCGGTATTGCGACTAAAGTATTGGGAACCAGCTTTATGGTCGATGCTCCAGAGTCTGGACAGCCTATAAAAGTGGCCGTAAAAACGGGTAGAGTTGCCGTGTATGCTTTAGAGAAATCTTCGTCTGTTCGGCAAAAAGCAGCTAACCCTGAATTAAGTGGCCTTGTCCTGACACCGAATCAGGGTGCAGAATACTCGATTGACAGTAAACGATTGGTTCGAATGTCAGGGAGTGTGTTTACGCAACCCGAAACGCAGGTAATTGCGAAGCAGTCATTTGATTTTGATGAAACACCCGTCCCGGAGGTATTTAACACCCTTGAAAAGGCTTATGGTGTTCATATCGTTTATGATGAAACCATACTTGGAAAATGCACTTTATCAGCCTCGCTGGTAGGGCAGCCCTTTCACGATAAATTGGCCGTCGTTTGTAAGGCCCTTGAAGCGCAATATGCTATTCAGGGCAATCAGGTGACGATTACGGGCGGTCAACGTTGCCAATAATGTCTATTCCTAACGCTTAACCCCAATTAAAGTATGCCTAAGATTACCGCCCTCCACTAAACTCCAATAAAAAAGGTCAGCTATGTTGACGCATAGCTAACCTCTGAAGTATCCCCTATTTTCTGACCTGACAAGCCGTGCCATTCACTGACAATGAATGGGTTGGGGGATTTTGTTGAATTTTTTTGCTCACCCAACAAAACATGACAAATGTATGCAAAAACTACGCTTTGTAGATGAAAGGCTTTTAAGAATCATGCGTATAACCCTCCTCCAATGGTTTCTGGTCTGTGCACTAGCCGGAATTTCGTGGGCACGTGATGGGAAAGCCCAGCAACTTCTCGACCAGCGAATTACGCTTTCGGTGGAGAGCCAGAATGTGAAAAAAGTACTGCATCAGATTGAGAAACAGGTTGATGCCCGGTTTGTGTTTAGCTCGCAAATCATTCAGTCGGATCGTAAAATATCCGTAAAAAGTCAATCCGAGCCACTCTCGCAGGTATTGATCAAACTCCTGAAACCGCTTCAACTAGCCTATGAAGTGAGTGGCAACATGATTATCATTCGGCCTGATCGTCCGGCCAAATCAGCTCCGGTTGATGTGGATCAGGCATCTATAGTTGCTCCAGTGGAACAGATTGCCCGTTCGGTATCAGGAACCGTAAGTGATCAAACTGGCGTAACTCTTCCTGGTGTAAACGTGGTGATCAAAGGCACCCAGAAAGGCACGACGACCGACGCACAAGGTCAGTTTAAACTCGAACTCCCCGACACCGAAATTACGCTCGTTTTCAGTTCAGTAGGGTATTTACCTAAAGAAATCACTGTTGGGAACGAGACTATGTTGACCGTTACGCTAACTGTTGATACCAAAGCATTGGGCGAAGTGGTTGTGGTAGGGTATGGAACCCAGAAACGGGCCGACGTGACAGCAGCCATTGCGTCTGTGCCGATGGGCGAAATCAGAGATATGCCCGTTTCGAACGTGGCAACCGCCTTGCAGGGTAAAATTCCGGGGGTGGTCATTCAGCAAACCAGCGGTGCGCCCGGTAGCACCCCTGCCATTAAAGTTAGAGGGTTTGGATCGATCAGTGCGGGTACATCGCCCTTGATTGTTATCGACGGAAATATTGTTGGTTCGGGTGTATTCGGCTTACTGAGCAGCGTCGATATTGAGAGTATTGATGTGCTGAAAGATGCCTCGTCTACCGCTATTTATGGCTCAAAGGGTTCGAATGGTGTTCTGTTGGTCACCACGAAACGGGGAAAGCCGGGACGCATGAACGTGAACCTGGATGTGTATACCGGCTTTCAGGAAATTACGAAGAAAATAGACCTGCTTAACTCGCAACAGTACGCCGAATTTGCCAAAGAAGCGTCGAATACAGCGTATTTAGATAATGTGCCGGGAGCCAGCGCAACGGACCCAAACAGCGTTCGACCAGCGAGTTACCTGCGTTATCGCTACCCGCGGGGTGACTTGTTCGACTGGTTCAATTACGATGATCCGGTTAAGGTCGCTAACCTGCCTTATACAGATTTTCAGAATTTGATCTTTCGCCGAGCCAAAATGAGTAGTTACCAGCTTTCGGTATCGGGAGGGAATGAAAAAGCGCGCTATCTGGTCAGTGGCAGTTACCTGAAACAGGATGGTATTATTCTGAAATCATCGCTGGATCGGTATATATTCCGGGCTAATGTTGAAGTGAATCTGCTGCCGAAACTCAAAGTGGGGATGAATCTTAACCCATCTTTCAAAAATGTGCAGGAGGTAACGGCTGAAAATCAGTGGTTTAATCAGGGGATCATTACGGCAGCATTGGCCGCGATTCCAATGGCACCCGTTTATGCGGCCGATGGGTCCTATTCGTCTGAACTGGCGCTGGCTGCTCCGTATAACTTACCCGGTGTTACGAACCCACTGGCAAATATTACGGAATACAACAGTCCGTATCAGTCAGGAAATCTGCTGGGGAATATCTATGCAGATTATGGCTTCCTGAAAAATTTCAATTACCGGGCATCAGCCAATGTGAACTTCAACGATAACCGACGCAATACATACCGTACCTCCAGAATGCCCTTGAGCAATCTGTTGCCACCCACTACGGCAACGGGAACCGTTTATTCTGACCAGAGTCTGAGTTGGTTATTCAATCAGGTTGTCGGCTATACCAAAAACATTAACTCGGTACACAACATTGAGGCTTTGGTGGGTATGGAAGCTACCTCAACCAAGTTTCAGTCGAGTAGTGCTTCGGGAAGTTCATACGCCAATGATGTGGTTGAAACGCTGAATGCCAGTGCCAGTGGTTCCACAACGACCGCCTGGTCATTCAAAACTGCGAATGCGTCGGTCTCTTATTTTGCCAGGGCCAACTATAACTATAAGGGCAAGTATTTGGCCAATCTGTCGGTTCGTCGGGATGGGTCGTCCATCTTCGGACCAGACAATCGCTGGGGTACGTTCCCGGCGGGGTCGTTGGGCTGGCGTGTAAGCGAGGAGTCGTTCATGAAAAATATACGGGCTATTTCCGAAACCAAACTTCGGGTAAGCTATGGGCTATCGGGAAACAATGCGTTCTCGGATAACTATCCCTATGTAGGGCAGTTGCGGACGGACAATTATAGCTTCAATAATAACCTGGTCAATGGGTTAGCGCCGTCTTCCCTGGCAAATTCGAAACTGGGCTGGGAGAAAAATCAGCAGTTCGACGCCGGTCTGGACGTTGGTCTGGTCAACAACCGCATTTACCTAAGCGTCGATTATTACCATCGGATCACCAAAGATCTGTTGCTTTCGGTGAATGTGCCTTCCCTTACCGGCTTTACCTCGGCCTACAAGAACATTGGCAAGATGGAAAATAAAGGGATGGAGTTTGCGCTCAATACGCGTAATACGACCAAAGGCTTTATCTGGAACACGACACTTAATCTCTCGTTCAACCGGAACAAGGTCCTGGAATTAGGCCCAACCGGCGATCCGATCCGTACCGCCAGCGGCAGTTTGGCCGATTTAACCATCACCCAGATTGGCGCACCCATCGGTAGTTTCTACGGCTACAAACAACTCGGAATTTTCCAGAATCAGGCTGATTTGGATGCTAACCCGCACGATGTTACGTCCCGGCCGGGTGATGTGAAATATGCGGATATTGACGGCGATGGCAAAATTACAGCGAATGACCGGACTATTTTAGGAAACAACCAGCCTGATTTTCTGTATGGCTTTACCAACTCATTCAGCTACAAAGGGTTTGACCTGAATATTTCCATTCAGGGGACGCAGGGTGATAAGATTCTCAACATTGGTCGCCGGTATTTCGACAATATGGAGGGCAATCAGAACCAAATGACAACGGCTTTGCATCGCTGGCGGTCGGCCAGTGATCCGGGCGATGGCATAACCCCACGTGCCAATGAGCGGAGCACAGGAAATAACAATGCCGTGTCGTCGCGTTGGGTGGAGGATGCCAGTTATGTACGGATTCAGAATGTCAATCTGGGCTATCGGCTACCCACAAAGCTGCTGAACAAAATCAAGATTCAACAGCTGCGTTTATATGTGTCGGCTCAAAATCTGTACACCTGGACGAAGTACCTGAACTACAACCCGGAAGTAAGCAACTACGAAAGCCCTTTATCGGCGGGCATCGACTACGGCGCGTATCCCCTCGCCAGAACGTTCACGTTTGGTATTAATGTGGGATTTTGAGGAAATGTATAATGAAAAATGAATAATGGAATGCACGGTGACTTCGAATGAATCAGCAGTTTTCTTGATTCATCGTTCATTATTAATTATCCATTTTTCATTATCCATTCAATTACCTAACCGTTTTAATCAGTTTCAACAATGAAGATATATAGAATCCTTGCGAGCGTCCTGATGTTGTTTTTGGTCAGTTCGTGCAGCCAGCAGTTTCTGGATTTAAAACCCATATCGAATGCTACTACCGATAATTTCTACAAAACGGGCGACGATATTAAAAACGCCGTGAGCGGAAGTTATGCTGCCCTGCAAGCTGACGGCATTTCCGGGAATAGCTACGTGTTTGGCGAGATAGCGTCTGATAATACGATACCCGTAGCCTCCGGTTCCATTACCGATCAGGATGAGTTTGACCGCTTTTACATCAAAACGACCAACCCCTATATTTCTGGTCGGTGGAATGACTGTTACTCGGCGATTGCCCGATTCAACACCATCCTGGATAAAGTTGATGGGATTACGATGGATGCTACTCTCAAGAGCCGCTATATCGGTGAAGTGAAGTTTTTACGCGGCTGGATTTATTTTATTCTGGTGCAAACCTATGGCGATGTGCCGCTGGTGACCAAGCCGATCACCAACCCCGACGATGGCTACGCGTATACCCGTAACCCTAAAACAGAGGTGTATGCACAGATCGAAAAAGACCTTTCGGAGGCCGAAGCTGCCTTACCCGCTACCTATACGGGCATCGATGTTGGCCGGGCCACAAAAGGAGCCGCTAAATCTATGCTGGGCAAAGTGTACCTGACCCAAAAGAAGTATACACAGGCGGTTGCCAAGCTGAAAGAGGTGATTGACCTGAATGTATACGCTATTCTGCCCAGCTACGCCGATGTGTTTAAGGTGAGTAACAAAAATCACAAAGAATCCGTGTTTGATGTGCAGTATAAATCGGGTGGGTCAGCGGAAGGAAATCCCTGGCCAAACTTATTTGCGCCACAAAGTTCGGGGAATTCGGTCATTGCGTTTAGTGGGAATGGGAATAATCAACCCACCGAGGATCTATACAAAGCGTATGAGGCTGGCGATGTACGTAGAGATATTTCAATGGCTATCTCGTACGTCAACGCCAGCGGGCAGGTCGTTCCGGCTAATTATGTAAAGAAGTATTTCGATACGCCGGTTACGAACAATGACAACGGCAACAACATCCCCGTCATTCGCTATGCTGATGTTCTTCTGATGTATGCCGAGAGCTTAAATGAAGTGGGTTATCAGCCTACAGGTGAGGCTTTTACGTACCTGAATCAGATTCGTAGCCGGGCGGGTTTGAAGGCTAAAACCGCTACTGATATTCCGGATCAACAGTCGTTCCGTTTAGCGATGGAGCAGGAGCGCCGGGTCGAACTTGCGTTTGAATGCCATCGCTGGTATGACCTCGTTCGTACGGGCCGGGCGGTTCCTCTGTTAAACAGCAAAAAGGACCAAATTCGGTTAGTAAACGTCCTGACCGACAATAATTTGGTCTTTCCTGTTCCCCAGGCGCAGATTGATGTCAACAAAGACAAAATCAAGCAAAATCCGGGGTATTAGATAAACGGTGTTGTCGCCTTTACCAATAGAACGCATGGAACGCTGATTTTTATGATCATTATGATGACTCATGATTAAAAAAATAAGAATCATTAATCATAACTAATCTTAAGAATCATAAAAATCAGCGGTCTATAATCTAACTGAATTGACTAACCAATGAATAGACGGGAAGCAGTAGCGCGGGTGGCCTGGTTGATGGGTGGAACCCTGTCAGCGCCAACACTAATGGCCATGAGCCGATGGGAGGAGAGAGATGCCAACCAAAAAACTCGGCCTCAAACCGCCGATTCAATACTCGACGACGGCCAGCGTGAAATCGTGGCTCGGGTGTCTGATATGATTATTCCCAAGACAAATACGCCGGAGCGCTTGATGTCGGCGTACCCGCCTTCATGGATGTGATGCTTCGCGACTGCTACAAAAAGCCCGCACAGGATGCCTTTATCGCGGGTGTTCAGGATCTGGAACGTAAAAATTTCTTGGGCCTAAAACCCGATCAGCAGACGGCCGTATTGAAGCAGGTTGAAGCGAGTGCTACGCCTAGTGCCACCAGCCCATCGTTCTGGCAAATTGTCAAAGAGGTTACGTTGTTAGGCTATTTCACGTCGGAAGCGGGTATCAAAGCATCGTTTGATTATCAACCCATTCCAGGTCGGTTCGAGGCCATCAAGATTAAGCCCGGCCAGAAAGATTTTATGTACGGAAATCAAGTATAGTATTAGGAGTGAGGAGTTAGTAATAGAAGTTTTAAACAAGCCCTCCAAATACTCGCTCCTCACTCCTAAGGCTCGCTCCTCACTCCTTAAAAAACATGAATCTGAACATAAAAGCGGAAAAGGCACAAACATACGATGCTATTGTTGTGGGCTCAGGGATGACCGGCGGCATGGCTGCTAAAGAGCTGACCGAACGGGGGTTAAAGGTGCTCATGCTTGAGCGTGGCTACGAACTCAAGCACGTTGAAGATTACAAAACCGCCATGAAAGACCCCTGGGAGTTTGAACATCGGGGTAAAATAACTAACCTGGCGGCCGAAGAACACTACGCCAGCATGTATTTCTCGGCCAAAGAGGGAACACAGTATCTGTACACCAACGACGCCGGGAATCCATACATTCAAAAACGTCCCTTCAACTGGATTCGGGCCTACCATACGGGTGGAAAGTCGTTGTTATGGGGTAAGCAATCCTATCGCTGGAATCGTGAGGATTTCCTCGCTAATGCCAAACAGGGCCTTGGCGTCGAATGGCCTATTGGCTACGATGACCTTGTTCCCTGGTACGATTATGTCGAAAAGTTTGTGGGCGTAAGCGGTCAGGCAGAAGGACTCGATGTGTTACCGGATGGTAAGTTCCTGCCCCCATGGCCATGACGGCTCCCGAACTGCATTTGAAAAAATCGGTGGCGCAGAAGTTGAATCGTCCCATCACCATTGGTCGCGTAGCGCACCTCACAAAACCTCAACCCTGGCATACGGCGCTAGGACGAGCCACTTGTCAGTTTCGAAACCGTTGCTCGCGGGGTTGTCCATTTGGCGCGTATTTCAGTTCGTTGGCGGCTACGATTCCAGCGGCTCGTCAAACCAACCGACTGACGATTGTACACAACGCCATCGTGAAAGAGATTTTGCTGGATAGCCAGGGGCAAAAGGCTAAAGGCGTTCGGGTAATTGATCAGAATACAATGGAAGTTCGGGAGTTTTACGCCAAAGTGATTTTCCTGAACGCGGGTACGATTGGCTCCACATCCATCCTGATGAACTCAAAATCAGCACGTTTCCCAAACGGGTTGGGTAACGACAGTGATCAATTGGGTCGGAATTTGATGGATCACCACCTCAGCGTTGGTGCTCGGGCTGACATCGAAGGCTTTGAAGATGACTACTATTTCGGTGCCCGACCCAATGCCTTATACATCCCGCGTTTTCGAAACTGGGGGAACGACAAACGAGGCTATCTGCGCGGTTTTGGGTATCAGGGCGGAGCATCGCGGGCAGATTGGTCGCGGGGGCAGCTGAAACGGGATTCGGCGCTGATTTTAAAGCAAAAATGACCCAGCCTGGTCCCTGGAAAATCAACCTGAGCGGCTTCGGCGAGGTACTTCCCGATCCTAACAACCGGTTCTACCTCAGCGAAGATCAAACCGATAAATGGGGGTTGCCTAAAGTGGTGTTCGATGCAGATTTCGGCGAAAACGAGCGCGCCATGCGTAAAGACATCATGAACGATGGAGCCGAAATGCTCGAAGCCGCTGGTTTTAAAAACGTAGTGCCTTACGATAATGCCGTTGCGCATATGGGGCTGGGTATTCACGAAATGGGTACGGCCCGCATGGGCAAAGACCCAAAAACGTCGGTACTCAACAAGTTCAATCAGGTACACGCCTGTAAGAACGTGTTCGTAACCGACGGTTCGGCCATGACCTCGGCCTCAAACGTGAATCCGTCTATTACCTATATGGCACTTACGGCACGGGCCGCTAAACACGCCGTCGATCAGTTGAAAGCGCGGAGTCTTTGATCTTATGTTTGGGCCAAGCTCCAGCTTGGCCCAAACAATGCCAAACCAAGTCACTCCGAATGAAAAGACGATACATTCCTTACTGGTTAGGCTTTGTTGTGTTCTTTCTCACGTTGTCGAGGGCTGTCCAAGCACAGGCAACGGGTGGAAAATCTCAGCTAACTATTGCCTTCGATACAACCAGCAAACCAATCCAATTTGGTGTAAGTCAGTTAGAAAAGGCGTTGAACAAAAGCAGTCAGGGGGTTAGAAAGGTGCCGATTAGCTTAGATAGTAAAGGGCGAGGTATTCTTGTATCGGTTCAACCGGCCCAGAGTGAGGTATTCATTCGGGAAGAGGGCTACCGGATTAGTTACCAGAATAACAGCTTATTGATTACGGCTGTCGATGCGGCTGGAGCAATGTATGGAGTACTGGATGTAGCCGAGCAGATTCAGATGGGCAAAAGCTGGAAAACGCTGACACCCAAAGCCGTTAATCCGCATTTTACGGTTCGTGCCTTGAAAGTCAATTTGCCCTGGTCTTCATACCGGCTTGGTCCGGCAATGGATGTACACAAAGACGTATGCCGCGACCTGGCGTACTGGCAACGGATGCTGGACCAGATGGCCGAAAATCGCTTTAACGTCCTGTCGCTCTGGAATGTCCACCCCTTCGCCTACATGGTGAAGCCAACGAACTTCCCGGAAGCTAATGCTTTCCCGCCCAACGAAATGGCCGATTGGAAACAGTTCTGGACAGCATTATTCCGAATGGCAAAAGAGCGGGGTATCGAGCCCTACATTGTTAACTGGAATATTGCGGTGTCGCCCGAGTTTGCAAAAGCCTATGGCGTGAAGGAGCGGAACGATACCTCAGCAGTAGTGAAGCGGTACACGCGGGAAGTGGTCACGCAGATCATCAACGAATACCCGGATCTGGCAGGCATCGGAATCACCCTGGCCGACTGGATGAGCAATTTCAGCGGTACCAACGCATCCCTGCCAGAGATGACGCCAAAAGACCGCGAGGATTGGATTGAAGAGACAGTGGTGGCCGGTATCAAAGCGGCTAATCGACCGGTTAAGTTGCTGCATCGTTCGGTGCTTTCCGCTGATCCGGGCGAAATGCGACGGGTGATCAACAACGCCCATCTGCCCGATACAACCTTGGTGGAGATAAAATTCAACTGGTCGCATGGGCATTCGACACCCGTGCTGGCCTTAACCCACGATTCGCATTCGGGGAAGCGGGACGATGGCTACTGGAATCCAATGCCGTCGAATTATCGCATTCAGTGGATGATTCGGAACGAGGATTTTTTTATTCTGCGCTGGGGACAACCCGATTTCATTCGTAAGCATATTGCCCAGAATACAGCCCCCTATGTTAATGGCTACTTTGTTGGTTCTGAAGGATATATCCCCGCTAAAGATTACTCGCATGTGACCAGTGCGCATCGTACCTGGGCCTATGCGTTTGAAAAGCAGTGGTTGTTCTATCAGCTCTGGGGTCGTTTGCTTTATGATCCGGCTACACCCGATGCGGTATTTGAAGCATCTTTCGCGAGCCGTTATGGATTGAAATCGGGTAAGCCGATGCTCGAAGCGTTTTCGGCGGCCAGCCAGATGCCGCTGCGGCTCGCTTCGTTTTACGGCTCAACCTGGGATTATACCTTGTATTCCGAAGGTTTTCTGTCGCCCTTTTCGGCGGGCAAAGGTGCGCAGGATACCGTGTCGAGCTTTATCTCCATCAACGAACTAATTGATCATTCCACCCTTGACCCAACGTATCTGTCTATTAAAGAGTACGTTGACCAGATCGTAGCAAAGAAGAAAATACCTACAGGTAAAATGACGCCAGTTGCCTTAGCCGATTTATTGGATGCGGATAGTAAAACGGTTCTCCAGCGCGTGCAGCAACTGCGATCGAGCGCTTCGCCTACATTGGCTTGCGAGTTAGCCGATCTGGAAGCCTGGGCCTACTTAAGCCGCTATTTTGCCGATAAACTTCGGGCCGCTGTAGCGCTTCAAACTTACCGACTTTCGCAGGATAAATCGCAGCAACAGAAGGCGATAACCTATCTGAATCAGTGTCTGGATCACTGGCGGAAAGTCAGCGAAATTACGGCCAGCCATTATCATGAAGTGCCTTATACTGAGGGCTATCTATCGAAAGAGAACGCCTTTAAAGATTCCCAACGCTTCTTGTGGAGCAACTACCAGTCGCAGGTTGAGCGCGACATTGTCCTGGCTAGAGAGTAAAAAAATATTAACCACAGAGGCACAGAGAACACAGAGTTCTAAACAATTGAGTATTCATTAATTTTTCTCTGTGTTCTCTGTGGTTAAAGAAAAAATACAAGCTTGATTTTCCTCACTCATGGAACGACGAAATTTTATTAAAACCACTGGCCTCATCGGAAGTGCTTATGCCTTGTCTGGCCCTTCCGCTCTGGCCAGTTCATCTGCTCATACACTGGCTCCGACGGAAACCTACTGGCTTGATGGGCCAATGCGGTGGGCGCAGCTTGCTTTTGTCGAAAGGGACCCCGGTCATTACGACCCGGATTTCTGGCTGAACTACTTCAGGCGGATTCACGCAGACGGTGCGCTGCTGAGTGCAGGTGGTATCGTCGCCTTTTATCCGACGAAAATTCCCCTGCATCACCGCAGTGATTTTATGGGCAATTCAGACACATTGGGGTATCTGGTAGAAGGCTGTAAAAAACAGGGTATGAAAATCATGCTTCGGACTGACCCCATGCCGCCCGGCAGGATGTCTACGACGCGCACCCTGATTGGATTGCCGTAACCGTTGACGGAAAACCGCGCCGTCACTGGGCTAATCCGGACTTGTGGGTCACCTGCGCCTTGGGACCTTATAATTTTGAGTTCATGACGCAGGTGAACCAGGAAATCATGGAGAAATTCCAGCCAGAAGGCATTTTCTCGAACCGCTGGCATGGTCATGACATCTGCTACTGCGAACACTGCACCCGTAATTTCAAAACAGCCACCGGCCTGGAACTGCCCAAGGCCGCTGATAAACTCGATCCAACCTATCGCAAATGGGCCGATTGGCGAATGAAGCGTTTACGGGAAGTATGGTCAGTTTGGGACGCGGGTATTCGTAAACAAAAACCCACGGCCCGCTTTATTCCCAATGGTTTCCCTGACAAAGTGATGACCGGCAAGGAGGCCGACCTCTTCTTTGCCGACCAGCAAGCCAGACGAGGTCTGATGGCACCTTGGTCGAATGGGAAAGGGGCTAAGGAACTCCGGTCGACATTGGGAATGAAGCCGCTGATCGGTATCTTTAGTGTAGGCATTGAGGAGGAATTCCGTTGGAAAGACTCCGTCCAGAGTGACGCCGAAATTCGGATTTGGGTGGCCGAAGGTACCGCCAACGGCATGCGTCCCTGCTTTGTGAAATTCGGGGTGACATCTACGATAAACGCTGGATGGAAGCCGTAGCCAAACTGTATGAAGGCTATCATAAAAACGAGAAATACCTGCGCAATACGGCCCCTATAGCTCGGGTTGGTATCGTCTACTCGGAACAAACCGACCGAAATTACGGAGGCAAACCCTGGCAGCAAAAGAGTAGCGATCACCTGGACGGTATGTACCACGCCCTCGTGGAGAGCCGGATTCCCTTCGATATGGTGAACGACCGCCTGCTCGGCTCCGACGATCTGAAACGGTTTAAGTTATTGATATTGCCCAACATTGCGGCCCTTTCTGATGCACAATGCAAACAGATACAGGCGTTTGTGGACAATGGGGGCAGTATTGTCTCCACCTTTGAAACATCCCTGTATGACGAAGAAGGCAAACAACGTTCCGATTTCGGACTGGCCAGTTTGTTTGGCGTGTCGTATGCCCAGAAAGTGGAAGGGCCATTGCGAAACAGCTACCTACAGTTGCGAAATAATGCCAAAGACAGCCAGGCTAAATTGATTCTAAAAGGGCTGGACGATACGCCCCGGATCATCAACACCATCTATAAAGTTGATGTGAAGCCGACGACGACGTTCCCCAGCCCGATCACCCTGATTCCTACCTACCCCGATTTGCCGATGGAGGATGTATACCCCGCGTAGCCGAAACCGATACGCGGGAACTCTACCTTCGACAGGTTGGCAAAGGGCGGGTGGTCTATATCCCCGGCGATCTGGATCGCTCGTTCTGGCAGATGATGGGAACTGATCACGGTCAACTGCTGAGTAATGTGGTCAACTGGGCGCTGGATGAAGAACCCATTGTTACGGTGACGGGGCCGGGTGTCATGGATGTGACCGTATGGCGACAGGCAGCGTCCATGACTGTTCACTTAGTTAACCTGACCAACCCGATGATGATGAAAGGCCCATTCCGCGAGTTGATCCCCGTTGATGCGCAGGTGACGGTGAAAGTCCCGGCCGGTGCCAAAGTGACCGGGGTAAAGCTATTGATGAGCGGGCAAACCCCGAAATTCGAGAACAAAGGTGGTACGATAACGGTGGCTGTTCCCAAAGTTCTGGACCACGAAATTGTTGCCCTGGATTTAGCATAATAAAACTGATACATCTCATGGTCTGGAAACAAGTTATTGATCCATTTAACCGCATCGCGCTATCTGTACTCGTAGCCGCCCTTCCGATTCTATTCATATTCTGGGCGCTGATTATCAGAAAGATGAAGGGATATCAGGCCAGCTTGATCGCTACAGGGCTGGCCATGAGTATTGCCATTCTGGTGTATGGAATGCCGGTGAAACTGGCGCTATTATCGGCGGCTCATGGGGCCGTATATGGGTTGTTTCCCATTTGCTGGCTGGTGACGATGGCGGTTTTCCTCTTCAACATCACGGTGAAAAGTGGTCAGTTCGAGATCATAAAACACTTTATGGCCTCAATCACTTCCGACCGGCGTTTGCAGGCGTTACTGATCGCCTTTTCGTTTGGATCATTTCTGGAAGGTACCGCCGGATTTGGAGCACCCGTTGCCATCACGGCAGCTATGTTGGTGGGTCTGGGGTTCAATCCGCTCTATGCATCAGGTATTTGTCTGATTGCCAATACGGCACCTGTTGCCTTTGGGTCAATTGGGATTCCTATTACTGTAGCTTCCCAGGTGTCGGGCATTCCCGAATTACCCATTTCGCAAATGGTTGGCCGCACACTGCCGATTCTGTCGATCATGCTACCTTTTTATCTGGTTGTGATCATCGCTGGCTTTAAAAAGGCCAGGGAAATATGGCCTGCCGTATTGGTGTCTGGCCTTTCGTTTGCGATCCTTCAGTATTTCTCCTCGAACTTTCTGGGGCCAGCTTTACCCGATGTTATTGGCGGGCTTGGTTCAATTATCTGCCTAATGGTTTTACTGCGTTACTGGAAGCCGAAGACAATCTGGCGCTTTGCCAACGAACCTGCTCCCACGATCAACACGGACATAAATTACACAAACGGACAGCTTATCAGAGCCTGGTCGCCCTTTATTGTGCTGACGATCATGGTCATTGCCTGGGGTATACAGCCGATCAAAGACGTGCTTAATTCGGCGGGGATGACACAGTTTGAGTTCCCCGGCTTGCACAATGCCATTCAGGGGGAGACGGGAATCTGTTGCCCAAGATTTTTAAGTTCAACTACTTATCGGCAGCTGGAACGGCTATTTTGATTGCCGCTTTGATTGTGATTCCGTTGGTTGGTTTAAGCTACCGGGAGGGTGGTCAGGTCTTTGGAGCTACATTAAAACAGCTGAGGTTCCCCATTCTTACAATTGCTTCGGTATTAGGATTCGCCTACATCCTGAATGATTCGGGTATGACACTCACGCTGGCAGCGGTGCTGGCGAATACAGGATTCCTGTTCCCATTTTTTGCCCCTGTTTTGGGTTGGCTAGGGGTATTCATTACCGGTTCCGATACGTCGGCCAATGCCCTGTTCAGTAAACTCCAATATGCCACCGCTCAATCCATTGGGGTTGACCCGGTAGTAACCGTGGCTGCCAATATATCGGGTGGGGTGGTGGGTAAAATGATTTCGCCCCAATCCATTGCCGTGGCTGCTGCCGCCGGTAATCTGGTTGGCAAAGAATCGGAACTATTCCGCTTTACGGTCAAGCATAGTTTCTACATGCTGATCTTCATTTGCCTTATCGTACTGGCCCAGGCCTATGCTATAAAATGGATAATCCCTGTCTATGAGATGCTGGGTAATAAGAAAGCGGCAGCGGTGCCAGACTTATCGAAAGGTTACACGTACCTGCTAGTGTTAGGTATATTATTAGCCGGAATCGCGATTTCTGTTCTCACTACAGCCAAAAAGAAAGTACAAACTCCCGATTTAGTGAACTAGGCCCAAACAGGCTCCGGCTGTTTGCAATTAATCCTCTTCTTGTTCTCTACTCAACTCAAACAGTCGGAGCCTGATTGAGCCTATTAATGAATTAATATGAATGCACCACTTTGTAACTACATGAAAGTTGGTCTGGTCCATTTTATGGCATTTCCCGAAACCATGAAAGGGGAGGGGCCGGTACTGGAAACCATAAAAAAAGTTGTGTTAGATGACTATTTCACCGTAATAGAAATTACAACGGTTAAAGACCTGGCTGTTCGGCGAAAGGTGAAAAGTTTGCTGGAATCGTCGCATATGACGGTTGCCTATGCGGCACAACCCCGATTATTAACGACTGGCCTCAACCTGAATGATACCAACGAAGAAGGGCGACAGCGGGCACTCGCCAACGTAAAAGAGGGCATCGACGAAGCCTATGAGCTGGGTGCTAGGGGTTATTCATTCTTAAGCGGGAAGTATGATGAAGCTCGAAAAGAAGAAGCCTTTGCCCTGCTTGTGAAATCGACCAATGAAATCTGTGCATACGCAAAAAGTAAAGGCGACATGAAAATTTCGCTGGAAGTGTTCGATTATGACGTCGATAAAAAATCACTGATCGGACCCGCTGATCTCGCCTTGCGGTATGCGCAGGAAGTCAGGAAGGAACACGATCATTTTGGCCTAATGGTCGATTTGAGCCATATTCCCTTGATCCACGAAACGATTGAAGAATCGCTTTTGCCGGTTAAGGACTACATTACCCACGCGCATATTGGCAACTGCGTGGTGAAAAGCCCGGACATGCCTGCCTATGGTGATGTCCACCCCAGGTTCGGTTTCCCGAATGGTGAAAATGATGTGACGGAGGTGACGCGTTACCTGAAAGTGCTGCTGGACATAGGTTATTTGACTACAGAAAATCCGCCCATTGTTAGCTTTGAAGTGAAACCCTTTGGTGATGAAGACCCGGATGTCGTAATTGCCAACGCCAAACGGACATTGAACGAAGCCTGGGCGCGGGTGTAGTTAAACCTGATGATCCTTTGGTTTCTGTTGATTCTTTAGATTCTATTAGTCATTTAGAGTGTGTTTAAACTTTCCAATTTAACCGCCGATATTTTTCATTCTCACCGGGTTAAAACCCGGCGCAAAAAATCAGACGAATGGGCTGCGCCGGGTTAATTGAGTTGTATTAACTAATCGCCGAATCGAATTCGGACCTGTATTAGCCCACAGCTTTAGCTGTGGTCTATGAAAATGGCCCGGTATCATAACCGTTTCAACGGTTTTGAGTGCCCAGGAAACCGTTGAAACGGTTGTTTCATTCAGTTTCTTTCCCAGAACCCACCGCTAAAGCTGTGGGCTGATAAATGGGCTTTTCGTCGCTTCAATTCAATAAACCCGGTGAGAATGAAAAATAAAGAGAGCCATTTCTGCGATTAATTAGTGCAATTCAATAAGCTTCTAGAACTATAAAAAATAAGTTTAAACAGGTTCATAGTAGCAACAGAATCAATAGAATCCAAAGAATCAACAGAATCAAAATTTATTCCATAACAAGAAAAAATCAGCAATGAAGATTGTCGTATTAGATGGGTACACGCTGAATCCGGGCGATTTATCCTGGGAAGGTTTAGAGAAACTAGGTGACGTAACGGTGTACGACCGAACCCCTGCCGATCAGGTAGTGGAATGGGCCAAGGATGCTGAAATCATTTTTACTAATAAAACACCGCTTGGCGAAGACCTCTTATCCCAGCTCCCTGTCTTAAAATTTATCGGCGTTCTGGCTACTGGGTACAATATCATCAATACAGATGTAGCCAAACAAAAAGGAATTGTAGTTTGTAACGTGCCCGGTTATGGAACCGCGTCGGTGGTACAGTTAACGTTTGCTCTGTTGCTCGAATTAACCCAGCACGTTAAACATCACAGCGATGCTGTGCGGGAGGGTAAATGGGCCAGGTCCATTGACTGGTGTTTCTGGGATTTTCCACTAGTTGAACTGGCGGGAAAAACAATCGGTATCATTGGATTTGGCAGTATCGGTGAGAAAGTGGGTGACATAGCTACGGCGTTCGGTATGAACATTATCGGGTCAAAACGGCATCAGACAGACCAGTCGCACCGGGCTAACTTCCGATGGGCAGAGATACCTGACTTGCTGAAAGAGTCCGATGTGGTGAGCATTCATTGCCCCCTAACACCAGAAACACAAGGGCTTATTAATAAAGAGAATCTAGCCTTGATGAAGCCTTCGGCTTTCTTGCTGAATACGTCGAGAGGCCCTATTGTTGTCGATCAGGATTTGGCCGATGCCCTGAATACAAACATCATTGCCGGAGCGGGTATCGACGTATTATCCAAAGAGCCACCTGCTGCCGATAACCCACTGTTTACGGCAAAGAACTGCCTGATTACTCCGCATATTGCCTGGGCAACTATAGAAGCAAGAGCCCGGTTAATGGACATCACCGTTCAAAATCTTGCCGCCTTTATGGACGGCAAGCCAGTTAATGTGGTCAATAAGTAATTGTAGGAAATTGTATTAAACACACAGACACGGAGAACACAAAAAAATTCTCCCTGTGTTCTCCGTGTCTCTGTGTTTAATCTAAGCATTGTTGATAATCACCTCCACCTTCTGCCCCTGGCGACTTTTGTAGCCCTGGATAGGGGAGTAACTTTGGGTCTGTTTGCCGTAATAACCTGTACCGTCGTAAGAGCGCAGGTTTGGATCTTCTTTACAGGCGTTGGAGCAGGTGCCGACATGCTCGTTCCCACAATCTTCGCAAAGGGTAACGTGGTTATTACAGACGGGGCTGGCGCAGTTAATCATGCGACTAGTGGGCGTACCGCAACGGTAACAGGTTGATAGTGTGACCGGATTGACATGATTGACGGGGACCGTTACACGATTGTCGAACACATAACACTGGCCATCGAAATCTTCGCCACCCGCTTCCATACCATATTTGATAATGCCGCCATGAAGCTGGTAGACGTTATCAAATCCCTGTGCCAGCAAATAAGCAGAGGCTTTCTCGCACTTGATGCCTCCCGTGCAATAGGTAATGATTTTTTTGCCAGAGCCTTTTAAATGTTCGATTTCGGCCACGTGCTCGGGGAGTTCGCGCAGGTTTTCCATATCGAACGTAATAGCGCCTTTAAACTTACCTACCTCGTGCTCGTAGTTTGATCGCATATCGACTAACACGACATCGGGATCATTTTTGAGTTGTTTGAACTCTTCGGGTTCAAGATGAATGCCCGTTTGTCGAAGCGGATCGACGCCCAGATCAGAATGTACGATTTCGGCTTTTACCCGAACATGCAGTTTTTGAAAGGTATGCCCATTGGATTCATCAATCTTGAATTCCGTTTTGGCAAAACGAGGATCGGCATGTAGAGTGGCCATATAGGCTTCACAATCGGCGGTTAGGCCTGATACCGTTCCGTTTAATCCTTCAGGTGCCACAATAACACGTCCGAGTAAGTTCAGCTGCAGGCACAGCAAATGATGCTCTTCCGATACTGCTCCGGGTTTTCGATGGCGAATAAATATAGTAAAGGAGAACGCGGTAAGGTTTCATCTGTAAAGGTGAACGAGTACTGTTCTATAGCCCGTTCTGACTTACAAAATTAAACTAAAACAGTGATTAGTTCCCAGTCGTTAGTTAGTTGGCATTCTTTCCCTATTATTGTCGGTCACTGAATGCAACTAGGTAATGACAACAACTGACTAAAAATGCACATCGCCATTACGGGAAATATTGGGGCTGGGAAAACAACGCTGGCAGAGCTTTTGGCCGCAAATTATGGCTGGGAGGTACTTTATGAAGCTGTAGAGGGGAATCCTTATCTGGCCGATTTCTACGAAGATATGCCGCGCTGGTCCTTCAACCTGCAAATCTATTTCCTGAACAGCCGCTTTATGCAGATGACAAAAATCATGGATAGTAAGCGGGTAAATCAAGGCCGTACGATGGTGCAGGACCGGACAATCTATGAAGATGCCGCCATTTTTGCGCGAAATCTGTATCAGAGCGGGACCATGACTGAGCGTGACTTTTTTACCTATCGCCATCTCTTCGAGAATATGATGAGCCTGGTTCGCCCACCCGATCTGATGATTTATCTTCGAGCCAGTCTGCCTAAACTCCGGGAACGAATTCAAAAACGAGGACGGTCGTTCGAGCTGGCTATTAGCGATGACTATCTGGCTAGTTTAAATCGACTATACGAAGAATTTGTGGCTGCCTACGACCTTGGCCCTTTACTAATCCTGGACGTAAGTGAATTGGATTACGTACATCAGCCTTCGGATTTCGCTGAAGTTCTCCACCAGATTGATGGGTGGTTAAGCGATTCAGGCAGTAAATTATAAAACTAAAAAAGAGCCGGACTCAATGAGGACCGGCTTTTTCGAACTACATAATAAAGCTTATATATGCCATGTACGCGAAGACCAATTCGTTCGTTGCGTACATTGTACATAATAGCGTATTAAAAAGTGATGAAAAGCTAGGGGCGTGACCTTATATGTCTAAAATCAGCTACTTGTTTAGTCATTTCTACCAGTTGCCAAGTCCTAAATGGATTGTACCGTTGGGTAGCGTTGTTTTGCCCCTAACTACTAACAAGACAATGGCAAACGAGAAGAGTGTAATCGAAGAATGGTCTGTGAAGGATCTTGAAGATGGGTCCTCCTTAACAATCACGGCAATGAGCTGTACTGAATTAGGGAATCAATCTCGGCCCGGTATTCAGGTTTATTATATGGGAAACATCATCAATTACGAGCCACTCATTGTGGAACGCTGGGCCTACCAGGCGGCTAAAAAAGGCGTTGATGAGTATTTGCTGGAAGATCAATCCTGGATGGTGCACCAGGACCAGTTCGTAAAAAATTACCTGGTGCTGGGCTCTCCGCTAAAAGCGAAGGTGGAAGTGAAAACGCGCTCTTCTAAGGTGATTACCAGAGAGTACGCCTTGCCCTTCGAGGTATAAAAAGTAGCGAATGAAAACCATTACCCTCCTAAACTGGACATTATTGGTCGTTTATGGAATGTTACTTACATACTCTTCCCTAACCATTAATCAGTCGGGTACGGATGCTGCTGGGCGCGGAATGGCGGCAGGGTATCTCTTTGTTGGTTTTATCCTGCTGGCTATCCTGCTTGTTATCAACTTTCTGCCCTTTCAACTTGCTCAGATAGTCGTCTTTGTGGTGCTACTTCTGCCCGTAGCGAGTGGTCTTGTGCACTGGATAGGTCAGGCAAGCATGCGTATCCAAACTAAACAGAATAACGACGGAAGGTAACTGGAACGTATTATTTTCATGATCCGCAACGCCGACAACTGGCCCAGGCCATTGCCGATCATGACGTTGAGAACGTGAAAGAGCTGCTAAAGGAACCTATTCCCCAGCTAAATGAAAGTGGATCTGACCATATAACGCTGCTTGACTTTGCCGCACTCAAAGGCGTATATAGTGATGATGCTCACTGGGTTATTTCCTGTTTATCGCTCTTACTGGCCAAAGGAGCCACCATTGAAACCCCTGATCCACATCACATACCCACGCATGCGTTGGTGAGCCGGAATAGTTCTGCTGCTCTGATGGATTGGTTTCTGAAAAATGGGGCCAATCCAAATGCAAGAGGGTTGTTGCAACTACCCACGCCTATCCTGTTCATGGTGATGGACTATGACTTTGAACGGCGGGAAAAAATAAGTCTGCTACTGGCTCATGGTGCCGACCCCAACTCGATGTATCCGCCAACGGCGTCGAGTTGGCTGGCAGGTCATTCGGCGTTATTGGCAGCTACGCGTCTGGAGTTATGGGATGTGTG
The DNA here is from genome assembly GCA_003259005.1 of Spirosoma telluris. Taxonomy (GTDB): domain Bacteria; phylum Bacteroidota; class Bacteroidia; order Cytophagales; family Spirosomataceae; genus Spirosoma; species Spirosoma telluris. The sequence goes on from QLII01000001.1 coordinate 230,781, forward strand.
CAAGCTATTGTTGGAAAAAGGAGCAGACGTCACAATTGAGGGCCCACAACATCAGCGGTTTCCTGATATGATTAAGCGTAGTGCCGAAATTTATGCTGAATTAAACAATACACCAGAACCCTTTACAGCCTTGCTGAAAACCATGAATTCGGGTGCAGTAAACTAGAGTGCCCATGACAAAGAAGGAATTTAGCGATCAGATTGTCCGTCGCGCAATCCGCATGAAGGTTGGCGGATTTCGTCCTGTCGACAATCCGCAGGCTTCCTGGATTGGTAAAGTTCTGGTTGCTAAACCAGATGAAGGCTGGCCGCAACGAGAGGGTAAGCCAATGCTACCGCTTTGCCAGATCAATTTGAATGACTTTGCCTTCAAACCGGAACTTGTCAGTGACATTGCCTTGATCACGATCTTTATCGACTCAAATGAGATTCCTCGGGAGGACGATGAAAACGGCACAAGCTGGTGCCTAAGAGCCTATAATACACCTGGTGAACTCACCCCATTAGCTCAGGTTCCCGTATTGTCGCCTATCAAACCAATGCAGATGATTCCGGAAGTTGTTGAACAGGATTTTCCGAATTGGGACGATTGCCCCATTCCGATTCCGGCCAGATATGACGAGAATTATTCAGAAATCTTTCCGAATACGGCAGGCATTAAGTTTGGTGGATGGCCAACGCTGATTCAGGGTGAAATTAGCTGGGATTCCGCGGCAGAATTTGCCTTTCAACTTGATAGCATTCCGAAAGCCCGCTGGCAATGGGGCGATAATGGCGTCGCGTATTTCGGCAGGAACAAAGAAGAAGTAGGGTCAGCTCAATGGACTTTCGCCTGGCAATCGTATTGAAGTCTTTGAGTTGAAAAATAGTAACCAAAGAGGCACAGAGAACACAGAGTTAAAACATTCTGAAGCTGTTTTAACTCTGTGTTCTCTGTGCCTCTTTGGTTAAAAAAAATCTTTAATAACTATCGTTTTGCTTCAGATAACCCGGCAGGTTAGAGGCTCCGTCGATTGCCGTTTGCGGTATCGGAAAAATACGTTTCTTGACATCTGTGTTGGTCTTCTCGGTCCAAGTACCCTCATACTTGCCAAACCGGATCAGATCAGTACGGCGAAGGTCTTCCCAGTATAATTCAAAACCCCGTTCGCGTAATAGAAGATCCAGGTTCATGGTCGTTAAGGGCGGGGGTGGTGCCGTTACAGTTCGGGCAGCTCTGACCGTATTTACATCGGCTAAGGCAGAGGCCGCATCGCCACTTTTGCGCAATTTGGCTTCTGCCCGCATCAAATAAACATCGGCTAATCGGAGAATCACAATATCCGCTTCTCCGAAATTTCGGCCACTAACCGATTTTTTGCTGAACTCATACTTCTCAACCCGGTAACCGGTGTTGTAATTGCTTCCGGCAACGGTAAAGTCGATTTTCTCGGTAAAATCAACGGGTAGAGTGGGCTTGTTGCGGGTGTCATAATTGAGTTTACCTACTTTGTATTTACCATCCGGGCATTTTAAAAACACACCGTTCCGCCGAATCAAGCCATATTGCTGACCCGCAGAATACCCCGATTGATATTGAAATCAGCTTCTGCCACACACGAATCGGCTGGATTTGAATAGATTGTCAGATTCTGTTTGTAGAAACGTGGATCGACGGACGGATCTTTGGGCGCATAGGCACTAACCCAACTCTGGTAGTAATCAGGCGTGATGGCCGGTCCATCGGTACCGTTGGCATTGGGATAGGCGGGTATTGGAAACTGATCACCCGATATCGAAAAATAAGCCATCCGGTTATGTCCGTTCAAATCGGCCCGTTGATCGACCGCAAAGATTAACTCTTTGTTGTCGTGGTTGTCAGAGTTGAAAATGGAAAAGAAATCCTTCGATAACTGGTATTGACCCGAAGCAATAATCTTGTCGCAATACTCAACCGCCTTATCCATATCCTCTGATTTAAACGTAAACTGAGTCGCATAGCGATCGCGGTAGACAGCAGCGTTCAGATACAGGCGTGCCAGCAGGCCCCAAACCGCGCCTTTAGTCAGGCGGCCGGGTCCTACGGTTGTTTCCAGGTTAGGCTCTACGCCAGAAATTCGGCTTTGATATACTCGACCGCCTGATCGCCCCGCAGAATGGTCGACGTCGCGCCCAGATCGTCCTTCACAAACACTACTCCGAATAAGTCCAGGGTAAGTAACGAATAGTAAGCGCGCATACCCGTGCTTCGGCCAGATAGGTTTTCGTAACGGGATCTTTTAAGGTTGGCAACGTATTGATTGCCGTTATTGATCGCGATACACCTTGCAGGATCAGGTTCCAGGTGTTATTCAGGTTCGGATCGGTGCTGGTATGCGTATGCATGTGCATGTTGAGATAAATCCCGTTATCGCCCCAGTCGGTGCCACCCGGTAGGGCAGAATGGCTTCATCGGTCGAAATTTCCTGAATGGCGAAGTAATTGGTATGCAGGAAAATGTCTGGCAAACGGGCGTAAACAGGAGCCATAATTCCATCGGCAGCCTGCCGGTCGGAAAGACCCGAAACAGAGGCTTCGTCCAGTACATTTTCAGCCAAGTTCGTACAACCGTATATGACAAGCAGGCTAACGAGAGCCAGCATGGAAATGAGTTTCTTTTTCATGACTTCTGCAATTAAAAAGTAAGGTTCAGGCCCAAAACAAACGTTCTGGCTTTTGGATAGCTGAGGTAGTCGATGCCATAGGATGAAATCCCGTTGATGTTCCGGTCATTTACGTTTACCTCTGGGTCGTATCCATCGTATTTGGTGATTACGAACAGATTCTGGCCCGTAGCCGACAGTCGGATTCCCTGAATCCAGTTACCCAGACCAATCGTTTTTGGGCTAAGGTTGTAGCCTAACGACAGGTTATTCAGGCGGAAGAAAGCGCCTGTTTTCAGGTAGCGACTCGAAACGGGGGCCGAATTATTGATGGATTCATTGGGGTATTGAATGGCCTCGGCAGTCGTATTTAACCCTTTCGACAGACGCAGTTTGTAGAAGTTCGCGTTGGCTGTATTGTCATACAGTTTGTTGCCGGATACGCCGTTGAAATTAACCGATAGGTCGAAACCCTTATAGGCAAAATTGGTATGCAGGTTAAATTGATTTGTCGGTAAGGCACTTCCCACGGCTACCCGGTCTTTATCCGTGATGATTCCATCGCCATCGACATCCCGAAATGTACTGATCCCCTTGTCATCGAGCCCAGTGAATTCTTTCAGGAAAAAGGTGCCAATGGGTTGTCCATTGATATAGCCGTTGATCGTAGCGGAGGTTAGTCCAGAACCAGAAGCCGAGCCCGATGGGATGACACTGTAAGGTGAGTTGTTAACCACGTTGTTGATGAATGTGACGTTCCCGCCAATATCGAAACGGAAACCGCCCAGGCTGGCATAGCGATAGTTTAAATCCAGTTCAACGCCCTGATTGGTGATAGTCATGTCCGGCACATTGGTCCAGAACGTACCCGCTGGTTGAACGGGGTCAGATGGGATTACTTCCAGCAGAATGTTGTTGGATACTTTCCGGAAGTAGTCAACCGAACCAGACAAAGCTCCTTTAAACAGTCCGAAATCCAGACCGAGGTCGGTTTGCGTCGATACTTCCCATTGGATGTCTGGATTGGCCAGACGCGTATACGATGTGCCTGCCGGATAAGGCCCTGTGGCCGTGAGTGGGTAGCTCGTCGAGGCCGACACCTGCGATGTAAAGAGCGCCTGGGTGATCTTGGATGGAATTTCCTGGTTACCCGTTTGTCCCCAGCCCGCCCGCAGTTTCAGATCGGAGAAAGGTCCCGATTTCAGGAAAGCTTCTTCCGATAAGCGCCAGCCCGCGGAGATAGATGGGAAGATCCCATATTTGTTATTTGCCCCAAACTTTGATGACCCATCGGCACGCACGGTAGCCGTCATCAGGTATTTATCCTTGTACTGGTAGCTAACGCGTGAGAAAAACGACTGTAGCTCATTCTCGGTAGCAAAGCCGCTTGGTTTATTATTGGCCAAAGTAAGATCCTGCCCCAGTCCTGGATTATAAATCGGGTCGATGGGCGAGATTGGGAATTTGTTGATACTGGATCGGCGTTCCTGCACGAAAATTTTCTGGTAGGAGTGCCCTAGCAGAGCGGTCAGGTTATGATCCTGTTTCGCTAAGGTATAGGTGAAATAGTTCTCAACCAGAATGTTACGATTCGTAGTGTAGATGGATTCAAGACGCCCATCTATCAACGGAACAGCACTGGGTAGTTGCTCCAAATCCCGCACCGCACTGGAGTTGTCGACGCCCAGGTTAAGCTTATACACCAGATTTTTGGTGATCTTGAAGGAGGGCGAAAAATTGGCGATTGTCCTATTGATGGTGGTTATATCTTTTTTCAGTGCCAGGGTAATGAGCGGATTGGTGCCAGCCAGGTATTTGAACGGCGTGCCATCGGTGTCGTAGGCCGGTATAGTGGGGTTGGTCGAGATGGCACCTCCAATCAAATCCTCCGTTGGTGGCCGGTTATTGAGCGTGTAGGTCGTATTGAGGTTGACATCGACGGTGAGTCGGTCATCCAGAAACTTCTGCGACACATTCAGACGCCCCGTGTACCGGTTGAGCTTACTATTTTTCAGAATACCTTCCTGATTTTGAATGCCGAAAGAACCATAGTAGGTTAACTTGTTGGCTCCGCCACCGAACGATACGTTGTGATTTTGGGTGTAGGCCGTCTGCGTTACTTCCTTCTGCCAATCGGTTGACCCCTTAAAATCTTCCAGAACCCCACCTACTGCCGGAACCTGAAGCCGATAGTCAGCCGCTGAAAATACAGGAAGAGCACGGGCAATGTTCGATATACCAAAACTGGATGAAAGACTAAAGGTCGAAGAGCCCGCTTTTCCCTTTTTCGTGGTGATCAGAATAACCCCATTGGCTCCGCGCGAACCGTAAATGGCAGTGGCCGATGCATCTTTCAATACATCAATCGACTCAATATCCTGTGGATTCAGAAAATTTAAGGGGTTCGTCGCGCCACCCGTACTTGAATTATCCAAAGCAATCCCGTCTAATACAAACAGAGGAGTACTGCCCGTACGAACACCACCGGGTCCACGAATGGTAATGTTCTGTGTACCACCCGGTTCGCCACTGGCCGACGTGACATTAACTCCTGCTACTTTACCTTGTAAAAGCTGCTCTGGTGAGTTGATGATACCCCGGTTGAAATCAGCACTTTTGATCGACTTTACCGATCCGGTCATATCTTTCTGGGAGGCACTCCCATAACCGATAACCACCACCTGGGCAAGCTCAGAAGCGGACGCTTTCAGGGCTACGTTGATGGTATTTCTTCCACCCACGGCGACTTCCTGAGAGACAAAACCGATAAAGCCAAACACTAAAGTCACATTGCCATCGGGTACGGCAATTTTATAATCGCCGTTTGAATCAGTAGTTGTCCCTTTCTGGGAGCCTTTCAAGACAACCGTACAGCCAGCCAGGGCTTCGTTGGTTGACGCGTCGGTAACTCGTCCGCTAATGGTTATGTCAGCCAACGGATTTTCTCCGTGGATATGACGTGCATTCGGACTTGCCATAAAGGGGCCTTTTTCCGCAACGGCTAGCGAACTGATAGCAAGCAGAAAGTAGAAGAGTACACTCCATTTGCGTCGTAATGGAGGAGGGGAAAGGTAAAATAATGTCATAGTGTTGGTGATTAGTAAAGGGGGACAAAACTCCCTATTATGGATTAAAAATCAATTAAGTTGGAAAGTATTAATAAAAAATTAATATATCTATAGGGCTATTATGAAAAAATATGTTTAGTGAATACCTGTTTATCTTCTGGATAGATAAGCTAATGTGCTGTATTGTAGTTGATTGACTAAAATTATTCCGGAAAACGAATGAGCATAGTACATGTATGTATTAATAAATTGTGATCATTGATAATTTTTAGACATATCAAATTAACATAGCGGAGGCTAATTAGCAGGGAGAATTAGAGAGCTATGTCTTATACAACTGACGCTTTTAGAACGTAACCTATTGCTTTCAGTTTTCGTCTGTGGGAGTAGAGCAGTTATAATCGGGTTTATCCTGAGTGGAGCGCCGAAATTCGCTCGGAGTTAGACCGGTTGTCTGTTTAAATGCTTTGTTGAAGGAAACTTTATTGTTGAACCCTACCTGATAGGCCACTTCAATAATGTTAAGTTGCTGGCGGGGCACCTGACGCAATAACTCCCGGGCTTCTTTAACACGCAAGGAGTTAATGTACTCAAAGAAGTTCATGCCCAACTGCTCATTAAGCACCTGCGAGAGGTGGTGGCGGCTAATGTTAAGTCGTTCGGCAACGGTCTCTAATCGTAACTCATTGTCATGATATAGCTTTTCGGTTCGCATCAGCTCCTGAAGTTGCTGAGCAAACTGGCGAGCTATATGCGCGGGTAAACCCGAATGCCGATAGCGAACTTCAGGATCAGCAGGTATAGATGGGCGGGGGATTCCTGCTGACAGTCTGACACTTGGGAATAAGACCGTTGGTGTTGTAAGCGCTTTTAATTCAGAAATGGGGAGTCGATTTGTTTGGAAAATATGGGGTTGTAGATAGGCCAATACGGCCACCAGCCCGATAAAAATGGCCATGCTTAGCGAAATGGCATAGTCCCAGTCGCGATTGAAAAACGACATGTTGACCATGACCTGATAGGACCAGTTGGCGAGCACAAAGCCCAGGTAACAGAGACTAAACCAGCGCGCCCATTGAGCGACTTCCCGTAAGCTTTGGAACCTCGGCTGGAGCCGAACGATGGCAATTGCATATAGCGAAAGATGAACCAGAACAAGCCAGGGTAGAGATTGATAAAAATAGCGATAGTACGAAAGGGGAGCTGATTGAAAAGCCGAAGCAGGCAGAATACGATCAAGTAGATTAAGGAGTAAATGGATGCCAGTGGCTACCAGAAACGGCAGAAAATGAATCTTCCGTATGCGGAACGAAATGGGCTGGTGAAGTAACTCTTTGAGGTAACAATAAAATAATACCCCAAATGATAGAAAGAGCAGTTCTGCCATCCTGTTCAGGAAAGGGAAAAACTGTAGATAATTGCTCCAATAGAGTACGTAATAAATTAGGACGAGTGAAAATAGTACCAGAATCGCTACGATATAGCGAATCTGATGTTTCTGTTGGCCAGCCTGTTTTAAGAGTAAAGGTGCCATGAATAGTCCTAAAAATGCAATAAGGGCAAAGGCCGTTGTCCACTGGTCAAGATCGGGTTTGTTCATTAGAAAGGTAAGCCAATTATGTAGTCACTAACACTGAAGGGAGCTATTGAAACAGGACAGCTATCGCTAACTGTCCAGCCAGAGCAGAAATCGGATACTTTATAATACGGTGATGGAGCGCGAAAGGGTAGTGGGCTGTTTGGTCGTAATCTTTATCTCCCGAATCTCCATCTCAAGTCCATTGGAGATCTTTAGTTTGTAGTCGCCGTCGTCTAAATCGGTTAAATCAAGACTGAGCCGGGCAATGGATTCGCCTGTATCCATTAGTCGATCAAAATACAATTTTCCTTTTTGGTCGAACAGTTGGAGGAAGACCTGGCCTTCCAGGTCTTTGTCTACATTAACTCGCAATTTTGTTCCATCCGCCGTTAAATAAGCCCCTACCTGATAATGAGCCAGTTTAGTAGGCCTATTTTTTTTGTTTGCCTGCGGAAGATCGGGGTTAGCAAATGTGGTAAAATTGGTACTAAAGGCCAGTAAAAGAGATAAGATAGTCGTGTTCATCGTAGTGTTGTCGGAAAGAGGTTGTTACTAAACGGGAATTCCTTTTTTCTAATACCACAAAGACAGAACATTAGCCAGATCTTTTCCTTTTTTGTATAAAAGGTTATTATAATACAAGAGCGGTAAAGGCTTATAAAAGCTCCCTATTGATTAAGTAAGACAGGACCATACAGTAAGTTTATTTGTTTGTATTTTGATGGTATATGCAAGTAAGTACACAGTATAAAATGTCACGAGAGACTTGTATGACCCCATCGGGGTCTATAATAGGATTAATTTATTTGAGCTAATTAAGTAATCACGCAGAATTAAGTTGAATTAGATTCTATTGATTCCTAGATTCTATTGTAATGAAAATCAGTGAATTGATGCAATAGAATCTAGGAATCAATAGAATCTAAATTTGCGCGATTGCTTAAGTAATCACGCAGAATTAAGTTGAATTAGATTCTATTGATTCCTAGATTCTATTGTAATGAAAATCAGTGAATTGATGAAATAGAATCCAAAGAATCAATAGAATCTAAATTTGCGCGATTGCTTAAGTAATTGGGCAGATTTAGATGCTGTTGATTCTATTGCGTCAATTCACTGGTTTTGAGTACGGTAGAATCAATAGAATCTACTGTGCCAAGATGCTGATTTTTAGTACAATAGAATCTCAGAATCAATAGAGTCTAATTCTGCGCGATTGCTTATTGTTTGCAAGTAAGGACGTTTGTCTGAATGCGGAGGGTACAGATAGTGTTGACTTGATACTCAGATAGAAGAACAGAACCACTACAACCTAAAGCCACTTACTGGTGTGTAAGTTTAAACGTAATCGGAATAGAAAATAGTTGACCACTTTAGCTACGTAGACATAGCAAATTTACCAATTAATAAGGTTTGAATTTTTTCACTTGTGGGAATGGTGAAAAACAATAGAACTTGTGATAAATAGCTGTTTAAATTTTCATTTTCTAGCTGGGTTTGCGTTTTTTTTGTCATCCCGACGTCAGGAGGGATCTCAAGCTTCCGTATTAGTCAAGTTTGAGATCCATCCTGGCGTCGGGATGACAAAAAAATAACCTGAATTTTTCTATATTATAAAGGGAAAATTTAAACATACGCTTAACCTTAGTGCTGCTTTATAATCGTTAGTTCGTTTAATAGATTTTCTAATTTAGCACTAAAATTGAAAAAACTTAATTTAAACGTGAATAAAAAAAGAATCTCACTTTCATAAAAGAGGGATTCTTTTTTTTGAAAATAGCGCATTGAATCTAAATTAGATTTCAGGTATTTTATTCGCGAAAATTCGTGAGATCGGCGTGCGCTATACCTCAGGCCACAACCCGCACGCGAACAGGTTCGGGAACGATTTGAGTGCCGTCATCCAATGTTACCAAAAACAAAAACTGAATCTCCGTAAAGTTGGGTAACGCAACGGGGGCTGTAGCCACAGTTGGGTACTTTGTCTTGAAATCGGCAAGGGTGGTCGTGAATACAGCTGTAGTGCCGTTGCCCGCTATCGGGGCTGCGTTGTAGGCCGTTGTAGCGGTAGCGGCATTTAACGTAGCGACATTGATGCCCGTTGCCCCCCACAATTTTGGTGATTTCCTTAATTGTGCGGCCACTTGACGCCGGTATCGACAGGGTAAACTGGATTGGTCCACCAGCCGCCAGCGAACTGGTTATGAACGGATTGAATCCATAGGTAGTGGTTCCGGGAAACGTAACTGCAATCGCCGGGCGATTATCCCGCACCAGATCGCTATATACATAGTCATCCTTGCAGGAGAAGCTACTAGCGGTCAATAAAATCAGGGAAAGGCTTTTGATCAGATAGGCTTTCATTCGTTTGAGTGTTTAACGTCCATGACTGTTAATCGACATCCCACCAAACGCGGATGTTTGATTGGGGGCCGGGTTGGGAAAATTAGGATTCCTCTGAATCTCGTTGTTAATGTAAACGGCCCGCACGGGTCGGGTACCGTCAATCCCGGCCGCATTTTGGGAAGGCTGTAGAACAGGATAGCCTGTTCGACGGTAATCGTTCCAGAGCTCCCGGCCATTACCCGTAAAGGCAATGTATTTCTGCGTGATAATCTGGGCAATTTTCTGTTCTGTCGTTCCCGTTAAGGTTGCTACGGTAGGATTGGCGGTAAGGTAGGCCGTAATCTGATCGGTCGTGAGCCCTGCCAGCGTCATTGATGCTTTAATACCTTCTGTATAAAGGGCTTGAGGATCGCCGGGTGTGCCCAGCCGAAGGGCGGCTTCGGCCAGAATAAATGCCCGCTCAAAGTTGGTGGTAATTCGTATGGGACCTTCCCCGTTGTTGCCGGTTACGTATTTATTGTAGCGCGACCAGTTCGTAACGGGAGCAGGAAGGGTGCCCGGAAACCGTTATCAATGGTTACGTAATTAGCCGCAGGTTTGGTAAAGAAAATGGGTAATCGTGGATCATTCAGGCTGTTGAGTAGGGTCAGATAACGCGTACTGAGGATAATGTCATCTTTGAAGGTACTAACGGCGGTGTAGGTAAATCGAGGGTCCTGGCTCCCCACACTGGCACCAAAGGTGAAATTCATATCGCCACTGTTGGCGTTGATATAGTTGTTCCCGGTCAGTACTTCATTGATGACACTGGTAGCCAGAGCTGGCTCTTTTCGACTAATTGTTGTCGCAAATTTGAGCAGGAGTGTATTGCCTGCCCGCTTCCACTTGGCCAGATCGCCCCCATAAATCAGATCATCGGCACCGGGTTTTACCGTCGATGTAGCGTCGAGATCCTTAATGCCATCCCGTACCAGATCGAACAGACTTTGAATGCCAAGGGACGCATTCCCTTTGTAAATATCCTCCTGTTTATCCAGCCGTGGTGTAGTGAAGGCTTCGCCCAGTAGCGCCTGAGAATAGGGTACATCGCCCAGAAATCAGTAGCGATGCTAAAAGTGTAGGCTTTCATGATTTTGGCAATCCCCGAATAGGCTTTTGCATTATTGGCATCGGCCAATTCGATCAACTTCTGATAGTTCACCAAGCCACCCCCGTAGAGCTCAAACCGCCACTGATTTTCCATATCGGCCCATTGGTCTGGAAAATATCGTAGTTCTGTGGGTTATTGGCCGCCCCCGCTAACTGTTGAACCAGCGTTGAGGAAAAGCGATTCAGCTCATTGGCGTTGGCGAAGGCAGTACCCGCCTGGGCAGCAGGCAACAACACCGCTGGCGTGACCGAAGTGGGATTGTTGGGGGTTACGTTGACGTCGAGAAAGTTGCTACAGGCACCCATTCCCAGCAACAGAGGGATGAGCAAATAGCGTTTGTGCTGTCTGAAGTTCATGAGTAAGGCGACGAATAAAGTGATTAGAACGTGAGTCGAATGTTACCGCCGAAGTTTCGGGTGTTAGGAGGCCCGTTAAGGTCAAGTCCCTGAATATTACCGGCTCCCTGGGTGTTGATTTCTGGATCGGCCGGGAAGTTAGGTGCATAGAAAAACAGATTGCGGCCACTCACACCCACCGAAATCGATCCGAAAGGCGTTTTACTCAGCAAGCCCTTGGGCAGCGTGTAGTTTAGGGCTACTTCGCGAAGGCGGTACACCGTGGCATCGAACACGGCGGCTTCTGATGCTAACCCGCCCAAAGCCGTATTCCAGTAGACTTGTGAGCTTAACTGGATGTTGTTAGGTCGGAAGGTGCCATCAGCATTCTGGATTACACCCGGTAAAATCCGGGGTTGATCGCGGTCAATACCCGTTACATAAAGGGTGCCGTTGGCTCGTGCATCAGTTACGCTGAAGGAGTACAACTGACCCCCCTGCCGGGTATCGACCAGAACCGATAAGGCAAGTCCTTTATACGAAAATGTGTTGTTGAGCCCGGCTGTGTAGTTGGGTTGCGGATTCGAAATTACTGAGTTGGCAATTCCTGGGGCAAACTGCCCGGAGGTTCCGTTAATAACGTACTGACCTGCGTATTGACCAGTCGGGTCATAATACAACCCATTGGGGTCCGAACTTTGTACCCGCGCATTGGCCGTTCCAACTACGACACCATACGGATAGCCTTCGTAAATGGACGGAATAATTCCCGTGAACGCATTGGCTCCCGAACCAACAAGATTTGTGGCCGAACTGCCAACATTCGACGAGGTAATACCCGGTGCAATCGAAATGACCTTATTTCGGATGAGGGTGTAATTCAGGGTAGCATCCCATTTGAAACCACCCATTCGAATCGGTGTTGCATTCAAGACCAGCTCGACCCCCTGATTACGTAATTCGCCAACGTTAGTGGTACGGGTATCATAACCCGTTGAGTTGGAGATGGCTACGTTGAAAATCTGATTTCTACTGCGCGAATCGAAATAGGTAGCGTCGATACTCAGGCGGTTTTTGAAGAAGCCAAGATTGATGCCAGCTTCGTAAGAGGTCACAAATTCAGGCGTCAGGTTATTGTTGCCAATGCGGTTACTCACCACAAAGCCTGGAATACTCCCCCATTCGCCTGCAACGGGAAGGTAATACTGGCTACGTTATTTCCATAAGCAGCTGTGGTATAGACCGAATTCAGCAGGTAAGGATCGGCATCGCGACCTACTTTAGCAATGCTGGCCCGAACTTTAGCATACGATAGTACATCCGAGTTGAACTTGAAGGCATCGGTGGGCACGAAACTAACCGAGGCCGACGGATAGAAATAGGTGTTATTGGCCTTTGGTAGCGTCGAGGACTGGTCGGCCCGGCCCGACAATTCGAGGAACAGGTAGTTGTTGTAATTCAGCGACAACTGGCCATAATAGCCCACCAGACGGCGAAGGGTACTAAACTCACCCGTTCCGGTGTTGGCTGTAAACACCGAGCCATTACTCACATTATAGAATCCGGGAAGTGTCAGGGTAGATACATCAATTAATGACTGCTGCGTTTTGCGTTGGTTAAGATTGTTACCCAGCAATAGATTGGCATTCAGCCCTTCCAGGAATAAATTGTCTTTTCGGGCGGTGATCAGCAAATCACCGTTAAGCTCGTTTCGGAAGAAGTTATCCTGTTGGATTTCGCCCGTAGGCGAACGGCCAGCGCCAATTGGTAGAATCAATTTTCGGCGATCGGTGTAGGTGTCGCCCGTGACCCGATAAGCCACATTGAGCCATTTGGCAATGTCGTAGCTAATCTGGAAGTTGCCGAAAAACCGGTCGACCTGACTGTCCAGACGTTCATTGTTCACGCTCCATTCTGGGTTATTACTGGTCGTTGAGTAATAAATGCTTTTGCCATTCGCATCCTGATAGGGTTCACCAGGCAGGTTATAACTCCTGGGTATGCGGGTAATCTGTCCGAAGGCACTGGCTCCATTTCCGCCTGGAATACCTGTCGATACGGTTTGGACGTAGGTACCCGTTCCGCTGATCTTCAGGCCATTGGTCAGACGGGATTCACCCCCAAGCTGTACATTCGTTCGATTAAATTTCGAGTTCTGGATGACCCCATTCTGAAGCGTATTACCAACGGCCAGAATATAATTACGGGTGGCATCGCCCGAGGCAATATTGACTGAATTCTGGATGATGCTCCCTTGTTTGTAGAAATCCTTCACATTATTCGGATACGCCTGGTAGGGCACAACAAGCCCCTGCGTGTTGGTTACGGTGGTAGGTCCACCGGCAAATGCTGGCCCCAGGAATTCGCCGAATTGGCCGTAAACAGGTTATTCGCTCCCTGACCGTAGTCGTTCTGGAATTTGGGGAGACCGTAAATGTTTTGAACGTTATACGACGAATTGACCGTCACTTCGGTCTTGTTATTCTGGTTACGCCCTGATTTAGTAGTGATCACAATAGCACCGGCTGATGCCCTCGATCCGTAGAGTACAGCCGCTGCGGGGCCTTTGAGCACGTTGACCGACTCGATGCTTTCGGGGTTGATATCGGCCAGTCGGTTAGAGGGTTGCGTACCAAAGAGTGTGTTTTGCGTGAGGTTGACATCGTTGCTGAAGATAATTCCATCGACCACAATCAGCGGTTGGTTACTGCCTGTGAATGAGGTAATTCCACGAATATTGATGTTTGTCGAAGCGCCCGGAGCACCACTGGCACTGGTTATACTGACCCCGCGAGCTTACCCTGGAGCGCATTGAGCAAGTTGGGTTCCGAGCGTTGGGCCAGAATATTCCCGCCTACTTCCTGGGTTGCATACCCCAGCGAACGTTTGTCGCGCTCGATTCCCTGGGCTGTGACCACAATCTCGTCCAGGCTTTGTGAACCACTGACCAGCGCAATATTGATTGTCGATTGGCTACCCACCGCCACGTCCTGACTGGTGTAGCCAATAAAGCTGAAGATCAATCGTGCCGTGGTGGGTACATTGATCTGGTAGCGCCCGTTTGCGTCAGTTGTTGTGCCTCGGGTTGTTCCCTTGACCTGTACACTTACACCTGGTAAGGCTAAGCCGTCTTCTGATGCAGTAACGCGACCGCTTACAGTTACATCCTGTGCCAAGGCTGGCCTAGCGAAAAGCAACACAAGCAGCCAACAATACAGTAGCGTGTTTTTCATGTGTGAGTAGCGATTGAATGCAGACTAAAAAATTGACCGTTGCGAAAACACTATCAGCAACGTTGTCAAATGACGGAGGAGGAATCCTGAAATTGGGTAATCCCGATAAAGATTATCTTTTTTGTAAATTGGGCTGGAGTACCTAAGAAGGCTAATTGCTTCGTAATCAGTAGGGAAAGGATTTTGTTGTGGCCGTGCCTGAGAGCTACCAATAAACTGGGTTAGCAAATCGGAATACAACAGTTTTGCGGTAAATTAGTTACCTTAAACGGTAATTGGCGGGTGACGAATTGGTGTTTATTTGTACCCCTCGAGCCAGCACTATCCTAAACTTTTGAATCGAAACCTCAATCGTATGAAAGCTACTTCTCGCTTTATTTTCGTCTGGCTAGGTATAGTAGGTGGGCTAAGCCCTGTTTTCGGCCAAAGCAAATTTTCCGTGGCCCTACGAGTGGGTTATTCATATGGTCACACTGATTCGAAGCTGATTGTGCCAATACCTGACCCAAATACGCAGCTATCATCCACGGAAATTGTTACTTCTTTGCACAATACTGGCTATGCTGTTGGTCTGTTAGTACGCTATGCGTTCTCTCCAAAATGGTCTGTAAATGCGGGTATTACGGCAAGCCAGACCCTGTCTGCAAAAGGTTATTACTCTGAGAACAGGAACGAGATTCCATTTAATTACACCAATACGCATCGGAATGAATTTGCGTATGGTGTGCCCTTGCAGATTAACTATCAATCATCGACCAGGCGAATCTCTCCCTATTTTTCGGCAGGGGTATCGCTGGGATTTCGTGCAAAGAGTTATGTTGATTTTGGGAATGGCCAGGAGGTAGCGGTGAAACTAGGTAAGCCCGTGACTATTACACCTGGGGTAGGTATCGGGGCTATCTATCGGCTGAATGAGCGTTGCTCCTTAATCGTTCAGCCTGGGTTTAGTTATAATCTGGATGCTCACTCAACATATGTCTACTATCATGCGTATTCGGTAGGGCTGAGTGCGCAACTACTATATAATTTCTAACGGATAATGTAAAATGAATAATGGCTAATGAATCAGCACGATGCAGTTCATTAGCCATTATTCATTTTACATTATCCATTCACTACCTAACAGATTTCGCCGGGTGTGCAGGTTGGCCCATTGGCTTCCTGAACAACCACAGGATTCGCTTTTTCCCAGTCTGTCCAGGCGGTATTGAGGGCTCCTAAGAACGTTTCGGGCTGTTGGGCACCCGACACAGCGTATCGGCGGTCCAGGACGAAGAGGGGACACCTCTGGCACCCACTTGCTGGGCTTCATAAATATCCTGATTAACTGCTTCGGCAAACTGATTGCTTTGGAGCAGGTTTTCAACCTCACTCGATGCGAGGCCAATCTCCGTGCCTAATTCAAGGAGCGTAGCCTTATCGGAGGTGTCGCGGCCTTCGGTGAAATAGGCCCGGAACAGTCGCTCTTCAGCAGCATCGCCCAGCCCGTGTTGTTTAGCCAGTTGAATAAGCCGATGAGCATCCCACGAATTGGCAACAACGGCTTTGTCGAAATCATACGACAGACCAACTTCGCTGGCCATCGCTGTAACGCGATCATTCATGCGCTTAGCTTCGTCGAGGCTCCAGCCCTTAATATCGGCCAGGTACTGATTGATGTTTTTACCCGGTTCCGTTTTCAGGTCCGGGTTAAGCTGAAAGCTTTTCCAGACAACGTTTACCTGGTCTTTGTGCGAAAATTGATTCAGCGCGTGCTCAAATTTCCGTTTGCCGATGTAGCAAAAGGGGCACATAACATCACTCCAGATTTCTACGTCCATCGTTGTTCGTCGTTAGGTTAGGCGGCTTTGGCCAACTGAATATTGGCAATGAGTTTAATGTCTTCGCCCAGCGCAAGTCCGCCGGTTTCGGTAAGGGCATTGTGGGTCAGACCAAATTCTTTACGGTTAATCTTAC
Source organism: Spirosoma telluris (assembly GCA_003259005.1). GTDB lineage: Bacteria > Bacteroidota > Bacteroidia > Cytophagales > Spirosomataceae > Spirosoma > Spirosoma telluris. The sequence continues at coordinate 247,069 of QLII01000001.1, forward strand.
CAGTAACTTCAAAACCCAGCTTTTGGTTACCATACATATCGTTGGCCATGCCACCATATTCAGCTTTCAGCGTTACAGGTTTGGTGATGCCTTTCATGGTTAGATCACCTGTCAACGTATATTCATCATCGTCAATTTTATTGAAGGATGTCGATTTGAAGGCAATTTTTGGATAGGTGTCCGCGTCAAAAAATTCAGGTGATTTCAGGTGATTGTCACGCATTGCCTGATTGGTATCTACGCTGGCTACATCCAGGGAAAAGTGAACTTCGGCACCGTCGAAATCGTCGTGGGCGGTGGTAGCGCCCCCTTCAAAATTCCGGAAGGTGCCGGTCACGGTTGAAATAACGAGGTGTTTTACCTTGAACTGAACTTCGGAGTGCATTGGGTCTACGACCCATTTTGTGGTTGCCATAGTTGTGAGTAACTAATTTAGGTTGTTTGACTTGGTTTGTTTTTTTTACACTGATATAAATACTAACACTGTTAATAATAGGCTAAAAAAATTAGCCGTTTAAGGCTTTAATGAATCCACCAATAGCGTCCTGCAAGACAAGCTGGCTCCAGGGGTTACCGGTTGCATTTCGATCAATCATCTGAATCGAAACTAGTCCATGCAGAATCGACCAATAGGTATGAAACTTCAAAAATGCATCTACCTCAGGCTGTTTACTACCCCTGATCGCTTCCTGAATCACAGCGATTAGTACATCCGAAAACTGTTTCATTTCGGCAACCTGATTGACTTGTTCACAAGGCGGAATTCCCAAGCCGAACATGAGTTGATAATACTCTTTATTCGCAAAGGCAAAGTTCCAGTAGCCAGTAGCGATTGCCTCCAATTGCTGGCTGGCTTCGGGCTGACTGTCTCGATGCCGGATAACCTCTTCGGTTAGCAACTGGAACCCTTCGCGGGTGAACTCCTGTAGAATAGCGTCCTTGTTTTCAAAGTGACTGTAGATAACGGGAACACTGTATTCGATAGCGTCGGCAATCTTGCGAATAGAGAGTGCCTGCCAGCCCTCTTCCAGAACGAGCTGCCAGGCTGCCTGTAAGATACTGGTTTTCACTTCTGTTTTCTGACGTTGCCTACGCTCAAGAATGCCCATTCTAGGTAGTGTTAAAATCTATAACAGTGTTAACTATTCTATCGATATGAAAGTTCACCAGTACTACATAATCTTTACATGAATTTGAGGAAGCTATTATTTATAGAACTCCAGGAGGCCGTTAGAGGTTAGTCGATAGAAGAGGAAGCGATATTCTTACACCACAAAGCCAGGTAGCTATTATGGACCCAGAAATGAAATCTGTACTTACTGAACTCATTGCCCAATTGGAAACCCTTCGATTGAAAGGGAATAGCTTGTTAGGCCATGTCGATGATAACCATCCCGATGCCCGCCAGCTCACCAACGCGACTGGATTTATGATGGATGCCATCACCAGCCTGCAAAAAATTGGCTTTGGCCTTGAATCTGAAATCAGTTACGACGACTAGCTCTTGGACAACCTAGAGCTTTGACAAACTAGAAACAATAGTTTCTCTAGATTCTTTTGATAACTACTAGCTTAGCTATTAAGGCCAATAGAATCTAGAGAAACAATAGAAGCTCACAGTCTACAAGTTATTCGAATGCCTGACATCAAGCAAAGTAACGGTCTCATACCAATAGGATTTCAAGTTACTTAAGTAAACTTTCCAATCGGCATAACTAAAGGGTTTCACCGTAAACGAAGATGCTCCGAAGGTATAAGCTCGCTCGACCAACTGAGCTGTTTTACTGGCTGACAGGACAACAACGGGCAGAATTCGCCCTTTGGGATGAGCGCGTAATAGAGCCAAAAAATCCAGTCCGTCAACCTTATCCTGTAAGTCGATATCGAGTAAAACTATTTTTGGCCCTTTCCCTTCCAACTCCTCAATGTACCGTTTCGCAGCTTCGAATGTAGTTACATGAATAAACGAAGCTTCGGGAAAGTTGCTTTTAGCGGCTTTCGTCAGAATATCGGCAATCATTGGATCATCATCGACCAATAGAATAGGGAATTGGTTGGACATGCTTTGATGTAAATTTATAAAGGAAAATAAAGGCTAAACGTGGCACCTTGCCCTGGTTTACTATGAGCCGTAATGGCTCCACCATGATTAGCAACCACTTTTTCACAGATAGCAAGGCCAATACCGGTTCCTGCGAATTCGGTCTTGCTATGTAATCGCTGGAAAACCTGAAATATACGATCAACGTACTTTTCATCAAAGCCAATCCCATTGTCGGCAACGGTAATACAATGGTAAGTTGCGGTTACACGGTTAGGTTTTACGGAAGGAGGGAGCTCCGTAGCGGCTATTATATAGGCACTTACACGTACCAATGGAGGAGTATCGGCCTTTCGAAACTTCAAGGCATTGCTTAGCAAGTTCTGAAACAACTGCTCTAATTGTGACTTATCGCCCTGAATTCTTGGTAGGGAGTCGACGGTTACCAGGGCACCGGTTTCCTGAATACGTAGATCTAAATCCCCCAGAACCGTACTCACAACGCCATTGAGCGATACTAACGACGATGCATCCTGCCGGGTTGATATTCGTGAAAAACTTAATAGGTCTTTAATTAGATTTGACATTCGACTGGCGGCTGCCTGCATGCGTTCCAGATAACCAATGCCATCGCCTAACTGAGCAGCATACTGACTTTTTAGCAAATCGCCGAATTGCTGCACTTTGCGCAGAGGTTCCTGCAAATCATGACTGGCTACATAAGCGAACCGTTGTAGATTGTCATTGGATCGACTGAATAGCTGGTTGGCTTCTTCCAGTTCTTCGTTAGTCGTTGCGTATTCTTCATTGGTGGCTGCCAATTCTTCGTTAATGGCTGCCAGTTCTTCATTCGCGGCTTCCAGTTCTTCTGTACGTTCCTGTACCTGATGTTCCAGGGCTAACTGTAACTGACGTTGTGCCGTAATATCCTGTGCTGTACCGCTAAGGGTAACGGGTTCTCCATCAGCATTATAAAATACCTGAGCCTGGGCGTGAATAATGCGTACCTGACCAGTCAGCCGATTAATAATGGGATGCTCATTCTCGTAAAGACCCGAGGAACCGGGCGCAACCGCTGCGGCTATGGCATCGGCGACCGATTGCCTGAACTCGTCGGGTAAGGGATTGTAAGCTTCATCCATAGACTTGGTTGATTCGGAGAAGCCAAGCCAGCCCATAAACCGGTTCGAGTAACTAAAGACACCGGTTTTGACGTCCATACTCCAGGTGGCCAGTTCAGCCAGTTCAATAGCGCCACGCAAGGAGGCTTCGGTTTTTTCGACCTGCTGTTTCGCTACAACCAGATCGGTTATCTCGGCAGCCGTGTTCATCACCCCATAAATTTCCCCTTCTGCATTATAGAGCGGGGTAAAACTATAGTTGAAATAATATGGCTGCAATTTTCCATCGACGGTAAGATCTACCCGTTGATTTTTGGCATGGAAAGGAATACCTGTCATATAAACACGATCCAACTGCTCATAGATCGACTGACTTGCCAGCTCGGGCAATATCTCTGCGTAACGCTTGCCAATCACATCGTCGCCTTTACCCCACACTGTTTTTATGGACTGATTAGCCAGTTGGATCTGCATCTGGCGACCCACATAAACGCCAATGGGAAAGGGAGCACTTTCGACAAGGCTACGAATTTGGGCTTCACTCTCTTCCAGTTTACGGCGTGCCAAAACCTGATCTGTAACATCCAGAACAAGACCAATAACCTCCTGGGGTTGCCTGGCTTCATCAAAAACATAGGCACCCTGCATCCGAACCCAGTGAATAGAGCCATCTTGCCAGATAAATCGGACTTCATAGCGAACCCTTCCGGTCAGTAATCCGTCAGTATAAGCCTGATGACGAATAGGGCGATCGTCTGGATGAATAAAGTTGGTCAGCGTAGAGTGATCATATTGGGTGGTTTCCAGACCAGTCAGGATTTTGGCTAATATAGGTTGGTAGTCGATAGTCCCATCGGTTAGCCTGAGTCGAAAGGTTGCAACATCTGCCACTTCAGTAGCTAACTGATTAAGTTGTTCCGAAGCGGCTAGATGGGCTTGTTGCTGTATGAGGGTAGTAACATCCTGGACAATACCCGAAAGTCGGACGGGTTCTCCCTGTTGATTAAAATAAGTTTTGCCTTTACATTGCAACCAGCGCGACGGATGGCCGGGTGTTTCCAGAGTGCGAAACTGAATATCAAGAAGACCATCTAAGTGGTTAGCGAACGCTTCCTGCTGGGCTACAAATACACGTTCCTGATCATCAGGGTGAATTCGTTCCAGCGCTTGTTGAAAAGGGAGTACCGCTTTGCCAGAGAAACCGAATAGTTCCTGGCAACGATCATTCCAACGAATGAGCTGGTTGCTGGAGTTGAGATCCCAGGTGCCAATTCCGGCAGCTTGTAAGGTAAATTGTAACCGCTCGAGTTCGGCGGTTTTATCCTGATCGAAGGGCTTTTGCTCGTCGGTCATTGATTCGTCTCTGATTACACGTAGATTTATTCTGCACTTAACCAGATATAGTAATGTAAGGTTTTACGTTTAGTGAAAACCGTCATTTGCTGGCTTACTTTTTATGATTTTTGATGCAATTGTCGTTGGACTGGGTGCTATGGGTAGTGCTGCCCTCTATCAGCTTTCGAAACAAACGCCCCATGTGTTAGGCCTTGATCAGTTTTCGCCACCGCATACGCTGGGGTCTACCCATGGCGAAACCCGAATTACCCGGCAGGCTATTGGCGAAGGGGCTCATTTTGTGCCTCTGGCGCTGCGGTCGTATCAAATCTGGCGCGAGCTTGAGCAACAGACGGGTGAGCATCTACTGACCATCACGGGTGGACTTTTTGTTGGGCAGACTGCTTCTTACCAACCGATGCATAATAAGCCTGGCTGGCTCCGAACAACCATTGAAGCCGCCGAAACCTTTGGCATCGCTCATCGTATGCTGGATACTGTTGCACTTCGGCGGGAGTTCCCCCAGTTCAACTTTCGTACCAATGATATTGGCTACTATGAAAAAGAGGCCGGTTTTCTGAACCCGGAACGATGTATTTCTACACAGCTTGACCAGGCTCAAAAAAACGGAGCCTCTGTACGAACCAATGAACGAATGCTAGCCTTCGAATCGAAAGGGGCCATATTAACCGTTCGTACCGACCAGGCGACGTATCAGACCCGAAAACTGATTCTTACAACAGGTTCCTGGATAACCGAATTGCTTCGAAAAACCCTTACCATGACCTTCTTCGGGTGTACAGGCAGGTACTATACTGGTTTGCTATTCAGGATAACTATTATCAGTATACACCTGATCGGTTCCCTGTATTTATTCTGAGCGACCGGGAGGTATATGGTTTTCCGGCCATTGGTGGTCTAAAGGGCGGCCTTAAACTAGCGACTGAAGTATATGAGCAGGTAACGTCACCCCAGGTTGTAAACCGTATGGTGAGTACGGCCGAAACTCAGACCATGTATGAACAGCATGTGGCTCCTAATTTTGCAGGAATTGGCCCTGCCTGCGTTAAATCGGCCGTTTGTCTGTATACCATGACGCCAAACGGTGATTTTATTATTGATCAGCATCCAGATTATTCGAATATAATCCTGGCGTCGGCCTGCTCAGGGCATGGATTTAAGCATTCAGCGGCTGTTGGGCAAATTTTATCGGAACTAGCCCTAAAAGAAACAACCGAATTTAATATACAGGCATTTCGACTAGCTCGTTTTTTTAGTTTGTAGATCACTACTACTACTAAAAATAATACCTATTGTCCTGAAAATAGAGATATAGTGCACTATTAAGGCATTTTTGGCATGATTGATGTTCTGTTTTTCAAAAAAGGCAATCATGATTCTTGACGAACGAGCTCGTACCGTTTTCTCTTCTATCAGTGAACCACTCATCTGTTTTTGGGGCGCTAAAGCTAGCCAGGTGAGGGATGTTTACGAGGCTTATACGAGTTTGTGGGCGTCGACACCTAGCGAAGAACAGGCTAGAGAAATTTATGACTCATTAGTAGCCATAGCTCTGGCCGAAGATAAATGTTACCCAATTCATTGGCTGTTAACGGAGCTACGGTTTGAGGCCTTCGCAGCGGCAACGGGCGACCGTAAGTGGGCGGCTCTTATGGATTTAACCCATGGAAAAAGGGTAAAAAATGATGCAGAGCTTGATCTCTATAATGAGCGATTAATAAGGGAGCTTTAAGCTTCCGTTTGGTCAGGAATTACACGATCAAAAAAGCCTATCGAACCGGTCATAGCTAGGGCTTTCCAAAATATAGATTCTGAAGATTCTAGATTGGAAGAGGATTAGTCTATGGCTGCTCCGGATTTGATTGCTACCGCCGACCCATCGGCCAGAAATACCGAGACGGGTGAGTGTTCAAAAAAAGGCGCAAATGTAGTCCCATATAGTGTTGCCACATCGCAGCGTACATCAAAGGTAGTTACAGGAAAGATGTTCCAGGGCGGGTGAACAACTTCATACTCCGATGTACGTTCTGTTCCCCGACGAGTGTAACCCCAGTAATGTTCCGTAATGAAAGCCTCTGCACTCTCAGGAATCAGCGTATGTCCTACTCGGTCGGCACTGACCCGGATGTGATTCCAGTCGGAGCCGACTTTCCACTCATAGTCGATCTCCTGGGTTTTTTCCTGTATGTCCCAACGGTGGCGCATGGGGTGGGTTTCGTAGGGTTCGCCATACAGGGTGTTTGCAACCAGGGAAATGGCTAGTTTAGGGACCAGTTCTTTTACAAATACAACACCCCGTTTCCAGCCAGTTGGCGATTTTCGTCGGACATAAAAGCGCAGATTGAACTCTTCAAACTGGCGATGAAACGGAACAGACAGGCGTCCGAATAGCTTTACGTTTTGGAAATAAAACCCCACCAGACTTCCGTAGTAGACGCCATCAAGTTCATCAAGCTCAGTGCCATAGGGGAGGAGTGGCTTTAACACGGCCTGGTCGAGGGCGTAATTGGCAAAGATTAAATTTCGCCATTCGGCGGTCAGGAAAGTGGTAGCCATTCTATAGATCGTTTGGAATAGTAAGGATAATTTTGCCAATATGTTCGCTACCAGACATAAGCTGTTGTGCCTGAGTAGCTTCCGTAAGCGGGAAGGTTCGGTAGACAACCGGCTTCAATCGCCCATCGACTAGTAGTGGCCAGACCTGTTGTTCGACCTGGGCCGTTAACGCAGCTTTGAAATCGGCATCTCGTGGTTTAAGCATACTGCCACTAAGGGTTATCCGTTTTTGCATCAGCGTAGGGATATGGATCTGACTATCCGCTCCTTCCATCGCATTGATAAACATCAATCGTCCGTCTGTAGCCATTAGACGAAGATTTTTGGGCGTGTAGTCGCCCCCAACCATATCCAGAACGACGTTGATGCCTACGCCTGAAAGCGCCTGTTCAAAATCTTCCTGTTTGTAATTGATGCATTGGGTGGCCCCTAATCGTTCGCAAGCGGCACATTTCTCATCGCTACCTGCTGTTGCATAAGCGTTTGCCCCGAATGCCTTTGCCAGTTGAATGGCAGTGACACCAATGCCACTGCTACCACCATGTACCAGAAAATTTTCGCCCGGACTCAGGTGCGCCCACTGAAAAACCGTTGACCAGACGGTCAGAACCGTTTCGGGTAAGGAAGCTGCATCAACAAAGGAAAGATTTTGTGGAATGGGCAGGCAGTGTCGTTCATCGACCGCTACATAGTCAGCATAGCCGCCCCCGGCAATAAGAGCACACACCCGGTCGCCAACCTGCCAGCGGCTTGAGTTGGGGCCGTTTTGCTCGATAATGCCCGCTACTTCAAGGCCCGGAATCTGGTCCGTCGGATTCATACCGTAGCCACCCTCGCGCAAAAGAATATCGCTTCGGTTAACACCCGCAGCGCACACGCGTACCAGCACTTGTCCAGATTCGGGTTTCGGAATCGGTCGTTCCTGTAACTTAAGTACAGCGCTATCGCCGGGGCGGGTTATGATAATTGCTTTCATGCGTGGATAACGCTAAATACACTGGTTTTGTCAGAAAAAAGGCTGGCTGTTCGGGTCGGATAGCATAGATAAGGGAAGAAGTCAACAACTGGAGAATTGGTTTAAGAAATGAGCATCATTAAAAAACAAAACTTCTTTGCCCAAAAATTCGTAGTTATAGAAGAACAGAAGTCAACCAGCATGCCGCAACTCAATCAACCTGCCGACACGATACACTCAGTAGTTCAGACGCAATTGGTTAGTTTACTGACCGGAAGTAATGCCCACCAATCGTTTGACGAGGCAGTTAGGGGATTGCCAACCGAACTCCGAGGGGTAAAGCCCGACAAACTACCCTATAGTATCTGGCAACTGGTCGATCATATTCGTATTGCACAATGGGATATTCTTGAATTTTCCCGAAATGCCGATCATCAGTCTCCTCCCTGGCCCGATGGGTACTGGGCAAAGGAGGTAGCACCGCCAAATGAGGATGCCTGGCAACAGGCACTGGACCAGATCAGACAGGATCGATCCGACTTTGTTGAGCTGCTAAATGATCCTCAGCGTGATTTATACGCACCTTTTGCGCATAGCGATGGGCAGAACCTGCTCCGTGAAGCTCTGCTCATTGCTGATCATACGGCGTACCATGTGGGCGAAATTATCATCATCCGGCGGTTGCTGGGAGCCTGGAAAAAGTAAACGGGAAAAACAGGCAAATTGCTAATTCTATCCCGCATAGTAAATTACTGATTTTATTATTATATACCTTTGTGCTTCACTATAAGCAAGTCTCATGTCTACAGACAGTCAACCGAATAAACTACCGAGTCAACCCGCTTTTACGATAACCTCACAATTAGCCAGTCACAAACAGGGTATTGTGAACGTACCAGCTAGTGTTGATTCGTATTTTGGTGAACATGGTAAAATTGTCGTAGTAACCCTTCCGAACGATCAACGCATTCATTGCCCCATTGAGCGGAAGAAAACATCTAAGCATGGAGCCAGTTTTTCTCACCCGTTGCTTAAAGAATATTTTGGGAACAAAGTCCAGAAAGACTGGGAATATCGGGTCAAAATCAGCGGTACCAACACCATTAGTATCCGACCCATTGAAGCCCCTGTTGAAGATCCTGCCGAGGCTCCCGTTGACACTGTCGCAGAATCGCAGGAATAGCGGTTATTAGGTTTATGAGTTTTTCAGGTGCAGGGTAGTAAACCCCGATAGACTGAACCTACGAACAGCCAAACAAAATGGATTGTCCAAAGCAGGCACTTTCTCTGTTACAGATGAAGTGCCTGTTTTATTTTATCGAACCTTTGGGTTACGAATGGCTTGCTAGTCGGCTGATTTAAATACGTTGTCATTAGTTGTCAGGTATGGTTATAACTAGTCATCAGAAATTTGCTACGAATGATCATTCACCTTACTTAAGTAGTTGACCAAATTTGATTCTATTGATTCTTGTAGATTCTTATTGGTCCTATTGACTTGAGAATCATCTCAAAAAGAATCAATAGAATCAAACCATAAACAATTCTGTCCTCATACTTAAATGCTTATCTTGAACACTTAAACAGACAACCGACCAACTTTGATTGATAGAAAAAATGAAGATGAACCTTACTGCTACCTGTTTCCTCGGATTAGTTACCGGCTCCCTTCTGTGGATTACGCATGCCCATGCCCAGGAGGCAGAGCCGGGAAAAGAAGGTAAAGTGGAAGCCCAGTATAGTCGGGAAATTGATCAATTAGCCAGGGATAAACAGATACAAAAGGCTTTCCAGCACATTGTGGCGCAACAGAAGCAAAATCGCGAGGAGCTGATTATGCTTACCGAGATTCCGGCTCCTCCATTTATGGAACAAAAACGGGGAATCCGTTTCGCATCGATGCTGAAAGAAGCTGGCGCCGATTCTGTCTGGACGGACAAAGTAGGTAATGTGATTGCGTTACGCAAAGGCAGGAAAGGCAAGGGTTGTGTGGCACTAGATGGTCATTTGGACACCGTTTTCCCAGCGGAGACGGATGTGAAAGTAAAAATGAAAGGGGATACCCTATTTGCTCCGGGCATTGGCGATGATACACGGGGGCTGGTGGCGGTGGTTGCTGTTTTGCGAGCACTTGAAGACGCAAAAATTGAAACACAATCGGATGTTTTATTTATTGGTAGCGTAGGCGAAGAAGGGCTTGGCGACTTAAGAGGGGTAAAACATTTGTTCAGCGATCAAAGCTGCCGAATTGACTCCTGGATTTCGATTGAAGCGGGGGCTATGGGACGCGTCAGTAACATGGGGCTGGGGTCTAACCGGTACAAGATTACGTTTAAAGGTCCGGGAGGACATTCCTGGGGCGCGTTCGGTCTGGCGAATCCCCAGCACGCTTTGGGATCCGCTATTCACTATTTTTCGAAAGCGGCCGATAAATTCACGCGAAGCGGAGCCCGTACCAGCTTTAATGTGGGTCGAATTGGCGGGGGAACATCCGTTAACTCCATTCCGTTTGCGTCGTGGATGGAGGTTGATATGCGCTCAGAAATTCCGGAAAACCTTGTTCTGATCGATTCGCTGTTAAAAGCCTCTGTCCAGAAAGCGCTGGAAGAGAATAACCAGATGCGCCGGTCAGGTCCGGCCTTAACGGTTGAGTTTGAGCGGATTGGTGAACGCCCTTCTGGCGAATTAGCGGAAACCCTGCCCTTAGTGCAGCGCTCTATGGCTTCTGTCGCCTATTTTGGCGCTTCCCAAAAACCGGTAGGGGGTCTACGAACTCAAATATCCCCATTTCAAAAGGAATCCCGGCGGTAACGATTGGGCAGGGAGGTACCACTGGGGTAATCATGCGCTCAACGAATGGTGGTATGATACGGAAGCTTACAAAGCCGTTCAGGCCGCGCTGCTAACCCTGGTTGCTGAAGCCGGAATGGTCAAAGTCAGACCCTGAGAAAGTTTAAACGTAAAGGGGCAAAGGAAAACGCAACGGGCGCAAAGAGATCTACTTTGCGCCCGTTGCGGTCCAAGAGTTATAGAAACTTACTTAACGTGACTACGGGATTAGAAATGGCCCTAACGGGCCAAAATAAAGATCACCTAATTACGTAGTATCGTTACCTGAGCGAGTAAGCCTTTACCGTATTGTGGAAAAAGGTAGGTACAAACAGCATCTGGCTGGCTGGATTATAGCCAATGTCGGCCGAGTTGATTTTTTCTTTTGAGGTGTCCAGTTTGAGTTCGGGTGTTCCATCGGCACCGATATACCAAACTTTTCCGCCCCATTCGGTAACCACATATTTTTTATTCCCTAAGGCGACAATACCATCAATACCCCCCATACCCTTAGCGATGGTGGTTAGTTTCTTGGTTGCCGGGTCCAGGCTGAGGAGTGAACCGTCGCCGTTGCCAATCAGTAACTGATCGTTTTCGAACAAAAGACCATTCGTTCCCTTGAGGGGTGTACCTTCCAGGACTAAACTTGGTTTTCCGTTAGTTATGGACCATATTTTGCTGTCATTTGAATCGGAGACATACACAATATTCTTTTTGGTATCAATGGCGATATCATTGAGGAATTTGGCTCCTTCAATGGGGTAGCGGTTGAGTATTTTACCTGTAGCCAGTGAAATCTCCGCCACCTGAGTCATCTCGGTAACGTAAAGTTTATCGCCCAAAATACCCATGCCTTTGGTCGAATTGAGGTTTTCGGTAAATTTCAGTTTGATCACTTTGCCATCCATGCCAACCTTGGCAATATAACTGCCTTTGTTTTCCATGTTTGGATTTCCATTGATACAGGCAACGTATAAGGCCTTGTGGGCCGCGTCAACCAGCACACACTCAGGAGTTCTGAGGGTCGTATCCGTTTCCCATACTGGCTTTAAGGCGACGGTTTGCGCCTGAACAGACAACGTCAGGCTTGTTAGTAAACTAAATAGTGCAATGGAGAATGATTTTTTCATAAGTACGTTTTGACTGGTGAAGAAAAAGATGGCTACCGAGTTTGACAGGTAATGTCCGGCCAATGGATGTAGTTTCGGTCAATTAGGCCTATCAATCTAGTTCAATAAAGGCAGTAACCTATCACTCATACTACTCTGGCGATAACGCTCATCCCCGAAATACTACGTTCCTGTACTTTATTTTATCGTTGCCGATAGATTGTGTTGCTTTGAGGCAAGATAAGCTACTAGCCGCGTGAAAAACCAAGTATCCCTTTACTGGAAATGCCAATTGACAGGTTGGTCGCTGGCTGCGCTGTATTGGGGGTATACCGGCCTTACGGGTGGGCGATTCAATGTGGTCGTGGGACTTCTTCAATTTGTAACGGATGTTGCGGTTTATAGTCTGATTACGCATTTGTACCGGAATTTTGCGTTACGACATCGCTGGACAGAGCTAGAAATCAATCCGTTATTAAGACGCCTTGCGCCGACAGTTTTGGTTTTAGGGGTCGTTTATGTAGGGGTTACAGCCGCTAAAATCTTTTTATTTCGACTTTGGTTTAGCGTTGGTCCTCTACAGAGCTTTTCGCAGTTTATCCAGCTAAATGGCGAAACGCTTTTTATCGCAGGGATTCGATTGATGTCTATTTGGCTGCTTGCCTATCATCTGTATCACTATGCGCAGCGGGAACTCCGGTCCACTCAGGAAAATGCCCGTCTGGAAATCATGACCAGAGATGCTCGCTTACATAATCTGTCGGCACAACTTAATCCGCACCTGCTGTTCAACTCGCTGAATACGATCAAATCTCTGGTGATCAGTGAGCCAGAAACGGCCAGACGAGCCATTGACCTGTTATCCGATCTGTTACGAACGGGCTTGTATAGGGGAGACGAAGTCCTTGTGTCGGTTAAAGACGAACTTGGCCTGGTCACAGACTATCTGGAACTGGAAAAACTTCGCTTTGACGAACGACTAACCTACCATGTGGAACTCGATGAGCGCCTGGCCTCGGTAAAAATACTGCGCTTATCCATTCAGACACTGGTCGAAAACGCACTCAAGCATGGCATAAGCAACAGGAAAGTGGGCGGACTGGTGTGTATCAGGATCGATAAGGAGGAGGATGATTTTATCCGCATTGTGGTTCAAAACCCCGGTTCTATCGACCTGCGGATACCCGTAACCGGTTTGGGACTCGCGAATTTGGCGGAACGGCTAAAACTTACCTTTGGGGAAAAAGCGGGCCTACAGATAACCAACGAGCCGGAGGGCATTGTTTCCGCAAGTGTACGAATACCGATCGGATGAAGAAGATAAGCGTACTGATCATTGATGACGAGCGCCACTCCCGAATGGAGCTTAAGCGACTGATCGCGGGGTTTCCTGAACTGGATTGTATTGGAGAGGCCAGAAACGCCGATGAAGCGCAACAGCTTATTGAGGATAAACACCCTGATCTGTTGTTCCTGGATATCCAGATGCCCGAACGTACGGGATTCGATTTGCTACAGGCATTGGAGCATGTTCCCCATGTCATCTTCACGACGGCGTTTGATCAATATGCCGTAAAAGCGTTCGAAGTGAGCGCGCTGGATTATTTGTTGAAACCGATTCGGGCAGAACGGTTTGCGCAGGCCATTGCCAAACTGACTGCCAAATCGGCTCATTCTGCGCACAGTAGACAGATTTTTGTGAAAGATCGGGAGTATTATCATTTTATCCGGTGGGAGAAGGTCTACCTGATCGAGTCGATGGATAACTACGCCCGGCTATTCGTTGAGGAGAAAACGGTCTGGCTGAAGCGCTCGCTGAACCAACTTGTTAAAACGCTGGATGCTACAATGTTCTTCCGGATCAACCGGGCACAGGTAATCAACCTGAATTTTATTCAAACGATTCATACAACCGAAACCGGCCGACTAACGGTCACGCTGACGTCAGGACAAACCCTGAACGTTTCACAACGGCAATCGGTCCGACTAAAAAGCACAGGTAAAATCTAAGCGAATCAGTAAACAAAAATGACATGAAGAAAAAACTCATGATGGGATTACTATGCCTTTTCCTGACTACTATAGGCGTGGCACAGCGGTTAACATTGACAACCACAACCGTTGCCGATAGCCTCAGATTTGCTCAGGCAGTGCAACGGCTAGCCGGTGATATGCTGGCTGTTTATAAATCCCAAACAGACCAAAAGGCTTTTTTTGAGACGGATTTTCGCCTGCAACTGGTAGCTGGTAACTACGCCGAAGCGAGAAAGAGCCTTGCCTCAGTGCGGTCGTTGTCCAACGATTCCCTGGGCAGATTTCTGTATGCGCCCTATGACTTATTCGCCGAAGCGTGCTTAAGGCAACGCCAGGAGGAAGGCAGTTTTTCGTCGTACTTTAGCCCGCTGTTAACTACATTTTTGACTGGCCTGACTGATCGACAAGCGGTGGCTGTGTCGTCGGCTTTTGTTAGTCGGAATGGGTTGTCGGCTTGAAAAATGAACTGGTTAAGCGGCTATCTGAGGTTAACAAAGACAGTCTGGGTATATCTGAAGCCATCGCAATTTGTACTGCCTATGCTACTTTACAGGTGTATCAGCACATTGAAACGATTGCCAGGCCTGTGGTGAAGGCAGATGACGAGCGCCGGTTTATTATCGCAGATAGTGTACTGATCAAAACTAATGAGGGCGCAATACTATCGGCCGTCGTTGTTCGTAAACGAGGGGTAACAGTTCCCCAACCCACAGCCTTACTCTATTTTATTTATTCCAATACAGATCGCAGTATAGCCGACGCAAAATATGCGGCAGCACGAGGGTATGTGGGTATGGTCGCCGACACACGAGGCAAACGGCTGAGTCCCAATACGGTGGAGCCCTACGAGCATGAAGCCACTGATGTTAATTCGGTAATTGACTGGATCGTTCGGCAGCCCTGGAGTAATGGCAAAGTAGGTATGTATGGGGGCAGCTATTCCGGTTTCGCACAATGGGCGGCATTGAAACATCCACACCCTGCCCTGAAAACGATTGTGCCGTACGTAGCAGCAATTCCCGGTCAGGGTTACCGATGGAAAACAACGTATTTCTAAACGCTAATTACCAGTGGGCGTTTTATGTAACGAATACGAAGTACGTTGATAATGAGGTAAATAATGACAATCAGCGCTGGCGTCGGATGCGGAACCGCTGGTATGAAACGGGAGCTGCCTATTCTAAAATTGACAGCATCGACGGGACGCCCAACCCCTGGTTACAGCGATGGTTAAAACACCCAGCCTATGATACATACTGGCAGAGGATGGTACCTTATGGGACTGACTTTTCGAACATTACGATTCCTGTGCTGAGCATCACTGGTTATTATGATGATGGCCAGATTTCGGCCATGCAATACGTTACCGAGCACTATTCCTACAAACCCAATGCAGAGCATTACGTGATCATCGGCCCTTACGATCATTTTGGCGCTCAGCAGGGTGGAACGCCGATATTGCGTACCTATAGTGTGGACCCCGTCGCCTTGATCGACACGAAGGAAATCACGTTTGCCTGGCTGGATTATATACTGAAGGGAGGACGGAAACCGGCACTATTGAAAGATAAGATTAACTACGAAGTAATGGGGGCCAATGTCTGGCAACATGCTCCATCCATCGCCAAAATGAGTACGACCCGCCTACGACTTTACCTGTCCGATCAGAAAGAGGGGGATAACTTTCGGTTGAGCGCACAAAAGCCAGTCGTACCCAGCAAGCTAAATCAGCATGTTGACCTCGCCGACCGTAGTACCTCCAATAATGACTACTACCCGGACCCGATCATCAAAAAGTCATTGGACCGCAGTAATGGCCTGTTTTTTATAAGCGAGCCCTTCGATCAGGAAGTTTCCCTCAACGGGATGTTTTCGGGCGAACTGAAAGCCATAATCAATAAAAAGGATATGGACATTGGGGTCGTGCTATATGAGCTGACGCCACAGGGTGAATATTTCGAGTTGTCTTATTTTTTGGGAAGAGCGAGTTACGCACGTGATGCAAGCCGTCGGCATTTGTTAAGGCCAGGTGTGGAGGAAACGATTCCATTTTCGAAGACAAGGCTGGTTAGTCGTCAGCTAAGCAAAGGAAGTCGGCTGCTGGTCGTGTTGAATATTGATAAAAACCCCTTTGCGCAAATCAATTATGGGACGGGTAAGGACGTGAGCCTGGAGACAATTCGGGATGCTGGCGAACCTTTAACAATTCAATGGCTTACCGATAGTTTTATCGACGTCCCGATTCAACGAAATATGGGTCGTTAGTACGCGTCCAATTTAGATTCTATTGATTCTTGGATTTTATCGTACTGATAATCAGCGAGACAGAGTCTAAAAGGGTTAGTAGAATCTATTTTGATAAAGCATTAGCAAGACTAATAGTACACTATTATTGCCAAACCTGAAATCGGTTGATTCCAATGCTGATGGACTGAACGGTAGGGCGGAGTCCACCACGGTGGCCGATGATAAGGCCAATTTTGCCTCTTTTGGCCGATGCCACATTGTCGTTAAAAAGTACTCTTCCGTTAACGCTCACGAGTAAGTGTTTTCCGAATCGCTCTACACGCAGTACTTGCTTGTTTTCGCTCGAGATCAGGCCACCAAGCCCGAAATCTTCGTCATCACCGGTTTCGACATAGAGGGTATTGGGCGTTGAGAAGGCGGCCTGATACTGATCTGGGTTTTGGTCGCCCTTAGCCTGAGCACCCCAAAAAATGCCTGCATAGGCATCTCCACCCCAGATGCCAACCTGCATTTCTGCCGTAAAATCGCTAAACTCATCTTTAGAGCTAATAAAATAAGCCTGCGGATTTTGGCCCTTGTACACCATGCCCGAAAAACTCAATTCTTTTTTTTTGATCGTGAAATAGCTGATGTTCGGATACGTAAAATCAAGCTGTTCAAATCGGCTATTGACAAAACTCTCGTCAATCGCCAGTTTCATCATCGTTTTTTTAGTTTCAATTTCTTTCTGAACAACGGCCTGTTCTTTTTGAATGGCAACCTGATTTTTCGCTTCCTCTATTTTTTGGGTTGCCTCCAGCGCTCGTTTATTCTGTAAGGCTTCGACGTTTTCGGGTTTGTTGGCCCATTGGACAAACAGGACGCCAAGAAAGAGAATAGATAAGACCAGGATGGCTAAAATTTTCATGTTTATCCGAAGTTGTTCGTTAAAAAAGGGAAATCGCTTGATCCTTAATTACACTCGACTTTCAAACAGGCTATAACCGCCTGTGGGATTCCTTTTAGTTTTTCGCAGGCGTAATCGCCTTCCGATAAGGCAATTCGTTTCCATTTACCTTTGCTGAATTTCAGTATCTGACTGGCTCCCTGTGCGGTTTCCTGTCTGTCTTTATTCAACAGATTTAGACTGACTTCGGCGTAATTACCACAGATTCCACCACCAACGACTGTTGCCTCTTGTTGACTGACCACCTTGCCCGATTGGAGTTCGGCTGTGTAGTCAACTTTCCCGATTTTAACCAACAGAAATGCGTCCCCTTCTGAATGGGAATCGGACTGACTGGCCTCCTGAACGAGATGAGCAATTAGCAACGATTCGTTGGGCGTTTGCGTCTGCGCCGTTTGAAAACTCAGCGTCAACAGGATAAGCAAACTGGCGATAATCACTAAAGGACAACTAGTCATTTGAATCTCAATTCAGAGTCTGGTGATCAAAACTAGTACAACTACTGGCGACTCATTCGCAACACTCTACAGGAAGTAGTTCTCTCTTTACATTCGGCAGGATTTACCCCAAAAGTGGTTCGTTTACTGGGTGAAAAGTGAATGTAAAGTGGTCTGGCATCAGGCATTTTCATAAGCCAGTAACGCAACGTATGGATTACCCTCAAGACAAAGCAGTTTTCCAAAGGCAGGCTCGGTTTTCAAGCCTGCTCGTTTGAGGGCAATAACCTGCTGCCGAAACGTTTCCCCCCGTTCTATCAGCAGTTTATGCTCGATCAGCATATGCCGGTAAGCCATTTGTTGATGGGTGGGAATATTCTGGCCAAACAACTCGATTTCAAATCCATCAAGCCAGAAGTTAGCCACGACAACGTCTCGACCTGTTGCCGACGATTCTCTGATCGTGAATGCCTTTTCCTTACCAAAGCAATCGAGCACAACAGCTATAAACGCTTGCCTATCGGTCCAGTAGCAGATGATATCGAGATCGCTGGTGTCAATGTCAATATTGATCGGAATGGTGCCCACCAGCATAGGGGTAAACGGTTCCAGCCTGACCAGAACATTATGTTCTGTCAATACCCAATAGGCTTCTCGCTGCCTTGGTGTGCCCTCTTTCAAATAGTCAATCGTGCTAAAATTCATCGTCGTTGGTAAAACGGCTCCAAATGTATACCTATAAAGTAGTTGGCGGGGTAGGTGACCTTTCTTTTACCAGTGATCGCGAAAGCTATTTTTCTGATAAGCAATAGCGTAGTAAGATAGCCGACTTCACCGCTTTAGACGATAATTCGCATGCAAACGCTGATCCTATACTTCCCCCTATGAGAGTTGGACTTTTTATTCCCTGCTACGTCAATCAGTTTTATCCACAGGCAGCGATTGCTACATTGCAGTTGCTGCAAAAACTTGGGGTCAACGTAGTTTATCCGCCCAGGCAAACCTGTTGTGGACAGCCAATGGCCAACTCAGGATTTGAACATCTAACGCAGGAATGCAATGATCTATTTCTGGAAAACTTTTCCGAATTTGATTACATCGTAGCCCCTTCGGCCAGTTGTGTTTTGCATGTGAAGGACCATTTGCACTCAACTAGTGATCCGGCACAGGCAGAGCGCGTTCGGTCACGTGTATATGAATTGGTCGAGTTTCTGACCGATATTCTGAAAGTAGAAAATTTGACGGCACGCTTCCCACATCGTGTCGGTATTCACCAGAGTTGCCACGGGTTGAGGGGGTTGCATCTGGCGCAGATGAGCGAACTGAATGCGAAGCCCTTTTCTAAGCCGGTCTATTTGCTAAACATGGTAGAGGGCCTGGAGCTGGTTTCCCTGGATCGGCCGGATGAGTGCTGTGGCTTCGGCGGTACCTTTTGTGTCGCCGAAGAAGCCGTATCGGTAAAAATGGGGAAAGATCGGGTTACCGATCATACAAAAAATGGAGCCGAGTACATTACATCCGTTGACCTTTCCTGTCTGATGCATCTGGAAGGAATTCTACAGCGGAATAAAAGTGCCGTAAAAGCCGTACATATTGCTGAAATTCTAAACTCGACCTTGTGATGGAAAAGCAACTAAAGGACCATGCGGCCTTAGCCGAAGCGTTTATCCGCGATGAGGAGCATGTCAACTGGCACGATGGCGCACTCTGGTGGATCAGGCAGAAACGGGATATTGCCTCTAAGCAAATTCCGGAGTGGGAAGATTTACGGGAAGCCGCATCCCGGATAAAAAGTAATGTACTGTCAAATCTCCACGACTACCTGTTGCAGTTTGAGGCCAATGCAATCAAAAACGGAATAAAGGTGCACTGGGCGGCTGATGCCGACGAGCATAATGCCATTGTTTACTCGATTCTGAAAGAAAAGGACATTCGCCAGATGGTCAAGAGCAAGTCGATGCTGACCGAGGAATGTCATCTGAATGAATACCTGATCGAACGGGGAATCGACGTCATCAACTCCGATCTGGGGGAATACATCCAGCAACTGGATAACGAACCACCCAGTCATATTGTACTGCCGTGTATTCATAAACGGAAGGAGGAAATTGGCGAGCTTTTTCATGAACATCTGGGAACAGAAAAAGGCGTATCAGACCCTACGTTGCTAACTCGGGTGGCACGCGGTCACTTACGGAACGTTTTCATTACCAGACGCGCTGCGCTGACGGGTGTGAATTTTGCGGTTGCTGAAACCGGCGAATACGTTGTGTGTACCAACGAAGGGAATGCGGATATGGGGGCGCATTTATCCGAGGTGCAGATTGCTTCGATGGGACTCGAAAAGATCGTTCCTCAGAAGAAACACCTGGGCGTTTTTCTGCGACTGCTGGCCAGAAGTGCAACCGGGCAGCCGATTACTATTTATTCCAGTCATTTTAAAAAACCGCGTGAGGGCCAGGAGATGCACTTGATTCTGGTTGATTATGGTCGCAGTCGGCAACTGGGTCGGCCCGAATTTCGGGATTCCTTAAAATGCATCCGTTGCGGAGCCTGTATGAATACCTGCCCGGTTTACCGGAAGAGCGGAGGATTGAGTTACCATAATACCATTTCCGGGCCTATTGGGGCCATTCTGGCCCCTAACCTCGACATGAAAAAACATGCTGATCTTCCCTTTGCGTCCACGCTATGCGGCTCCTGCTCAAATGTATGCCCCGTAAAAATCAATATTCATGAACAATTGTATCAGTGGCGACAGGTGATTGTCCGGGAAGGCTATGCTGCCAATACCAAAGTGCTGAGTATGAAAGCTATGGCCTGGACGCTATCCTCGCCCACATCATATTCCACAATCGGGAGAGCCGGACGGTGGGTTCTGAACAATATTCCATTCGCGGTCAATAATAAATTCAACCCCTGGTATAAACAACGAGAAATGCCAGACGGGCCGAAAGAGTCATTTGGCGAATGGTATGCCAGAAATAATGACCAGACCAATGATGTAAATGATTCAAAATGATCTGATTGTCAGGGATGAATAAACTAGATTTAACCTACGCGTACGGGAATGAGTAGCCGAGAATCCATATTAGCCGCTGTGCTGACAAACCAGCCGTCAGCCAGCCCGCTACCCGATGTTGATAGTTTTAAGGGCGGAACCCAGGATAGTGTCAGAACCTACTGTGATGTATTTACCAGTATTGGTGGGCTGCTATACGTAGTAAATGATTTTGCAGCGATTAGCGCGCTCATTAAAACGAATTTTGACACAACGAAACGGATCATTACGACGTTGCCCGAGTTGAGTGAACCGTTTGAATTGCTTTCCACCTCCGTCGATCCCCATACCTTCGATGATGTTGAGCTGGCCATCATTAAGGCTGAGCTCGCCGTCGCTGAAAACGGAGCCGTTTGGCTCCCGGAACAGCGGATGGGCCAACGGATTATTCCTTATATCTGTCAGCATCTGGCCGTAGTCGTGCCGGCTGAAACCATTGTTCCGACCCTGCATGAAGCGTATGATCAAATTGGCGAAGGGCAATACGGTTTCGGTGCGTTCATTGGAGGACCATCTAAAACGGCAGATATTGAGCAGGCATTAGTCATGGGTGCTCACGGCCCCATTACCATGACGGTTTTCATTCTGAAACAGGCCGATGATTTGACAGTTGTAGTCTAATCTCGACAGGCTGTATTTCTGGTAGAGGCATTCAATAACTGACCAGTTTAGCAAGCAAGGCAATACCGCAGAAGCCGTTCGCTACAGGCTTGATCGCAGTACGTAAGCGCCCAGTATTTTACGGATAATGTCATGAATGTAGCACGCCCATCGACCTATCAGTTCATTGAAAAAGGGGGCGATGAGGTTCAATGGATGAAGAATTTCAAAAAAAAGCTGTGGCACGGTTTGTTGAAGAACCAGGCCACAGCTTGTTATGAAATTCCAGAAAGGAGTGAACAATTCTACGTCAATTTCGCCGTAAAAAAGTCAATGGTACGCTTCCAGGCCAGTTCTGCGGCTGCTTTGTCATAACGAGGGGTAGTATCATTATGAAAGCCATGGTTAGCATTCGGATAGATGTAAGCCGTGTATTCCTTGTTGTTCTTTTTTAGGGCCTCCTCATAGGCTGGCCAACCCGCATTCACTCCTTTATCCAGTTCACCGTAGTGTAAAAGGAGGGGAGCTTTTATTTTAGGGACATCCTCGGCGGCTGGCTGACCCCCATAAAAGGGCACGGCTGCTGCTAAATCGGGGATTCGAACGGCCATCATGTTAGCAATCCAACCGCCAAAGCAAAAGCCAACTACGCCAATTTTGCCATTGCAGTCTTTGTCTTTTTTTAGATAATCATAAGCCGCAATAAAATCCTCAAGCATCTCATTGCGATCCCGCTTGCTTTGCATGGTACGACCCTCATCATCCGTACCCGGATAGCCGCCTAATGGGCTGAGCATATCTGGCGCAATCGTAACAAATCCGGCCAAAGCAGCTCGTCGGGCTACATCGGCAATATGCGGATTCAGTCCCCGGTTTTCATGAACAACGATGATGCCGCCAAGCTTTTTGGTCGTATTCTTCGGCTTCGATAACAGGGCTTTAATCGTTCCGGCACCTTTGGGCGATGGATAATTCACATAGTCGGATTGCAGTCGAGGATCATCGGGTTTAACCTGGATGTTGCCCTGGTAATCGGGCATTAAAAATCCCATTAGTGACGCTACCGTAATACCGCCCACGGCATAGGCAGAAAGCCTTTGCACAAAGTCCCGCCTGTCGAGTCTGTTGTGGGCATAGTCGTCATAAAGGTCAAACACTTCCTGTTTGATATCTTCTTTTTTGATTTCGTTCATGTTTGTCTGATTGTGTAGTTCGCTATCCGTTAATTGGTTGACATTCTAAGAAGGTATAAGCACTCAATTGTTACTTCTCAATTACGTTTCCAGTTTTGATATTACCCACATTTGACTTCTTTGCGACACGTATTGCCAAATTCATTTTTTACCGAAACCCTTGACTGGAGGCTGTTTAAGCGTTTCAAAAAGGCAATGCACGTTGGGCTGTAGTGCCGCTTTGGCAGCCCGCTATTGTTACCTCTGGCAGCTATGAGAAGTTCGTCATGTTCAACGGCAAACGGTATGCACACATCATTAACCCCAAGACGGGTTATCCCGCTACGGGGCAGTGTGACGATCTTTGGGCCCAGCACTGAAACGGCCAATCGATTCAGCACGTCGGTCATGGTATTGGGAAAGGTGGTCGGTCTGAGACTCATCAAAAAATACCCACAATACAACTATATCATGATTACCGACGATGGGCAGATTCTTTCTACCCGAAATCTGGACATGAAAAAGTATAGGTTGTAGGAAAAGATGGTTAATATTTGCTAAAAATAGCCTTTGGGCATCATGGATATAGTACCACCTATGCATGTAGTAAAGGCACGCCTGGCCACACAGTTGATCTTTCTCGTTTGTGGTTTGGGTATGGCCAGTTGGGCACCCATGATTCCCCTGGCAAAAGATCGCTTAGCTTTGAACGATGCTAACCTGGGATTTCTGTTGCTATTGGTAGGGGCTGGTGCCATGCTAATGATGCCTACCACAGGCTGGCTGGTAGCTCGCTTTGGCAGTCGCATCATCATGGCCTGTGCGGCTCTGGTCATAGCTCTTGCCTTGCCACTCCTGCTTACATTGTCTTCTATCGCTTCCATCGCAATAACACTGTTTATATTCGGTTCAAGTATTGGTTCTATTGACGTGGCTATGAATGCGCAGGGCGTACACGTGCAGAATCTGTATGGAAGACCCATTATGTCATCCCTGCATGGCCTCTTTAGTGTAGGTGGGCTGTTCGGTTCCCTTGGGTTGGGCTTTTTGATTAAGCTAGGATTGAACCCCGTTTACGCCATTGTCAGTATTGCGACACTGATGATCCTAATTATGTTAAGTCAGTATAAAAACTTATTCCCCTTAGAGGTAGAGCAACAGACCACTGCCAGATTCTCTACGGTTGATAAGCTATCGGAGGGTAATCCGCGATTCAACTGGTTGCACAGCAGCGTGCTGTTCCTGGGAATAATGTGCTTTGTCGTTTTTCTGGCAGAAGGGGCCATCCTTGACTGGAGCGCTATCTTTCTACGGGATACAAAAGGAATTGCAACGGAGTTTGCGGGGGCAGGTTATGCGGCCTTTTCCATTGCTATGGCGACAATGCGTTTAGTTGGAGACAAACTGGTAGCCCGACTGAATAGCAAAACGGTTGTCGTGAGTGGCAGTTTAATCGGCGCAGCCGGTTTGTTTATCGCCGTTTTAAGCCCCTGGGTATTTGGCGCACTCGTTGGCTTTGTGCTGATGGGTATGGGGGCGGCCAATATTGTGCCCGTGTTTTTCAGTGATGCAGGCCGATTGCCCGGGATTGCCCCAACAGTCAGCATACCGGTCATTACGACCATTGGCTATACGGGCCTGCTGGCAGGCCCGGCTTTACTGGGTTTTATTGCTCAACAGTTTTCCCTGTCAACGGCGCTAGGTTTCGTCGCTCTGCTGTTGCTGTTAGTCTCGCTGAGTTATAGTGTAAAAGGGAAAGCGAATTAAATACAGACGCCTTTATTTCTCAACAGGCTGACTATCCAGTCAATTAAAGACCTTTCAGGTAATTGAATTTCACGGAGTCTCTCCGCTCTAATTGCTTTACTGTCGGTTGAAGTCATAAGGCTTCCTGATAATTATCATTGTAGGCTACCAGTTAAAACCTCTGCTTTGTGAATGTATTAAATGACTGATTAGGGCGGAGAGAGTTGTCTCGTTGATCTAATCAATCTATCCCACATCATCGGTAACCGATTTTTGGTACTTGTTGCTATCAGTTACCCTTGTTCAACTGTCAATAAAACCAATTTTCACGATCATGTTTAACTCACCTGTACTGTTGAAGTTCATTAGCTTACTATTGATAACCAGTCTGTTAGCCTGTAGTGACCACCGGATTCCGGGTTTAAGTCCAAGTCGTTTACGGTTGAAAACCCTTATACAACAAAATGGTCGTCAGCTGGTTAGTGAGTTTCAATACAACCCGCAAGGGCAGCTAAGCGGTATTAAAACACTAAAGTCAGACTCGACTCAGCGGGAGAACAGCACCTATACCTATGATAGTCAAAATCGGCTTAGTCAGATACAACGGGTCATCCAGATTAAATTTCCCGCTGACCCACTCAAAATACAAACTGAAAGCTATACGTTCAGCTATACAGGGGCGGGCCAAATCGCAGAAATACGGTATACCAATTCTACCGCCGTTGGACTTCTTTTTGTATGTAAACCTATCTATGATGCTGCGAATCAAATAGTTGGGAATCAGGTCGATAGTTATAATGGCTATGAGTCACGCCAATTTACCAGCAAGTATATATATGCAAATTCTAATCTTACGGCGGCCCATATCACCTTTTCCCCTTCCAGTTATTTCGACTATACCTTTACGTATGATTCCAATATAAACCCCTTTTACGGTATCATCCTACCTACTGGCAGCGTTGACATCGCCCCCGCACCTAACGATCCCATAACGGTCTTCGTCTATCCTGCCAAGAATCAGGGTATCGCTAATCTACTATCGTTGAGCCGGAATAATGTCCTCAACGATGGCTATAATGAATATATCTATACGTATAATAATGTAGGCTTGCCAATCAGCCGAAGCGCCCGAAGTCCCTTGCCTGACCATTCCGTGAGAGGAACTTTATTTTTTGAGTATGAGTCCTATTGAGCCGCCACTAAACGAGATGAAACTTAATCGCAATCCATCAATATCTGGCTGTGCGATTGGTAAACACTTACGCTATTGCCCCGTTTCGTCTGGCAGATGGTTTCGAGTAAGTCAAGTCCAGCGATCCACAAATCATTAAGACGCGGACTACACGCCAATCGAATACAGCCGCTCTCGGTGGTCGTTGGCTGGATAGATGGCCAGTAAGTCGCCAGACGTAACCTTGCTCCGACGTTTGGGCTGCAACCTAATCAAAAAGGTGCCGTCTGGTTCAGGTGTGCGGATATTGTCATGACCAAGGTGTCAAAACGGGGGGCGGCAACCCTCAGCAAGTCGGACGAAATTGTAATGGGTATATTGGCTTGTTGTGATCAGGCTTCGGCCCATAAGCCAAATTCGTTGGGCGACCGATCGTTAACCGTATTCGAGCGTAGCATGACCTGGGTCAATGAAAAGCCCTGAAGATAGGTAGGTCATACCATCTTTAGGGCTTCTCGATGTCATCCAGATCACGCCTGCTCTTACTATTTAAGGCGAACGGCTGTCGACTCAAGCATGCTCATCAGCATCCCTTTCAAATGATCATCATCTACTTTGGTGAGTTCCACCGGGATCTCGCCTGCCTGCGCGGTGTTGAAGTAGATCGTCAGTTTTTTGCCAGGGTCTTCCTCAATTTTGGTAATCGGCATGGCAGGGTTCGTACCCGTTGGATCTTTCAGTTCACCCGTTAATTTGCCGTCTTTGCGGATCAGCTCGGTTACCATTTTTGCATCCCCGGTTGGGGTACCTGTGATGGTGATTTCCCATTTTCCGGCAAAAAAATCGGTCGGGGGAGTGGTTTGAGAAAAGCCCTTGACGCAAACGCCCAGGAGGAAAATAACTAGGAATAGACTTACTTTTTTCATTATGATTATTGGTTAAACGTGAAATTTTTCGGGAGAACCCCTCCTTACTTGACTCCTTTGAACGTCATGCCCTGAACCTGAAGCGTTATGGATATGGCCTTCTGGTCGGCATCACGGTCGAATTTAATAACCGAATTGCTCGCCCCTTTAAATTCATCGGTGTTTGCTCCCGGTGTGAGCTCACTTACATTGTCACCTGCCTTTAGGAACAGCTTACCTTCTTTGGGGGTGACTTCGATGTACTCAAAAGGAAGCCCACTCATTTTGTATTTCCCTGCATAAGCGTCCAGGTTCTGGGTGGATGAGCTCGATGTCGTTGCGGCTGGTTTGAGGCTGCTTAATGCTGACTGGCTGGTTTGAAAGTCCACATCCATGAGCACAAACAGGGCTTGACCGGCTGGGGCTTTCTCATTTTTAAAGACCAGATAGACATCATGGAATCCTGTCACCTCCGAAAGTTTCGCGATGACTGGCGGTGGCAGATTGGTCATACTGGCTCCATCAGCCGGTGCAATAAACGCTGTTTCGCCAATTAGTTTTCCCGTCGGTTCATCCAGCCGAACTTCGATACTGCCACCGGCTGCGTTTAACTGGGATTTAGGAGCCGACGCGATAAATTTCAACTGAGTAATACCCGTTAAGTCAATGTTACTGAAGCCGATACTTGACCCTTTTACCGAGGCAATAATTACAGTGCCGTACTTCATGACCCCATCTATCTTATCGGCTTTTCCGGCAAGTATTTTTGAACTGCGTAATAACAGTGTTTTTTCGGCCATAATAGGAGGGATGCCGCCGTTGCCTTTGTCCTGATAAGCAGCCCGGACCAGGTAACGGCCTTCTCCCTTGTCACCCGAAGGCAGGGTCATGGTATAGCTCCCTTTCACGGGCAGCGAAGGCGCGGCCTGTTTCTTTTCGGCCAGACTCAGAATATAGGAAACCATAACACCGGCATCGGCCTGTGACAATTGCGGGTGAGCGCTCATCGCAACGTCGCCCCACACACCACTACCGCCCGAAATGACCTTCTTGGTCAGCCGGTCAGCAGCGCTGGCATCGCCTTTGTACTTAAGAGCTACCTGTTGGTAGGCGGGGCCAATGGACTTTTTCTCGATACTATGACAGGCTTTGCAATCATTGGCTTCAATCAGACTAAGCCCTTTGCCTACCTGGGCGGTTGCATCGGCGCTGCGATGCCCTTGAGCAATCGTGACCAGGTCATAGCCCTCGGACAGATAGTCGATGTTAACGGCGACCTGACCCGGCTTGATCTTTCCAGTAGAGAGACTACCGTCCTCCTTGTCATTTACCTTGACCTCATACTCAAACGGCTGGCCGGGAAAGAAAAAAGTCTGGTTACTGTTTTGGGTTTCGAACGTAAGCACAGGCTCTTCATTTCCCGCCATAATCTCGATGGACCGACTGCTGCTGCCGCCCTTGGTATCGGTTACCGTCAGGGTCGCTTTGTAAATACCGGCTTTGTCAAAAGCTACGGTTGGGTTCGCTTCCCGGAAGGTACGGGCGGTGCCGCCTGCTGCGGGTTTTACAGTCCAGACATACGTGAGTGCATCATTGTCAAAGTCTTTCGTGCCAGCCGAAGAAAGGCGAGCTTTGAAAGGAACTGACCCCCTTTTTTAGAGGTAGCTACCTGAACGATTGGCTTACGATTACCACCGTTATATTCAATACGAACCAGCCGGGCGTCATCATTCTGGGTAAACCAGCCACTGCCGTATTCCAGCATATACAAATCCCCCTCTGGCCCAAACTCCATGTCCATGGGGTTGGAGAATTTATAGCTGGGCATTACCCGCTCCATCGACTTATAATTGCCGGAAGCATCCAGCGTAACGGCCATCAGCCAGCCCCGCATCCATTCATACGTCAGGAGTTTGCCATCATAATAATCTGGAAAAGGACGCTTGGCGGCACCAAACTGGTCGCGGTAAAAGACGGGACCCGCCATTGCTGAACGACCGCCCGATCCGACGAGTGGAAACTCTTTCGACTCGGCATAGGGATACCACATAAAGGCTTTCTGGGCTGGCGGCAACTGGTTTAATCCCGTGTTATTGACCGATTTATTGATGGGTTGGGCCGGGTCATATAAAGGGCCAGACTCGCCGGTCGCAAAGTTGTACTGATGATAGGGTTTATTATCGCCCACAAAATAAGGCCAGCCGTAATTACCGGCCTTACGGGCCTGTCCAACCTCATCCTGACCTGCAGGACCACGCTTGTCATTAGGCTGAGAGGCATCGGGACCAATGTCTCCCCAGTAGAGGAAGCCCGTTTTAGGGTCCACTGAGATTCGGAACGGATTCCGGTGACCCATCGTGTAGATTTCGGGACGCGTTTTCTGAGTGCCTTTGGGGAATAGGTTACCTTCTGGGATGGTATACGTGCCATCGGCTTCCGGATGAATTCGGATGATTTTACCCCGCAGATCGTTCGTGTTGGCTGAGGTCATCTGTGCATCGAAGGGTTCCGGCCTAGGCGCTCATCTGAAGGGCTATAGCCGTTGGATTGCTGCGGATTAATGTTGTCGCCAGTTGACAGGTATAAGTTTCCCTTCGCATCGAAGGTTAACGAGCCGCCTGCATGGCCACTGATTTCCCGCTGGGTTGCTACCTCCAGAATGACTTTTTTCGAAGAGAGGACAAGTTCATCCCCTTTCAGTTCATAGCGGGTCAGGCTATTTTTGGCCTCCTTCCCTTCAGGGGAGTAGTACAGATAAATCCAGTGATTCTCCGAAAAGTTCGGGTCTTTGGTGATACCCAGCAAGCCGCCTTCATCTTCGCCAACTTTTCCTTCCTTATCGGTAACTTTGGTATTCACCGGAATATGCGCAATCGTAGTGAGCTTACCAGTGGAGGGGCTGTACAGTTTAACAGCCCCTTTGCGTTCAACGAGCAACACACGGCTATCCGGTAGCACTACTAGTTCCATTGGCTCGTCGAGTTTCTCGGCCAGAACGACTTTTGAAAACCGGTTTTCGTCGGGTAGTAGTTTTGATTTTGCCTTGGTATAGTCAATTGGTTTAGGCGAGTCACCTCCCATCACGTAGTGCAAACCAGCGCCTAAATGCCGCAAAAACAGGGGCTCTGAGAAAGTAGCTTCAGTGTGGCCACCCGCCGTGTAGAACGAACGGCCGCCATCAAATTCCTGATACCAGGCCATCGGGTGATTGTCGCCATTGGTGCCGCCTTTGTAGGTTTTTTCGTCAATGGTTAGCAGTACATGCAGGGCCGGACTGATGTTTTTAAAGGAATAAAATTCATCTTCCCGCTCCCAGCGTTCCGGCAGGAAACGAGTTGCCGGGTTGTTTTTATCCACGACAACGAACGTTCCTTTCTGGACGTTATCGGGCATGGGGTGATTGGCGAACCAGGCACCGGCCAACTGGTTGTACCAGGGCCAGTCATATTCGGTATCGGTAGCCGCATGAACTCCCAGATAACCTCCGCCCGCCTGGATATAGCGTTCAAAGGCATTTTGCTGCTGCGGATTCAACACATCGCCAGTTGTACTTAAAAAGACGACCGCCCGATAGCGTTTTAGGTTCTCTTCGGTAAAGCGAGTTGCGTTCTCGGTGGTATCGACGGCAAAGCCCTGCTCTTTGCCTAGTTTGAACAAGGCTTGTTGACCCGCCCCGATGGAGGCATGGCGAAAGGCGGCTGTTTTGCTAAATACCAGAATACGGGGTGGGTCTATGGCAGCCACATAGGACCAAAGTCCAATGGACATCAGGCCAACCAGTACCGTTCCAATGAACCAGCGAAGGGTATTAGGAAGAAACTGTAGCATTGAAAAGTAATTAATTATTTGTTGGAAAAATTGAAATAAACTTAATAGCGTAAATTTTACGGAATAAAGGTAGGGCGCATTTTTTTCTAATACGTAAATTTTACAGATTATTTTTTCTAGTTTTGATACTATGAATTCGCTGGAAGAAGTCGAAGACTTTGTTAGGAACGGACATCGGCATTATCTGCCTCATTTGAGTATCGATCCGGTCATTTTTGGTTACCACGATCAGCAACTCAAAATTTTACTTCTTAACTGGAAAGGACTTAATGGTTGGGGACTGCCCGGTGGTTTTATTCAGCGGAGAGAACCTCTAAGTCAGGCCGCGCATCGCATTTTACAGGAGCGAACAGGGCTGGAAAATGTATTTCTTCAACAGTTTCATACGTTTGGTGATTCTCCTTATCGATTACAGGAACGGAACCCCCGCGAGTTTTTTGAAAAATATGGAGTTGACATGGGCGAGGATAACTGGCTGTTCGAACGGACACTTTCAGTTGGCTACTTTGCCTTAGTTGATTACTCGAAGGTTAACGTCAGGACTGATTTTTTTACCCAGAATTACCAATGGTGTGATGTAAAAGAGATTCCTTCACTTTTATTTGACCATAATGAGGCTGTGGACAAGGCGTTAGCCACACTTCGGCTCCAGATTTATCATCAGCCCATTGGCTATAAGCTGTTGCCTGAAAAATTCACCCTGCCGGAAATCCATACACTTTACGAAACAATTTTAGGTAAAGAGCTGGATCCGCGGAATTTTGCTAAAAAACTCGTTGCCCTGGGGCTAATCAAAAAACTGGCGGAACAGCGGGCTATTGGCCCACACCGGTCTCCTTATCTATATCAATTTGAGAAAGAAACCTATGAGGATGCCTTGAAGCAGGGTATCGTGCATACCTATTAAGTAGGTGATCATTTATTGTCAGGCATTGTCGTCCCGTTGTCATTGATTGTAATAAGCTACTTAACCATGAATGGCCATAACTGACAATACGTGACTGCGATTAACAATCTTACTATGATTCCTGAATCACAAAACTCTCTTCGGGGGTTGCCTGCACAACGAACGTCTTTGTGAGGGTTTCTGTACCTGTTGAAATCGTAAATCGATAGGTGCCAGCGCCTAAACCTGAAATGTCGAATTGCTGACTCAGTCCTTTTTGAAGAGCCACCGTTGCGCTATATACCGATTGGCCATGGGCATCCTGAATCCCAAGCTGAGCTTTGGTAGGAAGGGGTTGAATGTAAAGTTTGATTTTATGTTCGGCCGTCATTAGCATATGGGCCTGAGCGGCAGTAGGTTGAGTCGTTACATGGTGAGCGAACGATGCGGTACTGGCTACCAGGCCCAGCATCAGAATGAGTACTTTTTTCATGGCTTTTTAGTAAGTGTAAGTTTGTCTCGTTTGATCGCACCGTGTCGGCGATTCGGTGAGACAAAATTGCCTTATACATAGTAAGCCAGAAAATGAAAGCCGACGAGCCCTTAAATAAGGAAGACGAGTGAAGATTTTTGCCTGATGAGCGAATAATCATCTTTGGCTTGGGCGTCTGATCGACCTTACTCCTAATGCTTTGAGAATAGTCGCCCCCATTGATTTGCCCCTTTACCAAAGCCATGGCCAGTATGCATCCAGTAAATGATAAGACGGCCTTTTTCATATTGTCAAAATTATGACATCAAAAAAAGGTTCTTTTCTAGTGATTAGTGAGGTCAATGTGAATTTGGACAGCCTGACTGTGAATTCGGATTGGTTGGTGAGAAAGGCACCCCTGTGAGTCTATGAGGATTAATGAAGCAGAAAACCAGTTGATTTGTTGCCTACCATTTTCAGGAGCGACAACAAGCCAACTGGTTCTTAAAAATTGGGAATCCCTATATTACGCCAACGCTTTCCGGGCTTCCCGGTCTGGGTCGTTGACCAGCGCAGAAGTATCATCCAGAATCATGGTTTCGCCGTTTTGAACGGTATACGGTTTCCAGGGGGGTAAACCACCGCCGTTTGGATTGCCGGTCTTCACAAAGTTCAGGAACGAACCTGCCATCTTTTCCGATAAAGCTCGGGGTCGTTTGCCGCCACCCGTGTGGGTTAGCATCAGATCGGTATTGTAGAACCAGAAACAGATGTCATCGCAGTGGAACGCCCGCATCCGGCCATCGAACAGGGGAGGCTGCCAGCCAAACCAGGCCACATAGACGGGGGCTTTTTGTCCGGACACTT
Source organism: Spirosoma telluris (assembly GCA_003259005.1). Lineage (GTDB taxonomy): Bacteria > Bacteroidota > Bacteroidia > Cytophagales > Spirosomataceae > Spirosoma > Spirosoma telluris. The sequence continues at coordinate 279,408 of QLII01000001.1, forward strand.
TCGCATCGGCGGTGGCAATGGCATTCTTCCGGTTGGAAACAACTAACGCCCAAATCTCGATAGGACGCGCCTTCGGGAAGTTTTTGGCATACGCATCCACGATATCACTGGTCTTATCGCCAAAACGAGGTTTGAGTTTCTCCTTCACGCCCTCTATCGAAATACTTTCCAGGGAGGCATCCGTCCGATCGGGGTTCATCTCATGAAATGTAGAGCAAATCATCAGCGGAATGTTGGCTGAGAAGTGATTCGGGTCCGTGAAAAATGTGCCCTGATTGAGGTACGTTCCGTCGGCTACTGGCGAATAACCTCCCCGTTGGATACCCATCTTTTTGGCCTCATCGGCCATTTTCTCAACAGCCCTGTTAGCAATATCGATGTACTCGCGCCACGGAATCTGTTGGAGCTTGTCAATTTCGCCCGGCTTTAAACCGGCCTCCTCCATGACTTTCACCCCCAATTTTTCGGCATATTCCTTATTGGTTCCGGCCAGCGAGCTACCGCTCAAGGCAACGGCCTTATGAAACAGTCCTTTGGCTGATGGCATATTCATCAGCGTAGTTACTTTGGCTCCTCCTCCCGACTGGCCGATAATCGTTACGTTGTTTGGGTCGCCACCAAAATTGGCAATGTTGTTTTTGACCCATTCGAGTGCCGCCACCATATCCAGATTGCCCACATTTCCGGATGCTGCATGCCCACCTGCCGCTTTCAGGTCACTATAGCCCAGCGCACCGAGTCGGTGGTTGATTGAACAGAAAACGACATTTCCCAGGCGGGAAATGTTCTCGCCGTGATAGCCATCCTGCTCAATTGCATTTCCATTGACGAATCCGCCCCCGTGCAACCAGACGATTACGGGCCGTTTCTGGGTATCCAGGGCAGGTGTCCAGACGTTCAGTTTCAGGCAGTCTTCAGAGACGTCGTCATAATTCCAGTGGTCAACAAACGAGGCATAGACATTGGCATACCGTTTCTCCATGATCTGGGGAGCGGAGTTTCCCCACCAAAGGGCCGGACGAATATCGGTCCACGAGGCCGGTTTTTGGGGAGGCATGAACCGATTCTTGCCTGAGGTGTCGGCTCCGTAGGGGATGCCTAAAAACTGGTGGATGTCACGCAGAATAAACCCTCTGACTTTTCCATATTCCGTTTTGGCAATTGCGATGTTGTCTCCTACTAACAAAATCTGCCCGTCACCTGCTGGCTTTGCTGTTTTTGGTGGTTTCAATCCAACAGCAGTAGCTTGTTGAGATACACCCAAACTGGCTACGCCAACTCCGAGTGATTGTAAGAAATTTCGTCTTGACGGTTTCATCGTAGCATATATATTAGAAGGTAAGGAAAATCTCAATGGATGAGCTTAGCGTAAAAAGGACATATTGAGAAGTTTTTACTAGCCTCAACAACGAATTTATTACTGACAATCAGCGATATGACGGACGACTCTGTGGTTACGTAGTCTTCTCAAAGCTTTTTAACAAAGCAAACGATACGATTTACTTCGTCAAATCCGATATTCTTGTGAAAGTCGATAGCAATTGAATTCGTTAGTTCAGTATCTGAGGCAAGTTGCCCGCACCCCTTTTGTCTGCTCCAATTTTCTCCCGCACTCACTAGTTTGCTGCCAAGGCCAAGCTTCTGATAAGTTGGCTTTACGTATAGAGCTTCGATGTAGGCAACTGGAAATTCGGTTGCCCCTTCAACGTAGTCTGTTCGAATCGTCAAATGAATAAATGCGATGTAAATACCTTGGTCTTTTAGAAGATAACAAATTTCATTGTCTAAGCGCAAAATCCGTTTGTAGTTTTCATACTCTTCCTCAAAGGCACAGTCTGTCCAAAGCTCCAAAACAAGGTCAACGAACTCATGAAGATTGTTTTCTGATAGTTGTTGAATTTCCATTTCGATCACGTACTCATGGTCGTCTTGAGAGACGAGTTTTGACTTTATAGCGTAAGTCGTTGCTTGTCGTTGAGTAACACCTCTTTAAGTTTAGCATAAGGTACCTGTTGAACGGTAGTCTTACCCTCGATAGCCAGAACGGCAGCTGTTGCTGCTGATTGCCCTAAAATCATAAACACGGGTTCCATCCGAATTGATCCATAGGCTATATGCGAACTCGATACACAAACAGGTACCAACAAATTGGTGCACTCAGCCGCTTTAGGTACAATTGATCCATAGGCTATCGAGTAGGGCTTGTCGGGATGGATGCCTATATCGCCTTCATTTTGAACAAAGCCGTCCTTTTTTACGAATCGTTGTGAATTGTGGGCGTCCAGGGCATAAGAACCCATGCCAACCGGGTTTGGTACGTTGGTTTTGCCTAACGCATCGTCTTCTTTCATGACGAACTCGCCTTGCATTCGGCGGGCCTCCCGAATGTAGAGTTGATGCGGCCAGCCACCGTTGTCCTTAAATTCATCCTTTGGTAAGCCCCACTGTTGCATGGCATCGTGCACATCGGCCGGTACCTTCGGGTCGTTCTGCAAAAAATAAAGCAACCCTTTCTGGTAGAGTTCGTGGTCCTTAATGAGTTGCCTCCGACGTTCGTAAGTAGCATTGGGATAATCGTAGTTTTTGCCGATATAGTCAGTGCTGAACGGGCCGTGGTTGTTGGTGTCGGTTTTTCGGTTGGGAATAGGGTCGTATTTGTCGAAGGTTTCGCGCCAGCCCGAGGCAAATACGCGGGCCAAAAGTTCGTACCGATTGGGGTCGTAGCCAGCGGGTTTCGGAAATGGAATTCGATTGTCAGGATGGTTGCTCAGGCACATTCGAAAGCAATACGCCTGAATTTTGTGATCGCCTGATCCGTTTTCGCCAGGCTCATCGGCCGATACTTCGGGCAGTAAGCCACTTGTCGCATCGCCCGCTACTTTATAGGGGCTGATGTTGCTTTTAAAATAGTGCCCGTGCTGGAAAACACCGACCTGCACGCCATTGTGGGTCTCCTTGTAAACGCTGTTGGCTTCCCGGCCAACGTGGTAACGAACGCCCGCAGCCGCCATCAGGTCGCCTTCATAGGTAGCGTCGATGAAAACAGAGCCTTCATACACGTTTCCATTCAGCGTCCGAAACGATTGGATCGCCTTAGCCTTTTTTTGAATCCCCTTCACCGAACGGTCAAGCCATTCATCTCGATAAATAGTCAGTTTATACTCTCGTACAAAGTCCTCAAAAACCTGTTCGGCCGCATGGGGTTCAAAAATCCACATGGTTCGGTTGGTGCCGTCGATGGCGGGGGTTCCCTGACCTTTGTTGCCGTATTCAGACCGTTTTTGCCATTCCCATGAGCTATCTTTCTGATAATGTTGGTAGAGCCGCTGGTAAAACTCGCGCGAAAGGCCGCCAATGACTTCTTTGTTGCCAGTATCTGTAAAGCCAAGCCCTCCCGCCGATAAGCCACCCAAGTGCTTATCTGGCGAGACAATGATAACTGATTTACCCATTTTCTTGACCTGGACGGCTGCCATGACCGCGGCCGATGTACCTCCATAAATAATCACATCGGCATGTCGGGTCGCTAATTTGCTTGTTGTGGTTTTAGGTGGTTGTGTATAGGGGGTGCGGTAGCTCGGCAGGAGGATAATTAATCCGAAAAGCCAGGTAAAAACCAACCACTTTCTACTACTATGATTTATCATAACTGAACGGGGTGCCTGAGTGTAAAGACTAGTTTAAGATTTACTGTTATGCCGACCAGAACGGACAACACTACCCTCTGTAAGCATAAACCGGACAATTTCTATTGAGAAAAGGCTACTAAATTATCGGACCTGTAAGGCTTAGTCCCACTGGAGCGACAGTAAATTTCCAACTAGCAGCAGATTACTGAGATACCATCCATTTTCGGCGTAGCGACTCGGGTCGTCTATTTTGATGTTCCGTTTTTGGAGAATGGCCGCCTTGTCGAACCCGGTTCGGGGCACACGGACAGTTACTTCATGGACACTATCACTCAATCCATCCAGAAAATAGCTACTTCTTCGGTAATAGTGGCAGAACTGATCGAAGCGCTGGACTTCTTTTTTTACGCCGTCGAGCGTCACTTCGAGAATCCCTGATTTTGGCCCGATCACATCATAAAAACCTAACGTAGTACCCTTGAACTTGATCCGTAGGATGGCATTGGGCGTCGTTGGCTGATAGATAGATGGCATGGATTTGGAAAAGGCTTTTACAACTTCGTGATCGGCGGGCAGTTTCTGCCAATGGGCCGATGGGGGTAGTTCAGACAGGGAAATGAGTTGACTGGTTTCCCAATTGTCAGCAATCAATGGAGTTGGTAGTCCATGTGGTTTTTCACCGATCATCTCTTCCATTTCGGTAAGATACTTCCGTACCACACTGGCGTAAATGGGATGCCCCGATTTTGATAAGGGGTGTGTTTTGTCCGTCGTAAATACAATCTTGCCCGGATTTTCTTCGGGTTTACCCGTAAACACCAGCTTGCCTTCCTTGGCCAATCGGGCTACTTCTACACCCATGTGAATGGACGGAATCTGGTATTTGTCGGCGATTTTCTCCATGGTTTGCGCCGTTGCCTGATAGTGTCCATCCTGTATCTCTTGCAAGACGTTTTCGGCCAGCGTATACACAAAACAGATGTCTGTATTCGGATTGGCTTTCCAGATTTTCCGAATAATACCTTCCATGGATTGATTGATCTGGTGAGAAGAACGACCGAAATCATTGACGGCAAATTCCACGAATACCAGATCCGGCTTTTGCTCCAATATGTCGTGATCCATCCGAAAAACGCCCAGATTCGACCCCGTTCCGCCGATAGTCGCGTTGATTTCAGTGAAGGGGGTGTGCGGGTAGTTAATTCGTAACCAGTTAAAGGTCATACTACGCCAGCCGTCGCCAGCTTCGGTGATGCTACCACCGAAATAGGCCACTTTAACATCCCGTCCTTCCTTTACCTTCTGGAAAAAATTTGGTAAGCCGCCCCGCTGATGGAATTCCGGCAAGCCCGATGGGCGTGTTTGGCTCCTGGTATCAACGTGAGTAGAGAGCGGCTTTTGGCAACTCCCAATAAGAATAAGCGTACTAAACAATGTGCCTGCAATTAGCCCGCGGAACTTCATCTCTTTCATTATGACCCTTTTCAAGCTTTTGGAAAACGATTTTATATAAACCAAAAAGCCCCGAATTACGTGCTAATTCGGGGCTTTTGCATCACCATAGTAGCAATTGTTATTGATAGATATGGAGAAACTTGTCGCTTAATTGGTTAATCATAAGATCAAAGGCTTACTTCAGGGCCGGTAATTTAAAAATGCGCTCATCGACAGCTGGATTGATCTCGATCGTGTTAAATTGAATCGTCTGTTCCCCAGATTCCCCAGCAGACTGAATTTTGATCGTGAACGCAAACGAGTATCCGTTTACCTTCTTGTAATTCAGCGACCGGGATTCAGATGCCTGCTCTTCGCCGTTTACCCGCTGAATTGAGGTAGATTTGGCTAATAAATAGGTTGTAGCGTCGATATAATCGTACTCAACTTTACCACTCTTACGAGTCAGTTTGAGTTTATACACATCGGTAGTACCCAGCTTTTCTTTTCCCATTAAACTGACCTTGTTGCCCTTTGCCTGATAATCGACCAAACCACCAGCCAGGTCGAGCTGATCGGCGAGCGTTTGCTGCATGTCGTTGGGCATCGGTTCGGGATTGGGTTGTCCCATAAACGGATTGGTCATCCAACTGGTACTATCGGTAATCGCCGTCGTTTGAGTCATGCCCTGAACCACGACATCCATCCGCATCCCTTTGTGATTAATCGCCTGGATAGTCAGTGGGGCTGTATTCCCTTTCATCCGAATACTCCCCATCATTTTTACACTCTGGATGGCCCGAAGGTTGGCAATACCTCCCATTGCTTCCAGATGGCGACTAACGACTTCGTCGACCGTCTGAGCCTGTACCGTCCAGACAGTGAGGGATACCAGGATCGTAACTAGGAATCGGTTCATAAATTGATTTATCTAAATGATATATACTTGAAAATCAGTGGATAATGAATAATGGCGATCATGCTCATTTTACATTATCCATTGCTCATTATCCATTCACATCCCCAGCTTCTGGCCTATGAACTTCCCAATGGCTTCACCCTGACGCATTCCGTTCTCAATGGAGTCCCGAAAGTGAATGCCGCCATATAATCGGGAAATCGCGGCTTCCTGCGCTGCCTGTCTGAACGATTGATAGGAGCGGGCAGGCACGCCAAACTCTTCCTCAACGGTATCTACGTAGGCGATAGGTTTCCCCGCCAACTGCGTTAACACAACAGCAACGGCATTTGACATAACACTATGCCCACTCGTATACTCTGGAAACGGGGGTGTTTGCAGCATGGGCCGCCAGGTTCGATCCAGAAATTGATTGATGTAGGTTTCGGGACGAACCCGATTGCTGGTGTATTTTTCCTGCCAGCATGAGCTAAGGGCGTCCGACATCGTCAGTGCCACCAGTGTATGCCAGCGGACGGCTTCGTCGAGCGGCAAATCCTGCTGAAGACTCAACAGACTCGTAATCCCCATCCAGTGACCACTTGGCGAGATTTTTTTAGTTCCGAAACTCAGGTGGCCTTTCTGATTCAGGAAGAACGGATTACAGTCCCAGAAGTTAGCGATATGTCGTTGTTCGGGCGTCAATAGTCGAACGGTATCATAGACTTCTTTGGCCAACCGATAAAAAGCTGATCCAGGCCGTTCACTGTAGACAACTGGACCAACAGGCCGAAACTGAGCTGCACTATCGAGCAGAAAAGGGCGTAGGGTTGCCCAGTGCGCTTCGTAAGCTTCGGCGTAGGCGGGCGGGGTAGGTTTCCAGAAACCGGGCCTCAGATCGGGGTATAGCGCGGGTAACCGCTGGTTTTTATGTACCCATCGCTGGCTGCATACCGAACGATTTGCTTCGCTATACCGTCGGCATGGTCCTGCGTGGCCTTGATCTGTTCGGCACTAAGATGGCGATGGGTAAGCGCGTTGGTAACGAACTGATTTCGTGTCTTTTCCAGTAAATAACCAGACGGAAGCATAGCTTCGCCTACCCGCAGCAGGACGTATACGCACCCAAACTCAACGTCAATCAGACTGTCGGGATTCGCCAGCTTAATCGTGGGATAGTCATGCAGAAAACCCGAAAATGATAGGTATGAGGACGGATGTTTCGCCTGGTACATAAACTCATAGGCAGCCAGATTCGCATAGGTATAATAGCGGGCGGCACCACAGGGACCAACCACATCGTTGACCATCACATCGGTTAGTTGCTTAACCGCCTGTGTGTAAGCAATCGTTGCGAGATTTTGGTTACTAGTGGAAGTGGGACGATGACATATGTCATATCTTGGAGATATGGCATATGTCTTCCCGCTGACTCCACCACTGACCAAAATTATCAATAGCATCAACAACCAATACCGTGTCACGTGCTTCATTACTTTTTACGGTACACCTGAATAGTGTTGTTATTTCGACCAAACAAAATGCGTTGGCTTTTCCCCTTGCCGACCACGATTATATCCCGTACATCACCTTTTACCACAAACCCCGACTGAGGCTGGGGCAGATAGGTAAACCTACAGGCGCCTTCATTATGAAATAATTGTCCATAATTAGCATCCATCCGACCGATTTTAAGTCGGGCATTTGATTGATTCCCTCCCAGTAACAGGTCTTTTCGCCCGTCGCCGTCCATATCCAGCAGGCCTACCGCGTAAACGGGGGAAAACTGGGCTTCGGTGGGCAATTCATGCCAATTAAACGTACTATTCCCCGGTTTTCCAGTATGCCGGTTGCAAACTGGACAGCCTTTGCAGTATCCGCCAGTTGAACCTGTTCCGGGGTAAGAATCTGATCCAGCGTCGCGTCAGCGTAGGATTGATAGGTCGTAAATTTCCGGCGTAAGGAGAACAGTTGGTTCAGCGCTTCGTCGCGGGTGGCCATAGGATACGAGGTTCCCTGAATGTAGTAGCACAGAAACGGATCAACAGATTCGTTTTGATCAAAATCTCCATAGACCAGCGTAACCGGCTCTTTGTCGGTCGGTTTCAACTGGCAGTTTCGACCAAAGTTACCCACTACTAAGTCCTCATCTCCATCGCCGTCCATATCCGCCTTTTCAATCCGATTCCACCAGCCAGCCGCCTGAATCGATACGGGCGTTGACAGACCTTTTCCTTGTTCGTTTCGCAGAATGGAAACCGGCATCCACTCACCAACGAGCACAATATCCAGCCAGCCGTCTTTATCAACGTCCAGCTCGACGGCGTCGGTGACCATGCCAAACTTCGTCAGAAACGGTGCCAATCGGTTGGTCTCATCGGTAAACGTTCCTTTGCCATCATTCACCAGAATCCGACTGCTGACAGGTTCCGGTAACGTCCTGGCTGAACCCGTCCGCCAACAAACAAATCCATATCCCCGTCCTTGTCAATATCCAGTGCCACTACACAAGCATCGCTAAATTGTTCGGTTGGTATTTGGCCGGTGGCTCGACTGAACTTGCCTTTGCCGTCGTTCAGATAAAGCCGATCCTGTAATAGTGGGCTGTTAGGTTGATAATTATAGCCGCCACTGACGACATACAGATCGGGGTCTCCATCCTGATCCGCATCGAAAAACAGGGCATCGGTATCCTCGGCCTGTCGATCAGCCTCGAAAGCGGGTTGGGGCATCTCTTTCCACAAGCCATCTTTTTGGCCGAGTAACAGAACCCCAGCCTGCCCTTTTGCACCGGGTGCGTATAAATCCGTCAGACCATCATGGTTCACATCGGCCTGCGCCAGGTGCGGCCCCTGGTACGATAACATATTGGGCATCAGAGGCTGCCGTTTGAAATCATTGACCAGATCCTCCGTATGTCGATAGGGGATCGAATCCGTTGCAATTTGTGCATACAGTGGCTTTGGCGCAGTCCCATACTGATAGCGACTAAGCGCTACTTTCGGGTGCACAACCAATAACTGATTGGCCTTTATCTGTCGAAGCAATTGTGTCTGATCATTTGGCCAGACAATACGAATACTGTCAATTAGTATGGCCTTTCCCAACCCAAAATGCAGGGGTGTATACATGCACGATTGAAACCCGCGCGATGGGTTGAACTCCTGATATTGCATCATGCCTTCAGCGTACACCCAAACTTTGGCCCCAACAGCGGGCGTGGCTGAATTTGCGCCTAGCTGAATCTGCAGAAAATGCTGATCGACGACGCGGCAATCGTTGCGGTACACACTCGCTGGTGCATTTACATTGCTGGTAATGATGTCCAGATCGCCATCACCGTCCAGATCGGCATAAGCGGCCCCACTGGCCACAATCGGCTGATCGAATCCCCAGTCAACTACTTTATTCTCAAAAGTAAGAGCCCCTGCCGACCTATCGGACCGTGCATCGCCGGATTGATTTCGGAAAATGTAGCTCTTCGTTGCAGTGGAGGGCATCCTTTTTACCATGTCCATCATGGCAGCTGGCCGATTGTGCGACGCTTTCATGACTGAGTCGGCGTAGAACTTCAGGAAGTCCATATTCGTGTAGTCGCGCAGGAAACCGTTCGAGACGTAGAGATCTTTCCAGCCGTCGTTGTCGAAGTCGGCGGCTAAGGGTGCCCAACTCCAGTCGGTGTTGGAGATACCTGCCAACTGTCCGATTTCGCTAAAGGTTGGCACCGAAACTCCGTTCGTTGGGAGCGGTTGTTGCCGTTGTTGAGTTGCAGCATATTCCGCATCAACTGATGCCCAAACCCACTCCGAACGACGTTCTGATACAGTTCATAATTTTCTGAACTCTGGAGTAGTTTCTGTCGCCGGTTATCCGCCGGTAACATATCCAGGGTGATGATATCCGGCCAGCCATCGTTGTTCAGGTCGGCCACTTCATTCCCCATCGACGAATAACTCTGGTGCCCAACCGCCGTCCCCTGATGGTCTGTAAATGTGGGCGCAATACCTCGTTTCCCGTTGTTTAGGTACAGGTAATCGGGCTCCATATAATCGTTGGAGACGTAGATGTCCGGCCAGCCATCCAGGTTTAGGTCAGCCACAGCCACGCCCAATCCGAAACCGAGAGGAGAAGCTTTGATATGGGTTTCTTCGCTTATATCGACAAATTTTCGCTGCGACCCAACCGTTCGGTCGTTGCGAAAGAGCTGGTCACCGGCAAACTCATCGCGGGTAGTTTCGGATAATACTGGGTCGAAACGGGTAAAATGACTGACGTTATGATTGAGCAGGAAACAGTCGAGATCGCCGTCTTTGTCGTAATCAAAAAAGACGCTCTGCGTACTATAAGCGGGCGAATCGAGTCCATACGCAGCCGCTTCTTCGGTGAAGGTTGGGAGTTGGCCCTTTCCCTTTTTATTGTTGATATAGAGTCGGTTTCGCCGGGTTTCGGGTTCGCCATGACCCGAGTAGCAAACGTAGATATCAAGCCAGCCGTCCTGGTTAATGTCAACGAAGGTAACGCCGGTTTTCCAGCCGCTGCCCTGCCCAACACCGGCTGTAGCGCTAACCTCCTCATACGTCAGATTTCCTTTATTCAGGTATAAACGATCCGGCGTCATATTGCCGGTAAAATACAGATCGGGTAGGCCATCGTTGTTCAGATCACCCACGGCTACACCGGCTCCGTTGTAGAAATAATCGTACTCGATGACATTGTTTTCTTCACTCTCCGTCAGCCTATTTTCGAACAGAATACCCGTCTGCGCCGGATCGAGTCGGGTAAACTGCGCCACCGCCTGCGATCGGAACAGAAGCCCGACCAGGCAGATAAGCCAGGGTAACCAGCGTCGGTAGATCGATTCGGATTGCGGCATTCGGTTAATGGGTTGAGCAACTATTAGCCCACTGCTTTAGCTGTGGGTTTAGGTGGAAAATAACGAACCTATTCCTAACCGTTTCAACGGTTTTTGCCGATAAACCGTTGAAACGGTTAGACAGGAACGCATCGTTCAATTGATTTCCCACAGCTAAAGCGGTGGGCTGATAATTTGCCAAATTACGGCGTCCGTTGTACTTTAATATCGACCAGAATCGTCGAATCCTGAGCGCCTTTCGGAATGAATTGCTTGATTTTCAGCGCCCCTTTCGACCATCGGCTGTCAGGAATAAGAGTACCCGAGGGACTTTCTCATTTGAAAAATAAAGGGGATCATCCACAATCGCTGCATTCGATAGCCCTTTGAAGAACGTATCATCGTTGATGGCATCAAAGGCATCGACGGACAGCAGCGTTTGCGTTGACATCCAACTAGTTGCCCTGGCTCCCGGAATCGCATCAAACGTATACTCCTGGACCTTAGTAGGGGATACGAATTTGTTTAACGCAAACGTTGGGTCAAGTCCGAAAAACACAATGTCGATAGCAGCGCCCAGAGTGGGCGTTAGCACATCGGTGCTTTTGATCGTTTTCCGTAAACTCGTGGAATAAAAACTCCCGATGGTCGAGCTGGCGGTGTTGATGCCTAACGATACATCGGTAACGCTGTAGATGCCTGTACCGGGCTTCACCGTAATCGACTTCTCCACCGACTTCGTTTTCTTCCCGTTCGACGCTGTCAGGTTGATCGTGTAAGTGCCCGCTTTTGAAAACGTTATGGTTGGTTCCTTGGCTGTGCTGCTGGATAGGGTGCCGCCCGTTGTCCAGGTAAACGAGGTACCGCTGGTGGTCGAATTAGAAATGACCACCGTAAGAGGTGCCTCCAGGGCAGCATCGTCGGGTAGTATCGCGAAGTCGGGACCAGGTCTGGTGCAACGGTAATAACCGTGTCTTTCTGACGAGCGATTCGGCCATTGCTGATACTAAGCGAGATCTTGTGCGGACCGGGTTGCTCGAAAATCACATTCGGTTCTTTATCCGTCGACGTAGCGGGCGTTCCTCCCTCGAACGTCCAGGCATAGGTGACTCCCCCAACCGACAAGTTAGTCAGTTTGACTGTTGCAGGGGGGTAGTTATTGTCAACCACACTCGCCGTAAAATTGGCCGAGATAGAGGCATCAATCACAATCGTCTGTGTTTTTGTATCGACCTGCCCATCGCTATTCGACGCCTGAAGCGTGATTTTATAGGTGCCCGCCTGTAGATAAACCACGTCCGATGGATTTTTGGCCGTAGATGTTGCAGGCGTTCCTCCCTCAAACGTCCAGGCATAAGTCTGAGCACCCGTCGTGCGGTTAGCTATGCTGACACTTACGGGAATGGTCGTATAACCTGCGTTGACAGGTGACGCCGAAAAGTCAACGGCGACAGGAATACTAACTTCTTTCACACACGACCACACCAGGGCTAGCAGCAGGATAGGTACGAACAGAAACGATCGGAATATAGACTTCATACGGGTTATCGAGCGATAAGGAGCTTCGTGGACTGAATAGCTTTGGCTGTTTCCAGCGTCAATAAATAAACACCCGTCTGGAGATTGGGAATATTGACCGACAGTTCATAGACGTTCTGGCCAGTCGCCGACTGCTGGTAGATGTCTACTCCCGTAGACAGCAGGGGTTTGACCTTTATTTTTACATCGCTGACTCCCGACAGCGTAATTCGAACCTTGAACTCGCCCGAACTCGGATTCGGCAGAATGGTGAGTTCCTGAATAAATGGCGTAGTCTGAACACTCGTAGTAAGCTGTGGTTCGGCCACAACCGTTACGGATTTTGTTATCGCAAAGGCACACTGACCTTGCTGCCCGTTTAACGTAATCGGGTAGGTGCCGAGTTGATTGAACGTTACCACGAGCTGATCCTCCGTACTACTGACTACCTGAGCCCCAGGCGGTGCTGTCCAACTGGACTGAGCTGGTCGGGGATTCGTCAGGTTGACCGCAATCAGGGGTTCTCCGATGCCAACCTTCGAGCCGACGGCAAACGCTAGCGTTGGGGCCGGGGTGTCAGACGCCGTCAGCGTAATTTGGGCAGTAGCTACACAGCCATTCTTATCGGTCGCAACGACCTGATATCGTCCGGCGGCCGTAACGCTGACCATGGCTGTCGTTCTGGTAGACCCGTCCGGGTAGGTCCAGACATAGGTAACCCCGTCTGTAATCGTACCATCCAGATCGACTACTTGTCCTTTGCAGATGAAGGTATTGGCACGCAGAACAATCAGTTTCTGCACTGGACGAGTTAGGGATGTTGTCTGGGTTACCGTGCATCCATTCGCATCAGTAACCGCCACGGTATAACTTCCACTACATAAACCCGTCAGTGACAGCGACTGACTGACCGGATTCTGCCAGGTAACCCCATAAGGTGCCGTTCCTCCCGTTGGAGTTATGGTTATGCGGCCATCGCAGTTGTCATAGCAGGTAGGAGTAGCCGTTACCGTAGCAATCGTTAGGCCTGGGTTGCTGGATCTGCACCGATACCTGTGCCTGACAGGAGTTGGCATCGGTGATGACAGCCAGGTATTTACCCGCCTGCATGTTGGCAAGCGAAAGTCCGGTTTGCTGCGTGCTCCAGCGAGTAACATACGGAGCTGCTCCACCCTGAATGGTCACACTGGCACTTCCGTTTGCCAACCCAAAACAGCTAACGTTTGTCAGAGATGCTACCGTTGCTACCAGTGGAAGCGGCTCAGGCAGGAAAATCTCGAAATCTCTGGAAACACCATTCCCATCTGTAGCCGTTACGACATAGGTGGTCGAACTGGCATTGGTCAGGCGATTAGTACCTTGTGTGACTACCAAACCCGATGATTTTACTTTCCAGCTATACGAATACGGATCACGGGATGGTTTAGGAGTTCCCCCCGACACGTCGACAGAAACAATTCCATCGGACCCTGAGGCACAGGAAACTGCCTTAACCACCGTGAACTGTGCCTGGAGCTGAGTCGGTTGGGTCAAGGTGTACGATGCCTGGGTAGTACAGCCTGCCTTATCCGTTACCATGACGGTATAGGTCCCACCGCCAAGATTCGAAATGGTGTGGGTTACCCCGAATTAGCGGGCTGCGTTGATGTCGTCGGATTTGACACCGACCAGGCAAAGCTGTAATCGGGAGTGCCGCCAGTTACGTTCAAGGTGATAGTCCCGTCGGTCAACTGAAACCCGGATGGATTTTTAACAACTCCACTCGTAATCGTAAGCGAAGCAGCAGGCTGGGCAATCGTTACTAAAATCGGTTGAGCCGACAGGCAGGCATTCCCATCCCGAAGCTGAATTGAGTAGGTGCCGGATGACAGGTTATTGATCTGATGCTGAGCGCCCGACTGGAAGTTCTGGAAAGCGCCCCCGTTGATGGCAAACTGATAGGGGCCAACACCGCCATTCGCAACCAGCGTAATCGTGCCATTGGTATTTCCAAAGCACAGGACATCGGATTTGGTCGCCGAGAGCGTTATCGGTGGGTTATCATCAATGGTAAAATCCTGAACAGTCTCATCCGATGGTTGTGCCCCAACAATTGACTGTACTCGAACCCGATACGAACCTTTCGCAAACACGCTCGGCGATGTGAACGTGGACCCCGTGAAGGTGTAGGACGTAACCAGTGTCTCAACGCCCCCCGCCAGAGTATACACCCGAGCCTGAAAAGCGGATTCGCCCGCTTCCAGACCTCGACTCAGTATCAGACTGAACGAACCGGTCGACGAACCCGAACAGACCGCTTTTAGGGTTGTCAGCGAACTAATCGTTGGTGGCGTTTGACGGATGGTCACCGTGAGTACATTCGAGATCATAATGGGGCTCAACGCCCGAAATTGAATCGCCTGATTCAGGTAAGCTGGCGCTTCGTTTCCTAAGAATGACGTGGCCGAAACCGTAATCGGTGTACTGTTGTCAAAGGTTGACGGGAAGTTCACCCAATCGCCTGTAGCTGTTTTGTATTGCCATACAAACGAGCCAATGTTTTGCGTCACCGTCCCAATCCAGGTAACGGCGTTCAACGGCAGTATATCGCTGGAGCCTGCCAGTTGCAGAATCGGCTGGGTAACGGATACGCTGACAGGTGACGTACAGCTAACGGAGCCCGCTTCCGTTGAGATTAGACACGTGGCTGAATACGTAGTTGTCAGCGTTGGGCTAACGACAATCGAAGACCCATTCTGCTGCGAACTCCAGGTGACGGTTCCGCCCGTACAACCCGAAGCGGTCAGCGTCGTGCTTTGTCCGTTAAAGATAGCCGTTGGGTTAGCCTGCACACTAAGATTACAAACGGGCCGGGCAATGACTGTAACTGTTGCCGAGGCCAGACACGTAACCGACCCAGCAGCCGTACTAATGGTACAGGTGGCCGTATAGGAAGTCGTAGCCGCAGGACTAACTGGAATACTCGTGCCAGACTGTCCCGTATTCCAGCTTACGGTACCGCTACAGCCTGTAGCCGTTAGACTTGCCGTGCTTCCGGCGAATATAGTCGGCGTATTGGTTTGCACTTGCAGGTTGCAAGCGGGCCGGTTAATAACCGTTACGGTCACCGGCGCAGTACAAACAACCGGGTTACCCGAGGTTGGTATCGTACAACTGGCGGTATAAACGGTTGTTTCACTCGGACTCACGACCAACGTTGATCCAATTTGCTGCGAGTTGTTCCAGGAAATGGTACCATTCGCACAACCCGATGCGGTGAGCGTCGTACTCTGGCCGTTAAAAATCGTTGTCGGATTCGCCTGAGCTGTAAGCGAACATGTGGGTTGATTAACCGTTACAGTCACCACACTGGTACAGGTAACCGGACTGCCCGAAGTTGGGATACTACAGATGGCGGTGTAAGACGTCGTTTGGGTAGGACTGACCACATAGATTGAATTAGCTGGCCCACCTACCCAACTCACCGTTCCACTACATCCACTGGCCGTCAGGGTTGAACTCTGCCCATTGGTGATCGTAAAAGGAGAGGCAGAGGTTGTTAGTGTACATAGGGGTTGATTGACCGTCACCGTAACTTGGCTAGTGCAGGTATTAGATTCGGACAACGTACAAACCGCCGTGTAAGTAGTCGTCTGAGTCGGGTTGACTACATAGACTGAGTTAGTTGGCCCACCCACCCAGTTAACTGTCCCACTGCATCCACTAGCCGTCAAGGTCGAACTTTGGCCGTTGGTGATAGTCGAGGGAGAAGCGGAGGTGGTCAGAGTACACGGAATTGGATTGACCGTAACGGTGACCGCACTAGTGCAACTAACCGGGCTTCCTGACGTAGGAATAGTACAGGTAGCGGTATAGGTAGTTGTCGCAGAAGGGCTTACAATAATAGATGCCCCGGTCTGTTCGCTATTCGTCCAGCTGATGGTGCCTGAACAGCCGCTGGCCGTCAGGCTAGCACTCTGGCCATTCGTAATAGTGGTAGGGCTGGCCGAGGTAGTCAGATTGCAGGCAGGTTGATTAACCGTCACTGTCACCACGCTGGTGCAGGTATTAGAGGCTGATAACGTACAAATCGCGGTGTAGGTGGTCGTCTGGGTGGGGTTGACCACATAGACTGAGTTGGTTGGTCCACCCACCCAGTTAACTGTCCCACTGCATCCGCTGGCGGTCAGGGTTGCACTCTGCCCGTTAGTAATTGTCAAAGGAGAAGCCGAGGTCGTTAGTATACAAGGGATTGGATTAACCGTGACGGTGACCGCACTGGTACAGCTAACCGGGCTTCCCGAGGTCGGAATACTACACGTCGCGATGTAAGTGGTGGTATTGGAGGGGCTTACGACAATAGACGATCCCGTTTGCTCGGTGTTTGTCCAGGTGATGGTGCCCGAACAGCCACTGGCCGTCAGCGTCGAACTTTGCCCAACAGTAATAGTGGTAGGGCTAGCCGAGGTAGTCAGATTGCAGGCAGGTTGATTAACGGTCACTGTCACTACGCTCGTACAGGTAACCGGAGCGCCCGAGGTCGGGATGCTACAAGTTACGGTATACGATGTCGTTTGGGTCGGATTCACCACATAGACTGAGTTGGTCGGGCCTCCAGCCCAACTCACCGTTCCACTGCAGCCAGTGGCTGTTAAGGTTGCGCTTTGCCCGTTGGTGATGGTGCTAGGAGAAGCCGAGGTAGTCAGCGTACAGAGTGGTTGATTAACGGTCACCGTGACGATCGACTGACAGGTGACCGGACTACCTGAGGTGGCGATCGTACAGGTTGCCGTGTACGATGTCGTCTGTGTGGGATGGACTACATAAACCAAGGCAGTCGGTCCACCCACCCAACTCACCGTTCCACTGCACCCGCTGGCCGTCAGGGTCGAACTTTGGCCGTTGGTGATGGTCAAAGGAGAAGCCGAGGTGGTCAGCGTACAAGGGATTGGATTGACTGTCACGGTGACAGCGCTTGTACAACTCACCGGGCTTCCTGAGGTAGGAATACTACATGTCGCGATGTAAGTAGTCGTATTTGAAGGACTTACGACAATAGACGATCCTGACTGTTCGGTGTTTGTCCAGGTGATAGTGCCTGAACAGCTGCTGGCTGTCAGCGTCGAACTCTGTCCAATCGTAATGGTGGTAGGGCTGGCCGAGGTAGTCAGCGTACAGGGTGGTTGATTAACGGTCACCGTGACGATCGACTGACAGGTGACCGGACTACCTGAGGTAGCGATCGTACAAGTTGTCGTATACGATGTCGTCTGAGTAGGATTGACTACATACACTGAGCTAGCTGGTCCCCCAGCCCAACTCACCGTTCCACCGCATCCACTAGCCGTCAGTGTTGCACTCTGCCCGTTGGTGATGGTCAAAGGAGAAGCCGAGGTGGTCAGAGCGCAAACGGGTTGGTTGACCGCCACGGTCACCACGCTGGTGCAGGTATTAGAGGCCGATAAAGTGCAGATAGCTGTGTAAGTAGTTGTCTGAGTCGGGTTGACTATATAGACTGAGTTCGTTGGACCACCCACCCAACTGACGGCTCCGGCACATCCGCTGGCCGTCAGGGTCGAACTCTGTCCGTTGGTGATGGTCAATGGAGAAGCCGATGTGGTGATACTACATACAGGCTGACCAATTGTTACGGTTACCTCACTGGTACAAATTACTGGATCGCCCGAGGTTGTGATGACACAGGATGCCGTATAGGATGTCGTCTGAGTCGGATTCACCACAATCGAATTACCTCCCCGGTCCACTCCACCGCCACTCCAGTATACCGCCCCACTGCACCCGCTAGCGGTCAGGGTCGAACTTTGCCCACTCGTAATGGTGGTGGGACTGGCCAAGGTGATGAGGTTGCAGGCAGGTTGATTGACTGTCACCGTGACGGCACTGGTACAGCTAACCGGGCTCCCTGAGGTAGGAATGCTACAGGTGGCGATATAGCTAGTCGTGAGCGAGGGGCTTACGACAATAGATGCCCCGGTCTGTTCGGTGTTGGTCCAGGTGATGTTACCACTACAACCGCTGGCCGTCAACGTAGCACTCTGTCCATTCGTAATGGTCGTGGGAGAGGCCGAAGTAGTCAGATTGCAAACGGGTTGATTAACTGTTACGGTTACACTACTGCTACAAGTATTGGACGCCGATAACGTACAAATAGCCGTATAGGTAGTTGTCTGGGTCGGATTGACTATGTAAACTGAGCCTTCCTGGGCCGTCCCAATCCAACTAATTGCCCCACTGCATCCACTGACTGTTAAGGTCGAACTTTGTCCGTTGGTGATCGTGGCAGGCTTCGCGACCACTGAAATAGCGCAAAGGGGATTAAACGTGACCGTGACTTCACTCCGGCAGGTACCTGCTCCATTGATGGCGCAAATTGCTGTATAGGAGGTCGTTTGAGTGGGGCTAACTACATAAACTGAGTTCGTTGGTCCACCTACCCAGCTTACTGTTCCGCTACAGCCACTGGCCGTCAGGGTGGCACTCTGGCCATTGGTGATTGTTGTCGGGCTGGCCACAGTTGTGAGGCAGCAGGCAGGGGTCACCGTAACGCTGGTTGGCGTTTGACAGCCATTGGCATCTTTCACGATAATCGCATATGCACCTGCCTGTAAATCGGTAAACTGCGGACTATCCTGATAGCTTCCGCCATTATTAATCGAGTATTGATAAGCCCCTGCACCACCCGTAGCACTCAGACTAATAGCGCCGGAGTTCGCACTCGAACAATTGATAATATCCGTCTTGCTCACCGAAACTACCAATGGCTGAGGCTGGCTTAAACTCACCGAACGTACATCACTTAAACATCCATTCGCGTCTTTAACAACAATCAGATAGGCTCCTGCTGTCAGATTCGAAAATTGATTGCTGGCCTGAAAAGTAGCTCCATTGTTTTTCGAGTATTGATAAGCCCTGAGCCGCCTGAAGCACTCACCGTTATACTTCCCGAATTACCGCCAGAACAGGCCACATCGGTTTGGCTTATACTAAAGGTAACCGCATCTGGCTGAGTGACCTCCGTCGTTGGTGCATCCAGGAGGCAGTTATTGGCATCTCGTACAATAATATGATAAGTTCCTGCCGACAGACCCGTAAATTGGTTGCTCGTCTGATAACTCGATCCATCGGTAATCGAATAGCGATAGGGGGCGGTACCGCCTGTAACCTGCACCGAAATTGACCCATTAGTACCACTGTAACAGGAAACAGGAGTGGCCGTTGTCGTGGCCGAAAGAGCCGATGGCTGGCTAATCGTTGTTGACTGGGTCGTGCTTAGGCAACTGTTAGCATCTTTTGCTACCACCTGATAGATGCCAGCGGGAAGGTTTGTAAACTGATTGCCCGGTTGAAAATTGCTCCCATTATCAATCGAATATTGGTAAGCACCTGTACCACCCGACGCCGTTAGGCTGATACTTCCCGTATTGGCACCAAAACAGGTTGTGACATTGGTCTTGCTCAGGCTAAGCGTAACCACGGCTGGCTGGGTAATCGTTATGGTTTGGGCGGTTGTGGTGCAGTTGTTCCCGTCTTTTACCACCACCTGGTAGGGACCTGCGGCTAAATCACTAAACGTACTGCTGGTTTGATAAGTGGCTCCGTTATCCCGAGAGTACTGATACGAACCGCTTCCTCCCGTGGCCGTTACACTGATACTCCCATTGGTAGCACCGGAACAAGTGGTTACGTTCGTTTTGCCAATCACAACGCTTAGTGTGGCAGGCTGGGTGATCGTGAAGGCTTGTGCCGGAGTTACACAGTTATTGGCATCTTTTAAGATAACCTGATACGTCCCTGCACCAAGATTTGTAAATTGATTACCAGGCTGGTACGTTGACCCATTGTTTTTTGAATATTGATAGGGAGCCGTACCGCCACTGGCCGTCAGGGTTATCTGACCGTTGTTTCCCCGGCACAACTCACCTCGGTCAATGTACTGGTAAACGTAAGTGGATCAGGCTGCGAGATGGTCACTGTCGATTGGCTCGTACTACAGCCGTTGGCATCACCAACCGCTATTGTATAGTCGCCAGCCGCCAAACCCGAGGGCGAGCGTATCGCATCAAATTCACCTCCATTCAGGGAAAGCCGATAGGGGGGTGTCCCGCCCGATGCCGTCACCGTAAACGAACCGGTAGCACTGCCATTACAGCTAACATTGGTTTTGGCTACGGTATAACTGATGGCTGAGGGTTGCGTCAGGACGATTGACTGAGCCGACGTCTGGCAACCGTTAACATCGCTGACGACGACCGCATAGGTACCAGCCCCTAAATCGGTAAACTGATTTCCCTTCTGGAAGGTAGCCCCATTATCTTTGGAGTATTGATAAGGAGCCGTGCCCCCTGTAGCCGTTACGGAGATAGAGCCCGTGGTGTTGCCAAAGCAACCCGTTACATTCACTTTCGTGGTATTGAAGGCTAATACAGCCGGTTGCGTAAGAGTAGTCGATTGAACGGGTGTCAGGCAATTATTGCCATACTTGACTACGACTGGATACACACCCGCTCCGAGTGAATTGAAGCGGAAATTGGTGGTAAACGTAGTTCCGTTGTTAATAGATGCATACGTCTGACCCAGATCAGCACCACCCGTCAGGTCTACCAGAATCGAACCGTTCTGCAAACCATTACAACTCACGTTGGTCACCTGTGGCGTAATTGTAGGAGCTACCGAGGATGACATCTGATAAGAAGCGGGCTTCACCACACAACCATTGGCATCTTTCACCACTAATGCATAAGAACCTAGCCCTAAGCCGGTGAAAAGGGGACTGGTCTGGTACGTCTTTCCATCATCGAGCGAGTATTGATAAGGTGATGTTCCCCCAGTTGCTGTTACGCTGTAGGCTCCTACACTGAGTCCAGGGCAAGTCTGGGTCATTGACGTTACACTGGCTTCTATCGCTGATGGCTGGTTAATGACTACGTTCTGGGCTGATGTGGTACACCCATTCGCATCTTTTACTACGACCTGGTAAGTGCCAGCCGCAAGTCCGGTAAACTGGTTACTGGTCTGGAAGGTAGCCCCATTATCTTTTGAGTACTGATAAGCAGCCGTACCCCGGAGGCCGTTACCGTAATACTGCCTGTACTGGCACTAAAGCAGGTGGTCACATCAGTTTTGGCCGTAGTAAAGGAGACAGCCGTGGGCTGGCTAATGACGACGGTCTGGCTGGAACTGGTACAGGCATACCCATCTCGCGCCACAACGGTATACGTTCCAGCAGCCAACCCTCGAAGAAAGGTCCCTGATACGTTTGGCCGTTATCAATCGAGTACTGAAATTCATTCCGCCCCCCCGAAGCCGTTAGAGTAATCGTACCATTTGTACCACCGAAGCAGGTAGTCACGTTGGTTTTCTCAACGGTCAGGCTGATTGAGTTGGGTTGATTTATTGTAAGAGTCTGAACGCCACTCAGGCAATTGTTCGCATCTTTAACAACAATCAGGTAGGTGCCTGCTGCCAGATTCGGAAATTGATTGCCTGGCTGAAAGCTGGCTCCATTATTTTTTGAGTACTGATAAGCCCCCGTACCACCCGAAGCACTCACTGTGATACTCCCCGAATTACCCCCAAAACAGGTCACATCCACTTGGTCGGTACTAAAGGCAACCGCATCCGGTTGAGAGACCTCCGTCGTTGGTGCATCCAGGAGGCAGTTATTGGCATCGCGTACAATAATATGATAAGACCCCGCTGACAGGCCTGTAAACTGATTACTCGTCTGATAGGTAGATCCATCAGTAATCGAATAGCGATAGGGCGCTGTGCCCCCGTTACCTGCACCGTAATTGACCCATTGGTGCCACTGTAACAGGAAACAGGAGTGGCCGTTGTCGTGGCCGACAGGGCCGGTGGCTGATTAAGTATAACCGATTGAGCATTCGCTACGCAACCGTTGGCGTCTTTCACCACCACCTGGTATGTTCCGGCGGGAAGATTTGTGAATTGATTGCTGGCCTGAAAGGTAGCCCCGTTGTCTTTGGAATATTGGTAGGGGCCTGTACCACCGGAAGTCGTTACCGAAATGGAGCCTGTACTGTTTCCGAAGCAACCCGTTACATCGCCTTTTGTTGTACTAAACGCTAACAAGGTGGGTTGCCCAATGGTCACGTTCTGAGCCGTGGTTACGCAGTTGTTGGCGTCTTTCACCACTATCTGATAGGTGCTCGCGGGAAGACTAGTAAATTGATTGCTGGCTTGAAAAGTGGCCCCGTTGTCTCGGGAATATTGATATCCACTCGTACCGCCCGATGCCGTTACTGTGATGCTGCCATTCGTCCCGCCGAAGCAGGTGGTCACGTCGGTCTTGCTGATCGCAGCCGTCA
This sequence comes from Spirosoma telluris, assembly GCA_003259005.1. Taxonomy (GTDB): domain Bacteria; phylum Bacteroidota; class Bacteroidia; order Cytophagales; family Spirosomataceae; genus Spirosoma; species Spirosoma telluris. The sequence goes on from QLII01000001.1 coordinate 302,067, forward strand.
GAACCGAAGGCTGCGTAACGGTCACCGACTGTACGGCTGTCACGCAGTTATTGGCGTCTTTCACCACTACCTGATAGGTGCCAGCGCTCAGATTATCGAACTGGTTGGCGGGCTGGTAGTTCGCTCCGTTGTCTTTGGAGTATTGATACCCACCCGTGCCGCCGGAAGCCGTCACCGTAATACGTCCGTTCGATCCACCCGCACAGAGTACGGGCGATGCCGAAGTTGTAATCGATATAGCGGATGGCTGGTTAATCGTACTGGTTAGATTTATGGAACAACCGTTTGCATCTCGAACGGTCAGGTAATAGGTTTGGGCTGCTAGACTGTTGTATTGCTGTCCAGCCGCTGCCCGTGCCCCACGAAGACCAGCCTGTTGGCTTGTTGCACGCAGCACACTCGGATTGGAAATCAAAGCGGGTCCGTACATCGAAAAAGTATACTGATAAGGCCCCGTTCCACCTTGTGCGTCAATGGTGATGCGCCCATCATTGCCCCCAAAGCAGCTCACATCTACTTCTGTAAGCGTATAGGTAAGTGCCGTTGGCTGGCTGATCACAATGTTCTGAGCGGCAGTTACGCAACCGTTGGCATCTTTCACCATAACCGGATAGGTGTCAGCCCCCAGGTCAGCAAAAAACCGATCGTCTGTATAGCGATTTCCATTATCGATTGAATACAGATAATAGGATGTTCCGCCCGAAGCGCTGACCGATAGGGAGCCGCTGCTGTTCCCAAAACAATCGCTTACATCCGTCTTAGCCACGGTGAAAGTCAATAAATCGGGTTGGCCGACGGTCACGCTTTGGGCCGCTGAAACACAGCCGTTGGCATCCTTCACCACAATCGGATAGGTGTTAGCAGCCAAATCCGTGAATGTGTTACTGCTTTGGTAGGTGGCCCCGTTATCGCGGGAGTATTGATAGGAATCTATACCACCCGATGCATTAACCTCAATAGAACCCGTACTGCTTCCGAAACAGGTTGCATTGGTTTGATTAGCGGTAAACGTTACGACGGTAGGTTCGCTAACCTCAACTGACTTGCTTTCCGACAGGCAGTTATGCGCATCCTTAACCACGATTGCATAGTTACCCGCTGACAGTCCCGTAAACTGAGCGTTGGTCTGAAACGTAGTGCCACCATCGCGGGAGTACTGGTAAGGGGCCGTTCCACCTGACGGTATTACTGTAATACTACCACTTGAAGTGCTGTTGCACTGGGCGTTAGTAACGGAGGTCTCGGCCACCAAAGCGGAAGGCTGATCAAGCGTAACGTCTATTGATGTATAACAGAAATTAGCGTCATGAATTGTGATATAGTAGGTCTGTGCGGCTAAGTTGTCGTACTGTTCACCAGCAGCCACCCGCGCTCCGCGACCATCGGCCAATTTGCTGGTTGTGCGTGGGTCATTGGGATTGCGAATCGACGCAGGGCCATAGGCAGAAAAGAAGTATTCGTAGGGACCTGTACCGCCCGATGCCTCAATTGAGATTCGCCCATCTGTTTCCCCAAAGCAGCTGACATCTGTTTGGGTAATCGTGTAGGTAACCGCTGTCGGCTGGCTAAGCTCCACCGTCTGAACCGGAGCCGTACAACCATTGGCATCCTTCACCGCAATCCGATAGCTTCCGGCTCCCAGTTCACCGAACAGGTTACCATCCTGATACGTATTGCCGTTGTCTTTTGAGTATACATATGAACCCGATCCGCCAGCGGCTGTTACGGTAATACTACCTGTTGTTGCATCATGGCAATTTAGGGTACTGGTTATCGCAGTGCTGAACGATACGGGAGCCGGCTGGGTCACGCTAACCGATTGAACCGGCGTTACGCAGTTATTGGCATATTTTACCAGTATCGGATAGGTGCCCACTCCCAGCAGATGGAACTGGGTGTCGTTCACATAAGTGGCTCCATTGTTGATCGAAATAAGGGCTTGACCAATATTGACGCCACCCGATAGCGTGACTCGAATCGAGCCGTCCTGAAGACCATTGCAACTCACATTGGTTACGCTTGGTGTTACGGTCGGAGCCGTGGGAGCCGTTACCTGATAGGTGGTATTTCCAAACACGCAGCCATTGGCATCTTTAACCTTCAATGGGTAAAAGTTAGCGGGTAAAGAAGTAAACAGAGAACTCGCCTGATACGAATCACCCCCATTCAGTGAATATTGGTAAGGTCCTACACCACCACCTGCGCTTGTACTGATCGCGCCTGTACTTAGGCCGGGGCAGGTAGACGTCACGGACGTAACACTGGCGGTTAGAGGGGCTGGCTGGTTGATGGTCACCGCCTGAGCCGCCGATACGACATTACTCCCGTCCTTTACAACAACCTGATAGGTCCCGGCGGTCAGATTCGTGAATTGGGGAGTATCGGTAAAGGTAGCGCCGTTGTCTTTGGAGTAGAGGTAGTTACCCGTCCCTCCCGATGCCGTTATCGAAATGCTCCCCGTCGCCTGACCATTGCAAAGCAAGACATCGGTTTTGGTGTAGGTAAAGGTGGGGGCAGCCGCCAGACCGTCTGAATACGTTGCCTTATCAGTGGTGGTCGCGTTGACTTGAATTGACCCTGCCAATAGCCAGACTAAAGCCAGAAGAAATACGTATAAGTTTTTCATAAAAAAGGAAGGCTTGGCTTCGTAGTTGGGCACATTTTTCAAACACAGAGGCACAGAGATCACAGAGAAATAAATGGCTGATTTCAAGAAAATTAAACTCTGTGTTCTCTGTGCCTCTGTGTTTGACTATGTGGCATTATATTGCTCAAGTACCTATTTTGGGATCGTATAGCTAATTGTGAGCTCGTTCGTGCTGGCATAGTAACCATCTTTCATCATCGTTTTGATGACGTATCGATAGGGGACATTCTCCGTTTCGGGTCGGTCAGAGAGGGTCGATTCGGTTGGGGAAAGCTCCCGCAGGACGCTGAGTTTATCGCCGGGTGCCTGTCGAAAAATATAGAGCTTGTCGATGCCCGGATCGGTCGGGGCCTGCCAGTTCAGGACAATCTGCTTCGTCGTTTGATCAATGGTGGCTTTGAAATCGGCGATGTTGATTTTTCGGACAAAAAATGGCGTTTCAATCACCAGAGGCTTTGTTGGTTCTGCCTGATTTCCAGCTTCATCCACACACATAAGCACGTAGACGTAAATCCGTTTTTCCTGAACTGTTGTGTCTGTAAACGTATTAACCCGGCGCTTTTTGAAGTCAGCAATCACCGTCCAGGCTGTATCACTATCGACCGCCGATGTGGGAACCGACCGCCGATACAAGAGCGTACTGGCCAGATCCTCATCAATGTTTTCACCCCACTTCAGCGTCACTTTATGGTCGTCGACGGTATAATCGTTGAAGGCCACCTGCGTAGGAGGGGTTATATCCGGGCGTTTCAGAACGAGTACTTTTGAATACGAAGAGTGATTAAACCGGCGGTCAATGGCCAGCACGTAGTAGTAAATTTTGTGGTTGAGCAAGGTAACGTCAACCGAATCGGTAAACGCGTTTTGGGTAATAAATTCCTTGATGCGCCGAACCGGAGCCGAGGCCGAGTCATTCGCCATGAACACATAATACCCCTGCATGTCGCGCTCACTGTTGGCATCCCATTTGATGCGCACAACACCCGCTTTGTCGATCTCACCGGTTAGACCCGCGGGGCCGCTGGTGGAATACTGTCGGCCAACTGAACCAGCGTCGGGAAGGACGGAATGGCGTAGCCCTCCCGGTTGAGCACGGCTACTGAATAATAAGTGGCATCATATACGCTATCGACAATAATCGTTCGCTGCGTAATGGGCAATACCTTCGTGAACTCCACAAAATTGCTATCCACATAGGCCGATCGCCGGATCACAAACCCCTTGATCTTGCTATTGAGTGCTTCAGGAAACGTCCAGTTGAGTCGTGCTCGGGTCGTATCGATCATCGTCCCTGTCACCCGAACAGGCGGCAAGGGCGGCACTCCTCTTCCCTTCACCATGTTGGAGGGTGCGCCAAGCTCCTGGAAAATGGTCGAACCCCGAACCCGGTAGTAGTAGACAGTTTCGTTATTAGCCAGACTATCCGAATAGCGAGACATCGAATCGGAGTCGGGCGTCAGGTTCGTGACCGGCATGGAACTGATTTGCCGGTAGCGGATGCTATCCGTTGCGCGCTCAATCGTGTACGAATTAAAGCTGCTTTCCAGTTTACGGTAGTTCCACAACAGACCAGCCCGCTTATCGGCAAACAACACACTCAAATCCTGAACAGCAGGCAGCGGTTCAGCTTCGCCAGCTGTCAGTAGAATATGCCCTTCGGTTACCCGAAGTATTTTCGTGGGTACCAGCGTGCGGATTGTATAGAGATACCTGGTGCCTTTTTTTACCGTCGAATCCGTTATTCCCAGGCCAGCCACCTGAGCAGCGGCAAAACTGAACGAAGCCCCCCATAAAGCAGCCCCATAATGGTCGTTCACCGAAACCGTGTCCTTTTTAGTCGGTGAATTCTGGGCGGCCAGGCTCCCTTTCATGGTGTGATCGGCGATCATGGCGTGATAGGGCGTTCGCTTATTGATGTACCGTACCCAGCCTGCATTGGTAGGTGGTTTAATTGCTTTTCCTCCCCCCAGAACGGTACGGTTAGTCAGGAAATACTGGACCGAGTCGATCATAATGTCATTCATCATGGCATTTACATTCGCCGAATCCCGACCTTCCTTCACGAGCGTGAAGCGAATGACTTCATAGCCATATACATTCGCCTGTTGCCAGACCGCTGGTGAGCTGGGAAACCAGCGCAGTACGTTCCGGGTTGGCTGAGCCCTGCCCACTACATAGATCGTTGGACCCGTTCGTCCGTTGGGCGGGCCTGGGATATTGACCTGAGCATCCGTATGCGTTGGCAACAGCATAGCGAACACACTCAGCAAACCGATGAGCAGGCAGGATCGTGTAGCAGTTACCAGACTAGTTGAGAGAGGAGACATAAAAAGCACGTAAATAAGTTTGGGAGGTGTAGAGCAGCGTTAGTTACACTTGGTGCCAAGCGATATATCGATACTGCCCCCACCTTTATATAGACAGACTTCGGTGGTATACGATTTCCAGGATGTACTACAGTGTAGTACAGTATTATGCCATCCGCCCCACCAGCAGTTCGTTTCGGGATACCAGATGGTAAGGTTGTTACACAGGATGCGGGCATAAAAAGACAGTGTGCCATTAAAGTAGAGGGGGTCCATACCCCCTGCGTTCAGGTTGGCACTCACCGTAGCCTGAGCAAGGTCATAGTCGCTTCCACCAACCCGCACACCTGCCCGCCCCGAAGCTGAGAAATAGACGCTTAGCGTGGCGTACCAATCTTTCGTTTGCCGGACATTAGCGCAGTATACATTCTTCTGGAGGAGGAATTTAAGCCCCATATTGAAGTTCAGTTCGGCGTAGAAAATGGAGCCGCGCATCATACCCGTGCCGCCCCGCAAATCGTAGGCAAAGCCTAGCCCGGAGCCCCCATTCTGAAACGGAGAAGGGAGCGAACTTCCGGTAACCAGATAGGCCGTAGCCGAACCCGTAAAGGTTCCTTTCTGGAAACTCAGGCTGAGTGGTGTGGCGGGCTTACCAACGTAGATGTACCAGCTATTGGCACTGAAATACATGTCGACATTGCCAACCTTGTTATTTGCATACGACCCGTGCAGCGAACCATCGGGCGTGCTGAAATAGGCCGCTCCGGCAACAATTAGCTCATTCGTGGAAAAGTTATAGTCGACCCCCAGATTGGCCGTCATAATGGCCGACGATTGGGCCGGGCGAGGCACACTAGCCGACTTATCGGTCATGCTACCCGCGGTACTCGTAGGCAGGGTCTTGTAGGTGCTGGCCAGGTTAGCCCCCCCACTAGCGCCGAAGTTGCCAATCTTGGCACTCACAAACAGGCCTATGCGGGTCAGCCCATAACTACCACTCATTTCCATCATGAACCCCCCGTACCATCCAGCGTTTTTCCCGCATCGAACGAGGATCGAAAAGCCAGGGCGAACATGACCCCATAATTATCTTTCTTCGGTTCGTAGGCCATACCAGTCATCGAAAAATCGCTGGTTTTCTGCGGCTTACGCTCCATGTTGATCGCGAAGCCACCGCCTAGGCCATATAGCTCCATGGGGCCAATTCGAATGCCAACGGGCAGGGTCACCATAGCGTCCAGATAGAAATAGTAGTAGTCGTTGACGCGGCCGAAAATGGATTTCACATCCACCGTAACCGAGCTGCCCATAGCGGCCCCAACATTGATATTTAACGTTCCTTTAAAGCCATTACCGAAAATGGGGTCCTGCCGCATGAACTCCAGTCTCCCCTTTATTTTGAACGCGGAGAAATCGGCATCAATAGCAAAATTGTTTAAAGCGACCCCGCTCAAGTCCCACGAATCTTCGCCGTTAATGGTGGTTTTTGTCCAGGTGATATCCCCGTCGACCTTAGCCGCAAACGATTTGCTTTGCAGGGTCAAATCCAGTCCCAGACCCAGAATGAAGGTGGGTTGTCGGGAACTGTTTTGCCCGAAACTGGCCTGAACGCGTCGGATTTGGAGTGGAAAACCACCTAAGCTATTGGTTTCATCTTTGTAGCCGAAGCTCGTTACCGAGATGTAGGGCTCTACGGTCTGGAGAACCAGATTCTGGAAGTTGATCTGTTTGAAGCCAACATCTTTGGCCGTTCCGGCACCGGCTCCGCCAGATACATCGCCCGACAGGTTGACGCCAAATGCCCAGGTGCCCGATAAAACGGCTTTCGGTTTAAAGGTACCCTGCGACACTTTTAACTCCACGTACGAATTAGGAGCCAACGTTGCCTGACCACCGAACATATTGAGTGGCTTCAAATTGCCGATGCCGATGGTTAACGAATACTCTTCCTGAATGGGGTCGATCAGGCCCCGGTAGGTCAGAATTTCAGGAACGTCTTTGGGGTTCGTTGAGGTGCTTACTGTCTGGCCTTTTTTCGATGCGATGGGTAATTTAATCCGACCCGCCAGCGAAAGGCGCTGAAACTCATTTCGTTTAATAGAAAGATTTAATGTATCGAGCGATAAGGGCCAGCCACCGGCAGCGCCATTCTCGAGGGCAATCATGTTGTAGGCAAACAACGAGAAAGTCATCCCGGTACCATCAATGAACAGGTCCTTGGTCCCGAATGCCCGGAGCGGATCATCGGCGGATGGTGTTGAGGCAGCAGCGCCATTGGCTGGCTTTTTAGAGGCCGCAATTTCTTTAGGGAGTAACACCTTAAGTGTCTTGATATACACCCCCGCCAGGCGGCAAACTCAGTGGCATCTTTATAGGTGGGGTCGTAATTGATCAGCGCAGTTTTCATGTCGGCAGAGGACATGTCGTCGCTGAAATCAAAGGTGGCATCCTGCACCACAAACCCAACTTTCTTAGCAAACTTAGCCAGTGAAAAGGCGGGCAGGCTGATGCTGAACACAAAGTTCTGGAAACCCTGGATCTGCGTTTTAATGGTGGTCGATACGGGTTGGCCCGCCAGTACTGCACCGGTTTTCTCGTCGATGCGAACAAACGTACTGGATGTCAACCCAAGCGTAGCCGAAAGGGAAATCTGTTTGAACTTGCCGCAGTCAAACTCCAGCGAAGTTTGATCCGACATCACACCGGTTTGACTGATCGTGCCTCCATTCAGCTGGAGGGTCATGCTTGAACCGATGTTGAAGGTGTAGTTGCCCAGCAGAACCAGCTTGGCCGTACCGGCAAAACCGGTTCCCTGGATGTATTTAAGCTTATCGATACCAAAGAAAATCTCACGTCCTTTGATGTAAGCGCGCACATAAGCCGACATTTCGATGTAGCCCGGAAAGAACGTTACCTTGTTGATTCCCAGTAGTAAACCCGTCGAATCTTTCGCATTGGTTGCTCCGTTCGTGGCGGCACCGGCTTTCCCAACCTTTACGAAAAAGGGTAGCTCTTTGAACGAGTCGGAGGAGAAATCGTCAGCTACAATGCCCCCCGATGTTGCCAATCCATCGAAGAGTTTTTTAGCCGCGGATGCATCGGCCGACAACACATCAGGCACATCAATCGCTGCCAATTCCTTCGCACGGGCCAGCAGTTCCTGCCGTGCCGGAGCGGGCAGGCTGTTCATTAGCGCCTGATCTAACTTGCTCAGCGTTTTTAAACTGATCGTCGTGTTGACCGCACCATCTGGTTTAGTCGGACTGGGCAGGCTCGGCGTACCTTCACGAACCGGATTTTTAGTGTCGTCCGTGACGTGTTCCCGGCCAGTAGCCGTGTAGCCCCGCTGGCCTAACAGACTCAGCCAACCGATCAGGAACAGTCGTAAAAAAGTAGAAAGTTTACTCATTAGGCTCGGGAAGGAACGTGATAGGTTGGTAGGGATGAGTTCATTTGGCAGCAACCGCTTGGGCACCGAAGAGGATGGGGCCGTTTTTCAGGAAGCCCTGCGTGTTTGTCCAGTATCTATCCTGCTTCATGAAGTTGTCGATCTTCACGAACTGCGCATCGGTTTTGGTTTTCTGGCTAGTCATTACCTGAATTTGATCCGTCAGATAGGTCACCTTCAACTGGGAGTCGTTGTCAGTCAGTAACTTGAACTTATCGGCATTTTTGGTCATGTCGGTAACCACGAGCTGGATCTTGGCTGATTTGTCGGACAGCGTCGCTTTCAGGCTAATGATATTTTTCTTGATAGCCGCAACGTCCGCATTGTTCAGGAATTGATTTCGGATGGTGATCGTCATATCGTCGGCCGTCTTCGTCAGCAAGTCGATTGCCTTGATTGCCTCCAGCGGCAGTACATTGTCTTTTTTGAGTTCCTGCTTCGCCGTAGCATTCGCGGTCTGACTCGCTCCTTTAGCTACCTGCGCTTGCGTTATGGATGCCTGATACTTTGCGTTGTTGAAGGTGGTTTCCATACTGCCCGCCTTCAGTTCCATAAATTCGTTGACTTTAACATCTTTGAAGTTCAGAGCGAAGGCCACTTTTTTACTCACAAACGGCATATCCACGAATACCATACCTTTGTTGTTGCCCAGCGCAATGATGTCATACCCGGCTACGTGGATGGTATCTCCTGCGGTAATTTTGCCCTCCGTACTCATATCGATATTGACCGCCGGATTGGCGCAGGTGGGCGTTGCATAGGGATGTTTTTTCGAGACAGTTGCCACGGCTGTGCTATCGTCCGACAGAATATCGTTGTGGTTGCTGCCGTCCAGATCAATGGGTGTAATCGTTCCGTCGTCCGTCTCGACAATCGGCTTTTTAACCTCCGTTACCACCACTTTATCGACCGTCTTGTACACGACTGTCGTTGTTGTGACAGGCTGCATCGAACAAATAGTTATTGGAAAGAATCCGATCCTCTTCGTGGTACAAACCAGCTGATAGGTGGTGGTTACCACGTTTTCCGGCACCTGCACTTTGGTAACCGTCGTTACCTGCTCAATTTTATAAATCGGGTTGATGGTCCGAATAACCGTATAAGCGATATTATTCGAGTTCTGCATGGAGATCCCGCCAATCTGATACTCATACGTTTTCGTATTCAGTAAGTCGGGCATCGATAGTCGATAGGTGGCTCCGTATTTCGCCTGCTGACCGGCTATTTTCCGCTCCAGCCAGGTTAGCGTCCCTTTTTCCCGGTACCGAATCAGGAAATTGTCGTGCAGAATATTGTCTTCCCAGCTTAGATCAAGGGTGGTATTCCAGTCGGCACTTTCGTTGAAAGGGGCCTGATTCTCATAACCATACATAAAAAAGCGAATCTCGCTGTAGCCGTCATTCCGAAAAATACCGATCTCTTCGAGGCCACGTTTAGCTCTGGCCCGAACCCGGTAGCCATAAATTCGGCCCCGGATCAAAGGAGGATAAGCGGGTCCGTAGAGGAAGGAGGTTGTCGGTGTGGTGGTCGTAAAATAGGGTGGTTGGGCCAGAAACAGGTTTTGCAGATTGCCTGAAAAACCATTGACGCCAATCAGTTCGGTCAGCGTGAAGTCATACTCAACGCTGGTAGCCTGCTTGGTGCGGGGTGTCCATTGAAACAGCAGATTCTGTGGCGTCTGCTCTACCACGAAGCCATTGTTCTCCGGCAGGTTCAACAGCGGTGGATCGGAAATGACAACCCAGAACGGAGCCGAAGACTGCACCGCCGAAAGCTGCTTGCCCGTCAGTAAATCATAGACGGTAACACTCATCGTATAAATACCTTCCGTCAGCGGTTGCGAATAGGCATTGGGCGACAGGTTCAGGTTCTGCGGCTGAAAATAGGGCGCTAAATCGGCCTGTCGCAAAATAACGGGCACGCCCGAAACCAGTTCAGTAACGGGCACGCCAACGGCCGGATAGCGGCTCTGTATCGAATTGCCACCCTGTTGATTCAGTTGAATCTTTAAGGTTACCTGCCTGGAGCCCAGCTCAATATCGCGCAGGAGCAATTGTAGTTGAAAGGAATTGTTAAACGTATTGGCATAATCGGTCAGATAAACCGGATAAGGCGGATACACCAGCACCGTTGCGTTAACAGGAAATAACTGCTGAGCCACTAACGGTTCACTCAACCCAGACACCACACGAATAAAAAACAAGCCAGTACTCTCATTATCGAAGCGTGAAATGGGGTGAGTTAAAAGCGATAATTATAGCCGGCAGTAATCGACAGATACGACCGGCCCGCCAGCGTCTCGGTTGCGGCCAATCCCGTGTAGCCTATCGTAGCCGCTAATCGGTTGTGGAGATTTATGTCGTAAGAAACCAGGCCGCGCAGGTTCACCGATGTGCTGTTATACGTATCGGAGCGTGTAAGAATGTACGCGACGGAGCCAGATGTCTTTAGCTTATTGGTCAGGAAGCCTTTCTGAACACCCACTATCGGCCCGAACGATACCTGGTTGGTAGCCCCGATGCCATTGTAATTGAAGTTCAGGCCACCGTTCAGAGCCAGCCATTTTTTAGGATGGTTATCCGTAAAATTCAGCGTGGTCGTTACAAACTGCGATAGGTTTCCTACGTGGACAGCATTCCCCTGCTGGTCAGCCGATTGCATCATGGATACATTGGCCGACAGGATGCGGGAGTGTTCGGGGGTGGGATTAATCAGGTAGGTTAGGTTGGTAGTCAGGTTCTGCGCAATCTGGGTAAACTGAAGCGTGTCGAGCTGATCGAACGGGCTGTTCTTTTTGATTTGATCGAACACGGTTCTCAGGTTGGTGTAGCTGGAGAAGTTCGAATAGGAGAGGCCTAAGCTCAGGTTCGGGGTTGGATTTGCATTGATGTTCAGGGAGCCTACCACTCGCTTTTGGGTACTGCTTTTGAGCAGTTTCAGGTTATCGTGCTGGTACCCGATGGTGCCCGTTGCCAGTACTTTGCCTTTGAACAAGGTTTGCGATAGGTTGGCGGTCAGATTCTCAAAATCATTCACGAAGTAATAGCCTCCCAGGGTCTGATAACTGGGGTCGACCCGGTCATAGCCTAAACTGACAAGTGTTTGGGTGGAGGCAATATTATACGCGATGCTCGCCCGCAGCGCATTGAAAAATTGCGTAGTTGAGTTGCCATGCGCCAGGGCACCCATCAACGAGTGCCCTACCCGATTTTCGCCCTCGGCCTGACTGTTGGTGGTCAGGGCGCTGGTGTTGTATTCCGCATTTAACTGGAGCGCTTTGAAGAACGTTATCCCCGCTTCAAACCCCAGCACCAGGTTTTTCTTTGGTGTAATATCGCCGTCAATACTCGTCGGAAATTGCAGCGAACTGGCATCGTCGGTAGCCTGAAAGGCGGTAACGCCTACCTTATACGTTCCCGAATTATAGACGGCTTTTACGCCCATTCCCATCCGGCGGTAACTTGGTAAGGTGATCGAATCCCCCTGGACAGCCTTCAGCAGCCGACCGTACATGAGATTAATGGTAAACTTGTTGGGGCTTAAGGTCAACCCGACTCCCTGAAACTGATGCCCATTCAATGAATAGGGGGAGAACGTCATATAGGTGGTACCGATACTTGCCCGTATCCACTTGTAAGCCGGATTAATGGAGAACTGATTGAAGGAAAACGGCTGACTATACGTGAACGTCCGGTTGGAATACGAGAAGGCAATTGGCAGGCTATACCCCCGAACCCGCACATCTAACTGACCTGACAGAAAGTAGGAAACGGGCGGAACACCCGCATAGGCAGGGTCATTATACACCGCATTTAGCCCCACTGCACCGCCAATGGAAAAATTTTCTTTCCGATTGGCCTGGCGACTGGCATCCAGATCAATGCTTTGCGCTATGCCAGCTACTGGGCTAAGCACCAGCATGGGCAGTATACATCGGAAACAAAGCCAACAAATAGACTTGTAAAGTTTACCCATACACAATAGTCAAAAAAGAGGAGAACCAGGCAGAAGTAAATTTTACAAAAACTTACCCTTTTAAATAGTTTTTTATGTAACTATATTCATATTTAATCGACTGATAGCCGAGGATTAAGTCTCGTGGACTACTGATAAGTTAATTAAACGGCTATTAGTTAGATAATTAGTTTATTAATGAATCAATGTGCCTCAAAGAAAGTCTCTAATGGTTACACTTATTCAATTACTTATTATTTGGTAGTGCAGTAAAGGTCAGGTAGACGATTTAAGTGACCCCTTACTTGAAAAGTAGCTTTGAATGACCAAAGTTACCTATTTTGGTATTTATACAAAAATTAATTAAACAAAATCAATATATATAAGTAAATAAAGGTAAATTATATACTATACTGATCAATCTTGTTACTACTTGTTCATTTTAGCTTCTGTAGCTTCTCTTGATCCTATCGTTCTGATAGGCAGTTGCCTTACGATCAAAGGAATCTACCGCTCGGGGCCGGGTGGCCTCAAGAATCTATTTTGACATTGTACTTGTTGTTACATGATTATATTTTTATGTTTCCTGAAATGGTGGGCCTAAGGTAATGCCTTCTGGAAGTCTGGCCTGTAGAATGTATGTAGTTTACCGAATTTGGTTAGTCAATAACAGATTACAGTAGGTAAGAAGTGGAACCGAACCACCTGCATAGCAATGTCACATGATCTGCATAAACGGGTCTACTTTGATTTCCCTTCCTTTATTTTTACAAGCAGATCGGTTAATTCCTTCACTTTTTCGGGATATTGCTGGTAAACGTTAGTGGTTTCCAACTGATCGGTGCTGAGGTTGTACAATTGCCCGATGGGCTCTCCCGCTTTGGGTTTTAGTTCTTTAGGCTCCGTAAAGCCGCCGGAGCCAAGACCTTCTATTAATTTCCAGTCGCCTTTCCGAATGGCAAAAAAACCGATTGAGGAACTGTGCACAACCGCCGGTTGATTGACTACAGCTTTGGTTTTTCCCGTCAGTACCGACAGGATACTATAGCTATCTTCGGAATTTGGGGTTGTGTTGCCAAGAATTTCTTTACAGGTAGCCGTAAGGTTCGCTAAAGTTGTAGTTGCGTTACTAACCGAACCCGCTTTCACTTTGCCTGTCCAGCGAACAATAAACGGTATACGATGGCCTCCTTCGTAGGCGTCGCCTTTCATGCCTCTAAAATCCCCGGCGGCTTTATGGTCGAATCGTTTGACAAAATCCTCCCGCCAATAAGGTCCGTTATCGCTCGCAAATAGAACGATGGTGTTATTGGCCAAGCCTGTCTGGTCCAGCGTGCGTAACACCTCGCCAACAGCCGCATCAACCTGCTGCACAAAATCGCCGTATTCACCCGCTTTTGACTTTCCGGCGTAGTCCTTGGTTGGCATCCAGGGGGTGTGCGGGGCTGCCAGTGGCAGGTACAAAAAGAACGGCTTTTTTGCCGTTTGTCGGTTTAGGAAATCAGCGGCTTTTGCGATGAACATGGGCAGCACACCATGAAAGTCAAAGGAAGGCGACATCCTGCCTTCGCGCCAGAAAGGCCCTGAATAACCCGACTCTATTTTGTTCCCTTTGGTATAGCCGGTAGGCAGTTCGGTCAGTTTATGGTTTTCCAGATAACAGTAAGGTGGCATATCGAGCGAAGCGGGCAACACGTACGAATAGTCGAACCCTATCGTGTTAGGCCCCTGTGCTGGATTCTGCGTAAAATCAATCACCTCCGGGTCCATCTCCGACTTGATTCCATACTCAGTCGAGGCCAATAAATGTTCACTGCCCTTTTTGGGAACCCAGTCCAATCCCAAATGCCATTTACCAATGACGGCCGTTTGATAGCCATTGCTTTTCAGGAGCGAAGCGACAGTAGGGCGGTCTGCTTCAATCAGTGTGCGGCTGTATCCGCGTAACACCCCAATGGGTAAACGACTTCGCCAGGGATAACGACCTGTCAGCAGCGAATACCGCGTTGGTGTGCAAACGCCCGAGGGGAATGAGCATCGGTAAAACGCATACCCTGCGAGGCCAGTTTGTCAATGTTGGGAGTAGCAATTTTTCCAGCCGGATTGTAAGCAGACACATCGCCATATCCTAAATCATCTGCCAGTATGTAGACTATATTCGGCGGTTGTGGCTGAGCGTGTTTGGTTGCCATACCATAAACACAATTGCACAGATGACTACACCGAATTTGATGAATTTGACCATTTTAATAAAGTAGTTAGTTTGATTTTACGCGGAACGTATGCTTTCCCGGCTGTACATTGGTTATCTTATAGAAGCCATTTTTGTGTTCAATAGACTTGCGCTTTGCGTCAACAAATAATTGATAATCAGTCGTATTTGCTGGGATGTAAACATCCGTAACGGTGCTTCCGGGCAGAGTCACGTCCATACGAAACTCAGCGTCTGACTTTTTGATATTCACAGAGATAGCCCCCTTGATGGTTAGTATGTTCAGACTAGCAGACGTGAGGGTGCCAAGTTGTGGTTTGATCTGGATTCGCTCAAAGCCGGGACGGAGTGGTTCCACCCCCATCAGCTTTCTGACGATGATATTGGCCGGGGCTGCTCCCCAGGCATGGTTGAGGTCGAGGTTGGGTTTATACACTTTGTCCCAGGCCTCAAGCGTAATGGTCGAGCCGGTCCGAATCATGTTGTACCAGCTTCGTTGGGTGGTGGCGGTCATCAGTTCCAGCGCGTACTCGCTCATGCCCGAATCGTAGAGAGCATCGAGCAAAAACTGAGAGCCATACACGCTACACGCCATCCGCCGACTTTTGATGAATTGCTTCACCGGCTCTAGGTCCTCGGAAGGAACGAGCCCAAACGCCAGCGCAAACATGTTGGCGTGGAGCGACGTATGGTCCGTACTGTCTCCGTCTTTGATCAAACCGGTTTTGGTATCGCGGAACACCGCCCGGAATGAATCGTATACCTGGCGGGCGTTGCGTTCGTAAAAGGCCGCATCCTCCGGTTTGTTGAGCACCTGGGCAATCTGCTGCATCAGCACCAGGTTACGATAATAATAGGCGTTGACAACGGCGTTGTAAGGTCGATAGACGAAGCCATCGGTTTCACCACCGTACTCTTTTTCGGGTCCTATGTAGTTACCCGTCTGCGGCCAGTCGACATTGTCATGTAGGCCACGTCGCCCGTCGAACGGTTTGGTAATGTGGATGGACATCAGGAATTCGTCGGTTTGCTTGTTGGTTCGGGTGCTGATCAGTCCATCGGTTCCGGCCAGGGGCATCAGGATTTTCTTCTGTAATTCAGGATAATAGGTCTTTAGCAACAGGTCATCACCCGTATAGAGGTAGTCGTTCCAGGCAATCAGCACATTCTGCAAACTCCATTCTGTGGGCCAGGTCGGGTGATAGAGCAGGTACGTCATACTGCGCCGGGCCATGCTGTATTCGGCGTCCACGGCATAATGTGACAGCTGGTTGATCAGCGCGTCGGCTTCATACGGAATCCGCTCGCGATCCCCATCCACGTAGTAGCCCGTGAAACTCGTTGCCTTGATCGAATATTTGCACAACTCCCATACCTGATTCAGAATAGTATCGCTCGACGTAAAACTCGACGCCTGCTCATCGAACGGGTAATACACCATTTTTCGGGTTACCGATTTGGCATCCAGTTGCCCGGTAAAATTCGAGAGGGCAACGTACCTGAACGGATACACTTCACCGATATAGTTAGGCATCAGCACCGGGTTTCGGCTGTTGCGTTTGAGATCGGCGGGCCAATGAATCGGGTAGTCGTGTGTGCCTTTCTCGACAAACAGCGCTAGTTTCCGGTAGCGGATGTTCCGGCCTGGACTCGTGTGAATAACATACGATTTCTCAATCGCTTCCCCCACCTCAATCCAGATAGAATCGCTGACGTTGCTGGTCAGGTGAAGGTGCAGTTGGCCGAGCGCGTCTTTCCCGAAGTCCAGAAAATACGTACCTGTACCCGTCTTTTTTACCAAAACGGGCTGTTGCATATCGGCCCTCAACGGATAGTAGGCAAACAACTCCGCCGGGTCGGGGTCGCCGTAATAAAATGATGCCGTTTCTGAGAAAGGCTGTTGCGCGCCTTTTTCAGCCCAGACCTGCACTTGCCAGTAATACACGGTTCCCGGAACCAGCGGCTTACCGGCATATATCGCCCGCGAATGCAATGATTGCTGTTGGCCTGAATCCCAGTAATCAGCGTTGTTCTTCGCCAGCAATTGCGGTGACGAAGCTACCAACACCCGGTACGCCGACACCTGGGCTACCCGATTATCGACCTCCCAGCTAAACGCGGGCTGTACGCTGGTGATACGGGCAAATTGATAGTCCGCTGGCTGTTTACGAGCTGCCTCCAGCGTCGTTTCTGAAAGCATACCCTTTGAGCTAACTGCACTGGTATTCAGCACTAAATCGCACCGCAGGTGTTGTGGGGCGGGGGGCGATTGGCTACTGGCTGCACATGTAAAACCCACCAATACTAAAATGAGACAGCTTCTGAACACGAGGTACGGCTGATACAGGTTTTTTAATGATTAGGAATGTAGTTTTAACTACATTTTCACGGTTTGGGCCCTCATGGACTATTGTGCATCAGCCTGATTTGTGGTCTGTGTCCTCTACAAGTACGAAGTCAACTCTACTTCGGCGCAGGAGGTGGAACCAACTGCTTTTCCAGTTCATCAATCGTCCAGGCTTCCCGTGGTGTTGTTGCGTACGACTCCCTGACGGCTTTAATGTCCTGCGGCTGAACTACCGCCGATTGGCGGCCTTTGGCGGCCCGTAACGACGTACCCACAAACTCGTAACGGATATAGCTGATTACCGAAGCAATCCATTCGTCGGAGTTGTCTTTCATAGACGCCATTTCGCTGGGGTACGATTTCCCGTCAATCGGGCCTTTCAAGCCATGCAGTAGAATTCTGATGGCGTACTCCTTGTCGTTATTGACATGCTTGGCACCCGTAGTGCAGGAGCTGCGTTAGTGGGCAATCCATTGCCATCGCCACCATGACAGGGCGAACACATGCCTTTATAAATCTCTCCTCCACTGACAATCAGCTTCCGTTCGGCTGGCGTGAAGCCACCTAACTTCATGCCGTACACTTTCGCATCTTCGTTTTTGTCGATACTGGTTTTGGCCCGCGCCAGCATCTGATTCGTCGGATTTTTGGCTAATACGTCCTGAACAATCTGTTTGGCCAACACGTTTTTGCTGGCTCCCAGCGATAAAATCAGTTGCGTTTTCACGTCGAAGTTTGCGTCATCGACCAGCTTGCCTAAGCGGGCAATAAACTCACTATCATCCTGTTTGACGTAACGTTCGCCAATCCAGATGCCCGCCCGTCGCATTTGTGGGTCCGTATCGTTCAGGGCAGAATACAGGATGTCTTTGTTAATTTCATCGAGTCCTTCGAGCGTCCATAATGCGTGCAGCCGACCCAGAACTGCGGCACCTTTCTGGCCGGTTGCCATTTGTTTCAGTACGGGCACAACCGATTTATCGCCCAGAATGACGAGTTGCTTCTGCGCATTGTCGCGCCACCAGCCGTTTAGGTGATCCAGGTAATTGACCAACGAACCTGCGGGCACATCGAGCATTTTCGGCTTCGGTCCCGCTTTGTAGCCGTCGTGTACCAATCGCCAGATTCGGCCGCGCTGGTTAACTTTGGCAATATCGAACTGGTCGATTTTTCCACGCAAAAAAGTCCCCTTCTTCGTCCAGTTCGACTCCTGAATAATACCCCGGTTCATGTCGATGATATACAGCAATCCATCAGGGCCAGTATACGTATTGACGGGGCGGAAAAAGAAGTCGGTACTGGCAATAAACTCTTTATGGTCATACACATTTTCCAGGTACGTCTTCCCTTCCCGATTAACCACCTTGGCCCGGCGGATAATCCGCGCGACGGGTTCATTAATCAGGTAATCGCCCACCAGATCAGCAGGCAGACGATCTCCTCTAAAAATAGACTGGCCATTGCCAGACGTGAAATGGTTCAGCGTGCTGTCGGGACGTAAGCGGGGCGGGCCACCCTGCACTTCGGGATTGGAAATGCGCGACCAGACGGGACTGAATGTTTCTTCACTATAAGCATCCGCAAATTCCAGCGCACCATATTTCGGGTTAATCTGAAATCCTGAACCCGCATTTTCCCCACCGCCCCGGCTGTAGAACAACCGACCGTAATTGTCGTGCGTTAAGCCCCACTGACCATTCGAGCCACTATGCAGCGAATCGGGTTTGAGCACGCCACCAACGTATCGGAACCGGATTGGGTCAACGGTCTGGTAGATGTAATTGTCGAGGTTCCAGTCCAGGCCGCTGCGCTGGTGTTCGAGGTTACCCGGTGCTACTTTTCCCAGTACATAGACCGGCTTCCTTTCGTCGGCCACACCATCGCCGTTCGTGTCTTTATAGCTAAAAATATCGTACGTATCGGTCTCGTTGACAAGTAGTTCGTGGTTGACACACAGGATCATGCGCGGTAGCATCAGGTCTTTGATGAAGACGGTGCTTTTGTCCATTTTACCGTCGTTGTTGGTATCTTCCAGCAGCATCACCCGGCTTTTTTTATCTTTGGTTCCGGTGCCGTCGGCGTCCTGCGTGTAGGTTTCCATCTGGGCCACATACATGCGGGCGTTACCGTCCCAGGCAATGGCTACGGGCTCGGTGATCATCGGTTCGCTGGCGACCAGCTCCATATGATAGCCCTCCGGTAACACAAAGGCACGCTGACTTTGCTCCGGCGTCAGGGGCGTGGTCGAGAATGGAGCCAGCGGAGGGGCACAAGGCTATCGGTCTTACTGACAGCCAGCGTTGTTGTTACTGGCGCAACCACCGGCATTTTCGAGGCCATCTGCACCTTACAGGCATAAATGAATGCCGAAAAGGCCAGTGAGAAACCAATCAATCGTAAACGGTTCATGATAACAGGATTTAGACTACTGTTTTGTATATCGAAAGAAGGAATAGCTACAAACACTACTCAACGCGGTCAGTAAATGCCAGATCGAATGGCCCTGAATCAGTGAATGTGGATCGCAGCCAATTTTCTGCACATCCAGCGTGCGAAACCGAACGGCAACGACCATCAATACCAGGCTGGCAATGGCTAGTAAACCAGAGCGTTTCTTTCTGAACTGGATATAGTTGATGGCAACGGATACCAGCAACGTCAGGATCAGGCCGGGAGTAATTGGGAGCTTGGAATCAGCAACGCGATTTCCAGAAACAGGACAATCAGCACCACCAGCAACCCCGCCCAGATGGCTTTGGCGAGTGGCGTAAACCGGACATTATGCAGAACGTGATACAGACCAATGCTGACCAGCACCAGCGTAATCCCGTAGGTACCGTTCATGTCGACCCGCTGGCCTACCCACGTCAGCGACGCGTGGAAAAAGGCGCTGCCAAAACTTAAATACACAAAGCAGATGCCCATCAGGGCCGAGAGCATCGGGAACGATTCCAGTCGGTTCTGGCGCCTAAGGCCTTCGTTTTTATAGTCGTCGTAGGCGATTTGCAGGATCAGCACGCCGAAGAAGAAATACGCCAGATTGGAATACGTATTCATTCGCTGGTGGAAAAATCGGGCTACGTTGTTGAATTCACAGTATTCCACCACCAGCGCCGACTTGCTGATCACCATGCCTTCCCAAACCGAGCCGTTGAAAAACGAATCGAGACCCCACCATAGGGCCAGCATGGCCAGGGTGAGAAAAAGCGAACGGATTAAGAATTTGGACAGCGTCTGGGCTTGCATACAACTGGGCGAAAAGCAGGTTTTATCGGTTAGGCGTAATGGCCAGTACTGGTTTTGCGCCATCCCACGAAGCGGGGATTTCGTAAACGATTTTAATAACATTGGGGCAGGGGTCCGAAACGGCCTGGTCTTTCTCGAAACCGGCCGAATCCACTTTTTCGGTATGGATTCGTTTGAGCGTTGTCGTTATGTTCATCGTCATCGACGGCAATGTCCACATAACATCCGTAAACGAGTCAGGCAGGGCGGTTGGGGTGACAATATACAGCTCAATGCTCGTCGCTTTGGGGTCGGCCAGATAGAGGCTCATGGTCGTTTTGCTGACAGTAACATTGGTTTTTCCGTTTCCCGGAACCAGCAGCCAGCTTACATCGCCGTTGCTGGTTTTCCAGTGAATAGCCCCTGTTTTGATCTGGTTCCACACCCGCCGATTCCCCGATACACCGCCCATCATCCAGTCGGGGTTGATCATCGCCGTCACCTGTTTCAGGCTGTCGCCCAGGTACATATTCGGCACCGTTCGGCTGATGAATCGTGGAGCTACAGGCCCATTAAGAGCCGCCAAGTCGGCTTGAGGAATAGATAGGCCAAGGTTGAAAATCATAGTCAGATTGCTCATTTCGCCGTATTTTGGTCCTTTTTTGGCTGGGATTGGCGCTTGCTGTTCATTATCCACGGCAACGGCAATCCAGATACCCATAATCGAAAAGTACTTCTGCATATCCATGCCGTAACCCCTGAAATATGGGCCAGGCATGTTCTTCAGGTTCGGGTTATAAAAAGTCGCGGCCTCGTGCCAGAACGCCTGTTCGAGGGTTTTTCCCATTTGTTTTATTTCGAGCGAACGGGCCAGTTCGCGCCAGAGCGCGAGGGCAATCAGCGTGACGCCGTAGTAGGTGGGCGAGTTGTATTCGCTGAAGGTATGGTGCGATTGGTAGAGGTCGACGACCTTCCGCGCCTTTTGCAGCCCCGCTGTTTTTAGTTCGTCTATCCTGAACTCCGTCCCCACGTAATCCATCAGAAAAGCGCTCATGATGGAAATGTTGGTATAGTCGGGGGCAACGTTGCGTTTCAGGGCACCTTTCGCAGCATGAACCAGCCCAATTTCGATCTCTTTCAGAATGTCGGCAGGCAACAGCTCACTGTATTTCTGACGAATGATGATCAGGTCGCAGCCGATGAACTCGCGCCAGTTCTGGTCAAGATTATCCCCGTCGATAGACGTTTTCCAGGTGCCGTACAACTTCGTGTTCTCGTCTCGGTACTGGTTTTTCAGAATCCAGGTCAGAATCTCGGCCGCATTGGCCTTATCGCCGGGTTTATTTCGAAACAGGAGTGCCTCCGCTACCCGGCTTTTGTTCCGCAGACTGGTGTGGTTCGTCAGCACATCGGCTACTTTTTTGCCAGCGGGAAGTTCATCGTCCAGAAAGGTTTCGAACAGCTGCTTCTGGTACGGCGACAGCGTTTGGTAGGTGTAGTTTCGGGTAAGGAGCTGTACTGTTTTGGGTTGAGCTGCAAGGGGACTAAAAAAGAGAAGCAGCAAGCCTGCTAGTAGAATTGGTTTTAAGTACATTCATCCGGTTTTGTTAAGGGTTTGGGGGACTTTACTGAAATAAATCGTCAATGGTTAACTCGTTGGTGATGCTGCTGAGATAATGCTCATTGCGTTTGGCTCCGAACACCGTCAACAGCGTGACAAACACATTTTTTTTCGTTCGGGTGTTCTGTTTAAAAACCCGGACTTTTTCCTGTAGTTGAGCGGCATAGCCTTTGGTCATCTCATACAGGCCATCATAATATTTAAGCTCCAGGAGGTTAATACAGTTGTCGTCCCGATCAACTAACAGGTCAATTTGAGCCTCGCCCTTCAACGTCCAGGAGTATTCGTTCGAGATAATGCCACTGATACCCAACGCTTTTTTTATCTGGGCTACATGCTTAAAGCAGAGGTTTTCGAATGCGAAGCCTGACCAGACCTTATAGGCCTGTTTGTTGCTCAGATACAGCCAACTCGTGTTGGTTTTGTTGTTTTGCAAAAATTTGAAGTAATAGAGCGTATACTCATCTACCAGCCGGAACAGCGCATCATCTTTTGATTTTTTAATCGGGAATATTTGCTTGACAAACCCACATTGAATTAACTCGTTGAGCAAGACCGACAGCCCTCCACCGCTTTTCAGGCTTGTGGCCTCCACAATTTCGTTGCGTGTCAATCCTTTATTTTTGGTGGCCAGCGCTTTGACAATTAGTTCATGCGCCCGACTATTTTTAAATAATGCCGCGTATAGATTCGAAAATTCATTTCGGAGCAATGCCTGAGACTCGAAAAATAACGCGTCCAGAATTTGCGGTATACTTTGCCCTGGCTGAACATCTTTCAGATAAAAAGGAATGCCCCCCACGCACATGTAAAGTTGGGCAATGTCTTTAGGTGTAAGTTTCACCCGTTGCATGGTCAGAAAATCCCTCGTTTCAGCCAGCGTAAACGGCATCAACTGAATGTGCTTGGTAATTCGGTTGTGAAGGCCACCGCGATCATTAATTACTTTATTGATGATCCAAGAAGCCGCCGACCCACAAATCACCAGAATAATATCGCTTCGTTTGCTGCAATACTGATTCCAGAAGTTGTCCAATGCCGCCAAAAAGCCTGAACGCGGTGTTTCGAACCACGATATTTCGTCCAGAAAAACCACCTTTTTCTTGGGCCCCAACTCATTTAAATACGTTTTAAGTTGAGCAAATGCTTGTAACCAGGTTTTGGGCATGGGTTTAGGCTTCTTATCAACTTCAGTCAATGTCAGCCAAAAGTTCTCTAACTGCTGCGAGAACTCCTTTTGATGTAATCCGCTACATTCAAAAATAAGGTTGGCACTATAGACCTGCCGAACCAGATAGGTTTTGCCAATACGCCGTCGACCATAGACGGCCAAAAACTCTGAACCGTCTTTTTGAAGCAAACTTTGCAAAACGCTGATTTCCTGAAGTCTACCTGCAATTTTCATGAATCATCTTTTTATATTTCGCCAAATCTATCTATTTTAAGTAAGATTTGGCGAAATATAGAACAACCTAAATCATCCTGGATATGGTTTACTGAGCAATAATCTTCAACATCACTGCCCCCAGTTATCGAGGGAAAAGCCGCCAGTTATTTACGCATGGTTTTGTTGTCGTAAGGCACGCGTACTAGGTAGACAGTTTCGCGAGGTTTTACCCCACCTATGGCACCTAAGCTTACTGAGGTTTAACAATTATTTCGGACGACAAAGCCCCAACAAACCATTGCTCACGAACACTCCTTCAAAGTAATCAGCCGGTACACAGTCTCACCGCAAATCGTGCTGGGCCAAATAGGTTGCCCAGCGGCACAGCGTACTGTCTACAATTTTTCGATTTCTTCTTTTGTCAATCCTGTTGCTTCAATTATTGTCTCAACTGAAACTCCCAATTTCTTAAGTGATTTTGCCGTTTCAAGCTTTCCTTCAAGTTTTCCTTTGTCAAAAGCGGTATCAATAACACCTTTTAAATCTCTATAAATTTTCAAGCTATTTTCATAATCCACCAATTCTGATTGTCCAAATTTTGCAAGTTCGGCTTTCGCGAATGCTTGATTAAATACCTCATCGGAAATTATTGATGGAATTGACTGAAAGTCTTCCAAATATTTGATGAAATAGAGCCACTTATCCAAACGCGTTTCAAGTTGATTTTCCGTCTGATTAAAATTCGGCATTTCAAGATAAATAAATGTTAACTTATTATAAAACACTTTACCATTTTGATTTTTTAGTTTTATTATATGTACAACTTCACTTTTTTCATGCTCAGTTTCGTAATCATCAAAGGTGAAATCTAAAATTACAATACAATAAACTGCTTTTAGATTATAGTTCCATTCGCCTTTTTCAGCTTGATCTCGAATAGGAAAAGTCGAATAGTAAATTGTTCTTTCTTTGAAAAAATTTTGTTTCGCTTTTTGAAGTTCTACAATGAACTTTTCACCTTTTTCATTCTCACAATAAATGTCGTAAATAGCTTTTCTGTCAAGGTCGGTTTGTCCAAGCTGTTCATTGTTCTTAAATGTCAAGTCAACTATTTGATCCGATTTAGGCAACAAAGCGTTTAAAAAGTCAAGCAAGAGTGGCTTACTGGCTTCTTCTCCAAATATTTTCTTAAATCCGAAGTCCGTAAATGGATTCAAATATTTTGCTTTCATTTTTTTGTTTACTATGAGTTGCTAATACAGAAAATTCACAAGTCTATTTTCTAGCATTTGCCTAAATACTAGATTTTTAAGCTGTTTAACTGCACTGTGTCAACACTAAAAGACCAATGGTAGGGTATTCGAGACATAACAATTAAGGCTTGTATCAAAGTTCACAAGAATTTATAAAGGTAAAATTTTGCAGTTCAGCCCCAATATTGCCAAATCGATATTATTTGCCGTTTTTATTCTTGCGTAATGACTGTTTTAGCAGACTCAAAACGTAGTCAATATCTTCAAGGTCGGACAACTTTATTTCATAAGATCCATTTCCCCAATGTCCAACATTTGAGACGTCTCTTGCAATATTTTTTTGATCCTGCAATTCATTGCTTTTCAAGTTTAGAAAAACTTTCAAGCCTTTTCCTTGCAAAACAATATCGCAAAAAATATTATTGTCAACTTTAAATCCTATAGTCTGCTTCTTGGGTTGAACAGTTACATTGTCGTCCAAGTTTAGAACTCTATCTTTTACTTGTTCGTACAACTCTCTCGTCTCAAAATCTATTTTTTGCAAATGGTCTTGTTCTGTAAAAACTTTCACTTCTTTGCTTACAGCTTCAACAGTTTTATCCGTGCGGGAGATTGTTTTAATGCTTTCTTTCGCAGTGGCTTTTTGAACTTGTTCATAAGAAATAGTGTTATTGTCAAATTTCTTAACTTCCCAAAGTTCAATTGGCAGGTCTTTAAAATTTATAGCTTCTCTTTGATAAGTTGTAAACATTGGAGAAATAAAGAGAACCCTTGATTGCGTCCAATCAACATCAGTCCGTTTAAGGCTTTCATTTTGACTTTCGTTAAATTCAAGAATAAAGTCAGCCTTGTTGTTCAACATCAAGGACAAATACGCATAACCTTGGTCAATTACGCTAAACGTTTTGTCTCTTTTATATTCAATAATGACGAACGACTTAGAGTCTCTGTCAAAAGCCAAAGTGTCAATACGAAATCCATTCAGTGCAAATTCCGATTTGATAAAGTCAAGATGTAATAAAGTTCGTAAATTTTGCTCGGTCAATTGTTGAATTTCTCTTTCAAGTTTGAATGATATTTCTTTGATATGCTCTAATTTTTGCCCAATTCTAAATAATGGCATATTGTCTGTCTGTAAGGTTGATTTGCAAAATGGCAGCTAATTCCTAAATATACGAAGGCTTTTCAGCATTAGTATTTACTTAAACTATTCGAGTAAACACTAATGCCAGTCTAGCAGCACTTTTGCCTTTGTGCCTGTCCTGCTTTCAATAGTAAAAAGCTACGTTTATCTCCCCAACTTACTCTTCTTTTGTAAGCGTCTACTTATCAATCATAGGGCTTTCTTATAAAAATGCCGTAGGCATGAAATCTTTGTAGAAAAGGGTTAATTACCCCTTTTTGAACTCCGTAGGAGTGACATCTTTGACTACTGATGTCACTCCTACGGAGTTCAAAAAGACAAAGAGTAGCCTATTTACTACAAAGATCCTACCTCTACGAGGCTGTAAATTTTTATAAGAAAGCCCTGTTATCAATCAGTAATCAAGTTCTTACAAATTCACGTGCGTTTGCTTCCCTTCTCGGAGCGAGATGTTGGTTTACTTGCCATTGCGAATCAAGTGCCAAAAACGGGTTTTCATGCTTATTTTATCGGCACGACTTTGAGCATCACAACCCCATGATGTCGAATATTCGTCTTAAATGTCCCGCTGAACGCACCCAGGTCTTTCTGCCGCCATACGTCGCGTAGTTTGTAGCGGCTCGTCAGGCCGATTTTGGCTAAATCGAGCGTGAAGGATTTCGGAGTTTCGGTCCCCCATTGGAAGTACGATTGGGGTGTTTTCCCAAAATCGCCTGTATTAAACAGGCCCACCGCATAGGCTCTATCGTCTAGCGGTTTGAGCCAGATCTGAACGCCGTTCTCGTCGCTGACCAGCCTCCCCGCTTTGCCCAGTGGGTCCTGGTTGATGGCGATGACCTCGTCGTTGGTGAGCAAATTCAGCGTGAACGCATCGAGTTGCTCGATGGGGCAACCGATCAGCATGGGGGCCGCCAGCAGGCTGAATATGCTGATGTGGCTGTACTGCTCGTCGGGCGTCAGGCGGGTGTCGTGCAGCACCGGACCGATGGATACTTTGCCCACGATCATCATATCGGGGTCGGCCCAGTGGCCGGAGCCAGACAAAGGTGCCCATTTGTCGAGCGAAAAGGCGGTCAGGAACAGGCTCGTCCAACTGTCTTTGATGTCGGGGCCGGTGCGGTACATGTTCGACAGGCGGGCCCAATCGGCTACTTTCTCGAAGGGAGCGTTATTGGATAAACTGAAAATGATGTCGCGGCCCGATTTTTTCAGGGCGGTCGACATCCGTTCGGTCGAGTTAACGTCGATGCGCCAGTCGTATTTCAGGAAATCGAACCCCCATTCAGCCATCTGGCGGGCATCTTCCGTCTCGAACCGGTATTTACCCATGTGGTTGAACGCCCGCCGATTCGACATGATCGACTCGTGGGTTTCGCCCCCGTAGGCCGAATCGGACGACGCCCCGCGTAGCCGCCGTAACTGGAAATGTAGGGTGTTGAGTACAGGCCCGCCCGCAAACCGATCGAGTGAATGTAGTCGACCATTTCCTTGAAGCGGGGAAACTTCGCGTTGGGTTGCAGGGCGTTGAGCGGCCCGCCCCGTTTGCCCTGCCAGGCATCGTCGATGTTGATATACGTCCAGCCGTGGTCGCGCAGGCCCATGTTCACCATCGCATCGGCCGAGGCAATGACTTTCTCCCGGTCAATATGTGCTTCCCAGGCATTCCATCCATTCCAGCCAATGGGTGGCGTCAAGGCAATGGTGTCGCCGACCCTGATGGTCAGTTCTTTAGTTGCCTGAGCTAACGCATTGGTCGCCGTTAAGGTCGTCAGGTACGTTCCCCGTTGGGCCACGCGGCCGGTAATGATGCCCATTTTCTTGTCGAGTGTCAGCCCATTCGGGAGACCTTTTGCCGAGAACGTCATCGGTCGTTCGCCCGTTGCTGCGATGGTATACAGGAACGGATTGCCGGGCGTAGCGCCAAACAGCGTTGCCGAATTGATTCTCGGTTGTTTCGGAGGTGGGGCGTTACATTGTATTTTTCGCCGGGGTGCTGTATGTGTTCGGGCATGGCGTTACCGATCATGTCTACCTGCGCATCGACCCAGTTGCAGTAGGTCCGTTTGTTGCCAACACCGCCTACTTTATCCGTCACCAGAAGCCCAAGTTGCTTAATGTCCGTCAGGTCGACGTTGATGGGAACGGGCGCATCACCGATGCGCATAGACTTGCTCTCGAACAGCACCTTGCCATCGCCCAACACGTAGAAGGTCAGCGGTATATCCTTGTTGCCGAGGTCATCGGCTGCGATCAGGGCCGAGAATCGAGTGGCCTTTTTGCCCAGATCAAAGGCCAGCACACAGGGCGACTGGGCACCCAGCCCCCGCGCATAGCGTGTACCGTTGATGCGCAATGTATCGTTGCTGTAGTTATGCTTCGCCTGCACCGGGCGGAGACCCTCCGAAAAGGTTTGAATCGGCAGATCGTCCAGCCAAACGGTGGTTGTTTGCTGAGCGTGCGCGCCAAAGGATACAGCGAGTAAAAGAGCGGTAAAGAGTTTAGGCATGTTCGGTGGGTGGGGTTATGGATTTGGGCTGAGCATTACCCCACCCCAGCCCTCCCCTGAAAACAGGAGAGGGGCTAAAATGAGCCGCTTCATAAAATCGTTGAGTGAGATCTCAACGAATTGGAAGGCTAAAAAGTGACCAGCATTAGCCCCTCTCCTTGTTTAAGAGGAGGGTTGGGGTGGGGTCATCACTTCTCAAAATCGTCTTCGAGCAATTGCTTTTCGGTTAGTACACCACTACCGGCGGGTTTGCGCTCCCGCATTTTTTTGACGTCGGCGGCCGAAATACCTTTGCCTTCTTTCGCAAGGGCATTTTGGGTATAGCGGATAATGTCGACAATGTCCTGGTCGCTGATGTCCTTGTTGTTGAGCAGGGCGGGCATTTCGTTATTCAACTGGTACAGTTTACCGTTCACATGAATTGGCCCGCTGACACCGTGCAGAATGATGGACGCCAGCCGCTTCATCGACCCATCGATGTACTCGGAGCCTTTGAGGGGCGGAGCCAAATCCTGAATGCCTTTTCCGTCGGCACCGTGGCAGGTTGCGCAAATACTTCGGAACAGCTTCAAGCCTTTCGTGCGGTTATCGACGGCATTTACCTCGGCTACGTAAATGGAGTTGAGCTGCTTTTTCTGCCGGTTATTGATGGTCAGGGTCAAATTGCTTTTCAAAAAATCGCTCGGATTCATCGACGCCATATACACCTCTTCTTTACCCTCAAGTCCGCTGGTCAGTGCCTCCTGCACGATTTTTTGCGTTGCATATTTTTTGTCTATCTCGGAGAGCATAGGCAGGAAGGTGGCGTCCGACAATTTAAGCCAGGGGTTCAACGCCATCGACAGATAGAGGTCGATCGTTTCGTTGTTGCGGGCCAGCAATTCGGTGCTCATAGCCTTCATGCTGGCTACCCGTTGCGGGGTGGCAAATCGCTCCAAAAGGCCCAGGGCGTGCGCAATGGTTTCGGGCTGTTTCGATTGCTTGACAACAGCGCTCAGGGTTTCAAACGTAAGCGCATTTAGTCCATCCAGCACGTACAGTGCATGAATCGCTGTTGACAACTCGTTACTGCCTTTGCTTAATGTAATCAATTGATTAACAGCGGCAAGGTCTTTCTTTTGAATCAACAACTGCTGCGCACGGTCTCTCAGCCAACCATTTGGGCTGCTGAGTAACGCGACCAACTGACTGGTCG
This sequence comes from Spirosoma telluris, assembly GCA_003259005.1. Taxonomy (GTDB): domain Bacteria; phylum Bacteroidota; class Bacteroidia; order Cytophagales; family Spirosomataceae; genus Spirosoma; species Spirosoma telluris. The sequence continues at coordinate 331,312 of QLII01000001.1, forward strand.
TCGCTTTCGTGAAATCGGGTATCGGATTAAGCTTGTTGGCTTTGCTCGTAATTTTCAAAATACGGCCTGCGTTTTGGAGCGTATCCAGTTTTTTGCTGGCCAGTTGTTCGGTCAGGTATTGCGAGATATACGCTTTGTGCTGAATGATACCCCTGTGCATATCAACCACATAGACAGCGCCATCGGGACCATCGAACAGGTTTACCGGGCGGAAACCCTCATCCGTCGATGCAATAAATTCTTTGCCTTCCGTCGCCTGACTAGCCGTTGTTTGAAGCCCCTTAAAGGTCAGAATATTCCGTTTGATCAGATTGGCTTCGGGCACGCAGACAAACGCATTCTGCTTGTAATCGTCCGGGAAAGCACCACCCCGATACACCAATGGACCGCAGGCAGCTGTCACTTCTTTCAGCAATCCTTTTTCGTCCAGAACCCCTGTCTGATAGCCCCGGTTGACGGAGGTCGGATGAATGGGATAAACCCGATTACTGGCTAGTCGTTGATGTTCTGAGATAACCGGTTTGAAATATTTGTTTCGGATTACTTTGTTGGGCAGCACGAAGTCGCCCTGCAAATTGGTGGAGTTGTTATTGTAATAAAGCCGCCCGAAATTGTCTCTTGTGATGCCCCATTGTCCCCGATCTGAAGTAGGTTCTTTGAGCCATTTCCCATTTTTCAACTGATATCTGAAATTGTAATTGGCATTGTAAATCCAGTTATCAATGTTCATCATCAACCCGTTGGACGAGTGCTCCACGTTTCCACCTTCGGCGTAGACTGGATCAACGAGCGTTTTTTTGCCAGGCTTATCATTTTTTATCTCGACAAACCAAAGTTTGGGGCCGTCAACGTACAACAGTCCGCCATACACATACGCCAGGGCTCTTGGCAGCACGAGTTTGTCCAGAAATACGTTGGCATGGTCGACCACACCATCTTTATTCCTGTCCTCCAGGATGGAAATCCGGCCGGTTGGCTCTTCTTCGCCGATCCCTTCCAGATTGGGCATGTAGCCAATCATTTCCACCACCCATATCCGGCCTTTGTTGTCAAAATCCATGCTGACGGGAGCTTTTAGCAGCGACTCCGACGCAATAAGTTTTAACGAAAAGCCATCTTCCACCCTGTAATCGTCAAGAGAAAAAATGGGTTTGGTGCCGGAAATTTGTTGAAAGCCCACCGTAAAAATTGAAAGCACTACTAATGAGACAACTGCTGCTATAAAGCGTTTTTTCTTAGCCATATCTGTTGAGAATTAAGGTAATGGATAATGAATAATGGATAATGTAAAATGAATAATGGAAAGCATCCTCATTGTCAGATTTTACACGCTATTCATTATCCATTTTGCATTACTTTTTCGGGTATACCCGTAACATCACTACGCCGTGATGCCGAATGTCTGTTTTGAATGAACCTGCAAAGATGCCCAAATCTTGCTGACGCCACACATCGCGTAGCCGGTACTTTCCGGTTAAACCAACTTTTGTAAAATCGAATGTGAATGATTTTGGTTTTTCATCGCCCCAACGAAAATAAGACGCTGGTGTTTTTCCGAAATCGCCGACGTTGAACAGGCCCACGGCATAGGAACCATCGGCCAGCGATTTGAGCCAGACCTGAATCCCATTCTCGTTCATCACCAGCCTCGCCGATTTGCCATGCGGGTCCTGATCAATCTCGATCACCTCGTCGTTAGTGAGCAGATTGAGCGTAAACGCATCGAGTTGTTCAATCGGGCAGCCGATGAGCATGGGGGCGGCCAACAGGCTGAATAAACTTACGTGGCTGTATTGCTCGTCGGGCGTCAGGCGGGTGGGGTGCAATTGCGTACCCGTGGTCACGTTGCCAACGATCATCATGTCGGGGTCGTTCCAGTGGCCGGGACCGCCGTAGGGTGCCCACTTGTCGAGCGTAAAGGCCGACACAAACAGGCTGTTCCAGCTATCGCGAATATCAGGGCCGGTGCGGTAACTGTTCGTCAGACGTACCCAGTCGTTCACATTGGCGAAAGGAGCCGAATTGGAAATACTGTACAGAATATCGCGTCCCGACTGTTTCAACGCCACCGACATGCGCTTGGCCGATGGGACTTCGATGCGCCAGTCATATTTGAGGTAGTCGATGCCCCATTCGGCCATCTGTTTGGCGTCGTTGGGTTCAAACAGGTACTTGCCAACGTATCGGAACGACCGCTTGTTAGCGATAATGGCGTCGGTAATATGTCCATCCTCAAAGTCCGAAGAGCCGCCGATGTAGCCCGCGTAACTCGTAATCATGGGCGTCGAGTATACGCCAACTTTCAGCCCCAGCCCATGCACGTAATCGACCATTTTCTGGAAGGTTGGAAACTTCTCGTTGGGTTGAATCCCGTTGAACTTCCCACCCCGTTTACCCTGCCAGGCATCGTCGATGTTGATGTACGTCCAGCCGTGTTGACTCAGCCCCATTTTCACCATCGCATCAGCCGAGGCAATTACCTTTTCCTGGTCGATATTCCGCGCCCATGAGTTCCAGCCGTTCCAGCCGATGGGGGGCGTCAGGGCAATCGTATCGCCAATTTTGATGGTCAGATTTTTGGTGGCCTTGCCCAATGCATTGGTCGCCGTTAAGCTCGTCAGGTACGTTCCCCGTTGGGCTACATTACCGGTGATGATGCCCGTTTTCTGATCCAGCACAAGACCCAGCGGAAGTCCCTTAACGGAGAACGTCATAGGCCGTTCGCCGGTGGCCGCGATGGTATACAACACCGGGTTTCCAGGCGTAGCCCCGAACACACTGGCCGAATTGATTCGTGGGGTTTTGGCCGTTGGGGGCGTCAGAATGTACTTCTCATCTGAATTCGGGATGTTCTGAGGTCGGTAGTTATCCAGCACGGTCAATTTAGCATTAGCCCAGTTGGAATAGACTTTCGTGCGACCTTCGTCATTGACTTTCACCAGCAGCCCAGCCGCTTTACGCCCTCCAGCTTCACGTTTACCTCTTTGGGTTCGTCCCCCAGCCGCATTTCCCCGCTGTCGAACAGCACGTTACCGTCAGCGACCACGTAGAAGGTGTGGGGCAAACCTTTGTTTCCCTTATCGTCTACGCCTACTACCGCCGAGAATTCAATCGCTTTTCCATCCAGAAAAAACGCCAGAATACTCGTTGAGCCGACGCCCACGCCCCGGTTAAAATAGGTTCCTTTCATGAACATGGAATCACCGGAAGCCGTGGTCTTCGGCAGCACGGCTGGAATGCCTTCCGAAAAGGACTTTATGGGCAGATCGTCCAGCCAAAGTTGGGTGGTTTGCTGAGCGTTGGCGGCTGTAATTATACAGAACATCCCTGCAAAAAATAGTGTAGCTAGTTTATTCACGGGCAGCAGTTTGTTTTTTAGCAACGCGTTCGGCAATCAACGTCAGCGCGGCCTTGTCACTCCATTCCTGCCCGTGGCCCGCCATAGCGGTAAAGGACAGTTTAGCATCGGATTTCGGATTCTCGGTCTTCTCCAGAAACTTCTGTAAAAACCGGGTCGCCACGTTCGAATACAGACCATCCATATCGCCCATCCACACCCAGATTTTGCCCTGAAGTTTCGGGCCGAGAGTGGTCCAGTTTTTCGCCAGCACTTTCTTTAAATCATATTTCTCCCACTGTTTGGCAATATTGTGGTCGATTTTTCCGGTCAGTGGATCAAACATCAGCGAAGGAAGCCCGTCACTGGCTTTGGGTCCGAAAACGGCGTTGTAGGCTCCAAATTGTCCGCCCGAAATCAGGTACGTACCCGTCCGGCTGTTTAGATTTTCACCCGCAATCCAGTCTTTCATCGAAAAAGTGGGCTCGCCGTAAATGGTTCGTCGGCCGGGTTGCAGGTAGCCGTAGCGGTTGTAGAAAATGGATTCGTCTTCGTAGATATTGATGAGGCCGTAATGCTCGAAATCAACGGGGTCGGGGCTGTATGACCAGGTGCCGTCGAAGAAATCGGGGTAGAAGATCTGCAAGCCCAGCGACACCCAACCGCCGGTTGAATTGCCGGTCAGGAAACGCAGTTTCGAGTCGGGTTTGTAGCGTACCTGCCGCTCGATTTCGGGGATCAATTCCTCGGTCAGCGCCTTGCCACAGGGGCCATTATTCTCCGAATCGACCTGGTACGTATCGCCGTAGGGCCCCTGCGAATCCAGGAACACGTAGATGATCTGCGGGGCGGTTTTCGTGAACCACCAGTCGGTAAATTCTTTGTTGTTCATCAACCCGTTCACCGCCGTGTACCGACCATTCAGGCCCGCAGCCCGGTAGCAGATAGGGTAGGTTTTATCGGGATTGTCGAAATAACCGGACGGCAGCAGAATGGCCGCTTTCAGCATACGCGGCTTGCCCGAAAACGCCGACAGTAACTCACTTTTGATCTCGACCGATTTAACGAATTTGTGCTGCACAATCGTAGCCAGTGGAATCTGCGTTTTGAGCGTCAGGTTCAGGTTAGCCTTCGCTGAAAACGGCATCGAGTCGATGGTGCTGTACAGATTGCCAGGTACGTTCTCCTGCCCGTCGTCGGGGTTCTGCTTGTAGACGACCTGGAAAGAGTACGTCCCCGATGGTTTTTTCGGTAGTTTATCCAGCCCAATTGAACGAACGTTCTTGTCTTTTGTATTAATCACAAACGAGCCTGATCCGTCCCACTGCTGTGGGGTAATGCCCACGGTAATCTCCGACCGGTTGCGGGGTTCTCGTTCGTTCTGTTTGGTCACGTGAAGCAGTAGTCGGCCTCCTTTGAGGAAGGCCGGGCGGATTTCAGGTGCCACCGAAACCCGAATTTTCCAGGAGATGGGCACTTGAGCAATGACTTCGCTGGTCACCATAAAAAGGGTAGCCCATACAAAGACAATAGATCCTGGACGTAGTGGAAATTTCATTTTCATTCGTGGTGGGTTGGCTTCATTATTTCTTTTCACCTTATTAATAGAGGGCCTGTGGCTACTAGAGGCCTGACTTATTACCTGTTCGCCGTAAAAACCTTATTATTGGCTTTTCGCAACTGGTGTATGGTGTTCTGTACCTTCCCAGTATAGGTGTGTCCTTTCGTATCCATAACCGAATAGGCAATCGTCATCACATCGGTTGGTTTTATGCTGGGGAGCATGAGCTTGATGGTCTTTTTGTCCTGACTTAGCTTCACGTCGGCAAGGCTCAGCGTCTGCGTGTTGTATCGGTCTGACCCATACTTCCGGCTCCTCCGAATGTCCCAGCTTTGCACGGTATAGTTTCCAGGTTGGCAGGTGCTTTTTTCGTCTAATCCATTGGCAAACGTCAGCGTAACGCCATCGGCCTCGGCACCTAGCCGGATGGGCAGCGATACGGGTTTCCCGGTGTAGCGAAGCCGGTAGAAATCACCCCCCTTGATGGTTTGTGACGTTCCCCAGGCCGACATACCGCAGGCATATAACTGGCCATCGGCCGGGTTGAAGCGTCCCCGCATAATACCTGTGCGGAACTTAATTCCCGGCAGATCGATCACGCCACCCTGCTTCTGACTATTCACGTCTTCGGGCAACACCAGCTGAATTTTGCCATAGCCGTACGAAAAACTAAGCAGGCTACCGTTCAGCGGCCCCCATTTCTTACTGTCTACCCAGAGCAACTCCGACGGCGACCGGTCGAACTCCATATCAATCCAAACCAGCGGTTGCTCCATGGCGACTTTCGTCGAATCCTTGGGCGGGTTGTATCCCCACATATTGCCGTAAAATTTCCCCTTCCCATCAATCCAGTTAACGCGGTTCATGGGATTCCAGTAGCCTTGCTGGTCAGTTACGATAAAACTGCCATCGGGATTGATACACACGCCGTTGGCGGCCCGGAAGCCAGTAGCAATAATCTGTGTGGTAGCCCCATCCTTGCTGACTTTCAACAGGGTTCCGTGCTGGGGAATCAGGGCTTCGCGGGCGTGCCGGCCACTTTTAGCGTAGTAGAGGTTCCCCTCCTTATCAGCCTGCAATCCCATTGCGAATTCGTGAAAATGGTCAGTTACCTGATGGTCGTGGTTGAAACTTTCGTAAAAGTCAGTTTCGCCGTCGCCGTTCAGATCGCGGAGCAGCACCAGTTGGTCGCGGCAGGTAACGTATATTTTTTCGTTCAGGACCTTGATGCCCAGCGGCTGAAAAAGCCCTGATGCAATGCGTTGCCAGCTCAGACTTGCCCCGCCATTGGTCAGCCCCTTCACCCGCCAAATGTCGCCATCAGTAGTGCATAAAACCCCAACATTCGGGTTCTTCATGAAGTCGATGCCACTGAGCTTCATCCGCGATTTCCAGGGATTTTCGTAGGGTGGCGACAGTTGATCAATGGCAAATAAACCGTCTTCTTTCCCGCGTATAATGGTCGTGTACAGCGTTTGCGGGTAGTGCGGCTTTCCGCCTTTGGTGTACCGCTCGAGCGATTCGGGCATTGGCGAATGCGCTACAAAATCCGTCAGGCTTTTACTGCCTGGCCTGGCCATAAACAGCTTGATCGTTGTCTTCGCCGAGGCCGAAATCTGCAAAACAACGTACCCGTCTTCTTCTTTCAACGACGCCCCCTGGCCGACTACCGCGACGTTGGTCCGGCCCGTGCCACTCTGGTTTTAAGGACCTGTTGCGCCGGACTGATGGTCAGGGTTCGGGTAAACACTGGTTGGCCATCCGCCTTTTCCATCCCCAGTTTTTCCAGGATAGCCGCCCGCCCGACGGTATAGGCAATAATTACTGTATTTTCGTAATGATACAGCCCTTTGTAGTTGGCCCACTGTTTGGGTAAAGGACCAAACTGGCGACCATCCCGCGCCGTAAATCGGGGGTCGTCGAAGGAGCCGGTCGATGGGTTGGCCCAGCCCGGCCCAACGGGCGTTTCGACGTGTAACTGCCCAATGGTTCGGGGGTAGGTTTCATGGTTATCGTTGAGCAAAATTCCCTCCCAGTCAATAAACCCTTTGCCCGTCCATCCACCGGCTACGCGCATGACGTCGTGGTCAAAAATCATCCAGGCTTTTCCGGCCGATACCCCACCAGCTCCGGTGTCTACCCGCACGGCGATACCCTTATACGCAAAATTATTCTTCCGGTAATCTTCATCCATGTAGGGTACGGGCCGTGGCGAATGAAACCGTTTGAGGCCCGTTGCCGAATCGACCAGTTCGTAGGTATTGATGAAGAAATTCCCATAATCCATGTCCGACCAGGGATGGTAAGGTTGCACGGCAGGGCCCTTCGATGTTCCTTTTGGCAATTTGGCCAGGTAACCGGGGGTTACGCGGAGGTACTGGCTGGGATTGCTTTGCCGGATAAAGTTCTCCCGGATATAGGCAATCACATCGTACTTCTCCTGCGGGCTGAGGGTCATCTGGGGGGCATAGACCCGTACCCTTTGGTGATGGTCTGGTATAGCGAATAGGGGTCATAACCCGCCTTGAACCGCTGCGCCCAAAACTTATGCGACATCGGGATTGACCCTTCCGAATCTGGATTACCGTGGCAATTGATACAAACTGCATTGTAGATCCGCTCGCCGAGTGTAAATCCGTCCGATTGAATTCCTCAATCAATCCGGCATGGTCAAGGTTCGATTCCGACTTGTTTAACTCGTTGTCTGACAGGATATAGGCAACAGTTGGCGGGTTATAGGCAACCGCTGGCTCTACTGGTCTTCTGGCGGTCATCTGGAAGGTTTTCGTGGCCGATGAAACGGTACCGGCAAACGTATCGCCGGTAAACGTGCCGGTTAGCTGATAGGTTGTTTTTCGCAGGGTGAACCGGCCATTCAGCGTATTGGCGTCAACCGTCAATTGCTGTAGGGGTGTGACTCCGTACTCGAATGAGTATAAAACGCCGGTATAGGCAGCCTCCTTCCGGCTCAGTTTCAGAGTGCCCGAAAGTTCTTCGTCCAGCTTAATCGTGTATTCCCACGCCCCCTCAATCGGGTTCGTTACGAACCCGGCCACACAAATAGCCAGTACGAACACCATTAAACCACCTACCGTATTTCGTTTCATGGTCTGATCAGGGTAACGTAATCATCTTATCGGTTGGAGGCCTCCGACGACATCGACATGGGTGCCTGTTGGGGTTGGCTGCCCCAGGCTTTGTTCGGTTTGTCACCCATTTGTAGGGTCAGCGTGCCACCATTCACGACCGTTTCGTGCAGCATCCAGGGGCGGTCGAGCGCCTGCCCGTTCAGCTGCGCCGACTGGATGTAGAGGTTTTTAGCCGAATTGTTCTTCGCGTCGATTACAAATTGTTTGCCTTTGTAGTATTTCGGATTCAGCTTGATCGTAATTTTATTGAAAATCGGGCTGCTGATTTCGTAGAATGGCTCGGGGTGGTGCCACCGTTGGTCGAGAACAGACCGGTTTTTAGCAAAACCGATAGACTGCCCATCAATCCCTGATCTTCATCGCCACTGTAGCCGTAATCAGGCGAGAGGCCGCTGTATACTTTTTCGACCACCTGCCGGGTCCAATATTGCGTTAGCCAGGGCGCGCCCGCGTAATTGAAGAGGTGTGCCGTTTGAATACTGGGCTGATTGCCGTAGTTGAGAAATACCCGGCGCAATTCTTCCAGTGTCTCTTTATCGTGCGATTTGCCCGATACAAAATCATGTTGCTGCGCTTTCTCAAATGAGCTATTCAGCTTGCTTGTAAATGCCTCACGACCGCCCATGAGGTTGATCAGCCCCTGCACATCATGTGGGACAAACCAGGTGTACTGGGCTGCGTTGCCCTCTTCCCAACCATTATCATAGCGTAGAATATCAACAGGTTCCCCCCATTTGCCATCCAGCGTCCGGTTCCACATCCAGCCGATGTCGGGGTTATAAATGTTTTTGTAGTTCTGCGCCCGTTTCATAAACAGGCTGTAATCGTCAGTTTTGCCGAGCGATTTGGCCATCTGCGCCAGCGTATAATCCTGATAAGCGTACTCCAATGTTTGGGTCGAGCCGTCCTGATGAAAACCATAGCGGGTCTTGCTCATGGGGTGCGGCACGTACCCACGCTCCAAGTAAAATTCGATGCCGCCACCTTTGAAGGTGTTGTGTTCATACCCTGCCTTGCTCATCATGCCACCGGGGAAATGGTTCTTGCGCAGGCCCTCGTAGGCTTTTTCAATGTCGAAACCCCGGATACCCTTCAGATAGGCACTCACGATGAAAGGCGTGGTAGCGGCACCAGTCATCACATAGGTGTAGTTGCCGCCCGCAGGACCACGGGGAATGAGCCCGCCATCCTGATACATCCTTACCATCGAGTTGACAAACGATTCGGTGACCTCCGGGTAAACCAGATGCCATAGCGTGTTGAGGGTCCACTGCGCCCCCCAGAACGAGTCGGAGTTGTGATGATTGAATGTAGGCTTGCCGGTGGCATCCAGTGGAATCTGTTTGATGCGCCGTTCGGGGCCGGTCATGTCGCTGTACTTGCCATTCACGTCCGAGATGATGCGTCGACCTTGCAGGGCGTGCCAGAGATCGGTGTAGAAACGGCTTCGGGTGGTATCGCTGCCGCCCTGCACCTCAATTCGGCTGAGCCAGTTGTTCCAGTCGGAGCGGCTTTCCTGCACCGTTTTTTCGAAATCCCAGTGCGGCAGTTCGGTTTTGAGGTTGATGCGGGCCTGCTCTTCGCTGACGTACGAAATGGCCACTTTCATCTTCCGAACCTCGCCCGCTTTGGTTTTGAAGCTCAGGTACACTCCCGTACGTTCACCATCAATGATGCCCTTACTCGTTTCCAGTTTACCATTTCGCCAGCCCCTGAACGAGTCGAACGGTTTGTCGAAAACGGCCACGAAAAATACCGTCAGTGTTTTGGGCCGACGAATGGTTGGGGCCATAATCGCGTAGCCCTCGATCTCCTCATTGCTAACCTTTTTTACATAGCCTTTCTGGGTATCCGATGGCCCGAGGAAGGTGGAAAAATCAAAAAGGATGTGGCTTTGGGCAGAGGCTGGATACGTGTATTTGTGAAAGCCAACGCGGGTGGTCGAGGTGAGTTCGGCGGTGATGTTGTAGGCATCCAGTACCACTTTATGGTAGCCTGCTTTGATCAATTCTTTCTGATGGGAAAACCGGGACCCATATTGTTCAGGACCCAAATGCCCCCTGAATTCGCCGGTCGTTGGCATCACCGGAATGCCCGACAACTGCCAGCCATGCACGTGGCTAAAGCATTTGATGCTGTCGGAATGATACCGATACCCGGAACCCCAGTCGGAATTGACACCATTGTCGGGGCTGAGGTTGACCATTCCGAACGGGCGGGTAGCCGAGTTGAAGAAGAACCAGCGCGAATTGGCCGCATCCACAAGTGGATTAACCAGATCAACAGGTTGCTTTTGCGCCAATGCGGTTTCGTTCAGGCTTAAAACAGCCGCTAAACCCAGTAGGCAAGATGTAAGCTTATTCATGATGGCAAGTTTTATGGAACGCTGATGGCTATGAATCATTATTGATCATAAGAATCATAACCATCAGCGTTCCATAGTATAGGATACAGTGCTAGCCTACAAAGAGACTATGCTTAAAAGGTGTGTAACCTGTCAGATAAACCGAAGGAGTATCCATTGCTGGTAATGCTCCCCGCAACTGAACCCCCTTGTGTTCGACCTTTCCAGGGCCGAACCGGATAGTGTCGGTCCCAACGGTATACGTACCTGAATCGCCCGAAAGTAGGTAGGCCTTATCTTTTTTCGGGTGTTTCGTCACGCCGGCCAATGTTCCCCCGTCCCGGAAAATCAGTTCCAGGGCAACGGGGACACCTTCGGTACCTGACAGATCAATGTCGACCCGCAGGCCGTTTTTGGCTTCGCTGATGGTTACGGTCGTGGTCAAATGCTGCACCTCGCTTTGTGGTCGGTTGCTTCTCGGCATTTTGTCCCAGTCGCCATCAGACGCTATTTTTTCGGCTGGCATTGGCTGATAATACGGCCCTTCCAACGATTTGCGAAGTACCCAGGTGTTTCCCTGCTGCTCTATTTTCTCGCTCTGGAATTGCCCTTTTCCGAAGAACGACGCAGCTACCCGCATCCCTTGTAATACAGCATTTCCTTTGTGAAAAGTGAGCCAGCTGGCGTTATTGGACAGGATCGTGGCATCCCACACATCCCGGCGAATCCGTACCAACCCCGAATACGGAAACGACTTGACGTAGTTAGTCGGTAATGGTTTGCTGGCGGGCAGCTCGTTCCAAAGCGTGGGATCTTCCAGAAAATAATCGAGGTAACCGGCCAGTTGCTCTTTCGGCGTTGTCTTCTCGACCAGTCGACAAAGGGCAGCCATTTCACCGTTCTTATCCCGCAATGCCATGTACCGATAGCAATAATAGTACTTGGCCATGTTTCCAATGGACCCCTTGTCCTGCCGGTTCGATGCTTCCGTCACTACTTCCCCATTGGGATGCACGTAATACAACGTCATCATCAGATTCCGTCGGACGGGTTCTAACAATTCGGGCTTTTTCAGACCACGGGCGATGATAATCAACGACCGGTCCACGATGGGCGAATACCCATTGGTACTCTTTTCGTTGAACTGTCCATCGGCATCAAGGTCGATGTGCTCGGCCAGCCATTGGTCGATCCGTTTCGTGTAGCGTGAATCGGGAAACAGCTCGTTGAGTTTGGTCAGAGCCGCTGACACTACCCAGCGATGATTGGGCGTGTGGATGCCTCCAACAATTAACCCTTCCCCGGCATTCTTCAGAAATGTTTGCAGGAGTTGATAAGCCGCTTCAGAACCCTTGACGTTTGATTCCTTTAGGAATTTATAGGCCGGAACAATGTTCTCCAGTACAAAAGCAGTGTCGGGTGTCGAGTGGAAATTTGTATCCAGCAGATCAATCGTGCCGTCGCTGTGCTGGAACTTGAGCATAGACCGAGCGGCAGCTTCGATGTCCGGGAGCAGTTCTTTCGAGTGATAGTACTTCGATTCGGGCGTTGCAAACAACATACTGGCTTTCATCAGAAAACCACTTGTTGTGTGCGGATTCGGCATTTCAGCATCATTAACGTATCCACCAACGTACCTGTTAGCGGTATCTGTGACTTTTAGGGGCGCATAGTTGGGCAACTGCTGATCATTGATGGCAATCCACTCCAGCAACCAGGCTGGTTTGGCAGGAGCCCGGTTAACTAATTCACCAAATCCCAACGTTGGAATGAGGGTCAAGGATGTAGCGCTTAGGGCTACAAAATGTCGACGGTTCATTGAATAGTATCTTAAATGTCTCGGACAGCAGGATGCTGCCCAGCCGCAAGGCTAAAACATGTTATGTGACTGTCATTTTAGCCGAATGGCTGGACAACAGGATGCTGTCCGAGACAATATTACAACTCCCGAATTTTGATACTCCGGAAATGCACTTCATCGCCATGATCCTGAAAGAGGATATGGCCGGAAGGTGCCTGCGCGAAGTTGGGGTAGGTGTTGTATTTACTCTTGGCAACCAGGTTACGGAAAATCTGCGAGTAGCGGTCGTATTCCACCAGTTTGAGGTTATTGAGCCAGTGTTCCACATGACCATCTTTTGACACAATCCGGAGTTTATTCCATTTTCCCGGCGGATTCATGCGCTTGTCGGTGTTGCCCTCTGATAAGTTTTCCGCTGTGATGAGGTCATACAGCGAACCGGTTGTCCGGTTGCCGTTGACACCCTCTTTCGCATCGGGGTGTACTTTGTCATCCAGAATCTGAAACTCCGGCCCTAATCCAGTACCCGGCTTTTTCTTCCGGTCTTCGACCACGAAGTATTTTACGCCACTATTGCCACCTGTTGTCAGTTTGAAATCGAGTTCCAGTTCAAAGTTTGTGAACGCCTGATCGGTCACGATATCCCCGCCTTTGCGCAGACTGTCTTTTTTAGAGCCCAGCACTTTCAACACACCATCCTGAATGGCCCAGCCTGCTGTCGGGAAATTATCACCGTTGGCCACCCGCCAGCCCGCCGATGTTTTACCATCCCAAAGTAGCCGCCAGCCTTTGCGTTTCTCGTTGTCAGACAGTTGATTAGGCAGGTAGTTTACTTCTGCAATTTCATTCGCATCAGGCCAGACAGCCTCTTTCAGATTTTCGGTAGCGATGCGGATGTTGCGCCACTGAACGGTCAGGCCGTTTTGTTCTTCCCGTTTGATCTGGTGGACCTGTAGGGCGATAAAGCCACGGGCGGTTTGCGGGTCAAGCACGTTGGCGCACGGAATTCCGTTGATCCAGGTTTTCATGCGGGGACCAATGGCTTCGATATGGTATTTATTCCACTGCCCGTTTTTGAATGCCTTCTGCCCTTTGGGATTGATGGACAATGGATACAGCCAGCCATTTCGGGCTTCGTCGTAAATGCCACCACTCCAGGCCCGGTCGCCGGGGTCGATCTCAATCTGGTAGCCGCGTACACGGCCATTATTATCGTTAGGATCGCTTAAGCTTCTGATCTGAATGCCTGAGTTGAGTCCTGGCTCTACTTTTACGTCCATCTCCAGTACAAAATCGCCGTAGGTTTCTTCCGTGCAAAGAAAGGTATTAGGCGTATTGAGCTGCGAAACGCCAATAATGGCATTGTTAGTTAGTTTGTATTCAGCATTTCCATTCCGTTTTACCCAACCCTTTAAATCGTTTCCATTATAAAGATTCTTCCACGGGACCTGGGCTAAACTAGTAAATGAGAGGAGGGCTATAAGGCAAAACGATACTATTTTTTTCATCACAATGGTTCTGTAAAATGCCGATAGCGTTACTGGTTGAATTAAAAAAAGGAGAAGGAGGTAAAATTCTCCCTCTCCTTTTGTTCATAAAGTGTAACTTTTAGTATCCAGGATTCTGTGTCATTTTAGGATATGACAAATCAATTTCACCCTGAGGAATTGGGCGTAGATTGTGAATCGCTGAAATAGATTGGCCTTTTACCCATGGATTGTACTTTTTAACCCGCTCCACCAGTTTACCAGTCCGTTTCAAATCAAACCAACGGTTATACTCACCCATGAATTCACGGGCTCTTTCGTCCAGAATTAAGTCGATGGAAATGTTTGCGGGGTAGCTCTGTACGATGCGGCAGCCAATGATTTCTGGTCTTCGGGTGCGGCTGCGCATTTGGGGTCTGCGCCTTTTTTAGTACCCAATGCCCGGTCAAGAATCCGGTTGTAATACACGTCGGCCGTTCCTAACTTACCGTTTTTTGCCCCTTTCACGATAGCTTCGGCGGCAATCAGGTAGGCTTCTGCCGAGCGGAAAATACACTCGTTAAAGGTGCCAAATGCATCACCATATGGAATGCCGGGCTGCCAGAACTTCCACATCAAGGGCATGGTAACCGCCAAACCAGAGTTGTCTATCGGATAGCCCCCGCCAAATTCGTAGGTATTGGTTACGGCATAATTTTTCTTACCACCCAGGTCTATTCCTCTATCAGCCACATTAACGGCTGGATTATTCCAGGGTCGACAAATCATTACGGTATCACCGGCAGCATAATTAATTAATAAAGAAGGATTACTCAGGGGCAGGGGTTTGAAGTTTTTCACCGCCTGAAGTGCATACCCCACCGTCACAAAATTATGCGCATACCGTGTGTCGTTTTCGGGGTCAAAAAAGCGATATAAGGCTGTTGTCGGACAGTGTACATTCAAACAGCGGTTGTAATCGGTTGTTCTTCCTTTAGATCCCGGAAACCCCTCTCCACTTCCACCAAATTTGGAATGCAAATCATTTCCACCGGCAACATCCTGTGTAAATGCAGCATCAGTTTTATTAGTCAGTACATCAGAGTTGTACTGAACGGCAAAAACAATTTCGGCATTCTTGTCATTTTGCGCACCGGTATACTGCGTTAACGGATTATTTGAACGGATGGGGAATAAATCCTTATAATTGGTGGCGAGTGGATAGGCATCAATTACCTTATCGGCATATTGAAGGGCCAGGTCAAAGTCAGCACTCGAACCGCCGAGGGCGTTGTTGAAATTCCAGCCTCTTGTTAAGTACACCCTTGCCAGTAAAAACTGAGCGGCACCTTTGGTGATTCGACCGTAGTCGGTGGCGGTAACCGGCAATTTTGCCTCACAGTCAAGCAAATCGGTAATTAGTTGCTTATACACATCTGCCGAGGCTATTCGTGGAAAGTCCTTCACGGGTGTCGTAACCTCCGCCAGCGGCATGGGTATATCACCCCATTGCTGTACGGCGTAAAACAGGCACAAAGCGCGCAGAAACTTCGCTTCTGACACCCGTGCATCTTTCAGCGCAGCTGCCATTGTCGTGATATCATCAGCCCGGGAAAGTACCGTATTGGCTCTCGCTATTTCGGCATACAACAACGTCCACAGGCTTTGAGCCTCGGGAAGGGTTGCATTGAAACGGGAATCATAGACATCGTACTGGCTGGGCTGGTTTTCTTTCCCCGTAACCGCCGATGGATTCCAGCCACTGTTGTTGGCAAAAATATCCGTACCATTCAACACCAGAACTCTGTTTTGATGAATATTCCTCAAAAGCGGATAACACGACCTAACCAGGTCGTCAAAACCAGCTGCTGTTTTATAATAAACATCTGTGGTTAAGGTACTAACCGGATTTTCATCCAGAAACTGTTCTTTACAACTTGTTGAAACAAGTAGCAAACTAAGCACCAGCCACAGGCTATATTGTTTACGATATATGGTTTTCATTTTCGTTTCAGACAAAAAAGTTAAAAACTAAGATTTACACCCAAACTCAATGTCATAGATGGCAGGTCATCCTGGTAGATCGATGAGTTGAATTCTGGATCAAATCCAGTGAATTTTGATTTAATGACGGGATTAATAACCTGCGCATACACACGAGCCGTATTGAGCTTCCATTTGCTCATCAAGCCCTTTGGCACAGTGAACCCCAGGGTAATGTCTGAAATCCGCAGGAAGCTGGCATCCTGGTATTGGATAGCAACGCGGTATGGATTGGCTGCGACTGCCCCAAAATAGGTATTGGAGGGATTGTCGCTCCGCCAGTAATCCAGCGAGGCAAGGCTGTTATAACGCGTTCCAATATCACCAAACGTACCAGCCAAGGTGTTGTTTTTATACTGGGTTCCGTTTCGGTAATAGGTAAAGAAGGAAAAATCGAAGTTTTTGTATTTGAACCGGTTGGTCATACCGATCAGAAAATTAGGCAGCTGAGTCCCTAAATATACCCGATCATCAATACCTTCAGTTGAGGAGATCTGCCCATCGTTATTGACATCCGTTACCCGAACGGAACCAGGTACCTGCTTATACGTAGCCGCTAAATCTTTATCGGCTGTTTGCCAGATTCCGTTAAATTGATAATCAAAATTAGCTTTGATCGGTAAGCCGACAAATAGTTTGTTCCCTTTATCAACCGTTTGGCCATCGCCATACAACTCCAGCAATTTGTTGTTGTTTTTGGTAAACGTGAAGGTGCTGTTCCAACTGAAATTGTTGGATGCAATGTTGACTGTATTCAATAAAATCTCGATTCCCTTATTCTGAATTTTACCAATGTTTGAGGTTACCTGTGAGAAACCCGAGGCCGTTGGTATTTTCTGGCTTAAAATCAAATCTTCTGTTTTCCGGTCATACACCTCTACGGTTCCAGAAACCCGGTTATTAAACAAGCCAAAATCGACACCAACGTTGATTTCTTTACTCCGTTCCCAACGCAGATCCTTGTTACCTAAGTTAGCCGGAGCAAATCCATAAGCGGCTGTTCCATCAAAATCGTAGCCTGTATTTAACAAACCGGCCTGCGTACTGTACGGATTGACGGTTGAGTTGCCCACCTGACCGTAACTCAGCCGTAGCTTTAAATTAGAAATTGCCTTTATGTTTTGAATTAAGGGCTCGTCAATCAATTTCCAGGCTACAGCTACCGAGGGGAAAAACGCCCACTTATTACCGGGTGCCAATTGAGAAGCACCATCCGAACGACCGGTAACGGTTAACAGGTATTTATCGTTAAACGAGTAGTTTATCCGCCCCATAAAAGACGATAGGGAGCGCTCAACGAGAGAGCTTGCGTATGTGGTAACGGTTCCGGTATTGAGTGCATACCAATCCGAATCAAAGGGGAGATCTTTAGCCGCAATGGTATAGGTTTCGTTGCGCTGATAGAACGCACTTTGTAAGCCTGTGAAATTCAACTTGTGCTTACCCAGGTCCATGTTATAGGTAATGATGTTGTCGAGCGTGTAGCTACCCAGCGTGCGGTTGTCAACCTGGGCTCTGGGTTTGGCCCCAATCTGCGATTTCGACCATGTCCCTCTAAAATCACCTAATCGTGTTGAGCCATAGGTTGCCGATAAGGCCGAGCGGATGCTTAATCCTTTAATCGGCGAATACTCAACATAGGCATTGCCCATAATATTCGCCACGGTCGTTTGCAGCTTGGATTGTTTGGGGTCAGTATCCAACAAGGGATTAGGTACTTGTTTGTCATTGATACCCATCCAGACAGCAAGGCCATTCACGTTAACATCCTGGTTTTCAGATGGATTGGCAATGTCTGCGTAATAGGGGACCCCCGTTGGTCTGGCTCTGAACGCTCCCCGCAACGATTCCTGTGACCCTAAATTCTGGTTCGAATACGTCACATACGATGTAAAACCAACTTTGAAGTGATCGCCCAGCTTACTATCGAGGCCAGCATTTAAATTGTAGCGTTTGTAATTCGTACTCACCACATTTCCATCTTCATTCAAAAAACCACCCGAAAAACGATAGGTCGTTTTCTCCGTACCGCCCGATACACTAATATTCTGGCTCGTTTGAATGCCCGGTTTCGTAACCAGCGCTACCCAATCCGTTGTGCGGCCATTTTTAATATTGTCCAGTTCGGCAGCTGTAAACGTATTCCCGGTAACACCCTCTAAAATTCGGTCGGTGTACGTAAGTTTATAAAACTCTTCGCTAGTCCGTAATCTTGGCACGTGGGCAGGGGTTTTTATGCCTACATACGCATCGTAGCTCACTCGTGGCTTACCTGAAATCCCTTTCTTTGTTGTGATAATAATGACACCATTGGCACCTCTGGCACCGTAAATCGCTGTCGATGAGGCATCTTTTAGTACGTCCATCGACTGAATATCGTTCGGATTCAGGTTATTGATGTCACCGCCCATCAATCCATCAATGACGACCAAAGGGGCCGTTGAGTTATTGATGGTATTTTCTCCCCGAATGGTAATGTTGTATGTACTTCCTGGTCGGTTATCCGATTTTGTAACCGTTGCTCCTGCCACCTGACCCTGGAGTGCTTTTGAAGCAAGAACTGGATTCGCCCGTACAATATCTTTAGGCTGTATAGACGAAACCGCACCAGTCAGATCGCTCTTTTTTTGTTCCCCATAGCCCACAACGACCACTTCATTCAACGACAGGTCGTCGGCCTTGAGCGAAACATTAACAGCTGTCTGATTCCCAACTACCACTTCCTGCCGGACATAGCCAATAAAACTAAAAATCAACACCGCTTTACCGTCCTGAACATCGATTTTAAACGCTCCATTCTGGTCGGTTGTGGTACCCCGTTGGGTGCCTTTGATAACGATGCTAACCCCCGGAAGCTGCTCTCCCGATTCGCTCGTTACTGTACCTTTAATAGGTATATCTAAAGGACTAACTACCGTTACATCTGGTACATCCTTCAGAATTAAACCCGCTTTCGGCTCAACTCTATTGAGTACAATTTGCTTTCCTAAAACCTTGTACCCTAACTGAAGCGGTGTCAGCAGATTTTCAAGTGCTTCACCTAGTGTTGAATTATCTAAATTCAGCGATATTTTTCGTTCTGATTTAATAAGGTTTGAGCTATAGATAAATCGAATTTCAGCCGACTTTTCGATTTCATTTAATACTTTTTTAATTGACTGGTTCTCTACTTTTAAGCTAATTCGCTTGTTTAGGAGTTCTTGGGCATATCCGTCGTGGGCTGATGATACGCCAAAAAAGAATAGCGATAGTAGAAGTTGCGAAAAAGATATTCGCATATATCTACGCATTGTCTTAAAATTTCGTACATCGTTCTTCATGGATTTTTATTTAGGAATAGAGGCAAAATAATTAAAAGAAAGAAGGATTATTTATTAATGATTTAGTAAATTACTCGACTATCATCCTCTGCCAAATGATAGGAAAATATTTTATTTACATCCATTTGATTTAATGATTATTTTATTGTCAACTTGTTCATACGTGGCCTCCATGGCGCTACATATTAAGTCCAATTTTTCCATTAATGGCTCATCAGATAAATGCGCGGTTAGTTTACAGGAAGCTAGTTTTTCGTGATTGTAGATTATTTGAATACTGTAAGCGCTCTCTAAATCATTTAATACGTCTACAATGGGAGTTTCATCAAAATTGAATGTAAGTTTCTGAATAGGCATTGTTAAGCTTTCCTGCCGTACCATCACTGGCTTATTAATATTAAATCCATCCGGGCTAACTTTTACTTTTTCATTTGCCGTCAATACGAATCCTCCTAATGAACTACCTGTTATTTTTTTATTTCTATCTACATCCTGTTGTAAAAAAAGTGATACTCGACCGGTTTTTACGATCACTTCTATTTCAGGCGTTGATTGTTGTGATCTAATAGAAAAACTTGTTCCTAATACTTTGGTAATTAGATCATTAGTGTAAACGAAAAATGGTTTTTTTGGATTTTTCTGTACTTCAAAAAAAGCTTCACCAAATAATATTACCTCTCTTTTTGTTTTGTTATACTGTTTGGGAGAATAACATATTTTACTATTTGGCTGTAAAATTATTGAGCTTTTATCCGGTAGATTTATGAGTAACGGTTTAGTCGTAAAATTACCTTTCTCATAGATTTCACCCGTTTGGGTTTTAGTGACATTAACAAGATGCTCATACGATATAGCTGAAGGCTTTGTTAGCTGACCCCAACCTATCCATGATAAAAACAACAAAACCGAGGCAACGGCAGCCCACCTGATATAGGAATAAAAATAAATTTCCTTTGTCTCAGTTGTGGCCTGTGCTAATTCAGCTGGTGGATTATTTATATTTTCATATACTTTCTTTAACCCGTTCTCGATATCGAAAATGTGCTGAGGGTGATTTGTCTCCCACTCATCTAGGTATTCAAAAAAGAGGTCTTTATTGTTTGGTTCCTTTAACCAATCTTCTATTAATTTTTGTTGAATTGATGTAGCATTGCCATCGAAATAGTCAACTATTATTTTTTTCATTAGGGATGGTTGCATGTTAGTTGATTTGAAATATTATAATTATACTATTAGTTAGTAAATTGTATAAAAGAAAATAATAGTCAATAAATATTGCTCCTTTAATTCCTCTCTGATTTTTAATAGTGCTCTGCTAATTAAACGCTCAACTGCACTTACTGTTAGCTGCATTTCAGAAGCCACCTCGCTATACTTTTTGCCTTCAAGTCTATTTAATTGAAATGCTTTTCGTGATTGTTGCGGAAGGTGCTGAATAGCGATTTCCAGTTTTTGACTTAACTCATGAAAATGAGTTATTTCATCAGGCTGTAAAACAGAAATGTTATTATAGTTTTGGAAGTCGATATTGCAGTTGTCAAAACTTGTATTGCGGTTTAATTCTAATTTTATAAAATTATTTACCCTATTTTTTACGGATGTGTATAGGTAGGACCTATAAGATGTAGTGATATTTTCGTGAACCTTACCATTCCAAAAATTAGTAAATACCTCGGCCACAATATCTTCAGCTATTTCCTTTGAATAAACATACCGGATGGCATGATTACAGAGATTCCTATAATACTTCCGAAAAAGCAGGTCAAATCCTTCTTTCGGTGATTTAGTGAAACAATTTTCAATGAAATATTCATCAGAAAAAACTTTAGTTTCTACTGAATTTACTGTTACGCTAAACACATCCTTGTCGAATTGGTACTCTTCTTTCCCCCTTTCCTCAGGTATCATTATGTCAAGTGCTAATATTGTCTGTGCTTAAAGTAGCTACTTTATCTTTTAGGTAACTAAGCCATCAGGATACTACTGTGTAGCAGGGTAGTATTGTTAGACAGAAAAAGAAATAAGTTGCTGAGTATATGTCCTTTGGCAGGCTTTTTTGACGACCCTGCCATCATGAAGCTTTCAGGAGCCTTAAAGACTGCCGTAAAATATTCTAATTCTAAGACAAAGTTTTGTTATTTTACCCCACATTGTCACAAATAATAGTTTTCATCGCCCAACTTCCTGGTCATGGAAATTTATAGTGAATTTCTCTTTGAACCACACGAGAGGTCAAAGCAGACGGTAGCAGTTGTGCCTTGGACGGATCAGGAGTAGATTGATCGGTGACTGATTCTAGCTTGACTATCCTAGGGGAGACAAAGGTCATGCCTCTCAGAGGTATGTAAAGGTTAGGGTACATCGACCAGAATGGGGTGTATTGTGAGAACCTGAGTGAGCAGAATTCCTATTTTTCGGTCTTGGCTTTCCTGCACTACACATACCTAAAATGAATTCAAAAGCGAACGGCGGCTGCTATACGTATTGTATCCAATACATACTTCCCTAGTTTGCGTTTCATTCGATTAGCAGTCTCATGTTGAACGGATAAAAAAAAGCCTCAGCGGTTAGACCACTGAGGCTGGAGAAACTTAACAACATCAAAACGCAGATATGGCCTTTTTATTGTGCAGCTTGTAACAGACACCACCTAATTTTTCACTTTAAATATCCCGTAGTGTAACAAAGGCGAGAACAGCTGGCTCGTTTTACGCTGCACCGAGCGTGAATTGCTAGAAGATAAGATTAGTCGAAAACCGGGAAAAATTCGAACCTGATTTGTTTAACTAGGTAGAGTAGTCTAAAGCTGTACTTGCCCATAATCTGGACTAGTAACTAACCTACCGTAACTATCTGATTTTGCTTGTTGTGAGATATATCATCCTCTTTTTTTTTATTCCGATTGGTTTGACTGTAGCACCTGCACAGCCTGTTAAACGCCTGTATATTGCCAACGACGACCATACCGATTACATGTGGACGGCCAACGAAGCCAAATACGACTCGGCGTTTGTCCAGATGCTCGACTATTACCTGCACCAGATCGACTCTACCAGGGGTAACCCGTCCGACTTTCAGGCCCGTTTCAATTGTGATGGCAGTTACTGGCTTCGGGCTTACCAGAAATACCGCTCGCCATCTCAGTTTAACCGGCTGATTGCGGCTATTAAGTCGGGTCATATTAGTAGCCCACTCAATACGCTGGTTAACACCTATGGCGCACAACCGACCGAGGCCGTGATTCGCGGAATGTATTATGCGGGAAGCTTGGAACGGGCGTATAAACTACGGTTCAGACTGGCGCAGACGATGGAAAACAATACCATTCCGCTGGGATTGAGTTCACTTTGGGCAGGTTCGGGAGCCAAATACAGTTACAAAGGAATAGGGGGATATGGCAGCCAGATGACCTACGAGTACCGGGATAATCGCCGGAACCAAGTGTACCGCTACGCTGGTCTTGACGGGTCAGGGGTGTTAATGAAATGGTACAATTACAACGAAAAAATAACCGCCCCGCTTGGTGGTTATGCCGAATGTCGATTATATCCGAAAAAAAGGCCCGCCGGGGTCAGTCAAACCGAAGAAATCAGCCGTGTCATTACCAAATTGGATGCGTTATGTGACACGGTCTCCGCCAAATCAAGGTATCCATTTAACGTGGCTGGTGCGTTTGGCTACGGCTGGGACGATCTGGAAACGTATGTGTCGAATCCGTTCATCCGGGCCGCTCAGAACAGCACTACGGCAAGCCGAAAAGTGCGGGTTTCCAATGAAGAGGACTTTTTCGATGACATGGCCCGAAGCTACCCGAATCTGCCTTCCGAGTCGGTGAGTTACGGTAATGAGTGGGATTTGTACTGCGCGTCGATGAACGAAACCACGGCTCAGGTGCGCCGTTCGACGGGAAAGCTGAGGGCTGCCGAAGCGCTTGCCTCGCTGGTGGCGTTGAAAACCCCCAACTTTGCTAACCGCCTGAAAACCGCTCGGGATCTGGCCTGGGAAGCGTTCGGGATGTATTGGGAACATAACTGGACCGCCGATGGACCCGTTAAAAATACGGTGCGGGCACAGTGGCAAAACAAGATTCAGCAGCAAATAAGCAGCTATGTCGATTCGCTGTTTTCGCTCTCCGCCAGAACGCTGGGCGGGCAATTGAAGAAGGGCCAAAATCCACGCTTCTATATCTTCAATCCATTAAGCTGGAGTCGTAGTGATATAGCTGATCTTGCTTACACAGGTATTTACCCCGTTCGGGTCATCGATGTTTCTACAAATAAAGAAGTAGCCAGTCAGTTGATTATCAAAGATGGAAACCAATTTCTCCGAATTTACGCCGAAAACATTCCATCAGTCGGGTACAAAATAGTTGAGTTAGTAGCGGGTAAGCCCGCCACGAAGCCAGTTGCCGCCAGGGTCTCTGGTGAATATGTTAGCAACGGTCGGTATCGTATCCGACTCAGTCGGTCGGGGGCCATTACGGAAATTTATGATAATCGGGTTAAACGGCAATTAGTGAAGCCAATTGATGGAAAGTACGTGAATGACCTGGGTGTGGCAAACGTCAATGAAGGGAGTCCTGTGGTGGTTGAGAATGCAGGCCCGGTGTCCGTTACATTGAAGGCCGTTTCGCTGGTTCCGGTGCCCCATACGGTGCGGGTGACTGTATTTGCCAACTCCCGCACCGCCGGGCGGCCCCGCCGAATGTCGGACCACGGTGGACCACTCCGCATCGAAATTGACGATAGTATTCAGGCTAATTTCAAAGACGTAAAAACCTGGGCGTTTTCGTTCAACCTGACGAACCCAACGACCCGCCACGAAGAAGTAGGGGCGATTCTGACTGCCAAAAAAGAAACGCGTGGAGGGCATTATGCCGTCCAGAATGCCCGGTTGGACTGGCAGACCTTCAATCACTTCGCTGACTTGAGCGAGAAACAGGCCGGTGCTCAGCGGGATGCCCCCCAGGCGTATGGTGTTACCCTATCAAATATAGATTGCAGCTTTTTCAAGCTGGGCAAAAGCACCGTCGATTCGTTATGGGAACAATCGTCTCAGTTGAGTGCGCTGGCGGGTGGACAGGTCGATACCAAACGGGAAGACAAAGGCGTATTGGGGATTCCCGCACAAAATGGACAAGCCAGTTTTTCATACAAATTTGCTTTAACTACGCATTTGGCTGATTTTGAGCCGGTAGCCGCCATGAAGTTTTCGCTGGAACATCAGAATCCATTGGTAACTGGCTTGGTAACTGGGTCGGCTGATGCATACCCGTCTCCAACGTTTTCACTGCTGAACATCGGGAATCCCACTCGGTCAGTGAGCCGCAGCACCGACGATGCGGTGCTACTGTGGAGCCTGAAACCCAGCGAAGACGGTATCCGCGAAGGCCTGATTGCCCGATTCTGGAACATAACCGACAAATTGGGCACTCCCACACTAACTACAACCCTACCGATTCGACAGGCCTGGCAAACCACGCACATCGAAACCAACGAACAGGTATTGAAGCCAACTGGCAACCATGTAAAGGTGAGGTTTGCTCCGAATCAGATAAACTCATACCGGCTTCAATTAGCAAACTAACACGATTTGAAAACGCTCGCAGTCGGCATCGACATTGGGGGGACCCGAACCAAAATCGGGCTTGTAAACCTGAATACCGGGCAGGTAGAAGATATGCTCGTTGCGCCAACCGAAACCAAAGAGGGAGACCGGTTTTTGCACATCATTGGCGAAGCGATCAGTCAATTTAAACGCAAAGCCGCTACTGAACAGACCTTTCTGGCGGGGATAGGAATTGGCGTTCCAGGCTTTGTGTTTGCCGATGGAACTGTAGACTCGACCTATGGATTTCTGGAATTCATGGAAGATTACCCACTCAGTGATAAAATCCGGCAACAACACGATTTACCTTGCCGAGTGGACAATGACGCACGTATAGTAGCCTTGGGCGAAGCAATTTATGGGCAGGGGCGGGGATGTAGTCGTGTTCTGGTACTCACCTTAGGCACGGGTCTGGGTATTGGCTTTACGATTGACGGTAAGCTGGACGGACCACTGCCGTTTGCTCATATGGGTGGTCATATGAGCATTATCGCCAATGATTTTGTGTGTTATTGCGGTAAAACGGGTTGCCTCGAATCGCTCGTTTCGGGAGCGGGTATTGGACGGATAGCAACTCGCCTAAAATGGCCGCAAAAGTATCCGGATTTACCGTTTACGGCTGAGGTAATTTTTGCCCAAAAGCACAATGGAAATCCCGATGCTGACGCGATTGTAGAAGAATACATTGGCTACCTTAAAACCGGCATCAATAATTACGTAAACCTCTATGCACCAGACGTCATTGTGTTAGGTGGGGGTATTGCAAAGGGCTTACGGGCCGCGTTCGGCAAAAACAATATAGACAAGTTGCATAATCCCAACTTACTCAACCCCTATAAAGCCTACAAAGCTACAATTGCTATTTCCGAACTGGAAGAACAGGCGGGTATTCTGGGTAGTGCCGCCTTGTTCAAATAAGTAGTTGACGTTAACTTGTTACAGACCCTATGAAAAACAAACCTGAAGCCTGGATTTTGTACGCAATAGCAGCCGCTTTTTTCTGGGGACCTGGGGCGTCGTAGCAAAACTGATTTCGGATGATGTGAGCCCATTTACCAATCACCTCCTATTCAGCGTAGGGATGCTCCTGACGTTGCCGCTGGTGATCAAAAAAGTCAGCGCTGTAACTCCAGACCGCAGAGGTATTTTGTGGGGTTGGTGGCGGGTGTACTAGCCGTAATAGGCAATATAGCCGTCTATCAGGCCTTTACGTCAGGTGGACTGGCCGCTATCGTAATTCCCGTAACGAATTTATATCCGCTGGTGACCATCAGTATTGCCTTGCTTGTTTTCAAAGAAAAACTGAACTGGATCAACGCGATTGGCCTATTGCTGGCTATCCCTGCCGTAGTCATGCTTTCGGGCGAATCGTTGTTATTTGACAATCCGGCAGCTTTTTTTCACACTATGGGCCTCAAGCCGGGGCCGACCATCGGTGGCTATTGTATTCGCTGGTGGCGTTGTTTTTCTGGGGGTGTTTAGTGCTGCTCAGAAAGAGACAACTAACTACATTTCAGCTGAATGGTCGTATGTGAGTTTTATCGGCTCTTCGGTACTAATCGCCTTGGTGTTTGTTATAGTTGGCTGGGCTGGCTTTGCAATGTCAACGAAAACGCTGGTGCTCGGTTCAGTGGCGGGCATGTTGAATGGCTTAGGGGTATTGGCTAGTTTTGCAGCCTATAGCGCCGAAGGAAAAGCCTCTAAAGTAACCACAATTGCGGGTGCCTTGCAACCTGTTTTCACGATTGTGCTGGCCATTATTTTCCTGAACGAAAGTCTTTCCATAATTGAGTCACTGGGAATTATGCTGGCGATTATTGGGGCGCTGACGCTTTCGTATGAGAAACCCAAAACAGAACTGAAATCTGTAACCAACGCAAATCATCCATGAACCCAGTCCTGAACGAGATTTTAGAAATCCCTGTCCGAGCGAACGACGTTTTAAACAGCTCGGTTGAAGCATTGCCGCTACACGTACCCTACCTCGGTATGGGTCGTCATACTTTGCGCCCCTGGCGTTTAAATACATGGGATTGCCCATTTTTCCTGAACTGGCTTCAGAGTATGTTTATTACCTGGCAAAAGGTAAAAAAGCCCCATTGGCTGTCATCTTATCACAGTCGGGCCGGAGCAGCGAAGCGCTTTGGTGCCGCGACCTGTTCGACCAGTACGTTGCCGTATCCAATGACACCGACAGCGACTTATGCACCGCGCCGAATGTGGCTCATGTATTGCCCATACGGGCAGGAGAGGAGCACTATTCGTCTTCCAAAACGTACGTTAATACGTTGGTCGCCTTATTTAAAGGCTTTGGGTTCTCAACCAAAGCAGCTGTATCGCTGATTGCTGATAAGTTTGATTACTACCGCGAGTTGGGTGAACAACTGGCCAATGATGTGTTTGTAGTGCTGAACCAGCACAAAATTCATGGTATGTACATTACGGGCAGCGGTCCCAATGTGGCTACGGCTTACGAAGCGGCCCTGATCTTAAGTGAAAGTACCAAGCTGAATTTTCATGGGTTACCCATGGCGCAGTATGACCACGGCCCGAAAGAAACGGCCAAAGACAGTATTGTTATTCAGATTCTGGCGAAGGGGCCCGCTTATGACCGTACCCGGCGGTTATCGAAAATGATTGCCCAGGCGGGAGCGCACGTGTTCACGGTGGAGGCTCCCGAGGCCATCAGCGAACATTTTTCGATACTGCATACCATTATTCCGTTCAATTTCATGGCCTATTACCTGGCTGCAAAACTGAATATTAGCGAGACGTTCGTGGTTGGGGGGAAAGTGACAGAAGTAAATCAACCGATTAGTCCAGCTTGAAAACGACTTATGTCATTGACAATAGTGAAGCTGGTAAACAGCCAATTAATTGGGCTGTAGGCTAGCAATGGCCTTATTGCCAATAGACTGGTCCTGTTCGAAATGTCCACCGGCAATACCTAAGCCGCCCACAACTTCATTTTCCCATTGTATGGGAAAGCCGCCGGGTAGCCCGGAAATGACTGGATTAGCCACAAATGAGGCCTGAAGTAACGGAAATTTTTGTCCAATTTCGCCTACTACATGGCTTGGTAGTTTCAGTTGTGAGGATGTTACTGCTTTTTGGCGGCTACTTTCCAGCGCAAAATAGCTGCAACCTTTCTGCCGGATTACCGCCCGGATATGCCCCCGGTATCAACAATCGTTATCGTGACTGGTACTCCCTGGCGATTGGCCTCCTGACAGGCAGCCTTTACCAACTGGTCTATTAGTTCCTCTTTCATGCTATCTGACTAGTCTATTCACGTTTGCAGTACAATAGTAAGCAAAGCTTACTAAATAATAAGCTTTGCTTACTAAATTTGTTTATGGATAGTAAACTGGAAATACTCAATCAACTACAGCAGCGAAATATAGCAGGGCGCATACATCGCTTTTCCCGCATCCTAAGCAGTCTTAGCGAACATCGCTGGGCAACGGATGGCTTTCCGGAAGTTCGAAGTGGCCATGTACAATTGTTAAGTAATGTAGATCCGGAAGGTACCCGAAACACGGTGCTGGCACAGCGGGCTCAAATCACCAAGCAAACCATGGGTCGTTTGGTGAGAGAGCTGACCGAAAGTGGTTATGTCTTTGTCTTACCAGATCCCATTGATAGGCGAGCGCAGCAGGTGCAACTAACCGAGCGCGGTAAGTCGTTTCTGTCTTATCTGGCAACAACACTCATCGAACTTGAAACTGCCTTCAGTAAGGTAGTAGGTGCAGAGAAATGGTCAGAATTTACGACAACTTTTTATAAACTGCTAACATTTGTAGAGTCACGACAACAGCAATTGGGTATCTAGCTCTTTATGCGTGACGCCTGTGACGCCCATTTACCAGGCGGTTATCCAGGGCATCAGCCAGATAAAATTTATAGGCCAGCCCAGTTTCAAGCTGGTAACTACATTGGCAAACATCCTCCTGCTTGAGTAGGTAATCGCCTTTAGTATACAATTATGGGTAGCTAAGTAGTCTGTAAGAAATAGTTTGCATTATTTTTTAACTTGCCCTCATGGGACGAGTAAACACGCCGATCCTGAGCGAGGAACAACGAATCGCTTTGGAATATGAACTAAAAACCAATGATAACCATAGCTTTCGAGCGCGCTGCCAGGCCATTCTGCTCAAAGCGGCCGGCCGCTCTTCAACAGATGTAGGCCAGATTGTGGGCATGTGCCATGTCAGTATCAATAGCTGGCTGAAACGATTCAAAACCAGTGGGTTAGACGGACTCAAGACTAAGCCCGGACGAGGTCGAAAGCCCATATTGACCAAGCAAACCGATACAGATGCTGTACTAGCAGCCGTCAAAGCCAATCGCCAACGAATCCAACTAGCCAAAGCTGACTGGGAAACAAGTCGTTCGGCTGGTAGCCAGCCCGTCAGTGAGAGTACGTTCAGGACTTTTTTAAAAAGCTTGATGGCCGATACAAACGCATTCGTCGACGAGTAAAAGGCCAACCAGACCCAGCCGTGTATGCTTACAAAAAGAGCAACTCGCGGAACTGGAAGGCCTTGCCCAGCAGGGGCTCATTGAGTTGTTCTATGGCGACGAATCGCAGGTGTGTAGTGCGGGCTATGTGCCCTATGGTTGGCAATTTCCCGGCGAAGAGGTCTGTATTCGGGTTGAGAAGGGCTTTAAACTGAACTGTTGGGGCTTGATTAGCCGGCAAAACAAGTTGCATTGGGCCACCACCAATCAACGAATTACAGCCGCCTTTGTGGGTCAACAACTGGATAGCTTGTCGTTGTCGATTCATAGACTGACGGTGGTAGTGTTAGACAATGCCAGGGTTCATCGAGCCGCATCCATTCAGCAGATGCGTCCCCTATGGGAGGCCCGTGGGCTATACTTGTTTTTTTTGCCGACTTACTCTCCTCACTTAAACATCGCTGAAACCTTGTGGCGACACTTAAAAGGAGGCTGGTTGAAGCCGGAAGATTATGCAACCGCAGATGATTTAGGGTATGCTCTCAATCGCTGTCTGGCAAACGTGGGCAAAAGACTGATCATCAACTTTAACCAATTTAATGCAAACTAATTCTCAAGGACTACTTATCTCAGGAGGTTTTTCATAATGCGTTCACTAGACATGTAAGCACTTTGTGGGGTAATTTTTATTGTGGCTGGTCATACTCCATCCTTTTGCAACCTCTTGGTTAGATGGAGCATGACCAGCCAAATCACTCAAAAAATCAACGCTACTTTGCCTTTTGTCCGGCGCGATTCCATGTCACGGTGAGCGGTTTGCACGTCGGCAATAGGATATGTTTCAACTGGTAGTTTCAGGTGTCCGGCTTGATAAGCCCCAAATAATTCGCCTGCATACGCTCCAAATTTTGCCACATCGGCAAAGAGTGTATAGCCCCTTACCGACTGTCCTTGTCCAACAAGTTGTTGCCCGGCCAACATGGTCGGTTCACCACTGGCCGAACCAAAGATCACACCAGTTCCGCCTACGGCCAGGGTTTTCAACGCATCTGCACCTACTTTTCCGCCGACTGCATCAAACGTAACCGATACTCCCTTGCCGTCGGTTGCCTCGCGAACTTGCTGTACCCAGTCGGCATCCCCATAACTTACTGCGACATCGGCACCCAGTTCCAGAGCCTGTGATTTTTTTGCTTCACTACCTACCGCTGCAATCACGCGTTTACCCTGATTTTTTGCCAGCTGTACCAATACCGACCCAACACCACCGGCTGCTGCCAGCATCAACACTGACTCGTATTGACCAGTATGTAGCAATCCCACCGCGGTCATCCCCTGCACCAATAAGGCAGTTGCTTCGGCATCGCCCAGATCATCGGGCAGAGGGATGGCCTGCGCTGCATTGGCAATGGCATATTCGGCATAACCTCCATTCGGTATCATAGCCATCACACGCTGACCAGGCTGAAGATTCGTTACACCCTCACCAATTCGATCGACAACGCCAGCCACTTCATACCCCGTAATGAATGGTAAGGTGACCGGATAGGGATAAGTACCCTTACGTTGTAATACATCGGCATAATTGACGCCGGCTGCGGCAACTTTAATAAGTACCTCTCCCGGCTGTGGAACTGGTTTTGGGATGTCAACAAATTGTAATACGTCGGCCTCGCCGAATCCGGAAAACTGAACTGCTTGCATGATTATCATATATTTAATTGAAACTATTATTGTTACATTTAATGGCAAAAAATTTTACTGCCCAGGATCGACTTTCAGACGAGCCAGCGATGTACTTAGCACCTCCGCTATGGAGTACTGGCTTAAATCCTGCTTGAGGGCATCCAGAGAATGTGCGAAGATTGGATGCAATGTCTGCTGAATACTTGTGGCTATGGGACTACAGGCTGATCGGTTGTCGCGATGGGCTAAGGCAAAAAAATCTACCTTGTCTCCCTCAACAGCCAGAAATATGTCGAGAAGGGATATATCGGCAGCAGCCCGTGTCAGTTGGTAACCCCCTGTTTTGCCCCGGAGTGAGATAACCAGATCAGCCTCTTTCAACTGCCCTAACAAGCGCCTGATGATAACTGGATTGGTGCTTAGGATTCCGGCAATTTCATCTGAAGTGACCCGCTTGATTCCATTTTCAGCATAATTCACGAAGGATACAATATGCTCGGCTGGTGCACCGGCATTGCCCGGATAGGCCAGATAGGTCATAATGTGAGTCGCTGTCAGGAAGTTGCCGCTCATCGTGGGATTACTTGTTTAGCAGCAGAATGTTATTGTAATAAAAATAGTTTCAATTAAATAGCATAATTGATCAAAATCGCCCCTGTAACAAAAACTGGTCGGTTCGGGCGAATAGGAGCGAATAAAAGCTAAAGTCACTTTTGTTGGTGTCAATGCGTTTTTCCAGCCGCAGTACCGGACTTCCCTGTTTAATTTGTAGTTGACCAGCAATAGAATGATCGGCAGCTAAGGCCTGGATCTTCTGTTCCCCACCCGTAACAACCAGGCCATATTTTGTTCGCAACAGATCGAAAAAAGACCGGTTAGCCAGCCGCTGACGCGGGAAATTGGGTAGATACCGATTGGGTAAAATCAGCTTTTCGTAAAACACGGGACTATCGTTCACCGACCGAAGTCGATCCAGGCAATAGTATTGGGTATCTGGCGTCTCGTCGGTTGGGTAAAATAACAGCTCATTAGGGAAAACACATAAGTAAGGTTTGGTCAGAATGGTCGTTGTAATCACCTCGGACGAAAGCTCTCCCAGATTTGCCGTCTTCTCATCGGCATTTATGGCGTGTGTTTTTAAGGACATTACGCCCAATCCAATCGGAATCGCCTGTACAATACTGCCTTTCCCCTGATGCTTTCGGATGTAACCTTCCTGCACGAGTAATGACAAGGCTTGTCGGATCGTGGGCTGCGTTAGCCGGTACTGCTGCTGAAGCACACTTTCGGATGGCAATAAATCACCTGATTTGAACACCCCCCGGATAATGTCCTGCCGGAGCGTTTCATATAAATACTGGTACTGAGGAATGCGGTTGAGTTGGTCAGTCATAGTGTCGATAAAGATAATAAATCAAGGGTAAACCTTACTGTAATCCTTAAATGTCTTATAATAAGGTCTAAGATAATATATGTGTTAATGCATTCTAAATAAGTATATTGCATTAAAATCAAATAACTTATTATAATAAGTTATTTGATTTTAATGCAATTGTTTTTACCTTCGTTGCAGCAAAAAGGAAAGCAACGAATAGGAAGCGATGAAGCAGTGGTTAAGGCAAAAACGTATTGTTGTCATCGGCGGAACAACGGGACTGGGATTATCGGCGGCCAAGGCCTTTGTCGAAGAAGGGGCATCCGTTATTGTTGTCGGGCGCGATGCTGGAAATGGGCGGCTGGCCGAAGCGCAATTGTCAGGTAAGGGCATTGCCATTAGTGGCGACGCTACCGATCCTGCTACAGCTCAAGCTGCCATCGAACGTTGTCTGGAAGCTTTCGGAGGCTTCGACGGACTTTACCACGTAGCGGGAGGCAGCGGACGTCGCCAGGGTGATGGACCCCTTCATGAACTGAATCTCGACGGTTGGAATTACACGGTTGAGCTAAATCTGACATCGCTCATGCTTTCTAACCAGGCGGCTGTGCAGGCATTTCTGAAACAGGGAACCGGCGGCTCTATTCTGAACATGGGTTCAGTGCTCGGCTATTCACCGTCGCCTGCCTATTTCGCTACTCATGCCTATGCAGCCACCAAATCGGCCGTGATTGGCTTTGCCAAGTCGATAGCAGCTTACTATGCACCGAATAATATACGTATCAACGTACTGGCTCCTGCGTTGGTCGAAACGCCTATGGCAAAACGGGCCGCTCAGGATGACACTATTTTGGCGTTTATCCAAACCAAACAGCCGCTGGATGGTGGGCGAATTGGCCAACCCGGTGACCTCGACGGAGCTGCAGTCTATTTCCTCTCCGACGCATCCCAATTCACAACTGGGCAAGTACTGTCGGTCGATGGCGGCTGGAGCATTAGCGAAGGACAGATTTAGTGATTGGCTATTAGTTTGCCAAAGCACTAGTACTCGTCCAATTTAGATTCTATAGGATTCTATTGATATTATAGATTCTTTTTGATTGATTATCAATGCAATAGAATCTAAAGAATCGATAGAATCTAGTTTGGTCAAGCACTAGTGCCCTGCAACCAATAGCCAATAACTTACTAACTAATAACCAAATTGAGTCAGGCAATAGGCATTGATTTAGGCGGAACACGCATTAAAGGCGTGCTTATCGACACGCTTACGGGATCGATTCTCCATCAGCTAATTACACCAACCGGCGACGGCGAAAACGGGAATTGGCAACGGGCTATAGCGGATACCGTGCAGGCGTTGAGTCATGAGGCCACTGAGTCGATTCAGGGCATTGGTTTGTCGGCACCAGGCTTACCTACGCCCGATAACACTGCCATTGCCTGTATGCCCGGCCGGTTGCAGGGATTGGAAGGATTCGACTGGTCGACCTATCTGGGTAAGTCGGTATGGGTACTGAACGATGCCCACGCAGCCCTACTAGCCGAAGCGCGCTTTGGGGCATTGAAAGGAGTGCAGCACGGCCTGATGCTCACGCTGGGTACAGGCGTGGGAGGGGGCTGTTGCTGAACGGGCATCTATACCAGGGTTTCTTTCAGATGGCGGGCCACCTCGGGCATATAACAGTGAATGCCGATAGTGTGCATACCGACATTACCAATATGCCCGGCAGTCTGGAAGATGCCATCGGGAACGTAACGGTTGGTCGGCGGTCGTTTGGGCGCTACAAAAGCACGCATGATCTGGTTGATGGCTACCGGCAGGGCGAACCCTTGGCAACGCAGGTCTGGCTGACCTCGATCCGGCAACTGGCTGTTTCTCTTGCCTCGCTTGCTAATGCATTCTCGCCTGAGGTCGTGGTGCTGGGGGGCGGAATTATGCAGGCTGACAGAGCCCTTCTTGATCCCCTCCAAACTTTTTTCGATCTATTTGAATGGCGACCCGCAGGCAAAAAGACAACGATACGTAAAGCTTATTTTGAAGACTGGGCCGGGGCTATCGGTGCTGCGGCCTTCCTGAACGACTAACGGAACAAAACGTATGAATCTGACATCGCAATACATCCAGCAGAGCCGGGCTTTGCTGGACACCATCGAAGCGCAAACGCAAGCCATTCAGCAAGCCGCTGCCTGGTTTAGCCAGACTATTCTCGCCGGACGCATGGTGCATCTGTTTGGTAGCGGCCACAGCCGGATTATGGTCGAGGAAATGTGGCCGCGCTATGGTTCGTTTCCAGGCTTCAATCCCATTGTTGAATTATCACTTTCGTTTCATAACCTGGTGGTAGGGGCCAATGGACAGCGACAGGCCATGTTTCTGGAAAATGTGCCGGGGCTGGCCCAGCGTATTTTGCGCAACTATGATCTCTCGAATCTGGATTCAGCCCTGATTATTTCGTCCAGTGGGTGTAACGTAGTGCCTATTGAAATGGCTGAATTATTTCAGCAACAGGGTGTAAAAGTGGTAGCACTACTCTCTAAACAGCATGCCGATAAAAGTACCAGCAAGCGGCCAGATGGTAAAAAACTAAGCGATTTTGCGGACCTGATTCTGGACACCGGCGCTCCTGTTGGCGATGCCATGATTACCGTTCCGGGCCTGGATACACCGGTAGCTCCTGGCTCAACAGTGGGTGGAGCGGTGGTCGTAAACTGCATAAAAGCTGAACTGGCCCGACTGCTCACCCAAGCCGGACAACCGCCCAAAGTATTATCGGCGGCCAATATAGTCGGCTCCGAAAAAGCTGTATTGCTCTTCGAAAGTGCCTATGACGAGCACGCCCATCGGCTCGCCAAGCTGTACCAAAACGTCGGCGTGCCGTCCTACGTTAGTGAACAGGCCGATACACTTATCCCACAACAGCTATCATGAACCGTCGCGTATTTTTAGGAAGGGCGGCCGGGTCGGTTGCCGCGGCACAGGATTGGTCGTTAGTGACCTCCAGGCCCACACTGGGTATTCACGTTTGGGTGTTTTCGTCGGATCAGCCAAACTATGACTGCTTTCCCATTCTCGATCAGGTTTTTGCCGACACAAAGTATGCCGGTTTCGATGCCATCGAATTGATGGACGTGAGTCTTCGGCATGAAGATGCAGTCTCGAAAATTGGCGATCTGATTCAAAAAACGGGTGTATCGCTGACTGGAGCCTCGTTTGGTGGGCCCATGTGGAACAAACAGAAACAGACTGAAATCATTGACGATGCCGGGAAAGTCATTGAACGAATCGCCAAACTGAAAGGGCGAATGTTCGGTCTATCGGTCGGTGATGCCAAACGCAAAAAGACGCCCGAGGAGTTTGACGTACAGGCTGAGACACTGAACAAGATTCAGGCCATTGGTAAGCAGTATAATGTAGTTCCTAACCTGCACAACCATACCTATGAAGTAGAAAATGGACTTTATGATCTGACAAATACCCTGCAACGGGTACCCGGAATTGCCCTTGGTCCTGACCTCGACTGGCTGTTTCAGGCAAAGGTCGATGTGCCCACCTTTCTAAAAACCTATGCTGATAAAATTGTGTATATGCACTTGCGAGACCACCTCTGGACAGGCGTCTGGTCAGAAGCGCTGGGCGAAGGCATTATGGATTTCTGTGCCATTGCCCGCCAGTTGAAACAGATTGGTTTTGCGGGCGATATGACCGTTGAGCTGGCTTTTCCGTACGGGTACAAGCCCACGCGCCCCATTCGCGATAGCCTGAAAATGAGTCGACAGGTGATAAAAAAACAGTTTGGTGTATAAGATGGCTACCATTTTCAATCATCTACACATTCCGTTACTGGCCGAAACTGATATACTGGTCATTGGGGCGGGTTCGGCGGGTTGCATAGCTACATTGTCGGCTGCGTCCCGCGATCAAAGCCTGTCAGTGATGCTGGTCGAACGCTACGGCTTTCCGGGTGGTACCTCTACCCAAATGCTCGATACGTTCTACGGCTTTTTTACGCCCGGCGCTACCTCCCGCAAAATCGTAGGTGGCTGGCCCGACCGGATCGTTAATGAACTGGATAAGGTCGGCGCAGTGTTTCTGCGCCCCAATACCTACGGGGCCGGAACCGGGGTGAACTACAACCCCGAACGCCTGAAACTCATCTGGGATCAACTGATTCAGCAACAGGGTATTCGGTATCTGCTTCATACAACGCTGATTGACGTAGCCACAGAAGGGGAGCGGTATGCCTGTATTTTCTGGAATAAAGGGGTTTTCAGAAAGTAATGGCCCGCCGGGTCATCGATGCATCGGGGGATGCCGATTTCTGTCATCTGGCTGGCTTTGCCTATGAACTAGCCGGAGAGCATGAGCCTGTCCAAAGTTTGACGACCACTTTCCGCATGAGTAATGTGGAACTGGACGAATACGAGCGAGCGGGTGGCAAAACGATGCTGGCCCGGAAAATGCAGGAGGCTGTTTCCAGCGGACGGCACCCCTTGCCCCGCAAGGAAGGTTCGGCCCACGAGATGAACGCCCAAAAGTGTATTTCAACGGTTGCGGTGAAAGTAGCCGGACTTTCGGCGCTGAATGCCGATGAATTGACCAAAGCTGAAGTAGAAGGGCGACGGCAGGCGTTCGTTTACGAAGACTTTTTTCGGGATGATGTACCTGGTTATCAAAATGCCAATATCATTGGGTTGTCGCATCAGATTGGTGTTCGCGAAACCCGGCGTGTGTACGGCGAACACCGCCTAACGAAGGAAGAATGCCTGGCGGGACTGCTGCCCGATGATCGTATTTTTCTCTGCGGAGCCCCCATTGAAGACCATCGCCACGATGCCAACGGAGCCGATGAAACCTATTGGGAATACATTCCCGGTTCGGGGGTTTATGGCGTTCCTTACGGCACAATTGTTCCGAAAGGAAGCCGGTCGGTTTGGGTCGTAGGCCGGTGCTTTTCGGCTACACATGATGCCCATGCCTCATGCCGTTCAATGGCTCAAACCATGTCGATGGGGCAGGCGGCTGGTTTAGCGGCTGTTCAATCGCTGCGAAACGATGAAGCGGCTAATTGCTTGAATGTGAATCAGCTTCAACAGGGTCTGCGCGATCTGGGTGCTATTCTGGACATTCCTGATACGGTGGCCGATACATCCCGGCACGGATGGAAAAACAATTCTCTGGTTCCTACTGAACGGGACAAGCAGCAAATCCCGGCCTTAACCTAACCTGCCTATGTCGTTTATTCGAACCGTTTTGGGCGATATTCCGTCTGCGCAGGCTGGCATTACGTATGCGCACGAGCACCTTATTATTGAGGAAAGCTTTCCAACACTGGCGAACCCGGATTTCCGGCTGAACGATGTCGATAAAGTATCGGCAGAACTCACGCAGGTGTATGCGGCTGGCGGACGAACGATGGTCGATACCATGCCCGCCAACTGTGGGCGGAACGTACAGAAACTGGCGGAGGTTTCGCGCCGAACAGGTATCCAGATTGTGGCACCAACGGGAATTCATCTGGAACAATATTACCCACTTTCGCACTGGCGGTATCAGTATTCGGAAGATCAGTTAACGCGCTTATTCATTGCCGATGTAGTCGATGGTATTGATCGCTTCGATTACAACGGCCCGTTTGTAGAACGAACATCTCATAAAGCCGGAATGATTAAGCTGGCCACCGGCGATGATCCGATAAGTCCACATCAGGAACGGATTTTTCGGGCGGTTGTCAACACCCATCGAGAAACGGGTGTGCCGATTTTGACCCACTCAAATGCCGGACGTCATGCCTTGGCGCAGGCAGAGCTGTTCGACAAGCTCGGTGGCGATCTGAGTCACGTTGTTATCTCGCACGTAGATCGTAACAAAGACGTATCGTATCATCGTGAGCTGTTGAAAACAGGTGTCCGGGTTGAATTTGACAGCGCCTTTCGATGGAAAAAGGGGGAAGAAAATTGGACGTATCGACTGCTGGAAATGCTGCTCCCCGACTTCCCCGGCCAGATTACCGCGGGATGGATGCCGCCCGCAGCACCTACTGGCAATCCTATGGTGGTTCGCCGGGCCTAACTTATCTGCTTACAACCTTCCGCGACGAACTCAACCGACGAGGGTTGGATGAGTATTGGAGTCGCCTGATGATCGATAATCCAACGGCTTTGTACAGCTTTGCTAAATCCTTATAAACCACTAAATCCAAACGCTTAGACTGATGAATTCAAGA
This sequence comes from Spirosoma telluris, assembly GCA_003259005.1. GTDB lineage: Bacteria > Bacteroidota > Bacteroidia > Cytophagales > Spirosomataceae > Spirosoma > Spirosoma telluris. The sequence continues at coordinate 369,689 of QLII01000001.1, forward strand.
CGTAAATTTCTCCGCCAATTGAGTGGCACCACCGCCTTACTGGCGGGTGGCGAATCCCTGGTGAATGCCGGAACACTACCCATGCGTACAGGGTCCGGTCACCTCATGACCCCACTAAAACCGCGCTCGGCGGCTGATACGATCAATATTGGGCTTATTGGCGCGGGTATCATCGGCCATTATGATCTCGATTGTGCGCTCAAAGTACCCGGCACGAAGGTGGTTGCCGTGGCTGACCTCTATGATCCGCGGCTCGTACGGGCAAAAGAAGTTTGGGGCAACGATATCTTCACAACCCGCGACTATCGGGAGGTGCTGGCCCGAAAAAACGTCGATGCCGTACTGATTTGCGTGCCCGATCACTGGCACGACCGCATTTCCATTGCCGCGCTCCAGGCGGGCAAGCATGTCTACTGCGAAAAGCCTATGGTTCACCATATTGACGAAGGAAAAGCGGTTATTGATGCCCATAAAAAATCAGGCAAAGTCTTTCAGGTAGGTAGCCAGCGGGCAAGTAGTGCGGCCGTGCTGGAAGCCAAAAAACGGTACGAAGCCGGAGATATTGGCGAACTGACATCCGTAGAAACGTTTCTGGACAGGACGGACGCGCTGGGTGCCTGGCAATATACCCTGCCGCCAAACCTTGATCCGAAAGACGTTGACTGGGATCGCTTCCTGGGCGATGCGCCTAAGCGACCTTTTCAGGCCGAACGCTTTTTCCGATGGCGCAACTACAAAGAATACGGAACGGGTGTGGCCGGGGATTTATTTGTCCACCTGCTTACGGGCGTACACACCATTACGGGCTCGCAGGGCCGACGCGGATTTTTGCACTGGGTGATTTGAATTACTGGAAAGATGGCCGGGATGCCTACGATCTGGTCACGGCGATCATGGATTATCCCAAGACCGACAAAAATCCATCGTTTCAGTTTACAACGCGGGTCAATCTGGCAACGGGTGCCGGTGGCGATATTCATACGCGCCTGGTCGGAACGGAGGGTGTGATTGATATTGGCTGGAATTCATTTGTGCTGAATCGACTCAAACGACCTAACGCGCCTATGTATAGCAAGGGCTACGATGCCCTGTTCACTTATCCGCAGGCGATGCAGGAAGAGTTCATCCGTCAGTATGACCAGAAATATCCAGCTGGGCAATTCACGCGACAAATCCAGAACGAACCCGCTATTACGTTCAATACACCCAATGGCTACGACGACCGGCTGGATCATATGATTGTCTTCTTTAATGCCATTCGGGAAAACAATCCGTCGCTCGTGAAGGAAGACGCCGAGTTTGGTTTGCGGGCGGCTGCCCCTCGCTGGCGGCAAACATGAGTGCCGAGCAGAAAAAGGTGATAAACTGGGACCCGGTCGGCATGAAACTGATTAAAACCACCTGATTATGCAACAAATTGCTATGCTCGGGGGCGGCTTCATTGGCCGCTTTTACGCCGAATCACTCCATGGGCAACGGAGCCGCGACCGGGTTGTTGCCATCTACGCCCGCCGGGAAGAAACCGCCAAAAAATTTGCTGGCGACTACGGTTGCGCCATCTGGTCAACGGATATGGAAGAAGTCATTGCCCACCCCGATGTAAAGATGGTGTGCATCGCCCTGCCCAACAACCTCCATGCGGCAGCCGTGATGCTGTGTGCCAAACATAAGAAGAACGTCGTTTGCACCAAACCGTTGGGCCGTAATGCTGAAGAAGCCCTGCACATGATGCAGGCTGTGGAAGAAGCCGGTATTTTCGGGGGTTATCTGGAAGACTTATGTTATTCGCCTAAGTTCCTGAAAGCTTTGGAAAGCGTTAAAAGCGGGGCGTTAGGTAGAATCCTGTGGGCGAAATCCCGCGAAGCACACCCCGGTCCGCACTCCAACTGGTTCTGGGACAAAGAGCAGGCCGGTGGCGGCTGTATGCTCGATCTGGGTTGCCATTGCGTGGAAATTGCCCGTAGTTTTATCGGAAAGATGTTCGTCCCGTTGAGGTAATGTGCTGGGCTGCCACGCAGGTGAAGCCCATCGACGCCGAAGACCACGCCATTGCGCTGGTGAAATACGAAAACGGGGCCATCGGCCAGTTTGAAGTGAGTTGGGTATTTCGGGGTGGTATGGACCTGCGTGATGAGGTCATGGGTACTGAAGGTACCATCTGGATCAATAACTTTCTGCGGACTGGTTTCGAGATGTACACGTCCGGTCGGCGCTCCGGGGTAAAGGGGCTGATTACATAGCGGAAAAGGCCGAATCCAACTCGGGCTGGCTCTTTCCTGTGGGGGATGAGGTAAATGACCTGGGCTATAATCACATGTTTACCGATATGTTTAAATCCTGCGAGGAAGGGCGGCAACCCGCCGAAACCTTCTACGACGGCTACGTGGTGAATGCAGTGCTGGATGCCGCCTATCGATCGGCTGAATCGAAGCAGTGGGAGCCAGTGAATCTACCCGTCTGGCGCGGGCAGGAAGGTTTGTCGCAGGAGAAAACATTGACCGACTACGACGCTAATTTTTACCTGATCAAAGAAGAAATCACCCACGACGGACGCCACAAACTGATTCTGAAAGATAAAGTCAGTGGGAAAATCGTGGAAAAAGATTTGCTTGAGGTAAACTAATTTTTCCGCCAATCCTGTCAGAAAAAATTTGCCCTAAACCTACAATCACATGAATCTCACCAGTAAAGCAACGCAGCAAAACACATTCGACGCGATCGTCGTCGGCTCGGTATAAGTGGCGGATGGGCTGCCAAAGAGCTAACACAAAAAGGGTTACGAACGCTTGTGCTGGAGCGTGGCCGGCCGGTCGAGCATGTGAAAGATTACCCCACTACGATGTCGAGCCCGTGGGAAATGACTCACCGGGGTCGCTACCCGCTGGATGTGCTCGAAAAAAGCCCAACGCAGGCTAAAGTTAGTTATGCCTTTAATGAGTATTCCGGACAGTTTTTCATTCGGGATACCGATCACCCGTATCAGCAAACCAAGCCCTTCGATTGGATTCGTGGGTATCAGGTGGGGGCAAATCGCTGAGCTGGGCGAGATGGACACAACGGTGGGCACCCTTCAATTTTGAAGATAACCTCAAAGACGGTCACGGTGTGGACTGGCCCATTCGGTACCCGGATTTGGCCCCCTGGTATAGTTACGTTGAGAAATTTGCCGGTATCAGTGGTAATAAAGATGGCCTGTCGACCCTGCCCGATGGGGAATTTCTGCCGCCTTTCGAGATGAACTGCATTGAGAAAAGTGTTCGCGATGTCTGGAAAAAAGAGTATGCAGATCGCCATTTGATCATCAGTCGCACGGCCAATCTGAGCAAAGCCCAGCCCATTCATCTGGCACTGGGCCGGGCCGATTGCCAATCGCGCAACTGGTGTGGCCGGGCTGTTTGTATGGCGCATATTTCAGCAGCAATTCCGCTACGCTTCCCGCAGCCGCTAAAACCGGTAAACTCACAATCCGCCCGTTTTCCGTTGTCCACTCGATTATTTATGATGAGCAAAAAGGCAGGGCAACGGGCGTTCGCGTGATCGACACCAACACGAAAGAGATGACCGAGTATTATGCCCGTATCATGTTCGTGAATGCGGCCACGCTCAACTCTACGCTGGTGCTGCTCAATTCTACCTCAAACCGATTCCCGAACGGGCTTGGCAACGACAGTGGTGCGCTGGGCCATTACCTGATGGATCACAATTATCGGGCCGGGTTGCTGGTGTTTACGAAGGTAAGGATCTGGATGATAAATACTATTATGGCCGTCGACCTACCGGTACCTATGTTCCACGATTCCGAAATGTACTCAATGATAAGCAATCGGACTTCGTTCGTGGCTATGCCTATGCCTGTGGGGGAGGTCGGGCTGGTTGGGAGCGGGGCGGTTCGGTGGCGGTTTCGGTGCTGACTATAAAGAAGCCCTGACGCATCCAGGCGAATGGTCATTCAGCATGACCGCGATGGGCGAAATGCTGCCTCGTTACGAAAATCACGTCAAACTGAATCAGGCCAACAAAGATCAATGGGGTATGCCAACGCTCGACATCGACTGTGCCTGGGGTGAAAATGAAGATAAAATGACCCAGGATGCCATTGCGCAGGCTAAAGCGATGATGGAAGCTGCTGGCATTCGAATAACGGCTGCGTTTGATAACCATCAGGCTCCGGGGGTAGCCATTCACGAGATGGGCACGGCGCGTATGGGGCATGACCCGAAAACGTCGGTGCTGAACAAATGGAACCAGGTTCACTCGGTTAAAAATGTGTTTGTAACAGACGGTGCCAGTATGGCCTCATCAGCCTGCCAGAATCCATCGCTGACGTACATGGCCCTGACGGCCCGTGCGGCCGATTATGCCGTTCGACAACTGAAAGGTGGTAGGCTGTAGCTACCATGAAGAAAGTTGAGTTTGAAACCCCGTGAGAATGCGCCAGCTTTAGGAACGCTAAACGGAATGCTTCCTGCAAAGTCAGTATCAGCACTTCCCGAAGATTTATTAGTCGAAAAGACGGGAAAAAGGAGAAATGGGGCCGTTTAACAAATACTGTATAGTGCCTGCAAATCCTTAATCATTGATCATCAATGAAATTCCTGTTCTTTTTGGCTGGGCTAGCTGGTTTGGGACAACTCGTCGGCAATAGAAAAGAGGATATTTCTGCCGTACGAATTGCCCCAGCACAAACGCTCGCAGATGCTGCTTCATTTCCTATTGGGTTTGCCATTAGCCCGGCCAGCGTTCAGAGCAGCACGTCCTATCGGCAAACGGTTATTCAGGAAGCCAGTAGCATTACGGCCGACGTAGCCATGAAACCGAGCCGGATTAGCCCGCAAAAAGGTGTTTACAACTTTGAGGTAGCCGATCAGTTGATTGAGTTTGCGCGTTCTCAAAAGAAACGAGTTCATGGTCATACGCTCGTATGGTATATCGACACCAGTCCAAACTGGCTCAAGCAAATCCGCGACTCGACGGAACTGGAGACGACGCTGCAAACCTATATCCAGACAGTTGGCACCCATTTTAAAGGAAAGGTGGCTTCCTGGATGTTGTCAATGAAGCGTTTGATAACCAAGGTGCTATTCGAAAAGACTCGCTCAATACGGTGGGTAAAACACTGTTCAATGTCGGAAGGATTCTTGGCAATGACTACGTAGCCCGAATGTTTCAGTACGCGCACAGGATCGACCCAAACGCCAAATTGTTTTATAACGATTACGGGCAGGAAACGCGCCCCGCCAAACTGGCAGCGATTGTGAAATTGGCCAACGACTTTAAACGTCGCGGTATCCCGATTGATGGCCTTGGTTTACAGATGCACATTAGTATCGATACACCGAATGAAGGGATTGAAAATGCTATCCACAAACTGGCCGAAACGGGGCTACTGATTCATATTTCGGAGTTGGATATTGCCCTGAATCCTGGCAAGAAGAAAGACTTTGCTGTGACGCCCGGACTGCTGGAAAAGCAGTATCAGAAGTACAAATTCGTGGTGAGTACCTATAAGAAACGGGTTCCGGCCAGTCAGCAGTTTGGCATTACTCTCTGGGGTGTTGATGATGGTACGTCCTGGATTCCAGGATTTTGCCAGTGCCTTGATGCCGCTCTACCCTTCGATGCGAGCTTCGGGAAAAAGCGGGCGTATCAGGGCTTTCTGGACGGACTAAAGTAAGGATTATTTTTCGCAGTCATCTGAAAATCAGTAGCTTATGGCTGGGCTTTCGTAGCCTCGGCTGTTTACTGGAAACGTAATTCCAATACCAAAAACACGAATGTAACCTACGATTGCAACATCTATTTTAATGGCGCAACCGCTGGGAAGGGAGCGAATGATAAAGTGATTGACCCCCAGTTTATTAACCTGACGACTGATCTGGCAACGGCCAATTTTTCCCTGAAAAGTGGGAGTCCAGTAAGTGATGCGGGCACAAAGCTTCTTTTTTCGCCGAGCGATATAAAGGGTGTGGCCCGGCCAAAAGGCGGCTCGGTTGATTGCGGTGCCTATGAAGTTCAATAACGGGTTGGTGTCCTCACACTGAAAAATCGTGCTTGTTTTTTTATGAGAAATCACAACGTTTTGATCCTGGCAGCAGCCTTCCTGTTTAGTTGCCAGGTGTTTGCCCAAACCTACAATATCCGTGATTTTGGGGCTAAGACCGACAGTACGTTTCTAAATACGAAAGCTATTCAGGCGGCTATTGATCAATGTGCTGGCAAGGGTGGAGGTGAGGTTCTGGTGCCTGCCGGTACGTATTTCACCGGCACGATCTTCCTGAAATCGAACGTGTATCTGCATCTGTCGGCGGGTGCGGTTCTTCAAGGGAGCTACAACCCGACTGATTATCCTGAGCACAGCATTATAGCCGCCAAAAAATTCGGGACCATCACCCACAATGGCTTGTATGTTGAGTACATGAAAGCCCTGATTATTGCTGACAATGCGCATCATATGGGCATAATCGGCCGCGGAACCGTAAAAGGAGCGGAGAAGGGAAAGCGTTTCAACTGGGACTGAATACCGACGGACGGCCTAAGAACCTATTTTTTATTGGCTGTACGCATGTGTTGCTCCGCGATATCAGCGTACTGAATTCCGCCCAGGTCACCATCTCGGTATCGGGCTGCAAACAGGTAAATATCGACGGAATCTACCTCCGCAGTCTGGTGAACTGGAACTGCGATGGGCTGGATATAGACGCGCAGGATGTAACAATTGCCAACTGCGTTATCGACGCGGAAGACGATGCCATCTGCTTCAAGAGTGAGTACCTGAACAAATTTTGCGAGAACATCACGGTGACCAATTGCGTCGTTTCATCGCTCTGCAATGGCATCAAACTGGGTACCGGTTCCCGCACCGGTTTCCGCAATATTACGGTCAATAACTGTGTCATTAAAAAGGCGTCGGTCAATGGCTACCGTCACTGGAAAATGACCCCCGATGTGGTAGATAGTCCCGACATCCAGAGTGTAAATACCGGGATCGTAATTCTGGGTGTGGATGGCGGGTTGGTCGAAAACATTAACTTCTCCAACATTGTGATGACCGATGTGCTCAGCCCGATTTTTATCCGGGTTGGCAGGCGATTTCTCAATCCAGACCAGAAGCCGTCGGTGATGCGGCACATCACGATTCAGAACGTCAGGGCCGAAAGCCGTAGTATCATCCCAACCATCATTGCCGGTTTGGCTGACAGCCCAGCGGAAGATATTCGTCTGGCCAACATTCGTATTACGGTACCCATCGCCGTCCACGCCGATTCGTTGCGAAACTTTCCGAACCCCGTTCCCGAAAACCTGAAAGGCTATCCTGAAAACCGGCTTACGTTCGGGACCCGCTTACCCGCCAGCGCGTTTTACGTGCGGCATGTGCGTGGGCTTAACCTAAGCGATATATCGGTCACATTCCGCGAAAATGATGCCCGTCCGGCGTTTTACATAGATGACAGTAAAGGAATCATGCTGAAAAGCGTATGGATCGATGGTAAACCGCTCGCTAACAAGGACGCGATGTTATCGCAGACGAACAGCGAGCGAATTGAGGTAGTGAACTGATAAAAACTGTTAGCAATAACGAAAAATAGTATGCTCAGAAAGGGAGTCGTCAGTATTTGGATCTTGTGTTGCTGGGCGGGAAATGCGTTCGGGCAAAACAGAAATGCCTTTTCTGAAAAGTACTACCAGCTGATTGAAGCACCCACAGCACCGGATAAATGGGATGCCTGGCGCTCCGAATTGCGTGCCTGGAAAGATTCGACGCTTAAATCCCTAAATTACAAAGGTGAGAACAGCAACTGGTGGGGAGCAAATCAATGTATCACGTTGACGGAACCTATAAAGTTCAATTGTCCAATATTGACGGATAAGCGTCATTCGAATACGTATTAGCCTGAATAACAAAACTAATAAGCAGTTAATAATCATGAAAACAACCACCCTGTTTTTTATCCTCTTCTCAATCAATACATTCGTTTCTGCAGCAACCTGGCATGTTTCGGGTACGGGAAACGATGCAAACGATGGCAAAACGCCCGAAACCGCTGTACGAAATCTGCAAAAAGCCGCCGATCTCGTACAGCCGGGCGATGTAGTCCTGATTGGCAACGGTATATATACCAACGCTGATAAAGGCAATGGAAGTGCCGTGCTGAATATCACACGCTCCGGTACGTCGGCCGCCTGGATTACCTGGAAAGCCCGTCCGGGGCATCATCCTGAAATTCGACCAGTCGGTTGGGCGGGCATTCAGATTTCTGGCTCCTATACCATCATTGACGGACTGAGCGTCATTGGCAATAACGATTCAATTGTGTTGCTGAAAGCGCAGGAAGACGGTAAAAAACCAACACCTGACCCTTACTACAATACAAACGGGATTTTCTTTAATGGCCGGGGTAAAAAACCAGACGAAAAACCGCACCATCTGGTTATTCGCAATTGCGTGGTTGGTAAGTGCGCTGGCGGTGGTATCGTGGGTATCGAAATCGACTATTTCACCGTTGAGGATTGTAAGGTTTTTGACAATGCCTGGTTTATGCGCTATGGCGGCTCAGGCATCACGACCCTTAATAACTGGGCATACGATGATGCGCCGGGTTACCACATCGTGATCCAGCGCAACTTTGTCTGGAACAACAAAACGCTGGTTGCCTGGGAGAAAATCGGCAAACTGAGCGATGGGAACGGTATTCTACTGGACGTAACCGATCAGGAACAGGGGCAGGGGCCACTAACCCCAACGCCGATGCGGTTGTAAAGCCCGCAACAAGTCAAACGGCGGTTGCTCCAACTACTGTTGGGGTACCAACAGCACCAGAAAAGCCAAAGCGGCCTGAGTGGAAAGGGCGGGCGTTAATCGCGAATAATGTGAGTTGTTTTAATGGTGGCTCGGGGATTCACACCTTCCGCACAAGGCACGTCGACATAATTAATAACACGACCTATTGGAATGGGGGATTGTGGGATACCAGGAGCTGTTTCCTAATCGGTCAGACGATGTGGTTATTCTGAATAACATTATTGTGCCCCGGCCGGGCGGAGCCGTAACCTCCAACAACCGCAACACCAGTATCCGCTGGGATTATAATATTTACCCCACTGCACAGACGGTTTTTGCCGGGGCCAACGACATTGTTGCCGACCCCAACTTTATCGACATTCAGCCCGACCCGACAAAAGGGAATTTTCGACTGGCGAAAAATAGCCGTGCCGTCAATTCAGGTAGTAATGACGTTCCTCTGCTCAACGATATTCTGGGTAAAGCACGCCCTAAAAGTGCCGGACGGGATCGGGGCGCGTTTGAACAGTAAGAACAGATCAACTCATTGGTTACCTTAATCAATTATCACTCGTGAAAAAAATCCTCCTCGCTTTTGTTATCCTGCTGAGCTTTAATGTGGCTCAGGCGCAGAAAAAGGTGTTCCCACAAACGCCCGGCATGGTGTCGTACACGTACCGAAATAGCTTTGCTAAAAACGTACCGGCCACGCTCGATACCATTAAGGCGCTGGGTATTACTGACATGGAGTTTTCCAGCCTCTTCGGAAAAACAGCCGACGAACTGCGTAAACTCCTCGACGAGCGCGGGATGAAGTGTTCATCGTTTGGGGTTAGCTATTCCGATGCGCAGAATAAAACCAGCGAAGTGGGTAAAAATGCTAAAACACTCGGAGCGAGTTATGTTCGGGTAGCCTGGATTATGACAAAGCCCCCATTCACGCTGGCCGATGCGCAGAAAGCCGCTGAAACCTTCAACCGAATTGGCAATCAGTTGCATGATGAGTTTGGCCTGACGTTCTGCTACCATAATCACGGCTACGAGTTCGAAAAGTACGAGGATGGCACCCTGTTCGATTACATCGTTCAGCATACTGACCCGCTGTACGTTAGTTTTGAACTGGATATTCTCTGGACATTTTTCCCGGGTGCCGATCCCGCTGCACTAATCAAAAAATACCCAAAACGCTTTAAACTGATGCACTTGAAAGATCTACGTAAAGGAGTGGTCGGCAATTTATCGGGTGGAACAGCGGTAGTGAATGACGTAGCGCTTGGAACCGGTCAGCTCGATTTGCCCGCAATTTTGAAAGCCGCCCGGAAGTCGTCCATTGACCATTATTATATCGAAGACGAAAGCCCAAGCTATGCTACGCAGGTGCCACAAACAATAGCCTATCTGAGCGGATTGAAGTAATGGAAAAATGCCTGATCGTATACTGCTTACTATGAAACAGCTAGTTATTTCACTTGCCTGTCTGCTTATTACTATTGGGCGAGTACATGCTCAGGACATATTGATTGTTGCCGACGAAATTCCGGCTATGGAGGTGCTGGCCAGGGGATTCAACAACAGGAAGGCCTGACGTCTAAAATTGTAATACAGGCCGACATGCCCGCCATCCTGACTAACTTTCGGGCGGTTATCGTCTACATTCACAAAGATCTGGACTCGATACCTGAAGTGGCCTTTATCAACTACGCCCAGAAAGGGGGTAAATTACTTTGCCTACATCATTCGATAAGCTCGGCAAAACGGAAAAACAGGTCGTGGTTTTCATTTCTGGGTATCGATCTGCCCAAAAAAGATGTATCAGAAGGCGGTTATAAATACGTGGGTGATGTTGATATGGCAGTCGTAAATCTGGCTCCTCAACACTTCATTACGTCGCACAAGATTACGTATGCCACCACGATTGCGTACAGGCAGGAAGGCGGGCAAAAAGAGAGTCAGTTTCCTGGTTTTGTGTTGTCAAAAACAGAGGACTTTCTGAACCATCAGCTTCTTAGCCCACGGACCATTTTGCTAGGTTTCAAATTTACAGATGCCGTTGGAAAGGTATGGATGCAGGATCGCTCGGCCTGGTGTATGCCCGTCGGGAAAGGATGGCTTTTCTACAGTCAGCCGGGCCATGCAGTCAGTGATTTTGAGAATCCCATGTATACCCAACTCATTGCGAATGCGATTCTCTATAAACCTTAATCGGTAACGCCAGGTCAACTGCCATTCACGTTAACCCGTATGCACATCAAATTTTATGCACCCCACTGGGGAAATACCCTGCCCTTTGCCCTCTTTTGCCAGAACGTGAAAGACGCTGGTTACGATGGTGTCGAAATGGCGCTACCGCTCGAAGCCGATGAGAGCCGGGAAATTGTAGCTATCCTGAAAGACTACGACCTCGAACTGATTGGCCAGTACTGGCAGTCGTTCGAGAGCGATCTGGACGAACACAGCCGGAACTACGAAAAATACCTTCGTAATCTGATTGCTGCCGAGCCGATTTTTATCAATTGCCAGACGGGTAAGGATTTCTTTACCTTCGAACAGAATAAACACCTCTTCGAACTGGCTACCCGGATTTCGAAAGAAACGGGTGTCCGAATCATCCACGAAACGCACCGGGGGAAGTCGCTCTTTGCCGCCCATATCGCGCGGGATTATTTCACCAGACTGCCTGACCTTCGTATTTGCCTCGATATTTCGCATTGGTGCAATGTCCATGAATCGCTGCTCGAAAACCAGACCGAAGCCGTGAACCTGGCTATTTCCCGCGCCGACCATATTCATAGTCGGGTAGGGCATCCCGAAGGGCCGCAGGTTAATGATCCCCGCGCGCCGGAATGGGAAATTACGCTCAACACGCATCTTGCCTGGTGGGACAAAATTGTGGAAACGCATCAGGTAAACGGCACACAACTCACTGTTAATACCGAGTTCGGGCCAGCCACCTATATGCCCGTAATGCCGTATACTCAGTTGCCAATCGGTAATCAATGGGAGATCAACGTATTCATGATGAATCTATTAAAGAAGAGGTATGCCGGATTGGCCGTATAACGAAACCCATTCAATGAAACGAACCGTATTATTTTTCGCGCTCTCCTGTTGCCTGATCTTGTCGGACCGGGTAGCTTCTCAATCGTTGCAAAGCTGCCGGGCTAGTCTGATCAACGATACGCTAGTGCTCGAAAACGATCTGATTGCCCGGCGATTTCGCTGGAACAATGGCCAGTTGATTACGCTGAGTCTGACCGATAAAAAACGGAAACAAACCTGGGAATGGGTCAGCAAAGATCCAGACTGCGCGTTCCCGGCCATACAAGCCCGTCCGGCAAAGGTGAGCTGACCACAAAGCAGATCCAGGGGCAGCCTAACCAGACTGATCACCTGGAAGTGAGCGTAACCACCCGGCTCGGTACGCTGGATGTTCGACGGGTATTCCGGATTTATCCCAACATCGCTACGCTGAGTTGTACGTTTTACCTGCGTGGTAAACCCTCGTCCGAATGGCAACAGGCGGCTGGCCAGTCGGCTGCCGGGCTGGATTTTAAGAACATCGAGTCGCAGACCGATCTGAACAAACGTACGGCTACCGTTCCGGCCATGGACAAGCTGGCACTGGCGGGTAATCACTGGCGGGGAGGGCTGTCGAATTTGCCGACATGACCGACCGCAACAATACCCTTGTTACCGAAGTGCCCTACAACCTGTACCGTCAGCCTGGTTTTCTGAGGGGAAATCTGTTATGGCTGACGGATGGGCTTTCCGGTTCTTCGTTGTTCGTCCTGAAAGAATCGCCCGTTTCGGTCATTCAACTGGCTAATCCCGGTTTCGATTTTCTGGTGAAAAATGGCAGCGTTCAAACGGTGGGCGCTGGTATTCTGCCAACAGATGTATCGGAGACAGACTGGGTGCGGGGCTATGGATATACACTCGGGTTGGGGCGGCCCGCCGGCGCGGGTACGTCGGAATTGGACGGGCTTCGCACGTTACGTAGCTATCAGGATGCCAACCACCCCCGTCGGGCCGATCGCGACGAGATGATCATGATGAATACCTGGGGCGACCGTAACAAAGACACGAAAATTAAGGAGCAGTTTATCATCACCGAATTACAAAAAGCGGCTCAACTGGGTATTACCCGATTCCAGATCGACGACGGCTGGGAGTTGGGTAAGTCGATGAATTCGGCGACGCCGGGCGGCAGCAGCGAGGCCATCTGGAAAAATCCAAAGTACTGGACGCCCGACCCCGACCGGTTTCCCAACGGCCTGCAACCCGTTATCGACGCAGCCAAAAAACTAAATATTGAGCTGGGGTTATGGTTCAGCCCCAGTATCGACAGTAGCTTTAAACATTGGGACAAAGATTCCCAAACGCTCATTGGTCTTTATAAGCAATACGGCATTCGCACATTTAAAATCGACCTCGTTCAGATCAACGATAAAACGGCCGAGGTTAACTTCCGAAAATTCCTCGACACGGTGCTGGCGGCTACCAACTACGAGGTGATTTTTAATATGGACGTCACAGCGGGCCGACGAAATGGGTATCATTTCATGAATGAATACGGCAATCTGTTTCTGGAAAATCGCTACACCGACTGGACGAATTATTACCCATACTGGACCCTGCGTAACCTCTGGAATCTGTCGAAATACGTACCGCCCCAGAACCTGCAAATCGAGTTTCTGAACAAATGGCGAAACGCCGACAAATATCCCGTTGGCGACCGTTTTGCCCCGGCTAATTATTCGTTTGATTACCTGTTTGCTATTACCATGATGGCCCAACCACTGGCCTGGTTCGAGGCTACCGGCCTGCCTGCCGAAGCGTTCCAGACCGCCAAACTTATCCAGACGTACCGAACGAACCAGACACAGATTCATGCCGGGAACATTTTCCCCATTGGCGACGAACCCAGTGGGAAAGGCTGGACTGGCTTTCAGTCGGTTGTGACAGACAAGGAAGGGTTTCTGTTGATCTTTCGGGAAGATTCACCGGAAGCGCAAAATGTGATTAAAACGTGGTTACCGGCTAGTAAACGGATCAGTTTACAACCGATGGTCGGAGTTGGGAAAGCAATTGACATCGTGGTAACGAAGGAAAACAGATTGCCCATTACATTGCCAACGGTGAACAGTTTTGGGTTGTATCGGTATAAGGTGTTGAATTAGGTGTTAATAACCTTGTTATCTGCTTTGCTCAACCCATAAGTCAGTCTTATTGTGAAAAAATCAGGAATATTTTTAAAAATACGCAGGAGCTGACTAAGGGTAGGTCTACCTATTTGTGTCATTCTGGTATCTGACTGCCTAGCCAATGACTGAATCTGAAGGCCAACCCATTTCCAACCAGGCCCATTATCCCCGATCGATGCTTCACAAAACCGAAAGTGCAGTATCAATCGTGGATAACGAGCATATTGTCCGCTCTGCGTTTACGTCCTCACCCCAAAAAGGGTTTGAGGCTCTCTTCCGGCTCTATTATCGGCCTCTCTGTAGTCATGCTCTGCGTTTTGTGTATACCCTTGAGGTTGCCGAAGACATTGTAGGCGAAGTTTTTTATCAACTTTGGAAATCTGGAGCCTATGCTCACATTCAGCATACCTATCGAACGTACCTCTACGCGGCTGTGCGACACCGGGCCTTCAATTACCTCCGCGATGAACTAACGGGTAACCGAACACCTGCTTCACTCGACGATATAGACGATGTGCTGGATGAAACACCCCAGACACTCATTGAGTACGATGAAACCTTTCAGCGGGTGGAGAAAGTAATTCATGATTTGCCCCCGCAATGCCAGCGGATATTTTTGATGAGTCGGTTTGAGAATCGTAAAAATCAGGAAATCGCTGATGAACTGGGGCTGGCCCTTAAAACCGTTGAAGCGCACATGGCACGCGCCCTTCAACAACTGCGCCGGGTATTTCTGGCTATTGGTCTGCTGCATTTTCTATTCGTCCACTAAGGGTAATCCCATCTGCTTGTGTCTAACAAGCAAACAGTTAGTTCATGGAAGATATCATCAACAAAGCGGTTCTGTTCGACTACTTTTCGGGTCGGGTGAGTCCTTTACAAAAAAAGTCAATTGAGAACTGGCTTTCCGAACAAGGTAATCGGGAGTTGTATTATCAGTGGCTACATGAGTGGGAGCTGAACCGATTACAAACGAATGCAAACTGGCAACATGTCTACGATAAAACGGCGCAACGTATTAATGACGAACCACTAAGCCTTCAGCCGTCGGATGTGTTGCCACAAAATCCCTGGCAACTAGGTCGCCTGGGGGAGTGGATAAGCCGTAGTGGGATGCTGGCGGCTTCAATAGTCCTGGTCCTGATGGTCTGCGGCTGGCTATTTCGTGATGCACTGCTCTATCAGACCATTTATACCGGATTTGGGGAGACAAAGGACCTGACCCTGCCCGATGGATCGACAGTGACACTGAATGCCAATTCGACACTACGTTTCGCTCGTTTTGGTTTTGGCGAATGGACAATTGCTGCCGACGCGGCCCATCAAAATCCGAGAACGGTAGAACTGACGGGCGAAGCAGACTTCTCGGTTCGGCATTTGCCTGATCATCAGCCATTTGTTGTGATGACTCCTAAGGGGTTGAACGTGACCGTACTGGGTACGCAGTTTACCGTATTCAGTCGCGAACGGGCCACACGGGTAGCGCTCCGCTCAGGTCGGGTTCAACTAACAACCCAGCAGACCATGCTACAACCCCTGATGATGCAACCCGGTGATTTAGCCACTCTCAACCGCCAGGGTAAACTGGCGCTGACCCGAACGGCCCATCCTGAAGCCATGGCCGCCTGGAAAGATCATCGATTTGAGTTTGAGCAAACATCCTTACGGGAAGTGGCGGCCATGCTCCACGAAAACTATGGGCTGGCCGTGACTATTGAAAATTCGCAACTGGCCAATCGGACAATTTCGGGTTCCTTCACAGCCCGAAATGCCAACGAGTTGTTGCAGCTAATCGCCCAATTGCTCCAAATAAATTACATCCGTGAAAATAACCACGTCTCATTCACCGATTAACTCTCAACCACAATAACCAATCACGTAAATGATGTACTCTGTACGCCTATTTTATGCCTCACTACTCAGTTCAATACTGGCTGGGGGCTACCCTGGACTGGCACAATTTGTGGCAACTGCCAAAGCATTTCCCCGAACAACGCATCAGCTTGTAAGTCCGCAGGCGGTTCAGCTTCGGGAGGTGTTAAATCAGTTTAAAGTGCGCTACCAGGTTGATATTCTGTTTGAAGACCGCTTAGTAAGCGATCATATAGTGAATCCCGAAAGTGTCGATCCAGCCGCTTCGTTGGAAAACAATCTGACGAAAGTCCTTAAACCTCAGGGACTTCACTATGCAAAAGTGAAGAAAGGCGTCTATGTCGTTTTGGCCAATAATAAGTCTAAAAAACAGGCTTCCACTCTCGAGCTGTCTATATTACCACCGTCGGCGGTAGCCACCACCAGCCAGCCGGAAATGAATCAGATTGGACAGTTACAGGCAAAAGCCTTAACGGTAGCGGTTGCCGATCAGACAATTACGGGACGTGTAACCGATGGAACAACCGGTGGGGGGCTGCCTGGTGTGAGTGTGGTGGTAAAAGGAACGAGTCGTGGTACAACAACCGATAGCGACGGAAATTACCATGTTACCGTACCCGATCAAAATGCGGGCAACGCATTAACTCTGGTGTATTCGTTCATCGGATATGCCACGCAGGAAATTCTCGTAGGCAATCGAACAGCCGTCAACGTAACACTAACCAGCGATGACAAAACATTGAACGAGATTGTGGTGGTTGGATACGGCACCCAGAATCGGCGCGAATTAACCGGCTCGGTTGCTTCGCTGCAAACCCAAAGTATCAAGGATCAGCCCGTTACGAACGTAGTGGAAGGCCTTACCGGCCGGATGCCGGGGGTTTTGGTGCAGCAGAATACCGGAGCTCCGGGCAATGCACCTTCCATCAAAGTGCGTGGGCTTGGGTCAATCAGCGCGGGTAATGGTCCACTGATTGTGGTTGATGGACAACCCCTTAACTCTGGCAGTACAACTAATGCCGGTGGCCTGAATCAGCTCAATCCCAATGACATTGATAAGATCGACGTACTCAAAGACGCGTCAGCGACGGCCATCTATGGATCGCGAGGCTCAAATGGCGTGATCATGATTACTACCAAACGTGGTAAATCAGGTCAAAGCCGTATCAGCTTCGATTACTACACGGGTACCCAGCAGGTCAGCAAGAAAATGGATATGCTGAATGCCCAGCAGTTTGCCGCTTTTTCGAAAGAAGCGTTCAATACAGCGTATCTGGAACGCGTTACAGGTTCATCGGCTACCGACCCGAACAGCGTCCGCCAGTCAGGGCAGCGTTATCGGTATCCACGGGGCGAATTTCCGGGCGTCAATTTCGATGATCCGGCCAGCTTGACCTCCTACGATTATCAGGACATGATTTTTCAGAAAGCCCCCATCAGTAACTACCAGTTATCGGCTTCGGGAGGCTCCGAAAAAATTCAGTATTTCATTTCAGGGAATTACCTGAAACAGGATGGCATCATCAAAAAATCAGGCATTGACCGCTATACCGTTCGCTCGAATATCGACGCCCAACTTTCCTCAAAACTCAAAGTCGGCGTGAGTTTCAGCCCTACGTTTATGGCTGAAAATCGGGTTAATTCCGATGGACACTGGGCCGGTAACGGGGTGATCAATGCTGCCTTATCGCTGCCACCGTTTATTCCTATCTACCAGGCCGATGGTGTAACCTATAACTCCCAGGCGTTTTATGCAGCCCCCTACGACTGGCCGGGTATCACCAATCCGGTGGCTAACATAACGGAGGCCGACAATCGGGTAACGCAGCTTCGCTTGCTGGGTAACGCCTACGTCGAACTATCGATCTGGAAAAGCTTACGCTACCGGGGCACCATTGGAGGGGATCTGAACTACCTGCGTCAGAATCAATACCAGACATCGGCTATTGTCCTGAATCAGCTTCTGCCTCCAAACGTCAGTACCGGTTCGGCCTATACCAACCAGAACATCAACTGGGTGACCAACCACACGCTGAGTTATACCCTCGACCTGGGCACGACGCACCATGTGGATGCGCTGGTGGGACTGGAGTCGCAACGGAATGATTTTGAGGAAAGTCAGGTTACTGCTAACAATTTCCCGAACGACATTGTGCGAACAGTTAACGCCGGTACCATTACTGGAGGAACGTCGACGCGCAATCAATGGTCGCTGGCTTCCTATTTTGCGCGGGTTACGTATAGCTACAAAGACCGCTATCTTTTCAATGCTTCGGTTCGTAGTGATGGATCGTCAAGATTTGGAGCGACCAGCCGATTCGGCACTTTCCCATCAGCTTCGATCGGTTGGCGACTCATTGAAGAGCCGTTCATGAAAGCCGTACCGGTCATCTCCGACCTGAAATTGAGAGCCAGTTACGGATTATCAGGTAACAATGCGTTTACCAGTAATTACCCTGCTATTGGTGTGCTGAGTAAAGATAACTATGTATTAGGCAATGCCCTGGCGAACGGTCTGGCAACCAGTAGTATTGCCAATCCTCAGTTAGGTTGGGAAAGAAGCCGCCAAACCGATGTGGGACTCGATCTGGGGCTGTTTCAGAACCGGATTATCTTCACCATGGATTACTACAAACGGATCACCACCGATTTGCTACTACAAGTTCAGGTACCAACGCTCACTGGTTTCTCAACGGCTGTACGGAATATTGGTCAGGTGGAGAACAAAGGAATGGAGTTTGCGTTGTCGACCCGTAATATCAATGGGTCGGGTACTGGCTTTACCTGGACGACCGACCTGAATCTGTCGTTCAACCGCAACAAAGTACTGGCTCTTGGGCCCACAGGCGATGCGATTCGAAGTGGTACCGGCGTAGGCGAAACCAATATCACGGTTATCGGACAACCGCTGGGGAGCTTCTTTGGCTATCAACAGTTGGGTATTTTCCAGAGCCAGGCTGAGCTGGATGCGTATCCGCACTTTTCCGATAGCCGACCCGGCGATGTGAAGTTTGCCGATGTGAATGGCGATGGCAAACTAACCGCCGACGACCGGACGCTGATTGGCAACAACCAACCCGATTTTATTTATGGTATTACCAACTCGTTTTCGTTCAAAGGAATTGACCTCAGTATCGTGGCACAGGGCGTTCAGGGTGGTCAGATACTTAACCTATCCCGCCGATTCTACGAAAACCTGGAAGGCAACGCGAACGAACTGACAACTGTACTCGGTCGCTGGCATTCGGCCCAGGACCCCGGCGATGGGATAACCCCCGAGCCAATACCCGCAGTACCGGCAATAATAACCAGGTGTCGACTCGATGGGTGGAGAGTGCAACCTATTTCCGGATTCGGAACATTACGCTGGGCTACAATATCCCGCGTACGGCGCTTCAAAAAATTAAAGTTCAATCGCTACGTGTCTATGCGGGTGTACAGAATGCGCTAACTCTTTCGAAGTATTTGTCCTACAATCCGGAAGTAAGTGGCTACGAAGGACCACTCACCGGTGGTGTCGACTATGGTTCGTATCCGTTGGCACGTACCTATACGATTGGCTTAAACCTGGGCTTTTAATCCTTTTTCCTGAGCACCATGAAAACGAATTATATTCTTGTTGGATTGCTGACGCTAAGCCTAACCGCCTGCAAAGAGCAATTTCTGGATCTATCTCCGGTCTCGGCCGTAGGTACGACTTCCTTTTTTAAGACGCAATCGGATGTATTGACCGCCCTGAACGGCGCGTATGGGGCCATGCAGTTCAATGGTCAGTACGGTCAACTTTATGTGGTAGCTGAAATCCCTTCTGACGATACCAGCCCCGTATTATCCGGATCAGTGACGGATCAGGACGAGTTTGATAAATTTTACGTCCGTACCACCAACCCTTACACGCTGGCCCGCTGGAGTGATGGCTACCGGGGCATTTATCGCTGTAATGCCGTTATTGAGCGGATTGCCAGCGTAACGATGGACGAAACCCTTAAAAAACGGATTGTTGGGGAAGCAAAATTCCTGCGGGCACTGATGTATTTTAACCTGGTGCGGGTCTTTGGCGATGTGCCACTGGTACTGACTGAAATTACAGACCCATTACAAGGGTATGAATTTGGCCGGTCACCGGTAGCAGATGTGTACACCCAAATCATCAAGGATCTGAGCGATGCCGAATCCGTTCTTTCTGTTAGCTATACAGGGGCCGATGTTGGCCGGGCTACGAGTGGAGCGGCCAAGAGTTTACTCGGTAAAGTGTACCTGACCCAAAAACGCTATGCTGATGCGGCTGCCAAATTGAAAGAGGTCATTGACAAAGGCACGTATTCACTCCTGCCGAACTATGCCGATTTGTTTAAGCCTGCCAATAAAAACAGCAAGGAGTCGGTTTTTGAAGTGCAATACAAAAAAGGGAATATTGGCGAGGGAAGCGGCTTTGCGAACGCCTATGCGCCTGAAAACTCGGGTAATGCCGTTATTGCGTTCGGAGGGGGCGGCAATAACCATCCCACGCCCGATCTGGACAATAGTTACGAACCGGGCGATCCACGCCGAAATGTGTCGATGGCGAGTAGTTATATTAATAGCAGCGGGGTAAAGATCGACTATTATTATATCAAAAAATACGCTGACCCCCCAGTTGTAAACGGGGACTCAGAGGATAACTGGTACGTGCTGCGCTACGCCGATGTGCTGTTAATGTATGCCGAAGCGTTGAATGAAACAGGCAAAACGGCAGAGGCACTTCCGTATTTGAATCAGGTTCGGAAGCGGGTGGGTTTAGCGGATAAAGCCATCACCGCTCAGGCCGATATGCGGCTGGCGATTGAGCAGGAACGGCGTGTCGAACTGGCTTTCGAAGGTCACCGCTGGTTTGATCTGGTTCGTACGGATCGGGCTTTGCCAGTCCTACAGGCCAAAGCAACCGCGATTGGTATAAAAACCGTATTAAGTGCTAACAACCTTGTGTTCCCGATTCCCCAAAGTCAGATTGACATTAATCCGACTAAAATCAAACAGAATCCAGGGTACTGATTTCGGTAATTTTTTAAACGCAAAGGCGCAAAGGGTAGGCGCAAAGATCGCGAGGGATATCTTCTTAGCGATCTTTGCGCCTACCCTTTGCGTTTAAAAATCAAACTCTCCGTTGAATACCTTCACTCTTCCTGTACTCGGCGGGGGAGACGCCCATTTGCTTTTTGAAAAGCCTCGAAAAGTAGAACGGATCATCAATGCCCAATTGAGAGGCTACTTCATTAATGCGTAGATCACTGAAATGGAGTAGCTGACAAGCTTTTTGAATACGGAGGTGGTTAAAGTACTCAATAGGTGCGTAGCCGGTATCCTGCCTGAACTTTCGGGAAAAAAACGAGGTAGATAGGTTCACCGACTGGGCAATATTGTCCAGTGTTACGGACAAAGACAGGTTATTTTGCATGTAGAGAATAGCCCTGTTTGTTGGATTTGCATTTCCGCTCGAAACGATTTCCTTCTGAAAGTTTTCTGGTAGAATAAACGAGGCCAGGAAAAATGGGATGGCCAGATTCGCAAATAGCAGGTTCGACGTACTATATCCTTTTAAAAACGTGTCGAACATTCGGTCGAACAGAGAAATCCGTTCATCGGAATAAGGCACACGGACGGCCTGAGGGCCACTACCGGGTTCGTCCAGTAAGCTACGTACGACGTCGTGGCACTGCGTACCGCTGAAGTGGAACCAGTATATTGTCCAGGGATTTTCGGCGTCGGCCCCATAGGTATGTGGGGTTCCCGGAGAAATGGCGAAAACTTCCCCCGCCTGTATGGTAATCCTGTTTTTAGTTAGTTGTAGCCACCCCTGCCCATCAGTACAGTACAGCAAAATTACCTGCGAAATCCCGGCAGGGCGCTGGTAATAATGATAGAGGGCTTTTGGGTAAAAACCCATCCGGGTTATGAACAGGCTGCTAATCAACGGCATTGATGAACATTTGTCAACTGTTTCTTTAGGAATCTCAATGATTCGTTCCCCGGCAAATCCGCGGCTTTTACGGGTTAATGGGCTCATTCGATTGGGCGTATTGGATAAACTAAGCTAAAGATAGAATAATCCATGTTTAGGCTAAAATACTTCATCTGTGTCTTCTTGGAAAAACTGAATTTTGTTAGCGTTAAATACAATTAGATACGTCGGGCTTATAGCCTACTGGCTTGCATTCGGAGCACTTCTTATGAAGAAACTTCTTTCTCTTTTTTTGGGAAATTATCAGGCGCTGAGCATTTTGTTAATGGTGCCTTTAGCCACTGCCAGCGTGCAGGCACAGCAACAGCCCTTTGCCAGATGGACCAGTTCGGAACTGGTACTGAACAACGGTGTCGTTGAGCGAACCATCAAACTGCCTGCTTTGGATGGTCATTTTCTGACTACCGCCTACAAACCCGTTGGTGGCGAGTTCAAGTACTTTCAGAAATCGAATCCCGATTTTCAATTTGAGATCAACGAGGCTATTTATTCAGGTTCCGGCGAGTGGAAACTGGTGAAAACGGAGAAAATTACCGATGCCAAACAGGGTGATGGAGCTGCTGTGACTCTGCAAAGCAAAGACGGGAAAGTGGAGCTCACCGTGAATTTTTTACTCTATCCAGACCTGCCCGTTATCCGAAAAAGCTTAACCGTAAAAAACCTCACGAACGAGTCGGTTCGTTTGGAATCGGTTGATGTAGAGAAGTTTGTCGTAACCAATTACAACGCCACTACATTTAGCTGGATTTGCCACGATTATGGGCGAAGACGGTCGATTGGCCCTTATGATGGAAACTTTCAGGATGCCTTGCTCACCGTTCACAACAGCGATTGGCAGCAAGGGATAGTAATTGGGAATGAGGCCGCTGGCGTCGTTAAACATACATCGGTTTTTTGGGATGAACCCGTCATTCTGAGTGGATTAACGCACAAGGATGCACGCTTCCCGTTTCGGAAATACATCGCAGCAGGGGAGTCATTTACGACCCTCAGGTATTTACGATGGTCTACAACAACCACAAAGATCCGGACGAAATGCTGAATACCGCCGTTCCGGATTTTGTGCGTAAACACATGGGCATACGCCTGTCTGAACTCGCGCAGAAACCTACGTTCGTTTACAATACCTGGGTGCCGTTTCGCAAAAATATCAACGAAAAGCTGATTATGGGGCTGGCAAAAGCGGCTGCCGATGCGGGCATGAAAGAGTTTATCATCGACGATGGCTGGGCAGACAATTATGGCGACTGGATTATCGACACCAAAAAATTTCCCAATGGCCTGAAACCCGTTTTCGACTACATTAAATCCCTGGGTATGAAGCCGGGCATATGGGTGAGCGTGGGCAGTGCATCCCGGATAGTAAAGTCTACAAAGCCCACCCGGACTGGTTCGTGCTGGACGAAAAGCAGCAACCCGCCAACCTGCATGAAGATGACCTGAAAATGCGTACAGCCTGCTTCGGTACGGAATGGCGCGGCTATATCAAGGACGTGTTGCTAAAGTTGGCTCTGGAATACGGTCTGGAATACTTAAAACTGGACTTTACGGTGGTCACCAGCACCTACCGGTTTGGAAATAAGGTGACGGGTTGTTACGCTACCAACCATAAGGGGCATACCGATCATCATGAATCCTTATCCACTAATTACGAGGCCGTCTGGAAACTATTCGACGAGCTGCACGCGGCCAAGCCTGGGCTATTTATCGACTGTACGTTCGAAACGATGGGCGGACTACAGTTGATTGATTACGCCATGCTGAAACATGCCGAAGGCGACTGGCTGTCGAATTTCTACGGCCCACCCGATGCCAATGTGGATTTGCGCGTCAGAAACATGGCCTGGTGGCGTTCGCCTGCTATACCCGCCACCGCACTGGTGATTGGAAATCCCGAAATGCAGGACAAGGGCTGGGAAATGCACATCAAATCATTAGCCGGGGCTTTACCCATCATGCTGGGCGACCCCGGAAGTTATCGGCCCCAGACCTGAAAAAATACAGATCCTATGCCGATTGGCTGCAAGGGATGGAAAACAAGCACCAGATTATGAGTTACCGTCAGGATCTTGCCGGATTTGGTGAGCCGATGGACGGCATGTGGGACGGTTTCCAGCGAATCAATACCGAAACGAAAAAGGGGGGTATCGTTGGGTATTCCGGCATGGCGCAACAGAAACCACCCGTATGATCACCGTCCGGCAACTCGACCCCGCAAAACGCTACCAGGTTAAATCAATGGATGGAAAGGTAGTGGCCTCCCTGAGTGGGCAGGCCCTGCAAACGACCGGATTTGCTGTAACACTGCTCGGACTGTATTCGGGGGAGCTTTTTGAGATTAGCGCAAATTGATACACGTATACCAGTAGCAACATGACAAACAAATCATTAACACCCGATCAGATCCGGCAGTATAATCAAGAGGGTTATCTGATTATCAGTGCTTTCCTGAATGAAGAGGAAGTTAAAAAACTCTACCACGTAGCCGTTGACGATAGTGCGATTAGTAAACACGCCATCAATGTCAACGATAGCACAGGCAAACGGAGCAAACTCTCACTCTGGTACAAGCCCGGCGACGATGTGTATGGCCTGCTTACCCGTAGCCAGCAGCTCGTCGATTCCGTCGATTCATTACTGGATAATCCGGCTTCAGCGGTTTGCCATTTTCACTCCAAACTGATGCAAAAAGAGCCGCGCGTGGGTGGTGCCTGGGAGTGGCATCAGGATTACGGCTATTGGTATAAAAACGAATTTCTGCTGCCCAATCAGATGATGTCGGTCATGGTCGCTATTACGGATGCCAATCGGGAAAATGGCTGTTTGCAGGTGATCAAAGGGTCGCACAAAATGGGTAGGGTCGAACACGGTTTCGCGGGGGAGCAGGTGGGCGCTTCGCAACGCTACGTCGACCTGGCGTTGAAGACGATGGAGCACGTTTTTGTGGAGTTGAAGGCGGGCGATGTCCTGTTTTTTCACAGCAACATACTTCATCGGTCCGAGGCTAACCTGTCGGATAAACCGCGTTGGTCGATGATTTCGTGTTACAACCGCCAATCGAATATCGGCTACAACGAATCGTCATCGTCGTCAGCGAGTATTACCCCAATTGACGTGGTACCTAACGATGCGCTGCTGACCTGGGATGCCGCCGGACTAGTTGAAGAAGGGGCTGGGTTCCTGAGCAAGGAAGCTGATGTGGCCCTGAAATGAGGTTTTGACATAGTTTTTAGAAAGAACACCTCATGGCAGTTATTATTCAGGCTCAACCCGAAATACGCGGGGTCGACGTAGCGGTCAACCGACGTTATGTCTACCTCATTAGTGCGATTGCGGCCTTAGGCGGGGTCTTATTTGGTTTCGATCTGGTCATCATCTCCGGCACTGTTCCCTTTTTTACGAAACACTTTCAACTGAATGAGTTTCAGACGGGCTGGGCAGTAGGTTGTATTAATCTGGGTGCCGCCATTGGTGCCTTGATTGGTGGTAAACTGAGCGATACGTTAGGCCGAAAAAAACTACTGATGGGCTGCGCAGTACTGTTTGCCTTGACAGGTGCCGGTACGGGCTGGGCCGGAAGCTTCCCGTTGTTCGTTACGTTTCGGATGCTGAGTGGCGTGGCGGTGGGAGCTGCTGCTTTGGTATGCCCAATGTACGTAGCCGAGATTTCGCCCGCGCCCATGCGGGGGCGTATGGTGTCCTTTTATCAGCTTTCGATTGTGATTGGCATTCTGCTGGCTTACCTCTCCAATTACCTGCTTCTGGATACCGGTGTAAATAACTGGCGGTGGATGTTCTCTTCGCAATCGGTGCCGTCGATTCTGTTCTTTCTGGGTTTGTTCTTTGTGGCCGAAAGCCCCCGTTGGCTTATTCGAAAACAGCGAAATGATGAAGCTGAAGCTGTGTTGAACCGAATTGGCGGGAGTACCTACGCCACTGCCGAAGCGGTTCAAATCAAGGCAAGTTTCTCGCAGGAAACCCGGGAATCAGTTAATGATTTGTTTCGGAAAGACCTGTGGCCTATTGTTTTCATTGGCATCGTAGTAGCGGTTTTCTCGCAGGCGGTTGGGCAAAACTCCCTGTTCTCCTACGCGCCCGAACTGTTTCGGCAGGCGGGTATGGCACAGGATTCGGCCTTTTTGCAGTCGATCATCATTGGCGTAATCAACTTCATTTTTACGTTTATCGCCATTGGCACCATCGATAAAATTGGCAGAAAGAAACTACTGCAATACGGGTCGATATTACTTTGCTTAGACGCGCTGGCATTATCGGCGGCTTTTTATTGGCAGCTGCCGGGTGTCTGGGTACTCGTTTTTGTGTTGGCGTTCATCGCCGTTTATTCGGCTACGTTAGGTCCTGTTACCTGGGTAGCACTCTCCGAAATCTTTCCGAACCGTATCCGGGGCAATGCGCTGGCCTTGGCAACATTGACTCTGTGGGTTACGAACTTCTTCACCACCGCTTCCTTTCCGGTTATGAAGCAGCACTGGGGCTTGCCGGTAACCTTTGGTTTTCATGCCATTTTGTGTTTCGTCTACTTTTTGTTCGTTCGGGTACGAATGCCGGAAACGAAAGGGAAATCCCTGGAAGAAATTGAAAAGCAGCTAATCCATCAATAATCCCTGCGTATGATTCCTCAACTCACGCCCGCCGAACATATTCGCCTGTGGAATGACTTTCGCGATGGAAGTCAGAATGCTTTCTCGCAGCTTTATGAGCGTTTCTCCGCTGATCTGTACCGATATGGCTACAACCTGATCCGAAACAGACAACTGGTGGAAGACTGTCTGCACGAGTTGTTTCTGCACCTACACGAAAACCGGGCTCGGCTCGCCCCACTGACAACATCCGGTTCTACCTCTACCGGGCGTTACGTCGTCGGTTGTTGGATACGGTAGGACGGTTGAATAAGCTGGATTCGGACGCGTATTTGTTCGATAATGCGGAGTTTCTGATGCAGCCCTATGAGCAGAGCCTGGTGGAGGAACAACTCATTGAACAGCAAAAGTTGCTGGTGATAGCCCAGTTGAACAAATTGCCCCGTCGTCAGAAAGAGATACTGTATCTGGTGTACATGAAAGGACTGAGCTACCAGCAGGCGGCTGAGGTGATGGACATTACGATGAAGAGCGTTTACAACACGGTGAACGTAGCGCTGACGACCTTACGGGCGTATGTGCGTACATCATTTGAGCAAGGGGGAGCTTTGTGGGTGAACGCATTAGGCTTCCTCTTAAGCTGACCCATTGCATCAAGTTATGATGGATAGCTGGTTTTCAGCTTCCCCAAAAAATGTCAGAACTAGAGCGTGCCGGATTCTAATGAGGAAAATAAAAGGTGATCTAGAAAATGTAATAAACGGTCTTCCTGTAGCAATGGAGGAGTAGATGGGTCGCCAAAGTCGGTCAGTGAAGGCAAGTATTGCATGAAAAAAGCCTGGTAATGAGCTGTCTCAATAATGGAACTAGCCAATGACCGCCCATAAGGGTAATCCGGTCGATAGTCCAGAATAATACTCGCAATTCGCCCACATAAATCTTTGTACGGTTTGAAGAGTTGTTGCCGATTGTCTTCTGTAATGTGATGGGTCAAATAGGCTTTGCTCGCTTCATGGATAACAATACGATGGAGTGCAGGGATGTTTATCGCATCGGCGTCGGACTGAATAGTCGACTGCGCCAATTCCTTTAATAATAATAGCTTTAGGATTCGCTCCAGTTTCTCTTTCGGATTATCCAGATTGTTTGTCTGGAACATAAGCTGGTATTCCAGCCACTGCCAGTACCAGGCTACCAGATACACCAGGAGCCGGTGTTTATTCTCAAAATAACGGTAGATACTAGCTTCCTTCGTGCCGATCTGGTTGGCCAACTTGCGGAATGTCATCTCCTCAAAGCCAATCTCCGCAATCAATAAAATGGCCTGCCGGATAATTCGGCGACCTAGGTCTGAACTTTCCGGATCACGAAGAAATAACTTCCCATTCATCCGTACAAGCACTGTATATTCCATTCTTAGTACGTATTTACCGTTGACAGAAAAAACGGTTAGCAAATAAACAAACTTTCAGCAATAAAAGTTATGTTTGCATGAAAGATAGTAATACTATCAAATAAAATAGCATTACATATATGATAATTACCACCCCTTATCAAGGCCCTCCATCGCCCGTTCAGCGGTTGTTCCGATTACTGGGAACCGAGAAAAAAGATATCGGCTATATCTACCTCTATGCCCTGGTAACCGGGCTCATTAGCCTGTCGTTACCCCTTGGAATTCAGGCCGTATTTAATCTGGTGTCGGGTGGATTGGTGTTTAGTTCGGTGTATGTACTGATTGGCGTAGTTATACTAGGGGTTTTGGTTACTGGTTTGTTGCTTGTGGGGCAGATGACGCTGGTTGAGGTACTACAGCAACGGATTTTTGCCAAAGCTGCCTTTGAATTTACCTACCGATTGCCCCGTATCGAACCGAGCGCGTTATCAGGCTATTACCCACCCGAATTGATGAACCGTTTCTTCGACGTGCTGACTATTCAGAAAGGACTACCTAAACTACTTATCGACCTGACGGCTGCCGCTATGCAGATTCTGTTCGGTATTATCCTGCTGTCGTTTTACCACCCTGTGTTTCTGGCATTTGGGTTATTTACCCTGCTGGTAATTGTTGGAATAAGCTGGCTTTATGGGCCAAAGGGATTGCGTACGAGCCTCAACGAGTCGAAGTATAAATATAAGGTGGTTGCCTGGCTGGAAGAGCTTGCCCGCGATTTGCCCCGGTATCGCCAACAGGATGACTCACTAGAGCCAATTGATCGGATGGACGAATTGGTTGCTAATTACATAGCGCATCGTAGTGCACACTTTCGCGTGTTAAAGCGATTTTTCTATAGCGCCGTTGCCTTTAAGACACTGGTTACGGGTGGTTTGCTAATTTTAGGAACAATGCTGGTTGTTGGCCGGGAAATGTCGTTAGGGCAGTTCGTTGCAGCCGAACTGGTGATCGTTCTGATTACGAGTTCGGTCGAGAAACTGATCTCGGGTATTGATACGGTGTTTGACTTGTTGACCGCTGTTGAAAAGATTGCGACTGTAACTGATTTACCCCTGGAAACCGATACCGAAACCCATGCTTAACTTATCAAATCAGCGGGTAGATGAACAGTTGTTTAATCACTATCCGCTTAAAACCCTGCACAAACTACCCCAGCCCGACGCGGGCCGACGATTGGGTCGCTGGATGATCGTGCTCTTATTGATCTGCCTGGCCGTGCTGTTTTTGCCCTGGCAGCAGACGATCAATGGGGAGGGGAGCGTAACCGCTCTAAACCCGCAGGATCGCCCGCAAACCATACAAAATGCTATTGCCGGTCGTATCGAACGCTGGAAAATTCAGGAGGGACAGGCGGTTAAAAAAGGGGATACGCTCCTGGTTATCTCTGAAATTAAAGACGATTATTTCGACCCCAAACTGCCCCAGCGACTGAACGAACAACTCGGCGCAAAGCAAGGGAGCCTTACGGCAACGGGGGTTAAAATTTCGGCGCTGGAAGACCAGATGACTGCGCTTAGAACGGGCTTAGTGGTTAAGCTCGAATCGGCTCGCAACAAAGTCCGTCAGAATCAATTTAAAGTGCTCAGCGACAGTACAGACCTGATTGCCACCCGGAAAAACTACCAGATTGCCCTCGACCGGCTGGATCGTTTCGAAAAAGGCTATACGAATGGCCTCTTTTCCCTGACCGATCTGGAAACCCGTCGGCTCAAAGTGCAGGAAGATAATGCGAAAGTGATTGCGCAGGAGAATAAGCTTAACAGTTCGCGGCAGGAGTTGATGAACGCCCGGCTCGATCTGAATACCATTCAGGCCGATTATCAGGAAAAACTAGCCAAGGCACTCTCAGATCGAAGTTCAGCCGTGTCGTACCAGGCCGAAGCATCCGGTGAAATTGCCAAACTACAGAATAAAATCAGCAGTGTCGATGTCCGGCGCGGTCTTTATGTGGTTCGGGCACCCCAGGATGGCTACGTCGTGCGATCCCTGAAGGCAGGTATTGGCGAGATGATCAAGGAAGGTGAATCCATCGTTACCTTGCAACCCGCCAATCCCTCCGTTGCCGTTGAGCTATACGTCCGACCAATGGATGTCCCCTTAATTCAGCAGGGACGTATGGTTCGGCTTCAGTTCGATGGCTGGCCAGCTATCCAGTTTTCGGGCTGGCCTTCCGTTGCGGTCGGCACATTTGGGGGAGAAGTCGCCGTCATTGACGCCATCAATAGTGTGAATGGGAAATATCGTTTATTGATTAAGCCTCATCCCCGTCAAGGTGACCAACCCTGGCCGAAGCAACTACGGGTGGGTTCAGGCGTATTTGGTTGGGTCATGCTCGATGACGTACCTATCTGGTATGAATTATGGCGGCAGTTGAACGGTTTCCCGCCAAGTTTACAACAAGAGCCAAAAGAGGAAAAAAAGAAATGAGGACGTTCGTGATTGGGTTAGGTTTGTTGATGTTTAGTCAGATCTCCCTGCTTGCCAGTGCCCAGGCTAGTAGACAACAAGCCGATACCGTTCTGGCTAAAGCAACAGTTTTTTCGGTCGCCGATTTTTACCGGGCCATCCTTGACTATCATCCCATTGTGAAGCAGGCTTCCCTGTTAAATCGTGAAGCACAGCAGGAAATCTTGCAGGCAAGAGGTGCTTTCGACCCCAAGCTGTTTTCGGTCTACGACCGGAAAGAATTTGGCCAGAGCTTGTATTACGACAAATGGCAGTCGGGCTTAAGTATACCGATTCTGCCTGCGGGTATTGACTTGAAAATGACCTACGAGCGGAATCGGGGGAGTATATTAACCCCGAAGATCGTGTACCCGAAACGGGTCTGGCTGCGCTGGGTATTCGTGTACCTATTGGGCAGGGCTTGCTGATCGACGCCCGGCGAAACGCCTTACGCCAGGCACAACTTGCCCTGACGCTGGCTGATGCCGATCGGTTAAAGCTTATCAACAAAACCTTGTATGATGCGGCCAAGACCTATTGGGAATGGTATTTGGCTCACCAACAGTTCCAACTGCTTCAGGAAGGCTATCAGCTTGCCGAGACGCGATTTCGGGCAGTGAAACAGCGGGCATTGCTGGGCGATGCAGCTGCTATTGACACCACGGAAGCCCTTATTACAACGCAGGATCGCCTTGTGCAACTCCAGCAGGCCGAGGTAAACCTGAACAATGCCCGTTTGCGACTAAGCGTTTTTTTGTGGAACCATGAGGATGGGAGTGGACTGCCTAAACCTGTAGAGATACCCGAGTCGGTTGTGCCGCAGTCCGTTTCAGTAGCGCATCTTCCGGACGATTTCCTGCATAACCTGCTTCGCCGGGCCATCGAACAACACCCGGAACTGCTAAAACTAACCACAAAAAGCCGTCAGCTTGCCCTCGAAGAACGCTTTCAGCGGTCGTTGCTCCAGCCCCAGATTGCGCTAAATGCCAGTCTCCTGAGTCGTACTCCACAGCCTGGCGTTGGGTATGACTGGACCAGCTATTACTCGTTTCGGGCGGATAACCACAAGATTGGGGTGGACCTGACTTTCCCCTTGTTTTTACGGAAAGAGCGAGGGAAACTTCGGCAGGTTCAGCTTAAAACCCAGCAACTCGAATTCGCCCAGAAACAGACCCAGCGAGACATCGAAAACGACGTGCAGACCACCTGGAACGAGTTGAAAGCATTGAAAGGCCAAATCAGCATTCAACAGCAAGTCGTTACGAATCAGCGCCATCTGCTACGGGCCGAACAACAGAAATTCGAGTTGGGCGAAAGCTCGCTATTTCTGGTCAACAGCCGCGAATCCAAACTAATCGACCTGGAAATAAAGCTGGCTGAATTACGAACAAAGCATCAGAAAGCAGTCGCTTCCCTGTGGTATTCTGCCGGGACGAATCCGGAAACGCAACTGCCTTAACTCAACACAAACTACTTCGTTAGCTGATGGACTGCTGCGAGGATGGTTTCTGCCCAGGACCGTAAATCCAGGTTGCGTAGTAATTGATGATCGGCAGGGCTACCGCTAAACATATCGATACGGGCCAGAACGGTGGGCTCTAATTGCCCGTTGATCCATTGCCGCAGCAACTCGATCGTGAATCGTTCACCTGCCGACTGACGATCGGTAGCCTTTAGTTTGCGTTCTGCTGAGCGCAGGGCATAGCTTAGATAATCCGCGTTACCCAGGCGGGCGTGAAGGAGCAGGTTCATCAGTCGGCTTTGCGTTTGGAGTGTTCCGGGCAACGACCGGGCGGGCAGTGCCAGTA
The DNA here is from genome assembly GCA_003259005.1 of Spirosoma telluris. Classification (GTDB taxonomy): domain Bacteria; phylum Bacteroidota; class Bacteroidia; order Cytophagales; family Spirosomataceae; genus Spirosoma; species Spirosoma telluris. The sequence goes on from QLII01000001.1 coordinate 401,852, forward strand.
CCCGGTTAAGGCGTTGCAAGCCTGCTGATAGGTTTCTCAGGCCCAGGTCGAGCCGCACTAGTAACAGGTCGAACTCGGTACGGGTGGACAGAACTAACCGGTTCAGTTCCCGCTCGAAGGCAGGCGTATCGGCCGTTAACGGATCAGTGTGTAACAGACTAGCTGCATCTGTGTAGCGTGCCTGATCGACAGTCAGTAAGAGCTGATGGTATAGGGCCAGATAAGCCGTTGTATGCCGCAGACCATGTACAGCGGTATCCATAGCTCGTAGCCGGTTAATGAAAAAAGACATCTCCTCATATTGCCCCAACAGGCGTAAGTCCGAAAGAATACCATCCAGTAGTTGTACGTAATATAGTGGCTGCTCGGCCCAGAGCGTAGGGTTGTTCTGAAAGAGATTATCTAACTCCCGATATACCCGCAAACTTCCGACTCCATCGCCAATCATGCGAAAATAAGCCGATTGAAAATGCAGGTGTTGCTGTTGCATGGCAAACGACCGCATGGGTGGTCCGATTCTGTTCTGGCGATTTAGCAATTGATGTTCTTCTAGGAGTAAATCGTTCAGTCGCAACGTATCGGAGGGGCTGCCTACTGTGCCCTGAGTACGATACCGAAGCAATAGCGTTTCATAGAGGGCTGCATGGTGCAGCGCGGCCTGGGTGCGTTCCAACTGCTGTCGGATCAGGGCATGTTGCCGTGCCAGCGCGGCCTCGTCGATGCCATCAAATTGTTCTCTTACCCAGTGTTCAGCCTGTTGCCGGGCAACCAGTACCGCATACAGACCCCGTTCATGCTGATCGGCCAGAAGTTGGGCCTTTTCCAGTTGTTCCTGACTGAACTGAACCAGACCTCGTTCGTAAAGGATCTGGCTGTCATGTAAGAGTTGACCTATCCGAACATCAATCCGTTTGTTCTGTTCAAACTGCCGCAAACTTTGCATCACCATCCGGTAAAGGTATTTCCGCGCGGGTTCGAGGGTTGTACCGGGAAACTGCTGGTTAAGGTCGTTGATCAGGGCATCACCGGTAGTTTCGTGACTGATCAGACAATCGAACAGGCGGATAAATCCTTTATCGCCCGCTTGCCGACTAGCCATTAACCGACAGTACCGTTTCTCGGATTTTGTAAGCGACTGAACTAGAGGATGCAAAACATCGATAGTCATGTAGAAATAGCTAAAAAAAGTAAATTGGATGGCTGATGCTCATGATTCATATGATTTTATGAATATCCTATAAACTATTGACTAATAAGGACATAGTTCAATATTATTAAGCATAAAAATCAGCACTCTATAGCTCCTGTAAAGATATATTCCGCCACTTCTTACTATATAAGTCAAAAATAGAAATAGCTAAGAGTCGAAAAAAAGGACTTTGTTTGATACAATTATTCCCTAGGTTTGTTCAACAACTCCTATTCTGAATCATGCCCTCTTTTGTCTGTGTAATTGGCAGTTCGAATACCGATATGGTGATTAAAGGCAATAAGCTGCCTGCGCCCGGCGAAACTGTTCTCGGTGGAACATTTCTAATGAATCCTGGGGGAAAAGGAGCCAATCAGGCCGTTGCTGCTGCCCGGCTGGCATTGGTGGAACCGTCTACAAGGGTTACGTTTGTGGCCAACGTAGGGAACGATATTTTGGCCGACAGGCTCTCCAGCAATTCGAGCGGGAGGGTATCCAGACAAATTTTATCACGACTGATGCCGACGAACCATCGGGGGTTGCTCTGATTGGTGTGGATAGCCGGGGTGAAAATTGTATTATGGTGGCATCCGGTGCTAATGCCCGATTAGGGCAGGCTCAGGTGGCACAGGCCTTAGCCGCTGAAGTCGATGCTACTGTCGTATTGTTGCAACTGGAAACCCCCATTCCGACTGTTGAATATGCCATCCGGCAGAGCCACCAGCGGGGAATGCGCGTGGTCCTGAACCCTGCCCCGGCGCAATTGCTCGACCCGAGTGTGCTGGCCTGTCTACACGTGATTACCCCCAATGAAACAGAGGCAGAACTGCTTACGGGCGTGCGGGTGACCGATGAAATGACTGCCCGGCAGGCTGCCCGCCGATTGCATGAGGCTGGGGTTCCTAATGTAGTTATTACGCTTGGTGCTCGAGGGGCTTACTTATCGACATCGTCGGGGGCTTTACTAATTGGGGCTCCCCCGTAACCGCTGTCGACACAACGGCGGCTGGTGATTGCTTCAATGGAGCGTTGGCGGTGGCGATCGCCGAAGGGCGTAACCTGCCCGAAGCCGTGGCATTTGCCTGCAAAGCTGCGTCGATTTCAGTAACCCGCATGGGTGCTCAGGCATCGTTACCCCACCGTTATGAGGTTGATACGCTGCCGCTATTTACCGCCTGATCTGGAACACTACACTTGTGAGATGCTATTGTTTCTGTGGATTCGATTGCGGTTAAAAGGCTGTTTTTGATACAATAAAACCAACAGAATCTACGCAACCAATAGAATCGAAATTTACCTACTTCCCCGAACCAATGAAAAAAATCGTTTTAATCGTCCCCCTTCTAGCCATGTTGGCTTTCGGTCCTGCACCGACACCTAAAAAAGGAACACCGAAAGCCCTTCCAACAGCCACCGGAGCGCCAGCTACCGTAACCATTTCCAAGGCGACCCTTCAGGATAAAATAAAAGGCGGTTGGGCAGGTCAGGTAATTGGCTGCACGTTCGGCGGACCAACGGAATTCAAATTCAATGGGACCATGATCAATGAGTACCAGCCCATTCCGTGGTACGACGGCTACATCAAAAAAACGATGATCGAAAATGTGGGTCTGTATGATGATCTGTACATGGATCTGACATTTGTGGACGTGTTCGAGAAAAAAGGCCTTGATGCGCCCGTCAGTGAACATGCCAATGCGTTCGCTAACGCCGGATATATGCTCTGGCACGCCAATCAGGTTGGTCGATACAACATTCTGAACGGTATGAAAGCGCCGGAATCGGGTCACTGGCTCAATAACCCACATGCCGACGACATCGACTTTCAGATTGAAGCTGATTTTTCGGGGCTGATGGCTCCCGGAATGCCCAATACAGCGGTTCAGATTGGCGACCTATCGGTCACATCATGAACTACGGCGACGGCTGGTACGGAGGGGTGTATGTAGGGGCTATGTATTCGCTGGCGTTCGTGAGCCGTGATGTTAACTATATTGTTCGTGAGGCTCTGAAAACGGTTCCTACCCAGAGTACATTTTACCAGTGCATTGCTGATGTGATCAAGTGGCACGACCAGTATCCCACCGACTGGAAACGTACCTGGCTGGAAGTGCAGCGCAAATGGTCCGACGAAGTGGGCTGTTCTGACGGGGTATTTTCGGCTTACAACATCGACGCTAAAATCAACTCGGCTTACATTGTCATTGGCTTGCTATACGGGCAGGGTGACTATACCAAAACCATGCAGATCAGTACCCGGGCCGGTCAGGATTCCGACTGTAATCCGGCTTCGGCGGGTGGTATTCTGGGTACCATGCTGGGCTATGACAAGATACCTGCCTATTGGAAACAGGGACTAAAGGAAGCGGAAGATATTGATTTTAAATACACCACCATGTCGCTCAACGATGTGTATGCCATCGGTATGAAGCACGCTCTTCAGGTCATCGAGCGTAACGGTGGTAAAGTAACTGGCGACAACGTAACAATTGCTCGACAAACGCCTAAAGCGGTACGGCTGGAACAGGGTTTCGGTGGGCATTTCCCAACCGAAAAACGTGGTATAAACAAAGATCTGACCGATGAGTACACCGCTACCTTCGATGGTATCGGGTTTATTCTGGAAGGACAGCCCGTTCCTAAAGTTCAGTCGGGTAGTCGATACGATGGTGATTTTGTGTATCAACTGGAGGTATACCTAGATGGTAAAAAGTTGGAAACGGCAAATATACCGGCTAGTTTTACCCGTCGACGATATGATCTGGCCTGGAAATATCAGTTGGCACCCGGCAACCATACGGTAAAGCTAAAAGTGCTCAACCCCGACAAGGAGTTCACCTTGCGTCTGCGCAACCTGATCGTGTTCGGAAACAAACCTATTCTTGCCCGTTACTAACCCAATAAGAGCCATGTTTATTATTGAGTCTTACGGTACGGCCGTGCTGTTTTGCGTTGTTACCATGCTCTGCTGGGGATCGTGGGCGAATACCCAGAAATTATCGGCGGGTGACTGGCGTTTCGAGCTGTTTTACTGGGATTATGTTCTGGGAATTGTCATATTGGCGCTGCTGTCGGCCCTCACGCTGGGCAGTTGGGGCGAAGGCGGTCGCTCATTTCTGGCCGATGTCCGGCAGGCCGATTGGGCCAACATTGGCTCTGCCCTCTGGGGGGCGTACTCTTCAATGCCGCCAACATTTTGTTAGTCGCGGCTATCTCTATTGCGGGTATGTCCGTAGCGTTTCCCGTGGGTATCGGTCTGGCGCTGGTTATTGGCGTAGTCGTTAATTACCTCAATGCACCGGTAGGTAATGCTGGACTACTTTTCGGGGGAATGGCACTCATCGTGGTGGCTATTTTGCTGAACGCTGTTGCCTATCGCCGTACAGCAGCAGCTGGCGCGAGTCTGTCGACAAAAGGGTTGCTGTTGTCTGTAGTGGCGGGCTGTTTGATGGGTCTTTTTTATGGCTACGTAGCACAAGCCATGTTCCCCAATTTCGACCAGCCCGAACCGGGGAAGCTTAGTCCATACACGGCAGTTGTATTCTTTGCAATGGGTATTCTGGCCAGTAATTTTCTGTTCAATACGTTGCTGATGCGCCGGCCATTTGCTGGTACTCCCGTTCGTTACGCCGATTATTTCAGGGGTAGTGGGCGAAACCACCTGACGGGGTGTTGGGCGGAATGATCTGGTGTCTGGGTATGTCGTTCAGTATTCTAGCTTCTGATAAGGCAGGACCTGCCATTAGTTATGGACTTGGTCAGGGCGCTACGGTAATTGCAGCGTTATGGGGTATTTATGTGTGGCGGGAATTTCGGGCAGCCCCTAGAGGTGTTAATACGTTGCTAAACGGAATGCTCTTATGCTATATGGTTGGTCTCGCCTTACTGATTATTGCCCGGTAACAAGAAGTAAGAAATTTAGTCGACCCATTTAAACGAGTGTAATTGAGCTATGCCTGATCAACTCACGCCCGCCGAACATATTCGCCTGTGGAATGACTTTCGCGATGGAAGCCCGGAGGCTTTTGCAAGCCTGTATGAGCGTTTCTCCGCTGATCTGTACCGATATGGCTATAACCTGATCCGCAACAAGTCGCTCGTGGAAGACTGTCTGCACGAGTTATTCCTGCATCTGCATGAAAACCGGTCCAGATTGGGGGCCACCGACAACATCCAGTTCTACCTCTACCGGGCCTTACGGCGACGGTTGCTGGATACGGTGGGTCGGTTGAATAAGCTGGATTCTGACGCGTATTTGTTCGATAATGCGGAGTTTCTGATGCAGCCCTATGAGCAGAGCCTGGTGGAGGAACAACTCATTGAACAGCAAAAGTTGCTGGTGATAGCCCAGTTGAACAAATTGCCCCGTCGTCAGAAAGAGATACTGTATCTGGTGTACATGAAAGGGCTGAGCTACCAGCAGGCGGCTGAGGTGATGGATATAACGATGAAGAGTGTCTATAACACAGTGAATGTCGCCTTGAGTACCTTACGGGCTTATGTACGCACATCCTTCGAGCAGGGAGGGCTTTGTGGAGCCTGCCAGGGGCTATTCTGATTTTCTTCGTAAAGATTTTATTGGGATAAAGCCGGGAAAAAATAAATTGTGCTCTGTTTAACGAGTACGACCATGACGCCTATCCGATGCCGAATTCCGATTTTACTGTAGAAGACTTTTGTAAAGACCCCAATTTTATTCACTGGGTGTTAAGCCCCACCGATGAATCGAATCGGTTCTGGCAATCCTTTATGGCCGATTTTCCGCATAAAGTGGCCGATATACAGTTAGCGATTGACTATGTCAGAACAATTCGCTTTCGCGAAATTGAGCCTTCCGAACAAGACCTGGCCCGGCTTAAACAACGGATATGGAACGATATTGAACAGCCAGCCGGGAACAGGATCGCCGAGCGTCGATCCGACCTAAATCAGCCTGTTCGTATAGTGCAATGGTATCAGCGACCCTACTGGGCTGCAGCTGCTGTGATAGTACTGGTTATGTCGATTGGTCTGGGCTGGGGCTTATCAGGCAAATTCCTCCCTGACCTATCAGACGGCTTACGGCAAAATTCAGGAGATTAAGTTGGCGGATGGATCGGTGGTTACGCTCAATGCCAATTCTGTGCTTAAAGTCGCAGATAATATGGCTGATAGACCTGTTCGTGAAGTTTGGCTGGAAGGAGAAGCTTATTTTGATATAGCAAAACGGAAGGGGGCCAAATTTATCGTTCACACGGCAGAAGCGCAGATTGAAGTATTGGGCACCGAGTTTAATGTAAACACCAGGCGCGACGAGACCCATATTGTTTTAGAGGAAGGGAAGGTACAGTTAAGTACGGATAATCAGTCGATGGTCGTTATGAAACCTGGCGATATGGCTACGGTATCGCCAAAAAGTCGACAGATTCAACTGAAACGTGTGCAACCGGATCTGTATGATGCCTGGAAAGCTTCTTATATTGTACTGGACGGCAAAAGCCTGCCCGAAATTATCAATAGTCTGGAAGATACCTTTGGCGTAACCATCAAACTGGAAGATGCCCAATTAGTGGACAAGAAACTTACGGGCAAGTTAAGTACCGAAGTAGCCGAAGATTGTATCGACAATTTATCAATTATCCTGGATGCTGATGTGAAAAAAGTGGGGGATACGTACGTGTTTGATTAGTAGAGACAAGGCATTCCTTGTCTCTATATTTCGGTGTAGAATTTATCAGCGTCCCAGCGTTCAGGATTCTGTTCAATATAATCGTTAATACGCTGGTATTCGGTATCGTTCCGAATGATGTGATCATGAAAACGAGCCTGCCAGCCAAAGTCAAAACCCAGTCGATGTGTGTGTTTGGTGACCGCCGATTTATAGCTACCAATCATTGACGAAACGGTGTTTTTGCCCTGATTTTGAAATCGTTGTTCGCCCGGGTTAATTGGGTGGTGGTGGGGGTAGAGACAAGGCATGCCTTGTATCTACGTCATGGTCACGGTTCCCATTCCCACCGGTCAATATCAAAATACCGTGAATATGGTTTGGCATGACAACAAACGTACCTAATTCAACTAGTTGGGAATGATGACGTATTTCGTGCGAGAATACATCTGCTAGAATACCAACCGACGATAACTTCATCTGGCCCTGATCAATGTTGCCAAAATAATGATGCCGTTGCGCTGTGCAAATTGTAATAAAGTAGGCCCCGGCCCAGCCATAATCCCACCAGGCCGCCCGCGCCGACGCAATCCGGTATTTGTTCCGAAATCGTTCCATATGGATATGGACGTATCATCAAAAAATGCGTAACGGAACCAACAGCCAATCCGAATCATAATTAACCCAAAAATTTAAAAATTAACGGAAAATAATCATAGAAAAAACGGGAAAAGCGATACCCTCGCCTGTTTGACTACCAACTACTGCCTTGTCAATCACACGATCCGGTTTCATCTATGAAAAGACGTATCCTCGTTTATACCACCTTGTGGTTATCCTGCTTTTTTGGAATTCAGGAGGGAGCCGCCCAACTGACATTTGCCTCTGTACATAAACTACAGGAAGTAACTAAAGCACAGGACAATAGTACCAGTCTTATTGCGCTGCTTAAAAAATTAGAACTGACCTACCGAACCAGTTTCGTTTATCAGAAAGAACTCCTGGAAAACAAAACCTTTACGGGGGCGGTCAATGAAAACGATAAACTGGAGCAGATTCTTGACCGTGTACTGACGCCTGCCAATCTTCGGTTTCGTAAACTTAAAGGGGGGGTATACAATCCTGCCACGCAAAGCAGCTAAAAACGTACCAGCTGAAACCGAACTGTTAAAGACATCGGTAAACCAGCTAGCTGAGCCGGAAGCTGATAAATCATTGGCAATGAATACACTGGCCTCGGGAGCCGATATGCAGGCGTTTTCAACGACCAAACCCGCTGACATTGTTATAAAGGGGAAAGTGACAGACACCGAAAAAGGTGAACCTGTTCCGGGTGCCAGTATTGTTCTCAAAGGGGCAACGAAGGGGACAAACACCGATGCAAATGGCCTCTATTCCATCTCCGTGCCCGATCAGAATGCGGTCCTTGTATTTAGCTTCGTAGGCTTTGATAAACAGGAGATTATCGTTGGCAACCGAACGCAAATAAACATCGCGCTGAAGCCCGATATGAAGGAACTCAACGAAGTAGTCGTAGTGGGATTCGGTACGCAAAAGAAAGCAACGGTGACAGGTGCCATAGCGGCCATAGGCACCAAAGATTTGCTTCAGTCGCCAGTGGCTAACATCAGTAATTCACTCGTGGGTCGAATGCCGGGGCTTTTTGCCGTACAAACCAGTGGCGAACCGGGCAACAATGCTTCTACCCTCCGTATTCGGGGGGTCAGTACGTTTTCGGGGGCCTCCGATCCGCTTATTCTGGTGAATGGTGTTGAAGTGAGCAATTACAACAACATTGACCCTAACGAAATTGAAAACCTGACTATCCTGAAAGATGCATCGGCAACCGCGATTTATGGGATACGGGGTGCCAATGGGGTTTTATTGATTACAACCAAGCGGGGAAAAGTGGGAAAGCCACAGTTGAGTTATACGGCAAACGTGGCCGTAACCAGCTTTACGAGTTTGCGGAAAGGCATGAATAGTTACGATTATGCCCGTTTATATAACGAATCCTTAAAAAATGATAGCTACGTTTCCGGGGCTGTTTATGTCCCTAAGTTTACGGATGCTGATCTAGCCTTGTATAAATCGGGGGAGGACCCAATCTTTCACCCCAATACCGACTGGTACTCGTTGGTACTCAAGCCACAGGCATTGCAAACCCAGCATAATCTGAGCATCAATGGTGGTACCGAAAAGGTACGCTATTTCGTTTCGGCAGGGTTTTTTAGTCAGGGTGGGCAGTTTAACCATAGTGATTTAGTAAAAGATTTCGATGCTAACCGGAAATACAAACGCTATAACTTCCGGTCGAGCTTCGATTTCGATGTAACAAAACGTCTAAAAGCATCCATCGACGTATCGTCGCAAACCGAGAACCTAAGCGGTAATAACTGGCCAACCGTTCGTGTAATTGAAGGCATTGGAAGAGCGAATCCGCTAACATCACCGGGTCTTATCGGTGATAAGCTGGTTAATCTGGTCGGGGTAGGAACAGCTAATAATCCACTGGCCGATATGTTCAGTCAGGGGTATAACCGGCAATTTAAGAACTTCCTACAAGGCTCTGTTCGGCTGGATTATACCCTTGATTTTATTACCCAGGGGTTGATGGCCACCGGTATCGTTAACTATCAAAACAACAATACGGAGACGCTGGTAAACAACCGTACGTTGATTACGTATAATGCTATCCGTTTGCCCGATAACAGTGTGAATCTAGTACCCCAGTCGGCCGACAGTCCTTTTTCATTTGCCCAGACAATCGGTAAAACCCGGCGTACGTATGCTCAGTTTGGATTCGATTACAAACGGGCTTTTGGCGACCATTACGTAACGGGATTAGTTAACTATAACCAGACGAAGTACTTCGATCCCACACTGGCCTTTCTGGTTCCCAATGGCTATCAGGGTGTTGTTGGCCGGACTACGTACGGTTACAAAGGGCGCTACCTGGCCGAATTTACGTTTGGCTATAATGGAACGGAAAACTTCGCCCCTGGTAATCGTTTTGGCTTTTTTCCGGCTTATTCGCTGGGCTGGGTAGCGTCCGATGAACCCTTCTTTCCCAAAAATGACGTACTCACCTACCTGAAAATCCGAGGATCATACGGTGAAGTAGGGAATGACAAAATTGGGAGTGACCGGTTTTTATACCGTCCTTCGGCCTATGTTATTACAACGGCGTCAGGAACGGGAGGCTACTATTTTGGTGAAGTGGGTAGTACAACAACCCGGTATAATTACTCCTCAGAAGGCAAATTAGGCAACCGAATGTTACCTGGGAACGGGCTGTCAAACAGAACTTAGGGGTAGAAATGTCGTTCTGGAAAGGCAAAATCGGTCTAACTGCCGATGTGTTTTCTGAACAGCGAAACAATATTTTAGCCAACCTGGGTACTGTACCTGTCACTGTGGGGGCCACCTTGCCTGCTTATAATCTAGGGCGCATGAAGAACCATGGGTTTGATGCAGACATCACCTACAATGACCATATTGGAAACGTTAATTTCTGGATAAAAGGAAACTTTACCTTTGCCCGGAATAAAGTCGAGTTTCAGGATGAAATTAAACGGCCATTCTCCTATCAGTATCGTACAGGACAGCGGTATGGTCAGTTTTATGGGTTAGTGGCTGAGGGCCTCTACAATACCTGGGCTGAGGTGAATGATGCTAACCGACCCGTTTCGTCCTGGAACAATAACCGCCTGCAACCGGGTGATATCAAGTATAAGGACACCAACGGGGATGGCATCATTAACGATGATGACCAGGTCCCGATTGGCTACTCCAACTTCCCCGAAAAAATCTTTGGTATCTCGTTCGGAGGTAATTACAAGGGGTTTGATATTTCCATTCTGTTTCAGGGGCTGGCAACGTCTCGCTGGCCTATAACCGACGGCAAATCCGGGGTTTCTTTGAAAACTCAGGTGCGGCAAACTATCTGGTCAATAGCTGGTCGGCTGACCGCTATGAGAAAGGGTTACCGATCCAGTTTCCGCGCCTGACGCAGGGCGATGAGAACAACCACAACAACCGGCTCTCTACGTATTGGGTACGTGATGCCAGCTATGTGCGCCTGAAAAACGTTGAGATCGGCTATAACATTCCTAAAACCTTTCTGGCTAAACTAGGATTGAGTGGGACACGCCTGTATGCCAATGCCAACAACCTAATCACCTGGAGTTCCGTGTTTCCAGGTGTTGACCCGGAACTGTCTGGTACCATACCGGGCAGTACCTCCCAGGGGTAACGAACGAAGAACCCTACCCATTGACCCGTACCATCAATTTTGGGCTTAACCTTAAATTCTAACTCACCATGAAAACATTATTCAGGGCTGTCATTTGTGGTGTCCTGTGCCTGGCAGTATCCTCCTGTGATAAATCAATCAGTGAATTTTTAGATAAAGCACCCGGTGTCGATGTCACGGAAAGTACCATTTTCTCCTCTAAGGTTCAGTTAGAGACGTTCATTGCGGGCACCTACCGAATCGGTCTACACTCTATTTTTACCTACAATGATGCAAACCTGATTCCTACATCGCGAACCTATTGCATCAATGCCCCCATTACCGATGAGGCCGAGTGCGAAGTCACATTTATGCATCCGGAGCAGTGGAATGCAGGCAACGTTACTTCAGCTACAACTTTAGTGGCCAATGAAGACTACCGGTATTTCATTCGCTGGACGGCCATTCGGGATTGTAATATCATTCTGGAACGACTTAAGGACGTACCAAATCTTGACGATACCTATAAAAATCAGGTCATTGGTGAGGTGAAATTCATTCGGGCGTTGAACTATGCTGAAATGCTTAAACGCTATGGCGGTGTGCCTATTATTGACAAGCGGTTCCAACTGACAGACAATTTTCAGGTTAAGCGCAATACGATCGAAGACGTTGTGAATTTCATCGTAAAAGACTGCGATGACGCTGTAGCCAAATTACCTGCTACCTATACATCCAACTTCCGGGGTCGGATAACCAAAACGGCTGCCCAGATGCTGAAATCCCGCACCCTGCTCTATGCCGCCAGTCCGTTGTTTAATACCGCTACTCCCTATATGAGCTTAGGGGAAGATAACAAACTTATCTGCTACGGGAATCAGGATAATAGTCGATGGCAACTAGCGGCCGATGCGGCTAAGGCAGCTCTTGATTTAGCCCCTGCCGGTAATTTCTCGCTCATTACGGATAAAGGCGTTGATAAGAATTACAAATATGCCTGGGAGCAGAATGACAACGCCGAAATTGTGCTGGCCGAAAAAACCTATCCCAGCCGGGCTCGAACCCAATTTCCCTGGTATGGACAACAGCCGGTTTCGATTATAAATGCCTGGGGTGGGGTATCCGTCATTCATAATTTTGTGCGGAAGTACGAAAAGAAGGACGGGACTCCCCAAACCTGGCCCGGCGGTACGGATTTAATGCAAAAATATGCGGAATTAGATCCTCGTTTTGCCCAGACAGTTGGCTATAATGGCTCCTACTACGACAAAGATGTACCGCTTCTGGAAACCTTTCAGGGTGGCCGCCATGCAGCAGATTGCGACGGTGGGGCCTGGCTGAAAAAGTTATTGCCTGATGCGTTATCGGCTAGCTCCGGTGCCGTTCCGAATGGTATCGTTTTCCGGCTTGCCGAAGCCTATCTGAACTATGCCGAAGCCCTGAATGAAGCGCAGGGGCCGGTGCCCGCAGCCTATGATGCCGTCAACACTATTCGGCAGCGGTCGGGCATGCCCAAACTACCCACAGGGCTGACCAAAGAGCAGTTCAGAGATCGGGTACGCAACGAACGCGACATCGAACTGGCTTTTGAGGACCACCGTCTGTATGATATTCGACGCTGGAAAATCGCTGAAAACGATGGCGTTATGCAAGGGCCATTCTACGGGCTGAAAATCACGAAAATAACAGGTAGTACCGACTTTAAATATGAGCCGTATGTGTTCGAAACCCGCACATTTCTGCCCAGAATGTATCTGCACCCATTCCTGAATACCGAAGTGTATAAAGGTTATCTCGTCCAGAATCCGGGCTACTAACGTATCTGTCAAGAATCCTATGAATGCTAAAAACTACTATACACTAGGTCTGATCGTGTTGCTGGCAGTAGTCTTCAACCAGCCCGTTTGGGCACAGGAGGTCAGCAAAGACTCCGTAACGAAAGTGAACACATTGAGCAGGCAATCATCCTTAAATCGGAATGCCGACCGAGCCATCGCCTACGGGCGGCAACCCGCTTGGAAAATTACCGGCGCCCTGGCAACCGTTTCGGGAACTGACCTGCAAAAAAACTTTACGACTAGCCTGGCGAACACGCTTTATGGACGCATTCCGGGCCTTACGGTACAGCAGGGTGGGGGCGAACCGGGAAATGATTCACCAACGCTCATTGGGCGGGGTATCAATACGTTTGGAAACGGAGGGCGTAACCTACTGATCATGGTCGATGGATTCGAAAGCTCGTATGAACAGCTCGTACCTGATGAAATCGAATCAGTTTCGTTATTAAAAGATGCTTCGGCAACGGCTATCTACGGCCTTCGGGGTGCCAATGGGGTGCTGTTAGTGACAACTAAACGGGGTAGTGATAGCCCACTGGTTGTGAATTTTAGTACACAGCAGGGCTTTCATACCGCGTCGAATCTGCCTCAGTTCCTGGGCTCGTATGACTATGCGCGACTGTATAATGAAGGACTCGCCAATGATGGCAAAGCGCCCCGATATACTGATGCCGATTTAGACGCGTATCGGACTGGTAGTGATCCGTATTTCCACCCGAACGTAAACTGGTATGACGTGGTGTTAAAGAAAACGGCACCTATTTCCAATTACAATCTGAACTTCCGGGGAGGCAACAGCACCGTTCGGTACTTCGTTTTGCTGAATGCCATTAAGAGTAACGGTCTCTTTCAGAACGTTGGGAACATGGACCCCGAGAGCGTCAACTCGAAATACGCACGGTTCAATTTCCGGTCGAATGTCGATATGAACCTGACCAAACGGCTGTCCGCTTCGCTGACCCTGGGTGGCTCGGTGGAAGATAAAGCTAATCCGGCGGCTACAACTACCGGATCGGTTTTTACTTCATTGGCAACGCTGCCTCCCAATGCTTTTCCGGTCTATAACCCAGATGGTAGTTTTGGCGGAACCAGCGCCTTGTCTAATCCTCTCGCTAACCTACTCCAAACGGGTTCCTATGCCTCAAATGGACGAACGCTCCAATCGACCCTAAAACTAACAGAGCAGTTGGACATGATTACGCCGGGCCTGACGATATCGGCGGCTGTGTCGTTCAATAATTTTTTCAGAAGCTATTCGAACAAAACCAAAACCTATGAGCGGGCTTCGGCTACGAAAACGGCCACAGGCGATACACTCTACAGCCGATTTGGTCAGAAAACATCATTGCTCGGCAATGAAGACAATTCAGACCAGTGGCGGAATGTGATTTTTCAGGGTTTTCTGAACTACGACCGTACATTCGGCAAACATGACGTGTCGGCACTGTTTATGTATAATTCGGATAGCTACACGAACACCAACAACACCACAACGGCAGTGTTAAGCCTGCCCTACAAGCATTTGGGTGTTGGTGGACGGGTTACGTACGCCTATGCGAAGACCTACGTTGGGGAGCTTTCCTTTGGCTATATGGGTTCCGAGAATTTTCCGAAAGACCGGCGCTATGGTTTTTTCCCGGCAGCATCTGTTGGCTGGATTGTGTCAAATGAGCCATTCCTTAAAAACAGCTCCTCCATCACGTACCTAAAACTGCGTGGTTCATATGGATTGGCCGGTAACGATCAGATTGGCGGCAACCGGTTTATGTTTCAGCAACTGTATCCATATACTGCGGCCTACTATTTAGGGACGGGTAATACGCAGGTATTTGGTTTAGCGGAAGGCGCAGCGGCCAACACGCAATTGAGCTGGGAAAACAGAAAACTACCAATATTGGGCTTGAGCTAACACTGGCTCAACGCCTGGATGTCGGTATTGATCTGTTCCAGAATAATCGGTACGATATTCTGGTCGCGCCCAATCGCACGGTACCCCAATATACCGGAATAACCCTACCACTGCTGAATCAGGGAAAAGCAACTAACAAAGGGGTTGAAGCCACCATTCGCTACAGTAGTAAATCGACGAGTCAATTCCAGTATTTTGTGGAAACCAGTGCCTGGTATGCCCAAAACAAAATCGTCTACAATGCAGAAGCTATTCGGTTGTTCGATTACCAATACACAACGGGACAGCCTATTGGTCAGCCATTCGGCCTCGAAGCACTTGGTCTCTTTAAAGATCAGGCCGATATTGCAGCCAGCCCCGACAAATATTTGCTCCTGTACAGCCCGGCGACATTAAGTACAAAGACCAGAATGGTGATGGCCTTATCGACCAGAACGATACGCGCCCAATTGGTAAAACATCGATACCAAC
Source organism: Spirosoma telluris (assembly GCA_003259005.1). Lineage (GTDB taxonomy): Bacteria > Bacteroidota > Bacteroidia > Cytophagales > Spirosomataceae > Spirosoma > Spirosoma telluris. The sequence goes on from QLII01000001.1 coordinate 417,140, forward strand.
CCTAGCGGTTACCCTTCATTCGAAGTTACAGTACCGGGATTCGATCTGGAATTCCTGTTTCAGGGAGTAACTGGCAGGACTGTATACTTTGGGGGAACGCAGTTTCAGGCCTTTCAAAATAATGGTCAGATTGGCCCCATCGCTCTGGATCGCTGGACTGCTGCTACTGCCGCTACGGCTACTTACCCGCGCCTGTCGGCCTCTAATAACCTGAATAATTACCAGTTCTCTAGTTTCTGGCAACGCGATGGCAGCTTTATTAAGTTGCGTAGTCTCGAACTGGGCTATACCCTTCCTGGTCAACTCCTTGACAAAATCAGGCTGATTAACGCCCGGATATTTATGAACGGAACCAACCTGTTTTCGCTCGATCATTTACAGGGCTACATGGACCCAGAAGTCAGTGGGATTGGATATCCTCCTCTGCGAACGGTCAGTGCGGGTGTCAGACTGCAGTTTTAAAGGAGGCATTAAACAAGACAAGCAACATGAAATCTATTCTTTCTATCCTTTGTGTGGTTTTGGTTGTCTGGCTGAGCGGCTGTGAGAATCTGGACCGGGAACTCATTACCGATATAACAGGACAGCAACTCATCAGGTCTTATGATTATACCCTGAACCGGGTTAATTCGCTATATACCAATATACCAGCCGGTTATCTACAGATTGATGGCGCGATGACTGCTTCCGCCACCGATGAAGCCGAGCATACGCTGGAAACATCGAATGTGCAGAAATTTAATAATGGCTCCTGGAATGCCATTGATAACCCTGAAAACCTGTGGGCTAATTTCTATCTGGGCATTCGCAAAGTGAACCAGTTTCTGATTGCTAGCGATAGTGTTAATCTGGATCAGTACCGGCTTGACCCAGCACCTTCTGCCCAAACCATCTATCAAACCCGGCTGAATGATATTAAACGATGGAAATACGAAGCCCGGTTTTTAAGAGCCTATTTTTACTTCGAACTGGTTAAACGCTACGGTGGGGTTCCCATTATTACCCAGATTTTCTCTGTAAATGATAATTTTCAGGCTACAAAGCGGAATACACTAGCCGAGTGTATGCAATACATTACATCGGAGTGTGATTCGGCGGCAAAAAACTTGCCTGTTACCTATTCGGCTACCGATTTGGGGCGTGCCACAAAGGGCGCAGCGCTGGCCTTAAAAAGCCGGGCGCTGCTCTATGCGGCCAGCGATTTGTTCAATACACCCACCTGGGTAAGTGGCTACGCCAATCCTGATCTTATTTCCCTTACCGGCGACCGGCAGGCGCGTTGGAAAGAGGCTGCCGATGCCGCCAAAGCAGTTCTTGACCTTTCTGGTACGGGCTATACCCTGAATACCAACTACCGAAATCTGTTCATTACGAATAGCTATACCTTACCGGAAATTATTTATTCCCGCCGAAATTCAGCGTCTAACGATTTCGAAAAAGCAAACTACCCCATTGGGTATGATCTGGGCAACAGTGGCACAACCCCTTCCCAGAATCTGGTCGATGCCTATGAAATGACCAACGGTACAAAGTTCGACTGGAATAATCCTGTTCAGGCTGCTAATCCATACGCTAACCGTGACCCGCGCCTGGGGCTGAATATTATTCTGAACAATACCTCCTATAAAGGCCGGAATGTAGAAGCCTGGGCCGGTGGACGTGATGGAAAAGGAATTGTCAATGCGACAAAAACCGGTTATTATCTGAAAAAGTACGTCAACGAAAACCTGAATCTGTTGCTCAACAATACCAGCGTGTATTCCTGGAATCTGTTCCGGCTAGCCGAAATCTATCTGAATTATGCCGAAGCGCTGAACGAATACAGCCCCGGTCATGCCGACATTAAAACCTACGTCGATAAGGTGCGTACCCGAACGGGGGTTGCCCTGCCAGGTCTGCCTACCGGTTTGTCGCAGGCCGAAATGCGGGAACGGATTCGGAACGAACGTCGGGTTGAACTGGCCTTTGAAGATCATCGGGCTGGGACGTTCGGCGATGGCTACAGGGGCCGCAATACCTGGGAGCTCCCTTGATGGGTGTCGACATTACCAAAAACGCGGATGGTACCTTTACCTATAAGCCGATTGTTGTCGAAACCGGGTTTTTGAACCGAAGATGTATCTCTATCCAATTCCACAAGGCGAATTAAATGCCTCGAAAGGGTTGGTTCAGAATCCAGGCTGGTAAACTAGCCTTGGTTATTGAGTTATTGGGCATTGATAATCTACATCATAACCAATAACTCAATAACCAGTAACCCAATATCTAACGCACAACCCCATGATCTCTTCCTATACCAAACGATTTGCTTTCGTCTTCTTCGGGTCCAGCTTATTGCTGAGCTCATGTAAATATGAGGAACTCGCGAAGGCCGATTATCCGCAACAAATCATTTACATGCCGACGGCTAAAAATGGCCTGTTTACCATCAATAGTATTTCGACTTCAGGTACCTATCGGTTCACCGTCGATCTGGCTACTAAAAAAGTAATTATTCCGCTTGGTGTGTTTCGGGGTGGCGTTGCGGCCGATGGCGATGTCCCTGTAACGATTACGGCCAATGCGGATACCATCAGTAAGTTGATCAGTACGAATGCGCTGGTAGGTACTGTCGCGTTACCTGCCGATAAATTTGTGCTGCCACCATCGGTAACTATACCGAATGGGCAGGAGTCTGGTGCTTTCAATCTGACTATCGACTTAGACTATTTGCGCACAAGTCCGGCGCAGAAATTGGCCGTTGCTGTCGGCATTGCCAGCTCACAAACTCCTGTTAATCCATTGCTTAAAACTACAATCATTTCTTTCGATCCCACCATTTTAAAACCTACGCCAAATTTCACGACAAAGGCCGACGCATCAGTGCCTCAGAAAATCACGTTTACCAACACCTCATCGAATGCTGTTAGTTATTCCTGGGATTTTGGGGATGGTTCAACTGCTGTTGCTGATCCATCTCCGATTTACACCTATACTCAAGCCGGCACCTATACAGTTACGTTAACGGCTACAGGTATTACTGGCAGTTCCGATGCGGTCAAAAAAGTAGCGACAGTGACCATACCGTAATAGCCAGGCTTGGTTAACGTCTGTTGATAGACTCAATAAAATTAGGTTAATAAGCTGTATTGATAGGTTGGTTTCGTAAACGCTTCCCCACAGGTTTGGGGAAGCACTTTCTTCCCCATCAACAAATGGTATCTGTTAGAGAATTTCTGAAACGCTGTCATCGGGCATATGATAAACACTGAATACTACAGTGAGAAAGATTACATCTACGACTGTCATGTGGCTACCAGGATCAACACATTCCGTAAAGACTCAATAAGTACCGTAATAGCCTAGGGTAGCGGATTGTTTCCTTGCCGCCGTTCTATTCTTTTTGATTTTCTATCTGCACATATCTATTTCCTTCCTGACCAGATTTGATCAGGAAGGAAATAGGTATCCCATATCGCGAAAACACTGTCCTCAATCTTTCTTAAACCAGAAAAAACTCAATGATGAAACTTGATTTTTCTTGCCGGTTTACACTTATTAGACTGAAGGTGAATGAGTTGATCTTCGTAAAATCCCTGCCTTTTTTCTGCAACACCTTATACCTCATCCTGTTCCTGGCAATGAGCCTTTCGTCCGTTAGTGTCGGGCAGTCGCTCTCAGTAAGCATGAGTTTTCCGGCTTTCAGAACTTCGTTTATTACCGGAACACCGGTCAATATTCAGGCCACAACGACTACTCCCGCCAGCACGACCGTTACAAAAGTTGAGTTTTTCTTGGCGACATTTACGGGGCCGGGAAACAGTAAAGTGACTGTCAAGTTAGGGGAAGACCTGACTGCTCCCTTTTCCTACACCTGGACTATTCCTGACGGGCAGATTTCCTATAATGAACTGAGTTTGAAGGTGACTAACTCCACGGGAGCTACCGCCGTTCAGGGGGGACTGGCTACAATCGGGTCGATGTGTATGCGCCCAACACGGCGAGCAATAAAAAATATTATGTACAGGCCGGGGCAAATCCGGGTACCGCCGGGACGTTGGCGGCTCCGTTCAACACGATTCAGCGGGGCATTGATGCAGCCGCCCCCGGCGATAGTATTTTTGTGATGGCGGGTACGTACACGAATACCGCAGGAAGCGATGTGGTGGTTATCCGGCGTACCGGAACCCCCACCAATTGGATCGTATTGACCAACTACCAGAATGACAAACCTAAACTGTCATTCAACGGCTACCAGGGTTTTAATTTAGTAGCTGGGGCTGCCTATATCAAAATTCAGGGGTTTGAGATCGAGGGTAATAACGCCAACGTAACGCTGGCACAGGCGACTACGCAACCCGGTAGCTGCGACAATCCAACGGGCACGGTCAACCCGGCGTTCAACGGAAACGGCATCAGTGTCAGCGGCCGGGGGGCGGTAATGTACGGCCACATCACATTGCCCTGACCAACAATACGGCTCATGACTGTGGGGGCGCAGGGATCTCGGCCATCGAAAGCGATTACGTTACGGTTGAAAACAACACGGTTTACAACAATTCGTGGTATACCATCTTCGGCACCAGTGGTATCAGTTTTCTCAATAGCTGGAACTATGATACTAATGCCGATACACCCAAGATGATTATTCGTAATAATATCTGTTATGGTAACGGCTGTTCGTCAAATGGATAAATGCAGGGGTGTGCCGGGTATTACCGATGGAAACGGTATTATTCTCGATAATAACAATAATCAGTTTGGGACAACGAACCCGAATGGAGCGTATACCGGTAAATTTCTGATCGAAAATAATATCTGCTACCAAAATGGGGGACGGGGGTTAATATCAATTATAGTGATAACGCTACTATTCGCAACAACACGTTTTACCAGAATGCGGCCAGCCCCGAAATTACGTCCGAGTTTGCCATGCGGTACTCTACTTCCGTTAGCCTCTATAACAATATTTTCTACAGCCGTTCTGACAAAGCTACCGGTGCTCCCGTCAACTCGCTTAATCTGCTCCAGAGCAATAACCTGACATTTGGCGGGACAGATACCCCGTTCTTTACGGGTCCTCGGAGCCTGACGGGTGTTGATCCGCAGTTTGTGGATGCACCCAATGGTAACTTTCAATTAATGCCCACCAGTCCTGCTGTCAATGCAGGGAGTACGAATACTGGTCAGTATGCCCTCAACGACCTTGTTGGTATTAGCCGTCCTCAGGGACCGAGCGTGGATATGGGAGCCTATGAACTTCAGGGAACGTTTATTTCCATTAGCCAGCAACCTGCCAGCAGTTCGGTCGTTTGTGTGGGTACTCCTGTTAGCGTTTCAGTAGGCGTAGACGGCCCAGTACAGACTTACCAATGGTATAAAGATGGCAATGCGTTAACTGGTGTGACTTCTGCGACTACGGCTACCCTGTCACTTTCAGCCGTGACAGCCGCGGATCAGGGAAGCTACGCTGTGGTCATCAGTGGGTCAACCAGTTTGACTTCCAGCGCCTTTAGTCTGACGGTGAACGTTCCGCCGACAGTTAGTATCGCTGCAAATCCTAGCCTGACAGCTGCTACGGGCAGTAGTGTTACGCTGACTGCGTCAGGGGCCGATAGCTACCGCTGGAGTACAGGAGCCACGACGGCTGTCCTTTCTGCCAGCACGGCAGCTACGTATTCGGTGACAGGGACTACGGCTAATGGTTGTTCGGCTACAGCTACCGCTACGGTTGTCTTTCTTGCACCACCGAGTGTGAGCATGTCGTTCCCTCAGTTTAATTCCTCTTACCTTTCAGGGGCGGACATCAACATTCAGGCTACGGCAACGACACCAACTGGTACAACCATTACAAAAGTGGAGTTTTTTTATGATGCGGCTTTTTCGGGAACGTACACCAAAATTGGGGAGGACCTGACGGCTCCCTACTCGATTGTCTGGACAGCGCCTACCGTGCCTGCCAATGGACGAAGTTATCAGATTCGGGCAGTAGCCACCAATTCAGCCGCTATGACTGCCATTCAGTCTGGCACTGGCTATAATGGTATCTCCGTATATCCCGCCAATTACGCTAGCACACGAAACTGGTATGTAAGTGCAGCGGCTTCGGCTGCTAACACGGCCGGAACGGAGGCCTTACCCTTCAACACCATTCAAAAAGCAGCCGACCGGGTTTCGCCGGGCGATACCGTTTTCGTGATGGCGGGTACCTACACCGGCACCAGTACCAACATTGTTGGCATTCAGCGCATTGGAACGCCCTTCCGCTGGATTGTCTTTATGCCCTATAAAACAGACAAACCCGTTTTGCAGTTGGGTAACAATAACTGGCAGGCATTCAATATATTACCAGCGGCTGCTTACATTAAAATTCAGGGCTTTGAGATCGTGGGTAATAATGCCAGTATAACGCTGGCGCAGGCTCAGGCGCAACCCGGTGCCTGCGAAGGGCCAAGTCCGGCGGCAACCCCAATTGCCCGCTTCAACGGGAACGGCATATCGATCAGCGGACGCACGGGGGGCAACCTTCGACCCCACCACATTGTCATTGCCAACAACAACGTCCACGATTGTGCAGGGGCTGGCATATCGGCTATTGAAGCCGATTACGTCACGATTGAAGACAATAGTCTGGCTAACAACTCCTGGTATACAGTGTATGGAACCAGTGGCATCAGCATCTTCAATTCCTGGAATTACGACAATGCTACCGATACCAAGATGATTGTTCGCCGAAACCGCAGTTTTGGCAACATGCTCAAAATTGCCTGGAACATTGGCGGTACGGGTACGAACTGTAAATTTTATGATGGCAATGGGATCATACTTGATAATAACCGGAATACCGATCCCAATAATGCCAATGTAATTAAAAATCCGCTTGGGGATTATACCGGTAAATTCCTTGTTGAGAATAACATCTGCTACAAGAATGGGGGCCGGGGCATCAATATCAACTATAGCGATAACGCACTCGTTATCAACAATACTACCTACCAGAATGGACAAAGCGATGGTGGGTTAGGCGTGGGAATCGACAACGAGTTTATTATGCAGGGCTCAATTGGTGCCCGGATTTTTAACAACATTTTCTACGGCAAGCCGGGCGAAAACCCAAGTTCGGTTTCGGGTAGCTCGAACGTTCAGCAGAACAACAACCTTACGTTTAGCAACGCAGGTGCTGGTTATTTTGCCGGGAATCAGAACATAGTAGGGCAGGACCCTCAGTTTGTCGATGCTGCCAATGGAGATTTCCGAATTGCCAGTGCCAGTCCGGCTATCAACGCAGGCAGTAACACGGCAGGGCAGTTCGCAACCAAAGACATGATGGGTATCGATCGTCCGCAGGGGTTGGGCGTGGATATTGGGGCGTATGAACTTCAGGGCACACCTATTGTCATTACCCAGCAACCCGCCAGCAGTTCGGCCGTTTGTGTGGGCGCTACGGTCAGTGCTTCAGTCTTGGTTGATGGGCCTGTCCAGAATTACCAGTGGTACAAGGATGGAACTGCCCTGACGGATGTAGCCTCTGCAACCACGGCTATGCTGTCGATTTCGGCGGTAACCGCTGCCGACCAGGGCAACTACACGGTCGTTATTACAGGCTTCAACAGTTTGACTTCCAGTGCGTTTAGCTTAAGCGTGAATACGCCACCAACGGCGATTTTGACGGCTAGCGGAACCATTAGCTGCACCACGCCAACCGTCACGCTGACTGCAACATCCGGCTCGAACCTAACGTATAGCTTCGGCAATGGGGCTACTCAGATTGGCACGGGCAACACGGCTACGGTTTGGCAGGCAGGCACGTATTCGGTGCTTGTTACCTCCGCTGAGGGTTGCTCCGTGTCGGCTTCGGTTGATGTATCCGGGAGTTTGACGACGCCCGACGCGCCCAACATTAGCAGCGTATCGGCCACGCAGGGAGCCATCGATGTCACGCTTTCTGTTTCAAACTGCGCTGGTACAGTTAACTGGAACGGTACGGATGGCAGTAGTTCGCTGGTGGTCTCGACCTCGGCAACTGGTGAATTCGTCTACTCGGTAACCTGCAAAGTGGGCGTTTGTGTCAGCCCGGTCACCAGCGTCACCGTGAGCATAAAAGTGCCCCCCGCCACATTAAGTGTTTCCTATCGGGATGGCGATAATAACCTGCCCAGCAACAACGTCATTCGGCCGTATCTGAAACTCAATAACGAGGGTACAACCGGTGTATCGTATAGCGACCTTACGATCCGGTACTGGCTAACGGTAGAAGACTTTTCGCCCCTGACGAATCTGTCGGTGTATTGGGCCCAATTGGGTGCCAGCAAAGTCCGGATGTCGTATGTGCCGTTGGCCCAACCGCGTCAGGGCGCTTTCGGCTATATCGAATACAGCTTCGACGCATCGGCAGGAATACTGGCAGCTGGTAGTAATTCGGGTGAAATTCAGACGGGTATTGGTAAACAAAACTGGACGAATTTGACGGAAACAAACGACTACTCGTTTGCTTCGACTGCCAGCTATACGAAAACCGACCGGATCACGATCTATAAAAACGGGGTTCTGGTAGGGGGCACAGAGCCAGTCGCTATAACCCCGGTGACGGCGTTGAAGGTCTACTCTGAGAATAAAAACAGCAGCCCAACTACGAATCAGATTAGTACGCATCTGAAACTAGCCAATGAAGGCAATTCGCCGGTAGATTACAGCCAGGTAACGGTTCGCTACTGGTTCAGTGCAGAAGGGACCACCCCGCTGGTCTACAATCTGGATTATGCCGAATTGGGCAACAGCAAGATCAACAGCAAGTTTGTCAGGGAGAATCGGGCTGGCACGGATACGTATCTGGAACTTAGTTTCGTACCAACACTGGGCCAGTTAAACCCACTCAGTTCGACGGGTATCATCCAGCAACGAATCAACAAATCGGACTGGTCGAACTTCAACGAAGCAAACGATTACTCCTACAAACCGGCTGCTGCACTGGCCGAGAACACTCACCTTACGGCTTATATAAATGGTTCGCTGGTATATGGGCAGGAGCCAGGACCCGTCGGTGCTCGGGTAGGTATTGAGCCGTCGGGACTTCGGGTGTTGGTGCTTGGGAATCCGATTCAGGGTGACATAGTAAGCATACAGGTAACGGGTGTGGAAGGTCAGTCTCTGCATACTGAACTCATTGACAAGGGAGGTCAACGGGTTACGAAGCATCTGGTCGAGCAGGCTGGTTCGTCAGAGCATATCCGACTGCCGGTTGGTCAGATGGCGGCTGGCGTGTTGTTACTACGGGTAAGTACATTGACGGAGAGTCAGACGTTGAAAGTCATAAAACCCTAGAGGTAGGCAAAGCCGAAAAATTGACCACTAATTTTATGAGAAGACCACTGCTATTAACAATATTATGCCTGCTGGCTGGTTCTGCTAATCTGGCAAAAGGGCAGCAGGCACCCAATACACTAACTGATGTTGAAAAACAAAACGGCTGGAAACTGCTCTTCGATGGAGTTAGTCCGACAGGCTGGAAAAGTGCGTATAAGGATAATTTTCCAGCAACTGGCTGGATTATAAAAGATGGTACAATCGGGGTGGCCGAAATGGGTGGACATGAACATATCGTAGGGGGCGATATCGTGACGATAGACCAATTTAGCACGTTCGATCTACGCTTCGAGTTCAAATTGGCTCCCGGTGGCAACAGTGGGCTGAAATATTTTGTCACCCGTTCTGAAGGAGAGAAAGGGTCAGTTATCGGGTTGGAATATCAGATTTTGGACGATAAACTACACCCTGATGCCAAACAGGGCCGCGATGGCAACCGCACACAGGCATCGCTTTATGATCTGATTAAAGCCAACAAGCCGGTAGGGGTTGAGCACCCAACCAGCCACTGGAATACGGGTCGGATTACGGTATATCCCAACAACCTCGTCGAGCATTATCTGAACGGCGTAAAAGTCCTTGAGTACGAACGGGGTTCGCCCGCCTTTAGGGAGTTAGTGGCCAGTAGTAAATACAAGGGCTTTGTCAATTTTGGTGAAGTACCCAAAGGGCGTATTCTCTTACAGGATCACGGCAATGAAGTGAGTTTTCGCAGTATTAAAATCAAAGAGATCAAGTAATTTTTTTGTAAAAAACTCAATCCTATGGATCGTCGGACATTTGTTAAAAATACCGCACTAGCAACCGCCAGTACTACGATTTTGAACTTCCCTATTTACGGTAAAAACGCGCCTAGTAATAAGGTTGTTGTAGCCGTCATGGGCGTTAACAGCCGGGGTGCTTACCACGCTAAATCGTTTTCCAAACTGCCGAACGTAGAGGTCGCTTACCTGTGTGATGTGGAAGAAAAGGCCATCAAAAACGGCCTGGACGCGGTAAAAGACGCCAGCCGTCAACCCACTATTATAAAGGATATCCGTGAACTGGTGACGAAGAAAGACTTCGACGCCCTGCTCATTGCTGCCCCTGATCACTGGCACGCGCCAGCGGCTTTGATGGGCGTTGCCAATGGCAAGCATGTGTACGTAGAAAAACCCTGCGGTCAGAATCCATACGAGAGCGAGATGTTGATTCAGGCGCGTGACAAGTATGGCAAACTGATTCAGGTTGGGAGCCAGCGCCGGTCGTTTCCAACCCTCATCGAAGCGGTGAAGGAAGTGCGGGGCGGTGCCATCGGCAACCCGTATTTTGCCAAAGCCTGGTACACCAATTCCCGCAAATCCATTGGGATTGGTAAGAAAGTAGCCGTGCCCTCGACGCTGGATTTTAACCTCTGGCAGGGACCAGCGCCCCGTCAGGACTACCGCGACAATCTGGTTCATTATAACTGGCACTGGTTCTGGAACTGGGGAACGGGCGAAGCCTGCAACAATGGAAACCACGAGATCGACTGCTGCCGGTGGTTTATGGGGGTTGATTTCCCTTCGAAAGTAACATCGTCGGGTGGGCGGTATGCCTTCAAAGATGACTGGCAGACGCCGGATACACAGGTTGCTACCTTTGAGTTTGACAATGGAAAGGCCATCACCTGGGAAGGCCGTAGTTGTAGTTCATACCCCATCGACGGCAGTGGCCGGGGCTTTATTATTTATGGCGATAAAGGAACGCTGGTGAACAAAGGCGGGGGCGACTACCAGATTTTTGATGACAAAAACAAACTGGTGAAGGAGATCAAGCCGAGTACCAAGCTCGATCCTAACAATACTGTCAGCGCCACGGGTGATCTGGAACTGACACACTTTACCAACTTCGTGGAAACCATACGGGAGAATACGAAATTAACGGCGCCCATTGAAGAAGGGCACAAAAGTGTGTTGCTTTGCCACCTGGCCAACATCGCGCAACGCACCGGCTCAACCCTGCACTGCGACACGACCAACGGCCACATTAAAGACAATAAAGCCGCTACACAGCTCTGGAAGCGCGAGTACGAAAAAGGCTGGGAAATGAAGGTTTAGTTGAACTAGTGCTTTGGCAAAATAGATTCTATTGTTTCTATAAATTCTTCTGATTCTATTGTATTGACAATCAGATACGATAGAATCCCGAGAATCTATAAATTGGACGAGAGCACTAGTTTAAACACAGAAACACGGAGCATACAGGGCATTTTACCCATTAAAAATTCAGGTGCTCCGTGTCTCTGTGTTTGTCTTATTTTTGATGAGTCATTAATGGCCTTCCAGAATGACTAAAATCCGCTGTCTACTCCTGTTTTTTGCCCTATACGTGAGTAGGCAGGAAAGCGTATTCGCCCGTACCAAACCCGATTCGGTGCGGGTTTTATTCATTGGCAATAGCTACACCTATGGCAACGATCTCCCCGAATTACTCGCTCAGTTCGCACATTGACCGATGAGACGATTAACGTAAACGAGCATTTAAGCGCCTGACCGGGGTTTCAACTTGTTTGTCTTTTGTAAGGTGAATAAAAGTTCACTTAAAATTTGTGGATGATTTTTTATTCACTTTACTTTGCGTAGTCAATTCGCTAGTTGTTATGCGCACCAAAGACGAAGCAAAGGAAAAGCTCATTCTCGATACGGCCCTGCGGCTCATTATGCAGACCGGACTGTCTGGTCTGAAAATGTCGGATTTAGCCAAAGAAGCGGGCGTTGCCACGGGAACGGTGTACATCTATTTCGATGACAAGCCTGCCCTGATCCAGCGGCTCTATGCCTACTTGCTCCGCAAAAGCCTCAGCGACCTGAATTCGGGGATTGCTACTACTGATCCGCTACGGGTTAAAATTCAGAAAATGACACGTAACTATCTGAATGATAATTTAAAGTATCCAGAGTATACCGCTTTTTTTGAGCAATATTTTCGTTCCCCTTACTTTGTGGAAACGGAGGCCATACGTGCCGAAGAAGACAGCGTCATGCAACCCATTTATGAGCTGGTCGTGGAAGGGCAACAGCAAACCATCATTAAAGAAGCCAATCCGGATTTATTGGTCACGCTGGTTTGTGGTATGCTCAACGAGTTGGCGAAACAGGCTCTCTTTTCGCAAAAAAACATCAGTGAAAGCGACTGGGAATTGACATTCTCCGTTATCTGGGACGGTGTCAAGCGGTAGCTGATTAGAAAGACGGCGTAGATAGTCGTCTTAATTTTTACTATTTAAGTGAATATTTTTTCATTATACAGTAATCCATCAAACCGTCATGAACAAGTCAATCAAAACCGTTTTTATTACCGGTAGCTCATCCGGCATTGGCAAGGCTACTGCCCTTTATTTCGCTCAGCAGGGCTGGAATGTAGCCGCTACGATGCGGACACCCGCTAAAGAAACCGAACTTAGTAAACTGCCAAACGTTAAGCTGTTTCGGCTGGATGTACTGGATATGGACAGTATCCGGCAGGCGCTTACCGATGCCCGGACAGCTTTCGGAGGTATCGATGTACTGGTCAATAATGCGGGGTACGGTGCTGTGGGTGTATTTGAGGCTGCTAGTTCTGAGCAGGTACAACGTCAGTTCGACACCAATGTGTTTGGCGTAATGAATGTGATTCGTGAAATTCTACCGTACTTTCGGGAGAAGCGTGACGGGGCGATCATCAATGTAACGTCGATGGGCGGGCTAATTACTTTTCCCATTTATAGCATCTACCACGGTACCAAATGGGCCGTTGAGGGCTTCACCGAAGCCCTGTCGTTTGAGTTACGGCCCTTCAACATCCGCGTGAAGAACATTGAGCCCGGCGCTATCAAAACCGATTTCTACGATCGATCGCAGGATCTACTTCAAAAAGATGGGCTCACCGCCTACGATGACTATGTACGAGTAACGCTGGCCAATTCACAAAAAGCCGGAGCCGATGCTCCAGGCCCAGAGGTGGTGGCCGAGAAGATTTTTGTAGCGGCCAGTGACCGGTCGTTCCGGCTTCGGTATCCGGTAGGTGGTCAGTCACCCATACTGCTGGCTTTACGCCGGATTGTACCGCTAAGCTGGTTTCACGGACTTGTCAGGAGCGTCGTAGAAAAAGGATTTAAACCGTCAGTTGCCTGATAAGGGACCGAGTCTACAAACTCGGCAACAATTATCGTTTCACTACCTTAAATGCTATTCCGCGTCCATAGCCCTGAAAAATAGCCAGTGTAATCCAGTTAAGGGCCAATTGCTCCAGCAAGCCGAATTTGTCGTTGCCACCGAGGTCATAACACTCTCCAAAGCCGATCTCCTTCGCTAGCTGAGTAGCAATGGCCTTAGCTTTTACGCTGGTGCCGGCCACGAACATGTCAATGCCTTCTCCCTTGTATATCGGGTCTAGCAGGTTCTCGAAACCGGTGGTATTGAAGCACTTCACTACGTCGTTGGTAGCGGTGTTTGCCAGAATAGCCTCTGTTGTGTGGCTGAAGCCGGCTGGTCCCATACCCCGCACGGTGTTCATCGCGTCGATAATGACTTTGCCACTGGTATCGCCCAATTCATGCGTTACCTCAATAGCCTTCATGGCCGGAATCGCCAGTACGACTACGTTGCATTGCGCGACTGCCGACGAAACGGTGGTGAAGCGGTCTTCCCCAATTTTGGTGGCGAGGTTGATTGATTTTTCGGAGAGGGGAAAATTGGCGCCCACCCATACCGTATGGCCAGCCTTAATAAAACCCTGAGCTAATGCTCCACCTACGTTGCCTGTGCCAATAACTGCGATGTTCATGATGGTTTTTGAGTACTGATTAATAGATGCTCATTCTGGATTCGGAGCCTGATTGGACGAATTAAAGAAGATAAAATAGAAAGGAATAAAGCCAAAAATAGCCATAGATAGCCAGGGACTCAGAAAGCTTGCCACGGCCCCTGTGCCGTATAGTATTGGCCCAAACAGCACCGATTGGCGGGTAATTTTCCGGAAGCCTACCTGGTCAATAGTAGGTGGCAGGATGTCGGTTTTTCGTTGCGCCTGCCAACGAATGAGCGTGAATGTAACCGACATCAAGGCCATTACTACGCCAAAGACAAAACTTGCCACCGGGTTGCTATGGTAGTCGCCGAGCAGGGCCGTCGGGAGGGGATGAACGAACACCAGAGCAGCAGTAGGGCATTGAGCCAGAAAATGGCGTGGGTGATATTCGCAATCTGATTCAATAGCCGGTGATGGTTGACCCAGATCACGCACACCATCAGAAAACTGATAATCCAGCTAATGAACTTAGGTAACAGCGCATATAACGCTCCTGTCAATTCGGCCACCGATTCGTGATGGTCAATGTGTGGCACTTTAATTTCTAATACCAACAGCGTGACGATAATGGCAAACACGCCATCGCTGAAGGCCTCGACCCGCGATTTGGAGAAATAATTCATCTGGTATTCAGGATTTGCGGATACTATAGAAACCGGCTATTAACAGACCACCAGTCAGAAAGGCTATTAGCTGATGATCAGCTGTTTCCAAAGTCCATGCTAGTCAGCGCAGTTGGTTTTCATTGTTGATGGAGTTTCCGCAGGTTGTACGACAGCCCAAGGGTTAGGATTTTGTCGTCGGCCTTGATTTGCGTAACCACTACGTTCTCATGGGTGTAGGTATACAGGGCATTGAACGCCAGCCCCCGCCAGATGGGAAAGTCGAAGCCCACATCGAACTGCCAGCGATAGTTCGCCCCATCCGAAAACGCCGGTTGCCAGAAGGCATCGTAGTAGAGCCGCAGGTGGTTATCGAGCAGATAATGCCAGCCACCCAGCCAGGTGGTAGCCCGCCAGAGCGCGATGGTGCTGGACCCGTTATAAGTCGCTTCATTAAAGGTACTGGCCGAGAACCGGGTTTCCTCATACACAGCCCCGGCGGAGGCTTTCAGTACGTGTTGACGGCTGTTGATAAGTTGCACGCTGCTCCCCGCACCTATAAAATACCGGACATCAATGCTACGCCGGAAGTTAGTCGAAACGTAGCCTATGCCGAACGGATAGACCCGTTGCCAGGGCCGGAAATATACGTAGTTTCGGCTGAAGAGGTCGTTGTCGGCTTTCGTGGAGTAGAACGACTGATACAGACTGGAATTCTGCGATTTAAAGACCCAGTCGCGGACGGGTGAGAGCGTAAAATCGAGTTTTCCACGAACGGTCGTGACGTCTACGTTACCTTGCTGTACATTTCCTGTCAGTGAAGCCCTCAGCTGTACCAGCGTAGTGTCGCTTTCGTTAAGCTGAGCCAGGGTGGGCGTAGCGGTGAGGTATACAAGAAGCAGCCGATATAGTAAGTTCATAAAGCCAGTTGGCAATCTCCACCCCAATCTCTGAGGTCGCGCCGGTGAGAAGTATTCGTTGCTATTGCTTTTAGGTGAAACTTTTTATTCTCCCAACGCTTCGATAATGACTTTGGCGGTTTCGGCTCCACTGAAGTTTTGCTGACCCGTGATGAGGTTGCCATCCCGAATAGCGAACCCGCGCCAGAGGCCCGCCTGCACGTAGTTGGCCCCGAGGTTTTTCAGTTCATCTTCAATCCTCCAGGGCATCACATGCTTATCGCGTGCCAGTAAGCCGTACTCCCAAACAGCGTTATCGGCGAAGTCTTCCTCGACATTGGCAAAGCCCGTAACCGTTTTACCTTTAGCCAGATACTCCCCGTTTGAAAGTTTTGCAAAGCGCAGAATGGCCGTGCCGTGGCACAGGGCTGAGGTCACTTTGCCCGATTCATAAAACTCCACGAATTTGCTTTGCAGGTCGGTTGCAGTCTCGAAGGTAAACATTGGAGCCTGTCCGCCTGCCACCACAAGTGCGTCGAAATCAGCTACGGTCAGTTCAGAAATGGGCCTGGTGTTATCGACTAAGGAGCGCAATTTTTCGGTATGAATAAAGCCTTGCGAGATAAGGTCGGAAGCCGAGTAGCCGCTTGCATCATTGGGATCGCTCATGGCATCGGCTTCGCACTTGCCCCCGTTCGGGCTGAAGAGTTCGACTTCATAGCCTTTTTCGGTAAATTCGAAGTAAGGGTGAGCCAGTTCGCTCCACCAGAATCCAACCGGCCAGCCTGTAGTAGTCGAAACGGCGGGGTTGGCAATGACGATAGCCACGCGCTTGGGGCGTTTGGTATTGACGAGATTGGGGTCTTTTAAGCTCATGTTAGTTTGTTTTTGGTTAACCCGAGCAAATATATTGGGTGATATATACCTTTGTAAAGGTATATACACAGAAGTGTGATACTCTCATTTTAGAGAGTGTTTGTAAATCAGATACTTATAGCCATGCCTGATTTTTTGTACGACGGAAAGCTCTATTACAATCCGGTTGAGTTTGCCATGACCCACATTGGTGGCACCTGGAAAATGCCTATTTTATGGCGGCTAAACAAGCAGGTGATGCGCTATAGTGAACTGAAAAAATACCTGCCCCACATCAGTCATAAAATGTTAACGACCCAGTTAAGGGAGCTGGAAAAACACGGGTTTATTTCCCGCAGGGTATATCCGGTAGTACCCCGCATGTCGAATATAGTATCACTGAGAAAGGACGCCGGGTGATTCCGGTTATCGAGACGATTCGAGCCTTCGGGCGAGAACTAATGGATGAGCTGGGGATTCAGGAAGGAAATAAATAAACTTAAGGCTGCTCCAGCGTGTTCAGGTGTTCTTCCAGCTTGGCCATCAGCGCAACACACTGGCGACTAGCCATAAATCGCTTTATTGCTTTGCCAGCCCAGATGATTAACGTCGTCGAGATAACGATAACCGTTATCGAAAAGGGATCATTAACAATAGTAGCCAGCCTCTTTCCTCCATATGTAAGCGTCGCCAGCAAACTACCCAGAAAGACAACAGGCGTATAAAAAGCAACAAAATTGCATTGAAAGGTATTGATTGCACGAACAAACACCAGCGATGCGCGAATGGCTTCGGCAGTACGCAGTGATAGATCGGGCCGTTGGAAACGAGCATACTTAAGTGTCAGAAATCCACTCAGGATCAGACAGTACGACCAGATCATCCCAATTGAAAACACATATTCGGGCTCGTCAACGTTCAAGAGCGCAAACAGGGGCGTAATAACCGTTAGGGCCAGCATCAACACGTACTGGCGTTTATAGGCGTTCAGGAGTTTGGTAATGTCGCTCTTCGATTCTTTTTTGAGTTCGGCCAGCAAATCAACTTTCGTATACGAAAATTCTGACGTTTGCCAGTTCATTGCTTTCCAGCGGTCAGTCAGTTCCATAGCTTATCAATTTTTTGCCGAATTCGATGAAGTTTGGTACGCACATTCCCAGGACTGATGCCCAGCGTTTCAGCAATTTCTTCGTTACTATAGCCGTCCATACTCATCACGATCAGGGTTCGATCCAGCGTATTGACTTGCTGGAGCACATACCGAAGCTGATCATCGGATTCAAACGTACTGGGTGTACTCTGGGCAGTTTCATCTAGTGCTGCCGATTGTCGCTGTTTTTGATCGTTTAGTTTGGTCAGTGATACGTTCAGGCCAACGCGGTACAACCAGGTCGAAAACTTGGCGTCGCCCCGGAAGTTTGGGTACGACCGCCACGCCTGGAGTAGAATCTCCTGGTGCAGATCATTCCGGTCTTCGGTCTGATCAGCATACAGATACACCAGTTTGTTCAGTAACGCCTGGTGCATCTGTATCTGTTCGACAAACTCGTCCTGTAGCGTCAACGTAGGTTTCGTTTGCGCAATTCGTTGGTAAAGGCTTTTCCTTTTTTTTCGTACTCGTCCAGGGCCGGAATCATAGCTGCGGATGTACTCGCCAGGAAAAATTGTTCGGAGATTACGGACATTATAACTACCAGTAGCATGAGCATGACAACGATGGCCATCATCTGCCGGTTTTTGGTTCGCCGGATTAGTAATTGTTCATCCGATAACTGTTCGACAGGCAACAGAGCATACGGGCAGGAAGCTCGTTGCTGTCTGTTCAAGAATAGTTGCATGGTCTAATCTGTTTTTGGTAGATTAGTACGGTAAATCAGTAATTTGTTACAGCAAGGGTGAGAAAATCGTGTTTATTTTTCTCTCCCTTGTCTTTTGATTAGTTACTTTTCCGATTCCGCTTTCAGTAACTCCAGCCAGTGCTGCATATCTCTTGCCAGATTCTTGTTGAACGACGATTTAAACAGCCCGGCCAGAAATCCTTCCATAGATTCATCCACCGAGACCTGCGTGCCACCCGGCACTTCGGTCAGCGTCCAGTTATGAACGGCATACATGCCAAACGTTTTACCTGTCCAGCCGAGGCTTTGGGCCGGTTCTACGGTGTGTAGGGTAGAGTGGATACCGGCTCCGCCCGTTTTCCAGTCGAAGGTGCTACCCGGTTTTACAGGGCCATTGAGTTTGGGGTTTTTGATGTCGGTTTGCCAGTTGGCCCAGTTGTCGATGTTAGATAGTACGTTCCATACGTTGTCGGGGCTGGCTTTAATGATAATGTTTTTGCTGCATCTTACGGGAGCGTTGGGATTTGTCGATACGTTCATGAGTGGTCGGCCATTGCCTGGTCGGCCATTGCCGTTGTTTGTGTTGTTGATTGATGCGGCCAGACCCGATACACCCACCAGGGCAGCCAGCGTGATTGATTTTGCAATTGTGTTCATCTTGCGTTTTGTTTTGGTTGATGACACAAAGTTGCAGCCGCCAGCTCGCCCGGAACGTTAACAAAAGATAAGGAATTGGTTGGGTGTTATTTTTTCTGAATCCGGTTGCGTATTCGGCTCATGCTCACGGGTGTTATGCCTAAATAATTAGCGATATAATGCTGGGGCACCCGTTCCAGAATTTTCTTTTTGCCACCTTCCAGTAAATCGAGGTAGCGTTCTTCGGGGCTGAGCAGCAGCAACCCCGCCATCCGCTCTTCCAGACCAATAGTTAGGTACTCGGCAATGAGCCGACCAAACTTTTGCCAGACCATACGTTGCTCAAACAGGTTTTTGAGTATGGCGTAAGGGAAGCCAATGTAGGTACTGTCGCTGAGTGCCTCTATCGTAATGAGCGACGGTTTGCCGGTCAGGCAACTGATGTAGGCGGAAAGGAAGTGGTTTTCGAAGAAAAAATAGGTCGTACGTTCCTCACCATCTTTGGTATAAAACTGGCGAAACATCCCATCGATCACAAAACCAACTTCCCTCGAAACGCGCCCCTCCTGAGCAAATAAAGCGTGTTTTTTTAGGGTTGAAGTCGTTAGGTGCGGAGCCAGCAAGTTCCAGTCATCGTCGGTAAGTGGCACAAACTGCTCTACCTGCTGTCGCAAACGCTGATCGGGGGTGAGTGGCTGATTGTTCATGACATTGTTGCTGGGGTTATGCATCCAGCCGTTCATTAATCACCTGTGCCGCCTGCTGAAGGGCCTGAATAATTTCTTTCTGTCGGGATGCTGAACAGCGAATTTCGGGCAGAAAAACACTCAGACTAGCGACTACTAATCCACCTTTCCGAATCGGCACCGCCAGGCCGATGATATGGGCTTTTGAGTGGGTAATGGCGAGCGAATGGGTACGTATTTTAGCTAAGGCCGTATCCAGATCGGCGGAGTTAGTCGCTTCAGGCCAAGTCTCCTCGGATGGTAAGCCATTACTTTGCAGAAAGCTATCCCGTTCTTTAGCTGACATAAAAGCCAGCAGCAAACGGCCCGTAGCGGTCTCATACACATTGCGCTCCGAACGACTGCGCACCTGCAAATCCTGATCGCTATTGACCAGATGAACAATGAACCGTTTCTGGTTGCGGATAATCCCTAAAATCGACGTTTCATTTAGCTCGGTTGTTAGTTTCTCCATCTCATCCTTAGCCGCCAGTACAAGATTCTGGCTGTAAGAGAGATTATTGGTCAGGTTGTATGCCATTGGCCCTAGCCTATACCCTTTTTTTCGACCCAGATGTTCCAGATAGTTCTTGGCTACCAGTGTCTGTAAAATATTAACGCAGGTGGCCTGATTCATCTGCAACGCTTCGGCAATTTCCGTAAGCGAATAGGCTCTGCCCGGATCACGGGCCACCCACTCCAAAATATCAAACGCTTTAACAATGACTAAGACCATAGTGAAGAATGAATAATGGATAATGTACAATGAATAATGGCTGGTACATGTATTATTCATTGTACATTATCCATTATTCATTTAAAACTTACCGCCCCATCCAGCCGCCGTCGACGGTCAGAATGGTGCCGTGGACGTAGCGGGAGGCATCTGATGCTAAAAATAAGGTTGGACCTTTAAAGTCGTCGGGCTCACCCCAGCGTCCGGCCGGAATTCGGGACAATATGCTTTTACTACGTTCTGCATCTTCCCGAAGTGCCTCCGTGTTATCGGTGGCAATATAACCCGGCGCAATCGCATTTACATTAACGCCTTTGGCAGCCCATTCATTGGCAAACGCTTTGACCAGGCTACCAATCGCCCCTTTACTGGCGGCATAGCCGGGTACGGTTATTCCCCCTGAAAGGTAAGCAAGGAAGCTGTAAAAATGATTTTTCCTGATCCACGCGCCACCATGTCGCGACCAATTTCCCGGGTCAGAATAAATGGGGCATTCAGGTTGGTGTCGATGACCTCATCCCAGTACTCGTCGGGGTGTTCGGTGGCCGGTTTACGTAGGATTGTACCGGCATTATTGACGAGGATATCAATAACGGGAACATCGTGTTTCAGGCTTTCCAGAAACGAATATAAGGCCGACCGATCACTTAAATTGCACTGGTACCCACGGAACGAACGGCCTAATGCCGTCACCTCTTTCCCGACCCCACTTCCTTCTACTTCCAGCGATGCCGATACCCCAATAATATCGGCACCTGCTTCCGCTAAGGCTACGGCCATTGCCCGGCCAATTCCCCGTTTGCATCCTGTTACGAGCGCAGTTTTGCCCGACAGGTCAAATTGTTGTAAAAAGCTCATAATTTATCATTGTGATAGTAAGTGCAAGTTTAATTTATATATGTCAAACTATAAAATGTATTTTATGCAAGAGTTAGCACTTTTTGTACTTTTTTTATAGAAGTATGCTCCCCAGAAGCTGATTTGACTGCCAATTTATGATTTTTCAAACCCTTGGTTTGCTAAAAATAATCCTAAAAAAAATAAATAAGTGAAAAAATTTGGTGGTTGATGAATTAGATAATAGTATTGTGATGATAAATTAATATTTATCAATGATGAATTAAAAACAAAAGCCCTTATGAATAACCTCTCTCTTTACCATTGTCGGGCTGGGCTACTGGGGTTAGCCTTGCTCTTAACCCTGAGTCAGCTTCTGGCTCAAACACCTTCGCTGGTTTCGGGCCGAGTGACTGATGAAGGTGGGCAACCCCTCCCCGGCGTGACCGTATTGGTCAAGAACAGCAGTAACGGTACGACTACCAATGCCGAGGGAGTCTACCGCCTGTCGGTGCCTGGCAACAATGCGACAATCGTGGTTTCCTATGTAGGTTACCTCAGCCAGGAGATTGCGGTTAATACACGATCGACTATTGATGTGCAGTTAGCTCCCGGCGACAAAACCCTGAATGAGGTGGTTGTCGTGGGGTATGGTACGCAGCAGAAAAAGGACCTGACAGGAGCCATTGCCACTGTTGGTTCCAGAGACATTCAGAAGGTACCCGTTTCGGGTTTCGATCAGGCCCTGAAGGGCCAGGTGGCCGGTTTGCAGATTACCAATACATCGGGCGCACCGGGAGGCAACACCAGTGTACTGATTCGGGGAATTAGCTCCATTACGGGTGGGAATGAGCCATTGTATGTTATTGATGGATTTCCGGTCAATAATGCCGGGTTTGGGAATCCATTGAACACGATCAATCCCGGTGATATTGAATCGATTGATGTCCTGAAGGATGCATCGGCCACCGCTATCTATGGCTCCCGAGGTTCCAACGGGGTCATCATTATCACGACCAAACAAGGCAAATCGGGAAAGGCTAAGATTGACGTGAACGTGTACACGGGTTTCCAGCAGGTGACCAAAAAAATCGAGATGATGAACGCGCAGGAATATGCCTCCTGGGTAACTGAAGCCCGGAATGCCTCTTATCTCGACAACGTGGCAGGGGCCAGCGCCAGTGATCCTAATAGCAAGCGCGCCAGCTCGTACCAGATTCCAGCTATTTTTCAGGACCCATCCAAGTTAACCACGACCGACTGGCAAGATGCTATTTTTCGTACTGCACCCATCCAGAACTATCAGGTTTCAGCTTCGGGTGGAACGGATAATTTCCGCTATGCCCTGTCGGGGAGTTACTTTAATCAGCAGGGGATTATTATCAGTTCGGGACTACAACGCTACACCTTCCGGGCAAATCTGGAGGGGAAGCTATCGGATAAACTTAACATAGGGGTGAACCTCACGCCCAGCTATACCGACCAGAACGACGTAAATGCCGAAGGACACTATGGAGCATTGGGTATTTTGAGTGCTGCTCAATCCATGCCACCTTTTGTACCGGTGTACAATGCCGATGGCTCATACAGTTCTTATATTGTCGTTACCGAAGGCCAGCCTTCCATTGCGAATCCGGTTCAGATTGCGAACGAATATAAAATTCACCCCTCCCAATTCAGGATTCTGGGGAATGCCTTTGCTACCTATTCCATCCTGAAAGACCTTAAACTTCGCGTTACGTTTGGTACCGATATCAACCAGTTCAAACGTCGGACCTGGACGCCCAATACAATCAACCCGAGTAACCCATCGACAGCCGAAGCGCGGAACGGTGAGGATAATAGCTGGCTGAACGAAAACACGCTCAATTATAAACGGCAGTTCAATGATCACAGTATCGACGCGATCATTGGCTATACGGCCCAGCGTTCCTACAGCAATCAAACCATCGCTACCGCCGGTAATTTCCCGGATAATCTGATTCCAAATATTAACGGGGGAACCGTAACGAGTGGCAGCGAAAGCACCCAGATTTACACCTTACAATCGTTCCTGGCCCGTGTTAACTATGGCTATAAGGACAAATACCTTATTACGGCTACCCTACGCCGGGATGGCTCATCACGCTTTGGGGCCAATAACCGCTGGGGAACGTTCCCGTCGGCATCAGTAGGCTGGCGGATTTCGGAAGAAGGGTTCATGAAAGGCCAGACGGTTGTCAGTGATCTCAAACTCCGGGCTAGCTACGGCCTGACCGGAAACAACGCCATCGGCAACTATCGGGCTATTGGGCAACTGAGCGGTGCCAATTATGTCATTGGCGATGTTTTGACACCCGGCCTGGGTCGTTCGTCGTTCACGAACCCCGAACTAGGTTGGGAGTCGACCACGCAGGTTGACGTTGGACTTGATTTCTCGCTGCTAAACAGCCGCCTTTCCTTTACCGCCGATTATTACCGTAAGGTAAATTCCAATATGTTGTTCACCATCCAGACGCCAGCCGTAACGGGTCTGACCAGCGCCGTGGTTAATTTGGGCAAGGTGGAAAATAAGGGCGTTGAACTAAGCATGAGTTCCCGTAATCTGGTGGGTGCGTTCAAGTGGAATACCAATTTCAATATCACCTTCAATCGCAATAAGGTGCTGGAAATGAGTACCGATGCCGAACGTATCCTGAGTGCGTCCGGTGGTCGTCCGGCCTATGCGGTTACCCAGGCGGGTTATCCCATTGGCAGTTTCTTCGGACGCCGGTTCCTGGGTATTTTCCGGACCGAGGAAGAAGCGAAAGCCTACACTGTTCAGCCAAACGCCCACGCTGGCGACGTGAAGTGGAAAGACATTGATGGCAATGGAGTCATCAATGATAATGATAAGGAAGTAATTGGCAGCCCCTATCCCAAATACTTCTTCGGCTTTAATAATACCTTCACCTACAAGGGTTTCTCGCTCGATATTATGACCAGTGGCCAGGTCGGTCAACAAGTCTATAATAACTCCTTTTACCTCAACAATTCCGGGGTGCAGAACAACGCCCAGTACGTGTATGATAACCGCTGGGTTTCGCCCGACCAGCCGGGTAATGGGTTGTTTGGGCGGGCCATTCGTGGTGGGAAAAATGATAACACCCAGTACAGTTCCGTTTATCTGTTCGATGCCTCGTTCTGGCGAATCCGGAATGTGACACTGGCTTACGCCCTGCCCAACACGCTTGTCAATCGGCTGGGGCTGGGAGCTGTACGGGTCTATGCTACAGCCACCAACCTGTACACCTTTACCAGTTACTTCGGCTACGACCCCGAAACCAACATTAGCGGGGACAGTTTCACGTCGTTCGGGCTTGACTTCGGGGCCTATCCGCAGGCCCGAACCGTTACGTTTGGTGTCAATTTATCCTTCTGATCTACCGACTCATAACGCCTTTTTTATATGAAAATTAGCCTTTTTGCTCTTATTCTGTCGGCTTGCCTGTTGGGGGCATGTCAGGACGTTTCGCTTGATCAGGTCCCGCAGACGGAACGGAGCGAAGCCAATTTCTACCAAACCAACGCTGACTTCTACAATGCCATTGTTGGTGTGTATGGTGCGCTCAAACTAACGGGTATTGTTGAAAAAGGAAGTGGCTCGTACCTCTACATGACCGAACTTGTTTCCGACAATACCGATACGGGACAGGCCAGGGGAGGTACCGCCACTGAACTCTATTATTTTGAAGATTTCAATTTCGCCCTCTCCAGTACGACAATTTCGAATGCCTGGACTAGCCACTACGCCGGTATTGCGCGGACAAACTCGATCCTCGACCGCTTAGCGGCCGTTAACATTCCGCAGGCGTCGAAAGACCGGTTCGAAGGAGAAGCTAAATTCATGCGGGCTTTATTTTACTTTAACCTGGTACGCTTCTTTGGCGATGTTCAACTGGCAACCCATGAGATTACATCACCCTATGGTGCCAACAGCTTGCCCCGTTCACCCGCTGCCGATGTATATGCGCTGATCATTAGTGATCTAAAGACAGCCGAAACAAAACTACCCACCACCATTCCAGCTTCGGAAGCTGGTCGGGCTTCGGTTTGGGCGGCTAAATCGCTGCTGGGGAAAGTCTATTTGACACTAAAACAGTATGATAATGCTGCTACGAAGCTGAAAGAAGTCATTGACGGGAATGTCTTCAGCCTGATGCCTAAATACGCGGATATTTTTCCAGCGACAACGTCCTTCGTTAATAATAAGGAGTACATCTTCGCCGTGCAGTATAAATCAGGGCAGGTTGGGCAGGGGAGCGACCTCTGGTCGAACTGGGCTGCTGTCAATGCCAGTGTCGCGTTGCTGGGGGCGGGCGGTGGAACAGGGGGCGGATTTAATCGTCCTACCGCTGACATGGATGCGGCCTATGAGGCAGGTGATTTACGGAAAGATGCCTCTATGCTTAATTCGTACAAGGCAGCAAATGGAACGACTGTCAATGAACGGTATGTAGTAAAATTCCGTCAGCAGGGTGCTTTAAACCAGGACTCTGATGTCGACTTCCCGCTGCTTCGGTACGCCGATGTATTGCTGATGTATGGTGAAACACTGAATGAGCTAGGACGTACATCGGAAGGGCTTACTTACCTCAATCAGATCCGGAAACGGGCGGGGCTGGCAGATAAAATGGACCTTTCACAAGCTGATTTTCGACTGGCTATGGAGCAAGAGCGCCGGGTTGAACTAGCCTTTGAAGGCCACCGCTGGTTCGACCTTGTTCGAACGGGTCGATTTATACCCGTTATGACCACCAAGGGCTATAAGGTGAAAGATTTCAATCAGCTATACCTGATCCCACAGCGGGAAATCGACTTAAATAAAGCAATTACCCAGAATACGGGCTACTGAAATTGTCCGGGCCGAGCTCCAGCTTGGCCTTTGTAACCGTTCTGACGGGCCAAGCTGGAGCTTGGCCCGGACAATTTCAGTCGATTTTTATATGAAACGAGCATCGTATCTCCTGTTTTCGGCTTTTCTGGTCCTTAACCTCACGTCGCTATCAGCTCAGCCAGTCAAACGGCTGTATCTGGCGAACGACGATCACACCGACTACATGTGGACGGGCAACGAAGCCCAGTACGACACAGTTTTCGTCAGGATGATCGACTATTACCTCAATCAGATCGACTCGACGCAAAACAACCCGGATGATTATCAGGCTCGTTTCAATCTGGATGGCAGCTACTGGATCAAAACGTACCAGAAGTTCCGCAGTCCGGCTCAGGTTGAACGGCTCATTGGTCGCATTCGAACGGGACATATCAGCAGCCCGCTCAATGGACTGGTCAGTACGTATGGCGGGCAACCGACCGAGGCCGTTTTGCGCGGCATGTACTACGCTGGCCAGCTCGAACGGCAGTGGAATTTACGGTTTCGACTAGCGGTGTGTATGGAAAATCAGACCCTACCGCTGGGTCTGAGTTCACTTTGGGCAGGATCGGGCGCGAAGTATAGCTGGCGGGGAGTCTGCGGCTGTGCCAGTCGGATACCCAATTCCAGTTTGGCCCATCGCCGGAATCAGTTATATCGATACATGGGACAGGATGGACGTTCGGTAACGATGAAATGGTATAACCGGCCCATCTACAACGGGCGCACGCTGGGCGGCTATGCCGAAGCCCGACGCGAAAAAGACCCTAAAGATATTGTGGGCGACATGGGTAAAGTTATTGACGATATGACGGCGATGTGTGACACAGTATCAGCGCGGTCGGCTTATCCGTTCAACGTAGCGGGTGCGTTTGGCTATGGTTGGGATGACCTCAGTACGTATGTATCGCCCCCGTTTATTTCGGCGGCACAACGGTATTCAACTCCTTTGCGCAAAGTCCGGGTATCGAACGAAGCCGATTTTTTTGCTGATGTAGACCGGAGTTACCCTAAACTCCCCGCCGAAATGGTGAGCTATGGCAATGAGTGGGATGTGTACCCGTGTCGATGAACGAAACCACGGCCCACATCCGGCGAGCCACCGAGAAACTTCGGTCGGCAGAAGCGCTTTCGGCTTTGGTTTCGCTTAAAGACAGCACCTTTGCCCGTAACCTGAAAGGCACCCGTGACCTGGCCTGGGAAGCGTATGGTCTCTATTGGGAGCACGACTGGACGGCCGATGGACCGGTTTCTAAACGGGATCGGGCTAACTGGCAAACTAAACTTCACCACCGGATCGTAGGCTACGTCGATACGCTTTTCAGTCGGGCATCGCTGGCCATGGGGCAACAGCTAAAGATGGACCAATCCAGCACAGCTGCCCCACGCTTTTATGTATTTAATCCGTTAAACTGGTCGCGAAACGATGTTGCTGATTTTGAGTATCGGGCGGAAGGCCCCGTTCGGGTCATCGACTTGCAAACGAAACGCGAGGTCGTGAGCCAGCGAATTCAGAAAGGTGGCAAGCCGTTCATACGAATCTGGGCCGAAAATATTCCGTCGGTAGGCTATAAAGTGTATGAAATCCAGAAAGGAACGCCAGCCAACCAACCTGATGCAGCCCAGGTTAACGGGGAGGTTATCCAGAATGAGTACTATCGGGTTCGGCTGAAAAAATCGGGTGTTATCAGCGAACTCTACGACCGAAAGGCGAAAAGAAGACAATTGGTGAAGCTGCAAAATGGCCGCTTGTTTAACGACATCGGCACAAAAGATCCAGACACAGGGAACGCGCTCGTTGTGGAAAACAAAGGACCCGTTTCAGTCACACTCAAAGCCGTTTCCAACGATCCCATTGCCCACAAGGTTCGGGTGACACTGTTCCGAAACAGCCGCATCGGCGGACCGGGCGGATCGCCCCGCATCGACATTGAAGACAGCCTGCAAGCGAACTTCGATGATGTAAAAACCTGGGCGTTCTCGTTGAATTTGACGAATCCAACCACCAACCACGAAGAGCTGGGCGCTATTCTAACAGCTAAAAAAGAAACCCGTGGTGGGGATTACGCCAGCCAAAATGCCCGCTATGATTGGCAGACGTTCAACCATTTTGCCGACATCGGCGAGCCAAATTATGGCGTTACGATTTCTAATCAGGACTGTAGTTTTTTCAAACTAGGGAAAAGTACGTCCGATTCGCTTTGGGAAACGTCGGCACAGTTCAACGCACTGGCCGGTGGGCAGGTCGATACCTATGGGTCGGGTAAAAAAGACACGTTACGACTCGGCATTTACAACCAGAACGGGGTAACGAAGTTTCGCTACCATTTTGCCCTGACAATTCGCACTCAAGCTTTCGATGCCCTAGCCGCGATGAAATTCTCCCTCGAAGATCAGAATCCGCTGGTGGTTGGAGCGGTAACTGGCACCGAGGCAACTTATCCTGAAACGACGTTTTCATTGCTCAAAACCGATACACCTGGCCTGTTAATCTGGACCTTGAAACCTAGTGAAGAAGGAATCAATAACGGCCTGATTGCCAGGTTCTGGAATGTAAATAAAACCGCTGCTACTCCTACGCTGAATTGGGGATTGCCGATTCGGCGGGCCTGGCAAACGACCCATATTGAAACGAACGAGCAGGCGTTACATCCAGCGAACAACAACTTGAAAACGAATTTTAATGCCCGTCAAATCAATACGTATCGGCTGCAATTTTAGGCTAAAAAGAACATAGGTTGGTTTTGAAAGGCCGCCGGAGCGTCGGAGCGCCGGAGTGATGAGCATCTGGCTGGCCTTTTTTGTAAAGTCATGTAAACAGACAAATCATGCGTATCGGATTACTCATTGTTGCCGGATTTCTTTGCGTCCAGACTGGGCTCGCCCAGCCAGAGGCAGGCCTGTCCCAACTCGACTGGAAAGTGATTGGGCAGATGAAAACCCGCGATGCCAAAGCTATACAATCCAGTACCTGGAGCATTGGGGGTGAAACCCTCGATCGCGATTATACCGACTATCAATCCTACAAAACGTACCTGGGGCCGCTGGGTGCCAAACGGATTCGATTGCAGGGTGGCTGGTCTAAGTGCGAAAAAGCAAAAGGGAAATATGATTTCGCGTGGCTCGATGCTGTCATTCCTGATGCGGCTTCGCGCGGGGTCGCTCCATGGGTCGAACTGTCGTACGGAAATCCAATTTATGAGGGTGGGGGCGAAGCCAAACTAGCGGGCCATATTCCGACTTCGCCCGAAGCAATGGCGGCCTGGGACAACTGGGTACGGGCCATTGTGTCGCGCTACAAAAATCAGGTACCCGAATGGGAAATCTGGAACGAACCTGACCTCAACCCGACGCATACGGGTACTGAAATCGGCCAGTTCTATGTGCGCACCGCCCGGCTGGTGAAGTCGATTCAGCCCAGCGCCCGACTTATTGCCCTGGGGATGGCGAGCGTAACGAAGCTGGACTTTCTAAGAGACTTTTACGAGGAACTGAAACGCGAAAATGCCCTGGATCTGGTTGATATTCAGACCTATCATGGCTATGCGCATAACCCCGATAGCTCGTATCCCAAAATTGAAGAAATGCGAAAGATGGTCTGGAGCTACAAGCCCACCATCGTGTTTATGCAGGGCGAAAACGGGGCACCATCAACCCCTAAAACCATTACCATTGGTGCTTTGCGTGATCAGGATTGGAGCGAACTGACTCAG
Source organism: Spirosoma telluris (assembly GCA_003259005.1). Taxonomy (GTDB): domain Bacteria; phylum Bacteroidota; class Bacteroidia; order Cytophagales; family Spirosomataceae; genus Spirosoma; species Spirosoma telluris. Next base: position 447,026 of record QLII01000001.1, read on the forward strand.
GCCAAATGGGATCTTCGCCGGATGCTTGGCGACCACGGACGCGGTATTGCCACGAATCTGTTTACGATTAGTGATATACACTACACCGCTGGCGATCATATGGTTGGCGTGAATACAAAAGGTCTACTGCAAACTAATCCTGACAAAACCATTAAGCGGCCGAAACTGGCTTACCAGGCGGCCCAGCATGTATTCTCGTTATTTGATCATCAACTTGAATTACTGTCTGATTCCAGACCAATGGTCAGCCAGGAAACGGTAACAGCCTTTGTGTATCGACAGAAGAAAGGAGGTAGCAGCCTGATAACGCTTTGGAGTGGCGAAGCCCGACCTGCTGAAGCGTACATCCCCAAACGAACAAGGGTAACCCTAAAAGGGCAGTTTAAACAACCGGTTTTTGTGGATTTAATCACGGGGAAGGTGTATGAGATTCCAAAAAAACAGTGGCAAAAGTCAGATGCTGATTGGACGTTTACGGAGATTCCGGTGCCCGATTATCCGGTGATGATTGCTGATAAATCGAGTATACCTTTCTGAAAAAGAGGCTGACGCTTTTAATCTCCTCCTTAACCTATAACTACTTATGAGCCAACTTAAAACGCTCGATTATACAGCCATCATTCTCTACATGATTATGATGTCGGGAATTGGTATTTTTTTAGGTCGATTTGTCAAGAATATCAATGACTATTTTAAGGGAGGGAGTGGCGTATCCTGGTTAGCGGGGGGCATCAGTAACTTCATGACTAAATTCAGCACGTTCATCTTTGTTGCCTATGCTGGCATTGCTTATTCCGACGGCCTGGTGGCCATTACTGTGCTGTGGAGTACCATCTTCCCGTCGTTGATTGCGGTTTTCTTTTTTGCCAAACGCTGGAAACGAGCCGGCATACTTAGCCCTGTCGAATTTCTGGAAACCCGCTACAACGCGCCCATTCGGCAGATTTTCTCATGGAGCGGGGTCGCCTTTAAGCTTCTCGACGACATGATCAAGTTGTATTCGATTGGTCTGTTTGTTACGGCTGCGTCGGGTATTCCGTTTGAAACGGCGGTCATTGGCTGTGGCATCGTCGTGACGTTGTACACGGTAGTAGGCGGCTTTTGGGCCGTGATCGTTACCGATGTAGTTCAGTTCGTTATTCTGTTTTTTGCTACGTTGATTCTGGTGCCTCTGGCCTATCATGCAGCGGGTGGTTTCGAGCATATGCAGGCGGTTATTCCACAGAATATGACCTGGTTCAATGGCAAAAAAGGAATGCCCCTTTTCCTGATTGCCTACTACGTGCTGATCATAATTCGGTACAGTGGCAACTGGACATTTATCCAGCGGTTTTACAGTGCCAAAAACGAAACTGACGGACAGAAATTAGCGCTTCTCTCCTCGGTTTTGTTTTTCATTTTTCCCGTCATTTTCCTGTTCCCTCCGCTGGCTGCCCGGGTTATTTTACCGAAGCTGGCTAACCCCGAAATGGCCTACGTGAGTTTGTGCCTCAAACTATTACCCGAAGGCATTATGGGCCTGATGATTGCCGCTATGTTTGCCGCTACCATGTCGGTGCTGAGTGCCGAATACAACGTAACCGCGAGTGTGCTTACCCGTGATATTTACCAGCGGGTGTTTCGACCCAATGCCAGTGGGAAAGAGTCGCTGCTGGTGGGTCGGTTAATGACGCTGCTGGTTGGCTTTATCGTTACAGTAGGGGCACTTTTCGTAGGTGGATTTGGAGGGGCTTTTGAAGCCAATAAACTGCTGGCGGGGGTCTTCGCCGTGCCCATGATTGTACCGGTCATTTTCGGAATTCTTTTGCGCAAGCCACAACCCTGGGGTGCGCTGGCTACACTATTTCTGGGCACTCTTCTGGGCTTTGTGTTGAACATGAATAAAGCCATCAGTTGGGAAGTAGCCACGCTGGTCGAGATTGCCTTTTGTACCGTACTCTTTATCGTATCGGGCTTCTTTCCATCAAAAGATATCGCCTACAATACGAAGGTAAACGCCTTTTTTCATAAGCTGACCGTACCGTTTGTTGCCGAAGCCGACAATACCGACCAAGACGTTTTTAAAGATGCCATCAAACTCATGTACGGCATTGCCTTCGGGCTTACGGGGCTGATGTTCGTGATCATGGGTTTCCCATCCCTAAGGATGCTGAGTGGGCAATTAGCCCTCGGTGCTGGCATTTTATGCCTCGTGCTCGCTTATGTTTTATGGTCCAGGGCGCGAAAGGTAACGGTAATTATTAAGGAAGAGGCACCCACTAAAACGACTATATCCCAACACTAATAGATCCTAGTTGAGCTTTATGAATTACAGCGAAAACAACCGCATTGCCGGTCGAGTCATTTTTATCACCGGAGCATCGGGCGGCATTGGCAGAGCCACGGCCCTTCAACTGCTCGAACAAGGCGCGAACATCTTCGATTTCAGCCGGACTCGCCAGCTTGCCGATGAGGTGCAACATGATAACCTGCGATCGTTTAAGGGGGATGTGAGCGTGGAAGCCGATGTACAGGCCGGGTTTGCCGCTTGCCTTGCTGCCTTCGGAACTATCGATGTACTGTTGAACAACGCGGGTATGGGCGTGCTAACCACCGACCTTTCCCAAACGGATCTGGAGACCTATGAGCAGATGGTCAATGTTAATATGCGGGGCGTATTTCTCTGCAATCGCGAAGCCCTGAAGGTGATGAAGCCGAAGAAGAAGGGGCACATTATCACAGTCATTTCGATGGCCGGGCAACGCACCAACCCCAACGCGCCAGTCTATGCTGCGTCGAAGTTTGGCGCTCGGGGACTTAGTAGTGGTCTGGCCGATCAGGTCATTAAAGAGGGAATCAAAGTGACCGATGTAAATCCTGGTCCAACCGATAGCGATTACTGGGGCGACCGCAAGGTGCCACGAGAGAAATTCCTGAAAGTGGAGGACGTCGCCACTGTAATCACCTTTGTGCTCAACCAACCGGATTACGTCCTGATCCGTGAAATCAATTTCGACAATATGAACTTTCTAGCCGGATGATAACGAACCTACACCATACTGAAACGCTGGCCGACAACGGCAACGGTCTTGCCCTTGCTAATTCTCCCTTTCCCATCCCAGTAGCTGAGATGAGGGAACGCTATCTGCGTCTCTATACTGGCGCGGTCAATGATGTGTTACGCTTTAATTACAACATGCACGCCACTAGTTTGCCGCCCGAGTTTGCGCCGTTGCGGGAGTCCATGAAAATGGCCGGAATAGCTTTCACCGTGAAAGGTGGCCCCGATATTACGACCGATGGTGAGTTTGAAATGCGCGCTCAAATGCTCGAAGACCTCCACCCGGATTCTGTTGTTGTCTGGGACTGCACGGGCGATACGGTCACCTCGCAATGGGGTGAAGTGATGACAATGGCAGCCATGCGTATTGGTTGCCGGGGAGCCGTTATAAATGGCATCAGGGATACGCAGGCTATTCTGGAACTGGGCTTTCCGGTCTTTCATAAGTACAAAGCCAACACCGGTATGCTGGGCCGTTTTCGAATGCACCACTACCAAAAACCAGTACTTATGGGTGAAGTGACCGTAAAGCCCGGCGACTGGGTGTTCGGCGATATTGATGGCGTGATCTCGATTCCGCAAAATATTGCCTACGACGTCCTGATTGCTGCCGAGAAGATTATGCACAAGGAAGACGAAATTCGGGAGATGGTCGAAAGTGGTATGAAACCAACCGATGTCGTGAAAAATGGAGGCTATTTCTGAGTATGGCTGTTTTCTTATCCGATACCGAACGAACCCGGATTCTCAATGGTCTGGAAGCTAATGATACACTGCTGTGTCGTTTTCATATGGCCTTGCACAAGCGTGTTTACAAGCGGGTAGCTACCAAAGGCTTACTCGGTCCCGACGCGACGGTGGCCTGGTACTACCCGGCGGCCGAATACCTGTCTGACGCAGCCATGTTGTACACACTGGGGCCTGAAGAAAAATTGGCCAATTGGCTCCGTACCGTTACGCTCGACATTGCCCGTACACCTGCCTACGACTGGGTGGGGCCTGCCTTTCGCTATCATTCAGAACCGTTGACGGGCCATCTCGAAACGGCGCATCTGTGCTGGGCGTTGAGTGCAGTCTATGACCTGGCACGAGACGTGTTTTCGGAGCCGGAACAGGCGGAAATCCGGCAGGCACTAACCGGAAAAGGGATTGAGCTTTGTCGGCGGTGGATCGATAAAAATACGCATCTGGCCAACTGGCGGGGCATCCTGACATCGGGTGTTATCGTGGCAGCCGCCGTATTGGGTGCGGCCGGCGATCCGGATGAAACCTTACTCGATCAATACGTACTGGAATGGAAACGGTGTGCGCTGGCTTTTCAGCCCGACGGTTCGTACGGTGAATCGTTGCAATACGGAAATTACCTGGCCTTTGCGCTTATGATAGCGTACGAATCGCTTTGCCGGAAATATCCCGAAAAAGCGGCTCTGCTCGACATCGGTGCCTATGGAAAGGGAATACGATGGATAGCCAGTAGCCTATTTTACGCCAAACCGCTGGCTGACAACGGAAGCAGTTTCTGGGGAATCGAACCCCGCGCCCGTGCTGCCAACTTCAATGACAGTGCTGCTTTGTTTCGGCCTTCCGGCGATCTGTTGCTACACCTCGCAGCACGTAGTGATTCGGAGGAAGAAAAAAGACTGGCACGCGGGCTATTCGCAACCTACTACGAGCCCGTTCCCAATCAGGGACCGCACGAGTTGGCCACGTTTGGCATGAACAACGACTGGGGCTTTTTAACACTGCCGCTGTTGACCCACGAAACAAAGTCTGCCAGTCCACAGGAAGCAGATTTGCCGCTCACGACGTCGTTCAGCAACGGCCATGCCTTTATGCGTGATGCCTGGAACGGACGTACCATCGTGGCCATCAATGGCGGGGGCGACGGATTATACGGTCCTGGTCATTTGCACGGCGATTTGAACAGTTTTATCCTCATCCACAACCGCGAACGACTCCTTGTCGATCCGGGCCATAGCTGCTACCGGAACCTGATTCACGGGCTGGAAAGCAGTACCCAAACGCACAACACCTGTACGTTTCTCATAGAACAGGAAACGTTGGGATTGCAGGAAGACAAGGCCAAAACCACCATGCTGGAGCAGAAAAGTGTCCTGCCTCGGCGGTTGCTGGTCAAAAACGTACCCGGCCCGCCAGTTGATCGGGGCAACCGCCGATTGTTGGTTGAGCGCGATGAGGTTGTTTCCGTTATTGGATCAGAAGTCGGTTCTGCATACGGCATCCCGATTCAGAAGTTTACCCGGCTCTGGCTTATGGCCGGAAGTAACGTGTTGTTTGTTGTGGACCGGATCGAAGCGACGCAACCCGTTACAACGGCCTGGAACTGGCTCGTCAACAACCGCGATGGACAGGCGCAGGTGGACAGCCTGTCAACCAGCCTGACTGTGCGACGAAACGAGGCCGGGATGAAGCTGTTTCATCTGGGTCAGGGTAAAATCGGCCACCCTGTTTATGGGTATGTTCATGATGCGTACCATGTGGAGCCGAATCAGTATGGCGAAGGGAAGCCCGGCAGCGGGTTGCTCTACCGCTTTACGGAAGCTGCCCCTGCCGCTACGCGTACGGTCGTTCACGCGATTGCGCTCGATGATTCTATCGTACTGGACCGCTGGCAATTACAGCAGGCGGAAAACGCATTCACCTTGTTCAACGGCCAGAAGCAATGGACGCTGATCGTTCAGGACGAAGCCGCCAATCACCTCTCCCTGATTTCGGGCCACGGTCGGCGGTGGGATGTGGTACCACAAGACACTATGTATTCCCTGATTCGCGTCTAAGCTAATGAGTCAACTGAAAATTACCGGCATCGACCACCCCGGCGTAGCGGCCAACGATGTGGAAGCCCTCGCCGACTGGTACTGCGAGGTGTTCGGCTACCAAAAGTGGTTCAAACATCCGAAGCCCGTCTGGATGTTGAAAGCGCCCGATGGTACACTGCTCGAAATAATGCCCAAGGACGATACCGCCCGGCCCGAACGCACTACCTGGACACCCGGCTGGTCGCATCTGGCATTACGGGTCGAAAACATCGACGAAGCCATCGCTTTTCTCGACACAAAAGGTGTTCGATGGGGCGGCTCGGTCATCAACGCCATTGGTGGCGGTAAAGTCCGCAACCTGTTTGATCCCGATGGAAATATGTTGCAAATTTTAGAAAGAGCGAAAGAGTGAATGAGTGAAAGAGCGGTTCGCCCTACAATCAAGTTGTCGTTTCACTCATTCACTCTCTCGCTGGTACGCTCATTCACTCATTCGCTCTTTCACTCTTTATCTACATGAAAGCACTCAATTATACAGGCAACAAAACATTTGATTTACAGGATGTTGACTTGCAGCCGCTGTTGCCCGGCGAGGTTCGTCTGAAAGTGGCCTATTGTGGCGTATGCGGCACCGACGTTCACATTTATCACGGGGCAATGGCACAACGGCTTACCCTGCCGCAGGTAATTGGCCATGAAGTGTCCGGCGAAATTGACGCGGTAGGCGTGGGGGTGACCGACTGGCAGCCGGGCGACCGGTAACCGTTCGGCCACTCAAGCCGGGCCAGGAAATGGCTGTCGATAACGGCGTTCGGCACATTGGCCAGAACCTGAAATTCATTGGTATCGATACGCCCGGCGGTATGCAGCAGTATTGGAACGTACCGGCTTATACACTCCACCGACTGCCTGAAGGCCTGCCCCTTACGCTCGGTGCTATGGTTGAGCCATTGGCTGTTGCCTGTCACGATGTGCGGCTAGGGGAAGTGCAGGCTGGTGAGAACGTTGTGATTATCGGCGGTGGGCCTATTGGAATGTTGATTGCCCTGGTCGCCAAACAGAAAGAGGCTAAGGTACTTATTTCGGAAGTCAACCCCACCCGCCTGCAACTGGCTGAATCACTGGGACTCTCGACGGTCAACCCTAAAGAAACGGACTTAGTCGCCCACGTGGACGCCTTTACGGGCGGGGCAATGGCTGACGTCGTTTTTGAAGTATCGGGCGTGCAGGCTGGCGTTGCCGCTATGACACAATTATCGCGGGTGCGGGGTAGAATTGTCATGGTTGCCATTCATGCAGAGCCCAAAGCCATTGACCTGTTTCGTTTTTTCTGGCGCGAACTAAAGCTGATCGGTGCCCGGGTCTACGAACCCGAAGACTTTGATGAAGCCATTGCGCTGGCTGCTTCGGGTTCGTTGCCCCTCGATGCGCTCATTACCCAGATTTCGCCTTTAGCCGATGCACAGGCTGTGTTTGAAACGATTGATAACAATCCTGCCGGAATGAAATACCTGCTCCAATGCGACCTGTAGACCACCTGTTGGGAGTTGTGATGCTGCTCTGGCTGAGTACGTTTGCTCAAGCGCAGGTACAGCTTCAGCAACTACCCGACCACCCACGTTTGTTTGCCAATGCCGCCCGGGTTATAAAGGTGAAAAACCAGACCGATTCGGTTTCCCGACAATTGAGAGCGTACATTCAGCAAACCGCCGAAAGAGCATTGACCGCTGAACGGATCGTATACCCGATGAAGGGATTCAAATTCGGGCCGATGCGTACTGTTCAGGGGCGTATACTAACACTTGCTATGCACTACCGACTGACGGGTGATCAGCGGTTTCTGAATCGGGCCGCGAAGAGCTGCTGCAACTGGCTGCCCTGCCCGATTGGGCGCCTAACCACTTTCTGGACGTTGGCGAAGGGGCACTGGCGGCTGGTATCGGCCTCGATTGGCTTTATACTGAGTTGACACCGGATGAACGGAACCAAATTACGCGGGCCATCGTAAAAAATGCCTTATTGCCATCGCTGGAGGTGTTGGAGGGGGACAGAAGCTGGGTAGATGGCGATTTTAACTGGACGCAGGTGTGTCATGCCGGGCTGACAGTTGGCGCATTGGCCATTGCCGAACGCGAGCCGGAACTGGCGAAACAGATCATCAACCGGGCCATCAAGAATCTGCCCCATGCTGGAGCCGTTTACGCACCAGATGGTGCCTATCCCGAAGGCCCAGTTACTGGTCGTACGGCACTACGTTCCATGTGTTGCTCATCGAAGCACTCCGTTCGGCACTGGGTACCAGCTTCGGGCTGGAACAGTTCCCCGGCTTCCTCAAAACCGCTGATTATAAGCTGCAAATGGTGGGGCCAAGTGGGCTGGATTTCAACTATTCCGATTACCACCTCGAAACACAGAACGAGCCCATTATGCTGTGGTTCGCGCGGGAAACCGATCGGCCAGTCCTTGCCCGCCAGGAAATAGCGGATGTCCATACACTATATAGGGCAGCGATTTCGAACACAAAAAGTACCGTACATCCAAACCGGCATACACCCCTTGAACTGCTATGGTGGGAGCCAACGTTAGCCGCCCAATCAGCAAATTTATTGCCTCTGCACTGGACTTCGCAGGGAGTGTTGCCTATGGCTGTCATGCGGTCGGCCTGGAACGACCCACAGGCAACCTTTGTGGCCATAAAAGGGGGAACGCCCAATCACTCCCACGCACACATGGATGCAGGCAGTTTTGTGCTTGAAGCCGATGGGGTTCGCTGGGCGGTGGATCTGGGGACGGAAAGCTACGATAAAATGCGGGCGGCTAAGCTCGACCTTTGGAGTTATGCCCAAACCAGCACCCGCTGGACCACGTTCCGGGTTGGCCCTGAGGGGCACAACATTCTACGCTTTGGTGGGGCATATCAGGACATCATGGGCAAAGGAGAGATCACTACGTTACCGGCCAAAAAGGGAGCATGGGAAACTCGGTCGATCTGACATCTCTTTACCGGAATCAGGTCGATCGGGTACAACGCGAGGTAACGCTCAATGCCAACCGTTCGGTGACCATTGATGACCAATGGACCACCGGCAACAACCCAGTTGAAGCGCCGTGGCAGTGGCTCACCAGGGCGGAGATAACCCGGACACCGAACGGTTTACTGTTACGTCAGGACGGTAAGTCACTGGCCTTGCTGATCAACTCTTCGACACCCAATACTATCACCATTGATGATGTTTCGGGAGCCAAAAATCCGCAGGATTCACCTAATCCGGGCGTAAGTCGGATTGTCGTTCGGCTGGCGTCACCGGCCAATAGTACAACCAAACTGACGGTGCAGATCATTCCGGGTAGTGTAGCCGGGAAATAATAAACAAAGCTATTGATTGACAAAACGTTAAAATCATTTCATACATGAATTGGTATTTAGTTAAAATCACGTTTGCTGCCCTATGTTTGGTCATAGCAAAAAAGGAGGTTGTGTTTGCTCAGAAGATTGATACGTCGAATGAACGGGTGAAAACAAATTTCTCGATTTCGCTGCCCCGATTGGGCACCGTAAAGCCCCGCTCGACGAATGAGATCGAATCCTCCAACTGGCTTATCGGTTGCGAAACGATGGACCGCGACTTTACCGATTATGATCAGTACAAGGAATATCTCGTCCCTTTAGGTATTAAGCGATTGCGCATGCAGGCCGGGTGGGACAAGACTGAAAAGGTAAAGGGTAAGTACGACTGGGCCTGGCTTGACCATATCATTGATGACGCCCACAAACGGGGACTGAAACCCTGGCTCCAAACCTCCTACGGCAATCATAACTACCCCAATGGGGGCGGATCGAATTTAGGTGCCGGAGTACCTACCTCGAAAGAGGCCCTGGAAGCATGGGACCGTTGGGTCGAAGCGATGGTGAAACGCTACAAAGACAAAGTGGTGGATTGGGAAATCTGGAATGAGCCTAACTTCGGCGACAACCAGGAAAATACGCCCGAAAAAGCAGCTGCCCTGAATATCCGAACCATCGACATCATCAAACGAATTCAACCTGAAGCGAAGGTGTCGGGACTGGCGCTGGGGCACATTGGTCTGGACTACGCTGACCGGTTTTTCAAGGTACTGGCCGAGAAAAAGAAGATCAATCTGTTCAACAATTTTACCTACCACGACTATGCCTACAACCCGGATTCGCACTATGCTAAAGTGATGCAGTTACGGGCTGTCCTGGATAAATACGCGCCGAACATTCCATTGCGTCAAGGGGAAAACGGCGCTCCATCAAGCCCTGGTTTCGGTCGGGGTGCGTTGGGCGATTATGAGTGGTCGGAACTGACGCAGGCTAAATGGGATACCCGTCGGATGCTGGGCGATCTGGGTCACGACATTGAAACGAGTGTGTTCGGTATTATCGAAATGGCCTATACCAGCGGACCAATTAACCGGCTCAATTACAAAGGCATTATCAAGTCTGATTCAACAAAGCGGGCGATACGGCCTAAAATCGCCTATTACGCCATTCAGAACGTAACCGCCATCTTTGACCATTCGCTGCAACGCATCAAAAAGCTGGAGCCTACCTACAATCGGGCTTTCGTTCCTGAAAACAAGGCCGAAATGACTTTCTCGCCGGGTACCGACCGGAGCCTGGCGGTATATGCCTACCAGCACAAAGACACGAAAAAACAGGTATTTACAATTTGGGCGAACGACTACATTCCCGTCGAGTCGAACGCAACCCGTAACCTGTCGTTCTCGTTCGCCAATGCCAATATGGATACGCCGGTTTATGTGGACATCATAACGGGCGGAGTCTACGAAATTCCGGCCAGTCAGTGGAAAAAAGCAGGTGATATCTACACGTTTACGGATATACCGATCTACGACGCGCCTATCCTGATAGCCGATAAAAGCCTGGTGACGTTTCAGTAACCATTTACAGACCATCCATGAATAACCGACTGACTACCAGTGAGCACGTTCAACTATGGGAAGCTTGTCGCACCGGAAGCCGTGATGCTTTCTCACAGCTCTATGATTTGTTTGCATCCGACCTGTATCGGTATGGCTATAACCTGGTTCGAAACAAGCCGCTTGTAGAAGATTGTTTGCATGAGTTGTTCCTGCACATTTACGAAAATCGGCACCGACTGGGCGCCACGGATAATATTCGGTTTTATCTCTACCGGGCGTTGCGCCGTCGGTTGTTGGATACGGTGAACCGGTTGACTAAATTGTCTTCGGAAGAGTACCAATTCAATCAGGCCGATTTTTTCATTCTGCCCTACGAGCAAGTGCTGGTTGGGCAGGAACTGGCTAAACAGCAAAGCCTGGTAATTCAGGTGGAATTGAATAAACTGCCGAAGCGCCAGAAAGAGATTTTGTATTTAGTCTACATGAAAGGGCTGACGTATCAGCAAGCCGCTGAAGTGATGGACATTACACTGAAAACGGTTTACAATACTCTAAACGTAGCTCTAACGAGTTTGCGGACTTATGTGAGGAAATCGTTACAGAAACTAGAGGCATTATAACGCTATTCAGTTGAAAGAGTTGTCATGAAAAACCAGCCTGTCCACTCTTATGGGGGTACCTGACCACTTGATGCCCTACTAATCTCAAGGATTTGCCGGGTTGGTCAGCCACAACAAAATTTTGAATAGAGCCGTTAGTGGCATCCAAATAATCAACGGAAGCAGGTAGTAAAAAGCCGTTTTGGAGTACCTGTAAAAGAGCCAGCCCAACAGGACCGCCGTCAGAATGCCGTTTATGTCCATGAAAGTCATGATAGCCGGATTGCCCTTCGATACGTTGGCAATGGGTAGAAACATGAAGTTGGTCAATAAGATGGACGCGTAAAAAATCATGGCTCCTCGAATATCGAACTCATCTCGTTTTAGCCAGATATGCCCTGCTGCTAAACCCATGGTAGGGTAGAGAATAAGCCAGACTACCCAAAATACCCACTGAGGTGGATAAATACCCGGCAACTTGTAGGTGTTATCGAATGGGAATAGCGAAAAGCTGAGATAGGCTGTTAACATGCCGAAAACTAACGTACCAATTGAAAAGAAAGCCAACACATAATCGGGTTTGCTTCCGTTACCTGATCCATTCGGCACATTGTCCTGGGCCTGAACAAATGATTTCGATTTCATAACTACAGTGCCGCCCTTAGGTTAACGCGACTGTACAAAAGTACCTGGACTACTCAGCAAGGGGTAGGACAAATCGGGGTGATAGGCGCACAAATTATGCCTGCTGCCGGTATTCGGTCGGATTCAGGCCGGTATGTTTTTTGAAGAAACGGGCAAAATAGGATAGGTCGTCAAAACTGAGCCGGTCGGCAATCTCCGAAATGGGCAAGCCCGGTTGACCCAACAGTACCTTTGCTTCCAGGAGCAGCATTTCGGCAATCAACACACTGGCAGGCTTACCGGTGGTTTCTTTGACACATTTGTTGAGGTGGTTCGGCGTTACGGCCAGCAGGTCAGCGTATTCATTTACGGTGCGTTTACTAAGAATGTGGCGGGTCAGTAATTGCCGGAAGTGGGCCGCAAGCCGAGCAGATGACGATAGTTGACGGGGCTGTTCCCGCTGACCATATTGCTGCTGCACATCCAGCAAAAGGCATAGAACAATGAGCTGATGTACGCCTGGCTGTCCATACGCTGGCTTTTGAGTGCCCGTTCCATTCGGCCTAACTGCGCCAGCCAGTCCGATTCGGTATCCGTATCGAGGGGCACTAGTGGATTGGCATCAGGCTGAAAGAAACTCAGTTCGTTTAAGGCATGCGGATTTTTAAGCGTAGTCAACACGAACTCTGCGTCGAACAGACCATAAAATCCGGTGGCATCGGCACTACAGCTATCCGTTGAGACAATATCACCTGCCCGGTAAGCCGAAAACATGCCCGGTCCAATAGTATACGATTCCAACCCATATGTCCGCTGAATGGCTCCACGGGTCAGGAGCATAAAATCGTAATGAAAACTCCGGCTGATCGGGATCGGGAAGGTAATCTGGCAGGCAAAATCCTCAATCCGCATCAGGGTAAAAAAACGGCTTGCCGGAAAATGACTATCGGCTGATGCGTGTAGATGCCGTGCGTGTTCACGAGCTTCGGTGGCAACGAATTGATCGACAAACGTACCAGGGTCAAGAATCGGGATAGCGGGCTGGTTCATGGATCGGTGCTTGAAGGTATAGCTGCTAATCAAAACAACGTCAGATTTGTCCCAAATAGTTAAAAATTCATACTTGTATGGCTGGAGCGTACCTATCGGACTCATGTAAGCTGCGTCGTAGAGACCTTGAGTTCATCCAGATATAGGCCATAGAATCGCTGAATGTACTATTTAAGCATAAAATAAGTGCCAATGACCAACAATACGGAAAACAAAAGCCATACCACGACAAATACGATAGTAGGTCTTTCTGGTAGGACAGAAAACGCTGGGTCGGTCGTATGAACATTAACTCCCAGGGAGACCCCCAACAAGACCCCCATCAACCGAAAAACCGTTGATGACCAGGTGACCAGCCTACCTGTTACAGAAGAGTTCCATTTTTTTATCAGCACATGGTGCACGGTGCAATGGATAGATTAAACACGCTCTGGTTGTTTTCAGGCACTACACTACTTTTGTGTTGTTTATTGGGTATGGTAAATCTCTTGCGAGAGAAAAGAAGTAGAAAAACGGGTAAGCTGGTTTAAATAAATCAGGAGTAAAACGTAGCTCTCCTTACAACATGATTCTTATTCACAACCGTAAATAATGCAGTATCGCAAATTAGGCAAGACAGATCTAAACGTATCGACCCTGAGTTTCGGAGCATCTCCATTAGGCAATGTGTTTGACGAAACCAATGAAGCGGAAGGCCTTCGGGCAGTTCACGCGGCTATTGATCAGGGAATTAATTTTTTTGACGTAGCACCTTTTTATGGTGCTACGTTGGCCGAGAAACGGCTGGGAAAGGCGCTGAAAACAAAACGAAATTCCATTTTTCTGGCTACAAAATGCTGCCGGTACGGAAACGGGGTATTCGATTTTTCCTACGAGCGCGTGATGCGCAGTATTGATGAATCGCTGACTCGTTTGCAGGTCGATTACGTCGATCTGCTTCAGGTGCACGATATTGAGTTTGGAGATAAGAATCAGGTGCTTACCGAAGCCATTCCGGCCGCATTGAAAATTAAAGAAATGGGCAAAGCCCGCTATGTGGGTTTCTCGGGCTTGCCCGTTCGATATCTGGCACAAATCGCTCGGGAAGTCGATGTAGATACCGTGTTGTCCTGGGGACATTATACGTTGCTGGCCGACGAAATCAATGACGAACTAGTGCCACTTTCTCAGGAAAAAGGATTTGGCCTGATGAACGCGGCTCCGCTCATGCAACGGGTTCTATCGGATGCTCCGGTTCCTGCCTGGCAGAGTTCACCCAAGGCTGTTAAAGAGATGCAGCCAAAGCTGCTGGCTTTATGCCAGGAATATGGTTTGGCCCTGAGTGAGGTAGCGTTGCAGTATGCAGTGAGCCATCCTGTTATCGCTACAACCATCGTTGGGATGTCTGAGCAGCGGCAGGTAGAACAGAACTTGCGGGCACTCCAGATTACCATTCCCGAAGAGCTACTCAAGCGAATCGAAACATTGGTGGCTCCGGTCAAAAATCAGCTTTGGTTTGAAGGGAAACCAGAAAATAACCTACCAAAATCAAGTTTACCCCATGAATAAACAACCCGCTCTAGTTTTGGTCGAACCAGGAAAAACCGAGGTTCGGGCGATCGATATACCCGTTCCTGGCCCTGACGAAGCATTGTTACAGGTTAACATGGTTGGTTTCTGCGGGGGAGATCTCAACGGCTTTCGAGGTTTGTTCGAATTGCAGGAATATCCTAACGTATTGGGTCACGAAGTTGGCGCAACCATTCTGGAAATCGGGAGCCAGGTGCCCGACCCGTTTAAGCCAGGCATGACGGTTACGCTAAATCCGTATCTGAATTGCGGAATCTGCCTTTCCTGTCGGAAGGGTCGCCCGAATGCCTGCCAGGATAATAAAACAATGGGCGTTCGCCGGCCGGGAGCCATGACCAAATTTATCAGCGTTCCCTGGCAAAAACTACACGCTTCGTCCCGGTTGTCCGTTCGGGAGTTAGCCCTGGTAGAACCTCTTACGGTTGGATTCCATGCCGTTGCCAGGGGACGAGTAATGGCCGGAGAAAAAGTGGCCGTTATTGGTTGTGGAATCGTGGGCATGGGAGCCGTAGCCGCTGCGGTAAACCGGGGGCTGAAGTAATCGCCGTCGATATTGATGAGTCGAAAATGCGAATTGCCAAATTGGCGGGCGCGGCCCACACCATCAACACGACTACCGTTGATTTGCACGAGGCCCTGATGGAAATTACCGATGGGGATGGACCCGACGTGATTATTGAAGCCGTTGGCAATCCGGCTACCTACGGGCAGCCGTGGATGAAGTGGCTTACACCGGTCGGGTTGTCTACATTGGTTATGCTAAAAAGCCAGTGGATTATAATACGGGTACGTTTGTCGAAAAGAAATCGAGATTTTGGGTTCGCGCAATTGTCTCGGCGAGTTTCCGGATGTCATCAACTACCTGGAATCCGGCAAATTTCCTGTCGATGCCGTGATCAGCCGCGTGGTTTCGCTGGAAGACGCGGAGCGGCTCTGGCCGATTGGTCCGCGAATCCGGGGCCCATCACGAAAATAATGGTAAATTTTGATAGCGTATCCAACTGATGAAATCCTGCGTAACCATCGCGTTAGTCTCCCAAATTAAAACAGGTCCCTGGATTTACTGGAACGATCTGGAATCCAGTTTCGGAAAAGCGGCTAGTCTGGGGTTCGATGCCGTTGAACTGTTCACGCCCTCTGCCGACGCCATCAGCACCGATCGATTATCAGCATTGGTCGATCAGTTCGGACTGAAAATAGCGGCTGTGGGTACCGGGGCTGGCAAAGTCATTCAGGGACTGACACTGACCGACCCAGATCCCGTTATTCGAAGCAGAGCGGTTGACTTTATTGCCGATATGATTGGGTTCGGGGCAAGCTTTGGTGCGCCAGCCATTATCGGGTCGATGCAGGGAAATGCCGTGCCGGGTATCGAAAAAGAGCAGGCATTGAGTTGGCTGGCCGAAGGGTTGAACACCTTGGGCCAGCAGGCTGAAGAAAAGGGGGTAAACCTGATTTATGAACCCCTCAACCGGTACGAAACCAACCTGATTAATGACCTTATGACCGGGGTAAGTTTTAGTAAAGCGCTACGTACCGGAAACGTCGTGTTGTTAGCCGATTTGTTTCACATGAATATTGAAGAACCTTCCCTGGCTGATAGCATCCGCCTGGCAGGTTCCTCTATTGGCCATGTTCATTTTGCCGACAGCAACCGGCGACCAATGGGCCTGGGTCATACAGCTATGGATGAGGTGGCCCAGGCGTTGAAGGACATTGG
Organism: Spirosoma telluris; assembly: GCA_003259005.1. GTDB lineage: Bacteria > Bacteroidota > Bacteroidia > Cytophagales > Spirosomataceae > Spirosoma > Spirosoma telluris. Next base: position 463,316 of record QLII01000001.1, read on the forward strand.
CTATGCTGGCTACGTATCAGCCGAAGCCTTTCCGTTTCCCACGCCTGACCAGGCCGCGTTGCAAACGATCCAATCCTTCCAGAAATACTTTTGTTAAGGTGGTTTGTTAGATACAACCACCCATTTTTTTAAACTAAATTCTCTTTAAAAATGCAACGATTTTGTCTGGCTCTGGATCTGAAAGACGACCCTGAGTTGATCGCCGAGTATGAACAATGGCATGCCAAAGGGAAGGGATGGCCGGAAGTCCGGCAGAACGATTTGAAGGCAGGTATTCTGGATCTTCAAATTTACCGGACAGCCAATCGGATGTTTATGATTCTGGACACCGATGATGAATTTACGTTCGCGAAGAAAGCCCAACTCGACGCTAACAACCCATATGTGCAGGAATGGGAGAGGCTTATGTGGACCTTTCAGCAGCCACTACCCTGGGCAAATGAAGGCGAAAAGTGGGTGCGAATGGATAAGATTTTTCAGTTTGATACCTGATTTGAGTTTTAGGCCAAATCAGTAAGTACTAAAACAGAATTGTTTGTATGTTGATTCTAGGGATTCTTTAGCTTCTATTGCCTGTAAATCAGATGATTATCAACGGTAGCATCGAAAGAATCTACCGCGCAGGCGGCCCCGGTCAACACCAATAAAATAGCAAAAGCCTATGTTGCTGTTTTATTGGTGAGTAGTGACTTCGGAGGTTAAAAAGATGACTGGCTCTTTGAAACCGTTAGGTTCACGTAATGAGGTATTTTTTCTCGGTAAACGAAGCGGACCTTACGGGAGTGGTTACGGAGGTACTCGGTTGCCTAATAAATTAAAGGATCAATGGCTATGTAAAGCCTCCCAGGAAGAAATAGGCATCGATCCATCAAAAAACCTCGGCCACACGACTGAAACGCCAGCCCATGGGAGCGTGTTCAGGGAATCGTCTGCATCTCAATGCCGATGGCATTTCTTCTCTAAAACGAGCGCTCACCAACGAGTATACGGACTATAAAGAATTAGCCGTTGCTTTGAGCGATTATGAACAGGAGATGACGCAATAGGGCTTCGATGTAGTTCGTCACTCCGCAGAAATGGAGACAAAATTATTGGGTTAAGATCCACTACCCAATTAGCGAGTCACAGAGGGCTACTTTAGTCTGATTAAGCTGTATAAATCGCAAAAGAAACGTCTCTGACAGGGTCAGAGACGTTTACCAAACCAACCTATGAATAATATTAGTCGCGCTATAATTAGAAAGAATACCCGGCTAATGCTCGGAGCGTCCTAGAACGGGGCCTCAGGGTTTACGAGGTTCATTGACCAGTTGCCTTACCATTTGTGATAAAACTGGACTGGCATAGAATGCGTTGAATCGGTCGACTCTAGCTGAACCGTTTACATCGACGTGAGTTAGAAAGAAGCCGTATATATTCGTGGTACGGTCGATCCAGGGGTAGGCACCAGCCCAGCTTGGGCTGGTAAGCAGAGTTGGATTTCCACGTTGGTCTACTTCGGCACGCCACTCGCCCAAACCATACAAATCATTATGGGGCTGATATGCTGTCCGGATGTATAAATCGGAGTTTATATTGTTTTTCCAACCTGATCGGCCTGCATTTCGGTCAGAGCAGCCGTCGATAAAATGCGTTTGCCGTGGTAAAGACCGCCGTGGTAAATCATGTCCAGAAAATGGATGTAGTCATGGAGTGTACTCCGGGCACCACCGCCCAGCATAGGACTATGTCCACCCGCCGAATCGACGGGTGTAAAGTGGGTGGCGGTCATGCCCAGCGGCGGGCGATTTTTGCCTGAAACAGGGTTCCCAGTCTTTTCCCGTGGCCAGTTCGGCCATTCTGCCCGCTACCTGCATGGCCAGCCCACCGTACAGAAACCTAGTGCCGGGCAGGGTATCGGATGGCAGAGGCTTTATACGTGCGACTGATTCGACCAGCGTCTGATACCGATCAACGGGATTGCCTCCTGGCTGGTAATCTGGGTATCCGGCCGTGGGAAAGCAATTGCCGGAGCGTAGCATGCCCTTTTACATCGGTCCAGTCAGGTAGCCATCTAACGACCTGGTCGTCCCAGGATAGTTTCCCCTCATCGACAACGGCGGCTATTGTGGCCGCAGCCAGCCACTTTCCCGCCGAAGCAATATAAACTTGGTTTTTAGGAGTATACGAACCAAAATACCGCTCGTAAATTAGCTTGTCGTCTTTAATCACCAGCATCGACGCACCGGGGTAGTATCTTTTATCCACCCACTGCTGAATCTGGCGGGTAATCGGTTCAAAGTCGTAGGCAGACTGTGCCTGTACCCACCTAGACACAAGGGCAAACAAACATGCTGCCATGACCCATCTTTTCATATTGTCGGACTTTAGTATGGTTTACAGAATTGCCAGAACTGGTTTGCCCGCCTGCAGCTTTTTCAGCCGCAGCAACGCTTCAATGTAGTAGTAGTCGGCGTAGTTGATCGACGCATCTACCTCACTGTTGTTGGGCTTGTGGCCGGTGCTGTGCAGAAGGAAAGCATCGTTGACCTGACGGCTCTGGTAGTTTGCCGACGATAACGATCCAGCATCTGCTCGGCTTTAGTGCGGTACAAAGTGGCCTTCGCTTTGTCTTTACCAGCGTTGAGAGTTCCAGCAAGCCGACGCCGTAACGGCAGCTGCCGAGGCATCTTTAGGTGCGTTCGGAATATCGGGAGCACTGAAGTCCCAGTACGGAATCAGGTCTTTGGGTAAATCTTTTAAATAAACATCTGATACCTTTTGGGCAAAGTCCAGAAATTTCGGGTCTTTTGTTTCCGTAAGTCATGGTGTAGCCGTAAATCGCCCAGCTCTGCCACGCGCCCACATCGAATTATCAGCGTAGCCCTGGTGCGTTACACCCTTGATTTTTTTGCCCGTTTCGCGGTCATACACGACTACATGGTACGAGGTATAGTCTGGCCGGAAGTGGTTTTTCATGGTGGTCGTCGCGTGCGAGACGGCCATGTCGTACAGGCGTTTACCCCCCCGTTTTTCGAGGCCCAGAACAACAGCTCCAGGTTGATCATGTTGTCCATGATGGTGTTGTGCTGTGGCCATTCCATGTTAGGTACCGATCGTGGCCACGACAGGATAGTGCCTACCTTCGGATTGAAGAGCGTGGACAGGGTATCGGCGGTGGCTAGCAGAATTTTTTTATAATCAGGATTACCCGTCAGTCGCAGGCCGTTACCGAAACTGCAATACATCTGAAAGCCCAGATCATGGTCGATAGCCTTCTGATAGGCCAGGGGAGTGAGCTCCCGCGAAAAGGAATCGGCTTTAGCTTTCCATCTGGGATCTTTCGTGTATTCATAAACGTACCACAACGTACCCGGCCAGAAACCGCTGGTCCAGTCTTTGTAACTGATGTAATTCCAGGACGTCTTGCCGTTCAGGACATTACGGGGTAAATTGGGTTGTGTGGGGGGGAGCGAAGCGGCCGTTTTAGCTGCCTGCTGCACGCAATATGTCAGGGCCGGGTCGACCCGTATCCGGTCCTGATTGAGGGTGAAACCGAAAAGGAATATAAGCAGAATGAGTACAAAACTGTATCTGGATAAGGACATGATCCGGGAGATAGTCGGTTAGTGATAAATAGAACCCTATGCTCTAATTGTACTCTTTTTTGACCAAATCATTTTCGAGAGTTGTTCGTATTTTGTTGAGGCAACTGAGCTTCCTTGTCCATGTACTGCCGGAAGTTGGTACTTTACCAATGAGCCAGCACGTGACTTGCCAGTCCCGCTAAGGAGAGCACGCTACCCAACACGAAGCGACCGATTGACATATCGTTTCTGGATTTAATTACTTTACTTCAGAGGGGTTAACCAAAGGGCCTGACCACCCCGCGGTAGCAACTTCATCTCCATAGACTGCCCGCCTTTCACGGATTTAGTCGACACACGTACCTGCGTCTTGGTCGGCACCGTCGGGTCGTCGGTGTACAGGTGAGCTACGTAGCTTTTCCCCTTCGGCAGGAAATCGAGCGGGAGGACAGCGTGCGCCGTCATTATTGGTGATCGTTCCTACAAACCAGTCGTCTCCGCTCCGGCGGGCAATGGTGACGTACTCGCCGATGGCGTCGTGAATCACTCTGGTATCGTCCCAGACTGTTGGCACCTTATCGAAAAACTCGATTTCGGGCTCGCCCCCGTATTGCGCGCCGGTTTATCGTACCAGAACACGGATTGCAGCGGACTGTATGAGATGACGTTCATCGCCAACTGGTGGGCGTGGGTGTTTTTGAGCCGTTTGTCGTAGTAGCAGATGGTGTAGTCGCCCGCCCCGGCCAGGTAACGCGTGAAGGGGAGCACGGTGTTGTGGGTTGCATCGGGAAATTCCTCGTTGCCCCGGATGCCTTCCTGCGTCATCACGTTGGGGTATGTTCGGCTGGTTCCTGTTGGACGGTATTCGTCATGAATATTCACCATCAGCCCATTTTCCAGTGCTTTCCGTTTGGCTTCGGTGAGCCAGGTCATCCAGCGGTGTGACCCCACTTCCACAAAGCCGAATTTAACCCCCTTGACGCCCCACTTTTTGTACAGTGGAAAAATGTCATCCATCTGTTTGTACAAGGCCTGCAAGTTCACGTACAGAATCACGCCCACGTTTTTCGACTTACCGTAGGCAATCACCTGGGGCATATCGATGGGGCCACGACCTGCCGGGCATCCGAATTGAAGGTAAACGCCGGGCCGTACCATTTCCAGTCGAAGAGGATGTATTGCAGGTTGTGGGCAGCCGCAAAGTCGATGCACGACAGGGCCCCTGCGTGGTCAGCGTCACTTCCCGCATCATCTTACCCGGCTTGATCCAGTCGGTGTTGGTGACCGTAGCGGGCGGGTTCAGATTAAGCATGATATCATTATTTTCAAGCAGCTTACCCGGCCGGTTCGCCACCATCACCACCCGCCAGGGCGTACCCACATCCGACATCAGATCGACGCTCTCGTAGAGCGAGGTAACGACCGTATTGGGCTTGTCGGGGGAGAGTTTAAATTTGGTCATGGCGTAATCGGTCAGCTGCGCTTCTGCCAACGAAGCGTACAAGCCATTGGGCAACGACAGAGTCAGCGGTCGTTCTGCATTCTCGGGCCAGCCGTTCGACGGACCGCCAGACAGAGGCAGCACCTGGTATGCCCCTGCGCCCAGGCCGTGTACCAGGCTTGGTATTGGCGGGCAGGGTAAACTCACTGTTCTCGGCCACTACGCGGTAATACAGCCCGTTGGTTGTTCGGGGAAGAAATATCGAAACGCGATGCCTGAATCATAAGCCCGGAAAATAACATGCAGGGCGTAATCTGGCGCGTCCGGTTTCTGAAGCTGAATCTCAAGCTGGTTGTAGTGATCCCGGATCAGGCTGCGTTCGCCGTACACGGGTTTCCAGGTCGTGTCTTTTGCCGTTTTGACCACGTTTTTGATCACCAGATTATCGCACCAGTTGACCCCCGTGTACCGGAGGGGTGGTCACTTTATGCGCCATGGCGTGCTCGAACACATGGTTGTCGATCTGCACGCCCAGCCCGGATGGCAGAATAACCGGTTTCCCTTCGTAGTTGACAAGGTAAGTCATCTGTTTACGACCGGGCCGATTTCCTGCTGCGTAAACACCACCTCCAGTTTACCATCTGGCGACAGTAGGTGGGTTTCGGGCGTCTGAGCCATGGTGAACTGTAGCGTACCAGCCAGTTGATGAGCACACAAATCAATAAAAAACGGCAGGTCATAGCGAATCGGATCGTATACATGTTAGTTTGTTTCCTCCAGGGTAATTACCAGCATCTTGCCCGCATCATGGCGGGGGAAACGGCTTTACTGTTCACGTTCAGTTTGGTTATTTTTTCGAATCCCAGCGTGGCCTCGATCAGCGGTTGTCCCTGGAGTTGTACGTCCAGCTGGTTTCCCGTGCGCGGGTCCGACGTTTTGACCGCGTGCAGGAATACTTTCGATAGCGAGCTGAGAAGCGGCTTTCCATTTTTACGCAGGTAGCTGCCGTTGCCAACGAAGAAAGACGTCAGTTGCGTGGGATCCTGGCGGTCGGCGCCCTCGGGGAACGTAAGAGCTGATAGGTACGCGTCCGTTTCCCAGCCACGGCCCCTCCGTCACCAATGGTCAGGTTGCGTTGCGGTGCATCAACCGGCCGTCGGCCAGGAGGTTAATATATACTCGTTACCTGTCCGTTCTGGTGATGCGCAGGCCCAGGTAGTTGGTGCCCTCAACTTCTCGATGACCGGCAGGTTGCTCCGTCCGGCGGCCCGCTCGCTCCCGAGGAACCCGTTGCCGTCTGAATCGACTGGTTGGTTTTTCATGCAGCAGGATAGCGTTGACCAGCTTAGTCCGATCGGTCTTCTCGGGGGGCGACAGCACGTAATACGGAATCTTGACGTTAGTGGTGCGGTCCTGTAGGCCGTATTCGGTTCGGTATTTAAGCTTTTCGGGGAAATCGTGCGGGTAGCCTAGCGGCAGCGTCTCGGGTACAGGGGCCGGAACAGAATGCCCGCTTTATCTTTGGTGATCTCCAGATCGGGCCCGCGCTTAACGGCTTTATCTGCGTAGTGCAGCAGAAATCGAACTGACCACTTTCGTACGTTTTCAGATCGTCGATGACCAGAATTACGTTGCCAATCCAGAGGAAGTTGCGGTAGTTGCGCAGGAAGTTGCGCGACGTGGGCCGGTGGCATCGGCCAGCATGTACTTCAGCGAACCGCCATCGAGCAGGTTATAGAGGTGGCCTGAGTTCTTTACGGCGTTATACTGATCGCGGCATCCTGAGCCTCACCATTGAACATCACCACATTATGCGCCTGACTCTTCACGAAATAGCTACTGTATTCCGGATTGCCATAGCCCACATCGCCCCCGTCGATGAGCAGATTTTCACCTTTGTGATATAGCACAAAAGACCCCGCATCGGCGTGGGCATGGTTCCAGGTGTAGCCGCTCTTTACGCCCAGCATGGTGGCGTCGGGCTTCCAGGACGAGCGAAGCGTACCCCAGCCCATCGAGCCATACATGGCCGAAGGGGATAGTGTCGGTGATGCCGGAACGGGTTTGTTTTCGGGCTGGTATAACAGGCCCATCGGCGTGCTGATGTTCAGATCTTCCCGAAACGGGGTCTTCCCGGTTTGCTGAATGTACCAGTAGTAATCGTCGTTGCCCATCCCCAGAGCCATCATCAGTTTGGCTGGGCGTTCACCATTGGCAAAGTCGTTGCTATCGCCGAAGTTCAGTGACAGCAGGGGTTTATCGCCACTGCGCGATAGGCCGTATGCATAAACCAGTCGACGGTCTTTTTCAGCAGGTTATCATAGGGCATAGTTAACGTACCCAGTGCGTTGGTGTAGGCCAGCCGAAACTGAAGGTATTCACTTACGCCATAATTGGCGTAGCTGACACTCTCGTAAAAGCCCCGAGGGGTCAAAGTTGGCCGGTTTGTTTTCCAGTAAACTGCCCGAGAAGGCGAACCACTGTCGGCTGTCATGCATGATGTCAATGCCACTGGCGGGCCTGCGGCTGCTCGTTCATGACGGCCAGCGATGCAATCCCGGCTTCGAACACAACCGCTGCCCACCAGTTGTGGCCCATGTTGTCGAGCGATTGAATGCGCTTCTTTTGACACCCAGTCGCCAATCGACGGGTCGATACCCAACTTGACAATTTGATTGGCAAAACTACGGCGTTCGTCTTTGGTCAGGGCGTTGTAGATAGCATCGAACGTTACCGAAGCCGTCCAGTTAGTATGGCTGGTGCCCAGACCCGCATTCCAGCGGGGTGTCCGGTCGTCCATCCCATCCCAGAAGGCGCGGCCCGTCAGGTCGGTGAGCAGTGTTTTGGCCCGGTCAGCGTAGCGTTTATCGCCGGTCATGGTGTAGGCCAGCGCCAGCTGTTCCATATTCCCGCCTTTGGGGTCGCTTAGCCAGTCCTCACATCGCTTCTGCATAGTGTTCCAGCGATTGGCCAGCAGCGTATCTGTTTTGATGCGTTCTTTTCGCTCGGTGCGCTGCGGGGTGTAGAACAGATAGGTGCGGTTTTGATTTAGTCGACTGAGCCAGCCCGATATGGTTGGTTACCAGTAAACTGAACAGAATGAGGGTGTAAACTTGACTTCGCATCATCAACATGTGGGTCATTGACCGGGCTATCGGCGCGGCTGGATTAGAATTGTTTGCTCAACGGGCGTGGCCGACTGTACCTTATCGCACACACTGGTCCCGTACTGCCAGGCGACCACCGTAACGGCTACCGGTCTACGGCTGCGTGGAGGAATAGGGGTGAACATGAGCCGATTGCCGACCACAGTGGCAGGCCCGGCTTTGACGTAATACTGAACTGGCAAACCAACACTGGACACCGCCTGGAGTGTCAGTGATTTTGTGTATTCAACCTGATCAGGTACGTCGGGAAACGTGAGGGTCTGCGGCTTGCCTTCTTTGTTCGCTATCGGAAACCGCAAATCAGCCTGTTGTACAATGCTCTTATACTCGGTGTCGCCGTCGTTGGACGCTAGCAGCCAGATGTCGTTTGAGCGTTTGGGTTGTTAAATCCCATGCGGTAAAAGCTAAGCTGAAAGGTCGTGTCGTTCAGTTTGCGAACGGGCCCGCAGATACGGTCGATCCGGATGGGTGTGCGTGCATGAGCGGAGGTTGCCCGCACGCGGGAGGTATCGGTGAACGTACTGCTCAGGTGAAACGTAATGCCATCGCGTCGGGCAGAAACGATAACTGGTAATTGGCGTGGCCCTTATTAGGTCTAATAAACTGCCCGTTCTGGCGGAAGCCCAGGTACTGCGGTTTTTTTGCCCTTGCCTGACGGTATATGGCTTCAGTAGCCTGGGTCATCTCCTTATCGAAGCACCAACTAGCCACTCGCCTGTCACCTTTGTAGTCCGGGTAAGGGGCCGGTTCTGCCGTGGGCAGACTGTCCTTCCGCCAGCGGTCCATGAGCCATCCCTTTTGCGGGTCGATGGGTGTCAGTACGACTGTATCGACTGATTCGATGGGTTGGGCAGCCGATACTGAGCGGCTTTCCGGATGTATAACCCCAGGTAACGGACCATCGCGTCGGAGAAGTCGAAGTGGCCACGACCGGCATCGGCCAGCAGGCTGAACGGTGTCTTAGGGTGTTTGTCAACGTAAGCAAATGCCGGAGCCAGCGGTCTTCCCAATCGTATTCCCCCATCACCATCAGCCCCGGTACACCGTCGATGGTGCGCCCCCGTGCGACGGTCCGACCCAGTCTGGATTGGGTCGACCACTGCCGGTTAGCTTCGTTTGCGGGGCGTCGCCGTGAACCGAGATGATGGCCAGCGTACGGCCAGGGTTCCAGGCCGCAAATTCCACGGATAACTCGCCAGTGCCGAATGCCCCAACGGTACTACGGGCGCAATGGCCAGTTCCGAATAGCCCGACAAATCGGCTAGCCGATTCATCATATCCCTAAATTCGATATCCGCGCCTTTAGTAGTAGCTGTCGAATTCCAGTCGAACGTCTGGTTAATCATAGGCGTGACCCAGACGATGGCAAAGCCCAGCTCACGCATAGTGTTACGAAAATCGGGATGTTCGAAGATGCCCTCTTCCAGCATGTTATGCTGACCAACGACTACCCCCCGAACGTAGCGGCAGTTATCAGGAATCCACAGGAAAGCCTGTGGATGGTCTTTGGTCTCGGACGAAACGACGGTCGGAACGGATGTAGACCATTGCCAGACCTGCGCATGTGCAGGCCATGCCACACACAGCCCAACTAGTAACCAACCTATTCTGAGCGCACGGCTATACATACGGAGTTTTCCGGTGAATCTGGATCACTTTCTGTCCGTAAATAGACCGTGACTAGCCGCTCATACCCTGCAATTGAGCAGAAATATGTGAGGAGCCGGGATCAATTGGGCTTACCCATAATAGACTGCGTAAAAGCCTCAACCTGATTGTACCTATAAACGGACTATGCCGTTTATAGGTACCTGATTACAAAGAACCTGTCAGGATGTTTATGTCCAGGATGGCCAGTTGGTAGTTGAGTTGAGCCGAAAGCAGGTCAACCTGCGCTTTAGCCAGATTTGATTGAGCAGTCAGTAAATCGGTTTTCAGGTTCAGGCCAGCGGCTTGCCGGTCCTGCTGCACGATCAATTCATCATTTCGATAGCGGACGGCTTTCTGCGCTACTTCGATCAGCGCTTTGGTGTGACCAATTTTTCGGTATGCCTTTTCCAGATCGCTGCTCACCTGCTCCTGTGTATTCAGCAGGTTTTCCAGTGCCTGCTGCCGAATCAGGTTGCGCTGGGTTAACACCTGCTTGTTTGAAACCAGCTCCTGCAAATTCCACTTCAGATTTACACCCACGAATGGGTTGTTGGTTGGAAAAATAAGGTTGCCTCTCTGGTAGGTGTAGCCTGCCAACAGGCCAGATCAGGCCGGTAGCTTTGCTGAGCCACCTTGATGCCCAGTTGCGCTTTTTGCCCATTCAGCTCCGCCAGTTGAATATCCACGTTGTTACGGCTGGCCGACTGCTCTACCACATCAAGGGCAGGTACGTTGGTCGGCGTCAGATCAACGGGGGCCAGCACGAGTGAGTCGGCCTTGATACCGGTCAGGCGTTTCAGGTCGGTTTCGTAGTCTTCGCGCTGAATGTCCAGTTTGAGCAGATTCTGTTCTTCGTCGGCAATCGTTGCCTGCAACCCGCTTTGCTCACACCAATGGTTTTGCCCGATTGTAACGCGCTTTCCACATCGTACAGCTTTAGGTTGGCCACATCAAGTTTAGCCGTTGCCTCAACCCGCTGCTGCTGGTTAATCAGCAGCCCGTAATACAGTCGCTCAACAGCCTGCCGGATTTGCAGAGCAGTTTTTGCGTTGCTCCTGCTCCGACAGTTGAACATCGGTCTGGTCGATGGTCAGGCCCGTTTTGATCTTGCCCAACTGGGTGATCGGCTGGTAAGCGGTAATGCCTGCGTTGACGGTGTGATGTTGTCCCAGGGCAAAGGTTTGGTTCGTTCGGCAGCGGCACCTGAGTGGTCGCATTGAGCGTAACACCCCAAACGAACCTTGGTCAATGACCAGGGAGCCGATATTGGCATTGTACTGATAGGTCGAATTCAGCGTCACCAACGGATATTTCTTCACGTTGTCTTCGTTCAGCTTGGCCTGTTTTTCGGCTACCTGAAGCTTGCGAATGGCCAGGCCCCGGCTATTTTTCAAGGCCAGGTCGATCACCTGTTGTAGGTTGATCGACTCGACCGAGCGGGGGCCGCCAGGCTGGGCCGGGCTACGCTTGGCCCGACTTGCTGTGCCTGAGCGAGGTGTATGGTCAGCATCGCCACGACGCTGATGCCGATTGATTTTATTGACTTATACTTCATGACTAATGGGTTGTGGTTGGGTGGTGAGGATGTCTTTCTTATCGGCGGGTTTGACCCAGTTGATGTAGAGAACCGGCACGGTGAGCAGCGCCATCACCATCGACCAGAGCACCCCGACGGCAATGACACTGGCCAGCGGACTCCACATCGGCGACCCTGACATGATCATCGGCAAGACCCCAATGGCTGCGGCCGTGGCCGTCAGGAAAATGGGTCGCAACCGCCGTTTGCCCGACTCAATGGCCGCCGTGCGGATGTCCATGCCGTGGCGCATCAGTTCGTTGGTATGGTCAACCAGGATGATGGCGTTACGGACTACAATGCCCGAGAGGCTGATGAGACCGACGAAGGCGGTGAAGCCGAAGTTATTGCTGGTGATGTACAGTCCAAACAATGCTCCGAACAGGCTCAGTGGAATGGTCAGCATCACAATAGTGGCTTCTTTAAGGTTGCGGAACTGAAACAGCAGAATGAAGAAGATCAGGACCAGACTGATGACCAGTACCGTAATCATCTGGCTGAACGTTTCCTGCTTGTTGGCATATTCTCCGCCGTATTCGATCCGGTAACCGGCTGGTAGCTGAATCTGGTCAATTGCGGGCCGAATGGTTTTCAACAACTCGGCGGGTAGTACGCCCTTGCTTGTTTCGCTCTGTACGGTCAGGGTACGTACCCCGTTTCGATGCATGATGCGGCCCGTCTGCCACTGCGGCATCAGGTCGGCAATCTGCCGGAGCGGCACCCGACCGTTTGTGATCGGCGAAGACAGGTACGTATTACCCAGGTCTTCGGTGGTTTCGCGGTTCTGCTTATCGAGCCGGAATACCACGTCAACAGCATTGTTGCCTTCGTAGAGCGTCGTGATCGGTGCCCCGCTGAAACCCGTGTAGATCAGCTGCGAAATGCTCGATGTAGTAAACCCAAGGCGGCTGGCTTCGTCTTTTAGCTGAATGCTGATGCCGTAATAATCCTCCCCAAAGTCGTTGCGGACCAGCGCACTGCCGGGGGCTTTCTTCACAATGCCTTCAATTTGCTGCCCGATGCTTTTCAGCCGGTTGAGGTCGTCGCCGATGATACGTACCTCAACCGGTGCTTTCAGTGGCTGCCCCTGTTGCAACAGTTTTATCTGTGGCCGTCCTTCGGGAATCAGCGTTTCTACCTTCTCCTGCAACTCATCCGACAAGGCTTCGGTGGTATGCTCATCGGAGGTATTCACCAGAATCTGAGCGTAGTTGCTGACCGGCACTTCGGGCGAAAAGTTGTAATAAAAACGCGGGGCGCTGGTGCCGACGAAGGTGGCAAATGAGGTCACGCGCTTATCGGCCTGAACCAGTTTCTCAACCTTCTTAATGGCCATTTCGGTCTTGTCGAGGCTGGTGCTGGTGGGCATCCAGAGTTCAACCACAAACTGGTTGCGTTCGGCAGCCGGGAAGAACTTCTGACGTACTCCACGGGTGTAGAGCAATCCGGCCAGCACAATGGTACTCAGGCTGAGGCCAATGGTCAGTTTTGGGTGGTGAATGGCCCAGTCGAGCGCGGCATTGTAGCCGTTCTGCATCCGGTCGAGCAGCGATGTTTTCTTCGGGCCAGCCTCGCTGTTGGGATCATGTAAGCCTTTCTTGATGAACACGTAACACAGCAACGGTGTCAGCACCATCGCCACGATAAACGACGAGGCCAGGGCAATGGCTACCGTCCAGGGCAGGGCGTTGATGAACTCGCCCACTGAGCCCGTCAACAGGACCATGGGCATGAACGAGGCAATGATCGTGACCGTAGCCGCCAGCACCGGCACTACCAGATCGCTCGCACTGCGCCAGGCTGCCGTCCAGCGTTCAACACCCGCGTCCAGCAGTTCTACGTAGTTATCGGCAATCACAATGGCATCGTCGACCACCATGCCCAGCACCACAATCAGGGCAGCCAGCGATACCTGGTGCAACTCGATGCCAAAGGCGTGCATGAGGGCGAAGGTCACCGCCACCGTCATTGGGATAGCCATAGCGGCTACCGAAGCAATGCGGAACGGCAGCAACAGTATCACCACAATGACTACCGAGAAGATGGCCAGAAAGAACTCATCAATGAAGTGCGACACGTTGTGATTCACCACCTGCGGCTGATTGACGATACTGGTCAGTTTCACGTCTCCAGGAAACAGCTTCATGGTCTCGGCAATTTTCCCGTCAACTGTTTTTCCGAAATCGACAATGTTATTGCCTTCGTGCATCTGTACAGTCAGGATCAGCGTTTTGTGTCCGTTCACGGTAATCTTGCTGGTAGGCTCGGCATAGTCTCGCTGAATGGTGGCAATATCGCCCAGCCGCACGAGCGCCCCTGACTTCGAGGCCCCGACGATCTGATTGGCAATCTCGTTTTCCTTCGTGTAATAGCCACTGGTATAAAGCGGGGCATTCTGGGTTTGGGTCTCGATGGAGCCCGTTGCGCCGATGGTATTCTGTGACTGCAATAGCTTTACAACCTGCTGCATATCAACGCCATACTGCGACAACTTTTCCGAATTCGACGAAACCACGATCTCTTGCTGCTGATCGCCCACCCGTTTGATCTTCGATACGGCTGGTATGGTGCGCAGGTTATCTTCGAGCTTCTGAGCGTATTGTTTCAACTGCGCGAAACTGGCCTGATCGCTTTCAATGCCAATCACCAGGGCTTCGGTATCGCCAAAATCGGAGTTGACGATGGGGCCACGAACGCCCTGTGGCAGTTCCAGACTCTTCACAACCAGCAGTTGGTGGCGCAGTTTACTCCAGAACACATCCGGGTTTTTTACCTTCTCACCCAGTTCGACGTTCACGACAACCATCCCATCGCGGGTAGTCGAATACGTTTTATCTTTCCGAACTTCTTCAAACTGAAACAGATACTGCTCCAGCTTTTTCGTGACCTGATCTTCTACCTGCGCCGAGTTGGCACCGGATAAAAAGCCAGTACCAGGCCCTGGCGAACCGTAATCTTGGGATCTTCACGCCGGGGCATCGTCAACAGCGAATACACACCCACCACAAAGACCAACAGCAGCACCGATAGGGTAACCTGTTTATATTTTAACGAGGCTTGAACAAAATTCATGGCATGGGTTAGTTAGACAGGCTGACAGATGAACCATCGGTGAGTTTTTGCTGGCCACCCGTTACCACGATCTCCTGCGGAGACAGCCCGGCGGCTACTTCGATCTTGTTGTTTACCAACTGACCGATACTGACATTGCGCCGGAACGCTTTCTTTTGGCCGGAGTCGACCACGTAGACATAGCTTTGGTTATCGGTATCGTGCAGGATGGCTTCGGCCGGAAGCAACAGTCGCTCAACGGTCTGGTTAGACGGCAGTGTAACTTCGGCGATCATACCCGGCCGGATCAACCCTTTTGGGTTTGGCAGTTCGATCTTTACGGTAAAGGCCCGCGAGCTTACGTCGGCCACCGAACCTACTTCTTTGACCTTGCCGGTGAATATCTGCCCCAGTGAAGTGACCAGTACACGGGCCGATTGCCGAGCCGAACCGTGTGCAGCTCGCTTTCGGGGATGTAGGCATTGACATTGACCTTGCTGATGTCCGACACCACAAACAGGGGTGTACCTACACCGGTGATTTCACCGACTTCGGCCATCTTTTTCAGCATGACACCGCTGATGGGCGCGTAGAGTTTCGTGTCCGATAGATTCTTGGTCTGTAGTTTTTGTTGCACTTTGGCTTGTTGCAGGCTGAAATTGACTTTGGCGAAATCGGCATCGCTCAGGCTATTGCGATCGTGCATCAGTTTAAGCCGGTTGTATTCGTCGCTCACCTGGCCCACCTGCACATCCGCCAGCTCTTTGGCAATGCCGTAATTAGTAGGATCGAGGCTGGCCAGCAGTTGGCCCTTGCGGATAGTCTGCCCTTCGTCGGCCGCGATAAAGTTCAATTTTCCGCCTACCATAAAGCCAAGCCGGACGGTATGGCTACCCTCGATATTCCACTAATGGATGTCGTACGGTTAACGGACTGCTTCGTTACCTGTTCAGTAACGACAGGGATTGCCAGGTCTTTTACTTCATTTGCGTTATCCTTTGTCTGACAACTACTTAGCAGTGCTGTAGCAATCAGTACAATATAGGGTTTCTGGTTTTTCATAGTGATTCATTCGTGAATAATGATGATGCAAAAGTGGCAGGTACCCAAGCGCTTTCCTTTCATCTATCTTAAAAAATGAAATGAGGTTAAGTCTATTTTAAATCTTAAAAGCGCGCTCACTCTGCTTTGTGTGAACAAGGTGATACGCAGCCCTCATACGGTTGAGTACATCGATTGAAGGAACGCCTGACCTATTGCCCGCTATGATGACTGGTTGACAGAGCGGTAGTGAATGTCCGGAGGATTAGTGACCGCGCAGTTCCAATGCGAAAGCCTGGGAAGCCGATTTTGGGCTCGACCAGTTAAGCGCGCCGAAGAGTGTTCGGTACGATTTTTCGATACAGGCGATATAGCCTGGCCAGCTCGTAACCTGACGTGAATGGATAAAATGGGCACAGTGTCTGCCCGAATACGTATTTGCATAGCCTGCTCAATTAGTCATGTTATAGACTAACTTGCCTGCTTACTTTCTTGTTTAGGTAGAAAAGCTTATCTATAGGAAAATAAGTACTCAGCGTTGAGCACGTATAACGCTGAGTGTCTGTTGAGTAATACCCAGATACGAAGCGATATGGCCTAATGGAACCTGTTGTAGTATGGACGGATATTGAGCAAGCAGGTTGGCGTACCGTTCCTGCGCTGATTGAAACTGTAAGGCATTCAATCGGTCTGAAAAAGTCTTCAGAATCTCGATCAACAGGGTTCGCATCACCTTTTCCAGATTGTGATGCCGATCGATGATTTTTTCGAGATCGGCATAGTTGATCGACCGGACAACCGATTTCTCCAGCAACTCAAGCCCATAGGGCGCGGGCCGACCATAAAAAATGTTCTCAATAGCCATTGAGAATGAGTTGGTTAGAAAAAAATGATGGGTAATGTCCTTGCCATCGTGCCGGATGTAGTACGCTCTGGCAAGTCCCTGCTCGAAGAAGTAGACTTTCTGCGATAAATTGTCGGGCAACAGCAGTTTATGGCGTTTTGGAAATACCTCCCGCGCAAAGGATTGATCTATTTCATATTCCAGTTCCGGTGATATACCGACAATCTGTTTGAGGTACGCCGTTAATTCCATGCTGACTTAATCATCGACGGAGAACTGAGCTGCTTTGTTCAGGAGGCAGGTAACGCGTAGGGAATACATTCAATTCTATCATTGTCCATCCGTTGATTAACAACCTGACTAGATTCTACATATACACCAACTCCCCCTACGCAGCCAGCATCACCGCGTCAAATAACGAATTTTGCAGGTTGCTGCAAAGCTACCCAGAAATACAGATAAGCCGGGACTAATCCGGTTTGAAGCGAATAGATTTCGTAAAAGCACCAACGTGGATATCACCTGACGGTCCGTCCTGTAAGAGTGTACCGTTAATGCGTACGTTTTCGAACGTCACCCCGCGCACCATACCCTGTTTGCTAAGACCCTCAATAATTGACGGGTTAGCCATTGATCCCGAGTAGGTTATGTTTCGAAATGTGATATTTTCGATGTTACGTCCGGGACCGGTATTGTACTTTTTGTTGTACAACACGCGGAGGCTCAGCAGCTTTCCCTCCTCAAAATCCTCAACCCGAATGTTCTCGTAGGTCACGTTTCGAATCAGATTCAGATCCCCGCAGCTGATGGCCAGGCACCCCTGGTAATCTGGGTCATCTTCGTCGTGCTCCAGAATGTCCAGATTACTGAACGTGATATTTTCCAGCGTATCGCCAACCGATCGGGTGTCCCCGTGTAGACCCAGGTTGGTCGGGTGCGCTACGTCGGCCCAGAGCGTTGAATTTTTGACTACCACGTTACGAGACCCGCCATAATAATCCCAACGATGCCCGTACAGGGCGATGCAGTCATCGGAATTACGCATGAACACATCGTCGACCAAGTACGTCCGAGCAACTCATCAGATCGATACCATCGCTCCAGCCCTTGCAGCTGAATGACTTCAGATTTCGAATCGTGATACCCTTCGACTGGCCACCATACACCGTGTAATGCTGCGGATTTTTAACGATGATCCCGTCGACGAGCACATTCTCGGAATGGGTTATCTCGATGCCCCGTTGCGGCTGGTCGATGATGCCCCGCCCGATTATCCGTACGTTCTTGACCCTGTCGCAGACGATTTTCCCCGAATAACAGCCCCACCATCAATGTACACCGTTTTATTGCTGGGAATCCTGAAGACGTCACCCGGCTTGTCGTCCGGTATATGGATGCCGGGGCCGAAGTAGATGACGTTGGGATCGTTCGGATCGGGTTTACTGGGTTCGAGCGGGTTGGCAAACAGGTGCAGGTTCTGAAGTTTGTCGCCGTTGAACTCGATGGACAGTTTGCGAGGCTGCGTGAGCGTGAAGTACAGCGTGTTCCCTTCCTGCTTTGACTGAATCTGATTCGACAATGGCCGAATACGAGCTGACTGAACAAGGCTGTTGTTTTTACGTACCGCTACTTCGACAGTACCCGAAAAGTCGAAGAACACCATGGAAGCATCCCGTACTTTATCCAGGTCGACCTGCACATTATATTCGAAAAGATCCTGCCACGGTTCACCCGGCTTACGTATCCGGACCGTGTAATCGTCATTATGCTGACTGTAGAGCACCCCTGCTGGTACGGGGTAAATGACAAGTTGCTGGGCGTAGAGTTGAACCGATAGCAGCCAAAGCAGTAGACCAATCCCCAATTGTATACGGATCATTCGTTGTGGTTTTATGGCTTCTCGTCAAGAATTAGGGCCTGTCCACCTTTGGCTTTCAGGCTGACCGGTAACGAGTCGTCTGCCCCGACCTCGGCAACTCGCTTCTGAATGCCGCCCGTCCCGTCGTCCTCGTAACTAGTTGCCAGGTACCGCTTTCCGGGTGCGAGAAACGAAAGCGGAAGTTTACCAGTCCAGTCCATCAGGCCCGCTGCCGAACCAACGTACCAGGTGGTACCCTGCCGGCGCGCTACGCTGATGAATTTGCCGGGTTCACCCGCCAGATAGTGGCTTTCATTCCAGACGGTCGGTACGCGTTTGAAGAATTCGATCTCCCCTTCGTCGTTATAATCCGTTGGGTTGCCATACCAGAAAATAGCCTGTAATGGGCTGAAATACACTACTGACAGCGCCAGCTGCTGCCCTTTGCTCACCTGCAACTTGCTCTTATACAGATTATCGGTGAAATACCGGTTCGTGTTGGGGTAGCAGAACGTATAGTCGGCGGCACCGGCCAGAAAACGGGTAAATGGTAGTGTTGTGTTGTGAAAGGCATCGGGGTTATTTTCATTGCCGCGAATGCCCTCCTGCGTCAGCAGATTAGGATACGTTCGGCTCAGCCCCGTGGGCTTGTAGTTGTCGTGAATATCCAGGATAAAACCATAGTCATAGGCCTTTTTGATAGCCGGGATTAGCCAACTGATGCCCTCTTGCGTCAGGCCGTCTACAAAGCCAAACTTCAGACCCGCCACGCCCCATTTTTTGTACAGGGGCAATAGTTCGTCCAGCCGCGCCCGTAGGGCTACCCGATTGACGTACAGAATCACCCCGATATTTTTCTCTTTCCCGTATTGAATCACGTTAGGCAGGTCGATGGCTGGAATGACCTGCGTGGGGTCAGAAGTTGTGCGGAACTCCGCTCCGTACCAGCCCGCGTCGAACAGGATATACTGAAAGTTATGGGCAGCCGCAAAGTCGATGCAATTCAACCCGCCCTGCGTAGTCAGCGACGAGCGGATGAGTTTACCCGGTTTGATCCAATCCGGTACGGGCTGCGACGATGGGGGACATAGCCGCAGGGGCAGATCGCTGAAGGCATGCAGTCCGATCGCCGATGTAGCTACGCTAATGGTTCGCCAGGGGGGTGACACGTGTCGTTCGTCAGAACCGAGTCTTTTCCAAACTCTACCGCCAGGGTATTCGGGGTTGCGCCTTTGGTCAATACGGCTTTTGTGTAGCAGGTGTTATCCGCTTCACCGATCGACAGGAACAAACGGCCATTGGTCAGCGTAGCCGGGAAATCGCAGGTTTTTTGCAGGTCTGCCACGGCGGTCGGCGTGAACACGGTTTCCTCCTTGTACTGATAGATCGTGAAGTCGCTGGGAAGCGCAAACGTTGTATGTTCCTGCCGAATTTTACCGGGAGTACTCCTGGCTTGTTGCGGTATCACGTACCTGAACGCCACACTGCCATTGAACACTCGTGCAATGAGCCGGTACGATACCGACCCGGAGACGCAATCCAGGGTAAGCTCGGTGTAGTTATTGTGAATGACGTCGTTTTCGCCCAACCGCCAGGCGAATGATTCGGTATGCGTCTCTGTCCGCTGCTTTTTAACGACAGCATTCGGTCCGACGGCTACGTTGTTCAGCTTAAACCCCAGCACTGACCAGTTCAATACCGGTTCATTGGCGAACCAGACCCGGTAGGCGAGCGCCTTGTGGTCATCGATAGCAATTTCGATACGGGTGGTTTGGTCGGGTGAAGAAGCCTGATACGTTTTAGGCGTCGGAGCGGCAACGATAGACGAAATGAAGTACAAACTAATCAACCAGCCATACAATGCAGACCTGCCAGGCATACGTTCTTGAATAAAATGAGTAAAGACGGTTTAGTTCAGGTCCCAGTAGACGACATAGCGTTGCCGATGAGCCTGGTAATAGGGCACCAGTTCAACGGGTTTGCCTCCCGGCATGGCTACCGTTTTGAATGTCAGCGGCTTTCCGGAAACGGGTTTCAGCCAATCCGTAACGGGTTTGCCAGCCGTGGCCAGCGCATGGTCAATTGAATCGGGAATAGTGTAATCATAGCCGTAGTACTGGTACGGATCGGCAGGATCATGAAACGGGGCCGTTCCCTTCAGGTTGGCGGTCCCAGTTTCCCCGCCAGCACAATCGGTCCGTAGGCAATAGCCGCCACGGTAGGATCATCGTTGGTAGGCACCAGCCGGAGCGCCATCGGATAGGTAAGTTCGATCTGATCGCCCCCTTTCCAGCTACGTTCGATGGTGATATAACTACCCGGCGACTGGTTGACAGCTATCGCTTTTCCATTTACTTTCAGCGTGACGCCTGCCGTTGCCCAGGCCGGGTATCGCAGATAAAACGGCATCTGGACTGGCGCTTTTGTCTGCACTGTCAGGCGAGTCGTTGCCTCTTCGGGGTAATTTGTTTCCTGTACAAGGGTGACGCCTTTCTGCTTCCAGCTTACTTCCGACGGAATAAACAGGTTGACGTAAATGCCTTTGTCGTCATGGTAATAAATCGCTTCGCCGTATTTCGACTGGCTTTCGAACCCTGAGCCCACGCAGCACCAGAACGACTGATCGGGCGTGCTGTAGAGCCGGTAGGCGCCTGCTTTCATAGGCGTGAAATAGCAGACCATGCCTGATTCAGGGTCCTGCTGACCCAGAATGTGGTTGTAGAGCGCCTGTTCGTAATAGTCCGCAAACGTTGCATCGGCCGACCAGGTGAACAGGTGCCGGGTCAGTTTGAGCATGTTATACGTATTGCAGGTTTCGCTCGTGTTACCTGTCAGGTGTTTAGAAAGTTGGTCTGGCTCGAAAAAATGTTCTTTATCGCTATTGCCCCCATGTGCATACGTGTGATGCTGCACGACCGTTTTCCAGAAGAACAGAGCGGCAGTTTTAGCTTTCTCGTTACCCGTCAACTCATAATCCCGCGCTTCGCCGACCAGCTTGGGGATGAACGTATTGGCGTGGGCTTTATTCAGATTATCCTGCCTATTTTCGAGCGGTTCCAGGGCCGATTTATGGTAGAAAAACTGCGCTAGTTTCAGGTGCTCCGGATTTCCTGTTACGGCATACAGATTAAAGAACGCATCATTCATGCCACCGAACTCATTCCGAAGCATTTTCTGGCGCTGCTCAGGTGTCAGCGGAGACAGTTTCGCACTAGCCCACGACGCCATTTTTGTGACGATGTCGAGCGCCTGCTGGTTACCCGCGTAGGTGTATTGATCGGTTAAACCGGCGAAGAGTTTATGAAGTGTATACCAGGGTGCCCAGACGGCCGTGCCGGCGATGTTGCGGTCGATGTACTGCTGTGGAAACGCACTCAGGTAGCCATCCTGGTTCAGGACTCGCTGCACGGCAGCCAATGCCGTTACCAGGCTATCGCCTTTTTTACGAAAGTCGTCACGGCCCGTAGAGGCATATTGAAGAGCCAGACCCGACATGATGTGGCCGATGCTATGGCCGCGTAATTCCATATCCAGTCCTTCCCAGCCACCCAGGGGTTTGGGCATCTTGGTTAGGCTGCCCGGCTTTGGCGTGTTCATGCCCGCATTGACCCGAAAACTGTGCATTAACCGGTCGACAGGTAATGATAAAAGCCATTTGCCTTCGCGTTCGATGTTATCGTGGAACAGTCCGTGCGTAATCCGGACATCCTGCAAATCGAAACTTTGGGCCTTGATGGGTACGTTCACCGGCACCTTCATTTTGTCGGATGCCTGGCCGGGTATTGCGCCAGTCCCAGAACCGTTTGCCCAATCAAACTAAATGTGAGGAGGCCACGCACGAGGCTGTGAGTTCGGGGTATGCGGAGGGTTTTCTTCATAGAACGGTTAAGGCATACACTAAACTGCCTCTATCCTGAAATAGACCTTGCCTGGTTTCGAATACCCTTTTCAAATGGCTTAAAAAGCAGAGAAGATTTCGTAAGCCTCCTTAACGACAAGAGGAAGCCGTACGGCTTCCTCTTGCTTGTCAATCAAAACATAGTCGCTGGCACTAGTACTCGTCCAATTTAGATTCTATAGGATTCTATTGATATTATAGATTCTTTTTGATTGATTATCAATGCAATAGAATCTAAAGAATCGATAGAAACTAGGGCTTGATTAGTTTAATCGTTACACGTTCGGTATTAGTAGATGCCTGGAGCAAATAGATACCCGCCTGACGGCTCATCGGAATGACCTGCTGCTGACCAGACGTAACGGACTCGATCTGATGTTCGAACAGCGCATGACCAGCTATATCCGTCAGCGTCAATTTGAGGGGCTGACCGCTAGCCCCCGAATTTCGACGATGGCCTGATTGTTCATGACCGGGTTACCTAGTGCACTCAGGGTAAGCGGGTTATCTGAATATTCAGCAGCCAGACGCGCACCCGATGCAGGCTCAGTGCCGTAGATAAGTTGCCCTTTGTAATAAATCGTTACGCGATCATTCTCAGCCATCGACCCAGCAGCCGTGTACGAATAGTCGTTCGTTTCGTTAAAATTCGACCAGTCAGCTTTGGCAATCCGGTACTGAATATTACCCGTATTTGACGATGGATATAACATACCAGCACTCGAGTTTAACTTCAGTTCGAAATACGTATCCGCGTTAGTACGCCCTACATTCCGAACAAATTGCCCCATTACATTTGAATTACCCAGTTTGGCGTAGTCTATCCAGTAATTAAGATTTTGGGTTCCTTCTGCTGTGAACCAGTACCGTACTGATAAGTCGCTATAGAGAACCGGCGTATTTCCCTCGTTATTCAGTTTCAAATAGGTGCTGATCGAATTCCCACCTGTGTTGTAATTCTTATTCTCGGTGTAGACCTTAAGCTTGGTTACCGATGCCGCTACGGCTGGTTCAGTTCCCCAGATGAGGTTGCCGTTTCGATAAAGTGTGATATGGTCATTTTCACCATAATTCGCCTGCGCCTTGAAGGAATAATCATTGGTTTCGGTCATATCTGCCCAATCAGTATTGGCAAAACGGGTTTGAATAGGACCAGAGTTTCCCCCAGCGGCTAAATTGCCTGCTCCAGCCGTAAAACTATAGTCAATGTACCCCAGCGCACCGTCACGAGGCTGATCCAGTGACACGTATTTCATTTTGACATTAGTATTGCCTACCTGCGCATAATCAATCCAAGTGTTAATGCCCACAAAGTTTTCAGCCGTAAACCAGTAGCGTGCCGTCAGTTCGCTGTAAGGAACTACCGCCGATCCTTCGTTGACCAATGTCAGATAAGGACGTATTACATTGTTAGTCGTCTGGTTGTTATCACCATCCAGTGATTTCACCTTCAAAAATGTCGGTAGCGTAACAATAAGGGACTGGTCCATTGACGTTGCAGCTGCATACGTAGCATCGCCAGCCTGCAATGCAGTAATGGTCGTTGTGCCCGCGCCAACAAGATGAATTTTACCGTCGACCATTGTCGCGACAGCCGTGTTCGAACTGGTATAGCTTACGGATAAACCTGATGTGGCCGTGGCACCCGGATCAAAATCGGCATCACCAGCAGATTTGGATGGCAACGGGTTGAACGTAATCGTCTGAGATAGTTTCGATACCACTAGCGCAACATCATTACCAGTTCCGCCCTGGTATGTTATCTGAAAGCGAATCGATCCTATTGTCACACTACTTCCTTCAGCTAGTTCCGCAAATGTTCCTGTAACGGGATTAGTCGATGTATTGTCGATGATCACATAGCTGGTGCCGACTGGCAGGCTGCCTGCGTTTCCAAGGTCACCGACAACTAGGTTCGCCCCATTGAGCGAAACACCGTTGGCCACTAGTTTATCTATAGTACTGTTGCTGCTGTTCAATTCAAGCTGATAGGTAGCACCGGTGCTCAGGAGTAACGCAGCCGAGGTAGTAAGCGTACCGATTGAATTGCCGGGGGCCACGAATGCTCCACTGCCAACGGAAACTGAGCCGCTGGTAAGGCCAGAACCGGCTAAGGTGCCGCCGGTTACAGACACGGGGCTGGCCAGCGAGCCATTAACGACCAGCGTTCCGCTGTTGACGGTTGTAGCCCCTGATATTCATTAGCCCCAGTTAGCACCAGTTTGCCGTTATTTATTGTCACCGACGAATAAAAGGGCGTACCACCGATGGTTGTCGTTCCGTTTTTGATCGATCCCGTGATGGTTTGCGTCCCGGTGCCCACTTTTTCCAGATTGACCCGTCCCTTGTCTACCGCATCGGCTGTTGGACCCGACCCAATCGTACCATCAAACGTACCGTCTTGATTGTCAACGCCAACTGCCAGGGTCGAAGCCCCGTTCGTCAGGTTACTGCGCGAGATGATGTAAGCATCAGAAGAGCCATCAAGCGCTCCGATGGTTTGCTTGTTGGCATACAGGTTGGCCCCATTATAGACCAGTACGGCTGTCGCATCGGTTCCCATCGTCAGGCGAGTGGGGGGCAGTAGAACGTTATTGGCATCGGTTAGGCTATTGGTGGTGTTATGCAGCTCAATGGTACCCTGTGTCAGATTAAGGCCGCCCTGCAAACCGCTCCAGTCCATGGCTCCCTGTATCCGCAGGCCTGCGTACGAACCGCTGCTTCCATAAACCGGGGTCGTAATTTTCAGCCCCTGTGTGCCGGCAATTTTCAATGGTACCCGTGAGTTGTTGTTGGCATTTCCCATGAATAGCTTTCGGGCACCTGTGTTGATCATGTTGATCGCGGGCGTGCCCGACAACGTTTGAAACGTTAACGTACCCCATTCAGGCCACTGGCCAGCGTAAGTTCTGAGGTGCCGTTGGCGGCATACGTTAACGTACCAACTGTGATGTTACCATCCAACTGAACGCCACCGATATTCCCAAAGCTGGTGGCCCGAAGGTCGCGTTAGACTGAACCCCGCCCGGAACGACTGAATTGCTCCAGTTGGTCGCCGTTGGCCATTTCAGAAACCGGTTCCCCGTTCCGTTCGAGATGGTCGTGGTCGCCGTAATGGCCGTACCACCTGGCCGTTGTGAGAGCTGTATTGCCGATCCATTCACGGCAACAACGGCATAGTTTGTATTGGCCGTAAAACCACCCGGAACGGTTCCTGTCAACCGCACAAAATCACCGACTGTAAACGTTTGACCTGGCCAGTTCAGATCGGTGCTGCCAGCAACGGATGAAAGGGTGGTTGTCAGGATACCTGCCGTGTTCGTCCAGGTACCGTCAGTAACCCCTGGGATCTGGTTTACGGTAAAGGTTTGGTAGACAACAGGTGCCGGATTATATTGACTGTCACCCATTTGCTGGGCCGTAATCGTTGTTGTTCCGGGCTTTGACACGTGTATTGTTCCATCGGCGTTGATGGAGGCTACAGCCGGGTTTAAACTGGCATAGACAACGGGTAACCCTGAACTGGTGGTTGCACCCGGCGAAAAATCGGCGGCCCCAAAGTCTTTAGTTGGAATAGGAGGGAAGGTAATCGTTTGGTTAGTTGGCTTTGACACCTCTTCAAGCGAAAACGTCAATGTACCAAAACCCAACTGATCGTAACCACCGCTGTTGGGTCCGTAATTACCACCGCCCCCTTCCGGCCGTACAAGCTGGGCAAAACGAGCTGAGTAGGGAGCGCTCAGGCCTTTTCGATTAACGTAGTGGTTGTAGACCATCTCCCATACCGGGCGAAGATTACCGCGTTGATCTTCTGATACAATCGTCTGTACAACACCGATGCAGTTTCTGTAGGTCGTAAAGGGAACCTCGTAGCCCAGGTTATATTTAGCGATATATTCAAACCCTTTTAGTAGCCGATTGTCGTCGTACCCATACAGATCGTCGCCCTGACTCCAGGCCATCTCACAGAACGAACCGGCCAGAGCCACGCCCAATACCGTATGCCCCTGATCGCGGCCGCTTTCCTGCCATTGGCCCAGGTCACCATACACGTCAGGGACAACGTTCCTGATCGATCCCGTTCCTGCCCCATTTTTAAAATACTCAATGGCTTCGTTGTAAATGTCCCGACGGTCGCAGAGGACACCGATACTGAGTATGGACGCCATATTGCACAAATCCCAGTTAGCGTAGTAATTACTGATGCAGGCCCCGTTGTGATTCAGCAGAAAATCATGGTTCATCGGATACCAAACGGTCATCATCCAGGTTTGAAACCGGGTAAAATCGGCGGGTGCCCATCCGCTGTATGAGCGCATGATCTCGGCGGCATTCGCCAGCTGATACCCCTGAATACCGGCCAGCAAAAACCGGTCGGCCGTACCGCTGATTGTTGTCATACCAGCTGCCCAGGCATTCAGAATGGCGATAGATTTGTTCGCGTAGGCGTCATCTCCCGAAATTTTCCACCGGATCGCTGTTTGATAGGCCGCAGCCGCATCCCGGAAGATCGACGCGTAGTTCTCTGTATTTGTTCCGTCGAAGCCCCGGTAAATGGTAGCCGGAATCGGGTTTGTGAAGGCGCGGGTCAGCGACGAGTTCGAGTTGGCTACCAGCACATCCCAACCAGCTTTCCAGGGTTGGGAACCAGCCTTTACTTTGATTTTCATTCGGTCGAAATCGGCCTGCTTATGCAATAACCCAGGATGAATAAATGACTGTGCCCTCAATGAAGGAGCTACTGCTAACAGCAGTAAAATGAGGCAAGTAACCTGTCGAAGGGCAAAAGAGCCCTTACCCCAGCCCGTGGAGAAGGAAATCTGATTCATGATTGATTTAGGAGTAGAATTATTGAAGTAAGGTCAAAGAAAGGGCCACCCAGCGTGTGTTAAACTTATCTGAGTGGCCTTATTGTCGCTAGCTGAGCAAAGGGCAGTTGTTTACCAACCCGGATTTTGGGTAAGCTGTGGATTCAGCTGGATTTGCTGCGTAGGGATGGGAAGCAGGTAGTTTTTATCGCTGAATGAGCGGCTGCCGTCAATAATAATGTTACCCTCAGCATCCTTGGCAGCAGAGGCCATTGTAGGCCACAACGTCTGGTACTCCGTACCCGTCCACTTTATGCCAATCAATGGCTTCTGTAACTCACTGGCAGCGGCCCAGCGCTTCAGATCGTCCACTCGAAAGCCTTCATAAAACAGCTCTACGCTCCGTTCCCGGCGGATTTCGGTACGCATATCCAGTCCGTTGGCCTGGGCGAAGGCATTGCTTAACTTAGGCATCGTCTTGTTCACTCGATTCCTGACCAAGTTGAGCGACTTGTCCAGATCAGCATCGCTGATCGTCCCGTTCCGTTCAAATACAGCTTCCGCATAGTTGAGCAGGACTTCAGCATACCGGATCACTGGATAGTCATAGGCCTCTTCGTTATCGGTCACGGCCCGCTCTGTAATCCATTTCTGGTGGCCATAACCACCGAGGCCACCCGTATACATTTTAAAGGGTGACGCATAAGCCGTGGCCCGGTCAGCCGCTCCGCTTGTCCAGTCAACCGGGCGTTGTTGATACCAAACCAGTAGTACCCACCCGGTACCTTCAGCGTGTATTTCATTCGGTTTTCCCGGTTCTGAAATTCCGAAAGCATCGTTGCAAACCCTTTGAAAAGTGGTGATTTATCAATGGGTAACCCATCCTGACACAAAATCAAATTGACAAAATTTTGGTGGGTGACATCACCTGCGCCTGGCGTGATACGTTTTGGCGAATCTGCCGGAGCGTCCAGTCGTAGCGGTTAGCCAAAATGTACTCATTATTCGCACTTTTGGTAATGTTAGCGGGGTTCGACTTCTGGTTTTCCAGAATGAACAGGTATTTCTGGGCCGAATCGCCCAGGGCGGCTGGAGCAAACAACTGGTATTGTGCGCCGGTAATGACAGCGCCACTGGCGGCAACGGATGCGTCGAGCAGGGTGTTGGCGCGGGCCGTATTGTTGCGGAATTTTTGCCAGGTTCCTTCGTACAGCGTTACCCGGCCCAGGAATGACTGGGCAACCTCTTTGTTGATTCGTCCTTGTTCCGTCGATACATTCTGGGCTGTTTTAGCCGGTAGAGTTGCAATGGCTTCGTTCAAATCTTTTACAATAAAGTCGACCACTTCATCCCGCGTATTGCGAGGGGCCTGTAGTTCGGGGCGTCGGTTGCCAGCGGTGTGCTGATGATGGGTACACCCCAAAAATCTGGAGTAGATCGAAGTAGACATAAGCCCGGAAGAACTTGGCCTCAGCGACATACTTGGCAATATCAGCCTGGTTGCTGTAGGTGCCGGCCTTGCCAAGCATGTAATTGATCGTGCGAATCCGGCTATAGTTGTTGTTGTAGTTCGCATCGGTCGTAGGCACCGTATTCAACCCACGGCTGTAGGCATTCTGACCCGAAGCAAAGTCGCTTTTGAAATCAGAATGATAGTTTTGCGTGGAGCCGTTAACATCGTAAAGCACATCGATAAACGAACGCTCGTAAGAGTAAAATGCGTTGGCAGCCAGCAAAAAATCATTGGGCGATTGCCAGTAGGCGGCATCCGAAAGCTGGTCGAGCGGGTCCAGGTCCAGGGCTTTGTTACAGCCATTCTGGGTTAGCGTCAGCGTGCCAGCCAGTAAAATGAGATAAATTTTCCGAAAGGATTTCATAGTCTATAGGGTTCGGTCTTGGCCAGCTGGCGAAGACCATCTAGTTAAAAAGTAAGGTTTACGCCCACGGTATGTAGCCGGAAAAAGGGATAGCGGGTAAACGTATTTTCGCTGTTGGCACGCCCAACGTTGCGAGTCGCTTCGGGGTCCCAGCCATCGCGGATATGGCTGGCTTCCCATAGATCGTTACCGGAATAATACACCCGAAGTCGGTCAACCTTGATTCGCTTGGTGATACCTGCCGGCAACGTATAGCCAACAACCAGATTTTTCAGGCGAACATAGGCTCCATTTTCCACCGACCAGTCAGAAATCTGGTAGTTATAGGTATTGTAGGTAGTTGCGTTTTGACCCGTCGACAAAATAGGGTAGTAGGCATCGGTGTTCGTCGGAGTCCAGGTTTTGCCGATCCAAAAGTCGGTTTGGCCCTGGAAGATCGATCCGAATGGTACGCGCCAGTTTCCTTCCCGGAAGATTGTTCGTTGGCCTACTCCCTGGAAGACGGCCTGAAAGTCAAAGCCTTTCCAGTCGGCACCCAGATTCAGGGCAAAGCTGTAGCGTGGGTCATCCCGGCCCAGGTATTTTAAATCGCCCGGTACAGTTAGTTTACCGTCGCCATTGAGGTCAGCAAACATATTATCACCAATACGCACGCCGGGTAGGGTCGATGTCGTGAGTGGCATACTGATGTTATTCCCAGGTGCCAGCGCACGGGCAGCAGCAAGCTGCTCCGCTGTTTGGATGCGGCCAGCATATTCAAGGCCGAAGTAGGAGCCCAGGGCGTACCCTTCTACATTGGCGTTATAGCCCTGATTGATCACATTTGCCCCCCATAACTCACCAGTACGTTCTGGTTATCGGTCAGGCTGGCACCGATGCGATACCCAAATTGTCCAATCCGATCATTCCAGTTTAAGGCCGCTTCCCAGCCCCAGGTTTTTAAGTGACCGATGTTGGCTGCTGGCGCCGTAGCGCCCAGGACCGCCGGGAAAGTCTGTCCCAGCAACATGTTTCGGTTGTGCTTGACGAAATAATCGAAGCTACCGGACAATCGGCGGTTCAGAACCGAGAAGTCAAGACCCAAATTGGTGGTTTCAACCCGTTCCCAGGTACGGTTCAGGCTAACCAGGTTTGACGTCGGGGCTACAGTGACAACCGGGCTTGCTCCAATAATCGGAAAGCCTGCACTGGTTGCGCCAGCCGTAGCCGATACGTTCAGCAACTGGATGTAGTCATACAGACCAATGCCGCTTTGGTTTCCGACAGTTCCGTATGAGCCCCGAAGTTTTAAATCGCTCAGGAACGTCAGATTCTTCATGAAGTTTTCCTGCGAAATTCGCCATCCACCCGATAAGCCGTAAAATAATTGCCAGCGATTTGAGGCATCGAACTTGGATGAACCATCGTAACGAGCATTCACTTCGAGCAGGTATTTCTGCTGGTAGGCATAATTAAAGCGCCCAAAATAGGACCCGATGGCATAGTGACTTTGGCTTTCCGTTACGCTTTTGGTCGTTGCATCACCGATGCCTAAGTTTAAAGAAGGCACATTGTCATTGGCCACATAGTTTGTTCGAGCCGTGTAGGCATTGGCCTCATCACGTTCGTAGTTCGCACCAACGGTTACGCTGATGTCGTGATTCTGGCCAAACGTCTTGGCATAATTTAGATACGCATTCAGGGTTGCATAGGCATCTTTTACCAAACGACGTGAATAGTACGAATTGGGGCGGGTAGGGTTGTCTGCGGCCTGAATCGTACCGAGGTAGTTGTACCAGGAAATTACTTTTTGTTGTTCCTTAATATCAGTAGCGGTCCAGTTGTAGCCGGCCTGTCCAACCAGGCTCAGATTCTTACTCAATTGATAACTGAGCCGGAAGTTGGTAAATACCCGGTTGTTGTATTCCTTGTTCTCACCTCCTAGTTCGGCCTGCCAGTTGGGGCTATATTGCGTTCCCCAGGCGTAGGGCTTGCCATCAACGGACGATACCGGAAAACCAGGCTGCTGGTACTGACCCATTACCGAACTGATCAGGGTTGGCTGAATGATGTCATTCTTCTCGAGCGAAATATTCGATTCAAGTTTCAGCTTGTTGGTAAACTGATAATCGTGCGTCAGCCGAATGTTATACCGGCTGTTGGAATTCTGGCCCCATTGAAGCATACTGCCATCGTTCAGATAACCGAGCGATACCCGATAGCCAGAGCGCTCATTGCGACCCGATATGCTCAGGTTATGCTGCGTAGAGGTAGCCTTCCCCATAATACGTCTACCCAGTTGGTGTTAAAGAATGTCTGATCTTTCACGTCACCAAAGCCAGGGTTTAGCGGGTTGTTAGCAGGCGATACAGTACCGTTGTTTGTGTAGTCAAGGTAACCCGAGGCAGGTGGGTTGAGCATCAATTGCCCGAACCTATACCAAAGAAACGAAGTGGGAGCTACACCGTAATAATCGTTCGTCGTACCATCGACCAGGCCCTGGCCAAACTGCTGAACATTGATCAGGTGAGGCTGTAAACCAAGTACCTTCTGGGAAACCGAACCGTCGTATTGAATGGTCGTTTTACCCGTTTTTGCCCGTTTGGTGGTTACCAGTACGACGCCCCCTGCAGCCCGGGCACCGTAGATAGCGGCCGAGGCATCTTTCAGAAACGACATGTTTTCTATGTCATTGGGGTTGATCGAGTTCAGGGCAGCCTGACTACTAACCGCAACTCCATCGATCAGGATCAGCGGTTCGGTGCTGTTGGTCGAGCTCGCCCCCGAATCTGAAAATTCCAGCTAGCCCGGCCTGGAGCCGCTGAGGAGCGCGTTACGATGACACCCGGCACCTGGCCCTGCAAGGCCGATAATGGATTATCGACAACCCCTCTGTCCTGAAATACTTTATTATCGATAGTGGCAATGGCACCGGTTAGCGTAGCCCGTTTCTGTGATCCATAGCCCACAACGACGACTTCGTCTAGTCCACGAGCTTCGCCTTTCAGTTGAACATTCAGGGAAGTTAATTTGCCTGCAACAATCTCCTGGCGTTCGTAGCCGACGAATGAGAATACCAGTACGGCATTATCGTCGGGTATGGAAATCGAGTACTTACCGTTAGCATCGGTGGTTGTACCGCGCGTGGTATTTTTAATCGCAACGGTTACGCCGGGCAGTGGTTCGTTTTTTTCATCGGTTACAGTTCCAGAGAGTGTCTGGTCGGTAGCCGCAACGACTTTTTCCGGTAGCACAGTTGTGATTTGGCTGGTGCTATTGTTTCTTAGAATAATTTGGGAGCCAACGACCTCGTAGGTAACCTGAAGCGGGGTCAACAAGGCATTCAGGACGGACGATAGCGGTTGACCCTGTACCGATAGATTTACTTTCCGTTCTGAACGAATGACCTGCGGACTATAGATGAATCGAACCGAGGCCAGTTTGCCAATCTGTTTGATGGCCTGCTCAACCCGCTGGTTATCAATGGTAACCGAGATCGGACGATTCAGCAATTCCTGACCCTTCCCGTCCAGGGCCAGGACCAGACTGGAAAACCAGCTCACCAGGAAAATCTGATAACAGGCTATTCGCATGATTTTGGTGAAAATCCCTCGTGGTTTTGTATTAATTTGCATAGTTATAAATAAAAATACTTGTTTAGGGTTGGCACAAAAAATCCCCTTACCCAGTACATGCCTGGATCAAACTGTTGTTACTGGGGAGGAAAAAGTTGAGGAAACTGCTCAGGTCACTTAAGCCTTTTGCGAGCAGTCAGGCTACTTTCGGAGTGGATGATCAGGTCTTTTCATAAGCATCCTGTTGGTTTAAATTGATTGGTCCGGCTGGACCAGAATTCATCAGCGACACCCTTTGCTGTAGATAACTATCTGGGCGTCAATCACCTCGTAATGGGATTCGGTAGCCCGACAAATTAGGTCGAGCTTTTCAAATAACGACTCCGAGCCAAATTCCGCCGTCAGTTCACAGCCGGTCAGGAGGTCTACATCGTAGTTGATCACAATCCCGTAGGCGGCTTCCAGTTTTTTAAAAACGGCTACGACGGGAGTGTGGTCGAAAACGAGGGTTTGGGGCTGGCCCGTGGGTAGGGCCATCGGTTCGGGCAACGCTACTAGCGAACGTTCTAACTGGCGATCACTGGCTTGAAATGTTGCCTGCTGATTAGGGTGAGAATAAGCGCTGGTTCGCTGCTCCCCATTTCACCGAGTTTTCCATTGGGAGGTGTCTTAAAAACCGATACCTTCCCCGTCCGAACAATCACCTTTGCTTCCTTGTCATTAGGATAGGCGCGGACAGTAAAGCTAGTACCCAACACTTGGGTAATCAGTTGATTCGTATACACCATAAAGGGCTGCTTAGGCCGACGGACGACGTCAAAAAAAGCTTCACCAACCAGGAAAACTTCTCGTTGCCGGGCAGTAAACGTACGGGGGAAACGGAGCTGGCTCCCCTTGTAAAGGGTCACCTTACTCCCATCAGGCAA
This sequence comes from Spirosoma telluris, assembly GCA_003259005.1. Classification (GTDB taxonomy): domain Bacteria; phylum Bacteroidota; class Bacteroidia; order Cytophagales; family Spirosomataceae; genus Spirosoma; species Spirosoma telluris. Next base: position 496,573 of record QLII01000001.1, read on the forward strand.
GCGGACTAACTGGCTGGCATTGCTACTATTGCGCACTTCCTGTAACGTTCCGGCTTGCTGCTCAACCGTATGTTGATATACGGCTAAAGGTGTAGTGGGTGTGCGCCAATAAAAAAAAACAATCGTTCCTAGCCCAACCAGCGCAACGGCAGCTGCGATCCGCATCCAGTTTGTAAAACGTCTTTGTGGTTGTATCGGCTGTAGCTCGTCCAGATCCTGTGCTTTGTGCCGGTTAATACGGATACGAGCGACCTCGCTGGCTAACTCCTCATCCGACAATTCCTCCTGCGACTGCTGCATCTGACTTACAAACTGACGGGCAGCCAGTACAATATCCACTTTATCCGGATTTGTCTGTAGCCATTCGTTCCAGAAGGCCTGATCGGCGGGCGAATTCTTCAGCACCCATTGCCGAAACCGGTCGTCCAGTACAAAGTCGTCAAACGTATAGGCTGTATAATCGGGCATAGAAGCGTCAGTAATTTCCCTGTTTACAAGCAAATAGACAGCCATTTTCGTGGCATACTCTTTTTTGTAAATCTTTTTTGGATTTTGTTGGAGCAAAGATTGATTTCTTTACTAACCCCTAAACGTATAATTGCAGCTGTCCAGATCGCTTACAAGCGATCTGGACAGCTGCAATTATACGTTTAGGGGTTATTGGATCAGGAAAATACGCGAATAGGCAGGATTGTCCGCAATTGCGTCATGGCTCGATAGAGAAAATTGGCAACCGTTTGTTTTTCAATATCCATTACCTGGGCAATATCATCATTGGTAAGGCCTTCGTAGAATTTTAGAAACACAACTTCCTGTTGCCGTTTCGGAAGCTGATCGACTGCCTGCCGAAGACTTTGCTCCGTCGAAACCAGCACTTCATCGGCAATCCACTTATGCTCGGCCGTTAATTCCTCCGTGACGATAGTTTCCAATTCCAGCAGTTCATCGGTGATGAATGGGCGAGCTGTTTCACGACGTATCCGACGAAATAAATTATTTCGAAATGCTTTAATCAGGTAAATTGTCACGTATGGTGTTTCGACAATAACAGCCCGTTTGTTCCAAAGCTCTAAAAATAAGTCTTGTAGACAGTCTTTGATTAAATCGCGATCTTTAGTGAAACGTGTCGCATAGTTGAACAAAACACGGTATCGCGCCTGAACCAATTGATCGAAAGCCCGTTCATCATCCGATTTAAATCGAATCCAGAGCTGCGCCATTAGCTGTTCATCCGCCGGAATTGACTGTGAGCCCGCCATAGTTGGTTAGTAAAAAAGTTGTATGAAATATTGATATCTTTAAAACACAAGTAGAACAAGCGATACAAACAAAAAATCTGCTCAACACGCCCTTAGGTAAATTCACAATCTTGAAAAAATACCATTCAAACGTTAGCTAAATCAAAGCTGACAACTAGTTAAAGTCAACCCTTCAGAACCTTTTCCTGAATATATTCTACTAAAATACTCTATAAGTACAAGATGTCAAGCTGTTTTTGGTTTAATACAGGCCTTAACAAAATATTATTTTATGCAAACGTTTCCGCAAACGTTTGCATAATGAAATTATACTTCAAAAATATTAAATTTTTCTTAGTGAGATTGATAAGCTCAACCGCTGAATAGTTAGTGAATTTTCAATGTTAGATTGTTAGAAAAATTCTACTTTATCGATTATTGATACCGATTGAAAAATTGACCTGTAATCATCACAAACTCGCAGGGGAGACTGTAGCTGATGCCAGGTTTATTCATCAGTCAGCACACTAGGGGCGGTAAGGCGTTGCAGATTTGTCTGCGGGGATTCGACCTGGACCACGGCACTGATATTTGCCTGGCGGCCGAATGGATGCCGGTCAATAGGGCTTTGCATGCTCACGGGCAGGCGCGGTAGATTCGGTTGATACTGTCGCTTCTTTTGCTATTGATTTTCAATATATTGGACCTAAAAGAATCAACCGCGCGGGTGTCGGACGGCCGATGCCGCCCCGAGAAACAAAAGAATCTAGTTTGCTAAAGCACTAGTAGCAGTTAATTTGCCAGCGGCAATGGAGAGGAACGGCGACTAAGTGCAGCATCATTCCACGGTCAACTTTTTCCCGAACGATAAACGATACACATTAACCCGTTCAGAAAAGTGTTGACCGTTGTCGGAATGGACCTACTACCTTTGTACATTTGAGGAATTACCATCAACTTATACATTTTATGACTAGTATCAAAAACTTCACTCACGCCTTTTATAGCTTATTTTTGGGACTTGCGGGTATATTCATTACAGGTATTTCGCTAGCACAAACGACAGGTACGGCCATTACCCTGGGTGGTAAAACAATTCATACCGTTGGTAAACTACCAGCGGTGGGAACTGCGGTCAAAGAGTTCACATTGACCGGCATTGATCTTAAGGATAACACGTTAGCCGATTATAAGGGCAAATATGTGATCATGAATATTTTCCCAAGTGTAAACACCGGTGTTTGTTCCAAATCGGTACGGAAATTTAATGAGGATGCGGCTGGACTGAAAAATACAACCGTGCTCTGTATTTCTAAAGATCTGCCTTTTGCACAGAAAGCTTTTTGTGGTGCGGAAGGCATTAAAAATGTGGTGATGCTTTCTGATTTCAGAACTGATTTTGGCCATTCGTACGGGGTGCAAATTGCGGACGGACCGATGAAAGGTCTGTTAAGTCGTGCGGTAATCGTCGTAAATCCTGAAGGAAAAATCGTCTACGAACAGCAAGTGCCGGAAATAGGACAAGAGCCTGATTACGCTGCGGCTATTGCTGCCATCAAGTAAGGACTGTCTTAGTCTGAAAATGTATTGGAGGGTTTCGTGAACGATGGTCGAGTAGGAGAGAGGGAGATTAAGTTTACTGACTGTCACCCATAATCCGTAGCATAGGGGACTATAAACAGGTGAAAAAAATACCATATCCCAAATCAGTAGTTAATCATCTATTTTAACGAAACCTATAGCAATCTTTCCTCCAACCAGTAGTGCATTGGCTGGCTAATCAGTCTTCTTCAGCCAAGCCAATGCTACGGACTTTGAGTCAGATTTATTTAACGCTCGTCCCCTTCTTGGCGGCTCTGTTCGCCTTTACAATTGGGCACATCAGCTACACAATCTACCTGCCCATTGGGCTGATTAATGGGTGTCTGATGCTGCTAGTTGCCTGGGTACTGAGCTCAAATGCAATTCCTGGCAAGAATGAGGAATCCAAACAACTCTCGTCTGTGCTTATTTGTTTCTCATTCCCTGGGCATTTATCGCCTTGTTTGGCAGCATGGGGCCACCACCGACCATAGCCCAAAGCTGGGTCGCTACCGCAACTGAACAGCAGATTCGTTATGCCATTTTGCTGGGCAGCGGTGTACTCTTCACCCTGGGATTTGCTTCATTGCGAAATCAATTAAAACGGGCAGGAGAGGATTTGTATTCCCAACTGGGGATGCTCTTAGTTCTCTTGGCGATGCCTTTGTTTATGCTCAATATGATCTATTGGGGCAGCTAGTGCTTTGCCAAAATAGATTCTATTGTTTCTCGGGGCGGCATCGGCCCGCAACGGCGGACCGTGTCCGACGCCCGCGCGGTTGATTCGGTTGATTATGTAGTAGTTGATTATCAGTGCGATAGAATCAAGAGAATCTATAAAAACTAAATTGGACGAGTACTGGATACCGGAGGCCTTCAGGCTGTTCGTTGATTCGGCATCTCCCAAACGCTCGGATCGGCACTTACCTCTTCGCGCCCTGTTTGCTTGGATAAGCTCCATGGAAGTGCCTTGATCTACCGTTTACGTGAACAATTTTTCAGGAAGAGAGGATGAGGTTGTACAGAAAAACAATCTGGTGGTACAGGCTGGCAATCCACGAGTACAGAGTAGGTAGCGATGCAACGTCAAGTGTCGTCAGGTGGTTCTCCTAGAAAAGCCAGAGTCAGGGAGACCTTTTTAATCATGCCACTCGAATAGGTACTGACCGGTTCGTTTACATAAGACGTCATAGCCATGCTTTCTAAAAGGATTTATAGCCGTATCAACCCTAGTCGAATGATTCACTATCGGATAAAGTCGGGTACTTGAAGCCGCTTTGGCTCGATTGAACTAACCAACTGTTCCTACTGGAAAATAACCCTTTGGCAGCCTCCCAAACCCTGTCCATTTCTGAACAGGAGGTGTCCAGAAATGGACAAATAATCTTCCGTTAACGACAAAAAATAGCCATTTCTGAGCCTTCAGACAATTTTTGCTAATTTGGTCAGGTATTTGTACGACAAAGTCTATATTAATGTCGGGGATAATTCGTCTCAACCGCTTTTTTATATGAAACGAGTATTTTTAGGTGAGTTGGAAGAGGTCGTTCTGCTGACTGTAGCCGCTCTACAGGAGTCTGCTTACTGTGCCTCAATCACGCAAACTATTGACCAGCAAATGGCACGTAGCATTTCCTTTCCGACTGTCCACACCACGCTGCAACGGCTAACCGAGAAGGGCTTTGTTTCCTCTCAGATGGGCGGAGCTACTGCTGAGCGGGGAGGTCGCCAAAAACGCCTGTTTACAGTTACCTTGGCTGGGCAGCGGGCGCTGATCGAGTGTCGGGAGGTGCGCAGCCAGTTATGGAGGCAAATTCCACCTCAAATCGTACAGCTATGGGGCGCTTAACTAAGGGTAAGGAGCGGTATGCCAAGCCGCCACGCTGGGCCGTCTGGTTGCTAAGCCGATTCAGCCCGCCCGGCCTGGAAGACGAACTGCAGGGCGATTTACTGGAGATGTATACCTATTGGGTGAAGAGGATAGGCGTATCAAGGGCCCGTTGGCAGTATGTACTGGCGGTTCTGCGGTTGATTCGCCCCTTAACCAGGAAGAGAACTAGCCAAGCATTCAATAATTCACAGTCAGAGTACTCAAACACGTTTACTGTACAACCCGTTATGATCCGAAATTATCTTCTTATCGCCTGGCGTAACCTGAGAAAGAACCGAGCATACGCGTTCATTAATGTAGCGGGGCTGGCGCTTGGCATGGGCTGTGCGCTGCTAATTTTCGCCCTGGTCCGCTATCATTACCAAACTGACCACCACCACCGGAATTTTGACCGGATCTATCAATTTACCTCCCGATTTTCATCACCTTCTGGTGAACTTAACATTCAGGGCATTCCCTATCCATTCGGACAGGCGGCCCGTACCGATTTCCCCGGTATTGAACGCGTGGCGATGCTGGAAGAGTGGTACGCACCCCTGGTAGCGGTGCCTGCCGCAAAAGGGATCGATAAGAAAATTAAAGATACGGGCTACAAGGGCGCATTTGTTGAACCAGCCTATTTCAAGATTTTCGACTATACCTGGCTGGCGGGTGGGCCTGATGATCTGCGTCAACCAGGCACCGTCGTAATGAGCGCTGATATGGCCCGCAAATGCTTCGGTACGACAACCCGCGTTGTTGGCCGGGTCGTCCGGCTGGATGCCCGTATTCCAGCTCGCGTAGTTGGTGTATTCGCCGACTACCGGGACGATACCGATCTGGCTTACTCAATCATGGCCTCCTGGGGATCGCTTAAAGAGCATCTCGGTGCCCGCCCTGAAGATGAACCCTTTGACAACACTAATGGAAGTACCCATTGTTTTGCCCTGTTCAACGACCGCTTCACCGTCACGGACTGGAACAGGAGTATGCTATCGTTCATCAAGAAATACAATCCGAAGCAAATTAAAGGGACGTCCTATCCAGCCATACCGTTCAGCACCATGCATTTATCGCCCGAATATGGTGGGGTCAGCCGGGGGTTGTTACTGTCGCTGGCCTTGATTGGCCTGCTGCTGGTGGGTACGGCGTGTATCAATTTTGTGAATCTTGCCACGGCACAGGCACTCAACCGGGCCCGGGAGGTAGGTGTTCGAAAGGTTTTGGGTAGTACCAAAATTCAGCTGTTCTGGCAATTCATGGGCGAAACGACATTGATTGTGTGCATTGCCTTTATGTTGGCCGGAGGGCTGTTTCGGTACGGTCAGATACTGGCACACACCTACCTACATGGGCCATTCCGGTTTACATTTTACTTTTCCCTCTCCGTGATCGGATGGTTAACCGGGCTGGTAGCAACGGTTATTCTGCTATCGGGCCTGTATCCGGCGCTGGTCATGGCGGGTTTTCGTCCCGTGGTAGCTCTGGCGGGACGGCTCACCCTACAGCATGCAGGTGGATTCTCACTTCGACGAGGCCTGGTCGTGACCCAGTTCGCCATTTCACAGATACTGATCATCGGATTGATTGTGGTGGCCAGTCAACTCAGTTACGTTCGGACGAAGGATCTGGGCTTTCGAAAGGATGCTATTCTGACTGTGAGTCTGCCCAACACTCCAATGCAGGATCTGAGCAAAATGAGTACGTTTCGTAACCTGGCTACTGCCCTGCCCGATGTAGGCCAGTTTAGCTACTCAATGGGAGGCCCTCCTCAGTCTGGCTGGACCAGCCAAATGAAGGTTCGCTTCGACACCCGCCCGAACGAAGAACCGTACGGACCCCAACAGACCTGGATTGATGCCGATTACGTTGGCCTTTACGATCTCAAATTAGTGGCCGGACGTAACCTACAACCTGCTGATACAGCCCGCGAAGCACTCGTTAATGAGACATTTATGCATCAGCTGGGCTTCAGCCGACCGGCGGAAGTATTGGGTAAGTTCTTACATAAAGAGGGTATGGCACCCCTGGAAATTGTGGGTGTGTTAAAAGACTACAATCAGTTGGATCTCAAACAGCGGATTAATCCACTCTTTCTAACCACGCTCGCCAGTGGTTTCTACTCGGCCAATATTCAACTGAATTCGGCTAATTACAGCCGAGCGTTGACTCAGTTAGAACAGGTATACAACCAGGTGTATGCCGACAGTTTTTTTGAGCCCTCGTTTGTGGAGAAGCAGATTCAACAAGCCTATCAGCAGGAACAGACGATGGGAAGGCTGATTAACTTTTTTGCCGGAATTGCTCTACTCATTGGCTGTATGGGCTTATATGGACTGGTTTTGTTCATGATCGTACAGCGAAGGAAGGAGGTTGGCGTGCGTAAAGTATTAGGGGCTACTACAGGCAGTATTCTGTGGCTGTTCAGTCGGGAGTTTGTGCGGCTGATTGGCATGGCTTTCGTCCTGGCTGCCCCCGTGGCGTGGTGGGTGATGAAGGGCTGGTTGAACAATTTTGCGTATAAAATTTCGCTTAGCCCGCTCATTTTTCTGATGGCCTTGCTGGCCACGGGCGTTGTAGCGCTGTTAACCGTAAGTTTCCAGGCCCTCAAAGCATCCCTGATGAATCCGGTAAAATGCCTTCGGTCAGAGTGAGATGCGGCCCGTTCAAAAGCAAATGTGGACGGGCCGCATCTCCAAGTCTATTTGCGATGGATTGGCTAGGGCTAACAAAGATTCTAACCGGCCCGTAAGCTGAGTATGATCAATTATGGACTTACTCATCTGCTTCTTCAACGAAACAATTTGAGACTGATAATTTCTGAGAAGATGAGATCGACTCGGTAAGGATGGTATCATAGCCCACTGATGACACACATCGAGTTGGTTCAGCGATTGGGTTTGTTGAGCCATCCACGTTTCACTGAATTGGATTTGCTGCAACAACTGATCGATATGCTCTTGAGTCAGATCCAACTTAGCAACTGGGGACTTAGGAGCCGATTTATTAACGCGCCGTTTTTTTGACAAGGGTTTCGGTAAAAGGGCTTGCCAAACTTGTTCCAGTTCGTGGATGTTTTTGGAAAAAGGAACTCCGTTAAAGGCAGCTACAGGCAGCTCGGTGACCGTCTCTCTTTCAATTAAATGGATACTGATCAGTTTATTGTCCTGTTGAGAACAAACGTAATTGATGAAATCTAAGCCCGCTTCTAATGAAAATGGATAAAGGGAAAAACTTTTGATCCCTTTTTGTCTATGGTATACCGTAAAAAGAAGAATCATAAATCGATGCCAGTAAAAGAGTAATTAAATCGTAATTAAGAATTGGCATCAGGCATATTTTGGAATTGATACCCAAACGAATAAAATTCATAGTCTACTCATTTGTAGGGACTAAAGCGAACGTTGAATGATCTTGTTCGATATTATTAGTTTATGTAGGAAACCGGTTATTAGTTACTTCCTTTATTCCCCTATAAAAGGTCGGCAAAAGTGTCTATTTTCGGATAAGCCTCTGGCTTTAAATTAGTTATGTCATGTACGTAGCGGATATAGCCCAACTAGGTTAGCTGCCTACCATTCGTTGATTTAACTGGTCGGCTCATAACGGGCATATGATCTGGTATTTTTTACCTTTATGGTATTTTACAAACAGTGACTAAAGAAATGCCTTGATTGGACAAATATTGACAACGGATTACACGTCAACTCAAAAGCCACAGCAGAGGGAAAATACAATTTTAACACTGGTATGGCTTTTGAGTTGACCTAATAGTTTATTTTCGGAGAAATTGTACTTTTTATAGTAAGACAAGAAAGAGCTTTCATAAACTCAATACAAATACAGGTGTTTCGGCCGTTCACAAGCACTTAGATGCATCTGTATCCAGCGCTGGCAGGCTTGTCGATTGGCTTCATTGTGAACCCGTAACCGGACAGCTCCATAGAGCTGGACTACACCCGCTTCGGCTTTGGCATATACATCGCAGTCAGCGACCAGGGGACAGTTTTCAATCACCTGTCGGACATGCGCCGGATAGACGTTAACACCAGCAATCGAGATGCTCTCGTCCAATCGACCTAATAAGCGCACTTCTGTTGGCGAGACTTGTTCAAGCCGGTCGGGTATGATAAAGGTTTCACCCGTATCAATCCGACCAATCTGGCCTGGATCTCCCGCTAGTAGGGTTAAATAAGGAAAGAGGACAAAGGGTGCATCTGGCTGCTTCCTATAGCCTATACCTCCCGTATCGGAAGATCCGTAAATTTCGGTTAAGGTAATATCCGCCTTCTGGAGTTGGGTATATAAGGCGGGTGGTAAGGGTGATGTTGAGCATACGCCCTGGCAACCTACCTTCCTGCCAGTAAACAGTGAGGTATTCAGCCACTCCCAGGTAAAGGGAGTACCAATCAGCAGTGATTCCTCCTGAATGTCATTTGCAGAGATATCACCTACCAAACGAAGTGGCCGTTGCCAAAGGACGGGCAACAGGATGGTGAAGATAAATCCATAGATGTGATTGCTTGCTACGCAACTGATGATCTGATCAGGTATGGGTAATAATAGGCTTAGAAACCGAGCTTCCTCCAGAAGCGAGGGCAGCGAGTGCCGGATAGATCGGCTGATCCCACTCGTTCCCGATGTTCGGAAGGTAAGCCAGTTATCGGTCTGCTCTCTGGCCCGTAAAATGCAGCGAGTCCAATGGTCCAGGGTGGTGCTACGCAAAAGATAATTTTCCGCTGAGGTTTCGAAAATACCAAAGAATTCGTTCAGCTGAGCGGCCAGCTCCATCCGTTGCAGGGAATCCAGCCCCAGCTCATACTGAAGATCCAATTCTGCTGGTACATTCGTGGGCAAACCTGCATGGGGTTTCTGTAGAATACGTCCTGCTGAATCCAGGATGATCCGTTGCACATTAGCAGGCGTCCAAATCATAAGCGGTAGCGCAAAGCATCGGCTTTGAGGAGTAAATCCGTTACGTCTTCAAAAAAAATAAGTAAGCTATCGTCGTTTATCTTCTCAATGGTGAGGCTAAACTGACGCTCTATCAGGACCGAGTCAATACGAAAACGAAGGCGATAGGGCTCCTGTTCGAGAATGAGCCCCGAGTTACCTTCAAATCCAGCAATAGCCTGCCTGGCTGATGGCAGAAACCCGGCCAGCGTATCGAGCAGATTGTCGCCGGGTAGCCCCAGATGGGCTACCATTGGCATCATTAATTGAACCGCTTTGGGATTCAATTGACGGATTTTTCCCTGCCCATTGGTTTCAGCCATGGCGATCGGTGCCCGATGCAGCAGCGTCCAGGCGCGTTGGAGGTGTTCTGGAAGGCCCGTATTCATTCTGAAAATGCCTTACGGTCAACCAGAAAGTATTGATATTGACTCTGGGGCGACTTGAGCAACCGCAAGCGGACTTTAATGGGTTCACAGACATAAGTCAGGATATAGTCCAGTTCCTCATCGAGCGACGGGAGTGCGTATTTAGCCGCCACCATGCGGTTGTTGGCGCAGGGGGCAATCTGGGTGAAGTAATATTTTCCACGGGCGTATTCCTGCGAAATTCCGGTGATGTGAGACTCTGACTTCCCGTAAGCAATGACCACTCCGTCCCGATTCATACGAACGACCCCAAAAGGGGCCTCTTCCAATTGTTCATCCGTCTGTTGTTCCAGCCAGTCCAGAAGATTTGGGTCAGAAAATGTACTCGTTGTACTCATAAAGTAAGTGGTTCGTTACGTGCTAAAATAGTAGGCAGACAATTACTAAGATTCATAAACGGGCAGGTATACCAGGAAGGTTGCCCCCTTATCGGGTTGACTGATTGCCGTGAGTGCACCCCGGTGATTTTCAACAACCTTTTGGCAAATCGCTAAGCCAATACCAGTTCCGGGATAAATATCTTTGCTATGCAATCGTTGGAATACCTGAAAAATTCGATCCAGGTACTTTTCATCAAAACCAATCCCATTATCGGAAACCCTTATTTCGTAAAAGACCGATTGGCTACCTGTATCGCTCGTAGCTACTACGGTATCAATAATAGCGACTGGAAGTTGATCGGCCAGTAGCTTCCGGTAGCTTACCTGTACACGGGGTGACGTATTGGGCAGGTGATATTTAAGGGCATTCGAAAGGAGGTTCTGGAAAAGTTGGTGAAGCTGCCCCTCATCGCCATGAATGATGGGCAAATCACCCCATTCGACAGACGCGTTCGATTCCTCAATCTGCAGCGATAGATCATCCAGGATCAGGTTGAGCAGCTCCGCAAGTCGGATGGGCTTTCGTTGAAGTTGTTGTGTATTTAATCGGGAGTAAGCCAGCAGGTGTTTGATGAGTCTGGACATCCGTTGGGCTGCTCCCTGCATACGGCCAATGATTTCCTGGGCGGGTTGATCTAAAACCGGTTTGTATTGCTTGGCCAGTATATCGCCAAACGATTGAATTTTGCGTAGGGGTTCCTGTAGGTCATGGCTGGCGATATAGGCAAATTTCTGAAGGTTTTCATTGCTTCGGCGTAGTTCATGGTTTATGTATTCCAAAGCCTGCTGTTGTCGCTTCAGATCCGTTACATCCAGAAACGTAAATAACACCTGATTACCATGCGGTAGCAATGACGATTGAAACCAGCCCCGGATGCCATCACTAAAAAAGGGCATCAGCCATACCTTTGGTTGACCGGTTTGGATAACCTCCACCATCAGCTCAAATAACTCGCGACCCTGGTCGCTGGGGAAAAGCACCCGCAAGCGTTGGCCAATCAGGTCACGATCTGATCGGCCGGTGAGCCGACGTTGGGTCTCATTGACCAAGCGATAGGTAAAATCAATGATTTTGCCTGGTTGATCGGACGTAGCGGGCTCCTGCAAGGGTTCAAATAGAACGATGCCCGCTGGTTGGGCGTTGATGACCAGTTGCATTAAATCAGCCTGTTGTTTCTGGGCCAACTGGGCTTTGTGCTGCTCCGTCACGTCCATATACGTCATTAATACTGTGTCGACCAACCGCGTGTCGACGGACCCATCAGCAGGCTGTATGGTGCTAACGCGGATAAACTGGGCATCAAACCAGCCTTCCGGAGATTCGGTGTAATCAGTAAAGATCATTCGCTGAACGCGTCCTGTCACCAGTGTTTCCCGTAGCGTTGCTTCCAGTTGAGATCCCCGGAATCGGGGGAACAGGTTCAGCAAATCCTGATCAACAAGGCTATCCGCTGTATATCCCGTCACATACGTATTCATAAGGTTACTCATTCGGTAGCGAAAATCCACTATCGCTCGCTGGGAACTTTCGTCCCGGACGGCTTCCCAAAGCACTAAACCTGCAGGCGTGTTGTCGCTGATGGACGCCAGCAACTGAGCCTGGGCTTTAATTTGCTGTTCAGCCCGTTTCTGACTTGTTTTGTCCTGTATCGTCAGCACAATCCCATCTTCACGTTTAACCGCTGAAATAGCGTACCAGCCCAGCCCCTTGCCAAAGTTGAATTCGATTTCGGACTGAACCGACTTTCCGGTCGCTACCACCTGACGATAAGTGTCCATCTGCCCCAGTTCATTTAGGCCAGAAAGGCGTTCCTGAAGTGAATGGTTTGTCAGTTCATCCTCAGCTAGCCCCAGCAACTGCTGGGCTACCCCGTTTTGTAGTACAAAGGCAAAATCAACGATCTGATCCGCTTGCCTGATGGCTTTTAGGGCAATAATAGCGTTTTGCGAACCATCAAGCACCGAACTCAGCAGCTCCGCCTGCTGGTGATACTCAAGCTGCGTGCTTTTAATCTGGCTAATGTCGGTCATGGTCAGCATCACCTGATTGCCCGTAGGTGCGACCGTTATTTTAAACCAGTTCAATTCTGATTTTACCAGAACTGGCAGTTCAAACTCAAGCGGTTGACGCTCTTCAACACTTAGGATGCAACGAGAAAGCAAACCCGATGCCAGAGCAACTGGAAAAACAGTAGTCAGTAATTGACCCGTAACCTGACGTGCTGCTGGATTCAGGGTTTGCTCAAAACGTGTATTGATGCGGGTAATTTTAAAGTCAACGATCCGGCTGGTGTTTCCCAGACGACTACGGACTGCCTGCATCAGGGCGAGTCTTACTGGAACGTTTTGAATCAGATCAGTTAGCAGGTGTGTCTGGGAATGGGCCGCTTCTTCCGATTTCTTAAGTTTCGATATATCATTGTAGGTGAGCATGATACCCTGGGGTACCCGAACTACCTTGATGTCCCGCCAGGTATTGTACTCGGGGTAATAATGCTCCCGTGCTATGGGTTGGCCCGTCTCATAAACCTGTACGTACTCCTCAAAGAGACCATTGATACCCGTGGCTGGGTAAATTTCCCACAGCGTTCGCCCCAAAAGTTGCTCACGGGTATAGCCACTCATGCGTAGTCCCGCTTCATTAATCATCACAAATTTAAAATCTGCCAGTTGACCCTGCTCATTGTGAATGGCTTCCAGAACCGTAATTCCACTAAAGGAGGCATCGAAGGTCTGCTGGAGCACATGGGCTAACCGAGCGGCATCTGCATCCGCTTTATGTTGTGAGATGTCATTGTAGGACACAACAACGCTGTTTTCCCCTAACGGTACGGCTGATACGTCACACCAGGCAGGCCGCTCTTGGCCGGGCCGGTCGTATTGGAATTCAAAGCGGGTTGCCTGATTGGTTCGAATCACCTCCAGATAGCGCTCATCTAGTCCTGTTCCCACCAAATGAGGGTACAACCGACCAAATGTCAGGCCCAGTACGTCCGTTGCTGGACGACCCAGATTCCGTTCGGCGACAGCGTTTAACATGGTTAATTTTAAGCCCGACCCAAGCCCACCGGGATTAGGTATAGCCTGGTAGACCATGACCGCATTTTGGGAAGCGCTCAGCACACTTTGTAAAAGATCCGGTGAGGATTGATTAATAGTTGGCATAGGTATAGGTTAGTTATAGGTTAGGGTACATACGAACGACTTTGTTTGAGCCAGAAATCAACGGCCTGCTGCATCATGGCACTTACCTGATGATAGCTTTCCGGTTTAATCAAATAGGCATTTGCACCCAGATCATAGGCTCGGCGCATGTCTTTGGGGTTCTCTGACGAGCTATAAACGACCAGGGGTAGATAACGCGTTCGGCTACTGGCGCGTACCTGCTGAATGACTTCAAATCCACTGTGGCCTGGCAGTTTAAGGTCAATGAGCACCAGATTAGGAAGCCGTGGGCTTTGTCCCTGATAACTACCCTGTTGCAACAGATAATCAATGGCCTGACTCCCACTAGGCAGGATCAAATAACTGGGTGAGGGTGTCATCAGACCCATGAGCCGACGAAATATGTCAGCTTCATCTGAATTGTCTTCGATATAGAGGATATCAAGCATTGTGGCTAAGACGTATGAGTAGGAAATGAAACATAAAAGGTCGTAATCTGATGGGGAAAGGTCTCGAACCAGACCTTTCCCTGGTGGCGATTCATAATGCGTTTGACAATCGCCAGGCCCACCCCATAGCCCTCATAGCTACTTGCCGAGTCGAGCCGCTGGAAGAGTTCAAAAACCTTTCCGACTTGTTTCATATCGATGCCAATACCATTGTCACTTACTGAGTAAATGACCTCTTGCCCCCTTTGATTTCCCTGCACCGACACACGAGCCTGAGGCACCAAGCGGCTGTATTTGACCGCGTTTGAAAGCAAGTTACTGAATACCTGGATCACCATGGTTTGGTCGCCTTCCAGGTTGGGCGTTGCCCCAATGTCAATCGTTAGATCACGATTGGCTTCACCAGCCAGCAATTCCTCCCGAAGTTGGTTCAGCAACTCCCGCATAGGCAGTACTTTAAGGGTTAAGCCGCCACTTCCGACTTTTGAATATTGCATAATGGTCCGAATCAGCATACTCATGCGATCACTGGCCTTACTAATCTTATCGAAAATGGCTTTGGCTGATTCATCCAGTTGCGCACCGTAATCATCCTGATAAATCTCTGTGTAGCGTTTAATGGAGGAGAGGGGTGAACGCAGTTCGTGGGTAACCGTATAGCTAAAGGCTTCGAGCTCTTCATTCGAGAACCGAAGCTGTTCATTCAGGGCACGAATCTGATTGGCTTTCTGGGCCACTACCTGCAGGAGGTCTTCCCGTAATTTGAGTGCCTGTGTGACCTCCATAGGCTGCCAGGGCTGGGCTTTATTGCGCACCAGCTGGGTCCATTTGTCAAAACTTTGGCGCGGACTTAGCCGAATTTCGCCCTGAGGGTTCATCACAACCGGCTTTTCGGGATTGCCCCCCCAGGCAACTTCCTGAATCTGTTCGGGTTTGAACCACAGAAGGTATTCGTTCATCTGACGCGAAAGAACCAACAGTAAGAGGCCAGCTGCTTTGGTACGAAACTCTTCTGCTGGCGCATATAAATTGGGTAACTGGTCGGTTTGAAATACACTTTCAGTGGTTGTGCTGTGTATCCACTCGATTATCCCCATCACCTCATTGGAAGAGGGTGTATCACCCAGCAAGTGAAGCTTCCCCTCAAATAATAATGCGGCTCCCGTGGCCGTGGTTAGGTCTAAAAACGTGATGGGGTGTTTGGTCAGGCCCTGTACAACATCCCAATCGTCCTGCATCTGCTGATGCAGCGCTTGTTCATAGGTGTTTAATTGCGCTGTATAGGCAGTCTCTTCATCCTCCTTTCGGATTTCAAGAACCGTTGAGAGCAACTGACTGATTAATTTGATGGACTGACGGGCCTGGTAATCAATATAACGGGGAGCGTTGTAGTGGTGGCAGGCGATTAAGCCCCAGAGTTCACCTCGGTAGAGCAATGAAATGCTCATACTGGCCTGAACGCCCATATTACGTAAATACTCCACATGGATGGGTGAGACGGCCCTTAAGTTGGCGTGGGTAAGGTCAAGCGGCCTGTTATAGCGAGCATACTGGAGGGGTAGGATTGGAACCCTGGGCTGGTTGACATCGCCAATGCCGCGAACCAGATTGATTTTGTACAGTTCCCGTGCCTGGCGGGAATATCGGAAGCGGGATAGTGAAGCCCTAAAAAAGGCTCTAGCTGCTCCTGGCAGGCTTCCGCAATGACCTCCCCATGCCAGTCTTCACCGAATCGATAAATCATCACCCGATCAAAGCCCGTAATCTGTTTAACGTGTTGGGCCGTCTTATGGAGCAGCTCCGCCAGCGTTTTACTCCGCTGAATATCGCTCATGGCCTGGGTTAGGAGCATTGGCAGAGGTAACGACACACTGCCCTGGGACTGTTGCGCTGGTTCCAATTCAAGGATCAGCGCCCCGTCGTGTTGGTGAAGCAAGATAAGCCAGGGCTGGCCCCCAAGCTGAACAGGATAAGGGCTTAACGCTTCGGGATTCCCACTGCGAACGGCAACGGATACTATGTCCTTTAGCCAGGGCCCTGGAAGATCGTCTAGCTGAATCTGGTCGATTGGCCTACCAATGATGTCCTCTAGGGGTTGAGCCGTCAACTGGGCTACGTTTTCGCTGGCTTGCCAGATGGTGAGTGTTTTTGGATCAAGCGCCAGCAAATACCCATGCGGTTGAATAAAGCCTGGCCACTGAATAGGCTCTTGATCACAGTTAGTCAGGTCAACTGGAGGCTGCATGCTTAGGCTGGGAGGTTAGGTCGGCAAGAGCAGTTGGGTGTATGTAAACCTGGGAAAAAGGCCTCTGTCCCGACGACTCGACAACACACTTGTCATACAAACAAACTATTCGATGTTAAATGTAATAAATACGGGTTATATATACTGGAAATTAATTAATAATAATCTAGTAGTCAAGTAAATATATAGGTAAACAAGTGAGTATTTATACGTAATTTTCGGTCAATATTATTAGCCGATTATTTACTACTGGTCTATATAGGGCTACTACTTTTCCATTATCTGGTGGTTGATAGAAACTCAATCAGGAGAACAAATCGGGTTTGAAGCGCTACACGACTTTCCACCCAGCCGAATCACTCACGATATGGATTTGTTGTTAAGTATGGAAGAGAAATACTAACGGTTTAGACAACGATTATTTGAAACAGGTAAGTTGCCTTGTCCTGATTTTATTCGGACGATTTCAACTGATAGCTAACCTCACATCTAGCTGTTTACTGCTCGACTCTTAGACAGTTCATTAAAGCTAAATACCCTGCCTTTTATTATAGAGATTGACCGAACTTAGTTTATTGAGAAATTGGATTTAACTCATAGATCGGGGATAGTAACTGTTCAATCCAACTTTTGGCAAACGAACACCTAAGGGTTAACGAGTCAAAAAACCGCTTGATGCGATCCTGTAAACGGGCACTGAGTCAATTAAACCAAGTTCAGATAGACCGAGACGAATCGACTTCCATACCCGCTCGATGGGATTAAGGTTAGGAGAGTAGGCTGGCAAGGCGACCAGATAAATACCCAGCGACCAGGCCAGGGTCTGTACCCTCGATCCAGATGGGGACGTGCATTTCTACGCCCATTTCCTGAACCAGACGCATGAAGATTCTATCGTCTCACTTTGGAGCGTTTCAAGAGATAAAATTGCCAACGGATACAAAACCGTTTTTGAAACCATAAGTGGTCCAGTAAAAGGTAGCCCGTTCTGCTTTAATAAGAAACAATGCTCAGTAAAACAAGAATAGGCTATGAATACAAAGTACAAACACGTATTGCCGTTAATTTCGTTTATCATTTTATCTGCATTACAACCAGGAGGCTTTACCGCTCTCGCCCAGGGGCCAGGTCCGGGACAAAGAATACCTCTCCCTCCCATACCCTTAAAAGGCGATACGACACATACCCTTTCCAAACACTTCACACTGGCCTCTGCCAACAAAAAAGCACCCGATGCCAAGGGATTTATTCAACGCTGGCTTGTCTTGGAACCCGTAAAGAAAGATATCGTCCGGAATAATATATTCACCGATAACTACCTCAGAACAGCTTTTTCGGCCGATAATTTTTCCGGGGATTACACCATAGTTCCCAAACATGGCGAAACGGTAAACATAGGAAACCAGGAACTGAAGTGGTATGCATTGGACAGCAAGGCATTCAACGTTAATTTATACCAGTTTACCTACGCCATTAATAGGCCAAAATACGGAATACTGGTCTGGCTGGTCACGGTCATCGATTGCCCTGAAGAAATCCAAAACGTCCGGTTAGCAGCCGGGTGTAATTCCGGCAGCATGTGGTGGTTGAATGGTCAGGAAGCCTTGCTGCTTTCTGGTGACCGGGATATGATTGCCGATAATGGGACTTCTGCCCGTTTAACGCTTAAAAAGGGAAAGAATATCATCCGCGGGGCCGTCATTAACGGACCGGGTATGGCTAATTTCTGTGTCCGTTTTTTAGATGAAAAAGGATCGCCCCTAAAAAATCTCAGTATTAGTTACCAATAATAGATAGTAGTCTGTTTAAGCTAATTAAAATGAATTTGTACATGAAAAAAGTGAAAGTAACCGGCCTGGCAACGTTATTAGTTTTTTTGATAACCCATACCGTACAAGCCCAGATTGGAAGACCATTTATCCATGACCCCTCGACCATTGCTGAATGTGACGGCAAGTATTACACATTCGGTACAGGTGGTGGCGGATTAATTTCTGAGGATGGCTGGACATGGTATGGTGGTGGGGTGAGACCGGGTGGTGGAGCGGCTCCTGATGTCATCAAAATTGGGGGACGTTATCTGGTCATTTATGGCGCAACCGGCGGTTCACCTAATCATAAAGGAGCTATTCTGACCATGTGGAATAAGACTTTGGACCCAAAGTCCCCTGATTTTAAGTATTCTGAACCAGTTGTAGTGGCAACTTCGGATGGTTATGAAGAGAACGATGCCATTGACCCCGGTGTTCTGTTAGATCCCACAACCGGCCGCCTTTGGCTAACCTACGGCACCTATTTTGGCTTCACCCGCCTGATCGAATTAGACCCCAAAACAGGAAAACATAAGGCAGGCAATAAACCCGTAGACGTAGCCATGGTCTGTGAAGCCAGCACGTTAGTCTATCGTGAGGGTTGGTACTACCTGCTGGCCACCCATGGTAGTTGTTGCGATGGGGCCAACTCGTCCTACAATGTGGTTGTAGGTCGTTCAAAAAAGATAACTGGGCCTTACCTGGATAATGTTGGTAGAAGTATGTTGGAAGGTGGTGGTAAACTGGTGGTTGCCACGCGCGGAGGATTAATCGGGCCCGGTCATTTTGGCCACATTGTTCTCGAGAAAGGCGTTGAAAAAATGTCCCTCCATTATGAGGCCGATTTAGCGCAAGGTGGTCGGAGCGTATTAGGCATACTGCCGGTGGTTTGGAAAGATGGCTGGCCTGTTGGAGGAGAAAAGTTCAAAGAAGGAACGTATGAAATTGAATCGGTACGAAGAGGCTATGGCTTAGAGCTGGCCGTTGATTTTACCAGAATGGCAGTTGCCCCCCGCAGCTTTGGCCAGCCCAACAATGACCCAATTAAGCCCGTGCCGGCTCAGCAATTGGCCGATGTGATGAAAAACTGGCCAACAGGGAATATTCGTTTAAGAATAGGCGACTACATGTCGCGTCCCCATCAACAATGGACGATTACCGATGCGCCTGATACGACCGGCTATTTAGGTGGTCCCTATTATAAAATTGTCTTGGCCGGAACCGATCGGGCCTTAGCGGCAACTGCCGATGCAGAAGTAATCACCGTACCGGCATTTACCGGCTCATCTGAACAGTTATGGCGCATCGATCAATTGACAGACGGCACCTACCGGATAATGCCCAAGATCGTACTGAATTCAGGAAAAAAGTTCGCGCTGGTTTCTTCTGGAGACAGCACACCAACCTTGGCAGAATTTGATTTTAACAGTGATAATTCTAAATGGAATTTTAGGGCTCCTTAAGACAATTCGTTACCCCGTTGCTGCTGAGAGGGTCGTCTATTGGGTTACTCGCTTCATCGTTCTGTTCATTGCTGACTAGTTGGTAATGCTTATAACGAGGGATTTTTGCAATTAAGCCACGAGCCGCTTATGGGCTATCTACCATTTTCATACCTTACTTCTTAGGCTGGGACGCTGTTCATAGTCATTAGGTGGTTTATATAAGAGCAGCGTCAGAACGCATTCACCAATAATTGCTCGTTACTGAGTAAAACGTTTGGGATGATGGCATTCGGTCCAGTAGGAAATTATGGCCGCCAACTGGCCTTTCCAGGCAGCGTATGAGGCCTGCTTTTCAAATAATCCCTGAATAGTTAATTCATAGGCTTCTTCCACCACTTGTTCTTCGACGGGATGGGTCATGAACACGAACGGAATACACTTTTTGCGCAGGCTCGGGTCCTGATCGATTTGTTGTCGAAGTTCCAGGCCACTCATCCCTGGCATACTGATTTCGGAAATAATCAAAAAGGGAATCTCCGGTGTCGCCTTTAAGTAGTCCAGGGCGGTTTGGCCATTGGAAAAAACGACTACAGGATGAGGCAGGGCTAACTCCGATAAGGCTTGTTTAAACATATCATGATCATCCTCATCGGCGTCAATAAAGATGATAGGGTGCTCGTCCATGGCTACTGGTTAATAAAGTAAGAGTAAAACAAAAGCCCGGTTCAGTACCGAGCTTTCCAAATTTTTCTATTTTCCGTAACGTCGAGTAAAACGATATCGATCTATGTCAGAGCTGCGCTCAAGGCAGCGAACAACTGAAGTTAAAAACCCGTATACGTATTATTTATCTTAAATCATGCCAACTAAAGAATCGACAGTTAACTAATTGATTACTAGTATTAGGTATGGAGATTAATCCGCAAGTAATGGTGAAAATTGGTGATTTTCTTACCCAAGTTTGTGGTCGTAAACTCCCAATTAGTACCTAGGTAACCAGCCATTTGTCCTATTGCCTGACATGATGGCTTTTTACCCTTAAAGCTACTTTTAATTGGCAACGTCGATAAAGGCATTGATTTATACCAGGGACGGTATCCCATCCAATTAAGTCCGATGCAAGGTGTGCATGGCGTTCCCCCATTTCGTTTGCTGACAGCTGGGCTGACAGGCTGCTGTTTGTCAATCGATTTGATCAAGCTACAACGACGTATTGTTTCGACTGGTTTAGCCAACCTGATTTGGGAGCAGCAATTCGCTAACATAGGCCAAGTTGGGGTAGGCCAGTTGGCTAAAAAGACGTCCCACTCCCAAACCGGGCTAACCGGTGAGAAGGCTATCTGTCGGTAACTACTCAGCCCACCTATATTTTGGTATATTTGTAGTCCATACCAACCCAGAATTGATAGATGGTATCGCTACCAGCAAGCCAAAATCATACGTACGTTTGACCTATAACCTATGACTAGCAAAGCACCCATTGTGGTGATTGAAGATGATGAGGATGATCAACTCTTTATCCAGGAAGCCCTTAAAAGTTTGGACATTGTGAATCCAGTTGTCTTTTTTAGCAATGGCGTCGAGGCAATTGAGTATTTGATTGCTGCTCGGGAAGCCCCTCTTGTGATTCTTAGTGATGTTAACATGCCAGCCATGAATGGCATTGAACTTCGCCAGCTAATTGATCTGAATGAGTACCTGAAACTGAAATGCATTCCCTTCGTTTTTTTAACCACAGCGGCCGATCAAGGCCTGGTCAACACGGCGTATAGGATGACAATTCAAGGGTACTTTAAAAAAGAGCGCACCTTTGCTGGTTTACAAGAACAGTTGCTCTCAATCCTGGACTATTGGGATAAATGTTTACATCCAAACAGTCGTTTTACGTAGTCCATGGAGCCGCTCAAACCCCAAAGTACTCCTCATCAGGTTTTTTCTCAGATAACTCTGTGTCGATTCAAAATTCTGATGCCGTAAATGTCGTTGAACATCATTGGGTTCAATAGGGGCTATTTTAATTTGTTCGTTGCTTTTCATCCTCCGCGCTCCCAACCGTATTCCGTTTACAGGCATTGGCTTCCTTCCCAAAGCGGTATAAAAAGGAGAAGCCTACCCGACGAGTATCACTTTGCCGGGTATAGAATGCCGAAACCTGGTTAAGGGCTACAGTTTGACTATGCATTACCAGGGTATAAAAGAGGTCATTCACGGTTAAGCGGACTGTTGCCTGACCTTGCCGGATGGTTTTTGGCAAGCCAGCAACTGATGTTGTAAACCGAACCACTTTTGGTTTGGGCAAAGAATTGGCTACCGGGGAAAAAGCCGGTTAATTCGGCACTCCAGGTTTTGCCCAATTCAAACTGATTCACAGTTTCTACTTCATGAAGGTTTGATGGTTGGATCGTCGATGATGAACCAGTTGCCCGAACGATTCTCCGAAACTATTGTAGCCATTTGCCGGAGGTACACATTGTTGCCGAATGCGGTCATGCGCTGGAGGCAAAAGTGATTTTATCCGCCCAACCGATCGATCTACTTTTTCTGGACATTCACATGCCAGTACTAACCGGTATCAGCTTTGTCAACACCTTGAAAAATCGGCCCCAGATTATCTTCACAACGGCTTATGAAGAGTATGCCTTAATAGCGTTTGATTTGGCCGCCTGTGATTATTTACTGAAACCCTTCACGCTGGAACGCTTTAGTGTGGCAGTAGATAAAGCAAAAGAGAAGCGACAGGGAAGCCCAAAACGGGTTGCCGATACTAGTACACCAACCTCGCAGGCCTGTTTTTTCATAAAGGCAGATGGCAAAATTTACAAGATCGCTTATGCCGACTGTCTGTATATCGAAGCACAGGGTAACTATACTAAAGTAGTAACCAATGCATCCACCTTTTTACCTAAACTGGCCTTTTCGGCCTTAATCGCGTTATTGCCTCCTGATTTATTTATCCGGGTGCATCGCTCCTTTGTGATCAATAAGTCTATAGAGGAGACGTACTTTGCTGATAAACACATTACGTTTCGTCAATAGGGTGTGGGCGATTTCAAGATGAGCCATTTTCAGCTTGTCCCAACAATCTTGCCTTTTGCAGACAAATAGGACGGGTTTGCATATCATTTTGCCATTAATCAAGACGATAAATGACCTTTGATTTTTTATACGATTAGATGTAAATCATGAAAAAATCATTTGTCATTTTAATACACGTAGGTTTTTGGGTCTGTTATTTTATATTGATAGCAATCATGCTTGGTGTTTACTATCGAAGCAACCTCGACGCGGTTAATTCGGTAGCCCGAGTTATAAATGCGTTGAAAAATATCCTTCTTTTCGGTTTTGTACCTTCGGTCATCTCTTATTTTTTCTATTACTTTCTGGTATTTCCTAAATACCTGCAACAAAAAAAGTTCGTCTTTTCAGTATTACTTGGCCTACTCATTTCATTTGGATCAGCCCTCTTTGGCTATCTGCTGCTGCGATATTTTATAGAATCGGGCAGTATTAATGATATGGACAGCAACGGTGAACATGGCCGATCTACCGCTATCCGGGTGATCATGCTTATGACCTTCATTGGGGTTGTATGTGGGATTGTTGCCTTGGTCATTAAAGGATTTATTACCTGGTTTAATGAAATTAAATTAAATGAGGCCCTTAAAGAGAAAGCCTATGAAATGGAAATGGCATTAATAAAATTGCAGCTTGACCCTCACCTTTTGTTTAATACCATTAATAATATCGATGCGTTAATATTAAAGGATGCAGTGGCGGCATCCGATTATTTGAATAAATTGTCTGACATAATGCGGTTTATGCTTTACGAGACAAAACCAGACAAAATTCTCCTGTCTAAAGAAATTGAGTATATAGAGAAATATATAGCCTTACAAAAAATCAGATCGTCAAATAAAGACTATGTTCATTTTACCATAACCGGAAATATAGGTAGTAAGCAAATTGCACCTATGACATTTATACCATTCATTGAAAATGCATTTAAGCATACCAATAATAAGAAACTTGAGAATGCTATTTCTATTCATTTAGCGGTAAAGGCTCAGAAAATACAGTTTACGTGTGAAAATAAATTTGACTCAAAACCGTCAGTTCAGCAATCTGACAGCGGTTTAGGCAGTGAGTTGATTCAAAAACGACTAAATCTTGTCTATGGGGCGAAACATACGTTGGACGTGCATAAGACAGAGGACCTGTATAGTATAAACTTAGTGATCATCAATGGATAAATACACCTGCATTATTATCGAAGATGAGCCGCTGGCCCTTGAAAAGACGAAGGATTTTGTCGAAAAAGTTCCCTTTTTGACGCTAAGTGCTACGTTTGATAATGCGCTAACCGGCTTAATGTATTTAAATAATAACAAAGTAGATTTGCTTTTCCTGGATATAAATATGGATGAACTATCCGGCATAGAACTCCTGGAAAGCTCAAAAATAGTAAGCCAGGTTATCCTGACAACTGCCTATCAGGAATATGCGCTTAAAGGCTATGAACTACAGGTAACAGACTACCTTCTAAAACCCTTTACATTTAACCGCTTCTTACAGGCAGTCAACAAAGCGCAGGGAAATTTAGCGCATCATCCTGCCGATAAAAAAGTGGATTTCATCTTCGTAAAAACGGAGAACCGTCTGGAGAAAATCATGATAAATGATATTCTCTACATTGAGGGCATGAGAGATTACCTGCGCATTCATTGCTCAGCTAAAAAAATCATGACCTTGCAGAGTTTTCACGAGATCGAACAACTGATTCCGGCTTACTTAGTGTGTCGGGTGCACAAATCCTATATGATTGCCATCAGTAAAATAGAATCCATCGAGCGGAGCCGGATAAAAATCTCAGATCAGTTAATTCCCATTTCAGAAACATACAGGGAAGCTTTCCTTGAACTCATCAATAGCAGACCCTAATCTGATCAGATCGCGGTAAATATCGCTAATCAAAAACCGTTCTGACGACGGCATAACCAACAATACTACATCGGTCATTGAACTTTGCTTCAGCACGTTGCTCATCAGTTGGCAACGTGTTCCCTACCAGGACGTCTCCTTTCTTTATCTACTTCCTACGCATCAGTCGGCTCACACCGGTTACCCGCTGAGCAGCGCCCAATGATGTGCATGATAAGTCAGCGTTTCGCTGTTGGCGCATGCCACTCAGCCTGTTGCTGAGCTACCTCAACCATATCGCCCTGCCAAGGCCAACAGGGGCGATCCTGGATTGAACGTCCCTGTTTATACATGGTCGACGCAGCTCTATCTGTAGCTACCACCATACCTGACCTTGCTAACCATACCGGGCTGATGCCTAATCAGCGGTGATTCCGGCACAACCTCTCTAAAACTTGGCAGACTAAAATCACCCCTTTGCAGACGGAATCTCCGCCCTGGCATAGTTGAATTGCAGCCCCTTACGCTGACCTATACTTTTGACCCAGTTGACTAATCGACCACCAGGGTTTAAAACGAAGCCTTTGCGTAGATGAATGACCTCCTTCACTAATCTTCTAGGAAAGTGAAATCACCACAAACAAAAATCACCCCCCCAATCCAATGAAACACATCTTTATCGTACTTATCTTCCTCATCCTCCTTTTGTTTAGCCCGCTTTTAGGACAGGCTCAGGCACTGACTCAAACCGTACGAGGCACCATAATTGATTCGGATAGCAAGCTTCCTCTGATTACGGCCACCGTACTGGTTGTAGGATCGTCCCCGCTGGTGGGCACGATAACCGACCTGAATGGCAACTTCAGATTGACCACTATTCCTACCGGACGCATTACCCTGAAATTATCTTATCTGGGCTACGAATCCAAAACCATCCCGGATATTGTCGTCAACTCCGGTAAAGAAGTCGTGCTGAACCTGAATATGCAGGAGTCTACCCTGAAGCTGGCTGAAATTGTGGTGAGGGCCAACCAGACAAAGGGCCAGGCCCTGAACGAAATGGCCCTGATCAGCGCCCGCTCCATTTCACCCGAAGAAACGAGTCGGTACGCTGGCGGATTTAACGACCCTTCGCTCATCATGTCCAATTTTGCGGGGGTGGCCAATAACCCCAACGGAAACAACGACATTATTGTCCGGGGTAATTCGCCTAAATATGTTCAGTGGCGACTGGAAGGGGTTCAAATCACCAACCCGAACCATTTTGCCGATCAGGGTGCTATCGGTGGTGGACTCAGTACGCTGAATAACAATATTCTGGCTACGTCTGATTTTTACACAGGTGCCTTTGCGCCCGAATATGGCGATGTGTTATCCGGCGTATATGACGTAAAACTGAGAGCCGGTAATAATGAAAAACGGGAAGCTGTTTTGGGGGTGGGGATTTTGGGAACGGATTTAACCGTTGAAGGACCGTTCAAAAAAGGGTATGGGGGCTCTTATCTAGTGAATTACCGATACTCCACTATTTCCTTATTAACCGACCTGGGGTTGACCGGGGTAAAGGGAACGCCCAAATTTCAGGATGCCGCGTTCAAGGTTGTGTTGCCAACCAAAAAAGCCGGGGCCTTTTCGCTTTTCGGATTAGGTGGCTCCAGCAGTGCGCTTCTAAAAGAAGTAAAACCCGAAGTTGCAGAAACGCCCGGCGACCGTTCCATGCTCGCCGGTATTCGGGAAGACCTGGAAAAAGGATCTAATTTGCTGAATCTGGGGTTGACCCACACCCTTCCGCTGGGTACCAATAGCTACATCCACACCACGTTATCTTATTCGCAGGAAGGCATCAAAGACCAGGTTTTTGAATCCCGCATCGAAACTCAATACGACCGTAGCGGGGGCTTCCTAAAAGATTCAGTATTGTCGACCCACCCGAATTATCAAAGCCATTTACTCAAATCGGCTTATCGGGGCGGTTTCACCTATCACAACAAACTAAACGCCCGGAATAACATCCAGATCGGCACGCAATATTCGCTTACCGAGTATGATTACCGCCAGAGTCAACTACAGGGTGATGGCGCAAATCGGGTGTATATGCTTGATTTTCAGAAAAACATAGGCACGGTTCGGAATTATATCAGCTGGAAACACCGATTCAATGAAGCAGTTACGATGGTAACGGGCCTGCATAACATGAATGTGCTGCTCAACCATCAAAGTACCCTGGAACCCAGGTTTTCTCTGAACTGGCAGCTTAATCCCACGAATTCGTTTCAGGTTGGCTATGGAAAACACAGCACGATGGAAAGCGCTCATACCTATTTTGCGCAGGTTCCAGCAGCAGATGGCCAACTCAGTGAGCCCAATAAAGACCTGGGTTTGCTCAAAGCCCACCATTTTGTACTGGGTTACGAAAAACGGTTCTCTTCATCGTTGGTGGCCAAAGCGGAAGTGTATTACCAGTCCCTTTATCAGTTGCCAGTCGAAAACAGAGCGACGAGTTCGTTTGCGACCATTAATGAAGGCCCTGATTTTAATTATGTGGCCCTGGTTAACAAAGGAACCGGTAAAAATTACGGGATCGAATTGACCCTGGAAAAGAACTTTAGCCATAATTTCTATTATTTGATCAATGGCTCTCTGTATAGTTCCACCTATAAAACCCTGGAAGGCAGAGCGCGCAATACGCCCTACAACGGTCATTACCTGATTAATCTGTTAGCCGGTAAAGAATTTGTCAAGCTGGGTAAAAATAAGAATCAGGTGCTGGGCCTGAATGCAAAAGTGTTTTTCAGTGGCGGTAAAAACATCATTCCGCTGTTACGAGATGCTGCGGGGAACTTAACCGTTGATCCGGCCAAGAATAAGTTCTGGGATTATGACAAAGCGTATGACGTTTCATTGGGAGACCTGTCGAAGCTAGTGCTCTCAGTCAGTTACAAGTGGAATAAGCCCCGGACTACACATGAATTATTCCTGAACATGGATAATCTCACTAACAATCAGGGCAAGGTGACTGAATATTACGACCCCAGCAAGCCTGGTTCAGTAGGACATACGACCCAACGAGGATTGGTTCCCAACCTGATGTACCGGTTATATTTTTAGAACGTAGGCTGAAATCACCTGTTTGCAGACAGTATATCTCCTTTGGCATAGTTGAATTGCAGGCCTTTACGCTTGCATATAGTTTTGCCTCAGTTAACTAATTTAAAACCTAAAAAATCATGAATAAAAATAGAAAAACAGGATTCCTACTCGGTATGGTTTTCCTGTCAGCAACCGTATTTGGTCAAACAAATGGGTCGGAATCAAACAAACAAACTAATGGCGAGAAAATGGCAAAAACGTATCTCGACCTAATGGTGAATGTAGTGAGTACAAACGTCAACTACGGTGATGCTAATGGTGCCCTGACTGATTACAAGAAATCGACGAACGGTATACAGGCTGGGGTATCATTTCAAGCGGGTATTACGCATAACTTTTCCCTGGTTTCCGAGCTGTATTTTATCAGAAAGGGTGGGCAGTTAAATGCTACTAATCCATTAACTACTACTGAATCTACACTCCATTTAAATGCAATAGAATTACCGATACTGGCTCGTTTTCATATGGGGAAATTTTATGTGAATGCCGGTCCATCCATTGCCTATAATTTTAGTGGAAATCGTAAAATTGCCGATCAGTCTACCAAACTTTTATTTGAAAATTCAGGCGAAGGATTCAAGCGATTAGAAGCTGGTATTCAGCTGGGTGGAGGAATTGAGTTTCCATTCAAACAAAAAAGGATTGCGTTGGACATACGGTACAATTACGGTTTAACCAATATCGCCTACGAAAAAGAAATGTATAACAGGGCGCTGATGATCAGTGTGCATTTTTCTAAACTCTGGAAAACAAACCCACTTGGTAGAAATTAAAAACACGGACAGCCATCCACATCCTTGTTGTCTATTCGCTCACAATAAATAGCTTGAAAAATTTAAGTAGTAAGCCAATGAATGCTAATAGACCTACCGTAATCGACATGGATGTAGTAACGGAACGAGCACCAATGAGCTCCGGGCGAAAGACCTCGCTGGTTGCCGGGATACTCTACCTGCTCACGTTTGTCTCCATCCCGACCATCGCTCTCTACGGTTCGATACACGAACCGAACTACATCGTCGGCCCTGGACCGGATACGGCGATCATCATCGGTGGTATCCTCGAAATAATTGTGGCCCTGGCTGGCATTGGCACGGCAGTAACATTGTATCCTGTACTCCGGAAGCAGAACGAAGGGTTTGCATTAGGTCTGGTTGCTGCGCGAATTCTGGAATCGGGCACCATCTTCGTTGGTGTGGCGTTCCTGCTGTCAATCGTAACGTTGCGGCAGGCCGGAGCGGGAGCCGATGCATTAACTACCGGCCAGGCACTGGTTGCCCTTTATGACCGCATTTTCCTACTTGGACAAAGCTTCATGCCGGCCGTTTGTGACATGCTGCTGGGATTTCTACTGTATAAGTCACGCCTGGTGCCCCGAACCCTGTCATTGATCGGAATGATCGGGGCACCCCTGTTAATCGCAGGGTACATGGCGGTGCTTTTCGGTGTCGTTGGGCGACATGCTCCGCTGGCGGCACTGTCCGCCGTTCCAGTCGCCTTATTTGAGTTTTCGCTCGGTATCTACCTCCTTGTTAAAGGATTCAGACCATCCTGCCAGTAGACACTTATTTATGAAACCTTCCAACCTGTTTACCTTCCTTGTATTGTCGGCCTGTGCCATTCCCTATTTCTGTACCGGGCAGTCTGCCCTGCGTCCGGCAATAAATATCCCTGAGCTGATTGATTCGATCACGCTTAGTCTGAACCGGCACTATATATTTCCGGAAAAAGCTCACCGCATGAGTGTATACCTACAGGCCCGTTTGCATAAGAAAGCATACACTTCGCTCGCCAATTCCCCTAACGAGTTGGTAAAGCAATTACAGGTGGACCTGTCAACCGTTCATCATGATCCGCACCTGTTCATGGACTACAATCCAGCGTTTACGACCGCTCCTCCGGGAAGTATTTCATCTGCTGAGGAAGAAATGAAGCAAGCCAAAAAGTACTGGAAAGCCAACAACTATCTTTTCAAGAAAGTCGAGGTGCTACCCGGTAATATTGGCTACTTCCCGTTTACCGGATTTGTGCCGGACCTGACTGGTGCCCAACCGACTATTACAGCCGGGCTACAATTTCTAGCCAATACAAATGCGCTAATCATTGATTTGAGAGAAAACATGGGCGGCAGCCCGGAGATGGTCAGTTTATTGGAGAGTTATTTCTTCAAGACAAAAACCCATATGAATGACCTGATTAACCGGTCAGCCAATGACACAACGGTTTTCTTTGCCGATCCTGCGAAGGCCCGGCAGCCAGCGCTGTCAATGCCCATTTATATTTTGACCAGTCACCGTACGTTCTCCGGTGCCGAAGATTTTGCCTATGGGATGCAAATGGCTAAACGAGCGATCATAGTAGGGGAAAAGACGGGTGGGGGCGCTCATCCAACCAAGCCCATTTCGGTGGGGCAGGGCATGGTCATTTCGATCCCATTTGCCCGTTCACTTAATCCGGTTACACATACGGATTGGGAAGGAACAGGGGTCATTCCGACAGTGTCCATTGAGGCCAGCCAGGCCTTGGTAAAAGCGCAGGAGTTAGCCTTGATCGAGCAGTTACAATCGGGAATTACTGAACAGGAAAAACACCAGGTAGCGTATTTGCTTGACGAGCTTACTGCGCAACGGCAGGCACCAGCGTTGCGGATAGACGTACTCCGGGCGTATACGGGCACGTACGGCCCACTAACCATTTACCTGAAAAAAAATAAACTCTTCTGTAAGAACATGGAGGCTGGCGGTTTGCAAACGGAGCTAAAATACATTGCCAACCGGCGGTTTGTGCTGGACGATAATGCGCACATTGAATTTGTGAAAGCAAGCAAGGGGAACTTTCCTAGTATCAAACTCTATGTCAGTGATGGGAATATAGTTGAGGAACGGCGAAAAACTCTACCTTAACTTATTATCCCAGAGCCTACCAGGAGATGCTCTCTGAGTACTTAATTCACCACAACCATGAAGAAAATTCCCATTCGGCAAATTAGGGCTGCGTTTCCCGACGTACAATCTGCCGAACGATTTACGATTCGTCGGCTTCAGGATCTCGTTGGTGAAACTGATTTAATTCATGATCTGCACCGGCATGATTTCTTTTTTATTCTTGCGCTGAAAAATGGCGAGGGAATTCACGAAATAGATTTTACATCTTATCAGGTGCTCAATAATTCTATTTTCTTTTTGCGCCCAGGACAAGTACACCAGCTTGACTTAAAAGCAGGTTGCACCGGATTCCTGGTGGAATACAATACCGAATTTTACAACCCCAATACGAAGTTATCCATTCAGCGATTAAGAAAAGCCAGTAGCAAGAACTATTGTAAACTGGAGATCAGCCGGTTTGAAAAAATACAGGCTACGTTAAACGCCATGTTTCTGGAGTACACCGATAAGGAGGAGGGGTATAAAGAAGTTATAAAAGCCAATCTGGATATATTCTTTATCGAATTTGTCCGGCAAAGCCCAAATCCGACTGGCCCGCCAGTAGCGATTAATCAATACACGCAGGAGCGTCTGGAGGAGTTTTTAGAATTGCTGGAAATACACATTACTACGTATAAGCTAGCCTCTCAGTACGCAGGCTTTATGAATCTATCACTCTATCAGCTGAACGAAATTACGAAAACCACCCTGGGCAAAATTACCTCTGAATTAATCAATGAACGGATTGTGCTGGAGGCAAAACGGTACCTGCTGGCTACGCCTGATCAAATAAAAGAAATAGCCGATCAACTGGGCTACGAAGACGCTTCCTATTTTATTCGATTCTTCAAGAAACATTCCGGTTATACACCTGAAGCGTTCCGGCAGAACTTCGGGTAAGTACTGTACAACTCCATGTTTGTCCTATAAGCTAAGCTGTTGATGGACATACCTTTGTGTAAATACTTACAACAAATTTACACAAATGAAAATCATTATCGTCGGTGCAACAGGCACCATGGGAAAGCACTTAAGTAGTGCATTTGAAAGAGAACATGAAGTAATTAAAGCAGCCTCTAAAGGAACTGATATTCAGGTAGATATTACGTCAACGGAATCTATTGAAGCCATGTACAGGCAAATCGGTGCGTTTGATGCACTTATTTGCACGGCAGGACCAACCTACGTTGGTCCCTGGAAAAAAATGACCGATAACGAGTTTCGGAAAGGCGTTGAGGGCAAACTAATGGGGCAAATTAATCTGGTACTTATCGGCCAGCACTATATTAACCCCAAAGGCTCATTCTCGCTGATCACAGGTGCGTTAACGTATGAACCGCAGCTAAACTTTGCCAATGCTTCAGCTGCAAATGGGGCCGTTGAAGCGTTTGTGCGGGCAGCCGCGATTGAATTGGAAAATGGCATTCGCATTAATGCCGTAAGCCCAACGGTTATTGAAGATTCGCCCCATTATTTCTCCTTTTTTCCAGGTGAAATTCCTGTAACCATGCAACAACTGGAATATGGCTTTCGCAAAGCTGTATTTGGTGCAAACACGGGCCAGATTATAAAACCGTATTGATATATAAACTAGTAAATGATATAGGTAGTTGGAGTTTTAATTTTGGTCCTTACAACTAAATTATTGTCCTATTAAAAATAGTCTGACTTACTTTACTTTTGTTGTCAATTAAGTTTACCCTGTTAAGGAAGTTATTCGCATGAAAACTAGAATAAAGTTAATTTCTTCCCTGAAGATTTGGATTGTAATCTACCCATCGATTACGTTGTTTTTTATCTATTTGGCAAGCATTTAACTGACTTGCCCATCTACCAAAGAACTTTCCTGTTGACTATTTCTCTGGTTCCCTGGGTCGTATTTATAGGTGTGCCATTCGTCGATTTAATTAGCCGATACATTTTATCGAAAATTAATAAATGATCGATTTTTTCTTATTCCTATAATTGAATAGAATACTTAAAAAAATGAATGTCAATAAACAATTCGATGTAATACTAGTGGGGGCAGCTATAGCGGCATGGCCGCTGCCCTGGCGCTGGGAAGAGCGCTTAGAAACGTGCTCATCATCGACAACGGACAGCCCTGTAATAGGCAAACCCCTCATTCACATAATTTTCTGACCCAGGACGGAAAGTCGCCAAACGAGATTGCCAGCCTGGCCAAAAGCCAGGTGACCTCATATGAATCAGTGGCCTGGCTTGATGCGATGGTAACAACCGTTACAAAGACGGCCAATGGCTTTGACGTGCAGCTACTAAGCGGTGAATACTATTCCGCCAGAAAACTCGTACTGGCTACTGGTATTAGAGATATCATGCCCGATATACCTGGTTTTACAGCATGTTGGGGAATAAGTGTTCTTCACTGTCCTTATTGTCATGGCTATGAAGTACACAATCAAAAGACGGGTATTCTGGCAAATGGCGACACGGGCTTTGAATTGGCTTCTCTTATTTCAAACTGGACTTCTGAGTTAACGGTATACACCAATGGCCAATCAACGCTTTCTGAGCACCAGGAAAACAAACTGCAAACGCATTCGATCAATATAGTAGAGACTGAAATCGAGCGTCTGGAACATCAGCATGGCTATATCCAACAGATCGTCTTCAGCGATGGAAAAAAAGCCGCTGTTACGGCTATGTATGCCCGACTGCCGTTTGTACAACCCGCAACGATTCTAGCCTCTTTAGGTATTGAGGTTACAATTGACGGGTACATCAAGGTTGATGTGGCTCAACGTACTTCAATTCCCGGTGTCTATGCCTGTGGCGATAATACAACCCGAATGCGGACCCTTGCTAATGCCGTATCCATGGGGACAACGACTGGACTGATGGTCAACAAAGAGTTGATTGAGGAGGACTTTTAACCTGAAAGCATTGAGACCTAAAACCGTATTTAGACGGACTGTAAGCGACTGATAGCGTTGGAAAGATATTAAAATTTACGAATGACCTCCGGCCTGAAACGGAGGTTTTCGTGGACGATTTTAATTGAAGGTAGTGTTAGTGTAAGTTATTCATTTATAAACTATTACATAGGCCATAAGTAAGTCTAAATACCTTTTTATTGGACGGAAATCTCGATGATGTGGGTAGTTTTACACAAATAGAAATAACTTACGCAGGGCCGATTTCTATGATCTACGCAAGCGAATGCGTATAATTTTCGTCATAATTTCGATCATCTCGAACGCAGGCGAAAATTCGGAGCACGAGCTTATTGCGCACGTTGTTAATGACGAGCATTTTGTTCTTGCCGGCCGCTACTTTTCGTTCGTAATAAAGCTTCAGTTCTTGACAATGTTGTATGGCCGACAAGGCTGCTAAATGGAGTAATGACTTGACTTTTTTATTCGCCATCTGACTCACTTTTGCTTTCCCTTTGCGCTGGCCTGAGCTGTGCTCAAAGGGAACAACACCCGCATAACAAGCATACTTCTTAGGGTCTGTAATGCTCTTAAACTCGTTACTCGTAATGATCACTTCAACTGCTGTCGTCTGGCTGATGCCTTTAATGGAGGTCACTCGCTCGAATAGGTGCTTGAGTTCAGCATCACTTTCAATCACCTCAGCAATTGATTTATCCGTGGCTTTCAAATCTGATTTGAGCGCTTTTAGGGACTGTTGGCAAGCTTGCAGATTGGCTTTTTGATCATCCTTGCTGATAAATCCTTCGGTGTTAGATAGAGGAGTCTTTAACAGTTTGATGGCCTTGGTCAAGCGAGCCCGTTGGGCGGTGAGTCGATCTAACTTGCTGATAACCTGGCGTGGGGGTGCCCACAGGCGGGCATCTTCGCGGTTTTTATAGGCAAATAAGGCAATGCGTTTTGAATCGAGTTTGTCGGTTTTACCCCGGCATAAGCCCAAACTGTCTTTAATATGAGCTGCCCGCTCGACCCAAATTGATGTTTGGGAGTGGAGAGCATTTAGTAAAGGGTTATTATAGATACCTGTAAACTCCAGGCAAAATAGGCAATCGACCAGTTTGGCTTTGGTTTGTTTGCGAAGCTCTTTGAGGAACTGAGTAATGCCTTTTTTGTCGTTGCTCACCCGCTGATGAAAGACAACTTTATTGCTGATCACAACGGCAAAATCAAGGGTGTCTTTAGAGACATCAATACCAACGAAATGGGTAAAATTCATATCTTTGACTTGGTTAAAGTGAATAATGATCAACACCTAACTCAACTCATTACCTTGCTAATGGGCCACGAACCCGCATTTCTATTTGAGTTGAAGAGTTAAGAACTCGGCGGGGCTTCAATCGGCCCATAGGTTTTACCTGGCCCGTGCGCAAAGGTGTCCCGCCGAGGTTGATTACTCACAGTTTGTGAGGGCTTTAAGTTACGCGACTATCTTGGAATCGCACAACGGTGTAAATCTAAAGGCCTGTGCGGTTAGTCTCGGAGACGCGCTCGACTTGCGGTCGTTTGCATTAGCAGTCAAATAAAACGTCCCACGAATAGAGTACTTCGGGAGACGGCTTTTTTTTATCACTGTCAAGTGGCCGCAGTCGGTGCGCCGACCGGGGTCTAGCTGTCGCCAACTCGGCCCTATTAGTAACATACGATTAGATCGATTCATTAATATATTAACAATTATTTATAAAAAAATAGTTACTTTTGATATAATGTATATAACTACCCGTAATGGCAAAGATATTAGTAGTCGAGGATGACTTGCAGTTAAGGGAAAATATCAGTGAGCAGCTCGAATTAAGTAATCACGAAGTTAAAACCGCACCAGATGGAATCAGGGCGTTTGAATTACTACCCTCTTTTCGGCCCAATCTAATCCTGTGCGATGTCATGATGCCCAACATGGACGGCATTGCATTTATCCGGGCAACAAACCGACACGCTCTTTACCGGTCAATTCCGGTTATTTTTATAACTGCCCGAGTAGCTGAACAGGACAAACTTCTGGGCTTAGAAGCAGGCGCTGTTGATTATTTGTTCAAGCCCTTCCTGCAAAAAGAACTACTCCTAAAAGTTAATAATATCACCCGTGGACAAACTGAGTTCGTATTGCACCAATTAGAGCAGGCGGCCGCTCATCAGGAAACCGAAATTCAGTTCATTAAGCGCTTTAGCGAGCTACTCGAGCAGCAGGCTAGTAATCCATTCTTAACCGCCGATAAATTATCGTTGGAAATGAACATGAGTCTGTCGGCGATGCAACGGAACCTAAAGAAATACCTCCGACGCAACTTTAGTGAACTGCTAAAAGACCACCGTTTTCGTAGGGCTACCGTGTTTCTGTTAGAAACCGACTATAGTCTTCAGCAGATTGCCGACCGATGTGGCTTTGGGAGCCTATCTTATTTCTCATTCAGTTTCAAGGAAGCCAATGGTGTGTCACCCCTGCGTTTTAGACAACAATACCGCCCGAAAACGGCTTTACCCAACAACTAACGTTGGCACCCGATACGCATCGAATGAGCCAATGCCAACGTTGAGACGGACAACTTAGTTACGCTCCTTAACTCACGCCAGCCGCCTGTTCCTTTAACAGATTACCGATTTGACCGTTAAGCTTTTGCATAACCGCAATATGACTTTTCAGCAAACAAACCATGGCCGACGGCGATTGAGTTTGCCTTGTTTGCTGATCTAATTCGGCGACAAACTGTTCAATAGTTTTGATCAAAGTTGACTGTAAACGTCGCAACTTACGAACCTCATGAGCCGATGCAGTCGACGGGTAAGCTAGTAACCGAGAAATCAAATAATAGTTGTTATACAAAGCTTCTACTTCCCGTTGCCAATCGGTTCGACTCACCGTCTTATTGACATACTTTATAAATGGATTAGTCACCGTCTTATTCATGTATTAGTGGGGTATGATGTTGAATGGCGACGAAAATGAGCCACCTCAAATGGCCGAAACAAAGCTAAGGCAGCGTTTTTTCTATTCTGATTCGATTTTTTTAGAATAATCACGGCAAGCTCCCTTCGCGTAGCGGGTGCTATTATTTTTATTGATTATACCGCTAGTTACTCATCAAGTATATGTAGACGTAAGGATTTGCTCACAGTTAAATCATACTACCTGTTAAGCGAGGCTCCGCCGGTTTTAGAAGACCCTACGTGTTTTTCAGGTAAACGCTCAGCATGCACTTCGATCCAGGTAATACCTAACTACCCAATCCATCGTACCCACTTTTGACCAAACATGAAAACGCAGGTATTAGTCATCGAAGATGAGTCATCTATTCGTGAGAACGTAGCCGAACTGCTTACGCTACAAGGCTTTATTGTCGATACAGCCCCGATGGCCAGGAAGGCATAAACCGAGCCATTCAATCACAACCCGATTTGATACTTTGCGATGTCATGATGCCCGGAATGAACGGTTATCAGGTACTGGAGTCAATTCGCGCTCACCGTTCGCTGAGTCACGTACCCTTCATTTTTCTCACGGCCAGAGCCGAACCCGATGACCTCCGCCAGGGTATGGTCTTAGGCGCTGATGACTACCTCATCAAACCGTTTACGAGTAAAGACTTACTAAAATCCATCGAAACCCGGTTGAAGCGAGAGCAGATTCGTAACAACCAATTACAGGGCCAGTTGACCGACTATCTTACTAACCTGGGTCGGGTCACGATTCATGAGCATAACACACCCTTAGCCGGGATTATGGGCTGTATCGGCCTATTAAAGGAAGATCACTCTATACTCGACTCCTCCGAGATGGAGTCTATGCTGGACCAGATGATGACGTGTTGCTTACGGCTTAAAAGAACCCTCGACAATGAACGTCTCACTAATTTACTGATCCGCCCGCATGGTTCAGCTGACTACGATGCATTAAGCCAGGGCAACGCCTATGTGTTCGATGCGCTTGTTGAACAGGTTAAACAAACGATTGAGAAAGAGCATGAACAGCCTGCAACCATCCGTATTGCTACTGAAATGGCCCATCTACGCTTACCGCCCCACAGCCTGTCCAAGATACTGGAGGAGTTGATAGACAATGCGATTAAGTTTTCGGACACAGGTCGTGACGTTTGTGTATCTGGGCAGATTAGGGATGAGTGCT
This sequence comes from Spirosoma telluris, assembly GCA_003259005.1. GTDB lineage: Bacteria > Bacteroidota > Bacteroidia > Cytophagales > Spirosomataceae > Spirosoma > Spirosoma telluris. The sequence continues at coordinate 534,200 of QLII01000001.1, forward strand.
ACCAGCTAACCATTACCAATTGGGGACGAGCGTTTAAATCCGGCGATAGTCTCCGGATTGCTCCATACACGCAGTTTGACCGCAAGTATTACGAGCAGCAGGGTTCGGGGCTGGGCTTGTTCATCGTCAAAACCCTAATCGAGATGAACCAGGGCCACTTACTGATTGAGAGTAAGCCAGAGGGCCTTACGAAAGTGACGCTCCAGCTTCCACTGATGGATCGTGTTCGTTCACTGACTAAATCTGCATAAGCCCCAAAGATGACTTCATCAGAAACCGAGCAGCAGCGCTTACAGGCGCTCATGAGCTATACTATTCTCGATAGCTTACCGGAAGCGGAATATGACGCTATAACCCAAATAGCTGCCCATATCTGTCAAACGCCCATTTCACTGATTACTTTTTTGGATACTGATCGTCAGTGGTTTAAAGCAGCCCAAGGTTTTACCCTCAAGGAGACGCCCAGGCAATATTCATTCTGTGCACACGCCATTCAATCGCCAACCCAGCTTATGGAGGTGATGGATGCCCGTGTGGATGAACGCTTCGCCCAAAACCCACTGACGTTAAGCGACCCGCCTGTTATCTTTTACGCGGGTGTCCCGCTGGTTGATGAGGCTGGACAGGCACTGGGTACCTTATGTGTGATTGATCATCAGCCACGGCACCTCTCCGATCAACAGGCCACATCCCTTAAATCGTTGGCCCAGCAGGTTGTATCGCTCCTGAAACTGCGTCGGAGTCAGACCTTGCTAAGCCAGGCCAATCAGTTGCTAAACGATACGAATGCGCTATTACAAGCCGTCGTCAGTAGCTGTCCGGCCGGGTTGACCCTTTTCGAACCAGTTTATTCGAACGGTGAACTGACTGATTTCAAGTATGTTTTCACCAATGTCGCCAACGCCGTTATTGCTGGACGGAGCGTCGAACAGATGACCGGCAGTACACTTAATACCCTGTTTTCAACGGCCGTTACGGCTGGCCTGTTCGACCGATTAAAAACGGTTCAAAAAACCGGCCAACCTCTCCAGGTACAATGGCAGGTAACCCTTGAACACGGGCCGATTTGGTGTAACCTATCCATGGTTCCAATCGGGGAACGAGTCCTATTATGCGTACAGGATATCTCGCAACTGAAACGAACGGAGCATCAGCTACAGGCCCAGACCGAAACTTTAGAGCAGCATGTTGCGGAGCGTACGCTTACGATCGGGCAACTGTCGGCCTGGCAAAATGCAATTCTGGAACATGCCGGTCAGGCGATCATTTCAACGGATATCAACGGGATTGTTCGAACGACGAACCGGGCGATCGAACAGTTGTTAGGCTATAAACCCGAAGAGTTGATCGGTTGCGTCGTTCAGATTGAACCTGGCACACCCGAAAATCCTGTACCCCTGGTTTCCTACCAGCCTTCTTCGGATCTCCCCACATCCGAACTACTTAAAACGGCGTTGGAAACGGATGGCTTTTTTCACATCGAATGCTTAATCCTGGGTAAAAGAGGGCAACGTATCCCGGTTTTTATGACGGCCAGCACCTTAAAGGATGAGGGCGGAACGGTGACAGGATACGTCGGGACGGCAACAGATATTTCGGCCTTGAAAGCCGCCGAAGAAAAGGCTGAAAAAACGAGTCGTGAGCTAAAGATCTTCTTTGAACGGGCGCTTGACCTCCATTGCATTACCAGCCTGGACGGGCATTTTTTAAAAGTAAATCAGGCCTGGACCGAAACGTTGGGCTATCTGGCGGAAGAAATGGAGGGGCATTACTTTCTCGATTTTATTCACCCCGACGACCGCGACGACTCGTTACAAACCTACCAGACGCCCGTCATCGACGGTTTTGTAAACCGGTACCAGCACAAAGACGGTAGTTATCGCCTGATCCAATGGCGCGCCAAACGGTATGAGAAACTGATCTATTCGTCAGCCCGGGATATTACTGAGCGAAAAAAGGCCGAAGATGCCCTAAGGGAAAGCGAACAGCGGTTTCGAGAGATTGCCGAAAACGTGGATGAAGTTTTCTGGATTCAGTCGGCGAATCCCTTTCAATTGTTATATATCAATCCGGCCTATGAACGCGTTTTTGGCATTACATCCCAACGTCTCTACGACGATCCTTACTCGTTCCTGAACGCGGTTATCCCCGAAGACCGTCCGATGGTAGAAGCGGCATTCGAACGGTATCGCCAGGGGGAGGAAATTCCCGCTCAGTACCGAGTTCAGGGAGGGGACGGCCTGATTCGTTGGCTCAATGTTCGTAGTTTTGTGATGAAAGACAGTAGGGGTGTTCCCCTGCGGTGCATCGGCATTGCCAGCGATATTACGGATATGAAAGAAAAGGAGCTGGTTCTTCAGCAATCGCTGATCCGGAGCAGGAGTTAAACAAGCTCAAGTCCCAGTTTGTCGCAACCGCTTCCCACGAATTCCGAACCCCCTGGCAACTATTCAATCGAGCGTCGATCTGATCCGTATGCACTTAGAGCGATCGATCCAAGGTCCGCCCCCAGCCGTTAGCCGACATCTGGAAACCATCGAACGGGAGATTGCCAACTTTAGCGAGTTATTAACTGATATCCTGACGATTGGCAAGATTGACGTTGGACGAATTTCCTTTCATCCTGAACCGGTTGATCTGGTTGCCTTAACGAATCGAGTGATCGAAACGCATTTCGCGGATCGTAAAGATAATCGGGTCGTAGATGTATTGATTGAAGGGGAACCAGAACGGGTTTCTGTAGATCAGAAGTTAATCAGCCACGTACTGGTTAATTTACTGTCAAACGCCTTTAAGTTCTCCCAAAGTAACCCGAAGTTACTGATCCGTTTTGGGGCGCAGGTTGTCATATCGGTTATTGATCAAGGAATTGGTATTCCGGCCGAGGAGCAAGCTCACTTATTCCAGACGTTCTTTCGCGCGAAGAATGTGGTGAATATTCATGGGTCGGGTTTAGGGTTAGTGATTGTTCGCGAGTTTGTGGAGCTACACGGAGGTACCATACGAATCGATAGTGTTGAACATGAGGGAACAACGGTAACATTCACCTTATTGAAAGGCTAGCCACTCCATAGGTAATCTAGTACCGTATACCGACAGTATGCTTATGATACTAGTTGTCAACTAGTATCATAAGCATACTGGTACACGCCCCATTAATGAAACCGAAACACGAACGCTCATTCGTCTCAGGTAATAGGGTATTTTTAGACTAAAATAAATGTTGCTTGATTTATAACAGGGTAGTGACGTTCAGACTTTACTTGCCAAAGTACGAAAGGCACTACCCAGTTATAAGAGTTACTTAACAGCAAGTAATTCAATCGGTTCGATCACAGGTGGCACACTAAATAGCGTGTCAGCATTGGCCATCAACGCCTTCGCAATTTCACCGCTCAGGTGGGCTTGCCGGCCGTCTTCGGTGGCAAAGGTGTCGAAAATACCAAACGTATTCTCATTGATCTTGAAGGCATACCAACGAAGGGTACCCGCTTCCTGTTGAGCCAGAGCCAGCGCTTCTTTCAGAAAGTTCTCGACAGTAGCTTCTTGGCCAGGTTTTGCTTGAACACGGGCCAGTAATGACAGTTTTTCCATGATATATGAGTTTAAAGGTTTGTAATGCGTTTGATCATTAACAAGCGTACGACTTTGGTCCTACGTTTTGTAATGCATTCAAGTCACGGGATAGGGTAAATAGACTTGTGGCGTTGATTAGGGGGGACTTCGCGATGGCTTCAGGCTGTTGGCCAGGAAAGGAGCCGTGCGGCTTGCCTTATTCTCGGTGATCTCGGCGGGTGTTCCTGCCGCAACGATCGTGCCGCCGTGATTCCCGGCTCCGGGTCCCACGTCGATAACCCAATCACACTGGGCGACCGTACGCATATCATGCTCGACGACAATAACGGTATTGCCTGCATCAACCAGGCGGTTAAGCTGAACAAGAAGACGGTCGACATCACGCGGATGCAGGCCTGTAGTCGGCTCGTCCAATACGTACAGGGTTGTGCCCCGTTGCGTACGTTGCAGTTCGGTTGAGAGTTTGATGCGCTGGGCCTCACCACCGGAAAGCTCGGTTGCACTTTGCCCCAGCTTGAGATAACCCAAGCCAATATCCCGCAACGTGTCGAGGGACCTCAACACCAACGCGTCCTGGGCAAAAAACAGGCAGGCTTCGTCAACCGTCATGTTCAGCACATCTGCAATGGATTTGCCGTTCCAGTTAATGGCCAATGTCTTTTCGTTATAGCGTGTGCCATGACAGGTCGGACAGGGGGCATACACGCTCGGCATGAACAGCAGCTCGATGCTGACCTGGCCTTCTCCCTCACAGGTTGGGCACCGCCCTTTAGCGACGTTGAAGGAAAAGCGGCCGGCATCGAAGTGTCTCCTACGTGCCTCCGGCGTGGCGGCAAAGAGTTTTCTGACCTGATCAAAAAGCCCGGTATAGGTGGCCAGGTTGGAGCGTGGGGTTCGTCCGATTGGTTTTTGATCCACCTCAATCAGTCGGTGTATTGCATCGACATCACCACGCAATCGACCGATGGTTTTTTCGGTGGATGCCTCCTCCAGCGCATCTTCCTCGACCTCTTCCCGTCTCATGCCCAGGTGCTCGGCCACCAGATCCAGCAGGGACTGGCTCACCAGGCTGGATTTGCCGGACCCCGAGACACCGGTTACGGCGGTAAAGCAACCCAGGGGAAACGAAACATTCACGCCCTTGAGATTATTTCGTCGGACGCCTTCCAGGTCTAGCCAGCCTTTAGGGGGACGGTTGGGGACACGAGCGGGGCCGTTTCCTCAAAAAGGTAGGGTCTGGTGCGGGACTCGCTGACCCCCCTAAGGCCTTGTGGTTCTCCACTGTAGAGAATCTGTCCGCCCGCGCTGCCTGCCTCAGGGCCGACATCAACGAGCCAGTCGGCACGGCGCATCATCTCCACGTCGTGTTCGACCACGAAAAGCGAGTTACCCGACGCTTTGAGCCTGTCCAGTGCGTCGAAGAGTGCGTGGCCATCGGCCGGGTGCAGCCCTGCCGTCGGCTCATCCAGCACATAGATGACCCCAAAGAGCTGGGAGGAGAGTTGAGTGGCCAGCCGCAGCCGCTGCAACTCACCGGATGAGCAGGTGGGCGTGCTGCGGTCAAGCGACAGGTAACCAAGGCCCAGTTCGATGAGCGTTGTCAGCCGATCCAGCAGATCACCGCACAGGCGCTCGGCAGCGATGCGCTTTTCAGGCGAGAGATCATCCGTACGACGCACATCAGGAGCGCCCTTGTGCGCTGAGCCACCTGCCTGCTGGCGCTTATCCAGCGCGGCTTTGGCCGCCTGACGACTCACCAGCGACGTTGACGGCTTTATGTCGGAGGCAAACTCGCCATTCGCGGCCGGCGTGATAACGTTTGCCAACTGCGCCAGGGAGAGGTGCGAGAAATCGGCGATGTCGTAGCCGGCGAAGGTAACCGAAAGTGCCTCGGGCTTTAAGCGCTTGCCCTTGCATACCGGGCAGGGGCTGCTGATCATAAACTGCAACACGCGTTTGCGCATGGCTGCACTTTCCGTATGGGCAAGCGTGTGCTCCAGGTTTCGCCTGGCGCTGCTGAAGGTTCCCTGATAGCTCGGTTCCATCTTCAATCGCTGAGCCTGACGCGTTTCGGCCGGGGTGAGGCCCGCATAGACTGGAACCGTCGGCTGCTCGTCCGTAAAGAGAATCCACTGTCGATCCTTTTTGGGCAGGTCTTTCCAGGGTTTGTCGATGTCATAGCCCAGCGAGACTAAAATATCGCGCAGGTTCTGACCGCCCCAGGCCGTGGGCCAGGCGGCAATGGCCCGCTGGCGGATGGTCAGCGACGGATCTGGAACCATCGATTCTTCCGTCATGGTATGCACGCGGCCCATGCCCTGGCAGCGAGGACAAGCTCCTTGCGGGGTGTTGAAGGAAAAATCCTCGGCATAGAGCATCGTCTGGCGGGCTGGGTATGTACCAACGCGCGAGTAGAGCATGCGCACCAGACTCGAGAGTGTCGTCAGACTACCTACCGTCGAGCGAGCATTGGGTGTGCCGCGTTGCTGTTGCAGGGCGACTGCGGGCGGCAGGCCGTCAATGGCATCGACATCCGGCACGCCGACCTGATCGATCAACCGTCTGGCATACGGGGAAACCGATTCAAGATACCGTCGCTGTGCTTCGGCATAGAGGGTGCCGAAGGCAAGGGACGACTTGCCCGAGCCGGAGACACCGCTGAAAACCACCAGTTGATTTCGTGGTATTGAGACGTCGATATTTTTGAGATTATGCTCACGAGCACCCCGCACGCGGACATATCCGGATGCTGCTTTATCGTCCTGGTCGTTGGCGTTTGTTCGTCGAGCCATGGGAAAAGAAGATACTGGAGAGGTTGCAATAAACTATCAACGTGTGCGCTTTTGCGTTAACCGCGTGAATGAACTTGCTTTCTTTTACTGGACAGTATAGAAAACACGCATAACGTATTGTCCAGTAAAAGGTAACAAATCCAGAACGGCACTTTGTTAGTAAACTCGTCACGGCTTAAGCCGTTGACGCTTATCAGGCCCGAGTTCGCCAGTTGGTCATCAGCGCTTGGCGCCGGGCGACTAGAAAGGAAGCGAGTTGGCCTATCAGAGCTGACTCTGAATGGGTAGGAGAAATCATAGTTGAGCAGGCAAGATCTCTACGTCCGGCAGGGCGGTCCGTCCGGAGGAAATGATCCCAACTGGGCAACCAGGCGAAGGGAACGTAAACGTAAAACCGTTATTCGTTCTATAGGGGTAACACTTATTTAGATTTATTGTTTAGAAAATTAGATTTTGTTTTTGTATAGTCTTTATCCGTTGCAGGTTATGAGCAACCAGGTAAGCGGCCCTACGAATCCTCTTTTCCCCACCTCTGAAAAATCACAGACCTTCCTGGGTCGGCACCGCCAAGGCGGACCGGATCGATTGCACCTGGCCACAGGAGCGGTCACGGCTTGGCTATACGGCTCTTTTTCTGATAACATACCCTCGCAACCGGTACGCCGGAGCGTGGCGGCAGCTCATGGTAGAAACAGATTCGTATCCCCTTGAGAGATCGTTGAGATTTGATGTTTGGAACAGTATCCTATTGGTACTCCACCTGAGTTAGCTACCCCATCCATGCAACGCACCTGAATAGCAGCACACTCGCTTGCAGACCAAATCGAAAGCGCTTGTTTTTCAGCTGAACATAAAGAGCGAGAACAGGAATGAGCGGGGGCCGCCCTTGGCCAAGAGCGTCACCGTTCGAATCAAGTTTTCAAGCTTATTGAAGCGGACCAATTAACTCGATGAACGTACCGTCGGGATCCTGCACAAAAACAAAGTGCGCTTTGGCATTCAGGGGTGTAGGGGTGCTACCCAGAAACGGCACCTTCAGTTGCGTAAGCCGGTCGATGATGGGTTGCAGCGCTTTCACCTGAATGGTGATATACTGCATGCCCGTGTCGTCCTGAATATGTTTGGGCTTCAGATGTGCCGGTTTACTGCCCAAACTCATCAGCTTCCAGTCGGTGGCTTCAGGGCTGTTTTCCAGCTTCAGGATGGTTACGTTCGTGGCTACACCATTGGTCAGGCCGGAACGTTTGCCGAACTCTTCATTGATGGTAAAGCTGCCGGTTTTGACCATACCGATGCCATTCACGTAAAAGTCCAGCGAGCGTTCGAGGTCGGCCACTACCACCCCTACGCCAATTGTTTTGCTGGCAAAATTGGATTGCCCCAGAGCACTTAGTGCACCCCCAAGTACCAGTAGTGTTATTTTGACACATTTATAGAAAGACATCCTAGTTTTGTTCCTCTTGAAAAGAATCATTTGTTACTTTGTTATAAGTCTGATTTGATGTAAGGCAGGAGTGAGCGTCTTGTTACTACCTGTGATTTTTAGTGTAATCGATTCATTGTCACCTGCTTTTAATCGGATGGTTTATCCTCGACAAAAAGAATCTCGGCTGGTTTTTCGTAGCTCACCAAGTTCACGGTCTCCGGCTTTATCGTATCTAAAGTCCGACTATCACTATTCCTACCCGACCGGTTTTTGTTTTGCAACTAGTAGGTGCCCTAACTAATTTTTGATCGTCTTGTGTCTAGATTGATTAATCAGATTTACAGCTAAAGAAACCAACGGGTTAAAACAAACTAGTTAGATTAACCTGTCTTACACTGAAATCGCTCGATTGGCGGGTACCATTGAATACCCAGGACAACTTGAAATGGGTCTGGAGTTTAGCATAAGTTATAATTTCATCGCCTAAGGCCACTGAGAAGCTTATGGGTGGAGAGTAAGGGAAAGTAGGAAATTTATCAGTCAGATACCCACCAATAATAAAAGCTCGGCTGTCAAAGGCTACGTTTGTGAAATGAAAAAATTATAAGTAAAGTGGGCCTCCTAGGATGAGTAATTTTGAGTTCGCTTATTGAACGAATCATACGAATGGTGGCTATCTGGTGGGTGGCTTTGACATTGAAACAAGTAGCCGTGGTGATTTTGGTATAGTGTAGACTTTAAAATACTTACTATCCAATCGACAACATCCATTCGCCCGCAAAGCAAAACATAAAAATCATGAAACTAAAAAGTGGACATTTACCAATTTTTCTAACTATAATGATTATAGCTGTATCGTGTAAACCAGCTCACAAAAAAGAGACTATAACCAACAAAAGTCGGTTAGTCGGCACTTGGCAATTAATTGAATACGCTGACTTTGACACGATTACTCATACATGGACTCATCCCTATGGGGACCATCCTAAAGGGTATTTTACCTATACCAGCAGCGGCATCGTTCACATAAATGGCTCTGCCGAAAAACCCCTGATGATTTCGGCTGATTCTGCCTATACTAAAAAGTTAACCTTAGGCACCTTCTTAGGTAATGCGTTTGGTTACTTCGGAACCTATACCATTGACAGTTTAAAGTCAATGGTAACCCACCATGTCAAAGGAGGCTCAGTACTATATTATATTGGCACTGACCAAACTCGCCAATTTATTTTAAGAGGGGACACATTGCTACTTGGTGATCCAAGTTTTAACCTGGGAAAACGAGTGTTAGTAAGAGAAGAGTGAAAAGACTTCTTCCCAATAACAGAACACAAGATGGAAACAGGAGTTGAAAGTTATTACACATAGCCGTGTCTTGTCCAAAAATGTTTCGGACGTTTTTCTGAACGGTGGGCGGGTAGGAGAGAAGGGGCTGGAAACGGCCCTTTTTGCGTTCAATAAAGCTGTTCAGTTTAATCGTTCAGCACAATTGTCCGGGATAAGGTTTTTCTGGACGGATTCAACAACTAAATAACCCAATGTTTTTTCATTTCGTTACACTCCAACGACGACCCTGGCTGTTCTCTTTTGGCTGACGATCTAATGTATAATTGAGGGGTGGGCATTATTGAAAAGTAGCTTTAAAAGCCTCTAAGCTGCCAAACTCCCGCTGATTGGTGAAATTATCGTACATGATTAATTGAACCGTGCAACTGGCCATCATCAAGTAGGCACTGACCCGATCCAAGCCTTTGTAAGGCAACATCGTATTGCCAGTCAGGCCAGTCAGTTCTTTAATGAGCGCAAACGTAGGCTCAATCGAGGGCTTCCGACGACGATACGTAAGCCTACCTGCCCAAGAAGCGGCCATATCATTATAATACTGTTTGAAATGACTCACCCGCTGGCCTATCTTGAAGAGACAAGGCGTGGTCACCAAGATAGAAAAACGCTCGTAGATAGCTTGCAAAAACCGAACAGCAAAATACCCGCTGTCAGCAACCACGACCCCTAAACGCTCCTGCAAGGGAGCTATCAGTGTGGCTAGGAGGTGATAATCTTTAGTCGCGGCCGTGGTTACGGTAGCCATCAACGGAAACCGCCGGGTGGCCGGTGCCATAGCGATTGCAAATCAGGTGTAAACCATAGCCAAACCGCCAACCATGACACTCACTTTTTGCCCAAGAAGCTTCGGTATCAATGCTGGAATGAGGCACTACCTTAAGGAGTCTATGCTTTTTGTGCCACAGGCCGCCAAGTGCCCGAAACACGCTTTTGTCGGCAAAGCTGCAGGCATAGCCAAATCGCGCATAATCAAGCCGTAGACACTGGTGGGCGATGGTTGGCATAAGTAACTGTAGCACAGCGGGCAATTCTAGAAATCGCCTGCGAATAGTCTTTCGGTCAGGTGCTTTCTGCCAGCCTAATAGGGCATAATTGGCCCTGGCCCATCGGTGCATAGCCGCAAAAGTATGGATGCCTTTGAGGAGCATGATCGGACCGATTTCTATGATTCATGCAACAACGGGGGAATAAAAATCTTTATATTTTTCTCTACGCTGTACACAAGCGTAAACTCGATGAATCAGCTTATTGCAGATGTTATTAATCACTAACATCTCATTCTTGCCTTCCGCTGTTTTACGAAAATAGTACGCTTTCAGCTCCTGGCAATGCTGGATGGCTGACATGGCCCCGTTGTGCAACAGGGCTTTTAGCGGCTTATTGGCTTTGTTACTGGTTTTAGCTTTGCCCCGATATTGACCTGACGAATACACAAAGGGTACCACACCAGCGTGACAAGCCAACTTCTTCGGGTCAGTGATCGCCTTAAATTCATTAGTGATGATTAACAGTTCTGTGGCGATGGCTGGGCCAACGCCTTTGACCGATTGGACATATTCATACAACTCTTTTAAATAAGGATCACTGGCAATCGTATTGGCAATCTCAGTCTGGATCTGTTTGATGTCTTTACTAAGCGCATCCAGTGTTTTCTGACAAGTTTTTTTCTCAGCCTTATGGTCTTTTTTGGAGATAAAGCCATCCGAATCGGTCAATGGAGATTGGAGCATTTTGCGAACTTTGACCAACCGACTGCGGGTGGCTGTCAACCGATCCAGTTGTTGAATGACCTCTCGCTTGGGTGTCCAGAGACGAACTTCGTCGCGATTTTTGTAGGCATACAATGCGATTCGTTGGGCATCGACTTTATCATTTTTGCCTCGAATCATGCCTAGGCTTTCTTTAATGTGGATGGGGTGCTCTACCCAGACATTGGCTTTGCTGAGAGTCAATGTATTAAGGATGTGATTGTTATATATACCAGTATGTTCCATGCAATACAGGCTATTGCCGAAACTAGTCTCTGGGCATTGTTGCTTTAAGTGGTTGGTAAAGCTTTCAATACCATTCTGATCATTCGACGATTGGTAGTGAAACAACAACTTACCCGCGACAACAACGGCCCAGTCCAAGGTGGCTTTGGAGATGTCAATACCAATAAAAAACGTAAAAGTTTCCATACTTTTGAATGAGTTTTAATTGATAATAAAGCCAGTAGACTGTCACACACTCAATACCTTGCTCATGGGTCTTTAGCCCGAATTTCTATCTGAGTCCTGTGCTTCAGTAGTCCAGTGGGGTCCTGAATCGATCCATGAGTCGTGAGCTCAGCCGAAGACGGTAGGGTATCCCCACTGGCACTGGTTTACTCTCATTTTGAGAGCTTTCCAAGGTAAGGTATTCTTGGAATTTTACAGTGGCTCAAATCTAAAGGCCGAAGCGGCATAAAAAATAAGACAAATGACATACTCGAATAGGTTTGTGGCTTTCCGGGCCTGGGTTGTTCTTTGGGCCGTTGTTGCCAACAGGCATTCAGAAAACCCAATAAAGTCAGTAACTTGGCTTGCATGGAACCGCGTGTGTGAGGTGAAAGATTTGGTCATCAATCCCTTAACATACGTTGGTTCCTAATTAGGCCCACCCCTCATGTATAATTAGGGGGCATAGACGAACTCCTCTTTATAAGACCAATCAGTCGCTCCCAAGAACGAACTTCAACGGGGTAAACGCCTTGATAACTCATAGTGGAACCGTAGGCCAGGCCTATTGTGTGCCGGGTAAGTTGTAACTCACCGCCCGTGTTATATTGGTACTGAATCCGATGATTGAGCTTAAAGCTAGCGCCTACACGCTCATAAATTAAGACGTGTCCCAGCCGGTTCTGCGCATCATACTCATACATACTGACCCAGCCTACGGCATCAACCGTTTTCGAATCTACCCCTCCATTGGGGTAGTCAATACTAGGTCGTTCACGCATGAAATACCACCCACGTTGTCGAAGTGGAATGCATTCACGAATTAATTGACTTACCCAATGGCGAGTGCTTGACGGTGATGATTCCCGAAGAGAAAGTACGGGAACCCAGGTGTTGGCGATTTAATTTAGAAGGTGCTTATTCAAGGATTTGGAACAGAAGATGTGGGATAGTTAACTAGTGCTTTGGCAAACTAGATTCTAGTGGATTCTCGGAACCGCCCGCGCGGTAGATTCTTTTGATGGGAGCGTTTACTGGTCTCAGTCGTTCGTTGAAGCTATGCCCTTTAGGGCAAGGCTTTAGCTTCTAGAAAGCTGGATTAAATTTAAGGATGCAAAATACTAATTGATTAATGGCCGTCTTTATACTTTATCACTGGCCAGTTCGTATCCGCTTTCTGAATATGGCCAGACCGGTCTTTGTTCCAAAGTGTCTGTACCTTCTTGTTGTAATTGAAGTATAATTTCCCGTTTTCTATCGTCCAGGCGTCAGCTTCAGTAGGCGCTTTGTGACCCTGAGACGTTCCATAGGCGCAGTATCCGCCGTACTGAGGGGTGTACTTCTCCGGATCAGCTTTAAAAGTCTCCGGTTTTGGGCATTAGCGAAGTACCAGTTTGCCCCCTGATACGTATAAGAAATGCTGGAATCTCCTGGAACAGGTTTACTTTCGACAAAATAAGCAACGGGATCGTAACCTCTGATGGCTTTGCCGGATGGGGCAAACACCGCCGATTGTTGGGCAAAAGCCGTTGTGATCGAAAAAAGAGCGATAATAAGTAGATGCAAATGGGTCATTTTCATGGTTTTTGGTTATTAATTGATTGATTTATTGTTAGTTGATGAAGGATAGCATCATGAATTAAATCCGGGCGACGCCAGGGAATAAAATGATTCATGTTCGGAATCATCTGAATCGTTACCGGGGCATTCGTCAGCATTCGTTTGGCGAAGGCGGCATTCCCTGGGGGTACAAGCGAGTCGTCTTCGCCCTGAATGACAACTACAGGCACCCGAATAGTGGCCCACAGCGGCATCATATGCTGCAACTCGCCTTTGAGCGCCATAATCTCCTGATTACTCACATCAAGTTCGGTAGGTAGCCATTGACGAAATGGGAATACGTTTCCAATGGGGCGATACCATTCTTTCTTTTCCAGATCAGGATCAATAGAAGGAGCCACTAGAATCAGCCCGCCAACCTGTTCCGGGTAATCCATAGCCAATCGAGCGGCAACAGGTCCACCCATCGAATGGCCTACTAGGATTGGTTTACGACTAGAATGACTAAGGCGGAGCAACGGCGCAATGTAGGTGGCCTGGGCTGATAGGGATCGCTCAGGTTTGCCCAGGCCAGATTTACCAAAACCTGGCCTGTCCACGGCTATTAACTGCGCCCGGTTGTATAGCGATGAGTCGGCAAAAAATCCGATAAAGGCATCCCAGGCACCGGGTGATCCGTGAATGAATAGTACGGGTGGTAATGTATCGGCCCGGGAGTGGGTGCTCCCGATGCAGGCGTAATGAATTGAACGATCATGAACGTTAATAGTACCAAATGTTGGTTTGACCGGGCGGCTGGCAAAGTAGTCGGCAATTTTTCGATCCGACATCCGAACCGAAATGCATTGTGGAAGCAGGGCTATGAGCAGTACCAGAAGGAGTAACAACGTACGCCAGCGAAAAATGAGTATCCACCACGAGGTTAGCAGCTGCATAGAGCGAGCAGACGAACCGCCTGCATTTAATCGTTAATCAGGCGGTTAAAACTTGAATAGTCTGCCAGAGAGCCATGCCCATGAAAAACCCGCCTGTCAGACGATTGATCCACGGGCCGTTCAGATACTGAACAATACGCTGCCGTTGCCAGTCTGTCAGCCAAACCACGACGACCAACAGGCCAAACGCACCCGCTGCCGTACCCAGCGCAAACACCCACTGACTAGCCGACTGGCCTGTGGGTATTACCATTTGACTGCCTATCGTGGCCCGGCTCAGATAAAGCCACACCGCCGACCAGAAGGGCAATAGCTGCGGATTTGTGCCACCCAGTGCCACCCCTTTCCAGAATGGCAATGATCTCGTATGCGCTACAGACTCATTAAGGACAACGGGTTTCTGCCGGAAAGCCGCAAAGCCCGCTCCCAGCAAGACCGGAATAGGGGCATAAGCCAGTACGGTCATCCAGCTCGAATTCGTTGGAATAAGCATCAATCCACCCGCTGCCAGACTGCTGTAAGCAATCTCGGGCAGGCTACCGCCAAAGGCCAGCCACAGTCCGGCGCGTCTGCTTTGGCTGAGGGTCGTTTGCACCACTGCTAAATTAACCGTGCCAGGGTGTATGGAGCCTGCGAAACTGATGCTGCTGACAAGAAGAAATAAGAGAAGCATGATTCTTGGATTTGTTTTTTACGCAGTACGAGCGTGTTCGGTCACTTACATGGGGTTAATTGATTTGAACGAATTAAGCGCCGAAATACATTGCTTTATTTTTCATTCTCGCCGGGTTAAAACCCGGTGCAGTTGATGTGTGCTGTGTTTTTGCGTCGGGTTTTAACCCGGCGAGAATGGAAAATACTGGCGCTTATTTAATACAATTCAATAAACCCGGTGTCTGTCGTATTTTATTACTGCGATTGGTGCTGTACCGTTGAGTAGGCTACACCAAAATGCTGGGGTAGCTCAATCGTTGGGAAGGCATTCTGTACGGCAACCTGCACCAGAGCCATATGGTGAATGGCGTGCTCGATATTATACAATAACTCACGAGCAAACGACGACGGAATCTGGATTGTCCTGGCACCACTGACGGATAAATCGGCTTCTAAGGCAAGTGGCCGGTTCAGGTCGAGTCGATGAATAGCCCGGTCGATGGTGCCCAACCGGCGTAGAGCCTCATGTGTGTTTACTTCGAGCTGTAAGTCACGTTGACGTCGGTCGTAGTTCAATTGACCCGTTTGCGCACTATGCACTAACAGTTCATAGAATTCCAGAATATGCCGAACGTGCTTACCAATGGTGTTGCCCGAGAGTACAGCCAATGGCCGGGCATAATCGGGATCGGTGAGCTGGCCGACAACCTCAGCGAGTTGCATCAAAATATCGGTACTGGCGGATTTGAGCGACATGGTAGTGTTAATGAAGAATGGACAATGGATAATGAAGAATGGATAAAGGCAGTACCAATCAGGTGTTCGTATGGGCGATTTTTTTACCAAAAACTGACTGGATGGCCCGTGCCAGAACAGGTAACCACTGCTTACGGGTCAGTAACAGAATGGTTGAGCAACTAACGGCTACGGCTATTGCCAGAAAGAACAGATAGCCCCCGTCTCCCTGCACAGAAATACCCAAAACAGTTAGATGAGACAGGATAGCCCCTGCCATTACGCCAAGGCCTAAACCAGCCCCAATCCAGCTCGTACGTGGATTCAGGATGAGTACGGACGCAATCAGTTCGGCAATGCCAGAGCCAATTCGTCCCCAGGGTTCAATCCCTAGTGTTGAGAAGATAAACACCGACTCGGGTTGCGCCAAAAACTTGAAATACAGTGTCTGAAGCATGATAATGGCGGCTACCAGGCGAGCGGCCCACAGGAGATAAATCGTTGCTTTGTTCATGGTTATGTAGGGTTACGTAATGATAAAATCAGGTTTAGGACTGCGTAAATTTGCTCCAGTTAGCATCCGCTTTTTTGTGCAGATTGGTTTCGTCTTTGTTCCATTTGGTCAATGTATTGTTGATGAAGGAGTGGTAGAACAGGAATAACTTACCATCTTTGATCTTGAACGTTTCGGGGTCCACTTCTACTTTCTCGCCTGTTGAACCCATAGCATACGCACACCAGCCGCCATACTGAGGCTCGTATTTCTCAGGATTTTCCTGAAATGCTTTTAGATTAGCCGGTGTCGCAAAACGGTACGTAACGTTCTTGTAGGTAAAGGTGTTGGCTGCTGAGCCTTTCACGGCCTTGTTCTGGGCGAAGTAAGCAACAGCGTCGTACCCCTGGAGCGCAAGGCCGTTCTCCAGATTGAATTGTTGTTTCCGAACAGCGATGTTCGATTGGGCCGACGCTGAGATACACGATATGAGTACGAAAGCGATAAGCAGGAATGAAAGGATTTTCATGGTACTGGCTTGTTTGGATGATTAAAAGCTGTTGCAAACCATAGCGGTGTCACCAACTTGTTTTCTATTTCCTATTTTCCAAATACCATTCCAGTCGTGCCAGATTGGCTAAAAAGGCGCTTGAGAGCCCAAAAAAGCCCGTTTGAGCTAGATTAGCATCTACTATAGAGCCACAGAAATTTCCGATATTTCGTAAGCTTCACGAAATAGCAGAGGAAAACATACTGTACTCCGGGCGGACAATGGCCTACATGCTGATAAAATCCCCTAATCCGACTCGTAGAGGCATTCGTAGCGGAGGACGGCTTTTCGGAATGGGAATTGTACAGTAAAGAAGTGTGAACCAATGAAGTAATTTTTTGAAATCATTATGATGAACGCATCGGCTGGCATTCCTTATAACGTACTTCGCCTGTCGCATTTCACCGTCGAAAATGCGTTGGAGCCAATCCTGCTTTTCAACCAGCAGGGCCGAATTAATCGAGCGAATGCGGTTGCCTGTCAGCATCTGGGTTATTCGCCTTCGCAAATGAATGGGTTACACTTCAGCGATATTCATCCAACGTATGCCCAGACTCAGTACCTGGAGCTATGGCAAAAGCTCAAGCAACACCATACGCTGACTGTTGATTTACCTCAGGTACGGCAGGACGGCATCATCCGCCAGTCCGAGATTGGGATGAATTTTGTCCGGCTCGATGAACAGGATTTTTTGTGCTGCTTCGTGCGCGACGTCACCGAGCGTTCTCAACTGGATGATACGCTCCGTCGAATTTCGGAAGGGACTGCCTCCGACATTGGCATTGATTTTTTTCAGTCACTGGTGCAGCAACTGACCACCACGCTTAACGTACAGTACGCCATCGTGACCGAATGTACCAATGTGGAGAAAACCCGCGTACGGACGCTTGCGTTTAGTGTCAACAGCAACCTGCACGAAAACATCGAGTACGATCTGGCCGGTACGCCCTGCGCCATCGTGATGAAAGACCGCGACTTTTATTTCCCCACCGACGTAGCCGCCAATTTCAGTCAGGGGGCTGGGGTCGAGTCTTACATCGGGGTTCCGATTCACGATAAATCCGGCGAAATAATCGGCCATCTGTCGGTTAGTGATTCGCGCCCCATGACCAACCACCATAAATACATGGGTATCCTGCGGGTGTTGGCGGCTCGATCCGGTGCTGAAATTGGGCGTAAAGTGGCCGAAGAACGGCTCCTTCAAATACAACAACAGTTGGAAGATACGGTAGCCGCCCGAACGCTCGAACTGGCGACCGCCAAAGAAGAGGCCGAGGCAGCGAACCGGGCCAAAAGTGATTTTCTGGCTACCATGAGCCATGAGCTTCGCACACCCCTCAACGGTATTCTAGGCTATACTCAGTTGTTCAAACGTGATCCCCAACTGTCAGAAAGTCAGCAAAAAGGCATTAAGATCATGCACGACTGTGCTGAAAGTTTGCTGTCGCTCATTAACGACGTACTGGACTTGTCGAAAATTGAAGCCCGGAAAATGGACGTATTGTCGGAGGTATTTTACCTGCCCGAACTCCTGCATAATCTGGCGCAACAAACTCAGGTTCGGGCAGAGCAGAAAGGCCTTTCATTTGAGACCCATTTATCCAGCAATTTGCCCGAATGGGTCGTGGGCGATGAACGGAAACTTCGACAGGTGCTGCTTAATCTGTTGGGTAACGCCGTGAAATTTACCTCATTGGGCACCATCACATTCCGCGCTGACTGGAGTTCCGGTGATCAATCGAGCCACGCCGACAAAGGGACACCATCACCTACGATTCGGTTTATGATTGAGGATACGGGTGTTGGCATCGCTAATGAGCAGTTAGCCAGTATTTTTCTACCATTTCAGCAAATTCGCGAATCAATTGATTTTGTGGAAGGTACCGGTTTAGGACTGTCCATAACCGATCAGTTAGTTCGGTTGATGAACGGCGACTTGTACGTATCCAGCCAGGCCGGGCGGGGTACACAGTTCCGGCTTTCACTGGCCTTGCCCAAAGCCTCATTACCTCCCATGACGAATCCAGTAACCCAACGGTCTGAGTCAATTATGGGGTATGAGGGTCCGCGAAAAACGATTCTTGTCGCCGACGATGGTTATTCAACCTGCTCCATATTAACCAGCTTACTGATCCCCTGGGCTTTACCGTCATTGAAGCCAGTAATGGCCATGAGGCTGTCGAACAGGCGATCATGCACCGACCTGATCTGATTTTACTGGACCTGGTGATGCCTCATGTAGATGGTTTTGGCGCGCTGGTAAAAATTCGGGCAAACCCGGCCACCCGTCTAACCAAAGTCGTTGCGTTCTCGGCGCGGGTCTTTGAACAGGATAGACGACAAAGTCAGCAGGCTGGGTTTGATGACTTTGTTCCTAAACCAGTTGATCTGGATGCATTGCTAACCAAAATTGGTTACCACCTGAACCTGGTCTGGCAAATCCGCCCTGCTACCCATGAATCACTGGTTTCGAACGCCAGCATGAGTAATAAGGGTACCGCGACGGGCCCTGCTCAACTGCCAGAAACCGATCAAATCGAAACAATATATAAACTAGCCAGTATGGGCGATATTCAGGGAATTCTGGCACAACTCACAACGATCGAGCGTGACAACCCCGCTTACCAATCCTTCGTAGACGACCTTCGCCAGGCGGCAGGGGAGTTTGACATGCGCAAGATTAGAAAATACCTTAAAGCCTGCTTAAAGACGTTATGAATGCTTTTATTGATGTAGATTCTGCTAATGGAGATGCGAACCTGTCCAGGCCAGTCCGCACGATTCTGATTGTGGACGACATGCCGAACAATATCAGTGTGTTGTTCGAAACGTTAACCCGATTTAATTATAAAGTCCTGGTGGCCCGCGATGGAAAAAGCGCGATCGGCCAGGCACAATTGGCGCAGCCCGACCTGATTCTATTAGACGTTATGATGCCCGGCATGGATGGGTTCGAAACCTGCCGTCGGCTGAAACAACTCGAATCCACGCAGACCATTCCAGTGATATTCATGACGGCTCTCTCGGAAACGATTGATAAGGTCAACGGATTCAATATGGGAGCGGTAGATTATATCACCAAACCGTTTCAGCTTCAGGAAGTACTCGCCCGTATCCACACGCACCTGACCCTGCGCCAACTGCAACGGGAACTCGAAGAAGCCAACGCCTTGCTGGAAAAGCGTGTTGCAGAACGAACCGAATCCTATCGAAAGCGCTGGCCGAAGTGGAGCAGCTAAAGAATCAGCTACAGGCCGAGAATGCGTACCTGCGCGACGAAATTAAACAAACCAGCAACTTCGAGGAAATCGTCAGCCAGAGTAAAGCATTTGGGAAAGTACTTCGGCAGGTGGAACAGGTGGCCAATACCAATTCGTCGGTGCTGATTCTGGGGGAATCGGGAACTGGTAAGGAACTGTTGGCGCGGGCCGTCCATAATCGAAGCAATCGGAAGAATCGGCCTTTAGTAAAGGTTAACTGTGCCGTATTACCGGCCACCCTCATTGAAAGCGAGTTATTTGGGCACGAAAAAGGGGCCTTTACAGGCGCAACAAATCAGAAAATCGGTCGCTTCGAACTAGCCGACGGCGGAACAATTTTTCTGGATGAAATTGGTGAATTGCCCATTGAGCTACAGGCAAAGTTGCTCAGGGTATTACAGGAAGGGGAGTTTGAGCGGGTAGGCAGCAGCAAAACCATAAAGGTCAATGTTCGGCTGATTGCCGCTACCAATCGCGATCTCGAAAAAGAAGTAGGGGAAGGCCGGTTTCGGGAAGATTTGTATTACCGGCTCAATGTGTTTCCTATCCAGAGTTTACCCCTGCGCGAGCGTAAAGACGACATTCCGCTGTTGGTACGCCATTTCTGTGCTAAGCACGGCCCCGGCATTGGTCGCCAGATTGACGTGATTCCGCAGGAGGTACTCGATACTCTGATAGCCTACCACTGGCCGGGTAACGTTCGGGAATTGGAAAACGTAGTGGAACGATCGCTGATTATTTCGTCGGGGCGGAAACTGGATCTCGGCGATTGGTCGGGCCGGAAAAGAACAGGACCTGCCAGGGCTGGTTTAATGACAATGGAGGATTGCGAACGGAACCACATCGTATCGGTATTGGAATATACCCGCTGGAAAGTGAGTGGGGAGAACGGAGCCGCGAAAATTCTTGACATGATTCCCACGACGCTCGACTCCCGAATGAAAAAGTTAGGTATTCAGCGACCCTAAAGCAACTATCAAAATCTTTACTGTGCACTATTCGTTCCCCCTCTATTCCATTGGCCATTTTATCAACCAGCCAGCCAGTCGAACCGAGTTTGAGATCATGCGGTTTGAGCATATGGAGGAACCTGATGTGGAAGACCTCCACCGACACACGTTCTACGAAATTATATGGGTAGACGCGGGCCAAAGCCGACAGGCAATCGACTACCGGGACTACCAGCTTTCGCCCGAATCATTGTTTTTTATCTCTCCGGGTCAGCTTCATTACTTCGAGGAATGGGAACCGCTGTGCGGAGGCAGTATTTTGTTTTCGGAGGATTTCTTTCTGCTCAATCAGCAGAATAAGGATAAACTGTTTGAGCTAAGTTTCTTAGATAATTTTTACGCCAATCCACTACTCCAGCCCAGCCAGCCCGACTTTCGCGACATCCGCCATACGATTGAGCTGATCGATCTCGAACGCCGACGCCCCGATTACTCCCAGGCCGTTACTCAATCGTTGCTGCATGTATTAGTGGCTCAAATTCAGCGATGTGTAGATACCCAGCAAGAAACAAAAGCATCCCGACGATCGATCATTCTATACAAACAACTGAAGAACCTCATCGATCAGCACTACACCGACAATCAGGCAGCCAGTTTTTATGCATCGGCGCTGAATGTGACCCCGCACCATCTTAATTTGATCTGCCGACAAGTAACCGGCCAGACAGCCAGTGATGTTATCCGCTCCCGAAGTTTACTGGAAGCGAAAAGGCTCCTTACGTTTTCTGACTTAACTGTTTCGGAAGTTGCCTTGCAGCTCAACTTTCTTGACCCCTCTTATTTCGCCAGAGTATTTAGAAGTCAAATGGGCGTATCGCCAGCGGTTTTCAAACAGGCAATGTCCGAAAAGTACCGGCTATAGTCCGTTCAGTTCTAACGCCAGGCAGGGGCGTCGAAATACCTTTGTGTCATCAATTTAAATGAATAACAAAAATGACACAATTGATAACCAAATGGGTGTTTGAACCTTCACATTGCAAAATTGGATTCTCTGTAACGCATTTTGGCATCACCGAAACGGAAGGCCATTTTACCAAATTCGGTGGAACTGTTGACACCGAAACGGATGATTTTTCGGACGCGAGAGTGACAATAATTGTGGACGTGAGCAGCCTTGATACGCTGGATAAGCAACGAGATGGTCACTTACTGTCTTCAGATTTCTTTTATGCCGAAAAATACCAAACATGACATTTAGTAGTACCGGAATACGTAACAGGGAAGCAGGAGGGTATAAAATGGATGGCAATTTGACACTGCTCGGTATAACCAAGCCTATTGAGCTGGATGTGAAGTTCAGGGGCATTGTGCCAAAAGATCCGTTTGGCAATACCAAAGCGGTTTGACAATTACGGGTATTATCAACCGGAAAGAATGGGGAATGACCTGGAACAGCACTCTGGATGTGGGTGGATTGGCTGTTGGAGAAAACGTAAAAATCAGTTGCCAAATCGAATTGTTAAAACAAGCATGACACACGATCAACCCAGAATCTGGTTTATTACCGGCATCTCAAGCGGCTTAGGGAAAGCCCTGGCCGATACTGTCCTGGCAAAGGGCGACTTTGTTATCGGTACGTTTCGTCATCCCACCAAGTGGGTGACTTCAATACGGTTCACGCTGGGCATGGATTTGCCCTTCAACTCGACATTACACAACCCGAGCAGATCAGGCAGGCCATTCAAACCGTGACGGATCGATTCGGACGAGTAGACATATTGGTCAACAATGCGGGCTTCGGCTTTGCCGGGCGCTGGAAGAGGCTTCGGAAGTAGAGATCCGGACGGTTTTTGAGGCCAATTTTTTCGGTACAATAGCCCTGACACAGGCGTTTTTACCTCTTTTTCGACAACAAGGAACCGGGCACATCATTCAAATTTCGTCGCAGGCGGGTATTAAAGCCACCGCGGGTTTTGGGGTTTATAACGCCAGTAAATTTGCGCTGGAGGGAGCCAGCGAAGCACTGGCGGCTGAAATTGCTCCGCTTGGCTTATACCTGACTCTTGTTGAGCCGGGACCTTTTCGAACCAACTTCGCCGGAGCCTCCTTCAAACAGGCCGCCAATCGAATTGGCGATTATGAAGCCACAGCCGGTGTATTTCGCAATCGAATCGGACAGGTAAACGGCCAGCAGGAAGGCGATCCAGCCAAAGCCGCGGAGGCTATCTGGCAAGTGACAACATCAGCGAACCCGCCACTTCGGCTACCGCTGGGTAAAATTGCCCTGGCGTCCATAAAGGCTAAACTGGAAAGCCTTCGCCAGGACCTGGAGGCAGGTACCGATGTAGCCAGCAGCGCCGTTTTTGACTAAGCCCTCCAAGCTGGGTTAATGCCCAAACATCCTCTTTAACGAATCCGGCAGGTGCGGCAATGCAACTACGCTTGCCAGCAGGTCTGCATCTACTTTGTGGGTCAGTACGATCTGGGATACAGTTTGAATGGTAATGGGCGTGTCGGCTGCTTCGATTAGATTTACCTCGTCACCAGCCTGTACGGTTCCGGGTTCAACCACCCGAAAATAAATACCGGATCGACCCTCCCGAGCGAAGTGGCGAGTCATGCCGGGATCATCGAACCGAACGTTTAGTTTATAACAGGGAAACCGGGGCTGTACCGCCCGTAACAGTGCCGACCCAACCCGAAACAGGTCGCCGATACGTACCTCGGATTCAAGCAATCCTTCTGTCGTCAGGTTTTCTCCGAAAAAACCGGGTGCCCAGTCGTTGCGTTCGATTTGTTGAAGCCAGTGAGCGTAGTGCGTGTTATCATAAGCATACACAGCCTTGTCCGGCCCGCCATGTACCGTCAGGTCGGCCTGCCGGTCTCCTACGAAGTTGAGCGGTTCTAAGGACACTGGCCCCTCAACTGGGCGCTTGAAAATGCCGGTAGTAATCGTTCGCCCACCCCATTCGACAGAACGAGGCAGGCCCACATTGACAGAAAGGATGTGCATGACTGGCTAAAGAGTAGAGATTTGGTTTGTATTGATTTGGCGCTCGTCGGCTTGGATCGGGAGGTCGTTTATACTGGCAAACCGTTTTCGCATCAGACCGTTTTCATCGAATTCCCAGAGCTCGTTGCCATAGCTACGATACCATTGTCCAGTTGCATCATGCCACTCGTATTCGAACCGGACTGCCATCCGATTCTCACGGAAGCCCCAAAGTTCTTTTCTCAGCGTATAGTCGAGTTCTTTTTCCCATTTGCGGGTCAAAAACGCTTTAACTTCTTCGCGCCCGTTAATGAATTCTGTTCGGTTGCGCCACTCGGTGTCCACAGTATAGGCTAAACTTATTTTTTCGGGGTCTTTGCTGTTCCAGGCATCCTCGGCCATCTGTACTTTTTGCAAAGCCGTTTCAAGCGTGAACGGGGGCAGGGGAGGGCGTATTGCCGGATTATAGGGAGGCTGGGCGAGTACCTCATCCCACATAGTATCGCCACAGGCTTCGATAACAAAAGGTCGTCCGTCGTCCTCAAAAGGGGTTGTTGATTCTGTTGTGTCCATGATAAATAGGTTTTATAAATAGGTAAGGGAAAATCCGGGCAGATCCGCTTACTGGCTGCCCGGATAGTCTGTTGTGATTAAGCTACTTCAAGTTCAGCCGCCAGCGGAAAGTCGATAGGAATTTCGGTCAGGTTATGCAGGTAGTTCATGGCGATTTTATCGCTCACCTGTAAAATGACATCAACCAGATTTCCATCGGTATAGCCCGCCGTATAGAAAGCCTCCAGGGTATCGGGAGCTACCCGGCCTTTATTTTCTGTAACATCTTTAGCCAGTTTAACCAGTGCGTCTAACTTGGCAATAGAACTGTGTCCACTACGTAGATTCAGGATTTCTTCGTCCGAAAAGCCATTCATCTTGCCCAGAACCGTATGAGCGCTTTGACAATAACGGCAACCGTTCACTTCACTAACGACCAGATTGACCACTTCTTTTTCTTTGTTGCTCAACGATGTTTTGGCACTCTGAAAGGCCAGATATTTTGCCAAACCATTGTCGGAGTGGGCAATGGTGGCATACAGGTTCGGCACAAAGCCAAGGCCTTTTTTCAGGCTATCGAATAAAACCTGATTACTTTCCGAGACCTCGTCCCGCGTAGGTACTGTGAACTTTTTCATTAGATTACTGAATTAAACGTGATTAGAAGAGTTAAAATTGAACAGAACAGTCTGTCTATATAGAATTAAAAAAAATTAGAGGATTTTCTGTATCAAGACACCTGCCGACTGAACAGGCCAAACATCCTGTTGCATTTGCCCGGCAATCAGGGCTCCTTCAAAAAGTACGGTCACCGCATCGGCCAGTTCGGCCTGAGCCGTTTCGGCCAGCAGGTCGGTGAAAAACTGACGCATTCGGGCTTTATGGTTGCGAATAACAGCCCGGACAGACTCACTTTCCTGCGGTACTTCGGAAATGATATTCTGAAAATTACAGCCCCGGAAACTTACTTCTTCCGAAAAATTAAGCAACAAGTCGAATGCGGCCAGCACTTTAGCCTTAGGCGTATCGTAGGGAGCCACATGGCTGTTTAATTGTATAAACCATTCGCTACTGGTCTTAGTCAGGTAGGCGATCAACAGTTCTTCTTTTGAGGAAAAGTGCTGATACAGACTCGCTTTGGCTACCCCTGCTTCGTCAATGAGTTGGTTAATGCCCGTCAAGTTATACCCTTGTTTATAAAACAGGCGTGACGCCGTATCAATAATACGTTCACGAGTTTCGGATGGTCGGGGTTCAGGCAAGCTAGTTTTCATGACATTCTTCACTGGATTGATTGTGTAACAGACCGGTCTGTCTGTTGGTTCATTCCTTATAATTATTTTTTGTGCAATCCTCTATTTTACCCATCTACATGAAATGAATAATTCCGACGCAAGGTGGTATATAATCACGATGCATCGGAACAGTTACGAAATATCGTAACTGTTGATTTGGGTGCATATAAAAAATATAAACACAACTTGCTCATTGTTAGCCTATTGTATATCATAAAAAATTGGTACGAGCCTTGACTATATATCAGTAATCAAAATGATGAACCAATGTGTACCGCAACCTACCTACCCTTTGGCCCGAACGGCTTTATTCTGACCCACAGCCGGGATGAAAAAGCTCTCCGTCCGGCTGCTCGCCCTCCAGGAACAGTCAACATAGGTGGAACGGAGGTGACCTTCCCGCAGGACCCACAGGGACAGGGAACCTGGATTGCATCGGGCCATCGCACCGGGTCATTCGTCCAAACAGCTGTCTGTCTACTCAACGGCGGCTTTGTTTCCCATTTGCCCCAACCACCCTATCGACACAGCCGGGGCTTAGTTCCCCTACATTTTTTTACCTACCCATCTATTGACGTTTTTGTCAGGGCCTATGGCTTTCGTGGGATTGAGCCATTTACACTACTCATCGTTGAAGCAGGTGGATTGATTGATCGCCGGGTAGTTGAACTTCGCTGGAATGGAAATCGGCTGTTTATGAGCGAAAAAGATCCGGAGCACCCGAACATCTGGTCATCGGTAACGCTGTACAGTCCTGATGTAATTCGGAAACGGGAAAGCTGGTTCGGGAGTGGTGTTATCATAATCCAAATCCATACGTGGAGGATATCCGCCACTTCCACCAGTCTGCCGGTAGTGGCGATACCGAAAATGGCCTGCTGATGAACCGCCAGGATGCCCTGCTAACCGTTAGCCTGACCAGCATTGTCTGTCAGGACAACCGCCGGGCCGCCGTACCGATGATTTACGAAGATTTTAGTCAAAATCCATTCAGTCAACAAACCATAAGCCAGTCGTATGCAACCCCTTAGTGCACCCCGGCAACGTTCCGATATCCGTACGCCAGCTCGTTTCCGGGAAATGCTGCTGCAGTATTTGCCCCAAATTCGGCTCGATAGTCCATTTTTCATTTGCCTGCGGCACTGGGAGTACTGGCCGTTTGAAGTCGTTTACCTGCCTATAGTTTTTTACTATATCTGGTTGTCGATTAAAGCCCGTTCATTGTTTTTCTTCTCGGCTTCGAATCCATTTATCGAAACCGGTGGGCTGCTGGGTGAATCAAAAGCCGGTATCCTGGATCGTATTAGCGAAGAATTCAAACCGATAACTCTATTCGTACCCGCCTTTTCACCGATCCAATCAGTAGTTAATCAACTGCATGACCGTGGGTTGACATACCCGCTCATTGCCAAGCCCGATGTGGGTGAACGCGGCTGGCGCGTGGAGAAAATTGAGAGTCAGGGAGACTTAATCAACTACCTCCAAAGCAACTCCGTCGATTTTCTCATTCAGGAATACGTCGACGAACCACTCGAACTGGGCGTATTTTATTATCGTATGCCGGGGCAGAAACAGGGCATCGTGTCGTCTATTGTGCAGAAGGAATTTCTGTCTATACGGGGCAATGGCCGCGATTGTATAGAAAAGCTAATCAGCCAAAACGAGCGAGCTATCCTTCAACTTTCTGCCCTGACGGCCAAATACGGCAATCGTTTCCACGAAATACTGCCCATCGGAGAAACACTCACTCTGGTATCCATTGGCAATCATTGTAAAGGAACCAAGTTCCTGAATGCCAACTACCTGATTACCCCTGAACTGACCCGCGTATTCGACCGTATTAGCCAATCCATCGACGGTTTCTACTTTGGCCGATATGACCTGCGCTGCCGGAGTGTAGCCGATTTAAACGCTGGTAAGCACATTCATATTCTGGAGCTGAATGGTGCCGGGGCAGAGCCAGCGCACATCTACCAACCCGGTTTTTCAATTCGGGAAGCCTACCGGGTACTGTTTCATCACTGGCGCGTGCTGTATGATATTAGCCTCGAAAACCACCGCCGGGGGTAGCTTACATGACGCTTGATGAAGCGATTCGGATTTGGAAACGTACCCGGAAGAAGCGGCATATAGGTTAATAGGTTATTTGCTGACAATCTGACTACTGAATTTGTCTTGCTTTCTTCGTCAGCATGACAAAACTGAAATCAACAATTAAGCTGAAAATGAACTCACTCTTTAGTTCTGTTAATACAAATTTAACCGGTTTGACTGTATTGCTGACGGCTGGCCCCACGCAGGAAGCCATTGACCCAGTGCGCTATATCAGTAACCATTCGACCGGCAAAATGGGCTATGCGCTGGCTGAGGTACTGGCCGAACGCGGAGCACAGGTTACCCTGGTTAGCGGGCCAACGAATCAGACGACGCAACATCCGGCTATTACAGTTGTGCCTGTTCGCTCAGCGGCTGAGATGTATGCGGCCTGCCTTCATTACTTTCCAAAGGCTACGCTTACCGTATTGGCCGCAGCCGTTGCCGATTATAGCCCGAAGGTGGTTGCCGACCGGAAAATCAAGAAGAAAGAATATGAATTTCGTCTGGAACTCGTCAGGACGGTGGACATTGCAGCCAGCCTGGGTCGCCAAAAACGGGATGACCAGTTTATGGTTGGTTTTGCCCTGGAAACAGACAATGAACTAGCGAATGCCCAGGCGAAATTAGTTAGTAAGAATTTAGACCTAATTGTACTGAACTCACTCAGGGACGAGGGAGCAGCTTTCGGTCATGATACGAACCAGATAACCCTTATCCATCGAAACGGTGCCATTCACCGATTCGGGTTGAAATCAAAGCGAGCCGTCGCTTGTGACATCGCCGACCAGATAAGTACCACATTGCTCGTACCAGTATCCATGTAAACAATTCATCGACAAACACAGAAAACCATGCGATTTATTCAGATTTTCATACTGGGATTCTGGCTGCTGATAAGATGTACGCAGGCACAGGATCTGGACACTACACCGGCTCGCTTACCCAAACTAAAACCGGCGAGGCTGTGGCTACGTTTGCTGGCGGTTGTTTTTGGGCACAGGAAGAAGGATTCAACCAGCTTAAGGGCGTTCGGGAAGTTGTTTCGGGTTATTCAGGAGGCAATGTTCCCAACCCAACCTATCAGGAAGTAGGTACAGATGTGACAGGCCATGCCGAATCTGTGCAGGTCTATTATGACCCGACAGTGATTAGTTACCGCGATTTACTCGATGCGTTCTTCGCCGGGCACGACCCGACGACACTCAACCGACAAGGCCCCGATGTAGGACGAGATTATCGTTCGGCAACGTTTTATCGTACACCCGCCGAGAAGCAGGAGGTTTTAGCGGCTATTCAACGGGTAAATGCGTCAAAGCACTACGACAATCCGGTTGTTACGGAGGTGGTGCCGTTCAGTGTGTTTTATCCTGCCGAAAAATACCATCAGAACTACTGCCAACTGCATCCGAACCAGCCCTACATTCAGCACGTATCGCTACCCAAGGTAGAAAAGTTGCGCCACGCCATGAAGGGCAAACTGAAGCAGGAAGGGTGAAAACGCTTTAACTCCATTAACTATGAATGAATTAAATCAGGCCGACAAAACGCTGCATAGTCTGGCCCAATTAATTGCCCTGACAGGAATGCAATGGCTGCCACTTCTTACCGATGACAGCCAAACGAACATGGACTGGAACAGCCAACTGCACCGACTGGAAGGTAGACAGTTTGCGTATCAGGGCCAACAGGTTCGGCTGGTGATTGATATAGAAGCGTTTGCTTTACAGTTTATTGACGATCAGGAACAGGTACTGACTTCTTTCTCTCCTGAGAATAAAACCCCAGTCAATGCAACCACCTGGTGGAAAAATCAGATGCAGACGTGGGGCGTTTCTGAAATTCGAGGCTTAAACTATAAGCTAGGTCAAGACCCTATTGAATTTCAAACGACCTATAAATCAACGGGTTTGAGTACATGGAATCATTGGCGTACAATCGCCAATGCCGCACTGCACGAATTGACAAACTGGAGCGGTCGGGAAAGTGAAGTGCGGATTTGGCCGCATCATTTTGATACGGGTGTCTATTATAGCCTCCCAGATATCAACGGCCAAGAAAATGCCGCTATTTGGGCGGGTTACGCCATTGCCGATGCGCTGTGCGATGAGCCTTACTTTTATCTGTCGGGCTACAACAGCGCGCAGCCCATCGACTTCGCCAGTGCGCCAGCACTATCGGTGGGTGAGTGGCGAAATACGTCGGATTGGAAAGGGGCATTGCTGCCAATTTCAGCCAGTAGCAACGCCGAATCCATTGCCGTATTCTTCCGGGAAAGTTATAGCTGGCTTGATAAGCAACTGTTAGACAGGTAAAAACGATGAAACAGGTAATAGCCTTTTGCCTTTTGCTACCCTTGTTGTTTGGCGGATGTGTTAAGCCCAAAGATCTGGTTCCATTAGGGAGCGCAGGAGTACCCGTCAGTGTTGTTGACCCGGTCCAGACATTCGACAAAACAGGGCAACAACTGCGCGCTTCGGGACTATTTCAGAATGGTGTTCACACGGTGAGTGGAACCGTAAAGCTGTATGAACGTAATGGCAAACAAACGCTGGTATTTGAAGACTTTAAAAGTGACACCGGTCCCGATCTGCGCATCTATTTAGCTACCGATACACAAGCGGGTAGCTTTACGGAAGTTAGTATGCTAACGGCTACCGGCAACTTTTTTGTAGAGGTACCGACGGGTGTTTCACTTAGTCAACAGCGATTCGTACTCATCTGGTGTAAACGATTTGCTGTGCATTTTGGCAATGCTGAACTGAAGTGAAATACGTATATAGTAGAGGATATTACACGGAGAGCTAGAGGAAACTCTTTAACTATCAATGTAATAACATTTTTGATCCCTTGAACTACCCTTTAAAAACCAACCGATGAAAAACCGTACTACGATTTATCTGGCAACAGGCCTGCTACTTTTGTTAAGCAAACTACCCGCTTTTGCGCAGGGCTGTAGTGATGCTGGATTTTGCACCATTGGCGGCCTAAAACAGCAGGCAACAACGGACAACAAGGGACAAAAAATTACGCTGTTGCTGCCCGTTGGCCTTGGCGACGAGGCTGTTTTTGTATTTGCGCCCGGCATTCAATATGACAATCAACTGTCGGCAAGATGGGCCATTCAGGCAAAGCTGACGGGAAATTATGCCAGCGGCAATTTAGGAACAGCCACCGGTTTAGGCGATCTTATTTTATCGGGAACCTACACGATCCCCACCAAAGCAAAATGGGTACCCTCGTTGACTATTGGTACGAAACTTCCTCTGAATCAGGGGAATCTGAGAGCCAATGGGCAGCCGCTGCCAATGCAATATCAGAGCAGTTTAGGCACTGTCGATTTGATAACGGGGCTTTCGGTAAGTGATGGTAAATGGCAATTTTCGGCAGGCTGGCAGCAACCGCTCACCGGGGCCAATGCCAATGCTTTCTTACCCGGTTCGAGTCCAAAGCCTGAGGCACCTGCTTATCCACCCTCCAACCAATTTAACCGTAAGGCCGACGTATTGGCACGAGCTGCTTATACATGGGTGATTAATGATCGGTTGAGCCTGAATGGTGGATTGCTGGGCATTTACCATTTAGGCGAAGACACCTATACAGACGCAAGCAGCAAACGGTTAGCTATTGCTGGATCACAGGGACTTACGCTAAATGCAACCTTGGCGGGCTGGTGGACGGTTAACCCGAAAATGAGGATTGGTTTTACGGCAGGTACTCCATTTGTAACCCGCGAGATTCGTCCAGACGGTCTTACCCGAAGTATCGTTTTTGCCCCTGAAATTAGCTGGCTTTTCTAAGCAAGTTTATTCGTCTTTACGAAAAGAATGTCACTTCTTACCCGCCTAATAACCGCTACTCTGGTAAGCGGTTGACCCGTATTGCCCATGCGCAGCCAGATAGCCTACTCCAACCAGAGCTCAAACGTAATGTACCACTAAGGGAACAGTGTGACGTCGTACGTTCGTCTGGGTATTGCCCGAAGGAGGCTATTCTCTACAAACCCGACTTTTGATCGAAATTCAGAGCAATATCGCCTATCTACGTCCGGGCTAATGTCGCGACAATTATTCCGGCTGTAGCCTACTCGCAGAATCACCAACTCTTTTTTGCAACCCGACTCAATAGTTGGATACGTAATAATCGGTTTAACTGGGTTGGCGAAGTTCGGCTGAACAAACATCCTTAGGCTACGTATATTCAGTTGAGGGCTGGATTCATCGGCAAAGGCGACCCGATCCAGATCATAGCATAGGGTTTGCAATTCATCGAATTGAGCGCGGGTAAAATAAACCTCTGGCAAGGTATGTAGCTACTCAACAAAGGCCATGCGTTGAGTAGCAAACTGTTTTTCGTAAAGCGCCGATTATTTAGCAGTATATTAGGGAAGAATCGCATTATTTTGTGGCGTGAAAGATATTGGCGCATCCGATCAGGAAGATCGACTCTATTGGAATCGTTTCAGGAAGGGTGAGGAGGTCGCTTTTTCCTGGATATATCAACGCTATGTTCGCGTTCTGTATAGTTATGGCATGAAAATTAACCGCGATTCATCAGTAGTTGAAGATGCCATCCAGGATATGTTTACCGATCTATGGCGTACTCGCTCCCAGCTGGCTGAAGCCAAATCCGTGCGCTTTTATTTATTCCGTTCCCTACGCCGTAAAATTCACCGATCGCTCCGTCCTGAGGATGAATATACGCAGCCATTTAATCCCGAAGCTGATTATAAGCAACCTGTGCTGGCCTCGGTTGAATCAGATATAATTTCCGAGGAAGAAATTACCTTACAGACTGCCCAGTTGAAATCCTGGCTGACCTGCTTGCCTGCCCGTCAATATGAGGCTTTACTCCTGCGCTATTACCAGGATTTTAGTTATGCCGAGATAGCTGCCATCATGAATATTAGCGAACAGGGTGCTCGTAACATCATCCAAAAATCACTGCATACTCTACGCCGACTGGCACTCGTTGTCTGCTTTTTAGGCATTGGCTGGGGGCTTAAAATTTTTTTTTAGTTAAATAGGGTTAAATGGAGGTAAAGCAGTCTCTTACTTAGTGAGCTGAAATAATACAATATTCTCACTAAAAAGATCTGTTTTGATGTACCAGAATTATACGACTGATGATTTTTTGCAGGATACCGCTTTTCGAAAGTGGGTTTTGCAGGGAACACCCAGTGATGATGCATTCTGGGCTGACATATTGCGAAACTTTCCCCATCAACGAGATACTATCCAGCAGGCGCGGGAATTTCTACTGACGTTACATGAGCAGGTCGAGGCCGATTTTCCCTCGGAACAGCAAGTTGACTTACTCTACAAACGAATAGTAGAGAATGCTCATGAAGCGCCTGTTCGACCCTTATACTCATGGTCGAGTTGGTGGGTCGCGGCCTCTGTTAGCCTACTGATTGTTTTAAGTGGCTGGTGGTTTACGCAGAAAAATATCGTCCGAATTGCTAAGTCTGACTCGACTGGCATGCTTGATTCCAGGCTGTTTGAGCAAGTCGTTAATACGAGTGCGGCCGTCCTGATCGTCAACTTACCGGATGGAAGCCAGGCATCACTGGAGCCTCGTTCACAACTTCACTATCGAAAAGCATTTGCCGATACTATTCGAGAAGTATTCCTCGTTGGAGAAGCTTTTTTTGAGGTACAAAAAAATCCAGCTAAACCTTTTCTGGTTCGCGCCAATGCGATTACTACGAGGGTATTGGGCACTAGTTTTCGCGTGAGCGCCTATGACCAGGATCAGCAAATCAAAGTGATGGTGAAAACTGGACGAGTAGCTGTTTTTTCAACTCAAAGCCGAAAATATACTGATCCTGAGCAGGATGGACTCATTTTAACGCCTAATCAGCAAGCTGATTTTACGAAAACGGACGCTCATTTTACCCGCACGCTCGTCGACAAACCAATCCCAATTATCCCGCAAACTGAGTTGCAGCAGTTCTCATTTCGGAATGCCCCCTTGCCTGAGATTTTGCAGGCCATTGAAAAAACGTATGGTGTAGAGCTCATCTTCGACGAGCAACAGCTAAGCAATTGTCGACTGACAACCTCGCTTGAAAACGAAAACCTATTTGAAAAAATGGATGTCCTCTGCGAAGCGATTGGGGCCACTTATAAACTAGTAGATGCCCAAATTATTATCAAGAGTAAAGGCTGCGATTAACCCAATTCTGAACCTTTCTAACCCTACCTGCCTATGCCACAATTGCTCAATCGAGTAATCCAGTAAAAAACCGGTAACGGTTCCAGCGTTACCGGCTTCTAAATGACCTTCTCTACTGACACAACCAGTATCCCGTTCCAGCGGGTGTGAAGGTTTGTTTTTGTGTCTTTCAATTACAAAAACCTATCAAATCAATGAAAAAAACACTACGAATCAAAAAAAAACTGATTCACCTCATGAAACTATCGCTCCTGCATATTTCGATAGCGATCCTATTCGCAGGGGTGTCTTTGGCTCGGGAAGTTACAGCCCAGGAACTCTTGGATCGAAAAATAAACATACGGATTACTAACCAGGACATTATCAGTGTTCTGGCAAGTATTGAGAAGCAGGCAGATGTAAAGTTTACCTACCGCCCCAAACTCGTGATAGCTAGCCAACGCATGACATTCACTGTCGTCAATGAGTCGTTAGGACAGGTACTTGACCGGCTGCTTCACCCCTTACAAATCAAGTACAAAGTCATTAAGAATCAGATTGTTTTGTCGCCCCTGACAACGCAAGCCGATGAAGTAAGGATTCAGTATGAACCGGATTCCCAGACAGAATCACTGGCGGATGTAGCTATTTCTGGAACCGTTACGGACGACAAAGGCGATGCACTGCCGGGTGTTACGGTGGTCGTAAAAGGGACTGCACGTGGCACAACAACCGATGCGCAGGGTACCTACCGAATTAGCGTTACCGATGTGAACTCAGTTTTACTATTCAGTTTCGTCGGCTATAATACAAAGGAGGTTTCGATAGGTAATCGAACCGAAATCAATGTCCAGCTGGAAGCGAGTAACAACCAACTCACCGAAGTAGTCGTAACAGGCTATACCAGCCAGCAGAAAAAAGATATTATCGGGGCGGTGTCCGTTGTAAAAGCCAGCGATCTGAATGCGACTCCTTCCGCCAATCTGGTCGCTCAATTGCAGGTAGGGCAGCGGGTGTTACGGTTAGTAGTACCGGCGATCCTGGTAGTTCGGCATCCATTCGAATTCGAGGATTTGCTTCCTATGGAAACAACAATCCACTTTATGTGATCGACGGTGTCCCAACAACCGATGCCTCACGAATTAATCCGCAGGATGTTGAATCGATCCAGGTGCTGAAAGATGCCTCCTCAGCATCGATCTATGGAGCCAGAGCTGCCAATGGGGTCATTATCATAACGACGAAAGGCGGAAAAATGGGCAAAACAACCCTGACGTACGATACCTATTATGGTGTCCAGTCAACCCCGCTTAACCGAATCCCTAAGCTGTTAAACACCAGTGAATTGCTAACCTATCTGGATAAAACAACCGCAACTACGTTTGTAGACCCAATTTTTGGGCAGCATGGCTCGTTTGCTATTCCCGATCGCTACATCGTTAGCAATGGATTCAAAGGGGGCGTATCGGCGAGTGATCCCCGCGCGAATCCAGATTTATATACCATCGCTGATTATACGAATCCGTACCAGATTTTTCAGACGAGTCCGGGTACCAACTGGTTCGATGCCATGTCGCAGAAGGGCATTATCCAAAGCCACCAGTTAACGGCTAGCGGAGGCAATGATAAATCGACCTTTTCGCTGGGTATGAATTATTTTAATCAGCAGGGCACCTTTAAAAACACGGGCTACGATCGGTATTCGCTGCGGCTTAATTCCAGCTTTAGTCCGACCAGTTTCTTAACCGTGGGCGAAAACCTTCAGGTATCATACGACAACCGGCGGGTGATGCCACCGTAATTGGCGAAACCAGTGCCTGGGCGTATGCACTCCGAAGTGCCTCGTTTATACCCGTTTATGACATTAAGGGCGGCTATGGGGGCTCACTCGTTGGTGGAACGGCCGGTGTTGGCTATAATCCGGTATCGTATCTGGAGCGTCGGAAAGACTGGACCAACCAAAATCTGAGAGCATTCGGGAATGTTTTTGCGCAGGTGAACATCAGTAAAGACCTGGCCTTGCGAACATCTATGGGTATTGATGCGCGCAACGGAACGCTTCAGCGGGCCTTTTTAAAAGAATACGAAGCCAGCCAGTCACGAAGAGTGACCCAGTTGACCGAAGCTTCGAATAATTACCTGAGCTGGACGTGGAGTAACACCCTGACGTACCAGAAAAAGTTTGCTCAGTTGCACGATATAAAGGTTTTGCTCGGTACCGAAGCCATTAAAAATACAGGACGGGGTTTGTTTGGAGCCAAGAGTAACTATGATTTTGAGTCAACTAATTTCCTGTCGCTCAATACAGGCTTGCCGCAGTCGCTGGGTGATGTTAGTGCTAACGATGCGGATATTAACCGGAATACCCTGCTATTCAGCAATTCATTGTTTTCCTACTTCGGTCGGCTCGACTATATTTTAAGGACAAGTATTTGTTCAATGCTACCTTTCGGCGGGATGGTTCATCGCTCTTTGGACCTGATGTACGCTATGCCAATTTTCCGTCTCTCGGCGTCGGTTGGCGGATTTCCGACGAAGCCTTCCTGAAATCGGTTAGCTGGCTCAATGAGTTAAAACTACGTGCTGGCTGGGGGCAGATGGGCAGTATTTCCAACGTGCCTGCCTTCAATCAGTATTCAACGTATAGCGCTGCACCGGGCAGTAATTACTACGATGTCAATGGCGTTAACATCGGTTCAACCCAGGGCTATGGGGCAAGCTCTCAGGGTAATTTGCTAACCAAATGGGAAACCACCGAAACCACCAATATTGGCCTAGATGCCTCTATTCTACAGGGAAAATGGAGTTTCACAGTCGACGTCTATACAAAAAACACGCGAGACTTACTGGTGCCGAGTCTGCGAAATGGGCTGGAATTGCTGGTGACCAAGCCGTTGGTCAATCTGGGAACCATGCGCAATACGGGTATCGACCTACAACTAACGAATCAGGGGCGTATCACCTCGGATCTGAGCTATGATGCAACCCTGACATTTACCCATTACAAAAATCAGTTGACCAAACTCAATGATGAAAATACCGCGCAGCTGGTAGCCGCGAGTCGGATAACCAATGCCCTGATTACAACGCAGGGGCAGGCTGTCTCGTCCTTTTATGGGTATCAAATCGATGGTTTTTATAATAACCAGGCAGAGGTCGATGCTGGTCCGAAAATCAATGGGGCGTCGGGCGTGGTAGGTTCCTGGAAATACAAAGACATGAACGGAGATGGTAATATCACCACGGCCGACCGAACCGTACTGGGATCTCCTCATCCCAATTTTCAAATGGGATTGAATCTCGGTTTTCGCTGGAAAGGTTTTGATCTGAGCAGTTTTGTGTTCTGGAACCAGGGAAATCAACTCTATAATTACACCAAGTACTTTACGTACATGGGCGTGTTAGGCGGCTCTGTTGCTTCCGGAAGTTATATGACGCCTGGACACCCCAAACTGCCTCGACCGCCAAAACGCCCCAATTGGGGTAGGAGCCACCAATGGCTATACAGCCTTTGTGACGGGCAATTCGAGTTCATTTTATGTAGAGAACGGGTCGTATCTGCGGGGTAAAACCATCCAGCTGGGCTACAGCTTTCCCAAGACGTTACTGAAGACTATCAAGCTGAGTAACCTCCGAATCTACGCGCAGGCGCAGAATTTTTTCACCATTACCAAATACACCGGAGCCGATCCTGACCTAGGACTCGTATCAGGCGCATCGGTTGAGCAAACGGCCAGCAGCGACCAGAATCTGGGCGTTGACTACTCCGGCTATCCCAATCCGCGTCAGTTTTTATTGGGCCTAAACGTATCCTTTTAACTCCGACATTCCGCTATGAAACCGATTCTAACTAATACGGCAATCACCTTACTGCTTTCGCTGGCTACGCTTTCGGCCTGCAAGCAACAATTTCTTGACCTGGGGCCTCAGGGCGTTTATAACGAAAGTGATTTACTCAGCAAAAAAGGGATCGATGGGTTTTTAATCGATGCCTACGCGACACTGGATGGGAACTTGTCGGCCAATTTTCTGGGCCTGAGTGGGACATACAACTGGATTTGGGGCAGTATAACCGGGGGAGATGCGTATAAAGGCGGTACTAACTTCACCGACCAAAGCGAAATTAACCAGGTGATGCAGTATGCAACTCCCACCACCAACTCTCAATTACTGGCCCGCTGGAATGGTATTTTCGATGGTGTTGGCCGGGCCAATATCGTCTTGAAAGAACTAGCGAAAGCAACCGATCCCGCCCTGACGGATGCCCTAAAAAAACAGATCGAGGGCGAGGCTCGTTTCCTGCGTGCTTTCCATCATTTCGAAGGAAAGAAAATCTTTGGCAACATTCCCTTCGTGGATGAAAAAGCTACCGACTACAAAATCCCGAATACCGATGCGAGTGGTAACTATGTCAATAGCTGGCCCCAACTGGAAACCGACTTCAAATTTGCTTATGATAACCTGGACGAAGTGAAAACGGGAAAAGGCCGGGTCAATAAATGGACGGCTGGGGCTTATCTGGCGAAGGCGTATCTGTATCAGAATAAATTCACGGAAGCTAAAGCGCTATTTGATGTTATCATCGGACAAGGGAAAACCAGTCAGGGTGTAAAGCTGGACTTAACGACGGGCTTTGGCGAGAACTTTCGCATCGCGACGCAAAACAGTAAAGAGTCGATGCTGGAGGTACAAAGTGCCATTGGGGATGGAGCCAGCGATAATACGAACGGGTTCCGGGAAGCAATCCTTTGTTACCCCAATGGTATTGCGGGTGGCACGAACTCCTGGTTTTACCGACCCTCGCAGAACCTGGTCAACGCGTTCCGTACCGATGAAAATGGCCTTCCCCTGCTCGATACGTATAACGACGTCGATGTTACCTCGAATGAGATAGTGCCGGATGCCAGTCCGTTCACGCCCTATGCGGGTAACCTGGACCCGCGTTTAGACCATACCGTTGGTCGCCGGGGCATTCCCTATCTGGACTGGGGTATGATGACGGGTGTGGCTTTCACGGCCCTCCTGGCGAGTCGATTACCAATGGTGGACCTTTCACGGGGAAGAAACACGTTTTCTCCTCAGTCGAGTATAGTTCGGGGCAGGTGGTTCGGGCTAGTTTTGGCATTGCCAGCGCCTTGAATTATGATCTGATGCGGTTTGCCGATGTGTTATTGATGGCGGCTGAGTGCGAAGTGGAAGTCGGTAGTCTGGATAAAGCGCGTGAATACGTCAATCGCGTTCGTGCCCGGGCTGCGGCTTCGCCCATCAAAGCGCTGGACGGAACCGCCAATGCAGCCAAATATGTCGTTAGTCCCTATACTACGGCCTGGGCCAGCAAAGAGGTTGCCCGAAAGGCCGTCCGCTTTGAACGGAGAATCGAGTTGGGAATGGAAGGTCACCGCTTCTTCGATCTGGTTCGATGGGGCATTGCCGATCAGGTTATCAATAACGAGTATCTACCAAAGGAAAGTGTACGTCGTTCGCTGGCGTTGGGTAGCGGGGTTAAGTTTACCAAAAACAAAAGTGAATACCAGCCCATTCCGGATTATGCCATCACGCAAAGCTTTGTGGCTGGCCAGCCAACGCTGAAACAAAATCCTGGTTATTGATCGCCTTGTATCGAGACTATATCTAGACAAGGGTAGCTCAACGATAAGCTACCCTTGCCAACACGTTCCTCCTGAATTCACTTGTGTATAGGCGTAATGAAACGTAGCACTCTCTCTGTTCTTTTTCTATTCGCCGTTATCTTAACGGCTGCCCAACTGATTACTATACTGGGAGAACCTAAGTCAGCTACCGATTGGTCAGAGTATTTAGGCGGGCCGGACCGGAATCATTATTCAACGCTGACCCAACTCAATATAACTAACGTTAGTCAGCTTAAGGTTGCCTGGGAGTACCATTCCCGCGACTCGGGTCAGGTACAGTGCAACCCGATTATAGTGGATGGTACGCTCTACGGTGTCACGGCATCGAATCAGCTTTTTGCGCTCGATGCCGTGACAGGTCAGCAGAAGTGGCGTTACGTAGAACCGGATACCAAAACGTTCAACACCAACCGGGGTGTTACCTATTGGAAATGTAATAAAGCCGGAGACCCTGAACCCGCGCGACTGTTGTATGCCTATGGCTCCTGGCTTTATGCGATCAATGCCCAGACCGGACAACCGATTCCTGGCTTTGGTGAGCATGGCCGGGTGAGTCTGAAAGTCGGATTAGGGGAATCGGCGAAGGCTAAATTTGTGATTTCTAATACACCGGGTACACTCTTCGAGGATTTGCTGTTCATGCCCCTACGGGTTTCGGAGGGAGCGGATGCAGCCCCCGGCTCAATTCAGGCGTTTAATGTTCGGACGGGTAAATTGGCCTGGGTTTTTCACACCATTCCACACCCAGGCGAATACGGCTATGAAACCTGGCCTAAAGACGTCTATAAAAATACGGAAGTAGGAGCTGCTAATAACTGGGCGGGCATGGCGGTTGATCGTAAGCGAGGAATTCTGTACGTACCGACGGGTTCGGCTGGGTTTGATTTTTATGGCGGAAATCGCAAAGGCCAGAACCTGTTCGCCAATTGTTTACTGGCACTGGACGCCGGACCGGCAAACGAATCTGGCATTACCAACTGGTTCATCATGACATCTGGGATCGCGATTTACCAGCTCCGCCTAACCTGATTACCCTTCATCAGAAGGACCGGTCTGGCTTGATAAAGAAGATTGATGCGGTAGCCCAGGTGACCAAAAGTGCCCACGTCTTTATTTTTGACCGCGTAACCGGTAAGCCGCTTTTCCCAATTCGGGAGATGCCCGTTCCTAAATCGTCTTTGCCTGATGAAATGGTCTGGCCAACGCAACCCGTTCCAACTTTACCCGCGCCTTTTGCCCGACAAACCCTTGCCGAAACGGAGTTAAACCCCTATGCTGCCAATCGTGATTCGGTGGTAGCGCAGTATCGACGGGCCAAAAAAGGCCCGTTTCAGCCATTAAGCAAAACCCCAACGCTGCTATTGCCGGGCGCTGACGGTGGACCGGAATGGGGTGGAGCTGCGGTTGACCCTGAGGGTATTCTATATGTGAATGCCAACGAAATGGCCTGGCTATTCAGCCTTAGTGCTACACCGAAAGTGGACGAGCTGGTACATTTAAGTCCGGGTAATCGACTTTATACAACCTATTGCGTGGCGTGTCATGGGCCGGACCGAAAAGGGAATCCGTCAAGCGGTTATCCCTCGCTGGTGAACATCGGCCAACGGCGC
The DNA here is from genome assembly GCA_003259005.1 of Spirosoma telluris. Lineage (GTDB taxonomy): Bacteria > Bacteroidota > Bacteroidia > Cytophagales > Spirosomataceae > Spirosoma > Spirosoma telluris. The sequence goes on from QLII01000001.1 coordinate 575,023, forward strand.
GACCGGGAGTATGTAGCTAAATTAATTACCAGCGGTAAAGGCATGATGCCTGGCTTATCGGTTCTTACGGCAGGACAAAAGCAGGAACTATTGGCGTTTTTGTTTAACGATGAGAAAGTGGAAACCGTAACTACGACCTCTGGCCTGCCTGCTAAACCTGGCCCTTATGTTCCTTATCGGTTCAACGGATACACAAAATTTTTAGATAGTAAAGGATACCCTGCCATCAAGCCGCCCTGGGGTACATTAACCGCTATCGACCTCAACACAGGCCATCAGATTTGGCAAAAGACCCTGGGTGAATTCCCTGAATTGACTAAACGGGGCCTTCTGCCAACTGGCACCGAAAACTATGGCGGCCCTGTCGTCACAAAGGGAGGTTTATTATTTATTGCGGCTACCAAAGATGGGATGTTTCGGGCCTATGACAAGAAAACAGGCCACTTGTTATGGCAGACCCAATTGCCAGCGGCTGGTTTTGCCACGCCCAGCACCTACGAAGTGAATGGGAAACAATTTATCGTAATTGCCTGCGGAGGGGCAAAGTTAGGCGTCCCCAAAGGGGATAGTTACGTTGCCTTCGCTTTGCCCTGAAACTATTATCCTGATAAGGATGCCGCCTTTCGAATTCAGAAACAAAGAGTTTTTATTAATAGGTTAAGGTTGGTTCGTAAAGCCCCGGTAGATCTCTGCCGGGAGTTTTATTATTTACTCATAAAGGTTCTCGAGTTTATTCCTAAATGACAAAAGAGGTTTTACTGAACGATAAATCTCTTTAGGAAATGATATTAACTATCTAATTAACAATCATATGCGCTAGCAGCAATAATCTTTTACTGAACCATTAGTAAAGTCATCTTTAGGGAGATAGTCGTATACGTATTTTTAGAAAAATAGAAACATTTCTCAATTAATTCCCCTTTATCTATCCCTGTTGGTGTTTACAAGCTTTGCCGGAGTGGGCACGTTCAAACGGGATTCGGCAAACCGACAGTCCTGTAGAAACGAGTCATCGGTCAGGGTGCGCAAAAAGGCTACGATGTCTGTCTGTTCCTTAGGCGTAAGCGAAAGACCAAGGATGCCTGTTTCGCGGTCTTTTTTCAGGATGTAGTCTAGCGTTTCGCCATGCTGAACCCCGAGCCATAATGCGCCACTACTTCTTCTAACGTGGCGAATCGACCGTCGTGCATGTAGGGGCAGTTACGGCTACGTTGCGGAGGGTAGGTACTTTAAACTTGTAGCGATCGTCGTTTTTTAATGTAATATCAAATTGGCCTTGGTCGTCGTTTGCGGTTTTGGATAGGCCGTTATTTCGAAACGAGAAGTCAGTGAACAAAGGCTCGGGATGACAACCGCTGCATTTCCGCTCAACCAAAATCCAGCCCGCTCGCTCGTCTGGGGTGAATGTAGCGCCTTCGTTACGTACCGCTCTATCGTAGCGCGAATTAGCCGACACCATTGTGAGCATAAACTGCGAGAGTGCTTTTAACAGTCGCTCACCCGTAATTTCAGGACTACCAAACGCCTTCGTAAACAGATTTGGATAATCCCGCTCTTGGCGGAGTTTCTCCAGAATATTTGGCAGGGATTCATCCATTTCTGTTTCATTCTGAATTGGCACCATCGGGAATAAATCCAAATCATGTATCCTGCCATCCCACCCAAAATGCCTTGACCAGGCCAAGTTTGCTAGTGGCATTGTGTTCCGTTTTGTCGACAAATCGTTGATTCCTCGGCTAAGCGCATGACCTTGCTGGGTAAAACCGGATGCCTGTTGGTGGCAACTGCCGCAACTCATGGTATTGTCTTTCGAAAGAAGCGCTTCGTAGAATAAGGTTCTACCTAACTCTACTCCAGCTTCTGTCAGCGGGTTTCTTTCGAAGGGATAAACAGGCTTTGGAAAATGGGATGGTACATTAAGGAGGGGCGCTTTCTGATGAGCTGAAAAGAAAAACGCCATTATCAGCAATGCGACCAACGTAACAGGTATCGTAATTTTCAACTTCATGATGTACAGCCATCAATTCATCTCTAAACCAGAAGAATTCTTTTTGGCAGATGTACCACCAATAAACTCCGTTAAATTACTAAAAACGATTGTTTTGTTAACGTTTAGCGATAAAATTGGTATTGTCTTGTCCTGACTAGAATCAGAGAATTTCGTGGACGGTCTTGAGCAATGGCTATTTGGATATTTAACAGCAGAATTTAGTTCATGTTTAGCATTTTCATGAATTTCTCCTGCCCTTAAAACTTAGAGTATAGTAAACGCTCCACTTGAACAGATTTGTGCAAGTTCTAATCGTTCATTTCACCCGTCACTCCTGTTATGGTACATTCAGCGGGCGCCCATAAGGAACACTTTCTGCCACAGCCTTATTCTGCGCATCCAGTACCTGTAAAATGGCCGTATATAAGCCTGTAGGGACGTTTCCCGGTATAGTAAACGAACCGGGGAAGCCGGTATTCGCTCCATCAAAAGGAACGACTCTGGCATAGTATGCATCTCCTCCCTGATTAGGGATGAGTTTCAGCACCACATGTTGACCTGCCTTGTCCAACTGCTGTTTCGACTGATTGGAGGTGAAAAATAAGGCGGTTTCTTTGGCCGCTGGCACTGGCTCACGGATTGAACAGGGGACAGCCTCACTAACCCTACTAGTAATCAGTGTTCCAAGAATAGGTCTTGTCGTTTCATCGCTGGCAATATTTAATCGCAAACAGGTTAATAGGGCACCATCAACTAGTACCTGAAGTACATATTGACCTGGCTTTAAATTGGATGGAATGGTGACGCGTACCTGTTGGCCATAGGGATTAAATGCCAGATTAGAAAGGGGAAACGTACGGTCAGTAGTGTCTTTTAACAGAAGCGTGATATCCCCATCAAATAGACTGGAACCAGTGATGATAAAAGAGCCTCCTACAACGACTTGATAGCCAAAATACGTGTAACCTTCATACTCAATATAGACGTGTCCTTTGTTAACCAAAAGTGGTTGGCCTACTTTCAGCACACTCCCATCATCCTGAATTAACTCAATGTGATAGCTGCCTAGCCTCATTTTTACCTCGTATAATTCAACTCCAATGAAGTTAGGTTCGTTATAATTAACTCCGCTCACGCCACTGGCAGGTTCTCCCCGCTTCACAATAGTAATTTCTCCGGTAGCGTCATGGATTAAATGGGCTTCTTTGGGAACTGCATTACCGTACAAATTCAACATGGGAATTTTAATCCCATAGGGAAACCCATCACTGCCATCCTGTAGTGAGTAACTAAGAGGAGCTGAGAGCTGATCTACCTGCAGGGGGCCCGTTGGCTGGCTGGTAATCGTATAAATTGTTTGAGCATTCTTATTGGTTTTATGTTGAATAATAAACTCGAAGCCCGGTGCCGCCCCGATCAAGACGGGGCGGCTACTACAATTTTATTATTAACCCAGACCGCACTGTCGGTAAGCTCCATACTTACCAGGGGCATGCCCGTGAGTTTAGCGGGCGTTCGTACGGTGATGAGTCGGGCATTTTGGTCAATCGAAATGTTCTCCTGAGGGATACCTGAAAATGAAATGGATTTTATCCGAGGTTTTCCATCCGAAAATGGATCGGGTTCTGTATGGCGACAGGCCAACAGGTAGTAGAGTCCCCATAGTAACAAACCCCTCTTATCAATATTTTCATGATGGATTGACTTGATTAAGCCTCTCTCCGCAGCCATTAATGGCTGCGGAGAGAGAAATGCTTAATGGAGTTTGATTAATTTTTTGGTAATACCAAGGCCATTGACATTGAGCCGATAGAAAAGCAGGCCTGGATTCGGATCTTCTAGGGAAACAGGATAGGAATAAGCTCCCTTAGCCTGCATGTTGTCTGTCAGCTGTTTAATTGTTATTCCTTTTTCGTTGATGATTTCCAGGCGAACTCGGCTGTCATAAGGAATACTGAACTCGATGGTAACCTGTTTGTCAAATGGGACGGGATAGGCTTTGGTCTGAATACGTTCATCAGCTTCCGACCAATCCGTTAATACCCCCTCCCGGCAACTCCCACAGTTTGTATAAATTGTCTGTGAAATGGCCCATCTTCCTGACGAATTTTTTACCAGAACAGCGTAGGAGCCTCCCGTACTGCCTGAATAGCTAAAGCTGGTACCTACTGCTGAATTCGGATTGGCTGTAGCCATATTAATCCAGCGGTATTCCGAGTAAGTTCCTAAGCTGGTTAAGGTCCAGGCACTCCCTGATTTTGACATGGTAATTACTGGAGGAGTTATCGATCCAATGGGAGCAGAAGATGCATTATTAACGGAGCTTACCCATAAGCCGCCTAAAGTAGATACTCCACTGCTACGATCTTCTCGAAAATGGACCTGGTCCGACACATCCCGATAGGGATAGGTATAGCCATCTGTGGCCACGCCCGAATAATTATAATCATTAGGATCTAAGCCGAAACTAGTATAAAGATTGTACTGCGCTGTTGTGACATTCGAGTTCGTTGTCGAATAAGTAGGCTCATTAAGTCCCTGAAACGATGCTTGAGATACTAACCACCGTAACGAAGAGGAAAAATCACTTCGTGATTTGCTAATAACTTCTTTCAGGTTGTATTCGTAGCCACTTTGCGATGTTACCGATGAATGACTCGGGTCATTATCAGCTTCACCCTGGTGCCATAGAACAGCTTTAGTGCCGAAAACAGAGCTATAATACGGTAGGGTTGTCTTAAAATTAAAATAAGGTTGTGGAGGACCTGAGTATCCTTCATTAACGCACCAGACCTGGCCTGTATATAACTTGTACTAGCAGTATCATGTGCACTTTGTCGCCAGTTGGTGCTACTGGAGCCACCATGTGCGGTATTAAAAAAAGCAATTGGTAACCCACCTGTAGGAGATCCACTTTGTAACTGCTGCCCCAAATATTGCCAGCACCAGGGATTTATTCCGCTAGGTGAAATCGCGTTCGAACTTCCCAGGGCGGTCATCACCGGGTACTGGGGTAAATTATTATTACAGGCATGAGTTGTATTGATCACCAGTTGCCAAGTAGATTGAGATAAATAAAGTGAGAGGAGGAAAGTAAGATACCTAAGACACTTCTATTATTTCAGTAGTACAATCAAAATAATCCCTTGCTTTTCGCTAAATCAAAAAAAATAGACTAAGGCTGTTTGAGAATCGACTAAGGCTGTACTTTTGTCGATTAGTACAATTATCTGTTGGTATCGTACAGTTTATTTCGATAGCCTGTGTGAATAATAGTAGTAGGGTAATTAGCCTAAGCTGTGCTGGTTCTTGCTGAGAAAGCGTATAAAAAACACAAAGCGGATAATTAGAATGGATATATTTTTATCGAAGGATAACGACCCTTTGTCTATTCGTGGGCCGTTTTAATCGATAATATTTGGTTAATAATCCTTTTGAATTGTAATTGTAATCCTATCATTGTTAGTAACTTTAATTAACAAGGCGGCTTTATTTAACTGAAGATATGGTTATTTTTCGGGTTAGAAAGTGATAGAAATTGGCTATATTGGGTGAGACGCCTATAGATTTGTAAAGACAATTTGTGGTTTGTTATGCGTAAATAAATACTAAAAAATACAACTGTCAGTTTTTTATAATGTCAAAATAATGATTAATAAGCAGTTCTTTTTTCAATTGTTGGTTAACCCAAAATTATCCTTTCGCCTTATTCGATATGGATTACTCTTGCTAACGGGAGTACTTCTTATTTATCGGGGATTTCATTATTTAGCTACATCTATTATAAACGTTTCGCCTTCAGCTGTTTGGCAGTATAGTGTTGTATCAACTCTATTTTTTGGCGGATTAACAACGGCGGCTTATTGGGCAATTACGGTATTAATCCATCGAAACTTACTTCTTCGGTTTAATCTAACGAATTTTATTCTTGGACTTTTTATAGTACATTTAGTAGCCTCGGAATTAGTACTGGCTCATTTCTATCTGTTTTATACAATTTTTTCTATTGATAAATTGCCCCGATTTTATACTACATACTCTCCTCATATTCAGCAGTTGGCATTTTGGAAGGCCCCTTCGATAATATAGTTGTTTGGCTGTTCTCATTTTCACTATTTTACAATTATCTTTTATACGCCATCGGGCTTAAAGTATTCAAAGATTTATTCACGGTTCAGCTTCGTAGTATGGAGCTTGAAAAAGATAATTTACGCCTAGAGTTTGATTTTTTAAAATCCCAAATAAACCCTCATTTCTTATTTAATACATTAAATAATATCTACTCATTCTCAATCCGATCTCCCGAGAAAGTTACCAATTCGATTTTAAAACTTTCGGATCTAATGCGTTATACGCTCTATGAAACGAATGATGATCACGTTCTCCTAACCAAAGAAATTGCTTTTTTGACAAGCTACGTAGATTTGCAACGAATCCGGCATGATGACCATGTAACCATTCAATTCACCATTACAGGACAACCAACCAGCCAGGTTATTCCTCCGCTTTTGTTGATTGTGTTCATTGAGAACGCGTTTAAACATGGAATTCAGTCGACCGCGCAAGCTTCCTGGGTTGATATACAACTTATTATTCAGCCCCAAACGATTTCTTTATCGGTTGATAATAGTATCCCTGATAATAAAGCAAATTCTCAGTCAGGTATCGGGTTACGAAATGTTCGGAAACGATTAGCTCATTTTTTTCCAAACCGGCATACTTTATCAATTTTACCTTCGTCGCACCAGTTTTCCGTTAAATTAACCCTTGAGCTCCATGAAAATTCCTTATCGGGTGATCGTATTAGACGATGAACCGCCCGCTCGTGATCTAATTGAAACGTTTGTCAACCAGATGCCTGACCTGCACTGTGTTAATACGAGTTCAAATGCAATGCAAGGGTTACAGGCTATTCAGGAATTAAAGCCTGATCTGCTATTTCTGGATATTCAGATGCCCGAGATGACAGGCCTTGATTTAATGAGGTTACCGTTGGCACCTCGTCCTGAAATTATTTTGACGACGGCCTATCCAGAGTATGCCCTCACCAGTTACGAATTTTCTGTGCTTGATTACCTGGTAAAGCCAATTGCCTTTGATCGCTTCGTGAAATCGATTGTCAAGTTTAGAGAAAAAAAGCAAGTTCCCTCAACCCTTATAGGCTGGCAGCCAATCGAGGATATCCCGCAGGCTGACCAGCGTAATCTGGACGCTTCAGACAATGGAGATTCCAGCTCAATCTGGTTGCGGGAAGAAAAACGCCTTTTGCAGATCCCGTACAATGAAATTCTATATATCGAGGGATTAAAAGACTACGTAAAGGTCCATCTTAAGGATCAAGTTATCGTTTCCCACATGGGCTTAGGAAAAGCCGAAAGGCTTTTTAGTACCCCTCAATTTGTTCGAGTTCATCGCTCATTTATTGTACGATTAGCTGCTATCCGACTCATTGAAGGCAATACAATTACCTTAGTAAATAACAAAGAATTAACCCTGGGGCCGCTTTACCGAGACGAATTAAGAAAATACGTTTCTGCACTAGGGTAAGCTTGATCGATTCTAAAGGCCTCTCTGTCTATTCTGAATAGTATTTAGTCGAAAAAATAAGATTAAACCGCTACGTCGAAATAGATTTAGAGATTTAATTGCTATCACAACCGTTCAACTTTCCTCTTTTATAATGAAAACAAAAACAAAAGTATTGTCCTACCAGAAGGTTAGGATTGTTACTCATGTATTACCCTACCAAACAGTCGGTAAGGGAAGTCAGACAATTACGACAGATCTTTGTACCACGTTAACCGGCACGGGTTTCTCGTTACCAAAAACGGCATAAATCGGTTTATTTCGGTTTCTGGCCATAGGCAAACTGCTACTTCGAGCAAACCGGCATAATGGAGTTCGACTTTTACTACTTACGAACACCCACATTCTCGTTACAACGGCTGTTAGATCTACTTCAACAGGATGATTTAGCCACGTTTGTTCAGGAACCCTTAGTGGGCGAAGCTATCTTTTTGGCTTCGCCCACTCTGCATAGAGAACTACTGGCTGATCCAACATTATCCAGTAAAAAGCTACGCCAAACCGCGTTAAAGTACATGCTTCGCATGGGCAGCCGATCAACCCCATTTGGTCTGTTTGCCGGGTGCTCGTTAGGACAATCAGCTGTAAGCACAAACTTTGATGTATCGGACCGTCAGTTACTTTGTCAATATGGGTTAAATACCACGGTTATTGGGGAGTTGCTTCATTATTTGAATCAGGATTCTGGAATCCGATCCAGTGTTCATTATCAGCTTAACTCGAGTCTTTATTCCTTTGGAAACCAGTTTCGCTATTTGGAATCAGAGCTGGAAGACACAAAGACTCGCTTTTTTACCAGCCAGATTGCTAATCATCCTTCGATTCGATCTGTTTTTCGTAAAGCCAGGCATGGAGCTACTTTAGATGAATTAGTTCACGATTTAATTAAGCGAGGGTACCCACAGGATCAGGCCCAAATTTATATCGAGCAACTCATTTTTGATCAGGTTCTGGTCAGCCAGCTTGTCCTGAATGGAACAGGTTTAGACCCACTTCTTAACTTGAGGGGCTATCTGCAGACGATTCCAGCGGGAAAAGCCTGGGTGCCACTAATTAACCAAATCCAGAGTTTATTGACTCAGAAGGATTCAGTAAAAGCTAAGCAGAAGGCTCTGCAAGATCTTTTCCAGGTTCAAATGGGCCTAACGTTACCAGATTTTCCTATACTTCAGGGGAACAGTTTGTTTACAGGTCAACCACACCAACTGAGTCGGACGATACTGAAGGAGCTGCAGACGATATTTCCAAGGCTTTTTGGACTAAGTAAAGCCTTTCTGCCGGTAGACTCGATGCTTGATTTTAAGCAAGCCTTTTATGCCCGCTATGAGGAACGGGAAATTCCATTGGCATTCGTACTGGATGCTGAATCGGGAATAAGTTATGGAGGTCAGCCACTGGCGGGTGATAATCTTATGATTCAGGCGCTAATCGAAGCAGGTGGCCTCTTTAATCAGCAGCAAGAGGTATCCAGCCCTAAACTGGAGCAATGGCTGCGGAACACATACGATAATTGGCTGGCAAATGGCAATCCCATTCTTGAGTTAACGGATCACGACCTGGATTCCTGGCCTGGTTCGTCGGACCAGCTTCCGGAAAGCTATTATGTTTTTGGTTATTTTCTAAGCACTTCTTCCCAGGCTTTAGATGCGGGGGATTATCGTTTTCGAAGCAAATTCATTGCGGGACCATCTGCGTTTCCCTTGTTAGGGCGTTTTTGCCAGATAGATCAAGAACTTAATCTAAAGGTTCAAGAGGCCTTACACAAACTACAAAGGAATGATCCAGATCGTATTTATGCCGAGATCGTTCATGTTCCGGTCGCACCGGTTGGTAACGTGGTTCAACGACCTCACATGAGTGAGTATGAAATTCCGTATTTGGGTTACTCGACATTACCCATCGGAAAACAGATTCCTCTCGATGACTTATGGGTTTCTGTTCCTAAAGGAGAGCGGGTTGTGCTTCGGTCACGACGCTTAGAGAAGGAGATTGTACCTCGTCTGACAACAGCGCATAATTACAAAAACGGGTTACCCGTCTATCGTTTTCTGTGTGATCTCCAGCAACAGGAAAGTGATCTGTCTCTTTATTGGCATTGGGGCAGTCTAGACAATTATCGATTTCTGCCCCGAGTTCAATATCGACAGATTATCTTACAGGAAGCGCGTTGGCGACTAACCTGGACCGACTATCAGGCTTCTCGTACGGAAGAGGAAAATGTCATTGCCTGGCGTCATGAATGGAATTTGCCCCGCTTTGTGGCTATAGCCCAGGCTGATCAGGAATTATTCCTTGATCTGGCGCACAGGGGCTGTCGGCAACTTTTAATTAGTACGCTTCACCGATTACAAATTCTTCAGGTATTTGAGTGGTTACGAACCCCTGATCAATGCCCAGTAGAAGGGCCGGATGGCAAGCTAACGCATGAAGTTATTTTGCCATTTTACCAAGCTAAAACAAACTCTGTCCGGAGTGGCCTTGATTCATCCCAAATTGAAATCCCAAGAACCTTTATTCCTGGATCGGAGTGGTTGTACCTGAAAGTATATGCTGGTCCACAAGCCAGTAGACAGGTATTAGAAAGTTTAGGTAAACTCGCTCGTACCTATATTCGTTCGAAAAAGATTAGCCATTGGTTTTTTATTCGGTATCAAGATCCGGAGCCCCATCTTCGATTCCGATTTCACCTGATTAATCAGACCAGTTATGACACTATCCTATCAGACTGCCAGCGACAACTGCAGCCCCTGATCAATACAGGTGAAATCTACCGAGTACAACTGGATACTTACCAACGGGAGATCGAGCGCTATGGAGCAGAACGTATAGTGGCGACCGAATGGTTATTCTGGGCCGACAGCGAGGCCGCCCTGACAATCACCAAAGATCTGCCAAACGAACAAATGCTATTGGCTGGGGCTCTTCTGGGGGTTGATTTTTATTTTGACGATTTCGGTTATAGTTTATCTGAAAAAGCGTTTTTGTGTCAGCAGAGCTTCCAAACCCTTTTTGAGCAACAGGGAGCCCAGGCCAATCTGCGGAAGAAATTGGCATCTATATATCGCCAAAATCAACATTTGGTTTATGACCTGCTGACTAAGGGCGAATTAGCAGATTCTCTAAGCTATTTGCCTTACAAAAAATTGCTAAAAAAGCGTAGTTCCCGAATGAAACCGTTCCTGCCGACTCTGCCTTCCCTCCCGCATCAATTGCACGCCTACAGTTCTAGCTTAATCCACATGTATGTGAACCGACTATTCGATCAGCATCAACAGCAATACGAATTAGTCATCTATCATCATCTCCTGCGGTTTTATCAAACGCAACTAGTGTTTTAACTCTCAATCGTTGACGGGTAAAGCCGTTTTAGTTTAATTCGGGCATCCTCCGCTGTAAACTGCCAGTCTACTTTGGCCAATTTATCATTTCGTTGGCTTACCCAAGCCTGTACTTGCTGATCGAACTCGGCCTGGCTGGCTACCCGATGCGTTAAGCCTTGGCGGGTTAGGATGCTTAATTCAATTTCAGCTACGTTCAGCCAGGAGCCATGCTTAGGTGTATAGACAAAGTCAATCTTTTGCAGGATAGTGCGCGCCCGTTTTGGCTCAAATACCTCATACAAGGCTGCTTTTCGGTGAGCCGATAAGTTGTCCTGTACCAAGGTGATCCGGTCCGCATCCGTATACCATTCTTCCACAATACGGCCCACTACCTTCGCCCATTCGATGCTGTTATGACTCTGGGTGACCACCACCTGCCGCTGCCCAGCCAAGGGCTGAGCGACCATAAAGATCTCCACGACACCCTCTCGTTTGTACTCATAATCAACATGGTCAACGCCGTTTTTATCTGTGAAACCCAGATGGGTCTCGCTAACTAATTGCCGACGGGCTTCGTCCAGGCATACAATTGGCCGTTTCTGGTCAAATGGACGCTGGTATACATCCAGTACCTCTTCCATCTGGCAGACAAATTCGGCAGAGGCTTCGGGGATTACCCACGACTTGACCCGCCAGGGCTTAAGCTTGTTTTTTTCAGCATCTTGCGCACCGTCTCTCGACCAATTGTTTCGACATAGTTCAATTCGATCATTTTCTGGGCTAATAAACGTACTGTCCAGTGTGCATATCCAGCCGGTGGATTACTACACCGTAGCGCAATCAGATGAGCCTCTACTCCGCCATCAAAAACGACATCTTTATACTTTTCGCGCTTTTTACCATTGAGGGCAAACTCGAAACCATCTTCTACAAAGCGCTCCCGTAGGCGTTCAATGCTACGAATACTAACCTGATAGGTGCTTTTAATGTGTTGATCTTTCAGCCAGTCAGGTTGGTTCTCATCGGCAGCCAACAAGACATAAGCTCGTTTAACGGCCTGACTCTTGGCATTGCGTTTGGCAATGATAGCCTGTAAGTGCTGGCGTTCTTGATCGGTCAAGGTGACATGGTACTTTTTCATAGAGGGCGTACAAGGTTTACCTCAAAAATACCCGTCAGACACAAAAAGTCAAAACACTAGCTAAGTCCAAGTAAATTCGTTTATCGTTGATTAGGCCCTCTCTATCGATTCTAAAGCCTTCTTAGTCTACTTTTTTTGGAGACCTCATCATTGAAATTCTAAATTTAGATCGAAGGCTTTCAATAAATGTTAAGATGTTCAGCTTATCGAAAGACAACTTTCCTCAGCTTTACTTATCAGATATTTCACGATAAGATGGATGCACTAACTAAATAGGTAAAATGGATTGCTTTTTTGCAGAACTACGCAGAAGGGTCAGTGCTCGTAAGAAACATAAACTGTCATAGCTAAAAGCATATATTTTCACCAGACCTGGGTCATTTATATGTCTATTTCTAATCTTATCTCCCTGGTTCCAAGATTTCATATTGCTAACTCTGCTGTTACTAGAATTAATATCTGTAATCAAGCGATTACTTAGCTTTCGTCACGGCATTTGATAAATATGGTTAACTCGTTTCCTGAAAATTTATCAATTGGTAGTTTGAAACTAGCTAGAAATTAGGATCGATAGACTCACTTTTTCAATCCTGTTTTTGAGCCATATAGCCACTGGAGTGATGTGTACTTAATTAATAGTTCCTGGGGTTGAAGATGCTAATAGTGCTACTACTATTACAATATATATTCAGGCTGTGTACTTAACGCTGAATGACCGTTTTGTTGAATGATGTTTGTCCATCACGTTCGAGTCCCAAAGGTATTGAGCGTGATAGCCAAACATCAGTTACTTCCTATATGATTTCTCGGATGGTAAAAGCCAACATTTGATGAATGGTCTTTGACCTCAGCTATTTAACGAAGCGTGCAGCCTACTCCCTACTAGTAGCTAACTATACGCTAACGTAGGAGAAGTCGAACTTTATAGAATTCTAATTTATGGGACATTCATGCGCTCATCCTTAACTATATCTTAAAGTTTATTAAAGGAATTCATTTGAATTTTTTTACAAAGTGGCCTCAAATCCATTAATTTCTATCCCTATGAGATTTTTTTACATCCTGCGTCTACTTACCTTCTACTTTTTGTCCGTCTTTTTTGCCTTACCCACATGGGGGCAAAGCGTAACTTATTCGGATCTGTATACGGCCAGTACGTTTGATAATAAAACAATTAATGTAGGCCTAGCCGTAGGTTCAACCAATGGGATTGCGGGTGCATCAGTTGGGGCTACCTATTCTATTCCAATAGCAGCAGCTAGTGGAACCAATGGAGTCGGCCCGCAACTTTCCATTAACTATAGCTCATCAGGCGGTAACGGAGTTTTAGGTATGGGATGGAGCCTGTCTGGGTTATCAATCATCAGTCGGATAGCTCTAACAGTTTATCATGATGGAGCAGCAGGCCCTGTTGAATTAAGCAACAATGATCGGTTCGCATTAGATGGCATACGGCTTATCGCTACCAATGGAACGTATGGCGATAACAATACGACGTACGGTACAGAAAGCGAAACCTTTTCAACCGTTACGTCTTATACTCAGGGCGGAATTAATGGTGTTGCTTGGTTTAAAGTAGTGACTAAAGAAGGAGTAACTATGGAATTTGGCAACACTGCCGATTCACGCTTCATGAATCAGGCCAATAATGCAGTCCTGTTCTGGCGGCTAAATAAAGTGCAACACCCCGATGGAAATTATATTGAGTTCGTTTATGACAATACGGATAGGGACTCTCGTATTAGCCAGATTCATTATACAGGCAATACCACAACAGGATTATTGCCTTATAATACTATTGAATTTGGCTACAAGATTCGGTTTGATATCCGAACAATTTATGAGGCTGGTTCGTCGCTGGTGAGTAAATATCTGCTTGATAATATTACAGTCAAAGCGGAAGGGAGCCTAATGAAAAAATACCAGTTTGATTACGCCCATAATCAGATCAACTCCTACCTGAAGGCCGTCACCGAAATGGGTAGTGATAATTCACCCTTGAATCCGACCGTGTTTAAATATGGTGATACACCCGTACATACAACAACTGTTTCCACTTCGATTCCAGTCGGAAACAATATCCAGGCAATTTCGGGCGATTACGACGGCGATGGAAAACGGGAAATCTTAGCGGCCCACCAGTCTGCCAATATATTGGGTATTCCTTATTTTGACAGCTTCACCATTTACAAAGCTAATGCAACGGGCACAGGCTATTCATCAACAGCTTCACAGTCTCTACCTCCTGGTTTCACCATTGTTAATAAATATGAGATCCCAAATTCTAAAACGTTTTTACCCAACGATTTTACGGGTGATGGAGTGGATGACATTTTGACCTTGAATATTAGTTATAATGGTACGGAGTCTAAACTGGAAAATGTAACTATATATAAAAGTACCAATTACGGAACATCATTTGTACCAGAGGTCAGATCGATTCAGCCAAATTATTATCGTATTCCTATTAATGGCCGCTTCTTCTATCCGGGCGATTTTGATGGCGACGGCATTTCTGAATATATTACCATACTAGGGAATACCTTAAACGATTATGAACCCTTTATATGTAGTAGTACAGTTTCAGGCGCTTGCTCAGCGATCAATATCTCGGGAACAACCAGTTTTGCGACAAATACCTGGACGACAGCTACCGATATACGAACGCTTGATTTTAATGGCGATGGGAAAACCGATCTGATGGTAATTGGGGGTAACGTGTGCGAAATTTTCAGCTTTACGGGTAATACCGCTTCGCGGTTGTATACCGGTACTTTTCCCGATGCTACTAAGTCAATCTATATCGGTGATTTTAATGGCGATGGAAAAACGGATTTGCTTCAAGCTGATTTTGCCGCATCTTCTGCCATACAGGCAACGTCAACAGGCAACGGATTTAATCAGACCTCATTAACGCTGGTACAACCTGGCGCCAATGACCCAACGGTTACTAACCAGGATAATAATATTGTGGTGGGCGATTTTAATGGGGATGGTAGATCTGATTTCTATTACAAATGGGGGCGCACCAGAACGTTTACCTCGACAAATGAAATTCATCTCTATACGGGGTCAGATGTTTATTATAGCCAGGGAGATGCATTTTTATACAAACAACTCACTTACACGCATGACATTTATACTGGTTATATTGGTGGCCCTTCTATAGTCACCTATATCACTGACTTCCCGGTTGATTTTAATGGCGATGGGAAAACAGATCTGGTTTCGTCTAATAGTTCATATCTATCCTATACTCTCTTTAACAAGGATGGCACCGAAAACCTACTCCATAAAGTAAGCAATGGGTTTAATCACATTACGGAGTGGACGTATAAGAACCTGACAGAAGGTGGGAGCTTTTACTATCGAAGTAGTACCGGTAATTATCCCGTTAATGCCATCCAACCAGCACTTTATGCCGTTTGGGAACTCAAAGTACAGAATGGTATTGGTGGTATCGCCACAAGTCAGTATACCTATGGAGGAGCTATGTTCCACCGGGCAGGGAAGGGCTTTCTAGGTTTTACCAGCGGCACTACCAATAATCTGACTACAGGTATAAATACCCTATCTGTCAACGAGTTTAGTAGCCAGTTTTTTGTTCAGGCTCCCAAAGAAACTACTACTTATCTAGCTAGTAATGGCGCTGAACTTACTAAAACTACGCAAACTAACCAATGGGTTGACTTGGGTAATAAACGATTTTGGTACCGAGTTAATGGCTCCAATCTAAACAATACGTTTGAAGGACGTACTGCTAGTACTACCTATCAGTATGATAGCTATGGTAACATCACCCAAAGAACAGTTAACAACAACAATGTTGAAACTACTACAACACAAACCCAATATCAGGCCTTCGTTACCGCCACCCCCAATCGACCAACGTTTGAAATGGTAACCAAAACCCGCTCGGGACAGGACCCCTACCAAGTACAAACGGTCTATCAGTATACCAATAAGGGTCAACTTAGTTTGAAGGTGGAATTTTACGGGCAGGCCAAAAGTGTGACTACCTCTTATGGGTACCATAACCTGGGGTATGTGAATACCACAACAGTTTCGCCAAGTGGTCTGAATCAACGTTCCTCGTCGGCCAGTTATGACGACAAGGGCCGCTACCCAACTAGTACCACTAATGAACTGGGCCAGACGGCCTCTGCTTCTTACGATAATCGCTGGGGTAAACCCCTTACTGAAACGGGCATCGATGGATTGACTACCAGTTTTGAGTACGATGTTTTCGGCCGTAGGAAAAAAACAAATTTGCCCGAAGGGTACAGTATCCAGCAGTCATATGGCTGGGATTTTTCGAATGGGGCGCTTTATTACACTAACCTGCAACATCCCGGCAAACCTGATGTGAAGACCTGGTACGATGTGCTGGGCCGTCAGGTGATGAAACAGACAGAAGGCATGAATGGGCAGTGGATCACCCAGACCCAGTACTACGATACAAGGGGTAATGTGGCCGGTTCAACTCAGCCATATTTGCCAGGTGAGAGCGTGCTGACCACTACCAATGGCTATGATGAGTACAACCGGCAAATCAATTCAGTGAATCCAGCATTTGGGACGAGTTCCCAAAGCTATGCCTACAGCAATGGAAACCTGACGGTGACTACCACTAACCCGGCAAATCAGCAAAGTACTAAGACCACCGATGCCAGCGGTCAGGTAGTGAGTGCTAGTGACGTAGGCGGAGCACTAACGTACACTTACTATAGTCATGGTGGTGTACGCGAAGTGAAAAAAGATGGTACTGTTATTAACAGCAGCGAGTACGATGTATATGGACGGCAGACTAAGCTGATTGATGCCAATGCCGGAACCACTACCTACGATTACGATGCGTTGGGACAGCTGTTGACCCAGACGAATGCAAATGGTCAAACACATACCTTGCAGTACGATTTGCAGGGCCGAGTGACTAGCCGTAGTGGTCCCGAAGGCACTACCACCACAGAGTATTATGGCTCTCTGGGCAGCTCGACAAACAAACTCAAAAAGGTTACAAGTTTTGCGGGCAATACTACCGAGTACGCTTATGATAGTTATAGTCGATTACAAACGATCACGCAAACCGTAGATGGCAGTGGCTATACAACCACCTTAAGTTATAACACCTATGGCGATGTTACCTCGAAAAGTTATTCGACGGGTTTTGGCATCAACAACAATTATGATGGGAATGGTTATCTGACCTCCATTAAGAATAGTGCCAACAGTGTCACCCTCTACAGCACGGGTAGTCTCAATGGGCTGGGGCAGATAAAGACCTATAGCCTAGGCAATGGCAAAAACTCCAGTATTGATTACTTTTATGGGACCCCAACCCGTTATTATACCCCAGGTGTGCAGGACCTAAACCTGAGCTGGAATTTTCAGGCCGGTAACCTGAATTACCGACAGGATGCCATTAAGAATAAAAAAGAAAACTTTACCTATGATAACCTAAATCGGCTGACGAGTTTCCAGGTAGAGGGACAGTCGGGGATTACAATGAATTATGCTGTTTCGGGGAATATCAATTCCAAGACCGATGTAGGCAGTTATTCCTATCTGGCTGGCAAGCCCAACGCGGTCGAGTACATAAGCAACCCATCGGGCGTTATTTCTACCCAGCAGCAGCTGATTAGTTACACGGGGTTTCTACAGCCGCAAACCATAACTGAGAATGGATATGAGCTGACCTATACCTATGGAGCCGGTTATGACCGTTACAAAGGTGTTTTAAAGCAAAACGGTAACGTAACCTGGACTCGGTATTATCTGGGGGATCAGGAGCGTCATAACAACAAATACCTGTATTACATCCAGAGCCCTGCTGGCCTGGCGGCAATTGTGGTCCGGGAGAACGGTAATGAAAGTTACTACTATACCTATACCGATCATCTAGGGTCAATTCTGACGGCAACCGATGGGAGCGGGAATGTAGTGGCCGAGCAGAATTTTGATCCTTGGGGCCGGCGACGGAACGTTAACAATTGGACCTATAGCAATGTAGGCGGTGTTCCAGATTGGTTATACCGGGGTTACACAGGCCATGAGATGCTGGATCCCTTTGTACTCATCAACATGAACGGGAGGATTTATGACCCAGTGGCAGGTAGAGTACTAAGTCCAGATAATTATGTAACAGGTTTGGTTGACACCCAGGCTTTCAATCGCTATTCTTATGCCTTAAATAACCCACTCAAATATACAGATCCAGATGGCAATAACCCTATTCTGGGGGCAATTATCGGTGGTTTGGGTTATTTCTTAAGTGTAGCATTCAGCGATGGTGGGTTTAATAACTGGAACTGGGGCCAGTTTGCTTTCTCGGCCATTGCAGGAGCCGTCACTTCAGGTTTTGCCATGGGTATTGGCGATGTGGCTTCTGGAATTAGCAACAACCTACTGAGGGCAGGGTTTCAATTAAGCGCTCATGGATTAGTTGGGGGCTATATTTCAGTGGCTCAAGGAGGTAATTTTGGTACTGGATTGCTGACGAGTGCTGCTGGTTCGATTATGGGTAGTGCAACGGGGGCTTTGGGGTTCAATGGATTAGCTCAAGTGGGCACATCCGCTTTGTTTGGGGGGTAGCTTCGGCATTAAGTGGTGGAGATTTCTGGAGGGGAGTCGCACAGGCAGGTATTGTAGCAGGATTCAATCATTTTTTACATCCTATGTTACAAGACGATCCTATCGTTGAAAAAAGGAGGGCACTAGCACGTGCGGCTTTGGAAGATGCAAAAGATAAATCTACTGATTGGGCCTATGGAGTACCAGCAAAGGGATGGAAGTGTAACATATTTTGTGGAGATAAGATGAGGGCACTTGGAATGTATCCCAAAGAGGAAGGATATATAAGTGCTGGCACTTGGGGAGATGAGAACACCGAAATTGCTGGCTGGCAAATATTGAAAAATGAACCACCTCAAGCTGGTGATATAGGTGCATATAGTCGGAGTAGTGGAACAACTACAGGGCATATGGGTATCATGAACTCAAGTACAAAAATTATTTATGCGGGTTCTGATTATGTGAAAACGGCGACTATCCAAGGTTTTAATCAAGAAGCCGCAAACCGGGGCTATACAATAACATGGGTTTATCGCAGATTTGTCGGATTTAATAAATAACTACTTAGATGTTAACAAAATTTCTACTCGCCCTGTGGTTGCTTGGGAATTCATCTCCATGTACGCCCAAAAGTAATGCTGTTTTTATGCAAATGATTGATAGTCAGAAAGGAAGTTTTACTACTCAGGATCCGGATGATGAGTGGTACGGTTTACCCTGGCATACTTTGGGGGTAAAAGAATTTAAGCCCTTTGCCCGGATTTACAACAATCCGACTCTTTATGTTGCCTGTGCCATGGAGTATATGCGGGATACAACGTATAATCATCGGAGCAAGCATTTTGCTTTGCTTTCCATGGAAAAGTTACCTTTCAAGGATTGTCTGAAAACGCTGGCACTTTGTTACAGACTGTATAAATCTGGACTTATTCATGAAGAAACCTTATCTGAAGCATTACTATTAGGCTTTTCAGAAAGTAATGTATTTGATAAAAATAAAGGTAATCCTGCTCTTGTGTCAATTTTAAAGAAAATGGCGTCGGATAAAACACTACCTACTTATATGCACAAGACCATTTCCCGTATGTTAAATTGATAAAAGGGTCTGCTAAACTAGTTTAATCTATTTCTAACTTAGTCACCTCTGATTTCCTTAAAGAGAACCTCATTTCTACTTAATCTAAGGTCTCCATTATGGACGAGTGGTCAGCTTAACATTAAGTAATTACACACAAGTAATGAAGTATAACCTATATGTTGTAAGTGGAGTTCTATGGCTTCGTTGTAGTTTATCTATTAAAGAAAGAAATTGTTTTGACTAACCTGAACTTTTGTAAACTGTAATCATAATCCATTCTTATCGAATTGATGTTCCCGCTTGAATTTTTTTTTTTTTTTCCATCAGTATGCTTTTAATGAAAAAATAAGTGTTAACAGTTTTAATGATGAAAAACTTCTACTTAGCCCTTTTTTTTATGCTGGTAATTTCCCAGTCACTGGCTCAACCTAGATTTTCGTATGATCAGGCAGGAAACCGAGTACAACGATCATCTCCCCCTGATTTAGTTCTAAATCTAGTGCTTCTCCAGGCCAACTTTGGGGCTAATGCCGCCCAAAACTTTGTGGTAAATATTTTCGAAGTCGTAGGCACAGCAACCTCTAGCGGTACTGTAGAGCTTGTAGTCACTGCTCCCGTGGGTTATACCCTTTCGTTTAATAATAGTATTACCACGATTAATGTTTTTGCATTAGGAAACCAAACCGTTAACAATCCAAATTGGACAGCTACTAATATTGTTGCTAATCGACAAATCACAGTTAAGATGAATGCTGGGCAATATATTGCTGCAGGTGGTTCTTCTGCACTTGGCTTTACTATTACTCGCACTACTGCCAATAGCGGATCTACATCAAGTATCACGGCTAGTATAACTAATGATTCTACATTAACGTATGATAGCAATTCAAGTAATAATATTTACGCTCGTATTATAAATGCTCTTTGATCAAAATAAACAGATTTTTTGACGATATAATGCTTTATTTATATGGTTAAGAGAGGCATTTCCTAGCGGCAGATTCCTAAGAGCGTGTTTGGTCATGGCTTTGTCGTTTGGCGACCACAAAGTTGACTCCACTACCAGTACTTTTCAATTCCAAAACACGCTCTAAAAGGACAAACTAAAACTGAATTTATTTACTACAACTTGGTCTTAAACCAGCTTAATGAAAGTAAAAAAGTCCTTATTACAGAATAACAGCTATGGTCTATAGTGTTTAAGCATCTTGTTTTGATAGATTTTAAACGTCACTAAAATGAAAAACGCTTTCTTTTTAGTTTTTTTGGTATCTTTTTTGTCGAGTTGCAAAAAAGAGGAAATACCACTAACCGATAATACACCTATTACGATTCCAGATTCTGGATTTGAAGACTATCTTGTGTATTTAAATATTGATTCGGATCGAACTGTCAATGGAAGCATTAAGTATGGCGATATCAAATCTGTTGATACGCTTCGTTTGATTGTTACGGCACAACGTCCCACAATTAAAAACTTAAAAGGGATTGCGTATTTTACTAACTTAAAATATCTGGATTGCACGGGATGGGCCATTGACCAGCTAGATGTCAGCCAAAATCCTAATTTGGAGTTTCTAAACTGCTCTACGAATCCCTCCGCTGGTGAAGGCTACTATCCTCCTGCGCAAATAAGCCAGTTACTATTTGGGAAAGCTAATAATAAATTGAAGATACTGCACTGTAATAAGAATTTGATCCGAACACTGGATTTAACTACTTTACCTTCTTTAACGCAATTATTTTGCACAGGCAGCTTATTAACGGAGTTAGATGTAAGTCACAATAAAAATTTAACCACCTGTTGGACTACGAATAGCCCCCAGTTAAAAACGATTTATGTATCCTCGCTCAACCAGGTAGATTCCACCCGTTCACAAGATGGTGGTACTATTGGCGGAAGTTATAAATGGTTCAAAGATGCATATACCATCTATAAAGTGCGATAGGAGGATAGTTTGCCATTCCATTCAGTGAAGGTCTGGTAGTTTATAACCGTCTTCAGAACGGCCCGCTGGAAGCAGCCCGATTGGCTGATGGTCAATTCCGCATTCAATTCACTGACGTACTCCTTAGAAAGACCTAGTAATTTTAATTCTTTGCGCCTGTTACTTAATTAATGTCTCAGATGTTGAAATTCGCCTTTGTATAAACTGGATGATAATTACGGACAAATGAAACAAATTCTACCCTTTTACCTACTCTTTTTTATTTTGGTTTCCTTTACTGGAAGGAGCCAGGAAATGACCCTTTTGAAGGGAGGCCGGGTCTCTTTTCAAGGCCAAATAATGAGCAAGCCTAAGGAGATACTACCAATTATTTCCCAAAAAGATAATCCTGAGCTAACAACCGCATTCAATACCTATAAATCTAACAGAGACTGGGCCAATATACTTGGCGTTGTAGGTGGCTTTGGCGTTGGTTACTCCTTAGGTGGTGCCATTGTAGGGCGCAAGTTAAGTGGTGGCTTACTAGCTGGTGGAGCGGCTATTCTTGGCGTTGGTTTACTCGTAAACGGTTCGGCCAATCGATCCTTACAGCGTGTTGTCCAGTTATTCAACGGTGGCTCAGTTTCCGAAGTTCAAATTGAGCTGTTCATAAAAAGTGAAGACTACCTGAACGCGGTTGGCGTAAAGTTTAGGTTTTAGTCTTGATCCCAGATAAGGAATAAACAAAAGAAACCAGCCGGGTTAGGGCTGGTTTCAGGGTTTTTTCAGTGGACAACTGATCATTTTGTGACCGATACGGGAATCGAACCCGTGTTACCGCCGTGAAAGGGCGATGTCCTAACCGCTAGACGAATCGGCCGTCTTGTTTAAAAGACCCATCAGTTTGGCTTGTGGCTACCCTGGTGGCGAATCGTGGTGCAAAGGTAAGGCAATGTTTTTAAAATGCAACACTCACCACTAAAATTTTTCTAAAAAAAGGGTTCGTGGTCGATTTACTGCTATTTTTGAGGAGGTTAGCTTTCTCATTTTTTTTTCATCGCATTCATGAAACACCTTTTATTGCTGGCGGGTCTGACGGTCGCATCGCTGTCAGTTCAGACCGGGTCAGTTCTGGCTCAAGCATCTACCTCTTCATCAACTGCTCCGTTATCACCCGCCCAATTTCTTGGCTACAAGATAGGTGACCGATTTACTCCCACCACCGGGTCTTGGCCTATGCTGAACAGGTAGCACGCCAGCTGCCCAATCGGATTAAGCTGATCCCGTACGGGACTTCGTACGAAGGCCGCCAACTCATGGTCGTGGCGCTTGGATCAGAAGCCAATATGGCCCGGTTAGAAGAAATTCGAACCAATAACTTAAAACGCATTGGCCTGATGGAAGGCAATCCAACATCGGCCACCCAGCCACCCATTGCCTGGCTTAGCTATAACGTTCACGGCAATGAGGCCGTTAGCTCCGAAGCGTTTATGGATGTGTTATATCGGTTGCTAAATACATCCGATGCTGTTTCACAGAAGATAATGAACTCTACCGTGGTCATTCTCGATCCTGGTCTGAACCCGGATGGACATGATCGGTATGTGAACTGGTATAACCAGATGCTGGGCCGAAATCCGAACCCTACGCCATCGGCCCGAGAACATAGTGAGCCCTGGCCAGGTGGGCGTTATACGCATTATTTGTTCGATCCAAACCGCGACTGGGCCTGGCAAACGCAGGAAATTACGCAGCAACGCATGGCGCTTTACCAGCAGTGGATGCCCCAGTTACACGGCGATTTTCACGAAATGGGCGTTGAGAGCCCCTATTATTTCGCGCCATCGGCCAAGCCCTATCACGAAGATATTACCCCATACCAACGGAAATTCCAGCAGACGATTGGTGAATATTGCAGCCGTTATTTTGACAAAAGCGGCTGGCTTTACTACACCCGCGAACGCTTCGATTTATTCTATCCCAGCTACGGCGATACTTACCCAACCTATAACGGTGCCATTGGCATGACCTACGAACAGGGCGGGAGTGGCCGGGCGGGTCTGGCAATTGAAAAGGCGGACGGCGATACGCTTACCCTCCGCCAGCGTATCGATCACCACTATACGGCCAGTATTGCCACTCTCGAATCGGTAGCTGACCGACCCGCCGAAATCGTAAAGGAGTTTGGTCAGTTTTTCGACAAATCGAGGAACACACCCATTGGCGCTTATAAGAGTTACGTGATCAAATCAAACGGCGATGCCGGGCGTCTGAAGGCGTTGCAACAACTCTTGGATCGTAACAAGATCAGTTTTGGCTATGCTGGCAAAGCGCAGACTGTTGCCGGTGGATTCAATTATACCACTCAGAAGACCGATAAGAGCGTGTCGGTCGCTGCTGAGGATATTGTGATTAGTGCCTATCAGCCAAAATCTACCCTGCTAAAAATCCTGTTTGAGCAGAATTCGGCGTTGGAGGATTCGGCAACGTATGACATTACGGCCTGGTCGTTGCCCTATGCGTTTGGGCTTCAGACCTATGGGCTAACGACTAAGTTAACCCCAACATCGACGGCTCCTGCTGCTCCTGCTACAGCTACGTTACCCGCCACAGCCTATGCTTACCTGGTTCGCTGGCAGTCAGTACCGGCTGTACAGACGCTAGCTGCCTTACTAAAACAGAAAATTCGGGTAAGAGCTGCCGAAAAGCAATTTGAAGTTGAGGGTAAAACCTATCCCTCCGGCACATTAATCATCACCCGAACGGGAAACGAGCGTGTTGGTGACCGGCTGGGTGCGTTGGTCATGCAGGCCGCTACGCAGGCAGGTGCCGAGGTCGTGGGTGTGCAAACGGGTTTTGTGACAACGGGTTCCGATTTCGGTTCGGATTATGTGACAGGACTGAAAGCCCCACGAGTAGCGGTTGTACTTGGCGATGGAACTCCACCACCTTCGGCGGGCGAAGTCTGGCATTTCTTCGATCAGGAGTTGAATTACCCCATCACATTGCTTGACGGCAATTCGTTGGGTAACGTTGAGTGGAGTAAATTAGACGTACTTATTCTGCCAACTAATTACAATTACGGCCGTTTCCTGAACGAGCGAGTGCTGTCGGCCATTAAAGAATGGGTTCGGGCAGGGGGGAAGCTCATTGCCATGGAGCGGGCCGCATCCTTTCTGGCGGGTAAAGACGGTTTCGCCCTGAAAGAGAAAGAAGACAAGGCCGCTGATAAAGACAAGGGCAACGCACGCAAGGAGAATGCTGCCGATTCGGTCAAACTGTACGCCAACCGGGAAAGGGCGGCAATTTCTGACGATATTCCAGGTAGTATTTACCGGGTAAATATCGATACAAGCCATCCCTAGGCTTTGGGCTGACACACGGTTACTACTCGCTCGTGCAGAATGCCTTCAACTTCGATTTTCTGAAAGATGGATGGAATGTGGGCTATCTGAAAAGTGATAACTATGTAGCTGGATTCTCAGGTAAAAACGCCAAAGAGAAACTGAAAAATACCTTGCTGATGGGGGTTCAAACCTATGGTCGAGGCAGTATTGTGTATCTGGCTGATGATCCACTTTTCCGGGGATTCTGGTACAACGGCAAACTGCTGTTTAGTAATGCGGTATTTATGGTTGGCAATTAAGAGCTGTTCCTGTTTCTTGGCTGGAAGGCAAAAAGGTCGCGTTGTAACGCGGCCTTTTTTTGTTGGAACCTGTCCAGATGCGTACACTTTTTGTCCATAAACGGACAGCAAGTATAGGTATCTACACGTAAGAAAAGCCCTTTTCAAGCTGCAATGGCCGCTTTTTTCTTTTGGCAGACCATTTGATATACGGAAATAGAGGAAATCAGATTCTAATTTTCAATAGCCAAACGTTCGGTTCATGCGACGCAGTGATTTAGGCGAGTTTGAGGAGGTAGTTTTACTGGCTGTGGCTGCACTTTCCCCCAAAGCATATTCGGTTGTCATTGCCGAGGAGCTTGAGCGGGAAACGGGCAACTCGGTTAGTACAGGCGCAGTTCACGCTGCCCTGCAACGATTGGAGCAAAAAGGCTATGTCTCGTCCTTTTTGGGGGAAGCTACCGCCGAGCGGGGCGGACGTCGAAAACGCCTGTTTACGGTCTCGGCCTTAGGTGGACGAATCCTACAGGACGTGCGTGCTGTTCGTAATCGGCTTTGGGAGCGTATCGACTCGCACCTGTTACTGGATTGGCAGTAATCATTTCGAGCGCGTTATGAAACCTGAAAAAATGGCGCGGGGATGCCTGGCCATGGGCACCCGCCTAAATGGATTACACGGTTCATTGAGTGGCTCTGCGCTCCTCATCTGCGGGAGGAAGTGCTGGGCGATTTGCATGAACGCTATGAATTATGGTGCGCGCAATTGGGTCAGGCTCAAGCCCAACACCGTTATTGGCGGGAAGTATTGGCCTATGTGCGGCCTTCGATCATTAAACGACAACCAGTAATCCAACGGTCTGTTAAGTTTCCCAATCCGACAACTACTGATATGTTACGCAATTATTTCAAAATCTCTTTTCGGACTTTAGGTCGTCACAAACTGTATACCGCTCTTAATGTGGCTGGTTTGAGCCTGGGCATCACTTGTTTTTTGTTGATTGGATTATACCTCTTCGATGAGCTTACGTTCGATCAGCAACACAGCCGGGCAAGCCGAATTTACCGAGCTATTCAGCATAAAAAAACGCCTACCGAAGAGTTGACTATTGCAGCATCGAGCTATAAAGTGGCTGAAGAAGCACCGAAAAGTATTGGCGAAATTGAGAACTCAGCTCGAATTGTTCGAACGGGAAGAGCCAATCTGTCAAATCCGGAAAACAAAAATACGTTTCAGGAAACAGTGACATTTGGCACGCCAGGTGTACTAAAACTATTTGATTTCGAGACCATTGATGGCGATGGTAGGTCGGCGCTGAACGAACCGAATTCGATCATTATCGTTGAAGAGCTGGCACAACGACTTTTCAATAGTACGCAGGTAGTTGGCAGAACTGTGGACTTTGAGATAAACAAGCCTCTGAAGATAACGGCCGTTCTGAAAAATCACCCCCGTAATTCGAGTTTTGATTTTAAGGCAATCGTTTCGGAAGCGACCATCAGTAGCGATAAGGATTTTGCAGAATGGACAGCTAGCTGGGATTCTCAAAGTTTCATGACGTTCTTTCTCCTGAAGGAAAAGGCCAGTCCGGAAGTAGCAGCCAAGAAAATCACGGATCTACTCAAGGCCAATGCCAAACTGGAAGCCGGAAGTTCTATAAGCTATACATTGCAACCCCTGACCGATATTCATCTTTTCTCGGATACGATCACCGAGGGTGCCCGGAATGGCAATGTGGAAGCGATGAGCCAGGGGAGCCTCCTCTACATCAAAATCTTTGCGATTGTTGCTCTGTTTGTGTTGCTCATTGCCTGCATCAATTATATGAACCTCGCCACGGCCAGAGCGTCCAATCGGTCGAAAGAAATTGGTGTTCGTAAAGCCAATGGAGCCTTCAGATACCACCTTATCAATCAGTTTCTGACCGAATCACTGGTTGTAACGACGATCTCGTTCCTGCTTGCCGTAGCGATAGTCAATTTGCTGCTGCCTGCCTTCAACGAATTTACCCACAAAGAACTCTCGCTGGGTATTCACAGCGATTACCGAATTTGGCTCTATAGTCTTATTGCACTTTTTGCCACGGGTTTATTATCAGGGAGTTATCCTGCATTTTTACTGTCCAGTTTCAGTCCGCTTTTATTACTAAAGAACCTCAAACTCCAAAACAGAGGGGATTTGTCATTACGGAAAGGGCTGGTTGTTTTTCAGTTTACGATTTCGGTCGTCATGATGATTGCGACCATCGTGCTTTTCCAGCAAGTTCAGTTTGCGAACAACAAAAATTTAGGATTCAATAAAAAACTACTACTGGTTGTAGATATAAACAGTAGTAAAGTACGAAGTGGTGCTGAAACCATAAAAACGGAATTCAGTCGAATTGCAGGCGTTAAGCAGGTATCGGCTACCTCCAGAGTGCCGGGTGAATGGAAGATCATTCCGACAGTTCAAATCAACACTGAGGGAAGTAGCAACGAACCTAAAGTCGCTTACTGGATAGGAGCCGACGAAAACTTTGCCCGAACCTTTGAGGTACAGCTGTTAAAGGGCCGAAATTTTAACGGAATGAGCGATTCTACATCGGTTATTCTGAATGAAGCAGCGGCTAAGATGCTCAATATCAGGGAGGTGTCCGGGCAACGGATTGGTATTCCTTCCAGAGCGATGGGAGGGAGTTATAGACCACTGAACAAAGATAATCAGCCTTTTAACGCACGGGTAATCGGCATTGTAAAGGACTTCCATTTTCAATCGCTTCGTGAAAAAATTGCCCCGATGGTGTTGGCTTATCAACGAAATCCGGTGCATAACATCGATTACTTTACGGCACGAATTGAAGGCAAGGATATTCCGGCAACGTTGGCCCAAATGAATGATGTTCTGGCCAAAATTGACCCTACACACCTTCTTGAATATCACTTTCTGGATGAGCAACTGGCCCGTTTCTATGCCGAAGATCAACGCCGTGAGACGCTGCTGATCTGGGTAGCCCTGATTACAATTTTCATTGCCTGTCTGGGTCTGTTTGGCCTGGCAACCTATGCCGCCGAACAACGCATCAAGGAAATCGGAGTGCGTAAAGTACTGGGTGCCGGTGTTATGAATCTTACCGTTTTGCTCTCAAAAGATTTTCTGAAATTGGTTTTAATCGCCAACGGCATTGCCTTCCCGGTAGCCTGGTGGGCCACAAATGAATGGCTGAACGATTTTGCGTATCACATTCAGGTTGAGTGGTGGATGTTTGCTGTTTCGGGTGTTCTGGCGGTTGCCATTGCTCTGGCAACGGTTAGTTACCAGGCTATTAAAGCCGCCCTGGTAAATCCGGTTCGCTCCCTGCGGTCGGAATAATCACGTTTCTCGTAGAGACAAGGCATGCCTTATCTCTACCAATCACAACCCCATGACCCCGCCACGCCTTGCCGACCGACTGCTGAACTGGTTCTGCGCTCCGCACCTGCGCGAGGAGGTACTGGGTGATTTACACGAGCGCTATGCCCGGCGGATAGAGCGAGTAGGGGAGACCAAAGCACGCAGGCGGTACTGGCTGGATGTACTGGCTTATGTACGACCTGAATTTATTCGACGGAGGCCACTAGAATTTACAAATCCAAGACCGACTGATATGATCCGAAACTATGTAAAAATCGCCTGGCGGAATCTGATGCTGAATAAAGCATTTACCGCTATCAATATGATGGGGCTGGCCATTGGGCTGGCTAGTTTTATGCTCATTGCCGTGTTTGTGTATACTGAATTAAGATATGACAACTATCCCAGCGATGCCAGCAACATCTATCGGGTACAGGTATCAGTGGCTGGCAATGGTGATGTGGCCGTTTATCCTAATGTGGATGCTGGTGTTGGCGAGGGGATTCAACGGACGTTTCCTGAGGTAAAAGCCGCTACGAGATTCCTGCCTGTCAGCGACTATATTCAGTATAAAAACAATCAGTTTAAGGAATTGCACCTTGCTTTTGCGGATTCTAATTTCCTGTCCCTGTTTTCGATTCCATTTAGTAAAGGCAATGCGGCAACAGCTCTGATCGCACCCAACAGCATTGTTATTTCAACAGAATTTGCCCGGAAATATTTTGGCGATGAAGATCCAATTGGAAAAACATTGGCGGTGGGTACACAACGGGCAGCCTTTACCGTGACGGGTATTATCGATAAAGTACCCGACAATTCACATTTTCATGCCGATGCATTTCTGAGTTTATCATCGCGACATATTGCCAATCCAACCTGGAGCAACATCGGTTTTTTTACCTATCTGGCGCTGAATGATAAAGCTGATCCGAAAAAGCTGGAAGCGAAATTTCCGCAATTGGTGGCGAAATATGTGGTACCGGAAGTACAGCGCGATATGGGTGTCAGCCTGGCCGAAGCCCAGAAATCGGTCGAAACGTTTCGGTTTTCTTTACAACCGCTTACCGACATCCATTTGTATTCGAACACCAAGTATGAGCTGGAACCGAATGGTGATATTAAGTACGTCTATATTTTCTCCGCGTTAGCACTGTTTATTCTGTTGCTGGCCTGCATCAACTTCACGAATTTATCGACGGCACAGGCCGCAAAACGGTCTCGGGAGGTCGGCATTCGGAAGGTGATGGGTTCGATTAAGAATCAGATCGTTTTTCAGTTTCTGACCGAATCGGTATTGCTGACGTTCTTGGCGATGGTGTGTGCCTATGGCCTTGTATTCCTGTTATTGCCTTATTTCAATCAGGTGGCCAACAAACAGATCAGCTTCTCTTTTTTTCTGAGCTACCAGGCTATTCTCGCCCTCTTGCTGGCGAGCTTTTTAGCGGGCATATTAGCGGGTATCTATCCGGCTTTTTTCCTGTCGTCGTTCAGCATTATTAAAACATTGAAAGGTGCATTTTTTGGGAAAGGTTCACAGAAAAAATCACTCCATAGCGGGTTAATTGTTTTTCAATTTTCTATTTCGACCATCCTGCTGATTGCCACCATTGTTGTATATAAGCAGCTGCAATATATGCAGACTAAGAAGCTGGGCTATGATAAAGATCAGGTTATTGCCTTGCCCGATACCCGTTTGCTGGGCGACAAACAACTAGCATTTAAAGATCAGCTTTTACAAAATAGCCACGTTGTTGCGGCCAGTCTGTCGAGGTATACGCCGGGTGGCACGATGATGGACGGGACGCAAATTTATCCGAAAAACGAAACATCGAACGGTACCGAAATTCACGCCAATATTTTTCACGTCGACTACGATTACCTGCGCACGTTGGGTATACAGGTGGTGCAGGGTCGGAATTTCTCCAGAGATTTCCCGACGGATTCAATTTCGGGTGTGCTCATCAACGAATCGGCGGTTCACGAATTAGGCTGGAAAGGCACCAATCCAATCGGTAAATCGGTAGTTCGGTCGGGTAATCACGAATACAAAGTCATCGGTGTCGTTAGGGATTTTAACTATGTGTCGGTCAAGCAGAAAGTGTCTCCCCTTATGCTGATGATGGGCCGAAATGCCGGTGGTATCGTACTGAAAATCAAGACCACAGATGTAGCGGGTTTTCTGGCCGATCTGAAGACTCAATGGGAGGCTTTCAACCCAAATGGCCCGTTGGAATACCATTTTCTGGACGATCAGTTTGCCAATTTTTATGCCAGTGAACAACAAACCCAGCGGTTATTCTCGGCCTTTGCGTTGCTGGCAGTCATTATCGCCAGTCTGGGGTTGTTTGCGCTGTCGGCGTTCGTGATCGAGCAGCGAACTAAAGAGGTCGGGATTCGCAAGGTGATGGGGGCTTCGGTGCCCGGTATTGTGCAATTGCTGGTGAAAGACTTTGTCCGACTGGTGCTAATTGCCGTGGTGATTGCTTCGCCCATTGCCTGGTATACCATGCACCACTGGTTGCAGGATTTCGCCTATCGGATCGACGTTGAGTGGTGGATGTTTGCACTTTCTGGCCTGATGGCACTGTCTATTGCCTTGCTGACGGTCAGTTACCAAAGCATCAAAGCCGCGTTGATGAATCCGGTGAAATCATTGCGGTCTGAATAGTAACGTCCCTCGTAGAGACAAGGCGTGCCTTGTCTCTACCCATCACAACCCCATGAAACCGCCCCGCCTTGCCGACCGCTTTCTCAACTGGTTCTGCGCCCCTCACCTTCGGGAAGAGGTGCTGGGCGACCTGCATGAACGCTATGCCTTGCGGGTAGTCCAGTCCGGTGAAGCCAGGGCCCGACGACGCTATTGGCGCGAAGTGCTGGCCTATGTTCGACCCTCGATCATGAAACGACAATCTGGTGAATTTACCAACCCAACAACTCCTGATATGCTACGCAATTATTTGACAATCGCCTTTCGGACTCTTGTTAAGAACAAGGGTTACTCATTTATCAACATTGGAGGGCTGGCCGTAGGTATGGCCGTAGCGATGCTCATTGGCCTGTGGGTATACGATGAACTGTCTTTTAATACGTATCATAAAAATTACAGCCGTATTGCTCGGATCATGCAAAATCAGGTTGAGCATGGCGTCATCAAGACGTCGCAAACCTTACCCTATCCATTCATTCATGAATTAAAGACGAACTACAAACGCCATTTTAAACATATCGTAACGTCTACGCACACAGGTGATTATATCCTGTCGACAACGGATAAGAAGCTCACAAAAAAAGGACAGTTTATTGGGGCCGAAGCTCCCGAAATGTTCACGCTGCGTATGCTCAAAGGAACCTGGGCAGGCTTGCAGGACCCACAATCCATTTTACTGTCGGCTTCCACAGCCAGTGCCTTGTTTGGCGATGCCGAACCGATGGGTAAACTGTTGAAAATCAATACGGATAAAGATGTACGGGTAACCGGTGTTTACGAAGATTTACCCCAGAATACGGAACTTCATAATGCTCAGTTTCTGGCTTCCTGGGATTACTTCGTGGCCACTAATGCCTATATGAGACAGAAAAAATGGGATAACCATGCGCTCTGGATTTATGTAGAGATTCAACCGAATACGGACTTTGATAAGGTTACGGCCAGTATAAAAGATTCTGAGCTAAATGTGATCAGGCACCTTGAGAGCATGAAGGAGGAGGCTGCAACTACTCCGCAAATGTGGTTAAATCCCATGTGTAACTGGCATTTGTATTCCGATTTTACAAATGGAACGGTCAGCGATGGGCCGATTCAATACGTATGGCTAGTGGGTTTGATTGGCTTCTTTGTGTTGTTGCTGGCCTGTATCAATTTCATGAATCTGTCAACCGCTCGTTCCGAACAACGCGCCAGAGAAGTCGGGATTCGGAAAGCGATCGGTTCGCGTCGAATTCAATTGATTAGCCAGTTTTTCAGTGAGTCCTTTCTGGTTGTCTTTCTGGCTTTTGGGCTGGCCATTTTGATGGTGACAACAGCCTTGCCCTGGTTCAACGATATGGCGGCCAAGCAGATGAGTATCCCCTGGAAAAATGGCTACTTCTGGCTGTTTAACGTTGGGTTCGTGCTACTAACTGGTTTGCTGGCAGGTAGCTATCCGGCTTTGTATTTAACCTCTTTCCAACCGGTCAAGGTATTGAAAGGAGTTGGGTTAGCAAGAGCACAAATGGGGCGTTTTTCGTCCATGCCTCGTCAGGTGCTGGTCGTTATGCAGTTTACTGTCTCTATTACACTAATCATCTGTACGCTTGTTGTTTATCGTCAGGTTCAATTTGCTAAAAGTCGCCCGGTCGGTTATTCCCGGGATGGCTTATTGATGGTACAAATGCAATCGGACGATTTTTACGGCAAAACCGATTTATTGCGTACCGAACTAAAAAATACCGGGGCCGTCACCGATGTGGCAGAATCGCAGAGCCCAATTACTGGGGTTTGGTCAACAAATGATGGCTTCCGGTGGAAAGGCCTATCCACACCGTCGACCGACCAATTTGCTACCTTATCGGTCACGCCCGAATATGCCCAAACGGTTGGCTGGCAATTTATTGCAGGACGCAACTTTTCGAAGGAATTTGCTTCTGATTCCAGTGGCTTTATTATTAATGAAACAGCTGCTAAACAGATGGGCTTCCAAAAGCAGTCTGCCGGATCGGCCATTGGCGAAACGATTCACTGGAAAAGCCAGTGGATGACCGATAATGTCGAAAAAAGTTTTATAGTGCTTGGCGTTGTGAAAGACATGGTCATGGAGTCGCCATTCCAGCCAATCAAGCCTACTGTCTTTTGTCTGTTTGGGAATCCTAACTGGATCAATATCCGACTCAATCCTGCCATCAGTACCAGCGATGCGTTACCAAAAATCGAAGCGGTTTTCAAAAAGCTCATTCCGTCGGCCCCCTTCGAATACAAATTTGCCGATGATGAATATGCCGCCAAGTTTCGCACAGAAGAGCGGATTGGGAAATTAGCTTCTTTTTTTGCCATTCTGGCTATTTTTATTAGCTGTCTGGGCTTGTTCGGTCTGGCCTCGTACATGGCCGAGCAACGCACCAAAGAGATTGGTGTTCGGAAAGTACTGGGTGCATCAGTGTTCAATCTGTGGCGTTTGCTCTCGAAAGATTTTGTGGTGCTGGTCATCATTGGGTTTGGCATCGCTACGCCCATTGCTTACTATTTTCTGCATAACTGGCTTCAGAAGTACCAATATCGTACAGAAATTTCGTGGTGGATTTTTGCCGCATCGGGTACCGGAGCATTGCTTATCACTTTACTAACAGTGAGCTTCCAGAGCATCAAAGCTGCGTTAATGAATCCGGTGCGCTCCCTTCGGTCAGAATAGCGTGGGGCTCAGAGCGTGCAAAACCATGCTCCCTGCCCCACGCTCCGAGCACCACGCCCTTCAACCCATTTTTCAACCAGTTCACCCCATTTTTCTCCGGCGCTTGTGCGTCACGCCTAGTTTTGGTCAAAAATCAGCCAAAGTAATGCGGGACATACAACTTATCCGTCGCTATGAATTAGTCTTCGTACTAAGCACAGCGGTTATTTATGTCATCAGGCGATTGATCGAGGACATTAACCGGATCAACGCTATGGTGGAGATTGCCGAACACAACCGGGTTCCCGCGTCGGTTGTCTGGCGAAACCTGGCTTTCTACAACCATACCCTGAACAACAATAGTCCGCTGATTGCTGGTGTCTGCCTGACGTTGGGAGCCTGGTACATCTTTCATAATCTGGCGTACCCACTCATAAACGATCGCACCAATGACCGGAAAGCGGTGCTATTTATTGTCCTGACGGGTTTGCTGCTACTCGCCAGCGCGTTCGTATACCATTATCTTAAGTTGCAGGTTCGCTACCAACACGATGGCATCGGACGGATCATCGGTCTGAAAGTCTTTTCATTATATCGTGCCCGAACGGTTTTAGCCGATGCCATTGGGCTGGGAATTTTCCTGCTTGTTTATGAGCTGCTCTTTCATCTTGTTAATTACCTGCACCAAAACCTGGCGGCAGAACTTCCCGAACAGCAAAAACGAATTAGTTACCTTCCGTTTGTCGGACTGATTGCCACTTTGTTAAGCCTGGCTTTAGTAGTAAATCTGCTTCCAACTTTATGGCAGGGGGAGGCCGGGGTCTGCTTCTTCTGACAGGGCTTGGTTTACAGACCCTGTTTCTTCAGAGGTATGCCTACACCTACATTTTGCCAGCCATTCGTGCTCCCCGATCGTCGAAAGTTGTTGTGTTTAGTACGTGTCTTATGTTTCTGCTTATAGCCTTTATTGTTAACACCCTGTTATGGGGGCTGCTAACGGGTTTTATATACGTGTCTTCGACCAGATTCTGGCCTTTACGGGTATCGTTGCGGTAAGTTCAATTGTCATAGCGTATGTGCGGATAATACTATCCAAGGAGAAAACCGTACTCCAGACGCAGGTATCTGCTAAGTCAGCGGAATTGTCGAGCCTGCGGGCGCAGATCAATCCTCATTTTCTATTCAATGCGCTGAATAGTTTATATGCAACCGCGCTAAAGGAAAACAGCGAAAAAACGGCAGACGGTATTCAGAAGCTGGGTGATATGATGCGGTTTATGTTGCAGGAAAACAACCGTGACCGTATTCCGCTCGACAAAGAAATCGAGTACCTGCACAATTACATCCAGATTCAGCGAATGCGCATTGACGAAACACATCCCATCGAAATTCGGGTGAACATTCAGGCACCGAACCGGGCTATTTACCTGGCACCCATGATGTTGACGCCCTTTGTCGAAAATGCATTCAAGCATGGCATCAGTCTAAGGCATCCATCCTGGATTTATATCACCCTGACCTTAGATGACACGCACCTGTATTTTAAAGTACATAACTCCCGGTATCCTAAAACGGGCAATGATCCGGAAGAGTCGCAATCGGGTGTAGGGCTGGATAATGTTCGTAAACGTTTGGACCTGATTTACCCAAACCGACACCAACTGGCTATTCAGCAATCGGAGCAGGATTACTTTGTGGCATTAACACTGGTGTATTGGTGAGTGACCTGATTTATAAAAAATCGTTCTATATGAGATACTTTATCCTTCCGCTTTTGCTACTTTGGCTGGTGCCAGTAGCGTTAAGCCAGCGTAGATTCCCTACGTTCAACCTGAAACTAAATACGACGAGAATCTGCTTTTCCCTTATTGTAAAATACGAGGGTAGTTCAACTAACCAATTGACGCATGACCCTAACCGCAATCGCCATCGACGATGAACCCCAGGCTCTGGAAGTTATAAAGCTCCATGCCGCTAAAGTTCCGTTTCTGGATCTGAAGGCAACTTTTACCGATGCCTTTGAGGCAATTGCCTGGTTACAGACCAACCGTATAGACCTGCTGTTTTTAGACATCAAAATGCCAGATATTTCGGGGTTGACGTGGTCAAATGCCTGCCTAAAGTGCCAATGATCGTTTTTACGACGGCCTACTCCGACTTTGCCGTTGAGGGCTTTGAGCTGGACGCTGTCGATTACCTGCTGAAACCATTTTCGTTAGCCCGTTTCCTGAAAGCCTGTACCAAAACCCTTGATATGCAAACACTACGTTCCGACAAGGGGCAGGCATTCATCTTCGTCAAGACGGGTTATGAAGAAGAAAAAGTGCTGCTCGATGATATTCTGTATATCGAAGCCGAAGGCAATTACCTGATATACATGTTGAAAAACCGGAAACTGCTCAGCCGACAAACGATGGCTGATTTACTCCAAAGTCTACCCTCTGACCAGTTTATCCGGGTGCACCGTTCCTACTGCGTTGCCGTTGATAAAATTGAGAAAATGGCCCGTCAGGAAATTACGGTGGCGGGCCAGGTGATACCTATAGGGGCTTCGTATGAGGAGACAGTCGTTGCGATAAAGGCGAGGTTAAGCAAAAGATGATAACGATGAGGTGAATTCGGGATTAGGCAGGTCGCGTAGCGATCCAATGTTTGTAGCAGCTTCCAGGTTCATGGCTTAATCGTTAACCCTGTTTGATCGTCAATCCTGCTCTGGATTCCCCAGCCGCCAAAGTTTTCCGAAACCGCAATCCAGAGTTCGTTTTGCCCTTTCTTCAGATCGAGGTAAACCGCATCGTAATAGCCCACAGTGCCCAGAAAGCGGTAGTCGCGCGATAGGAATTCGTCGTGACCGGCATACAGCAAACGGCCATTGAGGTACACGTTGACGCGGTCGCTGAAGCCGAGGTCTAGTTTTTTAATCTGTGGTTTATCCGAAACGATTGTCAATTTCGTAAAAACGGTATTGGCGTCTTCGCTTCGTTTTCTGATTTTGGATACATTTAGTATGCCCGAATTTTCAGCGGTTAAGTTGCTCCACGTTAATCGGTTAGCTAGTGCCTGCGGAATCAGGTAGTCGGTTTGCAGTAGTTTTTCGTCGAAAGTGCTGGAGACCTGCCAGTTCAATAGAGTGCCCGGTTGTGGGGCGGCTTCAGGTTTAAACTTCCCTGACATCGGAGGGGTATCTGTTTTGGTATACTGGAAATTGGCGAAATGCGTGGTTACCGGTGCCCCGTTTTCCAGGCTGATTCGGCCAGGTTTGGGTTCACGTTTTAGCTGATGAATCACCAAAGATGGTTCGGTTGAGCTGCCTATATACACTTCGGCCTGGGTGTCCCGAACGACTAGTTTGATGTGCACCCACGCATTCATTGGGTAGGTCACGGTTGTCGAATAGCCGTCGCCATAGTAAAATTGCCAGGAATCATGCCCATTGAAAATCGGTATATATTGGATCGCATCCGGATTGCCTACCCGGTGGGGCCGCAGGTATAGGTGCTCAAAATTGTCTGTGTCCTGAAGACGAAACCCAAATCCGGGGAAGTTGCGCTCGGGCGATAGGGTCATATCAAATTCAATGATGCCATTTTTAAAGGTGTTGTCTTTCAGGATAATTCGACCGTCGGTCAGGCGAATGCCGTCCTTACCCTGAAATGTCTCTTTCGTAACCTTACCGGCAAACATCCAGGCTGACGAGTCAAAGGGTACTGTAGTTTGGGCAACTGCCTGACTACCAATTGTTGCTAATAAGAAAATCAATATTGCTTTCATTGTGACTGTTTTCATTGTGACTATCAATCAATACGGTTTTTGGTGGTTAGTTCATCGTTTTGCCTGCCGTTGTCGCGGCTCTGGTCACGTTGAAATTGGCGAAGTAGCCTTCGGGCGTATTGCCCAGCCAAAGACCCACCGACCCTTTTGAACTGCCACGGGCCAGATTTTTGATCTGGTACACTTGTTTGCCATCAACAAAAACGGTAGCCATTGGCCCTTTTACATCGACTTTGACGTGAAACCATTGCTGCGTTTTACAAACGGGAGCGCCCTGGTAAACAGCGGCCTGGTAATCGGGCCAGTTAACGAGCCCGTTGTTAATAGGCATGTATTGCATCGCTCCCGATTGCCCCGACATGAACGGGCGGAAGTAAAAACACTCGTAGCGCGGCTCATTGCCGACTTTGTTAAAATGAAAAAGTACACCCAGAAACGAGATCATCGACTTGGGCAAGGGTGTCGCAATGTCCAGTTCGATGGTGCCATCCGAGAAGGTATAGTCGTTGAGGTAAGCGATGGTAGCACCCGTAGCAGTTTCCTTCTCACGAATGAGTTTAATAGCAGGTTTGCCCATGTAATCAGCCTTGGTGTATTTTCCGCTGAATGTCCATTGTTTGGCTGTGAAATCACCGTAATTCTCTACCTGCTGGGCGGCTGCTTTCAGGGTGATCAAGCTGATTAGTGACGTTACTATGAGGGTTTTCATACTTAAAATGGATTACTTGATAAATGGAACGATGGCTTCCCAAATGGCGGGGAAGTTGCAGTAGAGCACGACATGGCTGCAACCTGGAATAATAGACAGCGTGCCGTGTTGCAGCAAACGAACTGTTTCGATGACTTTTTCGGTCTTGAAGTAAGGGTCTTTATCTCCGGCCATGACCAGCACGGGGCAGTTGACTTGGTGCAGTGCTTCATCGGAAATGAACGTGGGCTGATTCCAGAGGGGATTGAGTTTGTCCAGAAACTCACCCCATCGATTTGGCTCGGGCATAATTGCCTTTCGGGATTTTACGAAATCAGGAGCCATTTTTTCCAGGCGGTCGGCTGTCATTTTGCCCTCCTCCTCATTGCTTAAAACCCGATCCGCTGGTCGGCGGGGCGAACCAATAGCAACGAGTTTTCGGACTAATTCTGGGTGTAAGGCCGTGAGGTTATAGCCTGTGATTCCACCATCGCTGAAGCCGATTACCAGAACACTGTCTTTCGTTATGCTTCGGATAACGGCATACGCATCGTTGGCAAGTTGCTGGTAGGTAAAGGGTTTGGTGCCGATCTCCGATTTACCATGCCCACGAGTGCCTATGGCAATGACCTGGTGTGTTTGCGCCAGCTTTGGAATCAGGAATTCGTATTCGTCGATATACCCAAAAAGGCCACCATGCAGGAGTACAACAGGCTTACCTTTTCCATATACTTCATAGTAGATTTTTGCATCGCCCACGTTGTACTGGCGGCCAGCCTGCGGATTGTTGCCATAGGGCACAGCGGTTTGGGCATTGGCCAGATGGACAATTACCAGAAGCAGAAATGCAAAGGCTGTTGGCCGGTTTTTCATCGTTTGTTTCAGTACATTTGGTTGAGCAATTGCGAACGGTAACAAACTTGAGAAACCCTGCGCACAGAGGCTATTCAACCACGTTCAACTTCTGTTCAAGTTTATACAAGAGAGTAAGTGGCTGATAGATAGCGTGTAATCGAAATGGATTCTATGGATTCTTGTTGATTCTATTGTACTGAAAATTAGTACTCAACCAAATTAGAATCTATAGAAACAATAGAATCTACAAGAATCCACAGAAATCAAATGGCTGACAGTTAGATTTATGATTACTCAACAGGAAGATAGAGAACTCGCCCGCTGCCGTCGGTTGATCGAGGAGAAAATGGGTTGGGGAAAAAGCGACGGTTGGTCAACCCAGGATTTCGAGCGGCTGGCCGAACAGATTGCCGAACAGACGGGCATTTCGCTGAGTGTAACAACGCTCAAGCGGGTGTGGGGCGGGTGCGCTACGAATCGGCCCCACAGCCACCACGCTCAATGCCCTGGTACAGTTTGCTGGTTATGAGAACTGGTCGCATTTTAAAGCGGTTACGGAGCAGGATTTCTCACAAAAAAAACAGAACGAACCTGATTCTATAGCCGTACCTGAACAGGTTGGAGAGCTGCCAACGACTACCTTAAAACCAGTTCAAGAGCGTCGAATATCTGGCAGAAATCGCTTATGGATAGGACTTGGATTGCTAGCCAGCGTCGTTGGCGTTCTAGCGTTTTTTCTGAGCAATGCTACGCCTAAACCACTCTCGCCAACTGATTTCTCGTTCAGTAGCCAACCTGTTGCAAAGGGCCTTCCCAACTCGGTCGTCTTTTCTTACGATGCCACCGCTTCGCCTACCGATTCGGTGTTTATTCAGCAATCCTGGGACCCGCGTCGACGCGATCTGGTACCTAAAAACGGCCACGAATACACGTCAATTTATTATTCGCCCGGCTACTATCGGGCTAAGCTGGTGATCGGTAAGCAGATTGTGAAGCAACACAACCTGTTGATTCCATCGGATGGCTGGCACGTGGCCGTTTTGTGGACACCTGTTCCGATCTATTTCAAATCCGATGACATAACTCGAAAAGGAGTCCTGGGGTTGTCGATTGAGGATATTAAGAAACGCAATATTCCAGTACAACCTCAGCCTCCAACGGTACTCTATCGGTATGTGCGGGAGTTTGAACAGCTTAATGCCAAAAATTTTGTATTCGAGACGCGAGTGAGAAATGACTTTGAAAAAGGCTCTTCGGCTTGCCAGTATATTCGGATAATGGTTCTCTGTAAGAACCAATACTTCTCGATTCCATTGTCGGCAAAAGGTTGTATTGGCAAGCTGGATTTGTACCTGGCTGGCCACGAAGCAGAAGCAAAGACGAAAGATTTATCCAATTTCGGGGCTGATTTGTCAAAGTGGGTCGACGTTCGGTGTGAAGTTCGGAACAAGCGGGTGCAACTCTTTGTGGCTGGTAAAAAGGCCTATGAAGCCATCGCACCCAATGCGTTTACGGATATTGTGGGTGTCAGCTATGAGTTTGAAGGTACGGGTTCGGTGGATTTCGTTCGCTTTAATCGGCTGGACGGAACAACCGCATTTGAAGATAATTTTAATTCACCGGAAGATTTCAACACAGAGGCACAGAGAATAAAATAGCGTGTAATCAAGGCTTTAAACTCAGTGTTCCCTGTGCCTCTGTGTTGAAAAATAATTTTAACCTACATGAAAGCCATTCTTTGCCGCGCCTACGGGCTGCCCGATACCCTAACGCTCGAAGATGTTCCTTCGCCCGTGCCTGGTCCAGGTGAGGTGTTGATTCAGACGAAAGCCTGTAGCCTGAATTTTCCGGATACGCTCACGATTCGGAATATGTACCAGTTTAAACCTCCACTTCCATTTTCGCCGGGGAGTGAATCCTCGGGTATTGTGAAAGCGGTGGGAGACGGGGTAAAACACGTTAAACCTGGCGACCATGTATTTACATTTGGCTCACACGGAGGACTGGCCGAAGAACGCATTTCGGATGCCCGAACCACAATTCCTCTGCCCGCCGGCATGGATTTTGTGACGGGGGCATCGACCATGTATGCGTATGGCACATCGTATCATGCCCTGAAAGACCGCGGACAACTCCAGCCCGACCGTGGCGACGGACCGGAAACGCTTCTGGTGTTAGGGGCGGCTGGTGGTGTGGGTTTAGCCGCTGTTGAGTTGGGTAATTTGATGGGGGCCACCGTCATTGCGGCTGCATCCACCGACGAAAAACTAGCGGTCTGCCATGAGAAAGGAGCGACCTATATGATTAATTATACTACTGAAGACCTGCGTGAACGGCTCAAAGAGATTACGCAGGGAAAAGGGGTCGATGTGATCTACGACCCCGTAGGCGATAAATGGGCTGAACCCGCCATCCGGTCGCTGGCCTGGAAAGGTCGGTATCTGGTCGTGGGATTTGCAGGTGGCGAAATTCCGAAGATTCCACTCAATCTGGCGCTGCTAAAAGGCAGCTCGCTGGTGGGCGTTTTCTGGGGGATGTTCACCCAAAAAGAAGCAGCTCTGAGTATGAAAAACATGCAGGACATTGCGGGTTGGGCTATGGAAGGCAAAATTTCACCGCATATCTCCAAACAATACACACTGGCCGAAGCGCCACAGGCGCTCACGGATATGATGGAGCGAAAGGTCATCGGTAAAGCAGTGGTGGTGTTGTAGAAACATTATCTGCCTTCACCTGTTCAATAGAACGCAGATCTTTATGATCCTTATGATTTATTTATGATTTAATCCCTGAATAACGGAATATTCATTTGGCCATTTATCCGGAAAAATCATAACTAATATTAATAATCATAAGAATCAGCGTTCTATAGAGGAGATTAGATTCCCTAGTTCAAGCATGGATAAGGTTCGTTTGGGCAGATGGCTACTGCTTATCCTGCTGATGGGAAGCCACTTTGGTAGTTCTGGGCAGGGACTTAGCCTGTTGGGCATTCCGCTGGATACGTTGCTGAAAACTAAGATACCACGGGTTGACAAGGCCTACATAACAACCTATTATCGGCAGTTACATCTCTATGCTGTCAGCGACCGGCAGGACTATACCCTGCGGGTGGTTGGCTCGCCCAACACATTGGTTTACAGGCCGAACCTGGCCTGGTCGCTCGGCCTTGGTGTTAACTACAAATGGTTTGGAACGGAAATAACGGTCAAACTTCCATTCTTTGGCTACAACAACGACCTCAGGGGAAAGACAAAGCCGTTTGGGGTGACCATCAATTTAAATAACCGCCGGTTCTGGTTATCAACGCAATATCAGTTTTATCGGGGCTTTTACATCAGTAATCCTGATATACTCCAGGCAAACTGGTTTGACCATAATTCGGCTTATCCCTACCGAAACGATCTACGAAGTCAGACGGTATCAAGTCGCTTGTTGTACCAGTTCAATCCATTACAACTCTCAACCCCGGCTACGTTGCTTCAGCGCGAGGAACAACGCAGGGGGGCAAGTTCCTGGAACGTTGGCGCTTCGATAACCTACCAGCTCATTCGGGCCGATTCGTCACTGGTGCCCACAGCGTTACAAGCTGATTTTCGGCCGGAGGCAAATCTATTAAACCTAAAATCACTAGCAGTGGGTATCGATCTGGGTTATAGTCAGACGATTATCTTTCGCAAGCACTACTTTGTTAGTTTCACTGTACGACCGGGGCTAACAATTTTTCTACAACAAACCAATAACGAGTTGACAGGTTCCGAAACGCGTATACAGCCGGGATGGGAGGGAATTGCATCTGCCACGATTGGCTATAGCTCAAGTATCTTTTATGGCGGCTTATATGGGTCATCTACCCTGATGAATCGTACGTTTTCGCAGGGGTTGATCAACACCAACTCAAACTATGTTCGACTGGTTTTTGGTAAGCGAATCCGCTATCGACCAAAAGGTATCATCAAACAGGTTCCTGGGTTGTAGGTTGTCATTGATGGTCATTCATAGTCATTTATCGATTAACCACTATGAATGACCATCAATGACAACCTAATGACCATCTACTTCTTCGTCGGCTTGGCGCTCATATAAAACGTCAGTTTTCCCCCTTTCATAATATCGGAATGGGTGATGATGGGTTGAGTAAGTAGTTGATCGTTCAGCATCACCTTTTGCACATATACATTTTTGTCGCCCTGATTAACGGTTTCGATGGTGAACTGTTTGCCGTTTTCCAGGTTCAGGCGGGCGCTTTTAACCGATGGGCTTCCCAACGAATAGTCTTCTGAACCGGGAGCTACCGGGTAGAATCCCATCGAGGAGAACATGTACCAGGCACTCATTTGACCACAATCGTCATTACCGCCCAGGCCATCAGGGGTGGGTTTGTACTGCATGTTGAGGATCATGCGCACCCGCTCCTGCGTTTTCCAGGGCTGACCTGCCCAG
Source organism: Spirosoma telluris (assembly GCA_003259005.1). Taxonomy (GTDB): domain Bacteria; phylum Bacteroidota; class Bacteroidia; order Cytophagales; family Spirosomataceae; genus Spirosoma; species Spirosoma telluris. The sequence continues at coordinate 618,748 of QLII01000001.1, forward strand.
TTGTACAGATAGGCAATGTGGTGCGCGGGTTCATTCCCGTGAATGTATCCACCAATAATACCTTCGCGGGTGATGTCTTCGGTTTCGGCAAAAAACTCATCAGGCAGGTGCATCGAGAAAAGCGTATCGAGCCGATTCGCAAACTTTTTGGGGCCACCCATTGCTTGTATCAGAGCCGTAGGATTTTGTGGGACAAAAAAGCTGAAGTTCCATGAATTACCTTCAATGAAGCCCTGTCCTTCTGTTTTATAAACGTCAAATTCCTTTTTAAATGAGCCGTCGGCCAGCCGAGGCCGCATAAACCCAATGGACGTATCATAAACGTTCTTCCAGTTTTCGGAGCGTTTGAGATAGGTGGTATACACATCAGACCGATTCAATTTCTTCGCCAGTTGAGCGATGCACCAGTCATCATAGGCGTATTCGAGCGTATTCGAAACGGAAGTTCTATTGGCGCTCTCGGGAATGTAGCCCTTATCGATATACTCGCCAATGCCTTCATAATCTCGGTGGTTTGATGTGGCGATGCATGCGTCCAATGCTTTCTGAGCGTCTCCCTTAAAAGTTCCTTTGATCACCGCATCGGCCAGTACGGATACGCTGTGATACCCACTCATGCACCAGTTGTCGTTGGCATAATGCGACCAGACAGGCAGCATTTTCAACGTACTCTGGTTGTAATGAGCCAGCATCGATTGCACCATATCGTTGTTCCGACCAGGTTGAATCAGATTAAAAAACGGATGGAGTGCCCGATAGGTGTCCCAAAGAGAGAAGGTCGTGTAGTTAGTAAATCCCGCTGTTGAATGAACGCCCTGATCCACCCCTTTATACTGGCCGTTGGCGTCCATGTACATCGTTGGATTGATAAATGAGTGATACAGGGAGGTATAGAAATTTACTTTGTCGGTTTCAGACGCATCGATCTGGATTTTGTTGAGTTCCTTATTCCAGTCGGCCTGGGCTCTTGTTTTGGTCTGCTCGAAGTCCCAGTGCGGGATTTCGGTTTGCATATTGGCTAATGCATTCTCCTGACTAACCGGCGACAGGGCCATCTTGAGTTTTACTTTCTCTCCTTCTTCTGTATCAAAGTCGAAATACATACGAATTTTCTTGCCCGCTATTTCCGGGAAGTTTTTGGTCTGATCGAACTTTCGCCAGAATCCTTTATACACTTGAGGCTTGTCCAGATTTTTCTGGCCATAGGATTTAAACGGTTTCGAGAACGAGAGGGCGAAATACACTGTTCGGGTGCGCGCCCAGCCGTTGGTTTGCCGGTAACCTGTTATCAACGTATCATTTACGACGCGCACATATGTCCAGACAACTTTGTCCTCGTAGTTGTAAATGCCATGCATTAAATCCAGAATAATATGCGATTGGTCAGATTTAGGGAAGGTATACTGGTGAAAGCCAACCCGGCTGGAGGCCGTTAACTCGGCTGTAATGGCATGATCATCGAGTTTGACTTTGTAATAGCCCGCTTCGGCTACCTCATTGGCGTGGGAAAACGCGGATCGGTAGCCACTCTTCGGATTTGAGGCCACGCCCGGATTGAGTTGTAAAGTTCCCTGCGTGGGCATAATCAGAAAATCGCCCAGGTCCGAATGCCCCGTACCGCTGAAATGCGTGTGGCTGAAACCGACAATCGTTTTGTCCTCGTATTTGTAGCCAGCACAATACCGATAAACATCGCCATTGTATTTGCCATTGAACTCATACGACAAGGTATCTGAGTCGGGACTTAACTGAACGGACCCAAACGGCACAGTCGCTCCCGGAAAGGTGTGCCCCATTTTTTCGGTGCCAATCAGCGGGTGAACGTAGGAAACAAGATTCTGTTGGGCGTAGGATAGGCAAACAAGGAATTGAAAAAGGATTGTCAGGCTAACTTTTGTCATTTTTTGAGGAAATAGCCATTGGCTATGGGATTGGGGTAAAAAGGTACGAAAAGCTTTTGGAAGTGCCTTTTTTGTAAGGATAGATTTATGGCCAGTTTTTATCATCCCGAAGAATGAGGGATCTCAATTCACCTGACACTTGAGATCCCTCATTCTTCGGGATGATAAAAACACACGTGCGAAATCGCAATAAACTGTGCGATTTCGCACAGTTTTTAGACAACTACACTCTATTAACTAATTGACAAATAGCTGTTTATTGGCTGGCACGTTGTTTGGCCTTCTATCTCTGTAATTCAATACAGAAAATGGATAAAGAACTTGCCCCGGAAATCGCCAATCGTGGCCGCAATCGGAACCTGATTCTGGGTGTGGCGGCCATTGCTGTTTTGGCGCTGGTCATCTTCTGGACGCGAAATGCGCTCAAAACGTCGGTTGAAGCGGAAAAGATTCGCACCGCGACGGCAGAGATTGGCCCGGTTGAAAACTCCCTTGATGCAACGGGCGAGGTGATTCCGGCTTATGAACAGATCTACACGAGCCCAATTCGGGCCAGCATTCGGCGCATATTGCTCACCCCGGTACATCCGTAAAAGCCGGTCAGCCAATTATGGATCTCGATAAGTCACTCACTGAAATTGAACTAGAAAAACTCAATGATCAACTGGCACTGAAACGGAACGGCATCGACCAGCTTCGAATGAAACTCAATAAAAGTCTGTACGATGCCGAGGTGAACGATCAAATTAAGTTGCTCAACATCAATCGACTACGGGCTGATCTGGAAGGTGCAAAACGATTACAGAAAGTAGGAGGGAGCACAGGCGAAGATGTTACCCGAGCCGAAAATGCACTGCGGGTTGCCGAACTGGAGAAAAAACAGTTGGAGAACGATCTCTCCTATAACCGGCAGTCGATGAGCGCCAGCCTGCGCGAAACGACCTTGCAGGCGCAGATTGAAGAAAAGAATCTGAAAGAATTGACCCACAAACTAAAGCAGGCCGACATCATCGCCGACCGGCCTGGTGTGCTTACCTGGGTAAATGAGAACATCGGCTCGGCGGTCAACGAAGGTGAAATGCTGGCCAAGCTGGCGGATCTGGCAAGCTTCAGGGTCGAGGGGTCGTGTTCTGATGTGTATGCGGATCAGGTCAAAGTGGGGTTGCCAGTTATCGTTAAAGTGAATGAAACAAACCTGCGCGGACTCATTACTCAGGTGAAACCGGCTGTCAAAAATGGGATCGTGCAGTTTGTGATCCAATTGGATAACAGTCATCACGCGTCCCTTCGTCCGAACATGAAAGTGGAGGTGTTCGTCATTACCGACCGGGTGGCGAAGGCCATTCGGGTAGCGAATGGCCCCGCTTTTAAAGGTAAACGAAAGCAGTACGTCTATGTGCTGCCCAAAGGGAGTCAGGTTGCGCATCGGCGGGAGGTATCGCTTGGCTTGTCAAACTTTGACTTTGTGGAAATAAAGTCAGGGCTACAGGCGGGCGAGCAAGTGATCCTGACTGATCTGAGCCAGTATGAGCATCTGGAGGAAATCACGATTGAGCCAAAACGCTAACCCAGACTGCTATGAACCGCTTTATGTGCTTTCGTATAAGCTTTGCTGTGGTGGCTCACCCCACCCCAACCCCTCCCCTTGAACTAAGGGGAGGGGCTAAAAAAGCCCGATTCTGCGCCCCTCCCCTTGAACTAAGGGAGGTGGCTGAAAATGTCCGATTCTGCACTCCATCCCTTGAGCAAAGGGATGTGGCTAAAAAAGTCCGGTTCTGCACTCCATCCCTTGAGCAAAGGGAGGTGGCTAAAAAAGTTCGATTCTGCATCCCATCCCTTGAGCAAAGGGATGTGGCTAAAAAAGTCCGGTTCTGCACCCCTCCCCTTAGTTCAAGTGGAGGGGCCGGGGTGGGGTGAAATGCCGTCCTACTAGAGCAAAACTAGTTTATTTGTTCATTTTGTGCCTCCTATTCAGTATGCATACTGTATGGGCGCAATCGCAACAGACCACCTTACCCGAAGTGGTGCAACTCGCTCAGGCACAATCGGTATCGGCGAAACGGGCCAATACTCAACAGCGCACGAACATCTGGGCCTACCGCTCGTTTCTGGCCCAGTTCAAGCCACAACTTAGTCTGGATGGGTCGTTGCCCAACTTTACGCGCTCCTATGTGCAGGTAACGCAGCCCGATGGGAACATCCGATTTGAGCCAGTATCGTACAATAATTCGATCCTGAATTTGTCGCTCAGTCAGACGATTGCCCCAACGGGAGGGACAATTTTTGTCCAGAAACAACTTCAGCGGTTCGATAATTTTATCCAGAGTAGCACCCTCTATAATGGCATTCCGTTCGGGATTGGCTTATCGCAGCCGCTGTTCCAGTTTAACCAAATGCGCTGGGATAAGAAAATTCAGCCACTCTTGTTTGCCGAAGGAAATCAGCAATTGATCGAATCACTCGAACAGGTTTCCCTGTCGGCCACCACACTCTATTTTGATCTATTGGTATCGCAGGTAAATCTGCAAATTGCCGAAACCAACCGGGTGAATAATGATACGCTTTATCACATTGCTTTACATAAACTTGATCTTGGCAAGATTTCGCAGAATGATCTGTTACAGTTGCAATTGAGCGTCCTCAATGCCGAAAAAGATCTGGCATCAGCGCGTCAGACAGCGGCTGTTGCCTCGCTAAAACTGAAAACGTTTATTGGTTACCGCAATGGTGGAGCCGATCTGCAACGCCCGCTGGAGTTAGCTATCCCCAATCAGATTCCAGATTTGACAGTCGATGTAAATCGGGCTATTAGTGAAGCCACGGCCAATCGGGCCGCAGCTATCGCCTTCAAGCGCCGACTTCTGGAGTCTGAGCGGGATTTGGAAAAAGCCCGTAAAAACAATGGCCTGAACGCAACACTAACGGCGGGTTATGGTCTGTCCAATCAGGGCCCGAATCTTATTGACGTGTATGTGCGCCCGCAGAACCGCGAATACGTATCCCTGCAATTCACGCTGCCGATTATGACCTGGGGCCGGGCGCAGGCGATTGTCGAAACGGCCAAAGCAAACCGGGAATTGGCGCAGCAAACGGTTGAGCAGGACAAGCTAACCTTTGAACAGGAATTATTTACCCAGGTGACGCTCTTGCAGATGCTTCGCCAGCAAGTAACGCTGACCGCCAAAGCCGACCAGATTGGCCAGGCGCGTTACCAGATTGCGCAGGATCGGTTCAAACTAAGCGACCTCAGCGTGACCGACTTAGGGATTGCTACGCAGGAAAAAGACCGCGCCCGTCGCGATGCGATCCTGGCCCTGCGCGACTATTGGCAGGCGTACTACACGCTTCGATTATTGACCTTATATGATTTTGAAACAAACCAGAAACTTGGAGGAATGGATAATGTAAAATGAATAATGGATAATGACCAACCATCTATATTCATTGTACACTACCCGTTCAAAGTCGCCGGTACAGTTCATTTTACATTATTCATTATCCATTGTTCATTATTGATTATGATCTCTCTCCAAAACATCGAAAAAGTCTACCGCACCAGCACCATCGAGACGCTGGCGCTGAACAACATCAACCTGAACATTAAAAAAGGCGAGTTCGTGTCCATCATGGGCCGTCGGGTTGTGGTAAGAGCACCCTACTCAACGTAATGGGGTTGCTCGACGAACCCTCCAAGGGGACTGTGCAACTGGATGGCCAGCCTGTAACCAAGTATACCGATAAGGAACTGGCACGGCTGCGTAACCAGAAGATTGGGTTTATCTTCCAGAGCTTCCACCTCATCAACGATTTGTCGGTGCTCGACAACGTAGAGATTCCTCTGCTATATCGATCGACCAATGGCAAACCACGTCAGGAATACGCGAAAGATGCGCTGGCTAAAGTGGGCCTGAGTAATCGCATGAAGCACTTTCCTAAGCAGTTGTCGGGTGGTCAGAAACAGCGGGTCGCCATTGCCCGGGCCATTGTTGGAAACCCCCATATTATCCTGGCCGATGAACCGACCGGTAATCTGGATAGTGCGATGGGTAACGAAATCATGAATATCCTGCAACAACTCAACGACGAAGGTGCCACCATCGTGATGGTTACCCACGATGAACAAATGGCCAAACGCACCCACCGACTCATTCGCCTTTTCGACGGAACGCAGGTGCTTTGATTGCCGGGAGTGTGGAGCGAGGAGCAGGGTAAGTCCCCGCACCCTGCTCCACACTCTTAGCGCCACGCTAAAAACCATACATGCTATGCTACTGAACTACATAAAAATCGCCTGGAAGGTGTTGCTGCGGCATCCATTCTATACCTTCATTACTCTTTTCGGCATCAGCCTGACGCTAACGGTGCTAATGGTGCTGACCTCTTTTCTCGATCACCTGATTGGGAGCCATTACCCTGAAAATAAGCGGGATCGGACGCTCTATATTATGCAAATGCGGCTTCAGGATTCGAGTCGGACTTCGAACAGTTCGGGACCCATGAGTTTTAAGTTTCTAACCGACTATGCCAAGACCCTGAAAACGCCTGAGCGGGTAACGATTACCACCTTTATCAATAGTTCGAATGCCTACGTGGGTTCGCAGAAAATCAAACTCAACACCAAGTTCACCGATGCCGATTTCTGGCAGGTAACGGACTTTGACTTTTTGGAAGGAAAACCTTACAATGAACAGAATATTGCTAATGGTGACAATGTAGCCGTCATCACCGACGATTTGAAAAAGCAATATTTTGAAAATACGGCTGAGCCAGTTGTTGGTAAGGACATTGAAATAGAAACTATTCATTACAAAATAATAGGTGTAGTGAAGGCCAGCCCAGTTACCCGGCCATTTACCTACGCGGATGTTTTCTTTCCTTACACTACTCCCAAAAGTAATTACCAGGCCACCGGGATGCGGGGTGGTTACGTGGCGATGATATTGGGGAAAAACAAAGCTGACTTGCCCGCCATTCAGGAGGAATTTAAGAGCCATATCGATCGGATTCCATTGCCCGGTATCCAGGATGGATTTAAATATTCGGTACTGGAGGTGAAAAGTGTGCCCTATCTGGAGAATTTCTTAGGGCCGCTTATGGAGGGTAATGCTGGACTCAGGACTATTTTTTTCGGTGTGATCACATTTGTCCTGTTTATGTTGATGGGCTTGCCAGCCATCAACTTAGTCAATATAAATGTCAGCCGGATTATGGAACGGGCTTCAGAAATCGGGATTCGGAAGGCCTTTGGGGCACCCGTCCGAACGCTCGTTTGGCAGTTTATCGTCGAGAATATTTTCATTACCCTCATCGGGGGCACCATTGCCCTGGGTCTGACACTGATTGTTATTCGCTTGATCAATACGAGCGGAATGATTGCCTACGCTGACCTGACGATCAATCTGAACGTGTTCATCATCAGCCTAATCGTATGCCTGATTTTTGGACTGCTCTCCGGCGTGTTGCCCGCTCTCCGTATGTCGAAACTAAACATTGCTGAAGCACTAAAATCTTAAAGAGTGAAAGAGCGAAAGAATGAATGAGCGTACAAGCTTCCCAACCATTCTTTCGCTCATTCACTCATTCACTCTTTCGCTCTTTACACATGATCTCTCATCTGTTAAAATTAATCTGGAACAAAAAGAAAGCCCATGCGCTGCTGATTGTAGAAATCTGGGCTTCGTTTATGGTTCTTTTCGGACTGGCAACGTTGATTGTTGTGAACGTTGGAAACTACGGGAGCCGTTAGGGTTTTCTTATCAGAACGTCTGGGCAATAAGTCTGAAGGCGAACCAGGATACTACGGAAATCGCTGATAAATTACAACGGGTACAGCAACGACTAAAAGGATATGCTGAGGTTGAAGCTGTTTCCCGAATGGGCAGTAATTTTCCATTTTCAGCGAATCAAACCAACAATGGCATTGAGTACAATAAGCGGAAAGTACTCGCGGATTTTTACACAACCGATGAGAATTTTGCGAAAACCCTCGACATGTCCGTACCCGTTGGGCGTTGGTATCGAAATGCGGACAGTGTGGGCAAATACACGCCGGTTATCATCAATCAGAAGGCGAAGGAAGCTTTATTCGGGGATGAAAATCCGTTGGGGAAAATCATTAGTGAGCGGTTTCGGGTTGTTGGCGTAGTCGATAATTTCAAAGCAAAGGGGGAATTTATGACCAATAAGCCTGCCCTTTTTGAATTGGCAAAGGCTAATGCGATCTGGATTGATACGATGCTGATTAAAGTAAAACCCGGAACGGATGCCGCGTTTGAAGCCAAAGTCGTGAAAGACATAGCGTCGATGATGACTGGCTGGAGCGTCGAAGTCGATTACCTGACCGATTCTCGAAAAAATCAGCACAATCTTGTTTTAGTACCAATCATTATTGCGCTAATTGTAAGTGGCTTTTTGCTAATCAACGTAGCACTTGGCTTATTTGGCGTCCTGAACCTGAGCATTGCCAAACGGCGGGGTGAAATTGGACTCCGTCGGGCCTTAGGAGCTACTGGGAACGGAATTTCTACACAGTTCATCGGCGAAATCTGGGTACTGGCTACCTTTGCCATGTTGATTGGACTCCTGTTTGCGGCCCAATTTCCTTTGTTGAACGTATTTGACTTACAGGCAGGTATTTATGTAGTCGCCATCCTGATTGCGGTCGCTATCATCTACGGCATTGTCACGCTCTGCGCCCTATTCCCCAGCCGACAGGCGGCTATGATTCAACCGGCGGTGGCGTTGCATGAAGAATAAGATTAATGGATAATGTAAAATGGATAATGAATAACGAATGATGAAAATGAATAATAGACTGTTGTCCGCCATTATTCATTGTTCATTTTACATTGTTCATTAAAAAAGTATGCTCCTCATCATCGACGACGATATAGCTATTCAGACCTCGCTTTCTTTGCTGTTCAGGAAAGAAGGATTCACCGTGCGCGTTGCCGATGGGCCGTTTGAAGCTTTTGATGTTCTGCATGAAGAAGTGCCGGAATTGATATTACTCGATATGAATTTCTCGGTGGATACCTCGGGCGATGATGGACTTCGGCTGTTGCGCCGGATTAGGGAACGGCTGCCTAATGTGCCTGTTATTCTGATTACGGGATGGGGGAGTATCGACCTGGCCGTTGAAGGGATGAAAGCCGGAGCGAAGGATTTTATTACGAAGCCGTGGCAGAATGACCATCTTGTGCAGGCCGTTCGGACGGCGCTGAATCTGGTGCAACCCGTAGCGGCATCGCCCAATCGACGGAAACTCGACCAGCAGTTTCGCTTCGATAACATCGTTGGCGAAGACCCGAACCTGCTGGATATTCTGACGACCATCGGGCGGGTAGCCCCAACCGATGCCCCCGTACTCATTACGGGCGAAAGTGGAACGGGTAAAGAACTCATTGCCGAAGCCATTCACCAGAACAGCCAGCGTAAACGCCAGCCCTTCGTGAAAGTCAACCTGGGGGTATTTCATCGACATTGTTCGAAAGTGAACTGTTCGGGCATGTACGCGGAGCCTTTACCGATGCCAAAACCGACCGCGTAGGGCGCTTCGAACTGGCGAACAGAGGTTCTATTTTCCTGGATGAAATCGGTGATCTTGATCCCGCCAGTCAGGTTAAGTTATTGCGGGTGTTGCAGGACCGGACGTTCGAACCGCTGGGTAGCAGCAAGTCCCGAACGGTGGATGTACGAGTCATTTGCGCCACCAACCGCAATCTGGAAGAGATGGTCAGCAAAGGGCAGTTTCGGGAAGATTTGTTTTATCGCATCAACCTTATCACCGTTCGGTTACCTGCACTTCGAGAACGCCCTGGTGATATTCCATTATTGGTTAGCTACTTTGTTAACAACCTGAAAACCATTTATAATCGCCCCGATTTGCGCGTAAGTTCGGTGGCACAGAAGTGGCTGAAGAATCTGGCACTACCGGGCAATATCCGCCAGTTGAAAAACGTAGTGGAGCGAACCGTCCTCCTGTCCTCCAATGACGAGTTACAAACCGAGGCCTTCGAGCGAAACCTCACTTCAAACGTAACCACCTCGCCCTATGCCCCGAGCTCCTTTCCCGACGTAGGCACCATGACGCTGGAGGAGATGGAGTATCAAATGATTCAGCGGGCCATGGCATTTCATCATAATCGCGTAGCGAAGGTGGCAAGGGCCTTAGGCATCACTCGTTTTGCGCTTTACCGCCGATTAGAGAAATTTGGCATTCCCTATACAACTGAGGAGTGATAAAGCGGGGAGCAAGGAGCGTGGTGCGCGGAAAAGCTCATGCTCTGAATTCCCTGCCCCGTGCTCCCTGCTCCTTGCCCTATGCACGTTAGTTTCCGTACCCGCTATTTGCTATATATTGTTGTTGTTCACATAGCAATGACTGGGCTGCTATTTCTGGTATTACGGGAAAATAAACTCCTGTTTATTGCCAGTGAAATAGGGCTTTTACTGTCGGTATATGCAGCTATTAATATTTACAGGCGGTTTCAACAGCCATCAGAATTCATTGCGTCGGGTATCGAAGCCATTCGGGATAAGGACTTTACGGTCAAGTTTGTACCGACGGGTAATCCGGAAGTTGATGAATTGATAACCGTCTATAACCTCATGATTGATCAGCTTCGGCAGGAACGAACCCGGCAGATTGAGCAGCAGTTTTTTTTGGAAAAACTCATCGAAGCCGCTCCAATCGCCATTCTGATTTTTGATTTCGATGGGAATGTGGCATCGGTCAATCCAAGGGCGAGTCAACTCTTGTCAGTGCGGCCCGATGAAGTAGTCGGAAAACGCTTAGATGAGCTTGGGTTTTCGCTGCTTGCCCAAGTCGCCGATCTGGCCGACGGTGAATCCCGAATTATGAAGCCCAATGGGCTTGAAACCTACAAAGTGCTGCGGTCGAATTTCATGGATCGGGGCTTCCGGCGCTCGTTTTTAATCATCGAGGAACTCACGCCGGAGATTCTGGCGAGCGAGAAGAAAGCCTACAGCAAAGTCATTCGGATGATGGCACATGAGGTGAATAATTCCATTGGAGCCGTCAATTCTATTCTAGACGTGACCCACACCTACGTGAGCGACCCTGATGTACAGCACGCCGTTCGGGTGGCTATCGAACGTAACGACCGGCTGAACCGCTTCATGCGTCGGTTTGCCGATGTTGTGCGGTTACCGCAACCCCAGAAGCGAGCGATAGATATCGGCCAAATTGCCCGTAGCGTCGTTCGGCTGATGCAGCCACAGGCTGAGCTACGAGGTGTTTCTCTGCAATTTATTGTGAAGGAAGCCAATGTTCAGGTGGTTGATGTGGAGCAACTGGAGCAGGTGCTGGTGAATATCGTGAAAAACGCCCTCGAAGCCTGCGAAATGGGAGAACGTATCGAGGTAATCAGTACGGCCCAAAATCTCGTTATTCGCGATAACGGAGAGCCTATTCCTTCTGAAATTGAAGCCAATTTGTTCAATCCCTTCTACAGCACCAAGCCCGAAGGTCAGGGCATCGGACTGACACTCACCCGCGAAATCCTCCTAAATCACCAGTTTTCGTTCTCCCTCAAAACCAACGATGAGGGCTGGACCGAGTTTCTGATTGAGTTTTAGAAATGGGGCAAGGTTAGAACCTTGCGTTATCTTTTATCGTATATAGAAAGTAAAAAAGTGACCATTTTCAATGATGAATGCACGAATTGAACAGATTCAACAATCAATTGAGCTATTACGGCAGGAGATAATTAACCACAAGGTGTATGACGCCATACAGAGTGTTGAGGATGTAAGGGTCTTCATGCAGTACCATGTCTTTGCCGTTTGGGATTTTATGTCGTTACTCAAAGCCCTGCAACTAAAGCTGACTTGTACCTCCGTTCCCTGGTTCCCGAAAGGTTCGGCGGAGACGCGGTATTTGATCAATGAAATCGTTGCCGGTGAAGAATCGGACGTCGATCAGGACGGCACCCGAAAAAGCCACTTCGAACTCTATCTGGATGCCATGCAGCAGTGCGGAGCCGATACGTTACCGATTGAAACATTTATTGCCACCCTAAAAGAAACCGGCGATTTTAACCAGGCGTTCACGGCTTCAGCGACGCCAAAGGCGGCTACCAATTTTGTTGATTTTACCTTCGATGTGATTTCCAGTGATCAGGAACACCTGCAATCGGCGGTGTTTACGTTCGGGCGTGAAGACCTGATTCCCGGCATGTTTATTTCCATTATCAACGACCTGCACAAGAAATTCCCGGACAGTTTGTCCATCTTCAAATACTACCTCGAACGTCACATTGAAGTCGATGGCGACCATCATAGCCAACTTGCCCTGCAAATGACGGCTACTCTGTGTGGTGATAATGAACAGTACTGGCTGGAAGCCGAACAAGTGATTCAGCAAGCCTTACAAAAACGCATTGATCTCTGGGACGGCGTGTATAACGAGCTGACTAATAGAAAGGCTGACGGGCAGCTTGTTGCAGAAATGGCTAGCTTGGTTTAGCTTGTTGACTGCCCTTACACTTGTTGTATTGCTAATGTGAATTCGGGATTATCCAGATCGCGTAGCGATCCAATGTATGTAGCCTAAAGAGGGGGTGGCCTGACTGGGCGTGCCGTAGGTACGTAACCACTTCACATCGTCGCGTACCTACGGCACGCCCAGTCAGGCCACCCCCTCTTTAGGCTACATACATCTCGTGCCTATGGCACTTAATCAACTGAAAATTAATACATCTAATCCCGAATTTAGATTCTTACTAAGAAGGATTAGAACAAAGAGTTGCCTAAATCATCCGCTAGAATTGCCTTTGTGAAGGTAGTCGTAGCGGATTTTTTATGTTATGCCGTGTGCCTGTACGATACTATTAAGTTAAATTATATCAAATTGCAAAATAAGGATATATTTAGCAATTCATTGTTTGATCCACCGTAACACCATGCAACCATCAGAAACCCTATTTCAACAATTAAACGCTTACTCATCTTCACCAATCTTGTTTATAGGTTCTGGAATATCATTCCGGTATTTAGGTACAGAAAGGTGGGAGGCACTCTTAAAAAGATTTTCAGAGCAAATTGGGATTCCTTTTGAAAAGTTCAGATCTAAAGCCAATGGAGACTGGGCAAGAGTTGGTAGCCTTCTAGCAGAGGATTATCATACTTACTGGTTTTCAAGCCCAGATATGGAAAGTAATAGGAAAAAATACAAGAATGATATGACTCATCTATCGAGCCCTTTAAAGGTAATGGTATCTCAACATTTGAAAGAATTTTCCGTCTCAAATGATTATAATCTTGAATCTGAAATAGGACTTTTGAGAGCAGCCAAAATTGATGGTATAATCACTACGAATTACGATTTGTTTTTAGAAAATATTTTCCCCGATTTTAAGGTATATAAATCTCAAAGAGAACTTATCTTTTCTACTTTACAAGAGGTAGGTGAAATATATAAAATACATGGTTGTTGTACTGACCCAAATTCACTCGTAATTACGAGTGAAGATTATGAGAATTATAATTCAAAGAATGCTTACTTAGCGGCAAAGTTAATGACTGCGTTTCTTGAACATCCAATAATTTTCCTTGGCTACTCAATTACTGATCCAAATATTAGGAATATTCTTAAATCAATGATTACATGTTTAGATAAATATCAGATTGAAGAGTTATCGAAAAGATTATTTTTTGTAGAGTATCAACAAGGCTGTGAGGAAATACTGATAGAGAAATATAATCTTGATATAGGAGGTAGCTCATTACTTCTTACGAGGATTTTGGCTGATAGTTATATTGAAATTTATAATGCACTAGCTGCATTACACAGACGTTATCCTGCTAGTTTATTAAGGAAAATAAAAGAACATATTTATGAATTAGTTATAAATAATGACCCAACTGAAAAAATTGCAGTAGTTGACTTCAACTCTACGACAGACCTAGAACAAGTCGAAGTAGTATTGGGAGTTGGGGTAAAATCAACTGTAAATGAAGCAAAAGGCTATACTTCTTACACTTCACTTGATCTTGCTTATGATATCTTACAGGAAGATCATAAACTAAATGCTAATGATGTATGTATTAAAACACTGCCTCAGATATATAGAGCTACTAGCTGGATTCCTATTTGTAAGTATGTTTCACAAATTACTGATAAAATTGATATAGATCCTAAATTTGTATTAAGAGCTAATAAACCCTTAGATGATTGGAAATGTGGCCTTCCACAATCTCACAAAATACATGAAATAAATGCTAAATATGCGTCTATGGAAGATTTGCTTTCTACTATAGAACCTAAGCTGGCATTAACGACTATATCCTTGCTAAATATTGATAAAATTAATACAAATACATTGAGGAAGTTTTTATTAGAAAATAAAAGCTTTGTTAGTGAACATAGTACAAAAAGTTATTGGATGCGTTTAGTATGTCTTCTAGATCGTTTAGAGTTTGGCGCAAAGTCAAGTGTACGTTCTATTGAGCCTGAAGTTGTCAGCCCTGTTGAGGGGATTTTTGTTTTGTGAAACTTTTAATTAATAAATCTTTAACACGCTATGAAATTAATATTTTATTTATAAAGAATCTAAGGGAAATTTCCTCATATAGATACTCTTTTTGTCTTTTCAATAGCACTTTGGTAGCTAAAATTGGCGAGAACGAAATCAAAGAAATTCTACCTTTACAGAAAACCTTCCTATGCAAAGGCGAAAGCAGTTTTTGAAAAATGTAGGTATGATTGCGGCTGGTGCTTCTTTGTTGCCAGTAAATAAGCTGGCAGCTTTGGCAATGCCCGCTCCCAAAAAGTCGATATATTTTGATTTTCATTGCCATCCCGGCTGGTCGATGACCGAGCGTAACTTTGCGAATAACGCCGAGACAATGCTGCCTCAAACGGTTAGCGAAATGAAGGAGGGCCATCTAACCTGTGGGTTTCTCGCCCTGGTGGCCGATGCGCCCCTGATAAAACCAGGTCCGAAAGGGATCATTATTACCCGGAAATATGCACCGGGCGATGGCTGGACAGAATATAAGCGCCAGCTTCAACGGGTAAAAGAGGTGTTTGCACAAGTATCTGTCCCGTTTTCAACCGACCTGAATGACCTGAGCACCAAAACCAACGGACCCATTGGGTATTTGGCGGTGGAAGGGGGCGATTTCCTGGATGACCAACTAGAGCGGATCGAAGAAGCCTATCAGGATGGGGTTCGATCCATTCAACTGGTACACTATGCCCCAATAACCTCGGTGATCTGCAAACGTCTGAAACGACATTTAATGGACTGTCTCCGTTTGGTAAAGATGTCGTCAAAAAGATGAATGAACTCGGAATGGCGATTGATATGGCACACGCTTCCTTTCAAACGGCGAAAGATGTGGCTAAGCTTACGCAGGCCCCTATTATTTTATCGCATAGTATTCTGCAAATGGAGGCCGATCGGCCAATTGCCTTGAGGGCTATTTCAAAAGAACATGCCAAAGTAGTTGCTGAGACGGGGGGCGTCATTGGTGCCTGGCCGTCGGGATTCAATAAAAGCTTCGACGAATATGTCGATAATATTAAGCGCCTGATCGATGTGGTTGGTATTGATCACGTGGGGATTGGTACGGATATGAGCGCAAATTTCCAGCCGGTGTTGACCAACTATACCCAATATCCGCAGGTTGCCGAAGCCTTAAAATCGAAAGGACTTACCAGCCAGGAAGTTGATAAGATTATGGGCGAAAATGCTAAAGTAGTATTAGGGAAGATCGCTAAATCCAGGACAAAGAAGTCGTAATCTGCGTTCCATTAACAGTCCAATTCCTTTAAAACCCATGTCCTACTGCCACGCCATCGACTCCATGCCCGAAGAGCGAAAAGCCTTACATAAAGCCTATCACGACCATCTCTATGGCTTTCCTATCCACGACGATAATGAACTGTTTTGTCGGCTGGTGCTGGAAATCAATCAGGCGGGACTGAGCTGGGAAACCATTCTGAAAAAGGAAGTCACGTTTCGAAAGGCGTACGACAATTTCGATGTAAAAATAGTAGCCGCTTACACCGATGTCGACCGGGAACGCTTACTGGCTGATCCGGGGATTATTCGTAACCGGCTGAAAGTGAATGCGGCCATCGAAAATGCGAAAACTATCCTGCGACTACAGAAAGAGCATGGCTCGTTCTCATCATGGCTGGAACTGAATCACCCAAAAACAAAAGCCGAGTGGGTAAAGCTGTTTAAAAAGACATTCCGTTTTACAGGTGGCGAAATCGTCAATGAGTTTTTAATGAGTATCGGTTATCTGCCCGGCGCACACACCGAAGACTGTGCTATTTATGCCAACGTTATGGCGGCTAAGCCGCTGTGGAGTAGGGGTATAAGCTAAGTCTCAGGTTTCTCTATTTTACTTTCCCAGCGATAAATCCAATTCGATAGCCATCGAAACAAACTTGTGGTGCCGAGGTAGAAATACATCAGGAAAAGGAGTTTGAAAAAGCCTCGCCGGAAGGTAAAGAGAACATTGGCACCCTCAACATGCTGAATAATGAGGACAAATAGGATGTAAATTCCTGCTAACCAGAGTAATATAGGGAACCCTCGCTTGTCACGAAAAATGACTGTATTGACTAGTGAAAGTAGTAGGAAAACCCATACTGCATAACCCCAGTAAACATCGTCGAAGATCACCTGGTCGTTCATCTGGGCAGCTATAGCAATAAGTTGAGATAGATAGCCCTCGGTTACGCCGTGTAGTGTTCCCAAATTCGCCCTGGGCGGAAGTGGAATATACCCTCGCAGCAGGATATAGTTCCAAAAGACAACAGGCAGCAGGCAGATGGCCGATAACGCTATGGCTCTAAACAACGCCTTATTTTTAGAAATGCTAACCGAGAAGATCAATAGCAGCAAAGAGCCAATCGGTACAAAGAAAATAGTTTCAGTACGTGTCCAGCAGGCCATAGCCAGTAGGACCGCACTCCCTACAAATGAACCGTGTTGCCCTGATTCAAGGTAGCGCTGAAGTAATATAACGCCTGTTGCAAAGAAGGCTGCATTGGCCCAGTCGGTTTGTACGAGAAATGTATAGGCAAATAGTTCGGGAGAGCAGGCCAGCATGGTGATCAATATACCCGCCAGAAGTGGGTGAATTCGTGCACGGAGTTCGGCATACAGAAAGAGGCCAAAAGCGATGACCAGCACGGAAAGCCAGATTTTTCCGAAGGCAAAGGGACCAATTCCCCCGAGGCCAGCAAATAAATAATCTGTTGTAAGGCGGTAAACGGAGCATAGAACGGCTGATTACTAAACACCGATACCGTCTGTAAATGCTCTGTAAAAACAGACGAAATCAGCGTTTGCTCCCGAACCGCAAACGTAGCCACCAGATCAGGCCCAACGATGGTATCAAACGGAATATTCGGATACCAGGCGCATTTCCAGGCACTGATAACTAGCAAATAACCCCAAAAGGCTAGAAAGGGTAGCTCGCACAGACGAAGCGTAAGTCGTTTCCTGGAGAAGAGCACTCGCAGATAGGCTGATTGACCTTGTAGTAGTAGCAATGATAGACCCGCCATGACTGCCAATCCTGCAAATACAGGGTAGGGGCGATAGGCAGATAAATCAGTTGTAAAATGATGGGTATCCCTGAGCTTAGACCAAGCCCTGCCAGCATAGAGAGCCCCAGCAAGCTATAGCCAGTCGTTACGGCCCGCAGACGGGTCATTAAGCCGAAACCTGATAAAAACTGAGTGATAAGGACAAATCCAACAGTGAAGCTCATGGCCTGGATGACTTATAGTATGCCTGAGCTTGTTGAGGAGTGTACGCGAAAAAATGAGGATCGTATTTTCGGAATTCAGCCAGCACAGACGGGCGATTCTGATCGGTCAGCCTCAATAAAGCCAGTTGGTTTTTCTCCACCCAAAACGTAAAGGTAGCTCGTTGTACCAGCGAATCCGGATTAACCACTTCAAGTAGATGAACCGACTTGCCAAGATGATAATATAGGACACTGGGATACGTCCAGGCATAGCCGGTGGCCTGTCCCTGTCGGTAAGCCTTCTGAATGAGGTAGCGCTGCGCTGGAATCAGGAAGTAATCAGTTGGTTTACAATGCTTCCTAATTAGTTCTGTGTACGTAAAGGCTTCTCCATACCCTTTCCATTTTCGGGCCTTGAGATCGGTTCGCTCACCAAGCTCCTGCCGTTGATTATAAAATTTTTGGATTGTCTCCGTTAACCAATGATTGTTTTTAGGTAGATATACATAGAGCAATAAGAATAAACAGCTCACTATCAGATAAATAATCTGTATAGTCCAGAACCGTCTGGTATCTGTCGAAAACAGCAACTTGCCACTAAAAGAAGTTGGCGATTTGGGCATGGGAAGAGGTGGCGGTTTATGTCACTGAGTACCCGAGTTGGATTAGCTTAGCAAAACGAGTGATCCAAAATCTGTACCAGTTTCTGTAGTTATTGAGTTTATTCGGCGGGTTTGAAACAAAACAAACGTTATGTTTGTGTAGATATAACGGTTGGACTTCTCAATACAGCTACACTTCGGCTTATGAATCGACGTCAAATACGACTCAACAAAACGGCACGGGCATTTACTGTTCTACTCATTATGGCCTGCCTGACCATAAGCAAGGGACTGGCGCAGACAGTGCTGACGATCTCCGGTGAGGTAACTAAACCATTAACGCTACAGGCTCCTGATTTGAAAGCGATGGCTCATGTAGAGGTGATCGGTAATGATCGAGATGGGAAAGAACATAACTATTCGGGCATACCGCTTGCGGAGCTACTCAAACAGGCAGGCGCTACGCTAGGGAGTGCGCTTCGGGCGCAAATCTGACCAAATATGTTGTCGTGAAAGCGAACGACGGTTATGAAGTCATATTCGCACTCGCTGAAATTGACCCTGAATTTGCAACCCGGACAATTATACTGGCCGACGTCGTCGATGGAGCGCCACTGCCTCTAGGCGTCGGACCATATCGTGTGGTAGTTCCTGGTGAGAAAAAGCCCGCCCGCTGGATTCGGGAAGTGAAATCAATAGAGGTACGATTCGCTAAATAAACATTGGCGTCGACCTGGCGGCTAAAAAGAGCCTGCCAGCATTATTCACTATATGAAAAAACTAATTCTCTGTCTGCTCCTGCTTCCTGTAACGCTATTGGCGCAAACGCAGCCACTGCGGGTGGCGGTAGCGGCTAATGCACAATTTGTGATGGAACAGCTGAAAACGGCTTTTCAGAAAAAAACGGGTATTCAAGTCGAGTCAATCGTGAACTCATCGGGGAAACTCACTACCCAAATTCAGCAGGGAGCACCCTACGATGTCTTTCTGTCAGCCGATATGGAGTATCCGCAAACATTGCACAAACACGGCCTAACGGTAGCAGCTCCCATTGTCTACGCATACGGCTCGCTGGTACTCTGGACACTGAGCGATCTACCCTTGACGGCTGATTTGAAAGTGCTTTCAGATCCCGCCGTTCGGCATGTTGCTATGGCTAATCCGGCCACTGCTCCCTATGGCGAAGCGGCTGTTTCGTTCCTGAAATCCCAAAAGTTACTGGATCTGGTACAGCCCAAAATTGTATACGGAGAAAGCATTGCGCAGGTGAATCAATATATTCTGTCGGGGGCCGCAGAGATAGGCTTTACGGCCAAATCGGTGGTGCTTGATCCTGGCCTGGCGAAGCGCGGCCATTGGATTGATTTGCCAACAACGGGTTATTCGCCCATTGCACAGGGCGTGGTTGTTTTGAAACGAACCAGCCTCACCAAAGAAGCCCGGCAGTTCATGGAGTTTTTGCGTAGTCCGGCAGCCCGGCGTATTTTGCAGCAGTTTGGGTATCGAAGTGCAAATATATGAAGTGCAAATATATAATGTACAATGGATAATGTAGAATGAATAATGGTTACGGAAATTAGCATCCATTCTACATTATCCATTGTACATTATCCATTGTACATTATCCATTGTACATTATCCATTGTACATTATCCATTCTACACTATTCATTGTTCTTTTATGCCCATCGACTGGGAACCCATCTGGCTAACCCTGCGCTTAGCCGGTATCACCACCTTTATTTTACTCCTAATTGGGGTGCCATTGGCTGGCTGGCTGGCCCTTAGCCGATTTCGGCTCAAGCCTGTCATCGAAGCGCTTATCAGTTTGCCATTAGTATTACCGCCTTCAGTCGTTGGTTTTTATTTATTGCTGGCCTTTAGTCCAACCAGTAGCTTCGGAGCCTGGCTGCTGAAAATGGTCAATTTGCAGCTCGTTTTTTCGTTCGAGGGCTTAGTTGTGGCTTCCTTGCTCTATAGTTTGCCGTTTATGGTTCATCCCATTCAGGCAGGATTAGAAAACCTGCCGGTATCCTGGCGAGAAGCCTCTTATACACTAGGCCAGTCGCGCAGTCGAACGATGTGGCGTGTACTACTGCCGAACTGTAAACCGGCTTTGCTCACTGGAATTGTCCTCACATTTGCCCACACGATTGGTGAATTTGGCCTGGTATTGATGATTGGTGGAAACCTGCCCGGCCAGACTCGCGTCGCTTCTATCGCCATTTATGATGAAGTGGAATTGCTTCATTTCGAAACGGCTCACGCCTATGCCGCCCTCTTGCTGGGCCTTTCATTTGCTATTTTGTTGCTGGTGTATGGCATCAATAAACGCGTAACGGTATGATTCACATCGACGTTGTTATGCCGCGTCTGTTTGCCGAAGGGGCCAGTGATCTTCAGGTGAAACTTGCCATTGAATCGGGCAGTCTGACCGCCTTGGTTGGCCCTTCGGGTTCGGGAAAGACAACTTTACTTCGGTTGCTGGCGGGCCTTGAAACTCCTCGAACAGGGCAGATTGTCGTGAATGAAGTTGTTTGGCTGGATAAACACCAGTCAATTGACTGGAAACCCCAGCAGCGTTCGATTGGCTATGTGTTTCAGGATACGGCCCTGTTTCCGAATATGACTGTTCGGGAAAATATCGAATACGCTGCTCCAACGGGTCAACAAAACCTCGTTAACGAACTGATTGAGGCTACAGGGCTGGAACCATTTATCAGTCAAAAACCCATACGATTGTCAGGGGGCAGCGTCAGCGGGTGGCGCTGGCGCGTGCGCTGGTTCGTCGGCCACAACTCTTACTGCTGGATGAGCCATTTGCCGCGCTAGATGCCGATGCCAGTCAGATGCTCAGACAAGTGTTGCTGACGTTGCATCAGACCTGGGGCACAACAACGCTACTGGTGAGCCATCATGAGGTTGATGTGCAAGCACTCGCCGATCGGGTAATTTGTATGGTACAGGGACGTATTCAGGCGGATAACGCAGTGGGTGAGCGAGTTAATGATACCGTTCAGATGGAAGCAATTACGCGTATTTCCTACGATGAAGCCCGGCAGCATTGGCTAATTGAAACCGATACGATGCGCTTGCAATCGGCTAATCCGGCCTGGGAGAAATGGCGTGTGGGCGATTTAATTCAGATTGGCTCTTTGCCAAAATAAGGTTCATTTTGCTGGATAACTGATTGTTTTACAGATTATTATGGAAATTTGTTTCTGAACCATTCAATGGCTGTGGCTGTTATCTTGTTACCAATCTCAACGTGTCTTCATGCCTGATTTCAATCCGTCAATTATTTTATATACTGCCGATTCGCTCAATGAACAGGGTAAGTCGGTTCTGATGAATTTTCCGAGTGCCGAGACCCTTGAACTGAAGCAACACAACCGGTTGCCAGAATTAGGTATGAACCACTTCAAGGTCAAATCTGATGTGCTGGTGCTGGGGAAACTGAAAACGCAGGATATTAAATGGAGCGGCCGAAGTGCCGATTACATTGCGCCGAGTCTGGCCAACGGCTGTTTTGGTGCCTGTACATACTGTTACGTCGACCGACATAAAAACGTCAACCCTATTACGTTGTTTACTAACATCGACGACAACCTGGCAAGCATAGACAAACATGTTAATTCGCTGGCTTGGCCAAAACCAGGTAATCAGACTGATCCCACATACTGGACCTATGACATCGGTTGTAATTCAGATATTTCAGTCGACTACGATCTCATGGATGGAATTCAGCAGGTATTTGCCTTTTACCGTGACCATCCTCACGCTAAAGCCACCTTCGCGACCAAATTCGTAAATCCTCGGCTCCTCAACTTTGACCCGAAACGAAAAATACGTATCCGATTCAGCCTGATGCCCAGTCACGTCAGCAAGTTAGTGGATGTTCGAACGGATAATATCGAAAAGCGGATTTCGGCCATAAATGACTTCTACGACGCTGGTTATGAAGTACATGTTAATTTTTCACCCGTCATTGTCTACAGTGGGCCGGACGGCGATAAAAAAGCCTGGCGTAACGACTACCGCGAGCTATTCCGACAACTAGACACGGCTCTACGTCCCGAAGTGCGGGCACAACTTAACTGTGAAGTTATTTTTCTAACCCACAACCAGTGGCAGCATCAGGCGAATCTAGCGATCAATCCCAAAGCCGAAGAGTTGTTATGGGTGCCTGAATTACAAGAGAGTAAAGTCAGTCAGTTTGGCGGCTGGAATATTCGCTATCAACATCAATTGAAACGGAAAATGATAGCGATTTTTGAGCAGTTGGTGCAGGAGGAGATACCCTGGTGTACGATTCGGTATATTTTCTGAACCTGGATTTTTGTGATTTTACTGACTGACTATGATTTATTTTGAAAGCAAAAATCACTTTATCAAATCATAATCAGCCAGTAAAATCAGCTACATCCCGGTCAATGACTATGCTGTTTTACATACTCATCCATTGAGAACTTTCCGGAGCCGATGACCAGGAACCAGAGGAGTAATAACAAGACAATTACAGATAACCAAAGTTCAGAATTCAGGGGCGAAAAGCCCTGACGAATGTTGACGAAGAAGAGCGCACCCACCAGAATAGGAAGTTGTAGAACAACCATTAAGCGGGTCAGGCAGCCAAGTGCAATCAGAAAACCACCCATCAGATGAGCGAAAGCCACGTAATGCACGAGCATCACTGGCCAAAGGCTAAAATGCAGGCCACCCACTAATCGGGTCAGGTAGGCCGTATCACTAATGAAACTGATACCTTTCAGCACCAGAATAATGCCCAGCATAATGCGTAGGGCGTCGGTCCAGGCGGGGTGATGCGTATCGCCCCAGTTTTCAATTCGGTTTAAAACGTTCATACCTGTAAGCGGTTTAGTGATTCCTAATCGAATATACAAGTCTGAACAATACAAAGCAAGTTGATAACCAGAGCGTTATTCCAAAATTTGACGCTTGAGGTTCGACGCTGACTGAAGCATCATTTACCGTCAGCCAACTTCAAACCTCGAACGACAAACTTCAAACAATAAACCCTTATACTTCCTCCAGAGGCCCAACATGCACAGGGGGCAATTGCGCATACTCTTCGTCATCAAACAGCCGGGATCGAATCAGAAATCGAACCCCTAGTGGAATTTCGAGCGAGAAACTAGCACCGCGCCCACGGGTTACATCAATGGTCAAATGCGTGTGTTGCCAATACTCAAACTGATCGCTCGACATCCAGAAGTCGCAACCGTAAATCTGGCCCAACAACACGTCCGACGAGCCAATAATGAACTCGCCCACGGCATAGCACATCGGCGATGACCCATCGCAGCAACCGCCACTCTGGTGAAACATGAGCGGTCCGTGCTCTGCACGAAGCTTGTCAATAATTTCGGCGGCTGCCGGTGTGAGGTCGATTCTGTCCATATTAAAATGAGTGATTGAACGAATGAGTGATTAAGTGAATAGTCTATGTACAAGCTATTCACTCAATCACTCATTCGTTCAATCACAATTAATCAAAAGAAGCCCAATTTGTTTTTGCTGTAGGAGATCAGCAGGTTTTTGACCTGGCGGTAGTGGTTTAACATCATCAGGTGATTTTCACGACCGAAGCCCGATTTTTTGTAACCACCAAACGGTGCATGGGCTGGGTAATCGTGGTAGCAGTTGACCCACACACGACCCGCCTGAATCTGCCGGGGAATGGTGTACAGCTCATGCGCATCGCGCGACCAGAAACCGGCACCTAGCCCATAAAGGGTATCATTCGCAATAGCAACAGCTTCCTCCGCATCTTTGAACGTGGTAACTGACAAAACAGGCCCGAAAATTTCTTCCTGGAAAATCCGCATCTTGTTATTTCCCTTGAAAATCGTCGGCTGAATGTAGAAACCGCCTTCTACGCTGTTGGCTGGGCCACCACCCGTCAGTACTTCGGCACCTTCTTTTTTGCCAATGTCGATGTACGACAAAATTTTCTCGTACTGGTCGTTACTGGCCTGTGCGCCCATCATCGTCTCAGGATCGAGCGGGTGACCTAATTTGATAGCTTTGGTACGCGCTATGACACGCTCCATAAACTTGTCGTAAATGTCTTCGTGAACCAGTAGGCGAGAAGGACAGGTACAGATTTCTCCCTGATTCAGCGCAAACATGACAGCACCTTCTACGCACTTATCGAAGAACTCGTCGTCGTGGTCGGCGATGGATTTCATGAAGATGTTCGGCGATTTA
Organism: Spirosoma telluris; assembly: GCA_003259005.1. Classification (GTDB taxonomy): domain Bacteria; phylum Bacteroidota; class Bacteroidia; order Cytophagales; family Spirosomataceae; genus Spirosoma; species Spirosoma telluris. The sequence continues at coordinate 643,219 of QLII01000001.1, forward strand.
CCACCTAGTTCCATGGTAACAGGAATGAGGTTTTCCGATGCATATTGCATGATAAGCCGTCCTGTGGTGGTTTCACCCGTAAATGCCACTTTATTGATGCCTTTGTGTTGAGCTAACGGTTTACCAGCTTCCGGGCCAAATCCCTGAATGATATTTACCACACCAGCGGGTATGATGCCTTCCAGCAATTCGATCATAATGGCCAGCGAGGTTGGCGTTTGCTCAGCGGGTTTAATCACCACGCAGCAACCCGCAGCCAGGGCCGGAGCCAGTTTCCAGGTAGCCATCAACAGCGGGAAGTTCCAGGGAATAATCTGGCCGACTACGCCGACGGGTTCCTTAATAATGAGCGATAACGTATCGGCATTTAGTTCCGTTGCAGAACCTTCTTCTGCCCGAATAACACCCGCAAAATAACGGAAGTGATCCACAACAAGCGGTAGATCGGCTGCCATCGTTTCGCGAAGGGCTTTCCCATTCTCCACTGTTTCAACACGGGCCAGAAACTCCAGATTCTGTTCAATCACATCGGCAATCTGAAGCAACACTTTACTCCGTTCCGTAGCCGAGGTTTTCCCCCAGGTTTCAAACGCTTTTTGGGCTGCGGCAACGGCTAAATCAACATCGGCAGCTTTCGAGCGGGCATTTTGGCAATCAGACTCCCATCCACCGGCGATTCGTTATCAAAATATTCTCCGCCAACGGGTGGTACCCACTTGCCGCCAATGTAGTTTTCATATTGCGTCTTAAACATTGGCCGGGGCATAATCTTGCTCGGTGCTTCTGCAGTTTGCATGTTTAAAAAAGGTTTATTGTGATTAAATTAGCTTCTTCACAAATTTTGCCGAAATTGTACAAGTATTTTTACGTTATCGTCTCAAATACTTACGAAATTGTCCCATTCTCTGGTCGTATGAAAAAAATAGTGAACGTGGCAACGAACGAAGCGGTCAGTGCCTGGGGAGCCAAATTGGATACGCTGGTGGAGAATAAGCTGACACTCAGTCACGACGAAGCCGAACTGCATTTGTATGAGACATTTCAGCAGGCTAATCTGATTCAGTTGCGTTTTAATGCACCCGTGATGACGAGTATGCTAAGTGGTCGGAAGGTAATGCACCTGCGTGAAATGGACCCTTTTGACTATCAACCAGGCGAATCATTATTGTTACCCTCTGATCGGCTGATGCAGATTGATTTTCCAGACGCTACTACTGACTCCCCAACGCGCTGTCTGGCGCTCACGATTTCGGACGAGTTTATTCGTGAAACGATTGATCAACTTAACGAGGAGATTCCACGCGTTGAAACCGTTGATCAATGGCAATTGGATACGGATAATTATCTACTTCAAAATGACCCCGAAATCAGTTCACTGACAGATAAACTCATACGTTTGTTTCGCGAAAACAACGCATTTCGCCCCTTCTTTATCAAAAATACCCTTCGCGAATTAATCGTTCGTCTTTCGCAAACACAGGTGCATACCGGATTGCTATTACAAACAAATCAGCATATTAATACGAACCGGCTGGCATTTGTCGTATCATACATTCGCGAGAATATTACCCGGAATTTGTCTGTCGAAGAATTATGTGATAAAGCCTGCCTGTCGAAATCACACTTTTTCCGGCTCTTCAAGAGCGAACTCGGGATTTCGCCCGCCCAATTTATTCTAACGGAGCGAATTCGTCGGGCTAAGGCCATTCTGAGTAATCCGACCAAAACGATTACGGATGCCTGCTACGAATCCGGCTTCAACAGTGTTACCCATTTTAGCAGTGCGTTCCGATCCGTAGAGCACATTTGTCCCGGCAATTTAAACGGCAACTGTTAGGGGTGAATTAAGAACGATGTATGATATAGGGTATATGTCCAGAAAACTATACATCATATACCCTATATCATATATCGTTCTTTCTTATCTTTGGGTAGTTATGACAACAAAAACTGCCTCAAAAGCGGCCTTTACGGCCCCTACGCTGGAGTTCATGCGTGAACTCGTTCAAAACAACAATCGTGAGTGGTTTCAGGCGAATCGTGCTCGGTATGATGCCGCCAAAACTGAGCTTTGTGCCGTGGTTGAGCGAGTACTGGCGGGCCTAAGTGAGTTTGAACCCTTGGCCAATACAGCCGTAAAAGACTGTATTTTTCGCATCAACCGCGATGTCCGTTTCTCTAAAGATAAAGCCCCGTATAAATCAAATCTGGCATTTGCAGTTGGTCCCGGTGGTCGGCATTCGGGTCGGATTGATTACTACGTACATATTCAACCTGACAATCAATCCTTTCTGGGCGCAGGCATGTGGCAGCCCACACCCGCTAACCTCGCCAAGTTCCGACAGGAGGTAGACTATAATGCACAGGAATTAAAAGATATTATCGAAGCCGATTCGTTCAAAGCCTATTTCCCGGAAATCCACGGTGAGACGTTGAAAGTGATGCCCAAAGGATACCCAGCCGACCATCCCGAAATAGATTTACTACGTCGGAAAGAGTTATTTTTCTTACACCGCTACACCGACAAGGAGGTGCTAAAACCCAACTTTGCCGACGAAATCGTGCGCGGTAGCCGCATCATCAAACCCTACTGCGACTTGTTGAACTATCTGTTCTACGATGAGAAAGAGGAGCCCGTGACCTTGTAGGCGGTATTAAATGGTCATGGGCTGTAATGCCGACCGTCCCGGTCGGGCGAGTAATAAGTAGCTTAATTACCGACCGGGACGGTCGGCGTTACAGCCGAAAATCCGCTCAGTTTTAACAAAAATTGAAAAGTTTAAACAGGTTCATGAACAAAAACGCCGGACGTCTTCGCCCGGCGTTTCTATTAAATAGCTCCTGCCTTAATCTCATCGACAACCGCCGGGTCGAGTAGGGTAGAAGTATCGCCTAAATTACGGGTATCCCCTTCGGCAATTTTACGAAGAATTCGGCGCATGATTTTGCCGGATCGTGTTTTGGGTAAGCCCGTTACAAACTGGATTTTGTCGGGCTTGGCAATGGGGCCAATAACTCGGCTAACGGTAGCCAGAATGTCGCGCTTGGTGAGGTCGGCGTCGTGGTCGGCAGGCATCTGATCCGTGATAACATAGGCGTATATACCCTGCCCTTTAATGTCGTGTGGGTAACCAACTACGGCGCTCTCGACCACACCCGTGTGCATGTTAATCGCGTTTTCAACCTCGGCGGTACCGATGCGGTGACCCGATACGTTCAGTACATCATCAACCCGGCCTGTGATTCGGTAATAGCCATCTTCATCCCGCAGACAGCCATCCCCGTAAAATACAGGCCGGGATAGGTCGCGAAATACGTCTGGCGACAGCGTTCGTGGTCGCCGTAGGTCGTGCGAAGGATGCCCGGCCAGGGAAATTTCATGCAGAGGTTTCCGCTAACCCCGTTCCCTTCGATCTCCTTCCCATTTTCGTCTACCAGGATGGGCTGAACACCGGGTAACGGGAGTGTTGCAAAGGTGGGTTTTGTTTTGGTGATGCCTGCCAATGGTGAAATCAGGATACCACCCGTTTCCGTTTGCCACCACGTATCGACAATGGGGCAGCGTTTTTTACCGATATGCTCGTCGTACCAGTGCCAGGCTTCCTCGTTAATGGGTTCACCTACAGATCCCAGGACTTGCAGACTGCTCAAATCGTGATTCTCCACTTTATCCAAACCAAAGCCCATCAGGGAGCGAATGGCTGTTGGGGCAGTGTACAAAATATTCACCTTGTGCTTATCGGTAATGTCCCAGAAACGACCATTGTCAGGGTAGGTCGGTACGCCTTCAAAAATCACCGACGTGGCACCGGATGCCAGGGGACCATACACAATGTAACTGTGGCCCGTAATCCAGCCAATGTCTGCTGTACAAAAGAACACCTGGTTTGGCTCATACTGGAACACATTCTGAAACGTATAAGCGGCATACACCATGTAGCCTCCGCAGGTATGTACTACGCCTTTAGGTTTACCCGTTGAGCCAGACGTGTACAGAATGAAGAGCATATCTTCGGCGTCCATTTCCTCGGCGGGGCAGTCGGCTGTGACTTGCTTGAGTTCCTGCTCCCACCAGATGTCCCGGCCTTTCAGCATCGAAACTGGTGTGCGCGTGCGGGTTAGGACAATCACTTTCTGAACGCTGGGACACCCAATCAGCGCATCATCGACGGTGCTTTTGAGCGGAATTTCCTTATTGCCCCGATAAGCGCCATCGGCCGTAACAACCACTTTGCATTGCGCATCGTTAATGCGGTCGGCGATACTTTGCGCCGAAAAACCACCGAATACCACCGAATGAATGGCCCCAATACGGGCACAGGCCAGCACGGCAATGGCTAGTTCAGGCACCATCGGCATATAAATACAAACCCGGTCGCCTTTCACGACGCCATTGCGTTTCAGGACATTGGCAAAGCGACAAACCTGATCGTGTAGCATTCGGTACGTAAGCGTAACGCCCGCTTCGTTGGGGTCATTGGGTTCCCAGATGATAGCGGCTTGATCCCCTCGTTCAGCCAGGTGCCTGTCGAGACAGTTTTCCGTGATGTTGAGTTTGCCGCCAATAAACCACTTAATGCTAGGTTCATCGAAATTCCATTGCAGGGTCTTTGTCCAGGGTTTTCGCCACTGGAAATTCTGCGCGATTTCAGCCCAGAACTCCTCGGGGTCGTCGACACTTTTCTGGTAAGCAGTTTGGTATTCGTCAAAGGTTCGGATACGCATAATCACTGAGTGACCGGAACGCCGGTCTGATGTGCGAATTAGTGAAAGAGTAAAATAATCGTGCAAATCTATCCACTATTTCGTGTAAATGTGCTTTTAAATTTCGTGCTTTTTTTGTAACTTGAAAGGACAACAAATACTAGTTACACCCGCATTTATGCTCCATTATTTTACCTTTACTGATGACACATCCAACAAATTCTGGCAAATTGAAACCAACGATTCTAGACTCACCGTCACCTTTGGACGGATTGGTACAGTAGGCCAACATCAGCAAAAAACCTTCGAAACCGTTGATCGCTGCCAGGAGGAAGCCAGCAAACTGATCCGCGAAAAAACGCGAAAAGGCTATGTCGAATTAGTGAATGGCGTGGCCTTTTCAGCTCAGCCACAGTCAACTACGAAAGCAACTCAAACCGACAATATACAGGCACAGGAAGCTGTATTAAACCGCTATGATGAAATTATCCGCACAACGAAAACCGATCTACTTTTACCCTTTCTGCAAAGCGTGGATAAACGTCATTACGTAGCACTTGGAAGGAAGATAAAAGAGGCCAGAAAGCATTGGTGTGAGTATGTAGAACTAAAATCTCATGAATGGAACACCGAGAATCGTAATTCAGCGTGGGGATACAGAGGTACGGTAGCCCAGCGAAACATCGTCAATCAATCAGCACTGGCTGTTTTACCCTTGTCTGATGCTAAAAATTTTGATCTTTACTGGCTACTGGCTGGGTCGGAATGGGGTAACTATACGCTTCCTATTCTTCAATGGATACGCCCTAAATGGCTGACCGACTTTCTGGCGTCAACTGCCCAGAAAGAACGCTGGCGTATTCTCGACTATCGCCAATTGCGCCTATTGGAACAGGAAAAGCTAATCGACTATCAGCCTGAATTATTTGCCCTCTCTGTGGCAAATCTGGCTACGTATAATCATCATACAAGCCAGCGAAATGAAGCACAGGCCTACATCGATTTTTTGACATCAGACACTATTTTCCTAAACCGCGAGCTTCCCAGTTTATTCGACTATCCTGCCCCCGTAAACGATAGCGTTTACTCGATCAAAGATCCCGACGGGATGTATAAACCAATATCCATCTGGTCGCAGGTCTTCGCCCGTTTACTTACCGACGGTAAACTCGATCGGCTGTGGTTCTTCGAAAAATCGCTGAGTGTTCAGACCAAAGACTGGAATACGAATTTGCGTCAGTTTTATCGCAAACAAGTGGAAGCCGCCAGTCCCAGTTCAGCCGAGTTACTGGCGTTGCAATCAAATCTGTTCCCATTGCTGGCCGCGCAGCATCCGCACGTAGTAAGCTGGACAATTGGTTTCCTCAAACTGATTTATACCGAGCCAGATTTTCAGGTGGGCGAGCTGCTCGACTGGGCAAGTTCGGTCATGATGCGGGACGACTGCAAAACAGCGCTGAAAACGTTTTTGGGTATGCTGGAATGGCTCATGAAAACCCAGCCAGATCAACGAACGGCTATTGCTTCGCTGCTGACAGATATATTCGTTATCAACGATTTATCCCTGCAAACTAAAGCCACTTCGCTGCTCGTTACATACGCCGACCCTACGGATACGGATCTACAAAACCGGCTTAGTGCCTACACCGGACAGATGCTGGGTAACGTCGGTACTGACTTGCGAAAGTTCCTGATCAATGAGGAAACGATTTCAGTCCATGACGTTACGGATTCCGTCACGTATCAGTATGAGCCATTAAAGCTAGTACCGCGACTCGTACCAGGTCAGGAAGTGAAGTTGCCTGCTACCTGGAACGACTTTGTGTTTCTGATTGGCCAGTTCATCGCATCCGAAGATCCGTTGGATATGGAAATTCTGATGAACGCCCTCATTTTGCCACCGGCTGATATGCCCATTGATTTTAGGCTGCAGTTGAAGGTATACGAAAAGCGACTCGAGAATATGCGCTTCAGTCCGATGGCAACGAAACAATGTTTAAGTCGCTACGTATTGTATTGGTTATCAGACGATATGAACGAAACGAAACTCCAGTACGATCTGAATTTGATTGTGGTCAGTAATCACAAATCAGATTTAATTTCAGTCACTAATAAACGATTGAAACCCGTTCACCGAAAGTGCAAAAGTAAGTCGACTCTATCCTTACTGAGCTTGCCAACTCATGCACCTTACTGGGTTGCCCCAACGACTTTGGTAGAGCGACTGCTAGCTTACCAGCAAGCGGATGAGTTAATTGACCCACTCGATTTAGCCATTGCGATTGCCCGAATGCCGCGTGAAGATACCGGGAAAGCCATCATCCTTTGCGATGAACTGGATGGCGAGATGGCTCAATTAATGCGCTATTGTCTCGGCGTTTCCAACGAAATTATACTTCCCAGTAGTAAAATTTTCAATCAGCTTTTATCGGTTTTTCGGGAAAACAACTCAGAGAAGGATCAAACTGCCTTGTGGGCAATGGCTACCCGTACGTTCGGACCAGATGCTGTTTATCCCGCATTTGCCGATACGTATCTTAGTAATGTACCGAATGTAGTGACTCCTTTTGTGCCGACGTACACGATTAAAGAGAATCGGAATGAATGGAAGAATTATCGAACCAAGGAATTGGAATATAGCCCTTCCTGGAGAGAGCTTCAGTTTACACTACCAACGATCAATAAAACGGTGCCAATATTTCTTTATAGCAATGACTTACGTTATTGTCAGGGAAATAATCTGCGTTGGCATTTTGACAATATGGCGGCTGTAGATTTAGGCTTTTGGTACAGTCTCATTCCCCAACAACCAGAAGCTTTATTTACTGTAATTGCCAGATTCGGCGTCCTTACTTCTGATGGGTCAGCTTCAGTAGCGCATGCGATTAACTTGATGCTGCAACCTGCTTTTCGGTTCCGGGAGATGTCAATGCTGCTAGTGAGTTGTGGATTATTGACAAAAAAACGCCAAACCGGGGCACTAGCAGCTGAAGTGCTTATTCATCACATTGCAGAACAAAGTCTCGACGTATCGGCACTCGGAGATCGGCTGGGCTGGTTGCTGGCAGGCAATTACGCACCCGTACAACGGTTGATCGACGTATTGAATTTGGTGAAAGACGTTAGCCCAATTCACAACAAAGCATTGTTACAAACACTTGATGCCCTGTTCGTCCCCTTTTCGGCGGTGGGTGCTGCGCCCAAGAATACCGCAAAGCTGCTGGAGATTTACCTTGACCTGCTGGTAAAATTGGGAGACTCGCCCGCTCAGGCTACCATTGCCACGCTAACAAACTGGCAGACAATACCCTCGTTGAAAAAACTCGCTATAGCCATTCTGAAAAAAGCCTGATTTTATGGAAACCCTAACTGATTATGGCTACGCATATGCGTCGGCTTCTGCTATTAACAAAACTGATCTGAAGAGTTCCTTACTGCTGTCGCATCAGACTGAACTCGAAGAGGTCAACAACATTCCCTGCTTTTTCTGGGGCCGACTGCGTGAACCTTATTTGGCCGCTCGCTGTCTGATGACCGTTGCCAAAACGGTACGTTCCCGATTTGCGCTGTCCATGCAGGAATTAATGGCGCTACGTGACCCCATCGTTACGGCCGGAGCCGGACAGGTTCGCTTCGAAGGATTTTCGTCGTGTAATGGCGTTTATGCCCGCTTAGATATTCTGCCCGAAGGCCTGGATGGCGAGTTTCTGGCGAGTGGTACGACCAACGTGGATTTCAACGAGCCAATGATTAACGCCCTGAATGGCATTACCAAAACCGAAGACATGGTGTTGTCGGTAGGGCAGAAATCCGTGACGGTCATTACCGAGAAAACAAAGGTAGTCGAACGCAAAGTGACGCTGCCGAATCGCTGGATTAAGGGTCTGACGAGTGTACAACATTATCTGGCAGACATGCAACCTATTTTTACCCTAACTAAAGCGCAGGCGCTACAGCTTTTCCAGAGTCTTCCGAAAGGGGGACTCAAAGCTGATGTATTTATTGTTCAGCGCGCGGGTAAGTTTCTGTTTTCGCCCTTGCAACAGGGCCAGGTAGTACGAATTGGGGGTGCCCATCGACTTCGATTGATGGAGGGATTGCTTCCGTTTTTGGATAGTCTCAGCATTTATCAAAGTGCTGATGGGCAGGCTGCTGGCTTTGTTCTCATGCTGGGTGCTCAGCAACTGGTTTTTGCTTTTTCGGGGGATGCATATCGTGGGTTTTCGGGCGAGGGTAAGGCGTTAGAACATCTAATTGACGACCTGCCTCTGGAGTTGGTGTATGGATTCAGTAATCTGCTGAAAGCCAACGAAGCGTTCAACCCTACGTTGCTCTCTATCGAGCATGATATTGATTTTGACAACATGAATACCCTCACCGCGCAACTATCGAGTATCGGGCTGCTGGGTTTCGATTTAGTTGGTAATCAGCATTTTTACCGACGCTTGCCCTTTAAAACCCAACGCATTCTAAGCCTGAACCCACGTCTGAAAAACGCCAGAAAACTCGTTGCTGATAATGATATTCAGATCGTTGCCCAGAAAATGGGCTATGTTGAGGCCCGTGTGAAAGGTTCAGATGATGCCTTTCACACGGTTATTATCGAAAACGAACAGTCTCGCTGTACTTGCGACTGGTTTATGAATCACCAGACCAAACGTGGACTTTGTAAGCACATACTGGCGGTAAAGATGCGGGAGTAGCCGAGCAAAATAGGCGTCGATTGTTTATTCTTTAGACTTATATTCTCCATCAAGTGCATACTTGCCGAAAAGAATCAGCCCGCCCACCACGATAGGGACGAGTACACAAAGGACCACCCACCCAAACACACGGTCTTCGAGTTTATCGCTGCCTATTTTAATCAGACTATCGGTAATGCGCTCATAACCAACGTAGATGCCGAGTAGTATCCAGATAATGCCGAGGTATTTTTTGACTTGTTCCATGTTTTAATGAGTGAAAGAGCGAATGAATGAAAGAGTGAAATGTTCCAGCAAGTTTTCGCTCATTCACTCATTCACCCTTTCGCTCTTGTTATTCAGATAAAGTAGCCCAATCACGAAACACACGCCCGCTACCAGAATCGGATACCAAAGTCCTTCGAGGTATGGTTTTGCTACCGAGCCAGGTACGGCTTCATTGGCTTTGGTGGCCGTTGCTACTAAGGCCGTGGCAATGAAGGGGGTTAGTCCACCAAAAATGCCATTGCCAATATGATAGGGTAGCGACATCGACGTGTAGCGAATCCGGGTTGGGAATAATTCGACCAAAAAAGCCGCAACGGGACCATACACCATGGTTACATAGACCACTTGCACAAACACCAGCAGAACCATGAGCCAGAAACTTGCCCTGGGCAGGGTGACCGCCTTGGTCAGTTCGGGTTTGGACGGTTGGCTGGACGGATTCGTTGTAATTGTTTTCTCGATGTCTTTCGCAATGAGTCCACCCTCATAAAAATGGGTTGTGGTCATGGTGGTCAATAAACTGCCATTGTCCTGCTTGGTCAATTTACGGTCAATCGTTTGGGCATCGACAAATTCCTGTTTCTGACTTAAATCGGTCAGGCTGTACAGTTTATCGTAGATTGGGCGATAGGTGAAAATCCCCAGCGCCATACCAGCCAGCATAATCGGTTTGCGACCAATACGATCCGACCAGCCACCAAACACGATAAAAAAGGGCGTTGCTGCCAGTAAGGCAATGGCGACGATCATATTTGACTGTACAAATTCAACGTTGCAGGCTTTCTGAATAAACGACAAGGCATAGAATTGCCCCGTGTACCAGATAACACCCTGGCCCGCCGTCGCTCCAAACAAGGCTAACAAGACCAATTTTAGATTTTGCCGCTTTCCAAAACTCTCGGCCAGAGGATTTTTTGAGAGATTGCCTTCCGATTTTAGTTTGGAAAATAAAGGGGATTCGGCCATCCGCATCCGAATGACAATAGACACCCCCACCAAGATAATCGACAGTAGAAACGGTATCCGCCAGCCCCATTCCGAAAATTTGTCAACTCCGACGGATTCCCTCGTAAGCATAATCACACCCAGCGACACGAACAAACCGAGCGTAGCCGTCGTCTGGATAAAACTCGTATAATAGCCCCGTCGACCTTCAGGGGCGTACTCGGCCACATAGGTAGCGGCTCCGCCATATTCGCCACCAAGAGCAAGACCCTGAATTAAACGGAGCAGCAAGACTAATAAGGGAGCCCAAAAGCCAATCGAAGCATAACCGGGAATCAGCCCGATAGCAAAGGTCGAACCTCCCATCAGCACCAGCGTCACTAAAAAGGTGTACTTCCGGCCTACCAGATCACCCAGCCGCCCGAAAACCAAGGCACCAAATGGACGAACGATAAAGCCTGCAGCAAACGTTGCCAGGGTCGACAGCAATGCTGCAGTAGGATTGTCTTTTGGGAAAAACTGGGTCGATAATATAGCTGCCAGACTACCGAAGATATAAAAATCGTACCATTCGATGAGCGTTCCGACCGACGAGGCCGAGATGACGCTGAACAAGGTTCGATTATCAACGGCCTGTTTCGCTTTGGCTCGATGGGTACTCATAGAGAAAGGAGAAGGAAGAGATTTAAGGTATTAAAGAGGTTTAGGATGGGTTTTTACCGTATAAACAGCGAAATGGCATATTCGCCGTTATGGTGCCAGGCGTTCGATACGCCAGTTTCCCTGTTCATAGGTATACTGAATCCGGTCGTGCAATCGGCTGGGACGCCCTTGCCAGAACTCAATGACATCGGGCATTACCCGGAATCCGCCCCAATGAGCGGGGCGCGGAACGGGCTGATCGGCAAATTGAGCTTCCAGTTCACGCTGCCGATTTTCTAATACGTCGCGGCTATCAATCACATCGCTTTGGGGCGATACCCAGGCTCCAATCTGACTTCCGCGCGGGCGACTACTAAAATAGGCATCTGATTCCTCCGAACTAACTTTCTCCACTTTTCCTTCAATGCGAATCTGTCGTTCAAGTTCAGGGTAAAAAAAAGTAAGCGCTGCGAAAGGATGTTGCGTCAATTCACGTCCTTTGCGGCTTTCATAATTCGTAAAAAAGACAAATCCTTCATTTGATACATCTTTCAACAACACAATTCGCCCATCGGGTCGACCCTCAGCAGTAACGGTGCTAACATGCATTGCATTAGGCTCTGGAACCCCGGCCGCTAACGCAGCATCGAACCATTGCCGGAACTGTGCAATGGGGTCAGGAGCGACGTCGGTGGTATCTAAACCACTTAAGGTGTATTCATTTCGTAAATCACTAATAGCAGATGACATTCTGTGAGCTTGTTTAAAGGCTGTACTACAAGAAAATTCGCATTTTATCGTACTTTTGCAAAAGTAATCGGTACGTTCCCAACATGGCAAACCAAGAACAGGAAATTAACCAGCAGCCAGAAGCCACTAAACAGGCTAATGGATCGCTGGCAGTGCATATTCCCGAAGATACCACACCTCCTGCTGTGGTCGCCCCCGAATTAGCTTTCGAGGGTAGTACGACTGCGCCCGAATTGGCAGAAGCCGAAACCGCACCAGTTGTTGACGCGCAGTCAGATGAAGTGGGTGATCCTGATACAATGACTAACTCAACAGCCACACCTGTCGACAGTAGTACACCTGTAGCTTCTTCGGATGAAATAACAGAGGCTCCCGAAGCTGCATCAGCAATTATAACTGAGCCCGTAGTCGAAGCCCCAACGTTGAGACTCTTTCGGAGTTGACCGAAGAGCCAGTGGCTGAAACGGCAGACACTCCTGTTGTTGAGACTGTAGTAGAGCCCGTTGAGGTATCTGCGGTTGATACGCCAGCTGTACCTGCCGTAGATGCAACTGCGCCGGAATCAACTGATATGCCGGAGATTAGCGAAGAAATCACGGCGCAATATGCCGATGTTCCGGAGGCCGATGATGAAACGTCAACTCACTCACCAGTTGATTATAGCCAGTTTACGAAGCAGGACTTTGTTAATCTGCTCGAAACCCAAATGGCTGCTATTAGCACGCCTTCGGTTGGGCCTGGTGATTTCAAAAAGGCAGATCTGGTACTGAAAGAAGTTAAGCCCCTATTCGATCAGATGAAGCGGGCCGAACGCGAAGCAGCGTTACAGGCTTATGTTGCTGATACGGGTGCGGAAGAAGGCTTTGATTACAAATACGACGATGCTGTTAGCCGTTTCGACGAGCTGTACAAGCAGATCAAGAGCCAGAAGAATACCTATTTTCAGAATTTAGACAAGGCAAAGGAAACCAACTTCGCATCGAAAACGGAGTTGCTGACTCGCCTTCGTGAACTGGTTGAAACCGACGAAAACAACGCGGGTGATCCTAAAGTAAGCTGGAACGAGTTCAAGAAAATTCAGGACGATTGGAAATCGGCCGGAAACATGAATTCGCCCCACAACGCTACGCTTTGGGCAACTTACCACGCCTTGGTTGATCGCTACTATAGCAACCGTAATATTTATTTTGAATTAAAAGAGCTTGACCGCAAACGCAATACATCCCTGAAAACGGAGGTTATTGAAAAGGTCGAAGCGATGGCGAAAGCATCGGATGAAACGCCTGTAACCCGGCAAACCATCGACGAAGCCAACGCTTTATTCGAAGAATACAAGCACATTGGTCCAGCTCCTAAAGCTGAACAGGAAGTGTTGTGGGGCGCATGAAAGCTGCTTTAGATGTATTATACGACAAACGTCGTGGACAGACGAATGAGCAGCGGAAAGAGTCAGCGCAATTGTATGAGGAGAAGTCGGCAATTTATGAAGAACTAGTACCCATCACTTCGTTCGCATCGAACAGTATTAACGACTGGAACGACAAAACGAAAGCGGTAATGGCCTTGCAAGATCGCTGGAATGCGATTAAGGGACCAATGCCTCGCGAAGAAGGTAAGGAGCTTAGCAAAAAATTCTGGGCTGCCCTAAAAACGTTCTTCCACAATAAGGGTGAATTTTTCCGTCAACTCGAGAGCAAGCGGGAAGAAAACCTGCGGGCTAAAGTCCAGCTCTGTGAACAGGTTGAAGCCATTCTGGCCTCAGGAGAAGAGTCGCCTGAATTGACGCAAACGGTTATCGAGTTGCAGCGCCAGTGGAAAAATATCGGTCAGGTTCCAGAAAAACAGAAGAACACCATTTTTGACCGGTTCAAAGCCGCCTGTGACGCGTTCTTTAATAAAAAACGTTCGAAAAATCAGGAGACCGAACGCGAGTTTGAAGGAAATCTGGCTCAGAAAATTGCCCTGATCGAACGGATCGAAGCGGCTGCCAACGCCAATGCTGATCTGTCTCAATTAAATGAGTTCAAGAAGGAGTGGAATGCGATTGGATTTGTTCCCAAAAAGGACATGCAATCGACTCAGAAACGCTATATTAATGCAGTAAATGCACTGGTAGGCGCAACGGGTAAAATTCCGGCCAAAGATAAGGAGCGGATTATGCTTCAAAGTGAGGCCGAAGCAACTCGTCCTGGTGGTTCCCGGAACAGCGGTGGCGGTGGACGCGATCGTGACCGGGATTTCAATAGGGGGGGGGCGACCGCGATGGCGGAGCTGGTAACAAGCGTGAAAGTGACATTCGTCGGCGTATTACCACGATCGAAAACGATATCGCTACCTATCGGAACAACATAGAATTCTTTGCTCGTTCAAAGAACGCTGATAAACTACGTGCTGACATCGACAAGAAAATTGCCGAGGCTGAAAAGCAGTTAGACGATCTGCGGCATCAGTTGCGCGTTGCGCAGGCCTAAGTTAAGATTAGTTTAAAAAGTAAAAAGAGTGGTTGGGATGTAAATCTGGCCACTCTTTTTACTTTTTTTTTCAGAACTAGTTTGCAGGAAAGACACAAATTGCCTACTTTTGCATCACAATTCGGAAACGAGTTGAGAATTGTTGCCAGTGTCGGATAGCGGTCGATTCCGCCTGATTTGTAATCAGGATGCGCAAGCGCGTCGGGGGTTCGAATCCCTCCACTGGCTCCCTGATAATCAGCCACTTAGCAGAAATGTTAAGTGGCTTTTTTGATAAGGTTGCAACTAAGGGGGATCAGTGGATCAATTCCGGATCAATTCCAAAAGTTGTGGAGCAACTTGGGACTGGCTACTGGCGCAGCACCCTTATCACCTTCTGTTGACTAACCGTATTGACCTGTAAATAGTATAAACCGACCGCCTGACCTAGGGGCACCATCGCCTGGCTGCGACCTGAAACGGCCTCCAGTGAAGAGTAGCTCACCGTACGTCCCTGACTGTCAAGGCTGCGTAGCCAGACCTGGTCCCCATCGACTCCTTCGATCTGGACGGCTACCCGCTCGCTCCGGCTGGGATTCTCCAGTACCACTACCTGTAAACCAGCAACCGCTTCTGAAGGCGCAGGTGAAGCAACTCGAAGGGATTGCCCCTCCGAAAACAGGTAAAAACCACTGTAGGCTTTCGAGCCTGCGGCATCAGTAGCAATGATGGTGATGCCCGCCCGAATTGGTCCAATAGGGGTCCCTGAAATAACTCCAGTAACAGGGTCCAGGGTTAAGCCTCTAACTACGTCAGGATAGTTAGGAGAGGCACTAAAAGTAAGTGGTTTTCCTTCTGGGTCAGCGAAGGCATAAGCCGTTGGGATGGTGATAGGTATGCCTGAGCTACAGGAGATGGGCGAAGTTAAGCCACTGCCTACCACCACGGGTGGCATATTGATAGTTAAATAAAACCCACTGTATACAGTCGAACCGCCGTCGTCGGTAGCGCCAACTGTGACGCCAAACTCTCCAGGCACCAACGGAGTCCCCGATATTACCCCTGTGGTTGCATTCAGACTTAGTCCTTCCGGCAGTGGGCTGGAGAGGTAGGTCAGGGGTCGTCCTTCGGGTCGGTAAACGCATAGGCAGCAGGAATCGAGATCGTCTGATAAATATCTCGCGTTATTGGTGAGGACAGGTTGCTAACAACTACCGGGGGCAAGTTGACGGTTGCACTGCTATTGATTTGTAAATAAAAGCCCCTATAGACAGTGCTCTGGCTATCGCTGGTTCCGATCGTGATGCCAAACTGACCGATGTTAGTAGGGGTGCCTGAAATCACTCCAGTAGTGGGGTCAAAGTCTAAACCGGCAGGCAAGGGCTAGCGAGATAAGTCAGGGGTAGCCCTTCGGGGTCATAAAAATCATACGCATACGTGACAGAAAGAGAAAAGGGTTGTCCGATGGTAGCTGATTGTGGAGAGGTCAACCCATTGCCTCTCTGGCGAGGAGGTTCATTAATAGCGGGGTTGAGTTGAACATCTAAATAGAAGCCATGTGATTCCGGTTGGTCCAGGCTGTTTGTGCCGGCAATGGTAATGCCAAAATGGCCGTTTATCGTAGGCGTACCGGTAATCAAGCCACTTCGAGCATCGAAACGCAAGCCTGGTGGCAGACTATTGCAAGTAAGAACAGCAGGTAAAAAGAACGCGTAAGCGGTAGGAATTGACAGCGGAACTCCCACTGTAGCAGACTGAGGAGACCTAATCTCGAGCGCTTCTTTAGTAATTAACGTAAAGCCCGAGTAGACAATATTTCCATCCCCATCTTGTGCGCCTACTGTAATGCCGAATCGTCCTGCATTTTCGGGTATACCTGAAATCACTCCGGTAGCCCCATTGATGTAGAGTGAGCTAAAACCACCGATAAAATAGGACAATGGCTTCCCTGTCGGGCTGGAAAAGGCATAAGCAACAGGAAGGGTAAAGGGAACCCCTACAGCACTGGTATAAGAACTAGGGGTAATCCCATCCCCTACTACAATAGGTGTTAGGGGCGCTTTTGCCGAACGGCTACTTTGATCAGCGCTTTGAGATTGGTTGACTGTAGTTGAGTCCCGCAATAAGTTTGGCATTCGTTGAGCCTGTAGGGGGAAACTCATCAGGAGAAAGCCAATACTGAGGGCTACACACTTGATAAGACAACATGGAGTGATTTGGAAAAGTGGTTTCATAGAAGACGTTGGTGGATGTTTCGTTAGCTGGCTCAATAGTCTCCTGGCCAAATGAAAGGACAGAAGAAAGAACGTATACGTAGGAAGACAACAGTATTCCTTTCATGTAGTTGCCTCAAAAAGCACTAAAACAATCTCCTTTACTGTCATCTCAATATGGGAAAAATACCCTTTTTACACCGTCTTTTTTTTCGTTTCTTTTAGGCTAACGATTCTATAAGTGCTTGTCTGTAGGAGTCCAATTGCTCTCCTGACAATTGACTTCCACGATTCCCGGTCACATTGAGGATGGTGATCTGATTATCTATCAGTCATTAATGCAATTCATCTGCGGGCGTAGGTCTTTCCTTTTAGCTTTTGGCCGAGGTGGGTATTTTGATGAGGAAATTCAGTCAATGCCAGTCTGACCTCCAGAGACAACTTTATTGACTTAATGTGTTTTTGTAGTTGCCTGGCAATCAATTTGCAATCTGGTGATCGAGTAGATTTACCCTTATATTCGGTTAGTTTCCATACAAACTATCAACTATTGCTTTTCTCTTGAAGTAAAGACGTGTGACAAACGATAAGAACCTGGTTAAGAAACAAACTACTTCAGCACGAGCCAGAAAACGTAAGCTTCGGCCGGTTGAAAAACACCTCGTTACGGCCTTTAACCAGGCATCCGTAGGCCTAGTGATTTTCCAGATAAACGGTACCGTTATCCACGTTAACAACGCATGTGGGAACCTAACGGGCTATTCACCAAATGAGCTGATCAACAACCGGTTTGGGTTAGTGATTCATCCGGATGATCAGACACACTATGAAAATCACCTGTATGAATTAACAAAGGGCGGGTCGGGTTCACCAGTTATTCAGATACGTTGCATTCATAAAGAAGGCCAACAGATATGGGTCAAACTTCATACAACTATCCTTGAGCAGGAATCAGGCCAAATCCAAAGCCTATTTTCAATCGTTGAGGAAGTTACCCAGGAGGTAATCCTGCGAGATGACCAACGAAAATTGCTTACGCTGGTCGATAACAGTATTGAGTTGATGTCCATCTTGGAAATGGATGGCAAAAACTCCTATATCAACAAGGCGGGATTAGCCATGCTGGGCTTCGACAATGCCCAACAAGTGCAACAAACCCCCATATCCCAACTACACGCTCCTGAACATTTTGACCTGGTTGAACGAGAGGTTCTGCCCTCGGTGATGAGTACCGGGCGATGGTCAGGGGATATGCTGGTTCGCCATCTAAAAACGGGCGAGATCTTTCCCGTGTTTAATAATACGATTCGTATTGACGATCCCTACACGGGACAGCCTTTAGCCGTGGGTGCTGTCATGCGGGATAGAAGGCCGGAAGTCGAAGCTCAGCGGGCGCTGGAAGAAAGCGAGCTGTTTGCCCGGAATGTATTTCACCATTCTCCAGTGGCCAAGGTGGTTTTTGTGGGGCAGGAGATGGTCGTTCGTACAATCAATGAAAAGATGCTGGCTTTACTGGGAACAGATAGCACCATCATCGGAAAGCCTTTTAAGAAGGCCATGCCTGCCTTGATAGCCACTCCACTAGGCCAACCACTTGATCAGGTATTTGCAACCGGTGAAACGTATTATCAACCTGAAGTGAGGATACCGACTGGACGCTCAGACCAGGCGAATTTGGGTATTATGATTGCATCTACAAAGCGTTACACAATACCGCCGGTGAAACATACGGGATAATTGTGACGGCCTCCGAAGTTACCGGACAAGTACTGGCCCGCCAAAAAGTGGAAGAGACCGAAACGGCTCTACATGGGGCTATTGAGCTGGCTCAATTAGGTACCTGGCAAATGGACCTGGCAACAGGTCTAATTGAGTACTCTCCCGGCTCAGAGCCTGGTATGGACTAACTCCAGACGAGCCTCTATCCCAACAGAAATCGGTTGCGGCTATCCGTCAAACAGACTTGCCGCTGGTTCAGGAAGCCATTACTAAGGCCATTGTACCAGGTTCTTCGGGTCTATATGATATCGAATATACGGTGGAAGCCGCTCAGACAGGCCAGGAGCGAATCTTACGGGCTCAGGGCAAAGCCTTCTTCAATGCCGAAGGCTTTGCCTATCGACTCAGTGGTACGGTGCAGGATATTACCGAGCAACGCAATGCCCAACTGGCCTTAGAGCAACAGGTACAACAACGCACCGAGGAACTGGAAGCGATCAATGAGGAACTAGCCGCCAATAATGAGGAACTTATAGCAGCCAGCGAAGAAGTCATGCAGGCCAATCAACGGCTTGAAGAAGCCAATTACCTGTTGACCCGTTCCAATCAAAACCTTGAGCAGTTTGCTTACATTGCTTCCCATGATTTACAGGAACCCTTGCGCAAGGTTCAACAGTTTGGCGACCTGTTAATTAACCGGTATGGTACTCAGTTAGGAGAGGGTCGGACTCACCTGGAACGGATGCAGGTGGCAGCCAGCCGGATGTCCCGATTAATTAAAGATCTGTTGGCATTTTCCCGTATTTCAACCCGACCAGCCCCTCCCGATTCAGTCGCACTTAGTCAAGTAATTAATAGGGTACTCGATAGTTTAGCAGTAGCCATTGAAGAAGCTAAGGCAGAAATCTTAGTGGATGCATTACCTACAGTGCCGGGTGATGCCCTACAGCTAGAACAATTGTTTCAAAATCTGATCAGTAATGCGCTTAAATTTAGCCGTACCGATAAATTAGATCGCGGACATCCTCCTCGAATCATTGTGCGGACTCACCAGGTGCTGGCTTCGGACTTACCGGCTTTACTTAAGCCTACAAGATTATCAGCGATGTACCAGTGTATTGAGGTTATTGATAACGGTATCGGTTTTGATGAGAAATATAGGGACCGCATTTTTCAAGTGTTCCAGCGGCTACATGGCAAGAATGAATTTGCAGGAACCGGAATTGGCCTGGCAATTTGTCAAAAAGTGGTGACCAATCATGGCGGAGCCATCACGGTCACCAGTAAGCCAGGTCAAGGGGCTACCTTCGGTGTCTACTTACCGGTATAGCCCATTTATGCGCCGTTCTATTAGGGCCTCACAAAACATAATTCAACTTAATTTCATCGTAAAAAAAAGCGGGATTCCCCATGGGCATCCCGCTTTTTTTACGACGATTTAGTATCCTGGGTTCTGGGCCATCCCCGCTGGATTCAACTTATACTCATTAAAGGGAATCGGGTAATAGTAATCCTTTGTCCCAAAGTTTGTGAGTTGAGCGGCACCAAAATCGGCCTGGCTTTTCGCGCGGAAGTAAGCCGTTAATTCATCTGGCGTAAAGAACCGCAACAAGTCGAACCAGCGTTGATTTTCAAAGGCCAGCTCAACCCGACGTTCATGCAAAATGGCTAATTTGAGCGTTGGGTATTTCGCACTGTAGACTGGATTTGTTTTCGCTACGTCATAGAGTGGCAATTTCGCCCGCTCACGCACCTGATCCAGAAAACCAATGGCAGTGGCCTCATCACCCAGGTAAAGATTCACTTCTGCCAACATCAGAATCACGTCTGCGTAGCGGATTAACAACCAATCGTTGCCCCATAGCCGCTGGTCCCTGCGGTCGAACTGACATCCCGGAACTTAGTGATGAAATAATCCTTCACCACCGATGCGTTGGCATATTTGATCGAAAAATCTTTCCGTAAATCACCATCTTCGTAATCCTTCACCAGATCGGGGGTCACGTTCCCGCCGACACCTGTTGTGGTTTTTAGGGAATTAATCGTTTCACCCTGCGCCTGATTATTGGCCGCAATGCTTGACGAATAATTGATATCGCCCTGCTTGTAAACAATCTGAAAAATGGCTTCCGGATTGGTCGTTTTTTTGCTCACATCAAACACATCGGCATACGGGATTTCCTTCAGCAGCCCAAACGTCCGTTTGCTGTAGGCGTTTGTCAGGAACGTTTTTGCCTGGGCCAGATTAGCCGCCCGATTCGCCTGGTCCAGCGTAGTGGCCATCGTCAGATACACTTGCCCCAGTAAGGCGTTGCCCGCTACTTTCGAGACCCGGCCCTTATCAGCTGCGGATCGACTATCAGGAAGGGTACTATTGATAACATCGGTCAGATCAGCCACAATCTGGGCGTATACTTTTTCTTTTTTCTCCCGAAAGGTATTCGCCATTACCTCATCGGTTGTCGTCAGGGGTTTGGTAACGAGCGGTACATCGCCCCATTTACGAACCAGTTGAAAATAAATCAGCGCCCGGATGAATTTAGCTTCGGCCTGGTACTGGGCCTTTGTATCCGATTTGGCATAGGTCACGTTTTCAGAACCAGCCAATACGTAGTTAGCTCGGGTGATCGTCTGATAGAGTGAGGTCCAGTGCGTTTGCAGATAGGAGTTACTGGGTAAGAGGGCAAACGCATTGAACTGGAACGGTTCACCCGCATTTGACTGATTGTCGTTACGACCAGTATTATCCGACCGTTCTTCCGAAAAAAGCCCACTGCCTTCGGCTATGCCATTGTTATCCCGCAGGGCATTATACACCCCATTTAGTGCCAGCAGCACATCGTTTTCCGTTGTATAATACTCAGCGGTGGCAATCGCGTTTGGATTGGTTTCCACCAGAAAATCCTGGCTGCACGATCCCAGCGTAAGCAGCGTCAGTAGAAATAAATAGCGAATAGATGATGTATACGTCATGATAGGTTAATGATTATCAATGGGTAATGGATAAGGAGTCATTGATAAAAAGTGAAGGTTACATTAATGAGTATTCATTACTTAAAAAGTAATGCGTGCGCCGATGTTATACCCGCGTGCCAGTGGGTACTTTCCATAATCTACGCCGGGGGCCAGGTTTGCGCCATTGTTGTAATCTACCTCTGGATTATACCCTTTGTACTTAGTGAAGGTGAAGGCGTTATTGACGTTCGCATACAACCGTAGGCCGCTTACCCGTACTTTCGTCAGTACAGAGGCTGGCAGGTTATAGCCCAGGGTAATATTCGTACAGCGCAAATACGAACCATTTTGCAGATAAAAGGTCGAAAGGCGGGTGCTATTGCTTTGTGTACCACCCCGTGATGCCCGGAAAACCTGGCCATTTCCTGGCTGGTCTTCTGAACGATACCGATCCGCCACCACAGAGTACTGATTACCTGATCCTTCCATGTTAAACAGATAGTAATCCTGCCCATCCAGGACCTGACTGCCGTAAACTCCATTGAAGGACGCGTTGGCATCAAATGCCTTATAGCTGGCATTCACTGAAAAACCATAGGTAAATTTCGGATAGGGGCTACCAATCACCTGCTTATCGGCATCATTCACTACCCCATCTCCATTGACGTCCTGAAAAATCAGATCACCGGGCCTGAGTGGATTGGTTGACGCAGTCGAGCGAGCCGGTCCTTTCAGTACGTAGCCTGTCGGAAAGGATTGGGTAGCCGCATTGTAGACTGCATTGTCGGCGGCCAGATTATCCACATCTTTCTGACGTACCATACCAATTACTTTAAAACCATAGAACATGCCCACTGGCTGGCCTTCCTGCGTAATGTGCGTGATATAGGACCGTTCAGCCCCCGCCACCAGAATTGTGTTAGCCCCACCCATATTGAGGACTTTATTGCGGTTTAAGGAAATGTTACCGCTCAGGTTCAACTTGAAATCCTGAGTCGAAACGGCCCGGCCATCTATCTGGAACTCAATTCCTTTGTTGCGAATTTTTGAATTACGCAGGTTAGTCAGAATGCTGGTGGTACCGGAAATAGCCGAAATAGGCTGATTGAACAGCAAATTGTAGGAGTCGCTCAAATAGGCATTGGCAATCAGCAGCAGCCGATTATTGAACAAGCCTACATCCAGCCCCAGGTTATACTGTGAAGTTGATTCCCAGCCAAGCTTTTGATCTTTAATGGGTCCCGAATAGAAAGCTGTCTGAATAGTACCCGAGCCAAATACAGCACCGGTAGGGCTGTTCATGGTTTGCAGGTAATTGTAGTTACCTACATTATAGTTACCCGTGAGTCCCCAGCTTCCGCGGAGTTTGAGGGTTGAAGCCGCGCCAAGCCAGTCTGCATAAAATGGCTCGTTCGAGATAGTCCACCCGGCCGATAGCGACGGAAAATTACCCCAGCGGTTAAGCGGCCCGAACCTTGATGAGCCGTCTGTCCGGAACGCAGCTGTCAGGTAATAGCGGTCGTCGTAATTGTATTCGGCCCGCGCTAGATACGATAGTAGGGTTTCTTCCTGCTTGCCTGTGCCCGTAAATCCAATACTGCTTGTTGCGAGCGATGTGGTTGTGTTGGGAACACCACTGCCTGCTGTAGAGGGTAAATTCAGGAAAAAATTGGTCGGATCAGCTCCCTTTGCAGTGATTTCCTGAACAGCATTAGTCTGGAACCCCTGGGCCGACACGCTGATCTGATCGAGATTCGTTTTCTGAACTGTATAACCAACCAGGCCATTCAATCTGTGCTTACCAAACTGCTTTGCGTAAGTAGCCGTAAATTCAGCTAGCAGGTTTTGTGTACTGAGTGTCAGGGCCGAGGCTGTAGCAGCCGCAATAGCCTGCGGTGAATAGGGTGGGTTATTCCCGCTACTCAGGCTGGTGGGCAGATAGTACTCGTATTTTTCATTGTAGGTCTGCAAACCCAGGTTCGCTTTCGCCACCAGTCCTGGAATGATTTCATAGCTGGCTGTACCATTAAAGGTGCCCCGAAGCCCTTTGCGGGTGATATTCGTTTCTTCGGCCACAGCTACGGGGTTTTCAATGGTCTGATACCCATATACGGGTTGCTGAGCGGCCATTTCATTTTTTACGAGGTTTCCGTTTTCATCGCGAGCCCTAAAAATCGGTGCGTAAATTAGCGCTCCCAGAATTGGCCCCTGATTAAATCGGCCTTCCTGCACTTCGCGGTTATTCGTCGAGGTAACGAACAGGCTTGCCCCTACTTTAAACTTCTTGCTGATATCGGCGTCAATATTCGCCCGGAAGTTCAGACGCTCCTGTTTGGTTGCGACAATAATTCCCTGCTGATTCTGGTAGCCACCACTGATCAGGTAACGGACGCCGTTGGCCCCCCCGAAAAGGTAAGGTTATGGCGATTGACGGGTGCATTCCGATACAATTCATCCTGCCAATCCGTATTGTATTTGGGCGTGATGAGCTTCTGATTGGCGAAATCATAAAAATCCGTTGGAATACTGACCGAAGCAGCATTGCCTACTTTCGCAATACGGGTAGCGTTATCGTCAGAAAACATGGCATCCGTCCAGGTCTTGCCACTATTCTGTACCAGATCGCGGTAAGTGTTGTTGCGACCATCGATCACTACCTGAGCAAACCCACTGGCATCCAGCAGTTTTACTTTTTTAGCTAACTGATTAATGCCATACTGGTATTCATACTCAACTTTACCTTTGCCATCCTTACCTCGTTTGGTCGTAATTAAAACGACACCACCCGAGGCCCGAGAACCATAAATGGCTGCTGAGGCAGCATCTTTTAGAATGTCGATACTTTCGATGTCATTCGGATTGATAAATACATCGTTACCCGCAGGAAACCCATCGATGACATAAAGTGGATCTGAACTGGCGTTGATAGAACCGATGCCCCGTACCCGAATCTTGGTTGTATTATAAGGAGCGCCCCCTACCTGCGAGACCTGAACCCCGCCAGTTTACCAACCAGGGCCTGACCCAGCGTTGGGGCCGCTATATTTAATTCGCGGGCTTTCACATTGGAAATGGCACCGGTAACATCGCTTTTTCGTAGCGTCTGATACCCCACTGCAACCACCTCACTCAACTGATTGACATCCTCTTTCAGTCTTACGGTGAGGGTGAGCTGCGAACCAACCACAACTTCCTGTGTAGCAAAACCAACCGACGAGAAAACCAGCGTTGAGCCTGGATTCACCTCAATAGAAAACTGGCCAGTGGCGTCCGTTACCGTTCCTTTTCGGGTCTGTTTCTCAACAATATTAACCCCGGAATGGGTTGATTTTGTTCGTCCGTTACGGTGCCATTTAGTCGAACCAGGGTTCTGGAGTGGCTTAGGAACGGGCGTTCTGCCTGGGCCTGTTGAAAAGCCAGCGGGCTGGTGAGCAGCAGCAAAAGCAGCAGCCTGCTCAAGTCAATTGAGTAGCGATTCATGTCAAGTTGTATAATTGTTGGATTAGTTGTACAAAAAAGGATGTGAGTCCCTTACCAGGAAAGGTTCATGAAATTGGCGTTGTTGGTACGCGACGACGTAACGGCAAGACCTGACTTTAGGTCATTTAGAAGCGCAAAGCCTTCTAATTCATCGGCTTTGTCCAGGTCAATTGTTTTCAGTACCTGCTCATGGCCCAACTCAATCGACTTCTTTAGGTCCAGGAACGTAAATCGCCATCGTCGCCCTTCTATCTGATTCTGAATCAGAACCAGTACGCCTTTAGAGGGTATCCAGTGCAGATTCTGCACCCAGGGTGAGCAGGTGAACTTTTTTACCACCACACCCGGTTCACTGGTTTTTTTTGCTTTGGCCAACAGTAGCGGATCATACAGCCGTACTTCATTCGCTTTGTCGCCATAATCAGCGGTCGCCACATACCATTTATTTTGGTACTGGACGTATTCGGGCCGAGTACCCTGAAGGCAAGCGTCATCTTCGATGGTATGTAATAGATTATTGTCTAAGGTACCCGTCCGGAGCAGCCCGGCCCAGTTGACTAAATAGATAACGGCACGCCATTTTGTCCCTTCGGGATTCAGTCGAATACTATTCCCTATGAACGTTGGACCGGTTTTGTTATAGGCTATACCTGTTGGGTGGTTGATAATATCCTGGCCTTCTATGGTCAACTTCGCTTCTTTACCGGTATAATTCAGAGCCTTATTATTGACCGTGTAGGAGCGGATGACACCAATCTCACGATCACCGTATAAGTACACGTTGTCTTGTTGATAACTCACCCCCTGGCATGCGCCAAGCGAATCAAGGGTTACAGACGAAGTTATGGACAGAGTAAGGGTCGAGTCTAAAAAAGAAATAATACCAGCCAGACAAGTCATAATAAGGAGATATGCCTTCATAGTCAGTTGGTTACAGTTGTTGATGAAGGCCACGACTAGCCGTTTACGGGTTAGTCTTCAACGTGCCCTGGTCACAGGCAACGAGTGGCGATTAAAAACGCAAAGGAAACCTTTTGTCTTTACCTCAATTTTATGACAGTGTTTCCAAACTGTTAAGATTTGCCTTATTGATCAAGTAGAAAAAAGTCATTCAACTAGGTAGTACGCATTTTCAATAAGGCTGCTATTAATCCGCTGGTCGATCAGATCGATGTGTGCCCTTCGCTGGTAACCATTGTTGGCTGCACTCATCGCCAATGCGTTGATGAGTGCAGCCAACAATGGTTACCAGCGAAGGGCATTTAATGAAATACTCGTTTTGGCGAAGCTGACCGGGCGCCGATTTGAGTACCTGGATAGCTTCTTGAGGAGGCAAACCGCCCGCCAACAGGTGTTAGTGCATGCTAGTTTGTACGTTCTTACAAACTAGTGCTTTTCCTATTTAGTTTCTCGGGCCACCCGTGCGCCCGGCCGCAGGAATAGTAGATTCTTTTGATTCTATATGTCAGATAGTCAGCTATTTAACGATCAAAAGAATGTATAGGAATAACCGCATCGGCGGCACGGCGCGCGGGCGTCGGCCGACCGATGCCGCCCAAGAATCTAGTTTGGCAAAGCAGCAGTATGAAGTCAAATTCTATTTTAGATGATTTTCTTAGTTCATGTACAAATTAGTCCATTTGGTGAATAAAAAAGTGGCGTTCGTGTACAAAATGAGATTTTAAGTGTACCTGATTTATAACATATGACCGAATAATATATTTTATGCAGAATACCACCTTTTTGGCAGGATTTTGGACATTTGAAACTTCTATGAAACTCATAAATCATGGAACGAAAAATCAATACGGATCTGCTCAAAGAGTACATTAAAACACTAATCGCTACCGATGTCGTATTCCCTGGTATCCTTCCCCGGCAGTGGGGGTAGAGTTTAGTCGAATAGAATTACAGCAGATTCATTTCACGCTGAAATTTATCCTTCAAACAGCCAGCCCACAAACCAGGAATGTTCTTGTGGCTGCCTTCAAAACGGTAGAAAAGTCGGGACTGAACATGCACTGGTTTCTTTGCAACTACTGGGAAGCTATTGTCCCCATCCTGGCAAAATACCCGTATTGGTCGGCTCGAAGACCATCACTTGAATATGAATTGAACTAGTACTCGTCCAATATTAGATTCTCGGGCGGCATCGGCCCGCAACGGCGGACCGTGTCCGACGCCCGCGCGGTAGTTTCTTGGGATTCTATTGGTGCTGATAGCTAGCATTTACTTGTCAAAAGGATCTACCGCGCGGACGTCGGACACGGTCCGCCGTTGCGGGCCGATGCCGCCCCGAGAATCCACTAGAATCTAGTTTGCCAAAGCACTAGCTGACTGGCTCAACGCTAACCTCAGTAGTGAGCAAAAAAAGCGGGTTAAGCAAGGTTGAAGAAAATTCAAAAGCGAAGCTTAGGTAGCTGAGTTAAATTACTTAATTGGGAAACTTGCCAAACAGAAGTAAGAAAGCCTGCTGATTTAATTGGGTTAGGTATTTTGTATGAGTAGCTAGCTTTTTGTTAAATCGTATTTCGCTACCAGCAGTATGGGGGGACAGTTTATCAATATCCTGGAAAAGCATTTGCAACTCCGCTTGCATTCCCGTCATTAGTGACACTAGAGTATCCTGTGAGTAAATCGACAGGTGGTGGCCCACTCCCAGTCCGCATTTATTTTCTTGAAGACAGGCTTCTACTTTATTATAATAGTCGTAAAAGGTAGCTAGCGATTCTGCCCAATCGGCTACATCATATTGGCTTTCTAAGGGCTTCGATTGGAGCTGCTGACTCCTGAGGGATCTGCTATCCATATATGGGTAATCAGTAAAGGGGAGCCTTAAAAGGCAACCCAAGGTTCAGTGGTTTGACCATGACAAGCTGCTGGCCAATCCTGTTCACGAATACGGAGACATTCCGTGTAAGGTTGCGTTGACGAGCCATTGAATACCTACTAAATATATAGGTTCAATGGTATAGTCCACAATAATTCATTCATTGACTCTTATTTCACGAGTATCAACTGTTGACAGCCTCGATCAAGTAAGCTTTTATCAATTACAGATTATTGAAACGATTACCTATTAGACATAGACTGGCCAAAACGGTCACGATCTAAATAGAGGCCATTTTAGCATCTGGTCAAATTAGCAGGCAGTATACTTATTCTATCCGTAATCAATATTAGCTGTAAACTAAACAATAGGATCGACCCGTAGCTGACTGCGTATTTCTACTCAACAGACTACATACCTTTAAAAATGGTAGCCGTAAACTTATATACCGTTTACTAGATTAATTGTGTCTTAATTACGCGATTTACATCTAAAGTATAATATAAACATCTCTTTAGTTAACCATACATGATATTTTTAACTTATAACGTTTTATTTATTCATGTTCGCTTCCTTGTCCGACGAAGAAACCATCCGTCAATTATTGCCTAGTCAGCCCAATCAGTGTTTCGAAGCACTTTATTCCCGATACGTGAAAAAGGTCTATCAACGGTGTCTGTCGATGACCAAAGATGCTGAACAGGCTGAGGATTTTACGCAGGATATTTTTCTGAAAGTATTCAATAAATTGGATGCCTTTCAGGAGCGATCCAGCTTTTCAACCTGGCTTTATTCCATTTCGTACAACTATTGTGCTGATCAACTTCGATTGTCCAAACGGTTGCCTACAACCACCTGGGAGGAATCAGGTATCGGCCATAATACACCTGATGAGGACGAAACTCAATTGCAGGAAGAGACCCTCCAGGTCGTCCAGCAGGCTATGACAACCCTCTCGGTCGAGGAGCGAACGTTTCTACGCTTAAAGTACGAGGATGGTATGAGCATTGAGGAATTGGCGCTGTTGTATAACCTTAAGCCAAGTGCCGTCAAGATGCGGCTTAAGCGGAGTCGGGAGAAAGTAAAAAAGCTATGTGTTCAACAATGTTTAAGCTGATGCCCAGCCGATGTCATTTTTACCGTACAACTGCTATTGGGCTTTAAACGCTTATCCGATCCCTAAGTAAGTTCAGTAATTTCTTTCTGCTTCTCCCGAAGCTGCTTTGTCGTTTTTCGGGAACCGTCGTGGCTCCACCCAGGCGGCCCAAAAATATAGCCTAGAGCGGCCCGAATGGATCTAGCCCGACGAAGATCATGCCCCATAGCTACCCATTCGTGAAAAGCAATTCGGACAGGGTTATGGGAATTGATGTTGGTGACCAGGCCATAGGTTGGACGGTGGTGCTCCAACTCGAACGTACCAAACATCCGATCCCAGATGATGAGGATACCCGCGTGATTTTTGTCTAAATAATCCAGATCAGAGCCATGGTGCACCCTGTGGTGTGAGGGCGTGTTGAAGATAAACTCAATCGGTTTGGGGAATTTATTGATCAGCTCCGTATGAATCCAGAACTGATATAACAAACTAATCGACATCATCGTCATGATGGCAATTGGTGCAAATCCAAACAAAGGTAACCAAAGCCAGAAAATGAAACCGCCCGAGAGATTACCCGTCCAGGTTTGGCGGAGAGCTGTACCGAGGTTATATTTCATGGAGGAGTGGTGAACCACGTGTGAAGCCCAGAAATATCGGCTGCTATGGCTGGTCCGATGAAACCAGTAGTAACTGAAATCTTCTGCAAAAAAAAGAATAACCCAGGCCCACCATTGAGTCATATCTACAGTAAACAGCCGGAACTGGTATACTAATGAAAATGCACCAAAAACCAGTGCCTTTCCGGCCAGCGCACTGATAATAACATTGCCAATTCCCATTGAAAGGCTACTGACAGTGTCTTTGGGGACATAATAATCTTTCTGTTGTCGAACGGTGACAATGATTTCGGTAATAAGAAGAATCACAAAACCTGGTATAGCATACTGAATCAGATCTCTCATAATTTTTCTGACTTTTATGCAAGTTAAGGTTTGCCAAGTATCTTTCAATGACTTGAAAATAGAATTAACCACAGAGGCACAAAGAGCACAGAGAAAACTCTGAGTCTTTTGTGCCTCTGTGGTTAATTCTATTGGCGACTTCTACCGGTTCATGGAGGTCAAAAATTCTTCGTTGTTCCGGGTGCCTTTCATATGGCCCAGCAGAAAATCCATACTTTCCATGGGGTTCATATCGGCCATGTGCTTGCGCAGAATCCAGACTCGTTGCAGCGTTTCTTTATCCAGCAGCAGGTCTTCCCGGCGCGTGCCTGACGCCATAACATCAATGGCTGGGTAAACGCGCTTGTTGGCTAATTTACGGTCTAGTTGAAGTTCCATATTACCGGTTCCTTTGAATTCTTCAAAGATTACCTCGTCCATTTTCGATCCTGTATCAATCAGTGCCGTTGCGATAATGGTCAGCGAACCACCGTTTTCAACGTTACGGGCTGCGCCAAAGAACCGCTTGGGCCGGTGGAGTGCATTAGCATCTACACCACCCGAAAGAATCTTGCCAGAGGAAGGAACAACGGTGTTATAGGCACGTGCCAGACGAGTGATGGAATCTAGCAGAATCACCACGTCGTGACCACATTCAACCATCCGTTTTGCTTTTTCGAGCACCATGCTCGATACTTTCACGTGTCGGTCGGCCTGTTCATCAAAGGTAGATGAAATTACTTCCGCATTCACACTGCGGGCCATATCGGTAACTTCTTCCGGGCGTTCATCAATCAGGAGTACAATCAGGTATACCTCTGGGTGATTTCTCGTGATGGCGTTGGCGATTTCCTTCAGTAGAACTGTCTTTCCCGTTTTAGGTTGGGCCACAATCATACCACGCTGGCCTTTACCAATAGGCGCGAACAAATCCAGTACCCGCGACGAATAGTTATCAGGCCGGTTGCTGAGGTGAAGTTGTTCTTCCGGGAAAAGTGGGGTCAGGTATTCAAAAGGAATCCGATCACGAATTTCTTCGGTTGTCTTCCCGTTCACGGTCGAAACGCGCAGAAGGGCAAAATATTTTTCGCCTTCTTTAGGTGGACGAATGGCACCCCGCACGGTATCACCGGTTTTCAGACCAAACAGTTTAATCTGCGAGGGCGATACATAAATATCATCGGGGCTGGCCAGGTAGTTATAGTCTGCCGAACGCAGGAAGCCATAGCCACCATCCTGCATTATCTCCAGAACACCTTCGTTGTCGATGATGCCATCGAATTCGCGAATGTGTTGGTTGTATTGCCGCCTAATACGGTTTTGGTACTCCTGAGCCTCACGGGCTGGTTGGCTAAGCTGTGGTTGAGGAGACTGACTCGTTTCGGATGAGGCAGGCTGATCTGCCTGTGTTTCAGAAGGGGCAACTGCTGTTTCAACGGAAGCATCGGTTGTGGCTGCAGTTGGTTCCGCAGCCGATTGCATATTCGCTGCATTATCGTCAGAAACAACCGTTGGAGTCAAAAATTCTTCGTCTGCTTGCCCGCCATAGTTCAAACCCGTTTCGTCTGTTACAACACGTTGGGTGCGTGGACGTTGATCCCGGCGCTGGTTATTATCTCGCGTATCCCGTGGACTGGTTGAGCCCTGACCACTGTCATTACGATCGCGATTGTTGTCTAACCGTTGCCGACCATCGCGTTGCCCATCGGAACGCAGGTTCCGTTGCTGGTTCTGATCTGGTCGACCATTGCGGTCTCTATCATTCCGGGGCGCACCCTGCCGGAAAGGGCGTTCGGTAGATGAAACTCCCTCTTCACCATCGCGTCGACCATCAATCCGATTTCGACCGGGTTGGTTGAGTTGACCGTTCCGCTGTCCCGCTTCACGGGTGCCGCGAGGTTGGGAAAGCGGTTCTGGCGTTTCGGTAACTGTGGGTGTAGGCGTTTCTGCTGCAACGGGTGTTTCGGTAGCAGGTACGCTTTCAGGTGCTATAGTTGCACTAATTTCTGGCGTTGCTATTGGAGTACTTTGTATTGCTGGTGTCGGGATCGTATTGACTAACTCAGTTACCACCGCTACACTCGGTTTCGATTCAACTTCGGGACGCTCACGTTTGGTACGCTGACGTGGCTGAGGGCTTGTCGATGCCGGTTTCGCTGCAACGGGCTGGCTTTCCGGCCCAGGGGCTGGTGTTTCTGCAACCGCTTTAGGGCGCCGACTGCGCTTAGGAGCTTCATCAGCCTGAGCTACGTTTGTATCATCAGGCCGTTTAGCCTGCTCTCCCAATATTTTTAGGACAAGTTTATTTTTATTTTCTTCGCTGTACTTGGCTGTGTCGCGAATGCCGAACTCGGCAGCAATGGGCTGAAGCTCTGAAATTGGCTTCGTACTTAAATCTTCCTTGTTATACATAGAGGTCAGGTTAGCGATAAACCTAAAAAGGACCGCCTGGGCGGTAAGGATGAAAGTTGGGGATTGTTGAAATAGAAAAACCGCTGTTTTGATAGGCGTGTTAAGAGACCCATGTTGGTCTAATGTAGGGCTATTGATTAATAAACCAAACTAACCTCAACAAATTCAAGTAATTACGTATTGAAAAAAATAAATCAAAAATATGAATTGGAGTGATTGCCTGATCCAAACATAACCGTCTGGTGGGGCCAGATGTGGTGGTTAGTAAATCGTTTGGAAAATGGCGGCTCGCCGTTGCGATTATCTGCTGTAGCTATGGGTTGCCGCTTTGCTGAAAACCCTACCTGCCAACCGAATTGATGGTAACAAAGGTAATAGTTTGTTGCGGTATTGTCAAGAGAACGTTATTCCGCTGGAAATGTTTCTTTTTTTCTGAAGAAAAATGGATTAAAATGAAAATTTGCGAATCTATTACATTCAGTCGTAAATAAATTTGCCTGTAATTGCCTACTGGGCATGCACCACTTTATTGAAAATAGGCCGCTCTGGGCAACTTTTCGGTACTAAGTTCGATAGTTCGTCAAAATGACTGTTTGGCAGCTTCGTGCCTCAAATCATCGAATAAACTAAATTCGAGTTCGCCCGCCAGCGTTGGCTCAATTTGTAGTTGACTTTTAGAAGGATTTGGAAATACCCGAACTGATTCGGCTGATGAATTTATTATGGAAAATAAGGGGCTTATGAAAACAGTGGTCTGAGCTTAACTTTCACAATCGTTTAGCGATGTTACGAGAACTGTATACGTTCCAGCGTGGGTCATCCTAGCAGACGGTATAACTGAATTCTGCGTAGATAAGGTGAAGTTGGTTGATCCTATATAGGCATAGCCAATGCATGTAGGAACGACTGACGCGAATGAGCCAATCTGAATGGAGCTACGATGCCGTTAAAAATCCTTAAAACACCAACGAATTGCAAATTTTGTTTCACACCCCAACGTTGCACTTTCGTACATGAATGAAACAGATAAGCATCCGCTTCAATTGCCAACGGCTACAAATCTGGTTATTGACTGGGGCAATACTCGCCTGAAAACGGGTTGGTTTGCTGGATCAATAGTAGTTGAAACGAGAAGTTATGCCTCGCCGGATGAGTTAGCAGCTGATCTGGAGAGTCGCTCAGTGGAGCATGTATTAGTTTCTTCAACGAGTCGTCCCGCTGAAGAGATTCGGGCAGGGTTTGAGGGGTTACGTACTGATTTCTGGGTTTTGGATTCCCAAACGCCCGTTCCAATACAGAAAGCATACGATACCCCAAATACCCTGGGAGCCGACCGGATTGCCGCATCTGTAGGGGCTATGACGCTGTTTCCGAGGCAGGATTGCCTGGTGCTTGATCTTGGAACCTGCCTGACAGCCGACCTGATTGATCGTGATGCGGTGTTTCATGGAGGACTGATTTCGCCAGGTTTACACATGCGCTTTCGAGCCATGCATGAGCAAACGGCCCGGTTACCGCTAGTTGAGGTATCGGTTGAGTGGCCTGGCCTGACGGCTAAAAATACTCGGTCGGCCATGCAAAGCGGAGTAATGAACGGACTGGCCTTTGAACTAAACGGAATCATCGACTTCTATCGCCAGGAACGGCCGGGTATTGTGGTGATCCTGTGTGGAGGTGATGCGCCAGCCTTTGAAAGTCGTCTTAAACAGCCGATATTTGCAGTGCCCGAATTGGTGCTGACTGGATTGAATCGAATTTTACGCTATAATGTTGAGAATTTACAAGCGAATACGCCAGACGTTAACGCATAGTTTGCTGGCTGTTGCCGCGACATCGCCGATAGTATTGGCACAGGGGTTGGGTAATTCACCCTATTCATCTTTAGGCATTGGCGAGTTATACAGTCCGGCCAACGTGACCAATATGGGAATGGGCGGTGTGGGGATCAGTAATGCCAGCGCCTTCTATCTGAACCTTCAAAATCCGGCCTTGCTGGCTCGAAGAACCCGCTTTACTGTATTTGAAGTAGGCTTGATTGGGCAGTCTACCGGGCTTAGCCAGAACATCAGCAATACCCAACAGAATCAACGTAATGTGGCAGGGAATCTGGGTTATCTGGCATTGGCCTTTCCGGC
Source organism: Spirosoma telluris (assembly GCA_003259005.1). Taxonomy (GTDB): domain Bacteria; phylum Bacteroidota; class Bacteroidia; order Cytophagales; family Spirosomataceae; genus Spirosoma; species Spirosoma telluris. Next base: position 677,467 of record QLII01000001.1, read on the forward strand.
TAATTCGCGCTGGAATATGTCCATTAGTCTGAAGCCGTATACCTATGTAAATTATAATACCCAGCAATATATTGCTGTGCCGGGCACGGCTTACACGGCTGTCTATAACTATACCGGCGTGGAGGTCTAAACAAAGCGACCTTTGCCAATGGTATCCGCGCCACTAAAAATATTTATTTGGGTGCAGAGGCCTCCTTCCTGTTTGGGAATGTTACGAATTCTGCCGATGCAAGGGCCATCACCAGCTCCTCTGATTTACTCGTAACGCACTTAAACCGGGTTAACTATAGCGATGTTGTGTTTAAGTTAGGAGCTGCCTGGCGTCCCAAACTGAATGATACGTGGACACTTAATTTGGGGGCTACTTACGATCCACAAACCCGCATTAAAGCCCAGCAAACAGACATCTACCAGCAAACGTCCCTATCAGGAGCGGCTATCACAGCGCCAGATACGCTTCGCCTTAACTCAAATAGTAAAGCAACCCTACCGCAGCAAATGCGTTTTGGCATTAGTGCAGAAAAAGGAAATTCATTGTTGTTTGGCGTTGATGTGGGCTTGCAGAAATGGAGTGAGTATCGTACCGCAGATAGTAAACCAGGTGGTCTGGTCGATGGAATGAATGTAGCAGCAGGTGTTGAGTTTACCCCCAAACCCACATCTAACCGTTATCGTGATCTGATCACCTACCGGGCTGGTTTTCAGTACAATCAGATGCCTTATAAAATAGGTGGCCAAACAATTACCGATATCAACGGAAGCCTGGGATTGTCATTGCCATTGGGGTCTTATTTAGTAAATCACGTGACATTATCTCTGGTAGCTGGCCAGCGGGGTGTACTGACTGCCAATCAAATTCGGGAGCGCTATGTGCAGGTAGCACTGGCTTCTCATTAAATGACTGGTGGTTCCGTAAGACAGTGATTGATTAACTGCTGAATGTATAATGTATAATGTAAAATGGAGAACGGTGCGTAAAGAGGTGAGTTTGTTGGTAAAACGGGCTCAATGGTTGCAGCATCCATTTCATTATTCATTGCTCATTATCCATTGTTCATTCCTTCTTCTGTCTTGCGGAGAGCCCAAACAAGCTAAAAAAGTGTCGCCTTATAATGGGCCAATTGAAGAGATTAATGATGTAAAATTGCTCTATAGTGAGGCTGCCCTGCTGAAGGTAAAGCTGACAACAGCCAAACAACTTCGCTACCTTAATGACAACCGACGCTATCCTGAACCTGTTAATATTTCGTTTTTTAACCGGCGGGTGACGAAATAACGACGATCCGTTCAGACTCGGGCGCTATGATAAAGCGAAGGATATTTATGTGGTAATGGGGCACGTTGTGGTTATCAATAAGCAGAAGCAGGAAAAGCTCCTCACGCCCGAGCTCACCTGGAACCCAGTTACCAAAAAGGTATATACCGACAAGCAGGTAACCATTTTAAGCCAGCTCACGGGCGAAAAACTCTACGGATTAGGTTTAGATGCTAACCAGGATTTTTCTAAATACGCCATCCGAAAAGTAACCGGTATTTTCAACGTCCAGACAGGAATTTAATAGGCTACGATTCAGCAGTCATCAGTTGCCAGTCAATAGTTGATTGTATAATCACACATGATCAACTATTGACTGGCAACTGACGACTACTTTACTTTTTACAGCCCTCAAGAATCGGCTTGACCGATTTAACATCGGTTAATTTGGCCTCGTTTCCCCACTCATTGTAGATATAGGTAATCACTTCGGCTATTTCGAGATCACTTAGTTGCGGGTGCGCTGGCATTGGACGGTTGTAGGGTTTACCGTTCACAACGATTGGCCCTGCTGACCGTAACGAATCAGGCAAATCACGCTGTTTTTATCGTTCAGGTAGTCCGAATGAGCAATGGGCGGGTAGAGCGCGGCAAGCCCTCCCCTTTGGCCTGGTGGCAGTTGGCGCAGTTGTTTTTATAGACTAGGATGCCCTCCGTGATGTATCGTTCCCGTTTTATTTCTTCTGCGCTTTGGCAGGAAATTAAACCAATGAGCATAGCAATGGCCCCTAAGGCGCTGGTGGGTCGGATCATGGTTTGTACTCGGCCAGAAGCCGATTCATATCGGCCATTAATTTGTCAACACCCGCTTCGGTTGTGCCGTCATAGATGCCCCGGATGTGTTTGGCTTTGTCGACCAGAATAAACGCGCCACTATGAACAACGCCACCCGGCGCGGTGCTATCGGCCTGTGCTGTAACCATATAGCTGGTCTGGCCGAGATCGTAAATTTTATCGCGATCGCCCGTAACAAATAGCCATTGTTTACCCGTTACGCCGAGATTTTTAGCAAATTCGTTTAGTACAGCTACCGAATCATGATCAGGGTCGATGGTATGCGATAACAGCATCACTTCTGGATTCCCTTTGAATTTTTCATAAACCCGCTTCAGTTGGACCTTCATTTTTGGACAAATGGTTGGGCAACTGGTGAAAAAGAAATCGGCTACATAGATTTTATTATCAAGTGTGTGAGCGGTTACCGTGTCGCCGTACTGACTGACAAACTTGAAATCTGGAATTGACTGATAGACTGAATCTGTCACAGCTTTCCCATTGACGACTTTAGTCACAGCTTCACGCTGACCTAAAATGGGGAGTTTATCGCTGCTAGAATTGCTGCATTCCCATGAGAGGACAACTAGTCCTGATAAGAGAAGCCAGCCTTTAGTTTTTGCCCAGATACTGTTTGGCTTGTTCAATGCTCGTATTAACTTTTTTCTTGACATCAGTTAGTATATCTTTTTGCGCAGCCAGATAGTTCAGTGCTTTATCGGATGAAAGCTTAGCAAGCGTATCGCCATTATAAGTAGCCATCCAAACAGTCATCAGGCTATCCGCATTGAGTAGATTCTGCTTCAGTCGAATGGCCTGTTCCTTGTCTTCATCAACGCGAAGGGTAGCCGCAGCCGATCCACTTGCCTTCAAACTATCGAGGGATGTAACTCGCTTGTTCAATTGCTTTTTCAATTTAACGAGGTCCCCCATGACTTTGGGCATAATTTCGTCATGAATGGCAAATACCTCGTTTTCGGCTTGTTTAACCTCTTCTTCACCCGAGTTGCAAGCCCAGAAAATGCCACTAAAAGCAATTAAGATAGCAAGGGTACGTGTAGTTTTGTTCATAGGGAAATATAATTGATGTAGGATATAGGGTGTTTGATATATTTTTTTGCATACATCATATAGCCTATAGCCTACATCTTACTTATTTTATTGTTGCGCGTTGTTTAAGGATTTCCCGGCGTTTTTAATGGCGCTTGCCGATGGATTTTTACCCCCAATCATTTGGGCAATTTCGTTGATACGCTCGTCCAATGTCAGTTTTTTGATACGACTTACGGTTTTATCAGAGGAGTGGTCTTTATAGACGAAATAGTGCGCTGTACCCTGTCCGGCTATTTGGTGAAGGTGAGAAATTGCTATGATCTGGTGGCTATGCGACATGTCACGCATCATGTTCCCCATTTTAATCGCAATTTCGCCCGACACGCCCGTATCAATTTCGTCGAAAATAATGGTTGGTAATGACCGTTTGCTGGCCAGAATATATTTAATGGCCATCATGAGTCGAGAGAATTCACCCCCTGAGGCTACGTTTTTCAATTGCTGAGGTTTCATGCCTTTGTTCGCACTAAACAGAAACGAAATCGTGTCAACACCCGTGAACATAGGCTTGGTTATTTCTGCCTGAATCTTAAGCGATGCGTTTGGCATGCCAAGGTCGTGCAACAAGCCGCCAATTTCGCTTTCGATAGGAGAGAGGACGGCCTGGCGGGAGGCCGATAAGGCTTCGGCACTGGTCTGGAGCTGGGCATAAGCTGCCGCTACCTGTGCTTTGGCATCGCCCAAAGCATCATCCAGGTTAAGCACTTTACTTACTTTCTGGCCCAGTTCATTCCGAAGGGCAATCAGGCCGTGGACATCTTTTGTCTGGTGTTTTGTCTGAAGTTGATAGAGAAGATTCAGTCGTTCCCGGATGGTTTCGGCGCGGACATCATCGACCTCTACCTGGTCTTGTTCAGTACTGATTTCATCGGCCAGATCGCGTAATTCAATCAGGCTGCTCTGTGCCCGTTGCTGCAACTGTTCATACTGATCCGATAACTTACTGATATAGGATAGATTACTAACCGCACCTTTTAAAAAGTCAATAACAGACTGCTCTGTATTGTCTAAATATTCGTAGGCCAATTGAAGCCGCTCCTTAATTTCTTCGGCGTTTTCAAGAATGGTCAGTTCCTGTTCAAGCGTCTCCTGTTCGTCAGGCTGTAACTGTGCTTTGGTTAGTTCTTCGTAAAGGAAATTGTTGTAATCGAACTCTTTACGCATGGCTGAAGCTTCGGCCTGTAGCTGGTCATATGCTGTCTTTTTAGCTCTGTAGCTTTGATAGTCAGTACGATACGTGCGTAAGAGGGGGTCGTTCTGAGCGTATGTGTCAACAATTTCGAGTTGATACTCATTGGAGCCTAATAAGACGGAATCGTGTTGTGAGTGAATATCCATCATCTGGCTTGTTACCCGCCGAAGCGTTTCCAGATTGACGGGCGTATCATTGACAAACGCCCGCGATTTCCCACTCACGCTAATCTCCCGACGTACAATGCATGTATTGGAATAATCTAACTCTTCTTCGTCAAAAATACGTTCAATGGCATAGCCTGATACCCCAAATGTTCCTTCGATGATACATTTCTGTTCAGGATTGTATAAAACGCGGGTATCCGCCCGATTACCCAGCAGCAATCCAATTGCCCCCAGCATGATTGACTTCCCGGCTCCTGTTTCGCCCGTGATAATATTCAATTCACGGTCGGGCATGAGTTCGAGTTCGTCGATCAGTGCATAATTTTTTATTAGTAAATGCGATAACAAAATCGGAAACAGTTAACAGTGAGCGGGAATCCTTGATAAGTGAGCTATAGCTACTAAGTACAAATTTACTGACTGTTTGCGGGTACTGTTAATGGCTCACTGGATTAATTTTCGGTAATTTTCTGTTTTGGACGGATCTAGATACGAGAGTAAATCAAAGGCTTTTTGTCGTTCGGCAGAGGTTCCTTCATACAGAATATTATAAAGCTCCTGGGACTTCGCATCAAAAAACGAGTTGAGTAGTACCGAGTTAGGAAGTTGCAGGCCAATTGTCCGGATCGTTGTTAGTAAATCGAGAATTTGTTTGCGAACCTGCACGGGGTTGGACGCAAAAACATCTAATCCTAAACGGTGATACGCATACAAACCATCCCGGAAAGGAACTAACTGCTGATTCTGGAGATTCTCGACGAGCCAGTAGCGATTACGTCGATCGCCCCCGGCTTGCCAGGCTCCGTTGGCAGAGCCTTGCTGCGCCAGATTGGTTACACTATAGGCGCGTTGCACAAACTGGCTTCCACCTTGCTTACTAAATGTATCGTAATCAACTGCCAAAATCACATTTGCATAGAAGGCCAGCAATGAGGTTAGATCATCTGAAAACTGATTTTCCCGGAAATAAACAGGCGTAGTTGGTAGATACACAAAGTTGAAGGCCCTGTCTACATAACTGAAAATAGTCGTTTCATAGTTCGTTCCGTAAACGGACGTGTTACAACAATTTGAGCCGTTGCCTCGAAAACTCCCTGTGCTAGCGATTTAACCAAATTGATATTCATTGAGCAGTTAATTCGCTCGTTAACAGCGAATTGATCATTACTCCAGCGCCTGTTGTTCATGAACTCTGTGATGATGCCTTTCAACTGGCTTACGTAGGCAAAATCGGTCTTTTGCTGGGCAAATAACTGGTCGGAGTTAATGGTCACCTGACAGTTGAGTTCCTGCGCTTGTACAAAGCTGGCTAAGGATAATAGCAACAATAAGGTTTGTATCGTTTTCATTCGTGCTAGCTCATGAAAAGCCTGTTTTCGTAGTAACTGTCTATGACCTGATTGTAACCAATAGATACACGTAGACAAGAGGAACTTACTAAGATTTAAGTTTATTGATAATCAGATTTACTAAATCCTGGGCTACATCTTCTTTCGATTTAAGCGCAAATTTGTGTGTTTGGCCGTCCTTATCAATAACGGTAATTTTGTTGGTATCGTGCCCGAAACCAGCCCCTTCATCACGTAATGAATTGAGAACAATCCAGTCTAAATTCTTGGCCTGGAGTTTTTTGACTGCATTTTCATATTCATTATTCGTTTCGAGCGCAAACCCCATCATCCATTGCCCTGGTTGTTTCTGGTTTCCCAGTGTGGCTGCAATGTCGGTGGTTTTTGTGAGTTCAAGCGAAAATACCGATTCTTTTTTCTTAATCTTCTGATCGGCAGGGTGGGCTGGCGTATAATCAGCAACTGCCGCACTCAACACAATAATGTCCGCTTCTTTAAAAACGGCTTGGGTAGCCACAAACATTTCCTGCGCCGAACGTACCTGAGTGCACTGAATGCCAGGGTCGGGGAGAGGCAGGGAGGTTGGGCCACTCACCAGACTAACGGTTGCCCCAACTTTTACAAAAGCATTGGCAATCGCATAGCCCATTTTTCCTGTCGAATGATTGCTTATATAGCGAACGGGATCGATAGGCTCCTGCGTTGGCCCTGCTGTTATCAATACTCTCTTTCCGGCTAGAATGCTTGGCTCCGTGTTCCCATAGCCCAGTCTAAAGAACTTATCAAGCAGTTGCATAATGGTGTCAGGCTCAGCAAGTCTTCCTTCGCCAATTAAACCACTCGCTAATTCGCCATGCTCAGCCTGGATAATATGGTTGCCAAAGGATTTGAGCTTACGCAGGTTTTCTGCGGTTGTTGGATGGTGGTACATATCGACATCCATAGCCGGAGCAAAAAAAACCGGACAGCGTGCTGACAAATAAACGGCTGACAACAGATCGTTGCACAAGCCTGTAGCACAGCGAGCCAGGGTATGTGCTGAAGCGGGAGCAATGACGATAACATCAGCCCACAAGCCCAGTTCTACATGGTTGTTCCAGCTACCATTACCTGCCCGACCTGACTCTGAGCTAACAAAGGTCGATAACACAGGCCGTTTCGATAGGGTTGCCAGTGTGAGCGGAGTAATGAATGCCTGAGCAGCCTCTGTCATAACCACTTGCACCTCGGCACCTGCTTTCACCAACAGGCGAACCAGCAAGGCCGATTTGTAAGCAGAAATACTACCCGTTACACCCAAAAGGATTCGTTTGCCTGTTACTGACATGGACTTAGGAGGTCAACAGTCGAGAGTCATGGGCTACCAGATAAATTTGTAGCTTCTTTTATCAACTGTCCGCTGTTACCTTTTGACTTATTTAAACATCAAAACCGCACGGCAACTATACCGTGCGGTCCAAAAAAAGCAGACAGAGAAGTAGCATTACTGCTGAGGCTCCTCGTTATAGCGCCAGTAAACTTTACCCTCCAGAAACTCATCTGTTGCAATAGAAGTTGGCTTCGGCATGCGCTCATAGAACTTCGAGATCTCGATTTGTTCGCGGTTTTCAAATACCTCTTCGAGGTTGTCCACTGCAGAAACGAACTCAGAGAGTTTGTTGCTTAGTTCTTCTTTATTTTTGGTCGCAATCTGCCGGGCGCGTTTAGAAATAATCGAGACCGATTCGTACAGATTGCCTGTCTGAGCCGCAATCTTATCGTTATTACGGGTAATAATGGATTGATTTGTTGCCATAATTAGTCGTTAGTCAATAGCTGTTAGTCAATAGCCGCTGGTTGTTAGTCGATAAGTAATAAAGACTTCCGACTATTAACTGTTAACTTGATTTAATTTGCGGCTGTCACTTTTGCCGGGGGATTCTTAAGTTTTTCTCTTTCCTTTTCGCGTTCCTGCTCCAGCTTATCCAGACGTTCAATTTCTTTCTGGCTGGTTTCATACATCTTCTCAGACTGCTTCAGGTACTTACTATTAGGGAACTTGTCAATAAACGCCTGATGATAACCTATCGCTTCTTGATAACGTTCCTTCTGCTTGGTTTCAAGGCTATTTTGGGCAAGACTGAACTCGGCATCTACTTTAAGGAATGCTAACTCTTCATTATAATGAGAGTCAGGAAATTCACGTTGAAAGTTATTAATCGCAATGACTGACGATTTATACGAGGCAATATTGAAACCACTGGTTTTATAATAGAGCTTGGCTTTTTCGTAAGCCTTACGTTCCAGCTTGCCCCGAAGATCCAGAATCTGCTTCGTAGCATCATCACGGTACTTACTGTCCGGATAGGCATTAATAAAATCCTGAAGCGCAGAGGTCGCTGTCAGGGTGTTCGACTGATCAAGGTTAAAAGAGGGTGTATCCCGGTAGAGCGAGTAGGCATACATGTACATAGCCTCCTGCGCATAATCTGATCGGGCAAATGTCTCGTAGAATTTCTTAAACAGGGTAGCGCTGAGCAAATATTGCGCTTGCTGGTATTGAGTATAAGCGTAATAAAACTGAGCCAGTTCAGACTCATTACTACCTTTCAAAACAGGAATAAGTTCCTCAAATAGGAGGCCAGCCCGATACCAATCTCCTTTTTTATAGTACTCAAGGGCACCTTTGTACTTTGCATCATCGTTACCGCTTTTCTGCAATTTCGAAAATGGGCTACACGAGCCCAGCAAAACCACTACCCCTATTCCCAGCAGAATCTTACCAATATGACGTTGTTGCATATGCTTGCAAAGATACAAAAAAAATACAGGCTACATCGATTTAACGACGACGTAGCCTGCGATAGTACCAAAAATGACGGGCAATTTGATCCTGTTTATAGTATTTTAACAATTCGAGTCAGGCTTACTGATGACGGACAAGCAACCGTTTGGTAGCTACTTTCTTGCCATCGACCGTAAGTTGATACAAATAATAACCCGTATCTAATGGACGGGTAACGATGCGAACTTTTCGATCATTACGTTCCAAGTCGATTTGCTCATAGCCAGGTACTGGGGTTCCAAAACATTCAATAGTACTAGCTTCGCTTCTGTTCCCGATCCAGTAAATTGATAGTCTAATTCAGCTACATCGTCGGCCGGATTTGGGTAAGCGTTGGAGATCCAGAGCTTGTCGTTTGAAAACAAACGGTTATCACTTTTACCCTCCTGAGGAGGTGCTGGCCGAAGTTCACTGGTCGTAGCCGATGGTTCCGTAGCTGAAGTCCGGGCGGATGATTTAGCTGCTGCATTTGGTAACAACAATGACCGGTAATGTTCGTTAATCGCCGAATTTTTGTTGAGCGTTATCGACCGATCAAGTCCAGATAAAGTCGGATTAGGCACAATCGAAAACCGTTGAGACGGCAATCGGGCGGCACTGGTTTTTTGTGGTGATGACGCTCGACCCAGTTCGAGTCGGCTTCCCTTCCGGGCATCCGTATCCCGGAGAGCGACCTGCGCTCTGAGCGGGATAGTTGCCGTTAGCAAGCCCGTCAATACACCAATAAGTATAATTTGCTTCATGTAAGTCTACTTCAGGTACACACCTATTCACCACAAACCTATTCAGCTTAAAAGACAAAGTCAACTGTCTATTGTCTAAAAAATTGTTAAAAGACTCAATTATTACCTTTTCGAACCAATTTTTGAGCCAAAGGTTTGATTTGGCCCTTATTTTTTAATGGTTTTTTCACCGCAGGCTTCTCCGCAGGTGGCGTTTCGAGCCACAAAACTTGCCCCTTGGTTGGCTTTTCTGCTTCCCGCCACCGAAAACCGTCTAGCTCCTGTGTCTCTCCGGTTATTTCTTTAGGCGGAATTAGCTGTGAATCCGGGTGCCCATAAAATCGAATTCGGCCGACTTTGTTGTCCGTAAATTCGATGTTCATACGGCTACATTCAACGTGATTCAACCCAATCATTTGATTTTTTTCATTGAGGGCGTAATAGATACTTTGCCCATTTCCATCAACAATAACCCGCTCCAATGTGGTTTGCTCCTGAAGCCGAACTGAATCGGATGTTGTTGATGGCTTTTTAGTGTCGGATACGCGTTTAGGTAGTGTATTCGTTGCAGAAGCCGATGCATTTTTGATCGCTTTCGTTTGAGAAACTAGCTTTTTGTTAGTCTGAGATTCGCTGGAGGCTACAGAGATCGTGTCTGGATTAACCAGCTTGGTCGCAAAAAAAGCAGTGATAGATCGACCTTTTACCTGATTGAAATTTTTGAGCGTATCGAGCGAAATGACGAACGATTTTGTTTTCAAAAACATGGTGTGGATTCGATTATTTTTGAGCAAAACTTTCATCGAATCGGCTTCCATCTGATACTTGTTCTGGCTCCAGAGAATCGGTTTTTTATAGAAATAAATGGTTGAATCCGCCATGTCATAAATCAGTGAATCGCATTTACTCTGCATATCGGATTTATACACAAATACATTTTTTTGCCCCAGTAGTCTTCGTGTATTCGTTATTTTATTGTCAAAAGAAAAGAGGGTATCGGCACGCAGATAAAGTGTATCATTTGTTGTCTCGTTTGCCAGGCTTTTGGCAACCGCATGGCCCGTTACGCGCGAAATGCCTGCTTTGCCATTGTAGCGAACATGATCGCCGGTAATGACGGCTTTGCGATCTTTGGCAACCATAACGACCCGGCCTTTGGCAATGCCCAATTCAGATGCGTTATCGTAATAAAGGGAATCGCCCGTAAGTCGATATTTGGGTGTTTCAACAGTGGCCCGACGCTGGAAATTCGAGATACCTGATGTTGTATTATATTGTCCGGCGATGGCCGTCAGAACACCGTCTTTGTTTTTGATGTGCGTTGGTCCCTGAAAGGTGGCTATTCGAGTGAGTGAATTATAGAGCAGGGAATCGGCCGTGAGTGTACCTTTGGTATTGACTAAACGGACATTCTGACGAAACGTAAAGAGTTTGGTTCGGGTATCATAATACCCTTCGCGGCTGGTCAGTACGTTTTCTTTATCGACAATTCGGCCGGGTACCGGATAATGGGCAATACCCGACAACATATCGTAGTCGAGTTGGGCGGTTGTGAGAGTCATTTTGCGGTCACGCATGATGACATGGCCGCGCATATTTGCCTGACGCGTGTTGCCATAATAAAACATGGTGTCGCCCCGTACGTTAATGGTGTCGCCCTGAACCAGCCGAACATTACCATACGCTTCAATCACGTTGGTAGTAACGTTCTGAATGGCAAGGTTGCAGTACATGAGTACGCCTTTGTGGCGCAGTCGAACGTTATTGTACAGTTTCCGAACTGCCTGACCGGGAATGTTAAGGACAACTAAACTATCAGCATGAAAGAGCTCAACTTTGTCGCCAGTACCCGTAGCTGCGGGCGTACCGCCAACCTGAGCCAGCGCATCGGTAGCTGGAAGCAGTAAGCAAAGCCAGATGAAAACAAATAAAAAGCGGGCAAACAAACGAATCATGGGACAAAACTACGGCTTTGAGCCGACACCGAATGGTAGAGCAGACTTTTTTAGCATTTATTAACGACAATCAACTGTTTGGCTCCAGCGACCGTGTACTGTTAGCCGTAAGTGGTGGTATTGACTCCATGGTGATGGCAGAACTGTTTTATCGCACTGCCAAACCGTTTGCTATCGCCCACGTTAACTTTGGTCTGCGCGGAGCTGATTCCGAAGCTGATGCCCTTTTTGTGCAAAACAAGGCTGCGTACTATGGGGTTCCGTTTCATCTGACTCGTTTTGATACCGCTGCTATTGCCACCGAGCGCGGTATCTCAATTCAGATGGTTGCCCGCGAACTCCGCTATACCTGGTTTGCTCAACTTCTGCAGGATTTTAGATATGCTTGTGTAGCCACGGCTCATCACCAGAATGACGTCCTGGAAACATTGTTGCTCAACCTCACGCGTGGAACCGGGCTGGCTGGACTTCATGGTATCATGAGCAGCCAAAACGGGGTTGTACGACCATTATTATTTACTTCACGCGCTCAATTGGCTGCATTTGCTGAAGAACAAAACGTGCTCTATCGGGAAGATAGCTCTAATAGCGATGATAAGTATGCCCGCAATCGGATTCGCCACCATGTTGTACCCATACTAACGGAACTGAATCCTGGTCTCTGGCATACATTGCCCCGTACGGTCGAACGTCTTCGGGCGGCTGAAACACTCATGCAGGCTGAGCTACAGCGTTCCTGGCAGGAGGTTTCCAGTCAACAAGGCGATCAGACGTTGCTGCCTACGGATAAACTAAGAGAATTATCTGAGTTGACTTTCCGGCTATCTGAATGGCTCAAGCCGTTTGGGTTTACTGACGATCAGGTGAAACACATGGTTGACTCCTTGCATCAACCTGTAGGACAGGTATTTGAGTCGCCTACTCATCGGATCTGTCATGAACGCATGGGGTTAGTACTCGAACCATTACCAACGCCGTTGAACTTCGAGATAACGCTGACCGAGTGGCCGAATGGATTGGTAGAGATAGCCGGAGGATTTGCGCTTACGGTTGAGGAACTAGAGAAAATCGAAGATTTTCGACCACCCACCGACCCGAATATTGCGTGCCTGGATGCTGACAAACTAATCTATCCGCTTACCATTCGCCCGTGGCGACAAGGTGATCGTTTTCGGCCACTTGGCCTGAATGGCCATAAGCTTGTGAGCGATCTTTTAAACGATTTAAAACTGGGTCGGACTGAACGAGAACAAACGGCTGTATTACTCTCCGGCGATCAAATTGCCTGGGTCATTGGCCGACGAATTGACCATCGTTTTCGAATTCAGACAGAAACAAAGCGGATAGTACGATTTATTTTGGATAGAAAAACCAATTTTTATCGGTAGCAGGCACTAATAAATTGTATTTTTAAGACAATAAAACGCGGAAAGTTTAACTTTTGGGTTGGCCATAAACAGGACTTCATAAAGTTGGCATTCTATTTGATAGGTTTCCAGCGAGCCCATAGTTTCTACTAACTCACCAATACCATGAACCGAATTGTACGGGTCCTTTTACTAACAGGACTGGCCTTATGGAGTCTGAATGCCCAGGCACAAAGTGCGCGGCTACGAGCGGCTAACAAGCAATTTGATAACCTCAGCTATGTCAGCGCAGTGCGGGCGTATGAAGAGTTTTTACGGGTCGACAAAAAGAAAGACCCTGCCGAAACTCGGGATGCGCTTATTAAACTAGGGTATAGCTATCGCAAATTGCAGGATACTCGCAACGCTGAGCGCGTGTATGGCGAACTGGTAAAATCGTATACCGACTTAGACAGCGAGGTATACCTTTATTATGCACAGTCGCTGGCGGCTAATGGTAAATACCGGGAGTCGCAGAAAATGTATAGCCAGTACGGTGAGAAACAGGGCCAGGATCTCCGTGGGCGTCGATTTACGGTCTCATACATGGATATGAGCCGGTTCTATCAGGACTCGTCTTCGTACCGATTATATAACCTGCCCATTAACTCCCGGCAAGCCGACTTCAGCCCGATGTATTACAAGGGTGGGATTGTATTTGTGTCGGCACGGGATGAATCGGGGGTGGTAAAACGGGTATTCAACTGGAACCAGACGCCTTTTCTGGACCTTTATTTTCACCCCGACACGAACCAGTTACGGGTTCCTGGAGCCGATTTGACCCGATCTGTTAATTCAGCGGTAGTAGGGGGTGGTAGTGACCCAAAAACGGCAGGTAATGAAGTGGTAGCCGATGCACAGCCTTTGTCGAAAGCTGAGATTTTTAGCCGTACGCTCAATACCAAATACCACGAGGGGCCGATGACCTTTACGAAAGATCAGAACTACATTGTCTTCACACGAAACAATACAAGCAAGGGAAAAGCGGGTAAAAGCTCCGATGGGGTAAAAAAATTGAAATTGTATTCTTCCGTGAATAAGAACGGCAAATGGGTCGATATTCAGGAAGTACCCTTCAATAGCAACGAATACTCAGTAGGCCACCCCGCTTTTTCGGCCGATAACACAAAAATGTATTTTGCATCGGATATGCCGGGCGGTTATGGGGGACAGATATCTACGTCGTTGAATTCAGTAATGGCCAGTGGGGACGCCCGTAAATATGGGCAAGGAAATCAATACGGAGGGTAATGAGATGTTCCCGTATGCTTCTGAAGGGGATGATCTCTACTTCTCTTCCGATGGACACGAAGGGTTAGGGGGACTGGATGTGTTCGTTGCCGAACTGAAAGATGGTATTGCCTACAAAGGCGTTCAGAATTTAGGGGCACCCATCAACTCCGAAAAAGATGATTTTGGCTTCATTACCGATAAAAACCGAACGACGGGTTTTGTCAGTAGCAACCGTAAAAAAGGGGTAAGCGACGATGATATCTACTCCTTCCGGCGTGCCTGTAAGCAACTGAACATTCTGGTGTATGATGCGAAAACCAATACGCCCCTCGAAAATGCCGATGTCCGTATCCTGCGGAATGGCATTAACCAGGATCTTCGTTTGACCAATGCACAGGGACGCACCGATTTATGTGTTGACTCGAATACCGAATACGAATTCAAGGCCATTAAAGAGGGCTACGCCATGAACAGTGTTCGCTTTTCAACCCTGACCCAATCGACAAAGCCGGTCATGAACGTGTCGATTTACCTTGAAAAATCGGAGAATACGTTGGTGAAAGGGGTAATAAAAACAGAGGTGAATCAAAAGCCTGCAACCGGCGTGAAAGTGACGCTTCGCAACGAAAAAGACAAATCGGAACAAACCGTAACCACCGGTCCTGATGGTGGCTATGAGTTCGATGTGAAACCGAATGCACCTTATACAATTACGGCTCAGAAAGATCGCTATGCTACTAAAAAAGCGCAGTATAGCAAAACGAAGCGTAAGACGAAGGTTGTTACCGATTCGTTGGGTTTATACGGCGTTGGGGATGTTTTTCAGCTCAAGAATATCTATTACGATCTGAATAAGTTCTTTATTCGGGCTGATGCCGCACATGAACTCGACCATGTACTGGAGATCCTGAAAGAATATCCGCAAATGCAGATCGAACTTCGGTCGCATACCGATGCCCGCGCTACCGATACCTATAACATTCGACTATCGGAGAGTCGTGCACGGGCTGCTATGGACTATCTGGTAGCACGGGGCATTCCTGCCAGTCGTTTAGTAGCGCGCGGTTATGGCGAATCGGAAATTCTAAACGGTTGCGTCGATGGCGTAAACTGTACGGAAAGTGAACACCAGCAAAATCGCCGGACTGAATTTAAGGTGTTAGCTGTTCAGTAGGTATAAAGAGGTAAATGATAAAGCAGTAAGTGGCTGACGCAAGAATAGTACGCGTCAGCTACTTACTGCTTTATCATTTACCTCTTACCACTTAAGACTGTTTAACATGCTTCTTATGCACCGCTGAAGTCGTGGTTTTAGACTTCGTGGCCGGGGTGGTGGTTTTCTTCACCGTCATTGTTTTTGATACAGGTTTGTCTTGCGAAGGCGTATTGGCAAACGAGATATTGACGCAGAGAGCGGCTACCGCAAGGGTGGCCAATATTGACTTTTTCATGTGATTAAGAATGGTTTTTAAGTGAACAAAATCGCCCTTCTGACGAGCTTGCTGAATGAAAGGTCGGCGCGTCGTATGAAGTGATGATGAATAATAACTTAAAAGAGGGTTAAACTGTTATCACGCGAACTGTAACCGTCAACTGTCCTATGTGCCGCATAGTGTGTTCGGCAGCGTGGGTCAGTAAACCAATCACGGTGGAGGGTAGTTGGGCCCTTCCCACTCCGCGTACTTCAGTCAGCGTTTGCTCATCGGTGCTACGAAGTTGAGCAATGGCTTTTTCAACTTGTTCATTAAACGTGTTCACTAACTCCTGAGCGGAAAGTGACGTTTCATCTGGTTTCCCTTCTGATGCTAAGGCCGCCAACTGGTTGGGTGAAAGAACTTCCCCACGCGCATACGTAAAGAGCCGATCTAACACGCCCGTTAAGTGCTGTAAATGAAAACCGACAGACGCTACGTTTGCTGGACGTTCCCAAAGTAAGTGTGCTGGAAAATCCTGCATAAGTGCGCTCACTTCTTCACGGGTCTGTAAAAGTGCGTGCGCTATGGGTTGAACGAGGGGGGCACATCAGACAGAGGGCCACGCAGCCAGACTTCGCGGGAATTGATAGGAGGCATATAAATGTATTAAATTACCGTACCACCATCAGCATAAAACAAACTGCCCGTACTATACGATGAGGCATCAGAGGCCAGAAAAAGAGCCAACGGGCTGATTTCATCCGTTGTACCCATGCGGGCAATCGGGATGCGTTTCGTAAAATGATCCAGCATTTTCTCATCCTGCCAGAGCGCCTGACTGAATTTGGTTTTAATCAGGCCGGGGCAAATGGCATTTACACGGATACCGTCTGCACCCCATTCTTTAGCCAGCACTTTGGTAAGCATATTCAAGGAGGCTTTACTAACGCTGTATATGCCCAAACCAGGATCGGGCGTGTGTCCGGCAATACTGCTGATCATGATAATGCTGCCACCACCCGCGCTTTCATACTGGGGTAGCAAAGCTTACTCAGCTCAAACGGAGCCTTCACATTCGCCTGCATGATTTTATCGAAAGCAGTGCCGTCGCAGTCGAGCGAGGGGCCGAAAACGGGGTTTGACGCTGCATTGTTGACCAGGATATCAATGCCGCCGTAGGTGGCTATGGTCTTATCGACTAACTGTTGAAGCTGCGCCATATCGCCTACATGAGCGGCAATCCCTGTTGCTTCTCCACCTTGCGCCTTGATGTCGTTGGCGAGGGCGTCGCAGGCATCCTGTTTACGACTATTGATGACAACCTTGGCGCCAAAACGGGCAAACACGCGTGCCATATCTTCGCCAATTCCTTTGCTGGCTCCGGTAATAATGGCTACTTTTCCAGTAAGGTCAAAAAAGGATTTTTCGGTAGGGAGTAGGAGGGAGTTTTCCATTGTAGATAAATCGTTTGAGGTTCGTAGTTTGAGGTTTGAAGTTAGTCAATAGGTGAGTTACTGATGTGCCAGCTGACGTCAAACTACGAACCTCAAACGATCTTTTACTTTTCAAAGAAGCAGACTGAACCACCGACCCAGTCTTTATTTTTATTAAAATTTACCCCAATCATTTCACCCCGACTCAGTCGGCTGAGGTTCGTAAGCAGGGTAGGACTTGCATCACCTTTCGGCCAGATAAACAGCATCCGGATCTCACATTTTACTAACCCATCCGGCGACTGAATCACAGGCTCGTATTTTACCTTCCGCTGTAGCAAATAACCATCACGCTGATCGGCCGGAATGGCATCAAGGTCTGCGCTGGTGATGTTTAGTTTAACGCCACTACCTGCAAAGGAGAACAACGGTTTCAGAACGTAATTGTCTAAAACAGCAGGGTACTCGCTCAGATCGGAGAGGTAATAACTGGCCGGAATGTACGGGCTTTTCAGCAGGGGAAGCGTGTATTTGCTGATCCGGAAAAACCAATTCGGATGCCCAACCCATTCAACATCCACATCGTCGGTGAGGTGAAAATCGGACTTTAAATCCGGGAAATTTTGTAAGTCATCGAAAATCAGTCGGTTATAAATTCGCCTGATGCGAACTTGCCGACCCTCTTTTTCGTAAAACAACGAACGACCTTCTTTTTTGATTTTAGTCAGGCAAACAGGGGCAACACCCAATGCCTGTTCTGTCAGGACAAAGTCAATGCGTGTTTTTTGCTTTTCAGGATAGATTTCCAGCAAAATGACTTCTTCTGGCTGGCAATCGCCCACAATCATTTGCCGAAGCCGCTCCAGATATTCGGCATTCGTATCGACATTGAATAAATGCGAGAGATTGTCGGGAATTGGGTAGGTTGTACGAAATAGATTCGCTACGTAAGGCTGAAATCCATAAAGTGATGGAAAGCCTTGTAGTTCAATTAGTTGTGGGGTTAATTCTCCACTATCGTCTTTGCATACCGCAAAATCTACGGCCAGAAACTGCGTATGTGCATCTTCATTCGGTACGTTCTGTCCGGCTGGAATCGCCTTCTCAGTCAGCTTCTTGAAATCGTCGTGGGTTAGCACACTGACAATATCATCGCAGGCTTGCAGAAGCTTGTCTGTCAAGACTTTCGGAACAAAAACGGGCGTTTCAGCTACACGAAAATCCAGTTGACCGGGTAGATCAGCGTTTATTTTATCCAAAAAAGCCCGGTATCGTTCCGGGCTAAAAGCTTGGTTGTAAGTTTGGCGAACGGACTGTATCATAAATTTCGTAGGACAGGATTAATTCTGTTCTATAAACTGTTCGGACAGGTCTAATGCCTGAATGGCCTGGGTTAAGAAGCCTGGCAGAATAACCGACTCTGTCAACGCAATTTTTTCCGGGTCCTGCAAATAAGCGACCATGTCATTGTACTTCTCCTGCCCGAAATTCGAGATGATATGGTTGCGCTTTTCGTCCTGTAGAAAATACCGAAGCATCCCTTCATTATCCGCTTCGGGGTGAAATTGAGTGCCAATCATTTCGGGTGAAAACCGAATCGCCATCACTGCCCGGTCGAGCAGTACATGAGGCCGGATTTTTTCCAGACATAAAATAGTGGCTCCCATATCGTCCAGGCGATCGGCATTGGGTTCGGTAATCTGATAATCCCGTGAGTCAACCGCAAAGAATGGATCAGGTAGGCCATCGAACAGCGATTCTACACCACCCTCATCGGTTTTATGAACGGGGAAAATACCAAATGACGTTGACCGGCGCCGACTCAGTAAGCCGAGTTCGAGGTGACGAACAACTAATTGAAACGAGTGGCAAATGAGAAAGACAAATTTCTTGCGATCGTTCTGTTTATTCCAATCGATTAGCTGATCGATCAGATCAAAGAAACGAGCTTCCCATTCCTCCGATGAGGCCAGTGGACTCCCCGGTCCACCTGATGAAATATAGATGTCGTAGTCTAAATCAGGAATTTCGTTTTTTGACCGAACATCGAAAACGTCATAACTAAGTTCATCCTGGGTATTACCCTGCATGTTCCGAATCTGATGCAGAATACAACGCATACCTTCATTGGCGTGGTTGTTATTCATGTCCAGAACGGCGATTTTAACTAAATTCATAGGTTGTATGTTACGGCTAATTGTTGATGATAGTCGTTGAGGAAATAACTGTCAGACACCGAAAGAAGTTTCTTCAATAATGTAATCCATGACGCGCTTGAAGTCATTGGTCTCCTGGAATACAGCCAGTTGGCGATCGGCTCCGGTACCCATTTCGAGGATTTTGAGTACGTAATTGCACTCTTCACGACTACCCAATTCATCCACAACATCGTCGATAAAATTTAGTAATTCGTGTATGAGCTGGTGGGTTGGCACCTCTTCCTGCTTGCCAAAGTCGATAAGTTTTCCTTCGATACCATAGCGAGCCGCCCGCCATTTGTTTTCGTTAATCAGGATGCGCCGGTAGGGTCGGAAGTTCAGATTTTGTTTATGCAGCTTATAGATTTTGGCCACCAGTGCCTGCATAATAGCCGCTAAACAAATGGTTTCATCAATACGCATGGGCACATCACAGATGCGGAATTCGATGGTATCGAAGAAAGGATGTAGACGAATATCCCACCAGATTTTTTTGCCGTTATCGATACAGCCGGTCTTTATGAGCAGGTTGATATACTCGTCGTATTCAGCCGCCGAAGAGAAAAAATCAGGAATACCCGTCCGGGGAAATTTGTCGAACACCTTCGAGCGGTACGATTTGAATCCTGTATTTCGTCCCCGCCAGAAGGGTGAATTGGTAGAGAGTGCGTAAATATGGGGTAAAAAGTAGCGAACGGCGTTCATAATCTGAATGCCTTCATTTCGATTTTCAATGCCGACGTGGACGTGCAAACCGAAAATAAGGTTCGATCGTGCTACATCGCGCATTTCTTCAATGAGCCGATCGTAGCGTTCGTTGGGGGTAATGAGCTGCTCCTGCCAGTCCGAAAAGGGGTGTGTTCCGGCAGCGGCAATCTTAAGATTTTGTTTTTCGGCCAGTTCAATAATCATCTTGCGGAGGTAGGTTACCTCCTGGCGGGCCTCCTGAATATTGGTGCAGATATTGGTGCCTACTTCGACCACCGCCTGGTGCATTTCGGCCTTTACGCGCTCCTGGAGAACTATTTGACCACCATCAACAATCTTCGACATATGCGAACGCAACTCGCCGGTGTTAGGGTCAATCGTCTGAAATTCTTCTTCAATTCCGAGGGTGAATACGGGCATTAGTGTCGGGGGTTAGAAAAATGCAGTTTCGTATAAGTTGAGAAACGAAGAGGTAAGATAGTAGTTTTTCGATTTGCTCACTATGGACAGCCGCGACAATTCATTTTTTTTGTTAACCAATCATGAACACTAACGATCTACGGATAATGTCTTCAACATAATGAAGTCAGCTTCGGCATCAGAGAATAGGAATGAGTTTAAACGTTCGATCAAGCGCATACCGCATGGTATCTGCTGTCTTTACAGTACCCATCGTTGCACTGAGATAGGTTTTAGAATAATAATAGACTTGTGGGTCCTGCCACCTGTTGGCAATCTGGAGAGTCGTGAGTGAGTCTAGTTTAGCATAGTAGTTAATTGAATCCAGGTCTGCTTTTGCAGCATTGCCAGAAGCAGTATAACGCTGTGAAAAATAAGTGATCTTCTTGTTGTAGCTTTCCTTACTAAGCGTATCCAACCGACCCGCTCCAACCAATGAAAAGTCCGTTGTTTTTAACGCATGGATAGTCAGGTCTTTGTTTGCTTTCGACGCTGACTTTTCGAGATAATTGCGTATGCTGTCGTCAATTTTGCCGCAAATCTTCTCTTTGCTAGGGGCGCAGGCAAACACTAAAAGAAGAAAACAAAGGGGGAAATGTGTTTCATTGTCGATGTTTTTACCGCGAAACCGTCCGCAGGTCAGGCAAATTACTCCTTTGTTTCTGGAATTAAGCTACCCAGTCGAAAAGGTAGTCGCGTTTTCAGGTGTTGGATAAAAACCGATCATCTATTCTCTCGACCTTCTGTTACTTTAGTACGCATAATGGCAGACAGTTTTGCACTTATTCGATTTGGACTGGGTTTCACTGGCAATGCCAACCGGGTTTAATTACATGGCAACTCTACTCCCAACTCATACCGAATCCAAGTCTATCAGGATGGCTGACCCGCCTAAACGCAATATCATCGAAACTGTTAAGCAGTACGGGAATCGGCTGTCGCGCTTTATTCGTGGGCAGGTGAAATCCGACGAGGATGCTGAAGATATTTTGCAGGATGTCTGGTACCAACTGAGCAAAGTGGTTGATCTCGATGGAATCGAAAGCATCAGTGGTTGGTTGTTTCAGGTAGCCCGCAATCGTATCACGGATACCTACCGGAAGAAAAAAGAAGATCCTTTGTCCGATTTGATGATGGAGGATGAGGAAGGCGATGTTAGCTTTCGGGAAATTCTGCTGGCTGATGCGCAAACACCCGAAGATCAGTTTTTTAAGGATATTTTCTGGGACGAACTGATGCGGGCGTTGGATGAATTACCCGAAAATCAGCGGAGCGTATTTATGCAGAATGAACTGGAAGATCGCACCTTGCAGGAAATTGCCGATCAGTCCGGCGAAAATCTGAAAACCATAATTTCGCGGAAACGATATGCTGTGCAGCATTTACGTAAGCGGCTGCAATCCCTTTACAACGAACTCAATAACCTGTAAGACAATGAGAAATTACGCTGGCCGAAGACGGATACGATTCTTTTTTCCGCTATTCATTCTGATGGCTTTGTTTGCCTTTTCGTTTGTGGTCTATTGGCTCTGGAACCGGGTTTTAGTAGCGGTAGTGCCGGTGAAAGCCGTCACCTATTGGCAGGCAATGGGGTTATTGATTTTAAGCCGGATATTGTTGGGCGGATTTAAAGGCGGCCCACCCGGCGGACGCTCATTTGAGGGGGGGCGCGCCCTGGCGCGAAAAGTGGCGTCAAATGAGCGAGGAAGATCGAGCGAAATTCAAAAATGAATGGCGACGGCGTGGCGAAGACCGGTCATAGATTTCGCCATATTCGCCATATAGGTATAGGTATAAAACCTCACCAGCTGTTTTGGTGAGGTTTTTTTATGGGTTTAAAGTAATTTCTTCTCTGCTCCGTCATCCTTGGTAGAACAACAATTAACTAAACAACGACAATGAACAATAACCTTTTAAGATCAATTGCCGCCGGTTTGTTACTGGGGTAGCTTTATTCATCATGCCGTTCTTTCTAATTCGGCTAGTGTTTTTCTTCCTGATCGTCGGGGCTTTGTTCCGGCTCTTTGGGGCGGACGTTTCAGAAGGGGTGGATGGAGGCAAGGGCGGGGCTATGGCTACATGCCTGCTTTTGCCGACCGGATTCGTCACATGAGTGACGACGAATATAATCAGTTCAAACAGCGTTTCGAGCAAGGTGGCCGTTGCAGTGACTATGCTAGTCAGAAAGCACCCGAAAGTCCGACGAATGAAACGCCTACCAATGTATAACCAACATAAACTAATGAGACAACGCTTAAACCCCTGGGCTGTAATCCTGACAGCAGCCCTCACCTTCGGGAGCTTGATGGCTTTCGTTGGTCCCCACTCATATGGCTACCGTGGCTGGGGGCATCATGGCTATTATGAGCAACACTACTGGTATAATCGTGGTGGCTGCGACGCTCATCACGCCGACAAGCCAGCCGATAAAAGTGGCTCTAGCCAACCGAGATGAGGTAAAATGGTAGGGTTTTAAAGGAAGACAGTTAGACATGCCATATCTCCAAGATATGGCATGTCTAACTGTCTTCCTTTAAAAACCCTAATGATCTCAATGAAAGCTATTTTTAACCAAGTTTAGGCTCAACCCAAAGGGCAGTGAAACAGGCTAGTAGTAGCACGAACCAGGCCCAGTTTGGTAGTTGAGCCGTGGTTGTTCGGTCGGCGTTCCCCTCAATGGATGAGGATAGTGTATGGGCCAGCATAAAGCGGCTGAGAAGGACTCGATCAGCGATAGGATCATTACTGTTCCTGGGATTGACGTATAAAGCCAGCGAATCCTGAACCGATTGCCAACCCGGTTTGCTGAATGAGGACGTGCCTACTGCCGAACGATCGTTTATCGGTGAATAGCTTAACCGAAGCGTATCCTGCCCAACACGTAGAGTGGTCAACCGGTTGGTTGGGTTGTTAATGGAAATCGCGTGCCGAATCCCGCTGTACACAGGCGCATCGACCTGGATCGTATTATGGTCTGATTCAGATAAACGAGCCAGAACGGCTGTCCATACCCGATTATACGTTACGCTATCACCACTAAGCGAGAGCGGATAGGTTTCACTCAATAGGCTAACACCCACACGTCCGGTCATTTGCTGAGCGGCAATTGGATAGCCTGTTACCGAAAACTGATTCGGACTATCGACGAACCGATAAGGGAGCGCGTTCAATCCGTTACCCAATGGAATCAACGGTTCGTTGTTGACCTTACGAACCTGCCAGCGACTACCCAAGGCCTGATTGATCGTTCGGCAGTCGGTTTCCGGGTTTGTCAGATTGATAAACAAGACCGATTTTCCATCGGCAATGGCTTTTTTTACTACCGTGTTAGCCGCATTGACCGGTTCCGTAATGATGAGATCTGGCGCAGCTTTACCGGCTGATTTTCCTTTTTTGTTTATGCTGATCTGGCTGCTAATATCTTTCGAAAGCGTAGCCGATACGGTGACCGTGTAGCCTTGTTTTCCCAACCAGTCGGCTAAGGTCTTGCTCTCAAAGTCAGGACTGTTCAGCAGAAACTGAATGGTAAGGGGATCGGTCGGTCGGGTAAAAAAATGAAGTGTGTCCAGCGTAGTTGTTCCCAGTACTAATTCAGCCTGACTATGTCCTCTGGCAAATGTCGGAAATTGAAAACGGAACGTGTTGGCCCCTTCTTGCAGAGCCAGACTATCTAATGTCTTAGTTCCAAATCGAACCCGGAGCAATTGTTTTTTTGACGATTGAAGCTGACCCGTTATCGACTGTAGTTCACCCTGTCTGACAATACCTTTCCAATGGATATCCTGAAGTTGGTCAGATTGGCTGTACGGAATCCACTGCAATTCAGCGTTGCTCAGTTGAGTCAATGTTTCGGTTGGAAACTGTTGCCCAACCAGTGTGATTGAATCATAAGTCGCTTTGAAATTACGGCTAGAAAAACTCTCCTGAATGTGCAGACTGTCTTTCAGATGCCGCGCAACCGCACCTGGAACCTCATCTCCAAGCAACAGCGCATGTGTCGTCGGTCGGGAAATGGGCCATTGGATTTGTAGAAAATACCCCACCAACACGAACCATAGCAGGCCATTCAGTCCCACCCGAATCCATTTTCGGCTATTGGAAAGCGATTCACTACGAACAATAAACCAAAGCTGAACAACCAGTAGTGCCAGCAAAGCCAATGCAATAAGCCAGGAAATTGGGGTAGTCCAGTTGAGGGTTGTGTGCATTTCAGTTAATGAAAAATGGATAATAGATAATGGATAATTGATAATGGATAATGTAAAATGGATGGGGAGAAGGCCTACATTTTACATTACCCATTATCAATTATTCATTATCAATTACTTCAAATGTCGCCAGAAGGCTTGTTGTAGTTTGCGGTCGCTCACATACGACGCGCCCGTTCGCTCCGATGCGCTGGTTAGCGCATACAACTTCGATTTTAGTCCCGTTTTTTCCGCTTCAGAAATTGACTTACCACCTGCTAATTTTTGTAACGTAGCCAATACCGACCAGTTTTGCAGACCGCCGTTCACGGCTGGATCAGCTAGGGCGTTACCGAGTAGTTGGGTTGTTTGTCGTTGCTGGCTGCTAAGTTTGGGTAAGTCCAGATAGCCAATCACTTCGGCGACCAGCGCTTCGATCCGTTGCTTACTATAGCTGCGTTCCTGCTTGAAGGCGTCCGTTACGTTCTTAAATTCACCTGTGAGTCGGGTTTCTTTTTCTTTCGTTTGCGGAGGATCGAAACCGGTTTTCTTCACATACGACCGGGCTTTTTGCTGCGACAGTTTCAGGAATTTAAGGGCTTCCTGTTCATAAGGCAAGGCTTTTTCCGGTTCGTATAACCGCAAATGCAACTCCGACTGCCACATGTTTTCCAGCGCCGTTTTCAACAAGGCCCGTGTCGATTGCTCATGGAAGGTGTTCGTTTCGGCATCGTCATGGTTGTGAACATACTGTTCCATTAAGGCCGCTAACGGGTCTTTATTATCATCCGCAGCTCCCCCATGACTATGACCATGATCGTGTTCATCCTCATCATGATGCGCCTGAGTTGGCCCACCATGATCGCCTTCGCCCTCGTCGTGCTTGTGCGTGTAGGCTTCGACCGCGGCCATTCCCGTCAGGGCAGCCCCATCATTGGCAGGAGGCCCACCCCCTCCAATGGATTTTTCAAACTCTTCGCCCAGGAACTGGCCGTAGCGCAATCGCAGGGCTTTTTGATCGAACCCTATTTCGTTCGACTGGCTTTTGAAGGCATGCGTTGGGTTCGACTTGTCGGCTAATTTCTTGCGGGTTGCAATCAGTTTTTCGGTGTCGATAATAATTTGCCGCTGGCTCCGGAAATACTCAGGCATAATGTTTACCGCCATCGTAGCCAGTTCACTCTCTTCAACTTTCGTTGTGTCTTTGTAGACGACGAAATACGTGTCTGACTTTGTGAAATTCGGTTCGGGTTGACGGTTATCGAAAGCCGCCCAATAATAGTAGAGTTCATCGCCGGGGGCGAAGTTGAGGGCCTTTAGATCAATCGCTTTTGTCATCCGGGCTTCCTTGAAATTGGTCGGGCTGAGTGGGAACTTCATCTCCCGAAACTTCACATTTTCGCCAGAACCCCGTGCTACGGTTGCCACAATAAACGCCTGCGAAATACTGAAATCGTCGGAGATTTTGGCTCCGATGTTCATTGTTTTTGGGTCTTTAAGGTAATGGAACTGATACAACACTTTCGAATCGGGTTCAATCTTGGGTGCAAGATCAGGTTTAGCCTCAAGCCGGTAAAAATCAGACTGATAAATCACCGAATCCCGGTTGTTGGCGGTTCGCCAGTAGGCTTTGATGGCATACAATCCGGAACTGATCAGCCGATCCTGGTAAGTAAATGCATCGCCCGCTTGTTTGAAGGCTAGTTCCTGTCCGCGACTACCGACCAACGTCACCGATACGTGTTGGGTATGGCTGAACGCCACCCGCCAGGTCAAGTTCGAGCCGACAATAGACGATGCGTTTAAATTAGCCGAGTTCGTTTCCGGGAGTCGCGTATAAGCCGGTGGCTGAATATGCAGTGTAGCAGACTCGAACGAAGGAGGTAGAGGCTTGCTTTCGGGTATGAGTGCCGCCAGAAAGCCGCTCTTTTTAGGGTCAGCTTTGGGTCCATTTTTCAACAACGGGAAGCCTATATAGACGATTAAGGCACCTAGCAAAAACAAGCCATACAAACCTGCTTTCGAGAGCACAACAACGGGCACCTGAACGTGCTGGATTTGTTGATTCAACCGGTCGAGCTGGAGTTGTTCGGCCAGATTGAGCTGAGGTTTAGTCAATAGCGGCAGGCTGTATTCCGTATCCCCAACGGTCTGGTGAATAAGCCGAATAGCAAGTGGCTTTTTGTCCTGATACAATTTATTGAGAAAGGCCCCTGCGCTAAACCCAGCCAGGCCAGCTACAATGGGCCAGAAGGACGGTCCCGTAAACGTGGCTGTCAGCAAATAGGCCGAAGCCGCCAGCAAAAGGCAGCGCAGCAGCGCGTTAGCGTAAAGCTGGTACGTGACCGACGAGATAAGACGTTTCAGTTCGTTCATGCGTTTTTTGTCAAGGCAAGCCAGCGTTCGAGTACTACTAAAACGATAAATAACAGAAGAAGTGCGTTTTGAAGGCTCGCATGTTGTTCTGTTGTTGGTTTGGTTGAGGGTATAAATACAGTCTTGATGTCGCTTTGACTAAGCGGTTGTGCGGTCATTATCACGTTATAGTGTCGTAATAACTGCTCACCCAGCCATTCCGGTAATTGCCCGTTTTCTACGCGTTCAGAGGTTTGGGGCGTCAGCGTTTCATTCGTGAAAATGACGTTGGAAAATGCACCAGGTTGCACACTGCCAGAGACAATAAATAAGGTTTGTGGTGGTGGTTTTGCCGGCAACTGATCGGTGAGTACCCAATCGTATACCTGATTCGGGGTTTGTTTCTCATCAATCACCAAATCCAGTCCATATACATCAGTCAGGGCAGCAAGGGCCGCTTTTACGCTTTGCCGTTCCCGCTCGTTTCGGTACGTAAGCAGCGTTTTGACTGGCCCCGAATGCGCAGGTTCCGATTGGAATTTCAACGAAGGATCTAACGAAGGACTGCCTGTTAGTTTACCTGCTCGGTTGACAAACAGTTTTTTGCTGTCTTTTAAGGTCAGATAAGCGCGTGGCTGACTGGCAGAATCGACTATACTGTGCAATTGAAATCGAGCTGGCACCGTAATCGCCGGGACTGTAGCCAGTGACTGACTGTTGCTGATATACAGATGTAGCTCATTAGGTTGAGCATCCAATTGATTAATAGCGGTTTGCAACCGTAAGGGGTCAAACGGAGTTGCATTTTGAAAACTGTAGGGTTTATCGTCCATTTTTTCCAGACGCTCATCCGCCCACACAACCTTTTCCCCTTTCTTGATGGCTTCGGTTAATTCAAACTTGAAGTTTTCTGCAACTGCCGAGCTGGGTTGGACTAAGTGAATCTTCTGAACTTCCGGCGATTTGGTGAACCAATTCAGTAGGGGTTGGGCGAGTAAAATAGCCAGCAGAATCAATAGCAAACACCGAATAAACAGCAGTAAAATATTATCGAGTTGAAGACCTCTGCTTTGTTGCTGCTGCTTTTCTACAAGCCATTGCGTAGCCGCCCAGGGCAACGGTTTGCCATGCTTCTGGTGCCAGAAGTGAATGGCGACCGGAATAACAACGGCCAGCGCAC
The DNA here is from genome assembly GCA_003259005.1 of Spirosoma telluris. Lineage (GTDB taxonomy): Bacteria > Bacteroidota > Bacteroidia > Cytophagales > Spirosomataceae > Spirosoma > Spirosoma telluris. The sequence goes on from QLII01000001.1 coordinate 705,452, forward strand.
CCCACAAGAAAATTGGCTCAACAAAGGGCATTATAGTTTAACGTTTGAAGTTTGAGGTTTATAGTTTGAGGTTTAAAGTTGCTGGCGTGTCATGAACGTCAAACCTCAAACTATAAACTTCAAACAAGTGTCAACTTGTCAAAAACTGTTTTAGAATTAACGCTATTGGGTCGCTTAAGCGAACGCGAATGAGCCGGACATGCGGGATTCGCAAGCTAACGTCTAACTCGGCCAGGTAATCTGCCGCCCGCTGGCGAACGGTATCCCGAATGGCATCGGCCTGTAATTCAATTTCCTTTCCTGATTCCAAATCCTGGAATCGATAAAAACCACTGATCGAAAAGTCGACCTCCTGATCACCCAGCACCTGGAAAATGACAATTTCCCGTCGAGGTCCAGCTACTTTCTGAATCAGGTTTACCCACTCATCATTCACCTGAAGAAAGTCCGAGACAATAACGAGCATCTCACTTTGCTTTCGACTGAACTCCGGGAAGGACGTTGCCGTACTCGTCCAGGGGCCTTCTGCCTTTGCGGCTTCAAGGGTTGCGACAAGTTTGAGAAAGGCCTGTTTGCCCGCCGGAACCAGCGTTTGGATCGCACCATCTTTCAAACTGTACAGGCTGATCTGGTCGCTCTGCCTATTGGCCAGATAGGCTAGTGAAGCCAGCAGGATTTTAGCATACTGCAACCGGCTGATACCCGCTTCGGTGTAGTTCATCGAGCCAGACAAATCGATCACAAAGCGAATTTGCTGATTACTCTCCGTCGCCGATTCGCGAACCAGGTATTGATTCGATTTGGCAAATAATTTCCAGTCTATCCGTTTCGGATCGTCGCCCGGTGTATAATGCCGGAATTGTTCGAATTCCGTCCCAATACCCGATCGTTGGCTGGCCTGAATACCCAATAATGACTCATCGCTGACTAATTTTCCAGCCAGTTGCAGATTATTGAGCTTGATGAGATCCGTTGTGAGCATACCAAAAGTGAATGGTTTGATGTTTGCAGTTCGTTGTTTGAAGTTAGCTGGCGTGAAAGAGATTCATAGACCAATCAACGTCAAACGACGAACTGCAAACATCAAACTAAATTACGCCAGTCTAAGCTCCGTTAACAATTGCTTGATTACCTTATCGGTCGTGATCCCCTCGGCTTCCGCACGGAAATTAAGGGCAATGCGATGGCGCAAAATGGGGTAAGCCAATGACTGGATATCTTCGGGAATAACTGAAAAACGTTCGTTTAGTACGGCGCGGGCTTTCGAGCACAACACCAGCGCCTGTCCGGCACGAGGCCCAGCCCCCCATTGACACCATTGTTTGACAAAGGATGAAGGGGAACCATCAGGGCGGGTGGCCCGAACAAGCTTATTAATGTAGCTAATCAGTTCATCGCTGATGTGCACTTCGCGAGTCAGTTTTTGCAACTGAATAATATCCTCATCAGATAGTATCGTTTTCAATTCAGGACGGGCTGTACCTGTCGTGCTTTTCAGGACGTTTAACTCCTCAAGCTCACCTGGATAGCTAAGTTTGATATAGAGCAGAAAACGGTCTAACTGGGCTTCAGGTAGGGGATAGGTACCAGCCTGTTCAATCGGGTTTTGGGTAGCAATTATCAGGAAGGGCTTCGGCAAGGGATAATTTTTGCCGCCGTAGGTAACCTTATACTCCTGCATGGCCTCCAGCATAGCCGCCTGTGTTTTAGGCGGAGTCCGGTTAATCTCATCGGCCAGCACGACATTGGCAAAGATGGGTCCCTGATTAAAAACAAAGACTTTGTGGCCCGTTTCCAGATCGTCTTCCAGAATTTCCGTCCCGACAATGTCGCCGGGCATCAGATCGGGAGTAAACTGAATGCGCTTGAAGCGCATAGCCAGTGCATCAGACATGGTCTTGACCATCAGGGTCTTGGCAAGTCCAGGAACGCCTTCCAGCAGGCAATGGCCACCTGCCAAAAGCGAGATCAGTACCTCACCAATCGCATCCTCCTGTCCAATAATGACCTTTCCAATTTCTTTTCGTAACTGAGGCAGCTTTGCCACCAGCGCTTTGTAGTGAGTTAAGTCTGTTGATTCCAACTTGCTATGTGTATCAGGTTGTATGAAGGGGTGTAAAAATGGATAATGAATAATGAATAATGGATAATGTACAATATTCCTACAATTGTACCCGTAGTCATTTTACATTATCCATTGTCCATGAATGTTAAGCGGTCAATGCATACGTCACAATATTGACTCCAAACTTGGTATTGTCTTCGGCCAGGAAACGCTTGTTTCTGAAGTCGTAATCCCATTCGCAACCGTAATCTTTGTTGCTGTACAAAACGCCGATTCGGCCGTTGATCATTATGGCTTTCAGGTAGTCGTGCACCAGGTCGTCGCCCCAGCCATTCAGTTCAAATGAGGTTGTGGGTGGGCCTTCGGGAAACTTAAAAAAGCAGGTATAAATAGGGTGCGAATTAGGTATTTTCTGCAAGGCTTTCGGGCCAAATGTACGGGCCATTTCCTGCTCAAACGATTTGGCAAATAGCCCATCGACGTCGTGATTACAGTCGTCGACAAAGACGAATCCACCATTCTGAACATAGCGTTTGAAGTGGTCGCGCTCCTGTGCCGAAAACTCAACCAGCTTGTGGCCACTGAGGTAACAAAAGGGGCTTTTAAACAGGTCGGGGCTACTCAACTGCACCACTTTTTCTTTCTGATCAACTGGTAAGGTCGTATACTCTACCAGCGAATGCATCAGGTTCGATGGCATCCGCTGGTCGGTTTCCCAGTCGCCGGAGGTATATTGGATTCGGGTGAAAAAAAAAGGTTTCAAGCGCGTTTGATGAAGGAGAAATGTTGCCAACATGCCTACCGTCGGTTATTAACTTATCCGTCGATATTACTATTAGCAGTTAATATTATATTCATTTTAGGGGCTGTTTCTAAAACCTGAATAAACAGCTCAAAACCTACATTTTATGTTTAAAAATACGGGTTTTGCCGTTAAATAACTAAGGAATTAGCGGTTTTTCCATCACAAAATCTTCCATCAGGAAGCCATCACCAATGTCGATGTCTTCGGTACCAACTATCAAAAATCCCATTCGTTCGTAGAATTGAATGGCCTTATTGTAGCGGTTAACATTTAAGCCCAGGCGGGTATTCTGATGAGCCAGCGCAATGGCTCCTACCTGATCAATGAATAATCGACCGACGCCTTTCCCCTGACTGGCGGGTAGCAGGTATATTTTGTGGATTTTTGCGAGCGGCTGACCTGTATAATCTAACTCGTAGGAAACGTAACCGAGGTACTCATCTGTATCGGTGTTTTTCGCTAGCAGAAAAACGTGTTTTTTTTCGTTGATCTGCGTAGTTAGTGCATCCAGACTATACATCATTTCCAGCATGTAGCTAATCTGGGCGGGCGACAAAATCTCCCCGAATGTGTTGGGCCAGGTCTGGTAGGCAATGTCGCGAATGAGGGGTAAGTCTTCTTCGGTGGCTTGGGTAATGGTGATCATTGAGTGGGAATCAATCAAGCGGATTTTTTCAGTAAAACGCGCAAGGTTTCCAGGTTAATTTGTTTATCGAAAATTGCCTGAACTGGAATCTGAAACCCTGGGACTGTAATTGCCGTAAGCGTGTCATTGCTGTAGAGGACTGCAACGGAAGCAAATGCCATAGTCGGCTCATCTAACTGATATTGCTCAACCGACTTGCGAACGGGATCAATGATCCAGTACTCCTGAACTCCGTGTGCTGCATAGTCTTCGAATTTAACACCCCGGTCGCGGCCAGTTGTGCTTTTGGATAGGATTTCAACGATTAAATCGGGTGCAGGATGTTCCATCTGGTCATCCTCGAATGAGTTCGCCGTTTCACTATTCCAGTAGCAGATATCCGGTTCGTAATCATTGCGAGTCAGTCCAACAAGCGCCTTTTCTGAATCGACAACTCCTAGATCATTGATTAAGACGAAATTCTGGAGCAGGTTTTCCAGGTATTTAGATGCATCCAGATGTCGGCGTTTAACAGGGGAGTGCATGATGACTTCACCATTAATGAATTCGGCTTTAATATCATCACGTAGCCATTCGCGAAATGCCCGACGTCGTTGAGCTTCATCAGCTAAAATAGCCTGTGCCCGTTCAATGACTAGTTTGGCATCAGGGGCTTCTAGTAAATCGTTGACACGGGTAGAGAGCATAGGAGTGAGATTTTAAAAATAACGTGCAAGTGGACAACAAGAAATTAAAGCTATACCTACCAGTATGAGAAAAATATTAGAAAGCATCCATTTTAGTCCAGTTGGATAGATGTCATTCTCAAAATAAACTACTGGGATCATTTTCTCCTTTGTCCAAAGGTTTGGAAATATCCCCTTACTCGATTTTCTTTCAATTAGCTTACCTTCCTGATCAGTTATCTGAAAAACAGGATAGTAAGAATAGGACCAATTGCGCCCCGAACGCGTCCACTCCCCAATTACGTCAACTATTTTACCTGATGTAATGTAGCCATTTTTCTCCCGATTAATGCTTTCGTATAATTTCCAACTTGCAATAAGTATCCAAACTATTCCAATAAGCAATGATACGTTTGATGCGCAAAGAAAGTCTATAAAGACCATTGTTTTTGGTAGGTAATATTGATACTTTAACAAAATGGTCGGCTATTCTCCTTTAGAACGGCCGACCAACTGATTTTAAAGCTATACCGCGTCCGACAAACTCGTAAACGTAAACTCCCGAATCTTCATTGGCGGTACCAGGTAGTTTCGATCCGTTTCGGTACTGACTACACGTTCTGGTTTGCCCAATGATTCGAGGTTGTTGAGCATGATGATCGGGCTTTCGTTGAAACGGAAGTTCTTGATCGGATGCTTAATCTTGCCATTTTCAATGTAGAAGGTTCCATCGCGGGTCAGGCCGGTTAGCAAAATCGTTTGTGGATCAACTTCCCGGATGTACCAGAGTTTCGTAACGAGAATACCCCGCTGGGTACTCTTGATCATGTCTTCGAGGGATGAGTTGCCACCCATCATGATCATGTTGTTCGGGTAAGGAATGGCTTTTTTGCCTTGTTTCTGTGCCCAATAGCGCTCGTAGGAGAGGTTTTTGACTACTCCTTTTTCAATCCACATCATTTTTTCCTGTGGACGGCCATCTCCCGACCAGGGAGAAGCGGGCAATTCGGGATTAGTAGGATCGGAGTAAATGGTGACCCGCTCATCTACGATCTTATCCCCAATCCGTGATTTGCCGCCTGCCTTGCTAAAATAGGAACGACCTTCATCAGCAGAGCGGGCATCCATGTTGAAATAGATGTTTTCGAGTAATACGACGGCCGCAGTCGGTTCCAGAATAACCGTGTATTTGCCGGGTTCGATGGCGCGTGCTTCGGCAGAACCCTGTGCTTTCTGAATAGCAATACGAGTGGCAGCTGCCGTGTCTAGTTTGGTGAAATCACTATATCCACGCGCTACATAACCCGAACCTTTCCCGTCGGGCGTACGGACTGTCAACGAGAAATTGACGCTGGTACTGGGGTAGTACGCAAACAAGCCTTTCGAATTCATCATGGCGTTGTAGCCATAGTTATCCTGCAAAAAGCCAGCGGCCGTTAAGTTTTTCTCCCGCGAGAGTTGTAGACTTTTATCGACGGCAGTGGCACGGGTGTCGGGTGTGATTTTGGCTGTCGAATCAAAGAAGCCCGCCGATTTCAGGTATTGTTGCGGGCCTAGAATGCCCACATATTCGGGGTTTTCGGGAGCTAGTTTCGCTAACTCTTCCGATCGGCGGACTACTTTTTCGAGCGATGCATCGTCAAATTCATCAATCGTTGCCGTGCCGACACGTTTGCCATAGGCTGACTGCACGACTAAATTTTTATTGATAAGTGAGCCACTGGTCGAGACTTCGTTGCGGGCGTAACGCAGGTTGCCCCGCTCTTCGCCCAGGAGGTTCACTTCGCACTCGTCGGCTTTCGAGTAGCTGAGAACTTTGGTGAGCAGTGCTTTCGCTTCTGCTTCGGTAAGGATGATTGCCATTTTTTAGTGAGGTAAATGTAATGGGTGGAGTAAGTGCAGTGAGTGGGGTAAGTACAGTGAGTTAAGTAGATGTAGTGGGTTTATGTCTTGAACCTACTACATCTACTTAACTCACTGCACTTACTCCACCTACTTCACACACTCCACCAACCACTATATTTTACGAGCTGTATTGATCACATTGACGCCATTGAAGCGGGCGGTGCTGCTCCCGTGCGATACGGCGCTCGATTGTGGGGGCTGGCCTTTACCATCAAAGAAGGAGCCGCCAAGTCGGTAGTCACTTTCGTCACATACGGCTACGCAGGAATTCCAGAACTCCTGGGTGTTCGACTGGTAGGCTACGTCTTTGAGCATGCCTGCAATCTGGCCATCCTTGATTTCGTAGAACAACTGCCCGCCGAACTGGAAGTTATAGCGTTGCTGATCAATCGAGAAGGAGCCGTCGCCAATGATGTAAATGCCTTTTTTGACATCCTTAATCATGTCCTGCACGGATAAAGGAGTTTTACCAGCTGCCAGCGATACGTTGGCCATGCGCTGAAACTGCACTGAACTCCAACTGTCAGCATAGCAGCAACCCTGCGATTCTTTCTCGCCGATAATATGCACCTGATCACGAATGGCCTGGTAGTTTACCAATGTCCCATCTTTCACTAAGTCCCACTTCTTGGTTGCAACGCCTTCATCATCATAACCGACTGCGCCCAATGAGCCTACCTGCGTTTTATCGGCAATGAGATTCACTTGCTTGCTGCCGTAGTTGAAGTTTTTCGACTGCCACTTGTCCAGCGTTGCAAAACTAGTACCGGCAAAGTTGGCTTCATAGCCCAGCACGCGGTCGAGTTCGAGGGGTGGCCAACGGATTCGTGGATGGTAAGCCAGAGGTGCGATGGATCAAGAACGAGGTCATATTTGCCTGCTTCGACCGACTTTGCTGTATGTTTGGCTCGTGCCTGTTTAGCGGCCGCTGTCACATCTTCGAGCATATCATACCCCTTGTTGTAGCGGGTCGTGATGCCCGTCACTTTGTCGGCAGGATTCGCTTGCAGGTAGTCGTAACCCATACCCATTGGGGCACTTAAGGCATTGCGGGTTTCAAATTTGCCGCTTTTGGGATCAATGGCCGTTACGTTGAAAATGGGCCAGATTCGGTGAATATCCTGATCGGCGTAGGTGCCATCGGTCGAGGCAAAGTACTTCTGCTCGTTGACCATGAACAGCACCGAGTTCACGTAGTTGGCTCCGTTTTGCAAAGCCGACGCGTTGACGGAGAGGAGCAGATCCACCTTTTCCTTGATGGGTACCTCGAAGGCGTTGCGTTTAATGGGGGCTTTCCAGCTTACTTCGCCATACCCTTTTTGAGCTGCCAGTTGAACGGGTTGCTTCATCAATTTGGCATTCGCTTTGGCAATGGCAACCGCTTTTTCGGCGGCCTGAGCGGTATCAGCCTCACTTTTGGCGTCCACTACGGCGGCAAATCCCCAACAGCCATCGGCAATGACACGAACCCCAACCCCGTAGGATTCGGTGTTCACAATGTTCTGCACCTTGTCTTCGCGGGTGATTACGTATTGGTTCAGGTAGCGGCCGATTCGTACATCGGCGTAGCTGGCGCCTTTGCTTTTAGCCGCATTCATGGCAGCATCGGCCAGACGTTTCTTTACAGAGACATCAAGGCCGGGCTCCAGTAGCGCTTCAGTACTGATGGTACGGGAAAAGGCGGGTGGTTTAGGCAGCAGGATACCGGCGGCTCCCATGCCTAGAAGTTGGTTGAAATCTCGACGATTCAATGGTTGGTTCTCCTATTTATTGAATTAAGTGAAGCGTAATCAAAAACACGACCAATATACAGGTTGACGCTTAAACTTTAGAATTTATGATAAGGTATCAATCCATTAGCCGATGTTTGTTGACCAATTGCGAATAAAAACCAAATCATTAAAAAATACTCGACTTAAGTTTTGGATGGTAAAAGATTAATTTAAACGGCGCGCCTTCTTCCAAATCCATTACGTTCGGTTAAAATAAGGGGAGCCATACTGCTTGTATGGCCCCTTATTTGTAATGATAGAATGATTAAACACAGAGACACAGAGAATTTTATCTCCGTGTTTAATAAAAATAAATCTATACCGCATCCGATAAGCTGGTAAAGGTAAAGTCACGTGCTTTTACGGGTGGAATCATGTTGCCATTGGTTCGTATCGGTGTGCCAAGGGCTTCAACGTTATTTAGCACAATGACCGCGCTTTCGTTAAACCGGAAGTTCTTAATGGGGAACTTGATCTGGCCATTTTCAATGTAAAACGTTCCGTCGCGGGTGAGCCCCGTTTGTAGCAACGTTTTCGGATCGACCATCCGAACGTACCAGAGACGGGTTACCAAAATACCCTTATCTGTACTTTTGATCAGGTCGGCCAGGGATTGATTGCCCCCGCCATAATGAAACCCGTGGGTGGGGGCGTCGCTTTAACCCCTTTCTTTTCGGCCCAGAAACGGGAGTAGCTCATGTTTTTTACAACGCCATTCTCAAACCAGGTTATTTTCTCCTGTGGACGACCGTCACCAACGGCGCCACCTCCGCCGAGAAACGAGCCCGTGCGGTTGCGGCCTTCACCAGCGAAGGGTTCGCTTGGGGCTTCCAGATTCATGGGGTCTGAGTAAATGGTTACCCGTTCATCAAGGAGCTTTTCGCCCAAGCGAGTTCCGCCCCCTTTTTTACTCAGAAAGCTCCTTCCTTCGTCGGCCAGACGGGTGTCCATACCCGACATCATACTCTGCAATAACGTGCCCATAGCGGTAGGCTCCAGAATAACGGTATACTTTCCGGGCTCTAGTGCCCGAGCGTTGGTAGATGCCAGCGCTTTCTGCATGGCAATGCTGGTTACCGAGCGGGTCTTCAGTTTCGAGATGTCATTGAAGTCACGGGTCACATAGCCCGAACCGGTCGCGTCGGCCGTTCGAACCGTGACTGAGAAATCGACCGAAGTGGCTTTGTTGTACCCGAACAACCCCTTGCTATTGGCGATAGCCGAAAAACCAGTGGTATCCTGCATGAAACCGGCCGCACTGAGGTTCTTTTCTTCGCAGGCGTCAACACTATCGAAAGCGACCTGGGCCGGTATTCAGAATCCATCTTGGCCGTATTTTCTGAATACATCGGCGTTTCGAGGTACGTCTGTGGCCCGATCATGGGCATATATTCCGGGTTTTCGGGGGCTAATCTGGCAATCTCTTCGGCCCGCCGAACAGTTCGTTCAATGGCCTTATCATTGAACTCATTGATGGTTGCCGAACCCATCCGCTTACCGATTCCAGCCGTAATCAACAGCGACATATTGTCTGATTCACCGCCCGAAGAGACGCTATTGAGCGCGTACCGAATATTACTGGTTCGGCCTCCACTTAGGCTGGCACTCATCTCGTCGGCTTTGGAGAAAGACAACGCTTTATCCAGAATTTTCTTCGCTTCTTCTTTAGAGATATTGGACATGATTTGTGAAGTAAGGGTGTGAGTGGAGTCGGTGGAGTTAGTTAAGTAAGTGTAGTAGGTGAAGTCAGTGAAGTGCGGTCATCTTACTACACCTTTTCACGCACTCCACTAATTCCTAAATTTTCCGTCCTGTGTTGAGTACGTTTACGCCGTTGAACCGGGCTGTCGAGCTGCCGTGCGAAACCGAATTGATTTGGGCGGGCTGGCCTTTGCCATCGAAGAATGTTCCGCCCATGCGGTAGTCGCGTTCATCACATACTTTCACGCAAGAGTTCCAGAATTCCTGTGTATTGGACTGGTAAGCCACATCCCGAAGCATTCCGACAATCTGGCCGTCCTTGATTTCATAGAATAACTGACCCCCAAACTGGAAGTTATAGCGCTGTTGATCAATTGAATAAGAGCCATCGCCAATGATATAAATACCTTTCTTCACATCCTTGATCATCTCATCAACTGTGAGCCGTTCTTTGCCCGGCGCTAACGAAATATTCGCCATCCGCTGGAACTGAACGGTGCTCCAACTGTCGGCATAGCAGCACCCCTGCGACTCCGTTTCGCCCAGCATATGCACCTGGTCGCGGATAGCCTGATAGTTGACCAGAATGCCATCTTTGATAATATCCCATTTCTTGGTTTTCACCCCTTCGTCGTCCCAACCCACATCGCCCAGTGAACCCGGCTGTGTTTTGTCGGCGAAGAAGTTAACTTCCTTGCTGCCATAATTGAAGCTTTTCGACTTCCACTTATCGAAGGTTGCAAACGAGGTACCAGCTAAATTAGCTTCATAGCCCAATACCCGATCCAGTTCCGTAGCGTGTCCCACCGATTCGTGAATCGTCAAATAGGTATGCGAAGGGTCCAGCACTAAGTCCCACTTACCGGGTTCTACCGACTTGGCTTTTAACTTCAAACGGGCTTGCTTAGCGGCTGCTGTTGCATCTTCGAGCATGTCATACCCCTGGTTATAGCGGGTTGTCACGCCCGTCAGACGGTCGGGAGGAGCCGTTTGCAGGTAGTCATAACTTCGACCCATTGGCGCACTCAGCGACTCTCGGGTTGCCATAAGACCACTCGCTTTATCAACCGCCGTAATGGTGAAGTTTGGCCAGATGCGGTGAACATCCTGATCAATGTAGGAGCCATCCGTTGAGGCAAAGTACTTCTGCTCATTGATCATGAACAGGGTCGAATTGATGAAATCGGCGCCATTACTCATGGCCGCTCCGTTGACGGATAAGAGCAAATCCGTTTTTTCTTTAACGGGGATCTCAAACGAATTTTTCTCAACTTTTGTCTTCCAGGATACTTCGCCAAAGCCTTTTTGGGGAGCCAGTTGCACGGGTTTTTTCATCAGCCTGGAATGCGCTTTGGCAAAAGCAACCGCTTTTTCTGCCGTTCTGGCCACATCGTCTTCACTTTGTGTTTCCCCCATAGCGGCAAAACCCCAACAGCCATTGGCAATAACACGCACCCCTACGCCAAACGACTCGGTGTTGATTATGTTCTGCACCTTGTCTTCGCGGGTCATGACGTACTGATTCAGGTAACGGGCAATCCGTACATCGGCGTAAGTGGCTCCTTTGGCGGTGGCCGCATTTAGGGCAACATCGGCCAGACGTTTCTTAGTGGAAACATCCAGGCCAGGCTCCAGTAACTCCTCTGCGGTGACGGTTCGGGCAAGGGCGGGTGTTTTGGGCAGAAAAAGCCCAGCAGCGCCCAATCCCATTGTTTGCGTAAAATCTCTACGGTTCAAGTTGTATTCCTCCTATATGGTTAAAGTAAGCGAAAATGAGTAGTCGGCTTTAGGCGAAATGGAGGTGAGGGAATTTTGTGGTATATTCTAACTGAGACTTAAATTATGAAATTTAATATCTATAAAAAACGAATTACTTATAATTAATTTTGAGTTAATGTATATAGTCAACTAATTATTTGTTTATTAATAAATCGCTCTTTGTTTACCGAAAATCTCTTGTATTAATTGGGTAGTGAGGGGCTTATAGAAGGCCAGTATCGACGTAACTTATTTGTAGTTAGATACTTACTTAGTGGCGTCTGGGTTAAGTTCTGGCTTAGCCGTCGAATCCTTGACGCCAACGGCCAAGCTTATTGAATTGTATTAACTAACCGCCGGTTATTTTTCATTCTCACCGGGTTAAAACCCGGCGCAGCCCATTCATCTGATTATTTGCGCCGGGTTTTAACCCGGTGAGAATGAAAAATAAAGCCAGGCATTTCGTCGATTAATTTGTTCAACTCAATTAGCTTGGCCCAGACAGAAGCAAAACAAAGGCCGCTATCGGGAGATAACGGCCTTTCGTTGTGCACTAAATGACTAAAATAAGTCTATACGGCATCTGACAAACTCGTGAACGTAAAGTCCCGAATCTTCATTGGGGGATCAGATTACCGCCTACCCGAACCGGTTTGCCCAGCGCTTCGAGGTTATTGAGCATGATAACCGGGCTTTCGTTAAAACGGAAATTTTTCACCGGAAACTTGATCTGGCCGTTTTCAATGTAGAACGTCCCATCGCGGGTCAGGCCAGTATACAATTGCGTTTGTGGGTCAACCGCACGGATATACCAGAAGCGGGTTACCAGAATGCCTTTATCTGTACTCTTGATCAGGTCGGCCAGCGATTGGGTGCCACCTACCATAATGAAACCACCGGGTGCTGGAATGGGCTTAACGCCTTTTTTATCGGCCCAGTAGCGAGAATAGTACATGTTTTTAACTACACCATTCTCGATCCACGTCCGTTTTTCCTGAGGCACCCCGTCGCCACCACCGCCACCAAAGCGGCCTTGGCCACCACCGCCACCTCCTCCGCCAAATGGCGATAGGGGTAATTCGGCGTTCATAGGATCGGAGATGAAGGTAACGCGTTCATCGAAGAGTTTTTCGCCCAGACGAGTTCCGCCCCCTTTCTTGCTCAGAAAACTCCGGCCTTCGTCGGCATTACGGGCGTCCATACTACGCATCATGTTTTGCAGTAGTTCAACGGAAGCAGTTGGCTCTAGAATAACGGTGTATTTACCCGGTTCCAAAGCGCGCGCACTCGCCGAAGCCAGTGCTTTTTGCATGGCTATCTCGGTGGTTGCTTTGGTGTTAAGCTTACTAATGTCGGTTACGTCTGGGTTTGCATAGCCTGACCCTAAGCCATCGGACGTACGGACAGTAATCGAAAAGTCAACATTAGTAGCCCGGTTATACCCGAACAGTCCTTTGCTATTGCCAATGGAGGAGAAACCTGTTGTATCTTCCATGTAGCCCGCTGCCGTCAGGTTCTTCTTGCGGCAGGGATCAATACTATCGAAAGCCATTTTTGCCCGCAATTCCGGGTCAATTTTAGCTGTACTTTCAGCGTATGTACTGGTTTCCAGATACGTTTGTGGTCCGAGCATAGGCATGTATTCCGGGTTTTCAGGTGCCAGTTTAGCAATTTCTTCGGCCCGCCGAACGGTTTTCTCGAGCGATACATCGTCAAACTCGTTGATGGTGGCTGTACCGGAGCGTTTGCCGTAAACGGAGGTTACGACCAGGGCGATGTTATCCGATTCTCCACTGGTTGAAACCGAATTCCGGGCGTAGCGAATGTTTCCCGTGCGGTCCCCGTCAGACTTACACTCATTTCATCCGCTTTCGAAAAAGCCAGCACTTTATCGATTATCTTTTTTGCTTCTTCTTTCGTTAAGATGGCCATGTTTTTAGTTGTTGATAGTCGCTAGTCATTAGTCGACAGCACTGAAACTAGTGACTGGCAACTAATGACTAGCGGCTAAAACTTATATTTTTCTAGCTGTATTAATCACGTTAACACCGTTGAAACGGGCTGTTGCACTCCCGTGCGAAACAGCACTTGACTGCGACGGTTGCCCTTTTCCATCGTTAAATGCGCCCCAAGCCGGTAATCGCTTTGGTCGCAAACAGCAGTACAGGAATTCCAGAACTCCCGTGTGTTGGCCTGATAAGCTACGTCTTTCAGCATCCCAACGATCTGACCATCTTTGATTTCGTAAAACAACTGCCCGCCGAACTGGAAGTTATAGCGTTGCTGATCAATCGAGAAGGAGCCATCGCCAATGATGTAAATGCCTTTTTTGACATCCTTGATCATGTTTTCTACCGACAAGGGTGTTTTTCCGGCTTCCAGCGATACGTTGGCCATGCGTTGGAATTGAACCGAACTCCAGTTGTCGGCATAGCAGCAACCCTGCGATTCTTTCTCGCCGATGATATGAACCTGATCGCGGATAGCCTGGTAGTTCACCAGAATACCATCTTTAACCAGATCCCATTTTTTGGTTTTTACCCCCTCATCGTCCCAGCCAACGGCACCCAGCGAATATTGCTGCGTTTTATCAGCCACCAGATTTACTTCTTTACTGCCGTAGTTGAAGGTTTTCGACTGCCATTTATCGAGAGTCGCGAACGACGTTCCGGCGTAATTGGCTTCATAGCCTAATACACGGTCAAGTTCGAGGGGTGGCCAACGGATTCATGGATGGTAAGCCAGAGGTGTGATGGATCAAGAACGAGGTCGTATTTACCCGCTTCCACCGACTTCGCCGTCAGTTTCTCTTTGGCTTGTTTAGCAGCTAAGGTGATATCTTCCAGCATGTCATACCCCTTATTATAACGGGTGGTGACACCAGTGAGTTTGTCGCTTGGGTTAACCTGTAGATAGTCGTAGCCCATGCCCATTGGCGAACTCAACGAGTTGCGGGTTGAGAATTTTCCGCTCTGTGCATCAACGGCAGTTACGGTGAAATTTGGTCCAATCCGGTGAATATCCTGATCGGCATAGGTACCATCGGTGGAGGCAAAATACTTTTGCTCATTCACCTGGAACAGCACGTTATTCACAAAGTTGGCACCGTTTTGCATTGCCGCAGCGTTGCAGGAGAGCAGCAAATCGACTTTTTCCTTAATGGGTACTTCAAAGGCATTCCGCTTGATCGGGGCCTTCCAGCTTACTTCGCCATACCCTTTCTGTGGGGCTAACTGCACGGGCTCGGTTAACAGCCGGGCATTTGCTTTCGCAATGGCAACCGCCGTTTTAGCTGCTTTTGCCACAACAGCTTCATCGCGGGCATCGCCTACGGAAGCAAAACCCCAGCAACCGTTAACAATGACGCGAACGCCAACACCGAATGATTCGGAATTGATAATGCCCTGCACCTTGTTTTCTCGCGTCAGAACAAACTGATTCAGGTAGCGACCGATACGCACATCGGCGTAGGTGGCTCCCATTGATTTGGCTGCGTTCAGAGCCGCATCGGCCAGGCGTTTCTTCACTGCGATATCCAGGCCGGGTTCCAGCAGGGCTTCAGGAGAAACGGAACGGGAAAAAGCAGGAAGGGTAGGTATCATGATACCCGCGGCTCCCATGCCTAAAAGTTGGTTAAAATCTCGACGATTCATGTGTTTTTAGTCAATAGTCAATAGTTGTCAGTCGCTAGTCGTCAGTCAATAGCCCACTAACAACTATTGACTGACGACTAGCGACTAACAACTTTATACTGCGTCTGATAAGCTGGTGAAGGTGAAGTCTCTGATTTTCAAGGGGGGTACTAAATTTCCTCCAATTCGAACGGGTTTCCCCATGGCTTCGAGATTGTTGAGCATGATGACTGGGCTTTCGTTGAAGCGGAAGTTTTTCACCGGAAACTTGATCTGGCCGTTTTCTATGTAAAATGTCCCGTCGCGGGTCAGGCCGGTGTAGAGCAGCGTCTGCGGATCGACTGGGCGGATGTACCATAACCGGGTTACCAGGATGCCTTTTTCCGTACTTTTAATCATGTCAGCGAGTGACTGTGTTCCACCTTCCATAATGAAGTTGCCTCCCGGAGGTGTTGCTTTTACGCCTTTCTTTTCGGCCCAATACCGGGAGTAAGGCATGTTTTTGACGACACCCTTTTCGATCCAGGTTATCTTTTCCTGCGGGCGACCGTCTCCACTAAAAGCACCGCTGGGGACTTCGAGGTTGGTTGGGTCCGAGTAGATGGTAACGCGTTCATCGAAGAGTTTTTCGCCGAGACGAGTGCCACCCCCTTTCTTGCTCAGAAAGGAACGGCCTTCATCGGCGTTACGAGCGTCCATCGACCGGACCAAGGCGACCATCAGCGACGCATCTACGTTCGATACCAGGGCTGCCGGTTCCAGAATAACCGTGTATTTGCCCGGTTCCAGGGCGCGTGCGCTCGCCGATGCCAATGCTTTCTGCATGGCTATTTCAGTCGAGTTTTTCGTGCTCAGTTTCGATACGTCGGTTACGTCGCTGGTGGCGTAGCCTGACCCTAAGCCATCGGCTGTGCGTACCGTGATCGAAAACTCAACCGATGTCTCCCGATTATAGGCGAATAACCCTTTTGTGTTCCCTATGGCATTGAACCGGGTGGAATCTTCCATATACCCGGCTGCGGTCAGGTTCTTTTTCCGACAGGGATCAAGACTTTCGAAGGTCGCCTGCGCCCGGTAGTCCGGGTTCATTTTGGCGGTATTTTCGGAATATGGGTCTGTATTCAAATACGTCTGTGGCCCCAGCATGGGCATATACTCCGGATTTTCGGGAGCCAGTTTAGCGATTTCTTCGGCCCGCCGAACTGTCTTTTCCAACGATACATCATCAAACTCATTGATGGTAGCCGTACCGGAGCGTTTTCCGTAAACGGAGGTTACGCCCAGTGACAGGTTCGTACTCTCACCGCTAGTCGATACCGCGTTACGGGCATAGCGTATATTCCCCGTGCGTCCTCCAGACAGGTTGACACTCATCTCGTCGGATTTCGAGTAGGAGAGTACCTTGTCGATTATTTTTTTTGCTTCTTCTTTGGTTAGGATGATTGCCATTTTTGTTAGTCGATAGTCATTAGTCGATAGTCGTTAGTTAATGGCATAGAACTAGTGCCTATTGACTGACGACTATCGACTATAAGCTATATTTTCCGTCCTGTATTGATTACGTTGACGCCGTTGAAGCGGGTGGTAGCACTCCCGTGCGAAACCGCACTGACTTGTGAGGGCTGGCCTTTGCCATCGAAGAACGAGCCGAATGTGCGGTAATCGTCTTTGTCGCAAAGCTGGGCGCAGGAATTCCAGAACTCCTGGGTGTTTGACTGATAGGCCACATCGTCGAGCATCCCAACGATTTCACCGTTCTTGATTTCGTAGAACAACTGGCCTCCAAACTGGAAGTTATAGCGTTGCTGGTCAATCGAATACGAACCCCGCCCAATGATATAGATTCCCTTGTCGACACCTTTGATCATGTCGAAGACAGAGCGTTTTTCAGTGCCCGGTTGTAGCGACACATTCGGCATTCGCTGGAACTGCACCGAATCCCAGTTGTCGGCATAGCAGCAACCGTTCGATTCTTTCTCGCCCAGAATAGCTGCCTGATCGCGGATGGCCTGATAGTTTACCAGAATCCCATCCTTAATTAAATCCCATTTTTTGCAGGGCACGCCTTCGTCATCGTAACCAACGGTTCCAAGTGTGTATGGCTGCGTTTTGTCGGCGACAATGTTGACTAATTTACTACCGTAGTTGAACGTTTTGGTTTTCCATTTATCCAGCGTAGCGAAGCTTGTTCCGGCATAATTGGCTTCATAGCCTAGAACCCGGTCAAGTTCGGTAGGGTGACCGACGGATTCGTGGATGGTTAGCCCGAGGTGATTGGGGTCTAGGACAAGGTCATACTTGCCCGGCTGGACGGTCTTGGCGGTTAATTTTTCTTTTGCCTGTTTTGAGGCCATGATGGCATCCTCCACCATATCGTAGGAATTCCGGTAACCGACTAGTCCATTAGGCGCTTTAATTTTTTCGGAATCCAGGCCGTCTAAATATTCATACCCCATGCCCATTGGCGAACTAATGGCATCCCGGGTTTTAAACTTTCCAGCTGCCCGGTCAACAACCGATACCGTAAAGGTTGGCCAGATCCGGTGCACATCCTGATCGATGTAGGAGCCATCGGTCGAGGCAAAATACTTTTGCTCGTTGATGAAAAACAGGTTCGAGGTAACGAAGGCGGCCCCATTTTTCATGGCTTCCCCATTCACATTCATCAGCAAATCAATTTTCTGCTGAACTGGAATTTCGAAAGCATTTTTCTTAATCGGCGTCTTCCAGGTTACTTCACCTACGCCTTTCTGGGGAGCCAATACAACGGGCTCTGTCTGAAGTTTGGCATTGGCTTTGGCAATGGCAACGGCTGTTTCAGCACATTTAGCAATGGCGTCGGGCGTCACGTTGCTGGTGGCTGCAAAGCCCCAGGTTCCATTCGCGATAACCCGGATACCCACGCCAAACGATTCGGCACTGGTAATGTTCTGGACTTTTGTTTCGCGGGTAAAAACGAATTGTTGCAGATACCGTCCAATACGAACGTCGGTGTAGGTGGCACCTTTACTTTTGGCTGCATTCAGGGCAATGTCGGCTAAGCGTTTCTTGGCGGCTGTGTCGATGCCTACGCCCCGGCCGCTGGCTTCAAGCAGGTATTCGGCCGAAACAGAATTGCCAAATACCGGAACGCCAGTTGTCAGCAGGCCGCCAATGCCTAAGCCAGACAACTGGATAAAATCTCGTCTTTGCATGTACAAGAAAGAAGATGGTTGTTGATGACAGAGTTTACTATACTCCCGGAAAAAGCACGAATATGGCTAAAAAACCCGAGCCCATTAATATAGAAGTTTTATTTTGTGACGAATGGTGAGCGGGGTAGGTTCCTATTCTGCCCAATAATATTCGGTAAAAATGCTTATAAGCAATTGATTTCTTTAAAGGCGAAACAAACAGAACTAAACGTATCTATGGCTACCTATACACAACAACTGGAAGACTTTATACAGGACGTACTGATTTCTATTCACGCTAATATCCGCGATTTGAAGGAGAAACGAACATTTGCTGACCCAGAAGAATACGATTATATTGATGGCAGGTTATTTAGTTACGGGGAGATGCTTGCTATCCTACGAGCCTCAGCCGTAGACACGGGTATTGAGCCGAAGCAGTTAGGATTGTGATTACCTGGTGATAAGTACTCAGACGAAAATTTCCCGAAAGTTTAGTAGACTACTCTTTAACTTCTTCCCATAACCTGTCAGCGGGGTGTTAACCCATGGGTACTTAATTTTATTAGCCGTTCAGTAATTCGAATACTAACCTTTAGGTTTGAACACGTCAATTTTGCGAAGGAGTACTTTCAAAAGGAAGGAAACAGTTCCGAAACCTTAGTTACCATTCACAGATGTTTGCTTATAGTTTATTAGTCATAACGGCCATTTTCTACATTGGTCTGGGCATGTTTACCGCGTCAAAACCCACACTGGTTGGCGACAGTGCAATGGGTTATGGCCTGGGCCTATTCTTTCTGGGAGTGGGCTTTGCTATAACCAGTTTAATATTAATGATACTAATTAGTGCGAAAGGTGGATTTGGCTGGGTTGGGCAGGAGACAGGTATCCGCACAACGCTGGTCATTTTATCCTGGCTATTGATGGCGTTCGCTACGTTCTTTTGTGCCGCTTTCAAATGGGAATGGCATAGTGATACCGTTTATCCACAGTTTTTACATTGGTTAGCCGTGCATCATGGGCAGCTGTGGATACCCCTTTTGTGGCTGACTGCCTGTTTTTTCTCACTGAGTCCAGGCTTACAATCGACCGTTTCACCCTATGCGCTTAAAATCCCGTTTTGGGTTGGTTTGGGTAGTAGTGCCGTGTTTTGTACGGGATTACTTGTTGGTTATTTCCGTGATACGTTAAAAACAGTTGAGACCGAAGTAGCCAGCCAAAACAAGCAGAGAGATGAATGGCATCAGAAAAATTTAGAAACGATTGCTGCTCATAAACCTGAAGATCCCATTTTCAATCTATTAAGCTATTCAACTCAATATCGACCTGAAGATATTAAACGGGCTGCGCTCGCTAAAATTAAAGCCAATCCAAGCTGGGAAGCAGAACTTCTGGAGTTGTTGAGGAACGAAAAAACGTATCAGGAGGTATATTATTTCCTGGATGGCAATCGGGTGGAGCATCCCGAGCAGTTTGTAGAGCCGCTGAACCAGAGTATGTTATGGCTAGCAGCAACTATAAAAGCTGATATTAAGGATAGCAATAACCTTCAACACTGGAGCTTTGATATGTACGGAATAGACCGGCTATTGAGAGCCATTGATTATCAGTTTCTGGATCAGGGTGTTGATTTTTACCCAAATGTTGTCAAGCTGAAGCAAGCGCTGGATACCCCGCCACCTGAGCGATTCAGCGGTGTTCGTTTTACCATAACCGGGGTAGTGAATTCTTGGCTAAAAAACCACAAGAAATAGAATGTATTAAACACAGAGACACAGAGTACACAAAGAGTAAATGGCTTAAAACACCTCCGTGTTCTCTATACCTCTGTGTTTAAAAGTGCTTACATCGTTTATTTCTTGGCTTTCTTTGGCTTATCCTCTTTGGCCTTCTCGGCTTTAGGAGCCTTTTCAACCTTGGGAGCTTCCTCCGTTGTTGCGCCTTTTGTCGGCTTGGCGTCTTTAGCTGGCGTTGCTGAATCCTGACTCATTACCGACCCACGCACGAACGTTCCCCAGGTCAGGTTGTCTTTTCCTTTCTGTACTTTCTTAGCCCGCTCGATGGCCATATTTGCAACGGCTTCGACTACCCAGTCAAAATTTGCCTGCCCAACCGAATGTACATCCGCGTCGGGGGCTGGGTTACAGAAGTCAATCGCGATGGGGATACCGTCGCGAACGGCAAATTCAACTGTGTTGAAATCATACCCAAGGCCATGGTTTAATTTCAGAACATAATCGGTCATGGTAGCCAGAAGCTTCTTGCCTGCATCACCGGTAGTTTGCATTTGGGCAGCATACCGTAGGTGGTGTGGGTTACGAGGCTCATAGGGCATAATGCGAACGTCTTTGCCTCCAATACAATAACACCTAAAGTAATCTGTAAAGTCGATGGCTTCCTGATATAGCATGACTAACTGACCCGTTTCGTCATAGGCTTTAAACATCTGCTCAGGGTTGTCTACTTTATAAACACTTTTCCAGCCACCTCCTGCATGGGGTTTCATAAAGGCAGGAAAGCCAATGTGCTGGAAAATTCCCTCCCAGTTCATGTGCTTCAGGTTGCGGAACGAGTTATGATTCGTATCGTCCGGGCGTTCTTTGGAAGGCAATAAAATAGTCTTGGGAACCGGAACACCAAGTTGTACAGCCAGGGCATTATTGAAAAATTTTTCGTCCGCACTCCACCAGAATGGATTATTAACAACAGCCGTGCCGGTCAACGCTGCATTTTTCAGGAATGCCTTGTAGAAGGGAACATCCTGCGAAATACGGTCGATAATGACAGCGTAATCAGTTGGAACACTTTGTTCGACCTGTTCTATACTAACAAACTCGGCCGGGAATGCACTTTGTTTTTCGTTAACTCGATCGACAAACGCCTGCGGAAAGGTGTTTTCCTGGCCAAATAAGATTCCTATTTTTGGTTTTTTGCTCATAATGAATTAGTTAAGTGCTGAGTAAAGCGTTATGGAAAGCCTATGGACTACTAACTTACTATGTTAATAGTTCATTAACTGGAGCAAGTTGCAGTTGTTCGGGGAGAAAAACAAAAAGCCCTGTACTTGATAACAGAGCTTTTGCAGGACAGAAATCCAATTCAATTATATAAGGCTGAACATACGTAGCTACTCAGAATAAAGCCTTGTTCATTATATCGTTGAACATACATATGTAAGCCTTTAGCAGAAGCGCGGAAATTTGGACGAACAAGTGTAAACGTTAGCATAACATAACTATGAATTTGGGTTGATATTAACAATAGTAGGCATCATGGTTATAGACTAATTATACAAAGATCATAAAATTGGGTAAAAATTTAGCTATAAATAAGCTATTTAATTATAATAATGTTTTTAAATGGTGTTCTAAGTGCACTACATAATCTTCTACAAGCCAGGCCAGTGTTTTCTGAATTACCTCAAACTGTCCTAACTGAGCGAACTGAACCGGGTGAGCCAGCGTGTCGCCAGGGATTGCTTCTATAATAACTAAAATCTGCCTGTTCAGACTACTCCACAGGGAAAGTAGGTGGGCTAGGGGCAGAGCCTGATATTGATTGATAACGACTAATTTGTTCTGGTTATACGACTGAATCAGATACGGGCCATCCGTAACCTGTGCATCCGTAAACCGCTTCAGGTTATTGAGGGCAGAGTCAATCAAATGGCCTAAGATCTCTTTTCGAGACCATTTACCCGGGAGGTAATCGATTAATTCAGCCTCGGAAAAATTGGCCAGTTGGATTGGTACTTCGTCAATATGAATGCGAAGACGATTAAGGGTGTCAGTAAGCATGGGAATCTAGCCTGAACGATTTTAAGTGTCAGGAGCGAATTCTTCAATGTAAGCTGTAATTAGATTTTACTTAAATAGCGTGGAAACTGCTCTTTCCAGACAGGCCAGTCATGATTACCCCAGGGACTTACATCCAACTGGTGACGAATGCCTTTTCGGTTGAGAATACCCGACATCTGGTAGTTGTCGTCTTTACAGAAGTCGTATTCAGATGTTCCCAGGATAATATTCATGTGATGGAATTCACTATTCTGGGCATTGGGTAGGAAATCGGGCGGGTTGTTAAAATAGACATTGTCATCATAGTAACCACCCAAAAAGGATCGAATATTGAAG
This sequence comes from Spirosoma telluris, assembly GCA_003259005.1. GTDB lineage: Bacteria > Bacteroidota > Bacteroidia > Cytophagales > Spirosomataceae > Spirosoma > Spirosoma telluris. Next base: position 727,710 of record QLII01000001.1, read on the forward strand.
GCTGCCCCCATAGTAAGCAGATGGCCTACCTGCTCCGGGTGTCGAAACGCAAAATTCAATGCGTGATACCCCCAAATGAGGCACCAGATACGCCGATTTTCTGAACATTACACTCCCGCTGAATACCCGGAACTAACTCTTCATGCAGAAAGCGGTCGTAGAGAACATGATTCCAGATCCGGGTGCCGGGGTGCAGGTGTTTGGCATACCAGCTATCGCGGTCAATGCTGTCAATACAATATAGTTTTACCTTTCCCGTCTCCACAAACCAGCGGGCGGTTTCGGTTAAACCAAAGTCTTTATATTCATAATAATGGCCCATTGAGGTTGGGAAAAGCACAATGGGATAACCCCAGTTGCCAAACACCAGCATCTCAATATCCCGGCCGAGGTGATGCGAATACCATTTACGATAATCTTGCTGCACGATGCGATTTGGTTGATGAAAACGTTGAAAATTTCGGTTGAAAATAGAACAAATAGCTGGCTCCGACAAAAAAGACACGGACAGACATCGAAAAAATTGCCTACTTTGTCGTTTGTGAAGATTATCCTTTTGTTATTTTTTGTGCTTATGGCTGACCTTATACCAGCTCAAACCTGCGCCGAACCACCCACCGTAACTGTTTGGCATGACGATTCATTATACTCCGTTCCGCTCAAACGAATCGTTCATTTAGATATCGTCTTACCCCCTGCTTATCAGGCTTCCAGCAAAACGTATCCCGTCCTCTATCTTAACGACGGGCAGGATTTGGGGCGCTTGAAAATGACTTCGGTTCTGGATTCACTTTACCAGAAACAAGCCATTCAACCGTTTGTACTCGTGGCCATTCACGCGGGTGACCGAATTCAGGAATATGGAACGGCGGCCCAGGCCGATTATATGCATCGAGGCAGTAAGGCAGGCTTATACACCGATTTTATATTGACCGAATTGCTGCCCTATATTAAAAAGCATTACCACGTAAGTACCGATCCGGCGAAGTCGGTTTTTGCTGGGTTTTCATTGGGAGGCTTGTCTGCGTTCGATATTGTGTTTCATCATCCCGAGCGATTTTCCAGGGTAGGGGTCTTTTCGGGTTCATTCTGGTGGCGTAGTAAAAGCACGGAAGACGGTTATCGTGATGAAACGGATCGGATTATGCACGACCTGGTTCGCAGGGGAACGTATCACAAACAGCTTAAATTCTGGTTTGAGACGGGAACTGAAGACGAAACCAGCGACCGTAATAATAATGGCATAATTGATGCTATTGATGATACAATCGACCTGATTCATGAGTTGGAAAAAAAAGGGTACTACCGTGCCATGGATAATTCCCAAACATCTGACATCAGGTACGTTGAAATCAAAGGTGGAAAACATAATCAGGAGACATGGAGCGCAATAATGCCCGATTTCCTGACCTGGGCGTTTCCGCCTAACTAGTGAACCTACTGGCTAAACCATGATAAAAAAACTGTTGCTGATAAAGACCGTTGCGATCGCGGTTTTGTTTGCCTTCAAAGGTCCAGAAGTGACAATACCGGTTAGTACAACCAATCCTCTCGCGGCCCCAGACTCATTTGGTCGGATGAGTTTAATGAGGACGGTCTGCCCGACTCAACAAAGTGGACCTATGAAGTAGGTGGCAACGGTTGGGGAAATAATGAGTTGCAGTATTATACCGAAAAACGTCCCGAGAACGCCCGAATCGAAAACGGAAAACTTATCATTGAAGCCCGTAAGGAAGACTATCAGGGCAAAAACTACACCTCGGCCCGCTTGCTGACAAAAGGCAAAGTTGAGTGGAAACATGGCCGGATTGAAGCCTACGCTAAGTTACCGGCTGGGCGGGGAACCTGGCCAGCGGTTTGGATGCTGGGCTCCGATATTTCGACGGTAGGCTGGCCCCGTTGTGGGGAGATTGATATTATGGAACACGTTGGTTTCGACGAAGGAGTTGTTCACGGAACCATCCATACCGAAGCCTATAACCACGGCAAGAAGACCCAAAAGGGGAAGTCCGTTTCGGTGAAGAAGGTAGCCTCCGATTTTCATCTCTACGCTATCGAGTGGACTACCGATCAGATTGACTTTTTCGTTGATGACCATAAATACTATACCGTTCAGAAAGCAGTGCTGGGCAATGAAGTAGCGCAGTGGCCTTTCGAGCAACCCTTCTTCCTAATCCTGAATGTAGCCGTTGGCGGTAACTGGGGTGGGCAGAAAGGTGTAGATGAAAGCATCTGGCCACAACGTATGGAGGTTGATTATGTCCGGGTGTACCAGTAAGAATATGCCTGCCTTTGGGATTTTTCTGGTTGACTCTATTGGCTTGATAATCAGATGAAAAAGAATTAATAGAATCCACAACAATCAATTGAATCAACGTTGGCCCAATACTTAATTCAAGTTGCGAGATAATCGCATAGCGACGAGATGTTTGTAGAAAATGAGCAAACTACAAACATCTCGTCGCTATGCGATTATCTCGCAACTTGAATTACTTACTTCACAGAAAGCTTATAGACCGTTGTGCTTTTATAGGTCTCATTGGGGCGCAAAACGGTTGTGGGGAAATTCGGGTGGTTAGGGGCGTCGGGAAAATGCTCGGTTTCCAAACAAACCCCAAACCGTTTCGTGAGCGCCACCCCGTCTTTATTCAGCAATTTGCCATTCAGATTATTCGCCGTATAGACTTGCACCGCAGGTTCGGTCGTGTACATTTCCATGAAACGACCACTCGTCGGCTCATACACCGTAGCGCCTAATTTCAAGCCTTTCGATAAATTCGTAAATACCCAGCAGTGGTCATAACCTTTACCGTACCGAATTTGGGTATCGGTTGTATCATTGATGTGGGTACTGATGGCTGTTGGTCGGGTGAAATCGAAGGGAGTTCCAGCAACGGGTTTCAACTCACCTGTTGGGATCTGCTTGGGATCAGTTGGAAGGTATTTGTTGGCCACTACCATCAATTCGTGGTTCAATACATCGTGCTTCAGACCGCTCAGGTTGAAATAAGTATGGTTGGTCAGGTTAATGATGGTGGGCTTATCGGTCGTGGCTTCGTAGTCGATGCGAAGTGCATTATCATTTTGAAGCGTGTAGGTTACCGTAACGGCTAAATTACCGGGAAAGCCTTGATCACCATCTTTCGACAAATAGCCTAATACAAGAGAAGATTCTTTACCATCAATGATCCTGGCCTGCCAAAGTTGCTTGTCGAAGCCTATTGGGCCGCCGTGGATGTGGTTACCATTATTATTCTGAGCCAAGGTATATTCCTGCCCATCAATCGTAAATTTTCCATTAGCAATCCGGTTGCCAAAACGGCCGATAATAGGCCCCAGACTGGGTGTGCCTTTCAGATAATCGTCAAATGTTGGTACGCTGAGGATAATCTCTTCCTGTTTTCCCGCCTTGTCGGGTGCCGTCCAGGAGACAATATAGCCACCATAGTTCGTAATTTGCACGACCATCCCTTTTGCATTTCGAAGCGTAAACAGGTCGGCTTCCCGGCCGTCAGGAAACGAACCAAACTTTGTTTTGGTAATACCAGCTTTAGGCGGATCAATGGTCGATTCGTCATTGGAAGATGCGTATGTCATGCTAGTCAATAAAAGTAACCCGGATAGAGTAAGAACAAGAAATTTCATGCTGCGAACCAATTTAGGTACGGCGTTAACGATACCGTATGCATGGCAATAAGCTCAAAAAGCATCTATTTTACCCCACGTTTACAGGTTAATTGCAAATCATTGATTTAGGTAATTAACCACAGAGGCACGGAGAACACAGAGAAATTGCGTTTCAAACTCTGTGTTCTCCGTGCCTCTGTGGTTAACTGTTTTTGATCAGTGGTCTTCTTTTAGGTCTATTAACGCTCTATTCTACATCCTTTTCTAAATGCTGATACGTATTTTACTAGTGGATGATAATATCCTATACATTGCCGAAAAAATGATATAGATATTGCCCTATTTTTTAGCCTTATTTTGATGTTAATATACAATCTGAGCATTCGTTGGTGCCCAGCGTCTGGTTTAGAAAACGAGTTGAAATCAAATTCACTCAACAGAAACCCTGTCCAATGAAAAAACGTAGTATTTCCCTGGTCGTTTTCGCTGCTTTGCTACTAGGCCAAAACGCTGCCTGGGCGCAGTATCCGACTATTCCGGCAGATGTTCAGAAAGCCAGCGATGACTTGCTGAATGAATCGCGACGGCAGTCGGACATTGCCTGGTTAAAGGCTTTACCCATTATTAAAAAAGAAGCGCAGGAGGGTAAACCCTATGTGCCTTGGGCAGCCCGCCCTGTCGATTTGCCCCAGGCCCACATTCCAGCGTTTCCCGGTGCTGAAGGTGGTGGCGCTTACACATTTGGTGGGCGGGGTGGTAAAGTAATCGTGGTAACCAGTCTGGAGGATCGCGGTCCCGGAACCTTGCGGGACGCTTGTGAGCAGGGGGGAGCCCGCACCGTAGTGTTTAACGTGGCGGGTATTATTCGATTGAAAACACCCCTGATAATCAGAGCTCCTTATATCACCATCGCTGGTCAAACAGCACCGGGCGATGGCGTTTGTGTAGCGGGTGAATCGGTCTGGATCAATACGCACGATGTCATTGTTCGCTACATGCGTTTCCGCCGGGGCGAAACCAACGTAGGTCGTCGTGACGATTCGATTGGTGGTAACCCAATTGGCAACATCATGATCGATCATGTATCGGCAAGCTGGGCCTGGACGAGAATATGTCGATGTACCGCCATATGTATAACGACAGTACGGGCAAGCCACTGGAAGAAAAGCTCCCAACAGTGAATATCACCATTCAGAATTCGATTTTCTCCGAAGCCTTAGATACCTGGAACCATGCCTTTGGCAGTACCCTGGGGGCGAAAATTGTACGTTCATGCGCAACCTCTGGGCCGACAATGCGGGCCGAAACCCGTCGATTGGCTGGAATGGAATCTTCAATTTTACGAATAATGTGATCTTCAACTGGGTGCACCGCTCAACCGATGGGGGCGACTACACGGCTATGTACAATATTATTAATAACTACTACAAGCCGGGGCCTCAAACGCCGAAAGATTCACCCATTGGCTATCGGATTTTAAAACCGGAATCGGGACGTAGTAAATTAGACCATCGGGAGTTTGGTCGGGCCTATGTGAACGGGAATATTGTAGAAGGACATGATAAGGTGACGAAAGACAACTGGGATGGGGGCGTTCAGATTGAAGATATGCCCAATGCTGGCCAATACACGGCCAGCATAAAATGGAAAGAGCCCCTTCCGATGCCTAAGCTTACGATTCTGTCGGCGCAACAAGCCTACGAGTATGTGTTAGCGAACGCAGGGGCTGCTCTTCCTAAGCGTGACCCCGTCGATACACGCATTCTGGAGCAGGTTCGGACTGGAAAGATTACCTACAAAGAAGGGGTAAAGCTGCCCGAAACGCAGTTCAAACACCGCCGTTTGCCCATCGACTCCTATAAGAATGGCATTATTACTGACCCTATGCAGGTGGGAGGTTATCCTGAGTATAAAGGCACGCCTTACGTCGATTCCGACATGGATGGTATGCCGGATACCTGGGAAACCAAAAACGGATTAAATCCGAAAGATGCGTCGGATGCCAGTCTGGATAAAAACAAAGATGGCTATACGAACATTGAAGATTACCTGAACAGTGTTGTTCCGATTCAATCGGTACGGCCAAGAACGTAGCCTGTTGTTTATCATTTCGTTTTTTGTCATTCCGACTTTAGGAGGAATCCACTCCGGCGGCCCGGTCAAGCTTGACTATCAGGAGAGTCGAGATTCCTCCTAAAGTCGGAATGACAAAAAACGAAACCATGACAAAATATAGTCCTAACCTTCCCTGAATCCGTGCTTAAACCCAGCCTTCTTATTCCTCTGCTCTGCTTGACAATCGCCTTCGGGCGTATTGGAAACCTATGTGCACAGGGAAATAAACCGGCTAAAAAACAGCCTGTGTCGCTTGGCCAGCAGGGGCGTTTAGTTTATGCTCCAGACGAGTTAGGCAACCGCATTCCTGATTTTTCGTACTGCGGCTATAAAGCGGGCGAACAGGCTATACCGAATGTAGCCATAGCCATTGTGGTGCCCTTTCGAAAGGGCGACGCGACGCGACGGATACAGGCGGCCATTGAGTATGTATCGTCTCTACCCCTTAATAGCGATGGTTTTCGAGGGGCTGTTCTACTCGAAAAAGGCGTTCATGAAGTGTCCGGAAGCCTGAAAATTGCCGCTTCGGGTGTCGTGCTGCGGGGAAGTGGTATGGGCGCTGGTGGAACTACCATTCTCGGAACGGGCTTCAGTCGGGATAATCTGATTACGATTGGGCGGCATTCCATTTCGGCGGAAAACGACCGACAAATAGCCGCAGCCGTATCAATTACAGACAGGTATGTACCGGTTAATGCCAGCAAAATTCATGTTGCGAACGCAACTGAGTTTAAGGCCGGTGACCTTGTACAGATTCGCCGACCATCTACAAAAGAGTGGATACAAAAACTAGGAACTGACCAGTTTGGTGGAGGGATTTCGTCTCTCGGCTGGAAACCCGGTCAACGTGATCTGTACTGGGATCGGCAAATCACCACCGTGAGTGGCTCCGAACTAACACTCGATGCGCCACTAACGACAGCTCTGGATTATGCTTATGGCGGAGGCACTATCGCCCGTTACACATGGGCGGGCCGAATCGCGCAGTCAGGCGTAGAAAATCTGAAACTCGAATCCACCTACGATAAGGCCAATCCGAAGGATGAAGATCATCGCTGGATGGCTATCGTTCTCGAAAACGTACAGGATGCCTGGGTTCGGCAGGTGGTTTTTAACCACTTCGCTGGCTCGGCTGTGATCGTTCAGGAAACGGCAAAACGCATTACTGTCGAAGATTGTCAATCGCTGGAGCCGGTTTCCGAAATCGGGGGGAACGACGCAATACGTTCTTTATTCGAGGGCAACAGGTTCTTTGTCAGCGTCTTTACTCTGAATTTGGCTACCACGATTTTGCGATTGGCTATTGTAGTGCCGGGCCTAATGCCTTTGTGCAGTGTGAGGCTCACTTGCCATTCAGCTTCAGTGGCGGTATTGATAGCTGGGCGTCGGGTGTATTGTTCGATGTAGTGAATAGTGATGGCAATGCCCTGCGGTTTGCCAATCTTGGTCAGGATGGACAAGGGGCTGGCTGGAATGCTGCCAATAGTGTTTTCTGGCAATGTACAGCTGCTCGTATTGAGAATTACCAACCCCCAACGGCGCAAAACTGGGCATTGGGCACCTGGGCACAGTTTGCCGGAGATGGCTATTGGGATATGTCAAACGAGCATATCCAGCCCCGAAGCCTATATTATGCTCAGCTAAAAGACCGATTAGACGATAATTTGACAGGTCGAGCCATTCTCCTACCAGTTGAATCGGAAGCGTCGAGCAGCCCGAAAGTTGATGTAGCCGCAGCCTTAACCCGGCAGTCTGTCAATCCAGCCCCGACATTATACGATTTTATCACGGCGGCTTCAACGCGTCAATCCATTCCAACGGCAACGAATGCCCGGTCGATTGAGGCAATTGGTTTGCCAAAAGACCAAGTCCAGGCCAAGGCAGCACCCATGCAGATTCAGCAGGGAAGGTTAGTTCGGGGAAGTGTGCTCCTAACAGGCCGACGGCAGGAAGTGCCCTGGTGGAATGGCAGCGCCCGGCCCTATGGCTTGGCTAACGCCAAACCCCACATCACTCGCTTTGTGCCGGGCATGACAGGTCGCGGGCTGACCGATAATCTGGACGCTATGACCGATTCCATGAAGGCTGACAACATCGTTGCTATTGACCATAACTATGGACTTTGGTACGACCGTCGGCGGGATGATCACGAGCGCATTCGTCGGATGGATGGTGAGGTATGGCCTCCGTTTTATGAATTGCCATTTGCCCGAAGCGGTAAGGAAACCGCCTGGGATGGCCTGAGTAAATACGATTTAATGAAGTACAATAACTGGTATTGGAGCCGCCTGAAACAGTTTGCCGATCTCGCCGACCAGAAAGGGCTGGCGCTTGTTCACGAGAATTATTTTCAGCATAACATTATTGAAGCGGGTGCCCACTATGCCGATTTCCCCTGGCGACCTGTCAATAATATCAACAAGACGGGCTTCCCTGAACCCGTTCCTTATGCAGGAGATAAACGGATTTTCATGGCCGAGCAGTTTTATGATGTGTCGCATCCGGTTCGGCGGGCGTTGCATCGGGCTTACATCCGCAAGTGCCTGGATAATTTCGCGGCTAACTCAGGTGTGATCCAATTGATCGGCGCCGAATTTACGGGGCCGTTACACTTTGTTCAGTTCTGGATTGACACCATCAGCGAATGGGAAAAAGAAACCGGCAAAAAGGTGATCGTGGGCCTAAGTACCACCAAAGACGTTCAGGATGCCATTCTTGCCGATGCCAAACGGGCATCAGTCATTAATCTGATCGACATTCGGTTCTGGCATTATCAGGCCAACGGTACGACCTATGCCCCAGCTGGCGGGCAAAATCTGGCTCCACGACAACACGCCCGCCTGGTCGCTCCGAAGAAGACATCCTTTGAAAAAGTCTATCAGGCCGTACGGGAATACCGACAGAAATTTCCTGAGAAGGCAGTTACCTATGCTGCGGATAATTATGATACGATGGGCTGGGCAGTATTTATGGCTGGAGGTGCGATCCCCAACATTCCAGCGGTTTCCGACCCTCAGTTTTTAGCTGATGCCACCCAGATGCAACCCATTGATTTACCCCAAACGCCCGCAAACCAGTGGGCAATGGGCGACGAAAAAACGGGCTATATTCTGTACAACGAATCAGTAAATCCTATTCAGCTTGATTTAACCAGGGCAACAGGCTCGTTCTCGGTTAGTTACGTGAATCCCAAAACGGGGCAACTGACAAAATCCAATGAAGTGCTTAAGGGTGGCAGTGTCGTTAGCCTGAAAAACCAGTCGGGAGGCCCGGACGTGATTTGGGTTAAAAAAGGTAAAGGATTATGAAGCTTAATCTAAATACCCCCAACCCTCTGAAGGGGGCAAAAAACCGCTCATGTAAAGCCCCCTTTAGGGGGTTGGGGGTATGTTTAATAGTACTTCTCAATTTTACCCAACTACAGGCGCAGGACACTGTGCGCTACGTTGGTCAAACGCTTTCTAATGTTGATTATCACCACGGGCAGTTGAGTCCGGCGGTGGGTGTCCATAATATCCAGGTGTTTCGGGCCAATCGTGAGCATCCAGAACTGGCGGGTGGAACCAACTGGACGTACAACCACGCGCCTATGCTAGCCTACTGGAATAATACGTTTTACCTGCAATACCTTAGTAATCCCGTTGGTGAACATGTAGCGCCGGGCCAGACACTACTTCTGACCTCGAAAGACGGGTATAGCTGGTCGAAGCCAACCGTCATTTTTCCGCCCTACAAAGTGCCTGATGGCTGGAAGAAACCAGGTCGTCCGGAAGTGGCCAAAGACCTGTATGCCGTCATGCACCAGCGAATGGGGTTTTATGTCGCGAAGAATAAACGGCTGTTGACCCTGGCTTTTTATGGGCTTGTGATGGGGCCAAAAGATGACCCGAACGATGGCAATGGTATCGGGCGCGTTGTGCGGGAAATCTACCCGGATGGAAAGTATGGCCCGATTTACTTCATCCGACATAACGCATCCTGGGATCAGTCAAAATCGGTCTATCCGTTCTATACCAGTTCGAACGATAAAGGCTTTGTGGAAGCCTGCGATGAATTGCTCGCTAATCCGCTGATGATGCAGCAATGGGTTGAGGAGGCCGACCGCAACGATCCCCTGATTACGCTCAAAAAAGATGTGAAAGCCTTCAGTTACTATTATTTGCCCGATAACCGGGTGGTTGGCTTGTGGAAACACGCCCTCACAACGATTAGCAGCGATGGTGGCAAAACGTGGCAGTACAACCCGCTTCGGGCACCGGGATTTGTGAATAGCAATGCCAAAATCTGGGGCCAAAAGACGTCCGATGGCAACTATGCAACGGTGTACAACCCCTCGGAATTCCGCTGGCCACTGGCCGTTTCGACCAGTAAAGATGGACTGAATTACACCAATTTGCTGCTGGTCAATGGCGAAATAACGGCTATGCGCTATGGTGGGGCTTATAAATCCTATGGACCGCAATACGTTCGGGGCATCGAAGAAGGAAATGGCACTCCTCCCGATGGGAGTCTGTGGGTTACCTACAGCATGAACAAGGAAGATATCTGGGTATCCAGCATTCCGATGCCCATCACTGACGAGGTGAAAACCCACCCGGATGAAACCTTTGCCCAGCTTCCAGCCGGTGAGGAATTGAAATGCTGGAACATCTATAGCCCATTGCAAGCCAGGGCTCAACTTGAAACGATTGGCGGGAGCAAAGCTCTGGTTCTTCGCGACAAAGACAAATTCGATTTTGCCAAAGCAGAACGGATAATTCCCGAATCAAAGAAACTAACGGTCGAGTTTTCAATCGTGCCTCAACAAGCCAATAAGGGTGTCCTGCAGATTGAATTTCAGGATGCGAAAGGGACTCCGGCTGTGCGGCTGCTTTTTGATTCCGACAGCCTATTCAAAGCCAAAGTAGGCTATCGGGATTCAGGCATTCAGAAATACGAAGCGGGTAAGCAATACGATGTTCGGATAGAGTTAGATCGCGAAAAGCGGATGTTTACCACATTCGTCAACGGTCAACCAAAAGGCAATCGACTGTTTTTTGCTCCTGTAGCTTCATTTCGGCGGGTAGTTTTCCGAACGGGGGGTGTACGCCGGTTCCCGGATGCCGACACTCCGACTGATCAGAACTACGATTTACCCAAAGCAGGGGAACAGGATGATGAGGCCGTGTTTGTGATCAAGTCATTTAAAACGAGTGGATTATCAAGTAGAGTTGAGTGATTTATGGTTAAATCTATACTGTTAGCTATCACTATCTTTTTCCTTTCACACCAACTGAAAGCAGAAATAATCCTGCCCCGCATTTTAGGGCATAACATGGTGCTGCAACAGGGTAAACCCGTGATAATCTGGGGAAAAGCAGCGGCTGGCGAAACCGTGAGCGTTCAGTTTGCTGGACAAACCCAGACTACCTACGCCGATGCATCAGGTAAATGGAGCGTCCCGTTGAAACCGTTGAAAGCCTCAGCTACACCCTCCGAACTGGTTATTTCGGGAACGAATACGATACGGTTGCAAAATATTCTGGTGGGCGAAGTCTGGCTGTGTTCAGGACAGTCGAACATGGAATACACGATGCGAAAGAATAGCAAAGTGAAGCGGTCACTTGCTACTGAACTTGTTGACGGACACAACCCAGCCGATGAGTTGGACTATGCCAATAATCCACGGATTCGCATTTTTTTAGTGAATCGAAAAGAATTGAGCAAACCAGATTCCCTGCATCGGGGATGGAACGTGGCTCAGGATTCCGCGTTGCGGTCATTTTCGGCACCAGCTTATTTTTTCGCCAAAGAACTCTACAAAAACCTGAATGTGCCGATTGGCGTCATTTCGTCAGCCATACCGGGTAGCCGGATTGAACCGTGGCTTTCGGAAGCGGCTTTTCGCGAAGAGGCTTATTACGGAAATCAAAAAATAGAGGGTGAGCCGGGGAAGTTCTATGAGCCCATGATTCGGCCACTCGCGCCTTTGGCCATTAAGGGATTTCTTTGGTATCAGGGTGAATCCAACTGTTTTCTCAACGAAACAATAACGTATTCACATAAACTGAAAACCCTTATTATAAGCTGGCGAAGCGCCTGGAACGACCAGAAACTGCCTTTTTATTTCGTCTCTCTGGCACCATTTAAGTACTCGGAATCGAAAGGGAAAGTTGCCCTGACGCGCGAAACCTTACCTGAGTTTCGGGAAGCGCAGGAACTGGTTCTTAATCTGCCTAGAACGGGTATGATCGTCACGACTGATCTGGCTGATGATCTATCGGATATTCACCCGCCTTTTAAATGGGAGATTGGTCGGCGGTTGGCGTTGTTGGCGCTGGCTACGGATTATGAAAAACAGGATCTGGTGTCTGAAGGGCCAGTCTACGAAAAAATGAAGGTGAAGCGCCGGACTGTTGAGCTGTATTTCACGCAAACAGGAAGCGGTTTAAGCAGCAAAGATGGTCAGCCCCTCACATGTTTTACCCTTGCTGGTGCCGATGGCGTTTTTGTGCCCGCTCAGGCGCTCATTGATGGTAAACATATACTCGTTTCAGCGGCTGGCGTACCGAAACCCGTAGCAGTTCGCTTTGCCTGGGACGAGGCTGCACAACCCAATTTAGTCAACAAAGAAGGACTACCTGCCCGTCCCTTCCGAACGGATAATCCATTGAAGAATCAGTTTGCTAAAGATGCCAAACGTTCAGAAAAACTTAACACGGCTAGCTCAAAATAGCGATGAAAAACACCCTAAACCTCTATTTTTTCGTAACCGCTCTATTCCTGGCCTCACCTGCTTTTAGTCAGGAACAACCTGCCCAATCGGTTATGACTGCCAACTCAAACGCAAAAGCTGTTGACGAGCTGGAAAAGAAAGCCGCTGACTGGATCGCGTCGCTGAACCTGAATGATCCCGAAAAAGAAAAACGACTGACGCAGGTAGTGGCTACTCATCTGAAAGCTATCCGCGACTGGCACAACGAGCATCCGGCCAGTACAGTCCCCGCCGGTATTAACCCGGTAACGGGCAAACCCTTGTCTGACCTCGACCGCCAGCTTATCGCCGATTCCGCTATTCCCAAAACCGTTCACCAGGATTTGATGACTGGTTTGCAGAAAGACCTCGACAAAAAACAGGTCGATGCTGTGCTGGATAAATACACGATTGGGAAAGTGGCGTTCACGCTGGGAGGGTATCGGGCCATCGTTCCCAATATCACTACCCAGGAAGAAGAAACCATTCTTGGATTTCTGGAACAGGCTCGGGAACAGGCGGTCGATTACAAAAGCATGAAGGAAATCTCAGCCATTTTCGAGATCTATAAAACTAAATCGGAGCAATATCTCAACGCGAACGGACGCAACTGGCGGGAGATGTATAACGCGTACACGGCGGCTATTAAAGCTAAAAAGGCAGCTGAGAAGAAGTAGGCGACGAATTTAAAAACTAGTCATTACTAGTCATCTAATGGTCATTCATGACAATGTCCTATTGTTCAGCAAGTTGACTGCTAATGGCTTGGAATGACTGCAAAGCAATATGACAAAAAAGCCCCTTTATTTAACTCTCCTTACAAGCTTAACATTGTTAAGTCCCACTTTTGCCCAGTTAGCCAAATGGCAGTCTGGACTGGTGGTGGATGAATTTGTGGTTGATAAGCCACCGTTTCCGGAAAGTCACGCAGCTACGATTGCGGAAACACCTAAAGGGTTGGTATCCGCCTGGTTTGGCGGTACAAAAGAACGGAATCCGGACGTATGCATCTGGGTTAGTCGCCAGGAGAATGGGAAGTGGTCAGCTCCGCAAAATGTGGCGAATGGCATTATAAACGACACGCTCCGATACGCCTGCTGGAACCCGGTTCTGTATCAGATTCCGAAAGGCGAACTGATGCTGTTCTACAAAATAGGTCCGAGTCCGGCAAAGTGGAAGGGCTGGCTGAAAACCTCGTCCGATGGCGGACGCACCTGGTCGGCAGCCAAAGCCTTGCCCGAAGGATACATTGGACCCGTCAAAAATAAACCGGTTTTGCTTGCCAATGGAAATCTGATTTGCCCATCCAGCACGGAAGGTGACGGTTGGAAACTGCATTTCGAGCTAACCCCGGATTTTGGAAAAACCTGGCGAAAAGTCGGGCCGCTTAATGATGGTAGAAGCCTGAACGCGATCCAGCCTAGTGTGCTGACGTATGGGAATGGAAAACTTCAGATTCTGGCTCGTAGTCGAGATCGCGCCATCGAAGAATCCTGGTCGACGGATAACGGCGAAACCTGGTCGCCCCTGACCAAAACGACCTTGCCCAATAATAACTCAGGAACCGATGCTGTAACCCTGAAAGACGGCCGGCAGGTGCTGGTGTACAACCACGTATTACCACCGGGTGAGCTGGCCAAAGGGCCACGGACCCCCTTAAATCTGGCCGTATCGAACGATGGGAAAAACTGGTTGGCAGCGGTTATTCTGGAAGATTCACCGATTAGTCAGTATTCGTATCCATCTGTTATTCAGACAAGTGATGGGCTAATTCATGTGATTTATACCTGGCGACGGGAAAAGATTAAACACGCGGTTATTGATCCGAAAAAACTAAAACTGGAGCCAATCAATGAGGGTGTCTGGCCCGCTTTAGCAGGCTATTCTGCGCCAGTAGCAAAGGAGATTACGAAGGATTGATGGGGCTTAAATGCAATGCCCCGGATAACTTCCCGAATAACTAACTTCCCGAAAGCTTGAAGCTTTCGGGAAGTTATAGGACGCAGGAACGAATGAATCAGAATTTGACAATACACTTTCCCGCTAAGCTGGTTTTTGGCAAAGGTTCCCTTGGAGACTTAGCCAATGAAATCAGTATGCTTTCGCCCCAAAAAGTATTGATCGTAACGATCAGTCCGCTTTTGGAACAACTTAAACACCTGATTGATACGCTGGAAGCCCACGACATCGCCGTCTGGATTGACACGAGCATTGTTCAGGAGCCATCGTTTGCCGATTTTGACAAACTGATGCAAACCGTTTCGCCGTTCAACCCTGATCTGGTGTTGGGAATTGGCGGTGGAAGCATACTCGATGTGGCCAAACTAATCGCTGCTCAGCTTGACAATGATCAGACGCTCTCCGGCATACTGGGCATTGGCAATCTAAAAGGGCGACGCAGGAAACTCATCTGCGTTCCGGCCACATCAGGGACGGGCAGTGAGGCCTCGCCAAATGCTATTCTGGTAGACGATAGCGATAATCAGAAGAAAGGAATTATCAGCCCGTTTCTGGTACCCGACATGGTGTATGTCGACCCATTGTTGACGATTAGCGTACCTCCATCCATTACAGCCGCCACCGGGATTGATGCATTAACACACTGTCTGGAGGCCTATACCAACAAATTTGCACAACCTTTCATCGACATGTACGCCCTTGAAGGTATGCGGTTGATTGCAGCTAACATCGTCCGGGCCGTTCAACATGGAGCGGATGAAGAAGCGCGCATGCAGGTTGCTCTGGGGAGTTTACTGGGAGGGTTTTGCCTGGGGCCAGTGAATACGGCTGGTGTGCATGCGCTTTCCTACCCGCTGGGGAGCCTGTTTCACCTGGCACATGGCCTTTCCAACGCATTACTGTTGCCCTACGTGATGGCGTTTAACATACCCGCATCGGTCTATCGATACGCACAGGTGGCCATTGCACTGGGTTGTGAACGAGGGCGTGATGATGCCGAAACAGCCGCCAGGGGCGTAACGAAAATTAACCAGCTGATTCGTGACTGTGGGATTCCTGCCCGTTTGCGCTATGTCAATATCCCTAAAGAAGCCATTCCGCAGATGGCGGATGATGCGTTGAAAATCCAACGATTACTGAAAAACAATCCACGGGAAATAACCCGCGAAGAGGCAATTGCTATCTATACAGCCGCTTATTAGCTATGAGTATGAAAAAGAAATACCAGGGTATTGTTGTGCCATTAGTGACGCCCCTGACCGAAGGATATGCACTGGATAAAGCCGCTGTGGAGCGAATGATCATCAATCTACAGGCTAGTGAGGCAATGCCGTTCGTGCTGGGAACAACCGGCGAATCATCCTCCTTACCCATATCTGTAAAAAAAACCTATGTGTTTGAAGCGGCCCGACTGAAAACGGCCGATATGGTTTTATATGCGGGTATTTCGTCGAATTGCCTGGAGGAGTCGGTCGAGTTTGCAAACTACTGTTTCGATCAGGGCGTCGATGCCGTGGCGGCTACGCTTCCCTCGTATTATGCGTTGTCGGAAAGCCAGATGAAGCAGTATTTCGAGCAATTGGCTGATCAGCTGAATGGACCGTTGATTATTTATAACATCTTCGCCACCACACGCATGTCGATTCCACTTCAGGCTGTGGACGAACTGAGCTATCACCCTGGAATCGTTGGTATTAAAGACTCAGAACGGAGTACCGAACGCCTGCATGAAGCCCTGACTTTATGGGCAGATCGTCCTGACTTTAGTCATTTTATGGGCTGGGCGGCACGATCGGCAGACGCGCTCCTGCGGGGGAGCGATGGGTTGGTACCCAGCACGGGAAACCTTTTTCCTGCCATCTACCGCGACATGCTGAAAGCTGTTCAGGAGGGCGATGAAGAGAAAGCCTATAGCTGCCAGAATCAATCAGACGCGTTTGGTCATCTTTACCAGTCAGGCAAGACGCTGGGCGAATCTTTGTGGGCGCTGAAAGTGCTGATGCAGGAATATAACCTTTGTGGAACAACGGTGATGCCGCCCTTACAGTCGCTTTCTGCCCGGGAGGAAAGGGACTTGAAAACAGCATTGATCGAATTAGTGGAGAAAGAAGAAATACAGCTTTGATAGGTACTTAATGATTCTTTGGATTCTCTTGTCCGTCAGCATCGTAGTAACCAAAGGATCTACAGAATCAATAGTATCCACAGAACCCAAATCTATACATGAGTAATCAAACTAAACCAATTGTGGGTATCACCATGGGTGATCCGGCGAGTATTGGACCAGAAATAGCGGTGAAGGCTCTGTTGAATCCGGTTATTTATGCCATTTGTAAGCCGGTTCTGGTGGGAGATGCAAAGGTATTTCAGGATATCGCCACCCGATTGAACCTGGAGGTTATTATCCATCCCATCACGTCCATTAGGGATGCATTTTTCCAGTTAGGGACCATTGATGTGTACGATCTGGACAATGTTGACCTGCCTAATCTACAGTTCGGAGAAATATCGGCGATGGCTGGTGAAGCTGCTTTTACCTCCGTTAAAACCGTAATCGATCTGGCATTAGCCGATGAGGTGGACGCAACTGTGACTGGCCCGATCAACAAAAAATCCATCAACGAAGCGGGGCATCATTTCGCTGGTCATACCGAAATCTATGCGCAGTTTACCAACACGAAAAAATATGGTATGTTGCTGGTCGAAGATCAGATGAAGGTGATTCACGTATCAACCCATGTGTCGTTGCGACAAGCCTGTGATCTTGTCAAAAAAGACCGAATACTGGAAGTCATTGATTTGCTCTATAATGGACTTATTTCGCTCGGTGAAACGAACCTGAAAATTGGTGTAGCCGGACTAAATCCACACGCCGGTGATTCGGGGCTATTTGGAACCGAGGACGATCTGGAAATTCTACCTGCGGTCGAAGAAGCCAAACGTCGGGGGTATGACGTGGAAGGTCCGGTACCGGCTGACACGCTGTTTGCCAAGGCCGCCACGGGTTATTATGGGGGCGTTGTGGCCATGTACCACGATCAGGGCCACATCCCTTTCAAACTAACCGGATTTAAATGGAATGCCGAAAAAAAGCAGATGGACAGCGTTAAGGGGTCAATATTACGATGGGACTACCCATTATTCGTACCTCCGTCGATCACGGAACCGCTTTTGAAATTGCGGGGAAGGGCGTAGCGAGTGCCGATGCTATGGTGTTGGCCATTGAATCAGCTGTTCAATTGGCGAAGAATCGTATAATGAGTGAATGAGTGATTTACTGGACCTGTCATTCACTCATTCACGCTTTCACTCATTAAAAATGATAGCCGTCATTGCCGATGATTTAACGGGAGCTGCCGAACTGGCTGGTATCGGACTAACGTATGGGCTAATTGTTGAACTAGCGATGTCGGTTAACCCGCAATCAACACCCGATTTACTGGTGATTGCTACTGATGCCCGGTCTGTTTCTGAACAGGAAGCTGTGCTGGAAATGACAGAAGTGAGTAAGGCATTACAAGCCATGAAACCGGAATTGATGTATAAAAAGATCGATTCTGTGTTGCGGGGACATGTGATCGCAGAAGTGCAGGCCCAGTTGGCCGTTTTGGGTTTGCCTAAAGCGTTACTGGTTCCGGCAAATCCGGCCCTTGGTAGAACATTGGTTAACGGACATTATTACGTTCATGGCAAGCTGATTCACCAGACACACTTTGCCCAGGACCCGGAGTTTCCAATAAAAGAGTCTGACGTACAGAAGCGATTTGATACAAAGTCCGAACAAGTAATGGTGTTAGCGCATCAGGCCGATTTTCCAGAACGAGGAATCATTATTGGAGAAGTTGAAAAGGAGGCTGATTTGCATATCTGGGCCAGTCGCCTTGATAGTCAGATGGTAGTGGGAGGAGGTTCTAATTTTTTTAGGGCGATTCTGGATGCATTGACTCTGGAAAAACAGCTAGTTTCTGCAACAGGAGTCGTAGGTGGCCATAAACTCTATGTATGCGGCACCGCTTTCGGTGAAAGCATTTCGTTGGTGAAAAAGGCACTGAACGATGGACATGCCATAAGTTACATGCCGAACGCATTAACGAGTTCTTGTAAGCTGGCGATGGTTGAATTGGAAAAGTGGGTTGCTGAAATCGTAAATTATTTTCGCCAGAACAGGCAAGTAATCATCGCTATTGACCCCACTTTTGTTGATAATAGCCGTAGCTCTGCCATTCACTTACGAATCAGGATGGCAATGGCCGTACAGGAAGTAATGAAACGGGTTCGCATACACGAGCTGATTATTGAAGGCGGCTCAACGGCGTCGGCTGTGCTTCGCCAGATTGGGATTTCGCGACTGGTGCCCGTTCAGGAACTAGCCCCCGGTGTTGTTCGGAGTGAGGCCATTGAACAGCAAGAATTATATATTACTATGAAACCGGGCAGCTATTCCTGGCCAACGGAATTGTGGACATTCTGACTAATTCCTAAATGAAATGTCAACCCCGACCTTAAGCGTAATTGATTACCTGATAATCGGTATGGTGCTGATTATCAACTTGTATTTTGGGTTGCGGTACGCCAAAAATCAACGTACAACCGAAACTTATTTCGCTGCCAGAGGTAGAGTGCCTGCCTGGGCCATCGGAATGTCGTTGCTAGCTACCTTAATCAGCAGCGTTACGTTTCTGGGCTACCCGAGCGAAGGCTATTCCTCAAACTGGATTCTACTGGTACAAGGGCTGATGGTGCCTATTATTTTGTTGGGAACCATCTGGTTTATCGTGCCGCTTTACCGCAAAGTCATTGGCCTGAGTACCTACGAATATTTCGAAAAACGCTTCGGTTCTTTTGCCCGCTATTATAGTTCAACCGCCTTTGTTCTCCGCCAGTTTTCGTCCATGGGGACGGTCTTTTTTCTGCTATCAGTGGCACTGACGAACATGACGGGGGCGACACCTTTTACATCATCGTTATCGTTGGCCTAATTATCATTGCCGTCAATTTGTTGGGGGGCATTGAAGCGGTTATCTGGCTGGATGTGTTTCAGGGATTCATGCTCTTTGCCAGCGGTATTCTCTGCGTACTGGTTATCGTTTTCTCCGTCAAAGGTGGCTTGCCCGAAGTGATGACGATTGCTTCTGCCAATAATCGAACGGGCTTTGGTCCCTACGACCTGGATTTTACCAAACTAACTTTTTTTGTGATGGTTATCAACGGCGCGTTTTACGCCGTTCAAAAGTACGGTACCGATCAGACCGTTGTACAGCGTTACCTGACTGCCAAAACCGACAAAGCTGCTATCAGGGCCTCTATTCTTGGTATCTCCCTGACGGTACCGGTTTGGGCACTCTTCATGTTCATCGGCACGGCTTTATTCGTATACTACAAGCAACAGCCCTTGCCACAGGGGATACGTCCGGATGCCGTTTTTCCGTATTTCATTATGACCAAATTTCCGACGGGGTAGTCGGGTTCATTCTGGCGGCCATGATTTCGGCCGCTATCTGTAGTCTCAGCGCTGATTTGAATTCGCTGGCTGCTGTTGGCCTGGAGGATTTCTATAAAAAAGCGCGCCCGGCTCGTACCGATCAGGAATACCTGCGGGTGAGTAAGGGGATCGTTGTCATCTCAGGTGTGATAGCTATTCTCATTGGCGCCATTTACTTACAGGCTGGAAATGAAGGGTTCTGGGATTGTTTTTACATTGTACGCTATTTTTTCGGGTGGAATAGTTGGTATTTTCCTGCTGGGTATTTTCAGCGCACGGCCAACAAGCAGGGGGTCAATATTGCCATTGTGGTCTGTATTGTGTTCACTGCCTATGCCTTTCTGACCTCTACCCAGATTGGGTATGGTACTAGCAAGAAACTACTGCTGGACCTGGGCGATTACAATTTTACCCATCATAAACTGATGTTGGGTGTGTATAGCCATCTGGTGGTCATTGGCGTTGGTTATGTCGCCAGTCTATTTTTCCCGAAACCGACACTGGATAAAAACCTATTATACAGCGGCTGGCGAAGTGCATCGAACGAGTATTCAGGGGAAGAAAATTCCTCCTTATCAACTTCTTCGAAACTTGATGCGTTGGCCGGGTCGCCAATACAGTCCTTGTAGCCCCAATGCTATGATCCTCAACCGCCGACAATTCATTGTATCCAGTTCACTCCTGTCAACAGGGTTGTTTTTGCCTGAGGTCTGGGCCAAAAGCAGGCAGTCCTTCAGGATTGCCGTAGTTGATTTGATGATTCTGAAACGGCAGAAAGTAGGGGCTTTTCAACTGACTAAAGAGATTGGTGCCGATGGTCTCGAGGTTGATATGGGTGGCCTGGGTCAGCGGGAAACTTTTGATAACCAGCTGGCTAATCCGGAGATTCGCCAGCAGTTTCTCGATAAAGCGAAGGAGTTTAAATTGACGATCTGCTCGTTAGCCATGACCGGGTTCTACGCGCAGTCGTTTGCGACTCGCCCAACGTATCAGCGTATGATTCAGGATTGCTTCGACACCATGAACGCCATGCAGGTAAAGGTGGCCTTTCTGCCCCTGGGTATTCAGGGCGATCTGGTCAAGAACCCTGAGCTACGTCCCGCCATAGTCGAGCGGCTAAGAGTAGTGGGTGACATGGCTGGAAAAGCAGGCGTCATTGTCGGTATCGAAACATCATTGGATGCCAAAGGTGAAGTCGGGTTGCTGGATGAAATTGGGTCAACGAACATTCAGATTTATTTTAATTTCTCCAATCCGCTGAAAGCCGGGCGTGATTTGCATGACGAATTACGACTACTGGGTAAAAAGCGAATTTGTCAGATTCACTGCACCGATGAAGACGGCGTCTGGCTCCAGAACAACCCCGAATAGACCTTAAAAAAGTAAAGCAGACGCTGAATGATATGGGTTGGAAGGGCTGGCTGGTTATCGAACGTTCGCGCGATGCCAGCGACCCACGGAATGTTAAGAAGAATTTTAGCGCGAATGCCGCTTATTTAAAATCTATTTTTCAGGCTGGGTAACTCAGTTGTTACTTTTAGATCATATGGTTAAGTGCTGATTATGAGGTGTTTAAATTGGGGTTTCTATTTTACTCAATAAACTGAACAAAATTACTCAACGTATTGAGTAAAATCTTTACTGAGTTTATGAAGGCTAATCTCATCTATCTAATCTTCTTCTTCATCTTTTCCATAGCCAGTATCGCCCAACCTATACCGATTACAAATCTGCGTTGTGAGTATAGCGAGAATCCAATTGGCGTTCAGTCTGTAAAACTAGCTCTGAGCTCGTTAAGCTAATATTCTGCAAAACTTCCCGAAAGTTTTGAACTTTCGGGAAGTTGGTTGTCACGTTAAATGGTTTTTTGTGTCTTAGGGGAGATTTGAAATCATAGCCTATTTATCAAGATGCAGAATAACGAAATCCCACTTTTTCCGGACCACGTCTATCATATTTATACACACGCGAACGGGAAGGAAAATCTATTCGTAACGACCGAAAACTATCTGTACTTTCTGAAAGATATGCTTATTTCATTGAGCCAATTGCAGAGACTTATGCCTACTGTCTGATGCCAAATCACATCCATTTGATGGTAAGAATTAGATCGGATAAGGCTTTACAGAAAGCTCACCTACTATTTCAACTAGAAAAAGCCCCTTCTCCAAAATTTACCCCGCTTGCCGAAGGTGAATTTTCTCAATTTCTGAGTAAAACATTCGGTAATCTACTCAGCTCGTATACGTTGTCGTTCAACAGACAGCAGAATCGAAGAGGGAGCTTATTCATGCCTAATTTTAAGCGAAAACAAATTGATTCAGAGCATTACTACACACGACTGATTCGGTACATTCACCGAAACCCGATTCATCACGGTTTTACGACAACCTTTACCGAATGGGAGTTTTCATCCTACCATTCGATTTTATCAACTAAGCCGACCCGACTTTGCCGATCTGAAGTAGTAGACTGGTTTGGCTCTAAAGAAGCCTTTATTACTTCTCAACAGGCACATGAGGAACAGGAACTTCCCGAAAGTTTTAAACTTTCGGGAAGTTAGAAAATCGACCGGCTAACATCATACAATCTTTCGGGAAAATAATAGACAGCTATAGTCTTTATCACGGATAGTTTTGTACTCCAAGATACCTGCCTGACTGGTTTTGCCAGAGCCGGTTTTAATGCACTCGGCGGGCATAACGGGCGATGCGGTCATTCAGAAAATAGACGACCTCTATGTTATGTTTTATTTCGGGGCTTTCTGGGAAGACCGTAAAGGGGCATTCAACCGGTTTGCAGCCTCAACGGATTTGGTGAATTGGACCGATTGGGCCGGTGAAAATCTGATCGAACCGTCGGAACCGTATGATGACTTGTATGCCCATAAGTCATTCGTTGTGAAGCACAAAGGCGTTGTCTATCACTTCTATTGCGCTGTGAACAAGCACGATCAACGAGGCATCGCCGTGGCCACGTCGGTCGATTTAGGGAAGGGCAAGAAGAGTTTCGTACCTGCACCTATCCCTAAGAAACCATGAGGTATAAGCTTAGTGGAGGTTTTCTTTTAGACAGGATTTACAGGATGAACAGAATTTTTGAAAAATACATATCCTGTAAATCCTGTCTAAAATTGTTTTCGATCCTGCTTTTTGTGCTGTGTACCACGGTTGCTTTCGCCCAAAACGAACCACGAACCATACTGGACTTCAACAAAGACTGGCGGTTTTATCTGGGCGATGAGGCAAAAGCGAAGATCATCACGTTCAACGATTCAGACTGGCGAACTCTGAACTTACCTCATGACTGGAGCATTGAAGGGCAGTTCAGCAAGCATCACCTCAGCACCACGCAGGAAGGTGCCTTGCCCACGGGTATTGGTTGGTACCGGAAAGCGTTTACGGTTTCAACGTCGGCAAAAGGCAAAGCCGTTTTTATTGAATTCGATGGTATTTACCGAAACAGTGAAGTCTGGATTAATGGGCATTCACTAGGTATTCGGCCGTATGGGTATAGCTCGTTTCGGTATGAACTCAGTACGTATCTGAAATTCGGCAGGGAGAAAAATGTACTGGCCGTTCGGGTCGATAATTCGGCGCAACCCAATTCCCGCTGGTATACCGGGTCTGGCATTTACCGAAATGTGCGACTGGTAACGACTTCACAAATAGCCGTTAATCAGTGGGGTACGTTCGTGACGACGCCAACAGTAACCAGTCAGAAAGCGGTTATCGCCTTACAAACCAGCATTCGCAAGGCAGTTGGTAGGACGTCTAAGGGCGAGCTGCCAACGATCCGGCTCGTCAGCACGATTCTGGATGCGGCCGGGAAAGAGGTTGCTACACAAACGACACAATCGGTCCGCCTGATTGATACGCTTATTACTGTTTCTCAACAGGTTGACGTATCAAATCCAATACTTTGGTCAGTTGAGAAGCCCTACCTCTACAAACTAGTTACCCGAATTTACAACCAGAACCGGCTGGAGGATAGGTACGAAACTCCGCTGGGAATTCGCTCTTTCAAGTTTGACCCAGCGACCGGATTCTCGTTGAATGGGCAACCAATGAAAATTCTGGGTGTTTGTCTGCACCATGATTTGGGGGCCTTGGGAGCCGCTGTGAACCGACGTGCCATGCAGCGTCAGCTTGAGCTACTGAAAGCGATGGGCTGTAACGCCATTCGCACGGCACACAATCCCCCCGCCCCCGAATTTCTGGATCTATGCGACGAAATGGGCTTCCTGGTCATGGACGAAGCATTCGACATGTGGAAGAAGAAGAAGTCGAAGCAGGACTATGGGCTCACTTGGGATACATGGCACAAAACCGACCTCGAAGACATGGTTCGTCGCGACCGTAACCATCCGTCTATTTTTATCTGGAGCATTGGTAATGAAATTCGCGAACAGTTTGATTCAACGGGCATTACGATTGCGAATGAGTTAGCGTCTATCGTTAAAACACTAGATACAACCCGACCTGTTACGTCGGCCCTGACCGAAAATATACCCGACAAAAATTTTATCTATCGCTCCGGAGCATTAGATATTCTGGGTTTCAATTACAAGCACGAAGCCTACGCCGACTTCCCGAAGACTTTTCCCAATCAGGTTGTTTTAGCGTCTGAAACAGGTTCATCCCTTCAAACGCGCGGGCACTATGACATGCCGTCCGATTCTGTGCGCATGTGGGGAAAAGGTGGGCCTACCAAATTCACCGACGGCAACCCAGACTGGACAGCATCGGCTTATGATAACGAAGCCGCTTACTGGGGTTCTACGCACGAGCAGACGTGGAAAGTGATTAAAAAACTACCGCACATGGCGGGACTGTTTATCTGGACTGGCTTCGATTATCTGGGCGAACCGCACCCCTATCCGTGGCCAGCCCGCAGCTCGTATTTTGGTATTCTCGATCTGGCCGGTTTCCCCAAAGATGTATATTATCTATACCAATCGGAGTGGACGAACAAACCGGTTTTGCACATCTTTCCGCACTGGAATTGGCCAAAAGGGAAGACTGTTGATGTGTGGGCGTACTACAATCAGGCCGATGAAGTTGAGCTATTTTTGAACGATAAATCACTGGGCGTTCAAAAGAAAACGGGCGATGAACTGCACGTCATGTGGCGGGTTAAGTACGAACCCGGCACTCTGAAAGCCGTTTCCCGAAAAAATGGCAGGGAGGTTCTAATCCGAACGATGTCAACTGCTGGAAAACCCGCAAAAATTCAGTTGATAGCTGATCGAACTGCCCTAAACGCTGATGGTAAAGACCTGTCCTTTATCACCGTAAACGTACTGGACGAGCAAGGTAACCTTATTCCCGACGCCAATCACCTGATCACATTTAGCGTTAACGGTGGAGGCACCCTCGTTGGGGTCGACAATGGGTATCAGGCCAGCCTTGAGTCTTTCAAGGCCAACTATCGCAAAGTATATAATGGCAAGTGCCTGGCGATTATTCAGACGAATGAGAAGGCGGGTAGAATTCGTGTGAAGGCTACGTCAGAGGGATTGCAAGGCGCAGAAATTGAATTGGTTAGCCAATAAATAGAACACAGATTTTTATGATTGTCAGGATCTTAATGATCATAAAAATCGGCGTTCTATCTATCGACAAAACCACTTAAAACAATTCGCTCAGAAATAACAGGACGCCTAATGAGATACGGAAGGCGGCTACATCGGCCTTGTCAGTAGTAGAAAAACCATTGATCGAAACGGGTGATTTGGCACCAGCCTGCAAACTCCCATTTAGAGAAATGGCGACAGGTAAGGCTATAAAATAATTAATGCCTGCCCCCACGTGTAAGGAGCCACCCTTGAAGATAAGATTGTCACGCCCCCCATTCGAGTTTAGCACCTGATCGGCTTTTCCTGTCTGATAGGCGTAGCCTACTTCGGCATACGGGCGGAGGGCATGTGTAGTGGCCGAAAAGTTAAACCGGACGCCAGCCGTAGTGTGGGTAAAATGGAAGGATTGGGCGGCTATGTTTGTAGAGTTGAGGGATGTGAAGTCGTATTGAGCAAAGACCTCGAATCGTTGATTGAAGCCGTATCCGACGCGACCACCAATGCCAGGGCCGCTACCCGACCGTTCGTCTAAAAATTGAAAATAATCGGAAGACCAACCCATATAGTGGCCTTGTATGCCAAGGTTAAGTCCTTCTGTAGTAGATCGTTGGCGAATAGTCTGCGCCAATAATTTAGTGGATACCAGGAGAAGGCTAATACTGACGAACAGAAACGTAAATCGAACAGATTTCATGACAATCGGGCTATTATGTGAAAAAAAGTGGTGAGAAGTTTTTCTTAAAAATTAATGACGTCGTCGTCCGTGCGGACTTCAAAAGTTTGCCCTGAACGAAACAAGACCGGCTGGCCTTTGGCTTCTTCGCTGAATGTTGCCGACCGAAGGGCAACTCGTTTCCCCGTTACGGTTTCGACGCTTGTAATTCGGAATTCGAGCTGGTTTTTTTTACGGAATACATCCCCATCGGCACGTTTAATCCGGCTGATTTCCCCGTAAGCCGTTGCCCCACTTTGAATGACGAGTTCACCGTCGCTCATCACCGGTTCTGTTACCCGAAAGCGAATGGACTGCCCTTCCTGAGAAGCATCCGACGAAAGTCCATCGACCAGGGCCAGGTTTACCCGCAAACGACGAATAGCAATGGATTTACGGGCAGTTGATTTGGGTACCGCCACGACAGGTTCTGGCTCTGTGTGGGTGGGTGGCGTAACCGGGTTCGTGGGCGCTTCTGTATGTACTGGCTGGTTGGGCTTTGGGGATTCTGGTGAGCCAACCTCCGTTTTTTTGACCATCACAGGACCATTGCCATAGGTACGGGGAGCAACTGGTTTTGGTTGTTTACCGATAACCTTCTTTTCGACGGGTGTAAACTCAACTTCTTTGGGTTCTGGAACGGCTATCGAACTGGGCTTGCCATTAGTTTCATTGGTTAATGAAGCGACAGCGGTTTGCGACTCTATAGATTCTGTTGATTGGCCGATTTTTGCTCCAGAACCCGTACCCTTCACTTGCGCTATTGTCGTTTCGGGCTTAGTGTCGTCGGCTTTGTCGAAAAAGATTAGTCCAATGAAGAGTAAAGCAAGTAAGATAAGTCCACCGGCCAATAGGGTTTGCCAGTTATCGGATAACCAGGTTTGGGTAGGTAGTGTACGTACTGGATTTTGATCCGGCGAAATCTCCGTGGTTTCAGCCAATACGGTTTTGCGAACGGGTTGAATGTTCAATACATCGGTAGTAGGCGTGGACCGTCGGGGGGTAAGTAGCGCTGGGTCGAGCGTTGGAATTTGCGAAAAGAAGGGTTGAAGTGCTTTCTGAAATTCTTTGGCATCGGCAAATCGCCTGGCCGGATTTTTCTCCAAGGCTTTATGAACGATCACTTCCAGTTCTTTCGGAACATTCGCATTCAATTTCCGAAGGGCAATTGGTTTTTCCCGGATAATGGCCTGCATCAGGGTGTAGTCCGTTTTGCTGGCGAAGGGTAATTTCCCTGACAACAATTCATACAGTAAAATACCCATGGCGTACAGGTCCGACGCAGGCGACGGGGCTTCACCCTGCACCAACTCGGGAGCCATGTATTCGAGTGTTCCAATAACACGGTTTACCTGCGTAAGACGTTGATTACCAATTACACGGGCAATCCCAAAGTCCATCAGTTTAACGCTGCCTTCTGGCGTTAGCATCAAGTTGGCCGGTTTAATATCGCGGTGTAAAATGCCTTTTCGATGGGCGTGGGCCAGTCCTTCCAGCCCCTGCCGCGTAATCTCGGCGGCAATTGCAGCGGGTAATGCCCCCGTTTTACGGATCAGCGTTTCCAGACTGTCGCCTTCGACGTATTCCATGGCCATGAAATAATCGGAACCGTCCTGAAGGAAATTATAGACAACGGCAATGTTGGGGTGATTGAGCCGGGCCAGAATCAGAGCTTCGTTTCGGAAACGCTCCATAAACGAAGTCTGATTCACCAGGTGGGTGTGTAGCATTTTGACCGCCACGGGCCGTTCGAGATGGGTATCCGTGGCCTTATAAACGGTCCCCATGCCTCCCTCGCCCAGTAGCGATTCAACGCGGTAATGATGGATTAGTCGGCCTTTCATGGTTGGTTGCATGGTCGTAGTCATTGAGGTAGTTCCAGGTCACGGGTGAAGGGTAAGTCGATTTCACGGGTTTCTTTGGTTGTCGTTACGGTATCGGTAACGACACGCTCGGCCAACACGATGGTTATATTATCATGCCCCCCCGGTTCTTGGCCATCGTCACTAATTCATCGGCAGCATCGTGCAGGTTGTGCTGTTGTAACACCCGAACAAAATCGGCTTCGAGACAATACTCATACAAACCATCGGAGCACAGCAACAGCCGGTCGCCTGAATCGAAGGGTAGAACACAACGTCCCAGATCGACGCGAACATCGACTTTGGTCCCCATGGCCTGCGTCAATACATTCCGTTCTGGATGGCTGGCTGCTGCTTCAGGGGTGATTTCGCCCGATCGGAGCAACTCCTGGATATATGTATGATCCTGGGTTAACTGAATGAGCTGGCCTGTTTTAAACAAATAGGCGCGGCTGTCGCCAACGTGGGCGAAATAAAGTTGCTGGTCGTGAACTACAATGGCCGTACAAGTGGTACCCATACCCCGAAAGGCATTGTGTTGACGAGCTTCGTTAAAGATTTGGCGATTGGCCATCTGAAATGCCCGTAGTAAACTTTTTTCGATGGATTCGGTATGTTGAAAATACTCCCGGTTGATGATTTCGGCGGCCATCTGACTGGCGACTTCTCCGGCCAGATGCCCGCCCATGCCGTCGGCTACCAGTAGCAGGTGGCCTTTTATCCGGCGAATACCTTCATCGGCCAGGCGGACAAACAGCCCCGTATCTTCATTATTTTGCCGAATATTGCCCAGATCAGAAACGACAACAGCGGTTACTTCATCGGCCAATAAGGGTTCGGTTGGTACTACAGTGGTTGGTTGCTCGACGGTCGATTCAGCTGTTTCCGGACGTTCTTCCGGAGTGTTATTGCCGAATAGCCAATTAATGATTTTTTTCATGAGCGTGGGGTTGCTACCGGTCAAAATAACACTGATATAGTTCCTGTACGTTGGGGTCTATAATAAACTGTTGCTGGGCTCCCTGGTGCCGAATAATAATGGGAAGTGCCTGACCAGGAGTTCGTTGTACCAAAAAAGGTTCTTTAACCTGCACCGTGCCATCGGGCATAACGAGCTCAAGATCATAGTCGGCGTTGAGTACTTCCACTCGAATTTGTTCGTACTGTTCTGTGGGCGTAACGGTTGTTATCTCCCCCTGACCGGCCTTTTTTTCTTCCTTTTGTGATTGGTTAATCACGATCAGTAGTCCTAAACCCGTTACAATTGCCAGAAGCCAATAATGAATGGTGTGGATAGAAGCCCAGCTGAATGCTGGGAAATTTGGGATTGAAAAGCCACGTTCGGCCATGAATCCTTGCTGAACAGGTGTTGAACACATCGACTCGATGTCGGCTGCGGCTGGCCGTTTTGTCGAATTCAGGTGCAGACAATGGGTAATTAACAGGGACAGTTCGGGCGAAATCGTTGGATTCAGCAGCTGAGGGCGGGTAAAGTGCCCGCGTTCGATTTGATGGCGTAGAAGAAGCGGATTCTGTTCGTCGAAAGGCAGGTGGCCTGTCGTCATTTCATAAAGTAAAACACCCAGCGCCCAGACATCCGATTTTTGGTCAACCTGCCCTCGAAACTGCTCTGGTGCCATAAACTCAGCTGTTCCAACGGCAAACCCAACTTTTGTCAGTTGAGGAGTATAACGACCTTTCGCAATGCCAAAGTCAAGTACTTTAACCTGTCCATTGGGCCGAATCCGAACGTTTGAGGGTTTCAGATCGCGGTGAATAATGCCCATTTGATGCAGGTAGGCCACAGCGTTGGCAATCTGCTTGATGATTCGGGTAGCCTCTTCATTACTCAGGCGCTCCCTCCGCCGAATCAGTTCGTCTAACGCTAACCCATCGATCCATTCGATCACTAAGGCAGGCCGTTCATCGAGTAAACTGAATTCGTACAGAGTCGCAATGTTAGGATGTGAAACTGAAGCGTGAACAATGGCTTCGTTGCGGAATCGGGCTGCAAATTCGGGCCGGTATAACACTTTCACCGCTGCCAACCGACCTGTTTCAAGATGGGCGGCTTTAAATACTTCTCCCATTCCGCCTGCTCCAACAAATTCTGTCAGGCGATAGCCAGCAACTAGGCGGTTGAGGTAGGGATGGGAGGGAGACATTTTAGTTTGTAGTTTGAGGTTCGTAGTTTGACGTTTGTGGTTTGTATTAACTTGCGAATAACTTCGAACTACAAACCACGAACTATCTTTTTATTCAACTACCTGCCGACGGCCCATCAGTTCCAGACCATATTTTATCGGGATGGCGAAGGTGATGCGGGTAGCATCTTCGCGGCTACTGCTGGCGGAGAAGATCCCGATGGTGTTTCCATCTTTGTCAAATACAGGGCCACCACTGTTGCCTGCTCCGGTTGCATTGGCTGTAAGTTGGTAATAATCACCAAATTCGCTGTAGTAGGCGGCCGCTTTTCCGGCTGACTGACCCCGCAGGATCTTGCCGATGTTACCAGGAGTGACAGTTACATCGGGCACTTTTACAATCTGCGGATTGCGGTTGGCAAAGTCCGATGAATATTCACCGACAAAGACATCGGGAGAAATACCAGGGTAACCCATAACCGTAATTGGCTGGCCAACGGCGATTGTTTTGTCAGCATCACGCAGTTTAACGGGAGATAGGGATTCGGCCAGGTCTATTTTGATAATCGCAACATCGTGTTTGGGCGAAACAACGGGCTTGCCCTGAGCTGGGAATCGCTGTTCGTTTTTGTTGAAGGTGACATCCATGTAGGTATTTACCCCGTCGATAATTTTACCCGACATTGGTTTTTTGCCAAAGAACTGAGTTTCGCCGGGCACCCAGCGGAATTCCTGCACAGGTTGGTCACTAATTTCCCATCCGTTCGCGCCCTGAACGAGCAGCACACCTGGGAATGCATCCTGCGGGAAACTGTAGTACGAATTCCAGGCGGCTGCTACGTGTCGATTGGTCATAATGTGTCCCTGAGGAGATACAACAAACCCCGTTCCACTGGCCCCTGCCATCGCAATGGGCCGACCAACAGCTACATTTCGTTTCAGCCCCAGTAGCGGTTCAATTTTTCCGGACTCCGTTTCAATGTAGACGGCTTTATTCACTGTACGGCCATCTGACAGTTTAATCGGCATGTATTCATGGTAAATATCGTCGCCAGTGGTGTGGACCAGCTTATAGCCAAATTCGATGAAAACAACTTTGCTGGTATTTTCTGATGCGATCTGTTCGGCTGTCAACCCATCTTTCGTTGGCTCAATGATCCTCGTTGAATCGTGGTGATGAATCTCAACCCGTTGAACATCAGGCTTTAGCTTGTCTTTGAAAGCATAGGCTAATCCCGACAGGACCACCAGCAGTCCAGCTACCCCCAGCACCATGGACTTGCCGGTTTTCCGACGTTCGGTCATCATCATCCGCTCAACGGTTTGTTTGCCCAGACCTACTTTGTGAGGGATAGCCATGTCGTTATCACCTGATAAGGCGGCTGTTTCAGTAAGACTCAGTTCTTTTGTAGGCTGAATCGATACCGGAATATCAACAACGCGAGTGCTCATCATCAGCTCGGCGGGGCGAGGGTTCAAATCAAACTGGAACACAGGGCCGCCCTGACCGAGTTGAATTTCGTCGCCGGGTTGAACCGGGGCTGAGCCCGTAATGCGACTTTTGTTAATGAAAATGCCATTTCGGGAATTGTTGTCAACTAAGGTGAACGAGAAAGGCTTATCAGTCTCCCGAACAATTTTGCCATGTTCGCGGGAAACGGCCGAGTCCCGTTCTGGATCGAACCGAACCACATTGGTAGTAGCCCGGCCGAAGCTCAGTTCAGTATACTTCTTATAGTCGAACTCTTCGACCTGATTTGCTTTACTCCCGGTTAAGTGACGGATAACGTAGCGATTGACTAGAGTTGCCATGATGTTTATATATGTCTTGAGTTGAAAATCGATTGCCGTTTGACTGATACAAAGTTGGCGGATGGGCCGTCCGTGGGAAATCGGGGAAAGCCCCGATTTGCTTCCTGGCGAACCTATATTTTTCGTCTATAGGTTTTCCTATATTTTGCTTTAGATGCTTGTCATGAAGCTCGTTAAATAGCTACTTTAGTGCAGTAAAGAGTGGAAGATTGAAAGAGCGAAAGAGTAGCTGCCGGTTCATTCTTTCTCCGTACCAACGGCCTACTCTTTCGCTCTTTCACTCTTTATAACCCATGCGCTACGTTCTGCTTATTTGCCTGACCTGCACGATCGCCGTTGCCCAGAACCCAATTATCGACTCGTTACGGAATCAGTTGACCAAATTGCCTGTAGACAGTAATCGGGTGAAAACAATGCACGAACTGGCGACCAATTTGTGGTGGAATGGCTATGATTCGCTGGCTCGCCAGACGCTCTATCAGGCGATGCGCGTGGCTAAACAGGTAAAATACCCTGCCGGCGATATTCGTGCCCGGCTGGCGCTGGCCCGGATTGAAGCGGACTATCTGTCTGATACGAAATCGGCCCATGCGCAACTGGATACGGCCCAGCAAATGGCGGTTGCTGGCCATGATCTATCCTTACAGGGGCAGGTTTTTCTGCGGAGAGCCCAGCTTTATGAGAACATCATGGATAAACTCCCTGAAGCCAGAACGCTACTGGAGAAAGCCTTGCAAAAATTTCAGCAGGCCCATGACCAAAAATGGGAAGCACAGGCGTATAATGAATTAGCCGTTATGAAAATGGGCGAGGGTAATTATGTAGCGGCCATTAACTTATGGCTGAATGCCCGGCGACTTCAGGAATCAATTAAGGACTGGAAAGGGCTACGGTCTACCCTCCCAAATCTGGGTATGGTTTATATAAAGCTCAGGCGTTACAACGAAGCCATGACCTGCTTTACGGAGGCTGAAAAAGTAGCCAACCGCCTGAACGACAATATGGTTCGGAGCTTTATTGTAATGCGAAAAGCCGAGATCCTGGAAAAAGAAGGGAAATATGCTCCGGCTTTAGCGTTGTATCTCAAGCAGGTAAAGGCTTACTCAGAACCGTATCAACCTAGTTCGCTGGCTCGCGTCTATGGCTCAATTGGCCGGATGTACATTGAACTCAAACAGTTTGATAAAGCCCTTACATACAGTCAGTTAGCCCATGATATATACCGGAAGACGGTTGAAAAAACGCAGGAAGCGCTGGAGCATACCGCGCAGGCTAATTTCGGGAAGATCTATCTGGCGCTTAAACAATACGAACGCGTTATTCCGTATGCCCAGGAAGGTTTGGCCTGGACTAAAGACGTGAAAGAAATGCGCCCGGAACGAGCAGAATATGAGCGCCAGTTAGCCGAAGCTTACGACCACCTGGGACAACCTGCCAGGGCGCTTCAGTATTTTAAATCGTATAAGGCCGAAGCCGATACCATGCTAAATGAGGAGGCTATGCAAAAAGCTACTGTAGCCAGCATGACCTACGACTTTGAAAAAAAACAGCAGGGCGTCCGATTGAAACAGGCCCAGCAGGAGGCCCGGATTCAATCATTGGAAAACGACAAACTCGAACAGACGACAAACTTTCTGATTGCCCTGCTTGTCGGTATTATTGGTATTCTGGGCTACGTATTCTGGAGTAATCGCCAATTGAAAAACAAAAACGAGGAATTATCGCAGAAAAACGCAGAAATTGAAGCGGCTCTTTATCGGGGGCAGACGCTGGAACGAAAACGAGTGGCAAGTGAACTTCACGATAGTGTAGCTTCTAAAGTATCGGCTCTGAAATGGAGGTTCGAGGCCTTCGATACGTCGTTGTTCGATACGGCACAGCATCGCGAGCACGCTCGGCTGCTCGACCATATGGGGGAAGTTTATGAGGATATTCGAGCTATTTCTCACAATCTGATGCCCGAGATTCTCGAAAAACAGGGACTTCAGGCAGCCCTCATCAAACTGACCGACACGCTAAACGTTCAAAACCGAACTCGTTTTCAATTAGAAGTTGACCAGTCGGGTGAGGACGTTCGGGGCAATACGGCCTATGACCTCTACACGATCACGCTGGAACTGGTTAACAACATACTTAAACACGCCAAAGCCCGCCAGGCCGGCATTTCGTTAGCTCGCCAGAATGGATTCCTGATGTTAACCGTACAGGATGATGGTCAGGGGATGCTGACGGGAAAAAATCAGGACGGATTTGGTACGCAAAATATTAAGTCGCGTCTGGAGCGACTAGGAGGGACGTATCTGGTTTCCAGTCCAGCGCAGGGCGGAACACTTATTAATGTTCAAATTCCGATTGCTGCGTAGAAAGACCTTAGTTGAAAAACTCGCCAATGTGCCAGAGGATTCCAGATGGGTCATGAATAAAACACTCTCGGCCCCAATCATAGACTCGAATTGGCGTTAGTTTTACGCCTTCATAAGTAGCGGTCAGGTTTAACGCCAAAAGCTCGTTCCAATATCGCTGAACGTCGTCAACTTCTAAAAAATCATTGAGTTATCTACCCAATCCTGTACATAGGCATCTTGTAAATAAAACCCTAACCCTCCGTTTTGAAATAGGACATAGTTGGCCCTAAGGAGATCTCCTGAAACCCAAGATCTCGGTAAAAGCTACGAGAAAGGTCAAAGTTTTTAGCACCAATAAATGGGCGGATTGATATAGCTTTGTGGATCACTGGATTAGAGATTTGATTATGCTGATGGTTTAGAAATGGAGAAAGAATAAATTCTAACCAATATACCCATCTTAACCCGCTCTTATTAGTGCTATTTTTAAATTATTATTTGATTTATTTCAACTGATTTACTTTTTGTTGTTAAAAATAGATTTGTTTGGGCGAAATAGTTATTTACTTTAAACTCGGAATTATGATAGAGAATTTCACCAGTTAGGGATATTACAGCAACACCAAGATTATCAGAAAAAATAATGAATGAATTTAGGTATTTATTGTAGCTAATTTCTGTAGTTATTATGTCAATTTTAGTGATTTTAATTTTGTTAGTTAGTTCAATTTTATGGTTAGATAATGTATAAATATGGATTTCGTTTGCTGAATCTTTATCAGAATTATCGTCTCCTTCTGTAAACGGATTGTAGGTTACTGCAATTGTATTGTCGTCTATCCAACAAACTGCTCTATTTTCATGCCCCAACCACCTATGCTTATATCTGAAATACGATTACTATTTAAAAAATAGCCTATGTTATAAATTTTATATAAATCGCATGATCCCCAACCCCAACCTGCACTTAAAAAATATTCACCATTTGGTGAGATTTGTAATTTTCCGAAAAAATAATCATATGGTAAGGGCCAAGGAAGCTTATTGTGTTCTCCACATTTTTCAATAACATACTTGTAATTTTCTTCTGCATTTTCTTCTATTAATGACTTTGAAGCTGTTAATATTTGCCTTGTGTCGAGGTTCATAATTTGAACATGATTCCAAGCGACTCCATAAATAATATGAGGAATATTTATTTTATTTTTATATAAGGTAATGGGGTAGCATGAAATGTCTGCATGATAGTCTTCCCTCCACAAATGTAAAGTATAGTATTTTTCGGGGTTATGAATGAATCCATGCCTTTTATAGTCATTTACTACAACTACAATATCATCTAATGTGTAAATAGACGATTTTGCCGCTGTGTCAAAACCTCCATCGGGATATACGATGTCATTTTTAATGGAAAAAAGTTGTTCCTCCTTTTGACTCTCTAAATCATATTTTATTACACTCCCCGAACTCAATAGCATAACCAATTCATTTGGTTTAGACAGGGTCGACGTTATAATTGTATCGTTTGTGTCAAATGAAATTTCATGTAGTTTGTTAATTTTCATTGTTAATTTTTAATATTTTATTTAGGTTTTTCAGAATCGTCGCTAACTCGTAAATAGACGTATGTTTATGCATTTTGCCAAATGTATAGCTGACTTCTGAGATTCAAAAATCAAATGCATTAATCATTTAATCCCTTGCCATCAAGAATTTGTGGTATCCATTTTTCAACTCTTGCCTCCCGGGTTTTAGCTTGTTTAGGTGCCGAGAAATGAAGAATGTAGGCTCTCTGCCGCCCCGGCGTCAAGGCGTCAAAAGCAGCCTTCAGGGCAGGTAGCTCATTCAGTTTATTTTGAAATTCGTCAGGGATTGGATATTCTGAAACCTTTTTAAGCGTCACTTTCAAACCGATTTTTTCTACTTCAATGGCTTCGTAAATATAGGCTTTCAGCGTGGCTTCCAGCTCAACTATTTCCCGTAGAGTAGTGAATCGGATCTGGCGTGCTGCCTGCACATTCTCTGTTTGTTGAATTAATAGACCATTCGTGTCATTGAGCAGGGCACCTTTGAAAAACAAAAGCGCGCAGTATTCTTTAAATACATGAATCAAAACTATATTATGTCCCTGAAACATGTAGCAGGGCACACCCCACTTTACTTCTTCAGCCAGGCCACAGTCAAGAACGATCATTCTTAATTGTTTCACTTCGTTCTGCCATTTTTTTACTTGACTTATATATACATCAACCTGAGTGTCCATTTTATTTTGTTGTTGATTAACTGAAACTGATTTTTCTATCCTCAGGTCTAAAATACCAGGATACTACTATCAGGACTAATAAGAGCAATGAAGGAGCCAGTTCATTTAATGAATCAGCCATCGCGATATGTGAAATTGCCGCTCCAAACATAACGAAGAAAAAGCCTGCATAAGCCCACTCTTTTAGCAGTGGAGATTTAGGGATAAATAGGGCTACAACTCCTAAAATTTTCCAGAAAGCTAGAATTGTCAGGAAATAGATGGGATAGCCCAAATGTGAGATACTATCAACTCCTCCTGCTCCCTCATTTCCTTTAACTAGCTGCACCGCTCCAGTTGACAGCATACCTAAAGCAAGCCAGCTAGTAGAGACCCAATAGATTATTTTGTTTCCCTTGGTCATGGTAAGTTATTTTAATTTAAGTAGTCTGTAAGAAATAGTTTGCATTATTTTTTAACTTGCCCTCATGGGACGAGTAAACACGCCGATCCTGAGCGAGGAACAACGAATCGCTTTGGAATATGAACTAAAAACCAATGATAACCATAGCTTTCGAGCGCGCTGCCAGGCCATTCTGCTCAAAGCGGCCGGCCGCTCTTCAACAGATGTAGGCCAGATTGTGGGCATGTGCCATGTCAGTATCAATAGCTGGCTGAAACGATTCAAAACCAGTGGGTTAGACGGACTCAAGACTAAGCCCGGACGAGGTCGAAAGCCCATATTGACCAAGCAAACCGATACAGATGCTGTACTAGCAGCCGTCAAAGCCAATCGCCAACGAATCCAACTAGCCAAAGCTGACTGGGAAACAAGTCGTTCGGCTGGTAGCCAGCCCGTCAGTGAGAGTACGTTCAGGACTTTTTTAAAAAGCTTGATGGCCGATACAAACGCATTCGTCGACGAGTAAAAGGCCAACCAGACCCAGCCGTGTATGCTTACAAAAAAGAGCAACTCGCGGAACTGGAAGGCCTTGCCCAGCAGGGGCTCATTGAGTTGTTCTATGGCGACGAATCGCAGGTGTGTAGTGCGGGCTATGTGCCCTATGGTTGGCAATTTCCCGGCGAAGAGGTCTGTATTCGGGTTGAGAAGGGCTTTAAACTGAACTGTTGGGGCTTGATTAGCCGGCAAAACAAGTTGCATTGGGCCACCACCAATCAACGAATTACAGCCGCCTTTGTGGGTCAACAACTGGATAGCTTGTCGTTGTCGATTCATAGACTGACGGTGGTAGTGTTAGACAATGCCAGGGTTCATCGAGCCGCATCCATTCAGCAGATGCGTCCCCTATGGGAGGCCCGTGGGCTATACTTGTTTTTTTTGCCGACTTACTCTCCTCACTTAAACATCGCTGAAACCTTGTGGCGACACTTAAAAGGAGGCTGGTTGAAGCCGGAAGATTATGCAACCGCAGATGATTTAGGGTATGCTCTCAATCGCTGTCTGGCAAACGTGGGCAAAAGACTGATCATCAACTTTAACCAATTTAATGCAAACTAATTCTCAAGGACTACTTAAGCAATCGCGCAAATTTAGATTCTATTGATTCTTTGGATTCTATTGCATCAATTCACTGATTTTCATTACAATAGAATCTAGGAATCAATAGAATCTAATTCAACTTAATTCTGCGTGATTACTTATATACTATGCTTTGTAATCGGTTATGTGCCATATTTATGCCTTGAGTCATGCCCATTTTTAGCATTTGGTCTCTATGTGCTGCTGATCGATACACGATATGCATGGTGAGTTTGCTACTATTGTCAGTGAGTTTTTCGAATTCTAAAAACTCGAGCTGAACCCCAAATGACATATTCTCCATTTCAAAAGTCCGGGTAATTTTTTGGTTCGATATAAATTCATGGATTACCCCATTGAATCCATATTTATTACCCTTGGCGTCGGTTGTTTCAAACTGCCAGCCGCCGTGCTTTTTGTTATCTAGTTTGAGCACTTTTGTGCCCATCCATTGTTCAACAATTTCGGGTTCCACATAGGCTCTAAAAAGTAATTCCAACGGTAAATCAAATTCTCTCGTTATCATTAATTCTTGCTTACCGTCTTCAGCATTGATCTTTGTTTTTTGCTCCATATTATTCTGTTTGTTTTGGTTTATATTGCTTCATGATGGTTTCTAATTTAGTAAACCGTTCATCCCACATTTTTCGGAATGGTTCAATAAAGTCTGCTATTTCTTTCATCCTTTTTGGATTTAAGTGATAGTAAATTTCTCTACCATTCTGCTCTTGTTCGAGCAATTCGCACTCGGTGAGAATTTGCAAGTGTTTTGAAACGGTAGGTCTGGCTGTGTCAAAATTTGATGCGATTGCCCCAGCGGTCATGGCTTGTGAGGCTACCAATAGAAGTATAGCCCGTCGTGTCGGGTCTGCTATGGCTTGAAAAACGTCTCGTCGTAAATTCATTATGTAGCTATTTGACTACAAATATACGTGTAGTTATTTGACTACGCAAATTTTTTGTGAAATTAGAGAATAACTAGTCTGTGGAAGTCGGTTGAGAGATGTTGCGCTGCGGACATTATGGTTAGACAAAATCCTAAAGTAAACTGGCAGAAAATCAAGTTCAACATAACGTTTTAACTTGATTTCCTGCCAGTTTACTGACTAACAGTAATGCTTTTGTGGGCCTATAAATTAAGTGGTCATCTTATTCATCTATATGATTGTCAGTTCGTTTGTCCAGCATAATAAACTGGTCGGCTATGATTTCGGTGACATAGCGGGTCTTTCCTTCTTTGTCGTCAAACTGGCGGGTTTTGAGTTTACCTTCCAGATAGATCGAACTGCCTTTTTGGAGGTATTTGTGAGCCAGATCAGCTAAGCCCCTCCAGAGCACAATGTTGTGCCATTCGGTAGTCGACTGGGGCTGGCCTTTATCGTCTTTATAGGTTTCGGTGGTGGCCAGCGAAAACTTGGCTACGCTGATGTTGCCTTCCAGTTGTTGAAGTTCTGGATCTTTACCCAGATTGCCAATCAATGTGACTTTGTTTAAACCTCTCATTGTTTTATAGTTTGCTCGCCTTAAGGAATTTTTGACCGATTCAAGACGATTGTTCAACGTTTAGGATCATTACCAATCATCAGACGGTAAAGTATCTTATTAGTAACATTGATTTACTAAACGCAAAAGTGAGGCTAAAAATGAGTATTGGTTATTCGCCTGTTACTTTAAGAATCATGACTATACTGTATCGATCTCTGCTTTTCTTGCTAACCGCTGGTTTACTCGCCATGAGTACAGCTAAGCCCACCCGTGTCATCTTCTTTGGAGACTCAATCACTCAGGCTGGCGTAAATCCCGGTGGTTATATCGACCGCCTGAAGAAGACCATGCCCGCCGATCAGTTTGAACTCTTGGGTGCGGGTATTGGGGGAAATAAAATTTATGATTTGTTCTTGCGAATGGACGAAGATGTGCTGGCCAAACAACCCGATGTCGTGGTGATCTGGGTGGGCGTCAATGATGTTTGGCATAAAGCCACATCGGGCACGGGTACCGATCCTGATAAGTTCGTGAAGTTCTACGATGCCGTGGTGAAGAAACTAAAAGCAGCAAACATCCGCGTTGTACTTTGTACACCGGCAGCCATTGGTGAAAAAACAGATATGACCAACCAGCAGGATGGCGATCTGAATCAATACAGCCAGTTTATTCGTGATATCGCCAAACGCCAGAATTTACCACTGGTTGATTTACGTAAAGCGTTTCTGGAGTATGATCTGAAGAACAATCCTGAGAATAAAGATCGGGGTATTCTGACTACCGACCGTGTTCACCTCAACGAAGCTGGTAATCAGTTTGTAGCTGAGCAAATGCAGAAAGTGCTGACAGCCAAGTAAATGCCAAGCTATAGCTATATTTGACAATAAGACCTTTCCTAAACAGAAACGCCCCCGACCATGGTCGGGGCGTTTCTGCTAGTAGTGATTCAGATTAATAATTTTTGTCGGGGCTCGAATTACTGAACCGACTATTACCCGTTCCCCGGCTAGGGCGCTCAGTGTTTGTGGCAGGACGGCTGGTGTGGCCACCCTCACGCCGAACTGATCCGTTCCGCTCCTGATTAGCCGGTAGGCTTTGGTTGCTTCTTGGCTGACTTCCGCCAGTGGATGAGCTTGCTTGACGGCTAGTGTTACCACTTTCACGACGATAGGAACCCTGATTGGATGACCCATTCGAGCGTCCACCGCCACTTTGCCGATTACCATTACGATTTTGCCCCTGGCGTTGCGCTGGTGCAGGACTAACGGCGGCCGTAGCGATGTCGAGCACGAAAGGATGATCTTCAATCACCGGTACACGCTTGCCAATCAGCTTATGAATATCGCGAAGGAATTCAGTTTCTTCGGCATCACAAAACGATAAGGCAATCCCGTCGTGCCCCGCCCGACCTGTCCGACCAATGCGGTGAACGTAGGTTTCTGGAATATTAGGCAATTCGTAGTTGATCACGTGCGATAGCTCATCCACATCAATGCCACGGGCGGCAATATCTGTAGCGACAAGTACCCGTGTCTCCCGGCTTTTGAAGTTCGACAGGGCCCGCTGACGGGCATTCTGCGACTTGTTGCCGTGAATGGCCTCGGCACCAATACCTGCTTTCAGAAGATCTTTAACAACCTTATCGGCTCCGTGCTTTGTACGGGCAAATACCAGGGCTGATTTGATTTTCTGGTCATTCAGGATGTGCACAAGCAGTTTCCGCTTGTCGTCACGCCCTACAAAATACATGGCTTGCGCAATCGTATCGGCTGTTGACGAAACAGGCGTTACTTCAACCTTGGCTGGATTCCGCAAGATGGTATCGGCCAGTTTCGCTACATCGGGTGGCATGGTTGCTGAGAAAAACAGCGATTGCCGACGTTCAGGTAATTTGGCGATGACTTTCTTTACGTCGTGGATAAAGCCCATATCGAGCATCCGGTCGGCCTCATCGAGTACAAAAAACTGCACATCACGAAGCGAAATAAATCCCTGATTCATCAGGTCAAGTAAACGGCCAGGGGTAGCTATCAGTACATCAATGCCTGCTTTTAGGGAGTTTACCTGTGCGTGTTGCGAAACACCACCAAAAATAACGGTATGGCGCAGGTTCAGGTGTCGACCGTAGGCAGCAAAGCTTTCGGCAATCTGAATGGCTAATTCTCGCGTTGGGGTCATAACCAGCGTTTTAATTCGCGGGGGCCGTTGGCTGTTTTACTACGTTCTTCGTTCAGCAGTTGCAGAATTGGAATAGCGAAAGCGGCCGTTTTACCAGTGCCGGTCTGGGCGCAACCCAATAAGTCCCGGCGGCTCAATAAAATCGGTATGGCTTGTTCCTGGATGGGTGTCGGGGTGGTGTATCCTTCTTCAGCAAGTGCTTTGAGGATAGGGTCAATTAATGATAATTCGGAAAATTGCATGTGTTGGTTGGACGTCGGTACGTAATGGAATAGGAAATAGGGTATGGTCCAGCATCCAACGTCTTTATAAAGTTATATGCCTACAACGGAGATGTGGCAAATAAAGTGCCATTTATTAGGGAAGTGCAATTTATAAGCAAAATGAATAGGCTATTCGTAGATACTACCGGCAGTTTTTTCAACTAATCCTTTGGGTAGCAGCCAGGCCATTAGTTTTCCGGCTTTGTTCAGGAAGCCAGTTACTACCTCCGCTTTTCCGGCAAACATGGCGTCAACGGCTTGCTTTGCCACATCCTGAGGGGTCATATTTACTTTCTCAGCCGCCTTTCGTCCTTTTTCGCCAATCTGCGCCCGATCAGCAAAATTGGTGTCCGTAGAGCCGGGGCACACACAGGTGACTGATACTGATGATTTTCGCAACTCCTGATGCAAACCCCGACTGAACTGAAGCACAAATGCTTTAGAGGCAGAATACAGGCTTAGCCCAGGCACTGCCTGATAGGCTGCTGAACTGCCAATATTGAGAATATAGGATTTTGGTTGTTGACGAAGCTGTGGCAGAAACAGGTAACTCAATTCAACCAGAGCTGTCATGTTTACCCGCATCATGTTGGTATGTTCGGCGAGAGGGTGTTTCTCGAAGGGGCCACTCAAACCGTAACCAGCATTGTTTACCAGAATCTGAATAGCATACTTTTTTTTGCTGCACCAGTCATACACTTGCTGAGCAGCATCCACTTCGGCTAAATCAATCGCCAGAAAGTCGGTTTTAATGCCGTGATCGGTAGCTAACTGCTGAGCGGCTTGCTGGAGTGAGGACGACGAGCGGGCGACTAAAAGCAAATCAAACTTTTGACGGGCTAATTCAGTAGCAATGGACAGACCAATGCCCCGGCTGGCTCCGGTAATAAGGGCGTAAGCCATGAGTAAGTATAAAAAGTCGATAGTCGTCAGTCAATAGCCATTAGTAGTATTCACAATCTACTGGTGACTATTGACTGACGACTATCGACAACTAATTAAATGTTGACTTTCGAGATGAAGCGGTGATAGAACGGCGTTTTGCTATTCTCGTTTTTAGGCATGTATTTGCCCGTAACAACGGGTACATACATTACACGTCGACGGCTTGCTTCTCCGACAAAAGGCGACTGCTGAGCCCGGTGCCAAAGCCGACCATCGTGTACCGATAGATCACCCGCGTTGATGTCGAAGC
This sequence comes from Spirosoma telluris, assembly GCA_003259005.1. Classification (GTDB taxonomy): domain Bacteria; phylum Bacteroidota; class Bacteroidia; order Cytophagales; family Spirosomataceae; genus Spirosoma; species Spirosoma telluris. The sequence goes on from QLII01000001.1 coordinate 770,982, forward strand.
CAATTTCGTGTTTGTCAGGGTCGTTATCCACAAAATACTTTTTGCGGAACAACATTTTAAAGATGCCCTGCTTGTGGGTACCTGGAATGACCCGTAGTCCTCCGTTTTCGTAGGGAGTTGGATTAAGGTGAATGCCAACGTTGAGCATCGGCATGATCCGCTGGCCCAGGAAAATATCGCGGGGCTATCGGTATGCCAGCCCATCTGCGAGAATTTACTGTTTGGGGTTCGAACGTAGTGATTCAGTATAAGCCCGTCTTTTTCAATTTCGGCGATACGACCTTCGTACGGTTGAAGCAGATCAACAACGGCCTGAAGGCGTGGGTCCTGCAAGAATTCGTGGAGTGCTTTGCTGTGCTGAGACAGGAAACACATCCGCTGAATCATGGGATTCCCGGCCTCGTCCTGCCCAAATTTCAATGGAACACCATTTACTTTTTCGCCCTTCGGCTAGCCACTCTTTTTCAATTCGGTCAACTTCGCTGATAAAAAGCTTAACTGTTTCGGGTTCAATAAAGTTACGGAAGACAATGACACCGTTTTTGTTGAAAAACTGGCGTTGTTCCGGGGTAATCGTCTCGCCCAGTTTAAAGGGCGGCAAGTTTAATTTGCTCATATCGGTGGTTTACAAATCGGAAGTTCCGTAGTTGATGCCAACCGGCGACTGCGCTTTATTGAATAGGCGCAGGCTTAATCGGTTTAATAAACGCCCAAATCTACGAAATTTACAATTTTAGGATTACTTTGCCGCAATTTAATTAATACGACTTTAATTAACGGTTATTCAAGTTCTTGTGTCTATTTTACTTGATAAAAGGTTGGTTTTGCTGTTAATCAGCTTATTAATGGGTATGTGTAGTACGCTATTGGCTCAGTCAGATAGCATACCGGTGCCGCGCGAAGCAATACCTAACCAATTATTGCGAACGCGAAATACGCTAATTTTACCATTAGTCGCCCGTTCTATCGAAACAGACTGGTCGATAGGGGTTGCGGGTTCGTTTACATTTCGGTTCAGTCATACAGATACGCTTACCACGCGGACGTCAAATACGCAGGCACTAGCACTCTACTCGCTTCGGAAACAATTCATTGCAGCCGTAAACGGAACTACCTATTTTCCGGGTGAACGGATTATTTTGAATCATCAACTTTCGTATAGTTACTTCCCCGATAAATTTTGGGGAGTAGGTAAAGAGGCTCCCAATAAAAATGAGGAAGCCTATACCTTCAGGCAATACTATGTTTACCTGCATTTCCAGCGAAAAGTAAAAGAACGTGTTTTTGCCGGGTTAGTTTATGAATACCAGCGATTGCTAAGTATCGACTACCAACCCGGCAAACTATTCGATGAGCTAGCCGTGCCAGGCCGTTATCCATACCATATTTCGGGGGCTGGACTAAGCCTTACCTACGATTCGCGGAATAATGCGTTTGCCCCCGATCAGGGCGGGTTTTTACAGGTATATTTTAACCACTTCGCGCCCTTGTTTGGTTCCAATTTTCGTTACACAAACTATGTAATTGACTTTCGGCGATTTATTCGGATCTATCGGCAGCAGGTAATGGCCATACAGGCCTATGGTTTTTTTAATTCAGGCGACGTGCCGTTACGAAGTCTGGCCAGTTTTGGTGGATCGAATAGCATGAGAGGTTTCTACGATGGCCGGTTTCGTAGTAAAAATCAGATAGTTGCTCAGGTCGAATATCGAATACCGCTGTTCTGGCGGCTTGGTGCCGTTGGCTTCTTTGGGTTGGCAACGTGGGCGACCGGCTGAGTGATCTTAATTTGCAGGAAGTCAAGTACTCTGCTGGAGGTGGAATGCGCCTTGCTTTAAACCGTAAGGAGCGCCTGAATCTCCGCATCGACTATGGATGGGGACTGGGTCAAAGCCTGTCGAATGGTTGTATTTTCAACTAGGCGAAGCCTTTTAAATAGTTTAGGACTTTCGCAAACAGGAAAAAATGGTTAATTTTTGAGATGACCCATATGGTACCAATGCAAAAGCGGGCCATTATATGCAGGCGAACGATGCCCAAAGCTATGATGAAGTCAATGAAAAAGGACAGCCGATTGTGCTACTCCAGGGCGGTCTGTTTGGCTCTACCATCGAAATGGCAGGCTTTATCGACAAGATGAAGTCCAACTTTCAGATCATCGCCGTGTCTACAGGGGGAACGGAAAGTCAGAAATTGGTAAAGAACCACTGATCCTGCCTCTGGAATAACGGGCCAATGATGCCATGTCGGTTATCAACGCCATTACCCGCGATAGTGTCATCGTGCTTGGCTTTAACGATTCATACCAAATTGTGGCCACACTGTTTTCAATGAAAACTTTGCCGCTTTCTGGGCTTGTATTGAGCCGATCATAAAACAAAGAAATAACGAAATTAGGCAAGCTGGTTAAATGATACTCAGTAAATAGGACCAACTCGGGATTTAGTAGTTAAATCTGGTAAACTTTAATGAGTAGACTATCGAATGTTACCACCTGGATTAAGACCGCTAGGCACACGATCCGGGATGTACTTATCAAAATCAGAATCAGTCAGGGCATTTAGGAACGAAATGAGTTGATCTTGCTCGACGTCAAGCAAAGCGATTCGCTGTATGTTAACGTCTAATTGCTGCACCAGCACGCGCGGATTTTGTGAAATAGGCTCGCCTATGTCGTCATAAAATTTCATCACCTGCTTGAGCGTTTGAAAACCCCATTATGCATGTACGGAGCCGTCAGTCCTACGTTTCTCAACGAAGGAGTCCGGAATGCATAGGTCCCCCTGCACCCGCGTCAGAATTGGTCAGTTGGGTATTATCAGGTACAGACATCACATGTAGTTTGTAATCGGAAAACATCGGTCCTGAATGGCAAATGGGACAACCCTCTTCCTTAAAGTGCAACATTCCCTGAATTTGCTGATCAGTAAGGGCCGTTTTATCACCCTTCTGGTAGCGGTCGTAGGGTGAATTCATAGCAAGTAATGTGCGCTCGAAGGCCGCAATGGCGGTGCTGATGCTTGCTGCTGTAATGGTCTGGCTGCTGCCAAAGGCAGCTTGAAACAGTTGTCTATACTCCGGGATTTTTGTCAATCGGGCTACCAGACTGTCTACCGTGAAAGCTTGACTGTAGGCATGTCCACGCATTTCCTCAAAGGTGGTCAATGGGCTAATTACCTGATTTTCGAGACTTTGGGTACGCGAATCCCAGAACATTGGTGCGGTCAGTGGCACATACTTCCCGCTGCCATCCATGCCATTAAAGGCTGTGTTGAGCAGGGTCGGAGAATTTCGTTTGGTAACTGGCACATCGTTCGGCAGCTGGAATCTGCGGTTTTGCCCATACCCAATAGCATTGGTACCTAATGATAAATCCAATCCATCAGTATAAGCGTTATTGGGATGATGGCAAGTGGCACAGGCTACGTCTTTATTGCCCGATAGGATTGGATCCCAAAACAGCGCCTGGCCAAGCAGAGCCGTATCATTGGTAATTGGGTTACTGACCGGCGTGTTGTCCACAATTGGCTGAAGCGATGGAATTGTGGTAGGCATGATTGCCGTACTCTCCTCTTTGGTACACGCCTGGATAACGACAGCAGAAAAAATAAATATCGTCAGTAAAGCAACTAGATTTTTACACATACCATGATCGGATTGATAATAACTAGTACTCGTCCAATTTAGATTCTCAGGGCCGCCCGCGCAGTAGTTTCTTTGGATTCTATTGGTGCTGATAGCCAGTATTTTACTTGTCAAAAGAATCTACCGCGCGGGCGTCGGACACGGTCCGCCGTTGCGGGCCGATGCCGCCCCGAGAATCCACTAGAATCTATTTTGCAAAAGCACTAGGTTACACAGCTAATGTAAGTACTTCGCAAGATAATTATAGGACTTAAACAAAAGTGGTAAATTGAATCAAAAATATGTTGCAGGTTATCGCAAAACATTACGGACAGTTTCTGCTTAGTAGTCAGATTAAGTATACGGCTACTTATTTGGTGGATCACTTGGTAGTACCCAATAATCAGCAACCTTATGAAATCGAATCTTGTCATCGATAAGGAAAATGTATCGGTTCCCACAGGCAGCGTGGCCACCGCCGATTTGCTGTACCATACCATGGACGCTAGGTTACCGGTGATGACTTTCTGATTCATGCCTATTTGAGATCCGGTGGGAATCACGGCAAAATAATCAGCGAAAAATGTGCAGATGTCAGCAAGACCTGTGAGTTTGTCAGCGAGCGTTAAAATCTCTGATTCATCTTTCCATTGTCATTTCTTATTTGTTGAGTTACCTACACTAAAGCCTGTAGTTTGGGATTTGTTCTGGCCCACGGCAAGATACGTTCTGAAGCACTTAACCGGTTTATAAAAGTGGTTTTGCTTCCACCAGGTTAACGGGTTTACCGAGTTCACCGAACTCATGCAGGTCGCCAAATACCTCCAGGCGGATAGATTGGTCTAGCTTACCCACACGCAGGGGTTCAAACCCTGAATCAACAATGAGTTCTTCAACGGAAGCATCAATGCGCTAATCGTCGGTTGCATAGAATAAAACAGCTAGATCAGGCGTCTGACCCGAAGCATTCGCTAGCGAAACCGCTCCTAATGGGCCGAAAGCTTTGGCCAGCGTTGCCCCTTTGGGTAGTAAGGTAGCATTGATCTGACCAGCAGACTGGTTTTCTTCGATAATTTTAACAAACCCTCCTTTGTCGTCAGGTGCGATTGGATTAAGCGGATCAACAATGATTTTACCTGCCAGCTCGGACGCGTATTGAGTCAGAAACTCGTTGATAGCAGCAAACCAGATAGCCAGAATAATAATATCGGCCTCTTTAACAGCTACTGCCATTTCCATCGGTTAAGCCAGGTTGCCAAGCTCTTTCGCAAGGTTTTGTGTTTTTGAAATAGTACGGTCGGCCAAGATAATGGCCCGATTTCCATTAGTAAGATTCGTGGCCAGCGTGCAGCCAATTGTTCCCAGGCCAATAATGGCGACTTTGGGTTCTTTGGTGTTTGACATGATCTTTTTTATTGTTTAAATGACCATGCAAATGTCTGACAGATCGCCTGGGTCGACCAATAAGATAGCATAAAAAATAAGTTTAAACTAGTTTAAGGTCGGACCGGCGCTCCAGCGAAGCGATTGGGAAGCCAGATCTTTCCTGATTTTGCTCAAGAACTCAGGGTTATGCCCAGGTAAGATGAAATTTGGGTATTGGGTAGTCGTGAAGCTAGTTTAGGGTATTGTTCCAGAAATGTGAGATAGCGTTCCTGTGCAGTTGAACTGATCGATTGTAACACCCGGTTTTGAAGTTCCACATACTTGTTCTCAATGATGACTTTGAAGATTCGGTCCAGCTTGGGAATATTGGTGTATAGAAAGTAGAGATCCTGCTTTTCGATTTGAAGTATGACTGCTGGCTAAATGGCTTCAATAAATAATTTACTAGGATTACCCGAATGAAAGCTACCAATGTCGGCAATCCATTCATTTTCCGCCGTAAATTGCAGATTATGTTCGATTCTATTTTGCTCAACAGCAACCATTCGAAAGCAGCCTTCTACCACAAATGTATAGTGTTTACAGGGAAAACCTTCCTTTAAAATGGCCTGTCTACGTTTAATTTGTCGATGAGTTACCCGACCTTCCAGTAACTGTTTTTCAGTTTCCTTAAGCGGAATGTAGCTTTCAGGGGCTGTACAGACATTGGATAATGGATACTTTAGTACAAATCTAAAAAATCCACTAAGTAAAAATGGGTGATTAACAAACTCGTCTCATAGAATGATCCCCACTGCGTACCTGCCCCAGCACAGTTGGAATGGCCCGGCATAGTACGCCCTTGCGGGGAACCTTGTATGACTGCCGGGGGCGAACTGAAATCACGGTTGCACCACTCTAACAGAACTTCATGAAAAGATCCTTTGCAGTCGATTAAAGTGGTCTTTTGAGAATGGAACGTGATATGCCTGCTTCTCAAGTGATTTTTGTCTCTCGCAGTAATAAACGTTAATCACCGTATTTAAGAGCCAACACGATTGAGCGCATTCGTTGTTAATATTTTTTCGGACGAGTCACTTACTAGCCTGACTATGGAACTTCAAACAAACTAACGTTCATCGAGCTGAATTTCATTCCAGCCACTCAATGCTACCCATTTTCCTAAACGGTAAAGAGGGTAGGTAAAGGCAAATGCGCCCAATACATCAATCGTGTAATGCACATGCTGCACGAGTAGCAGGCTACCGACAATCAGCGAACCCAATAGAACCCAAAGGCGATCCCACCAGCCACGCAGGCACAGGAATATCAGGAAAATGGTTGAGGTATGGCCGGAGTAAAATAAATCTTTGGTGATGTATACCTTCCCGTAAAAGGCATTGGTAATCGGGTCAATCATCGGAATCAGACCAACAGGCGGATTGAGCGGAAACAGATTAATACTGATCATCCGTGTCAGGGTAATGATGATGTAACTATAGATAAACATCATAAACACCGCCGGACTGCGCCGGGCACGTATGAGTATCAATAAACCTGCTGCCCAGATTACGCCAAAAATGATTAGCGATACATCATAAGGGGGAATCTGGGCAACTACCCAGTCGTTTAATACTGGGCCACTATGCTGCTCAATGGTGTGAAAAAAGTATGGAAATGTTGCAAGAAGGGCAATAATGCCAATCATCCCGATGATGAATTTTCGGCGAAAAATAGGTGATTTCCAGGCCGCTTGCCAGATTAAATCGCCAGTTGGAACAGGTGTAAGAAGTGACATGTACTATTGTAAAAGGGCGCAAATTTACGAACCAGACGGATATCCTGCCGTTTTTATCTTAAACGAACATAACTAATCAGAAATAGTTGGGTGATGAGATACTATTATTAGACGATATATGCGTAATATTATCATTTATAATAAATCTGATTCAGCCTTAGTCACTGTATCTTGTTAAGGTTTAACGGGTAAATTATAACCTGTAAACGATCATTACTACTGGACGTGCCTTTCTAATGCGCTATTATCTGGGTTGGATTGCGTTGCTTTTTCTACCGGTGTTAGGGGAGGGGCGTTCTATTTCATTTCCCGTCTATCGAACTCTATTGATCGCCGATACGGCCAAGGAAGTCCATCATAAGTTTCAGCTTATTCCACTACCCGTAATCTTCTATACGCCTGAAACCAAGATCGCTTACGGAGTTCTGGGCGTATGCCTGTTTCGGACTGATAGCACAGCGCGGACCTCAAATGTAGATTTTGCCATTATTCATACCCAGAATGCGCAAACGGTTATTGAGCCAACCTATACGATTTTTACAAAACAGGAAAAGTACCTGATACGTGGTATGTTGCTCTATACCAAGTTTCCCGAACTGTATTATGGAATCGGCCCTGGAACCGCTGACTCCCAGGAAGAACTCATTTCATATAAAAGCTTACGCGCCTATAATCGATTTCTACGAAAGCTGAAACCGGGTTGGTTCGTGGGTATTCAGCAGCAGTATTTTAAAAACATTCGACATTACTCGTTCGTCAGATCGGCAGGCACCCGCGCAGACATTGGTCGGTAGTTTGGGAAGTGTAGTGAACGGAGTTGGGGTAGCGAGTTTGGTCGATACCCGAAATAATATCTATTCGCCTGTTCGGGGTTGGTATGCCGATGTTTCCTTTATGGAATATGGCGAATTGCTGGGTAGTGAATTCGGGTTCACAAACTTCCTGTTCGATATTCGCCATTACCGGTCGCTATCGCCCAATACTGTACTGGCTGGGCAATTTTATTTAAACCTAAACCTTGGCGAGGTTCCGTTCAAGCAAGCTGCCACTTTAGGCGGTTCGTCCTTACTTCGGGGTTATTACAATGGCCGCTACCGGGATAACAATGCTGTGATCATGCAGGCTGAGTTACGGCAACACCTTTTTGGTCGTATTGGTGGGGTTGTCTTTGCGGGCGTTGGGGATGTGGCCCATAAACCCAGTGAATTTGAAGTAGGCGATCTGAAGCCCACAGGAGGAGCTGGTTTGCGTTACCTGATTAGCCGGAAAGAGCATCTGAATGTTCGTTTTGATGCGGCCGTCGGAAATCACACTCACGGCTTCTACGTTAATATTTCAGAAGCATTTTGATACCAAAATCACGTAAGCTAAGCTAATTGCTCCCTGACTTCCATTAAGGCAAAACCAAGCAAATTTTTGCCCGGCCATTGAGCTGGATTCGCTGCCTGTATATCATCTTTGGCTAACCCAATACCCCAAATTACATCAATCGGACTTGCTTCAACAAGAATTCGATTGCCTGTAGTTAGCAGGAAGTCCCGTAGTTCAGGATTTTGAGAAAACTTGTGATAATTGGCCTTAATGACAATGGTAATGCAATGGTTATCCCAAAGAGTTGGGTTAAAATCTCGAACGGTTCGCCCTAGTTTTTTAGCTTCGGCCGGTGACTGGCAAGCGAGAATTTTTCCTAAAGCGTCTATATCCGCAAATAGCCTTGCCTTTTCAGCCATCATATAGTGTTCAGCTGTTGGATAGAGTTGTCCATCCAGTGTAAATGGTGAATGATACCACTGGCTAAAGCAGGACTTGCTAATACGGCCATCTTTACGAGGTTGATGTCCCCAGAAAAAAAGATACTTAAGCGGTCTTGCTGGTTGTGTTGAGTAAGCAGCCAATCCAGCGTGTAGGTCAGTTTCATTAATGCTAAATCATCAGCAACCGCCAGATTCCCGAAATCAATAACAGAATCAACCCAATGGGAGTCAGGACTTTCCAGCACAAATGCATCATCTGATCAACCCGAATGCGGGGAAGCGTCCAGCGTACCCACATCTGGAGCAGTACCGCGAAAAACACTTTTGACAGGAGCCAGAACCCACCCGTGAGTTGCCCCCAAAGGGTGCCGGGGGCACCACTCGTCCAGTCGGCAAGCCGGACAGGGCCGAGGTTAGGTAGGGGCGTGTTCCAACTGCCCAGAAATAATACCGCTCCCAGAAACGATACCAGCAGCATCATGGCGTACTCAGACAAGTAGAGCAAGGCGAAACGCATTCCTGAATACTCGGTATGGAAACCGCCAACAATTTCAGATTCACCTTCGGGCAGATCAAAGGGAGCGCGGTTACTTTCGGCCAGGGTACAAATGAAGAAGATGATATAGGCAATCAGCAGAAACGGATTCCGGAGAATGTTCCAGGAAAAAATGCCTCCCCAGTGCGTTACATCAATACCCAGTGCTTTTAACCCGAAGAGATAGTTGGTTTCGTGGGTGTAAATACCCTGTTGGAAACTGAGTGTCTGTAAATTGAGTGTCTGACAGATCATGACAACACATAGAATGGTCAGCCCCAGGGGAATCTCGTAGGAAATAATTTGGGCGACAGATCGCATGGCACCAAACAACGAATATTTGTTATTGGAACCCCAGCCAGCCATGAGAATACCTACGACATCGAAGGAGACAATCGCCATCAAATAAAAGACACCAACCGAAGCACCTGAGCCTTGCAAATCAGGGGTGAGCGGCATCACGGCGAAACCCGCAAACACAGACGCGAAAATGACGGTGGGGGCTAGTAAAAACAGTTTTCGATCCGCTGCCGTGGGCACAATGTCTTCTTTCTGAAGCAACTTCAGCAAATCGGCAAAGAGTTGCAGTAAGCCCCATTTTCCTGTTTCCATAGGACCAAGCCGATCCTGCATGAACGCCGAGACCTTTCGTTCGGTATACACGCCAACGACCACAAAGCCGGAAGCCATTGCCAGGAAAATAGGGAGTGCAAGCACGATATAAATGATGAATGATGAATTATAAATGATGAATTACATGTGCTGAAAAATATTCATAATTTATCATTTATAATTCATCATTAGTTTTAAAACTCAGCCGTTTTCGGTGCTCTTGGGAATGGGATAACATCGCGGATGTTACCCATGCCGGTCACGAATAACACCAGCCGTTCGAAGCCAAGGCCGAAGCCTGCGTGGGGTGCTGAACCAAATCGGCGCGTATCCAGATACCACCAGATGGCCTCTGGCTCAATGCCTACTTCGTGCATTCGGGCGGTGAGTTTATCCAGATTATCTTCCCGTTGCGAACCACCGATGATTTCGCCGATGCCAGGGAACAGCACGTCCATGGCACGAACGGTCTTCCCATCGTCGTCCTGCTTCATGTAGAACGCCTTGATCTCGCGGGGATAATTCGTCAGAATAACAGGCTTCTTGAAGTGTTTTTCGACCAGATAACGCTCGTGCTCCGACTGCAAATCGACACCCCAGCTCACTTCATACTGGAACTGGCCTTTCTTGGCAGGCTTTGAGTTGACCAGAATGTCGATGGCTTCAGTGTAGGTTAGCCGGACAAATTCGTTGCTGATCACAAACTGGAGCTTTTCGAGCAAACCCAGTTCGCTTTGTTCCTCTTTCTTTTTGTTTTTTCTTCTTCTTTCAGGCGATTATCCAGAAAAGCCAGATCGTCGGCGCAGTGCTGGAGCGCATAACGGATGACGGTTTTGACAAAATCCTCGGCCAGATTCATGTTGTCCTCCAGCTCATAGAAAGCCATCTCCGGCTCAATCATCCAGAACTCGGCCAGGTGACGGGTCGTGTTGGAGTTCTCGGCCCGGAACGTTGGACCGAAGGTGTAAATTTTCCCCAGTGCAAGAGCACCGAGTTCACCTTCCAACTGCCCTGATACCGTCAGGTTCGTTTCTCGACCAAAGAAATCCTGGGTGTAATCGACCTTTCCCTCTTCGGTGAGGGGGGGCTTAATCGGGTCAAGGGTTGTTACACGGAACATCTCACCCGCACCCTCAGCGTCGGAGGCTGTAATAATAGGCGTGTGAAGGTTAAAGAATCCATTATCGTTAAAGTATTTATGGACGGCAAACGCTAACGCATGCCGGATGCGCAGGATCGCACTGAATGTATTGGTGCGCGGCGCAGGTGAGCAATCTCGCGCAGGAATTCCAGCGAGTGCCGTTTAGGTTGAGGGGGTATTTGTCAGGATCGGCGGGGCCGTAAATGAGCACATCTTCGATTTTGACTTCAACGGCCTGCCCAGCTCCCTGCGACTCCACTAGTTGACCTGTTACGGCCACACAAGCTCCCGTCGTAATCAGCTTCAGGGTTTCCTCGGCAAGTTGCCCGGATTCTGCAACTGCCTGAATATTATTGATGGTTGAGCCATCATTGAGGGCTATAAAAACGGCGTTTTTACTTTCGCGCTTGGTACGAACCCAGCCTTTAACGGTCACAGTAGTGCCGACCGGGGCAGTCTTTAATAATTGCTGAATAGGTAAATAACTCATACTAGAACGGCGACCAGATAGTGGTTGTAGGCGCAAAAGTACGGATTGTCGGTCGAATCGCCCACAGACAATTTTATTCCTCAAAAATCCGGATAATTAGTTGCGTGCCAATTGCCGTTCTATTTTTGCACCGAAACCAAAAACCTTTTCTTAACGATCCTCTTACCCGTATGCCGATTACGCTATACATTGTCCGTCATGCTAAAGCAGAAGACCGGGCCATATTCATGGCAGATTTTGATCGAGAATTAACATCCGATGGCATCATGGCCGCTGCCCGAGTCGGTCGCTATCTGCACGGAAAAGGTGTTCATCCTGATGTAATCCTAAGTAGCCCGGCTCCGCGCGCAAAAACCACGGCAACCGTTATTGCTGAACAAGTTGGCTATGAAGTGGCGAAGGTGCAGTTTATTGAAAAATTATATGAAGGCGGCCCCAAGGCGTATCTCGAAGCGATCAATGCATTACCTGAAACAACGCAGACGGCTATGATTGTTGGGCATAATCCTGATGTATCGTACCTGGCGGAATTTCTGACCCACCAGAGTATAGGATCCATGAGTAAGGGAGCGGTTGTTGCGGTAACGTTTGACAACCTGATTTGGGCGGAGGTTTCCGGGCGAACAGGTAGCATGGCATTTCAGATTGGCCCCAAGCAGATTAGTAATGAATAATGGATAATGTACAATGCATAATGGGTTTCAATACCTATTGTAGCTATTATCCATTAGTTCATATCCATTACACATTATTCATTTATCACTGTGAACCGAAACCGTCGCATTTTCATTGTCGTTTTTATCGTTTTCACAACCATCGTCGCTTTACTGGCTATCGATATGGCCCGGCGTACCACGGCTCCTTGGAATAAACATCGTGAGCTGGAGCGAGCTTTACCAGCTAAAGACGGAACCGCTGTGGATACGATGGCAACAGATACATTACTAACTCCCTAAGGCCAATGCTTCAACTTGCTGCCGTACATCACATTGCCATCATTTGTTCTGACTACGAAGCTTCCAAACGATTTTACACGGAGGTTCTGGGTTTTTCAGTGCTGGGTGAATATTATCGGGCTGAGCGACAGTCGTATAAACTGGATCTTGCTCTTAACGGAGCGTATCTCATTGAACTCTTTTCGTTCCCTAATCCACCTAAACGTCCCTCGCGACCTGAATCGGCTGGGCTACGTCATCTGGCCTTTGCTGTCACTAATCTTGACGTTGCCATAACGGACCTGAACGTAAAAGGTGTCGTGACTGAACCCGTCAGGGTAGATCAGCACACAGGCCGACGCTTCACTTTTTTCGCCGACCCCGATGATTTGCCATTGGAGTTGTATGAGTTGTAATTGGTGGAGTAGGTGAAACAAGTATAGTGCACCTGCTTCTGCTCTTACACTTACTTTAACTTACTTAACTCACTCCACTTATTTTGACTCACTCCACTTACTTTGACTCATTCCACTACTGTCTTCCTCAACACCCTCACCAACGCATCCACATCATCCGGTGTATTGTATAGATGTGGAGCAATCCGCAGGACGCGTGCACGGGCTGAAACGGATACATTTTCTTTTTGTAAAGCTAGTTGAATAGCCATTGGATCGGCGTAGTCAGGTAGCCACAGACCAACCAGATGATGACTTCGTCCTATGCTGCCAGTCTCAGGTTCAAGGCGGCAACCGAGTTCTTGTAAGGATGGCCATGCGTGTGCCATAAGATTTTCTGTATAGTCCTGAATCCGGGAGGGTTGCCAGTCGATGAGTTGACTGAGGGCGACTTCGAGCATGGGCATCTGGAGGAAGTGGGTATGTTCCCCTACATTATACCGATAGGCTTTTGCTCGGTAGATGGGTTGGTAATCCATCAGCTGGTGAAACTGATTGCTGTCGAGACGATTCATCCAGCCTTCTTCGAGTGGAGTGCCCTCATCAAAAGCCGGGCCAAAATAAGCCAATCCAAGCGAATAAGGGCCCATCATCCATTTGTAACCCGCACAAACGACAGCATCAGGTTGAATCCTGGTTAGATCAAACGGAATGGCACCAATCGCCTGCGTCCCATCAATAACCAGCCACGCACCTACTTCGCGGACCCGTTTCCCGATGGCTTCCAGATCGAATCGAATTCCGTACATCCAGTGAACAGGAGGGACTACAACTAAAGCCGTACCGGCGTCAATCGCATCCAGTAGCCGCTCGTTCCATCGAGGGCCTTTGGGAAACTCGTCGGGCATATTGACGGTCGTAATGGTTAGCCCAAGTTCGGTGCTGACTCGGCCCCAGGCATACACATCGCTTGGGAACTCATCCCCAATAAGTACAATTTTCTGCCCGGCCCGAATGCCTGGTTTTAGCGCCAGGTTACGGGCTACTACGGCCATTCCGTACGATACAGAAGGTACAACCGCGATGCGGTCTGGATCATTAGTATTGATGAGCGTTGAGAACAGTTTTCGCACCCGTATAGCTCCAGTGAAGAAATCATCGGGCCGCAATCCGAAGGGGTTTGCATGTTGAGAGAGGGCCGTGTGACCAGCCTGTTCAACGGCTTTACTGAAAGGCGCACGAGTGGCACAATTTAGATAGTGAATGCCTTCTGGTAAGCTAAATTGATCATTTTGACAGGTGAGTAGTGCGGTTTCAACAGCAGGCATAAACAATGAAGAGATTTAGTTAGATGATGAAAGTTTACTTTGGCACGGGGTTTGTTTAGGGTATACTGTAAGTTAAACAGTCCCTTTTTTATGAATACCCTATTGGGCATTGGTTCCCGTGTTAGTCATACAGAGTTTGGCGATGGCGTCATTATTAATCTGAAAGCCAATGGATATACTATTACGTTTCTTCAGGATGGCGTGAAGATAATCAAATTCGACACGCCCCTGACCGTTATTGAGGCTATTGAGCCCGACGGCGATTTGGTTAGTTTGTTTGATGTGGAACAGGCGCTGACGCGGGTACTCCAAAAGTGGGTTGACCAAACGGAACTTGTACCCTTAGGAGATAAGTGGAAAGGAGGGAAGCTGATCCTGAAACCAGGCCGGACTGATCTATCGCAGAAAGAAATGCCGATCGATGCTTTCTTTCACAAAATTGTAATGGTTAGGGATCGCTTGCGCGTGCTTGAACAACGTGTAAACGCCAGTACACTCGATGACGAAGAGAAGGTAAATATTCAACAATATATTACCCGGATTTATGGTAGCCTGACTTCGTTCAACCTATTGTTTAAAAATCAACATCAACAGTTCGTTGGTGAGAAAACTACGGCAGACGTATAGTCCGCAGACGCGTAGTCCGCAGACGTGTGTTTGACAGGAGCAGTAGTTAGATAAATCTTTATAGTTTTGGGTTAGTTAGATTGGGGGTTCCCCGCCGTCGGCTTCGATAGCGGGGACTTTGTTTGTAGCAGGGTGCTGGGAGCAAGGTGTATGGATGTTTCTTGTTCTATCCCCTGCGCCGTGCACCCTGCTCCCTGCTATTCGCCCTCGGATGAAACTCCCGCAACGTTTGCTGTAAATAATCCCGGTCAAGGTGGGTGTAGATTTCGGTTGTGGTAATGGATTCATGACCAAGCATTTGCTGAACCGCCCGCAGATCGGCACCACCTTCTATGAGGTGGGTAGCAAAAGAGTGTCGGAAGGTGTGGGGGCTGATTGTTTTTTTGATGCCTGCCTCTTCAGCCAGCTTTTTAATGGTCGTAAAGACGGTAATCCGGGAAAGTTGCTTACCGCGTAGATTCAGAAAAATGGTGTCCTCATCCCCTTTCTGCACGTCTAACTGGCTACGTACATGCTCCACATAAATTCGGGTGTAGTGCATCGCATCCTCACCAATGGGCACCAGCCGAACCTTATCCCCTTTTCCCAGTACCCGCACAAAGCCTTCCGTAAAAAAGCAGTTGGTCAAACGTAGGTTCAGCAATTCCGTCACCCGCAAACCTGAACTATAGAGCACTTCGAGCATGGCACGATCGCGGGTACCACCAGGTGTAGAAAGGTCAATGGCGGCCAGCATGTCTTCAATTTCGGGGAAACTAAGGGTATCGGGAGTTTTCGGCCCAGTTTAGGGGCTTCGAGCAACTGGGTCGGGTCGCGGTCGATCAAATTTTCGAGCAACAGATACTTGAAAAACGACTTTATGCCCGACAACATCCGCGCCTGACTATGGGCAGATAAGCCTAACTCACCGAGATATTTCAGGAAATTCATCAATTCCTTCTCGGTTACCTGCATCGGGGTTCGGGCGGGATCGGTCAGCAGGATGTATTCATGAAGTTTCTCTGCGTCGTGTAAATAAGCCTCCACTGAATTTTCGGCCAGCGATCGCTCGAGTTTGAGGTAGTTCTTAAAGGCGTTTATATAACTTTGCCACATAGAAAGCGGATGAATAATGTATAATGATTAATGAACAATGTAAAATGAGGTAGCGGAATACATTATTCATTAACCATTATACATTATTCATTAATATACATTATATGAAACAAATTCTCATTATCAACGGCCCCAATCTCAATCTGTTAGGTAAGCGTGAGCCAACAATTTATGGGAACCGTTCCTTTGTTGAGTACCTGGAAACACTCGAAGCGAAGTTTCCCGACGTGCAACTTCGGTATTTTCAGTCGAATCACGAAGGCGAGCTGATTGATAAAATTCATGAACTGGGTTTCGATATTGATGGTATTGTAATCAATGCCGGAGCCTATACGCATACATCCATCGCTATTGCCGATGCACTATCGGCCGTAACGGCACCGGCTATAGAGGTACATATCTCCAATGTCCATGCCCGCGAGTCATTCCGGCATCACAGTTATCTATCGGCAAAATGTAAAGGTATTGTTGTTGGCCTGGGATTGATGGGCTATGAGATGGCGGTACGGTATTTAATGGATAATGAATAATAGAAAATGTATAATGACATTTCCTGCCGAGTTTAAGCATTATCTATTGTTTATTATCCATTCTTCATTAATATGATCACCTTCTATCCTGGTCCGTCCAAAGTCTATCCGCAGGTTGCCGATTATGCTGCTGAAGCCATACGACAAGGCATTGTAAGCCTGAACCACCGAAGCGCTGGTTTTATGGATATCGTGAAAGAGACGGTCCGGTTGCTTCACGAAAAACTCGCTATTCCTGCCGACTATCACATTGCACTGGTTTCATCGGCGACGGAATGCTGGGAGATTGTGGCCCAGTCGCTAACGGCAGAATCTAGTTTACATCCGCATAGTGGAGCCTTTGGTAAAAAATGGGCTGAATATGCCTACCGAATCAAACCGCCTGCCAGCCTGAACGAAGCCGATGTATTGTGTATCGTTCAAAACGAAACGTCCAACGGAACTCAGGTTAACATGGAAACCCTGGCCCAGTTCAGGCGGGACTTTTCGTCGCTGATTGCGGTTGATGCCGTTTCGTCGATGGCAGGCATTGCCTTCGACTGGTCGTTGGCCGATGTCTGGTTTGCTTCTGTGCAGAAATGTTTTGGGCTTCCGGCAGGTTTGGCCGTATTGGTTTACTCGCCAGCCGCTCTTAAACGAGCGGAGGAAATCGGCGAGAATAACCATTACAATAGCCTGCTGTTTATCCACGAAAATTTCTCAAAATTTCAGACACCCTATACGCCTAATGGCCTGGGCATCTATATGCTCATGCGTGTTCTACAGCAGGTGCCACCTATTGCTGTCGTAAATACCATCACTAAACAACGGGCCGCTGACTGGTATGCTTTTTTTGCTGAGTCTGGGCTAAGCTCCAGTTTGGCCCTTGATGCACCTGCTTTTAACCTATTGATCACTGACCCCTCCATCCGTTCCGAAACCGTAATTGCGGTGGAAGGGACGGAAAAAGCGATTAAGGATATTAAAACGGCTGCTCAGCAGGCAGGTATTACGCTGGGTAATGGTTACGGCGACTGGAAAAGCACAACATTCCGGATAGCTAACTTTCCTGCTATTACCGATGATGAGATTGGAACTTTGAAGCAGTTTCTTCGGTCGTACAGATAGCACGGACAGAAGCCCGAATACTTATACGAAAATTCATTATGATGCTCAGTTTCAAGGAAATAATTTCCGTTACGCTCATCCTGTTTTCCGTAATCGACGTCGTGGGGTCGTTGCCGGTTATCATAGACCTGCGTAAGAAGACCGGCAAAATTGAGTCTGAGCGAGCAACGTTTGCCTCGGGAGCCTTAATGATCGCTTTTTTGTTTGTTGGCGAACGAATCCTAAAGTTATTTGGTGTCGATGTGGCATCGTTTGCGGTGGCTGGAGCGTTGATTATTTTCCTGATCGGCCTCGAAATGATCCTGGGGCGAACCATTTTTAAATCGGAAGAAAGCACTGGCGGGGCTACCCATATTGTGCCGATTGCTTTTCCCCTAATTGCCGGAGCAGGAACACTAACAACAATCATCTCACTTCGGGCCGAATACCAGACGGTAAATATCATCATCGGTATTGTACTAAATCTGGTGCTGATTTATGCCGTGTTGAAATCGTCGGGCTGGCTCGAAACGCGGCTTGGTTCAGGTGGGCTGTCGGTGCTTCGCAAAATTTTTGGGATTATTCTACTGGCTATCGCCATCAAGCTATTCAAGACGAACCTGATTGCTGATTTCTAGCAGAAAAACGGTCTATAGAGCTGGTTTTTGACCGACCCAACGTAGAAGAATATAAACTACTCTCTTGCTGAGATATACCCTCTGGCAAGAGGGTAGTTTTGATTTAAATGGCCTCTTTTTCGTCAATTGGCCGTCTTTCCAAAGGCAGTTCCTGCTTTTATACACTTTTTTTGTTATAGATGCTTAAAATTATAAAGTGATAAAATTTTTCGACAAATGTTGTATTTTATTGGATCAGGCGAATTAAAATTATAATATTTCCTGAAAAACAGTAAAAACTATGGCTAGAGGGTATGTTTGCCTTTATTTTTTATTGTAAAGCCGTATTATATTTGCCGGAAGTCTGTTAACGAAACCCCTATTCAAAACAATCCACTGTACATCATGGCAAAAGCGAAGTTAGAGTACATTTGGCTCGACGGTTACAAGCCCACTCAAAGCCTACGGTCCAAAACTAAAATTGAGGACGATTTCTCAGGCAACCTTGAAGACTGCTCAATGTGGTCGTTTGATGGATCTTCAACCGAACAGGCTGAAGGTGGTAAGTCAGACTGTCTGCTGAAACCAGTTTTTATCTGCCCTGATCCGCAGCGTAAAAATGGTTACCTCGTCATGTGTGAAGTGTTAAATGCTGATGGTACTCCTCACGTAACTAACGGTCGTGCTACGATCGAAGACGACGATAACGACTTCTGGTTTGGCTTTGAGCAGGAGTATTTCCTGTGGGATATGAAAATCGATAAACCACTTGGCTTCCCGGCTGAAGGTTTCCCTACGCGCCCACAAGGTCCTTATTATTGCTCAGTAGGTGCTCAAAATGCCTATGGTCGCTATATCATCGAAGAACACCTTGATGTTTGCCTCGATGCTGGCCTCAATGTTGAAGGTATCAATGCAGAAGTAGCCACCGGACAGTGGGAATTCCAGATTTTCGCTAAAGGTGCAAAGGCGGCTGGCGATCAAATCTGGGTAGCTCGCTATCTATTGGAGCGTATCGGTGAGAAATACGGCGTTTCAATTAACTGGCATTGCAAACCCTTGGGCGATACCGACTGGAATGGCTCGGGTATGCACGCAAACTTCTCGAACTCTGTCCTCCGTACAGCAGGTAGCAAAGAAGTTTACGCCGAAATCTGTGAAGCGTTCGGTAAGACACCAGAAATTATTAAAGCACACATCGACGTGTATGGTGCTGATAACCACCTTCGTTTGACCGGTAAACACGAAACTCAGTCGATCGATCAATTCTCATATGGTGTATCTGACCGTGGTGCTTCGATCCGTATCCCAATTGCTACGGTAGAACGCGGCTGGAAAGGTTGGTTAGAAGATCGCCGTCCAAACTCGGCTGCTGATCCATACAAAGTGGCTGCTGTTATCATCTCAACCGTTAAATCGGCTGGTGTGGTATTAGCATAAGCTAACATACCTGATTATACAAAGCCCGACTGCGTGAGTGGTCGGGCTTTTGTTTTTGGTTGTCTGACAATTTATATGGTTCATTCAGAGATGGCAAAACCCCTTAACCAAAGATGCTTGAAATTGGTCATCCCAAAAGCGGTTCGTCGGAGACTTTGGATCAGATTATTAAGGCCTTAGGTCTCGCATTCGATAGGTAATTAAGCACGTAATTGGCCATATACGCTTTGGAGTTGGCGGGAGTTTTGATTTGGTGGAAATCATAGACCTGCAAGAAGGGTAGCAGGTTAGCCCTCTACCCCTGAGACAAGTTTAATGCGTTTTAGGGCATTACAGCCGAATGTTTGCCCAGCTTCCTAACGTGTAATCACCTAACTTGAGTGGCTATAAACTTGTAATTACGGGAAATCCTAAACCCGGCGATCACTTGCTGTGGCTAAGTCGGCTTAGCCTGAGATCGGCAATAGCTAAGAAGCGTTTTTTATTCTGGCTCAGTAATAACCGTTCATAAAGCAAGCTGTTGATCTATCGTTCCAACTGACGATTCACCAAGCCCGAAAGGACGAGAAAACGATATTTAGGTGTCCAAACAATTTGATAGTCACATTTCCATTAGACCTCCGAAGCGGACCACATGAGATTGCTTTTTATACTTGCTCATGCCGTAAATCTACCCAAAAGACGTAGCCAGCAAGTACATAATCACTGCCCAAAGCGGTGGATTACCTAGTTTCATTCAATCTTGGATTGGCACTTAAGAGAAAGTTAAATCCCATGTATTTATGTATCTACTGGATACCCTGCTTGGTTCGCAGTAGATATACCCGAATGAAACGGTATGGTTTTAATCGGCACCCCTACCTAACCTTCCTTCGTCTTTTCTGAAGTGAGCTTTGTCGATTCAAACCTTAGTCTGGTCTACTTTTTTTGTGGGTCTATCCTTTAAAAAATAGCTTAGTATGTTTATAAATTATCCAACATACAGTGTCTATAATAGTTCGCAAGCTATTTGCAATCGATCTTCCTCACCTTATCAACCTTATACTGCTTTTAAGAATATTTTAAACTATTACGGGGCACTTTTTGGCACGCGTGGCGTTCTATGTCGCCAAGGCGAAGCAGATAATCAACAAAGCACCAGTACATCAGATTATCAAAGTAGGCTAAACGACGTAATTAGCAAATCAAGGGCAGACTTTGGCCAGCCCTATTTAAATTGGTTCATAGCCAAAGCGACTTATAATCCGGAAGTACTTGCTTTTGGCAGAAATCCACCCGTTTGGCCGGATGTGCTCGCCGGTCAGACCAACGTAGCTGCATCAAATAGTTCTGGCCCAGCGACTGATAACATCGGTATACCTAGAAACGGCAATTCAAGTGAGGTGCATTTCGGGGTTCCCAACTTTATGATTTAGGTAATGCTTGGTATAATAGTAATCTGACAAGTGGCACCCCAATTTGCGCAAATCCTATGCCAAGTTTACAAGTCACTAAAAATACAGATGGTACCTATCAGTTAACTGGCGATCCCAATTCTGCCTATGTTAACTGGTATTGGGTGAAAGGGGATAACAAACCTATCGGAAGCAATATTATCTCTTCAGGAAGAATATTTTCCAGTGTATCCAGCACGCCGGATAGTTACCGCTATTATGCCGTTACAAGCGCAGGAAATTACGTTGTTTCACAAAAAATATATTTACCCCTTCCGGCCGGTAGCGCCCGTCTGGGAGCAGACGATTCATTTAATGAGGAAGCTTATGGCTATTCGCTCAACGTATCGCCTAACCCCGTTACTGATCAGGCAAGTGTTACATTTAAACTACCCATAGAAATGCATGTGCGTGCTGAAATAGTTGATCAGCAAGGACAACTGGTCCAAGTTGTTACCGATGCACATCATGCCTCGGGTTCGTTTACTTATCCGGTTAATGTAGCTAAGTTACCTCCTAGCCTTTACTTTTGTCGCTTGAAGGTAGGCGATTTATTTTTAGTAAAAAAGTTAGTAAAAACTCAACGTTGATTTACAGTAAGGACCCGGAGAAAATCTCCCTGGGTCCTTACTGTAAATCAATAAAACTCGGCCTGTTTGTCCATGTTAAAGTGTTTACTAGTATGGGTATTGGTAATTAATACATCAGCGCTTACGGCTCAGAATTTAGTACCTAACCCCAGTTTTGAATTCTTCAAAAAAGACCCATGTCTTGGACGCTTTAGAACGGGCGACGAAGTATTAGAAGATTATATAAAAGACTGGTATATACCAACAAAAGGTACTACTGACTTATGGAATTCAGATTCATCAAGAAAAGGTCAGTGTCTACTTTATATCTATGATAATACAAAAGCGCATTCAGGTCATTATCTGGTTGGTATTTATACGTCTTTTAAATACGATACAGTACATTTTAACTATACCAACACCCCCGTTAATACATTATTAGAAGCTGTTGATTACCGGGAATATATACAAATTAGGTTAACAGAACCGCTAACAATAGGGAAAGTATATCAGGCTAAAATGTTTGCGGCTCGTTATAGATTATCCAATTTTCAGACAAATCATTTAGGAATGCTTTTTTCGGAAGGTCCTATTAAACAAACAACTATAAAACCACCCATACTTAGCACCCCACAAGTCAATGATACCATCGTAATAGCTGATACCAATTGGCGGGAGATAAGCCAAAGCTTTGTCGCTCAAAGGCCATACTCTTATCTCACGATAGGCAACTTTTTAATGACAGACATACCAAAATTGAGCTATCAGGGCAAAAAACAATCGCAGCGGCAGGCTCATATTATTATATTGACGATATATCTATAGAAGAGGTAATCGATGCTCCTCTCGTTAATGTGCCTAATTTGGGTGTTGATACTACGCTCTGTCTGGGTCAAGTATTGACGATACAACTGCCAGACAATTCACAAACTCGCTATCTGTGGCAGGACGGTTCTACAAGCTCTATCCGAACTATAACTCAAGCAGGTACTTATTTTGTAACGGCCACTACTGGCGTTTACTCAGTTACGGATACGCTGCATGTTCGGATACTGCCACCCGTGGTATTGCCCCAAGACACCACGCTCTGCCGAGGAGAAAAGCTCACCTTAATCCCCAATTATCCAGGGCACGCTCTTCATTGGAGTACCGGTTCAACCGATTCTACCCTTACCGTTTCTCAAGCTGGACAATATTGGGTCAAGGTTGATTCTCACACCTGTCCTATCGCCGATACCATTAATGTACAGGTGATAGATTGTCCCGATAATGTGCCCAACATTTTTACTCCTAATGGAGATGGCATAAACGAAACATTTATCATCGACAATATTGAACTGCGTCCTTGGCAGCTTGCTATTTACAACCGTTGGGGAGCACGGGTGTTTGAGAGCGAGTCGTACCACAATCAATGGTGTGGCGAAGGTTTGCCTACAGGAGTGTACTACTATGAACTATTTTGCCAGCCATTACGTCGTCGCCTTAAAGGCTGGGTACAAATCTTGCGCTGATCTTTCCTTAAGATAAGCAAGTCGGCATTCTAATAAATATTTGGCCAAATATGATTTTATAGATCCTTTCGATTCCATCGTGATAATCGATTTATAAACAATAGCCGCTAAAGAATCCACCGCGCGGGCGTTGGACACGGTCCACGGTTGCACCGGGCTACCGGAGTGGGCCAATGCCGCCCCGAGAATCAAAATACAAACAATTCTGTCTTAGTACTTTATAGGTTATTTTCTCGAATCAATACGACACTTTTGGGTACTTATCATCGAATACATTCATATGATCGGGCGGCCAATGTTTACTTAGTGGTAATAAATAACTCGAATTGAGATGACTGAAGATGGACTTGAAACTCTAGACTGGGTAACAACTAAATCGACATTTTGAATCTGCACTCAATTGTATCAGTAGTCCGTCAGTTTTTAAGGTAGTGGGTTAAGAAGAGATCTAGCAAAAAGGCGTTGTCGTTTTGGACATCTCACCTTCCAAACTGCCAACGCCTATGCAAGGGCAAGTCCTCATTGACACAATACTAACCCAAGCTGGAAGGCCGACATCGCGCCAGGTGGAGCAAAGATTTTACTTTTTGTTGGCCATGTGGCTGACTTGGGGCACAATTTTCCGGACGAATCACGGCCATTTTTACCCAGGAAAACGACAGCTAATACTACTATTAGAATCTAAAATGAAATGCAACAAATGGGATTGCTGCTGGATTTTGTACTTTTCATAGAATGCCAGCGAGAAGTTACCCGCTCGCTGGTCACGTGTAAATGGTACCCCCAATGAATACATTAAATTAATCCTTTCACCCCTAATTGTTGCATTTCAAACTTAAAGCTGCGTTAAGCATGGACAAATGGCTATGTAGTTTACGGGCTTGACTAAGAAATCAGAACCGAATTGTTCTGGAACTGACAGAAGGGGTGTATGTTTGGCAAATTTTTAAACCTAAAACCTCCGAGACCTTCAATGTCAAATTTTCGTTTTAAAGCCCTTGAAACTGCCCAAAGCCGCCAGGCTATACCGGTAGCTGCTCCCACAGAGCGCGTGGGTGACTTTTTGGGAAGCTATACCTTTAATAATGAAGTCATGCGGGCCTTGCTTTCGCCCGAAGCGTATTTGAAAGTGACTGAGGCCATCAGCACCAATGGTCAGATTGATCGGGTATTGCCGATGAAGTGGCGAGTGCCATGAAGTCGTGGGCAACCTCGAAAGGGGCAACCCACTACACGCACTGGTTTCAGCCGTTAACGGGCGAAACGGCCGAAAAACACGATGCTTTTTTCGACATTACGCTCGATGGCAAAGCCGTTGAGAAATTTAAAGGAAGCGCGCTGGTACAACAGGAGCCAGATGCATCCTCATTTCCAAACGGTGGACTGCGGAATACGTTTGAGGCTCGGGGCTACACGGGCTGGGACCCGTCATCACCCGCGTTTCTGATGGACAATGGGGCAGGAGGGAAAACGCTCTGTATTCCGTCGGTTTTTATTTCCTACACCGGCGAAGCACTGGACTATAAAACCCCTTTACTTAAAGCACTGAATGCTCTCGACAAAGCAGCTACAGCCGTTTGCCAGTACTTCGACCGGAACATTACCAAGGTGATACCAACCCTAGGGCCAGAACAGGAATATTTTGTGGTCGACCGCGCCCTGTTTTATGCCCGGCCCGATCTGGTCTTGGCGGGCCGAACCGTATTTGGGCACGCACCGGCGCGGGGACAGCAATTGGAAGATCACTACTTTGGCTCGATTCCCCCACGCGTCAATGCGTTCATGGTAGACTTTGAGTTCGAATCTATGAAACTCGGTATGCCTGTTCGGACGCGCCATAATGAGGTGGCTCCGGGGCAGTTTGAGGTTGCGCCCACTTTCGAAGAAGTCAATCTGGCTGTCGATCACAACGCCCTGTTGATGGATTTGATGGAAAAGATTGCGGAGAAACATAATCTGAAGGTACTCTTCCATGAAAAACCATTTGCTGGGGTTAATGGTAGCGGGAAGCATAACAACTGGTCGATGGGTACCAATACGGGGGTTAATTTGCTGGCACCCAGTACCAAGCCCAAAGAGAGTCTGCGGTTCCTGACGTTTTTAGTGAATGTGGTTAAGGCGGTTCATGATAATGCCGATTTGCTACGGGCCAGTATTGCATCGGCCGGTAATGAACATCGACTTGGTGCCAATGAAGCACCACCCGCCATTGTTTCTGTTTTTTTGGGTGAGGCCTTAACACAAGCACTTAACGATCTGGAAACCAAGTCGGAGGTAACGGTAAACAAGGGGACAATGTGTATTATAAACTGGGCCTGAATCGAATCCCAAGCTTGATGCGGGATAATACCGATCGGAACCGGACATCGCCCTTTGCATTTACGGGTAATAAATTTGAATTTCGGGCGGTGGGTAGTTCAGCCAATTCGGCGTCCACGATGACGGTTCTGAACGTGATTGTGGCCGATCAACTGAACCGGTTCAAAACCGATCTCGACGCACGACTGGCGAAAGGAGAAAAGAAAGAACTGGCCATTGTTGATATCCTGAAAGAATACTATGCAAACTCAAAACGGATTCTGTTTGAGGGAAATGGCTATTCGGATGAATGGGTGGAGGAAGCGGCCCGCCGTGGTTTATCGAATATCAAATCATCACCAGATGCCTTAGGGTTTTTGTTCAGCCTGAATCGCTGGCCTTGTTCGAACGGACGGGGGTTATGAACCACGCCGAGGTAGAATCCCGCTATGAAATCGAGCTGGAGAAGTATATTAAAAATGTACAGATCGAGTCGCGTGTGATGGGCGATCTGGCCATGAACCACGTGGTGTCGACAGCACTCAAGTACCAGAATAAACTGGCCGAAACGGCCCGTAATTTGGTTGAATTAGGCATGACTGCCGAAGCTGAGCCCATTAAAGACATCCTGCGCGAAATTTCGACGCGGGTAATTGTCATTAAAAAAGGAGTCGAAGCCATGATCGAGTCGCGCAAGAAAGCCAACAATGTGGTCGACACGAGCGAACGGGCTAAACTCTACGCGACCGAAGTGAAAGATCATTTCGAATTAATCCGCTACGAAGTAGATAAACTCGAAGAGGTTGTCGATGATGAGGACTGGCCACTGGTAAAGTACCGAGAACTGTTGTTTGTGAAGTAGGACCGGGATTTTTATGATTTTCCTGATTGTCTTGATTTCATTAAGAATCATAATCTGTCAGTAAAGTCATATAAATCCTGCGGGGCCACCCTTGCGGTTCAGAAATTTTAATCAATAAAATCCTGTGAATTTCGGTTCAGCTATTCTTCGTGACCTCAGTGTTTTCCCGCATCGGGGGCGGCTACTCCGCAAGGCTCTGAAGCGGCCCGACTGCTCAAAACGTATCTGTCTGATAGGGGAGCTACCGTTCGGATGGAGCCGTTTCAGACCCCAAAAACCTACGTGACTATTGTTTATTGGCTAATTGGCGGTATCGTTACGGGCCTGGCATTAATTCCGGTCACGGGGTTGCCATCGGATTTGTATGGTATTTCTTTTGGCTGGCCTGGAAATATTTCAACTGGCGCTACTCGTTCATTGTGCGGTTCCCGATTCAACATACTGCGCATAATGTCATCGGTACCTGGCGTGCTAAAGGCCCTGACGAGAACCGAAAAAAAGTGATTCTGATGGCGCACTATGATACGGCTCCGGTCTCATTGCTCTATAGCCCAAAGCAGCAGTCAAATTTTCGTATCTCTTTACTTATTTCCCTGTGGCTGATGCTCTTGGCAGCCTCCTTGGCCACACTCGAAGTGTTTAAGGTCGCGTTACCTTACCTCACGTATATACGGTATGGGCTTATAGGCTATTTTATACTTCAGGCAATTATAGGTACGGCAGGCTACTGGCTGAAGGGTATACCAACGGGGCCAGCGATAATGCAACAGGTGTGGCAGCAGCACTGGCTACCGCCGAACGACTCCAGCAGGCTAACTTACCCGGTCTTGAAGTAGAGGTAGTGCTTACCAGTGCCGAAGAGGTGGGGATGCTGGGTGCTCATGCGTATGTCGAAGCCCATAAACGGGAGTGGAAACGCGCCCAGACATTGGCTATTAACTTCGATACGCTGGGTGCCGGAAAACTAACAGTCATTGAGCAAACGGGTACCGCCGAAGCGATCCGCTATGACAATGAACCCACGCGCCTAGCCCGCCAGTTGATGGATACCGAACGATTTCGTGATCGGGTACAGGTTGGTCGCTGGCATACCGCCGACTTCGATAGCGTTTGGTTTGTGCGAAATCGTATCCCCGTACTTGCTTTGTGCGCGTTGGATACCGAGGGACGAATGCCCCGAATTCATCAGCCAGATGATACACTGGAAAATGTCGATCAAACCCCTATTGATACCGCGGTGGATCTTGGGGAAGCAGTTGTGACCCAATGGTTTGTAAATCAACAAGCTACACAAAACGAGTTGTAGTTAATACTCGTCGAAAATTGATTCTATTGATTCTTTCGATTCTATTTCAACTAATTATCAATACAATAGAATCAGAAGAATCAATAGAATCGAAAGAATCAATTCTGATAAAGCACTAGGCTTGATTATACAGTTTTAAAACGGGCTCATGAATCGTTTTCCCAGTATCCGATAAGATAAAGGCAATCGTTTTGCTGATATCCTCCGGTTTAATCCATTTCGATGGGTCTGCATCAGGCATCGCTTCCCGTTGATTGGCGTGTCGATGGTGCTGGGAACAATGACGGTTGCCGAAATCTGTTTGCCTTTGCCATGTGCATTGACCAGATTGGCCAGCTCAAAAATCAGGGATTTACTGAGGGCATAGGCAAACAGATGCTTACCTGCTTCGGGTGCAATAGCCGGGCGTGCTCCGATGAGGATAAACTGACCTCCGCCCTGGGTTTCGAAGATAGATAACAGGGGTTTTAGGACATTGAATGTAGTAATAAAGTTAAGTCGGTACATCTTGTCGAGCAGGGCTACGTCGGTGTCATGAATGTCGCCAGCCGCAAAGCCACCAACCAGCAAGGCCGCAGCATGAATGGACTTACCGTCTATCTTGCTTAGAAAGTCGGATACACTATCAGTTTCCAGGAGATTCACCACATAACTGGCTACATTCGGCAGATGACTGAAACTATCCCGGTCTTTCTCAGAACCAAGGGTGGCGATAATATGGTAACCGTCGTTGTGTAATTCTTCGACGAGGCTAGTGCCCAGATTACCAGAAGCACCTGTTACAAGTACTGATTTCATGAGGTTAAAGTTGAAAATAAAACCTAAGTGGGTTCACCGTTAGAGGCTGGCAATGTAACACTTTTCGCGAATCCTGGCCGATTGCGCTTGCTTTTATTTAAAAAAGTACAAGTGCCCGTAGGAGTTTAGACGGACTATCGTCTAGTACCTAAAAGCCATTTACTCGTATGAAGAAACTCCTTGCCGTCATTGCCTGCCTGCCGGTACTTTTGCAAAATTGCGCAAAGACCAACGATACACCCGAACCTGTTAGTAGTGTTAGTACAGTTAGTAGTGTTTCTTCTGTTAGTACTGCCAGTTCAGTACTATCGACCACGACTTACAATTACCTCGTTACATTCCCTGCGCACATCCAAACGGCATTGGCAGCTACCGATAATATGCCTGCCAATAACCCAATAACCAACGATGGTGCTATATTGGGACGAGTGCTTTTCTATGATAAAAATCTATCCTTCAACCGAACGGTGAG
Source organism: Spirosoma telluris (assembly GCA_003259005.1). GTDB lineage: Bacteria > Bacteroidota > Bacteroidia > Cytophagales > Spirosomataceae > Spirosoma > Spirosoma telluris. Next base: position 799,603 of record QLII01000001.1, read on the forward strand.
CTGTGGAAGTTGCCATAAACAGGCCAATGCGTTCGATGATGAAGTGGCTCTGAGTAAAGGATTTGATAATGCGCTTACGACCCGAAACTCAATGTCGCTATTGAATATACGATTCTATAAATCGGGCAAAATGTTTTGGGATGAGCGGGCGGCAACGGTAGAAAAGCAGGCATTGCAACCAATCCAGAACCACCTGGAAATGGGACTTACGCTCGCCGAACTCGAAAGCCGTGTCAAAGCCCAGTCCTATTACCCAGCTTTGTTTCAGAAAGCATTTGGTAGTACATCTATTGACTCCGTAAAAATTGCGAAAGCTCTGGCTCAATTTGAACGATCCATTGTCACCTATCAATCGAAATACGACCGGGTGAAGCAGGGCCTGGAAACGTTTACGACTCTCGAAGCACGGGGAGAGCAGGTTTTTCTGACCGCGCCAGCAAATGCGGGTGCTGTTTCCTGTGCAGGTTGCCACACGCCCCCTATGTTTCTGACATCAACACCGGCTGGTGCCTTTGCCTTTCCGAGGGAAGCTGGTATAAACGGGCAACCTCGCTTCAAGAGTGGTTCGCTTCGAAACATCAGTACCCGTAAATTCTTATTTCACAATGGCACGATTGCCGATGTCAGTACGATGCTCAATGCGGGTGTACCGGCGCATGGCGTACCACGACCGGATGTTGCGGCTTTACTGGCCTTTTTCAATACGCTTACCGATGATTCGATAACGTCAGATCCCAAATTTTCGAATCCATTTAAACAGTAGTGCACAGGAAAGGGTATAGTACTGAGTAGGTCAACTTTTAGGTTGAGCGAAATTAACTCTTACTTTTGTCCCATGGCTACTTATAAAAACGAAGGGTTCGACCCTGAGGAAATCAACGCGCTCAAAGAGGAGTGCAAGCAGGAAGGTAAATCGTTTGTTGTTGTTGAAGATGAGGATCTGGATACGCTGGACGAAGGGGAGTGTGTACACATTCAGTTTCCTGGCCATTATCAGGGACAGGAAATGATTTTCGATACGCTTGTCTATACGCTTCGTCTGCATCACAGTAGCTTAGTCTATGAAATGGCAGTTGAGCAGGTTCAAAAAACGTTTCCCGAATACGTACCGCCCGAAGAACGTAAACCTAACTATAAAATCGCGCCTGAGTTAGAAGAAGAAGCTGAGACAGCGCTAACGGAAATCATTGAGGAAATCGAAGAAACAGAGACGGTTAAAGTACAGGAACATGTTGAAGTCGATACCCAGTCCGACTACGGCATTGCATTGGACGTCTGCCTGAACGTCGAAGAAATTACGGATGACGTGATCGAAGACTTCATTCAGCACTTTACCTCAAATACTCTCTCGCTCGACAATACTCTTTATTCCTTCACCAGCGAGGAAGAAAATTAATTCTTAAATTAATGAAGAGTGAAAAATGAAGAGTGAAGAATATAGTTTACGAACCGTTTTACTATTCTTCACTCTTCATTTTTCACTCTTCATTACTCTAACTATGCAACAACCTGATTCGCTTAACCAGGTGGCGGAATTTCACCGCACCTTTCATGCCCCTGTTTTAGAAACACCACAGATTCCTTCACCCGCTCGTTGCCAACTGCGTGTGTCGCTGCTGGCCGAAGAACTCGATGAATTACGTGAAGCCATTACCGAAGGCGACATTGTAGCCGTGGCTGATGCCCTTTGCGATTTGCAGTATGTACTGTCGGGGCGGTACTTGAATTTGGTTTGGGCGATAAATTCAAAGCTCTTTTCGACGAAGTTCAACGTTCTAACATGAGCAAAGCCTGCCTAACTATTGCCGAAGCTGAAGCAACGGTGGCAGAGTATCAGGCCAAAGGATTTCCCTGTCATTTCATTGAATCAGACGGTAAGTACCTGGTATTTCGGGATGCTGATCACAAGACCCTAAAGAGCGTAAATTATTCTCCCGCTGATTTGGCAGGGATTTTAACCGCAAAGAGCGCAGAGATATAAGCAGAGAACGCGAAGAACCTTTACGGTTTAACAAAAATGGAAAACTACACCTATACAGCCATAGACCGCTTTCTGCGCTACGTTCAGATTGACACGCAGTCGGACCCACAATCGACTTCGAATCCGAGTACCGAAAAGCAGAAAGACCTTAGCCGGGTATTGGTTCAGGAGTTGCAGGAGATGGGAATTACCGATGCTGAACTCGACCAGTGGGGTTACGTATATGCAACGATTCCAGCCAATACCGATAAGACAACGGTGCCAACCATTTGTTTCTGTTCGCACGTCGATACGTCACCTGATGTGACCGGTGCGGGCGTGAAGCCGATAATTCATCAACATTGGAACGGTGCCGATATAGTGCTCCCTGATGATGTATCGGAGGTTATTCGGGTGACCGATCACCCTGATTTGCAGTATCAGCTAGGCAATGACATCATTACCGCCAGTGGAACTACCTTGTTGGGAGCCGATAACAAAGCTGGTGTAGCCGAAATAATGGATGCGGCTAATTACCTCCTAATGCACCCGGAGATTAAGCATGGTCGAATTCGCTTACTGTTCACGCCCGACGAAGAGATAGGGCGTGGTACTGAAAAAGTAGACATCCAAAAACTTGGTGCCGATTTTGGCTATACCATCGACGGTGAAGCACTCGGAACCCTCGAAGACGAAACCTTTTCTGCCGACGCTGTTAAAATCACGATTCAGGGGTAAGTACCCACCCCGGGTTTGCAAAGGGAAAGCTCGAAAATGCGTTGAAAATTGCAGCTGATTTGCTGGCTAGTTTACCCAAAAACGCACTTTCGCCCGAAACGACGGAAGCTAAAGAGGGCTTTGTTCACCCAACGCGTATGGAAGGTAATCAAGATCAGGCCATTCTGGAATTCATCATCCGGGACTTTACCGAAGTTGGGTTGCAGGAAAAAGAAACGTACCTCCAAAACGTACTGAATGACGTACTGAACACCTATCCAGGGTCATCGGCGCAATTGATTGTCAAAGAGCAATACCGGAACATGAAAGATGTACTGGATCAGCACCCGTCTGTAGTTGATAATGCGCTTGAAGCCATTCGCCGGGCGGGGTTATCGGCCCAGCGTCGTAGTATCCGGGCGGAACAGACGGATCGCGGCTATCGTTTATGGGGTTGCCTTGTCCCAATATTTTTGCCGGAGAGCACGCGTTTCACTCCCGCCTGGAGTGGGTTTCTGTGCAGGATATGCAAAAGGCCGTTGAGGTAATTGTCAATGTAGCGCAGGTGTGGGAAGAGCGAAGTTGATTGTCACCCGTTGAACAGATCCCGGAATAATCTACCCGACTCTAGTGTTTTGACTTTTTGTGTCTGACGGGTATTTTTGAGGTAAACCTTGTACGCCCTCTATGAAAAAGTACCATGTCACCTTGACCGATCAAGAACGCCAGCACTTACAGGCTATCATTGCCAAACGCAATGCCAAGAGTCAGGCCGTTAAACGAGCTTATGTCTTGTTGGCTGCCGATGAGAACCAACCTGACTGGCTGAAAGATCAACACATTAAAAGCACCTATCAGGTTAGTATTCGTAGCATTGAACGCCTACGGGAGCGCTTTGTAGAAGATGGTTTCGAGTTTGCCCTCAATGGTAAAAAGCGCGAAAAGTATAAAGATGTCGTTTTTGATGGCGGAGTAGAGGCTCATCTGATTGCGCTACGGTGTAGTAATCCACCGGCTGGATATGCACACTGGACAGTACGTTTATTAGCCCAGAAAATGATCGAATTGAACTATGTCGAAACAATTGGTCGAGAGACGGTGCGCAAGATGCTGAAAAAAACAAGCTTAAGCCCTGGCGGGTCAAGTCGTGGGTAATCCCCGAAGCCTCTGCCGAATTTGTCTGCCAGATGGAAGAGGTACTGGATGTATACCAGCGTCCATTTGACCAGAAACGGCCAATTGTATGCCTGGACGAAGCCCGTCGGCAATTAGTTAGCGAGACCCATCTGGGTTTCACAGATAAAAACGGCGTTGACCATGTTGATTATGAGTACAAACGAGAGGGTGTCGTGGAGATCTTTATGGTCGCTCAGCCCTTGGCTGGGCAGCGGCAGGTGGTGGTCACCCAGAGTCATAACAGCATCGAATGGGCGAAGGTAGTGGGCCGTATTGTGGAAGAATGGTATACGGATGCGGACCGGATCACCTTGGTACAGGACAACTTATCGGCTCACCGAAAAGCAGCCTTGTATGAGGTATTTGAGCCAAAACGGGCGCGCACTATCCTGCAAAAGATTGACTTTGTCTATACACCTAAGCATGGCTCCTGGCTGAACGTAGCTGAAATTGAATTAAGCATCCTAACCCGCCAAGGCTTAACGCATCGGGTAGCCAGCCAGGCCGAGTTCGATCAGCAAGTACAGGCTTGGGTAAGCCAACGAAATGATAAATTGGCCAAAGTAGACTGGCAGTTTACAGCGGAGGATGCCCGAATTAAACTAAAACGGCTTTACCCGTCAACGATTGAGAGTTAAAACACTAGTGATAATTTAATAGAAAAAGATGTTACTTTGGTGTAAATCAGCAAGTACAAACCAATTATGGACGCTTTTGTCTTAAAGAAATACGAGTCATTGCCAGACGATCTCCAGAAAGAAGTTATCGACTTTATTGACTTTTTGGGGAGCAAATACAAGCAGCAAATGGCTAGTTCTGTGCCACTTGCTCAAAAACGAGCTTCACTTTTTGGAAACGCTAAAGGATTAATTACCATTCTTCCCGGATTTGACGATGTTCCAGAAGGATTTGAGGATTATCAATAATGGATTATATTATTGACACCCAGGTTTTTATTTGGCATGCGACAGGCGATCAAAATTGAGTTATAAGGCAAAGCAACTCATTGAATCTAATAACACTTGCTGGATTAGTATTGCCAGTATCTGGGAGATGGCAATCAAGCATAAATTGGGTAATCTGGCATTTGCGAAACCGTTTGATGAATTGATTCGTGAGCAGATTGCTTTATATGATTACAAAATTTATCCCATTGAGTTGCGTCATACATTTCTTCTTAGTCATTTAGAACAGCACCATAAAGACCCATTCGACAGATTGATTATTGCACAATCAATAGTTGACGCTATTCCGGTTATAAGTGTCGATGCTGCATTTGATCTTTATCCTGTTAATCGAATCTGGTAATGCAATGGCCGAGAAAAGCCAAAATTTTATGTTGTCTGGCAGGGTCGGAAACCAGGTGTTTACGACAGTTGGGACGAAGCCAAAGCCCAGACTAATGGGTTTGCTAAGCCGCTTTTCAAGTCATTCGACAGTAAACCTGCTGCGCTTAAAGCGTTCAAAGACAAACCCACGTTCATATTGGTCAGGCACCTAAACCCGCGGGTAAACAGGGGAAATTAGACGGCCTGGTAGGTTTGCCCATTCAGGATAGCCTAGTTGTCGATGCCGCCTGGAACACCGCAACCGGCGACATGGAATACCAGGGCATTTATCTGGCCACCAAGCAAAAACTGTTTTTAAAAGGCCCTTTCTTCGATGGGACGAATAACATCGGCGAGTTTCTGGCCATTGTTCACGCCCTGGCATTACTACATCAAAAAAATAGCAATATTCCGGTGTACTCCGATTCGCGAACGGCAATTGGGTGGGTTCAGAAGAAAAAAGCGAATACCAAACTCGAAGAAACCGCCCGCAACGCCGAACTCTTCGAGCTACTCGATCGGGCCGAAACCTGGCTTAAACCCACCGGTTTGCTAATCCAGTGCTAAAATGGGAAACCACGGTCTGGGGCGAAAATCCAGCGGATTTTGGCAGGAAGTAAGTTATAACCAGGATTTTTATGATTTAATTGATAAACATGATTTTGTCTTTAGAGAAATTCTGGTTCTATAAGTGATATTAAAATCAAAGTCGGTCAGTAATATCATAAAAATCCTGGTTCACGTTGTTTTCGTTCAAGCAATTCACTATTCAGCAAGATCGCACGGCCATGAAGGTCTGCACAGATGCCTGCGTGTTGGGAGCCTATGCGGATGTTGGATTGGGCGGGCGTGTGTTGGATATTGGTACGGGTACGGGTTTATTGGCCTTAATGGCTGCGCAACGGAACCCGACTGCAACGATTGATGCCGTTGAAGTCGATGAGGCCGCGTTTGGGCAGGCAACGGAAAATGTACTTGCCAGCCCGTTTGCAGAGCGAGTGGCAGTAGTTCATCAGCGCATTCAGGACTTTGGTGATGCGCGTATCTACAACCGGATACTAACCAATCCGCCGTTTTACACGAACCACCTTCGTTCGCCCGATGCGGCTGCGAATCGGGCTCTGCATACCGGTGAATTACCCTTTGCGGAACTGATTGAGGCCGTTGTCCGGTTGATGAAATCAGATGGGCAATGGTGGGTTTTGCTACCACCTTATGAAACCGGGAAACTAGCTGAATTGGCCAGAGCGATTGGTTTAAACCCATTTAAGCGACTTTTACTCAAACACAATGCGCAAAAGCCTGTTTTTCGGGTGATAACCGGTTTCTCGTTCGGGTTAGTCAACTCAACGAAGAAACAATGTTTATTTACGAAACCAGCGAACGAACTCAGCCGGGTGAGAAACAGCCTAAAGAGACGTATACGTCAGAATTTCGAGCGTTGCTTCGCGATTTTTACCTGATTTTCTGAAAACTCTGCGACCTTTGCAATAATCGTTGCGCACATTGCCAATAAGCCGGTGCGTTTTAGGAAAAATATGCCAGAATTGCTTCAACTGACCGTTCTAATTCCACTCTACAACGAAGATGAGTCGCTGCCTGAATTGCACGACTGGATCGTGCGGGTGGTGACAGAACATCAGTTTACCTATGAAATCCTGTTCGTTGATGATGGCAGCACCGATGATTCGTGGGCTGTTATTGAACGACTGGCGAGCACAAATCCAGCTGTACGAGGTATTCGGTTTAACCGGAATTATGGTAAAACGGCGGCTCTACAAACCGGCTTTCAGGCTGTACGTGGTCAGGTTGTCATTACAATGGATGCCGATTTGCAGGACAGTCCCGACGAAATTCCGGAATTGTACCGTATGATTACCGAAGGGAAATACGATCTTGTTTCAGGCTGGAAACAGAAACGATATGATCCCATTACGAAGACCCTGCCAACGAAACTCTTTAATTCGGTATCCCGCTGGATTTCGGGCGTGCCCCTGCATGATTTTAACTGCGGTCTGAAAGCGTATCGCCAGAAAGTCGTGAAAACGATTGCGCCAACGCTGTATGGGGACATGCACCGTAACCTGCCGATTGTAGCCAACTGGAACGGCTTTGGAAAGATTGGCGAGAAGGTGGTTCAGCATCGGGCGCGCAAATACGGAACTACGAAATTTGGCCTGGAGCGCTTTGTCAATGGTTTTCTGGACGTACTGGTCATAGCCTTCGTTCAAAAATTCAGTAAGCGACCCATGCACTTTTTTGGTACGTTTGGAACCTTGTCGTTTTTTGTCGGTACGGTTCTGGCCGTATGGCTGATCGTAGACAAACTGATTAATATTGCGCAGGGGGTTAAATTTCGAAATGCTACCGATAACCCACTGTTCTATTTTGGTTTAGTAGCGATAATCCTGGGCGTCCAGTTGTTCCTGGCGGGATTTCTGGGCGAAATGCTGGTTCGGCAGTCGCTGGGTAAATCGAGTGATTCGCAGGTTGCCGAGCGTATCGGTTTTTCAGAACAAAACGTGTCGATCTAAAGTCGACGTTTATGTATAAATAAATAACAACTTCTCTAGTAAAAAGCAATGAAGAGTAATTTTAAGGCCCACCCATGGCATGGTATTCCAATAGGCGAATTAGCGCCAAAGCAAGTGACCTGCTTTATCGAGATTGTACCGACTGATACTGTTAAATACGAAATTGATAAAACAACGGGCTACCTCAAAATCGACCGCCCCAGCAATACTCCAATGTACTTCCTGCGCTGTATGGTTTTATCCCACAAACGTACTGTGGCGATCAGATTGCCAAACTTGCCAGTGATAAATCGGGCCGTGTTGTTGAAATGGGCGATGGTGACCCCTCGACATCTGCGTACTGACCGAGCGAGAGATTACCCATGGTGACCTGATCCTGCAAGCTATCCCCATTGGTGGTTTTCGGCTTATCGACAAAGGGGAAGCCGATGATAAAATCATTGCTGTCCTGAAAGGTGACGCCATGTACGGTCAATATACCGAACTGGGCCAACTACCCGAAGCTGTCGTAAAACGGTTACGCCACTACTTCCTGACCTACAAAAACCTGCCCGAAGAACCTGCCGTTATGGAGCTGGCGAATATCTATGGTCAGGCCGAAGCCTGGGAAGTTATTCAAACGTCGATCAATGATTATAAGCTGATGTAATAAGAAGACCATTCGTCCGCTTTTTTTTACACTTAACATTTTTATAGCCTGGGAATTTACTTCCGGGCTATATTTGTAATAACCTGTTAACAAGGTTCTTTTATTTATTCTAATTCATGCGACAGTTTCTTAAATACGTTCTGGCCACGCTAGTCGGCCTGGTACTGTTTTCGTTTGTTGGCTTTCTATTGCTGATTGGCCTGGCAGCGGCCTTGTCGTCGTCAGGTGATCAGAAAGTCGATATAAAGTCGAATTCGGTACTGAAAATAAATTTAGACAAACCCATTGAAGAGCGTAGCAACGAAAACCCATTTGAGGGCTTTGGGCCGTTTCAGGGAACGGGTGATGCGATTGGTCTGGTTGAAATAAAACAGGCCTTAAAGGCAGCTAAAGAAGATAAAAACATCGAAGGCATCTATCTTCAGTCAGAAGATCCGATGGCGGGCTGGGCTACCGTTGAGGAGGTTCGCAATGCGCTGATTGACTTTAAACAGTCGAAAAAATTTGTTTACGCCTACGCCGAGGGCATGAGCGAAAAAGGGTATTACCTCGCATCGGTAGCCGATAAAATTTACTTAAACCCTGTTGGGGAACTGGAATGGAACGGGCTTAATGCCGAACTGTCATTCTTTAAAGGCACGCTCGATAAATTAGGGCTGAAACCTGAGATTTTCCGGGGGGGAGTTCAAAAGTGCGGTCGAACCCTTCATCCGTGAAAACATGAGCGAGCCGAATAAACGCCAGGTCACGTCGTTTATGAACTCGATCAACGACCACATGCTGGTTCGGGTGGCACAAAGTCGGGGTCTTCGGGTCGATTCGCTGAAACGATATGCGGACAACCTGACCATTCAGAAACCTGAAGATGCCCTTCGTACCAAACTGATTACGAATGTGGGCTATCAGGACGAACTGGAAGCGGTGATTCGGAAACAGTTGGATATTGACGAGAAAAAGAAAATCAACTACGTCTCGCTCAGCAAATACGAAAAAGTAGAAAAAAGACGATGAGGGTACATCAGGTAAAAACCGCATTGCTGTTATTGTAGCCTCTGGTGATATACACTCGGGTAAAAGTGGCGATAATAGTATTGGTTCCGAAACGATTGTTGAGGAATTGCGCAAAGCCCGCTTAGATGATAAAGTGAAAGCGATTGTGCTGCGGGTTAACTCGGGTGGCGGCAGCGCCCTGGCATCGGACGTGATGTATCGCGAAGTTGAATTAGCCAAGAAAGCCAAGCCGGTTATTGGCTCGATGTCCGATTATGCGGCTTCGGGCGGGTATTATATGCTCATGGGTTGCAACAAGATTGTGGCACAACCCAATACGATTACGGCTCCATTGGCGTCTTCTCACTACTATTCAATACCGAAACCTTCTTCAAAGATAAACTCGGTATTACCTATGATCGGGTGAAAACCAATGAGAACGCCGATTTTCCGACGGGCACGCACGAAATGACACCCTTTCAGAAACAGACCATGCAACGGTCGACCGAGCGGATTTATGCGCAATTTACAAGCAAAGCAGCCTCAGGCCGTAAACTGCCTGTCGACAGTATCCGGGCAATCGCCGGTGGTCGCGTCTGGACCGGTAGCCAGGGTAAAGCCATCGGACTGGTCGATAAACTGGGTGGATTGGAGGATGCGATTGTGTTGGCAGCCCAATCGGCTAAACTCAAAGAAGGGACTATAAACTGAGATACCAACCCCGGAAAAAACCATTCTTCGAGCAAGTGATGAGCTCATTTGGTGGGGATGAAGACAGCAAGATTCAGGCTCAGCTTGGTGAACTGGCTCCTTATGTAAAATACCTGAAAAAACTCAAAACACTCGAAGGTATTCAAATGCGAATGCCTTTTGAGATCGAGATTCGATAAAAAGTGGTCATTTGTAGTCATTTAGTCCTCGCATACAATCAATGACTACAAATGACAATTAAATGACAAAAGCCTTAAAGTTGGATTACCTATCGTTAGACCCATACGATCCTTAAACCGCTACCGCGGCCCGGCGTATGGGTCTTTTTTTTATCTTGCGTATCCCAACAACTGCCCTTAATGCAAACGCTTCCCATCCATCTTGATCTATTCGCTCTCATCATTTTTCTGGGTGTAGCACAGGGTCTATTCCTGGGGATTTTCTTCCTGACGGGTGGGCGGGGAAAGAATATGTCGAATCGGTGTCATGGGTTGTTTATGCTGGTCTTATCGGCGATCAGCGGAGAAATAGTTCTGAACTATACAAACTACACATTTCGCTTACTGTGGCTGGGCGATTTTTCGGAGCCATTCAATTTTTTATTAGGGCCGCTCTTCTACTTTTTCGTTTTCAGTCGACTCTGGCAGCGTTTGCCCCATCGCTGGGGATGGCATTTGGTTCCGTTTGGCATCTGGCTGATTAATTCGGCGACCTGGATGTATCAGCCTATTGAGTTCAAATACAACTCGTATATCAATTCACAGCATCCCGAATTACCATTTATACGGCAACATATCAAATGGGAGGATGATTTTACGGGGCTTCGTGATTTCATCAGCGAGATGACGCTCATTAGTTGTTTTATCTATGCGATTCTGGCGTTGCTGGCTATACGGAAGGCAAGCCAGCAAGACCCGACACTACGCTCATCAGCTAAATGGAAAGCCCTTCGTTTGCCGAGTTGGTTGTTTGCTCTTGTACCCTTCCTGATTGCCCTGGTCAAGCCGCAGTTCGTCAATGATGTAGGGGATTATTTGCTGGCAACGTACATCGCGATTACGATCTATACGAATAGTTTTTTAGTAATGAGTCGGTCTGATTTTTTTCGGGATGAACCGCCTGTTGAACCGAATATTATGGAACCGGAGTCATCAGCCGAACCCAAAAAGAAATACGAGAAATCGGCCTTGTCGGAAGAAGTTGAAGATGCTGTTCTGACAAAACTAGCCCGATTGCTTGAAGCAGAAAAACCGTATCTCGAAAGTGATCTGTCGCTACCAAAACTCGCTGGACGGCTAAACACAAGTCCGCACCATTTGTCTCAATTACTTAATGATCGGCTGGGACAGAATTTTTTCGACTGGCTGGCTACCTACCGAATTGCCGAAGCACAGCGACTGCTAACGGATGCGGCTACGGCCAATTTAAAAATTGATGAGATTGCAGAACGAGTTGGGTATAATTCCCCATCGGCTTTCCATACAGCCTTTAAACGACTCACGAACCAGACCCCAGCACAGTACCGGGCTAAGGATCTGGGCGGTACGGCATTCCGGCAGAGAGCGTAAAGCCTGAAAAGAGTGCTTCCCGGTCGGCGCGAACTTCGTTATTGTCGGGACATAGGTCGTTTGAGGGATGTTGAGGCCACCTTTGAGCCATCAAACCAACTTAACTCAAACGTATGCAACTCTCTGACTTGCAACCGCATGTTCTTACCTCAGCACCCCCTGCTCCTGGTCAACGCCGGTACGATCTCGACTGGCTTCGGATCATCGCTATTCTGACCCTGATCTTTTACCATACCGGTATGATCTATGTCTCCTGGGGCTTTCATATCAAAAGCGCAGAGCATAGTTTGCCTATGGAATACGTAATGAGCTGGCTTCATCGCTGGCGTATGCCGTTGCTGTTTTTCATTTCTGGGGCCGGTACGTTCTTCGCGCTCAAAAAACGTTCTTATGGGACATATGCAGGGGAACGCGTTCGGCGGTTGTTTGTGCCACTGGTGTTTGGAATGTTCGTGATTGTGCCCCCTCAGATTTATGTCGAGTGGTTATTTCGGGGGCGATTTTCGGGGAGTTATACTGAGTTTTATCCCGAAGTATTTAAGTTTCAGCCGTACCAGGATGGCGGAGCCGGGGGAGCGTTTAGCTGGCACCACCTGTGGTTCATTTGTTACCTTTTCCTCTATTCGTTGCTGAGTATCCCGTTGTTCAAATGGCTTAAAAGTGAGTCTGGGCAACGTTTTACGGATAAAATTGGTCGACTCATTGCCCGACCCGGCGGGTCCTTATGGCTCGTTGGCCTTCTACTGTTCAACGATGTGCTGCTGGGTGGTTTATTTCCGCATGAAACCCATGCGCTGGTTAATGACTGGGCTTATTTTATGAAGAACCTGATCCTGTTCTGGTTAGGCTACCTGCTCATTAGCCGGCGAACTTTCTGGGAAACTATTGCCGATCAACGGCGCTACTTTCTGATCGCCACGGTTATCAGCACGGTAATTCTATACAGTTTCCGTTTTTTAGTTGATCAGGATGCATTTGATAATTCCAGATTAGTCATAACTCTGTTCAGTTTTAATGGACTGGCCCTGACCTGGTTTTCGGTGCTGGCGACGATTGCGTATGGCTACCGCTATCTGAACTGGAATCATCGGTTTCTGCCCCAATTGAACGAAGCCGTTTATCCATTCTACATCATTCACCAGACAGTTATTTTACTGATTGGTTACTATGTGTTAACGAAAACCAGCTTGGGTGTTTATGATGGATTCCTGACGATCAGCCTTTCTTCGTTAGTAGCCTGTATAGTTATTTATGTACTGCTGATTCGTCCGTTTACACTAACACGAGTCCTGTTTGGCCTCAAAGCAAGGGAAGCCCAAAAACAACCAAACAACTGATTAATGAACTACTTTAAGAAATACCCCAACCTGAACATGCAAATAAGGCAACTTGCCTGTATCGTTGCTTTGTTGCTTAGTCAGACTATCGTCTTAATTGCTCAAACGGCACCCAAACCTGCTGCCGGTTCGGTTGAATGGCCTGCTTATGGAAATGATGCGGGGGGAATGCGGTATTCGCCCTTAACGCAAATCAATCCAGCAAACGTAAAGCAGTTAGCCGTGGCCTGGACATTTCGAACGGGCGAGTTAGACCACTATAAAGGTACCTCTGCGGAGGAAAAGGCAGCGTTCGAGGCTACACCTATTATGGTGGATGGGACGCTTTTCTTTAGTACTCCGACCTCACGGGTATTTGCGATAGATGCTGCTACGGGTCAGAAAAAATGGGAGTACAATCCCGATGTTTACCTGCGTCAGGATTTATCCGAATTAACGTCGAGAGGAGTTTCCTTTTGGCCATCACCGACTGATAAACAAGCCGCAAGTGTGCCCAAACGAATTTTTGTGGCCACCATCGACGGACGCCTGATTGGTTTGGATGCGCTTACCGGTAAACTAATTTCTACCTTCGGAAAAGCGGGGAGGGTGGATTTGCGGGAGGGCGTTGGCAATATAAGCGTGACGTCGCCACCGGCCGTTATTGGCAATACCCTCGTTGTGGGTTCGTCGATGGGCGACAATCAGCGGTTTAATTACGAACGGGGTGTAGTTCGGGCTTATGATGCGGTAACAGGTGCCTTACGCTGGAGTTGGGACCCGATCCCTCGCGTAAAGGGGAAGCTGGTTTCGATACCTGGAAAGGGCCCAGTGCCAGTCAAACGGGAGCCGCCAATGCCTGGTCCGTTATTTCGGCCGATGTCGAACGCGATCTTGTGTTTATTCCAACGACCAGTCCCAGCCCGGACTATTACGGTGGCGAACGACTTGGGAAGAATTTGTATGCCAGCTCCATTGTGGCCATTCGGGCATCTACCGGAAAAGTCGTCTGGAGTTTTCAGACGGTTCATCACGATTTATGGGACTACGATAATGCTGCACAGCCCTTGCTATTTCCATTTACCCTCAATGGCAAAACCGTACCTGCCGTAGCGGTTGGTACGAAGATGGGTTTTGTCTTTATCCTGAATCGGGAAACGGGTGTTCCCTTGTTACCCGTTGAAGAGCGTCGAGTGCCTAAATCGACGGTTCCGGGCGAAGAAGCATTCCCTACACAACCCTTTCCGACAACGCTGCCTGCACTGGGTTTACAAAAAGTTGAAGCCTGGGGAATCACACCTGCCGATAAGGCCATTGCCCAGACTCGAATTGCTGGTCTTCAGTATAACGGAATGTATACACCGCCTTCGCTTCAGGGGAGCCTGATGACACCGGGTAACGTGGGCGGTATTCACTGGGGGGGCATGTGTTATGATCCCGGATCGGGTCTGCTCATCACCAATGTTAACCGGATGGCAGCCGTCATCCGATTAGTAGAACGGGAGAAGCTTGCCGAATCGGTAAAAAATGATCAGGAGTTGCTTCGGGCCGAAACCGGGATGCAGTCAGGAACGCCTTATGTGTTGAAACGGAGCTATCTATTCACCAGAGATGAACGGGGAATTCAGATGCAAACGCCACCGCCCTGGGGAACGCTGGCTGCTATAAACCTACGGAAAGGAACATTGGAATGGGAAGTGCCCCTGGGTTACATGATGGATATCAGCAAGTATCCACAGGCTAAACAGTGGGGTTCGTTAAACTTCGGAGGTGCCATTACAACCGCAGGCGGACTTGTCTTTGTTGCCGCCAGTTTAGACGGCCATCTGCGCGCTTTTAAAACCCAGGATGGCAGTCTTCAATGGGAAGTGCCACTCCCCGCAGGAGGCCAGGCAACCCCCATGACCTATCAGCTAAACGGGCAGCAATACGTGGTGATTGCCGCTGGTGGGCATGGAAAGCTGGGGACAAAACTGGGGGATTATCTGGTAGCGTACCGGTTACCTTAATTTTAGGGAGAATCCTGCTTCAAATAGGTAGACATCCAGCCAATTTCCGGGCTGGATGTTTTTGTTTGTCCCCCCCGGTTCTATTTTTGACCCACTTACTCTATTAAACATTTACCCAGCGCTATGCTTCGTACCGATTGGACCCGTGCTGAAATCGCCGAAATTTATAATTCACCCGTTCTGGACCTGATGTATCGGGCCGCTACCGTGCATCGCCAGCATCACGACCCGCAGGAAGTACAGGTATGTACCCTGTTATCGGTTAAGACGGGTGGTTGCCCGAGGACTGTGCCTACTGTCCGCAGGCAGCCCGCTACCATACAGCCGTGAAAGTGCACAAACTGATGGAGGTCAACGACGTATTAACGGCGGCACAACGTGCCAAAGACACGGGCAGCACCCGTTTCTGCATGGGGGCTGCCTGGCGCGAAGTGCGTGACAACAGTGATTTCGATAAAGTGCTCGATATGGTGCAGGGCGTAAACGAAATGGGCCTTGAAGTCTGTTGTACACTGGGGATGCTTACCGAAAGCCAGGCACAGAAACTTAAAGATGCTGGTCTGTATGCTTATAACCACAATCTCGATACGAGTGAAGAATTTTACGGCGACATCATCAGTACCCGTACCTACGATGATCGGTTAGATACACTTGGCCATGCCCGTAAAGCCGGTATTTCGGTTTGTTCTGGCGGAATTATTGGCATGGGTGAATCGGATCAGGATCGGATCGGGATGTTGCACACCCTGGCCACTTTACCACAACATCCGGAGTCTGTTCCGGTAAATGCACTGGTACCGGTAGAAGGAACACCTTTAGAAGACCAGCCACGAGTGTCGGTTTGGGAAATGATACGGATGATTGCTACGGCTCGTATTATTATGCCCAAAGCCATGGTTCGCCTTTCGGCTGGCCGCGTTCGGATGAATACGGAAGAGCAGGCATTGTGTTTCCTGGCAGGAGCCAACTCAATTTTCGCCGGTGACAAACTCCTGACGACACCCAATCCCGACGTAGACGCTGATCAACACTTATTTCAGACCCTGAACATTCGCCCCCGTAAAGCGTTCAAAGATTCAACTCAACCGACTGTCGTGTTTGAGCAGATTCCGGTTTGAGGTAAATAAGTTGACTTTTGCTTAGCTAGTACGTCAAAGTAGCAGTCATGACTGCTACTTTTTTTGTGTTAGGTTAATGCACAATCGGCCATCGTATGCTTCCACCTTTTCTAATCGCAGAACTCAATCGGGCAAACGTTTCGCCCGATCTAATGGAGCAAATTCTAAAGCACACTTCGTTTTTAGACGTAAAAAGTCAAACGCTGCTCGTTCGACCAGGAGACGTGTGTGCTAATGTTTTTTTAGTTCTTTCTGGCGGCTTCGTGTGCCGGTATGTTGATGACGTTCTGGACATTGAGAAAACGATCAATTTTTACATGCCAGATCTGCATCCGTTCATGAGTTGTGTTGATAGTTTTTTCTCGGGCCTACCAACCCGCTGCGAACTACGGGCAATCAGCAACGCCACCTTGCTGACAATTTCAAAAAAAGATTTAGAAGCACTTGTCGCTACGGATATTCACTTTTTCAGGTTTTATCACTCTCTCGTTACAACAGCCTTGCAGGAGGAAAATGACTTCAAGCTTAAAATCATTTCCTACACCTCCGAACAACTATACCAATACCTTATTTCTACATTTCCGGGTATTATCCAGCGTGTCCCATCGCGCTTTATTGCTGAATTTATGGGAATTTCGCCCGAGTGGTTAAGTAAACTGAAACACAAAATCTAAACATCCTTGCCCTACACAGCCTACGGCCAGAACGATTTCTTGAATTAATTCAAGTGCCGCTCCCACAATAGCCCATTAGTTTTGAGACATCCTTTTACTGTCTTAAAATCATGGAAAAAGAATACATTGGCTATCAGCCGCAGGATTTCAAAACCGAGCATGCCCCGTATTTTAATGAAATCATTCTGCCTCTGGCATCTCACGCACAAACGGCCTTAGCCAATTCGCCTTTTCAGCCAGGGGCCTTACCGCCATTTTCAGCTGCCAATTATCTGGAGTCAGAAGGATATACTGATCTGGAAAACGGATACACGAAGAATGCCGATGGGAGTATTCACGTTGCTGTTCAGACGTACATGCCCAATGTGACACCCAGCATGTGGGACTGGTGGTTTGGCTGGCATGGGTGCCAAAACAATCGGTATAAACTATGGCATCCTAAAGCGCACGTGAGTGCCCACTGGGAAGATGGTCGAGACGATGTGGCCTACATTGGTCGCCATTCGATCATCAAAGAATATATTGGCGAAGAATTGCTGGAAGCCGTTATCCAGTTTAAATCACCTACCGAATTTGGGTTTTCTCCAGAAACCATCAACAACCCCGAAAAAGCGGTTTATATCTGCGCCCGGCTTGGACATCCTACTCTACCAGTCGACTACGGCTATCTCGTACATCAGGTTCGTGCCGTAACAGGAGGTTCCGAAATGCGGTCACGATTCTGGCTCGGTGGTCAATATGTTAATGTCCGAAAAACCGGTGTGCTGGCCGAATTAGCTTCTGATTTTCTGCGGAAAGTCCGCTCGTTGCCCAAAAACTTCGGTCCCGATTTGCTGAAACATTGCTCCGAAGAGATGACCCATCTGGCGGCTTTCTTACCCGATCTCTATGCCAAATTCACGAAAAATACCGAAGGACTACAGATTGCAGGTAACATCACGAACCAGGACGACCCCGGCTTCGATGCGTTAGTCATGGGAACTTTGTTCAATAAAATAGACCCGGCAAGCGCCCCAACATGGTCGTTGAACCCAAGAGCATTCAGGATATTATTGCCACCCTTACCTATGCCAGAGCTACCCGCCAAAAAATTACCGTTTGTTCGGGCGGTCATAGTTTTAGTGCCAACCACCTGCGCGACAATAGTATGCTAATTTTGATGAAGGGATTTAACAGCTACGAAATCAACGCCGACACCCTGACGGCTAAGGCTGGACCTGGCGTGGGGGGGAGTGTGCTGATGCTCGAATTGTATAAGCATAATTTGTTTTTTCCGGCGGGCCATTGCAAAGGCGTTTGCATTGGTGGCTACTTATTGCAGGGTGGATACGGCTGGAACGGCCGTAAGTTGGGGATTGCCTGCCAAAGCGTAATTGGGCTGGATATTATTACGGCTGATGGCGAACTCGTACATGCCAATGCCGAACAAAATTCCGATTTGTTCTGGGCGGCCCGTGGGGCAGGCCCCGGTTTCTTTGGCATTGTTATCTGCTTCCATCTTAAACTATATCCAATACCTAAATACCGCGCCATTATTGCCCATGACTTCTATATGAACCATCTGGAGGATGTATATACCTGGGCTTACGAAGTAGGGCCTGTTATTCCTAAAGCCGTCGAATTTCAGATGATTATGAGCAATAACATGCTCAATTTGCTCGGGCCCGGCATTGAAGCCATTGCCCCCATTTTTGCCGACACAAAAGATGAATATGAAGAAGCAATGGCCTTTATGAAGAACAGCCCCATCAAGAGTAAGGCCGTCATTGCCACCCCCGCCTTCAATCCCGGTATTGACATGCTTTACAAAACAACAATGACTCATTATCCCGAAGAGCAGTATTGGGGAGTCGATAATATGTGGACACACGCCCCTCTTAACGATCTGATGCCCTTTATCAAAGAAATTGCGCGTACGCTCCCGCCTGAGCCATCGCATTTTTTGTGGCTCAACTGGCACCCTGGACACCTTTCTACCGATATGGCCTATTCTAATGAAGATAACACCTATCTGGCTTTATACTCTACCTGGAAAAACGCTGAAGATACGCCTACCTATGGCGACTGGGCAGCCAACATGATGCGGCAAATGGCTCATTTGTCGACGGGTATTCAACTAGCCGACGAAGGGCTACACCAACGTACGGCTCCGTTTCTGTCCAACAGTCATTTGAAGAAATTACAGGAAATAAGAGCCCAGCGCGATCCGCATGGCCTGTTTTATGAGTGGCATAGCCGACCTGTCATAAAATGATGGATTGCTTCCCGACTTGTCAAATCGTCTTTTTTTACCCTCTAAAATTCAGTTAGCCATGAAACAAAAGCTGTTTATTCTCGGCCTATTGCTTAGCCTTACCCAGCATTTATTTGCCCAAAAACCAACCGATAATTTCGCTGGTAGTTATAAAACCGACGACGATGGGGCTCTTATTGTTATCAGTAAAACCAGTAATGGGTTTTTGGGTATTGATCCGGCCAAACGGGTAGTTCTAAAAGACATAAAGTTTGTCGATGGTCAATGGAAAGGGCTTGTTTATAACCCTAAAAAAGATCTTACTGCCGAATGCGAATTATATCTTGTTGGGAACAAACTGAAAATAGTGGCCCACAAGGGTATTCTGACAAAAACCGTTTATTGGGAGAAGCTTTGAGCAGGGTATAAACGCCAGTACCGGTATAGGATCAAGGTCACAAAAAAGTAGAGGGGAAAAAGCCGTACCATAGGTTGAACCCGTAGCACGACTTTTTTCCCCTCTACTTTTTTGTGAAATCCTGTATTCAGATTACAAACGACGAATGTACTCGTTTGCGGAAATTTTCTCGATTAGCACTTCGGCTAAGCTTTGCGCTTGTTCTTTCTTCGTTTCAGCTTTGCCTTTTGTTTCAACCGTCACATTAATAATGTGATTATTAAAAAGAACGTGCATCATGCCGGTGTTTGCATCCCAAACTGCTTTATCGCCTACGTTTGGAACGGCTTCATATTTGCCTGTACTAACAGCGGGTTCTGTAAGGTGAGGAGTTGCTGCTGTTATACCACCATGCTTTGGCTGGTTATCATCGGTTGTGTGATGTTCAGTAGCTTCGCCATCGCTAACAATGGCTTCAGGGCTGGTTCCTTCCGAGCTATTCACCGTTTCTGACGCGGGAGATTCAACGACCGGAGCAGCCATCGCTGGCTTTTTCTGGAACATCTTATCGAAGGTGTATTCAGCCTGATACACAGAGGCATAAGGCTTCGATCCACCAAAAGAAATGAGAACTTTATTGCCTGCCCATTCAAACTCGCAGCCATTATGCTCATGGGCTTCTTCTAATTCTGTTTTTTCGTCTAGATTAAATGTACTGCGGACATACTCTTCGCCCAGAATGTTGCAGGGTTCATCGTAGTTGAAATCGACGGAGAGTGCATTGACGCCTGCCGGTCTTTTGGCGTAAACAGGGCTGGCATCCATTTGGCTAGCTGGGTCGGCAGTGTCAGAACCGGGATTACTGCAGGCTAAACAAAGTACGGGAAAGGCCAGTAGTAGCGATTTGATTTTCATGGTTTATTTGGAGAAAAGCCAAAATTAGCGTTTTCTTAAATACCATTTTAGTCCTATGGATGTTTTTAACCTGACAAATTAGGCGACTCCGAATGCCTGACGCGATATTCCCTGCGAAATTGTTTCTGATTCAGGGAGCTAAAAATCATCCCTGCTGTTTTTATAAGGACTATTTTATAACAACTAACGAAGTTAAAGCCGTAGAAGGAATCGAATGTGTGAGTGATCGGGTTTCGTTATGTAGTTTTGTAGTTGAATAACTCATGTTCATGTCCGAGATCGAAACCATTCCATTGGCTACTGGTCAAAAAGCTTATTTCGCTTCTGATTTTCATTTAGGGACTCCCTCACACCAGCAAAGCCGAGAACGTGAGCGCGTTATTGTCGATTGGCTTGATACAATTAGTGCTGATGCGGCTGTGATTTTCCTGGTGGGCGACGTGTTCGATTTTTGGTTCGAATACAAACGTAGCATCCCCAAAGGCTTCATTCGGTTGCAGGGTAAGCTTGCTGAACTTACCGATGCAGGCACCCGTATCGTCCTCTTCACGGGTAACCACGATATGTGGATGAATGATTATTTCACGCAGGAAATGGGAATTCCAGTCTACCGGCAACCTCGTCGCTATATCATCGGCGAAAAACGATTCTTCATCGGCCACGGCGACGGTTTGGGCCCTGGTGATTATGTTTATAAGCGTCTGAAAACAGTTTTTGAAAGCGGACTTGCCCGTCGGCTCTTTCGTTGGTTACACCCCGACCTGGGCATTGGAATGGCTCATGCCTGGTCGCGCCGGAGCCGGGTTAGTAATCAGAAAAAAGGAGAGGAGCACTTCCTGGGTGAGGAGCGGGAATGGCTTTGGCAATACGCGCGGGAGGTAGAAGCTAAGGCACACCACGATTATTATATTTTTGGTCATCGTCATCTACCACTCGATCTGGCCGTAACGACTAACAGCCGGTACATTAATCTCGGCGAATGGGTATTTGCCAAAACCTACGGCGTGTTTGATGGAAAGACAATGAGTCTTCTGGAGTGGAAATGAGTTAATTTCCGTCCTGTAAGATGTCTTTTCGGGATACGTTTTCGCGGGGGCTTTGTTGATTTCACTTCGCCACTCTTTATTTTTCAAGTCTCCCCGCTTAACGGAGCGAATAAAGTTAGCCCAGGCAAAGGGGTTCGTAAAGGCGAACGTAGGCGTTGCGCTACGACCAATGAGGGACTCCCGACCGAAAAACTGCTGGTTGACGAAATTTTGGTGGTTAGCCAGGGCACCCATCGGCATGGTGGCTGCCTGACGCATAATCGCCACGGGGTCCATATTTTTGGCTAAATTTTCCCGTTCTTTTTCGTCTGGGAGTTTCAAATTGACGAAGGCTTCTTTAAACAACTCCTCTGTTGCATAAGGATAAACCTTTACTTCGGCCAGCGTTTTTACATCTTCCTGCAACGCAACTACCGCCGAATACGTAAGGTCTGTTATCCGCGGGGAATAATATGGTACTGTGTTCGGAAGCCAACATAACTAAAAATTACGCTATCTCCAGGAAACACAGGTAAGGCAAAATAGCCATTGGGAGCGGCTAAAACACCTTTTCCCGCTTTAGGAATATAAATGTAGGCGCCTGGCAACGCATCGTTCGTTTTACCACCTGTGATAAAACCAGTAAACGTTATCTGTCGGTCCTGCCCCTGCGCCCGTGCGGTCGTGAAGAGTCCCGCCAAGGCAGACAACACCAGAATAGATACCAATAACGTCAACGACTTCTTCATAGACCTACTATCTAAACTACAAAGTAAACGAGTAAAAGGCAGTATATGGTTTCGACTACCCGGATTTTAAGAAAGAATAGTGCCGATGCCCTGTCAAATTTACGCATTTTGACCGGAAGTAACCCTTCTGAAAGCCTATTTAAGGTAATTTAAGACAGCACATTCCAACTCTTGATAATCAACGTATAGAGGACTACGAACTGAAATCGGCAGCCAGAAAGCCTTGAAGAGTATGACTTAGCTACATTGTGAATACGTATGGAATCACGCAAATAGCTTTAAAAAAGTAATAATAAATGGCGCTGCCAGCAACAGCCCATCAAAGCGATCCAGAAAGCCCCCATGGCCAGGAATACTGGTTCCCGAGTCTTTAATGGCAATACTCCGTTTAAATAAGGATTCAACCAGATCGCCATAGGTTCCCGTCACTACAATAATTCCGCCTACGCAATACCATTGCCAGGGTTGTAATTCTGGTGCAAAAAAAGTTAGTCCCAGGGCTACAAGGCCAGCCGCTGCTGCACCGCCAACACTGCCTTCCCAGGATTTCTTGGGCGATACGCGTTCGAATAATTTGCGTCTGCCGAATTTGGTACCCGCAAAGTAAGCCCCTATATCACTGGCCCAAAGCAGCAGTAGACAACCAGTAATAATGGCTGGATGATAGGTGCCGCCCTGTAAAGCCAGAATGATCAATAGGGCGAATGGCATGGCTACATAGATTATACCCAGAAACGTAAAGCCGATGTTCGTAAATGGCTTCATGTCCCGCTTTTTGTAGAGCTTGATCAGAAAAATCATCGAAGAGGCCGGGCAAATCAGAAAATAGCTGCCTGTACTGAGTTGATCGGTTTCGACAAAATAGGCCAGTACGCAAATCAGGACGCCAACCAGAGTACCATAGGCTGTCAGGGGTTCAAAACCATCGAGGCCAAGCAATCGGTAAAATTCACGTTGGGTAAGGGCACTGACTACGCAAAAAAGGAGCGCAAACGTCCAGGCATCGTACCAGATCATGAACAGAATAAAGGGAACCCCCGCCACAGCCGCAATAACCCGCTGTTGGAGGTTCGATAAGTTAGCTAAACGTTGCTTCATTTTCCAGAATTACTTTGGCCAGAACTGCGTCTTTAGCCAACACATGAACCTCTACTTTTCCCCAGCCAATGTCGGGATAACTACTGCTTTGTTTATTGACAACTACAGCCAGGATATCATGTTCCTGTAAAAGGGCTTTTGCCAGCTCAGCCCGGTAGGGCAGGGGCGTCGTGTAAATGGATTCCCAGTTTTCTGTCATTATGGTTTCGTGTAAAGACAAGCGGACGGGTCTCTACGTTTGCTCCGAATTAATCTGCTTAAAATAATATAACAGCCCCGCCGTAACTCCCAAAGCGACGATTGACCCTAAAATTGGAACTGACTCTGTACTTTCGATATCTACAGAAGTCATTTCTTTCTGATGTAAATAAACCATCAGTACAGTAAATCCATTATTTACGAAATGGGCTAAAATTGATACCCAAAGGTTGCCTGACCACAAATAAAGGTAGCCAAATAAGGCACCAAGTAGCATTCGCGGAAAAAAGCCAAGAAACTGTACGTGGATGGCACTAAACAGCGCAGCTGCCAACCAGATGCCCACATGTGCATTTCCAGTCCAATAGCTAAAATTGCGTTGGAGAATCCCGCGAAATAACGTTTCTTCGCCAATAGCCGGGATAACCGCAATAACCAAAACCGCAACTAGTAACTGACTGGTTGTGTTAAAGGTTGTCAGGTACTTGGTGAGACCCGCTAGTTTTAGTTCCTGATCGCGCATCCATTGTTCGATAGGCCTCAGAGTTTCGGGGAGGTGCAGATTCTGGTTCCATTCGATAATCAGACCATCGAAGGGCATGAACGCAATGACAATAAGCGCTACCAGGCTAAAACCAGCTACTGCCGAAGTAGGCCGGGGATTGAATTGGCCCCAGTTGCGATGTTCAATGAAATACCAATAAACCATAGATGGTAAGAAAAACGTGCCCAGGTGGTTAACTGCCTGAAGCAGCATAAGTTCATACCAGTTAGCCGACGCGCTAGTTGGGTTAATGGCCAGCTCTTTCAGGTATGCCTGGGTTTCGGCAAAGTCCATTCCTTTGCTTAATCCCAGAATGCCGAGTAAAAGATAGGTACTGACCACACCTCCGATCAGTATAAAACCGACAAGCATAGTGAGCCCGCCGATAGTGGGTGGCCGTGAGGTAGACGCTTCTGGGAAGTGGACTGGCTGCATATTTTCGGTAAATATACGCAATCGGAGTTACGAAGAACGATTTTCGCTCGGGTTCGCTCATTGGGCAACGGAACCAAACGGGCTGTTTAATCGTAATTTGAACATCCTTTCTGACTGATAAGACGAAGATTATATTGTTTTCTTACAATAAGCATTATGGTGATTGGTCAGTTGACCGGGTAGAAATTCTCAACCTGTTTTTGGTGAAGGGCTATGAGAATCTGAATGCCATTTAACTTATGGTATGCATTTTTGCGTAATACCAGTATAAACACACCTAAACCTCCCTTAATATGAATGACGATCTACTAAGTAAGCTAGAACGCTTGGCTAAACTGAAAGAGCAAGGCGTGCTAACAGATGCTGAATTTGAAGTTCAAAAAGCAGCATTATTGCAGGATCAGAAAAATGGTGTTTATACACCGACTAGTCCCGTTGTTCCAGTAAAAAGATCCTTGTTACAATCACCTTCCTTTCCAGAAGCCCCTGTCTACGATGTTGTTGCGAATCCTAAAGGGGCAAACGCATTTGGAATTGCTGGAATTGTCGTTGGAGCTTTTGTAATTCTAGTCCTGGTGCTGACAAATCCAAGCCTTGAAGATCATCAAGCAAAGGTCAAAGCTTTATTTATGGAAAAGGCTACTAGTGAACTCGTTAAAGAATCTGACAAGGAAAATGGTTTAGCAGCTCTTGGTGCCATGTTAGGAGCTACGTTTGCTGAAAGCCTCATTAACAATATGGTTTCCAGAGATAACTATCTACTTTTTTCTATTACGAAAGTCAGTTTTGATAACGAAAGTAAAGTGATTGGCTTTGGTATTTTGGGAAATGTCTTTATCATGAAAAAGGTGGAAGATTTAAAGAAGTAGTCAGTTATCGTAATATGAAACTATTTTTAATCTGCCTCTTTTGGTTGCCATTCTTTGCTTCAGCTCAAGATGATGCATTAAGTCATAAATATGCATTTGAAACCCCTGTTGAAAAGATTACCCTTGGCGAAGCCCCACTAAGAGAAACACCCTATCCAAGCAGGAGCCTTTTATTGACAATCCCAAAAGGAAAGACAGTAAAGTTAACTGGTCTCTATGAAGGCTACTATAGGGCATTATATGGCAATGAGGTCGGATTTCTTCACTATATCTATATTGATGGTGATCTTAAGGCTTTTTCTGCTATTAACTATCTCCCAAAGGGGGGAATAAAGGGGACTTACGATTTTGAAAATGAGCCTAATGAAGCAATTAGATTCGGAAAGGTAAATTTTTCTTCTCCTTTAAAAAGAGCCCCATCTAGTTATTCAGATACCTTATATAATATCCCCGTAGGTATTGTTTTTAAAGTAACTCATTACAATGAAAATTATTGGAGGGCAGATGTAAATGGCAAGGTTGGCTACTTAGGTAAAGCCTATTTAGTACACGCTAGTAAAACCTACAAAGAAGCCAGAGAATATTTAGGAATGAATTATGCTGGTGAAAGGTCTACTAAGCAAATTATGGCCGAAGTAGATGAAGTGCTTAAAGAATCAAACAAAGTACTAAAATGGTCCAACAATGTTAAGTTGTATCGCGGCCCTCGTGGCGGATGCTATTATATAACAGGTAGTGGCCGGAAGCAGTACGTGGACAGGAGTCTTTGTAATTAACTAAACTTTAGTTAAACCTCACACCACCCACAAAATGAAACAAAATCAACTTATCATGTATATAGGTGTTTTGTTATCCTGGCATTAGTTATAAAGAATCCAGGCATAGAAGACCATAGGGGAAAGGTTAAGGCGTTTTATTTGGAAAAAGCTGAAAATGAGATTATTGAGAAGGCTAAAGCCAGTGGGGAAAAAGGCCCGCTAGGGGATCCCTTTATTGACAAAGCGATCAGTAATCTAATATTTAGAGATAACTATATAGTATTCTCATTAACTAAGCTAAGCATCAATAATTATAGTAATGTAATTGGGGTCGGAGCCTCAGGTAACGTATTTCTTTTTAAGCACTACAATGCGCTGAAGTTGTATAATTTTTAGCATTCTTCTTAAATTCTTCCACTCCATGAAACACCTTTTTACCTTCCTATTAGTAATTTCAGTTTATACTTTAATTGCTCAAAATAATTACGTAGCGACATCTCCAGTTTCTGCAACACCTGCAAATCAAAATACCTTGGTCGGGATAAATGCGGGCAATTCCTCCATGAAAGGGAATTCAAATACTTTTTTAGGCCATTCTGTAGCTTTTACCAATATAAATGGCGAAAAAAATGTCTACGTGGGAACTTACAGCGGTGGGCTCAACTACAATGGTAGCATTAATACCTTCGTAGGCTTTGAGTCTGGGGTTTATAATAAAGGAAGCAACAATACATTTATAGGTTCGGATGCTGGCGCAAGTAATCAGCCATTATATTATACTGGGGATGCTACTGGTTATAACAACTCTTTTGTAGGTAATAATGCAGGTTATTATAACCAGACTGGTTATGGTAATTCTTTTCTTGGCGCTAATGCAGGTAAACGAAATGCCAGTGGAAATTATAACGTATTTGTAGGTTTTGAATCGGGAGGTACTGGGGAGGAGGTACCTTTTCGTGCCCCAAATTCTATTTATGGAATTAAAAACACTTTGGTTGGCTCCTATTCTGGATATGATCTGTTGGGTGGCTCTTCAAATGTTGGGATTGGTGCCAATATTTTGTTTAAGAATCAATTTGGCAACTATAACGTAGCCATTGGCGATTCGGCTGGTTATAATACGACTGCCTCAAACAATATATATATTGGCAAGAAGGCTGGTTTTTATAACACCACCGGCTCCAACAACATCATTATTGGCCCCAACTCAGGAACAGCCATTACCGATGGAACAGACAATATTATCATTGGCTACAATAGTCAGGCAGAAGATGGCCTTCACAATGCCTCGGCCATCGGCTCTAACTCCCGAGTAACCGTCAGTAACGCCCTTATTCTGGGTAATCAGGCTAATGTAGGAATCGGTACCTCAGCGCCCTCAACTCGCTTGGAAGTCGTTAGTGAAACGACAGATGCCAGTGGTTTGCGCTTATCCAATCTTACCAGTAACAGCCCCGCAGCACTTTCAACGGACCAGTTCCTAACCGTTAACGAAAAAGGGGATGTGGTCAAAGCACGGTACCAACTACGGATCAGTAGCCCATCCGAATGGAGCGATAAGGTATTTTCACCTGGCTATCAATTGCAACCCCTAACTGAAGTAAAAAAGTACATTGATGCCAATCAGCATTTACCGGGCATTCCTTCAGCGGATCAGGTAGCTAAAGAGGGTGTTGACCTGGTCAAAATGAATGCCAAACTGCTCGAAAAGGTGGAGGAATTGACGCTGTATCAGATTGAGCAACAAAAGATGATTAAAGTACTGAAGGCTGAACTAGATGAGCTAAAGGCACTGATTAAAAAATAACTTTAATGAACCGAGAAACCCTGATGGCCCATAAAGAACGCGTTGAAGCCCTTCTTTTCGCTAATGTGAAAGAAGTCGAATTTATCCGGCAAGCGGATGGGATTGATCTGGTCATACTCGATACGTATTATCTATCGGGAAGAGCCTTAGCAGCTGAACATATGCAGATTATTAATCAGCTAGAGCAGATATAGTGTTTGGGGAGGAAGTTTTTTAACAACATGAATAATAAAGATCTATTGCGCCGAGTTGATTTTGTTCTTCAAAAAGGAGAAACTGCTTTAAAAAGCAAGAAACATACAGATCTTGGTTTTTATGTTGATAAGGGTTATATACAGGCTTTATTTCATCTGGGTTGTCTTTTATTACAGATTTGTATGGAGAGGCTCATAGTTACTATAAGGAATTTACTAAAAAATCTGATAATACATATCTTCCCTTGGCAGAAAGTAAAGTACATATAATACAATCTGTTAAAGAGGAAATAGAAAACGGATGGCTACTTTCTTATAAGAAGCTTATAACCGCTGAGGTATTTTCGGATTTCCTCGAAATGGGTAAATACTTGTTAGATGAAAAGTACAAAGACCCAGCAGCAGTAATGATAGGCTCAGTATTAGAGGAACACCTACGGCAGTTGTGTGCAACCTATTCTGTCGACACTACTGTGGTTAAAGGGAATGATGTCGTTGCTAAGAAAGCCGATTTGCTAAATGCTGATTTAGTTAAAGTGGGTGCGTATGGAGTACTTGAGCAAAAAAATGTAACAGCTTGGCTGGACTTACGAAACCGGGCTGCACATGGGAAATACGGAGAATATGTGATTGAACAGGTCCAGTTAATGTATCAGGGAGTATTAGACTTTGTAAGTCGTATCAATTGAAAAACATTTTAACCGAGTTGATTAATTATGAATAGTGAAATTAAGGTTGGCGATACAGTCAAGTTAAAATCAGGAAGTCCAATTATGACTGTTACATTGTACCGCGAAATGTTTGAACAATTTTCCTGCTCTTGGTTCGATGGGAAAAAATTAATGTCAGCTGATTTTTCTCCTGAAGCTCTTGTTAAAGTTAGTCTTGATTCAGATCAGGGTTATATTCAAGGCAGCTACGTTTAATTATTTTTTTTGCTGAAACAATTGAAAATTATTTCTAACTATTGCTGTATTTAGCTTTACGAAAAAACCTCGTTTTCTATGGCAAAAATTACTGATCCACACTACGATACGATGATCGATCGGTTCCGCCAGTTTCGGAAGTAACTTGGCCTATCCCAAACCGAATTTGGCTGGAAGCTGGACCTGAATCAGACAGCCGTCTCAGCCATCGAAAGGGAAAGCAGGACGTAACGATCAGAACGGTTTATAAACGATTGATCTGGATTATAATCCGAATAGGTTATTGCTTAATAACAGTCCCAGGCTGGCCGGCAAAGCCCAGAATCCAGGCGCTACCGTGGAGGTAAGAACGCTAAAAGGAGTGACCGAATACGTGGTGAGGGTAAATAATTCCCAAGGTTTCCGCTCGGGTTCGCTCATTGGTCAACGGGAACCAAACTGACTCTTAAATCGTAATTTGTACATCCTTTCTGACGGGCTACAGTGACCAGTCAGTATAATTAACAGAAAACAGAGCCGGGTTCAAGAACCTAATTACTAGACAATGGTCAATATTAGCACGATACAACTTCCGGATTTCCCGTTGCTGCTGGCCCCGATGGAGGATGTCAGCGACCCACCCTTTCGGGCGGTTTGCAAAGCCAACGGAGCTGATCTGATGTATACTGAGTTTATTTCGTCGGAAGGGTTGATTCGGGATGCGGCTAAGAGTGTTCAGAAACTGGATATCTTTGAGTATGAGCGTCCTATTGGTATTCAACTCTTTGGGTCCGATGTAGAAACGATGGGCGAATGCGCTCGTATTGCCACCCGCGCCAACCCCGATCTGATTGATATTAACTACGGTTGCCCGGTCAAAAATGTGGCTTGCCGGGGCGCAGGAGCCGCTTTGTTACAGGACATTCCGAAAATGGTTCGTATGACCGATGCCGTGGTGAAAGCCACTCACCTGCCCGTAACGGTAAAAACCCGACTTGGTTGGGATGACAATACTAAGAATGTGGGCGAAGTAGCTGAACGCTTACAGGACATTGGTATTAAAGCACTGACTATTCACGGACGTACACGCGTCCAGATGTATAAAGGTGAGGCTGACTGGACGCTTATCGGGCGTATCAAAGAGAATCCTCGTATCCAGATTCCGATTTTCGGAAATGGCGATATTGACTCGCCTGAAAAGGCCTTGGAGTACAAAAATCGATACGGTGTTGATGGGGTTATGATTGGTCGGGCGAGCATCGGGCACCCCTGGGTTTTCAATGAAATCAAGCATTTCGTTAAAACCGGCCAGCATTTGCCGCCACCAACCATTGTCGACCGGGTAGCGGTTTGCCGTCAACATCTTGATTTCTCGATTCGCTGGAAAGGTGAAATCGTAGGGCTTTTTGAGATGCGTCGGCATTACGCCAATTACTTCAAAGGCTTACCCGATTTCAAACCCTACCGAATGCGCTTAGTCACCACCGATTCATACAGTGGAGTAAGTGCTATTTTGGATGACGTGGCTGAACAATATAGTGGGGAGCTGGTATGAGTAGAAATAAAATGGCAACACCTTCCAGAAACTTTACACTCCATGCCCCTCCCGCGTTATATCTGGCTGTACCTGTTACTCACAGTCTGTTCCGTAGCCTGTAAGAAGGAAGGCGAAGAAATCACTCCGCAAGCTGACCCGATTTTAAGCTGGCAGACTGACAATGATTTTCTTTTCGATGAGAAGACTCAGTTGAACAGTTACGCTGATACCAGTCTGATTATACTGTCAGGTGCCCAGACAACAGCCATTGCTCCTGGTGAGCAACGATCTAAGTCAGATACGACATTCACGCACTATGCAGGACAAGCTCAGCCGAATGGCCGCACAGATTATCGACCATTTTTAAGTTCATCGTTTATTGCTTTTCTGAACGACGACCGAGTTGATGTTTTCCCAACGGCTAGTCCAGTGTTGGCACGTGGTAACGATTACATACGGATGCGCCAACTTGATGCCGATTTTGCTGGTTTTATCCCATTGGCCGTTAATCAAGGTGAAACAATGGTTGTTAACCGGCAAAACCAGTTGATCGTACCTTATCAACGGTACGACAGATCCTATTCAACACCAGTTATTAATGGAGGTAACATCAGCATCGTACTTATATCCATTAATGTGGCTGCCTGGCCTAATTTAGGGCTGGACGTTACGAAAACCCAGCTTGTTACCTTAGAAGGAGCTGGGTTTCCGTATAGTATGGGTAGTGCAGGCGATTATTTTATCGTTTCAACGGCTACAGGTACATTTCGAATTGCTCCTGATGGAGTCTTTCAAAAAACCTATCCATATGGGTTACTGCGTCAGTTTTCCTATAATGGAACGGTATATGGCTTAACGTACGCCAATAGTAGTTCGCTTCAATTAGTAGCCTCAACGGATCAGGGGAAAACCTGGTCAGTAGTCGCTACTCAGGTACCGGATACGTATCGGCTACTGACCTATAAACAGGTTAATAATCTGCTGATTGGTATGTACAATAGCCAGCTTTTCCAGATACAACTTACGACAACTACTCTCACGCCGACGGAACTGGATAATACGAATTTATTTGGAAATCGCATCACATCCGTAGCTGCCTTCCATAACACTGTATACGTTTCGACCCTTTCAGGTGTGTTTACGAAACCCCTTCGTGCGTTTCTAACACCAAAGAAAGGTAAGTAATTGCTTTAAAATCACGTCGATTGACCCAGGAAAATGATTGTTGACGAACCTGTTGTTATTCCTCAAAAACGCCCTTTACTGGCTTGGGTGTTATTATGCTCACTGGCTTTAGTGTGGGGTAGTTCGTTTATTCTGATCAAACGTAGTCTGGTTGCTTTCCCACCCGAGCAGGTTGCTGCTGGCCGGTTGGTTTTCGCCCTTTTTTTCTTTTCCCCCTTTCTGGCAAGGCAAAGCCAGCAGGCCGATATTCGGGTGGCCGTACGGCATCGTTGGGCCGCCTTGCTGGCCTCGGGCGTGGTTGGCTTCGTCATTCCGGCATTCCTGTTTGCCGAAGCAGGGGCACATCTTAACAGTTCGCTGGCGGGTGCGTTGAATTCACTTAGCCCCTTGTTTACTTTGATTCTAGGGGTGTCTTTTTCGGTCAGGCGCTTAAAATTCGCCAGGTTGCCGGAATATTGCTTGGCCTGGCAGGCTCGTTGTTATTGGTATTTTTCAGTGCAACTGGCTCCTTTCAAATCAACGAATATGCGTTGTTGGTAGTCCTGGCTACCATTTGCTATGGGTTGAATACAAATCTGATTGGACGATACCTGAGCCACTTGCCTGCGTTGGTGTCAACGGCCTGGTTATTTGCCTTTGCGGGACCGATTGCTTTGCTTACGCTCATGCCAACAGACTTTTTAAGCCGTATTGTCAATGGTGATAATAGCTGGTCATTGGGGCACTGGTTATACTTGGCGTGTTTGGGTCGGGTCTGATGTCCATCTTTTTTAACAGGGTCATGCAACTGTCATCGCCCTTATTTGCGGCTTCGGTCACCTACCTGATTCCCATCGTAGCACTCATGTGGGGAGTGTTAGACGGCGAAACGATTTATGCTGTCCAGTTTGCCGGCATGGCTGTGTGTTTAGTGGGAATTTGGTTGGTAAATAAATCGTAAATTTATTTCATTTTAGTTCGCCGGGTTAAAACCCGGCGCATGGCATAATTTACAAATGAGTGTTGTTCGTATTTGGTTGCATATTGTTTGGAGCACGAAAAACCGTGAGCCATTTTTTGAAACGGCCGTCCAACGAAAACTTGTCTTTGAACACATTAGAGCTTATGGGCATAGTAAAGACATAAATGTGGATTTCGTTAATGGTCACATTGATCATGTTCATGTTTTACTAGCTTTACGGGCTACTGAAACAGTAGCTGACGTAGTCAAACTCTTGAAGGGCGAATCATCTCACTGGCTTAAACAACAGGGTATTGTGCCAGCTTATTTTGCTTGGCAGTCGGATTATTTTGCTGTATCAGTAAGTGAATCCGTTGTTAATCGGGTTCGAGACTATATGAAAAATCAAGAGACGCATCATCTTGCAAAATCATTTGCTGAAGAGTACGATGACTTCGTCAACCGAATAAATAAAGCGTAATTCTGCATCATCACTTATTTATGCTCTGCGCCGGGTTTTAACCCGGCGAAAAATTAAGAAAGCCAAACGCATGTACACAGCAACCCTTACCGACACGAAATTAGCCCCTTTCTCGATTGACTTTCTGGCCGATGGGCAAACAATCAATGGCGAACACTTTGTCTGGGATTTGGTCAAACTTTCCGATCGAACCTTTCATATTCTTCACCAAAATCGGTCCTACACGGCTGAAGTGATAGAGTTGAATGCCACCGAAAAAACGGTGAACCTGAAGATAAACGGGCATATACATCAGGTAAAGCTAAAAGACCGGTTTGATCTCCTGCTTGAAAAAATGGGTATGAGTACCCTGGCCAGTACGAAAATTAATGAACTGAAAGCACCCATGCCAGGTCTCATTGTGGGCATCAGTGTGCAACCCGGAGATGTTGTTAGCAAGGGGGATAGTTTACTGATTCTGGAAGCAATGAAGATGGAAAATATGCTGAAGGCTCCGGGCGATGCGACCATAAAAACCATTCGCGTTGGCAAAGGCGACCGGGTCGAAAAAGGGCAGGTATTGGTAGAATTTGCCTAGGCTGGTGTTTAGAGGAGTATGAACTCTTTGCATTCTCGTCGCCGATTTATCAAACAAGCTTCACTGGCCGCTGGGGCACTGCCACTGCTGCCCACAACCCTGGTTCAGTCAGTCGATTTTGCCGAAGCTGACTTACCTGATATTCATATTTTCTCGAAACATCTACAATTCCTGAATTACACCGATCTGGCCGATGCTGCAGCCAGCATGGGGTTCGATGGAGTTGATTTGACGGTTCGCCCAGACGGGCATGTGTTGCCTGATCGCGTAGAAACCGATTTGCCAAAAGCGGCTGAAGCTCTGAAAAAAGCAGGACTTTCCCCCAAACTAATGACCACCGCCGTTGGCGACGCGTCCAATGCGACCGATAGCCGACTCCTGAAAACGGCAGCTAAACTCGGTTTTCAGGCCTACCGAATGAAATGGTATGCGTACAACGACAAACAAACCCTGCCCGATTCCATTCTACAGTTTCAGAGGCAACTCAAGGAGTTGGGCGAACTAAACAAAAGTCTGAACTTGATTGGCTGCTACCAGAATCATGCGGGCTTGCTGGTAGGAGCATCCGTCTGGGAACTTTGGGAAATCCTTAAAACGGCCGATCCTGAGTATATGGGCGTGCAATATGATATTCGGCACGCCACGGTGGAAGGAGGTACGTCATGGCCCAATGGCGTACGTTTATTGATGCCACACATTAAAACGATTCCGATAAAAGATTTTCAGTGGGAGAAGAAAGGAGGTAAGTGGGTCGTGCAGGATGTACCACTAGGGGAAGGGATGGTTGACTTTACCGCCTACTTCCACCAATTGAAAAGAGCCAATTTACGAGTACCTATATCGTTGCATATCGAGTACCCAATGGGCGGGGCTGAACATGGGTCAACTCGATTGTCAATTCCCCAAAGCGACTTGTTTGCGGCTATGAAACGAGATCTACATCGGCTAAAAGAACTCTGGAAATCGGCCTGATGGAAGGAGAAATGGGAAGTGGGAGTGGAAGGAAGATGGAGGAGAGGCTAAAATAGTTGTTCGTTTTCTATCCTCCCTATTCTCAATCCTCCCTTTCCTCCCCTTTTTCCTTTCGTCCTTCCTCCCTTTTTTTCTATCTTTGCCCGCAAAATTTCCCTACATGACATCGCAGACAAAGTATAAGCGTATCCTGCTCAAATTGAGCGGGGAGGCTCTGGCTGGGCCAAATGGTTACAATATTGATCCAGTTGTGCTTGAACAATACAGCAAGGAAATCAAACAGGTAGTCGATTTAGGTGTGCAGGTGGCCA
Organism: Spirosoma telluris; assembly: GCA_003259005.1. GTDB lineage: Bacteria > Bacteroidota > Bacteroidia > Cytophagales > Spirosomataceae > Spirosoma > Spirosoma telluris. Next base: position 834,483 of record QLII01000001.1, read on the forward strand.
TCGTTATAGGCGGAGGTAACATCTTCCGGGGCGTCTCGGGCGAACGTTCAGGAATCGATCGGGTTCAGGGTGATTACATGGGTATGCTGGCGACGGTTATCAATGCGATGGCCATTCAAAGTTCGCTCGAAAAGCATAAACTGTATACCCGTGTCATGTCGGCCATCAAGATGGAGCAGGTTTGCGAGCCTTATGTACGTCGGCGGGCCGTGCGTCACCTCGAAAAAGGCCGGGTAGTCATCTTTGCCGCTGGAACGGGGAATCCCTATTTCACAACCGATTCAACCGCTGCGTTACGGGCCATTGAAGTCGAAGCCGACGTTGTCTTAAAGGGAACGAAGGTAGACGGTGTCTATACGGCCGACCCAATGAAGGATAAAACGGCAACGCGATATACGAGCATCACCTTTGATGACGTTTACGAAAAGAAACTAAGCGTGATGGACCTTACAGCCTTTACGCTTTGCCAGGAAAATAATCTCCCCATCATCGTGTTTAACATGAACAAGCAGGGTAGTCTGCTCAAACTGATTGAGGGTGACGACGACCAGGGCACGCTTATCACAATGACATTACCATAACTAAATAGATTGAGTGATTGAGTGATTGAGTGGCACATCCAGTCAACCACTCAATCACTCAATCACTCAATCACTAAGTAAGACATGGAAGAAATCGAGTTATTTCTCGACGATGCAAAAGACACGATGGAAAAGGCGCTCAAGCACTTGTCCATTGAATTGACAAAAATTCGCGCTGGGAAGGCTAACGCAGGCATGCTCGATGGCATTCAGGTTGAATATTACGGAATGCTGTCGCCTTTGCATACGGTGGCGTCGATCAATACCCCCGATGCTCGTACTATTTCGATAAAGCCATTTGAGAAAAAGATGATTGGCGAAGTAGAAAAGGCAATCCGTAATTCGAACCTGGGCCTAAATCCAAATAACGACGGTGAGCAGATTCGGCTGAGCATCCCTCCCCTGACCGAAGAACGTCGGCGCGACCTCGTCAAGAAAGTGAAACAGGAGGTAGAAACGGCTAAAATCAACGTTCGGAACATCCGTAAAGACACCAACGACGACATTCGTAAACTGACAAAAGACGGTGTTTCTGAAGATGCCGTAAAAATGGGTGAAGAACGTGTTCAGAAACTCACCGATGCCTTCATCGCGCGCATTGATGACGTGTTTGTTGCGAAGGAGAAGGATATTTTGGTGGTGTAAGTCGCTATTTTATAGGAGTATAAACAAGCCGGTCAATTGTTAAATTGGTCGGCTTGTTTGTATGTAAATATATAAGATGTAGTTATTACTCATAAACATGATGGCTCAGGTAGTGCAAAGGCAACCATACCTTCAAGTCGTCTGCCGAATAGCTGCTTTCAGATAATCTCTGGCAGTGCGGCTAATTGTCTCTTCGTCGATGTCAATGACGAGTTCGCCCCGGTGCTCGTAGGGAAATACTTCGCCGGTTAGGGCGTCGAAAATACCATAGGGTATCAAATCGTATTCTTCGTAACCCCAGAATAAAAAATCAACCGCGTCCGCAGAGTCGTCGAACCCCACGGCGTAGCCAATTTCCTGCTGAGCGAAAACAACGATGTAGCGCATATTCCTATATACGGACAGATCGGGTTTTGGGTTGCGTCATGTTTTGTGACTTGGTCACAAATTATAGGTCTTAAAAGACAACAGTTCTAAAGGAACGGAGCCAATAGCAAAGTCTGGAAATACTACTACAAGTAAAAAGTTATTAGGCGGTAGGTAGTCGAAGAGTGGTTGATTAGTTTAGTTTATATGCAGTTCATTTATAGTATTTATCTCCTCTTTTTAGGAATTATTGCCCTAAACGTTCTCTATTGGGTCGTATTTGCCATCGCAGGCCGATTAGGTAAGGCAGATGATACCGACCTGGAAGAAAAGCCGCTTAGATTCAGGAAAATAGGTGTTCTAATTCCAGCCTATAAGGAAGATGCAGTTATTGTCGAATCTGTTACGGAAAACCTGAAGCAAACGTATCCGGCAGATCAATTTGACCTGATTGTTATTGCCGATTCCTTTCAGCCGCAAACGCTTAGTCAATTAGCCGATTTGCCCATCAAGGTACTTACCGTTTCATTCGAGGTTTCTACGGTGGCCAAAGCGATCAATGCAGCGTTAGCTAGGTTACCGATTGAGCAATATGACATACTCGTTGTATCAGATGCTGATAACCACATGGCACCTGATTTTTTGAATCGGATCAATGCTGCTTTCGCCCAGGGTTGGAAGGCGGTTCAGGGGCATCGGGTTGCCAAAAATATAAATACCAGTGTTGCCATTCTGGATGCAATCAGTGAGGAAATCAACAACCATATTTTCCGGAAAGCCAGCCGGGTATTAGGCCTGTCTTCGGCAACGATTGGTTCGGGAATGGCGTTTGAGCCAGCGTTGATGAAAGCCGCTATGACCACGCAACATACGATGGGGGGTATGATAAAGAGCTGGAAACCAATGTTGTCTTAAGCGGGCACAAAATTGCCTATCTCGAAAATGCCTTTATTTACGACGAGAAAGTGGCCCAACGGGCCGTCTTTGAAAATCAACGAACCCGCTGGATTGCAGCTCAGTGGCAGTTTCTTAAATTTTATTTCTGGAGTGGCCTACAGGAGCTTTTTGCCGGTCGATTTGCCAGCGGCTTCAAGGTAATTCAGGCTGTAATAGTACCAAAGATCCTTTTGCTGGGGCTGCTGATTCTCAATGTGTCCATTGGTTTTCTTACCGGAAATCAATTGTTGTGGCAGGTACCGTTTAGCCTGTTGCTTTTGCAGATGGCAAGTATGATCATTTCTGTTCCCACTTATTTATGGAAACGGGTAAGCCTAAAAGAATTGCTACTTATTCCCGTGCTGTTGCTCAGTTTTGTGCGGGCGGTGCTGAATATGCGGAAAGCTTTTAAACGATTTATGCATACTCCCCATACAGGATCACCCGATACACAGGTGCCTTAGACATATAACCGATTAGAATCGGGATCTAACTTTAGTGTGACAAAGTACTAATAAAACAGTCAAAACGAGAAAGGTTGATCGAACAGAGTGTTAAAACTCGCGATTAATACAGAGTTTAAGTTTTATTGATAAATAATCTAATAGGTTATTGTATTCTAGAAATTGGAAACTTATTAAATAAATACCTGTGTGAAAAGGCTTGCGTAAATTTTTTAAGAATGAGCGTCCGTTTAGTTCAAGTAAACAAACTACTGATTTGCCAGATTAGTCTCTTAATCCTAATTGGGTTTCTTACAGTAACGATTTGTTCCGGGCAAAACCGGAGCCCCCGAGGTCTTGTCTCTTTTGGTGCATCGTCGGGACTAGCCGACGATACGTTGTATCTTGATATTAATCAGGACATTGCCGTTCAGTTGCTCCCCTTTGAGGATTTGATGAAAGTGGCAGTTGCCCATTCACCCCTCGTAAAGTACCAAAGTGAAGTGGCTAATTCACTTAATGAAGGGTATGAGATAGCAAAAGTTCAGATTTTGCAAAATGTTGCTGGGGCAGCGAATTATTCAACTGGTAATCAGGTGCTTATTTCATCTGGCGGCATACAGGGAGGGACAGCCGCAGGCAGCACCATTGGGCAGATTGCAAACGGCTATCGGGTGGGAATTGATGTCCGGCTACCGCTGTATGAATTGTTTGGACGTAAACATCAGGTACGGCAGGCTCAGGCAAATTATAAAGCTGCTGTTCTTCAGAAAGAAGTTGTGGAGCTACAACTAAAACGGGATCTGATTGGTATTTATCAGGACATGATTACAACCCAGCAGCTCCTGAAGATTTTGTTGATTGATGAACAAGCCTCGTTAACGGCAATGCGTGTAGGGAGGTTGAAATTCAGAAAGGTCAGATAACGGCGGAAGCAATGGCCTCCGTTACAAGTCGTTATGTTCAGGCTAAAAGTGCATCAGAACAAGTGAAAGGTAACTTTTTGAAGAATGTTCATTATTTCGAAGCATTGGTGGGTATGCCGATTCAACGGTTGAAACGTAACTAAACTACTGGTATGACAATCGAGGTTTTTTTGCGCTTACTGAAACAGCATATACTCTGGTTCATTCTCATTCCGTGCGTAACCGCAACGGCCGCTTTTTTTGCGACCCGGAATGAAACCAAAGTGTATAAATCGCAGGCGACCCTCTATACGGGACTGGTTTCACGTTATTCTCTGCTGTCAGATCGAAATAGTGCGTTTCAGGATCGGTCGGCAAGTGCCTTCGATAATATTCTGACTACGCTTAATTCACGGGAAACCCTGCTTCAGATTGGTATTGGTTTATTGACCGACCACCTCCAGCTACAACATCCAGATTCGTTGGTCTTAGCCAATGCTGGCTTCCAGAAATTACATAAGGCTATTACACCCGGCTGGGAAAACCTGTTTTACATTGCTGCCGACTCGGCGCTACTTCATAAAACGATAGACAGTTTAGCCAAAACACCGACTGATAACCCTATTAAAAGCTTGTTGCTGAAATCTGATTCCTATTATTCAATTCAGCATCTGGGTGAAAATATAAAAGGATCGGCGCGTAAGAATACGAATGATGTCCTGTTAATGGAGTACGAGTCTGATGACCCGGCCGTATCACAACGGACACTGCATTACGCCATTGAGTTTCTGAATAAACGCTATTCAACCCTTAAAACGTCGGAAACCAATTCGGTAATTGGCTATTACGAAGCGAAATTAGAAAAAGCAAAAGCAAAACTAGCCCAGGCTGAAGCCGATTTGCGGGCCTTTAGTGAAAAACATCAGGTACTGGATTATGATGAAGAAGCCCGAAATGTAGCTTCTTCGCGTGAAGCTCTGAACAGTGAGTATAACCAGGAGTTAATGCGGAAAAATGCCGCGAAAGCGGCTTTGGATGCATTAAATGGGCGTATGGGTCAGCAGGGAGTATTCGTTCGGCTAACAATGACCTGACCGATAAGCAAAAGAAATTAAGTGATGCCGAGACTAAACTGGCCAATGCAAGGGCATATGGACAGCCGCAATCGGTAATTGCGCAACTGCAGGCCAATGTCAAACAGGCATCGGAAGAGTTGAAAATTAGTGCGCAAAAATATGATGCGGCAGCTAATTCAAATGATGCCATCCCTGCGCAAACGATGGCAAACGACCGATTAGCTAAGTCGCTGGAATATGAAGAGTCGTCGGCACGCCTGGAGCTCTATAAAAAGCGGATGGATGACTATGCGGCTAAAACAAATGAATATGGGCCTTTGGGTTCACAACTACGCCAACTGAATCGGGCTTTAGCTGTTGCTGAAAAAGAATATTTAGACCTGATTCAAAATGTCGATCAATCGCGAACCCGCCGTCAGGATGTATCGATTGGGGGACATTGGAAGTGTTGGATGCGCCCGATTTCCCATTATTACCGCTACCCTCCAAACGTTGGCAACTCATTGCAATTGGTCTTGGCGTAGGTATTTTCATTGCCTTATTGCTCACCGCTCTTCGCTTCTGGTTAGACAAGCGAATTCAGTCTCCCGAACAAGCCGAAGCGATGATTGGAATGCCCGTTGCCGCTTTGTTTCCAACGGTTAGAAAACCACAGGTCTTTACCAGAACCACGCTGGCATCGAGAAGCATGTTTGAGCAACTCTTCAATGCGATCAATATTGAAGTGACCCAAAACATCAGTAAACCGTATCCGCCCATTATTTCCCTGTTTAGTATTCGCTCAAAACAGGGGAAAACGTGGGTGGCCAATGGGTTGATCCAGTTATATGAACAGGCCGACCAGAAGGTGGCCTATTGTTATCCACGGGTGACCGGTAAAGAGCAGCGTGAACTGCGGCAGGGAGTTACATACTTCCCTTACACCATTCGCCCTGATTTTATGAATGTTACGGGCGTTGATTATCTGGTTGATTATAATCAGGGGTTCGACGGCTCGCAGTTTGATCGAATTATTCTTGAACTGCCCGCTCTGATTAATCATCAGATTCCGGTTTATCTGCTCAAAAGCAGCGCTTTATCCCTATTGATAATTGATGCCAATAGTCCCTGGGCAAGGGCTGAGAAACAACTGTTAAGCATGTATGTACGCGTAACAAATCAGCCTATATTGACGGTATTGAACCGGGTAGAGGGGATTATGTCGAGGTGCCGCGTAAGGTCGATGCTATGCAGAAACCCATTGCTCAGGAACATTCGCTACAGTCGCAGCGGAATGTTTTTTAGGCGTCAAAAGGTAAGAGTTAAGTACCTTGTAGTTGACAATAAATGACTACCTACTTAATACACAAAGAGGTAGATTAATCCGTCCACCATCGGGTCAATCTGCTTTTGGAGCTAGGCGTGTTGCTGATTATCAATCAATTACTGTATGGGTGTCTACAAAGACATAAGCCGGGGCGTCCACTCCCCGCAGTTTGTTCATCAGCTTGTTGAGCAGGTGTCGCTCGAAAATCAGGATCGCATTGCCGTGGTCTTTGGTGGTCATAAGCTTACCTATCGTCAGCTTAATGATCGGGCAGATGCGCTCGCCCAGGCTATTTTATATACTGATCCAGAAGCGAAGCACATTGGCGTAAGTACAACCCGAAATCTGGAAATGATTATTGGGGTACTGGCCATTCTAAAGTCGGGCAAAGCTTACCTTCCGCTTGATCCTGCCTACCCCGAACATCGACTGCAGCAGATTAAAGCCGATTCTGGTTTGAGAACCTGTTTATCGACCGTACAGGACGATCGCCTTTTCGATCGCCTGGGTTTCAGGTTATCGCATCAGATCATGAACACACACAACCTACGCAGGTAGTTAGCCACCAGACCACAACCGCCTACGTTTTATATACATCCGGTTCGACGGGTAAGCCCAAGGGGGTTTGCATGGGTCATGGCCCGCTTATGAACTTGTTACAATGGCAGGCGAAACACTCGAATGCTGATTCAGATTCAAGAACGCTACAATTAGCCCCGCTGAGTTTCGATGTTTCGTTTCAGGAAATTTTTGCCACACTCAGCACGGGTGGTACCCTGATGTTGATTGATGAACCATTACGGCTTGATTTAAACGCGCTGCTACGGTTCATCGACGAACAGGCAATCAATCGGTTGTTTCTTCCCTTTGTCGCGCTTCAATATCTGGCCGAAACCGCTGTAAGTACCCAGCAGTTTCCTGTGCACCTGCGCGAAATTATGACGGCTGGTGAGCAGTTGAAGATTACACCTCAAATCGCGCAGTTCTTTTCGGCGCTGCCAGACTGTGTTTTATTCAACCAATATGGCCCTACGGAGTGTCATGTAATCACCCAATTAACCTTAACTGGCGATCCCACCAACTGGCCATTATTACCCAGTATTGGTCAGGTCATTGATAACGTCAGTTTGTTTGTTATCGACGATAGCCTGACAATCTTGCCTGATGGGGAGCTTGGGGAACTTTGTTTTGGTGGTGCGTGCCTGGCCGAAGGTTACCTCAACCAGCCCACCTTGACGGAAGAAAAATTCATTGAACTGGAAATTCCCCAACAGGGTCGGATGCGTATTTACCGGACGGGCGATCTTGGGCGCTTGCTTCCCGATGGGACAATTGAATTTTTAGGCCGTCGCGATGATCAGGTTAAAATTCGGGTCACCGGGTCGAATTGGGGGAAATAGAAGTACTTATCAATCAACTTAACGGTGTTAAGCAGGCCGTCGTGGTGGCTCGGGAAGGAGCCGACGGCCAGAAACGGTTAGTGGCTTATCTGGTGGCAACAGATGGACATGTGGTGAAGTCAGGCATTCGAGCCCAGCTCGAAGAGCAATTGCCAGACTACATGATGCCCTCGGCTTTTGTCTGGCTTGACGAACTGCCTAAAACTACGAGCGGTAAAGTCGATAAAAAGCAACTGCCTGCACCTGAACAAAAACGCCCGGATCTAGCGGTTGCCTACCGTAAGCCCAGAACCCCGCTCGAACAGACAATAGCTGGTCTCTGGATTGACTTGCTTCAGGTCGATAAAGTGGGACTGGATGATAATTTCTTTGAACTGGGAGGGAATTCCCTGTTAGCTCAGAAGACCGTAGCCGCATTAAAACTGCATCAACAAACACTACCAGTTACGAAACTATATCAATTTCCCACCATCGCCGGTATTGCCAATTTCCTTCAACCACAAAAACGGAATCAACTGCCCGAACAAAGGAGGGTACCAAAGGCCAGTCTGAAAAAGAAGGGCCATCTGAGAAACAGACCGACGTAGCCGTGATTGGGATGGCAGGACGTTTTCCGGGGGCAAATACGATTGATGCGCTTTGGGAGTTACTGAAACAGGGCAACGAAACAACCCGGTTTTTTACCGACAGTGAACTGGATGCCAGTATACCGGCCAGTCTTAAGAATGATCCGCTTTATGTGAAAGCAAGAGGAGTCATTGATCAGGCCGATCAATTTGATGCGCAGTTCTTCGGGCTAACACCCAACGTAGCGCAGCTGATGGACCCCCAACAGCGTATTTTCCTGGAAATTGCCTGGGAAACCCTTGAACAAACGGGCTACCTGCCGCAGCATTATGCTGGTCGCGTGGGGGTTTTTGCGGGTTGTGGAACAATACCTATTACCTGAATAATGTGCTTGGACATAAAAATCTGATTGACCAGGTAGGCGCTTTTCAGGTGATGACGCTGAACGAAAAAGATTATATCGCATCCCGTACCGCCTACCAACTTGATCTGAAAGGCCCGGCAGTCAGCGTGTATTCCGCCTGTTCAACATCATTACTGGCTATTTCGCAGGCAGTTCAGAGTATTCGAAATGGTCAGTGCGAGCTAGCGCTGGCGGGTGGTGCCAGCATAACGACACCGCTAAACAGCGGGCATTTATATCAGGAGGGAGCCATGCTGAGTCGGGATGGGCACTGCCGATCGTTCGATGCCGATGCGCAGGGAACCGTGTTCAGCGATGGGGCCGGGGTTGTTTTATTGAAACGTGTTGACGCGGCTCAGCGTGACGGGGATACGATTTATGCGGTCATCAAAGGAGTGGGTGTCAACAACGATGGCGGGGGCAAAGGGAGCTTTACCGCGCCAAGTGCCGAGGGGCAGGCTGGCGCCATTGCGATGGCGATTGCCGATGCTGACATTGATCCGGCAACGATCAGTTATGTGGAAGCGCACGGAACAGCAACACCTTTGGGCGATCCGATTGAGATTGACGGCCTGACGCTGGCATTTGGTGAACAGGCCTCAACCCAATACTGTGCCATCGGCACCATTAAAAGTAATATGGGGCATTTGACACAGGCTGCGGGTGTGGCAGGGCTTATTAAAACCACGCTGGCCTTGTATCATAAGCAGATTCCCCATCGATAAATTATGATACGCCAAATCCCGCGATTGATTTTGCCAATAGTCCCTTCTTTGTCAATACAAAACTCACCGATTGGACAACTACTGAGTCGAATCTCCGCCGAGCAGGGGTAAGCTCATTCGGGGTTGGAGGGACGAACGTACACGTGGTGATGGAAGAGTTTGAGCAGAAACCAACCGTTTCAGACAGTAGTCGGCCTGCTCAACTGGTTACGTGGTCGGCAAAAACGCCGGTTAGTCTGGATGCCTACGCGCGAAGTCTGGCTGCTAAACTCGACCAAACGCAAGGGTTGAATCTGGCTGATGTGGCCTTTACGTTGCAAACGACTCGCGGCAAGTTTAAACACCGCCGTTTTGTGGTGGCGTCTACACCAGTCGAACTTCACGATAAATTACTGGCTGATCCAAAGCCATCATCGACAAAATCAACGGGCGAAACTAAATCGGCCGAGCAGCCCGACGAGCTTGTTTTCTTGTTCCCCGGTCAGGGAGCGCAATACCTGAACATGGGCCGGGCTTTATACGAACACGAAGCGGTGTTCCGACAGGCCATCGATACCTGCGCTGATCTGCTGAAGCCGTATCTGGATACGGATATTCGGCAGGTTATGTATCCTGATAGCATTACGTCTGAGGCCGATCAGCGGTTGAAAAATACGCGCTATACACAACCCGCACTCTTTGTTACCGAATATGCTTTAGCCCAGTTATGGATGAGTTGGGGTATCGAGCCATCGGTTTTTTGTGGGCATAGCGTTGGCGAGTTTGTCGCGGCCCACCTGGCTGGTGTCTTCACCCTGGTGGATGCCTTAACCCTGATTGCCGCCCGTGGACGAATGGTGAGTGAATTACCGCGCGGTAGTATGCTTTCGGTACGGATGGCCGCCGATGCGGTTATGGCGATCATGCCGTCAACCGTTTCCATGGCCGCCATAAACAGCTACACGCTCTGTGTTGTAGCTGGCCCCGACGAGGACATCGCCGACTTTGCCCGTTTGCTTGATGAACGGGAAATCCCCAACCAGCCCTTGGTAACCAGTCATGCGTTTCATTCCGCCATGATGGACCCACTAGTTGAGGAGTTTAAACAGGTTGTTTCAAGGGTTTCCTTAAACCGCCCGAAAATGCCTGTTGTGTCGACGGTGAGTGGCACCTGGCTAACCGATTCGCAAGCGACAGACCCAACTTATTGGGCAACGCATCTTCGGGCCACTGTACGCTTCTCCGAAGCACTTGATACCCTTTTGACGTTCGAAAATCCGCTCTTTCTGGAAGTTGGCCCCGGTCATGTGACGGCTACGCTTGCCCGTCAGCAAGCGGCTAAAAAGCCCGTTACGGTGTTGGCTGGCCTAGCCAACCTGCCTGATTGGTCTGCTACCTGTCAGGCTATGTTGACAACCTTAGGGCAGCTCTATATGGCGGGTATAGAGCCGGACTGGAAGGCCTTTTATGAAGGTCAGCAGCGGCAAAAGGTAGTCTTGCCAACCTATGCTTTCAATCGAAAACGGTGCTGGGTCGATCCGAACGTTGAACAAATCGAACTGCCAATCGGGCATCTGGCGGCTTCTCGTCAACCTATCCTGACGAATGGCCATGTGCCGCCGACTTATTCTTTACCAGCGAGCGAGTCGGTACCTATGCCTAACACACCAGAAATACAATCTACATCGGTTACTATGAGAAAAGACACCTTACTCAATAAAATTAACCAACTCCTGGAAGACGCATCCGGTATTGACATGGATGGGGTCGCGCCTGAAACAAATTTCCTGGAAATTGGCTTCGATTCCTTATTGCTGACGCAGGTAGCGTTAACGCTCAAAAAAGAATTTGGCCTGCCAATAACATTCCGTCAGTTAACGAGTGAATACACATCGCCAGAACACTTGGTCAACTATCTCGACCAGACTCTACCGGCTGAGGTTCAGCAACCACCTCAAATTCAGCCACCCATAAACCAGCCGGTTGTCAATCAGCCTGTTTTTGTTCAACAAACGATAGGCACTGGCACACACAATCCGGCTTTAGACCTGATTGCTCAGCAATTGCAACTATTAGCTAAGCAGATTGAATTACTTCAGGGTGGAAATCCGGCTGCGCCTGTGCCCATGCCTACCGCACCCACTACAATAAAGTCCATTTTGACGCCCAGCAATGGAGCCATGAATGGCCATAAAAATGGGCATCCTGTTGCTGATACGGTCGATTTAACCCCTGAGGAAAAGGTTGAACTGAAAAAACCGTTTGGAGCAACGGCTCGCATTGATCGACAGGCATCGGAATTAAGTACGAAGCAGCAAAATTTTTTACAGCAGTTTACCGAACGATACACCCAGAAAACAGGCAAGAGTAAGGCATACGCTCAGGAACACCGTACCCAAATGGCTGATCCTCGGGTGGTATCGGGGTTTCGGCCGCTGACGAAAGAAATTGTGTACCCGCTCGTGGTAAATCGTTCCAAAGGGAGTCGGCTGTGGGATATTGATGGCAATGAATATATTGATGCGCTGAATGGCTTCGGCTCAAATATGTTTGGCTATCAGCCTGACTGGGTCAAAGAAGCCCTGCATGAACAAATTGAACGTGGTTTTGAAGTAGGTCCGCAGCATGAACTCGCGGGCGAAGTTTGTCAACTTATTTGCGAACTAACGGGTACTGACCGGGCGGCTTTATGCAATACAGGCTCCGAAGCCGTGTTGGGCGTGATGCGAATTGCCCGCACGGTTACGGGACGTTCCTTAATTGTCGCCTTTTCCGGTTCGTATCACGGGATTGTCGATGAGGTTCTGGTAAGAGGCACCAAAAAACTCAAGTCGTTTCCGGCAGCGCCCGGTATTATGCCCGAATCGGTGCAGAATATGCTGATTCTGGATTACGGCACCGACGAAAGCCTGCAAATTATTCGCGAGCGGGCGCACGAGTTGGCGGCTGTTCTGGTCGAACCCGTACAAAGCCGTCGACCTGAATTTGTACCCATTGAGTTTTTGAAACAGGTACGCGCTATTACGGAACAATCAGGCACAGCCTTAATTTTCGATGAGGTAATCACTGGCTTTCGCACGCATCCTGGCGGAGCGCAGGCTTTATTTGGCATCAAGGCCGATCTGGGTTCGTATGGCAAGGTAGTTGGAGCAGGTTTGCCTATTGGGGTCATGGCGGGTAAACGTGCCTTTATGGACGCACTCGATGGCGGTTTCTGGCAATATGGCGACGGTTCCGTTCCCGAGGTAGGGGTCACGTATTTTGCGGGTACGTTTGTACGGCACCCATTGGCCTTAGCTGCGGCAAAAGCTTCGTTAACGCACATGAAGACCGTTGGGCCGAGCCTACAGCAGACGTTGACGAAGAAGACACAACGACTTGCTAACGGGTTGAATGCTGTACTCACCGAACATCGTTTGCCCATCATTGTAGTTAATTTTGGGTCACTTTGGAAAATAAAATTTAAAGAAGATATAGTATATGGTGAGTTGTTGTTTACTTTAATGCGTGATAAGGGAATTCATATCTGGGATGGATTTCCATGCTTCCTGACAGAAGCCCATACTGATCAGGAGATAGATATGATAATTCGTCGGTTTACCGAAAGCGTTCGGGAACTAATAGAGGCCGGTTTTTTCAAAAATGAGTCAAACCCAGTAACCAGCATAGGAGTAGTTGGTGCAACTGTTGTCAAGGATATGCCGCCTGCCCCTGGTGCCCGATTGGGTCGGGATCGGGCGGGTAACCCTGCCTGGTTTGTACCTAATCCAGATCAACCTGGAAAGTACCTCCAGGTTGAATTAAATTGACTAGGATGGCGGAAATCATTACAAACGTAAACCTGATTGCTGTTGACTTTGATCCGTTTGAGGGCCCAGATATTGTGCGGCTGGCTCCTGCCACTGAGCCACAAACGGAAATTTGGGCAACCTGCCAATTAGGTGGCGATGATGCCAGCCGGGCATTTAATGAATCAATTTCCCTGCGGTTCAATGGGCTCCTGAATAAAAACGCTCTGGAGCAAGCCTGGCATGCACTAGTACAACGCCACGAAGCGTTGCATTCTGCCTTTAGTGCCGACGGAAGGCAGATTTGCGTGTTTGGTCAGCTTTTTATTGATCTGGTTTATCAGGACTGTTCCCATAAAACGCAGGCTGAGCAAGAGCAAATCATTGAGGAGTATGTGAAACAGGACGCCCTGTACCTGTTCGATCTGCTGAACGGTCCGCTGGCAAAAGTTGGATTGATAAAACTGTCCGACACGGCGCATCACTTCACGTTAACGGCACACCATATTGTATGCGATGGCTGGTCGCTGGGCATTATGTTGCAGGATTTGAGTGCGCTCTATTCTGCCTATGCGCAGCACCGCCTACCGGCTCTGCCCGAAGCGCCAACCTACAGCCAGTATGCTGCCGACCAGCTTCAGTTTCTGGAAAGTACTGATTACCAGCAAATAGAGAAATTCTGGGTCGATCAGTACAAGGAGTCCGTACCCGTACTGGATCTGCCCACCGATTTTGCCCGTCCTGCGTTACGTACCTACAAAATTGCCCGTCGGGATTACCCACTGAGCGACAAATTGGGTCTGGCTGTTAAAAAGATGGGGGCGAAGGCTGGTTGTAGTTTCGTTACGACGCTGATGGCCAGCTTTGAAGTGTTTGTGCATCGGTTAACGGGGCAACATGATATTGTGGTTGGCTTGCCCACATCAGGTCAGTCGGCTACGGGTTACCTGGGTCTGGTTGGCCATTGCGTTAACTTGTTGCCATTGCGGAGTTTTCCCCGCTCCGAGCTTAGCTTTCTCCAGTTTTTAAAACAGCGCAAGGAGGGTGTATTGGATGCCTACGAGCATCAGCAGCTAACTTTTGGTAGCCTGCTCAAGAAAATATCCATTGTCAGAGATCCCTCCCGTACGCCCCTTGTTCCCGTTATTTTCAACGTGGATATGGGCCTGGACGATGGGGTGAGCTTTTATGGCCTGGATTATCAGCTGATTAGCAACCCACGCGAATATGGGGCGGTAGATTTATTCCTGAATATCAGTGGTTCCTCAAAAACCGCTGAGCTGGTTCTGGAATGGTCCTATAATACGCAACTATTTAAAGAAAGCACCATCGACCGGATGATGGGCGAATTTGAAAACGTACTGGAGGCAGTCGTCGAGAATCCGTCCATCCTTATTGAGGATATTCTCCTGGCCGATCAGTTCGAACAGTTCCAGAAGTTAACCCTCTGGAATGATACGAAGGCCGATTATCCGAGCACGAGTTCATTACATGCCTTACTTGACCAAACGGCAACTGCTTATCCCCATAAAACAGCGCTGATTTTTACAAAGGGTCAGACGCTTACCTACCGGGAACTAAACGAACGGGCCAACCAGATCGCGCATGCTATTCTGCAAAATGGCCTGGGGGCTACTCAGCAGAAAGCCGTGGTGGGTGTCTTACTAGATCGGACGCCGGATCTGGTTATTACCTTACTGGCTGTTTTGAAAGCAGGTGCTGCCTACGTACCCATTGACCCCGAGTATCCACACGATCGGGTGGCGTTTATGCTCTCGGATTCGTCGGCAAACCTGCTTATTACCTCCAAAAAATACCATACAGGCGAACAGCAAAGTAATCAACCGTCAGTATTATTGATTGAACAGGTACTGATGAAACTGGATACCTATCCGAAAGAAGCGCCTGCTGTGCTGGTTACGGGTCATGATCTTGCCTATATTCTTTACACGTCTGGCTCAACGGGGCTGCCGAAAGGGGTACTGATCGAGCATCATAATTTGGTGAATCTGCTGTATAGTATGATTGCCTGGCCGGGTATAACGAAGGAGGATGCCTTACTGGCAGTGACGACGGTTTCATTCGATATTGCGGGCCTTGAGCTGTACCTGCCTTTATTAGTGGGAGCAACACTGGTGCTGGCCGATGCCGAAATGACGAAAGACGGCCGGGCATTGCTGGAGGCTATACCAACGTGGCAAATCAGCTTTATACAGGCAACTCCAGTCACCTATAAAATGATGCTGGCTGCTGGTTGGGAACAACGTCTGCCACTAAAAATTCTGTGCTGTGGCGAGCCCATGTCCAAAGACTTAGCGCAGAAATTGACCGCGCGGTGCGCTTCGCTCTGGAATATGTATGGACCAACGGAAACGACCATCTATTCGACGGGCAAACAAATTCTTGCCAGCGATGAGATCATCACGATTGGTCGGCCCATACAAAATACTCAGGTATACATCCTCGATGAACACCTGAACCCCTTGCCAGAGGGAAGCATTGGCGAAATCTATCTGGCAGGCGAGGGCGTGGCCCGTGGCTACCTCAACCGCCCTGAACTGACAAACGATAAATTTGTGCCCAACCCGTTTGAGAAGCCCAGAAAAGGGATGATGTATCGAACGGGCGATTTAGGTAAGTTCATGGCCGACGGTGAAATCCATTGTCTGGGCCGAATTGATCAGCAAGTAAAAGTCAGAGGATACCGAATTGAACTGGGCGAAATCGAACATGCCTTGGTTACGCAACCGGGTGTAAGCGAAGCAGTTGTGGTTGCGCGTGAAGAGCGGGCCGGCGATCAGCGGTTGATTGCCTATGTCGTAACCAAACCTGCTCTGACCAACGATGCGTTTATGAGCCAGGTGCTTGTCTGGCGTACAAAGTTGCAGGAGGTTTTGCCGGTCTACATGGTTCCGACTGATTTTGTCAGTCTACCACAGTTACCCATTACACCTAATGGAAAGATTGACCGTAATGCGTTACCCAAACCAGCCAGTATGCTTTCAGCTAAAGGAAACGAGGCTGAACCAGTTACTGAGACTGAAAAACTGATTACAGCCATCTGGAAAGATGCCCTGGGATTAGAAAAAATAAGTATCGACGCTGATTTTTTTGAACTGGGAGGGCATTCTATGATTGCCGTTCAAGTGATGACGCAACTCGAAAAGGAAACGGGTAAACGGCTCCCTTTATCGACCTTACTGACCTATCCGACCATCCGGAAACTGGCGCAGGTTGTGGAGGCCGATGCCAAGCTAACCAATTGGAAATCACTGGTTCCTATTCAGCCATCGGGGAACAAAGTGCCCATTTACATTATTCATGGTATTGGGTTGAATCTGTTGAATTTCAGTGGGCTATTGAGCTACATGAGCCCCGAGCAACCTATTTATGGGCTACAGGCCCGGGGGCTGGATGGCATTGATGAGCCACTGGATGATATGGGAGCAATTGCCGCTTTTTACCTGAGTGAAGTACTGGAACAAAATCCAACGGGCCCCTATGCTATCGCTGGCTATTCGTTTGGAGGATATGTAGCACTCGAAATGGCCCGACAGCTAAAAGCGATGGGTAAGGAGGTGAAATTGCTGGCTATGTTCGATACCAATGCCCAGGAGTCGGATACGAACCGATCAATGATGAGCTGGCTACAGCGGAAAATTCTCCGGCAGTTTCCCAAATTTCTATGGTTTACGAGTTCGTTAATCCGTCAGCCAATCTCGACCCTTCGGTATCAGCAAGTGTATGTCGAGGGAAAAGTTGACCAGTTACTCAAGGCAGTAGGTATCCGGGAAAAACCGAAACCCAAAGAAGGCCTTGACTTATTTGAGCAGATTATCGAAAAGCATGAACGTGCTTTTGAAAAGTATACGATGAAGCCTTATGATGGAATCGTAGATCTGTTCAAAGCTCAGGTTCGGCTTTATTTTGTCGATGACAACAAGTATCTGGGATGGAAGAAATATGCCTTGAAAGGGGTTCGGGTGCATAGTGTTCCGGGCGACCATGAACAGATGCTTCTGCCCCCAAACGATAAAGAATTTGCTAGGGCACTCCAACGGGCACTGGATAATACGTAGGTGGGCCAGGCTGTTTTAGATTCTGTTGTTTCTATTGTTTCTATGGATTCTGTTGATTCTACGAATCCTGATTATCAATTCAATAGAATCCACAGAAACAATAGAAACAACAGAAACTCCTCTACTGAATAACTTTTGCCTGTTGCGGATTTAGCACAATGCCTCGTATTTCGGGGTATCGTTCGTTAATTATGCTGACGGCCTCTCGTACCCATTCCTGCTCCTTACCGGCAGGGGTGATTGACCCAAAGCGCGTAATCAGAATTGGTTTTTCGCGGATGGTATAAGAAAAATGCAACCGAACTGTGTTGTGAAGTAATTGATACAGAGCGGCAAACGAATGCGTTTGATGATCTTCGTCCAGAACTGGATTATTTACGATTTTGAAGCCAAGCCAATCAACATACTCACTACCCGGATAGTACGACACAAGTGTTGAGGATTGGGTAGGGCACCAAACCCAGATTATGTTGTTAACGTGTTGCTGCTGAGTGAACTTTACCAGATACTGCCAGGCTTGCTCGTAGCGAATCAGCGTCTTTTCTTGTTTTGTACCCCATACCTGGGTTGTATCATCAAATTCAGGAGCAAAACTAAGGAGCACGGGTTCCTTATAGCGTTTTATCTCCTTGACCAGTTTTTGTAAATCGACGTTGTAGTGCCCTTGTTTTAGCTTGTCTAAAAAGGATTGTAATTCCGCTTCTGACCTATGCAGGTGAGTTGACGTGTCAGTAAGCGAAGGTTCCAGGTATAAAAGGGTAACTTATTTAGAATTGTTGACAGATTGGGAGAGGCAATTGAATGTTCTCCATTAGCGTTAAGCGACCAGGCCAGATGCTGGGGTGAAATCACCTGATCAGGCAGCGTTATTGGCTTCTGGAGGTCCGTCGCTTCGGCTGGCTGGCTGGCGGGTTCCAGTCCATAATAAAAGGGTTGGGTAGTGGCAAAGCGAACTTCGTGGGGGAGTGTCGACGTTTTTTTTCGGCTGGTATAAGCGACAAGACCGGTTGTTAAGATCACCAGTACACCAAACAGGGGAATGGCTGAAAGCCGTATCCAGCTATACAGTCCATAGCGTATTTGCCAGACTGCAACCCGAAGTGGCCAAACGATGGGCTTCTGAAATGACATTTTTGCAATCCAGTTTTTTACCCAACCTAGTAGTTTCTCCTGCCCGATTAATACATTCAAGCTCAATATGTATGCGTTCAGAATAGCGAAGGTGATCATCAGCTCCGAATAAACGTTGCTAACCGTAAACCGCCCATAGTGATACGTACTGTAGCCAATAGCCCAACAGTTAGTAGAAGCATGAGGAGATTTGGCAGGCAGAGAATGAAGTTATTGCGGGGCTGGTCGCGTTTGGGTGTAGGTAAATAGGGTACTTCTACCCTGAAAATTGTATAAATAAATCCTAAGGTATAGACCCACCAGGTGCCACTGCTCAAAACCCCGCCCAGGGTATGAAAGCCCGCTTCATGTTTTTCGATTAGCCAGCGTTGCGCAAATTGCCGGATCAGAAACGCCGTTAGTAGAAGCGGTAAATAGGCCGTTCGAAGACTAGCAGATCTAACCGTAATGGGAGCCTCATGGTCACCAACGAGATGAGTGGAATGAGAATATCAATGAGCTGAACAATACCCAGTAAATAATACAAGGGC
This sequence comes from Spirosoma telluris, assembly GCA_003259005.1. GTDB lineage: Bacteria > Bacteroidota > Bacteroidia > Cytophagales > Spirosomataceae > Spirosoma > Spirosoma telluris. The sequence goes on from QLII01000001.1 coordinate 853,343, forward strand.
ATGGTCAGGTAATGGAGCCGTTGCCGCCAGGTTAAGTTGCCAAATACCTTTGGGTAGGTAGTCACTAACAGCTCAAACGTGCCGCGCGCCCATTTGAGCTGTTGCTTATAATAAGCGGATAGGGTAGCAGGTACTAAGCCATAGGAGAGAGGAAGGGGAACATAGGCCGAGGCCCAGCCTTTGCCATGGAGTTGCATGGCGGTGTGCATGTCTTCGGAAAGTCCGGCCGCATGCCCACCAATGGAGTCTAGGGCAGCCCGGCGAAATGTACAGTTGGCTCCGATAGCCTGGGCTGTTCCGTAATTTCCCATGCAGGTCATCATCGGTCCATAAAAGGTATAGGTCTGCTCAGCTGCGCCAAAGGCGACCAGACTTTCGCGGTAATTATGATAGGCCTGTACGCACTGCACAAACCCAATTGCGGGATCTTCAAAATAGGGCAATACATGGTCCAGGAAGTCAGGGACAGCCACGTGATCGGGGTCCAGAATCACACAGATTTCACCCGTAGCCTGTCGTAATGCATTGTTAATATTACCGGCTTTGGCATCCTTTTTATCCGTGCGGGTTACGTGCCGGATACCCATTTGCTCACAAACCTGGCGCAGGTAAGGATCATTGGCCTCATCGCACAGGTAAGTCGTATGTGGATAGGGAATCGCCTGAATGGCCCGCAACGAATTCAGGACCATGTCGTAGGGTTCGCCGGGGCAGAAGGTCGTCATAATATCGACATTCCAGGTTCGCGTGACGGCCGGAGGAGTTGAGGGAACAACATTCCAGTAATGATACCACTCGTGTACTAAGCGTAGCAGCTTGAAACTGACCGATATCGTCAGCATGATAAACAGCCAGGTATAGCCCCGATTCGTCGGTTGGAGGTACACCCACAAAAAAGCCACTATAAACAATAAACCAACCGAAATCAGAATTCGTATCAGTCGTTTGTCGCTCTTTTTAAAAGAGAAGTTATAGGCCTCATTGGGGAAGGTTGCGTAAAAAGTTGCCAGTTCATGATGGGTTAGAATGTACGTCGTTCCAGCGCCAGTAACCTGATCGGATATCAATCTGACTTAAAATAGGGTAGCTGGATAAAGCACCTTGACTAGGTCAAGCGGTTTCCCGCCTGATTATGATGTTTCTAATCAATCTCTATTTAAACGTAATGCTGACTTTAAGAGTCGTATTTTTGACTTCGAAAAGCTGGAGTGGTCAAAATATATTAATTATATATTTTAAAAGGTGCGTTATCGGCAGAGTTATCGTTACAAAAGCCCCTGTCGGTATGCTTTGATTTGAGCAAAGGAGAGCTTATAAGCAAGCGTTAAAACAGCGTAGGTAGCTCCGCCTAACGCGACTTCTACAAGGGTGTTGGTAATACCCGTATAGCCAACAAACGATTTATAGAGGCTAATAATACCGACCATGATGAGGCAAAAGGTAATCGGTTTGGCTATGTTTTTCGAGAATTCGCCAATAAAATCTCCAATCAGATAATGCACCATGGCAAAGTTGACGAGCATATTGAGCAGGGTAGCCAGCAGAAAAGCAACAGCAATGCCCGTTACGCCCCAATACGTTCCGAGCAAATATACCAATGGTATTTTCACAACTAACGTCCCTAAATTGAGGTAAAAGAGCAGGTTAGGTTTCCCTTTAGTGAACGCAATGGTGTAGAGGGGATGGCTCAGGCAAATAAAAATTCCCACGAAGACAAAAATTCGGATGAGCTCGGTGGTTTGCTCCCAGCCTGGACCGTAAATCAAGGGTACAACACCATCGGCCGTAATGAATAAACCTGCCAGGAGTGGTAAGTTGCAATAGCTGATGAAGTCCAGAATTTTCAGATAAGACTTTTTCAGGTCGGCTGTATTTTCCTTCATTTTGGCCAGTATGGGATAGGCCACCTGCAAAATGATTGGATTGAGCTTCATGATCGGAAATACGCAAAGCTGATAGGCAATGGTGTAATAGCCAAGCATTTTTACCCCCAACATACCCCCTAGAAAAATATTGTCGGCATTGAACTGTATAAAGCCTAAAAAGCCTTCGCCCATATTGAAGATGCCAAAACGAAGGTGTTCTTTGATGTTGCTCAGGTTGAAAACTAATTTTGGTATGAAAAACCGGAGGCCGAACGTAATCTGTAAAATTGATTTCACCGTTTGCATGACGAGTGAGCCAATAATTAACGATAGCTCATGGTAGCCATTGTAAGCGAGGGTTATTGTAACGGCTGATCCAATAACTGTTCCGGTAATATCAATAATGGCCACCGATTTGAACCGGAGTTCTTTCTCCAGCAAAAACATGTAGATCTGGCCAAAGTAGGCAATCACGAAATAATAGGAAGAGAGATTAAGTACCTGAGTCAGTTTAGGTTCGTGATAGAACGAGATGATGTAGGGCGCACTAAGATGAATAGCGATAAAGATGACAAAGCCAACCAGCAGATTGAGGTAATACAGGGTCGATAAAACGTTTCGGTCGCTTTCCTGCTTGTAAATGATCGAGTTCGAAAAGCCCAGATTCGCAAAGACCTGGAAAAACGCGATAATTAAATTACTGATACTGACAATGCCAAAATCGGCAGGGGCCAGTACTCGGGCGAGTACAGCTACCTGTACAAATTGAAACAGGGTTGAAATAATAGTGGAAACCGTGATCCACTTACCCCCATTCATTGCCTTTTGTGTATTACTCATGCGGTACGCTACCCAATTACCTGGGTTACTGGCTTACAAATCTATTCGCCCAATTAATATTGAGCTTTGATAATTTTTTTACGGCCCTTGCCTGTCCCTGGTGAACTTCCAGCAAATACGTACCCTGTGGGAGTATGCTTACGTCGAGCTGTGTGCGCAGGACACGTCCCATTTTGGACATGCTCATTCGGTTAATACGTTGCCCCGACATACTGTAAACACTTACTTCCAGTGGAGCCAGGCTACTGTTTTCAAGGAATAGCTCTATATAATCGGCGGATGGGTTTGGATATACCTGTAACAGGCTCAGATCAGGCGTTGAGTCCTTGTTCGTATTGGATATAGGAACCACAAATACCGGTGTTTCACTGACATTAACTGTTATCGTACCTGTTAGACTGACTTGTATCGAACGCGTCATCTGATCACTACCGGCCGTCGGCCTGCAAATTTGTACGGTGTCGCCTTTCGTTATAGGTAAATTATACGTGCCAGTACGGCCTCGTTCATCAGGTATGGTAAGAATATAAGACGAACGGCCATCCAATTCATACCGGTCAACGATCAGATCATCAGGTCCTCCGACGGTTTAGGCGATTCTTTGTAGCGATAATCACCTAGTAAATTCATCGCCTGATACAAATAATCGGCGGCTGGTTTACGGGTCTTGTTCTCATTGAGTAGGCCCATTGAACTAAACTGAAGCGAATTCAATAGGTTATCGTCATAGGCCTGAAAGAAAAAGACCCGATCAATACCAACTCGACTGAACAATAAGGCAGTTCGCAAAATCCAGTCGGCCTGGGTTTCCAGGGCCGTTTTATTGCCAATCGGAATCGCATGAAAGGGGCTGCCCTGATTGATGTCATAGCCTGTTTCGGTAATCCAGACGGGCATTCCATGCGCATACTGGCGCGCCAGTTTTACAAAGGCCGCTGCCTGTTCACCAACGCCAGCCAGTTCAGGAGCTGCTCCCCGATTTCCACCACCACCCTGCGACGACTGGGCATCGTTCGCATACAGATGTTGGTTGATAACGTCCCAGCAGAGGTTCACCGAACCATCCGGGCGATATCCTCTGAACTCTTTACACCAGTCAATCATGGCCCGCACATAGTCGGTGGTGGCGGCCGACATTCCCCCAATAGCGACCGTTACAGACGGGTCTGCATTTTTGACGCCAACGCCTGGGCCCAGGGTATTTTTATGCCCATCGTAAAAGGCAGACAGATTGGCTGCGTACTCACGTGCCGACTGGTACCCATTTCGCCCTTTCCAGGTTTTGTCTGGCTCATTGTTGCACTCAATGTAGCGGATCAGTCCTAAACCTACCTTTACCGTATTGACACCCGCCCAGGTACTTACCGTGCTTACCGACAGCAAGGCTGGATCAACGCGCTTGTTAAAGCCGTAGCGGGCTATGTACTGGAAGGCGACGCGGGCATGGGCGAGGTAGGATTTTGGAGATGACAAATCCGAGCCATAGGGAGCCGGAATATTGCTGTAATCGCGTCCGCCTTCGGGATAGGTATTTTCCATCCATTTCGGAAGTGTTTGCAAACAGGCCAGCACCTCAATGCCTTCAGCCTGCAGGCGCTCATACATGGCGTCATAATCCCAACTCCCGCTAAACGTTGGATTGTAGGTGTAACTGCCCTGATCAGCCTCCAGCTTGTCCCAGTCCATATAATGGCGCATCGAAGAGAAGCTTTTCAGCGCATTAACCCGCGCATCATCGACAGGCCGCAAGGCAGATGGGGCATCGGGGTTTTCGACGTACCATTCAAAGCCATTGATGCCTAGCTTATTACGAAAGGGAGTTGATGGGAGGGAGGCTAGCCCTGGCTCCTGTCCTGCTACATAGGTTCCGTATAATTCCAGTTCAGTTGGATACTCACCGGAAGTATTCAGTACCAGATAACGGGCATTGGAAATGGGGGTCTTCAGGTCAAATACATCGGGTTGGTCAGGATTGGGACCCACCCAAGTCTGGTATTTATCACCGATAAAGCGGGCAATCGGAATGCGCTCCATTGATCGGTGATAATTGACAAGGTTACTGGCTTATCGGTATTAGTGCCCGCCCCATCATAGAGACGAATACTTTCGATGCTTAGTTGTTCGCCGTCAAGTAACGGATAATAGGCATCAAAATTCGTTAGTATTTTACCCCATCCGGTGTTGACACTTTCGGTCGTTACCCCATCGAATAGGCCATCAAGGCCTGCCGATACGTTATTGACCTGATACCAGCGTTTGGGGTCGATCGGTATTTTGGCAGAAGCCCTGTGCTGTAGCACTAATCTGGGCGATAGTGCCCCACTACTTTCCTGAGTCTGGATAAACAGGAGTAGGATGAGGGAGCCTCTTAATAACGTAAGTATGTTTCTTTTCATGGGTTAGATGACCTTGCAAGCTACGATCTCTCATTCGGATGATACGTTTATCGTCGCCAAAAAACGGGCATTTCGTGCATTAACGCATCAGTAAAACATGGCCGGTCTTCACTGTTTCAATCCTGGGTAATGTACTTGACCGATAAGCAATTACCCAAGTGTATGCACCTGTCGCGCAAGCAGTGCCAGCATAGTTTCCGTCCCATTTGTAAGTTGGATCAGTGCTGGTAAAAATTAAACTTCCCCAACGATTATATATGTTTAAAGCGAACGAGCTAGAGGCAGATGGGCTAAGAAAAACGGCAAGATTATCGTTAACGCCATCATTGTTAGGCGTAAAAACATCGGGTACGTAGACCAATTCAGGTGGCCCCACGCATTCGCTGCATTGTTTTACCTGTAAATCGTCGATAAGCATATCATTCCCACAGCCTAAGTCACCCTGATTATTGATTAATTTTATGACAACTTCACCATCCGTAGTGGGTACTGTAAACACGGTAGAACAACGACGCCAGGTGGGTGTATCGGCTTGCTGTATCAGACCAATAACAGTCGATTGAATCAAGAATCCATCTTTGGTTTCTATATGTATTGACAGGTTAGGAATCAGTGGATTAGAGCAGGTCCCTGTTTTTAGTAAATTCAATACCCAGACTGAGACTTCATAACTTGTTCCTTTACATAGGCCTGAAACGGGTTGCTGATAAAATGTGCCAGCCAGGCTTCCCCCATTGACAATCAACATATTTCCTTGTCCGTCGCTAGAGGTATGATCAGTTGAAACAGCATACCAGGTTGCATTAAAACAATTGCCATCGAGTGTTGTCGCCAGGGTATACTGACCGTCGCCAGGGCAATTTATTGGTTCATATTCGTAGGTAGTTAATCCGGCTAATGACACAGGGTTACTGACTGTGCCAAATGTCTGATTAAATACGATTTCGCCAGATGGGTTCGCACAGACCTGAGCCACAATGGGTTGAATACAGGTATAGGAAAAACAGGCAATCCAACAGATTGCTACACGTAACTTGTTCGCTATCAGAAAACTATTTCTGATAAATTTACGGATCGCAGTAGACATACCTACTGCTTAGGACTGAGTTACGGCATCTGGGTCACCAATTGATTAATTGAGCTGTCTAGTTGTAGCGTGATGATATGACTTGGTAACTTGCAGGTGTAAACCTAGGGTATCTATGGCTGATGTGTTTGTTTTTAATACGACCCTGCCAGGCGTTTCGTGGCAATCGTTAGTTGCCTGTTCCTATTCGGATACCGTGGCTGTATTCCGATTTCAGTTCGTGAATGATCCGGTCGATCTTCAGCAAACAGAACTCCAGGCTCATGAAATTAGTCAGGCGCTGCGCTACCATCGGCAGGAAGATCGCAATCGGTTTGTCTATGCTCGGCGCATGCTACGAATTCTGGTCGGGCGTTATGTGAAGAAGAAACCCAACGAACTAATTTTTAAGCCGGGTATTAATAATAAGCCTGAAATTGAAAATACTCCAGAATGGCATATGAATGTCTCTCACTCGGGGGGTGGATTACCGTAGCTATCGGAAAATCCAGCATTGGGGTCGATATTGAACGAATAAATCCAGATTTCCCCTTTCAGGATGTGCTAGCACAAAGTTTTAGTCAGGAAGAACAGGCTTATGTTGCAGCTAGTGCCGATAGTCGTTTCGCATTCTATGACGTATGGACTCGGAAAGAGGCCCTTGTGAAAGCAACGGCTAAAGGACTAGACGATGATTTTCAACAGGTTCCCGCGTTGGATGGCATTCATCAAATCAGCAGCGACCTGATTGGAGCAGTAGGGGATTGGACGGTTTTAAGTTTCCCGGTTTCGGATGCGTATCCAGCAGCGGTAGCTTATAGGCCCATGGCCGACATGCCTAAATTTTATACGCTGGATAAATGTATATTTTACACAACTAATTTATAAATTTAGTCAACTTATTGTCCACAGAGATACAAAGAGCACAGAATTTCACTTGCCTTGCAGTTAATTCATTTAAACTCCGTATTCTCTGTTAACAGTAAGTGGACTTTCTTAGCCTAATTACGTTTATCAATATGCAGCAATTGATGCTGAAGTTTCTTTATGTTGTTGCGTTGCTAAGATACCCCGGAATCAGGCGCGACCTGCGGTACTTTATCCGGGATAATTATTACGCCCGACTCAACCAGATTCGATTTTTATGGGCTGACTATTTTGTCAAAAAGCCGTACAAAGTTATTGATTATCACGGGGAGTTTGATCAGGAGCTACGCTATGTACTGCCGTTTGCGTACTGGCATCATCTGAATGGCACTCTAAAAAAAACTATTTCCTGTACTAATACCAGGGAGTTCTACTTTTTTAGTGAAAACCACTCCGAAACGTACGAAAAACGGGTATGGCAGGCTGGATATGGCTATTACGAGGTGCCGAATATGACTCATAGCCCTACGTTCAGCTACACGAAATTTGCGCAGGTTCCGTTTAAGCGCCACTATAAAAATGACCTGTTTACCTACGGCAAACCAATATTGGTGATCGCTAATAAATACAACATCGAATGGGACAAGCCACCTATTAATTTCCTGGGAATACCCGAGTTAGATCGGATCATTTCTTCCTATAAACAGAAATACCAGATCATATACAACCGGCCGCTATCCTCACAGATTGTGCTCGACAACAGCGAAATCATGGATTTGAATGAACATGACTGGATTCGGAAACAACATCCGGAAGTGATCTTAATGCACGATCTGCATGAGCAATATCGGGCGAAGGTCAATAATTTCAACCATTTGCAACTGCTGGTGTATGCTAATACCGACTGGTTTATTTCGATGCATGGCGGTACGGCTGCCCTGGCCAGTTATTTCGGAGGAACAAACCTGATTTTGTCGCATCCGGGCGGTGGTATGGAGCACCATTTCAACGAATATGCGACCATTTTTCCCGCGCTTTCTGGTGCGAAAATTCTGCACGCAAAAAATACCAATGAGGTTTTTCGCTACTTAAACGAGCATTATTGAGTATATCCTCTTGGTTGTGCACTCATCAGACTTCTACGCTACTGCGCAAATTGTGGATAGGTTTGCGTAAAATTCCTGGCGTTACTTTTGAGAAGTACGTACCTTTGATGAGTTGATAATTTCACTATTCGTAGTAATTATTACCTTTTACTCAGCAAGGGTTTATATGCGACAACTGATCTTTCCTTTATTCATCAGTATTGTTTTGACTGGTTTAGGGACATTCCCGTCTGTCAAAAACGGCTTAGCTGTTGGGGTGAATGACATTGTAGCTGGAAGCATAGCCGATACCACAGCCAATCTGGCTTCTGAAGCGAAGCAATTGATCGCATCCAATGATTGCAGAGCTTGCCATACTATGCAAACAAGGGCAATAGGTCCAGCTTACAAAGCAATTGCAGAAAAGTATAAAGACGACAGGAGCGCATCAGAACGACTGGCAAACAAAATAATAATGGGAGGCAAGGGAGTTTGGGGGGAGTCGAGCATGAGCGCACATCCTGGCCTGTCGATCCCAGAGGCTACCCTGATTGTGAACTATATTCTGAGCCTATCCGCGGATAAGGATTCTGCTAACTAGAGGTTTGGTAAAATATACACTTTTGATACTATCGATTTTTTTTGACTATACTATGCTGATTACCAGTATGATAGAGTCAAAAGTTTAAACAGCTTGACTATACAGCTATGATGCAACGACGTTCCGTACTGAAAAACTTAGCCATGACCGTTGGGGCTTAATTAGTCTTCCGGCCTGGGCCTCTGGCTGGACCCCCGAATCTCTCGGGGGATTTCTAGTCTACCGCTCGACAATGAGGTTCTATTGGGTGAAATCGTAGGAACAATTATTCCCGAAACAACCACGCCGGGGGCTAAAACGCTCAAAGTCCACCAATTCGCGATGCGAATGATTAACGATTGCTATGGCGAGCCCGCCCAAACACTGTTGACGCAGGGCCTTAGGCTGGTAGATGCAACGGCTCAGCAAACATACACAAAGCCATTTGTGGATTGCGATACTTCCCAACGGATGGATGTGCTGACCAAACTGGCTTCCTCGACAGACCGGTTGGAAAACCATTTGCCGACATGATCAAACGACTGACTATTCAGGGCTATACAAACTCAGAATATTACCTGGTAAATGTGCAGAAGTTTAACATGGCCCCGGTTTTTATCACGGCTGTGTGTCCGTACCCAAGTTGGCTGCTGATGGTAGCCGATAATCAAGATTCAATAACTCAAATCGATCTTTATGTCTTTTTTAAATATAGATTCAGTTAAAGACCGCACGTTCGACGCCATTGTGATTGGCTCTGGAATTAGCGGTGGATGGGCAGCCAAAGAATTGACCGGTAAAGGTTTACGTACCCTTGTTCTGGAACGTGGTCGCGATGTAAAGCATATCACCGACTACCCAACCACGATGATGCAACCGTGGGAATTTCAGCACCTGGGCCAGCTTACCAAAGAAATGCGGGAAGCTAACCCGATTGCCAGTCGATGCTATGCCTTTCGGGAAGATGCCACTCATTTCTTTATTAAAGACAATGAGCATCCGTATGTGCAGGAAAAGCCCTTCGATTGGATTCGAGGCTATCAGGTTGGTGGGAAATCGTTGATGTGGGCACGAGGAACGCAACGCTGGTCGGATTTTGATTTTGAAGGACCTGCCCGTGACGGTTTCGCCATCGACTGGCCAATCCGCTATGCCGATATTGCACCCTGGTACTCGTATGTTGAAAAATTTGCGGGTATTTCGGGCAATAAAGATGGCTTGCCCCAACTGCCCGATGGGGAGTTTCTGCCACCACACGAGCAGTCCTGTGTTGAAAAGCATTTCACCGATGAGATGGCGAAGCATTATAAGGGTACACGCCCCATTATCATTGGCCGTTGTGCCCATCTGACAAAGCCGCAACCCATTCACTATCAGCAAGGTAGGGCGCAGTGCCAAAATCGTTCCTTGTGCCAGCGGGGTTGCCCGTATGGTGGCTATTTCAGCAGCAACTCATCAACCTTGCCCTGGGCTGCCAAAACTGGCAAAATGACCCTTCGCCCCGACTCGGTGGTGCATTCAATCATCTTCGATGAGAAGAAAAACGGACTGACGTCCGGCAGGGCAACGGGCGTGCGGGTGATTGATGCCCATACAAAAGAGATGACCGAATATTATGCTCGAATTATCTTCGTGAATGCGGCCTGCCTGAACTCAAATCTGATCCTACTAAACTCGAAATCGAATCGTTTCCCGAATGGTCTGGGCAACGATAATGGTCTGCTGGGTAAATATGTCGCTTTCCATAACTTCCGTACGACGATTTCGGCGGAACACGACGGGTTTCAGGATACAACCACCGAAGGAATTCGGCCTAATAGCAGCTACATTCCTCGTTTTCGCAATGTGTTCAAACAGGAAACCGATTTTTTGCGGGGATACGCTGCTGGTTTTGGGTCCAGCCGCATGACTACTATAGATACGTCAGCAATGGGTGAGGGCCTGAAGTCTAGTCTGATGCAACCCAAATATGGTAACTGGCGCGTAAGCTCACATATGATGGGTGAAACCATCCCGAAGGAAAGCAACTACGTAACCCTTGACTCAAGCCTGACCGATGCGTGGGGGATTCCACAACTTAAAATATCAGTAGCCTACGATGACAATGACGAGAAGATGATTCGTGATTTTCACGAGCAAATGTCGGAAATGTTGACCGTGGCTGGTTTTAAAAATATCCAGACACATGATGTGCCCGACAAAGCGCCTGGCCTGGACATTCACGAAATGGGTGGAATCCGAATGGGTAAAGACCCTAAAACGTCGATGTTGAACAAGTGGAACCAGTTACATGCCTGCAAAAACGTTTTCGTGACTGACGGTGCTTGTATGACATCGACCTCCACTCAAAACCCATCCTTAACCTTCATGGCGATTACGGCAAGAGCCGCTGATCATGCCGTGAAAGAAATGCGTAAGGGGCTTTTATAAGCTAATGGCCCACTATAAACATCAGAAAGCCGGACTTCAAACCCGGCTTTCTGATGTTTAATTATTTCCCGGCGGGAAGCGCCACGCTTTCGGATTGGTATTTGTACCAGTACTCGATCAGGTCGGCGATTAGCCCTGTCCAGCCAGTTTGGTGACTAGCTCCTAAGCCCATACCGTTGTCGCCATTGAAGTATTCATAGAAGAGATACAGGCCCTCGAAATTTGGGTCGTTCTGCATTTTTTTGTCCTGACCAAATGCTGCTATCTGCCCGTTCTCGTCACGCCGGAAAATATTGATAATTCGCTCAGTGACACGCATGGCGGCTTCCTTCAGGCTCATGACCTGTCCAGAGTTAGTTGGATATTCTACTTCGAAATCATCGCCATAATACTGGTAGAATTTCAATAGTGAATCAACCAGCGGAAAGTTGAGCGGAAACCAGATGGGACCACGCCAGTTTGAGTTGCCGCCAAACATGCTCATTTCGGACTCGGCGGCTACATAGCGTACCTGGAAAATTTCACTGTTAAGCTCGAACTGATAAGGTGTCTTTTCGTGATATTTTGACAGCGCCCGGATGCCATAATCAGACAAAAATTCCGTTTCGTCGAACATCCGTTTCAGAATCATCTTCATCCGGTGACCACGCAACAGACTTAATAAGTGGGTTTCACCTTTACCCGGCTCGTGCCAGCGCGAAACGAGCGAAGCCAGATCCGGGCGGTTGGTTAATACCCATTCAACCCGGCGTTTGAAATCGGGTAATTTCGATAGAAGCGCTTCGTCCAGAATTTCGACCGCAAAAAGTGGAATTAAGCCCACCATCGACCGGATTTTAAGTAATCGGGCATTGTTATCAGGCATGTGGAGCACATCGTAGTAGAACTGATCTACTTCGTCCCAGAGGCTAATATTCTGGCGCCCCAGATTGTTCATGGCCGATGCGATGTGCAGAAAATGCTCGAAAAACTTGCTGGCCATGTCCTGATAGCTAGGCCGGGTTAGTGAAATCTCGCAGGCAATCCGAAGCATGTTGAGGGTGTACATCGCCATCCAGCCCGTGCCATCGGCCTGCTCAATGCGCCCACCCATCGGAAGGGGCTGGCTCCGGTCGAAAACCCGATGTTATCCAGCCCAAGGAAGCCTCCGCCAAAAATATTATTCCCGGATACATCTTTGCGGTTTACCCACCACGTAAAGTTCAACAACAGTTTATGGAAAACCCGTTCCAGGAAGTTTACATCGCCAATGCCATTCAGGTCGCGGTCAATTTCGTAGACTTTCCAGGTTGCCCAGGCATGAACGGGCGGGTTTACATCCCCGAAATTCCATTCGTAAGCCGGAATCTGACCGTTCGGGTGCATGTAATACTCCCGCAGGATAACGGCCAACTGGCGTTTCGCAAAGTGAGGGTCTAACCGGGCCAGTGTCAGGGTATGGAAAGCCAGATCCCAGGCCGCAAACCAGGGATATTCCCATTTGTCGGGCATCGACAGAATATTGGCCGTATACATATGCCGCCAGGATTCGTTACGGGCATACACACGTCCCTGGAAGGGTACCGGCATTTTAGGGTCGCCTTTAAGCCATTCGTTTACATTGTAGTAATAAAACTGCTTGTTCCAGAGCATACCGGCATAGGCCTGCCGCTGAATCGCCACAAGTTCAGGGTCGGTAACGTTCTTTTGCAGATGGGCAAAAAAATCGTTGGCTTCTACTACCCGTTTATTCCATATCTCGTCAAAGTCGGCAAAAGGTTGGGCGAGGTGTGTCTGGTCACTAAAGCGAAGTCGAATAGAAACGCTTTCGCCCGCCGGAACCTTCTTGACGTATTGAGCGGAGGCTTTGGTGCCAATCTGATTCGGATTGATGAAGCCTTTTTTACCGCCTGAAACAATGTAGTTGTTGATGCCATCTTTTGGGTATTTCGCCACATTTGGCCGCCGTACAGATGTTCGGTATTGGTATCGTTGTCGCAGAACAGCAGGGCGTCGGCTTCTTCACAGTAGAGTTTATACTTGCCTAACTGCTTGTGGTTCACTTCAACCTGATTATTGGCGATGCCATGAAGCATGGGCCGGGTGTTGTACTGTTCATAGCCCAGGACCAGGTATTTCGGAACCAGATGGTTGGTAGTAGGGTGAGTGGGGCCTCTTTCGCAGAGCGATTGTGGGCCGTAATGGTTACCAGCCAATCGTTCTGATCAGCTTTAGCATATTCAACGAAAATGTCGAAGTATTCGTCTTTGTCGAAGATACCCGTGTCGGTCAACTCAAATTCCGGGGCCTGACGATCCCGGCGCATGGTTTCAATAATCAGCCGATTGTAGGGGAATTCCTGCTGAGGATACTTGTAGAGCATCTTCATATAGGAATGCGTGGGGTACTGTCCAGGTAGTAGTACAGTTCTTTAACGTCCTCGCCATGATTGCCTTCAGGCCCCGAGAGTCCAAAAAGACGCTCTTTTATAATGTTGTCTTTGTGGTTCCAGAACGCCAGTGCGAAACAGATGTGGCCTTTATTGTCTGAAATGCCTCCAATACCTTCTTCACCCAGCGATAGGCGCGGGAACGAGCCATGTCGTGCGTGACGAAATTCCAGGCATCGCCATACGGGCTATAGTCTTCACGGACTGTGCCCCAGGCTCGTTCAGAAAGATAAGGCCCCCATTTTTTCCAGCCTTTATTATCGGCTCGTTCGTAAATGCGTTCTCGTTCGGCTATAGGCATAGTATTGAGTATATTTTACCCCTTATAGTAGGAAGGGAGATTTATCACAGGTAAATACAGGCATCAAATATAGTATGCGTGCTGAGTAATTTTAAAAATTTTCATTTGTACTTCCCTGGATTTTACGCGCAATTAGGCGGCTAAGTGTATAAAAAACCAATTATTTATCCTGATTAAGCACGTACGTAATTCTACGGATATAGTATCTTAGACGTATTCAGCTTTCGGTTAGTCACCGCTATATTAGTTTATGGAAGTCTATTTTTACAAACTAATTGTGTGGGATGTCTGCTGATTTTTACCTTCGAAAACAGTTTAGAAAGGATAAACGGTTATAAGTCAGGCTGCATGCTGCTTAAAAGAACCACATCAGGGCCTAACTTAATGATCGTAAAAAGCAGTCGATCAGCTCTGTAAACGATCTGTATCGATTTTTAATCGTTTTTTGTAAGATGAATACACAGGTCAATAACCCACTACATGGGAAAACACTCGAAGCGATTCTGACCGAACTGGTTACTTACTATGGCTGGGAGCGATTGGGTAAGAAGATCAGAATTAATTGTTTTACAAGCAATCCAAGTATTAAATCGAGCCTGACGTTTTTACGTAAAACAGACTGGGCCAGAAAGCAGGTAGAGGATCTCTATCTCAACATGAATTCGCATTGATTGCCGATCTGTCAGGTACTCCCGTATAATTCTACAATTCCTGCGTGAGCGGGCGCAATCAATCAATAGTCAGGTTCGTAGGTATTTCCCCTAGTCAAACTCAACCGGGAAGTTCGAGTTGGAGCCGGGGTTGACGCGCACCAGTTTAGGGCAACAGATAGATGCCTCCAGGTGGCGATGATGAATACGTTGTTGCGGTCGTTAATGAAAATGTCGAATTCCTTAATGGCGTGGGCATACCCACGAAACCGTGACATTTTACCCCTTTATGACAAGAAGTAACCTTTATTTGTTACTCAATTTTACTCGTTGAAGCATTCAGAACTGTCTGGAGATCCAATTGAGTCAAAGCGGCTACTTCACCCACCACAATGATGGCTGGGTTCCCAACGCCGGACTCAGCCACTTTTTCGTTAATAGTTCCTACATTCCCAACCACAAGCTGCTGGTCGGACAGGGTGCCATTCTGAATAATTGCCACAGGTATATCGGCTTTGCCGCAGGCAGCAAACACGGCCATAATTTCTGCCAGTTTGTGCATTCCCATGAGCACCACGACCGTGGCGGTGGATTGGGCGGCTAGTTGCAAATCTGCCGAGAGCTGCCCGGCTTTGGTGGTTCCGGTAACGACCCAGAAACTTTCGGAAATTCCCCGCGTAGTGAGCGGAATTCCAGCCGATGCGGGTACGGCATAACTGCTGGACAGACCTGGCACCACATGCGTTTCAATACCGTGCTGACGTGCATAGTCAACTTCTTCATAGCCCCGTCCGAATACGAACGAGTCGCCCCCCTTAAGCCGCACAACATGGCCATATTGCTGCGCATAGTGGACAATCAGGGGATTAATGTCTTCCTGAACACACGAATATGCCCCCCGACGTTTGCCAACATATACCTTCAGCGCATCTGTACGGCAGTAATCGAGTAAATCAGGATGAACAAGGGCATCATACATGACCACATCGCCCTGCTGTAACGCCTTGATTCCTTTTACCGTTATCAGATCCGGATCGCCCGGACCCGCTCCTACGAGAGTAAGCTTCATAATTCAATAAGTGAGTGAATGAGTGAATGAGTGATTGAGTGAATAAACCTCACGGCGGATACTCACTCATTCGCTCAATCACTCATTGAAAATTAGCTATCCTGTGCCTGGGTTAAGGCCTGCAACTCAGGTAGACCTTCCTGTTCGATCTGAATCTCACGGTAAGCTTGAACAGCCTGTAGAAACGCTTCCCCCTGCGCAAGAAACCGGCGGGCAAAGTCTTCCGACGGTTCCTGCTTGTTAATGCTGAAAACCAGTGCTTTAAACTCACCTTCTTCCTGGTGGAAATCAGGAGAACCCACAAACGTTTTGTCAAAATCACTGACAATCCCATGTTGGGTATTGGTAGGTATGTCACGACTCATCAACGCAGCTCTGGCACCCGTAATAAACACATTGTAGGTGTGGTAAAGTGCATCCGACCAGCGGCTTTCAACCAATGCTTCGCGTGCCCAGCTTAGTTTTTCACTGGCTTCGGTCAAGGTTGTGGCCACCAGGTCGATCAGTACGCTGGCGCACTCACCGATACCCACTTCGGTAACATACTGTTCCGTATGATCCCAGTCGATGTAATCACTGTCGATGAGCGTTTTCAGATCGGCAAGGGGCTTCAGTAACTGATAAAAGTAATTTTTTCCCTGGCGAGCGTAGTAGTCGCTGTAGTATTCACCATCAAAAGCGTTTGCTTCGAAGTCACGGAGCAAATAACGAAGCGAATCAGGGCCACGTTTGGCGGGAATCTTGATCACCTTATCGGCAATCAGCCCTTCGCCTTTGCAGTTGAAGCCGCCACCCAGCAAGACTTGCAGGGCGGGGAGTACGTAAGCTCCGTTTTTGAGCGATGAGCCATGATAGCCAATGTTGGCAACCGAGTGCTGACCGCAGCCATTCATACAACCCGAAATCTTAATCTTGATATCGTCGTTGAACACCAGATCCGGGAATTCCTCGTGCATCATCTGCTCCAATGCCCGCGTAATCCCGTAGCTACTCGAAATAGCCAGATTACAGGTATCCGTACCGGGGCAGGTCGTAATATCCGCAGTCGTATCGAAACCAGGATCGGCCAGCCCCAAGGCATGAAGGGCTTCGTAAATAGCTGGTAAATCCTCAGGCTTCACAAAGCGGAGCAAATAACCCTGATTGACCGTTACCCGAATATCATCAGCTGCGTATTGTTTCACGACCTGTGCCAGTGCGCGGGCCGTATCCGAATGCATATCCCCAATAATACCCGAAGTTGTACGGCATACCAACCCGCTTGTTTTTGCTCAAAAACATTGGTTTTCAGCCACCGCTCGAAGTGCTCATTTCCATCAATAACACTCGGAGCAGGCGCATCAGGTCTGGCAGTGGGTGGTGCTACAAAGAGAGTATTCCCTGAATCCTCGCCAACTTCATACGATTTTACCCGAAGGGCTGGGGTTTCATCGGCGATACGTTGAAGCAGTTCCTCCAGGCCAATGTCGTTTAACAGGTATTTCATGCGGGCTTTATGCCGCTTCTGGCGCTCGCCATAACGATCAAATACCCGAATAACACCCTCGATGAAGGGAATGACCCGATCTTCTTCCAAAAACTCGAACGCCGTTTGGGCCGAAAATGGCTGAGCGCCTAAACCACCACCGAGCATAACTTTGAAACCCCGTTTACCCTCCTGCGTGCGGGCTACCAGACCCACATCGTGCATATAGCCATAAGCGGAATCCTTTTCGCTCGACGAAAGTGAAATTTTAAACTTACGGCCCATGTCCTGACAAATTGGATTGCGCAGGAAATAGTCAAAAATAGCGTGGGCGTAAGGAGTGATATCAAAAGGTTCCAGTGGGTCAATACCTGCCCGTGCAGAACCCGTTACGTTCCGAACCGTGTTACCACAAGCTTCTTTCAACGTAATGCCTGCATCTTCCAGATCCGCCCACAACTGGGGCGAGTCGGCCAGTTTGACAAAGTGCAACTGGATGTCCTGCCGGGTCGTTGCGTGGAGGTTACCCGTTGCGTACGTATCCGACAAATCAGCAATACGAATGAGCTGATCAGCCGTAATGCGTCCATGAGGCAGTTTGATTCGAATCATCTGCACGCCCGGTTGCCGTTGACCGTATACACCCCGTGTAAGCCGGAATTTCCGGAACGCTTCATCGGCTATGTCGCCTTGTTGAAACGAACCAATCTTTTGGGCGAGATCAAGGATGTCGCGCCGGGCGGCTGTACTTACGTTGTCAGTGAGCTGGATAGACATAGTGAGTATTGTCTATGGACTTAATAGTTTAATTTAATAAAACGAAACGCCGGACGCATCCGGCGTTTTATTTGTATACAAAGATAAAACCATTCAAGACCGATTAGGTTCGTGTGATGCCCAACTTCTGGTTATGGTCGATAAGAAATGGTTATGGTGAAAATGGCATGCGCTACTTCTGTTAAGACAAAACCTCTTTTTTCTCCATCCCCTCCGGCTGCCCTTTCAGTACTGCTTTCGCCTGCTTCACAACATTCTCGATCGTAAAGCCAAAGTAGGCCATTACCTCTTCACCAGGACCCGATAGTCCAAAGCGGTTCATGCTGATGGTCGCGCCCTCGTCTGTAACGTATTTGTGCCAGCCAATGGGTGAGCCTACCTCCACTGCCAGTCGCTTTCGGACAGCGGGAGGCAATACCTGGTGTTGGTAGGTTTTGTCCTGTTGTTCGAACAACTCCCAGGAAGGCATACTGACGACCCGCGCCCGAATGCCCTGTTTTTTTAGCTCCGTCTGCGCTTCCATCACCAGCGATACTTCCGACCCCGTAGCTATCAAAATAAGCTGAGGTACTCCTTCACATTCACTGAGGATATAGGCACCTTTCTCAACACCCCGCGCTGAACCATATTTGGTTTGGTCAAGAACTGGTAATTTCTGACGGAGAGCAGCAGCAGGACGGGTGTTTTAGGCTGTTTCATGGCCACACGCCAGGCTTCAATGGTTTCGTTGGCATCGGCCGGACGAAGAACGATAACGTTCGGAATGGTGCGTAGCGAAACAAATTGTTCAACGGGCTGGTGCGTTGGGCCGTCTTCTCCCAGGCCAATGCTATCGTGGGTGAAGACGAACGTAACGGACGATTCGGCCAACGCGGTTAACCGGATGGCACCACGCATGTAATCTGAAAAATTCAGGAAGGTGCCACCGTAGGGGTGAACGCCACCGTGTTGTGCCATGCCATTGAGAGCAGCCCCCATGGCATGTTCGCGTACCCCAAACCAGATATTCGAGTTTTCAAAATGTCCTGGCTGAAAACTCACATCGCCCTTTGTAGGCATTTCATTTGATGACGCCAGGTCCGCTGAGCCCCCAAATAGAAACGGAACGCGCTTTTTTAGTGCTTCGAGTGCTTTACCGGATGCCTGCCGGGTAGCGAGTGGGCCATCTTCGGGTGTAAACTGAGGTAGATCGGCTTCCCAATCGGTGGGGAGTTTACCGGCAAAGGACCGGCTGAAGTCGCCGGCTTTGTCTGCAAACTTTTTCTTATAGTCATCAAACCGTTTTTTCCAGTCAGCCTGTAGCTCGGCTCCCCGTTTTCCGGCTTCGAGTAAGTACTCCTTTACTTCAGCGGGTATGACAAACGATTTATCCGGGTCCCAGCCAAAGAACTCTTTGGTTTTTCGGACATTTTCTTCCCCAAGCGGACTACCGTGTACCTTGCTGGTTCCTTCCTGTGGACTCCCGTAACCAATAATGGTGCGCACGGCAATAATCGAAGGGCGTTCAGTTTCGGCCTGAGCGAGTCGAATCGCGGTATCAATCGCATCCAGATTATTTCCATCTGATACATGTTGCGTGTGCCAGCCATAAGCCTCGAATCGGGCCATTCGATCCTCTGTAAAAGCCAGTTCCGTCGGGCCATCGAGGGAAATCAGGTTGTCATCGTAGAGGTAAATAAGTTTTCCAAGCTTTAGGTGACCAGCCAGCGAAGCCGCTTCCGATGCAATACCTTCCATCAAATCCCCATCGCTGACAATGGCATACGTATAGTGATCCATGACCGTATGGCCTTCCTGATTATAGGTAGCGGCCAGAAACGCTTCGGCCATGGCCATGCCGACCCCGTTAGCGAAACCCTGCCCAAGAGGTCCCGTCGTCACTTCAACACCCGGTGTCAGATTCGATTCAGGATGACCAGGTGTTTTGGAATGAAGTTGCCGGAAGTGCTTCAGATCATTGAGCGAGAGATCATAGCCATAGAGGTGTAACAGGCTATAAAGCAGGGCAGAGCCATGGCCTGCCGATAAGACGAAGCGATCCCGATCGGGCCAGTGCGGGTCGTTCGGGTTGAAGCGTAAAAAGCGGGACCAGAGTACATAGGCCATGGGAGCGGCCCCTAATGGTAAGCCAGGGTGCCCGGAATTTGCTTTCTGAACAGCATCTACCGACAATAGTCGGATGGTATTGATGCTAAGTTGGTCGAGGTCAACCGAATTGGTAGTCATAACGAACGAATCAGATGATAAACAAGCGCTATAAGGTGACTAAATGCACACCTGTGAAGCTAATCTTATTAACTAACTCGTGAACTACCCGGAAGGGTTAAAAAAAATAGTGTAATAACGTTGAAGCAATTGAAACCAGGAGTGAAAATGATGCCCCCAGTTATCTAATAGACTAATTAGTAACATTGGCACGTTAAATGTATTGGCTAACCTGTTAATTGCCTGTTTCTGCGCTTACCTTTACGGAATGATACCCTCAACGGAACTCCCGATTTCTGATGCCAAACCGACAGTAGCCCGCCCGCGCTTCGATGATATTTTCATGGATCTGGCTGTGAATCTGGCCAAACGCTCGCACTGCATCAAGGCACAGGTGGGGGCTGTCCTGACCCGCGACACGCGCATCATTTCCATTGGTTACAACGGTCCTCCGGCGGGTACCCACAATTGTGACGAAGAATTTCCCGGCGTAGGTTGCCCCGCGATTCGAAAGGCTCCTGTTCGCTGGCACTTCATGCCGAACAGAACGCGATTTTGTATGCGGCTAAAAATGGCTCAGAAATTGAAGGGTCAACGATTTACGTGACGCTGTCGCCCTGCATTGCCTGCGCTCGAATCATTTACAGTATGAAAATCGCCCGAGTCGTTTTCCTGAACTCTTATGCCGAATACAAAGGCATTCCCTCCGACGAGGGCGTTGATTTTCTGCGTCGATTTGGCGTAATGGTAGAGCGCTATGTGTCGGGTGTAACTCCGCCCGCTGAGCAGCCTGCCTCATGAATATTCTGGCACATGCTTACCTGTCTGACCGACATCCGGGCTTACTGATTGGGAATTTTATTGGTGATTTTATTAAAGGTGATCCAACCGGCGACCGTCATCACCTGACACCCGACGAGGTGGCGGGTGTTCGACTGCATCGGGCTATTGATACATTCACCGATGCGCATCCTGCCGTAGCGGCCGTGCGTGACCTGTTGCATCCACGATGCCACAAATACGCCGGAGCCGCCGTCGATATTTTCTTTGATCACTTTCTAGCCCTCAATTTTCAGTCGCTAACCGGTGAATGGCTACCGAATTTTGTCAGCGATTTTTACCAAACCCTGCAAGGTAACCGCGACCGTTTGCCGGCTACGGCCGCTCGTATGGCCGACTACATGATTCAGCAGGATTGGCTTACAAATTATCAGTTTATCGACGGAATCGACCGGTCGCTGAAAGGCGTTTCCCGTCGGACAGCTTATCCGTCGGGATTAGATACGGCCATTGAGGATTTAGAGCGGTACTATAAAGTGATTGCCGGGCATTTCACGTATTTTTGGCCTGCATTAGTCGAACATTGTCAACAGACGCGCGAAGCGTTGATCAAACAGTCATGAACCTTAAAAAAATAGCCTCCTCACTGATGGGCGTTGCCATCATTTTCTGCATCATTCTTATCCAGGCGGGCTGGAAAAAAGCCGAGCCCTGGAGCCCGGAACAACTCCTTGAACCTGCCGACTTAGCCGCCACAATCAACGATGCGAATGCCGCCAAACCACTCATTATCAGTATCGGACCAGCGGCTACGATCAAAACATCAATTGGTGTTGGGCCGGGTAGCGAAGTTGAGAATCTGGCTAAACTGGAGAAGCTACTGAGCAAAGAATCCAAGAACCGTGCCATTGTGATTTACTGCGGTTGCTGCCCGTTCGCGAAGTGCCCAAATGTGCGCCCAGCGTTTACGAAACTCAATGAACTGGGTTTCAAGAATCATAAACTATTGAATATCAGCAAGAACCTCAAGACTGACTGGATTGACAAAGACTACCCGGTTATTGACTAGGCTCTTAGGCTGACGAGTTGCCTTAATAGCCTATCTAGTCTTTGTCTTTTGGGAACAATGGAATTTACGGATACTCTGTCCAATGGAATAATCGCAAAATAAAATAGATTTAACCACAGAGGCACAGAGAACGGCATTTCAATAACTCTGTGTTCTCTGTGCCTCTGTGGTTAAAAAAGCGCCATTACCTGTGTTAAATTGAATCAATTGCCTCCCCCTGTTCAGCGTCAACTACGGGTGGTTTTGACTGCCAATACCAGTAAAAGGGCAATCCCGTAGCAATTAGCCCTAGGCCCGTTAACGCTTCGCGGGGTTGATTAATGAGGGTCATCACGACGAGCAGGGCACAGCAGCAACAGAAAAAAGCTGGTACGATTGGGTAACCAATAACCCGATAAGGGCGATGTAAATCAGGTTGTTTATAGCGTAAGAGTAGTACACCAAAAGCCGTGGCTCCGTAGAAAATGAATGAGGCAAAAACCAGCATGTCCGTTAATTGGTCGAAACTCCCCGACCATACGAGAACGACAGCCCAGGCTGACTGAAGCAAAATGGCAACTGACGGCGTTTTGTAACGGGGGTGAATAACGGCAGCGGCTTTAAAGAACAGGCCATCGCGGGCCATCGCATAAAAAACCCGCGCGGGCATCAGAATCGACGCATTGGTCGAATTCGAAGTTGTTACCAAAATCAGGACCGAAATAAATAAGGCACCCGCCCAGCCAGCCGCTTCCCGAACTACCTCGACAGCCGCGATTTTTCCGGGTGTGCTGGCCAGTTCTGCCAGTTCATTGATGGGGAGTACATAGACGTACACGATATTCAGCAGTACATAAATCAGCACGACGATACTTGTTCCCACACCCAGCGCGATGGGCAGATTTCGCTGAGGATTTTTGACTTCTTCACCGATGTAGGCAATCTGATTCCAGCCATCGTAGCCCAGAAAGCGCCTAATGATGCCACAACAAGAGAGCCCAGTAAACTCCCGTGGGCCGTGGTTGCCGTCACTGGGACAGATTGGGTAAGGTTTGCCATACTGCCTGATGTGGCTGCGAATCCTACGACTGCAATGATGGCAACGGCTGTGAAGGTCAGGTAGATAAGTCCCCGGCTCAACCCTTCGGCAAACGTGACGCCCCGGTAATTAATCAGGCTTAAAAAAGTAATGAGCCCTGTTGCAACGCATTTGACCGCCAGTTCAACGAGGCTAGTATCTAAACTGGTTAAGGAAATCAGCGATTGCCCGAAAATGTGCGCGAGGGCCGCAATCGTGGCCGTTCGCATCACCGTGAAGGCTCCCCAGCCGTAGAAAAAGGCAAACAAACGCCCGTAAACTTTTTTAAAATAAGCATACTCGCCACCTGAATGGGGAAACATGCCCGCCATTTCGGCGTAAGTAAGTGCCCCCGCCAGACTCACGACGCCGGCAGCAACCCAACAGGCCAATACCAATAACGGAGAGCCTAATTCAGCCGCCATTGGCGCGACTTTTTTGAAAACCCCCGAGCCAACAATGCCACTCACGACTAATAAAATAGCAGGACGTAGTTCAATCGAGCGGGAAAGTTTGTTCATGAAATTTATTTGGCTTTTATTTGAAAATAACGATGAGTATTCTATAGAATCGTAATAATACGGAATAACCTGATACTGTAGCGCCAACGCAAAAACTTCATCGTCGGCTCTGAACCCTTAAATACGTTAATAGGGCGGCAGAAAACCAGTCATATTTTTGTAGGCAAGCATCGCGGGGGCGTTGTGCTAAATACCTGCGCCATGCGGTTTGCCCGTTTCGGATCGCTGGCTTCATGGGCGAGCAAATTTTGATAGGTTCGTATCCCAAACAGAATAGCACCTGATTGAGGTAGGCGAGTGAGGGTTTGCCGTTCAATCCGAATGTAAAGCTGGTTGCCAATGGTCTCAGGCGTTAAGCCCGGGAGTCGGTCATGCAGGAACTGTTCCAGGTCTTGCTTGTTTCGGCTCGTCATGTCCAGTTGATCGCTGATCTTTACACTCCAGTTCAGCCTCCACACCGGACGGCCAGCAGGCAGTCGTTCCATGAACTGTTGAGCGGCCCTCAGCATAGGTTCCACAATGGGAACGATAGGCGCGTGAATCTGCCAGAAGGGGAGGCCTAGCTTCTCATCCAGGCTCCAGTCATTGCCAAAACAAAGCTGACCCGCTACCAATTGGGAATTGTCGCCCGAAAGTAGAATTAAATCCTCCTGAACCTGTCGCCCTATCCAATCGAGTGGAGCGAAGGGTAGGGTTTGACTATCACCAACTGTAAATGTCGTTTCTTCATTCAGAAGGTTGTTTTGCCAACGCCAGTGATTGCCTTGTTGACGCAGCGAAAATGAGTCGGGAGTAAAGCGGGCCATAGTTTCTAAAACCAGCCCAAGGGCTTCCCATTGGGCTGGTTCATAGCCGGGTAGAGCCTGGAAATAATAATCGGGTATCTCTGTCAGAAGCTGCCGCTTGAGGGTTAGTTGATTTGTATACTGCTCATCTACTTCGATTAGGCATTGGTTTTCCAGCAATGGGTGGGTTCCCATTTTATCGTTAAACTGTTGGCCAAAAGGGAAATAGGGAAGCATGTAATAGAACGCTGATTTTTATGATTATTCTGATAAATTATGATTTTATTGGTTAGTAGTCACAAGGCATCCTTATATAAATTCTTATGCTTTAAAAATTAGAATTAAAGCATACAGATCATAAAAATCAGCGTTCTATTACCAAAGGCTTTATGAAATACGAGTAAGCCCCAATCCAGGGCCGTCAGCTGGTCGCATTAGTCCGTTTTCCAGAATAAAGCCGCCCGATACGATGTCTTCGGCGAGGTCTAAACTGCCGTCGAGGTCAATGTAACGGGTGTTTGGGCAGGCGAAGGCTGCATGCAACGCTGCTGCAATGCTCACCCGACTTTCATCATTGCACCCCAAAATAGGGAGATGTTGGCAGGCTTTGCAATGGTGGCAATAGCGAGCGCGGCCCGAATGCCTCCGCATTTCATCAGTTTAATGTTGAAAATACCAAACGGTTGCGGTTGTTGCGCCAACGTCAGTGCTACCTCGGGACCTTTTAACGATTCGTCAGCGGCAAGCAGGCTTCGCGTTTCAGGGGGTAAGGCCAATAATTTCTGCTCCAGTCCAACCGGCAACGGTTGCTCAATCAATTCTATGTCGGCGGAGCGGGTGGCCGCCAGAAATTGCTGTAAGGTAGCTAACGAATAGCCCTGATTAGCATCCACCCGCATGGTGAACTTATTGCCATAATGCTCCCGCAGCTTACGAATCCGCTCAATGTCTTCGGCAACATCGAGTCCCGTTTTGACTTTTAATACACGAAATCCCTGCTCGTAAAAGGCAGCCGCTTCGGCAAGTGTGTCGGCTACGTTCATAATGCCGATGGTCACGGAGGTGGGTAGCGCCTGAATTTTCTGGCCGTAAAACTTAACAACTGGTATGCCCAGGAACTGCCCAAACGCGTCGTGTAGGGCAATATCCAGTGCCGCCAGCGTGCCGGGTGCGTTCGGGAACTGCTGGTGCGCTTCGTCGAGGAGAGAGTTGAACAACCGTATATCACGCCCAACCAGATTGGCTACCCATTCGCTTTGCAGATTTTTTAGCGCCTGATCGGGTGATTCATCGACCACTTCCGGCGATGGATTGGCGGCACCTATCCCGATCAGCCCATTCGCCAGTTCGATTTCCAGAAAGACGTTCTCGACCATCGAAATCGTTTGGTAGGCGATGGTATAGGGTTTTGTCAGGGTTAAATCCCGGCAATAGGCACGAATGGCGTTAATGCGCATGAGTTGTCTTGGTTAACGTCTGAATAATAGGCACAACAGAATCGACACCTTCTTCCAGGGGTAGCAGAACCGGGATGCCTAGTTGTTGTGCATACTGTTTTTGATAGGCAAACGCTTCTTCCCGGCTGCAACCTTCTGTGTTAAGCGCCAGGGCAATAACCGTAGAGCCATATGCCTTGATGAGGTTGATCTCGGTTTCAACGGGGGGATCTTTCCCCAATGTTCTTCGTGATCGTAGTAAACTCTGGTGGGGGCATGGACCAGCACCACATACCGGGCGTTGCCTGATACCAGAAACTCAGACCCACAGGGGCCACTCGGGTTTCGTAGAGCGGCTTGCCCTTCTATAAGTAATACCTCCGCGCCAGTTTCGCGCCAGCAGGATACAAGGGCATGTTCGAGTTCACCCGACACGAAATCGTTCAGAGTTGAGTCGAAAATAAACCCGTAGTTACCCCCTTGCAGCCAGCCTGTTTGACCCGTATAAATCATTTGCGCGTTAAGTCCCTGTCGTCCGCAGGCTTCCCGAATCAGGCGGGTAGTTGTGCGTTTGCCAAGGGCACAATCGGTGCCGATAACGGCGATAATGGGGGCAGTAATCTGGTTGATTTCGCCCGTCCAGAAGTGCAGCTCCTGCCGGGATTTGGGACGCCGAACGTCGATGAGTTGTCCGCCGTATTGCTGGGATAGAGCCACCAGATCAGGTTTCTCACTCAGGAATTCATGCAGGCCATTCACGACCGATAGCCCTCTTTCCAGACTATGGCGAATATCGGCAAGCATAGTTGGAGGCAAAACCCCACCGCTGGTAGCCACGGCGACGATGGCGTAGGCAACAGGTCCGACTTGCTCAATCGCTTCATCGACCGACCCAAAGACCGGAATGTTCCGGGATTTACCGTCAAGGACAACGCCCGCATCTTGCCCGGCAGTGGGTGCATCAATCACCCCCACGATGGTATACCGATCTGAGCCACGGATTAGGCCGTGAGCGGTTTTGGCATTCGGGTGCTTAATATGCCATCCGTAAGCAGAATAGCCCGATTATTCATTTGTTAATTGTTCTGAATTTTTCGATAAATCTATAAATTTGTTCTTATAATTGGTCGATAATATGAATAAAATAATGATAGGTACGAAAATGTAGAATTTTATTCTTTTTATATGGTAGATTTATACACAGAAAAGAAAACTATTCCATTTCGACTATGCTCGATGATATTGACCTGCGCTTGCTGACCTTGTTGCAGCAAAATGCCAAACTGACGATTAAAGATCTGGCGGAGCAGTTAGGCATGACGACTACGCCCATTTTTGAGCGGATCAAGCGGATGGAGCGCGATGGAGTTATTGAACAATACGTCGCCCTGGTGAACCCCGAAAAGGTAGGGCGGCCACTGGTTGTATTTTGTAATGTTTCCATGCCCGATTATACACCTGAGAATATTAATGAATTTGAGGATAGCATTCGGGAGATGCCCGATGTGCTTGAAGCCTACCACCTGGCCGGAACCATAGATTATCAATTGAAAGTGCTCATGCACGACATCAAAGAATACGCTCAGTTCCTGCAACAACTGGCGAAACTTCCCATGGTACGTGTCCACAGCAGTGCCATTGCCCTGTATACGGTTAAGCAGTCGACCCTAGTGCCAACACCTTCCAAATCCAGTACACTATGAACCGAATTTTACACATCTTTTCGTTTGTATTCCTGGTCAGTAGCTCTCTGTCGTATGGGCAAAAGGGAAAATCTGTACTGATCCCTCGTCTGAAAACACTTGATTCCACCCTAACTGTACTCCATAACCGAGGTATGTATAATGGGGTCGTTCTCGTCGCCGAACAGGGTAAAGTCCTTTATAAGAAGGCCTTAGGTATAGCTAATATCGCCACCAATGAACCGCTGACAGCGAGTTCGGCCTTTAACCTGGCGTCCGTATCGAAGCAGTTTATTGCCATGATGGTCATGCAGTTGCAGGAGCGGGGTAAACTGAGTTATGATGAACCGGTTCAAACGTATCTTCCTGATTTTCCGTATACAACCATCACGGTGCGCGACTTACTTAATCATACCTCCGGACTGCCCGAATACTTCGATCTGGCGCAGAAATACGGGGCCACTCGATACGCTGACTAATGAGGGCATGCTTCAGTTGTTTCATCAATACCAACCCGCTGTTGTCTTTCAACCGGGTGATCGCTGGGAGTACAGCAATACGGGCTATGTGTTACTCGGGTCGATAATCACAAAAGTTGGCGGAATGCCCATTGAAACGTTTTTCGAGAAGAACATTGTGCGGCCACTCAAGCTCAAAAATACCTATATCTATTACCATAAAAGCAGCACCACGCCCCGCAATCGGGTGTTTGGTTTCAGACGGGAAAATGGCAAAAACGTACTGGATGACCTGATCCGGCTGGATGGCGTCATTGGCGATGGTAATGTTTATTCGTCGGCCGATGATTTATTGGTCTGGAGTCAGGCGCTCTACACCGAAAAACTAGTGAAAGCCAATACGCTGAAGGAGGCTTTCACTCCCGTTAAGCTGAATGATGCAACAACCTATCCCTATGGATTTGGCTGGATGGTAGAGGATAGTGGGAAGATACTGATGCATACCGGCAGTTGGGTTGGTTTTCGCACCCTGATTGTTCGGTATGTCAACAAAAAGCAGACGTTGATCGTCCTGACGAATGGAGGAAATGCCGCTGGACGTGTGGCTCGTGAGGTTATCGAAGGGAAAACACCCCAGTTACCACAAACGCAGTTGATTACCAATATTCTACTGATCGATGGAGCCGGAACCGCTCCCCGCAAAGCCTCCGTTCGGCTGCGAAACGACCGGATCTGGGAAGTTGGCGAGCTAACAGCTTTTCCGAATGAATCGGTGACCGACGGAAAAGGGCTTGTGCTTGCGCCCGGATTCATTGACAGCCATAGCCATCATGTGTCGGGCTTTGATTCACAACCGGATGCACTGGCGGTTGTGAATCAGGGAATTACCACCATTGTGTCGGGTCAGGATGGGGGTAGTTATTGGATGGATTCGTTACAGGCGCAATTGAAGCGAAAGCCGGTTGCCGTCAACATCGCCACCTATACTGGTCATGCAACCTTACGCCAGCAGGCGATGGGTGTCAACGGTCTCTATCGAACGGCAAAACCTGAGGAGGTCGATAAGATGAAAGCTCTACTACGGGCAGAAATGAGTAAAGGCTCGCTCGGTTTATCAACGGGACTGGAATACGAAGCTGCCTTTTTCTCGAATCGCGACGAAGTTATCCAACTGGCGCAGGCGGCTGCCGATTCAGGTGGGCGCTACATCAGCCATATTCGTAGTGAGGACGTAATGCTTGACGATGCCCTTGATGAAATCATTCAGATTGGACGAATGACGAAGATGCCCGTTCAGATTTCGCACCTTAAAATTGCGCTGCGCGATAAATGGGGGCAGTCTTCACAACTACTCGCCCAACTGGAACGAGCCCGTGCCGAAGGCATCAACATCACCGCCGATTGCTATCCCTATGATTACTGGATGTCTACACTACGGGTTCTGTTTCCCAAGCGCGACTACACCAACGCCACCAGCGCCGAATTTGCAGTCAATCAACTGTTTGACCCTACACAGTCGGTGCTGGTGCGGTTTGCGGCTAATCCGGCTTATGCCGGGAAAACCGTTGGCGACATTGCCCAGCTTCGGAATGAAAAGCCCGCCCAAACCTTAATGGGGTTAGTAGCTGAAGCGTCGACGTTCGCGCAGAAAAATCCAGAGGCTGAGGGCGTCGAAGGCATTATGGGCAAGTCGATGGATGAACCGGATGTAAAGAATTTCCTGGCCTGGTCGCACACTAATATCTGCTCAGATGGTGCATATGGTGGCCATCCCCGTGGCTACGGGGCCTTTACACGTGTATTAGGTCGTTATGTGCGCGACCAGAAACTTATGCCTCTCGAAACGGCCATCTACAAAATGACGGCTCTGACAGCAGAGCATCTGGGCCTTAAAAACCGGGGCCTCATTACACCGGGCTATTTCGCTGATCTGGTACTACTCAATCCCGACACCGTGCAGGACAACGCCCGAATTGGCGAGAGTAGTTCACTTTCGACTGGTATTGAAGCTGTTTGGGTCGCGGGGCAACTGGTTTATCAGGGGCAGAAAGCAACGGGTGCCCATCCGGGTGTATTAATCCGGCGTTGACATTACGTAGGTCGTCATTCGTTGTCAGGTATAGTCAGTCAATAGTCATTCGTTGCAAATTTTTGATAATGATCTATTAACGATAAATGACTAGCAATGAAAACATACTTAATTAAATGACTGCCTGAATTCGAGCGGGGAGACGTGCGTCTTACTTTTGAAGAGTTTGTTAAATGACTGTGGGTATTCGAAGCCCAGCTGATATGCTATTTCGCTGACTGACAAGGAAGTAGTCGTTAAAATTTCCTTGGCTCTCTCAATCAGTTTATCCTGAATATGCTGTTGGGTACTTTGACCGGTTAGCTTTCTCAATAAATCACTTAAATAGTTTGGAGAGACATTCAGAGCCTCGGAGATGTACTGAACCGTCGGAAGCCCCATCTCCTGTACATTAGGACCGCTGAAGTAGTCAGCCAGCAACGCTTCCAGATTGGTTAGCAGGTCATGACTGGCGTTTTTGCGGGTAATGAATTGACGGTTGTAAAAACGATTCGCATAATTGAGCAGCAAATCAAGATGGGAGACCATGACATCCTGACTATAATTATCGATGGACGAATGGTATTCCTGTTC
The DNA here is from genome assembly GCA_003259005.1 of Spirosoma telluris. Lineage (GTDB taxonomy): Bacteria > Bacteroidota > Bacteroidia > Cytophagales > Spirosomataceae > Spirosoma > Spirosoma telluris. The sequence continues at coordinate 883,817 of QLII01000001.1, forward strand.
AATATTTCTAATGAGCGATTCGATCAGGGCGTCTTCTTTATCGGAAAGGTGCAGCGCTTCTGAAACGGCATACGAAAAGAAACCATAGGTTTTAATGGTCTTGCCTAACGGATAACCTCTGATAAAATCAGGATGAACAAGGAGTGACCAGCCAGAGCAATCTCTACTCTCATCATCTTCTACGGCAAGCACTTGCCCCGGAGAAAGAAAGGACATCGTGCCTTCGTCAAAATCGTAGTAATTTTTGCCATACTTCATTTTGCCTTTAAAGTCTTTCTTAACCGAGATCATGTAAAGATTAATGACAGACCCTTGCCAATAGTCCTGGGAAATCGTTTTTACGTCGGCATGATGAATCAGGCTTATTGACGGATGTTCAGGCTTGGGTAGGGCCGCTATCCGATGCCATTCCGAAATAGAATTGATAATACGAGGTGGATTAATTTCTTTTTTCATAACTCTATTGGGCTAGTATTACCCTCGCCCCCTCTACTCCAATAGAAGAGGGGGCGGGGTAAGGTGCATTACAATCCAACCATCGACATACCGGCAGCATCGTAGCGGTCGCCGGTTGATAGGCCTAGAGGAACAATGGCTTCCAATTTCGCCAGCTCTTCGGTTGTTAGCATAATCTCCGTTGATGCAATGTTTTCGGCTACATACGTCCTCCGTTTCGTACCCGGAATGGGGACATATCCTTTGGAAATGATCCAGGCAATCGCCAACTGCGAAGGGGTGATGCCTTTTGTATCAGCCAATGCTTTAATCGCGTTGACTAACTCAATGTTCTTATAAAATTGTTCACCCTGAAAACGGGGAATGCTTCGTCTGAAATCATTTTCAGGGAAATCCTCCGGTCTTTGGATCGCTCCCGTTAGAAATCCTCTGCCTACGGGTGAATAAGCCACAAATCCGATTCCGAGTTCATGAAGCGCATCTAAAATGCCTTCTTCTTCCACACTTCGCTCAAAAAATGAGTACTCGGTTTGTACGGCTGTCAGCGGGTGAACCTGGTGCGCTTTTTTAATCGTAGCTGCCGATACTTCCGAGAGTCCGATATAGCCAATCTTGCCTTCCTTGATGAGGTCGGCCATTGCCCCAACCGTTTCTTCAATAGGGGTGTTTGGGTCTAATCGGTGCAGGTAATACAGGTCGATGTAATCGGTGCCCAGGTTTTTGAGGGAGCGTTCAATGGCTTTCTTTACGTAAGCTGGCTGCCCATTTATGCGCCAGGTAAGCTGTTCGTTATCATCGATTTCATAGCCAAACTTGCTGGCAATGATGTACTTGTCCCGATTGCCTTTAATGGCTTTGGCAATGAGCCGTTCGTTGGCCAGCGGGCCATACAGATCGGCCGTATCCAAAAAGTTTCCGCCTAATTCCAGCGAACGATGAATCGTGGCAACGGCCTCTGTTTCGTCGGCTTGCCCATAAATATCCATTCCTGCGATCTTGGTCATGCCCATGCAACCCAACCCGATGGCCGGAACAACAAGTCCCTGGCTCCCTAATTCAACTTGTTTAAGACTGCTCATTATTTTCTTTTTTACACGTAAGTTTTACTGAGGCAAAGGTCAGCGTATGCAGGGTGAAAAAAGTAGCCCAATCTCTTGTTGTTGTATCCAGAATGGGGGCGTATCTGAAAAGGAGGGAGTAGGGCAGCACCGATTTCTATGGGTTAAACAAGGGCTGGCCTATAATTTTTGTCCGCTTCGGCCCTCAACCTAAAGGCCGGAGCGGTCATTGATAACGTGCGTGATAAGCTTGTACCCCGAATATTAGTCCTGGCGGGGAACCGCTACGTTCGAGAGGATCGAAATTATGACGAATAATATACATTAGATCTTAGATGATATTTTTTGCAAAAATTTCTCAATTCAATCATATAAAATATATTAGTGTATTGATGACATGTTTATAGGGCTAGCTATGAGTTTTGAAGCCGGTAATGACATCTTGTTATGGCGACGTTTTCAGGTTGGTGACTCAGGGGCTTTCGACCAGTTAGTGACCCAGCATTATGGGTTGATGTATAACAACGCAATTAAGTTTTCGAAAGACCGAGCTTTCGTTGCTATGATCGATGAATCAGCTATAAATATGGTACAGCCAGATCGCGGCCAGCGTGAATAAGAGGGCCGTTGTCATGACCGGAATGCCAAGTTTAAGAAAGGCCCACGCGCTGACAGGCTGGCCTTCCCGGCGCAGAGCAACCAGCCAGAGAATGGTCGCCAGTGAGCCTGTCACGGATAAGTTAGGGCCGAGGTCAATGCCAATCAACAGGGCACTTTTGATTACCTCGGGCACTTGACTGGCCTGTACCACCGTACCCGTAATAAGCCCGGCAGGTAGGTTATTGACCAAATTGCAGGTTAGCGCAACCCCAACACCGCTCGCCCAGGTAGTCATGGTTACTGAACGAGCCGTACTTTCGTGCAATAGTGTCGTCAGCGCCTGAATCAGGCCCGTTTTAACCAAAGCTTCGACCAGCACAAACAAGCCCGCAACCAGTGGAAGCACGGACCACGATACGCCTTTGACGACAACCCACGGATTCAGCTTCGCCCGAATCAGGACCAGCACGGTCGTGAGTATACCCGTAATGGCGGTTGGCAGACCGAGAGGTCTATCCAGTGCGGATGAAACCAGTAGAACGACCGCCGTAGCGGCAATCCCGAGAATGGCCAGTCGCCCACCAGCCGACAGTGCTGGAATCGCAATAGATGCCTCAACGGAGTCAGTCAATGCCGCACGTTGGGTGAACCGCAGTACCCCATACGTAACAGCGATCGATACCACCGATGGCAAGGTATATTGGGCTAACCAGGTCAGCAGGGGCGGCATATGGCTCCCATAAATAACCAGATTAGCTGGGTTGGAAATGGGTAAGACAAACGAAGCGGCATTGGCAATGAACGCGCAGATAAACAGGTAAGGCAGTGGATTTTTAACCTTGGCGGCTTTAACTGCAGCTGCCACGGCCGGGGTGAGCACCACGGCCGTGGCATCGTTGGATAAGAACGTAGTAACCACGACGCCCACCAAATAAATGAGTAGGAAAAGGCGACTGGCTGACCCCTCAGCGCGCTTGGTGGCATGAGCCGCCAGCCAGTCGAACAGGCCTTCTTCCCGGGCAGTCTCGGCCAGTAGCATCATGCCTGTCAGAAACAGGTACACATCGAGTCCCTTGGCAACACCCGCCAGCCCATCGGAAAGGGATAAAAACTGAAAAAGCAGCAGTATAATCGCTCCAGAAACGGCCCAAACGGCCTCAGGAATGTTAAACGGTCGGATGATGACACCGCAATAGATAAAAACGCAATAATCCAGATGAAAATAGGAGTCATGTAAGCTTGTTTACTCGTCGTTAAGAAGATGGTTTGCCGTTTCGATTTGGTCCTGGTTGCGTACCAAAAATTCCGTTTTCGGGCTAGGCACCCATGGAATCCGCGTCGCTGCCGTTTTTTATTCGTTCCGGCGAAGTCGGTAATCGGTGGGGCTTGTAATTAGTACAAACGGAAAGGCGTCGTGATGCGGCTTGAAACGCCAGCCAACGATTCCGTTATCAACAGAAATCAGTGAGTACCCAACTGACCCTTCCTCAATCTGACCGGTGGACCGGGTGGCCGAGAAAATTACATGTCCGTCGTTGGTCAGACTTTTCTGTTCCATATCATGGTCACCCGAAATGATATACACCGGAACGCTTAGCATTTTGCGGGCAGTAGCTACTCGTATATATTGATCTGGTAATCCCTTGTCGGCGTTGTCGCCCGGTAAGACAACAAAATCAAGGGCAGGGCAGCATTCCGTTTCGAGCTGCGCTATGATCGACAAATAATCCAAATGGTTCTGCTTTTTCGCCTGGGTAATGTGCAAATCACCGATGCGGGCTAAGAGAAGCGGGCGGTTTATTTCCTGATCCAATGGCTCAATTGATGGATTGGTCATAATTAGGCTGGGATTGCCGTAGTGTCCTTGGTGCTACAGGCTGATTTGAGCGTAGTGGCAAAGAGCATCCATAGCCCAATCGATACGAACGCAAAACAGCCCAGAATCAGAAAGGTACTTGAGTAGCCGATTTGCTGAGCCATCCAGCCACCGATGGCGGGACTTAAGGAAGCGCCCAGTCCCTGCACGGTCATGACAGCCCCTTGTCCGATATTTATCCGCCCCGTTCCATTCAGCAGGTGCGCCACGAGTCCCGGAACAGCAACGCTTTGGAGCCCAGCCCCAATGCCGTCCAGAATTTGCACAGGATACAGGCCAGTATGATTGATAAAGTGTGCGGCAATAAAACCACGGATCGGCAAAGCCACAAAGGAGATAAGCATGACCAGCCAATAGCCACTTTTTTCGGCCATGCGCATGGCTACAATGGAGACGACAATCATGGCCAGTTGCGCAATAATAATCGTCATAGCCACAAATTCGGTCGGGTTACCCACGTTTTTAGTGGCGGCAGCTAATCCGTACAAGGGTAACATAGCGCCATTTCCCAGATGAAAGCAAGCCAAAGCTGCTGCCAGAATAAGCAGTGATTTATTTTTTAATAGCACCTGAAATCCATTGGCTTCTTTCTTTTCATCCCCTTTATCAGCCAAACCACGAGCGGCATTATCATCAATTTCCTTTGCAGGAATTAACAAGACGGAGATAATGGCCAGTACGCCAAACAAGGCCGCCAGTAAGAAAACGGCAGGCATGCCAAACGTCATGCCGAGGTAGCCCGATAAACCAGCGCCGACCACATTACCGGCATGGTTATAAGCCTGATTATAGCCATTTTGCCGGTTGAATCCGGCCTGGCGTACAATACCCAGGGTAATGCCGACTACCGCTGGTCCAATGGCGGAACCCGCAATGGCCGTGGCGACTTGTGAAATACTAACGAGCCAGAAGTTTTGGGATAGGAGGATGATTCCAGACGCTAAGGTTGTAAATAGAGCCGCGACAACGACATACATTCGTTTGCGTTTGGTCGCATCGATGAGTGCCCCGGCGGGTGCAGTCATCAGCATACCGGCCACCCCGCCAATGGTCATCACAGAACCGATCAGCCCGCTTTTCCAGCCATGTGCCAACAGAAATATGCCCAGGAACGGGCCAATGCCCGCCTGCATATCGGCCATAAAGAAATTCAGGGCCTGAAGCGGCCAGACAACGCGGTGTTTTGCTACGTTTTGGGATATCGATTGAGACATACGTGGGCGATCAATTCCACCAGTTACTTACGGTATAATGTACCCTACCTACCGTAAAGACAATAGCAGATAGCAGTAAAGTAATCCAGTGCTGCTGAAGTTTCGATTAGATTAACATTAATTTATCTTCATCTGGGAGGCAGGTATGGCCAATTCCCAATTCGGTGACCTTGTGATCAGGTTGGAGCCACCACCGACTTTGGGTCGACCTTGCCGACCTTCTTGATCCGGCCAGGTAGCTGATCTGTGAGTTGTTGCCAGCTTTTAATCGGGGGACGTGGTTTTTCAGCTTCACCAATTAGAAAGCCATACGGGCGAAGACCCTCAACCGCATCAAAAACAACCTTCAGAATGGCGGTCATAGGTAACGCCAGAATCAATCCTGGTAGCCCCAGATATTGTCCCATAGAATCAATACGACAATAGCTGCCAATGGATTGATACTCACTTTGGAGCCCACTACGTACGGGGTAATGAAATTACCTTCAATCATCTGTACTCCTAAAAACAAGCCAATAACTGCCAGGGCTTTTAGGGGATTATCCTGGGTGACTAAGGTATAGGCAGCCGGTAGAAGCGCTCCCAGTGAAATGCCGAAATAGGGAATCAACACTAAACAAGCCCCAAAAAAACCAAAGAATACCGCGTAGTCAACGCCCAGAAAAAATAAACCGGCGGTCATCATGGCACCAATGATCAGAATAACGAGCACCAACCCCGCTAAATAATCTTTGACCACGGTATAAATGCCCTGAAAGACGACATCAATCACCGATCGTTTCTCGTCGGCAAAGACTTTGTAAAAAAAAGAGCGAAAAAAGTCGCGGTAGAGCAGAAAGAAAAACGTGAACAGCAGTACCAGAAACACATTCGTCAGCGCACTGGTTGTGGCAAGTAGCGTCGAACTCAGGATGGTACCCCTTCGGACATAACCTGCTTCATGTATTTTTGGACCTCCTGCCCCTGTTGACGCCGGTTGATATGAAAGCGCTCATCAGCTACTGTTTGTAGTTTGCCAACATACTCACTGGCCTTCTGGCTGAGTTTAGGAATGACCTCGGAGAAATTGCTGATCTGAAGGGAGACCGCATAGAATAAGCCGACAATAAACGCCAGTAGCAAAACCAGACAAATGATGCTGGCCAGAATGCGTGGTAAATGCCACTGTTCAAAGCGATGGGCCAGGGGGAACAGCAGTACGGCGAAAAGAATGGCGAATACTAATGGAATTAGTATGCCAGCCAGCATATGCAGACCGTAAATAATGATAACCAGCGAAATGAGAATAGCACTTATTTTGATGTAGGAGGGCAATTCCAGAGGGGATGAGCGGAGCCGCATGAGGGTAATAAACGAATAATTGGTAAAAAATGCGAACCCCTACTCACGGATGCTCAGGGGTTCTTTTCATAACGTTGAGAATCAGAAAATACTAGTGCCTGACCAAACTAGATTCTTTTGATTCTACTAGATTTTATTGATGCTATAATGGTGATTATCAGAGCCTATAGAATCAACAGAATCTACCGCGCGAGAATCTACCGCGCGGGCGGCCCCGAGAAACTAAATTGGAAAAGCACTAGCTTGTCTTTAAAGCATCTTCAATCGTGTTTACACGTGCTTTGCTACATCTGCCACCTCGTCTACTTTATCGTTTTTATCGGTGTAGGTCTTTTTAAAGTCTGTTTCCTGTAGCGCAGATTTTGCTTCGTCTTTGGTTTTCTCTACAGTTTGCTTCGCTTTCTGAGCGAAAATGCCCGCTTCCGCTTTCAAATTAGTTACCACTTCTTCGGCCATAGCGATGGTCTTGTTCCATTCATCTTTGATTCCAGTGGTAAATCCATGGGTTTGTTCCTCTAGTGTATTCGCTAGCTTTTGGCGGGTTTTCCTACCAGATTGCGGTGCGGTTAAATAGCCTATAGTGATCCCCGTGGCTACGCCTGTTACCATAGTCAACAAGGTACTTTTCCCGTATTTTTTCATAACATGTGAGTAAGTGACAGTCGAATTCATTTCTGTTTGTTGCAAAATCATGCCAGCCAGGAAGCAAAAGCCGAAAAAGTAGGAATAGACGCTGTAGAGCCCAATTGCCATATCTTACCTTCAGTAACTACTTATCTATTTTTGGGGCCTATTTTACTCGGAACTGAGTATTTTATACGACAGATAGATCAATAGCGTAAAACTATTTTAATTGTCTATTTGCCTTAAAATGCGATTAAAATAATAGGGTTTATCAAAATAGGCTCTCTTGCCCTACTAAAAACATGAGTTGAAATCCTTTTTATATATTGACGGACTATGGTTGTTTATACTTATTGCTAGAGTTTACAGCTAACTCCAGTCGATCTAGGCTCTATTCGCATAGATTTTGGGTTCTATGCGGAGAACTGACTGTTCTTTGACCTGGTCGTAATGACGGTAAAATTAGCTCGTACAAGTACATACTCAGATTCATATAGTACGTATAATTGACATACTGGATTGAAGAAATTAGTCTGACATGCACATGATTTGACGTACTCACTTCCTAACCAAACAAATGGTTTTATAAGAAAGCCCTGCTAATGGAAACCAGCGTGTCCTTTTCCTTCAGGGCTTCAAGAACGACCGCTCGGGCCTTTAGATTTACACCGTTGTGCGATTCCAAGATAGTCGCGTAACTTAAAGCCCTCACAAACTGTGAGTAATCAACCTCGGCGGGACACCTTTGCGCACGGGCCAGGTAAAACCTATGGGCCGATTGAAGCCCCGCCGAGTTCTTAACTCTTCAACTCAAATAGAAATGCGGGTTCGTGGCCCATTAGCAAGGTAATGAGTTGAGTTAGGTGTTGATCATTATTCACTTTAACCAAGTCAAAGATATGAATTTTACCCATTTCGTTGGTATTGATGTCTCTAAAGACACCCTTGATTTTGCCGTTGTGATCAGCAATAAAGTTGTCTTTCATCAGCGGGTGAGCAACGACAAAAAAGGCATTACTCAGTTCCTCAAAGAGCTTCGCAAACAAACCAAAGCCAAACTGGTCGATTGCCTATTTTGCCTGGAGTTTACAGGTATCTATAATAACCTTTACTAAATGCTCTCCACTCCCAAACATCAATTTGGGTCGAGCGGGCAGCTCATATTAAAGACAGTTTGGGCTTATGCCGGGGTAAAACCGACAAACTCGATTCAAAACGCATTGCCTTATTTGCCTATAAAAACCGCGAAGATGCCCGCCTGTGGGCACCCCACGCCAGGTTATCAGCAAGTTAGATCGACTCACCGCCCAACGGGCTCGCTTGACCAAGGCCATCAAACTGTTAAAGACTCCTCTATCTAACACCGAAGGATTTATCAGCAAGGATGATCAAAAAGCCAATCTGCAAGCTTGCCAACAGTCCCTAAAAGCGCTCAAATCAGATTTGAAAGCCACGGATAAATCAATTGCTGAGGTGATTGAAAGTGATGCTGAACTCAAGCACCTATTCGAGCGAGTGACCTCCATTAAAGGCATCAGCCAGACGACAGCAGTTGAAGTGATCATTACGAGTAACGAGTTTAAGAGCATTACAGACCCTAAGAAGTATGCTTGTTATGCGGGTGTTGTTCCCTTTGAGCACAGCTCAGGCCAGCGCAAAGGGAAAGCAAAAGTGAGTCAGATGGCGAATAAAAAAGTCAAGTCATTACTCCATTTAGCAGCCTTGTCGGCCATACAACATTGTCAAGAACTGAAGCTTTATTACGAACGAAAAGTAGCGGCCGGCAAGAACAAAATGCTCGTCATTAACAACGTGCGCAATAAGCTCGTGCTCCGAATTTTCGCCTGCGTTCGAGATGATCGAAATTATGACGAAAATTATACGCATTCGCTTGCGTAGATCATAGAAATCGGCCCCCATTTCAGCTTGAAGTCGGCGGTAAACTTGCGTTTGGTTTTGCCTTACATACGAGTCTAAAGTTCTAAAGTTAGCCCGTTATTCAATTTAACAAGTGGTCCTAAATATGGGGCGCATTACTTACAAAAAGCTAGCCAATTGCTAGCTTATTATGTCTGATTTTTCGATAAAAAAATAATTAAATTATAAATTCATATACTTAAAAATAATAGTTCGTGAAAATAATAGATACAATAAAGTGATTTTTCTTTTTTAGTGTCTGAGGAAATTAGATTGATAGAAACCTGTTTTTTTAGAAATCTTCATTATTGTTATTGATGTCATTAGTTACCCTAACTCATATAGTTAAAACACTTGTTAAGTGTTAAAATAGGGAATAGATGGATGCAGGTGTGTAGTGTGCCATGGTTTTTGCCACATAGAAATTAGTCAAGCTGACATAATTTTTAGCTGTGACAGCTTGAGAAGACTACACTGAAACGCTCAAAAAGATGCTCTATTTATTTATACTTCTGAGCTTACCTAAATTTATATTGTCGGCCCCAGGTCAGTCTAAGTCTACTGCACAATGCTCTGAGAGCCCGACATTCACTGAGAGAGAGGCCTCTGCAATTACGAGTAGGATGGCTACAGGCTATCAGGAACACACAAATTGGCCCAAATTTCATCGAAAACGAACCAGGTTGCCTCTTCAGTGTATACCAGAAAGGCCAATACAGCCGTGTATGCTTTTTATTCGGGCTAGAATCAATGAGCTATCTATTGATTTTGAGTTCACTCAATCCTTGTAATTGGTTGAATCTTATTCTAACGTATATAGGATATGGTTAGCTATTGTGAGCTTGCCAGGATGCTTTAAGACGAACACCATGTAGCCAGGAGAGGAGGCTCTTCGAAAGCCGAATGTAAAAGGCTGAATAGCCAATCGAGTCCCTCGTTTCTTTGCCAGGCCAAGTTGCTTCAACTATGAAAATACCTTTATTAACACTGCTCGTTTACATGCTAGTGAGTAACTCAGCGCAAGGACAGATCGCTTTTACCAATCAGAGCAGCTTGCTCAACAAACCCAACTTTGTTTCGTATATGGCTAAAGCTGTGGTGGATATGAACAACGACGGGTTGGATGATATTGTCCGGGCTTACTCCTTCATCAACTCATCCGTAGGCTCGACCTACATTGAGTATCAGCAACCCAATGGGCAATATGTATCCAGCTATATTGGGCGAACAGACCTTCAGGTTAGCATGGCCGTGGCCGATATAGATCGAAATGGACATAATGACTTGCTAACAGGAGGGGATGGGACAGGTATACAGGTATTCAAAAATACGGGTACCGATTTTACCCGGATTACCCTCGATGGCCCATCGTTTTTAGTGCAGGCAGCCAATATGGCCGATATCAATAACGACGGTTGGGTGGATTACTTTGTCTGCAATGATGATGGCTTAAACCAGATCTGGGGAAACGATAAACAGGGCAACCTCCATGCCGTAAGCAATTGGATTGACCTGGCCACGGTGCCCGTATCCGATAACTCTGGAAATTACGGGAGTGTCTGGGCGGATTTCGACAATGATGGAGATCTTGATCTGTACGTCATCAAATGCAGTCGCTATGCGGCTGATAATCCAGACGACCCCCGTCGGCTCAATCAGTTGTTTGTCAATGATGGGCATGGGCATTATACCGAACAGGCAACCAGCTACGGGCTAAGACCCCACGCACAGGGCTGGACCGCCGATTTTCAGGATATTGATAATGACGGTGATCTCGACTGTTTTATCAGTAACCACGGTGGCCCAAGTATGGTGATGGAGAACGATGGCACCGGCCACTTCACCGACATTACGGCCACATCTGGCGTGGGCGATGTGGGCAATCCGCTTCAGGGTTTAATGCGGGATTTTGATAATGATGGCTATGTCGATATTCTGGTTGCCGGTAATCAAGCTCACTTATACCGCAACAATGGAAATAAGACCTTTACCGAAGTGCCCAACCCTTTCGGTAATGATGTGATGCATTCCTTTGCCCTAGGCGATCTTAACCATGACGGTTTTCTGGACGTTTATGGATCTTACTTAGGCCTTGCTGCATCGACCAACGACGCACCCTCCGATAAGCTATGGATGAATCAGCCGAATGGCAATCATTTCCTGGCTATCAATTTACGGGGAGTAACGAGTAACCCAAATGCCATAGGGGCTCGTATAACCGTATACGTTAGCGGTAAGCCTCAAATTCGGGAAGTGCGATCCGGGGAGGGTTATGGCGTCATGAATACGCTGACCCAACATTTTGGACTAGGTGCCCATACGCAAGTTGATCGGTTGGAAATCGTCTGGCCTTCCGGTGCCAGAACTACCCTCCTGCACCCGCAGTCCGACCAGTTTTTAACAATTCAGGAAGATGTATGTCGCCAGTCGATCTGTGTGCCCATACAAGTAGATAAAGTAATTCGATAGTTGCTGTTTTCCAGACTAATGTCAGTTAGTGATTGTCTACCAAGGCAATCATTAACGGCATGCTACTTTACCATTAGGAGTCCCCATTCAGTTTTCTGCACAAATCAATACCATGAAGACATTTGTACGATTTTCGCCTGTGTTTATCGACGCCATTCGGTGCCTCATCCGATATAAAGCAAACCGAATGGTTCTGCTTTGGATCTATGCATTCTGGATAAGCCAACAAGCCAGAAAAACAGCGATCATCATTGGACTCCTAATCACTCCATTACTTGTTAAAGCACAGATACCCTCCTGCGGGGCCAATCAGATTCTGACGGGCTATAACGTAGGGGCTACGGATGCCAATTCCTCAGCGGGCACCATTGTTGCCGGTCCCAACGCTATCGGCCTGCCCGATGGTGCTGTTGCCACCATCAATGCCAACTCGGAGCTAATCATGGATATGGGTTCTGCCCTGCCATCGGGCACCGTGTTGAAAGTGACGTACCGATCAGCAGATGCCACGGCACCCTTACAGGTGCTGGTTTCTACCGATGGGGTCACCTACACCAATATTGCCCAGCTACTGGGCAGCACGACCAACACGACCTCATCGGTCACCTTGCCTAGTGCGGCCCAGTACGTCAAGCTAACTACAACCGCAACCGTCTTTTATCCGGATGCGGTCACCTACACCGTTTATCTGTGCGTCAATAATCCGGCGCCAAGCTGCGCCGTGGGGCAGCAACAGATGAGTTATCAGACGGGGGCGTTGAGCGTTAATAGTGGCAGCACTTCGGCTGGGGTCACTAATCCGACCAATGCGGTGGGAGTGCCCGACGGCGTGGTGGCCTCGATGCCGGCCAATACGACGCTGACGCTCACCATGAGTACAACGTCCATAGCGGCAGGCAACACCCTGAATATTACCTATTCGTCGGCCAATACAACAGCGCCTTTGCAGGTGCTGGTTTCGTCTAATGGAGTAACCTATACCAATATTGCCCAGTTACCGGCCAGTACGGCCAGTACGCTGGGTACCATCACGCTGCCGTTCAATACCAAATATGTACAGTTCCAGAGCGATGCAACAGCCTATTCGGTCGATGCGGCAACGACTCCAGTCTATACCTGCGTAACGCCCCCCAACAATAGTTGCGCAAGCGGCCTTCAGCAGGTGAGCTATCCTATTGGTGCCGAGGGGATAACCGGTGCCAGCACGAACGTAACCAACGATTCGCAAAGTGCAGGACCAGCCGATGGGGCCTATGCGGCCATAGGTACCAATGGGACAATGACGCTCAACATTGGCACGATTGTTCCGGCAGGAAGTGCGCTGACCTTTGCTTATACATCCGCCAATACAACAGCGCCTTTGCAGGTACTGGTGGCCACCAGTTCGGGTGGACCTTATACCTATATTGGGCAGGTGGGCCAGCCCGATCCTGTTACCGGAAATATTGTTACTAACCTGACGCTGCCGCTGAACGCTCAGTATGTGCGGCTCAAAACGACCACAACGGCCTACAATGTGGATGCGGTGACTTATCTCGCCTACAAGTGCGTAAGCCCGCCCTCCACTACCTGCGCTACCGGCCAGCAATCGGTCAACTATGAGGTAGGTGCCGAGCAGGTAGTAGGGGCTCCGCTCAACGTGACCAATCCGAATAATAGCATCAATACACCCGATGGCGTAGTCGCCGTAGTGGCTGCCAACGGCGAATTACAGATTGATCTGGGGAGTGTGATTCCGGCGGGAAATACTGTCAATATTGCCTATTTTTCGGCCAATGCCAACGCGCCTTTGCAGGTCTGGGTGGCAGGGACCGATTTGGCGTTTACCGACATTGCCCAGCTACCAGCCAGCACGACCCCGCGCGTTCAGGCGTTGGTTTTACCCTTTGATGCGCAGTATATCAAGGTGAATACGTCGGGTACGGCCTTTTCTCTCGATGCCATTACGCATACGGTTTATAGTTGCGTCAATAATCCGGCGAGTTGTCCGGCGGGCAAGGAGTCGCTGAGTTATGAAACCGGCTCGACGGGGCAGCCTCCGTAACGGGTACCGTCACCAGTGCGACCAATGTGCCGGGTCTGGTAGATGGTACCCTGGCGACGCTGGCTGCCAATTCGGTGCTCCGGGTCGATATGGGCAGTTTGCTGGCCGCTGGTAGCGGAATTAACATCACTTACTCGTCGACCAATACCACCGGCCCTCTACAGGTACTGGTGTCATCCTCGGCGACCAGTGGGTATACCAATATTGCCCAGTTGCCGGGTAGCACGAGTCCAACGACCTATTTCCTGACCTTGCCGGTTGGAGCCCAGTATATTCAACTGGTTTCCAGCGTAACGCCCTATTCGGTCGATGCGGTAACACGGTCGATCTATCAGTGCGTGACGCCGATATCAACCTCCTGTCCGGCTGGTCAGGTATCGACAAGTTACCAGAATGGGGCGCAGAGTGCCAATGGAGCAGGTGGTACAGTCAGCAACGCGCCGAATGCCACAGGTACGCCTGATGGCACGGTGGCGGCCCTGAGTGCGGCCTCCTCGCTGACGCTAACCCTGGCCTCAACAACCATTGCGGCCGGTACGCCCCTGTACGTCAGCTATTCCTCCACCAACGTAACGGCACCTTTACAGGTACTGGTAGCCACCAGTGCAGCTGGCCCCTATGTGAACATCGGCCAGTTGCCGGGGAGCACCAGCCAAGTGACAAATCAAATCATCCTGCCGTTGAATGCACGCTATGTGCAGTTGACAACGACAGGCACGGCCTTTTCGGTCGATGCCGTTACCTACCCCATTTACACCTGTGTAACCTTACCGAATCCAAGTTGTCCACCGGGCCAGCGATCGGTGAGTTTCGATGTAGGAACGCAATCGGCGGGTACGTTTACGGGCACCGTGTCCAACGGAACCAATATGACGGGTACGCCGGATGGGGCTGTTGGCACATTAGCGGTCAACTCGGCCAGCCGCTGGACCTGGGTACGTCCCTGACCGCTGGCAACACGATCTACGTCACCTATTCCTCGGCCAATCTGTCTGCACCTATGCAGGTGCTGGTGTCGACCGGGACATTGAGTGGGGGCCCTTATACCAACATTGGCCAGCTACCCGCCAGTACGAGCCAGGTTGAACGGGGTATTCTCCTGCCGTTAGGGGCAAAATTTGTGAAGTTGCAGACGACGGGTACCGCCTATTCGGTGGATGCGGTAACCTATCCCTCCTATGTGTGCGTAACGCCCCAGTCGACGACCTGTCCGACTGGTCAGCAATCGGTAGGGGTGGTTATGGGGGCAGTGACATTACGGGTGCGCCGGTAAATGTGACTAACTACGCTAATGCAACGGGTGTGCCCGATGGGACAGTAGCCAGCCTGGCCGTAGGAGGTAATTTTGTGCTGGATTTGGGAAGTGTACTCCCTGCAGGCACAATTGTGACTATCAAGTATGCGTCGGCCAATACCACTGCTCCCTTGCAGGTGGAAGTATCGCCCGACAATAATGGCTACACCAACGTGGCACAGGTGCCGGGCAATACCGTGGGCACAACCTATAGTTTGTATCTACCGTTCGATACGGAGTTCATTCGGTTAACGACTACGACCACGGCCTACACCGTAGACGCGGTCACCTACACGTCTTATACCTGCGTATCGAGCCCGGTTGCCAGTTGTACGGGAGCTGGCCAACAGATTGTGAGTTATCAGAAAGGAGCAGCTGCTGTTACGAATACCAGTGGAACGATAACTTATACGGCCAATAACCTGAAGGCGTCTACAGGGGTTCAGAATTCGAGCTGGTCGTACCTCCAGAATAACTCCTCCATTACCCTGGATCTGGGTACGCTGGTTTCGGCCGGGAACACCGTCAATATCTATAACGGCACTTATCAATACGTAGCCGGTAGTTCGGTAACGGCTCCGTTGCAGGTGCTGGCCTCAGCCGATGGCGTGACTTTTGTCAACATTGCTCAGATTTCGCCTTTTGTTCATAGCGGCCCTCCCTATAATACAACCAGCATCGTTACATTACCGATTAATGCCCAGTATATTAAGCTACAGACCAATGCAACGGGTTACTATGTGGATGCGGTAACCTATTCGACCTACACCTGCGTGACCTCGCCGGTAGTGAGTTGTACCGGAAATCAGGAGTCGGTGAGTTACCAGACCGGCACCCAAAGCATTGGGACGGCAACGGGAGTTACCACTCCGACCAATGCCCTGGGCGTGGCTGATGGAACACTAGCCTCGATGCCGATCAATACAACGCTGACGATGAATTTTGCGACGACCGTAGCTGCTGGCAATACGGTGGCCATTACCTATTCGGCAGCTGACCTGGCGTCTCCGCTACAACTGCTGGTATCGGTCGATGGGGTGACCTATACCAACATTGCCCAACTGGCCCAGAGCACAACCTTAATGACCAGTTATGTAACCCTGCCGGTGGCAGCTAAATACATCAAGTTGGAGACCACCCTTACCGCTTATTCGGTAGATGCAGCAACCTATACTTCTTACACCTGCGTTAGTAACCCAACCACTGTATGTGGACCGGGTCAGCAGGCGGTGGCGGTCAATACGGGTGCCGTTGGAACTGCCGGTACGGTTACGGGGACAACAAGTCCTGGCAATGCTACCGGTTCATCGGATGGTGCTTTTGCCGCCATGGCTGCCAATGGTATACTAACACTGGATATGGGGAGTGTGGTGCCGGGCGGAACGAGCCTAAGCTTTACCTATAAGGCGACCAATACGACCACGGCCCTTCAGGTATTTGTCTCGACGGGTAATTCGAGTGGGCCGTTTATCAGCATCGGACAGTTATCGCCTTCTACGACGAGTACTACCCAGACACTGGTGTTGCCGGTGAGTGCGGAGTTTGTCCAATTGCAAACCCGGACGACACCCTTCTCGATTGACGCGGTGACCTATCCTCAATATAGTTGCGTAACCTCGGCCAATACCAGTGGTCTCGTGTTTTTCGATGCTAATGTCAATGGAATTTCCAATAGTACCGAAGCAGGTATTGGTGGAGTTACCGTAAAAGCCTATGATGCCAATGGGAATTTAGTTGCTACAACTACCAGCTCATATGGCAATCCCGGTCTGAACACACCTGCTGGTTATTATGTATTTACCAACCTGACGGCTGGTCAGCCATATCGTCTTGTATTTTCGTACCCTGAGCGTCCTGAGCTTGAAGAATCTACTTATGGGCCTGATAATCATGGTGCTGTGCAGTATGTATTAGGAGCAACACAAAACCATGACTTTGGGATGTATGTGCCTAGTACGTTATGTAGCTATAGTGGGGATACTAGATTGGTAACAGGCAGTGGTTTATATGCAGGGGCGACATCTTCTGTATTTTCCTATCAGTATTATGATCGATCGGCCATTGTTCAACAAGTTGGAGCTACTCAACAATCCGCAGTACCCGCATCTCAAACTCAGGATTTGTTACCAAATCAAGTGGGGGTTCCATTAGGTCTAGCCTCGCAACGTGGGACTAATCTAATTTACATGTCCCCTATATCTAGTAATTTGGCTAGTATATTCCCGCAAGCTCCGGATGGCTCGTCAGCTATATATATTGCCAATTACAACGCTCCCGATGGATCTCAATCCTTCCAGAATTATAAACTCTTAATGAAGCTTTCAGATCTGGGCATTAATGTAGGTAGCACTTCTACAAGCTTGGGCGGGAATTCATTTGGTGTGCAGGGATTAGGGGGATTGGATTTTTCAGAGGATGGCAAAACACTGTATGTCGTCAACATGTACAATGGTAAATTGGTACAGGTTGATGTTAGTGGCGTCGATTACAACAATTTACCTGCAACTAAGCCTTCAAATGCTGTTGAATTAACCCCTCCTTCTTCCTTAGCAAACTGTAGTGGCGGTGTTTGGAGACCAGCCGCCCTAAGACAATTTGGAGGTAAAATTTTTATGGGTGGCGTATGTGATGCCGAAATAAGTCAGAGTACAAGTGATTTAAAAGGTGTTATTGTTTCGTATGATCCATCAACTGGAGTTTGGAAACAAGAATTGAGCTATCCCTTTAACTTTAATGGGGGTGGTGGCATTATACCTCCATCCAGTGCGGCAAGTGCTACCTTTGATTATGGCGTAGGTGGTGGAAAGTCACAAAAAAGCTGGTCTTCAGGCGCAGATGTACAGCCTGTTTTAATGGACCTGGCTTTTGCTGATAATGGCACAATGGTTATGGGGGTTACAGATCGGCTAGTTTACAATGCTGCAACCTCTGGCGGGCAAACTGGGTATATATTAGGAGCCTGGAAAAATACCGATGGTACGTACTCCTTAGAGAATGCTGGCAAATTAGGACCTTACACAACTACGGCAGCACAGCATGCTGAGATAGCTTCGGAAGGCCCTGGAGGAAAGTGGTTTTTTAACCAATCGTTCTACTATTGTTGCCACACATATACGTTCAGTGGTGGGGTGTTTATCAAGGCTGGAACGAATGAGGTTGTAATTGGAGCTGTAGATCCAGGTCATACGGGCAGCTTTGGGACAGAATATCTAAGTTTATTAAATGGCTCACCTCAATATGGCGTACCTCAAGCAGTAGGTATTGCAAAACTTAGCCGTATCACCGGTGCTCAGCAAGTTTGCGATGCAACACCGTCCATTGAAATTGGTGATCGCGTTTGGAAAGATTCGAATGGCAATGGTATTCAGGATCCAGGTGAGCCATCGCTGGCAGGCGTAACCGTACAACTGGCCGATGCACAGGGTAACGTCGTTGCAACGGCCATTACCGATGCCGATGGTAATTATATCTTCTCGAACCAGCCCAACCTGACCAGTACCAGCAGCCGCTTATACAATCTGCCGATCACGGCTACAGCGCCCTATGTCTTATCGATTCCCTCGCTGGGAACCGATGCCTCTACGGTAGGTGTCTCCTTAACGGCTGTTACACAGGCTCCAGGCGAAACGGCCGGAGCAACGAACACAGGGCTGAGCGCCATTAACAATGATGCCTTCCTGGTAAACGGGATTCCGACCATTAAGCTCAACGCGCCAGGGCCGGCGATAACAACCATACCTACGATTTTGGGTTTACCTCCAAAGCGACCATTGGCGACTTTGTCTGGAACGATGCGAATGCCAACGGGCAGCAGGATGCCAATGAGTTGGGTGTACCCAATGTGACGGTTCAACTCATCAATGCCACTACGGGCGCGGTTGTTTCAACCACCACCACCGATGCGTCGGGTAAATATATCCTGCCCAACATAGATCCAGGTACGTACATTATCAAATATACCGCTCCGGGCGGCTACACCTTCACGACCCCGCTGACGGGTCCTACAGGTACCGACAGCAACGTGACCAGCAGCACGGGTAACGTGGGCAGCACGGCCCCCTTCAGCATCACGGCTGGTCAGCAGGAGTTGACGGTTGATGCCGGTCTGAAACCCGTAGGGGCGATCATTGGGGACTTTGTGTGGAATGACACCAACGGGAACGGGTTCAGGATTCGGGCGAGCCAGGTATTCCAGGTCTGGTAGTGACTCTGTATGAGAACGGAGTGGTTTCCCAAACGGCTCTGACCGATCCGACGGGTCACTACAGTTTCACGGGCGTAACGGGGGGAACCAGTAACACCTACACGGTAGGCATTACGCCACCGGTGGGCTTCACGGCGACCTTGCCTAATCAGGGCGGGGACCCCACGAAGGATTCGAATCTGAATCCGGCGACGGGCCAGTCGACCTCCTTCACCATTGCACCGGGTGCAACTAACAACGACATTGACCTGGGCCTCAAACCATTACCTGCCACCATTGGTGACTTTGTGTGGAAGGATACCAACGGGAATGGAGTTCAGGACTCGGGTGAGCCGGGTATTCCGAATGTGGTAGTGACCTTATACGTCAACGGGGTTGTCTCGCAAACGACGACGACCGATCCGACAGGTCACTACAGTTTCACGGGCGTAACGGGTGGTACGAGTAACACCTACACGGTAGGCATTACGCCACCGGTGGGCTTCACGGCGACCTTGCCTAATCAGGGCGGAGACCCCACCAAGGATTCGGATTTGAATCCGTTGACCAGTCAGTCGACTTCGTTCACCTTAGCACCGGGCGTAACCAATAACGACATTGACCTGGGTCTCAAACCGCTAACCTCAACCATTGGTGATTTTGTCTGGAATGATCTGAATCACAATGGTATTCAGGATTCGGGTGAGCCGGGTATTTCAGGACTCGTGGTGAGCTTATACCTCAACGGGGTTGTCTCACAAACGACAACGACGGGTCCGAATGGAGGCTACAGCTTTACGGGTGTGACGGGCGGAACCAGTAATACCTACACGGTGGGCGTTACGCCACCAGTGGGCTTCACTGCTACTCTACCTACACAAGGTGGTGATCCAACGAAGGATTCGGATTTGAATCCGACGACGAACCAGTCGACTTCGTTCACCATTGCACCTAGCACAACTATTAATGATATCGACCTGGGTCTGTATTCGCCTAAAGCCACGATTGGTGACTTTGTGTGGAGCGATACCAATGGAAATGGGGTTCAGGACTCGGGTGAGTTAGGTATTGCCGGGGTCACGGTTCAGTTAGTGGACCCGGTGAGTGGTACGGTGGTGTCGACCACGGTGACCGATAGTGGCGGTAAATACCTGTTCACGAATCTAAACCCAGGCAGCTATATCCTCAAGGTGACGGCCCCAGCGGGGACTACCTTCACCACTCCGCTGACGGGTTCTACCCTGACCGACAGTGATGTGACCAGCAGCACGGGTAGTGTGGGTAGTACATCCCCCTTCAGTGTGACGGCTGGTCAGCAGGAGTTGACGGTGGATGCCGGTCTCAAACCACTACCAGCCACGATTGGTGACTTTGTATGGAGCGACACCAACGGGAACGGGGTTCAGGACTCGGGCGAGCCGGGCATTCCAAATGTGGTGGTGACCTTATACGTCAACGGGGTTGTGTCTCAAACGACGACGACCGATCCGACGGGACACTACAGCTTCACAGGCGTGACGGGTGGTACGAGTAACACCTACACGGTGGGCATTACCCACCACCGGGCTTCACGGCGACCTTGGCTAATCAGGGTGGAGACCCGACGAAGGATTCAGATTTGAATCCGTTGACAAGCCAGTCGACTTCGTTCACCCTGGCACCGGGTACAACCAATAATGACATTGATCTGGGTCTCAAACCATTGGGAGCCACGATTGGTGACTTTGTGTGGAGCGATACCAACGGGAATGGGGTTCAGGACTCTGGCGAACCAGGTATTGCCGGTGTCACGGTTCAATTAGTGGACCCGGTGAGCGGCACGGTTGTATCGACCACGGTGACCGATAGTGGTGGCAAATACGTATTCAGTAATGTGCCGTCGGGCAGTTATATTATTAAGGTGACGGCTCCTGCGGGGACCACCTTCACCACCCCGCTGACGGGCTCTACGGGTACTGATAGCAATATCACCAGCAGCACCGGTAGCGTGGGCAGCACTTCCCCCTTCAGTGTGACGGCTGGTCAGCAGGAGTTGACGGTGGATGCGGGTCTGAAACCATTGGGTGCCATCATTGGGGACTTTGTGTGGAATGACACCAACGGGAATGGGGTTCAGGACTCGGGTGAGCCGGGTATTCCAAATGTGGTGGTGACCTTATACGTCAACGGGGTTGTGTCTCAAACGACGACGACCGATCCGACAGGGCACTACAGCTTCACAGGCGTGACGGGTGGTACGAGTAACACCTACACGGTGGGCATCACGCCACCGGTGGGCTTCACGGCTACGTTGCCCAATCAGGGCGGAGATCCGACGAAGGATTCGGATTTGAATCCGTCAACGGGCCAGTCGACCTCGTTCACCCTGGCACCGGGTACAACCAATAATGACATTGATCTGGGTCTCAAACCATTGGGTGCCACGATTGGTGACTTTGTGTGGAGTGATACCAACGGGAATGGGGTTCAGGACTCTGGCGAACCGGGTATTGCTGGTGTCACGGTTCAATTAGTGGACCCGGTGAGCGGCACGGTTGTATCGACCACGGTGACCGATAGTGGTGGCAAATACGTATTCAGTAATGTGCCGTCGGGCAGTTATATTATTAAGGTGACGGCTCCTGCGGGGACCACCTTCACCACCCCGCTGACGGGCTCTACGGGTACTGATAGCAATATCACCAGCAGCACCGGTAGCGTGGGCAGCACTTCCCCCTTCAGTGTGACGGCTGGTCAGCAGGAGTTGACGGTGGATGCGGGTCTGAAACCATTGGGTGCCATCATTGGCGACTTTGTGTGGAATGACACCAACGGGAATGGGGTTCAGGACTCGGGTGAGCCGGGTATTCCGAATGTGGTGGTGACCTTATACGTCAACGGGTTGTGTCTCAAACGACGACGACCGATCCGACAGGGCACTACAGCTTCACAGGCGTGACGGGTGGTACGAGTAACACCTACACGGTGGGCATTACCCCACCACCGGGCTTCACGGCGACCTTGGTTAATCAGGGTGGAGACCCCACCAAGGATTCGGATTTGAATCCGTTGACAAGCCAGTCGACTTCGTTCACTCTGGCACCGGGTACAACTAACAACGACATTGACCTGGGTCTTAAACCGGTTTGTGAGAAACCAATATTGACGGTTGGCAATGCAGCTTGTACCAGCACAACGAGTTACAGTGTAGCCTTCTACACCAGTGCTACATCGGTAACCGCCAGTGGTGGGACTATAGATTTGGTTAACCGACGTATTACCGGTATTACTTCAGGTCAGCCCGTAAGCATCACTGCCAGTAATGGTACGGGTTGTGCAACCGTAATGACGGTAGCTTCCCCTGCTTCCTGCTCTGTGACACCCGACCCGAATGGATGTAAGGCACCTAACCTAACGGTGGGTCAGCCGATCTGTAACGGTAGCGGTTTCTACACGGTGAGCTTCACCCTGGATGGTCCAGGTAGTGTGAGTGCGAGTGCGGGTAGCGTATCGGGCAATACGATTATCAATATCCCAATAAGCAGTACACCGGTAACCGTGAGTGCGGTATCGGGTACCTGCGTGAGCAGTGTGAGTGTGATGCCACCGACCAACTGTGGGGTCAATCCTTGTGAGAACCCGGCCATTACCTTAAGTGGCCCGGTTTGTTCGACGAGTGCAGTAGGCACCTATGTCGTGAATTTCACAGTGAGTGCAGGCACCACCGTAACGCCAAGTGCCGGGGTTGTCTCGGGCAACCAAATTATCAATGTGGGTTCAGGTGTGCCGCTGAGTCTGACGGTGACAGCCACTGGTGGCTGTGCGCCGAAGGTGGTGACGATTTCGCCCGCTAGTTGTACGGTCTGTAATAGACCAACTCTGACCGTCGGTAACCCAACTTGTACGGGTACTGGCAGCTATAGTGTGAGTTTCTACAGCAGCAGTACGGCGGTAACAGCCAGTGCGGGTCAGTTTAGTGGCACCAGTGGCTTAATCAACATATCGTTGTCTGATTCGGTTGTCATAACGGCTGGTAACGGTAGTTGTACTGAACGTTTGGTAGTTTATCCGCCAACCAGTTGTCCGCCTGCGGGTCTAACCTGTATCTCTCCGAATTTGAGTATAGGTCAGCCGATCTGTAATGGAAATGGCACGTACACGATCAGTTATGATGTGAAGGCTGGGTTTAGTGTAACCGCTAGCGCAGGGGTACTATCAACACGACGAACCACACTATTACCGCAAATCTGGGCACCAGCCTGACGGTTTCAGCAGGTAGTAACGAGTGTGTGCAAAAAGTATCAACGGCTGGTGTGGCTACCTGCCCACCCTGTGAGAATCCTGATATTACGATCAGTGGCCCAATCTGTGCCACTGATGGTAGCTCGACCTATACGTTGAATTACACAACGACGGCAGGCACGACCGTTCAGGTAAGCACGGGTTCAGCCTCAAACGGGGTGATTAGTGGCATTAACTCTGGGCAAACCGTGACGATTACAGTCACCAATGCCTGTGGTACCAAAACCATAACACCGCCAACGGCTAACTGTATTGTCTGTGTGAAGCCAATCCTGACAGTAGGCAATGTCGCTTGTACAGGGGCCAATAGCTACAGCGTGGCCTTATACACTAGTAGTAACACCGTCAACGTTAGCCCGGTTAGTGCTGTGGTCGATGTAGCCAACCGACGTATTACGGGTATCCCATTGGGTACTCCTGTAAGTGTCACCGCCCTGAATGGCGCTGGCTGTTTTGAAACCATGACAGTGGCAAGCCCGCCTTCCTGTGCCACAACGTTGAATTGTACATTGCCCCAGTTGACAGTCGGTCAGCCAATTTGCAATGGCAATACCTATACGGTGAGCTTTATAGTAGACGGTGCTGGTACGGTAGGTACTAGCGCTGGTTCACTAAACTTGATTAATCATACCGTTTCGGGTATTCTAACCGGAACCAATGTTGTACTCACTGCTATCAATGGTACTTGTGTAAGCAGTATCACGGTAGTGAGCCCTGTAAGCTGCACGGATCCTTGCGAGAATCCGGCCATTACCTTAAGTGGCCCGATTTGTTCGACCAGTGCAATCGGAACCTATGTAGTAAACTATACCGCTACAGCAGGAACCACCGTGACACCGAGTTCGGGTACGGCTCTCAATGGCCTTATCAGTGGAATTCCGACCGGGCAGGTGTTAAGCCTGACCATCAGTACTACCAATGGCTGTGCGCCGAAAGTAGTGACGATTTCGCCCGCTAGTTGTACGGTCTGCTCTACGATCAGTGTGGTACCCAATGTAGGCAGAGTAACCTGTACCAACACGGCTACAGGTAGTATTACCCTGACGGTTTCAGGGGTACCCAGCCTTACAGTTACCAGTGGAGTAATAACACCACCAATAAAGATTTGACAGGTGTTATTGCCGGAGTCTACTCGGTGACCGTAACAGATAAGAACGGATGCACATCGGGTGCTCAGAGCTTCACGGTTACGGAGCCGAGTGCTATCACGGCTGTTGTCCAACCAACAGGAGCCTTATGCCCCAACAACACGGGTGGTACGCTAACCATCGTCAGTATTACGGGTGGTACTGGCCCGTACAGTTGGACATGGAGTACGGGAGTAACCCAGGCGACCAGTCTGACAGGCCTGCCAGGTGGTACCTATACCCTGAATGTTAGCGACCTGAATGGTTGCCCGGCAGTGGTTATTGCGACGGTAAGTACGCCAACGTGCCCAACCGTTTGTGTCAAGCCGGTGTTGACCGTTGGGTCCCCGGTATGTAATGGATCGACGTACAGCATCAGCTTCTATAGTGACGTGACAAGTATCACGGCCAGCGCGGGTACAGTCGATTTGGTTAATCATCGAATTAACGGTATCTCAGTAGGCACACCAGTGAGTGTTACAGCCGTAGGAGGTGGTGGCTGTGTGAGTGTAGAGACGGTGACGAGTCCGGCATCGTGTGCCACAGGTGTTGGGGGTTGTACCCACCGAACCTGACGGTAGGTCAGCCCATCTGCAACGGCAACACCTATAGTGTGAGTTATAGCCTGGATGGTCCGGGTAGTCTGAGTGTGGTGGGCGGTACGCTCAACGCCGTCAATCATACGATTGAGAATATAACGATTGGTGTCAATGTAGTGGTGAAAGCCACCAGTGGTACCTGCGTAACGGAGATCACGGTCATAAGCCCGGCCTCGTGCAGTAATGTGTGTGAAAACCCAGGCATTAGCCTGAGTGGTCCGGTTTGCTCGACCAGTGCAGTAGGCACGTATGTCGTGAACTACACGCTGGTGTCAGGGGCTACCATCCAGGTTAGCTCGGGCACGGCCCTGAACGGGGTGGTGAGCGGAGTGGCCTCGGGTGTACCGCTGAGTGTGACGGTGAGTCTGGCGGGTTGTGCCGATAAGGTGATCCTGGTACCAGCCGGTACTTGTGCGGTGCCTTGTCAGAAACCGACCCTAACGCTGGCTTCGCCGGTGTGTAACGGGTCTACCTACAGTGTGAGCTTCTATAGCAGTGTGGCCAGTGTGACGGCCAACGCCGGTCAGGTGGTTGGCAACAGCATCACGGGTATCCCTGTGGGCACAGCGGTGAGTGTGACGGCGACGGCAGGCGCGGGTTGCGTGGAAGTACAGAGCGTGGCTAGCCCGGCTAGCTGCACGGTTTCCTGTACGCTACCCGATCTGAGTGTGGGTCAGCCGATCTGTAATGGCAACACCTATAGTGTGAGTTATAGCCTGAATGGTCCGGGCAGTGTGAGTGTGGTGGGGGAACGATCGTGGGTAACACGGTGACCAACATTGCCATCGGCACCAATGTGATCATCAGTGCGAGTATCAACGGCAGTTGTGTAAGCAGCCACACGGTAGTGAGTCCGGCCTCGTGCAGCAATGTGTGTGAGAACCCGGCCATCACCTTAAGTGGTCCGGTTTGCTCCACGAGTGCAGTAGGCACGTATGTCGTGAACTACACGCTGGTGTCAGGGGCTACCATCCAGGTTAGCTCGGGCACGGCCCTGAACGGGGTGGTGAGCGGAGTGGCCTCGGGTGTACCGCTGAGTGTGACGGTGAGTCTGGCGGGTTGTGCCGATAAGGTGATCCTGGTACCAGCCGGTACTTGTGCGGTGCCTTGTCAGAAACCGACCCTAACGCTGGCTTCGCCGGTGTGTAACGGGTCTACCTACAGTGTGAGCTTCTATAGCAGTGTGGCCAGTGTGACGGCCAATGCCGGTCAGGTGGTTGGCAACAGCATCACGGGTATCCCTGTGGGCACAGCGGTGAGTGTGACGGCGACGGCAGGCGCGGTTGTGTGGAAGTACAGAGCGTGGCTAGCCCGGCTAGCTGCACGGTTTCCTGTACAGCACCCGATCTGAGTGTGGGTCAGCCGATCTGTAATGGCAACACCTATAGTGTGAGTTATAGCCTGAATGGTCCGGGTAGTGTGAGTGTGATGGGGGGAACGATCGTGGTAACACGGTGACCAACATCGCCATCGGTACGAATGTGATCATCAGTGCGAGTATCAACGGTAGTTGCGTGAGCAGCCACACGGTGGTGAGTCCGGTCTCGTGCACGAATGTGTGTGAGAACCCGGCCATTACGTTAAGTGGTCCGGTTTGCTCGACCAGTGCGGTGGGTACGTATGTCGTGAACTACACGCTGGTGTCAGGGGCTACCATCCAGGTCAGCTCGGGCACGGCCCTGAACGGGGTGGTGAGCGGAGTGGCCTCGGGTGTACCGCTGAGTGTGACGGTGAGTCTGGCGGGTTGTGCCGACAAGGTGATCCTGGTACCAGCGGGTAGCTGTGCGGTGCCTTGTCAGAAACCGACCTTAACGCTGGCTTCACCGGTGTGTAACGGGTCTACCTACAGTGTGATCTTCTACAGCAGTGTGGCGACTGTGACGGCCAACGCCGGTCAGGTGGTTGGCAACAGCATCACGGGTATCCCTGTGGGCACGGCGGTGAGTGTGACGGCGACGGCAGGCGCGGGTTGCGTGGAGGTACAGACGGTGGCTAGCCCGGCTAGCTGCACGGTTTCCTGTACGCTACCCGATCTGAGCGTGGGTCAGCCGATCTGTAATGGCAACACCTATAGTGTGAGTTATAGCCTGAATGGTCCGGGTAGTGTGAGTGTGGTGGGGGAACGATCGTGGGTAACACGGTGACCAACATCGCCATCGGTACGAATGTGATCATCAGTGCGAGTATCAACGGTAGTTGCGTGAGCAGCCACACGGTGGTGAGTCCGGTCTCGTGCACGAATGTGTGTGAGAACCCGGCCATTACGTTAAGTGGTCCGGTTTGCTCGACCAGTGCGGTGGGTACGTATGTCGTGAACTACACGCTGGTGTCAGGGGCTACGATCCAGGTCAGCTCGGGCACGGCCCTGAACGGGGTGGTGAGCGGAGTGGCCTCGGGTGTACCGCTGAGTGTGACGGTGAGTCTGGCGGGTTGTGCCGATAAGGTGATCCTGGTACCAGCGGGTAGCTGTGCGGTGCCTTGTCAGAAACCGACCCTAACGCTGGCATCGCCGGTGTGTAACGGGTCTACCTACAGTGTGAGCTTCTATAGCAGTGTGGCCAGTGTGACGGCCAATGCCGGTCAGGTGGTTGGCAACAGCATCACGGGTATCCCTGTGGGCACAGCGGTGAGTGTGACGGCGACGGCAGGCGCGGGTTGTGTGGAAGTACAGAGCGTGGCTAGCCCGGCTAGCTGCACGGTTTCCTGTACAGCACCCGATCTGAGTGTGGGTCAGCCGATCTGTAATGGCAACACCTATAGTGTGAGTTATAGCCTGAATGGTCCGGGTAGTGTGAGTGTGATGGGGGAACGATCGTGGGTAACACGGTGACCAACATCGCCATCGGTACGAATGTGATCATCAGTGCGAGTATCAACGGTAGTTGCGTGAGCAGCCACACGGTGGTGAGTCCGGTCTCGTGCACGAATGTGTGTGAGAACCCGGCCATTACGTTAAGTGGTCCGGTTTGCTCGACCAGTGCGGTGGGTACGTATGTCGTGAACTACACGCTGGTGTCAGGGGCTACCATCCAGGTCAGCTCGGGCACGGCCCTGAACGGGGTGGTGAGCGGAGTGGCCTCGGGTGTACCGCTGAGTGTGACGGTGAGTCTGGCGGGTTGTGCCGACAAGGTGATCCTGGTACCAGCGGGTAGCTGTGCGGTGCCTTGTCAGAAACCGACCTTAACGCTGGCTTCACCGGTGTGTAACGGGTCTACCTACAGTGTGATCTTCTACAGCAGTGTGGCGACTGTGACGGCCAACGCCGGTCAGGTGGTTGGCAACAGCATCACGGGTATCCCTGTGGGCACGGCGGTGAGTGTGACGGCGACGGCAGGCGCGGGTTGCGTGGAGGTACAGACGGTGGCTAGCCCGGCTAGCTGCACGGTTTCCTGTACGCTACCCGATCTGAGTGTGGGTCAGCCGATCTGTAATGGCAACACCTATAGTGTGAGTTATAGCCTGAATGGTCCGGGCAGTGTGAGTGTGGTGGGGGGAACGATCGTGGGTAACACGGTGACCAACATTGCCATCGGCACCAATGTGATCATCAGTGCGAGTATCAACGGCAGTTGTGTAAGCAGCCACACGGTAGTGAGTCCGGCCTCGTGCAGCAATGTGTGTGAGAACCCGGCCATCACCTTAAGTGGTCCGGTTTGCTCCACGAGTGCAGTAGGCACGTATGTCGTGAACTACACGCTGGTGTCAGGGGCTACCATCCAGGTTAGCTCGGGCACGGCCCTGAACGGGGTGGTGAGCGGAGTGGCCTCGGTGTACCGCTGAGTGTGACGGTGAGTCTGGCGGGTTGTATCGACAAGGTGACTATAGTACCAGCCGGTAGCTGTGGTGTGTGTCAGAAACCGACCTTAACGCTGGCTTCCCCAGTGTGTAACGGGTCTACCTACAGTGTGAGTTTCTACAGCAGTGTGGCGACTGTGACGGCCAACGCCGGTCAGGTGGTTGGCAACAGCATCACGGGTATCCCTGTGGGCACGGCGGTGAATGTGACAGCGACAGCAGGCGCGGGTTGCGTGGAGGTACAGACCGTGGCTAGCCCGGCTAGTTGTACGACAGGCTGTACGCTACCCAAACTGAGCGTTGGTCAGCCGATCTGTAATGGGAATGGTACATATAGTGTAAGTTATACGCTGGATGGTCCGGGTAGCGTGAGTGCCATTGGCGGAATCATCGTGGGTAATACGGTGACCAATATCGCCATCGGTACGGATGTGATCATCAGTGCGAGTATCAACGGTAGTTGCGTGGTTAGTCATAAAGTGACAAGTATCCTCGACTGTTCGACTCTATGTCTCAGTCCGGGCATCACTCTGAGTGGCCCAGTTTGTTCAACCAATGGAACGAGCTATTACTTCAATTACACAGTAACAGCGGGTACGACTGTGACTATACCAACGGGTGGCGGTGTTGTGGATGCAACTACTGGGACAATTACTATCTATACTGGTATTGCTCCCTTTACTCATCCATTCTTACTCGTAGAAAGACCCGGTTGTTTGCCAACCACGGTAGATTTGCCGTTGGCCAACTGTCCTTTCTGCAACAAGCCGGTATTGACTGTCGGGTCGCCGGTGTGTAACGGATCGACCTACAGTGTGAGTTTCTACAGCAGCGTGGCCAGTGTGACGGCCAATGCCGGTCAGGTGGTTGGCAACAGCATCACGGGTATCCCGTGGGCACGGACGTGAGTGTGACGGCGACGGCAGGTGCGGGCTGTATACAAGTACAGACTGTTTCAAGTCCGGCTAGTTGCACGGTTTCCTGTACGCCACCGAAATTGAGCGTTGGTCAGCCAATTTGCAATAGCAATGGGACGTATAGTGTCAGTTATACGCTGGATGGTCCGGGTAGTGTGAGTGCCGTTGGCGGAATCATCGTCGGCAATACGGTGACTAACATTGCCATCGGCACGGATGTGATCATCAGTGCGAGTATCAACGGCAGTTGTGTAGTGAGTCATAAAGTGACAAGTATCCTCGACTGTTCGACTCCATGTATCAACCCAGGTATTACGATGAGTGGTCCTGTATGTGTAGCAGGCACTACTACCTACCTGGTGAATTTCACGGTGACGCCCGGTACAACGGTCTTGGCAAATCGTGGACAAGTTAACCTGACAGCGGGTGTCGTGACTGGAATTCCAGCCAATCAGCCCGTCAGTCTAACCATTGTTGTCCTTCCAGTTGCCGACCTGGGTATAGGCGCTTGTGCCGATAAAGTAATCGTCATACCAGCCCCTGCCTGTGGTGTGGTCTGTCAACCCCTGGGTCTAAACACCGGCGTGGCCTTAACAACCTGTGGCCAGACTAATGGAGCGGCTGCGGTGGTGGTCAATCCGGGTAGTGGCACGGCTCCATTTAGTTATCAGTGGACTACCGCCAATGGTACCGTGGTTAGCAGTAATAGTGTTGTGACGGGCCTGGCGCCGGGTCGCTACACCATAACGGTGACGGATAGCAAAGGCTGTCAGGGAACCAATTCGGTTAACATCAGTAGCAGCAATGGGCCTACGCTGACGGCGAGTGTGACGTCTACCGGTTGTGGTCTGAATAATGGCTCCGCCAGTGTTCAGGTTAGTGGAGGTAGTGCTACCTATACCTACCAATGGATCAATGCCCTGGGCACTGTGATTGGTAGTAGCAGTACGGTGAGCGGTCTGTCGGCTGGGGTTTATAGTGCACTGGTTACGGATGCCAGCGGCTGTAGCAGCATGACAACGGTAACGATTGGAACGAGCAACCCCGTTCAAGTGCTGACTCAGGCTCAATCAGCAGCCTGTGGACAGTCGACGGGTAGTGCCAGTGCAACGGCCAGTGGCGGTAATGGTTCCTATAGCTACCAGTGGCGGAATGCAGCTGGTGTAGTTGTCGCCACAACGGCCAGTCTGAACAATGCACCTTCGGGTAGCTACACGGTGGTGGTTACCGATACCGGTGGATGTTCGGGCAGCGCAACGGCTAATATCAGTAATACAACGGGTCCTCAGGTGACTGGGACAGTAACGAATGTTTTATGTAGTGGCTCGACTTCGGGCTCGGTGGTACTGACCGTAACGGGGGGTACTCCACCGATCAGCTACCAGTGGAGCAACGGCTCAACGAGTCAGAATCTGAGTGGTGTGGGTGCGGGTGTGTACACGGTGACGGTACGGGATGCCAATGGGTGTCAGTCAGTTCAAAGCTTCACCATCACCCAGCCTGCCGAGATTGTGGCGACGCTTCGTCCGACGAATGCGACCTGCAGCACACCGGGTAGTATCAGTCTGGTAAGTGTGACTGGTGGTAACGCACCCTACACCTACAGCTGGAGTCCGGGTGGTTCGACGGCTACGAGTCTGAGTGGTCTGAGTGGGGGTACGTACACGCTGAGTGTGAGTGACGCCAATGGCTGTCAGGCCATCGCCATCGCCACCCTCCTCACCCCAACCAACTGCCAGACGGCCTGTAGCCTGCCAGGCGTCAATGTGGGTATCACCCTGGCCACCTGTGGTCAGGCCAATGGTATCGCCGTGGTGCATATCAACCCCGGCAGTGGTGTGGCTCCTTCACCTACCAGTGGACCAATGCGGGTGGTAGTGTGATCAGCAGCACCAGCATCGTGAGTGGTCTGGCCCCTGGCTTGTACACGGTGGTGATCACCGACAGCAAGGGCTGCACGGCTACCCGGTCAGTGCCGGTGGGCAGCACCAGTGGTCTGAGTCTGGGCGTGAGCTCGACCAGCACGACTTGTGGTCAGGTCAACGGCACGGCTCATGTCAATGTGAGTGGAGGCAGTGGCAACTACAGCTACAGCTGGACCAATTCGGCTGGCTCCGTGGTCTCGACGGGTGCTGATCTGGTGAATGTGGGAACAGGCGTGTACACCCTACAGGTGAGTGATGGCAGCAGTGGTTGCAGTAGCATGACCACGGTGGTCATCGGCGGCAGCAGCCCTGTGCAGCTAACCACTCAGGTTCAGAATGCCTCCTGTGGTGGTTCGACAGGCAGTGCGAGTGTGACGGCCAGTGGGGGCAGTGGTTCCTACAGCTACCAGTGGAAGAATGGGTCGGGTGTGGTGGTGTCCACCACGTCCAGTCTGGTCAATGCGGTTTCGGGCAGCTACACGGTGGTAGTTACCGACAGCAACGGCTGTTCGAATACGGTGGTGGTCACGATCAATAATACAACGGGTCCCCAGGTGAGTGGGACGGTAACGAATGTGTTGTGTAATGGTTCGGGCTCAGGCTCGGTGGTACTGACCGTAACGGGGGTACTCCACCGATCAGCTACCAGTGGAGCAACGGCTCAACGAGTCAGAATCTGAGTGGTGTGGGTGCAGGGGTGTACACGGTGACGGTACGGGATGCCAATGGGTGTCAGTCAGTTCAAAGCTTCACCATCACCCAGCCTGCCGAGATTGTGGCGACGCTTCGTCCGACGAATGCGACGTGCAGCACACCGGGCAGCATCAGCTTGGTAAGTGTGACTGGTGGTAACGCACCCTACACTTACAGCTGGAGTCCGGGTGGTTCGACGGCCACGAGTCTGAGTGGTCTGAGTGGGGTACCTACACGCTGACGGTGAGTGACGCCAATGGCTGTCAGGCCATCGCCACCGCCATCATCCTCACACCTACCGACTGCCAGACGGTGTGTAACAAACCAACGCTAACGGTGAGTCAGCCAACCTGTACGGGTAACAATACCTACTCGGTGAGCTTCTTCAGTAGCGTGGGTACGGTTACGACCAGTGCGGGTTCGGTGAGTGGCAACACCATCGTAGGCATCCAATTGGGTACGGCTGTAACGATTACGGCTGTCCAGTCGGCAGGTTGTGTCAGTACGCTGACGGTCGAAAGTCCGGGTAGCTGCCCAACCCCTCCGGGTTGTACACCTCCTCAATTGAAGGTGGGTCAGCCGATCTGTAACGGCAATGGTACCTATACCGTGAGTTATGCGGTACGGGATGGTAATATCAGTGTGAACACAGGAACGATCTCGGGCAACTCGATCATTGTACAGGTGGGTAATAATCTGGTAGTGACGGCGTCTAATGGGGCTTGTGTGAGCAAGATCGATGTAGCTAGCCCGGATTGTCCAACTGGGCCAGGCTGTACCAATCCGGCCATCAGCCTGAGTGGTCCCCTGTGCGATGACAAGGGTAGCAACACCTACTTCCTGTACTATACACTAAGCAGTGGTGCTACCCTGAAGGTGAGCCAGGGCAATGCCAACAACGGCCTGATTACGGGTGTGCCTTCGGGTGTGCCGCTGAGCCTGACGGTCAGTCTGGCCGGTTGCTCTGATAAGGTCATTACCGTGCCCGGTATTACGTGTGGCCTATCGGGTAGCCCACAGCTTGACCTCTCTAAACAGGTTGATAAAACCACAGCGGGGTTAGGTGATGTGCTTACCTATACGTTAACCCTGATCAACAAAGGGCCTGTATCGGCTACCAATGTTGTGGTTCAGGAAGCGATGAGCGCTGGTCTGGTTATCGTGCCAGGGTCGGTTGTCGTCTCAGCCGGTACGTATTCGCCGGCCATTCCAGTAGGGTTGTGGACAATACCCAACTTGCCTGCGGGAGCAACGGCGACACTAACCCTGTCGGCCAGCATCACCCAGGAAGGGGTTATCTACAATAAAGCAGCCATTGCTGGCGATACCAATGTCGTCTGTACGACGGTGCCTGTTAAAGTCTGCAAAGGCGCGCCAGTTCACGTCGAATTGTCCGCACCAGATGGCTACAATAGCTACCAATGGTATCGGAATGGCGTGGCCATCTCGGGCGCTACCAGCCGCACCTATACGGCTACCCAACTGGGTGAGTTCATCGTGAAAGTGAACAACGGGCAGTGTGCCAATGGCTCCTGCTGCCCAATGGTCATTGAAGAAGTAGAGGGTGTCAGTTATACACTGACCACCCAGCCACCGACCTGTACGGGTAATCAGCCCCTGGCGAACGGCTCTATTTCGATCAATGGTGTAAGCGGTTCGTTAACGACCTACCGATATGCGATTGCCGTGGGCAACAGCTTTACAACGGCAAATCCCGTCACGCAGCCTGTACCGGCCAACGGTGTTCTGGCAACGAACCTGGTGGGCGGTCAGACCTACACCGTACGAGTGTACAGCGTGGCTGGTTGCTCGCAGGATCAGACCATTACGGTTGGCGTGGCTAACTGCGGCTGTTCGGTAGAACCACCAGTGGTCATCTGCGCGATTACCGAAATTTGCAAAGGTGGAACTACTACGCTGAGCGCCAAGGGATGTGCCAG
Source organism: Spirosoma telluris (assembly GCA_003259005.1). Classification (GTDB taxonomy): domain Bacteria; phylum Bacteroidota; class Bacteroidia; order Cytophagales; family Spirosomataceae; genus Spirosoma; species Spirosoma telluris. The sequence continues at coordinate 918,170 of QLII01000001.1, forward strand.
TGGTACCATCATCTGGTCGAATGGACAGACGGGCACGACTATTTTCGCCACCCCGAGCGTCACCACGACCTACACCGCTAGTTGTGTGGTAGGGGCTGCACCAGTACGGCTTCGAATGTGATTACGGTTACCGTACTCGATCCGAAAGTGCCTACGATTACGGCCAGTGCCAGCAGTGTTTGCCCAGGTACGTCGGTTACGCTGACGGCTTCGGGTTGCGAGGGTGGAACCATCGAGTGGTCGCAGGGAGCCCTGACGGGCAACACCCTGGTGGTCAATCCTTATGGCAAAACAACCTATACGGCGCAGTGCCGGCTTGGTGGTTGCCTGAGTGCACCCGCTCAGAAAACGATCGACATCACGACGGATCTGCCAACCCCAACCCTGGTGGCCAGCACCACCAGCGTTTGCCCAGGTGAGACCGTTACGCTGACCGTTGCGAATTGCGTAGGTAGCCCAATCTGGAATAGCACAACAGCCACTACGGGTAGCATTGTGGTAACCCCAACCCTGGGTAACAATACCTACTGGGTCTATTGTAAGAACGGAGCGTGCTTCAGCAAATCGTCGTCGATCGTTACTATTGCCGTAACGGCACCTGCGATACCGACCATCACGGCCAGCGCCGACACCGTTTGTGTCCGCGGAGCTGTTGTGCTGACCGCAGCCGATTGCAATGGCACCGTCTACTGGTCAACGGGTCAGACAGGGGCAAGTATCACGGTCAATCCGGATGCTACCATTAGCTACTATGCACAATGTAAGGTGCGGGCCTGTTTGGGAGCGCTTTCCAATACCGTAACGGTTACGGTGGTGAATCCAACCACGCCGTTGATCAAGATCAGTAAGACTATCATCTGTAGTGGGGATAGTGTGCGACTGACGGCCACGGGTTGCAACGGTAGTATACAATGGCACGGTGTCAATGCCGTGGGTAGCACTATCCTGATCTATCCAACGACAACGACCGACTACTATGCTACCTGCAAACAGGGGGCTGCGAAAGTGATGCTTCCAACAAAGTTCGCCTGACGGTCAATACCTCAGCCGGAACTGCTCCTACACTGGTAGCCTCTACGCTAAGTGTATGTAACAATGGGGTGGTATCACTCACTGCGACGGGTTGCGAAGGAGGTACCGTACAGTGGTCAACCGGCCAAACCGGATCGGTCATTGCCGTCACCGCTACCGTTACCAATCATGAGTTCTACGCGCTCTGCAAACTGAGTAATCAGTGTGGATCGGGTCGGTCAAACGTGATTAGCATTGCCGTAACCCCAACGCCAACCCCAACCATTGTTCGGTGTGCTTGTAGTGCCGATACGATCTGTCCCGGTGAAGTGGTGAAACTGTCTGTGAAAAATTGCCAGGGTACACCCTACTGGAGCACCAACGAAACCACAACCAGCATCGTGGTTTCGCCAACGGTAACCACCAGTTATACCGTGTACTGTAAAGACGGGGTGTGTACCAGTGCCACCGCCGAAGCCTACAGAATTACGGTCATTCGGTGGCCGTGCCAACCCTGGTTGCGTCGGCTACTGCGGTTGAGCCTGGTGGTACCATCACGCTCACGGCTTCAGGCTGTAATGGTCAGGTTATCTGGTCGGCCAATGACATCAATGGCAACAACAAAGGGGTGTCCATTGTCGTCAGACCCGAAGGCACCCAGAGCTACTACGCGCAGTGCCAGTTCCACGAGTGTCTGAGCGACCCATCGATTACGGTGACCGTTAATCGGGGTAATTGTGTCGCTAACGCGGGCTCACTCACGGCCATCAACAGCCTTGTGTGTGGAGGAACCAGTAGCGGAACGGTTACGGTTAGCGCAACCTTGAATGGTGGTTTAGTACAGCCATCGGGGTATTCGGTACTGTATCTGCTGGCTAAAGGAGCCAATCATGTGATTGAGCAAACCAGCTCGGCACCCACCTTTACGGTAGCCGATCAGGAAGCGAACTATACTATCCATACGCTGGTATACGACGCGAATCCGGCCGATAAAGACTATTTCGATCTGTCGCTCATCCACACAAGTGTCTCAAAAATTGGGACGTTGTTCAATTGATTGTTAGCAGCCACGTTTGTGCGGCACTTGACCAGGCTGGGGCGGCTATCAACGTGACCAAAATCGCTCCGCCAACCCTAACGGTTAGTCCATCCGCTACGGTTTGTTACGGATCGAGTCTAACCCTGACGGCAACGGGTTGTCAAGGGGGTACGGTAACCTGGCAGGATGGCTCGATTGGGCAACAGATCCAGAAAACGGTGTACAGCGACCAGTGGATTTCCGCAACCTGTACGGTGAATGGCTGCACGAGTGCTTCTTCGGAACGCATCCACGTAACACTGGGTACATCAACAATTCCGACGATTGTTGCCCATACGTCGGCAATCTGTACCAGCGAAACGATTTCGCTCACCGCAACGGGTTGCGCAGGCAGCTATGTGTGGTCCGATCCGGCCAGTACAACCGGTAGTGTGCTAACGGTAAGCCCAACCACCACGACATCGTATCGCGTGAAGTGTCTAGTGGGCCAGTGCGAAGGCGAGTGGTCGGCCTACAACACCATTCAGGTTGGCGCACCAGCGGCACCAGCCATTGCGCTGGCAAGCGTGGGGACGAGTGCCACTGTCTGCCTGGGTACATCGGTCACACTGGTAGCCACAGGTTGCCCTGCAACGGGTAGCATTACCTGGTCCACAGGTCAGATTGGCCAGGCGATTGTTGTATCGCCAACCACCAGCGCGACCTATACCGCCCGGTGTGGTAACTCAGCGACCTGTATCAGTGGTCTATCGAACCCAGTCATGGTCACTGTCTTGTCGACGGTTCCAAAACCTGTGGTAGTCGATAAAACCAACACCTGCCCATTCAAGACGGTCGATCTGACGACGGCGGTTGCGGGACAACCAACCACCAGTGGTGGCCAGTTTACCTTCTACACCAATGCGTCTCTGAGTACCCCGGTGGCGAATCCAGCCGCTGTAGGAGCGGGAACGTACTACGTTGTCGAAAAAACCACCAGTGGGTGTTACAGTGAGCCAGCGGCTATTCATGTACAGATTACGACCTGTGAGGAGCCAACGCCCTGCGATACGGCGAATCCGGCCACAGCGAATGCCGGTGCCGATGCGAGTGTATGTCTGACCAAGTCCTATCAATTGCATGGAGCAATGGGCGGTGCGGGTAAACTAGCGCACTGGACCACCAGCGGTAGTGGTACCTTCGATAATCCGTACTCGCTAAGTGCGATTTATACGGCCAGTGCGCAGGATATACAGATGGGGCAGGTCACGTTGACGCTGTCGGTCAGTACTAACAATGCGTCTTGTCCAGTGGCTACCGACAACATGGTTCTGACGATCGATGGTATCAAAACCGTACCGGTCATCACCATTCAGGGGTCCCGAAATCTGTGTTACGGCGATTCGGTTGTCCTGAGTGCCCCTGCTGGAGCCGACGGCTACAAATGGAGCGACGGAGAAACGAAGCAACAGATCGTGGTGAAGCAAAGTGGCACCTACAGCGTCGTATTATTCGATTCGAAAGGGTGTAGCTCGGTTGAATCGGCCAGCGTAACGGTACAGGTAGCCAACCCTGTGCTGCCTCCGCTGGTAACTAACCTGCGCAACACCTGCCCATCCAAGATCGTTGACCTGACCAAGGCGTTGTCGACGACCACAGCAGGCAGTAGCTACATTTATCGAATCTGTGAGTGTGTTACCTCCAACATCGTTATTCGCCCGGATTCGGTTTGCGAAGGCACCTACTGGATTGTTGAGAAAACGGCCCAGGGTTGTGTGAGTGCGCCGGTGAAGGTGGAAGTGAAAGTCTTCAACTGCCTGACCGATACCCTGGATACAGATGTGCGTCTGGTTAAGTCGGTGAGTAGTACGGTGACGAATGGTTTGCCGGTTACGTATACACTGACCGTAAGTAACGCGGGGCCACATACGGCGAAGAACATCGATGTACGGGATGTGGTGCCCAGTGGCCTGCAACTGATCCTGGGAGCATCGCCGGGCTTCACGGTCACCAATGGGGTCATTACCAAACGGATCGATAGCTTGAAGGCTGGCGACTCGACGCAGATTGTCTTCACGGCGCGGGTTGTGAAGAAAGGGGAAGTGATCGTTAATACCGCTCAGATAACCTACCTCGACAATCACGACCCTGACCTGACAAACAATACCTCAAGTGTCAGCGTGAAAGATACCGCAACAGCACGTGGTAATCTGCCCGATGCCTTGCTGGGTGTGGCCAAGTCTGTTGGCACGCCGATCCTGGTCGAAACCGGTGTATTTGATATTCCGTACACGATCATGGTAAGCAATATGGGATCGGTACCGCTAACGAAGGTGCAGGTCGTGGATAATCTTTCTCAAACCTTCGGGCACGGGGCGGTGATTGTCAATAACCGAATACCCGTCACAACCGATGCTGGACTAACGGCCGATACACTGTACACGGGCCAGGGGCTGATAACCACGATGCTGATCGACTCATTGAGTAGCTTACCGGTGGGTGTTAGCCGTAATCTGAACTTTACGGTTCGGGTCGATGTCCGCCATGCCGATTCGCTGACGTTCTACAATACAGCCTATGCAACCGCTCTGGCTGCCAACAACGTCACAGTTGCCGATACCTCGACGTCGGGCACCAACCCCGATCCGAAGAATACGCTGGACCCGCGTGACAGCAATTTGCCTACCGCCGTGTCGCTAAATGGACTCTCCGCAAGCTCGTATATTGGGGTGGCCATGTCGGTTCGGGATACGGTTCGTCAGGCAGATGGTAGTTTCAACGTGACCTATCAGATCGTGGTCAAAGCCTATGGTCCGGATACGCTCAAGAACGTAAGCATTGCCGATACCCTATCCCAGGTCTTTAACAGTCAGACCGGATCATCGTACAGGATAGTGAGTGCACCGATTATTACCTCAACGGGTAGTGCTCTCAACCTGAACCCCAACTTCAATGGAGGGACAGACCCTGTGATTGTTCTGGGTGACAGCATCAGTACACTGGCTTCGGGTAAAGTCGATACGATTCAGGTGGTGGTCAATGTGGCCTCAACGGGCAGCACCACTACATTCCTCAACTCGGCCTATGCACAGGCTGTGGCTCTATCAGGAACCGTCAGCGATGTGTCGACGAGCGGGCTGAACCCGGACCTGAACGGCAACGGCAACCCCACCGACTCCAACGAGCGGGAAGCCACGGCGCTCAACCTGCCACCAATCTATCAGGTTATCTTCATTCCCGAAGGCTTCTCGCCCAACGGGGATGGTGTCAACGACCTGTTCGTGATTCGGGGAACGGTTGGCCTGACGGTGAGCCTGGATGTGTATAACCGCTGGGGCAATCGGGTGTATACGAACTCTGATTATCGAAACGACTGGGATGGTAAACCCAACACGGGCATTGCTCTCAGTTCGGATGCCACTGGAGTACCCGACGGCACCTACTATTACGTGATTACCTTGAGCGATGGCCGCAAGTTTGTTCGATACATGACCATTAACCGTTAAGACCGATGTCAAACCAGTTTTCAACTAACCATTGGGCCGCTGTGTTGCTACTGATCCTGGGGATCGGTAGCAGCCAGGTCCGGGCTCAGCAGGACAAGATGTTCTCGCAGTACATGTTCAACATGATGGCCCTCAACCCGGCCTACGCCGGTAGTCGGGATGTGCTGAGCATGTCGGCACTCTACCGCAACCAGTGGACGGGTCTTCCGGGGGCTCCCCAGACAGGAACCTTCACCATAGACATGCCGCTGAATAACGAGCGGGTAGGGGTGGGCTTACAGCTCTACGGGGATAAGATTGGCGAGATTGAGGAAGCAGGCGGGTTTGCTTCGTACGCGTTCCGCATCAAAGTAGGGACTAAAACGACCTTAGCTTTAGGTGTGCAGGCAGGTGCATCGAGTTATCAAAACAATCTGACGAATGTGAAGACTTCGCCCGATAACCAGCTCGATCCGGCCTTTGCCAGCAACATCTCCAAGATCCTGCCCAACTTCGGGACGGGGATCTACCTGAGCAACGACCGGGTGTATCTGGGCCTATCGGTTCCCCGCTTGATTAAAAACAAGTTGAGCGAGTACAACGTGGGGGATTACCGGTCGGTGCAGGCACGTCAGGCGTATCTGGCCGCTGGTTTTGTGGTAGGTCTGAGTCCGGGCATCAAGATGAAGCCATCGTTTCTGGTGAAGTATGCGGAAGGGGCACCCCTGGGCTTTGATGGCAACATCAACTTCTGGTTTGCCGACCGGATCTCGCTGGGGGCCTCGATTCGTCGGAACCAGTTTTCGAACTGGGCCAAGTATACCACTGATGCGGTGGTGGGTTTGCTGGAGATTCAACTGACGGATCAGTTCCGGTTTGGGTATGCCTATGATTATACGATGAACGGCCTACAGAGTGTAGCCCCGAGTTCGCACGAGATCATGATTCGCTATGAGTTCGGTTTCGGCAAGAATCGCGTTCTGACACCCAGGTATTTCTAGCGTGTATTTTTCAAATGATATTGTATAAGCTACGTAGGGATGGCATACGTTGTTGAGTATGCCATCCCTCATATAAGAAATGGAATAAGTATTGATTGCCATTCGTTGAATTTGCCTTCATGCTGGTTCTTTAGGGTAAGGGCCATAAAAATAGGTAATTATTCTCCTTCGATTTGAGTCCTGTCCCCCTCTACATAAGGGGGTATTTTTTTTGCTTCACATATGGTCACTTTATTCTGATTTAGATTTTTAAGGAAAGTAGGACTTCATAGTGTGCAATTGCCATGGTTATGTAAGTTAATTTACAGTTAATGGTATCGAGTTGAACTTTAAGTTTATCTGGTCGCAAGTTTGTAAGAAATAGACTAGATAACCTAAAGAAAATTAGATTGTATACTATAGCGAAAAATCACTTTTTTTAGCTCGATTGTATGCCGGGGAAAGTTTAAGATTGATCGCCAAAATTTTAACTAAAAATGACTCCAGCTTGTGAAGTATTACCGCCAATTAAAACCAACTTACATGTTTCTAACTCATTTCTTTCTAATAAGATAAGTAATAAGGTATTCATAGGAGCCGTAGTGAGCTCTAATAATGCAAGGCGTGGTGTTCGATTTATGCTAATTAAAACACTAGGCCCTAGGTTGACGGAATGGGAAAATACCGCCGTCTTTTTTCGTCACCACATATGCGAACGAAACAACGTAGATGCGTTTTATGAGTTGACAAAAAAAAATAGTATCGTTTTTTGCTTACGGATCGAGCTTGCTTCATCAATCCTATTAGAAGAATATCAATGGTATAAAATCATTCGCTACTGTTTACTTTGTATAGACGGAATAGATTCGCCAAGCGTCGTATTCTCAAATCCATGTAAATCGAATTCGCTGGAAATTTTCATTCAAAATCCAAAGGCCTATATAAATAATGATGTTTATAAAAAAAACCAAAAGCTGCTATATCAACTAATGGCTATGCAGATTTCTATTTGGCTATATAAACCCTCCTATATAGAAGTGAATTTTGGTTCTAAAGACTTGAGCCAGTTATCGAGCTTAGATCAGCAACGTTATATTGCCAGAGCCATATTTGATTCGTTGTCTATAGGTCGAGTTAGAACTATTACGCAATTGATAAATATTTTAAAGGGAGAGCATACTATAGAAACAGATATTAAATTTAAAAATGAGGGTCGAATTTTGTTTAGATTTCGCTGTAGCCTGTTTCAAGTATGGCATACGTCAGGGGAATTTATTATGTCAACGAGCGATATAAAATCGTGGCTAAATTTTAATAATGAATTTAATGATTCTTTAGCCGTAGATCGCGTGCTGAATGGTATAAAATAATGTAAATTTCGGGTAATATGATAAGTTGAGGTTATTAAAAATTACATTCATGTAATTTTTATGCTAGTTAATGATAGATAAAAAAATAATTACAAACAATGTGGTAGTTTTAAATAATATGCGTGATGTAGTTATTGAAGATTGCCTAAAAATCGCGTTACGTTCACAAAATACACTTTATGCATTAAGTTCTATCTATTGAATCTGAATAGGATATGTTCGCCTACAAAACTCCCTGGATTGCCTTGCTTGCCTTATGGATATTATGTTCAATTTGGTGGCATGTTTGCAAAATAAAATATCTCTGTATAGATGAAGGTCAACCAGCCTTAACCTCATCTAAAACCTCTGTTTTTACGATTGCAGATGGTAATCGGTTCCGGCTGGAACTGCCTGGCAATTTCAGGCTCGCCAAATCAAAACCGAACATTAATGCCAATTCCCTGAGTCGATCATTAGATACGTTGGTAGCCTATTTGAAAGCCAATCCTGGACGTTCAATGACTATTATAGGCTACTATTCATTAGCCGAAACCAATGCGACTAACTTTAAGAATCTGGGCCTGGCCCGTGCGGAAGAAATGAAGCGGTATTTAATGCAGCAAGGCATATCCGCCGAATCGCTACAGACTATAAGTGTAAATGATAACCTACTATTTACAGCGCAGGGAGACTCCCTTGAGGGTGGACTCGACTTTGCATTTGCGGATAGCGAAAAAATAAAAACTGAGCCCTTAACAACAACCGTCGTAGCTACTACCAAAGAAGAGGAGTTAACTGCATCCCCAAAATTCAGATCAATAGTTAACCCCATTGATTTATATTTTCCATTGGATGGAACTAACTATTTCAAAACAATAGATACAAAAATCTTTTTTGATGAGGCAATTCAGTATCTACGCGAGAATAAAGACAAAAAACTTCTCTTAACCGGGCATACCGATAACTCTGGCCCGGAGCCGGTGAACATGCAATTATCCCTCGCACGAGCCAATATGGTAAAGGCAAATCTATTAAAAGCAGGCGTCAATCCAGACCAGATTGAGGTGCAACCAAAGGGAGAAACTCAACCTAAAGCGGATAATAGCACCTTATCAGGTCGCCAGGCCAATCGGCGGGTTACGGTAGCGGTCGTACAATAACTTAGCTCAACTGGTTGTCAGGTGAAGAATAACAATTGCCCCACCGTAACTCAATAAACTTCCCTAATCATGTTCGAATTAAATCCGTACAATCTATTCTCTGTCAAGATTATCCATTTGATTATGGGGCTTGTCTCCTTACTGCTGGGCTTCATTATTGGGTACATATCCCGTCGTAGGTTAGTCGATCAGTTAGACCAAAAGCTTACTAGCACAAAACGCAAACTCGTTGATTGTAAATTGAAAGTAAATGACGAAAGTCTGGTTCTACATCGAATTCGTTCTCGTGCAGGTGAAATCAACTTTAGTCGCATTAGTAACGCATTGGTGTCCGAGGCAGATGATCTGAAAGATATTATCGGTATTGGGCCGTTTCTGGAAAAGAGGCTTCATGCAATTGGCATTTATACGTTTCGGCAAATTGCCAACTTTAACCAGGAAGATATTGAAAAAATAAATGACATTATCGAGTATTTTCCTGGGCGTATTGAACGCGACCATTGGGTTAGTCAAGCGGCTATTTTGGCCCAAAAAAAGTAAGTGTTATTGTAATTTTTTTTCTTTACCCCATCATTAGTTACTATAAACCACAACTCCAGTATGTTCGGATTGAATCCTTTTAGTCGTTCGGTTGCCATTACCGAAATCCTATTGCTTTTACTTTTTATAGCCTTCGTAGGCTGGCTTATTAGTCAGTTGGTTTTTCGGAAACGAATTTCCAAACTACTTTCCAGAATTGAGTATGAGGAAGCTGAATTGCACAAATGTTATAAGCTTACAAATTAGACCTATCAATGTGCAACTTTTTTTTGATTTAGTTTAACAAGTCCAGTAATGAAAAAAAGAGATTTACTATTATTTGTACTAGCTGCCGCACTAAAGGTAGCTACTGGTATGGCTCAGTCAAATACACTATTAGTGTATGGTGCTGTAACAATTGATTCCCAAAAAGCAGGAACCGAGACTAGTAGTAGTTATGGTTTTTCCCCCGCTATTGGCTATCAATGGAATGATCAGTGGACTGGAGGTATCAATCTTAATTTGGCAGGCACAAACTATACGGACAAATCCTCTGAAGTAGCCGTAGGTCCATTTATACGGTATACGAAGTCATTAGGAGGCCTGTTTGCGGTATATGGCCAGTTCAATGCCAATAGTTTATCCGGCAAAACGGGCAATATCAGCTATAGTGGTTTTCAGGGTACTCTTTTTCCTGCAATTGGGGTAAACTTAAAAAATAGCTTTGCGCTCAATTTTACCTTTGGCTCACTAGGCTTTACGTCCCAGAAATTTGACAATACTCCCAACGCACAAACGCATTTCCATTTTGGCTTTGGGAGCGGAGCAGGTTTTGGTATTTCAAAAAACTTTGGGCTAAAAAAATAATCCTCCGATCAAGCATATAATGTGCAGCGCATGGATTGATTTAACTTATCATTTATCTTCTTATGAAAAAGTATTTAGCTGAGCTAATTGGTACATTTTCCTTGGTTCTCTTTGGTTGTGGAGCCGCTAGTATATCGGGCATTTCTGCTACCGGACCAGACGGAATCGGTTTACTAGGTATCTCTTTAGCCTTTGGCTTGACTGTGGCGGTTATGTGTTATGCAATTGGCCCAATTTCGGGTTGTCACATTAATCCCGCTATTACAATTTCTATGTGGGTTGCGGGTAAAATTAACCGTCGGAAGTTGTCGGTTATATCGTAGCCCAATTCCTGGGTGCAACGTTGGCCTCTCTACTTTTATATTTCATTCAAAGCGGGGCCCCTGGTTTTATGATGAGTGAATGGGCACTAGGGTCTAATGGCTGGGGAGTTGGTTATCTCAGTGCGTATGATACTACATCCGCTTTCGTAACCGAACTCGTGTTTACCTTCTTGTTTGTACTGATTATTTTTAAAACAACTGCTCCAGGAGCAAACAGCTCGATGGCAGGTCTGTCAATAGGTTTAGGGTTGGTACTGATTCATTTGGTGGCAATTCCCATTACAGGTACCTCTGTCAATCCGGCCCGCAGCTTTGGGCCCGCTATTTTGGCGGGGGGTAAAGCCCTTCAGCAATTGTGGTTATTTATCGTAGCACCAATTGGTGGGGGAGTTCTAGCCGCCCTGGTCTGGAAAGGCCTATTTGAAGCCGAAGTAGACAAAAACAAAGCGTAGCTATAATCGCTTGGTTTCAGCTGTTTTTCTCTGATTATGGCATCAATTAAGCTATCAGTACAATGGAACAAATAAAGCAAGTGTTATACTCATATTTTCAGTTTCGGGCAGCTGTTTTACGAGTCTTTGAGGATCACCATTTACCAAAGGATGAATTAAAGCTACTAATTGTACAGGACAGTAATGCGATTTATCGTAGAAGAAACAATCCATCTCTGTGGCAACCAGCTGAAATACATCGGTTAGGGAAGAGGCTCGGCATTTGGGATGGTCAATATAACCGGTTACAAAGCTTATGCCACTTACTGGAATGTTTGCCCCAGGATGAACAGCTACAGGTATATAAATGGGCTTGCCTTACTGTAGATAAAATGATAGCCAGAAGCCAGAATGTTAACAATTGGCAAAGTCGAGAACTGTATAAGCTACTGTCATGGTTTTCCCGCAAGCCAATGGCTTCCCAAACACGAATCCGCCGGTGAAACGATACCTATCCGATGAAGAAACAATTCGCAGTTTGTTTCCTCAACAGCCCGCTCAATGCCTGGAGATACTCTATTCGCGCTATGCCAGCAAAGTATATCAGCACTGTTTAAAGATGACAAATCATTCGCAGCAAGCTGAAGACTTCACCCATGATATCTTTCTGAGAGTCTTTACTGTACTGGGTTCATTTGAGCACCGGGCAAAATTCTCGACCTGGCTTTATTCCATTTCATTTAACTATTGTCTGGATCAACTTCGATTGTCGAAACGATTGACTGTTGTACCTATAGATCTTAATCATAGTTGGCAAAGTGATGATTCCTGGGAGTTATCCTATAAAGAAGTAGCCCAACAGGTTAAAAAGGCAATGGGTCATCTATCGGCAATGGATCGAACATTCTTAGAACTGAAATATGAAGAGGGGCTTAGCTTAGAACAAATTGCCCAACAATATAACCTGACCCCAGGGGCAGTAAAGATGCGTCTTAGTCGAAGTCGGCAGCGAGTAAAGTCGATTTACATGCTACTATAAACCATCGCTTCTTACTGGCCGGTAAGTTGGGTTTTGCTTAACTTACCGGCCAGTAAGAAGCGATGTTTTAAGTACACTCATAATTAGACAGCAGATCAATTACTTGTTACAACCAAAGAAGCACACGTGTTGAAATCGATAGTTTATTGCCTACTCAGTGACAGCATCTGAAGTAGTTAGTAGGATCAAAATTGGCTAGCCATACCTAGGTAGTCAAGCAAATTTAGATTTTCGGGGCGGCATCGGCCGTCCGTGCGCCGGGTCGCCGGATTCTTTCTCAGGGATTGCTAATCGTCGATAAGCAATCATAAAATCTATAGAATCAAATTTGGCCAACTACTTACGCTGTAAGCCGCTCAGTATTGCCTCCTTTCTGTTTTTCCGCTCTATTCCAGATAGACATCCAGGTCAGTGACTTGCTCGCATTTATAGGAATTAGGTAAGGAGTGATTCCTTAGTCAATTTATAGGATCATCTGATTTACCGCTTTCTCAAGTCTTTTAAAACTATGGGCATGACCCATTATTACTAGTTACCAAACTAGTTCCACACCGTCTATACCTCAACTTAACGTTACCTATCTTATTTATAAGCTGTCAAATCAGACAAAATCTGTTAAAAAGATGAGTATTTGGAAAAGTAGAGAGGGCTGGATTAAATTCTGGTGGATGCTATTGCCTAGCATTTTTTTGGCCCCGATTCTTCTCTCAGCCCAGCCAGCAAGTTTTAACCGACCTCAAGTACTCACAGAAGCAGAGGGGTTACCCCAGGGGTTCGTTTCCGATATTATACAGGATCAGAAGGGGTTTATCTGGATGGCTACTCGCGATGGGCTTTGCCGTTACGATGGGCAGCGATTTAAAGTTTTTCAGCCTACTACCGAAACGAAAACATCGCTTTCGTTTCCCGATGTGCTCTATTTGAAACCCGATCATCGAGGACGTATTTGGATTCGGAATACCTATAAGGAGCTTGATTTGTTCGATCCTGTTCGCGAAACATTCCAAAACTTTTCCCGTCAACCGTATTATAAGCGAGCCTTTAGTCGTGACTCTCTCCGGCAATTTTGTCCCGATCGCCGAAATCGCTTATGGCTATACTTCCGCTATAAAGGTCTGCTTTCAATTGACTTGACCACAAATCGTATACAGTATTACCCCATAAGAGTACGGATAATCGTACGTTTAATGGGGGTATTGTAAGCGGAATTGTTGAAGACGAAAAAGGATCAATCTGGTTTTCGACCTCTATCGGTCTGGATCGGTTCGACGACCACACAGGACAATTTACCCATTACCAACACCAGGGAGGTAAGTCCAATTCGCTGCCTGATAATGATCTACACCGTTTATATAAGAAGCCCAATGGCAATCTACTGATAGCATCCGGTGGCATTTGACCCTCTTAAACCCGAATACAGAAAAATTCCAGTCCTTCCCGCTGTCCCAACCAAGTTACTTCACGCACATACCTAAATTTGTCTCGGATGCACAAGGGAATACGTACTTCTACCACTCGAATGCATTATTCCGGTTTAGCGAAACGGCTGGAATACAGAAAATTCCCCAGTTTATAGGTAGCTCCCGTTATCTTAGTTTCTACATTGATCGATCCAATGTATTTTGGGTTGGTACCAATGGACACGGTGTGCATAAGTTTGACCTCACAGCGAACCAGTTTGAGCGATATCCCTATCGAGCCAATTTTCACACTGATTTATTCGCTGAACATCTGGGCGTTCAGGTCAGTCACCTGCCTGGCTTTAATAACTTTGATCATGCCTATTATTTCCGGCAAACAATTGATCACCAGAACCATATGCTCTTTAATATCGGGAAGGGTGAATTCTATCAAATTGATTTACAAACAAAACAATTGACCAAGTTTCCAACTCCTCCTAGGTTAGATGCGACATCGTCTAAGCCAGCTCCACTGGCAACTGACACCCATGGGGGGAAATGGACTGTATCTGAGTCTGTATTGTATCGGTATAATGAACAACTTCGCAACTGGATACCGAAGTTGAATCTTTCGATGATTAGCTCCAATATCATGGAGTTTGTTATTGATAAACAGGCCCTTTGGCTGGCGACTGAAATGTCGGGGCTACTCCGGGTTGATGGCAATACGTTAGCCATTCATCACTATATTAGTCAGCCAGGGGATACAACTTCACTTAGTAGTAACGTCCTTAATTGCTTATCTACCGACCCTCTTAATCCAACTATTTTATGGATTGGCACATTTGGTAGCGGGTTGTGTCGATTTGATAAACGAACTGGCAAATGCCACCGATTTACAACCAAAGATGGGCTGCCAAACAACGTTATTTATTCCGTCGTTCCTGACCGCCTGGGTTCTCTGTGGCTTGGTACAAACAAAGGTCTGTGCCGGTTTAACCGGCAAACGTTTACGATAAAAAACTATACTACAGAAGATGGGTTGATGGCCAATGAATTTAATCGGTACCACATTTTACATCTCCCGAATGATCGCATTTTTTTGGGTGGCATAGAAGGCATTACGGCCTTTAATCCCGCCCTGGTTAAAAACGATACGTTTCAGCCCGTGGTTGAGTTAACGGGGCTTCAGATCAATAATAAAGAAATTAAACCCAGTGCCACCTCGCTACTGGGAGAGCTGCCGATTCACACGCTCAAGGAACTTACTTTAGCTCATGATCAAAATTACCTGAACGTTGAATTTGCGGCATTGCAATTCAACAAAGAAAAAAAAATCAAGTACCGCTATCGAATGATAGGCCTGGATAAAGGCTGGATTGTTGTTAATAGCCCGATGGCCATCTATACCGATCTGAAACCAGGGGACTACACCTTAGTCATTAATGCGTCCAATTCATCAGGGATATGGAGTAAATACCGGCGAAGATTGAAGATCATTATTCAGCCACCTTTCTGGGCTACCTGGTGGGCTTATGGGCTATATGGAGTTCTGATCGTAGCCTTGATTTACGGTTTATTGCGAGCCTATACGAATCGTTTACGTCTTAAACAGTTCGTTATACTGAAACAGAATGAGGTAGAGCTAACGATAAAAGAAGCCCAACAACTTAAGGATATCAATGAAATGAAAACGCGGTTTTTTACCAACATAACCCACGAGTTTAAAACACCGCTTACGTTAATAATGGCCCCAACAAATTACTTGATCAATGAATTGGGTCAAACTAAATATGCACGTCAACTAGCTTCTATTGAGCAAAATTCGAATCAGTTACTGAGGCTTATCAATCAGTTGCTAGACCTCTCGAAGATCGAAGCTAAAGCCATGAGGGTATACGAATCACAAGGAAATCCAGGCATATTTATTGGACAGATTCTCGACTCATTTATCGAGTTGGCAAACCAGAAAGACATCCAGCTAATCTATCAAAATCAGACCACAAACGACTATGTATTTGACGCTTCCTTACTCGAACGAATTATATATAATCTAGTATCAAATGCGCTGAAGTTTACGAAGGAACATGGAATCGTTACGGTTCAACTGTACGCATCGGATGGTATTACAGTGGTTGTTGCCGATAACGGAGTCGGTATTCCCCCCGAAAAATTAGCATCCGTCTTCGAGCGTTTTGTTCAGGCAGATGCGTCGTCAACCCGCCAGCATGAAGGCACTGGCATTGGTTTGGCACTGGTAAAAGAACTGGTTGACTTACAGCATGGGCACATTCGGATAGACAGCGAAGTAGACCCCATAAAAGGCCAGCAAGGAACAACCGTAACCCTCCAGTTACCATATCGGTTGGTTGAGTCAGCCGAGCCTACCTCCCTTCCAGTTATGGATATCATGGCTAATATGACTGCAAGTCAGTCTGGGAGTGCACCCATCATATTACTTGTTGAAGACAATCCCGAGATGGCTACCTTAATCATAGACTGTTTGCCTGCTCATTACCAGTTCATATGGGCTAAAAATGGAGTTGAAGGGTGAACCAGGCTATAGCACAACTCCCCGACCTAATTATCAGTGATGTGCTCATGCCAGAAATGGATGGTTATATGCTCTGCCAAACATTAAAAGCGGATTCGCATACAAATCATATTCCACTTATATTATTAACAGCCAAATCGTCTGTTGAAAGTCGGCTAGAGGGGCTTGCGGTAGGTGCTGATGATTACCTGACCAAACCTTTTCTGCTTCCCGAGCTTCAACTACGAATTCGGAACCTATTAGAGCGGCAAAAACTATTTGGGGATTTGATACGTAAAAGTTTTATCAACATTGAGCAGGAAGAGTTGCAATTAGCACTTGTTGACCCGTTTCTGGCAAAGGTCTATTCCTGTATTGATGATAAACTAGATGATTCAGGTTATGGCGTTGAAGAATTAGCGCATGACATTGGCATGAGTCGTTACACACTACACCGCAAAACGAAAATGTTAACGACAATGCAGCCTAATGAGCTTATCAGAAACTACCGGTTAAAATGCTCGCTGTCTTTCCTTCGAAAAGGGTATACCGTTGCCGAAACCGCCGTGTTGGTTGGCTTTGAGAGCCCTTCCTACTTTACAAAATGCTTTCGCAATCACTATTCACTGACCCCTAAGCAGTTCCTTCTGAAACAACCTGCTATCGAAAATAAATACTAATAAGCATGTATGTATTTACAATTACCTATTTCGTTATTGTATTTTAATAATTAATTATTGTGTATTTCTTTGTTTGCTACATATTTTACGAAAGTTGACACAAATGTTACGATCATTTTGGACTCTATATGTGACTTTTGAGCCACTAGTGTTACCCACCTCCATCCTTCTTGTATATGAATGTAATCTTACTCTTATTCACCACTAGCCGGTTGCTCGCTCAGGCTGCTGGACTAAAATTCGCCCCGGATATTTATTGGTTTAGCCTACAGGAGCAAACGGCAGTCTAGGATTACTTTGTCTGTAATCAACTGCCTGAAGCAGATTCATGTAAAGCTCATCGTCAATCTCCATAATTGAGGAAGGCTATAATTTGGCGGTTTGTCAGTCTATGACACGACTATATCTAAACCGTTTTAAGGCCTGTTTACTCTGCTCGGCTCCAATAACTACAACTGCTATCTCGTGTGCACTGTATTGATAGTGAATCTGCAATGTGTGCATTCACTGGTCTAACTACAAAATCTAACACAACTTGTATTTACATAACTCTTTTAACATTATGAAAATTAGGAAATACATCATTGCCAACTACGTAGACGATGAGGCCAATCATCTAAAAGAACTGATGAATAAGATCCACTTTTTACAACTGGCCAGCATAAGTTCTACCATCGAAGCTACCATTGAAGCATTGACAAATCAATCAATTGATTTAATTCTATTAGGACTTGATAAATCTCCTCAGGCTGGATTAAACTTGATGAAAGCCCACATTCAGTTACCTCCTATTATTGTTGGCAGTTCGTTACCCAATTATGCGGCAGAGTGTTATGAAATTGGCACAGCCGCCGATTTCTTGCTTACTCCCCTTGCCTTAGACCGATTAATGGTGGCGGTTAACCGGGCTCTAACACAAAAAAGAAAAATAAATGACACAGGAGAAACCACCTACATCTTCCTGAAAATGGGTCGGAAAATTCAACGCTTCGACTTCAACTTAATTGAATACGTCGAAGCCTATGGGATTTACTCGAAAATAGTTTACCAAAAACAGATCTATGTTGTTAACGAACGAATGGCCACATTGTCAGAACTACTACCGGCAAGTACTTTTCTACGCGTTCATAAATCGTACATCATCAATATCGCAAAGGTCACTAGTTATGACCGAAACCATTTTCATATTGAACAAGAAGAGATTCCTATCGGCATTTCATTCCGGCCCAAACTGGAAGGCCTATTGCAGTTGTTCGAACATCCCGTCTAATTATGAAAATATATGATCAAAATGGCTCGGCATCAAAGCTATTGCTGTAAGGCTAAACTTTGACCGATCTCAATCAAATGCTTCTACCCGTTTCCCGAATAGGTAGAAGCATTTAAGGTAAAAGTGTAGGGGAAAAAAATCGGCTTTATTGCATGGCTAAGTAGGCACCTGTTTAACGGCTTTGGGCATTCCCAAATGTCTGAACTAAGCAAGCTGCCTTAAGTCGCACTTCTACCCACTGGCTACTCAATACCCGTTTTGTAAGCGTTCACCCAAGGTGATCTTCAGAGGATACATACCCGTCTCGGCTTTGCTTCGCCGGTGATAACCTATCTGCTTTTTCCACTCAGCTAACCCTAGTGCACCAATAGCCAGATGGGTTGGATCTGGCGTTCTTGCAGAAAGTGGTAGACTTTTCGCCCGGTGCTATGGCTGGCCAGTTGGTCCGCTGATATCGGACTTTTGGTTGCTGATCCGGCCTACTTTTGGTTTTTTGAGCGCTTTTGGCGGGCTTTAGTTCATCTCTGGGGCACAAAAGCGTATTTTTAGTCGAGCACTGGTACCCATTCACGGTAAGTAATCGCCGTTTTTTTTTACGAGCATCCGGTTTTCAGGGCTGACAAAAACGCTTTGTTGAAATAAAAATCCGTTTCGACAACCGCCCGGACCGCTCGTTCGACGTCAAGCGGTTCTACGTTTTTGAATAGATACGCATTAACGCCCAGGTCCATTAGGTGCGTAACAAACCGATCTTCGCCATACACGGACAGAATAATGATTTTCAGCAATGGGTTGTTTTTATGGATGAGTTTGGTGGTTTCAACGCCGTTTAATTCAGGCATCGACAGATCGAGCAGGACAACATCGGGCAGCGTATCGATCATGCCAGCGCATCGAGCAGTATACGCCCATTGTCGGCTTCAATCGTGATCTGCATGCCGTCAAATGCATTCATAATTGCCATCATGCCCTTTCGAAATAGCACCTGATCGTCGGCAATAGCTACTTTAATCATAGTCATAGGTCCCTACTAATAGGTATAACAGCAGTTACGCGTAATCCTTGTCCAGGCTGGGTCTCAAACGCCCCTGTACCCTGAAGCATCTGAACGCGGGTTTCTATATTTTTTAGCCCCAGGCTTCGCTTCTGATAAGCCTGGGGCTAATCAAATCCTTTGCCATCATCGGTATAAAGCAGCGTGAGCTGGTCGTTCTGAAGGCTCAAACTTAGCTGAATGTCGTTGGCTTCGGCATGTTTGATGGCATTGTTCAGCAGTTCCTGAACCAACCGGTAAACGATCAGATTGGTACGGGCAGGCAGGTCAATTTCTGCATCAACGATCAGTTCGATCGTCACGTCGGCAAGATCCATTGCACTTTCGCACAGCCCTTCGAGCGCGTAGGCTAGCCCAAGGGCGGGGCCGCCCTACCGGTTGTATCAGTAACCTAGGGCCTAAACGTCCAAAAAACTACTTTTTGTCCGAAAATCAACAGGATTTGTCTGAAAAATGACAGTCCAGCCATCGCGACAAAATGATATTTGCAAGCGCTAAAATTCATCGGCGCTTCACACCCCTTCCTCTTTTTTACCCTTTAACCGACAAGTAAGCATGGAACCCTATATTGGGCAGGTTCAACTCTTTTCCTTCAATTTTCCGCCTAAAGACTGGGCTTTCTGCGACGGGCGACTCCTATCCATTGTTCAGAATCAGGCACTTTTTTCGCTCATTGGGACTACCTACGGCGGTGATGGTATCACAACCTTCGCCCTGCCCACCCTACGCGGACGAATACCCATTGGTTTTGGACAGGGGCCAGGGCTCACCAGTCGGCAAATGGGCGAAGAGTCCGGAACGGAGTCTGTCACGCTCATCTCCAGTCAGATGCCCGCGCACAATCACCTGCTTATGGCCTCATCGCAGCCCGCAACCCAGAACTCGCCAGAAAATCATTTACTGGCGATATCGAATGGCCTCGATAACAGTTCCCAGCCACATAACAACGTGCAACCCTATCTGGCTATGAACTACTGCATTGCGCTGTATGGCGTATTCCCGAGCCGGGGTTAACGAATGCACTTTACGATCTTGCCCGTGTGCAGATGCCTTTCAGGCAATGCACACGGGTCGATTTATCTATTTCTCATTGTCTATTCTGTTTCTTTCTAGTACCCCATCTTCGTATGAACATTTTATACTCTTCTCAGCCTATTGGCTCTTTTCAGTCATCACAGATCCGTGCTTTATTTCGACGTGTGAGCCTGCTGGTGTGGCTATTCTGTTTGGCAACAACCGTCAATGGGCAGATGTATGGACAACTTTATTATGTATTGAATGATGGAAGTGCTAGTACACAAAATGATCAATTAAAGAAACGCGCCGGGGATGGGTCGAACGACTCATTTATCATCGATAATTTTGCCGACTCGCCTGGTTCGATAGCCATCGACGGAACAAACAAAAAGGCATTCATCGTTGAAAACCGGGTAACAACCTCATCCCGGATTTACGCCATAAACCTGACGGCAGCCACCTCAACTACCTTCCTGGCGTCAACGAGTATTGTCACCGGAGTGGCTGTCGATAATATAAACAATTACCTGTACTATACTGCCAGCGATGGGGTGGGAACCACTCAGAACGATTATTTACGCCGGATTGGTCTGAATGGTACCGGCGATGTCGCCGTTGGTTCGGCCTTTGCCTATTCGGCCGGTAATATTGCGTTAGACCTGGCGAATAATCGCGCGTTCGTTGCCGATCGCCGGTTTGGTAGTTCACAAATTTATGCGATTGATCTAAGTACCGGTGCCACCTCAACGTTTCTGATACCAACACCACCAGCCTCTACCACCGTTACGGTACGGGGAATGGCAGTCGACGCAACCAATAATTACCTGTACTATGCGGTCAGTGATAACGATGCCACCCGGACCGACGATGCTTTATGGCGGATTAATCTCGATGGAACCGGCAACACACAGCTGTCAACCGGCAATGTCTACAGCATGGGCGATATAGCTCTGGATAAAACCAACAACCGTGTTTACATGTCGGATTTATTGGCAACTGCTCCCCGTATTGCCTATATCAACCTCAATACCAATCAAACCTTTACGTTTTATACACCCTCGAGTGCATTACAGATAACTGGTCTTTCCTTTGAGCCACCTGCCTGCCCTACCAGTTTTATTGTTAATAATCTGGGCGATGGTACAGACGCTAATCCGGGCGATGGTGTCTGCGCCACATCGGGAGGTGTCTGTACGCTGCGGGCTGCTATGCAGGAAGCCAATGCGCTTACCAGCTGCCCTGGTTCATTAAGCATCTCGTTTAATGTTACGGGAACCATCAATACTTCGTCGATGCTGCCAACTATTGCCCGAGATTTAGTCATTACCGGACCAGGTGCCAGTCAGCTTACCGTTAATGCATCTGGTTCGCCACACCAGCTCTTTTATGGAATTGGGGCAATCACGATAGCCAATCTGTCCATCACCAACGGATCGGGAGGCAGTGGAGCCGCCATTGCTGTTGATAATGGCAGCTCCCTGACCGTAACGGGCTGTGCCCTCATCAATAACACCACTGAGTTTGGAGGCCAGATTTATGCCACCCAATCATCCGTAAGGATTCAGAACTCGGCCATCACAAGTAATACTGCAACGAGTGGACGCGGTGTAAATATTGATAGTGGAAGTCTTACCATTGTTAACTCAACCATTGCCGGCAATGAACGAGGTATCTATACCTTTGGCAGTCTGCCAATTAGCCTACTAAATGTAACTATGGCTAATAACAGCTACGGTATTATGTCTCAAAGTGGGGCTCCTACGATTACCGTTAAAAACTCCATTCTGGCTAATGTTTCCCCGGCGTTTATCACCCTGGGCGGCTCCACCCAGACGATCACATCACTGGGGAACAATCTCTGCACCGATGCATCGCTAACTCCCACCGCTTCGGGTGATCTGATCAATACAAATCCATTGTTGGCTCCGTTGGGCTATTACGGCGGATCGACACCTACCCGTGCGTTGTTACCAGGTAGTCCGGCTATCAATGCCGGAACCGGTACGGGAGCACCAATCTCCGACCAGCGCGGAGTGGCCCGGTCGGGCAATACCGACATCGGCGCTTTCGAATCGCGGGTTTCAGTATGGTCGTTACCGGCGGCAATAACCAGTCGGCAGTTGTTGCTAATGCTTTTGCGAATCCGCTGGTCGTTACGGTCATTAGTGCCAATAGTGAACCCGTGGCTGGGGCATAGTCACCTACACCGGACCGGGATCGGGTGCCAGCATTAATCCAGTTTCGGTTACAGCTGGCATTGCCAGTACAACCGCGTCAGCCTCGGTGACGGCCAATGCCACGTCGGGTGGATCGTATACTGTAACGGCTAGCGCCAATGGAGTGGGTTCATCCGTCAATTTTGCGCTTACCAATACGGGATTAGCTCCCAGTTTCACAACCATGCCCACCTCTAAAACGGTTTGTTCAACGAACGGTACGACCTTTATTGTGGCGGCTTCGAATGCTACTGCCTACCAATGGCGGGTTAATACGGGTAGTGGGTTTACGAATCTGAGCGACGGAACCCCGTATTCGGGGGTTACCAGCACAACGTTAACCATCGGTAACGTAGCAGGACTGAATGGCTACCAGTATCAGTGCGTGGCTACGGGGGCCGGGTCGACGACTTCAACCTCTGCCACCTTGACCGTTCCCCCCACCCCAGCGCTACGATTGCGTATGGAGGCTCCCCTTTCTGTAAGACTGATGGCGTGGGAAATGTAACACAAACGGGTACAAGTGACGGCACCTATACGGCCAGTCCAACAGGCTTGAGTATCAATGCGAGCACAGGTCAGATCACCCCAGCCAGCAGCACTACCGGCGTTTACACGGTCACCTACACTATGACTGCCAGTAACGGCTGTCCTCAGGTTACGACTACCACCAGCGTAACAATTAACGGCTCGCCCACAGCAATCCTGGACAACAATGGCCCGCTGAGCTGCACGCTCACTACCGTCACCCTGACGGCTAGTGGTGGCAACTCCTATACCTTTGTCAATAGTATCGGTACAGTGCTGGCCGGTACCGGCAACACTCGACAAATAACCACACCCGGTACCTATTCGGTCGTGGTGGCCAATGCTAGTGGTTGTGTGAGCACCACCTCGACCACCCTATCCAGTAACACCGCTACTATTACGGTTAGTAATCCCACGATCAGCACGGGTACAACGGGTACGCCCTTCACCCAGAGCTTCACGGCCACAGGAGGAGTAACACCCCAAAGCTTTACCTTAGCCACCGGTACGTTACCCTCGGGACTAAGTCTGGCCACCGATACGGGTGTCTTGTTGGGCACACCCGGTCAAAGTGGTACTTTCCCATCACGGTGCAAGCTACCGATGCTAATGGCTGCTCAGGAATCGGTGAAACCTATACGCTGGTGATCAACAGCCCTATACCCACTCTTAGCAACTTATCCGCAAGTTCAGCCACCCTCTGCGCGGGTAGTCCGGTCACGTTTACGGCTACAGTGGGCAACGTATCAGGCAGCTACAACTATACCCTTGCTAACGGGACCAGCCCCGCCCTGACAGGTACGGCCACGAGTACCGCCTTCAGCCAATCCCTAATTACGACCGATTCGGGCACACAAACCTTTAGTCTGACGGTGGGCAGCAATGGACAAACGATTACTGCGGCTACTACACTGACGGTCAATACACTACCATCCCTGAGCGTGTCTCCAACTAGTGCTACCCTGACCAACGCCAGTCCAGCCACCACGCTAACGGCTACAGGAACCGGCAGCTTCCTGTGGTCGACCGGGCAAAACTCATCAGTCATCTCGGTTACAGCTAGTGGGCTCTACTCGGTCACCCTGACCAATGCCAATGGTTGTAGTAGCACAGCCAGTGTGCCCGTGACGGGTTCAGATCTAACGATAAACATCGACCTACCCCAGGCTAACTTCGCGGCTTCGGGTACGGCTTCGGTAGGCAACTTTGTCGTCAATGTCTTTGAAGTGGGGGGCTTACCTACTTCCTCAGGTAATGTACGAATCACCATCACCGCTCCGGTGGGCTACACTTTATCTTTCCCTCCCTCGCTGACCGCGATTCAGGTTACAGGAGGCAGCTTGACTCCGATCAACAACGCCCAGTGGACAGTAAGCACGAATCTAGCCAATCGGCAGCTTACCCTAACGATGGCCAGTGGGGCCTTTATTGGGGCTGGTGGGGAATCGAGTTTAGGCTTTAGTATGACCCGGACCAGCGCCAATTCGGGTAGTGTATCAAGCATCACGGTAAATGTTGCCGATGATCTGACCATGACCTACGATGGCAATTTGGCCAATAATGTCTATGCCCGAGTCATCAGTGGGTTGTAGGCGCTAAGTATGAGGGGAGAATGCAGATCAATCGTATTCACTTCTCATACTTTATCAATCTGTAGCTAGGAAACAGGTATGAGAAAAATCCGAACAGGCCAACATGGGGTCAATAATTTCGACCCTCAAACCGTGCTTTATCTAACAGGCGATGTGAACTATAGTCGGGTTCACCTGGCATCGGGCCAGCTTTTGGTGTCGAGCCGTACCCTGAAATGGTTTGCAGATCAATGGCCCCATTTTGTAAGGGTACACAAGAACGCCCTGGTCAATCCCGCTTACATTCACGATCTAAAGCTGGCTTCTACTGGTAGACAGACGAGTTACCTGATTATGCATAATGAGGCTAAATTATTGATTTCGCGCCGACAATTACCCTTACTTTTAGAACAGTTTAGGCCGTAAACTCATAAGTGCCCTTTTCCAGGCTAAACCGATTGCCGGTATGTTCATCCGTGGATGTAGTAATTAGCCTAAACAAGTCTATCCCTTATCTAAACTAGCCCGATCCCCGTCAAAAACCGTTCAGTTAAATGGGTCAATTACGGTTGACTATTAAACTGTATTGGCCTGTAAACTAACTTATTGGTATTGCGAAGACTAATCAGTGAAATCGTCCAATTTACACTTCCCATTGAGTGGAGTATTCATGCCATTGTTCGAGTAAAAAATCAGCTAAGTCTGCGCCAGCAGCTCGTTCATCCTCCGGTGCATTATCTTCCAGATAGGCCGAAACGGTGATCTGAAGTCCTTGTCCTAACACCACGGCCATCCAGATAAAGCCAGAAAAATAGGACATACTGATAATCGCTGTTTTGGGGGCTTCCACCAGAGCAATCGGTTGATCGGCATCGGCAGTTTGCAGTTGGGGCAACCCAAACAGGGTGGTTCGGCTTCGCTGCTGGCCATCTTTTACGATCTATACGGGTGAATTTTTTAAGCCTCGATAGTTCAATTGGTGCAAAACCGCGTATACTAGGTTTCTTACCAGCACTCAAAGCTAAAGGGCGGAGCGGCACTACAGCCCCAAAATCCACGCGTTTTGACAAAAATTGGAACGTTTAAACAGCTTCCGATTTAATAAAAATCGACTGCGTATCTGTATCAAAGATGAGTATACCTTCATCAGTATCATTCAATTGGCCGACCAATACACCTTCATGGGTCCAGATTGAGGAATTTCCCGCACTCTCAACGTTATCGCAGGGGCCAACGCAGTTTGCCATGAGTACCGGCATCGAATAAGAGCTGGCAATTTCCGCTAATCGTTTAGTCGCTTTTTCAATGCCCTCAGCCGTTTTGGCGACACTGGCCAAGTAAATGTCGGCTCCATGTTTAGCCATATAGTCTGCATGGTCGGGAACCGATAATTCATAGCAGATGGCCAGCGCGATTTTAGTAGAGTTTACCGTCAAAAACACCTGCTCCTGACCATTCCTAAAATAAGGCTCTTCATCGGGATGTAAATACTGTTTTGAATAGGTTTGTCGGGGCTGATCGGGTTGGAAAATGATCGTGCTGATTCGAATCCCCATATCACTCCTTGTTGGCATACCGACACCAATTGTAATCTGGTTAGTATCACTGATTTGTTGAAACCGATCAAATCGACGATCATCCTGCCTCGTCGCCAGTCTGTTGGCCAGTTCAGGTTCGTAGCCTGTTATCGATAATTCAGGGAAAATAATCAGATCTACTCCTTTCGAAATGGCTTCCCCGATTAGTTTACAATGATTCTCAATGTTTTGTATAATGTCGCCTTTAACGGCTCTGGTCTGTGCCACACAAAGTTTCATTTTGTTCGGTAGGCTTACATTGCTAAGCAATTACTTAATAGTTTGAAACACTCTTGTTCAATTTGCCTCGTCGGTGCCACCAGGCTAAAACCATTGTAGGGGTTCGCTAGTGTCCGCTAAAAAACTCAAGCATGGTGCTCAATGCTTTTTCGCTGTGCATTACTTCCCCATTGTCAAGTGATTCCTTAGCTGCGGTTGATGCTCGTTTACGCATACTTAGTTCGTATACAGAAATGGCTTCCTGTACCGTAGTATAGTTGTTGGAGGTTAAACAGTCACTTAATTCCAATGCATCAAGCATAGCCATATTTGCCCCTTCGCCTGCAAAGGGTGGCATAACGTGTGCCGCATCACCTAGCATTGTTAGATTAGGCAAGGGTTCCCACATTTGATCTAAAGGCATACAATAAATCGGGCGTGGAATAAAAGGCGTTGCTGCCTGTTCAAACAGTTCATGCCAGCTAGGGCTCCATTCTAAATAGAATGTTTTAAACCAGTCGAGTACCTGTGTTTTATCCGTGAAGTCTAAACCACTTTGTGTTGTCCAGTTTTCATCTGCTTTAAAGCTTACATAAAAACCAATTTCACCATTGCCCTTTTGACCCATCAGTATATTCTTTTTATTCCCGAAAGCCATTATTTTTCCACTGTTGAGCAATTTAAAAATTTGAGGGGCTGCCTTTTTTGCGTCATAAATGTTACCTTCCAGCATGGTGACGCCCGAATAAAAGGCTTTGATAGGGGTAATATAGGGACGGATTTTTGAGTTGGCTCCGTCAGCCGCAATAACAACGTCGGCGTAAACTGAATTGCCATTTTTGAAATGCAGCAGCCAACCGTCATTTTGTTTGTCCATTGACATAAAATGGCTGTCCCATACCACTGTTTCAGGCTGTAAGGATTCCAGTAGTATTGTTCGCAATGTCCCACGGTCTATTTCTGGACGAAAATGGGGTTCCCGAAATTTTCTTCCACTTTAACGTCGTGGTCGCTGAAAAGAACTTCGGCCTGTTCATTAACTAGTTTCTTTCTGTCTGCTTTAGGGAGAAAGTTATTTTTAAACTCGTCTAACAGATTCGCTTTACGTAGGGCTGCCAAACCCGAATCTTCGTGTAAGTCAAGCGGTGAGCCTTGTACACGGGCGTATTTAGTCAAGTCTCGCTCATACACATTTACGTCTACTCCTCTAAGCTGTAAAAGCGTTGCTAAAGTTAGTCCACCGGGACCACCGCCCACGATAGCAATTTTTTTGTCTTGTAATTTCATGCCGTTTGCTTTTGATTAACAGCACAAAATTATTTTGACTCAAGCATTGAAAATTGTATAAATCGGTCGTTTTGGTTTCGTTTAAGTTCTTTAGGAGATACCCCGAAAGCTTTTTTACTTCTTTGATGAAATGTGACTGGTCGGCGAAGTCTTGCTGTGGAAATAATTTACCCTCTTTAATATGACTGAACGAAGCTCGAAAGCGGAGAATAGTACAATAGGCTTTTAAGGAAATCCCAAATTGCTGATTGAAGTACCGGTTGATTTGCCGACTGCTCCAGGCTACTTTTTCTGAAAGCTCCTGTACGGTCAAAGCTCCGTTTGATGAATAAATAAGATCAAAAAGCTTTTGCTTTTTATTGTCGATTGCTGTTGGTAACAGTGATTGAATCTTTTGCGAAGCCTTTTGGTAAAAGTGGTCAAAGTCCTGTAAATCATTTGCATTGAAATGCCAAAAGTCCACAGGTAGATATTTGGCATTGTCCACCAGGTTAGAAACTGTATCCTGAAAAATATATTCCGTTGCCAATAGTTTGAAACTTATCGCAAACATAATCGTCTTAGCAGCCAAAGTCGCTTGATCAGGGTGTGTTTCAAGACCTGAAAGGGTAATGTGAAAAGGCTCGATTGCCGATTGCGAGAAAAACAAATCAATTCGTCCATCTGGCAAAATGACAACGTCTTTGTCGTTGTCTGAATTGTTTTTCAATAACCAAAAACTTTCTATGAAATCAGCAAAAGACTTATCAGGTTTTATAATTTTATAGTCAAAGTCGTTGTCCATTAGTAATGTATCTCTTGAAAATGATGCATGATGCCTTGTTTTTATAGGCAGTTTATTATTATTGTAGTTGTTGCCGAAGGATATTATTTAGTTCATCCGCTCTGTTCAATGTCATTAAGTGTCCACCATTTTTTATTGCCCCGTTGCAGTTTACATACCTAAAAGGTAAAATCTTGTCACTTGTTCCGTGAATATGAAATAGATTTTTAGGTAGTTTTTGGTTTTTCCATCGAGCGACTTTATCAATTGCCCATTTTAAAAAAACTGGATCGGTGTCCATAAGAATTTGCCTTAAGATCTGTTTGTCAAACGTTGATTTTGCTCCAAAAAACCAGTTTGTCATAAAGTTTGAACTTTTTAAAAGCCTGGTTGGTAAAAGGTTGTGAAACCCAAGATGTCCAGCAAAACGATAGTAGAATGGAATTTCTGTATTTTCCTTAGCTGACGCTATTAAAATTACTTTTTCCGTATCAATCTGTTTTGACACTTCAATGGCTATAATTCCACCAAATGAAAGCCCAATTAAAGTTGGTTTTGTTGTCTTAATTTGCTCAAGGATCCGTGTTGTGTAGTGTTCAATTGTTTCTTTTTCCTGTGGAACAATCCATTTTATAAAAGTTGGCGAAAAGCCTGAAAAATCAAGTCGTTGAAAAGCCCGCTCATCTGCTCCAAGCCCACTAAATATGTAAAGTTTCTTTGTCAAGTCATTCTTTGTTTTAGTGACGGGTTTTGGCACTGAAGTTTGGTTTTGTTGCATGGCTCCTGTAACGTAGCCCCTGAATGAAAACAGCACTGGAATGGCGAACTTTGAGATCGCCAAACCTACAAAGTTGCCGCCTGACGGCTACCAGTGCTATGCCAAAACTACACTTTTTTACCCACGCCGACAACCAAGCCTCAAAAGCCGAAAAAGTGACCCAAAAGCCAAAACCCCCAAAGATAAATACCGACTCACGAATTGGCCTGACTACAACAAAGCGTTGATTAACAGAGGCTTCGTTACACTTTGGCTTGATGATGACACGCTGGCAAAGTGGTATTTCCAAGGAGCCCGTACTCCCGGTAGATTGATTCGCTATTCCGACCAATGCATTCAGGCGGCACTGGCTCTCAAAGCGCTCTTTCAGCTCGCGTTTCGACAGATAAAAGAATTGATTCAGAGCCTGTTATCGATTATGAAGATGGATTTACAAGTACCCAGCTATAGCCAGCTCTGTCGCCGACAGGCCAGTTTGTTCTCCTTTTCTGCTCCAGTTGCTGCTGAAGATAGCCCTGCTAAACTCCTCCATATCGTCATCGACAGTACAGGGCTAAAAGTGTATGGCGAAGGCGACAGGGCCGCCCGTGCGGTGGAAGGTCAATAAGCATGGAGCTGATAAACGCCGTACTTGGCGTAAATTGCATTTGGCAACCGATGAAGCTACCACCGACATCCACGCGGTTGAAACGACTACTAATGCGAAAAGTGATGGGGAAATGGTCAAGACCTTACTGGCTGCTATTAAGCAGCGTACTGCCAAATTAGGTGGCGATGGGGCCTACGATCAGGTCAAGGTGTATAATGAACTGGCAAGTCGCCATATTCAGCCTTTATTCCCACCTCGTGCGAACGCTGTGATTTGGACGGGTGAAGCAGGCAACGACTTAATACGTCCTCGTAATGAGGCTCTTATGAAGTCCGAAGCAGTCGGTTTAGCCGAGTAGAAACGCCAGAGTGGTTATCATCGTCGTAGTAAAGCAGAAACGGTGATGTTTCGCTGGAAGACGAGTTTTGGTGAATGGTTATCCAGCCAATGTAGCTATGCAACAAAGCCATTACGTTAGTACAATTTTGTATTTTTTTTAACTTTTTTTCGCGATGCAATCAAATAAATCCATTTTATTAATTGGTTATGACGCTAATTTATGTTTAGGAATGATCTATTGTCTTAAATCGTTTCATCATAATTTTTATTTACTTACCATGAATAGAAAGAACGCTGCTAAATTTTCTAAGTTCATTAGAAAAACCTATTACTATAATAGTTATGATCATTTAGATGATCAGATTATCGATATTATAAAGACGCACAAGATTGATTTAATTATGCCTTATGATGAGCTTGAAGGCAGATGGATAAGAGAAAATATGGAATTACTAAGTAAATATTCTACTTGCATGGGGCACAGAGATTCAATATTTTGACATTGGTATCAATAAAAAACGTTTAGCAGAGTTTTTAACTGTTCATGATTTACCTTGTCCGAAATTCGCTGCTGTAACCACGGCAGAGGAATTACAGATGGAATCGTCAAAAATAGGATTTCCGTTGATTGTGAAACCGACCAGAAGTAATTTTGGTCGAGGCATCAAAAAGTTTGAAAAATGGGAAGACTTAAAAACATTCTATGATAATGATAAGGAAATTGACAAAGAATATATTATTCAGCCATTTATCATCGGTAGTGATATTACCTGTAACGTAATTTGTAAAAATGGCGAAGTTTTGTGTCACAGTATTCAGGAGTCACCGGTGAAATATGGTTCAAATTTTTCCCATAATGATATAATCGTCTTTCACGATGATAATCAGGTTATCAGAACGGTTGCTCGCATGATGAAACTGCTCCATTGGAACGGAGTAGCCTGTGTAGACATTCGAAGAAATAACAAAGATCAATCCATTTTAATCCTAGAGATTAACGGACGCTTTTGGGCATCGATGGTTGCTTCATATATAAGAGCCGGTATCAATTTCCCGGAAATTATGGCGAGCCTTGCTTTGGGAGAAACAGTCGAATTCCCCTTCAACGTACGGCAAACCAAATATCATTCACTCAATATTTTCAGGATAAACTACGGTTTAAGAAAGCTTCATTTAAAGACACTAAATATATCAGTTATTTTGCTGACCCTATTGCCCGACTGGCCCAATTGGTAGTACGATGATTGCTTTATTTCTTCTTGAATTCAAGTTTGAAGTGCACTTAACCTGATCTTCTTTTTAGTTGCTTTATGGATTTCCTCTCCCTTTACTTTAAAAAGAAAGCCAGCCGGATGAGGTAGATCACTTAGTTTTGGGTGTCGAATCCAAACAAACTAATGGCCCACTACGCCCAACTGATTCTTCAGCAAAGGTATCAAATCCAAGCCCTGACCCAACACCCCATTCTCCAAAAGCAAATTGCCAAACAGGTCGGAGTAACCCCTGCTACTATCAGCCGAGAACTCGCTCGTAATCGACTTAATGGCTCTTACCTGGCACTGGCGGCCCAGCAATGCAGCGGGGAATTGAGGCAACGGCAAGCCTATAGACTGACAGGCTCGCTCAAAGAAGGTATCCTGAAAGGGCTTAAGGAACGACATTCTCCCGAGCGGATTAGCGGGGTAATGGCCTTGGAAGCAGGCTGTAAAGTCATTAGTCATGAAGCCATTTATCAGTTCATGTATAGTCAAAATACTGCTGATGGACAGCCACTTACAACGTATCTTAGGATTCGTCACAAGAAACGATATAAAAAACGAGGGCAACTTGAGAAGCGCGGCAGCATCCCTAACCGGGTCAGTATTGACCGCACGCGCGGCCTCGCAAAGACCAGCTATTGTCGAAGCCAACATGGAGGTTGGTCATTGGGAAAGTGACACCGTACTTGGTGCCGAACAAGATGGGGTGCTGATGACACTGGTCGAACGAGTCACCAAGTACACGCTTATTGTCAAACTGCCCTCTAAATGCGCTGATTAAATGCTTCTTGAGGTGCATCTTACCTATCCTCTCAATTACATTCGATAACGGTAAAGAATTCACCCAACATCAACAAATGAGTAAGCAGTTGCAGGCTCCGATTTACTTCGCCCACCCGTACCATTCTTGGGAGCGTGGCCTCAATGAGAACACAAGTGGATTGATCAGGTAGTACATTCCTAAAAGGTGTCTATTTAGTATTGGTAAGTCCGTCGACATAAATTGGATTCAGGATCAACTCAATCACAAACCCCGCAAAACATTAGGCTTTCTAACTCCTGTCCAAGTTGCTCAAAAACAAGGTATTACACTTCAAACTTGAGTCCCCGGTGGTTTAGGCCTTTGTTGAAGCTATTTTTTTTACCCTTTAAGCCATGCATAATGCACTTTTGGACGACTAATCACTAGGCGACAATACAAAATGCACATCTTTTCAACTCAATAGTTATTAACCACAGAGGCACAGAGAGCACAGAGTTTTAAAGCCCGTATTTAAAACTCTGTGTTCTCTGTGCCTCTGTGGTTACCGTTTACCCTTAGCCTACTTCCCCACCACGCTCAATTCCAAATGCGAGGGATAGGCAGCCGACCGGAAAATGGTATGGGTTGCCTTTTGGTAATCGCTTTCTTTCGCTTCGAAAATATTGGGAACAAATTTCTGGGGATTTCGGTCGATAATGGGGAACCAACTGCTTTGAACCTGCACCATCAGCTTATGGCCTTTCTTGAACACGTGATTGATCGTATGTAAATCAATCGAGTAGGTTTCCGTTTTATTCGGCTGGATGGCTTCTGGCTTTTCAAAGCTGTTGCGGAACCGACCCCGGAATACATCATTTGCCACCATAAGCTGGTAACCACTCATGGCGAGTTGCTTTGGATCATAGGCCGGATAGACATCAATCAGTTTCACCACCCAGTCGGCGTCGCTGCCGGTTGTGGCGGCAAACAGTTTAGCTAACACCTCGCCCGTTACGGTTATGTCTTCGGTCAGGGCATCGGTTTCCCAGGAAAGCACGTCTGGGCGGTTGTGTACAAACCGCTGATCTTCCGTAAGCCAGGTGCGCCAGCGGGAACCCGGCCCGTAGGTCGCTTCAATGGGACGGGTCCGGTAGGGGACAGGTTGAGCCGGATCAGACATATAGGCGTCAGCACCAGCACTGGCCTTGGGCGCATCAAAAGACAGTTTTCCGTTGGCATGGAAATAAAGATTCCGTTTGGAGGCTTCTTTCGGTGGCCACGTTTCGTAGCGTTTCCAGGTATTGGAGCCCGTTTGAAACGTAACGGCTTCGGCAAATTTTCCCGAGCCTTTCCCTTTCAGATAAAACGCAAACCAGGGTGCCTGAATCTCTTTCCGGAAGGTAACCGACGTTGCGGTATCGAACTTGATGTTCCCCAAGGTGCTGCCATCGCTCCGGCCCCAGCCGCCGTGATTCCAGGGGCCTGCCACCAGAAAGTTTTTGTGCGCCTGGTCCTGTTTTTCCCAGAGTTGATAGGCTTTTAGGGGTCCATAAAAATCCTCCTGATCCCACCAGCCCGCTACATTCATGGTTGGGATTTTCGGGCTCTCAATGCGGTTAATCAACGATTGTTTCTGCCAGAACGAGTCGTAGTTCGGGTGTTTCACAAAGTCGTTCCAGGTTGGTAGTTTCCCCTTGAAATACAGTTTATTAACATTCGACAGGGGGCCAAGTTTTAGGTACCAGTCGTAGGTGTCATAGTTGGGAAACGGGAATAACGAATCCGTTTTAGTAGCTTCTTCCATAAAAGCATACTCAAAGCCATAACTCAATCGAAAAGCACCATTGTGGTGAAAATCGTCGCCCAGAAACATGTCGGAGGGGGTTGCCTGCTCCGAAACGACCACCAGGGCCGGGTGCGGATCGATGGCCGCTATTGCCGTAGTCCAGCCCGCATATGAAATCCCGTACATGCCTACCTTTTTGTTGTTATTGGGGACATGAGCCAGTAACCATTCGATGGTATCATAGGTATCGGTGCTTTCGTCAATAGCCTTGGGATCTTTCTTGTTTCGGGTGAATCGTTGCATTTCAAAGGTCCCCTCCGATTTATACCGCCCCGAATATCCTGATAGACAAAGATGTAGCCATCATCGGCCATATCTTTTACGTACTGAATACGGTCCGGGCTATTGGTTTCGCTGACACCATAAGGGGTTCGGGTTAGCAAAAAGGGTAGCGGCTCTTTACTGTTTTTGAGGGTATATATTACTGTATTCAATTTAATTCCATCGCGCATCGGAATCAGCACCTCCTGGCGTTCGTAAGGGCTGGTTGTTTGTGCAGGTGTTGGCTGCGATAAAAGAAGAAAGAGTACAGGTAGCCAGAAGAGAATGATTTTCATTGAGGAAGCGGTTGTAAGTGAAGCACTAAAGATAGAAAACCTAGCCATATCATCGCCAGGATTCTCACATAGCTTTTTGGTAAGGCCGTATATGTCTAATTTTGCCTGATAAACCGAATACAACAAACCACAAACCAATACCCCGCTTTGATTCCTGCCGTTGACGCCCTGTTAAAAGACATCCGTAACAAGCGGATTGCCCCGTGTATCTGATTCATGGCGATGAGCCGTTTTACATTGACCGTATTGCCGATGAACTTGAAAAAGTGGCCGTTCCGGTTGCCGAACGCGGATTTAATCAATTTGTCCTCTTCGGAAAAGATACGGATGCTGGAGCGGTTCTGAACTATGCCCGACGCTATCCATTCATGGCCGAACGGCAGTTGGTACTCGTGAAAGAGGCCCAGCAGATGAATGGCATCAACGATAAATCGGCCCAGACGCTCTTTGAAGATTACGCGCTGAATCCACTCTCGAGCACAATTTTGATGCTGTGTTATACACGGGAAGACGGAAAGCCAGCCCTCGATGAGCGGAAAGCCTGGGTGAAAGCCTTTGGCGCAAAAGGCAAACTGTTAGGCGTTAAGAAGCTCTATGACAATAAAATACCCGATTGGGTAGGGGAGTACTGCCGTGAGCAGGGTGCCAAAGTCAGCCCGAAAGCCTGTCAACTCCTGGCCGATCACATTGGCAATGACCTCAAACGACTCGCCAGCGAAATCGACAAAATCCTGATTAACCTGCACGTTGGCGAAGAGATTTCGGCCGCTACCGTCGAGCGATTAGTTGGCATCAGTAAAGAGTATAACGTTTTCGAACTCCAAAAAGCCATCACCCAGCGCGACGTTGTAAAGGCAAACCAGATTGTGGACTATTTCGGTCGTAACCCGAAAGATAACCCGCTCGTAGTCATTCTGGCCCAGTTGTTTGGGTATTTTAGTAAAGTCTTACTGGTGCAGGCGTCCAAAGATCAGACCGATAAAGGGCTGGCTCCGTTACTGGGCGTCAACCCGTTTTTTGTGAAAGATTATCTCTCCGCAGCCCGCACATTTCCGCTACCCAAAGTGGCTACCATCATCCACGCCATCCGTCGGGCAGATGCCCAAAGTAAAGGTATTGACACCCCAACCATGAACGAAAGTGATATTCTCCGCGAATTAGTGTTTGAAATTTTGCATTAGATAAATAGTAGTATAAACGCAAAAAGCCACTGATAATCAGTGGCTTTTTGCGTTTACGTCTTTTTGAACACAATTAAATTATTAGTTAAAGGCGCGGTAATTAAGGCAACTGCCACATTTTTAGCTAATATTGCAACATTGTTGCATAAATGGTCGAACCCTTAGCGTTGGCCAAAGACCGAGAAGAGAAACTAATGCGTACCTATTGGAAAGTCTATTTATTGATTAGCGTATTGATCAGGACGATTTCCCTCGGTTGGGCGCAATCGGCAGCTTGCAATAAGGTAGTACAGGGCCGGATTGTCGGCTTGGATACCCGTGAGCCACTTATTGGGGCTACTGTCTATATCCGCGAATTACAAACGGGTACAGTTGCCGATTCGACGGGTGCTTTCCGGATTGATCATCTGTGTATCGGCAAGTATATGATTGATTATCAATTTGTTGGATATAAAACCAAAACGGTCTCTATAACGGTTGGTACAGATTCGTCACGGATGATAGCCACCGTGCAACTCGTGCCCGATAACCAGCTATTGAAGGAAGTTGTCGTTACCGAGCATCGTTCGGAAGCCCAGCAACTGCTGCAAACCCAGGTTAGCTTGTCGGGGGCGGCTCTTGATCAAACGCGGGGGCAGTCGCTGGGCGAGAGCCTGAAATCACTCGCGGGTTTGTATTCGATTCAGACAGGCCCCAGTATTTCCAAACCAGTCATTCATGGACTTTATAGCAACCGGATTATTATTCTGAACAACGGCATCCGGCAGGAAGATCAGCAATGGGGTACGGAACATGCGCCACAGGTCGATCAGTTTCTGGCTTCCCGGTTGACGGTTATAAAGGGGGCTGCCAGTATCCGCTATGGCTCCGATGCCATTGGGGTGTCATTTTAGTGGAACCTAAACCAATGCCTACCCAGCCGGGAATGGGGGTGAACTAAATGTAGTAGGAGGGACCAATGGTGGTTTAGGGGTAGCATCGGGCATGCTGGAAGGGGCGTTCGACAGGAAGTTAGCAGGATTAAGCTGGCGGTTGCAGGGAACGCTCAAGCGGTCTGGCTACGTGCGAACCCCAAACTATTACCTGGAAAACACGAGCTATCACGAAACTAATTTTTCGGGCGATTTGCATTACGACCACCGCAATTGGGGGGCGGAGGTGTTTTATAGTCAGTTCGATACCAAGGTTGGGCTGTTTACGGGGGCACAGGTCGGTAGCCTGGCTGATCTGTATGCGGCTATCAATAGTCCACAGCCACTGGTGCAACCCGGATTTTCCTACGCCCTCGACCGTCCTTATCAGGATGTCCGGCATGATTTGCTGAAAGTGCGTGCCTATATCCACAGCGCCAAAGGGGGACCCTTACCGCCACCTTCGCCCGACAGCAGAATACCCGCCGGGAGTACGATTATGTTTCATTCAGCGGAGCACTCAATCCCGAGCTATACCTCAAATTGGTCACGCACACCACCGATCTGGTTTGGGAACATGCGCCCATTAAAACCAAAGCCGCTGGACAATGGTCGGGTAGTCTGGGATTTAATGGGATCACGCAAAGCAATGTCCGCCAGTATCTGTTTTTGATCCCTAATTTCCGAAACTATGGCGCGGGGCTGTTTGCCATTGAACGGTATGCCGTTGGCCCCTGGACGCTGGAAGGTGGACTGCGGTATGATTATCGGTGGTTGAGAGCCTATTTTCTGGATGAAGCTACCCGGCAGACCTATAACGAGACTCATGAGTGGCAAAACGCGAACGGCTCATTGGGTATCGCCTATCAGCTTCGGCCTGATCTAACCCTGACTGCTAACCTGAGTACCGCCTGGCGTGCCCCCAACGTAGCGGATTTGTATTCGAATGGCCTACACCAAAGTGCGGTGGCCTATGAGCGGGGTAATCCGAATCTGAAGCCTGAGCAGGCGTATAATGCTAACCTTGTACTGGCGTATGCAGGCAAGCGACTCAGTGGCGAAATTGGCGTTTATAACAACCTCATTCATAATTACATCTATCTCAAACCCGATTCGGTGCCCATTATCCGGCAACGTGGGCTTTCCCATCATATACCTATACACAGGTGCAGGCAACGTTTCGAGGCATGGATGCCACCCTGAACTATAAACTGACGGATCAACTGACAGTAACGACTAAAAACTCCCTGTTATTCGCCTATAACCAAACCGATCATGGATACCTGGTGTTTATTCCCGCCAATCGGTCAGACAATAGCCTGCGTTACGACTGGGCGAAGGTAGGAAAACTGTCGAACCTGTACGTCTCCCTGAGTGGGTTATATGTAGCCCGGCAAAACCGTGCTCCGGCTGTGACAACCCGGCAGGAAAATGGGCAGGTCATCTTTACCGGCGATTTTGCTGCGCCACCACCAGCTTATTTTCTACTGGGTGCCGAACTGGGCTTCATGGCTCAGGTGGGCTCCCAAACGATGACCTTTAGTGTAAGTGGTGCCAATCTGGCCAATGTAGCCTATCGCGATTACCTGAACCGCTTTCGTTACTTCGCCGATGAGCCGGGCCGGACTATCCTGCTCAAAGTGAAGCTGCCCTTCTCTGTAGCCAAACGCGCTTGAAATAATGAATAATGAATAATGAATAATGAATAATGAATAATGAATAATGAATAATGAATAATGAATAATGAATAATGAATAATGAATAATGAATAATGAATAATGAATAATGAATAATGAATTGATTATCAGGCGATTAAATTTGTCCGCTATTTGTTTTACATTAACCATTAACCATTAACCATTAACCATTAACCATTAACCATTAACCATTAACCATTAACCATTAACCATTTTTTACCCCCCTGTCTCACGTTTAAAATTTGTTAGTTATGAAGTACTTAAAAAATCAATTAGTTTGGTTCTCCTGTGTTGCTTTACTGGCTGGAGCCTGTAATAAGGATGAGCAAAATGTGGCACCAACCGACGATAATGAAGCCATTACAACCGCTACCTTAACCCTAACCAACAAGGCTACACCAACGGAGAGTGTAACGGCAACCATTGAAAACCTGAATACAACGGCTGACTTCAGCAAAGCTACGCTCAGCCTAAAAGCCAATACGACCTATACGGGTGTGATCACTCTGCTCGACAAAACGAAAACACCTGTTCTCGATGCAACGGCTGAAATAAAAGAGAAAGCGAACGAGCATTTGTTCGTCTATACACCTACCCCCGCGAACCTTTTAACAATTACGCTGACCGATAGGGATACCAACCCTACCCCTGGCCCGTATCCCATCGGGTTAACAACCGAAGTAAAAACTGGGGCTGTGGGTTCTGGTAAACTAAACGTTGTATTGCGGCACCAGCCGAATGCTAAAAATGGCACCGCTGCACCAGGATCTTCAGATTTAGATACTGATTTTACAGTGGTCGTTAACTAGGAGCCTGTACAAAAAAACGCTGACCCTTTTTGAGTCAGCGTTTCCCATATACCCATATATGTAGCTCATTGAAACCTGCAGGCAGGCCCGCAATGAACACGGAAAACTACGCAAAAATTAGGCCAATGTGTGTCGCTGTTCGGGCCATTCGCTCAGTATTTGGTAGAGCAAAAAAAACGCTGGACCCATCAGGCTCAGCGTTTTTATCCCAAATTTAACTTTTGTCACAACCTGTTTCGACCCAAAATGTGACTCCCACTTTCCTGATATACGGAGTCAGGAAGGGTAAGGTTGCGTTCATTTATAACCATTGCCGATAAAAGTTCAGGATATCCGCTCGCATTGTTTCTGTTTCCTGATGGCCTGTTTCGTAAATAATTAATTTCCAGGCGCTTGGGGCTCCATCCCGCTGATAGATTTCTAGTAACTGCTGATTTATTTTTTCAAGTCCTGCCAGGGGTGTCAATGGATCGAATCTTCCTGCTAAACTAAAATGGGGCGTGGCGAAATGAGTCCATTGATTTGCCCTGTGGTAAACTGAGTTAGCAGGCCAGGAACATAGTAATAGATTCCATGCAAACCGAGTCCTTTTGCCTCCAAAAGCGACTGGTAATCAGTGAGGCAGCAGAGATCGACACACACCTTTATGCGTTCGTCCAAAGCCGCCAGCCACCAGGCCATCGTGCTTCCCATCGACATACCCATCGTGGCGATGCGTCGGGCATCCACATCGGGTCTGGTTTGTAAGTAATCCAGGGCCCGTAAATGGTCGTAAACCATCATACCCCAGAGCACCTGACCATTCCAGAGCATCTCCTTAAAGGTATCCATTTCCCCGCGTCCCTGACGTTCACCGAAGCACCAGCTGTCAATGCACAAGCCTGCATAACCCGCCCGAGCTAATGCCAGTGCATAAGGCGGCTTCTGCATTTCGGGTCTACCCAGTACGAATTCGTTTTTGCCCACCCCATATTGGCCAAAATGAGAATGGTTAAATAAAACCACGGGTAATTTGCCTGTGTGATTCTTTGGTTTGGTAAAATAGGCTGGAGCCTTCTCCAGTCCATTGATATCCAGAAGAAGTTTTTCCGTAATCAACTCATCGGTTTCCTGCGTGGAGATCAATTCTACGGTGATAGGTCGTTGTCGGTCAGGTAGTTTGCCCAGCAACTCATACAAATCCTTTCGTTGCTTTTTC
This sequence comes from Spirosoma telluris, assembly GCA_003259005.1. Lineage (GTDB taxonomy): Bacteria > Bacteroidota > Bacteroidia > Cytophagales > Spirosomataceae > Spirosoma > Spirosoma telluris. The sequence goes on from QLII01000001.1 coordinate 958,376, forward strand.
TTGCTGATCACTACAGATTGGGGTAAATGAAGTTCGGGCATAGGGTAGGAAGCTTTTACTGGATCTGTAATCTGAGGATAGAACACTGATTTTCAGATGACTTGGTTGTAAATTGATTCTTTGGATTCTATTGACTCTACAGGGTTCTATTGCCTCTGATTATCCGTACGACAGAATCCATTAGAATCCAAAGAATCAATAGAATCAATAGAATCTAAATTAGAAGGGTGCTAGGCAACGAAAGTTTCTTTCGTCGTAGGCAACTCAATAATAAACGCCGTGCCTTCTCCTTCCTGAGTCTGAACCTGCAAGGAGCCATTGTGGCCTTTGGTAATAATGTCGTAGGAGAGTGAAAGCCCCAGACCTGTACCAGCACCACTCGGTTTCGTGGTAAAAAAAGGCTGAAAAATTTTGTCTCGTACTGCTTGGGGTATACCCGTGCCATTGTCCTCAATCCGAATAATTACTCGATTTTCAATACGTCTCGTGCTGATTTTTACGGTTGGTTGGTAGTGGTCAGGCTGTTGCTTTTTCTTTTCGGCAACCGCGTAAAAAGCGTTGTTCAACAAATTGAGTAACACCCGTCCCAAGTCCTGCGGCACTGCGTAAATAGTGCCTGCCTGAGGGTCAAACTCCGTGTTTAATGAGGCATTGAAGGTTTTGTCTTTAGCGCGCAACCCATGATAGGACAACCGCAGGTATTCGTCGCAAAGTTCGTTTAAATCGGTGGGGGCTCGTTCGCCGGTGGAGGTTCGGGAGTGTTCCAGCATTCCTTTAACAATGGCCGAAGCCCGACTGCCATGATGGGTAATCTTCTGGAGATTCAATGTCAGATCACTCAGAATCTCATCGACATACGCTTTATCCGAATCGGGTAACTTGTCAAGTGGTCCATCTTTTAACTCATCTATCAACTCCGTGCTGACTTCCGAGAAATTATTGACGAAGTTCAGTGGATTCTGAATTTCGTGAGCGATACCTGCCGTCAGTTCTCCCAGGGAAGCCATTTTTTCTGATTGAATAAGCTGAGCCTGAGTGGTCTTTAATTCCGCCAGCGTTTGTTGTAGCGCTTCTTTTTGTTCATTCAACTGCTGGTTTGCCAGATGCTTAGCGCGGTTATTACGCGTCAGAATAAGCGAGAAACCTATTAAGAGGGCGATGACCCCAACCAGAACCAGCACAAACTGCCGTTGCCGATTGGACTCCTGTTCCCGTAGTTGGCGATCTTTGGTTAAGAGTTTGATTTGAGCTTCCTTTTTGAGCAGATTTTGCTTGTAGGCCAGCGAAGCCAGACGCCGGGTTGTCGTTTCAGCGGTTAAGCTGTCTTTGTAGGCACTATATTGTAAGAAATATTGATAGGCCTTCGCATAGTTGCCCTCTTTCGCAAACGCCTTACTCAAGGCCTGGCTGGAGTCGCGCCGTTTTCGCTGTTCTTTGAGTTGACTGGCGACTTGTGGACTGCTCTTGTCAAAATGGATAAGGGTATCGAGCAGACGATCAACGATATCGGGCTTAAAGCGGAAATGACGACCCTGAAATGGTTCAAAGGTTGCGCCGGGAATCGGAGTTATATACTCGAAGGGGTTGGGTTGGGCAGATCGTCTATCGGCAATTCGTTTATCAGGTTGGGCATTAGGGGCATTATTTTCAAACGGAAATGTTCTGGCTTTCCCTCGACTCATCATGGATGCACTGACTCCCATAGCGCGCCCTACTGACTCCAGAACCGGGACAAATGACGCAGAAAGCACGGGCGAATTACGGCTACTGACTCGCTGGATACGGGAGATCTGGCTCATTACCCAGACCAGTTCTTTTAAATCACGAAGTTGCTCGCCAAGTTGGCTGGCTTCCTGCAAAAGAGCCGTCGCCTGCTGGGTTTGCTGTTCCTGAAAGCGAATGCCTGCCAACTGACATAGCGCGATTACCTGACCAGGCTGGAAGGCAAGCTGGCGGGAAATCGAGAGTAATGAATCCGCTACCTGACTAGAATTAATTGGCTGACTCAATGCCCCCTTTAAACGACCAATATCGTTTCTGGAAAGTTGTTGTTGGTTTTTCGACAGGCTATCTGCCTGTATCTGTTGTGCTTGTAGAGGAAACGCAGTCACGGTTAAAAACAGCGTTACGAACCGTAAACCATAAACGAATGAAGGCTGCTTCATGACTAACGAAATCAAAAACCGTATGCTTCGACTAATTACGCTGGAGTAGATTAGTAGTACATAACCAAACAATTACAAGTATACCTTGAAAATAGCTACAAAGTGGGTTTCTTAGTAATCCACTTACCTAATCTAATCGTAGAATACGGATAAATCTACCGACTTAGGATCAGGGCTTATCGGGTTTTGACATTAGTTAGCGGCATGAGATTCGCTAGCATAATGGCAGACTATTCTTCTGAACTCAACATCTAAATACGGATAAAAGTAAAATAAATTTGATCCTTTGGTGGAAATATTTGGATTAAAAAAAGATTAGTCCATTAAAATTCAGCAAACATTTTAAGGTCCTGTCTGCTACATGCTCTACCCAAAAGCTAAGCACTGCAGAACCATGGGGCAGCTTTTAAAGCTGTGTATACAAGTCTTATAAATCCATTAGTATTCTTGGTTTTAATGGTTGGTATAGGAAAGGTACAGCAGACAAGTTCTCAGTAAACAATCATATATTGGAGTCAGGACCTGACTGTAAGAGCCGATCAGGATTTAGTTGCCAGGCCAGATACCGGCGATCAGATAAGTTCGATTGAGTCACGAGGGGCTCCCAGCAAATACCTGGTTATTCAGTACGAGCACAACCCAAAACCGTTGATTTCCAGGAAGGAAGTTTGGAGTTATATAGACAACTAAAAAACCGCCTGGCGATCGTATAAAAAAGAACTTTTTCGGTTTGTTAAGTATACTGGAGGCTGGGTAGAATACATTATAAATAGACTAATCTGCCCTGTTGCCTATTGGATCTATGCCTCCCCTACGTAAAAATCGAAACGCCAACGCAACTGAGGCCGTTTTTAGGAAAGATCAATTGAAAACCGATCAGGTTTTTACACAGAATGGAGCAACTGAGTGAGCCTTTTAGAAACTAGCATTTTCTGCCCTATTACTAAAGCCAGATAGTCTTTATTTCGTTGTAGAGCCAGCTCGTAAGACATATTGAGCTTTGCTCGTTGTAGATCACCACAATTCCTATTTGTAAAGTTTTGACGGGCAACTTCAAGTTTGTGGATTGTTAGGCTAATTTGATCAATAATATCCTGATAATGCTTAATACGCCTTTGGGTCACTTCAAGTAAGAATGTATCTGTATTTTTCTTCGATACTTTTTTATGCTTTCGTGGCGGGGTTAAAATACTCTTCCATTGCTTCTCTAGTTGCTGAGTTGGTAGGGAGAAACGATCTGGTTCCACAGATTCATCACAGGTTGAATCTGTCTCAATAGTACTGATTAATTTAATTAGGTTAGTTTGGTTTTCATCGTCAAACTGATCAATAAATTGAGAAGCAACGCTAAATAAGTAGCCTTCTAATAATTTATTAAACGGTTGGAGGGAGTCTTTCACAAGCGGTAGAAATTAGGACGGTGAATGTGTAACTAAGTCAAGCCTAATTTGAGCTTGATCATTCAATTCATTTAAAGCATTGGTATGATCAAAAAGGCGTTTAATGGTCTGTTTAGAGGTCGAAGGGGTAAATGTGTCGATTTTTTCCATATCAAGCAATAGCCTCTCCAACTCCTGCTGCATAGTTATCGCTAGCTCCATTAATAAGACTCTGGGACACTGGCCAATATATTGTTTTTCTTGTCTAAGAGATTCAGTTTCTGGTCGATTAACGGCTGTCATGATTTTTCTATAATTTATATATAAATCAGAAGTTGCCTTTATCCAGTTCGTTAGTACAGACTCTGCACTTAAATTAGTTGAGGTGTACTTTTTTTGCAATCGGGTACCCATAGTGATTTGCCTTTTATTTTTTTGTGGATTATATGGGACAAAGATTAAGTAAAAAAAATGTCACTAGTTAATTAACAGTTTAAAATACACATATTAATTTTTTTTAGGAATACAGGTTAATTGTATGCAAACCAATAGGTTATGGCAAGGCTAATAAGAGTTAAATAGTGGCTCATTTGAATAGTACAAATTGTTCTGCCAATCTAGGGTCGATTTTTTTTTGACATACTTGGTTATTAAAAGGCTAAACTGCCTGAGGTAATTCAATAAAAAACATTAGAATTATATCCCTATATTCAGGTATAACTCATACTAGGAATATTAGTTTATTGACAATAAATTGATTAACATACTACAGTATGTTAAATGGTTAATTAGTGTATTTAACCATCTGTCATAACTCGTCTTAGTAATGATAATTCTATTATTCGGCTGGCTGCGTAAATGGGTTGTATTGTAAGTGCTACGGTATCTTAAGGAGCAGTTATTAAATCCTGAATTTGGTCAGATAATGGATGGTATCTGGTGCATTTAATCGGACTGGTCAATTTGTTTTTACAGAAAGGGATTGAATTTTCCAGTCTCATCGATACGATCGATACCCGTACGCTGGCGGGCAAGCTTATTTTGACTATATTTTGTAGTCTGGGCTTCGCTGATACCCAGAATCTAACCATGATCTTAAAAAAAATGCCAGACCACATGGCCTGGCGTTTTTTCTGCATACCGGGTAATGAATAGAAAGAATTTAATTAACCGAATGTGCCGCCAAAGGTATCCGTATTGGAGCCCGTCTTTAGGGTGAGTTTTTTTACATTACCCAGTCCCGTAAGCTTGGGTGTTAGATAAGCCTTTTTAGGCGTACCAATCGATATGTTTTTATGTTTTAATTTCATCAGTCTGGAAGATTACATGTGAATTTTATAGTTTAACCAGTATCCAAACGAATTTATTGGACAACGAGCCGATGCTGGCGGGTCTGTCCCCGTTCTTCGACTTTCAGAATATAGACCCCACTAGAGAGCTTATCCGACGCCTTTAGTAAAAGGTTTCCACCCTGTGTTCCAGTTTTTAAAACGGGTTGTAAACGGCCATCCAGGCCGTAGAAGCTAACCAGTGCCGTTTCGGGTTCATCCAATCGAAGTGTAAAGCGACCATCACTCACGATTGGATTGGGAAATGCCCCGTAGGCTTCATCGCGAAGGATCACCGAAACGGCGGGGTAAAGCGTGACTTTACCGCTCAAATCAGTTTGTCGTAATCGGTAGTAGCTGGTTCCCAAGAAGGGAGACAAATCCAGAAAGCGGTAGGTCTTCAGGGAATTGCTGTTAGATGATTCAACGCTGATTTCGCCAATGGTCTCAAACAGCGCCAGATCTTTACTGCGTTCCAGTTGAAACCCTTTGTTGTTGGTTTCCAGCGATGTTATCCAATTCAGATCGACCGTATGATTCGCCAGCGCAGTTGCCGTGAAGGAGACCAGAGCAACGGGTAGGGGAGCCGCTGTTGAATTAGACACGCGGTTCGCGTTTAGATTGATTGCCCCGGCAATGGAAAGCCCTCTTCCTTCCAGGGCTGCCCCCGTTAATAAGCTAATGGCTCCGTTTGCCAGGATCGTCCCTCTGAACAGCGAGCCAATGCCCAGGTTGACCGCCCCATCGACTTGAAAATAGACATTGGCAAATGAGGCCCCATTCGTGAGCAGGATTCCGGAGTTTGTTGCGGTGCTCAACACACCGGTTAACTTAATGATAAACACTGAATTGGCATTGCCCTGCCCATCCAGGGTCAGGTTTCCCGCCAGGGTAGACGCGCCAGCCGGTCCACTCTGACAATACACGCCGGGGGTAAGGGTCAGCCCGCCCAGATTCGGGCTAACGGCAGACGCGCAGGCTACTCCCGTAAGGGCAACATATGCACTGGAGACGTCAGTCGCTACCTGGGCTGAGGTTGCATTAGCCACGTTGGTCTGGCCTATAACTGTACCTGGCGGAAAACCAGTTAACTCCCCAACGTTGGTCCCGATATCACCCCGCACGGTTGATGCTCCCGTATTGGTAAAAGCACCGGCTACTGAAAATAAGGCGTAACTGGCAGATGTTCCCAAGTTGGGTGCCTGAGCGAAGCTTAGTCGCTGGATAGCTAACATTACAATAAATGTTAGACTAAAAAGTAATGGTTTGAACATATTGGTATAGATTGATAGATTTATGTTAACAACAGGAAGGTAGCTATTTAGTTTATTAATAATTCCAAATAGTTAAAAAAAATTAAATAAAAATAAAAAATCGGTAACATTGAGGACTAAGTTGTCCTATGCACAGGTTAACCTGATTGGTGTATATTGGACGTTATTCGCTGTTAGTTGGAGGCTTAATGTGCGTGAAGCTGGGTTTTGAACGGTAGTTTCCTACTACAAAGGCTAAAAATTCAGCTGACATGGATTCAATTTTCAACGATTTTGGCTGATTCTGCCTAACTCACCCACCGGTAGAGTTCCATCCAGGGTACCCAGGTGTCATTTTGCTTTTTATAGATCATTAATTTCCCTTCTCCACAACGAGACCCACAGGTGTAGCCAGCATAAAAAATACACAACGAACGATTTCGAATAAAAATAGGATTTGAAAACGTATACAGCCTTGAGCTATAGTGCTCATTAAAATACAGCCAACCCGAGTCCGTTCAATACTATCTATAGCTGCTTCAGATAGTCTTTCGCCGTTTTCAACGAGTTGATTAGGCCAAATCAATGTGGCCTGTTGCGCCAGTTCATGTTGGATATGACTACGCTCTTCCTTCGTTAAAACCAGACGACTTTTAGGCTCTTTCAAATCAGTGTCAAATACATTAAATAAGGTGTCTTTTGACAATGCTTTCTCCATACGCTTAATTTCATAGTCCCCTAGCTTATCCATGTAGACAAGCCTGGTGGATTTGGCAAAGAAATTGGCAAGAAACGCTTTGCTCGCTGAGTCCTGACTATAAGCTTGTAGTCCAGTGACGCTAATAAGTAAAAGAAGCAACATGAATCTCATAATCTAAACGTAGCGTGTGTTGGAGGATTGACATGGGCTGGTAGCCGTGTCAGTTTTGTGGTCGCCAAACTAAGCGATGACCAAACGGGCAGGCCCCGCAAACTGTTTACTACACTAACGGCACGCACGGCGATTACCCGTTGGCTGCAATATCGCCCTTCCTACTCAAACGCAAGCGTATTGATTTGTATTAACTAACCGCCGAATCGAATTCGGAACTCTATTAGTCCACCACTAAAGCGGTGGGCTGATAAATGGGCTTTTCATCGCTTACTAACTTCAAGTCAATACGCTTGATGTAGGCCAGGTAATTTACGGTCAATCTATTACCCAACCGGAACCGCCACAGGACGAACGATACGCCCTGACATAAGTGGATGCACGGGCGTTGTTTAACCGGTATTGATGGATTATATCATGAGTCGGGGAATTCCGCCATTACTGGCAAAACGGTATCTACATGAGGTTCGCTACCGAAACGGAAACCGGGAGTACTACGCGGTAGGCTTCAAAACGGATAAAGACAGTTACGCCCTACGCTCTAAGCTATTTAAAGGCTGGCTAGGAGCAAGCGCTATCCGAACCATTCCGGTAGCTGGTTCAACGTCGGTTGATGTGTTTGAGGGCTTTTTTGACTTCCTCTCTGCCCTTACCTACAAAAAGCAACTACGGCCTGAATGCACGACCATTATTCTGAACTCAACAACCAATCTGGCGCAAGCTTTACCGGGCTTAGAAGGGGCTAAACGAATTCATACCTACTTCGATAACGATAAGGCAGGACGAGCGGCCTATGGTCAATTACGAAGCTCAAATTTTCCCGTCTATGACCGCTCCAATCTATACGCAGACTACAATGATTTCAATGATATGATACGGCAACGTCCTGTACAAAATCCTCTATAGGCTAAAAAGGGGCTTTTTGAAGGCTTTCGGCGGGCTTTTGCCGGACTATCGAAGGCTTACGGGAGGACTATCGGAGAGCTTTTGAAGAACTATCAGAGGACTATCGAGTCCAATTCAACACTTATACTTTTGACAAATGGAAGAGCAACACAAAACCAAACCAGTACGGAATTTCAAGTATCAAAGGGCTGAACGCTATGGAGCGCGTGTATACTATCATAAGCTTTGTTTGCATTGCAACTGCCAGTATGAAAGTATACGGATGGATTCGGCTTTCTGTTGTTATAGGTGTGCTAAGGCAGCTCGAAGAGTAAGGAAGAATATAGGTACTAGATATTAATGGATTCAGATATAAGTAAGCCTTAAAGTCAAGTCTTTAAGGCTTACTTATATCTGAATCCAATATGCCATTAAATGATTTCTTAGAAAGGATGAGTATAGGCCAAATTAATAACTCAGATATGAAACAGATAAAAAATTAATCTCGAATTTGAGATAACTGTCTTATATTCAAACGATTGTACTAGAAGGAGGTAAGGCAGTTTATTCTTATTTTATTAATGCCATGTACCAAAAAAGGCTACAAAATTTAATGGCGGTATCAATGTATGTGGCTGATATTCAAATTGTTATGCTGCTGCTTGTAGTAAGAAATAACTGCTAAATAAAAATAGAATCAAGTAAGGCTATAATGTCTTTTTTTAACGATTTTTTTATAAAAAAATATTTTAAAATATGTTTTTATAAGGCATACATTGCTAAGATCTTTTTTTGTTGTCGATTTTATATATTTTTTTTAAAGATCTTAATGTCGATGAAATGTCTTTATTCTTTAGCTGAATAGATTTGTATTCATTGTCAATTATTAATATATCATGTTTTGCCCTACTAAGTAAAATATTATCAACATTCGAATAAGAGTTATATATTATATAGTAAATTGCTAGAGATTCTTTTATGTAAAGGTTTGAAAATGTTTTAGGAGTTGGTGACTTTAATTTGTAGATTTCGTTTAAAATAAATTGAGATATACTACTGCTTAAGAAATCCGTTGTTTCACGAAAATTTCTATTGCCAAAATATATCTTATACCAATTTACCCAAGAATAAAATATGGTAGCAAAGATTTTTTCATTGTGATTTTCTGAGTTATATATGATGGTATCAAATGGATTACCTAAGTAAATATTATTTGCTTTAAAGTCGTTCTTGAAATCATCATATATGCTTACTGATTCATTGCATAAATAAGATATAATCCTGTTTTTTTGTTCGATTCCAAGTGTTTTATGTCCTAATATATGATACACGACCTTACTGTAAATTATTGCAATTTCTGCGATAAAAATTATATTTCTTCCTTTTTGACTGCTGATACAATATAATATTAGGTCATTAAATTTATAAGTAATTAGCTGTTGCATAACATTCCAGTGCATAGCTTTTATACTGTTATATATTTTTGAGGAAATATTAATAGATTCTTGTTCAATTGGTGCATTATATTGAAGACTAAATAACGAAGTGTTCTGATACAAAAGTATTCCTTCTTTAACTTGTTTTAAGTCATTAGAATTTGCTGACTCTTGCACTACATCAGAAATTAATTCCATCAATTTCTGCATAATTTCTCCATCAGATTCTATTAAAGCTAAAGTTGTACTTATTTGAGGTATGCTACTATATATTTCTTGAATTAAAACATTTACTTGGGACTTATATATTGTCTCTGTAGTTGAGTATAAAAAATTAGCATAAGCTAAAAAGATTTCTTGATTCGTAGTTTGAATAGGTCCATTATCATTATCTAAACTGACTTCTTTAATAAGATAGTCAAAGCGTTTTGTAATCTCTCGTAGAATCAAACCAGATATATAAATAGAATTTTGCTGAATAGCAGTCCTATTTATTTGAGTTATAACTATTATAGGGTTTCTCTCTACTAGATCAGACAAATTATCAAATTGATCTGTAATTTCAATACTATTTACATATAATTCCTTAATGTGTTTTTTATTAATTCCTTGAATTATATCCTTCAAATAATATAAAGAGGTTGACTTGTCAAGAATAGACTTGACTTTGGGGATAACCAAAGATATAAAAATGACAAATGAAATTACAGAAATATTAAAAAATAAATCCTGATATAAAGGAAAATCGTCTTTAAGTAATGCGCTTATTAAAGACATTGCGGTACTTAAAGCAAAAAATATTATTAATACATTCCATGATTTATTGAAAACAAATTTCTTGGCATAAGGTCCAAAATTTTTAAATAGGTTATCGTATGATAATTGTAGAAAAACAACTAAAAAACCCAAAAAAGAAGTTAAAGCACCTATTAATGATAAAGATATAGTTTGTTCAGTATCTGCTCTAACGGTTATAAAAATGTAATTATTTGTAACTATATAAAAAGTAAATAACAGTAATAACAATATTATAATAAAAGGTGATTTTGTGATTCTAAACCCTTTAATTGAAATTTTTATTAAAAAATGTTTTAATTTATTAATAGGATTTTTTTGGAGTAACAGTATTTGTTTTTGTATATAATCAGCATATAAAATTTCATTTAGCAATTCAAAAATGTTGTCATTGTCAATTTTTGTTATCAAAGAGTTTATATGAATTTTTATATCATTTTTATCTAATAATTTTAAGTAAGAAAGATCTATTTTGTAAGTTTCATAATTAATAAAAGGATATTTTTTAAATTTTAGTTTTATGAAAGAATTATAACAAGAATATGATATAAATTTTAGACATAGTGAATGTAAAGATTTTAACTCAATTAGAGGATTATTGTCTTTCGTACATATATTTTTTATATAATCTTTGCATGTCTCATTTTTATTAATTGAACTGTTAAGAATATTCTCAATATCTGTAATATACTTTTCTTTAGAACTGTCAAAAATAATTTCTGATATAAGAACTTTAGCTGAAGTGTCCATTTTATTACTACTTACCAGAAATTAAGATTCAAATTTTGAACACAAAAAAGGCACTCAAATCATTGATTATGAGTGCCTTAGCTTTTCTTTTGCAGAGAGAGAGGGATTCGAACCCCCGGACCTGTTACAGTCAGTGGTTTTCAAGACCACCGCAATCGACCACTCTGCCATCTCTCTTTCTGGGTGCAAATATACGAGCGTTTTGATATTTGTCAACCCACTGCGGGCCATTTTCGCCCAAAAAGTCTAATTTTGGGCGATGTTTAAAGGGCCAACACAGGTAACGAAGAGCTAACGTTCTCGTACTCATGCGCTCTTTCACTCTTTCGCTCTTTACGAATGGATACCCTCGAAACGCTACCCTCGCTTGAAACAGCCCGAAAACTGGGTCTGCTCCCCGAAGAATTTGACCGGATTGCCGAAATTTTAGGCCGTCGCCCCAATTTTACCGAGCTGAGTATCTTCTCGGTGATGTGGTCGGAACACTGTTCCTATAAGAATTCCATCCTCTGGCTAAAAACACTCCCCCGCGACTCCGATCGGATGCTGGCCAAAGCCGGTGAAGAAAACGCGGGTCTGGTCGATATTGGTGATGGGCTGGCCTGTTCGTTCAAAATCGAATCGCACAACCACCCGTCGGCATTGGAGCCTTATCAGGGAGCCGCAACGGGCGTTGGCGGAATCAACCGCGATATTTTCACGATGGGTGCCCGGCCCATTGCGCAATTGAACTCACTTCGCTTTGGCGATCTGTCGCTGGCCAAAACCAAACGGCTCCTGCGTGGGGTGGTAAAAGGCATCGGTGATTATGGCAATGCCTTTGGAATACCAACCGTGGGTGGAGAACTCTTCTTCGACGAGTGCTATAACACCAACCCGCTGGTCAATGCATTCTCGGCCGGGATTGTTGAGGTGGGCAAGTCGGCGAAAGCGACATCCTATGGCGTTGGGAATCCGGTGTTCATTGTGGGTTCGGCTACCGGGAAGGATGGAATTCACGGCGCTACGTTTGCGTCGGAAGATATTTCGGCCGCATCGACCGATAAATTGCCTGCGGTCCAGGTAGGTGACCCATTCATGGAGAAACTACTGCTCGAAGCTACGCTCGAAATTATTGAAACGGGCTATGTGATTGGTATTCAGGATATGGGCGCAGCGGGCATCATCTGCTCAACCTCAGAAATGAGTGCCAAGGGCGAACATGGTATGATCATCGACCTCGACAAAGTACCAACCCGCCAACCCAACATGGCCCCGTTCGAGATTCTGTTATCGGAGTCGCAGGAGCGGATGCTGGTGGTTATCGAGAAAGGAAAAGAGCATATCATCCAGGGTATTTTCGATAAATGGGATCTGAATTGTGCCCAAATTGGGGAAGTAACGGCCAAAGGGGAAAATGACCTCGGTCGGCTGCATTTCTATCGCTATGGTGAACTCGTAGCCGATGTGCCTGCCTATGACCTTGTGTTAGGCGGTGGGGCACCCCAATACGAGCGGGAGTATAAAGAGCCCGCATACATAAAGGAGTACGCTAAGTTCAGGATCGCAGACGTTGACGATATCGAAACCGACGAGATCAGGAAAGTAGCTGTCCACCTGCTGTCTCATCCAAACATCTGCTCGCGCAAGTGGGTGTATGAACAATATGACTCGATGGTTGGGACGGCTAATCGGAGCACCAATGCCCCTTCCGATGCCGCCGTTGTTCGGGTAAAAGGCCCGGCTTACCCGCCACCGATAAGTCGATTGTTATTACCGTAGACTGTAACAGTCGTTATGTGAATGCCAATCCGCGTCAGGGAGCTATGATCGCCGTGGCCGAAGCCTGCCGGAACATCGTTTGTTCGGGTGGTGAGCCGCTGGCGGTTACCAACAACCTGAACTTCGGAAATCCCTACGTGCCCGAAGTGTACTGGCATTTTGTTGAAGCGGTTCAGGGTATGGGCGAGGCCTGTCTTCGATTCAGCACCCCCGTAACAGGCGGTAACGTCAGTTTCTACAACCAAAGCTCCGACGATGGGCCAGTCTTCCCAACGCCTACCATTGGCATGTTGGGACTGATGGAAAACCCCGATCATCGCATGACGCTGAACTTCAAAAACGAAGGTGATCTGATTTATCTGGTTGGCCCATCCGAAGATGATATTTCTTCGTCGGAGTATCTATATTCCTATCGGGGTATCAAAGCGTCACCGGCTCCGTCGTTTGACTTTGAAACCGAGTGGCGCACCCAGGAAAGCATTAAAACCATGAATCGGCACGGCTGGCTTCAGTCCGCGCACGATGTATCGGATGGTGGTTTGTTCGTAACCCTGGCCGAATCGGCAATGGCCGGGAATACGGGTTTCCAGATTCACCCCGATACCCGGCACCGTACCGACGCGTTCCTGTTTGGGGAGAGCCAGAGCCGGGTGGTGATTTCGATTTCGCCCGAACAGCAGCAACATGTAGAAGGGTACCTGAACGACAGTGTGATCCCTTTCCTCCTGTTAGGTACCGTGACCGCCGATACTTTTGCCATCGACGAAACACCAATTCTGACGCTTGCTGATGCGAAAAATCTGTATGACAACGCACTGGGAGAGATTATGAAGTAATGGCGTAAAAAGGATTAAACACAAAGACACAGAGAGCACTGAGTTAGTTTAAGGCGTTGCTCTTCGTGCGCTCTGTGCCTCTGTGTTTAATGGATTTACTCTATAAAAATGACATAGCGATGCTTGCCGATCCAAATCATCCGACACGCCGATACACGGTTGAGGAATACCTCGCTTTTGAAGAAAAAAGCGAGGTTCGCCATGAGTTCTATCAGGGGGAAGTGTATGCTATGGCTGGTGGAACGGTTAATCACAATCTGCTCATAGACAACATTAAAGAGTTGTTGAAGAGCCATACCAAGAGCAGGGGTTGTCGGGTATTTTCCGAAAACATGAAAGTCGACGTCCTATCGGGTAGCTATATGCCCTATCCAGACGTAGTTCTAACTTGTCATCCGTTTGACCTGCGGGTGATAATTTAATTATTCGTCAGCCTCGTATACTCGTTGAAGTATTATCTAAATCAACGGCACGGAATGATCGAGGATTTAAATGGCAGAAGTATCGAAAAATGCCGTCGCTCTGGTATTATTTGCTGATTGACCAATATACAATGACGGTTGAATTATTCAGCCGGATCGAGGAAACGACGGAGTGGATTAACACCCTATATGAATCTCCCGAAGATGTCATTGTTTTTCCTCGTCTCAATTTTGAGATTACAGTGGGAGCCATCTACGACGGTATTGAACTGATACCCGAAGGTGACGAAATAAAGACCGATGAACGGGACCAATAAGGAACTCAACTTATTACAAATGCCACACGACTTAGCCGCGCTTACGCGCGAAATTTGTACGATTGCCACGGATGCCGGTGCGTTTTTGCTTCAGGAACGAACCAAATTTCAGCGCGAATCCATTGAATACAAAGGACTGAATAACCTGGTTTCGTACGTCGATAAAGAAACCGAAAAGCAGCTCGTCGCCCGATTGAGCCAACTTTTACCCGATGCTGGTTTTATTACGGAAGAAGGGACGACGGGCCAGGAGGCCGACAAAGCCGCCCTCAACTGGATTATCGACCCGCTCGATGGGACAGCTAATTTCATTCATAACCTCCCCGTGTTTTCCGTCAGTATCGGACTGGCACAGGGAAAGACGCCCATAGCTGGCGTCGTTTACGACCCGAATCGCGACGAGTGCTTTTCGGCCTGGCAGGGGGAGGGGCTTATTGCAATGAAAACAGGATTTCGGTTTCGCCCGCTACGCAGTTGGGCGAGAGCCTGATTGCCACGGGATTTCCCTACTATCACTTCGATCAGATGCAGAAATACCTGCGCATTCTGGAATCGCTGATGACGCAAACACATGGCCTCCGCCGGATGGGTTCGGCAGCTATTGACCTCGCGTATGTGGCTTGTGGACGGTTTGAGGCTTTTTATGAATATAACCTCAACTCCTGGGACATGGCCGCTGGGGTATTACTCATCCAGGAAGCGGGGGTATCGTGACTGATTTTGAGGGAGGAAACGAATTTTTGTTTCGGGGCGATGTCCTGGCGGGTTGTGGTGTTCACCCAGAAGTGATAAAGGTTATTCAGGAATACTGGAAATGAACCCTGAAGTCTGGGCCAAGCTCCGGCTTGGCCTATTAGTTATTGACAAAGGCCAAGCCGGAGCTTGCCCAGACTTCAGGACTGGACTAGCTGTATTCTGAAAATCGGACGATTTTGCCAGGCCGACTTTATCCGATATTTGTGCCAACAGCCTATTAGAAACCTATGCAGGATCTTGATACCCTCCGTTACCCGATTGGTGATTTCGTGTACGGCCAATCGTACACCGCCGATGACACCCGGCAGCACATTGCGATCATTCAGGAGCTACCCGTTAAACTGACTGAACTGGTTGGTAAATGGGGTGACGACCGGCTCGATACACCCTATCGCCCCAATGGGTGGACAGTTCGGCAACTGGTTCATCATGTGGCCGATAGCCATATGAACGCCTATGTTCGTACCAAACTAGCCCTGACTGAAACTAATCCAACCATCAGTCCATACGAAGAAGGCGAATGGGCTAAATTGCCAGACTCTAAACTTGATATTGGGCCTTCTCTGGTTCTTCTCCGAAGTCTGCACCTGCGCTGGGTAACTATCTTGGAATCACTCACGGAGGCCGATTTACAACGGACGTATTTTCACCCCGGTAATCAACGCACCTTTGCGGTTCGGGAAGTAATCGCCCTCTATGCCTGGCATAGCGAGCATCACTACCAACACGCCTATCGACTGGCCGAACGGAACGGTTGGGCGTGAAAAAATGTATAATGGACAATGAGTAATGGATAATGATCACCGGTTTAATTCATTATCCATTACTCATTGTCCATTATACATTAAAAGCCATGCAGGAACTCATCATTTTTCTCGTTTTTGCGTCTGCGCTAGCCTATTTGGGGCGACGGATTTACCGAAGTTTCTCGAAAAAACAGGCAGGATGCGGTAAAGGATGCGGGTGCGCAGCGGATGCGAAAGCCACGCTGCTGCCTACCGAAAAATGAATATGATTATTGTTAGTTAACATTTTAGTATTCCGATGGTTCTTGTAGCAATGAATGCTCAACGAATCATCGGTTTTTTCGTTTTACTGACCATACTACTCGGGTTCGGGGGATGTAAGCGTGTTCGGCCCGAAGCGCCTGTCTCAGAGGAATTTG
Organism: Spirosoma telluris; assembly: GCA_003259005.1. Classification (GTDB taxonomy): domain Bacteria; phylum Bacteroidota; class Bacteroidia; order Cytophagales; family Spirosomataceae; genus Spirosoma; species Spirosoma telluris. The sequence goes on from QLII01000001.1 coordinate 974,495, forward strand.
AAGCACCCATTGAGGACCCCGTGTCGTATATGGCCGGAAGGCTCACGTTTAATATTCGTGATCTGGAGCGTAAAGTCAATAAAGGGCTGTCGACCACACTGGTTTCCGAACAAACATTTGAGGGGCGAAAAGGAGAAGCCTGGCGTCTTCGGGTAGAACGTACCGGACCTGTACAGATACACTATGAGAACCGCCGGGTGTTCTTTTCGGCACCTTTGCAAGTCTGGTACACGAATCCGATTGGCCTTCGAAAAAGTGAAAATCGTAAAAGCCGACCTTTGTGTGCGCTGGCCGTAAATTTTACCAGCCCCGTTGGTGTAGGGCCCAACTGGCGTCTGCTAACAAAAGCCCGCTTTGAAGACTATCGCTGGACGCAGGAGCCTAAAGTTCGGTTACTGGGCATAAATGTGAGTGTCAGGAAGATCGCGGAGACCATTCTGGATAAACGTAAAGCCGATATTGAGCAGGCTATTGATAAAGCGGTTCATCAGGGGCTTCGTCTTGATCGGGAGGTGAGTAAAATCTGGCGGGACCTGCAAAAACCATTGCGCATTGCGAAAGTACCCGAAAACATCTGGCTGCTTCCTAAGCCATTCAGCATTTCGACAGCCCCGGTTTATGGAAATGCTACCCAGATCACGGTACCGATTCAAATCGCCTTTCGGGTCGACACGCGCTTAGGTCCCAAACCCATGCTTGATACCCTGGAACAACTGCCCAGACTGCTACGACGGCAGGAAGTACCGGAAGACTCGCGACTGGAAGTACTGGCGTTTATCCCGTATGCCGAGGTGAACCAGGTACTGGCCCGAACCCTGAAAAAGCAGAAGCTGAATCTAGTGGGTGGTAACATAACCATTAAGAATACAGCGATGTATGGTAGTGGAAAACAATTGATCCTGAAGGCTGAGGTGGGTGGTAAAGTTCACGGGACGCTCTATTTTCATGGTAACCCCGCCTATGATACACTTACCAATACATTGCGAATTCAGAACGTAGATTTCGATGTGGATACCAAAGAACGCCTGTTCTCCACCGCCGACTGGCTGCTGCATGATCACCTGCGCGATACGATTCAGGCCGCTATGGTGGTTCCCTTACGCCAGCCGATTTCGAGTATACCTGAAAAAATAGAGACGGCTTTCGCCAAGGCAAAGGTTGGGGAGAAGACCGCCCTCGATCTTGATACCTTTCGGCTGGTTCCCCAACGAATTGTGGTGCAACCCAAGGGCATTCAAATTCTGATTAAGGTGCAATCTAAAGTGGCAGTGAAAGTGAAGCATCTTTGAGCTAGACGGGGTGTCATAGTCATATGCCATATCTTGAAGATATGGCATATGACTATGACACCCCGTCTAGCTCAAAACTGGTTTCCAGCGCCACAAATACCGGCTGGCGGTGGTGCGATGGGGGCGCCAGGTATCGGCAATTTCGTGAAGCGTTTTATACAAAGCTTTGCCCGTCAGGCCGCTGGTTTGTTCTGGATAGGCTAGCAGCATCCGTTGGCGAATGACCAGGTCATCTATTGGGAAAACATCCGGTCGGTCCAGGACGAACATGAGCATCATTTCAACTGTCCACCGGCCTACACCCTTGATCGGCAGTAAATACTGTACGATTTCTTCATCGGTCATTGCGTCGAGGTGCGCCCGATCAATTGGGTTTGCTAGTGAGAACTCCGCAACGCTTTGCAAATACTTGATTTTCTGAAAGGATAAGCCTGCGCTCCGTAATTCATCCGTGGTTTTTGCTACTAATGCAGTGGCTTCAGGATAGTTATCCGGGAACAGATTCCGGAAACGGGTGAAAATCGCATCGGCAGCTTTTACCGAAATCTGTTGAGATACAATGCTTTCGAGTAGAGCCAGATAGACATCGTCGGCATAGTCATTAAAGAGTTTAGGCGAGGCCGTTTCCGTAATCAGACGGGCCATAATTGGGTCCTTCGCGAGGTGGGCGAGGGCTGGAGAATCTGTGGGGTTCATAGCGTGTTGTTCGGTAAGCAAAGGTAGTAGGGAAACGTGTTGAGGGGATGATTTCCGACGTTTTAGCCTTCATTTCTAACAATTCAGGAGCAGATTGCTTTCGCTTTTCTGGTTGTTGTGGCATCTTTACACTGGATGGAAAAACTGAACGACCGATGGTTGCGTCTGGTTGGCGTGCCGCTCATTTCAATCGTTTCAAATTTTATATTTTTTCAGCCCGAAAATGACGCCCGGCATATAAGCCGCTGGGTGGCGCTCGGGATAAGCCTGGTCGAGTGCATCCTGATCTGGGAGGTCGCCCGGCTGGGTATTATCCGCGCGCGTCGTCGGTATCCCCGTTTAAATCAGACCACGGCGCGCCTGCTGATGCAGGTTTCCTGGTTCACGATGACGACGATTGTACAACGGGTAGTCATCGTTTATGTCTATGACGTGACGCAGTTTTGGGGCTACCCATTGTCGATGCGCGCCTATCTGGTGAACATCCTGGTTCCTTTTCTGTTCGTAGTTCCCCTGGCGATTATCTACGAAGCCTTATACCTGTATCGGCAGTGGTGGGCTACTTATTACGAAGCGGAACAGCTTAAAAAGGAAGCCCTTCAAAGCCAGCTCGACTCCCTGAAAGCACAAATTAATCCGCATTTTCTATTTAACAGCCTAAGTACCTTATCGTCGCTGGTTAGCGAAAACCCGAAACAGGCCGAGCGGTTTATCGAAGAACTGGCATCTGTGTATCGGTATGTATTGCAGACTAATGAGCAACTGCTGACTTCCTTAGGCAGTGAATTACAGTTTATTAAGGCTTATTTTCATTTACTGCAAATGCGGTTTGGGCGGAGTGTCGAACTAGAGATTCGCGTCGATGAACCGTATCTACCCTTTTTTATTCCACCTCTAACATTGCAACTGCTGGTTGAAAACGCCGTTAAGCACAATACGGCGTTGCCAACAAAACCTCTGGTCATTCGGATTTATACGGACTCAGCCAATTGTCTTTATGTCAGTAATACACTTCGACGGAAGCAAAACGTGATATCTTCAAACCGAACTGGACTGGCTAATATTATGGCTAAATACCGTTTACTGGGTCAGGCAGCGGTAATCGTTGATCAATCGGATGACTGCTTTCAGGTAATGGTACCCCTCATTCAGGAAACCCGTTATGACTATTCTCATCATTGAAGACGAAGAGGCCACTGCCCGCAAACTACAGCGATTACTGGTCGATATAGCACCTTCTACCCAGATCGTGGGTATGACGGTCAGTGTCGAAGAATCGGTCGAGTGGCTACGGGTGAACCCGCAACCCGAGTTGATTTTTATGGATATTGAACTCGCCGACGGTCAGAGCTTCGAAATTTTCAATCAGGTGACGGTAAAAAGCCCGGTTATTTTCACCACGGCTTACGATGAATTCGCCATTAAGGCCTTCAAGGTCAACAGCATCGACTACCTCTTAAAGCCGCTGAAAGAAGATGAGTTACGGCAGGCACTACGTAAACTGCAAGGGCTGAAACAGGTGCTGACGCAGGGAGCAGCGGGCGCGGAGCCGGGAATTGGTGGCCTGGAAGAATCGCTCACAAATCTGCTACAACACATTCAAACGGCATCTTTCTCCAACTCTTTACCCCCTGCTCCAAGCCCCCTGCCCATCGCCCCTTTCAAAGACCGCTTCCTGATTAAGCAGGGGCAGCGCCTATTTTCGGTCAGTGTGGATGAGATCGCCTATTTTTTCACCCGGAACAAAATGTCGTTCATTAAAACACGCAGTAATCACGAGTGGCTGCTTGATTACACACTTGATGAATTAGCCCAGTTGCTTGATCCCGGACGGTTTTTTCGACTAAACCGACAGGTGATTGTTGAGTTGAGGGCGGTTGACAAAGTTCACCTGTATTTCAATGGGAAGCTTAAGCTAACTCTGCAACCCGCTTTTGAGGTGGAGGTGGTAGTAAGCCGGGAAAAGGCGGGCGATCTGAAGCGATGGTTGGGTGAATAAAACCGACGTTTCAGTCACGAAAGTCACCCTTTCGGTGCTGGCTTCATTTTAAGCTTGATTTCCTGTCGCCAGTTTTGTCGTGTAAACCAGGCAATAACTAATGAAATCAATCCTTATTACCACCTTCCTCAGCCTGCTGCTGAATCAGGCAATTTTTGGGCAGACATTGACGCCAGAGCAACTCCAGGCGGATTTCTCCCGGTTCCGAACGGCCCTTAATGAAGTTCATCCGGAAATGCATCGGTACACACCGAAGCCAGTTTTTGATTCACTTTTTACGGTAACAGCCGCCCGCTTGAACCAGCCAATGACCCAACACGAGTTTTACGTGGCCATGACCCCGCTGCTTGTTGCGTTGCGCGATGGGCATATCAAATGGATCGTTGCCGGACGGGACGAGCACTACCCCTTTTTTACGGATAAACTTTTTCCGCTAAAACTGTACTTCCTGGGTGAAAAAGCCTGGATAGTAGGCAATTATGGGGCCGGTACTGTACCCAATGGAGCCGAGGTCGTGGCCATCAATGGAAAGCCCATGAAACAGATCATCCAATCATTGCTACCCAATATGACCTTTGCTGATGGCAATCGAGTCGGTGGAAAACTGGAAGATCTGAACCGTTATTTCTCAGGCTATTACGCTACGTATATCGAAGCCCCGAATGCTTATGAGGTAACTTATCTGGTTGGTCGTGAAGCGAAAAACGTAACGCTCTCGCCAGTAACCGAGCAGACCATTAAGGCCTATGTAGAGGCCCATAAAGCTGCCCCGCAGAAACCATTTCGGCTGACGTTTACGGAACCGAAAACCGCCATAATGACTATTGAACGGTTTATGGGTGATAAAAAAGAACAGGATTTTAAGCAGTTCCTACATAATGCGTTTCGAGAAATCAACGACAAAGGTGTACAGCATCTTGTCCTTGATTTACGGGATAACGAAGGGGGCGAAGAGTCGTGGGGAGTCTTGTTATACAGTTACCTGGCGGAGAAGCCGTTCCGTTATTATGACCACATTCGTGTTCGGCAGAAAAAGAAGTACTCGTTTCCTGCCTGGACATCGAAGCTGTATCGAGTTCTAAAAGGATTGGCGGTTAAGAAACGTGAAGATGCTTTCGTGTTTACATGGCATCGTGGACTGGGCATTACGAAACCTAAACCAAACGCCTATCACGGCAAACTTTATCTGCTACTGAATGGAAACAGCTTTTCAGTCACTACCGAGTTTGCCGCTCGTGTTCATACCGATCAGCGAACTCAGCCTGGCAAGGTAACCTGTATCGGTCAGGAAAGCGGGGGAGGATACAAGGTAAACAGCAGCGGTATTTTCGCGATTACGCAGTTACCGAATAGTAAAATTGATCTTGGCATTGGCATGTTCGGGTTTAATATGGCCAACGTCTCTGCTAACCCTTATTCTGATCGAGGCATCATTCCCGACCATCTCGTTGAGCCCACGGCGGATGATCTTCTGAATCAGCGTGATCGGGTAATGGACTATGCGCTAAAACTGATTCAGTCTCATAAAAGGTCCTTGTCGAAGGTGGAGTAGGGGAAGTCTACTCGTTCTTGTACTTCGTTTGTAATCGTTGGGCTACATCACTCGCTAGTTCATCGCGCATACTGTCATAGAGTTGCCAGCGTGAAGGTGGGAAAGCATTCGCAGTTTTTAGCGACTGGCCGTTTAGCGCGCGGTCGTCGCCACTAAACGTCTGCCATTCAGTTTGCCAGGTACGGCTTTCCCAAACGGGTTCTTCCCACAATACCTTCCCTGTTTGCGTATCAATAGCCCGCATCTTAAGATCCAGACCCGCGTGAATTTCATGCAGATAGGTGGTTAGCGTACCGGATACTTTTTCTTTAATATCGACCTTGGTCGAGTCGTTTATTTTCTTTTCGCCGACTTTATATGCCTGTGCGCTGTAGATTGTAGTAGACGATGATGTGTTGCTTTCGCGGAAAGGGGAGTAGTTGGTTACTACCATTTGTATAGCCTGATGGATGGGTAAGCCATCCTCCGTTGATTCGTCGGGTGAGTAAAGGCGTACAAACTGAGAAGGGGTTTTATGCTGGCCAATCTGCTTCATAATGAGCCCTTGCAATTCCTGATTATCGTGTTGGTTAAGCTCAGGGGTTGGACTTAGGGGTTCGATCACTACCCGCAGAATTGCGAACGGGAGGACGTTGGCCGCTTTGGCTTTTGCCTGTCGGTAATCAGGAACCCATTCGTCTGCTTTACGATAATTCAGAAAGGCATCTTTAGCCGCCAGACGATTGTCTTCCCGATAGGCAAAAGACTGTTCGGCGGCATCATAACGGCCGGAAGCCGCCAGTTCGCGGGTTTCATGCAGGCGATCCTGATAAGATGCCGGATAGGAATTTAGCCATTCGCCACAGTTATCACAGGTGCCGGGCTTAGCGAATCCCCGCCTGGCATTATCGGTAAGTAGCTGAAGTTGTTCGTATTCTTGATAGACAACTTCCCATCCAAATGGGTCTTTATTGGTTGGAGATGATAGGCGACGGATAGCCGTTTGGTGTTGTTCGTAGGCTTGTACGAAGGCCTGCTTCAGTACCTGCGTAGCCAGGGTGTGGCCCCGTTTACTAAAGCCAGGTCGTTGCTGAAGGCGCTTCGACGCTTTCTGAACAGCCAGGTCGAATTTACTTCGGTTGAGTGCCGTTTGGCCACTGCTACAGGCAGTCAGGCAAAAGGCGAGTGCCAAAAAGAACAGGATGGAGCGAAACATGGTATTAAACGACGATTTTCTGAACTTTTGACAACGCGCCGAGTAGTTGGTTTATCTTTGATCCAAAAATGAAGCGGATCGTTTGGATAGCTATCAGGTAAATTATGTCGAGACACCGACGGTATCGTTCAGCCGAGAAAACCCTTGGTACCTCGCCCGGTACGCTTACGTATGTAGGTGCGGAAATTGAACACGCCACAAAAATTAAACGCATTGAATTCAATGCTACCGATTATCGTATCGACGACAGTAGCCGACTGAGTGCCTGTCGATTGCCCGGACTCGAAACGCCCTACATCAACTGGATTGATGTCGATGGGATTCATGAGCCCAAAGTAGTGGCGGCCCTGGGCCAGCAGTATCATCTGCACCCCTTACTGCTCGAAGATGTGCTGAATACGGAACAGAAACCCAAAATTGACATCTACGACGAGCCGACTCCGCCCATCGGCAATGGAAATGGGGCCGTTCAGCCAACGGCGCCCGTGGTGTATGTTACCCTCAAAATGCTGCACCACAGTCGTCAGCGGCAGGAAATTGATGTTGAGCACATCAGTTTGGTGCTGGGTAAAAACTACCTGCTCTCGTTTCAGGAAGAACGAACAAAGGATATTTTCGAGCCGGTCATCGAACGAATAAAAGCCTCATCGGGCAAGACCCGTCGGAATGGGGCCGACTATTTGTTGTATGCGCTTATGGACGTGATTGTAGATCACTACTTCCTGATTACGGAGCGAATCGGCGATAAAATGGATGAACTGGAAGAGCAGATCGTACAGGAGCGGGCTACGCAGCAGACCTTGGCCATTCTCTATAAGCTCAAGCGCGAACTGGCCTTTATCCGCCGTACGGTCTACCCGGTTCGTGATATTATCAATACCCTGCTTCGGGAAGAATCCGATGTAATTCAGCATAATACCCTGCCTTACCTGCGCGATCTGGCCGATCATACCAATCAGGTTATTGAAACGCTGGAATCCTACCGTGAACTTATTTCCGGACTAATGGATGTCTATTATTCCATTGTGAGCAATCGAATGAACTCCGTCATGAAAACGCTCACGATTTTTTCGGCGATTTTTATGCCGCTGACGTTCATTGTTGGGGTATATGGCATGAACTTTAAATACATTCCTGAGTTGGAGACAAGGTATGGTTATTTTGTTGTTTGGGGCGTTATGGCGCTCGTAACCGTGGGAATGATTGTGTACTTCCGCCGACGGGGGTGGCTGTGAGTTAGAGGGAAATGTAATTGATCTGAACAAGCACAAAATTCAGCCGGTTCGCCGGTGCGGTTCTCTTGAAAACGAAGATTTTTCAATTAATTAATCGTCTGTGGATCACCGATTCCCGGCAGGTAACGGGTAATACGGCTGACCCACAGATAGGGGATGTTGTTTTTTTTGCCATCCAGGGCGAACACCATGATGGGCATGACTTTATTGGCGAACTCTATCAAAAAGGGGTTCGTCAGTTTGTTGTCGAACGTTCGGCACTAACGCCCGAGCGTCGGACAGAATTGATGCACTATGCAGACGCAACTTTTTTTGAAGTGGCTAGTAGCCTGCAAACGGTACAAACACTAGCCGCCGAACAACGGCAAAACGTTCATATTCCAATTATTGGCATTACGGGCAGTAACGGAAAAACCATTGTAAAGGAATGGCTGGCTCAATTGCTCGAAGGGAGCCATTCGCACACCGATTATGTGGTGGCCAAAAGCCCTAAGAGCTATAATTCACAGTTGGGAGTGCCTCTGTCCGTGCATCAGTTGAATGAAAGTCATACATTGGGCATCTTTGAGGCCGGCATTTCCAAAGCTCACGAGATGCAAGCGCTGGAAGCCATTATTCGGCCAACGATTGGCATTTTTACAAATATCGGTACCGCCCACGATGAAGGATTTCGAACTCGTAAGCAGAAAATTGCCGAAAAACTCCGGTTGTTTACCCACGCCGAAACACTCATCTATTGCTCCGATTATGCCGAAATTGATGAAGAAACTCATCTGTTACTCAAGGCTGTTAACCCAGCCATACAGGTCATTACATGGTCGTTAAAGGGGCGGCAGGCTACCTATCAGGGAACGTTGCAGAGCAATCAATTGACCCTAATTAAGTCAGATGGTCGTTCTAACCAGCTACTACTTCCCTTTGCCGACCCAGCCTCTATAGAAAATCTGCTGCATTGCCTGGTAACGATGCTTACCCTGCATGCCTGGACTACGGAGACATTACAAGCTCGTCTAAACCGACTTCGACCTGTTTCGATGCGACTTGAGCAGAAGGAAGGGATCAACAACTGTGTGCTGATTGACGATTCGTATAATAACGATGTAGCCGGACTTCAGCTGGCGCTTAGTTACCTGAATCAGCAAAGTACCCGGTCAAGGCGAATCGTCATCCTATCCGATGTCTTGCAATCAGGCCAACCCGAAAGCGACCTGTATGAGCAGGTCAGTACACTTATTCGAGGAAATGCCATTGAGCAGTTTGTTGGTATTGGCCCGGTTTTGAGCCGGAATGCCCATGTTTTTGCTGAAAATAGTTTATTCTATCCGACAACCGACGCGTTTTTAGGGCAGTTTTCATTTAATAAACTACACGATAGCACGGTATTGGTAAAAGGGGCAAGGCCTTTCTTCTTCGAACGGATAGTGGCCCGGTTAGAGCGAAAAGTCCATGGCACAGTTCTCGAAATTAACCTGGATGCCCTGACCCACAACTTGAATTACTACCGCGAAAAAGTTGGGCCTGACACCAAGCTGATGGTTATGGTTAAAGCATTTGCCTATGGCAGTGGAAGTACTGAGGTAGCCCAACTCCTGCAATTTCACCGGGTCGATTACCTGGCCGTTGCCTATGCTGATGAAGGCATAACCCTTCGTCAGCATGGTATCGACCTGCCAATCATGGTCATGAATCCGGCTCCTGAAACTTTTGATGCTCTGCTGGCCTATAACCTGGAACCAGAAATCTATAGCATGCGGATTTTGCGGGAATGGGGCGGGTTTGTGCAGCGGGCTGGGAGCGAGGAGCGTGGAGCAGGGGAAGTAGCGGAGCAGCAACGTTTAACGTCTGTAGCTCACGCCCTGCTCCCTGCCCCGCGCCACCTGCACCTGAAAATTGACACAGGGATGCACCGGCTAGGGTTTCTGGAAACAGAGCTGGCCGACGTTGTAGCTTATTTGAAAAACAATCCAGGGTTGCAGGTCGCTACGGTGTTTAGTCATTTAGTGGGTTCCGATGATCCGCAATTCAATGCTTTTTCGAAGCAACAGTACGAGGCTTTTCTTCAAAGTACGACTATCCTGGAATCGGCTTTGGGCTATCGACCCACGCGTCATCTGCTTAACTCTGCCGGTATTGTACGATTTTCGGAGTATAAACTGGATATGGTTCGGTTGGGCATTGGTCTCTATGGCGTCGAGGCCAGTGGGATCAATCAGTCTGCATTACAGACTGTTGGTACGCTCCGAACGGTGATCAGTCAAATTAAAACCGTTAGGGCGGGGGAGTCGATTGGGTATAGCCGCCGGGTATTCTTGATCATGAAGCTCGTATAGCGACGCTGGCGATTGGGTATGCCGATGGGTATGATCGCCGACTAGGGAACGGAATTGGTCAAGTCTGGGTAAATGGAACCCGCTGCCCGACTGTGGGGAATATTTGCATGGACATGACGATGATCGACGTAACGGCGGCTATTGCATCAGAAGGTGATGACGTGATGATTTTTGGGCCAGAACTTCCCATAACAGAACTCGCAAAGCAAATGGAAACGATTCCATACGAAATTTTGACAGGCGTTAGTGAGCGAGTAAAACGCGTATTTTTCAAAGAAGGAAACTAAGCGGGCTTAACAGCCTTTTTGTAATACTGTACTAGCTAGTAACTGAAGCTACCCCTGATTTTAAATGAATATCCATGGAATAATTTTATAACCGCACGGTTGTGTTTCATCACTTGACCTGGTGTAACTGCTTTAATTTATTTTACCTTAAGCAAATGTTAACTAAAACTATATAGCCATGGCTGATAACAATGAAAACGAAGAAATAAAGATAGCGGACTCGCAGGATCTTAAACACCAGCAGGAAGAACTTTTTCAGGAGCTTGACCGGGAGAAAACAGAAGCGGAGCTTGCGTTACATGTAGATCAAGAAGACAAAGAGGAGTAAAAGATCAGAAAGAAAGCCGTTGGCGATATGATGATGTCGCCAACGGCTTTTTAGCCCTAATCTAGAATTTCAGATACGATAGGAGTCTCATCTTTGACCGTTTTATAGCTGTTACACAGATTTGAAAATGGTATGTATTTATCAGGTCATTTGCCCATAGTATTACAATCCTTGAAAAAAAGATTGCATAAATCCCTTTAAGAAAGTGTAACTTTTACTACCGTCTAATAAATTTTATGTTTCCCGAGTTTTGGTTAAAAATAAAATCTAGCTCCAAAAAATACCTATTACTCTCATATTTATTAAAATAAGCTAACTGATTGTTTGATAAATTATCATTAAAGCATTTGTATGTATAGACAATATTTGTTTGGGTTATATTTGATGTAACATATAAAAAACTTTTTATATGTAGAAAGTGGTTTTGTAACCATAGTTAGTGTCTAGCCCATAAAAAACAACATTCATGAAACGGATTTCATCAACAGCTAACCAGCTGCTGCGCCAGCATAGCCGAATTTCGTCACCCGACACTTTTGAGGCCCTTTACAAGCAATACGTCAACAAAGTATATCGGAAGTGTCTGAGTATGACTAAAGACGCCGATATGGCTCAAGATTATACTCAGGATATCTTTATCAAAGCCTTCGAGAAATTCGATTCGTTTCAAAACCGCTCTACCTTTTCCACCTGGCTCTACTCGATTTCCTATAACTACTGCGCCGATCAGCTCCGCCTGGCTAAACGATTACCGACTACCGCCTGGGTGCCAGAAAACGTTGCGCATGACATACCAGATATACCTGAGGATTACCTGCATGAAGAATCACTTAAGTTGGTTCGACAGTCGATGGAGAAGCTTTCCGTTAAGGAGCGGACACTGCTTCGCTTAAAATATGAAGACGGCTTGACTATTGATGAGATTGCCGACTTGTATGCCCTTAAACCCAGTGCCGTCAAGATGCGACTGAAACGGAGTCGGGAGAAAATACAGATTCTGTGTGCCAGGTTATATACGGTTTAGTACTAACAGGCGCAAAGCGATTTTCGCTTAGCCTACTGATGTCTGGGGCTGATTTTTATGTAGCCTGCTCTGGTCAAATCGTCAATGAAATGGTCGGTGGTATCGGTTCGTACCAGCTCCCCCCGCTTATTGTTCAGGTGAGTGGCAAAACGGATCATAAATGCCGTTAAGGACAACGTTTTAGGGGGATGACTCAAGGCACGAAGCTCCTCAACCAGTTCGGTTGAGGAGCTTGCCTGAAGGTGTATGAAGCCATTATGCTGTGAGTCAGCCATGACGTTGAAGGTATGGTAGAGGTTGACTAACTACTAATCTATAAGCAAGTAACCTAGGAGTAGACTACTCATACAAGCTTAGTACCAATGGTTATGGGCATCGTTAGAGCATCCAATTCCTATTTGTAGTGGGTAGGCAAGTCGGTTAACTTAGTCTAGCAACTCTTTATCAACTGCTGTGTTTATCAAAACTATAGCTTATTTTCTACTTTTAGAAGGGGTAAAACACCCTTTTTTAGCCGTATTCTGTAATTCGTCTCAACTCCAAATAGTAGTAGGTCAAGGTATCTATCAAATGATTAATCTGTTGAAAAATAGCCATCTAATACTAAATTCACGTAAAATTAAGTAAAGGAGTACTAGTGTCATGGGTATGGTATTTGCCAGTACTCGTCCAATTTAGATTTTCGGAGCCGCCCGTGCACCTTGCGGCCCTGATCGCTTGATTCTTTTGCTCCGAGACGCCTGGCATGTATGCCATGTAAAATACCCGATCATTGTTAAAAGTCACATTATTTGATTCGATTAGCTGTCTTGGAATTTATCGAATCAAATAGAGCCAGAAAGTTCGTTCACGAAAACGTTCAAATGATGATGGGAACTTTCTAATCCCATGTATTTACATTGTAGCTGTCTTGTCCCACAATCTTTTGGAGGGTTAAATGAACGATGACAGGCCAAGAAAAAGGTATCGTTGGAACAATTTTACATACTTCTCAACACTAATCCCTGGAAGATGCACTCAATTCGCCGTCGCTAAGAGTGCATCACCAATCAAGCGCGCAGCTGTGCGAACCCCGACCGTAAAACCAAAAAAAGGGCCAAAGCTTTGACCGGCGGCAAAGCTGCTAAAATACAATCCTGGAACACTGCTTTGAAACTGTAAGTCGAGCAAGGGATATCCACTTTGGGTGGTCAGTGCTTTCTGGATCGACGGGGAGAGAAAAGGTAATCGAGCTGCGTTGACCTGATAACCAGTCGCCAGTATTACATCGTCGAGGTCAATCTGTTTACCACTACTTAAGCCAATACGGAGGGAATGGTCAGCTTGTAGGCTAACAGATACAACCTCCGTTCGGGGATGCAGACTCACTTCTGGCTGACAAATGCGTTTTTCAAGCCAGGGTTCGACTTTCAGACGCCCTTCTGCCCAAAGCTTATATCGATAGTATTCCTGTTGCTCGGGAGATAAGCTTCTAAACCAGTCCGGTTGACCAGCCATATGCTCGACAATTGTTTCGACCCAGGACCAATCCGCATCCTCAAAACGGGGCGTCTCGTGACGGTAACTGATATGGATATGTTGTGCACCGGCTTCCCGCAGCAAAGCCGCTGATTCAAACGCACTCTGGCGCCCACCAATCAGCAAAATTCGCTTACCCCGATACGCGTCCATATTAACCGCATCGCAGGTATGCTGAAAACGCCCCGCTGGTAATATGGCTGTTAACTTGTCTGGATAAAAAGCAACGTACTGGAAGCCAGTAGCAAGTACAACGTTTTGCGCCTGAATGGTATGGCCGTTGGTTAGCTCGGCGGTAAATGAGCGCTCATCCTGAAGTAAATGCTGGACATAGGCTGGTGTGACGGGGATGCCGGCTTTTTGGCGGAACCAGTCCACATAGGCAATATATTGCTCCCGTGAAATAGGCGTCGTTGGCAGCCAGTGTGGATAGTGCAAAGTCAGGAACGCTTCGATGGTCCACTGATGGTCAGGATCGATGTACCAGTTAGCATTAGATCGGAGTAACATTCCCTGAGGCATATGTTGTTTCCAGAACTCCATGGGTTTGCCTACGAGTTGGTAATCATAGCCACGTCGCTGTAAATAAGCGGCCAGGCCAAGACCAAAGGGGCCAGCGCCGACAATGAGCGTTCTGGTTGAATGATTCATAAGGCGGGGTTTTGTAGCTTATTGAATGGGCTTAAACTTACAAAACAAAGAATAGCCTGGCAAACGTCACTGCCTGTTTCAGGCCCATACCCTACTAGCTGTGCCGGTCACTGAGCTGGAAACGTTCATTAGTCGTCTGCCTTTGTTACGGACTGACTTCTCTTGCTTTTTCATATAGGTAAAATCGACCGTGTTAAGCCTTTTTTTGTGGGTCCCAATTGAAGACCCTGCCTTCACTACTAATTCGACGGATCGAAACCTGCAACTCCTACTCCTTATGAACCTCAATTTAAAAGCACAGGCTACTAATACATTCGATGCCATTGTCGTAGGGTCGGGTGTTAGTGGTGGCTGGGCCGCTAAAGAACTCACCCAGAAAGGTCTCCGTGTGCTAATGCTCGAGCGGGGCCGTGACCTTCAGCATGTAACGGGTTACACGACTGCGTTGAAACACCCCTGGGAGTTTGCTCATCGGGGACGTACCGTTTTGCCTACAGAAAAAGAGGTGCCTGATTTTCGTGTCCGCCCGTACAACGAACAAAACGGTGATTTTTCATTCGACGATCGGAACGCACCTTACAAAGAAATTCACCCGTTTGCCTGGTATCGCCCTGACGTACTGGGGGGTAAGTCCATTATGTGGGGGCGGCAGAGCTATCGGTTCAGCGAGATGGATTTTGAATCCAACGCCCGTGATGGCTTTGGCACCGACTGGCCGATACGGTATAAAGATCTGGCTCCCTGGTACAGTTACGTTGAGCGTTTTGCGGGAATTTCAGGTAATAAAGAAGGACTTCCCCAGTTGCCCGACGGTGAATTTTTGCCACCCATGGATCTGAATTGTGTGGAGCAACATGTTCGCCAGCAATTGAAAACCAAGATGAACCGCGTGCTCACCATAGGCCGGACGGCAAATCTGTCGAAAGCGAATCCGGTGCATACATCCGTGGGCGAGCCCCGTGTCAATACCGAAACAAATGCGCCCAGGGCTGTCCATACGGCGGATATTTCAGCACGTTATCCGCTACATTGCCAGCCGCCCGCCAAACCAACCGACTCACCGTCCGGCCCGATAGTATTGTCTGTGAGGTTTTGTACGATGAGAATAGCAAACGAGCCCAGGGTGTTCGGGTTATTGATGCCAAGACGCATCAGACAACGGAATATTACGCCCGGATCATCTTCCTGAATGCGTCGGCGATGTCCACCAATTTTATTCTACTCAACTCGGTGTCCAGTCGTTTCCCAAACGGATTTGGCAACGATAGCGGTACGTTAGGCAAATACATCATGGACCACCATTTTCAGGCGGGAGCCAATGCACAGGCCGATGGGTTGGGATTCGACGACAAATATTACTACGGTCGCCGGGCGAATGGTATTTACATTCCCCGTTATCGAAATATAGGCACCGATAAGCGGGAGTATCTGCGTGGCTTTGGTTATCAGGGGGGGCATCCCGGTCGGGCTGGCAACGGCTCATTGCAGAAGCGGCCGGGGCTGAGTCCAACTTTGGCGCCGATTTGAAGGAACAAGCCACGCAGCCCGGCCCCTGGAATATGGGCATTATGGGGTTCGCGGAGTGTTTGCCCTACGAAGATAACCAGGTTACCCTCAACCGGATCGACTCGACAAATGGGGACTACCGACGTTGACTTTCGATGTACGATTTCGCGAAAACGAGCATCTCATGCAGAAGGATATGATGAACGATGCCGCCGAGATGCTTGAAGCCGCCGGCCTGAAAAACATCAGTACATACAACAATCACTCGACACCCGGCGGTGCCGTTCATGAAACGGGCGGGGTTCGTATGGGGCGCGACCCGAAAACCTCGATGCTCAACGCCAACAACCAGCTCTGGACAGCTAAGAACGTATTTGTTACGGATGGCGCTTCGTTTGCGTCGATTGCCTGCCAGAACCCTTCGCTCACGTTTATGGCCCTTACGGCTCGAGCCGCTGATTTTGCTGTTAGTGAGCTAAAAAGAAAGAATTTATAAGCTATAAGTGGATGACCAGATTAAGGGATTTTATCTTAATCAAATCCGCGTCTAGTTTACAATTCATTATAGCTGATACCCAACATCAAATTGTGAACTGGCTAACTCATCATGGACAGTCAGATCATGCTTCATTAGTGTCTAAGAAAACTAACAAGTCCAGCATCAATCAGACCGGTTTTTCCGTCATACACTTTACTAATTCCACTTAAAACAAAGAGTAACCGCCTGTGCAACATTGGGTTGTAAATTTTGTCTTTATTTCGTATTTTTCCGGGAAACTCATTTTACAAAACTCTATGTTTACTCATCAACGAATCAAACAAGTGGGTGTATTGCTGGCATGTATCGCGACCACAACGCTTGCTCAGCCATCGCCCCCTCAACCCAAGATGCCACAAAATCCATTCTTAGTACCGTATTCAACTCCCCACCAAACGGCCCCATTTGACAAGATTACCAATGCCGATTACTTGCCTGCACTTAAAGAAGGAATGACTCAGGGGCGTAGCGATGTCGCTGCCATTGTTAACAATCCTGCCAAACCAACCTTCGAAAATACCATTGTTGCCCTTGAGCGTTCAGGAGCACTTCTGGATAAAGTAACGTCAGTGCTGTTTAATCTGAATAGTTCAGAAACAACTCCTGAACTTCAGAAGATTGTAAAGGAAGCCTCACCTTTGTTAAGTGAATATCGGAATGATATTGGGCTGAATGAAAAACTATTTGCCCGTGTAAAAGCGGTGTATGATCAGCGGGCCAGTTTGAAGCTTAACCCTGAGAGTGCAATGCTGCTCGAAAAGAACTATAAACGGTTTACCCGCAATGGCGCGAATCTGGACGAGAAAGGGAAAGAGCGTCTCCGGGCGATCGACAAAGATCTTTCCCAATTGTCACTCCAGTTTGGGGAGAATGTACTCAATGAAACCAACGAGTATATGATGCCCGTGACTGATGAGAAAGACCTCGCCGGACTGCCTGACTATGTTCGTGAAGCGGCTAAAGCTACTGCCAAACAAAAAGGGAAAGAGGGCTGGGTATTCACTTTACAGGCACCAAGCTATGGGCCTTTTATGCAATATGCCGACAATCGGGAGTTGCGTAAAAAACTATATATGGCCTATAACGGACGCAGTTTCCATGGCGATAAGAACGATAACTCGGCCATTATTCAGAAGATTGTGAACCTCCGCTATGAGCGGGCAACCTTGCTGGGCTACAAAACCCACGCCGATTTTGTGCTCGAAGAGAGCATGGCTGGCTCCAAGGATAAAGTGCAGAGTTTTCTGGACGAGATGGTAACCTATGCCCGCCCGGCTGCCGAACGTCAATTACTTGAACTGACAACGTACGCAAAAGGTCACGGGTTTGCTGAGGATAAACTGCAAGTCTGGGACAATAGCTACTACGCCGAGAAACTGAAAAAAGAAAAATACGACCTTGACGACGAAACCTTGAAGCCGTATTTCAAACTCGAAAATGTATTGGAGGGGGCCTTTACCGTTGCTAACAAACTTTACGGTATCACTTTCAAAGAACGTAAAGACATCCCAGTGTATAACGCCGAGGTAAAAACGTTCGATGTATTCGATAAGGATGGTAAATTTCTGGCGGTATTCTACGGCGATTATTTCCCTCGTCCAGGCAAACGAAGTGGTGCGTGGATGAACGATATACAGGGGCAGAAAGTAGAGAATGGCGAGAACATTCGTCCGCACATTGTAAACGTCTGTAACTTCACGCGCCCCGTCGTGGTATCGACTACTGACACCAAGCCTTCGTTGCTAACGTTCTATGAAGTGACTACCTTGTTTCACGAATTTGGTCACGGATTACATGGTATGTTGGCCAATGGAACCTTTGAAAGCCTGAGCGGTACAAGTGTGCCCCGCGATTTTGTCGAGTTGCCTTCGCAGGTGATGGAAAACTGGTGCTATGATCCCGAAGCGCTTAAGCTCTTTGCTAAACACTACCAAACGGGCGAAGTGATTCCGAATGAGTTGATTGAAAAAATTCGCGCCAGCCAGAACTTCCTGGCGGGGATGGCAAACCTGCGCCAACTGCGTTTAGGGCTGATTGACATGTACTACCATAATCAGAAGCCAACCGGTGAAACAATCTCGCAGGTTGAGAATCGGGTAGACTCGGTTGCCAACCTGTTTCCACATGTTGACGGTGTTGCCATCAGCCCGGCTTTCTCACACATTTTTGCCGGCGGTTATTCAGCCGGTTATTATAGCTACAAATGGAGCGAAGTATTAGATGCTGATGCCTTTGAATTCTTCAAGGAAAAAGGTGGCCTGGAGAACAAAGCAGCCGCCGACAGTTTCCGTAAGAATGTGCTGGAGAAAGGTGGCAGTGAAAAGCCTATGGAACTCTACAAGAAATTCCGGGGGCGCGAACCATCGCCCAAAGCGATGCTCCGACGAAGTGGATTGATTCTGTAACTAACAAACGAGGGCGGCTACTTATTGGCCGCCCTTCTTTATGGTACGTTTTTCCTTGACTAAATGATTTGATTGACTAGCCTTGGCTGAAGTAGATACTAGTAATAACTAAATACTTATCGCAGTTAAACGGTTAAATCCGTTAGTTATTCAGTCAATTCCCCCAGTTGTCTATCCTCCATAGCGTTTTAAGGTATTTCTTGTCACATTCGCCGACAGAATGAGTTGTGATGACAAGCGTTGATTTACCTTCCTTTAACAATAGATAACACATGAACATCTTCTGGATTTTATGGGGCATTGATGGCATAATAGCCTTAATTTTTTTCTACTTCTTTTTTGTCGGTATAGCTGATGGCTCTGTGTCTTCGTATAATGGAGGACTTTGGTTTTTTATGTTAATTGCGCTAAGTGCTATTCTGATTGGGGGTTATTGGTTACAGACGCATCAGCATGAAGTAGGGGCAAAGATCCTATTGTCGGTACTAGCGGTACCCGGATTGTTGTGCGGCCTTTTCTTTTTAATCCTTATCCTGACTAACCCTCGCTGGAACTAGTAGGAAGCAATGGGCTAGTGCTTTACCAAAATAGATTCTAAATTGGAAGGGTACTAGTCTGTGACCACTGAATTTTATCAATACTTTTAGTGGTAACTACGTCGGTTTGTTAATTTGTTGTCTTTACCGCTATCCCTAATTGGAACTTCTGTAACTCATTCAGTAAACGGTAAAAGCTGATGAGATGCTAGTTGCCCATGCGTGATTAGCGTATAGGTTTAACCCTCTGCCGAAGAATTGCATCGGACCATGCTGGTAGGCTTTGCGCGGAGTCAACCGAAAATGAAGGAACAACCTTTCATATTTTATAGGCAGTAAAATAGCCAGATTGGAACACTATTTCATTTTAGAAATGCCATAGCGGTTAATTCACTTACCAACGCCAATACTGCAAACGCAATTGCTAGGCCAGTATGACCTGTTCGGTATAATAAAATTGCCGAACTACCGAAAAGAGTTAATGCGAATACTGTGCGGTAAGGCGGCTCTAGACGGTAATTGGAACGGGGAGCTGCAAAAATACCCCAGAAGGTTGCTGCTAATAACGGAAGGCCAATCCCCACCAGATACCGGCCGAAAGGATGTTGGGTACTTTGAAAGCCAGTATATCCAAATGAAGCTAACATGCTTAACTCAAGCAAAAAATAGATAACTTGATTGAGTACCTTTAGAAACTGCAGCAAGTAAGAGTAATTTTTAAATAACGTTAGGCGCTATACGAAATGCCTGGTTGACAATCGAAAAACATACTAAATCATGAAATATCGATGCCCACAAGCTTTGCAATGGTACGCCTTTATAGGCAGTAACCCAAGAATTGATTTCATTAGTTTAGGTCTAGGCACTCGATCGGGATAAGTATCTTTACAGATTGGACATTGCTTTTTAAAAGCAACTTTGCGATACAGATAGACCAAAAAAAGTGCAAAGCTAGTAGCGACTAGCGGGAGGGTCAGTCGAGGTTGCATAGCTTATCTTCAGGTTGTGAAGGCAAGTTATACCAAACGCATAAGAACAGCAGAACACGGAAACGATAAGAAAGCTGAATTTATTATCCGGCGAAACAAGTCACCAGAATTCTTTCTGGATTAGCAAATGCAGTTCCAAATGACCCACTATTAGCGACTTCAGACGCAAAAAATTTAAAATATAAGGTGCAGTATACCTACCCAACAGGCTACAGAGAAAGCTAGCATGCCAATCCAGATTACGGTACTAATGACATCAGAATAGGTTATACGTATGCGAATAGTCATGGTATAGTAAGATCAATACCATGAAATCATGGCAATTATAATGCCAGCTATATAGTTCCTGTGATTTTTTTTGCAAAAAAAACTATTTACTCTTCAACTTATTGATTGTCAGTTGAAATAAAAATAGTGTCTAATGCTTTTCTGGGTTAACGAGTACTTGACTATGCTAGCCTCTACTGCTGACTGGAATAAAATATTGAAGGCAACGTATTTTGAGCCTTATCCATAAGCATTCTTTACAAAATTAAGGTACTAGTTCCTTAGACTTTGATTCCTATCGATAGCTAACACTATTAAGCTTGGCTTTGGGAGCACAATATAGGTTATTCGACAGCTTTAATAAGCCAAAAGGCGATACCTAACATGATAACAAATGCGAGTAGGTAGGCGATAAAGGCAATAATATCAAATTCTTCAAAAAAACGTTTCACTAAATCTATTTCAAGTGGATAGTACTATAAATTCTAAGACGAAATAAAGAATAAACGTCACAAGTATAGGATAAAATATGCCCTCAAAAATGCGTTTCACCGTTTATTCAGGTTTTACGAAAGGGTTATAACAAGTTAAATAGCTGGAGGATGAATCAGCTAATACAGATTATACCTTACTAAAAAAGGGTAAAGATTATCAGATGGATACGTAGGATCGAAGTGATTAATGGCAGGTTGTATTATCAAATAGGCTCGGCATATGCGTCTTCGCTGAGTTCGCAAAGCGCGAATATTCAGTTCGACCAATGAAAAAGTTTGGAATAACCATCTACCGAAACCACTCCATAGCGATCCAGAGCAACTCGCAGGTAAGAAATAATAGTAACGGCCAGAGGGGGTAATAGAATGTATTTTCTTTGTAGTCATGGCGGCAATGGTTACAACAGCAAAGTAGCATTTACGCCAATGGTGATGGTTTAGATTGACCGAATAATAGAAATTAAAATAAAAGTCGGATAATTAACCCCCAGAACAGGACGGAAATGCCCAGCATGCATAGCCAAACCAGAACCTTGGGCAAGTTAAGCGATGTTATGCAAAATCGAAAAGCCATAGTAGTATGCGTCCGTCCTACAATAAACGTAAAATTTTATTAGTTGGCTTTAGAATTAAAATAATGGTATTAAACGGGACAGTATCGCCATCTTTTCTATCCAATAAGGTATACGTGTGCCGATTGGAGAAAGCGATTAAATCAGGATTTTCTCAAAAAGCCGTGCCATCGCAACGGGGCACGGTGGTTTATTAAGTGTTATGAAGAACCGTAGCACGGCTTTATAAGAAAGCTCTGTAACTATAAATGAGTCCAAAGCCATTTGGAAGTCAGTAGTAATAACGAGA
This sequence comes from Spirosoma telluris, assembly GCA_003259005.1. Classification (GTDB taxonomy): domain Bacteria; phylum Bacteroidota; class Bacteroidia; order Cytophagales; family Spirosomataceae; genus Spirosoma; species Spirosoma telluris. The sequence goes on from QLII01000001.1 coordinate 996,195, forward strand.
AAATTATAAGCAGTCCAACTGCCCACGGATTCGGTACAAATGGATTTTTTGCAGCCATACCAGTTGAGTTTTTCCTCAGTGCCAGCAATATCTACGCCAGTGAATAGCCCATATATTGCCATAGAGTAAATAAGGAGATCAACTGTTTAGTAAGATCTCTAGTCAAATAAGTAATAAAAACCTTTATGGAGGAAGGTTTGTAGGTAGGATTGGCGTTTTTATCCGAACGTTCGATCCTCAAATCTGTTATCACAAAAAAAAGATGAGCGTCTAAAAATGAAGAAATATGGATTTATTCTGGCAGTTGGGTCAATACTTGTAAGCAGTTGCCAACAAGCTGATCGGTCACCGTGTACAGCGGCTACCGTTACAACAAAAGCACCACAGGGAGAAGTACTAGCGCTAAAACAATATATTGACTCTAACCGAATTTCGGCCAAAGCTGATGATCGTGGATTTTATTACGAACTCCAGTCGACCGGCTCGGGTAAAAAACCAAATGCTTGTTCCCATGTGACGGTCAATTATAAGGGTATGTTAACGACTGGAAAACAAGTTGATAGCGCTAAGGGCATTAGCTTTGACTTAAATCAACTTATCATTGGCTGGCAGGAAGGAATTCCTCTGTTGGCACCCGGTGGGAGCATTACACTTTATTTACCTCCAAGTCTGGCTTATGGCTCGCAGGAGCAGAATGATATTCCGGCAAATTCAATCCTTATTTTTAAAATTGAGTTGATTGGAATTAATTAGAATGAATTCGTCAAGTAAATGAAGTCAAGCGGTTAAACTAAAAAAGTTCTCCGGCAGGCTATTGATTTTATAGATGATACTTACGAAATGGCCTATAAATGAACGCCTTAGAATAGAGAGTAATGTTTTCAGATTTTCGTATCGATAGAAAGAATTCCACTCTCTACAAATTAAGCGTGGGTAGTTGATCAGCAGACCATATGCATAATGTAGGCAAATAACAGTAGCGACTTACCAAGTTAGGAAGTTTACCAGATCGAAAGGAGTTGAACGTTGTAGGCGATTCATAGACATAAGTTATGTAAAAAGATAACATATAAACCTATGAAAACAAGAATATTCCGTTTTCAACCCACAATGATTAGGGTATACTATGCCTGAAACATGAATTAGATGAGCGTTTGTAAGTGGAGTACGATAGGGCGGGTATTACTAGTCATAAAATCAACGCCAGGCTGGATAACCTGACAGGCAGTAGGAGACAACCGGGAACGCCGGCGAGTGGATTCGATAAGTGAAAACGAACAGGCACGGTAATGCCAACCGCCAAAGCCTGACCAAAGAGACCCCGTTGCACTAACGGGTAAGGTATAACAGTAGCGACCTGGTCCGAACCGGAAAATTTTAGGGGCGAGCCTCATTAGTTAATAGGCTTACGAGTGAAGCAACAGAGATATGAATCCCAGAAAAAAAACAAGGCTAATACCAAAAACAACCGACCAGGTGATTGCTCTGACAGGATCAAGCGAAGTAAGATAGACACGATTCATAACCACATGATAACTGGTAAGAGAAAAATTAAAGCGTGGGTATGGATTAGGTTCGCAGCACCACTGACTAAGTGTAGTGTGGGTATAAGACAAGAAAAAAAATAGAAAGTCACAAAATTTTCTAAAAAAAGAAAAATATTACGCCCTATCCGAAAGGATTAGAGCAATCAGGCTGCAAGAAATGGATGCACTAAAGGAGATGACTGCGGAAAGTAAATTGCTGCGGAACAGTGAAATGACCGTATAAGTGATATAGCCGAGTGCGACTAACAGAAAAATAAAACTAAATAGCCGTAGAATCGTGTTTTTCACATCGCAAGTTAATGAAATATTGATTTTGTAAACAAACAATGTTTTTTTGTTTGCCCATGTTGGCGTATATAACCTGGTAAGGCAATCGGGGATAGCCTATCCTTTTTGGCAGGAGAGGTTATTTACAAGAGCTATTCCTGGCGTAGTTTTCGATAATTAGTTGGTGAATTTTGTCTCTGTTAGTAAATAGGTCACAATTCGGGGAGCATGAAGCAGTTCAACCAACCGTATAAACAGTATTCCCGACAATATAGCTGCCAGTGGAACCTGCTTTTTCAATAAGATACTGACCGACGGAGACAAAAAGGTAAGGCCTACGGTAATAGGATGACGCACCGAATTGCAGTTCATATTCTAAATCTGCAAGCCGCTGAATAGCCCTTTATTTTTATTCGATCAGTTATTATGCAGAACAACTACCCGCCGAACAGTTTATTCGAATTTATCGGTCATACCTTGTTGCCGTAACTAAAATTAATGTACTCACCGAAAGCCACCTTGAGGTGCCTGGTCAGACCCTCCCGATTGGCCGAAAGTATCAGAATCAGGTATTTGGGCAGCTAAAAGTACGCCATCTGCTTCGGTCTCCTCAAGCCTAACCAGCCAAAATCCTATTAGTCATATAATGAACGAATTACAGGGTTATAGCTAATCGGAACAAGTAAAATAGAGTTGCCCCCAATTGTACTTAGCCAACCCTTGTAGTTAAATAGTTTATAGCTAGGCAACCCTGGATTGGTTTACCAAATAGCTGCTCCATTCTGGCTTAATCTGATAGGAACCTGTACAGGAATTCTTCGGTAAGTCAATACCTAACTGATCAATAACGGCGCTGATTCGCCGTCGACCAATTGGTAGACGAGCTCCATTGCGCATGATTAGATGCGCTACGATAGACGACACTACGATACAGCTATGAATATGCTGAGGATTAATTAGATTGGCCTTGTGAATTCTAATGAAATGAGGCCAGCGATCATTGTACCATTTTAACGTTCTGCTTGATAAAATGGGCTTACCATTTAGCAGGTGAACTGAGCAATAATTCACATCACCAGTTAAATAGAGAACTTGGGTAGGGTCAAACTTATGCTGAAGTTGAGCAGCAGCTAATCGCTTCATAACATAAATGGCTAAAATGGGTGGTACAATTTCTACAAAGAGTTTTACACAAGGTGGATTTAAACAATTAAAAAACGTAAAGCATTATAGAAAGTAAATGAAATTTAATTTCGGTAACTTATTCGATAAGTGTTTACTATTTAAGTTACCGTATACATTATATAGTAAATATCGAGTACTATGTTGCGAATATAGTTAAGATTAGGAAACGACAAAAGATTCTAAAAAAAATGAGACACTTTTCGGGAAAGATATAGATACACTTATAGTCAAAAGTGCACAAAGAGTTCAATTAAATACGCTAAAATTCATAAATAATACTGCCTGATTAGGGAAAGCGACTATTTTAAGTGAAAAAATACCATTGGGCTATTGGATAAATTTTTCAGCCACTATGTAAAGAAACTTTCAAGACCATGCAACTGGGGATACTTAAAGCACAATAAATATAAACTAGTTTGTTAATGCTTAGTCTATGAAAATGAATCGTACGAGTAAATTATGACACCCACCCTAATGCCAGATAAAATAAGGTGAGCATAACTAGTAAGGCACCTGCACACACAATCAATTCAACGACATCGAACTCATTATCAGGTAACTTCATATGAGTAGAAATTTAGATTATGTTAACAATTACGAAAGGGAGTCTAATAGATCTATGAAAACCAGTGGCCGATAATTAGTATCAAACGAGCCGCCAGCAAGACGGCCAGTAGTGCGCTATTCAGCATAGCGAATAATACCAGTCTCAGAAATACATACAGCAGAGTCGTATTTTTGATGGACATGCCTTAATAGACTACCTAAGACACTGTACGTAGTAAGTCTACATTTGGTTGCCTGGTAAGTAAGAAATAATACTTAAGTAGCGATTACTTGTCAATAATAATCTACAATGGGTAGATAATCGTTAGTGAAAACACGCAATGATGCTCCTTATTAAGTGAAGAGGTAAGCAGAAACGAAAAATTTCTATGGAAAGAGTTGATAGAATTTACGTTTACACGATTTGCAGGCATACAATTTTACAGGCATGCGCTTAGCCCATTGAGGGCGGTGTAATTTCGAGAGCTGTACCGCTCCACAATTGGGACAACGCCTTTTGAAAGCAACCTTAGTACGGATGTACAAGGCTAAGATAATCACAATGATTCCAATACTTATTACTATTTCCATCTTCCCAAAGATAGAAACTGAATGGAATATAGACTAAAAAATCGGGCAAACGTTATATTAATAAGTAGTCTGTAAGAAATAGTTTGCATTATTTTTTAACTTGCCCTCATGGGACGAGTAAACACGCCGATCCTGAGCGAGGAACAACGAATCGCTTTGGAATATGAACTAAAAACCAATGATAACCATAGCTTTCGAGCGCGCTGCCAGGCCATTCTGCTCAAAGCGGCCGGCCGCTCTTCAACAGATGTAGGCCAGATTGTGGGCATGTGCCATGTCAGTATCAATAGCTGGCTGAAACGATTCAAAACCAGTGGGTTAGACGGACTCAAGACTAAGCCCGGACGAGGTCGAAAGCCCATATTGACCAAGCAAACCGATACAGATGCTGTACTAGCAGCCGTCAAAGCCAATCGCCAACGAATCCAACTAGCCAAAGCTGACTGGGAAACAAGTCGTTCGGCTGGTAGCCAGCCCGTCAGTGAGAGTACGTTCAGGACTTTTTTAAAAAGCTTGATGGCCGATACAAACGCATTCGTCGACGAGTAAAAGGCCAACCAGACCCAGCCGTGTATGCTTACAAAAAAGAGCAACTCGCGGAACTGGAAGGCCTTGCCCAGCAGGGGCTCATTGAGTTGTTCTATGGCGACGAATCGCAGGTGTGTAGTGCGGGCTATGTGCCCTATGGTTGGCAATTTCCCGGCGAAGAGGTCTGTATTCGGTTGAGAAGGGCTTTAAACTGAACTGTTGGGGCTTGATTAGCCGGCAAAACAAGTTGCATTGGGCCACCACCAATCAACGAATTACAGCCGCCTTTGTGGGTCAACAACTGGATAGCTTGTCGTTGTCGATTCATAGACTGACGGTGGTAGTGTTAGACAATGCCAGGGTTCATCGAGCCGCATCCATTCAGCAGATGCGTCCCCTATGGGAGGCCCGTGGGCTATACTTGTTTTTTTTGCCGACTTACTCTCCTCACTTAAACATCGCTGAAACCTTGTGGCGACACTTAAAAGGAGGCTGGTTGAAGCCGGAAGATTATGCAACCGCAGATGATTTAGGGTATGCTCTCAATCGCTGTCTGGCAAACGTGGGCAAAAGACTGATCATCAACTTTAACCAATTTAATGCAAACTAATTCTCAAGGACTACTTACCAGTTAGTACTATCTATTTTACAGGTATTAGTTCACTAATTTGGGTGCATTAATACTTTGGCAAATCGAAAAGTAAGGCAGTAAATCGCTAATTTAGGCACAGGTAGACTTTCTGGGAACTGTCATTCTGGCTTAAACAAAGTGTTTTTCCAGAAACGCCTGCCCATTGCTAATGCTCAACTTTTCTACAATATCATTGGGTACCTGCAATGGGTTCAACGTAATTTGATTAGCATTTAACTGAGCAACCATAGCCGTTAGTACGGTTTTCATTTCCTCGTTAAACAGACTTTCCAGGTGATCGGCGGTAGGTGCTTTTTTTAAGGCTGAAATCAGGCCGTCATAATCTGAACCAAGACAGATATGATCCCAGGGGTTAAGGTCAGCCGGAACTTTTCCTTCATTTTTGGCTAATTCAGTTATCAGTGAGATATGAACCACTGACTGGCAGAATGTCCACAGATCGTGAAGACTAGGAGAGGGCTGCCCATTAAATAAATGTGGCAGAGCTTTCTGGGGATAAAAAGAAAACGTTTGCGGGTCCTCTACCCAGTCCTTTGGAAATTCTTCTTTGCTAAAACGTTCATCTTCAACATCTTTGTTGGCAAGGATTGAGCCTATAATCCGCCGATCCATAGAAATGCCAATTAAGCCCCTTGTGCGCATAATCTGGACGATGTCTTCATTGTATAGATTGATTGACCACGGATTAAATGGAATGTTGACTAACTCACCGGGTGATTTTTCACGCAGGAATCCACCAATCGGTTTATAGGTCACGATCGTATTTTTGGGTCGATCGCTGGGTCTGCGAATGCCACCTTTAGCAATGGGAGGTGTATCCCACGAGCAGCCAGCGACCCCCATATGGGTTGCCAGAAGAGGTACATCGTTTAACGTGGGATCTGACTGGAAAATTTCATACACGCGTTTACGGGATGCGAGACTCAGGTGTTTTACATCAATCAGAATCCGATTTTCTGTTGGCGTTTCGCGGAGGGCGACTTTCAGAAACGTTTCGCCAAACGGACTTATGCCATTACCCGTTGGATCAAAGGAACCTACCTCGACTTTATTGGCGGCAAAGCGAATAGGGATGGCCCAGGCATGATTGGCCAGTACATTCTGACCGTGGTGGGTCATCGTAATGTAAAATAGCCGGGGAAATTGAGCAGGATGTTTTTTTGAATGCTCTTTCCAGGTAATAAGCGCGTCAATAATTTCCTGGGGATTTTTTTCCTGCTCAACCAGATCTTTTTGAGTATAGAAATTATGACCGCCTTCTACAGAAGCGACTACATAAACCGTATTAGGGTCTGGAGTAGCCGGATACTCGGTTATATTGGTGAGCAGTTGATAGTGCCGTCTATTTGTCTGATTTGCCAAAAAAGCCTGAAAATGGGCAATGTCGCGGTCAATCAGTATATGATGATAGGCTTTCACCTGTTTTTGCATATTATCAAGAATATGCTCACCCAGGTTTTTGATTTTCTTCAGATCGTCGACAAAGGCATAAACCCGCTCGAAGGCTAGAAAACTGGCGACGACTAAACTGCCACCAGGTATTTGACCGAAGCTTGCCTGGGAATCCAGCGAGTTGCCAACGAGTAGCTCGACACATTCTGAAAAAGGGACTTTTAGTTTAATATCAACAGCATCAACCGGATTTGGACACGACATGACATCGTCATTGAGTAGGCCTGATTTGAACGAAGGATGGCAATGAAGATCAAAAAAAGGCATAGTTGATAAGCGTTTAGGAGCAATGAAAACTAACAGGACTACATCGGGTAATCGTTATCAAAAGGCTGGGTTAACTAGCTTGTAAAGCTACCGAAACGGCTATAACGAAAGTAGGGGAAATCTCCCGTTTTTTCTGATAGTCAACAGGTTTGTATGGTAAGCGATCTGAATTAGACCTGCAACAAAAAAAGGGACCGGGTATCTTACCCGGTCCTTTTTTTGTTGTATACCCTTAATTAACCTCTGCGGCCATAAGGGCCAGGCTGGTTTCGGTTATACCGATTCGGTTGTTGAGCGGCAAATAACCGGTCTCGTTGCACTGAGGTCAGCACGGCTAGCATATCCTGGCGTTTACGGAGTTGAAGCTGACGGAGGCCGTCGGGCGTCATCCGGGAGGTCTGCATGATGTGGTCATACCTATCTTCGATCTTATGCAATTGTTTTTCCTGCCGACGGGATAAACCAACAATGGCGTCGATTCGGTCGATTTTAATATCATCCTGATATTGGTCGTTATCGTACCTAGAGCCGCCGTATTGAGGAGGGCGGTTGTCGAATGGTTTCGAATAAACGCCTTGAGCGAAGGTTACCGTAGTGGCTAAGCTAAAAAGGGTGAGAGCGGTTGCGATTGTCTTTTTCATGATCAGTATGTGTTTAGTTTTTCGTAACTGATTCTTAGAAGCGAATCACTCAACGGCGTTTAATGGCGCAATAGGCCCATCTGGCTGAATGCCGATTTTAGGCTACCGAACCCTGTCGAATCACTTCGGAATGGCGGTTATTTTTTCGGCCTGTCGGCGGGCCATTGCCTGGGCGATAATGCTGGCAACAATGAGCTGTAAGGCGTGATAGATCATGATCGGCAGCAGAGCCACCCCCGCCATGCTGCCTGGAAACAGAACATTGGCCATCACGCTCCCTTGTATCAATGATTTCTTGGAGCCACAGAAAAGCGCTGTAATCCGGTCTTCGTGATTAAAATTCAGGAATCGACTGAGGAGTGTAATTAATCCGTAAATAAGGAAGAACAGACCCAGCATCAGGGCTGCTAACCAAAGTAGGTCTTCCCATGAAATCTTCTCGAACAAATGGAGTGAAAACGATTCGCAGAAGGCCGTGTAAACAATGAGTAAAATGGTAAACTGATCAAAATAGCGGAGTGCCGCTTTGTGCCGGGCAGCAAACCAACCCAATCGCTGATTTAGTAACAGACCCAACATAACGGGCAGAATAACCTGAAGCGTCAGTTTGCCAATCACTCCTGCCAGGTCATAGTGACCAGTCGTTGAGGTTAATAAAAAACTCATCCAGAGGGGGGTAATAAATACCCCGATCAGGCTGGAAATGCTGGCATTGAAAATAGCTGCTGGAATGTTGCCCCTGCAATAGACACCATAACCACAGACGACGAAACAGTAGAGGGTAATGCGGCCACGTAGAAAATTCCCAACCAAAGGAGTTCAGTATCTGGGGCTACTAAGAGTGACCGGGCAACAAGCACGATACCTGGAAACACGATAAATGTAGTACCATGAATAACCAGATGAAGTCGATAATTGCGTAAGCCTTCGCGTAACTGGTTAAAATTCAGTTTTAAGCCGTAGAAGAAAAAAATCAGTGAAACTCCATAGGAAGCCAGCGAGGATAAGGAAAATAATCCCTTCTGAATACCCGGCTCAGGCCATAGTTTGGCCAGGCCAATCATGCCGAGCAACGCAAGTATAAACCAGTCGAGTCCAACGCGGGTGAGGAGGGAACTTAAGGATGTTTTTGCCATAATTTAAACGAATGTTCCTCCGTCCGCACGCACAGACAACTAGAAGAAGAGAATAAATAGATAGTAGCTTTAGATCAATAAAATTTGCCTGATTTACTGATACATACACCACCTTCGGTTAGTTGTTTGAGAAATTGCCGGGGTGTAAGACCCAGATAATAGATAAAGTCTTTACTGAGGTGACTATGGTCATAATAGCCAAATGTAAGCACAAGATCTGGCCAGTCAACCGTCTGGGGACGCTGTCGGTAAAGAAAATGCAGGACTTTTTTGAAGCGTAGAAACCGAATAAGTTCTTTAGCTGAATAGCCTAAATAAGTCTTGAAGTGCGACTGAATACGTCGAGTCGAAAGCTGATGGGTTTGGGCCAACTGCTTTACTGGGTCAAGGGTTAAATCCCTAAAATAAGAAACACCAGCCAGTAGTGTATGGGATGCTGCGTCGGAGGGATTGACAAAGGTGAGGGCATAGTTTGTTAACAGCCTCAGCCGATCGTCCAATTTAGTCATAGGAGCTAACTGAGCCCATAAATCAATAAAGCACTGTTTGTCAAGTAAGAGGTCGGGGTCATGCAGATCCTGGTTGTGGAGTTGTTGCATGGAAACCCCCAGAAGCCGATAGAATCCATTAAGGGTAAAATTCGTGACAATGACATCTGCACCAGGCGGGAGGGTATAGGTCAGCGTTTTTTGCAGAGGGCCAATTACAGCTGTCTTACCAATAACATGGTGGTTATCACCCAACGAAATCGCAATGGCTGGCCCAAAATTGAAGACCAGTAGCATCTCATAATTAGGCAACAGCTGTTGCTGTAGGGCTACCTCGTTAATATCGAGTTGAACGCAATAAAAATGGCTAAAGACGGCAGCTAGTTGGTCGTCGGCGTCAACCAGTTGGCTATTCATAGGCAATACCGTTTCGTTTTCTTACAAGTTTACGCAGTTGGCGTAGAAGACCTTTGTCTTGCTAAAACAGCCAGCAATGGCTAACTAACTTTACAGACAAACACATGAATACGACAGCAAATTCCGCCTTACAGACAGCAGACAGACAAACACCTGCTATTCTCATTACTGGAGCAACGGGTAGCATTGGGACTGAACTAACTAAAACTCTGTCCGAGCGGGGTATTCGATTTCGGGCAATGGTTCGATCACCCAAAGATGCGCAGACAGTCGCTCAACTCGCCGGGGCCGACGTTGTTTTGGGTGACTTCAACGACCCAGTCACGATTGCCCACGCGCTGCGGGGAATTGAGCGGGCCTTTCTACTCACCAATTCATCGGATCAGGCTGAAAACCAGCAACTCAATTTCGTTGCCGAAGCCCAGCGAGCGGGTTTGAAGCAGATCGTAAAATTGTCACAGTTCGCGGCTGCTCCTGATTCGCCAGTGCGGTTTCTTCGTTACCATGCTGTTGTCGAGCAGGCCATTCGGGAGTCGGGTATGGATTTCACGTTCCTTCGCCCCAATTTATTTATGCAGGGCTTACTGGGGTTTCGGTCGTCGATTATTGAGCAGGGGAAATTCTTTGCGGCCGTTGGCGATGCTCGAATCAGTCTCGTCGATGTGCGTGACATTGCTGCGGTTGGCGCTGAAGTTCTGGTTGAACCAGGTCATGTTGGGAAAATCTACACCCTTACCGGCCCGCAGGCACTAACCCACGTAGAGATAGCCGATGAACTTTCAATCGCTTTGGGCCGACGCATTACGTTTGTCGATGTACCACCAGCAGCGATGCGTAATGCATTGGCAGGAGTTGGTTTTCCTGACTGGCAAGCTGATGGCTTAATTGAGGATTACGCGCATTACAGCCGGAACGAAGCGTCTTCCGTTGAACCTGGTGTAGAGGCAGCTACCGGAAAAATGCCGCGAAGTTTTACTGATTTCGCCAGAGACTATGCCCCTGCTTTTAACTAGAGAATGGATTCCTGTCCCGTGTAGTTGGTTGCCAATCGCTAGTTAGCGACTGGCAACCAACTTTTTATCTTTATTTTTGAGCTGTATTTTGGTGAGGGTTGGCCAGTTCTTTCCCGTAATGTAAAATGCATTTTCGGTGGGCTGAAAGGCGATTCCGTTCAGTACGTTCGCTTTCGTATCGATGTTCGTCGGAAGAATGCCTGTCATATCCAGATCGCCTACGACTTTCCCTGACTTACTATCAATCTGAATAATTCGATTCGTTTGCCAGATGTTGGCATAAATATAGCCGTTTACGTATTCCAGTTCATTGAGATTCATAACCGGCCCCATATTATCATACACAACGAGTTCGCCCTTACGTTGGAAGTCGGGGGTTAGAAAATAGAGTTTGTTAGACCCATCGCTCTGGATAAGCATCGAGTCAGTATGGGTTAACCCCCAGCCCTGGGTAGGATAGGAATAGGTTTTGTCGAGAACAAAATCCAGGGTGTAACGAAAACATACCCCGATGTCCAGGTGAGTTGATAAATCCGATCGTTCAGGATCGTAATACCCTCACCAAAATACTGATTAGCTAAGGAGACCGATTTGAGTATGTTGCCCGTTGGTAAATCAACCTGCATCAGTTTCGACTGATTGTTGAGCCCGGTACTTTCATACAAAACCCCCTTGTGAAACTCAAGCCCCTGCGTAAAGCTACTTGTCTGGTGCGGGTAGGTCTTCAGCACCGAATAGGTGATGTGTCGGGGATTAATATCAGACCAGAATTCGACGCTAAGCGTATCTGAATTTATCGTTTTGTTAGCGGTTACACCCCGCACAATTAATGTATGCAGACCGATTTTTTCGGATGCGGATTGGACAGAAAGTGAATTGGCTGATTTCTGTATAATAGGAGTGCCGACATCATCCAGTGAAATAGTCGCTTCACTCAAGGATTGGCTAAGCTGGACCACGATGGTGTCGCCAAGTGTATAGGTTGTTTTGAGCAACGAAGCGATTGGCTGTTTCACTTCATCGACTGTTGTCGTTGTCGATTCCTTCTTTTGTTTACAATTTAAAACCAGCAGACCCACTATAAATAGAAGAAAGGTGCGGTAAAGCCAACATTGAATGTGCTTGTACATTGTTGATTGTCAGTAGTTTTATTACATGTTTCGGCGATAACGCCCACCGACGGCGTAGAGTGCATTCGAAAGCTGACCCAGTGAGCAGACTTTAGTTGCTTCCAGTAAGCTCTCAAAAATATTGCCGTTGGCTAAGGCTGTGGCCTGTAGATTGGCAAGGGCGGCTTCTGCCTCGGCACGGTTGCGCTCCTGAAAGGCCTGACACGATTCGACGGCGTACCGTTTTTCGTCGTCGGTTGAGCGGATCACCTCCGAGGGAACGATGGTTGGCGAGCCAGCGGGGTCAAGAAACGTGTTGACGCCCACAAGGGGTAGATCCCCATTGTGTTTGAGGGTTTCGTAATACATGGATTCTTCCTGGATCTTGCTCCGCTGGTACATCCGCTCCATGGCACCTAATACACCCCCTCGTTCATTGATAGCCAGAAATTCCTGGTAGACAGCTTCTTCAACCAGATCGGTCAATTCATCAATGATAAATGCACCTTGCAACGGATTTTCGTTTTTCGTCAGGCCAAACTCGCGGTTGATGATCAGTTGAATGGCCATCGCCCGTCGAACAGATTCTTCGGTAGGGGTAGTAATAGCCTCGTCATAGGCGTTGGTATGCAGCGAGTTACAGTTGTCATATATCGCCAGCAGTGCCTGTAAGGTGGTGCGAATGTCATTGAAGGCAATTTCCTGCGCGTGGAGGCTCCGGCCCGAGGTTTGAATATGGTATTTGAGTTTTTGTGAGCGGTCGTTGGCATTGTATTTATGCTTCATGGCTTTCGCCCATATCCGACGGGCTACTCGCCCCAGTACCGTATATTCCGGGTCCATACCGTTCGAGAAAAAGAACGATAGGTTAGGAGCAAACGCATCGATGGGCATACCCCGACTGAGGTAGTATTCAACGAATGTAAATCCGTTAGACAGCGTAAAGGCCAGTTGCGAAATCGGGTTGGCACCCGCTTCGGCAATATGATAGCCCGAAATTGAAACCGAATAAAAATTCTGAACCTGATGATCGGTGAAATACTGCTGAATATCGCCCATCATTTTAAGGGCAAATTCTGTGGAGAAAATGCAGGTATTCTGTGCCTGATCCTCTTTCAGAATGTCGGCCTGTACCGTACCGCGCACCTTTCGTAGGGTATCAGCCTTGATTCGCTCGTAGATTTCTTTGGGCAGGACCTTATCGCCCGTTGTGCCAAGGAACATCAATCCCAAGCCATCGTTGCCATCGGGGAGGGGGGCGTTGTAGTTTACCTCACTCCCCAACCCACTCTCCTTGAAATAGGGAGAGTGGGAGTTAGCCCCTCCCATGTTTTCAGGGGTGGGGTGGGGTTGATTTTTCAGCCATTTCTCACACTGTTGGTCAATCGCTGCGTTCAGGAAAAAGCCCAGCAACATGGGTGCAGGACCGTTTATGGTCATCGAGACCGAGGTAGCCGGATCACATAGGTCAAAGCCCGAGTAGAGTTTCTTAGCATCATCCAGCGTACAGATACTGACGCCCGAATTGCCAATCTTACCAAAAATGTCAGGCCGAAAAGCGGGATCTTCCCCATACAATGTAACGGAATCAAAAGCAGTTGACAGGCGTTTGGCGGGGAGCCCTTTCGAGACGTAGTGGAACCGACGGTTTGTTCGTTCCGGGCCACCTTCGCCCGCAAACATGCGTGTGGGGTCTTCGCCTTCGCGTTTGAGGGGAAACACACCCGCTGCGTAGGGAAACTCACCGGGCACATTTTCGGTCAGAAGCCAGCGCAGGATGTCACCCAATCGTGGTATTTGGGTAAACTGACTTTTGGGATTTTCAGGTGCGACAGGGTTTCGGAAAATAAAGGTTGCCGGATGATTTTATCCCGGACTTTAAACTCATAAAACTCGGCTGCGTACCGTTTCTGTATAGTTGGCCAGGCTTGGAGCAAGGCGCGGCAATCGGGGTGAAGCCGGGCTTCGAGTTGCTCGTAAATAGGCTGTAATTCCCCCTGAATGGAGTTATCCTTAACAAATTTCAGGGTTCCATCTAGCTGATAAAGCTGCCTGGCAAGTGTTGTTTGTTGAAGCACGAATTGATCGTATCGACGGCTTCCTTCAACAATCTCTGCCAGATAGCGCACACGGTCAGGCGGGATAATGGCATGGGGCGTGGGGCTTGGAGCTTGGTTTGTTTCCCTGTCCCCTGGTCCGAGCCCCACGCCCCACGCTCCAAGCTCCTTCATCAACCGCTCAAACAAGGCATTCATACCGGCATCGTTGAACTGGGAGGCAATGGTGCCTAGAATAGGCAGCTCGTCATCGGGCACATCCCAGCGGTTATGGTTCCGGCGGTATTGCTTCCGTACATCGCGCAGGGCATCAAGCGAGCCACGCTTGTCGAACTTATTGATCGCAATGACATCCGCAAAATCCAGCATATCGATTTTCTCCAACTGCGTAGCGGCACCATATTCAGCCGTCATCACATAGAGGGTTTTGTCGGCGTGATCGGTAATTTCCGTATCCGACTGGCCAATCCCGATGTTTCAACGATAATCAGATCGAATTGGGCCGATTTACACACATCAATAGCATCCTGAACATATCGACTTAAGGCCAGGTTCGATTGGCGCGTGGCCAGTGAGCGCATATACACTCGACCCGGCCTTCCGGGCTGAGCACTGATTGCATTCATCCGAATTCGATCTCCTAGGAGGGCACCGCCCGTTTTTCGCTTCGATGGATCTACGGAAATGATGGCCAGGGTTTTATCGGGAAACGTTCGCAGGAATCGAAGCACCAGTTCATCCACCAGCGACGATTTTCCTGCTCCCCCCGTACCCGTAATGCCCAGAACAGGAACTGGCTGGTTATCTGGTTGAAGGACCGGTTTCCTGAATTGATCGGGCTGGTTTTCGGCCGTTGTAATAAGTCGGGCGATGGCTTCGTGTGGAAACTGACCGGAATATCGCATCCCCGTTGATGCAGTACTTGGCGGCAATCCAAAAGCACACTGATGTAATAAATCGTCAATCATGCCCTGTAAACCCATAGCCCGGCCATCGTCGGGTGAATAGATGCGGGTAATGCCATAGGCGTGAAGTTCGGCAATTTCAGACGGTAAAATTGTACCGCCCCCTCCGCCGAAGACCTTGATGTGGCCAGCTTCGCGTTCCTGAAGCAGGTCGTACATATATTTGAAAAACTCCAGATGCCCCCCTGATAACTCGTCACCGCGATGCCCTGAACATCTTCCTGAATCGCGCAATCCACAATCTCCGCCACCGACCGATTATGTCCCAGATGAATCACCTCCGCCCCCGATGCCTGCATCAGGCGACGCATGAGGTTAATAGCCGCGTCGTGTCCATCGAAGAGCGATGCTGCCGTGACGATACGGATTTTGTGCGTAAACGCCTGCGGTTGCAGAGAAGTAGGTTTAGGGTGTTGGGCAATCATGGGTTTGTTTGTTGACACCGGCTTTCGAATAGGAATATAGCGCATCAAAGTTACGAATCGAACGGGAATGCGGTTTCATTTGAATGAATCCACCGTTCGTCCTGGCAAACAACGCGCTGCCCCCAATGTTTTGCTGCTGAATGACGTAAAGTGGTAGCTTTGTTTTCGGGTGGATCATAAAAATCCGCATTCTATGATATGACCACAACTATGAAAAAAAATATAGCCTCCAAAATTGCCCTGGTTGGGTTATTAGCCTCAAGTACATTAACGACAATGGTTCAGGCGCAGGACAAAGCGCTGCTGTATGAAGTTACCGGGCCTGGCTTAGCCAAACCGTCTTATTTATATGGTACGTTCCACCTCATTTGTCTCGCCGACCTGCAAATTACGGACGCCATTAAAAAGGCCGTTGGTGATGCGCAGCAGGTATATCTGGAACTGGATATGGACGATCCGGCCATGATGGCGAATATGCAGAAGGCCGTCATGATGTCGGGTGGAAAAACGATAAAAGAGTTGCTGTCGCCGGACGATTATACCGTTTTAGACAACTACCTGAAACAGAAAATGGGCATGGGACTAGCCCAAATGGGTATGTTTAAGCCCATTGGGATCATGTCGATGATGTACATGACCATGCTTCCCTGCCAGCCAGCGTCTTATGATATGACCTTCGCCCAAATGGCGGCAACCGATAAAAAAGAGGTGTTTGGCCTTGAAACACTGGAAGCCGAAATGGCTGCCTTAGATAAAATTCCGCTAGCTGAGCAACTAAAAGGGCTGGTCGATATGGCTAAAAATCCAGAGGAAGCGAAAAAGGAGTTTTCGGAAATGATTGACATTTACAAAGCCCACGATCTGGATAAGCTGATGGGAACCATGAAAACCAGCAAGTTTAGCGGGGGCGATTTCTCACAGTTTGAAGAAAGTCTGCTTGGCGAACGGAATGCTAACTGGATTCCAGTCATTGAGAAAGCCGCTAAAGAAAAACCAACATTTTTCGCCTTCGGAGCCGGGCACCTGGGTAATGAAAAAGGCGTCGTGAACCTGCTCCGAAAAAAAGGGTATACTGTAAAGCCTGTGCAATAGCTGCCTTGTAAAATATTCCCCGCCCCTCGCCCATAACGGGCGAGGGCCGGGAGATTAATATCGCCTACGGGTCAGTGTAAACAGATAGCCCTCGTAATTACCCGACATGCCGTTTGATGTCGTGGCGGGTTGGCAGGTGACTATGGTGTTCGCATCTCGGGCCGAGGTAAACAACTGACGATCCACAACGACTGGATCAACCCGATAACCCAGTTGAATTAGCTCTTTTCGCAAAGTTTCATACTGTTCTTTCGACCGAACCTGATAGGTGAGAATATCAGAGCGGCTATTTCGGTCATACTGCATAATCGCCAGCACCTTAGACGGCTCCTGAACGAGCGGTGTAGGTTGATAGGCAAATAAACAAGTCCAGCCATTAAGTCCTCCGGTGCTTTTATAACACACAAATCCCTGTTGAAACATGCTGAATTCAAACTTGTCGGCAGAGGTGCTCAGGCATTGAAACAGGTCGGGCATGTGTACGCGTTGAGCAAAAGAGGTGGCTGTCCAAAGCAGTAGGCCGAATAGTAGCGCTAAAGATCGCATGGCGGGGTACGGAGTGAGTTAGTGGTAGAATGGATAAAACGAACACTAACAATAATTCGGCCAGAATCTGATGAACTGACGTAGATGATCCCAATTTTCGAACAGCCCCAAGCCGTATTCCGATTTGAAGCGTATCACGGTTTGGGGTTTTGTGAAAAACTAATTTTCAGCTGTACTTTCCCTTAATTAGCAGACTTTGTGGTATACTCCATAAACCGGTATACTTCCTGACGGACAAAATCGAACATCTGGGCAGTCTGGCTTTTGAGTTGCTTATAGGCCGGTGCTGCCATAACTGGATTAGGCGTATCGGCCATCACAGGATTGGCTACAGCACCCAGGTTGGTAACGTAGTGAGCAATACTGAATTCGTAGCCTTTTTCACTGCCATTTGGTATGATCAACGACGAGAAATCCCAGCCGAGGAGATTCCCTTTTTTGATACGTTCTTCGCTAAGCCGCTTTAGTTGGCTCACAACACCGTCATAATCGGCACCCGGATTTCGACGCCGAATTCGGTCGATAATCATAAGCTGGGTGCCATCGGGTGCAAATTTCGGAGCGAACGTGCCGTCGGTTATTTCCCAGATTTCTAGTTTAACAACGGGCGCTGTATTGCGGTCTCGCCGTTGAAGATCAGCCATTTTCTGTTGAACGCTATCGCCGTATATACGCGCCATTGCTTCTGGTGACGCTCCTTTGATTGCCATCTCGTGCGTCACGATTCGCGTTACATAATCATATTCGGTCTGGTTTGGGTTCGAGGTGAACTGTTTAACCGTCATATACCAACCTTCAAGCTTGCCTTCATCAACGGCCGCCTGGTTGACTTTTTTCCATTCCCGCTCTACAGGAAGCGCATCCTGAATGGTAAGACCCGGATTTAATTTGTGGTAAATCAGGTACATATACGTTTTCTGGGGTGCTATTGACTGGGCAACTGCCCCAGAAAAACAGAAGAAAAGAGTTAAAATGGTAAGAGTACGGTGAAAAATAGGAGAGCAATACATGAGAAGGATGGGTTTATCAACCTATTTGTAGGGTGGGCGTTTGATTTTCCTTGAAAAGGCAATGATGAACGATTATTACCTGCCTGATTTCAGTAGAACTGGATTGATAGACTAACCGATTCATCAGATCAATAGGGTTTACGTAAGAACTGAACAAAGTACACAATAGGCTGATTGGTAATAGTTTTTAAAAATCATAATCGCTCTGGTAAATCATACTAATCTGCGTTCTATTGTATTTTATGACTAAAAAATAAAAATGGATTGGGGGATTTCTCTTGCGAACTTGTCTTACCGATACCAGACCCTCTACTCGATGCCCACGAACGTGTTTTCTTTTCGAAATCCTTCAGACCCGATTCCCCCTGGGCCGACACCTTTGCTTCGGAGCGATACCGATGTGCCTAACCCGATGCCCCCCGATAGTGAACTGTTTATTCGAAACGCCTTTGCCACCGACCCGCGAGTAGGGTGCGAACTGCTCTTTCGTCAATATTTCGCGCCTTTGTGCAGCCATGCCATTCGCTTTGTCTATAACCGGCAGGTAGCTGAGGATTTAGTGGCCGATTTGTTTTATGCCTTCTATACGAAGGAGTTATACAAACAAATCACGGGATCTTATCGGGCCTATCTCTATCAGGCTATCCGCAACCGGGCGTATAACAGCCTTCGCTGGGAACTAGGGCGGCAGGAAACGTTGCCCGATGATCTTGATCGGCCTGATCTTGAAACTGCACAGCCTGACCGATTGCTACAGCAGGATGAACTGTATCGGGCACTGGAGCAAGCTGTTCAGCAATTGCCTACCCAGCGACAACGTGTGTTTTTACTAAGCCGTTTCGAAGGAAAATCCTATAAGGAAATTGCGCAGGAAATGGGACTGGCTCCGAAAACAGTCGAGAATCACCTCTTACGCGCAACCTCAACGGTTCGGCAACTTCTTAAGCAACAAAAGCTGATTAGCTGGGGACTGCTGATCGGCATGGCTTTTTCTTAATACTCAACGATAGATCCACCTCCTTATGGAACCACCTAAAGAACTGGTATTTAGCTATTTCGCCGGACAGGCTACGTCGGTTCAGCAGAAAGTAATCGGCGAATGGCTTACCCAGCCGGGTAGTCGTGAGCGCTATTTTCAATGGCTCGATGAATGGGAACGCGCCTATCCGCAATATACCCCCGATGTACCGCATCATCTTGAGTTGTTCCAACAACGACTCGACACGCCAGCGGATGTAGAATCGCAGTCTGTCAGGCCATTACTGAATAGGTCGAACCAACGCTGGTATTCGGGCCGTTGGCTTGTAGCTGCGACACTAACGCTGACATTGTTGGCAAGCGGCTGGTTTTTTCGTGAGCCAATGTTCTATACGACCATATCAACCGGTTCGCACCAGCTTCGTTCGCTCAGGTTATCCGACGGCTCAACGGTAGCACTGAATAGTCGCTCTTCCTTACGTGTACCCCGTATTGGCTACGGTTGGCTTTCCCGGCAGGTTGCCTTAACCGGCGATGCTGTTTTTGATGTAAAGCATTTGCCCGACAATCAGCCATTTGTGGTGCAGGCGACCAATGGCCTGGCTATTGAAGTGTTGGGCACCGAGTTTTCCGTGCGGAGTAGTGTTTCCCAGGCTGAGGTTGTGCTAAAACGAGGGCGCGTTAATCTGCATTATGCGACTGATGATCGACCTGCTCAGGATTTACTGATGAAACCCGGGGATCGGGTTACGCTCAATGGACGCGGGGCATTGCAGCTTCAGAAACTACCCGATACAACCCAGTTTGCCCAATGGCGTTATCGGTTGTTTAGTTTCAACAATACGACCCTGCGGGAGGTCGCCAATCAAATCCAGTATGTATTTGGGGTAACGGTGCAACTCTCCGATCCCATACTGGCCCGACGAACATTAACTGGTACCATCCGTGCTGGTTCGTCAGACGAACTGGCGGACGCCCTCGCCGAACTGCTTGGCCTACGGGTAAGCCACCGTGGGCAGAATCTTATTTTTTCTACTGCTTCCGAACCCCAATTGACTCAATGAGAAAATCATTACCCCTCACGCTATTAACCGGCTGGTTATTAAGCGTAGGCTATGGACATACCGTAGCCCAGACCTTGCTTTCGCCCGGAGTGTTCAACAGATGGATATTCCGCAATCGACTAAAAATGGGATTATTACTGCTCATCAGCCACTCAAACAGACCCTATTGCAGCTTAAAGAATATTATGGCGTCGATATATTGTTCGAAGAGTCTGTCGTAGCGAAGCGTGTTAGCCCACTTGAGCCGCTCAGTTTGACCGCTCGTCTGGAGACTAATCTGAATCTGATCCTGAAGCCCTACGGACTTCGATTTAAAAAACTGCGGTCGGGAGCGTACCTTATTTTACCCCCCAAAAACAGTGACAGGGTGATCATAAACTTACCTGATCCCACGACGACAACAACGGCTGGTCCTGTTCAGCTATCGGGATTGGCTAACCTGTCGGGGGCTCAGTTGACAGAACCGATTCAGGCCGATGTTCGGGTAACTGGGCGCGTAACAGGCGAAACCGGCGAAGCGTTGCCAGGCGTAAGCGTGGTGGTAAAAGGCTCACCCAGAGGGACAACCACCGACGCTCAGGGACGCTACCAGATCAATGTCCCCAGTGAGAACATCACCCTGGTGTTCAGTTTCGTTGGCTATGTTAGCCAGGAACAGGTTGTTCGCAACCAATCGACCATTGATGTGCAGCTGGTACCTGACACCAAATCGTTGAATGAAGTGGTCGTCGTGGGCTATGGTCAGGTGAAAAAAAGTGACCTGACCGGTTCAGTGGCTACGGTGCCCATTGAAGAGATTCGTAAAGTGGCGGTTACGTCGCTCGATCAGGCGTTGCAGGGGCGAGCCGCTGGGGTTCAGATTACGCAAAACTCCGGAGCACCGGGTGGTACAACAAGTATCCGGATTCGGGTGGAAACTCCATTCAGGGGGATAATGAACCTTATACGTAATCGATGGGATTCCGTTTAAAAACGATGGAGCCAACAGTGGATCGAATTTTAACGTGCTGAGTACCCTCAACCCAAGCGATATCGAATCTAT
The DNA here is from genome assembly GCA_003259005.1 of Spirosoma telluris. GTDB lineage: Bacteria > Bacteroidota > Bacteroidia > Cytophagales > Spirosomataceae > Spirosoma > Spirosoma telluris. The sequence goes on from QLII01000001.1 coordinate 1,017,213, forward strand.
TTCCGTACTCAAAGATGCCTCCTCGACCGCCATTTATGGATCGCGTGGCGCAAACGGGGTGGTGATTATCACGACCAAACGCGGAAAGGCGGGAAAATCGACGATCAATTTCGAAAGCTATTATGGGGTTCAGCAGGTTCGTCGGAAATATCCGGTACTTAACGCTCGTGAGTATGCCCAGTTCGTGAATGATGCCAACACCAACGAAGGTCGCCCGGCTGTATATACGCAGGCGCAGGTTGATGCATTTGGCGTAGGTACCGACTGGCAGGATGAGATTTTCCGGCAGGCGCCCATTGCCAACTACCAGCTTTCAATGAGTGGCGGGGACGAAAAAACGCAATACTCAATTGGGGGCGGTTATTTCAAACAAAATGGTATTGTGGTCAACTCCGATTTTGACCGCTACTCCTTTCGAATAAATCTGGATCGGAAACTGACCAGTAAAATTAAAATTGGTAATAGCCTGACCGTTAACCGTACGGTTGCCAACCAGGCTCGTTCGGATGGCGACCTCGGCAGCGCTGGTTTAGTTACGATTGCCGCCCTTCAGTTCCCCTCCATATTGCCCGTTCGCAATCCGGATGGTTCCTATCTGTTAACTGATCCGGCCTTGACCTTCACGGCCGATAATCCGGTTGCGCTGGCTCGCGACAGTAAAAACCGAACCACCGCCTATCGCATTTTTGGTAGTGTCTTTGGCGATTACCAGATCATCGACGGCCTGAATTTGCGCGTGTCGCTGGGCATTGATGCTGTTCTGCAAAAGCAGGATTCCTATTTGCCACGTTCGGTGTCAAGTGGATTGGCGCAGGGTGGAGCCGCTTCAATTTATAATTCGCAGGCAACTACCTGGCTGAATGAAAACCTCCTGACTTATACCCGGACGTTCAATACCGTACACAGTATCAGTGCGTTACTAGGGTATACGCAACAGGCAAATCGTACCGAAAGCAGCCGGGCACAGGCGCGTAATTTCGTGAACGATAATTTGGGTCGGGCAATCTGGCATCCGGTTCGGTGCCACTCATTCCGGAGTCGGGCATTGGCACCTGGGGCCTGCAATCCTATCTGGCACGCATCAATTACGGCTACAAAGACAAATACTTGCTCACCGCTTCCTTCCGGGCTGATGGTTCGTCGCGCTTTGGAGCGAATAAACAGAATGGGTACTTCCCGTCGGCAGCCCTGGCCTGGCGTGTATCCGAAGAGTCATTTTTGAAAAACAATCGGGTTGTCAATGACCTGAAACTTCGGGCTACCTATGGCTCCACCGGTAATCAGGACGGCATTGGTAACTATCCGGCCTATTCGTTGCTGGGTACCCAGAACTACGTATTCGGCAACACTGTTTCGACAGGTCTTGGGCCAAACCAGATCGCTAATCCGGATTTGTCGTGGGAAACAACGACACAGGCCGACATGGGGGTAGATGTTGGATTTTTGAACAATCGTATCACGCTGACCGCTGATGTATACCTGAAACGGACGAAAGATTTACTGCTAAACGTAACCCTGCCCAGTACATCGGGCTACTCGAGTGCCATCAAGAACCTGGGGAAAGTCGAGAATAAAGGAATTGAGTTGAGCATTTCGTCGCGTAACATCGACGGTGCCTTCAAGTGGACAACGGATGTGAATTTTGCCCTCAATCGAAACAAGGTGCTGGACATTGGCGGGGCACCCCAGATTTTTGCCGGGAGCGTAGCGAATATTGGTCAGAATTTAAGCTCGGGTATTATCCGGGTAGGGGAGCCCCTGGGATCGTTCTTTGGTTACGTAACCAATGGACTTTATCAAACGACTGATGAACTGGCTGCTCTCAGCGATCCTCAGGCCAAAAAGCCCGGCGACCGCAAATACCTTGACCTGAACGGCGACAAGAAAATTGACGATAACGATCGAACCATTATCGGTCGGGCACAGCCCAAGTTCATTGGTGGACTTAGCAATACGTTTTCCTATAAAGGCATCGAACTAACTGCGTTTTTTCAGGGAGTTTATGGGAATAACATCCTGAATGCCAATCGGTATGAGCTGGAGTACCTGAATGCCACCACCAATCAGGATCGGGATGTACTAAACCGCTGGACACCACCAACACTAATACCGACATGCCTCGGGCATCCACAACACGCCCAGCAAACCGCGTATCAACCCGGCAAATTGAGGATGGTTCGTACTTACGTCTGAAGAATATACAACTGGCGTATAATCTGCCCACTTCAGTGCTCAAAAGCCTGAAAATTCAGTCGATACGGGTGTATGCCACGGCGCAAAACTTCGTGACCTGGACCAACTATTCGGGCTATGATCCGGAAGTAAACCGCTTTGGTCAGGACAGCCGGAGTCAGGGGTTTGACTACGCCAGTTATCCGGCGGCCAAGACAATCCTGTTCGGTCTTAACGTTGGTTTTTAACTAAATGAACAATGACTAATGTAAAATGGATAATGACCACTTGCTGGCTCTCATTACGTCATCTTATATTATTCATTGTTCATTCTCCATTTTACATTATTCCTAATTGGACAATGAAAAAGATAGTATTCCTTCTCAGCCTTATTGCGGTGATGACCTCCTGCGAGGTGTTGAACCAAACACCGGAATCGAGTTTTACACCGGCCAATTTTTATAAAAATGCCGACGATGCCAAAGCAGCTGTCAGCGCTGTTTATGACCCGCTGAATAACGCGAATATGTATGCGCAGGTGATGTGGATTTTGCAGGACCAGGCCACGGACGATGCTGAATGGGGAAACGGTCGCTCTACGGCGAACCAGCCCAAAAATGACCTCGATAAATACACATTCACACCCGCCACAAGTACGTTTCAATCCATCTGGTCAACGATTTATTCGGGTATCAACCGGGCTAATACGGTTATTACCCGATTGCCAACTATTACGATGGATACGGATTTAAAGGCACGTTACATGGCGGAGGCTAAGTTTATGCGTGGATTTTATTACTTCACCCTGGTTCGGCTGTTTGGTAGTGTACCGATCATTACCGAAGAAACGACTTCACTCAATAATCTGGCCGTAGCCCGAGCGTCGGTGGATGATGTCTATAAACTGGTGATTCAGGATTTTACGGAGGCTGAAACTGTATTGCCAACGACCTATTCGACAGCCGATAAGGGCCGGGCAACGAAAGGCGCAGCCAAGGCGTTTCTGGCTAAAGTATACCTGACCCGTCAGGATTGGGTGAATGCCTCGGCAAGGCCAAAGAAGTGATCAGTCTGGGAACCTATGATTTGTGGGCAAACTTCGCCGATGCCTTCCTGATTGCTAATAAAAATGGAAAAGAGGCTGTTTTTGAGATGCAGGCGCTCAGTGGCGGCTTCAACGAAGGAAGCTGGATGCAGGGTTATATGCGTCCGAATTTCGACCGGGTGAATGGCGTTGCGGGCTTCGGTGATGATCCGGCTACCGAAAATTTATACAAAGCCTATCGGGCCGACGACAAGCGTCGTAACGTAACCCTGAAACTGTATTCGGCAACCAGCACACCCGCTGCACCAGCCAGTGTATTGTTCCCCTGCTATGTTTACAAATACCTGGACCCAACGGCAACGGGCAATAACGATGGGGGTAATAACTTCCCATCGTCCGCTATTCGGATGTGTTACTGATGTATGCAGAAGCCCTGAATGAACAGACTCCAACAATGCCGACGCATATGCGACAATAAATCGGATTCGTAATCGGGCGGGTTTACCTAACCTGACAGCTAATCTAAGCCAGGCTCAGTTTCGGGACAGTCTCCTACTGGAGCGCCGGTTGGAGTTGGCTTTCGAAGGCCATCGCTGGTATGATCTGGCGCGTACCAAACGCTTAATCAGTGCGATGAAGTCGCAAAATCCATCCATAACCGTTGACGAACACCATTACCTATTCCCTATCCCGCAAACCGAGCGTGACGTAAACCCGCAATTGACCCAAAATCCGGGTTACTAATATTAGTCAAATTTAGACTCGAGTGATCCTATAGATTCTTTTGATTCTATGCCTGCTGATTATCAATACAACCGCGCGGGTGGCCCCGAGAGTCAAACGAATCTATAGGATCAATTTTGGCAAATTATTGGCTATTTACTATCTCTACAAGGCTTTTTGTGGTATTTAAAAACGAATTTACTGTTTGCTAAAAACACATAGACGCTTAATCCTATCCTCTTCATATGAAAAAAATGCTTACCCTTTTTGCCTGCATTCCGTTACTTTTCACCCAGTAGTTGCCCAAAATACCCCAGTAACCGTTGATATCTGCGTCTATGGCGGTTCATCAGCGGGGGTTATGGCAGCCTACACCGCGAAGAAAATGGGGAAGTCAGTAATCCTCATTGAGCCAGGCCGCCATTTAGGGGGTTTAACAACGGGTGGACTGGGCTACACTGACATCGGGAACAAATACGCTATTTCGGGGATTGCCCGCGATTATTACCGCCGAATTGGCAAGCACTACGGGAAATTTGAACAGTGGATTTTTGAGCCTCACGTAGCCGAAGATTTGTTTAAGGAATACATCAAACGGGCAGATGTCAACGTGCTGTTTGACCACCGACTTGTGTCGGCGAAGAAGCAAAATGGACTCATTCAGAGTATTACCTTGGAGTCATCGTCGGGGGGCTCGGGGAACCGGGTGATCAACGCGAAAATGTTTCTGGACTGCACCTACGAAGGTGATTTAATGGCGAAAGCAGGGGTTAAGTACATCGTTGGGCGTGAGGACAATAAGGACTATAACGAAACCTACAACGGCGTTCAACTGCTCGATAAACACCAGTTCGTTGATGGGGTAGACCCCTACAAAATACCCGGCAAGCCCGAAAGCGGCTTGTGCTGGGGTATCAGTCCGGCTGCCCTGCAACCCATCGGTAGTGGCAATAAACAGGTTCAGACCTATAATTTTCGTATCTGCCTGACCAATGATCCGGCCAATATGATTCCCATTACGAAGCCAGAAGGCTACGACTCTACGCATTATGAGTTGTTGTTGCGGGCCATTGATAAGAATCCTAAGCTGGCCTTCAAGACCATTCTGAAACCCGATTGGATGCCCAATCATAAAACGGATATCAACAACAATGGCCCGTTTTCGACCGATATGATTGGTATGAACTATGATTTCCCCGAAGGTAGCTACCAGCGTCGTGCCGAAATTCAGCGGCAGCACGAATTGTATAATAAAGGCTTACTCTATTTCATCGGCCACGACTCCCGGATGCGCCCGGATATTCAGGCCGAAATGCGGAAGCTGGGATATCCAAAAGATGAATACACGGATTCAGGCAACTGGTCGACACAGATGTATGTACGTGAAGCCCGGCGCATGATTGGCGACTATGTGATGACGCAAGCCAACTGTCAGGGTAAAGAAGTGGTGACGGATGGTGTAGGCATGGCAGCTTACACGATGGATTCTCATAATTGTCAGCGAATTGTCATTGAGAAAAATGGGGTAAAAATGGTGAAAAATGAGGGCGATGTTCAGGTAGGAGGCTTCCCGCCTATCCCATTTCATACCGTTGCCTGATTCCTAAGGCGAGTGAGTGCAAAACCTGCTGGTTCCGGTTTGTCTATCGGCCACGCACATCGCCTATGGCTCTATCCGCATGGAGCCGGTGTTCATGGTTCTGGCTCAATCGTCTGCCCTGGCCGCAAGCATGGCTATTGATGGGAAAACGTCGGTGCAGGAAGTGGACGTGAAAAAGTTGCAAAATGTGCTGAAAACGAACCCGCTGGCAGATGGAAGTACGGCTGAAATCTTAGTTGATAACGACGATGAGGCCCACACGACCCGCACGGGGAATGGACGCGCGATAACAACCGGGGTGCCTACGGGCCTAGTTATTTCACCACGAAAGGGACGGGGCAGAAGTGAAAACTGTGCAGTTTAGCCCTGCCGTGACAAAAGCCGGAGACTATGCGGTCTATATCTATTGCCCAAAACTCACCGGAGCATCGGGAAAAACAACAATCACAGTTTCAGATGGAAAACAACGGAAAGAGGTGGCTATCCGTGAAGCCGATATTCGGGTGGAAGGACAGACATCGGGTGAATGGGTATCGCTTGGGTCGTATAAATTGTCACCAGGTCAGAAAAATTACGTAGAAGTGTCTTCGAAAGAGGCCGACGGCATCATCGTGGCCGACGCCGTTCTATTTGTCCCCCAGTAACGCGGGTTTCCACCCGCATTGCTGGGTCTACACAAAAAAGAACAACATTGGCTGGGTATAACCCAACTTACCAGACAGTTGCGTACTTTTGCGGCATGGAATTAGCGTGCATTGACGAAGAAGTAGAAGTGCTTGGAATGGAAATACTGAAAAGCGATCGGCTTACGCATCTGAAATACGATATTCGGGGACCTATTTATGAGAAATCCCTGGAACTTGAAAGTCAGGGTTACAAAATCATTAGCCTGAATATTGGCAATCCGGCTACGTTCGGATTTGATGCGCCCGATGAAATTGTCCACGATATTATTCTGAACATCCGTAATGCGCAGGGCTATTCGGATTCACGAGGCTTGTTTGCCGCCCGAAAAGCGGTAATGCACCACACGCAGAATATTGGCCTTCCCGGTATTGAAATCAACGATATTTATATCGGCAACGGTGTAAGTGAGTTGATCATGCTATCCATGCAGGCGCTTCTGAACGAAGGAGACGAAGTGCTGGTCCCATCACCCGATTACCCCTCTGGACAGCTTCGGTTGCCTTCTGCGGAGGAAAACCCGTTCATTACGTATGCGATGAGGCTTCTGACTGGAACCCCGATCTGGCCGATCTGGAACGGAAAATCACACCACGTACACGGGCTATCGTTGTCATCAACCCCAATAATCCAACAGGGGCCGTATACGACAAGGCTGTGCTGGAAGGCATTGCCCGTATTGCCGAGCGGCATAAACTGATTGTCTTTTCCGACGAGATATACGACCGTATTCTTTACAATGGTGCCGTTCATTTTCCGATCTCTAAAATGATCAACGATACCCTTTGTATCACAATGGGCGGGCTGTCGAAAAATTACGGGCAGCCGGTTTTCGGGGGGGTGGATGATTTTGAGTGGTGCCCGGAAACGGGCTAAATCCTACATCGAAGGCTTGACGTTGCTGGCCAGTATGCGGCTTTGCGCGAATGTGCCCACGCAATATGCTATCCAGACAGCCTTAGGTGGTTATCAGAGTATCAATGACTTAGTGATGCCTACCGGCAGGTTGCACAAACAAATCATGCTGGCTTATGAGCGAATGACAGCCATTCCGGGCGTAAGCTGTGTGAAACCTAAGGGTGCCTTATACATTTTCCCGAAGATTGACCTAAGCCAGTTTCGACTGGACGATGATGACGACTTTGTGCTGAATCTATTAACTGAACAGAAGGTATTGGTTGTGTCGGGAAATGGCTTCAATTATAAACAAAATGACCACTTCCGAATTGTTTGTCTGCCTACCATCGATGAATTAACGGTTGCCATGGATCGCATCGAATACTTCCTCGAAAGTCGCCGGAAGTAAGTACGAGGACAGAATTGTTAATGGTTTGATTCTCGGAGCCGCCGTGCGCCGGGCCGGTCGATTCTATGGATTCTATTGGCTTGAGAATCAGTTAAAAAGAATCGACAGAATTCATAGAATCAAATTTGGCTAAATATTTAAATCAGAATAAAGATCATATTGAGTGAAAAATGGCCCGGATTAGCCGGGCCATTTTTCGTATAAATAGATTCACAAGTAAGGTATTATTTCTACTGATTAATCCTATTTTAACCCGCTTAAGGATTCAGAAATTCATGAAACGTTTTTTTAGACTATATTGTTAATAGATTCCTCCTTACAGTAATAAATCTCGTTGTCATCATTGACAGCGAAATTTTTGTTTAGATTGGAGGCTATTATATCTTTTACTAAGTGAGTACGATTCGCGCCCACTGCCTTTTTTAGTACATACATGGACGAAACTAAAGAGAATGTTCATCGCTCTGAAACGCAGAGCACCGAACGGATTGCCAATGACTTACCCAAGCGCGACGAGTTACTCCTGACACCCGACGAACAACGCATCAAAGAAGCCTTTCAGGATCACGACTGGAACGAAATTAAAACAGCCGATTCGTGGGTCATCTTCAAAGTGATGGCCGAATTTGTAGAAGGCTTTGATAAATTAGCCAAGATAGGCCCCTGTGTATCAATTTTTGGTTCAGCCCGTACCAAGCCCGATAACCCATACTACAAAATGACCGAAGAAATAGCGGCCAAATTAGTGCGGCACGGCTATGGGGTTATTACGGGCGGTGGCCCCGGCATTATGGAAGCGGGTAACAAAGGTGCTTTTGAGCAGGGCGGCAAGTCGGTCGGCCTGAATATTAAATTACCCTTTGAGCAACATAGTAACATTTATATCGACCCTGATAAAAGCATCAACTTCGACTTCTTTTTTGTTCGGAAAGTGATGTTTGTTAAATACGCACAGGGATTTGTGGTTATGCCCGGAGGAATGGGTACGCTCGACGAACTATTTGAAGCAATGACCCTGATTCAGACCCGAAAAATTGCCCGCTTCCCGATCGTTCTGGTTGGGAAATCATACTGGCAGGGTTTGATCGACTGGATTACAAATACCATGCTGGAAGAACAGCACAACATCAACGCCGAAGATATGAAACTCATCAGTGTGGTCGATACACCTACCGAGGCTGTCAAAGTCATTGACGAGTTTTATAATAAATACCTACTGAAGCCTAATTTCTGATAGAATATGAGTCCAGCTTCCCGAAAGTTCTAAACTTTCGGGAAGCTACTGATAGTAAAAGGGGCTAAAATGAAACCGGAACTTCCACCAGCGTATTGTCCCAGGCAATCATCATAATTGACTCATTGACCTTATCTCCAGCCTTTTTAAACTGAATCGTCAGGTTTTCGACGGGTTCTTCCGTTTTCTTTACTGGGGCTGTTAGGCGTAACACATCCAGTCCTTCTTTGTAGCTATACGCGCCCCACTGGTCTAAATCAGAATTAAAAATAAGCGTCCATTCCGTCTCATTCGGAATCGCGTAAAACGAATACACACCCGCTTTGATCTTTTTTCCCTGAATGGTAGCATCCGTGAAAAACTTAACTTCGGTGGCTTCATTCGCGCCTACGCGCCATACCTTGCCGTAGGGAATTAGTTTGCCAAAGATCTCTCTGCCATTCTTGGCGGGACGACTATACGTTACTCGGGCGAAGCCTTTATCGCCAACTTTAGCTGGTGCAAACTTGCGATCATGGGCAAAATCATCAGGATAATAAGCCATATCCATCGGGCTTTTGTCAAGACCTCTTAATTTCTGCGCCTGCGTAATTGACGTAAAGCAGAGGAGCAGGCAGGCGAGTACACCAATAAATTTCATGTTTCTGAGATGATAATGTGAGATGAGAGTTTGGTAGGTTGACAGGCACTTATTCGTAAAGGAGATTATTCATTTAACCACAGAGACACAGAGAGCACGGAGTTTTAACTGTAGCAATATACATACAATAAGACTCCGTGCTCTCTGTGTCTCTGTGGTTAAAAACTTAAAACGGCGTTTCCTGGCTTGGATCAGCGTTGCCGAAGTTGGTCATTGTATTGGCTTTGCTCTTGAATACGCTACCCGCCGATGGAGGAGCCTCGAAGCTACTCAGGCCATTTACATCGGGTGCAAAACCCTGTGCCTGAACTGGCTCAAAATACGAATCAAGGTCGCAGAATTTCGTGAATTTGCCGATAAACTTAAGCTGGACCGTATCGAGAGAGCCACTCCGGTTTTTAGCAATAATCACTTCACCAATCCCGGCGGTTGAATTTCCGTTTTCATCCTGCGTAATATTGTAGTATTCAGGACGATACAGGAAACAAACCATGTCGGCATCCTGCTCAATAGATCCCGATTCCCGAAGGTCAGAGAGCTGTGGTTTCTTATCGCCACCCGCGTTTCAACGGCCCGGCTCAACTGCGAAAGGGCAATAACCGGTACGTTCAACTCTTTCGCCAGGTTTTTGAGTGCCCGCGAAATCGAGGCAATTTCCTGTTCGCGGTTGCCGCCCATTCGCCCCGATGAATCTCCCGACATAAGTTGGAGATAGTCAATCACGACCATCTGAATATCATGTTGGGCCTTCAAACGGCGGCATTTGGCACGTAACTCCAGAATGGATAGGGCAGGGGTATCGTCAATAAAAATAGGCGCTTCGGTCAACCGCTGAATTTTGTGGTGCAACTGCGTCCACTCATGCGGTGCCAGGGTTCCTTTTCTGATTTTCTCCGAATCAATTTCTGCTTCAGCGGAGATCAAACGATTCACCAACTGCACCGACGACATCTCCAGCGAGAAAATGGCAACCGGCTTTCCGTGGTCAACAGCCGCATTTCGAAGGGCGCTAACGACAAAGGCCGTATTATGTGTTACGGTCATGTCTTCGAGCAGAAATAGCCGATTCCCATCAATCGAAAAGCCGTAATAGTCGTCAACCTTATCGTATTCAACGCTTATCCCAGTTACACGCCAATCGGCCTTGGCCCTGAGTGAGCGAGCTTTTTTGCGATCAATACGAACCGGAATTGAATCCAGATTCCCGAAGATGCGAAGCCGATAGACCGTCGAAACATAGCCAATCTTTGCGATAGTAGCCTGTTTCTCTTTGAGAGAGCAACGGAAACCAAGTGTATCACAAAGAAATTTTAGTTGCTCGGCCAGTTCCTTATTCTTCTGGGTGATCTCGTAACAATTGAATTCTTCCTGATAATGACCATCACTATCCACGAGCCCGGCCAGTAATTTTAGCCGATTTTCGGTAGAATTAATGAGGTATTTACGCGGAATATGCTTGTTTTCAATAACGGATAGACCTCTTAATTGCTCCTGAATATTGAACGCTACTTTTGCCCCGCGTTGTCCGGTTGTAATAGCATGATTTGGCGCTTTACCAACTTGCTGATAGGTTGAAAATGTGAGGTTTAAATCATCTGCATATCCCTTCAGATAGTCGATGATCTCATTATCTATACTTGTGATCCTGGAGCTATTGGCATGCCCATCTCCAAGCCATAAACCCACAAAATAGGGGTCAAGCGGAACCGCTTGTTCTGGAAACTCAACCGCTACTTTATACCCTTTATAATTCGTCTTAAACTTATCGGATTTGGTCAGGTAGTCGCGGACAGTGATGTTAAGCACATCGCCTTTGGTATGAGACCCTTCATTGCGGCTCCGTTTTAGCGAAAGAATATGACTCTCGTTTACCCGATAATCAATGCCCTTTTTTGTTTGACCCAATACATTCGCTCCTGACCTCTGGCAATGCTAAGTACCGTCGTGGTGTCGAATCATCGCCCATGAGCAGGTCGCCTTCACGAACGTCTTCAACTTTGCGTAAAGATCCATCGAACATGACCACTTTAGTGCCTTTTCCGAGACACTTTCCCATCGCTGGCCTGGCCGCCAGAATGATCAATTCGGTGGGTTGCCAGCCTGATGTAACCCGATCAAGGTTGGTGAAGCCCGATGGTACGCCAGTTAACCCTTCCTGATTTTTCTTGGTTTCGAGTTCGTTCAGCGCCATCCGGACGATGGTGCTCATGTCGGCATAGTTCTTCTTGATGTTCGACTCCGAAATCTTGAAGAGCGATTGTTCTGTGCGGTCGAGCAGCTCAAAAACGTCGGTCGTATCCTCGTAGGCATCACGAAGAATTGTAGACGACATCGCAATGAGCGCCCGTTTAAGCGCCTGTTCTGAAACGATACGGGCGTGATACTCGATATTAGCCGCCGAATTGACTCGAAAGGTCAACTCCGCCACAAAACCACCTCCACCAATAAGTTCGATCTCACCCGTTTTGCGGAGCTGATTGGTAACCGTCAGTAAGTCAATGGGATCAGAGTTGCCAAACAGGGTCAGAATGGCCTGGTAAATCCGCTGATGCGCTTCTTTGTAAAATGTTTCTGGTTTCAGAATGTCAACAACCGACGAAAGGGCATCTTTCTCGATCATCAACGCACCCAACACTGCTTCTTCGAGGTCGAGGGCTTGTGGGGGAGTTTTCCTAAACCCGTATCAAGCCAATGATTTCCGGCTTGTTGCCGACCTCCGGCAAAGGCCGATGGTTTACGAAGGTGTTGATTTGGGCGGGCGTTATTTTCCATGTCTTACTGCAAGTTTACGCAATCATGCCCGCATAAGTCAACTTCGGTTTCGCTAACGTATAGACATCGGCCGCATTAAAACGCTCGTAACATTCTGGTAATGTTGACGCTATCACGTTAAAAAAAAATCCGTTTTTTTAAGCAACGGTTGAGGGCAGGATTCGCGTACAGGATACTGAAACTAAGCAGCGAACTGTATGTCAGCAAGATAAGTATTTATTACTATGAATTGCGGCTTTTGTACAAAAAAGGAGTAATGAATAAGAAAGCGGGGGAAAGGAATAATTTTTTGGTAAAACGCGTTGAAGAAGCAAAGAAATCGCTTACTTTTCGGAAATCACACGTAAACCTATTCATCGTTTGGTCGAAAAAGTCATTACCCTCGACAATGTATCGCTCATCGACTTTCTGGGCGTAGAGAACCACAACATCAAAGAAGTGGCCGCTGCGTTTCCAATGAGCAAAATTATCTCCCGCGGCAACGAAATCCGTATCAAAGGCACAACACCTGAGATCAGCCGTATTAGCGACATCCTGGAATCGTTGATGGAGCATTATCAGAAGTATGGTAAAATCACCCAGGAAAACGTCCAGAACTACATCAATCATAGTGGCCAGCCAGTCAATGGGCATGGAACCGCCCCGCCGGTAGTGCCCGATGATGATGAAGTGCTGGTGTATGGTAACCGGGGTGTTGTGGTTCGGGCGCGAACGGATAATCAGAAACGACTCGTAGAAGCCGCCGAAAAATCTGATCTGGTCTTTGCCGTCGGGCCGGCAGGTACAGGTAAAACGTACACGGCTGTTGCCATTGCCGTGCGGGCGTTGAAAAATAAAGAAGTTAAGAAAATAATCATAACACGTCCGGCGGTTGAAGCAGGGGAGAACCTGGGCTTTTTGCCGGGTGATCTGAAGGAGAAAATCGATCCCTATCTACGGCCTATCTACGATGCACTTGATGATATGATTCCGGCTGAGAAGCTGAAGTTTTATACAGAAAATCGGATTATTGAAATTGCTCCGCTGGCGTACATGCGGGGACGGACGTTAAACCATGCATTCATTCTGCTCGACGAAGCGCAAAATACGACGCCGATGCAGATGAAAATGTTTCTGACCCGGATGGGGCCAACGTCGAAGGCAATTATTACGGGCGACCGGTCACAGATCGATTTACCCAACCGGCAAAAATCCGGATTGATTGAGTCGGTAGAAATTTTGAAAAATATCAAAGGAATTGCGTTTGTCGAACTGGACGGGCGCGATGTGGTTCGCCATCGGCTTGTTCGTGAAATTATAACAGCGTATGATAAAGCGGGGCAATAATAGCCTGATGAGTAACAAGCGAACTGGCTGGCATTGGCTGGCTGGTTCGCTTGTTTGTTTCCTGACATCAATGGCGGGGGCACAGACCCTTCAGGAACCGATCGTCAATCGGTGCGCGACAGTTGACCATGAGCAGGTACTCCAGCAGCGGGACCCAAACCGGCTTCGGCAACTGACTGAACTCAACAATAAGGTTCAGCAGGCCTGGAGAATCAAAAGTCGTTACGTCAGGCTTCTGACAATACGATTTACCGAATCCCAATTGTTGTGCATGTCGTGCATAATAATGCATCCCTGACGGTTGGGGGCGCTAACAACGGCAATATCTCCGATGCCCAGATTCAATCCCAAATTCAGGTACTAAACGAGGATTATCGACGTCAGGCGGGAACGAGGGGCTACAACACAAGTCCGATTGGAGCCGATGCCGGCATTGAGTTTTACCTGGCTACTGCCGATCCAAATGGGCAGGCAACCAATGGGATTACACGCCACTATTATGCGGCAAAAGCAGCGTTTGATGTTAATACCAACGATGATGTCCTGTTATCACAAATTGCGTATTGGCCCAGCGACCAGTATCTGAATATTTGGGTAACTACCTTAAAGGATGATTATTTAGGCTATACGCAATTCCCAACAGCAGCCGATACGCTAAAAGGACTGCCGACATCAGCCAATGTACTGACGGATGGCTCAATTATCGATCACCGATCTTTCGGCCGACAGACAGGAACGGTTACGCGATCGCTGTACCTGCTGGGGCGAACCGTTACGCACGAAATCGGGCACTGGCTGGGCCTTATTCATCCCTGGGGTGATGGGGGAGGCTGTAATGAAGATTATGTAGCTGATACTCCCCTGATGGCTGATGGTTCTAACGCACAGCAATCCTGCAAACAGACCTACTCAAATTGCAATGGGAAAGGGCAAGTCCGTGATTTGATGGAAAATTACATGAATTACTGGCCGGATGCCTGTATGAATATGTTTACCGCCGGTCAGGTTGCACGAATGCGGGCGGTACTGAAGCTTAGCCCTCGCCGGGCCAAAGTACTAACAACTGAGTCGACGCCCTTAGGGGAAACAGAGACGCTACAAGTAAAGGTTTACCCCAATCCAGCCACTGCTGATCCAACAGTTGATGTACAATTGAAAGGTAATCAATCGTTCAGTGTGGATTTATATGATACAGCTGGTCGGCAGTTACGAACAACTTCTTTCACCAATACACCCAGTACGCGCGTCACCCTTTCAGTTAGTGGATTGCCAACGGGAGTGTATATTGTGCGGGTAAAAACTGGCAGTGAAATCGCCAGTAAACGCTTGTTGGTGCAATAGTGTTTAACGTTTGAGGTCTGAAGTTTGTAGTCTGAAGTTTGTAGTTGGCTGACGCATAAACACTAGTTGCGTCAGCCAACTACAAACTTCAGACTACAAACCTCAGACTTCAAACTACAAACTTTAAAGCTTATGATTAACGTTTTACCTATTTCAACACCTGCTGACCTTGAAACGGCTTTCGCTATTCGTAGACGAGTATTTGTAGAAGAACAGCATGTCTCAGCCGAGGAAGAATATGATGATTTTGAGGAGATTAGCATTCATTTTCTGGCCTATTCTGCTGGAACTCCCTGCGGAACCGCTCGCTGGAGACGCACATCTAACGGTGTTAAGTTAGAGCGATTCGCCGTTTTACCAGCCTTTAGGGGGCAAGGTGTTGGGAAAGCACTGGTGAAGACTGTTTTGGCCGATGTATTTAGCCAACAACCCGAACCGATCGAGCGTATCTACTTGCATGCACAGGTGACGGCCATGCCACTCTATGCGAGTTTTGGCTTTGTTGCCGTCGGCCCAATGTTTGAAGAAGCGGGTATCCAGCATTACAAAATGGTATTGCCTGGGTCAGCCTATGCAACAGAATGAAAGGTCAGCCATTCGTTCGGTATGTAGGTGCTCTACTAGCGGGTATTACGCTTTATGTACTCCTGCCAGAGCTGACAATGCTTCCGCTTATTGGACTGACAATCGGTCTTGGATTACTCACTTTTGGATTTGTTCGTTCAGCCAAAAGCACGCTTAAGCCCGTACAAATCTTACCGGGTATTGGCGGCTTGCTCATGCTGATGGCTATAGGCTGGGCGATCACTTATCAACGCACTGCCAGCAATCGACCAGACAACATTAGCCATGTGGCTGACACCTTACGGGCCTATGAAGGCGTTGTTTCGGCGCAACCTGAAGAACGTGCCAAAACCTACCGGGTTGAACTGGAAATTCGTCGGGCCGCGTTCGGTCGGGCTGCGTTCAATCGGGCCGCGTTCGGTGAGGCCACTCCCGATCAAGTACAGAAAGAAGTTAATTTAACCAAGTCACGACCCGCCCTATCCTGGAGACCGTTAAGTGGACGGGTAATTGTCTATCTCGATAAAGCAGGCCAGCCGATGCCACGTTATGGGGAGGTTTGGTTGGTAGCTGGTTCCCCCGGACGATTGATCCGCCCCTGAACCCCGGCGAATTTAATTACAAACGATACCTCAGCTACCGCAACATCTATCACCAGCAATACCTTCGACCCTTTCAACGACAGATACTAGGCCATGAGCCACCTAACCGAATTACGCAGGTGGCCACCATGGTAAATCGCTGGGCCGACAGTGTGTTTACGCACCAGGTGGGGGCACGTGCCGAATATGGTATTGTGAACGCGATGATTCTGGGCATTCGGGATGACCTCGATACAGACCTCTATCGGGCCTATTCGGCGGCCGGAGCGGTGCATATTTTATCCGTGTCGGGTTTACATGTGGGAATCCTGTTCCAGGTATTGACCTTATTACTTGGTTTTCTGGCGAAGCGGCCACGTGGTAAACTTCTGATGGCAGGGCTACAACTCATCATCTTATGGTTCTATGCACTGGTGACTGGTTTTTCACCCCCTGTGCTTCGGTCGGCGGCTATGTTCACGATGGTGATTCTGGCCAATACATTTGGTCGGCAGCAACAAATCCCGAATACGCTGGGGCGTCAGCATTTTTCATCCTTTGTTTTGATCCTTATGCCTTGTTTTCAGCCGGATTTCAGTTGTCCTATCTGGCTGTGGCAGGAATTAGTGCCTGGCAGTCGTCACTTTATCAGTCGATCACGTTTCGTAACAAGTGGGCGAATAAACTTTGGGAGTTGACGGCAGTGGCGCTTGTAGCTCAGTTGATTACCTTTCCTCTCGGCGTATTTTATTTTCATCAGTTTCCGACCTATTTCCTTCTGGCGAACCCGATCGTTATTGTGATGTCGGAGGTTCTACTGCCGCTGGCTATGACAACCTTAGCCTTTAGCTGGGTGCCTTATCTGAATGATGGGCTGGGCTGGTTGTTACAGAAAACGGCCTGGGTTCTTAATTATGCCGTCACCCAAACGGGCGAGTTGCCGGGCGCGGCCTGGGGTGGACTCTGGCTATCTCCTATTGCTATGGTGCTTATCTATGTCGTTATTCTATGTGGAGCCGCCCTTTTATTGACTCGAAATCGTGCCTACCTATGGGCGACTGCGGTGGCTTCGGTTTTGCTGGCGGGCCTAACCAGTTGGGAAACGTATCAGCAGGCTCATCAGCAGCAACTGGCCGTCCATTTTTTACCGCACCGCACGGCTGTTAGCCTGACATACGGACACCAAAGCACCCTCCTGACCGATCTGGATACAAACGACACGCGCTCCTTCGATTTTTACCTCAAAAATACATTTGGACAATGGGGCGTTTCCGACCTGACCGTTGTTCAGGCGAAGCGAGCCGATAGTGTGCCGGGCACATTAGGAGGTATTTCCACTTTTTACCAAACACGCGATTATGCCATATGGGTATCGCGGGGTAAGACACTGTTATTAGTTAACAAGCTATCGGGTTCGAGTCGGTGGCGATTACCTGCCGTGGTGGATTATCTCATCATTCGGCGAAACGCTTTACAGGAATGGGAGCAACTCAACGGACGCGTAGTGGCCCGGCGCATTATCTTCGATGATTCCAACAAAACACCCCTGACAGACAGGCTCTTGACTGAAGCTAAACAACGCGGTATCGCCTGCTACTCCGTTCGGCAGATGGGTGCCTATTTGGCTGATTTGGAGTGATTTTTGGTTATCTTTACACCATTAAGTACTATCAAAATGACACTCAGTATTGCAAACTTACCGGAAGAGCAACGCCCTACAACGGTCGAATTTGCCAATTATCAGATGGACGATGATGCGTTCTACGATTTTTGTCGCCAAAATGAACACCTGAAATTTGAGCGCAATTCTGACGGAATTATTATTGCGATGCCGAACACGGGCGGAAAAACTGGAATTAGAAATTCCGTAATTATCTTCAAATTATACGGTTGGGCGGAATCATTCGGTGGACTGGTTTTTGATTCGTCAACAGCCTTCAAATTACCTAATGGAGCTACCCGCTCGCCCGATGTAGCCTGGTTGAGTGATACACGCTGGAATGCGCTAACCGAGAGTCAACAGGAGAAATTTCCACCCGTGGCCCCTGAATTTGTGGTTGAGCTAATGTCTGCTACGGATTCGCTCAAGAATGCAAAAGAGAAAATGCAGGAATATATTGCCAACGGTGTATTGTTAGGATGGCTCATTAACCCTACACAAGAGGAAGTTATGATTTATCGTGCAGATGGTACGATCAGTCGACACACCAATTTTGACGAGCCGCTCACCGGCGAAGCTATTCTGCCCGGCTTTGCGTTTAATCTGCGCTTGTTAATACGTTAGACAGTATTGACATCTATATTATACAATGACATCCCGAAAGTTTGCCGCTTTCGGGATGTTTGCTATTACCTCGTATACAAAGCACCTTTGGCAATTGTGGATTCGTATTCGTAATTGATCGTTTCCAGAAACTTGCCTGTTACCCAGCCAATATCCGCATTTCGAACGAAAACGAAGCGCTTGGGACTAGAACCGTTGAGTACGCTTTCATAATAGATTCCAGCCACAACGCACCGGCAATAAGTTGCTTTTCAGTAAGTTGATTCTGAAGGGCTGCCATGTCTTTTTCGACTTTATTACGAGCAATTGGGTCTCCTACGGCATTCAGATTTGGCTTTACCAATTCCCGATAATCTGTCAATGCCAGCCGTTTGAACCGCTCTACATCGTCCATGGTAAGGGCTACGGCAGTGAACCCGGCCCGCTCTGGGTGTAAATAGGTGACCAATGCCCAAACAATATCGCCCCCAACACCAACCGTATTGCGCTGTTGAAGTCCCCGGTTGCTGGTGTTAAAACGATTGGTAAAAACGGAGTCGGAAATCGCTTTGATAACCCGTTGCGCTTCCTTCTTGTAGGCATCCATGTTCAACGAGCGCTTGGCCTCAATTTGAGCTACTAAGGAACTTGTTCCAAAAGGCAGATTAACCCCATGAAATGTTTTGGATGCCGGACCTGTAGCCAGATCAAAATAGCCGCCAATCGTACTACTTTTCCCAAGATCAAGGGCCGAGGTAGTTGGCCAGACTTTACGCGGAATGGCTCCAGTCGTAAATAACTCGGCTTCCCGATTGGCAGTCATTGATGTGTCTATTTTTAAATTACTATTGGGCAGAGCACGGGATAGTTGATCGTAGACTTTTCGTCGGCTGTCGGAGTTTCGGGCTAACTCTTCCCGAACATCGTTACTAAGAACGATAAAGACTCGTTCATTCGGAATATTGTACCGCTGAATTGAATCCAGGCAAGCTCGTAAGGCGTCCTGTTCCGCCCGAAACCCACCCGACGCATCAGCGAACAGCGTGACGGAGGGGTTGGCAATATCGGCAATCGACTTAATCTCTTTTTCGTAAAAATCAGTCTCGTATTTTGTTTTCAAAATGGCCAGTTTGATGCTCGACAGACCAATCTGAATGCCTGCATATAGATTTTTGTTGGACAGATTTCGGATGATTTCATTAACGCCCCAGGCGCTGGCGACGTACTTTAATTTGAGGTACTGAGCCCCTGCACGCTGGAGGTAGCGGAGTGCGGTGGTTGTATCGTGTAAATCGTGGTAAGAAAGTCCCAGTAGCTCGTTCGTGACGGCTTCCCAGTACAAACTGGTTTTTTGGGTAGCTGGCAACGCTCGTTGCAGCAAATTGATGGCTGCATCCGATTTGTCAACCTCCCGAAGGGTATTGGCTAACTTGATGTAACGAATGGCCTGATGCAGGCTTTGGGCTTTTTGAGCAAAGCCAGTAAATCCCCAGCAACTGAGGACAAAAAATAGGATAAGAAAGCGTTTCATAAGCAGGGCGAGTAAAACTAGGGTTACCGCCACACTTACGTACTAAAGCACTAGACAGACTTTATTTTCAGTAGAAAATAGGGTAAAAGCCCAAAAAACGATCAAACGGGAAAGTGTAAGCGAGGATTAAGGCTGGCTACTCACCTTACTTAATGAATCTTTTTTGGGAGCAGGTGGCCGGAATCCGCCAATTTCCTTTTGCATATCCGGTTTCTTGGATTGATATAAAGCCCATTGTTCCGGGGTAAGAATAGGCTTTAGTTTTTCTTCCTTTTCTTCATTAAACATCAGCATCACCTCGCGAATCTGCTTGATGGTTTCTGGCGAAGGACGACCGCCCCCATTGGCACCAACAATGTCTTTAATAGCATCCTGCTGCTGGCTGGCGTACTCATTGTTGAGGTGTTTGACGTCTTTTAATTGCTCTTTCGTTAGCGAAAGGTTCTCTTTTAGCCACTTCGTTTCCTTCATCGCCATGTCTCCGGCAATATTCGGCACCGATGAACGTGGGCTGCTGGGCATCTGATTCATTCCGCTCATTCCACCCATACGCCCGCCCATTCCACCCCCATAACCGCCACCGCCGTATCCGCCACCATACTGCCCAAAACTTTTGGAATTCATGGATAGACTGATACTCAGGCAAACAAAGCAGATACCTATTAAACGGGTCGACGCATTCATGATTCCGATTGGCTAATTACGTTACGAAAAATCGAGGGCGAAGTTCGGTAAAAAAATAAGAAATTCCGATGGACACTATCGGATAGTTGATGGTGTACGAGGTTGCAGGCGTACACGCAAGTGAGGTTCTTCCCCATCAGGTACAATGACCACAATATTATTGGTCAGGGTTTCTCCGTTTTCAAAGGTGTGCCCTGTCTGGCCAGGTGCATTAGTCTCAATGGCCTTTCCATCAGTGTCGTTGGTGTTCTTGGCGGAGGCTGTATAGGATGTTGACATCGGTCGGGCGCGCAGGGTAATCGTTTTTGAGGTCAACTTGGCGCCCGTTGCATTGATGCAGTCAAAGCGGGCAATTAAGTCCTGATCCCGAACCCCAAAAGACGTCTGCCGGGGGGTGAAGAGGATAGTCGAACCGCTTTTATTCGTGGCGTATACTGTAAGCTCGTAGCGTTTGACAGTTCCCAGATTACTGATTTCTTTTTTGCATTCATTACGAATCGTGTACCCGTATTCAATGCCGTTAACCTGAGCGGGTTGGCTCGTAGTAAGCTCATAGGATTGTTGAGCGATTGCCGGAAATACCAGACCAAGGCCCAGGAGGAGAAACAGGCAAAAGGAGCAGTTATTCATGCGAAAGTCAAGAGGATAAAAGAATACCCGAAATTTACAAAAAAATAGATGAGATACGTGTGATATTGTAATAACGAACACAAACTTTTCCGAGGTACAGACCGTTGCTATTTTATCATGGAAACGCTCGAAAAAATCCGTAAAGCATACACTGAGTACGTACTGGAAAATGGGAAACAACCTACCTCTGTCTTCCAGTTTGCCAAAAAACTGAAAATTGCCGAATCCGATTTCTATACCGACTATGCATCCTTTGATGCCATCGAAGCGGATATCTGGCTCACCATTTTTAACGAAGCAAAATCCACTGTCGAAGCCGATGAAACCTACCAGACGTACTCCGTTCGGGAAAAACTACTGGCGTTCTATTATACCTGGATTGAGCTGCTGAAAGCGCAGCGCAGTTTTGTCGTCTATAGTTACGGTCGCTTGCGGGAGCAGGGTGCAGGTGGTTCATCGTTAGGACATAGAGCGCGGAGCATGGGGCAGGGTGCTACTCATTCTCAGGTGTTGAGTCCCTTTAAAGATGTATTCTTTGACTATGCCCGTGATTTGCTGGCCGAAGGTCGTGAAAGCAAAGAAGTGGAGCCCCGTCCATTTATAACCGACCGGTATCCGAACGCACTCTGGGGGCAGACCCTCTACCTGCTTGATTTCTGGGTGCGTGACGTGAGCAAAAACTTCGAGAAAACGGATTCGGCCATCGAAAAGTCGGTTAATACTGCCTTCGATCTTATTGGCCGTTCGCCACTGGATACCCTGTTCGATTTTGCCAAGTTTGTGTACCAAAATAAATGAGTGAATGAGTGGATGAGTGAATGAGCGACTAATTCGCTGGTAACATTCACTCATTCGCTCAATCACTCAATCACTCATTGAGCATGAAAAGCCAAACCTCAGTTCCGACTACCAAAGTTGCCCGCGCCAGCCAGTTTGTGAAAGCCGGAGTCAAAGTGGGTGGGAACTACATTAAGCATTACAGCAAGAAACTGCTCGATCCCAGCTTGTCGAAGGATGAACTCCATAAAGACAATGCGGCCGATATTTACGATGCATTGAGTGAATTGAAAGGCTCAGCCCTGAAAATGGCTCAGATGCTGAGTATGGACCGGGGCTTACTGCCCGTGGCTTATTCCGATAAATTCACGATGGCGCAGTATTCTGCCCCTCCCTTGTCGGGTCCACTGGTCGTGAAAACGTTCAAGACGTATTTTGGCAAAACACCAGCTCAACTGTTCGATAAGTTCGATATACAGGCCGTTAATGCCGCTAGTATCGGGCAGGTTCATTTGGCCTGGAAAAATGGGAAGAAATTAGCCGTAAAGGTGCAATATCCCGGTGTAGCTGATGCGGTAAGTTCAGATTTGAAAATTGCCAAGCCGCTCGCCGTTCGACTACTAAATCTGAACGAACGCGATATTGATCGCTATATGGGCGAAGTAGAGTCGAAATTGCTGGAGGAAACGGACTATGACCTTGAACTCCGCCGATCCATCGACATCTCGCAGGCCTGTGCCCACATCCCCGATCTGGTCTTTCCGAAATACTACCCTGAACTGTCATCGAAGCGTATCCTGACGATGGACTGGCTCGATGGACTGCATTTGAAGGAGTTTCTGAAAACCAACCCTACCCAGGAAATTCGTAATCGGATTGGACAAGCACTATGGGATTTTTATGATTTCCAGATTCATACGCTCCGGCAGGTGCACGCTGATCCGCATCCGGGTAACTTCCTGATGCGACCCGACGGCACAATGGGCGTTATCGACTTTGGTTGTGTGAAGGTGATTCCAGACTTTTATTACGACAACTATTTCCGGCTCGTCAATCCAGACACGCTCGAAGATCCGGAATTGACGGAAGAGATTTTTGAAAATCTGGAGTTCTTGACCCCGCCGATTCGCCAACAGAACGGGTATTTTTCTCGGATCTCTTCAAAGAAATGACGCTTATGCTGGCGGAACCCTTCGCGGTAGATTCGTTCGATTTTGGCGACGATTCGTACTTCACTAAAGTCTATGCCTTTGCCGAAGGATTGGCGAATGTGCAGGAATTGAAAAATTCTAAGGTAGCACGTGGCTCGCAGGACGGCCTCTACGTGAACCGAACCTATTATGGTCTCTACGCCATGCTGAACGAACTCAAAGCTCGTGTCACGACCACCAAGCCTGAGTGGCTCCGCTCGAAAAAAGAGTTGGTTTAATGGATTACAGTTGCAGAGCAGCTTCCCGAAAGTTCAAAACTTTCGGGAAGCTAGCAGGTAGCCAATTATTTTTCTGCCGATTGATAAATACGCTCAACGATTTCCTGTAAGATAGCACCCTGCTCTGCCGTGCAGACGTTGGAGGGTTTTCCCTGACAGGCATCCAGAAAAGCGGCTGTATTTTTCAATTGTATATCAACGTCGTCCAGATAAGGGAACTGGATATCCGCCAGTTCACCGGCTACTTCGGTGTGTAGCGTAAAGGGAAACAATTTAATGCCCCTTTACTGCCAAATACTTCCAGATTACGCTCTTTATCCGCCTGTTGATTTAAGGCAAAGGAAGCGGATAATACAATCGATGCTTTGTTAGGAAATGACAGGTAGGCCGTAGCCGCATCTTCGACTTCAAATGTCGATGGGTTCCAGGACCCCATTAAGCCTTTACCACCCGCCTTGCCAATAAAATCATAGGTATTACCAAGAACCTGATCGGGCGTGGGGTAACCGAGGGCAAGTAGGGCCAGATCAAGGACGTGAACACCCAGATCTATAAGCGCACCGCCACCCTGCATGGCTTTATTGGTAAAATAACCCCAGCCCGGAATACCCCGTCGACGCAGAAAATGGGCTTTGATGTGGTATATTTCGCCCAATAGACCATCCGCTTTACAACGAGTCAACAAGGTCCATTCACCCGTTTGACGAAGCTGCAAATTATAGGCGAGTGTGAGCCCTTTTTTTGCCGCCAGATCGGCCATTTCCCGGGCGTTCTGAGCGTTTAAGGCGGGTGGTTTCTCACAGAAAACATGGCAATTATGCGAAAGTGCCTCCATCGTCTGTGGATAATGCAGGTTGTTGGGCGTGCAGATAACCACCACATCCGGAGCACATTGACTGTATAATTCAGCCGTATTGTCGAATGCATGAGCAATACCATGTTTATCGGCTAAGGCGCGGGCTTTGGAAAAGTCGCGGCTGCAAACGGCAACCAGCTCAACTTGCTCCGATAACTGGTTGAGCGCTGGAATATGATTATTATCGGCAATATTGCCACCGCCAATGATAGCTGCTTTAAGTAGGGACATAATTCTTGAATAGGCAGAAAGTCGAATTGTTGGCCAACTTACTCACTTAGCAAAGGATACACAATTATTGACAATGAAGATTTTATTGGCACCCGATAAGTTTAAAGGTTCATTGACCGCTTCTGAAGTTTGTGCCGCTATGACTGAGGGTATTTTACTGGCTAATCCATCGGCTGAGGTTGTATCTGTTCCAATGGCTGATGGGGGTGAAGGTACCGCTGAGGTAATGACCCAAGTTACTCAGGGTGCCTGGCATACAATTACGGTTCAGAATCCACTGGGGCACCCGGTCGAAGCGGGATACGGTATTTCGGGCGATGGAAAAACGGCTTTTATCGAGATGGCCCAGGCCTCGGGTTTGCGATTGCTCAACGCGTCGAATTATGATCCCTATCATGCCAACACCTACGGAACAGGCGAGTTAATTGCGCACGCCATACAACAGGGAATTGAGCATATCGTGTTGGGTATTGGTGGTAGTGCAACCAATGATGCCGGTACAGGAATGGCGGCTGCACTGGGCTGGCGATTCCTGGATAAATTGGGTCAGGAATTATGGCCCTGCGGTGGAAATCTTGGGCAAATTCAAGCAATTATTGCTCCGGCAAAGAGCTGGAACGGAACCGTCGAAGTAGCCTGCGATGTCACAAACCCATTAGTTGGGCAACAGGGAGCCACCTATATTTATGGCCCACAAAAAGGGGCAAACCCGGCCGACCTACCCATTTTGGATGCGGGTATGAAACACTGGGCCGAGGTTGTCATGGGCCAGTTCAACGTGAATTTATCCGATATGCCTGGTGCAGGTGCTGCTGGTGGATTAGGAGGTGGTGCGGTCTTATTTCTGAATGGTCAACTAACAGAAGGGGTCAACCTGCTCATGAAACATACGCAATTAGCTGAGAAGATGGCGGGAGCTGATCTCGTGTTTACTGGCGAGGGACGCATTGATAATCAGACCCTACAAGGTAAACTGATTGCGGGCATTACGCGGTTGGCACAGGCACAGCACATCCCGGTTGTGGCCCTTTGTGGTTCGCTACAACTTGCCCCTGATGAACTGGTTAACCTGGGATTGGCCAGTGCCTTCTCCATTATGCCCGGCCCGTCAAGTTTAGAGGATGCACTGGCTAATGCCAGTGTCTATTTGAAACGTGCCGCGTTCCAGGTCATGCGATTACTGGTTAAGTCTTGAGTCAACCGGACGAAACTTAACATCTTAGCCAATGGCTATAGTTTGGTTGAGGATTTTCTGCGAGTGTCCCCCATAAAAAAAGACCCCTCGAGAAGAAGGGTCTTTTTTATGGCGTAAATGGTATACTTAATTCTTTAAAATCCAGGGTTCTACGCTAGCCAGCTCACCGATCGCGGCCATTTTGGCAACTGCTTCGTCGCGAACTGCTGAGCCCGCTGCGGCAACTTTATACATTTCTTTCTCACCGGGAGCAGGCATGATGACAAATGCATCGGCATAACCCGCTTTCCGTAATTGGCGTCTTAGTTTTAATGCATTACGCTTACTTAAAAATACGCCGGCAATGACTGTAAAATGTGGACCAGTACGAATGGGTTTTAACGTTGGCGCAACGACTGGTTTCAGGGCCGGGGCAGTTTCAAGTTTCACTTTAACTTCAGAAGGGGCAGGCTCAGACTTTGCAGCCGCTTCAGAGGTTGGAGCAACGGGTATAGGCTCAACAGGTAATGCTGTTGCAGGCTTAACATTTTCAACCGGAGTAATGCTCGTTTTTTGATCAGCTACTATCTTTTGTGACTCTTTCTCATCTATTGACCGCTCAAAGAAAGAAGTTGATGCTCGAAACAGACTGGCTGGGTCGAGACTACTTTGAAAAGGCTGTCCTGGCTGGATAACCGAGAAATAGCTGATAGCACCGATTGAACTGACCAGCAAGGCAATGGCAGCTACCCGCCAGTATGGACGGGCTGGACGGTAAGGAGTCAGCATGACGTCATCCTCCCGAACCAGTACAGGGCCAAGTGCTGTAACCGGAACCGCTTCGAGTGCAGGTTCAAGTTGAGTCTGACGATTGGTAGACTGCACCGACAACGTACTCATACCATAAGCTTCACCAAAAAAGTTGTGGCGTACGCTTGGTGAAAACTGTAAACGATTTTCCTCATTGTAGGTAAACGTTCCAATGCCTTCAAGCTCAAATCGGCCTGTAGTGTCCACCTGTTGTCGTAGCTCAGCAACAAATAAACTAACGTGCCGCTGCGCCCCCTCGCGGGTTACTGGCTCATGAAGCATGATGTAATTAGCCAGAATACCATCGTCAAAGCGAAGCGCTTCATTGAAGGCAACGCGCTTGCGGGGGGGCAGGTACAGACCAGAGGTTTCCGTAAAACTTGCCGATTGGTAATGAGTCAGGAAGGCCCCTAACTCAGGGACAACCACACAATCGTA
Organism: Spirosoma telluris; assembly: GCA_003259005.1. Taxonomy (GTDB): domain Bacteria; phylum Bacteroidota; class Bacteroidia; order Cytophagales; family Spirosomataceae; genus Spirosoma; species Spirosoma telluris. Next base: position 1,044,024 of record QLII01000001.1, read on the forward strand.
CTGATACAGCAGCTTTTTTAGATAGTCATTAACGGAAGCCATAGGGTGCATCGGTGGAGCGATTAGAACGAATAACTGATTCCTCCGAGAAAGTTAAGCCCTTGTGTTTGATAATACAAATAACGCTGGTAATTCTGGCTAAAGATATTATTTAACGAAACGAAGGCAGCCACCTGTTTACCTAGGAAATAGTCAATTTTTAAGTTAGCATCATAAATGGGTTTGAGCGTGTAGGTGATCCCAGAGGTGAAGTTTTTGTTTTGAATACCCTCATAAAAGTACAAATCGGCTGTAATGAATAATTTCTTATCCAATATATAGGAGTTGCTCCAGGTGGCTGTTGTACGGGGACGTCCCCAGGCAGCTTCGAGCCGGTCGAGGCCGTAATTAATGAAGTCAGCCTTTAGTGTCGAACGGAACTTGTCTTTCTGGGTATAGGCGAGCTGGCCTGATATCGTCAGCAGGTTTGAAATGCCCCATCGTAGAGTACAAAGAATTTCGTTGTATCCGGAATGCTGTTATTAAAGGTCGAAAAGTTCCGGTATCGGGCATAAGACACCTTGCCTTCATACGAAAAACCTCCTCCCAGTTTTCCTTTTGTTCCCCCGTAGATATCGAGTGATTTAACTGTATTCGCCAACAGGACTTGCGGGGCTAGCCATTTATTCTCACCCAGTAACGAGCGGAGCGTATTTCGGTTAATATCGCCATCAACACCCGCAAAAATGTGAATATTGCCAACCGGAACAACATCAATGTCAATGACTGGGAATGCCCGTGTTTCATTGATACCCTGACGCTGGTCGGTTTGGTTTACCGCGTTGATACCCGCTGTTATGGTAAAGCGTGAAGACGCATATTTAAAGGTGGGTTTTACCCGATACAGGTTCCGGTTATCGACAATAGAACCGTCTGTTCGTTGGGTCACGTAGGCATCGGCGGCTACGAGTGCGTATACATTGTCGTTGATACCCAGAGAGGCATTGAAATTCGTGCCCCAGTCCGTTTCAGACGCATTGAATCGGTCACTTAAGGTGGTAATACCCGTGCGTAGCGAGTAGTCAATGGCATTGTCTGAATTCGTGTTTTCAATACCTAATTTGAAATTGAGGGTATTGAGCCGCTGTTTGATCAGGTCTGGGTTGAAGGTGGACAATGCAGCATATTCGCGGCTGTATCCGTAAAAATTATAGGTGTTCCGGTCAAAACCAAGATCGGCCTGGAGTTTAAATGCATCGGTCAGGTACTTTCCCGTTACCCGCACCCGTGTATCGCTTTGCGCTGAATTCTTGCCGTCGACAGGCCCAAGCCCCGACGATAAATGCCGAATGGACCCTTCCAGGGCAAGATTCGATAACGCGTTGACACCCACAAAGCCTTCGCCCAAAAAGGAGCTATAATTCCCCGCACCCAGCTTAACGTAATTACTATAGGCAGGGGTATCATCGGCTTGCCCGACGGTTGGAGCCAGCACATTGGGCGTAATTTTCGGATCGCCAATGATCAGTTTTCGATCTTCGAATTCATAGGTCAGTTTCCGTTGCTCAGCTGATGGCTTCACGGATGGAATCTTGTTGAAAATACGGTTTGCGGGAGGTAATTCAATCTTCCGGCTTTTCTCGACCGTAATTTCCTGATTATCTACTTCGCCTTCTTTCACGGGTCGTGTCGGCTTGGGTTGTTGCGCATAAAGCGTTGCCGACAGAGAAAGGAGGGTAAGAGTGAGACGGTAGTGCATAATGAATAATGTAGAATGAATAATGTAACATGAATTTGTGGAGTAGTGGTTGACCCATTTTCCCGCCCAGGCGGCCCCATTGTTCATTTTACATTATTCATTAATTTTTAGACTCCAGCGTAGCTAGTTTCTGTTTAGCTTCGGCAACGATGGTTTCGTCAGATGAGTTTTCAATGATTGAGTTCAGAACGGCTTTGGCCTGGGCGGGTTCGTCCAGGGCAACGTTGTTGTCGGATACCAGGATGAACGCCTTGCCTTTCCAGTATTCAAAATCGCTGAACTGCTCGTTGAATTTTAACAGCGAAGCCACCGACTCTTTGTGTTTTTTCTGCTTGTACAGAATTTCGCCGAGGTGATACTGTGCTTCGGCTCCGTTCACGTCTTTGGCAAGGGCGATGGTTTTCTCGAAATCAGCCTGTGCCGTTTTGTAATCATTCTTCCCAAGAGCTACTTTGCCGAGCATCAATTGGGCCCGGTTCTGTGCACTCGATACCACATTGCCAGCGGCTATAATCTCACGGGCAAGAGCAGCCGCGGAATCTGGTTTTGGATACGCAAAGTAGGTATCCATCAGCCCCAGTTGAGCCGCTACCTGTTCTGCTTTTCCGTTGGCTCTACTCAGGATAATCTGGTAATTCCGAATGGCGCGGGGGTAGTTTTTTTGTTTAGCCTCTAACTCAGCCGCCCGCGTAGCGGCCCGGATCAGATAATCCGATTTGTTATCGGCAACAACTAAGTTATAATACCGAAGGGCACTGGCCGGGTCGTTGGTTTGCCGGTAGGACTCTGCCAGATAATACCGGGCTTCGTTTGTACTCGGACTATTGGGGTATTCCTGCATGAACGACAGCAGTGACTGGATGGCCTGTGGGTATTTCTCGTTCGCGTAAATATTTTTGGCATTCTCGAACTGAACCCGCTCCACATCGGTGCTGCCTGGATTACTTTTCTTATACTGACCCAGTACCTGCGAAAACTCTTCAGGTCGACCGGCATCATTCAGGGTATTCTGAATCCCAAGCAACGCACTTTGCGCCTGTTCTGAATCGCCGTAGTTATCGAGAATGCGTTTATAATCGGCTACCGCAGGATCGTATTGCTGAACGTTTCCGTAGGCGATAGCCCGTTTCAGGAGAGCCGCCGGTACGAGTGCACTAGTGGGTTTGTCCTGAATCAACTTTGTATATCCCTGAATAGCAGACTGGTACGCCCCTTTTTCGAAATCGACGTTCGCCTTTTGAAGAAGAGCCTCGTCAACAAAGCGGGAATTTGGAAACTGACGTTGCACCTGATCGAACTGGGCTTTTGCTTCGGAGTCACGACCAACGTAACTTAAGATCATGGCTTTCTGGTAGGCGGCATAATCTTTATCGGCTGCATTCTGAGCAATGGCCTGATCGTAATAACGCATTGCATTTTCGTATTGCTTTGACGAAAAATAAGTGTCAGCTAACCGAATAGTTGCGTCCTGGAGTTGTGTTTTATCGTCAGAACTTCCACCACGAGTCACAAAATCGCGGAAGTACGGGAGGGCGCGGGCGTAGTCTTTTTTATTATAATAGGCGTAACCAAGTGCATACAGGCTCTTGGTCGCGTACTCACCTGAACCCGCTTTTGAGATGCTGGCATAAAGGGGAATCGCTGTATCATATTGCTTGCCTGCCGAATACGATTCGGCTTTCCAGAACTGAGCGGCTTGTTGCAGGTTGTTATCGACCGGAAACTTCAATGATTTATCCAGGTTGGCTACGGCCTGTGGATACCGTTCCGCGTTGAAATCGTTGACACCCTGGTTGTAGGTCAGTCGTTGATAAGTCGCGTTTATTTTGGGTGTCCGGCGTTTCAACCCTTCTATGTACGAAATTGCCGCCGGGTAGTTGTTAGAGGCATAATACGCTTCCCCGACCAATTCGTTGGCTTCATTCTCAAATTTACTGTCGGGATATTGCTTCAGAAAAGCGGTGAGTTCTTTCACCGCATCGGCCCCGTTGTTCTGATCTAGCTGCAATTTCGCATGGGTAAACTTGGCTTCTTCCTGAATTTCCCGATTGAACGACAGCCGCCCGGCCTGATCGAATGACGTTAATGCATAGGTAGGGTTCTGTGTTTGCAGGTAGCTAACCCCCAATGTATAAGCTGCGTATTGGGCTGTGGTGTCTTTTCCACCCGCTAAGGGTTTAAGCTGGGTGATGGCGTCGTTGTACGCGCCTGTACGGAACAGGGACTGGCCATAGCGGAACTTAACAGCCCCCGGCGCTTTAGCCCCTGCCGTATTGATATACTGCTTATAATAGGGGATGGCTCTGGCAAACTGGTTTTGCTGATAAAAAACTTCGGCTGTAAACAAGGCAACCTCGCTCAGACTTCCGCCACTATTCCGTTTGAGCAGGGGTTCCGTATAGGCCAGTAAATCATCGAACCGGCGCTGTTTGTAAAGGGCCTGAGCAATCCAGTTGGGTACCTGACTCTGATACGTCGGGTTGGATTCAATTCGTTTGAAGTCGGTAACGGCTTCGTTGTAGTTGCGGTTCCGGAAATTGATCACCCCGGCATAATAGGAAGCCGCTGGTGCATCGGGCGAGTTCGGGTCCAGTTTGACTTCATTCAGGAGTGGCAACGCACGCTGCAAATCCTGCGTATTGAAATAAGAGAGAGCCAGTTGATATTTGTAGCCAATCTGCTGGGCACTGCTACCACCCTGTGCTACTGCCTTTTCCAGAAAGCTGATGGCTTTGGTATAATCCTGACGGTTGTAATAATACGTTCCTAGGTCGCCATACAGTTGACCAGCTTTAGGATGCTGACTGTGGTTTTTAACGAAGCGATCCACGAGCAATTCGGCACCCGGCTCGTCGATGTAGAGGCTCGTCAGGGCAATGTAGTACTCTGCTTCAACCGCATTTTGGTCGCCGGTATTGAGTAGCGTTTGGGAGCCATCGCCCCGTCGGGGTTCGAGGTATTGCCGAAATTCATAGCGGGAAGCGGCATAGTTGGCTTTCTCGAAGAGTTCAAGCCCATTTCGATAATGATAATCGGGTTCGGCATTGCTCTGTGTTCGCTGAGCGAATACCCACTGTGATGTAAATAACCCAATAGTCAGAAAGAACAGCAACCGAAACGAAGTCCTGAGCTGCGACTGGTGTTGATCTAATTGGGTGGTTGAGTAGGGCATAAATGAAATTCAAGTTTTAAGTTTATTATTTCAGGTTTACGGCTTACAAAAACTGCTTCGGAAGCCGCGTAGAAACCTGAAACTTTGAACCTGGAACTACCATATGAGAAGATTGCGTCGTAGTTTCGCTGGAAATTGACAAATATCGAGTCAATTCTGGACAAAAAACGAAGGTATTCCTGTTTCCGTATGAAAAAAAACGCCCGGCTTCTGTATTTACTTACTGTCTGGACATTTTTTATTCCATTCTCATCAACTGCTACCAGCTTATTGGCCGATGACGAAACGCTTCCAGCGGCATCTCCCAGCGTAACCTACGTGCTCTCGATGCCCGAACCACAGACCCATTATTTTGAGGTCGAAATGCAGCTAAAGAATATCGCGGCCGCAACGAACGCGAAAAAGAATGGGTATGTCGATATTAAAATGCCGGTCTGGACACCGGGTTCTTACCTGATTCGGGAATATGCCAAAAACGTGGATGGCTTCACCGCTTTTGTAGGCCGAGACGCCGGATCGGAAAAGAAAGTGGCGAGCGAGAAAATCCGTAAAAATGCCTGGCGTATCTACACCAATGAAGACAACCTGACCATTCGGTACAAGGTGTATGCCAATGAGCTGACCGTTCGGACGAGTTTCGTAGATATTGATCATGGCTATGTTACGCCTGCCGGGGTATTTATGTACCACGATGCGCTGAAAACGATTCCGTTACGTGTGGTTGTGCAACCGTACAAAACGTGGAAAAGCGTCACGACGGCACTGGAACCAGTGGCTGGTCAGGTCGGACGCGACCCGGCTTTACGTATGAAGCCCCTGATTTTGACCTGTTGGTCGATTCGCCTATCGAGATTGGTAACCAAAAAACATTTAATTTCACCGCTTCTGACGTACCTCATACGGTGGCGATGTTTGGTGATGTAGAGTATAATGAACAACGGTTAGCGGCTGATTATAAGCGGGTTTGTGAAGCCGCGGCTACTGTTGTGGGCGAGCACCCCTGCAAGCATTACACTTTTATTGTGCACCACATTCCACCGGGAGGAGGAGGGCTGGAGCACCTTAACTCAACAACCCTCGAAACGACCCGGAACGCCTATGCGACGGAAGCGAACTATAAGCGATTCATGTCGCTGGTGGCGCACGAATATTTTCACCTTTGGAATGTCAAGCGTATCCGTCCGGTAGCCTTGGGGCCATTTGATTATGAGAACGAGAACTACACGCACATGCTGTGGTTATCGGAAGGCTGTACGTCTTTTTATCAGGAATATATTCTGCGACGGGCCGGATTCTACACTCCTGACGCCTATCTCGGAATCGTAGCAAGTGGAATCACGGAGATTGAAAATCAACCCGGAACCCGTATCCAATCGGCGGCCGAGTCGAGTTGGGATGCGTGGATTAAAGGGTATCGGCCTAACGAAAATTCGGCCAACACGCAAATTTCGTACTACAGTAAGGGCAGCGTATTGGGCACTCTGTTGAATCTGGCGATCCTGTCAGGCAGTAATGGCCAGCGCAACATGGACGATCTGATGCGGCTTCTGTACAACGAATATTATAAAAAGCAGAAGCGTGGCTTTACCGATAACGAATTCCGTCAGGCAGCGGAGCAAGTAGCGGGCCGTAAACTCGAAGACTTTTTTAACATCGGTGTCAATACTGCTGAGCCGATTAATTACGATGCGTACTTTGCGCCAGTCGGGTTGCAATTGGTGAATCTAGCCAGCAAAGCCCAGGATGGTTTTCTAGGCGCAGCAACAACGATTGCCAACGGCAAGTCAACGATTTCGAGTGTTCGGCGCGGGTCAGCAGCTTATAACGATGGCTTGAATGTGGGCGACGAAATTATCTCCGTCGATAAAGTCCGGGTAGGCGATGATTTGCTTCGGTTGATCAGCGGCCGGAAGGTAGGTGAAACCCTAAAAGTGCTGGTGAACCGGGCTGGTTTTCTGCGTGAAATTCCCGTTACGCTCACCCAGAATCCATTGGTTAGCTACCGCCTTGAACCTCTAGCCAATCAAACAGCAGAACAGAAAGCATTGTATAATAAATGGTTGTATATCAAGTAAATGGGTAAAAGATTAAACCGCAGAGACACGGAGAACAAGGAGTTAAAAATAGAATAAAAGTAGTTCTTAAAACTCGGTGTTGTCTGTGCCTATGTGATTGAAAAATCAAAGTTTTCGATACATAATATACGCGTTGGTAAGCCCGTTTTGCTTATGAGTAAACGCATCCGGGATTTCTCCGATTATTGTAAAGCCTAATTTTTGCCAGAGACGAACGGCTCGGTCGTTGCTTTTGATAACAATATTAAACTGCATGGCTGTATAACCAAGCCGTTTGGCTTCTTCTAACGAAAACGTTCCCATGGCTGTGCCAACTCCCTGTCCGGTCGCAGTGGGGTCGGTCATGAACCCCGCATTGGCAATGTGAGAACCAAGATCTGGCTGGTTGTCCTTGATCATGAACGTTCCAACCAGCTTACCGTTCAGTTCGGCAACGTAGGTATACTTGTCCTGCCCGCACCAATAGGCCAACATCCTTTCTCTCGACGAATCCGGGGCAAACACATAGGTATCGCCACTGGAAATCACCTGCTGGATGATCTCCCAAATCGACTCGTAGTCAGCCTGAGTTGCATTCCTTATGTCAAGCATATGTATTGAGTTGTTAGTTATTGATTACCAGTAAATTGTTTGGTGGCTGATAGCCTAATAACCAATACGTATGCTGATTATTCACCCGGATGGTAGGTTTTTTCGGCAGTGGCCTTGACATCTTTTTTATAAAAAATAATGTCTTTATAGGCGCCTTTGATATAGCCATTCACCTGATCGGTATAGTGGGGCGAAGTAGGGTCTGAGCTAGAGCCACCAGTAAGAATCGACTTGCCTTTTACTGTTTTGCCAAACTCAACGACAGCCGCAAAGGTATTGCCCGTGATCCCGTATCGTTTTTGTGTTTGAGGTGCTTTTTTGCTGACGTATGCATTGAGAGAACCCATAAAACCCGGTGTACCATTTACCGCCCAGCTTGGTTTGGTATCACTGAACGATTTCCCATTGTTTAGCCGCTGGTAGCGATTTATAGTGCCCCAAGCAACTTCCCAGGTGCCAAAGTCTTTCATTAATTCGCGAATAACCTTCGTACAGGCATCGAGCATTTCGTTGGCCGAAAGAATATCCGTCGAAATCGCAGCTCCGTTAGTAATGGAGTAGCGTTCCTCCGTCGAAATGGGTTTTTTCAGGCGCGCTATATTCAATTCGATGATTTTTTCAAGCCATAAAACGGCAAGTGTCGTCGCTACTGAACTGCTATCTGCCCGGAAATTCCAGGCCTGCAACGTTTGGAGAGGGGCAGCCAGAATCGAGTAAGCTGTATCTGTTTTTAGGGTTTCGTAAGCGGCAATCAGCTTGGGAATATGTCGCTCTCCATTTGGTAAATAAGGATCATGGGCAGCCATGATTACATCATCAATACTGGCATTGGTGAGTTTAGTCAATACCCGAATGGCACTAACAGCTCTGGGTGTTTGCCCGTCAGGAAGCATGTAGGCCGGTTTTTTGCTCATCAGTGAGTCGAATACACCCGTACCGTAGAGGGGTGTCGAATTGCAGTTTTGTACCCAGCCATTTGCTGGATTGATGTATTGAGGAATATCGACCAATTCATGTGTTCCCTGCCAGTCGTTCGTTAGAGTGCTGCCATCTACAGGCCGCTTCCAATCGAAGTAAGGGTTCTTTTTTGGTACAAAATTTCCGTGCCAGTATGCAATGTTGCCATCCCGGTCGGCGTAAACCACATTACTGCCGGTCATTGCCCGTTTATTGATCGACGCCTGAAATTCCTTGAAATTTCTTGCTTTCATCTTTTCCCAATGCATGGCCAATAAGTCGATGTTCGCATCCTGACTTTTTAGGGCAATCCATTTTTTGTCGAACGCAGCCACAACCGGGCCGTGATGTGTGCGGTAGGTAACAAATTTTCGGGATAACAGCGTACCTCCCTGCTTGTATTGGAGCGTGATAGCCGTACTGTCAACCGGGCGCATTGTATCATCGAAGCGGTACAGATAGTGACCGCCTTTCTGTTCAACTTGCTCCGTAAAAAGGTCTTTAGCATCGGACAGTGAAACGGGATGCATCCACCCCAGGAATTCGTTAAAGCCCTGAAAGATATTGAATTGGCCCAAAAACGGAGCGCCATAGGCATTCAATCCTTGCTTGCTCACCACCTGAATTTCGATGCGGCCGTAGAACTCTGCGTGCGGGTTGATTAGCAGCATCGCATTTTTGCTCTGTGTTCGGGAGGGGCCAACGCCCAGCCGTTCGACCCACTGGATTCCTGATGTTCCTGCGTTATAGCCGGATGAAAAGACAGCGACTTACCCAGCCCATCGGCATAGAAAGTTCGGAAATCGGTCTCACTTATATTACTGCCTTCAAGAGAGGGGATATTGTTCATTAAGGCAACCCAGGGCTCCACGCGGGTGATCAATTTGGGCTTTTTACCGGGGTGCGAAATCATGTAAAAATTAATGCCATCGGCATAGCCATCGCAGAGTTTTTTGAGCCAGTTTGGTGATTGCTGATAGAGCGCAACAGCCCTGCTTGAGTCGATGAACATACGTGACCATAAGTCTTTATACAAAGCAGACTCACCATCAACCTCCGCCTGGCGACCCAGTCGACTGATGATAGACGTTTCGACATTGTCAAAAAATTCTTCACACTGAACATACATCATGCCGAACACGGCCTCAGCATCGGTTTTCGCATACACGTGTGGAACGCCCCATTTGTCTTTAATAATGGTAATGTGTTTCGCCTGTTTTTTCAGGCGGCCAATTTCTTCGGGAGAGAATGGCTGTGCCTGAACCTGGATTGACAGAAAGAGGAGAATAAGTACGGCTATCGGTTTCATAAATCGTTTGTGATGGAAGAGGGAGGTATCATTAATCTAAAGAGGATTATCGATGATATTTTAGGTAAAATCAAATTATAATTTTGAATATAGCGTTAATTGTAGGATAAAATAAGTTCATCTGTCTGTGTGGCGTAGTTTTATATAAAACTTGCAGATTATTATTGGTATGTGAATAAACGACTTGAAAGGGTAAGGGTGGGAGAGGGTTACTGCTAATAGGTTTCAGTTTCTATTCTTCACCTTTATAATTTCACCAGCAATGCTCACGGCAATTTCTTCGGGGGTTTGGCTGTTGATTGGCAGGCCAATAGGGGCATGGATTCGATTTAATTTCGATTCCTCAATACCTTCAGCCCGATAGTCGCCAAACAGCTTACTTATTTTGGTTTTGCTACCCAACACACCAAAATACGTAAGCTGCTTATCCAGTAATGCTCGGATAGTCAGATCATCGGTACGGTAGCCGAAGGTCATCACAACGACATACTTGCCTTCGCCAGAGGGTATTAGATCGACTAAATCACCATAGCTATTGACCACAATTTTCTCATGAACGTCGTCATTCAACCCCATCGTGTGTAACTCAGGGCGGTCGTCGTAGACGCGGATGTAGAAATCCATCAGGCTCATGATACGCGACAGTGCCAGCGCACAATGGCCTCCACCAATAATAAATAGTTGATTTTTATAGCCCAATCGTTCCAGATACAGCCAGGTATCGTCCGACTGCATTGAGAACTGATAATTGACTTCGGGTAGTTGATTATCAGAGAATTGGATACCCGATGGGGATAATTCGAGTAGCCCGTTTTTATTCTGCTCGAGACAGCTTATAATTGACTGAATGGCCGCTAAATCATTCGGTTGCACACGGTATAACAGAATGGTTTGATCGCCGGAGCAGATCATGCCACTTTGATTTCGGGATGCGGTTTTATCGTGGTACTGCGTTCGAATGGAAAGCTCAGGAGTAGCCTGGAACGCCGGATCGTGTTTAAGCTTTTCTTTGGCCATCTCCACAAACTTGTGTTCCATGATGCCGCCCCCTACAGAACCTTCCATCTCACCAAGTGCATTGACGGCCATCAGAAAGCCCTGCCTTCCGGGACTACTTCCGTGACTTTCGAGCACATACAATAGCATAGCCGGAAGGTTACGTTGGCTACTCTTATGGATTAACTGCCAGGTTGTTAGCTGTTTGAGTCTTGGCATGGGGCGGGGAGCAGGGAGCAGGGAGCAGGGAGGGGATTGTATAAGGCCATCAGGACTTTTTCGGGTGTCATGGGGGCATCAAACGGTATGTTAGCGGATGGATTGAACGCCAGAATCGCATTCCGTAAGGCAAAATAAGCCGCAATCCCGTAGAGTAAGGGTGGTTCACCAACAGCTTTTGACCGAAAGATAGCCAGATTCTCAGCCTCCGTTTTTAGGGGTTCAATGGCGATTTCTTTCGGGACGGCGTAAATATCGGGCACTTTGTAGGTCGATAGCGCATTTGACCGCAGTCGGCCAGCTTTGTCGAAGACGACTTCTTCCATCGTCATCCAGCCAATACCCTGCACAATACCGCCCTCAATCTGCCCCCGATCAATAAGCGGATTCATGCTGGTACCGAAATCATGCACTACCTTAACGGCATCGATTTCATAGGTTCCCCGCAGGCAGTCGACCGTTACTTCCACAATGGCCGTGCCGTAGACATGGTAGGCAAATGGGTGGCCTTTTTCCAGCGTTTTGTCATAATGAATGTCCGGTGTGGCATAATGGGCGTGTTCGGACAAGCTCACCCGTTGTGCGTAGGCCGCAATCAGAAGCCGGTTCCAATCCCAGTCCGTTTGCTGCCCGTTTACATAAACCCATTCGTCTTTCAGACTAATAGCATGCCGGTCAACCGCCAACTCATCGGCAGCCACGGCCTTCAGTCGATCCCTAATGGCAAGGCAGGCAATCTCCACCGCTTTGCCGTTTAGGTCGGCAGTGGCGCTGGCGGCAGAGGGCGAAGTGTTGGCAATGCGATAGGTGCTGGTGGACTGAATTTTGACGCGCTTGGGATCAATTGAAAACACATGAGCGGCCACCTGAAGCATTTTGGTATTTACCCCCTGGCCCATCTCCACAGCCCCCGTGCTGACGCCCACACTGCCGTCGGTATAGACGTGAACGAGGGCTCGTGCCTGGTTCATTCGGGTGTTTGTAAACGAAATTCCAAAGCAAATGGGCATTAGTGCAATACCCTTCTTATTCAGTAGGTTAACAGTGTTAGATGAGGCTATTTTATTGCGAATTTCGCCTAGTTCATACAACTCCTCTGCTTTGTTCCAGCAGGCATGCGCTTCGCTTTGTGCTTTCTGTCCATAGGGAAATTCATCCCCGGTTTGTTGCAGGTTTTTTGCCTGAATAACAGAAGCATCAATCCCCAATTCTTCGGCAGCTTTAGCGATGGCTGCTTCAATCACGAACATGCCCTGTGGACCACCGAAACCCCGGAAGGCGGTGTTAGGCGGTAAGTGCGTTCGGCAACTGTAGGCCGTTGCGGTTACGTTAGGAATGAAATAACTGTTTGTGCAGTGAAACAAGGTTCGCTCCAAAACAGCCGGAGACAGGTCGGCAGCGGCACCGGCATTCTGATAAAAAGTGGCTTCATAAGCGACCATCTTCAGGTCTTTATCGAGGCCTAGTTTAAAGTCGGAGGAATAGGGGTGACGCTTGCCCGTCATGGCCATATCCTCCAGTCGATGCAGTGCGTATTTGACCGGTTTTTTGAGTATATGGGCAGCCAGTGCACATAAGGATGCCCACATGTTAGCCTGATCTTCTTTGCCGCCAAAGCCGCCCCCTAATCGGGTCACATCGACGTCAATCTGGTGCATCGGCAAGCCCGATGACTTGGACACTGCCCGCTGAACGGCTGTTGGACCCTGGGTAGACGAGTAGAGTTTAATCCCGCCATTTTCCTGCGGAACTGCATAAGCCCCTGCGTTTCGATGTACAGATGTTCCTGCCCATTCGTATCGGCGGTTCCTTCAACTATATAGGCACACTGCGCCCAGGCGGTAGTTGTATTCCCCAGACGAAACGTTCTTGGGGGAACAATCAACTGACCGTTAGCCTGCGCTTCACGTGGGTCGGTAATGACGGGCAGTGGGTCAATGTCGATCGTGATTTTTTTGACGGCGGCTCGGGCGGCCTCTTCCGATTCGGCGACGACGAAGGCAACGGGCATGCCACAATAATCAACGTGGTGTTCGGCTAAAAGGGGTTCGTCGGGAACAATACCGCCAATCTGGTTATCACCCGTTACATCTTTATAGGTTAGAATACGGACTACGCCTAGCATGGTTTCGGCTACGGATACATCCAGATTCCGAATGATACCATGCGCCACAGGAGAACCAAAAGCTGCTCCAAACAAGGTACCGCGAATGACCGGAATATCGTCCAGATAAACCGACTCGCCCCGTACATGTGTTCTGGAATCTATATTTTTCATGTTGTTTTAAACGAAAAGAGCGCAAAGTGTACGCAAAGTTCGCAGAGAAAAACGTAGCGTTCGTTGTGCAACCTTTGCGCTTTTTGCGGTTAAGATATCAATTGCTCCACTTTCAATTTTGGAAACAGTTTAATGAAGTGCGCTTTGATCAATTGGCTGAGCAGCAATCGTTTATACGCTTCGGTGCCGCGAGCATCGCTGATGGGCGCAATTTCGGTTTGGGCAATGGCAACGGCTTCGCGAATCAATTCTTCGGTGACCAGCTTTCCGGTTAGAAATTCCGCCGTTTTCGTCAGTTGTTTCGGAATGGGCGCAATACCTCCGGCAGCTAGTCTGACATTGGTAATAACATCGTCTTGTACAGCGATTCGAATTGCCGAATTGACGCTGGCAATATCGAGGTGCGTTCGCTTGCTGACTTTCTCGAAATTGAATCGGGTATTTTTATCAGGCAGGTCAAATCGGATTTGCTCGAGATAGTCTTCCTGTCGTTTGTCAAGTGTTTTGTAGCCTTTATACAAATCCCGGAGCAGTACTTCCCGCGATAGATTGCCATCGCTGAACGTTAAGGTAGCATCTAACGCCAGGAAGAAAATCGTGAAATCGCCGATAGGAGAGGCATTGATGAAATTACCCCCAATGGTCGCCATGTTCCGAATGGGTGTTGACGATACCAGTTTGGTGTAACTTTTGAAATCAGGGAAATAGGTTTTCATTACCGACGACTCCATCAGATCGGTCACCGTTGTCGATGGGCCGATCAGGCATTGATTCCCTGCCTGCTCAATTCCTTTTAGTCCAGCCGTATCAAACAGAAACTGGATAGAGGCATCCTTGATTTCGTCATGTTTCTGAACATACACATCTGTCCCGCCACCAACGCGTTGAGCGCCTGGTCTTTCGTTAGTTAATTCACCATTCAGGCTTATCGATAACAAGTGCAGTCGCTCCCGAATAGTGGCAAAGTAGGGGGGGAGAATGGCCTGCTTCACCGCAAATGTTGCCGGGTCTTCATCGTTCCGTTCTTCCAGCAAATTCGCTACCCGAATGGCGGCACGTTCAATGGATTTGTAGCCCGTACAGCGGCAGATATTTCCGTCAACGGCGGCAATAGCATTTTGCGGAGTCGGGTCTTTTTTACTTAGGCAAAATCCGGCCATTGAAACCACGAAGCCGGTGTGCAGAATCCGCACTGGGTCGCCGATTCGTCCGCCATCGCCTGCTGCACTGAATTCAGCTCTGCCATGTTGAGTCCTTCGATGGTTACGATGTGTTTGCCGTGTGCATTTCCCAGTGGCATCAGGCAGGACGTGGCTGACCGGTATCGTAACTCACCGGTTGTTAGATCCCCGACAAGTACCGTACAAGCCCCACAATCGCCCTCGCGGCAGCCAATTTTTGTACCGGTCAGGTACTGATGATAACGCACAAAATCGAGCACCGGCGTGCCGGGTGACAGTGCCGTACTGACTTCTTTATTATTGAGAATGAAGGTTATCAAACGTATTAACGCTTTAGTTTTTAGGGTGTCTCAAACAGCATCTTGCTGTTTATGCCTAATTGGTTGCAAACAGCAAGATGCTGTTTGAGACAGTTTAATTACAGCACTTCAGCAGGTTCTTTTTTTATCTTCTTCTTTTGGTCTTCAGCTGGTATCAGCAAATTGAGCAGTAAAGCAGCCAATCCACCTGCTGAAACGCCAGACTCTAAAAACGTTTGCACAACGGTTGGTAGTGTTTTCAGCCATTCGGCCTGCGATGGTACGCCAATACCAATGCCTAAGGCAATAGCGGCAATTAGCGCGTCACGCTGCGACAAACCGCCCGACACCATTAGCCGCAGACCCGAAACGGCGACTAATCCGAAAAGCATGATGGCTAAAGCGCCCAGTACACAGGGGGCATCACCGTAATCCAGCGACCCACCGGGGGAAAAGGCCCAGACAGAGCAGGATAATCGCCATGACCCAGCCAATCCGTCGGGCAGCGACACCAGTCATCTGAATTACCCCATTGTTCTGGGCGTAGGTTGCACTTGGAAAGCCTCCTAGTAACGTTGAGCCAATGCAGGTCAATCCATCCGCTAAAATGCCTCCCCGAATCCGGGCCCAATGGTCGGGGCCATCAGTGGGCAAGCCAGATAGTTGGGAAGTAGCCGTTATATCGCCCATAGCTTCCAGTACACAGACCAGGTAAATAAACGCAAAGGGGAAAAGCAGTTCCCATTTAAACGCCAGGCCAAATGGAAACAACTGGGGGAGCGTGAGCCAGGAACCAGAGCTTGGGGCAGGACTTTGTAGCCAACCCATGAGCCCACAAATGGTATAGCCCGTGACTACGCCAACCAAAACGGCGGCCATTCGTGCCCAGGCTTTGTTGATCGACTGGGCGATGATCATGACCCCGATCACGACTAATGCAACTAGCCCACCACTCCAGACGGGTGCCCCTTCGGCAGGTAATCGGGCGATGCTCCGCATACCCGTTGGAATCAGCGAAAGCCCGATAAGCAACACCACAATACCCGAAACCAGTGGAGAGAAGACTCGTTTAAGTTTGGGTAAAAAAGGAGCTAAAGCAAGCTGTACAGGCGTTCCTGCCAGCGACATGCCCACCATAAGCGGTAGACCTCCCATGGTGCCAGCCTGAATTAGTGGTGCCAGAAAGGCGAAGCTAGTGCCGGTTATGCTCAGCAACCCAGAGCCAACCATGCTAAAACGCATCGTTGGAGGAACGTCCCTAAAGCCGAGGCAATCAGCGCCATGCTCACCAGATAAGCAGTGTCCTGTGGCTTAATGTGTAAAATGCCCGACAAAATCAGGGCCGGGGTGATGGTCCCTACTACCATAGCCCCAACCTGCTGTAGACTCACCAGGAGCGCTGGAACCAACGGAACCTTATCTTCCAGGCCGTAAACGAGACGGGTTGATGGCGCGTTAACGGGTTCGCTCATAGTCTAGTTGAAATGTGTAATGGATAATGAAAAATGGATAATGGTAAAGACGCTGTCCTGTTACTGGCTTGCCAATTATACATTATACATTTTTCATTATCCATTAACTGTTTAGTGATCGTTCAAAGGCAGGCCGCGCCGTTGAAACTCTTTCCAGTTCAGGTATTCATCGCCCTTGCGTTGCTCAACCATGGTGATGCAGCTATCGACCGGACAGACTAATTTACACAAATTACAGCCAACACATTCATCTTCTTTAATGGAATAGGTGTTGTAGGGATTGCCGTAGGTCAGATTGATCGACTGGTGAGAGGTGTCTTCGCAGGCGATGTAGCACAAACCGCAGTGAATACACTTGTCCTGATCGATGTTGGCAACGATGTGGTAGTTGATATCCAGGTCTTCCCAATGGGTGATCGTAGGTACCGATTTGCCGATGAAATCGTCGAGGGTTTTGAAGCCTTTCTCGTCCATCCAGTTATTCATGCCATCAATCATATCTTCAACGATACGAAATCCATGTTTCATGACAGCCGTACAGACCTGCACGTTCGACGCACCCAGCAGCATAAATTCAACGGCATCTTTCCAGGTACTGACCCCACCAATGCCCGAAATTGGCACCTGTGATGTCTTCGGGTCCTGCGCGATGGTCGTCAGCATTTTCAGCGCAATTGGCTTGACGGCTGGTCCACAGTAACCTCCATACACAGATTTGCCAGCTACGTAAGGGTTCGGAACAAACGTATCCAGATCAACACCAGTGATCGACTGAATCGTATTAATTAACGACAGCGCATGGGTGCCCCCCTCAACCGAAGCCCGCCCTGTCGGCACGACCGAATGAACGTTAGGCGTGAGTTTGGTAATAACCGGAAGCGTTGCCTTTTCCATGACCCATTCGACCACCATTTTGGCAATTTCCGGGTCTTGGCCTACGGCTGCACCCATACCCCGTTCGGTCATGCCGTGTGGACAGCCGAAATTGAGTTCGAGGCCGTGCGCGCCCGTATCTTCGACCTGAGCGATTAGTTCGTGCCACTTCTCCCGACTATTGTCGGCCATGAGGGACACGATCATGGCCCGATCTGGAAACAACCGTACGCATTCGGCAATTTCACGCAGGTTGATGTCGAGCGGACGATCAGAAATGAGTTCGATGTTGTTGAATCCCATGACTTTAGAGCCACCATAGTCAACAGCCGAGTAGCGGGAGGAAACGTTTTTGACCTGGCTGCCGAGTGTCTTCCAGACGACACCTCCCCAGCCTGCTTCAAAGGCCCGGAGCACATTATATTGTTTATCCGTCGGGGGAGCACTCGCCAGCCAGAACGGGTTTGGCGATTTGATGCCGAGGAAATTTGCGCGTAGATCTGCCATGTGTTTAAAGAGTGAATGAGTGAATGAGTGAATGAGTGAAAAGACGGGTCAAATAGCACATTGGAGCGCCAGCCCGCTCTTTCATTCTTTCGCTCTTTCACTCTTTATAAAATTCAATATCGCCCTCGCGCCATCTTTTCCTGCCTGTACGGCATCGACTACTTCTTTGCCGCCGTTTACGCAATCACCACCGGCAAAGACGCTGGGATATTTGTGGCACAGTGGCTGTCAATGGCCACTCTGCCGTTCCGGTGTTTGAGCTGGTTACTGCTGACTAATTCCTCATACGGAACCTGACCAGCTGCTTTGATCACCATATCGACGTTCAGGGTGATGGTCTCGCCCGTTTCTACCGGCGACCGACGGCCGCTGGTATCAGGCACACTGAGTTCCATTACGTTGCAAATCAGTTGCGTAACCTTGCCGTTTTCACCTATGATTTCTTTAGGCGATGCCAGCCAGATGAGCGTACACCCATCTAGTTTAGCCAGATTTAGCTCAACTTCGGTGCTGGGCATTTCGGCCTGTGTACGGCGATAAATGATGGTTACCTCTTTGGCTCCCAGTCGTTTGGCTTGGGTAGCGGCATCGATAGCCGTCATGCCAAGGCCGATAACGGCTACTTTGTCGCCAACAGGGATAGACGGATACCCTTTTTCCCGGATATCATAAATGAACCGGATAGCATCTTCAACACCTACAAGATCTTCGCCGGGAATATTCAACTGTCTGGCTATGCCAACCCCAATGCCGAAATACACCGCATCGTAATTGGCTTGCAAGTCAGCCAATGAGACAGTTTTGCCCAGTTCCTGCCCGTACTTAATATCAATGCCGCCTAAAGAGGTTATATAATTCACCTCGTCTTCACAAAACTCGGGCGTCACTTTGTAGGCAGCAATGCCGTACGTCATCAGGCCACCGCCTTTTGCTTCCTTTTCGTAGATCGTTACGTCGACGCCTTCCCGACTCAATATATGGGCACAACTTAATCCCGCCGGACCAGCACCACGACCGCTACTCTTCGTCCTGTAGATGGCTTACGCTGGAACAGTGGCCATTTATGGGTAATGGCTTTTTCCGTGGAGTAACGTTGCAGTTTGGCAATCGGGATAGGCGGTTCTTCCAGCAGATTAAAGACGCAGGAGCCTTCGCACAATTTCTCGACTGGGCAGACCTTTGAGCAGCCGCCCCCCATAATGTTCGCGTCGAGAATCGTATAAGCCGACCCCTTCACGTTATCGGTAGTAATCTGCTTGATGAACTTTGGAATATTGATGCTGGTCGGGCAGCTTTTGGTGCACGGGGCATCGTAACAAAACAAACAGCGATTCGCTTCCACCAGAGCCGCTTCGCGTGAATCGAAGGGCGGGTGGATGTCACTGAAGTTTTGTTCGTATTGTTCAGCTGTTAAACGGTTGTTGAGGATGGGCATTTTAATGGATAATGAACAATGAATAATGTAAAATGAGAACCATCGAAAAATAATGAATCCTGCACGGGCATTATCCATTATTCATTTTACATTATCCATTAAGTTATAACTCTACCAATTTACCATACGTCTCTGGCCGTCTATCGCGGAAAAACTGCCAGACGCTACGGACTTCGTCAATCATATCGAGGTCGAAATCGGCAATCAGTAATTCGTCTTTGTCTTCGGAAGCCGTTGCGAAGATCTGACCGCGTGGATCAACGAAATAGGACGATCCATAGAAACGCCCGAGATTCCAGGGTTTTTCTTCACCAACCCGGTTAATGCACCCCATAAATAGCCATTAGCAGCTGCATGGGCAGGTTGCTCCAGTTTCCAGAGGTATTGCGACAAACCCGCAACCGTTGCCGATGGGTTGTACACGATTTCGGCCCCATTCAGACCCAGACAACGCGCGCCATCCGGGAAGTGGCGGTCATAACAGATGTACACGCCTACTTTGGCATACATCGTCTGGAAGACCGGATAGCCCAGATTACCGGGCTTAAAGAAAAATTTCTCCCAGAAACCCGATGTGTGAGGAATATGATTTTTACGGTATTTACCCAGATATGTTCCATCGGCGTCGATGACCGCTGCTGTGTTATAGAGTACACCTGCCTGTTCTTTTTCGTAGACGGGCACAATCATCACCATTTTATACTTCTTCGCGTACTCGGCCATCCGGTCGGTGGTGGGACCGGGTACGGATTCTGCTGAGGCATACCAGGCACTGTTCTGGCCCGGACAGAAATAAGGGGTACTAAATATCTCCTGTAAACAAAGAATCTGCACTCCTTTTTCACCAGCTTCTTCGATGAATGGAATGTGCTTCTGAATCATTGCCTCTTTAATTTCCTCCATCGTGCCTTCCCCTTCGGTCATCGGCAGACTCATTTGTATCAATCCAGATTTGATAATTCGTGGCATGTTGGTTTTGAGTTAGTTGTTTGCTGGCAGGGAGCAAGGTGCATGGAGCTTGGAAAGGTAACCCTGCCCCACGCACCCTGCTCCCTGCTTTTAGATCTTCCCGCTTACTTTATTTCGCTTGATAAATTGCCCGTATCCCTTGTCGACCAGACATTTATCGTTGTCGATGGCTACCTGGCCACGTAGCAGGACGGTTTTAACTTTTCCGGTTAGTTCCCAGCCTTCGTAACCCGAATAATCGACGTTCATATGGTGGGTTTTGGCCGAAAGCGTATGGGTTTCGCTGGGGTCAAAAATGACAATGTCTGCATCGCTACCTACAGCAATCGTTCCTTTACGGGGAAACATGCCGAAGATTTTAGCGGGGTTTGTGCAGGCTACTTCCACGTATTTATTCAGCGTGATGTTGCCTTTGTGAACCCCCTCGCTGTAGAGCAGTTCCATCCGATTTTCGATGGCTGGATGCCCGTTCGGAATTTTCGAGAAATCATCCTTCCCATCAATTTCTGTTCCCACATAAAGGGGCAGTGGTCCGTTGCAACCACCTGCACTAAGCCCTGATTAATACCGGCCCACAGGGATTGCTGGTCTTTTTTCTCCCGCAATGGTGGACTCATGACCCACTTCGCTCCTTCAAAATTTTGCTCATACAGGGAAGCGTCGAGCACCAGGTATTGAATACAGGTTTCAACAAAGACTTTCTGATTGCGCCGGGTTGCATGTCGAACCGCGTTCAGAGCCCCTTCGCAGGTCATGTGAACGATATAACCGGGACAACCCGTGTAATCGGCCATGTCGGAAAAACGACCACTAGCTTCGGCTTCCGTGACTTCGGGTTGCGAGAGATAGTGATAGAGCGGGGTGAGCTTTCCTTCAGAACGATGTTTGGCCGTGAGATAATCAATCACATCGCCATTGGTCGCGTGAACCGTAACCATACCCCCCTGTTTCTTCACTTCCTGCATCAGGCCAATCATCTGCCGGTCGTCGATCATCAACGCGCCTTTGTAGGCCATAAAGGTTTTGAAAGACGTGATCCCTTCTTCCTCAACCATTACTTTAATTTCAGCCTTTGTGTCTTCGTTGAAATCCGTCACGGCTATGTGGAAGCTATAATCGCCCACAGTGGTACCTCTGGCGCGCGAATTCCAGTCCGCAAGGGCATCTTTCAGCGACTGTCCCTGTTTTTGCAGGACAAAATCAATGACAGTCGTTGTGCCGCCAAAGAGAGCTGCACGCGTACCTGTTTCATGTGTGTCACTCGAAAAGGTGCCCATGAACGGCATGGCTAAGTGCACGTGTGGGTCAATACCACCCGGAAATACCAGTTTCCCCGTAGCGTCGATAACCGTATCGGCCTGAACGGGTAAGTTCTTGCCAATGGCGGATATGGTTTCTCCCTCAATAAAAATATCGGCAACGTAATCGTCGGCCGCCGTAATAATTCGACCGTTTTTAATCAGTATAGACATATTCTTTGTGTTCTTTGCGCAATCCTCTGCGCTCTCTGCGGTTATTTTTTTTAACCGCAGAGAGCGCAGAGGATTGCGCAAAGTATCGCTAAGATTTATAGACCATTTACGACTCGCTTTATTCCATCTCTCAGTCGAAGTACATTGAAATTTATTAGCAGTCCTAATTTATATTTCCCCAATTTCATATATGTTAATGTTTGCGCTAAATGGACATCGTGCAAAGCTTCAACACTTTTAATTTCGATAACTAATCTGTTTTCAATGAGCAAATCAATCCGATACCCACAATCAAGTTTGATTTCCTCAAAAACCAACGGCATTGACTTCTCTTTTTCTACAAACAATCCCGATTTGGCGATTTTGTAAAATAGACATTCTTTATAGGCGCTTTCTAACAAACCTGCACCTAATGCAGAATGGACTTCCATTGCTAAGCCAATAACTTTATGCGAAATCTCATTTTCTGTCATATAATCTTTGCGTTCTTTTATGGTTACTTAAGCAACAAAGAACGCAAAGATTCACACAGAGTTCGCTAAGCGTTAGGAGATAAATTCTCTGCGCTCTTTGCGACAAACTTTGCGTGCTCTGCGGTTGAAAAACTATTCCTCATCAACCCCAAATACACCGCACCACTAACAAAAAAACCAACAAACCAGGCGTAGTTGTAGAGTTGTGAAATCCAGCCCGGAACACTATCAGTTGGAATTACCTGAATGGTGGTTAGAAAACCTGGAATGTTTGGCAGTATGCCAACGATTAAGGCAATTATCGCTGCGTTGTTGAACCCACCTTTAAACCGATAAATACCCGATTCACTGTACAGATCGGCCAATACCAGCTTCTGTTTCCGAAGGAAGAAATAGTCGGCAATCATGATACCGCCAACCGGCCCTAATAAACTGGAATAACCCACCAGCCAGGTAAAAATGAAGCCTGTAGGGTCGGCGATCAGCTTCCACGGAAAAATCAGAATGCCGATGATGCCCGTAATGTAGCCCCCTTTCCGGAAGTCGATTTTAGAAGGAGCCAGGTTCGCGAAATCATTGGCTGGGCTGACAATATTAGCGGCAATATTGGTTGCCAGGGTTGAGATAGCCACGGCAATCATGGCAATGCTGACCAGGAGTTTGCTATCGAATTTTCCGGCCAGAACGAGGGGGTCCCAAATGGTAGTGCCATAGATGATGGTCGTAGCTGAGGTAACAACAACACCAATAAACGAGAAGAGTGTCATGGCCGGAGGGAGTCCAATGATCTGGCCTTTTACCTGTGCCTGCTGACTAGTCGCATAGCGTGTAAAATCTGGGATGTTCAGTGAGAGCGTAGCCCAGAAGCCAACCATACCTGTTAGGGCGGGAAAGAAAAAAGCAAAGAACGCAGCAGAATCGGCAAATTTAGCGGGTTGCTCCAGAATGGGCCCAAGACCGTTTCCGGCCGAAATGGCCCACCAAAGTAACGCCAGTGCCGCTACGGGTAAAAAGAATGCTTTAAAAACAAGAAGCTTTTTGATGCTTTCGACGCCGAGGTAAACGACGTACATATTCAGCAGCCAAAACAGAAAGAAGCAGATTGCCGGCCGGTTTGTAAGCCAAAGGAAGTTGGAAATACCTGCGGCAGGGTTTCCAGCGATGGAATCCATAACCGAAGCATCTGGTAGATCGAAAAACCGCCAATCCAGGTCTGAATGCCGAACCAGCCACAGGCGACAATAGCGCGTAACATGGCCGGAATGTTTGCCCCACTTGTTCCGAAGCTAGAGCGTACCAGAACCGGGAAGGGAATGCCGTACTTGGCACCGGCATGGCCATTCAAGACCATGGGAATCAGCACAATGGTGTTCCCCAGAAAGATGGTAAAGATGGCCTGCCACCAGTTCATACCCCCTGAATCAGCGAACTAGCCATCATATAGGTAGGAATACACAGACTCATGCTGATCCACAAGGCCGCATAATTCCAGGTATTCCACGTTCGTTTCGACGCGGGGATGGGGCTAAATCGTCGCTATAGAGAGCCGATGACTCATCTACAGTTGTTTCCTGGGCTAATTGCATTTTTGTCGTTTAAAGTCTGAGGTTTGACGTTTGTAGTCTGAAATTTATAGAATAGTACGGGATAATATACCTACAAACGTCAATCCTCGAACGACAAACGACAAACTTGTTAACTCAATTTCAATGTATCAAAAACCATTTTCTTAAACTTTGCTTCGTCGGCTTCGACGCTGATGGTCGTATTGGGTTCTTTTTTCCAAACGCCAAGTTCGTCGATCGCCAAAGCTCCGACCGTTAATTCTCCCTTTGTTTCGACATCTACATAACGCACTACACTCTGCGAAATGATGCTGGGGTCAATGACGGCGGCCACCGTAATGGCATCCGGGTGATTGGAGCCATTCATCTTCTGATGCTCTTTGCAGTACTTCCGGCGAACCCGATTGATCTTCATGAAAAAATCGGAATAGTGCGTGCCCAGTTTCAGCACTTCATCATAATCTTCATCTGTAAATACTGAACTTTTCACACTCACATCAAAGCCGACCGTTCTGATCGGAATTCCTGACTGAAATACAACCCGGGCTGCTTCTGGATCAACCCAGGCGTTGTAGGTCGCTGATGGATTCACATTGCCATAAAACTTGTAAAATCCACCCATGAAATACAGCTCTTTAATCTGTTTCGCAATGGATGGCTTCCGTTGAAGCGCCAGAGCAATATTGGTGAGCGGTCCAATGGCAACAATCGTCAGCTCATTCGGGTACTTCTCGATCAACCGGATCATGGCATCGACCGCGTGTTCTTTCTCCGGCTTCTGTTCCGGATCGGGAAAAACGAATCACTCATGCCATCGCTCCCGTGTACGTAGGTAGCATTCCCGTGTACCTCTCGAACGAGCGGACGGGCAGAGCCCTGATAAACAGGAATCTGGCCTTTCTTCCCGCAACCTGAAGCGTATACAACGCATTTTTGGTTTGCTGCTCGAATCCAACATTACCGCAGGTAATGGTAATGGCTTCAACTTTTAGTTTGGGTGAAGTCACGGCCATCAGAATCGCCAGGGCATCATCTGTAGCCGTATCGCTGTCGAGAATAATTCGTTTGGCTGTAGCTACAGGTTTGCGTGTTTTCGCAAAGGGGGAAAACACAGTGGCAGGATGCATAGCCGTAGCCGTTCCCAAAGAAAGAACCCGAATAAACTTGCGTCTAGAAGTGAGCATAGGATTGTTGAGTCGTGGTTGGTTTACGGTGATCGCTCACCCTGTCGATAGACTATCGTAACTACCGAAGTAAGCCGCGAAAATCGTGCCCAACCACTTTTTCAGGCTACATACTCATCCGCAATTTTTAGGGCTTCACTGATAATGGCCAGTCCTTCATCAATTTGTTCCTTCGTGACACATAGGGGAGGGGCAACGAAAACGTAACTCCAGCGCACAAAGGTGTACATCCCTAACTCTTTTATCCTGGCGGCTACCTTACCCATTACAGCCATTTCTTCGGGCCTGGCATTGAATGGAGCCATTGGTTCTTTCGTTTCCCGATTTTTGACGATTTCAAAGCAACCCAGTAGACCCGTATTTCTAAAATCGCCGATGCTCGGATGTTTTTCCATCAGGATGGCCGCCTGCGCATCCATATACTTACCCATTTCGGCCGCATTTTCGATCAGATTTTCATCCTCATAAATTTTGAGTGTCTCCAACGCAGCAGCACAACCCACCGGATGGGCAGCATAGGTCATTCCGGTTGCCAGGACCGTATCGTCATAACGAGACGCGATTCTATCTGTCACCATCAGGCATCCGAAAGGGATATACCCGCTGGTAATGCCCTTGGCCATCGTCACCAGGTCCGGCACAATCCCGTGATTTTCAAAACCAAACCATTTGCCAGTCCGCCCGAAACCACTCATCACTTCGTCCATGATGATCAAAATCCCGTGTTTATCGCAGATTTTCCGAACGGCGGCTAAATAACCTACGGGGTATTGCAAACAGCCGGATGTGCCCGATTCGCCTTCCAGCATGATGGCGGCAATGTTCCCCGGACCTTCATAGGCAATCACCCGCTCCAGTTGGGCAATGGAATCCGTTAACATGCTTGCCTCATCATGATTCCAGCGATACTTATAGGGAATATCGATGTGTACAAAATTGGGGGCCTGCTGCGAATCGTCGGGGAGTTTACGCGGATCACCGCCAACGGATAAGGTGCCATAGGTAGCCCCATGATACGATTGATACCGACTGATAATTTTATGCCGTCCGGTATACAAACGCGCCAGTTTAATTGCCGCTTCGTTTGATGTAGCCCCACACAAGGTAAAAAAGGCTTTATTCAGATCGCCGGGGCAGATTTCAGCCAGTTTCTTGCCCAGCTCACCCCGAACCTTGGTTACGCAATAGGGCGTCACATAACTCACTTCCTGCATTTGTCGGACAACCGCTTCCGTAATGCGCTGATTACCATGGCCAATGTTGACGTTCATCAGCCCCGATGAAAAGTCGATGTAGCGTTTGTCATCGTAATCGTAGAGGTAAACACCCCTGGCAGATTTCACCGCAATCGGGAAATATTTTTCTGTTTGCTCCAGGCAAACACGGTATAATCAAAGCTGTCCTGAAGGACTTCCTGCGTTTCGGAAAGGGTTGCTGTGTCGATCATTTTTAGTTTGAAGTTTTTAGTTTGAGGTCTGGAGTTAGTGGACACGTTAATGTTAGCCCGTCGGCCAACTTCGAACCTCAAACTACAAACGTCAAACTAATTAGTCTAACTCATCCAGTTTATCCCCGCTTCGGGGTTCCACTTTGTGGTACTTTTCTTCAGTTTTGTCCAGAATTCGATGGAGCTTTTTCCCGTAATATCGCCTACACCAAAGCGGCTTTCGTTCCAGCCGCCAAATGAGAAAGGCTCGCGCGGAACGGGTACGCCCACGTTGACGCCCACCATCCCGGCACTGGCCTTGTCGATCACGTAACGCGCCATGCCTCCATTCTGCGTAAATACAGACGCAGCGTTTCCATAAGGATTGGCGTTCTCGATCGCCAGGGCTTCATCAACCGTATTGGTGCGCATGATGCTGATGACTGGTCCGAAAATTTCCTCTTTGGCAATGGCCATATCGGGCGTGACATAGTCAATGACCGTTGCGCCGACATAGGTGCCATTTTCTTTTCCTTTAACCGTTGGGTTCCGACCATCAACCAGCACTTTTGCCCCCTGATTTTCTGCTTCGGTAATATAGCGTTCAATGCGCTCTTTGGATTCCCGATTGATTACCGAGCCGAGGTTTTTGCCTGGCACCATTTTTTGTGCCTCTTCGCAAAGTTTGGCAATAATATGATCCACCGGCCCAACGGCTACCATAGCCGAAGCGGCCATACAGCGTTGACCAGCGCAACCCGTCATAGAAGCCGTGATGTTTTGGGCAGTCATACCCGGAATGGCATCTGGTAATACAATCAGGTGATTTTTGGCCCCCCCAAGTGCGAGGCATCGTTTATAATTACTAGTCGCCCGTTTATAAACGGCCTTGGCAATTTTCGTAGAACCAACGAACGAAACCGCTTCGATTCCTGGATGATCGCAGATGGCCTCAACGACCTCACGGTCACCCTGAACGATGTTAAAGACACCGGCGGGTAGACCGGCTTCCTGCAACAGTTCGGCTAAACGCCCACACTAAGAGGTACTTTTTCCGAGGGCTTGATGATCATGCAATTACCCAGTGCAATCGCATTCGGGATTGTCCAGTTAGGTACCATACTCGGGAAATTGAACGGCACAATGCTGGCAACCACACCCAGCGGCACATGCTCCGTTCGGCACTCAACCCCCCGACTTACTTCCAGAATTTCGCCCGTCACAATTTGGGGAGTGAACAGGCAAATTCGGACAGTTCGGCTCCCTTTTCGATTTCGGCAACGGCTTCGTCGTAGGTTTTACCATTCTCTTCCTGTATTAGTAAAGCTAACTCGTTTAAATTCTTCTCTAATAGGGCTTTATATCGAAAAAACACCTGAACCCTTTCTTTAATCGTGGTTCGACTCCAGGCTGGAAAGGCGGCTTTGGCGGCTTGAACGGCGGCATCCAGATCGGCAGCCGTCGATAAAGGCACGGTTGAGAGCAGGGTGCCATCTACCGGCGAAATTACCGCTAACGTTCGATCGGTCGATGCCTCGACAAATTGGCCGTTTATGTAGTTTCGAATTGGCGTATACTTCATGGTTTTGTTGTAACTCTGCATATTTTGCAGAAAAAGGAAGTGCAAAATAAAAATTATATAGATACGAGTCAACTATTTATAGTATTTTTAACCCAACAAAATCACAGGAATGGAGAAGAACCACACGTTACTGGATGATACGGATTTTGCTATCCTATCGTGTCTCCAGAAGGATGGGCGAATGTCGTTTACAGAAATTGCCGACCAACTAAACGTATCTGTCGGCACCGCCCGAACCCGTTTGAATCGGTTACTGGAAGAAGGAGTGATTAGCATTGTGGGTCGGGTTGACCCGGAGAAGGTAGGCTTCCGGGCCTATGCCCATATTGCCATTTACATTCGCCCGGCTACGCTTAAGGAGCCCGTAGCCCAGGAAATCTCAAGCAAGCCTGAGGTTAGTTTTTTAGCCAGCACCTCTGGTGATTACGATCTGGAGGTAGATGTGATGTGCCAGAGTAACAATCACTTGGTGGAATTTGTCAATGAAATTTCGACCATAGAAGGCGTTTATCAAACCAAAACAACCCTCTATTTTAAAGTCTATAAATACGCCCAGCCTGATTTGAACCTGCTGAAATGATTTTTTAACGCAAAGACGCCAAAGGGGGAGCGCAAAGAACGCTAAAAGTTATTTTTTTCTTTGTGCTCTTTGCGTTTTTCCCTTGTGTCTTTGCGGTTAAACCTTACTTCGTCGTTTCCGACGCCAGCGCAGAAACAACCAGACAACGACTGTTGCAACGACTCCGATTGGGAGAAAGTAAAATAGGCCAACCAACACATCGCCCATCAGCCGGAATCCGTCGGTAAAGTTGCGCCAGATCTGGGCATAAAAGGGTTCCTCGGGATTTAGGGCAACCTCGGTTTGCTGATAATAGCTCAGATTGATGGTACTCAGGGCAACCTCATCTTTAAGTTGGCGTAATTCGGCTTCCTGTACCTCGCGCTCCTCCCGAAGTTTCCCTAATTGCTCCTCTACTTTTAGCACATCGCCAACCGTACGGGCCTGTTTCAGAATAGTCAGATACGTTTCTTCAACCGCTTTCTTGCTACGAATACGGGCTTCGACGTCGACATAATGACGGGTTACATCCTCCGATGTGATGGTTTTGGTATCCGTAAAAATCGACTCTTTCAGCAGCAACGCCAATAAAGCATCGAAACGGGCGGCTGGTACCCGAATGACGAGGGCGTTTTCGATACCATTATCGGTTTTGGTTTCGTTCGAACTGGAAATTTGTCCACCCGCCTGCTGAACTGCCTTTTCAATAGTTTGTCCCGACGCCTTAAAGTCATTCACCCGAATGCGTACCTGTGCATTTCGGATAATCTTTCGATTTACACCAATGGTCGGTGCTGGTTGTGTTGTTGGGGAGGGGGTGGGCGATTCTGGGCTGGCTCCTGGTCCGTCGCCTGCTCATCCTGTTCAGGAGAAGGCGCTTTAAAGGCAGCCATATTACGGGGAGCCACAGTCTCCGTGGTCTCGATCATCGACTGTTCCGGCTTCGACTGGCAGCCCGTTACTGTCAGGAGCACCAGGAGCGTTAAAAAATAATTCATACCCATTAGATGCAGACTTTAACCAATTTGCATACAAGCTAACGCTATTTTTAATTCGACCTAAAATAGGCCTTAATTACTCATTTTAAAGGCTTTTATAGCATCTGACCGAACGATGCTTTACCACATGTTGTTGTATAAATATAGCTAATCTCCAGTCATTCGTCTGCCGTATATAACTTGTGCATTTGCATAAGTCAGTGCTTTTGCGTCTATATTTGGCCCGGGCCATGTGGCAATTCGTGTCAAAAGGCAGCGTAGACAGTTTCAACCTGAACATCGATTATGTCGAAAAACTTAGTCATAGTGGAGTCGCCGGCGAAGGCGAAAACCATCGAAGGCTATCTTGGTAAGGACTTTACAGTGAAGTCAAGCTTTGGTCATGTACGCGATTTGCCAAAGATGGGTTAGCCGTGGACGTTACCAATGGATTCCAGCCATCTTACGAAATTTCGCCCGATAAGAAGAAGCTAGTCAGTGAATTAAAGGCGCTTGCTAAGTCGTCCGATGAAGTCTGGCTGGCGACGGATGATGACCGCGAAGGGGAAGCCATTTCGTGGCACCTCAAGGAAGCGCTTGGCCTTCGGGACAATACCAAACGGATAGTGTTTCGGGAAATTACCAAAAACGCGATTCAGAATGCCATCAAATCGCCCCGCACCATTGACGTGGACTTAGTCAATGCGCAGCAGGCCCGACGCGTACTCGACCGATTGGTTGGTTACGAACTGTCGCCAGTGCTGTGGCGTAAGATTAAAGGCGGGAGCACAGGATTATCGGCAGGACGGGTACAATCGGTGGCCTTGCGGCTGGTCGTAGAGCGGGAACGGGAAATCGACAAGCACTCAGCCAAATCGTCGTTTAAGGTTACGGCTCAGTTTATCGTCGATGGCAACAAGGTGCTGAACGCCGAACTGCCAAAAACTTTGCGACCTCTGGTCAGGCCCGCGCGTTTCTGGAAGCCTGTATCGGGGCGACATTCACGATCAAGAATCTGGAAGTTAAACCGCCAAGAAATCGCCCGCGCCACCGTTTACAACCTCGACCCTGCAACAGGAGTCGTCGCGTAAACTGAGCTACTCGGTTGACCGGACCATGCGAATTGCCCAGAATTTGTACGAAGCGGGTAAGATTTCGTACATGCGGACCGACTCGACGAATCTCTCGACCGAAGCCATTGATAAAGCTGTCGCTGAGATCGGTTCTGAGTTTGGCCAGAAATATATTCAGACGAGGCAGTTCAAGACCAAGAATGAGTCGGCTCAGGAAGCTCACGAAGCCATTCGCCCCACGAATTTCAACGACCGGAATGCCGGAGCCGATCGGGATCAGAAACGCCTGTATGAACTGATCTGGAAACGAGCAATTGCTTCGCAAATGGCTGATGCTCAACTTGAGCGAACAACCGTAACGATTGGGATTCGATTTGCCAATGGAACAACCACTTCATTTCAGACGCATGTAGACGACAGTCCGTTTGTCGAGACGCCACCTGCCGCACCAGCCCAGCAGTTTCCGAGCGAACTCGTTGCGCAGGGAGAGGTAATTAAATTCGATGGCTTCCTGCGTGTCTACCTCGAATCGAAAGATGATGAAGATGATGAGGATGCTAAAGGAATGCTGCCTCCGCTGACCATCGGGCAGGGACTCAACCTTGGCCAGATGAAAGCAACCGAGAAGTTTACGCGTCCACAACCTCGTTATGCGGAAGCTTCCCTAGTGAAGAAACTGGAAGAAATGGGTATCGGTCGCCCATCGACGTACGCGCCTACCATTTCGACCATCGTGAACCGAGGCTACGTCATCAAGCAGGACAAACCTGGTCAGGAACGAAAATATACAGAGTACACCCTCCAGCAAAACAAGATCAGCGAAACCAGTGGGAAGGAAACCTTTGGCTCCGAAAAGGCCAAGTTATTCCCAACCAATACAGGTATCGTCGTGAATGACTTCCTGGTTGAATATTTTCCGGATATCGTTGATTATCAGTTCACGGCAACGGTTGAAAAAGAATTCGACGAAATTGCTGATGGGAAGATGAACTGGCAGACCATGCTGCAAGGCTTCTACGGGGATTTTCATAAAAACATCGAAGACATCCAGGGATCGTCGATCGTGTCGTTCAAGACGGGTGCCAAAGAGTTGGGCCTTGATCCCCGGACCGGCAAAAAAGTGTCGGCACGATTGGGTAAGTACGGAGCCTACGCGCAAATCGGTGAATCGACTGATGAGGAGAAACCGCAGTATGCTAACCTACGTGATGGCCAATTGATTGAGACGATCACCCTGCAGGAAGCACTGGATTTATTTACGCTACCCCGCGAAGTTGGTTTCTTTGAAGACAAGCCCATGACCATCGGTATCGGTAAGTTTGGTCCTTACGTGAAGCATGATGACAAATATGTATCGCTAACGAAAGAAGACGACCCGTACTCGATTGATGCTGATCGGGCCGTTCAGCTTATCCAGCAAAAACGGGCTGAGTCGATCAGTGAAGCCATTGGTGAGTATGAAGGTAAACCGGTAACGACCGGAAAAGGGCGTTTTGGGCCGTATGTGAAGTACGAAGACAAATACATTTCGATCCCGCGCAATGAATCCCTGGCTGGCATGACCTTAGACCGGGCCGTAGAGCTGATTCTGGCCAAACGGCAGGCCGAAGCGAATAAATACATTAAAGAGTTTCCGGAAAATCCAGCGGTGAAAGTTGTCAATGGGCAATATGGACCCTATCTGGCGGTTGGCAAGCGCAACGTCAAAATCCCCAAAGATATTGACCCCGCTTCGCTAACCCTGGAAGACTGCCTGAAACTGGCCGGTGATGATCCCGCTCCCGCGAAAAAGGCAGCTCCGGCAAAAACAAAGACCACAGCAACAGCCGCTAAGAAACCTGCCGCCAAAGCCCCGGCTAAGAAAGCAGCTGCAAAAAAATAACTATCAGCTCCTATCTACAAAAACCTTCCGAAACAGGAAGGTTTTTTGTTTTTAATACCCTTTGGAAATTCCTCACTATTTTGCCGTCTGAACCAACCGCTACCAAACTAGCCGCATGAAACACCTCCTTATTTGTTTGCTACTTTCCGCTCCAATATTTGCTCAAACCCCCGACAATCAATATAACCTGATTCCCTTTCCAGCGCGTTTTTCCGGGCAGAATGGCCAATTTGCTCTTTCTAACACCCGTGTCGTGATTGCTCCGGCTACCGATGCCAGCGTAAAGGCGGTAGCACAACTGTTTGCGAGTCAGGTCAAAACGGCAAACGGCTTATCGCTGACCGTGGCTCCAACAAGTCCGGTACTAGCCAAAGGTGCCCACATTTTTTTTACCCTAAATAAAAAGCTGGTTCTTGGCGATGAGGGCTACAAATTGACCGTAACACCGACCAAAGTGCTGGCCGAAGCGGCTACGCCGAAAGGCTTGTTTTATGCCGCACAAACCATGCGGCAGCTATTGCCCGCTGGTCAATCGGCAACGACGGCCATGCCTGCCTGTGCTATCACCGATAAACCCGCTACGGCTATCGGGGACTGATGCTCGATGTAGGGCGCTATTTCATGCCCGTGACCTTCGTCAAGAAATTCATCGACATCATGGCGATGCACAAGCAAAACACGTTTCACTGGCACCTGACCGAAGACCAGGGATGGCGCATCGAAATTAAAAAATACCCGAAACTAACCCAGGTTGGCAGCAAACGGGCTGAATCCATTGTTGGGCAATACAGTCAGAATTACCCCCAACAGTTCGATGGAAAACCATCCGGAGGTTTTTATACGCAGGAAGAGATCAAGGACGTGGTGCGTTACGCCCAAAGCCGGTTTGTGACGATTGTCCCCGAAATTGAAATGCCGGGACACGCCCAGGCAGCACTGGCCTCCTATCCCGAACTAGGCTGCGACCCGCCAAAGGGTATCAGGTAGCGACCAAATGGGGTGTTTCAGACCAGGTGTATTGCCCCTCGGAAAAGACGTTTACCTTTCTACAGGACGTACTGACGGAAGTGATTGCGTTGTTCCCCGGTAAATACATTCATATCGGGGTGACGAATGCCCGAAAACGGCCTGGAAAAACAGCGCGTTCTGCCAGGATCTGATGAAGAAAAATAACCTGAAAGATGAACACGAACTGCAAAGCTATTTCATCCGGCGCATTGAGAAATTCCTGAATAGCAAAGGACGTTCGATCATTGGTTGGGACGAGATTCTGGAAGGGGGCTCGCGCCAAACGCCACTGTCATGAGCTGGCGGGGTACGGCGGGCGGCATTGCTGCGGCCCAACAGAAGCACAATGTCGTCATGTCGCCAACGGGCACCTGCTACCTCGACTATTACCAGAGTAACCCGCTACCGAACCGCTGGCTATTGGTGGTTATCTGCCCCTGGATCAGGTATATGCCTACGAACCTATGCCTGCAGAGCTATCGGCTGCCGAGCAGAAATACATTATGGGCGTTCAGGGAAATGTCTGGACGGAATATATGCCTACTCCTGAGTCGGTGGAATACATGACGTTTCCAAGAGCGATTGCCCTGGCCGAAATTAGCTGGATGCAGCAGGGGCCGCATAACTTCGAGGATTTTGCCCAGCGGCTGAAAAACCACTTGCCTAAACTCGATGGTATCCCCGTCAACTATGCGAAACGGTTATTCGACATTTCGGCCAGCACACAGGCTAATGACCAGGGCCAAATTCAGGTGCGCCTGAGTAAACTGGATTCTGACAGCCGCATTTTCTATACGACCAACGGAAAAGAGCCCAATGATAAGAGTACGGAGTACATCGGGCCAATTACGCTGACGAAAACGACCACGATTCGCGCCATGACCCAGACGGGAGGGGTGCCAACGGAGGACGGCTTACCCAAACCTTTACCCTTCATAAAGCCAAGAACAAGCCATACACCTACGCGATTGCGCCAAGTCCGAACAGCGATCCAACGACCACTAAATTAACCGATGGGGTCCGGGGCGAAACCCCGCGCGACCGTCGGCAGTGGGCCAGCTTCTCGGAGGATATGGATGTGACGGTTGATCTGGGTGAGGTGACCAGTGTGACAAAGGTGTCGCTGAGTTTCCTGAAGATTATCATGAACAAAAGCTTTCCCCTGCCTCCGTCGATATTGCTATTTCGAAAGACGGGAAAGACTTTAAAGAAGCTATTTCACAACCTGTTAAGTATGATCTAACAGGTCCCTGGGATATTTTGCCCGTTGTCGCCGACTTTAAAACCGCACGAGCCCGTTATGTACGTATCCGGGCGAAAAACGCGGGTGTTTGCCCCGAAGGGCATCCCAACGCAGGCGAAAAAACCTGGTTCGCTACGGATGAAATTGTCGTGGAGTAAGTGTAAATTAGGGGAGGAAGGGGAAAAAAGGGAGAAGGTAAAATGGAGCGAGAAACAATGTTGATTATTTACCCTTTCCTCCCGCCCTTCCCTTCCTGCCTCTCCTCCTTAACTATTAATTGTATGAAAAAAATCGTCGTTCTCTCCGGTGCGGGGATTAGTGCCGAGAGTGGAATTCCAACTTTTCGGGCCTCGGACGGTCTTTGGGAAAACCATCGAATCGAAGACGTTGCCACCCCCGAAGCCTGGCACCGAAATCCGGAACTGGTGCAGGATTTTTACAACCAACGCCGGAAGCAGGCACTCAGCGTTCAGCCAAACGCGGGGCATCTGGCATTGGTAAAATTAGAGGAAAAATACGACGTGACGGTCATCACCCAGAATGTCGATAACCTGCACGAAAAAGCGGGATCGTCGAAGGTGGTTCACCTGCACGGTGAGTTGTTTAAATCTCGCTCAACCGTCGATGAATCCTTGATTTACGATATCGATGGGTGGGAGATTAAGGCAGGCGACCTTTGTGAAAAAGGGTCACAACTACGTCCGCATATTGTCTGGTTTGGCGAGGCCGTCCCCATGATGGATATCGCGCTGGAAATCACCAATGAGGCCGATATGTTGATCGTTGTGGGCACATCACTGAATGTATATCCGGCAGCGGGGCTAGTCTATGCGGTTCGGGCGGGGGTTCCGATTTACGTAGTAGACCCTAATACACCAGCCATGCAAAAACGCCCCAACGTGACGTTCATCGCTGAACCTGCAACCATCGGTCTGACAGAACTGGCCGAGCAGTTACTGGCGGAGGCTGATGCTTCCTAAAAATAGCTTAACATGCTAGTTAAACTTGCCGAAGGAAACCTCAAAACCAAATTTGGTGTATATCGGGAAATCCTCTTTTATAACGGTCAAAAAGAAGCGATTGCCTTGCTGATGGGTGACGTAGCTGGGGCCGAAGCTGTCTTGTGCCGGGTCCATTCGTCCTGTCTATTCGGTCATGCGTTCAATAGTATCGAGTGTGATTGTCGGGAGCAGATGGAAATTTCTCAGCAACTGATTCAGCAGGAGGGAAGAGGCATCGTGATCTGGCTAGATCAGGAAGGAAAAGGAAATGGCCATTTTGCTTTACTAAAAAGTGTTGAGCATAAACGACTTGGCCTGGCACAAGCTGATGCCTACGAAGCTGTGGGGTTTAAGCGGGACGCACGGGATTATACCGTAGCTGCCGAAATTTTAAATCAACTGGGTGTCAAGTCCATTCGTATGCTGACTAACAATCCCAATAAAGTTGAAACGCTTACCCAGCACGGTGTTCATGTTGCTGGAATTAAGGCGACTACACTTTAAGACTGGTTGACTGATGTCACTAGTGCTTTACCAAAATAGATTCTATTGTTTCTGGAGATTCTTTGGACTCTATAGGTTCTGATTGTCAGTGTCAGTACGATAGAATCAAAGAGCCTATACGTTCGAACGAAAAACTGTAGACATGTGAACTGGATACACCCAAAAGGGGGAGCGGTAATCAAGCTTTTGAATCGCCTTGGCTTTGTCATTTCTTTCCTCTGTTCCCTTCTAACTGGCAGCGCACAAGAAGCTAGTGCCCAAACGACAACTACGCTTTCCGGTTTTGTCGTTGATGCAACCACAAATAGCCCAATGCCTTTTGCGAATGTGTATCTGAACAATAGTACACACGGCACCGTCAGCGACGATAAAGGGCATTTTAGCCTCACTAATGTACCACTCGGCACCGTCGAAGTGGTTGCTTCTTTTGTCGGTTATCAAACGAATCAGCAAACATTGCGGTTAACCGGTGCACAAAGTCAGCCTATTACCTTTCGATTGAAACCCAGCGCAAAAACATTAGCAGGGGTGACGGTAAAAGCCAGCCGGAATGAAAAGAAATGGCAGCAACAACTCCGTCAGTTTAAACAGCAGTTATTCGGTGAACCCTTTGGTAGCCAATGCGTACTGACCAATCCTGAAGTACTTCAATTTACGGAAGAAAAAGGGCATCTGAAGGCCACCGCTTCTGAGCCGCTCGTGATTGATAATGAGGCCCTGGGCTATCGACTCTGGTTTGATCTGGCCTATTTTGATGGTGAACCAAAACAGGTTCATTACGGTGGAGCGGCCCGCTTCGAAGAGCTTAAAACCACGAATGAGCGGCAGGTAAATCGGTTTCGGCGTAACCGGATGCGTGCGTATCTGGGCTCAACCCGACACCTGATGGCCAGCTTGATTTCGGAACGTACGAGCAGGAAGGCTTTTTAGTTTACCAGGAAGATACCAACGTGCCGATGCCTTTTCCGGGTGACACCCTTACGTTGAAACGCGCCATTGGGCATCGTTTATTGCCGCTCAACCTGAAGGCTCTGGTTCGGCCAGGGCAATTGCCTTTTGAGCGTCGGTTGGGAACGGAAATGCCCTTAGTCGTCTTTTATACAAAAGCCCAATCGCTTTTCTCGCCCTATACGGATGCGCGTTACGCGTATACCCAAATTACGTTCCCGAATGGGCCTGTTCAACTGTTGACAGATGGCTGGATTACGGTACCAAATGGTGTAGAAATGCAAGGGTCGCTGGCTAACGATCGATTATCGACACTTCTCCCCGCCGATTGGAAACCTACCCAGGCGGTTGTCCCTTCGGCCCCTGCTGTTGTTCTTGCCGACGTACAATCACTATCGGAAAGGATGACTCGTTATGCATCGGAGAAAGCCTATATCCACACCGACCGGGCCCAGTATGTGGCGGGGGATACCCTCTGGTTTAAGGCTTACCTTGTCGACGGTAAATTTCATACTCCCAATGCCCTCAGTCAGACGCTATATGTGAACCTGCTTGATGCCACTGGCAAGCGTACAGTCAGCCGTCTGGTACATATGGACAGCACGGGGCATGCATCGGGAGATATCACCCTGCCCGACTCGCTGCCTTCGGGAGACTACCAATTGCTAGCCTATACCAATTGGATGCGCAATGCGGATAACGAGTTTCTTTTTCGAAAGCGTATCCGAATTGATGCCAGAAATGCCCAGCCTGACAACCGTATAGCCAGCGAATCGAAGGGGTTTCGTGTGCAGGTATTTCCCGAAGGCGGGCAATTGGTGGAGGGCCTTTCTGGTCGAGTAGCGTTTCAAGCGCTGGATAATCAGGGGCATAGCCTCAGCGTAACCGTGTGCTGACCAACCAGAAGGGCGATACCCTGACCGATTTTCGGAGTTTGCACCAGGGCATGGGTACCTTTTCGTTTACCCCTCAACCCGGTCAACATTACCGGGCGGTAACCAGCTCGGCAGATGGGCAGCTCACCTCCGTCGATCTTCCGGATGCGTTGCCTGCGGGTTATCAACTAGCGGTCGACAATCTGACCAATCCCCGTAGTGTTCGGGTACAGATTCGTACGAATCAGTCTCATCTGGATCAATTGACCTTGTTTGCGCATATGCGCGGGCAAGTCGTTTATCAAGCTCAGGTAGATAGTAACAAACCCGAAATGTTACTGGCCATTCCTTATGATTCTATCCGACAGGATGGGATTCTGCACCTGACCCTGTTTGATTCAGACAACCTGCCGGTGTCTGAACGGTTGGCGTTCATCAATCAAAATCGGCAGTTGGTTATTCACATGGCAGTAGATAAAGCCAGCTATCAGCCTCGACAACCCGTTTCGCTGACCGTTTCCACTACTGATCCATCAGGTAAGCCGGTGGCTGCTCAATTGTCGCTGGCGATCACTGATGTGAAACAGAACCTGGCGATAGAGCCTGGGGCAGCTACGCTGCGGAGCTATCTGCTGCTGACCTCTGATTTACGGGGTCATATAGAAGAACCAGAGTTTTATTTTGATTCGACCCAGGCGCACGTTCGCCAATATCTGGACTATGTAATGCTAACCCACGGCTGGCGTCGGTTTAGTTGGCGAGCCGTTTTGAGCGACAGTACGGTGCCTCCTGTTTACGGGGCGGAAAGGGCCATTGATCTACGGGGGCTGGTAAGCTATAGTGACGATAAAAAACTGGCCACGAATGCTGCTCTAACCGCTATGTTCAAAACCAACAGGAGCTTAACACCGGTGGACATCACAACGGATAAAGATGGTCGATTGGCTATGGCAAACCTGCTGTTTACGGATACGGCTACCGTAATTCTACGTCACAATGCCAATCGCCCGATCAACGTCCAGTGGCTTCCGCGCACCCTACCCGATTTTGTTTGCCTGCCTCCTTTATCGACGGGAAGTACCAATGATCGACAGACCTTACTCAATCAGGCCTTAGAAAGGCAGGCCTTGACCAAGCAACTCCGCGATAATGGAGGTAAATTGCTCCAGGCCGTGAACGTAAAAACAAAACGGTTCGATGCCAGCCGGATAGATTATCGACGGCAACTATATGGGAAGGCCGATGTAACGATAGCGGCCACAGATCAACTGCGATCCATGCAATCGGTTCTGGCTATGCTGAATGGGCAAGCTGCGGGCGTTACTGTGTCGGTTAATCCAGATGGTACAGGCTCTGTAAGTATTCGAGGGGGACCCGCTGCTATCCTTGTAGATGGAACCATCGTTGATGCGAGCATTTTATCGACGATCAGCCCAGTGATATTGAAGCGATTGATGTCCTGAAAAATCCTGCTACCTATAGTATCTTCGGAACGCGGGCTGCTTATGGCGCAGTAAATTTTTTAACTCGACGGGGCCTTGGGGTAAGTAAGCAAACGAACCAGATCATCAGTAAGGTGATCGGCTACGCCGTTAGCCGGGAGTTTTACTCACCCCAGTACGCCAACGAATCCATGACCAATACCCCTGATTACAGAGCCACACTTTACTGGAACCCCTCCGTACAAACCGATGCAAATGGTAAAGCAACGGTTACCTTTTACAATGCAGATAACATAACGACAATCCAGGCCGTCGCCGAAGGCATTAGCCCCACTGGCCAACCGGGATATGGCACACTAAACTACTCAGTCAAAAAGTAAGGCATGATAAATAATTGATGACTATTGTTTGTAAGTCATTCATCATTCATTCCCTCGTCACCGTTCCCGTTATATACCCATAGGGTTCGTCGGTGGCGATGAAAATCTCGTTCTGATTGTCCATACCAAACTGATCCAGGTTAAACGGAATGTGGTGTTTGTTGGGCATGATCAGGCTAATCTCGCTCACTTCCGGATTTTCTTCCAGTACCGCCGATCCCATCGCCAGTAACGTTTGCTGAACGGACAGGCTCATATGATGGGCGAAGGTTTTCAGTAGGGTTTCGCGGATGTTGCCAAAGAGGCGGTAAAGTCAAGTTCGTGGCCGGTGTAGTTCCAATTGGCCTCACATTGGGTCGCAAAGATGCGGTCGGCGGTCTCTTTCAGCGTCGTATATTGATCTTTGATGTAGCCTTCAAAACCCGAATCTGTTGTTTTTAGAATCAGCAGGTCTTTGATACCTGATGTCACAGTGATCCCATCAACTGTCTTTACAATTGTTGTGGTTCGTTTTTCCGAACTGCCACCCACATAGGCGTGATGATGCGGCTCGCCATCGAAGGCCATTCGCGTCCAGGGGTGTTCAAGTATGTGGACGGTCGCCTGCGATACCTGCGGATTATGGCTGATAAAATAATTCGCTACATAGAGGCCGAAGTTCTCGATAGAGTCAGTGAAGTGCTCTTTTGCCAGAGCATATACCGTATTCTTCTGCGTATCGGTAGGTAGTATTTTGGAATTATCGCCCAGCGTATGGGCGGTTTCAAAGTCTCCTTCCAGCGAAACATTGACCGAGATCTGCCTGAATTCATGGTAGTTAGGGTGCCGAATGATTTTTGACAGGTTCACGGCATTCTTGCCGTAGGCATTTTTTTTCAGGCTGAGCTTCATGGTTGTTTCGGCTGTTTGGGTAGTATTGACCTCTAGTATAGAAATTAATTTTCTATTTTTAGTATGATTGATCGTGTCATTAGCGGAAATAAAATCTGTACGCCAGAAGGGATCAGGCCAGCTGTCGTCCTGATAAAAGACGGTCTGATTGCAGATGTACGGTCAGAATTACCGACAAACCTTATTGGCAATGTCATCGACATTGGCGATAGCATCCTGATGTCGGGTGTTATTGACCCGCATGTACACATCAACGAACCCGGCCGAACCGATTGGGAAGGTTTCAATACGGCCACCCGGGCCGCGATTACGGGTGGGTTGACAACCCTGGTCGATATGCCCCTCAATTCATCGCCTGTAACGACGACAGCGGCTGCTTTTGACCAGAAACTAGCGGCTACAAACGGACAGTTGCACACGAATTGTGGCCTCTGGGGCGGCCTCGTACCCGGTAATACGGACGATATCGACCGGCTGATTCAAAAAGGCGTACTGGGATTCAAAGCGTTTCTGACCCATTCCGGTATCGACGATTTTCCAAATGTGACCGAGGCCGACTTACGGAAGGCCATGCCTATTATTGCCCGGCATGGATTGCCTTTGCTGGTGCATTGCGAATTGTCGACCGATGAAAAACTGGCCAGTGGCGATCCGCAATCGTATCAAAATTACCTGTCGTCCCGACCCAGGGAATGGGAAGACAAAGCCATTGCGATGATGATTGGGCTGTGTGAAGAATACAATTGCCGAACGCATATCGTCCATTTGTCGTCGGCCAATTCCATCGAACCCATTGCCAAAGCGAAGCAGAAAGGCTTACCCCTTACGGTCGAAACGGCGCAGCATTATTTATTTTTTACTGCCGAAACGATTCAGGACGGCCAAACCCAATTTAAGTGTGCCCCCCCGATTCGGGAAAAAGCAAACAACGAACTGTTATGGACTGCTTTAGGCGATGGGATTATTGATTTTGTTGCCACCGACCATTCGCCCGCACCCCCTGATCTGAAACAGATGCAAAGTGGGGATTTTATGAACGCATGGGGCGGTATTGCCTCCTTACAACTGGCCTTGCCGGTGTTATGGACAGCTGCACGGCAACGAGGGTTTACGGTAACCGACATCGCCAGGTGGTTAAGCGAAAAACCAGCTCAACTAGCGGGCCTGGCGCAGCGAAAAGGCCAGATTGCCAAAGGCTACGATGCTGACTTGGTGGTCTGGAATCCCGAAAAGACATTTACCGTTGCAGCAGATTCATTGCAACACAAACATAAAATGACGCCTTATCTGAACGAAGCGTTATACGGCGTTGTCGAGCAAACGTATCTGGTAGGTAAGTTGGTTTTTGAGAATGGGAGGTTTGTTGGGTTGGACGAAGGTAAATTTATTAACCACAGAGCGGTGCGTCGGTACGACACAGAGAACACAGAGTTTTAGTCAGTATAACAAAACTCTGTGTTCTCTGTGCCTCTGTGGTTAATCTAATTTTATTCATGGACGATATGACTGACTATCACAAACGGGCTTCAACCATACTGAACAGAATCAACGAACTGGCGAAGATCAGTGAGGTTCCTTCCTGTGTTACCCGCACCTTTGGGACTTTTGCGTTTCTGGAGGGAAGCCAACGGATTCAGCAGTGGATGCAGAACGCGGGTTTGCAAACACAGGTCGATGCCATTGGCAATGTTAGAGGGCGTTTGGAGAGTCCAAGAGCTGATGCGAAAACGTTTGTCATTGGCTCGCATATGGATACCGTAGTGAACGCAGGGAAGTTCGATGGGCCGATGGGCGTGATGATGGGGCTGGATCTGATTGAAAACCTCAGTCAAATCGGCAAATCGTTACCTTTTCATCTGGAATTGATTGCGTTTAGTGATGAAGAAGGGGTTCGGTTTCATACAACTTACCTGGGCAGTAAAGTCGTTGCCGGGTCGTTTGATACAAGTTTGCTTGCTAAACAAGATGAATCAGGAACATCGCTCGGCGAGGTTATTCGGGCAATTGGGGGTAAGATCGAACAGTTGTCAAACGATGCGATTGCTCCCAATGACTGGCTAGGGTATTTTGAAATTCATATTGAGCAGGGACCGATCCTGTACGAACAAAAGGTGCCGATTGCGGTTGTTAGTGCGATTGCCGGGCAAAAACGAGTGGAAATCAAGTGTACGGGAATGGCCGGTCATGCTGGCACCGTACCCATGGATATGCGTCAGGATGCCTTGTGTGCAGCCGCCGAATTCATTCTGGAAGTTGAACGGCTTGGGAAAGAGAATAAAGACAAACTGGTTGCTACGGTTGGGAAGCTAAACGTGGTCAATGCTGCCAGCAATGTCATTCCCGGCGACGTTAGTTATAGCCTGGATCTGCGAAGTAAGGATGAAGATGTGCTGGAGTGGGCCTATCAAACCTTGAAGGATACCTGTCAGGCAATTGGCGAAAGGAGGGAGGTAGCTGTTGCGTGGACATTGATTCAGGAAACGGCTCCAGTAGCCTGCGATACCATGCTAAATGAATTACTCGGCAAGTCGATAAGCGAATGTGGTTACGAGCGGGTTGAGCTGGTGAGTGGAGCCGGGCATGACGGGGTTCCTATTTCGCAGGTTTCGCCTATAGGCATGCTATTCGTGCGCTGTTTCAAAGGAATCAGCCATAATCCCCTGGAAGATGTTGAACTGGCCGATATGGCGGCTACACTTCAGGTGGCCGATCAATTTATAAATCACCTCATTGACATCTATCAATAGAGTAAAGCATATGGAAATATCAGCACTTACCCGGTCCGTTGTCAAGCGTAACCACGCCGTTATCAGCCCCGATGGCTACATTAACAGTCGCGTGCCTGGCTGGGACAATTGCACCGTTAATGTGATCATCAACGAGCAAATGGGGGCCAACCTGTGTCAGACGGTCATTACCCTGAAGGAGACAGGAAACCTGGTCGGCTCAACAATCGCTTCTCAACTGTTTTTCTATGTCATAGAGGGAGGGTGTACGGCGACGGTAAGTGGCGAAGAAAAACGGTTGACAAAAGGGCAATTTGTCTATATTCCCATTGGTAATACCTATCAGATTGAGAAACCGGAAGCGGGTACGCAACTGCTCACCTTCCATAAAGTATACGAAACGCTGGATGGTTATGCCGTTCCGCCCATACTATTTGGAGATGCGGCCCATGTTGCCGGTCCATCTTATATGGGTGACCCAGCTTTACGCCTGCAAGTGCTCCTGCCCGATGAGTTGTCATTCGATATGGCCGTTAATATTTTTACCTATGATCCTGGCGGGCATTTACCTTTGGTGGAAACGCACATTATGGAACACGGGCTGATTTATTTGCAAGGGCAGGGCGTATACATGCTTGATCAGGAGTGGTACCCGATCAAGAAAGGGGATTCAATCTGGATGGCGCCCTATTGCCAGCAGTGGTTCACCGCGATGGGGAAAGAACCGGCGGTGTATATCTATTACAAGAACGTCAACCGATTCCCAACGACTGTATGAGCGTTACCCTACATTTTAACCGCTCTGTGGTTACTAAATTTGTTTTATCAATGACACTGCCCGAATTAAATGAATTGCCTGTTAATCAGCTAAAAGAAGCGCTTTCTACCTGTTGTGGGTCGACAGTATGGGTCAATGAAATGGCCCGCCTGTTCCCAATCGAGAGCCGGGAAAGCCTGTTTGAGCAGTCCGAGATGATCTGGTTTGCCCTGGATGAACGGGATTGGCGCGAAGCGTTCGATCATCATCCCAAAATTGGCGATGTGAATGCATTGCGGGAAAAGTTCGCTTCGACCGCAGCTTGGGTTGAAGGGGAACAGTCGGGCGTTTCGGGTGCGTCGACGAGTGTGCTGGAAATGCTGGCGGAAGGCAATGAGCTTTACGAAGAAAAATTCGGCTATATTTTCATTGTCTGCGCCACTGGCAAATCTGCCGAAGACATGCTGGAAATCCTGGAAGCAAGATTACTCAATTCGCCGGATGAGGAAATTCAGATTGCCATGCAGGAACAGCATAAAATCACTAAAATTCGGTTGGAAAAACTCTTGATCGCATGAGCGCTATAACCACCCATATACTCGATACCACCCTAGGAAAACCGGCAGAAGCCGTTAGTGTTGTCCTGTATCAGCAGCAAAAAGAATGGCTGGAACTCGCCCGTGGCTTTACGGATTCAGATGGACGAATTGGCGATCTACTGCCCAAAGCCATTGTGTTGCCGACCGGTATTTACAAATTACGCTTTGAAACAGGTGCCTATTTTGAGCAGCTTGGCGTCGCCACATTCTACCCATTCGTTGACATCACCTTCGCCGTCACAACGGGCGAACATTATCACGTACCCTTACTGTTGAACCCATTTGGCTAT
The DNA here is from genome assembly GCA_003259005.1 of Spirosoma telluris. Taxonomy (GTDB): domain Bacteria; phylum Bacteroidota; class Bacteroidia; order Cytophagales; family Spirosomataceae; genus Spirosoma; species Spirosoma telluris. Next base: position 1,088,952 of record QLII01000001.1, read on the forward strand.
TCGACCTACCGAGGGTCATGAACTTACCTTATTAATGAATAATGGATAATGTACAATGGATAATGATACGGAATTTACATTATCCATTATTCATTGTACATTATCCATTACCTCTTCTAACCATCCTATGACTATAAACGCAGCACGACTTCAGCATTTCTTTGAGGTGTCGAGTGAACTCGGAAAAATTGGCGAAACCGGTATGTGCCGACCGGCTCATTCGGCCCTGGAAAAACAGATGTTTGCGCATGCCAAAGGCTGGATGGAAGCAGCTGGATTGACCGTACGCATTGATAGCTTTGGTAATTTAATTGGACGACTAAAAGGTAAAAATCCCGATGCCCCCATTTTAATGACGGGATCTCATTTGGACACCCAGCCGTATGGAGGTCGCTTCGATGGGATTGCGGGGGTGTTATGCGCGATTGAAGCCGTTTGTACCATCGCCGAAAAAGGCATTGTGCCGGAGACGAGCATCGACGTCATTGCCTTTGCCGATGAGGAAAGCTGGCGGTTCAACAAAGGCCTCTTTGGGTCGAGGGTATTCTGGGGAAATTGGAAGCGGGTGAACTCCAGCGGAAAGATAAAGACGGAATTACCCGGGAGCAGGCGCTTCTTGACTTCGGTTGTGACATCTCCAAATTTAAAGAGGATGAGTATGCCCCGGAAGGATTCGGTGTTTTTTAGAGTTGCACATCGAACAGGGGCCGGTATTGGATAAAGCCAGCAAACCGATTGGTATTGTTAGTGGTATTGCAGGCCCGCTTTTGCTCAGTTTAACCCTGAAAGGGATGGCTGGTCATGCCGGTTCGGTGCCCATGCCACTCCGGAAAGATGCGTTGGTAGGTGCCGCTAAAGTAGTTGTGGCCGTGAATGAGATTGCGTCGCAGTTTTCCCCTGCGCCCACCGTGGGTACAGTTGGTACGTTAAACGTATTCCCATCATCCCGGAATATTATCCCCGAAAGCGTCAATATGACCATCGAGTTCAGGGATATTGATATGGATCGACGGAATACCTGCGAAAGCCAGCTAAAGGACGCCATTGCGGAGATCACTCAGTTGCATGGACTAACCTACGAACTAACCGTCGATACCGACATCAAATCAAGTTACTGTGCTGACTGGATTAAAGAAACCATCCGGGCCAGTTGTACCGATTTAGGACTGGATGCTCCGGAATTGGTCAGCGGGCCTTTCCACGATGCCCTGGTGATGTCGGAAGCCTGTGATTACGGAATGATTTTTGTCCGATGTAAAGATGGAATTAGCCACAACCCGCTGGAATATGCCTCTTATGAAGACCTGGCTTTAGGCAGCGAAGTGCTCTACCAGACGATTCTGAAAATTGTTGGCTGAGATAGAACACTCGGTTCGCCGGTGCGGGGCTTTTGTGAGGTTACGGCAGAGTCCCTCGTTCCAGGCCAAATCGGAAGGATTGTAAAATGGCCCGGTAATACATATCGTATGCCTGCGATTGACTATTGGGACACGCTAATTCGACCGAAAGCAAGTAGTTCGGCTGGGCAGATACAATAAACCGATCCAGCTCAATCTCACTGATATTTTCATTCCGGCCAATGGCTGTATAGAGTTGGGTTGGAATTTGATCGAGTGTAATAACCGACGAATCCGTAAAGGCAAAGCCATTATTCGCATCCAGGGTTTTCCGTTTAAAAGCCACCGGCCATCGATTCAGAATTCCCTTCCAGACCCGGCCGCTGGGTGGACGGTAGAACATGACCCGGATACCTCCTGCCAGATAACCTGTCTCCGGATTATAAGCACCGGTCGGGGCAAAAATACTGGTTTGTACATAGCTGGTATCCGGATCAATCCCATAGCGCCAACGATCGCTCTGGTAGATTTGCCAGCCACGCGGATAGAGCATGGAGAATAATTTCTGCGGGTGCTCATAGGTCGTAAACTGCTTTTCAAACTGGTCCAGATCGCGTTTTTTCTGCATAGCCAATACATCACTAACGGTGTAGCGAACGGAGTGCCCCTGTTTGTCGAGTGCATCTTTGATGTACTGCACGGATAAAGCAAAGTTGAGATTTTGACCCCGTTCATCGCCCAGCGTGTTAATGCCAATTACTTCACCAAAGAGATTCAGTAAGGGCCCGCCACTGTTGCCGTGCGAAATAGGGGCCGTTATCTGTAAATAAGCCACACTATCGAGTTGCCGATGCTGAGCAAAATTGCCAACGGATGGGGTGTGTGCATAGGCAATTGGATTTCCGATGGTCACCACTGTTTCGCCCGGCTTGAGCTCCTTTTCGTTCCCTAAGGACAGCGCAGCTAAGTCGGTATCTGCTTCAATTTTAAGAATGGCAAAGTCGGGATATCCCACATCGTTGTAGTTGTAGTCCACAACGCCCAATACCGGATAGGCTTTCCCGTTCGAGAGCGTCACCTCTATTCGTGCCGCATCGCGAATAACGTGGTAGTTGGTAACGATGAGGCCTTTCGAATCAATGATGAAGCCAGCCCCCAGCATGGTTCGATTATTTGCCTGAAAGCCGCGTACTTCAACGACTGATGAGTCAGCCTGTGCGATGACATCTTCAACGGGCATTTTTCGCTTGCAGCAGGTAAGAAGGGCTACTAAGAAACAGACTAGTAGCAAAACCGACGATCGTTTCATAAAGGGGTGAATTGGTTCAGTATGGGCGTTTTATACCCTAAAAGTCAATCGATTCTGCGCCAACCTCAATAGTTAGTACTAACTATTTTGCAATTTTCTCCGAACGGATTCAAGTTATTCCCTATAAAGAGTAGTCCTGTACAGCCTATGAGAAACAATTCTATCAGGTAGAGTTTGGATCAGTAGCTAAGTTGTTCATCTACTTGTTCTTAGGCCATAAACTAATTATTCTAATTTGTTTTATCTTACTAATCAACGATTTAGGTATATTTACGGATCAACCTAAGTTCATGCACCTCCTTACATTACTTCCGCTCGCAGACCTCCTTATTTTGATTGTTTACCTGTATCGACTTTAGTGAGTAGTTCCTTTTAGGAATTGATTTTTGTCTATCCTGACTCGAAACGGAAGGGATGGCAGTGTTTTCGATCAACAGATTTTACTAGTAGTAGGTTGTATTGGTTTAATCAAATAAAATATTACTTTTAACACTTTTTTAATAAAGTGTGATCCCCATTAGCTGATTTATGAATAAACACCCCATGGTTTAGTCCGTGCATTAACCTGGACACTGGTAGGAATTATTACCGCTTTAGTGGTTTACGAAGTGCTCACACGTTTGTTTTAAGATGAAAAATTTTTTTGAAGAATTTGATTTCATTGCCTTTTTTGCTTATTTACTTGCCTTGATTGCCATGGTAGGTATTGCTTATTGGCTTATTAAGCTTGTTGAGTAATTAGTTATAAATTGCTGGCAAAAGTTGACCGAATAATCACTTTAGTCGTTATTTACTATTTACCTATTTGCCTACCCACTAAATTGGAGGAATGAAAAGGAACTTCTTCCGGACGCTAAGTCTAGTCTCCCTTCTGATATCTATTGGCTTCATTGCTGCTTCGTTTTATTTCCCCTTTAGGAGCCGGTATGTCCTATTATGTTTTATCACATCACTTGTTTTTACCGGTCTTGGACTTTATTTATCCCAGAAGTCAGTTCCAGGACGTCAGGCAGGGCAACGTGACCAGTGATTTTGGTTCTATAACCTTGACTTACTCGCTTAGTCTGCTCTGGCAAGTAGGAACCGTGCCACTAGTCTCCTTTGCGTATGGATTGGCTGTATCTTTGTCGTTTTCAGGATGGCATGAAACGATTTTTAAAAATTGCCCTTTCCTACCTGGTTCGGTTTGTTCAGCCCGAGGTAAAAACACCCACAATTATCCTGATAGGTGATTCACTGATTAAACTGGGTAACTGGAAGCGGTTATTAAATCGGAATGATTTGATTAATCGGGGTATTGGGGGCGAAACGCTCGGCCAAATCCAGGAGCGTATGAAAAAGCTAAGGAATACGACGGCCAGAATCATCTTTATCGAGGGAGGTATCAATGATTTCCCCCAATCAAATCCCGAGAACCTGCTTGGGCTATATCAGGAAATAATTACCTTCTGGGAATCAAAACAGATTATCCCCGTCCTGACAAATGTGGTGTATATTTCTCCTGAGGCTGCCAAAAAATACCCTTTTCGTAGTAATTGGCGGTCCATTAATAAGCAGGTGGACGAATTAAACAAGAACCTGAACGACATTTGCATCGCCCGGAAAATTGACCTCATTGACCTGAACTCCTGTTTATCCAACTCCATTCAGCTACGGGATGAGTTTACGACGGATGGGGTACATTTTACCGAAGCTGCCTACCAAATCTGGGCTCGTGAACTACGAAAAATCTTACAGCGGCATCAGATTTAGACGGCTTACTAAATTTAACGTGAACTATGAGATTGTGTTGGCGGTATTTAGGGCTTCAAAAGGCATATGAGCCGAAAATGGATAGTTTTGGGTGCGAACCTGATAAAACTAACTCACTTCCGGACTCATATGCTGACCGAAATCTACGTTGATGTCGATGACTTTTGCAAGGCCAAAATGCCACTCATCGCTAAAGCCCTTCACCACTGCGGCCTATATAAAAAGTTGCACCCCAGTCAACTCACCCTTGCCGAACTAATGACCATCCTGATCTACTACCACCTCAGCCCCTACAAAAATTTTAAAGCCTACTACACCCGCCACGTGCTGACTGACCTGCGTCGAGACTTCCCCGATCTGGTCAGTTATGACCGCTTTGTGGCCCTGATTCCCCGCACACTTATCGCGCTGATGTTGTATCTGGCCTACCGCTGTAGCCGCAGTATACGCACTGGCCTGTACTATATCGACTCGACCTCGCTGGCTGCCTGCCATCCCAAACGCGCCCATCAGCATCGAACCTTGAAGGGCTTTGCCAGCTGGGGTAAAACCTCAACGGGTTGGTTCTTTGGTTTGAAGGTCCATTTGGTTATCAATCATTTAGGCCAATTGATGCAAGTTCGTATCACGGAGGGCAGAGCCCATGATGCGCAGGCTAACGTGCTGTTTTCACTCACCAAAGACCTGGTCGGATGGGTCTTTGGTGATAAAGGGTACCTACTCAATCTAGAGAAGCAAGCGTTTTTGGAGCGGGAGGGCCAGCTCATCTGGGCGGCTAAAACCCGCAAACCTAAGCAAGCCGTCGACTGGCCAGTGGCCGCGAAGCGGTGGGCTAGAAAACGCAGTCTGATTGAGACTGTCATTGGGCAGAGCAAGGCGGTGTGCGATTTAGAGCATAGCCGCCATCGCTCAGCGACCAATGCGTTTGTCAACGTCTATGCTAGTCTGGTCGCTTACTCGTTCTACGAGCGCAAGCCCACAGCTAGCATTAACATGGGGGACCGCTTATTGAAGGCCGCAGAGCCCAGTTGGGTACTAGCAGCTTAGGAAACAATCCCATAGTTCACGTTAAATTTAGATTAAGTTGCTACTTAGTGCTTTGGTAAAATAGATTCTACCGTAGCTATGGGTTCTATAGATTCCTGGCCTAGTTAATATATTGATTATTAGGATCTATAGAATCAACAGGATCAATTAGAATCTACTGTTTGCACTCAAAATACATCGTTACGCTCGCCTGTTTCCTGCCAGTCACTATCCATCTGCTGAAAGCGCTGAGCTACCTTTGTCAAAAAGGGGGCATCTAGCATCGTGGGAACCGATTCGGGGTCACTAATGTCCATTTCGCTGATCTTATAAGTCTGCTCATAGGGACCCGCTTCGATTTTGACAATATATTTGCCGTTCCAGGCGTAAAGGCCAATGCGGAACTGCGGGTGAGGAATATCCTGAACGAAACGCATCTTTTAATGTATAATGGTTAATGTATAATGGATAACGACTCGTTGATAATGTATCAAAACTATGTGGAGACAAAGGTAGGCAAAGCATTTAGTCATATAATTCTCAACTCATTATTCATTATTCATTGTACATTATTCATTATTTCCTGTGCCAACGAAACCGATGAAGCAGCTCAGTTTTTTCTGAAGGGGAATGTGCAACTTCAGAAGCGCGAATACAAGGAAGCGATTCGGTATTACTCGGAAGCGATCACTAAAAAGCCCGACTTTGCGGATGCGTATAACAACCGGGCCTGGCTAAATTCCGAAACGATGATCGGGAGGGAGCGCTGGCTGATTATACACGGGCGATTGATGCCGATCCTGACTTTGGTACCGCTTATTATAATCGGGCGGAGGTACGGCTGGAAATGGGGGATGCCAGCGGCAGTTTAGCCGACCTCGAACGGATCGAAAAACAATACCAGGATTCTACCTTTTACCAGACCCGGCTGGGCGATGCCTATGTTCGTCTCAACAAGGTGGCACAAGCTCAAACAGCCTATGATCGGGCCTTGCAGCTCAATCCGTCTACCGTAGAAGCATTAACCAACCGGGGGGCTTTGTTTTACAGCCAGAAAGACTATAAAGCGGCAGAAGCCGATATTCGTCAGGCGCTGAAACTAAATCCCGATCAGGATGCGGCTCTGAATAACCTGAGTTTACTGCTGGCTCATGCCGGTAACTATGCCGAAGCACTAACTTATGTCGAAAAGGCATTAAGTCAACAAGCCCGGCAACCCTATTACCTCAACAACAAAGCATATTTACTGTTGAAGCTTCATCGTCCGGCTGAGGCTTTGCCGCTGGTACAGGAATCCCTGCAACGCGATGGGCAGAATGCCTGGGCCCATCACACCCTGGGACTCTATTGGCTCGACCAGCAGCAAGCGGCTAAAGCCCTGTCCGAATTCCGAACGGCCGAGAAACTGGATGCATCGGTCGATCAACTTTACTATTACATCGGTACGGCCGAGTTTGCAACGGGCAACAAAACCGCAGCCTGTGAAGCCTGGCAACGGGGGGCGTCGATTGGTGACGAACAGGCCAAACGTGAACGGGCGAGCCGTTGCCTGTAAAATAGGATGTATGATATAGGATGTAGGGTATATGCCTCTCTTTTTATCATATCATATATCATACATCCTATATCATACATACACTCATGCCTTGCTCTCAGGATACACTTTTTTGTGCTGGGTAACCAAGGTTTTGTATTGTTCGGGCGTCAGAATGGTTTTATAGGCCAGCACTTTTTCGTCTTCGACACCAATTGCCAGCGCGCGTAACTTTTTCTGATTCATCCCGAGGCTTTCAGTTTTTTTACCCCCTCGTTGTAGTTAATAACAGCCTTAGTGATAATCTCTTTAGCTTTGGGAAGTTGCTGATCGGTTAATTTCAGTCGTTGTTTATCGGCTTTGATGACCGCTTTAATAATCATGCCGACGGTTGCTCCATTGTTGAGGAACACAAATTTTTCGTTCTCAACCGATTGAGTAGCCGCAGGTTTCTGCGCTATCGTAAGGGTTGAGGAGACAAACAGGATGGCAATGGCAATAAACAGGTGTTTCATGATTAGAAAGAGAGTTGGGCAGCTTTATTCGATTGTGGGGCTGGCGGATCGTAATGTTCGTTTAATTTGACCCCTGTACCCTATTTTTGTCAGGCACTAGTACTCTTCCAATTTAGATTCTTTTGATTCTACTAGATTCTCTTGATCCTATCGTACTGATAATCAGCTACTATATAATCAAAAGAATCTATTTTGGCAAAGCACTAGCCATCAACACTACTTTTTTAACTGATTGATGGGAGGACCTACTCGTTTAAATCCATGCTCCTCCCGAAACTTGTCCTGTTCTGCTTCACTCATTGTTTTGAGTGCTCCTTCGCTTACCTTTTGGAAAAACGCTTCCATTTTACCCGCTGGCTGGAAAGTCATCAATAACCGGCCATCACCCTTGCCTATCTTGGCAAAACAATGCGGTACGTTTCGTGGGCCAAACACAGTATCACCAGCCTTCGCCTGGTGGATTACATCACCAACCTTTATCAAAAATTCTCCTTCCAGCACATACCACATTTCATCCTGATCAAAGTGGGTGTGAAGAGCAGGTCCACCTTCTTTAACGCGACTGGATTCATACACGTACAAATCCCATTGGTGTCTTTAGTCGATACCTTCGTCATAAAGGTATCTCCATCAAAAAGGGAAATGGCATGATTGAATCGGTCCTTCCCGCATCAACTTTAAACCCTTTATCCACTCGGTAGTTTTTTAGGGTGTCCGCAGCCCATAAAAAGGGGGAAGCCAGAAAGGTAGCTGTTGCGAAACCGGCTCTTAGAAAGCTATTTCGTTGCATAGTAGTGTAAGATTTATCTTCAAGATTGGGTCATTTCAAGGAACTAGTTACGAATGAACTAGAATTTGCAACACCGTTGGAGAGTTGTTTAGCCAGTGGTCACTAACGCTGCATTTTCTGTGGTGAAAAAAGGTAGTGGATACGCTCACTGTTTAGTGCTGGCCTCCGTCGATACCCGTTTCAGGTCCAGATCCTGGAAATCGAAACTAAAATCGGTGAGGGGCGAAATGGGTTTCATGTTGATGGATGCGGGTTTCTGATTCTCGTCGGTCTGGAAGGTAACATAAGCATCGGCATCGAAACTACGATTGGTCCATTTGACAATGAAGGTGTTGTTCTTATAGTAAAACAATTCCCCCGTCAGCTTGGGCGACCGAAGCGACTGGAACCATTGTTTCCCATTCTTCAGGCTGATCACCACATCCCCAAACCAGGCATCGTGATAGGTGCCCATGTACATCGCGAAGTTTACCGGAGTCGTATTGGCTTTTTGTTCCTTTTCAATGGTTTCCCAGATTCCTTTCGTAATCGCATCGGCTTCGTCCTGGCCTTTTTTTACCCGTTCGCTGTAGACTTTAATCCAGTCGGTAGGGTAACCCCCAGATAGCTATCCTTAATCGTATTGGTGATCGAGCTAAAGGCAGCGCCGGATTGCTGATTGGTGAAGACGATAATCCCTACCTGAAGTTCGGGGAGTAAGGTTACCTGGGTGACCATACCTGCGAGGCCACCCGTATGGGTTACCTGTTTGTAGCCTTTCACATCGCTTAAACCCCAGCCTAACCCATACGCGGAGAAGTGGGTATTGTAGGGAGGAATAGGGGTAGGGCTTACTGGAAGAATGGTTTGCGCGCCCCACATATCGGCCTGCCGTTTCTCGCTGAACAACTGTTTGCTACCATTCTCCCCATACTTACCCTGTTGAGTTGCATCATGACCCATTTGCTCATATCCGCTACGCTGGAGTTGATGCCCCCCGCCGAATAACCGAACCGAAACATGTCCCGGCTGATCACCTGTACCTTTCCGTTCACGGGGGCGTGGGCATCAATGACATTGACTTTATCGGCCAGACGGCTGTAACTGCCCGCACTTCGGTTCATGCCTAAAGGTTTCATGATCCGTTCCTCTACAAACACTTCCCAGGGTTTTCCACTGACCCGTTCGATCACCTCACCCGCCACCATATAGAGCAGGTTATCATAATCATACTTCGTCCGAAAACCCGACACCGGTTTCAGGTAGCGGAGATTATGAATAATGTCTTTCATGGTGAAATTACTGGAATCGGGCCAGAACATCAGATCCCCGGCACCCAGTCCCAGGCCGCTTCGGTGGGTGAGTAAATCCCGGATGGTAAAAGCCTCGGTCACGTAGGGATCATACATTCGAAACTCGGGGATGTAGTCGATTACCTTATCATCCCAGGTTAGTTTACCCTCGTCCATCAGGATCGCCAGGGCTGCCGAGGTGAACGCCTTGCTATTCGACGCAATACCGAACAGGGTATGTTCATCGACTTTTCCCCCGTTTTCAGAGAACGAACCCCGTATCCTTTGCTATGAATGACCTTCCCATCTTTGATAACCGCAACAGCAATGCCCGGTACATCGAAGGTGGTTAAGGTTTTCTGGACCAGCGCGTCGATTTGAGGGGAGGAGATACCCTGAGCCGTAGCGAGGGAAAAAGACAGAACCTCCAGAAGAAGGATAAAGCAGGCGATTGATTGATGGAGACGTTTGTTCATGAGCTGGTGATTCGGAACAGAGGATTGGTTAACAAAGAAAGTAAATTTACCCGGATACCGGCAGCGTGAAAAGAAACTGTCGCATATCAACTATAACTATAGTTTTAGTTGGTTGATCATAGATTTTTAACTGCGCTTTATAGGCTAGAAACTGTTCCTGATTACTTCGTTTGTCTGTCTTTATCTCCAGTAATTTTGCCTGCTTGCCTGGCAGGAAGAAGTCGGGGAGGAGGGAACGGAGGGTTTCGTGGGTAGCGGCTATCTGATACGGAATCTTCGCATCGGCAGCCGTATTACGGGCGGTGTAGCCGTGGGGGGTTTCGAAATAGGTTTCGAGTTCAGGTTGACGACTAGGCCCGTCGATCATCCGAAAGATGTGCCCCCCATCATTGTTGAGCAACACAATTCGTAGGTTAGAGGGCACAGGTGCCGACCAAAGGGCATTCCGGTCGTAGAAGAAGGCAACATCGCCAATAATTAGCGTCACGAGCTGATCGGTAGTAAGAGCCGCACCCAGGGCCGTACTTAAACAGCCGTCGATACCACTCATCCCCGATTTGCTGATACACTTATCTCCTGTTGTTCAGTCAGCCCACAGAGGTTTGCATACCGCACCGGCATACTATTGGCCAGGTGGAGGATCGACTGGTTGGGAGTTGCTCCAGCACCAATTGAACCGCTGACCAGTCGGTCAGGGTTGGTTAGCCTGGGCAAGGGTTTGTTCGACCAGTCGGGCTGCCTTTCGATCCGCCTGTTGCCAGCTTGTCAGAAACTCATGGGATTCATCGTCATCATCACCCTGCAAAAATTGCTGGTAGTCGAGATCCACGAAAAGTTTTTCTAAAAACGACAGAGGTTCCGACGGGATGAGGGTTGTTAAGCTCTGGAACGAATCCGTAATGCGGTCGACCGCCGGTTGACTATGCCAATGGCGTGAGGCCGGATACTGCCTGAAAAACGTTTTGAGGTTTCGGGTCAGGAGCGAATTGCCAATCGTGATCAGTAAATCAGGCCGTAGAATTTCGGCCTGTTGTTCGCTGATGCCTGAGAGGAAGGTATCCGTATGGGTAATAAATCGATCATTGACGGGGAGATTACTCACGATTTCTCCGACAATGGGAACCCCCAGTTCCACACTGATTTTAGTAAGGACATCCAGTAGAGCCGGGTTGCGTGGTAACTGCCCTACGGCAATCAGTTTCCGTTCGCTGCGTTCCCATTCATCCAATAAGGTATGCCATGTTTCCGGGGATAAGGTTGGACTTGCGGGAAGGGTCGTAATCAATCGTACCCGTTCCGATTGGAAGGGTTCATTGGCACTGGGGTAGAACGGTTCCCGAAGAGGGACGTTTAGATGGACTGGCCCGGCTGGATCGAGCTGACTGAGGGAGACAGCTTCATTCACCGATCGTTCTATAAACCAGCGCGCATCAGGGTGGGTATAGTCGGCAGGAAGATCATAACTGCGTTTTACCTGATTGCCGAACAGATTCACCTGATCCATCGTTTGGCCATCCTGCTGATGGAGCCACTCGTGCGGGCGGTCGGCAGTCAGGAGGAGGAGGGGTACCTGCTGAAAATAGGCTTCGGCAACGGCAGGGGCCAGATTATAGACAGCACTCCCGGAGGTGCAGATAATGGCTACGGGTTTGTGTCGTTGCTGGGCCATACCCAGGGCCACAAAACCTGCTGATCGTTCGTCGGCCATCACGCGTACCCGCAAGTGGGGGTGACGTACCACGGCCAGGGTTAAGGGAGCCGATCGGGAGCCCGGTGAAACCACCACATCCGTAATTCCTTTTAGATACAGTAACTCGGCAATGTTGACAATTGGCTGAAGAACGGGCATAGTTTAGTCGGCGAAATAGCAATAGACTACAAACATAAGCCCGAAACGGCATCGGCTGTCCGGCTTTCTATCGTAGATTTTCTGTTACTTTGCTTAGAGGAACACCATCAATCACGGAAACCGTAAACGATGCGTTGGTTTTTAACGTTATTGAACAAACGTTAATGATTCCTGTCTCCCAATCCCTGACCACCCTTGATAATCCCTGATAATAAGTTATGAACCGCATTACCTACGAGAACGAGGACGAAATTCGGGTTAAATCCTTAGCCGGAACGATTGTTATCAATGTACTACTGATAGCCATTCTCTTACTAGTCAAGCTATCTCAGACGGTACCGAATCCACCCCCGATTCAGTTTGTGGAGGTTAACTTCGGTACAGATGCCCGCGGGAGTGGTCGGATTCAAACGTATAATAAGGCGTCGGATTCACCGAATAAAGAGGAGGTGAAAGCCGCTGAAAAGCGACCTAATCCGAAAATCAATACAACCCCACGGGTTGAAAAGACACGGGCAACGCCATCCCCAAAGGTAGAAGACGCAAAACCAGCTAAAACGGCCACGGAAAAACCGATCATTGCCAGTAAAGCTGAAAGCCCGGTAACAACCCCTGAACGCCCCGAAGCCAAGCGGGTTGAATCGCCCAAAGCAACGGCACCGGCTGAACGACCAGCCCCTGTTACCCCACCTAAAAAAGTGGAGACGGTAAATAATGATGCCCTGTTCAAAAAATCGTCGGGTGGGGGTGGTTCTAATGGTACAGTAGGGAAAGCGGCCGGTACTGGTGGTAATAATAACGGGGATGATGCCAGTGGCGTAGGGGATAAGGGCAACCCCAATGGTAAAATTAATGCGAAAGAGTTTTATGGTACGCCGGGTGGGGCACCTACAGGGGTAGCGTTCGATGTATCGGGCTGGTCGCTGGCCAGCCGGCCGAGTATTACTGATGACTCTGACGAGACGGGTAAAATTGTTTTCCAGATAAAAGTGGATGAGAGTGGGGATATTATCAATGTCCGCCAGTTGCAAAGTACCGTGAGTCCTTCGGTTAGCGAAGTATACCGGAAAGCGGTTCAAAAACTTCGCCTGAGGCCGAAAGGGGGTCAACTCCACCCACAGCGACGGGTACGATTACTTTTATCATAAAGTCTAAAGATTAATGACTCGTTATTGGTTATTGGGTTATTTATTAGCCGTACTAACCAATAACCAATAACCAATAACCAATCAATGGAGTACCGGAAGCGATCGATTATCTCTATAGTCGGCTCCCCGTTTTTCACCGGATTGGCGCAAAAGCGATCAAACCCGGTTTAGGCAATACCCTTGCGCTTTGCGAAGCCCTCGGCAATCCGCAGGATCAGTTTCGTAGTATTCATGTGGGCGGAACGAATGGGAAAGGAAGTAGCTCGCACATGCTGGCGGCTATCTATCAGTCGGCGGGTTACCGGGTGGGGTTGTATACCTCCCCCCATCTCCAATCCTTTACCGAACGCATTCGTCTAAATGGTCAGCCAATGCCTGAGGCTGACGTTGCGCGTTTTGTTGACGAACATCAGGCGCTGATCGAATCGGTTGAACCCTCTTTTTTTGAAGTGACGGTTGCCATGGCGTTTGCTTATTTTGCGCAACAGAAGGTTGACCTGGCTATTATCGAGGTTGGGTTGGGTGGGCGGCTCGACTCCACGAATGTGATTACCCCCGAAGCCTCACTCATTACGAACATCGGCTACGATCATACCGATATTCTGGGAGAGACCCTGCCCGAAATAGCGGCCGAAAAAGCCGGAATTATTAAAGCCCGTGTCCCCGTTATTATCGGGGACACGCATCCTGAAACGGAGTTCGTCTTTCGTAAAACCGCTACCGATTTAAACGCCCCCATCCTGTTTGTTGATCAATTGTATACGGTTGAGGATGCCGGTATTGTGGCCGGAAAACGGCAGGTTGAGGTCGTTTATGCTGGTAAGTCGATGGTTTCCTTAGAGCTGGATTTGCTGGGCATCTACCAACTGCATAATGTGGGTGGTGTGCTGGCTATCGTTGGCGTGCTTGAGTCGGTGTGGCCGGTTTCGTTGGATGCTGTACAGCGAGGGCTTTCTTCCGTTACCACCCTGACCGGTTTAAAAGGTCGTTTCCAGACGTTGCAGGAGCAGTCCAGAGTGATTGCCGATACGGCCCATAATCAACCTGGATTAGTCTCTCTGTTTGAAACGATTCAAACGATACCGTATCAAACCTTACGGATTGTGATTGGTCTGGTAGCGGACAAAGACCGATCAAAAGTGCTGGCTGTACTACCGCAGGAAGCCGTTTACTATTTCTGTCAGGCTCATACGCCCCGCTCGTTTCCTGCCAGTTTATTACAGGCGGAGGCTGCCCATACAGGTCTCATAGGGGAGGTATTTACCGATGTAAACGATGCCCTTTCTGCCGCCCTCAATGAGGCTTCCCCTAGTGATTTAATTCTGATAACGGGCAGTAATTACACCATTGCCGAATTAACAAATTTATAACCGTGACGCGTAGAAAATCCCAGTTCTTTCTGCAAAATGCTGAAAGTCAAAATGTTATTGAAGTTGGTAAGCCTATTTACAAAACTATTCGCGGCCGTTGGCGGACCGATTATTTTAGGAATGAAAATCCGATCGTTCTGGAGTTAGCCTGTGGAAAAGGAGAGTATACCGTAGGGCTTGCCCAGGCCTTTCCCGATAAAAACTTTATTGGGGTTGATATTAAAGGAGACCGAATCGCCAGGGGCTCGAAGGCGGCTCAGGAACTGGGATTGACAAATGTTGCCTTCTTACGAACAGACATTAATTTCCTGCATGAGTTTTTTGCCGAACAGGAAGTAAACGAAATCTGGATCACCTTTCCTGATCCACAGCCTCGTTCCAGGCAGGAAAAGCATCGACTGACGCATCCTCGTTTTTTAACTATGTATAAGGACTTACTCGTAGCAGGAGGGACGCTGCATTTGAAGACAGACAGTCCTGAATTATTTGCGTATAGTTTGGAACAGGTTCAGGTAATGGGTTGTACTGATTTACAATCGACAACTGACTTATATAATTCACAGTTGAATACAATTCACATCGGTATAAAGACTACATACGAACAGATCTTCTTCAATAAGGGATTTACAATAAACTATTTACAATGTAAAATGGGTGTGATTTAACTTAATCACACCCATTTGTAAATTTACATAAACAATCTAATTAACTGCAATTTAACTTAATACACAATAGATCTTACAGTTAAAAGGTTACAGACTTAAAACAATTTTGCAATCAGGTCAGCTACGCGGCTGGAGTAACCGAACTCATTATCGTACCAGCCAACTACTTTAGCCAATGTTCCGTTTGCAGCGGTTAATTTCGAATCGAAAATGCAGGAATGTGGGTTGCCAACGATATCAATCGAAACGATTTCGTCCGTTGTATATTCCAAATACCCTTTTAACGTTGTCTCAGAAGCTTGCTTAATGGCTTCATTGATCTCCTGAACGGTTGCAGCCCGTTTCAAAACGACTGTCAGATCCGTTAATGAACCATCTGGGTTGGTACGCGTAGCGCATTTCCGTCCAGTTTCCCTTTTAGTTGGGGAAGAACAAGACCAACAGCTTTAGCGGCTCCCGTTGAGGTTGGAACGATTGATAAAGCGGCAGCCCGTGCCCGACGTAAATCGGAGTGAGGAGCATCCTGAAGATTCTGATCGGCAGTGTAGGCGTGAATGGTTGTCATGTAGCCTTTCTCAATTCCGAAAACATCGTCCAGAACTTTAGCCATTGGGGCTAGACAATTGGTTGTGCAGGAAGCATTCGAGATGATTGTTTCCTCGCCAGTTAGCGTATCATCATTAACCCCCAGAACAACTGTTGGAATATTTCCTTTAGCAGGAGCGGAGATAATTACTTTTTTAGCTCCAGCCTGTAAGTGCATACCTGCACCCGCTTCATCAACGAAACGCCCGGTTGATTCAAGCACAACGTCAACCTTCAGTTCTTTCCAGGGAAGATTTTTCGGATCGCGTTCAGCGTATGCATTGATTCGAGCCCGTTAACCGTTAGACTTTCACTATCTGAGCTAACGCTGCCGGGAAATTTTCCGTGAACAGAATCATATTTTAGTAAGTGAGCTAGGGTCGCATTGTCCGTAAGGTCATTAATTGCGACTATTTCGATGTTTTCTTTTTCCAGAAGCCGTCTGAACGATAACCGTCCGATACGACCGAAGCCATTAATAGCAACGCGTATTTTTTCCATGTACAGTGAAAATTGGTTTGTTTTCGGGGTCAAATATACTGATTAAATAAGGGTATTTGTACAAAACTAATTAGCTATAGTTTTTAGTATTCAGGAAGATCACTTTAGTAAAATAAAGATTTTTAGTACAAAAATTAGTATTATATTCTCATTTTGCTAATTATAAGTAGTATTTTTAGTATTTTATGCTAATTTTCATTAGTAATTACTAAATTATTTACTAAAATTCTACTAAATTCATTATTTTACTAAACATATATTATAAATTACTAATTATATGACTTTTCTTCTTATCGCTGTAGAGTAGGGGCAAAGTCCACTATATAGTTACTCTAAACTGGTTAGAATAGGATGATTTTGGAGATTTTAGTAATACGTTTTTTTAGATATGTTAATATTTGAACCTACACTGATTTCTTTTAAGAACATACTATATACTTAACTCTAAACCCATGAATCATTAGCATTTGCATTATATTACTCAGTAGTAAGCTTAACTGTTTGCTAGCATTCTGGCTGTTGATCGATCCGTCAAATAGCCTTTAGCAGGTTTCTATAATTCATTGCATACTCGTTAGTCAAAATAGAGAGTATTTGACGAGTATATTAAGCTAAGCCCTACTAAAATTAGCACAGATGACAGAATATACACAGGAACCATTAAACTTCCATTATCTACCGCTCCGGCGCCGGGCTGTTATATGTTCTTGATTTATGCCCATGAACTTGACTTTTAAAATGGCTTGCCTTTCCCCCAAACTCCCCAAAGGGGGAGAAAACCCACTTCGGAATCCTCTCGCTGGGGGTTAAACAAACCAGAACTTAACAGCCCGGCGGACCTAGCGACACGACCCAGTGAAGGCTGTTTCTCATCACCAGTCTATATAAGCCACTAGCTGAAGTCGCATCATCAATTAACTGCGATGCTTCATTATCGCTTAGACTTATCTGGGAACGACCATGATCTTGAAAACTCACTCTGCATATTTGGCTTTCCCTATGATCATTTTGATAGTACGTGCGCTCCTAGAGATTATCAACTTTTCAAAATAACCCGTGTTATTATGGCCTTAAAGCGTCCAGATTTAATCCCAATGGATGTAGGTACCAGACCAGTCTATCACAAATAATTTTGGCTTATATTACAAGTATACATGTCTTATTATTACCTTTGAAAAACCAGAACAAGAAAGAACTATAATATTGATGTACAACAATATAAAATTTGGCACTAAAAGTTAAATACTTACTATTCAAGTAGTTATATCATTATTTATAAATCTTTACTTTACTTACATGACTAGCAAAATTGAGGAAATTTGGACCAATCGTGAGTTATTGGCAAAACATGAGTCTACAGATATTATAAAAGAGGTAATTAATAAATTAGATAGAGGGGAGCTCCGGGTAGCTAATCCGCCAGCTATCGAAGGGGGAGAATGGACGGTAAATGAGTGGGTCAAAAAAGCAATTCTTCTCTATTTCATCAGCCAGCAAATGAAGACGGAAGAAGTAGGGATCTTCACCTTCAATGACAAGATCCCTCTAAAAACTAATTTTGCCGAAGCGAAGGTTCGCGCAGTACCGCCTGCTGTTGCCCGCTATGGTTCATACCAGGCACCCGGTGTTATCCTGATGCCATCCTATGTAAACATTGGTGCCTACGTAGATGAACGTACTATGGTGGACACCTGGGCAACCGTAGGGAGTTGCGCTCAGATTGGCAAAGATGTTCATCTTAGTGGGGGAGTAGGAATAGGGGGGTATTGGAGCCACCCCAGGCAGCACCCGTAATCATTGAAGATGGCGCTTTTATTGGATCAAGATGTATAGTGGTAGAAGGGGCTCGAATTGGTAAACGAGCCGTGCTGGGAGCAGGGGTTACTATAACGGGCTCTTCAAAGATCATAGATGTAACGGGAGCTACGCCCGTCGAGTATAAAGGCTATGTTCCTGCTAACTCAGTGGTGATTCCAGGAAGTTATGCTAAACAATTCCCGGCTGGCGAATTCCACGTTCCCTGCGCTATTATTATTGGGCAACGAAAAGCATCTACAGATTTAAAAACGTCGCTGAATGATGCGCTTCGCGAAAACAATGTATCCGTATAGATTTGTAACAGATTAGATATATAAACTAATGTTACATAATTGAATTTACATTTCATACTTATTAATTCACAAGACTACACGATAACTGTGTAGTCTTTTTTTATGTAAATTATAGATGTAAAATGTAAATCGCATATAAATTTACATATACACTTGTGATTATCTGGTTTGTTTATTTACTTTGGTGATCAACTAGTTCTAAATTCCTGTAAACTGCCATGACTATAAATGACAAAATTAAACAGATTCTTATCGACAAGAATTTAACTCCCTCATACTTTGCCGATGAAATTGGCGTTCAACGCTCCAGTATTTCCCACATTTTATCAGGACGAAACCGTCCTAGTTTTGATATTATTCAGAAAATAATCCGTCGTTTTCCTGAGTTAGGATACGAATGGATTATGGAAGAAGATAATCTTACGGCTAATCAGCCCGTACAAGCAAGCTATATTAATCGGGGAGTAGGGCGGCCTGCTCTGGATCGAACAGATCGATTTAGTACTACCCAATCGGCTAGCCCAGCTTATCCACCCCAACAATCAGGCATTCGTAGTCAGCGTAACGAGATTCCCCCATCAAGTGTACCCGTTCAACAACCAGTCGATGAACAGATTTTCCCCGAACCAACTGCAAGTGTTTCGACCGAAAAGAAAGTCGAACGAATTCTTATCTTTTATACAGATGGGTCATTCCGGGAATACATGCCAACTGCTTAAATCTTGCTTTCTCAATTTAGCGTTCATTCAAATTAGCCATGTTCACCGGGCAGGGGCAAAACGGTAGGAGTATAACCGAAAAAATCCACCAGGTCCAGCTCTTCGACCTTTAAACCAGCAATATCGGCTGGCAACGCATCAGCTAGTTCAAAATAAGGCAACAACGAATCAGGGGCAGTTTACTCATCCTACCAAGCTGATTACGGGGCAGCAACATGGTATCGACCGCCAATAAATGATCGCTACGCGCTGCGCCCACAATTCTGACCTCTCCGGAGAGGACACGCAGCAGGACTGGTTGTGGTAGTATGAGCTCTCGGCTATAATGAGCATCCTTCTTGCAGGCGATAAATACGTCGGCGACCTCCATATCCTTAAAGTTATGCAATTATTGATCTAGTAAGCGCAAGCGCATTAAACTCTCGGCGGTGGCCAACACGGCCTCTTCGGTCGAACGGGGTGACCAGTCCAGCAGGCGGATAGCCTTAGCACTGGTCACGTTCATCATTCGGCCCAGCAACGGGATCATCGATTTAACCATAGGGTCTTTAAGGGCAGCTATATGCATCAACGCATTGGGCAGTTCTCTGGCGTTAACCTTGCTGGCGGCCTGAACCAGATGCGATTTCAGGATTTTAGCAATTTCAATTAGCCAGACACTTTCACCAGCCGTGGCAATAAAACGCTCGCCTTTGGCTGCCGGATGCGTCATGGCCCGCAGGTGCAGATCAGCAACATCACGGACATCAACGAAACCGGAGTTAATCTTGGGACAACCGGGCATTTTGCCGGTCAATAGATTTTTGATTAGATGGATCGAATGCGAATAATCGGGTCCCAATACCGGTCCCATGACGGTTACCGGGTTGACAGCCGAAAGCTCCAGTCCGTCGCCTTCCTGGTTAATAAACTCTCAGGCTGCCCGTTCAGCCAGTGTCTTTGATTTCTGATTAGCGGGCGCTTTACCCGCAACATTGGTCCAGATCGTTTCGTCATAGGGAACTGTTTGCGCCGGGTGGCCGTAAACGATAGCGCCGATGGCTGACGTCAAAACAACCCGTTTTATGCCCCCCGGATGCTCTAAGCACCCGTAACACGCCCTCTCGTGCCGGAATGATCATTTCATCCTCATGTTTGTACTGAACAATAGGCGTAGGCGAAGCAACGTGCAGTACGCAGGTACAATTACTGACGGCGTCTGCCCAGTGGCGATCAGACGCCAGGTCAGCCTCCCAAAATGTTAACCGCATTCGCGTTTAACTGGGTCTATGACTTTGTTGAAATGGGACAATATGCTTTGTTGAAAAGGTGGGATGGTTTTGTCTCAACAAATCCACTTTATTGATGCTTTTTTCACGATTCGCAGACCATAAAATGTCCATTTAACGCTCAGAAAGGGCATTTTATCCTTAAACTAACCTAACTCCCTGTAAAGCAATACTTTAGTGTTCCACGTGGATAAGTTGTTGATAAGTCTGTGGATTAGACCAATTATTTTGTTGTATAATTTATATTATGTTAAGTAAAGTTTTCATTAAATAGGGCCGACCTCTTTAAAGCCGACCCTATCCTTCTTATTTACTCTCGATACAAACGATCTTCTTCTCTTCGTACTGCTTCAGAATATTCTCCGTATTCGTCAAATTTTCTGTTACCTCAGCTTCATCCTTAATCGACTTGGCTTTCTGGAAGTATGGCAGCGATTGTTTGAATTTACCACAAACTTTACCATCTAGTTCTTTACCACTTTTATTATACTCAGCCATATCCATCTTATCCACATTCCGCTTCATTTCAACAGCCCGGTTGAATATCCATACGGCCATGTTAAAGTTGGCATCGAAGTTATTGGGATCAACAGCCAGCGCTTTTTCCAGATATTGTTTCTCTAAGTTATAGTTCTCCATCTGGGTCTGCTTCAGATCCGCCAGCTTTTTCTCATTGGCAGCCGCTGCCGATGCATTAGCTGCCGCTTCTTTAGCTGCCGCTTCTAAAGTAGCCATTTCTCCTTTTTGCTCCGTCAGTCTTTTCTGAACATCGGCTAATTGGCGTTTCAACTCTGCGTTTTTGGGCTGCTTCTTAATCGAAGCACTCAACCGGGCGATTTCGCTGTTATAGGCATCGATGATACTCTTCGAATCGGCAAGCTGCTTAGCTGTATTGCCGCCTTTCTTTGAATCACCTTCCAGCTTTCTAACCTCTTCATCCGCCTTGTGGCCGATGTTGTTATAAACGATTGACAGGTTTACCAGATTCTGGACATTATTCGGATCTTTTTCTACCATCTGCTTCATGCCCGAAATGGCTTCTTCCATCCGGTTCGTCGACAGCATAATATTGATCTTCTCATTGGCCAGATCTTTATTGGCCGGGGCCAGCGCAATCCCTTTGTCCAAGGTAGCCAACGCCTTATCAATCTCGTTATCGCCCCGATACAACATAGCCAGTGAACCATAAATGGCTACGTCTTTCCCGCCACCAGCGATGTATTTTTCCAGTTGCGCTTTAGCGGTTGTATTGTCCTTCACCTGCTGGGCTGCAATGGCCGAATAGAGGGGTGCTAACGTATCCTTCGGGTTAATATCCCCCGCCATCGTCAACGATTTGATCGCATCCGCATAGTTTTTAGCCTGAAACTTAGCTACCCCTTGTTGCATAAAGGCACCGTAGAGACCTGGACTCTTCAAGGCTTCCTCAGCTTCTTTGGCCAACTTACCCGGCGCACCTTTCTTATCCTTATCCAATTCGATTACTTTCTTATAGGATTCGTATGCGGTGGTGGCTGCGGCAGAATCAATCTTTACATAGCCACTACTCGCAATGCCCTGATAGGTTTTGGCACGATCCATCCAGGTACTGGCTTTGGCAGACGCTTTCGCATCCGTAATATCCTTATCGCTTTTTTCCTTATCCTTCTTAACGGCCTCCATTGCAGCAGCATCTACCGCAGATGTGCCAGCCTGTTGTGCGCGTACACCTACTGCCAGGCAACACGCGACGAGCATTACAAAAACTTGTTTCATGTGTAAATCGGGGTTGTGTTATTATTTCAGAAACGAAATTACGGAATCTGTCTGTATAAGCATGACCTGCTCTAAATTGTTTGAGCCGTCTGGCTGATTATCAATCAATCCAGACGGCTCAATAGGAGCACAAATCCCGCTCGCTAGTCAACAACAGCTTCTGATTCTGTGGGGCCTGCCTCCTCCCCTTCTTCCTGTTTAATTTTAGTGACCGACGATATCTCATCCCCATCACGCAGACTAATCAGTCGTACGCCCTGGGTATTCCGGCCAATCACACTGATTTCACTAACCGGAGTCCGAATGGCGATACCCGATTTATTAATGATCATCAAATCGTCTGTATCGGCAACGTCCAGCACGCCAACTAACCGACCTACTTTTTCGGTTACTTTTAACGTACCTACGCCTTTGGCCCCTCGGTTTGTGATCCGATACTCATCAATATCAGAGCGTTTCCCGTAGCCATTCCGGGAAATTACCAGCAGTTGGGCTTCTGGTGATGATAGACATACCATCCCTACAACGTGGTCGGTTGGATCGTCCTCATCGAGCGAGATACCCCGTACACCAGCGGCTGTGCGTCCCATCGGGCGCACACGACTTTCATTGAAGCGAACGGCCTTTCCGGCACTCGACGCAATCACAATTTCGTTATCCCCGTTCGTCATGCATACACCGATCAGTTGGTCATCTTCATCAATGGTGATGGCAATGATCCCGTTCTGACGGGGCCGGGAGTAAGCCTCCAGCATCGTTTTCTTGATCGTGCCCTGCCGGGTACACATCACAATGTAGTTATTGTTGATGTAGTCCTCGTTCTTAAGATCGGTCACGTTAATCACCGCCCGGACTTTATCATCGGACTCGATATTAATAAAGTTAGCCAATGGCCGCCCTTTCGAGATCCGTGAGCCTTCGGGTAATTCGTAAACGGGTAACCAGTATAAGCGTCCTTTCTGGGTAAACGCCAGCAGGGTGTTGTGCATGGTAGCCGTGAACAGATGCTCCGTAAAATCTTCTTCTTTCGTAGCCGCAGCCTTAGCCCCTACTCCTCCCCGTCCCTGTGAACGATATTCGGTGGTGGGGGTTCGTTTGATATAGCCTTCGTGCGAGATGGTAATTACCATGTCCTCATCGGCGATTAACGACAGGTCGCTGATGTTCCCATCCCAAGTGGATTGATCTCCGTCCGACGTTGATCGCCATAGCGGGCGCGGATATCGATCAACTCGTCTTTGATCACCTGACGTTTGCGTTCTTCACTGGCCAGAATTTCCCGGAGATCCGTGATTTCACGCATCAACTCATCGTATTCAGCCTGAAGCTTATCCCGCTCCAGTCCGGTTAACCGTTGCAGACGCATTTCCAGGATGGCCTTCGCCTGAACATCGCTCAACGAAAACTGCTCCATCAGACCCGTCCGGGCTACCTCCGTATCGCGTGAGGAACGAATCAGGCTAATCACAGCGTCGATATTATCCAAGGCAATCAACAGGCCCTCTAAAATATGCGCCCGTTTTTCAGCTTCCCGGAGTTCATACTGTGTCCGACGTGTAACTACTTCGAACCGATGCTCGACGTAGTACTTCATCATATCCTTCAGGTTCAGCAACATGGGACGCCCTTTTACGAGCGCGACGTTGTTGATACTAAACGACGATTGCAGCGCGGTATGCTTGTACAGGTTATTCAGAACAACGTTCGGAATCGCATCTTTCCGGAGGTCATACACAACCCGAAGGCCATCCCGATCCGATTCGTCCCGGAAAGCCGCAATCCCTTCGATCTTTTTGTCGTTGATGAGCTCAGCGGTTTTTTCCAGCATCACCGCCTTGTTGACCATGTACGGTACGTCCGTGACGATGATCTGGGTTTTGCCTTTGTTTTCTTCAATGGTTGCATGAGCCCGCATGACGACGCGTCCACGGCCGGTTTTGAAGGCTGACTTAACCCCCTCCATGCCATAAATCGTGGCTCCCGTTGGAAAGTCGGGGGCTTTCACATACTGCATCAGTTCCTCTACCGTAATATCGTTGTTGTCCAGATAGGCAATAATGCCATCCACGATTTCGGTCAGGTTATGGGGAGCCATGTTGGTGGCCATCCCGACGGCAATCCCCGATGAGCCGTTGAGCAGCAGATTGGGTAGTTTACCGGGCATGACGGTTGGTTCTTCGAGCGAATCATCGAAGTTCGGCTGAAAATCAACCGTTTCTTTGTAGATGTCGTTCAGAACTTCCTCCGCAATTCGTTTTAGCCGTGCTTCGGTATATCGCATGGCGGCTGGTGAGTCGCCATCAATAGAACCAAAGTTTCCCTGGCCATCGACCAATGGATACCGCAACGACCAATCCTGGGCCATCCGCACCATCGTATCGTAGACGGAGGAATCGCCATGGGGGTGATATTTACCAAGTACTTCCCCAACGATACGAGCCGATTTCTTGTGGGTTTGTTGTAACTAACCCCAGTTCAGCCATTCCGAACAACACCCGACGGTGAACCGGCTTCAGGCCGTCACGAACGTCGGGGAGGGCGCGTGAAATGATAACCGACATTGAATAGTCAATGTAGGCACCACGCATTTCGTCCTCAATGTTAATGGGAATGATGTTACTGGGAGCTTCGAGGTCGGGATTTTCTTCCGCCATTGTTAAAGGGGTTTCGCAGAAAATTACTATTCCGGCTTACACAGTCTGTGCAAACCACGCTATAGACAAATATACAAAATTTTCAGGAGAAAAGAGAAATAAACCCGTAATAACGGGCCTAAATGGACTAGAGAAGCGATAAAATTATAGTTTCTAATCCGATTAAATTCCTTCCCTGAAAACATCATCATCTAAATGAAATACAATTATATTTCAACTAAAACGTATCAAATCTGAGGTATGGTGAACACGTTGTCGAAAGAGGTTTTTCTGAGTAAAGTCTCTTGGTCGACTCATTTCATCCATATGCTTAACTTACAGGGTATTTCGTAACGACAAAATGAGTAATTTTACTAGCTATGCATAACAAAATAATATAGCATCATGATCACTCGGGAGTTAGATTCCTACTACACCATGACCCTATTTCTAAAGGCAATCACTCAAGATGGTCAGCTGCGAGATTTTGCCTTTGACTTCCATGAGCTAGAGAAGACTTTTGATTTCTTAAGTTCGATCGTCTCCAAAGGGGAAACATTACTCGAGGCCTATATCATTGATGAAGAAGGTGGTCATACGCCACTGCCCGTTGCTGCCTTTGACGGGCAACCCTTCTCCGAAACGATACTAGAACTCCAACGAGAATGGCTTTTGGCCTTGCAGGTGTCAGGAAGTTCCTTAATTTCTGACGAGTGTCGCAAGTTGCGTCTTAAACGAATGAACCTACTGAAAGCATCTCTGGTTGATTCGCAGCGAATGCTTTGTTCGCTTGATAAGTTGTACAAACGCACAGAGGAGCGGTTTACTATAGGTTCGGCAAAAACGTATATGCTACAACGGTATAGCATCATGATCACTCGGGAGAAAGCCTTCTTTCACCAATTGCGGGTATATCATCAACTTGCCTTTATGCGGTATCACCAACTAAAGTAGAACCTTAACTTAGTACCCAGTTAACTAGAACCACTATCCCTTTATCCGGGGATCGAATGCAAAGGGCTCGGTCTGTAGCAAGGTAATCCGGGTAAAATCGGGATGGGCCGGGTTGATCAGAAAATTCCACTCATTGGGAATAATAGCAGAAGGCACCTTCAATAAAGCAGATCGGCCGTTTCGAAGCCACTCCCCTCCTATCCGCTGACAGGCATCGTACTGTTGAAAGTCAAACCAGTTAGCAGGCAGATTTCCAGATGAAATCGTCTCAACCGGAAGTAGATCGGGCACGCTGATAACCATAACCCGGAAGTCCGCTAAAAGCCCCTCCCCGCTTCGGTGAACCACATTTTCGAGACAGGCTAAGGCTCGCGTCGCTGCGGTGTAGATAACGAATTGACCACGACTGTTCCAACGGGCGGCTCCACCCGAGGCAACTAATCGGTCAGCATATAGTGTCTTTGTAATTCGATAAACAAGCATCCAACTTATGCCAAATCACCATATTCAATGCGGATGACCTCATCCATAACTAAGTCGATACCCCCTGAGGTATGCAGCAACTCAAAAGGAACCTGATTGCCTAATCCATAAGCGGGTTTGTCCATCCACCGTCGGAAGGAATCAGCCGAACCAAACACCAATTCGCCGGTCTGGAACAACGACATTATTTTAAGCACTTTCTCACTATCCTGCGGGTTTAGTTTCCGATGCTCCCGCTCATACCGCTGAAACGTTTTCAGGGAGGTATCGAACACCTCCGCCAGTTGTTCACGTTTATAACCGGTCAGGTTAACGATATCGAAGAATCGGGTAGCGGGAACCCCTTTGAGAGCGGAGAAAACAAGCGCTGTGCGATCAGGTAGTACCATAGGACAAACATAGGAATTTTGTCTGGTAAACACAGAAATTTGTCTAACAATTCAAAAAATCTCTTTCTCTTTAAAACCTAACTGTATTCCTATGGTTTTAGGATAATAGTAACCATTTAATTAATCACGTTATGAAAAAGGTAAGTTTAATTGTATTGCTAGCGGTTAGCACCCTGAGTTTTCAGGCCTGTAGCAGCAAAAAGACAGAAAGTACGGACAGCGTTGAAAACGCCGAAAAGTCCAATGAATCCAAAGAAGAGGCTGGTACCGGCCAGGCCGAAGATACCAATGAGTTTGCGGTAAAGGCCGCTAACGGGGGTATGCTGGAAGTCGAACTAGGCCGACTGGCTCAAGAAAAAGCGGCTAGTAAAGATGTCAAAGATTTTGGGGCTATGATGGTCAAAGATCACTCCAAAGCCAATGAAGAATTAAAGACTATAGCCGCCACGCAGAATATTACCCTGCCCTCAACCCTCGGTGAGGATGAACAAAAGCATGTAAACGAGATGGCGAAACTATCCGGTGCCGAATTCGACAAGAAGTATGTGAGCATGATGGTGGATGACCATAAAGACGACATCGACGAGTTTAAAAAGGCAGCAGATGACGAAAAAACGAATCCAGCCGTCAAAGACTTTGCCACGAAGACGCTGCCTACCCTGCAAAAGCATATGGATGCGATCAACGCAATCGACAAGAAAATGAAGTAATTCCTGTCGTCATACGACTGTCTGAAAACCAACGGCCTTTGTGCAATAGCGTGTAGAGCACGTTAGCGCACAAAGGCCGTTGGTTTTTTGGAATATTCAGCCTACGAGTTCAGGATGGGTAGCCGGAACAACATGGCTTGTATACGATGACTGCCACAACCCATATTGATCCGTAAAGCTCACCCGACAATACCCTGCACTGGCTGGAATATCGGTAAACAGCCAGGGACGGTTTGTTTGGGCCAGAATAAATAAACCGTAGTCATCCCCTAACACGGTGAAATCAGCTTTTGGCTGGCTTTTCGAAAAAAGCGAGACGGGATAATCACCAAGCAGTTGAGTAGCCAGGGCTATCACATCATCGGCCACCAGCCCGATTTCGCTGATACCCTGAAAATAGCCATTCGTGTACCCCGCATCCTTCCGCTCAATAAACTCGACCAGATTACCAGCAGGATCACGGAAATAACTCGCCCGCGCCTTCCAGTCGGGGAAGTGAGCGATTCGATGACCCGGAGCGCTGGTGTCTATATAGGGAACATCGTACCAAAGTTCATATTGCTCCAGCGAATAGAGGGGAACATTGATCGCAAAATGGTAAGGCGCTACCGGTTGATTCGTTTGCCGAAAGGTCAACTTGCTCCAGCCAAGCTGAAACGTCACCTGATCGGAGGTCTGCTGTAGGAGCGCCAGCCCAAGTTGATGGGTGTAAAACCACTGTAGGGCCGACAGGTGGTTGGTTTCCAGTTCGAGATGGGTAATGATCATGGTTTTAGAAGAAGATTGTGTCTATGGTGTAAAACTGGCCGATTTCAGCCAGCCCACCAGACAGTACCCCAATCAATTGCTAAACGAATGGGTTGAACCGGTAGTAAACAAGCCTCAACTGTACTTGGTATTGATTCGTCGATTGCGCATTTTTAGCTACCCACAAAATATGGAAAAGTCGTTGCAATTATTAGATATCGTCGCTTTATTGAGCGAACTCCCTGATGAAAAGTTAAGTATCGGGCAGGTAGGTACGATTGTCGAAGAGCTAGCTGATAACGTATATGAGGTTGAGTTTGCCGATTCCAAAGGCCGTACGCTAACAACCTGTGCCGTTGAAGCAAAAGACTTATTAAAGTTGACACATGAGTTGGCGGTTTAATCAATGAGCTTAATCACCGTAACCTTTTTAGGCAATTATCGAATAGCTCCGAGATTTTTTTTCAAGGAGTCAATAAGAATCTGCCCTCGTGATTCCAGTGTAGAGTCTTTAGCTCTATCACGGTCATAATCTTCTAACAATTGATCTATAAGTGTGCATGCTTCAGATATAGCATTTTGGCATTTAATTTCGTCCCAAATAGCATTTTTAATTAGATCGCAGTACTTAACAAATTGGTTTGCAGTCATTGCAGGCACAACTTTACCAGCGATTTGCAACCTCATGAGGCCCAAAAGATGAAATTTAAATGGCCTGTATTTAGCATCTATTTGCCTTTTGCGTAAAGCTGTTTCTATTTTAAATAAAGCGTAGGAACTAACATAATACGCTAATGGTGTATGCCCTTCAACGAATATTTTATCTTCAATATCTTTCATCAAAGTACCATAATATCTACTAGCTTGATGAGCACGGCCTAAAAACATTGATGCAAATGAACGTATTTGTGATGGTATAGTAACAATACGGTTTTTCTCAAAAGAGACGGCTGAACTAAATTGCTGTGAACGTCTTTCGTAATAAAGTTTAAGATGCGAAGGAACCGAATTATAGTATTCTTCCAAATGTTTCTGAAAATCAGTTAATGCTGATAGCTCTTCTGTCTTTACAACAGTTTGACGGTTTGTAGCTTTAATTACTTGGTTTTTCAAATCACTATCTGGCGCTACAATTAATTTTATTGATACATATATTTTGTCATTAAGTAAGCTTTGATTGTTATAAAGTACATGGCTAGTTTGGCAACCATTTACAATCTGAAAGCTTTTCAGTGTGAATGATGTTCCAGTTATTTTAAGATCCTCCGAAACAATAGTTACACCATTATTCAATAATACAAATGCTCCTTTTTCACTTCGGTTTAATGTTAACTCTATCTCTTTATTTACTGGATTTTCGCCCTGATAATCTCTTACATTATCATAAAATAAACCCCTGAGTAAGTTTTTATTTTCATCCATTATTAATTTCACATAATCTGTCACAGGGATATATCCTAAATAAGCTTCCCTAACGCCTTCCATTTCAGGAAGTATAACTTTATTAGCAAAATTTATAGTTTTTGTCAGTGCATTCTTAGATCTATTATATAATTGCTGGACTTTACGAGCATCTACTGCAATAAATGTAGGATCATGAAAGATTATCAGCTCTTCAAGAGTATTAATTTCAGTCTCAATTCGTGCTTGTAATTTTGTATCAGCTACCCATTTACCAGTTGTAACATAATATAATTTTAATTTAGGGTTACCATGCTTAAAATAAGCACTTTTGCTATAAATATATTTTATAACATCTTCTTTACGAGCAAGGGCATCATTTCTTGGCAATCTTGAATCATCAGAAAATAAATCTCTTACTCCAAAAAACATATTTGAAATATCAGCCCCTTCAAAACCACGTCCAGACTTAGCTTGAATAAAAATAAATTCAACATCAAGAAATTTATTCGTTGTAACCAAATCATCAATTTCTTCAATTGAATTAACTAATACACCATTAACAATAATTGCTATACCATCAAGTTGCAAATCATTCCCGCCTGCAACATGTAATTCCTCCACATCGAAATCATCCGAATGTTCATAAGTAACCACACAGAAATTAGCAAAGTGTTCAAAAATAGTTGGTTGATCTACGCTATCATCAAACCCCTGTTCTGACTTGAATGTATTAAGTAAACTCCCTGTGACTAAATCCATATTAGTATCATATAAAAAGGCTCTGCAAATGTACCAAATGCAGAGCCTTTTAAACTATCTATTTTTTCTACTAATTACTTCACTTCTTCGTACGGAACATCCGAGACATTGTCGCCTGCGGGTTGGCCTTGTCCATCACCGTTTCCGCCAAAACCAGCCCCATCGGCTGGGTTGGCACCCGCGCCATTGGTGGCGTTGTACATTTCAGTCGAAGCGGTTGCCCAGGCAGCATTCAAGCCTTCGAGCGCGGTGTCGATGGCCGCTGCATCACGCGACGCGTGCGCCGTGCGGAGGGTCGCCAACGCGGTTTCGATACCCGACTTGTTGCCTTCCGACAGTTTGTCGCCGTATTCTTTCAACTGCTTCTCGGTCTGGAAGATCATCGAGTCGGCCGCGTTGACTTTTTCGATTTTTTCACGTTCGGCTTTATCGGCAGCTTCGTTGGCTTTCGCTTCTTCCCGCATCCGGTTGATTTCTGCTTCGGTCAGACCGCTTGAGGCTTCAATCCGGATTTTCTGCTCTTTACCCGTGCCTTTATCTTTGGCCGTTACGTGCAGAATACCGTTGGCATCCACGTCGAAGGTCACTTCAATTTGGGGAACGCCACGAGGTGCTGGTGGAATATCGGACAGGATAAACCGGCCTAACTGACGGTTTTGAGCCGCCATTGGGCGCTCACCCTGCAGGATATTGATTTCAACGCTCGGCTGATTGTCCGATGCTGTCGAATAGGTTTCCACTTTCTTGCTTGGAATGGTCGTGTTAGCCTCTACCATTTTGGTAAATACACCACCCATCGTTTCGATACCCAGCGAGAGCGGGATAACGTCGAGCAAGAGAACGTCTTTCACCTCACCGGTTAACACACCCCCTGAATTGCAGCACCAATGGCTACCGCTTCGTCGGGGTTAACGGCTTTCGACGGTTTCTTACCAAAGAGTTTTTCAACCTCTTCCTGTACTTTCGGAATCCGGGTCGAACCACCCACCAGAATGACTTCGTCGATCTGGCTGGCCGACAAACCAGCGTTTTTCAACGCACGGCGGCAAGGTTCCAGACTCCGTTGAATCAGCGAATCAGATAGTTGCTCGAATTTCGCCCGGCTCAGGGTTCGTACCAGGTGTTTGGGGATACCATTCACCGGCATGATATACGGCAGGTTGATTTCCGTCGAGTTGGAGCTGGACAGTTCAACTTTTGCTTTTTCAGCCGCTTCTTTCAACCGTTGCAGTGCCATTGGGTCCTGACGTAGGTCGATGCCTTCGTCTTTCTTGAACTCATCGGCGAGCCAGTTGATGATCACCTGGTCGAAGTCATCACCACCGAGGTGCGTATCCCCATCGGTCGATTTTACTTCAAACACGCCATCGCCAAGTTCCAGGATCGAAATATCGAACGTACCGCCACCTAAGTCGAATACAGCGATTTTCTGATCGTGATTGGTTTTATCCAAACCATAAGCCAAAGCCGCTGCGGTTGGCTCATTGATGATCCGTTTTACATCCAGACCAGCAATTGCACCCGCTTCTTTCGTCGCCTGACGCTCAGCATCGTTGAAGTACGCAGGAACGGTAATAACGGCTTCCGTTACGGTTTGACCCAGGTAATCTTCGGCTGTCTGCTTCATTTTTTGCAGAATCAGGGCCGAAAGTTCCTGTGGTGTATATTGACGATCGCCGATGCGCACGCGGGGCGTACCATTCGGGCCGTTTTCAACGTCGTAAGCAACGTTCTTAATTTCATTGGTAACCTCGCCAAAGCGTTTTCCCATGAAACGCTTAATGGAGGAAATCGTATGTTTCGGGTTGGTGATGGCCTGGCGTTTGGCGGGGGCGCCTACTTTGCGTTCGCCGTTGCCGTTGTCCATAAACGCAACTACCGACGGGGTTGTGCGAGCTCCTTCGGAGTTGGGGATAACAACCGGCTCGTTGCCTTCCATCACGGCCACGCACGAGTTCGTGGTGCCTAAGTCAATACCAATAATTTTTCCCATAACTGGATTTAGTTTCTTTGAGTTGGCTGTGTCTAAACTGACAGACATATCCTATCTATCAATACAAATGCCAGCAAGGAAAATTGTTTGATTTGCTGTCAGATTGGCAGAACAAGGTACTCAATTGGGTCATGATGTCGCATTTAATGAAGCCTTTTCACAGCTTTGTGGCAGACTGGCACCTTACTATAGGGAATCGAATGCCTTATAAAACGGAGCGGATCACGACAAGGCTTCTCGCTAAACAGCTGTTGGAAAAGAAGCCTGTTTCTTTCGCTGGTAATAGCGCCGGGCTTTCTGGTTCGTGCCGCAGGTTTGCATATCACACCACTTCCGACGATGGTTCTTGGTTTCATCCAGGAAAAACCAGCCGCAGGCACCACATTGTTTAATCAGGTGTTGATCTTTGGTAGTCAATACCTCATAGGCCGACAAACTGAAGACCCAAACAGCCAGCATCAACTCTTTTTTGGAGAAATCCCAGCTTACCTCCAGTTTGTCTCCTTGTGGAGAAAACCCCTCTCACCAAGCGCTTCCCTGATATGGCCGTTAAAGGAGGGCAAGATCTGTGCAGTAATCTGCGGCAATTGCCCCCCTACCAGGGTTGTAAATAAGGACAGCATAGACTGCCGTACCTCACGAGCTTTTACCAAAACACGCTCAGCCTGCTCGGGATTATTTTCGGCTACTTTCTTTAGATCGGCAAGGATGTTTGTATCCAGTAGTGATAGGCGATGGATGAGCGTCAATAGATCCGTATAGCTGTGGAGACGCTCTACTGGCAACTCATCGTTGAGCGCCGTGTTCACAAAATCAAGACAGGCAACCCCGCCTGCCAGGTCCATTTCGGCAATCGTACTGACCTTTCCCATACGCTCATTAAAGGTGAATAAATTATATGACCAGTAAAACAAGTTTAGACGGTTATAGTTTTCTCAATGCGATTCATACCATTAAATTACGTTTTAACGGTTATATTATGAACAAAACAAGTGGGTCTCGTTTTTGGCTGGTGCTGGCTTTTGTAGCTGTCTATTTCGTTTGGGGAACAACTTACCTGGCCAATCTATATGCCCTCAAAGCGATTCCGCCATTCATTATATCCGCCCTCCGCTACCTGGTGGCTGGCCTGTTACTGGCAGCACTTGCCGCTGGCAAAAACCAGGTCTTTCCCAGCGGGAAGGAGTGCCGGGATCTGGCCGTTAGTGGCATATTAATGTTGGTTGGTGGCTCAGGTCTGGTCGTCGTAGCGGAGCAATATATCACCTCCGGCTCAGCCGCTGTTATCGTGGCGACAGAGCCGCTTTGGTTTGTATTGCTCGACCATTCTCGCTGGAAACTGTATTTTAACGATAAAAAGATTATCGTGGGTCTGCTGATTGGCTTTTTTGGCATTGTTCTGTTCGCCCAGTTTGAGCCCAACGACACCCATCACCAGACTCAATCAACCGATCAGCTTTTGGGCACGGCGATCGTCCTGGCGGGTGCAGTCTTGTGGGTGTGTGGAACCTTATTCGCTTCGCGAAGGATAAAACCGGGCCGCTATACCCTTTGGCATACTACGATTCAGCTACTAGCCGCCGGGCTTTTTGCGACGTTTATTGCCCTGGTCAACGGCGAGTGGACTGGTTTTGTGTGGCAAGCGGTGCCGCTACCCGCCTGGGGTGGCCTTGCCTTTCTGATCGTCTTCGGGTCGCTGATTGCTTATCTTGCCTTTGGCTGGCTGGTCACGGTTCAACCGCCAGCCATAGTAAGTACCCATACCTATATTAATCCCCTGATTGCCGTGTTAATTGGCTGGCTGGTGGCAGGTGAGCAGGTTTCTGGCCTGCAGGTCGTCGGACTCGCAGTTGTCCTAACGGGGGTACTATTAACACAGCTCAGCAAATCGCGGGCTGAGGGTTGAGGCTTGTCCCGATAATACCTACAAACGTTTGACACAACTCTGTTTCTATCTACTGAGGGATCTACTGACTACCTTTGATAGCCTCCCGGTTGAACTTGTTTCCGTCTAATGAGTTAAACAGGAGAGCCAATAAACCCGAACAGATGCTTTGGAACTTAGTAATCGGTAGCGTTTTACTCGGATCGGTTCATGCGGCTATACCTAACCACTGGTTACCGGCCGGGCTGAAAGCTGGTCTGAACGGGAAACGCTGGGGGTAGTGGCGCTAAGTGGCTTTTTCCATACGCTTAACACCGTGATCTTAGGCGTGTTGATCGGGGCTATTGGAGTTAAAGTTTCGGAACAACTGGAAGCACAGACTCGTTTGATTTCCTCCCTGCTATTGGTTTTTATGGGGCTGATCTACTTTGCCATGCACGACGCCAGTGCACCCCATGAGCATGTACCAAAACAGCCCTCTCCTATCAGGGATTGGCCCGTGTAAACTGGCACTGGCTCGACCATTATGAAAAACGTATTACCGGGAGCATTTTGATTGGCCTCGGTATACTCACATTTTTTATTGAACTCTAATCACATGGCAGAAGAACATAATCACGATCACGACCATCAGGATGAGCAGGACGTCGAACTTATTGAAGACGGGACGCCCCGGCAACAGAGGCTGCTCCGGCGAAGACTGGCCCTGTACAAACGGTACGTACCTACGCTCCCGTCATCATCAGTCTGGCGGGCCTCTTGGTGGGTATCGTGCTGGACAAGTTTTCTAACAACTGGTTCAACGACCCTGTTCGTCTTATCTGGTACCTAATCGCTTACCTTCCGGTCGGCTGGCCCGTATTGAAGCGGGCCTGGAAAGGAATTGTAAGTGGCAATGTGTTCACGGAATTCTTTCTGATGGGCGTGGCCACACTGGGGGCTTTTGGTATTCGGGAGTATCCAGAGGGCGTAGCGGTAATGCTGTTTTATACCATTGGTGAACTGTTTCAGGATGCGGCCGTCCTTCGGGCACGTCGATCCATCAAAGCCTTGCTCGATGTTCGTCCTGATGTAGTTACAGTCATGCAAAATGGACAAGCTCAGCTCGTAAAAGCGGCTACGGTTGCGGTCGGCGCTATTGTTCAGGTGAAGCCGGGTGAAAAAGTGGGCCTGGATGGTACGATGCGTTCCGAAAGCGGCACGTTCAACACCGCAGCCCTAACTGGCGAAAGCGTTCCACGGACGATTGAAAAAGGTGAATCGGTACTGGCAGGCATGATTAATCAGCAGTCGCTGATCGAAATGGACGTAACGACGCCTTACCAGGATTCCAAGCTATCCCGCATTCTTAAACTCGTACAACAGGCAACGGGTCGTAAGGCCCAGACGCAGGAATTTATTGCCCGATTCGCGAAGATCTATACCCCTGCCATCTGCGGCCTGGCTTTGCTTATTACGCTGGTACCGTATTTTTTCGTTGCTGATTATCAACGGGACGCGTACGTCTTTCGGGACTGGTTGTATCGGGGGCTGGTTTTCTTAGTGATCGGTTGCCCTTGTGCATTGGTCATCTCCATTCCGCTTGGGTATTTCGGCGGCATCGGGGCGGGGTCAAAGCAAGGTATTTTGTTTAAAGGTTCGGTATTTTTAGATTTGATGACCCAGCTCAAAACCGTCGTAATGGATAAAACCGGGACGTTAACGAAAGGTGTCTTCAAGGTTCAGGAAATCATACCCATTGGTATAGACGCGGGCAAACTGGCACGACTGACAGCGGCCCTGGAAAGTAAATCGACCCACCCCGTAGCCACGGCTATCCTGGCGTATGCCCAGGTCCAGGATCAGGAAAAAGGCTATGAATCGATTTCCATAGAAGGTGTCGAAGAAATTCCCGGCCATGGCCTGACAGGAAAGGTTGATGGAAAACAGATGCTGGCAGGCAATGCCAAACTACTCCAGAAATTTGGCATCTCCTTCGATGATTCATTGACGATGAACCCTTACACAGTGGTTATGACGGCGCTGGATGGACAGTTTTCGGGTTACTTCACCATTGCTGATGAGGTAAAATCCGATGCCGCTGAAGCGATAAAGCGGCTGAAAGCAGACGGAATCTATACCGTTATGCTGTCGGGGGATAAGTCGGCAGTGGTCGAAGCGGTGGCTAAACAAGTCGGTGTGGACGAATGGCATGGCGATTTACTACCCGAAGACAAAGTAACTCAGGTCGAGCGTCTCAAAGCGGATTTGTCAATTAATCCGAAATCAAAACTGGCCTTCGTTGGCGATGGGGTCAACGATGCGCCCGTAGTAGCGATGGCCGATGTGGGCATAGCGATGGGGGGCCTGGGTTCAGATGCGACCATCGAGACAGCAGATGTAATCATTCAGAATGACGAACCAGCCAAAATTGCTACCGCCGTTGCGATTGGCCGGGCAACCCGCCAGATTGTATGGCAAAATATTACGTTATCCTTAGTCGTCAAAGGCATTGTACTTGTCCTGGGCGCGGGCGGACTAGCGACGATGTGGGAGGCCGTTTTTGCCGATGTGGGCGTAGCGATGCTGGCAATTCTCAATGCGGTACGGGTGCAGAATCTGAAGTTTTAGTTGATTGTCGCTAAGCCATTTAGTGATCGGTTCGGCAAAACAGATCTCGACGTTACAGATTGAAAACCATCGGATTTTACATCCAATCAAACCCAGTGCTCATTGGCTGTATATAAAATCTCGTCGTGGGCGTCTGGTCTTTACTCAGACGCCCACGACGAGATTTAGTTTTGGGGCGAATACGATACGTTAACTTATACCTTATTTTCCAAATAGGCCACCCAGCATACCGCCCAGACCACCGCCACCACCCTGAGTAGCAACACGAAGCAGATCGTTCATATCGAGTTTACCATCAGCCATTGCCGAACCGGCCATACCCATCCAGTCAACGCCCTGTTGGCCAGTAGCTGCGCCTAAAATGCTATTACCATCAACACTTGAATCGTTTGGATCAGATGCTTTGTTCATCAATTTGCTTAATACAATTGGAACAAGTGAACCTGCCACGGACATGGCGACCTGGGGCGAAATACCTAATTTCTCCATCAGGCTTTGCTCAACATGGCTCTGAACGCCCTGCGTAACCGGGCTCTGTTGCACATTACCGCCACCATTAACAACCATCCCCAGCAAATTACCCAGGCCACCACCCTGCGCCTGCTGGCCCAGACCGCTTAGAATGCTGCTGGCTACCGTTTGCATAACGCTGTCGTTTTGACTATTGGGAATGGCTGGATTGTTAATAACCGCCTGGCCTGCCTGCTGCTGAACCAGATTCATCAATGTTTCTAACATGATTCGTTTTGTTAAACTGTTAAACGGAATAGGTTTAGTAATACCCCGGGTTAAAATTAGATAGATTCTAATGGATAGATCAACCTGAATCGGTTAATTTGTCGCGAATCTAGTTTCACGCTTATGACGAACGAAGAGCCTAAAAGTAGCGAGCCTACTGTAGAAAATAAATTGTTTACCGAACAGGCAGAACCATTACTTCCTGATTTACTCTACCCCAGCGAGTCCGACGAACCGATTGAGACGGTGACCTGCTATCTCCATCAGGAAGATCCACTAACGGTTAGTCAAATTAAAGATTGGCAAATGCTACCTCCATCGGTCTATGTCGAAGAGATGCCGGAGGCCGACTTTTGGGCGCCCGTCCTTACAGATCAGGACTGGTATGGCGATGAAGAGAAAGCCCGTACTGCCAGCTTTCAGCAACTGAATGATCTCGTAACCAAAGAACTTACCGTTCGGCAGGTGTTTCGGGTGGGCGAGGCCGAGATGGATGTCTACCTGCTTGGCCGTCAGGCCAATGGCGAGCGGGCAGGTCTTAAAACAAAAATTGTACAGACATAGTCATACCTTACCTATCAGAAAAATAAATACTACGTAAACGATTCTGTCAACTAACGTACCTGTAGAATGAATTAGAATCGAAATCGTTTATTAATCTGTTTTTCATTTCTTTACTTGCGGTCGCAAAGGGTCATGAGCGTACTTAATATGCTCAAAGCCAGCCTATCCACATTTGCTGACCGCAATCATGAAAAAAAATACGACCCGCCCATCTGACCGAACATCAACCAAGCCTTCCCGTTCTACCCCTGTTCCAGCTGAACTCTCTGGTAGAACGGGGTCGGCCTCGATTGGCCCCAGTTCTTCTCTCCTAACGAATATACGGTACGGGCTTTTTTTGGCGTCGCTGCTAACACCTCTCATTTATAGTTCAACTACCTATTTTGGGTACATTTCCGAACGCACCTGGTATATAAATGCACTTATTGAGAGCCTATTTCTGGTTGCCGTATTTACACCAGGTTTTTTCGTAGCCAGGTTATCCCGGCTCCAGCTAGCTGTCTTACTCTTTCTGGCCATCCTGTTTGTAGCCGACGGATTAGGAGTAGACCCCATTCAGAGTTTTTTTTCAGGTTACGCCCGAATGGAAGGTTTTCTGTTGTACCTGCACCTGGGGCTGTATTTTTTCGCACTCGTCAGAGTACCTTTTCCAAAACCGTATTGGAACGGGGCTTTACTGCTGGTTGTCATCATTGCCGTGTTTGTAACAGTAAAGGGATACGTTAGCTCAACTGGCTGGCAAGCAATCGACCATCGACTGATTGCTACGGTAGGGAATCCTTCTTTCCTGTCGGTTTATTTGCTGCTACCTATCTTCATTAGCTTATACTTATACGGGCAATTCCCAACCGTATCCCGACTAATCAAAGGAACGATGGTGGGCATCTCACTCTGTGTACTAACGGGCGGGATATACCTGACGGGGACCCGATCAGCCATTATCGGTCTGGCTTCTGGCTGTATTTACCTGGTTACCATAAGCTTATGGAGCCGCTATCAGACATTCTCGAAACGAATTGGCTGGCTGGTATTGATGGTTGCTGTTGTTAGCACGCTATTTTGGGTTGCCCGAAACAATCCTTTATTACAAAAATTCCCGATCATGTACCGTCTGACACATTATTCAGGCGATAACAATACCCTGTCTCCACGATTCATCTGCTGGAAAATAGGTCTTCATGGAGTAACAGAGCGTCCACTACTCGGCTGGGGCAGGAGAATTTTAGCTATGGTTTTGCCCAGAACTACGATCCGTCCATTTTGCTCAGTAGCGGTTATAGCTGGTACGACCGGGCTCACAATGTGTTAATCGACCTGGGTTTTTCGGCTGGCATTCTTGGTCTTCTGGCCTATTTATTTTTGTGGATCTGCCTGATCGGGCGACTCCGCACGACGAATTCGCTGCTAAGCTCGCTGGACAGGAGGATACTAGGTGCCCTTTTTATGGCTTATTTCTTTTTTAACCTCTTTAATTTCGATTCTCTTCTACCCTTACAGCTTATTTTCCTGCTGCTGGCTTTCATCGATATATCCCCAGTATCAACAGCATCAGTCAGCCCATCACCAAACTCATTCTGGGTGCCGGTAAGTCAGGGTGTCGCGACCTTACTTATCACAGGATTGGCGATCTACTCAGTTTACCAACCCTACCGAACCCTGCGGGCGCTGGATCGGCAGAACAAACTAGCTGACATTCAGGAACGTACTAGAGCATTGGAAACAATTTATCAGGAAGCAACGGGCAGACAGCTCGACATGGCAGATAATATGGTGTCATTAGCCCTCAGTGTTCTTCAGAGTAACCAACCAGAATCGGCAAAACAGCTTTGTTATCAACGGGCAACCGCCCTCATGAACGAACAACTGGCAAAGCACCCGCGCTATACACGATTAATGACGCGACTGGTAGCTCTGTATATAGCTGGCAGAGAGTTTGATAAGGCCGTTACCCTCTGCCAGCAAATGAATACAGTAGAAGGTTCTATACGGCCACCGGCGTTTATTCAGCTCGGCAATGCCTATATCAATAAAGGGGCCTACTCACAAGCGCTGGTGGCCTTTGAGCAGGCACGACAACTCTACCCACGCTGGGAGGAACCCATGTTGTATAAAGCGCTGACCTTTGCCATCCAACGCGACACCTCGCAATGCTACCAACTTCTGCGTACCATTTCTACGCAAACGCTAACGAGCCGATTACTATTCGTTAAGCAGATTTACGGACAGGCTGGTGCTCCGCAACAATTTCCCCGGCGACTGGAGCATACAGAAAATAAGGAGCCCTATACGCCCGATGTGTATGTAGAATGGGCCCTATCGGCATTTGATCTGAACGATACCTACCAGATGACGACGGCTATCAATAGCTTTTACAATATGTATTTCCGTAACCAGCGGGACTACCAGGAATTTAAAGAGCTCATCGATAAGGGGAAACGCGGCATCCGACCGGATCGCTTAGCTGAGCTGGCCAGAAATTTAGCTCAGTAAAAGCAAAAAAACCGGTGATAGCCGGTTTTTTTGTACGCATTATTTCTATCTGTTTACTTCACTTGTTCCACAACGGCGGCAAATGCTTCCGGGTGGTTCATAGCCAGATCGGCCAATACTTTACGGTTGAGTTCGATGCCTGATTTATTCAGAGCACCCATCAGGGCCGAGTACGACAAGCCGTTAATCCGGGCACCAGCGTTAATCCGCTGAATCCAAAGACCACGGAAATCGCGCTTTTTGGCCTTCCGGTCGCGGTAAGCGTAGCCTAAGCCTTTTTCGACAGCGTTCTTAGCAACTGTCCAAACATTTTTACGCCGACCAAAATAACCTTTGGCCAGCTTCATTACTTTTTTACGACGTGCCCGTGAGGCAACGTGATTGACGGAACGTGGCATTGTATGTTAGTTGTTTTTTGACGACAGGCGGGAAGATGAATGTACAATGTATAATGAATAACGCATTATGGCCTTGACCAATTTCATTATTCATTTTGCATTATTCATTATTCATTCCTCTTGTAAGGCCCGGCATCGGGTGAAACGTGAAACCAGGACGCGATCGTGTC
This sequence comes from Spirosoma telluris, assembly GCA_003259005.1. GTDB lineage: Bacteria > Bacteroidota > Bacteroidia > Cytophagales > Spirosomataceae > Spirosoma > Spirosoma telluris. Next base: position 1,129,860 of record QLII01000001.1, read on the forward strand.
CTTTTTTGTCCCTTAGATGTTCAGCAACGCTTTAATACGGCGCTCATCGGGGCAGCAACCATCGTATCATGCACTAAATTGCGCTTCTGCTTGGTTGATTTTTTCGTCAGAATATGACTGTGGAAGGCATGCTTCCGCTTGATTTTTCCGGTGCCGGTCAGCTTGAAACGCTTCTTGGCCGCCGAATTGGTTTTTACTTTTGGCATTGCAGTAACCCGCTTGTATGGAAAAAATAGTAAACAGGCCGCAAAGATACGAAAAAAAAGGAGAAAAGGGAGTATCGGGACGAAAAGGAGAAGGGAATCTTCAGTTTCCTTTCTCCTTTTCGTCCCGATACTCCCTTTTCTCCTAAAACCTTATTTTTTAGGAACTACTGCTTTCGGAGACAGGAACATACTCATGCGCTTGCCTTCCAGTTTTGGTTCCGATTCGATCTTGCCGTAATCTTCCAGGCCTTTCGAAAAACGCTCCAGCAATTGAAAGCCGCGATCTTTAAAAACGATAGCACGCCCAACGAACTGAACATAGGCTTTTACTTTAGCCCCTTCTTTCAGGAAATTAATGGCGTGTTTAAGCTTGAATTCAAAGTCGTGATCATCGGTATTGGGACCGAACCGAATCTCTTTGATAACGACTTTCGTCGCATTCGCCTTGATTTCTTTCTGCTTTTTCTTCTGCTCGTATTTGAACTTAGAGTAGTCCACGATACGGCAAACAGGCGGCACAGCATTGGGCGATACCTCAACCAGGTCGAGGTTCTGTGCTTTAGCCATTGCCTGTGCTTTATTTATGTCGTAGATTCCCTGCTCTACATTTTCACCGACCACCCGTACTTCGCGGGCAAGTATGCGTTCATTGACTTTGTAGGGTTCTTCAACCACGCGACGGGGTGGTCTGCGCTGGGGTAATGCCATAGATTGTGTTTAGGGTAACAAATTTGTTTGAAACTGACTTTTTATAGTGTTAGGGCAAAAGTCGCTTGGATAACGTAAGGGTTTCTAAAAAGTTCGGGAAACTATTGAAAATACCACTTATAGTCAATAGTCGTCAGTCAATAGTTGTTAGTATTGCGTAAAAGACTAACAACTATCGACTGACGACTATTGACTGAACCCTACATTTTCACTTCCGCCTGGAACGTCTTCACAAACTCCTCAACGTTCATACTTCCCAGGTCACCCTGGCCTTTTCGCCGAACAGATACTTTACCATCGGCAGCTTCTTTCTCCCCGACAATGAGCATATAGGGTACTTTATTGACTTCCGCATCGCGGATTTTTCGGCCAATTTTCTCGTCGCGTAAATCAACAAAACCGCGAATATCCTGTTCCTGCAAGCTAAAATACAGATCGTTGGCGTAGTCTTCGTACTTCTCCGAAATAGGCAGAATAGCGATTTGGTCGGGCGAGAGCCACAGGGGAAATTACCGCCTGAGTTCTCGATCAAAATGGCAATAAACCGCTCCATAGACCCAAAAGGTGCCCGTGAATCATGACCGGACGGTGTTTCTGGTTATCAGCACCGATATATTCCAGCTCAAAGCGATTCGGCAGGTTATAATCGACCTGAATTGTCCCTAACTGCCATTTCCGGCCTAATGCGTCACGCACCATAAAATCGAGCTTGGGGCCGTAAAAAGCTGCTTCACCCAATTCTGTTACAGTTGGAAGCCCTTTTTCGGCCGCAGCCTCAATAATGGCCGATTCAGCCTTTTCCCACAGATCATCGGACCCAATATACTTGGTATCATTCTCAGGATCACGGAGGGAAATCTGAGCACTGTAATCAGAGAATCCGAGGGATTTAAAGACATACAGAACCAGGTCGATCACCTTCATAAACTCTTCCTTCACCTGGTCGGGGCGGCAGAAAATGTGGGCATCGTCCTGGGTGAACCCCCGCACCCGTGTCAGCCCGTGTAACTCACCTGACTGCTCGTAGCGATACACGGTACCAAATTCGGCCAGTCGCAAAGGCAGGTCACGATACGAGCGTGGTTTGGTTTTATAAATCTCGCAGTGGTGCGGGCAGTTCATGGGTTTGAGCAGAAACTCCTCGTTCGGATCGGGGGTTTTGATCGGCTGGAATGAATCTTCGCCGTATTTCTCCCAGTGTCCGGAGGTTACGTACAACTGCTTGCTGCCAATATGGGGGTCACAACCTGTAGATAACCTGCCCGTGACTGCGCTTTCCGCAGGAAATTTTCCAGCCGTTCGCGCAACATGGTACCTTTGGGCAACCATAAAGGCAACCCAGCTCCTACTTTTTCTGAAAAAGCGAACAATTCCAGCTCTTTACCCAGCTTGCGGTGATCACGTTTTTTAGCCTCTTCGAGCAGGTATAGGTAATCATCCAGCTCTTTCTGCTTAGGATAGGTAACGGCATAAATACGAGTCAACTGCTTATTTTTCTCGTTACCACGCCAATAGGCACCCGCCACGTTCATCAATTTAGCCGCTTTAATAAAACCCGTATTGGGAATGTGCGGCCCCCTGCATAAATCCGTAAAATCCCCTTGTGTATAGAACGTAATCGATCCATCCTCCAACCCTTCAAGCAGGTCGAGTTTGTACGGATCTCCTTTTTCTTCAAAATAAGCAATCGCATCGGCCTTGCTCATCGGTGTACGGACATACTGCTGTTTCTGGCGGGCCAGTTCCAGCATTTTATCTTCTACCTTCTTGAAGTCTTCCTGCGAAAACGGCTTCCCCCGAGGTCAACGTCATAGTAAAAACCCGTTTCAATCGCGGGCCCGATGCCAAACTTGGTGCCCGGATACAAGGCTTCAAGGGCTTCGGCCAGTAAGTGTGCTGATGAGTGCCAGAAGGTTGCTTTTCCTTCAGTATCATTCCACGTCAGGAGTTGCACGTTCGCATCCTGATCAATAGGGCGCGTCGCATCCTGGACAACACCGTTCACTTTGGCAGCCAGCACATTACGGGCCAACCCTTCGCTAATTTGAGTGGCAATATCCAACCCGGTACTTCCTTTTGGATACTGTCGAACGCTACCGTCGGGGAGCGTCACGCGGATTTGTTCGTCCTGCGCAATCATACTTTACACTAATTTATTTGTGGGTACCCGCAGCTTACCTACAACTGTAAGCCACTTAATTATTGTGTGGAGTGGGTGCAGTAGGTCAACTACCAATTACTCACTACACTTACTTTACTTACTACACCCACTTCACCAACTACACTCAATACACTAATTCTGACCAATCGGTTTCACGGTTCGTTTAAGCGAATCGCTGGCGCTGGTTGTCACCCTTGGTTTCGGCTGGATGGTCGAAATATGAACACGGGTTGTATCAAGCACGGCCCGCTTTGAAGCTGGGGTGAGCGGTTTAGTCACTGTATCTGGCAAAAATAAGGAGTTATACGAACTTTGCGCGTATTGTCGTCGCTGAGAGCGCCATAATCCGGCAACAGCCTGTTGATCAGTCGCATTTTGCTGGCTTGCTTTGGTGTAGGCCGCAATCGCCAGTTCATATTGGCCCATTTGCTCATGACAATAGCCGATGTATGTATCAATACGCGGAAACTGAGGTCGAAGTTGCCGGACATGCTGGTAATTAGCCAGAGCCGAATAATAATTTCGGTATTTCTGGTTGATGAGACCCATCTGAAAATACACCTGATAATAATTCGGTTGCACCTTTGCCGTTTGCTGGTAATAAATCATGGCACTATCGAGTTTCCCCTCCGTGTGATAGATCATTCCCCGTCCATAATAAAGCTTGGCGTTGTTTGGAAAATAACGGAGTGCCTGTTCATTATAGACTAGTGCTGAGTTTAAATCGCCCAGGGTTCGATAGATGGATGCCAATTGGTTATAGGTTTCCAGATACCGTGGCTTGAGTCGAAGAGACTGCTCATACAAGACGAGTGCCTGAGCTGTATCGCCCTGCCGGGCGGCCATAAGTCCGTTAAAAAAATAGGCTTCGCCGTCGTAAGGAGCCATTTGCAAAGCTTTGGCAACGTACAGTTTCGCTTTATCGAACTGGTTTTGCTGTTGAAGCAAATCGCCCTGCAATGTATAAAGTTCTGGGGTGTCGATGCCAAGAATTTCAGCCCGTTGCGCATTTTGAAGGGCTTTCTCGGGTTGCTGCAATGCCCGCAAAATCTGCGCTCGGGTTAAATAAAACGACCCGATATTGTCGTTCCGGCTAATGGCTTCGTCAATATCGGCCAAGGCATCGCTCACACGGCCCATGGCAAGTAAAATAACAGCCCGTTTCGCATAGGCTGATGAAGACGATGACTGATTGATTGAGCGAGTCAGCGCACGCAAGGCCCTTCTGCCCGGCTGCTGTCGCCCGACTTCGGAAAGTCTGGTATATGCGCCGTTTGTCGATTGTCATCGCTGCAGGCGAACATCAGAACAAGTAAAAAGAGCGAAAGAACGAACGGGCGAACAAGTGAAAATAGCTGATGCCATCTTTCTCCTCTTGCTCTCTTTCGCTCGTGCTCTCTTGCTCTCTTTCGCTCGTTCATAAGGATGCGAATCGATAAAATACGCCCAAAGGTAGTCGTTTATTAGCCTGGTCGGTAACCGCTAATTCACCCATTCCGAATTGGGAACCTGACCAAAGAGTGGCTGCATCAGGTTGTCCAGAATGAGTGATGAGAATCCCAGCGAATAGAGGTTAATGATCAAGAAAAAATCGGAACGGTCGAGTAGATCAGCGCAGGATTTCAGCAGCTCATTGAGTTGTTCTTCAAGTACCCATTTTTCCCCATCAGGTCCGCGACCATAGGCAGGTGGGTCAAGTATAATGCCATTATACGTATTTCCCCGTCGAACCTCCCTCCGCACAAACTTCACGGCATCTTCGACCACCCAGCGGATATTATCTAGCTCGCTGTAGTCCATGTTTTCACGCGCCCAGCTAATAACGGGCTTTACAGCATCGACGTGGGTGACATCGGCTCCAGCCTGACGGGCCGCCAGCGAAGCGCCACCCGTATAGGCGAACAGGTTCAGTACCTTAGGCCGTTCGACCTTAGCCGAAAGGCGATTGACTTTCTCGTAGATATAGGCCCAATTGTCAGCCTGTTCAGGAAAAAGGCCAACGTGTTTAAACGTGGTCAAAGCCAGCTTAAACTTCAGGTTCAGGCCGTCTTGCCGAAACGTAACATACCAGGGATCGCGCATCTCAGGCTTTGTTTGCCAATCACCCCGCTCCGGCGACTGACGGTCACGACGAAAAATGGCATGAGCACGACGTTCCCAATCCTGCTCTGCGAGTGATTTATCCCAAATGGCCTGCGGCTCGGGACGGGACAGGATAAAATTACCAAACCGTTCGAGTTTCTGAAAATTACCTGAGTCGATCAGTTCGTATTCAGCCCAGGGTTTTGGGGTAATGAGTTGAATGTTCGTCATTGATTAAATGTACAATGTATAATGTACAATGAATAATCGGGTACTGGATTCATCATCCTTCATTATTCATTATACATTATACATTACCAAGCTGCCCCATTTTTAAAATCAATTCAAATTCGTCGGCCGAACGGGCATGACCGACAAACGGGACTGTCGAATGAGACTAAGATTTGCCAGTAGCGGTTCGGCTTTAATCCTGGCGAGTGAAACAGGCTTATCTAAAGCCATTACAGGCTCTAATTCAATAACAACCCATCGTAAATCCTCAGGTGAAGTTGGATCTGGATAGGATTCTCTGACCACTTTTGCCAGGCCAACAACACCGATGTTGGTTACGCTATGATAAAAAAGTACCTGATCGCCCAGTCGCATAGCTTTCAGGTTGTTGCGCGCCTGGTAATTGCGAACGCCATCCCACACGGCACGACCCTGTTCATTAAAATGGTGCCACCCATACACGTCGGGTTCGGACTTTACTAGCCAGTAATTCAAAGTTAGTGAAGAATGAAGAGTGTAGAGTGAAGAATAATGAACGCGGAGGGTTATTCTTCACTCTACATTCTTCATTCTTCACTACATATCAATAATAATCGTCATGTTCCTGGCTACTACCGAAAGGGGAACCATATTCGTCAGCATCATCATCGGCAAAACGTGAACCAGCCCCTTTAAAGGTCAATGCTTTCCGTAGAATCATGATTTGACCGGTGTGGTACATGTCGTGATTGATAATTCCATGCAGCATGTCGTAATACGTATAGTCACGGCCGGGAACTATATCTTCCAGAAACTCATCGTCGTCCCGCTTGTCAAGTTCATTAATGAGTTCTTCCTGACTCAGGCTTAGCTCCATTTCGAGCGCTTCCCACTCGAAATCGTCAATTTTATCGGGCAATGCCCCAAAATTTTTATCCGGTGTGGTAATATCAAACGTCTCATCGCCCTGCATCTTTTTTACACAAAATATGCGCCAGCTAGTCATATGAAAGACAAGTTCGGCAATACTGTGCGTAGCAGGAGCAATCCGTTTCCCGGCCATATCGGGCGTAACACCCGCAATACATCAACTACTGAAGGGCCATGCCAGGCTTCCTCACCTTCGTATGTCGTATTCAGAAGGTCAATGATGCGGATCAGTTCGTCGTTTGGTACCATAATCAATAACTGGTTGAGTGAGTAAATGCGTTGGATGGTCCCCATTTTGGCTGTCCATCCTGGCAAATAGGGGCTCTACCCTGAAATCAGTTCGTTAGTTTATAATTTAGTTAGCTAGCTGCGTTCAATTTTTTATCCGTTTGGCATCCGCCATCCCCTATGAGTTGTAACTCAGTTCGGCCCCGCTTGTTAACAAGTAGAACCCGTATTTCTGAACGCACCGCAAAGGTAGCAATATTGATGGCCTTCCGAAAGAAACAACCTAAACACATGGTCAACATCGCCATTGAATCCAGGAAACTCAATAAATAGCAACTGAAAATAGAGTGGCATGTTTTGTGTACGCAACTAATCAGATTTTTTTGTTGATACAAAGTGACGTAACGAATAAAGTTAAGACTTAAGGGAAGAAGAATAGATATATGATCCCATTTAGTACCACCCGTTTGCTTCTTCCTTGCCTGCTATGGGTGTCTTTCTGCTTTGGCCAGACCTCCAAACCACTCCGTTATCGAACCGAAGTCGGCACCTATTTCGCCACGTCCGGGCAAACTCCTTTTTGGCTTCGTGCCAATCAGTATGGCATTGTGCCACGAGATCAGGCATTTATGACGGTTCGGCAGGCACTCCGGGTGGATTATCATGATACGCCTAAAACCAAGCTCGACAGCCTTCGGGCCGCTAATCGACGAATTGACTGGGGCTGGGGAGCCGAAGCTGTGCTGAACGCTGGTTATGACTACAAAGTCCTTATTCCAGAGGCTTACGTAAAGGTGAAGTTTGGCAAAAGCTTCGAAGTCTGGGCAGGCCGACGCCGGGAAATTATTGGCCTGGTTGATTCAACCCTCACATCCGGTTCATACGCATGGTCGGGCAATACCCTACCCATGACGAAAATTCAATTGGCGATCAACGATTATCTCCCTCGAAATAGTCTGTTTGGATTCAAGGGTTTCTACGCGCATGGGTGGTTTGAGGAGGAGCGCTTTATCAATAACACGCTCTTGCACCAGAAGGCCCTCTATGGTCGCTTTGGGAAACCTCACTGGCGACTCAAACTTTATGCGGGTATCAACCATGAGGTGATGTGGGGTGGGAATACGGAACGCCTACCAGGTTCAGTTATCAAAAATAATCAGCTACCCAATCATTTTAGCGATTATGTTGATGTTGTTTCAGCCGTCACACTAGGAAACCGGACCGATCTTGATACCAATCGGCTCAGCGAATTTGATCGAAAGAATCGCATTGGTAATCACCTGGGTTCTGTCGATCTGGCGTTTGAATACACAGCCCGCACGTTCTCTATCTTTGCCTATCGGCAAAATATCTACGAGGACGGCTCTCTGTTCTACCTCACCAATATCCAGGATGGCTTAAATGGCTTACGCATCCGGAATCGCCGACCCCGAAATCCCAATGGTCTACAGATTCAGGATATTCTGCTGGAATACCTGTACACAGAAAGCCAGGGGGGCGATGTATTCCTGGAAAATGACCAGCAACGGGGGCGTGACAATTATTTCAATCACTCCCAGTATCAGGATGGCTGGTCGCGCTATGGCCTGACGATGGGTACTCCGTTTATTAGCCCATCGGCTGACAGCCGCAGCAATTTGCCCCGCTATTCCTTCACGAATAACAATCGGGTATCGGTTATGCACCTTGGCCTGTCGGGGCAGGTACTGGATTTTTTCCGGTTCCAGTTAAAAGCGTCCTACAGTACGAATCTGGGCACCTATGAAGTTCCCTTTGAGAAACCCGTGCGCCAATTCTCCTCGGCTTTAACAGTGGCGGCTCCACTGGCTATATTGACAGGTGTAACGGCTACGGCTTCCGTAGCCACTGATATTGGCGACCTTTATGATAACAGCGTGGGTTTCTTTATTGGCATCCGAAAGGAAGGGCAAAGCAGAAAACGGCAGCCACTCGATCCTTAGTTGCCTTTATTGCGATGAAATGAGTAACTAACTATTTACGTTTACGCTGCCAGTTTCCTTTTTCGGGCTGCGGACGAAATACATGCACATCGAGCAGGGCGTAGGGACGAGCGAGGTATTCGCGGATGAGTGTACGTAGCGAATAGCCATCAGGTACATCCTGAGCTGCAAACGCGATGGCCTCCATTCCCTCATGATTGCCAATGTAGAGGGCTCGGGCGTTATGAAAATTTTGGGAGATGATCGTAATCTTTTCCTGATTGAACTCGTCCTTGCAACGCACCACGGAATCGAAGGTTCGGTAGCCAGCGTAATCAAGGGTCATAACCGAGGCTGGAATCCCAAGTTTAACGAGGGCCCGCTGCATATCAACGGGTTCGTTGTAGTATTCCGAGTCATTATTTCCGCTCAGAATCAGGTATTTCACTTTACCCTCTTTCCAGAGTCGGGCAGTGGCCTCCATGCGGTACCGAAAGAATAGATTTTCCTTCCCCGTCCGGACAAACTTACTCGTTCCCAGCACTAAGCCGAACTCATTGGCTGGCAACGCATTGATATCAAAATAAATCTGGTCTTTTGTGTTTTCAACCACCCACCAGTTACTGATCAGCACCGAGATTGCTCCCGCAAACAGAAGGATAATCCCCAGCTTAATCACACGTTTGGCAACACGGATTCCAGCCGCTTCGCGGTGCGTTTCGTCGCTGTAGTCCGTTGCCAAGGTCGTGTTCATGTTTAAAGACTAACGTGTGGATTTTCGATTAACCCAACTACATTACCAAAGGGGTCTCGAATGGCGGCCACCTTTATTCCATCCCCTACATCCTGAATAGCCGAATGGGAAGTCGCCCCTAAATCGAGTATATGCTGCACGCCAGCCTCAATGTCAGGAACGCCCCAGTACGTTAGGGTACTCCCCTCAACAAGCGGCAAATTAGGATCAAGTCCCAATTCGAACCCGCCAACGTTAAACCCAACATAGAACGGCTGGTCGAAATAGGGCTCAATACCCAGCGCCTTCGTATACCATTCTTTGGTTTCGCCAAGATTAGGGGCGGCATAAATAACCGTTCGTAATCCTAAAAAATTTGAAGCAGCCATACTGTTTAAGAGACGGTGTTTAGTTTACGGTATTCGATTTATGGTGGCTGACGCATCACCAGCTTACGCGTCAGCCACCATAAACCGAATATTATGAAAACAAGCCCAATTGTACCGGTTCTTTTTCATCAGTTTCTGCCGTTCCAATACCAATCGGGTCACTCACTGGCGCCACTTTTATGGTTTCTTTGACCACTTTAGGTTCCAGGAGTTTAACCTCTTTGACCTTGGCAAACGGCAGTTTATTACCTAATGCTTTCCAGCCCCGAACATCAATAAATCCGTCTGGTTCAAGAATCATCTTTTCCAGAGGTCCCCGTTCTTTTACCTGATGGATAATCTCAATGCGCGGGTGACGGTCAGCGGTAACCGCCAGCGATTTCGACCCTTTTGTGTCGCCGATAAAGCTGAATTTTTTATCTAACGTCGTCGTCTCTACTTTAAATCGTTTTACGTACCAGGCTTTCTGGTTCACTTCGTAATATACCGCCGACAGCACCGTTTCGGGATCAAATTTCATGAGCACCGCCATATCGTTGGGTTCATACCGATTGGTTAAATCAAAACTAGTGAGTTCATATTGACCGTCTTTATAAACCACCAGAATACTGTCTTTGGCGTCGAAATTGCCAAGCAACTTACCCCGTTCGTCGCGGTTGAGCCGCCCCAGATGCTCGTCATACCAGATATCGACCCCGCCCAGAGTCGACACACCTCCCGTTTTCTGGGTGATCTTCCGAACGGGGTACTTCGTGAGAATATTGCCCTGAGCCGACCGTTTTTAATCCAACCGAGGCAAAGTCATAATCGAACTGCTTAATCTTCGCCGAGCTTTGGGCTGTCAGGCTAATGGTAATAACTTCTGCTTCTCCGTTATCGTTGGCGCTAAAATAAGTTAACTTCGACTTGGGGTTACCCATGGTCAAATCGTACTCCCGATCGCGGGTAACGCCCGTAACCGGGAATCGCTTGGCCATCGAAATCCCTGATTTGCCATCTAAGTAAACCAGGTTATAAATCTTGCGCTCATCGTTCTTCTTAAATACCGAAACGTAAACAATTTCTTTACCAACGAACACCTTATCCTGAATTTTTGTGACCATGCACTTCCCGTCGCGACGGAATACGATAATGTCATCAATATCAGAACAATCGCTGACGTATTCTTCTTTTTTCAGCCCGTACCCAATGAATCCCCCTTCACGGTCAACATATAGTTTCTGGTTGGCAGCAGCCACCACGCTGGCAGCAATGGTGTTGAATGCCCGGATTTCGGTTTTACGCTCACGACCTTTGCCGTACTTCTTTTGCAGGTCTTTGTAATAATTTATAGCATAGCGGGTGATGTTGGCCAGGTTATCCTCCGTTTCAGCCAGTTCCTGCTCCAGGCGACGCATCAACTCCTCTGCCTTAAAGCCATCGTATTTGGAAATCCGCTTGATTTTAATCTCCGTCAGGCGGATAAGATCATCCTCTGTAATTTCCCGATAAAACTGTTTCCTGTACGGCTTAAGCGCCTTACCAATGGTTTCAATGACCGCTTCAAAGGTTTCGCACTCTTCAATTTTTCGATAAATCCGATTCTCGATAAAGATCTTCTCGAGCGAACTATACAACAACCGCTCCATCAACTCACTACGCCGAATCTCCAGTTCGCGTTGCAGCAACTGAACGGTTTGGTGGGTGTTGACCCGAAGAATATCCGTTACGCTGACAAAATGCGGCTTGTCGCCAATGATCACGCAGGCATTGGGTGAAATGCTTACTTCGCAATCGGTAAAGGCGTAGAGCGCATCAATGCTCACATCTGGCGAAACGCCCGGCTGTAGATGAACCAACACTTCAACATCTTTGGCTGTATTATCCACAACCGCCGAAACATTCTTAGCTGGTGATTTAATGCGAATTTTACCCAACTCCGACGCCTTCACGATGGACTCCATCAGTTGTGAGGTGGTTACCCCAAACGGAACATCGCGAATAACCAGCGTCTTCTTATCAATCTCCTCGATTCTGGCTCGTACGCGTACTTTACCACCCCGGTGCCCGTCATTGTAATTACTCACATCAACCAGTCCACCGGTCTGAAAATCGGGGAAGAGCGATACAGGCTTATCTTTCAGGATCTGAATCGAAGCCTCTATCAATTCATTGAAATTGTGAGGAAGAATTTTGGTTGAAAGACCAACGGCGATGCCTTCTACGCCCTGTGCCAGCAACAGCGGAAATTTTACAGGCAGGGTTACCGGCTCGCGTTTACGCCCATCATAGGACAATTGCCACTCGGTGGTTTTATCATTGTAGATCGCATCTTGCGCAAACTTAGAGAGTCGTACTTCAATATAACGGGGGGCAGCGGCTCCATCCCGGTTCGCACATCACCCCAACTGCCCTGGGTGTCGAAAAGGAGTTCTTTCTGGCCGATGTTCACCAGCGCTTCCCCAATGGAGGCATCACCGTGCGGGTGAAACTGCATCGTCTGACCAATCACATTGGCCACCTTGTTAAAGCGACCATCGTCCATCTCTTTCAGGGCATGCAGAATACGCCGTTGAACCGGTTTCAGGCCATCTTCAACAGCGGGCACGGCCCGTTCGAGAATAACATAGGATGCGTAGTCGAGGAAATAATTTTCATACAACCCTGACACAACGGTCTGATCATGCAGGACTTCATTAATGGGCGTAGTAGGTAGTTGTTCCGATCCAGACGTATCAGTCAGCTCGGTTTCATCACTCGATGAAAATCCTTCAGGTTGCTGGTTGTCATCCTCAATCGGCTGTTCATTTTCTTCGTTTGTCATTGACTTGCTCAGGAACTGTTCCAGTGGATAAGTACACGGATAAATCGAGCGATTGGTGTCGCCTTCGACTCCTTAAATATACAAAAAAAAGTTGAAAAACGGGCATAATGGCCATTAAAAGGCCAATTCCAAAAAATAAGTAATTTTTCCTCTCAATACCCCGGCCTAATTCCACAACATTCTCAATAGGTTCTCCAGCCTGAAAAAGAGTCAGATTTCGCAGAAACTGAGTGACCTTTCCCGCATCTTCGTTCGGTTGCCCGCCCCCAGTGTGCTGGGTCAGTAACACATTCGGCAAGGTCCAGAGCGGGTTGTCTGTTGGCAACGGTTCAGTCGCGGTTACGTCCAGCACGGCACCGCCCAGGTGACCCGATTGTAACGCTTTGATCAGGGCTGGCTCATCGGTAGTGCTGCCTCGACCAACGTTGGCGTATAGACTGCCGGGTTGCATGGCCTCGATCAGATCGGCGGAGTAAAACCCGGTTGCCGTACCGGGCAGACAGTTCACGACGATGTCGATTTTAGGCAACAGGGCTTTGAGCTCATCGGCCGAATGTAAATCGGCGTGCGGATCGGTGCGGGCCAGCATGTACAGTTCGCAGTTGAAACCTGACAGCATTTGACGCACTGATTGACCAATGGTGCCGGTTCCAGGATAACCACCCGCTTCTTCCACAACAAATTGGTACGAGCGCGTATGGGCGCCCCTACCCACTCGGAACGACTTTGCAGGATAGCCAGCCCTGGAATAGCCCGATAGAGGGCAAGAATACCCGCGACCATCGTTTCGGCACAAGGTAGCGCAAAGTAGTCGCCCATATTGGCAATCGTGGCATCCAGCCGAACCGATTTATACCCATCAAAACCGGCAGAATCCAGTTGCCAGAATTTTAGATTGGGAAGTGGTTCGGCAAACCAGGCGGCCGGTGGGTTACCAAAATGAAGCTGGCAGACTGAAAGGCGGTCTGTTGTGCTTCTTTCGGCAACTCGTCTCGGAATACGACGGTAATGTCGACTGGAAGTTGCTGTTGAAGTTCCGCTTTAAACGTGGGACTAAACGTAGGGTTAACAAATAGTTGCATACTATTAAAACGCAAAGAACGCAATGGACATCGCAAAGAACGCAAAGAATTTATAGCCTTACGACCTTTGTGATGTCCTTTGCGCTCTTTGCCGGTTCGCCGATACGGTTTAACTAAAGCTTTACTTCCCTCCTTTCAACTGGCCGAGTAACCAGGTGGTCATTTTTTCGGTCTGTTCGGGAAACGTCCAGTGTCCTGTTTCCAGATACAATTCCAGCATTTTGGGTCCAGGAATCACATTGTAAGCAGCATACATGGATGTTGGCGGGCAGGTTTCGTCGTTAAACCCCCACGAGTAATAACCGGGTACATTCACCATTCGGGCGAAGTTCACGACATCATAATAGCCCGTTGTCTTAATCCGGTCGGGTTTGTTATTGTAGGCCAGATTATCACCCGTGAACAGGTGTGGCCAGCCCCGGCACGACCGTTGAGATAACCCGTCACGTCGGCCAGAGCGGGATAATAGGCACCTAACCACTTAATCCGGGAATCCAGACCGGCGGTAACGATACTCAGCGCTCCGCCCTGGCTCCCGCCCGTTACGGCCAGATTCTGCCCATCATACTGCGGCATACTCACCAGGAAATCCACGGCCCGTACGCAGCCCAGATACACGCGTTTGTAGTAATACCGATCACGGTCGTCGAGATTAGCCGCCTGGTACCCATTAAGTGGTCCCCGGCTGAGATTATCATACACAATCGGGTCCATCGTGACTGGAACCCATGAATACCCACTTCAAGGGTAATGAATCCCTTTTCGGCTTCGGCAATCATCCCATTGTAAGGGCGGACACCAGCACCAGGCACCCGTAAGATGGCCGGATACTTACCCTCCTTTTTCGGTACGCACAAAATTCCGTAGAAGCGGGAGTTATTGATATTTTGCAGATTGAGCTGGTACACATTGGTCAGTTCGGTACAACGCTCGGGCAGCAACGTCATGCGGGCATCCATTGGAATTTTAGCCAGGTCAGCTTTTGCCTTATCCCAGAACTCCTTAAAATCCGTTGGGTTCGCTACGGTTGGTTTGATCGTTTGTGGCTCAAAACCAGCCGTTGTAAGCCCCCGGTACTCCTTCCCATCCAGCTCAACCGTAGCGATACAGCGAAGAAATCCCCCGGTTTTCATTGTCCCACCCTCCATCGCCAGGGTTCCATCTTTCAGCGTGACGGTTTCTTTTTTGGTGGGCTCCATCTTCTCCGGCCCGATCTCATAGCGGAGTTTGGCACCCTTCAGGAGGACATTATTCTTGTAAACTGATACGTTGAATTTAACAGGTTCTCCGATTTTGTAGAGCCAGTCGGCATGATCGGGGTTATGATTACTTTGACAAGCCGCTCAACTGGCTGCGCCAGGGCGTTTGTAAACCAGATGAATAATAAACCGGGAAGCAACAGTTTTTTCATGGAATGTAGCACGAGAGTTTGTTCGAACATTCACATAAAGCAACTTCGGCCCAACTTATAACCAGAAATGGCTCAATCAATACGGGCTGGCGTCCGATAAGCCTGCCGAACCGGCTGCAAATTCACAATGCACCGAACAAGCAAGGTTAGTGGGAACAACACATCGAAGCCTCCCGGAATCTTCGACAAAATGATACCGGGTAAAAGCAGGAAAGCCGTTAGCCCAAAATAAATTGTTCGTCGTCGTGCCGTAGCCGTGGAACTGGTAGCCCAGAAGATCAGGGGCAAGTGGAATGGCATAAGGTATAACAGGGTCGGATTCCAGCCCGTCACCCCATCATCCCGGATTAGCCAAAGTACCAATAAAAACCAGCCCAGAAAGCCTACAATCCCAAACAGGAGCCGATCAAACCAGCCATCTACTTTACCCGAAACCTTATAGCGACGAATGGTAAACAGAGCGATCAGAACCCCCAGTACCGCAAACACAACGTCGGGGTCCAGGAGCAATGAAACCTGCTTTCGAAAGGTTTTCTGGGCCGCCCATAACGTTTGGTCACTTTGCACCAATGGAATCAACTGTCCATTCGCCTGACGAACTGTAGCATGGGCAAACTGGTCGTGAACCTGATCGGGAAGGTACATGGCCAGCCAGCCATCGGTTTGTTGATTGGCTGGCCAACCTATGGCGAGATTCATCCCTAACTGATACCAGGGTTGCTCATTCAGATAGTCATTCATCAGATCGCGGTACGATTTGCCGGTCATGCGCGAACGCGATGGAATGGTCAGACTATCGCCACAGACCTCGGCAATCATATCGCGGGGCGTGTAGAGCAATTATCGTAGTAGAATTTATAGCGGTACTCCCGGTTTTGGGGTAAATAGTTTTCTTCCAGCGCAGCAAACAGGCGCTGTCGTTGTGTTGGCGACAGGTTTAACAACTGCTCCCGTATGCTGCGGTTTGTCTGCTGATAATAATACATAACCTGGTATATATTATGAGCCGTCAAAAAGTAAGGCAGCGTACCCCGTAAAAATTTAAGGATAAAATAGTCAGCTCTGTAATCGAACCCGCCGTAACTATAGTCACGGTCCATGCCTGTAACAGGATCAACAATTCGTATTTCGGTATGCCCGAATGCCGACGAAATATCATCATCGCCAGGCCCATACGTAATCAAACTAACCCGTGCTGCCGGGGAAAGCGTTTGACTGAATGATGAATGATGAATGATGAATGATGAGTAAATGGTAAGTATCAGAGCGATAGCCCATTTTCGGTGTCCCTGCTCCCTGCTCCTCGCCCCATGCTCCTCGCTCCATGCTCCTCGCCCCATGCCCCTGCTCCGTGCGCTCTACTCGTCTTCATCGTCATCAACCTCATTGTCATAGACTCGTTTGGCCTTGCCTCGGCTCGGCTCTTTCCCCTGGACACAGATAACCAGTTCACCTTTGATCGTTTTTTGGGCAAAATACGCAATAAGTTCGGACAATGGCCCGCGCTGATTTTCTTCGAATAGCTTGGTGAGTTCACGCGAGACACTCGCGGGCCGATCAGGACCGAAGAGGTCGGCAAATTGCTGAAGAGTTTTCAGAAGCCGGTGGGGCGATTCGTAGAAAACCATCGTACGCTCCTCCCCTGCCAGTTCGGCTAAGCGCGTCTGCCGACCTTTTTTATGGGGCAAAAACCCTTCGAAAGTAAATCGGTCGTTGGGCAAGCCGGAATTCACCAGAGCAGGCACGAACGCAGTGGGGCCTGGCAGGCACTCGACCGGAATAGCCTGTTTAATGCATTCACGCACGAGCAAAAAGCCAGGGTCTGAAATCCCCGGAGTGCCCGCATCCGACACCAGAGCCAGGGTTTTCCCTTCCTTTAGCTGGCCAATTAACCGCTGAACGGTCTGGTGTTCATTAAAAATATGATAGCTGTGGAGGGGCTTACTAATGTTCAGATGGCGCAGCAATACCCCCGATGTGCGGGTATCTTCGGCCAGAATGGCATCAACGCTTTGCAGGATTTTTATTGCCCTAAGTGTGATGTCGTCAAGATTGCCAATGGGAGTCGGCACAAGATACAATTTCATTCTCCAAAAGTAGTTGATAGTCGCCAGTCAATAGGCACGAGTAGGTGCGGAAATATCACTAGTACTCGTCCAATTTAGATTCTATAGATTCTTTGGATTCTATCGCATTGACAATTAGATACGAAAGAATCTATAGAAACAATAGAATCTATTTTGCCAAAGCACTTGTACTGACTGACGACTATCGACTATTTAACTAATGTATCAATTTCCGCAGCCAGCTTACGGTCTTTATCGGTTACAGTATTCCCGGCATCGTGGGTAGATAGCTTGATGGTGACTTGATTATACACATTTGACCACCAGGGATGATGGTTCATTTTTTCAGCGATAAGGGCCACGCGCGTCATGAACGCAAACGCTTCGCTAAAATCGGCGAATTGAAAATCGCGGGTGAGTTGGTTATCCTTTTCCTGCCACATAACTAAGTCGATGGTTTATCCTTTATCGTCAACAATACGCGATGCCCTACAGTTTACTGTCAATCACGTAGATTGACCAGAATGTCAATGAATCCGGCTAAAAGGACAGACTGGGGGCGTTACAGGCATGTCCCATCCAGTACAGCGTAATCTTGCCCACAAAATAAACCCCTTCATTGTTGACACCAGATACAACAGGCGTCAACTTTATCTGAACTGAATTACCCGAAACGACTCCGGTCAGATTGATATTCGTCAAGGTATTACCTGGTGCATTTGCGGCCACTCCAGCAATTGTCGTAACGGTTGAGGTACCGACGGTGATTTTACCATTCTGGTCAACGGCAACGGGAGCGTTCCCTGCCAGAAAATAGTTGTCGAAGAGCCCGAAACGTATATATTGTGGCCAGCGGACCCTTCCAGTCGAATCGCTACGGATAGGGCCGAAGTCCCTTCAATTACCGTTGGCAACTGGATAGTGGCGATGGTTGTGGCCGAAGCTGCCCCTTTGAATCCACGAATGAGTGTTTTAGGGATGTTAGTGTATTGCTGACCTGACTCATAGGTGTAAGCCTGTCCGTTAGCACTGTGAAGACGGGTATTCGTAGTCGATGGGTTGAACACTACTTTTTCCGGCAACATCATGAGGGTGAGAAGGGCATTACTCGCTATCTCGGAGTCTTTCACGTAACAGGACGCGATCTGGTTGGCCGATGAAGTCGTTACGTTCCAAAACGGGCGCGTCGTCTTTACACTCATGTTCACGCCAATGGTACATTTATCGATGGTGCCTTCGCCCTGTTCCAATTGAATGACCGCCTTCTCGGCACCATGCAGAGCGCCAAGCTGAAAATGCAAATCCGAATTAGCCAGCCTGCCAAACACTTGCACCATACCCGAAAACCCCTCGATAGTACCTCGAATATGGCAGGTTGAAGCACCACCCCGAATCCGAATAGCCTGAAACTGAGTTGGCCGTATACCCGCACTAACCGATGAGGAGAGGTAAAGATTATCAGCGTGAACAGCGTTCACATCAATGAGTTCCAATGCGGGCTGAAGACTGCCAATGGCTTCCAGAAAGCACTCTCCCGAAAAGGTGGTTACCCCAGACTGTGTGCGGTCAGTTGATTACCAAAACTACTGGCATAGTGAATGGGGGATCTGCTGTCGGCGGTTAGTACGGCCGGACGATTGGCTCGGTAATACGTTGCCTGATGGGTGTTTTCTTCCGATCCAAAATTATAGTAGGCAATCGTGCCCTGACCACTATTGGCCGTCGGATCATCGTGCATGAAAATAGCAATAGAAGAGAAGGTCTGGTTTTGCGTCTGCGGAAGCGCGGCAAATAGACCCGAGTAAATACCGATCGTTGAACTCCCTTTGCTCCCATTCGCTGATAGCGACAGATTGGCTATGGACAGAAATTGAGCGCCAGTCACCTCTATTATAGGCTTACCAGCCCCCGTTTTCCCTTGTAGAACTGTCCGCAAAATTCCCTGACCTGCTAACCGGATGCCGTCCCGTTGCATCGTACCGGCCAGGCGGGTATTCGTTAGATTTAGAATTGACTGAACCAGGTAAGTTCCTTCAGAGAAAAGCACAGTCCGGGCGGGGCGGGATGCACCTCCAATAATCGAACAGGCGGCATCAATAGCAGCCTGAATCGCACCCGCATCATCAAGTGCATCATCTGGGATAGCACCAAACATTTCGGGGGTTAGATAACCACCCGAAATCGCCCGTTTATAACGAACTCCTGAACTGGTTACCAGGGTAATACCCGTATTATCGGGGCTGGTATTATCAGCATCATCTCGTATAAACGTGCCCCCTACATGCGCATCGGTAATCGTGACAACTTTTGGGGAATTCGTACCGCTAAATGTCCACCCCGAACACTAGACAGGCTCTGAAAAACAGTCAGGTTATTGGCCTGAGGATCAACCTTGAATGGAATTTCTGGGCCTGTATTGCCTTTTTCATACCAATACCCGTCTGGTTTTCGACCCAGATTTATAGTATTTGAATTGTCGGGAGTTTTAGGTGAACCAATAGAAAATGGCTGCCCCTGCCCATGCGAGAAAAACAGCGTACATGCCAGAAAAAGAGTGAATAGTAGGTTCTTCATACGTCGAATAAAGTTTTACGCAAGTTATTCGATCATGCGGAATTAATAAAAAAACACTGACTCTAGCAGAATCAGTGTTTCTATACTCCTTTTTCCAGCCGTTCTCGTTGGCTCGACAACAAAATATGCACATATACACCATTTCGGTAACTTATTGATTAGACGGTATTCTTCGTGATTATCTCTTTACTACCTATTTAGGAGTCATAGGACCAAAAGAATTCATAGAATCAGAAAGATCTACTTGGGCAAAGCCCTATCATTTTCAGAAAAAGTACCGTATAAAATATTATGATTAATGTCGTTTTAATATTCAGTGACTAAAAGTTAATCCATTAGTCAAGATAGAAACTTACTTTTCATCCCTAATGCGACTATTGCCGTTTGTAGTGTTCCTGATAGTTAGTATAGTCCATACGAGCTGTAGCGAAACAACCAAGCATCATTCTGAAACGTCAACGGGAGTTAAACCTACTGCTATTCAGCATACAGGACAATCCTATCAATTGTTGCGATATGGAAAACCCTATTTTATTAAGGGAGCTGGAGGTGTTAGCCATTTATCCCAATTAAAATCCTGTGGAGGTAACTCGGTACGTATTTGGGATGACCTTGAAGCCAGTTCCATTTTAGACCAGGCGCAATCGATGGGTTAACGGTATTTTTTGGGCTTTGGGTAGAACGAGAACTGGAAGGCTTCGATTATGACGATCAGACGGCTGTCGACCGGCAATATGAGCGTATTCGAAAAATCGTGCTCAAATACAAACATCACCCGGCTTTGCTGATGTGGTGTGTGGGTAATGAGTGGGCGATGGAAGCAAGTAATTTCCGGGTATATGACGAGGTAAATCGCCTGGCGGCCTTAGTCCATGAACTTGATCCTGACCATCCGGTTGCCACCGTCATTTCACCCGATAGTGAACGGGCTATCTGGCTCGTTCAGGAGCGTTGTCCATCCATTGATGTACTGGCACTCAACTCCTACGCGCTGACTGAAAAATTACCCCAGTTCTTAAAAAAAGGGGGCTGGGAAAAGCCTTATCTGATTTCTGAGTACGGAGCGCAAGCCTATTGGGAAACGCCGGTTACTCCCTGGAAAGCGCCTATCGAGCCCACCAGTCAGCAGAAATACGATTATGTAAAAAAATTCTACCGCCAATATATTGGTTCTCAGCCACCTAACTGCTTAGGTTCTTATTTATTCTATTGGGGTTTTAAACAGGAAGAAACGCATACCTGGTTTAACGTTTTTGACGATCAGGGGCGAGCGACCTCGCTGGTGGATGCAATGCAGCAACTCTGGTCAGGAAAGCAGCCACAACTCAAAGTACCGGAAATTCAGACGCTACTGATTGATGGAAAAGCGTCTCCTTATCAATCCTATACAGTCTCGTCAGGTGTTCATCAGGCACAGCTTTTAACCAATGCCTCAAAAGGCGACACGCTGACCTATTATTGGGAAATCAAACGACGGGCCCAATTCTCAGCAGATTATGCGGGAACGCCGATGCCCTCATTAAAAGGCTTGATACCTATCCCGAATCGCTTATCTATTTCCTTCAAGTTACCAACGAAACCAGGCGCTTACCGACTTTTTGCCTATGCTTACGATAGGCATCGGCATGTTTCATCAGCCAATTTCGCCTTTGAAGTAAAGCCTTCCGGTTCGGCTAGCGACTAGCTAGTGCGCTTCCAAGTTAGTTTCAGTGGATTCTTGTGATTCTATTGTCTTGAAAATCAATAAGAATCCACAGAATCAATAGAATCAAAAAGAACCAAAGTTGACCAAATACTTACTTAATAAAGCTATATACCTCTAATTATCACGTAGTTCATGCAACATGTTATTGGCCTCGCCAAAAAAGCATTAGGTATTCATCCACAACAGGGGGTGAAACCACTAAATAATCTCATCCACATTGGGTCGCATTATCATGGGTATCACCTCCCTCATAACTTTCTGACAAGTGATTCCATTTGTTATTGCATTGGTGCTGGCGAAGATATTTCGTTCGACACCGAGCTAAAAGTTATGTACGACGCGCAGGTATACATTTTTGATCCAATGCCTGAAGGTATTAACCACTTTCAAAAGCTAAAGGAACATACTAAAAAGGGGAAATCACTAACGATTGAACCAACGGTACCCTTCACCTATCGCCTATCTGAAAAACAGTTGGAAGCTATTACATTTGTTGAAATTGGGGTATGGGATAAGAAAACGAACTTAAAATTTTTCGCGCCAGAACGTGATGATTATGCCTCCCACTCCCTCTACTTATTTCAGGAATCCAATGAGTATATAGAAGCCCCAGTCGACCGATTAAGCAACTTAATGAAAATGCTAGGACACAGTAGTATAGATGTTGTAAAATTGGAAATTGAAGGGCTGAGTATACAGTTATTGATACGATTATTGAGGACAAATTAGATGTCAAATCAATATTGGTAGAATTTGATGAAGTACATAATGCCAATGACAAATCATTTCATTTCCGTATAAAAAAATCCTGCACTAAATTAAAAAAAGCAGGTTATGTATTAGTGCACTCTACCCACAATTTAAAACGAACCTTTATTCGGGAGGATGTCTATAATTCCCTAAAATCACGCAGCTATATTTCGTCTGATCTACTATCACAAAACCAGTATAAAGCTGACTCAATGGCGATCCGCTAATTCAAAAAGGAATTGAGAAAGTTGATAAGCTTGGTATTGATCGGTTGATTATTGAAAAATATAACTGAGTCACAAACTAAATTTAATAGGCTACTAAAACAAAAACGGCTCCTACTTTCGCAGGAACCGTTCTCACAAGCAAACAGGGTGTTTAGCCTAAATACGTCTTCAACGCCTTTGACCGTGAGGTGTGACGCAGCCGACGAATGGCTTTTTCTTTAATCTGCCGAACCCGTTCGCGGGTCAGATTGAATTTCTCACCAATTTCTTCGAGCGTCATGGCATGTTCACCATTCAGACCGAAATAAAGGGTAATCACATCGGCCTCGCGCTGCGTTAAGGTCGAGAGCGCACGTTGTACCTCTTTCCGCAACGAATCGTTAATTAGGCCAGAATCAGGTTTATCTTCACCATCGTTTTCGAGTACGTCGAGCAGGCTATTTTCTTCACCCTGCACAAACGGAGCATCCATTGACACATGGCGGCCCGAAATCTTAAGTGTATCGACAACTTCAGCTGCTGAAATCTCCAGCACCGCAGCCAGTTCTTCGGGTGATGGTTCACGCTCAAACTTTTGCTCCAGATCCGAGAATGTCTTGGAAATCTTGTTCAACGAACCAACCCGGTTCAAGGGTAGACGAACAATACGAGATTGCTCGGCCAGAGCCTGTAGAATTGACTGACGAATCCACCAAACGGCATAGGAAATAAATTTAAATCCGCGCGTTTCATCGAAACGTTGGGCGGCTTTAATGAGGCCGAGGTTTCCTTCATTAATCAAGTCACCTAGTGACAGGCCCTGATTCTGATATTGTTTGGCAACCGAGACCACAAAGCGCAGGTTTGCCTTCGTCAAGCGTTCCAGCGATAGTTGATCACCTTCCCGAATTTTCTGGGCCAGCGTTACTTCCTCATCGGGCGTCAGCAGGTCCACTTTACCAATCTCCTGTAAGTACTTGTCTAACGACTGACTTTCACGGTTGGTAATCTGTTTTGATATTTTTAGCTGTCTCATATTACGTTGTCCCAGTGGAGTCACTATATAACGCTCACTTTTGACGTTGCATTACACAAAAAAGTAACAATGACTTACGCGTTTTTGTTCTCTGGCTTCGGCAACAAAACTTTGCGTGACAAACGGTACTTTCCGGTCTTTTTATCCACGTCAATCAATTTTACCGTTACTTCCTCACCTACCTGCAAGACGCCATCCATCGTTTCTAAACGTTCCCACTTAATCTCGGAAATGTGCAATAACCCATCCTTGCCTGGCATGAACTCCACAAAAGCACCGAAAGGCTGAATCGTTTTAACTTTACCTACGTAGGTTTCCCCAACTTCCGGTACGGCCACAATGCCTTTCACACGAGACACGGCCTTATCCATACTCTCTTTGCTGGTAGCAAAAATACTAACCCAACCAGCGTTGTCGTGCTCGTCGATATTCACAACGGCACCCGAATCTTTCTGGATATCCTGAACAACTTTACCACCGGGCCCAATAACGGCACCAATCTGGTTTGTATCGATCTTGATTACAACGGCACGGGGTGCGTGAGGTTTCAAATCAGCACGCACTTCGGCGATGCCTTTCTTCATCTCCCCAAGGATGTGCAACCGCCCTAAGCGAGCCTGCTCCAGGGCCTGAGCCAGTACCTCATAGGATAAACCATCCACTTTCAGGTCCATCTGACAGGCAACAATCCCTTTCTCGGTACCCGTTACCTTGAAATCCATATCACCCAGGTGATCTTCGTCGCCGAGGATATCCGACAATACAGCGTATTTGTCACCGTCCGAAATCAAACCCATGGCGATACCCGCTACAGGTGCTTTGATTTTAATACCAGCATCCATCAATGCCATTGTTCCGGCGCAAACTGTCGCCATCGACGACGATCCGTTCGACTCCAGAATGTCAGATACAATCCGAATGGTGTATGGATTATCTTCGGCAGGGGGTAATACTTTCTTCAACGACCGATGGGCCAGATTACCATGGCCAATTTCGCGCCGACCGGCACCCGGTTAGGCTTCACTTCGCCCGTAGAAAAACCAGGGAAATTGTAATGCAGCAGGAACTTGGCATAGCCCTGATACATAGTCTGATCGACAATCTGCTCGTCGGTTTTGGTACCAAGTGTAGCCGTTGTTAACGACTGCGTTTCGCCACGGGTAAACAGGGCCGAACCGTGAGGGCCAGGCAGAATACCTGCTTCGGCCATTATCGGACGGATTTGATCCAGTTTACGGCCATCCAAGCGAACCCGCTCATCCAATACTAACCGGCGTGATGCTTCCCATTCAAGATCGTGGAAATAAGTTTTTATTAAACCTACATTCACTTCCGACCCTTCGGGAAACGACGCTATGTATTCATCACGGATGGCTTTAGCTGCTTCAGAACGTCCTTTTTTACTTGGGTTCTGCTGGCTGACAGCCGCATAAATTTTATCGTAGGTGGCCGCACGAACAGCTGCACGAAGTTCTTCGTCATGCGTTTCGTGGTTGTATTGACGCTTTTCCGTCTTACCGACTTTAACCGTCAATTCTTTCTGAGCCTGGCATTGAACTTTGATGGCTTCGTGAGCAACTTTGAGTGCCTCAACGACTTCGGCTTCCGAACATTCGTCCATCTCGCCTTCCACCATACAAATATCTTTCTCGGTAGCCGCCACGATCAAGTCGATTGTAGCGCGTTCGAGTTCAGACGTTTTAGGATTGATTTTGTACTGACCGTCAATTTTAGCAACGCGTACTTCAGAAATCGGCCCATTGAACGGAATATCGGATACCGCCAGCGCCGACGAAGCTGCCAGAGCCGCCAGGGCATCGGGCTGAACTTCGGGATCAGCCGAGATCAGGGTAATCATCACCTGCGTATCGGCATGGTAATTGTCGGGGAAGATAGGCCGTAAGGCACGGTCAACTAACCGGCTGATCAGGATTTCGTGATCACCCAGACGGCCTTCGCGCCGTTGGAAACTACCTGGAATCCGGCCAGCAGAAGCAAATTTTTCTTGGTAATCAACAGATAAAGGAAGGAAATCAACACCTTCTTTGGCATCTTTACTTGATACGACAGTCGCTAACAGCATTGTGTCGCCTAATCTGACAACCACCGCTCCGTCGGCCTGTCGGGCCATTTTTCCGGTTTCGATGGTAATTTCCCGCCCGTCGGGCAGCGCAACGGATTGCGTGGTGATTTGAAACATACAACAGATTTTGAATACGTCCTCTTACAGCTTTAAACCGCTTCGATGGCCCGGCATGCCTTGCCATCTACCGTTTCCGGATTTTCATTTTGTTTCTTAACGGGTTTTCACCACATTCTCCTGTAGAAACTACAAAAATGAGGGAATCTACTAGTTGCAGATTCCCTTTTTTTGTGAAGTAGCCGATTACTTCCGCAATCCCAGCGCGGCCAGAATAGCCCGGTAACGCGAGATGTCTTTTTTAAGCAGGTAATTCAGCAACCGCCGACGCTTACCAACTAATTTTAAAAGACCCAGTTGGGTGCCGTAATCGTGCTTGTGAACTTTCAGGTGCTCAGTTAAATGACTGATCCGGTAAGTGAACAGCGCGATCTGGGATTCGGCCGACCCGGTGTCCGCTGCACTTTTGGCATGGCCCGAGGTGGAGAATATCTCCTGTTTTTTTTCGGTCGTTAGATACATCTTCAGACAGCTAATAAAATGAAATAATGAATTTGGGTGCAAAGATAGGAAAATTAGCCGGTTTTCGGTAGTCATTAGTCGATTGTTTTTCAACTAACCCCTGTCATACGCAGATTGGTCCCCTATTTATTAACTGACAGCTATTGACTGACGACTTTTTCGTTCTGCCCATTTTCGTTTCAAGCGTTCCCAGGCAATCACATACACATCTTTATCGAACAGGCGCGAATCGTGGCGGGCACGCTGCATGAGCAGTAGCCCAATCGGCAATAAGACAATGTTTGCCATCCAGGCCCCCAGCGGTACCCAGAGCAGTCCATCTTTCGCATATTTGTCGCCTGCGATCGTCAATACATAGAGGAAAATAAAGAAGACAATGGCAATTAGTACCGGCACCCCAAATCCCCTTTCTTAATAATAGCCCCCATAGACGCGCCAATCAGGAACATCACAAAAATTGAAATCGACTGGGTGAATTTGTGGTGAGTTTCTAACTGGTACTTCCAGACACCCTTCTCTTTTTCAGTCAGATAAGTAACGTTGGACGTTGAGTAAGAGAGAATATTTTGCGCCTGGCTCAGGGCCGCCTGGGCTAAATCGGGCGTTGCGACGGGCCGTTTTTTCAGGAGTGAGTCAACCCATTTTCCATCCTTGACCACCTTCTGTCGAAGAACGGCATCAGACTTGAACTGGTAGTTATAATATTGTCGGGATGTACTGGCAACATTCAGACTTGTTCTTGTGTAATCTTTTCGGAGTGAGTCGGTTAGGGTTGACAGTTCATTCAGGTTTTTCATGTACTCATGATACTCGAACTGGTTCTCATCAGTACGTTTAATGCCAAACGACTCCAGGCTGATTACGAGCCGGTAGTCCTTAAAGCCATTTCGCATGAACTGTGCCCCTTTGTTAGGCATGCCACCACCAGCGAAACTAATAGAATTGTTATCTGAATACTCCTGATAGTCGTTCCCATTGAAGAGCTGAAAAACTAGGTAAGACCGATCCTTATCGGTATACATCCGACCCGAATCGGCTAAAATAATTTCACGATTACCAGCCTCCAATCCGTTTGTTGGATGTTTGTAAATGACCAGTCCTTTCAGCAAATCGCCGTTTTTACTGTCTTTAGGGCCTTTAATTTTGTGATCTACTTTA
Source organism: Spirosoma telluris (assembly GCA_003259005.1). Classification (GTDB taxonomy): domain Bacteria; phylum Bacteroidota; class Bacteroidia; order Cytophagales; family Spirosomataceae; genus Spirosoma; species Spirosoma telluris. Next base: position 1,156,900 of record QLII01000001.1, read on the forward strand.
ATGCTGTACCCTGGCAAATCGTTGTAAAAAATGCCTTCTTTCAAATTTAGGGTAGCTTTAGCGGTTTTAATATCATAGAGCAGACTATAGCCTTTCAGGTTTGCCCAGGGCGAGACCGAATTATTAAACCAGAATGAAAAGGCACTGATACCAATAGCGACAATGAGCAGTGGCTGCATTGCTCTTGTAAGCGAAATACCCGCACTTTTTAGGGCGGTTAATTCAAAAAAACTCCCCAAGATTGCCGAATGTCATCAATGACGATAGTAAGACAGCCAGGGGCAACGCAGTAGGGATAGTTAGCAGGGCAAAGTAGAAGAGCAATCGACCAAAGGTAGCCAGGTCGAGATCTTTGGAAACAAAATCATCAATGTAAAACATCAGCAGTCGCATCAGAAAAATGAAGATGACGACGCCGAGGGTTAAAAAAAACGGCCCCCAAAACGAGCCGAGTATTAGTTTATCTATTTTCTTCATATAAATGAATAATGTATAATGTTGACTGCATAATGCTACCTCCCTAACGAGCCGTTATACAGTATTCATTACTCATTATACATTTTTAACTTCCTACAATTTCCTTCAGCTTATCCATTAAACCATCCCACAGGTCTTTGAGTTCTTCTTCGTCGGTTGTATTTGAATAGTCGGTAATGCGGAGAAATGTCGATTGGGTCAGTTCGCTCTGGTCAACACGGAAGTCAACATAATTATTGTCGGAATCATTATCGTCCGTATTTAAGAACTCAAAGCGAACCCCTTTATTTTGCCGCATCGATACCTGCCGGGCAATGTGACTCTCGTTGTCCCACTGGAAATCGAACCGCTGTTCAGGCATTGTGTTGACTTTGCTGGCAAACCACTGCGACAGGCCTGATGCCGTGCTAATGTAGGGAAACAGCATTTTGGGAGACGCCCGAAGTTCATATTCGGTAATAAATTTCAATTTCTCCATAACTTATTATACTAAAGGGGTCATTGGCAAAGGTAAACGATTTTTTTTGCGAAAGTCAACGCTGTTTTTTGTCCGAACCTATTTTTTCCTTACTTTTGTGAAATCAAACGGCGGGGTAGCTCAGATGGTTAGAGCGTAGGATTCATAACCCTAAGGTCGGCAGTTCGATCCTGCTCCCCGCTACCACTGATAACCAAACAGTTAGCCTCCAATACGAAAAGTTTTGGAGGCTTTTTTATTGACTACCATAGGCAGTCAAAAGCATCTATAAAATGTATTTTGGTAAAGCGCTAACTTCATCTAATCAGCCTTCATTAGCTTGTTAAGGATGAAAAATAACTGAAAAATCAGTTAAGCTTTGCCAATTGTCTTACATGAACCAATATTTTTGGTATGGGACAGCCTCCAAGGTATTTCCATATTAGCGGTTATACCGATCTCCTCTCAAAATATTTATTAAGCGGTCAATGGAAAACGTTCCTGTTCTCCGATCCTGTCTTCATTGATATCCCCTGCTCATTTTCTTTTATTGACTGAGACTTATCCAGGAATCCCTTTGTTGGTGAGTATGCAGGGGAGCTATGCGACTATTCACCGACACATTCTGCCTGCTGGCCCCAATTCTCCATGCCAATCAATCGAGTTAGCGGATTCAGGAGTAATTTTCCTACATGAATAATCGGCTTTCGACCATCGCGATTCATCTACTTGGTTGCGTAACCTTTCTGGCTCTCCCCTATATTTTTGCGACGGATGGATTGGCAAAACTGGCCGAGCTTCCCTACAATCCGCACGAGCAGCGTAATCTGGTGTCATATCTGCTGACGATCGTCTTTTTTTATACCAATTACTATGTCCTGATTCCGAAGTTGTTCTTACACCGAAAATACATCGCCTATGCCCTCGCTTCATTAGGCTGTTTTCTACTCATTGAAAGCTCGCTTGCTGTCATCAATCGGCAAGGAATCGGTTCACAAACCAGGCGACAAGGCCCACCACCCGGCGAACGTATGGAACACATGCCACCACCCCATTTTCCTGGTGAAGTACCTCCCTCCTTCTCACCTGGCCATTTTCCAGAACCAGGCCCTCAACAACCGGGCTTACCATCGGAGCGTAGTCAAACGTTTTTTCTGACGCTGGTTGGCTTCCTGATGGCGTTAGCGATACGCGTAAACAATCGCTGGCGCGAAACCGAACAGGAAAAAATTCAGACCGAACTCTCCTATCTAAAGGCTCAGATTAACCCGCATTTTCTGTTCAACACCCTCAATAGCATCTATTCGCTGGCGATTATCGAATCCCCCCCAACGGCCGATGCCATCATTAAACTGTCGTCGTTTCTCCGTTATGTTATTCAGGAGTCGCAGAAAAATCTGGTTTCCTTACGAAATGAACTGGACTACATTGGGCAGTATATTGCTCTCCAACAACTGCGGCTGGGTGATACAGCCGCAGTTGATTTTACCGTCGATGGGAAACCGAACGGCAAACAAATTGTCCCGTTACTCCTTATTTCTTTCATCGAAAATGCATTCAAATACGGGTTAGCCCCGAGGAGCCTTCGGCTATTCAGATTTGTATTTCAATTAAGGACAGTGAACTGCATTGTCACGTAGCGAATAAGAAAGTACGAGTATTTCAACCAACGGCGGTGGCCAGCGGCATTGGGTTGACCAATACAAAATCTCGTTTACAGCTTCTATATCCAGAACGTCATCTGCTGATTATCAGCGACAAACCAACTAGTTTCACCATTGACCTAACGATTACCCTGTCATGATTCGCGCCATTGCCTTAGACGACGAGCCCCCTGCACTTCGGGTGCTCACCCACTTCTGCCAGCAAGTGGACGTTATCGATCTCCAAAAAACCTTTACCCGCACCGACGAGGCATTACGCTATCTGGAGCAATTCCCAGTTGATCTATTGTTTTTGGACATCAATATGCCGTCAATGTCAGGCATTGATTTTTATAAAGCCGTGGGTACTACTTCCGCAGCTAGGTCGCAAGCGACCGTATCGACGGATCGGATGGTTATTTTCACAACAGCCTATGCCGAATATGCTGTAGAAGGCTTTACGCTTAATGCGGTTGATTACCTGTTAAAGCCCTTTACGTTTGAGCGATTTGTGCAGGCAGCCAATAAAGCGGCTGATTTTTACCGCTGGCAGCAACGGACCGATTCCCTAGTGAAGCCTACCTCTATATCCGGGCCGACTATACGCTCCACAAAATTGCGTTGGCCGATATTTTATTCATTGAAGGGCTGGATGATTACTTAAAAATTCACCTCCAGCCCGATAATACCAGTAAAAATCGGGCAGAGGTGCCTCGACCTATTGTAGCGCGAATGACGATGAAAGCGATGATGGAGCGTCTCCCTAACCACAGCTTCAGTCGGGTGCACCGCTCGTATATCGTGCCCTTGAACCGGATCGAGGCCATTCGAAACAAGACAATTTTATTAGGTGATCGTGAGATTCCGATCGGTGCCAGCTATGAAACCGACTTAGTAAATCGATTGGGGTAATAAGCTTCCCGTTTACCGACACAAATGGATCGTTTACCGCAAACTCCAACGGTCAAGCAACATTAAATCTGGTTGCCGCGTACTGTTTTGTATAAATCAACTTCCTGTTTAAACTTTTGTATGGAACGTAAAGAATTTTTGAAACGCGGTTTTGGCAGTTTACTAGGCATTGCTGCCGTTGCCCCCCTTGTTGGAGGTTGTTCGTCATCTACGGTTGATCCTGTTTCGACCACCACTACGGGCACTAGCACATCAACTGGCTCAACCAATGGCAATTCGTCTAGTAATTGTAGTGTCACACCCAGCGAAACGGAAGGGCCTTTTCCAACGAAAGTACCTGCTAATTTTGTACGAAAAGACATCACAGATGGGCGAACAGGCGTTGCGTTTACGATGAATATCACCATCAAAAATGCCAGTAGCAGTTGTGCAGCCTTAGCGGGTGCGCTGGTCGATGTCTGGCACTGCGACAAAGACGGCTACTATTCGGAATATGGTGGAACCGGCATGCAAAGCGTTAATTTCACGACTGTTGATTTTCTGCGCGGTCGGCAAACGACCGATGCCAATGGGCTGGTGTCGTTTACATCCATTTTTCCCGGCTGGTATTCGGGTCGTGCTCCGCATATCCACGTCCATATTTACAACTCAGCCGGAAAATCGCTGCTGGTTACGCAGATTGCCTTCCCTTACGACATCACGACCACGGTGTATACAACGGCTCAGTCCTATGGCTATACAAAAGGCGTGCAGGATACGAAGAATGAGTCCGATAATGTGTTCTCGGATGGGTTTACGACTGAATTAGCGACCGTTTCGGGAAGTATATCGGGAGGGTATACACTTACGCATACAATCGTCGTCAGCGCGTAAAAAATCAATTAAACCACAGAGAACACGGAGTTTAAAATCATGCGTTGAAACTGTGCTCTCTGTGCCTCTGTGGTAAAAAAATCATTCATGTTTGCCTCTAGTATGTCAAAAGGAATCATTCGCCTGAGTTATCGAAAAATCATTGACGCAACGTCTCAGAAACCCTGGGATAAATTCGTTTTCGAGGACACCTACATGGAGTTTTACATGCAGGCTCAGTTTTATAATCAGGCGAATGAATACAGTACATTTCAGGAATTACTGGAGAATGTTCCCAACGCCGAGAAACTTCATCACCTGACCAGCGCAGCTGCTATTGGCTATATCCGGCAGTTAAACAAACTCATTCCTGATATTGTCAATAGTTCAGGAAAACTTTGCCTCCCGTTTTCGCAATTCAAGTTTGAGATTATCCAGTCGCACGTTCAAAATAAAGAGGCCCATAAAGTTGCTGTCTTATTTTATAGTGAGCCGCTCACCTGGATCGACACGTTTTCTGATCGGCTTCTGATTGCCTATGGCGACCATCGAGAAGCTTTACAGACTGGTAAAGAGGTGGAAACGGATTTGATTGCGTTGCAGCCCTATCTGAGTATTTCGTCCGTTCAGCAGACCGATTTGCCGAATTAAGCCCCTATGGATAATCAAACTCAGGTTCAACTGTACCTATCCGACATGAGAGGCTGCTCCCAACTCGACCACTTCCGAAGTTTTCACGGCTTCAATTTTGGTCATTACGTTGGTGAGCATCGGGAGCCCTTTGGCCCTCTGAAACTTCTGAACGATACTACCCTAAAGGCTGGTCATAGGATCACGATGAAAGTTGAAGAAAATACAACAGTGATTCTTCTTCCGATCGTTGGTGGCCTTGCGTACCAAAGTAGTATTGAAGCTGGGTTTCTGGAAGCTGGCCAGGCCCAAATCCTCACGCTTTCGACCGGGATGGACTATGAAGTCAGTAACCCCTACGAGACCGAGTTGATCAATTTTATTGAGATTTGGCTAATCGACAGGTCAAGCGGGTTTATTCCTGATAGTCAGAAAACGAGCTTTGATCTTACCGATAAAAATAAGCTTCTGTCTCTATTTCCATCTACTGTGACACAGGCTAACAGCCCACACCAATGTAGCGCCTATATTGGTCAGTATGCTGGACGGGCTGAGGGCATTTATCGACTAAAACGTGCAGAGCATGGTGTCTTTGTATTTGTCCTGAGTGGTGCGTTTGAAGTGCAGAACCGGCTTCTTCATGAACGGGATGGTCTGTCTTTACGAACGATCCAACACGGCGAAATAGACTTTGAGGCCTTATCAAACAATGCTGTACTCCTACTGCTGGAAATTCCCATAACGGCTAAGTAAAATCCCGTGTTTTCACATTCGATAAGACAGATAGAACTGGATACCTCCATAGGTTCGAAATATGGTCATCACACAGGTTGACGAAATCGCTTTCCCATCATTGATAGCGGGCTTCCAGTTAAATTTGTCAGGCGTCCATTCAGGCATATTCCTAAGTATCTGCTGAACATAGCTGCCCACAACTGGAACCTGTTGTTCAGCATAAGGAGCTGTATAAACGGATACACTCACTCGAACAACCTGACCAATCTCATTGATTGTCAGAGCCGCATTCACTCTCCGGACCCGTTCGCCATCAAGTATCGACTCCATTTTTTGTTTTAGATAGGCCTGTAGATCCTGGGTCTTACCCAGAAACTTAGCCGCCTGGTAAAACGGTTCGCAACGTTGTTCTGTCCCATCCAGCGTGAAGCATTGGCTTTTAGTGAGCCGGCCATTCTTATAAAACTCCTTCCGTTTAATAGTGCCGTCCTCGTAAAAAGCCATAAAGGGGCCATGCAGTACGTTATCTTTATAATCGCAGTTTATATAGGGTTCCCCGGACGGATACATGATCCTGGTCGGTCCATGATGAATAATACGGCTTACGCTGTCTAATTGAAAGCCATTCGAGAGTGTTTTGGGCAACAGCGTGTAGGAGTCAGTTCGAAATAAAACGCCATTTTTTCGGTAAATCCGAACGGTAAAATACTGGTCATGCTTACCATAATAGAGAATTTCCTCGTCATAGTCGGCAAACTCATGACGAACCGTGTAGGTAAGCTTAGTCCGCACAGAATCTGACTGTGCATAAACGGATTGTCCAATTAACAGAACAGCAGGAAGCATAAGCCATTTATCAGATACTTCCTATAGCATGTAATCCTCATTTCACCAGGTATAGTAGTCTCCAGCAATGACAACTGATTGATGACTAATATAGTTATTTGTTATAAGTTATTGGTTATTAACCTATTCATTATGGTTGTTTATCAACATACCCTTCATTTACCGGCCTACCCGCGCGGTTTTCACCTGATCACCCGACTTATTGAGCGTGAATTTACGGACCTGCAACAGATTCGCGCAGGGATAGTGCAGGTATTTATTCAACACACGTCAGCTAGTCTGACAATCAATGAAAACGCGGACCCAACTATTCGGGGAGATTTCGAGCGATACTTCAACAAAACGGTGCCGGAGAACGCACCGTATTACCAACATGATTACGAAGGCTCCGATGATATGCCAGCCCATTTGAAAGCGGCTATGCTGGGTCACTCGGTTACGATTCCCATCACAAATGGGCGATTGAATCTAGGAACGTGGCAGGGAATTTATCTCGGTGAACACCGTAATGATGGTGGTCGGCGAACGCTGGTGCTCACTGGCTGGGGAGAATTGATGAATGATGAATGATGAATGATGAATGATGAATGATTTTACAAAAATCAGCTTATTTTTTATTGACACTTTATAAATAACAAATTGCCCTATCCTCTTTTTCAGAAAAGAGGATAGGGCAATTTGTTCCTGCTCGGATAGCCTACAGTCTAGTAATTTTCATACTCAAAATACAAGGTTTCCAGGACACTATTCCCGCTTGCCGTAACGCGCTTGGTTGGCAAATTAGCCACATTGTAGGTATAGGAGTATAGGGTAACTACTCCCCCGTTTATAGCCGAGGCTACATTGTTCTGGCTAAAGTTAAACTGATTATCAATTCCTCCGTAATACGTGTAGAAAGGCCCAAACGAACCCACACCAGCAGGAGGAAGAAACACGCCCGGCGCGGAATGACAAATACGCCATAAAACGGATTTACTTTATCATCGTATGTAAAGGTAGTGTTTGCCGACCAGCCATACTTTGGAGCGGATGGGGGCTCCCCTAAACGGGTTACAGTAAATAGATCAGAGGACGAAGTTACGTTATTCCCAGTGAAGGTGAACGAACCACCTCCGCTGGCCACGAGCCCCCCGACGTTAATTCCTTTAGTATATGTCGATGGCTGATTAGCGGAGTTGTATTGGATGCCTATACCAAAGGTAGACGGCGAGTTCCGCACTCCCGACACCTGACCTGCTCCATTGTAAGTAAGTGTGTAGGTTTCAGAGCCTGATCCACGTCGGACTATTGAGTGCTGAGCTTGCGTTAGTCGATTTTGACCATCGTATTGAAAAACGGTGTTCTCGACTGGTGTTGTGCTACTATCGGGTAACTGATAGCCAATGATCAGACTCAATCGCCCCTGGGCATCGTATTTAAATGCGCTAACCTTTGATGAACCGTTTGGTCCATCCTGACTTATCGTTTTAACCCGTAAACGACTGGCTCCTGGTGTAACCGCCGGAATACGGTGGTCAGTACATCCAAAAAATCCAGCAATAATCAGTAAACAACCAATGCATCTAAGTAAACTTGTGGTCTTCATGGCGTTATAGTAATAAGTTATTATGTTTAACCTTTTACATTTAACTAGCAAACAAGTAAACGTCTGTTAATCAACAATATTAGCAGGATACGTCTAGTTGATTTATACTATGTTAATTCGCCATGAAGGTATTTTTCATTCTGGTTATTTCCTATGATTTTTCGATAAAATCTCGAAGGCGTCTTATGTATTTATAAAGCGGTCATTTTTCACCACCTAATCAATGTAAAATCTGCCAGGCTTCTTCCAAACGGGTAACTGGTAACTGACAAGCCCGGTTGTAGCAGACATACACGGCCGTTTCTCCATTTACGAGACCACGTTGCTGCAACAGAGGTAACTCACTTTTTCCGGTTGTACCACAGAGTATTTTATTTGGGTAAAACTCAGTATCCAGTTCGGCCCTTATCAGATCAGCATTGGGACCAACAATAGCAATTTCGGCAGTAGGGCGGGAACGCAACGCATACTGAGACGCCCAGTTAGTCAGGTAGTCCGCATTTTGCTGAACGAGTGGTTGTACCCGGCCTAGCATCTGATCAGCACGATCGCCATAATCGGGCCGATCGAGCAGAAGGCTTAGTATGTACAGGTTTTCAGCCATCATTGAGTTCGATGCGGGAATCACATTGTCGAACAGCTCTTTACGCCGGGCAATCAGTTCTTCACTGTTTTTATCCGTAAAGAAAAACAACGGCTCCGGGCCCGTCAACTCATCAACCGAATGATCGCTGAAATTAGCCAGTACATACTTCGTTAGCTGATCGGCTTCCAGGAGCCAGCTTTCGGTAAAGGTTGCCTGATACAGTGCCAGTAGGCCATCAATTAAGGCCGCATAATCATCCAGGAAACCAGCTTGCCGGGCACGTCCCAGTTTATAGGTATGCCAGAGTCGGCCATTCCGACTATCCCGCATTTTTTTCAAAAGAAAGAAAGCCAGCCGAAGGGCAAGTGTCAGAAACTCCGGCTCACCAAACACCCGATAGGCCGTAGCTAGTCCTTTCAGCATCAGGCCATTCCACGAACAAAGTATCTTATCATCCAATCCTGGCCGGATTCGTTCGTTACGCACCTGCAACAGCCGGATGTGCGTGGCATCCAGCCGTACGTTGAGGTCGGCCAGTGACCAACCCATGCGTTCGGCAAACGCTTCATCAGACTCGGTTCGGTGCAGAATATTAAGCGAATCCACGCCGGGCTCATGCTCCCAATTGCCAGCGTCAGTCAGGTTATACAGTTCGGCGAACCAGTCATAATCGGCACCTAGTATTTCCCGTAACTCTGGTGTTGTGAAGGTGTAGAACTTACCTTCCACCCCTTCGCTATCGGCGTCGAGAGCTGAATAGAATCCACCTTCAGGACTCAGCAATTCGCGCTGGGCAAAGCCAATGGTTTGGTAAACTACATGCTTATAAAGCGGGCTTTTCATTAAGCTATACGCTTCGGCATACAACGTCAGGAGTTGGCCGTTGTCGTAAAGCATCTTCTCGAAATGGGGGGCAAACCAATCAGCATCCGTCGAGTAACGGGCAAAACCGCCACCAAGCTGATCATAAATACCACCGAGCGCCATTCGATCCAGTGTAAGTTTCACCTGTTGGAGTGCGCGATCCGCCGTCTCGGATTCATTAGCTGTTGCCGCATAGTAACGAAGTAAAAACCGCCAGACACTCGGCATCGGGAACTTCGGTGCCCGACGCATCCCCCCTTTTCATCGTCGGCTTTAACCGCGATTTTGCGGTACAACACCTCTAGGGTTTCGGGGGCAAACAGCGGATCGTTTTGGGTCAGCCCATAGCGTTCGGCATCGGTCAGGTTCAGTTCCCGAGCGAAACCTTCCGCCGATTGGACCAAATCCTGCCGGTGTTCATCGAAGGCGGAACGGATACTATCCAGCAAGTTCACCCAATTTCGTTTAGGCAGGTAGGTTAATCCATAAAACGGTTTGGCATCAGGCATCAAAAATACGTTGAGCGGCCAGCCTCCCTGCACGCCCATAGCCTGCACAGCATCCATATAAATGGCATCGACATCCGGGCGCTCCTCACGATCAACTTTAATGCAGACGAAATGGGCATTCATCTGCAAGGCCACGTCTTCCTTCTCAAAGGATTCCCGCTCCATCACATGGCACCAGTGGCAAGCCGAATAGCCAATACTGACAAGAATAGGTTTGTCTTCTGTAATCGCTTTGGTCAGGGCCTCTTCGCCCCAGGGATACCAGTCAACCGGGTTGTTGGCGTGTTGAAGCAGGTAGGGGCTGGTTTCGTATTGGAGTTGATTGGGCATACTAATTAGTGGTCATTGCCTGTCATTCGATTGTCATGGCTAGCCATTCATTGTTCCTCGCGAAGCATGTGGTAGGGCGCAGGAGGAGTAAGAAAAAGACTAGTAATAACACATCACGAATGACAATCAATGACTATGAATGACTATTTTTTTGTCTGACTTCCTGTTTCGTTTTGAATGCGGAGGATATATAATCCAGCGGGTAAATTTTCTACATTAATGATCTCCTTAACACTGTTAACCGCTCTCCTAACGATTGATTGGCCGTTTGTGTTTAACAGAATCAGGTCAGTAGGCCTAACGGGCAACCGTCCAAACGTTATACTTAGTGTTGTTTGCGTTGGATTTGGGAATACGCCCACATCAACCAAATCGGGTTCTGTTGCCGTCACGGTCCCCATGTCGAATTGGCACAGGTACACCTCCGTTCCAGTTAACTCGATGGTCTGCTGCCAGGTTTTATAGCGAACGGTCAGGCTGGTTTTTACGCCATCGGCCGCATACGGATTTTGTGCAGCAATCAGAATTTTGTTTCCATTTACTACCCCACGCCAAACGGGAAGCTGCTTATCCATAAGATCTCGGGCGGGTGTTTCAATCACCAATTCATACGTTCCCTGGAACATATCGGCGAAGCGCGACAGTCGATAAAGCCCATGCGTAAAGTGTTCGTAGGCCGCGTAGGTATCCGTACGTGACTGTACGAGGGTAGGGTTCTCCCAGAGCCACAAACCAGCTGCTCCCGAAAAGAACGGAAAAATAGCGGTTGCTTCAGCCATAAACGGCTGGATGAAGTTGGGGAAACTACTCGAACTGTCATGATACCGTAGCCAAACCCAGGGCACCACCGGCTTCGTACTCCAGGCCCGGTTCACCTCCACCTGAAACAGTAGGTAGGCCAGATAGTCCTTCGCCAGCGGGTTCGGATAATCATAGTAGTAATAGGCCGAAGGCGACAGCGCATCCAACTGGTCGTAGTAAGGCCCACCAATACCATGCCCCAGGGAATCCTGAACCAGGTAATTTGTTCGGCTGAGGTTCGTTGTCCAATCGGCCCAGGTGAAAGTTGGCACGTTCAGATAAGTATTAAGTACGGGGTATCGGCATAGCTGCTTACCCGAATGCCCGTCAGGTCGGCATGCTGACGAATATAGCGCAGACCTTCGGCATAGAGGTTCCGCATGGCTTTTTTGTAAGCCGCCACAAAGTCAGCGTCCGTGAGATTACGGTAGGATTCGGGTACGCGGGTATCCGTTTTAAGTTTCAGGATTCGGGTATCCGTTTCCTGAAACCGTTCGATGTCTAACGACAGTCGGTTTAGGGGAGCACATACAATCCTGCCGAATTTTTTTGTCCCCGGCCAGATCCGATAAAAAGCGATCCCATTTGGCCCGGTAAGCGGTCAGGTCATTCGCCCAGGGACTTTCTATTGTTTCCCAGGGTTGGTTCAGACCTGTTGCAAACCCATAATACACCAATGCCCGTTGGCTCGCCTGAACAAGTGACCCATATTCAGTGTCCTTAATGTCCACCAGATGGCTAAATCCATGACGTAATGGGCTGGCCTGGCATCCATAAAACGAGGGCCACCGTAGATCACCGGAAACGGGAGCGTAAAATCCGGAAATTTACCCCACTCAATCAAATTAGGCTGGCTAACAGGCGTAAAGATGAGCCGATCGGCGCACTCCTGAGCCTTAGCCAATGGATAAAAACCTGGAAAAAACGCAATCAGCCAGACAAACAAAATGCCAAATGAAACCCGCATTGCTTGAAGTTTCGCCAAAACTAGTGAATTTTAAGCCACAAAGCGGCCCGGTTACTAAACGAATTGGTAATCGCTTCTCGTTAGTTCATTAATCAATACTTACAATACGGCTTTATCTCGTTATGAATACGATCCGACTTTTACTGGTGTGTACCGCACTGTTGATTACCCTGACCTATTGTACTAACGATAGTAATCCTACCCCTACCGAAGCTTCACAGACTGACTTACTGGTCGCCAATAACTGGCGAACGGTTCAGGTATCGACTGCCGATGGTCAGGCAATCAATAAAAGCCGTCTGAATCTGGCCACTCAGGTATTGTATGATTTGAATATGCAGTTTCGAAATGACGGAACCGTCCGTGCCCTCGACCCAAAGCAATCTAATTCGGTTGTGAACGGCGGCACCTGGAAATTAGCGACCGATACGAAATCAATTGATGTCGATGTATCGGGCTTTAAAGGAAACTTTCCAATTATTCAACTGACCAAGAGTAAACTCATCTTACGTCAGCGTGCCCCCGTCGATGGAAAAGATGCCGACATCAATCTGGAATTTGATCCCACTTTATGAGGGCACCGAATCGGTTATCCTATTCCTTGTTCTTGCTTATGTTAAGCTTAGCTTGTAAATGTGGCACCCCTCATTAAGTGTGCCACATTTACAAGCTATTATCTCTTCTACCAGCTCTTAATGACCAATTTCCCCAGGCTTTGTAAGACATTGCCTAAGGGAAACTCTTCGCACTTAAGTAATTAGGCAAATTTAGGTTCTATGGATTTTGTTGATTCTATTACATTAAGTCTCTGTTATTCAATAGAATCAACAAAATCCATAGAATCAAATCTAGCCTTATTCTGCCTGATTACTTATGAACTATAGATCTTAGGTCTATACAGTATCTGTCCCCTCCTTTCAGCCCAAACGTGCGATTTACCCTTCCTTTTACCCCTTTTTTTAGTCATCTATGCCCCATATTGGTGTTAATTATGCCTTTGCAAAAAGATAACCTAGCAACTACTTGAGTTACTATACATCTAAAAAACGTCTAAGGGTATAAATCCATTGATAGTCAAACTAAGTTTATTTTAATTATATCGGTGTACTTAAATGGGTATATATTGGTATAAATTTTGCTACTATTCATTGACTATAGGATTTAATTACCTGTGTTAAACTGTGTGTTGATAGGTACATTGACTATCACACTAAACGGATATAATACTCCTCAAACAGTCGTTACCCAGGAATTATCTTGTCGTAAGGCTAAATCTGGATTTATTTACCATTTATGATTTCCTTTCGAATCAAGATAGTAGCTTACTTTTTAATGTTGGCAAAGATTGGTCTGCCAAGTCAGGCATTTATTGCTCAAGCCTGTCTGTACAGTAGTTTAATAAATTTGATTGCCTGCGTATCCTCAAAGCAAGTCGTCTATTTTCAGGACGATACAGGCTCACGTGCTAGTGTGCCAATTGCCGAAGCCTATGTACCCCGCATAAAACCCGGTGATGTACTATCGATCCAAGTCAGTAGTCTAAATCCTGATGCTTCCGCTTTCTTCAACCCCTATACGCCCACAACTTTAACTGGGCGCACCAATACGAGTGGATTACCCGAAATGGCAGGCTACCTGGTGGCAGCCACAGGCGAAATCGAACTGCCTCTGGTTGGTCGACTGACAGTGAGCGATTTGACGGTGAGCGAGTGTAACGCCCTGATCAAACAAAAACTAATTCCTTTTTTGAAAGAGCCCACGGTAAATGTGCGCAATCAGAATTTCCGAATTTCTGTTCTAGGCGAAGTAACCCGACCAGCTCTGTTTACGATCCCCAATGATCAGATCACTTTAATTGAAGCCCTGAGTTTAGCGGGCGATGCAACCATCTATGGTCGACGGGATAATGTGCTGGTCATTCGGGAAGAAAGTGGCAAAAAAACATTCTCCCGGGTCGACCTGACCCAGCGTAATTTATTCCGGTCGCCTTATTACTACCTGCACCCGAATGACATTGTCTATGTCGAACCCGGTAAGGCGCGTGTAGCAAATGCCGATCGATTTTACCTGATTGTTCCGACAGTTCTAAGCGCGTTGTCGTTCATTGCCATCTTACTCACCCGTAATTAATCCATACCTACCCATCATGTCTACTTCATCCAACTTCTCCTATGTACCCTATCAGGTGATGGATGCAGACAGCAACTTTCGAACCACCTTACTACGCTATGCTCGAAACTGGTATTGGTTTCTGCTGTCCCTTACTCTGATGTTATTGGCAGCTTATTTCTACCTACAGTTTAAACAACCAATTTATCTCAGTCAGAGCAGCTTACTAATCAAGGATGAAAAAAAAGGGCTTGACTCTGATAACATTCTGAAAGACCTGGAGATTTTCGCACCCAAAAAAATAGTCGAAAACGAAATTGAAGTTTTCAGGTCACATACGCTAATGAATCAAGTGGTTAAGGAACTTGGACTCGATGTCACCTATTTCCACGAAACTCCCTATGGTTTGCGGGAGTTGTTTCAACAAGCGCCTATTCGTCTGATTATTGAACAACCCACTAGTGCGCTGTATCAGGATAAACCCTTTACGATTCAGTTTATCGACAGCAATTCGATTAAACTTGATGAAACGCTCTATTCACTCAATACCAGTGTTCAGACACCGATGGGGCGATTGCGGTTCTTTGCCCGCCAGGCGGTATCGGCCAGTACTGAACCTCTGCACATTAAGGTAACTCCCCGCAGCCAGACAGCCAATAACTTCCTGCGTGTGCTAAAAGCAGAACCTACGAGCAAGGCCTCAACCGTTATCATGCTCTCGATTGAAACAGGCGTTCCCGATAAGGGTGAAGCCATTTTAAATCGGTTGATTGACCTGTATACCAAAGCGTCGGTGCTGGACAAGAATCGCGTGGCTTCCAATACCCTGAACTTCATAGATGACCGCTTACAGCTCGTATCGGGTGAGTTACAATCCGTTGAAAAAGGAGTTGAACATTATAAATCCTCGGAAGGAATCACGGACCTGGGCTTACAGGCTAAAGGGTTTCTGGAAAGCGCTCAGCAAAACGACACCGAACTGAATCAGGTCAATATCCAGTTGCAGGCCCTGAACGACATTCAAAAGTATGTCCATAGTCAACCTGCCCATCGGAGTGGCACCCCGGCAACACTAGGGCTGAGTGACCCTACTTTACTGGGTTTATTTGAAACCTTCACCAAACTGGAGGCCCAGCGAGAGCAGTTAATGCGGACAACGTCGGAACAAAATCCACTGGTGCAAACGGTCAATAGCCAGCTTCGAACCGTAAAAGCTAACATTACCGAGAACATAGGAACGATGCGGGAAATTCTAACCGGTACGCGCCAACAATTCATGGCCAATAACCGAAAAATAGAAGGTGTCATTCGAACGATTCCGGCTAAAGAACGCATCTTACTAAACATTACCCGCCAACAAACCATCAAGAATGACTTGTATACCTATTTACTGAGAAAACGGGAGGAAACCGCCGTTTCCTATGCATCGGCAATTTCGGACTCCCGCGTAATTGATGCGGCCCTTACCGATGCCAAGCCTGTTAAACCGAACAAATCCTTATTTTATTTGCTGTTTGGTCTGGCGGGTTTAGTACTCCCGGCCGTTTTTTTAGGTGTATATGACCTGGTCAATAACCGGGTTATGCACCGGTCTGATGTTGAAGAAGGCACCCATGTTCCTATTCTGGGTGAGATTATCAAGAAGAAACAGTCTGAAGCACTCATCATAGCCAACCGAAGCAATACGGTCATTGCCGAACAGATTCGGATGCTACGAACCAACTTAAACTACCTCCGCAGTAGCCAGGATGGTAGTCAGGTAGTGCTCTTCACATCCAGTATTGAGGGCGAAGGCAAATCCTTTATCTCATTAAATCTTGGAGCCAGCCTTGCCCTAGTTGGTATGCGTACCGTGATCCTGGAAATGGATCTTCGAAAACCCCGACTTCGTCACTCCCTGAATATGCCCGAAGGACCTGGGCTAAGTGATTATCTTTCTGGCGAAACAAACCTGGCTCACCTAGTCACGCCCATACCGGATAAAACCAATTACTTCCTGATTACCAGTGGCCCCCTTCCTCCCAACCCGTCAGAACTACTAACCGGTCCCCGGCTCCAGCAACTCATTCTGGATCTACGAAAGCACTTTGATTATATTCTGATCGATGCCCCCCAGTTGGTTTAGTAACCGATGCCCAGCTGATTGCTCAGCACGCCGATGCCACCCTGTATATCGTTCGACATGATATTACGCCCAAGAACTGCCTGAAAATGCTGGAGTCGTTATATCGGGAGAAACGCTTCAAAAAGCTCAATGTTATCCTCAACGCCGTGCAGAACGACGCATCCAGCTACTACAGCTATGGCGGTTACAAAAGCGATTTGTACCAGGCCAAAGGAGCCCTAAAAAAGAAGACATTTCTGAGTCGATTCAACCTTAATTAATTCCGGCTATGGTCTCCGAGGAAATCAAACCCCAGGGAATTGACAAACAAAAAGCTCAGTTGGGCTCGACATACACGATTGGTTATTCGGCCAAACGGGCATTCGATTTGGTCATGAGTATCCTGATTACGATTTTTTTTCTAAGTTGGATGATTCCACTTATTTGGGTAGCCATTGTCCTTAGCTCACCAGGCCCCGCCATTTTTGTGCAACTCCGGTCGGGTCGAAATGGGCAGCAATTCCGGTGTTTAAAATTCCGAACCATGTACACGTCGGGTACCGATTCGTTTCTGCCAGCCTCAAAAAATGACCCTCGTGTGACGCCCTTAGGCCGGGTGTTACGCCGGACTAATTTGGATGAGTTACCGCAGTTTCTGAACGTGTTGCTGGGAGATATGAGCCTGGTTGGGCCACGCCCTCATCCACTTGATTTAGACGCTGAACATTGGTTTACGCTCCCGAACTATCCCCAACGGTATGGCATTCGGCCGGGCATTACCGGACTGGCACAGGTTAGGGGTTGTCGGGGAAGTATCGCCTACAACCTGATGATGAAACACCGGGTTCGCTACGACCTTCTCTACATTCAGAAAGCATCGCTTAGCCTTGACATCTATATCTGCTTTCGAACCCTGTTGGCCATGTTCACCAACAATACGGATGCCTATTAACGCTTACTAACCTACCCCACTTGTGGTTAAATTTATTAATTTTCATCGCATTGATGCCCGGAGTCTGATCGTCTATCGAAATGTGATTGAGTCGATCTTTCTGAAAGGTGCTGGTGTGGTGATTGGTTTCCTGACCGTTTCGCTAACCGTTCAGTATATCAGTGTTAAAGATTTTGGGATCTGGATGACCATTACATTTCTAACTAGCTGGTTCAGTCTGGTAGATGTTAGCTTTGGGAACGGCCTTCGAAACAGTCTGGTGTTGTTTTTTGATACGGGCGACGATGAGCAGGCAAAAAAATATGTCAGCACCCTGTATTTTCTTTCGGGTGCGTTTGCCCTGGCTCTCTGTGTCATATTCGGAACCATTCATTTTTTTCTGGACTGGACAACCCTGCTCAATATTACCAGTGACCAGCCTGTTCTCATTAATACGATCATTACCTATACCCTGATCAGTTTTAGTCTCCAGCTTTTATTGAAACCAATCAATTCAATTTTACTAGCCGATCAACGAGCCGCAGCCGTAGCCTGGATTTTATTCCTCGTTAATGTGTTGGTTATTAGCCTGATTTATATCGCGTCAATTTTTCTACAGCAGTCTCTACTCGTCATTGCTCACATCTATAATCTAGTTCCGGTGGTGGTATTTGGAAGTATTTCTGTCTATTATTTTCGGACCAGCTATCGTCATTTAGTACCCAGTATAAGCCACATTGATAGTTCGTTAATTCGAAAACTGGTTTCGATAAGTGGTCAGTTTTTCTTTCTTCAACTGGTCAGTCTTATTGTATTTACCTCTGGTGGGCTTTTCATTTCATATTATCTGGGGTCAGATAGCGTTGCTCCCTATAGTATCGCCAACAAATACTTTAGTGTGTTGCCGTTTATTTACGGCATTTTCATTACCCCCTACTGGTCGGCATTTACCGATGCCTATATCAAACAGGATACAGTATGGATTCAATCTACAATCCGACGACTTAACCTAATCTGCTCCGGCATGGCAGGGCTTTCTTTACTAATGCTGGTTGTGGCTCAACCCCTATTTTCGGTCTGGATTGGTGCCAAGATCCAGATCCCAACCAGCCTTTCTATCTGGTTGACGGCTTATGTAATCAGCTTTATTTTTCTAAGCAATTACAATTATTTTATCAATGGAGTGGGACAGATCAAGACACTTGTAAAGGCATCGCTCGCCGGTATTGTGCTGTATTTCCCGCTCAACTACGTGCTTTTCCGTTTTACGGATGCTGGCCCGACCAGTGTTGTCATTGCAGGCACCATCTGGAATTGCTTTTTGCTGATCGTATGCCTGAGGCAATACCGTCAGATTATGAACAAGCTACGCCATGAACCCTCAGATTATGCTTTTCAGGATTAGTCGGCTTGCCTACCGAAGCATTCGATTCGTGAAAAGACGAATCTGGCAGGTGGCTCATCAGTTACTAACCCGCCTGTATTTTTATTTTAACGGGGTACACTTTGGAAAAGGCATGAGAAGTTACGGAGTTCCGGTTATCGACATCGCCGATGGGAGCCAAATGACAGTTGGCGAATCCTTTGTACTGATCAACGGCATGAATTATAGCAACCGGATTGGTCGGCAGCAACCTTGTTTTTTCATTGCCAATCTTGGGGGAAAATCCGAATCGGCGATCATGTGGGTATGAGCGCTACGGCCCTGGTATGCCATGACTCAATCACTATCGGAAACCATGTGACCATTGGTGGAAACACGGTCATTTATGATACCGATTTCCATAGTCTGGATGTGGACCAACGGGTAGGTTACACCGACAACGCACTGGCAGCAACGGCTCCCGTACGGATTGAAGACGGGCTTTCATTGGTGCTCACGTTACAATACTAAAAGGAGTTACTATTGGCCATCATGCGGTAATCGGCGCTGGGTCTGTTGTCACAAAGAACATTCCGGCCAACCAGGTATGGGCAGGCAATCCTGCGCGGTTTGTTAAAGACTTATCTACTGAATCAGGATCATGAAAAAGTATCTTCTGATCATCATTTGTTGCCTGGCTGCGCAGCTAACACCCCTGGTCTATCGGGCCATATTTAACTATAACGAGTATTTTATCTATCCATCCTTACTAAGTCATACGCTCTTATTTATACCCATCTTCATCGTATTCCACCTCAAAAATCGCTTCACAAAAGCCTTTCTGACTTTCTGGATGCTTTGGCTTTATTTGGGCGAGCTTAAAATACTGAATTACTACGCCATCAATCCGTATTATATCGCTATGGATGAAGGTTGTATCATTTACAACATATTCCTGATTGCCATGAGTGTTGGGATGCTCATTCATGATGCAAACTACACCTTTCCCTCAATAAGCCCAGAGCAACAGGCAACAGGTCGCCTGCTCCTCAACGACCTCACCTGGTTTGAGTACCCATTGCTACTGTTTCCACTGGTCTGGTTTGCCGATTTTTTCCGTAATGTTGGTTATATACCCATTTTTTCCGGTAGCGACGTAACCGAAAAAATGTACCATATCAACTATGGCTACGTGTATAATTTTGGCTTCTTCAACTGCGTGTCGGCGGTGCATCTCTATGACCGTTTCCTGCGAAGTAGCCGAACACCCGAAAAAGTATTCTGGCTTTCTATGGCGGTGCTGGCCATTTTGATCACCTCAATTGATAGCAAGCGTTTGTTCCTCCTCATTTCGATCAGCTCCATTTTTTTCTATGAAAAAATAATGAATGGTAAGTTCACGCTCAACATGCAGTCGATAGGCATGATTACCGTAGCGGCCATACTCTATGTAAGCTTACAGAATCTGCGACTGGGAAGTAGTTCTGCCTCGCAGTTTGCCAGAGAGGGGCTTCCTATGGGCGTCGAATTTCGGGAATACATCCGGGCGGTGAATGAATTTAAACCGGGCGAAATTCCTGGTTATGACCTCACCGCCAGCACCCTGGCCAACCTGATTAACTCAGCCATTCTAAACGTGGCAGGAATCAACAAAGCCGATCTGATCAGCAAGGATAGTGCCCTGACATTCATGACGCTTTTCGACCCGGACAATACGATGGGGATTCGTACTGGCCTTATTTCTGAACTGTACTTTGCCTATGATTTCTATGGCCTGATTATCATGCTGGTGTTCGGTTATATGGTCAGCTATGTCGCGTATGCCATGCTGAATGCCCAAATGAAGTCCAGCATGATTCTCCTCATCATTATTTTTTCATTACTAATGCTGACGGCTTTTGGGCAAAGCTCGGTAACGGCCGGTTCGTTAACCGTACTCTTCTATTTGCACCTTCTGATTCGCTGGGCCAGGCCCTCCCGCTATATGAATGGTATAGATTCACACAGCCCGGAATCTGACCCTGACGAATCCACCCATCAGACAGTCCCGGCCTGACTTAACCGGTACGCAAATCATTGAGCGCATGATCTACGTGGTTATTCCAGTCCACAATCGAAAACAGTATACCCGAAAATGCCTTGCCTGCCTGAACGATCAAACGGAGCGTGATTATCGGGTAATCGTGGTTGATGACGGGTCTACCGATGGAACGGCGGAGATGCTTCAGGCTGAATTTCCTGATGTAATTGTCTGCACGGGCACGGGCGCACTCTGGTGGGCAGGTGGCACGAATAAAGGTATCCGGCACGTGCTGGAAAACCTGACTATGGACGATAATGATTTCTTATTAGCGTTGAACGACGACACGGAAGTTGGGCCGGATTACTTAACCAATCTGCTGAAGGCTTGCAAGGCAAAGTACCCCTGCCTGATCGGGTCAATATCGGTCGACATCAAGGAACCAGGTCGGCTTTTGTATGCCGGCACATACGTAGACATGTCATTTGCCAAATTTCGTGATCTGGCCAAAACCCGTTTCAGTCATCAGTACGCCAAGTTGGTAAAACACCCACTGTACATCCCCTCCGATTGCCTGCCAGGTCGGGGCATGTTGATTCCGATGGATGTGTTTCACAAAATTGGTTTATTTGATGAAACGCACTTTCTGCATCATATGGCCGACATTGATTTTTCGTTACGTGCCCGAAAAGCAGGCTTTTCATTATATGTAGCCACCAATTGCATCGTGCATGAACATACCGAAGCAACCGGGTTGGTTCTCAGCAAAACGACAACCTTACGCCAGTTTTGGGACGCTTTATTCGCGATCCGTTCGCCCATAAACCTCAAAACAAGGTATCATTTTGCCCGAATTCACGCACCGGCTATGCCCATCTATCTCACGTTCGATCTGGCTCGAATTTTTGGGGGTTATCTGTACCGAAAAATGAAATAAAGCTGACTCATCCCAATTTCCAAATACATTCCCCAATGAAACAGCGCGTCAAAGCATTCATCAAGCAACATCCGATGCTAGTGAAGCTAGCCTTACTGATTCAGACGGGGTCGTTGCTGAAACCAAGGCTAACAAAAAAGATTCGCGGCAAACAAAACAAGCTTAGTGTCGACCCATCTGCCTTTTGCGTAAACTGCGTGGTCGATATTGTTGGTCGTAATAACACCATCATTATTGAAGAAGGGGCTCGCCTTAACGGAGTAATCTTTTACATCAGAGGCAATTCAAATCGCATTTTTATCGCCAGACAGGTTCAGTTTAAACGAGCAGGTAGTCTCTGGATTGAAGATGAACGGTGCGAAATTCGCATTGGCGAACGCACAGAGATCGAAGATGCGCATGTTGCCGTTACGGAGCCTGACTCTTCCGTTCAGATTGGTAAAGGCTGTTTACTGGCCTATGATATTGATGTTCGAACGGGCGACTCGCATTCCATTCTGGATGCTGTAACCCAGCAACGTATCAATTACGCAAAAGATGTGATCATTGACGATCATGTCTGGATTGCAGCCCATTGCAGTATACTGAAGGGCGTGCGTATCCGAAAAGATTCTATCGTAGCCACGCGGTCGGTCGTAACAAAATCATTCGATCAGGAAGGGGTTATTATTGGTGGTAATCCGGCCAAAATCCTGAAAGAACAGATAACCTGGTGCAGAGATCGTATTTATGGGCCAACGGCCCAGGTTTAAAACAGGCAGAAAAGTGATTCGTGCTATCAGATTTTATGGGCCAAGGCCATCCGTTATCAAACAAGTGCTGCTTTCTCTATGATCAATGATTCATAAAGACTCATCGTGGCCCGGTACGACGACTCTTTTGAGTACTTCCCGTATGCCTGACGACTGTTTTGGGCATATTGTGCTAACTGTTCAGGTTTGTGATGACTCAACTCGTCAATAACCCGGCTCAGATCATCACTATTACCGGTTTTAAACAAGCGCCCGACCTGCCCATCTGATACAATCTGGTTTAAATTCTCCTGATCAGAACAGATAATGGGGGTTCCGGTAGCAAACGCTTCCAGAATCACGGTGGGCAACCCTTCATACCAAACGGAAGGCACAATAAGCGCCCGGCACATTTTGAGGGCCGCAAGCACAACTGAGCGATCTTGCCAGCCAGTAAACGCTACCTGAGGCAACCTAGTTGCAGCCTGCGCTACCTCCCGACGTAATGGCCCATCACCAATAATCCGTAAGTTGAACGATTTCTTTTTGGCAGCTTCGAGCATAACGCGAATCCCTTTTTCGGGCGATAACCGGCCAATAAACAGGAAATAGTCCTGCCGTTTTGCCGGGTCTGCATAGCCGACATCGGGCACAAAATTTGGCTTGACGACCACTTGAGTAGGCAAAAGATGTAAGGAAGAGGTCAGAATTTTCTGACGCGCAAATGCGGTTAGAACCACAAATCGGTCTACACTGCGCCAGATACCGGTTAGTTTGTGAAGCAACGTCGTTAGACTAAGTTGCGCCGATTGCAGGTGCGACTTTCTGAAACAGGCATGACGTATACCGGCCACCGGAATCAGTTGAGTCAAACAGGTTTCGCAGGGTACTTTACCTTCCCGCATAAGCAGTCCATTGACACATACCAACCGGTAGTTATGCAGCGTCATGACCACCGGCACCGCTCGTTGTTTGGCGACCCGGATTACCGCTGCTGTAGCGGTATAGAACAGATTATGAATGTGTACGACATCGGGCCGGAATTGACCAATGACCTGCTTAGTTCGGGCAGCTGAATGCGTATTATACAGCGAACGCATTGCCGAACTCAACTTCCGGGCTAGTGTCCCGTCAAAGTTTTCGTTGGTAAATGTCAGCGTTTCCACCTCAACGCCATTCTCCCGTAGCAGGGCAATTTCCTGTTGAAAAACCGTGTCCTCTCCCCCAGCCTGCTGGTAAAAATTATGAATAAGTAGTACTCTCATACGCATTACTCCCGAGAGTTAGTCACTCCCAAGCCACTCCTGAGGGGCCTAACGCCAGTCATCAGGTAAGTTTTCAACTTGTTCCAGGCGCGTACTGGAACACTAAATTTTCGTCGAAATCGGCGGACATACTCCGGGTTAACCAGCACCTTATCAGGCAATTGAAACGTTCGATCCGAACCAGCGTCCAGCACTGTTTTGTACCGATTGTACACCACCTCGGTGGTTGAATCGACAGAGTCAATACCGATGTTGATCGTTTTGGAAACGGTTGGGTATACCGTTAGGCCACCCCCTTTAAATTCACTGTAACACAAGCGAATATCCCAGGCATCGATCTCCTTCGACTGGGCGCGTGCCAACATCCTGACGCGATCCTGGCCGTTTGCCTTGAACGCCTGCCTTGCTGCTTTATCGTTTATAAAGGTGTCAAAATCGGTTAATTCCCAATCTACATGCTGCCAGCGATCGGCCCAGATGGCCCATCCCAAGCGCAGGTTCGCCCGAAGAAATAGACATCGGATTCATAGCCCGCCGGGCGCGGAAACGGAAAGGTGTAGCCTCCTATTGAAAATACGGTTGATGTGTCGGCATACCGTTCCAGGCATTGGTTCATATAATCGAGGAAATTACGGCTGGTTACAATATCATCTTCCAGCACAATTACCGATTTATGTTTTTGCAATACTGCCGTGACCCCGGCAATGATCGAGTTGGCACAGCCCGTATTTTGCTCCCGATAAACCCGATGAATGCGTCGAAAGCCCGTCAATTTATCGACCACTTCCCGCACGGCTTCAACTTTAGCTAGCTCCTCGGTCCGGCCAGGTCGGGGACCATCCACAAACACATAGAGATCACTTTGATCAGCTAAGTAATTAGCCTGTAGGGCCGTAAGGGTTTGCTGGAGTTCATTGGGACGTTTGAAGGCAAATAAAACAATGGGCGCTGGCATACGGGTAGATGTTATGGAGAGTACTTTTTATCCACAGAGCGGCTACAGAACTCATCGACGGATTTGAATCCATTGTTTGATCAGGTAGTATAAAAACAGCGTATTGGTAATAAAATAGCGCAAAAACAGACGACGCGGCTCCTGAAGCAAGCGGTATAACCATTCCAGACCAGCGAGTTGCATCCAGCGGGGTGCCCGTTTTTGCACCCCCATTGTTACCGGCAAGGCGCCCCCAACACCCAGCAAGACGGCCGGAATTCGATTCGACAGGGTAGCCATCCATTTCTCCTGCTTTGGACAACCCAATGCCACAAAAACCAGACTCGCTCCCGACGAACGAATACGCTCAATCACGTCAGCTTCCTCATCGACTGTGAGCGGACGGAAAGGAGGGGCATACATGCCAGCAACAACTAGGCTGGGATGATGAAGCCTACAGAAGTCAGCGCTTCTTTCGAGCACTTCGGGGGTCGAGCCATAGAAATAGATGGATAAATTATGCCCGGCTGCTTCCTGAAGCAAGGTTGGGAGTACATCCAGTCCCGTAATCCGTTCCTGCCGAAAGCCATACAGCAAGCGAAGTGCCCAGACCAACGGAACCCCATCGGCCGTTGTCCAGGTAGCCGCGTTGACCATCTGGGCAAAAGACGGGTCGCGCATCGCTTCAACAGCCATGTGTGCATTGGCAAAACAGACATAGCCGGGCTGACGCTGATGAGCCGCCTGGAGCACCTCCCCGATAAACAGACGGTATGAAGCGAGTATCATCTCCAGGCTTACAACTTTTTTCCGAACCGGGAGTTGAGATTGGGGAGTAGACATAACGCGGAGAAGCATAGCACAAACCAGATGATAACCCAATAAATGTAGACGAATATTCACTAAAAAGTAACGTTCAGCCGGCAATATCGCACCCGTCTATAAATCAGACTTATCAGGAAGCCTAAAGCGTTTGCGGCCTCTCAATGTAGTTTAGTGTACATTTACAGGCCAACAAGTCCAGACCCTGACGTTGAGTGCGCCTTTTAAGTCAATAAATAACGTGAATAAGTTACTAAGTCGATTGCTTTCCCCATTCAGGAGCCAGTCCGATTCGCCCCCTCCGCAATCTGGCTGTTACTGGCAAACGGATATTCACTCACACTTGCTGCCAGGGGTCGATGATGGCGTAACCAGTCCGGAGGAAACCCTTGCCTGTCTGCATCAGCTAGCGGCCTGGGGTATCCAACGGGTCATTACCACCCCCCACGTTAGTCAGGACTGGTACCCGAATACGCAGGATGCTCTTCTCAAGGGTCAGGTAATGCTACAGGCCCTGGTGAATGAACACCAAATTCCGTTGACAATTGACGTGGCAGCCGAATATCTACTCGACGATTTATTTCTGAATCTGCTTCGTGCTGACCAGCTTTCGAGTTTCGGCCAACAGAAGTATGTGCTTTTTGAGACGGGCTGGGCGGCTGCTCCGGTTTTTCTAAACGAAATTATCTTTCATTTACGGGCTCAAGGCTACCAGCCGTTGCTGGCGCACCCGGAACGCTATACCTATTACCATAATGATCTGAAACCGTTGGCTGAATTACGCAAGGCGGGTTGTCTGTTTCAACTAAACTGGGGATCAATGACCGGGCGCTATGGCCGTCGAGTGCAGGCACAAGCCCACAAATTTCTGACCAATACATGGGTCGATTTTATGGGGTCCGATATTCATCGCCCTACCGACCTGAACTTGTTCGATCAGTTAGTTAGCTCGGCAGATTATCACCTCCTCAAACAGCAACCCCTTCGCAATCAGGAGCTATTGCTTAAAAAATAGCCCGAACTAAACCCGTTTTCTACCAAATTCCTAAAGTCTGAACATGCCTATGCACGCTCTCCGTTTTGAAACAGAACCCGGTTTTTATGTAACAGCCGACGCCTGGGGCGACCCAGCGAATCCACCCGTTCTCTTGTTGCATGGGGGTGGGCAAACGCGCCACTCCTGGGGCGATACCGCCCGGTGGCTGGCCGATGCGGGCTGGTATGCCATTGCCCTCGATGCGCGGGGACATGGGGACAGCGACTGGTCGCCAGAAGGGCATTATACCATTGATTATCTGGCCAGCGACCTCCGGGCTGTCATTGCTCAGCTTGATCAGAAACCAGCCCTTGTGGGTGCTTCAATGGGTGGCATGACTGCATTGATTGCGGAAGGAGAGCGTCCAACCAATACTGAATCCATCTGCACAGCCATTGTGCTGGTCGATATTGCCCCCGTACGGAACAAAAAGGCATCGAGCGGATTTTTGCGTTTATGAGCAACAACCAGGATGGCTTTGCCAGTTTAGACGAAGCAGCCGAAGCGGTAGCCGCTTATCTGCCCCATCGGCCACGTCCATCCGACAATAGCCGCTTAGAGAAAAACCTCCGCCTACGTAAAAGCCCGAACGGTGAGTTACGCTATTACTGGCACTGGGACCCCACGATGCTGGCCGTCTGGCGACATTCAACTGACCCCTCTAAACAGATTCAGAATGAAGAGCGGCTCTACCGGGCGGCTCATGCGCTTTCGGTGCCAACCCTCATCGTTCGGGCGGCATCAGTGATGTCGTGAGCGAAAAAGTCATGGCCGAATTTCTGGATGCCGTACCACACGTGCAGAGTGTGAGCGTTGCCGACGCCGGTCATATGGTCGCTGGTGATTCAAATCACGCGTTTACACGGGCAGTAATTGAATTTTTAAAGAGCGAAAGAGCGAATGAGTGAAAGAGTGCTGTATCTTGCTCAACCACTCTTTCGCTCTTTAACCATTTATGCAAAAAAATTCCCCCCGTATCCTAACTGCCTGGACGTTTTATGATTGGGCTAACTCGGTTCACTCGCTCGTTATTGTTTCCAGCATTTTCCCCGTTTATTTCTCGGCAACAGCCCTGAATGAAACCGGTGGCCCCATTATCAATTTCCTGGGACTTTCCATCAAAAATTCAGTCCTGTTTTCCTATACCGTTTCAGCGGCTTTTCTGTTCACGGCTATGCTGTCGCCCATTTGCACGGCCATTGCCGATTATAGCGGTCGAAAGAAAGCGTTTATGAAAGCGTTTTGCTATACCGGGGCCATCAGTTGCAGTTTACTGTATTTCTTCACGCAGGAAACCACCACCTTCGCCATCATCTGCTTCTGGCTCAGTCTGATTGGCTGGAGTGGTAGTATCGTGTTTTACAATTCGTATCTACCCGACATCGCCACCGAAGATCAGTATGACCGGGTCAGCGCCAGGGGTTTTTCAATGGGGTATCTGGGCAGTGTACTCCTGATGGTCGTTAACCTGCTGGTGATTCTGAAACGCGAGTGGTTTGGTAACATCTCCGAAGCCATGGCTTCCCGAATTGCCTTTCTGACCGTTGGACTCTGGTGGGTTGGTTCGCGCAGATTCCCTTTAGCCGACTTCCGGATGGGATTAAAAAGGCTGCTCAAACGGGTAATTACCTCTTAAATGGCTTCAAGGAATTGCGCCACGTCTGGAACGACCTACAGGAACGGCCCTTAGCCAAACGCTTTCTGGTTTCGTTTTTTGTCTACAACATGGCGGTTCAAACCGTGATGTACGTGGCTACTATTTTCGGGAGTGATGAGTTAAAATTACCGGGACAAAGCCTGATTATCACGATTCTGCTGATTCAATTGGTGGCGATTCCGGGGGCTTATGGTTTCTCGCGGCTCTCTGAACGAATCGGTAACACCTACGCCCTCATGACGGCCGTATTCATCTGGATTGGTGTTTGCACAGCCGCCTACTACGTCCAAACCGAATCGCAGTTTTTCATTCTGGCGGGGGTGGTTGGGCTGGTGATGGGGGGCATTCAGTCGCTCTCCCGTTCAACCTACTCCAAACTCATTCCGGCCACCACCGACACCGCTTCGTATTTCAGTTTCTACGACGTGACCGAAAAAACGTCCATCGTTTTCGGCACACTGGTGTATGGTCTGATTGAACAACTTACGGGGAGTATGCGCAACAGTATTCTGGCGCTACTAGTGCTGTTTGTGGTTGGCTTCGTGCTTTTGTGGCGCATTCCTTCACAAAAAGTTTATCATACCCATTTGGAAACAGAGGAAGTTTTGTAAGTTTGCACTCCCTTCGGGAATGCATAATGATTAATGGATAATGTAGTTAAGTCTAATCAGCTAGTTTCCACTATACATTGTACATTATCCATCAATAAAGGAGGTTAGCTCAGTTGGTTCAGAGCGCTGCTTTGACAGAGCAGAGGTCAGCGGTTCGAGCCCGCTACTTCCTACTAAATCACCAAGAACCCTCAAATTATGTGAATTTGAGGGTTCTTGGTTTTAAGATGTATCAGTGATTTAGTCGGATCACTCAAGTAAGCCTTTAGGATACTATAAGATATTACTATAAACGTATACTTTTCTAAATAAGTGATAAGCCCGTCGATTAGCAATTCAAGAAATCTTTTAATTAGTAGTTAATTATAATTCTTAATGTAAGACTATTATGGGCAATAGAAAGAATACATCTACTAATGAACCTAAACACTCTAAGTTAATTATTCCTAGAGATGACTTTAAGAGACAGCTTAAGGATCGTTTATACATAGGAGCTCAATTAGTTAATAGTAAGGTCTCAACAGTTTTGGATTTAGGCACTCTGGAAAGAGAATTTACAAAGTGGGACTCCTTTAACTCTGAGCTATTAAAAACAAGTTTTGATAATCCAAATAATGAATATAAGTCTGAATATGACATAAACTATTTTGGATATATAAATTTAGGCCCAATAGACTACCAGAAGGAATATAAAGATTTACTCAATAAAATTGACAATAAAAACAGGAAACTCGAACAATTGATTGAGCAGACTGAACTGTTACAAGTGAGTTCCCAAAACAATACAATAGGTATTGAAGCATCTAGTAAAACAGGGGATATGTCAAAAGTTTTCATAGTTCATGGTCATGATAGTTTAACTAAAATTACTGTAGCAAGGACTGTAGAGCAACTTGGTTTAAAAGCTATAATATTACATGAAGTTGCTAATGAAGGTAGGACCATTATAGAGAAATTTGAAAGTATTACCTCTGATATTGGTTTTGCCATAGTAATCTTATCTGGTGATGATCTTGGAAAGGCAAAAGGAGAAAATGAAAGCGATTATAAACCACGTGCGCGACAAAATGTCATATTCGAGCTTGGCTATTTTATAGGTAGACTAGGCAGGTCTAAAGTAGCTCCATTATATGAAGAAGGTGTTGAGTTACCAAATGATTTATCTGGTATTTTATATACAAAAATAGATAGTGTTGGAGCTTGGAAATATGAGTTAGGCAAAGAGCTAAAAAATGCAGGTTATAAGGTCGACCTTAATAAGCTATAAAATTAAATACTCCTATAATTCGATTTGTAAGACGATTTAAATATTTCTTCTACTATGAATAAAGTAGATCCAAATAATATAACAATAGATCAAATTCCATATTCGGAAAGCGAATATTTTGAATTTAAGTCTAGTATGGTCAAAAATGATATAGACTCTTTAAAAAATAAATTAGGAAAAGCTGTATCAGGTTTTGCCAATTCAGGTGGAGGATATTTTATAGTTGGTATAGATGAAAAAAGTGGTAATGCAGACGGTGGGATTCCAATAAAAATAGGCAAGCGCCCAATTAGAGATTGGGTCGATACAATGATCCATCAGCTAGTAGAACCTACTCCTCACTATGATATAAAACTCATTAAAAATTCTATGGGTCGTGGTGTTATTGACCAAGGGTCAGCATTATTAATAGTGTACATACCTGAAAGTCATAATGGCCCCCATATGATGGACGGCTCTTATTATATAAGAGCAGGTGTTCACACAATAAAAGCAAGAGATTTTATTGTTGAAGCCATAAGATCTAAAAGATTTCTATCTAAACCAAAGTTAACTCATCTGTTCCGACTCAAGCCTAATCAAGAACAAGTTCTGCAACTTGGTATATTATCTCTAACAGATGCTCCGGCAGTACACGTAAATATTAAACTGTCACCTCTTCCAGAGGGAATGCAAAACATTGAAAAAGCATTTCCAATAGTGATGCCTATTATTGATCGTAACAATCCATTCTTTTTTGACGTAGCACTTTTCTCAGGTTCAACCGAAAGCTTTGGTAATAATATAGATCTACAGCTGGAATACTTCGATCTATCATCTAATAGGTATTTACAAAATTTTAATATAGGCGTAGATTATTCAACCCCACCTATAAAAATTGGAAACGATCCTGACAAAAAAGTTGTAAGTGCAATTGAATCAATAGCTAAATCAATTAGTAAGCTTGAGCTTATTCCCAAAGGAAGCCAAAAGCCGCTCCCAATAATTCCTATTATAGATAACGTTTTTGAATATATAGAAAATATAATATCTGCGTTATTATCAGATATGAAAAATGATCTTACAGAATATCCATTTGTTAGAGAATTCGTAATTTTGAGTAAAAAATGGCATTACACGCATAATCCACATAAAGATATATTTATGTACTACTTCGAAGATCACGAATTTTTGCGCAACAAAATAAGAATATTAGAAAACTGTAGTTTGATATACGAAATTACGTTTAATTCTATTGATCGATTTATTATTACCGAACAACTGGCAAACTATTTATTAAATAAAAAGCAAGTGTTACTAAATTAATATTTTTCTTTAAATAATTATACAGTACTGTAAGCTTTATTATTCGTTTGACTTACTATGATGTTCATTAACAGTATTAGTTGCCATTACATCTATACAATCGTTTGAGTCTACCGTAGCCAAATGCTCTCAACGACCCAATTACACAGCCATTAATGTTTTGCCAAAACGAACGTTTTAAGGCAAATCAATAGCGGGTTACCTAAACCCTCCCAATTCACTTCTACTCGGTTTTTTTTCGTTTTATTATACTGTTTTACTTAATCAGGTTTTACTAAACTTCATTTCCGCCAGCTAAGTAAAACAAGATGCATCCTTGAGACTGGGCTGGTCCATCTTGCACCCCTGCCCTCTTCGTCTTTCCTAGCCATCCAACTCACCTTAGTGGCTATCAGGCCTGTAGACAGCGAATCCATTTTTGAAAGTCGCTGATTACCAGTTAACGACAAGAGGCTACCTAACGCCCCGATTTTCCCACCCGTTGCCAATCGGCGGTTGTTCACCCCCTAACGGACAGCCTACTTTTGACCCATCTAACGGCCACAGATGGGCCAATGGTTTAACCAATCATCCAAAACAACTCTTTACGAAACATGAACACCTCAATCAATTCCTCCAGCAGCATTTCAATCGTTGACAATTATGTGGCCGTTTTGAAAAAATACAACGATTTTCAGGGACGCGCCCGCCGAAGCGAATACTGGTATTTTTTCCTGGTCAACATCGTCGTTACCCAGGTCTTAAACTACACCAATATTTTTCTCTTTGGTGGTTCCACCCTTATCGCCTGGGTACTTATGCTGGTTAATCTGGCCATTCTGGTTCCATCCGTTGCGGTTGCCATCCGGCGTATGCACGATGTAGGCAAGAGTGGCTGGTATGTCCTGATTCCAATTTACAATCTAATCTTGGCCTGCACGGAGGGTACTCTGGGCAACAATGAATTCGGCAACGATCCTAAAACAAAAGCCTGATCAGAGGTAAGAGCTAAGGCTGGGAGTAGCGTGTTTACGCCCAGCCTACAGGCGGCACTAGTAGTGTTTGTCCACTTTTGATTCTATTGATTCTTGTGGTTGCCTGCCCGAGCTGTCGTGCTGATAATCAGGATTAATAGGTCCAAAGTGGATTCTAGTGGATTCTCGGGGCGGCATCGGCCCGCAACGGCGGACCGTGTCCGACGCCCCGAGAATCTAAATTGGACGAGCACTAGATTCTATCATGTCTTATTAGCAATCTAATAGCATCGATAGAATCCATTAGAATCAACAGATCAGAATCAACAGAATCTAAATTAAACTATGAAACAGTTCCTTTATCTGCTGCTGGCGGCCTGTCTGTTCCCGCTGATTTCGCCAGCGCAGACGGCTAAAGTACCCATTGACTATTTACAGGTGCCCGGTCCCATCCTTTTTGAGCAAACAGCCTATCACCTGGCGTGGTCGTCGCATCCGACGGCTACTTTTTACAAACAGGAATACATCGCTAAGGGCGATGACCCGTCCCGGTTTAAAACCATGCTCTTTTTTGATCTGCTCAAGAGCAGCGGACCGGTAAAAGATGTGGTAGAGGCCAAGGTGGCGGAATTAAAGAAACTAAAAGAATCGAATCCACTTGTGAATTACCAGATCACGGTAATGCCCAAAACGGGCGAGTATCTGCTTGATTTTTTGCTGAGTCAGGTTGCGCCGGATGGGAAATCCCAGAGCATTGTCGAACGAAATGTATACCGGTATAAGCAGTTTTCTGACCCATCGGGCAAAAAGGGGATTCTTTTATTTGGGTAAGCCAGCGAAGTTATGGAGCTGAGACGGAGCCGTTCCTGACGTCCCTCAAACAAACCAGAGCCAGCTTACCAGCCAGGGTTGAAGAGTTTAAACTCCCTGGTGTGCCAATTATCAGGCAGTTATAGGGACTTTGCTGGTACTCGTCCATTTGGCTGGAACACATCAGTCATCCTCGTTTATAAAACAAAAACGGCGCAGATAATCGCTGATGGCAGTAGGTAAAAGTCCAATCCTACTTAAGATAAGCACATTGGTTTGCTCAGCTTGATCAGGTGAGTGATTGACATGATTTTTTAGGAAATTAAGCTTATTGCCCTACAATGGTTATGAAGTCGTTCTTACTGGTAGCTTTGATTACCAGTAATCTAACCTTGGTTTTTTCACAAAACCGAGTGCCCGTATTCAGACAAGACGTTCCTCTGGATTCTATTCGCCTGAGCGACCCCTTTATTCTGGCCGATAAAGCGACGTCGACCTATTACATGACAGGTACTGGGGGCATGATGTGGAAAAGTAAAGATTTGAAAAAATGGGCCGGCCCTTCTGTTGTGGTCAAAACGGACCCTGAATCCTGGATGGGAAAGAACCCCATGATTTGGGCAGCAGAACTACACCAGTATCAAGGCAAGTACTACTATTTTGCCACTTTCACAAACCGGGAGGTTAAAATTGATACGGTCGGCGAGAATGTTATCGAACGCCGTGCCTGTCATGTTTTAGTCAGTGATCGAGCCGAAGGGCCTTATGTGCCCATGAAAGATCCTGAATATTTGCCCGCCAACAAACCTACCTTAGACGGGACCCTATGGGTGGATAAAGATGGCAAACCGTATATGGTTTATTGCTATGAATGGCTCCAGAATATGAATGGAACTATTGAAAAAATAGAACTGAAGCCTGATTTAAGTGGTACGATTGGCGAAGGGAAACTGCTTTTTCGGGCCAGCGATAGCCCCTGGAGCCGTGAGAAATCGAATGGTAAAATTGGTCCGAATAAAGTGACGGATGGACCGTATGTATTCCACACAGGAACCGGCAGACTTGGTATGCTATGGACTAGTTGGATCTATGATGTGTATACACAAGGCGTTGCCTATTCGAAAAGTGGCACGCTGGATGGGCCCTGGATACAGGAGAATGAGCCAATAACCCCACCGAATTATGGTCATGGTATGCTATTCCGTACCCTGAATGGCACCTGGTTGATGTCCGTTCATAGTCACAAAAAAAGTAATGGTCGTACGGTACGAGTTCCCCATTTAATTGAGGTGGACTTATCCGGGGATAAGTTGATTGTAGGGAAGCCCTTTACGCATTAAGTAAAATGGATAATGGATAATGGATAATGAATTTCAGATTACTATCATTATCCATTATCCATTATTCATTATTCATTGTCCATTATCCATTGTTACCTCCAGCCGCCACCCAGTGCCCGGTATGTATTTACCTGAGCATTCAGTTGCTGCATCCGGTTTCAATAAGCTCTATTCGGGCTTCCAGTACATCCCGCTGAGTCAATAGCACTTCCATATAATCGGCTCTGGCCGAGGTGAATAACTTGAGTGATATACCGGTTGACTGGGTCAACGCCTGCACCTGGTTGTTTTTCTGAATGTACTTTTGGCTCAGATTATCCATGTTCGACAACTGATTGGCTACCTCGATGTACGCATTCAGTACTGTTTTTTCGTAATTATAAACGGCCTGTATTTGCTTGGCATTGGCACTTCTATACGTAGCCGTAATGGCAGTCTTATTAATCACCGGGCCGGCTAAACCACCTGCCAGCGACGCAACCAGTGATTCAGGGATACTCAGCAGATAGAGCGGATTATACGACATAACCCCTAAAAAGGCTGAAATATTGAGCGACGGATAAAAATTCGCCCTGGCTACCGTCACATCCAGCTTGGCTGCTTCCAGATTTAATTCCGCCTGTTTAATGTCAGGCCGATTCGCAAGCAACTGTGATGGAAGACCCGCGTTGACTCTGGTAGGCGTTAAGTCACTAAAGCCCTGTGAATTTCGTTGAACATGTTGAGGAAATCGACCCACCAGGAAATTAATCCGGTTTTCTGTTTCGACAATACGTTGCTGAATTTCGTACTGAAGACTTTGGGTTTTGAATACTTCGGCCTCAAACCGACGAACAGCCAGTTCGGTTACCTTGGCGGCTTCTTTCTCCTGCTTGGTGATCGATAGGGCATTATTCAGAATCGTAATGTTATTCTGAATAATACTCAGCTGGTTATCATAAGCCATCAACTCATAGTAATTGTTGGCGATTTCAGCAACCAGATTCGTAACCTGGAAATTCTTCCCTTCAATAGAAGCCAGATAATTGTATACAGCCGCTTTTTTAGAGTTCCGTAGCTTATGCCAAATATCCACCTCCCAACTAACAGTCGGGCCAAAATACAGATTTGGCAAAATAGCGGGCGTTGGTACACCCGGCCTTATTTCGGTATAGTCATCAGCAGCTCCCTGGCTGGTATAGCGCGACACCTTATCGACGCCAGCCCCTCCACCAAGCGTAACGAAGGGTCGATAAGCACCACTTCTGGCTAAGACTTCGTTATTGGAAATCTGAATTTCCTGTAAGGTAATATTTAGCTCCTGGTTGTTGTACAATGCTGTATCAATCAGGGCTGTTAGATTAGGATCAGTAAAATACTGCCGCCAGCTTGTCTTTGCCGAGTTGGTCGAGTCCTGCGAGTTGTAAAAACTCGCAGGCACTGATTTATTCTCTGTTTTACTAACTAAATGAGGTACAGTACAGGCGGCATTGAGCCCGATTAGGAGCGTGATACCAGCCCAATTTATGATTTGTTTATTGCTCATTGACTTCAGCTTCTTCTGGTTGTGGGAAAATGTCTACTGAATGCACCAGATTTTCGGTTAACGAATCAGCTTCTTCATCTCTAATCATCTTCCGGCCATCGGCCAGACTGCCAAATATGTAGTACAATCCGGGATGATGATAACCCCGAAAATGGTACCGAATAACATACCACCCATAGCAGAGGCACCAATGGTACGGTTACCGATAGCCCCTGCGCCTGATGCGCTAATCAACGGGATTAAACCGGCTACGAAAGCGAACGAGGTCATTAAAATCGGACGGAAACGGACTCTGGCGCCTTCAATGGCTGCGTTCAGAATTGTTTCACCTTGCTGGCGTTTCTGAACAGCAAACTCTACGATCAGTACGGCATTTTTACCCAACAGACCAACCAGCATGATGAGACCAATCTGCGCATAGATGTTGTTTTCCAGCCCCATCAGCTTGAGCAGCAAAAACGAACCGAATATCCCAACAGGTAAGGAGAATACGACAGCCAGCGGAATGATGAAACTTTCGTACTGAGCAGCCAATACCATGTATACGAAGGCCAATACGATCAGGAATACATACAGCGATTCGTTACCCCGGATTGATTCGTCATACGACAGCCCTTCAAACGCGATATCGTATCCTCTTGGCAAGGTCTTGGCGGCAACCTCCCGTATGGCCTGGATGGCATCGGCTGTCGTATAACCTTTCGCAGGGAGTCCCTGAATAGCCGCTGAATTGTATAAATTGAAGCGGGTAATTTCATTCGGTCCCTGTCCTTTTTTAAGCCTCATGAAGGCAGAGTAGGGTACCATTTCACCCGCATCGTTTTTAACAAAAAGCTTTAACAGGTCTGATGGAAGGCGCCTGAAGCTCGGATCAGACTGGACATATACTTTGAAAAACTGGTTGTACTTAATAAACCCTTGTTCATAGGTACTACCAATCATAATGTTCAGGTTATCCATCGCTTTTCCAATAGACACCCCTTTCTGCATGGCCAGGTTATTGTCGATTTCCAGTTCGTATTGTGGATAGTTGGCGGCAAAGAAGGTAAATAAGCCGGTCAGCTCTTTACGCTTGCCCAAATTCTCCATGAACTCCTTGTTGATTTTATCAAACTCGCGATAGTCCGTATCGGTTGTTTTATCCAGCAAACGCATGGAGAAACCACCGGATGTACCAAAACCAGGAATAGCCGGTGGCTCGAAAAATTCGACTACCGCCCCAAGGCCTCTCGTCTTACCTTCCAGTTCTTCCATGATCTCCTTCACGTTCTTGTCGCGATCGCCCCAGGGTTTCAGGTTGATCAGACAGGTACCGGCGTTTGATCCACGCCCTTCAGTCATGATCTCGTAACCGGCCAAAGACGATACAGACTCAATTCCTGGAACTTCTTCGCAAATTTTCTGAAGCCGTCGCGAAACCTCGTTGGTTTTTTCAAGGGTAGAACCTGGTGGCGTCTGGATAATAGCATAAATCGTACTCTGGTCTTCGTTCGGGATAAAACCTGCCGGCAGAATTTTATTCACGAATACGATTCCCACACAGAAACCTATTAATATGGCGAACGTAACGAATCGGCGGCTAACGATTAATTTCAATAAGCTCACATATCCGCCTGTCATTTTATCGAATCCCCGGTTAAAACCGTCGATCGCTCGGGTCAACGGGTTTTCTTGGGCGGATGTCCATGATGATTTTTCAGCAACATGGCGCACAAAACGGGCGTGAGCGTCAGGGCGATGAGGGCCGAAATCACAATGGAACTGGCCATGGTGATCGAGAATTGTCGGTAGAACGTTCCAACCGGCCCCGACATAAAGGAGATGGGTAGGAATACCGATACCATCACCAGGGTAATAGCGATAATAGCCCCACTAATTTCACCAAGTACTTTCCGAACCGCGCCGAAAGGCGTTATATGCGGTTCTTCTTCCATCTTGGCGTGCACGGCCTCCACCACCACAATCGCATCATCGACCACAATACCGATAGCCAGCACGAGGGCAAAAAGCGTAATTAAGTTAATGGAAAGCCCAAACGCCTGAATGACAAAGAATGCCCCGATCAGGGACACCGGAACGGCAAGGATTGGGATCAGAGTAGAACGCCAGTCACCCAGGAATATAAATACAACTAAAGCAACCAGGATGAACGCGTCGCGTAAGGTATCAATTACCTGTTCGATAGATGCATCCAGGAAGTTGGAAACGTCATAGCTGATCTTATAGTCGACCCCCGGAGGAAAGGAGCCTTTCATGACTTCCAGCTTTTTCTTAACTTCTTCAATAACGTCGCTGGCATTACTACCATAGTTTTGGCGCAATACAATAGCAGCCGATGCATGACCATCCAGGTTAGAGTAGATGTCAAAGAATTCACTACCCAATTCCACCCGGGCTATATCCCTCAAGTGTATGCTCTCACCTTGTGCATTGGCCCGGATAATGATCCCTTCATACTCTTCCGGTTTGTTATACCTGCCTTTGTAGGTAAGCACGTATTCCAGCGATTGAGCAGCAATACCAGAGCTTTGCCCGATCCTTCCGGGACGACCAATAATACTTTGTTCACCAATGGCCTTCATCACATCGTCAGTCGAGATGCTATAAGCCCGCATACGTTCTGGGTTTAGCCAGACGCGCATCGCATAGCGTCGACTACCCAATATTTGTGCCCTGGCTACCCCTTTAGTCCGCTGGATTTCAGGGATCATTTTAACGGTAGCGTAATTAAACAGGAATTTTTCGTCAATACTCTTTTCCTTAGAATAGAGGTTGACGTACATCAGCATACTGGGCTGAACAGGAGAAATGATAACCCCTTCACGCTGCACCAGTTCAGGCAAGAGAGGCATAACCTGATCCACCCTGGTTTTCACACGGATAACGGCGGTATTCGGGTCGGTACCCGGTTCAAAAATAATCCTGAGAGTAGCCTCCCCGGCGCTGGTAGCATCGGTCGCTATATAACGCATATCCTGGACGCCGTTGATGGCCTGTTCCAGGGTGATCAACGTAGATTTCACCAGTACATCAGCACTGGACCCTGGATAGGCAATAAATATATTGACGGTTGTAGGGGCAATATCCGGGAATTGAGAAATGGGCAATTTCTGGATAGCCAGTACACCGACAAAGACGATCATGACCGATATCACAATCGCGAATACGGGCCTGCGTATGAATTTTGAAAACATAACGTCTGGATTTTAGAATGTCTGACTTATTCAGCGTATAGACTTAAATTCGAGATGACAGATGCCGGTTGCACGAACTTATAGTGTATTTCTTCATTTTCGCGCACCTGACGTAAGCCTTCCAGCAGGATCTTGTCATCCTTGGTCAGACCGGAGCGAACGACAAAAATGTGTGGCATTTCTGCAGCTATGGTGATTTCCCTCGACCGAATCTTGTTGTCCTTATCGACTACGTAGACATACTTCTTTTCCAGTACCTCAAAGGTGGCTTTCTGCGGGATGATGAGGGCATTTTTAAGCGGCAACGTCATCTGAATATTACCCGTTTCGCCGTGCCGCAACAGCCCGCTTGGGTTTGGGAAAGTGGCCCGGAACGCTATGTTACCCGTTTCGTTGTTGAAATCGGCTTCAATCGTTTGAACTACACCCGGATGGTCGTATATCCGTTGATTGGCCATCAGGAGGTTTACACTGTTCAAATTTTCCTGTTGAGCGTGGGTTTTATAGTTCAGGTACTCGGCTTCCGGTACGTTGAAATACACCCACATTTTGCTATTATCAGAGAGTGTGGTCAACAAATCACCCTCATTGACTAAACTCCCTAATCGCACCTGAAAATGGTCCATAATCCCATCAAAAGGAGCCCTGACCTCCGTAAACCCAAGGTGAATCTGGGCTACCGATACCTCCGCTTTTGCCTTATCCAGCTTGGCTTTGGCCAGAGCCAATTCGTTTTTTGAAACGATATTACTGTCCGCCAGGAGTTTAGTATTTTTGTATTCGACGTCTACAAAATTGGCTTCGGCCTGTGCTTTCTGGAGTTCAGCCTGGTATTGTATAGGCAGAATTTGGAACATAAGCTGCCCTTTTTTAACGTATTGGCCTTCGTCTACGAAAATTTTCTGTAGGTAGCCCTTTTCCAGTGCTCTTATTTCGATGTGCTGGATAGACCGAATTTGAGATACATAATCATTTGTGATAGTCGTGTCTTTTTTCAGTGGACTGGTCACCAAATAATTGACTTCTTCTTCCTTTTCTTCCTCTTTATGTGAACAGCTTGTACAGTATAATAAGGCGCACAAACTGGTAAAAATGAGTAGTTTATTCATAACAATTCGATTTTTTACACAAATCCTGTTTTGACAATTTATAATGGGCATTGGCCGCATTGAGTTACGGCTATACGGTTTATTTTCCCGCTCGGCATTAGCCTGTTCTAATACTGAAACTGTTTTCTGGTGCAATACGATGAATCATACGTAAGGTAAACTGACCCCATCCCTATAAAATATACGATTTTACAAACGGGTCGTTGGCGATTTCGGCAAGTTGAGGAAGGGTTCCCTGGTCACAAAATAGCCAATAGAGCGTAGGCATCAATGGGCTTATTATTCGTTGATACAAAGGTATTTTACCTATGAGCGGGGTACATTAAAAAATTCTTAAGAGAGGATTAGAAATTCTTTAAACAATCTTTTTTTTAGGATAATACCGGGGAAGAAGTCCGTCTGACCACTTTTTAACTCTATTTAATTGCATTATTCAAACAATAAATTGTTACTATATCATCCTGCCATGGTACAAGTTAAAGAAGTATGAAAACCAAATTAAAAGTTTATTAGAAGTCCTAAAAATTATTTCCATTAAGGCTATAGGTTTACTAATTTGCCAGCTGATAAAAGCGGTACTCTTATGCAAATCTTACTAGCTGACGAAGACATAAAACTAGCATACTCTTTAAAGCGTGGCTTAAAAGAGTATGGATTCAGGGTTTCCATAGCACTGGATGGAGCAAGTGCTCGTAAGTTAGTTGAGTTTGGGGGCATCAATCTGGTTATTCTCGAAATCAACCAGCCAGATATGAGTGGCTATGAACTTTGTCGTGACATTCGCTCTCAAAATTCCCAAATCCCCATTATTATCCTGTCGACCCAGGGAACGATTGACAGTAAACTGGCAGGGTTTGACGCTGGTGCCGATGACTATATTGTTAAGCCCGTTGAGTTTAGTGAGTTGCTGGTTCGGATTAAGGCGAGCATTAAGCGCAGCTATCAGACCTATGATTCTGAGTTAGGTGAGTCAACCCAGCTAACTGTTGCCGACCTAACGCTGGATTTACGAACAAAGACGGTAAACCGGGCGGGAAACAAACAGATCAATGTAACCCCCGCGAGTTTGCCATCCTGGAATATTTCTTACGAAATAAAGGAACTGTTCTTAGTCGTGAAGAAATAACGCAAAATGTATGGGATATGCCCCTTGAGGCAAGCACGAACCTGCTCAACGTCTATATGAATTCGCTGCGAAGAAAAATTGATAAAGATTTCGAGACAAAACTGATTCATACCCGCAAGGGAATCGGTTTCGTGATGAAAGAATAGAACGCCATTTACTATTGACAATGAGGTAATTACGAATCCTATTTTACAAAAAAAGTCGACCAAGCTGGCCGACTTTTTCAACACTCCCTTCCTCTATTCTACTCAATTTTAGTAGCGATCATAACCC
Source organism: Spirosoma telluris (assembly GCA_003259005.1). Taxonomy (GTDB): domain Bacteria; phylum Bacteroidota; class Bacteroidia; order Cytophagales; family Spirosomataceae; genus Spirosoma; species Spirosoma telluris. The sequence goes on from QLII01000001.1 coordinate 1,198,516, forward strand.
GACCCATAGCCCCGTCCGCGATGGGCTGAACGCGACCCTGGCGATAGTTCATAGGGACGCATATGGGCAATCACCTGATCGCGCTGTTGAGGCCCCAGCACCGCCATCATGTCGATAAACTGACGTTGACGGGCTTGCCTGAAGAAATCGCGTTGACGGGGATCGCGGGTGTCAATAGTCTGGGTTTGCTGATTGAAGCGGTCCCGAATCCGACGGATTTCGCGCTCCTGCCGACGTGTCAGATTCAACTCACGATCCCACCATTCAAGATGTCGGTCGAATTGGTAATCGTCGTAATCGTAGTTGTAATTCGGCTGGCCGTACCCTGGCTGGTTATAGCCAGGTTGATTGTAGCCCGGTTGTTGAGGATAGTTATTGCTGGGCGATGATTGGGGGTAGCCATAACGTTGGGCAAATACGCTGGTCGAGAGAAGAACGACCAGCGTAGCGCCAGTCAGCAGGACTTTTTTCATGGTCGTGTATTGTTTTCAGGTTGTATTTGTCCCTTTGAACAATCACGCATGAAATGGTTTAATTAATTCTACAAATAAGACTAAAAATTGATTAACTAAGTTAGTAAATCACTGAATATCTAGTATTTATAATCGGCCAATTCATTTTCGGCTTCCTGTTTTAACACGCGTTCATATTTGGCCCGGTCGAATTCCCCTTCATTGTTGGCGATAAAGATAGTAGCCACTGTATTCCCAATAATGTTGGTGATAGATCGAGCTTCGGACATAAACCGATCTACGCCCAGCAGCAGCGCCAGCCCTTCTACCGGAATCACCTTAATCGCTGTCAGGGTGCTGGCCAGTACGATAAAGCCGCTACCTGTAACGCCCGCAGCTCCTTTCGAAGTCACCATTAGAATGCCAATTATCGTTAGTTCCTGACCGATGGTGAGGTCAACGCCGAATACCTGCGCCAGAAAGATGGTGGCCATGACCAGATAAATCGTAGTGCCATCCAGGTTAAACGAGTACCCCGCCGGAACAACCAGCCCCACTACCGACCGCGAACAACCCAGGGTTTCGAGCTTGTCCATAATCTGGGGTAAAGCCGACTCCGATGACGATGTTCCCAGCACAATCAGTAACTCTTCTTTAATGAATTTGAGTACTGCCCACAAACTGATTTTGTAATAGCGCAAAATCAGATTCAGGATGATAAAAATGAAGAGAATCATGGTTGCATACACCGTACCCATTAGCTTAGCCAAGGGCAGGAGTGTGCTCAGTCCATATTTGCCAATGGTAAAGGCCATTCCACCAAAGGCCCCGAGTGGGGCAAGCACCATCACAACTCCAAGAATATTGAAAAACACGTTCGATAACCGTTCGAAGGTCTGAATCAGGGGTTTACCCTTCTCGCCCATCCGTGTCAGGCCAACGCCAAACAGCATCGAAAAGACGAGGACCTGTAAAATATCTCCCTCTGCAAAAGCCTTAACGGCATTACTGGGAACAATATGCAGAAAGAACTCCGTCCAGTCCATACCAGCGCCCTGCTCGGTGTATTTGCTGATGTCTCCTCCCTTCACGGCGGCCGTCTGTACCCCATCACCTGGCCGGATAACGTTTGCCAGAATTAGGCCAATGGCTAACGCGCCTGTCGTAACGATCTCGAAATAAAGAAGTGCCTTCCCTCCTACGCGACCTACTTTTTTAAGATCCCCCATATTACTGATTCCCAACACAATAGTCAGGAAAATAATGGGAGCAATGACCATCTTGATCAGGTTAATAAACAGGTCGCCCAGGGGTTTCAGTTTCGCGGCTGTTTCGGGGAAGAAATAACCGGTCAGAATTCCCAGGGTAATGGCAAGCAGAACGCGAACAGTCAGGTTATTGAGGAGTTTCATTCGATAATGGATAATGTATAATTGAGTTGAACGGCATTGAGTACTGAATAATTGAGTTGGATCATCCATTGCCCATTATTCATTATCCATTACAAAGCGTGCGCCTTTATAACCTGTTGCTTGATTTCGTGAATACGGTCGTTAAAATTCAGGCTCAAAAAATCTACGTTCGGCACAATAATCGCGTCTAGTAATTCTCTAACCCAGTCGTGGTGTGGAATACGTTTACCCGTTGCCACACTAACATACTTGGAGGTTACCCACAGCACGTTTTTAAGGTGCGTTTTGCCATCATCGGTCATGATATACTCGGTTACGGTGGTGTCTTCGTTCACATAAATTAACCTCGACAGGATGCGTACCCATTCACTCACCTGTGCGGGACGGACATACGCGATCTGATGCTGGTAAACGACCCAGCTTGTTTTCAACTCGCGAAATAACTGACCAGGGCTAAAGTCGTACAATTTTGCCACCTGATCTTCCCGGGCATTGAAATAGTAATCGAAGTATTTTGCGTTGTTGAGGTGCTGCAAGGGATCGCAGTCCTGAAAACGAACAATTACCCTGGATTCGGTTTCGGTTGGGTAACTGCGGTTGGGGTCACGTTTGAACATATACGTCAGAATTGCACCGGTAACCCAGCCGGATTTTTATGATTATGCTGATTGAGGTGATTACAGGATGCCAGCCTGCATGAGGCAACCTATTTTGGGCAATCAATTATAAACAAAATCAGATGAATCAGCATACTCATAAAAATCCTGGTTCAGACTTTTTGTGCAATATTTACGTTAATACAACAAATTTTTCGTTTTATTCTATTTCCTAAGCACGTATGAACCCTATGCGTTATGTTTTAGCAATGATTACCCTCCTGTTTAGTCTCACTGCCTTTGCTCCTATTGAGGACTCTGATGCCGTTGTGGGAACCTGGCTGAATGGCACTAAGAAAGGACACGTTCAGATTTATAAACAGGGTGGCACCTATTTTGGCAAGCTCGTCTGGCTAGGTCAACCCACCGACCCCGCCACGGGCAAACCACGAACCGACGAAAAAAATACAGACCAATCGAAACGGTCGAGGCCGTTGATGAATATGGTTCTGATGTATAATTTTAAGTACGACGGTGGCAATGTCTGGAGTGATGGGAAAATTTATAACCCAGAAGACGGTAAAGAATACAATTGCAAAATGACCCTAAAAGACAACAATACACTCCTTGTCCGTGGCTATGTAGGCATTTCGCTCCTGGGCAAAACCCAAACCTGGACGAGAATTAAATAGGCATATATGGCCAGTAATAGTCATTGATAGTCATTCGTGGTCAGGGGTGGTCAAGAGTAGCAGAGAGTGACTATCAATGACCATTCCTGACAACGCCTGACCATGAATGAAGCGAAGCAGATGACAACTCCTACTCTCATCATCGGTGCCGGACCAGCGGGGCTGGCTATTGCCGGGCGATTAGCGCAGCGCGGGTTGCCGTTTATGGTACTTGAAGCCAGTGATCATATTGGCTTCTCCTGGCGTAATCACTACGACCGGCTGCATCTGCATACGGTTAAAGAGTACTCTGCACTACCGCATGTTCCCTTCCCTGCCGATTATCCAACCTACGTTCCCCGTTTGATGTTTGTCGAATATCTCGAACAATATGCCGGGCATTTTAACATAAAGCCGAAATTTAACCAGAAGGTCATTGGTATACTCCGAGGGCAGGACGGTCTTTGGCAGGTGCAAACTGAAACAGACGTATTTACTGCCCAACGAGTTATTGTAGCAACGGGCTATAATCGGGTACCGAATTTGCCCGAACTCCCCGGCCAGCGTATGTTCCGGGGCGTGATCTGGCACAGTTACGAATACCGGAATGGGGCACCCTTTCGGAATGAAAATGTTCTTGTGGTTGGTATGGGGAACACAGGTGCAGAACTGGCGCTGGATTTACTGGAGAATGGTGCGAAGCCCTTTATTTCGGTGCGGAGTCCGATCAACATTATTCGTCGTGAAGTATTTGGCCGGCCAGCCCAACCCATAGCCATCGTATTAAGCAAACTCCCTACCTGGCTCTGTGATTATTTATCGAAGTTGACGCAACAACTCAGTGTGGGCGATGTGTCCGTTTACGGGCTCGGAAAACCGAAGCACTCTCCTACCTTTGACAATCGGCGCGGCAAGACACCCGTTATTGATATTGGCACCATCGACCAGATTAAGGCGGGTAACATTTCGGTTGTTCCCTCCATTGAACGTATTAATGCCAAAACTGTAACGTTCACTGATGGGCGCGAACTACCTTTCGATGCTATTATTCTGGCAACGGGCTACCGAACAGGACTTGCTTCCTTTCTTGGGGATGCGTTATCGGCTCAACTGCTGAATGAACGAGGCTATCCGAAACAACTCTGGTTCGACGATTCAGCTCTACAGGGTCTGTATTTCCTGGGCTTTTCAGTTCCTGTTACCGGTGTTCTTAATCTCCTCAATAGGGACTCTGAGCGGATTGTTGAGCATATTTCTCAAAACAATTTCATCCCGGCATAGTTATATTTAGGTAATCACATTAATTACTTAAATCTTCAACGTTTTAAAACTTACGATCATGAACGAGACAACCCTAAAAGGTGGCTGGAACGAAGTAAAAGGCAAAATCAAACAAGCCTACGGCGACTTAACCGACGACGACCTAACGTATCAGGAAGGTCAGGAAGATGAAATGTGGGGTAAAATCCAACAGAAGACAGGAAAAACAAAAGACGAAATAAATAAAGCAATTGCCGATTTATAGTGTTTTGTGGAGTAGTTAAACTAGGTGGAGTGAGTGAAGTAGGTTATTTCTTGCTTCACTCACTCCACTTATTTTACTAATACCATCACATAGGCGGCTCCCAGCCTTTCTCATACTGTCGGCTCCACAATTTCATGGCTTCGGCATCTTTGATGTGGCCATTATTGGAATCTACAGCAAACGATTTATTAGTTCGATAAGAAATGTTGGCTAGGTGGCACAACAGCGTGCTTCGGGCTCCTTGCTCGATAGTCGAATTTTGTTTGGCTTTCCCCGAATGGCATCGAAGAAGTTCATCATGTGGAGGGTTGTCATATCGCCCCCACCGCCTAAAGCCGTTCCCGCTTCGGTGCTTTTCGATTTGCTTTCCTTAATGACCTTACCTTCACGACTAAACAACGTGTACCCATTACGGTCAACATAGACCGATCCATTGGTCCCGTAAATAATGGTTCCCCGGTCACTGCCATAGGTTTTATGCCCGTTCCGGCTTTTACCATCCCATTTGATGATTTTGTCACCGGGAAAGCGGAAGGTTGCATCCATCGTATCATACACTTTCCAGCCATCTTCCGGGAAGTGGCGTTTTGCAGCTTCAACTGTTACGTATTCCGGAAATTCTACCTGTAGCGCCAGCGTGCCACGTCCAGTTCATGGGTAGCATTGTTGCCCGCTTCGGCGGTTCCATAGTTCCAGTTGTACCAGTGCCAGTTGTAATCCCAGGTGTTGTCGGTATAGGGTGTGCGGGGAGCTGGACCCTGAAACAAGTCCCAATCCAGTCCGTCAGGTACGGGCGCTGTCCTGGCAACAGGCACCTCTCCCCGGCTGTTGGCGTAAAAAGCCACGGCCTTGTAGGCGTGACCAATAACGCCGTTATGAATCTGCCCAATAATGTCGATAGACTCCGGAGCCGAACGCTGCTGGTTGCCCATCTGAATGATCTTGCCGGATTTTTTCTGGATTTCGACCAGAATTTCACCTTCACGGGGATTGTGGCTACAGGGCTTTTCAACGTACACATGCTTGCCTCCCTGCACCGCCAGCCAGGTACCGGGCGCGTGCCAGTGGTCGGGGTAGCGTTAATCAGCACATCGACGTTTTTATCCGCAATGACTTTGCGAATGTCGTTTTCCAGTTTCGGGGTATAGGTGATATGTTTCGAAAACTTTTGAATGGCGGCTTCCCGCTGCTTTTTCATCACATCGCACATATACACTAACTCGACGTTGCTATCTTTCCGCCCAATTGGGTCATAATAGGCCTCTAACCGCCGACCCAGGCCAGCAATGGCGACATTTAATCGCTCGTTCGCGCCAATGATTTTAGCGTAGCTTTTAGCCGACATACCCGTTGCCAGCCCCCCAACCGTAAGGCCCGCTGTGCTTAGGGCCGCTTTTTTAATAAACTCTCTCCGTGAATTCTCCATACAGGTTAGTTTGAAGTTTGTGGTTCGTAGTTTGAGGTTGTAACGTATAGTTGCTTTCGCGTCAGCCAACCTCAAACTACGAACCACAAACTTCAAACCCATTTTATGCTTTCCGTTTTCCTTGTTTCGTGGCCTCACAAACGCCTTTGAAATAACCGACTGATTCGGCGATGCCAGCGAGGGGATCTTTCATATCTTTTTCATATTCCAGACTGCAACAGCCTTCATATTTTACCTTCCGTAACATACTAACGAATGCCGGTATGTCAATAACACCCCGGCCTAATTCGCAGGTAGAGCCCGCTTTTGAGGCCGCCGTAACGTTTTTCAGGTGAATATCGAAAATGCGTTTGGCATATTTTTCCAGATCAGCAATGGGATCATCGCCATACCGCTTGTCATGACCCATATCAAAACATAAGCCCATTCGGGGTCCAGGTCTTTCACAGCGTCATAGACTGATTTTGCATTCGGAAATAACTGAATATCGGGTCCGTGATTATGGATGGCGTACCGAAAATTAAACTCCTTCACTTTTTTGTCGATGTAGGGCAAATCTTCAGGATTAGGAATACCGACGATCATATTGACGCCTACACGCTTAGCATAGTCGAATCCATTATCGATTTCCTGCTTCGTTTTCATGTAGATAGGCCCAACCGCATAGCCCGTTACCCCTGACTGTTTCAGCTTTTCATGAAACGCGGCAATGTCGTCGGCCGTGCTGGCATACGGAAGATGGAAATCTTTAATACATAGGTAGTGTACATCTGTTTTACGCATCATTGCCAACGACTCGTCCAGTTTAAAATTAACAAAACTGAACCCGGCCATACCTAATTTAAACAGATCCTCACCGGCAGAGACAAGGGCTTCAGGCGAATGGGCAGCCATAATTGCCGGGCTTATACTCGCAAGGGCCATTGAGCCACCTGCACCTTTCAGAAATGATCGACGTGAAGTCATTGAATTGACGAGTAAACTTGGTTATTATCTACTTTAAAACCGGATTCTATTCATTTTCTACTGACAAAAAAGCCCTATCTCACCTCACATAGGGCGAAAGACAATTATCAGCTAAGGCCATCAATACGGCCTCTCATTGCCGAAACCATCGGGTTTAAGCTGATTTTTATCAGGTTCATAAAAACAACCCGCCCTGCTTTTCATAAAAGCTGTTCCTTTGGGCATCCATTCGCCTTAGTCATGAATCGGTTTGTTCTCATTTGGTTAGTAGTTTATTCAGTTGCAGGTCATGCACAGACGGTTGTCTCAACCGTTCAGGAGGCCCTAACGCTGACCCGGCGCAGTAATCCAGACCTGGTCAATGCCCGACAGAATCGCTCCGTACAGGCCCAGCAGAAAACCGCAACCCGAGCGGCTTTACTTCCACAAGCTCGTTTCTTTACGAACTTCGACTATAACTATTCGCTCCCGGTTCAGTTAATCCCAACGGCCTTGTTCGGTGGGGCAGCCGGTGAGTATCGTTCCGTACAATTTGGCCTACCCTATGTGTTGGCTGCCGGTGCCGAAGTTACCCTGCCGGTTATCAATCGACCTGCCCATGCCGATTTAGGCATTGTCGATCAGAACCTTCGGATTACAGATGACCAGAATCTGGTACTGCAAGATGAAATTTCGACCCAAACCGCCCGTCTCTACCATGCTACGCTGTTAACTCGCTCGGCCATTACGATTACGCGACGCAACTTGTCATCAGCCGATACGCTTACCCAAATCGCCCATCAACGACTGGACAAAGGGTTAATTGAACCCCTTGAATACAACCGAATCCGCTCAGTGCAACTCACCACTGCCGATGTGCTGTATCAGAACGAACTGGCTTATACCCGTAACCTGAATCAGTTAAAATTACTCTTCGGTTTAACCTTGTCTGATAGCCTGATTCTGTCCGAAGAATTAGCCATGCGGCCCTCAGCTATGGCGGTTCCTGTAACGGCCATCAACACCCTTGAGCGGCCTCAGATAACCCTTCGTCAGGCACGGATTGACCTGGCTAAGCTGCAACTGGAACGCGAACGACTTGCCCGTTGGCCTACGCTCTCAGCCTATGGCCGATATACGCAGCAGGCGCAACGGAGTCAGGTCAATTTCCTGAATACGAATGAACCGTGGTACCAAATTGGAGTCGCGGGTTTGCAATTCAACTGGCCGATCTACTCAGGAGGCTTACGCACCAGCAATCTGACCCGTGCCAAGCTTCAGTTGAAAGTCGCCGAGGCTGAACTGGCCTATGAACGGAACAAGCAATTGAATGATACCGAAGATGTCCGGAATACCTATAATCAGGCGATTCGTTCGCTGGATTTGAACCGGCAGAATTACGAACTCAGCAGCCAGAACGTTCAGATTGCACTAATCAAGTATCGGTCGGGTTTGTTTGCCTACGATCAATACCTGAACGTGTTTAACGAAGTGCTGACCGCCCAAAATCGGTTCCTCAACAATCTGTCGAACGTGTTTATCAATCAGACGATCCTACAAATCCGAAACGGTCAATGAAAAAGTTTACGGTTTAGAGTTTTTGGTTTTTGGTTGGCTGGTGCCAGCCCATTCTCGCGCCAGCCAACCGAAAACTGTAAACAGAATACCAAAAACCCACTCCCACAAACCAAGATGAAACCGATCCTTTCCCTTATTTTGTTTTCACTTTTTTTTACGGCCTGCAAACGCGGTAACGAAGGCACGTCGCCTGCGTATAAGGAGTTGACTGAAGCGGTCTATGCCTCGGGCAATGTTTACCCTCGTAACGAGTACACGGTTACGGCTGATGCGACTGGTGTGTTACAACAACGGTTAGTTAATGAAGGTGATTCTATTCATAAAAATCAGTTGTTGTTCGTCCTCGAAAGTGCCACGGAGGATGCCCGCCAGCAGGCAGCCGCCAACGCATACCGTCAGGCCAGGGCAAATCTGAGTGCGAATTCACCCGTACTGGCTGAGCTGGAAGCGCAGGTTCGCAATGCCCGCACCCGACTCAGCAACGATTCGATCAACTACAACCGCTTCCGTGAACTCTATGGCCAGAACGCCACCTCGCGAGCCGAACTGGAGCGCGCCGAACTGAATTACACCTTGTCGAAAAATAATTTCCGCGCCCAATTGAACACCCTTCAGCGTAGCCGCGACCAGATTCGGCTCGATGTAGCGAACAACCGGAGTCAACTGGTAACCTCGGAAGTGGCTGGTCGCAACACCCGCATTCGGAGTTTCGTGGATGGCAAAGTCTACGAGGTATACAAAGATCCCGGCGAGGTCATCAAGGTGGGCGAACAACTGGCACTTGTTGGTAGCGGTAGTCAACTGTTCGCTCAGTTAGCAGTTGATGAAAGTGATTTCGGGCGCATTCGCTCGGGTCAGGAGGTTATTCTGAAAGCGGATGTCTATCCCAACAAGGTATTCAAAGCACGTGTTAGTAAGATTTATCCTAAACTGAACCGAACGGATCAATCCTTTCGGGTAGATGCCGAGTTCGTGGGCGAACGACCCGCGTCCTACTACGGCTTAACAGTCGAAGCTAATATCATTATCAGTCAGAATCCGCACGTGCTGACGATTCCTAAATCCTATGTTATTGGAAATGACAGTGTATGGGTGGAGCAGGACGGTAAAAAACAGAAAGTAAAATTCCAGAAAGGAGCCGAAAACTTCGATCTGGTTGAGGTGAAGGGGGATTGAGGGAGACGAGTAAACTACTTTTAAATGAGTGAAAGAGTGAATGAGCGAAAGCGTGCGTCATGACACGTCAGCGTTTTCACTCATTCACTCTTTCGCTCTTTCACTCATTAAAGATGAATCTTCATATCGCTTCCCAGATAGCCCAGACGCATTTGCTGGCCAAGAAACGCCAAACACTCGTTGCCATGCTCGGCGTGACGTTCGGGATTGCCATGTTCATTACGATGATTTCGTTTATGCAGGGTGTGAATCAGTTTCTGGAAGATTCAGCCCTGGATGCCAGCCCGCATATCCGGCTTTATAATGAGGTGAATACCCAGCGTCCTGGCTTGATCGAGCAACTCAGACCCGGCAACTTCAACGTCATTTACCATCAGAAACCAAAAGACGAACAGGCACGGGTCAAAAATGGAATGACCATTGCCGAACGTATTGAACGGGAACCGGGTGTACTCGGCGTGTCGCCCCAGGTTGCCACGCAGGCTTTCTATAACAATGGCCCTATCCAGCTTTCGGGTACGATTTCGGGTGTAGATATCGACCGCGAAAACCGACTGTACAAACTGACGACCCGCCTAAAATCAGGCAGTCTCAGTACGCTAAAAACCAATCCCGATGGCTTAATTATGGGTAACGTTCTGGCCCGAAAGCTCAACGTACGCGTTGGTGACAAAGTAACCGTAACTACACCCAAAGGGGGTATTCGAGTACTTCGGGTAGTTGGAACGTTTGGCTTTGGCGTCGGTACGGTAGACAATACCAAGAGCTACGCCAACCTCTCAACCGTGCAGGAAATGCTCCAGAGAGATCCCAGCTACATCACCGACATTCACATCAAGATGGTTGACCCCATGCAGGCCATTCCCTTTGGGAAGAAGCTTCGGGCGATATATGGGTATTATACCGAAGATTGGGCAACGGCCAATACGGCGATTCTGGCGGGTGAAAAAATACGAAATATGCTTACCTATGTCGTGTCAATCACTTTACTAGTAGTGGCTGGGTTCGGGATTTATAACATCATGAACATGACCGTCATTAATAAAATCAAAGACATTGCTATTCTAAAAGCAACCGGTTTCGACGCGCGTGATATCATCGCCATTTTCCTCCTGCAAGCCGTTTTTATTGGGTTTACGGGTGGATTACTAGGACTAGGCATCGGATTTGGTTTAAGTTACCTACTGTCCATCACGCCCTTCGACGCAGGTGACTTTCTGAGTCTCAAGACATTTCCAGTCATTTTTGCCGCGAAGTATTACATTATGGGCTTACTGTTTGGCGTAATTACAACCATTCTGGCAGGCTTTTTCCCGTCCCGAAAAGCCGCCCAGGTTGATCCGGTGGCAATTTTGAGAGGATAAATTTTAAAAGAGTGAATAACTGACGCGGCACTCTTTCACTCTCTCGCTCTTTCACTTTTGAAATCTATGCCAACTGTTCTTTCCTCCCAACATCTGAACAAATACTTCTACGACCCGGAGAAATTTCAGGTATTGAAAGATATTACATTCGACGTCCAGAAAGGGGAATTTCTTTCGATTGTCGGCAAGTCAGGTTGTGGTAAATCAACGCTGCTTTACCTATTGTCGACAATGGATACGGAGTATAACGGCCAGATCGAAATGGCGGGCACGAAACTAACGGGCCGCAGTCAGGATTATCTGGCACGCTTTCGCAATGAGCATCTGGGGTTTGTGTTCCAGTTCCACTTTTTGCTGCCCGAATTTTCCGCTTTGCAGAACGTAATGCTGCCGGGCCTCAAGCTCGGCAAATACCCGGAGAAAGAGGTCGAAGCACGGGCCATGGAGAAGTTGCGCATTATTGGCATGGCTGATTTTGCCAGAAAACCCGCCAGCAAGTTATCGGGTGGGCAACAGCAACGAGTAGCGATTGCCCGGGCGCTCATCAACGACCCAACCATCATCATGGGCGATGAGCCAACAGGAAATCTGGATCGGGCTAATACCGAAAATGTCTTCGATATTTTTCGTGATCTTGCCGGAAAAGGCCAAACCATTATTGCCGTTACACACGATCCTGATTTTGCCGCCGGGACTGACCGAGTCATCGAAATGTCGGACGGAATGATCATTGCCAGCCATGAAAATAAAGTTTAACAAATACGTCGAAGGGCTTCTACTATGGGTTGCCTTAGGAGGCATGGCTGTTCGGCAATGGCTAGTTCCTACGATTACCTGGCAGCTTCAGGCGGTGCTCTTTGTCGTATCATTGCTCATGTTAAACCTAGTTTGGACGTTTCATTATCTATTTAATGAGTGGCTAAACAAACGCCTGCCTTTCGAGACAAATGTTCGATGGCGCATTGCCGTTCAGGTGTTAGGCGGCTGGTCTATTGTGAAAACGATCGCTTTGATTACCGGCTATTTTATTTCGACTCGCTTCCTTCCACCAGTTTTATCCCAGATGAATAAGTTTACATTCATCATTGTCGGGCTGATGATCTTTCTGGTGAACACTGTCATCTGCCTGGGTTTTATGGCAAGTCATTTATTGAAACGCTGGCAGGAAAATACAGTACGAACGGCGCAACTGGAAAAGGAAAAAGTGCAGGTACAATTAGACAGCCTGAAAAACCAGATCAGTCCGCATTTTCTGTTTAACAGCCTCTCGTCTCTGGATAGCCTCATTGAGGATAATCCGGTGCTGGCCCGGCAATTTCTGCAACAACTCTCAAAAGTATTTCGGTATGTGTTGCAACATAAAGACAAAGCCTTAGTCCCGCTTGAAACGGAGCTGGCGTTCATCAAAAATTACATTTCGCTCCTGCATACTCGTTTTGACGGGGCCTTTATCGTCCATTGTGAGGTAGATAAAGATGCGCTGGATCAGCAAATTGTACCCGTAACGCTTCAGATTTTGATCGAAAATGCGATCAAGCATAATGTAATCAACGAGGCTCGCCCGCTCACAGTCACGATCAGTACCCACGACGGCTATATCGACATATCAAACCCGATTCAGCATAAACGGCAGGTAAGTTCCTCGAATGGACAGGGGCTTGAGAATTTAAAACTCTTATACAGCTATCTGGGACCCCGTGCCGTTGAAGTCGATGAAAACGAGGAGACTTTTGGGGTGCGCGTACCTTTGCTGATGTAATTGGCCTAATTATTACACAGAGATACAAGGAGAAAAAAGAGATACACTGAGTTTTTCTCTGTGCTCCTCATTTTCCTCCTCGTATCTCTGTGTAATCACTTCACCCGAAGACCTATGACTATCCTTCTCATCGAAGATGAACCGCTAATTGCCCGGCAACTTTTGAAGTTGGTTCGTGAGTTGGAACCGGGTGCTGTCATTGATGGCCCATTGGCCAGCGTACAGGGCATTTGTGATTATTTTACCCAAAACCGACAGACTGGACGCCCTGCTCCTGACCTGGTTATTTCGGACATTCAGCTTTCTGATGGCGTGAGTTTCGAGGCATTCCGGCAGATTCAACTGGTCTCTCCCATCATTTTTACCACAGCCTACGATGAATACGCCATTCGGGCATTCAAGCTCAACAGCCTCGATTACCTGCTTAAACCCATTGATCCCGAAGAACTTAAAGCTGCACTAACCAAGTTTCACCGCTGGTCGCGGAATGATACAACAGACTTTGGCGACCAGTTCAGGAATTTCCTGAGTCAGCTGACAGAGCAGTCGCCTACGAATCAATATAAACGCCGTTTTTTAGGGCATTACCTCCGACAAATTATCTCGGTACCACAGGAACAGGTCGCTTATTTCCTGCGTAATGAACTCATTTACCTGGTTACCAACGAAGGTAAAAAGCTGGTGGCCGACTATAAAACCCTCGACGAACTAGACGAACTCGTTGACCCTGCGCGATTCTTTCGGGTTAATCGCCAGTGCTTAGTCAGTATTGATGCTGTAGCTGGCTATCGGCCACACGATAGTCAAAAGTTACTCGTATGCTTAAAAAGCCCGAACGACAAATTAGAATTGCTGGTAAGCAAAGAGAAAGCAAATTTATTTAGGCAGTGGCTCGAAGGCTAAGTCGCACTCATAAAGACAATAACATATTATATCATTACTGTTAAAAAAATAAAAAAGCCTCTATTCTAGTTAGTTTCTTCGTAACTATACACCTAGTTTTTCATGCCTGATCTATTCCAATAACTAGTCAACGAACGACCACTCATCCAATTTTTTGGCAAGTCTCTGTAAAACCTGTTGATTGACTCTTAATTTATTCTTATCTATACAAGATTAGTTTTTTCAGTACCCCAACTAACTGTTTTTTTATGCAAAATAATCTTACCCGGACCGCAGGGTTCTGGACTAAAAGGTTCCGATTGGGTTCGCTGGTCGCTACGTGGGTAGCCGGTAGCCTAACTTTCGTGTCGGCACAGGACAAAGCGGCAGCCGTATCGGTACCAGAAGGTATCACAAAGGGCGCATCGGTTGAAGGCATCACGGAATACAACCTGAAGAACGGCCTCAAAGTATTACTCTTCCCCGACCAATCGAAACCGACCGTTACCGTTAATATTACGTATCTGGTTGGTTCCCGGCATGAGGGCCTGGGCGAAACGGGGATGGCGCACTTACTGGAGCACATGGTGTTTAAAGGTTCAACCAAACACACCAATATTCCCCAGGAACTGACCTCGCACGGTGCCCGCCCTAACGGCTCGACCTGGCTCGACCGCACGAACTACTTCGAGACGTTTGCCGCTACGGACGAAAACCTAAAGTGGGCACTCGACCTCGAAGCAGACCGGATGGTGAATAGCTTCATCAAGAAAAGTGATCTTGAAACCGAGTTTTCCGTTGTGAGGAATGAGTTCGAAATGCGGGAGAACTCCCCACAAAACGTACTGAATGAGCGCGTTGTATCATCGGCTTATCTGTGGCACAACTACGGCAAATCGACCATCGGGAATCGTTCCGATCTGGAAAAAGTCCCCATTGTAAACCTGCAGGAGTTTTACAAAAAATACTACCAGCCCGATAATGCGGTGTTAGTCGTTGCGGGTAAGATCGACGAATCGAAAGTACTGGCACTCGTTAACGAGTATTTCGGAGCCATTCCGCGCCCAACGCGGGTGTTGCAACCCACCTATAGCGTTGAGCCTATTCAGGATGGTGAGCGTACCGTGACCCTCCGCCGGGTGGGTGACACAAAAGTGGTATCGGCCTTGTATCACATTATGCCAAGCTCGCACCCCGATTATCCGGCGATGGACGTACTGACCGACCTATTGACCGATGAGCCGAGCGGTCGCCTGTACAAATCGCTGATTGAAACCAAGAAAGCATCGCAGGAATATGGCTATTCGTTCATGACAAAAGATCCTGGCTACGTCTACTTTGCGGCTGAGTTACTGAAAGAAAAATCGCTCGACGACGCGAAAGCAACCTTGCTCGGTACTCTTGATTCGGTAACGGTAAAGCCACCAACGAAAGAGGAAGTGGAACGCGCCAAAGCGAAGTTATTGAAAGATGTTGAAATCAGTTTTAAGGATGTTGAACGCTTAGGTAGGACTCTAAGTGAATACATTGCTACAGGTGACTGGCGGCTTGGATTTCTTTACCGCGATGCACTTGAAAAAGTAAGCCCGGCAGATGTGCAACGGGTGGCTAAATACTATTTCAAGCCATCGAACCGCACCATTGGTGAATTCATTCCGGAGGCTACTCCTGACCGCGTCGAAACTCCGGAAGCTCCAAGTATGGAGTCGTTAGTGAAAAACTACAAAGGCCGCGCCGTTATTGCCAGTGGTGAAGCCTTTGATCCATCACCCGCTAATATTGATGGTCGTACCCGCCGGATTGAGCAGCCAAACAGCATTGAATTGGCTCTGTTACCCAAGACAACCCGTGGCAACGAAGTCAATGCCCGTATGACACTTCGGTATGGAGATCAGAAAAGTCTGATGAACAAAAGTGCCGTTTCGGTATTCACGGCTTCGATGCTTGATAGAGGTACAACAACTCGTACCCGTCAGCAGATTAAAGAAGAATTTGATAAACTAAAAGCACAGGTTAATGTATTTGGCGGTGGCAATCAGGTCAATATTTCTATTAAAACGACCAAAGAAAACCTGCCTGCTGTTATCCGGATTGTAAGCGACATGCTGAAACATCCCGCTTTTGATGCCAACGAGTTCGAAAAACTAAAACAGGAACAACTGGCCCAAATTGAGTCGCAACGATCAGAGCCACAGAGCCTTGCATTCACGGCTTTCCAACGTCAGATGAATCCGTTCCCGAAAGAAGATGTGCGATACACGTCAACACCAGATGAAGATGTAGCGGATGTAAAAGCGCTCAAGCTCGATGAGTTGAAACAGTTCCATAAAGACTTTTATGGCGCTCAGAACGCAACCCTGTCGATTGTGGGTGATTTTGATGAAACACCCGTTCGGAAAGTAATTACCGATGAGCTGGGCACCTGGAAAGCGAAAAAGCCTTTCAGCCGTCTGGTTTCGACCTATAACGACATTAAGCCAACCCCTCAAAGCATCGAAGCGCCCGACAAGGCAAATGCCTTCATGGTGGCGGGTGTAAATATCCCGCTTCGCGACGATGATCCTGATTATCCAGCCCTGGTTCTGGGTAACTACATGCTTGGTGGGGGCTTCCTGAACTCGCGCCTGGCGGTTCGTATCCGTCAGAAAGAAGGGATCAGCTATGGCGTTGGTTCGCAGCTTCAGGCTAATCCGTGGGATAAAACGGGGATGTTCATGACCTACGCCATCTACAATCCTGAAAACGCCGAGCGACTGGAAAAAGCCTTCCGCGAAGAAATGGAGAAAGTGGTGAAGGATGGGTTTACAGCCGATGAGTTGAAAGCCGCTCGCTCAGGTCTTCTGCAATCCCGGATGGTTTCGCGGGCGCAGGATGCAGGTCTGTCCAGTACACTCAATAACTACCTGTACCTGAACCGGACCATGAACTGGGATGCCGATTTCGAAAAGAAACTTGAAGCCCTGACACCCGAGCAAATCAACGCAGCCATGAAGAAACACATCGACCCGTCGAAGATTTCGATCATCCGGGCTGGTGATTTTGCCAAAGCGGCCAAGAAAGCGGCCGACAAAACACCCGCTTCGTCGGTGAGTGGCGGTAAGAACTAGTCCGACCCGGAACCGGGATTTTTAAGATTAAAGTGATTTTCTTGATTTTGCTTCCACCAGGATGGACAGAATCGTATAAATCATTTTTAATCACAAAAATCCCGGTTCTTTTTTTGGCCATTCAACTATAAATATCGTTATTCACCTAAAATTTACGTTTACCATGAAAAAGATCCTGTTGATCGTCGTATTTGGGTTGATTACGCTGGTAGGAATGGCGCAGGTACAAGTACGTCCGATGAGCGACAGCTCAGTTGCCTACAAAACACTCCACAAAAACTATCCGCCTGCAGTTGTGCCACGTGAACAGGCCACTCTACGTAATCTAGTCTTTCAAAAACTTATGGAGGACTACTGGGGCGACTTTAGGCGATTCCTAAAAAAAAGAAACTTTCGTCCGGATAGCTCCATTATCTGGAACACTGAGGTATTTTTTCGAGCTGATGGCCACCCCGATTGGCTGCTCTACCAATATCAGAGAAATCACAAACGACTATCGACAGAGAAGGAACAAATGCTCCTGGGATTATTAACAGAGTATCTTGATCAACATGCCCTTCCAGTTTCATCGACACTCGTCTGGTCGCCCTTTCGCCTGGGAGGTGGATTAGTAATTATCGGCCCTTCCTCCCGAAAGTCGCCCAAAGGACCGGGGGTTATTGGGGATCTGATTTCGGCAAGCCAGACTTCGCGTCCTGATACGGTGAAGACGATTGCATGGGGTGGTCTGGAGCTTGAGCACATACCCGACGTTATATACCGCTTCACGAATGTAGAAGAGATTAACTTAGGGGAAATTATTTAACCTCATTACCAGCCCAATTAACGGCGCTACCCAAGCTGCAACGACTTAATCTGATGTCAAATCGGCTTCAGGAAGATAGCATTTTTTTCACCCGCAATAAGGTTGTAAAATCGATCAATTTACAGCGAAACTCCTTAACAAACATACCTGCTTTGGTACGAAAAAATCGCCGACTGGAAAGTTTATGGCTTGGCAATAATGACTTAGCGAACTTAACAATCAAGCCCTTACGGTCGCTTCGTCGGCTAACGGATTTAAACCTGTACAATGTTGGCCTAACCAACTTACCCAAAACCATCGGGCAACTGAAGCATGTAAAAGTGATGGACTTATACTACAATAAGTTCACCGAATTGCCACGTCAGTTAGGCCGAATGAAACGGCTTGAGCAGTTAGCCATCGCCCATAACAACCTGAAAGAGATACCTACGTCCTTAGCCAAACTGCGTCGGCTAAACGTATTGTATGCGCACCATAATCATATCAGCCAGTTACCGGCCAACTTTGAGAAACTTAAGTACTTGCGCGTGCTTGATCTGGGATACAACTGGATTACGGTAGCCCCAACTGTCTTGGGGGCGTTACCCGAGTTAGAAGAACTAGACTTGAACAACAACAATTTACAGGAATTTCCGACCGTATTACTATCCATTAAAAACCTGAAGCGCGTGTATATGGGCAGCAATCCACTTTGGGGCCGGGAAGCGATGAATAGTCCCTATGCTCCACAGATTAAGCAACTGGAAGCCAAACAGACAGTAGTTACTTACTGACAGAAAATTACGTTTATTCTTTTCAGTTAAGAAACGTTCGTCGAGCCGTTCGGGAGTATGAAAAATTCATGAAGGTGGCTTAGTTCACCAACGTGCATAACCTGTTCAGGGTCAGAAGAAAGGGTGTTTTACCCGTTGACTGTGTTAAGGGATTCATCCACCTTTGATGAAGAAACCTTTATCTCTACTTCGTATGGCCAACACAGTCTTACACCACAAACCAGGACCTACACATGGCGGGGTCCGTGGCGATGATCTTGATCGACGTTCCTCGCAGTTTGAAGGCCTTTTTGGTCGCATCTTCCGCAGTTTACCAGCCGCTACCTGGACAGAATCGGCCTTAAAAAAACTGGCTGGCGATGGCCGATTAAAACCCCCGGGTGCTGAAGAGAAAATAGGAATGTCTTCGGCACCCGAAATAGATGGCTCAACACCCCCGCTTCCCCTCGCACCGAGTGAAGATGTAGAAGATGACGGTATTACGCCACGGAGCAGCCGTCTACACGATGATGAAGAAAATAGTGGCATCGACGCCGGTTATACCTATCTGGGTCAATTCATCGACCACGATATAACATTCGATCCTGCCAGCAGCCTTCAGAAACGAAATGACGTCAATGCCCTAGTCGATTTTAGAACGCCCAGACTCGACCTCGACTCTGTTTATGGTCGTGGTCCGAATGACCAGCCTTACCTGTACGAAAACAATGGCCGATATTTTCAGCTTGGTCGCTCCCTAACTGAAGGGAAAGGTGGCCACGTCATTGGCCACGATCTACCCCGGCATAGCTGGACCGAACATGGGGGAAAAACCTACCACCGGGCGTTGATTGGCGACAAGCGTAATGACGAAAACGTTATCATTAGTCAGTTACATGGTATCTTTTTAAAATTTCATAATCGACTTGCCCACGATCATCCGAAAGTAGACTTTCCTTTAATTCAGCGGCAGGTACGCTGGCATTACCAATACGTGGTTCTACACGATTTCCTATATAAAATCGCGAAGCAAGACGTCATAGAAAGCATTTTGCCTCACCTGGCTTCGAAGAAGTCAATCTTTGAGGATACGCCCAAGCTAAGATTCTATCATCCTAAAAACGAAGCCTTTATGCCGATAGAGTTTGCTGCGGCAGTCTATCGTTTCGGCCATTCCATGGTTCGTCCTATTTACCGGCTAAACACTAAACTAACCGGCGGCAATGATCCTGATACAACAAATCCAAATGAGGTGCAACGGGGTCTTGATGGGCGTCAGTTCATTTTTGCCGGAATACCCGGAAGGGGACTGAATGGCTTTGATGAATTCCCAACGGAATGGGGAATAGACTGGAATCTGTTCTTCGATCTTACGGGTGATAAAGAGCAACGATTTACGAAGAACCGTACCCAACCCGCTTATAAAATCGATACCTCCCTGGTAAATCCACTGGCTTTCCTGGCCGAATTCTCTACCGCGAACGCAAATCCCCGCTGGATAGTATCGAAAAACTACAGGCCAGGGCTAAACATGGCCAGATTCCTAATCTGGCACTGCGAAACTTATTGCGCGGTATGGCCATGTCATTACCTTCTGGCCAGGATGTGGCGCAGGCTATGGACGTAACTCCATTAAAGGATGAAGAACTTAAGGTAGGAAAGGCAACAACGCGCGCTGAGTATGAGGCTCTACCCCTGCTTACAGACTTCGATGACGAATTTATCGGCAACGCACCGCTTTGGTATTACATTCTGGCTGAAGCACAAAATGACTGGTACCAGAAACTAGTCAATGCCAATGCCGGACCAGATGATGGACCTGATACACCTGTGCAACTGGGTGATGTGGGCAGCCGTATCGTTGTGGAAACCCTGGTAGGTATATTGCTGGATGATGGCCATTCGGTATTACGGCAGGCACCTGGCTGGGTACCAGCTATTGGTAAACAAAAAGACTTTGATATGCCAGACTTTATTAAGTACGCATTACAGTTAGAGTAGCCGCCCACCGTGAACACTGCTTACTCATTGATGCAGTGCTCCACCTACCCCAAAGAAAGGAAAGGTTCTATATAATTTCGTAGACATCGTGTCTTTAGGGTTTATACAAATAAAACCAAATAATATTCTGCTCAGATTTTTCATAACCAATCGTAGAAAGAACGAAATAGTGGGGGTGTAACGGAGAAAAATCCAATCTTTTAGTGTTGTGACGGTATTAGTTAGTCAAGTCTATGCAAGCCGTTACGTCACCTCCCCTCGCTGTCACACCAACCCGCTTTACCCTCTGGGCGAATCTAGTTTCCGTTTATATCCTTTGGGGCTCGACTTACCTGTTCATTCATTTCATGACGGAACGGATGCCCCCTTTATACATGGTATCCATTCGCTACCTGATAGCCGGTTCGATCCTGTATGCCTATGCCCGCCTGACAGGAACCCCTCGTCCAACCCGTCAGGAATGGCGTTCAGCCGGTATCATTGGGTCTTGCTACTGACTATTTCCAACGGCTGTTTATCAGTTGGTCTGCAATATATCCCAAGCGGTATGGCAGCTCTACTAGGCGGCCTCCTACCTGTTTACCTACTTACCCTGAACTGGGTTTCGTTTGGTCGGAAGCGGCCAAGTAATCTGGCTCTGGCAGGTTTGCTAGTGGGTCTGTTCGGCATTTATCTACTTGTTAAACCCGATAAGCTAGAGAGTACAGGTGGCCTCGATGCCAAACTGATTGGCACCGGATTCGTTGCCTTTGGAAATTTTATCTGGGCAATAGGCACCTTGTTAAGTCCTCGTCTGTCGTTGCCATCGGGTGCCATTTCGAGCGGCATTCAGATGATTGTTGGGGGATTTGCAACCCTGCTGCTGAGCCTACTACTGGAGCCCGTTACACCCTGGAGCATTCTGGATGCCCCGCCAAAAGCCATTGGCTCTATGATTTATCTGATCATTTTTGGCAGTATCATTGGATTTTCATCGTACTCCTGGCTGGCCCGCAATGCCCCTCCCCAACTTCTGGCTACCTATGCGTTTGTCAATCCAGTAGTTGCCATGCTCCTAGGCACTCTGTTTGCCGGAGAAATCTTCTCAAGTCAATCACTCCTTGGTGCCATCGTTGCCGTAATTGGCGTCGTACTGATTACGCTAGGCCGGAAAAGTAAATAGTGGAGTGAGTGGAGTTGGTGTAGTAAGTTGAGTGGGTTGAATAAGTTGAGTAAATGCTTTTTATCACTACTCGCACTCTACTATTTACCTTACTTCACTTATTCCCCTCGCTACACTTACTCCACCCAAACCTAAATCGGTGGAGGGCTCACACTCGTCCAACCGCCATCGACAACCAGGCTCTGGCCGGTAATGTGCCGGGATGCAGGGGCAATGAGAAATAATGCTGCATTCGTAATATCGTCAACGGTGGCTGGGCGGCCCATGGGTGTAATGCGTGACCAAATGGGAATATAGGCCGGATCATCCAGGGTTCGTTCTGTAAGTGTAGCCCGGGGCAATGGCGTTGACCGTAATACCGAGGGGTGAAAAATCAATAACCAATTGTTTGGCCAGCATTTCCAGACCAGCTTTTGTCATGCTGTACACGGGTAAACCCGGATGCGCCTGATGCCCTACTACCGACGACATGAACAACACACTACCCCCTCGCCCCTGCTCCCGCATTTGCCGGGCGGCAGCTTGGGCCAGAAAAAAACTACCGCGTAGATTCAAATCCACAATTTTTTGAAAGGCATCCGGTGTCGTTGTAAAAATATCACCGAAGATGGTAATCCCCGCGTTGGCGATTGCGATATCCACAGACCCAAACAGGTCGACCGCCTTTTGAACCATCTGCTGAATAAACGTCACGTCAGATGCATCGCCCGGAAAGGCTTCGCATTGGCCAGAATTTATGCCTTGAGTTTCCTGCCGAATGGTATCAACGGCTTTTAGCGCCAGTTTCTCATCATAATCATTGAGTAGTACATTGGCTCCCTGCCGGGTTAAAGCCCTGGCAATAGCGAAACCAATACCAGTCCCAGCTCCAGTAATCAGAGTGGTCTGTTGAGTAAAATCTGTCATGCAGTAAGATCAGGATTAAGGATAAACAGCCGCGAAATTTAGGGTAAATTTCCCTAAATAAGCTAGTACGACACCATACCTCCAGCGGTTATAGATAGCTTCCCCTTTATATCCAGCAACTTAACCTGAACCTGCTGATTTAAAGAAACCGTATGCCCTGGAGAAATAGTTACCATGTCAGTCATAGTAGGTAAACAATTGCAATCCCAGGTTGTCGGGTTCATCCAGCTACCGCTTTGAACGCTAACAACAGAGTCGGCTGAAATATGGTACAGTTTACCATCTGAAAAGGAAAGCACATATAACTCACCATCAATCCCTTCGCCAAACGATACGGGACTTGTGCTGGTCGTAATCGTTTGCAACACATTCTGAAAAGTACCCGTCGACTCTCGCTTTAACGTCCAATAGGTACCGCGCGAGTAATCCCCATATACATACCAGCCTTGCAAACTTGGGTAATTAGTTCCTCTATAGACAAAACCTCCGGTAATGGATGCCCCCGTTCCATAAGTACGACCTGAATAGTCCAACATTGGCATATGGTAGGTAGTATTCGTGGAGCAGGTCGAATTATACGCATGGCTACCCTCAAAACAGGGCCAGCCGTAATTCTGGGGAGCGGGTGAATTCACTGCCGTGTAGTTAAGCTCTTCCCAGCCATCCTGTCCTATATCAGCCACCCACAAATCGCCGGTTTGTCGGTCAAAACTCCACCGCCAGGGATTCCGGAGGCCCAATGCGAACAGTTCATCAGGTACGCCATCAGTGGGGCTAACAAACGGATTTGTTGCCGGAATAGCATACGGATTCCCATGATTCACATCAATTCGAAGTATTTTTCCGTAAGGGGTTTGTAGATCCTGGCCAGTTTATCGGGATCACCGATAGACCCAACCAGACCAGGGGATGAATCACCCGTTGTAATATACAAATAACCATCAGGGCCAAAACCAATTCGACCGGAACGATGTGCGCCAAGCGGATTGGTATAGGGAATCGTTAGAATAATTAACTCTGAAGTAGGGTCAGCCTGATCCGGATTTAGGGTTTTTCGAGTATATCGGGCATACACAGAAGCCCGGTCTCCAGAACGGCAATAATGGACGTATAGATAGCCGTTAGTAACATAATCAGGATGGAGTGTAATCCCGAAAATACCTTCCCAGGTTGGGTCGTTAATTTTGGAACTAATCGTCAGGAAAGGCGTAAGCTGAACCACCCCATTTCGAATCAGTTGAATTTTTCCGTCCGTTTGTGAAATTAAAAACTCATTCAAGCTAAGCGCGGCTATATCGGTTGGTCTATTCAACCCACTGGCTACTGCTGATAATTGAAGTTTGGGGGTGTTTGGGCAACTAATTTATAACTCAATAAAACGAGTACTATAAAGCGGCTCATACAAAGAAACTTATAAAATTCACAGAATTCCTACAAGTTCAATGCCGAGCTGAAGCCCATTTAATCAATAGTTTATTTTCAAAACAGAGGGTGTACGCTGATTGCCTCACTCAAGGCCTGTCTATAAAATAGTATTTACAAGTAATTCACACACAGTTACTTAAAAATAGAATATGTATTTAATTATACAAATCCATTCATTTGCAATTAAACTAATTAATAAAATTGGGAACTTCCACAAAGACATAGGCCTGATTTTTGCCCGTCAAATTAACAGCAGTTAATCGCTAAATAGCACGGATTTCAGTGGATCATTTGTGGCGCAACAGAAGGGCAACCTTTGGGTCAATAACAACGGGAATCTTGAAAAATACCCTCTAATTCCGGTTACACGTTTCTTCGAAAACTAAGTCAAGTATAGTAAATAGCTTGTCAGGAATAGCCAAATGATGGCCAGATGTACTCATTTCTGAACATCACCTGGCTATTCCTGACAAGCTATTTAATGCGAATCCCGTTTCACTTCACTACCCGAACCTCCTCGCAGAAAATCAAAATCGGCCCCTTCATGGGCCTGTGTAACATGGCGAATGTACAGATTCACATAGCCACGGTCATAACCGAGTTCGAGTGGTTTAAAATGAACGAGCCGACCGGCCAGTTCTTCGTCGGAGACGTGCAGGTGTAAACTCCGGTTATGTACATCGAGCGTAATCAAGTCGCCGTTTTGCACCAGGGCCAGGTTTCCGCCAACAGCCGACTCAGGAGAGACGTGTAACACCACGGTTCCGAAACCGGTACCGCTCATACGGCCATCCGAAATACGCACCATATCATGCACTCCCAGCGCCAGAATTTTGGCGGGGAGTTGCATATTTCCTACTTCGGGCATGCCCGGATAGCCTTTAGGACCAACGTTTTTCAGGACCAATACGCAATCTGGATCAACATCGAGATTAGGATCGTCGATCCGGGCTTTATAGTCGTCGATGTTTTCGAATACCACGGCCCGGCCCGTATGTTGCATGAGTGCAGGCGATGCCGCTGATGGTTTTATGACCGCACCATGCAAACATAGATTTCCCCGTAAAACGGCGATACCAGACTCAGGTTTGAAGGGTTGCTCAACGGAGGCAATCACGGTAGGATCATAGCACTGAGCCTCGGCACAGTTTTCGCCAATCGTGTGCCCATTAACCGTAAGGGCATCGTTATTCAGGTATTGCCGCAGTTCACGGATAATGGCAGGCAGGCCTCCGGCATAAAATAAATCCTCCACAAAATGCTCTCCGGAAGGTTGCAGATTGGCCAGTAAAGGAATTTTTGCGGACAATGTATCGAAATCATCCAATGACAGATCGACACCCACACGTCCGGCAATGGCGGTTAAGTGAAGAATAAAATTGGTGGAACCACCAAGAGCTGCGTTGATCATAATCGCATTCTCAAACGCCTGTCGGGTCAGAATCTGAGAGGGTTTTACATTCTCACGAACCAACTCAACCATCCGAACGCCCGTCATGTGGGCCAATACTTTCCGGCGCGAATCAGCTGCGGGAATGGTGGCATTGTCGGGTAAGGCCAACCCCAGTGATTCAACCATAGCGGCCATGGTACTTGCCGTACCCATAACCGCGCAGTGCCCCTGCGAACGGGCCATACTAGCCTCAGCAGCCACAAAATCGGCCTGACTCATCTCGCCCATTTTAAAGGCTTCGGCAAACCGCCAGAGATCGCTCGTTCCAATCTTCCGACCCTGAAACCGCCCCGCCAGCATCGGTCCACCCGATACGACCATCGTAGGGATATCGACACTACAGGCACCCATGACGAGTGAGGGTGTGGTTTTGTCACAGCCACACATTAGAATTACCCCGTCAATTGAGTTACCCCGGATACTTTCCTCAACATCCATGCTCGCCAGATTGCGAAACAGCATGGCAGTCGGTTTAATCTGGCACTCGCCCAGCGACATGACCGGGAACTCCAGTGGAAAGCCACCCGCTTCCCACACTCCCCGCTTAATGGCCTCGGCCAGTTCGCGGAAGTGGGCATTGCAGGGTGTTAGTTCCGACCAGGTGTTGCAGATACCGATAACGGGTTTTCCTTCAAACTCATGATGCGGAAACCCCTGATTTTTCATCCAGGCACGATAAATAAAGCCGTCTTTTCCGGTGCGGCCAAACCATTCTCGGGAGCGTAATGGCATTTTTTTATAAGCAATAATTCGTAATCAGGAAAGTCATCTTTCTATTTATTATACTTTTGGCTAAGTAGTTGGCCAAATTGGATTCTATTGATTCTTATGGGTTCTGCCGATTATTTTTTAGCTGATTATCAAGCCAATAGAACCAATAAGAATCCGTAGAATCGAAAGAATCAAACGACTCCCTATTTAAATTTACTGGCATCCAGGCGAAAAAAGCGAACGGCATTATTGAATAAAATATCCCGTTTCTGATCGAAAGATAAGTAGTCTGCGTTTTCAATTACGCTGATGGAGGCTTCAAAAAGTTTAGGCCAGATCATAAAATCAGTGCCGTACAAAATCCGTTTGCCAAAGCCTGCCTGCACCAATCGTTTCAGATAAGCATGAATTTCGGCCTGCGGATAACTCCAGATAAAACCTGCCAAATCCACGTAAACATAGGCATTGGCGCCCATTAGCCCAATCATTTCATCAATCATTGGGTAACCAGCGTGCATAACCCATATTTTCAGCTTGGGATGGCGGGCGAGCACATCTTCGAGCAGGAACGGTCTGCCCATTGACGCACGGTAAGAAGCCTGGGTCAGATTGGCCATGCCGTTGCCGCCCGTTCCCATATGAATACCCACCGGAATATTCATTTTCTCGGCGATGGCAAAATAGGGATCGAGTGACATATCACTTGGCGAAAGGCCTTTGTATTGAGGAGCCACTTCACCCATCACTTTATAAAAGCCCGAGGACATGGAATCACTAAAGGCCTGGACGCTCATGTCGCTGGGCGAACTGACACCAATACCCGGAATGACACGATTAGGAGCTGCTTTCTGCCACTTGTGTAATATCTGCGCATCGCCATAAGCCACAATGGTCATGTTGAGCCGCTCCATGGTTTCCAGTACGGCCGCCTGCATTTCCTGATCGGATTTAGCAGGTTGTAAGGGATCTACACAACCTCCACTAAAGACGGCACCAAGGGCCCGCGCGGGTTGACTGGGATCGCTCCCCGGCATATCTTTTAAGAACCAGGGACACATTTCAAGGGCAAAGCCAGGGGATACCCGCATGGCGTGTACATGGACATCAATGATGGGAAGGGTCGGGCCGGAGGGACGGTCTGGGCTGAACATAAGCCAGCAAACAGGCCACATGCCAACAGTAAAAATCGTGCTTTCATAGGGTAAGAAACGTGTTTGTATAGACTTCAAATCAGTACAAGCCGCTTATGGAAAGCCTTTACTGCTCCCTATGCTTTCCTAAACCAATTATTTCTCATTCAATTCAGTGGTATCCAGCCCGAGGCCGTAACTTCACAACTGTGAAAGATGCACTCCACACCCTTCGCCAGCAGGCTATTGCCGCTTCTCTTTTTCCGCCTACGGGTTTACAGGAAGCGATCGAGCGACTTGGCTTCGTTCAGGCCGATCCGATTCGGGCACCAGCGCGAGCCCAGGATCTTATTCTCCGTCAACGGGTTAAGGCATACAAATCGGGCGACCTTGACCAGTACTACCCGACGCTCAACCTGGAAGAAGACTTCCTGTATGCCTACGGCTTCATGCCTACATCTACCTGGCAATTAGTACATCCCCGCCCCGCAGGCGAGTTGAGTGCAGCTGACCGACGAGTACTTGAGCTTGTTTCCAGCAACCCACACATTCACCCTCGTCAGATAGAAGCTTTTCTGGGTCGTACCCGCGAGATTAATGACTGGGGTGGTTATTCGTCAGGGACAACACGCACGCTGCAATCGCTTCATTATCGGGGTCTTTTGCGGGTAGCCCGACGAGAAAATGGGGTTAAGTTATATGAGTTGGCAGCCCATCAATACGAGCCTATAGATCCCAGCGAGCGCCTGCGCCAGTTAGTCTTGCTGATTGCAAACAGTTTAAGTCCACTCTCTGAACGTAGTTTACTAACTATTCTACGGCATCTGGTTCGCGCAGTTCCCACCCTCGAGGTCAAGAAGTCAATCGTTATCCAATTGATCCATACGGGTGAATTGGCCCAAACGGTTGTCGATGGCATTCGGTATGTCTGGCCAGCGATGGCAACGGTCGGGAATGAGCCTAATGCTACTGTGCGTTTTCTGGCCCCATTTGACCCTTTGGTTTTGGATCGCCAACGCTTCGAGCATTTTTGGGGCTGGCAGTACCGATTTGAGGCTTATACGCCACCCGCCAAACGACAATTGGGTTATTATGCCCTGCCGATGCTTTGGCAAGACGATGTAATCGGCTGGGTAACGGTTTCCCAGTCGGCGGGTAATCTGGTAGTTGAACCTGGATTTAAAAAAGATATTCCCTCGGAGGACGCCTTTTTTAATGAATTTGACGCGGAAGTAGAACGGCTTCGCTTCTTTTTGCAAAAGTGAGCGATTACATCCAGAATAATCCCATTCCTAAAAATCAAACGGGCAGGCACGGTGACTACACTATACCTGCCCGCTCAATACTACTTGTTAGGCAGCTTAAGTAAGCAAATTTATTAACCACAGAGGCACAGAGAACACAGAGTTTAAGTGGCTATATAATAGTTTTAACTCTGTGTTCTCTGTGCCTCTGTGGTTAAAATCTTATTTTATTTTGCGTGATAAATTATGCCTGCTTCGTTAACTGGATATTCATAACCAGTTTAACATCGTCGCTAACAACCACGCCACCCGCTTCGGTTACGCCATCCCAGGTAAGGCCAAACTCTTTACGTTTGATGGTACCGGTTAGCTCGAAACCAGCTTTCGTCTGACCGTAAAAATCCTGCATTTGTCCGCCGTGTTCAACTTTCAGGGTAACGGGTTTCGTTGTACCCCGAATCGTCAGATCACCCGTTAGGTTATAACTATCGTCACCCGTTTTGGTGAAACCGGTGGAGGTAAATGTCAGTTTAGGGAAATTTTCAGCATCGAAAAAATCAGCCGACTTCAGGTGACCATCGCGTTGCTCCTGACCTGTGCTGATGCTGTTGATATCAGCCGAAAACGAGATTTTAGCATCGGTAAAATCATCGCCAACTGTTTCAACCTGGCCTTCAAATTGACCAAAGGAACCGGTTACGGTTGAGATAACCAGGTGTTTCACTTTAAACTGCACTTCAGAGTGCGTAGGGTCAATAGCCCAGGTAGTTGCGGTTGCGGGTTGTGCTTCCATTGTCTTTTCGGTTTATTACGTGTAATGGTATTTGATGTATATACATTTAATTTCACAAAAATGTTTCAGAAAGGTCAGATAAAATTTGATTTTCTTTCGGCACTGATTACTCTACCGGTCTGCCATTCCTTTTTCTGCGTTTTCCGGTACTTTGGTCAGTTCCATACCACCACTGTTTAGTTTGGCAACTTTCCCCTTAGTATCCAGGCTGAAAATAACGGGATCTTTGCCATTCCAAAACTGATCATAGGTGAGTCGAAATGTATCGAAATGCCAGTGATTCAGATAGCCGGTCAATAGGTTATTGATCGACGCATAGAGTTTACCTTCTTTGAGCGTTATCTCAACTTTCCCATACAGCGGATCGGTATACAAGCCTACATAGGCGGCCAACGGCAACGAAGGTTTCGTGTTCAGTACACGCATACTATCAGTTTTATATTCAGCTGCTTTGCCCTTTTGTTTCAGACCGCCATATAACTTCAGGAAGTCAGCGCTCCAGTCGTTGGACAGTCCCAACCGAGTATCGAACCCTCCAAATTCATCAAAAGCGCGATACATAAGCGCGTGACGCAGTTCGGCGTGGTCAAGGTTCCCCTGCACGTAGACGGCCAGTTTCTGATCAGGCAATTGCCCATGAATAGCGACCATACCTGTCAGGCTGCCCGTATGAAAATTTACCCGATGACCGCGGTAGTCGTGCTGAAACCAGCCCAGGCCATAGGTTTTCCAAACGGGCCGGGTTAGCTGCTGGGTTGGGTAAAACTGGGCATCCGTTACCAGGGTTTGTGGCTTGAATAATTCGGCCCAGGTAGCCGGTTTCAGTAGGACTTTGCCATTAAAACGACTGCTATCGAGCATACAGATCATCCAGTTAGCCACGTCATCGGGACATGTCCAGATCGAACCAGCCGGACCAACGGCATCTACTAACCCTTCTTCAAGCCGACTGTTTACCGCACGTACGGTATCGTTAATTTCCATGTGCGGCTTGGCGCGGTTCGACTCATCAGCGACCTCCCGGAAAAGCGCTTTTGTCCGACGCATGCCCAAGGGTTCAAAAATGCGGGTATGAACAAACACATCCCAGGGTGTTCCGCTTACTTTTTCGATGACTTTGCCAGCCGCTAAATACATGATATTCTGATAAATAAAGCTCGACCGCAGGGAGTAAGACGGTTTGATGAGTCGCATCCGATGCAGAATTTCGTCGGACGGAATCTGCATCGCTGCCCAAAGTACATCGGCATTACCAACGCCGGTATTATGAATCAATAAATCCCGGACCCTAATTTCACGGGTAACAACCGGGTCATACAATTGAAAATCGGGCAGGTAATTCACCACCGGATCATCCCAGTGCAGTTTCCCCTCATCGACCAGCATGCCGATACAAGCGGCTGTCATGGCCTTCGTCGTTGAGGCCATCGCAAAGAGGGTCTGTGTATCGACGGGTTCAGCGTGGCCAAGTTTACGAATACCATAGCCTTTCTTTAACAGCACTTTCCCTCCTTTTACAACCGTAACGGTAAGTCCGGGTACATGC
The DNA here is from genome assembly GCA_003259005.1 of Spirosoma telluris. Classification (GTDB taxonomy): domain Bacteria; phylum Bacteroidota; class Bacteroidia; order Cytophagales; family Spirosomataceae; genus Spirosoma; species Spirosoma telluris. Next base: position 1,229,337 of record QLII01000001.1, read on the forward strand.
CAGTCGCGAACGGCCTGCTGCACATAGGCATCATAACGAGCGATTGGATCAACAGTGGATTTCTTTGATTGAGCCGCGCTAACGTGGGGAAAGAACAGGTAGCTCAGTAGTGTGGCGAAGAGGAGATTATTTTTCATAATGGCAGGTTTACCCCTCCAATATAGCGCTTTAGGGCCTATTATGACGTAGAAACGCCTTTTTTTGCGAATGATCACCAAATCATCCATTCGTCTGGAGTAAATTTGCTCTACACAACTCGTCGACATATAACGAAACTATGATTTATCAGAATTACAGCCCGATCCGGTCTCTACTTATGGTTGCTTTAGCCGTAACCCTATTTGCTGGACACCCTTCGGCTAGCCATGCTCAATCGAAACCCAGCACAGCCAAAACAGCGAATGGCCTGTCGGCCATCAAGGAAAGTGATATTAAACGGGATCTCTTCACGCTGGCGGGCGATCACTTCCGGGCCGTGAAGGGGTTCACTTGATGAACTGAAGGCTTCGGCCTGGATTGCCGACCAGCTTCGGGCAATGGGTATGCAACCCGCTGGCGACGATGGTACGTTCTTTCAGTTTTTTCACATTCAACGGACCCGCATCACCGAAACCAGCCGGTTGAGTATTGGTAGCCACCAGCTCACACACGGTCAGGATGCCTTTATTCTGGCTCCCGCCATTGCGTCGGTTGATGCACCGCTTGTCTTCATTGGCAAAGGAACCCCGGAAGAGCTGGCGAAAGTCGATGTTAAAGGGAAGGCCGTAGCCCTGGAGTTTTCGGGAACTGGGCCTGCCGAAATTAGCTATCGCCGGTATCTGTTTGGCACCATGAATCGGCGGGCGGCTGAACTGGTCAAAGCAGGCGCTCTGGCCGTCGTGTGGGTTTCGGATACACAGGCTCAATTTTATTTTGATCGCTGGACAACGGGCCTCGAACGTGGGCGGTACGATTTACCGGGTGGGGCCAATACACGTGTCTTTTCTCAGGCCCCTACGGTATGGCTTCCGGCCAGTGCGCTGGAATGGGTCAAACAACCGAACCAGCAGTTCACTAATGTCGTAAACGTTGAAAGTTTCAATTACCCATCTGTCAATATCGTAGCGAAAGTACCTGGCACCGATCCAAAACTGAAAGACGAATATGTGCTCTTCAGCACACACCAGGACCATGACGGTGTTCGGCGGGCTGTAGCGGGCGATTCAATCTGGAACGGTGCCGATGATAACGCCAGCGGTTGTGTAGCGACGATGGCTATTGGGCGGGCATTTGTTCAGAAACCAGGGAAACGGTCAGCGCTTATTGTCTTCCATGGTGCCGAAGAACGGGGGTTGCTTGGGTCTCGCTATTTTGTGGAGCATCCAACCGTACCGAAAGAATCCATTGTAGCCGTATTGAACGCCGAAATGATTGGCCGTAACGATCCGGATAGTGCCGCTATTCTGGGCCAGCAGCCACCGCACCGCAACTCGACGGATCTGGTCAATGCCGCTCTGGCAGTCAACGAATCGGATGCTCACTTCAAACTGGATATGCTTTGGGATAAACCCGAACATCCTGAAGGCTGGTATTTTCGTTCCGACCACCTCCCCTACGCTCGTGCGGGCGTTCCGTCCATTGCGTTCACCACGCTTCTTCACCCCGATTACCACACGCCCAAAGATGAGCCTGATCGTATCAATACGGCCAAAGTAACGCGTATCGCCAAATGGATTTACCTAACGGGTTGGGATGTAGCCAACCGACCAGCGCGTGTACGCGTAGACGAAGGGTTTAAACTGGAACGGTAAGTTAGTTGTCATTTAATAGTCAAGTATTGTCATTGATAGTCATTTGTGGCATTAATGATTTGTATTCAATAAGCGCCGGTATTTTTTCATTCTCGCCGGGTTAATTGAGTTGCATTAAATAATCGCCGGTATTTTTCATTCTCACCGGGTTAAAACCCGGTGAGAATGAAAAATAAAGCGAGGCATTTCGTCGATTAATTTGCTCAACTCAATAAACCCGGCGCAAAAACACCGAACACATCAACTGCACCGGTTTTAACCCGGCGAGAATGAAAAATAAAGCAATGTATTTCGTCGCTTAATTCCTTCAATTTAATAATGACCATTGGTTGGTAAACCCGCATGCCCTATGGACTTGCCAAATAATGACTATCAATGACCACCAATGACTTCTATTAAGGTGCCCTCAACACATAGCCCTCACCGATAACGGTATGAATGAGTTTGGGAGCTCCTCCCTCATCGATCTTCTTCCGCAGCAAGCCTACGTACACTTCAATCGAGTTGCTGCTCATAGCGTACTGCATATCCCAAACCTGCTCGGCAATGGTAACTCTGGAAATAACCCGCCCCTGATTCCGCATCAGATATTCCAGCAACTGAAACTCTTTGGCGGTCAGGTTGATCGGACGGTTGCCGCGCCGGGCAGTGCGTTCGTCCAGATTCAGAACAAGATCAGATACAGTCAAAATTGACTCCGATTGCAGATGGCCGGTTTGTCGGCGAGTTAATGCGCGAACCCGCGCCATCAGAATATCAAACTGAACAGGTTTCACCAGATAGTCATCCGCCCCAACATCTAAACCCGTTACAATATCCTGCGTGGTGCCTAGCGCACTAAGCATCAGAATAGGAGTCTCAATTTCCTGTTTCCGGAGAGCAGCGACCATATCCTGGCCATTCTGACGGGGCAGGTTAACGTCGGCAATAATTAGGTCATAGGGGTAATCGAGCGCCATTTTCTGTCCCATGAGCCCGTCGGAGGCAATCTGAACATGAAAGCCACTGGCCTCTAATCCTTTCCGGAGAAATCCGGCAATCGACGCTTCATCTTCGACGATGAGTATATGCATAGTGATAAACGTTGGGGCGAAATTAGAAAAACTTCAGCACCAACGTATCATATCCTCCATGTCGTCCACTCAGATCCCATAGAAACTAAAGAATCCATAGAAACAATAGAATCAATCGCTACGGCGACCCGGTAGAATCTAGTTTGACAAAGCAATAGTAAAGCCCAATTCAACTGAACTGGGGCTTTGACGATAGGGTAATCGCTATACTGATCAATTAGTTTTATCGACGGCCACCGCCACCGTGGAAACCGCCACCACCGTGAAAGCCCCCGCCACTGAAACCACCACCCAATGACCGCATACTTCCGCCACCCCAGGATTGAGAATGGTAAATATTGGCATTGGTTCCCTGATAACGGCCTGGTGCCGCTACCCTGGCACCATTGTTTACACTACCTGAAGAGCGGGTGTATTGGCCTGCATTCGTTAACCAGTTCGCACGGGCATTGCCAAATCCAGCGGTCGGCCCAAACGCCCGATGGGCTGCCGACATAAAGCCCACATTGCCGGGTGTCAGGATACGATGCGCCCCATGTTATGGGTGTAATAGGTATTGAACCGGTTATACAAGTGCGGGTACACATATCGTCCCGATCCAAAAAACCAGTTTGAGAATCCCAGCGAAGGCAAACCAAACAGCACCATATTACCCCCTAAGCCGTAATAGAAACCGGTTCCATACCACCATGCCGATGGATACCAAAGGGGTGAGGCATACCAGTAAGGATACCCAAAAAAGAAGGAATACGGATTCTGATAATAATACGAACTATTCACCCAGGCTGGGTTCGGATTGATACCCGTATTGTAGCCATTCGCCTGCGCGTAGGCCTGTCCAGCCTGCTGCAATTCCTGTCTGGCCTGCGGGTCATTGTTCAACTGATTCTGATAATCGGCCAGTTCCTGTTGATTCTGAACCTGTAAGCTGTCGTGCAGAGCGGTTAAATCTTTCGTCACCTGATCGGGATTAGCCTGATAGGCTTCGCCTAAACGAGTTGTCTTGTCGATCTGATCGGTCAGTTGAGACATCACATCGGGCATCTCTATCAATTGCCGAAACGCGCTTTGGGTTGGACTATCCAATGGACTGATCAGGTTGTCGAATGCCTGCTGTGCCTGCTGATTGATGTTGTCAATCTGAACCAGATCAGCATTGTGATGGCGATACAGTTTCCAGGCAGATGTCTGCAAATTGGCGGGCATCGTCTTTGTTAGGGCATTCACCGTTTGTTCGTTAGACCCCGCTGGTAAGGTAGCCAGTGCATGCAGTATATCGGGATAACGGGACAGGTCATAAAACCAGCCTTGTTTCGTCTGACCGTAAGATTGGATCAGGCTCGTAAATGCCTGTTCACTGGTTGCCCGTTGTTGCGCCAGGGCCGTGAACACATTGGGTTGCACACTGGCCAGCAGGATCGACCGGCGCACATCGTCGCGATACGGTGCTATGGCCGATAGTATGGTTTGATCATCTATGGGTGCGGTCTGCTGATCAGGTACTGTAGTTTGGGCTATGGTAGTTTGCCATCCTGCCGACAACAGCCCAAGGGTCAGCACCAGTGCTTTGGTTGGGATGAATTGGATGAACGTTTTCATGATTTTTGCGAAGCCTTTTGGCCTACATTTTTTGTACAGTTAGTTAAAATAACCATCAGCAGACAAGCCCGATTTCGGCAAAAATTCGGAGCAAACTTAGGTCGCATCTGCCCGTCTTGCTGACTATACAAACAACGTTATAGGGACTAAATAAGGAGTAAAAGGCGGGTTAATGTTTCGTTAAAAATGTTTTTTCTGACAGGATTTACAGGGTAAAACAGGATTTTCATTTCTATAAAATCATCCTGTTTTATCCTGTAAATCCTGTCAGAAAAAAAACTTGATTAACTTCGGGATCTTCCTGTCAAAACCTCGACAAATTACGCCATCAACAACCCATGACACCCCCTCTTCTCCGCAAACTCAGTCTCTATACGCTGGCATTTGCTACCCTGGTAGCCTGCCAGCGACCTACTGCTCAATCCAAAACGTACTTCCCGCCCAAAGGTGATAACTGGGCACACCTCGCTCCCGAAAAAGCAGGCCTGGACGCAGCTTTGCTGGATCAGGCCGTTGCCTTTGCAAAAACGCAGGAAACAACGCAGATGACGCCTAATTTTTCCACTCAGGAAGAGATATTTGGCAAACTCCTGGGGCCGATGCCCACCAGCCGGGCCGCTACGAATGGTATTGTACTCCGGCATGGGTATATCGTAGCCGAATGGGGTGATACACAACGGGCTGACCCAACCTATAGCGTCGCCAAAAGTGTCTTATCGACGGTAACCGGCATCACAATTAAACGGGGCATGATTCCAGACATCCACGATACGGTCGCAAAACTCATTCATGATGGGGGCTATGATTCGGAACAGAACAAGGCGATAACCTGGGAAAATCACCTGACCCAAACCAGCGAATGGGAAGGAAACCTGTGGGGTAAAAACAGCGATTTCGTCGGAAAGGAGGCTTTTGGCAAAGGCGAACGCAAGCCAAGGACTCTCCAAAAACCCGGCACCTATTACGAATATAACGACGTTCGGATTAACAGGCTGGCACTCTCGCTACTTCGTTTATGGAAAAAGCCAATTCCCGATGTAGTTCGTGACGAAATCATGACTCCCATTGGCGCTTCGAACACCTGGCAATACATCCCCTATCCAAATGCCGTTGCCGATGTCGATGGAAAACAACTGCCGTCGGTAAGTGGCGGAACCCGCTGGGGGGTGGCCTTCGGATCAATGCCCGCGACGAAGCTCGATTTGGGTATTTGTTTTTGCGACAAGGTCGCTGGGAAATCAGCAGATTGTTTCCGCCGACTGGGTCAAAAAAGCAACGTCCCCCAGTCCCGTCGGCCCTGACTATGGTTATTTGTGGTGGCTCAATACCGGTACCAGTTCAACGGGTAAAAAAGCCTGGCCGGATGCACCAGCCACCAGTTATGCCGCCCTGGGTGCAGGGCAAAACACGATCTGGGTAGACCCCGAACACGACATCGTGATTGTGTGGCGCTGGCACAACGGTAGCCCAAACGAGTTAATTAAACGCGTACTGGCAGCCGTAAAAAAATAACGAATTGGAATGATGTTTGCCTGTTATGTAACGCGGACCTCCGGCCCGCACAGCCGTAGGCTAAAATAAGCACATGAAAATTAGCCTATGGCTACGCGGACCAGAGGTCCACGCTACTTAACCTAAACCTAGCTATGAACCTTATCAAGTTTGCTTTACTTCTCTGCCTGATCGGACTCGGTCAAACCTTTGCACAGTCCATTTATCAGGGGCCGCAGCCCGAAACACTCTTTACGGCAGAGTCCGAAAAGGCATTCCTGAATGACTTTAAAGCAACATTCAAGGCTGATTTTGACGCCACCAGTCAATATGCCCGGCTACAAACTACAGGGTTGGATGCCTGGGAGATGGGGCTTTTTGACGCCCGTAAAGCCCAATCTACCTTCTATAAGGCTTTTCCACAAGCCAGTCAGTTCTCTGAGGGCTTCAGGAAATATATGGAGGCTTGTATTCGCTGGAATTATTGGCATCTGTTGCTGGCCTATCCCGTTCTTCGTGGAAATGCCCAGACTGCACAGGCAAGTCTGATGTCGCTTCCATCGGTTATGGTCGAGGAACTGACTTCCCTGAACGTGAATGACGAAGCGGCTTTAGCTGCGGAACCGTATCAGAATTTTCTATTTTTTTACGTTACTTACTTCAATTCAAAGGCCCGGAATTTTGTAAAATATACGCCAACCGACATTCAGACCAGTATGTCTGATAAGGCTACCTATGCTCGTCAGCATTTGACGGGGAAGCCCTATCAGTATGCCCTGGCACGAGTGCTGGTCGAAAATTGCGATAAAACGCCACCGTCGTCGGTTCGGGAGGTGTTTGGCTTATTGAGCAATACGCCTAATTCGGCTGCTTATGTAATCGCTGTAAAAGCTCGTTGCGGAGAGGTGATGACCCGCAAAGACGAACCTGTTGTGGCGGCATCAGACAAAAAGAAGACGGTAGACCCTAAAGCATTTTCATTTGCCAATCAAAACGGCGAACCCGTTACCCTCGATGAATTTAAAGGGAAAGTTGTTTACCTCGATGTATGGGCAAGCTGGTGCGGTCCCTGCCGAGCCGAATTTCCCTTTTCCAAACAACTTCAGGAACGCCTGACCAAGAAGCAGAAAGAGCAGGTCGTTTTTCTTTACCTATCCATCGACGATACTGAAGAGGTCTGGAAAAAAGCGCTTAATACCCTCCAGCTACAAGGCGAACAGGGGTTATCGAAAGGCGGATGGAAATCCAGAACAGTTCAGTATTTTGGGATTCAGAGTATACCCCGCTACATATTGATCAATAAAAATGGACAGGTCACCGATGCCGATGCCAAGCGACCCAGCATGACCGATGCCATTCTGCAGGACATTGTTAAGCTAATTGGCGAATAACTAAATAGAATTGGTATCACTTGAATGTGTCGATTCTATGGATTCTTAATGGTTCTAATGACTTAAGAATCCATAGAATCGACTGCTCCGGCGGCCCGAGAATCAAAATTGGACCAATATCTCACTGCATCAATCGAAGAACCTCTTCTGTAGTTGCTTTTTTCTGTTCGCCCGTAATCATATTCTTTAGCGATAGTATCCCTGTTTGAACTTCTTCTGAGCCAATCAACACCACATAAGTAATGGCTTTGGCATTGGCATAGTCGAGCATCTTCTTTACTTTCGTTAAGTCAGGATACATTTCTGAAGCGATATTTGCCTCCCTCAGTTTGCTTAACAATGGCAAACCAACTGTGCGGGCCTCCCTATCAAATGGGACAATAAGCACCTGCGTTCCCTGACCTGCACTAGCCGGAAACAGGCTCAATTCCTCCATAACATCATAAATCCGGTCCACCCCGAACGAGATACCCACGCCCGATAAACCCGGCATACCGAAGGCTCCCGTGAGGTTATCGTAGCGCCCTCCTCCGCTCACGCTGCCAATCGAAACGCCGTTGGCTTTCACTTCAAAAATGGCTCCTGTATAGTAAGAAAGTCCACGCGCCAGTGTCGGATCAATTTCTACCCGGCTATCAGTTAAGCCATATTGACTGACTAACTGAAGTGTTTCTCTAAGTTCGGCAATACCTTGTTGAGCGGTTTCAGAAGCAGAAAGCCAGGTTTGAAGTTGCTCCAGTACCTGATTGGTTTCCAGCTCATTGAATGTAAAGATTGGGTCCAGACCTGCAACGGCAGTTTCAGAAAACCCTCGTTCACGAAGCTCATCCAAAACCTTCTCTTTGCCAATTTTATCCAGTTTATCAATTGCAACGGACAAAAGCCCCTCTTGCCCCGGTACGCCAATGACTTCGGCAATACCGGCCAGAATCTTCCGATTATTGAGCTTTAGCGTAAAATCCTGAATGCCTAGATTCCGGAACACCTCGTGGATCATCAGGACAATTTCGGCCTCACATACTAGGGAGTCCGTTCCAACCACATCGGCATCACACTGGTAAAACTCCCGGTAACGACCCTTCTGCGGTCGGTCAGCACGCCAGACGGGTTGCATCTGGTAGCGTTTGAACGGCATCGTCAGCGCATTCCGATTCATGACTACGTAGCGGGCAAAGGGAACCGTCAGGTCGTAGCGAAGGCCTTTTTCGGCAATTTTCGGCGTAAGTTTCTTTGATCCGGCTTGCAAATCCGTATCGGTCAGGCTAGCGGCAAAATCACCTGAGTTAAGTATCTTGAACAGTAGTTGATCTCCTTCGTCGCCATATTTACCTGTCAGGGTCGACAGGTTTTCCATAGAGGGTGTTTCTAAGGGCTGGAAGCCAAAGCGCTGAAATGTCTGACGAATGGTATTGAATATAAAAAGCCGTTTGCGCATCTGCTCCGGGCCAAAGTCACGGGTTCCTTTTGGTAATGTGGGTTTTTGCATGGTGCAAAATTAAGGGACAGGATTACAGAATTAATAGAATCTGTAAAGGAATGCATGATTTGTATGGATTAAAACTCCTGCCAACGCTGCAATCGCGTCATTATAAGATAAAAATCCTATTCATCCTGTTCATCCTGTCAGAAAAAACCGTATTTTTGCACCTTGATTTTGAACCGACACGTTAAAAAGATACAATCATGGGAGTAACTGAATTAAAGCGTAAGGCTCGCCGGAACCGCGCTATTGCAAACAATAAAGTAAGTGCAATCAAACAATTGCTTCGTAAGCCAACCATCAAGAATGTAGACATTGACGCCATCAAGGCATCGTTTGCAGAAAAGAAAGCCGCTTAATTGCAGTGTGATGGTTATTGAGTATTTAGGCAACTTTAGATTCTATTGATTCTTGGGATTCTTTCTATCAAACCACTGTTTTTTAGTACAATAGAATCTTAGAATCAATAGAATCTGATCTAACCTAATCCTGCGAGATTACTTATGTTGTTGGTTATAACTTCGAAGTAATTAACCAAATCTAAGCCTCGCCCTTAATTTGGCGAGGTTTTTCGTTTCTGGAGAATTCGGGTCAATTCACGATCCCGTTTTTTGAGCTCACGACGTACGAAGCGACGATAATCTAACTGAGCCCGAAAGCGAACCGCCTGCCCAAATAGCAATAGCCCTCCATTAATCAGGATTAGACTATACGCCCCCCATAAAACCATTGCCGAAAGGGAGCACCTGCATGATTTGCTTCGGCCGCTACACTAAATACACACAAGCCGGCGCTGAAGAGGAACAAACCCAAAGGAGCTATAATCAAGCCCTTGGTTCGCGTGCTCATGCGCTTCACTAATCGTTGACCGGGTGGTTTAGCAAGCTTTCCCATAGGAATTCGTCATTCGGAAGAGTTTAGTAGATAACGTTCAATAAGCTAATTTCGTTACGATTGGCCCAGCGTTAGCCCAATATATTGGAAAATGAGTTTGCTACCCCACTTTTCAGGAGGGATACTCAATATTGGCACCCGTTTCCCGAAACTGTTTAGGCTCCCAAAATCGCTTCCAGGCTTCACTTAGAAACCCTATCCCATAACCCGTCAATTGTACAAAAGCAGCTTCAACACTTAGCAAACCAACCGTCAGGCTTTTTTCTCTTCGGGTAGCATCAATCAAAATGAGAACTGCCAATAGGATAACAAGCCCAATGGCTATTTCGAAGAGTATTGGGCTGATCAACGCCCAGATCGGTATTGACACCAAAAATAGGGTGAACAAGGCCGGAAATGTATGGACGAGTTTTAGCTCGCCCGGATAATAGCGGGAGATATTAATGCGGGCACGGCCAAAAAATCGGGTTTGCCGAAAAAACTGACCAAAATTCGTTCGACGTTTGTGGTAAATAAACGCGTCTGGAATTAGCCCTGTTTTGAAGTTATGGTCAATAATCCGGATGGCGAATTCAATATCCTCCCCATCCGACTCAGTTTGTATCCACCAATTGTTTCCCAGACCTTGCGTGACAAGCCCATATTAAAACTTCGGGATGGTAGGTACCACCCAGATTTTTCTTACTTCCCCGAATCCCTCCGGTTGTAAAAACGGAGGTCATCGAGTAACTGATGGCTTTTTGAATGGGCGTAAAATCAGGGTGTGCTGCATCGGGGCCGCCGTAAGCATCTAACCAGGAACGGCTTAGCCGTTCGTTAACAACAGCGAAGTAATGAGAAGGAATTAATGCATCTGAATCAAAAATGACGAAATAATCGCCCTTAGCCTGCTCAAAACCGTAGTTACGCGTAAATCCCTGTCCTGAATTTGCCTTAAAAAAGTAGCGTATAGTGAGTTGGGAAGAGAACTCGGCTACGACTCCATCCGCTTTTAGGGTAGACCCATCCTCCACAACGACTATCTCAAAGTTCGTATACGTCTGTTTCGTCAGACTACTCAGCAATTCGCGGAGTTCGTCGGGGCGATTAAAGATGGGAATGATGATGGAGAAGAACATGTCAATGTAAAATGGATAATGAATAATGTAGAATGGATTCTATCATTATAACGCTATCGCCAACAGGTCGTTTTACAGCATGGGACCCTATTGTACACTATCCATTTTACATTATACATTATTCATTACTTCCAATAAACTTTCTTCGTTTGCCTGAATAACCTGCTCTACCAATTCATCGGTCAGGGCAACAGACATAAACAGGCTTTCGAACTGCGAGGGAGCCAGATAAACGCCCCGCTTCAGCATGGCATGGAAATACCGACCAAACAACGGCAAATCACACGTCTTGGCGTCGATAAAGTTCGAAACAGGCTGTTCGGTCATGAATAGCGTAAACATCGAGCCCAGATGATTGATGGTGTAATTCAGTCCAGCCTTCATCAACCCAGCCCGAAAGCCAGCCGTCAGTTTTTCACCAATTTCCTCCAGGCGCGTATAAACTTCTGAATGTTCATTCAGGTAGTGCAGCATGGCTAATCCGGCCGACATAGCAATCGGATTTCCTGACAATGTACCCGCCTGGTAAACAGGCCCAGCGGGTGATACCATGTTCATAATATCAGCACGACCCCGTAGGCACCAACGGGCATACCCCCACCAATGATTTTTCCCATCGTAGTCAAATCAGGTGCAATACCAAACCGCTCCTGCGCTCCGCCTTCGCCAGTCGGAAACCCGTCATCACTTCATCGAAAATCAGGACAACACCATGCTTGTCACATAAGGAGCGAATCCCTTCCAGGAAACCGGGCTCTGGCAAAACGCAGCCCATATTACCCACAACAGGCTCCAGAATGATAGCCGCCACCTGATTATGGTTGTTATCCAGTAAAGCCTCAACAGCCGCCAGATCATTGAATGGGGCAGTCAGCGTATCCGCGGCAGTGGCTTTCGTAACACCTGGGCTATCCGGAATGCCCATCGTCATAGCCCCACTTCCGGCGGCTATCAAAAATGAGTCACCATGCCCATGATAACAGCCTTCAAACTTGATAATCTTATCGCGATTGGTAAATCCACGAGCCACCCGAATAGCAGCCATGGTAGCTTCCGTACCCGAATTCACCATCCGTACCTTCTCTACAGAAGGTACCATCGTCGTAATCAGTTCGGCCATTTCGACCTCTTTTCGAGTTGGAGCACCAAAGGAAAACGAGTACTGAATGGCATCCCGAACGGCCTTCTCAACCGGTTCAAAGGCATGACCTAAAATCATGGGGCCCCATGAATTTATCAGCTCAATATACTGGCGACCATCCTCATCATAGAGATAAGGTCCTTTGGCTGACTTTATAAAAAGTGGCGTACCACCTACTGACCGAAACGCCCGTACTGGTGAGTTAACACCACCTGGAATCAGCGTTTTGGCCTTTTCGAATAATTGTTCGCTCGTTGTCATTTTTGAATGAGCGAATGAGTGAATGAGCGAATGAATAAATATGCGTCAGCTATTCACTCATTCGCTCATTCACTCATTCACTAATTAATTTTCACTAGCCGCCCGTCTTCGTATTTTACAATCGGTACGATCTGGTTTTCGTTGGTTTGTGTATAGTCGAAACCCGACAGTAAGTAATCGTCGGTATCGGAACGGAGATTACTCCTATTACGAGTCTGTAACCCATTTTTCGCCAGTTGCCGCCCGAAAAAAAGCATCATATCGTAGCCCTCGCTGGCGAAAACAGAGGGAATGGTGTTGCGCTTGGCTACGTATTGTTCCTGAAACGCAATAACTGGTTCACGCGAGGTGTCGATGAAATCGGGATAGAGCAGATATAAATCCCGATGGCTGAAGGTTGATGTAGACGTCCGATATGGATCAAAGGCAGAAGCTGTGGCGACCACAGGAGCAATTACTTTCCGGCGACTAAGGGCTTCGAGCATCCGCGCACCATCCTCCTCATTACTACTCGCAAAGAAAACATGACCCAGATTAATGGTTGCCGTTGTTGAAACAGGGCGTGTAGCCGTCGTTTTTTCGGTAAATTTCATGGCATCAGCCATCGTTTGTGCACTACCACTCACTTTCCGAAAATCAATAATCGTATAATTCTGTTGCTTGAGTTCATTCTGGTACGTCATAGCCAACAGGGAATCTTTTCGGGACGTACCAAAATAAATAGCGGCCCGGCGACTGCTATTTAAGTTCCGGATATGTTCGGCCACTTTCTTTGCCTGCTGATTCATCGACGGTTGCGCCAGAAAGGACATGGGCTGGTTAGCGATTAATTCACTACTGGTCGCAATGGGGTTCAGGAGTATAATATTATTTTGATTGGCATAGGCCGAGGCAATCCGGTTGGGTTCGATATAGAGTGGTCCAATAATCAAATCAGTTTGAGCGAAAGCTGGACTATTGACTAATTCCAGGGTTTTATTCGGATCATTATCTAAATCGTAGGCAAATACATTGACCGTAATTCCCTCTTCCTGCAACCGGGCTTTCGCCATCTTGATGCCATTATAAAGATCGTATACATACTGATTCGACCGAGCCCGTTTTTCAGGATCGAATTCATCAAGCCGGAATGGAAACATCACGGCAATGTTATAATAACCCTTAGCACGTGAGGTCCGCGATGGATTCATAACGGGTGCTGTTGGCCGATTAGCCGCCCCAGTAACGGCCGTTGTGCTGGGTTGATTAGTGGCTACTCCAGGCACACCAAATCGATTCGTAAGTCGATCCGACAGTTCCAGATCATCTTTATCGCTGGCTGTTCGCTGAATTAGGTCAATTAACGTCAATCCAACAATTCGATCATTTGGAAAGTCCTTATTAAGTTGTTTCAACCGATTCAAATCAGTGATTCGGGGCACAAAGTTCTGCTCAAGTTTTGTAATATCTGGTCGAAAAGCGGGGTCACTGATTTGCTGAATAGTCAATAGCGCTTCTTCATACAGCCCCATTTCCATCGAAGCAGCGGCAAGCAGATAATTAGCATCATTTAGTTTACGCCAATCCGGGAAATATTCCAGCAACTGCTTAAGCATTAGTCTGGATTGGGGAAATTTTTCTGTCGGAAAGCAGCGATGGCGTAATAATAACTGGCATAGGGAGCCAATGGGCCGCGCTGCTGAACAAGCATATTCAGGTCGGCTTTAGCCCGCTCATAATCACCTGACTGAATCAGCTTGACGGCTGCATTGTAGCGTTTTTGAGCTTCAGGTGCTATCTGAGCCGTAGCCGTCTGTCGGTTCAGCAACCAGAGCAGGCAAATAACCCACAGTGTATACCACCTCGATGTAGCGTTCATGTTTTTTGGGTTAAGGCAAAAAGCAACGCCTTCGCGTTGCTTTTATGTAGTTAAGAATGAAGAGTGAAGAATACATGTAAGTTGAATAGCTATATTCTTCACTCTTCATTCTTAACTATTTTTTCGATTTTGCTTTCCGTTGTGCTTCTTCAGCCTGTTTGCGGGCTTCATCAGCAGCAGCCAGTTGCCGTTGCAGCAAGGCCTGGAATCCACCGGGTTTCTTACCCTGGCCGGCTGCGTTTTTCCGGCGATTTTCGTCCAATACCGCTTTTATCTTGTCCTCATCGACAAACCGACGAATGAGTTGCTGCTGAGTGATCGTAACGACGTTCGACACAAAGTAATAGAATGTTAAACCCGCCGGATAGGAGTTCAGCACAAACATAAACATCAGCGGGAATACGTAACTCAGCGCTTTCATATTTACTGGCCCCGGTTGCGTTGGCGTCGTCTGATTGTTATAGTAAGCATAGGCAATAGACGAAGCGGTCATCAGAACCGTAAACAAGCTCAAGTGGCTACCCACAAACGGAATGGTCGGAAACTTAATGAACGCATCATAGGTCGAGAGGTCACTCGCCCATAGGAACGATTTCTGACGCAGCTCAATCAGGTTCGGGAATAGCATGAACAGCGCAAACAGGATCGGCATGGTGGCCAGCACGGGAACGCATCCACTCAACGGGCTAACGCCAACTTCCTGATACAATTTCATTTGCTCAGCCTGTTGCTTTGCCATATCATCGCCCACCCGCTCCTTCATCTCGTTCAGCTCCGGCTGCAAAACCCGCATTTTAGCCATACTGACGTATGACTTATAGGTTAATGGGGTTAGAATCAGTTTTACAAACACCACCAGGGCAATAATCAGCAGTCCGTAATTCGTGATGTACTTCTCCAGAAAGTTGAAGACCGGGACGAAGAAATACTTGTTGATCGGCTTCAGCACCGAATAACCCAGGTACACATTACGATCAAACTCCGGTGCCACGCTTCCCAGCAACTGAAAATCATTAGGGCCATAAAAGAGTTTATATTGGCCTTTACCCGCTTTTACATCAGCCATTGACAGGCTCACATCCGCAATGGCCGTTTTTACCACACTGCTGTCCGTTGGGTCTACCAGTGTTTTAAAGCTTGCTTTCGTTAACGGGGCATTCTTGGCCACAAATCCCGACAGAAAATACTTGTGCTTAACGGTAAACCATTGTACAGGTTCTTCGACGGTTGTTTCCTGATTACTTTCGCCTTCAGTCAGATTTTGAAAGTTCTCATCGGCGGTCAGGTAGTTGATTGTGGCAGCCCGGCGGTTATTGCTCAGATCATTTTCGTACTGCCGCATCTTGTCTTCCCAGAAGAACCGAATGTTATCATTCGTGACGGCATTACCCAGTCCATTCAGTTTCAGATCATAGTCAAGAACATAGCCTTCGGCAGGCACCGTGTATACTTGTTCGATTGACTGCCCTGGGGCCACCTCTGCCCGAAAGGTAATTTGCTGAGGTTGCCCGCTTACGGTACTGTTTTGAGCTGTAGTCTGGTAATACAGTTTATGTAAATCGACTTCCCCCGATTGGTAGGAAGTTCCAGAAGTGTCTTGCTGCTTTGCTCATCAATCAGAACCAAAGGTTTCTGATCATACGTTTTGTAATTTTTCAGTATGACTTCCTTCACCTGGCCACCCAGCGTACTGAAGGTCAGCTTGATATCCTTATTTTCAACGACAATATCGCGAGCCTCACCGGTAGCGGCTGTGGCAAAATCGCCAAACTGCGCCTTGGCCGCAGCGGAATCAAGGGGCTGCTCAGCCTTGGCAATAGCTGCTTCGGCCCGGATGCTGATTTCGGTTTTGTGGTTTGTGTTGTTTGGGCCGGCTGCTTCTCGGGCGCGGGTTTCGGTACCAGTAGCTGATAGCCGACCAGCATCGCCAGAATCAGGACAATGCCAATTAGTTGATTACGATCCATTTAGAGTAGTAGATAGTCGACAGTCAATAGTTGTCAGTAATACTGATGCCTATTGACTGTCGACTCTTGACTTTTTTTTGCAAAATTACAGCAATCTAGCTGCTTAATCAACCGCATCGACAGTTTCTACATGGGCGGTTGTTGTAGATGCGGGTTCGGCCCGTTTTTGCTGACTATAGGTGAGGGCTGCCTTCACAAATTTCACAAACAACGGATGCGGATTTAACACCGTGCTTTTGAGCTCTGGATGAAACTGAACGCCTACATACCACGGATGGATTTCTTTAGGTAACTCTACCACTTCAACTAAGCCCGTTTCGGGGTTAATACCCGTTGGGCGGAGTCCGGCCTTTTCGAAAGCGTCCAGGTAATCATTGTTGAACTCGTACCGATGACGGTGGCGTTCGCTAATCTGTGTTTTACCATAGATATGGTGCACCAGCGAATCGCGTTTGAGTTTGCAGGCATAGGCCCCTAACCGCATCGTTCCCCTTTGTCGGTAACGCTTTTCTGCTCCTCCATCATACTAATGACCGGATTGGCTGTGTGCGGCTCCATTTCGGTCGAGTGGGCGTCTTCGATACCCATCACGTTCCGGGCATATTCGATCACGGCCATCTGCATGCCTAAACAGATGCCCAGAAATGGAATACCTTGTTCACGGACGTAACGCACTGCATTGATTTTTCCATCAATACCGCGCTCCCCGAAACCAGGTGCCACCAGCACTGCATCCAGTTGACTCAGTACTTCCGAGCAATGGTGTTCATCTACCAGGGTTTCAGACTGTATCCATTCCAACTGCACTTTACACTCGTTGGCAGCACCTGCATGAATGAATGACTCGGCAATTGACTTGTAGGCATCGTGTAGTTCGACATACTTACCCACTAGCCCAATTCGGACAACATCGCCCGGATTCTTGAGTCGTCCTAAAAATGCTTTCCAGACATCCAGATCCGCATCTTTGTCGTTGTAAAGATCCAGCATGTACAAGGCCCGCTGGTCGAGTCGTTCCTTTTGCATGAGCAACGGTACGTCGTAGATTGTTTCTGCATCAATCGCTTCGATGACCGAACTCACCTGAACGTTACAGAATTGGGCAATTTTCCGTCGGATATCCTGCGGTAATGGGTGTTCGGTTCGGCAGGCGATAATATCGGGTTGCACCCCATTCTCGAGCAGCATCCGGACCGAGTGCTGAGTCGGTTTGGTTTTTAGTTCCCCGCCGATTGCAGATAAGGCACCAATGTGAGGTGAATGACGAGGGTGTCTTTTTCGCCCAGTTCAAACTTCAATTGCCGAACGGCTTCTACAAACGGCAACGATTCGATGTCGCCCACACAACCACCAATTTCAGTGATAACAATGTCATATTCGCCGTTTCACCCAGTAGCTTAATGTTCCGCTTGATTTCATCGGTAATGTGCGGCACAACCTGCACCGTTTTACCGAGGAAATCGCCCCGACGTTCCCTGGTAATAACGTTGTTGTAGATTCGACCGGTCGTAATGTTGTTGGCCTGGGAAGTAGGTCGATTCAGGAATCGCTCGTAGTGCCCAAGATCAAGGTCGGTTTCGGCCCCGTCGTCGGTGACGTAGCATTCGCCGTGTTCATAAGGATTGAGTGTGCGGGGTCAATGTTGATATACGGATCGAACTTCTGGATCGTTACCGTAAGCCCCTGGATTGAAGCAATTTAGCCAGCGAAGAAGCGATGATGCCCTTGCCTAATGATGAAGTTACTCCGCCAGTAACAAAAATATATTTCGCGGATTTTGGTCCCGTAGCCGCCATGATTGAAACCTGTTTAGGTCGTTACGGGATGTAAAGGTAAGAGAAATTTGGGAGGAAAGGGAGGATGAAAGAAGGAAAAGTTGGCGGATGTAAGCTAATCGATTGGCCATCAGCCGACTGTTTAGCAAATCTTTCCGTAGTCTCTTATTTTTGACTTTATCTTTACATCGTCTACCTACATTTCCTCATATGGAAGCTGAACTAACCTTTCGATTAGCCACCGCGAACGATTTGATCACCATCATCTACCTGCTTGCCGACGATGCTCTGGGGCTACTCGTGAAAATATCGAACTCCCTCTCTCAGAGAACTATGTGAATGCGTTTCATCGGATTTCGAATGATCCAAACCAGGAATTGACGGTTGCCGAAATCAACGGCGAAATCGTTGGAACCTTTCAGGTATCGTTCATTCAATACCTCACCCATCAGGGCGGTTTACGAGCGCAGATTGAAGCCGTTCGGGTACATTCCGCCTATAGGGGTACCGGAATTGGAACCCAACTGTTCAGCTATGCCATTAACCGCGCTAAAGAAAAGGGCTGCTCTATGGTGCAGTTGACAACGGATAAAAAGCGCCCCCGAGCCATCCAGTTCTATGAAACACTGGGGTTTGTTGCCACGCATGAGGGAATGAAATGTAAGCTTTAATTAGCTACTGGTTATTGGGCTATTAGTTATTGGATAAACTACTAATAGTCAACAACTAGAAAAATAATTAATAACCTAATAACTGTTAACAAACTGCTTAAAACAATAATGGCCCTGAGTAGTTATTCAGGCCATTGTTGCAGTAATTTCTATTCCTTCCAGGCATCGATCTCGCGTTGTTCGTAAGCGAGCCCGTATTGTTTCAGCACATCGTCAGGTACGCCGTTCCACTGGTTCGGTACGTTACCAACATAACGAGGTCTTTAATACCGATCTGACTGGTGAAAAAGCCAGATGCCGTCATATTGCGCATCATCGAGAAAAAGGAAGCACCCTGCGTCATATCGGGAGTAGCTTTGCTGGGATAGGCAATCTGCTCCACCATGTCGATTTGCTGCGCTTTGGTGCACAGCACAAACTGCTTGCCATAGCGCTTCACGCAGGTGTTATCCAGCCATTTAATACCACCCGCATAGGCGTCTGGTTGCGAGGCTGATCTTTCATCATAAATTCGATGAAAGCCGGAACACCCGCCTGGGACGCACTCCCCGACCGCTCATCGGCAGGAATGATGATATCGCACAGAACAGTAACGGTTTGTAACTCATGGGGCGTAAAAAACTTCTCGGCCATGAGTTTGGCATCACGCTCAGCTTCATGTTTCTGCCGTCCGCCCGGAATTTTCAGGGTTTCGGGTCTGGTGGTGCCGGAACGTTCGCTTCGACAGGATTAACAGCTAAACCAAAGCTGGCGAGCGATAGCGTTTTTAAGGAATCTCTGCGTTTCATATCGGTTAAATATTTTTCTTTTTGACTTCATCGATCAGGTATTCACTGGTACGCATGGAGCTGGCCAGAATTGTCCAGGTTACGTTTTTGTCACCCTGCGATACGAACGGAGCCGCATCAACGACAAACAGGTTTTTCACATCGTGAGCCTGCTGCCATTTATTCAGGGCCGATTTTTGTGGATCGTTGCCCATCCGAACCGTACCGACTTCGTGAATGATTTTCCCAGGCGCTTCCAGACCGTAATTATTCTCAGGACCTGGTTTATTCCCAACGGAACACCCCCATCGAATGTATGATTTCTTCGAAGGTATCCTGCATGTGTTTGGCCTGCTTTATCTCATTCTCCGACCATTTGTAATGGAAACGCAGGGTTGGAATACCGTATTTATCAACGGAGTTTGGGTCAATTTCGCAGTAGTTACTTTCGAGCGGAATCGGTTCTCCACGACCAGCCATACCAATATAAGCCCCATAGAATCGACGATAATCGTCTTTCAGTCCAGCGCCATAGCCACCGCCCGTCTTCATCTTACCATCCCGACCAGGGAACCGACCGTTCATGTTCTCGATGCCACTACCAAAGCCGTAGCCAGGCATGCCCATGCCACCACCGTACTCGATGTGATAGCCGCGCGGGAAATCTAGTTTCCGGTTATCAAGCCACCAGGGTGTAAATACGTGCATACCGCCTACGCCATCTTCGTTATAGCGTTTGCGATCCATCAGAGCGGGAACGAAGCCAGAGCGACTGGCACCCGTCGAGTCATTCAGGTATTTACCGATTACACCACTACTATTCGCTAGTCCGTTCGGGAAACGGGATGATTTAGAGTTCAGTAATAGTCGGGCTGTTTCGCAGGTACTGGCGCTCAGGATAACAGACTTAGCCTTAATCGTAACCTCCTCAAGCGTACGCGTATCCACATAACTTACGCCTGTTGCCAGACCCGTCTTAGGATCGGTCAACACTTCACGGGCCATGGCTCCGTTGATAAGTGTTACGTTACCGGTTTTAACCGCAGGAATACAAAGTACCGACGACGACGAGAAGTCGGCATAAGCCTGACAGGCACGGCCGCACTGGCTACAATAGAAGCAAGAGCCACGGTCTTTATTGATGGGCTTGGTCAGGATGCTCAGACGCGATGGAATAACCGGAACACCAATACTCTTCGCCCCTTTCCTGAGCATCAGTTCATGCAGGCGGGGTTTAGGCGGTGGCAGGAAGTGCCCGTTCGGTTCATTTGGAAAATCGGTCTCTATCGAACCAAATACCCCAATCATCTTGTCAACCCGGTCGTAAAATGGCTTCAGGTCGTCGTACGTTATTGGCCAGTCGTCGCCTATTCCGGTTAGTGAACGACGGCGGAAATCATCCGGTCCGAAGCGCATAGAAATACGTCCCCAGTGGTTAGTTCGTCCACCCAGCATCCGGGACCGGAACCAATAGAATTCGGTACCCTGTTTGGCAGAGTATGGCTCACCTTCAATATCCCAACCACCCCAGGCAGCGTCAAAATCTCCGAAAGCACGCGTTGTACCAGCGCCACGTCGGGGCGATTCCCAGGGCCATTTCAGTTGAGTAATATATTTGGGATCGGCTGGGTCAAAATAGCCGCCCGCTTCCAGCAACGCGACCTTTGCACCAGCTTTCGCTAGCGTATAAGCCGCCATGCCGCCCCGCCCAGAGCCAACAATGACTACATCATACTGAGTGGGGGCTTTTTGAATCTGAAATGGATCCATGCAGAAATTAGAATGAATTATTGATTGTTGAGACAAGTAATCCATTATACTATTAATATAGCATTAAAGGCAAAGGAATTGTAAAATTACCCTAAGTATATACGAAGATGCAAGTATTTCAGGCTACGACTTCGTTAAGATGGATTCTTTAGTTGCTTTGGATTCTAGTTGATTCTTTAGATTCTATAAAATCAATTAGAATCCAAAGAATCAATTAGAATCTAAAGAATCAACCAACATAAACGTGCCTTAACCTTAATCAAACAAATACCAGTCGACGCCAAACGAGAAACCCCGGCGCATTTGCAGGAACCCTGGCGACACGAAATAGCCTGGCTGAAAGACGCCCTGATCGGCATGAGTCAGTTTTACAAACAGGCGCGTTCGATTAATACGCAGGTTCGCATACAGATCGGCCAGCACGTAGCCTTCTACTTTCTCGCTATTCTGTACATAATATTGTTGCGTCACGGGCATGTAGGCATCCGCATAATAGGGCGATTTGTAATGCAGATCAATCCCGGTCTGAATATAAAGGACTTTGGCATACAGGAATTCATACTGGATACGGGTATTCATGAAAAATGGGGGTATGTGCAGTACATCGGTGTTTGATTGAACCGTATAATACCCCTGCCCCGAAATCAGGAATTTACCAAACTGAAAATGATAGCCAAGCCCGGTTCGAAGGACGCTAAACGAGCCATCGACCTGCTGAGGTATGACTTTATCGTTAAAGTAAATGTAGTTCGACAGCAGGTAATAATCCAGACTCGGTTCGATACGAAGCTGTTTGTAACGTAGGTTCAATTTACCGTAGGCATGGTTATAGATTGGCAGCTTGAAGTTATTCCGCCAGAAAAAAATCATGCTCTGATAGCGCTCCTGCATCAGCGTTGGATTAGTTGAAATCGACGAGTAACCCGCCGTTAGAAACTTACTCTCTAATTCCCCCTTTAGGCGGTATAGTAAATTTCCTTTCGTATTGGCACCAAATTCAGCTTCAGCCGTCAGCCTGGATAAACTGTCAGGGAAATAATAGCCTAGCCAGCCGCCCAAAAACGTTTCAAGTCGGGCGGTTGAATAATCATTAAAAGCCGTACGGGACTCGTTATAATGGGTAGTTTGATTATAATTTCGAATGCGTAGATAAGCTCGATAATTGAACGAAGAACCTTTGTACTGCGCATTGCCCTTAATACCAAACTGATTTTCCAGTAACTGAAAGCGGGCCAGCTGAAAGATCCGGGATGTATCGCCCAAAATGGCGGGGTAAAAACGGATCGGTTGCCCGGTAATCGGCGAGGTAATCGACTGGTTTAAACGCAGGGTATCATCCTGATAAAAATTCTTATGCGATTGGTAATCAAATTTATGATAGAGTTGAAAGCCTTTATCGAGCACATACTGATGGTATACATGCCAGTCGTTCCGAATCTCCCAACCGTGTGGTCCCTGCACAGTAGGACTGCCACTTCGTAACCGGGAGTCACCCGTGTAATTGTAGACAATTGTCTGTAAATCGGCGGTTTGCCCCGGCAACACGCCACCCTGTTCATCAAGGCTGTGGTTCATGTTGTTAAAATGAGCCAGCAGGGTGTATTTATCGTTTTTCGACCGATAGTTAGTATGTAATAACAAGCCCCAGTTCTGTGCCAGTAGTTTATAGGTATCATTGTTTCCAGTCGTACCAAAGAGCTTTTGAGACGTAAACCGTTGAACATCAAACCCCACATTCCAGCGGGGGTTGATGTTCTGGGACATATCGAAACGCAGAATATTCTGACTATTCCCACCCAACGCAATATACATATCCGTGTAAGGCGACTTGGTATTGAAGTACTTTACATCCTTAGTCTGATACGCATATGGGTTAAATACATAATAGCCCGACTGGGCACCTAATTGTTGGGAACCAGTAAAAAAACCGGGCGAATGGGCGTGCCTAGTGTGCCCAAATCCTGGTATAAATTCTGGCTTCGCTGTACGTAGGTAAACCGATGAACCTCATCCATGGTCGTATCCAGGGTGTAGAGTTTCTGACGATTGTTTAAAATATCGTCCTCCAGCACATAGCGCGTCGATTTTGGGCCATAGATAACCTTCGTTGAGTCATCAATAATCCCAGTTCCTTTATTACCAGTTGTGGAAGCCGGCATTGTTTGCCGTCCACCAAAGCCACCCGGAAAGCCACCCGGCATTTGACCCGTTTGCGCCCAGATACTGGGTAACAGGCCGATTATAAAAAATAAAATAAGAAGACTGCGATTCATTGGTTCAAAAGTACGCCAAAACGCCGGACGGCCGAAAATTCGAATGAACACACGATCAGTATTTAACGATTTTTAAGGGCATTTGCGTCCAGAAATTGGATAAAATCGGTTTCCTGCCCATCAAGAAACTGAACGGCTACTGGCAGATAAAAAAGTGGCAGGGCTGCCCGTTCTTCAGGCTTGAGCAGAACATCGAGCTTCACCCAGTCTTTTTCGGTGGTCAGTAAGGCTGTTTTAGGGGTTAAGTCCACCAGTATCGTCTCCAGATCAGTCCTTGTGTAGGCATAATGATCGGCAAAGCGATAATGCCTGCCCAGGCGAAACGTTTGCCTGACATACTGTTCAAGGGGATCGGCATTCGCCAGTCCTGAAACAAGAACAACGTCACTCAGACCAGTTGGTGGCTCATGGGTTGAGAAAGACCGGGGTGAACTATAGCTCAAACCGGCAAAAAAAACAGGCGTTTCGGGGCGGGTATAGACGCGAATCCTGTTGATAATACGCTCTTGTTCAGTAGCCCATAAATTCGCTGGCATTTCGTAACAACCACAACATCAGCCCGGTTGGCTCCTTTCCGACGTTCACGCAAACGCCCGGCGGGGAATGGATAGTCATCATAAAAAGGCCGGTTGTAATCCATTAGCAGAATGTTCAGATGTGGCCGAACTGCCCGGTGCTGAAAAGCATCATCCAGCAGAATTCGTTTCGTTTCAGGATGAATTTCCTGTATTTTCTGAATGGCATCAGCTCGCCGTTCGCCAACACAAACACGCACATGAGTGCCAAACTTTCGATAAAGTTGAAGCGGTTCATCACCAATCGTTTCGGCGGTATCGGTATCATTAGCGTTTCGAAATCCGCGAGTTAGTCGACCATATCCACGACTCAATGTAGCAGTCTCTGCCAGCCTGTTTGTTACTAAAAATGCATACCGTTTAATCAAAAATTCGATCATGGGTGTTTTTCCAGTACCGCCAACGGTTAAATTACCCACCCCGATAGAGTAGACAGAAGGGCGAATCGACTTCAATAAGTAACTATCATAGAGCCAATTACGGACATCTAGTACTAATCCATAGAGCCCACTGAGTGGTAAGAGTAGCCATTTACCGATCAAACGTTTCATTATTATTTTCGTAATATTGCCCGGTTGAGCAGCCAAAAGTAGTACTTTTAGGACTGGGAACTCCCGTCCTCGCCATCCTTACAATGAGTTTAAAAGCCGACTTTCTACCATACACGTTGCATTTTCGCTTCGAAGCGGGTACGTCGCGCGGCACCCTTACGAAAAAGAAATCCTATATCATTCGGCTCTCCGACGACGAGAATCCGGCAGTTATCGGCTATGGTGAGTGCGGCCCTCTTGTGGTCTGAGTTACGACGATCGGCCTGATTTCGAGGAATGCCTGATTAAGTATTGTCAGGAATTCAATGAGTTAGACTTACAACTGTTTAGCTGGAATCTCCCCATCGTACTCAATCAAATTATCAGCCCGCAGTTCCCAAGCATATTATTCGGGTTTGAAACGGCTATGCTCGATTTTTTGGGTGGTGGACAACGCATCATTCGAGCATCGGATTTTACGACAGGGCAGCGGGCACTTCCGATCAATGGGTTGATCTGGATGGGCAGTCCAGCATTTATGCGGCAGCAGATCGAAGAGAAGTTGGCGGCAGGCTATACCACGTTAAAATTAAAATTGGTTCACTCGATTTTGAACAGGAATGTGACCTACTGGCTATGATTCGGGATCGGTTTACAGCCAGCCAAATCACTCTTCGGGTCGATGCCAACGGAGCTTTCAAACCTGAGGAAGCAATGACCAAACTCGAACGGCTGGCCACCTACGATCTTCATTCCATTGAACAGCCTATTCGTGCTGGTCAACCCGACCTGCTGGCGGACCTTTGCCGTCATACGCCAATACCTATTGCGCTTGATGAAGAACTCATTGGCCAAATGGAATATGTCCATAAATTTAGATTATTGAAAAAAATTCAGCCGCAGTTTATTATCCTTAAACCCACCTTACTCGGTGGCCTTCATCATTGCGATGAGTGGATTGAACTGGCCGGACGCCTGAATATTGGTTGGTGGATTACTTCGGCTCTGGAATCGAATATCGGACTAAATGCCATTGCTCAATACACGGCACAATTCCGGCATTTGCTCCCACAGGGTTTGGGTACGGGGCAACTCTACGACAACAATATTGGAAGTCCACTGTTTACGTCACATGGATTTCTTCACTACGATCCTTCCCAGAGCTGGGATTTTGGCCAACTTTCGGCTGATTAATCCGGAGCTGAACCTATTTAACCTAATCGTATCCGTTGAACCTACCCGCCGACCATATCCGCCTGCTGTTTGGCCTGAAATTACGCCAGTTAAGGCTTGACAAGGATTGTCAGTCAGTGAATTGGCCCAAAAGTCGAACTTATCTGTATCGTACGTTACGGAAATAGAAAAAGGCCGTAAGTACCCCAAGGCAGATAAGATTTCGGCTTTGGCCAATGCCATGCAGGTTGACTATGACTCGCTGGTTTCCCTTAAACTAAGCAAAAAACTAGAGCCTATTTCAGACCTGCTTCGCTCTAAGTTCCTGACCGAAATTCCGCTCGAACTCTTCGGCATCGATCCCTCCGACCTGCTTGAACTACTGGCTGAGGCACCCGCCAAAGTAAGCGCCATGATTCGTACCTTCATGGATATTGCCCTGAGTTACAACATGAGTGTTGAGCGGCTGTACCTGACCATGCTCCGGTCGTATCAGGAAATGCACGACAATTATTTTCCGGAGATTGAAGCAGAAGCCGACCAGTTTCTGAACGAATTTGCCCCATCGGATCGAGCGGTTGAAGAAACCCTGCTCATAAATCTGCTCAAAACACGCTACGATGTTCGCATTGAGCAATTCGATACGCTTACCCATCCAGAACTAGTTTCGTTGCGGTCAGTTTATCGTCCTGAACAGCATACCTTACACATGAACGTTGGGCTGTCGGTTGAACAACGCGTATTCATTCTGGCCCGGGAGGTTGGCTTCCAGTATCTGCATCTTAAAAATCGCCCCTATACCTATTCTTGGGTCGAAGCAGAATCGTTTGAGCAGATCCTTAATAACTATAAAGCTTCCTATTTTGCCGGGGCTATCCTGATTCGACGTGATGCCCTGGTAACAAAAGTAAGCCAGCTCTTTGCCGCGAAACCTGGAGTAGCGATGACTTCCTCTCGCTCATCGCTGATTTTGGTGCTACTCCCGAACGCTTCTTTTACCGATTGAGTAACGTATTACCAAGTCATTTTGGCATCGACCAACTGTTCTTTTACCGATTTAACCATCTGCCCGGCCAGACAACCTTTAAGCTTACCAAAGAGATGCACCTCTCGCGACAGCAGGGACCTCGCGGTATTGTCGATGAGCATTTCTGTCGGCGGTGGATTGCCTGGACGATTTTGCAGGAGCTTCAGTTCTTACAGCAAAACAAGGGGTTCGATGGGACGATCTGCCATGCGCAACTCTCCGAATATGCCGATTCGGGCTTACAGTATCTGATTATTTCTGTGGCCCATCCCTTTCAGCCGGAATTTCAGCAGAATATGAGCGTGTCGATGTGCTTTGCGGTGAATGACACCTTAAAAAGCAAGATGAAGTTCCTGAATGCGCCTAACGGTGTTAAATCCCTGACCGATATTCCCTTTCGGGTTGTCAACCAGACCTGCGAACGCTGCGGCATTTTTGACTGCCGCGAACGCGTAGCCGCCCCAACTGTACTACAAAAAAAGCGTCAGTTCGAAGCCACCAAAAAGGCGATGGAAAAGCTGAAATGATGTTGGATTTAATGGTTAATGAATAATGGATAATGAATAATACTCTGGTCATCAGCCTTTTATTCATTATCCATTATTCATTAACCATTAACCATTATCCATTATCCATTACTTCGTTCCCCACCTAAGGCCCGATACAGACTAACTAGGGTTAAAAATTGTGCCCGTTTGGTGGTAATCAACCCTAGCTCTGCTTCGAGCACATTTCGTTGGGCTGTGATTACCTCCAGATAGGTGGCATAACCGTTCGCAAATAATTCATTCGATGTGGTAGCGGCCTGCCGTAATACGTCAACTTCCTGTTGCTGAATAGTGGCCACATTCCGGTAGTTATCCAGTCCTTTCAGGCTACTGACTACTTCCGAAACACCCGTTAGGATTGCCCGTTGATACGCGAAATACGCTTCTTTACTTTGCGCTGTCATAATCGCCAGATTGCCTTTCAATTGCCTTCGGTTAATGAGCGGAGCGGAAAGTCCGCCTAGAACACCCAAAGCCAGCGATTGAGGGTTCAATAGCACATTTGGCCGGAAGGCGTTGAACCCCAGATAAGGTGACAGGGTAAGCGAAGGCAAAAACTCGGTCCGTGCCACAGCCACATCTATATGGGCCGCTTCCAGTTCACGCTCGGCCTGACGAATATCGGGGCGACGGTACACTAGTTGGGCAGGTAAGCCAGCCGAGACAGCATTAGGCAATGACTGTTTTTCTATCGACGCGCCCCGCGCCACCGCCTGCGGATATCGCCCTAGCAGAACATTCAACTGGTTTTCGGCTTCAACAATCTCCTGCTGTACCCGACCTTCCAGCCCCCGCGTATTAAGTAGTTGTGCCCGGAATTGCTGCACGGCCAGTTCCGTCACCCGTCCGGCAGCTTTCTGAACCTCCACAAGTTCAAGGGCTTTTTGCTGTAATTCAACGTTTTCGCCAATGATCTCGAGTTCAGCATCCAAGGCTAGTAACGAATAATATAATCGGGCCACATCGGCAGTAAGTGCCGTAACGACTAGATTACGACCTTCTTCGGAGGCCAGTATCCGCGTATACGCTGCCTTTCGCCGATTACGAAGTTTCCCCCAGATGTCCAGCTCCCACGAACTGCGCAGTCCCACAAAATAGTCGGGTGTGGGGTTTGGAATCCGGCTTGAACCTGAAATGTTATCAGACAGATTGGTATCGTAATTACCTACGCCGTTGAGTGTATAGCGGCCATATCGATCGACGCCCGCTGTAGCCACAGCATCGACTCGCGGCAACAAAGCCCCCTGGCTGATACCATAATTAGCTCTGGCAATGTCAATACGCTGAAGTGTACTCTTCAAATCAGGGTTGCGAGCCAGGGCAGTGTCGATCAGGCAACGAGTTTGGCATCCGTAAATAATGCCTGATGAGGCCACTCGCCGATACTGGACGAATCAGTTCGACCTACGCTTGATCTACCCACAAACGACTGAGGTACAGTTACGTTCGGTACCGGTGCCGGGTTATGCTGAATCCGGCAACTGCTTAAGGTACCAGCAAATAGTAGACTTGATAAAAACGCGGAGGTATTAAGATTCCTGAAGAACGACACCATTGGGATTCGTTTTGGTAGATACAGATTCTGGTTTCACATCATCGGTCGGCACCTGTTTGGGGCCAACCTTTTGGGCTAGTTTGGCAAACAGCACATACAGCCCCGGCACGAGCACCAGGCCAAAAACGGTTCCGATGAACATGCCGCCCGCAGCAGCCGTCCCGATGGATCGGTTACCCAACGCCCCGGCTCCCGAAGCAATACAAAGGGGAATGAGTCCGGCAATGAACGCCAGAGAGGTCATCAGAATAGGCCGTAGCCGCGTAACAGCTCCTTCGATAGCCGCTTTTAGGATTGATAGTCCCTCCTGCTGGCGCTGGTTGGCAAACTCCACGATTAAAATGGCGTTTTTACCCAGCAAGCCAATGAGCATCACCAGCGACACCTGCGCATAAATATTGTTTTGCAGTCCCGCGAGTTGCAGACACAAAAACGAGCCAAAAATCCCCGCAGGCAGCGATAATAAGACAGGCAAGGGCAAAAACAAGCTTTCGTACTGAGCAACCAGTAATAAATACACGAAGACCAGACAAAGCAAAAAGATCAGAATAGCCTGATCGCCCGACAGAACTTCCTCCCGAGACATCCCCGACCAGGCAAACGAGTACCCTTTAGGCAACTCCTTATCAGCCACTTCCTGCACCGACCGCAGCGCATCGCCACTGCTGTAGCCAGGTGCGGGGTCGCCGTTAATCATCGCCGACATGTACATGTTGTAGCGGGTAATCTGTTCCGGCCCGTACACGCGTTCCAGGCGAATAAAATTTGAATAGGGTACCATCTCCCCTGCCTTGTTCTTAACGCGCAGATTCAAAATATCCTCAGGTTTGGCCCGGTATTCGGGCGAAGCCTGCACCATCACCTTGTACATCTGCCCAAACCGGATGAAGTTGGAGGCATAATAACTCCCCATCAGCGTTTGCAGGGTGCTCATGGCGTTGTCGATGGATACGCCTTTCTGAGCCGCTTTGTCCTGATCGACCTGCAAGAGATACTGCGGGAAGCTCGGATCAAAGCTAGTAAACGCATTGCCAATTTCAGGCCGCTTTTTGAGCGCAGCAATGAAGGCGTCCGTTACTTTTTTAGTCTTTTGCAAATCGCCGGAGCCCGTTCGATCGAGCAGACGTAACTCAAAACCGCTGGAGTTTCCGAAACCAGGAACGGTTGGCGGGGAAAAAACTGGATGCTGGCATCCTGTATCTTTCGGGTATTTTCTACCAGGGCAGCAATGGTTTCGTCAAGGGATTGTTTACGCTCATCCCAGTTTTTGAGGTTAATCATCCCCATACCATAGGAAGCGCCAACCCCATCGGTCATCAGGCTAAAACCAGCCAGCGTCGATACGTTTTCAACCGCATCCATCTTCGAGGCTACCTGCTGAATCTTGTCCAGCACATCTTCTGTCCGCTTCAGGGTGGCGCCAACGGGTGTGGTCACACTCAAGTAAATCATCCCCTGATCTTCCGTTGGGATGAATCCACTTGGTAAAAGGGACGCGATTCCCCAGGTTCCTCCAGCAAAGACAACCAGCATACCCATCGTAATCACGGTCCGACTGGCCACTCGTTTGAGGAGTTTCTGGTAACGACCCGTTAACGCATCGAAGCCTCGGTTGAAACGGGCAAAAAAACGACCTAATAAACCCGTTGGCGCATGATCGTGGGTTGGTCGGAGCAACAACGCACACAAAGCGGGCGTAAGCGTAACGGCATTGATCCCGAGATAACAATAGCCACGGCCAGTGTCAGCGAAAACTGTCGATAGAATATACCGACTGGACCTGACATAAACGCCACTGGCACAAATACGGCCGACATTACCAGTGTAATCGCCACCAGTGCCCCACTGATTTCGTTCATTGCGGCAAACGTAGCTTCTCTGGGCGGCAACCCTTCTTCACTCATTTTGGCGTGCACCGCTTCGACCACGACAATAGCATTATCGACCACAATTCCGATGGCCAGCACCAGCGCAAAGAGGGTAAGCAGGTTGATCGAAAAGCCGATCATACTCATGAACGCGAATGCTCCCACCAGGGCAACCGGCACGGCCAGTGCGCAAATCAGTGTTGACCGCCAGTCCTGTAAAAACAGGAATACAACCAGAAACACCAGCACGAACGCTTCAATCAGGGTGCGGATCACTTCGTGAATCGAAGCATCCAGAAACCGGGATACGTCGTAAGCGAAGTTGTACGTCATGCCGGCGGGAAGTTCGTTTTCTTCAACTCGGCCATCCGTGCTTTTACATTATTGATTACCTCACTGGCATTGGAACCGGGCCGTTGCTTCAGCATGATCGACGCCGATGGCCGACCATCCGTTTTGGACAGCACATCGTAATCCAGTGAGCCAAATTCAATTTCAGCTACATCTTTCAGTCGCAGGATTGACCCATCAGGCTCTGCCCGAAGCACCAAGTTTTCGTATTGCTTTGGATCAAAGAATTTACCGCTGTAACGAAGTACATATTGAAGCATCTGCGGTGCACGGTCGGCGCTTTCTCCTGCTTTACCCGGAGCAGCCTCCACGTTTTGCTCACGAATGGCCCCAATAACCTCATCGGGCGATACACCATAGGAGGCCATACGGTCGGGTTTTAGCCAAATCCGCATCGAATATTCGCGGGAGCCCATAATATCGGCAAAACCACCCCGTCAATTCGCTTTAATTCGGCTAATACGTTGATATCGGCGAAGTTGTAGATAAATTTCTCATCGACACTCGGATCATCACTAAAGATATTGAGGTACAACAGCATACTGTTCACCTCTTTTTCGGTCGAGACACCGGCTTTGATTACTTCTTCGGGCAATTCATCCAGCACGGTCGTTACCCGGTTCTGGACACTCATGGCCGCCAGATCAGGGTCGGTACCCACGTTGAAAAATACCTGAATCAGAGTCGACCCATCGTTGCCAGATACCGAGTTCATATACACCATACCCGGAACCCCGTTGATGGCCCGTTCAAGCGGCATGGCCACCGCTTTCGTAGCCACTTCGGCATTGGCACCGGTATATTTAGCAGTCACGGTAACCGACGGAGGAACAATGTCAGGAAACTGCGTAACGGGCAGTCCCATCAACGCTAAAAAGCCCAGCAACGTAATCAACACCGAAATAACGGCCGACAACAGGGGGCGTTTGATAAATAAATCGAACATAAATTTGAAGGATTATGGTATCAGGTTTGTAGTCTGGGCGGGGCGGCCCTTGCCCAGACTACAAACCCTTCACTAATCACTGTTGAGCGAGGGTATTTTGGGTGGCCAAACTATCAGCAGAGACGGCCTCAGGAATGATCTGATCGCCATCGCGAATGTTCTGAATACCTTCATAGACAACCCGGTCGCCCGCTTGTAGGCCCGACCGAACGATGTAGTTCTGACCAACGCGAGCCTGTGGCACGAAACTGCGCGACTTCACTTTATTGGCCTTATCTACCACATATACGTAGTTCTTGTCCTGGACCTCAAACACCGCTTTCTGAGGCACGAGTAAGGCGTCGGTTTCAACACTGGGAATCCGTATTTTACCTGATGAGCCGTGTTTGAGCATCTTGAGTGGGTTTGGAAACCGCGCCCGAAACGCAATCGTACCGGACTCCTCCTCAAAAACACTCTCCATAGTTTCGATCCGCCCTTTTTGCGGATAGAGCGTTTCGTCGGCCAGCATCATCTCGACCTCCTGTCCATTTTTACCCACCAGATTGCGATGCTTTTTCAGAAAACCCAGATACTCTTTCTCCGACACGTCGAAATACGCAAAGACCTCATGGATATCGGACACCTCTGTCAGTAAGGCACCTTCTTCGATCAGGCTCCCTATTTTGAAGGGAATGCGGTTGATAACCCCATCGAAAGGTGCCCGAATGCTTGCATGGGCCAATCGGAGTGAAGCTGTGGATTGAGCGGATTGGGCCTCTTCAATCTGGGCACGGGCGGCATCGAGTTTAGCCTTTGCCAGTTCCAGTTCGGAGGGGATACTATTTTTTTATCGACAAGCAGTTTCACCCGTCCAACTTCGACTTCCGCTGTTTTTGCACCTGCCAGGGCGCTTCTCAGACTCGCACGAGCCTTATCGAGTCCAACTTTATATTCTGCCGCATTCAGGCTAAACAAGAGTTGTCCCTGCCGGACCGTCTGGCCCTCATCGACGTATATTTTTTCCAGAAATCCCGACACCCGAGCGCGGATTTCAACATTCCGAACGGCTTCGAGTGTTGTAACATAGTCCCGTTGCAGCGTAGTTGATTGGCGGGACAACTGAACGACCGGGAGCGTTAGTTTTGCAGGCTCTTCTGTTTTTTTCTCCCGGCTCGAACAACCGACTACCAACACACCGATGAAGAAGGTCTTCGTCCAGTTTACCAAATTTTTCATACTTAAATTGAGTTATTCAGAAACCCTGGCCGATGGATATACCAATATCCGTCCGGCAATGCGGTTTCCAGAAAATGAATAGAAAATTATATACCAGCGGCTTAATCGACTATTGGTAAGCCCAGGGGCTATAGGCCCGTTTTAAACGAGAATCTGAGGGGCGGAGCAACAATTTCCTGTATAAGAGCAGGAATAGGCTCAGGGCGAAAGGGTACACTTCCCGTTAGAAGATACTGAACGGGTGGCCTTAAAGGCGCAAAAACAAATAGGGGATTGAATTCATAATCCTGTTCCAGTTCGGTCAATTCAGACTCCTCGTCGGGATCATCGTGTTCAGGTACGGCATCGTAAAAACCGAGGCATTCCTCTAAGAGGAACTCACCAATACTTTCGATTTTATTAATGGACAAATCTTCATGGTAAACAACGACTTTTCCAACAAACGACGGTGTATCACGGACATCTATGCTTACATTAAGGACGTGTAACGCCAGTAGTAAACAAAGAAGCCGATAGACAAGAAAGTTGTGTTGCCGTTTTTCCATATCCTTCTGCAACCAAATGTAATTCTACGATTTCAAAAACTCAACTATTTACCTGTCAGATAGTTATAAAACTTGAATAAAGCTAACTCTATCAAGGTAAGATTAAATTTCGATTAAAAATAGATTAATCTGTTTATGGAGTTCATACGCATTACAAAGCCCCACCCGTATTTAAGCAGTATTCAAGGCTGGTATGAGGGCTCGTTCCCATCAATGAACGGCGTAATTTCAGCGAACTGGTGGCCCTCCTCCCCAGCCCGGATATGCATCTATGCGCACTTGTAACTGCGAATCAGTTGGTGGGGTTCATCATCTACTGGCAATGGCCGGATGTTCTCTTTATCGAACACTTTGCCATTGATCCGGCCCTACGCGGGCAACAGTTTGGCCAGCAGGCACTGGCGCAGTTAGTACGTACTGACTATACGCACGTAATTCTGGAAGTCGAGCGACCCGAGGACGAAACGAGCCAACGGCGGGTCCGATTTTACGAACGGCAGGGTTTACCCTAAATGCATTTGATTATGTTCAACCGCCCTATCAGCCAGAGAAAGCAGGCATCCCCATGCGACTCATGTCGATTCCGGCGATTACGAATCAGGAAGCTTTTGACCGATTTAGTCAGTTAATAAAAGTGCAGGTCTATGAGCGGTTTTATCAACTCTAGTGCCGCCCGTCCGGTCGGTAGAGAAATTGGAGCTTCACGACCGACCGGGACGGGCGGCACTACATCAAGAAGGTTTCCAAATTACTGATCGGTCGATGCTGG
The DNA here is from genome assembly GCA_003259005.1 of Spirosoma telluris. Classification (GTDB taxonomy): domain Bacteria; phylum Bacteroidota; class Bacteroidia; order Cytophagales; family Spirosomataceae; genus Spirosoma; species Spirosoma telluris. The sequence continues at coordinate 1,263,761 of QLII01000001.1, forward strand.
CAATGGTTGCCCTACCGGTTAAGATCATTGCCAGTTCAAATTCGGTTCTGAGTATGTTCATTACTTTAGCAACACCCTCAGTTCCACCACACGCCAAGCCAAAGCAGACGGGTTTACCTACTAATACGGCGTCGGCTCCCTGGGCTAACGCTTTTAGGACATCGGTTCCCCGGCGGATTCCTCCATCCATGAGTAAGGTGACGCGTTTATTAACCTGATCGGCAATACGGGGAGCACGTCGATCGTAGCAGGAACGGTATCCAGGTTACGTCCACTGTGATTCGATACAATAATGCCCGATACACCAGCCTGAATCGCCTGTTCAGCATCTTCCGGATTTAAAATTCCTTTCAGTAAAATGGGGATTTTAGTGAAGGAGCGTAGCCAGTCAATGTCGGCCCAGGACAATAGCTTCTTTTGATCGCCCAGCCCATGCATATAGGGCGCTTTCACCTCATCCGGCAATCGGAAGTTTACCCGATCCTGCCGATTCCGAACGCCGGGAACAGGCGTATCGACAGTCACGCAGAGCGCCCGACAACCGACTGATTCTGCCAGTTGAACTAACTCTTTCACCCGGCTTCGGTCATCCTGAACATAGAGTTGAAACCACAAGGGTTGGGTAGTAACGCTGGCGATTTCCTCTAATGGGGTCGTTGTAAAGGAACTGACAACATAGGTAGCCGAAGCGGCACCTGCTCCACGCGCGGTGGCCAGTTCACCCTCGGGATGCATAATTCGGTGGAAGGCAGTAGGTGCAATAAGAATTGGGTATGCAAGCTCATCCCCGAATAAGGAAATTCGGGTATCAAGCTGACTAACAGCTTTCAGTACACTTGGATTAAGTTTCAGTTTATCCAGCGACTGTCTGTTCCACTGGACAGTCAATTCATCAGCCGCGCCACTGGCGACGTACTCGTATGCCATTTTTGTCATTACCTCCGCGGCCCTTCTTTCAAAGTCAAACAGGGTAAGCAGTTCGGATAAATCGGTGGGGTCTTCGGCAGGGTATTCATACTTGAAAATTCCAGACAGTGGTTTTGCAGAAGTGAAGTTGACAACCAGCTCTTAGCCCAAAAGCCAGGGCATGTACTGACATACCGGTTTATATAAAAAAACGGTCAGTTACCCTAAAAGGCAACTGACCGTTTTTTTACACTTCGGACAAGATGTCCACGTTACTTATGCATTCTGCTTCATCCGAATAATGTTCAGAGCGGCACCCGCTTTGAACCACTCGATCTGCCCTTCGTTGTAGGTATGATTAACCGGGAATTCATCCGTCGTGCCATCGGCGTGGTGCAGGACGATTTCCAACGGGCGACCAGGCGCGAACTCCGTCAGGCCGTCGATGTCGATCACATCGTCTTCCTGAATCTTGTCGTAATCAGCAGGGTTAGAGAAGGTTAAAGCCAGCATACCCTGTTTTTTCAGGTTGGTTTCGTGAATCCGGGCGAACGAACGAACCAGAATAGCCCGAACACCGAGGAAACGAGGTTCCATGGCTGCGTGTTCACGTGATGAACCTTCACCATAATTTTCATCACCTACCACTATCGAACCGATACCAGCGGCTTTGTAAGCGCGTTGAACAGCAGGTACTTCGCCATATTCACCTGTTAGTTGATTTTTAACCGTGTTGGTCTTCTCGTTATAGAAGTTCACCGCGCCAATCAGCATGTTGTTCGAGATATTGTCGAGGTGACCACGGTATTTCAACCAGGGGCCTGCCATCGAAATATGGTCGGTTGTACACTTGCCTTTCGCTTTAATCAACAGTTTCAGGCCCTTCAGGTCTGTACCTTCCCAGGCGGTAAATGGGGCCAGGAGTTGCAGGCGATCAGAGGTTGGCGAAACAAGAACCTGTACACCCGAACCATCTTCGGCAGGAGCCTGATAACCCGCGTCGTCAACGGCATAACCTTTTAGGGGCTGCTCAATACCTTTTGGCTCATCGAGCATTACCTGTTCACCAGCTTCGTTGGTTAGGGTATCGGTCATTGGGTTGAACGTCAGATCACCGGCAATAACGAGGGCTGTCACGATTTCAGGCGAGGCCACGAAGGCATGGGTGCTGGCGTTACCGTCGTTCCGCTTAGCGAAATTCCGGTTGAAGGACGTAATAATCGAGTTTTTACGGGTTGGATCGTCCATATGGCGCGCCCACTGCCCGATGCAGGGGCCACAGGCATTGGCCAGAACAACACCCCCAATTTCCTCAAAAGTATCTAAAAGGCCATCACGCTCGGCCGTAAACCGAACCAGTTCCGAGCCTGGGGTTACTGTAAATTCTGATTTGGTTTTCAGATGCTTAGCTGTTGCCTGAGCCGCCACCGAAGCTGAGCGAGTCATGTCTTCGTAGCTGGAGTTTGTACACGAACCAATCAGACCAACATCAAGTTTAGTAGGCCAGTTATTTTCTTTAACGGCTTTGGCGAAGTTCGACAAGGGCCACGCCAGATCGGGCGTAAATGGACCGTTGATGTGCGGCTCCAGCGTGGTCAGATCAATTTCGATCAATTGGTCGTAATACGAAGCGGGGTCTGCATAAACTTCTTCATCCGCACGCAAGTCAGCCTTCACGGCATCAGCGGCTGCGGCAATATCAGCTCGGCTGGTCGCTTTCAGGTAATCGGCCATTTTCTCATCATAGGCGAAAATTGAAGTCGTTGCCCCAATTTCAGCACCCATGTTACAGATGGTACCTTTACCCGTAGCCGACAGACTTTCAGCCCCTTCACCGAAATATTCAACGATGCAGCCTGTACCTCCTTTTACGGTCAGGATACCCGCTACACGAAGGATGACATCTTTAGCAGATGCCCAGCCGCTTAGCTTACCGGTTAGTTTAATACCGATCAGTTTTGGCATTTTCAATTCCCAGGCCAGACCAGCCATCACGTCGCAGGCATCAGCCCCACCCACGCCAATGGCGATCATACCCAGACCACCTGCGTTTGGTGTGTGTGAGTCAGTACCGATCATCATACCACCTGGAAATGCATAGTTCTCGATCACTACCTGGTGAATAATACCCGCACCGGGTTTCCAGAAACCAATACCGTATTTGTTCGAAATGGAGGCTAAAAAGTCGTATACTTCTTTGTTTTTGCTTTTAGCAATGTCCAAATCCTGCACAGCTCCTACTTCGGCCTGGATCAGGTGGTCGCAGTGAACGGTGGATGGGACAGCTACTTGTGGCCGGCCCGCCTGCATAAACTGCAACAGGGCCATCTGGGCGGTTGCATCCTGCATGGCTACTCGGTCAGGCGCAAAGTCCACATAGGCTTTTCCCCGCTCGAATGCCTGGGTTGTTTCACCGCCGAAGAGGTGACTGTACAAAATCTTTTCCGACAAGGTCAGCGGTTTGCCCACTGCCTGCCGGGCTGCTTCGACGCGTTTTCCGAGGTTAGCGTAAACGCGCTGAATCATGTCTAAGTCAAAAGCCATAGCAAGTAGGATAATAGGTTACTGAACGTATATTCTATAAAGACAACCATTGCATTCATGAAATGAATTCCAATGCGTGGGTCAAAAATAGAAGATTCTCTTTCGTTTTGGAAATATTATGGTGTATTACCGAATATGGGAGCAAAACCTTAACTGAAAAGTCCATAAATAAAGCCATTCCCTATGTTTATAAGAGATTTCTGGCGTAAACTAACCAGTTACCCTTATCTTGGCGACTTAATTTGCGTCAACGCAACCGCATTGACTTATTTCCCGTATATAGTTTTAACGAACCAAATTGACTTAAAAATGCGAACTACAATGAAGCTACAGAAAATCACCTATTCCATTTTAACGCTCCTGGCTTTAGGGCTTCCTTTCCTGTCCTGCAGCAATAATGATGAAAATCCAACTATTACCTCAACAACAACCAAGTTGACAGCTACCCTCAGTGGTGCTGGCGAGAAGCCAACGTCCACTTCGTCAACCGCAACAGGCACCTTTGCAGGCGTAGTCGATGAAACTACCCGCGTTTTGAGCTATACGGTAACCTACACGGGCCCTTTACAGCCTCGTTGACCGCAGGTCACTTACACCGTATCACTAATACAACAGCATTGACTGGTGGTGTTGAGATCCCCTTTACAAGTTTAACCAGTCCTATTATCGGCACCTTTCAACTGGCAAATCAAAATCGGGTAGACAGCCTTAAAAATGGTTTTTATTACGCCAACTTGCACACCACTACGTATCCAGGGGGCGAAATTCGGGGAGACATTAAGAAACAATAGTCACGATCGACTACGCCACTGTAGCGAATTACAGAGTATAAAAAGGCCAGTACCGTAAAAACGGACTGGCCTTTTTGACTAAAATCAAGCTGGATTATGCTACGGTAATCGTTTGTGCCGGTTTATTCGTTTCCGGATTTTTCGGCAAAATCACTTTCAGAACCCCATCGGCGTAGCTGGCCGAGATACTTTCGGTCAGTACTTTATCATTCAGTCGGAACGAGCGTTCAAATGACCGATTGCCGTACTCCTGATACGTATATTTACCTGTTGTTTGTTCGTCGGTATCCGATGAATCGTTGCCCTGATACGAAACCGTTAATACATCGTCCTTTACGGTCAGTTTTACGTTTTCCTTTACCAGAGCAGCTGCATACAGGGAAATGGTGTAGTCGGTGTCGGTCTCTTCAATATTGACGGGAACATGCTGCAAGCCGTGCTTTGCCCAGAAAGCCCCGAATCTCCCACGGCCAAACATTGGGCCACCCCAGGGTCCACCAAATTTACCCCGACCCATTGGGCCGCAACCACCTTTATGTTCTGATTGAAATGCGTGTTTATTATACATGATTGTGTTTTTAAGTCTTGTGTTTACTGATTTTGTTGTTGTGTGTTTACTGTTTCAGCTTAGCCAATTGGGATAACCCGTTCATAACTCCGTACAGGTATGGCTGAACGATAAGTGGGATTGTCAATAGATATGATGTTCGATGACTGCCAGCCACCCCGTTCAACTCGTCCAAATGCCCGGCCTGCCAGTTTAGCGCCTACCACCCGAACCAATAGGAAGGCACCAAAACCGACCAGTAGAACTTTTAAAATCAGGGTCAGAAGAAACAGGGCCAACCCGACCGCCAGTGCTAAGCCGGCTACTCTCCAAATGATGTTCATGTTGTTTATTTTTAATGGTTTTGAAAAGACTGTTCTGCCAGAAGAGGGGAAACGAAAGTAGACGGCCGATTTTTCCGAGACTCCTGTTCCCAGCTTTGCAGCTTTAGAAAGGATGACGGAGAAGGGTACTGTTTTACTTTAAAAAATCGTAAACTTTTTTTTGGGGTCAATTGGCGTTCGGAAATTTGCTGGTAAACCAGCAAATTTCCGAACGCCAATTGATTATCAAAAATTTATCTATTTAAACACGTTTACTATGCGTAATAACTGCTTATCATGAGTATGAAATTTGATAGGGATTTTTTGCAACAATAAGTATTGTTTATTTTCGAAGCGCTGTCTAGTATATTGAGGCTTGGGGTTTGGAATCTCGTTAAAGCGCAGACGCAACAGTAGTTCGTACGAAATCATCATTAGCTTTTTGCAGCCCAAATTTCGCCCACAGCAACCTGCTTCCAAGCACAAAAAAAAGTCTCGTAACTATCTAAAATTTAGACAATTACGAGACACAATGCAGAGAGGAAGAGATTCGAACTCTCGATACGGTTACCCGCATACACACTTTCCAGGCGTGCTCCTTCAACCACTCGGACACCTCTCTAAAACAAGTATAAGTTGGTAGGTTAGCAAGCAGTAAGTACGCCACAGCTATTAACTTACAACTTATAAACTTACCAACTTACAATTAAAATTGGCAGAGAGCGAGGCATTAGAACCTCCCTCTTTTAAAAGCTTCTAACTTACTAATTATGACCGTGCCACAAAGATAATAACTTTTGGGCAATTTTCGACGTAACCGCATCTGTAACCGCATCGTGAGCAAAAAAAAGGGTCTCCCTCTTTTTAAGCCACTGCTCCCCTTGCCTCAATAATTAGCTGAGTAGCGGGATGCATACGAATAACAGACCGGCCAGCAGCTACGTCGTTAAGAAAATTTGAACCTGCCGTTACACCTGGTCGACTTATAAGAGCGTCAATAGTTCGCTGCAAACCTTTTGAGGTTTCCATTGCTGCCTCTAGTTTCCTATCTGCTGCCTCCAGTTGTTTATCCTTTATAGCAAGCTGCTCTCTTAGCTTCTCAAACTCTAATAGTATTCTGTCTGCTACTTGAGCGCCAAAGGTGGCAGGCTCTACTGGCTTACCCACCTGCTGGCTTTCTGTTAGTTCAGCCACACTCATCTGAAAGAAAGCGGCAATTTGCTCCACCCGTTTAGCTGATAGCGTATTATGCTTAAGCATATACTCAAACCCTGGAGCCGTCATTTCCAAAGTATCGTAAAGGGATTTTTTCGAGTGCCTACCCTCTTTTAAAAGGGTTTCTATTCTTTTTTTAAATTGGTAAGCCATTGTTTTTTAGCCATTTAGGTGAATATACCAGAACAATATTGAAACTAAATTAAAATCTAACTTGCATTAGACTAAAAGTCAACTTTATATTTGCATCATACTAAGCGCGAATTGTTACAAAATATGTAACAAATTTTGTAACAACTACTAAGGAAAGCAAAGAAAAGTTTGCCAACGGTTAAAATATATTATGAACGAGCGTATTGATCCACATTATCATTTTCTAAAAAAATATGATAAAGAGCGCTGGAATAATTTTAGAGCTGAGTTAATGAGACTAGAATTATTCACAACTTTTGAGCGCTCAATCCTTAAGAATGAGAAGGTTACGCTCGTAAATCTTCCTTCTTGGGTTCGTACCTGTATGGTTCGATTTATGCCGTGGTGGAGTCAGGAAAATTTTGATACGCTTACCTGGCCTCAGTTGCCAGAGTTGGAAACAGCCGAGTAATTTTTATTGTCAATTCCTAGCAAACTTTAACCATGCGCCAACCTAGCTATTTAAGCCGTGAGCAGATCGCGGCACTGTCCATTGATGAATTAGGGGTGGAATATGAAAAGGCAAAGCGTCATTTTGATACTTTACTTTCTTATGTGGAGACTAACAACGCGCTCAAAGTTCCACTCCAGGCGCAAATTAATGCGGCTAGAATCCAGTATGTGCTTTTGCGGAGCCGGGAATATAGCCCGGTCTATTTCAGACATTTAAAACTAGCTGCCTAGTGTCACGAGTTGCGGCACTGGCAGAAATGGAGAGTAAACTACAAAGTGGACTCTCCGATATTGGGAACGAACATAAACAGAGGGTAGCTCTCCAGGCTATCATTTTAAAGGCTAGTGTGGCAAAGGAGCCAGTACTGGAGTGGCTGGTAAAGCAATTAGGAGGCCAGCAAATAGGTCAGGAGCTACCCACTGTTAATACGTTTAAGTGTTCGATTTGTAGCCGTGAGTTCGGCTCTCATCATGCACTTTGTGGCCATCAAAAAAGCCATAAATGAGGTTAAGGCAGTCAGCTCCAAAGGGGAGCGCTCCAGTTAAAGCTGGAGTTTGGCAGGTTCGACTCCTGCACAGCCTGCAATGGCGTAGGGCCATAGGTTAAATGTTACGGAATTGAGTGTGGTCTTAACGGCCTGGCTAGATCCAGGCCATTAAACTCTCTCTCCAGAACCTTAACGTATATCCTTATCCGTTATATTATCCAACTAGCTGCCTGGTGCACCTGGCAGCAATCCCTTTAGAGATCCTCCAGAATAGCCTTAAACGGCTGACTGCTAGACTATTGCCCGAAGATTATTTTTTTGTCCCTGGGCTTTCTATAGATACTCTACAGAAATGTTTTACGGTGAATCTATAGACCGTTAAATCGTTGGATGCTGGATAGTGCTCTACATACTATAGAAAGAAAAAAAAGCTCAATTCCCCCATGAAACGCGCAAAATTCTCAAAATCAGCACTTAAGCCTGATTTAGAACAATCATTATTTAAGTTTCGGCTATTCTTTCACGAATACACCGACGAATACAAAGCCAAAAATGGCAAGCCTTGGCTCTGGTATTCCTACGATATGCCAGAGGAGCGGGAAATGTTCCCCCAGGCCTGGCTCCAGACCTCAGAGCCCTCCACACTGAGCTCCTGAAACGGGCCTACAAATGGGCAGATCTGTTTGAGTTTGTTAAAGAGTGTTATCCGGTTTATCACTTAAAGGCTAACTCAGATCCAGTACTGAACTATTACATGCCAAAGCATTGCCTGGCTAATCTAAATGACATTTCAGCCAGATACGGCGAAACATTTACGGCGCTACTAAGCCAGCTAGGCGTAACGAATTGGCACATGAACCACGCAACCCAAAGCCGCACATTACCAGGCTTTTCTCCAATTAAATTACCGAATCATGAGTTTTACGGGACTGCCTATTTTGAGCGAAACCCCAAATAAGCTACTGGTTTAGCACCAAAAAACTCAAGCTGGTGGAGGTCTATGACCATAGATGCTATAGCCCACACAACAAAATAGGCACCATCGGCCAGGACGAATACCCAGAGCCAAAAGGGGTACTCTCTCCACCTCCAAGAATAGTACGGCCAGGCCAGGCCTCCAATGGTCGAACTAACCAGCCCTTTGTGGTTGGATCAATCTTAAGCCACGTAACACAATCCTAATTTTAAAGCCATGCAGGTAGAACTTTTTTCCGCATCCACGGCTCCAGAGCCAGCCGTAAAAAGCCGCAAAAAGGCAGTTAAAAAAGTAGTCGAGCGCTCCGTAATTGGCTCATTTACATTTGATTCCTGGGTAAGTTGGCCAGCCAGAGCCGTCAATGCAGAGGATGGCTTACGCATCGAGTTTTCGGTGCCTGTTCATTCGGATCTGGTGGCAGCGGTCAATAATCCAGACAAAACAGAGATCCTCTGTAAGTATCGGGTGAAAAAGGGCTTTAGGTGGGGCGAATTAGGCCGTAGAGCCTCCGTAAAAATTGAGGCTGAGTTAAGCCAGGGGCCAAAGGGAGGCCTTTATTTACACTGCCATAATGTGGAAATACTCCAGCCGGTGGCCATTAATAACGCCAAGCCATCCAGCGCCCAACTCAAAAAATGGGCAAAAGCAGCAGTTTCCGCAAAGGCCTAAAAAAAAGGGCAAAAAAAGCCAAAAAGGGCAAATTCTCCACCTGGAGCCAATTCATTGCCAGCGTCAAGAGATCTTTTTTTTATCTGTCTCAGATAGCGCAATAGGGTTAAATGTCTTAAAATCAATCTAACAGCCTCCCCATTCTCATTATGTCAGCTCCCGAAATTAACCGAATCACTGAGAGCATTTACGGCCTAAACCTGGAGGGTTTAACCATCGAACAAAAGCCTGATAAGATCCACTTAGCCATCTCCCACGGCATTATCAGCGGCACACAACTAGACAAGATCCAGCAGATTACTAAAGGCTATTGCCTATTACTGGAGGCTGGCAGCGCTGGCCTAAGTTGGATGATTTGGGGAGACTTACCAACGGCCTAAAAAAAAGAGCTAGAAAACGGCCAAACGGCCAATTTCTCCACCTGGAGCCAATTCGTGGCCAGAGCCAAGAGATCTTTTTTTTATCAGGTTCAGATAGCGCAATAACCCTAAAGGTCTAAAACGAAGAACAAACACACCCACAAAATACCATGAATCAGCAAGAATTTGAACGGATAACGGCAGCAGCGCGAAAGCTTGGATTGTATGGCGTTAGGACAGAATTAGTGGCCGATCAGATGTTTGTCACCTTTCCCGATGGTATCGTAATGAGCTATCAAATGACCAAACTTCTGGAGATTGTTAAAGGCTATGCAATGAGCATTCAGCCAAAAGGAGCGGCTCTTTTTTGTACAGTTTGGTAAGGTTGAAAACCCTTAAACCCTTTCAACATGCACAAACTTAAGCTTAAGCTCTACAAAGAGCAGTTTAGGCAACTTGTTCTATTCATTCCAGATCCTGGCCATCTCAGCAAACGGGACACAGTAAACAAACCCCTGGAGGAGATCCTACTGCTGGAGTGGCGAGGCAAATTAACCAGGCTCCAGATCCTGACCTGGCACCAGCGAGAACACAATAGGCAGTATACGTTAAGCCTGCCATTATCGGTGGCCGTGGCACTCTGGAGAGATCTCCAAAATTATGCGCTCACTGATGAGCTCCAGCTACTGGCCGATGAACTTGACCATGAGCTAATAGATGCAGGCCTAAGAAATTAACCGTTAACCAATCACATCCATGTTTAAGATCCTGTTTACCTGTTCCCTACTGGCAATTCCTGTCGTACTTATTTCGGTCTGCCTGGCTCTTATAGTGGCCTGTTTTATGGCCATTTCGCTGCTCATCAATCCCATGTTTAAGCTCATGGACAACTCAATAAATCAATTTACCAAACCAGTAAAATTCAATCCTTATGGACGCGAATAAACACGAGGAAGTTATCCAAAAACCCCTCCAGATAGGCGCTCATCTGAATAAGCAAGAACGCAAAGAAATGGAGCGAGATAACCAGGAGATCCAGGACAGTTTACTTATCCCTTATCGACCCAACCAATTCCTTTACGGCAAAGTAGCGACCAAAATCAAACGTTAATCCAACTCCACCAATGCAAACAATCACAATAACCCTAGCGGAATACCTGGCCATTTTTCCCGAGCCAGAGCGCTGGATAATGAGCTCACCAGGCGAAAAGGAGATACAGCCAAAAGAGCGGAATATGATCCACACCCTTTACGGAAACTGCAACTTTAGGGGGCCAGAAATCAACATACCGAAGATCTGCAAAAACGTTGTGCAGCGCTCACAAAAGTCCATCCTATCAAAGCCATACTACCTGATTTACGTAGCCAGCAGGATTATCCAAAAGGGGCCATTTGTTAGCTATTCGGATTGTTTTGAACTAGTGATGTGGCACATGGTTAACGAGCTCAACGCACGATATAAAGCAGAGCGTTTGCCAATTACCGTGGAGCTTGGAGGGTATGAACGGGATAGAGCAGGATTAAATGACTAAACCACCAGCCTGGCTACCGAACGTGGCCAGGCCTTAACTTTTCTTATTATGCCAAAGGGATATAATAATGATGGAACCAAAAAAGTACGGCCAGCCAACTCTGGCAGGAAAGTAAAGGAGGGGAAAAAGATCCATTCAAAGCTGGCTGTGGATGTGATTCAAATACTATCAAAGTTGGAAAATCCAGTGACATTTATTGAAAATGCGATTAGAGAAAAAGCGGCTAGAGGATCAGGCAAACGCCAGACGGAACCAGAGACATATGGAGGCATCAGGAAAGGAATACAGATTGATCTAATGGATATGCTGGAGCAGATTAACACAGAAAAAATGATAGGACTGTAAACGCTTTTCTTGGATCAAAAGCCAAGGTTGGACATAGTAATAATTCTTAACTAAGAAATGTGATGTTAACTTTTTGTTAAACTGCTACAAATAATAATTAGCAGCAGTTATGCACTATATTTGCCCCAATTCACGCTTTTTAAAATAAACTTTATGAAAATCAACTTTAGCGGATGCCTTATTACGCTCATCTTTTCAATTAGCCTTTTTGCTTGTTCTGACCACCGACTAGGAAGTTCGCTCTCACCCGTTCGGCTTCGGTTGAAGACCACTAATGATGGTACTACCTTGACTACCTATGGCTACGATAGCCAGAACCGGCCTATTTCCATTACTCGTAATAATGTGGAAAGTACAATTTTGTATGGTGACCCTAAGCATATCTACACAACAACCGAGCCGGAAGTCAATCACATCTTTTATGTTACACCTAGCTTAACAATACCAGGTCAGGGCGAGATCATTATTTATCCACCTGTGCTAAACACTAATTTTACCGCAACTCGTTATGAATATTCGCAAGCGTTCAAAATTTATTACCCAGCGCCGTTACGAAACTTTCTTTATGCTTTTGATGGATCTGGGCGTTTAATTTCTTATTCTGACCGATCTAATAATACTTCTGACATCAACGTGTATAACTATACATATTCCGACGATAATATCACCAATGAACAAGCGGGACTCTCAGCTGGTCATGGTGGTGTGTATAACTACATTTATACGTATGATGATAAGGTTAATCCGTTTTATGATCTATGGGATCCCCAAGTAAACCCTCGTTTACAGTTTTCGCGTAATAACACGACTTCAATTAGTGTTCAGGGACAAGCTACTATTACATACACCTACGAGTATAATCAGCAGGGGTTACCTACTAAGAGAACTGGAACTCAAAATGGGATACAAATCTCAGTGCTTACTTTCACGTATGAGTCATTCTAAGTCACTCTTTATAATTCGTTTGTAAATCGACTTATACCCTTTAATCGTATTACTATCAGCCACGGCCAGCCAGCCGTGGCTTTTTTATGTCCTTTTGGCTGGCCAGATCTGATGCCAGATTTGGGCTATGAACACAGTAAAAGTTATCTGGGAATTTATCAAAGGCAATTACAAGCGCTTTGCCTGGGAGGTTGCGGCCATCCTGCTCTCCATTGTTGTCACCTGGCTCATCGGCCACTTTTCGGGCCAGGATGAGCTCAAGACCTGCCAGGATGAACGCACGGTTTTGCTCCAGGAAAAGGCCAACGCTCAGAGCGTTTTAGACTCCATCAAATGGAGCAAAGTGATTACCCTCAAGGAAACACAAATTAACTCCCTACAAAATGAAAACAACCGACTACGGGAAAAGGCTGCTCTGGACTCTGCTGCTGCTTACTCAGAGCTGGAGGCTATGCGCTCAATCAATAAACGGTACAAAGCAAAGTGATAGCCTGGCCGTAGCCGTGGATTTTATCCGCAATGCCAGGCAGGTAGAGCTGGATCTGATTAAAGGAGATTGGGCTATAAAGAGAGAAGTGGTTTACGTGGCTCAACTCAGCAAACAGGAAACCACCATTAAGCAACTCACTGGAGATGTGGCCAGCCTTACGAAAACAAACGAAAAGCTATCTGCCGACTTGACCGACACAAAGCAAAAGTTTGGACAGCAGGCACTAAAAACCAAGCAGGCCAGGCTGGAAATTTGGGCCATGCGGGTGGCCGTGGTACTTTACATAGCAGGCAAAGTAAAAAACATTATTCCATAAAAAAGGCCTGGAAGTTCAGGCCTTTTTAGTTACTAATTAATCAAGTTGATGCATTCGATTTAGTCCATCCTCAATCTCTCTTACTGTTTTGATGGACTCCTTAAGTAATGGTCTAATCGCTTCAGGACTTGGGTCGATTGCTTTTGTTATCAATTCTAAAAACCTATTGTGTAGTTGAAGAACTTGCGGTCTTACTTCATTTCTAGCGATAGCCACTATTTGTTCTAACTCGTCATTTCGTTGTTCCAACAATTTTTTTACCGTTGAAAGCGCTTTGTTAGATCGACGGAGTTCCAGCAAATTAACTACCTGTTTGGCTAGGGTTTTTAAAGCCGCTAGTTGTTTTTCAGTTAGCTCTTTAGGATTGTTGTCGATCACACATAATGAACCGAGTGGAAAGCCCTCATTATTTACCAAAGGGACACCAGCGTAGAAAATTACATTTGGATCACCCGTTACTAACGGATTGTCTGCAAAACGTGAATCCTGTCGTGAATCTGGAACAATTAATGTTTCGGTTGGATTGAGAATCCCATGCGCACAGAACGCAAATTCTTTGGGCGTTTCCCGAACATCAAGTCCATGATTGGATTTGAACCACTGCCGTTTATCATCAATCAGGCTAATTAAGGAAATCGGCGTTTGGCAAATTTCGGAGGCCAGGCTAGTGAGTTCGTCATACTCTTGTTCAGGTAAGGAGTCTAGAATGTCATAACTTTTAAGGGCACTAATACGGTTCTGTTCCTCTGGATGAGGAAGGGGATTTTTCATGTCATTTATTAGCCAGGTTAAAGCAAAACTACATAAGAATCTCAAGAATCAACTTATAGAAGGCAGTAAAAACTGTCCTTTCTGGAGCTGCCTGGCCGGTGCAACTTTGGGCAGGTATTAAGCAAACCAGACAGATGCAGCTAGTAAAATTTATCACTAATTCAGATGGGCCAGTACGGGAGATCCACATAAATCCTGAGTTCGTCATGGATGTGGAGCAGAGCGTAAACAGGCCAGCCGATGAGAGCTTCATTACCCTTATGGATGGCCGTAATTATCGGGTTAATGTGTCGGTGGCCGTGGCTGTTAAACGTATCCAGCTCAATGGCAAGTAACGCCAGGACAATTACCCGAAGGGCCATGTTTGCCGAAATCCACCAGGATACGCTGGAGGGTGGCAAGAGTCATGTTTTCTCACTTAAGTACGTCAAAAAGGATAGTACCGTAGGCCAAAAGGCCAGAGTCAGAAAGTGTTCCAAAAACTTGCCAGGCGCTAAAGGCTACCGGGGAAACATCAATTTAAACCACGTGCTCCTCTTGGAGAACCTGGACAACCAAAAGCCCGGCGGGGCACCGCAACCATTCGAGATCTGCATAGATCTGATTCTGGAGTACAACGGCCAGCGGGTGGTGCACACGTATTAAACGCTATGGAGTGGATCAGTGATAATGCGGTATTAATACCGAACGAGAAAAACGGGGCCTTGCTCCAGCTTACGGATGGGCGAGATCAGGTGTATGGTTCTGGCCGGATGCTTTCGATGGATGGAGGCCGGGACTGGATACCCTGGGGAGATGCCGACAACCAGCCAAACCAGATGGCCAAACTGGTGCAAAACAACAACCAGATCAGGCCACTCCTGGAGGCCACCCGAGATATGATTTACGGCTCTGGTATTGGTTTCTTTGAGCTGGTTTATGCCGGTAAAACCATGATGCTGGAGCCCTACACCGATCCAAAGCTGGAGGAGTGGATGTATGAAACGGAGCTAACAAATTACATAATAGCGGCCATCAATGAGCGGGTGACAAACGCCAATCATTTTACCCGCTTTGAGTTTACCGTGGATGGCACTCCCCTACTCTCCATTTCGGACAGTTTTACCACCCGGATTGGCCTACCCAAAAACGGGAAAGTGGTTAACTACCTGCAAAATCCATTCTTTGGAGAAGGTCGGGGCACACTAGGCAAAAGCGATTCCTTACCGGCATTTAACCGGAAAGATCCCAAAGCCAGCATCGTGAGCATTTTCCACTCAAGGGAGCACATTTCTGGAAATCCCTTTTATGCGTTTCCTTCCTGGTGGTGCTCACGCGACTGGATCGAAGTGGCCAACTTAATACCGCTCTTTCACAAATCAGGCCTCAAAAACGGGTACAATATTAAGTACCTCATTAAGATGCCGAAAGACTATTTCGATCAGGAAGGCGGTAAGGATCTGGCACCCGATGCCATCAAAAAGAAGTGGGCAACCTTTGGCGAAAACCTAAAAACGTGGCTCTCTGGAGTGGATAACGTTAATAAATCCCTCCTGGTGAGATACCTAAGAGGAGATGATGGCAAAGCGCTGGAGTCCATTGATGTGGTGCCACTCAAAAACGAAATGTCAGACGATGCCTATTCTAAGGTTTGGGAAATGGCCGGGGTATCCATTACCAATGCCGTTGGCATCCTGCCCGTTTTGGGGGTGTAACACCAGGCTCCAAAAGTGGCGATTCAGGGAGCCAGGTAAGAACGGTGGCCGATTACCAGCAGCATTTTAGAACACCCGTACAACGGCAGATCTTGCTGGAGCCAATCCAGATGGCCCTAAGAGCCATGAATTACTCAAACATCATTCCAGTATTTAAGGAGGTACAACTGACCACTCTGGACAAGAACCCAACCGGCAAACAGGCCGTCGTAAACCACGCTGCATAATGCTAACCGCTGAGATCATCAAGGGCCAATTAGGAGGCATCCAGGCTTCGATCAACTTTAAGACTCTGGAGCCGTTTGCCCACTTTGCCGAACGCTGGTTTAAAGACCTGGCCGGGGAGCCACTCATGGACTACTTAAAGGGGATTACGGCTCCAGCGGCTGGCAGCGATGATGCCGATTTGCTTTACCTGGCTCATGCCTGCATGAGCTGGAAATGTTACGAGCTGGCTTTTCCGCACATGAAATTTAAAGCCGGGGAGTTAGGCCTGCAAAAAGTGAACGGCCAGAACGCGGTGGCTATCTCAAAATGGGAGTATGTAGATTCTAAAGAGGCTAACCTGGCCATGCTGGATCTGGCTCTGGAGAACTTCTGGAGCGCTATGGAGTCCATTAAACCAGCGGCCTGGACTGGCTCCACGGCCTACACCAAACGTCAGCAGGTGTTTATCCGATCTGCCACGGAGCTGGCCGAACACATCCCCACCTTAGGCCGCAAAAACCGACTCTTTGAGCAGCTTCTTACTTACATCCGTAGAGCCGAACAAAGCTATATACGGCCAATTCTCACGGAGGCCGATTACATCGCTTTAAAAGTTAAGTGGCGCGATCCAGCAGCCACCTGGAGCCCACAGGAGCAGATACTGCTGGATCTAATACGGCCAGCGGTGGCTCACATGGCACTCTATGAGGCCTACCCCTATTTGCCTCTTACGTTAGACGTTACCGGCATTACTGAGAGCCGATCTAAGGATGGAGCGCTGGAGCAGGTAGCACCTGGAGCCGATGCCAAAAACGGCCAAAAACGGCAGCTCTACACCGATGGCCAGAACTGCCTGGCCGAACTAAACCAATACCTCCAGGCCACGGCCACAGCAAGCCTCTTTCCGGGCTATTACCAGGCTCAACTGGCCAAAGTTGGCACCCAACTAACCGACGATTTTACAAACGAATCTTTAATTATCCTTTAGAATGAACACGCAAAACAAAGCGACCAAAGCAGCCAGCCAAGTAGGTGGCGTAGTGCATCCACTCAACCAGGCAAAAACCTTGTTGCATAGCATTGAGCCTGCTGCTCCAGCGCTCTCATTGGAGGAGCAGGCTCAACAGATCCAGGCACAAAAAGAAGCGCTCCAGGAGCAGGAGAATGAGCTGGAGCTTAAGATGCAACAGGCGCAAGAGCAGGAGCAGGCCAGAAAGCTGGAGGAGTACAACAATTTGCGAGAGGATGCCACTGGATTCCGCGCAACAGCCGCCAAAGAGACGGACGAGGAAAGTAAGCGGCTGTATGTGCAGTGGGCGCTGGATGCCGACAAACAAGCCAACCAACTGGCCAGGGAGTTAGGCCTGGCCATTGAGGAGCCGGAGGATATCCACCAGGAAAGCAAGGCCGTTAAAGCCGTTGGCTCTCTGCTGAAACACCGACTAGGAGCCGTAGTACAGATCTCTTTGCTTCTGCTGGCCATTTGGGTGGCAAACCACTATTTCAATAGCACAGGTGAGCACATCAAAGAGGTAAACAAAGTACTGCCGGTTGAGCAGCAGATGAGCGCTTACGATGAAACGTCTGTGCAAAAGTTCTTTTTTGAGAAATGGGTGGAGTTCTGGGATCTGCCGGTGGGACTCTTTAAACTGCTCATTATGGTGCCTTTTGTTGCCTTTTATATGTTGCCGTTTATTCGTTCGCGAAAAGATTTTTTCACTGAATTTTTTGAGGATTTAACCCCCTATCAGAGATGTCTACTAACGCTTTCCTTTATTGCCTTGTTTGTCTTACACTCTGCGCTAACTCATGGAGTCAAGCCCTAAAAAAGAAGCCTAAAAAGGTTATCGTGCTGGCCACCTATCCAGCTAAACCGATTACGCTAGATGAGACTAAGCTAAGGCAAGCCATTTACGACTCAGCAGCCACTTTTCTAGGCCTTAAGGAGCTCACCGATCACAACGATGCCGAATGGATCAGTAAGATTAACCTGTCTAATGGCCTGCCAGAGCGCTCTTTGTATTGTGCCAGCGGCTTTTATTTTGCTCATCGAATCAACGGGGTAAAACTGCCGGTTCGTTCGGTGGGCATGGTGGCCAGCTACTTTGCCGACCCTAAGAAAATCATCTACCGGCGAAACCAACGGGGCAACCAGCGTAAAGGCATCAAACCGCGCCGGATGGATGCCGTTAGTTTGTACGCTTCTCACATTGAAGGCCTGGCCGTGGAGGAGTGGGATACGGAGGAGGAGGAGGTTTTTCTTATCGGATTTAACACGACGGGAGGCCGTGGCACCGTGGGTGGCTGTTACCGAAACAGGCGCAAAAAATCGGAAATTAAACTAATTGCCAACTGGATTACACCCTATTTACTTTCTCTCAAACAGTAGCCAAATGAGATACATAATTTACATAATCCTGCAAATTATACTCCTGCTCCTGGAGCTTGGTACGGCCATTCTTTACTGGCTCCCTATTCGTATACTTTGGGGAAAAAACTCATTTGACTACCTGGCTACTACTGAGTATTCCAGCTTTTACCAGTGGTTCAAAGAAAAGCTACGCAACTAATGCAAGAGATCAAATTTAACGGCCAGGCCAAAACGCTGCCAGGCTCATGGAAAGAAGTTAAGCCAGAGCACTTACCGCGCTTGCTCCAGTTGGTGTATTTTACACCCGACTCACCCGAAAAATTCCACCACATGCTTCAGATCTTGCTGGATATGGGAGGCAACCAATGGAGGGCGCTCATGCGTAAACATTTCGGGCCAGGCATGAGCAAAAAAGTAAAGAATGCAAATGCTATTGTACTCCACGAACTCATCCACCAAGTTAGGTGGATGAGCCAGGAGCTCACTACAGAGCTACCCTTTGAAGCGATCCAGTATAAAAACTGGAGCCTGCTGCTGCCAGAGCAGGACTTTCTCACGATGAGCTTTGGGGAGCTCTCAGATGCTTACATACACTTTCTAGTATGGATAAAGCAGATCGTGCCAGGAGATGCTCACTTAGATTTATTAGTGGCCACCCTTTGCAGGCCAGAGCGATCTGGAGCGTATAGCCTGGAGCCTGGCTGGAATGGAGACAAACGAGAGCCCTATAATGAATTTACGGCAAAGGAAATGGCCAAAAAACTGGCCGGAATGGAGTTAAGCCAGAAACAGATGGTACTGCTGTATTTTACCGGCAATATGCAGAAAGTGCTGGCCAGGTACGAGCTCTTTGATGGCGAGGCTGGAGAACCAGAGGAGTACCCAGGCCAGGGCTGGATTAAAAACCAGCACATCCTGGCCGAAAAAGGGATTTTCGGCACCATGCAACAGGCGAAAGAGGCAAATTTACATGATGTGCTTTTATTCCTGGAGGAGAACAAAAAGGATATAAAGCGGTCAGCCGATGCTGCGGCAAACGAACGTCAAAAACAGGAGGCAAATCAATGAGCTGCACAAAGTTATTTTATGCGTTTTTTGAGCCGATAGCAGCAGCAGTGGAGGGCGTTAAAACGGTGCACCAGTCCGGTGGTGATAAAATGGATCGACTCCTGGCAGCGAGCTCCTCCGATGATATTTACCCGGCTGTTTTTGCCTTACGGCCTAAGTACGCGCTGGAGGATAATGGAGCGGATAATGTACTGGCCTGGTTCGACTCTACCTATTACGTAATTTGCCGGGGCGAAATGGGCCAGGAGGAGCTGGAGGATGCTGCCTTTGATGAGTCCGAACGGATAGCTCTGGGCATCTCTCTGTCCATCCGCAAAAACCACGGCCTTACCTGCCTGGTAGATCCTAGCACTAAGATATTTATGGAGCCGATTACAATGATTACATTAGAGGCATCATACGGCTATGAGGTACGTATACGAGTTGGATTAATGGCAAACAGTATTATCTATGCAGACGTTTAAAAAAGTTCGTTTTTACCTGGTTTGGATACTGGCCGCACCTTTTATTTTGCTGTATTTAATCGGAGTGTCTGTATTTTCTGGCCAGTGGAAACTAATAGGCATTAAAATGCAGCTAATTCAACTCGAACTCTATCAAAAGTTTGGGAAGGAATGTCTTTTTATTTATTGTTAAATATTCATTTCTTAAAACTATGTTATCCGACCACCAACACGCTATTTTTGTTACCTATGCTTGGGACAACCAAGAACATCAAGATAAAGTATTTCATTTTGTAAATTTCTTGCGAGATCCAAAAGGGTATGATGCCAGAATGGACAAACTGGTAAGCCAGCAGGAAACTGCAATAAGTTTCCAAAAAATGATGCACCGTGCAATGACAGATTACAATAAGGTTATTATAGTACTATCACCTAAATACAAGCAACGAGCGCACGCATTTGAGGGTGGGGTTGGGACAGAATATAGCATGATTATTAATGATATAGATACCTACCCAAATAAATATATTTTGGTAAGCTTTTCTGGTAGAGGTGATGATGTAGTACCGTTATCTTTTGCAAGTAGAGATATTATAGATCTGTCTAATTTTGGAAATGAACGTGAATGGAACCGTTTAATTGCAAAACTAAATGACACGGACTTATTTGATTTCGTTAAAGTTGCGGAAGTTAGAGCGGAAGCAATTAAACAGACTCCTGTTCTAGCACCGAAAAGCCCAGAAGTTGTTATAAAAAAATTGACTTATCACATAACGGTGGGGGCAGTCTGGAGGCCTATATAGATATATTGAATATCTAATTAAATTAAATATTCAAAACGTTGCTAATTATACGATTAATGGTTTAGCTATTGAACTAGAGCTTCCTTATCAACTAACTGAACATAAACGTTATGAAGGGGCTAATATAAGGACAGAGGAGGGTATGCAAATATTCACTTTTGAGATAGAAAAACTTTACCCAAAACAAAACTATTCTTCTCCACCTTTTGAAATCAAGGTAACAAATTCGTCAATTGACGAAATCATTGATAAAAATATAATTGTTAGAGTCCTATCTGATTCTGGAACAGTAGAAGAGTCATTTCCAATTTCAGGATTGATTACTCGTATTAAATATGGAGATAAACAGCTGGTAACAAGGGAAGATTTTTTGTCAAAATATAGTCGATAATAAGACTATATTTAAAGCTTCCCTTACACTAGTTCGGTAAACTATAATGTCCTTTTGCCATCTGGCCAGATGCCTCACCTTTGACAAAAGAGTGAGGCATTTTTATGATTGATGGACTAAAAACAGGCCTGGCATTTTTGCCGGTGCAATTTTCGAGAAACAAAATTGAACACGTGCTGGATGCTGCTGATACCAGCTTACCCAGCCGGAACGGCCTACGCTACTACCTGGAGGCTCTGGTGCCAACATCGCCAGGCTCCACCACCTTTAAACGGCTGGTGAAAATGCCAGGCGCTGAAAAGCCACCCCGTACCGAATTTGGCTCCACCATTTACGAGGGCGCTTTCTTTCGGCTGGATGAGCTCCTGGATGGATTCTTGGAGTATCAAAAGCCAGGAGCCGATGCCGTAGATATGTGCGTTATTTCGAGCCTAACCATGCCGTATATGTTGCGGGAATCGGTTTTAAATAATGGGGTACTTATGCCAGAAACCAGCAAGGAACTGCAAAACCAGTGGATACTTAAGGCAGGGCTCTCCGATCTGGATTTTGCCACCTGGGGAGATGTGTTTTTTACCACCTACATGAGCCAGCAACGGCCATTTTTAACCTGGCAACTGGATAACAAATTAATCGGAGAGCAACAGCCAGAGTTTTTGTTTTTCCTACTCAACTTTTCGCCAACTCCTGCCACCATTATACGGAGGGTGGAGGTTAGTTACACCGATGGCACAGAGGAAACCCTGGACAAAGGCCAGCTCTCTGGAGGGCAAACCTACCAGGTTGTTTGTGTACCGACTGGAGCCAAAGCACTTGGATTATTAGGTGGAGCTAAAACCGTGGCTAGTTATCGGGTTTGGCTATCCGATGGAGAACGTAACCGATTAAGCCAGGTAAGGAGTTATACCATAGATCGAAAATACAGGGCCAGGAGCGGTTTATTTTATATTCTAATAGTTTGGGCGGTTGGGATACACTCCGATTAACCGGGCCGGATCTGAAACCTGGAAACCCTCCGAACGATGGCCGCAATGGAACGGCCTGCCGGTGCTCCTTCCGATTTCTCAGAGCTTAAGGTGGTGCACGTGGAAGGAAAGCAAACGCTCACGGTCAGTACGGGCTTTTTTGAGCGATTTGCAGAGCAGCAACTTAAAGGCCTGGATGAGCTTTTACTTTCTCAAAACATATACCTGTTGAGTAATAAAGGCCACCAGGCGCTGGAGCTTTTAACCACGGCCATCGTGGATGCAGAGGATGGAGCGGATCTAATCGCCAGGAGTTTTACGTTGCAGGTAGCAGCGCCTATTCTAAATTATTCCAGCCTGCCGGTGGGAACGCCAGCACCTGCCAGGCCAACAGGCTGGCAAGGAACGGGAGTAATCCAGGTGCTGGATGAGTTCGGCAAACGAACCGGCAACGGCAGGCCGTTAAAATTCCAAAAGTATTACCTGGATGATAACACGCTGTTTAAGCCATTAACGGAGAAAGCAAACCAGCCAGGAGATCCCGATTATATTGATAGCCTACCCCTGCCAGGCATTCCAGCAGGCTCCACGCCTTACCCTAGCCAGGCCATCTCCAGAGCTACCACCTACAAACGCACTACCTGCACAGGTGGCAGCATTGGAGAGGCTGCTATAGTGGTGATCGCTGCCGGAAGTATGGCTCTGAAATCAGCCAGGCAGATGCTGACGCAAAAGCGGAGGCCGAATACACCCTTAAGAATACACAGGCTTATGCAGATCTTTACGGCTCCTGTACAGTAGCTCCAGAGCTCTACACGTTGAGCGTACCAGCAGGTCAGTGGCATTACCGGGTAAATGATGGCAATAAGTTTGAAACTGAATGGTATCAATACGGCAGTTCTGACCCTAAAATTGGAAACACTTGGGATCTGCAAGGGCAAAACAGGGCGTTTGTTTATCCACGCTATTCTAATGATTTAACCTTTCCGGTTTATGCGTCTGATTGGCGGCTTTTCGTCTACGGTACGGCCTCTAGTTTAGTCAATGTCAAGGTCTACCAAAATGGCATCCTTCGCTACAATACGGATGTGATTATAAACCAAAACGGTTATCAATATCTGGGCTTATCTACTATGCTCACGTTGGCCTCTGGCGATAAACTGTACTTTAAAGCTACCCAACTCTAACCATGAGCCTGCAAATCAAACTAAACGGGAGGAGGTGGATCTTACTCCAGATCTGAGCACAGAGCTGGAGCTACTGAATCCATACCTAACTTTTGAGGATGTGCTGACCAGCAAAGCCACCATACCAGCCTTACCCATTACCAGCAAAAACCGGATTATTTTGGGTTTTCCAGAGCAGCTCCAAAATGATGCCGTAGGGCTCCGTTACGAATGCGAAAAGTACTATAATGGCCAGCTCCTCCAGCAAGGAGTAGCCATTCTTACGGAGGCCTCCGACACGTACACGCTCCAGGTAGTGCAGGCAATGGGTGAGCTCTTTGGCGACCTGCACACTACGCTCCTGCCCGATGTGGATTTTGGCAGTATTGCCCTACCGGCTACACTGCTGCCGGTGGTGCAACAGTTTGGGCGAAACGTGGCCGCTTTCCCCACTATTCTAAATCCAGATTATTACGGCTCCAATGGGTGGCCATCTCTTACTCTGGCAAAGTAAACGAGTACACAGCAGGAGCCTACACCATCACAGGGCCAATGGTGCCGATGCCGTTTTTAATGGAGGTCATTAGGCGCTTTTCGGAGCTAACAGGGGTAAGTATTACGGGCTCTTTTTTGGCTCATTCGGAGCTGCAAAAGCTGCTTTTCTACAATACCAGGGCATTAGATGGCAGTTCTACGCTTTTACTCAGCCAGCACTTGCCAGCGCTCACCATGCCGGTGCTCCTGCTGGAGCTTAGAAAGATGTTTGGCCTGGCCATGCTGATAGATCCCGCCGACAAAACGATTAAGCTGGATTTTTTGGGTGATTTTTTTGGCAATGTAGCCACTATTGACTGGAGCGAGAAAGCACTAAAAACCTACAAAAAACGGCCAGAGTTAAACAGGAGGCTCCTGCTCTCCAGTGTGCTGGATGGAGGGGATGGCCTGGCTAAAGATAACCCTCCAGAGCTGGCCGATTATTTAACACCAGCGCTGGATGAGGATACTGGCACCACGCCAATAAGCTGCCAACTGTCCACCCTGTTAACCGATGAGGCCACAGGCCTGGCCACTACCAAACAGGCAGGCCGAACGGAGCAGTTTAGCCAACTGGCCAACAACTTTGCACCACGGCTATTATTCTGGAATGGACTCACGGCAGGGCCAGGCGTGGCACCGCAGCCACTGGCTACGGCAAAATCTGGCGGCTACTCCCTGTACTGGACTGGAGCTGATGGCCTGGCCGCTACGTTCTGGCCAGCCATTGAGGCCATGCGTAAACGGATGTACTACCTGGAGCGGCAGATGGATCTGGATGAGGTGGATCTGGCCACCCTGGACTGGAGCCAAAAGGTGCACATTAATGGAGTGGATTACCTGGTGGCCAGGATACAGGTGGCACTGCCGATAAAGCAGCCAGCGAATTTGCTGCTGGAGGGCGTAAATGCGTGCAACATTTAATAAACAAGGCAAGCAAACCCTATAAAAAAGGGTGTTTTTCCCGTAGGAAATGAATGGCCAAAAGCAGTTCTTGCAGTTTAGAACTTCGTGCCGATCACCAAAGTAGTAATAGAAGCCTTTCAGAGGGAGCGCTTAATTATTTCTCACTGATTTACAGTCTATTATAGTTAAGTGATTTTTCGCCCTTTATTATGTTGGGTGGCGAATCAAAAATAGGTGTTCAAGGCGGGTTCCCTGCGACAGGGGGCACGTCTCGACAGGCAGGCTTTTTAGGTTTCAAAGCCCAGCTTCCGGCTGACAGTGTGAACGCTCCATCTTGGCAAGTTTAGGTTTCCAAGTCCAGCTTTTGGTTGACACGAGAATTGCCTCAACTTGATAAGCTAAGGGCTTCCATTTTCAAGGTTCGACTGACAGCAATCGTTGAATAAAATATAAAATTTGATGGCCGAGAGGGGATATACTTTAATTGAACCAGAAATTCATGAGAAACTGGCTTGGAATCTAGATCTTATCGTAAAATGTTTAGAAATAATACGCTTGGAACTAGGCAGCATTCTGGACATAAATTCAAGCGGTATAGAGTATGATTTGATCGCAGTTGGTAATCCGTTTGGTGGGCCTTATCCGGGAATTGGAATTCATTGTGTTTCAGAAGCTGAATCAACCAAAATTCCTGAATGGGATGAGATCGGAAGAAGAGTTGAATTATGGATAGAGAATTTAGGGCTTGATAACCTGGTAAAAGCTGGGGAAAAGATTGATTATATCGATTGGGAAACCCTCTTACAATTCGGAACATACCCAAAGAGGATTAATTAATTTTTGGATTTATTAGGGAAGTTTTCCGTTGACAGGGAGCACGTCCCGAGGTTGGCTTGGCAGCCCAACCAAATGAGGGTGAAAAGGTTAGAAGCGGTTTGTGTTCAGTAACGTAGTGTTCTCATCCATCAACCCTCATGGTCGTTGGGTGCATAGCAAAATCAATAACGTAGTGGTGGGCTTTCGGTCGACAAGGGAGCCGTCTCAACAGGAAAGCTTTTGGGTTCGTTGGTCGGCTTCGGTTGACACGAGAATCGCCCCAATAAGGCGAGATTTGCGTACCTGAGTCCCGCATTTTAGTGACAGGTTACCCGGCTCAATACGCAGTTGAAAGGAAAACAACTGTTCACAAGAAAATCGTGCTAATATATGCTCAAACTGCAAGAATCAGTAAAAATTCTTTATACACTGTGGATTTATATAACAACCTACATGGGAGGTTGCCTGGAGGTAAATTCTGAAAAGAAATTCCAAAAACATAAATTAAGATTTTTTCCAGATGTGACTTTGGATAGTGTAATTATCGTATCAATGGTCAACCAAATACTAATAATGATTTGCTCATTTATTGATGAATGGAACGACCATTTTACTCCAAGCAATATACCAGAATTTAAGGATGAAATCATCAGATTTAAAACTGTAATGAAGCCAGTATTCAAAAGAATTAATCGCTGGTCAAACCTGAAAGATTATAGAAATACTGTATTGGCTCATAACTTTAGAAATAAAGGTGAGAGCATATTGAGAGAAGAAGTAAAAGCAATGAAAACCCCATTACGACCTGATGAAATATTTGAAATTACAGTATTATTGAATATTGTAGTACTTGAGCTAATGCAAAAGTTCTCTAATTACATAGCTCTCGAAGATTACGTAGATATGTTTGCCAAAGTGCCAAAATTCAGCTCGGTGGTTGGGGCGGATAAGAAAGAAGTGGAATTAATTATAAAAGAAGTTAATGATTTAATTAGTGTCCACTATCAACAAAAAGAAAGTATTTAGGCAAGCTTTCCGTCGACAGGGAGCACGTCTCAGAGGAAAGCACGCAGCCCAACCACCACCGTGTTCTGGCGAACAAACCCCCGAAAATGCAAGATTTTTAATATATTGATTATCAGCAAGTTAAAAACCTTGCATACATCCAAACAGGGGTGTAAAGGTTGCAGATGGTTCGCGTTCAGTGAGGTAGCATGCTCATCCATCAGCCCCTGTGGTCGTTGGGTGGTTCGTCAAAGCAATGCTCGTTTGGCGGCTTCGGTCGACAAGCCGTACTTAGTTGACAGACAGCATTCTACTTATATGTCGGTTTCGGTCGACAATTTGAACGCCTTAGTAAAGTAAGTTTGGGCTTGCATTTCCAATATCCGTTCTACAGTATGAATACTCCTAATAGATTACGCAAACATACGGTTGATAGATATTGTTAGACGAACTTAGTGATATGTGATTTACAATTATGGAGTGAGTAGATTTACTTTTCTTCTTCGCGATTTTTTGAATTTAAAATGGAACTGAATTTATGGAGCAATTCTTTAATAATGCTTGGATTATTGGTATTGGAGGTGGGGTAATTAGCGGATTCATAGTATTTATGGTTACGAGTAAAATATTCTCTAAAAGGGAGAATAAAGAGTACCAACAAAAAATAAGGTTAGCTAACAACGAATTACTTTATGCAATCAGACCTTTGGTTGTTGAACAAAAACTTCCTACTATAGATATATTTAATTCCGTGTTACTTTCTACGTCGAAAAAGTACAGTGTAAATCCTTCTGATTTATATAATCGCAGTGATATAGCAGATGATTTAACAAAGGAAGTGATGGATAACTCATTCTTAACTTCAGAAAATAAACTAAAATATTGTGAGTTAACGGAAAAGATAAAAGAATTAAGTTCGGATAAAATAGACAACAATAAGGATAAAACTGAGATAATATATATTGAAAAAGATAAATCAATTTCTAAGGAATATTTGAGTTTAGTAATGTCTCTTATGACAGCAATGATGGCAGTTGTTGCGTCTCTATTTGTTTTTAAGGATAAAAGCTTGATGACCATTGAAAAATCTTTTCTAAACGAGAAATTCGATTACTTTTCAATTATAGCTGTTTTTACTACTATACCAGTTATTGCTATTGTGATGATCAAGCTTTTAGAGATGTTAAGGACTGTCGAGAAGAGAAGGAAAACGGATAGTAAAGAAACGGTCAAGATTGAGATTCCGGAGAAAGAAGAAGCATAGATACAATACACAAAGGTAAGATATTGTTAATTTGCTTCGCTGGGGCGTGTTTCCCGCTGACAGGGAGCATGTCTCGAAGTCGAAGTTTTCAGCCCAACCGGCAGGGGTGTAAAGGTCGGAAGTACGTTCGTCTGGGCAAGTTTTGCCCACACCATCAACCCCTGGGTCGTTGGGTGAATACTCATCAAATACTTCAGGTAGCCTCCAAGCCATTTAAAAGTACACAAAAAAGCCACGGTCATCGAGCCGTGGCTTTTTTGTGCGGCAGCAACGGCTGACCGCAGGCGCTCCTGTCCTTTTGGCCGCCTTCCTACCGCTTTAGCTTTCCGAAAAAGCTAAACTATGGAAGCAACCAACGGCATAAGGGGAGATGCCAGGGCCGAATGGCTTACCAACAACCGAGATGCAGCCAAAATACTGGATGGCTACATAATCCAGGCAGAGCGGGCATTTATCCTACGCATTGAGCAGGCAGGGCTTACCCTAACGGGCGAAATGGTCAACTCATTTCGAGCCATTGCGGCCAAAGAGGCCGGTGCCTTTGTGGAGGCCAGGCTGGAGATGGCTGGCCTGTTTCGGCTCAAGGATTTGCGGTCGATGAACTACAGCCGAACACCACCCCTGGTGGCAATGGAGGCTTTTGTGGAAAAGGTAGGGCTCTCCAGATTCGCCTATGTGCCAGGCTACCCAACCGCTCACAAAGCAAAGCCAGCCAGTGAGCTGGCCAGTGTGGAGCGGATTGCCTGGGCGATCAAAATTAACCGGCAAAAATATCCATCCGTAAAACGTGGCTACCGTGGCATTTACTCAGATCCATTACTGATGGATGTGCTCCCCTACCTATACCGAGATTTAGCCACGGCCAGCAATCTAACCGCACTACGCGCTTACAAAGCCACTTTCTCACAATTGTAAGACTACACTATGGTAAATTTAAACGAGGTGGCCAGCCTTACCCTCCAGCTAAACCAGGGAGATGTGGGTAAAAGTATTGACTCGCTCAATACAAAGGCCAAAGAACTAAAAACCACCCTTAAAGACATTGAAAAAGACGGAGGTAAGGGCTCCGAAAACTGGCAGAAATACAAGAACGAACTAGCCGACGTACAAAAGGCCACCAGCTCCCTAAAGAAAGAGGTGGATGTTACCACGCTCTCATATGGCCAACTGGATAGCCTAATCAAACAGCTCAATAAAGACCTTAAAACGCTCAAGCCTGGCACCGATGAGTTTATAGCGGCATCCAAACGGCTAGGCGATGCCGAAAAGCAATTTAAGGGCGTAAAGGATGAGGTGGACAAGATTAAAAAGGGGGTGATGATTTAGGCCAGCCAGGCCTCTGGAGTAAAATAAGTGGCGGAGTTGGCGTAATGGCCAAAGCATTCCAGGCCTTTATGGCGCTCCAGGTAATTGGCTTTATTATCGACATCGGCAAAAGCATTTTTGAGACGACCGCAAAGTTTGAAAAGTACGGCAAGGTTCTGGCAACGGCACTCGGTAGCCAGGAGGAGGCAAAGGCCGCAATGGCAGCGCTTAAAGACCTGGGATCTAAAACGGCCTATTCGGTCGATGAGCTTACGGAGGGTTACGTAAAAATGGTGAACCGGGGCTTACGGCCATCTCAAAAAGAAATGGTGGCCATGACCGATCTAGCAGCCAGCCAGGGCAAAACCTTTGACCAATTGGTTGAGGCTGCTCTGGATGCACAGACCGGGGAAAATGAGCGATTAAAAGAGTTTGGTATTTCGGCCAAAAAGGCCGGTGATGAGGTCACGTTTAGCTTTAAAGGGGTAAACACCACCGTAAAAACACACCAGAGGCCATACAAGGGGCCATTATTGCCTTTGGGCAAATGAACGGAGTGGCAGGCCAGAACGCCAAAATGATGGAAACCCTGGAGGGCAAGGCCTCCAATTTGGGCGATAATTTTGATGCACTAAAGGTAGAAGTGGGGGAAAAGTTGAAGCCTGTTTTTTCGGGCCTGCTTTCCCTTATGTCTGGAGGTATTACCATCATCAGGAACCTGGTGGGCGTACTGGCCACGCTCATTACGGGCACTGTAAGCTATTATAAAACCCTGGCAGATTTTGCCGTGGGTGCGGTGGGGTAATGAAAAACATGGGGGTGGCCATCAAAGAGTTTTTATCTGGAAACTTTGAGGCAGCGGGTAAGGCCTGGGATCAGACCAAAGCCGCCGGGGCCAAAGTGATTACCGACGTAAAGACCAACGTAAAAGCCGGGGCTGCTGCCGTGGTGGCTATCTGGAGCGATCCAGCCAACGTACAAAAGGCAGAGTTTGCCGGGAAAGCACAGGGCAAAGCTCATGGAGCAGGCCTTACCGATGAGCAAAAAAAGGCGCTGGATAAACAGGCCAAAGAGGCCGATAAAGCCAGGAAAGCAGACCTTAAGGAGCATGAGGCCGCCCTTAAGGAACGGGAAAAAGCCAACGAGAAAGCGCTGGAGGAGCTGGCTAAACTGGAGGCTGCTGCTCACGTGGCCAGCATTAAAGACGAAATGCAACGGGAGTTTGCAAAACTAGGCTCTGAACGGGATCTTAAAGTGGAGGCCATTATGAGAGGCATCCAGGATGAGAAAACCAAGAACCTGGAAATTGCGGCACTTGATCAGAAACTCCAGGAGGATGTGACCCGAGTAGCCGGTGAGTTTGCCGAAAAGAAACGCAAAAAGGCAGAGGAGGAGGAAAAGGCTAAACTGGAGGCTACAAAGTTCATTCTGGAGCAGGAGCGACTGGCCGAAAACGCCCTATTAGATTGGAGAGAGTTGGCCGCAAAAGGCAACGCTACCAAGCTGGCCGACGTACATAAAGACCGGCTCACCATCCAGTATAATGCCACCGTAGAAAAGCTCAATGCCGAGGAGGCCGCCGAGAAAGCCAAAGCAGCCAGGGAGATTACCGACAAAGACCAACTGACTCAAGCGCTTACGTCTATAGAGGATCGTTACCGGAATGAGCGACAACTGGCCAGCGGCAAAAACGCGGCAGAGATTGAGAAAATTGAGAAAGAGTTGAAGGAGAAAAAGAACGCTATTTGGTCGGAAACGTCTAACGCGTTCGGGGCGCTCTTAAAAGGGGATCTCTCTGCTTTCGTTGACCATGCCAACAAGATTGTACAAGGTGAGAAACAGGCCTGGCAGACCCGACTCCAGGAGAATACGGAGAAATATGCAGCCGTGGGCGAAATGGCCAAACAGGCGGCACAATTCCTGGCTAACCTGGCCAAAGAGCGAGCTGACAAGGAGATAGCAGAGGCCAAACGGGAGCGAGATGAGAAAGTGGCCATTTTGAACAACCAGGTAGAAACGGAAAAGCTGGCCATAGATCAAGCCACGGAGGCCATTAAAACCACCAAAGCAGAGGCCAGCGAGAAAATCAAAACCATTAAGCAGACCGAAGCCGACAAAATCAAGACCCTGGAAACGCTTTACTCTACCATGAGTAATTCGGAAAGTAAGGCCGATATGGAGGCTGAAATAGAACGCACTAACCAGGAGAAGGCCGAAAAGCAGGCAGCAGCCAAAGCGGTGCATGATGATGCGGTGGCGAATGCCAACGATGAAAAGCAGCAGAAAATTGATGCCGCCGAAGCCACCCGCGATGCCGAAATAGCCAGTATAAACAAGCGGACAGACCTGGACTCAGCCACCCGTAAAAAGATGATTGAGGAAAGTAAGGCCAGGGCCGAACTGGAGATAAAGCTGGCCAAGGCCGATTTTGAGACAAAAACCAAGCTTTCCGCCGATGAGTACGAGGCCAAAACGAAAGATGCCACCGACGAAGCGAAGGCTAAAATTAAGCTCCTCAAAGAGCTGGAAACAGCGGATAAGGACAAGGCTAAGGAACTCATCCAAACGGCCAAAGATGAGGCAGCGGCAAAGGTTAAAACGGCAGAGGATGAGAAAGCCAAAAAGCTCAAACTGCTGGAGCAGGAGAAAGCCACCCGAATCCAAAATAAAAAGGATCTGGAGGCCGCGATAGAGGCCGAGGATAAACGGGCCAAAGCGGTGGAGGCAGCGGCTAAACTCAAGGCCTGGAAAGCCCAACAAAACGCCGATATTGCCAGCGCTGTCATTACCGGAGCGCTGGCCACCCTTAAGGCGCTGGCCTCTGGTTTCTGGCCGGTAAACCTGGTGTTTGCGGCTGCTACTGCCGTCATGACGGGTATTCAGGTAGCCATGATTAAACGACAGCCACAGCCAAGTTTTGAGCAAGGGGCTTTATTCCCGGTGGCAGACACGGCTCCACCTACGGCTCTGGAGGCCTGGCCATCGTGGACAGAGCCACCGGCAGAGAACAGGGCGAAATGGAGGGCGGTGAGGCCATCATTTCCAGGGAGCAAACCAGGGCCAACCTGCCGTTCATTCGTCGGATGTTTGCCAATGCCAGAACACCAGGCAAACGAAGCTCACCCGTAACGGATTTTAGAGCGCCAGTTTTCCGAGAGGGCGGTTTAATGGATGGCCGCGCCTGGAGTGGCAGAATGTTCCGCTATGGTGGATTTGTGCGTAAACGTTATGAGGATGGAGGAGTGGCCGATTACTCCAGTGATGGAGAGGGCCATTAGGTGGAGCCGACCAGGCCAACCAGGCACAGGCGCAAGCGGTGGAACAAGGCAAACAGCAACTCAAAGTATTGGGAGAGATCCAGGAGGCCATTAAAGCAGCCGACACCAGCCAACAGCAGGCCATGAGCAGACTGGCCAATTCGGTGGCTTATTCGCTGGATGTTTCCACCCGATCCAACGCGCAGGCAATGGACAACCTGGCCACCACCACTAGGAACGGCCTGGAGAGTCTGGCCTTTTCGACCAAAACAGGGCTTAATGGAATGGCCAGCCAGGTAGGCAGTTTGAAAGGTTCTATCAATGCCGTGGAGGGCGCTGTTTACCAGGTGCGGGATTCGGTCAATGGTACCACCAGCGCCGTTTACAACACGAACCAGGCCGGGCGCTTGGATAACCTAATAGGAGCAATTTCTATCTTTGGCAGAATGAAATAATAGCAATGCCCAACAGGAGTTTTTAGGGCTCCTGTTGGGCATTTTGACTCACAAAAATAGACTTTGCAGACCAATGAATCAGCCACCAAAGAAAATGTTAAACCCAATGCCCAATGTAGTATTTTGGTAGGTATCGGCGAATCCTGTATCCCTGGTTGAGCCATCTCTTAGCATTGACTTATACCAATTATAATTAAGTCTGGCATCTAGCGAAATACTCTGGCTCAAAAAATAGGCTAGACCTACTGAGGGTGTTATCGTTATCGCATTTGTTGTCGCAACGGATTCTAATGAGCTGCTATTAGTTGAGCCTGTAGAATAGTAATTATTGTGCGAATAGGAGAACGAAAAACCGATATTCGGCTTCAGTTTAGCGGCACCTATATAGTAACGTGCGAAAGGAGATACGCCTACAGTAAATGAGCGAGTTTTTTGGTTAACAACCGGACTTAAGTAACGCTGAGTGTTATAACTTAGTGGAATTCCAGCTCCTAGAAGCAAATTAGGAGCCACAAAATAGCCTGCCGTTGGGGTAAGAGAACCTGAAAAAAAATTTCCAAGATCCGCCTTTTGATACGAGAACTGACCAACGCTAACACCAGCGTTCCAGCGGCCTTTTTCGGTTTGGGCATTTACCGAAAATTGGATCAAAACAAGCAGTACAGTACAAAGGGTGTTTTTCATAAGAGAGGTGTTTAAGGATGTTTAATTGGGAGCAATTAAACATCAATTAGCATTAATTTGCCAATTGGCTGTCTTAAATGAAGTTAAAAAGGATAATTATTGACTAAAGGGATTAGGGCAAGAACAACCAATCGAGGGAGCTATTTTCTATTTTTGGCAGGCTGAAATAAATTGTATTTATAGCGGTAAATATGTATCTTTAACCTCCTGACATTAACCGCTTTAACTATGAAAAACCATCATTTTTATCGTGAGAAAAAAGATAGTCGTTTCAGTACCAAAACACGTAAAGAAGTATTTTTTAAATCCTGAGTTTGGTAGCCTTGAGCCAGATGGTGGCCTCTATGTAAGTGGCCGTTCATTGATTGGTGCACAGATTGCCGGTATGGCCATCGCCACGCCTTTTGTCTTTTCCAGAGTGGAGCCTAGTGGCAACAACTTAACCATCTGGTATAGCTGCCGGGATAAAACGCACGAAGTACCACTCGAAAAAATGAGTACCCTGGCCAAAGCCCTGGATGAGTTATTCCGGCGATCCCTAATTATTGAAGTACGGGCATTGCATGGGCTTTGTGGGGGCGACTATTCCCGGTTTATTCGGAGCTTCCTGGAGCGCTATCAGATCGAGCCCGATGTGGATGTTGATTTCGAGACAATCCGCAAAATTTACCGGGATTATCTGGAGCGAGTGGACAAGCAAACCAGAGAAGCAGAAAAAAATATTTTTGCCTAAAGTGTCCGGCTGGGCGCAGTTTTGTCCGGGCTAGAGCACAAAGGGCCGGATAGGCGCAAAAGGGGCCGGGACTACCTAGCCAGAAAAAAGCCGCTACGATACGTAGGGGCTTTTTTTGTGTTGGAAAGTAGGGCAAAATCCAGTCCTTTCCAGGGCTAAGGCAGGCGGCTACTTTTGAGCATGCAAGTAACAGAGAGCCGAATAGGTCTAACGCTCCAGCAGCCCAACACGGGCCAGGTAGCCAGGCTTAAGCTCCTACCCATTGAGCAGGTGCTGGCCATTCTTTCCCCCGATGAGCTGCCCGTGGTTGGCTCCCCGAAAACCGTTTCAAAGAATGCACTTAATGTGGTGGCTGGCTCCACCCTTATGGAGCTGGCTTTTCCATCGGGTGGTTGCACCATGCAGGAAACCAGCCAGGCCGATCCATCGGGCGCTGGCACCATTTGGGAGCTGGAGCTGGTGGCTGCACTACCCAAGAACCAGCCAGCGCTCACCGACTGGCTGGAGACGAACCAGGCCAGGCGGTGGCTGGCCATTTGGTTAGATCGAAACGGCCAGGCCTATCTGGCAGGAGAGCCAGGCAACGGCCTCCGACTGGACATAAACCGAACCATCGGGGCGCTCAACTATGTGCAGGTAACAGCCAAAGCCAGGAGCTGGCACCCGGCCTGGTTTCTGGAAACGTTCGACAGCGCCACCCTCTTTGCCGACGTAGATTTTGACTCAAGTTTTGACATTTCTTTTAACGCATAATAACCAAACCAATGGCAGTACCCGATGACACCGCTTTAAAAAGCCTGATTGATTCCAACATTCCAGATGCCACTCCGACCCAACAACGGAGAGGCAAAGCCTCCTTTGTACGCTATGTACTTTATCAACTCATTGACTGGGTTAAAACAGCCATCAATGGCAACCTATCCACCTGGTACAAAGTTGGTACAGCCAGCGCACCATCCACGAACGCCGAGGATGTGTACCGAACGGGGAAAGTAGTCATTGGCGAACTAATGTAGATGCCACCGGGGCGGCTCTCCAGGCAGAAAGTTTTTCTCTGGGTTCCATTCTGTATAGCGTCGGCGGTTACTTCGATCCAGGCGCTACCGATTTCGATACGATAACGCAAGTGGGCACCCATTGTTTGGGTGGGTCTGGCTGGCTGGTGGGCGGTCATGGGCCTGGAACGGCTTTTACATCGGTGTTTCCCTTTGGGGCTTTGCTGGTTAGTCGAGGAGTTGGCGGGGGATTCATTCAACAGTACATCGAAAACAATACCGGATTTATTTATATCCGTCAAAAATGGGTAACCAACGCTTGGGGGTCGTGGTATAGCCCTAACAGGCCTGCCGACCTGACGGTTAATAACTTCCTAAAATTTGACAATAACCTGGCTAACAAAAAGATTGTACTGTATGACTTAGGAAGTGACCATCAATTTTTTGGTTTCGGCATTCAAGCCGATACGTTCCGTTATCAACTAGGATCAGCCAGTGGAAGCCACGTTTTTTATACTGGCACTTCTCCCGCAACGAGCGCCGAACTAGTGAGACTGCAAGGCAATGGCCTGGCTGACTTTGCCTATAATGGTCGCTTTAAGGGAAATATTACACCAGGGCCAGGGCAGGCGTAGAAATATCCTATGGCGCTATAGCCAATGCGGGTACGATCATTTGCTACGACCGAACAGCAGCCGCCTACAAAGATTTATACCTGGATGCGGCTACGCTCCTGATTAATAGTGGCAATGGGGCAAAGTAGCCATTGGCACCAGTGCACCTACCTCATCGCTCCATATAAAGGCCACCAATGGCCACCAGCAGTTCCGACTGGAAACGGCCTACACACCAAACGGAACGGCAGACGCAAACGGAGCCGTAGGGCAAATCTGCTGGAGTGATACCTATTTCTACGTAAAAACATCGGCAGGCTGGAAACGGTCAGCACTCACCACATTTTAATCCTTTTTAACCAATGAATGCCATACACACAAGTATTACCAGTGAGGCCATCACGGGACTCAGCCGAATAGGCGAACATGAGAACTTTGTGATTACGCGGGATCTCAATATGATTCAACAGGTGCGAGTCATTACACTGGATAGCTCCACAGGCTTACCCATTACGGAGCAGATCCTGGCCGACGAATCGTTAACACCAGACCAAAAGAAAGCAGCCCTCCAGCGATATGCTGACCAGATTGTTACGCGTGAGACCGATGGAGCCTATGTAAATGTGATTGGCCAGGTGGTGCCAGCGGATTACGATGGCCAGACCATAAGTCAGCGGGATTTTTTCCAATCCATTACACTTGGAGCACTTAAGCAAATGGGGATAACCATCAACGATTCTACCACCGTGGCCAGTCTCATCTACCTGCTCATCCAGCGGGAAATTTCCAACATCGACAGCAGAGGGGGTTTCTGATGGATCAGCAAGAACGAATCGTTTATCTATCAGCCTGGCAGGCCGATCTGGGATCAGCGTTGTTTATCTCGCTCACCGATTCGTTTTACTGCCTGCCGGTGGTGATTGATAGCCGCCTGGAGAAACCGGATCAAATGGCCGTTTTACAGGATGTGCTGGTGGAGTTAGCCGATCACAAACTATTACTCATTCCTGCCAACTTTGTAACCGACTGCCACAGCACCCCACCCTGGAGCCAGAGCACTCTGCCTGCTTATGATAACCTTACGAACCTGGCAGCAGTGGCACACGATAGGCTTTATATGGAATGGGAAGAGTTCGCCAATTTATACGAAGACCTAAAGGCGCTTGGAGAAATTGCTGCCAGGGCGTATGCCGATGGTGTTTATTATGAACTTATGGAGCGCTTTAAGCCTGGCAGTTTCCGAAATAAGCTCTACTACGCGGCTGTTCGATTGTTCGGCTGGAGGAATTGGCGCAAATTCAGGAAGCAGCCCGAAACGGGGTAAAATGCAAAACGGCCATTGCCATCTAGGGAAGGCCGTTTTGCATTTTTCTTAAATCGGTTTTATAACTAATGTGGCTGTTGCGAAAGTCTTCAGACTAGTTACTTGAGGTGCTATCTTGACTGACAACGTGCGTTTTTCGGTTCTGAATTGGCAGGCCAAACCGCTCGATGAAGTGGCTGATGGAGTTTTGCAACAGCCACTAATTTTATGTTATTCAATTAATCGAAGATTTCCTTAACTACTACTTTGATACCACCTACTGTGAAACCTTCAAAAAATGCTCTTTCAATTCCCTTTTTCAAACAACTATATACGTAATCAGAACGGTTAGAAAACTGGTGGAAATTAACTTCTTCCGCCCAAAAATTCTTTAATATTTGATCATAATGATCGGGTCCATATATGTACTGATTATCTTCTACTCCCCAAGTTACAGTTCGAATCGAAGGTATAGGAATAGCAAGAGTTATTTCTTTAATCTTGTCTTTAGAGTAGGTACCAATCTTATTTCTGGTTATCAGCAGTTGGCGACCATTATTATAACTGGCTATGAAGTTGATTAACCAATCGTTTTTCTCTGAGAAGTAGTTGTTTAATAGAATTTGATCAGCTATAGTCTTTGCACGAATACTCAGTTGATTAGAATCGAATCCAACATCTAAGAAGTTTATCACTAAAGAGGAGTGATTGATTCTAGTTTCCATCAAAAATTGCTGTTGTATAAGTAGCAATATGTTAATAATAGATAAATGAGCTTTTTAGCTCTTCCACCAATCCGAGTATACGTAATCCAAAAACTCTTCTCTATCCTCTGGCTCTCCTGGAAGTTTAATCATATTAGCAGTGCTACAATTGCCCATTAGTTCATTACAGAAATCCCCTAGAATATCGTGCTCTTGCTCTAGGAGTTCCTCATCAAAATTAATGTATCTACATACGTCATAAATTCTTTTCCTGTTCCACCCCTGATAGCCTAAGTTGGTAATGGTTTGCTCTAATTCTTCTCTTGTTAAACTCTTCGATAATAAGGTTTTTTTCAGGAGTGATTCTAAAGAGTCTGGATTAAATAGATTTTGCTTTATGGATGATGTTTCCATGAGAAGAAGCTGCCATTTTTCGTTGTATAATTTAACGTTATGTTAAGAAGCCAAAAAATTGACAATATCTAATTAGTCGCCACAAGCTACACAATTTATTAACGAAATCATTAGCCAACTCCTACCAGAGCTGGCATTTTTATGTCCTTTTGGCTGGCACAAAAGAGCCTCACTTTCGTGGCAGATCTAGTTAACTACCAATCTGCAAAACGAATGAGAGGAGTCAATTTTTCGGGTCTCTGGAGCCTGGACACAAATTTTGCCATGCAAATGCACCGCATTATTCAGCCACGGCTGGCTACTGGCAAAGATCCACTCCCTACCTCCTTTATCGCCACTCATCCATCTGCCCAACTGCCAGCCGATAGGCCAAACGTAATGGCAGGCTCCTCCTCCTATTACAGGTATGTGGCCGATGTGTACACCAGCTCGGGTGTGTGTGTAATCCCGATCCAGGGAGCGCTTTCCCGGTACGGCCTCTGTTCGTGGGGTTATGAGGATTTAGCGGGGATTCTGCAAGCGGCAGAGCTCTCCGAAACCGTACAGGCGGTACTGCTTAAGATGGACACGCCAGGCGGTGCCGTAGATGGCCTAAAGGCGGCAGCGGAGGCCATACGGGCCATGAGTAAGCCGGTTTATATCTGGACGAACTTTTGTGCATCGGCAGGTTACTTTCTGGCCAGCCAGGCCACCCAGATCTGGCTGGAGGATCAAACGCTGCCAGCCATCGGCAGCATCGGTACGATGATGGTGTACGAGAACCGCAGCAAGGCACTGGAGATGGCTGGCCTGGACATTCAAATTTTCAGAGCCAGCGGCTCCATCCATAAGAACCTGGCCAACGGTATCGAGCCACTCGCTCCAGAGGTGGAGGCCGACATGCAGGCCATGCTGGATGCTGCACAAAAGGAGTTTGTGGGCTATGTAAGACGCGGCAGGGCTGGCCTGCTGACCTCCGATGAGTGGAGCACAGGCAAAATGTATGGGGTTCGGGATGGCATTAAGTTAGGCCTGGCCGATAAGGTGGGATCATTTCAACAGGCTTTTAAAGCCACAGTTCAAGCGTTTAAACAATCCAAATAAATGGCACAAGTAAAGCAGACGGTGGCCACGTTTATGGCCTCCTTTTTCGGAAAGTCCGAAAAGGTTATTTCTGAGAAGCTCTCCACCGATGAGCACAACGATTTTACCAGTGAGGTATTAGGCCTCAATCAAAAGCTGGAGGAGCTCCAGGGCGAAAAAACTACGCTGGAGAACTCTCTAAAAGTGCAGCAGGATCTGGTTACGGAAAAGGCCACAAAGATCACTGAGCTGGAGGGCAAGATTACAGGCCTGGAGAGCCAGGTTACAACGCTGCAAGGCCAAAAGGTAGCAGCAGAAACGGAGGGCGGCAAATACAAAGCATGGTTTGAGAAACAGGCCGGGGCCGGGGCTCAATTGCCAGAGGCTGATGCAAGCAATGCCGAGGGAGCGCCAGAGCTATCCAGCTACAATGCCAACGCGCTGGCCGTTTTCCGACGAAGCCGATAAAAAGCCGCTTAGACGGGTGGCCAGGCAATAAGTAACAAATTTTCAATTATTTTTTTCAATCGCTCTACATGGCACAAACACAAGGGTACGATTTTAGTAAACTGCCAACGGCCTTAATGCAGGTTTTCGATGGTAAAAAAGAGATCATTACCGACGTATTAACGGATGGTGATGCAAAAATTCGGGAGTTGTATAATCTCCTGGTAACGGACAATAAGAGTCCGCTGGTGAATCTCCAGATTATGGATATTCTCCGCGCGGCTTCGGATGATTTTACCCCCTCTGCCGGTGCGCTCCAGTTCGGTGCCCGTATCCCCACCTTTGAGGATGTAGATATAGATCTTCAATTTACAACCGGAGAAATCCAGACGCTTTACCGTTCGTATCTCCAGTACGTGAAGGGCTTAAGCTCTGAAAAGGAAGTGCTGGCCAATCCGTTCGATGTGTTCTTTCTGGAGCAGATACTACGCCAGGCACGGGCTAACCTGGTGGAGAAAGCAAGCTGGAAAGCGGTTAAGAACGCCAGCAATACGGGTTCGGTTTATTCCATTACGGGCTTACTGTCTAAGGTTACGGCAGCTCGTACCGCGCTTGAAATTCCAGCCGCTCAAGTCTTTACGGCAGCGACAACGATTGACGACACCAACAGCTATGAGCAGGCTATTTCGATGTGTCAACTGGTGGAGGCTCAAAACCAGGCCATGCTGGAAATTCCGCTGCAATTCCGTTGTTCTCCCGGTATGGCCCGGAGCATTAACCGACGACGGCAGGCTAAATTCCCCAACCTGGTACGGCCTAACGAGGTGATGCGCCAAATCGACAACTACGAGAATATTACCATTACACCCGATGTGGGTTTAACGGGTAAATCGACCATGCTGATTACGCCAGGCTCTAACCTGAATTTCGTGTGTAATGAAGATGTAAGCGCCTACACCTTAACGGTGGTTAAGGATGTAAAAGCGATCAAAATCAACATTCGTATGAGCGTTGGTTTCGATTTCGGGTTTGGCAAATTCATGTTTCCAAACGATAAAGTTTAACCATGTCGGCCTGGCTGCAAGTCAGTGGCCAGGCCTCTATTTTTCTTCACGATCAATTCGATTTTTACAATTAACCGATCTTGTTTTTTTATGAAGCTCACCAAGTTTTTAATGGCTACGGTCATTCTATTTGCCGGAGCGCTGACGATTGCGGCCACGGATAATGCATTGGCTTGCCTGGTGGCTATGCCGGTTACGTCCTACGCTTTCCAGCGCGTTACAGGCTTTCGTTTGTTCGATAGCCACGGCCTGGCACTGGCCACCCTGGCAGCGATTCCACGCACCCACAACAGACCGTAAACCCTGGCGGTGGCCGGA
The DNA here is from genome assembly GCA_003259005.1 of Spirosoma telluris. Taxonomy (GTDB): domain Bacteria; phylum Bacteroidota; class Bacteroidia; order Cytophagales; family Spirosomataceae; genus Spirosoma; species Spirosoma telluris. The sequence goes on from QLII01000001.1 coordinate 1,304,611, forward strand.
GATTGTTCTTATCTCCTACCGACAACTTTACCGGCGAATGGCCTAAACGGGCAGATATTACGGCGGGTGAGATTACGGTGGTGCCTACCATGGTAACAGGGCCACCCGCTGGCACCTTCATCGAGGTGGCCATTTCCGATAACAGTTTAAAGCTGGATGAGGCTCTAAAAGGCGCAACTGGCTACCAGAGCTGGGAGCAAGGTCTGGAGCTTAAAGTGGCAGGCTACACCAAGGAACAATGTGCAGCCATCGAAAAGCTGTTAAACGTGGATGTGGTGGCCGTGGTGATTTTAACCGATGGCTTACGGGTAGTCATGGGTACATCCTTAATGGGCTTACAGTTTGAGATTGTGCACACCACGGGAGCCAAAGGTGGCGACCGGAGAGAGTGGACATTGAAGGCCAAAAACGATGGCTACCAATTCGGTTACATTCCATTAGGCGCAGCGCTGGCCATTCCAGGGGTAACGCTGGTCTAATCGCTTAATCAATTTTCTAACCACGGCCTCCTTTGCTGGCATTGGAGGCCGTACTTATTAAGAACCATGAAAAAGGTAGTAGTGCTTAATCAATCAGCGGGTATCAAGTTCGGGTTTGGAGAGCGGGATGTGGTGGTAAGTGACACAATGGCCGTGGCCGATGCCGAACACATCCAGGCGCTTTATCCAAAGGTTTACGTGGAGGTTGTAGAAGTGGCCGATGAGCCAGCCGGAGCAGCCGCAAAAGCCGAGAAGGCAAGTAAATAAACGCTGATTTTCTCAACCAACGAAAAGCGTTCTAACCATCAATTCATTTTAGTATCAATCCCCATGAACGACAAAACAAAACACCTCCAGGCGGTTTGCCAACTGGCCGAAATGGAACATAATGCAGATCCTGAACATCCGGTAAAAAAGCAAAAGTTTGAGAGCGCCAAAGCTGATTTTGAGCAAGCGCTGGCCGAAGTGGAGCCAACAGAGCCGGAGGCCGCAGAACCAGCCACGGGTGGCAACCAATGGCCAGGGGCATCGCTGGAAATTTTGAGCAATGTCGTGGAGGCAATGGATAAGGCAAACCAGGCACTCACCACAGAAAATAAAGCACTGGCCAACGAAAACGCTTTACTCAAAGAACAGCTTTTTGAGAAAAGTCAGGAATTAGAAAAGGCCCAGAAATCGACAGCTCCAGCAGAAAGCGATCCAGCGGCCAAGCCAGCAACAGCCAAACCAGCAACAGCAGCCGACGAAAAAAAAAATTAACAAATACCAACGGCCTGCCAGTTGACAGCGGCAGCAACCCAATGAAAGAGCAGCTCATGCTGGAAGCCGAAGGGCTCCACCATGAGGCTGCTCTTTTGTCTAATAAGCTGGCCGATTTTGCCGATAATGATGTGGAGGGCCGGAGGCCACTGGTGGAGCAGATTCTAGCCATCCGTGAGGCCTGGAAAGATGTACGGTATGAGCTCCAAACAGGCCAGAAACGAAGGGAGGAAAAAGAAGCCAAACCATCAACGGCCAGCCAGGGACTGCATCCGGCAGAGGCAAAGCTGGAGCTCCAAAAAACGCGGGTAAACATCTCCAAGTATGAGAAAAAACTACGAGAGCAACCCGACCACGCAAAGGCCAACATTTGGCAGAGTGAGCTGGCCAGACTAATGGCCATTAAGGAGGAGTATGAGGATGAACTAAGAACGCAAACCTATGAAGCCCAATAGTAATAATAAGTACTTAGAGAAAGTCAGGGGAGAGATCACTGTTTACCAGCGCTATCTGCTGGAGGATGGCCAGGAACTTACACCCGTCCAGGCCGAAACCTTTAAACACATCAATGATGCCAGAGACTGGCTAAAGGAGGGCTATAGTGATGGCCAGGTTTTAGCCATGATTAAAAAAACCACAGCTCTCCAGGATCGAAGGGCCAGGGAGATCCTGGCCATGAGTTACGTGGTGTTTGCCGAGTTACGGAGTTCCAGGGATAAGGAGGGCGTAAAATACCTCTATTCGGAGATGTTCCGAGAGGCCGCAAAAAAGGCGCTGGATGATAATGATTATTATAATTATTCGCTCCTGCTGAAAGAAGCGGCCAAAATAGATGGTGCCTACGATAACCAGAAAGTAGTGGATGCCGAGGCCTATAAAAAGCCATCGAAAGTGGTGTTTAAAATCAAGTCGGTAACGGTCAATAATTCAGCACAAAACGAAACGGCCAGACAGATCCAGGAGGCAACCTATGAGCAAATTAGCGAGTAATCCAGGGGAGGAAATCCTGGAAGTAGACGTAAACGAAAAACAGGGGCTCTTTCTGGAGGCCGTTTACAATCATGGGTATAAAATAGCCGGTATGATTGGAGGCCGTGGCTCTGGCAAATCCATAACCTTATCCGACTTTTTACTGTTGGCCTCCGATGAACTGGCAAAAGGAAAATGTGGGTGGGGCGTACCAACGATCAAAAAGGCAAAATCAAAGCTCACCTCTGGCCTAAAAGCAGGCTGGAAACGTCACGGCATTACGGAGTATAACTTTACCACTGGTGAGGGCTGTTTTGTGCTCTGGAGGGAGCCACCTGCTCATTTTGATCGACCATACGAGGCCCCTGATATTTGGGAAAACTGCATAAGTTTCCCGAACGGGTTTGTCATCGAATTCGAGAGCTTTAAACTAGCCGCAGCCGAAAACCGGGGCGCTAACTATGACCTCTATGTCATTGATGAAGGGCTAAACTTTAAAAAGGCCTGGCTTAAGGTGGTGCTCCCTACCTTACGGGCCAACGTCGGAAAGTTTAACTCTACTTTCCACCAGATGCTGGCCGTTTTTAGCTCTCCTCCCTGGGATATAGAGGGCCAATGGATGTACGATATTGAGGATCTGGCAAAGCAGGAGCCAGATAAATACTTTTTTATGGAGGTAAAGACGCGGGATAATTTGGCGTTTTTACCTGCTGATTATTTAGACACCCTAAAAAAGAGCCTCACCAAACTGGAGTATGAGGTGGAAGTGGAGGGCAAACGGCTCTCTAAGATGCCTCATAATTTCTATCCTTCTTTCCAGCACCATATCCACGTGGTCAAAGAGGAAAGTGAGGTGCACGAAGGCAGAGCTACCTGGCCCGATGAGCTCCTGTATAACACCACCACAGGCCTGGAGATAAGCATAGATTTTAATGCTCACTTTACCAGTTGTACCATCTGGCAGAGTGACATAGTGCAGGCCAGGCTAATAGATAATCTATACTGTAAGGAGCCAGCGGTGGATGCCAGTGGGGTGGCTATGACAATGGCCCAAACACTGGCCACCCTTATAGCCACGGAATATGCAGGCCATAAAAAAAAGGTGGCTGTTTTAACGGGTGATCGGAATGGTCGCAATAAATCGGCAGGCTCCACAAAGTCCATGTTTGAGCAAGTGGCTGATATTTTGGAGCTCTCTGGATGGCACGTTTCTACGGCTCCCCTTAACTACAATCCACCTCACATCGAGAAGTTCAAAGACATTAACAACGTGTTTGCCGAGCGCAATGAGCAGCTCATTAGGGTACGCATAGACGGGATCAGATGTAAGGCCACGGTGATCTCCTTAGACAACTCACCATTGAACACCGACTATACGAAGAGTAAGGCCAGTGAGAGCAGCAACATCGACCAGGAGCGAGCTACCCACTTAAGTGATACGGTTGACTATTATATTTTTTGGAAATTAAAGGGTGGCCGTATACGATCCGAAATGGATTTCGACCTGGACTATTTCTGATTCAAACTTTCCACAAACCTGCTTTCATATATTCGCGCTGGAAAATTTTGGAAAGTCCCAAAATGCTAAAGGGCGGGGTCGAGAAAGAAAAAAATGGACTAAAATGCCAGGTATTCCTCCAAAACAGCCTCACAGTGAGGCTGTTTTGTGATTTCGGGGGTGCAAAATTTAAATTATTGCTTTATTAAAGATTATTAACCTGACTATCAGGCCGCTTGCTGCTCATTTTGATGTAAATGACTTGAGAGAGTTTCCCAACTGGATAAGAGCCGGGCCAATCGGTTCCGCCTTGGCCTGGCATAATGTTTCAGCCTTTCGGTTGATGTGAGCCCTAGCATAGTGGCCACATCATCGGCAGGTATTAACATCTCATTTAGAGCTAAATCTGCAAACGTTTTACGGGCTATTTTAGTGGATAAGCGTACTGGCAAACCCAAATAGGCCGCTATAAGCTTTAACGTATCATTTCGTTTCTGGTTTGACTTTACCGGCAGAGCTTCCAAACTCTCACCGTACTTTTTTAACACGGCCACACCAGGCTCCAGCAGTTTCAAGAAAAATTCCTTTTTCGTTTTCTGCCGTTTCCCAATAAGCCAGTATTCTTCATTTTTATCCTTATCAATTCTGAACAACTTAGACTTGTAATCACAGTGGTGCATTCCAGTGAAGCAGTTAAAGACAAAAGCATCTCTTTCTTTGTCCAGTGATTCAGCCGCTGCTGGATGGAGTTCGCCAGCTCTAGCCATAGCTAGGAAATCAAACGTTATAAGCCGTTCTAACTGCTCTATGGTTAAATGGGTTGTATCTGGCTCCTCCTCACTTGCCTCGATTCGGTAGTTGGCCAGTGGATTTTTAAGGATTAATTGCCGTTCAGTGGCCATTTTTAACGCTTGCTTGACGAACTTTAAATGGTTTTCAATATGGCCAGCTCCAAACTTTTCCACACTGGTAAAGTACAGGGCCATGTCATCCATAAAGTCCTGATTCAAAGACGTTGCAGGTAATTTGTCACGTTTTGCAAATATTAAGTAATCGGAAATATTTGCAGCATAATTTGACTGTATTTCTAAGGTAGACTTTGAAAGCTTACCTAATTTATGCCGCTTTTCTTGTAGCTGATAATGATAAACGCAGACTTCGATTAAAGTAAAAATAGTTCGACGCTGGGAAATTGTTCCCTGGCCTCCCCTACTTCGTTGTTTATTACAAAACGCATGTTTAATGAGTGAAATAGTTACCTCATCATTTTCGCGTTCCAGATCCTCTATTTGTTTCTCAATACGATGCTTATAGGCATTGAGCTTTTTATTTTGTTCTTGTGCCCAAATTGACTTTCCCTTAAACGTTTGGTTTTCGGTATCCCATTGGGATTTTTTACATTCGATGTGGGTTGATCCAAATTCATCACGTTCAGTATTGTAGGTGACACGCATTTGAATGAATCCTTGAGGGTCATTCGTGTTAATTTCATCGGTGGGTACTTGTTTCGTATTAGTGGATTTTCGGAACCAGAAAAGGACGCACATTCTATTAATGTTGTACATGGTAAGCGAGATGTGCACCCCCATGCAATCCCTCTTATCATAAATAGTGCCTATGTAACCGAAGAACAATATGTAACCCGACATGCGACCGGGTTAAAACCGCAATGAAACGCGGCAAAGCGGCAAAAATGCCTTAAAACAAAAATAGCCACGCATTTTGGTGCGTGGCTCGGTCATAATCAACTAGCTATAAAAGCTCTTAGCAGAGAGCGAGGGATTCGAACCCCCGGTACCCTTGCGAGTACTTCTGATTTCGAATCAGACCCATTCGACCACTCTGGCAGCTCTCTTTGTATCAGGTCGTCCGACAAATCGGAGTGCAAAGATGCAAGATTGGTCGTAAAAACGCAACATTCAATCCATGAAATATTCTCTCATTCGCTCATTTCGCCACTAATGGGTTGAGCCAGAAGCGTTCGTAAGCGGGTTGTGGCTACTAAACCGCGGTCACTTTCGCGGCCAAGTAACACCATAAGTTTGGTTATAGCTGCTTCAGTTGTGATGTCGGAACCACTTATAACACCTATTTGGAGTAATGGCGTGCTGGTTTGATATTGGCCCTGTGTAACTCGTCCTCCTTCACACTGCGACACATTAAACACCAAAACGCCCCGGTCAATAGCTTCTTTGAGGGTATTCAGAAACCAGGCATCTGTCGGGGCATTTCCCGCGCCAAACGTTTCGAGAACCAGGCCCCGCAAATTGGGTATGTTGACAATCGACTCAACTACTGGCTGTGTGATGCCTGGAAAAAGTTTCAGAATCGTTACGTTGGGGTCTAGTACCGTTCGGAGGGTCAAGGTCTGGTTGGGCTGGTAGGGACGAATGAACAGGCGGTTGTAGTCAATCCGTACACCCGCAGTGGCCAGATGTGGGTAATTCTCGGAGGCAAATGCATTGAATTGAACGCTTTCCCGCTTAGTGGAGCGATTACCCCGCAACAGCAGTGAATTGAAATATACGCATACCTCGGGCACCATGGGACGGCCACCTGTCAGAGAATCAGGTTCATCAGGCGTATCTACTGCCGCTGCGATTTCGAGCGCTGTGATAAAATTTTCACGTGCATCGCTTCGAGCTACCCCAATGGGCAATTGAGCACCCGTTAGAATAACGGGTTTATTGAGCCCAACCAGCATAAAACTCAATGCCGATGCAGTATAAGACATCGTATCGGTGCCATGCAGAATGACAAAGCTGGTGTATTGGTCGTAATTCGTCTGAATAATGCGCGCCAGTTCGACCCAAACCGCCGGTTTCATATTCGACGAATCAATGATTTCCGGCAGCGTTAGCAAGGTTATATCGAAATCGAGCCGATTAAGTTCAGGCAGACGGTCTAGCACCCGCTCAAAATCGAAAGGTACTAATTGACTGGCATGTGGGTCGTAAACCATGCCAAACGTGCCGCCCGTATAAATTACTAAAACAGACGAACGGGAACTTCTGGCAGCAATCGGATTAATGTGAATTGTTCTGTAAGCCATTTATTTAATGGACAATGAAAAATAAATAAAGGACAATGAATAATGCATAATGAAGGTTCTCATTTGGTTAATTGCTCCCTTATTCATTGTCCATTATTCATTATCCCCTAGTCAATACTGGGCAGCAAATTAGTATAGAGAGCCGGTAGTAGCGATAAAGCATTAGCCGTTGTATGACGCGCTACGTCGTCAATACGTACCTGCTTTATATCGGCAATGCGCTGGGCTATTAGGTTCAGGTAAGAAGGTTCGTTTCGTTTGCCCCGATACGGTACGGGGGCCAGATAAGGTGCGTCTGTTTCGAGAACGAGATGTTCTAAACCGATATGTGGCAACACTTTATCAATACCTCCATTTTTGAACGTAGCCACTCCCCCAATGCCCAGCTTAAAGCCCATGGCAATAGCCCGGTTGGCCTCATCGAGCGTTCCAACAAAACAGTGGAAAATACCCGTCAGGTTTGGCAAGGCCAAGCGTTCAATAAGATCAGCTGCTTCGGCAAAGGCATTCCGATCATGACCCGACCGCGTGTGCATCGACACCGGCAATTTTTGCTCGGCCGCCCAGCGCAGTTGCGTTTCAAAAGCCATAAACTGCTGGTCGACATAGGTCATGTCCCAATAAAAATCCAGCCCAATTTCCCCAACAGCCATAAAGGCATTCCGCTTCAACTGGTCTTCGACAACCCCCAGTTCCTGTTCAAACGTATCGGTAACGTAGGCGGGATGCAGGCCCATCATGGGCAAACAGCGTTCCGGATAGCAGTTGGCAAGGGCCATCATGCCCGCTACGGTCTCGCGGGCACAGTTAGGCATCCAGATCTGACTAATCTGCTGTATTTCAGCCCGCTGTAGCATAGCTTCCTGATCATCCGCAAACTGCTGATCGTAAATATGGGCGTGGGTGTCGATAAGTGTCATATCTAAAATGAGTGAAGAGTGATGAATGAAAAGTGAAGAATAGGTTAAGTCAGCTTATTTTTCACTTTTCATTCATCACTCTTCATTTTTAGTTTCTTCATTTATAGTTCCTTCCTTTCCACTCAATCTTGGTTGGCAACAGGTAAAAAGCTACCGATAGCGGACCGATAATGAGTTGATAGATATCAAACAGCAACGCATACGGCCATAAGTTGGTTTGTTTTAATCGGCTCAATCCAAACGAAAGTACCATTGTTTGGATCATCAGTTTGCTCAAATACACACCAAGGGCCAAAATGGGCGAAATCCAGGCCAGCACGAGCAGAAGAGGAGCGGCCAGATACTGCATATATAATAACACGACCATCCAGAGCGGCAAATCGGTTGCCCCGCGCATCCACCGCTTGCGCTGCTGTAAAAATGCACCGATGGTATCAACAGGTTTTGTTCGGGCCAGTACCTTCTCATCCAGCAGGTTTTTAAAATCGTAGCCTTTTTGACAACAGCCTGAAATAACACATAATCTTCAGTCACCGAGAAGGGAAGCGATTCGTAACCGCCAACGGCATCATAAGCCTTCCGGCTCACAGCCATATTATTCCCCATAGCCGTTACGGGTATGCCAACGCTACTCATCAAATGGGTTAGCGTCAGGTTATAGAGCCAGTCGATGGTTTGGAACTTATGGAAAAACGTTGGGCCTTCGGGGAGGGTAGCTCCAGTAATAACACCCATATTTCCTACGAACTGTTGGCTCATGTTGGTAAGCCAATCAGAAGGAATCTGCGTGTCAGCATCCGTAAAAAACAGGACCTGCCCCGAGCCTGTTTAGCTAATTGCGCCAGTACGTTGGCCTTTCCCTTTAACCCGGAATCGGATTCGGGAATGTTTAGTATGCGAAAATTAGGCCTCTCCCGTATAAAACCAGCGACAAGTTGAGCAGTTTGATCCGTAGACTGGTCATTCCCGATGAGTACCTCTACTGATCCAGGGCTGTAATGAAGCTGGGTAATGGCCTGTAGGCATGCCAGAATGGTGACCTCTTCATTTCGGGCCGCGATCAGGATGCTTATCGACGGATTAACGGAAACTGGCTGGTTAGTATCCAGCATAAACAGGTTGCGGAACAGCCCGGAACGAATACCCCCGTTCGGCAAAATAAGTCAACATTCGGGGCAGCACATACCGCATAGTTGGCCAGGCCTTCAGGCTATCGTGAAAGACAACAATCGATCCGGGTTTTGTGTATTGAATCGTCTTTTTCAGGCAAACATCGGCGGGTAGTTTCTGGTCAAAATCACCCGTTAGCACATCCCACATAACAATGGAATAATTTTCCATCACCTGGGCAGCCTGTGTCTTTTTAATGCGACCATAAGGTGGTCTGAACAAGGATGTTTCAACCCCTAAATAGGACTGGCATTTTTGGATATTTTCCAGATAAACCGAATCATCCGTTTTCCAGCCATTGAGGTGATTGAACGTGTGATTACCGACCATATGCCCCGCTTCGAGTACTTTGTAAAGCATATCCCGATGCTTGCGAACGTTGTCGCCAATGCAAAAGAACGTAGCCTGGGCCGAAAATTTATCCAGTTGCCCCAGCACGAACTCAGTCACTTCGGGAATAGGCCCGTCATCGAACGTCAGATAAATCGTTGGCTCAGACTCATCCTCAATCTTCCACCAACACTCTGGATAGACCGTTCGGAGCAAAAAGTTAGACTTATGAAGAAAAAATGACAAAATAGTTTACGGTTTATAGTTTACGGTCTACAGTTAGCCGATTCATGACGAACCGTAAACTGAAAACCAAACCTGTTCAACTTAACTTGCGGTCTTTCCAGACATACCCTTTCCCCTGAGCTGCCAGCCCGAAGAAAACAACGTAAAGTGGATAAATCAATTGTGTCAGTGGAATAACGTTCACCGACGATTTTTTTTGTAAAAAAACAAGAATCTGTCGTAAAAACAAAAACTCAGGTACTGCTTTTAATCCTATAACTACAAGCGTCGTATTTCCGTTTAAAAATCCAGTTAACCAAGCGACAATAGCTACAATTGGGGCAGCATTACTCAGGAAAACAAAAACTGCCAGTAGCGACGGCAAATAACTCTCGTAAGCCCGCCACTTACTCGCCCACCGTTTGCGCTGGTTGTAAAATGCACGCATTGACCGATGGGGTTTCGTGCGGACAATGGCGTTGGCATTTTTCAGAAACCGAACTCCATTGGGATAGCGGGCGGCAATCTTGTGCATCAGGAACTCATCATCACCCGATGCCAGATGATCAACACCCGCAAAGCCGCCAACTTCCACAAATACTTCCTTTACGTAACAAAGGTTGGCACCGTTGCACATGGTTGGAAAATCAAGAGCCATGGAACAGGCACCGGTCCCAATCAGGCTGGCAAATTCAACCGTTTGTAAAGAGTCAAATAGATTCTCTTCGGTTGTAAAGGTTACCGGGCCCGAAATCAGTCGGGCATTTGTTTGTGAATAGAAAGCGGCTATGGCTGTTAGCCAATGAGGTCCAACGCGACAATCTCCGTCCGTCGTGACAATAAGGCTTCCCTTTGCCAGAGAAATACTTTGAGTAATCGCCCGCTTTTTGGGTGAAGCCGTTTGCTCGTTGGTTAAGGGCAATGGGTGCAGGTCAAAAGATGACCTCCGGGCATATGCCTGAACAATAGCTAGTGTATTATCTGTGGATGAATCATCGGCAACAACGACTTCGAAGTGACGATAGGCTTGCTGGCTAAGATCCTGGAGAAGATCTTCAATGGATTCGGCCTCATTACGAACGGGTATTACAACGGTAATAACAGGCGCATCGCCATCCACAACGACTGACTGAACTTGCGGAATTCGTAGCCAGGTTAGCCAGAGGATAAACGTAAAGAGCGCATACAAAAGGCTAACTGCCAGTAAAAAAAAAGTCATTATAGTCGTCAGTCAATAGTCGTCAGTCAATAGTCGTCAGTTAATAGTCGTCAGTCAATAGTCGTCAGTTAATAGTCGTTAGTCAATAGTCGTTAGTCAATAGTTGGCTCTCAGCACTTCACTATCGACTGACAACTAGCGACTAGCGACTTTAAGGCTAGCGGCTAATCTTAAGCTTCCAAACCCAAATTAATCCGATCAGTACGGGTGTCAGAATATTCGCGAACCAGAGTGTTAGGGTTGCCGAAATTAGTACAGGGGCCGAAATCAATCCTCCCGACTGCTCAAAAGGAGCAAAAACCCATAACGATGCGGCCTCCCGAACACCCAAATCGCTCAACAAATTAAAGGCAGGTGTAACGGTTTTTACCAAAAATACCAACCCAATACTCGATGCTGAATTTGCAGGCGGCAATCGTATACCCACGGCTCGCAAAGCGCAGTAAAACTGCACTGAAAAAACCAAATACCGGAAAACAGCAGTCCCAAGAGCCAACCCAATTTCCGAATCGGAATACAGACCTGCTATGCCCCAATAGGCTGCAAAACGCGTCAGGGTCGGTCGGCCAGACAACCATTGAACAAGCCTGCGACGCACAAGGCCAAACACGATCCCTCCCAATGACAACGTACTCAGTCCGATTAGCAACCATTGACCTGCTACTGTATTTCGCTCAGAAACAATTGTCAGGTGATGCGCCCAGGCCACGGCTCCAAACACCAGCGCAACGTAGAATTGCATACCACCCGATACCAGCGTAGCGCCCACCGCTTCGCTCCGATGGGTACGTACCGATAGTACACGACCAGCCGTATCGCCCAGCTGTGCAGGCAAGGCAAACCCAAGTGAAACCCCCGTTAAAACACCCCTGTATGCCTCCAAAATGACGTTTTTTCGACGCGTCGAAGTAAAATCTGCCATTTCAATGCCTCGAAACCCAGTTAACGGGCGTCAGCAACAGTAGCCCAAGTAGCCAACGTTCGGGATGTTCAACCGCACGAAGTTGCGCCTGCACGGTTTTCCAATCGAAGGGCTGTTGCCGCACTACGTGAGCGATATAGGCTACGAGTCCAGCGAAAACAACGATTTTAGCCCAAAAGATGAATTTTTTACCTGGTTTCAGCGACAAAATGTAGGAGAACACGTTACTTTGTAGGAGAGCCCAATACCCCATACATGATTATCACACCGATTGCATCTGCCCTCACCAAAGAAAAAATTATTCTCGGTGTCGATCCCGGAACCCAAATTGCTGGTTATGGCATCATTTCGGTAAAAGGGGGCGTCATGACTATGATTCAGTATGGCGTGGTTCAGCTGACCAAATATAGCACTTACCAACTAAAGCTTCAGAAACTCTACGAAACCATCCTCCGATTAATTGAGGAATACCACCCCGACGAGATGGCCATCGAAGACCCATTTTTCGGTAAAAACGTTCAGGCTATGCTTAAATTGGGGCGGGCGCAAGGAGTGGTTATGGCTGCCGCTTTATCCCGGAATATTCCAATTGTCGAGTATGCTCCCCGACGAATCAAACAGTCGGTCACAGGCAACGGAAATGCCTCCAAAGATCAGGTCTCGCAGATGGTTAGTCATTTGCTGAAAGAAAAGTTAGACCCTCAATTTTTCGACGCTACCGACGCGCTCGCCATTGCCATCTGCCACCATTTTCACGAAAATGCGCTGCCGGTTGCACCTGGTAAGAAGACAAAAAAAGGAGCATGGGGTGCGTTTGTCAGTGAGAATTCAGGGCGAGTTATGTAGCCCGTCAGGGAAAAGACGATTATTCGAATGGTTTGGCGGGCTATAAACCGCAATGTTAAATTATTGAGATAAGCGATTTTGATTGCCAGAAGGCGGTACTTTTGCGCACAAGTTAGTTACTCAACACATTGACGAACCAATCGAATCCGCTTGCTTTTGACCGCTATGCCTTCGGCGCTGACTTTGTTTGGGGAACTGCTACTGCTGCTTACCAAATTGAGGGAGCCGTGGACCGCGACGGACGGACACCCTGCGTTTGGGATACGTTTGGTCGGCAAAAAGGCAAAATAAAAACGGGCGAAACTGCCGATGTGGCCTGCGAATTCTACGACCGCTACGAGTCCGATTTATTAATACATAAAGAGCTAGGATTCAATGCATTTCGCTTCTCAATAGCGTGGTCACGTATGCTGCCTGATGGCGTTGGCCCCAGGCATGGCGGGCGTATTAACGAAGCCGGGCTTGCGTTTTACGACCGGCTGATCGACCACTGTCTACGTTTGGATATTACACCCTGGATCACCCTGTATCACTGGGATTTACCCCATGCGCTTGAACTAAAGGGGGGCTGGCCTAACCGGAAAATTGTGGACTGGTTCGCGGACTTTGCCGACGTTTGTACTAAAGCCTTTGGGCATAAAGTAAAGCACTGGATTATTCTAAACGAACCACTGGCCTTTTCGGTGCTGGGTTATTTTACGGGCCAACACGCACCGGGACGGCGGAGTTTTCGAAATCTGCTTCCCGTCATTCACCACACTGCCCTGGCGCAGGCCGAGGGAGGGCGAATTGTCCGGCAGAATGTACCGGATGCTCAGGTAGGTACAACCTTCTCCTGTTCGCCCATTGATCCGTTTACGCCCAGTGACCAGGCGGCTGCCATTCGCGTGGATGCGCTCATGAACCGGCTGTTCATTGAACCGGCGCTAGGGCTGGGCTATCCCACCCGGGAACTCCCCTTTCTGGCTGGTATTGCCAAAAAAGTAGCCAAACCCGGCGACATGGAACGACTCGCTTTCGACTTCGATTTTGTTGGGCTCCAGCACTATTTCCGGGCCGTCGTCGAGCAGTCGTATTTTATGCCGTATTTATGGGCGAAAGATGTCTCACCCCTCCGCCGGAATGTACAGACCATCACCGAAATGGGCTGGGAAGTATATCCCGAAAGCATGTACCGAATTATCCGGCAATTTGGACAGTACGAAGGCGTAAAAAAAATTTACATTACTGAAAGTGGAGCCGCTTTCTACGACCGGGTTGAGCAGGGAATAGTCAATGATCAGGCCCGGGTTGAGTACCATCAAAACTACCTGCAACAGGTACTTCGGGCCAAACAGGAAGGCTTACCCGTTGAGGGTTATTTTGCCTGGACCTTCCTGGACAACTTTGAGTGGGCCGAAGGATATCGGCCCCGTTTCGGCCTGGTGTATGTAGATTTCCGAACCCAGCAACGAATTATAAAAAAATCGGGGCGGTGGTTTCAGCAATTGCTCACGAAAGAGACTTTTGTTGGTAAACACTGACTAAACTCAGTTTGATGATCATAATTTAATCAATTCGTCAGGTAAGTAAAGTGTCTACTTTTGCGGTTTTATAACGAATGTAATTATCTCATTTACTCAATGCCTGTTCACCTTCCCATTACCAGCCCAGAACTAGCAGTTTCGGCTATCCAATCCGGCAACCGTGTATTTATTCATAGCGTTGCGCAAACGCCCCATGTACTCATCAAGGCCATGGTAGATCGGGCCCATGAACTTACGGATGTGGAGGTTTGTCACATGCATACCGAAGGCCCGTTACCCTACTTGGATGAACAATATCGCAACTCATTCCGGCCTAATTCCTTCTTTATGGGGCCAACATGCGCAAGCAACTCAATCAGGGTATTGGCGACTATGTTCCGGTTTTTCTGAGTGAAATTCCACTTTTGTTTCGTCGAAACATCCTGCCTATCGACGTAGCCCTAATTCAGGTTTCGCCCCGGATGAACACGGTTACTGCTCGCTTGGCCCTTCGGTGGATATTTCCCTGGCTGCTATTCACACCGCAAAATATGTAATCGCTCAGGTCAACCCACGCGTACCCCGTACCCATGGCGACGGACTAATTCCGGTCTCGATGCTGCACGCGGCTATTGACGTCGATGAACCTGTTTATCAGGTATTACCGGGCGAGATTAGCGCCTTAGACCGCAAAATCGGGCAAAACGTAGCTAGTTTGGTTGAGGACGGAGCCACCCTTCAGCTCGGCATTGGGGGTATTCCAAACGCTACCCTCTCCGAACTTATCCATCACAAGGGATTGGGCATCCATACCGAAATGTTTTCAGATGGGTTATTGATCTGGTAGAACGAGGTGTTATTACGGGCGAACACAAAACGATATTGCCGTACCGCATCGTATCGGCCTTTGTGATGGGCAGTCAGCGGGTGTATGACTTCATCGACGATAATCCGGGTGTGGCCATGAAGCAGGTCAGCTTTACCAACGATACGGCCATTATTCGGCGCAATCCGAAAGTTACGGCGATCAATTCGGCCATCGAAATTGACCTGACCGGGCAAGTCTGCGCCGATACTATTGGCACGTATCAATACTCGGGCGTTGGCGGACAAATGGATTTTGTTCGGGGAGCCAGTTTATCGGAAGGCGGCAAGCCCATTTTTGCACTGGCCTCGACCACCACTCGGGGTGAGAGCAAGATTGTTCCGTTTTTGAAAGAAGGGGCTGGCGTAACGACCACCCGTGCGCATGTTCACTACATCGTAACGGAATACGGCATCGCCAATCTGTTTGGGCAAAATCTCCGCCAGCGTGCCCGCGCGCTCATTAACATCGCTCACCCAAACCACCGGGAAGAACTGGAACGACAGGCGTTTGCACGCTTTGGTAATGTGTAGCCAACTCCATGTAGTATTTTCGATACGTTCATTATTTCGACAACACAAATGCCAAACGAAGCTAGTTTGCTCCATTTGGCATTTTTTCAGAAGGTCTTAATCTAACCCACTTTACACTTTCAATTTCTCTACATTTTTGTAGCTAATGGCAATTGACTCCAGCGGTGGCAGTTTGCAAACGTCCTGTTCCACAAAGTAATGGGTCATACCCGCCGTTTTCTTAGCATCAAAAATGCGCTGGAAGTTGATGGAACCAGTGCCTACGGGTGCGAAGGCCCGCTCGGCTGTTTTTTCCATGTCCTTGATGTGCCAGAGCGGGAAACGACCCGGATGCTTTTTGAACAAGGCGACGGGGTCCTGGTTGGCGAAGGTAGCCCAGTATAGATCAAGTTCAAGTTTTACTAAATTCTTATCCGTTCCGCTTAACAACACATCATAGGGCAGTTTACCGTCCATTTCCTTGAACTCAAAATCGTGGTTATGGTAGCAAAACTGCATCCCGGCAGCCTTCACGACTTCCGCCGATTTATTGAACAGATCGGCAAATTGCTTGTAATCGTCCAGCTTTTTTCGCTCGTCGGGAAACAGGTAGGCGCAAACCATGTATTTCTGTCCAATAGCAGCGGCATCATCAACGGCACGTTTCCAGTCATTGGTGAGGGTTCCTTTGGCCTTGGGCATTGTTTTGCCCGTGGTATAGTGTCCACTAGGGACCGACAGACCCAGACTTTTCAGTAAAGCAGAAAACTCTTTAGGCGTTTTACCAAAGAATTTACCATCCGAGTACCCAAATAATTCAACTTCTTTATAGCCTATCTCAGCCACTTTTTTCAACGTACCTTCAGGATCTTTCCCCATCAAATCCCGCAAGGTGTACAACTGCAAACCAACTTTCTTCGAGGAAGCAGCAAACGCATCCATTGAAGGCAACAAAGCCGCCGACGTAGCTAAGGCCCCTAGTTTAAGAAACTGCTGGCGGGTAATCTTTTCGGAGTAATTCATAAAACAATAGGTCGGTTAATGGGCCACAGGCGATGTGTCTGTGCCTGGAGTGCAAAGGTATAGATTGATCCGGTTTACTGTTCTGGATAGACTCATCTGAGCTTGTCGGACATCCACTACCTGTTATCCCACTAACCAACGTAGTGTTTCTGCATTTCGTACGGCATTACCGCCACCGTCATTGTTGAAATAGACAAACACATCTTTCCCCATCCCTCCCCACTCCCGAATACGGGTGGCCCACCAGTGCAAATCAGCGTCAGAATAAAACCCACCGTAGAGATGCTCGGTATCAGGGCCATGAAGCCGTATGTACACAAACGGAGCTGTCGTTCTCAGGATACAGGGAAGATGCGCTCCACTCATAATGCAATAGGCAACCTGATGTTGCTCCAGCAAAATAAAAATGGACTCGATTTGCCAACTGGGGTGCCGAAACTCAACGGCAACGCGCATCCAGTCAGGCACTTGATCCAGAAAGTATGCTAATCGATCATAGTCGCAGGTATGGTTTGGCGAAAGCTGTACCAGAAGCACAGCCCGTTTGTCCCGCAATTCGTGCCAACACGTTTTAATTCGCTCCATCCAAACCTCTGGGGCATAAAGCTTTTTGGCGTGCGTTAGCCCACGAGGTGCTTTTACGGTCAATTGGAAACCGTCAGGCAATCTTCGTCGCCAACTGGCAAAGGTGGACTGCTTTGGCCATCGATAAAAACTACTATTGAGTTCCACCGTCTGAAAACGTTGCACATAATAACCCAGCCGGTCGTGGACGGGCGTTCCCTGCGGATACATAATGCCCTGCCAATGGTCGTAACTCCAACCCGAAGTGCCAATGTGGATGCTCATGAGTTTCTGTCAGGAACAGCTATAAAAACAAAAGCCTATAAGATCAGTGAGACCTTATAGGCTTGAACATCGAATACGACAGACTGTTATTTCTTTTTTGAAGCCGTCATTGTTTTCTGGCTTTTCGCCGAATTCTGATAGCTAATTCGGAACAAGGTTCCGTTCAGATCGTCGGTCACATAGATCGAGCCATCGGGGCCCTGCGCCAGTCCACACGGGCGATGTTGCACAGGACCGGCTGGTTTCTCCAGGTCGACACCCGCGAAATTATCGGCGAAAACTTCCCAGGGACCTGATGGCTTCCCATTTTTAAACGGCACAAATCCAACTAAATAGCCTTTGTGAATCGGTTGATTTTGTGAGTGAAACGCAATAAAAGCCCCATTCCGATAGCGTTCCGGAAAGGCGGTTCCGGTATAGAACAACAACCCATTGGGAGCCATGTGCGCCGGAAAGGCAACGGCTGGATTTATCGTTTTCGCACCGCCCGTTTTCTTACCATCTCCCCCATACTCAGGAGCCAGTATTTTCTTTTTCTGAACGGGATCGTAATAAATATACGGCCAGCCCGCATCATCACCCTGATGAACTTCATACATGGTCTCAGCGGGTAATTCAGCACTTTGCTGCGGGGTATAATATTGCGGGTAAAAATCATCGAATCGTCCGCGGCCATGTTGCACTACAAACAAGGAGTTGGTTTTGGTATTCCAATCCAGACCCACTACGTTTTTCAGACCAGTTGCATAGCGCGTACCACTGGAAAAGGATTGATCAGCTACATTTGCCTTAAAGCGCCAGATGCCAGCCGCCGAATCCAGTAGCGGACACGGCATCATCCCTTTCCCGGTTCCTGCCTCCCGGCAGGCATCATTATCAGACGCGATGTTTACGTAAATATTGTTCTGATTATCAACCGCAATCGACTTCGATTTATCCCGATCTTTTTCCCGCAAACCCGACACCAGTTTTTCCGGCTGATCGGCGTTTATGACCTCCTGTTTGGCGTCAAGTTTATAGCGGTAAATGCTGTTATTTGACGATGCGTACAGATACCCATTATTGATAAAAATACCGGTGCCGGGGTAATCGCCGAAGCCAGTTTTCTCATCAATGAGGCCATCTTTATCCGTATCCCGAAGCCGATAAATCCCTTTTCCGTCCTTTAGTTTAGCCAGCTTCACATAAATGTCACCGGTTTTCGTGATGGCGATATGGCGGGCAGAACCTAAATCCTGCGCGATCATGGTCCCCGAAAAGCCTGCAGGAAGTTTCAATTCGGTTGGCGTATCTGCTTTCTTACTAGTATGAGCGATGGACTTCGGGGGTTTGCCGATGTAATTTTCTGCCTGACTTGTCATGGCAACCAGCGAAGCCATCAGACAGGTGATTCCAAAAAAGGATTTAGTCATGATTTGGGAAACTTGGGGTATCCAGTTTTTATGGTTTTCCTATAAAAGTTAGTTGGGCATCGGAAATACCCGCGCATAAACAATAAAGGCCAGTCGTGTGAACAACTGGCCTTCGTTTATGAATTGAGTTTGCAGCTTACACCAACCCTTTTTTCATGGCCTTCACGGCATAATCGGCAGCACGAGCCGTTAGTGCCATGTAGGTCAACGATGGATTTTGCGTGGATGTCGACGTCATGCAGGCGCCATCCGTTACAAACACATTCTTCACCGCATGGAGTTGATTCCATTTGTTAAGCATCGACGTTTTGGGGTCTTTGCCCATACGAACACCACCCATTTCGTGAATATCGAGCCCAGGTGCGGCATGACTATCACGAACACGGATGTTCTTGAAGCCCGCTTCGGTAAACATCTCCGTGAGTTGCTCCTGATAATCCTTCACCATCTTGTCGTCGTTATCATCGTACGCGATGGAAATTTTCAATTGCGGAATCCCGAACGGATCTTTCAGCGATGGGTCGAGGGCCAGGTAGTTACTCTCTTTGGGAATCGTCTCGCCCATCATGTGCGAACCCACATACCAACCCCCTAACTTTGGATTTAACAGGTTTTCTTTCAAATCGGCCCCTACTCCGCTTTGGTCAGAGCGTGACATCCGGCCAGCCGAAAAACCAGACGCATAGCCCCGCAAAAAATTTGTTTCCTGCTTCAGTACATTACGGAAACGAGGAATATAGGGGCTGTTTGGACGACGGCCATCGGTTGTCGAGTCAAGATTCCCATCATACTCACCCGAAATTCCTGCCCGATAGTTGTGGAAGGCGGCATATTTACCTAGAACACCACTATCGTTGCCCAATCCATTTGGGAACCGATGCGAGGTGGAATTTAGCAAGACTAAGTTCGAATTTAGTGCGGCCGCGTTCAGGAAAATGATGCGGGCATAAAACTCCTGCATCTGTTTGGTATTGGCGTCAATGATGCGAACACCGGTTGCCCGGCCTTTCTTCTCGTCGTAAATAATCGAATGAACAACCGAATGTGGGCGTAATGTCATTTTACCCGTTTTTGCCGCCCAGGGAATTGTTGAGGAATTGCTGCTAAAATAGCCCCCAAAGGGACAACCCCGTTCGCAAATGGTACGGTGCTGGCATTGCGCCCGTCCCTGTTGAAAATGAATGGGTTGGGGTTGAGTCAGGTGGGCTGCCCGGCCCATTATGACATGCCGGTCTTTGTACTTGGCAGCTACTTTTTGCTGAAAATGTTTTTCTACACAGTTCCACTCATGCGGGGGTAAAAACTCACCGTCGGGCAGGGTAGCCAAACCGTCTTTATTCCCCGTAATTCCGGCAAAACGCTCCACATAGCTGTACCAGGGCGCAATGTCAGCGTACCGGATAGGCCAATCCACAGCAAATCCATCGCGGGCAGGCCCTTCAAAATCGAAGTCGCTCCAGCGCTGCGTTTGCCTGGCCCACATCAGCGATTTTCCGCCAACCTGGTAGCCCCGAATCCAGTCGAAGGGCTTGTCCTGAACATAGGGGTGTTCGGCATCTTTCACAAAAAACTGCTCCGTGCCTTCATAAAAAGCATAGCACTTGCTGATGATTGGATTGGCTTCCCGAACCTCCTGCTTCAACTGATTACGGTGTTCGAACTCCCAGGGCTGTTTGTTGGTCGTCGGGTAATCGGTTACGTGCCGAACATCGCGACCCCGTTCGAGGACGAGTGTGCGGAGGCCTTTGCCCGTCAATTCCTTGGCGGCCCAGCCACCACTGATCCCCGAGCCAATGACAATGGCATCATAGGTATTCTGAGCCTGAGCGTCTATATTTAAGTAAGACATGTTTTTGTAGGTTTGCGGTTTGACGTTTGCGGTTTGAAGTTAGCTGAAGCGAGCGTTTCTGCCAGCCAACTTCAAACCGCAAACGTCAAACCGCAAACTATTATTTAGGTTGAGAAGCAGCGTTCGGTTTTACGGGTACACAACCATGATAGCGGCCTGGAATAAATTCATAATGCGTGAGGTTCGTCATCACATATTCCGACGTCATATAGCCCCGAATAGTAAGGTTCTTTACCAGCGAGTAAAAATCTTTCTGGGCTGTATCACTCGATTTCGCCAGTTGGGTCAAGAGGGCAGTCCGTTGGGCCGTATCGCCTTCTGAAAAGGGTTTACTAAATGATTTCTGTGCCAGTTCATTTAAGGAATCGAGCCCTTTTCCGAGCGTATCCTGTGCGGTTTTGGGGTAGCAGTCTGCCACCATTTTCTGTACGAACTGATGAACGTTCAGCGCTTTGGCTCCGGGCGTATCGGTAACCGGGATAATGGTTTCGACCAGTTCAGCCAACAGTTCAGTCTGACTTCCAGAGAGAATTTGCCGGGTCGCACGGACAGTTTCGGTCGTCCAGGCATTGGCCCAGGCAGGTAGGCTAATCAGCCCGCCAACGGCCCCAGCCATTGTTTTTAACGCATTACGTCTTTCCACAGGTTTGGTATAGTACTAGGTTTCTACTATCAAAGATACAACATAAACGCAACTACTTATTCGTACATCAAGCTCCAATAAAGTCAGACGCCTGGCATTGGCTACCTTCCTGCTTCTCATCGCAGTTCAGAATTAAATGACTATTAAATTCCTGAAGTAGGATCGTCCGTTGCAACAATCAATTCTTCTGCCACGTATTCAGTATAGATCAAGACAGTCATTTATTCAACTTACTCTATAGAACAAGAACGATATGAATTACAAAGTCAATACAATCAATGATTTACTTCCTGCACGAATTTTCTCAATAAAGTGGCTGCTGATAGCAGGCTTTATCCTGTCGCTATCGGCTTGCAAGAAAAATACCGACGATGTTACCCACAGACCTCGGCCACAACGAATGAGAATACGACCATCGACTCCTGGATTCTGTCGAATATGCGGGAAGTATATTACTGGAATGATAAAATTCCGGCAAGCCCAGATACAACACTGGCTCCCGATGTCTTTTTCGATTCCATTTTGAATACATACAACGCAACCAGTAATCCAACCGGTGACCGCTTTTCCTGGATTGAAAATGATGCGAGTACGTTAACGGCTGAGCTTAGCGGACAAACGACAACAACAGGTATGGAGTATAATCTATACCTCCGCGCGTCGGGTTCTACGGATGTTATAGCTCAGGTCTTGTATGTATTACCAGGTTCCCCGGCTCAGTTAGCTGGCATCAAACGGGGCGATATCATCTCCAAAGTAAACGGACAGGCTCTTTCAACCACTAATTATTCAGACCTGCTGTTTACCGGGACGACCTTTACGTTTGGCTTTGCCAGTGTAAGCGGCACTACGCTAGTCGATACAGATAAGACAATCAGCGTAACCGCTACGACCTTTCAGGAAAACCCCGTATTTCTGGATTCTGTGTACACCGTTGGCAGCAAAAAGGTGGGTTATTTAGTGTATAATCAGTTTGTGCCTGGTGCGAATGGCAGCACGGCCGATGAATATGATGCACAGGTCGATGCCGTTTTCAGCAATTTTAAAGCGCAGGGTGTAACTGAACTGGTGCTTGATTTACGCTATAATCCGGGCGGTTACACATCTTCCTCCGCTAATCTGGCCAGCCTGATCGGTAAGGGCATCAGTTCCAGCAAATTGTACTTCCGCGAAGAGTGGAATTCAAGCATTACGCCCCTCTTACAACAGACCTATGGTTCTAGTTTCTTTGTGCAGAACTTCCTCGATAAGTCTCAGAACATTGGCAGTAATCTTTCCCGTGTTTTTGTCCTTACCACCGATCACACAGCCTCAGCCAGCGAACTCATTATCAATGGCTTACGCCCCTACATGACCGTTACGACAATTGGCACAACTACGTATGGCAAAAACGTGGGTTCCATTACGATTACGGATGATTCGGGCAAGATCAAATGGGGGATGCAACCCATTGTGTTCAAGTCATATAACAGCGCAGGGCAGTCTGATTACGCCACAGGTTTTACGCCTAGTATAGAGGTCGACGAACCGATTAATCTGTTACCTCTGGGCGATATAAACGAGGCCTATCTGAGTACTGCACTCGGGCAGATTTCGGGAAGTACAGCGAATGGCCGACTGGCAGCAAGCAGTGGCAATACACGGGTAGCTCTAGGTTCGTCCATTCAACGGAAGGCTGGAGGAAAGTCGATGATTCGGCAACTGAAAGCTCTGAAATTTTAAGCTTTTTTAAGGAATCCGATTCCAACGACGATGGCCCAAAGCGAGTCTTTGTGTTATCGTCGTTTCGATTTTAGTCTAAGCACCCTGACATCAAGTCTAACAATTAAGAATTTTTATGAGGATAGCACGTTGGTAAGTAACACCCCTTTGGCTTAATTTTGCACGACCTATTTGATAAACAACTTCGCCTGAGTTAGGACGCCAATCTGTCAGTTCGAATTGGTAAGACTATCAAAATCGTCGTTCTTAACGCAAATTACTATAACTTTACGTTTTAATTCGTTCGTTCACGCTCGTTTTTCATGATTCATTTACCATTTCGATTCCTTTCGGCTAAGTCCTCCCAGTCGAAATCTGTATCATCTGAGATCATCCTCTCTACCGCTACAAAGAAGACCAAACGCGTCAACTTGATACTGGGTCTGGTCAGCATAGGCTGGGCAGGGCTCCTGATTGGTTGTAATACCAGCAGCACGGTTGATGTTCTGGGAGACTGGACATCAAAGTCTGAACTAGAAGGGCCCGCCCGTTATGGGGCTGCCAGTTTTGTCGTCGGCACGATTGCCTACATGGGAACGGGAATTGATGTCAGCAATAACCGCCTGAAGGATTTCTGGGCGTATGACCCCAGCCGGAATGCCTGGACACAGAAAGCCGATTTTGCTGGCGTGGCCCGCAACGTTGGTGTAGGCTTTGCCGTTGGAACAAACGGGTATATCGGTACCGGTCTCGATGCCAACTCTACCCGGCTGAAGGATTTCTGGCAGTACAATCCAACCACCAACACCTGGAAGCAGGTAGCTGATTTTGGTGGAACGGCTCGTCAAACCGCTACTGCATTCGCGATCGGCACGAAAGGTTATGTGACCTGTGGCTTCGATGGTAACTATCTGAAAGACATGTGGTCATACGATCCAACGGCTAACACATGGACGAAAGTAGCCAGTTACGGTGGCTCCAAACGTGTAGGAGCCGTTGCATTTGTTATCAACAACATGGCTTATGTAGGCACCGGCAACAACAACAATTCGAACCAACTGGACTGGTATGTGTATGACCCTTCCCAGGATTTGTGGACCCAGAAACTGAACTTCATTACCGACCAGACGAGTATTGCCCGTAGCTACGCGGTTGGCTTCGCCATCAACGGTAAAGGCTACCTTGTAACTGGAGATGGTAATACAAAAGATGTTTGGCAATACAATCCAGACGTAGATACCTGGGAAACTAAAGGTGTATTTGAAGGAGCAAGCAGAACCTTTGGCGTTGGCTGGGCAATTGGGAACAAAGGGTATGTTACTACAGGCAGCAACGGTTCCAGTCGCTTCGATGACCTTTGGGATTTTGATCCGACTGTAGTACAAGTCATTCCTTAAGTTGTCTCAAATACGATTTCTTCCTTATGCTATTTACGTTTGGATTTAATCGTAGGGTTAGTAAAGTCTATGATAACAAAAGACGCTCAACCAATGTCTCAACCATCTTTTTTGCGGTTGGGTCTGATTCTGATCCTGATTTGCTTAGCTGGTGTGACTGTCTATATGGTCTATCCCCGGCAACCCCATTATCAGGTGCAGGTCATTAAAACATCAGGTGGTTGGGGTATGATATACTGAATAACGATAAATTAGTTATTCATCAGCCTACTATACCGGGGCAGCCTGGTATAGTAGGCTTTTCCAGCCAGGAACAGGCTCATCGGGTTGGCGACTGGGTGGCTGAAAAAATGAAGCAGACGCAGGCTATGCCGACGCTGACAAAAGAAGACTTACGCCAGTTGGGCGTAAAAATCCCCTGAATTAGTTAGATTATGCGTACTCTCTGGTACGCCGGTTTGCTACTGCTAACCGGTATAGTGCTACTTTCCTGTCAATCGGGCGATCTCCGTGTAGGTCAGTCGGTCATCAGTCCACAGGAATTGGTGGTGCAATCTGTTGACACCCTGACGCTGAAAACCTCAACGGTGATGCGTCCGGATTCGTTTGTCACCTCTGGTGACAACAATATCCTGGTTGGCCAATGGACGGACTCACAAACGGGCAAAATGACAGCTCGTAGTTTTGCGGCCATTAACTATGCCAGTAACACCTTTTTAGGGAGCACAAGTCAGCAATTAGACTCATTGGTGTTGGAGCTGAGTTATGCCTTCGTCTATGGCGATACAACCTCTGCCTTTAACATCAGTGTACATACCCTGAATAAACCTCTCATTTATCAGGCGTATTACAATACAAATTCAGTAGCGTATAGTAGCAAGCCATACCTACAGAAAACAGTTCTACCTCAGCCACTGACGCTTACGAAGAAAATATCGTTTCGGATGCCCGCTGATGTTGAGAAGGAATTTTACAATAAACTGGTTAATGGCGATATCATTGATGCAACTACCTTAGCTGAGTACATACCTGGCTTTGCGTTTAACTGTAATTCAACAACGAATACATTTGCTGGTTTCGTAGCGGCCAGTAGTGGGCTGCGGCTCTATTATCATGCCACTACCGTAGATCTGACCCAGTCGAGTCTACTGTTTCCGATGTCCTTAGGGTATTTTACGCAGCTAACAAATGATCTTAGCGGAACTCCCTTGAGTGCTCTAAAAAATCGAACTGATGCTGTCAGTAGTCGCTTAACGAACAATACAACCTTTATCGTGCCGGGTGCTCATATTCAAACCCGTCTTGAACTTCCTTATCTGGATCAATTTGCCAGGCCCGATGGCTTCGCAGATCTTAACAAGGCGTTGCTGGTTATTAGCCCTGTTCGAAATAGCTTGAAGGACAATAGCCCTCCACCAACTAATCTGGCACTCTTTTTCACGAATACTCAGAACGATATTTTGCCTTCTGCTTTACCAGGAGGCCCAGGTGGCACGACTTCCGCGATAGCCCAATACTCCCTTCAAGCCACAGCTCAAAATCAACTTGGGCCTGATCCGGGCGGCTTACCTATTGTCGACGCATATACCTTCGATTTAACGTATTACATCGGTCAGATTATAAAGCGGAAGCTCCCCAATCAGCCCTTGCTATTAACCCTTCCGACATCAACCCAAACGCAAACCTCGCTAACACTCAAAGACTATATTCAACGGGTAACGATTGGTGACCAGCAACGGGCTAATGACCAGATGAAGGTGCAGTTATTCCTAACATCAGGAACGTAGTTGAATGACACTATCAGCATAAATAAAACGAGCGGGCAGTATATACTGCCCGCTCGTTTTATTTATGCTGATAGTAATAGGCTATAAGTTAATAACTTCCAGAAAGTTTTGCACCGCCGAGCGGCCCCAGTTCGGGAAGGTATATAAACTTACAAACCTGACACCGCATACGTTGCGCCTTTTTGCGTAGTAAACGAAGTAACATAGCCTACCTTAGTTTGCTTCGATTCAGCCAGAATCCCCTTTATTTTCACTGGACGGGCTGTTCGAAGTCTGCAAAGTCCCCCATTGAGTGATTTGACAGTGGCGGTCGTGAGCCGGTGATTTTTCCACTGAATACCTATTTCAAAATCGCCACGCGCTTTTAAGCCTGATACGTTACCCTCTTTCCAGGAATCGGGCAGGGCGGCCAGTAAGTGAATATCATCCAGATGACTTTGAATCAGCATTTCGGCCATACCCGCCGTGCCGCCAAAATTTCCGTCGATCTGGAAAGGTGGGTGCGCATCGAAAAAATTAGGATAAGTCCCCCTCCTCCTCGACTGGTATAGTTGGTCGCTGTTTCACTCGTATAGTTTAGTAACTCCCGTAGCAGCAGGTAGGCATGATTTCCATCAAGCAGCCTTGCCCAGAAATTGATTTTCCAGGCCCGGCTCCAGCCCGTTCCCGCATCCCCCGAATCTCCAGCGTTTTTTTGGCGGCTGCGGCAAAATCGGGGGTTATCACGGGAGAAATTTGCCGCCCCGGATGCAAGCCAAAGAGGTGGGATACGTGCCGATGTTGGGGGTCTACATCCTCCCAATCCTTGTTCCACTCCTGCAGATTTCCTTTGTGACCAATGTGAAGTGGGTAAAACTTTTTTCGCTTTTCAATAAGCAAATTGCGGAATTCTGTATCCGTATTCAGCGCCGTAGACGCATCGATCAGGTTAGTAAACAAATCCCACATAATCGACATATCCATCGTTGTCGCCACCGAAACGGACGAATGCTGACCCTTGGCATCAATAAAATCATTTTCCGGCGATAAGGAGGGAGACACGACCAAATAACCGTCTTTATCATCAATGAGCCAGTCTAAGTAAAACTGAGCCGCCCCTTTCATAATAGGATACGCGCTTTCTTTCAGGAATGTTTTATCGCCGGTAAACCGGTAATGTTCCCAAAGGTGTTGCGATAACCAACCGGCTCCCTGATTCCAGTTTGCCCATTTCGGATCACCGTGTCCTTTATCGCCAACGGGGTTAGCAATGGCCCAGATGTCTGTATTATGATGCGCAACCCAGCCATGCATGTTGTAAAACTCCTTCGCAATAGCAGTCCCATTTTTAGCCAGTGAACCAATGAAACTGAGCAGAGGCCAGTGAAGCTCAGACAGATTAGTTACCTCCACTGGCCAGTAATTCATCTGGGTATTGATGTTGATCGTATAGTTCGAACTCCAGGGAGCCCGAAGCTCTTTGTTCCAGATTCCCTGCAAATTGGCAGGCACACCCGGCACGCGTGAACTGGAAATGAGCAGATACCGCCCATATTGACAATACAATGTTTCTAAACCAGGGTCGTACGCTCCCTTGCTGTAGCCTTCCAAACGTTGGTCAGAGGGCAGAATAGCATTTGAATTTGTTTTAGTTGTATCGGTTAGTTGAAACGAAAACCGATTAAAATAGAACTGATAATCCGAAATATGACTACTTAACAGTGTTAGATAAGCTTTTTTGGTAACTTTTTGGATAATTTCTTCGGCCAGCTTATTCTCGTCTTTTCCGTCTTTATCCGGGCACTTGTCGTATCCATTAAAGCTGGTTGTTGCTGCTACCAGCAACACTACTTCAGTGGCATTTCGAACATGAATACCAGCGGTATCTGTTTTAACGGTCCCCCTTGATTCAGCGCCTTGATACGCAATTGAAACCGCATACCCTTGCAACCACTGGCATCATCATAAACAACAGGCTCCCGGTCTTTAGGATTGTAATAATTGGGATCAACCTGTGCGGGAGCCTTCCCTTTCATAATCCAATCACTGGCACCGTTACTCACGTTTTGAACCCGAAGTTGACTCCGGGTAGCTGCATCGAAACTGAGTTGACCAGGCTTGCTGGCCGTCAATCGAATCACCATGACCTGGTCGGGTGCCGACGTGAATATCTCCCGCTTATAGTCTATTCCGTTCACGGTAAAACGGGTGGTCGCCATGGCTTTCTGAATATCCAGATCCCGGTAGTAGGCAGACGGTTTGGCCCCTTTAACATCCTGTTTCAGGACTAAGTCACCCAGAGGCATATACGATTGAGTATACAGGCCCTGCATTTTCTTAGCCAGCTCGACTGCCTTTTTGTAGTCTTCCTGAGCCAGGGCCTGCCGAACCTGCGGCAGATAAGTAGGTGACTCTGGGTTGACTTTACCGCTTACTGGGCCTCCAGACCAAAGGCTACTTTCATTGAGTTGAATCAGTTCTTCATCTACACGCCCGAAGACCATGCCACCTATACGACCATTGCCAACAGGTAACGCTTCTGTCCAGACGGCAGCAGGTTGATTATACCAGAGTTTTAGATTAGATTGAGCAAACAAAGGGGGTGAAAAGAAAAGGAATAGCAACAACCATCGGTTTTGATTCATAGTAGATAAGGGAATTTTAGGCAAAAGTATACGCTAAAAATCAGAAAGCCACTCCGGCTAAGAGTGGCTTTCTGATACAAGATAAACTAGCTATTGGCTTATTTAGCTGGTTTTTTGAACACAGTGTCGTCTACTTTGGGATTCACGGTGATTTTAGTGGTAACCATCGTCAACGTTCCCATTTGTGGATTCGCGATTTCCATGGTGTTGGCAAACGGAATACCTTCTACCGATTTGTAGTCTGAGAACCCGATTTCGCCTTCCTGCCCGTTCATCGTCGCTTTAACTTTGCTAACCAGGTACGTAGTGGCATCCAGATATTCATCCACCACAACGCCATCCGCTGATGTCACTTTCAGATGGTAGTTGTCTTTGCCGTCCACTTTCTCTTTACCTACCAGCTCCACTTTGTTCCCTTTGTCTTTGTAATTGACTAGCGGGCCAAACGGATCGAGCTGGCTTTTTTGCTGCTTGATCTGATCGGCTGGCATGTCTTCAGGTTCGCCGGTTCCCTGCATCATAGCTGGGCGGAGCATCCAGCCGGTCGAGCCAGCGTTGTCAACAACCTGAATCATTGAATTTCCCATCACCGACGATTCAGTACGAAGCGACTTACCCACCACGACTGTCGTTTTGCTAGGTATTTCCATTCCCTGTACCGAAAGTGAGCGTTCTGTAACTAGTGAGGTTATGCCTTTCAGTTTATCCAGTCCACCCATGGCGGCAACGTGTTTGTCAACAATTTCATCTACCGTTTGCGCGTAAGCACCGACAGATACCAGAGTGGCCACGGTTAGAGCCAGGAAGCTATTTGTTTTCATTTTACTAAAGGGGGGTTAAACTTATCTAATTCGTTTAAAACTGATTTATACAAATGTATAATGAACAATGGATAATTGCGGTCCTGTGAGGTTAAACGAGAACCAATGATTTTCAGTCCCAATTCATTATTCATTTACCTACTGTCGGGGAGTTCCTCCACCTGGGGTACCTCCTGTAGCTGGGGCCTGGCCATTTCCATCACTTTTCACATCATCATTATTGACGGACTTGGCTTTTTTACGTGGCGCATCCATCGTCATTTTACCAATTTTATAGGTAAACGTCAGACGAATGCCCCGATTGTAAAGATAAACATCGTTGACCTGATTAAACTGGGCTGAATTCAGTACAGTATGGATGTTGAATCGGTTCGAGAGGAAGTTTTCGGCAGCAAGACCAACGCTTCCTTTTTTGCTTTTGAAGTCTTTCTTAACCCCTACTGTGTAGAACCCGAAACCTCCTTGCGTTCCCTGCAACTGCACCTGCGACCCCTGAAGGAAACCAAAGGCCTGAGCACCCCAGCCGTTACCGAACTGCGCCGAAGCAAACGATCCACCACTGATGTTAACCCCTGTATTAGTCAACTCTTCAGAAACCCCATCAGCGTTTGTCGTCTGGCCCGTCAGGCTAGTGTAAAAGGCATTCAGGAAGATACCCACGTTGATTTTAGAAGTTACCGCTACGTTAGCAAAGGTATTGGTACCGTAGGCATACTGACGACCAATGTTCTGGTAAGTGGTAATGATGGCACCGGCCAGTGTATCCGATGGGTTTCTGACCTGGGTGATCGCGTTATTGGTTACCCGGCCAAAGAAGGTTGCATTGATGAACGTTTTTTTGATCGTTTTACTCAGACCTAATTCAAAGTTATTGGTTAGTTCAGGCCGAAGCGACGGATTACCAATCGTGATGTTCTGCGGGTTAGCCGTATTAAAATTCGGGTTTAACTGCTGAAGGCCAGGCCGTTGAATCCGTCGGTTATAGCCTAGTTTGACGGTCGTTCCTTTAAACGATTTCGATGCATTAACACTGGGAACTAATACCCCATAGTTACCAATGCCCAGCGTGCCAGCCTCCTGCGTACTGGCGTCGATGAAGGTATGTTCGTAACGCAGTCCTCCCTTCAGTGTATAGCGTTGCTTGGTCGTGTACGTATACGACGTGTAGCCGGCAGCAATGTTTTGGTGATACAACAAAGCACCCTGGGTACCATTCTTTTCGGTAGTAAATTCCCCCGTTGGCCCGGCAAGCAGATAACGATAGTCACTGTTAACCTGACGGATTATGCCTTTTGCACCAAACTCAAGCAATTGATTTTTCTTGATAGGCGTCTGGTAATCGGTTTGCACCGTAAATTCCTGGTTAACGTTCTTGTTCAGGTTCTGCTGGCGACCCGTTAAGGCACCCGAGCCATTCAGAAGGTCGGCATCGAAGTTATTCGTCAGGTCATTCCGGCTGTAGAGCGTCGAAATGCTCCATTCCTGCTGAGGCTTGAAGGTATGCAAATAGTCGATGTTGGCATCCACCGTTCCCGACAGGTTGCGGGTATCAACATTCCGGTTTGAGGTTGAACCTGGCGTTCCGTTCGTAAATAATTGGGTAACCAGATCTTGCTGGCTAATCATATTCCGTACGCCATACCGTACACCTGCGGTCAGGCTTTGGTTTTTAGGCAGATCGTAATCAAACCCTAAATTATATTGCCCGAAAAGCCCTTTGCTTGTACCATCGCCCGACTGGCGCGTCAGTGTAGACACATTGTTTACTATACTGGTTTGATCGAGGTTCGTTTTTGTAATGGTATTATACATGCCCCGGCCGAAACCGCCAATTGTAAAACCGGCCTTCCCCTTGCGGTAGCTACCATTTAAGGACAGCATCGAACCCCGGTTACCTACACCCGAGTCTATGTTTAGGTTCAGTCCCTGCAAGCTGTTCTTTTTGGTGATAATGTTAATAATCCCTCCCGACCCTTCGGCATCGTATTTGGCCGACGGACTGGTAATAACCTCTACCGTTTTAATCTGATCAGCTGGGATTTGCTTTAAAGCATCCGAAACGCTACTGGCAACAATGGTGCTGGGTTTGTTATTAATCAGTACCCGGATATTGGAGCTACCTCGCAGCGACACATTGCCATCCAGATCGACCGTGAGCAGTGGGACTTTACGTAGAATATCGGTGGCATCACCTCCTTTCGCGGTAATGTCTTTATCAGCATTATAAACCAGGCGGTCTACTTTTTCTTCAATGAGTGCAGCCTGCCCGGTCACGGTTACTTCCTCCAATGTTTTCACACTGGAACTCAGCTTAATAACCCCTAAATCCAGGCTTTGACCGTTGGCCAGAACCAGATTTTCAATCGTTTTATTCTTGAAACCAACGAACGTGATTAAGGCCCGGTACTCACCAGCTACTAGTTTCGTTAGGGCGAACTTTCCTTTTTCATCAGCGACCGTTCCGTCTACGGCTTTGCCGGTAGCTTTGTTATAAAGTGCGATGCTGGCAAATTCGACCGCTTTGGCCTGGGTCGAATCAATGATCGAACCGATTATTTTGGCGTTTCCTTTAGGACTCTGGTCGCCTGCCGTACCGGGCAGGGCTTTGGTTTGCGTAGAGCCACCCATTCCAGGGAATTGAGCCTGGGCGGGTGTTTGAAGACTAACGGCGAGTAATGTGGCAGCAATAAGTAAACTGTGCGCTTTCATGGAGGTTGCTTTATGTATTACAAAGGTGTACACACAACCGAAAACCCGAAACCAAAAGTGGACAAAGGGCAGAATAGACCGGATGGACAGCAGTTTATTCCTGACGAATGAATCTGGGTGAGGGTTTACTCCCTTAACTTATTTTCACCCATAATCCCTTTTCTTTAGCCATCGTTGCAACGGACGGGCCACGAATTGGCTCTTTTTGTCGTAAGGGTAATTAGAAGCGAATAAGCCGTTTTTAGCCAGTAATAAGCGTTTTCAACCAGTAACAGGCAGCCTTTGTAGGTTGAAAACGGTTAAACGCTAGTTCGATTAACTGTTAAAAAGTCCTAAAACGAACCCGTAAAGCCAGCACTAACCCGCAATAGTCAATGATGCAGTTGTACGTTACCTTTTAAACCGTGAAACAGCGGATAACCTGAATCGCTCACCCAATGAAACGTACACCCATCAACACGCCGGTCAACCAGGCCCAAGCGGCTGCATCTGTGCCCTTACAGGTCTTATTATCTCAGTCTGAAGATGGCTTTTATGGAAGCCTCCAACGAATCTGGAACAATGTCGTTAAACTCGAAGACATGGGCATCATTCAACAGGAGAATGACAAATTTATGTATGCCTATCGCTTTGCCGAAGCCGAACTTAAGCGGGCCTATGTAGAGCAGTTCACCCAAATTTCCCCAAATACCCTTTAGGGTCAGCTTGATTCAGTTCGCATGAAAACCTACCAGAATGAGCATGTCATGGTGAAAGTTGCCTGTAGTGTACACCTGTTACAGCAAACCTGGGTAGGTATACCGACCAGCGAAAACTTTCGGGATGGGTCGCTGGCAATCCTGGCCTTAGCCAAAAGGCATCAAATTAAACGTTGGTGGATCGACCTACGACAGCTCCGCTTATTCAATCCTATTGATTTGCACTGGTTTATCCAGCACTGGCTCCCACAGGCATACACGGGGCAATTGCTGCCTCAACAAGCCAGAGTCGCTATTAGTCTAAATGATCTCAACCAGTTTGGAAAACTGGGTTCCGATATGCTGTTGAGGGCATCAGGAAATCTCAACGAGTCATTGACAAGCCGCTATTTTGTGGGGATGATGATCCCCGAAACTGGCTACTTATGAAATCCTGAAACACCGTTTTCAGAAAAATAAATAGCGCTAATAGATCTGAAATACAGCCTATTGGCGCTATTTATTTTTCATTTTCACTTCCGTTACCCCCCGTTTGACCAACAGGGGTATCGGCACGTATGAACATTTTTTTAGCTTCAGGCAACGGTCAAGCTCAATACAGCGTATTACTAAATAAAAACCACGAAGAAAACGCATAGTTTTTTTTCGTGTAATGCCGACCGGGACGGTCGGTTCCGAAACAGGTAGCTTTTCGACCGACCAGGACGGTCGGCACTACACAATGACCGAATACATTCTAAGTAATTTTACCGATTTCCCAGCTGTGTTTATGGCCTGGAGAATAAAGGGTTGCTCCATAACCAGTCTGTAGCATTTTCCCTGAAACAAGTATATTCCATTGTATATCAAGAATCTTCAGAGAATACTATAACCCTCAGTTATCCGTTAATGGAACTAAACGACTATGGACTGGAAGTCCATAGGTTGAGAAGCGAATGAAATTCGCCGTTTCGGTTGAAACCGACTGAAAGCCAACCCCTGAAAGGGGATCATTCCAGAATAAAATTCTCATCCCCATTCGGGTGTTCTTTATGATGATCCAAATAGGTCTGCAACAACTCATCGGTAATCGAGCCCACGCTCCAGGCTCCATAACCAATCCCCCAAAAATGACCGCCCCAATACCGACGTTTCAGCTCCGGGTACTCAGCCAAGAGCAGTTTCGCACTCCGACCCTTCAGCCGTTTGACCATGTCGCTCACACTCAACGAGGGTGGATACGATACATGCAAATGGATGTGGTCTTTGCTCACAACCCCTTTCAGAATCTGTACGTCCAGCGCATTGCAGGTTTGCCGAATCAGGTCTCGACAACGCAGTTGAACCTCCCCTGTCAGCACCTGATACCGATACTTGGTGCTCCACACCAGATGAACTTGCAATTGATGCACCGAATGACTGCTCGACCGTTGCTGCTTCATCCCGCAAAGCTATTAGAAATGAGTAGCAACTAAAGTCTTGCCCTAAAGGGCATAGCTTTGACTAGCGTACTTGAAAAGTAAAAACACTTAATTCTACTGCCCGTAAAAAGTCCTATTTTTAAGTAGATTAAAACTTGCCACGTTTCAGAATTACTCAGCGTATTAGTTAAAAATTCTCAGTCGCTTATCATCCAACTTTAGTTCTTATGACTCGCTATGAATTTCTGAAATCGATGGGCTTCACCGGAGCTGCGCTAATGGCAGCGATGACGTCCTGCATTCGGGAAGAAGATACCGTTGTTAATGCGCTGACACTTGCGGGAACTACAACGCCAACCAACAGCACAACAACGTCACCGACAACGACCACGACAACATCGGGCACAACAACGTCACCAACGACGACCACGACAACAACGGGTACTGACTTGAGTACGATTAAAAACCGACTTCTGACCATCGACCTGACTTCATCGGCAGCGGCAGCTTTGAAAACGGTGGGGGCTATCTGGCTCAGAGCGGCATAGTTGTGGCCACGGTAAGTGCGGGCACTTACGTTGCCGTTACCCAAACCTGTAGTCATGAGCCTAAAAAAGCCATCATTTTCAACAAAACGGAATTTTACTGCACACAACACGGTGCTCGTTTTGACCTGACCGGCAAAGGAAAAAATAGCTTCGGCAGTGGTGGCCTTACGGTCTACAAAGTTGCCACAGACGGCAAAACTCTCGTCGTTTATAGTTAATGAATTCACCCCAGCTTGCAATTAATCTAAACTAACATGAAACTCGTACTAACAACGCTCTTTGTTGGCCTTGGTTTGTTGGCTAATACCCTAACCTGGCAGCTAAATTTTGACCAGGCAAAAACCGAAGCAGCCCAAAGTCATAAATTCATCCTCCTGAATTTTTCTGGCTCTGACTGGTGTGGTCCCTGCATTAAACTCAAAAAAAATATCTTCGAGTCGGCCGAGTTTGGCCAGTTTGCTACGGAACATCTGATCCTCGTCCGGGCCGACTTCCCTCGCTTATCTAAAAATCAGTTGGATGCCCGTCAGACAGCTCACAACGAAGCTTTAGCGGAAAAATACAATAAGCAGGGCAAATTTCCGCTCACGGTTTTACTTGATGCCGATGGTCATATTCTTAAAGAATGGGATGGCTATCCGCAAACCCTGACCGTATCGTCCTTTCTGGAAACGATTCAATCCGTTACCTCGGCAGCAAAATGACCCTATCGACCCGCATTCATCAACGGGTACAACGGCTCATGGGCAATCGCTTCGAGCTTAGTGTTGTCAGTTCGGATGCTAGCTGGGCGAACGATTGTCTCGATGAAGCCATCGCGGAAATTAGCCGGATTGAGCGATTACTCACAACATTTAACGAGGATAGTCAGACCAATCAGATCAATGCCAATGCGGGCATCAAGCCCGTGCAGGTTGATCCTGAGGTATTCTCACTCATTGAGCGGTCGCTGCGATTATCGGCGCTGACGCAGGGAGCCTTCGATATTACCTATGGCTCAATTGATAAGCGATTCTGGAATTTCGATACGACGATGACTGCATTACCTGACCCCAAAACGGCCCGGCGCATGATACGGCTCATTAATTACCGGAACGTGATGCTCAATGCTGATAAACACACCGTCTTCCTGAAAGAAAAAGGAATGCGAATCGGATTTGGTGGTATCGGCAAAGGCTATGCGGCCGAACAGGCCAAACGGGTGTTACGTGAACGGGGAGTTGAGAGTGGAATTGTAAATGCCGCCGGTGACCTGACGACCTGGGGATCACAACCCAATGGCCAAGCCTGGACCATCGGCATTGCCGACCCTAACCTGGCAAGTCGGCAGGCATTTTCTTACCTGGCGATCAGCAATATGGCCGTGGCAACATCGGGTAGTTACGAGAAATTTGCCCTGATTAACGGCAAACGGTATGCGCATACCATCGACCCGAAAACGGGATATCCTGTATCAGGCATTAAAAGTGTGACCATAATTGCCCCCAATGCCGAGCTGGCGGATGCCCTGGCTACCCCTGTCATGGTGATGGGCGTTCTGGTGGGGCTAAATCTGATTAACCAGATGCGACACATTGCCTGCATTATTATTGACGACAACGATGTACTGCATACATCAACCAATATACGGCTTACAGCACCTGCTACAGCCAATTAATCTGGACAAAACCACCTATGAATAAGAACGTAAACAATGTCAAACCGACTCTACTTGCTGGACTTTTGCTCCTTGGTCTATCGAGTTGTACGACGGTAAAAGAGTATCAGAAAAGCCGGATCAATGATGCTGAAATGGAGTTATCGGCCCGTAAATCAGAGAAGTTCGAGCAGAATTTTTACCTCTATCGCGAAGGAGCTGCCGGAGCCAATGGGGGAAAAAGTGGAGGAGGCTGCGGCTGTAACTAAAAACGCTACCAATGAAAAAAATCTGTTTATCGGTTGGCTTATTGCTCAGTATATGGCGAACGGGTTACGGCCAGACGACCACTGAGCCAACCTACGAAAAACGTAAGCTCAAAGTCGAAGAAATAAATTTAGTTTCGAGTTATTACCAGCAGGACGGCAACAACTCAGCCGTGACCGGAGGCATTGGTACGGAACACTTGACCGATTTCGCCCAATCACTCGATCTCGTACTTAAAACCTCCGATCGGCGGAGTCGTCAGCATACGATTACGTTTGACTTTAACATCGACCATTATACTTCGGCCTCATCAGACAAGATTGACCCGTTGACGGTATCCTCTGCCTCCAAGAGTGATACTCATATTTATCCGTCGATTGCCTGGAGCGTGCATGATGACGCCAATCGGACAACGCGCGGTATCGCCTTGTCTTATTCAACCGAGTACGATTACAAATCATACGGAATCAATGTCAATTTTGCGAAAGCATCGGCCGATAACAATCGGGAGGTTAGTTTAAAAGGAGGTGCCTTTTTCGACACCTGGAAAGTCATTCTCCCGCCCGAACTTCGGCCTGAAGGGTACGGTTCCGGCGCTCACGGTGATAGAGACCCGGTTGACTACAAACCCCGAAATTCGTATAACCTTAGCCTGTCGCTATCGCAGGTCATTAACAAACGTCTGCAGGTTTTACTGACCGTAGAGCCAGCTTTCCAACAAGGTTTACTGAGCACACCGTTCCACCGGATTTATTTTCAGGACGGCTCCGAAACGGTGGAAAAACTACCCGGTAGCCGCCTGAAATTGCCGATTGGCGTCCGGTTACACTATTTTATGGGCGACCGGGTCATCATCCGAACGTTTTACCGATATTACATTGACGACTGGGGTATGCAGGCGCATACGGTCAACGTTGAAGCACCAATCAAGCTGACCTCATTCGTATCTGTGAGTCCATTTTATCGATTTAACCACCAGTCGGCTGTGCGGTACTTTGCTTCCTATGGCACACATCGCACAACCGAAGCGTATTATACCAGCGACTACGATATTTCTAGCTTTAACAGTCAATTTATTGGAACTGGAATCCGTATGGCTCCCCCTGGTGGATTATTTGGCATTGGCCATTGGCAAAGTGTCGAACTGCGCTTTGGACATTATGTACGAAGCACAGGCATGGTTTCGAATAGCCTGACATTTTTGGCGAAGCTGAAATAATTGTCATTAGATGGTCATTAAGTAGTCATTAGTAAACAATCAAATGATAATGACTGACCAACCCAATGACAATCTAATGACCACCTAATGACCTCCAAATAACCCGTCTACTCAATAGAGATGTGCGTATATTTAAGGTAAACTTTACTTTGCCTCACAGAGGGGCGAGCCTTGGTTGCTCCACTCCTTAATTAAGTAGTAACTTGTTAGCCTTTTGGCCTTTACCAAGACTTATAAAGCAAGAATTACCACCAACACAGTCGTAAGAAAAGAATGACCTGGAGATTTACAACGACTTGTTTATGCGGCTCTTTACAGTTCAGTTTTTAGTCTCTTTATGGCTGCTCGGGTTTCCCCTGGTTTCACTAGCCACCCACCAGGTGGGCGGGCAGATCGAAATGCGGGCTATTGGCGATGTACCTGGGCATTTCCACATTACCGTTACCAACTACCTGGAAGATGGTACGCGGGTGCAGCCCAGCAGGCAACTACAGGCGTTCTAGGCATTTTTCGCCAACGTGATAATGCCCAGATGATGTCGTTTACCGTGCGGCAGACGGGCACTCGGGTACCGGTCATCTACGCGAATGAATTCTGCGCGGCCCAGCGAAATCTAAAGTTCATCGTCCTTACCTACGAGGCCGATATTCAGCTCAGTCCCGGTAGTTACAATGATACACAGGGCTACTACATGTCGTATCAAACCCGAAATCGGAACGCGGGTATCAATAACATCAGCAATCCCGACCAAACGGGTTTTACATTTTATCTTGAGTTTCCGGCTATCCAGCAAAATGGACAGCTTTTCACGAACTCCTCCCCTCGCTTCGGGCCTATTAACGGCGAGTACGTGTGCATTGGCGATTCGTTCTCATTTCCATTCGGTGGTACCGACCCCGACGGTGATGAGCTACGGTACTCCATGATAACTCCACTCAACCAGAAAGGGACAGCCACAAATGCTGTCTCAGCGGGCCCCTATCCGGATGTAAACTGGTTGTCGGGCTTTGGCCCTAACAGTGCCATTCCCGGAAACCCTCCATTGAGTATCGATGCGCAAACGGGCCAGTTATCGGTTACAGCAACGCAGCTAGGCTTATTCGTCTTTGCGGTGAAGGTAGAAGAATACCGGAATGGCATAAAAATCGGTGAAGTTCGGCGCGATTTCCAGTTACTGGTGATTGACTGTCCGCCCAAACGACTCCCGACCCAGCCGTTCAGATTTTAAACCTGCCTAAGGCAACGAAAACAACGATCTGTCAGGGTGATTCGGCGATTCTTAAGGCTGCAGTCGATACGACCTGGAACTATCAATGGCGTCGTGATGGCATCAATATACCAGGCGCAACAAACCCTTCCCTGGCGGTGCGTCTATCGGGGGACTATACATTAGTCGTGTCTCCCAAAACGGTGTGTAGCAAAGTAGGCAACTCAGGTGTTCTGACGATTACCGTGATTGGAAATGAGGCCAAAGTATCGGCAGATGGGCATTTATGCGCTACAACAGGAACCGTGACCTTACATGCAACCAATGATTCCAATGTGGTCTATCAATGGTATAAGGACGGGAATCTGCTTACGGGTATGCCATCCGTTGACTCTATGCAAACCAGTCAGCCGGGTAAATACTGGGCTGTACTGACCCATAAAACAC
Organism: Spirosoma telluris; assembly: GCA_003259005.1. Lineage (GTDB taxonomy): Bacteria > Bacteroidota > Bacteroidia > Cytophagales > Spirosomataceae > Spirosoma > Spirosoma telluris. The sequence goes on from QLII01000001.1 coordinate 1,344,119, forward strand.
TAGGGTGCAAAGCGAATACGGATACGGCCACACTTGCTCGTTCGGCCGCTGTTCTGGCTGTTATTAAATCAGCCTCGGGTTTTAATCGTATTTGCCCGTCTGATTCATTACGGTTAGATGCCAGTGGTGGCATTAGTTATAGCTGGCTGAGAGACGACACAAAAGTAGGTACCAGCAGTTCGCAATACGAAGCTTCACAGGCTGCAACCTATGTAGTTGTTGCCACGGATATTTTTGGGTGCGAAGGTACGTCAGCACCCGTTGTTGTTACTCAACTCGCGCCAGTCGTAGTCACATTTGATTCCATACCAGGTGTTTGTGGCCCTAACGTACCCGCCTATACACTCATTGGCACTCCAGCGGGTGGCGAATTTGCCGGGCCAGGTGTAACGGGCAGCGAATTCAATCCGAAGGCAGCCGGTATCGGCAACCACCAGGTCACTTACACAGTGAAAGCGGCTCCTGAGTGTACTGGAACCGTGGCAACACGGATAGCAGTCGTAGCTCCTATTCCGACTATCCAACTGGCTGATTCGATGACGACCTATAAAGGCAATACATTTACCATGAATCCGGTGTATACAGGCAACCCTAATCAGTTTCAATGGGCTCCGGCGACGTATCTGGACAGTGCCACGGCCACGAACCCGACGGTCATGGATATCCAGAACGATATTACCTATACCATTGACGTAAAAAACAGCACCGGTTGCGAAGCCAAAGACACTATTCATATCACGGTTTATGCCCGTGTATTTGTACCTGACGCGTTTAGCCCAAATGGGGATGGAAAAAATGACACCTGGGAACTATTCGGTATTGAGGCTTTTCCAGATGCTGTTGTGACCATATTTAATCGCTGGGGAGAAGTTATTTATTCGTCAGGAAAAGGGTATACCAATCCGTTTGATGGTACCTTAAACGGAACTGCTTTACCCGTTGGACTCTATGCCTTCACACTACGCACCGTGCCACAAAAACCTGTTATCCGGGGAAGTTTGCTATTAGTTCGGTAGAGTTTTTGACAGGATTTACAGGATAAAACAGGATTGATAGCCTCAACAAAAAACCCTGTTTTATCCTGTAAATCCTGTCAAAAACTCTTGTTACGGCTTGCTTTTCTTCCGTCCTGGGCCCCAGATAGCCCGGCCTGGAAACACGTTGGTGTGTTCGCCATCTTTCAAAACAAGTTTGCCATTCACCAGAACATGCTGAACCCCCACCGCATATTGAAAGGGGTCGGCAAAAGTTGCTTTATCCGCAATGGTAGCTGGATCGAAGATGACGACATCGGCAAAATAGCCAGGTCGAAGTAACCCCGATTCGGTAAATTATGGTTAGTGGCAGGCAAGCTCGTTAACCGGCGAACAGCCTCTTCCAGCGACATAACCTGCTCATCACGAACGTATTTACCCAACAACCGGGCAAAATTTCCAAATGTTCGGGGGTGAACGATGCCATTGTCTTTGCGCGTTTCGGAAATTGAAGCTGCATCAGAGCCGAATGACACCCAAGGCTGACTAATGCCTTTTTTTACATTCTCCTCCGACATCAGGAAATACGTTGTTTCAACCCGACTTTTGTCGGCAACGATCAAGTCCATTAGGGTTTCAACAGGATCTTTATGCCAAATGGCAGCTAGCTGACCCAATGTCTTCCCATTATATTTTTTCAGCGAATCGACCTCAAAGGCTGTTAGCAAAATGTTGTCGGTCGATCCGGCTAGCTGAAACATATTTTCCCAGTCGTTTCCTTTTTGCCGAACTTCGGCAGCTAACTTTTGCCGGGTCGCCGGATCCTGTAATCGTTTCCAGCCCGCCATAAAGCCCCCATTGAACAGATAAGGAGGTAAACAGGATGTCAGACCAGTAGCGCCAGCCGTATAGGTATACATATTCGCGGTGACGTTCTGCCCCTGTTTTCGCGCGTTATTGATCAAGTTAATTGTCGATTCCATTCGAGGCCAGTTTCGCTGGCCTGACGCTTTAAAATGATAGAGTTCGACAGGGACGTTGGCCTCACGACCAATTTTGATTAACTCATTCACACCCTCTTCGAGCCGGTCGCCCTCGCTACGAATATGCGCGATATAGCGGCCTCCGTAGCGACCTGCTTCCTTACAAAGGGCAATCAGCTCGTCGGTATCGGCAAACGAATTGGGTGGATAAATGAGTGCCGTTGTAATCCCTAATGCCCCTTCTTCCATCGCTTTACGAACAATGGCCCGCATCTGGTCTAACTGGGCAGGGGTTGGCTTTACATCAGCCTCGCCCAGAACAACCTGGCGAACCTGGGCGGCTCCCAGGTAGGATGCAATATTGGGCGTAATTCCTTTTTTCTGAAGTTTGGTCAGAAACTCAGCCAGCGTTGTCCAGTCGCAGGTAAGGTCGTATGGTTTTAGGTATAGATTCACCTGTTCCCGCTGGGCATCAGTAGTGAGGGGTCCCCACGAATCTTCACCAAAAACCTCAGTCGTTATCCCCTGTTTTGTATCGCTCATGGAATGTCCATCCCGCAGAAATTCAAGACCTGTATGCGACAGAACATTGATAAAACCAGGGGCAACTGCTTTGCCCTCTACATCAATAATTGTAGTTGCCCTCGCAGTAGGCAATTTGCCGACTTCTATTACCGGTCACCCCGGATACCGACATCACCTGGTATGGGCGGCTGCCCCGATCCGTCATAAATTAGACCATTTCGGATAATGATATCGAACTGTACATTTGCTGGCTTTACGGATTGAGCAGATAAGTGGCCCAGACCAGTCACAAAGAGAATAAGGAAAGGTATAAATCGCATAGCAGGTTGTTTCGTGTTCCAAAATACGAACTGAACGTGCGATTTACATGGATAGCTTTTACTAAACATGCTTAAAGCAGATTTTTCCTATTTTTTCGACGCAAGTTTTCCCGCCAGCCAGAATGAAAACCTAACCATTGTTGCCTGAATCGGATTCATGGATTTATCGGGCGGGGGCGATACAAAATACAAATCCAGACTACCATAGTTCTTCAATACCCGGTCGATACGGGCAGGCCCCGGTTTTTCAGGTAATGTTTGTGCGGGGTAAGGTGTGCATAAGGCTTCGAAGAAGGGTTCAAACAGACCGGGGCTTAACATCCCAATAAATTTGGTGTACGGACTATCCAGACGATACGCATGTTTGGTATAGGCCGGAACATGTAAAAAATCACCGGGCTTCAACGTTGTACTTTCGCCCTCGTTCCACATCGTCATGTTTCCTTCCAGTGCATAAAAACACTCGGTGTGCAGCTTGTGATAATGTTGAATAATCGCATGACCGGCTGGGCCTTCCGTCAATACGACCAAAAACTGCCCGCCCGTGTTGTTTTGCCGGACCAAAAATGTCTGCAACTGATCTTCTACGATTAAGTGTTCTCCACCCCCTTTCCGGATTACATAGGGTAAGAGCCCATCAGGGCGGACTAAATTACTAACCTCTTCGACTAGCTGCGAAGGCTCAAATCCATTAACCAGTTGGAAGTCTATCGTTTCAGAAAGTCCCGTAAACGGCTCTTCTTTCATTTTTTCGTGCTGGGCTAACTCGGCAAAAAGTGAAGCACAACCACCCGTCTCTGAAAAATATAACGTGCGTGTATTGGGAGCCACATATCGAATGAGATGGGCTACTCCCTTGGGTATATGACCAAAATCACCTTCTTTCAGGTGATAGGTTTTATCAGAGAAGGATAGTAGTATTTCGCCTGATAAAACCAGCAGGCTTTTATGGGTCCTGTTCTGGACATGAGCGGGTAGCGCAAAACCGGGCTGCGCTACCAGTTCGACAAGTTCCATTCGGTTACCAGATTGATCACTCGTAGCTATTAGGGCGATGTCAGCACCGTTAAATTGTACGCTTGCACCTGCTCCTGATCGGCGTAAATAAGCCGGAGGGTTGTGGAGATTCATGATTGGTTGGTTTAGGTCGTTACGGAAATGCTCGCCCAGGTCATACTGTTAATGAAGGAGCCTACTGAGCCGTAAGTTACTAACAACGCATTTATTTATTTTCTTATCTGCACATTAACGCCAATTTACACATAATCTACAGACAGTCTTTGGCTTTCCAAGTTCATCCTGGCTACCGTGGAGAAATAATTAGGGCTCCAGTAACCTGATTATTCAAGTCACTGGAGCCCTATTTATTCCTCTGTCCGATTATAGCCCCGAAATGATACGGGCGTAGACATTGTTCGTCAGGTTACTATCATACCCATTGGTAGCATCATTTGTTACGTTGACATTTATGTTGGCTGTGCTACCTGAGCTTGCCGATGTACGTGTTATGCTGAAACCCAGGCTATTCGTACTATTGGCTCCAATAAACTGACCAGTCTTCATTATCAGCGAAATCTGGATGTTACCCACTATATTCGTTACACTCCAGTTTGCATTACTTACCGCAGTCGCCCCTCCTCCCGATACATTAATACTCGTAATAGAGGGTGCAAAAGCGAGTGTATAACCAGCGGGTGCCGTGACAGTAATAGCCACACTACCTGGCGTAGTTGCGAGGCCATTGGTTTCAAAAAGATTCACCACAAAATTCCCAACACTACCCGATGCCGCAAAATTTGCTTGAGGAAGCGCCAGAGAAGGAGTTAAGTCGGGGGCTGTTGGGGTGTAAATTAACGTGAACTATGAGATTGTGTTGGCGGTATTTAGGGCTTCAAAAGGCATATGAGCCGAAAATGGATAGTTTTGGGTGCGAACCTGATAAAACTAACTCACTTCCGGACTCATATGCTGACCGAAATCTACGTTGATGTCGATGACTTTTGCAAGGCCAAAATGCCACTCATCGCTAAAGCCCTTCACCACTGCGGCCTATATAAAAAGTTGCACCCCAGTCAACTCACCCTTGCCGAACTAATGACCATCCTGATCTACTACCACCTCAGCCCCTACAAAAATTTTAAAGCCTACTACACCCGCCACGTGCTGACTGACCTGCGTCGAGACTTCCCCGATCTGGTCAGTTATGACCGCTTTGTGGCCCTGATTCCCCGCACACTTATCGCGCTGATGTTGTATCTGGCCTACCGCTGTAGCCGCAGTATACGCACTGGCCTGTACTATATCGACTCGACCTCGCTGGCTGCCTGCCATCCCAAACGCGCCCATCAGCATCGAACCTTGAAGGGCTTTGCCAGCTGGGGTAAAACCTCAACGGGTTGGTTCTTTGGTTTGAAGGTCCATTTGGTTATCAATCATTTAGGCCAATTGATGCAAGTTCGTATCACGGAGGGCAGAGCCCATGATGCGCAGGCTAACGTGCTGTTTTCACTCACCAAAGACCTGGTCGGATGGGTCTTTGGTGATAAAGGGTACCTACTCAATCTAGAGAAGCAAGCGTTTTTGGAGCGGGAGGGCCAGCTCATCTGGGCGGCTAAAACCCGCAAACCTAAGCAAGCCGTCGACTGGCCAGTGGCCGCGAAGCGGTGGGCTAGAAAACGCAGTCTGATTGAGACTGTCATTGGGCAGAGCAAGGCGGTGTGCGATTTAGAGCATAGCCGCCATCGCTCAGCGACCAATGCGTTTGTCAACGTCTATGCTAGTCTGGTCGCTTACTCGTTCTACGAGCGCAAGCCCACAGCTAGCATTAACATGGGGGACCGCTTATTGAAGGCCGCAGAGCCCAGTTGGGTACTAGCAGCTTAGGAAACAATCCCATAGTTCACGTTAAATTAGCTAACTTTCGAACAAAAGACAGTCGATAAATTCCCTGGTTGAATGAACCCCATTTATAGTAAACGATTCGGCCTGTTTCGTGACCCAGCGGTTCGTAAAGAACTACAGTCGCTCGATCCTATTCACGACCATCAGCGAATGGTTCATTTACTGACAGCCTATGAATTTCCGTTCGATATTACCCGCGCGCTGGAACTGGCTCTGTTTCATACCTACGCCAGCCCTCGGGTGTCGGGCCTGCTGGCTCGTACGGGTGAATTTGAGCGTCATGGCCAGAAACGCTACGACGATACAAGCCGCCTGATTTCTGAGTTTATGGAATCGGGCTACGATAGCGACAAAGGACAGCGGGCTATTTCACACATGAATAAGATTCATGGTCATTATCGCATTGACAATCCTGATTTTCTGTTTGTGCTGGCCACGTTTGTCTTTTACCCCATTGACTGGATCAATCGCTATGGCTGGCGGAAACTAACGACATCTGAAGAACTGGCTCTTTTTTACTTTTTTCGGGAAGTAGGCAGGCGCATGAATCTGAGCGATTTACCTAATAATCTGACTGAGCTTCGTGCTTTTACGGACGCCTATGAAGCCAGATATTTCCGCTATACGGAAAGTAACCGCAAAATTGCCGATGCCACAGTTAAGATTGTTCAGGGCTGGTTTCCCCGTCTTTTACATCCGTTGGTTCAACCGACGTTTGCGGCCCTCATCAATGATAAATTACGGCTGGCTTTTGGTTATCAACGCCCACCGGGTTGGTTCATAGGGCTAACAACGGGCGCATTATGGCTGCGAAAATGGCCCCTTCGCTGGATTACGTTCAAACCTTACCCTTCGTTAATTGCCAAAACCACCTTCCGCTACTACCCCGATGGCCCACCCGACATCGAAGCCGTTGGCCCGGATGGCCTTGTGTAGAGACGCAATTATGTGTCTCTACTTCCGAACTGGCAAAAATACATTCACCGCCGGATGCATGGTATACAGCCGATACTGTGAACCGTCATTAACCAGAATCCCGCTTGATTTATTCCCCTTTATGATTGGGTTGCCCGCATATTTTGTCCAGTGAATTAAGTCGTTCGAAACGGCAACATTGGTTGACCACTCGTGCCAGTCGGCATAGGCCGAAGCATGGTAATAGGCATAATAAGCGCCTTTATAACGGATTACCTGATTCATGGCTATGGCATATAGGTCATACTCTGTGGGGCCTTTAGCGAGAACAGGCTCATCCTGTACGTTGGTCCACACTTTCAAATCCCTGGATGTTGCCAGCCAGACTGCCTGATCTTTTCGTTCATAAAATAGATACCAGACATCGTTCTCTTTCCAGATCGTTGGAGTACCAAAGGCACCCTTGCTGATTGGCTGGTGATTAGTGTATCGGATGTCGAGTGGCCCCTGCTCCTGCCAGGTAATCCGATCGGTTGAGGTAAGTAAATGAGCGATATCGTCCTTGCCTTCGGCGAACATATAATAAGTACCATCTGATTTGACTACGGACATATCTTCAACCCAGGTCGACTGATGAATGGGATTGCCTTTAAAGCGCGTCCAGGTCAGGCCGTCGGTCGATGTAGCGTAGCCTAATGACCGGGTCTGCTCTTTTCCTTCCCGGTATCCAGTGTACCAAAGATGGTACTGGCCGTTTTCGCGCAGGATGTAGCCCCTCTCCCGAATTTTCTGATCCCAGGTATCCGTTCCGGTACCAGCGAAAACTGGATTGGCAGCATAGGGTGTAAAAGAAACGAGTTCAGTTGGAAACTCCGGTTTGGCGATTGAAGCCAACGAGGATTTATCCAACAAAACCCATCCACCAGATAGTATACAGACTACCAAAAGCACAAGAAGACCAGCGTTCCGAATCATAAGCTATTCAACTATTATTTTTAAACCCTCTTGCCTGATTTACCTTTGAATCACCATATATAGGTACCAACCGAACCACCCGATAACGTTGCCGTGGCTTGTTTGCCCTCACTATCAATACTGAATGTTTGCGTAGATGGGCTATCGTTCAGGACAATCAATACCTTTCGTCCATCTGGTGTTTTGAAGGCGACATTGGGTAGGTTTTTCACTTCATCAGACGCAATCCGAACCGAACCCGGACGTACAAACTTTGAGGCAACAGCTACGTTATAATACGCTGGATTCCGTTTGATTCGGTTCCCGTCGATAGTTAGAGCCCCTAAACATTGATCGCAACCTCCCGGCGTATGCGGATTCTGTTTCGGATCGGCGGCCAGATTCCATTGGAGCACCGTTCGACTCCAGTTTCGGGTAGCCCCAATGATGAGTTCACGAACGTGCCACGCCAAATCCCCTTTGAGGTTGCCGGGTGCCCCAATCCATTGCTCAGTGAAATACAGATTTTTATCGGGATAAGCCTTATGAACGTCGGAGAGCGCACTGATTGATCCTCCATACAGGTGAAAGGCTGACCCATCCACGTATTTACGGGCCTCTGGGTCGTTCAGTACAGTTATGGGATAATCCGGACGATCGGCGTTATGGTCGTAGAGGATGATTTTCGTTTTGAGTTTAGCCGCTTTAAAGGCAGGCCCAAGGCTTTTTTTAATAAACAGTGCCTGCTCGGCCGGAAGCATCAATAAACTGGGGTTATTTCCGGGATGCAGCGGTTCGTTTTGAATCGTGACGGCGTCAATCCGGATACCGGCCTTCGCAATGCCCTGAATGTATTTTACAAAATAACGGGCGTAGGTATCGTAGTATTCCAGTTTCAGGCTCCCTCCTTTCGAGTTGCCATTGGACTTCATCCAGGGCGGTGGCGACCAGGGAGAACCCAGGATTTTAATGGCAGGATTGATGGCAAGAATTTCTTTGAGGATCGGAATCAAATGCTGTTGATCGGGCGCAAGGCTAAATTTGGCCAGGGTTGGATCGGTCTCACCAGCGGGTAGGTCATCATAGGAGAACACCTGTTCATCGAGATCTGACGCGCCAATGCTCAGTCGCAGGTAACTAACGCCAATCCCTTTTCCTTCAGTCGAGAACAGTTCGTTGAGCAGTTTAGCCCGTGTGGCAGCTTCCATACGATGGATAAGCATAGCACTTCCACCGGTCAGGGTATAGCCGAAGCCATCAATAGTCTGGTAGGTTTGCGTTGGATCGACGTGAATCGTTGGCCCATCCTTACTCCCACTCCTGAAAGCCATTGAGGATTGCTGTACAAACAAAACAGGTCTGACCGGGTCTGTTAACCAAAACTCGATCCGGCCAGACTGGGCTTGTTTTGATCGTACCTGCCCGAAACTGTAGTTCGAAAAGGAGACGAGTAAGCCGACTAGAAAACAAATTGGCAAAAGCCGCACGGGGTGCCTATACATACGCATACTCAGGAACTCATGTGGTCATTGAGACTCCCTGCGCAAGTAAATCACTTTTTAGCAAAAGCTACTGCTGTGACGCTGAAATTGGTTTGTTTACTATTGGCGCTGGTTTCATTTTTCGCTTCCGCCGATTTAGCTGTACATTTTTTAGTTCGTAATGAATTCCCTGCACTTTAGCGGTTTCCCGGTAATCGTGGAGCATATTAAATATGTCGTGATCAATGAAGGGGGCTTTAGTCCCATCGATTAAAACTTCATCGCCCGATTTAAGCGAGTTCAAGGCTTCCTTCAGTTGGGGTTTGCTTAAAAAGTAGAGATCTTTTTCGAACTCAATCGTCACTTTGTGCCCATCACGGGCCAGTTGGAAAGTGGATTGAAAGTTAGTATAGAGTACATAAATAATTCCAACGACCGATCCGAGCGCGATCCCAATCAGGAGGTCCGTGAAAACAATGCCTACTACCGTCACGATAAAGGGTACAAACTGGCTCCAGCCGTCGCGGTATGTACGTTTAAAGATGGATGGTTTGGCCAGTTTATAACCAACCATAATCAATACAGTAGCCAGACAGGATAGGGGGATTAAATTGAGTAACGCACCACCTAAAAACACAGCTAAGAGCAGAAAAACCCCATGTAGTATAGCCGATACACGGGTTCGGGCTCCGCCATACACATTAGCCGATGTCCGCACAACTACAGATGTAACAGGTAAACCGCCAATCAGCCCCGAAAACATGTTCCCAACTCCCTGAGCCACTAGCTCCTGATTGGTAGACGATATACGTTTCGCAGAATCGAGCCGGTCGGAGGCTTCAAGGTTCAGTAGGGTTTCGAGGCTGGCAACGAGAGCAATCGTAGCGGCAACTCCATAAATCTGCGGATTGGCGAGACTACTGAAATCGGGGAAATAGAAAATAGAAAAGAGACTTTTACCAGGCGCAATGGTCGGAATTTGCACCATATGCTGATGAGCCGTATCACCTAAATACCAAGCTGGAATAGCAACCCGAAAAAACTCATTCATAGCCACTCCCCCACAGACAACGACCAGTGCAGCCGGAAAACTTTTGACGATCGTACGTTTACTACGACCTGCCAATGTATCCCAGCCAATTAAAAAGGTAAGTGAAACCAGGCTAATGACCACAGCACCCGGACTGGCCGTTTCAATAGCCCGATAGATTTCTGAGATTGTATTTTCGCCATCGGCTAATTGCTGAAACTCAAACTCACCTTCATAGTCATTATCGCGGCCCAAGGCATGTGGAATCTGCTTCAGAATAATCACGATCCCGATGGCAACAAGCATTCCTTTAATAACGCTGTCCGGGAAAAAGCTGCTGAAACGACCCGCTTTAATCAGTCCCAGCACCAACTGCATCAGGCCTGCCAACACAACAGCCACCAGAAATGCCTCGTAAGACCCTACTTTTGCAATCGAGTCGGCGACGATGACCGCCAAACCGGCAGCTGGCCCACTCACACTGATTTCAGAACCTGACAATAGTCCGATCACGATGCCACCAATCATACCGGCCACCAGGCCTGAAAATAAAGGAGCGCCTGATGCCAGGGCGATACCCAAACAAAGCGGTAAGGCCACTAAAAAAACGGACAAACTTGCCGGAACATCCCGACGAAAATAGGCTGTTTTATAATGAGTAAGGGTGTGAAGAGGGCTAACCAGTTTCATAAACGGTAGTTTTGCATGCTTTTATACGGGCTTGTAACGCCTAGAGATCGGATCTCGTTGCAAAAAATTAAAAAGAAATTAAAAATAGATTAAAAAGTAATTAATACTACGTTGATAGCTCTTTTTTCTTTAGCTGAACGACAGTTTATTCAGGCTCACCTGACCGATGATGTTCGAGCATTAGTACTGCGTCCTAATTCGTCGGGCCTGGATATTAAAAAACTCGTTGCTCAGATCGTAGCCCGGCAAAAAGCGCGTGAAAAATTGCCCAGTTGGTATGCGAATGAGCAGTTGATTTTTCCTCCTGCACTCTCCGTAGAACAGGCGTCTTCTGAACGAACAGCCATCTATAAGGCCTCCTTGGTGGAGGGCGAGTTACTACTAGATCTCACAGGGGGCATGGGAGTAGATAGCTGGGCATTTGCTCAGCAGGTTAAACGTGTCGAGTATATAGAACACCAGCCCGATCTGGCGGCATTGGCAGCCTATAACTTGCCACTTTTGGGGAGTCCGAATGTAGTCTTTCGGGTTGGTAACGGCTTATCCCTCCTTGAGAATACCAGCCTACAGGAGTCCGGATTCTCTTCATTAACCAAACCCGCCGACTGGATTTACCTGGACCCCCATCGGCGTGATGAGCATGGCGGGCGAGTAGTCAGGCTGGAAAACTGTGAGCCAGATATCACCCAACCTGGAATCGTTTCTGCCTTGTTAGATAAGGCCCGAAAAATTTTAATAAAGGCTTCCCCGTTACTTGATATTGATTTGGCCGTCAGACAACTGTCTGGATCTGTCGAATCAGTGCATATTGTGGCCGTACAAGGTGAAGTAAAAGAAATCCTGCTTACCCTTAGTAATCAGTCTATTGAAAAAGATAAAATTAAATTTAACAGTGTTAACCTTTCAAACAACAGTGTTATTCCGTTTCAGTTTCAGTGGTATGAGGAGCAAACGGCAGCTGTTCAGTTAGGCAATCCACTACGGTATGTTTATGAACCTAATGCTGCTGTGTTAAAGGCAGGCGCATTCAGACTAGTAGCTGTCCGATTTGGATTAACCAAGCTGGCACCAAACAGTCATCTATACACCAGTAATGAGCTAAAACCAGATTTCCCTGGACGGGTATTTGAGCTTAGGGAAGTAATTAAACCTGAGAGTAAAGCCTTGAAAATAGCCGTCCCAGATCTAAAAGCGAATTTAACTGTGCGTAACTTTCCGCAGACTGTAGCGGAATTACGAAAAAAATTATCCCTGCGTGAAGGGGGAGCTGCCTATATTCTGGCAACTACCTTATTGAACGGCGATAAACGCCTGTTAATTACCAAAAAAGTTGACCAAACGATAGAACCGCACTAAAATCCGTTTTTCTAAATTCACTAATATCCCGCTTTATTAACCGGTTAAATCAAAGACAACCATGAATACACTAGCACGTTTTGCCCTGATTATCGGGCTATTCATCATAAAAAATTCGACCCACGCTCAAACCGTTTACGCAGGCGAAACGACGATTGACAAAGCGAAAGTATCAGGACTATATCTAACCCTTCAGGGTGATGGAAAACAGATCGAAAAAGATTGGGAAGCTCAACTTCAGAAGTTTGGGCGGGTCACCTCCTCGCGCGGAACCTATCGTGTTCCAAGCGCCGATATATCGGCCATATCATCGGAACCGATCAATTTGGCCAGTACGGTAAAAACGACCCGTACATCAGCCACTATTTTTGCCGCCTTCGACCTCGGAAGCGGCAACTTTGTCACACCAGGTGGAACTGGCTACTCAGCTGCCGAAGCACTCTTGAAAGGCTTTGCAGACAATTCGCTTTTTGGACAGGAAGTAAAAACAGCAGAAGGTGGGTTTGACGAAGCTCAGAAGAATCACCAGAAAATGGTTAAAAAAGGAGAGCAGCTCCAACGGGCCATTGAGCAAAATGCCAAAGAAAAAGAGCGACTTCTGAAGCGTATTGATGACAATGCCAAGGAGCTGGAGCAACTCAATAAAGACATCGAAACCAACAAAACCGATCAGGCAACCGCCCTCACCGAATTGGAAAGCCGCAAGAAGAACGTTGAAGCCGTGAAGGCTAAGAAGAGCAATTAAGACTAACGGGCTAAGGTAATGAACAATGTAAAATGAATAATAGTCAATACGTTACTCATTGTTCATTATTCATTTTACATTGTTCATTACCTTAGCCCGTTCTGAACTGTATCTTATTTAATCGGTAGTTGAATCATTGTCGCACTACTAGTGCCTAATTGTGTAGTCGGCAGGCTACCATCCCACTTCGCAATCCATTGCTGTTGAATTAGCATGGGCGTTAATGTCTTCTGTTTTAGCTCATTGGCCCTGGCTTCAGCCTCTGCCTCAATAATCTTAGCGCGGGCAATCCCACTGGCTTTCGTAACCGCAATTTCTGCACTGGCCTTTTCGGCAGCCACCTGATTATTTAATCGTAATGCATTCTGGACGGCGGTATTCTTTGCGTCAATCATAGCCTGTAACGACTCAGGTGGGGTTAAATTCGAGGTAATATTCTCGAAAGAAAAGCCATCGTCAGTCAGCGATTTGCGCAGTTTCGCTTCAACCTGTTCTTCAAAGCCAACCCGGTTATTGACTAACGAATCGGGGGTAAAGGTATTGGCAACGTCACGGTAGGAGTTATATACAATCGTGCGTAAGATATTGTTCTCGATATCGGGTAGCTCTTTGCGATATTTCCGGTATACGTTAGCTCCCTGACCTTTTACTAAGTGGTAATTTAAGGTCGGATCAATTTTAAAAAGCGTGCCACCCTTAGCGCTGACTGTAAATGGATCAAAATCTTTGGTCTGGGTAAAGGTTGGATACTGTTCGATAAACGACGTGAGCGGATTGTAGAATATCCAGCCTGTTACATTTTCAATATCGGATGCCCCCGGTCAGACCCAATCTTACTGACCTTGATCCCTTCGTGGGATGCATCAACGGTGGTACAACTCTTACTGATGACAACAATACCCAACAGGAGCACTACGCTCCAAATGGCAATGCTTAGCTTATTCATTTGATTTTTGGTTAAATGGATTCTTAGTAAAGGCTTGGGTTTTAAACGAAATAACGAGTAGTCCGACCAGAAAGAACAACCCGACTATGTTTAGGGCCGTGTTCTTCTGATTAAGCAGGGTGAAGCCAACATCAACAGCCAGCACAAAAAATACAGCCCAGGTCAGGATAAGAAAAATTCGTTGCATACTCATTAGTTTAAGGGGTTATTATCTGCTGACGAAGGTACTTGCAGCAATAGTTACTACCCAAAACTTTTGTTTAAGTGGACAAAACAGGCATTTTTCGAGCCAATTGTCTGTATGGAGTTGATTGAGAAGGCAGGTATATATTGTAGCACGCTTCGACTGATCACTAACTTTCCTTCAGATTTCCTTCAGAATTCCTACCTATTCTTACTAGATTAAGCTTCAATCACATTTAGTTAACTATAATTAAAAATTAGATACTTTTTTTGCTCATGACGACCTAAAATTCAATCTATTTTTAACGTACACGCTAACAAAAAATTCCAGATTATACCCTATGGACCCTGACCAGCGACTTCATCAAAAGAATTCATTTCCTCTCTTAGTGATTGAGGGGAACAAAGACCATCAGTTGATTATAAGTTACTGCTTGCGCGAAAGAGCCCCTCAAATCGAGCCCATGTTTGCCGATACTGTCCAGGATGCACTTTCTTTTTTGAGTCTGTCTGCAGTACAACCAATTGCCTTTCCCCGTCTGGTTATTCAGTCTCTTTTTCTTCCCCAAATAGCCCACGGATTTGACTTGTTAACCGAAATACGCTCTCGCTATCCTGTTCTTCCAGTAATTGTATTAAGTAGTCATCAGGAAGCAAGTACTGTTATAAAGGCCTATGAAATGGGTGCCCACTCATTCCTGGGTAAACCTTCAAGTCTTGACCATTGGGAGTATATTTTCCAGTCGTTGAATGACTACTGGCTGGGCACAGTTACTCTGCCAGATAAATTATAGTCTAGACGATATGCTGTAAATTTAGCCTCAGCTCTGAAACTTACGTCATGAGACTCAACAGGAAAGTAAACCCCGAAAAAAAACTATTTTTCCATTTATGGAAGCAAAAGCCTGATTGTATCTTTCGTGATTACGTCGCCGTTTATTGGCGTTAGTCGCTGAAACGCGTCTTTTCTTCCGTCTAAATCAAGGGTATCAAACCGTTTATACGTAGGCCAATCGACATAAGCGGTATTTGTGTTTTTGTGGAGAAAGCCCCCGGATGCCCTGGTCTCTGCATCCAATTCGGGCATATACACAACAGTCAGCGTTACCGACTCCGATTCACCTCTTGGGTAAAAGGTCCAGGTGAGTTTCATATTCGCCATTACCAATCAACACTACCCAATTCGTGGCCTTATAGGGACTCGAACCCCAACCAACAGTTCCGAAGACTGTGATGCTATCCATTACACCATAAAGCCATTTTAGGCACCTACTCTTCTGTTTTAGAAGTAGAATTAATGCAGACACAGGCATTAATTCTGTAAGTCCATGTAGCAAATGTAGGTAGACTTTTCTGTTCGGCCAATAAAAGCCGGCTTTTTCGTCTAATCAGCTGAACTGATCACCTACTCGTCCCAACCTAGATTCTGCTAAATCTATTGATCCTGTCGATTCTATTGTACTGATAATCACTAGCAAAAGAATCAACAGAATCTGTTTTGACAAGACACTACTAATCCTCCTACAATACGTAACTTACTTCATCAACAAGAGGCACACGGGCATAGAAACCATGATTTCTTTACCCGTAGGTGTAAGCTTCCCCGTCTCTTTATCTCGCTTGAAAATAGTAATCGTATCCGAGTCCTGATTCGCGACAAGAACAAAATTACCCGTTGGGTCAATAGCGAAATTACGGGGTGTTTTGCCATTAACGGGCTGATGTCCTACCAGCGAGAGTCGACCTGTTTTTTGGTCAATGCTAAAAATGGCCAGGCTTTCGTGTGCGCGATTGGAGCCGTACAGAAACTTGCCATCGGGCGAAATATGGATGTCGGCGGCCCATTTTCGTCCCGTATAGTCTTCAGGAAGCATTTTTACGGTTTGAAAGGCGTCTAATGTCCCTTTTTTGTAGGTAAAGCCTGTAATCAAAGCGCCCATTTCCTGAACTACGTAAGCAAACTTACCATTCGGATGAATGGTAAAATGCCTTGGACCCGAGCCGGGTGTTACAGCAGTAAACGGTGGATTCCCCTGCGCTAGTTGTCCTGTTTTCGCATCCAGGCTATACGTCACGATCTTATCTGTTCCCAAATCGGGTACAAATACATCTTTATTGTTGGGGGCAATATTGATAGAGTGAACGTATGGCTTCGTCTGTCGTTCAGGGTCGATGCTTTTGCCTTCATGCCGAATTACCTGACTTACTTTACCCAATGAGCCGTCTGCTTCCGTAGGTAACACACTGACACTACCACTGCCATAGTTACCGACAATGACCCATTTCCCCGTTCTGTCCACGGCGATATGTGCCCCCCTTTCCCATCCGACGCCTGACTGTTAAGCAGGGTTAATGTATGGGACTCTTTATCAATAGAGAAAGCCCGAACAGAATCACCGGTATTACCTCCATTCGAATATAAATAGCGATTGTCAGCTGAAATGGCCAGAAAACAAGGGTTTGTTACCCCTTTGGCGATACTAACGGCGAAAAATCACCCGTATTTGTATTAAATCGATACACATAAATCCCTTCGCTGGTTTTTCGGGTGTAGGTTCCTACGTATAGATAATAATCATCGGTTTGCCCGAAGCCGCAATAGGCAATCAAACATAGAAAGCCAGTCAGTAGTAGGTTTTTCATCTGTAAATTAGTATTCTGCACAGGTTTAACGAACGAAGTTATCTTATTTCCTTTTCTCCGGCACCGCTTCCATCAATAAAACATAGGCTTTATCCAGAGCCTTAACGCCAGCCTGTGCCCCTTTATAATGCCCAAGGCGAACAACGACTAGCTCATGCGATGGAATAATCATGACATATTGCCCACCCGCACCATTCATAGAGTAAGCATCTTTAGGGATTGGACGAGCGCCATCGCCGTTGATCCAGAACAGCCCTCCGTAAATCGGCCGACCATCGTCTACCCAGGGTTCAGCGAGTGTACTGACAAATTTGGTAAAGCCTTCGGGCAGAATCCGCTCGCCATTCCAGACACCATCCTGCAAATACAGATTACCCAGCCGCGCCCAATCCCGTCCTGAGGCAAACTCGTAGCCCTGAGTCAGGAAATTGCCGGACGGATCAGTCTCCATAATCATAGTACGCACCCCGATTTTATCGAACAAGGCCCGTTGTGGGAATGTATGGTAGGTTTCACCCAGTTTTTCGATGCCCAGGCGGTTAAGATAATTGGTCAGCACCGGGTCAGAATTGCGGTAACGGCCAACGGTGTTAGGGGCCCATTGCTGGGGTAAATTAGCCGCATAATCGAATGAATTTCCGGCATCGGTGTAAAGGTACAAATGGTCGGGATAGCCTAAAGTTGGGTCATAATCAGGATCTTGTGGTGCGCGGCAATACAATCCGCTGGACATGTGCATAATGTCCATAATCCTGATTTTTGCCCGTGGATCACCTTTGCCCTGCCATTGGGGAATAGGTGCTGCTTGATCTAGCGTATAAACACCCCTACGCATGAGGATGCCCATAATCGTGGCCGATAGGCTTTTACCCATTGACCAGCTTTCCAGGGGTGTTTCTTTCGTGATACCGTCACCGTACCGTTCCGCTATAATTCGCCCTTTGTAGGTGACGACAAAAGCGGCCGTTTGAGCTTCGGCAGGTTCAAATGCGGCATTGATGGCCTGTGCCACCTTTGCCATATCAAGTTCGGCTGGCATAGGACTGGTGGGCAATACGTCGCCCATGGGCCAGGGCCTAGTGGCGGCATTTGGTATGTTGCGGGTAACTTTTATGGGCTTGTAACGCAACGTTTTTTCGCCTTCAGGTAACGTTACGCACCCCTGATCACCGGTATAAATAGCGGTTCGGGTAACGCCATTGGGAAGCGTAATCGAAACGGTTTTCTTTTCAAAATCGATGACCGGTTTACCGACTTTAGCCCGCTCAGCGTAGGGGCTTGTAAAATAGCCTACATTCTCGGCGGCAAAATCCGGTTTCAATCCTGTAATAAACACGGCCGAGCACATGATTTTGGCATAACCCGATGTGTGGTGCGACAAGGCATCGCCCGGTGGAGCTTTATAGGGTGTTTTTAAGTCGAACTGGGCCGCACGCGCAATCAGTTTGCTACGGGCATCCTGGGCATTACCAGCGAGGTAGCCTAAAAGGAGAAAAGCCAGAACGAAAAACCTATCTGTTCGGATCATGTAGATTTCCAGATTAAAGAGATGGATTGAGTAACACTGATTCTCTCCGAGAAAAGCGTCAATTTACTGTTTATGCTGCGTTTCAGGTGCTCTCTCAGAAAATCTAATGCATTCCCGATGCAATTATACAGTAGTTGGCCTACGCGTTTAGTCATAAAAAAAGCACCGTCTTGGCAAACAGTGCTTTTGAATAGAGTCTGGCATACCAGACATTTATTCGGTTCGTAAGCTTTTGACGGGGTTCATTAGTGCGGCTTTAATGGCCTGGTAGCTGATGGTCAGGATAGCGACAGATATGGCCAGTCCACCCGCCAGGGCAAAGACCCACCAGTCGATCTCAATCCTGTAAGCAAAGTCTCCCAGCCACTGGCTCATGGTGTATCCGGCAATAGGCGAAGCAATCACCATGGCAATTAGAATTAACTTCAGATAATGGGTTAGTAAAAGCGTAACAATACTGGAGACAGATGCCCCCAGCACTTTTCGAACACCAATTTCTTTGGTGCGCTGATGGGTCGTAAAAGCCGCCAGCCCGAACAGGCCCAGACAGGAAATCAGCACGGCCAAACCGGCGAAAACACCAAATAGCTGCCCAATCCGCTGTTCAGACTGGTACATGGAATTGAAGCGTTCGTTTAAGAATGAATACGCAAAAGGGTTACCTGTCTCCGCTTTCCACCGTTGTTCGATGGTCGCCAGGAGCTCGGGGATATTGTCCGTTTGGATGCGTAAAGCCAGTTGCGAATTATCTCCACCATAGAACATGACCAACGGAGCAATACGCTGGTGCATGGACTCGAAATGGAAGTCCTTCACCACGCCAACAACCGTGTACGTATGTTTACTCGCTTCAGAACCGTCGCCCGTTATAGAAATCTGTTGACCAATGGGCGACTTGAAGCTATACGCCCGAACGGCGGCTTCGTTAAGGAGCACGGCCGAATGATCGGAGGGAAAAGCCTTCGAAAAATTGCGTCCCTGCGTCAGGTGCATCCCTAATGTAGGCAAGTAATTTTCATCGATGAAATAGCTTTTCGTCGTATACGCGGCAGTGCGCGATCCATTCTTAATCAGGATACCATCCTGGCTCTGTTTAGATGCTCCGGCCGGTAAAAAACCAGCCAGGGTTACCTGACCGACGGATGACAACTTAGCCAGTTCGGCTTTAAAGGCATTTAATTTAGCACCCAGTACGTGTGTATCGTGTAAAACCAGCACCTGCTCTTTGTCGAAACCAACCTTCTTGTTTTGCATGAAACGTAATTGCTGGTTAGCAACGATTGTGGCGATCAGTATACCGATCGAAACAACAAACTGACCCGTCACTAACATAGGACGTAACCAACCGCTCCGTAAGCCAGCTTGGCTCTTGCCGTTAAGAACCGTGATAGGCTTGAACGAGGACAGCACAAAGGCCGGGTAGCTACCGGATAGCAAGCCAATTACCAGGCAGGCTAGTACCGCACTGGGGAGCATTTGTCCGTTAACAATTTCACGGAGGGTAAACTGTTTCCCGGCCAATGCATTAAAGCCAGGTAATAACAGCATGACGAGCCCCAGCGCCAGCAGCAATGCCAGCAAAGTAAGAAGAACAGACTCTATCAGAAACTGACTGACTAACTGCGTTTTAACCGAACCCATCACTTTGCGAATCCCTACCTCTTTAGCACGTCCTGCTGATCCCGCTGTGGATAGGTTCATGAAATTGATGCAGGCCAGCAGGAGGATAAACAGGGCAATTACCGAAAAGATGTATACGTATTTGATGTCGCCGTTGGCCTCTATTTCATCATCTAAATCGGAATATAAATGAATGGCCGTTACGGGTTGGAAGCCAAAGCCGATTCGATTGCCTTTTTGCAGGAATTCGGCAAGGTCAATCCCGAGGAATTCCTTAATTTCTGTGGCCATGTACTTACGCAGAAATCCCTGGCTTTGAGCTTCTACCTTCCGAACGGAGTACCCATCCCGAAGCAGCACGTAGGTGTAGGCACCGCTGGCCAACCATTTAACCCCCTGGTTAACGGACGGGAACGAACCAAATAGATCGTAATGAAAGTGAGTGTTGGATGGAACATCGGCACAGACGCCGGTGACCCGAAAAACGCCCAAATTGCCCACCGACAACGTTTTCCCGATGGGGTCTGCCTGACCAAAATACTTCCGGGCGGTTGTTTGTGTGAGAACCAGTGTTTTGGGCTCAACGAGTACGCTTGCCTTGTGTCCTTTTAGCAGTGGAATTGAGAAAACCGAGAAGAAGTTTGAATCAACAAAGGCTACATGCCCTTCTTTAAAGGTTTCCTGCCCGTTTTTAACCAGGAAATCACCATCGTCGCGCAGACGGGTAATGGCCTCCACGCCTGGGTAGTCACGCAGCAGGGCTGGCCCTGCGGGTTCGGCTGAATACGCATAATTGATGTCTTTTTCACCCAATCGGGTATGCAGGGTCATCCGATACAGTCGCTCTGCATGGGTGTGGTAGCGGTCGTAGCTTAGTTCGTGTAGCACGAAGAGAACAATCAGCAGGCAGGTTGCCAACCCCACGGCTAAGCCGATAATGTTGATGGCTGTAAACGCTTTATGCCGCCACAGGTTGCGGAAAGCGATGGTCAGGTAGTTTGAGAGCATGTCCGTAAACAAGGGTTTAGCATACACATTGTCATGGCTATAGTTGGGCTCGACCTTTCGTCGTTTGGCAAAGAAAGGCGTCAGGCAGTTCAGCACCGCCCAGACGTAGTCGCGTCGGGCATGGGCCAGACCCACCTGCGCAACCTGCTTATGAAAGGCTTCATGTAAGTCACCCTGCACATACTCCAGCAAGTGAGGGGCTACAAACCATTCCAAGAGCTTATCTGCCCAGCGGGGCGGCTGTCGGTCTGGTTGGAAGAAGGACGTTTTCGAAACATGGGTTTAGAAAAAGCTTAAAGGCCCAAAAGCTGTAGTTTTTCCTGGGGAATGGACTGCCAGAGCCGGGTTCGCATCTGCTGAATGTCCAATAAGACCTTCCCCCTTCAGCCGTCAGGGCAAACAAACGCTTACTTCGGCCTCCTCGCTCAGCAGTCGCCCCGCCCACAGAGGATGACAGAAAGCCTTTTTCTTCGAGTCGGTAAAGGGTTGTATGCACCGCACTGATGGTGAAGCTTCGGCCGGTTTGCAGTTGGAGTTGCTCCATGACTGGCACGCCATAAACATCCTCCGTGCTGGAAGCCACAACCAGTAGCACCAACTCTTCGAGCTCCCCTAGTATGGTCTTTTTCATGAATAAGCACGTGATTTGATTAGATACAATATCTTAAATCAAATCACGTGCCAGATATAAAAACAGGCTTTAGAGCACTTCTTAGCTATAAATAGAAGGGTAACCTGTCCAGAAACGGACGAATGAATGTCCATGACTGGACAATGGCTAACGGACGTATATATCGTTTTTACGGCGGGTAATTACCGGTTCGATTTCAATACCAAGTGAGCGACATTCTCTTAAAACACAATTTTCCTTTTTTTCAGACTATAGACCCTTATTTTCGATCCGAATGACCCAGATCTTTTTCTGGATTCACTACGTCTCGTACTAGCTGCTTCAACTCCTTTATTTCCGGAAATCGACCCGCTACTTTTCGGTCGAAGATGGCTTGCTCATCAACATGGATTGAAAAACGCCCACTGAATTCGGAAGGCTTTAGGAATACGCCGTGAATATCATCAGTGAACGTTGTCAGTAATTCCTGCGCCATCCAGGCCGACCGGAGTAGCCAGCCACATTTTGGGCAGTATTCTATTGTGATTGTGGGTTTCATCTGCTTACATAATTACACCAACCGAATCCCTTCCGCTTCCAGCACAATTTTCCGTTCCCGATACAAAGTTCCGATGGCTTTTTTAAACGTTTTTTTACTCATTTCCAGGGCGCTATAAATCGCTTCGGGCGGGCTATTATCGGTAAGTGGCAGGAAGCCGTTTTCGGCTTTGAGGGTAGCCAGAATGCGCCGGGCGTTGGGTTCAACGTTGTCGAAGCCCGTTTTTTGCAAACTCACATCTACGAGATTATCATCGCGAATCGTTTTGATATAGCCAATGAGTGGGTCGCCGGGCTGGACAGTCCTGAAAATTTCGTTGCCATAAATCAATCCTTTATACCGGTTATTGATGATGACATTCACCCCCAGATCCGTGATTTCGTAGGCTAGTAGCTGAACCTCATCTCCCACTTGCAGGTCGCTAACATCGGGGTCCAGAAACCGACTTACTTTGCTCGATGCCACTAAGCGATTCGTCCGACGGTCAAGGTACATGAAGACGACGTACCACTCCCCACTTTCATTGGATGAGCCTGTTCGCGGTGAGGTACCAGCAGATCTTTTTCAAGCCCCCAATTCAGAAAAGCCCCGGCACTGGTAACGGCCACTACTTCCAACGCAGCAAACTCATCGCGATGAATGGCGGGCGTTAAGGTGGTGGCAATAGGGCGATCTTCTGAATCTGTGTAGACGAACACATCGATGTCGTCGTCTACGACCAGCGTATCAGGAACATATTTATTGGGCAGCAATATATCATTACTAAAATCCTGGCTTTTCCTGTCCGACAGGTCACCAAGGAAGAACCCAACGCTGGTTTGGCGCAGAGCCGTTAAGGTATTAATTCGTCCAATATGAATCATAAGTACAAAACACGTTCGTAACCCATGTACCAGGTGTAAGAACAGGCGAAAGTTAGGAATTTTTAAGCGGGCTACCGTCGCAAAATTGCAACAAACGGTTTGACGTTATACGTTAGCCAATATGACTAAAGAAGGCACTGACCCTCAGTTGGTTCAGGCAAACGCATTAAAAACCGTTCATTGAAGTGAATTCGAAATATAAGTATAGTATTGATTATCAGGACACTAATACGACCCTAGGATCGTTATAAACCCAGTACCATCCTGAAATTAAGTTTTGTTCAAACGTATTGGATTTTCAGTTTTGATGGCCGCACTCCGTCCGGCTGTCGCTATTGCCGCGAAATTTATTCCCCTACAAGTAGGCCCTGCATCGCTCCTCAATCTCTCTAAAACCAGTATAGTTGCCAAATCGGATGCAACATCGGCAGATAATGACCGGGCAAATTCGGCACCTATACTCCGACCTGTCAGCACCACAGCACCTGATCTGCCCTTGCTCGATGTCGATTTCTGCGGGGAATGTTTACCCCTCGATCAAACCGATGTTGTTGACCGCTGGAAGCACGTTTTCAGCTTGTTTCGTCCCCATGCCAGTGATCTGGGTGACCTTCGCCAGCGGCCGATGCGTTCTTTCCGGTTATCAATCCCATTTTAGCGAAATACGGCATTCCCGACGATTTTCGGTATGTCCCTCTAGCCGAAAGTGCACTCCGCCCAAAAGCTATTTCCAGAGCGGGGGCCGCTGGTTATTGGCAACTCATGCCCGGCACCGCCCGCGACCTGGGGCTGAAAGTGGGCAAACGAATCGACGAGCGTTTCAACGTCCAGAAAGCCACTGATGCCGCCTGCCGCTATTTACGTTCCCTGTATACCCAGCTTGGCTCCTGGTCATTGGTGGCGGCTGCTTATAATGCTGGACCGGGATTGTTGAAAAATCAGCTTAAACGACATGACCATCGCGATTATTACCGGATGAGTTTGCCGCGAGAAACCCGTTATTATCTCTATCGGGTATTGCTTTACAAAGAAGTACTGTCACGGCCAGATGACTACTCTTCGTTTCTGTCACTGGCTTCCGCCACTCAATTATTATCACAGCCCTGGATACGGTCTGAATGGCGTCAAGCGGCCTAGTAATGAGTAGCCTAAACCAAAAATTTGTTGAGTTTAGGCTACTTTTCATCAAATTAAAACCACTGCTTCATAAATCAGTTATTAGATTACAGCCACTAGGTGCGTATCTTGTCGGCTCTTTCTCCATCCAGCGTTTGAATGCAGTCTGATACCACTAAATCTACCGATTCGACATCGGGCCGTACCGTAACCACCCGGCGGCTTGATAAATTCTTTCTGAACCTGGCTGATGTCTCAGCATTTGTCAGCCGTTTCTTTCGGGAAGCGGTCCTGCCTCCCTATGAATTTAAGGAGATTGTCCGGCAATGTTTCGAAGTTGGTTATCGCTCGCTGTTACTGATTTCGACTACGGGCTTCATTACGGGTATCGTTTTCACGAACCAGTCTAGGCCTTCCTTGTCCGAATTCGGCGCCACCTCCTGGCTCCCTTCGTTAATTGCAATTGCCATTGTGCGGGCACTGGGGCCGCTCGTCACGGCGCTGATTGCAGCGGGTAAAGTTGGTTCGAGCATTGGGGCCGAATTAGGCTCTATGAATGTTACCGAACAGATTGATGCAATGGAAGTATCCGGCACGAATCCCTTTAAGTTTCTGGTTGTTAGTCGCGTACTCGCAACCTCGATTACAATCCCCATTCTGACGATGTACACCATTTTTGTGGCCTTGATGGGGGCTTACATCAATGTCAATTTAAATGAGCAGACCAGTTTTATTTCCTTTATACAGGAAGTTTTTGGGGCTATATCCTACGTCGATATTTTTGCATCCGTGACAAAATCCATTGTATTTGGCTTCACAATAGGCATGGTTGGCTGTTACAAAGGCTATCATTCGTCGAAGGGTACCGAAGGGGTTGGTAAAGCGGCCAATTCATCGGTGGTCACGGCGATGTTCCTGGTTTTTATTGAAGAATTGTTATCACTTCAAATTATTTCTGCATTTCGGTAATATGAGTAAGGCGACTACCCCAACCGAAACGGTCATCTCCATCAAAGGCTTACGCAAATCATTTGGCAATTTGCATGTCTTACGGGGTATCGATCTGGAAGTCAAGCGGGGCGAGAATGTAGCGGTACTGGGTCGATCCGGAACGGGGAAATCGGTGCTGATTAAAATTATGGTCGGCTTGCTTAAGCCCGATGCGGGTAAAGTCGTGGTATTGGGAGAAGACGTTGAGCAACTTCGGGGCAAAGAGTTGGATGCATTTCGGCAGAAAGTCGGGTTTTCGTTTCAAAGCAGCGCCCTCTACGACAGTATGAGTATTCGGGAAAATCTGGAATTCCCGCTGGTCCGTAACGTGCGCAATCTTAGTCGGGAAGACATCGACAAAGCCGTTGAAAAAGCCCTGGAAGATGTAGGGCTGTCGCAGACTATCAACCAGATGCCATCAGAGCTTTCGGGTGGGCAACGTAAACGGATCGGTATTGCCCGGACGCTGATTCTGAAACCCGAAATTATGCTCTATGATGAACCAACAGCTGGTTTGGACCCAATTACGAGCGTCGAAATCAACAACCTGATCAACGATGTTCGTGAACGATTAGGGGCCACCTCAATCATTATCACTCACGACCTGACCTGTGCTAAAACTACTGGCGATCGGGTAGCCATGCTCCTGGACGGAAAATTTGAACGGGTCGGCCCGTTTGATGAAGTCTTTGCAGACAAAGACGAGCGAATTCAACAGTTTTACAATTATAAGTTTGTGGATTAAACACTATACGTCATTCGTGGTTAGTCAATTGTCGTTAGACTATGGAACTAGCGAACGATCCATGAACAACCTACTATTGACTGACAGCTAAAGACTTACTACTATTTATGAGTACCGAATCAACTAAACGCTCCGTTATTGTAGGCATTTTTGTCCTGCTGGGCATTCTTATTTTTGTGGCGGGGTGTTTGTGCTGGGTGGACAGCAAAAACGCTTTACCAAAAGCATACGGCTTATTGCCCTTTTCAAAGACGTAGGGGGACTTAAAGCCGGTAATAATGTCTGGTTTTCAGGGGTAAAAATTGGCACCGTTAAGCGGATCAGTTTTTACAAGAATGCCCAGGTGGAAGTGGATATGAATATCGAAGAAAGTTCGAAACAATATATCCGGAAAGACGCTAGTGCAACCATCGGTTCGGATGGATTGATTGGCAATAAGATTGTGGTTATTGCCGGTGGCACTACGAGTCACCCCGAAGTTGAAGATGGCGACCAGATTCAAACCTCAGCCGCGTTAAGCTCGGATCAGATTATGGCTACGTTGCAGGAAAACAACAATAATCTACTGCGCGTAACCAACGACTTCAAAGAGCTTGTAGGCAACCTCCGCAAGGGAAAAGGCACCGTTGGCGCCGTTCTCACCGACTCACTGGTAGCGGAGAACTTCAAAAAAGCCATGAGAAATCTGGAAAAGGCATCCGATAATACGGTCAAAGTAACGGGTTCTGTCTCTCAGTTTGCCGCCCGCCTTAATACGAAAGGAACGCTGGCCAATGAATTAGTTACCGATACCACGGTATTCAAGCGGCTAAGCCGGTCGGCCTCTCGCTTCGAAGCGGCTGTAACGGCGGCTGATCAGAGTGTTAGCACCCTTCGCCAGACATCCGAGAACCTGAATAAAGCTTCCGAAAAACTAAATAACACGAACAGTCCATTGGGCGTGTTGCTCACCGATAAGGAAACTGCCGGTAATCTCCGTACCGCGATCGGCAACTTAAGCAAGGGAAGTGCCTTACTTAACGAAGATTTGAAAGCGGCTCAGAGCAATTTCCTGCTGCGTGGATTCTTCAAAAAACAGGCAAAGGCAACGGCCAAACAAAAGGCTGATAGCGCAGCTACAGCAAAGCCATAGGCAAGGTTTCCTAAAACAAAAACTTCCCGAAAGTTATTAACTTTCGGGAAGTTGACCGCAAGTTTTATACCTATTCAGCTTGCACCGTGCTGGCCCCGCTAACTTTTTTGGCAACTGCCGGAGTTCCCCTATAACGGATAGTACTGGCCCCTCGCTTCGACCACCAAGGATGCATTTACGTTAACAGTTGCTTTGCTTGCTCCAGATAACCCAAGCCCGGCATTGTCGACCGGGTAGCTAAAGGCCTGCAAGATTGAGGCACCGGATAATTCGGCTGATAACCAGCTTCCCTGTCCACTCAATTGCAGCGACGATGCACCGGATAAATCAATCGTAGTGCGACTAGACTGCCCAATGAACTGGCCCTCGGAAGCGCCTGACAGGCTTATATCCAGATCATTTAAGCTCGTAAATCCAGTAATTGTAGAACGACTCGCTCCAGAAAAGGAAACTCCGCGCAACGTTGGCATAGTGATTCGGAAAGTTGTGGGGTACTGCCGATTTCGGGCAATTCGGTACTGAGCGTTGAGTGTGCCATTACGCGTATAGACTTGCAAGTCATCAAGATTCCGGCGATCCCCCTCGGCGGTAATACTGAAGGTAGATCCTTGTTGCACCGTAATAATAAAGGCACTTCCCATATCGAGCCGATCGAAGTTGGTTAGGGCATAGGTTTGCTGGTCACTCTGGTAGGGGCCTACGTCTTCCCGTATTAAGGAGCAACCCGTTACGGTTAGTAGGAAGAAAAGCAGGCAGATTGGGTAGAACAAGTTGTGTTTCCGCTTCATAATTTTGGTTGTGTTCATCTTAATTCAGTTGTTTTTTGGATCATGACAACTGTATTTATGGATACCCCTATCTGAAACAGGAAATTTTTTAAATCTTGGGGTAGCCTCTTAATCTATAATGCCAGGTACGCAAACTTTGAGGCTGTTTAAACTTTTCTTAAAGACAGCGTAAAATGCTGTAGTGCCGACCGTCCCGGTCGGTCGGTAAGCTACTTAGTTCTCACCCAACCGGGACGGTCGGTACTATAGCCCAAAAAATCCTCGCAGTTTTGACAAAAGTTGGGTGGATTTTTTGGGCTTCTTTATGAATTACCAAACCTCAGCCCGACCTGGAAGCCAATCCAGCCCCAGTGGTGGGCATTACTATAAGCATCTGTTTGGTCAGAGAAGAGAGAAATCTCAGGTTGTAATAAGGGTGGAGCCGTACCATCGTTGCTGAAATACCAATTGGCCGATGGACCGAAGGCAAGCGATAGATGGCGGCTCAGTTTGGTTTCAATAAGCGTACTCAGGCGAATCTGATTGTTCCATCCATCGGAACGGCTAGTATTATCGAAATAATACAGGTGATGGTAGGTTCCTTCCAGATTCAATAACGTTGATCGGGAGAGTGTAAAGGCAGTACCGAGTCCATAGCCAGTACTCAGGCGAGGACTTCCCACTCGGTCGAAACTATGGCCAGCTGACAGTACATTATACAGCCGTCGGGTACCCGTTCTCAACGTTACATTAACTAGGTTAACTTCATTAGCAGCTATTTCAATTCGCTGGTAGCCCCCCTTTCGCACGAAACTTAGTAAGCCAATAGGTACGCTGCCTACCGTATCGGCTATATTAATCAGTCCTATCTGAAGGCCATTGGTGACACGGTGGGCAAAATTCAGGATGCCGCTAATTTGCCAGCCTCGGACATCACGCCGGGCAAAGTTGACTAACCCGCTACTTGAGCTCCTTCAATCGACAAGCCAGCCGTGTTAAGTAGGCCTGCGATCTGAACACCCTTCACATCCTGATTGGCATAATTAACCAGGCCCGCGAGTTGAGCCCCATCGACAGACTTTCCAGCCGTGTTAATCAGGCCACCAGCCTGTAGCCCTTTTATTTCCTGATTCGTGTAGTTGGCCAGCCCACCCAGCTGTACACCCGTAACCCTCCCTCCTACTATGTTTGCCAATCCACCGGCCTGAAAGCCATGAACATCCGTTCGTACTAGATTCATCAACCCGCCAACTTCAAAAGCGCGCACACCGAATGAATAGCCCATCAATACATTCACAGAAATCCGGTTGCTAATGCGTCCACTTAACCGGTGATTGGTACCAAAAAGGGAAGGAATGACACCTGCCAGTCGCGGTAAAGGGTGTCGCGATTCAGGTTAACATCGTGGATGGCTTGCTGGGCCGAAACAAAAAGTCGCGTAATGCGCTGGCGACCCTGATCAAGTACGGACACGGTTTGTTGCTTCGACGTTGAATCGGGTAGGACCATTGGCAATTCGACAGGTACCGAAGCCAGTGTTCCTGCTGGTCGTGTTGTATCTTCGGTTACGCGTATGGGCAAAGTTTCCAGAGACATACGAGCTGGCAGGGTGTCATCCGAATACTGAGTGAGTGCGTACTTCTGGATCGAATCAGAACCGTTTCGCCCACATACGCCCGCTTCCGAACATCCAGGCGAACGGTTGGTAAATCAGTCGAAAGCCGAAGCCGATAATAACCGAATGGATTGCTGACGGTGGAAGCCAGGGTCGTTTTCTCAAATATACTGGCCTGGGCAATGCGTTCACCCGTTTGTTCGTCGAGAATATAGCCGTCGAGCAGAAAGTTTTTGGGCGTTGGTTCCGGTGCTTCCGCCCGTACCAGAATGACATAATTCCCTCTCGATTTGAAGGTCACTTGATTCTGGAATACCCGATTGAGTACCTCCCGAACCGGCGTGTTCACCAAACGAAGGGTTACGACAGCTTTGCCATCGATACGGGTTGGGCTGTACGAAAATTCAAAATTACCGGCCCGGCTAATTTGACCAAGGGCACTTTCGAGCGTAGCATTCCGAATATCTACCGAAATAAGCCGGTCCAGTGGCGGAACAGATTGGGCCACTAATCGACTCGGTGCAAAGAAGAAAAGGAGAATCAGGAAATAGCGCATGACAACGAATTCAGATGGTTTTAGAGCAAGACAGTTATCACCGTCTTTGCCCCTATTCATCGACAGCCAGTTCCGTCTAAAATTACCTGTTTTCCCTCATGCCGAACGCGTAAATTAAGCGTTTCAGCCGTCACGGCCAGCACATCGTCCAGCGATGTTTTATCAAAACGGGTCGTCAGGCGGCAGTTACCAAGCTGGTCGTTCGCCAATCGAACATCGGTATTATAAAATTGATTAATGGCCTGAATGACAGCACGGAGTGGCTCATTCGAAAAAACCAGCTGGCCTGTTTTGTAAGCAAAGGCATTAGGCGCTAGTTGAGGCATCCGACGAATCGTATCGGCTGTAGACTCAAAGACAGCCTGCTGATTTTTGATCAGTAACACCTTGTTTCGTCCTCGAAAAAAACGTACTTTCCCCGTTTGAACAGCCACGCTTACATTGGCATCATAAGCCCGAACACTAAATGACGTTCCAATACCTGTACCACACTATTGCGGGCTTCAATACGAAACGGGCGACTCGCGTCGGGGGTTACATCAAAAAAAGCTTCCCCAGTAAGTGTAACCTCACGTCGATCCTTGTCGAAGGCAACCGGATAGGTGAGCATCGAATGGCGATTCAATAAAATTCGGGTTCCATCGGGTAAGGTCTTGCGTAGTTTTTGGTCGTTCGTTACAAGCGTCACGATATGCTCAGCCGGATAATCCCGACTCATGGACCTAAATTGATACAGTAACCAGCCAAAACTTGCCACTAACGCCAATACAGCCGCTATCCGAAAAATGGGCTGGTTCCAGTCCCGACGAGGCTCCCCGCGTGATATGGGAAACGGTCTGATGGTGGGTTCGGATCGGGATACAGGGTTCCGGTCTGTTGTCCGCATTTTCTGCCGAACCGATCGCCAGGCGGCATCCGTATCGACTTCAGCCTGATCGGGTTCGGCGGCTTCCCAGATACGTTCAAATCGGGCAAAATCATCCTGACTTGTTTCTGACTTGTTGCCACTGCGGTTGGAAAGCCAGGCCCGAACCCGCGCCGATTCGGCTGGATCGGTTTCGCCCGCCAGAAACTTGCCCAGCAGGGCGTCATCTATGGGTTGTTCCATGGCTTATAAGGAAAAAATATAAAATGAATAATGGAGAATGTACACTGTATAATGATTCGCAACTGACACAAGAATGGCTCCGTTATTTATTGGCCATTTTACATTATTCATTATCCATTGTCCATTAGACAGTACTACCAATACAATAGGTAAATACTCACTCAGTTCTGCTCGCAAGATACGAAGGGCTTTCCCAATCTGGTTTTCAACCGTTTTTATGGAAATACCCAACTGATCGGCAATTTCGCTGTATTTTAATTCTTCAAACCGGCTCAGGGTAAACGCCAGTCGACACTGTTCAGGTAATTTCTGAATCGCACGCTGTACCAGCACAGATAGCTCGTCGCCAAGAAGCATCTGCATGGGCGACTCAACGCTGGCTTCACCCAGGTAACGCGTATGCTCCCGATGTTCATCGCGAACGGACGCGTGTTTAATCCGATTCAGGCAGCGGTTATGCACCGCCCGATACAGATACGATTTCAGGGAAACAGAAATATATAACTCATCCCGTTTTTCCCAGACGACCAGAAACATGGCCTGAACTTCTTCTTCGGCTTCATCGGAGTCGGGCAGGAACTGACGGGCATAACGGCACAAAGGCGCATAATATTGTCGAAATACCGACTCAAATGCCCGCTCATTGCCGTCTCTGATGGCCGAAAGTATGTCCTGCTCAATCGGTGGCACTGATCTGGGTTTGTGGATGATAGGAGGTTGCAAAGCTATCATTTTTCGCTAAACACACGCTTGGTCAGCTCTATGACATCTAGCAAACGGTTTACCCCTACGGCTCTTCAAAATAAATTTAACGCATAGGGGTGATTGGCAAACGGGCTGTCAGGAGAGCAAATCATCACAATCCTGTCAGCTATGTCCCTCATAAAACGGTTCTTTATTCTCGTTTTTTTCCTGATCTCGCCATTACTCCACGCGCAACCCTTAACCCAAACGATTCGGGGTACGGTGGTTGATCAAAGTCTACAAACGCCCCTACCCGGCGCTACAATTGTGGTACTTACCAGTAGCCCGATCAAAGGAACCAGCACCGATGTCAGTGGTCAGTTCCAGCTATCGCAGATTCCCGTAGGTCGGCAAACGCTGCAAATCAGTGTCGTCGGCTACAAAACAGCGACGCTCCAAAACCTCACAGTCGATGCAGGTAAAGAACTGGTGCTGACTATCTCGCTGGAAGAAGCGGTTAGTCAACTTTCGGAAATAATAGTGAAGCCAACGCTTGACAAAGACAAACCCATTAATGAAATGGCCACTGTCTCGGCCCGGACGTTTTCGGTTGAAGAGACGCAGAAATTTGCCGCAGCCGTTAATGACCCCGCCCGGATGGCAACGGCCTACGCGGGCGTTGTTGGGGGTGATGATGGGGGTAATTACATCGTCATCCGGGGCAACGCACCTAATGGACTACTTTGGCGGATGGAGGGGGTCGAAATTCCGAATCCAAATCATTTCTCCAATCTCGGAGCGGCAGGTGGTGGCATTTCTATTCTGAGTGCCCAACTCCTGGCCAACTCCGATTTTTTGACAGGTGCCTTTCCTGCTGAATACGGCAATGCCTTATCGGGTGTCTTTGACCTACGGCTCCGTCGGGGCAACAACACCAAACGGGAATATACCGTACAGGCCGGTGTGCTGGGCATAGACGTTGCCGCCGAGGGACCTATTGCCAAAAACTATAGCGGGTCTTTTCTGCTTAATTACCGCTATTCGACACTTGGCCTGTTATCAAAAGTAGGCGTCAATATCGGCACGGGTGAAAATGTGTTTCAGGACTTGTCGTTCAATGTGTATCTGCCCACAAAAAAGGTTGGCACGTTTACCCTTTTTGGCTTTGGCGGACTTAGTAACAGCAAGGTCAATGCCACAGCCGATTCAAGCAAATGGGTTACGAATTACGATCAATACAATGACGATTTCCGATCCAATACGGGTGCTGTCGGCCTAACGCACACGCTACCGATTGGTCGGAAAGCCTTACTTAAAACGGTGTTACTGGCTTCTGGTTATGAAAATCGGGATCGTACCGAACTACTGGACCCCACTACCGGATACGCAGCGTCGGAGCGCGAAAATGATGCCTTTTTAACACAAAAACGCATTCTGTCAACGACACTGACGTATAAGCTCAATCCCAAACACACGTTTCGAACGGGCCTGATTGGTACGCAGTTGCTGTATGATCTAACTCAAAAATCGTGGGAGCCGGAACAGAAACAGGTACTTACCCGGGTTCGGATAAGTGACCAGACCAGCACTCTACAGGCGTTTGGCCAGTGGAACTACCGGCTTTCGGAACAGTTGACGATCAACGCCGGTCTGCATTACCTGTGCCTGGCCCTCAATAGCACTTCGGCACTGGAACCACGCGGCTCCGTTCGCTGGGCGTTCTCATCCAATAAGTCAATTAGCCTGGGTTATGGTCTACATAGCCAGTTGCAGAATCCGGCCACTTATTTTGTGCTGCCCGTAGACCAAGCCGGCACTACAGTATCTGCCAACCGAAATCTGGGTTTTACGCGTTCCCATCACTACGTCCTTGCTTACGACCAGCGACTCAACAGCCAAAGCGATGGCGCTCCCCTGCGACTCAAAGTTGAAACCTACTATCAGCAGTTGTTTAACATTCCGGTGAGCGCCAGCCAGCGCGACGCCTTTGCCATCATCAACCGCTTCGATGGGTTCACGGACAAAACATTGGCAAATGCAGGCCACGGTCGGAATTACGGGCTTGAGCTAACCCTGGAGCAGTTCCTGAATCGATCTGCGTCAGGCAATAGTCTGTATTTCCTGTTGTCATCCTCCCTCTACACTTCTGAATATCAGGCTTCGGACGGCGTTTGGCGGAATACCCGCTGGAATGGGCGCTACGCCGAAAGTTTGCTTATAGGGCAGGAATGGGTATCGGGTTCGAGCGTATTTGGGCTAAACCTTAAACTGAGCTACTACGGCGGTTACCGCGACACCCCCATTGATGTGGCCGAGTCGAAACGGTTGGGCGAGACCGTTTACATAGATAATCAGTCGTTTACGGAACAACTCCCCGCCTATTTCCGGCCCGATGTTCGATTGAGCTGGAAGAAAAACCGGCCCCACTCAACCCGCACCCTCTCTCTCGATTTGCAAAACGCCATCAATCGACAAAACGTATATAACCACTATTTCGATCCGGCGAGTGGCACGGTTAAATCCTACTACGGTACGGGCTTGATCCCTGTTTTAAGTTACCGGCTGGTGTTTTGATGTGTAGCGCAGACATCTTGTCCGCTTAGCAGCAGGCTTAATGGTAGTAGCCATTTTAAGACGTAGGCTATGCGGACGAGACGTCCACGTTACAGTTATAACGGCAGATGCGACGACTGCACAGGTTGCCCATAGAAAACCGTAGCCTGTCGGTCGAAATCTTCCGTAGAATCGGTGGTCAGGAACGTACGCTGGCCTTGTTTACTACACTGTGCTTCGATTTCGGGATGCCGTTGCAGATAGTCGGCCAGGCTTTCGGCTACAATGCCACCCTGACTGAGAATCGTTGTATTCGACGGTGCAAATTCCCGAATCTTATTGATCAACAGCGGGTAATGTGTGCAGGCCAGTAAAAGGGTGTCAATCTCAGGCGATTGAGCCACCAGGCGATCAATGTGTTGCTTTACAAAGTAATCAGCGCCAGGGCTGGCATATTCGCCATTTTCAACCAGTGGCACCCACATAGGGCAGGCTTCCTGAAACACCTGCAAGTCTGGAAAAAACTTCTCAATTTCAACTAAATATGATTCTGACGTTACGGTCCCTCTCGTCGCCAGAATCCCGACATTACCCGTTTTGGAATAGGTACCAATAACTTCGGTTGTGGGTCGGATAACACCCAGCACTCGCCGGTCGGGGTGTTGAATGGGCAAGTCGAGTTGCTGGATATTCCGTAAGGCTTTGGCTGATGCCGTGTTACAGGCCAGAATCACTAATCGGCATCCCTGATCGAACAAGTGTTGAACGCATTCGAGGTATAGTGGTAAACGGTATCAAATGAGCGGGTGCCGTAGGGTGTTCGGGCATTGTCGCCTAGGTAAACGTAATCGTATTGAGGTAATTTCTGAACGATTTCGCGCAGAACAGTCAGGCCACCATAGCCTGAGTCAAATACGCCAATGGGTTGTGAGGATACTGACATTCTTACTTGCTGGCTTTCTTTTTTGCTTCGGCCAGTAACCCGTCCAACGCCTTTCGATTATACACGGTTCCGCGTAAGATGACCGTGTTGATGGCCTGCGTGGCGGCAATATCCAGGATTGGATTTCGGTCGAGCAGCACAATATCAGCGCTTTTACCCGGAGCAATATCTCCGAATAAAGCCGTCTTGCCTAGAAAGATTGGCCCGGAATAATCGCGGATTGTAGCGCCTGCAAGGGCGTCAAACCTGCTTTGACGAAGTAGCCAAGTTCGTGATGTAATCCCAACCCCGGATAGACGTAGGAGTTTAGAAAACCAGCATCCGTACCCGCCATAATCCTTACTCCTGCTTTATGCAAAAGTGGGAGCAAGGAGGCCGATTTTTCGTATACGGCATGACGCTCGGCAATGGCGTCAGGCCCATCTTTCGCCACCCGATTCACCCGCCAGGCGTAGGTATTTTTCAAACCCTGACCGATGTACTGTAGATAGCTGTCATTCTGGTGATTATCCTGATCAAGATAAGCTACCGTGCGGCTGATGTTTAGCGTTGGCACAACGAACGTACCGTTTTTAGCCATCCGTTGATAGACGGCCAGGGCGGTTGCTTCATCAAAACTCTGTGCAATCATGGGTGAAGCCAACCGGGTTGTCAATTGGCCCGACCGCACCTTGTCGGCTACTTCTTTGTCGCGCGTTGACCCCGCTTTAAGCACGTAGCTCATGTGCTCCACGGAACCCAAACCAGCCGAAGAAACCTCGTCCATGGTGAGGGCAAAAGGCACGTGACCAGATGTTTTCATGCCCCGTTTTTTTGCCTCCTGCAAAATATAGAGGTAAATATCGGGCTTAATCGCATTATCCGTAATCTTAACAAAATCAACCTTTAAGCCCTGTAGCGAATCGAGCATTTTGTCGACTTCGGCGGGTGTGCTGACCTCAATATCACCAACCCAGCTCGATTTATAGCCTTCCAGTTTAGGACCGGATGTAAACAGCGTTGGCCCAGCTAATTCTCCTTTCGAAATCTGATCGCGCCATTTCAATACACTAGTGCTCAAGTCGGCAGCCGCATCACGAATACCGGTAATGCCGTGAGCAATGTAGAGCGGAAACAGGTTTTTATTCTCTTCAATGAGTGTATCGCCACCGCCAAAATGGACGTGCATATCCCAAAGGCCCGGAATAATAAATTTCCCTGTTGCATCGACAACTTGCTTCGCCTGAAAATTCTTGAGTTCCGATTCATCAAATACCCCTACGATCGTCTTCCCACGGGTCGCAATGATTTTCTTAGTCAGGATAGTACCCGTTCGTACGTCAATCAGGTTACCCGATTTGATCAGGACGTCAACGGCTTGCTTTTGGGCAAACGCAGCTTTGGTCGTAGCAAGCAGAATAAGTAGACCGAGAAAAACTCGCATGTTAGGAATGAGTAATACCGACCGTCCCGGTCGGCTGGCTTAAAAATAATGAGTTCTCTGTCGACTGAGACGGTCAGTACTACTTACCTTACTTAGAACTGAACAAGCCGCGTTCCTCCGGGGTAATTAGGAACGTAGGATTCATTTTTGCCAGGTCATCCATAAATGCCTGTTCAGATATAATCAGTAACCGACAATGCGGTTCTCCGTTTTCAAGTTGTTTTTTGTCCACAAAAAGCCCCTGATACTTGGCCTTCGCTAAAGCACCTGGCGTTAATATGACGTCCACCTGTTGACCATTGACAATCGTAATGCGCTCCACTTCCTGATCCTTCACCATTTCCATAAACCGCTTCTGGCTTATTTCGCGAACGCTACTTGTACACGAGGCTACGAAGATAATCGTGCTTAGAGTCACTATTAGCCAATACATACCGGATTGGCTATACCTCTTAATTTCGTCGCTCATAAAAATCAGGTTTAACGTCTGGCTAATTGAAATAATGGTTTCCACTAGTACTCGTCCAATTTAGTTTTCATAGATTCTCTTGATTCTATTGTTCTGATAATCAACTACTACACAATCAAAAGAATGAATAGAAACAAAAGAATCTAGTTTGGTAAAGCACTAGTGATTTTCGTTACTGATTAGACCAGAACTTCCCGAAAGTTTTGAACTTTCGGGAAGTATAAGAAGCAGAACCCATGAAATTTCCCAATTGGGAACACATCAATGCCTGCCCAACTAGCATTTTATAATGACTTTATATGCTGGTGAAGCCAGTCTGTAAACTGTTCCCGGCTTATTGCTCCATCAGCTACTTGCAGAATCATTTGCTCTTGTTCATTAATATCAGTTACAATTTCAAAGCCATTTAGTACTAAAATCACCTCTGTCACAGCATGGCCAATACGCTTATTCCCATCGACAAATGGATGATTGCAAATCAGTAAATAACCCGCTAAAGCGGCCTTATCCACTAGTGATGGATAGAGCTCTTGCCCACCAAAGGTTGCAAAAGGTTGTACTAAGGCAGATGCAACTGCCTCCCGATTTCGAACACCTAAACTTCCTCCCGACTGCTGAATAATTCGCTCATGTAAGGCAAGTACGTCTGCAAGGGATAAAAATATCATTATGCCAGCCGTTCGTATAAGGTCTTATTTTTAGCAAGGACGTAGGCCATTGCTCTTTCCTTTTCAGATGGTTGAGATAATGTTGTCTCAATCATCTGTTTCAAAAGTTCATTGACCGTAAGGTTTGCTGATTCAGCTTTCGTTTGCAGAGCCGATAGCTGCTGATCGGGTAGAGTTAGCTGGATAGTTGCCATAACATATCTATTTCTTTAATTACCCCAACAACTCCTTCCCCTGCGCCAGCGCAGCATCCAGCCCAGACAAATCGGTACCACCAGCCGTGGCAAAGAACGGTTGTCCACCGCCACCGCCTTTGATGTTTTTAGCCAGTTCTTTTACCACCTGGCCCGCATTCAGTTTCTTGTCCTGAATGAGTGAATCAGGCAGCATAACAGCCAGTTGGGGTTTGCCATTAATGTCAGCGCCGAGTACAACAGCCAGATTATCGACTTTTGCTTTCAGGTCATACGCTAATTGCTTAAGCGCATCGGCAGAGGGAACATCCACCCGTTCAACCAAACGAGAATGGCCGTTAACCATTTCCACTTTATCTAAAAGCTGGTTTTTCAATTGCTGAACTTTCTCATTCTGCAACGCTTCGACCTGCTTTTGCAAGGCAGCCCGTTCATCGAGCAGCGACTGCACCGCTTTGACGATGTCCTTCGGTGCTTTCAACAGATCTTTCAATTCTGAAACAACCGCCATTTGCTCATTCACCAGGGCTTCGGCACCGGCTGAGGTTTTGGCTTCAATCCGACGAATACCTGTTGACACCGAACCTTCACCCGTGAATTTAAACAGACCGATGTGGCCCGTTGCTGGTACGTGCGTACCGCCACAAAGTTCAACAGAGTAATTGGGATCGAAGGTAATAACGCGCACGAAGTCACCGTATTTTTCACCGAACAGAGCCGTTGCCCCTAACTGCTTAGCTTCTTCGATGGGCACGTTTCGTTTCTCATCCAGTTTGATGTCTTCCCTGATTTTCTCGTTCACAATCCGTTCGACTTCTGCCAGTTGCTCGTCGGTCACTTTACTAAAGTGCGAGAAGTCGAAGCGCAGGGCATCGGGCCCAACATACGAACCTTTCTGGGCTACGTGAGGCCCTAAGATTTCGCGCAAGGCGGAGTGAAGTAAGTGCGTAGCCGAGTGATTGCTGGCGATCAGACCACGACGGGCCGTATTGATAACGGCATAAACCGTATCGGCTTCTGTCAGCAAGTCGTCAATGCCCGTCACATCCTGAACAATGTGAATACTCAGGTCATTTTCTTTCCGGGTATCCAGCACAGTCAATGTGCCAATCTGGTCCGAACCTTTAAAGAGTTCAAGTACGCCCGTATCGCCAATTTGCCCCCCGATTCCGCATAGAACGGCGTCTTATCCAAAACAACCTGCACTTGAGTGCCTTGCTTATTTTGAATCTTGCGATACTTTACAATATGCGCATAGGCTTCTGGCTGGTCGTAGCCAACAAACTCAACCCGGTCGGTTTCGGCCAGTTCGATCCAGTCACCTGCCGATGAGGTTGCATCTTTCCGAGACGGGCTTTCTGTTCCTGAAGAGCTTTCTGGAAACCGGTTTCATCTATGGTCAGGCCTTTTTCACGAGCGATCAACGCCGTTAAATCAGCCGGAAAGCCGAAGGTATCATTTAGTTCAAAGACGGTTTCACCGGGAATTTCTTTTGTCCCCTTCTCCCCCAGATCACTAATAATCTGATCCAGACGGCCTAAGCCCGTTCCCAATGTCCGCAGGAACGAAATTTCTTCTTCCCGAATTACCGTTGCCACGAAATCGCGCTGAGCGTTTAGTTCGGGGAATACATCGGCAAACTGCATGGCCAGGGTAGGCACGAGTTTGGTCATAAACGGCTCGGTCAGGTTCAGGTACGAATACCCGTACCGAATAGCCCGGCGCAGAATCCGCCGGATGACGTATCCCGCTTTGGCATTCGAAGGAACCAGCCCATCCGCAATGGCGAAGGAGACAGCCCGAATATGGTCGGCAATAACGCGCATGGCGACATCGGCCATCCCGGTGCCTGCTTCATATTTTCGGCCCGATAGTTCTTCGATCACGTGAATCGTGCCCGAAAAAACATCGGTGTCGTAGTTCGACCGTTTTTGCTGAATAGCCATGCACAGGCGCTCGAAGCCCATACCCGTATCTACGTGGCGGGCAGGCAGTGGCTCCAGTGACCCATCGGCCTTACGGTTGAACTGCATGAACACCAGATTCCAGATTTCAACAACCTGTGGGTGATCAGCATTGACGAGATCCTTACCGGGTTTCTCGGCTACCTCTTCAGGCGACCGCAAATCGACGTGAATTTCGGAGCAGGGACCACAGGGGCCGGTATCCCCCATTTCCCAGAAGTTGTCTTTCTTGTTGCCGTAGATGATCCGATCTTCGCCGACGATGGGTTTCCAGAGGTCAAACGCTTCCTGATCAAACGGGACATTGTCTGTAGAATCCCCCTGAAATACTGACACGTACAGCCGGTCTTTCGGTAGTTTGTAGACTTCGGTCAATAACTCCCACGCCCAGGTAATGGCTTCCTTTTTGAAATAATCCCCGAACGACCAGTTGCCGAGCATCTCGAACATGGTGTGGTGATAGGTATCGAAACCCACATCTTCCAAATCGTTGTGCTTACCCGACACGCGCAGGCACTTCTGTGTATCGGCCACACGTTTGGACGGGGGCGTACCATTACCGAGGAAAAAATCTTTGAACTGCGCCATGCCCGAGTTATTGAACATCAGCGTAGGATCGTTTTTGGCAACGAGTGGGGCCGAAGCAACAATCAGGTGTTGTTTAGAGCGGAAGAAGTCGAGAAAATGCCGACG
Source organism: Spirosoma telluris (assembly GCA_003259005.1). Taxonomy (GTDB): domain Bacteria; phylum Bacteroidota; class Bacteroidia; order Cytophagales; family Spirosomataceae; genus Spirosoma; species Spirosoma telluris. The sequence continues at coordinate 1,384,573 of QLII01000001.1, forward strand.
TATTTCGTGGGAAGTCATCATGTAGTCGTTAGTCGTTAGTCATCAGTCACTAGATAGGCTGTATGCGATGCACTGTTGACTATCGACTGATGACTATTGACTTTTTTTGCAAAATTACGCCAAAACTTGCGTTTATTCAGTTAGGTTTCCAAGTTTGCGTTATGGAAAACGGGAGCAAGTTGTATTACGGGATTAAGGAAGTAGCCGAGATGTTTGGAATCAATGCCTCCAAACTGCGGTATTACGAGAAAGAATTCACGACCCTCCAACCCAAGAAAAACCGCTCCGGCGACCGTATTTACACCCAGGCCGACATTGACCATCTGACCGAAATCCTGGACTTAATCGACCGGCAGAAGTACACCCTCCCCGGAGCCCGCGAGTTCCTGAAAGCTCGTCAGGAACGGCGGCAGGAAAATGCCCGATACATTAATAAACTACAAAAAATAAAATCGTTTCTAGTTCAGATGCGCGATGGACTGGATAAGCCTGAAGATTAGATTTTTGAAGGCGCCATACCATACGTTTTTTTGAACGCAAACGAAAAATGGGACAGGTCTTCAAATCCCAATTCCAGATACACATCCGACGGAGCTTTGCCTTTTTCTTTGATCAGGTAGTGGGCCTCCTGTAGTCGCCGTTGCTGTAACCATCGACTGGGTGAGACATGAAAAATCTTCTCAAAATCCCGTTTAAACGTCGCCAGACTTCGTCCTGTCAAATAAGCAAAGCGTTTGAGCTCCACATTGAAGTGAAAGTTCCTGTTCATAAAGCCTTCCAGGTCGATTTTTCCGGGCTCCGAAAAATCAAACAGAACGTTCTTTAATTCTGGATTTACCTCTAGCAATATCAAAATTGCCTCTTTCAGTTTTACAGCCTGTAGGTTTTCATTAATGGTCTGGTTCTGTTGCAGATAGGGTACCAGCGAATCCATAAAGCTTTTATAAAGCACATCTGATTTTAGTGCCAAAACGGGGTCGCCCTCCTGATGTGGTTCTGCCGTGTATCCATATTCCAGGCTAAACTTGCGCAACGTTTCCTGATCCAGATAGATCGACAGCGTTTTAAATTCGCCATTCGGGGGTGGCTGTTTGACAAATTTAATCAGTCGGTTTCTCCGGCTAAATCTAAAATCCCCTTCATTAAAGGTGTAGTCTTTGTGCCCGTCGTTCATGGCGAGCGTACCGGCTATCTGATAGCTAAAAACATGCTCCGGCACGAATTGTTCGCCCTCCCGACTCCGGGTGAAATAACAGGAATAGACTATTTTGGGCAATTGTTTATCGGCTTCCAGTATGCGCATATCGTTATATCTAAATTGTAGACAGCCTTTAACCAGTTGCATTGCCGTTCTGACCTTGGTCAGAACGGCAATGCAACTGTATCAATTTTGCGGCATATACTGCATAAAGCTTTGTCGTACCGAGTCGACATACGCCTGATCGGGCATCTGTGCTCTCGCGGCTATTCGCTTTTTGAAATCGTCATTACCAACCACATACCGCAACGTGTTGGTCCCATCTGTTGCCGCTGTATAAATAACATCAGCTACTTCATCTGCCGTTACCAGCCGTTGAGCGATCATACCTCTAAAGAGTTTACCAGCGGCCTCAGTAAACGCGTCGTAGTCGGCAAGTTCAGGATTATACGCAAATTGTTCCTGAGTTACCTTACTAAAATTAGTTGTCGTTCCGCCCGGTTCTATGATTTTCACACGTATATTCAGAGCAGCTAGTTCAAAGGAAAGGGCTTCGGAAAACCCTTCCAGGGCAAACTTGGATGCACAATACATGGATAGCAACGGTAGGGTAAATCGGCCAGCTCCTGAACTAATAGTAAGAATCAACCCTGCCTTCTGCTGGCGGAAATGAGGCAGAATGGCTCGGGTTACATTCATAACCCCAAATACATTGACATCAAATTGTTGCTGAATTTGTGCTGGCGTCATGGCTTCAAAAATACCATTTTGCCCATAACCAGCATTGTTTATCACCGCGTCTATACCACCGAAACGAGCGATCCCTTCATTAATCGCCTGCTTGATTGTATCGGGTTGCTGCACATCCAGTTTCGTAACGAACACGTTTTCCAACCGGGTTAATTCCTGCTCAACTTCTGGCTTACGCATGGTAGCGATTACGTTCCAGCCTTCTCCCGCGAATTTTTTAGCAGCCGCTTTCCCAATACCTGACGAGGCACCGGTAATTAATATCGTTTTACACATGTTGGCTTTGATTGATTTTTGAAAAGTTTTTTGACAGCCTCACAGGATGAACCAGATTTCATGTTCATCGAAAATTGACCTTATTCTGTAAATCAGTTCATTACCTAGGATTTAATGAATGATTTGCCCAGCTTTGTATCCAGGAAATTGATAGCTTCGTCGTGATCGGTAGAGAGACTAACAGGCAACCATTTTTCCATCTCAGTTTGTCTAGCAGAATCAGCCTGTTTTAACAAGCCAATCGCTTCACTGCCCAAAACCAGATGTACCGGCGGTTCGGGATGGTCAACCAAGTTCAACATCACCTGTGCCGCTTTATCAGGATCACCCATGGGCACAAAAAAACCTCCTTTAATGAAATCGACCCGCTGATCGACCGTCGTTTCGTAACCTTCCACCTGAGGGGCAAAGGTCATTGACGCACCCGCCCAATCGGTGCGAAATCCACCCGGTTCTACACAGGTAACCTGAATACCCAGTGGAGCCACTTCTTTGGCCAGCGCTTCACTAAAACCTCCCAGGCCAAATTTGGCGGCCTGATAAATCGCTAGTCCAGCATTACCTACTCGGCCACCCACCGAACTGATCTGCAAAATATGCCCGGACCGCTGTTTTCGCATATACGGCAAAACAACACGGGTTAGGTCGATGGGCGCGTATAGATTCGTTTCCAGTTGACCACGGACCTGTTCATCCGTGAAGGCTTCAGCTGCGCCGATAATGCCGAACCCGGCGTTGTTCACTAAAACGTCGATTCGTCCAAAATGCGATATGGCCTTCTCAACCGCGGAACGAATCTGGTCTTTATTCGTAACATCCAGTTGGATGGGATAAATCTGATCCGGATAAATTTCGGTGAGATCATTTACCTGTTCTGGCTGGCGCGCTGTTGCTACAACCCGATCTCCTTTTGCCAGAACAGCTTCTGTTAAACTACGCCCCAATCCTCTGGAACTGCCGGTGATAAACCAAACTTTTGTCATTGTCGTTGACTTTTATTTTTCGACAAAATTCGTGTGTATCAGGCCGGGCTGCTTTGTTGTAACGCTCAAGTTTGGTTTGTTGAAACGCTCGCGTGTGCATGTTTTCAACGTAGAGTCGAAAACGAAAAATTCTCAAAAAATGCTGATGTTTGCAGGATGATTAAGTTACTATTGACAGATAAAATGTCTAGTACTAATAAGACCAATAATCTCACCAAATTTACGTGTCTACCAATACTCAGCACCAAATTGCCCTAACGCTCGTTCCTGGTGTAGGCAGCATTTTGATTCGACAGTTGATCAGTTACTGCGGCTCAGCAACCGAGGTACTCCGTTCACCGCTGGCCCGGTTGATGAAAGTACCTGGTATTGGGGAAGTAACAGCCCGGGCTATTCTAAAATCAGATATGCTGATAGAAGCCGAACGAGTTGTTAATCGGTTAGAAAAAATGGGCGCAACCACCTTATTCTATACCGATAAAGCCTATCCAACCCGGCTAAAAACGCTTTACGATGCCCCTGCACTTCTTTATTTTCAGGGGAGGGCAACCTGAATACGCTACGAACCATTGGTATTGTTGGCACCCGGCAAGCTACTGATTATGGCCGACGCATCACCAGCGAAATCATCGAAGCTATCTCCCCCTGGGCGTCAGCGTCATCAGCGGGCTGGCGTATGGTATAGACATTGCCGCTCATCGCGCGAGTTTAGCCAATGGGTTACCAACACTGGGCGTTATGGCCAGCGGGTTAGATGTCATCTATCCCTATGTGCATCACAAAACCGCGCAGGAAATGCTCGCACTAGGCGGCCTCCTCACCGAAAGTCAGCCGGGGACCAAGCCCGATGCGCACCTGTTCCCGGCCCGTAACCGGATTATTGCGGGGTTAAGTGATGTAGTAATCGTTGTAGAAGCAGCGGCCAAAGGGGAGCCCTAATAACGGCAGACTATGCCAATAATTACCACCGCGAGGTGTTTGCCGTGCCTGGTCAGTTAAATCAGGCTTTTTCGGCAGGTTGCAACAAACTCATTCGGGAAAATAAAGCACAGATTTATACCAGTCCTCAAGATATTATCGAAACGCTCAACTGGGATCAAACACGCACCCAGACTGATCAATCCGGCTCGCGAAAAAAAATAGCTCCTCCCCTGCCAATCGATATTACAGATGAAGAAAGTCAGGTTTTATCCCTGCTACGGCAGGCAGATGTTCTTCACATTGATGAGTTAAGTTGGAAGAGTCAGATTCCGATGGGTCGACTAGCCTCTTTGCTACTGAATCTGGAGTTCCGGAGTTTTGTGCGCTCTCTTCCCGGCAAAAAGTATGCCGTTGTTTATGCATAAACTCAACGGTTAGGCAATATTTAAAAAGTTACCTTTTTTTAATAATAACAAATATTATATTACCAATCATTGAATATATTTACAGAAAAACAACCCATAAATCGATTCATCCGGATGCTCGTCCAATCTAGATCCTGCATTTTCTTTTGACTCTATCGCACTGATAATCAGTAAAAAAAATAAAATCAAAAGAATCTATTTTGGCAAAACACGGGTAAAATCTCCAGTTTAATCCTGTATTTCTCAAGATAAAAAACTGACACATATCCCATTCCTATATTCGCAAAAATAAAATGACTAATCGCGCTTACTGACAGCAAAGAGACTTTCGGCAATCGTGTTCAACCTATCTGATACTCGTTACTACGAACGTATTCCAAGTATCCGTTTCAGTTGCGTTATCGCCCAAAATCAGGTAATCTGTCATTCCCTACCGATCGACGAGCCATCTTTCCTGCCTATGACTATTTCTTTTGTTAATAAGCTACATCTGGGTAGTATCTTCCTCATTTTGGCGGGCTCTCTGATTGGCATTTTATTCTTCCATACAATACGAGATCAACAGGATGAATCGTATTGGGCTCGAGATAAAAACGAACAGATCCAGCAATTGCTCGTTTTGGAAAACGTACTTGATGATGCCGAACTGGCTCATCGGGCATTTCTGACCACGCATAGTCAGTCATTGTTACTGGCCTATACAACTTCTCAGGAGCAGGCCAGGGAGATTCTCACTAAACTTAAGGCTGCACCAAATGACGTACTACAAGCACAGCGTCTGCTTCAACTCGAACAGACGATTGGGCGCCTATCGGAAATTAGAAGTACACAACATGTTCAAAATGAACTCAATAAGACTATAAATTCAGACGATTCCCAAAAACTCGAAGCAATCGAATTAACAAAGAGCGATCAACAGCTAAGCCAGATTCTTCAGCAAGCCCAACGCGAATTAAACCAACGGGAGAAGCAGATGAGCACGCTAATCCAGCAACTTACCAAAGGAGCCGTGGGTGCAACAACGATCCTGTTTATTGTGGGCTTAATGCTTACCTATTTCTACGCCCAGGAATTTAAGCGACATCGAGAACTGGCCGATCAACTTCATGGCAATGTAGCCAAACTCGAACAGCTCAACCAGGCCAGCGATAACCGGAACTGGATTCTCATGGGTACTACTGCCTTAAATGAAGCGCTACAAAATCTTCATACCCCTGATTCCGTCGCCACGAATTCGCTTCAAACCCTTAGTCGGTACCTGACTGCTCCAGCAGCTGGTTTTTACCTTTGTCAGGAGCGGGATGGCGAACCAGAGCTTCAACTGAGTGCATCAGTAGCCCTACCCGCCGATGCTCCCCGATCCTTCGCAATTGGGGAAAGCCTGGTTGGCCAGGCAGCTACTAAACGCGAAATTTCTGTAATCAATGCTGTGCCAACCGCCTACTGGGCTTTACAATCCGGAACAGGGCAGGCTACTCCAGGGCAGGTCGTCTTTGTCCCCTTATGGTATGGAAATGAATTAAAAGGGGTAATTGAACTGGCTAATTTCCAGCAATTTACCGAAAGCCATCTGGCACTATTGAAAGACGTAGCCAGCGATATTGCCATTGCCCTAAGTACCGTTCAGGCCCGGCATCGGATGAGCCAACTGCTCCAGCAGGTACAGCAACAAAAGGCAATTCTGGAGAATCAGCAGGAAGAATTACGACAGACAAACGAAGAATTAACCCTTCAGGCCGAAAGCTTACAGGCTTCGGAAGAAGAGTTGCGCGTACAGGAGGAAGAACTTCGCCAGACTAACACGGAACTGGAAGAACGGAACGAAGCCATTGAAGTAACCCGACAAACACTTCTTAGCCAGGCACGGGAACTGGAAGAAGCCAGCAAATACAAATCTGAGTTTCTGGCCAACATGTCGCACGAGCTACGAACCCCGCTGAATAGCGTCTTGATTCTGGCTTCGCTCCTGGCCGAAAACAAACCACACAACCTCACCGATAAGCAAATTGACTATGCAAAGGTCATTCACAAATCGGGTTCTGATCTACTTGAGCTAATCAACGACATTTTAGACTTATCTAAAATTGAGGCTGGCAAAGTTGAGTTACATCTGGAACAAGTCTCTATCAGAACTATTGTGAGTGATTTAGAGCAACTTTTTAGCGTCGTTGCCGATCAAAAAGGCGTTACCTTACAGACGCAGGTCGATGAAGCCGTTCCTGCAATCATCCATACTGACAAACAACGACTCGAACAGACGATCCGAAACTTACTGTCGAATGCCTTTAAGTTTACGCCCAAAAGTGGTTCGGTCACCCTCTCCTTCCGAACCGAAAAACCATCGGTTAAACTTACCAATCCCACGCTTAGAAAAGCTGACCAGGTTCTGGCGATTGCTGTTGCCGACACCGGCATTGGTATTCCCGATGATCGGCAGCAACTTATTTTTGACGCTTTCCAGCAAGCCGATGGCTCAACCAGTCGAAAATATGGCGGTACTGGTTTGGGCCTCTCCATCACGCGGGAGCTGGTCCGACTACTAAACGGCGAAGTTCTACTTCAGAGCGAGCCAGGGAAAGGCAGCACGTTCACGCTCATACTACCTCTTACCGATACTAAACAATCCATTCCAACAGCTCAGCCAATTAGCCAACCCAGCAAAGAAGCCGCCCAGTCATCCCGCTCAGGAATAAAACCATCCGACAATCAGGAGCTGGACGACCGAAATAGCATACAGAAGGATGATCAGATCATGCTCATCATTGAAGATGATCTTATTTTTGCCCGCATCGTCCGCGATTTTGCCCGCAGTCGGCACTACAAAGCCATTGTTGCAACCCAGGGCGATGAGGGTCTGAAGCTCGCCCGTACCTATAAACCCTCGGCAATCATTCTGGATATGCAACTACCCGTTGTTAATGGCTGGTCGATCCTGAGTGAGCTAAAAAATGATGAAAGTCTAAAGCATATTCCGGTGCATATTATCTCCGGGATGGAAGATCTTCGGCTTCCTGATGATGGTGCCCTAACCTACATCCAGAAACCCGTTAGTGCCAAGGATTTAGAGCAGGTTTTCACCCTGATCAGTACGCAGTTAAACGGGAAACTAAAAAAGGTACTCGTGCAGTCGGGTAATTATCTGAAGGATGATGCCCTACGGCATGTCATCGAACAACGTCATCTTGAACTGGAATGTGAGTATGTACTGACAAATGAAGAAGTCGTGCAGAAAGCAGCCGAACAGGCTTATGATTGCCTCATTGTCGATATGGGGCATGATCTGAAACACGGCATTAAAGAACTTCGGCAGTTGCGGTCGGTGCTGGTTTCCCACTCGATGCCCGTTATTATTTATATCGACGAAGACCTCAGCCCAGCCAATGAGTTAAAACTCAAAAAACTTTCGGATGTCGTCATTCGCGAGTCATCGCAGTCCATTGACCGGCTGATGGATGAACTGGAGTTGTTCCTTTATAAAGTTCAGGAAGATAAAAAGAAAACCCCCTCGCCAGTCTACGTGGATGGAACAAACCAGAGCCTGGAGGGTCGGAAGGTATTGCTGGTGGACGATGATATACGCAATATTTTCGCCCTGAGCACACTGCTGGAGCAATACCATATGCGGGTTGTCACGGCCGATAACGGTCGGGAAGCCCTGGAGATGCTTCAGCGTCATACCGACACCGACATTGTTCTAATGGACATCATGATGCCTGAAATGGATGGGTATGAAGCCACCCGACGTATTCGTACAGACTTGCAAATGAGCGCATTACCAATCATTGCCCTGACGGCCAAGGCCATGCCCGGCGACCGTGAAAAAGTTATTGAGGCTGGGGCATCGGATTACATTGCAAAACCCCTGGATAAGAGCCAGTTATTTTCCCTAATGCGTGTCTGGTTGTCTAAATAACCCCATGAGCCAGCATCCTATTTTAACGGCCGACGAATTAGCCAAAATCATCCACCTGATTCATCAGCACTACGGGTATGATTTCAGCAATTATGCGCGCGCTTCGCTGGAGCGCCGGGTGATCCGCTGCATGCAACAGGCTAGCCTGAAGACAACTTATGAGTTAACCTATAATCTGATAAACGATAAATCTTTTTTCGACTGGTTTCTCCAGTCACTGACGGTCAACGTAACCGAAATGTTCCGAGATCCTGCATTTTACCGGGACCTTCGGGAGAAAGTCCTCCCCAAACTGGCTTCGTATCCGGTCATTAAGATCTGGCACGCGGGCTGTGCTACCGGCGAAGAAGTTTTCTCGATGGCTATTTTACTGGCCGAAGCCGGATTACTGGAGCGTTCCCGACTGTATGCCACCGATCTGAATCCAGCGAATCTGGAACAGGCGCGACAAGGAATCATTCCGCTTCAGCAAATGAAGGCTTATACGGATAACTATATGCAGTCGGGCGGAAAAAATGCCTTTTCATCCTATTATACAGCCCTGTACGAACATGCTATTATCCGAAAAGAATTCCGGACGAACATCGTTCTGGCCCAGCACAATCTGGCCGTCGATCAGGTTTTCAACGAATTTCAGCTAATCTGCTGCCGAAATGTGCTGATCTACTTTGACCGCAACTTACAAAACCGGGCTTTCCAACTGTTTCACGATAGTTTGTCGCCTTTAGGCTATTTAGCCATTGGCACAAAGGAGTCGATGCAAACGGCTGATGTACGCACCCAGTTTGAAACCATTAATTTACCCACCCGTATTTTCCGACGGAAACAATGAGCATAGCCCCCGACATAGGCATAGTAGTTATTGGCGGTTCGGCTGGCAGCATACCGGTTATTACTGATGTCCTGGAAGCCCTGCCTAAGCCGTTCTGGGGTACGGTTATTCTCGTGGTGCACCGATTGAAAAATATACCCAGCGAACTGCATAAATTATTTCTGAGCGTTGATGAAACACTAATTGTCTGTGAACCGAACGATAAAGATCCTGTTCGATCGGGCTATGTTTATTTAGCCCCCAGAATTATCATTTGCTTATCGAAACGGACGAAACATTTAGTCTGGACTATTCAGAACCAGTTCATTACAGCCGTCCTTCCATAGATGTCACCTTTGAGAGCGTTGCCCGTGTGTACACAAATCGGGTCACAGGCATTTTACTCAGTGGTGCCAATCGCGACGGAGCGGATGGACTGGGACACATTCTCTTGCTAGGGGGCGTAGGTATCATTCAAGAACCCACCACCGCCGACTATCCAGCCATGCCGCTGGCTGCAGGGGAACAAAATCCAAGAGGGCTTGTCCTGAGCCCAGAACAAATCAAGGCGTATATACAAACCATAGGTCAACCTGTACTGAAAAAATGATAGCTACTCACTCCCCAAAGACTTTACGATTTTACTTGTCGATGACCGGGAAGAAAATCTGCTGGCTCTGGAAGATATGCTGGCTACGGATAATCGAACCTTTCTGAAGGCCTCTTCGGGCAGTGATGCATTACGAAAAGTGCTTAAAAATGATTCAATTGGCTTGATTATGCTGGATGTTCAAATGCCAGAAATGGACGGTTTTGAGGTAGCTCAATTGCTTAAATCAAATCCGCGCACCCAGGATATCGCGATTATTTTCGTGACAGCGATTAGCAAAGACGAGCAGTATGTGATGAAAGGTTTTAGTGAAGGGGCCGTGGATTACCTGCAAAAGCCGCTGGATATTAATGTGACCAAGGCAAAAGTGAATGTCTTCGAACGCCTGTATCGCTACCAGCAGGACTTAAAACAGAGCATGCAGCAAATAGAACGCATCAATAAACAACTTGAAAAATTTGTATACGTAGTTGCCCACGATCTAAAATCACCCCTAACGGGTATTATTGGGGCTATGTCGTTGCTGGAGATGGCCGCAGAGAAACCAGAAGGCATGCAGCAGGAGGAATTACTTGAGTATATTTCTCACTCTAAGGAAGCCTCTTATTACATGTCCGATATGATCAACTCGCTGCTGGAATATTCGCGCAAAAGTATTGATCAACAGACTATTGAACAAGTCGATACGCAGGAACTAGCCGAGCAAATCGCCCGGTTGCTATTTCCACCCAAACATATTAAAATTCAAATTCATGGACCACTGCCAGTTATGCGCACCAGGAAATTGAAACTTCAGCAGGTACTGCAAAACCTGATTAGCAATGCCATTAAGTACAACGACAAACCGGAGGGCATAATTGACATTGGTTATCAGGACTTTCCAGGCCATATCGAGTTCTATATTCGTGATAATGGCTCGGGAATCGCGATAGAAGATCAGGGTATCATTTTCAATTTATTCCAAAAGTCAGCCCATACTGCAACAGCAACAATTGAAAGTAGTACCGGTGTTGGTTTGTCTATTCTGAAAGTACTTGTCGAGGAGCAGGGTGGGCGTGTCTGGGTTACCTCTTCTCCCAGGCAGGGAAGCACTTTTTATTTCGAATGGACCAAGTAATCAATATTAACGTAAGTGCACCATTACTTCACTACTTTGCTACTCTTATTATTGAATATGCCATTAAGCTACCGTAAAATTAATTTACGGAATATACTCAGAAAATGAGACATCTTATCGTCAAGTTTTGTTTACCTTATTGAAATACTATAACCATAAAGTTAATTTCGAAAGAACAACAAATGATTATTTGTTACTTTTACCCAGTAACCCACAATTTCCTATGAAAAAATTATATAATGTTTTGGTGATTGAAGACGACTCTTTTATCCGTAAAGTACTCCGTCAGACCTTAAAAGATGATTTTGAGGTAATCACCAAAGAGAACGGTATGGAAGGTATGTCGTGGCTGGAAGAGGGGAATCCGGTTGACATTATCCTATCGGATATTCAAATGCCCCACATGGATGGCAAAAACCTGATTGCCATGCTGCGGGCTAGCCCGGTTTTCAAAAAAATGCCCATTATCATGCTGTCGACATTTGCTGATAGTGATACGCGAATTGCCTGCCTGAATATGGGTGCCGATGACTATATCATCAAACCATTTAATCCAATGGAAGTGAAAATGAAAATCTCAACTGTTTTACGCCGAACTGAAGCCAGCAAGGTTGTGCAGGCAAACCCCGATTGATAAGAACCTGACTATTTCAACTAATCATGAAGGCAGTGAGTGATTCCAATGAACCCTTTCGGATACTTTACGTTGATAACGACGAACGACGGATCAAGTCGTTTCAGCGGGCATTTCAACCACAGATCGCCGTAACTGACGTACCAGATGGCTGGTCTGCGATCTCGTATCTGGATGACAATGAACCCGTTGACCTGATCGTATATAATGATACGCTAAATACCCGAGGCTTTATGAATGCCTTTAAGGCAAAACAAAGCCGGACCAAAATACCCATAATTTTACTGACCGATCAGGAGACTATTGATCTAACCGCCGACCCTTACCACGGCTACGTTATTGATGCGTTTCCCTACAATTTTTCGGAGGCAGCTTTCCAGATCCGGTTAAATTATTTGATTCAAAAACGGGATTACCAGCGAAGTGGCCGGGTCGTATACAAGCCAATTTCTGTTCGTATGCCGATCGGGAAACGGGCTTTTGATATTGGGCTTTCCTTTTTCATTTTACTGGCCATATCCCCTTTACTACTCGTTGTTGCCCTGCTGGTTAAGCTCGATTCCCGGGACCTATTTTCTACGGATCAAAACGGGTAGGAATGGGTTTCAGGATATTCAATATGTACAAGTTTCGGACAATGAGTACCGGTGCGGATAAACTCCTGGCGGGAATGGCGTCCCAGAATATGTACAATAAAGCGACAGAGGAGAAACCCGCCGATGAATTGTGTGAACAGTGCAAACTGGCTCATTTGCCCTGTCAACGCCCGTTGTTTCTGGATCAAAAACAGATTTGCGAAACCCTTTATCAACAGGAACAACAGGCGAAAGCCATGTTCAGTAAGTTTAAAGAAGATCCTCGTGTAACGCGTCTGGGCAAGATTCTGCGCAATACGAGCATTGATGAGCTACCCCAACTGTACAATATCCTCCGGGGCGACATGTCGTTTGTGGGCAATCGGCCATTACCGCTGTATGAGGCTGAAAAGTTGACAAACATTGGCTATGCCCGTCGGTTTGCGGCTCCAGCTGGGTTAACGGGATTATGGCAGGTAACGAAACGGGGCAAAGCGAAGGTATCTGATTTGGAGCGTATTCAGCTCGATGTCCTGTATGCCAAGCGATTCTCTTTACGGACGGATATGCTTATTCTTTTAAGAACCCTAAAGGCAGTATGGCAGAAGGAAAACGTATAACAACGACACCCCTGATTTCGCTGGTTACCATCAACTATAAGCAGGCCCAGGTAACCTGCGATATGCTGGAATCAACCAAAACGCTGACCTATCCGCGCTTTGAAGTCATTGTCGTTGACAACGATTCGAAAGATGACATCGCCGAACGTATTCAGCAGGGTAATTACCCGAATGTACGCCTGGTAGTCAGTCCGGACAATCTTGGGTTTTCGGGTGGAAACAACCTGGGCATTCAGCATGCCAAAGGTGATTTTTATTTTCTATTGAACAACGACACTATTGTCACACCAAATTTGCTTGAACAACTACTTATTCCTTTTTCACAGTACCCTGATGTTGGCGTGGTCTGCCCAAAAATTCGCTTCCACGACCAACCCACTATTATCCAGTACGCAGGCTATCATCCCCTGAATCCTTATACCGGACGGACCTGGGCCATCGGGCTTATGGAGCCCGACAAAGGGCAGTATAACCAGCCGGGGCCAACCTGGTTTGCCCATGGAGCGGCCATGCTGGTTAGCCGGGAAGTGCTAAAAAAAGCAGGCTCACTGGACGATAGCTTTTTTTTGTATTACGAAGAACTCGACTGGTCGGCGCGAATCCGACGGGCCGGTTTTCAGATTTATTATCAGCCCGATGCCCTCATTTATCACCGTGAATCAATGAGTGTCGGAAAAGCAAACGCCATGAAGGTATATTACCACACCCGCAACCGTTTGTGGTTCATGCGCAGGAATGTAGCGGGCTTCCCATTGCTGATTTTTTATCTGTATTATTTCTGTCTGGCCCTTCCTAAAGCACTGATCCAGTATACATTACCCTGGCAACCTACCTATTTGAAAGCGGTAAAAGACGCCATAACCTGGAATTTGACTCATACCACGAAGGCGCTGGCACCCATGCCCATGCCAGTCGCTGTAGCCGGTAAATACTAACAAACGAATGGAAGTACTTCTCCTGATCTGTATAGGACTCGTTGTCTATACTTACCTTGGCTACGGGCTGGTTGTATGGGCTCTGATTAAGTTACGCCCCAAACGAAAGGCGGTTGCTGATCTGTCGGTTGATTTTACCCCCGATGTCACCTTAATCGTACCCGCCTACAACGAACTCGATTGCCTGCCTGCTAAAGTCGAAAACTCACTTGGGCAGGCGTACCCGCGAGCACATTCATTTTCTGTTCGTTACGGAAGGCTCAACGGACGATTCGGACAACTGGCTGCGGGCAACCTATGGCGACTCTATCGACATTCTGGGCGGCACCGAACGGCGGGGAAAAGTAGCGGCCATGAATATGGCCATGCAGCAGGTAAAAACCCCAATTGTCATTTTTACCGATGCCAATACACAACTGAATCTGGACGCGGTACGGAACATTGTCCGGCATTTTCGTGACCCTGAAGTGGGGGCCGTAGCCGGTGAAAAACGAATCCAGACAACCGATAGCGAATCAGCAGCGGGTTCAGGCGAAGGCCTTTACTGGAAATATGAATCGCAGTTAAAACGCTGGGATGCCGAACTGCATACGATCGTTGGGGCTGCGGGTGAATTATTCGCGGTTCGGACGGAGCTCTATGAACCCGTGTCGCCGACTACAATCCTGGACGATTTCATGATCTCGCTTCTGATCGCTGGAAATGGGTACAGGGTTGCCTACGAACCCGATGCCTATGCGCTGGAACGTCCCTCCTTCTCTATCATCGACGAACAAAAACGAAAAATCCGTATTGCTGCGGGCGGTTTTCAGTCGATCGTCTGGCTGAAAAAGCTACTGAATCCCTTCCGCTATGGGCTCCTCACGTTCGAGTATGTATCACACCGGGTCATGCGCTGGGCGGTAACGCCCCTGTGTTTACCCCTGATTTTACTACTCAACGCGGGTCTGGTATGGCGTGACGGCTGGAACAATGGCTGGGGCTGGCTGCTAGCTGCTCAAATTCTGTTCTACGGAGCCTCCTGGTTAGGCTATTTACTGGAGAAACGGCAGTTGCGCTGGAAGGCCGTTTTTGTTCCGTTTTATTTTACGTTCATGAATGTATGTGCGCTGGCAGGTTTGGTTCGCTATTTGCGGGGTAACCAATCAGGCACCTGGGAAAAAGTACGAAGGGCAAATGCAGTAGATTCCCTTGCTTAGTTAACGTTGTTGTTACTTATTCGTTATGGCACAATCGGCCTTTTCATTGACCGGCTCCAACTCAGGCCACTTCTGGCTGTACAGTCTCCTTGGAGGCTTGTACACGGTTGGCGCGGGTTACCTGATCAGCAAGATGGGGCCAGCGGGTGCTGGGGTCGCGATTATGCTACCCATCGTTTTGGGCATTTTGATTGGATTGCTCATGGAGCCTCGCTTTGGTCTGCTTCTCTATGTACACCTTAGCTTCCTGATTGGCTTCTCCCGCTTTATTTCCTTACCCATTCCACTCGGCCTGTTGGTCGATGGCTTATTGGCCATAACCTTACTGAGTACGTTTCTAAACGGACAGCGAATGGAATGGCGTCGGCTGAAGAGTCCGGCTTTTGCGCTGGTTGCAATCTGGTTTGCTTACACCCTGATCGAATTACTCAACCCCGAAGCCCCTTATCGACCAGCCTGGTTTTTCCACGTTCGGCCATTTTCGCTGCACTGGTTTATTGTGGCCATTTTAGTACTGGTTGTTCCAATTACCCGCCGGGATATTGGCATTCTGGTGATCTCCTGGCTGAGCTGGTCTTTTTTGGGTGCACTCTGGGCCTTCAAGCAACAATACATTGGGCTGGCCCCGCCGAAGTACAATGGCTGAGCGAAGGGAACAATGGGGTGACTCACATTCTGTTTGGGCAACTTCGCAGCTTTTCCTTTTATTCCGATGCCGCTCAGTTCGGTGCCGAAATGGCCGGGGTTACAGTGGTAGCGGTCATCCGGGTTTTTGAAGAGAAAAAGCTGCTTTACAAACTGGCTTACCTGGTACTAGCTCTTGTTTTTTTCTGGGGCTATGCTGTTTCAGGAACGCGTAGTGCGCTGTTTGTGATGCTGGCCGGGTTTCCTTTCTATCTGTTGCTTAAACGTGATTTTCTTAAACTCATAATTGGGGTAGTCATGGCAGTTCCGCTGGTACTTATCCTGATGTTCACCAATGCAGGTAGCTCCAATTATCAGGTGCAGCGAATGCGGTCGGCCCTGACGCCCATGAATGACCCTTCGTTTCTGCTGCGACTACAAAATCAGCAGAAGCTGAAAGGCTATCTGGATCATTACCCATTCGGTGCCGGTATTGGTACGTCGACCGACATGGGAGCTCGCTTCTCACCCTGGCACTGGGCCGCCCAAACGCCACCCGATAGCTGGTACGTAGAACTCTGGATTGAAACGGGCCGGGTTGGGGTCACGCTCTACATTCTGATGCTGATCGGACTGGCAGGCCTGGGCATCTTTCAGGTCTGGCGGTTGAAAGACCCCTGGATGATAAAAGTGATGTACGCATTTCTGGCCGAATTCGTCGGCATTGCAATCATGGGATATTCGAATCCTGTGCTGGGACAGTTCCCAACCGATACCATTATTTTCATTAGCACCATGCTGGTTGTAACCTGCTATCGCTGGGATATTAAGCCACAAACCGAACCTTCAGAATCCTCCCTTTACACCCAACCGACTCCTGAGCTATGAAACAATTCGACAGCATAGTCTGCATTGCACAAACCTCCTGGAGTGGCGATTTCCAGAAGGCGGTTGTCCAGTTGATGACCGAGCTATCGGCCCGGCACCGGGTGCTTTTTGTTGATTACCTCTATACGCTTAAAGATTTTGTATCCGGTCGGAATGATATGAAAGCCGGAGAAATCTTGTTCGGGAATCCACTTACCAAAATAGAGAACGGCTCGGGTGAGGATTTGTATGTCTGGACTCCCCCACTCATGCTTCCCATCAACTGGCTATCGTCAAAACCGCATGACCAACTTCTTCAATTGAATACAGGTCACTTGCTAGGTCGGCTTCGATCGGTTATGAAGCGATTGAATATGCACCGCCCCCTGGTTATCAATGCATTCAATCCGGTGGTTGGATTACCTATGTTGGGGAAGCTGAATGAATGCGCAACCATTTACTATTGCTTTGATGAGATTACAACGGCCGGTGACTGGATGAGTCGGCATGGGGCACGCTACGAAGACCCCTACCTAAGACGAGTCGATGCGGTGGTTACCACCTCAGAAACCTTACGACAGGATAAATCCAGGTTACAGCCCCAAACCTATTGCGTGAAGAACGGGGCCAACTTCGACCTCTTTAACACAACCCGGCAACTAGCCCAGCAGCACCCACCCGAAAAACCCGTCGTGGGGTATTTGGGCTCGGCCGACAATCGGGTCAACATCGATCTGATGGCGTATTGTGTGCGTACCATGCCCGATGTTGAGTTTCAGTTTATCGGCGAAGTGCATGAGCCTCAGTTACCTGAGCGCTTAGGGAAATTTTCGAATGTAACGTTTATTCCACCCATCAACCCGCTGAATTGCCTCCACTACTGGCGAAGTGGAGCGTAGGTGTCATTCCATTTGTATGCAATAAACATACATACACCATTTACCCACTAAAAATCAACGAGTATCTGGCCGCTGGCCTGGCAGTAGTATCAACGCCTTTTTCTATCCTGGACGATTTTGACGGAATCATTGAACTGGCTGATACACCCGAACTGTTCGCCCAGGCCCTTCGTCGGGCGTTGATTGATAAAGATCCTGAACGAGTTCAGCAACGGGTCCAGATGGCCCATCGAAACTCCTGGACAGAGCGGGCCCACGAGTTCGAATCTGTAATTCAGCGTGTTCCGAAAGCCTGGCGACAAGAGCAGCCAGCGTAGCAGAATCCCTGTGTTTTATCCAATTAACCATGATTTTATTAAGGAATTCAACAAGCATGAAGTTACCCATCTTCCACCGATTTAGTCGCCTTACCCTAGCGTCCGTATGGGTTCTGGCACTGTTGATGGCGGTTTGTAGCGAAGGGTACGGGCAGGGGGCTGTGCCTCCCAAAAGTGTGTCTCAACCAGCAGCCATTTCTCAACCGATGGCTTCATCGGCAGCGGCTGGCCCAGTCGATACCCTAACGTTTGATTTCAATCAGGACATTTCGGTTCAGCTCATCTCCTTCGATGAGATGTATAAAATAGCTCTGGCCTATTCGCCAGCCGTTAAATTCGAAGGAGCCCTGGCAACGGCCCAACAAGCAGCTTACCAGCTTTCTAAAATGCAGATCCTGCAAAATGTTGGTGGATTTGCGAACTACTCAATGGGGAATCAGGCCATTCTATCAACGGGTACGAATGCCAACGATCAGTTAGGGCAGATTTCGAACGGCTATCGGGCAGGTGTCAATTTGTCCTTTAGCATTCACGATTTATTCGCCCGCCCTCAGCAGATAAAGCTAGCCAAGGCTACTTTTGACGCCAATGCGGAACGCAAGCGATCGGCTGAAATTCAGCTAAAACGGGATCTGTTTAATCTGTATCAGGACTTACTCCTCTCGCAACGGGTCCTCCAGATTCGCCTGCGGGATGATCAGTCCTCTCTGGCGGCCTACCGAATAGCGGAGGTCGAAATGCAAAAGGGGAAAATAACCCCTGAAGCAGCTGCCTTCAACAGCAATCGCTATGCCGAAACCCGCTCGACGGTAGAACAGGCCAAGACCCAGTTCATCAAAAATATTTATGCACTCGAACTCTTTGTTGGAGTGCCTATTCGTCAACTGAAACGCATATAGCCCTATGACTTTCCACGAATTTGGGCGGCTCCTGAAGCGGCATCTTATCTGGTTTATTGTATTCCCCTGCCTGGGGGCCGGAGCGATCTATTATTTCATGCGCGATGAGGTCAAGGTATACAAGACCAAAGCAACGCTATACACGGGCTTTACGTCTGGCTACTCGCTGCGTTCGGCCGAAGAGAACTTCCATGTCGATTACTCGGGGGTCAGCAATGCGTTTGATAACGTGCTGACCACGCTCAATTCGAACCAGACACTGTATGAGGTTGGGGTGCGCTTATTAACTCAGCATCTGTACCTAAAAAAACCAGCCGAACGCGAACTGTCGGTAACCAGTTTTCAGAAACTCCAGCAGGCAATTCCAGCCAGTTTGCGCCAGACCCTGATTAGCTCCGGTATTCCCGACTCTACTCGTGCCCAGATTAATCGGATGGCCCAAAGCCCGACCGATAATCCTATCCGAAAATTGCTGTTTGGCGGGACAGATTATTCGGCAGATGTCATTGGCAAGAAACTAAAATCCTCCCGGCGCGGAGGAAGCGATATGCTGGATCTGGATTACGAAGCAGAAGATCCAGCCATTGCCCAGCAAACACTGAATCTGGCGATTATCGAACTGAACGAACGCTATTCGTCACTGAAACGAAGTGAGACGACTCCGGTTGTTAACTATTACGAAGAAAATGCCAAGGCTGCCAAGAAACGCCTGGATCAAGCCGAAGCCAAACTGAAAGCCTTCAACGTACAGCATGATGTGCTCAACTTTGAAGATGAGCTAAAAACCCGCTCAACGACCCGCGACGCGCTGGTTTCTGAATACAATGAAGAGGTTATGCGGAGCAAAGCAGCCAAAGCGGCCCGTGATGCGCTGGGCCAACGCATGACCCAGGGAGGCACTCTCCTGAAAATCAATACGCAGCTAACCGACAAACAAGCTGAATTGACCGCGGCCGAATCGCAGTTGATTAATGCCCGCGCCAATAATCAGCCCCAGTCGGTGCTCGACCAGCATCAGGCTAAAGTCAATCAGGTCTCTTCGGAGTTGAAACAGATTGCCCAGAACTATTTTGCGGCCGATAACTCCGCCGAGTCGATCCCGAAATTAACCCTGATCAATGGCTGGCTGGACAAGGTTCTCGCCTATGAAGAGTCGGCGGCACGGCTGGATATTGTGAAAAAACGCATGGATGATTATTTGGTTGAATCAGCCAAATTCCCGCCACTGGAATCTGAACAACGGCAGTTGACCCGCGACATGGACGTTGCCGAGAAAGAATACATGACGCTGGTTCAGTCACTCAATCAGGCGACAACCCATCGGCAGGACATTTCCATCGATGGCAGCTTATCTGTTCTGGACCCGCCTGTATTTTCATTGACGCCCCAGCCACCCAAGCGCTGGTTGTTTATGGCGATTGGTGCCGGTGCCGGTTTGGTCATTGCCTTATTACTAGCGGCCTTTCGTACCCTGGCCGACAAACGGGTTAACTCAACAGAACAGGCCGAACAACGCATTGGCAGTCCTATTACGGCCTTATTCCCGACCGTTAAAAAGTTTGCAATTAATTTACGTGCCAGCCGGGCGGCTACCAGCATGTTTGAGCAGGTAGCGAATGCGATTAACATCGCCATAGAGCAGCGAAGTACCCCTCCTATCCGCCCGTAATAACCCTCTTCAGCACGCGCGGTAAACAGGGAAAAACCTGGCTCGCTCACGGCCTGGCCAGGCTGTTTGCGGAATCGGGGGAACAAATTGCTTATTACTACCCCGCCTTGAGGCTTCCGATCAGCCCTTCGAGCAGGAAGGAATTTATTTCTACCCCTACGAGATCCACAAGAATTTCAGGAACATACGGGAGCCAGAGGATTTGTTGTCGAACGAGAGCACCCTACCTGACACGGTTTTCAATAAAATCATTCTGGAACTTCCTCCGCTCGTGAGCAGCCCGATTCCTATGCATTTGGTGAGTCGTAGCGCCGTATCCATACTGATCCTGACCCTGCATACCCTCTGGGGCCGACGCGATAAGCAGTTGTATGCGCAATATCTCAAGACGGCGAAACAGCAGGTGCTGGTCGCCCTGAACAAGGTGGAAGATAGTAACACCGATGCGCCAAGTCTGAACGATATGGAGCAGGGCCTAATTCGGGAAAGCCCCTACAATGCGCCAACGGCAGCCTCCCGTTCCACCAAAAAAGAGAAGGCACTTAACCGATAGTCAACATGAGTACAAAGCAACAGGCAATTAGCGGTGGCAAGTGGATGAGCCTATCAACGGCTTTATCCACCCTGTTGCAGTTTGGACAGGTAGCGGTGCTGGCCCGCCTGCTGGAACCGTCCGTTTTCGGGATTGTCAGCGTGAGTACGCTTTTGATTGCCTTCTTCAGCATTTTTGCCAATCTGGGCTTTTCGAACTCCATCATTTACAAGCAGGAAGAAGATCAGCAGGTGCTCTCCACGATCTATCTGCTGAACCTGGCACTGGGTTTAGTCGTCGGCATTTTGGTCTTCTTTAGCTGGCCGCTGGTGGTGGCTTATTATAAGGAGCCCCGCCTGGAGCCGGTTATCAAATTGTCGTCCCTTTATTTTATTATCGTTTACGTTGGGCAGATTTATTTATTCCTGCTTCAGAAAGAATTACGGTTCAAGCAGGTAGCCACCATCGACATGGCGGGCACACTTATTGGTAGCGGCACGACCATCGGACTTGCTTATTTGGGTTTCGCCGAATTAGCCCTTATTTATGGCCAGTTAGCTCAGCAAACGATCAAATCGGTACTCCAGTTGGTCTACGGAGGTCGCTTGTTTACCCCTACATTAACCTTTGACCTGAACCTGATTAAAGATCACCTGCGGTTCGGGCTCTACAATGTAGGCGACGGGATTGTTGGGTTTATTCAGGCGAACTCCGATAATATTCTGGTTGGGGTATGCTGGGAGTGAAACAGCTAGGGTATTATACCCTGGCTTCTCAACTGGCAGTTTTTCCTATTTCCAAGCTCAGCCCAATCGTACTACAGGTGGCCTACCCCATCCTGGCGCGCCTGAAAGGAGACACCGATGAACTCAAAAAATCATATCTCTCTATTCTGGATTTACTGAGTTATGTAAATCTGCCCTTACTAGCAGGTTTGTTTATCACTGCCGACAGTGTGGTGCCACTTTTCTATGGCCCCGGCTGGGAGCCAACGGTTCAACTCATTCGTATTTTTGTTTTCGTCAGCATTTTCACATTCCTCAGCAATCCGCTCTTCACGCTTGCCTTTTCAAAAGGTAAACCGAAACTGCTGTTTGTCCTGAATGTTATCACGCTGTTCATCAAAGTGCCACTCGTTTATATACTTGCCCAATACGGGGGCGTCCTTGGAATTGCCACTGCGTTTATGCTGGCAACATTGGCCAATCTGATCCTGAATTTCCGAATTGTACATACGCTGATTGGCCCCTTTCTGGGTGAATTTGCGCTGTCCATTGCAAAGCCCATCCTGTTCTGCCTGATCATGATTGGTGCCATTGCACTTTACAAATCCTATGCTGATTCGATTAGTGTTGGCCATACGATTATACAAATTGTGCTGGGTGGACTGATTTATGTTGGCCTGACGCTTCGGTATAAATTTCCATTGGCAGAACTAAAAACGTTTGGAAAGGCGATGTAACTCAAGTCAGTTTGTAGTCTGAGGTTTGAGGTTCGTAGTTGGTGTTTATGCCGTATTATTTAACAAAAACAAATTGATTATGTCCCTGAGTCTTACGTTTACCAGATAGCCAAAACCGCCAAAATTGTATAGGCAAAAACCTTGAACTACAAACTTCGAACGTCAAACTTTACCATTAACTAACCCATGCAACGGCTTATTTTAAAATCACTGTATGTAGTAGCCTGGCTAAAGTACCCAAAGCTCCGTAGGGATCTGCGGTATTTTATTCGGGACAATTACTACTGCAAGCTGGTTCAGGGCCGCTATGTGATCCGCGATTACATCCTGAAGAAAAAATACAAAATCATTAGTTATCAGGGGGAATTTGATCAGGAGCTTCGCTATGTTATCCCGTTTGCCTACTGGCATTATTTAAATGGCACACTCCAGAAAACCATTTCAGCCCAGAGCACTAAAGAATTTTACTTTTTTAGTCCTGATCATGAAGAAAGGTTCAAAAAGCGGGTCTGGACAGAGTCTTATGGGCACTATGATGTGCCAAATATGACGCACAGCAACTCCTACAGTTTTCAAAATTGGGCCCAGGTTCCATTCAAGGCTCATTATAAAAACGACATTTTTGTTTTCAACAAGCCGATACTGGTCATTGCCAACAAATACAATATCGAGTGGGACCAGCCGCCCATTAACTTTCTGGATATCCCAACCCTCGACCGCATCATTCGTACCTACGCCAGTAAATACCAGATTATTTATAACCGGCCCTTACCCAGTCAAATCGTAGAGGACAATAGCGAAACGATGTCCTTACATGAGCACAGCTGGCTTCGAAAAACGTACCCCGACGTGCTATTGATGGATGATCTGTTCGCTCGCTATCATCCCTCGGTGGTTAATAACTACAACCATTTGCAACTGATGGTCTATGCCAATTGTAGCCATTTCATATCCATGCACGGGGTACGGCTGCCTTGGCCAGTTGCTTTGGCGGCAAAAACATTATCCTGTCGAACCCAAATTGGGGGCACGAGCACGCCTTCAACGAATACGAAACCCTTTTCCCGAAACTGTCTGGGGCAACAATTTTGCACGCCCGCGATCGGGATGAGATTTTCACCTTTCTGAGTAACCATTTCTGACACTTAAAACCAGTCAGGGTAAGTACAAGGATAGAATTGTTTAAAGTTTGATTCTTATGGATTCTTTGGATTCTATTGACCCTAATAACTTGATTGTCAGACCAACAGAATCAACAAGATCAACAAGAATCAATAGAATCAAATTTGGCCAAATAGCTATTTTTAAAAAAAGTTAATTACTATGATTATCAGCAGAATAACCAGTGGATTAGGAAATCAGCTTTTTCAGTACGCGGTTGCTCGGCATCTTTCCCTGAAAAATAAAACGCCTTTGTATGCCGATCTGAGCTATTACTTACATCAATATGCAGATGATACGTCACGGGCATTTAAACTTGGCAATTTTTCCGCTCCCTACCATACCCTCCAGGAGTCGCCGGTTGAGTATGTTTCTAAATTCACAAAACTCTTGCCAAATCGTAGTTTGCGGCCTTTTTTTCTGTTTATAAAAGAAAAACAATTTCACTTTGATGAGCAGGTTCTCAAGTCTCATGCTGGCTGCGTGATTCTGGAAGGGTTCTGGCAATCGGAAGCCTATTTTCGCGAAAGTGCAGACGTCATCCGGCGCGATTTCCAGCTAAGCACGACGCCCAGCCCCGAATTCGATCAATACTTACAACAGATTCGAAATACGCCATCACCAGTTTCGATCCACGTCCGTCGGGGCGATTATGTCAACCATCCTGAATTTAGTAAAACGTTCGGGTTTATTGGGCTCGACTATTATAAACGCGCAATCCAATATGTAACAAAGGAAATTAAAAATCCCCATTTCTTCGTCTTCAGCGACGACAAGGATTGGGTTCGGGAAAATTTACCCCTGCCTACCGACAGCGTTTTTGTTCAGAACACCGGACCAACCGGCGACGTAGCCGATCTGGTGCTGATGAGTCATTGCCATCATCACATCATCGCCAATAGTTCATTCAGTTGGTGGGGAGCCTGGCTCAACCCGAACCCGAACAAGCTGGTGATCACACCTAAGAACTGGTATAAGGATAAACCCGACTGGAATACCAAGGATTTGCTACCGCCAACCTGGTTATCACTCTAATCTGAGCGCTCTTTGCAACCACCCATTGACCATGAATGTATTTATAGATCACCAGAAATTCAGCACGCAGAAGTACGGCGGTATCAGTCGCTACTTTGCCAACATCATTGAGGGCATCAAGCATACAGACAACATTACGTATCAGTTGGGTGTGCTTCATGCTAAAAATCATTACATCCAGAACGAGCCGATGGCCCTAAAAGGAGCACTCAGCGACCGTGTTCTGAATTTGAATGCCAGGCTTGATTATCTGGTGAATCAATATTACTGCGAACGGCTGCTGAAAAAGGGAATTTCGATGTCTTTCATCCAACCTACTATGACCCGTACTTTCTTAAACTCCTAAAAAAACCACTGGTCATTACGATTCATGATCTGACCTACGAGCGCCTGCCTGAGTATTTCTGGGCACAGGACCCACTCACTCAGCAAAAGCGACTCAATATTGAACGGGCTGATGCAATTATCGCCATCTCCCAGACTACCCGGAAAGATCTGCTCCATTTTTTTAATGTTGACCCAGCGAAAGTATCGACGATTTACCACGGCATTGATCTGGATACCCCTTTGCAATTCGAGCCGGTCGCTAACCTGCCCGAGCGATATGTGCTGTTTGTGGGCGACCGTAGCGGCTATAAGAATTTTTATCTGTTTATGAACGCTATCCATCCGCTCATGCTGGATATGCCTGACCTGAATGTTATCCTGACGGGAGGAGGTAATGTAGCTGTAGCGGATCAGGAATTCCTGCTACGGCTGGGACTTACCAATCGGGTACGGCACATTAACGCAACCGACGAACAGCTCAATTTTCTATACCAAAACACCCAACTGTTTGTCTACCCTTCACTTTATGAAGGTTTTGGTTTACCAATCCTGGAAGCCTTCAAGGCCAAATGTCCCATCTTACTCAGCGATACAGAGTGTTTCAAAGAGGTGGCCCAGGATGCGGCTGTTTATTTTAAGGCCACTGATCTCGATGATCTGACCAGCAAGCTATCCAGTACACTGGCAGATAGTGCGTTACGAGCACAATTAGTTGAACAGGGCACCAAACGACTGAAAAACTTTCCCCTTCAAAAGTCGATCGACCAAACACTTGACGTATACAGGTCGATAGCCTGACAGGGAGATACCGTAAACGCTTACTACTATGAGATTCCGAGCGGTTGACACATTCAGAGGCATGGCAGCTATTATGGTTATCCTCTTCCATTTGCAACACCTGACGGTATTGTCTGGCATCGCATTTATAGCAAAGAGCGACATTTTTGTTGACTTCTTTTTTGTGTTATCTGGCTTTGTTATCACTTATAGTAATTACGATAAAATAACGAATCTGCAGAGTATCAAACCGTTTGCCATCAAGCGATTCAAGCGGCTGTATCCACTCCACCTGTTTACATTACTGCTCGTACTTATGTTCGAACTTTTCCGCTACGGAGTTGATCATTACATCGTTAAACTCTCAAACCCAGTATTTGCAGAAGACAAATCATTTTTGTCGTTTCTAGCTAATCTTACTCTCACCCAGTCGCTGAATTTGTTTGATCGAATCACCTGGAATGGCCCTAGCTGGAGCATCAGTGTCGAGTTTTATACATATCTGATCTGGGCGTTTTGTCTGGTACTTTTCCGCAAGAATTTGCTGATCATTTGTGGACTTTGTTTTAGTCTGATAGCCTGGTTCATTATCCGCCATAACGGGAATATTATTTATAACTACGACTACGGCATTGTTCGATGCCTGTATAGTTTTCTGGTCGGCATGTTAACGTATCGGCTGAGTCGTCAGTTGTCACCGACAGGCAACTTTTTAGCTATTTCAGTGTCCGAAGTTCTATTGCTTGGGCTGACGATGTATTCGGTTAGTGTGTTTACCCACTCAGAAAGCTGGTTAATGCCCTTTCTGTTTGCGCTGGTCATTCTTGTTTTTTCCCGCGAAAAAGGAGCTATCTCCAAAATTTTAGCCGCTGATCGTTTTGAATTTCTGGGCAAGCTCTCCTACTCTTATTACCTCAATCATATGATTGTACTGAATGTTATGGATCTACTGCTGTTTAAAATCATCAAGCTCCCTGCATCAATGTTGGGTGAATCATTGTATATCCTGGTATGTCTGGGTTGTGTTCATCTGCTGTCAGTCTTTACCTATCGGCATATTGAGCTACTTCTCCAGTCGCCTTCATCTACTCGATCTGTCAAGTCTGTTGCGGAGGCAACTGCTTTTTAATATAACTCATTAGCTACCTACCATGAACATTCTGAAAGCACCTGACTGGGTTAACCAATTTAATTTTCCCTACACATCGGTTGATGCGATACCAGATTCAGTTTTTGACGGCATAAACCATGATCTGGAAGCACTTCAACATCCTGAACCACTGGTTAGTATTGTTATTCCGGCCTGGAACGAAGAAGTCAATGTTCTCCGCAGCATTGCGTCCCTATCCAAATTAAAAACTGCTTATCCAGTAGAAATTCTGGTTGTCAATAACAATTCTACCGATCAGACGCAGAAAACCCTGGATAAGCTTCGGGTTCGTAGTGCCTTTCAGCCCATTCAGGGCTGGGGACCTGCCCGGCAAATGGGTCTGGAACAGGCTCGGGGCAAGTACCTACTCACGGCTGACTCGGACTGTCTGTATCCACCCGACTGGGTCGATGAGTTAATGGCGGTATTACAGCAACCTGGGGTTGCCTGCGTTTATGGCCGTTACTCATTTATTCCATCACCGGGATTTCCTCGCTGGAAACTCGCCATGCTCGAAATGATGAAAGATAGCATTGCCGAATTAAGGCACTTGAAACGTCCACATCTGAATGCCTTCGGAATGAGCCTTGGCTATATCCGGGACTATGCCTTACAAATAGGGTATGTCATGCACAAAATTCGGGGTGAAGATGGGCGTATGTGCTTTGACCTGATGAAGTATGGTACGATTAAACAGGTAAAGTCAGATAAATCACGTGTCTGGACAGGCACTCGTACGCTTGAGAAAGATGGTAGTTTTTCGCGAACCGTATGGCTAAAAATTGGGATCGAACTACGCCGTTTGGGGAAAATGTTCGTTTCACAACAACCGCATGATACCAAAACATCAGTCAATAATTAATGAGGTTGTAGATTTTTGAGATTCTGTTGACTCTTTGGATTCTCTCACCTAACAAGGAAAGGTCTTTGGCTCTAGAATCCAAAGAATCACAGAATCATAGAATCCACAGTATCAATAGAATCAAACTCTGTTACAGTGTTCGCCCATTATGTCTCTGCATCAATCAGTTTCTTACTGGATTGCCTTCCTGCTGATCCTGCTCAACAGCAGTGAAGCATGCTGGGCACAATGCAGTCAGGGATCGATTATCTGCGAAACGTTTGGTGCGGGACCCAGAGGTGCCTTACCGGCTGGGCAGACAAGCTTTACGTACAGACCCATTACGTGTCCCGGCGATGGTGAATATAATCTGATGGATACGGTATCGGGTGGTTGTCATGGGGATGCCTGGCATCAGGTGACTCAGGACCATACCCCTAACGATGTACGGGGTAATATGTTCGTAGTCAATGCGTCGTATCAGCCCAGCGAATTTTATAGTCAACAGGTTACGGGCTTATGTCCCGGCGTGACTTATGAATTTTCATTATGGGCCTTGAATTTGAATAAGATTTTAGAAGCAGGTGCCTGCGATGGCTTTAGCCTCCGAAACCCGATTATCGTTATGCGCATTGAACAAACAGACGGCACACTTATTAATGAAATTACGCAGCCAGCCATTCCTCGTACCGGAGGTACGCCAACCTGGGTTCAACTAGCCATGCAATTTTCGATTAAGACCAACACGGATGCCATCGTGGTTAAATTAATCAATCAAGGGCTGGGTGGATGCGGCAATGACCTGGCGATCGACGATATTGCCTTTCGGCCGATTCATCCTGAGCTGACCATCCAGTTTCCTAACACAACCAGTACCACAATCACCGTGTGCGCCGATACACGCCTGACGTTGCGTGTTGGTAATTCTGTAGGCTATCCAAATCCAGTCTATTTATGGCAACAAAGTCAGGATAATAGCAACTGGACAGCCGTTCCTGGTTCGGGGCAGATTACCTATACGATTAATCCGGTTCGGGCAGGGCGTACGTATTATCGGCTTCGGAATACCCAGCAAATAAACGAGTCTGCCGTTGGTCGGGCGCAATGTTCGGCAGAATCAAATGTCCTGATTGTGGATGGAAAGCCGGATGCTCCTTTCAACCTTGGCGATGACCAGACGATTTGCGAGGCCACGTCTCTAACCTTAACCGTACCCGGCTCATTACCCGCTGGCACTACCTTTTCCTGGTCAGACCAGAGTGCCAATCCGCAATTTACGGTTACTGCAGCCGGAGCTTACTGGCTGGAAACGAATCTGGCAGGCTGTACCTACCGGGATACGGTTAACGTAGCAACCCAGAACTGTCATCTGGAAGATACGTATATTCCCGATGCCTTTTCACCAAATGGCGACTCCGTTAATGATCAGTTACTCGTTCGGCACGCCGGTCGATTTATAACGTATTTGTTTCGGGTATATGACCGATGGGGGAGCTTGATTTTCGTCAGTCGCGAACCCGATAAATCCTGGGACGGAACCTTTCATGATCAACCTTGTAGTACGGGTCTTTATGCCTGGACAATGAATTACAGTATTCTAAATCGATCAAATCAGGAACGCTATTTTACCCGAAGTGGTCGGGTTATGCTTATTCGCTAATACGTTAGTCTAGTTGTTTATCCGATGATACAGACCTATTACTTTCCAGATGTCACGCTGCTTATAACCCATTATAATCGAAGCCACTCGCTGGAAAATTCGTTAACTACCTTCCAACGATTAAACTGTCGGTTTGGCGATATCGTCGTGTCGGATGATGGCAGTAAGGAGCCGCATCGGGTTCATTTGACCCAATTACAGCAGACGTTTGGCTTTCAACTTATTACTACGCCAACTAACAAAGGGTTGGGTAATAATATCAATAAAGGGCAGGATGCGGTAAAGACGCCTTACACACTTTATGTGCAGGAGGATTTTGAGCCAACAGTAGAGTTCCCGGATCGGCTGATCGAATCGCTAAAAATTATCAAAGAACGTCCGGATTTCGATGTTATTCGTTTCTACGCCTACGTACGCTACCCCTATTTGAAGCCCTATAATGATGGGTTTTCCGAGATGGTTATACCGCCCTGGGCAACTCGATACACGAAGATTTATGCCTACAGCGACCATCCCCATCTCCGACATAGTTCATTTTTCGAGAAATTTGGCCGCTATGTGGAAGGGCTTCGACCCGACAAGACCGAATATTGGATGTGTATTTCCTTTATTCAAAAGAAAGGGCAGGGATTATTTTATGAGAATTTCAAGCAATTATTCCACCAGAAAAATAGCCAGGAAGAGCCCAGTACCTATAGCATGAAGCAGTGGTCTAAAAGTAAAAACTCAGTTCTGGTGTTTTTTCGCCACATTTATCGACAGGTCAAATACAATTACGATATCTATTTCAGATAGCGTCACCGCTACTTAATCAATGATAAAGACCTACGAATTCCCCACTGTAACACTGCTGATAACCCATTATAATCGAAGTTCTTCGCTGGAAAATCTGTTAACCACCTTCCAACGGCTAAACTGTCGATTTGGTGATATTGTTGTATCGGATGATGGCAGTAAAGAACCGCATCAGCACCACCTGAACCAATTAAAAGAGATTTTCAGCTTTCAACTCATTACCACGCCCGTAAATCGTGGGTTAGGCAATAACATCAATAAAGGGCAGGATGCAGTAAAAACGCCCTATACACTTTACGTACAGGAGGATTTTGAACCTACGTCCGAGTTTCCAGACAAGTTTGTCGATGCCCTAACCATTTTTGACCAACAACCTCAATTTGACATCATCCGGTTTTATGCTTACATGCGATACCCCTATCTGAAACCGTTTACGGAGGCATTTTCGGAAATGTTCATCCCGATCTGGGCGATCAATTACAAGAAGCTTTATTTCTACAGCGATCATCCGCACCTGCGCCGAAGTTCATTCCTGGAAAAATTTGGCCGTTATGTAGAAGGCATCCACCCCGACCAGACCGAATATCGGATGAGTATTTCGTTTATTCAGAAAAAAGGGAAAGGGCTATTTTACAACCATTATAAGCAGTTGTTTGACCAGAAAAATAGCCAGGAAGAACCCAGTACAATCCATCGAAAACGGTGGACATTTAGCAAAAATCCGTTCATCGCGACCTATCGCTACCTGTATCGCCATTTAAAATTCAATTACGACATCCATTTCATGCGGCCTTGAGCATTCTTGGCGTTGCTCACGTCTCCAACCGCATCCTGCTGTTGAGCCGCCAGGTTAAATTAGGTCTATGAACGCTTAGCCTACCGGCTCGACAGCATCTCCTGCTGTCGGAGACACTTATCAAGACCCCAACAAGATTAGCGCTCTACGAGATCAAAAATTTTTATAAGGAAGCTCTCTAGGACAGGTAAGGGAAATTGCTAAAAAGTCAAAAATTCTACTGGACACAATGTTATAAATCAGGCTGCGCATTTTGTATGGCCAGGTAAGCATATTGGGGGCATTGGCGCAAGGTGTATTTTCTGTTATCGCCTAGTGATTTGCTTTCCAAAAGTGCATTGCGCATTATGCATTGCTTGAAGAGGAAAATAGTTTCCATATGGCGTTAATTCATTGACTATAAGCACATTAACTGGGATATTACGTAAGAAACGCAAAGGATAGTAATTTTCATTTACTATTGTATTTAGACGAAAAATATGCGTCTATTTACGAGTTAGCTACAACCCAGACTGACCGTTATAACTATGATTGACGATATTAAAATAAGCACAACTGCCATTGACCTTCCACAAATCATCAAGGACATAATTGATTTTTTGCAGCCAGCACTTTCGCCATACGAGACAGTTATTTATTGGTATATGTTTAGAGATTCCATTGCTGAAACGGGTGACAATTTTACAAGAGGTAGCGTAACACGCTTATCAAAAGGTATTGGCTCTAAGTTTAAAAATGGTGACCAACCGGTTAGAGCTTCAGACAAAGCTGTTGGTGACAACTTACGAGCATTAGAAGAAAAAGGTGCAATTAAAAAAACGGGAGACACTACGAGAGAAGGAACCCTATTTAGAATTTTCCTTCCAGAAGAAATTGAGTTGTGTAGACAAAGAATGAAATCGTTTCAAATTGAGCAACTGCCAACTGTTGACTCAAGAAAAGAACAAGCTTATTATGACATAAAAGAAAATCGACTTAAAATTTTGAGAGAGACAAATATCTTTGTTATAAATGTGGCAAACAGCTGACACGTTTTAATGCGACGCTTGACCATATACAACCAGTAAGTGAAAATGGCGACAATTCATATGACAACTTGACAACTTGCTGTTTTGCTTGCAATTCAAAAAGAGGAGCAACACCTATTTTAGACTTCATTGCTCACTAACATGGGCTGCTGCTTACATAGGCGTTATGGTTGGCGGACGAACAAGGACTATACATTTATATTTCAATCGGGCTTTTAGCATATGGGCTGGTCAGACTAGCCCTGATTCCCACCACATTACCAAGGCGAAAAATGTTAGCAGTCCAGTCATGCCGTAAGAATTCAAAAAATGGCTGAGTACAAAACAAAAAAAATAAGCATTGAAAACGAAAAGTGATTAAAAAAATAAAATTCATGACAGCAACAGCGGAACTATTAGAGGACAGCCTACTTGTGATTTGGAACGACCGAAATGCAGAAAAACGTTTAGAAGCAATGAAGAAAATCTATGCACCAGACATACATTTTTTTGAAAGTAACACAGGTGATGCACTTGTCGGATATCAAGCAATAAACGAACTCATATCAAAGTTGCAGACAGAATGGCCTATTGAATTTCAGTTTGAATTGAACAAGCCATCACAAGTAAACCATTCGACACAAATTGTTTCATGGAATCTTGGACCAAAAGGAGCGACACCAGTTGCTACAGGAATGGACGTAGCTATTATTGAAAATGACTTAATTAAATCGCTATATCTGTTCCTGGACGTTAAGTAAGCTATAGCGAGCCAAGTAGTGGCAATGCATTACCGCTAACATCGTAAGGGCAATAGGTAGGCAAACAGTTGTACAGTTGTAAACTCAACATTTGTGCTTCAATTGCGCATTTGTGTTGTGCTAATGTTTTCCAAATTCCTCGCCATCGTCAAGCGACAGACCGTTAACGGTCATTGAAAGAACGGCATAACAAAATGGAAAAATCTAAATCAATTGCGGGAATTGTTGGACCGACATTAATAGGTATGGTTTTTTCGGAAATGCGATTATGGAATCCAACGCTTTATGACACACAGATTGTGCCTCTCATTTATTTAAATGGTGTATTACTTTTTGTAGCGGGATTGGCCATCGTAAAAAGCCATAACATTTGGATTTACGGTTGGCAAACCTTAATAACAATAATCGGATATAGTGCTATTATAGTTGGTTTATTACGAATGTTTTTTCCCCAAATTCAGAAAGCAGAATTTAAGAATAATAATTCTATTTTGATTGTTGAGATAGTTTTAATTCTTATAGGAATCTTTTTGACATTTAAAGCTACTTTTCAAAAAAGAAATAACCTATAATTATATTGACGTTGTTAGATGCAACTAAAAACTTATAAATTATGCAGATTCCACTGATAAAAGAGTTTACTTACAATCTACCTATTAAGAACGTGTGGCAGGCTTTAACTGATACGGATAAAATGAGGAAATGGTATTTCCCTCAACTTCAAAAATTTGAGCCTATTGTCGGATATAAAATTCAGTTTGACGATACCGATTCCGAATATCAAAAAGAATGGATTGTCACTAAAGTAGAAAAAGGTAAGACGTTTGCACATAGTTGGGCGTATAAAGGCTATTCGGGAAGTTCAGAGGTTATAGTTGATTTATTTGAAAAAGGAAACGAAACCAGGCTAAGCGTTACTCAAATAGGTTTGGAAAGTTTCCCAAATCACCCGCATTTTAAAAGAGAGCGATTTGAAAGGGGATGGGATAATCTACTTGGACAGAATTTGAAGCATCTTCTGGAAAGTAGTAGTAAATGATAAAGATATAAATAGCATTCAATCTATTATTGAAATCTTTATCTAATGACCTTTATTGCTAAAATCCACCATAATGAGTATTAGGCTTTCCCTTTCTTATATAATCGCCTTTCTGTTGCTCACAATTGTCATGTTAGAGCTACATGAAAGTATTCACATTTTAGTAGGAAGGTTAATCTGTGGGTGTTGGGGTGAAAGAGATTTTAATGTCTGGGGATTGTGTGCGGGCTGTGCTGAAAGCCACTCTTCGTTTTGGCTTTCAACGCTTGCTGGGCCCGTTTTGTCATTTTCCTTTATGTGGCTGGGCATGTATTGGCTAACGTCTCCTAATGCAAAAGTTAAGGCTATTGGATTTTCTTTGATTTTTTCCAATATTCCTTTTGGAAGAATTAGCGAAGTCATAAAAGGAGCCGGTGATGAGATGGTAGTTACCAGGTATTTATTAAAAAGCCATTTCACATCAACGCAAATGATTTTGATATGCTTAACCGTTGTTTTGATACTCGGTCTCCCTCCTATTAGTCAAGCCTTTCGCTTATTAACTAATAAAAAGCCTTGGTTATATATTCTTGGCTTTCTAACGCTCCCAATTGCATTCATTCTAGTTTATATTCTTCTTGGAATGAACACATTGTTAAGTAACGGTTTTTTATCAGCCGTTGGCATTATGGGTACACCTCTTCTGATAACTATTCATTCTACAATTGCTCTTTTTTTCTTATTTTCATTAAGAGGAAATCTTTATTCCTTAAATACAAATTACTTTAATAAGACACATTAGAAATAAAAAAAATCACAGTTTCTATTTTATTTTCCTAATGTGTTGTAGCTGAACTTAAGTAACTACAACACATTAGAAAAATCTACGTCCATATCAAGTACTATTAACCATAGCAGGGCTTTCTCAAAAAACCTGACTAATCCTTTAATTAACCTTTAGAACCTTTTGTAGAACTCTCTCGCCGTCCTGTTTAATTTCCAGAATATAAATTCCTCCGGCTAGCTGCGATAAGTCCAGTTTTGCCGAAAAAGCATCGCCTGTTTTGGAAATTTTTGTTGCCTGATGCAAACGGCCTAGTCCAGCATCGAACAGGTTAACTTCGAGTGGTGAATCACTGACACGTTCGGCATGAATGCTAACAAAACTGGCTGTTGGGTTCGGAAATACGCGTACGGCTTCTGCCAACGTTTTACCCTCTATTGGTGCCGTGGCCGCTACACGAGCATTCGGAGCTACGGTTCCGGCTACGACAAAGATCGGGGTTTCGGTGACCGTGAGTTGCACTTTGCCCTGGTTTGTACTGACCATTTGTAGCTCCATATCATTGCTACCAACTTTAGGCGTATAGATCTGCGCCTGTGTAGCCGTGCCCAAATCCAACCTATAGGTGGCAGTTCGCCCTATCTCATCTGGAACAACCAGCACATAGGCCGATTTACCATCTTTCTCATACCGGTCAACAATCGGATCGCTATGCGTTGTTTCCTTATAGGCGTACTCTCCAAAAAGCTTCTTGGTTTGATACAGGAAATCAGCAGCAGGTCGACGGGTAGTATTGTCGCCATTGGCCAGACCCGAGGTTCCAAACATCCCCCCGTTCCATTATCATCATATAGCTGATAGAAGAACAACTTCTCGATTCCTTTGCGGGCATAGAGGAGAGCCGTTCTTAGAATCCAGTCGCCCTGCGTTTCGAGGGCTGACTTATTGCCAATAGGTATGGCACGGATTGGGCTGCCCTGGTTCACATCATAACCCGCTTCCGTAATCCAGACGGGCATATCGTACGATTGCCGATGGGCTGTCTGCCGGAAATCATCGGCAATTTTATTAATCGGGGTTACCTCAGGGGCAGCACCTCGGGTAGAGGTTCCGCTCTGCGACGACGAGGTGTTGTCGGCATACATATGGTAGTTGATAATGTCCCAGCACAAGTTCACGGTACCATCTGGATTATACCCACGATACTGCTTACACCAGTCGATCATTCCCTTGACATAATCAGAACCGGCTGAAGCTGAGGCCAGTCCGCCAATAACCACTTTTACGTTTGGATCAGCGTTTTTCACTCCCACACCTGGTCCCATTGTATTCTTATGGCCGTCATAAAAAGCGGACAGGTTAGCCGCATATTCGCGGGCTGTCTGGTAGGCTTTTCGCCCTTTCCACCATTTATCGCGTTCATTATCGCACTCGATATACTTGATCAGCCCTAGTCCGATTTTAATTGAATTCGGCGTATCCCCTGTCCAACGAGGGGTTGTATTCACACTCAGCAAAGCCGGGTTGACATTTGGATTACTACCGTACCGGGCCATGTACTGGAAGCCCGCTTTAGCCTGTTCCACATAGGAAATGGGGTCGGTAAAATCCTTTCCGTAGCGTAGGGGCACATTTTCACCATCACGTTGATCCGCTGGGTAGGTATTCACCATCCAGTCGGGCATTGTTTTCAGGCAAGCTAGTACCTCGATTCCTTCTGCCTTGCAGCGTTCGTAAATAGCATCGTAGTTCCAGCCACCACTTAGCGTTGGGTTATATGAATAGTCACCTTCGTTAGCTTCCAGCTTATTCCAGTCCATGTAGTGCCGGATACCCGCAAAGCTTTTCACAACGGTCATTTTCGCTTCATTGATCTGCCAGGGCGTGTTCCCATCCTCAAAATTCCATTCGTAGGCATTTACCCCGAGCATATCTTTCAACTTTACCGATTTAGCCAGAGCCGGAGTAAACGCCTGCGTTGGCGGAGTATAGGAACCATATAATTCCATTTCCGTTGGGAACGCCCCATAGGTGTTGATGACCAGATAGCGGGCATTGGTAATGGGCTGATCCAGCATAAATTTGGCATCGCCAGAAGTTGACCGGTTTGGATAAGGCCCTACCCAGCTAGCATATTGATCACCCGTAAAGGTAGCGATGGGAATTCGCTGCCATTGATCAGTTATGATCGACACCGTCATCGGGTTACTGGTATAATCGCCTGTAAAGTCGTAGAATTTAATGCTTGAGATGGTCATCGTTTCACCGTCCAGCAAGGGTAATAGGCATCGTAGTTGGGCAATACCTTTCCCCAGCCGGTCTCTACATTCACATCAGTTATCCCATCAAATAAGCCATCCAGTCCGTTGCTCACGTTATTGAGCTGATACCAGCGTTTGGGGTCAATCGTGATTTTCTGGCCAGCAGCAACAGTAGCTGAGGTTACGATCTGCGTCTGAGACACATTTGTAGCCGCAAGAAAGGAAGCCGAAGCTGCCTGCGATGCGGTAATGGTAGACGTTCCAGCACTAACAACAGACGCCTTCCACACGCCAGAAGCATTAGAGACTGTAAGAACAGATGGATTCGAAGAAGTAAAGGTGACTGGTGTTTCGCTGTTGGTAGTCGTTGCAACAAGGTTAAAATCTCCGTCGCCGACTGCTTTATTGGGTAGGGCTGCAAACGTTATGACAGCAGGGCTTTGCACCGTACCACCTTGAGTAACGTTAAACCAGTTAAAATTCCAGGCACCCGGATTGGCATAGATGCGCAACACCTGACTACCAGCGGCCAACGTAGCCGTCGTGCTGACCGTGGTCCAGTTCTGCCAGCCATAGGTCCGGGGAACCGTCACACTACCCAAGGTTGAGCCATCTTCCGACTTGATGTAGATGACGCCATTTCCATAACTATTAGCCACCCGGAACTGGAAGGTGTATACCCCTGCCGATGCTACCGTGACGTTGTAGTCCATCCAGTCGCCATCGTCGATGTAGCCCAGATTTTGCCCACCACCATCATCGGAGGTTGTCTCAGGTCGAACATCACTCGCTACGTCAAAGCTTTCAGCCTCAATTTTCGCGGGCAAGCTTCGTCCCGGTACCGCTTCAAACCAGTTCAGGTTCCAGTTCCCTTTAACCACATAGAGCCGAAGTTTCTGACTTCCAGCCGTTAGATGAGCAACCGATCCAATGGTCTGCCAACTTTGTAAGCCTCCGGTCCGGGGTACATCGACCGAAGCCAGTACGGTTCCATCCTCTTTGCGAAGTTCGAATTTCGCGCCATCGCTCCAGCCATTGGCTACCCGGAACTTAAACGAATAAGTACCTGTGGAGGCAACCGCTACGTTATAATCCAGCCAATCACCATCGTCGATACTACCGATATTCTGTCCCCCCCCGCATCCGAAGTTGTTTCTGGCTGGACACCCTGCATGGTCGCAAAATCCTCGGCTTCGATATGCCCCGGTAGTGGACTACCGTTTTGCGAAACACTAAACCAGTTAAAATTCCAGGTGCCTGGATTGGTATAAATACGCAATACCTGACTACCAGCAGGTAATGTGGCCGTAGTGCTTACGGTTGTCCAGTTCTGCCAACCGTAGGTGCGCGGAACGTTCACCGATCCTAATGTAGTACCATCTTCCGACTTGATGTAGATAACGCCATTACCATAGCTGTTAGCCACCCGAAACTGAAAGACATACTCCCCTGCCGAGGCTACATTGACGTTGTAGTCCATCCAATCGCCATCATCAATGTAACCCAGATTCTGCCCACCTCCCTCATCGGAAGTAGTCTCGGGCCGAACATCACTCGCCACATCAAAGCTCTCAGCTTCCAGTTTACCCGGCAAACTCCGACTGGCCGCAGCCTCGAACCAGTTGAGGTTCCAGTTGCCTTTTACTACATACAATCTAAGTGTCTGACTACCAGCTGTTAGGTGGGCGGTAGC
This sequence comes from Spirosoma telluris, assembly GCA_003259005.1. Lineage (GTDB taxonomy): Bacteria > Bacteroidota > Bacteroidia > Cytophagales > Spirosomataceae > Spirosoma > Spirosoma telluris. The sequence continues at coordinate 1,422,875 of QLII01000001.1, forward strand.
TCCCAGAGTTTGCCAGCTTTGCAAGCCCCCCGTGCGGGGCACATCGACCGATGCCAGTGCGGTACCATCGGCTTTGCGAAGCTCGAACTTCGCTCCATCACCCCAGCCATTAGCCACGCGGAACTTAAACGTATATACACCATCCTGGGGTACTGTTACTGAATAATCCAGCCAGTCTCCATCATCAATGTTGCTAATGTTCTGTCCGCCACCTATATCCGACGTAGTTTCTACCTGGATACCTTGCATAGTATCGTAGCTTTCAGCTTCAACATGACCCGGCAAAGAACTAACAATCAATAGGTTACTATGCTCAATCAACGATAAGAAGTTCGTCAATTTATTCGTCAGATAATTAAATCGGACTGATCTTGATAGAACCGTAACTGTTGCTGTTACAAAGAAAAGGCTAATGAAAAATAGAAATTTCTTCATTTTAATGGTGTTTTGGCTACTTGATTAATACAGGTTACACTTAGTTATTTGGATAACTTTAACAGGTAATAAAAGGATAGAGAATTGAGCAAAATAAATTAGTTGCCAGATAATCACCCCTTTTAAACAAGGGGTAATAACAAAAATCGCATTTTTTTATTGCATAATCCCATTACTATGCACTAGCAATGTAGTAACTTTTTATTTACTTAAATAAAATAAAATAAACTAATTCTGGTTAATTGTAATTTTGTATGTTAATTTGTCTTCGATTGGTACTATTTTACTACACGCTTATTAAATGACAGGCCATGGTCAATCTGGTTTTACTTATTATTGCTAGTTACCTGTTATTCAATGTTTTATACATTTTCATTACGGCAGTCGCCGGTCGTTTGGGGAAAGCAGACGATTCGTCAGGCGTTTCTACAAAGCCTGTTCGGCGCATTGCTGTATTAATTCCTGCCTACAAAGAAGATAGGGTTATTTTAGGTTCAGTCGTCGCTAATTTAAAGCAATCCTACCCTACCCATTTGTATGATCTGATTGTCATAGCCGATTCCTTTCGGCCAGAAACGCTGGAACAACTTTCGACCTATCCTATTAAAGTGATACCGGTGCAGTTTGAACAATCGACCGTTCAGAAATCCATTACTTATGCACTGAATGCACTTCCTGAAAATGATTATGATATTGTCGTCATTTCTGATGCCGACAACCATATGGCTCCCGATTTTTTACAACGAATCAATCAGGCGTTTGAGAATGGATGGCAGGCCATTCAGGGGCATCGGGTGGCCAAAAATACCAATACAAGCGTGGCTATTTTTGATGCCATGAACGAAGAAGTAAACAACAATTTATTCCGGGCCGGTCAGCGGGCATTGGGGTTGTCGGCTACACTTATTGGCTCCGGCATGGGTTTCGAACCGGCTGCTATGAAACAGGCGATGAATCAGATCCAGACGGTTAGTGGATACGATAAAGAGCTTGAAATGCTCCTGCTGATAGCTGGGATTAAGATTGGCTATCTGCATAAAGCCTTCATCTTTGATGAGAAAGTGCAGAACATTGCTGTGTTTGAGAAGCAACGTACCCGCTGGACAGCGGCTCAGGTCTATTTCATCAAAGAGTATTTTGGAGTAGGTATGCAACAACTAATGCGTGGTAATTTCCATGCGTTTAATGCCTTGGTGAAATCGTTATTATTGCCAAGAACACTCCTGCTGGTAGCCGTATTCCTGTTTGCAATTATAACCCTACTCGTTGGCACCTACACATTTCAACTGGTTGCCGGGGGAATGATCGGGCTGCTAATGTTCAGTCTGGCCATATCAATCCCTCTGTATTTATGGCGTACCATTTCACTGCGCGACTTTTCGGTATTCCCGTCGCTCGTTTTCAGTATGATGCGCACTTTATTTAACTTCAGACAGGCTGGCAAAAAGTTTTTACATACCCCGCATACAGACCCAGTTGACACAGCAACGGAGAAGCCAACTTACGAAGACCCTATCGCTAAGCAGGCATAGTGACCTTCATGGCGTTAGCTCGTTAACTTAACCAACTCCTCCCGAATAATAGGCATAGACTGGTTGAGGCCTAATTTAAATTGGCTCCAGGTAACCATAATTTCATCTCTGGCAGAGCCGGCTTTTGCCTGTGCTTCTATCGTTCGCAGCTTTGCTTCTAAGGCTGTCAGGCCAACCATGCCAACCCAGGGCAGCATCTTGTGCGTAATCTGAGCTACTTCCGGCCAGTTCTGCCGCTCGATCTCATTTTCTATTTCCCCAAAATCAGGAAAAACTTCATCAAGAAATAGTTCGAATAGGCTGGCAATCTGCTCATTATCACCATCATACAATTCATTGAGCCGTTGATAATCAATGGTGTGTAATGCAATTGAATTAGAATCTGCCATAACAGTCAAGCAAAGGATACTAGGTAGAGATTTTAATGACTTATAATTACATAATGTATGATTCTTGGGATAGTTTGAGAATCCAAAGAATCATACACATATTAAATACTTAACTGGCGCTGGCTATACTTAGCGATTTTATTGAATAAGTCCTTTGGATTAAACGGCTTTGTCACATAATCATCCATACCCACCAACACTGCCCGATCTCGATTACTAAATGTAGCGGAGGCTGTTAAGGCAATTATGGGGATTGTACCGTTCATCTTTCTGATTTCTGCGGCTGCGGTATAGCCATCCATTACGGGCATTTGCAAATCCATCAAGATCAAATCGTAGGGGCCAATCTGACATTTATCAACGGCAATCTGACCATTTTCGGCCGTATCTACGTCAATACCCCACTTATTGAGGAACTTTAAGGCTACTTTAACATTAACCGGGTAGTCTTCGACTAATAGAATACGAAGCCCTTTTAACGTTTTATCATCAACGGCATCAGGCGCCACTACTGCTACTGGGGCTGTATGACTAATCGGCAAATTCAGGGTAAACGAGAAGGTAGCTCCTTTCCCTTCTTCACTTTCGACCTGAATAGTGCTACCGTGAAGTTCCAGCAATTTTTTAGTAATTACCAACCCTAACCCTGTTCCGCCAAACTTGCGGGTTGTTGCCGAGTTGGCCTGCGTAAACATGGTAAAAATTGCCTGCTGCTTATCGGGAGCAATACCGATCCCTGTATCCTGTACAGACACATAAATCGAGGCCATTTCTTCGGTCCGGCTCTCAAGTGCCAACTCAATTGTCACCGTGCCCTGTAGGGTGAATTTGATTGCATTGGAAACCAGATTTGTTAGTACCTGTCCAATTCGGAGTGAATCCCCGATAAGCGCATCCGGTATATCGTCGTCGATCATCAATCGAATACGATTGCCCTTTTCCTGGGCTTTTGCCTGCTGTGCCCGTTTAATATTCGACAACAGTTGTTTGAAATCGAAGGTAACTTCTTCAAGCTCAACTTTTCCAGCTTCGATCTTACTGAAATCCAGGATGTCATTAATGAGGGCTTGTAGATGCTCAATTGAAAACTGGAGTGTTTTCAGATTCTCGTTCATTGATGGCGGAACTTCCTCCTGCAACATCAGATAAGTCATTCCGACAATTCCGTTCAATGGTGTCCTGATTTCATGGCTCATCATCGACAGAAAATCCGACTTCGCAAGGGTTGCTTTTTCCGCTTCTTCCTTAGCTTGTCGCAATTCGGCTTCAATTGTTTTCCGGTATTCAATCTGCCGTTGCAGAAAATTGACCAGACCAACCAGATTATTCAGGTCAAAATCAGCGATGGCCTCCCCTTCTGGAACCTCAATTAGCTCAATGGCCTGTATTAATTTTTCAACAGACTGGCGCCGTTGACTAACTTCTTCCTTTAGTTTCTGATTTATTTCGCTGTACTCCCGATCTATCACTAACGCAGAATGTTCCAGTAATTCTTTATCACGGTCGAAATTCTGGTAAGACTCATTAACCGCCTGGAGAAACTGCTGAACATGTTTGTCTTGCAAACAGTCTTCGGTCAGATGCCGATGAATCTGGCGGGACAATATCTTATGCAACTTACTTTCTTCCATAATTTACTGCTCAGAAAGGATAGTTATAGTCATGGTTTGATTATGAAGTTCTCCTGGTGAAGCCGGACCCGCCGGTGCAATCTCTCCGTACGAATAAAAACCGGTCATGTAGGGAACACTACCGAAAATATCGCACGCAACCTCTACCTCCTCCTCGGTCCGTTGCCCTAAGACCAACTTACGCCCAACACAACTAATGAGTATTGCCAGTTCAGGAGCTTTTCCTAACTGGGTGAGCGCATTCTGTGCCGCCAGGGCTGATGCTTCTACCAATCGATCCAGGTTAGCCCGCATAAATCGAACACTGGCTCCCTCCGGCATATCGCCGGCAAAGGTCATACTTTTGGTTGTTTCGTTAATCGAGAGAATTGTCCGGACAAGCGGTTGGGAATCGGGGGTTATTCGGATGGATAAGGGAAAAAGAAGCGCCGTTCCGGGTAGTCCTTCCGCATATCGTCCCAGATAATCTTTATATAAATCCAGGGCATCCCGGTCATCAATCTGGTATAATTCTGTGTAGTTTGACTTAGTCACCTCGCGTTCGGGGCCAAATACATCCCAACCACCCATGGTTCCGTGGCCAATTTTCAACTCAGTTCCGTACAAACCAATACCGACAACTTTACCAGATACTGGGTCCTGATTAACGCCAACCACCGTACGTTCGAAACGATCTCCGTCGCCAGCCAGACCTCCAATAACAGGAACTGGCCGGTTTAGCCATCGGTTACTTGCGCTAATTAATTCACTACCATTAACAACGCCCCCATCAGAAATGAGAATAATAGCCAGTAAATTCTCTTCGTCCAGTGCACGAGCTAATTTCTCTCCTACCTGATGGCTTTCCTTATGGTTACTAATATCAAATTGTACGGTTTTAACGGTGGTCTTTTCAAACTCGATGGCCGTTATAACAATCGTATCATCGTAAACTTTATCACCTATAATTTCTCCAGAAGTAGAGTTAATAACAATTTCAGCTTTGGGGTATAATTGAAACAGGTGCGCATAGGGGCTTGAGGTTTCTAACAGTCTTCGCTCACCGAATGCCAATACCAATGATGCCTTCTCAGGCGCAAAGCCTGGAGTTTCAGAAATAGATTCCCAGTTATTTTTCGAGAATTTCGCTTGCCTTATCTTCATAAAATACCTTCTAGCAAATTTGCAACCATACATTACTCCCTCATTGACTAACAAAACTACCCAAAAAAGTAGTTAAATTTATATATAAAAGTTATCGCTAACTTTTATATACTATTTCACCAAATTGTCGAACATATAGTCGATTAAGTCAGTGGAATTAATTCTAATCATAAACTTAGTAGACTTACTTTTTTGCCTAACTATATGTTGCTGCCAAGCCATTAGCAGTTCTTAAAACCAGGTTCGAACGATTTACCTAAACGAATTGGAGCATCAGGTAAAAGTATCCAATACCTCGCTAAAACCAAATCTGATTCCATCTTACTTTTACAGCCTGTTTAATCAACCTAATCAGCCTATGTCTCTTTCCCGATTATCTTTACTTATTCTTTTTCTCGTTTTATCTGCCTCCCTATCCTTCGCCCAATCTCAGAAATTGTCGAATAAAAAATCAGGCAATCCCGTTTTCCCAGGCTGGTATGCTGATCCAGAAGGAGTCATATTTGGTAAAACGTACTGGATTTACCCAACCTATTCAGCGCCCTATAACCAGCAGATATTTTTCGATGCCTTCTCATCGCCCGATCTGGTAACCTGGACCAAACACAGCCGAATTGTAGATTCAACCGCCATCAAATGGGCAAAACGCGCCATGTGGGCTCCCGCTATTATCGAAAAGGGCGGCAAGTATTTTTTATTCTTCGGTGCTAATGATATTCATGACGATAAGAAGGAAGTTGGTGGTATTGGGGTAGCCATCGCCGACAATCCTGCGGGACCATTCCGGGATTACTTAGGGAAGCCATTAGTCGGACAAATTCATAATGGTGCACAACCCATCGATCAATTTGTGTTTAAAGATAAAGATGGGCAATATTATCTACTTTACGGTGGTTGGGGTCACTGCAATATTGCCCGTTTGAAAGACGATTTCACGGGCTTTCTTCCTTTTCCTGATGGCACTATGTTCCGCGAAATAACCCCAAAAGGGTATGTAGAAGGACCCACGATGTTCGTTCGAAATGGCAAGTACTATTTTATGTGGTCAGAAGGTGGCTGGACAGGTCCCAACTACTCAGTCGCCTATGCAGTTGCCGATTCTCCATTTGGACCATTTGAGCGAGTAGGCAAGATTTTACAGCAAGATCCCGCGGTAGCAACCGGGGCAGGTCATCATTCTGTTATACAGGTACCCGGAACCGACACCTGGTATATTGTTTACCATCGGCGTCCCTTAACCGAAACCGACGGCAACCATCGGGAAACCTGTATCGACCGCATGTATTTCGATGAAAAAGGGTTGATTAAACCCGTCAAAATCACCGTTGAAGGCGTATCGGCACAAGCCTTAAAATGAGAAGTAGTGGTCTTATGACCCAGGCGATTAATTCCCATATTGAACGAAGCTGTGTGTTTACACGTACTGATGAGATAGACTAAACGAAAACCAATTCGATTATGGGCAAAGGCGATCAAAAAACTCGTATAGGTAAAATTTCGATGGGATCATATGGCATCTCCCGCCCGCGCCTATCAGGCAAACTAACGGTTCCCAAAAAAGTGGTAGAACCAACGGTAGAATCGTAATTTCGTTGACCATAAAAAGGGCGTTCATGATTCATGAACGCCCTTTTTATGGTCATAAGCAACCGTAAGATATAAATTCGCCTAATTACTTAACGTGTTTTTGCCCCTCCCGTCTTGCGTTGGGATGGATTCACCTTCGCTGATTGCTGTGGTGTCGTGGTAGACGGCTCTGATGGCAAAGGTGTTACAGGAGTGGGCTCCGATACCGGTTGCGAACGTCGGTTACGTCCCTCATGGAAGACAACAAATCCAATTAATACAATTAGTAACACATTACAAATCAAGTCAATAGTATCGCCTGTGTGCGCTAAAGGCGGATCAAATCGGAACTCAATCGTATGCTTTCCCGCTGGAATCCGCATCGCTCGTAGTACATAATTGGCCCGAAGATGGGGAGCAGGCTTACCGTCGATAAACGCCTGCCAGTCTTCATGACCTCTATAATAGACTTCTGAGAAAATGGCCAGTCCATCGCTGGCTGCATTAGCCTGATAAATTAATTTATCGGGGCGGTAACTTGTCAGTTGAATCGAGCTACCCGTATGATCCATTCTGGCAGGCAGATTACCTAGTTCAGTCGCAAATCGCTTATCGACAACGGCCGAGTCACGCGGGTTGAGGGTTTTCATCATCGCCATTTCTTCGTCGGCATTAGCCACCTGTTGCACGTTTCCAACAAACCAGGCCGCGCCTAATACTTCAGGATTTGGGATAACAACAGGGCCAGTAGGTTGTTGCGGATTGGCCGGATCGGGTTGCCCTGGCTGAATAACATATTTAGCATTCAGCATATTCAGGATTTGCAGCGTATTGGACTGGAAAGCGTGGCTGATCAACTCATTATACCGCCGTAGTCGGGTCGTGTTATAGCCACCGATGGACCGGTGAAAATAGGACGTCCGGTTGGTTTCCATGAAGGAGCCTGTCTGATCGAACACCGGTAATCCAGCGATTTATCCTGTAAAATCTGCTGATCGGCCGACGTTGGTTCGAAGAGTACACTGGCGACGGTTTTTGTGACAAAATCAGCACTGTTCAAGAAGCGTTTATCGACTGAGAACAAATCAAAAACAACGACCGCGACTATCAATGGATAGAAGATAGCTGATTTGATTTTATCAGTGATAAACAGCCATACTGCACCGGCCGCTAACAGAATCAGGATCATCGACCGAATGGCATCGGCCCGCATCAGGCTCTGTCGGTCGCTGATGAGGGCTCCCTGGAATTCCTTACCTGCTTCCCCAAAGATGCTGGATAGGATTCGGCCATCATTTGGCGACTGAAACGAAAAGAAGGCTCCCCAGCTATTGCCAGTACGAGCGCAACACCCGCCGTAAGTCCCAGGCTAATCAGTAACGGTTGCCGAAGCTGGGCGAAGGTCAGTTTCTGATTAACAATCGTCTGTAGCCCCAGAGCCGCACCAGCCGCAATGAATAACTGCGCCAGGCAAAGCGCCATCGTCATCGCTCTAAACTTATTTAGATATGGCAGATAATCGAACAGGAACTCATTGAAAAACAAGAGATTCTTACCCCAGGCCAGCATGATCATCAATACCGTTGCGCTTAACAACCACCACCGGATCGACCCACGAATCACAAACATCCCTAGTACAAACAGAAACAGGAGGGCAGCTCCGGCATAAGCGGGTCCGCCTACAATTGGCTGATCGCCCAGTAGGTCGGTGCCCCCAACTCAGCCATTTGCTTGGCCGAAGCGGGATCAATCCCCCGGCTCGTCATGGCCTTATAAAATTCCGAATCCGTTGACAAACCTCCTCCTGATGAGGCCCCACCAGCCGCATTGGGAATGAGCAATGTTAAAGTTTCGGCCTTACCATAGCTGTACGTAAAGGCATAGTCTTTATCCAACCACCCTTCGATTCGCTGCTCGGTGCCTTTCCATCCGGGTTCGTTGTTTTTGCCGTCAGTTCTGACTTACCCCGGATTGTTTCTTTCGTATACTGGTTAAGCACTAACAGGCGCTTCCCAAAGCTACCGGCTCCTAAGCCAACGGCCACAGCCAACGTTGCCAAACCAAGCGCGAGCTGCCTACCTTTGCCCGCCCGAATTAACGCTATGCTCTCGATGAGTACGTATAGCCCAATCGTCATAAACAGATAGTAGGTAATCTGAATGTGGTTGGCCCCTAACTCCATACACATAAAGAACCCCATCAGCGCAGCCCCAATCCAATACCGCCCCGGAGCGCCAGAATTACCCCTGCCAGCATACCCGCTCCGTAAGCCAGTGCGAACAATTTGGAAACGTGGCCGGCCTCCAGACTTACAATACTAAAGGTACCAAACGCATAGGCAGCAGCACCAAGTGCCGAGAGCCACGCGTTGCAGCCCAGTACAACTAATAAAATATACATACTGAGCATTACCATAAAGATGATGCTGGCTGTATTGGGGAGTATATTCACAATGCCCATTACCGCTTTGTAAACCAGAATGTACGGGTAATTAAAGTCGATCATATAGCCAGGCATTCCACTAAAAACGGCGTCGGTCCAGAGCGGTTTTTGCCCAGTCTGTTGGGCGATTTCGCGAATTTCCCGTGCGGATGCCGATGCTTCCTGCACATCGTGCATGGAAAGGGTTTTTCCAGATAATACTGGTGAGAAATAAATAATAGCCAGCACGAGTAATCCCAGTACAGCAATCAGATGTGGGCGCAGGCTAGTCCGCGGGTGCGGTTGGAAAAGGGTTGGTTGGTTCATAAAATCAACTGATACATAGCCCAAAGATACGGCTTTGTACCAAAACGGATAGGATGACGGGGATTGTTAGCAGATGAAATTCTTAGTTTATAGAATTAAAAGGAATTGAATCAGTCCTAATTTACCTACCGCTTAATCAATTTTGGATTTTACCTAGTTTCTCTACCAACGGTTGAAAATTTGTAATAGATAATTCGAAATTAAGAATACATTTTTTATTTAATAACCTCATTATCAATACAATAAAACATAAACAAATAAATATACCTTAATTTGATAAACTTTTATTTCAGCCTATATATCTTCTATAGAATGCGTTAGTTGATAGTTTTTTTTAGTGCAAAAAGTAACCAGAGATTTGAGGGATAGTCTAAAAATTCAAAATCTAACCCATAAGTAATTAAAATATAAATAAAATGAACGCTAAACACCACTTACTTATCGTGGACGAAAATCCATACGTGGTAGATATACTTGTACAGACGCTCAACAAAGATTTTAAGATTACAGTAGCCAGCACAGGGCAAGAAGCAGCGCGTCTGTTAATCCAGGGGAATCGGTTTGATTGCGTACTTACAGAGTTAGATCTGGCTTTTTTTAATGGGCTTGAATTAACCAAGCTTATTCGAATGAGCAGATTAGCGTCTCAAACACCCGTGGTCATTCTCTCAAATGTGCCCGACAGTGCCACCCGAATTGAATGCCTTGAGCAAGGAGTTGATGCTTTTCTTTCAAAGCCATTTAATCCACTTGAAGTGAAAGCTAAACTTCATGCGCTACTACGGCGGGCAGATTCTCCAATTGAAGAACCACAGAGACGACTTGTTTCTGCAGGCGTACAGCCTGAAACTAAACCGTTTTGGCAGCAAAAATCCCGTATTTTTTCTATGCTGTTTGGTAGCTACTCTCTACCGCAAAGCGCATAATTTTTGATTAATTGAGATGGTCCCTTGTATAAAAGCGGGGATCTATACACTCAATTAATCTATAAAACATATGCCTATCTATTAATTCACAAAAGCATTCCCAAGCTCAATCTGACAGGTACACCTCTACTTTTCTGGGATTTTTTTGAGAAAAATTAATAACTAACACAGTTTAACTTAGGAATTCCTTAAGCGAACGTCAGGTGTTTATCTAATAAATAATGCCCACGAACTAGCGACTTCCTAACAGTTTACAAAACTCCTTTTCAAAAGATAGAATGCCGTCATTTTGTGTCTTATTGGTAATGGAAGACGATCTGATCGCCAACCGGCTTGCTACCATCGCTGGCGCAACCTGTTCAATCGTCCGGTTCAGGGATGAGAAAGATGCAGAAAAATGGCTCACCGACAGCCAGAAAGTAGACCTGATCATATCCGACAAAACGAGTGGTCCAGCCATGGCTACCATGGTGCGCAATAAACCTGATTATCAACTAGTACCCTTTCTGATTACCTGCCGCTTTGGAGAAACTCACTTGCTTAAAACAACGCTTGTTTCCGGAGTGACAGATATACTGGTTATCAACGAGGAGAACTATAAACTCCAGTCAAAAATTGACTATTACCTTAGACTAAACAGCCAGGTTCAAAACTTTCAGGCTGCTGGCCCTTTACCAACCGTCCATCCGTTTAAACTTCCTCTGTGGAAGCGTTTCATTGATATCAGTGTATCGCTGACAATATTGATTTTGCTTTCTCCAGTCATGCTGCTGGTTTCCCTGTTAATATTTCTGGATTCAAGGGGGCCTATTATCTACAAGTCAAAGCGGGCTGGGGCTAATTTTCATGTGTTCGATATGTACAAATTTCGCACCATGAGCGTAGAAGCCGATCAGATGCTAGGTCAGCTTTCTTCCCAAAATATTTACGTACAAACCAAACCTGAACGGGAAGTTGGCAACGGCATTATGAAGCTGTGCAGTAGCTGTCGTGAGCAAGGATTGTCATGCCAGCGTTTACTAATCGACCATAACCGGTCGATTTGTGAAAAATTGTATTTAGAGGAAACGGAGGGTTCGGCCAAGTTCATGAAGTTTCGTAACGATCCCCGTATTACCCGATTTGGGACATTCCTCCGAAACAGCAGTATTGACGAACTACCTCAGCTTGTTAATATTTTATTGGGCGATATGTCTCTGGTTGGCAATCGGCCATTACCGCTCTATGAAGCGGAAAAACTGACTTCCGATGAATTTTCGAAACGATTTGCGGGTCCGGCTGGCCTAACGGGTTTGTGGCAGGTAAAAAAACGTGCTAAGGGGCAAGGCACAATGTCGGACCGTGAACGGACACTTCTCGATATAGAATATTCGAATAATTTCTCCTTCAAGACGGATCTTCAAATCATCTGGAGAACCTTTTTCAGTTTATGGCAAAAAGAGAACGTATAGAGGATAGCGGACAACGCATCGGCAAGCCGGCTCTTGTATCGATCATTACGATCAATTACAACCAGGCTGAAATTACCCGTCAATTTCTGGAATCGGCGAAGCGTTTAACTTATTCAAACTATGAAGTTATTGTTGTGGATAATGCCTCAATTGAGCCGTTAAGTAACTACCTCGATCTGAGTTTGTATCCTCTTCTTCGACTGATCCGTAGTGATGTAAATTTAGGATTTACGGGTGGAAACAATTTAGGAATCCAGGAAGCAAAAGGTGACTTTTTCTTTATTGTCAACAACGATACAGAGCTATCACCACCGCTACTGGACGAATTACTGAAGCCATTCATCGAAAATAAAGCGGTAGGTGTTAGTTGCCAAAAATCAGGTTCTTCGATCCCCCTCAACTCGTTCAATATGCGGGCTACAATCCAATAAACCTTTACACGGGTACGGCAACGGCCATTGGGTTTAATCAGAAAGATAGTGGTCAGTTTGACCAGCCCCATCCTACGTATTTCGCCCACGGATGCGCTATGCTGGTAAGCCGGAAGGTGGTCGAACAAGTTGGCCGATTTGCCGAACGTTTTTTTCTGTATTACGAAGAACTCGACTGGTCTCAGCGTATCCGAAACGCTGGTTTTATCATTTACTATCAGCCAACAGCCACGATCCTGCATAAAGAGTCGGCATCGGTTGGGCAAAATAGCCCCCTCCGTACCTATTATCTGACCCGCAATCGTATCCTGTTTATGCGACGACATTGTTCGTCGTTTCAGCGCATCGTCTTTTTCCTGTACTTCGGCACCCTGGTGTTACCTAAGCATGTTGTCTCATATGCTGTTACGGGCAAAATAAAACATGCTAAAGCGTTCATCCAGGGTGCGCTCTGGAACTTAACCTCAACCAGCATATCACCTGTATAATACTAAACAAGGCTAAGATCAATCAACTATAGAACCAACCTAATAACCCAGTTAGTGCATAGGTGACTCCCCTTTTAGGATCGAGTCTAATTATACATCATGATGAATACACCACTTAACCATACACTTCCATCCTTTGATCAATGGCGCGACAACCGTTGGTTATTTACGATATTGGGTGTATTTCTGGCCTTGATCGCTGGCTGGCTAATTGGTTCGTGGGGTGTTTTGGGAGCGTTGATGACTGTTGGCATACCAATAAGTATTATCGCTTTGGTTGGCATACTAGTGGAACCAAGAATCGGGTTGCTACTGTACCTTAACTTTAGTTTTTTAATCGGCTTTACTCGATTTCTTACCGTCGACTTAGCCGTCGGTACCGCCCTTGATGGCATACTTGTCCTAACGTTAGTCAGTACATTCCTGAATGGAAAACGAATGGACTGGACACGACTCCGTCGTCCAGCTTTCTGGATATTGATAGTCTGGCTGTCGTTTACCATCCTGGAGTACTTTAATCCTGAGCACCCCACCCTTCCTCCTGGTTTTACCACGCCCGCTCATTTTCGTTAAGCTGGTTCCTGATCGCTATTGTCGTTTCGGTGAATCCGATTACAAAACGAGACATTAAGATCCTCTGCATATTCTGGCTTATTTGGTCATTCTTTGCGGCTTTATGGGGGTTTAAACAACAGTACATTGGCCTTGAGCCTGCGGAACTTAGATGGCTGGCTGCGGGTGCCGAGAAACAGCACATCTTATGGGGCCAACTTCGTAGTTTCTCATTCTACTCCGATGCGGGGCAGTTCGGCTCCGAAATGGCCGGGGTAACCCTCCTTTGTCTTATCTTCTTTTTTGAGACAAATTCCTGGTTTTACCGCCTATTGTTTGCGGTCCTGGCAGTTATCACATTCTGGGGATTTGCCGTTTCCGGAACCCGAGGTGCTTTATTCGTCATCTTAGCTGGCTTTCCGGCTTATTTCGGTCTGAAGCGTAATCCTGTTCACATTATACGGGGGCTTATGGTTGCCCTACCCGTATTCTGCATTCTGATGTTCACCCACATTGGCGATTCTGTTTATCAAATCTGGCGAATTCGTTCGGCTCTGCATCCTACAGAAGATGCTTCCTTTCTGGTTCGCCTTGAGAACCAGCAAAAACTAAAAAACTTTCTGAAAGACAAGCCTTTCGGTGCAGGAATTGGCACCTCATCAGGTGCAGGACAACGCTTTTCTCCCAACTATTTTGCGGCCCAGATACCTACCGATAGCTGGTACGTTCAAATCTGGATCGAAACGGGATTTGTCGGCCTTACCATTTACTTACTCATGCTGCTGGGATTTATGTTCATCGGCACGTTTAAAGTCTGGCAGCTAAAAGATCCCTGGGTAACTACGATCATGATTGCCTTACTGGCCGAGTTTGCAGGCATTTGCGTCGTGAGTTATACCAACCCTATTCTTGGTCAGTTTCCAACCAGTACTATTCTATTTATCAATTCATTTCTGTTTACCACCTGCGACAGGTGGGATACAAAAAAACAAGTAGCATGAGAATCGGAATCGAAGCCCAACGTCTCCTACGACCTCACAAACACGGTATGGATATCGTAGCGCTCGAAACGATTCGAGCGTTAGCTACCTCTACTCAACACGAGTTTGTTGTTTTTGTAAAGCCCGATGCAGATCGCGATGGATTACCCAATACGCCGAATATGCAAATTGTAGAGCTAGCAGGTGGGCCGTATCCTGTGTGGGAACAGTATGCTCTGCCTAAGGCGGTGAAACAACATGGTATTGACTTATTGCACTGCACGGCAAATACGGCTCCGTTGCATTGCTCAGTACCTTTAGTACTTACCCTTCACGATATTATTTTTCTGGAAAATCAACCCTTACTGGCAGGTAGCTGGTATCAACGTTTTGGCAATCAGTATCGGCGCTGGAATGTACCCCGCATTGTAACTGAATGTGAGCGAGTTATAACCGTTTCTCATTTTGAGCGGCAACGAATTGTCGATCACCTGCACTTGTCCCCTGAGCGCGTTGTCGCTATCTGGAATGCAGTTAGCGACCAATTTCATGTGATCAAGGATACTGAACAGATTGAGCGGGTTCGGTTAAAGTATAAACTACCCAAAGAGTTCATTTTTTTTCTGGGAAATACCGACCCTAAGAAGAATGTCAAAGGCGTTTTGAAAGCATTGTTAGGGCTTAAGCAACGGGGAAAACTTACGCTTCCGGTAGTCATCTCAAACCTACCTGCCATTTCACTCGCCGATCTTCTCAACGAAATTGATGGGCAAGAGTTGGCTAACGACATTATACTGTGTGGCTATATACCAAACTATATTCTGCCACTGGTTTACAATGCTGCCACCATTTTCTTGTGTCCTTCCCTGCGCGAAAGTTTTGGATTACCTATTCTGGAAGCCATGGCCTGTGGAACGCCCGTTTTAACTTCCTCAACCTCCTCAATGCCAGAAGTAGCGGGTGATGCTGCCTTGCTCGTCGATCCAAATTCGGTAGAGGAAATGATCACAGGCATTGACCGACTCCTAAAACAACCGACACTTCGAGCCGAATTACGCACAAAAGGGCTGGAAAGAGCAGCCTTGTTTTCCTGGGAAGCCACTGCCAATAAATTGCTTACAGTGTATGCCAATGCAATGGATCAATAATCTTACCCGTCGTCAATGCCACACCTGCTTTCAGCTATTGAAATAGCTGAAAATTAAGTATAATTGCTTATAAAATTTCCCACATAAATGCATATTTTTACCCTTTAAAGCTTATATCGAATCAGTATCTATTAGTACACACACATCTGAATCGCCCAACCTGCTAGTTTTTATTTAATGGCCTTATTCATTAGAAAGGTCGTTTCTTCTTGCCTACATGCAACAGTTTGATAGTATCGTTTGCCTTGGACAAACAACTTGGGAGGGTGATTTCCAAAAGGCCGTTGTGCAGTTGATGACTGAGCTGTCTGCGCGACACCGGGTTTTATATGTCGATTATCAATATACGCTAAAAGACTGGGCAATGGGCGTAGTGGGGCGCCAGGATATACCCATTCGGCAAACCGTTCGTCTGGAAAATCCACTTACAAAAAAACCGTTGCGAACGGAAAGGAAGTTTATGTGTGGACTCCTCCGTTGATGTTACCCGTAAACTGGATGTCGCCCAAACCACATGACTTGCTTGTTCAGCAAAATGTAAAACGGTTAGTCAAGGGCCTTAATCGTGTGATGCGTCAGTTAAACATGATTCGCCCGCTTGTGATTAATGGGTTGAATCCCGTGTTTGGCCTTCCCATGCTTCACCAACTTAACGAGTGCGCCACTATTTATTACTGTTTTGATGAAATAACAATTATCAATTGGATGAGTCGACATGGCAGCCGTTATGAGCCGGATTATCTGCGTGGCGTTGATGCAGTGGTGACCACATCCGAAACCCTTCGCCGGTCCAAGGCCAGCTTACAGCCGAATGCTTATTGCGTCAAAAATGGCGTTAATTTCGATTTATTTAATCAGGCTTACCAGCTAGCTCAACAGCAACCTCCACCAGAAAAACCGGTTATAGGGTATCTTGGCACGGCTGATAATCGGGTTAACCTTGACCTCGTCGAATACTGCGTCCGAACAATGTCAGACGTTACCTTTCAGTTTGTTGGCGAAGTTCATGAACCCAGTTTAACGAAGCGTTTATCCACTTACTCAAACGTTGTCTTTACGCCACCCCATCAACCCGTCGACCTCCCTCCCCTGCTTGCACAAATGAAAGCGGCTATGATCCCGTTTGTCTGTAATGAGCATACGTACACTATTTATCCTTTGAAAATCAACGAATACCTAGCGGCTGGCTTACCTGTTGTATCAACCCCGTTTTCCATACTCGATGATTTCGACGGCGTTATAGAACTGGCAGCAAGTCCAGAAGAGTTCGCCCAGGCACTCCGCAAGGCTTTGTCCGATGATAGTCCCGAACGGGTGAACGAACGCATTGCTATGGCCATGAACAACGCCTGGGCCAGACGGGCTGAAGAGTTTGAGGCCGTAATTCAGAAGGTTCCGGCGGCCTGGATTTCAGAGACCGTTCTCTAGTTTCAGTAAGATGCTGTTTGCATTACTCGTTGGGTCACGATTTAGCTACCCAATCAATGCCTTTTTTAAGTTTTTGGAGCGTCTGTTCTTCCTGGCTTCTGGTTTCGGGCTTAAAATCGTACGTCCAGTTGGCTTGAGGAGGCATACTCATTAATATAGATTCGGTACGACCGTTGGTTTCTAGGCCAAATTTGGTACCTCGATCCCAGACCAGATTAAATTCTACATAACGACCCCGACGTAATAATTGCCAGTCTTTTTCACGGTTACCATATGGCAAATCGAAATTTTGCTGCATAAAGTGCGTATATATTGGCGCAAAAGCGTTCCCTACCTCCTTCACAAACGCAAACAACTGGGCTTTATGAGCAGCATCCGTCGGTTTGAGGTAATCGAAGAAAATACCACCAATACCTCGGGTTTCCTGTCGATGCGGAATGTAAAAATAATCGTCGGCCCAGGGTTTAAATTTACTATAATAGGCTGGATCATGGCGATCGCAAACTAGCTTAAGTTGCTGATGAAACCAGTGGGCATCACTGTCTACCACATAATGGGGCGTCAGGTCGATCCCTCCTCCAAACCAGTTGTGGCCGGTACTCATTTCAAAATACCGGACATTCATGTGTATTATAGGTACCATCGGACTACGCGGGTGGAGCACAATAGAGACACCTGTAGCGTAGAAGGTCGGTGGGGATGCGATATCCTGATCAGTAAGTTGGAGAGTACGTAACGTGGCTTCTGTCGCTTCGCCATACACGGCCGAAAAACCTACTCCCCCTTTTTCAATAACACGCCCACCGGCAATTGTGCGCGAACGCCCTCCCCCCCACCCGGTCGTTCCCAACTATCCTCCTGAAACTGCCCCGTGCCATCAGCGTCTTCTAGTGACTGGCAAATCTGGTCCTGCAAGCTCTGAAAAAAGCCAGTGATTGTTTCTTTTGAAATTTCTTGCTCTGAGGTTATCATACGGCCAAAGATACGACTTGATTATTCTGCCAGTTTGAGCGCATATCGTACTGGCCTGGGTTTATCAATCAAAATCAATAAACCACGTTCAGCCAGTTGATGCAACAGTTTACCAGCCCGGTAATCGGATATGTTTATGAGTTTAGCGAATTTATCTGCTGTAATGTGATCATTCTTTCGGAGATACTGGATCAGTGTCCGAGCCATCGGCGATTTGAGTAACTCGCTGTTAGCCATATCTGGGGTAATAATGAGCTTACTTGTTGGTACTGATTTGTCTTTTGCCCGGACGTAAATAGTCCGCTTTCCAGCCTCATCAATAACATAGTGAGGTTTCTCACTACTCTCCGAAACGATGATAATCAGCACCATTCGACCATCAGGAGCCATTGTTTCGTAACTAATTTCCAGCGCGGGCTCAATAAGTTGATCGGTTGCCTGTTCAATTTTTTCTATCTCCCGAAACTCCGAAGAAACGCCTATAATTTTGCCATTATCAGCAACACCAATAAGTAATATTCCGCCTGACGTATTGGCAAAAGCAGCCAGGGTTCGGGCAATTCGACCCGGCGTCGACAATTGGCGTTTAAATTCTAATCGGGTATGTTCACCCTGTATGATAAGATTATCAAGTTGGTCTCGGATCATAATCAGGCAACCTTGTGCATGAGCTGTTGTTTTGTTTTCATAGCCAAATAAGTTAAAATTACTCCAGGTAATTATTTACTGAATTAGAATAAAATTCTGATAGCTAAAAATAGCTTTGGGTAACTATTTGCAAAAACAATAAAGACTAAAAAGCGGACGATCTGTCCGCTTTTTAGTCTTTAAAGCTAGTTTGACTTTCATACCAGCTGCCTATAAAAATGCTTATTCTGCGGCTGGATTCAGGCGCTTACGACCCCGTGGTTTACCCGTATATTCTGGTTTAGGGCTTTCATTAGTCAACTTTAATTCATAACCCGTTACTCCCTCATCATAATCGAATGGCTTAACGGTAAAGGTATGTTTTACGTTTGCAAAGTCGATTCCACCTTTCTGAAGAATAAACGGCAAGGAAATACTATGGCTCTTGGCGGCTTTTTCCAGCTCAAATGCTTCTTCATTTTCACCAGCGCCAGGAATCAGATAAAGGGATTTTATTTTACGTTTACCATCCTGAGTGCCTACTTTAAATAGGTTGTTTTGCGTATCCAGTCCCAACTGGGCAATTGATTTATCAGGGAATACAACTTTCCCGGCCGATGAAATATATCCGGTAACGGGAACAGGTTTAGCAGTACTTTTTTTCTTCTGTTTTTTAGCGTCGCTATTCTCATCAGGAGAAAAGAAACGAATTTGTTTTGCTTTCATTCTAAAATTTATTTATCGTTAATAGGAGTCCTACGACGCAAATATAGCAAGTCTTCCTACGAAAAAGTCAAATATTGAAATAAGTAGTATTAATTTATTTTAAGTAGCCTTTTTAACTATTTCCTGTAGGCAATTTTTCACATAATAAATTATACGGCTAGTGATTATTTTCAAGTTGCCATACAATTTGAAAATAACTTATTCGAAGTTTTGGTCTTACTTATTTAGATCAACGATGAGAGTAAGTTTATCAATAAAGGTCAGTCAGGACGTTAATTTTAGTAATCTACCTACCTTCTTACTTAACGAAAATCAGGATATTCATACTTGATTTTGAGTCATTTACTGCGCATTAGTCGGACAATTTGACATAAGAACTATACATACTTTTTTATACACATTATAAAAATTCATAATACAACGGCCGTCCTGTAGGCAATTTCGTAGTAGATTCTTTTGGCCCGTAAATACTCTTAGTCAGCTGTTTATAGAAAAAACAGGAATTCATGTCACCATATATAATAGTCTAAATCTTTAGAAGCTTAAAAAGTATCTGTGCTGACTTATTTGAATTACTCGAAACATAAAAATGCCCTATTAAGTAGTCGCTCCTAGCTAGACTATAGCTACCTGCCGTCGCTGAGAGCAAATTTTAAGGCCTTTGCAGCTTTTAGTCTACTTGTGCGTCTTTAGAACAAGACCCGTCGCAAATGCCGCCGGAATAGACAACCACGATAATGAACACACACTACAAATCTGAGAAGGAACCTATAGAACTGCTATTAGGTATGGGTGGTGCTGTCCAGTACCTGGAACATACCCTAAAAGACGAATCCAATTATTCGGTTTTAGTAAAAACTAAATTGGGTAATAGGCAAATTACGATTCCAATCGAAGCAGTTCAGTCAATTCAATCCAAAAAGCCATCTGCAGAGGTTATTGACTCTATAAGAAAACAACTTATCTCTGATAATGGGGCTCCAACTGTTCCAACAACAGGGACTACAAGACCAGCATTCCACTTTTGGCACTGGCTGCTTAATCGACTTGGCATTCGTGCCTAATTTACTACCTACTCAGAAAAGGAAAGGCGGCTCTTGCTTCTGTTTTCATCTTCCCCGGATAAACAAATCGCGGTGACCTATGCTGTCTTGTATTGTAAGTAGAATCAATGACGGATGTTCAACACAAAAAACGCTGGCCTTAGTAAAGCCAGCGTTTCAAAGCTATCCACACCAACTATAGGCCCCACCATTGGCCTACAATCGCTATAGTCTACTACGCAACTAGTAGTTCATACGTGGCATTAAATTATGGACTGTCTAACTAAAACCTCCCAATTGATATTGGCAAGTATACTCTGGAGCTGAATGTTGGTTAGGTTAAGACGACCAGCTTACCGGCTCCCTGATTTTGCTCCATGAAGTGGTGGGCCTCCACGATCTGATCTAAACGAAACACCTGACTTACCCCCAGTTTCACCTGACCTGCTTCAACCGCACGAATAAACTCCTGAAAAACTGCCGTTGGACTACTAATCTGTCCAGAGTCGTAGACAGTCAGTCGAACCGTAGCAGGGATGAACTCCATAGGCGCGAAATCAGGGATTGTCCAGATTTCGGATAGCATGCCACTCATACAGCCCGTGCCACCTGGTTTGAGACAACTTAGCGAATCATTCAGAGTAGACGTACCCACTAGTTCCAATACCTTATCGACACCATCAGGAAGAATTGCTCGTACCTTCTCGGTCAACTGCCCTTCATCAATCAGAACATGCGTGGCTCCATTATCAAGCAACGCTCTTTCTTTCCGCGCATTACGGGTAGTGGCCAGAACCGTAAGCCCTAGATTTTTCGCGATCTGGATTGCAAGCATCCCCACCGATGAAGTCCCCCTCGGATGAGCAGCGTTTCACCGGGTTGAATGCCCAGCGCCAGATGCAAGGAGCCATGTACTGTCTGAAACATTTCGGGAATGGCCCCCAAAACCTCCCAAGGCAGGTGGCTTTCAAAAGGGTGCAGAAGATGCCTGGGCAAAACTGTGTACTCGGCATAACTGCCGTCATAGTCCCGCCCCATGCCACCCATCATCGCCATCACCTGCTGGCCTTTGGCATATTGGCCAGAAGGGTCAAATTCTACCTCGCCAACACACTCGATACCCAGCACACGCGGAAACTGGACATTGGGCGATAACCCTTTGCGAGTCATTAGCTCGGACCGGTTCAGGCCAAAGGCTTGCACCCATACCAACACCTGTCCTTCTGACGGCGTAGGTATGGGCCGCTCCTGAAGAAGTAGTTCCTCGGCTGAGCCGGGACGATAGAGAACAGCAGCTTTCATGAGTCTGGAAAGAAAGGGTATGATACCCATGTTTACGTCGGCAAATTTGACGCATTCCTCGCTAACCATGAATAACCTAACTTAAGAAATAAGCTTAATCTAGTGTTTTTCCAATTTAGTTTCTCGGGGCGGCATCGGCCCGCAACTGCGGACCGTGTCCGACGCCCGCGCGGTAGATTCTTTTGATTCTATTGATTCTGATAATCAGGCATCTAGTACCAAAAGAATCTAGTAGAATCAAAAGAATCTATTTTGATCAGGCACTAGGTTAAATCAATCATCCTATTCATCCATTTTGAGTACAGAGAACTGTAAAAAAAATACAGTAATTCAGTTGCATTACTTAACAACCAAATTACTGTAATCATCTAGCTTGTAGTCATTCTCAAGGCTAAAATCATGGGAATTATACGACCAATTTCATGTTAACAGGGTCCCAGTGCACGATTTTCTTGCTTAAAAAGCTTTGGTTACAAGAGAGGGCCGGTGCAGCTGCCCGGAATCCGAACGTAGCATCTTCCACCACTGGTTTACCCATTCTGATCGAGTCAAAGAAATTAGTGAAGTGGTCTAAATGGTCGCTGTAGCCATCCGGAGCTTTAAAGATGATGTCAGCTTTGGTTGGTCTTTTCCGCTGGTCCGTTGTCCATTTGGCATCATAATCCCTCTGCATATCTTCCTGCATACTTTTAGAGAACGTAAACAAAGAGTCATAACCACCAAATCCTGGGGCCTCGGGCATTAGGCTGTGCTTAACGGTGATGTTGTTACCAATCACATCAATGACCCCTTCCGAACCAACCAACCGAATCACTTCCTGCCCGCCCGTTCCACTGATGAAGTTTACCTGTAAAGTCAGCTGAAACGCAGCGTGTTCCGGGCTGTCGGGATATTGCATCACGCCCGACATCACATCCGGCAGGTTACGTCCATCTTTCCAATAGCTGAATTGCCCTGTGCTATAAATACTTTTGGGGCCTTTTGAATTGGTTATAAAATGAGAACCACTCAGCAGGTGAATAAATAAGTCGCCTGCTACGCCCGTACCCACTTCTTTAAAAGCCCGCCACCAGAAAAACTTTTTGGCATCAAACGGCATTTTGGCCGTTACACTAATAAATCGTTCCCAATCGGTAGTCATGGCATCCGCATCTTTGGGAATCGTGTATTCCCAGGCCCCGATCGAGCTTTGCCGGTCATAGACGGCATTCACCATGTTGAGTTTACCAATCTCGCCCGCTGCCAACAATTCTTTAGCTTTAGCATAGCCAAGACTGCTGACCCGCTGGCTACCTACCTGCAACACCTTACCCGCCTGTTTAGCGGCAGCTATGACCGGATAGCCCTGGCTAATTTTATAGACCATCGGTTTTTCGCAATACACATGTTTCCCTTTTGCCAGCGCGTCGAGGGTGATGCGCGAATGCCAGACATCATGCGTGGCGATAATTACCGCGTCGATGTCTTTTCGGTTCAGGAGCTCTTTGTAGTTACGGGTGGTGTACAAATCATTACCAAATTTTTCTCTGGCGTTCTCTAATCGACCCGTATATAAATCGCAGATGCCTGCCAATTCAATACCCGGTACTTTAAGGGCTGTAGCCAGGTCAAAATGGCCCTGCACACCATACCCAATTACCCCTAATCGTATGGTATCATTGGACGAAACCGGTTTTTCATACCGCAGAATGCGTTCTTCGGCTTTTTCCTGGGCAGCCAGTGACGCCAAAGGTGAAGACGCTGCGACCAGGCTGGTTGCGCCAATTTGCTGCAAAAATCGCCTTCTTGAGGCCGACGGTCGGCTGTTGCCGTTATCTTTTTTCATAAGAACTATAAAGGAGGGTCGAAGGCTATTTTACTAGGTAACTCACAAAAGCTATTTTCTGGCTGTTGGGGCTCCACGAAGGCACATTAATTGTGCCCTGACCACCATAAAAGACGGGGTGATGTCTTTGATGGCTTTTGTTTTTAAATTCATCAGGCGCAATTTGACGTCTTTGCCAAACAAATGGGCTTGCTTTTGATCGGACGTGTAGGCAATATAAACAATCCAGTTGTTGTCAGGTGAGGGATGGGCAAACCAGTTCGAATTATCATCAAAGGTTAACTGTTCAGGTTTGGAACCATCAGCTAACATACGCCAAATTTGCATATGTCCGGTACGGTATGAGTTGAAATAAACGTATTTTCCGTCGGGCGAATAATCTGGGCCATCGTCCAGACCTTCCGTACTGGTCAATCGTTTTTCCGTACCTCCCTCAATCCCAATGGTGTAAATATCAAAATTACCATTACGTTCAGCACAATAGGCTAACGTTTTGCTATCGGGAGTCCAGCCATGCCAGAAGGAAGGCACCTCGGGGGTGATTCGTTTGGGCTGCCCGCCCGTAATAGGGATCAGGTAGATAGCGGATTTGTAGGATTTTGTCGATGGATCGTTTCGGTCATTATGACTGACGACCAACCAGTTGTGGTCAGGCGAAATACCGTGATCGTTATTGCATTGGGTAGCAAATCCTGTATTGAGTTCGGTGATTTTTTTAGACGTCAGATTCAGGGTATAAATTTTACCCTTGCTATTGAGAACCAGGAAATTGTCGGGGTGCCAGTTCGGTGCTTCAAAATGGGTATTGATAGCCAGAACAGTATCAATCTTGCCGGTTTTGATGTCGAGCGTTTGGATATAACTCGTAGTATCTCGTTTCGATTGAGCCAATGAACTCAACGAACAAAGCACACAAAAGGCGACTAGGCCCAGCCAGCTGAAACGAGGCAGAACAACTCGAAATTGAGGGAATTTTTTCATAAAATTTGGTTTGGGATAAGGGCCTATCGAATCGAAAAGTCAAAAGTAATCAGTTTATTATTATTATAAAAAAAATATAATAGATTTCATTAATTATATTTTTCATAGAAATATCAATATTTATAACGTGATTTATTAGGTGTATAAGTTCTACTTTTGCCAGCTGGCTGGAAAATAGGATGCTCCATGTAACCCAATGGTAACGGTGTCGTAGCGATCAAGGCGGGACCGTCCGAGGCCCAGTTTAACTTGTAAGCATCAGGAAGATGAAGAAATTTGACGATGACAGGTATATCTCACACCTTTCGATTGACTGTGTGATATTTGGCTACAGGGATAAAGAATTGAAGGTGTTGATTTCCAAATTCAAATTTGGGAAGGGCAGTTGGTCGTTACCCGGCGGCTATATCTTAAAAACAGAAGGAATTGATAAGGCAGCCAGCAGAATATTAAAAGAAAGAACTGGCCTGGAAAATATTTACCTGGAGCAGTTCCGCGTCTTTGGCGATGAAAACCGTATCGTAAACAGTCGCTATAAAGACACGATAAAATCGGAGTTGACTAAGTTTGATCCCCAACGGTTTGATGCCGACGTGACCGACTGGCTAACCAGTCGATTTGTTTGTATTGGGTATTATGCCCTTGTCGATATCAGTAAAGTCAATCCACAAAACGGCGAGTTTGATGAGTATCTCGAATGGCGAAGTATCAGGGACCTTCCTGAAATGATTCATGATCATAGTGAGATCCTGACGGTTGCGCTCGATGCGCTTCGCCAAAATCTTGATCAGAAATTGATTGGTTTTAATCTATTGCCTGAAACGTTCACGATGCGGGAGGTCCAGGAACTCTACGAGGCCGTTTATAATAGACCATTTGTGATCACCAATTTTCAAAAGAAAATTCTGGATTTGAACGTACTGGAACGCCTTGAAAAGAAATTTACAGGTGCCGCCAACAAAGCACCCTATTTGTATAGGTTTAAAAAGTAGAGGGGTCTCGTAGTCTATCCACTACTTAAGTTTAACAGCAGCAACCCTGCCCACGAGCAAGACGCTCTCCAGGGTCACTGACTTGATAGACTGTAGTGCGTGCCCTAGTATTTATTTTCCATCTACCCATTTAAACGTTTACAGTTTCATCTGACCGCTAAGAACGGCATCAGTCTTTCGTCCCATTTTTAGCCCCGTTCACCCCATTTTTTCATTCTGCTTATACGAAGACGGTATTCTTGCAGCTGGTTATCTATGCTTGGAAGTGAATACGTCGAGCGGAACGAACGATCCATATAGGGCAGCGTCGCGCGAGGCTGATCTACAGTATCGATGCCATAGGCTCTTCAGAAGATATATAGTACGAAGACCAACATTTGTTAACCTTTTTTATCGACTGGATCATGATCGGAAGCTACATCAAAACATCGAGACGCAACTTAATGCACAACAAGCTGTTTTCGTTCATCAATATTGTTGGCCTTGCCATCAGTATGTCCGTTGGCTTACTGTTGATCGCATTTGTGTTAGACCTTCGTTCATACGACAGGTTCCACACGAATGGGGAAAGGATCTATCGCATCACCAGCGTACTGACGGCAAATCACGAACAAAGCGGATCACGGTCTGGCGGCAAGTTTGCAACCACATCCCTGAAGACCGGAAAGCTTATCCGACAGAAAGTGACTGGTATTGACCAATATGCCGGTGCGGAAGTGACAATTTTGCACAATGACTTTTCGAAGGACGCGAAGGTTGGCTCCACGATTCTTCCGATCAAAGGCTTCTGGGCCGAGCCGTCATTCTTCAGGGTCTTTACGTTTCCGATGCTGGAGGGTAATCCCGAAACGGCCCTGAAAGATCCTTACTCGATCGTTCTTACCGAGACCGCTGCCCGAAAACTTTTCGGTAACCAATCTGCGCTTGGTAAGGCAATCAGGTTCGATACACTCGATTACCAGGTGACCGGTGTCATGAAAGATGTTCCCTTCTTTTCGCATATCAGCTTCGAAGCATTGGTATCGTTGTCTTCGGCCGAGCAGCTCAACAGGAACAACTTCGAAAAATGGGAAAACATGCCGTCGAACTACGTGTACCTCCTGCTGCCTCCAACTGTCGACATAGGCTCAATCCAGTCGCAGCTCGATGTTCTTGCCAAAGAGGAAAACCGCGTCGAAGAAAACACGAAGATCCACCTTGAGCTTCTACCTTTATATAAAATCGTGGTCGGTGAGAGTCTCCGTCCCTCCGAGGGGGGCCTGGCTCCGTAGGCCCTCACCTGCCTCCGGTTGTGCTTTGGATACTCGGTGGGCTGGCCCTGGTTGTGATCTTGTCGGCGTGTTTTAATTATACGAATCTGTCGATGGCACGAGCCATGCGACGCTTTAAGGAAGTAGGGCTTCGCAAAGCGATCGGTGCCGCAAAGAGCCAGATATGGCAGCAATTTCTGGTCGAAGCCGTCATGATCGCTCTGGCAGCCGTTCTTCTTTCCTACTTCCTCTTTCTAGTCTTGCGGCCGCAGCTGATCAACCTGGCTCCGGAGATGCAGCGCACGGTGAAGCTCGAACTCAGTCCGTCTACGATCCTAACCTTTATTGTCTTTTCGGTCACCGTAGGGGTAGTTGCGGGGTTTATGCCTGCCCTCTTCTTTTCGAAAGTCAGCGCGATCAATGCGCTCAGGAATGTGTCCGTCCGCTCAATGAAAGTATTCAAACACCTAACACTCAGGCGTGCTCTGGTGGTGATTCAATATACACTCACCCTGATCTTTATAACAACAACCGCGATCGGTTATGTGCAGTATAAAAACATACTTACCTTCGATCTGGGATTCAACACTGAAAATATCCTGAACATTAATACCCAGGGAAACAAACCAGATGTGCTTCTCAAGGAACTGAGCGAGATGCCCGAAGTAAAGGCGCTATCGCGGTCGTTACTAATCACCAGCGTTGGGAATGCCTGGGGCGGCTATATGAAATTCAACGATTCCCGTGACTCTGCGCTGGTCCTGACCAACCACGTCGATGAGAACTATCTGGCTCTGCATGAATACAAGCTCGTTGCCGGGGATAATTTCAGGGCACGCCCCACTACAGCCGAAGCCGCCAGCGAACTGATTGTTAACCAGCAAGTCTTGAAACGATTTAACATAAGCCCCACTAACCCCCAGAAAGCCATCGGGAAAGAAATTACATTCAGTAATTTCCATGGAACACGCAGAATGACGATTGTTGGCGTCATGAAAGACTTTCATTATGGCAAAGTCGACAACCTCGTTGGGCCGGTAGCCTTTATGTTCTGGACGCCCGAAGACAGGACAATCGTCAATGCCAAAATACAGAGCAGGGACATGCCAGCAACCATGGCTAAGATCGAGGCTATATGGAAGAAAATTGATCGTGTTCATCCCTTTCAGGCTAAATTCTATGATGAAGCCATAGAAGATGCCTACAGCGAATTTTCCGCCATGATCAAGATCATAGGCTTTCTTTCCTTGCTCGCCATTTCGATTGCATCAATGGGATTATTCGGCATGGTGGCCTACACGACCGAAACCAGGCTGAAGGAAATCAGCATCCGTAAAGTGATGGGCGCAAGTTCCGGTAACCTTATCTACTTATTAAGCCGCGGTTTTCTGGTTCAGCTGTCGCTATCGGCACTCATCGCGCTGCCCGTAACGTACCTGTTTTTCGAAAACGTCGTGCTCACCCATTTTCCCTATCACACACCTGTGCAGGTCGCTGAGTTGCTGGTCGGGTTGCTGGCGGTATTGCTGATCGCCTTCATGATGATCGGATCGCAGACAATGAAGGCGGCAAAAAGTAATCCGGTAGAAGTGCTGAAGGGCGAATAGGGGCGGAGAACCAATTAAATCGCTTAATATATGTAACTAGCTTTGCTACCTATCAAAAACCCCAAAATCCAACTGATTTCGGGGTTTTTTGCTGATTTTGTGGAGACGGAGGGATTTGAACCCTCGTCCAGTCAAGGAAACCAACGCGCTTTCTACATGCTTAGGTATACTTGGGATTGTCGGGAATCGGCCCGGTGTATACCAGACCAAGCTTCATCCGTAGGTGCCTGTGTCTCACTCGGCCGTTAACACCATAAACCGAGCCAGCGCTGCGAGTCGATGCCTCCTGATCCAGCCAGCAGCACGTAGGCCGGGGAGACAATGGCTATTGCTTAATCCTCCGGATTAGGCAGCCATGGCGTAGTTATATTCGCCAGTTATTGTTTTGACGATTTGTTTGGGCGGGAAATACCGTCAACTCCCGGCATGCTTACACGCGACCTCAGCAAGCTGTCAATTCCAGTCGCCCCCATATTGACCACATCACAAGCACAACCCGTTTGACCTAGCTCTGTTATCATGTGTGTTTGGGTTAACCCGCTGCTGGCAGATTTAGTTCAACGATACGGGCATTTGCTAAGTTTTCATAAAAATAGATAGCCGTAATTACATTATTTCAGGAACTTCAGCTAACTTAATCCATATATAGCAGTTATGTCGCAGTAGACCCCTGTTTATCAATTTTGTGGTTGGCAAGATGACTATCACTCCTTTTGAAACGAACCTCTATCAGCATCTGGCCCCGTTTTTTGCGGAGCATGAATTTGCCTTGCTGCCCGAAAAAAAACAGTTTCGGCGAATCAATATCAACGGGTTTCAGAACATCATTCTATCATCGGTGTTTTGTGTCGATGATACCGTGCTAGACGTCAATTTTGGGGGTCGGAATGAGCAGATCGAACAAATTGCTCAGCAATTCCTGAATAATCAGCCCGACTATCGGCTCGACGCCAATACGTTTTTGCTCCCTATTAGTCGATTTAGCGGTTTTCAGTACCCACGCTACAAGATTCATTCGGGCGATTCCCTGGTTGATGTTTGTGAGAAAATTGAGTTGTTTTTCATTAGCCAGGGATTCAATTTTCTGGAGACAGCCTCCAGCCTGCCTACCCTCGATCAGCTTCTCAATGAGCAACCGAACCAACCCTGTCAGTACATGTACAATCAAACGCATCGCTGTTATAAAGGACTTATTGCGGCCCGGCTAAATCATAATCCGTACTTCGATGGCCTAGTAGATAGCTACCGTCATTTACTGATTCGCCTGACGCAAAACCCCTATGAGCAACTACATTTCGAACGGTTGATAGCCTATCTGCAACATTACTCCGCGAATTGAGTAGGAAACGATTCTGTTTGATTCTGTGGATTCTGTTTGATTCTAAGAATCTACAGAATCCATTAGAATCCACAGAATCAATCAGAATCCACAGAATCAATAAATATCCCCTCTTATCCCCTCTATTTCTTCACAAATTGGGCGATGGTTTCGGCCAGGCCGGGCGTAAGGGGTAAACTGGGATTGGTGTAGGTTTTCATATTTTCGGCACGGTCGGCGGGGGCATTTTTAAGGATGTGGTTCATCTGATCAATCAACACCAGCCTGGCATCTGGTCGGGCGATTTTCAGTAACTCCGCTTCGCTGGTCGCTACCTGAATATCGTGCTTACCATTGATCAATAATACCTGCCCCTTAACGTGTTTAATCTCGACTGCGGGTCATATTTCATCCAGGAAATCATGCCGGGTTGCTTTTTAGCACTAAACAACGACAGCAAGAACGGATTTACGCGCTGTACCGTATGGCCTGCCTTCAGCGAATCAAGAATACCATTGGCTACCGAACGGAGCGTATCGGGTAGAGCCGCCCGAAACTGCTCTTTTAGTACGTCGGCGATGTTTCTGCCCGCTCCCGCAATGGAAATGTATTTACTAACTTTTGTCTGCTCAGCAGCCAGCATCCCTACCAGCGAACCCTCTGAATGACCCGCTACAATAACTTGAGAAAATCGCCTGTCGGCCTGTAACTGCCGGATAAACTCAACGGCATCGGCTACATATTGATCAAACCTGAATTCCTCTGACTTAAGTGCAGTAGCAGCCGCAGTCAGGTTCGTGCCTGACCCCCGCTTATCATATCGGGCAACGGCAATTCCTTTAGCAACCAGGCTATCAGTCAACATCTTGAAGGCATTTGTTTTCAAACCATATCCGCTATTG
This sequence comes from Spirosoma telluris, assembly GCA_003259005.1. GTDB lineage: Bacteria > Bacteroidota > Bacteroidia > Cytophagales > Spirosomataceae > Spirosoma > Spirosoma telluris. The sequence goes on from QLII01000001.1 coordinate 1,453,268, forward strand.
CAGTCGCGATCTGTTGGGCCCGAGCCAGCAATCAGTAACACAACTGGCATGGTTTTTTTAGTCGTGTTCGGTAAGGTTAGCGTACCATCGAGCGTCAGGTCAGCGCCAGCAGGAACAGTGATTTTGTAATGTATGGGCTCCTCAGTTTGAGCCAGCGTAATCCGGCTCGTGTACAGCAAAAAAAATATAGAGGCAAGAAGATGGTTCATAATTGGTAGCGTTTTATTGAACGAAAGGGTCTGGTAATGAGGATTAGTTAAGCTGGTGCGCTTTTTCCTGCCGGTAATAAATGTAGGAGTAGACAACGGGGATGAGTACGGTAAGAGCAGTTACAGTCATAAAAACGCCCACCTTATACGTCAGAGGTACAATCAATGCCAATAGGGCACTCAGCAACCCGCCTGCGACCATAAGCCGACCACCCAGTCGATGTGTTTTGCGCCAGACAACTTCATTTTCTAACGTCCAGGGTGTGCGGATGCCAACAAACCAATTGGGCTTTACGGTCGTGATGTAATTGCCCATGCCGGCTAACAACAGTCCGATAAGTGCCAGCAACATGCCCACTGACAGTTTACCCTCTGCCCGATGCGCAGCCATGTAGAATAACCAGCCCATAATTGCAGCAAACAGGAGGGTAACCGCAAAGCGTAGTTTCTGATAATTCGCACTTTGTAGTTGGCCTCTCGGGTCGATTTTGGGCAGGAACCGGAGAGTCAGGTAGAGAATGACCGACAGACTAACAAATAGTAAAGCGGCTGTTTCTTTCCGCTGCCAGTCGTTTGGATTGCCTTCTAAATCAAAATGGATGGCAATTTCGGCAGGTAATTGATTCCAGATGAAAGCCAGGTAGACCAGCGGGGACAGCATGACTGCAATCATCAGGAGTTCGGTAAACGTGGAATTTGTTTTCATGGTTGATAAATTAATGTGGTTAATGAGTTTGGTCAGGCGTTTTTGCGGAGGTTGGCGTGTCGGTTTTCTGAAAACTCATCAACCAGACCAGCAGATCATCGAGCACCGTTGTGTTCAGGGCGTAGTTAATAAACTGCCCCTGTTTGGTAGCCTCAACCAGGCCAGCCTGCCGGAGCAAGTCGAGATGGTGCGAAATACTGGGCTTCGTCATATCGAACCGCTCGGCAATCTCGCCAGCGTTCAGGTCGCCCCCGCGCAACAGGTCCAGTATCTGCCGACGGGTAGGATCGTTTAGAGCTTTAAAGAGGTTATTCATTCGCTTATCTTTAAATGATTAGACAAATATCTAATTAATCATTTAGACAACTATCTAATTAAAAACTAATGGTTATTTTAGCTGATGAACGGTAAAAATCAATAATGAATGGCAAATTGATTACTTCTTAATGATACTGATATTCCCGCTTCCTTCGATGTAACAGGCTTTCACATCGGCAAATTCTTCAACGCCCTGTTCACGTAGCATACCCATCAATTCAGACGAGGTGATTAGCTCCTTTTTCATATTCTGACGCTGCATAACCCCATTTTTGATGAGCAAAACGGGTTCGGGCTCCCCTATTTTACTGAAGAAAACCGACCGATAACCAAGCCAGTTAATGGCATAATCCCAAAAGACCAATATGCCCACTAGTACAAATCCCTCTGTAATGGAGGTATATTCGCCTGCCATCGAATTCTGGGATGCATCCGAAATAAGCGTAATGAGCAATAAATCACTGATGCCTAACTGACCAGCCCCGCGTCTGAAAAACCGGATATAGGCAAAGCAAAACCAGTACGTAATGGTGCCCCGAATGAGTATTTCCCATAGCGACATGCTGGGCGTAATCATTTTGTCCCAATCTATGTCGGCAAGCAGTAAGGTATGCATGAATCATTTCCAGCTAGTACAGTGTACTAACTCCTGCAAGCGATAGTAGTTTGATCGGCCACTATCTTTCTTAAGAGGATAAGAATTAGACTTGGCTGAATCTGTTAATGGAGTTACCTTTGCCAAATAATCGTTGATTTTACCATGAAGCCGCTCCAAATTCGTTTACTTACTCTTACAGTCCTTGTTCTTGCCGCTGCTCTATTTCGTTTACTACCCCACTGGCCAAACTTTACGCCTATAGCGGCCTTAGCCCTATTCGGTGCAGCTACTTTTGAGCGGAAATGGCTAGGTCTGGCAGCCCCCTGGCCGCTATGCTGTTGAGCGACGCCCTGATTGGTTTTCATGGTAGCATGGAAGCTGTCTATTTCAGCTTTGGCCTGACCTGGCTGCTGGGCATGTGGGCGGTTCGTCGCACTGGGTTACAGCAACCAGCCGCCGGACGCATTGCCCTTGCTTCAATTACGTCCTCTGTTCTGTTTTTCCTACTTACAAATTTCGCCGTATGGTACGGTAGCACGTTCTACCCACAAACTGCCGCTGGTTTAATGACGTGTTATGCGGCTGGACTGGCGTTCTATAATGGGACTTCCTTTTTCCTGAATGGTGTGCTGGGCGACCTGTTTTTCAGTGGATTGTTGTTCGGTAGCTATTACCTGCTTCAACAACGGTTTCTGGTACTTCGGCCAGCACGGCGATAGTTTACAATGCGGCCCGGCCGGGCATAACAAAAAAGAGAGCGATTTCGATAAACCACTCTCTTTTTTGTTACAATAACCTGAACTATGCCTAGTTTATTACTTCAGGTTACTATACTTTCGGCTGATCAATTCGGCGACTAAACCCGTCCAGCCTGTTTGATGGCTGGCCCCTACCCCCGGCCATTGTCGCCATCGAAGTATTCGTAAAAAAGTACGTAATCCCTGAAATAAGGGTCCTGGTATTTCGGATGCTGACCGAACGCAGGCCGCCGACCCGTAGCATCGACCGTAAAGAGACTAATGAGTCGGTTCATTAATTCGCTGGCTACTGCCTTAAGGGTTATTTGCTGCCCTGATCCAATGGGATACTCAACCGTGAAGTCATCCCCGAAATAATCATAGAATCGAGTCAGGCTTTCTACTAACAAATAATTGGTTGGCATCCAGACAGGGCCCGCCAGTTACTGTTCCCACCAAACATATCGCTTTCACTTTCAGCCGGTGTATACGTAAGCCGAAAGGTGGTATTTTCCAGTGTAAACTCATACGGCTGGTCACGGTATACTTTCGAGACTGCCCGTATGCCATGTGGGCTCAGGAACTCATTTTCGTCCAGCATCTTACTCAGCAGCGATTTCAGCCGAAAACCGCGTAATAAACTCAGTAACCGCTTTTCCTGCTGTCCTTTTTCGGTATACCGGGATACCTGGTGATACAAGTCGGGGCGGTGACTCTGGAACCAAATCATCCGTCTCAAAAAAGCAGGATTTGCTCTCATCAACTCATCGTCCAGTACTTCAACGGCAAACATCGGAATGAGGCCAACCAGGGTTCGCACGCGCATTCGCTGAACACTGCCATCGTTCAGGCGAAGCTGATCGTAGAAGAACGAATCGTTATCGTCCCACAAGCCCATATTGGTTTTACCTATGTTGGTGATGGCTCCGGCTATATACAGAAAATGGTCGAAAAACTTCGTCGCCAATTCATCGTACACGGAATCGTGACGGGCCAGTTCGAGCGCAATGCGCATCATATTCAGGGCATACATGGCCATCCAGCTTGTGCCGTCGGCCTGTTCCAGATGACTACCATCGGGAAAAACGGTGTTCCGGTCAAAAACGCCAATGTTATCCAAGCCCAAAAACCCCCCTTCAAAAATATTATTCCCGGTTTCGTCTTTCCGGTTTACCCACCAGGTGAAATTGAGCATCAGTTTATGAAAAATGGCCCGCAAAAAGGTCAGGTCTTCTTCGCCAGGTGGTTTTCGCTCCAGTTCCATGTGGTAAATTCGCCAGGTAGCCCACGCCTGCACGGGTGGATTCACATCCGAGAAATTCCACTCATAAGCTGGCAACTGACCATTAGGATGCATAAACCACTCATTGGTCAGCATCATTAGCTGCTGCTTGGCAAAACCAGGATCAACCAGCGATAAGGTTACGCAATGAAATGCCCAGTCCCAGGCGGCATACCAGGGATACTCCCATTTGTCGGGCATGGAAATAACCCCGGCATTAATGAGTTGCAGCCATGTATGGTTGCGCCCCTGTGCCCGCTCGGGTGGTGGTGGCGGATGATTCGCATCACCCGCCAGCCAGCGCGACACATCGTAATAATAGTACTGCTTGCTCCACAGCATACCGGCAAATGCCTGCCGTTGCACCAATTTCTCATCAGCGGTAGCTTCTGCGGGTTGGATGCTGGCATAAAACGCGTCGGCTTCGGCCTGACGTTGAACGAAGATCCGCTCAAAATCGGTGAAGGGAGCGATTAAGTCAGCCGACGATGTCCCCGGTGATTCGAGTCGAAGTCGAATTGTTTCGCTGCCGCCAGCATCGATGGTGACGATGTAATGGGCAGCAGCTTTCGTACCTCTATGAACGGGGTTTACGGTATTGGCTCCATGTACTACGTAGTCATTGATACCATCTTTTGGGTAGTGTGAACCAGAATGTGTGTTGTAAAGCCGAGCCAGATTCGTTTCGTTTTCACAAAACAACCACTCCGGTTTACCTTCGGCATGAAGCACATAACGTCCCAGATCTGAATCCTCAACCGACACCGTTCCATCGGGTTGTAATACCAGCGAAGGGCGATAATTGGGAACCCCGTCTGAGTCATCGCCAAAGACCCATGTATTTCGAAACCAAAGGGTTGGCAGGAGGTGTAACCTTGCGGCTTCGGGGCCTCGATTATGCACCGTTACAATCATCAACATGTCCTTCGGACCCGCTTTGGCGTATTCTACAACCACATCGAAGTAGCGATCCTCATCGAAAAGGCCCGTATCAAGTAATTCAAATTCAGGGTCCAGGCGCGTTCGTTTTCGGTTTTCGTCAACAAGCCATTGATAGGGATAGGCGGCCTGTGGGTATTTGTAGAGCATCCGCTGATACGAATGTGTTGGGGTATTGTCTACGTAATAGTACAGTTCTTTAACGTCTTCGCCGTGATTCCCTTCACCGTTCGTCAGTCCAAAATAGCGCTCTTTCAGAATCGGGTCTTTCTCATTCCAGAGTGCCAGCGCGAGACAAAGCTGTTGTCTATCATCGGAGATTCCGGCTATACCCTCTTCGCCCCAACGATAGGTATAGCTCCGGGCCATATCATGCGTTGTATAATTCCAGGCATCCCCATTGGAACTATAATCTTCGCGCACAGTCCCCACTGGCGATCGGAAACATAGGGTCCCCACTGTCGCCAGGCAGGATCTTCTAAGCGGTGGTGTTCAATTGTCATAGGTTTTAATGAATAATGCAAAATGGACAATGTATAATTATCTGACATTCAGCCTTCTTTCATCTTACATTATCCATTTTACATTATTCATTTTAGTTTACCCTCCTGTAGAAAAGCCTTCAAACACGGTCATACCACCGTCGATAAAAATGCTGGCTCCTGTGATGTAGTCGGATTGATCGGAGGCAAGGAATACGGCGAGATTGCCAATATCCTGGGGCTGACCAATACGGTTATAGGGAATGAGGCTCATCAGGCCATTCAGTGCCTGGGGCGTTTCCCAGGCAGCCCGATTGATAGGTGTTTGAATCGCGCCGGGGCAAATGCTGTTGACCCGAATCTTTCGATCGCCATACTCCTGCGCCAGCGATTGCATCAACATTTTAATCCCCCTTTCGAGGTGGCATAATTGACATGACCACCCCAGGGAATCAGCTCATGAACAGAACTCATACAAATAATTTTTCCAGTCGCGGCTGATACCTCCGGACGGGGTCCCCGGCGCAAAAACTCCCGGATGGCCTCCCGAGCGCACAGAAACTGACCTGTCAAATTAACACTGATAACCGTATTCCATTGGTCGAGCGTCATTTCATCGAACTTGGCATCTCGTTGTAAACCAGCGTTATTGATTAGAATATCAACCGTACCGTATTGAGCGACAACGTCGGCAAATAACCTGATAACCTGCCCTTCCTGGCTAACATCACACTGGGCAACTATTCCTGCACCACCGGCATCTGTGATTTCTTTTAAAACCGCATCGGCGGCTGGTTTCGTAGCTGCAACTGGGTAGTTTACGACAACTGTAGCACCGGCAGCCGCCAGCGATTTGGCGACACCAGCCCCAATACCACTACTAGCCCCCGTGATAATGGCAATTTGTCCCTTTAATACCTGATCCATACTGTCTAAAAATGTGTTTGTTTATTGGTAAGCCTTACCAGACACATTTGTTTTAAAAGTGCGCTTTATCTAGTAACCAATGAAGCGTTTCGATCAGACTTACCAGCGGCAAACTACAAACGAATTATGGATTATTACACGAACTAAGGACGTGCAGATGACCAGATTAAATAAATTTAATAGGTAGTCCAGCAATTGATGACCTATACTACCTATATGAGTACGAAGGCTCTCCGCCCTGTGAACCGTTGGATGGTGGTTAAACAGGGCGGAGGCTTTCCAGATTAAGGTCCGCCAGGGTCTTGTAGCCGCTCAGTCCCAGCGTCAGTTCCAGATCCGCTAACAGGTTGCGAATCACGGTTTCTACTCCAGCTTGTCCACCAAGGGCAAGTCCATAGACGTAAGGACGCCCCAGGCAAACTGCTTGGGCACCCAGCGCCAGTGCCTTTAATACATCGGCCCCACCCCGTATGCCACTGTCCAGCAACACAGGCAGTTGCCCCTTCACAGCCGCTACCACTCCCGGCAGCGCTTCGATCGTACTAATGGAGCCATCGACCTGCCGACCGCCGTGGTTTGAGACAATAATGCCATCCATTCCGTAGTCAACCGCTTTGCGGGCATCATCGGGGTGCAAAATGCCTTTAAGCAGAATAGGAAGTTGAGTCTGCTCACGCAGAAAGGCCAGATCATCCCAGGTAATGGTAGAGTTACTATAGATTCCAGAAAACAGCGAAACCGCGCCCATTGCCCTTCCAGAACGCAACTTATGCAGAAATGACCCCGTTGGATAGCGCCGAACGGCACCTAACAGATGCTGTATGGTGGTCGTGGTAACAGGAGGCCGGGCTGCGGGTGGACGTTGCAGGAATTCGTCCAGCAGTTTCTGAAATACGGGATCTGAGGTGTATTGGGCCAATCCCTTCCCATGCAGAAACGGCAAATGCCCCAAAGCCAGATCCTGGGTTCGCCAGCCGAGCATGGTTGTGTCGAGTGTCAAAACAATGGCGCTACAACCACAAGCTTCGGCCCGATTGACGAAACTGGTCACTAAGTCACGGGAGCGGCTCCAATAGAGTTGAAACAGGCGCATCGTATCGCCCATCACCGCCGAACACGATTCCATTGGCACGGATGCCTGGTTCGAAAAAATGAAAGGCGTGTTGGTAGCCCTAGCGGCCCGCGCTACGGCCAGATCCGCTTCCGGGTGTGCCATTTCCAATACGCCAATGGGTGCCAGCAAGATGGGCGAAGACAGTTTTTGCCCCAGTAATTCGATACTCAGGTCTGGGTTTTCGACATTACGAAGCATGCGTGGGACAAGTTGCCACGTCGAAAATCCTCTGCGGTTATCCAGCACGGTATGCTCATTGCCAGCTCCACCCAAAATATAGGCCGCTGCCGCCGGTGTCATTTTTCGACGAGCAGCCTCCTCTAACTGAGCCGAATTAGGCGGTATTGGAGAGACCTTACCCGCAAATCCGTCCAGATAAATTTTCCGTTGCCAGTCTAAAGCCCGCATCTTTTCACTTAATAAGTTGATCTGTAAATATCACTAATGCTTTCCCAATTTAGATTCTATAGTTTCTTTTGATTCTATCGATTCTATTGGATCTGATAATTAGGTATCCCCTACCCTAAATTTTACCCTTTACTGGGGAGTAAATCCAGACAAAAAGGGCTCTCATTCCAACTCATTTTGTTGAAAATTCTGCAAACAGTCCAGCGGTGGATTCAGGCGTTATTTATAAAATAGGATTATAAGAATTAAAATTAGTTTTCCAAACGTTAGGAGTCCTATTATTTAGAATTATTAGAAAAATACAATTCATACGCCATTTATAGGGACTTGTTGTACTTTTCCAATAAACGCCCTACTATACTTATAGCAAATTGTCTTTTTAGAGGAATCTTTGCCCATTAGAGGCTTTGAAGGCCTTACCCTATTGCATTAAATCGTGTTTACCCCACACCTTTGTCCTAGTCAAAACAAAATTTCAAACCAATGAAAAAAATCCGTTTATCAATCGCTGTACTCTTATCAGTATGGAGTCTGGCAGGCACAGGAGTTGCCAAAGCCGACAATGGTTCAGGAATGGGTGGTGTGAAAGTTGAGAAGTCCGAACAAAAGAAAGTACGTGTTTATACAAAGCCGGGGACACCCGTTGACTTGGCACTCATTGATGCCGATGGCAACGTACTCTACCGGGGAGTCGTCACCAAAAATAACCAGAAGGCTACCTCATTCAACTTAAATAGCCTTCCCGATGGTCAGTATTTTCTGACGGCTGGTAACAACGCCTGGTGGATGTCGCAATCGTTGACAATTAAAGGCAATTCAGTAAGTGTCGATGAGCGTAACGTTCAACAAGTGGCTGAGCCAACACTGACTGTTTACGAAAAGAACAAGATTGAAGTTGTTCTGCCTTCTAAGAACGTTGAAGAATCAACCGTAGCTATCTATGATACCCAGAATGTACTGGTGCAAGTAGATTCCTTTAAAGGTTCGACTCGTCGCTTCGATTTATCTGGTTTACCTACTGGCGCTTACACATTTGTCGTTGGCCCGAACCAGAAACAATTTACAACCCGTATCGATATTCAGCACTAAGCTGCTACATTCGACGGCAACTAGCCATTAGGCCAGTTCATTACACTTTCTCAACTCCGTGGTCAGTCTTTTCGGACAAGCCTGACCGCACCCCTGATTCGGCCCACTGCCTTCTTTCGAAGGCAGTGGGCTTTTGTATATTTATAACGCCACTTTAGCGAGGGCACGTTGAGTTACTAACGCATCTTTCATACGTTCTTCAAACGACATTTTATTCGTTTCCACCGATTCCCCGTTTTGAATCCATTTATAGGCATCGGATAAAATCGGCTTTCCTTCTATATCATCCTCATTCACGTATCCCAACGCAAACCCCTGTCCTGAGGTAGCAAATGTTTCCAGAAAAGCTTCTTTGTCTAATTTTCGATTGGCTATCTTGATTTATTTATATAAAAAAATAACTGAATGACTATTAAATAGGGGTGAAATTTGATTTAAAGCCGTTTTTTGCTGCTAAAAAACAATCTCAGGCTTGACTCCCACTCACCCATCCAAACCAGTCTTCGTCTGCCCCCATTAACTAGTTCTTTCCCAAAATAGATTCTATTGATTCTGGGGACCACTCCTTCAGTAGTTTTTTTGACTATATATACCCTGATAATCAGGCCAATAAAATCTAAAGAATCTATAGAATATACATTGAATGAGGACTAGGAAGACGGCCTGTAAACTCTATTATTTTTGACCGTTCGTTAAAAACATAGCCCGTTAATTAACGGTTAGTGACTTAATTTACTAATAAAGTCCAACCATTTCTCGGAAGGTGGATAGATACAGAATTCGATCTGTTTATGGAAGATTTTACCCCTGCTCAACGTAATGCCATTATAAAAGGCTATTACAACATGGCTCAGGCTCTTAATGAGTATCAGGTTTCACATTGGCCAGAACTTTCACATGAGCAACATCTGGATCTGAATGCTTATCAGAACAGCCTCCTTAATCGAGCGCAGGATTTAGAAACCTTGTCCTCCCGGCCTGCCTTTGTTAATGTACTGGCTATGTCGACTAATGTGCAACGGGCTACTGCGGATGCTCAGGCAAGTCTAAAATACATTAACAATCTGACTATTGCCCTCAATATAGGTGCCCTTACCGTTGCCTTAGCGGCTTATGTAGCCCGCGCCAATTTACGGGGTATCCAAACCGCTCTACGCGAGTTGAACGATTTACTAACACTGGAGAAGAAAATGGAGTGAGTCGATTAAGTGAAGTAAGTGGAGTTAGTTAAAAAGTGAAGTGGGTGGAGTATGTGAAACAGGTTGAAGACATATATCAACTCCAACTTTCACTAACTCCACCCACTCCATCATTTACAGAATCAACCCGGAAGGTGATTTTACACCCACAAGTTCAACTTCAAAGGTAAGCTCCTGACCTGCCAGCGGATGGTTGGCATCAAGGGTAACATTCGTATCGGTAAGATCACGAACAATGACCGGAATGGGTCGGGGATTGCCGTCTTCGTGCATGTTGAGAGTCATGCCCACTTCGAGCGGAATATCATCCGGAATATCCGTACGATTTAGGGTGAAAATCATTTCTTCATTGGCGGGACCATAGGCATCCTCAACCGGAATGTTAATGGTTTCTTTTCCCCCTGATTCATACCCGCTACCCCTTCATCGAATCCTTTAATCACCTGACCGCTACCTACTGTAAACTCCAGTGGGGTGCGCCCTGCTGATGAATCAAATATGGTTCCATCGGTTAGAGTTCCTGTGTAATGCACCTGAACGGTGTCACCAGATTTTGCTTGTGCCATAATACAAGGTGGTTTGTTGTAAACGCTGCGCAAAAATACCGGAACTTCCGACAAGAGTTTGCGTTTACGTTAATTTTTACCAACTCGCTTCTAACCTTAAAAGTTTAAAGTTCGACGTCTGAGGTTTGAAGTTGGCAGACGCGTCACCACTATGTGCGTCGGCTAACTTCAAACTTCAGACTCCGAACTTTAAACGTCAACTCTCAGCTCATCCTACTGACTCACAGCTTCCATAAACTTGATCCCACTCAGTGTCATCAGGGGTTGAATCGTTTTCGCTTTATCGTTTTTAAAGACGAAATAAATGTCGTGAATTCCTTCTGTATCTTTAATCGGCATCTTAACGGATGGCGCAGGGCGACGGAATCGAGTAGGGCTTGCTGCCGGAACTGCCGCACTGGGAGTAGCTGTTGCACTCGTTGGTGTCGTAGCTGCACCCGACTCCATTTGAGCCATTAGTTTCGCCATATCGACTTCAGGAGCCAGCTCGACATTGGCTTCCCCAATGAGTGGCCCGGTGGGTGAATTAAGGTGGGCTTCGATGCTGCCGCCCGAGCTACCTTCCCGTCGTTGAGCAGAAGCACCAAAATCCAGTTGTTTGATACCCGTCAGGTCGATACGATAAAAGCCAATGTAGCTATTGGCATAGGGAATCACATTCATACCTTTACCCATACCCCGTGCTTTCAACTCGGCACCCCGCACGACAGCAGCATCCGACGCATTCATCTGCGGACTATGCAACACGATCATACGCTCGGAGGTTTGCGTCGGAACCGTTTTGGCACCCCGATCGGTGTAAGCGGCCCGCACCAGCACGGAGCCCTGTCCATTATCGCCCTCTGGCAATTTGACGTTATAACTCCCCAGCATCGGTAACGAGCTGAAGGACTTTTCGTTAACGTTCAGGATATATTTCACAATGACTTCAGCGTCGGCGACCGACATAGCCGGGTGACCCGGCATGGCAACATCACCCCAAACACCTACGCCACCGTTGCGGATTTTCTTAACCAATTGATCAGTAGCGCCCGCATTGCCTTTGTACTTTGTCGCGATAGCGGTGAACATGGGGCCAACCGATTTGGTATTGACCTGATGGCACACCTTACAGTCGCTCTGGCTAATGAGGGTTTGTGCAACGGCGTATTGAGTTGAGGCATCGACACTCCGCTGGCTCTGTATCACTTCGGCATAGTCGAAACCCTCCGACGTATAGTCAATGCTCATCGCCACTTTCTCCGGTGTAATTTTACCACTACTCAGGCTACCATCTTCCTTATCGTCCACACTAACCGCGTATCGAATGGGCTGATTTGGAAAGAAAAACGTTTTATTACTAGCCAGGTTGACGGTTACCGCAGGGGGTTCATTACCCGCAATAATTTTTACTGATTTGCTGTTGGCCGCTCCTTTTGAATCAGTTACGGTCAGGGTAGCTGTGTAAACACCTGCTTTGTCAAAATTGACGACGGGTTCGGCCACATTAAATACCCTGGGGGCCATTCCGGGAGCGGTTACTTTCCACTGATAGGTCAATTTATCGCCATCGTAATCTTCCGTACCCTCGGGCAACAAGGTTAAATTAAGCGGAACGGTACCCCCTTTTTTGCTGGCCGATGCTTCGACAATGGGCTTCCGATTCCCTCCGTTGTACTCAATCCGAACCAGCTTGGCGTTATCGCTCTTGCGGAACCAGTTGCTACCATATTCCAGGGTGTAGAGGTCACCATCGGGGCCAAACTTCATATCAATCGGTTCAACGGGATGATAGTTAGGCAGTACCCGCTCCATGGATTTATAATTACCCTCGGCATCCATAGTGACGGCCATAATCCAGCCCCGCGAGAAATCAGTGATAATCCATTTGTTCTCGTAATACGCAGGCCACGGACGTTTCGCTCCTTTGAAATCGGCCTGGTGATAAACCGGACCACCCGTAGCCGAGCGCGACCCAGTACCCACTAAAGGAAACTCCTCCGAGACCCCATATGGGTAGTAAATAAACGACGGCGCAACAGGGGGTAATTCCTTCAACCCCGTATTATTAGGCGAATTATTAACGGGATGTTTTGGATCTTTTTTCTCCAATGGCTTTTTCTCGCCATAGTCGTAGACTGGAAACGCCTGCATGTTGCCCACAAACCAGGGCCAGCCGAAATTCCCCGGCTTTCGGGCCTGATTCAACTCATCATAGCCACGCGGACCAATCTCAGAGTCGGCGGTGGCATCAGGACCAACCTCGCCCCAGTACACATAACCCGTCTTGCTGTCAATAGAAATCCGCCAGGGATTTCGGTGACCCATCGAGTAAATTTCCGGGCGGGTTTTGGCGCGGTCCGACGGGTTGGTTCCTTTCGGAAACAGGTTCCCTTCAGGTATCGTATAAGTACCGTTTGCTTCGGGATGGATACGCAGAATTTTACCCCGCAAATCATTTGTATTCCCCGCATGCCCCTGATCATCCCAACTGCTGCGGCCAGGCCGTTCATCGGTTTGTGCAGCTTGCTGGTTCCCCGTATTATTGCCAACGGTCAGGTAAAGATTTCCAGCCCGATCCCAGGTCATCCCCCACCCGTATGGCAACAGACTTCGCGCTGGGTAGGCACTTCAAGCATGACTTTTTCTGAGTTGTCGACCAGTTTATCATTCCGCATTTCCCAACGCGTGAGGATATGTTTTTTCTCCGTTGGGTGCGCATAATATAGATATACCCAGTGGTTTTTCTCAAAGTTTGGGTCCAGACTCAGACCCATTAACCCCTCCTCCGCTTCTGATACTTTTCCCTCTGCCGACGTGTATTTTGTATTGACGGGAATGGTCGCGATCAGGTCAACCGTTTTAGTAACCGGGTCGTACTTCTTAAACCCTCCTTTTCGCTCGATGATGTAAGCCGTACCATCTTTCAGCACCTCAAAGGTCATTGGCTCGTCGAGGTCATCAGCAACGATAACTGGAGTAAACCGACTCTCATCGGGTTTCTGGGACGGTGAATCGTCCTGCACCACAAAGGATACCAGTCCAAGCACCAGCGTTGTTTGGAGAGCAACCGTCAGTGGCCAGGCAAGTTGGCGGGGCCACGACTTACCGGTAAAACTTATTTTTTTCATATAGAGACGACAGATTAAGCCTGAAGCTTCTTCAGATAGGTGTAACTGGTCGTGATGCTCTCGATGGGTTGAGCAGCCATGTCCTGCTCCACGAAGAAGTATTTCAGGCCAGCCGTTTTCGCAGCCGCAAACGCGCTTTTAAAATCGACAACGCCATTGCCTACCTCAGTAATGGTTTTTAGATCAGACTTGATGTCTTTGGTATGCCACAGTGGGAAACGACCCGGATGCTCCTGAAATAATTTCACAGGATCTTTACCGGCTTTGACAGCCCAGGCTAAGTCCAACTCCATCTTAACCAGATCTTTATCTGTTTGAGAAAGAATCAAATCATAAGGTGTTTTGCCACCCTCAACGGCATCGAATTCGGTAGCATGGTTATGGTAGGCAAATCCAATTTTTGCTTTTTTGCAGGCTTCACCCGTTTTCTGGAACACTTCAATCGACTTCTGAATCTCATCAAGCGTAGCCACCGGCGTACTGGCACAAACCAGATAGGTTAATCCACCTTCACCCGCTTCATCAACAAGTTGCTGGTAATTATCGCGAAGGCTAAGCATGGGCGGCATCTTGGAAAAATCCATAGCTGGACGTTGACTAGCCCCGCCCGGTGCCTGGCCACCACCGGCGGCTCCAGTTGTGCTGGCTGGTGGTGTTGGTCGTGGCCGAAATGGGGCCCCATTGCATGGTGAGCCCGCCAGGTCATGCCCAGGTCTTCAACTACTTTTTTAAATTCTTTTGCGGTATAGCCATAGTAACCACCCCTTAAACTAAAAGCTGATTCAACTTCTTTGTAGCCGACAGCCGCTACTTTTTCGAGGGTTCCTTTCGGGTCGTCGCTCATGGGCCGAAACAGCGTAAATAACTGAAGTCCAATTGGGCGGGGAGCTAAGGCAGGAAATAGGGAGTCAGCCTGCACAAGTTGGGGTAAGACAAGACCACCGAGGGTCAACGCTCCGGCGTCGCGAAGAAACGAACGTCTGGTATTCATAGGATACGTTTGGGGTTTAAACAGAGAATAGAGACAAGGAGAATACCCACTTGGGCATTACCTCCCTATCCCAAACTGTAGTTTGATCAGTCAAAGCAACAGTAGTTCAGTCACTCCCAAAAACGCAATAGACCGAAGACCAGAAAACATCGGCAGATAGCCCATTTCAGCCGATGAATGGATTGTAGAATTGTAGTCAGTCAAGAAGGGTCATTGGGTAGTCAAGAATGGTCAGAAATTGGCTCTTTCTTAGTAGCAATACCTGACTATTTTTGACCACCCCTGACTATCAATGACCACCAATGACAATCACTGACTACCAAATGACCCTTTTAATAGGCTCGTGCAAATACGACGCGTCCTTTCGATGGTTTGCCAGAATATACACAAACGCCTTCTTCGGCTTCCTGATCGAAAGGAATACAGCGAATAGTGGCTTTGGTAGCTTCTTTAATAGCTTCTTCGGTTTCGGACGTACCGTCCCAGTGGGCCATCAGAAAGCCCCCCTTCTCGATTTGTTCCTGAAACTGCTCGAACGTGTCGACCCGGAAGGTATTGTCCTGGCGGAAGGTTTTGGCTTTCGTATAAATCGTTTCCTGAATATCGTCGAGCAAGGCTTTAATGCGCTCGGTCAGTCCATCAAACGGTACGGTTTCTTTGGTTTTCAGATCACGTCGGGCTATTTCGACCGTTCCGTTTTCCAGATCACGACCACCCATTGCCAGCCGAACCGGCACACCACGTAACTCGTATTCAGCAAATTTCCAGCCGGGCTTATTCGCGTCCGAATCATCGTACTTCACCGAAATTCCCGCTTTTTTCAACTCCTGTACCAGTGGTTTAATTTTGGCAGTAAGCAGCTCCAGTTGTTCTTCGGTACGATAGATCGGTACGATAACGACCTGAATAGGAGCCAGTTTTGGTGGCAGGACCAGCCCATCGTCATCAGAGTGGGCCATAATGAGGGCCCCCATCAACCGGGTTGAAACCCCCAGGATGTTCCCCAAACGTAATCCAGTTGATTCTGTTTGTTCAGGAACTGCACGTCAAACGCCTTCGCAAAATTTTGCCCCAGGAAGTGTGAGGTTCCGGCCTGGAGTGCCTTACCGTCCTGCATCATGGCTTCGATACAGAGCGTATCTTCGGCACCGGCAAAACGTTCATTAGCGGTTTTTGCCCCTTTAACAACCGGTAAGGCCATCCATTCTTCGGCAAATGTTGCATACACATCCAACATCTGTTGCGTTTCGGCCTTTGCTTCATCAGACGTAGCATGGGCTGTGTGTCCCTCCTGCCAGAGGAATTCGGTTGTCCGCAAAAAAATCCGGGTCCGCATTTCCCAGCGCACCACATTAGCCCACTGGTTAATGAGCAAAGGCAAATCACGGTAGGACTGAATCCAGTTTTTGTAGGAACTCCAGATTACCGTCTCCGACGTAGGCCGTACAATCAATTCTTCCTCCAGTTTGGCTTCGGGGTCCACAATCACACCCGACCCATCTTCGGCATTTTTAAGCCGATAATGGGTTACAACAGCGCACTCTTTGGCAAAGCCCTCCACGTGCGAGGCCTCTTTACTCAGGAATGACTTGGGGATAAATAAGGGAAAATACGCGTTAGAATGGCCTGTTTCTTTAAACATGTCATCCAAGGCTCGCTGCATTTTCTCCCAGATCGAAAATCCATAGGGTTTGATGACCATGCAGCCCCGAACGGCTGAATTTTCGGCCAGATCGGCTTTTTTGATTAACTCGTTATACCATTCGGAATAATTCTCACTGCGAGACGGAATTGCTTTTGCCATTTTTTGATAGGTCAAGGCTGGTCAGGTTTTATCAAGGCTGGTCAAGGGTAGTCAGGTTTTGTCAAGGCTGGTCAAGTAACCTGACACAATGCAATGCATTGCACAAATACCTACACCTTATCATCCCTGACTACGCCTGACAATACATGACTATGCTTGACAATTTCTGACTATTCCTGACTTTTTTTTAATACGGATTAAACCTTTATGAATAAAATGGAATCTAACTAAAAGATAACTTGCAAAGATAGGTTTTTACTCTATTTTTGTAATCAAACCTGTCATTCCTGTGTTATAGATTAGAATGGCAGTTTATATGACAATTTGTTACTTTAATTCCCTTGCCAAATGAAAACGCAACGACTATATTCTTACCTGACGCTGGCCGCTCTGCTTAGCATCTGGAGCTGTACGTCCAGCCGTCAGACTGCGCAGAACTCCAGCGAAGTGGATGATCTGTATGGCGTCTCCGGTAATGCAGCCGTGTATGCCAGTAACCGGCAGTCGGATGGCTATGCTGGTCAACAATCGAACGGCACATTGCAACGGTACGACCGCCAGCAAAAACGCTCGCTTCGGAATGCCAACCCTGATTATGCTGACGATCAGCAGTACGGTGTAAATGGTACCAATAACACGGATGAATACTATACCGAGCTAAGTGCCCGTAAACTAAACCGGGGCCTTTCGCCTGATCCAGGCTGGAACGATACCGGCACGAATGCCTATAATTCTGGTTTCGTAAACGGCTACAATGCTGCTACGACTTCGGCTTATAGCTGGAATCGCTGGGGCTTCAACAACACTGGTTTTTACAGTGGCTTAGGTCTAGGCTTAGGCATGGGCATGGGTGGATTTGGGTATGGCTACAACAGCTTTGGCATGGGCTTCGGCAGTCCGTTCTATTCGCCGTTTTATTCCCCATTCTATGGCAGTGCTTTTGCTTATAGCCCATTCTATTCGCCATTTGGCTATGGAAGTTACTATGATCCCTTCTATAGTTCGTATGCGTATGGTGGGTTTGGTGGCTATTACAGCCCATTCTATTCATCTTATTACGGTGGAGGCTATTATAATAATGCGAACGTAGTAGGAGCAGATCCTTATCGTACCCGGACTTATGCAAGAACGAGCGATCGGTCATCGGGTCGTTATGCAACACCTTTCGATAACTCAGCCCGGACGTATAATCCAAATGGTGGTCGCACCAGCGCCAGCACAGGCTCTACATCAACCTCAAGAAGTGATGGGTATTATGCTCGCCCAAGTGGTGGCAGTAATCGAGGAAGTTATTATTACGACAACAGTTCGAATAGCAACGGCCGGATGAGCACCAGCACAGTCGCTCCTTCTTACAACAGCAATTCGACCAGCGGTAACAGTGACTACTATGCTCGCCCACGGGAAAGCAGCCGGGGCAGCTACACGCCCTCTAGCAGCGGCAATAGCTACAGCAATGGTGGTAGCCGGAGCAGCTTCCAACCCAGTTCCCAACCCTCTTCGTCTTATCAGAATCAGAGCGTCCGGGGTAGCTATAGCCAGCCACAGCAAAGTTATAGTCAACCACAGCAAAGTTATAGCCAACCAAGCCGCAGCTTTAGTACGCCAAGCTACAGTGCTCCCAGCTCAGGGGTGGTGGTGGTTTCTCTGGTGGCGGTGGTCACTCAAGTGGTGGCGGACGCGGTCCACGCTAGCAGTTATTAAAATATAAATAAAAATCCCCGCTGGTTAGACAATTAGCGGGGATTTTCGTTTTGTATGTGTTGTGCGGGCTTACATATTTGTGACGGGTTAATTAAACGTTTACAGATTATTCTGTTCTAATGAGTAGTTAGTAGAGTTGTTTAGCAGCAATTGAACTAGTAAGTTATTGATATACAATAATACACTAAAACGATTTACTAATTAGACAACGACTTACTAGCTTCACTGAAAACAGATCGCACTCCACCAATCGCTTTATAAAGCTTTATGAACATGACTAAACAGTCCTTTTTTACAGTAGCCTTTGTTGTTGCATCGCACATGGCCTTTAGTCAGGGGGCCGCTTTTGATTATGCTGACGATGCCTTTCGTTATTCCGATTTTAGCCAAAGTGGTACTGCCCGTTTTCGGGGTATCGGAGGTAATCATGCTGCGTTGGGTGGCGATGCGAGCAATTTGTCGGGCAATCCAGCGGGTTTGGCCTTCTACAACCGGTCGGAGTTGAGCATTAGTCCGATGTTTACGTCGGCCAATAATCAGAGCACGTTTTTAGGGCAACAGACTACGGGAAGCAGTGGTAAAGTGAGTATTGGTCAACTAGGGCTTATTTTACCCGGCAAAAATAATAACGGTAGCAGTCGCTGGCGGAGAACAACTTTTGGCATTGGCTATTCGCAGTCTGTTAATTTCTTCGATTACATCGACGCACGCGGGCTAAATAACAATCCGAATTCATCCATCGCACAGACCTATATTAATTCGGCTAATGCCGCTCAGTATAGCGAAACTGAACTGATTAACGGATTTTACCCAAATGACCGTCAGGCTGATTTTAAAGAAGCGGCTGCTTATGGGTTATTCCTGATCAATCCTACCACGACAACAACGCCAAGCTACTCGGGACCGCCTTACACGCGTTATGATGCCACAACGCAAAAAGACCAGCGCTCAACCATCAATCGGTCGGGTGCGCATTCGCAATGGACACTGGCTTATTCTGGCAACCTGGATGATAAACTTTATATTGGTGGTTCGATTGCACTGACCCATCTCAAGTATACTTCAGAAGTTGTTTTCCTGGAAACGCCGGTAAATGGAAAAACGTTTGCAAACTATGGGCAAACAAATGGGTTAAGCATAACCGGTAATGGGATCAATGCAACGTTTGGCTTAATTTATAAACTGGTTCCTCAATTCCAGGTTGGTGCTACGTTTATTACGCCAACGTTCACCAGTGCGAATGAAACCTTTAGTCAAACCTTGTCGGCAGTGGCTAAAGATCCCAAACTTATCTTGAAAACGAATTACGTTGATGTAGTTGACCCCTCTAATGACTTCACCTACTCTTTACAAACCCCATTACGGGCTTCGGGCGGGGCAACCTACTTTATCGGTAATGGCAAAATTGGTTTCCTGACGGCAACGGCTGAATATGTAAATTATCAGGGTATGCGGGTGCGTACCTCTTCCTTTACAAACGTGCAGGACAATACAGATTTTAAAAATGACGTCAAGCGATTTGTTCAGGAAACCTACCAAAATGTTGTCAATGTACGGGCGGGGGCAGAAATTCGGGCGGGACTTCTTCGTCTACGGGCAGGGGTTGCTTATCTACCCAGCGCTTATAAGATTGATCTGGATCGGGTAGCCAAAGCTGACCGTTCTAAACTGCTGTTATCGGCTGGATTAGGCGTTCGAAACGATCGTTTCTTTGCTGATTTGTCCGGCTCCTACCTCACCTATAAATCGGGCTACTCACCATTTGAGTTACCCAATAGTGTGGATACGCCAACGGTTGCCACCAGCAATCGTAGTGCGAATATAATGCTTTCGATGGGCGTGTTTTTCTAAGACAGATCTGGGAATATTAAGCAACAAAGGCAGCCTTGAGCCGCCTTTGTTGCTTATACTAGTCCTCTCCCAATTTAGATTCTGTTGATACTGTCGCTTTTTTGCTACTGATTTTCAATATAGTAGACCTAAAAGAATCAACCGCGCGGGCGTCGGACACGGTCCGCCGTTGCGGGCCGATGCCGCCCCGAGAAACAAAAGAATCTAGTTTGGTAAAGCACTAGTCCTAAATTGGAATTTCCCCATAAATAGAGTTGCTCAGTACCCCTTCAACACAAGGGGTCAGGGCACAAGAATGCAATGATGGTCTACTCATCAACCTTATTATTCAGAACCTGTTCAAACTTTTAGTTTTTAAATCGAGTTAGGCGGTTTTCTGTCATTCTTCCGGGCGTCGGAATGACAGAAAATGAGCTGTTTTAGAGTCATTTTGAAAAGTTCAAACAGTCTTTCATTGAAAGAAGACACGGGAACCGTTCTCTCAGTTATCATTTTTATTATAATCAAACTAATTCGCTGCCAGGTTTGAACCATACCAACAAGGTATATCAACGCAAGATTATGAAAAAGCTCATTCTAATGGGAACTCTGCTACTGGCGGTAGCAAGCTTCAGCGCACAAGCACAAACTACTTCAGGGAGTGGTACAGGAAATGGTACGAATGGGTCAGCCGCCCAAAATGGGACAACCGTGACCAATGGGAAAAATGGGTCAACGACAGGAACGACAATGGACGGTTCAGGCTCTACTGGTACCAGCCGGAGTGGGCGGTCTGGTAGACGTTCGACCATGAACGTAGGCACTGCTGGTAGCAACGGGACCACCGACGGCACCAATGCCCAGACGGGAAGCGCAACCAACGATGGAGCCAGTGGTCAAAGTGGTAGTACGATACCTACTATGTCTAATTCCACTCATCAAGGCAGTACCAAAAACAGAACGGGTAATGGCCACAAGATGAATAGTGATAAAAAATCATCGACTAGTAATCCGCCACGCTAATTCGCCTGTAACTCAAACAGCTTCTAAAAATAGCCGCCGATTTTGAAATCGGCGGCTATTTTAATTTATACACTTGCTCTTTCTACTCCGCTGGTCGGTCATGCTAATCAATAAACTAGACCATATCGGCTTAAAAATCTAGTGACTTCGTTGACCCGCCCGCCGATAAAATCGGAAAGCCGCGATCAAATAGCCAATGCTGGCTATGCAATACGCTATAGGCAGGGCCTTTTTACCGTCTTGTAAATACAGGAAACTAACCACACTAAGTACAATCGCTTCCATCAAAAATACCAGGCTATCAAAACTCTTAATATGTCTAGCTAATCGATGATGAACTATCGTTAAGGCTAAAACCAGTAAACCAATGCCAACTAAAAGACTGCCAGCTATGGAATGATGATGTTCGAATTTATCGACTCCCTTGATGATGATAATTAGCCCGGCTAAGCCATGAGCCAACTGTTTGCGAACTTCCTGGGACAACGAGCGCATCTGATTTGGATTTAGAATTAGTTGTTGAAGCGACGCTAAACAGGGAGAGTCGCCAGAAGGCATAAGATAGCGATTCTTTGATAGGTGTTTCCTTCTTCGGTCAGCGCAAAGGTAAAAAAGGGCAGCTCAACGCGAATAGGGATATATAAGAACACTTCATATCAATGGATTAGACATAGTTTAAAATCAACTATAGGCTAAAAGTCTTTAACCAACAGGTTATAACGTAAATGACGAGTTACCGATGGTAGATATCTAAATCTCAAAGGATAAAAAAGTGAATTAGATATCAATCTTTACAAATTAACCCGAATGAATTTATCAGGAAAGTGCAAATCGAACCACTAGTTGAATCAAGAAAAAGGGTATTTTTCCCGTAGGACTGTAAAGTATTAGGGCAGTATTTGCCCTAATACTTTACTACTCTATAGCTATGCAAAGAAAATATTCGATTCCTTTTGCGTTTGACAAAATGCTGGAGAACCTGCCCCGCCAATTAAAATGGTCTCTTCCGGATGGCTTTAAGCTTCAATTTAAAGTCTCTCCCGAACACTACCAGGAGTTGCTTAAGGAACAGAATGACGACCTTATCAAGCCGGTTTCATCTGAGGATGTGATGACTTATAAAGACTACCCTATTTTCATAGATGATACCATCTCCAGCATTACACTAGGACCGCTTTTAGAGTAGATAACTTCTGATTTAGGCCTGTGCTTTCGTACAAAAACTTGACCGATTCAGGAAGAGACCACAAGATCGACTATTCACTAAAGCCCCGATATGATCCGGGCATAGACATTATTCTTCAAATTACCATCATAACTCATCGTCAGATCATCGGCCACGTTCACCGTGATACTGGCCGTGCTACCCGAGTTGGCCGTCGTCCGGGTGATCTGAAAACCCAGACTCGATTGGTGACCCGCCCCGATAAACTGACCACTGTTCATCACCAGCGTTAGTTGCCGATTAGCTAATGAGTGGGTGACCGTCCACAGGACATTATCGACGGATACAGGCGTTTGTGATCCTCCCGTGACGATAATACTCGTCAGCGAATTGATAAAGGAGACACTATAGCCAACAGGTGCCGTGATGGTGATGGTGACATTGCCCGCCGAAGTAGGAAGTCCCCCACTTCAAAGACATCGACCAGGAAATTAGCACTGCTGCCTGAGCTAGCGAAATTAGCCTGGGGCAATGTCAGGGTGAGGGTCAGGTCGGCACCAGCAATAGGCACACTGGCAGAGGCCGTACAGCCACCAGGACTGGTGATTGTAACCGAATAGGTACCACTGGCCGATACGGAAATGACCGATGCCGTTTCCCCGGTAGACCAACGCAGTGCTCCCGCGCTCCCGATGGCCGACAGGCTGGCCGTGGGGGTGGCATTGGTGAGGGTGGCACTGGATGGACTGATGCTGATGGTGGGGGAGCCTGATTGGCCGATATTACGACACTGGCCGTAGCGGTACAACTAGCCGCGGTAACGGTGACGGAATAAGTGCCTGATATACTGACAGTCCGGGTGGCACTTGTGCTATTGTCTTCCCATTGGTAAGTACCTCCCCCGTAGCGGTTAAACTCAAGCTGGGTGTAGTACAGGTGAGGGTGGTACTGGTCGGGGTTAGGATGGCCGCAGAGGGAAGTGCGTTCACGGTTAGGGTAGTTAATGCCGTGGTCGAAGCACCATTGTCGTTCACCGTCAGCGTAAACGTTTGCAGGCCTGACCCACTCGTGATCCAGTTCTGACTGAAAGTCGTGCTGTTACTGCTGCCATTGACCGAATTACTGCCATTGGTCAGGGTGTAATCATAACTGCCCGTAACATTACCCACCGTAGCCGTAAACGTAACAGGGTTACCCGAACAAACCGACGTGGCCAACCCCGTAAAGCCCATGGTGGTAGGCGTTGCGCTATTGACAGTCACGGTTACACTGGTCGCGCTCGTGCAGCCCGACGTATTCCCCGTTACGGAATATGTGGTGGTGATAATGGGCGAGGCTGTAAACGTAGCCGACTGCACGTTGCCCGTCCAGGTGTAGTTGATACCACCAGAAACGGTCAGGGTAACGGTGTTGCCCGAGGTGATGGTCAGACTAGGGTTGGCTGTCACCGTTAGCGATGGCGCAAGGTTCACAGTCAAACTGAAAGCCGTACTGGTTGCCGAGTTGCAGTCCCCGGTGGCTACCACCGAATAATTACCGGCATCACTAATCTGTACATTGGTCAGGCTGAGCGTTACAGCCGTCTGCGATATTCCCAAGGAAACACCATCCTTGTACCACTGATAGCTTGTGGATGTTCCTGACAGCCCTATACTGGCGTAGACTGAAACGCCAGCACATACCACCGACATGGCGGCAGGTTGGGTCGTGATCGTCAATTGTTCAGGACTAGTCAGCGTAGCTGACAACGGCAAAGCCTCGGCTACACAACTACCACTTAGACTGAAGATATAGACACCTCCGCTCAGGCCCGATAACGTGAACTGTCCGTTGGCATCGCTCACCGGATCAGGGCTTACTGTGGTCGGCGTTCCGTTCAAGGTGTAGCTCAGCGAGTAGGTTGTGTTGGCTTGAAGGCCAGTCAGGGTAAATGAGCCATTAGCCGGACTACAGACCGTGGGAGCTGTACCCGTTATACTTAGGGGCGTATTAGGCCCTGTACCGGTCGTGAAGATGCCGTCGTTCTGGTTCAGTACCAGCCCGGCATTGCTGGAGATACTGCTATTGCCTCCGGCATTTTCGATAATAGTACCCGTATTGGTAAAGGTGCCACTCGCCGAGTTGGTGATCACCGCATCAGACACCACCTTGAGTAAAGCCGCACACCCCGAATTATTCAACAGGGCCGTTTCGTTGGAAACACCCGTAGCCCCCACCGACGAAATGCTCCCGATCAGAATGGTCGATGAATTGGTAAACGCCCCGTGTTTATTTAGTAAACCCGTATCGGTGGTGCCATCCAGGTAGATTATTCCACCAGCCAGGTTGTTGAAATAGGCCAGTTCGTTTTGTAGTCCGTACTGGCCAACACCAGCTATGGTTCCCACCCGGATGGTTCCCGCGTTATTAATCGTGCTCAGGTAATTACCCAGGCCTACTGTCGTAGAACGGGCCAGGGTGATTAAGCCACCGGCATTGTTGGTAAAGACGGTGTTTAGTTGGGAAACACTTAGAGCTATCGACCCTACCGCAGCATTCGCGCCAATGGTAATGGTACCTGAGTTAGTAAATGGAAAAAATTGAGATGGAGCCAAATGCGCTAAGCCTACGGAAGAGCTGTTGTCAATGTTAATCTGCCCCTTAGCACTGTTCGTAAAGGTGCCGATATTTTGTAG
Source organism: Spirosoma telluris (assembly GCA_003259005.1). GTDB lineage: Bacteria > Bacteroidota > Bacteroidia > Cytophagales > Spirosomataceae > Spirosoma > Spirosoma telluris. Next base: position 1,478,144 of record QLII01000001.1, read on the forward strand.
GCCGTATTGCCCCACACTGGCGGATGCACCGATGGTGATATTTGCCGAGTTGCTGAAGGTTCCGGTCGTGTATAGGCCAGTTCCGGTACTCCGGTCGATGCGGATCTGTCCACCCAGCTCGTTATCGAAGATGTTCTCATTCCGAATGCCATACTGCCCCACACTCACCGAGGCTCCAATAGTTAGTGTTCCTGAATTGTAAACCTTACTGCCCGAACTCGAACTATTGAAGTATCCAGCCAGCGAGGTATTGTCGATCTGCACTAAACCGCCTGTGGTGTTGCTGAATAAGCCATTACTCGAGATACCATATTGCCCTACACTCGCCAGATTGCCGATGGCAATTGTCCCTGAATTGGTGATCGTTCCCGACCCTGTGCTATTGTACAAACCGGTAATGGAGGCTCGATTAATGCTAACCTGACCGTCCGCCGTATTGATAAAGTTTCCGGCGGCATTGTGAAGACCATATTGTCCAGCCCTCCCCGATGCGCCAATGGTGACGACGGCTGAGTTGCTGAAGATACTACTTGTTGTATTGTATAGGCCTGCCGATAACGAGTTGGTAATACTAATCTGGCCTCCTGTGGCATTGTTGAAGCGTCCACCTGCTGAATTATATAACCCGTATGAACCTATCGAAGCTGATGCGCCAATGGTAATAGAGGAAGAGTTAGTAAACGTGGCAGGAAGGGCATTATATAACCCAGTGTTGCCTACCCGGTCAATGGCAATGCTGCTACCGGCGATGTTATTAAATGTACTCAAATTCTTCAGACCAAATTGCCCAATTAATGCCGAGGCTCCAATCGTAATAGCCCCCGCGTTCGTAAACGTCCCTGAGTTGTTATTGGTTAGCCCTTCGTCTGCCCGGTCGATGCGAATCAGGCCGCCCGAATTATTAGTAAAGTTGCTCAGGTTATACACCCCGTATGAGCCTGCCGACGCCGACGAACCCACCGTGATGGTACCCGAATTGGCCACGGTGCCTCCGGGGGCTCCCGGCACATTGAGCAGGCCGTAGGTGGTGGTGCCGTCGATAGTAAGTTGACCGCTGTTCTGGAATGTACCGGTCACTCGTAAGCCCGTATTCGCTGTTCCCGAACCGTTGATGGTCAGGTTGCCGCTATTGCCAATGGTCAGCGTGGTGCTGGCGGGTACGTCGACCGAATTGGCAACCCCCGCACTGCTCAGTATTGGCTGGTTAGGGGCGGAAGCCAATAGCGCTACATCCTCGCTGGCGGTGGGGACATGCCCTTTGCTCCAGTTGCTGGCCGTTTGCCAGTCGGAACTGATGCAGCCACCCCAGTAATTGATAGCCGCGTTACTGATGACCGCCCCAACCGTGAGGGTCGTACTGGCAGTGGCAAATGACCCATTAGTTGAAATAATCAGCGAAAACGATTGTACGCCATAGCCCCCCGCCGTCCAGCTTTGGCTGAAAGCCGTATTGCTGGTCGTGCCTGTGGTCGTACTGGTGCCGTTCGTGAGCGTGAAATCGTAACTACCTGTTACGTTGCCGATGATGGCGGTGAAGGTGGTTATCTGCCCGGTACAGACGGTAGATACTGTTGGCGCAAAACCGCTGAGGGTCGGGGGCAGACCTCCTACCGTCAGCGTATAGGTTGACCCCGTATTCATACATCCGCCCGCGTCTGTACCTTGTACAACCAGCGTAAACGTACCACTCTGGGTAGGTGTGCCTGACAGAACGCCTGTTGATGCCAGGGTAAGCCCCGTGGGTAGTGAACCACTGAGTAGGGTAAAAGTAGACGGATCTGTACCATTCGAGACCGTAAAGGTCTGGCTGAAGGCCGAGCCCACGGTGGCGGTAGTTACACCAGGATTGTTGAGGGTGATTGAGCTAGGTGTTGCCTGAAATTCGTAGGCCCCATGTCCACTGTGCCGCCGTTGTAGAAGCGCGGGTTGTCCGCCAGGTCAACAGTCAGGCTGGTTGCCCCGGTAAAGGCCGCATCACTGCCCGCATTGATAGCGGGGGCACAGGCGTTGAGCTGGGTACTGGTTGTGCTGGCGAAGGGCGAAACGGCAGTGGTGAGGTTGTTGTTGCCGGTATAGTTGATTGTGCCCGTTTCAAACAGACAGTTTGTAGCTGGTAGTGGGACGTTGCTTCCTAATGAATTGTCCGGACTGCCATTATTAAACAGTACGCAATTAACCAGGCTAACCGAAGAAGGAGCCCCTATAACCGAATGTGAAGGGCCGAGTTATTCAGGAAAGAACAATTATAAAGTATGACGGAGGCCCCGCCCCAGCAGCAACTACACCGCCCTCTCCCGATCCATCGGTGCCTGCCTGATTACCCACAAATGAGCAATTAATAAACCGAAAAACAGTATTAGTGTTACTGGCACTAACAGCCCCGCCATTACTGGTCGTACTATTTTGGAGAAACTGGCAATTCATAACTACAGCCGTGCCGCCTGGCTGAGAGACAGCTCCTGGTGTATTACTCTGAAAAATACTGTTTGTGATTGTTCCCCCAACATATATATGGGGCTGATGGACGCATGATTATTTCGTACCAGGCACTTGTCCAGATTAAGTTGACTGAGGGTGATACTATTGGCAGCCGCTCCCTGGCCTGTAGATGTGTTGTTTTCAATCACGCAGTTGCGAATGGCGGGGGAACTATTGCTGAGGTTTATGGCAGCGCCGGTTGTAAAGGAGCCAACATTGGCATTCGCTCCCGAAATCACGAAGCCGTCCAGTACTTCACCGGTCAGTAGATTGCTGGCAGACAGAATACGGAAGCTGTTATCGCTCACATCACTGGGCATACCAATGTCTCCGCTGAGCGTACTACTGCTGACTGATGTACCGACAGGTTGTCCCAGTGTGGGGTCTAAGGCAGGCCGTTCGTTTACGGCTGTTTCGTTCCCAAGAAATCCACCATAAATTGCTACATGATCCCTCATTGCAAAAGATACGGTGCGACTACCGGGTCCCGTGGTTGTCGTTGGTTTGTAAATTCCAGTTGCTACCCACACTTGCCCACTGCATGAAGACGCTGCGTTGATCGCCGTCTGGAGCATAGCCCCAGGATAGGCATTAGCCCAACTGCTTCCGTTTTGTAGCCCACCCCGTTCTGGGTCACATATATAACCGAATAGCAAACAGGCGAAATGACCGTAATCGTCACACTGGTAGCACTAAGGCACCCGGAGGTATTCAGGCCCGTAAGTGAATAGGCGATCGTGCTGGCAGGAATATCCTCATAGGTCGCTCCCGAGCTGCCATCCGGCCAGGTGAAAACGAGCGTCTCCCCACTATTACTTCCTGATGCGGTTAAGGTAATTGTGTTGCCCTGGGTGATCGTCAGACTAGGGCTAGCTGTTATTGTCAGCGGGGAGAAGTTATTAATGGTAAGCGTAGTGGTAGCGGTAGTAAAACTACCGTTATCATTAACAATCAGTGTATAGGTCTTCGTACCTGTCACGAAGTCAGTAATCACACGACTGAATGTGCTGTTGGTAGTCGTACCACTGATGGGACTGCTACCATTGGTGAGGGTAAACCCGTAACTCCCCGTCACATTGCCGATGATGGCGGTGAAGGTGGTAGCCTGTCCAACGCAAACTATAGCCGGGCTGGCAGCAAAGCCGGTGATGGTGGGTGGAACCGGATCTACTGTCAGGCTATAGACAGAACCAATTGCCCCACACCCCATGCCATCGGTTGTTTGGAGAACCATTGTAAAGGTACCGCTTTTAGTGGATGTTCCTGAAAGTACGCCGGTGGTGGATAGCGTTAGACCCGTAGGCAGGGAGCTATTTAGCAGCGAGTAGGAATAAGGCTCCGTTCCGCCCGAAGCAGTGAACGTTTGGCTGAAACCTACGCCAACTGTAGCATTCGAGACAGCCGGATTCGTGAGCGTGATAGTGGTAGGATCGGCCTGGTATTCATAAGCGCCTATATCGAGACGCCCATTGTTGTAAAAGCGCGGCTGTAGGGAGATATCGGTAGATCCTGCTGTGCTGTTCGTGGCTGCCGGATCACCTGCGTCGATGGCGGGCGAGCATCCGTAGAGTTCATTGCTGACAGTACTGGCAAAAGGGGTAGTTGTGGCTGTCAGATTGCCTGCCTGGGTGGTAATGCCCGTAACCGACTGTACTTCGGCTTCTGCCAGATTATATTTCCAGGGTAGCGTTATGGCTGCCCCGTTGTCGATGGTATTCGCTCCCCCGTTATTATAAAAGACCGAGTTGCTAATGGTTGGAACCGCGGTTCCGCTGGAGATATTATGCCGGATTGCCCCCCCCGTTGTTGCTGAATTTCCCTGAAACGAGCATCCCGTGATGGCCGGAACACTCATGAAGGGTGATGAATAGGAATTGATCGCACCACCACCACTGCCAGCAGAATTATTGACAAAAGAACAGTTCCTCGCGTTGACATTGCAGCCTGAAGTCCAAGTCGAAATAGCCCCCCCATTCGTCGTAGCCGTATTGTTCTCGAATAAACACCGCCGGATGCGTAGCGAATAAAGTGCGTAAATAGCCCCTCCTTCGGAGGCTGAATTGTTGCGAAAAATACAACTGATGAAGGTGGCATAGGACAAGGTTCCATCTAATGTAGAAAAGACAGCTCCACCACCGCCACTTGCCGAATTGCTTTCGAAAACACAGTTTACTAATCCCACTTCATAGGAATTCATACTAATGGCACCCCCTGAACCACTGCTGTTTTGATAGAAGTAGCAGTTACTCACCACTAATGAACCAGTCGAACCAACCATAATAGCTCCGCCCCCACTTCCGCCATCGGCCCCGGTCAGCACAAAACCATCAATCAAGCCATAAAAGGTAAAGTTGGTCGTGCCATGATAAGCAATCAGTCGGTTGCTGTTATCGGATTTGTCATTGATCACACCGATATCTCCACTGAGGGTAGTGCTGCTCAATTGGCCCAGCGTAGGATTCTGGGCCGGCCGGTCACTGACTGCCGTTTCGCTACCCACAAAGCCACCATAGACATTGATATTTTCGTAGAAATCCCAGCTTATAGTTCGATTCGTTGTGCTGGTGGGTTTATAAAGACCGCTAGCGACCCAAACCTCCCCACCTGTAGCCGTTAGCGAGTTAATCGCTCCCTGCAAGTCGGAAGTGGCCGTAGCCCAACTGGTTGCGCTGGCAGGATCGGAATTGACACCCGTTGTCGAGACAAAGCGGGTGGTCTGTCCAATAGCAGCGGGGGATAGGAAGCAAAAAAAAACAACCAGAATCAGGTAAAACGTAAAATGATTTTTCATAGCAAAAAATGGAGAAAGGGTACTTTGCCTTTGAGCGAATTGGATGGGTCAAAATTGCCTTCCTTGCCTCAGTTCCCTTTAACCCATTTCCAGCATTCTTTTGCTCGTTTCCAGCAGGAGCAAAAAAAAAGCCCCAAAACGGGGCTAAACGCGATCAAAATTTCGGGGAGTTAGTCGGCAGTAATGCCGATACCCTTCTTTAGTCGTAATCCATATAAAGCTTGTCTGATATCAAAAATTATCCCTTGCGACAAGCCATCCAAAATGGTTAGTGCCTGCCATCCTTTTCAGTTCGGTTGGTTGTGCTGGTAGGGTAAGATAACGCCCCGAATGAAGGTGGAAGGGCGTGTAAAACTATGTATTGCCAACCATAGTATTGACGAAGGAGCTGATTACACCCTGTCTGTAAACGGAATCTGAACGAACGGACTAGTGATTTACCAAACTAGTGCTTTTCCAATTTAGATTCTCGAGGCCGACCGCGCGGTAGTTTCTGTAGATCCTATCGATTCTGATATTCAGGCATCTAGTGTCAAAAGAATCTAGTAGAATCAAAAGAATCTAGTTTGGAAAAGCACTAGTGTAAACGTACCAAACCAGTCAGGCTAAAAGCTGAACTGGTTTGATCACTCAAGCAGTGTAGTAGATAGATTGGGCTAAGCCAGATACCCAGACACCAGCCTACTCAAGCTTTCATCCGGGTACCGGCCGAATCGAGCTTAGAGCCCCGATATAATCCGGGCGTAGACATTGTTCTTCAAATTACTATCATAACTCAGGGTCAGGTCATCCGCCACATTCACCGTGATGCTGGCCACACTCCCCGAATTAGCCGTCGTCCGACTGATACTGAAGCCCAATATTGATTCTCCGCCCCCACTAATGAAGGCCCCTGAAGTCATCGTCAAGGTCAACTGTCGAGACGCCAGCGAATGACTCACCGTCCACAAAGGATTGTCCACAACCACCGGATTGTGCTCCCCGCCCGACACGTTGATACTGGTCAGGCTGGAGGCAAACGAAAGCGTATAGCCAATGGGGGCAGTGAGGGTGATGGTCACATCCCCTGATGAGGTAGGTAAGCCCGTTAACTCAAATACATTGACCAAAAAGTTGCCCACGGCCGCGGTGCCGGAGGCTGCAAAGTTGGCCTGCGGCAAGTCCAGGGTCACCGTTAAGTCTGCCCCCGCCACTGGTGCACTGGCGGTTGCCGTACAGCCCCCGGACTGGTCAGCGTCACCGAGTAGGTTCCGCTGCTAGTAACGGAGATGACTTGGGTAGTGGCTCCTGTGGACCATAGGAAGGTGCCGACTCCCACCGCTGTAAGGCTTGCCGAAGGGCTAGCGTTGGTGAGCGTTGTCGAACTGGGGTTGATGCTCACTGAAGGGCCATTCGTGGTACTGCTAACCGTTGTGACAGTTGTACTGAAACAGCCCGTTTCGGTATTAGTCACCGTTACTGAGTAAACACCCGCAGCATTTACTACGGCTATGCCGGTTTCAGGGTCCTGACTCAGTATATTAGGTCCGGTAAAGAAAAAGTCATCCCCCCCACTGGCAGTCAGGGTCAGGCTAGTCTGCCCACAGATCAGTGTGCCCCCACTACTAGCCGTCAGCGTTACATCAGGCAACGCACTGACCGTCAACTCGTAGATGTCCGTAGCCGACAGTCCATTGTTACTCACGGTTAGCGTAAAGGCCTGGATTCCTGAGTCAGTCGTAACAAGACTCTGACTGAAAGCACTGGTACTACTTGTTCCGGTTACGGTCGAGCTACCATTGGTTAGTGTATAACTATAACTCCCTGTTACGTCGCTAACGATAGCACTAAACGTTACAGAGTTACCGGAACAAACTGGGTCCGGACTAGCGGAGAAATTCGTCAGAGTGGGAGCTACCTTGTCGATCGTGACTGTCACGCTGGTTTCGGATAAGTAGCCTCCGCTTGCACCCGTGGTGGCGCTGGCATTATGTGGCCGAGCCCCAGAATAGCTTGTCGCAGGCATCGTTTCTGCGAAGGTCTGCGCTGCAATTAACAGTAGACAGACCAGAGAACGTATACTATTTTTCATCGGATTAAGGAGTATTAGGTCAGAGAATTGGGTTTCACATTTCGGTTTCCCAAAATTCAACATAACTGTCAAAATAATTGGGGTTGAACGAGATTGAAAATTTTTATGAAATTGGGTACTCAGTAAGTGTATAATCGGGTCATGCATTGGTCTTTAGTTGTATAAATCAGGCCCCTCGACTGAGTAGTGCCGGGGTGATTCCGCTGGAGATTCCCATGCTAATCACAGGGCATTCTCTGGTCGGGCAAATCAGTTTATGTCAGAATTTTACTTTTCCCGATCAAGCGCTAACATCGTCTGCATTAACACGTTTGCTCCGTTGCCAATGTCAACACCTTTTGAGAATTCTTTGGGCGAATGACTGATACCGCCTACACTGGGGATGAAGATCATGCACACCGGCGCGATCTGCGCGATTTCCTGCGAATCATGTCCAGCCCCGCTTTGCATATACCGGTATGAAAAGCCCAGTGTTTTGGCTGCACGAATGATTTTGTCCTGAATCGGTTTAGCCGTTAGGGCGGGGGTTACCCCTACTGAGGACTTCTTAAAGGTGATGGTCGTTTCGGAGGTTTGGGCAATTTCCCTGGCTTTACCTTCCACTTCGTGAAATAGGCTCCATATTTTATCATACGATAAATCCCTGATTTCTACACCCAGAACCACCTTACCTGGAATAACATTATAGGCACCAGGCTCGGCCACAATTTTGCCAATCGTGCCCACTTGGCGACCTTCATGGCTTGTGATCACCTCGTTCAGGGCAACAATCAGTTTAGCCGCGGCCAACAGAGCGTCGCGTCGTATGTTCATAGGGGTTGTACCCGCATGATTAGCCGCCCCCTCAATTGTTGCGTCCCAGTGTTCTATCCCGACAATCCCTTCGACCACCCCTATCTGTTGGTTTTCTGTCATCAATATGCCGCCCTGCTCAATGTGAAGTTCGATAAAGGCAGTTATATCGCCTTTTTTTCGAACTACTTTGCTCAGGCTATCTGGATTTCCACCAATGGCCCGGATACCGTCGGCTATCGTCAGGCCGCTTTGGGTTACCGACTTCAGCGCGTCAGGTGTGATTTTACCAATCATAGCCCCACTCCCAACCGTGCCCCCTTCTTCATTAGCAAAAATGATTAGCTCCAACGGGTGTTCGGTGACGAAGTTATTTTCATTAAGCGTCTCAATGAGTTCCAAAGCACTAATGGAACCAACGGGGCCATCGTAGTTGCCGCCATTCGGTACGGAATCAATGTGAGAGCCAAAGGCGATGGGTTTTAGAGCAGGATTTTTCCCTTTTCGTCGGCCAATAAGATTACCGGCAAAGTCAATGGATACGTCGAGTCCGGCTTTTTTCATCAGGCCAATAAAGTAGGCCCGACCTTCCTGATCGGCTTTGCTATACGCCACCCGCCCTATTCCGCCATTGGGCAATTCACCAAATTTCGATAACTCAAGCAGCCGAGTCTGAATCCGTTTCTGGTTGATTTTCAGGCTGCCTGCTGGTGTCTGGGCACTCGCTATAGAAGCAGCTAAAGAAAGACAAATGAGTAGTATTTGTTTCATAAATTGACGAAAGAGCCGTCGCGTTTTTTGGCTAACGTACTGTTTATTTTACGTTGACCCTGTTTAAAATAAGTGAGTTTCGGGATATGCATTAATCGTGTATAGTGTTCGAAGTCAGAAACTTGCACTCAATCAAGTTTCGCCATGCCGTTTATTTTTCGGTAGGGCATTTTAAAAAAATCCTCAACAACCTGATTGAACATATCCTTATAGCGGATAAGGGTCGAATGCCCGGAGTTGGGTAAAATCCACAGGTAGGCTTGCGGAATAGCTTCAGCAATTGCCAGTGTATGTTTCGGCAAAATCACATCATTATCACCACCAATCACCAATGTAGGACAGGTCACCAGTTTCAACGCAGCCGTTGAGATATTGGGGTTGAACACCATCAGATTTAATAGTTTTTTTTGCGCTTTCACAGCCGGTATCTGAGGCACTTTGGCCAGGCTATCATTGGTCGATACAATCCACTGAAAAAGGCTAGGATCAACAGCTGTTGTATCAGGCCACAAATTGGCCCCGGTAATCGCTAACTTCCTTACCTTTTCGGGATGGCGCATTGCCAATAGTAACCCGTTGATACCCCCATCACTCCAGCCAATGACATAGCACGAATCGACATGCAGTTGGTTCAATAGGGCGTTAAAATCGTCAGCCATCATTTCATATGTGAGCGAATCGCTGGTGTCGATTGATTTCCCCTGCGCCCGACTATCGACTGCAATCACTTTGTAGTTTTTAGCGAAATAGGGAATCTGATTCTTGAAGTTCTCAATGGAACCACCATTTCCATGAATCAGAAGTAAGGGCTTACCCGCGCCATATACCTCATAATACAACTTGAAGCCCCTTATGGTAGCATATTTGCCAACTTTTGGATTGTTGCCATAGACCGTATTACCAGACGAGGCAAGGGTAATGTTGATTGGGCAGCTGCCGTTAGCATGGGTAGCGTTACAATCAGGCAGCGGATTATGGTTTTCAAGAGGTTCATGCAGTGAATTTTTGTTACGAAGCAGGCTATCTACTTATAGAATCTGTTTAGGATTATTATTTCTAGCCTGTTTTACCCCTAAATCCCCTTCAGGGGATTTAGGGGTAAAACAGGCTCATAAAATCAAACACTTCTCCATTAAAAAGTAAATCCTAAACAACTTCATAACCACTCCCCAATCCTTCTTAATAGCTCATCCTCTGTTGTTTCACCCGAAACCGTAATTGTTGCCTGAGTGTAAATGGGCAGACGGGTCTCGTACCGTTTCTGTAACGTAACCAGCAAGTCAGGATCATTGGGGTTATTGAGTGGTCTATCCTCATGGGCATGCGCCAGAATACGCCGAACCAGAACCTCTACGGGTACATCCAAAAATACAGATACGCCCGTGGCTTTGATGTAGTCCATATTATCATGGAAACAAGGCATCCCCCACCTGTCGAAACGACCAGACTATCCCCAGATCGAATTGTGCGCAAAACCCGGCGTTCCGCTTCCCGAAAATAAGCCTCTCCTGACTCGGCAAAAATTTCAGCAATGGACCGGCCCTCCTCCCGAACAATGAGCTTGTCTGTATCGACAAAACGATAATGCAACACATCAGCGATGCGTTTACCCAACGTGCTTTTACCCGATGAGGGCATGCCAATAAGGAAAATATTTTTCATGATTAAAGAGTGAAAGAGTGAAAGAGTGAAAGAGCGGCCAGTAGAATAGCCTCACTCTTTCACTCTTTCACTCTTTCACTCATTTACTCTTTACCAAATTAACTACTTCAGTTGCATCCGGAGTTGAATTGTAATGCCATTTACCCCGTACCACGCCATTACTCATCAGCCAGGTTCCGGGGTTCGAACGCATGATGGTTTTCAGAACGGTCGCATCGCCTTTATAATACGGCACGTTCTCTAACTGGTACTCTTTGCGAAACGCGTTGATCTCCTCGTCGCTGGTGGAGGTGAGAATGTAGGGAGCTATGTTGGTTCCCTGCAAACCTTCGACCAGAGCACGAATTGCAGGCAGACTTCCGGCATCAATATCTTTTGTATTCTTGACAATAATGAAGAGCTTGTTGCCTTCAAAGGTTTGCTGGGTGAAATCGCCCTCGTCATTCCAGATACGATAGTCCGTAATTTTTGGCTTGGCTTTTTCATTGATCAGCACCATCTCTTTGAACTTATAGCTCTGATCAGTTGGATACGTTTCAAACTCCGTTGTCTTACCCTCTTTTTCCATCACGTATTTATATCGTAAGGGTTCCGAAGACTTCATCTCTGCCGGAATACTTTTGCCAACAGCATACGGAAGCATATCAATTGGTGGCAGAAACTGAACGGCATACACGCCAAGGGCAAGCGTCAGCGCAACCGTTATCCCAACTAACCAGCCCGTTTTACGGGACCGAAGCCGGTTCCTGTGGCCAATGATAAACAGGATTAATACAGTAAGTACAACATCTTTGGTGAATGACGTCCAGGGCTTAAGTTTAATGGCATCGCCAAAGCAACCACAGTCCGTCACCCGGTCGAAATAAGCCGAATAGAACGTTAGGAACGTAAAAAAGGTAATCAGGAAAAACAGTAGCCAGACTGTAATTTTAGGTTTGTAGGAGGCAAGCAGGGCAACCCCCAGAATCACCTCAGCCGCGCAAAAGAGTACGGACATGATCAGCGTGAACGGGACTAAGGCCATGAAGAAATCATGCAGAAATGGCACGTCCTGCGCAAAAACCTCAAAATACTCCTCAAACTTGATCTGAGTACCAACGGGGTCATTGAGCTTAATCAGGCCCGAAAAAATAAACACAATCCCGACCAAAATGCGGGCAATACGGGCGGCAATCAGCATGGGTGGCGTGCCGGTTTTGACTTTAGCTGGAGTGGCAGTTGGGTTCATATTTTAAAAATGAAGAATGAATAGTTAAGAATGAAGAATAGTAGGCCATCAGTCAGCTTTATCTATTATTTTTCATTCTTAACTATTCATTCTTCACTTATTAGTAAGTTTTATCAAACAAAAAACGGCGTAGTTAATCATATCCATATAATTGGCCTCTACACCTTCTGAGACCAGAGTAGCCCCCCGATTATCCTCAATTTGTTTCGTCCGCAGCAGTTTCATTAAAATAATATCGGTCATTGAACTAACCCGCATGTCACGCCAGGCTTCTCCATAGTCGTGGTTCTTGGCGAACAGTAACTCAATAACCTGGCCAATTTGTGCATCATAGAGTTGTTCGAGTTCATCAGTCGGAATATCGGTGCGTTTGTCATTGGCTAACGCCAATTGAATCAGAGCCATTACACAGTAATTGATGATACCAACAAATTCTGGCTCTATGCCCTCCCCTACGCGACTTACACCCGTTTCCTGCAACGTCCGGATGCGTTGTGCCTTAATAAAAATCTGATCGGTGATGCTGGAAAGGCGCAGAATACGCCAGGCGGTACCGTAATCTTTATTCTTTTTCAGGAACAGGTCTTTGCAGCGTTGAATAACCTGCCGATATTCGGATTCTGTATTGTTCATAGTCGATAGTCAATAGTCATTAGTCGATAGCAAACTACTGGCAACTATCGACTAATGACTATTGACTCTTTTTATGCCGAAAGTTACGAAAAAAAGCCTAAACTGTCGGGGACGACTGGTTGATTTGACCCAGCCTGTGGTGATGGGTATCCTGAATGCAACGCCCGATTCGTTTTTTCCGATAGCCGAATTTCCTTCGACAAAAGCGCTTCTTCAGTTGCACTTGACAAGGCTCAGCAAATGCTCGATGAGGGTGCCACGTTTTTAGATATTGGGGGCTACTCCACCCGGCCCGGCGCAGCGGCAGTTAGTCCCGATGAAGAAGCGGATCGAGTGTTACCAATTATCGAAGCCATTCTGAGCACTTTTCCAGATGCCCTGATTTCAATTGATACCTTTCGGGCGTCCGTAGCGCGACAGGCGGTTGCGTCAGGTGCCTCCGTCATCAATGATGTAGCCGGTGGTACCCTCGACCCAGCCATGTTCGAAACAGCTGCTGTGCTGGGCGTTCCGTACATATTAATGCACATGCGCGGCACTCCTCAAACGATGCAGTCAAAAGCGACCTATACCGATGTAGTTACCGAAGTAATCGACGAATTAGCCATTCGACTGGCCGAATTACGAGCTTTAGGAGCAAAAAATGTCATTCTAGACCCTGGATTTGGCTTTGCAAAAACGCCCGCGCAAAATTTTCAGTTACTGAGTAAACTCGATGCTTTCCAACTATTCGATGAACCAATTCTCGTCGGTCTCTCCCGAAAAACAACAATCTGGAAAACACTGAATATCACGGCAGATAAAGCCCTGAATGGAACCACCGTTTTAAACACCGCAGCCCTCTTAAAAGGTGCTTCAATCCTCCGTGTTCATGATGTTCGGGAAGCGGTAGAAGCCATAAAACTTACCCAGCAATTAACTTTTTTTTAGGTTAGTCTTGCGTTTATAAAAACAAACCTCTACTTTTGCATTCCCAAACGACGAACAACCCGTTTGCTGAATGGGAAACGATTTGGTAGCTCAGCTGGTAGAGCAATACACTTTTAATGTATGGGTCCTGGGTTCGAATCCCAGCCGAATCACAAAAACCGCAAAGCCGCTCAATTGAGCGGCTTTTTTTATGCACCTTGAGGTAGGTTCACTACCTAATTTTAGCTAGTTTTGACAAACGGCCTTTACTCAACAACCCTAAAAATCGAACCTTTTTGCGACCTGCTAATGCGATTTAAAAACTACTGGGTAGGGTTTATGATAGTGAGTTTAGTTAGCACGGGAGCATTCGCGCAAAAAACCGCTCTCGTCTGTAAACGATTAATTGACGGCACGGGAAACGTTCTGACAAACGCAGCCATCGTTATCGAAGCGGATCGAATTGTTGCCGTAGGAACCAGGGACATTATCCCGAAAGGTGTTCCTATCACCGACCTGGGTGACTTTACGGTGCTACCGGGGCTTATTGATGCCCACGTCCATCCGTTTATTGATAAGGACGATTATCAAGTCGATCATTTACGCCGTTCATCTGCCCAGAAAGCGCTGGAAGGGCTGAAAATTGTGCAGGACTTACTCCAGGCCGGTTGGACAACCCTTCGTATTGCTGGCGACGCCGATGTGGCCTATGCGCAATTCGACATCCGCAATGCTATTAATAAAGGACTCTTTGTTGGTCCTCATATATTTGGAGCGGGCCATTATATATCGGTAACGGGCGGAGGGGGCGACATTAATTTTCTGTCCTACGAACAACCGATCATTGCCGACGGTCTGGTTGCCAACGGCCCGGACGAAATGCGGAAAGCCGTCCGGGAGGAAATCAAACACGGAAGCGACTGGATTAAAGTACTCGTGACCGGGGCCTTTATGACCGTTGGTGATAATCCACAGGATGTCCATTTCAGTGCTGAAGAATTAAAAGCAGTCATGGAGGAAGCAGGGCGTCGTCACCGACCTGTGATGGCCCACGCCCATGCCACCGAAGGCATAAAAATGGCGATTAAGGCTGGAGTCCGCTCCATAGAGCATGGGTCTTATCTCGATGAGGAAGGTATTGACCTCTTATTGCAACATGGAACTTACCTTGTGCCTACCCTGTCTGTCGGTCTATTCTTCCAGGAAAAATATTTTAATAGCAAAGCACTAGCCAAAGCCATTCAGCTAGGGAAGCACGAGAAAGAAGAAAACACCAGGAGTAAAATGCTCTCGCTGGCCATCCGAAAAGGGTTAAAGTAGTGGTAGGCACCGATAATGTGGGTTTCCCTCCCACATTCCCCGCCCGGGAATTTGCCGAACTGGTTAAGCTAGGCATGACGCCCATGCAAGCCATTCAGGCAGGCACAAAAGTTAATGCCGAACTGTTAGGTAAAGAAAAGGACCTGGGAACGCTGGAAACCGGGAAACTGGCCGACCTGATCGCGGTAAAAGGGAACCCATTGACAGACATTACAGAATTACAGCGAGTGACCTTCGTGATGATCGGCGGAAAAGTAGTTAAGCACGAAAAGTAATCGTATGGCATTGGCCTAAAGCAGTGGTACTACTAAAAGGCAGGCGTAAACCGGGCAATTATTTCCGTAGGAATTAGGTAGAAAATGATCGATTTTTTAGAACAAATTAATCTCAGAAGCTACCTATTCAACCATTTAATAGCCCTATCCAACACTAACAAATTGGCATTTTTCAAGAAGAACTATAATCAAATTCACAATTACTGCCGTTTACTAGTATATTCCGATAAAGGCTGTTTTTGCCAAATTTTTTTAGTAGTATATTGCATGACTTTGTCACAAACGCCCGTCAGCCCGGCGAACATCTTCTGATTTGTTTATACGCCTGGCTATTTATTAATTTCGATTTTCCTAAAAATCGGCCTTATTTTTTGCAATTCTGTCAAATAGAACCGAAGAATAACGGCCTTATCCAACACTGTTACGACCATGTCTGATCAGGTTGACCAATTGGCGGGACTCTACCGCCCAGAGTTTGAACACGACAATTGCGGTATCGGCTTTGTAGCCCATATTAAAGGTCGCAAGTCTCACCAGATTGTTTCGGATGCGCTCCAGATGCTTCGGCGTATGGAACACCGGGGTGCCGTTGGGTCTGAGCCTAACTCCGGCGATGGTGCTGGGTTACTTATCCAGATTCCGCACGAATTTTTCGTCGATGAAACCCGCAAGCTTGGTGTCCATTTACCCCCAGCACTCGAATACGGCGTAGGCATGGTGTATTTTCCGAAAGATGTCTGGCTGCGTGAAGAATGCCGGGCGGTATTGAACCGGAAAATGAAACGGCTTGGTCTTGAGCTTCTGTGTTATCGGGTTGTGCCGGTTAATAACAGTGATCTTGGTAACGGTTCCCGCTCAGCAGAGCCTCAAATGGAACAGGTGTTCATCAAACGTCCTGCCGACGTTACCAATGCAGACGATTTTGAACGGAAACTGTATATTCTTCGGAACTATAGTACCCGCATCATTAACGAAACCATTGCGGGCGTTGATACTTTCTATTTTTCGTCGCTCTCCTGCCGTACCATTACCTATAAAGGGCAACTGACGACGCTGCAATTGGAACCTTACTTCCCGGACCTTCAGAACGAGGAAGTTGTTTCGGCGCTTGGTGTTGTACACTCGCGTTTCTCTACGAACACATTCCCGTCCTGGAAACTGGCTCAGCCATTCCGGTATATCGCCCACAATGGCGAAATCAATACTGTTCGAGGAAATGTAAACTGGATGAAAGCGGCTGAAGGACTACTTGAGTCGGCTAAGTTTACGAAAGACGAGATGGATATGCTGTTGCCTATTTGCGACCAACGTCAATCCGACTCGGCTAACCTCGACAATGCCATTGAACTGCTCGTTATGAGCGGACGTTCATTGCCCCACGTGATGATGATGCTCGTTCCCGAAGCCTGGGATGGTAATCAGCACATGGACCCCGTCCGGAAAGCATTCTACGAATTCCATGCAGCCCTGATTGAGCCCTGGGATGGCCCGGCGTCGATCTCCTTCACCGATGGCCGTATTGTAGGTGCCACCCTTGACCGGAATGGCCTTCGCCCATCGCGTTTTTGGGTCACCAATGAAGACGTAGTCATCATGGCTTCCGAAGTTGGGGTGCTAGACATTGATCCTGCTACAGTCGTATCGAAAGGCCGTTTGCAGCCGGGCAAGATGTTCCTGGTCGATATGGAACAGGGACGCATTGTCTCAGATGAAGAAATCAAGGCGGAAATCTGTTCACGTCAGCCCTATCAGGAATGGCTCGATGCCAATAAGATAAAGATTCAGGATTTAGAGGCCCCTATCCGAACCTATAGCCCTTACGAACCATCGAAGTTGCTGCGCATGCAGCAGGCGTTTGGCCTCACCTCCGAAGACCTTCGGATGATTCTGGCTCCGATGGTAGAAACGGGGAAAGAAGCCCTTGGTTCAATGGGGATCGATATTCCACTGGCGATTCTCTCGGAGCAGAGCCAGCATATGAGCCACTACTTCAAGCAGTTGTTTGCGCAGGTAACCAACCCGCCAATCGACTCCATTCGGGAGCGGTCGATCATGTCGCTCATTTCGTTTGTTGGCGCAACGTATAACCTGCTGAGTGAATCACCTGTACACTGCCGCCAGGTAGAATTGGAGCAACCGGTACTGACAACGAAGGAGTTTGACAAACTTCGGTTTATCGATAGGCCGAACTTCCAGGCGAAAACCATCAACTGTCTCTTCACGGCGGATGGCGAAGGTCGCTCGCTCGAACGGGCTCTCGACCGTATTTGCCGGTACGCCGAAGATGCCATTCAGGATGGTTACTCGATTCTGGTCTTATCGGACCGGGCTATTGATTCGAGCCACGCGCCCATTCCATCCCTTTTATCAACAGCAGCTATTCACCACTACCTGATTCGTCAGGGCTTGCGGGGCAAAGTTGGTCTGGTGGTCGAAGCGGGCGATGTGTGGGAAACACACCATGTAGCAACGCTTATCGGCTACGGTGCGTCGGGCGTGAACCCGTATATGGCGTTCGAGACGATTGCCAATATGAAGGAAAAAGGCTTGCTCGCAGTAGATTACGACCTCGACAAACTCTTTAAAAATTACGTAAAAGCCGTTAATGGCGAGTTACTCAAAATCTTCTCGAAGATGGGTATCTCAACCCTGCAATCGTATCAGGGTGCCATGATTTTCGAATGTCTGGGCTTGAACCAGGATGTGGTTAGCCGCTATTTCACGGGTACGGTGTCGCGCATTGGCGGTATGGGACTCGATGAGATTGCCCGTGAAATTCTGGTCCGGCACTGCGTGGCGTTTCCCGATATGCCGGTATCGATTCCGCGTCTGGAAGTTGGCGGTATTTATCAATGGAAACAACGGGGCGAAAAGCACATTTTCAATCCCGATACGATTCACTTACTGCAACAGTCTACCAAGAAGAACGATTATTCGATCTTTAAGAAATACTCAAAACTCATTGACGATCAGACACAAAAGGCGATTACGCTGCGTGGTCTGCTGAAGTTTAAGAAAGGCGCATCGGTACCTCTCGACGAAGTTGAACCTATTGAAAGCATTTTCAAACGCTTTGCTACGGGTGCCATGTCGTTCGGGTCGATCTCCTGGGAAGCCCATACCACGCTAGCTATTGCCATGAACCGTATTGGCGGTAAAAGCAATTCAGGTGAAGGTGGTGAGGATGAACTCCGCTATACTCCGCTGGCCAATGGCGACAGTATGAACTCAGCCATCAAGCAAGTTGCTTCAGGACGGTTTGGAGTAACCAGTTACTACCTGACCAACGCTCAAGAACTGCAAATCAAGATGGCGCAGGGAGCCAAACCCGGCGAAGGGGTCAGTTACCCGGCTTTAAAGTGGATGACTGGATTGGCAGGACGCGCCATTCAACCCCTGGCGTTGGTCTGATTTCTCCCCCTCCTCACCACGACATCTACTCCATTGAGGATTTGGCGCAGCTAATTTCCGATCTTAAAAACGCTAACCGGGCTGCCAGGATTAGTGTTAAGCTGGTGTCGGAAGCGGGTGTCGGTACCATTGCGACTGGAGTTGCCAAAGCACACGCCGACCATATCCTGATTTCAGGGCACGATGGCGGAACGGGAGCTTCTCCCCTATCATCGATTCGCCACGCCGGTTTGCCCTGGGAGTTGGGTCTGGCTGAAGCACACCAAACCCTGGTCAAAAACAAACTGCGCGGACGCGTAACGATACAGGCCGATGGTCAGATGCGTACGGGCCGTGACCTGGCTATTGCCGCATTGCTTGGCGCTGAAGAATTTGGCGTTGCTACGGCTGCGCTGGTCGCAACGGGTTGTATCATGATGCGGAAGTGTCACCTGAATACCTGCCCGGTTGGGGTAGCTACGCAGAATAAAGAACTCCGCGCCCTCTTCACAGGTAAGCCCGATCATGTGGTAAACATGTTCACCTTCCTGGCTATGGAGTTGCGGGAGATCATGGCCGAGCTTGGCTTCCGTACCATTAACGAAATGGTGGGACAGGCACAAATGCTCGAACTTCGCAATAATCTGGCCCATTGGAAGTATAAAAATGTTAACCTTGACGGTCTGCTTTACAAAGAGCCAACCAATCTGGATGTGGCACTGTATAAACAGGAAGACCAGAATCATCACTTAGATGACGTGCTCGACCGAAAACTAATTGAGTTGGCACAGCCAGCACTGGCCTCATCCGAATCGGTTTATGGCGAGTTTACAGTGCAGAACATCGACCGTAGCATCGGCACGATGCTGTCCAACGAAATCTCGAAAATATACGGCGGCCCAGGTCTGCCCGACAGTACGATCCACGTCAAACTTCGGGGTACAGCGGGGCAAAGCTTTGGTGCGTTCAGCACGAGCGGTATCAAACTCGAACTCGAAGGCGACGCCAATGACTATTTTGGCAAAGGTCTATGTGGAGCGCAATTGATCGTCTACCCAGATCGGGCAGCCCAGTTTAAACCAGAAGAAAACAGTATCGTCGGCAACGTGTCGTTCTACGGCGCTACCTCAGGCGAGGCCTTTATTCGGGGCATGGCGGGCGAGCGCTTTTGTGTTCGAAACTCAGGTGCTAAAGTCGTAGTAGAGGGCGTGGGCGACCACGGACTCGAATACATGACCGGTGGATTAGCCATCATTCTGGGACAAACGGGCCGCAACTTCGCAGCGGGTATGTCGGGTGGAGTTGCCTATGTCTATGATCAGGATGGCACATTTGCCTCAAAAGTAAACGGCGAAATGGTGAACCTGGAGAGCCTGACCGAAGAAGATCAGGGTATCATCCGGGAATATGTTGACAAGCACTTCCAGTACACAACCAGTAATGTGGCGCTAGCGCTGATTCAGGATTGGGAAAACCAGATTGGGCGGTTTGTGAAAGTTATGCCCGGCGATTTCCGGCAGGCACTGGCTGGACGAGGCATCTCACTGGCCGATCAGATTCGGGACAAGAACATTGTGTATCAGGACATAACGGTTGATGTGACGCAGGGGTAAGTAAAGAATACTATGGGAAAACCTACCGGATTTTTAGAATTTACGCGCGAGCTACCCAAAAAGCGCGACCCGCAACAGCGGATTCACGATTACAAGGAAATTGAAATGCCGCATTCGGAGCAGGACTCCCAGAGGCAGGCCGCTCGTTGTATGGATTGCGGTACGCCGTTCTGCCACAGCGGTTGCCCTCTTGGCAACATTATTCCTGAATTCAATGATGCAGTTTATGAACAGAACTGGGCGTATGCCTACGAGATCCTGAGTTCGACCAATAACTTCCCGGAGTTTACAGGCCGTATCTGCCCTGCTCCCTGCGAAGCTTCGTGCGTACTCGGTATCAACAAACCGCCCGTTGCCATTGAGTTTATTGAAAAGTCGATTGCCGAAGTGGCCTTTGAGCATGGGTACATCACCCCAAAACCACCGAAAGTACGGACAGGCAAACAGGTAGCTGTTGTCGGTTCTGGTCCGGCTGGACTGGCCGCAGCAGCGCAACTCAATAAAGCAGGTCATACGGTAACGCTTTTCGAACGGGCCGATCAGATTGGTGGCTTACTACGTTACGGTATTCCTGATTTCAAACTCGAAAAGTGGACCATCGACCGCCGTCTGGCTGTCATGGAAGCCGAGGGCGTTACATTCAAAACGGGCGTTAATGTAGGGGTTGACCTGAAAGCGAAGGATCTCTTAGCTGATTTCGATCTGGTTATGCTTACTGGTGGCTCAACCGTACCTCGTGATCTCCCCATTCCTGGACGCGATCTGAAAGGAATTTATCCAGCCATGGAATTCCTGAGCCAGCAAAACAAGCGCAACGCGAATATTCCGGTAAAGGTTGACCATCGGGGTGAAGTCTATGGCGACGGTGAGTTGTTGGCAACTGGTAAAAACGTAGTTGTCATCGGCGGTGGTGATACGGGTTCTGACTGTGTGGGAACCTCCAACCGGCATGGCGCTACCAGCGTAACCCAGATTGAGCTGATGCCAATGCCCCCTAAAGACCGGGCCGAAAGCACTCCCTGGCCTAATTGGCCTATGATGCTCCGTACCAGCACCTCGCATGAAGAAGGCTGCGACCGGCATTGGTCTATCAATACCAAAGAATTTATTGGTGACGAGAATGGCAACCTAAAAGCGCTACGTATCGTAGACTTAACCTGGAAAAACGAAAATGGCCGTATGCAGATGGTCGAACTTCCGGGTTCGGAACGTGACGTTCCCTGCGAACTGGCGCTATTGGCTGCCGGCTTCTTACATCCGCAACACAACGGGCTGTTAGACGACCTCGGCCTGGAGTATGACGAGCGTGGAAACGTAAAAGCTACCAATTATCAGACAACGACCAATCCTAAGGTATTCGCAGCTGGCGATATGCGCCGGGGTCAATCACTAGTCGTGTGGGCTATCTCGGAAGGCCGAGAAGCCGCCCGTGCCGCCGATCTTTACCTAATGGGCGAAAGCATGCTTGAAGCCAAAGCGGTTTCGATGATCGCAGTTGAGTAAAAACTGATTTTATTACTAAAAAAGCCTACCCACTGCACAGTGGGTAGGCTTTTTTAGTAATCCATTGTGATCTGTATGAAGATAGGCACACCGCAAACATGGACAAACGTTTGAGCGTTTACTTTACCTTCACAATCTCCCCAAAGTAGTTCATAAACAGCGTGTAATCCATCGTCTTTTTACTGTCTGGTTCCAGCAGGTGCATGGTCAGGGTAATGTATCGTTGCCCGTTGAAGGTCGGCTTATAGATGACCTTTTGCAGGATGGATTTATTGATAGCGTCGTCAGTTTTGGTAAAGTACAGCAGATCGTCTTTGAGCAACGTCCGTTTAAATAGCTGGCTTCCCGATTTTTTCGTTGCCATCACCGTAATGGTATTATTAAAGTAGCAACTGTTGGCAGATTGGGTTGAACTGCTGTCCTGGTTCAGGGTCAATGTAACCTTGATTGACTTCCCGGACTCCTGATACACATCTGCTTTGCCTAAATTCTTGGCGTCAACAACTGACTGGCAGTTGCTGGGTTTAGGGGCAGATGCTGACGTCGTTGAATCAGTGGTTGGGGTACTGGATTTAGCGGTGTTGTCGTGTGCCTTTTCAGTTTGACCACAACCGATTAGCAGAGCGAGAGAAACTAGAAGCAGAAAAGCGTTTTTCATGAAGTAAAGAGCTTAATCGAACCGGCGCAAAGGTATCGCAAAGACCGCAAAGAAGTATTACCCGGCAAACTTTGCGCGCTTTGCGGGTAACTTTATTGACCCAAAATGCTCCTTTTTGTGTTGTCTTAAGGAAGACAGGCCGCTAGTTAATACGGCTGATTCATCAACATCTTTCTCTATCACCAACTCATTTATGCAATTACTTTACAGCTATTTACGGCGTTATTGGGGCCTGTTGGCCCTTGCGCTGATACTCGCAGCTATCAATCAGATTTTCTCGCTGCTTGATCCATATATTTTTCGAAAAATTATTGACCAGTACGTCGTTAAGCCTGGCGGTACCCTGCGCCCCTTAGGGTTCTGGGGCTTCCTGAAAAATGGCGCGGGTCTCCTGATTTTACAGGCGCTCGGTGTGGCCATGGTGAGCCGAATCGCCAAGAACTTTCAGGATTATTACGTTAACGTGATTACCCAGCGACTGGGCGCAAAATTGTATACCGATGGTCTTCGCCATTCACTCGAACTACCCTATCAGGTCTTTGAAGATCAGCGGTCGGGTGAGACACTGGGCAAGCTGCAAAAAGTGCGCTCTGATGTTGAAAAGCTCATCCAATCGTTTGTAAATGTGCTGTTTACATCGGTCGTAGGGATTGTCTTCGTGATGTGGTATGCTGCTACGGTCTACTGGCCAATTGCTCCGGCTTATTTCCTGACTATTCCCTTACTGGGTTTTGTCAGCTCGCTTTTAAGCAAAAAAATCAAAACCGTTCAGAAAACAATTGTCGCCGAAACAACTGCACTGGCCGGTTCAACGACCGAGAGTCTGCGTAATATTGAATTGGTAAAAAGCCTCGGCCTCGCCCAGCAGGAAACCGAACGCCTAAATGCCACGACCGAGAAAATACTAAAACTCGAACTTAAAAAAGTACGCTATATTCGGTCGTTATCCTTCATTCAGGGAACGTTTGTGAATTTACTTCGCAATGCCATCATGCTGCTTATGCTGTTTCTGGTCGTGCAGGAACGCATCACAGTGGGTGAGTTTTTCTCTCTGTTCATCTACTCCTTCGCCATTTTTGGCCCATTGCAGGAATTAGGAAATATCATCAATGTCTATCGCGAAACGGAAGCATCGCTGGCTAATTTTCAGCAGATTCTGGATACACCCCGCGATGTACAACCAACTCATCCACAACCAGTTGAATCGCTCAAAACACTGGCTTTCGAGGATGTCCGTTTTAAACATCTAACCGCCGACAAACCGGCCCTCGATGGCATTTCATTCGACGCACAGGTTGGTGAGACAGTTGCGTTTGTGGGTCCAAGCGGCTCCGGAAAAACGACGCTTGTGAAGCTGCTGGTTGGGTTATATAAGCCACTCAATGGACAGATACTGTATAATGGCATTCCGGCTCGGAGGTAAACCTAGACGAGTTGCGGGAACAAATCGGCTTTGTAACGCAGGATACGCAGCTTTTTGCCGGAACCATCCGTGAGAACCTGCGCTTTGTGGCACCCAATGCGACCGATGCCGAATGCCTGACAGCACTCCATCAGGCAGCCGCCGATTCGCTGCTGGCCCGTGCTCCGCAGGGGCTCGACACGGTCATTGGCGAAGGGGGAGTGAAAGTATCCGGCGGTGAAAAACAACGACTGAGCATTGCCCGTGCATTACTCAGAAAACCAGCTCTATTGGTATTCGATGAAGCGACTTCGGCACTGGATTCGCTAACCGAAGAAGAAATTGGTCGGACGGTTCGAGACTTATCCGGCTCACGGCGCCATATCACGATCCTGATTGCCCACCGACTGAGTACCATTCTCCATGCCGACCGGATTTTTGTTTTGGAGCAGGGGCATGTCGTTGAGCAGGGCCGCCATAGCGAATTGTTGGCCCAAAAGGGGCTATATTATGCCATGTGGCGACAACAAATTGGGGAGCGCAAAGAGCTGGTGGCCGTTTGAGCAGTAAAAATACCCCATCTTTCACGTCAATTTACAACCAACTTTCCTACCTATGTTACGCTATACCCTTAGTGCAGCTTTCGTTTCGGTGTTTTTGCTCAGTAGCTTTTTCATTGAGAACGAACCTGCTCCAAATCCAGGCGCAGCAAAAACCGCCAGGGAAAACTACCAAACGTATTGCTCCTCCTGCCACGGCGAAAAAGTAGAAGCCTTTGTTGACCGCAAATGGAAACATGGTAATTCAAAAAGCGACCTGATAACTAGTATTTCAGGCGGTTATCCTGATTTGGGTATGCCGACCTGGAAAGCGACCCTGAGCGCAACTGAAATCGATCAACTGGCTGACTTAATTCTAGAAAGCCTGAAAAATGTTGATCAGTATAAGTTTACCAGCAAGCCTACATCAAACGTTTTTTCGTCTGATGGACAGACGGTTAAACTAGATACGGTTGCTACTGGGCTTGGTTCGCCCTGGGGATTGGCCTTCCTACCTAACAATGAACTGTTAATTACAGACCGCTCCGGCGATATCTACCGGGTAGATCAAAGCCGTCACAAAACCAAAGTTTCGGGTGGCCCAACGGTTCTGGCCGAAGGACAGGGAGGATTACTGGACGTTGTTTTGCATCCTGATTTTGCGAAGAATCAATTCGTTTACTTATCGTATTCAGCCGTAAAGAACGAGGGCGATCAGAAACTTTCGACAACAGCCATCATGCGGGCCAGGCTAGCAGGCAACGCACTGACCGATCAGAAGGTTATATTCGAAGCGCTTCCGTACGCTAAAACTCGCCACCATTATGGCTCGCGGATGGCGTTCGATAAAAAGGGGTACTTGTTTGTCTCTGTCGGTGAGCGGGGAAATGAAAAAGAGAATCCGCAGTCGATTGCCAATGATTTAGGGAAAATTCACCGGCTGTACGAGGATGGCCGGATTCCGGAAGATAATCCATTTGTGAACGATAAAAGTGCTCATGCATCTATTTATTCCTACGGCCACCGTAATCCGCAGGGAATGCTACTAAATCAGGCAACGGGCGAAATCTGGACGACAGAACACGGTCCTCGTGGGGGCGACGAGCTGAACATCATCAAAAAAGGAGCGAACTATGGCTGGCCAGTCATTTGCTACGGCATCAATTATGACGGCAAGCCTATCACGAATCTATCGGCCAAAGAGGGTATGGAGCAGCCGCTTACGTACTGGCTTCCTTCTATTGCGCCGTCGGGAATGACCTTCGTAGAGAGTGCAAAGTATCCCGGCTGGAAAGGGAATTTGCTTATTGGTTCCCTCCGATTCCAATACCTCAACCGCTGCGTAATGAATGGCAATAAGGTGGTGAAACAGGAAAATCTGTTAAAAAATATTGGTCGCCTTCGTAATGTCAAACTAGGGCCCGACGGTTACCTGTATGTATCGGTAGAAGATCCAGGTTATGTATTCAAATTAATGCCGGTAAATCAGTAATTTAGCTTTGTAAACGCCAAAGCCGTCGGGTAGAAATGCCCGGCGGCTTTTTTTATGTATGAAACTGAGCTTTGAAGAGATACCCGCCTAGGGGTTGCTCCTCAATGGCTGCACCTCCAAAAACGATAGCTGGCAAACCTTAAATTTGTACAATTAGTTAACTAATTTGAAAAGTAATGTACAACTTATTTCATGGATCAAGCAAATTCATCCAGCTATCTTAATACCGAACGACTTCAGTCACCGGAAGCAATCCGGCTGGCCCTTGCTGCGTATGATGCATCGTTGAACAGTATTATTTCGATGGTTGCTATTCGGGATAACAACGGAAAAGTCATAGACTTTTTGATGCAAACGGCTAACCAGGCCGTTGAGCAAAGCCTGTCCATATCACCTGATCAACTAATTGGGCAGCGCATGGTTGATCTATTTCCTGGCAATATCGAATCCGGCTTATTTGCGCTGTATGAGCGTGTAGTCGAAACCGGCCAGGCCGAACGAACTACGCTGCACTATTCAGATGCGAATGTACCAGATGCCTGGTTTGATGTATCGGCAGTTCGATCAGAACCGGACCATTTGGTTGTGACATTCATGAATATCACCGCCAGCAAACAGGCAGAACTGGAAGTAAAACGCCAGGCAGACCTACTTCAAACCGTACTTGATCATACCCAAACTGCCATTTCGCAACATGAAGCCATACGCGACAGAGCTGGAAAAATCATTGATTTTCGAACGTTACTGGCCAATCGGCAGGCGATTCGTATGTGGGGTGAGTTGGCCGAACCAATTCTGACAAAAACCTTTTTTGACATTGCAACACCCGATCAGCAACTCAACGACTTCCCCAAATACGTTCGTGTTGTTGAAACCGGAGAGCCTGATCTGAGCGAATTTAATATTGGTGATCAATGGTGGCTTCGCCTAACGGCCAAGTCGGGCGATGGGGTTGTTATTTCGAATATCGATATTTCGGAAAACCGACGGTACCGCCAACAGATCGAAGCCACTAATGTCGAGCTGAAACGATCAAACGAAAACCTGCAATCGTTCGCCTACATTGCCAGCCACGACTTGCAGGAGCCACTCCGCAAAATCATGGCGTTTGGGGATATGCTTAACGAACGCTTCGCACCCGTGCTTGGCACCGAAGGTCTTGAGATGCTTGCTCGTATGCAATCGGCAGCCGAACGCATGTCGGTACTCATCCGGGATTTGCTCGACTACTCAAAGATATGGTCACAACGCGATATGTTTCGGTCATTTTCACTGACTAAGCTGATTGAGGATATCTCTGAAGATCTCTGGCATCCCATTCAACAGACAAATGCGCGTATCGAAATTGGTGTCGGAACACCTTTACCTGATCTAATTGGCGACCGGGCTCAGTTACGCCAATTATTTCAAAATCTTTTATCCAATGCGCTGAAGTTTCACCAAACCGATTCGGCAGGTAACCCGCTCCCGCCCTTGATCCAGGTAGCAGCCGCTCAGGTTTCGGACTTACATTTACCCGATACAATCAGGCAGGATTTACGGACTAATCAAACATACTGGGCAATTAGTATTTCTGACAATGGTATTGGCTTTGAGCAAAAGTATGCGGACCAGATATTTCAGGTTTTCCAGCGATTGCACAGCCGAAAAAAGTTTGGGGGAACAGGGATTGGCTTAGCCGTTGTCAAAAAAGTGATCGAACAACACGACGGTGCTATTCAGGTTGATAGTGAGGTCAATAAAGGCACAACGTTCACGGTTTATCTGCCTGCCTGATTAGTCGAGAAAATGTATGGCTAATCGCGCACTAATGTATGGCTTAACAGATCGCTCCTTATTATTGGGATTCAGTTACTGCGACTTGGCAAGCCGAAAGCAAGCCTGACATTGGCGTAAAGGCAACGTTGTACACAAAAAAAAGGCCACTGTAGATTTCCAGATCGGCCTTTTTTCGTTTACAACGTTTTTATCTTATTTAGGGTCATGACACAAAACGCCCTTATCTCATGACTAAACTCTTCCTATTTTTCACGCTCGGTGTGGTGTTATCAGGTTGTCAAAAAGAGACAGCTATTCCTGATGATGGAACATTAGCAGGCCGCTTTCGGCTGGAAATTGACCCCCTTCGCTGTTCCCTTCCGACCACCCAACGCCTATCCATTCAGGCCACAAGTGCAGATACATACCGCTTCGACTACGATCGCTTTGGTCTGGGAACCTATCAACTAACCGGTATTAAAGCGGTTAAAAGCAGCGCAACGAAATACGATCTAACGCTGGATGATCAGCCAATTGGCCAGTATGCGTTTGAGGAATTGCGAACTCTGAATGGCACACAGAAAAAATGGGTGTTACTGGTTAATCATGGAGCTGGTCAACCCGATGGCCTGGAGTTTATGGGAGTGAAAGAGTAGCCTTCAGGCACTGATTTCCTCCGTTTCATACGCTCGGTACCAGTCTACATGGCGGGTCAGATACATGATACTCCCTAAAATGAGCAGAAGCCCAAAGCTTCCTAACAGGAGCGAATAATCTTCCAGTTGAAGCAGTGAATAGAAAAACCCGTAGAGCAAAGCCAGCACGACACTAAACAGGATGGTCAGACGAAGGTTCCTGAAGACGTACCGAACATAGGCCGTTATCAGGGCCAGAATAATGACGCTCCCGATCAGGTACGCTAAATCAAACGAGATATGTTCGGAAAACGACAGCAGCAGTAAGTAAAACAGGCAGATGGCAAATCCTACCAATAAATATTGAATCGGGTGGATGCGCCGACGGTCGAGAATCTCAATAAAGAAAAACGCCACGAACGTCAGAATAACGAATACAATGCCATACTTGGCCGAACGCATCGTTTTCTGGTATTCGTCAACCGGCAATAATAGCTTTACGCCGAAGGTTGGCAAGCTGGCATTTTTAGTATCTGCCAATCTATCTCTCAGAAAATCACCTACCCCCTGCTGAGGAAAATTACGATTGAACTGTAGTACTTTCCAGCTAGCCCGAAAACCAGCGGCATTCACCGTCCGCTGATCGGGCAGAAATGAGCCCGTAAAGCTTGGTGTTGCCCAGGGCGATTGCAGCTGCACCCGTGTTTCTTTGCCAAAGGGAAGAAAACTCAACTGGGTACTCCCATTCAAGTTAACGGTTGTTTCGATCTCGTAGGTTTCGGCATTGAGGACAACAGGAACACTCACCCCCGACGATAGGATATCACTGCTTGGAATACCCGGTTCAGCCGCGAGCACCTCCTTATTGACCCGAAACGTGATGGCATCCCGAATTCCTTTCATATCGCTGATTCCCAGCGACAGAAAGGCCTTGTCCCATTGCATCACCTCGGGCGACAGGCCCATCGACGCAACGGATGGCTTCTTAAAGCGGGCCCGAATTGAAAGCTTTGTATTATAAAGCATTACTACAAAAATGCCCCGATTGCGCTGTTCAGGCCGGACGTTTCCGTCGACTAGTAGATCGTCGGGCAGAAAATGAGCAAATTCTGTATGCCTTTCGGTCTCACCTTTTTCGGTTTTGGTAACGACCACATACGGTACAGACAGCACGGGGCCTCCAATAAGCTGCTCATCGCCCCATTTTGCGCTAACTTCAGTAACTGCCTGATCTCGCGTAGATTCCCGTTCATTAATTAGTGATTGCAGCATACCCGTTGGAATCAGTAACACCAGCACCAGTATACCAATCACAGCCATTTTCAGCATCGTTGAGGTGCGCAGCCAACGATTGATCCGATCAAATAAGGAGACAGGTGACCCAGGAGTTAAATTGTGTTCCATGTTTATATAATTAAAAGTACTTTGTAAAACAAAGTAAGTTAAAAGCAACTTGATTTTACAACTTTTGGGGTAAGATTTTTTTGACGGCACTAAACACGAGCCGAATCGACTACTTTTGCGGTTTGCCAACCTGAAGCATCATGGCTATAAAAGCGTTTCTGTTTGACCTCGACGGGGTCATTGTCGACACAGCGATCTACCATTACCAAGCCTGGAAACGGCTTGCCAACGAACTCGGTTTCGATATTTCGGAAGAGTTTAATGAAGGACTAAAAGGCGTTAGCCGCATGGAATCGCTGGATTTAATTCTGGCTCATGGCGGCTTAACGTTATCGGAGGATAAAAAGACGGAACTGGCAGCCCAGAAGAATCAGTGGTATCTCGAACTCGTCAGCCGGATGACGTCTGAGGATATTTTGCCGGGCGTTCCCACCTTTTTTGCGCAGGTTCGCAAGGCGGGACTGAAAACTGCACTCGGTTCGGTTAGTAAAAACGCGCCGATGATTCTGGAGCGAATTGGTATGTCCGATGCATTTGATGCAATCATCGACGGCACCAAAATCAGTAAAGGTAAACCCGATCCGGAAGTCTTTACCAAAGGGCCGCTGAACTAGAGGTGAGTCCGGCAGAATGTGTTGTCTTTGAAGATGCGGTAGCGGGTGTAGAAGCCGGGAAGCGGGGCGGCATGTTTGTTGTTGGGCTGGGTTCTCCTGATGTACTCATCCAGGCCGACCTGGTTGCGCCCTCTTTAGAAGCCTTAACTGTAGACGACGTACTGGCGAAGGCATCGATTTAAGCGTATCGTTTCCGAGGGCAATGGGTTTAATGCTAAACCGGTTTGATTGTAGAGCTAGGAGATAACCATCAGATTGTCAACAGCCCGGTAGCTAGATACCTCCGTAATGAGGTTGACTTAGCTTTTTCGTGGCCATTCATGCTAATGGCTACGACAAAGCTAAGCAGGTACAACTCAGACTATCAACTAATAACTGCATAACTTAATAACCAATACTTAGAGAAACAACCGTTTACAAGGAAAATAGCCAGACAAGTTGACAAATTTGCTTATTTACATATTAATACGTGACCTATGTTTTTGAGTCTTATTTAATGTAAATAACTGGCTGACATGCGTTCCATCAGGTTTATCGCTTTTGTTATCAGCTTTTTGGTTGCTTATCGATCCTGGTCGCAGAACCCGGTTAATGGTACCGGGAGCCTTAGTTCTGGTGGTCGCACGCGTACTTTTTCTTATCATTTACCGACCAATCTTCCCAAAGACAATTTGGCGCTGGTCATTGCCTACCACGGCGATGGCGGCACAGGCGCAGGGTTTCAGGCCTATGCTGGTCTGGATGCCGTTGCCAATACTCAGAATTTTATGGTCGTCTACCCAGATGCCGTGACGGTGGGTGGTAGTCTTCAATTCAACAAATATGCCGACACGGCACCCGGATTTGGTACGCCTGGCGATCCAAATGGGCCAAATCCCGCCGACCCAACTGCCCCCGACGACGTTCGGTTTACCTCTGACCTTATCGATTATTTCGCCCAACTGTACCGCATCAACCGGAATCGGGTGTATGCAACGGGGCACTCAGGCGGAGGATTCATGTGCTATTTTCTGAGTATGGCTCTGCCGAACAAAATCGCGGCTTTTGCACCCGTCGCAGCCAGTTTGTGGGGGAACGACAATTATCTGAACACCTATTTTTCGGCCAACATCTATAAACCCGTCCCGATTCTGCATATCCATAGCAAGGGTGACCCAACCGTCGATGCACCAATTATCCCCTATCCAAAAACACCTGCTTATGTCTGGCCGCTATCGAACTACTCGGGCTTGACCTGTAACAACTGGAGTTCATATACAACAACGGCCTTCAACCCGAACGTCGATTCGCTGACCTTTTGCGGATCTGGCAAAAAGGTTGTTCTGCTCATGACAAAAGACGCTACGCATGGCTGGAGTTCGCAGTTCAATGTGGCCCAAACAATTTGGAATTTTGCTAAAGGGTATCAATTGACTACCTATCCTGAAGTCGATAATCACCTGAAAGTTGACCAGTTTGGTTATCTCCCCCTGGCCAGGAAAATTGCCGTTATCAGCAGTCCACAAACAGGCTATAATGCCACCGAAACCTTTACGCCCTCCAACTATTACCAAATTCGGAAAGCCAGTAACGATGCCGTTGTATTGAGGGGAACACCCGTTGCGTGGAACGTAGGAACAACCCATACGCAATCAGGCGATAAAGTCTGGTGGTTCGATTTCTCGGCCGTTCAGGAAGCGGGCCAGTATTATGTGTATGATTCGCTTCAGCGTAAACGTTCGTATACCTTTGAGATTGGCAATACAGTTTATCAGCCCGTGTTGAAGCAAGCAGCCCGTGTTTTTTTCTACCAGCGGAGCGGTCTCGCGAAACAAGCTCCTTACGCGCAAGCACCCTGGACGGATGGGGCCGCTTTTCTGGGCGCTCAACAGGATACTGATTGCCGATTGGTTAGCAACACGGCTGCGGCTACCTCGCAGGATTTACAGGGCGGCTGGTTCGATGCGGGCGACTACAATAAATATGTACCGTTTACCTACGGCCCGCTTGTCGATATGTTACTGGCCTATCAGGAAAACCCCGTCGTCTGGACCGATGACTTTGCCATTCCGGAGTCGGGAAATGGTATTCCCGATTTGCTGGATGAAGTGAAATGGGAGCTCGACTGGTTGCGACGCATGCAGCAACCCAACGGTTCACTGCTCCATAAAGTGTCGGTAACCGATTTTAGTGCGACCTCCCCTCCTAGTGCTGATACTCATTTTAGGCGATATGGTGCCGCTAGTACCGATGCAACCGCGACGGGTGCCGCCGTCTTTGCGCTGGCTGCCATTCAGTTTAAATCGCTCAGTAGCCCCCAGATGCAGACCTATGGAAACACCTTACAAACAGCAGCCATCAATGCCTATAACTGGGCGGCCAGTAATCCGGCGGTTCTGTTTAACAATACTGGGTTTCAGAGTGTAGCGGCCACCTATACCGATCACGATCGACTAGCCCGGCGGGTAGCCGCAGCCGCTTTTCTTTTCGTATTAACTGGCGATAACAGTTACAGGACGTTTTTTGATGCGAATTATAGCCAGATTCACCTGATTCAGTGGGGGTTTGCCTATCCCTTTGAGGCAACCTACCAGGATGCACTGCTGTATTACGCTCGTGCACCGGGTGCTACGACCAGCGTGAAAAACGCAATTTTATCGGCCTATACAGCAAGTCTGAAAACCAGTAACAGCGATAACCTGCCTGCTTATCTGAATCAATCGGATGCCTACCGTGCTTATCTGAAAAATGATAATTACACCTGGGGTAGTAATGAAACAAAAGCCCATCAGGGTGCTATGTTTTTCTCGATGAATATCTACAATCAGGATGTCGCCAACAAAACGAATTACCGGGATGCAGGCATGGGATTTATCCATTACCTGCATGGAGTGAATCCCACAGCGTATTGTTACCTGACGAATATGGGTACGTACGGTGGCGAATTTTCGGTCCCAACCATGTACCACTCCTGGTTTGGCGACGGCACAATTTTCGACGTTAACCCGCCACCGGCTTACCTGATGGGCGGTGCCAATCCAACCTACGCACCCGACGCTGCTTACTCCGGTCCTGTAATCAGTCCACCCCAGAACCAGCCGGTTCAGAAATCCTACAAAGCCTGGAATACCAGCTATCCTGAAAACTCATGGCAGCTCAACGAACCTGCTATTTATTCGCAGGGTGCCTATCTTCGACTGCTAGCACAAACGATGTGTTATACGGATAATGCAACCAGTGTCAAATCAGGCAATTGGAACGACCCATTCACATGGGCTTGCGGACGAATCCCATCAAGTATAGATCGCGTTGTTATCCAGCAAAGTCACGTTGTTATGATCGATGCGGCAGTTAACGCAAAAAAACTGGATGTAAAAGGAAAGCTAACCTTCCTGAACGGAGGAAAGCTTAACCTGGGAAACTGAATCAACGAATACGATTACCCATGAGTTGCCACAATCGTTGGCTCTTCTGACACTTTATCGACAAGATCAATTTTCGAGATGGACACAACGAGCGTTGCCAGGGCATTTTTGGAACGTTCATCAACCATTAACACCCAGTCCGTTTTATCAATCCGATGGGTTTTATGACCGATTGGATCGTGAACCGTTGCATTGGTGGCCTCTCTTCGAGCCAGTGTCATGTTAATGGTGTCCCCTTCTTTAAAGGTAGGTACAAAGCTGAAATAGCCATCAGCTACTACTTTTCCTGCTTTACTTTCAGTTGCAGACTCAAAAAAAATTACCTTCAGATTTTCGGATTGATTGGCCATGTGTGCATAATCGGGTTAAGGGGACTCCTGCTTTCCTAACTGCTTACTAGTAGGAAAAGTTATTATTTTCCTGTTCATGCAACCAATTCGGAAGCGTCTAAAGCGAACAATAGAGCGTAGTTTTTGCAAAACAGGCTTAATCCGCGTACTTTTGCAGCTGATAAGATGGTCCCGTAGCTCAGCTGGATAGAGCATCTTCCTTCTAAGAAGGCGGTCATTGGTTCGAATCCAATCGGGATCACACTACTAGTCAGTCAGTTGGCGTAAATGCTGGCTGACTTTTTTATTTAAAGTACAAAAAAATAGTAACTATTAGGACTAATCAATAGTAAGATCGTATAGCCTGTTTCGGCCAGCAATCAGGTTGTACGATACCCAGGAAGTGGATTGATTATAACCCACTGATGATACGGACATACACATTATTAGACAGGTTACTATCATAACTCATCGTCGGGTCATCCTCAACGTTGACCGAGAGGTTGGCCGCACTGCCTGAGTTAGCCGTCGTCCTGTTAATACTAAAGCCTAAACTCGACTCACCACTAGCACGGATAAAGGCTCCTGAGTTCATTCTCAGAGTTAACTGCCGATCCACCAACGAATGGACTACTGTCCACTGTGAATTAGCCACCGCTACCGGGTTATGCACCCCGCCCGATACATTGATACTGAGCAGACTGGGGGTAAAAGAGAGGCTGTAGCCAACGGGGCGGTGATGGTGATCTGCACATTGCCCGACGAGGTGGGCAGGCCCGCTACCTCAAAGACATTCACCACAAAATTACCCACACTGCCTGTAGTTGCGAAGTTAGCCTGCGGCAAGTCCAGATTGAGGGCTAAATCGGGGCCGCTGGCTGGGCCGACTTTCTGGATAACAGGTTCATTGCCGATGAAGAGCGTATTGCGAAAATCGCGTAAGACCGTTTCGAGTTGATAACCTGGACCCGTATCTCCAACCCGGCGCACCGATAACCTATATCGTCCCGGCGATATACTGGATGGATAAAAACGTAAAGACGCAAAATCACTGAAGCCAGGGTTGTTATAGCTTGACGTTGCTGTGGGCGAAAGAGTCGCCCAGGATGTATCGGAGAAGTCACCACTATCCAGCCGTTCCATACGCCCTTCGACTGGCGCGGTTGTACCCACTAAGAGAAAAAAACTGTGCGACGCCGACTCATATCGATAGCCTACCCGTTGGAGGCTGCTTGACGGTATGCCTGTCATAACAGGTTGCCAACCTCCGTCGGTCCGATTGATATCGGCTGTAGGAGTAAACGGACTTGACTGACTAAAAAACTGGTCTGTCAGGCTCTGATTCCATAAATTAGCTACGCGAATAAGGCCCTGTCCACCAAAATGAATGTCATCAACGCGGTTATCGGGGCCAATAAGCCCATCGGTTGCCGGACCCACATACACATCGGATATCTCGCGACTTAACCGGTTCTGGGCATCAATAACATGGCTATTTGTTGCACCCGATATATAACTAGCCCGTGATACCAGCCAGGCCAGGCGGTTATGCGTAAGTTGCTGACGACTTTTATTAATGATATAGCTGAGGTTGTTGAAGTAAGTTTGTTCAGCCACCCACCCGTCGCTTTCGCCCTGATGCCACAAAATCGCCCTTATTCCCAGCCGGTCAATATAGGATGATAGCGTAGCACTAATACGCTGATAGGGGAGCACATTTGGTGTTGCTGCTGCGCTGACATTCCACTCAGTACTATTACTTCCCCCTGGGCGGCTCCCAGAAACAGGATCGGCACATTGAGTCGTTTGGTCAGACTATCCCCCAAAATACCCCAGAGGTAGGGCGCGTTAGAAGGGCCAACACTGGCTCCAGCACTAACATGACTGAATATAAACGGGAACGACTGATTGTCAATCTGGTCACGCTGGAAAAAGTCGATGCACGATACCCGGTCGTCAACGGCCGCCGGGACATTTTTTTCAACACCGCCCTGGGCATTCGATTGGCCTGCCACAACGAATACCTCACCTACACCTACTCGGTTGACAGCAGTATCTGCTAGAACCGCAGCTGCTGCTTTGGCGCGAATCTCGACCCGATACCAGCCACCGAGGGCCGCTAGTAAGCCTTTAAATGTTCGATCCCATTGACGGTTGCCACTTGCGTCCAGTTACTAGGCGTACCTTGCCCTACCACCATCGGTATCAGGCGCGCTTCGATGGTTAAGGCCGAGCTTGGAGCTGTACCAGCGATAATCAACTGGGCCCGATTGGCTACATCGCGTTGAAGGACAGATCGGGCCTTAGGTGAGTTAATGATAAACTGCGCATGGAGAAGAAAGGGCAGTATACA
The DNA here is from genome assembly GCA_003259005.1 of Spirosoma telluris. Lineage (GTDB taxonomy): Bacteria > Bacteroidota > Bacteroidia > Cytophagales > Spirosomataceae > Spirosoma > Spirosoma telluris. Next base: position 1,514,168 of record QLII01000001.1, read on the forward strand.
CAAAAAAAATGTTCGGGAAATCGTATTAATCATAATGTATTAATCAGAAGCGGTTTATCCTACGATTGATTTATCGTAGAAAAATGACTGAGCTTACGATAACATGTAAACTCATCCGCTCCCGCAGTCCAGCAGTTTTTACCGCACAATCGGCCCTGCGAAACTGTTTGAAAAAGTAACGTGTGTTTATCGATTATAAAAAGCCTAGAAATACCACTGTACAACTATATGTTACAAAGGTAAGTATAAGATTTGATCATATATTAATTTCAAATTAAAAGAATTTAATGAGTCTATGACTCAACTCATCCAGCACAAAACTTCACCCGCCTGTTCTGGTTGGCATGCCTCACTTACCCCTACTCCAATCAGAGTCCTGATTACTACGTAGTTGCCCTTGGCACTGAGTAAGCCTGTTTTCATAACCATGTTGATCAAAGTGAAAAGGATTTCTTTTCAATTGACTCAATAACATTCAACTTCATGCAGGCAACCATTAATGCAGAATATAAACAGTTTAATGAATCGGTCAAAGATGACGAAAAAGAACAGATACTGATTCAGATCAAGCACAAGGCGGCCGAGGGAGCGGTTCCAGGGAGTAAGAAAAATAGGCCATGCTAAAGCAGTCTCTCTATTATTTACCTCATTCCTTTGTGCAGTCATTAAACCTATCTCTCTATTTTGTTGTCAATAGGGCAAATGCATCTCTATTTACACATACCGTTCTGTAAGCAGGCCTGTCATTACTGCGACTTTCACTTCAGTACCAGTCTGGGACAGAAGTCGGCTTTGGTCGATGCCTTATGCGCAGAAATTCGAATGCAAAAGTCGTATTTGCCGGTTGCCGGTTTAGAGACGGTTTATTTTGGTGGAGGGACACCATCGTTGTTAACCGAGTATGAACTGGCGCAGATTTTTGAAACGATTCATACGCATTTTACCGTCCCGCCAACCGCTGAAATTACGCTCGAAGCGAATCCGGATGACCTGAATGCGAATAAACTTGGGCTGTTGCGTCAGTATGTCAATCGACTGAGTATCGGTATTCAAACGTTCGACGAAGCAACCCTACGCTGGATGAATCGCGCTCATACGGCTTCCGAAGCCGAAACCTGCGTCTTATTGGCGCGGGAGGCTGGTTTCGAGAATATGAGTGTCGATTTGATTTATGGAATTCCGAATCGAGATCCATCGCTCTGGCAGCTCGATTTGCAGAAAGTGCTGGCACTTAAAGTTCCGCATCTCTCAGCCTACGCGCTCACCATTGAACCTGATACGGCTTTTGGGCGATGGCAGCAAAAAGGGAAATTACCTCCCGCCGATGAATCCCTGGCTGCCGAGCAGTTTGAGGAACTCGTTCTGGCAATGACTAAGGCCGGGTACGCGCATTATGAAATCTCGAATTTTGCCCATCGGGACAACGAGAATCTAACGCAGTATGCACGCCATAATACAGCCTATTGGCAACGAAAACCATACCTCGGGATAGGACCAAGTGCCCACTCCTACAATGGTCATTCGAGACAATACAATATTGCAAATAATTCGCGTTATATCGCAGACATTCAGAAGGGTAAGGTCCCTGCTGAGGTGGAAGAACTGACGATTGCTGACCAGGTAAATGATTATTTGCTGACAGGATTACGAACACAATGGGGATGCTCGCTTACCGAATTGAGTGTGTTGATGGGCACGGATTTTGCCAGCCAGCAGGCTACGGATCTTAATGCAATGTATGCATCGGGTTGGCTTATTCACGAAGGCGACAGGCTGCGTTTAACGAACGCTGGTAAACTTTTCGCTGATCGGGTAGCTGCAAGGTTGTTTGTGGAGTAGAAGACTAAGACTAGTTCGTTCTGCCGTAGGGCCCCGCTTTTTTCGGGGATTTTGGTGAAAAAGCGGTTTTACATCAACCATCCTATTATTTTCGCGGAATGCCCCTACGCCTATGAATCCGCAACGACCAGTCAATACATTCCGTACGGCCCCTCCTCAGCAACCACGTCCTAAATTAACTCAGGCTGCTCCCCAGCGGGAACGCAAGACAGAACGTAGTTCATTTGCCCGGCCTCGCTCAACGCGCTGGCAGAGAATCAGGCAGTTTATGCGCGAACAGCCCCTGCTGGAAAGCGTGTATGGCTTTTGTGTACGGGCTTTCCTGTGGCTGTTTTTTGGTTCACTAGGCTACGTGATCGTGCTGAAATACGTGCCGGTTCCACTCACTCCATTAGTTGTATCACGTTGGCTGGATACCTTCGGTACAGATGAGAGCGGCCATGTCTACAAAAAATGGATATCTTACGATGACGTTAGCAAAGAAGCTGCTTTAGCTGTAGTTTCCTCCGAAGATCAAAATTTTCCCACCCACTGGGGTTTTGATTTTGACGAAATTAAGGACGCTATTAAAGAAAATCAGACGGGTAAGCGGGCACGCGGAGCCAGCACTATTTCGCAGCAGGTAGCCAAGAATGTATTTCTCTGGAATGGCCACAGTTACATTCGGAAGGGATTAGAGGCCTATTTCACCATGCTCATTGAATTGATCTGGGGGAAAAAGCGTATTTTAGAAGTCTACCTGAACGTAGCCGAAACAGGGCCGATGACGTTTGGCGTAGAGGCCGCATCCCAACGCTATTACGGGCATTCGGCAGCTACACTTAGTCGTAGCGAAGCGGCTCGTATAGCTGCCGTACTGCCCAACCCGCGCCAGTTTTCCATCAAAAATCCGTCAAGTTATATTCAACGCCGAACTACCCAAATTTCCCGACAAATGAGGTATCTGGGCGGTCAGAAATACATACGGAATTTGTAAAATGGGGGCGCTCGCAGCGTGCCTGCCAGAAATGTGCAAATAATGCGCTCTGGTCAGTAAGTTCAGGTCGAGGAATCGGCAAAATCAGTATCTTACCTGCTGTAAATCAACCTGAACATTCCCATGAAATATCGATTACTTGTACTACTCGGGCTATCTGCTATTGGTACCCAGGCCCAAACAACATTTTCCGTCTCCTTCACAACTACCCAAAGCCAGCAACCGCTCGACGGACGCGTACTACTTATTCTGGCCAAAACCAATCAATCTGAACCGCGAGCCCAGGTAAGCGATGGGGTCGAAACGGCGCAGCTATTTGGTATAGATGTGAATGGGTTGAAATCTGGCCAGTCTGCCGTGGTCGATGCCAGTGCATTCGGTTATCCCAAACGGAGTTTAAAAGAGCTGGCTCCAGGGGATTATTATGTCCAGGCCGTTTTACATAAATACGAGACTTTCAAGCGTGGTGATGGGCATACGGTGAAACTACCGATGGATAGAGGAGAGGGGCAGAATTGGCGAACGGCTCCGGGCAATCTATTCAGCAAGCCGCAGAAAATCAGCATTAAATCGGCGGGGAAACAAGCATTCGCCGTGGTCATGGATCAGGCAAATCCGACCATTCCAGAAGCGAAAGACACGAAGTTTATCAAGCACATTAAAATTCAGAGCAAACGACTGACTGAGTTCTGGGGCCGTCCCATGTATCTGGGGCCAATATATTATTGCCCGCCGGATTCGATGAACACCCCGATGCCCGGTTTCCGCTCTGTTTGTTTCATGGTCATTTCCCTGCCGATTTTGATGGGTTTAGTGAGACACCACCGCCTGCCAATATGGATACAACCGACTATATTGAGCGATTTCATATACACGGCTACAAGAAAATTGTGGCGCAGGAAGCGTATGATTTCTATAAAAAATGGACGAGTAAGGAGTTTCCACGTATGCTAATCGTTGAAATTCAGCATGCTAATCCGTACTACGATGACTCCTACGCTGTTAACTCGCAAAACCTCGGCCCCTATGGCGACGCTATTATGTATGAATTGCTACCTGAAATTGAAAAGCGATTCCGGGGAATAGGCCAGGGCTGGGCACGGTTTACCTATGGTGGCAGCACCGGCGGCTGGGAAGCCTTGGCAGCACAAGTGTTTTATCCTGATGAATTTAATGGGTGCTTTGCCGCCTGTCCGGACCCGATTGCCTTCGATGCCTATACGGTATTTGATCTTTATAAAGACAAAAATGCCTATTTCGCTGAAGGTCCATTTCGGCGTACACCCCGGCCCAGCCAGCGCAACTACCTCGGGCAGGTGAAGGTAACCCTGGAAGAAACGAACCACCGCGAGCTGGCCATCGGTACGCATAATCGCTCGGGCGACCAGTTCGATATTTGGGAGGCTGTTTATTCTCCAGTTGGGGAAGATGGATACCCCAAGCGGGTCTGGAACAAACTGACTGGCGAAATCGACAAAAGTGTAGCTGAGTACTGGCGCGAGCATTATGATCTCCTGCATATACTTCGGCGCGATTGGAAAACACTGGGACCAAAAGTGACAGGAAAAATTCATATCTACTGCGGTGATATGGATAATTATTACCTCAACAATGCGGTCTATTTAATGGAAAACTTTCTGAAGAGTGTTCAGAATCCATCGGCCAGTAGTGAAGTTGCCTATGGCGACCGTGCCGAACATTGCTGGAATGGCGACCCTACTCAACCGAACTACATCAGCCGATTGCGGTATAATTCAATGTATGTGGACAAAATCCTGAAACGTATTGAAACATCGGCGCCAAAGGGGGCCGATCTGAAAAGCTGGCGGTACTGATTGGCCATCAGGCCCATCCCCAAAACGCAGGGAGCTTTACCTGAAATTGTCAGTTAACTCCCTAGACAGTTGTCAGTTATTTGCCTGAAACAACCAATTGAGAGCTTAAAGCAGCTTACTAGAAGTTTTCGCTAACCGCTGCCGTAGCACTCAATTACTTTTGTATGAACAACTGGCAAGAGGCTCTCAAGGCATACCCACTTGCCATGATCACGCAATTGAGTCCCACTTTTCGCAACACGTTAAACAGGCAATAACGACAATGAATCAAAAAACATCAGCCGCTTTTATCGGTGCTTCATGGGTTGCTCTTGGAGCAGGCATGTTCGGTTACTTAATCGGACTTTGGCGATCCGATATGCTTTTAAATGAAAAAGGTTTCTATTTTACCGTCTTAATGTTCGGTCTTTTCTCGGTGGTATCTGTACAAAAAAGCGTTAGAGACCGGCTTGAAGGATTTCCAGTAACCGATATTTATTATGGAATCTGCTGGTTTTCGACCATCCTGTCCATTGCGCTTCTGACAATCGGGCTATGGAACGCAACACTGTTGCCCAGTGAAAAAGGGTTCTATGCGTTTGCGTTCTTACTCGGTTTATTCGGCGCTATCGCCGTCCAAAAAAATACGCGGGATAATCAGGATTTTTCGAAGAAAGATTGACTTGGCCAGTTTGATAAACTTCCGGGTCAGCCTTCGTCCTGATCTGTCGTTTGCCAAGCAGCACTAGTTTTAATCACTACACATTTTACTTTCCATGAACCAAGAAAGCCCGACACGTGTCGGGCTTTCTTGGTTCATGGAAAACTACCTGCTTCTAAGTAGATTGTCATTCGTTGTTGTACTTTGATAATTAGTAGGTTATCGATGAATGACTGCCCTGGCTATACCTGACAACTAATGACTACCAACTTATTGCATGGCAATTGTGCGATTGACCTTCTGAACGGGAGCAGAAGACAGATTCAATTGCTTTACGATGCTGCCTTCACTTGATTTCACTTCCAACTCATAGTCACCATCTGCCAGTTGATCAACATTCAGCTTCACCGCATACTTCCCTTCTTTGGTGCCAATGCTGTGCTGATAGAGCACTTCATTGCTTTTGTTGCGAAGCAGAACAACAACGGGAACGTTGGTTGACTTCTGAACGGCAAGCCGAATTTCATGATTGATGGTCACATACGCACTCGCATCGAAGGAAAGTGCTTTAGGAGTGGTAGGATTAAAAATTGCTGAAGTACTCAACAAAATAGAGGCAGCAACTTTGCTCATTAGTGGTAACATGGTAGTCGAATGTTTAGTGTTTATGTTGTTTACTGAGTTGATATATCTAATCCAAAGCCCGTGCCAATTAGATATACCTGTTGATTATCAATGATTTGTGTGTTGTGCCAATTGGTGTGCTTGTCCGTAACTGGACAATTTGTGTACACTTGCGGACATAAGCAGGGAAGGCACTCGTCCTTTTCAGGTTTATCGACCATCCTTATCATCATTGCTGATTTTCTTGCCTTTTTTACCACCACTGGCATTCATTTGACCAAATCGCCATTCGAATGTGAGCCGCACCGAACGACGGATAAAGTAATTATGCGCTTCTGACTCGAAGGTGGGCGCTGATTGCCGGTTCGTTTGGTTTACGCCCCGATTAAACGGATTGTTGAGGCCGAGGGTCAGGCTCGCCTGTTTGTTCATGAACTCGCGTTTGGCGGAGATACTGTGCCAGTAGAAGCCCGTGTTGGTTCCCTGCAAGCTAATCCAGCCGGAGCTAAAGTTGCCATTGGCTTGAAAGGTATAGTTGGTTGCCAGCTTGTAGCTGGTGTTTAGATTCACACTCCAGACCAGGCCACTGTTTCCCTGGTTCAGCGCCGGGCTAAACAGATCTACATAACGAATATCGCCACCGCCATTCAGGTTCCAGTTCTTAACCGGCTGGCTGCTTAGATTTACGTTAAGTCCCATTGCTTTCCGTTGCGCAATGTTCTGAGGCTTAGTAGTAGAAATGCCCGCTGCATCGACTGTTGAGATATAATCAATTGCATTGTTAGTCAGCCGCCAGTACACAGCCGAATTCACCGATAGCCCTTTTTGGTACTCACATTGTAGGAAAGTTCGGTGGCGTGGCTGAGTTCCGGGCTTAGGTAAGGATTACCTGTCTGAATGTTTTTGGGATCGCTCTGATTGAGCCAGGGTTCAATGACCAAATCATTGGTCGTTGAATCCGCTGGGTATAACTCAGCTTCAGCGTGTGTGTTTTTATACCTTTGGATAAGGTAATACTGGGAATCAGATTGGTGTACTGACTGGCCAGTTTGGTTTGGGTGGTTAAAAAATCACCCTGGATCGTGGTCTGCTCAAATCGGGCTCCGGCGTTCAGGCTCCACTTCCGTTTTGTATCGACTCGTAAAGCAGTATAGCCCGAATAGATCCGTTGCGTATAGTTGAAATCGTTCGATTGGGTCGAATCGGCTACCAATGGACTTTGTCCGTCCAGTGATTGGGTAACCCGATATTCGCTCCCGATGTCGCGAAGAATACCTTTTAACCCTATCTCAAGCTTGATGGTAGTCGTGTCTTTGCGACCGTTCAGGGTGAAGGGATGAGTGTAATCGGTCTGGAACGTGTATTCTTTATTCCGGCTATAATTGCTGCTATGCTGGCGATAGATCAGTGCCTCCGACGTAGAATACCGATCTGTATCATAGAAGTAGTTATCGGGCATCATGCTGAACTGCGTTAGCAGTGAAAATTCCTGCCCTGGCTTTTTAAATGACTTTGTATAGCCCAGATCAAGTTGACCATTGCCGTATGGATTCCGGAACTGAATATTGTTGCGGAAAGCCTGTAGCTCTTCGCCCGCCGGATTGGTCAGCCGGTTTACTACGGTGTTGTTGTTCGGATAATGACCACCCCAGACATTGGCTGCAAAATTGATATGATTGGTCGAATCGGGGTCATAGTCTACGCTCATTTCACCATAGCCACCCGTGCCCGTATTATCGGAGGCACTAGTTTGTGTCAGGATACTTACAGGCTGGCTAGGGCCGTCACTACCAGGTATCAGGTTTGTTCGTACGGTTTGATTTTCTCGCTGATTCCGAAACTGGTAGCCGTTCGCTGAAAGCGAAAGACCGAACTTCTTTTTCCTGAGGTTCAGCGTTGTGCCCACGCCACGGTTCATATTACCCGCCGTAACTGAAGCCGAGCCATTGAAACCTTCCAGGGCTTTCTTGGTAATGATATTGATGATTCCGGCCGAACCTTCGGCATCGTATTTGGCGCCTGGACTCGTAATGACTTCGATTGATTTTATGACATTCGCGGGCATTTGACGCAGGGCATCGGCTAGATTACGGGCCATCATGGCCGAGGGTTTCCCATTGATTAGCACTTTAAGATTGCCATTGCCCCGCATTTGTACATTACCGTCCATGTCCACACTCAGCGTGGGTACTTTTCGGAGTACATCGGCAGCCGTACCCCCTGCATTGGAGATGTCTTTTTCGGCATTATAGACCAGGCGATCCCCTTTATCTTCGACCAGTGCTTTTTGGCCAGCTACGGTAACCTCACCCAGCGTTTTACCTTCCGAAGCGATCAAAATAGAGCCCAGTTGGATGGAAAGCCGCTCCGCTGTGAGTGATATGGGTAGACTTTTGGTGCTGTATCCAACAAATGACAGAACCAACCGATAGGTACCCAAGGGTAGGCCAGGTAATACGAACGCGCCAGCCCATCGGTAGTGGTGCCGGTAATAAGTTTAGGTCCGTCCATCAGCGCAACCGTGGCAAAGGGAACAGGCTTCGTTGTTGTAGAGTCGGTCAGGGAGCCGGTTAACTTACCAGAGTTGACAGCTTGGGCCAAGGCACAAGTAGCCCCGACGCCTAGCAGGAGCAGCGTGAAAAGATGTTTCATCGAAAAGTAAATCAGAAAGACGGACTTGTTAGAAGTGAGCAGCCAAGGCAGCAAGATTAAATTTGAGTAAGCAACGGGAGCACGAGCCGACTTTCGTACTTTTCCGTTAATTGAATGAAAGATGGAAGCGGGATCACATATGTTGCATCCATCGTTGAAATAGAACTCAGATTTTTAGGATGAATAAGATTTAAGTACGATTTCCCTGGCAACGTGATGTATTCGCTGGAACCTGAAAATCATAACCGAATTGGACGCACAGAATCAAAAAAACTGCCAGCCTTCCAGTGCGATTCCACTTCGTAGACGACTCTACCTGAGAAATATTACAGCTATGTGCTAAAAAAAAGTACAATGTGTAGCTGGTGGGCCTAATTCTGATAAATTCTCTAGTCAAACCGACTAGGAGAGTAGAATGCAGCAAAGATCTTTACCGAGCAAACAAACCTGTCTGATTTATGGCTCAATTTGATCATCGTATCCTGATAGTGACTGTCTATGCGGCTTTTAATGCACGGGCAATTGATGAAGTCCTGGCCAACATGCACCCCGATGTAGACTGGCCAAATGGTTGGGAAGGCGGACGGGTAATTGGTCATGAAGCCGTGCGCGACTACTGGACACGTCAATGGGAAGTCCTGAATCCTCGGGTAGAGCCCCTTGGGTGTGAAACAGATGCCGCAGGGTTTATCGTCGTTGATGTCCATCAGGTAGTCAAAGATCTATCAGGGAATACTCTGAATGATGGAATGATCCAGCATATTTACCAGTTAGAAGATGGTCTGATTAAACGAATGGTAATCAGGAACGGCTAAATAAATAAGGTTAAATACTCATAGCCTACCCCCTACTCAATCCCATGTGCCCTGTAACTACAAGACGTCAAATGCCTAACTAACAGCGTTGCTGAATGCCATACAAACGTCTCAGGCGAGTTAAACTGAATCCTAAAATTTGCTATTTATACCCACTGATCAAGCCAAAACGACTATTACTGGCTGGGCTTCGGAGATCAAATCCGGGCATTCGCACCGGAAAAATGGCTATTACGCTTACTTGATTTGGTCATTGCGGGAAAAGCGCAGATGTTAGAGTTCATTATGTCTGCCTGCGAAGTGGACTGTTTTAGCAAGTGTATAGTTTAGCTAATCATAACGTTATGGTTTACAGTCGGGAAGTTTACTTTGAGGATTATCCTCCGTCTATCGAAAAAATAATTGAACGAGTAGGTCAGCGAACAGGTATTAGAGCCACTTACCTGGCCGACAAGTGGCTCCTCACGAATCCTGTTAATATTGCCGACATCTTTTGCCTTTATCCGGATGAGGCCAATACAATTACCTTGATTAATGAAGGTGCAGAGACAGATTTATTGAAAGCAACGCTGGATACGCTGTTTGAAATGGGCGGGCATTATTCGGACTAGACCTAACTTACCTAGCCTCTCTTCTCATGATGCTATCGTTTCGATTTTGAAATGGGCATTCTACCAGGGAAAGTCAGGACTAAAAACCTGCCGACGAATCAATATGCCCTTCGTCCAGTCAATAAGCTCTATGTCAGGCAACTAATCAGAAGCAATCAAGAGGCTATACATACAGATCCTATGGGTATTTTAGGGGTGCATTCTACTAAATAAAGTACTTTATTGCCAAACCGAACCCTCATCCATTTTCGTACATACGGAGGAAAAATCCTCCTTCTCTATGCGAAAACAACTACTGGATGTTGATCAGGTTATGTATGCACTCGGCAACGGGAATTACAGTAATCTATACTTTTCAAATGGCACAACTGAGCTAACGAGCCATACACTAAAATGGTACGAGACAGGCTATCCCACGCTAGTACGAATTAGTAAGAGTGCCATGATTAATCCCAGATATATAAAAGGTGGCATCAAAATCACGTCCGCCACCACGTATATTACCATGCACACTGGGGTTCAAATCGCTATTTCCCGACGCAGGGTTAAGCGCGTTTTCTTTGCATTACGACGCATCGGCGGGGTCATTTAATGGTAGCTTCCTGCAATCGAGCTTAGTGATGGATCATCTGAGGAAAGTGACGATGAATCAAAATCTATTACGCTGAATAGCAAGTCAATCACCTTTTAGAATTTCGATGGGGACCTGAGCGCCCCGGCTTCTAATCTTAGGGATAAGGTCAATGGCCTCAGAGCGCACTGGATGTGAAAATTACTTGCTCTCTGACAACTATTTGTGTAGCTTAGAAAGACAGATTTATTGAGTGTACTCATTACAATCTCTTTTTTTACCAGCTCTATACCTTTCACTATGACTTGCCAGACCTGCGGCCATCATAACCAGGAAAAATTTTGCCCCAACTGTGGTGAAAAACGATTCGATCCGCACAGTTTAACCCTCAGCCATGTCGCCGAAGAAGTAGTTGAAAGTTTTACTCATGCCGATCATACCCTGCTAAGAACCATCAAGACTTTGCTTTTTAAGCCCGGCAAGCTCACAGCCGAGTATGTGGCAGGCCGACGTGTGCACTATATGAAACCATTGGGCCTATTTTTGGTCGTTAACCTGGTGTTCTTTCTGGTGGTTGACTACAATGCCTTTAACCAGCCGCTAAGTACCTTTCTCAATTATGACAACTATACGGCATTCGGCACTAAAGAAGCAGTGTATCATGTGCTTACTACCTCAGGCCAGACACTGGCTACTTACCAGCCAGTCTTCGATTCGTCGATGAAAGCCAGTTCAAAAGGTTACTTAATTGTTCTGATCCCACTTTTCGCGCTTCTATTTGGCTTGTTAATGTGGCCTGCTCATCGAACATTTATTGAGCACCTGGTCTTCTCGGCGCACTTCCTGAGTTTTGTTTTGATCTTCTTGTTACTACAGCAGTTCCTCATCATATTGCCCTACGTCTTCTTGTTTGGCCAACAACAATGGATGACGCGGGGAGATCAGATCTGGAGTTTTTTGGGGCTGGCTCTTCTAGGCTTTTATCAAGCCCGCGCATTTAAACGATTTTACGGGACTAGTAAACTTTGGTCAGCCTCCGCTGCTTTGCTGGGCACCTTGTTGTTTGCTGGTATAATCATGGCCTACCGATTGATTCTATTTTACAAAATACTGTATCTGAGTCATTAGAAATTTCTTTTAGATACCGATAAGTAAATTTGCATCATGTTTTATAGCTTCATCAGTGACAATTGATTGGTGATTACGTCTAAAATGGTAACATATTAAGGATTAACTACTGTTACTATTAGTCAACCTATGAATGCCATCACTAAACCTACTATTCAGAACGTAATCGATCGGGCAAAGCAGTATCTTGAGCAGGGAATAAGCCGGGATGAAGCCATTCGTCGGGCAATAGCAGATAGCAAGGCTTAATCAATACACTTTGCTTACTTTATACTGTTACCCTGAGCGTCTTTAAAGGTATAATTCTGTCTTCCTATGAAGGTTGAGAGCAAATTGATCATGGACCAGGCAAAGAAAGATGACAAAGTGGTCAAAGAAAAATTGTAGAGGTCAATTAGCGCCAGTCATTTACAAGTCTGTTGTACGCCTGGACCCCAAAGTCAGGATTTTATATGTTACCAAATAGAAATGAACTTTTATGTAAATTTTGAGTATATTTACTTAATATAGATAAATAATAAGAAATAAGATTAGATCTATCATGAAAAAAGGCTTCTACTGGTCAGTGGTGGGATTGATATTGTTAAGTTCGTGTCATCCTTCAATTGAAGTCTCGACAGCTTATAATGTAGCAGGTATTTATCAGCTTACCGGGTATACCACATCAACTACTGGAGATGATAATCCCGATGGAACGATGAATGCTACACTAATTGATGAGCAACATATCAACCTTATCGTTAAAGGCACTTCTGGTAAGGTGAAGATCAATTATTCCTATGCTAATGTTCTCGTTGTTAGAGCAAATCAAACTACTGTAGGTCAGGATACCTACAACCTATTGTATAAAGGTCGTCAAATTGGGATAGCAGGCAATGATGCTATTAGTCGCTATGTTGAGCTGTATCCCTCTGCGACTATTACTATAAAAGGAGTAGAATTCTAATCGTCCATAGAATCCGTGTAGAGAAAGTAAGGAAGGCAGGCTGTTAAACACCTTTTTCTGCATCTTACCCTACCCTTTTATATGTTACAATAGCAGTTACTACAAGCTTGCCATTAACACCCAACCCAAATTCGGAGTTTATTTTTTGTAGAACCTTGGCTATTGGAATATACGCCTTTATAGGATGTATAAGTGTCTTTAGTGATTTTAGAAAGCTCTGAGCCACGGGCTTGAGACCACGCTCATCTATACCTAACCAATGGAAAAGTGCAAATTAATTGGTCAAGGCTTGTCTGTTGTTTGTAAAGTTGAATTTTCCAGGGATGATCGCCTAAACGATAGTAGGCCGGCTAATGCCAGCACCAACCTTGGTAAGGCTGCTTAGGACTATAAGTGGTTTGATAATTGTCCCCCAAACTAGGGTAGATTTTTAAAATGAAGACAACTTCACGCCAGTAGTCGTATAAAAACCAGTGTAAATCCAGCGACTTAAACTCTTCGATTTGCTCGAAGTCCGCAATCATTGCCCTATCCTGGAGCGGATGAGCCTTTCGAATGACAATGTTAAGTCCAGTGTAAATCGCGTTTAGCTCCACACGACTAAATTCTGCGCCCCACTGCCGGGGGGGATTCCGGGAAAGACTACCTCAGTTGCAATGAACGTTTTGATGTATTCTTTCAGTAAATGGATGTTTTTGGGAGAGGCCATTTGGATTAGTTAATTTTTGCATGAAATGCAGCCAAAACCCTGCCAATTTGCCATTTTAGAACATGAATGAGTGAATTTTTATTGTGAATTTTCGAGTCCCTAAAAACCTATAAACCTGTAGTTTACTCCACTCAATAAACGTTTTACTGATAGTTACCTTTTTTACATTATAGATCATAATGAATTTTATTAAATCACTATTTTTTTGTGTACGCTAAACCTGTTATTATATAAAAAAAGGTATCCCAGCCTAGTGTACAGCACTACTGTTTCGGCGTTGAAACGGCTACATCAGGAACTGTAATTTTATCCAGTTGAGCCTGGCGGCATTGGTTGTTAAACCGACTAATATCATCCTGAATCAGCCTATCCATGTCCGTTTTCAACGGTTGCCAAGTGGCGTTCAATTCGGATAGACGCTCTTGCTGTCCGGCCGTAACGGAGGGGATATTCACATCTAGTTCACCTTTCAGAAAGATGTAGTCAGCACTCAGTTTATTCTCAAAATTGATGACATCGTCATTCGATTTTGACTTTGGCTGGATGACTTTCTCCTCCCACAACTTGATCTTTTTAGCCACAGCCCGACCTGAGTCGGCCACGGCTTTAAGATTAGGTTTGTCATCAATCAGGTCGACCAGATCATTGATTTGCTTCTGGGCTTTTCGCATCCGGTTGACGCCCTGATGAATTTCCTTTACGCCTTCCTCAATGGCCATCAGCGTTTTTTGCTGTTGCTCATAATCGGCCGCCATTGCATTAATTCGAGGGTCTGCCAGAATGCTGAAGGTCACCGTTTTATCCTGTTTTCCCAGTTTTACTTTTGCCTGATAATTACCCGGAGGCAGCTTGCGACCACTATAGTTTCCCTCGATGAACACGTTTTCAATGGCGGGTAGGGTTTCAGCCCGCATGTCCCACACAAACCGATTCAGGCCTGGTCGCACCGTCAGCGTTGGCTCTGGCGATGGTCCCCCCGGAAACTGGACAAACTTTTTGTCTTTCTTACTGCTGAACTTTCGAAGCACAACCCCCTGATTGGACTGAATTTCCATTGTCAATGTGGCACTAGTGTCAACTTTGGCGGGTAGTTGATAATACATGACTACGCCAGTAGATGGGTTTGTACCAGCAAATCCATTGCGGCCGGGGCTGCTGCCTGCGTCTTCATCGTCTTCCTCTTCAAGTACTTTATCCAATGTACTAGCACCCGATACGCGGTAGGCATCTTCGGGTTTATACACCAACAAGCTGTCTTTCGAGACTTTATCATTGAACTGACGAATAGGCCCCAGATCGTCCAGAATCCAGAAAGATCGTCCGGCGGTGGCTGCAATCAGGTCGCCTTGGTGAACTTTCAAATCAGTGATCGGGCTGACGGGCAAATTGAGTTGCCAGGGTCGCCAGGTTAGCCCGTCGTTGTAGGAGATATAAAGCCCGGTTTCCGTTCCGGCATATAACAATCCTTTACGCTCTGGGTCCTCCCGAACCGTTCGGGTGAAGGCTCCGTATGGAATTCCTGTCACGATCTTCGTCCAGGTTTTGCCATAATCAGTTGTTTTATAAATAGCGGGGCAAAGTCGTTGACTTTGTAGCGAGTCGTGGCAATGTAGGCGGTGGCTTTGTCGTGAGGAGATACCTCAATGCAATTGATCAGGGTTTCTTCCAGACCAGCGGGTGTAACGTTGGTCCAGGTTTTGCCGCCATCGCGAGTGAGTTGAACCAGACCGTCGTCGCTGCCTGTCCATAAGGTGCCTTTTTCAATAGGTGATTCGAGGACATAGGTAATCGTCGCGTAGTTCTCACCACCCGCGCCTTCATTGGTATAAGGCGCACCACCCCAGCCTAGTTTGGTAGAATCATGACGGGTTAGATCGGGCGAAACGGTCGTCCAGCTTTTTCCCAGATCGGTCGTTTTAAATAGCTTATTTCCGGCATGATAAAACGCATTGGGTTCGTGCTTCGACCAGATGATCGGTGCGTTCCAGTTAAACCGGTATTTCATCGTTTTGGCCTGCAACGCCTGATACTGAATCGGCGACACCATGATGGGTTTGCCTTCGTGCGTTTGCTGATCGAGGACTTCGATGGTGCCCTGATAACTACCGCCCATTACGTAACGCGGATCATCGGGATTGAAAGCCAGAAATGCACTTTCTCCACCCGCAGAGGAGACCCAATCTTTATCGCTAATGCCACTGCCTGCGGTGGTTCGGCTAACAATCATTACCGATGTGTTATCCTGCTGACCACCATACACATAGTAGGGAAAGCGGTTATCGGCATTGACACGGTAAAACTGCGCGGTGGGTTGGTTATTCTCCGACGACCATGATTTTCCGCCATTAAAAGATATGGCTCCCCCACCATCGTTTTGTAAGAATAGATTTTTGTTGTTTGGGGTTGATCCACAGGTTGTGGTGATCGCCATGCGAACCCGAAATTGTGCTGAATGTCTTGCCCCCATCAATGGATTTCAGAACGGACGTATTGAGAACATATACCGTGTTTTCGTCGATCGGATCAGCAAAGATTTCGATGTAATACCAGGCTCGCTGGACTGTCCGATGGTCTTTACTGACCCGATTCCAGCTTTTGCCTGCATCTTCGGATAGAAAAACCCCCTTTTTCGGCTTTGGTATCCGATTCGATAACGGCATAAACACGGCTTGGATTTGCCTTCGAAACAGAAATACCCATTTTACCCAATTCTTTTGGCAGCCCTTTTTCAAGTTTTGTCCAGGTTTCGCCTGCGTCGGTCGATTTGTACAGACCGCTGCCTTTTCCACCGCTCTGCACCTGCCAGGGTAACCGCCGGTAATCCCACATGGATGCATACAGGATACGTGGGTTCGTCATGTCCATACTCAGGTCATTGCAGCCCGTGTTTTCGTCAATAAACAACACTTTTTTCCAGGATTTGCCGCCATCTGTAGTTTTATAAATACCCCGTTCGGCGGAGGCACCGTGCAGGGCACCCTGAGCAGCAACAAACGCCACATCCGGGTTTTGCGGATGCACCCGTACCGCAGCAATATGGCGAGTGAGGTCAAGACCAAGGTGTTGCCATGTTTTTCCGGCATCGGTGGATTTATAAACGCCGTCCCCATAAGAGGTCATGACCCCACGCGGAGCATGTTCGCCCATACCAGCATACACCACAGCGGGGTCTGACTCACAAATGCCAATCGCCCCACGGAAGAGGTTTTTAGCTGTCCATCGGATACGTTTTTCCACGTGATACCTGCGTCTTCGGTTTTCCAGATACCCCCGCCGACTGTACCCATATAGTAGAGTTGTGGGTCGCTGGTAACCCCGCCCCTGCCACTGATCTGCCTCCCCGAAATGGGCCAATGTTGCGCCATTTGACGGGTTTGAAATAGGGGTCAAGATTGACACCCCCTTCAACTATTGTCGTTGAGACAGCCTTTGCCGGTTTGGGCTTTTGGGCCAGAAGTGGGGAGGCAAGTACTACAGAAAACAGGAAAAATAGAATCTTTTGCATGACAACAGATTTACTGAGCTACCGTCTACCAAGATAGGGCGAAATCAGCAAATCATAACCCGCCTGCCGGTTTCAGGATGCGTTATAAAGTAAGGCCTCAGCTTAAATACCGCTTCGATAGCCGTTTCTGTAAGTACCTCATTTGCACTTCCCATTCCATAAATGCGTCCCTTGTCAATTAGGATTACCTTTTGGGCATACTGGAGGGCTAGATTGATGTCATGGACGATAACGAAAACGATTATATTCTGCGATGCTAGTTCGCGAACCAGGCTCAATATCTGATGCTGGTAGTGAATATCCAGTGCCGAAATAGGCTCATCGAGGAAAAGATACTTGACGGATCGATCTTCCGCCTGGCGATATAGCTGAGCAAGCACGCGAGCCAAATGCACTTTTTGTTTTTCTCCGCCCGAAAGTGAAGCAAACGCGCGCGTTTTAAACGAAAACATACCTACCGTTTCCAGGCAATCGTCAGCAATCTGCTTGTCCAGACTGGTCGGATTAAGATCGAAATAGGGGTAACGACCCATCATGACCACCTCCGCTACGCTCAAATCAAATGGTAACGATAGCAACTGGGAAAGTACGGCTTTTTGCCTGGCTAAAGTACTGAGCGGGATCGACCTGAGGAGTTGATCACCATACCAAACCTGGCCCTGCCGGGGCGTTTCGGTACCGGTCAATAACTTAAGCAGTGTGCTTTTCCCTGCTCCATTGGGGCCTAAGACCATCGTAAACTCACCGGGCAGCAGGGTCAGTGACACATTGTCAATCAGCAGATTATCCCCAATTTGAAACGACAGATTTTCCGCTTTAAGCATAGAACCCTCCTTTCTGAAACGACCGTGCATTCCGAATTAGCAGCCAGATAAATACGGGTGCGCCAACGAATGCGGTGATGACACCAATCGGGAATTCGGCAGGGGCAACCAGTCTTCGGGCGAGGGTGTCGGCCAGGGTGAGCAAGGAACCGCCCAGCAGGGCCGAAGCAATAACCAGAAATCGGTTGTCCGATGTTTTCAGTAATCGTAACAAGTGTGGCACCACCAGTCCAACGAACGAAATCACCCCCACCATCGCGGTACCGATGGCCACCAGCAGGGTGTTCAATAACAGTACCTGAATCTTGAGCCGGTCGATGTTGTAGCCCAAATGGCGCACCTCGTCTTCTCCCAAAATTAAGATATTCAAGGCTTTGGTGAACCGTAGGGAAAGTAAAACACCAATTGACGTAACTGGAAAAACGATAGCGAACTGAGTCCAGTCAGCCCCAGAAAAAGTGCCTAGATTCCAAAACGTGATGGATCGCGCCTGTGGGTCACGAGCAATATAAGACAGAAAGCCGGTGCCCCCTGTCGCCAGCGCGTTGATGGCAATGCCCGCCAGGATCATCGTAGCCACATTCACCTTGCCACTTACCGATGCGATGCGATATACGAGTAAGGTGGCAAAAAAAGCAAAGGTGAAGGCTACGCAGGGTAATAGAAACAATCCCAGCGCGTCGGTGAAGGCCCAGTTGATGTTCTTGCCAAGTACAAATACCAGAGCCGCCCCCAATGCCGCGCCGGAACTGGTACCAACCAGTCCCGGCTCAACAATAGGATTTCTAAATAGCGCCTGCATCAGTACGCCCGATACCGATAATCCAGCCCCAACCGTGGCGCAAAGCAAAACTCTGGGAAGCCGGATCTGCAAAAAAAGCCCCTGCGAAATCGGATCAATTGTGGTATTCGACAGACCCATGCCATTCAGTAGAATGTGATTAATATCATCGAACGTCAGGTCGACGGCACCAATTCGAAGCGCGGCCACGATTGACAGCAGCTGCAAAATGGCTAAAATACCATACCAGCTTCCTGGCGTTAGGGAAGATAATTTCATTACTGGTGAATTAACTTCATGAGCATCAGGACATTTTCGCCCGTGCGGGGCCCCAGATAAATCAGATCGTGTTCTTCAATGCGGTAAATCTTTTTGTTTTTTCCGGCTGGTGTCAGGGCGATACCAGGCAGCGTGGCTAGCTTCTCGGCATTACCCAGCCGATCGTAGCCAAAATCAGTCACCAGAATAATATCGGGTTGGGCTTTGCTGATAATCTCCGGGCTGAGCGGTTTCATACCTTTCAGCGTGTCCATTACGTTTTTGCCCCGGCCATCTCCAGCATATATGACGCTGTGCCCGCTTTTCCAATAACCAGGTAGTTGTTAATAACCCGGCCGAAATGGATGATCGCAACGTTAGGTGTGGTTTTGTACTGCTTCACATCCTCAGCTGCTTTCGCCAGATCACTATCGAGCTTGGTTTTCAGGCTATCGGCTTGTTTCTGGGCACTAAATTGGGCGGCCAATGTATCGAACAGGGCTTTGACTTCGGGAATGGTGTGCGCATCGGGAAATACCTTCATGGGAACACCCACTTTTTCCAATTGCTGCATGACCGCTTCCGGGGCAACGTTCCCATCGTGGTAAACGACTGTTGGTTTAAGCGCGATAATCCCTTCCGCATTGAGCATACGGTGGTAACCCACTTTGGTCAGCTTCTGCGCGGCTGGTGGGTACGTACTTGACAGGTCGACACCAACCAACTGATCCCCGGCACCGAGGGCGTAAATTAGTTCAGTCAACTGCTTGGCTACACAAACGATTCGCTGTTTGCCAGTGGCCTGCGTTTGATCCTTTTGAGTTGATGTACAGGCCGAGATAGCCAGAGTAACTAGTACTGATAAAAGGAATGTATTATAGAGTTTCATTAAATTGTAGATGGTTAAATGTTGTCCTGTGCGGAGACGCAAGTCGGTGTCTCCGCACAAGTTTCAAAATATATACTTCAGCATTGCTCCCGAATAGAAGGTAATCTTCGGGGATGGATTATAGGCCAACGGACGGTTGTTTGCTGGATTGGCAAGGTTAAGGAATACCAGCGATGAATACGTACTGCTCAGCATGTTGTCCGAACCGACGTACACATCCAGGTTGAAGTGATTCCCTAGTCCACTACGGTAACCCAATTTCCCATTTACGAGCGTGTAGGCATCAGCAAAATGGTTGTTAGGCAGGTTAATGGGCATTTTATCGACGTATATCATGGTTCCGTTCAGGTAAAAACCAGACCGAACTTCAATATCTACGCCTGCATTCAACAGGTTTGGCGCAATACCCGACTCTTTCTTGCCCGTGTAATCGACCGTTTTAGCATCGCTATTATTGTCGCTTTTATAGTCCTTGTAATAAAAGTCGCTGTAGGTGTATGACACGAACGGACGGATCAGGGAAACCGCTCCCGCACCTGGGCGATAGGCATATTGAATAGCCAGTTCCAGTCCATTATGCTGCACTTTACCGGCGTTGGTCGTTATCGAATAGGCAGGTACGGTCGAGGTGGCTGCGAAGCCCTGCGGAACGAGTTTGTCTGCTACGGCCATGGTAAAGTAAGCAATTTCGTAGGTGAGCGATTTATTCAGAAAGCTCCCTTTGCTACCGATCTCATAGTTAGTTCCTAACTCCGGCCGAAGATCGTAGTTCACAACACCCGTCTGTGCCACAATGACCTGATTCGTGCCCGGTGCCGAATACCCCTTGCTCACACTGGCATAAAGCGATACGTTATTGGTAAGCTGATAAGCTAGTGCGGCTCGGGGAGCTAGAATAGGCTTGAACCGTTTATACCCCGACACGTTGACATACAGTGGCGTTGTGGTAGCCGCCCGCATATCGGTAATGCCATACTCAACATAATTGAGTCCTGCCCCCGCCGACAAAGTTAGCTTTGGCGCTATTTGCAAAGCGGCCTGCGCGAACAAACTGTACTGCATGGCCTGTACTTCAAGATCAGAGCGGAGCGCGCCAAGAATATTGTTTGATAAGCCATACCCTTTGGCGAAGTTGAAGTTCTTTAAAAACTCGCCCCCCACACTAATCGTTGGACGTAACGGGCTGGCATCGTTGCTATACGTGAATACGCTACGACCGCCAAATTTGAACTTGTTTGACTTATTGACCCCAGCCGCAAAGGGTTGATCAATGACCTGTCCACCCACAAATAGGGTTGTTTTGTTCGAAAACCGGTCTGTGAACTGGTAGTTGTGGCTTAGTCCGACCCGGGCACTCTCGGTTTTGATACTGGCATTGTTGGCAACGTACACAGGATCGGAGCTCTCCGGTTGTTCCAGAATAGCAACGCTATCTATTTCTCCGGCCAGTAAGTCATACGAATTGGTATACCCAACAAAGACCGACATCGACCGTTTGGCACTCATATAGGTGTCGCTGGTTATACTCAAAAAATCTTTTTGCGAACCGCCATGTGTCCGGAATCCGTCGTACTTCTGATGACCATAGTTAATATTCAGGCTGGTATTATCAGTGCCGATTTTTAGGGATGTGTTCGTTCGGAATAGGCCATACGATCCGCCTAATACCTGCTGACTGATGCTCGTTTTACCGATCGGTGCCCGTTCGGTATAGAAATTAACAACGCCCCCAATGGCATTCCCATACGCGCTCGATCCGGGCCCTTTTAATACCTCAACGCGGCTCAGGGTTGTAAAGTCAATGTCATCCAGGAAGGTGGTTCCGTCGCCATCGGTCAGGGGAATATCGTTCAGATAGGCCTTATAGCCAACCCCGTTGAAGTTGGTCTGGTTACCATAGCCACGAATAACGATCCGGTTTCCGGCAGCAATTGTCCGCATCTCTACCTTCACACCGGGAATCAGGTTCACGTAGTTTTGGAGGTGAATCCCATTGGTTCGTTGAATATCCCGACTGGTAATCAACCCTACTGCTCCGGCCGTACGCTGTATCGTTTGCGGAGTCGAGTAGCCTGCCACGATCACTTCATTCAGATCCGTGTTAGACGGGTCGAGTTCAATCGTCAGGCTTCGCGTAGTTGCTTTGACGCCTACTGTGAGCGTTTGATAACCAATGGCGGAGAATTGAAGTTGGTCACCTTCACTGGCAGATAGACTAAACTGCCCTTTGTCATCGGCGGTCGTACCCCGGTTTGTACCGCCAATCAGTACGGTTGCACCAATGATAGGCTGAGAATTAGTTGGGTCAACAATGCGACCGGTTATGGCTTGCTGGGCATACAGGCGGATACTCAGACAACTAAGCATGAGTACCGCAAGGATATATCGACTATAAATTGATTTCATAAAGCAGGTTGTTGATTGGTAAAAGTAGGTTCTGCCGGACAGGATATACCGATCCGGAAATTTGCAGACGCGCGGCTACGCTTTTATCTGTTCAGATAAAGTTACTGACGTCTAAAGAGGCTAAAACCTCATCGCTAAACAAAGCTACAAGTTGGGTGGAGGAGCGAGTACCTCCAGGAAGGGAAGCCTGATGCGGGAGGGAGAATACGCAAAAAAAGACGTCGATACGGGCAGGATAAACCCGGCTACCGGGGCGATTACCCCCGAACGGGGCAGTACAAACGGACTAAACCACTTGATTCGTTTCGTGTGGGAACGTGAGCTTACGGGCTGGTTGTCAGGATGTGCCGTGTCCTCATAAAGCCAGGCGGCTTCCTGTTTGAGTTTCGTTTCGGCTTTATCGCGAAAACCATAGATATACAATGTGTCGGAACGAAACTCGCGGTGGAGCACATCAACCAGTTCGCCCTGCCACTCGAATTCACCTTCGTTAGCCAGATAATCGTTCTGTCGGGAAAGGTCTGTCTGGGGAATTGTAATTAAAATAAGCTCATCGGCCGCAAAGTAGGACTGGTGCGCAAACGCCCATTTGGCCATCCATTCGCAGGCCTGATAATAGCCATAGATGCTTGCCAGCGCCAGCGAAGCTGTCACCAGAAGGATGCGAACGATATGGATGCGCCCAGCGAGCATTTTTTATACGTTACTGCGAATGTTGTAGAAAATCAAATCATGGTTCTAAACAAAAGCGGGTAGGTACCCTACCCATTTGGTCTGAGCTTGTTCTGGATAGCTGGTTTTAGATTGTCCAGCGCCTTTAATTGATCAGCCAGTTTTTTCGACAGACTGTTGTACTGATCACTTTGTTGTTGTGTTGGTTTCGAATCATCCGACTCAACGAAGCCCTCCAGTGCCGTAAATTTGGTATTTAATCGAACGGGGTGGTTGGTTAAATCCTGCGTGGCTTTGGCTCGATACTGGTACAATTCATCTTCGATCCGGAGCAGTTTGTCTTTCAACTCCTTTACCGCTGGATCATCAGGGGAATGATAGGTACTGTCCAGTTGCTGACGTAGCTGGCGAATCGTCAGGACACCATTACGCAGTTCATTGATTCGCTCCCGGATTTTGATGAGCATATCAAATTGCTGTTTGAACTCATCAGGAGTTGTTTCGATGCGGGGGTCTTTAATTATGTCGAACTCCTGCGTATACGTTTTGCCATCCACTGTCAATTGCACCTTGTATTTGCCGGGCATTGCTAGTGGGCCTCTCGCACGTCCGTGCGTCACTGAATTCGGCAAGGCGATTGGGTCCGGGTAACGCATGTCTTCCCAAACAAAGGAGTTACCACCGGCTTCTGCAGGCAAAGTAGGTTCCTTGCGGACAGGCGCTACCGGCTGGCGCATTTCAGATTTGCCCGCAGAATCTTTGGGGCAATAGCCGAGCTGGATAATGGAGCGGTCGTACTGGAACTGTTGCTTTTGTAGGATTTGATGAGTTGTCCACTAGCATCGAGGAAATCCAGTGAGATCGGGGCTTTCGGCTTCTCGGATAAGAAATAAACGACTTTGACCCCATTCGGCGGATTTTTGCCCAATTCAGTAGCCCCATTCGGTACGGGCTTTATGGCTGGGTCCAGCCCCGCTTTAAACCGCACCGTTGGTCGTGGTTTAAACAAGTGAACTGCCGATTTCTGCACCTCATCGGTCAGTTGGTGCAGAATGGTCAGGTCGTCCAGAATCCAGAACGAACGGCCGTGTGTGGCTGCTACCAAATCCGTGCCCTGAATGGCCAGGTCGTGAATGGGCACTACAGGGAGATTCAATTGTATCGGTTGCCAAAGGGCACCATCATTGAACGAAACATAAATACCCTTTTCGGTACCGGCATACAGAAGGCCCCGTCGTTTGGGATCTTCCCGAATCACGCGGGTAAACTCATCGGCTGGGATACCCTGCGTAATTTTCGACCAGGTTTTGCCGTAATCGCTGGTTCTGTATAGGTACGGATGGAAGTCATCCTGCTTGTACTTCAATGCCGCGACGTAGGCCGTGGCCGGGTTGTGCGGAGAGGCATCAATGATACTGATCCGGGCAAATGCAGGCATATCCTTTGGGGTAACGTTTTTCCAGGTTTTACCATTATCCGTCGACAATTGGACATAACCATCATCCGAACCCGACCATAAAACACCCGCTTTTACGGGAGACTCGGCCAACGCGAAAATTGTCCCGTACCATTCTACGCCCGTATTGTCCCGTTTAATGGGGCCCCAGTCTTTCCCAATCGACAGATCATCCATGGTCGGTGTTTTTTCGAGCGTTGCCGGATCGGATCGGGATAAATTAGGGCTGATTACCTGCCAACTCGCTCCCTGATCGGTTGACCGATGCACGTATTGAGAGGTAGCGTACAACACCTTCGGATTATGTGGCGACACCATGACTGGATACGTCCACTGGAACCGGTAAGCCAGATCAGCAGACCCGTAGCCATACATATCGTCCGGAATGACCGATACGTCTTTAAGTTGATTCGTTTTCAGGTTCAGGCGGGTAAGCCAGTGGTGGTTGGCGGCAAAAATCAGTGATGGATCATTTTTATCGAAGGCGATATAGCCCGATTCACCACCGCCTACATCGTAATTCTCGTGAGGGTAAATGGCCCATAATCCGAACGACTGGGCACCGAAATCGTGGTATTATCCTGCTGGGCACCGTACACCCGGTACGGAAATTTGTTGTCCGTAATTACGTGGTACATCTGGGCCGTCGGCTGATTATAAATGCTGGACCACGATTTCCCCCGTCGAAGGTTACGGTTCCTCCGCCATCATTGGCCTGCACCATCCGTTTGGTATCGTTGGGGTCAATCCAAAGCTGGTGGTTATCGCCGTGGGGCGGATCAACCTTTTGTAGGTTTTCCCCCATCGCTCGATTTCCACATGTCGATATTGAGCACCCAAATCGTTTCGCTGTCTTTGGGATCGGCTGCCAGGTGATGATAATACCAGGGCCGTTGGAACAAATCGGCAAACTGACTGACAACCTGCCAGGTAGCACCGGCATCATCGGTTCGATAGACCCCCGTCTGTTCGTTTTCGGCTTCGATAATAGCCCAGATTCGATTGGGTTTCGAGGGAGACAAGGCTAGGCCGATACGGCCTCGGTTCGTGCCTGTTGGCAAGCCGGTGTTCCGGGTTATGTCGGTCCAGGTCGTTCCGCCATCCGTCGTTTTATAAATACCCGCTCCCGGTCCGGCACTACGTACTCCCCACGGAAACCGGCGGAATTCAAAGGTGGATGCATACAGGGTTTTGGGATGAGCTGGGTCAATGGTCAGGTCAATGGCGCCTACATTTGGGTTGTTGTATAACACTTTTTGCCAGCTTTTACCCCCATCCTGCGTGCGAAAAATACCCCGTTCTTCATTGGGTCCGAAGGCATGACCAAGAGCCGCCACATAAACAATATCGGGATTCGTCGGGTCTATAATAACCTGGCCAATGTGGTATGTATCAGCCAGGCCAATGTGCGACCAGGTTTTACCCGCATCTGTCGATTTATAGACCCCATCTCCGTGGGACAGATTCCCCCGGAGGGTGTGTTCGCCCATCCCAACGTAGATAATATTGGGATTTGAGGTCGATACTGAAATCGCTCCAACCGAGCCTGTTTTAAAAAAACCGTCGGAAATGTTCTGCCAGGTAATGCCACCGTTCTCCGTTTTCCAGACGCCCCCGCCGGTTGTTCCCATGTAAAACACCAGCCGTTCTGTGGGGTGGCCCGCCACACAAACCGAACGCCCACCCCGAAACGGTCCGATGTTTCGCCATAGCATGGCTTTCATTACGGAAGCCTGTGAAGAAGCCGGGGTTTGAGCAAAGGCAAAGAAACTGGTCAGGAAGATTAATAGACCAAGTAAGGCGTAGGATAGATGTCTTAACATAGTTCGTGTGTTGATGAGGGGGCTGGCGCGGGTTTGAACCCGCCCCAGCCTAAAATCACATGCCAATACGCTGCACCGTTTTCGTTTTCAGAAGTACGTCCAGCTCCGCCATTTGCTTGTCCAGATCGGCTGATAATTCTTCGTATACTTTGTAAGAACCGTCGGTTGGTTTCGCATCACCACTTTCCACACTACGCCAGAGGGCAGCGAGTCGGTTGTTTAGTTTAATTGGAAAATTCAACGGGTCCTGACCGCTCTGGTTCCGAATCTGGTACAGATTTTCTTCGATGATGCTTAGTTGTTCTTTCAGCTTTTTATTCGCTGGACTATCGGGTTGCCTGGATAGCTTTTCTTTCAGCGTCCGAATCTGAATCACCGCATCGTTGGCTTTGCTGGTCTGATCCCGAAGCTTCATCGTCAGTTTAAACTGTTCCTGCACATCGGCGGTGGTAACACCTTTCAACCGTGGGTCAAGTCTGATCTCGAACGGCTGGGTGAACGATTGGTCGCCCACCGTTAGTCGAACCTGATACTGACCGGGTAAGGCGAGTGGACCCGACGTTGGACGAGCGCCCCACATAATCATGCCTTTGAAGTAGGTAGCCCCTGGATAGCGAAGATCCCATTCATAACGGTTCAAGCCAGCAGCCGTTGTGGGTAGCTTAACTTTAGGCTTACCTGGCTCATCATCGTCGTCATCGTCACCCGCTTTAGGATTCGTGGGTTTATTGCCGGTAAATGATTGAATAACCGTTCCGGCCGCATCCAGGATTTCAACTTTTACGCTATCCGCCTGCTTCGCCAGATAGTACTGAAACACAGCGGGCTGCACCCGTCGAACGGCATAGTAGGGTTTGAAAAGATGCACCGGTTTACTGACCAGATCAGCCGTAAATTCCCGAACAGGCGAAATGTCATCCAGCACGTAAATCGAACGACCATGCGTTCCGATTACAACATCTTTTTCAGTAACCTGAATGTCGGCAATTTGCGTATCAGGCAGTTTTAGTTGCAGGGGTTGCCAGGATTCCCCATCCGTAAACGAGACCCAAATGCCGTGTTCCATGCCAGCATAGAGCAGGCCGGGACGCGTAATATCCTCCCGTATCGAATGGGCGTAATCATCGGCTCGCAGACCACTAATGATCTTTTTCCAGGTTTTGCCGTAATCGTTTGTTTTGTAGAGGTAGGGCGTCCGATCATCCATCTGGTAGCGTTTGGCCGCTACGTAAGCCGTTCCGGGTTTATGCCGCGATGCTTCGATAATACTTACTCGGGTGTGTTTGGGCAAGTCTGGTGGGGTTATGTTCTGCCAGGTTTTTCCGTGATCACGGGTGATGTGAATCAGTCCATCGTCGGAACCCGCCCAGATCGTGTTGACATCGTGGTAGGAAGGAGCCAGCGCAAACACGGTCGCGTAAATTTCGGGACCGTTCATATCCATCGTGATCACTCCCCCGCTTTTCCCAAGTGTTGTGGTATCCGCTAAGGTGAGATCAGGGCTGATTTTTTCCCAGCTCTGTCCTTCATTGGTCGACACCCAAACGTGCTGGGAACAAACGTAGAGCCGGTTTGGATCTTTGGGCGAAAACACGATTGGATAGGTCCACTGCCAGCGTTCGGGTAGTGCACTGGCGGGCTCACCGGAGAAAAAACGCGGATACACCTGCACATCGCGGGTTTGACCCGTAGAACGGTCATAACGTGTCAGCAATGCCCCTTGGCTACCGGCATAGAAGATATCCGGATTTTGGGGGTCCTGCGCTATGTAGCCACTTTCGCCACCACCCACTTCGTATCCCCATTCTGATTTTTTGATGCTGTTGGTTTTCACCAATTGATTGGACCATCCCTCGCTCGCTACGGCTACGGTGGTGTTGTCCTGCTGGGCACCTGCAATATGATAGGGGAAATCGGTAGTGGTGGTAATGTGGTAGAGTTGGGCTGTCGGGAAGTTTTCGTCAGTCCAGGTTTTGCCCCCGTTGACCGATACCGCGGCACCGCCATCGTTCGATGTAATCATGCGAGTGGAATCGGCCGGATCGATCCACAGATCATGGTTGTCGCCGTGAGGAACGGTGATTGCTTTGTTAAACTTGACACCCCCATCCGTCGATTTGTAAAAGTTAACGTTCAGGCAGTAAACGCCGTTTTTGTCGAGTGGATCGGCATAAATGCGGGAGTAATAAAAGGCCCGCTGGCGCAGTTTTCGTTCGTCGTTAACGTGCTTCCAGGTCATGCCAGCATCGTCAGAGCGGTAAACGCCACCGTCTTCTGCTTCCACAATGGCCCAGACCCGGTTCGGGTCAACCGGCGAAACCGTTACGCCAATCTTCCCGACAGTGCCTTTGGGCATGCCGGGTTTGCGGGTTAACTCAGTCCAGGTATCGCCCCCATCGGTGGACTTGAACAGGCCTGATGCACCGCCCCCACCCCACATTTTCCAGGGTTTTCGGTAAACTTCCCAGATCGAAGCATAGAGGACATTGGGGTTCGTGCGGTCAATGATTACATCTACGCCACCCGCTTTATCCCCTTTGTACAGAACTTTTTTCCAGGTTTTGCCGCCGTCGGTCGTTCGGAAAATGCCGCGTTCTTCGTTTGGGCCGTAGGGATGACCCAGCGCGGCTACGTACACGATATCGGGTTTGTTGGGTGGATACGGACGCGGGCAATGGCCTGGGTATTTTTCAGACCTATGTTTATCCAGGTTTTTCCAGCATTCGTTGTTTTATAGACACCATCGCCCTGCATGATTCCCCCGCAACTGGGTTTCGCCGGTACCGATGTAGACAATATCTGGGTTGGTTTCCGCTACGGCCACGGCCCCCACCGATGAACTGTTTAACTGGCCATCTGTAACGGGCGACCAGCTCTGTCCACCATCTGTGGTTTTCCATAAGCCGCCACCTACAGCGCCAAAGTAATACTCTTGTTTGCGACTTGGAGAGCCAGCCGATCCTAACGAACGCCCCCGCGGGTCGGCCCAATATTGCGCCAGGCCATTCCTTTAAACACTGGATTAATCGCCGTATCGGCTGGTGGCGTTAGTTGAGCATTTAGCGGATTGCTGACCAGGGTGCAGCATAGGGCAGTAAAGAGTACAGTCTGGAATTGATGAAGGAGTCGTGTAAAGAGCATACAAGTAGAGTGGCAATGTCTGTCAGTACCTAAGTCAATGGAATTATACAAAGTAAATCATAAGAAATTGATTCTGCATTTTCTAATTTGGCAGCTGTTTTCAATTGCAAAAAGCTTAGTTAGCTAACATTTTGTTTCTTTTCTACTTTTGTGACCCGTATAAAGCCCTATCTCCATCTATATGTAGTAAGAATAGTTTTTAAATAGCATTTAATGTAATTATGGCTAGTTTCCACTAGCTGATAGCCGTCCAATCGATTGACAATAAATTTTGAACTGCCTGGTAAAAAAACTAACCTATTCTTCATGACAAACCAATCCGTAACCCGTTCAATCGGCGTATTCGTCATCATTACCTTTCTGAGCACCTGTGCTGGATTTGCTCAACGGAAAACGAAACCAATTGTAAAGACCGCTACAACCCAGACTTCAGATAGTCTTTTCAACGCCTTACGCTGGCGCAACATCGGCCCTTTTCGTGCGGGGCGTGCCCTGGGCGTGGCCGGTCATCCGAGTCAGCCACTGACCTATTATTTCGGAGCCACCGGCGGGGGCGTCTGGAAAACCACTGATGGGGGCGGTAACTGGATAATGGTGTCGGATTCTACCTTTAAATCCAGTTCAGTTGGTGCCATTGGTGTTGCACCCTCCGATCCCAATATTGTGTACGTTGGCATGGGGGAATCTGATATTCGAAGCAATATTGCCAATGGCGATGGCGTCTACAAATCAACTGATGCGGGTAAAACCTGGAAACACGTTGGCCTGAAGATGGCCGACGCCATCGGTAATGTCGAAGTCCATCCCCACAATCCCGACATTGCCTATGTAGCGGCACTGGGAAATCCGTTCGCGCCCAATAAAGAACGGGGGTATTCCGTACGACCGATGGCGGCAAGACCTGGAAGGCGATTCTGACCAAAAATGATAGCACTGGATCAGCCACTGTCAAGATAGACCCGAACAATCCGTCTATTATCTACGCATCGATGTGGCAGGCCTACCGCAACAGCTATAAGATGAGCAGTGGCGGCCCTGGTAGTGGCCTGTTCAAATCCACGGATGGCGGTGATACCTGGGTAAACCTGAGCAACAAGCCAGGTATGCCGAAGGGAATACTGGGAAAAATCGGTATTGTTGTCTCGCCCGCCAACTCGAATCGACTGTACGCAATGGTCGAAAATGCGAAGGGTGGTCTATACCGATCCGACGATGCCGGTGATTCGTGGCAACTGATCAACGAAGACAAAAACCTGTGGCAACGCCCCTGGTACTATATGATGATGGGCGCTGACCCGCAGGATGAAAATGGATTGATTGTCCTGAATGTCAATGCAATGAAATCGTACGATGGCGGCAAAACATTCAGTGTACTCGGCGTTCATCACGGCGATACGCACGATATCTGGTGGAACCCAAAAAATTCGCAGAACTTTATCATTGCCGACGATGGCGGTGCCGAAGTAACCTACAATGGGGAGCTACCTTCTCAGACATCGACATGCCCACCTCCCAGTTTTACCACGTAGCTGTCGACAACGACTTTCCCTATAATCTGTACGGTGCTCAGCAAGATAACACGTCCATTCGGATTGCCAGCCGCACAACCGGCTATTCGATTGGCAAATCCGATTGGTATCCTGTGTCGGGCGGAGAATCGGGATACATTACGCCAGAACCCAATAACCCGGACGTAACATATGGTGGCAGTTATGATGGCTTGATCACCCGTTACGATAAAAAGACGGATCAAAACCAGGTCATTAATGTGTATCCAGAATACTTTATGGGTTCCCCTTCTTCGGCCCGAAAATACCGGTTTCAGTGGACGTATCCCATCGTTTTCTCACCACACGATAACAAAACGCTATACATCACCTCGCAATATCTGCACCGCAGTACCGACTATGGCCATTCGTGGGAGGACATCAGCCCCGACCTGACCCGAAACGACCCGAAAACGCAGGGCGATACAGGCGGCCCTATTACGAAAGACAACACCGGTGCCGAAACTTTTCCAACCATTTTCACTTTTGCGGAATCGCCTGTAGAGAAGAACGTATTCTGGGCAGGGTCCGACGATGGTCTGATGCACATCAGTCGCGACGGCTCAAAAACCTGGCAGAACATTACCCCACCAGCGTCGATGCTCCCCGAACTGGCAATCATGAGTATCGTACATCCCTCTGATCATACACCTGGAAAAGCCTATCTGGCTGCCAAACGTTATATGTCGGGCGACCGGAAACCGTATCTATTCAAAACAACTGATTACGGCAAAACCTGGACAAGCATCACGACGGGTATTCCGTCAGACGAACATTGCCATGTTATTCGCGAAGATCCCAACAAACCGGGATTACTCTATGCGGGTACAGAACGTGGTGTTTACGTATCCTTCAACGATGGCGGTTCATGGGAGAAGCTGAGTTTGAACCTGCCCGTTACGCCTGTTCGTGATTTGCAGATTCATAAGCGCGAAAAGGATCTGGTTATTGCCACCCACGGACTGGCGTTCTGGATCATGGACGACATTACGCCCCTCCACGAGCTGATGGACCTGAAACAAGCCGGTAAACTGGTAACTGCTGCCTATTTGTTCAAACCTCGCCACGCGTATCGGATGGACGGAGGTGCCGGAAGCACCCGGCGGGGTACACCTTCAGGTGAAGGCGAAAATGCACCAAATGGCGTGATTACTCGCTACTACCTGAAAAGCAAGCCCAAAAAAGAGCTACGTCTGGTGTACATGACAACCAGCAATGATACCATCATCACCTACTCCAATACTAAGGATAAAAAAGGACAGCCTTTTAAGGTACTGAACGAGTTTTATCAGGATGAAACAGCTCCAAAATCAGGCATGGCGACGGCTAATCCGGGCATGAACGTCTTTGTCTGGGACATGCGCTATCCAGATGCAACCGCCGTTGAGGGAACCAACGTCATGTGGTCGGGTCGCGGAACGGGGGCTAAAGTCGTACCGGGCAATTACAAAGTTCGACTTCTGCTTGGTGATTCGTTGATTGCCGAGCAACCGATTGAAATTCGGAAAGATCCACGGCTAACGACCACCATTGCTGAGTTACAGGAGCAGTTTGACTTACTGCAAAAAATAAACGGCAAGCTATCGGAGGCCCACAAGTCAATTAACCAGCTTCGTCAGATTCGGAACCAGATTAATACCTATACAAATGGGGTCAAAGAACCGAAAGTCGCCGAGAAATTTAAGAATGCGGCCAAACCCATTTTGGAGGAATTAGACAAAATTGAGTCCACCCTGATGCAGCCAAAGTCGAAAGCGGGTCAGGATGCGCTGGCGTATCCCATTCGCCTGAACGATAAGATGGCTGGGGTGGGTTCGGCCGTTTCATCTGCCGATGCGAAACCGACCAAATCGTCTCAGGCGGCATATGACGATCTGGCTAAGCAAATTGATACGGCGGTTAGTAAACTGAAAGAGGTTATCAATACGCAGGTACCAACGTTCAATAAAGTCGTAACAGAACAGCAGGTTCCGGCCATTATCATCAATTAAGTTTTTAACAGGGTTTGGGTGGTGTCGGGTTCTCAAACCCGACACCACCCAAACCCTGTTAAAAATTCCCTATCTCTACCAACACGTATGATCTCCGATAAAACCGTTTACAGTCTGCACCGAATTTCAGGATTGGTTGGGGGCCTGTTTATTCTGATTATCACGATTACCGGCTCGATTCTGGTCGTTGATCGGCAAGTCGATAATTTACTAAATCCGAGTCAAACCCATATTAAGCCCGTTGGGCAGCGACAATCGTATGACAGGTTGCTTTCAGCCGTACACACTCAATACCCGGCGGCTCAGATACGTAGTCTTCAATTGTCGGAAAGCCATACTGATGAAGCGGTTCGGGTTGATTTGATGGATAAGGGTGCCTGGAAATGGATTGAGATGAACCCATATACCGGGGCTATCCTTAGCGCACGAAATGCCGATGCTACGCTTGTTCGACGAGCGCGGGAGCTGCATGAAAACCTACTACTGGAACCCGTAGGCGGGTTTATTATGAGCCTGGCGGGCATCTGTTTACTTGCATCTGTCCTAACGGGCACTTGGTACTACCGAAAGTCGCTGCTGAGTGTATTTAAAATTGGGGTTCGCTGGAATAAATCAGCCCGTATCGTGTACGCCGATATCCATAAATGGCTGGGGGTTATCGCCTTGTTGTTTATGCTGATGATGAGCGCGACGGGAATTTTCTTCCACTGGGAGCAAATCGAACGGAAATTTGGCGATGGACGAAAACCTGAACAAATGCAGATAGCACCAATGGCATTCGAACGCATTCCGGTCGATTCGTCGATTGCAATTGCCAAAGCATCCATCGCTGATTTTCAACCGGAGTTAATCGACTTCCCGAAACCGGGCGATAGTACGCTGGTTATTCGGGGAATATGCCGCACAGCATTCGGATGCTTGGTAAGTATAATGTGGCAGCTACTTTGGATGCCCGAAACGGCCAGTATATCAGTGGGTTCGATGCCCGCACGGCTGGCCTGGAGTACATCGCCGAACATATTTTCGAGGAACTTCACTTTGGCCGTTATGGTGGCTGGATTTCTCAGGTCATTTATATCCTGTTTGCCCTGACAACTGCCGTTGTAACAGTCACAGGGCTTCTTATCTGGTTCGTTAAGCGTTAAACCTCAACTTTTCATATGGGTCTATTTTACGCCTTGAAACGGCGGCTTCTGCTGCTGCCGTTTATCTTCTCAACCGTTTTTGCACAGGCTCAAACCATCCCTCCTGCTTTCTTCAACGCCATGAAATGGCGGATGATTGGGCCACATCGGGGTGGTCGCACGGTGGGTGCAGCAGGCGTACCGCAACAACCAAACGTCTTTTACATCGGTGTCAACAATGGAGGTGTCTGGAAAACCACCGACTATGGGCGCACCTGGTTTCCCATTTTCGACGACCAGTCCACCGGCTCCATTGGCGATGTGGCTGTGGCACCGTCAAATCCCAATGTTATTTACGTAGCCAGTGGCGAAGGGCTTCACCGCCCGGATTTGTCGGTGGGCAACGGGATGTACAAATCGACCAATGCGGGAAAAACCTGGACCCACCTGGGTTTAAGTGATGGCCAGCAAATTGGGGGCATATCTATAGATCCCACCAATGAAAACCGGGTTTTTGCCGCTGTACTGGGGCATCCCTACGGCCCAAATGCCGAACGGGGTGTCTATCGTACCACCGATGGGGGTAAAACCTGGGACAAAGTATTGTATAAAGACCAGGATACTGGAGCCATTCAGGTAACCCTCGACCCGAAAAACCCGGCCATTATTTACGCTGACCTATGGACAGCGCAGGAAGGCCCCTGGGAAAACGGTGCCTGGCAGGGAAAAGAAAGCGGCCTCTATAAATCAACGGATGGCGGCACAACCTGGCAAAAACTTACAAAAGGGCTACCTACGGTGGAGCAGGGACTGGGTCGAATCGGCTTTTGCATAGCGCCAAGCAATTCCAATCGGCTCTACGCTACCGTCGATGCTCCCGAACTCGGTGGCGTATATCGTTCAGACGATGCAGGTGAAACCTGGACACGCTTTAATAAAGATCCGCGATTATGGGGTCGTGGCAGCGATTTCGCCGAAGTAAAAGCGCATCCTACCAATCCTGATATCCTTTTCATTGCCGATGTGTCTGCCTGGAAATCGGAAGATGGCGGCAAAACATGGAATGATTTTCGGGGTGCACCGGGTGGTGATGACTATCACCGGCTCTGGATCAATCCGAACGACCCCAATACGATGCTGCTGGCTGGCGACCAAGGGGGCATCATTACCGTAAATGGTGGACAAACCTTTAGCTCCTGGTACAACCAGGCTACCGCGCAGTTTTACCACGTCAGCACCGACAACAGTTTCCCGTATAACGTGCTCGGTGGCCAGCAGGAAAGTGGTTCGGTGGGCATTGCCAGTCGCGGCAACGATGGCCAGGTGACCTTTCGAGAATGGCATCCGGTGGGTGTGGAAGAATATGGGTACGTAGCCGCCGATCCACTCGACCCCAACATTATTTACGGAGGAAAGGTTACCAAATTCGACAAACGAACCGGTCAGGTGCAGAACATCGCTCCCGAAGCTGTTCGTAGTGGCAAGTACCGATTTGTGCGGACGGCCCCGGTTTTGTTTTCTCCCATAGCCCCAAAAACGCTCTATTTTGCGGGTAACGTACTCTTCAAAACGCAAAACGGCGGGAACTCCTGGCAGGTAATCAGTCCAGACCTCACCCGCGAAACTTATCCTGACATTCCGGAAAGTGTGGGCGTATATCGCACCGATGCCATGAAAACCATGCCCCGGCGCGGGGTGATTTATACCATTGCCCCTTCGTTCAAGGACGTAAATACAATTTGGATCGGTACCGACGACGGCTTTATTCAGGTCACGCGTGATGGGGGTAAAAACTGGAAGAATGTTACTCCTCATGGGGTAGGCTCCTGGAGTAAAGTATCGATCATGGACGCTGGCCACTTTGATGTCAACACCGCCTATGCCGCCGTGAACCGCATCCGGTGTGATGACATGCATCCGCATATCTATCGCACACACGACGGGGGAAAAACCTGGAAGGAAATTGTAACCGGTTTACCCAACGATCCAATCAATACCGTTCGCGAAGACCCAGTCCGAAAAGGCTTATTGTTTGCCGGTTCAGAAACAGCCGTCTACGTCTCGTTCGATGACGGTGATCACTGGCAATCACTCCGGCTGAACATGCCCGCAACCTCAATTCGTGACCTGGTCATTAAAGACAATGATCTGGTGATTGGCACCCACGGTCGGTCGTTCTGGATTCTGGACGACATTAGCCCTTTGCGCCAGTTAACGCCCGAGCTAATAAAAGCAGCGAGCATTCTGTATAAACCACAACGAGCGTACCGCGTTCGGTGGAACATGAACACTGATACGCCCTTACCACAGGAAGAACCCGCTGGGCAGAATCCACCCGACGGGGCCATCATCAATTACTATCTCGCTACCGATGCGAACGCGGTTGTTACGCTGGATATTCTGGATGCAGGTGGAAAAGTCATTCGCCAATACCGTAGTGATGAAAAGCCCTACAATGTTCCTGATGTGAACTTACCGGCCTATTGGATTCGGCCACAGCAACTATTATCGGGCAAAGCGGGTGCTCACCGCTTCCTCTGGGATATGCACTATACATCGCTACCTATTGCGCCTTCTTACCCCATTGCTGCCACCTATCATCAAACGGCTCCCGATCCTACATCACCCTGGGTACTTCCTGGAACCTATACGATTAAACTGACTGTCGATGGGAAAGTATCTAGCCAATCCCTTACCATCACGATGGACCCGCGTGTGAAGGTGAGCCCATTAGTATTGAAACAGCAACATGACCTGTCAATAGCTGCTTACGAAGGCAGGAAACAGGTAATTGGCCTATTAGGCGAAATGCAGACTCTTCAAGCACGGGCTACTTCTGACACGCAGAAAAAGAGTTTCGATGCACTAAAAACCAGCTTAACCAGTTTGAATCGGGCATTCAATTCAATTTTTGGCGTGCTTCAGGATACCGACATGCCGCCAACCACGCAAGCGATAGCGGCTGGCAATGAAGCGCAGGCTAACTTGAAAAAAGTGTTGGCACAGTGGGCTCTCCTGAAAAATAACTAGTAGAATCAGTTTGCCAGAAAAAGCCATCCCGGTAGACAATTATTCGTCTACCGGGATGGCTTTTTCTGGATGGATTGGGTTTTATTTAGCAAGCATAAGAGCATACACTAATTTTACCCAGAATAATCTTTTATTATATTCAAAATATACTATTTACAATGTTTCGGATTCATCCGCCAGTAGCGCAATTGTAGCACGTAACAACTGACGATCGAATTCCGTACAACGTATACACTAACCGTCAGGATAGGCCATCTTCGCGATTAACCAGTCGCTACTATGGTACAGATTATCATTTAAACGGTATTCTACGGGGTAAATGTGGGCGGGGGAGAAAGTGGATTTGCTACCCCGATCCGGTCGATCCGAGTATCGTTTGTTGCTGTGCATCAGGCTTATGCGCGTGTGGCGGGGTTGTGGTTCGATTTAACGAGAAGACTGCAATTGGGTAGGCAGGCCCATGTATATGTTGCCAGCTCTCTATGTATATCCATGCAATAAAATTGAAAAAACCACTATTTTGCAGTCCAACTCTAGTGTAACATGGACCTGCCTGAACCATTTTTACCTGAAACGTCCCCCGCCGAGGAAGCAAACGAGCCCCATCAACTTAATGACTTAACCAGTCAAAGCTGGAATCTGGAGATGCTTATTTCGGGTGCAGCCCTATTCGCTACGTTGAGCCTGCCCGATATTCTGGATAGTCTGCTAGCCTACTATCGGTATGACCTTATGACCGATACAGATTTCATTCATGAAATCATACCAGCGCAGGTGATTGGATTAATAAAAGGGGTATCCTATTTTTTGTTTGGCGCATTTCTTACCCATTTTGTCATGCGCGCTTTTTGGGTTGGGCTCGTGGGGCTGCTAGCGGTTTATCCGAGTGGTATTCGCTATGATCAGGTTTATAACCTAAGTCAGTATGCCAGAAAACGGTTTGCCCAGGAGATGGGTTCACTGCCGGATTATATCGTTCGACTCGACCGCCGGTGTAACATTATTTTCGCACTGGCCTTTAGCCTGGTACTTCTCTTACTCGGCGTGGCCGCTGCCTATGGCCTGTTAATTCTTACCGAAACTATACTGCAACTTCTCCTTCCAAATACGCTTTATAACACTGTACGAGAACTGGTCGGGTGGGTCTTTGGGATTGGATTTAGTGCAATAACCCTTACTATTTTAATCTTAAACCTGCCTAAATTTCGCGAGAATCCTCGGCTAGCCCCTCTATCATTCCAGCTAAGCCAGTCCTTCTCAGTAGTGTTTCTGGGGTTATACAGGCCTTTATTGTATATCATGTATACATTCTATAGCCAGATACCTAAACAAGTGCTAAAACAGCGATTGGTCTGGTTTTTCGTAATATTTCTACTGACTGAAATGATTTTTATATACATGCAGCTATTGACAACCCTGGGGGCGTCTGATGTATTAGACAGCCGGTCCTTTATTACCCTGCGTGTTCCTGATAAAATTGCAGATCCTAATTCATTCGATAATTTACGCAATCCCAATGAACAAATTGCCAATGCCAGTATTCAGGCGGATGTAATTCGGGAACCCTATGTCCGGTTATTTGTGAGCTATCCAAAATCACTGGATGCCGAACTAAGCAAACGATTTCGGGAACCGAACTGGCCAGTTGGTCTTTCCCGAAAAGAACGACGCGAACGGCGAGCCAACTGGTACCTGAGTGTATTCGAAACGTATTTTGGTGTTTACCTGAATGATTCCCTTTACAAATCACCGGGCTTCCTATTTACCCAACACGTCGATACTGGTCAGCGTGGACTGACAACTGTGCTCGTAACGGCTAATCTTAAAACTGGTCGTAATCTGCTAAAACTAACCGTTCCCGATTCTACGAATAAGCCAATACCTTATTACCAGATTCCATTCTGGTATGTACCCGAAAATTAAAAATTAATCAATCAGGACACTTCTTGCAGCGCTTGCCCTTTTTGTACTTCTTGCAACACTTCTTCAATACGCAATCCTGCCCACTAAATGGGCTTTGCAGAATTGAGAACTTTATATCATTCAAAGAAACACAATAATCGGTTGTAGGAAATTCGGTCGTCATTTATCCTTGTTATTTACAGCAACAAAGATAATTTATTTAGATTGATTACAAATAAACTTCATGTAAAAAGTAGCTTTTATTACTTTACTGAAACTAGTACTCGTCCAATTTAGTTTCTATTGATTCTGATAATCAGGTATTTAGTACCAAAAGAATCTAGTAGAATCAAAAGAATCTAAATTGGAAGAGTACTAGTGCTTTACCAAAATAGATTCTTTTGTTTCTCGGGGCTGCATCGGCCCGCAACGGCGGACCGTGTCCGACGCCCGCGCGGTTGATTTTTTCAGGTCTACTATATTGAAAATCAATAGAAACAGAAGCTACAGTAGCAACAGAATCTAAATTGGAAGAGCACTAGCCCAAGGTCGATACTAGTCGATACTATTAGAAAAAATAGTTAGCAATTGTAGAACACCGAATGCTTTGGGCCAGTACTCTTAGCTGGATTTAAGCGAAAAATTCAGGCTGGCTAGTTACTAAAGGGCGATAATCAATCCGATGGCAATGGTTGACATGACAATCAGCGCGCAGAGAATAT
Source organism: Spirosoma telluris (assembly GCA_003259005.1). GTDB lineage: Bacteria > Bacteroidota > Bacteroidia > Cytophagales > Spirosomataceae > Spirosoma > Spirosoma telluris. The sequence continues at coordinate 1,553,585 of QLII01000001.1, forward strand.
AATTGAGGATTGATGAATGAATCGATTGAGTATTCATGATTAGGTTAGTGAGATACGGTTTATTCTTTAGACCTCATCTCAAGAAAACGGTCACTAAATATTTACTAAAATAAGAAAATGCAAACAATTTTATTGCCGTATATAAAGTACGAGGCCAGAATTGTATATGGTCTGCTTCTCGGGTTGCCCGCGCCGTGCCACCCCAAGAAGCAAAGTTTGCCAAATACTTTGCAAGGGCATAAAAGTTACTTGCGTCATGATCTATCTAGCAATTTTAGCTGCCGTACATTAGCCACCCTAAGCTGAACGAAGGCCAAGCATTCGCGGAAGTTTATTAACTCTTGAAAATGGATGTGGTTAGAGCCACAAGGTTCTAAAGTAAAGCTGGCTGGCTCCATACCCAAACAGGGTTATAAGAGCTAGCAAAAGTAGCCAGGCACCCGCATTCACCAAGTCTGTTTTGGTGATATCGGTAGTAACAATGATACGTATTTTCATAGTAGTAAGTAAATAAAGAGGATACGGACTTACCTGCAAAGTCTATACCAGATCGACTAATCATCGTTCTATTTTTGTACACATCTGGCGCTAGCGTTAACGTACAGAGTGCCTGTGCGGTCAAAAATGGATTGAACTATTAACTCAATCTATCATTACTAGTGCTCGTCCAATTTAGTTTCTATAGATTCTCTGGATTCTATCGTATCTGATTGTCAATACAATAGAATCAGAAGAATTTATAGAAACAATAGAATCTATTTTGCCAAAGCACTAGCTTAGAGCTATCAACGTTTAACCAGTTTCTTAATCCAGTCCGGTAAGATACGTTTACACACAAATTTCCGCTACTTACCAGCCAATCCAGGTACATTCACAACATTCTGCCCACCAATCTTTTCCCGGTTTGTATCTTGCTTACCATTGAATTTAGTCAACCTTTCTCTTTGTAAATCCAAAAGCTTCAACCGCAAGGAAGAAGCTTTTGTTTACTAGTGCATAGGTGCAGATTAAAATGAGTCTGCTTCTATGCACTAGTAAACAAAACACAGTAAAATATATTCTTAACGACTTGTAATTTCAAATAAATTAATGGATTCTTTATATAGCAATATATTATTGGACGGTTTTACTCTATATGTACAGTAAGGGTCCAATCATTTTGTAGCGGCAAGATCGTTTACTATCGCTGGTTTCAGAAACTGTAGTATGGGCTTCTTTAATAAGGGTATTTTTCCCCTTGTTGGTTGGATATGAATAGAAGACTTTTAGGACGTTCGTAAAGTCCGCTATGAACTTATGTTCTTTTTTCTTCATCTACTAACTCCGATAGCCCAGTATATTCTTTATTGAAAGATGGAACAAACCTGTGCAATTTAGTTAGACCGTCAATCCGACTCCTTTTACGATCGGCCTGGATACATGTTTCACCTTTGCCTCTACTCCCTTCTCGAACAATGTCTGTCTTAACCAGTAACCGACTAGGCCGATCGAGTCTGGCCTGAGACTCTTGTCCGCTGAACGGATAAGAAGAATAACACTTATCCCGGGTGAACTCAGTACATAATCAGCAGGCCATTAAGTCATTTTTTACAAAAAACATCGCTTTTATTTTGCCAGATTGATTTACATTAACCACAAGGACTAAATGGAGGTAACCTCAAAAAACCGCACCAAAACAACTCAACGAATTATTGATGCGTTAGAAGATGAAATTAGCGATATGGGATGGCAGGGATTACGAATGAATCGGATTGCAGAAAAAGCGAATGTCAGTAAAACGCTCATATATCGCTATTTCGGTAATTTAGATGGGCTTATATCGCATTATCTGCAACTAGACAGATTCTTTCCAGTCTTTACCGATCAAATTCTGGCCCATATTCGTCCAGTTGAAAAGTCAGATCTGGCTCGCATTTGGTATCGACAAGTGATTCAGACTTATCGATCTTTTAGGTCCTCTAAACCTGCACGGGAACTGTTGAAAGCCACTCTTTTTGAGCACGACCCCATGGCTGATGCCATAAGCCAAACCGTGGATAAAGAACTTACTCGTCTAGTGGAACAACTCTCTTTTATAGAAGGGTTCGATACAAAAGCAATATCAGCTGTGATGCTGGGTGGAATGTCCTATCTAACTATCATGGCTCAAAATAACCGCCCAGTAGTGGGACTTGATTTAAGGAGCGAAGAGGGCTGGAAACGGATAGAAGATACCATTAGACTTCTTTATATCGCTGTCAATAAACTTGCGATTGAGACTGATGAGATAAAGCTCGAAAGCCAGATTGACGACCAATGGAGTTAAGAATTAGCCTACATGTTCTCTGCTACACTAGTGCTTTACCCTTATCAGAATTAAATGCAAAGTAGGTACTGGTACTCATCCAATTTAGTCGCTAAAGATTCTTTTGATTGTATCGCCCTTATAGTCAGATTTTAACAATAAAAAATCTAGCACTCTGGCTCTCTGGTTGCCCCGAGAAACAATAGAATCAATTTTGGTAAAGCACTAGTCAGCGTTTTTGACATTAGATAAGCAATCGCGCAGAATTAAGTTGAATCATTATCTTTCGGCATGGGCCGTAAACGCTGTATCGAACTAACGGAGTCAGAGCAAATCACTCTGCGAGAGGGAATCAAGTACCATGCTAAACATGAGTTTCGACGCTGTTGCCAGGCGCTACTTTGGAGTGCTAAAGGTTGGTCTGTCAAAGCCATTGCCACTGAGTTGGAAGTCTGCCAGGTCAGTGTAAGCAGTTGGCTTACGAACTGGCAAAATCAAGGTTTAGTGGGCTTGATGCGCCAGAAAGGCCAAGGGCGTAGATCGATCTTAAGCGTAACCAATACAGCCCATCAACAAGCCTTGAAACAGGCTGTGTCCACTCATTATCAAGATGCTGGGCGTATCAAGACAGATTTGGAAAAAGCGCTGGGCCAATCCATGAGCCGGGATACAGTCAAGAGGTTTCTAAAAAAAACGATTACGCTTGGCACCGACTTCGGCGAACCACCAAACCTTTTCAAGATCCGCTAGTCTATGCCGATGGCTACCAGCGGTGGCAGATCTTGCTAACGTTATGGGTATGTGGACTCATTGAACTCTATTTCGCCGATGAAACCGGTCTGACCATGCAACCCTATGTGCCCTATGGCTGGCAGAAAAAAGGCCAACGGCTTGGTTTACCAGCTCGCATTGCTACCAAACGCATTAACCTGTTGGGGCTACTTAGGTTGGATAACCAGCTTACTATCTACCACAGCGAAAAGGCCTTGACGGGTGCATTCGTAGTGGATTGCTTAGCCGATTTTGTCGCCAAAGCCCATGCTAAACCAGTAGTGATTGTGTTGGACAACGGTCCGATTCATCGGTGCCAGGCTGTATACGGACAACAAACTAGTTGGGAGGAAAAAGACGTTTATTTATTCTTCCTACCGGCTTACAGCCCCCATTTAAATCCGATTGAATTGGTCTGGAAGTCAGTCAAGTACCGTTGGCTAAAGAAAGTGGATTACAAATCGTGGCGTCACTTGAAGAAAGCCATCTTTGCTATTATCCGCAATTTTGGGCAAGACTATAAGATTGACTTTTCGGAACTAACCAGTCGGAATATTATTAAACCTAATTCTGCGTGATTGCTTAGACTGACACAGCTAATTATGATAGATAGTTAAACGCAAAGCCTCTTCTTCATGGTTGGGGCTTTGTCATTAAGTTGATAGGCAAACCAGTGGACTTCAACTACCAAACGGTCGTAAACATCAAAACGGTGAGTCAGATTAGTTGAAGTGACTTCCCCCAAGAGGTTAAGTCAAAAGTTTAATCTTAAAAATACGCAATGTTAATCAGCCGTCATCTACTAGTTGATGGCTGATTTGTTTGGAAAGTACTCATCCTCACCAAAGCTGCGTTTTATTGACGTCTATTTTACTGAAATCATACAAGCTTATATGGACAAAATGTACGACGTCAAAGCGAAGATTTTAAAAGATGGCTTTGCAATTATCGACAATGTTTTTACTACTGAGGAAATACACTTAATTCGTCAAGCAATCTTACGGGTCGACACAAACAAACCCACATTCAGAAAGACGAATGATTTGTTTGCAATACGACAATTTCTAAAAGAAGTTCCTGAAACCAAAGAGTTGATTTTTACAGACCGACTAGCTGCAATTATTTCTCAGGTATTCGGTGACAGCTATTTTCTGACAAAGTCCATTTACTTTGACAAACCAGAACAATCAAATTGGTTTGTAGCATATCATCAAGACTTGACGATTTCGGTGGACAAAAAGCTTGACATTGACGGTTACGGATCTTGGACAGTCAAGCAAAAGCAATTTGCCGTTCAGCCGCCGATTGACATTTTGGAAAATAACTTTACTATTCGTATTCATCTAGACGACACAGACGAAAATAACGGAGCGTTGAAAGTTGTTCCTAAATCCCATCTAAAAGGCATTTACAGACCTGAAAACATTGACTGGACAGAAGAAACAGAAACAGTGTGCAAAGTGATGAAAGGTGGAATAATGATTATGAAGCCACTATTGCTTCATGCCTCAAACAGGACAACAAACCAAAGCAAACGACGAGTAATTCATCTTGAGTTCAGTAATCGTTCATTACCAGACACTTTACAATGGGCGGAGAGAGAAGTCTGCCTGTAACATGAGGTTTTGTGCAAGTGTGGCTTGACGGAACGCTATTGAAGTGAATAATACATTTCAGCAATAATTGAGCAGACGAACGAACCCTACTCTTTTGATGCATATGCTGTACGTATATCCCTGACGGTTACTAGTGCTTTGCCAATTTAGTTTCTCGAGGCCGCCCGCGCGGTAGTTTCTGTCGATTGTTTAGTCTTTGATAATCATCATTATAGCACCAAAAGAATCTAGTAGAATCAAAAGAATCTAGTTTGGTCAGGCACTAGAAAGAAAAGAAATAATGGTATAGTGCATACCCATTTCGCAAAAAAACGCTGACCCTAACAGGATCAGCGTTTTTAATGGTCACCCTCCCTAAGAGTGAGGCATGTACTATTGACCATGACAGGTCAGGCTTTTACTATTTACGGGTTCATATTGAATTACAATCTTTAGACGAAGCTGAACCCGGCAGGTAACAAATAAAAAAGATTTTATAGTCTCTATTTAGCATACTTCGTTTTTGACAACTACGCAACTGACGATAGTGATCGTACTATATATTTGGAAACAAAGCCAAGAGAGTAATTCTTAAGGAATAGGCAGCGGTCCAACTTATCAGTAATAACTCAAGGACCTATTAATTTACAGCTTAACGTCACCAATCAGATACAGTTGTACCTGACCCGAAATATCAACGCGGGCCGGGTTTATTCCATCGTCGTTCAACTTACATTTAAGGAAACCTCCCCGCTTGGAAAGCTGACGGGCGGTGAGTTCAGTTTTACCGAGTTTTTCGGCCCAGTAGGGTACCAGAGTTGTGTGTGCTGAACCCGTAACTGGGTCTTCGTCTATACCGGTCTGAGGGCCAAAAAAACGGGATACAAAATCAACCGGCTCCTGATCACTCGTTTTATTGCCGGGTGCGGTCACTATAATTCCTCGCGCTGGAACGGTACTCATTTCCCGAAAATCAGGGTCGAGTGCTTCAATCTGCGCCTGCGTCTCATAAACCAGCATAAAATCGGTTTTACCCTTAAAGATTGCCAGTGGTTTCTCGCTCACGCTGGCCAACAAAGCAGGTGGCTGCAGGTTCGATTTTTGTACATTGTCGGCAGGAAAATCGAGAGTTAACCAATCATTTTCGCCCCGACACACTTTCAGTAAACCACTCCGGGAATTAAAAAAAATCTCTTCATTCGGTATAGCCGTTTCTTCACCATCCTGTTTATTTTCAAGAAAAAACACCACGTAACTAGCAGCAAGGGTAGCATGACCGCACAAATCAACCTCGATCGTCGGCGTAAACCAGCGAATGTGATAGGTAGCTTCCATCTCCGTTTTTACATAAAAAGCCGTTTCCGCCAGGTTATTTTCAGAGGCTATCTGCTGCATCTGCTCATCTGGGAGCCAATCTGCTAAAGGAACGACCGCAGCGGGATTTCCGGCAAACAGTCGATCAGTAAACGCATCGAGTTGATAAATACGCATGAGGGTTTAGGGTGCGCAAAGCGCTTTTAGGAAATTAGGAATAGTGTACTGTAGTTTGTAACCCATCAATTATAGCCGCAGAAAAGTCACTAAGCGAAGGTAGTTTGACAGTGGCAATTGCAAATTTAGGGTTGTTGTATTCAAAAGCACCGGGCACAGCTATCGTTTGCATACCAGCCGCAGTAGCCGATTGAAGCCCACTACCCGAATCCTCAAAGGCCAGACAATTGGCAGGCAGTACCTTTAACTTGCGGGCAGTGCCCAGGTATACATCCGGGGCAGGTTTGTTGTGGGCTTCGAGCGTAGCCGAATGCCAGAGCGTCAACGAATTACGAATACCAAGCCGGTCGATAACCACCTCAATTAAACTCATGGGTGAGGCCGATGCTATGGCCGTTGGGATACCCCTCTCCACAAAAAAGGCGATCGTGGCGAGGGCACCAGGCATTGGTTCGGCCAGGTGAGCAATCCGTTCGTGAACCCCGTGTGTAATGGCGTCGGCCAGGTCTTCTAGGCTACGTCCCTGTGCCGCCTGTTCAGTCCAGGGCGCGCGGGCAAACCAATAGCGTACAACCTCCAGAATTGGCAATCCCGTAGTTTGTTTGCATTCGTCGTCGGTCAGGTATAAGCCAACGGTGTCAAAAACCTCCCGTTCCATAGCCCGCCAATGGGGTTCTGAATCTACCAGAAGGCCATCCATATCAAATATTGCTGCGTGTATCAAGGTTTGTATTCTTGGGGTTTTACCGCTACTACTTCAACGGGCATGCTCCGTTTGTTTTTCCTTGGGCACATCATTGACTTCAAGGGTATCATCGTCAACAATCGTTGTATCAATGGGCACAGTAGCCGTTTTTGTTTTTGCACTATGCCCACAGGCTGAGAGTGAGCCCAGAAAAAGCAACAGGCAAATCCCTACCAGATGCCTGAAGCGTACTGTGTGAACGCTCATTTCTGTACGGACCACAAGTGGACTATTGTCATACATTGGCCTGCCGAAACGGTTTTACGTCGATGGTATCCCACACTCCCTGCACAATATACGGGTCGTTTTTGAGATACTCATTTAATTGATCTTCAGTCTCCATATTCAGCATGAGCATTGAACCAATCATTTTACCAGCTGGATCAAGCAAAGCACCACCAAGTAGAAATTGCCCTTTCTCTTTTAACTGACTAACATAAGTGAAATGCGCAGGACGGGCCGCCATCCGCCGGTCAAGCGCATCGGGGTCGGTATGGTCGTATGCATGAATTATGTACTGCATGAATCAGGGTAGCGATTTAATGATCATTTCTAGTCCGAAAAGTAAGCGTTTCGGCCTTTTCTTCCTAATTTCAGGCGTTTCCCTCTTTCACTCCAATAGAGCCATACCTACAGTGCGGTTCTTTAGATCTCTTTATTCATCAATGAAACACATTTCCTGTTGGCCGCTTGCCTTGCTAGCGGCATCGGCTCTTGCTCAGCCTGCTCCGAAACCTGCTGGCTCCGCAACACGCCCGCAACTCACCGTCGAAACCATCATGCAGGACTCCAAAGTGTGGGTCGGCACGTCGCCGTCTAATCCGTTCTGGTCAGACGACTCTCAGACACTTTACTTTAGCTGGAATCCCGAGAAAGCCAAAGGTGATTCGCTCTATAAAATAACGTTTACTCGTCCGGCAAAAGGCAAATCGCTTACTGCGACTCAACCCGTGAAAGTAAGGCCGGTTGAACGTCGGGCACTGGCAACCCCACCGGTGGCCGCTTACAACCGGGCCTATACACAACGGCTATTTGACCGTCAGGGCGACTTATTTTTGCTTGATGTTAAGTCGGGAAAAACCCGGCAACTTACCAATACGGTGGATGTTGAGGCAGATCCCGTTTTCTCAGGCGATGAGAAGACGGTTGTATTTCGACGCACGGGTACGGGAGCTAACCTCTTCAGCATTGACCTTCAATCCGGCGAATTTACGCAACTCACTGATTTTCGAACAGGCCCTAAAAAGCCTGATCCCAAGCTAAGTGATGAAGAAAAATTCCTGAAACAGGATCAATTGCGCCTATCGACAGTATTAAAGGAGCGGAAAGAGAAAAAAGATGAAGGCGACAAGATTAGCAAAGCCGACAAGCCCAAACGGCCTAAAGAAATTTATCTGGACGATAAACAATTGCTCGCTCCGCAACTCAGTCCCGATGGTCGTTTCGTTACGTATCGGTTAAGTAAAAGTGCCACTGGAACCAAAAACACCCAGGTGCCCAATTACGTGACCGAATCGGGGTACACTGAAGAGATCGCTGGCCGTACCAAAGTGGGGGCTCCCGCAGCCGCACAGGAGTTTTTTGTTTATGACCGGGTTAAAGATACGGTTCGCGTGGTTAGCACGAAAAGTATTCCGGGTATCACCGATCAACCGGCTTATTTAAAATCGGTTAGTACGACAAAACCCGATACCAGCAAAAAAACGCGCCCCGTTGTCGTTAATGGCCCTGTCTGGTCAGACGATGGTAAGTTGTGCGTGGTTGTGGTACGATCGCTCGACAACAAAGACCGCTGGATCATGCGATTCGATCCTGAAACCTTAACGCTTTCCAATCTTGATCGACAGCATGATGACGCCTGGGTTGCTGGCCCTGGTATTAACTGGCAGGGCATGGGCTCGGCTTCCGGCAACATGAATTTTCTGGCAGATAATCAAACGCTCTGGTTCCAGTCGGAGGCTGATGGTTACTCGCATATTTATACGGTTAATGTATTGACGGGTGAGAAAAAACAACTGACTTCGGGCAAATTTGAGGTACAGCAGGTACAGCTATCGAAAGACAAAACCCAGTTTTTCATACAAACCAATGAAGTACACCCTGGCGAGCAGCATTTTTATCGAATGGCTGTTACCGGTGGGGAGCGCATTCGTTTGACCAGCATGACGGGTGCCAACGACGTAACCCTTTCGCCCGACGAAACCCGGATGGCCATTCGTTACTCGTCCAGCAATCAACCCTGGGAACTGTATGTAGCGGATGTAAGTCAACAGCCGTCAGCGGCCAGTAAAACTAGCGCAAAGGGATTGGCGGTATCTACTCCAGTAAAACTTACCGAATCTCAGACAGAAAACTTTAAAAGCTATCCCTGGCGTGAGCCAACGATGGTCACGATTCCAGCCCGGGATGGTCAAACAATTTACGCCCGCCTGTATAAACCAACTGCCCCAAGCGGCAAGGCTGTAGTTTTCGTACATGGGGCTGGCTATTTGCAGAACGCACATAAATGGTGGAGTTCCTATTTCCGCGAGTATATGTTCAATAACCTGCTTGTCGATAAGGGCTACACGGTGCTGGATATTGACTACCGGGCCAGCGCGGGCTACGGTCGCGACTGGCGAACCGGAATCTACCGGTTTATGGGTGGTAAAGATTTAGAGGATCACGTCGATGCTGCAAAGTGGCTTGTGCAAACGCAGGGCGTAGATGAAAAGCGGATCGGTATTTATGGGGGTTCATACGGTGGTTTCATCACGCTCATGGCCCTGTTTACCACACCCGACGTGTTTAAGGCAGGAGCCGCCCTTCGGCCTGTAACCGATTGGGCAGCTTACAACCACCCTTATACGGCTAATATCCTGAATGAACCGCAGTTAGACTCCCTCTCCTATCGTCGTTCGTCCCCCATTTACTTCGCCGAGGGACTAAAGAATTACCTGCTCATTTGCCACGGTATGGTCGATGTGAACGTTCATTTTCAGGACACTGTCCGGCTGATGCAGCGGTTGATAGAACTAAAAAAAGAGAACTGGGAAGTTGCCGCTTATCCGATGGAAGATCACGGTTTTGTAGAGCCATCGAGCTGGACGGACGAATACAAACGGATTCTGAAATTGTTTGAAGAGCGATTGTAATGGTTCAGTTTGAAGTTTATAGTTTGAGGTTGGCTGACGCAAGAGTTTTGCTTTCGCGTCAGCCAACCTCAAACTGAAAACCTCATTCCACTGCTACGCGCAAAACCGACTGGCGAGACTCAGCCGTTATTTTGAGTAGATAAAATCCAGCCGTAACGCCGTCCATTGGCCATTCTGCCTGTTTTTTCCCTATGAACGCGGGTATCTGGTAAGACCGGATGACCCGACCTGACACATCCAGCAAGTGAACCTGCACCGCCGACCGTTCGGGCTGTTCGAGTTCAAGTCGGAGTCGGTCTATAACCGGATTGGGCACTATACGCGCTGATAAAGGCGCAACGGGCTCATTTAGGGCCGTGAGTACAAAACTTATGGCGTCCGACGGGGGCGAAGGGCATCCGTTAACAGTAACGATTACATAATATTGTCCGCTTGAAAATGGTATTAATGAAGGGCCCGTAGCGTTTGGAACGGCTACGCCCGCCGTATTACCCGTGCTCACATACCATTGAATTCCTGCCGTTTGATTGACGACTAAGGTACTATTGGCGACCTGACTAACCGTTGGTTTGGGTGGTGTCGGATTCAACGCGGTTAAGGATACAAAGACAGTGCTGGCCGTACATCGATTACTATCCCGAACACTCACGGTATAGGTGCCTTCCGTCAGGGCAGTTTGACTGGCCGTAAACGTTTTAAGCGTATCGCGCCGTTCCGTTTGCCAGTAAAACGTAAATGGTTTTGCTCCGCCAGCGACCTGAACGGCGGCTTGTCCATCACTCCCCCCTGAGCAGGAAACATTCTTAATTGACCCATTCGACAAGGTAAGGGCATTCATATTGGTGACAACGGCTACGGCAGAGTCAGCACAGCCACCATCGTCCACGACGCGAAGACGATAGGTATTCGGTGGTAGTTTGCTAATCTGACTTGTGGTCTGGAACGCCTGTCCAATAATCTGGTATTGCTTTCCCGTACCCGTACCACCCGTACTCGTCAAATTAACGGCACCCGTAGGGCAGGTACAGCAAGTAGCCGGTATGGCTGTTGCCTGAACTTTCATTGGATCAGTTTTTCCAACGGTTACTGACGCCAGGCTTGTACACCCATTGACATCGGTGCCAATAACAGTATAATTGCCAACCGCAACCCCGCTGATTACGCTACTAGCCTGGGGAGCTGAAGCGGCAGTAATTTGATAGGCTACAGCTCCTGTTCCACCCGCAGCAGTCATGATGATAGAGCCACTAGTAGGGCTAACACAATTCACAGGTTTCGAAACCGCTGTTAGGGTAAGTGGGGCAGGCTGTCCAATCGTTACGCTTTGTTTCCCCAAGCAACCGATAGCATCCTGAACGGTAATTTCATAGGTAGTTGCCGCTAAGCCCGTAAACTGCGTTCCGGTCTGGAAAGCGCCATTACCTAATTTATACTGATAGCCACCCGATCCTCCCGAAACCTGAACGCTTACGCTCCCATCTACCGTACCAACGCACCGAGTCGGAGTTGGGGTCAGCTTAATAGTAAAAGGAGCGGGTTGTCCTATCGTCACAGACTGATAAGCAACACAGCTGTTTTTATCTGAAACAATAAGGAGATAGGTTGTATTGGCAACCAGATCAAGAAATGTGCCGCTTGTCTGGTTTGCAGTACGATTAAGGATGGCATACCGAAAATCACCAACTCCTCCTATGGCAGAGGCAATGATGGCCCCATCTCCCCACCCACGCACTTTGTATTAATAACCGTCGTACTGACAATGATGGCTGGGGGCTGTTTTAAGTCAACAGTCGATTGAACAGTGCAGCCTTTTGCATCTTTTACCACAATAGGATAGGTACCCGCTATCAGGTTACCAAATACGTTAAGATCTTTAAACGGCTGACTGCCTAATTGATACTGTACTTTTCCTTCCCCACCACTGCTATTAATAGAAACCATTCCATCGTTGCCGCCATTACAAAGCGGGGATTGAATATCGATGGAGGTGATCAAAATAGGGGAATATACCTGAACAGTAGCAGTGGCGGTTGTGGTCGTTATCGTTGTGACAATAGCGGTTGAGCTGGTTGCTGTCGAGCTGGTGGTGGTCGAACTGGTAACCGATGTGCTGGTTACGTCACAGATAGCCGTGTAGGCTGTTGTTTGCTTCGGAGCAACGGTAATGACCGCTCCTGTCTGCGCCGTTGACCAACGAAGCACCCCTCCTGTTGGGCAACCAGACGCGGTGAGGCTTGTTGAGGTCCCGGAACATATCGTTGCCGAACTAACAGTAAGTGTTAACGTAGCCGGTGCGGTAGGAATAGTAGCGGTGGTAAGCGCCCGAACAGGGCTTAAGAAGCCAATCAGTCCTACCAACATAAAGCCAATAGTCCAGAAGAACTTGTAACTCAATTGTACATTTTTTTGCATACTCAGGTAATAATAGCTAACAAACAAATATAGCCTGATCAGCTACGAAACCTATACCACTAGCAAAGTATTACATGGCGACTAAATGCAATTTATCCTATGGATAAGTAAAAGAGAGGAAGGTATACGATTTTATAGGTAAGATAAACAGGCCACTAGCAGGCAGGATTAATAAAACAGGCCCCAGTCATCGGGAGCATCGTTATCTTTATCAAACCCGTTTACCCATTCAACAAACAGCAGCCGAAACTGCTCAATTTCTTCCCGAAGTACATTTAGGTAGGCCGTAGCAGCCAGTTTTTCGGCTTTGCAATACGATGTTTGCGCAAGCAGTTCGCGGGCGTGCATTTTAATGATTACTGCATTTTCCATCCGAAGGGTGTACAAATCGCCACCTTCGGCCCCAACAATTTTTGGTGCCAGCATCATCGCATTCGCCAGCATCTGTTCGTGCATCATGAGCACATCTTCTTCCTTGTTGATGGTTTCAACAATGGCCTGTGTAAGCTCCATCAATTCATTCGCTTTCCGCAGGATGGGTAAATTCTTAATACGCCGATTTTCTGCCTCCATTTCAGCACGAGCTTCCTCCGGGTCATAGTCCTCGTCAAAGCCATCCCAATCCAGAAAGCTATCGTCGTCGTCTTCGTCATCAAAGTTCATCGCAAAACGGGCAGAGGGAATGAACACCTTCTGCATGCCAAAGTAACACAAACCTTTCCCAAAAACAAACCATTCATCCTCAAAAAGCAATACCTGTTAACCAAATTAATTATTGATACTTATTGGTTATGATAGGCAGAGTTGAATCTGTACAATTGACATTGAGTAACCCGATCTGTCATCTGCAACTAGGGTTGCCATTCCCAGTAAACGTAAGCGAAGGGTATTAAAAACTGGTTAGAAAGTTGATTTATAAACGATAGTAAATAGCCCACTATGTGCTTCACTATCCATTATTCTGTCGTAGCTGGGTGGTACGTAACCGCATTTTTCGAGAAAAGAACGGGTAAATCAAACAAAAACGGGGGTAACCTGTATATTTGTCTGGTTTAGTACCCAGATGCTCCCAGCGTGGATGCTACTGATTTTCCCACTGTATCGAATGACATATTGTTTAGGCGTTAAAGTTGCGTCGGGATTAGTTGCTATCGCCGACAGACGGTTGACCTCCGGCTCAGAAGTATCATCGAACCGCAAGATTTCGGTTCATGAAGTCGAGAATCACTCGCTTTTTATCATGACCTCGGGTCTACGCTCCGTCCGCGATAAAGCTATTACGTATTTTAGTGAGGTTCTTGCCGATCAGGATCGCTCATTTAATAAACTCTATAAGGCTGTCAATGCTTTTGGGAACAGGTAAAGCGGGTAGCGCAGGAAGATAAATCGTCGATTATTGCCAATGGGCTGAATTTTAACCTGAATGCCATTGTGGGTGGTCAGTTGGAAGACGACAATGAGCATAAATTGTACATGCTTTATCCCGAAGGCAACTGGGTAGAAGTTGATCAGGGATCTCCGTTCAAGATTATTGGCAATTCTGGGTACGGTAAGCCATTGCTGTTCAGGAACCTATCCTATGAATCTAGTTTGCAGGATGCGCTTAAGATTGGCTTTCTGGCCTTTGATGCAACCCGGGTTAGTGCGAACGATGTTGATTATCCGCTCGATGTAGTCATCTATCCTAAAAATAGCTTCCATATGACTGAATATCGGCTTGAGAAAGAAGATATGGATGAGGTGTCGCACCAATGGAGCGCTTTACTGAGCAACTCGGTTCGAAAATTGCCTTCATATTGGATGGACCCGATTTTCGAAAAAGTCCGCGCTGTAACTAAATGATGAATGATAAGTGATGAATGATGAATAGCTACCCATCACTTCATAATCTAGTATTCATCATTTATAATTCATCATTCCCAAATGCACCTGCACGTTCGGCACAAATCCGAATATACCTACGATCTCCCCGTGGCCTTGGGTCCGCAAACGCTCTACCTTTATCCACGGATGTATCCCTATCAGCGGCTACAGGCCTACGAACTAGTGATTGACCCGAAGCCAGCCCGGATTGTGCGAAATGTTGATGTGGAAGGAAACGTACAACAGCTCGTGTATTTTAATCATCCAACGTCTCATTTGACTGTGTGTGTCGATATTGAGCTTGATTCTGACGAATTTAACTCGTTCGATTTCGTTCTCTTTCCGTTCGACACCCAACAAGTTCCTTTCCGGTATCCACAAGCTCAGGAAGAGTTACTCTACCCCTACCTGAAGCGCGTGGGTATTACGGAGCGGGTTGCGGGTTGGGCGCGTCAGATAGCCACTAGTGCTGGCTGGCAGACGACTGCATTTCTAATGACATTGAACCAAACGATTCGGCAGTTCACCTATGAAATACGGGAGCATGGTGCCCCTTTCCCACCCGAACAAACCCTGACCCTCAGAAAAGGCTCCTGCCGGGACTATACAACCTTATTTATGGCTGCCTGCCGGAGCCTTGGTATTGCTGCCCGATTTGTAAGTGGCTATCTGTTTGGTAACCCACAGCAGGAACATCAGCTTCATGCCTGGGTAGAAGTATACTTACCCGGTGCAGGTTGGCGAGGCTTCGACCCTACCGAGGGCTCGGTTGTGGTGAACCGACATATTTTTTTGACGTCTACGGCTAAACCTGAACTGGCCGCTCCTATCAGTGGTACATTTACTGGTCAGGCGAATTCCAGTTTACGATCAGAATTGGTTTTTATGTAATCCAGCCATCCGTTCATAGTCGTCAGTACTTTATTGGTATAGTCAGTTGATGACTAATGACTGGCGTCAATTGCCTATATTTACAGCTTTAATAAAAAACATTATCCAACCCATCAAGTGGCATTAATTAAGTCTATTTCCGGTATTCGAGGTACGATTGGGGGCGCAGTGGGGACGGACTGACGCCGTTAGATGTAGTTAAATTTACGGCTGCCTTTGGGCAATGGCTTCGAAAACGAAGCCCAGAGCGGTCAACAGTTGTGATTGGGCGTGACGGTAGGTTGTCTGGCGAAATGGTTTCCAAACTAGTTGCAGCTACCCTGCAAGGCCTTGGCCTTACAGTAATTGACCTTGGCCTGTCAACCACGCCAACCGTCGAAATGGCGGTACCAGGCGAGGGCGCTGCGGGTGGCATTATCCTGACCGCCAGTCATAATCCTATCCAGTGGAATGCACTTAAACTCCTGAACGAAGCGGGTGAGTTTATCTCGGCACAGGATGGGGCCGAAGTACTGGAGATTGCAGAGACTGAATCATTTGACTTTGCCGAAGTGCGTAAATTAGGGCAATATCGTGCTGATTCAACGTGGCTGCAAAAACATATCGATCAGATTCTGGCTCTGCCATTAGTGGATCGGGAGGCTGTTGCCGGGCGAAACTTTCGACTGGTGGTCGATGCGGTTAATTCGACTGGTGGGCTGGCTGTTCCGATGTTGCTGGAAGCCCTTGGTGTAGAGCGAATTACTAAACTCCACTGCGAACCAACGGGAAACTTTGCACATAACCCAGAACCCTTGCCCGAAAACCTCCGCGATATCATCAAAGAAATGGGCAAAGGCAATGCTGACCTTGGCATTGTTGTCGATCCTGATGTAGATCGGCTGGCACTGATTTGTGAAGATGGCTCTCCTTTTGGCGAAGAATATACTCTGGTAGCCGTAGCCGATTATGTCTTGAAAAATAATCCGGCTGGAAGTGAGAAGGCAAATAACACCGTATCGAACATGTCGAGCACAGTTGCTCTTCGGGACGTGACGCAGAAGTACGGCGGTCAACATTCAGCATCGGCAGTAGGCGAGGTGAATGTAGTTGACATGATGAAGGCAACAAAGTCTGTTATTGGTGGTGAGGGCAACGGAGGAATTATTTACCCTGAACTTCATTACGGTCGCGATGCACTGGTTGGGATTGCTTTATTCCTGACTCATCTGGCTAAGTCGGGTAAGTCGGCTTCTATGCTTCGCCGAACGTATCCTAACTATTATATCTCTAAAAATAAAATCGAACTCACTCCCGATATAAACGTTGACGCTGTACTGGATCGGATTCAGGCTAAATATGCCCGCAATCCCATTAATACAATTGATGGGGTAAAAATTGAGTTCGACAAAGAGTGGGTGCATCTACGTAAGTCAAACACGGAACCAATTATCCGGATTTATTCTGAGTCAGATACACTGGCAACTGCCGACTATCTTGCCGGTAAACTTATTGATGATATTCGTGAGGTGATTGCTGAAAACCGCTAAAATTACGCATGTTTATAGCTACGAATTCTACTGAGCCGCTACACCTGTAGCGGCTTTTGTCGTTGCTCCTGCCCACCAACAGCCCCTATCTTGTAGAATAAAATACTCAAAACACCATTCCCATTTGATCAGGCTATTTAAGCAAATAACTTATAGTCAATATTTTACCGGTAACCTAATAGAAATGGCACAGTTTTATCGGTAACAAAGAAAATCCCAGAACGAATTCAAAACAAAAAAGACTATGAGCTTTCTTAGAGGAGTACTAGCAGGTTTAGCTATCGGTTATCTAACAGCACCCCGGAGTGGTAAAGATACCCGTGACAAATTAACTCAGCGCGCCAATGATTTACAGAGTCAATGGGAAGAAGGCGTCGATCAGGTAAAATCACAAATAGACCGCCTAACGGGAAAAGCCGAAGCGAAGGCGGATCAATATGCGACTAAAGCTGAGCAGGTATTTGACAAGTACAAGAACGAAACGCAATCGGCTGTCAATGAGAAACAGGCTCGGGCGAAATCGAACTATAATTCTACGGTCGACAATGCTGCTGATGCGGCAAAATCGGGAATCAATCATGCCGAAGACGCGCTGAAACTTAATTAAGAGGTTCGACAAACGTCATTAGGTTCTATTCACCCATTTAGGTAAAGGGCTTTCGGTTTATAGTTCTGTATGCCATATTTTTAAAATATGGCATACAGAACTATAAACCGAAAGCCCTTTATTTATAGACTATTTGCCGTTCCCTCAATGAGTTAACTAGTGTATTTATAAATACGATACCTTTTCTGGCGAATGAATCATAGCACTTCGCCGATTATGATTGTCTGTCTAACACAAACAAGATTGACCCGTATCGTTTGCCGGGGGACAGGTCTCTTTCTGCTTTTTACAACCTGCCTGCTGCCCAGTTGCATTACTACCCGAATCACGACTGAGCCCGACTGTGACAGTCCGGAGGGTGTAGCGTACTCGCAGAAAACTGTAACGGCTTATTTCTGGGGTTTTAAACAGCCAAGCGACCTCAAGCCACCCTGCGATCCACGCTTTAATCACCTTAATGGGGTTACCGTAAAATCTACGTTTGCACATTATCTGCTCTCGAGTGTTACACTTGGCATTGTCAACAAACGGCAAGTTCGGTGGTGTTGCGCGCCTTATATACCCCAACGAGATTCAATCTGATTGGACATCCTACCTAACTCTATTTTCGTATGATTCTGCCAAACGGACTTCAGTTACTGGATGTTCATGAACTGACCAATAAACACCAGAACTTCACCCAGCCCCTAGTACCCAACGCTTCATTCAAGCTGAGAATCCCGACTGCCCCTGCCGATTTACGGGGCGCTTATCGACAGACGACGGCTAACTTTCAGTGGTTGATTCGCTATGGAATCGACAATGGTTTGCGCATGCGGGCAATTGGCAAAAACTGGTCCTTTACCAAAGTAGGCGTTACCAACGGTGGTATAATTGATGCCAATGCGCTGACAACGACCTTTGGCCTTCGGGCCGCTTCTGTTGATCCAGCTTACCTGGCCCAGGGAAAATCGGCCAGCAACCTGTTTTTTGCCGAATGTGGCATTACAGTCCATAGTATTGAACAACTACTCGAAGCGAGTAAAAAGTCGGTACGGGCATCGGGAGCCAGTAATGGGCAAACCATCGTTGGGGCCATATCGACGGGGACGCATGGAGCCGCCTTCGATTTTGGTGCCGTGCAGGATACGGTCCTAGGTATTCACCTCGTTTGTGGTCCAGACCGGCACGTGTGGCTGGAACGAGCATCTAATCCGGTTACTAAATCCAACTTTACCGATAACCTTGGCATTTCAGAAGTTTTGCGGAATGACGACCTGTTCAATGCGGTTCTGGTAAGCTTTGGCTCATTCGGATTTATTCATGGTGTATTGCTCGACGTTGAGAACTTATTCTGGCTAAAATCATACAGTGTCGATTCAGTTCCATATACTGACGCGCTGAAAAAAGCCATGACTACCTGTGATTTCTCAGGTATTGCCAATCAATTTACACCCCCTCTTCCCGCTAGTTCAGTTCCTGAAAAACCCTACCACTTCCAGTTGATGGTCAACCCACATCAGTTTGACTTGACGGGGGTTAAACAGGAGCAGGGTGCTTTTGTCAGGATACTCTATAAGCACAGTACGAAACCAGACCAGGCTGTGCCTCCACCGCCTAAACCCGATTTTATTTATGGGGATGATACCCTGGGCCTGATGCAAAAGGTGCTGGATGTGCTTCGGCCAAGTCAGTTAGTGCCTTTTCTGGTTAACCAGCTTTACCCGGCTGCCAAAGAGCAAACAAATGGTTGGGTAGGCACTATGATGGATTTTTTCGCGCCAACGGATATTCGGGGTAAAGCCGCCAGTGCCGCTATCGGTATGGATTCGAGAGATAGCCCCCGTGTGTTGGAAAAAATAATTGAGTTAAACAAACAGGGGGCTTTTCCTGGTGTTTTGGGGCTTCGATGGGTAAAAAAGACATCGGCTACCTTAGGATTCACCCGGTTTCCCATTACCTGTGTGCTGGAACTTGATGGCATCGAATCAGCACTAACGAATCAGTTTTTGGAGCGTGTCTGGAATGCACTTGACGCCGAGGGTATACCGTACACCATGCACTGGGGGAAGGTTAACTTCGGCCTGACACCAAACCGTGTCCGGCAAATGTATACCGATGCTTCCGTTAATTCCTGGCTCAAGGCCCGCCATCAACTGGTAGATGCGCCAACACAAGCGGTATTTACCAACGAGTTTATGGAAAATTGCGACCTGCATCTGCAGCCAATACCAGACAGCCCGATTGTGTAAAATAGATTTTAAGAAACACGGAGTAAAAAAAAAGAGAGCCGCAGAGTTATATTTTTCTCTGCGGATCTCTTTTTTTCGCCTTTTCCTCTGCGTTAAAACCTTAAAACGCTTACTTAATCGCAAGAGGCACCTCTACATTCTCCCATTTCAGGACAACGCCTTTGCCCGTCACGTCATATACCAGCCGCTCATTCATCGACGATGATTTGGCCGGTTTTGCCGACACCGTTAGTACGTCATTGGCAGGATCGCGATTGGCCTCTCCACCTCGTTTGATACCCCACTGACCCGTTTGTGAGTTGAAAATAAACTTCCACTCTTTCTGGTCAGGAATGGCAAACAGGCTATACTTTCCGGCAGGCAATGATTTACCGTCTACTTTGATTTCTTTGTCAGTTTCAAAGATAGTTGCTTCATTGGCACCGGCGCGCCAGACTTTTCCGTAGGGAGCCAGAGTACCACTTGGGTCCCAAACCTGACGCCCTTTTACCGATGGGCTGCTGTAGTTAATGGTAATGGCTGCTCCATTAATTTTTCCGCTGGCCATAGCTGGCGGGCTGGGGCGGGTTGACTTGTCTCCCTGGGCTAAGCTCATCATCGTCACGAATACACCGGCCAGCGTCATTGCCATGATCCGGTTAATCTGTACTGTTTTCATAGTAATCAAAAAGTTAGGCATTAGTTGCTAAAAATAGACAATTGCTTTTAAATCCCTGATTGTCTAAATAGTTTATTTACCGAAAGAACTACCCGACACGAAAATTCACTGGTATTATAGCCAAAACGCCCGGCACTATTTTCAGCACCAGGCGTTTGAAATCTAAAATCTGTTAAAGCAGCAAAGCGTAAATCAAGTTATTCCCACTCAATGGTAGCGGGTGGTTTCGAGGAAATGTCATACACAACCCGGTTGACCCCTTTTACGCGGTTAATGATTTCGTTAGAGATATCGGCCAGAAACTCATACGGCAAATGCGCCCAGTCGGCGGTCATGCCATCGACACTCGTTACGGCACGCAGGGCGACAACGCGCTCATATGTACGTTCATCACCCATAACTCCCACCGACTGCACCGGCAATAGCATTGCACCCGCCTGCCATACTTTGTCATACAAACCTTCACGTTTCAGACCGTCGATAAATAACGCGTCGACCTGTTGCAGAATGTCCACTTTCTCAGGAGTGATGTCACCCAGAATACGAATCGCGAGTCCTGGTCCAGGAAATGGATGCCGACCCAGAATGGCATCGGGCAAGCCTAGGCTCTTTCCAACCAATCGTACTTCATCCTTGAAAAGCGTATTGAGGGGTTCAACGATTTTCAATTTCATGAAATCGGGTAAGCCACCCACGTTGTGGTGTGATTTGATGGTCGCAGAAGGCCCTTTTACGGATACTGATTCGATCACGTCGGGGTAGATCGTTCCCTGACCCAGCCACGATACACCCTCAATCAGGTGTGCTTCGTGGTCGAACACCTCGATAAAGGTTTTACCAATGGCTTTCCGTTTGGCTTCAGGATCGGTCAATCCGGCAAGAGCTGTATAAAATTGCTCTTTAGCATCAACCCCTTTCACGTTCAGGCCCAGCGTTTTGTAAGACTCCAGTACGCCCGAGAATTCATCCTTCCGAAGCACCCCATTATCCACAAAAATGCAATACAGGTTTTTGCCAATGGCGTGGTGAATGAGCATGGCTGCCACCGACGAATCGACTCCGCCCGAAAGGCCCAAAACCACTTTATCGTCGCCAATTTTCTGTTTCAACTGGGCAACAGTCGTTTCGACAAACGATTCGGCAGTCCAGTCCTGAGCACAACCGCAAATGTCGACCACAAAATTGTGGAGAACCGTTTTGCCTTGCAGGGAGTGCGTTACTTCGGGGTGAAACTGAATCCCATAGGTTTGTTCACCCTCGACCTGAAATGCGGCTACGCGTACAGTGTCAGTGGAGGCAATAATCTTGAAGTTTTCCGGCACGCTGGTAATCGTATCGGCGTGCGACATCCACACCTGCGAGTGTTGGTCGATGCCTTTCAGGAGTATATTATCGGTATTGACAGTACCAAGTTTGGCCCGACCATATTCGCGGATGGACGATGCTTTCACCTCACCTCCACTAGTATGCGCTAGTAGTTGTGCCCCGTAGCAAACCCCCAAAATGGGCAGTTTATGCCGAAACGCAGCCAAATGTACTTCGGGCGCATCTGCGTCGCGAACGGAGGATGGACTGCCTGAGAGGATGATGCCCTTCACATCGGGCGTAATTGTAGGAAGATGATTGTACGGATGGATTTCGCAGTAAACGTTCAGTTCGCGTACCCGGCGGGCAATGAGTTGGGTATACTGCGAACCGAAATCCAGAATCAGAATTTGTTCGGTGGCCATGTATAGGTCTCTAAAATGCAAAGTTAGGGCATTTTTGCCCACGCCACAAACAATGAGTGAAAGAGCGAATGAGTGCACGAGCGAAAAACGGGCCCTATTTCTACTCTTGCACTCATTCGCTCTTTCACTCTTTCCCATTTAAGGATACAACAAATACTTTTTCCTGATCACTTTATACGCATCCAGCGCGGGTTGCCAGCTTTGGCGGATCTTGGCCTCCGAGACACCCGCCAGCAATTGCAGTCGTAGCTGATCGGTACCTGCCAGGCGGTCGATGCCGTTATTTGCCAGAAAAAACTTGCTTTTATCCGAAGCCCGATTGAAGAAGTCAAAGAAATAATCGAGCATTAAGCCCTGCTTTTGAATGGGAGCTGCCGATAGATCCAGCCCATAACAAAGTTGTCCTTCCAGCGGTGGGTTAACCGCACCAGGTTTATCGACGGGCGTGAACGTATACGGCCCATACTTGGTGTAGGGCGACCCAATAACTTGAAACTGTTTGTCTGTTCCGCGACCAACACTCACGACCGTCCCTTCAAAGAAGCAAAGCGATGGATACAGCAAAACCGCCTGCTGGTTAGGTAAATTGGGTGAGGGTGGTACAGGCAACGTATACGGCGTCTGATGAGTGTAGTTTTTGAGAGGAACTACCGTTAGTGGGCAGTTGGCCGATTTCGCCAGCCACTTTTCGCCATTAATCAGTTGAGCCAGTTCGCCAATGGTCAACCCATAAACAACTGGAATCGGGTTCAACCCTACAAATGATTTGAATTTCGATTCCAGCACTGGTCCATCAATATAATGCCCATTGGGGTTCGGTCGGTCGAGCACGATCATGGGTTTATTGGCTTCGGCACAGGCCTCCATCACATACTGCATGGTACTGATATAGGTGTAAAACCGGGCACCCACATCCTGAATATCGAAGACGACAACGTCCAGCGAATCCATCTGTTTGGGCGTAGGCTTGTAGTTTTTTCCGTAGAGCGAGGTAATCATAATGCCTGTGCGCGGGTCACGGGCACTATTGATTTGCTCCCCATCAGTAGCTTGCCCCCGGAAACCATGCTCAGGAGCAAATATGGTTTTGATGGTTATCCCGCGTGTAATCAGGCTATCAACAAGGTGGGAACGTCCCACCCGCGACGTGTGGTTGACAACCATCCCAACCCGTTTCCCCTGTAGAGCAGGCAGGTACATAGTCATCTGGTCAGCACCGGTCTGAATAGCCGACGCGGTCGAATTACGATTCATTTGGGCCTGGGAGGCCAGCGTTAGCAGACTAAAGACGATAAAAATGAGTTTTGTTAGCAGCGTCATAGGAGGAAACCGGAAGAGCATTCTGCAAAACTCTTACTTTTACAAACCAGAACAAAACTGGTTATTGGTTATTAGTTATTGGGTTATTAGTTATAACTCAATAACCAATAACCAATAACCAATAACCAATAACCATTTTGAACGTTCCTGTTTTTCTGGCCCGAAAGGTCCGCCACGCGCCTGAGGGCAGTTTTTCGGCTACAGTTACGCGGATTGGCATAGCCAGTATTGCTCTGGGTTTAGCCATTCTGATCGTTGCCTTTTCGGTTCTATTTGGCTTTAAGGATACCATTCAGCAGAAAATCTTTCTGTTTGGAGCGCATTTGCAGGTGAGCAAATTCACGAACAATGTGTCGTATGAAGAACCAGCCCTGTCTCTTCGTACGAATTTATACCGCGACAGTACCCACCTTCCAGGCATTCGGCATATTCAGGCGGTTGCCCTGAAAGCCGGAATTCTGAAAACCAAGGATGAGTTAACCGGCGTTGTGGTGAAAGGGGTTGGGAAGGATTATGACTGGAGTCTTTTTAAAGGTTCGCTGGTGGCGGGAACCGTTCCCGTTGTTGGGGCCGATACGGGATTTGGCTCAACGCAACTATTGCTAAGCCAGTATATGGCCAACCAGTTGCAGGTTAAAGTGGGCGAAAGTGTGCCATTATACTTTCTGGGGAATCCACCCCGCGCCCGCAAAATGACGGTGGTGGGCATTTACGAAACGGGCCTTGAAGAAGTGGACAAAACGATTGCGCTGGGCGATATCCGTCTTGTACAACGACTAAATCACTGGGGACCCGACTCGGTAGGTAGCTATGAGATTTTCATTAATGATTTCGCGAAGCTGGAGTCGACAGCCCGAAATCTGACCTACTTTATTGATCCGGATATGCGGCTAACCCGCGTAACGGATCAATACCGGCCCCTATTCGACTGGATGGTTCTACTCGACCGGAATATGGTTATTTTGCTGAGCCTTATTACATTCGTGGCTTCCTTCAATATGGTATCGGTGCTGCTGGTGCTGATGATGGAGCGCACGCCCATGATTGGCCTGCTGAAAGCACTTGGCGGCCCTAACTCCCTCATTCGACGTATGTTTGTGTTCGTTGGAATGAACATGGTGATTTGGGGCTGATCTTCGGAAATGTGGTTGGTCTGGGCATTTGCTTTCTCCAGGATCGCTTCAAACTGATCCCGCTCGATCCCAAAAACTATTTCATGAGTTATGTGCCTATTGTCTGGGACTGGCCCACTATTCTGGCCCTGAATGGAGCGACTGTTCTGCTAATTGCCCTTGTGTTGTGGCTTCCAACGATCATCATCAATCGAATCCAACCCGTGAAGGCGCTGGCGTTTAAGAAGTAAGACCCGGATCTTATTTCCGATACTCAAACTTCAAAATATACCCTTTCTTCCCATCGCCTTCACTGGCAATGAACAGATCGCCACTGGGAGCGAAACAGATACCTTCAGGTTGCCGAAACTGCTTGGGGTCGAGTAGTTCGGAGTAGATTATTTTTGCCTGCCGGTTGGTAATTAGCAGGCGTTTCCCAGCAGAATTTAGTATATACCATTCCCCGGTTATTGGGTGTACGGCAATGCCCGATGGCTTGTATGTTTTTGGGTCAATGCCAGCGGCTTTGAGTTGTTCATCATTCAGGCTCATGTCTTTGAAGACAGCCCGATTAAGCAGGTCAAATGAATAGACGGCTTTGTCGCTAGACCCTTCGCCATTCTTGACGGCAATCAGGAGTCGTTTGGTTTGGGGTCATAGCCTAGTCCTTCTACTTCCGTATTCTTCGGCAAATCGGTTTTAGTTTTGCCAATCTTTTTCGACTCGGGTTCAAAGCGGGAGAGGGTGCCATTGCTTTCGAGTACATACACCTCATTATTTACGTACTCAATACCTTCAAAATCACCATAGCCGCCAAAACCAAAGTCTTTCGTTACTTTCCCTTTCTTCGTATCGAAGACGTACACTACTGCTTCTTCATCCTGCACGCATAGCAGTTTATCATTTTTGTAATACGTCAGTCCCGATATTTCGGTCAATTCTTTGGGAAGCGTATAGGTTTCTGCGGGTTTAGTCAGTTGGTAGGGTAGTTTAAAGGGGGCTTCAAGCCGTCCGGCTTCGGGTTTGTCATTCTTTTTCGACGAAGGTCCACAGCCAGCCAGGAGTAGCAATGCGCCCAGGAAAAGACGATTCATAAACAAAGGATAAGGTGTACGCTAAAAGTAGGCGATGGTTTTGGTATATCGCGCAAAAATGTCGTTTTTCTGAGTCAGTACCGGTAAAAACAGGGAAGATAGATAGAAACGATAGAGGCCAAATAGCGAGGGTCAGTTTGATCAATCCAAACGAAAATCGCGGTCGATTTGCAGGACCAGTCTTCGTGAATTTAGCAGTAAAAACAAGCTACTACTCCTGTTTATCATTGATTAACAGCTATTTATGATACAAGCTTCCCTTCGCTACTATCGGCCAGAGCAGTCATAGGCCGCTCTATCTTACCTACGAGAAAAATATAGGAACAGGCCCCAATTAATCCGAAGGCTGCAATGAAAATCAAAGCAGGTTTAAAATCCCCACCTTTAACCAGATAACCCACGACAATGGGTACGACAATTGACGCCAGGTTACCCATAAGATTGAATACCCCTCCTGTGAGACCGATCAGGTTCTTGGGAGAGAGGATGGACACAAACACCCAGGAAATTAACGCCATGCCGATTCCGAAAAAAGCCAGCGACATAAAGAAGATAATCATGGCTGGCTCGTCGGTGTAATTTGCCCCGATAATACTGATCGACAAAAGCAGTCCGATAATAATAGGGGTTTTACGGGCCACACTTACCGAGGTCCCCTGGCGGACATACTTATCTGACAGAAAGCCCGAGATCAATAAACCTGCACAGGCCGCCAGAAAGGGGATAGAAGACAGATAGCCTGTTTTAATAAAACCCATACCCCGATATTTCACTAAATAGGTTGGGAACCAAGTCAGGAAAAAGTAAAGGGTTGCGTTCATCGAAAACTGCCCAATATAAACGCCCCATAATGTACGATTCGAAAAGATTTGTTTCAGGTTGGCCCAATTCCAAACAGTAGCCTGCGCCTTCGTGGACGTCTTCGCCCTAATCACACCACCTCCTTTTTCAATGTAATCAAGTTCGGCGGTGTTTACCCGAGGGTGGTCTACTGGATCGCGGTAGAGGAAATACCAGATGATTCCCCATACGACCCCAACAAGCCCTGTACCGATAAATAAACCTTTCCAGCCAAAATAAACCTGAACCGTTCCCAAAACGGGCGCCAGAAACGCTAGTCCAATAAACTGTCCCGACACATACATAGCAATGGCAGAGGCCCGTTCATTATCGGGGAACCAACTAGTTACGACCCGATTATTGATGGGATAGGAAGGTGCTTCAAAGGTACCTGTGGCCAATCGAAGGGAAAACAGACTGGCAAACCCTCTCACAAATCCCTGTCCCATAGTCGCTAATGACCAGGTAATTAAACAAACCGCATATAAAACACGAGGGCCAATGCGGTCGGCAAGTAGGCCACCTGGAATTTGCAAAGCCGCATACGCCCAGCCGAAAGCGGAAAAGATTAACCCTAACTCAACCGTCGATAAGTTCAGATCTTTACTCAGGGCTGGCGCGGCAACGGAGAGGTTAGCCCGGTCGAGATAGTTGATCGCTACGTTGACGAATATGAGGGCTAACATCCCGTATCGTACCCGAGTTGGTTTAAGTTTGCCGCTTATCTGTTCCATTTTTTAGAGTTAGGGAGTTTAGGTTGGTTGTAGAGAAAAGGTTTGAAGTTTGTCGTTTGAGGTTCGCCGTTGCGGGCATATCAGCAATCTTATGCGCCAGCAACGACAAACTTCAAACGACTAGCTATCTTGCCGTCCAGCCGCCATCGACCGTGAGCATTGAACCGACCATGTAACTTCCGGCATCGCTGGCCAGGAAAATAGCGGCTCCCTGAATTTCGCGCAAATGCCCCCAACGCCCTAAAGCGGTGGCGCCCACCACAAATTTTTTACCTTCCTCGGTATCGGCGATGGGAAGATTCATTTCGGTAAGAAATGGACCGGGGCAAATCGCATTGACGTTGATATTATACGGAGCCAGTTCCAGCGCCAGGGCACGGGTCATTTGAACAACGGCCCTTTGCTTGACGTGTAAGGAGTTCGATTGGACAAACCAACTAAACCGAGGGTGCTGGCCAGATTGATGATGCTCCCCCGTCCGGCATTTTTCATGAAGGGTGTTACGGCTTTGCAACAGAGCCAGGTGCCTGTTACATTCACCTCCATTACCTTACTGAAATCGTCAAGGGTTAATTCGTCGATTGGACCTCTAATGTTTATGCCTGCACTATTGATCAGAATATCGATCTGTCCAAACGTGTCGATAGCCTTTTGGGCCATGGCTTCGGTTTGTTCGGCGCTAGCGATATCAGCGCTAAACGAAATAGCAGTAACACCAAAGTCGTCACTCAGCTCCTGCGCGGCTAGTATGCCTTCTTCCGCATTTCGATTGACCAGCATCAGGTTCGCACCTGCCGAAGCCAATCCGGCAGCCATTGCTAAACCAAGCCCTTTGGAGCCACCGGTAATGATGGCGGTTTTTCCACTTAAATTAAATTGACTGATTCCAGGTAGTATTTCTTTACTCATAAGGCTTCTTTATTTCATTCCCAGTTTGTCTTTGCTGTAGTTCAGGCAGGCTACAATATTCTCTTCTTCGAGGGCCAGTTTTTCGTCATTACTCAACTTTGCTACGCGAGGTAGACCACCCGGGTATTTATGCTGCCTGACCGTTCGTAGCATTCGGGCCAGATCAGAACCCGGTACGGAACCCATTGTTTCCCAATAGGCATTCGTTACACAGGGAATTTCCAGCGGATCGCGTGTGATCATTTCCAGACTGAATGTACCCGAGGGGTTATGTTTCCGGCAGAGATCGACCATCTTTGGCAGGTCCAGAATCCCTTTCCCCATCGGTACTTCCGATAGCAGAAACCCATCGGGGTATTCTTCAACGGCCATGTCTTTTACGTGGGTACTGAACACATAGGGAGACAAGGTTTCGACAACTTCCATCGGGTCTTCCAGCAAGGCCATACTATTGCCAAAATCGAGGGTTACACCAATCCATTCACTATTGACCTGTTTTAGTAGATTCACTAAATCTGGCGCGCGCCAGTCTTTATGATTTTCGACCCCAGTTTGACTTTGTGTTTGCGTAAAACCGGCTCCACGAGTTGCAAGGAGGTCAGTGCACTTTTCTTCAATTCCTCGAAAGCTGCGGGAGAATGATAGGTTTCATAACGTCGACCGCTTGAACAAACTGTTCGTAATACCTGGGCTCCGGCCTCCCGCGCGCTGATCACATCCTGTTCAAACTTTGGAACATCTTCTGCCTTTTTGGGTAAGCCAATCGACCCTTCGAGATAAAGTCCATACTTTTCCCGCTCGTCACGCACCTTTTTGGCGAAGTCACTCGACCAGCCGTTAACGATGACCTGCACGCCACCCGCCCCAAGTTGATGGCAATGGTCAAGTAATTGAATGGCGTTGGTGAAGCTTGGATATTTCTGGCTTTCTACTTTCGAATTCCAACGACTCCAATAGGAATGCACCACAATACCCATCCGTTTGTCGGCAAAAAAATCAGGGTCAGCAGGAAATGATAAAGCCATTGCTCCCACGGTGGCTCGTTGTAAAAAATCTCGTCTATCCATTTGGGTAAAGGTCATTTCATTTGTTGTCATTGGTTGTCATTTAGTGGTCATTAATTATTAATCGACCTATCTGGCTATATCTGACCACCAATGACCACAAATGACTACTAACTTGTATTATTTCCCCTCAGCGGGCTTTGAGTCAAGAATATATTTGTTCAATTCTTTGGCGGTCCAGGGCACAACACGTCCCTGCGCTAAAACGCGCGTCATCCCTACGGTTCGTTTACCAATCGGACCCGCGTTGTTGCCCCATTCGTTTCGGATATACATTAAAATAGACGTGATCGACTGGTCGTCCATTGTTGAGTGAGCTGGCATAACCGGGAGTATATCCGGCGCATCATACACCCGTTTATTAATCTCTACCGGCCCTTCCATGCCATGTAACAAGACAAGTGCTAATCGCTTCTCATCGCCCAACACCCAGTCGGAGCCAATCAGGGTGGCCCGAAGCGAGGCAAACCTGCCCCATCGGTGCCGTGACAGCCTGAACAGGTATTCAAATACAGTTGCCGTCCCGACGCAAATAGTTTTTGTTCATCGTCGTTCAACAGGCTCTTTTTGGCGGAACTACTTTTTGCCGCTACGTGACCAGGCCATTCAAACATCGTTTCCAGAGACGCAAGTCGGGATGGATCAATTTTATGACTCGATTTCGCTAACAGACTAGGCGCAACGGTGAGCTTTACCGGCTTTATTTTACTGCTTCCTGCAATCGACATGCTGGTCAATATGGCTTTGTCCTGCCAGCCCAACGGTTCTTTATGCGTATCAATCACGGCTAATAGCGTCGATAGTTCAGTAGGGTTTCGCTTCTTGACAATCGCTGCCGTTAGCATCTCTATGAAAATCTCCTTTGCGGGTTCCTGAGTCTGCCACTGAGGTGACTTCAACAACCGCTGTAATAAGGCGAATTCCTGATTTTGCAGACTACTCATGGCGGCATCCCGAATCAGAGCAGATTCTCCATAGCGCCCAACAATATTGGCAAGCAGTAGCTGAGCCGCCGATGGATCAAGTATGCCCGCCGTAAAGGTCATCTGGAGAATTTGTTCAATAGGCGCCTGTTCCCATCGGGCCAGTAACTGTTCACCTAGTTTCGCCCGAACCGTTTTGTCCGTTTTTGCAATTGGCTCCAGTAACCGAAGCGCGGTTGAGCTGACAAGGGCATTCGGATCTGCCACCAATCCCGAAAGCATCGTTGGGTTACTCAATGCCAATCCATCCAGCGTCCATAAGGCGTGGAATCGTCCCAGCGGCTGCTCACCTTTCAGAGCCAGATTTGTCAAAGCTGATCCAACTCGTTTATCCGCTCGGTCGATCAATAAATGCTGCGCTACATCCCGATGCCATCCATCGGGGTTTGACAATTCAGCAACGAGTTTGTCTGACGATGCTATTGATAGTTTTCTCGGCTTTGGGGCTTTCCAGTTTTGCGGAACAATACGCCAGATGCGTCCCCGATTGACGGGTTTATCAAGTTCTCGCGCCAGCGTTTGCTCTTTCAAATAGGGCGTCACATAGGCCTTGTGCTGAATAAGGCCCCGATACATATCCGCGATATATAAGGCCCCGTCAGGACCTGTTGCCATATGAACCGGACGGAATCGCTCGTCGGTTGAGGCCAGAAATTCGGTGCCGGGATGCGGATCATGCGCCGTAATGAGCAAGCCTTTTTCCTCCACCACATTTCGCTTAATGAGATTGCCAGCAGGTTCGCAAACGAACGCATTTCCATAGTAAGCCGCAGGCAGGGCCGTGCCCCGGTAGGCAAGCGGTGAGCAGGCTGCCGTAAACTCCAGTAGGTGGCCTTCTTTATCCAGGGTTCCGGGTATATAACCCCGATTCACGGCCGGATTAGGCCGGATTGGGTAAACCCGCCGGTCGATGGTAAGCCCATAGTCGATACCGGTTGTGGGCTTGTGGTTTTTGTTTCGGGATAAATAGTTCGGCGCTACCAGATCAGCATGAAGCTGCGACCAGTTGTAGTTGTAATACAATCGCCCTTTATCATCGTAACTAATGCCCCATTGTCCCCGGAACTCCGTACTATCACGCTCCCATTGGATCGCGTTTGGGTTTCCGCCTGCCAGTCGATACCGAAGCCGTGCCTTGGCACTATAATACCAGTTATCCAGCCCCCGCCAAAGCCCATTTGGTGCGTGTTCGGGCAGACCACTAGCAGCATATTGAGCGTCAACAACAGTTTTGGTATCGGCTTTTAGGTCGCCATTCAGATCCTTGGTAAGCCATAAAGCGCCATTTTCGGCAATCAGCACACCTCCGGGTACAAAAGCCATCGCTCTGGGCATAACCAAACTATCGAGGTATATTTTACTGGCGTCCATCTGGCCATCGCCGTTTGTATCTTCGAGTATCGATACACGACCAACGCGCTTATCTTCACCATCGCCATTAATATCAGGCATGAATCCCCGCATCTCGATCACCCAAAGTCGGCCATCTTCATCAAAATTGATGACCACCGGGTCCTGAATCATTGGTTCAGCGGCAACGAGCTGGATGGACAGTCCCGGTTCAAGCTGAAAGGTAGCCTGTTCTTCGGCTGGTGTTTTTACGGGCGAGGGACCTTCTGCCAGCGTCGTTCTTAGATTCGTTTTAAAGCTGAGCAGACACAAAAGGCCAGCACAAATCAAGCTAATAGAATAAGCGGGCTTAACCATGAGGCATGAATTGGTATTATAGAATGATAAAGCATTATTAAGAAGATACTACTTGTGTTCCATGCCTATATTGGCTGAGTTTGTTGAACATAACTACCGATAAGCAGGCTTGTGAGGCTGGCTTGTTTTGATCAGGTCAGGAAACTTTAGTCATCGTTGAAATTCAGTTAAAACTATATCCGGGTTTTGACCGTAGTTACATGACCAATACCGAAGATTTTCGTAGGTAGTACACAACCAAACTAATTTCTGCATTCGGCACATGCCTATGATTCAGCGACGTATACTTATCCCTGTTTTTATTTTTTTGCTCCTGAATAGCTGGTTCATCGGTGAGGCTATTGCTTCAGAAACGCTTTTCTACATTGTCAAAAAGGCAGATTGGCTTGCTCAGACCAAAAGATCGAGCTATCACCCTGCCTCAATGGCAAGTAACGGTTTCATTAACCTGTCGACGCCAGAGCAGGTTGTTCCCACGGCTCAAGCCCTGTTTCAGGGCCAAACCGATTTACTTTTATTGAAACTTAACATATCTCCTGCCGATCCACTCTTAAAATGGGAAAGTGTACCTGGCACTGACGTCTCATACCCACATTATTATGGTAGCCTGCCTAAAGCACTGGTAGCGAAAGTGTATTCCTTCCAACCCCGAAAAGACGGACATTTTACCCTGCCTAAAGACTCCTTCTTCAAGAGGATTAGTAGCCGACTTATTCCGGGGAGTCTTGTCAATAAGTTCCTTCGCTATCAGGAATGGCAGGATACGGATCGGTTCCAGAAGCTACAGATCAGGAATTTCAAAGGGCCAAAGGTCCAGTTGCAATGGTGGTATTTCGACTTCTTTCTTAAGGATGGCAGTTCGGTTGTGCTGGCTTTTATTCCACAACATTGGTGGGACAAGCCCGGATCGGTCAGGGACAAAAAATCGGTATTTACGATGTCGCTTAAACCCAGGCAAGGCACCGTAAAACGCTTCACGATCCTTGTTCCTCAAACAGACGTTAAGACCTCGGCCAATCACCTGGAAATTCCATCTCATTTAACCATTCGGGCCATTGAGGGCAGCGACTCAAATCAGTTTTCGATTCAGGTTAATTTCCCGGAAGTAACGGCTGCGTTTACGATTAAGCCAACCCAGCTTCCATTTGCGGCCTTTCCAACGGGTGTAATGCCGGGGCCGTTACGTACCCTGCTCAGCGATGCTCCGTTGGGCTCCCCAAGCTTCAGTTATGTTTCTCAGATTCCGAATAGCTCTGTTTCTGGCTCGATGGCCTGGGACGACTATCAAACCCAATTTGAAGGCCAGGCTTATCATGAACAAGGCCGATTAGACGATACCCCGGCACGTCAGGGCGGTAGCTGGACCTGGTATCACTTTGCAGGTGACGGCTGGAATATCTTCGGCAGTCCGGGCAGCTACATCTATCTACAACGGGGCGATCAGATTCTTCAGTCTGGCTTTCAACTGATCAGTAAAAACTATACACTTCAAAACCGAACGTATTCCAGTCCCGACCATGCCAAATTGCTGACAGGGGGTGAGATTTATTTTCATCATCAGGAACTCACCTTTCGGCTTAAAATAAACCCTGCCACGACGAAGACCTTAGTCTGTTTTCCCTCGCCCGACCCAGGCCAGCTTTGGGGTACTGTAGGAGGCAGTGCTACGCTTTCGATTTCAGAAGGGGAAACTACAACACATCTTGAAGGGAGGATTTTTCTGGAGAGCTGCTCCTGGGAATCCAGTAACCTGTCTCCTTAAAGGATAGCTCGCTTATAGAAGCTTTTTTTTATAAACTTCGTGTAAGCAAGAAGAGGGAGCCAGTTCTTAAACGGCTCCCTCTTCTTGCTTATGGATGATGCGGCATATCTACTTTTTTAGACTCATGCCGAGCCAGTTCTTTTCGTGCTCGTCGGCTGTGAATAAGTTCATAGGTAACAGGCAGAATTAGTAACGACAGTACAGTACAGGTCATCAGCCCACCAATCATAACCGTGGCCAGGGGTTTCTGCGTTTCAGAACCAATCCCGGTTGACAAGGCGGCAGGCAAAAGTCCTAACGAAGCCATTAAGGCCGTCATCACTACCGGTCGAACCCTCGTTAGCGCTCCCTCCCGAATGGCCTCGCTAATAGGCAGCTTATTATGCAGGTTTTCTTTAAATCGGTTAATTAGAATAACGCCATCCTGCACCGATACGCCAAATAGACAGATAAACCCTACCCCTGCCGAAATGCTGAAGTTAATGCCAGTCAACCAGAGAGCCAGCATCCCGCCGATAAGCGCAAACGGTACGTTCAGGATAATCAGCGTGGCATCGAGTGCACTACCAAACGTGAACAATAGAATCAGAAAGATAATGGTGATGCTAATCGGTACTACGATGGCTAACTGACGCTCGGCCCGTGTCTGGTTTTCAAATTCGCCCGCCCAACGCATCTGAAAACCCTGAGGTAGTTTTATTTGCTGGGCAACGCGTTTCTGAGCATCAGCAATCGTGCTACCCAGGTCCCGGTTACGAACAGAGAATTTGATGGCAATAAATCGGGCATTGTTTTCCCGATAGATAAAGGCGGTCCCGAGCGTGTGCCAATATCGGCCAGTTCCTTAAGTGGAATTTTACTTCCCGAACGCGTGGGAACCATCAGGTTTTCAATCAGTTCAGGCGAATACCGGAACCGCTCGTCGTATCGCACCTTTATGTCGAAATGGCGCTCCCCTTCGTAAAACTGCGTTACTGCTTTCCCACCAATGGCCGTTTCAATAACCGACTGTGCCACATCGGTCGGAACATTATAGAGGGCTAGTTTCTGCGGATCAAGTTGAATCCGAAACTCGGGCTGACCCAGGTTCCGAAACACCCCCAGGTCACTCACACCCGGCACTTTTTTCATAATGGTGAAGACCTTCGTCGCTTCTTTATCCAGAACATCCAGATCCTGGCCGACAATTTTGATGGCCATTGAGCCTTTCACCCCCGACACAGCTTCCTCCACGTTATCGGAAATAGGCTGCGAAAAGTTGAAAGAAATCCCTTTAAAGCGAGCCAGTTTTTGCTGCATCTGCGCAATCAATTCGTCTTTTGTAATGTCACGCTTCCAGTCTTCTTTTGGGTAGAGATCAACGAAAAATTCATTGTTGAAGAAGCCTGTCGGGTCAGTACCGTCATTCGGGCGACCAGTCTGCGAAATAACTCCCCGCACTTCGGGGAACTCCTCAAAAATGGCCCGGAACTTTCGGGTATACGCATAACTTTCGTCGAGCGCAACCGAATAAGGCAAACTGGCCCGAACATAAATTGATCCTTCATTCAACTGGGGCAGAAACTCTGAGCCAATATGAAACAGGAACAGGTAAACCGAAAATCCCAACGCACCCAGGGCAATGACAATTATGGATAAGGGTTGCCGAATGGCCCAGTTCAGCGCGGGTACATAGGCTCGCTCAAGACCATTGACCACTGGGTTGTGCCGCTCCCGTACCTGCTTGTTTAATAACAGGCTACATAGCAACGGAATCAGGGTAAGGCTCACAATCAGCGACCCTGTCAAGGCAAACCCAATGGTCCAGGCCAGTGGGCTGAATAGTTTCCCTTCTACTTTTTGAAACGTAAAAATTGGGAGTAAAGCCGTGATAATGATGATCTTCGAGGTGAAGATTGATTTACCTAACTCCGTAGCATTCTGAGCAATCCAGCTTAGTTTCGAGCGACGGTTAAACTTCATCATACCCATCTGTTCGGCGCGGTGGGCAAGCATAACGAATAGGCCTTCAACCATTACGACAGCGCCGTCAATAATAATTCCGAAGTCCAGCGCACCGATGCTGAGCAGGTTAGCCGTCATGCCTTTCAGACGCAGACAGATAAAGGCAAATAACAGCGCTAGTGGAATCACAATAGCCACGGTGAGCGTGGTACGCCAGTCGGCCAGGAAAATCAGCAGGATGAGCGTAACCAAAAAAATACCCGTCAGTACGTTTTCGCCAACCGTATGCAGGGTGTAATTATTCAGGGTTGTGCGGTCATAGAATGTCTTGATTTTGACATCTTTAGGCAAGATACTGGTATTCAGTTCATCTATTTTTGCCTTCAGTGCCGGAATCACGTCGTTCGGGTTTTCGCCCTTGCGCATCACTACGATACATTCCACCACGTCGTCCTGTTTATCGCGCCCAACAATGCCCAGTCGAGGCTGGAACCCCTCTTTAACCGTCGCCACATCCCGCACTTTAATAGGTACGCCCTTGACGTTATCAATGATGATACCGGCTACATCATCGGGTTTGGTTAACAAGCCAATCCCCCGAACCACCAACGACTGGTTACCCTGTTTAATGACATCGCCCCCTACGTTGATATTACTCGACTGAATGGCCTGATCGACATCGATGGCTGTGAA
Source organism: Spirosoma telluris (assembly GCA_003259005.1). GTDB lineage: Bacteria > Bacteroidota > Bacteroidia > Cytophagales > Spirosomataceae > Spirosoma > Spirosoma telluris. The sequence continues at coordinate 1,589,688 of QLII01000001.1, forward strand.
GCCATAGTTGGCCAGCAGGATTGGGTTAAGATCGACCTCAATCGTTTTTACTTTACCCCCAAAACTGACGACATCAGCAATGCCCGGCACGCTCTTGATCTGCCGTTCGATAACCCAGTCCTGAATCGTTTTGAGTTCCGTAACATCTTTGGTTTTACTTTCCAGCGTAAAGCGGTAGATCTCACCCGTTGGGCCATAGGGCGGTTCCACCTCGGCACTTACGCCTTCAGGCAGATCGACGCTGGCAATGCGGTTGGCCACATTGGTCTGGGCCGTAAAATTGTCGACGCCATCCTCAAAAATCATGGTGACCACCGACAGCCCAAACAGTGATACGGACCGCAAGGTACTCTTGCGCGGTACGGAGTTCAGTTCTGTTTCGAGCGGTAGGGTAACAAAGCGTTCCACTTCTTCGGCAGATCGGCCCGGCCACTGTGTGATCACGATTACGTTCGTATTGGTAACGTCCGGAAACGTTTCGACAGGTGTATTCAGGAAAGCTACTACCCCGCCCACAATGATGATCGCGATGCCAAAAAATACGGCAAACCGATTCGTCAGGGCGAAGGTGATTATACTACGAATGAACTTGTTCATGGGAAGAATAATGAGTGATTGAATGAATGAGTGATTGAGTGAATAGACGGCACATCGTTTTAATCACTCATTCACTCAATCACTCATTCACAATTAATTTAGTCCGTTAAATCATTGTATAACAACAAACTACCCTCCGTTACAACGATGTCGCCGGGCTTAAGCCCCCCTCCTTCTACGAACGCATAGCGGGTTGTATTTTTCAGTACCTTGACCTCCCGAACTTCGTATTTGTTCTTGCCTGTTTGGACAATCACATAATAATGATCACGGTCGAAGACAACGGCTTTCTGCGAAACGGCCAGCGATTTTGCGCCCTCGTTAGCACTCATAGTCGGCAGGTGGACGTGGATGGTGGCGAACATATCCGGCTTCAGCAGGCCATCTTTGTTAGGCAAAACAATCCGAACTTTCAATACGCGGGCCTGCTCATCGAGCACACTACTGATGTTGCTGATAACGCCTTTGAATGTCTTATCCGGATAAGCCAGCACCTGAATATCAACGGGTTGCCCCTGTTTGACCTCCGGAATATCCTGTTCGTACACATTGGCCAGCACCCAGATTTGCTGAAGGCTCGAAATGGTATAGAGTGGGTTCTGGTTATCGGCCCGTAAGTCCTGGCCGGTATTGACGTTTTTCTCAACGATGTAGCCCGCAATGGGTGCCTTGACCGAAAAGTAAGGCTGACCCGTTCCGGCGGTACTGCCACCATAAACGCGCAGAATGTTGGCTGATTTACTCAGTTCATCCTCTGCCTTTTTGACGTTATTTTTAGCCGTCAGGAAATCCGTTTCTGAGGCAAACCCTGATTTATATTGAGCGGATACGTTTTTTAATTGCTGTTGAGCAACTTCCAGATCAGATTTATCCGCCTGATAATCATTGGTATAGGTTGAAATATCGCCTGAGCGGATTAAGGCCAGATCCTGCCCTTTCTGCACATAAGCGCCTAAGGAAGCGGTTGTTTTTTCCACATTTCCACTTACCAGCGGAAACACACGTACCACATTATCCTGATCGAAAGTCACTGTCCCGTTTAGCGTCAGTTCATCTTCCGGATTCATCCGCCGAACCGAGTCGGTCAGGTAGCTACTACTCGAATCCGCACTTGATGTGGGGCTTTTTCAGTCTCCGTATTTTTATGACCGCATGCGGCCACCGCCAGCCCGAGGGCAACGGTATACAGCACCTTTTTCATACATTAAAAGAATCGTGTGTTGGTGGTATAATTCAGTAACTGCTGCGTATTGAATAGATTATTCAGCAGGTTAATATTATTCAGTTGCGCCTGTTGGTAAGTTCGAATTTTATCCAGGTAATCCAGTAAACCTATGCTACGGGCATTATAGGCCTTAGTGGCTTCGACCGATATGTTCTGAATCCGATCCAGATACCCATCTGGTCGGGCCGCTAACTGGGTATAGTAGGTATTGAGTTTATCGTAGGCATTGAGCACATCACTCTGCACAATATTCTGCTGGTTTTCAAGCCCACTGGTTACGCTTTTCAATGTCGTTTCTGCCGACCGGATAGCGCCCTGATTCCGATTTCGAACAGGTAAATCCATCGCCAACTGGAAGCCCGTAAAGTTATTGTAAGCATTCCCGTATTTCTCAAACAGCAGACCCGTTGTCAAATCTGGAGTTCGCCGGGCTTTTTCCAGCGCCAGGCTCCGTTCGGCGTTATTGATCTGCTCCTGCGATAAGCCAATATCAGGCCGATTGGTCTGAGCCGAGTCAAGTGCCACTGCCAGAGCAGGAAGCGTCGTTCTAATCAGGGGCAATTCGGTGGGCATAATAAACGATTTGGCAGACTGACGTAATAATACGCGCAGCGTAGCCTGATCATCAGCAATTTGCGTTTGATAATTGGCCCTATTGGCCTGAAGATCCCGAATGGCCACCTCCAGCCGGGTTACCTCATAGGGAGCGACTCCGCCCGATTGAAGCGCAATTCGATAGGATTCCAGCAAGCGCTGTTGCCGACCAAGCTCATCCTCAAACAGACGTAGCCCCTGCAAGTCATAATATAAGTTCGCATAGGTTGTATAGAGCTGATAATGAAGGGTTCGCATAATATCACGGAACGCCAGCCGGGCAAGCGACTTATTACTTTCGGCCAGAGCGACCAACTTACTCCGCTTGCCCGCCAGTAAAATCACCTGCTGCAACTGCACTGCATAGTAGCCACTGTTATAAATACCTGCGTCTTTGTCTGCCTGAGAGGGCGGGCCAAAGGCCAGCACTTTGTGTGTTTGTGGATTATATAAGTTTCCCTGAAACCATAAGTTTGGATTGGGTCGCAGGCCGGCCTGGGTAATAGCTGCGTCAGCAATATCGATCTGATAACGCTGGGCCAGCAGTTGAAAATTACGTTCCAGGAACAATTGTTCAAGTTGAGGAAGGCTTTGCCGGATTGTGTCAGCAACCGAAGGCGCGCCTGACGCAGGAACCGTTGGCTGGGCTAAGAGGGGCGACATCATACCTAGCCAACCCAGTACAATACAACTACGAAGAAGGGGAATAAATCGAAAATGATCCATAAGATATACGCAGGACAGTAAATAAATCCGGCTGATTGGTCGGCAAGTAGCCACCCTACCGTTAAGGCGTTATTAAAGCACTATTAATTATCTCTTAAAAAAGTACGCGTTAGTTGAAGGGCTGGATTTATCAACGTATTCGCATAATTACTCAATGATTTAGCAACTTTAAAGAAGTTTTAATTCGCCTTTAAAACCGATTTAAAGTTGAGTCAGCACTTTTGGGGCCGTTATAAACCCATTTGGGTATTGGCCTATGAAAATTCTACTGATTCAAAACGATTATACATCCCTCGATTTCCTCAATCGAATTTTAGTGGAACGAAAGTATATTCTAAAAGCCACCACCGACGGGTCTACAGGTCTGGCGATGGCGCTGCACGGTAGATTTGATTTGATCTTACTTGACACGCAACTCCCTCGTCTTGACGGCTTTGCCCTCATCCAACGGTTACGACAGGAAAATGATTCTACACCTATTCTGTTACTATCCGGACAGGATGACCCGGCAGATAAAGCCAGAGGTCTCTACGCTGGAGCCGATGATTATGTGGTAAAACCATGTGATCCAGGCGAGCTATTGGCCCGAATCTATGCCTTGCATCGTCGACGAACTGGGGGGTTCAATTCACCCATTATCCTTAGTGTCGATAACCTTGAGCTGAATGTTGCCGAAAAAGCGGCCTATCGCGCCAATAAACGGATCAGCCTAACTGCCCGTGAATTCCAACTGCTTACCTTCCTGGTCGAAAATGCGGGACGTCTTGTTACAAAGGCCCAGATTCTGGAGAAGGTGTGGGATGGTTCTACAGCCTCTAACACGAATAAGGTCGAGGTATACATTAATTTTTTACGCAAAAAAATTGATCATGGATTTGATCATAAACTAATTCATACAACAATGGGGTTAGGTTATTTCCTTAAGTCGGGGCTTTAAAAATAATGCTTTAACAAAGTAGACTATTCTGATGATGGCTAACTCCATAGAATCAAAAGAATCTATTACAACGTAACTCAAAGGGTATTTTTCGGGTTTGTATGGCATCATGCTTGCTGCTTACTTACTCACCTTTTCACTATTAATAGCCCGGCCCGACTCACTGCCTCCTACCGATTCGGCCCGACCAAAACCTCCTGCGCTGAAACCAGCCTTTAACCTCGACTTTCGGGATTCATTTCTTGAAAGTCAGCACGTTAACGTATTGGGCGTCAATGCAGGCTTTACGTATGGCCGCAAACGGCATCAACTGACACTAGGCTACTACTGGATCAATTATGCCACCTATCTCCGCCTGATCGACTGGCGACGTAATGCGGCTCAACGCATAAATCTCAATTACTACACCCGTACCGATATGTGGTTTATCAGTACCATGTATTGGTGGAACATGGTCAACAATAAACGCTGGCTTGTTAGCTTACCCGTAGAACTTGGTGGGGGGGTGGCTTATGCGTTACCGCTAAATTTGAGCCAGAATGTCCAGATTGATCGATCCCGACGGGATTTTTTCGTACCGCTACAAGTGGGTGCCTATGGTCAATGGCGGGCAACCCGCTGGGTTGGATTAAGCGCTCAAATCGGCTACCGAATTTCGGTCTTCCAAACAGCTATCGACCAGAATTTCAACGGTAGTTATTACAGCGTAGGGGTATCCATTTACCCGGCTTTCCTTACGGATATCTGGCGATGGATACGCAAAAAAGAGCGAATTTCGCCTTTGTACCCGCCCAGACCCCGAAAATCATGAGTACCCACAAAAAGCCGACTCCAACCAAACTCACGCTGCATGAGGTAATTATGCTTGTGTTATCGGTTTATGTCGTTATTGCTCTACTTATTCGGGAACTTGTGCCTTTAAATGAGCAAACGCGGCAATTGCTGGATCAGATTGATACGGGTATTTGTCTCTATTTCCTGTACGATTTCTTTATGCGACTTTATAAGGCTCCCGATAAATGGGCGTTTTTGCAATGGGGCTGGATTGATCTGCTGGCCAGTATTCCAGCCCTCGACTGGTTCCGACTCGGGCAGTTAGTGCGGGTATTTCGCATTCTACGCATGGTTCGTTCGTTCCGCTCCATTCGTAGTTTCCTGAATTACCTCTTCCGCGACCGGGCCAATGGCACATTAGCTGTTGTGCTACTCAGTTCCGTACTGCTAATGATTTTTGGCGCAGTTGCCATTCTCTACGCCGAACGAGTCTCCGAAGCCAACATTAAAACCCCGTCTGACGCACTCTGGTGGGCCTTCGTTACGATCACCACCGTTGGCTATGGCGACAAATTTCCTGTCACAACCTTTGGAAGGCTCATTGCGGCCGTATTAATGGTTGCCGGGGTCGGGTTGTTTGGTACGTTTACGGGCTACGTCGCTAACTTCTTTGTGGAAGACGATCAGGAACAAACCGACAACGATATGAAAATTCTCATCAGCGAAGTACGCCAACTCCGCAGGAAGATTGAAGAGTTAGAAAAGCGTTCAGGAAAATAACGCAGGGCGAACTCGGAGCAAATCCCACCTCATATAGCCCTACTTCCCCTTCGCCAAACTAGTGGGCAAATCGTACAACAACCAGGATTTATTTTCGATAGCGGGCGATTTTTGCCGAATCAACTTGATAAAATCGGTGATGCCCAGCGGCTCATTTCCATTCGCATGAATGAGTACCAGGCTACCCTGTTTAGGTTGTTGATTTTTGGCTAACCAGGCATCGCTGCCGATGGGCAATAATCCAAAAGTCAATACTCGGTCGAAGACGGATTTATCGGAGACGAGGCCTGGAAATCGGAAGAAAATAGACATTGTTAAGCCATTTTTAAGCATGGCCTTTTCGTTCAGGAGCACTTCGTCGTTCAGGTTAGTGGCTGCCTCAAGCAGGAAATTCATGGGTAAGGGCAAGCGGGGTTATACCGATGATGGTAGGAATGATTAACCCACGTTATAGCCAGATCACCCCGGCTGACCAGACTTTTCAGGTAAGCCAGATCGTCCTGATGACTCTCCATCCAGAGTCCTGTAATGGTAATCGTTACAGGAATGGGTTTCTCCTCCACTTCAAACGCCCGAATCAGTTGCTCAAATACCGAACGGGTTAGGGGTTTCGAAGAAGGGCAAAGATCAATAGTCAGACTGAACCCACGCTCGGTTGTATCAGCCCGTTCGATACCTGCATCCTGCAAATTATAATCTCGCTGTTGCTCCAGTTGCAATGCCCGAGCATATGGGGTTTGGCTAATTTGTTGCAACAAACTCGCCCACGGCACCGTTCGAACAGCGGTTGGCGGTAGGCTACTAACAGCCGTCTCAAGCGTGTGCGGGTTGAGCGTCAGGTAACGGACCTGCCTATTTTGTTGCCACTGACGCAAAACGACCTGTTCGGGCTGTTGATTAGTCAGCCCAAAAAATACACGATAGTCCGTTAGCTGCCCAAACGAATTGAGGCTACTCAGAACGAATAACCCGAAAACAACCAGGAAACGCTTCATGTAAGTCTCAGAACCCAGTGGCCGTGTAAGAAGTCGACACAATTCGGTTCCAGTCGGGATGACGTTTGAGGTAAGCGGACACGAACGGACAAAGAGGCACAATGGAAAGATTATGTGCTTCGCTATACGCTAAAACACCCTCCACTAGCTTCGAGCCAATACCGTGACCTTCTAAACTCGGATCAACTTCGGTATGGACCAGCGCAAGGTTTCATCATTGACCTGTTGGTATTCGACAAAGGAAATTTTACCCTCTGTTTCCAGTTCAAAACGGTGCCGATGGGTATTATTATGAATGGCGTTCATGCTCGTTGGGGTTCTATTGTTCGTATTCTACGCAAAAAAAGGGCTAGTTGTTCAAATGAAGCATCGTAATTTGCAATTGCCTTTCACAAAAATGCCGCTATGAACCGTCTTGACCGCCTGACTGCCATCCTGATTCATCTGCAAACCAAACGGGTTGTTCGCGCTCAGGAGTTAGCTAAACGCTTCGGTATCAGCCTTCGAACGGTGTACCGCGACGTCCGGTCGCTGGAAGAAGCGGGCGTTCCCATTGGAGCCGAAGCGGGTGTCGGTTATTTCCTGACCGACTATCACCTGCCCCCAGTGATGTTTACCAGCGCCGAAGCCAGCGCCCTGCTGATGGGTGGCAAGTTAATTGAAAAATGGGCCGATGAATCGGTACGAACAGAATTTGAGTCGGCGCTTTTCAAAATAAAGTCCGTACTAAAACGAACCGACCAGGAGCGTCTGGAGGATTTGGATACGCATATTTCTGTGGCAAACCCCAGAAACCGCCAGCCGTATTCCGATGGATTATTGACGCATATTCAGCACGCTATCGCCCAGAACCAGGTGCTTCTGCTTCAGTATCATTCGCAATACAACGATGCAGAAACAGAACGTGAGGTTGAGCCGGTAGGCCTTCATCATTATCGTATGAGCTGGCACTTGATCGCCTTTTGTCGCACCCGGCAGGATTATCGTGATTTCCGGGTGGATCGTATTCGTGAGCTTACGAACACAGGGCAGCGATTCTCCCGTCCCGAACGTCTGTCATTACAGGAATATCTCGACCGAATGGGTCAGGACTGGCCGATAGATAACGCCACAATTGTGTTTTCGAAATCGGTGTCCCGCTACCTACAGGAGCAGAAATATGCATATGGTTTTGTGAGTGAAGAAGACCTCGGCGAGTACATTCGGGTGTACTTCCAAACACCTTATATAGAAGGATTGGCCCGCTGGCTGCTTATGTATGGCCATTCTGTAACCATCGAGCAACCCGAATCGCTCCGAACGATGATGCACCATTTGGCCGATGAACTACAGGCACATTATTCCCCCAATCCTGTGAGTACCTAAAACCTACTGACAACAGGCTGTCAGTATAATTATAATCACTCCGTTAACGACATGAGCGCGTTCCTGAAGCAGATTAAGGTAATAGCTGAACGATAAAAAATGGTCATTAGTAATCATTGATGGTCATGAATAGTCAGGAGTTGTTAAGTTCTGGTAAAGGCAATTAACCATAACTGACTATAAATGACCATCCCTGACCATCAATGACCACCTATTTAAACGCGGGAATACCGGTAATCTCCGCACCCAGAATCAGCAATTGAATGTCATGAGTGCCCTCATAGGTGCTGACCGATTCAAGGTTCATCAGGTGCCGCATAATCGGGTACTCGCCCGAAATTCCCATAGCCCCCAGAATCTGGCGGGCCTCACGAGCTGCTCGTAATGCAATTTCAACGTTGTTACGCTTGGCGAGTGAAATCTGAGCCACAGTCGCCCGATCTTCGTTTTTAAGGGTACCGAGTCGCCAGCAGAGGAGTTGCGCCTGGGTGATGTCAGTCAGCATTTCGGCGAGTTTCTTTTGCACTAATTGAAAGCTGGCAATCGGTTTATTGAACTGAATACGTTCAAGCGCATAGCGCCGGGCCACTTCATAGCATTCCATGGCTGCACCCAAAGCTCCCCAGCAGATACCATAACGGGCCTGCTCCAGACATTTCAGGGCGCTCTTCAGGCCATAGGCGTCCGGCAATATATTTCCTTTAGGCACCTGAACGTCCCGAAAAACCAGTTCACCCGTGCTGCTCGCTCGCAGCGACCATTTATTTTTAATTTCGGCCGTGGTAAAACCTTCCATGCCCCGCTCCAGAATCAGACCCCGTACTTTTCCATGATCGTTTCTAGCCCAGACAATAGCTATATCGGCAATATTAGCATTGGTGATCCAGAGTTTTGAGCCATTCAGAAGGTAATAATCACTACGTTCGATAAAGCTGGTTTCCATGCCACCCGGATCGGAACCATGGTTAGGCTCGGTCAGACCGAAGCAGCCTAACAATTCCCCTTTCGCCAGTTTAGGCAGGTATTTTTGTTTCTGTTCCTCTGAGCCAAAGGTCAGAATCGGGTACATAACCAGCGAATTTTGGACCGACACACACGAGCGCATACCCGAATCACCCGTTCAATTTCCTGCGTCATCAGTCCGTAAGAAATTTGATCCAGTCCTCCCCCACCATATTCCAGGGGAACAGTAGCACCAAAAGCGCCTATCTGCCCAAACTTCTTAACAAGGTGATCAGGAAATTCACCTCGTTGGGCGCACTCTTCAACAATGGGCGTAATCTCACGTTTTACAAACGTGCGTACAGCCGAGCGAACCAATTTGTGTTCGGCCGTGAGTAGATCATCAATGCAGTAGAAATCCGGCGACTCAAAGGAGTCAACCTTATTTCGGGGCGGAGTTAGGGAGGGGGCTTGCATAGGAGTTTAACCCAGAAAAGGGCATCTTGTTGTAGGAATGGCTATTTTTGTCGAGTTCAGGAAGTAGGGACGTACCCCATCAGCCTGAGTTTTCTCACCGAATGACGGCATAAATTAGCAAGTATGAAAGTCCATATTTTCGGGGCATCAGGTTCGGGAGTAACTACGCTGGGAAACGCGCTATCCAACCAGATTTCCCTGTCTTATTTTGACACCGACTATTTTTTCTGGGAACCATCAGATCCACCCTTTACCGTCAAACGGAACCCCATAGAACGCAACAATCAGCTACGTAGCGAACTTCGAAAACACAGTAACTTCATTGTTGGTGGTTCACTAGTGAGTTGGGGTGATGAGTGGCTTTCGGCTTTTGATTTAGCCGTTTTCCTCTGGATTCCTCCCGATATTCGGCTAGACCGGCTGCGAAAACGGGAATTTGCCCGGTACGGAAGCGTGATTTATGAAAACGAACACCGAAACAGGTTATTCGAAGAGTTTATCGACTGGGCATCAGGATACGACAACCCCTTATCAACCAGACGATCATTGGTCGTTCACGAAAACTGGATGCAAAAACTTACGTGCCCCATTCTTGACTTACGCGGAGATTATACAGTTCAGGAGCGCCTTGATGCCGTTACAAAACAATTGGCAGCATACAGGCCATAGTTAAAAAGCAGCGTCTTCATGCTTTGTTATGTATGGCCAATCTACTCATTGATAGTCTGAAAGTGCGTACCTACGATGCCATTGTCATTGGTTCGGGAATGAGTGGCGGTTGGGCCGCCAAAGAACTCACTGAACATGGCCTGCGCACGCTGGTACTGGAACGGGACGGGACGTCAAACACGTAACCGATTACCCAACCGCCAACCTAAACCCCTGGGAGTTGGAACACGGGGACAAGTGCCGCTTTCAATCCGCCAGGAATATTCCATTGCCAGCCGAAATTATGCCTTCCATGAAGATACGATGCACTTTTTCGCCAAAGACAGCGATCAGCCGTACATTCAGGAAAAGCCTTATGACTGGATACATGGCTATCAGGTAGGTGGCCGATCACTGACCTGGGGCGGCAAACGCAGCGCTGGAGTGACTTCGATTTTGACGGCCCTGCCCGTGATGGTTTTGCGGTTGACTGGCCCATCCGCTACGCTGATATTGCGCCCTGGTATAGCCATGTTGAGAAATTTATTGGGATTACGGGCAACAAAGACGGATTGGCTACGCTACCCGATGGTGAATTTTTGCGCCCGCACGAGATGTCGTGTGCAGAGAGCTATTTTAAGAAACAGGTCGCGTCTCATTATAACGACCGGCATGTCATTATCGGCAGGGCAGCCCACCTTACAGATCCTCAACCCATTCATTACCAACAAGGTCGGGCAAAGTGTCAGCATCGCACGCTATGTGAACGGGGCTGTCCATACGGGGGCTATTACAGCAGCAATGCATCGACCATTCCGTGGGCCATGCGCACCGGCAAACTCACCCTCCAGCCTGATTCGGTTGTGCATTCCATTATTTACGACAATCAAAAAGGAAAAGCGACTGGGTTCGGGTCATTGATGCCAAAACGCACCAAATGACGGAGTATTATGCCCGAATTATTTTCGCAAATGCATCAGCTCTGCACACGAACCTGATTTTGTTGAACTCAACGTCCAGTCGGTTTCCTAACGGATTAGGGAATGATATTGGGTTGTTGGGTACACATATGGCGTTTCATAGTTACCGGGGCGCGTTTTAGCAACCTACGACGGCAATCTCGACTCCACCACCGACGGTCGCCGACCGAACAGCAGTTACATTCCCCGATTTCGGAATGTGCATAAGCAGGAGACTGATTTCCTGCGGGGTTATGCCGCTACGTTCTATTCATCAAGAGCGGAACTTCAGAATCAGGAAGGCGTTGGCGCATCGCTAAAAAAGAATTTGCTCAATACCACTCTGGGCGATTGGCAGGTTGGTTCGGCCATGATGGCCGAGACCATTCCCAAAGCCAGCAGCACTGTGCGGCTCGATTCGGTTTTGAAAGACAATTGGGGATTCCGCAGTTGCGGGTATCGGTTGGGTACGATGATAACGACGAGAAAATTCTCAAAGACTTCTTCGCCCAACTCACCGAAATGTATACAAAGGCTGGATTCAAGAATATTCGTACGCAGGATACCGGACGATTACCGGGCAGCGAGAACCACGAAATGGGGGCGTTCGGATGGGCCGTGATCCGAAAACGTCACTACTAAATCGTTGGAATCAACTGCATCCCTGTAAAAACGTGTTTGTAACGGACGGAGCCTGTATGACTTCGACCAGTACCCAAAATCCCTCATTGACGTATATGGCCCTCACCGCCAGGGCGGCTAACTATGCCGTAAAACAAATGAAGGCATTGGCGTTGTAGCGCTTTGCCGGGTTTTATTAAACATCCCGAAAGTTTTGACCTTTGGGATGTTTAACCGTTAGACTTACCGCTTACTTGTGGCGGAGTTTGCTCCTGTAGACGAACCCTGACTCAGCAACCAGGTTGCCAGGTCTTTAGCAGCCTGGAAATTTTGATAGATAGCCGGAATTTTACGACCGTCAACATACTCATTGTACAGCCACGGATCACCCACCGCGAAGACTGTTCCTTTCCCAACTTTGGCAACGCCCATGATCACATCACCGGAATCGGTTACAGCAGCTTTGGCTGGAGATTTCACAGCGAGCGGTGATAGCTCTTTAATATAAACCGTTCTGGTTTTTGGGAAAATCTGGTTTCCGGCAGGGATACTAATTTTGCCCTGTTCAAAATGATCGCCCTGTACCATGTTTCGGTTTTTGGGCAGGAACTGCATCCCAAATCGAGCGGCTAACTGATTAAAATGCTTGTGTTCACAATTCGAGGTATCGTTAGCCATCAATACTAAGGTTCCGCCAGCTTGTACCCAATTGGCAATCGCATTCATATCGGCCTCGCTAACATAGTTCGGCTTCGGGGTTTCTTTCGGGGTGTCGGGGTCTACAATGATGTACACATCAACGCCTTTCAACGAAGCGGCTGTAGGGGCACCCGTTATCGTAGCCGTTTTAGCCCCCAGATTACGAAAGATAGTCCCCCACCAGAAGAAGCCTGAATGCTGATGGTCGTCCCAGGTATAATGAAAAGGCTCCTGTTCACCCTTATAGCCTTTTCGGGATTCGTGGTTAAAGTAGTTATCGACGGCCACTGTTTTCCCTTTACCAAGGCTATTCTCGGCCGCAATTTCCATTTCAACGCTGGCCATAATAAACGGCCCAACACCTTTCAAATCATCCTGACGAATGGGTTCACTTAGGTAATACTCGTAGCTACCATCGCGATAAGGCGTGCCACCCAGTCCACCCACAACAACGGTTTTCTCTAGGTGAATCATCCCTTTGGCATCAGTCGAAATGAAGGTTTTAAGCATGCCATCGTAGCCTTTGTGAGCGGCTGCCATCATAGAGGCAGGCAGGTAGCCCATCCGAACGCCCTTTGCCAATGCATAGACAAACATGGCTGAACCCGATGCTTCGAGGTAGTTTCCCTTGTCGCCCATACGGTCGGTGACTTGATACCAGCAGCCTGTTTTTGGGTCCTGATACTTGACAAGTGCAGGCATAAATCGTTGCAGAATGGCCACCAACTCGCCCCGACGTGGGTTCGACTGGGGAATATAGTCCAGTACGTCGACCAGTGCCATGGCATACCAACCCATTGCCCGGCTCCAGAAGTTAGGCGAGTTTCCCGTTTTAGGGTTCGCCCATTTCTGCTCGCGGCTTTCGTCCCAGCCGTGATAAATCAGGCCTGTCTTCTCATCGCGGGCATGTTTCTCCATCCATACAAATTCATTGATAATCTCGTCATAATGCTTTGCATCCCCATACAACGAGTTGTATTCAACAGCAAACGGCTCAGCCATATACAGCCCATCGAGCCACATTTGATACGGGTACCGCTTTTTATGCCAGTATCCACCTTCTTTCGTGCGAGGCTGTTCCGTTAATTGTTTCCGAAGCAAGTCAGCTGCTTTGCGGTATTTCTCTTTACCCGGCATTGATTGTTGAGCAAGCAATAACAGCGACCGACCGGGTGTAATAAAATCAAGGTTATAGTCTTCTAGTCGGTAGGTACGAATGTTACCGTCAGCCGTTACGTACCGATCCATTTGTTTCTGGATGTAGTTGAAATACCGGTCGTCGGCGGTACGGTACCAAACTTGTTTTACTCCTTCTAACAGAACGCCCGTTTCATATTCCCAATGAGCCACCCCTTTACTACCATCTTCTCGTTTATATGAAATGGAGTCAGGATTGTTTGCCATTATAGAGGCAACCATTCGCTGCGACCAGGGTGTCTGCGCTAACAAAGCATGGCTGATTATCAGCAGGATACTTAAACTAAGTAGGTTTCGTGTCATTTTTCTCACTAAATACAATAGACAGCAGGGTAAGGGCTAGTTCTACATTAATTGGCTTACCTGGTAAAAGGAACGTCCAGCTTACTTCCTTAAAAGTTGGCTATTTACGCTTAATAAGGGAAATAGTCATCCAAATTCGCTTTATACCCTTTTTGAGCGGGAAAATTTCAAACGAATTGAGCAGAACCCAAATTACGCTATACCTGTTACCATTTGGTTAACTTTAAGTAGTTTCGCCTATTGATTTGCCGAATAGCCGTAGAATGGGCGGAACCGGCTATTTTCATTATGACTCATCAACTTTCACTTGCCCTCCCACCCGAATTAGCGCTGAACGAAACGGCTTTCCGAGAGCAGGTATTAACACAACTAGGCTTACCCAATACGGAGGATATAGTCGTCCGAAAACGTCGACAATCCATTGATGCCCGGAACCGACAGGTTCGTGTGCAGGTAGAAGCCGATGTGTTTGCAGGTGAAACGCCCCCCCAGCTTATTCGCTACCGGAAACCGGAAATAAATGTAAGCAACGCCCCGCAGGCTCTTATCGTGGGAGCTGGACCCGCTGGTTTATTTGCGGCTCTTCGGTTAATTGAACTGGGTATTAAACCCATCGTACTCGAACGAGGTAGCGATGTACGCACCCGTCGACGTGATCTGGCGGCCATCAATAAAGATCATATTGTCAATCCCGAATCCAACTATTGCTTTGGCGAGGGTGGAGCAGGTACCTACTCCGATGGCAAGCTCTATACCCGTTCTACCAAACGAGGGGATGTTCGGCGAATTCTGGAAATCTTTGTTGCTCACGGTGCCACCGAACAGATTCTGGTGGATGCCCACCCGCACATTGGTACCAATAAACTCCCAAACGTAGTTACCGACCTCCGTGAAAGCATCCTGAAAGCCGGAGGAGAAGTTCGGTTTGATACTAAAGTAGTTGATCTGCTCCAGACTCGGAATGAACTCAACGGGGTTGTGTTAGCGAATGGCGAAACCCTAACTGGCATTGGTGTTATTCTGGCAACGGGGCACTCAGCACGTGATATTTTTCACCTCCTCCACGATCGTAATATCCGTATCGAAGCAAAACCATTTGCAATGGGTGTTCGCATTGAGCATCAACAATCTTTGATCGACCAGTTCCAATACCATCGCCCTGATCGGGGTGATTATCTACCCGCAGCCTCCTATAGTTTAGTTACTCAAAGCCGTTTTAAGGGGTAGAACGGGGTGTATTTTCGTTTTGTATGTGTCCGGGTGGCTTTATCGTTCCGGCGGCAACGGCTCCCGGCGAGTTGGTTGTGAATGGGATGTCACCCTCCCGTCGCGATTCGCAGTACGCCAATTCGGGTCTGGTTGTATCCATAGCAGATGAAGATTTACAGCCTTATGGCGATGAAGGTCCATTGGCAGGGTTAGCCTTACAACAGGATCTTGAGCGGTGGGCCTGCAAGCTTGGCAATCCATCGGCGATGGCACATTCTCAAACGGCACCCGCGCAACGCATTGCCGATTTTGTGGATGGACGCGTCTCAAGTGAGCTTTTGCCAACATCCTATCAGCCGGGTCTGGCCTCGGTCGATATGATGGACGTGCTCCCCGATCACATTGCTCAGCCTTTGCGTCAGGGCCTGCGCGATTTCGGGCATAAGATGCGCGGTTACCTCAGCAATGATGGCCAAATCATTGGTGTCGAAAGCCGAACATCGTCGCCTGTTCGCATCCCAAGGACCGCGAAACCTGTGAGCATGTGGACGTTAAGCGGTTATTCCCTTGTGGCGAGGGTGCAGGTTATGCAGGCGGCATTGTATCGGCAGCCATGGATGGAGAACGATGTGCGGAAGAATTAGTCAAGTTGTATAAATATCAGGCAGTATGAGTCGTTTATTCCGAATAATCCTGACAATCGTTTGCCTTTATCCTTCAATAGCCAGGTCGCAGATGAATATTCGTTCCTTTTCGGATTGGTCTGGAATGATCCCACAGAAGCATAATCTGAAAGGCAATGTTAAACTGATTACCCAGGTACAATCGCCCATAGTTAATAAAAAAGGAGATTGGCTTGACGGCCCTTCGGGACAGAATTATTCAGAAGAGTATAACAAGGAAGGATTTCTTCTCAAACGTATATCTCATGATGATTTTAACAAGCCAACTTCGGCTGATCATTACGAATATAATTCCAAAGGACAGATCAGTGCTTTTTGGTCAGAAACTTTAGAAGTGAACCCTCTCTGGGCCGTACAGGAGGTCGCATTGATTACGAGTTCGATCCCAAAAAGAATGTCTATATAAAACGGGACAATCGAATCATTATGGGAAAACCTTACAATAGGCGAACTGACTCGTCGATTGATTCATTGAATCGATTTGCCATACAACGTGAATATAAACAGGACACCTTTCTCGTTCAAGAACAAAGCTACAAGTGGGATGCTCATGGATTCATAACAAAACATGCCTTTCGCATTCGTAAAGAATCAGATGATCGCTCTAACCCCAACAAAGCGGAAATTTATAATTTCTTACGAAAAGAATTAGCCGTTGATATGTCTGAGTCAGAGAAGAAGTTAGTTGAGAAATCATTAGACAGCCTGATGCACAGAGAAGATAGCCTGCAAAATAGTCAACCAGAATGGAGTGGTGATACGACCAACTACAGGAATGAGTATGATAACCAGGGAAGGCTTATCAGGAGTGAATCGCATTCAACTAATAAATTTACTGAAATTGTCAGTTTCAGCTACGACACAACAGCTACCAAGGTAGTACGGCAAACATATGATAAAACAGGGAACTTGATTTCAGAAACCATTAGCCGTCAGCATCCTACCCAGAAGTATATCTTATCAGATACTAGCCGCCATAAGTATGGAGACAAATGGGAGGAAAAAACATATAATTATAATTTTGACAACACTCAAGGCCCAACCTATAGCTACCAATATGACAATCATGGCAATTGGACCGAGCAAAAGCAAGTGGATGCCACTGGTAAACAAATTGGAGTAGCTTTACTACGGACAATCGAGTATTATCCATAAAGTATTACGTTTACTTAATTTTCCCACACCCTAAATCGAGATTCTCCGAACCAGCCGAATGTTGCAAACATCCTTCCATACTTTTGCTGAAGACCTTCACCAACGGCTGCAAAAGCCGCTTCCAGGCGAAGTAGCCCACCAGAAAATGGCGTCAGCATCTCGGTATCGGCAGGGTGTCAAACCCAATGAGCGAACGCGTCGGTCGGCGGTTCTGATCTGCTTTTACCCCTACCAGAACTCGATCTACCTGCCCCTTATTCTTCGCCCTCAATATGATGGTGTTCATGCCGGACAGATGGCGTTTCCGGGTGGTCGCATGGAACGTATCGACGAAAACCTAACCCGCACGGCTCTCCGCGAGGCTCAGGAAGAAGTTGGCATTCGGGTATCGGACGTGAAAGTGCTGGGCTTGCTAACGGAGTTGTTTATTCCACCGAGTAATTTTTATGTTCAGCCCGTTGTCGGTATTCTCCCTATCGCCCGGATTTTTACCCTGACCCGCGCGAAGTAGAGGCAGTGGTAGAGGTAAGTTTGGAGACCCTTCTGGATGAAACGATTGTTGGTGATAGTCAGATTGAAGTGCGTGGCATGCTGATTGATGCGCCATTTTATCAAGTCCAGGGTTATCGGATTTGGGGAGCTACTGCCATGATGATCAGCGAGTTGCTGGTAATCATGGATTCCTGATTAGTCAGTCTGAGCGTCGGCGTATAATTTACCTAAATTCAACGTCAGCCCTTCGGTAATGGTCACCTCATGATTCCACCCATCCCGAATCAAAATCGCATCCGCTGATTCAGACTCCCAGATAGCCGGGATGTTCTCCGTAAAAATCCAGATTACTTTTTTGACACCAAATTCGTGCAGCTCGCGAGTCTTTTTTATAAAATAATCGTGCTGGTATTGATACTTGGTCAAGTCGGCTTTCGTATCAATTTCAATGACGTAATCGGGGGCGATGGGCATATACTTATTCGCTACAGGAATATCCTTTAGACGAGCCTTATCATAAAGAGCAATATCACAGGAGCGCCATTTTTTCTTACCAATCTGGACACCCACTTCACTTGCCAGAATCCGAAATCGGCTCCGTAATGGATGTGCAAATAGAAACTCTTGTATAATTTCAATTAAATAACTCTGTAGATAACTCGACCCCATTATTTCTTCTGGTTCTTTAACGCCATTCAATACCTCTCGATAACCTGCGTAATACACAGGTTTTTCGTCTTCCATCTCATAGATGAGTTGGCTCAACAAAAGTTGCCGTTGACGACGCTGTTCAGGTGTCAATGCCAATTTCCCACGTTTGCTTTTCTCCTCAACCGGTACCATAGTGCTACTTGTTTGATGCAATATACAGATAAACGCAGGAACTCTCAGGGCATTGGCTTCAGCCCTCCCACTTTACATTCCAACTGCCATCTTTGGGGAATCCAGGATTCGGTTCACCCTGATAACCATCCCACCCGGCGCACATCATCGAAATGGCCATCAGTAATCCTCCGTTTCCAGGGAGATAAATCCGAAGATTGCTCCGCTGGTAATTATGACCGTTTGGCAAATAGGTGTTCTTAGTCACCTTCATCAACAATACGTCCACAGCCTCTTTCGATTTGCCTAAACGGGCGGCAGTCATAGCCACGAGCGGATAATCCCATCCCCAGGTTTCTTCCCAATGCCATACCTTCATGATCTTATCGAACGTTCGTTGCATCGTCGGCATATCTAGTTGGGGCGATGCGGGCAGAAAGCCATAAGTGCCCAGTACGGCAGGGTGATCAGTCATGTAAGGCTGAAATGTGTAGGAATCTGGCGCGCTTTCGGCCGCCAGATAAAGACCATCCTGTATGGGCAAGGGAGAAAGTTTCGCCAGCACATCGTCCCATTGCGGATTTCGGGGCATTCCCAACCGTTGCCGCCACTGCTGAGCCACGGTCAATCCCCACCGCCAGTACGCCAGTTCGTAGGTAGGGTTCACGGTAGTTTCGGCTTTGAATCGTTCCTGCGCCGGGATTAGGCCTGGACCCAGAATATATGTCTTTTTCGGTGGATCATAGTAGGCGTAGGACGCCATAAAATCGGCTGTCTCAAAAACCAGATCTTTGTATTTTTCCAGCACCGCCCGATTATGATATTGGCGATAGCATAACTCGGCAAAATAAAGAAAATGAGGTTGTTGCCAGATCAAAAAAGGCGCAATGGTCGATGGACTTTCGTTTCCATCCTGATCGACCATTTTGGGCCACCGAACCCCTTTAAATCCTTGTCGGGAGGCAATAGCCCGTGCTTTTTCCCGAATAGACTTATACCAGCCCAGGCTTTTCTCCAGCAAATCAATCCGATTCCACTGGGCAAAATGGGCCGCATGCCACCAATGCATTTCGAGGTGAGGTTTACCATACCAACTATTGTAGGTCAAGCCCGTTTCCTGTGGGGGGCTGAGCCTGCACATTGTAGTCTAGTCAGATATTGCGACAACACGATGCGCCGTTCCAGCTCAGCCGCACGCGGATTCGTACTCCCTGACAAATCAACCGCTCCACCTGATTGCCAGAACTGCTCCCAACTCTGGCGACTATTAGCCAGGGTTGCCTCAAAGGTCGCCGGGTCTGTTTGACCGTGTGATTCGAAAACTGACAACTCATCGAAAAAGAGTCTCCCTGTCCTTTGGGTTTCACCACAAAATGGTGCTTTTCGGGCTGCATCAACGAAGCCTTGTCACTCCAGCCAAGACTGACCGAGTAGCGGGTCGTATCGAGAATGCGCTCGATCAGTGCCCCACGCCCAGTAGTTTGAAGAAGTGATTTATGGCGATTCGCATTCTTCCAGTCAGTCGCATTTTCCCAGTCGCCTGAACCGTAGGGAAAATTTAGTGTGATCGTCAGCCGTCCGGTTTTTACTAAAGGAGATCGCACCTGCACGGCCAATTGATCCTGGTTTTGGTGGCATACGGTAATCACATCGACCGACTGACCTTCCAGCTCAAAATGGCTGCGAATCTCCCCAGTCCATAAGTCAAGTTCCTGACGAATATTCCGCAAGTCCTGCCGCTTCACTGCCGAACCATCGGCTTTGACGAGCCCAAAACCGATCTGACCCAGATGGAGTCGATGTGGATTTTCCGGAACCAGTCAGACGCAGCTTTTTTGCGCTCAGGCTGGGCGTATGAATACGTATAGGACACATCGCGACCATGTGACTGATAATTTTTGTAAACTTCCTCAAGGCGATATTGCGGGGTATTCGGAAAGCTATGCCATCCCCACTGTGATTGCGTACCGAGCGAAACCCTTGCTGATACACCTCAGGAAACGTTTGCAAACCAGTTGGGTCGACAGTAAAAGCAAATTCACCATTTCCGATTGACACCGACTCCATGGAATCAAATCGTGTAACGTGCACGTTATGCCGACTAACCAGGGTTTTTCGGTCAATGCGGGTTGGGGGGTTGGGTTGGGAAGGATTGGGCGAGTTGTCAGGCCTGTCGCCAGAGCAACCACACTCAGTAAAAAAAACCTATTTATCATACAGTAATCGTGATTGTCACAATAAAGAACCTAATTTGTAGTTTCTAGCTGACTGAGTTGACTATATGCCTAATTCCAGTCTATAGTTTCATTGCCTACTAGACATAAGTAGAACATTTTTCAGGTCAACACTTTTTTTCTAGTAAGCTAACAATAAGTAAGCTAAGTACTTCCTGAATGTTACCCTAAGACGCATAAAGCCATGATTTCCTCACCCGAATGTTTATTTAGCTCATTCTTATGGCTTAAGGGTTAGTTCAGGAAGCAAACACTACTATAAAATCCCCAAATTAGTAAGGATTTTTACGGATATATTAGCCTCGTTCAAGTCCTGATTCTTTCAACAAAAACCATTCGTATTCAGGCAGCTGACAGTTGATATAGTCATTAACCTTAATAGCTTTGCAGTTTAAGAACATTCACGGACTTTCAACCGTTAAAATTTAAGTTTCCTCTTGCAAACGATTACCCTGTGAAAAGATGGATTGCTCTCATTCTCGTCGCTGCTGTACTCGGCGGGATAATTTACTACAATAAAGTATTGCACCCAGCTCCCGGAGCCGCAGGAGGTGGCCCTGGCGGGGGCGGAAAAGGCGGAGCCGAAGGCAAAGGTGGCCCTGGTGGCAAAGGCGCTCCTGGGGGAGGTGCTCCTGCCAGTGTCAATGGTTTTGTGGTTATTTCGCAACCACTTCGGGAAGATATTGTATCGGGTGGTTCATTGCTGGCTGCCGAACAGGTCGATATATACCCCGAAATTTCAGCACGTATTACCCAGCTTAACATTCAGGAAGGTCATTCTGTGGCTAAAGGTGCTCTGTTGGTAAAACTCTTTGATGCCGATTTGAAGGCCCAATTATTAAAGCTTCAGGCTCAGGCTGACAATGCGCAACGCACCGAAGAACGGAACAAACAATTGCTCGCACGAGGGGGATAAGCCAACAGGAGTATGATATTGTAACCACCAATCTTCGATCGTCGCTGGCTGACATTGAATTGGTAAAGGCCAACCTGCAACGAACTGAAATTCGGGCACCGTTCTCGGGCGTTATTGGCCTTCGAAACGTTAGTAATGGCGCTGTTGTATCACCCAATACACTCATCGCCCGACTACAGCAAATATCATCGCTCAAACTCGACTTTTCCATTCCTGAAAAATACGGGCAGGCCGTACATAACGGAAGCCAGATTTCGTTTGTAGTAGATGGGGTTCCAGAAGTAAGTCAAGGCGTGGTTTATGCGATTGAACCGGGAGTTGAAGAACAAACCCGTAACCTTAAGATTCGGGCTCGGTGAATAATGCATCAGCCAAGTTCCGACCAGGTGCGTTTGCGCGGGTAACTCTAACTGTTCAGAACAATAATAGTCTGGTGGTTCCAACACAGGCCATTATTCCTCAAACGCGCACGAATCAGGTGATTGTGGTGAAAAATGGCAAAGCTACGTTTAAAGATGTGAAGACAGGCCTCCGTACAGAAGGCGTTATTCAGATTCTATCGGGCTTGAGCGTTGGGGATACGATAGCCACAACGGGTTTACTTTTTTTGAAACCTGATGCGCCTGTTAAAATTGGCAAAGTCATAACGGTGCCAGGCACTGGTCCTAAAATAGTGAGTAAGTAATACGTTTACTGTTTCAAGCTCAACAAGAAAATGAGTCTACCCGAATTAAGCTTAAACCGGCCCGTTTTCGCGATGGTCATGTCCATCGTAATCGTGCTGTTCGGTATCATCGGCTTTACATTTCTCGGTGTACGTGAATATCCTGCTATTGACCCACCGGTCATTTCGGTCCGGACGAACTATACGGGTGCAAACCCTGAAATCATCGAGTCGCAGATAACGGAACCAATCGAAAAATCGCTGAATAGTATCGAAGGGATTCGAACCATCTCTTCGAACAGTTCATTAGGAGCCAGCACGATTACCGTTGAGTTTAACCTGGATGCCAACCTGGAACAAGCTGCCAACGACGTGCGGGATAAAGTATCGCAGGCTCAGCGACAACTTCCTCAGGATATTGATGCCCCACCGGTTGTTACAAAGGCCGATGCAAACTCCGAACCGATCATTTTCATGAATGTTCAGAGCACGACCCGGAGCGCAACGCAACTGTCAGACTATGCTGAAAACGTACTTCAGGAACGCCTGCAAACCATTCCAGGGGTTAGTCAGGCTAATATTTATGGACTCAAGCGCCAGGCGATGCGCCTTTGGATTGACCCAATCAAACTATCAGCCTATCGACTCACCTCGCAGGATATCCAGAATGCGTTGACATCGCAAAATGTAGAATTACCAGGTGGTAAGGTGTATGGCAATACGACCGAATTAACGGTTAAAGCGGTTGGTCGGTTAACGACTGAAGATGACTTCAATAACCTGATTCTCCGGCAGACAAGTAATCAGATCATCCGGTTTAAAGATGTTGGTTATGCTGTTCTTGGCGCGGAGAATGAAGAAACTAGCTCAAAACAGAACGGAACGGTCGGTGTCATTCTGGCTTTGATACCCCAGCCGGGTGCCAACTATGTCAGCATTGCCGATGAATTTAATAAACGGTTCGAACAACTTAAAAAAGATTTACCCCCGGATATCATTGTCTTCGTGGGTACCGACCGAAGTATCTTCATCCGCCGGGCCATTGAAGAAGTAGGCGAAACTCTGCTAATTTCCTTCGTGCTAGTCGTGCTGGTTATTTACTTCTTCTTCCGCGACTGGCTGATTGCGTTCCGTCCGCTGATTGATATTCCAGTATCGCTGATAGGTGCCTTTTTTATCATGTATCTGGCCGACTTCAGTATCAACGTCCTAACCCTGTTGGGTATCGTACTGGCAACAGGACTTGTGGTGGATGACGGTATTGTGGTCACGGAGAACATCTTCAAGAAGATTGAGCAGGGAATGGAAACCGAGCAAGCCGCCAAAGAAGGTTCTAATGAGATCTTCTTTGCTGTTATATCAACGTCCATTACGCTGGCCATTGTCTTCCTACCTATCATTTTCCTGGAAGGTTTCGTAGGACGCCTGTTCCGCGAGTTTGGTATTGTTGTAGCAGGAGCTGTATTAATTTCAGCTTTTGTATCCCTGACACTAACGCCCGTGCTCAGCGTAAAACTGACCAGCAAGAACCATGGCCGATCCTGGTTTTACCAAAAAACGGAACGTTTTTTCGTATGGCTTGATGACTCCTATCGCGAATCACTCAACAGTTTTATGCGCAAGCGGGGTTGGGCATTTGCGATGATCGGGGTGTGTTTATTACTGATTTTTGGCTTGGGTTCGCTACTTAAATCCGAGTTGGCTCCACTCGAAGATAGAGGACGTACCCGAATCGCGATTACCTCGCCCGAAGGAACTAGCTTTGAAGCACAGTCAGCTATAACCGACCGGGTATTACAGTTTGTTCTTGACTCAATTCCCGAAAATAAACTGGCGTTTAGTGTTGTAGCACCTGGTTTTTCAGGATCGGGAGCTGTCAACTCATCATTCGTGATGGTGAACATGGTCGATGCTGCTGATCGAAAACGGTCGCAACAGGATATTGTCGATTACCTGACGAAGAATCTTAGAAAATTCAGTGATGCACGCATGTTTGCTACTCAGGATCAAACTATTCAGGTTGGGCGCGGGGTGGTTTGCCCGTTCAGTTTGTGATTCAAAATCTGAATTTTGAAAAACTAAGGGAGAAATTACCAGCTTTCTTAGATGAGGTACAAAAAGACCCGACTTTCCTAAATTCCGACGTCGACTTGAAATTCAATAAGCCAGAATTGAATATAACTATCGAGCGCGAGAAGGCAACCAATCTGGGTGTCTCCGTACAGGATGTGGCCCAAACGCTGCAACTAGCACTTAGTAACCGGCGCCTGGCTTACTTCCTGATGAATGGGAAGCAATACCAGGTTATTGGTCAGGTAGACCGGGCTGACCGCGATGCCCCTGTTGATTTAGCTTCGTTCTATGTTCGCTCAAATAATGGTCAACTTATTCAGTTAGACAACCTGGTTAAATTCCAGGAGGTAAGTAGTCCACCACAGGTGTATCACTTCAACCGATTCAAATCAGCAACGGTGTCGGCAGGTCTAGCTCCCGGAAAAACAGTTGGCGATGGTGTCGATGCTATGCGAGCCATTGCCGCCCGGACCCTGGACCAGACTTTCCAGACGGCACTTTCCGGCCCATCCCGCGATTATGCCGAAAGTTCATCCAACACGTTGTTCGCTTTTGGGCTGGCCCTGATTCTGGTTTACCTAGTACTCGCGGCCCAGTTCGATTCATTTATTGATCCGCTCATTATTATGATCACCGTGCCACTGGCTCTTGCGGGAGCGGTATTCTCCCTGTGGATGTTTAATCAGACGCTGAATATCTTTAGCCAGATTGGTATTATCATGCTGGTGGGCTTAGTTACCAAAAACGGGATTCTGATTGTTGAGTTCGCCAACGAACAGCGTTTGACGGGTAAGAATAAGTTTGAAGCGGCTGCTGAATCGGCAGCTATGCGACTCCGCCCGATTCTGATGACAACCCTCGTTGCAGCCTTTGGCGCTTTACCATTAGCTATGGCGCTGGGTTCGGCCTCCAAAAGCCGGGTTCCACTGGGAATTGTTATTGTAGGCGGCTTATTATTCTCGCTCATTTTGACGCTCTACGTCGTACCCGTTATTTATACCTATATGAGCCGCCGGAAAGATGTGAAACCGGGAGAACCTCATCAGGACAATACAAATACGCCGAAGCCCACGCCAGTAGCCGTACCGGTATAAGTTATTATAGCACCAATTGCCGCAGGGGTGAATCTGAGTTAGTCAGGTTCACCCCTGCTGTTTATAGAAGGTTATAAAATAACGCCAGCACTCTCGCCCAAAGTGGTGAACCTGTTGAAGTACGTAAAATAGATAATCAATGACACGGCTTTGGATGAACGTAGGGCATTTAATAAAAAAAGACTGGCTCCCGGTTATAAACTCCCTCTTTTTTACTTATTCTTAGTTGAGCCATCTTTCACAAACAATTGGTTCCCTCTTAAATTCTGATGAAACGATCCATCTATTTTTTTCTCCTGCTACTGGGACCCGTTGCCTTTGCACAAACACCTTTAAATGTCGATAAAGAGTTTGCTTTTGCGGCCAAGCAGTATGAGCTAATGCTGAAAAGCCACCCCGACACAACCAAATTCCCACAGTCGACAAAGCCTGATGGCTCGCCTGATGACCGAAAATCGGATTGGTGGTGTAGTGGGTTCTTTGGCGGTTCGCTCTGGCATATCTATGAGCGCACCAAAGCTCCAGTCTGGAAAGAGGCAGCACACAAATGGACAATGGCCGTTGCTAAAGAACAATACAACACGGGCACTCATGATCTGGGTTTTATGCTCTATTGTCCATTCGGGAATGGATATCGGTTGACCAAGAACCCCATATATCCACCTATTTTGCTCACGGGGGCCAAGTCATTATCCACTCGTTTCGACCCCAAGGTTGGGGTGATTAAATCATGGAATAAATTCCAGAACTACACCTATCCAGTCATCATCGACAATATGATGAACCTGGAGTTCTTGTTCTGGGCGTCACGTGTATCGGGCAATAAAGCCTTTTACAACCTGTCGGTTACACACGCCGATAATACCATAAAAAACCACTATCGGCCCGATTACAGTAGCTATCACGTTGTTTGTTACAATCCAGATGGCACCGTAGCCGCTAAAAAAACAGCACAGGGGTACGCTGACAATTCGGCATGGGCACGAGGGCAGGCCTGGGGCCTGTATGGCTTCACAGTTATGTACCGCGAAACGAAAGACAAGAAGTATCTGGATTTTGCACGCCACATTGCCGATTTTTATTTGAACCACCCGAACCTGCCCGCTGACAAAATTCCGTATTGGGATTTCAATGCCCCTAACATTCCTAATGAGGAGCGGGATGCCTCAGCCGGAGCCATTACGGCTTCTGCCCTATTGGAACTTTGCACCTACGGCGGGCCATCAGCTAAAACCTATTATCAGTCGGCGGTGAAAATGCTGGAAAGCCTGTCCAGTCCTGCTTACAAAGCAAATTTGGGGGAGAACAACAATTTTATCCTGAAACACAGCGTTGGGCATAAACCTCAAAAGAGCGAAGTCGATACGCCGATTATTTACGCTGATTATTACTACCTGGAAGCGTTGCTACGTTACGATGCACTACGGAAAAAGCCAGGTTTTTAGTTTATAGTTTCTATAGTTTCTTTGGGTTCTATTGATTCTATCATTTTGATAATTAGCAGCTATAGAATCCAAAGAATCAATAGAATCTATTCCACTTAATAATACTTCCGAATGGCCTGGATCGTCACAATCGTTGGGGCTGACAGATAAAAATCAAACAAAGACCGGCCCAATAATTCATGGCTGACCGCATTAAGATGTTCAGGATCATTCGCTAAAAAATATTCTTCCTGCGGGCGGATAACCGAATCCGAATCGAATACGCTGAATAATTGCTTGTCAGCTTCCTCCATCAATAGGTTTCGGCCCCGTTTCCGAACCCATTGATTAACCCAATTCTGATGCGGAAAGGGTGTTAATACTAACACATTATGCCGGTAAGGCCGTAGCTGTTTCAGTAATACAGACAAAGCCATTTTAGAACGTGGCCGAATTAACGAACGCAATTGGGTGCCTACGGCTTTTAACGAGCTAAGCCATTCACTTTCAGTACTTTTCCTTTGCAAACCGAACGGCAGTATAGGTGTAGCCAAACAGGGAACGCTGGCCGAATCAAACGTTGCTGACTGGCTAATTCGATGGTCAAGCTGGAGAATAATTAAGTCGTATCGGCTGAGCGGTAGCTGTGACAGGGTAGACGACACTTGTGCCATTGTCAGATGCGCATACGCTTCTACGGACACAGCCTGCCCGGCAAGGCTGACCTGTTTAATGAAATGCCCTATATAACTTAAATTCCCTCCCGCCAGGCCAAAGCCATAGGTATGTTCATCGCCAATTACCAACACGTTCATCAGTCAATAAAAACGGGGCGAGTAAACCCGTTTCCCACCTTTACGTAACTCGTTGGCGAACTGTGGCAATCAACTCATAAAAATAATTCCTAACCGAAACAATAATTGCAACGTTATTCGTTGGAAACGCGTAGGGTAAATAGTGTCAGGTTGTTAACGTAAATCCGATCGAACTTTGTTTTTCCGAAAATCGTCTCCGTTCGCCGATAATGATCTGCTAAGCGTCATTCGGGCTTGCCGTGTGAACGACCCCCGAGCCCAGCGAACGCTGTTCAAGCAGTTTTTTGGCTATGCCAAAAGTATCTGCCTGCGCTATACGTCCAGTACTGAGGAAGCCGAGGACGTGCTTAACGAAGGGTTTCTCAAAGCATTTCAGCACTTAGACAGCTATGACGAAACATTACCTTTTAAA
This sequence comes from Spirosoma telluris, assembly GCA_003259005.1. Classification (GTDB taxonomy): domain Bacteria; phylum Bacteroidota; class Bacteroidia; order Cytophagales; family Spirosomataceae; genus Spirosoma; species Spirosoma telluris. The sequence goes on from QLII01000001.1 coordinate 1,617,520, forward strand.
GCCTGGCTACGTACGATTCTGGTCAATACCGCCATTAGTCATTACCGTAAGAACCATCGCTTCGAACAGCATACGTCGCTGGAAGCAGGCGAACAGGTTGCCTTCGACGAAAACATAGTCGATCAAATTGCCGCCGAGGAGATTCTTGCGCTGGTTCAACAACTAACCCCAACATATCGAACGGTTTTTATGATGCACGTAGTGGATGGCTACAGCCTTCACGAAATTGCGGGCATACTGAGCCATAACGAGGCTACTGTGCGTTCCAATTACGCCCGCGCCCGGCAGAAATTACAGGTACTCATCAAACAAGCATATCCATCTTACGAAAATTCAGGCTCTGGAGCCACTTTTCCATATCATGAAAACTGACCGATTTTCCGATATTATCCGGCGAAAACTGGAAAGTATTCGGCCGGAATTTACCGAAAAAGACTGGACGCGGATGCAGGCCACGCTTCAGCAGGCTGGGCCACCCCAACCTGGTTCGGCAGGTACGGGGCATCCGTTCGGCGGTAGCGTCTGGTCAACCCATCCCTGGCTTATGGCGGCAGCCTCTGTCGGTACTGTTGCGCTGGTTTCATTTAGCATTTGGCAACGAAGTGAAATCAATCAGCTACGTCAGACAATCGGACAATTGAAACAAAAACCCGATTCAACGCAACGTGCTCCTATATCGCCCGAACTGGAACGCCCAACGTTATCACAAACGGGTGGAGCTAACCGAACTGCGCCTATGCAAGGTGAGCAACCCATGTCTGCTTCGGCTCAAACGCAAGGCTTCTCGGGTAAACGTGATACGGTTTATATAACCCGTTACGTAAACGATCCTTCTCATTCACGCCTGGATGCGACAGACGAACGGGCTATTCATCGAATGGAACCCCGCCCGACCAACGATACGTGGAAACGGGTCGTGCCCCTGTTTCGACAGGTTCATCACGCCGACAAAATGACCTAAACACTAATCAGAAAACCAATTCATATGGCGTATCGTCTACTCCTTTAACTAGTGAAAAGAATAATTCTGATCTTGTTTCACCTACACCGACGGGCTCGCCAAATGCGTCATCCATCCGTGAAAGAAATATAGCTTATCCATCAACAACGATTAATAAATCGGCTAACCAACTTGCGGCAACTACAAGCGCAGGTCGCCTTAAAAAAGGAAGGGGTACCCAACGAAATGGCCAATATGAGGCCAACTCTGTAGATGGTCAACGCACGAATGCGGTCACTAATGATAGGGATGCGGTTACCGATAAGAATATCGTTAGGGACAAAACACCTAGACAAGCAGAAAGGCTACCAACCGAACAATCAATTGCAGCAACAGGTATATCGGCCAATTACGAACTAGTTGCCAGCCTCCCTTTATCGACCAAGGGTCCTAACTGGAATGCGTTACTGAACAAGCGGGCCAACCGCATACGACAAGCCTGGACGCCATCTATTTCACCCGTTGTTGAACAAGAAGCAGCAGTTCCAGCCAGCCAGCCTGTGCAACGGCTAGCGACTCGGCTCCGGATAGGTGCAACAGGCGAGGTAGCATCAAGTTCATGGAATACTGGCGGATTTGCGGAAGTGTTGCTTGGCAGACACTTGTCCTTAGCTGTTGGATTTGTCCAGGCAACGTATACAAATAAGTTTACGAATGACGATGATTTCGAGGATCGTACACACCGTAATTTTAAGAAGGAATTTGGCCCCGGCATCGATCAACTACGTGATATTCTGAACATTGATACACGTCAAACCCGGTATCAGGTACCTATTACTATTGGCTACCGCATTCCACTCAGTCAAACCCTGACACTGTTGCCAACGGTTGGGACCTATTTAAATCTGAATAATACAGAAAACGTAACGTTTTATTGCCGCTTGCCGCTTCCTCCTTTTCAGCAAACCCAGCGTGCATTTGGACAGGTTGATATTAATAAAAGTCAGCCGATCAATTTAATCAACAGTCTTTCCTTGGGTACTGGTCTTGAATGGCATAGCAGACATTGGGCTTTGCAAGGAAGTCCAATTCTGAATATTCCCATGCAAGCCGCCCCTACAATGCAGTCTGATCTAAACTGGCAGCAAAAGACAACGGTTAGCCTACGGGCAAGGCTATTGTACCAGTTTTAAACTAAAAAACGTCAGTGAAAGCTTTCACTGACGTTTTTTAATCACTTACTCACAGCTACTCGCCAGATTCGCCCGGCAGCATCGTCGGCCACCAGAATGGCTCCATCGGGTAACACTGCTATGCCAACAGGCCTGCCATGCACATCTTTATTATTTCCGGCCAGAAAGCCCGTCAGGAAATCTTCCGGCTTACCGGGTTTGCCATCCTGAAAAGGCACAAAGACTACTTTATAGCCAACGAGTTGCGTGCGATTCCAGGAGCCATGCTGTCCAATAAAGGCTCCATTTTGGTATTTCGCAGGAAAAGCCGAGCCCGCCCCCGGCCTCTTATCATAGAAAGCTAACCCGAGTGAGGCCGTATGCGAACCAAGAGGAACGTCAGGTACAATTGCTTGTTTTACCAGGTCAGGTCGTTCTCCTTTTCGGCGGGGGTCCTCATTTTGCCCGTAGTAGGCATACGGCCAACCGTAAAATCCACCTTCTTTCACGCTTGTCATATAATCGGGCACAAGGTCGTCGCCCAATTCATCACGCTCATTAACAGCCGTGTAGAGGACTTTGGTTGTTGGTTGCCAGCCCATGCCAACCGGGTTTCGTAAGCCACTGGCGTAAATGCGTTCGCCAGAACCATCGGGGTTAATTTCCAGAATATTCGCCCGGCGTAGTTCGTTCTCGGGGCCATGCTCACCCACGTTACTTCCCGACCCAACGGTAATAAAAATCTTTTTCTCATCGGGACTGGCTAATAGATTTCGCGTCCAGTGATTGTTATAGCCACCCACGGGTAAGTCCAGAATTTTCTTGCCGGGTGAGGTGATTTTAGTTTGACCAGGTTTGTAGTCATACTTCATTAACGCACCCGTACCAGCCGCGTAAAAACTATTGCCCAGTACCAGCATCCCAAAAGGCCGATCAACACCTGTCAGGAAGGTTTCGTGAAGATCAGGTTTTCCATCGTTGTTAGTATCCCGAAAGAGCGTAATCCGGTTAGCGCTGGCCCCCTCCCGCTCCGACTTATTCCGACCCGTTACGGTATTGATCACTTTATCTTTCACACCATTTCGCTCCGTATTGGCTTCGGCCACGAAAATGTCGCCATTGGGTGCTACGTATATCCAGCGGGGGCTTTCCAGATCGTGGGCGAATTCTGTAACAGTAAAACCGGGGGGAGCCTGGGGCGTTTTTCCCTCCAGCCATCCAATTACATTACTGAAGTTTTTTGCCGATTTCGTAGCGAAAGGGGCAGGTAGATTAATTGTCGTATCAACCGTAGTTACGGTCTCGCCGGTCTGATTAGCCTCTTTTTTCTGATTACACCCCAGAAAAGAGGCCGACAGTGCCAGGCCTGTCAGAAGCGCTGTTGTTGTTTTCATCGTTGAGTAAATTATACCCGTACTCAACTCAACAAATAGCTATTTAGTTACGACTTGGTAATCACAAGGGACGCAAAAACTTTGCATAGGCGATTGGACCTTTGTAGAAAATCTCACTCACAGCCTCCATACTAAACCGCCGGTAAAAATCAGCGGCATCAAGACGGGCATCACACCAGAGTGTGGTTGCTCCAAGGCGTTTCGCTTCAGTAATGACATGATTTAACAAAAGCGTACCAATCCCTCGTCGCTGGCAATCGGGACGAGCTGCAAATTTGCGAAAACGACTGTCTTTGCCGTTGACAAACAGGGAGATTACAGCTACCAACTCGTCATTCAGGAATGCACCAAAGTGGTATCCTTCAGCATCGTTTTCGATTTTTACATAATCGAAAGGTTTGTCGGGCCAAAGCACCGAATGACGCAATGGGTAGGTTTGTTCAGCTGTAATAGAGCGAATGGTAAGCATAGTTCAGTACATTATCAGTAGTTAAAATGGCAGTTTTCCTAAATCGACATTCCCGCCCGTCACAATAATGCCTATTTTCTGCCCGGCAAACTGACCTTTGTGTTTCAATACAGCCGCTAAGGGGACAGCACTTGACGGCTCGATAACGATCTTCATACGTTCCCAAACGAGTCGCATAGCCGCTATAATTTCAGCATCGGATACGGTTATAATATCGGACACGTGTGCCTGAATAATGGCCAGCGTTCGTTCGCTAAGCGTTGTCATAAGTCCATCAGCAATGGTATTAATATAAGGAGCTTTCTCCACGCGTCCACTCTGAAACGATAGTACAGCATCAGCCGCACCCTCGGGTTCTCCAGCAATTACACGTGTTTTGGGCGACAGGTAATGCGTCGTTAAGGCCGTACCACTCAACAGTCCTCCCCACCTACTGGCGCTAGAATCGTATCGAACTTTCGCTCCGTTCCATACTTTTCCATTCCCGCATCCTCGATCAGTTCTTTGGCAGCCGTAGCTTGCCCCGCAATAACGCGGTCATCATCGAAGGGATGTACTAATACTGCCCCGGTTCGTTCCATCACCTCCCGAACACCAGCTTCGCGCGCTTCAAGCGTTGGTTCGCATTCGATTATTTCAGCCCCATAGCCCATGACAGCATCTTTTTTCACTTGCGGAGCCGTGCGGGGCATTACAATATAAGCTGGTAGCCCAACCTGACGAGCGGCAAACGCAACGGCCTGGGCGTGGTTACCCGATGAGTGAGTCGTAATGGCATTACCCTCCTTATGCTGAACAACTTGCAGGATTGCGTTGAGCCCGCCCCGTGCTTTAAAAGCCCCTATTTTCTGGAAATTCTCACATTTAAAAAATAACTCAGCACCCGCACGGTCATTGATCGTTTGGTTGGTTAAAACAGCTGTGCGATGAATATAAGGCCGAACACGGTCGTGAGCAGCCTGTATCGTGTCAAATGAAATCATGGATGAGTAGGTATATTGTTCGTATTTTATCGTTTATAGCGTAACATGCTGATTCCATAAACTGGACTTCGGGCATCAAACTACCAACTTCAAACGCTAAACTACAAACGTTACGAGTTATGACTACCAACCGTCGTTCGTTTTTGAAACAAGCTGCTGGCTCGCTGGCGGGCATGGCTGTAATGCCTTCTGTTTTGGCTGAGCCATCAGCAAAAAAATGTTCTTCGATATTTCCCTTGCCGAGTGGTCGTTACACAAAGCGCTGTTCGGAAAGAAAATCACGAATCTGGATTTCCCTGGCATTGCCCGCAAAGAGTTCGATATTAGCATTGTTGAGTATGTCAATCAGTTCTTCAAAGACAAAGCACAGGACAAAACGTACCTCAACGATCTGCTAACTCGCTGCAAAGACAACGGCATCACGAATCACCTGATCATGATTGACGGTGAAGGAAATCTGGGCGCTCCCGATGCAGCCGAGCGGATGAAAGCCGTTGAGAATCACCACAAGTGGGTCGAATGCGCCAAATATCTGGGCTGTAAAACCATCCGGGTGAATGCCGCTGGGCAGGGCACTGCCGAAGAAGTTTCCAAAGCAGCCGTTGAAGGCTTGAGTAAGCTGGGCGAATTTGCCAAAACCATGAACATCAACGTCATTGTTGAAAACCATGGCGGCTACTCATCGAACGGACAGTGGCTGTCAGGTGTAATGAAACAGGTAGGTATGAAAAATGTAGGAACCCTACCCGATTTCGGTAACTTCTGTATCAAACACGGCCAGGGGCATAGCTGCCTCGAAGAATACGACCGTTACAAAGGAACAGGCGAGTTAATGCCTTATGCAAAAGGTGCATCGGCTAAATTCTATGATTTCGACGCGAATGGCAATTGCGTGGAAACCGACTACAATCGCATCATGAAAATTGTGAAAGACAGTGGTTTCAAAGGCACCATCGGCATCGAATACGAAGGCGATGGTTTAGAAGAGTATGAAGGTATCCGTAAAGCAAAGGCCGTTCTAGAACGCGTAGGGCCAACGGTGTAGTAGATAGTCATTTACTAGTCAGGCCTTGTCATTAAGTTGTCATTCGTTGTATATGCAGGCGTATGCTGTTTACAATAAATGACAACCTAATGACAAGGCCTGACTACTAATGACCCTATAATTAAAGTCCCACACTCGGTTGGGCAACGTACCGAAGCAGCTCCTGCCGAGTAGCTTCCTGCTGAAATTTCCCCCATACGATGAAGTGATGGTTGTGCTGTTGAGGTCGCGAACACCGCGCGTCGACACACAGAGGTGCTTTGCATCGATAATTACGGCGACATCCTCTGTCTCAAGCACACGCTTCAACTCGTCAGCAATCTGTATGGTTAATCGCTCCTGTACCTGAGGACGTTTGCAGAAATACTCTACAATTCGGTTCAGTTTCGAGAGACCAATTACTTTCCCACTCGATATATAAGCCACATGAGCCTTACCAATGATGGGCACAAAATGGTGCTCGCAATAGGTCTGAACCGTAATATCTTTTTCGACCAACATTTCATTGTACTGAAACTTGTTGTCGAACAGGGTTGAGGCAGGCTTATTAGCTGGATTCAGGCCACTAAAAATTTCCTTCACATACATCTTGGCCACGCGCCGGGGCGATCCTTTCAAACTATCATCGGTCAGATCAAGACCCAGAATATTCATAATTTCGCGAAAATGCTCTTCGATCAAATCCATTTTTAGATCATCATCAAGGGCAAAGGCATCATCGCGCATGGGCGTATCAATAGAGGTTGTTCCATGATCATCACCAAGCTCATCAACTAATTCGTCGCTATAGTGCCCATTCGTATGGATACCAGTAAAAGTCTGACCATTAGACGGGATATTCGACGAAGTTCCGTTCAGTTTCATATAGTCTGATTTTAAGATCTAAGCCCTCGCTTAGCTGATTGCGTAAAATGGTATAGATCACGATGGCAATATTCTCTGCCGATGGGTTCAGATCGGCAAATTCATCGGTATCCAGATTAAGATTTTTGTGATCGAAGCGGTCAATAACATGTTTTTGCATCAGATCGCCAAGGTGCTTCATATCAATGACGTAGCCCGTTTCAGGGTCAATGGGACCAACCACCTGCACAATCAATTCGTAGTTATGTCCATGATAATTGGGGTTGTTACACTTACCATAGACACGAGTATTTTTTTCATCTGACCAGTTTGGGTTGTTCAGACGATGTGCCGCATTGAAATGTTCTTTCCGAAACACAGCTACTCGCGGGCTATTGGCCCTTAGCGTAATCGGTGGGGGAACATCCGTTCCAGAAGTGTCCATAAAATGAATCTAAAAAAAGTTCAATCAACCTGTCGTTACAAAGTTTGTGTACAACACAGGCAGACAGCAGAACGTGTAGCCAGGACGTTCTTTCGTATGCGATTGATGGTTTATTAACCGGATCTTTCGGGCTTTTGTTCAACTTATATCAAAAAAGATTAAACAAATATAGCGCCGATTCGAACCTATAACATCCGCTTATCCGCTAACGTTCCCATTTATAAAATCCAACTGCTGCTACGGAACCTGCTCAGGGCAGTACCCGTTCTGACCCCATGAAACGATTTAAAACCATCATGATAATTACTGTACTGATATTGATCGGGTTAGTGGCGGCAACATTACTTTTTATGCAACAAAGCACCTTTGGCCGAGATCCAGCCGAAGCCCGATTAGACCGAATTAAACATTCTCCGAACTATAAGGATGGTGCCTTTCAGAATTTAGAACACACAGAGGTTATGCGCGAAAACGCATCATATGTGGGCCTGATGCGCGACTTCATCAAGAAAGACAAAGACAATGTTCCACCCCGGCCTATACCTTCCGTTAAAACCGATCTAAAAGCTTTAGATGATTCAAAACCCACGATTGTCTGGTTTGGACATTCTTCTTACCTGATCAAATCAAAAGGGGTTACCCTTCTACTTGATCCTGTTTTTAGCGGTCATGCCTCGCCCGTTTCCTTTTTCGGTAAGTCATTCGCAGGAACAGACATGTATAGTGTCGACGACATGCCTAACATCGACTACTTGATTCTCTCTCATGACCACTACGATCACCTCGATTATGAGACTGTTACGAAGTTGATTCCGAAAGTCAAAAAATTCTACACGGCGCTGGGCGTAGGTGCTCACCTTGAACGCTGGGGCGTTCCAGCCGACCGGATTGTCGAGTTCGACTGGTGGGAACATCAGTCTGTTGCCGATAGCATTGAGCTAACAGCCACACCTGCCCGCCATTTTTCGGGACGTAGTTTCGCACGGGGCAAAACGCTCTGGACATCCTTTGTACTTAATCTGCACGGCTACAAGTTGTTCCTGGGGGCGATTCAGGCTATGGTAAACACTTTCAGACAATTGGCGATCAGTACGGTCCATTTGATCTGGCCATTCTCGAATGCGGTCAGTATGGTAAAGACTGGCCAAATATTCACATGATGCCCGAAGAAGTCATTACAGCCGCTCAGGATTTACGGGCCAGAACCTTACTCCCGGTGCACTGGGCTAAATTTTCGCTCTCTTACCATGCCTGGAATGAGCCTATTCAACGGCTTCTCAAAAAAGCGGAGAAAGAAGGCTTTGACGTTACGACACCCAAAATTGGTGAGCCCGTTGTCCTGAATACATCCTACCCAAGAGCTGTATGGTGGATTTTTTGATCTAGAAAATTGGGTAAAATAGCCTTGGCGTATGTTTTATGAGCTGAAATCTCGTTCTTTGACAGGTTAATTGTTCATACGCTCTTGAATCTTTATGCAATCGCCTACCCGCCGTCAATTTATTCGCACAGCCGCCCTAACGGGTGCAGCAACTTCTGTTTTCCCAGCTATTCTTACTGGTGCTAAACCAGCTGATCCAAAAGTACGTCTGGCGTTTATCGGCGTTGGCTCACGGGGGCGCAGTCACGTTGACCAGGCACTTTTCCGTGATGACGTTGAGATTACGGCCATTTGTGACCCTGATCCCGAAGCCATCAGCCGCACCAACGCCATGATTGAGAAAAAAGGCCGGAAACTCCCGGTAGCTTACACAAAAGGCGATGAGGCTTTTCGGGACATGCTCAAGCGCGACGACATCGACGGTGTTGTGATAGCTACCCCCTGGGAATGGCACGTTCCTATGGCTGTAGCAACGATGCAGGCAGGCAAATACGCTGGTGTTGAGGTATCGGCGACGGTAACCCTCAAAGAGTCCTGGGATCTGGTCAATACCTTCGAAAAAACAGGATCGCACTGCATGATTCTGGAGAATGTCTGCTACCGACGCGACGTCCTGTCGGTGTTGAACATGATTCGGAAAGGTATGTTTGGCGAGATGACCTATGCTCACTGTGGCTATCAGCACGATTTGCGGAACATCAAATTCAATGATGGAAAGTCAATTGGTGGTGTAGGTGCTGAATTTGGGGCGAAAGGGTACTCGGAAGCTCACTGGCGAACGCAGCATTCGGTCAATCGTAATGGCGACATCTATCCTACTCACGGCCTGGGGCCCGTTGCTCACTGGCTTGATATTAACCGGGGAAATCGGTTTATGTATCTGACCAGTATGGCTACCAAAAGTCGGGGGCTTCACAAATACGTTGTCGATAAAGGTGGCCCCAACCATCCGAATGCCAAGGTTAATTTTAAATTGGGCGACGTTGTCACGACGACGATTCAGTGTGCCAATGGCGAAAATATCGTCATCATTCACGATACAAACTCCCCTCGTCCCTACTCGCTTGGCTTCCGGGCGCAGGGCACCAACGGAATCTGGATGGACGATAACGACATGATTTACCTGGAGGGTGTCAGTCCGAAAGCCCACAGTTGGGAGCCCTTTGCCCCCTATCAGGAAAAATACGATCACCCGCTCTGGAAACGTCATGCGCAAACAGCCGAAAACGCAGGTCACGGCGGCATCGACTTTTTCGTACTCCGGGCGTTCATCGAATCCATAAAGGCAAAGACAGCCCCCCAATAGACGTGTATGATGCAGCTGTTTGGAGCGCCATTAGCCCATTATCGGAACAAAGTATTGCCGGTGGCAGTAAGCCCATCGAAATTCCTGATTTCACCCGAGGAAAGTGGAAGACTAACAAGCCTATTTTTGGGCTGACAGACAACTACTAATAGGATAGTTGATGATAAATCAACTTCTCGTTTTAATTTGTAAAAATTTTTAAAAAGTAATCTACCTTACCGGCTTAACCTACGAATCAGTCAATGACCCCTACTGCCCCCCTAAAACCCAGAGTTACGTTGGCCCAATGCTCATTATTGGTGCCCTTTTCTTTGTATTCGGCTTCGTTACGTGGGTCAATAGCGTATTGATTGCCTTTTTTAAGCAAGCGTTTAGCCTGACATCGTTTGAATCGACCCTGGTTGCATTCGCTTTTTTTATCTCGTATACATTGATGGCAATTCCCTCATCGGCAGTATTGAAACGAACTGGCTTCAAGAACGGGATGTCGCTTGGTCTGGTTACTATGGCCATTGGTACGATTATTTTTGTTCCGGCAGCACGATCTGTTTCGTATCCATTATTTCTAGTGGGGTTGTTTATTATTGGCATTGGGTTAACGGTGCTTCAAACGGCATCAAACCCCTACGCAACGATTCTCGGTCCACGCGAAAGTGCAGCCCAACGCATTAGCTTTCTGGGTATCGCCAATAAATTAGCGGGTATTTGTAGCCAGTTTATATTTGGTGGCCTGTTATTATCCGGAGCCAACGAAGTCGTGGGAGCTGCTTCTCTTGAAAAAGTAGTTACGCCTTACTTAATTCTGACAGGGATATTAATCGTACTGGCTGGCCTGATCCGATTCTCTAACTTACCCGAAGTATCCGAAGAACAGGACGACATTCCAGCTGACACATACACGTCACACACCAGCATCTGGCAGTTTCCGAATCTGGTTTTGGGGGTTCTGGCTATCTTTTGCTACGTTGGTGCAGAGGTAATTACGGGTGATTTGATTATTAGTTATGGTCATGCTATCGGTTTCAGTAATGATGAAGCCAAAAATTTTACGACCTATACGCTGATTGGTCTGCTTGTGGGGTATTTGCTGGGTATCATCGCCATTCCGAAGTTCATTACGCAACAAAATGCCTTACGTTATGGCATGATTCTCGCCTTAATCCTGAGCGTTGGAGCGCTGGTAACGACTGGATTTGCCTCCGTTCTGTGCATTGCCTTAATGGGTTTTGCAATTTCGCCAGTGTGGCCTGCCGTTTGGCCATTAGCCCTGAATCGCCTAGGCAAATTCACTAAACTTGGATCGGCCTTACTCATTATGGGTATTTCAGGTGGTGCATTGCTACCCTTGCTACATGGCTATCTCACCGATGCGGTTAGCCCCAAAGCGGCCTATAGCCTGCTTTTGCCCCTGTTTGGCTTTATTCTTTATTACGCCATATCAGGTCACAAAAAAACGAATTGGTAAGTCTCAAACCGCATCAGCGGACCGGCAGATTTAGCAGAGGGTTTCGCAAAGAACGAAAAGACTCAATTAGCTCTGCCTATAATTTTTTATGAAAGTATCTACACCCGGACGTATTTGTCTCTTTGGTGAACATCAGGATTATCTGGGCTTGCCCGTCATTGCAGCTGCCATTTCGCGCCGAATTCAGGTTGAAGCAGGGAATGCCACAAAAACCGGTTTCCGATTAAATCTGCCTGATATTGGCGGAACGATCGACATTCCGTTTGATGGAAACCCACTTCCCTATCCGCAAATCCGCGACTACTTCCGCTCGGCTGTAAATGTGCTTCTGCGCGAAGGCTTTACGTTTTCGCAGGGCATTGAAGGCAAAGTACATGGCAACATCCCCATTAACTCCGGCACATCGAGTTCATCGGCGCTATTGGTTACGTGGCTTAATGTGCTCACGCAACTGGCTGATGAACCTCAGCAACTTCCTCAGGAAAAGTTAGCCGAACTGGCCTATGTAGCCGAAGTTCTGGAGTTTGGCGAACCGGGGGTATGATGGATCACTATTCAACCGCCGTTGGCCACGTTATTTATCTGGAATCCCAGCCCAACATTCACTTAGAAAAACTCAATCCAGCCTTGGGTACGTTCGTTTTAGGTGATTCGCAGGAACCTAAGGATACAATTGGCATTTTGAAGCGGGTCAAGTTTGGTATGCTTGATATTGTTGCCAGATTGAAGGCTATTAGCCCGACATTTTCGTTGACAGACTCCGAGATTACGGAAGTCAGCGAGTTCAAGGACATTCTGAGCAAAGACGACTATATTTTATTGAAAGGCAACATCGAAAACCGGGATATTCTGCGCGACGCGCTAACTGTTTTACAGGCCCCCGCTGGTCTTGACCACGTCCGGTTCGGTCAATTATTGACCAATCACCAAACCAACCTCCGTGAAGCACAACGTATCAGCACCCCCAAAATTGACCGCATGCTCGATGCTGCCCTAAACGCTGGGCACTCGGGGCAAAATCAATGGATCGGGTGGTGGTGGCTGTATGTTTGCCTACGCCCCCAACGAGCCTGAAAAAGTAGCGGAAGCTATCGAGCGAGAAGGCGGAAAAGCATACGTCATTATGGTAGATGCCGGAACAACCGTTGAATCCTAAACCCTTTACTGCTGACTATTAGCAGCTCGCTGAGCGGGAAACCAGGACGTTAGCACGGTTATGAGTACGACGAGAATACCGGTCATAACCAGGTCACGGGTATCCAGACGTACTGGATAGGCATCAATAATGGAGCTGACGGTTCCCATTCGAATGAAGCCGTACTGTTCCTGCGCGAGGCAGATCAGGATACCCAGCACCAGACCAGCAATAGCACCCGTCAAGGCTATAATCGCTCCTTCGGTCAGAAAAATACGCCGAACCATACTCCTTGTTGCCCCTAAAGCAAATAAAATCTGTATGTCTGCCTTCTTCTCAATAACCAGCATCGATAACGAAAAGAAAATGTTGATCGACGCGACCAGAATGATAAACGAAAGTGTTAGAGCAACGAATAGCTTTTCGACGTAAATAGCCGGTAAAGGTCAACATTTAAGTCATCACGCGTTTGAACGAGCAGTTTATCGCCAACCACTGCCTGCAACGCCTGCTTCACTACCTGTTCTTTGGCACCCGGTTGGAGCTGAATTTCGAGACTCGTTACTTCATCCTGTTTATAACTAAATAAGGATCTTGCTACAGCCAAGGGAACCAGTACGAAATTATCATATCGGGACTCGATAAAAAACACACCCGCCACCGTGAGTAACTCCCGATTAAACGCATCAGGATTGAGTACGCTGAAACTCTGCCCGCTCTGTGGGTACAGGATTTCCAGGGGTGTCAGGATATCAACTGGCGAAATACTCAGGTCATTACGAACCCCTTCGGCTATAATTGCATAGTTAACCCCTGCCCGACGCAACAACAACTTACCTTCCAGTAAAGCCGAATCGAGTTGCTGACGCTGAAGATAGTTATCATCGACCCCTTTAAGCTTTACAACGGTCGTTCCATTCGCGTATCGGCCCAGTGCATTATCCTGCGCTACAGATGTTAGTAGGTGTACACCCGGCGTCTGTTGCAGACGCTTTACTAAGGCAGGAGGAGCCATAAACCGTTTGCCCTGTTTCGGCGAAATGGTCATATCGGGTTCAAACGTCTTGAAAATCTCCCGATTCAGTTCGTCCATCCCATTGAAAACCGATAGTACGACCACCAGCGCCATCGTACCAACGCCCACACCGAGCATCGACAAAATAGACAGCCAGCTAATAAAACTGCGTTTCTTACGGGAGAAAAAATAGCGACGGGCAATCCAGGCGGGAAGGTTCATAGATAGTAGATCGTGGAGTAAGTGAATTGAGTGAAGTAAGTTGGTGAAAGTGAGCCTTAAACGTACTACACCCATTCCCTTACTCCACAACTTCACCAATTACTCATCTTCCTCTTCAGCTGGTGCGGGTGGAATTTCCAGACCGGCGAAGAGTTTATCCATTTTATCAGCGTAGTCGGCTGTATCATCTAAATAGAAACTCAGCTCAGGCACAATGCGGAGTTGGTGCCGAACACGTTCGCCCAGATGCTGACGCAGTACTTTACCTTTCTCCTGAATAGTCTCCAGCATCAACTGCTTGTTTTTAGTAGCCAGAAAACTCAGGTAAACCCGGGCTACACTCAAATCGGGCGAAACGCGCACGCTGGTAACGGTAATAAACGCTCCGTTGAATAAATGCGGCACATCACGCTGAAAAATCTCGCTCAAATCTTTCTGCAACTGCCGGGCTACTTTTTGCTGTCGTTTCGATTCCATCCTAAAATCACTTAATCTATTTTGCAAATATCCACCCATTTTTCCGTTCTGCCGAAATTGACTGTAATTTTACCGGTAATAGTCATAAGTCGTGAGTCGATAGTCAGGAGTAGATGGATAGTGGGACTATTGACTTGTAACTATCGACTATCGACTATTAACTGATAACTACTTTGCTTCGTTTTTTTCAATCCTATTTCTCTTACCAATACGTCAGCCTGCTGGGTTATTGCTGCTGATTCGGTTACCGCTTCTGCTTCATCCCTTTCCCTTGCTGATTCCAGAGTTAAACTGGATGATTGTTGGCGAGCAGATCAGTCAGGGCAATTTGCTGTATCGCGATATTTGGGATAGCATCAGTCCCTTGTCGGCACTGGTGTATTGGGGAATTGACAGCCTGTTTGGTCGTTCGCCACTGGCGCTGCACGGAGCTGCCTTACTCGTATCAGTATTTCAGATCGTTTATTTTAATTATCTGACCAACAACCGCGACCTGTACCCTGACCGATCATTCTGGCCAGGGTTGATTTATATGCTGTTCATGCATATTTCCTTCGATTGTTTGACGCTTTCACCCGTGCTGATGTCAACCAGTTTTTTGCTCCTTGCCTTCGGAACGCTCATCCGGCAGATGGATCGGCGGGGAGCTACGGATGAAGTGTTTGAAGTTGGTTTTTATATTGGCATTGCGGCTCTGTTTTATCTGCCTTCGGCTCTCTTCATCATCTGGGCCACCCTGTCGTTGCTTTTTTATACGGGTGCCACCTTCCGCCAGCATTCACTATCGTTGTTCGGTTTTTGTTTCCGTTTGCCGCTACCGTACTGTTTTATTACCTCAGCGACAGCCTCGACGATTTCAATCGAAACCTACTCTCGTCGGTATTTCGGGTGCGGCAGTATTCACTATCTGATTTCCAGTCGCTGCTGGCTTCTCTATTAATTCCTTTGGGACTTGGTGTACTAGGGTTTCTAAGCCTGCTCAATCGGGGAGGTCGGTACGTCAACTTTCAGCAACGAATCCAGCAAATCATGGCCATCTGGTTTGTGATCGCGGTTTTAACGATTGGCCTGATGCCGTTTCTGGCACCCATGGTATTTCTAAGCTTTGTGCCACCAATGGCCTATTTCACCTATTATTATTTTGAGGGTATTCGCAGGGCATGGTTGGCAGAGATAACTTTTCTAACAGCGTTTATCCTGATTCTGTTGCTGTTTTACCAGGGGGCACTTGGTCTTATACCGGGGGTGAACTAGGCAGATTGAGTAGCTTGCAGGTTCAACCCTCCCCATTACCAGGCGACATAAAGGGCCAGCATGTATTGATTATCGGCGAAGACCTAAGTGCCTATCGACAAAATAAACTGGCTACGCCTTATCTCAACTGGGATTTAGCCAAGTACGATCTAAAGAATCTGGATAATTATGAAGCCGTCATTAACGTTTTCGACCATTTCCGCAAAGACCCGCCCGATTACATTGTAGACAGGGAAAACGTAGTGGAAAAATTGTTTCAACGCGCTCCAGGTCTGGCGAATCAATATGAAAAAACAGCCATTCAAGACGTGTATAAACGAAAAAAATAGTCGTTAGTCAACAGTGGTTAGTCGTTCGTCTTGTAAATTGCCAATAATGGCTGACGACTAATCACTGTTGACTAACGACTACTTATGCCTTCCTACACATTCACCAATAAACGAACTAATCTGTATATCTTTCTAAGCGCAGTCTTCCTGACCAATGCGCTCATCGCCGAGATTATTGGGGTAAAAATCTTTTCTGTCGAAACCCTACTCGGAACCAAACCCGCACAGATTCATCTTCTGAGTGATTTTGTACTCGATTTTAATCTCACGGCAGGGGCAGTTATCTGGCCATTTGTCTTTATCACGTCTGATATCATCAACGAATATTTTGGCAAAGCGGGGGTTCGACGCATTTCGTTTCTGACTGCCGGGTTCGTGGGCTACAGCTTCCTGATTATTTATGCCGTTACCACACTCCCACCCGCCCAGTTCTGGCTCGATGTAAACGCCAAAGACGCAGCAGGAAATGCGATTAATATCAACAATGCCTTCCAGATGATTTTTCGGCAGGGTCTGGGCATTATCATTGGTTCGCTGACTGCCTTCCTCATCGGGCAAATCCTGGACGTGTACGTTTTTCATACCCTCCGTAAAATTACCGGCAGTCGAAAAATCTGGCTTCGGGCAACGGGCTCTACACTCGTCTCTCAGTTGGTCGATTCGTTTGTGGTATTAGGTATTGCTTTTTACATTTTCGGGAACTGGTCATTAAGCCAAGTATTGGCTGTGGGCATCATCAACTACATTTACAAAGCTACCACAGCCGTAATTCTGACCCCTTTGCTCTACGTAGCTCACTATTTTATTGACCGTTACTTAGGAAAAGAACATGCCGAAGAACTGGCTAATGAGTCGGCGATGAGTTCTTTTATGTGAGTTAGGTTCCACTTTCACTGTCCATACTAACCATAAATTCTGAAAAAGACTCCTTTACCATCAAACTATTGACCGTTGAGAACGCTTTGGGGCTCGATTTACGTCTGGTGGATTTTTACATCAACATCCATTACAGCACAAACGATTACGCGAGGGCCATACTTGCAGCTAGGTACCCAAACGGCGGCTAGTATCCGCTGGCGGACGGACATACCGACGGTGGGCCGGGTTA
This sequence comes from Spirosoma telluris, assembly GCA_003259005.1. Taxonomy (GTDB): domain Bacteria; phylum Bacteroidota; class Bacteroidia; order Cytophagales; family Spirosomataceae; genus Spirosoma; species Spirosoma telluris. The sequence continues at coordinate 1,634,503 of QLII01000001.1, forward strand.
CCTACGGCTTGTCGGTGGGTAACTTAACAGGCAGTGTTAGCGAAGCAGTAAGTACTACTGAGCATGAAGTGCGAATCACAGGCTTAACGCCTGACAGTCACTATTTTTACAGCGTCGGCACGACGACGCAGGTGTTGCAACAGGGAACTGACAACTATTTCCTGACAGCACCGCCCGTCACGAGCAAACGTAAGATTAGGGTTGTGTCCTTTGGCGACTGCGGTATAAATCCCAATAATAACCAGATAAATGTTCGGGATGCCTTCCTGAATTTTCGGGGCAATACCCCTACTGACCTCTGGATGCTCATTGGTGATAATTCATACGATGGTGATGATCCCGCTTTTCAGGTGAACTTCTTTGAGCAATATCAGACGAATCTGATGAAGAACTCCATGTTATTCGGGGTGCCGGGAAATCACGATTACAGCAATAATTCAGCCCTTGGGGCTTCCCATAATATCCCTTATTTCTCCATTTTCAGTTTCCCAACCAATGCCGAAGCGGGGGGCGTAGCATCGGGCACAAAAGAGTGGTATTCATTTGATTATGGGCCGATCCATTTTGTTATGCTGGACGGTTTTGGGACCCGAAACGTCAATGGTATGGACACTCGGTTCTTTGCTGATACAGTCAATCATCCGCAGGTAGCCTGGTTAAAACAAGACCTGGCCACAACTACCCAAAAATGGAAAATAGTATACCAGCACTTTCCGCCTTACAGCCACGGGGCGCATAACTCCGACAATGATCCTGATCTAATTGCTATTCGTCAGTTTATCAATCCCATTCTCGAACGATATGGGGTCGATCTGGTAATGTTGGGGCATAGTCATAATTACGAGCGCTCTTACCCACTTCATGATCAGTATGGTCCACTGAGTGATTATACTTCGAATCCAGATGCTTACCGCTTCCCGGATGATACCGGAACTGGACAGTATGATGGAACCGTCAACTCCTGCCCATACAGAAGCACCTCAGAAAAAAAGAAGCAGGGAACCGTTTATGTGGTTGCAGGCTCAGCAGGCGCTCTGGGTTATAATCCGTTCCTAAGTCCTCACCCTGCCATGGTCTCTACCCAACGATTGACAGGGGGCTCGTTTTATTTTGAAGTGGAAGATAACCGCCTGGATGCTAAATTTATTCAGCCAAACCCACCTTCCGCCTACTCCATTAGCGATCAGTTCACCATCCTAAAAGATGTGGGATTAACCCAAACGTTGACAATTCCTGCCGGGCAGTCAATCAGTCTTACAGCATCCTACATCAGTGACTACCAATGGAGTAGTCCTACTAACGCTGGGTTCTCGGCATCTACTCGTTCGATAGTTGTTACGCCAACGGCGGGTAGCACGACTACCTATCTAGTGCGTGACAGTAAAAATTGTGTGCAGGATGCATTCACGGTAATCGGTTCGGGGGCCATGTTTACACTTAAAGCGGGCAACTGGAATGATCCTTCGGTTTGGTCTGGGAACCGGGTACCAACCAGTGCCGACGCCATTCAATTGAAACACATCGTGAGTATTCCTGATCATACCGAAGTTCATGCGTTGACCATTACGTACGACCCAGGAACTAAAGTGCAGCTCGGCACCCAGGCCAAGTTATCCCTGGCGAATTAAATCAATAGCGCCCACCCGGTTTTCGTCGATTCAAGGCTGGATTTCCGTCGATAAGTGGTAAGTGAGCTGGACGGCTAGAAAGACCGGTTGTATCGGTCAACGATTCAAGAAAAGCCACCAAAGCCCGTTGCTCCTGCTCAGTCAAATTGAGTGGTTTTGCAGATAAAGTCTGCCCAGTAAGATCAATACCAATTCCTTGCCCCCCACCCCGATTGTAAAAATCGACAACCTGATCGAGGTTTTTGTAGACGCCATTATGCATATACGGAGCTGTAAGGGCAACATTCCGAACCGTGGGCGTCTTGAAGGCAAACCGATGAAGCTCCTTCTGGTACGTCATAAACTTTCCCGGATCGGAGTCAATTCGTGCATTTCTAGTTTTCCGACGCCCAGGTACACCAATTAATTCACTTTCTGTTTTTTCGAAATGAGGGGGAACAAAGCCATTGTAAATTGGGAAGAAATGGCAGGTTGCACAGCGGGCTTTTCCCAGAAACAGGTTGAAGCCTACCCGTTCGTCAGCCGTCAAAGCCACGTCTTCGCCACGCAGGTAACGGTCTGGTCTTGCGTTTAAACTCGTCAGGCTCCGGATATAACACGCCAGCGCATTCCGCACATTGGGGGCCGTTAACCCAGTCGGGAAAGCGTCCGAAAAGAGTTGCTTATATTGACGACTACCCGATAATTTGCGCACTACCTCCTCGGGCGATGTCCGCATCTCATGGGCATTGGCGAGTACATCGTGGGCCTGGTCTTCGAGGTAAAATACCCTGGAATCGTAAAATTGGACATTTTGCAAACCAGCATTCAACAGCGTGGGTGCATTACGCAGAACTGGCTTTCTTCCCCGGAAGGCCCGACTCTTGACTCTTCCATCGGTAAACGCCCGCTCTGGCTGGTGACAGGAAGCACAACTCCGGGCGTTATTCCCCGATAATAAGGGCTCAAAAAACAGCACCTTGCCAAGTGCAACTTTTTGAGGTGTACTTCTGAAATCACCAAAATTAATTAAATAATCAGGCCGAAAAGCACCTGAATCCGAGAGGGTTACCGCTGCTGGCGCCAGAAACCGTCCGCTGGTCGTTGCCGCAATACCAAGTGACTGCCGGGCTTGGTGCAACGCCCGGCAGAGTGGATAGAGCTGCTGCCGGATAAAATCTACCCGGTCAAAACGGTCAAAACCAGAAGCTTGATCTATCGTTTGCCTGGCTTCGGCCCAGCACTTTTCTACCAAGCTTGCCAACGGCTCAGGAAGCCGTCCCGCATATAGCTGAAACGTGTCATGAAGCGTTTGGAGCGTAACGGCCGCTTCAGGCAAACCGGTTCGGGTTTCGGGAGCATCATAGCCGGTGATGCCCAGCGTCAACAGTCGGAAGAGTTCCTGACGAGTGGCTTCGAATATGTCGGTATCCGTTATTCGGCCCTTAGGTATGCCTTGTTCCAATCGGCCCGAATACGATAGCAAAACCGTCAGTTCACGGATTAAACTATCTTTTTGAGCCGGGTCGTAAGCTGGAAATAAAAACGGCTCAATGACTTGCAGTCCCGTTGGTCGTTTAAGTACCTGTCCGGGTTCATACTCTTCCACTTCCACAACAGGCGGCCCATTGACACGGCTCGCCAAAACGGGCTGCTCATACTCCAGCAGCCATTCGATACGCTTGTATGCCAACCGACTCCGTTTAAAAGCAGCCTGAAGTGAATCTAAAGAAGCACCATTATCTACATAACTGGCCAGTTGCTGTACCTGTTGATGGAACCGGGTTTTATCAATCAGAAACTGCTTATACACCCGCTCCCAATCAGAAGGAATTTCCTGAGGTAGAAATGCCACAGTAGCCACCATAAAGAAAAGCAGGCCCAGGAACCGATACATCAGAATCTTAATTTTTCACGAAGATACACCACGAACCAGCCCTCATAACGAAACGATCAACTAGAGCTTACTGCCCCGCATTGACCCGTCGAATATTATCCAATAAAACAGCCGTGGCAATTCCTACGTTTAATGACTCAGCATCGCCATAGCGCGGAATCGTTACCCGCTGCGTTATAAACGGCGCGGTCTCGGGTCGAATTCCGTTCGATTCGTTGCCCATCACCAGATAACCCGACTTGCCAAATGCCAGTGTATGCACATCATCACCATCTAAAAAAGCACCATAAACTGCCGGTAAACTACCTGTTTGTTTACTTGCCCGGCTCAACACCTGAACCACATCGCCATACCACCATTGAACCCGTGTGAACGAGCCTTTACTGGCCGAAATAACTTTAGGGTTATAAACATCGGCTGTGGTTTCGGAGCACAAAATCTTCCGGACACCATACCAGTCGGCAATTCGCAGAATGGTGCCCAGGTTACCCGGGTCCCGAATATCGTCTAAAATTAAAGCAATCTCGCCCGGTTCGGCCAATAGCGGGCGGTTCTCTTTCGTTTTGACCACAGCGAGAGCCGCATTATTACTTTCGAGCGTACCGGCTCGTTCGAGATCACCTACCGACGCAATTTCGACCGGTGTTCGTTGGTGGTCTGTTAAGTGAGCGTTTTCTTTGTAGAATGCTTCGGTCGCCACGACGAGTTCTATCTGAAAATCAGACTGTAGAACTTCCTGAACACTCTTGGCACCCTCGACCAGAAACGCACCTTGTTGCTGCCGGTATTTTTTCTGGTGCAGCGACTGAATATATTTAAGTTGATTTTTAGAAAGCATGATTTTTAGAATGGATAATGTACAATGGATAATGAATAATGTTAGACGTAGCAATAGCCTTCCTTATTATTCATTGTACATTATCCATTGTACATTAATTATCTCCCTATCCGGTTGCCTGAGTTCCAAGCAACTGCGCACGAATGAGTATATTCTTACGGCCCAGACGGTACGCGGGAATCATGCGATCCCGACAGAATCCCTCGAAAGCCTGATCCCACAAAAACCGAATCGCCGGGTGCTGGCCCTACCCATTACGCCCCCCTTTGGTTCTATCAGTTGGGGTTAAGCCGATACAACCGCGAAGAGGCTTTGCAGAAGTTGCAGGCCAAAACTAACGAATTTGAGCAGCAAAGCCAGCAATTAGCCAATCAGCCCGACGCCCTTAAAAAGGTAAACCGACAGTATGGCCGAAAACTGAAACACCTCCGCGTGAAAGCCGAAGAAGGAAACTGGCTTATGCGTAGCCTGGGGGAACCACCCTCCTATTTTGCCGAGAGTGATGCCAAAGCCAATGCGGCTAAAATGCAGAAGTACCTGTCCGATAAAGGATTTTTCAATGCAAAAACAGCTTATTCGCTCGATACCCTACGCCGACGGCAGATTCGGGTAAACTACCTGATTACTGAAAACGAAGGGTTTTACCTGCGGAATATTACCTACACCATTGCCGATCCACGCGTTGACTCTATTGTTCGACAATCGTTCGATAAGGCAAAGCTTCAAACCGGCGAACGATTCGACTTTGACAATATGGCGGCTGAACGGGTACGGGTCGAGACGTTATTACGTGACCAGGGTTACTACACCTTTTCTCGACAGTATATTCGGGCCACTGATGTTGACACAATTCGTCGGGGCAATGACCGACGTTTTTACGATAAACTCGAACCCGGCGACTCAACTCGGCGAAATGTAGATGTAGCGCTGCAAATTATAAACCCACCAGGAAAGTCAGCACATCCGATTTACCATATTGGTACGGTTGACGTGCGCATCAGTCCTGAAATAGACGCATCAGGTGCGTCTACCCCAACAGCACTAGCCTCTGGTTTAGACACCCTGCGTCGTAATAGCATTACCTATTTATTGGGAGGACGAGATATTTCTACACGGTTATTAGATACGAAGATTCTGATCCGGCCAGGGCAGCTATACAACCAGACCAATTATCGTGATACGCAGCGGCAACTGTTTCTATTGAACCAGTTTAAATTCGTAAATCTCAACTTCATTGATACCACCAACCGCCGACTACGAACCCTCATAACAGCGGCTCCATTAGACAAATACGAAGCGACTGCCGAAGGGGGAGCCACTGGCCTGCTCTATCAGGGACAAGGGTATCCTGGCGGATTTGGTAGCCTGATTTTTCGGGTTCGTAACATGCTGGGTGGGCTTGAAACCTTCGAAACCTCCGTTCGCTTCGGTATCGAAGCACAAACCGGATTTGTCAATGACCCCAATAACCCAAGTAAGGCCGTTTATTCATCTCAGGAGCTAGGGGTCAGTAGTTCGCTAATTTTTCCCCAGATTCTATTCCCAGGACCTTTTCGGTTTCGCTTTAACCGATATGCTCCCCGCACACAGGTGAGCCTGAGTTTCAACAATACGTTTCGCCCTGATTTTCGACGGTCGCTGCTGCGCGCTACGATGGCCTACAACTGGCAAACAACCCCTGCCAAACAGTTCAGCTTTTTGATTGCCGATATTAACCTGATAAATGCTGGAGATGGTAACAGTCAGGTGATTAGTCAGGCATTTCGGGATCAGCTCGATCTACTACAGAAGCAGGGCAGTACGGTGTATCTTAGCTTTCGGCGATCCATTAGTTCAAGCTTCAGTTTTGCCTATACGTATAACACCAATACACCAGGGCAAAACCGTCGCGCTAATTTTCTGCGAACCGTTGTCGAATCGGGTGGTACAACCTTAAATTTCTTTACCGATTCGCAGTTACGCAAGTTTTTTAACACAACCGACTCCACAGGTTTACAATTCTACAAATACCTGCGTTTCAATGTGGATTACCGCCATTATATTCCATTGCGATCACGAATCACACTGGCCTTTCGGGTCAACACTGGCCTGGTGTATGGGTATGGCTCAAACAGGACAGCCCCTTATGAAAAACTGTTTTTCGCGGGGGCAGCAACAGCATTCGGGCGTGGTTTCCGCGTCGGCTAGGCCCAGGTTCCGAATGGCCACAATCAGAAGGAGAAAAACCCTTAGATAAACCCGTATTTAACCCCAAATACCCCGGCCAGGAGCAATTCGATTACACTGTTGAGAAACCAGGTGATATGATTATTGAGGGCTCAGCCGAACTGCGCGGGCGCTTGTTTCACCTCGGGGCGGATGTGAATGGGGCCATTTTTATAGATGCTGGTAACGTCTGGACAATCAGTAATAATATCAATCGCCCTGGTACCGCCTTCGCCCTGAATACGTTCATTCCACAAATTGCCGTTGGGACAGGCGTTGGACTCCGTTTCGACTTCTCATTTTTCGTTATCCGCTTCGACGGGGTATCAAAGTCTGGGACCCTGCCCGTCAATTCTTTAGTGAAGTAGAAGGAAAGATGGTTGATAAACGATTTACGCTGCCCGAATTTTCCCTCAGTAAACTATCGAGTGGCCCCAATCCGCTGATTATCAACTTCGGCATTGGGTATCCTTTCTAAGCATTACCCATATATATACCCATACATAAACACATGATTGCTACGTATTTCAAAGACGACGACCCTCAGGATGAGCGGCTCGTGTACTATGGTGTCTCCAAATCGGGACCGGCTACCCTACATCCTGATAGTCCTATAGGCCGCTGGAATGGAAATTTTGGCGTCATTGTAACGGCTCATCTTCAAATTAATGATTACATAGGCGACCCTACTGCCTGCTGGGCCTATGCCGACCAGGTAACGATGGTTCCCGCCTTATTTGCTTAAAGTCCCAATTTCACTTCTGTACCTTGCCTCAACCGTTTAACAGAATTTAACGGCATATCCTGACAAAATGACAGCATAATCGGGGCTTTCTTTGTAATTTTGTAAAAAAAGTCGCTAGTCATTGGTCGATAGTCCTCAGTAAACTAGTGCTTGACCAAACTAGATTCTATCGATTCTTTAGATTCTATTGCATTGATAATCAATCAAAAAGAATCTATAATATCAATAGAATCCTATAGAATCTAAATTGGACGAGTACTAGTGCTAACGACTATCAGCTAACGACTGTTGACTATGAACTGACGACTAACAATGACACTCATTCCTGAACTTACCATACTACAACCGGCTGATAAGGAGCAAATTGATCTGCCACGCACCTCGGAAGAGGAGTTGGCAGTAGGTAAAAAACGGCTATATATTGAAAGTTATGGTTGCCAGATGAATTTTGCCGATAGCGAAATCGTAGCAGCAGTCATGCGTAATGCTGGCTTTGCAACAACAGCAACAGCGGAAGATGCCGATGTAATTTTTCTGAATACCTGCGCCATTCGGGACAATGCCGAGCAGAAAGTTCGAAATAGATTAAAGCACCTTACAGGACTTAAACGACAGAAACCTGAACTCCTGGTTGGGATGTTGGGCTGTATGGCTGAACGGCTGAAAACCAAGCTTCTGGAAGAAGAAAAAGTGGTTGACATTGTGGCTGGCCCCGATGCCTACCGCGATATTCCGAAACTAGTTGAAGAAGCCGAATCCGGTCAGAAAGCGGTAAACGTCTTTCTATCCCGTGAAGAAACGTATGCCGATATTTCACCCATTCGACTGAATTCCAATGGCGTAACCGCTTTCGTTTCGATCATGCGTGGTTGCGACAACATGTGCAGTTTCTGCGTGGTACCATTCACCCGTGGTCGCGAACGCAGCCGCGATCCGCACAGTATTGTCCGCGAAGCACAGGACCTCTTCGACCGCGGTTACCGGGAAGTGACGCTGCTTGGCCAGAATGTGGATAGTTACAAATGGGTATTAGGAGCGAGGAGTGAGGAGCGAGGAGAAGAATCTGCATCAGAAACTCCTCACTCCTCACTTCCCGCTCCTAATACAACTACGTTCGCGCACCTCCTCGAAATGGTGGCGCTCATCCATCCTGACCTTCGTGTCCGGTTTTCAACCTCGCATCCAAAAGACATTACAGACGATGTGTTGCACACGATGGCACGTTACGACAACATCTGCAACTATATCCACTTGCCCGCCCAGAGCGGCAACAGTCGGGTATTGAAACTGATGAACCGGACATACGACCGGCCCTGGTACATTGGCAAAATTGATCGAATCCGGGAAATCCTTGGTGAAGACTGCGGCATCTCGACCGATATGATTTCGGGCTTTTGCACCGAAACTGAAGACGAACATCAGGAATCGTTGTCGCTTATGGACTATGTCCATTACGATTACGCCTACATGTTTGCTTATTCTGAACGGCCTGGTACACTTGCTGCTAAGAAATACGCCGATGACATTCCGGAAGATGTAAAAAAACGACGCCTGAACGAGATTATCGCCCGGCAGTTGGCACACTCGAGCGAACGTAATCAACGTCATATTGGACAGGTGCAACGTGTTTTGATCGAAGGCCCGTCCAAACGTTCCGACGATTTTCTATGTGGTCGGAATGACCAGAATAAAATGGTCGTCTTTCCACGAGGAAATCATCAAAAGGGTGAATATGTCCACGTACTTGTAACAGAATGTACCTCAGCAACGCTACGGGGTGATGTAGTTAATGAATAATGTAGAATGAATAATGTATAATGGCCTGAAGCCCCAATTTCCTACACATTATTCATTCTACATTATCCATTATTCATTAAAAAGATGAATCAACAGGAAATTCAAAGCGTTAAACAGCGCTTCGGTATAATTGGTAATGCGCCTGCGCTCAACTACGCTATTAATGTAGCCATGCAGGTAGCCGCTACCGACCTGACTGTGCTTATTACGGGTGAAAGTGGCAGTGGGAAAGAATCATTTTCCAAGATTATCCACAGCCTGAGTGCCCGAAAACACGGTCAGTTTATTGCCATCAACTGTGGAGCTATTCCCGAAGGCACCATCGACTCGGAACTATTCGGGCACGAAAAAGGCTCGTTTACCGGTGCCGTTGATTCCCGCAAAGGGTATTTTGAGACAACCAATGGAGGAACCATTTTTTTAGATGAAATTGGCGAAATGCCACTGGGTACTCAGGCTCGCCTGCTGCGTGTGCTCGAAAATGGCGAGTTTATTCGCGTTGGTTCTTCGAAAACCCAGAAAACCGACGTCCGTGTTGTCGCGGCAACGAATGTTAACCTACTGGATGCGGTCGAAAAAGGAAAGTTTCGGGAAGATCTATATTATCGACTTAATACCGTTCCCATTTTTGTGCCGCCCCTTCGCGAGCGTGGTACCGACATCGAGTTACTGTTTCGTAAGTTCACTACTGATTTTGCCGAACGCTACCGCATCAATCCATTACAGTTGACCGAAGGCGCTAAGCAAACACTCGTAGCCTATCCATTTCCTGGTAATATCCGCCAGTTGAAAAATATTGCGGAACAGGTATCCATTCTTGAGTCGGAACAGAATAAACCGATTGACGCCGAAACGCTGGCCAAATACCTGCCCCTTTCCCAGCAACCAAATCGAACGTTGGCCCTGTTTCCGCAGGCTCATGGTACGAATGGTGAAAATTTTTCGGAACGCGAACTGCTCTACAAAGTGCTGTTTGATATGCGCCGGGATGTGAATGACTTAAAAAAACTCGTTCGCGATGTGCTTGGCAATGAACAGGATGGGCGGCAAATTCTGCACAATCACAAAGATCTGTTTGATTCCATTGCACCGGATGCCGACATTCGCCCATCTACCGATCTGAGCGTAACCCGCTTTTTGCCTGCTACAAACGGCTCCATTCGTCCAGAGAGTCCGCCCCGGCCTACCGTACCACCTTCTGAAACCTATGGCAGTCACCCGCCTGTACAGATTTTCGACGATGTCGATGGTGATGTCAATGAGGTGACGGAGGTAGAAGATGTAACCCACGAAACTGAAGAAGACGATTCACTTTCGCTCGAACGACAGGAGAAAGAAATGATTCTTAAAGCACTTCGGCGCAATAACAACAAGCGTAAATACGCAGCACAGGCACTTGGCATCTCCGAGCGGACATTATACCGGAAAATTAAACAGTATGAGATTGATGAAGAGTAAATTAATAGTGAAGAGTGAAGAAGTAAGAATGAAGAATAGCAAGGCCATTCGTTTCCTGTTCCTATTTTTCATTCTTACTTCTTCACTCTTCATTCAATCCTGCGGAGTGTATTCCTTTACTGGCACGACGCTTTCGCCAGACATAAAAACGGTTACGGTAAATAACTTTGTGCTGGCTACAGCGGGGGGCCTGCCAATCTGCCACTTACCTTTAACGAGAAGCTAAAGGAGTATTACCAACGGTACACGAACCTGAAAGTGGTACCGGCCAACGGCGACATGGTGCTGGAGGGAAATATAACCGGATATGATCTAGTAGCCGTTGCCCCTACAGCTCAGGATCAGGCGGGCGTTAACCGATTGCAAATCACGGTTTTGGCCCGATTTTATAATAATAAAGACGAGAGTAAAAACTTTGAGCAATCCTTTTCATTCTATCAGGATTTCCCACAGGGACAAACGCTAAGCCAGAATGAAAGCCGTTTAGTGCCCAAAATTCTGGATCAGATCGTTCTCGATATATTTAATAAAACGGCCGCTGACTGGTAAAATGAATGATGAATTGTAAGAAGTTTTTTTCATTTTTCATTCATCATTCATCATTCATCATTACTTTCGACCCATGCTTGCCATCGATAAAGAAACTTTTTCGTACTGGGTCACCCATCCCGACGATCTATCTGCTACCGATTTTTTACAGTTGCAGGAAAGCTTGTCAACATACCCATACTGCCAATCACTCCACACACTAACAGCAAAGGCAGCTTCTGTACATCAGCGAAGTCAGGCCATCTCCTATGTGCGTCAGGCAGCAGCCCACGCACTGAGCCGCAACTCTCTGCGAAAACTGATTGAGAATGAGTTCCAATGGTCGGATAATTTGCTCACAAAACTGAATGAATTATCGGCAAAACATGTCCCCATTCCCGACGACTATCAGCAGGAAAGCTATGCACTTTTCAAGTCGAAGGCGGGTTTAGGAAATGGGTTTCCAAAGTTATCGCTCCTCCGACTACCTGTTCCAGGCACAATTGAACGGAAAGAAACAATACCCACTCCAGAAGACCCAACCCTGGCTGAGACTAATCTGCAGCATGAACTTGCTCAAATAGCCGAACCAGTTGTTGTACTACCTGAACTCTCCCCTGCCGATCTCGAACGGCAACGTCAGTTTGACCTGATCGACAGTTTTATAAAGAACGAGCCCCGCATTTCGCCCGTGCGTACTAAGCTTGACGCACCGCTGGAGCAGGAAGATTTAACCAAACGTACCAAGCCTGTTGGTGGTGGCTTAGTAACCGAAAGTTTCGCAAAAATTCTGGAGAAACAGGGGAAATTAGATAAGGCGCGCGAAATCTACAAGAAACTAATAGTGAAAAATCCCGAAAAAAAAGCGTACTTTGCGGCAAAAATCAGCGAATTAGAGAACACTAAGAATTCGACAGAGGACTAAGTTTTTTTCTCTACATCTGAAAACGCATTAACCAAAAAAATTTAGCAACTTTTTTCATGATAACGGCAACTATTGTCATCATTTGTATTATTACCGTTCTGCTTATCCTTATTGTATTGATTCAGAACTCAAAAGGCGGAGGATTGGCTGGTGAATTTGGCGGCCTGGGTTCTAACCAACTGATGGGCGTTAAGAAAACCACCGATCTGCTTGAACAAATTACCTGGGGCCTTGGTATCGCTATGATGGTGCTGTCGATGGCGTCTTATATTATGGTTGATCGCAATCAGACAACGGGTATCAACAGTGCAAACGTCGATCGGGCTCAGACCCAGACACTGCCAGGTGCAGCCGCTCCAACGCCTGCGCCTAGCGCGGCAAACGGTGCTGCTCCAAGTCAGGCGGTTCCAGGTGCTCAGACACCAGGCGCGTCTACTTCGGCTTTGACGCCCCAGAAGTAAAATTTTCCAATCATAAAAAAAGCCATACCTTTTCGAAAAGGTATGGCTTTTTTTATGATTGGAATTAGGCAACTGCTTGTGCCAGCAATTGCCGGGCAATAGGCAGCAGCGTTTCCTGAACAGGATAGATCCGCTTACTCTCCAGCATATACGTAGCCGGATTCGGTAAATAGCGATGCCGCCGAATCAGATCGAGTTTAATATTTTCAACGGTATTAGCTAAGCTCTTCCTGACCGTTTCTACAAAGCGTAACTGCACTAATCGCCCCCTGGCTCCTGCTCGGAATAAAGCCTCATGGAAAAATAATAGACCTGCGTTTCGGCCTGACTAGTTGCGTGAATGAGTAAATAGCCTTCCTCTGGCCGCAAGGGCAATAAGCCCACTGGCGCAAGTGTCAGCGACTGGGCAATATCTGCCCATCGCTGGTGACCTTCGGTTAACAACGCCTGAAAACGAGGAAGAGCAAATTCCATAATAGCATCCACCTCCGTCATAAAGTCAGGGTCCGTTACCTCAGATTTATACTCGATGCGGGGAGGTGGTCCACTAACTCGGCTAACTCGCTTGGGGAACGCAGCATTTAACGTACCTTTGCCCCTCGCAAAACGAATACCGGCATCATAGTGACTGCGTAGTTCGGGCAAATCAGGACAGAGTTTGTATTCCGTAAAGTTCTGCTGAACAGCCTGCAAGTATGCCATCACGACATATTTCTGATATTCGGCATCAAGCCAGTTATGCGTAAACCAGTCAGGTTGTAATTTTTTCATAAACCGAGAAAGCTTATTTTAAGGGTGTATGATTTGGTTAATCTAAGCAATCATTCTTAAACAACCAAATTCTATTCGCCATGAGTGCAGTATCTGCCAAAGGAAGTTTAGCCAATGTAGCGAATGGCAGTATGTCAGTCAAAAACCTGAAAAATTGGCAGTTTAGCGCATTGGCACAGTAATTGGCGGATCGAGAACGTCGTGTACGTATCAATACACAAACAGTTAATAACCTTAATCAACTCATTATCATGGTAGCAGAAACGGAAAGCGTTAAAGTGAACGTGAAACCGCTGGCCGACCGGGTGCTGGTAGAAGCCGCACCGGCTGAAGAAAAAACCTCGTTTGGAATTATCATTCCAGACACGGCGAAAGAAAAACCCCAGCGTGGTACGGTCGTTGCCGTTGGCGCAGGCAAGAAAGATGAGCCGCTGACGGTTCAGGTGGGCGATACGGTATTGTATGGCAAATATGCTGGTACAGAAATCACCGTTGATGGCAAAGAGTACCTCATCATGCGTGAATCCGACATTTTCGCAATCCTTTAATTCAATGATGAATGATTAATGATAAATGATGAATTGGTTCTCGGAGGGCCGTCATCATTGCATTGTCATTCATAATTCATCATTTATAATTCATCATTAATTTATCATGGCTAAGAAAATATTTTTTGATACTGAAGCTCGTGAGCGCATTAAAAAGGGTGTTGACACCCTGGCCGACGCAGTGAAAGTTACCCTCGGTCCTAAAGGCCGCAACGTTATTCTTGATAAAAAATTCGGCTCGCCTGTTATCACCAAAGATGGTGTAACAGTTGCCAAAGAAATTGAGCTGAAAGACGCCATGGAAAACATGGGTGCTCAGTTAGTAAAAGAAGTTGCTTCGAAAACCGCAGATTCGGCTGGTGACGGAACAACCACGGCTACTGTATTGGCACAGGCGATCTACTCGATCGGTGCGAAAAACGTAGCGGCTGGTGCTAACCCAATGGATTTGAAGCGTGGTATTGAAAAAGCTGTTCTGGCTGTCGTTAAGAACCTTTCTGAGCAGGCTCAAACCATCGGTGATGACTTCGGCAAAATCGAACAAGTGGCTACCATCTCGGCTAACCACGACGAGGAAATCGGCAAAATGATTGCCGAAGCCATGAAAAAAGTAGGTAAAGAAGGTGTTATCACGGTTGAAGAAGCTCGCGGTACCGAAACGGAAGTTAAAACCGTAGAAGGTATGCAGTTCGACCGGGGTTACCTGTCGCCATACTTCGTAACGAACACCGAGAAAATGGAAGTTGAACTGGAGCGTCCGTTCATCCTGATTTCGGAGAAGAAAGTTTCGTCGATGAAAGAGTTGCTGCCTGTTCTGGAGCAGGTTGCTCAAACCGGCCGTCCATTGCTGATCATCGCTGAAGATGTTGATGGCGAAGCACTGGCTACGCTGGTGGTTAACAAAATCCGGGGTGCCCTTAAAGTAGCTGCGGTTAAAGCTCCAGGTTTTGGCGATCGTCGGAAAGCTATGCTGGAAGACATCGCTATCCTGACGGGTGGCCAGGTTATCAGCGAAGAGCGCGGCTTCAAACTTGAAAACGCATCAATCGAATACCTGGGCCAGGCTGAAAAAATCCTGATCGACAAAGACAATACAACTATTGTCAATGGTGTTGGTGAGAAAGAAAATATTTCGGGTCGCGTAAACCAGATCAAAGCCCAAATCGAAAACACGACATCAGACTACGATCGCGAGAAATTGCAGGAACGTCTGGCCAAACTGTCGGGTGGTGTGGCTATTCTCTACATCGGTGCTGCTACCGAAGTAGAAATGAAAGAGAAGAAAGACCGGGTTGACGATGCGTTGCACGCAACTCGTGCTGCTGTTGAAGAAGGTATTGTAACGGGTGGTGGTATCGCCCTGATCCGTGCTATTTCTTCGCTTGACGGTATCACAACAATCAATGAAGACGAAAAAACCGGTGTTAACATCATCCGTGTTGCTCTCGAATCACCCCTGCGTACGATCGTAGCTAACGCCGGTGGCGAAGGTTCGGTTATCGTGAATAAAGTGAAAGATGGCCAGGGTGGTTTCGGTTACAACGCCAAGAACGACACGTTCGAAGATCTGTTTGTAGCTGGTGTAATCGATCCTAAGAAAGTAACGCGTCTTGCTCTGGAAAACGCAGCTTCGATTGCTGGTCTGTTACTGACAACCGAGTGTGTTATTGCTGACGAGCCAGAAGAAGCTCCAGCTGGTGGTGGTCATGGTCACCCAGGTGGTGGCATGGGCGGCATGATGTAATCGTCTGAACCAGGATTTTCCTGATTTTAAGGATTACTCTGATTTTGCAAAACGCTCCTGATCGTACGATCAGGAGCGTTTTGCTTTTCTAAAGAGTCATAGCAAAGTCACATAATAGGGCAGTTAAATTAACTGGTTATTGTAGCTTTGATATGGATATTAATAAGAGCATGTATGAAGAAGTTCTTCTCGACAGAAGGAATTTTACAGGAAAGTGGCCTTACGTTAGTTAGGATTATCGTTGGTTTGTTCCTGGTATATCATGGCTGGGAAGTATTCGATGCGACTAAAATGAACGAATATGCAGCCTGGGATAATTTCAGGCAGGACTTCTCCCCTACGTTCATGGTTTACCTAGGTAAAGGTTCTGAATTGATAGCTGGCCTGCTGCTTACCGCTGGCTTATTCACTCGATTAGCCTGTTTGCTTATTATAGGCACGATGCTTTACATTGCTTTCTTCGTAGGCCACGGAAAAATTTGGTACGAGGATCAACATCCTTTTTTATTCGCTCTACTTGCCCTGGTTTTCTTCTTTACCGGGTCTGGTAAATGGAGTATAGATGCCCTGGTCTGGAAAAATTATCACCAAAAAGGATAGTATACATTCCGACTTGACTGAGTTAAGACAGTTAGCCAATAAAACTCGGGAACGCGCCTGAGCAAAGAGAGTAAATTGGGGAATTAAAGAGAAAGCCGCCTGAAAATGAGCTTAACTACGCTAGTTTCTCTACTTAGTTAAGTATCCTAATAAGTACTCAATGTCGGAGAAATAGTAAATTATAGACAAACAAAAAAGCCAAGCGAGATACTCTCTTGGCTTTCTGATTTACTCAACGTTATGAAAAACTTTTCTTTTCGACACAATTATAAAACAAAAATAGAGAATTTTGATTCTTTTTTGTAAAATATTTTTTTCACAAAAACATAAACCTTTAATAATTAAGCATTTACAATAAAAAATGTTGGCTATTTCGGCTTATTTTTTAAGTAGATCTACTTAAAAAATAAGCCGAAATAGCTTAAACGCATGATCTATTGTTAATTAAACAAAAGCCCATCACGGATGGTTACTGTTCGGTCGGCGAGGGCAGCTAATGCTTCGTTGTGCGTTACAATAATGAACGTCTGACCTAGCTCATCACGGAGTCGAAAGAATAGCTGATGCAGCTCTTCCGCATTCCTGGAATCCAGGTTACCGCTGGGTTCATCGGCAAAAACTATGGCCGGTTGATTAATTAGTGCTCGCGCAACAGCCACCCGCTGTTGTTCTCCTCCCGATAGTTGAGAAGGTAGATTTGTTAGCCGGTCACGTAAGCCAAGCTTTTCTAATAATTCGGTGGCTCGTTGCCGAACAGCGCCCTCGTCTTTGCCCGCTATAAATCCCGGTAGACATACGTTTTCCAGAGCTGTGAACTCGGGTAGTAGGTTATTGAACTGAAACACAAAGCCAATACGCTCATTGCGAAACTGAGCCAATTGGCGATCATTTAAGGCGAATACATCTTGTCCAGCAATCTGTAGTTCACCCGAATCAGGCCTGTCAAGTGTACCGAGAATCTGTAATAGGGTCGTTTTCCCTGCCCCAGATGCCCCACAATAGAGACAACTTCGCCCGGTTCAATGTTCAGGTTGATTCCTTTCAGAACGGGCAGCTTGCCGTAGTTCCGGCGTATATCAGTAGTTTGAAGAAGCGACATCTAAAGAATGATAAATGATAAATGATGAATGATTGCGAAAAAAGGAGGTAGCATAATCAATTTTAGTCGATCACGTGTATCATTCCTCATTCATCATTCATCATTTCCTGTTAACTTGCCGCACAAAAATACGATTTCCAATCCTCCTTGTTGCAGTTGTCATGAATATACACGAGTATCAGGGTAAAGAAATTCTCAAAAAGTACGGTGTCCGCATTCAGGAGGGCATTGTCGCTGAGTCGCCCGAAAAAGCCGTTGAAGCCGCCAAATTGATAATCGCTCAATCGGGCCAGAAATTTGTGGTGGTTAAGTCCCAAATCCATGCTGGCGGACGAGGAAAAGGCCAGATTGTGGGTTCCGAGCAACGCGGAGTAGCCTTAGCCAAATCGGTCGATGCTGTGCGCGACATCGCCAAAAACCTTATCGGGAATGTGCTGGTTACCCACCAGACAGGTCCAGAAGGCAAACGGGTTAACAAAGTTCTCATTGCCGAGGACGTCTATTATCCAGGAGCATCGTCGCCCAAAGAAATGTACATCGGCATCCTGCTCGATCGTAGCAAAGCCTGCAACGTAATTATGGCCAGTACCGAAGGGGGTATGGACATTGAAGAAGTTGCGGAGCATTCGCCCGAAAAGATTGTGAAGGAGTGGATCGACCCAGCCGTTGGCCTCCAGCCTTTCCAGGCCCGCAAGGTAGCGTTTGGACTCGGTCTCGAAGGTGAAGCCTTCAAAGAGATGGTGAAGTTCATTACCTCGCTCTACAAAGCCTATGTTGATACAGACGCGTCGATGTTTGAGATTAACCCAGTCCTAAAAACGTCGGACAATAAAATCCTGGCTGTCGATGCTAAGGTTAATCTAGATGATAACGCCCTCTATCGTCATCCTGATCTGAAAGCCATGCGTGATCTGGCCGAAGAAGATCCGCTCGAAGTAGAAGCTTCTGCCAGTGACCTGAACTATGTAAAACTCGATGGAAACGTAGGTTGCATGGTAAACGGTGCTGGTCTGGCTATGGCTACCATGGACATCATTAAACTGTCGGGTGGCGAACCCGCCAACTTCCTTGATGTTGGGGTGGAGCTAATGCCAAAACAGTAGAAGCTGGTTTCCGCATCATCCTGAAAGATCCGAATGTTAAAGCCATTCTGATCAACATCTTTGGGGGTATCGTTCGTTGCGACCGTGTCGCTACTGGCGTTGTGGAGGCTTACAAAGCCATCGGTGATATTCCAGTTCCAATTATCGTTCGTCTACAGGGAACGAACGCAGCTGAAGGCGCGAAAATCATTGATGATTCTGGCCTGAAAGTACAGTCGGCTGTTGAGCTAAAAGAAGCCGCCGAAAAAGTACGGCAGGTTGTCGCAGCATTGTAATGTCTGCGACAGCATCTTGCTGTCGCAGACATATAAAAAAGCCGGGACTTTCGTCTCGGCTTTTTTATATGTAAACATTCACAAATTACCGCCGTGCGCTGGCATAATACTTCTGTGCATCAGGCAGTAATTTCTGTAAATCAGCAATCCGACGGGAATCAGATGGGTGATCAGAGAAAAACTCGGCAGGTGCTTTTCCCGAACTAGCTTTGGCCATACGTGTCCAGAACGTAATTGCCTCAGCAGGATTATAGCCCGCCATCGACATAAAGATCAGACCAAGGTGATCCGCTTCTGACTCCTGCTTACGGCTATGTGGAAGCGCACCAAAATATTGATACATCAGCGGACCTCCCGTACCAATTGCTTGTTGAAATAAAGCTTGTGTCTGCGGGCTTTTTGAAGACGTAGCGATTCCAGCTGCCACTTGTCCAGCCTGCAACAGTCCATTAGCAACCAGCCCTTCACTCATCCGTTCGTTTCCATGTTCAGCAATGGCGTGCGAAACCTCATGACCTAATACAGTTGCTAAGCCAGCTTCATTCTGCGTATAGGGCAAAATGCCGGAGTATACAACAATTTTCCCCCCAGGCATACACCAGGCGTTTACCTGATTGCTTTGCACTAGGTGATACTCCCATTGGAAACCTTCAAGGCGTTTAGCAAAGCCATTACTATTCATGTAACTTTCAACGGCCTGCCGAATGCGATTACCAACCCGATTAACCATTTCGGCATCGCCACTGCTGGTAGGAACTACCCGACTTGTATCTAAAAATGCTTTATATTGAGTGAAGCTCATAGCAAGCATATCGTTATTAGGCACTAAAATCAGTTGTTTTCGACCCGTTAAAGGTACCTTCTCGCAAGCGGTTACTGCAAAAGCGATTGACAACATGACAATTATGACTTTTCTCATTTGTTTGTGTATTGTTTGGTAGTATGTTCTGACGTTATATGACCTGCAAAGTACCAGAATTGTTCAAATTTTTCTGAACTGGTGCGGTCGACCCCTCTTTAGTCCTTAGATTTGTAGCAGCCAAAATAGTTTAGTAAGGCGGATTCCTGTCCGCTTTTTACCAATTAGATGCGGATGGGATGTCCGCGTTACTCTTTATGAAAATCATCTGCGTTGGTCGAAACTATGCCGACCATGTTAAAGAACTCAATAACGAACAGCCCGAAGATCCGGTAATCTTTATGAAACCAGAAACGGCTATTCCCTTGAAAAATGAGCCATTTTTCTATCCGGATTTCTCCAGTGATGTTCATCACGAGGTTGAGATTCTGGTAAAAATCAACCGGGTGGGCAAAAATATTGACGAAAAATTCGCGCATAAATACTATGACGAAATTGGTGTTGGTATCGACTTCACGGCTCGGGATCTACAGAGCAAGCTAAAAGCCAAAGGATTACCCTGGGAATTAGCGAAAGGCTTTAATGGCTCTGCCCCTATTTCGACTTTTGTGCCAAAAACCGATTTCCCGGATCTACAAAATTTAAATTTCCATTTAGACATCAATGGCGAAACCCGACAAACGGGCAACACCAACCTGATGCTCTTTAAAATTGATTACCTGATCTCGTTTGTGTCGCGCTATTTTATGTTGCAGCAGGGCGATATTCTATTTACTGGCACGCCAAAAGGAGTTGGTCCTGTACAAATCGGTGATCGGCTAACGGCCTACATTGAGAATAAACCGATGTTGACGTTTGACGTGAAGTAATTTCATTTTGTCGGGCCAAACCCATTGCCTGGTCTGCCAAAAACCATTTACAACCTTGCTTTTGATACGTTTCCTTTTTTATACATTCATT
The DNA here is from genome assembly GCA_003259005.1 of Spirosoma telluris. Taxonomy (GTDB): domain Bacteria; phylum Bacteroidota; class Bacteroidia; order Cytophagales; family Spirosomataceae; genus Spirosoma; species Spirosoma telluris. The sequence goes on from QLII01000001.1 coordinate 1,654,923, forward strand.
ACCGTTCTGATCTGTACAGAACTGGCAGCCGGGCAATCGAGCAAACCAGTTTCATCGGCTCAGCCAGGGCAATCACAAACAGGCTATATTCAGCCGGGTACGCTTGTCGATGGCTATTTTATGTTTCCGATTCAACCCGGTTCCGCCAATTCATTATCGGGAGGTATGGGCGATTTGCGACCAAATCACTTTCACGCTGGCTTAGACATACGAACCGGTGGTCGCGAAGGGCTGGACGTTCATGCGGCTGCGGATGGGTACGTATCGCGCATTGCCGTATTTACGGGTGGGTATGGAAATGTTATTTTCATCAAACATCCCAATGGCCTCACCACCGTTTATGGCCACCTGAAAGCCCTCAAAGATACCCTTGGACGATTCCTTCGTGAACAGCAGTACGAGAGAAAAACCTTTGAGATTGACCTTCGTCCCCAACCCGGCCAGTTTCCGGTCAAACAAGGTGATGTGGTGGCTGCATCGGGCAATACGGGCGGGTCTGGCGGACCGCACCTTCACTTTGAGATTCGGGATAACAAAGACAACCTGATTAACCCGTTGCTTTATAATTTTTCCGAAATTCAAGATAATGTTCCGCCCTATTTCGAGCGCGTTGCCCTGAAAACAATGACTGCAACCTCGCGCATTAACGGCGAATACCAGCGCGTAAGCTACGCACCGGTTCGGCGATCCGACGGCACCTTCACAATTGTGCAGCCCATTACGGCTTCGGGTCTGGTTGGTATGGAAGTATTGGCCTACGACAAAACCAGCGGGTCGCCTTACCGCAATGGCATCAGTTGCCTCGAAATACGGCTCGATGGGCGTGAAGTATTTGCTTATAACATGAACAGCTTTCCGAATGAGCAAACGCGGTTCATGAATGTTCATGAGAATTACGAAGTCGAACAGATGAGTGGCCAGCGTTATCACCGGGGCTACATTGCCGATGGCAATATTCTGAATCTATACAAGTTACCAAGCAACGCTGCCTATCGCGGACGGTTACCGCTACTGGACGGACAACCGCATGAAGTTACGCTGACGCTCTATGATGCCTCCGATCATTCAACGCAGTTAACGTTCACGATTTTGCCGGAACCTACTTCTGCTACCCAAACCCAGCCTGATTCATTGACGATTCCACCCCCCAATTTCAGAGGTGAGTCACTGAGTGGTGAACCCATAGCAACCATTACCACCGATGAAAATGTGCTGAAACTAACGGTGAAGAATATAACCGTTTCAAATCCACCTATGGCTAAACTAATTACGGGTCGCACGGTAACTGAGCAACCAGTCAGCTATGTGCGTAACAACCAAGCCGTTTATCTTATAGATTTGCGCCATACTTTACCCGACTCAGTTCAGTTTGGCCGGAGTGTGGTGCGGACAAATTTCAAAAAACGAATTATACCGGGTCGGAGCGAAGTATTTGTCGATTGGAATACCCGACTAGAATTCAGTCCGCGAACGCTGTTTGATACCCTGCATCTGGCTATGAAAGCCTTACCGGGAGGTGGGTTGGAAATTAACCAGTCTACGATTCCACTCAACGATTATCTGACGATTCATTACACACCCAACTACCCAATTGCCATTGATACGGCAAGAACCAAAATGTATTGGACTAGCGGTGGAAACGAAAGCTTTCTGGGTGGCTCGTGGGCTAAAGGGCATATTGAATTTAAAACCCGCTGGCTGGGAAAGTTTCAGCTAATGACAGATATCAATCCGCCGAGGGTTGAAATTCTGTCAGCCACACCGAATGGCATTACAGCTCGTATTCGGGATGACCTGTCAGGAATTGCCGAGTTTCGTGCGTTGGTCAACGACGAATGGGTACTAATGCAGTACGATTACAAACGCGCTTTACTCTGGTCGGATAAACTGAACCCAGATGAGTCGTTCGAGGATGGTGCCGAAGTGCTGATACAGGTAAAAGATCGGTCAGGTAATATTGGCTCCGATAGTACAATCATTCATGTACCTAAGGCAGCTGCCCGTCGAAAAGCCGCAACGAAAGGAAAAAAGAAAAGACGATAAATTACACCTTATGAGCTTATCCATCGGTGATCCTGCACCTGACTTTACGAGTACTGACCAGAATGGCCAGCCCATTAAGCTGTCTGATTATCGGGGTAAAAAAGTAGTCCTCTACTTCTACCCTAAAGATGATACGCCCGGTTGTACTGCACAAGCCTGTAGCCTCCGCGACAACTACGCCGATCTACGGGCAGCGGGCTACGAAGTACTAGGCGTTAGTGTCGATGATCAGAAAGCTCACCAGAAGTTTATCAAGAAGTACGATTTGCCGTTTAGGCTCGTCGCAGATACAGATAACCAACTCGTAGAAGCCTACAATGTCTGGAAAGAAAAATCCATGTATGGCCGAAAATTTATGGGCACCGTTCGTACGACATTCCTGATTGATGAAAATGGTATCATTACAGACATTATCGGAAAAGTAGATACTCAAAACCACGCAAAACAAATATTAAACTAGTTTTCAGTTTACGGTTTTCAGTTAAAAAATGCGGAAACAACGAATGCACTAACCAACTGAAAACGAAAAACCGTAAACGAAAAACCGTAAAACTATGGAAATCGAACAACTCAAAAGCACGGCTACGGCCGTTCGGCGCGATATTCTTCGCATGGTTGCCGCTGTTAATTCGGGACATCCCGGCGGATCATTAGGCTGCACTGATTTTTTTGTCGCCCTCTATTTCGAGGTGATGAACCTGAAAAAAGATGCAGATGGCAAGCCAATTTTTGATATGGATGGTCGTGATGAAGATATCTTCTTCCTCTCGAACGGCCACATTTCACCCGTATTTTATTCGGTGCTGGCGCGGGCTGGCTATTTCCCCGTTTCCGAATTAGCCACCTTCCGCAAGTTAGACAGCCGGCTACAAGGTCACCCTACTACGGCTGAACACCTGCCAGGTATCCGCATCGCGTCGGGTTCATTGGGCCAGGGATTGTCGGTAGCGAGTGGAGCGGCTTATTCCAAAAAACTCAACGGCGACAAAAGCCAGGTATACGTCCTAATGGGCGATGGCGAGCAGCAGGAAGGTCAGATTTGGGAAGCCGCTCAGTTTGCCCCCAACAAAAAACTCGGCAACCTGACTGCCATCATCGACCTTAATCACGCCCAAATCGACGGTACGACCGACAACGTAAACAGCAACCGTGATCTGGCCGCTAAATACCGTGCTTTCGGCTGGTACGTCGAAGAGATGGAAGGCAACGACATTGCCGATGTCATTCATACCCTCAAAAAATCACAGGAAGATCCCGATGTTCCAACGATGATATTGATGCACACCGAAATGGGCTTCGGCGTCGACTACATGGTGGGTAACTATAAATGGCATGGTACCGCTCCCAACGCCGAGCAGTTAACCCAAGCGTTGAACGGGCTGCCACTGTCGGTTGGTGTAACGGATTATTAAACTAAGTAGTCAGTCGATAGTCATGAGTCGTTAGTAGGCTTAGCTAACGACTCATGACTATCGACTGACTACTAGATTCTATGAAAATCAAACGCTTAGTCATCGAAAATTTCAAGTCCATTGAGCGGATCGAGCTTATTGAGCCGAATCCGTTCACGGTCTTTGTCGGTCCTAACGGGTCCGGCAAGTCGAATATTTTCGAGGCTTTGGAGTTTGTGAATAGCTGTTCAAAATCTGTCCCTCAAGAGGCTATAAGACAATTTGGAGGAGTTGTTGATATAGCTAATCGAAAACTTTCAATAAGTAAGCCTTTCCATTTTCTTATAAACTATGATATATTTCCAGAGGAAGCCAGTCTGGAGATAAATTTTGATCAAAGTCTGGGATGGTTTAGCAAATCAAGGTCTCTTCCAAGTCGTGGTGACTACGAAAGGGGATCTTTCTTAACTACACCTAACGCTCTCCAACAGTTTTCTTTGGGCTTTTCAAGGTTTTTTGTTAAGAATAAGGACTTACTTAGGATTGATTACCAAGATAATGTCTCACTAAACTTGGCAGCAACTAACCTCGAGAAAGTTTTAAAACGAATTCTTTACGATAATTCTCTGCAATCTGAAATCTTCGAATGGCTAGGCTTATTCGTTCCAGGATTCAAAGCAGTTGAGATTGATGATCGGAATGAACTCCACTGGTTCGAGGAATTTGCACCAAGTTATTTCACCAAAGACTTAATCTCTGACGGCACGTACAACATTCTTGCTCTTTTGACCGCAGTTTACCAGAGCGACGAACCCCAATTCCTTTGTATTGAGGAGCCTGAAAATGGTTTACATCCCCAGGTGTTGACTTCTTTAGTAGATTTTTTTCGTCAACAGTGTAAAGAGAAAGGGCATTATATCTGGCTGAATACGCATTCAGAATCTATTGTTCGATGTTTGACAACAGATGAAATAGTATTAGTAAATAAACGGAATGGATCTACGCAAACCCGGCAGATTAAAGGGCGTAATATATATGATTTACCAACCGATCAAGCTTGGCTAACTGGTGCTCTAGGAGGAGGGCTACCGTGGTGAAAGTTGGCTTTATTGTAGAGGGTGATTGTGAGAAAATGGTTCTTAGTTCTAATGCGTTTTCTCAGTTCTTACAAGCTAATAATCTGGTTTTGGTAGATGAGGTTATAAATGCTAGAGGAAAGAGTAATTTAAATTTACCTTCTACAGCAACTTTAGCTCAAGTATTAAGAGATCAAGGTGCACAATGGATTGTTGTTCTACGGGATGCAGATGATATGCCTTGTATGACCTCTGTCAAACAAGAGACGATTCAGGCAGATGACATCATAGTATGCATTGCCGTAAAGGAATTAGAAGGCTGGTACCTTGCCGACTCAACAACACTTTCAGTCATTTTTCGGACGACCTTTTTCTTTGAATGTCCTGAACAAGAACTAGAACCAGTTGAAATACTTAAAGGACAGTATATTAAGTATAGAGGTAGGGGAATAAATGATAAGAAAAAATTCACCAACCTGATGATTGGGCATGGCTTCACCATCGAAAACGCAGCTCAACACCCAAATTGCTCCAGTGCCAATTATTTTTTGACCAAATTGCAAACCCTCGCTTCGGCGAATTAACAGAGACTATGAAAAAATACGAATACACAGAAAAAAAGACACCCGGTCGGGCTTCGGCGTGGGTATAGCCGAGTTAGGCAGAACAAACCCTAATGTTATAGCCCTCACGGCTGATCTGGCGGGTTCGCTCAAGCTGGAAACCTTCATTAAAGAAAATCCGGAACGCTTCGTTCAGTGCGGAATTGCTGAAGCCAACATGATTGGTGTATCCGCAGGACTGACCATTGGCGGCCATATTCCCTTTGCAACAACCTTTGCCAACTTCGCTACAGGTCGTGTGTATGACCAGATCCGTCAATCGGTGGCGTATTCCAATAAGAACGTTAAAATCTGTGCTTCCCACGCGGGTCTGACCCTGGGTGAAGATGGTGCCACACACCAGATTCTGGAAGATTTGGGCATGATGAAAATGTTGCCTAACATGACGGTCATCAATCCCTGCGATTACAACCAGACTAAAGCGGCCACGATTGCTATTGCTGAACACGTTGGCCCAGTTTACCTGCGCTTTGGTCGCCCTGTAATCCCCGTGTTTACGCCCGCCGATCAGAAATTTGAAATTGGCAAGGCCTGGACCGTGAACGAAGGCAAAGACGTATCTATTTTCTGTACGGGTCACCTGGTTTGGGAAGCCATCAAAGCCGGTGAAATTCTTTCGGAACAGGAATCGAAGCTGATATTATCAATATTCACACGATTAAGCCGTTAGATGTAGAGGCTATTCTGGCATCGGTGAAGAAAACGGGCTGTGCTGTATCGGCTGAAGAACACATGATCAATGGTGGTTTGGGTGATAGTGTTGCGCAGGTTCTGTCACAAAACTTCCCCGCTCCACTCGAATACATTGGCGTTCATGATACCTTCGGTGAAAGTGGCACACCCGACCAGTTGATGCAGAAATATGGCCTCACTGCCGACAAAATTGTTGAGCAGGTCAAAAAAGTAATGGCAAGAAAATAAGGTTTTCAGTTTACAGTTTGTGGTTTACAGTTAGCTCGCGCAACTGTAAACCACAAACTGTAAACCGTAAACTGATAACGAATGACTGACGCAGAAATCCTCGCTAAATACCGCGACCCATCGAGCCGGAATTATGCCTTTAATCTACTGGTACGGCAATACCAGCAGAAAATCTATTGGCATATCCGTAAAATGGTCATTGACCACGATGATGCCGATGATCTGGTGCAGGAAACGTTCATAAAAGTGTGGAATAGCCTGGAACAGTTTCGGGTGATAGTCAGTTATATACCTGGATATATCGTATTGCAACCAACGAATGCCTTAACTTCCTGAATAAGAAACGTCGGCGTTTTTTTCTGCCCATTGGCGACGTAGAAGGGGAGCTAATGCAAAAACTGGAAAGCAATGCAGATTATGTTACATCCGGCAACGAACTCAGTGGCGAAGACGTACAGTTAAAGCTGCAAAAGGCGCTGCTAAAATTACCCGATAAGCAACGGCTAGTGTTCAACATGAAGTACTTCGATGATATGAAGTACGAAGAAATTTCCGACATTACCGGTACATCGGTTGGCGCCTTAAAGGCGTCGTATCATCTGGCAGTCAAAAAAATTGAAGATTATCTGACTAAAACTGATACAAACGATTAAACCCCAGCCGCTTTAGACTGTCCAATTCGCATAACACGGGAATGTAATTGTGTAGTAAATACACACCACTCTAATGAATGACAAAAACGAATTTCGGCTTGATGAACTGCCACCTGAGCATCCTATGAGGCAGTTGCCGTTTCTAGCTCCAGAGGGTTATTTTGACACGTTGCCATCGCGTGTGCAGGCTCGCGTGATTCGTAAGTCAAAACCAGCATTTAGTATTACCTGGTCATGGCAACGGACGGCAGCTTCATTAGCTGGCGCCAGCCTGATTGCTGTGCTAGTTTGGCAAACCTTACCACAACGGCAGGAATCATTAGGCAATGAAGCCCTTGCCGGTGTAAGCAATGAGGTTATTGCGGCTTACCTTGACGAACAGGGTGTAGATGCAAGCGAACTGGCCGACGCCCAGCAAATTCACTCCTCATTAGGCAGTGACACAACAGCAATTCAGTTCCTTAATGTGCAGCCACGGGATATTCAGCAACATATTAACGAACAAACTGTAGCAGATAGCCCGGATCTCGGTTCCTGATTTTTAGCATGGTTAACTTTACCACAATGAGACACGCATGGATTAGTTGGCTGGTTGGTCTGGTGCTTATGGCACAGGTGGCCAGCGCACAGGACGACGGCAACGGACGGCAGAAAATTGAAGCAGCCAAGATTGGGCTGATTACCAATCGACTTAACTTAACCACCGATCAGGCTCCACAGTTTTGGGCGATTTATAACGAATATAACGCCAAGAAACAGGAACTGAATCGCCGGGTTCGGCAATTGAATAATGCCCCAAGTCGTAGTAACCTTAATGATGAGCAATTAGTGAATGGGCTTCGGGAAGTGAACTCTACCAAACAAAAACTCGCCGACTTAGACGACGAGTATATGGGGCGATTCCTGAAAGTGATTAGTCCAGCTCAATTGGCCGAGTTATATAAAACGGAGCAGATGTTTAATAAAATGCTGCTCAACAAGTTGAACCAGGGGAATTAGAACCGGGATTTTACTGATTGATCTGATTTTACCTTTGTCGGAAATCAGATCAATCAGTAAAATCATAAAAATCCTGGTTCAGATTAATACCGCACGACCTTGAACCGGGAGATGCCCCCATCGAAACGGATGGTCATTTTCTTTTTGGTGGCATCATAGCCAGGGCTGACAAATTCGCCCCACCCACATTGGTAAAATCATCAAGCTGCTCCAGATTTAGGGCTCCGTCTTTCTTGATCCGGCAACCTACTTCTTTCGGGACATGCACCGTTACCGAGGCAGCCCCCACATCTAATTTCACTTCCGTCAGGTCAGCTTTGGTGCCAAGTTTCAGGTCAAGATCAGCGGCTCCTGCGGCAATTTTCAGGCTCTTGATCGCATAGGCACTTAAGTCCAGATCCCCCTGGCCCGCCCCTAAAGCGACATCCATTGTCCAAACAGGGGTGGCGTTCAGATGCACATCGACTCGATTCTCAAACTTACCATCCTTAAAATCAATATGTTGATCTTCCTCGGTTGGCTTAAGTTCAATGGTTGGAATGTGCGTGGTTTCGTCGCGGTCCACCGACATGGAATACGTGCCTGTTGTTTGCTTCGTGTCGGCCTTAATGAGTTCAGTACTTGGAGCACCGATGATAAACCGACCGGCTCCGCCCGATAATTTCAGAACAGCTTCTCGTGTGTCGGCATCCATTGTTTCGGCAAAGGTGTTGGTCTGCATCTTGGCGCTCTCCGAATCCCGACGATCACGCTCTGATTGATAGTCATCATCATTGTGATCATCGTCATTATTATCGTCATCGTTATCAGAATTCCCGTGGTCATGATCGTCGTCATCATCGTTATCATGCCAGCGCATGTTAAACTCATCGTGATTTCGATTGTGCGACAGGAATCCGAATAAGGTCGTAGGCACCGCAACTGCCAGCATAACGGTTGTGATAAAGGCTGCCGGATTACCTCGCCGTTCCAGAATCAGGTTTATACCTGCCAGAATTAGCAGCACTGGCCATAAATTCACTAATGAATGCCAGTCAATATCGAGCATACCCGCCCGCCGGGCCAAAAACAATACACCCAGCGTTAAGAGGAAAATACCCAAAACAATCCATTTTTTCGTTGCATAAGTCTTAGGGATGTATGATAAGGGATATATGATATACTGTTAATACATCATATATCCCTTATCATACATCAATTATAAGGTTCCGTTTGGGTCGTTGTTCGTATTTGTAGTGTCGTAAGGAGGTTTGATCCGATCCTTAAAAATCAGCCACAAACCAATCGCGATCAGAACAAACGGCCACAGATCACCAAAGTCAATGTCAAAATAACGGTCCAGTAAAAACAGGATACCGAGGATAATCAAAATGGCCCCGCCAATAATACTACGGTCGGGTGATGCAGGCTTGTTCGGATTGTAGGGATTCATGGCAAAATAAGGATTAGAAAAAGCGGTTGACTGGGCCACAGAACCATCGAAACGACGTTCGGGTAGTGCGATCCACAAGATAATGTAAATGATAATAGCCGGAAAGTGTGGCAGGAAAATTCCGATCACAAAAAGTACGCGTACCAGGGCACGATCAATGCCAAAATAATCAGCCAAACCAGCGCACACGCCCCCAATTTGGGCCTGGTCGGCAATACGTTCTAATCGCTTGTTCATGGCTTCTGTCCGGAACGCCGGACCGTTGTTTAAATCCGATGTAAACCTACTCGATGGCACTTATTGACGAAAGTAGAATTGGAAGAATGGACGCGGCTATGGATGGAAGTATGTTTTCAATGATAGTAGGTAATGCATAGTAGTGAATTCAAGCCGATTGTTTCTAGTCATCAGTCAATCAGTTGGAGAACTGCCACCTACAATTGACTGATGACTAAAGACTATTAATTTACTCTTCCTCAATCGCTTCCAGAATATCCATCAGCTCGCCGAACTCTTTGCTACCAGGCCGTTCTTCGTCGCCACCGCTCAGGGCAATACCCTGAACAGGAAGATCAGTCAGTAATTCGTGAACATTACCAGCTGATACGCCAATGCCTAAGAGTATAGGATAACGGGAAGCCAATCGCTGAAGGGTAGTTTTCAGTTCGTCATCGAGATGAAATGGGCTATGGCTTTCGAGCAGAATATAATCGGCTCCTGCTGCACTCATCTGGAACAGGGTGTCAAGTTGATCAAGGGTTAGTTGCAACAAATCGACCTGTAGAATAATCGACTTTCCAAACGTGCTGAGATACGATAACAGGGCAGGTTCGTTAACCTGCAATAGATCAGGATTATAGGTATTGAGGAGTTGCTCAATCTCTTCTGGATCAGTAGCGCTTGTTTCTCCCACAATCTGCACGCCAGCAACCCAACCTCTGATTTCGTTAAATTTTTTCGGCTCAACATAATCCGGCGAATCGGCATCCATCGAGAAGCCAAGCATATCGACACCCATACCCGCGCAATAGCGGGCATCGCTGAGATTGGTAACGTTAGAGATTTTAACGAGCGTTTTGAGGGCCATACGTTCAGTGAACAGTTATCGGTAACCAGCAAACAATTGCCAGTCTATTGCTACAAAGTTACAGACAGCTACGCATTGTATTACTGGCTTTGGTCCCAGAATATTCTCCTGAAACCAGACGATACAAAAACCTTCCAGATTTAGTAGGTGAAGTTCACCACTAAAACCAGAAGGTTAGTTGTTACCCTATAGGAGTCCTAACTACGCTAACGCATAGCGACATGTGGTTTAAATTTCTCAGCTACCTTATTGGGAATTGGTTTCAGTGACATAAGATAGGTATAGATAGCCCCCAAATCCTTTTCGTTCATGCCAGCATACATTGTCCAGGGCATAATCGTCTGAAAATCATTCGGCCCAATTTTATGTGGCTTGTAGCTACTATCGGCATAGGCTTTAAAGCGGGAAACAAATACCTCCTTTTTCCAGGTACCAATACCTGTCGCCTTGTCTGGGGTAATATTAGGCGTATAAAGTACACCTCCCGGCAAGTTGAAATCCCGACCGCCCGCAAATGATTTCTCCCGGATTATCTGCCCTTTTTCAACCTGGGTATGGCATTCTACGCAACCGGCAATCGTGACCAGATATTTACCCGTAGCCAGTTCGTCGTTCGGATCAGGAGCGGGTAAAGGCTCCGCTTTTTTCGGAATGGTATTCAGAATAAAATTGAATGGGAAATCCGCTTTTGACTCTGCGGGTTTGTGCTCTATAGGCTTGAGCGTACGTACATAGGCAATGATGCTATGGACATCCTCATCGTTCATGCTGCCATAATACGGATAGGGCATTACCGGAAAAAACGCGTGTCCATCCCGGCTAACGCCCGTAGTAATGGCCCGGTAGATTTCACCATCTGTCCAGTTTCCAATACCGGCTGGCGTGATGTTTTTTGCCGTAAACGATCCGGGGAAACCGGCTTTCTGATCAAATAACTCGCCACCTTTACCCAATGTTCCAGGTATTGGCGGGGCTGCAAAGAGACTGTAATCCCGCGTGCTGTGACAATCGACACACACCGTCACATGGTTTGCCAGGTACCTGCCTCGCTCAATACGCGCCGGTGTAGCGTCTACTTTGAGTTCTGGAGCCTCGCCTACATCAGGTAAAGCCAGCTTAACATAAGCCATTACACCGACGACGCCCAGAACGACTACACCCACTAGGATACCAATTACTTTAACGACTTTCTTCATAACTTTTAAGGCTAAAAGAGGTATTTCCGGCCTATCCGGATTGTATTTTTAGCCTAAGTTATTGATAGACAGTATACCAACAGCAACCAGAGTCCGTCGTATTATTAAACGGCTAATTTTTTACCACTTAGCGTACAAATAGCCCGAATAATTACATTAAGCGTCCTTAAAGAATCATTCCCATTATCGACCACAAATGCCTTTAAAATCGCAGAACTGGCAGGTTTCGAGCTTATCGGTCTTCTTAAACGGCTCTGCTACGTCTAGCAGTTGGCGAATTAGTTGCCGCAACAACTCCTCCGAATCCTTGATATACTGTTCTGGGTCATCGTTGGTATCAAACCGAACCGGGTTGGTTTTGAATCCCCCATTGATGTCGCGGAATGAATAGAACCCAGCTTCGACAGGTAAGCCTTTTGCCGGAAAAATGTCTCGCTTGCCTTTATCACGAGGCAGACCACCGTGTTCGCTGATGTTCTTAAGAGCCAGGTAGCGATAGAGCCACAATTGCCGCATCTTCTCTTCGGAACCGTCTTTTAGTAATTTTTCGGTAAGATCGGCGGGCGTTTTTTCGGGTAGCTTAACACTTCCTGTTTTGTAATCTACGATCCGGATTTGATCACCGAATTTTTCGATCCGGTCTACTTTACCCGCAATTCGTACCTTGATTTCCTGACCGCCATTGAGCGGCACATTCAGGTAGGTTTCGAGGGTTTGCTCGGTACCAATCACCGTCAGTCCAGCCAGTTTATTTTGTTCCCGCTGAAAATCGAGCATGAGTTTCTGCGCTAGTTCGTAAAGCAACAGATTCATACCCGACTCAATTACCCGGCCTTTCATCGACTTTGTAAACTCTTCTTCCAGCAGGTTCTTGATAATCAACTCATCAATGGGGCGCTCCAGTAAGCGGTACTCTTTATCCAACCGTTCCAGAACCATATGGAGCCAACTCCCGAATTCGGCAGCGCCCATTTTCTCTTCGATATCTTCCTCCTCGCTGATGTTCACGATCCGGCTGAAATAGAATCGCATGGAGCAACTGACAAACTGGTTCAGATAGGATGGATACAGTCCTCGTGTCGTTAAGGTATGGATCAGTTGATTGCGAATAGTTTCGCTTTTAGGTACCCTAAGGTCTGCCAGATCAGCTACGGTATTAGCACCGGCTCTGCCAAAGCGCACAGTTGGGTGACTGATTCGGATAAGGCCTTTGGAACGAGGCACTAGTTCATGTTCAATTTGCCGGATAAACCGACTTTGTTCGCCTTTGCTATTGCCATAGGCATCGGTCGACGTGGTATGTAACAAGACAACTTCACTCGCCCGTTGCAGCAGCCGGTAAAAGTGATAGGCCATCACGGCTTCCTGCTCCCGGTAAGTCGGCAAGTGCAGCTCGGCGGCAATATCGAAAGGAATCAGGGAGTTAAGCTTCCTTGATTGCGGCAAAATTCCCTCATTAACCGACAGGATAATAACCCGATCGAAGTCCAGTGCCCGCGTTTCGAGCATCCCCATAATTTGTAGTTGACTCTTTCCTTCGCTCGTAAACGGAATACTCGTCTGCCGAATCAATTCATACAGGAACTGCCGAAAACTTCGCACCGTAACGGCGGGGAGTAGGGAGGGCGGAGCATGGTGAGAGCCCGAAGGCCGCTCGATAGTAGGCCCAGAATGCCGGATTACCTGCTCCCTGCTCCGCTCACCATGCCCACGCCTTCTTCCCCCTGCCTTTCCAACGTCGCTTCCAACTGCTTGAGGAGCGTAAAGAACAGGTAAAGGTACTCGATTTCGATGGCATCCTGGCTGACCCGATACACATCCCGGAGGAGTTCGATGAGTTCGTAGAAAACGCGAATGGCTTTCATTGGGTTATCATTGGGCCAACGCGCAAACAGCACTCGTATAAGCGGATCATCCTGCCCTAACTCCCTCATTTCTTTCTCGGTCAGGTATACGCGCTGGTCTTTCACAATCACCTTTGCAATCCACTGAAACAAAGGTTCGGGTGGCAATACTTCGCCCGTCTCAAATACCTCACCTGGCCACATCAGCCCCGAATCCGCTCATACTGTTTCACAAACGGATGATTCAGTACTTTCACCACATGGCGATGGTGGTATTTTGGAATCCTCAGTTCACGACCATCCTTCGTCCGAAACTCATGCACTGTCCGCTGCATCTCGAACAGTGTATCAACCAGCGTAAACAGCAGCGACGACCGTAACGACAAACCCATCGTCACGTTTAGATCGGTCACGTTTTCGTCCAGGGCATACAGGACCGGAATCAGCAAGGTTTCGTCAGCGAGGACGATAGCGGTCTTTTTAGTCGATAGCCGTGAGTCATCAGTCGTTGGTAGACTATCTGTACCTTGCTGACGACTATTGACTGATGACTCCTGACCTTTCTGCCAATCACTATAAATTTTCCCAGCTACCTTGGCCTGCATACTGGCATTTGGTACGCCTACGACACGAATATTTTTCTCCGTACCGAGCAGATTATTCGATAATTGGGCAAGATCTTCCTGGTTCTGTTTCGAGAAAAACCAGCCGTTGTCACGGTATCGGCGCAGAAATTCACCGGCTTCCTGACCCCAATCACGGATGTAATATTGATCGGCATCCCAGATAAGCTCGGCTTTCTGAGCATCGACCAGCACCCGAATAATATGTTCCTCGGCCCGGCTAAGTGCGTTGAAACCCACAAAATACACCCGTTCATAGGCCAGATTATCCCGAATCAGGGCTTCGACGTTCTGAGCCAGTAAACGGTAGGCCATACCCCGATACGCTAATCGCTGTTCGGTCAGGCGTTTGTGCAGGGCGTTGTAGGCCGTATGTAAGTTCTCGAAAAGTTTGAAATAACGACTCGTTCCGGGCGTTTCGACAATTGGCCGGGCAGATGAAGGTTGATCTACCTGCCAGCGTTCGAGGGCTTTGGCCGCGGTCAGGTAGCTAAAAAGTTCAGTCGGGCTAACGAGGTATTGGTCGATGCGGTCGAAGTCGGCCAGTAGTACCGACGCCCAGCCAATAAACTGCTCAAACTCCACCTGAGGATCAATTTCCTTGAAAACATCGTAGAGCTCAAACAGTAAACTAACCGAATCAATTAATTGCACACCAGCACCCTGCGTAATAAAATCATCGACGGCCATGGCATGGGGTGCCAGAAAGGGTCGATCAGAAAGTGCGGCCAGCTCTTCCAGAAACACAGAAACGGCCCGGCGTGTCGGCAGGATTACCCAAACATCGCTCAGGCTAGGGCCATGTTGTTCAAAAATTCGTTGAGCCGTTTGTTGAAGAAATGTCATTAGACGGTGAGTATAGAATCAAACGGTAAAGATAACCCTCCTAGTCGCTTCATGTGATAAAAAACAAAGATACTCGATCCCTTATCTCTTCTTTTCCGAAGTCTATGATCAGGTATCTAAATAAAAAGGATCTGCTCCTTACCAGAGAAGCCTACTCCACTGACTTGCGGGATAAATAAAGACCTGTACCTGTAAAAACAAGAGAAACAAGGAAGCAAAGTAAAGTATATCGACTCCTGAATGGGATAAAAAGTATAGTAACCATCAAGAGTGTTGATATAAGAAGGGATACAATACTTAGCAGGCGAAAAAGCTTATTTTTCATACTGAGATCGAGGTTAAATCTTTTCCTCTACCTAGTTGATAAAATCGCTTACCACATGCTGTGCAATGATATGCTTTGCATTGAACGAGTTTCAACAGTTTAGGACGAGCTACCCGGTCAGGATGTGGGTTGCCGCAAACGGGGCACCTCTTTGTAAAACTAATTGTCTGGTGGAGGTAAATCAGGATCAAAAGTAAAGCAACACCACCTATTGCAAGGAGGATAAGAATTTGGGGAGTCATAGTTGAGCGAGTTACGGGGTACTAAAAACAAGCCTGATAAGGGCAGTGCATTGAAAGTAGCGCCCAAAGTTACTCTTACCTAGTTTTAAAAAATCTTAATGATAAAAATTTAATAGATTATTAACTAGATGGTCAATATATATTTAAAATAGCCAATAAAACACAAAAAACATCCTAATTACTAGTGGCATTTCATACAGACGTAGACGTAACTATTATTATCGAATTTCTTACTGAACGATACACTATATACGCTTTATAATATGTCAATTTTTTACGGGTACGATTAGAAACAAATTTCCCTGCTCAGCACTCATTTGTCTATAACCTCAAGATTGACTCGTCTTTACCCCTAAACAATACCTATTAACGGCTATTTTCTTGATAACTACTCTTGGGAAGTTATCAAGAAAATAGCCTCGAAAAAGTAAGCGATTCAATGCATCCGGTCACTCCGAACCTCTAGATTGGTCATAATTTCAGCCTCGATAATCAGGAAATCTTTCCAGCGTTCCCGAACCTGTTTGGCGGGCAAGTAGGTTTCGGCCAACTCGATAAAAGTGCGGTAATGACCTGCTTCCGAAATCATCAGCTCACGGTAGAACTTCCGTAAGCTTTCGTCGGCTATGTGTTCGGAAAGGAGTTTGAAACGTTCGCAGCTTCGGGCTTCAACGAGGGCGTTGATGAGTAAATTATCCAGCATTTGCCCATGCTGATCGCCACTCGTCCGCCGAATCCGGGAGCGGAGCTGATTGACATACTCGTCCTTCCGCTGTCGACCAAGCGAGATATTCCGCTTAGCCAGTTCTTTCAGTACTCGTTGAAAATGCCCCATTCTTCGGTTACGATAGGCGTCAACACCTCCACTAATTTTACCTTCTCGGTATACATGACAATAAGCGAGATACAGGACGATGCGGCTTTTTGCTCACACCAGGCATGGTCGATCAGAATCTCCCCAATGTTCATTTCGGCAATATTGACCCAACGTGGGTCAGTTGGTAGTTCAAGCCCTAAGGTGGTGAGCGACATAAGTCAATAATCGATAGTAAACAGTCAGTAAGCAAAGATACAAATGAGAGCGCCATGAGAGTAGCCAACCCAAACCAATCATTTTGTGTTATTAGGCTATAAAAGCCGATTCATGAGACTGCTTATAGTGTTCCTTTTTCTTTCTATAGCCCTGCTGACAGGCTGTAATCAGCAACCGGCCAACAAAACACCAACGGTTATCGATACCAACCCAGCCAAACTGCCGACGGTAGGGCGTGGCGAAGCAGTGGCAACGGTAGCAGGTGGTTGTTTCTGGGCTGTTCAGGAAGAAATGAAATCCTTGAAAGGTGTTCGGATAGCCATTTCAGGCTATTCCGGTGGTGATCTGGCCTACCCAACGTATGAACAAGTAGGGACAGATCAGACAGGCCATGCCGAAACCGTACAGGTTTACTATGACCCAAGGTGATTTCCTATGATGTGCTGCTGGATGCTTTTTTTGCCGGACACGATGCAACCCAACTCAACCGGCAAGGCCCTGACATTGGCAAGCACTATCGGTCGGCTATCTTTTATCGCACGCCCGATGAGAAAGCCCGCATTGAAGCGGCAATTCGCCGTGAAAATGCATCGGGTCATCATACAGTACCGGTTGTAACCCAGGCCGTGCCCTTCAGCGCCTTCTACCCTGCCGAAGTTTATCATCAGGATTATTACCAACACAATCTGTATAACAACTTATACATCCAGCTAGTATCAAAAGCGAAAGTTGAGAAGTTTAAAGAGGAGATGGAAGGAAGGTTGAAAATGGAGGAGTGAGTGGAGTAGGTGTGGTAGTGAAGCAGGTGGAATGAGTGAAGTAAGTACACTCAGTAAAGACGGTTTCCTTACTCCACTCACTTCACCTACTTTACTCACTCCACCCACTTCACTCCACTCACTTAACTACAGAACCATTTCCCCATTCCCGCAACCGTTCGGCCAAATCTGATATTGTAGGATTGGCACGAACCTCGTAACATTGTTCAGTATTTCACGACACGGGCGTTCCCGAACGATAATTATGCCAGAACCTGACAAATCCATTGGCCGTAAAATCCTGAGTTTCTTTGTCAAAGAGGAAGAACCCGGAGTCGCTACCGGAACATCACCCGCTCCTGCATCGACAGCTCCTCGTCCAGCCAATACGTCATCGGCGCCAACGCCGACACCCATCGTACCAGTGGCATCAGCAGGAACTGTCGATTCAAAGTTTGCGGAACATCTCGCGAATGTACTGGCGCAGAACAACCCGCCCGGCCCCGATTATTTTGAGTTTCGCGAAACCCTGCGGAGCCTGACGAATCTTGGTTTGCCCGAAGACAAACAGTACCAGGCTGCCTGGGCTAGCTTCAAGGCACTTGGAGGAAGCAATGACATGGCGGCTTTGACCAATACGGCGAATCAGTATATTGCAGCACTGAACAAAGATAAGGATGCCTTTAGCAAGAGTGTTGAGGCAGCATTAGCCGAACGCGTTGGTGGTTTACAGAACGAACAGAAACGCCTGCAAACCGAAAACGATGCGCTAACCAAACAATTGGCTGATATTCAGAAACAGATCGACGCCAATACAAACCGGTTATCATCTATTGGTGGCGAAGTCAATGAGCAAAGTGCCAAAATCACGCAGAATAAGCAGAATTACGACACGACGTTCGCACATTTTGTCGATCAAATTAAAGGCGACATCGCTAAAATGGGACAATATTTAAAATAAGTTTGAAGTCTGTAGTTTGACGTTGCTGACGCACATTTTAACGTCAAACTACAGACTTCAAACCCCAAAACCTTAAACTAAAAACATGGCAACACCTGATTTTTCTCAACTTGGCGGCAATACGGACGTAGAGAAGCGTTCGTTTTGGAGCCGCCCCGAAGGTATTCTGGGCATGATTACGCTGGCTGGGGTGGCTGGCTTTGGCCTGGTCTACTTCAACCGAATTGTCGAATTCCTGATCCGGGCTACCTCGAATGTCCTCGAATTAGCGCTCTTGCTGGGTGCGTTGGGCGTACTAATTTTCCTGTTCACCAGCAAAGACGTTCGGACGGCCATATTCTTCCTGTTCAAGACGTTGATGCGGAGCATTACAGGAACGGTTATCCAGCTCAATCCTATCGCCATCATGAAAATCTACATTCAGGATTTACGGGAGAAGCGCGAAAAAATGCAGGGGCAGATCAATATTCTGGCCGGTCAGCTGGTGAAGCTGAACAAGAAAATTACGGAGAATAACGACTCGATCAAGCAGAAGTTTGCCGAAGCCAACAAGGCAAACGCCATGAGCGATAAGCCCGGTATGCGCGAAGCGGCTCAGTTGGCCACCATCGAAGGCGCGGGCTTGCAGGAAATGAA
Source organism: Spirosoma telluris (assembly GCA_003259005.1). GTDB lineage: Bacteria > Bacteroidota > Bacteroidia > Cytophagales > Spirosomataceae > Spirosoma > Spirosoma telluris. The sequence continues at coordinate 1,673,612 of QLII01000001.1, forward strand.
TGAAAAGCTTCTCCCGCTCCAGCGAAATATGAAAAACGTGCTGGCCTTCATGGAAAAAGTGAACCAGAGCGCCGATTATATCATTAAGGAGACTGAGATCAAAGTACGACTAAAAGAGACTGAATATCAGATCGTTAAAGATAGCTCTAATGCCCTTAAAACGGCCGTAAGTATCTTCAAAGGCGACCCCGACAAGAAGTTCTACTTCGACCAGTCGATGGAATATATTCAGGACGATATGAGTATGAAACTTGGCGAAATGAAGCGGGCGATGGATCTGTCGATGGACTTCATCAACGGCGTGGATATCCAGAACGGTATCCTGTCTGATAAAGGAGAAGCCCTGCTCGAAGCCTATAACAAAGGCGAGTTCAAGATTGTCCAACTGGATGCTCCTGCGCAGCCTCTCAACCTGGGTCCCGCTCCGCAGAAAGATGCGGGCTATAAGAATTTGCTTGATTAATTTTTTAAAGAGCGAAAGAGTGAATGAGTGAATGAGTGAAAGTGCGAAAAGCAAATTCAAGTTCATTTACTCCCTCTTTCGCTCATTCACTCTTTCACTCTTTAAAATTATGCAACGCTTAACCGTAGCCGGTCGGCTGCTTATCACGGCCTTGATTCTGGCCGCTATTTTCTTCGCATTCCGCTACTTCGGTGGCAACGAAGCCCTGCGCAAGCTTGCGCCTAAAGATAAAGAAGCAGCGGAGTCGCAAACGCTGCCTCGTGCTGATGAAAAAACGACTGAAGCCTCTACGGAGGAATCAACGGCTTCATCATCAACTCCATCTGATGAAGCCAGCAGTAGCCAGCCAAGCCCTGCCTTTACCTACACAGCCCCAGAACCACAAAATGGTATTCTTAAAGGCGTGGTTGAAATGGGTGCCAGTGGCTTCAACTCGTTCATTGTTCGGATTGATGACCAGAAACGCTGGAAACTTGAAAAAGCCGAATTTGGCAATAGCCTTGTTCAGGAAAACATGGCAACGGATGATGACATTCGGACCGGCCTGAAAGCTTACATCGGAAAGATGCTCGACTTCGGGGTAAGTGGTCGTAATATTCAGTTTGTGGTTAGTTCAGGAGCTATTAAAATTGAAAGTACCCAGAAAATCATTAAAGCCCTGAAATCATTGAACTACGTGGTGAATACCGTTACCCCGAGCAGGAAGGTTCATTGGGCCTTCGGGCTGTGTTGCCTACCGAATTCTATGATAATTCATTCGTCACGGACATTGGCTCGGGTAATACCAAAATTTCGTGGAAAGAGGGCAGTTTTACCAAGGCACTGGAAACCTACGGAGCTAAATACTTTGAAAATGGCACCAGTGACGATGCCGTTGCCAGCGATGTAAAAGCCAAGGCAAAACAAGTTCCAAGCGATCACCGGAAAACCTGTTTCATTATTGGCGGTGTTCCGTTTGAGCTTGCCAAGAGTGTTCGGAAAGGTAAGGAACGCTATACGGTACTCGATGCGCCATCAGCTTACAAGCTTGAAAGCGCTAAATCAAAAGCAGGCCTTAACATTTATAAATCCATTGCCGACGCCACCGGCTGCAATCAGTTTGTATTTGACTGGGATGCCAACTTCACCATCGGTTATTTGTTGACGCTTAAATAAAACAGCAGGGAGCGGGTGCGTGGAGCAGGGAAAGAGTGTATCCCGGCTCCACGCACCCCGCTCCCTGCAACCTATCATGACCCTCCGCGACGTATTTGCCGCCGTATCAGGCCAGCCCACCTTATTGTTTCTTCTTCTGGCATCTGTACCAACGGTCGCTTTTTTAGTGAACCTTTGGTCGGGCGAAACGGCGGAGGAAATCATTAAGTGGAAGTTCGTATATGCAACCCTGGTTTATCTGGCCTGTATTCCGGGAATTTTTGCGGTTACTCTGAATATTTATCTATTCCTCTTCGAACGGCAGAGCGTTTGGGACATGAATCTGGCCTTGCAGGTACTGCCCATCCTGACAATGATTGGTACGTTGTACCTCATCCGGCGCAAAATTCCGTTTAACTACATCCCTGGCTTTGGCAAACTATCCAGTTTCCTGACACTCATAGCTGCTGTAATGGGCATTCTGTGGTTCATTGATCGAACCCGAATCTACGCCATTACCTATGTTCCCTTCACCTATATTGTTGTCGGATTCGTTGCACTTCTATTGATTATCCGCTTCGCCTGGAGCCGGATTTTTTGAGGTTAGTAGAAGCCAACAGGTTAGATAGATATGCCGCCAGATATGGCATATCTATCTAACCTGTTGGCTTCTACTAACTGATTCATTATTTTCGGAAATTCATTTTCTAGTGACTTATGCGTTTCCGACAATTATTCCTTTCGGCACTGTTAAGCTTCTTCCAGCTAGTAAGTTGCCATTCGTCGATAACGGAACCGGACGCTACAGGCCTCGACTATTTCCCCCTCGAAACCGGACGTTATAGTATTTACGATGTCCAGGAGCAACAATACACACTGAATGCAGCTTCCATCCATCGAGCCTACCAACTCAAAGAAGTCGTTGGAGCGCCTTATACTGACGTTACGGGCCAAACTGCTTATCGATTGAACCGCTATCGGCGCACCACAGAAAGCCAACCCTGGCAGGCCGATTCTGTCTGGTCTTCCCGTATAGTCAATAATGAAGCCATTCGTACCGAAAACGGTAGGGATTTTGTTCAACTACTGTTTCCGGTTAGTAACGAATTGGCCTGGAACGGCAATCGGTTCAATTCTCTGGGTCCAGACACCTATACGGCACGCAACGTAGGACAGCTTTATCGCGTACAGGATAAAGAATTCGATCAGACGATTACCGTTTTAGGCCAGAATGATTCGACCCTTATCAGACAGACGAAGCTTGTAGCAGTATATGCCCGGCAGGTTGGACTGATTTACAAAGAACGGATCAACCTGCAGTTTTGTACATCCTCCCCTACCTGTATAGGGCATAACCAGATAGATTATGGTACTCAACAAATATACCGCATTAGAGCCCACGGCATCCAATAAAACGACCTGGTTAGTGCTTCTGCTGCTGCTCAGTCAACTCAACAGTTTTGGACAGTCAACCCGCAAGTATTTAGTATTACTACGCGATAAAGCCAATACGCCCTACAGCGTTACTAAACCTGAGCAATTTCTATCCCAACGTGCTATTCTACGGCGACAGAAACAAAACATTGCCGTTTTGGAGCGCGATCTGCCCGTTAATCCAATGTATCTTACTCAACTCCAGCAAACCGGAGCCAAGATTTGGTTTCCATCACGCTGGATGAATGCGGTATTGGTCGAAGCTAATGAGGCTACTATTACTGCCATCCAAAAACTAGCTTTTGTGAAAGGGCTTGAGTTCAATCGATCCTTAGCTAATGCCCGCGTAAGTACCACAACACGCCCGACTACGTCGGATTTTACACTCAATAGCTTTGACAAGTTTGGGGTAGTTGATAATACGCCCCTCAATTATGGCACGTCACAAGACCAGATTACACAGCTTGGCGCCGACAAAATGCATCAGCAGGGCTATCACGGCGAAGGCATGCTGATTGGCGTACTGGATGCAGGTTTTCAGAACGCCAATAAAGTCGCTTTTCTGAAACCCGTTTTCGATGAAAACAGGGTGCTCGCTACCTACGATTTTGTCAAAAAAGAAACCAGTGTTTATGAAGACGACTCGCATGGTTTATCCTGCCTGTCTACGATTGCAGCCACGGTCGATAATCAGTTATATGGCACCGCTTACAAAGCTTCCTTTATTCTGCTTCGTACTGAAGACGCCAATAGTGAAAAACAGATTGAAGAAGCGAACTGGCTTTTCGGTGCCGAGTATGCCGATAGTGCAGGGGTAGATGTCATCAGTTCGTCGTTAGGCTATACGCAGTTCGACGATGCCTCAACCAGCTATACGTATCAGAATATGGACGGCAAAACGACCCTTTGTAGCCGCGCTGCTCAGATTGCTACCGAAACTGGGATGGTAGTAGTCGTGGCGGCAGGCAACGAGGGTAGCAGCGCCTGGCATTATATTTCTGCTCCGTCTGATGCCGCTTCGGTTCTTTCCATAGCGGCTGTCACTCAGGCAGGTACGCGGGCTTCGTTCAGTTCGTTCGGTCCCTCAGCAGATGGTCGTGTTAAACCCGATTTGGCAGCACGGGCCAGGGAACCGTGATTGGCATACCCAATGGATTAATTGCAACAGGAAATGGAACGTCGTTTGCAACCCCTCTGGTAGCGGGGTTGGCAACAGGATTCTGGCAAGCCCATCCTCGCCTGACAGCCGCCCAGGTAACAGAAGCCTTGCGTCGATCGGGGAGTCAGTTTGGTACACCCGACGATCAGTTAGGATACGGTATTCCGAATTTCGAACGGGCCTCAATTTTGGCTGATTCATTTGGACAACTACTCGTTTATCCAAACCCGTTCAGTGATGCCCAATCGTTAGGTGTGCAATGGGGGAAATAGAGGCTAATGTACCACTAGATGCAACGCTAATTAACACGACCGGTCGGATTATCTGGCAGAATCGATATACTTCACCGGGTCTGGCTGCCTTTGTTTTACCCAACCTGAATTTATCGGCTGGCGTCTACTTTATGACCTTGGTAGCTGGCGATAAAAAACGAACGTTGAAGCTCGTGAAACAGTAGGTAGAGGTTTATGGTTTTCGGTGGAATGATATGTAGAGTTGCTTTTGCAGGAGACCACTGTAAAGTAAACACCATAACCTCAAAACCTATGCCAACGATTCAGCTCATTAAAGGCGATATTACAAAACAGGCTGTTGATGCGATTGTCAATGCAGCTAACACGAGTTTATTGGGTGGTGGGGGTGTCGACGGCGCAATTCATCGGGCTGCCGGGCCAGAGTTAGGGTTTGAATGTCGTATGTTACATGGCTGCAAAACCGGCGATGCCAAGTTAACCAAAGGGTATCGCTTGCCCGCTAAATACATTATTCACGCCGTTGGGCCGGTATGGCGGGGTGGACATCAGGGCGAAGCCGAGTTATTGGCAAGCTGCTACCGTCGGGCAATAGAAATTGCGTCGGAAAATAACCTGACGAGTCTTGCCTTTCCAAACATTAGTACCGGAATTTACGGCTACCCGAAAGACAAGGCAGCTGCCGTTGCCATTACTACCATTCAGCAATGTCTGGAGCAGCCAACCTCTGTTCAAACAATCTTTTTCGTGTGCTTTGAGGTCGATAATTTCGATTTATATGAGCAACGGCTCCAGCAATAAGCACTCATGACAAAAAAGCAGGCTCTCAAGGTGGAGACTGCTTTCCTTAACAATTAACTATTACTTAAATCCAGTGACCTTCACGTTTGGTCAGTTCCTGTTAGACAGACTTCTATGTGTTGATAATTCGCGTCGAGTTAAACGATCATCCTCCCCTCTCTTTTCTCTCTCTCTAATCTGCTATAAACTACCGGTCAGGGAAGCGGAAATCCTATTCTGAATGAGTATTAGGCGGATTTGGGTGAGCAACTGACCGTTTACAGATAGTATCGGCAGAGGTACCGGTTAGCGGAACATTTTCAGGAGTTCATCCTTACGGCTACGCGACACATGAACCGTTGAGTTATCGCTCATAACCACGTAGCCTCCTTCGCCCCTAACGTAGCGGATAATTTCGTTTAGATTGATTAAGTGAGATTGGTGGACGCGTAAAAAGGAGCTTTCTTCAAGCAGTTCTTCGATCTCTTTTAAGGTTCTGGATACCAGCAAGGACTGACGGGATTTCAGAAAAACATGCGTATAATTATTATCGGCCTCACACCGGATAATCGTGTCGATCATCACGAGCTCAAACCCCTGAAGACTGGGCAATGCAATTTTCTGTAGGGCAGGCTTATGTCCCAGTTTCTGTAATAACAACTCAATTTGCTGAACCATGTTGGAATCTGGTACCGGATTGACTTTAGCAACGGCTTTTAACAGATCGTCTTTATCAATGGGTTTTAGCAGATAATCCAGCGCACTAAATCGAATGGCTTTTATCGCGTAGGTATCGTAGCCCGTAGTGAAAATTATATCGAACGGGATGTCTGTCAGCTGTTCCAGCATTTCAAAGCCATTCATCAGTGGCATTTCTACATCCAGAAAGAGTAAATCAGGTGTATGTTCTGCAATTGCTTTCAGCCCTTCGGCAGCCGACCGGCACTGCGCCAGTACGTTTACCTGCGGACAATACTTAGCCAACTGCATGGATAACGTCTCCCGGCAATGGGCTTCGTCGTCAATAATAATTGCTTTTATCATAACATTGATTCTATAGATTCTGTGGATTCTGTTGTCACTATAGAATCCACAGAATCTCCATTCACTGCTTCTTAACTAATCGGAATGCGCACGGTAACACTAGTTCCAACAGGTTCGCCATCTGGATCAACTAAATCCTGAATGTGTACCGTTGGTTGTCGACCATCCAACAACTGACTCAATTTCAATCGGTTTGAGGTAATCTGCATTCCCAGCGATTTCGTACGTGTAGCGGATTTACTTTTTAACTCTGCGGCCTTTTTCCGGCCAATGCCATTATCCTCAATTGTGCAGATCAGAGCACCTTTTTCTATTCGCCAATCAATCGTTATACGACCACCACCCTCTTTGTGCATGAGTCCATGCCAGATGGCATTTTCTACATAAGGTTGAATAATCATGGGAGGCAATTCAGTATAGGCAGGTTCAACATCTTTGCCAACGTGAATTGAGAAGGTAAACTGATCATCAAATCGAAGTGACTCAAGCGTTAGGTAAAGCTGAAGTGATTCTAGTTCACTTTCCAGCGTAACCACCGGCATACTGGAGTGGTGCAGAATCAGCCGGATCAACTTTGAGAACTTTGCCAGGTAATCAGACGCTTTTTCCGACTCATTTTTCATGATGAATCGGTTAATCGAATTGAGACTGTTAAAAATGAAATGCGGGTTCATCTGGGCCCGTAGCGCCTGCATTTCCATAGCTGCCAACTGCTTATTGAAGGCTGTTTTCTGCGACTCCTGTTGTTTAACCTGCCGAATACGATATTGTAAGCCTATATAGAGAAGACTCGTTCCCAGTAGCAAAAACAGCCCTCTAAACCACCAGGTTTGCCAGAAAGGCGATTGAATAATAATATGCAGTTGGGCTCCCTTTTCATTCCAGACCCCATCGTTGTTGGATGCTTTCACCCGAAACATATAATTGCCCGGTTCCAGATTGGTATAACTTACAAAACGCCTGCTACCACAATAAACCCAATCTTTATCGACACCTGTCAATTGATAAGCGTACTGGTTCTTATCGGGCATAATAAAATTGAGTGCCACAAAGTCGAACGAAAGATCGTTTTCCTCATACGAAAGCTTAAGCACTTCGGTAGGCAGATATTCGATCTTGTTTTGTACTTGTACACGTGTAATTCGCACGGGAGGAATTAGGGGATTATCCCGAATTATCGCCGGATCGAAAATATTAAATCCATTAGGGCCACCAAACGCTAACTGACCATCAACACCTTTAGAGCACACTTCAAAAAATTCATTGGCCTGCAAGCCGTCGCTTTCGTCATAATTACGACAAACGTTAGTCGTTGGGTTGAATCGGCAAATACCCTGATTGGTTGAAAGCCACAAATTACCTTCCTTATCTTCTTTAATGCCGACAATATGATTATTGGGAAGTCCATCAGTAGTAGTAAAGGCGGTAAATGAGTTTGTTAGGCTATCGTACCGGTTTAAGCCGCCCTGATTAGTACCAATCCACAAATTCCCCAGGTGGTCTTCATAGAGGCTGCGAACATCCTTATCCGTCAAGGAACCAGGTACCGACTGGTAGTTCGGCTGGTAATGGGTGAATTTACCAGTTGACACATCCAGCCGACTAATTCCTTTGCGAGTGGAAGCAGCCCAAATGGAGCCATCTCGAGTAGGTAGTGCAATAATCAGCGCATCGTCGCCCAGGCTCTCTGGATTTTTTGGATCGTGACGGTAATACGTAAACTGCTGGGTTTTCGGATTAAAACAGGCCAGCCCCCGACCTGCCATCCAGAGCTTACCGGCTGCATCTTCCCGAATATTTCGCACACGAATCTGACAATGATAGCGGGAAAATAAGCCTGTTTCCCGATCTAACCGATGTAGGTAAAGACCAGCGCTAACCCACAATTGGCCAGCCCGATCCTCATAAATAGCGGTTACGCCATCACCAAGCAACTGACTTGAGGTAGTTGCCTCAAGGAAATAGCGCTGGTAGCGGCCAGTCTGGCGATCGAATGAATACAATTCACCCAGGTCGTTACTAAACCAGGTTATGCCCGAATGATCCAGGCAGATAGCTCGAATACTATTGTCTGGCAATCGAACAAGGTTAGTATTAGCCACCTGCTGAAACGTATGAAATTTTTTAGGCTGTGCAATATGCTTATCCAGCCCATTATCGGTGCCGATCCATAAAATTCCTTCCCGATCGAAACAGAGCGAAAAAATCGTGTTACTGCTTAGGCCATTTGTTTGTGTAGCATTCGCCGATACATGCGTCAGTTGACCCGTATAGGCATTTACCTGAATCAGCCCATCCAGACCAGGAAGAGTGCCCCACAAATTTCCGGTTCTATCTACCTGGAGAGCGCCAAACGGATAAAACCGATTGATCTCCCGCCCTTTAGGCTGGTAAGTATAAATGTTCTGAAGCGCCCCTCTTACCGTTAACCGATAAAACTGCCCTGACTGAGTGCCAACCCATACCGTCCCAGATGGATCAGGAAAAACAAGGCAAACAGCTGTGGTATCCGATTGATTATTCGTTAAGGCAAATCGACTGTATGTTGCGGCTTGGCGATTGAATTGATATAAGCCATTGCTCGCTCCAACCCACAAACGCCCTTGACTATCCTCCTTAACCGTATAAACGTCGGGCCTTCCCTGATTGGGTGATGGATATAAGGTGAATTTTCTAGTATCAGGGTCAAATCGGTTTAGGCCTTCCCGAGACCCAATCCAGAGTATACCTTGCTTATCTTCCGTAATTGAGAGCATGGCATTGCGCAACGAAATGCGAACCGGGTCAATTCGATAGGCTGTAGTTTTTCCCGTTTGCCGGTCAAACAAATGAAGCCCTCCACCCATCGTCGTTACCCACATGCGCCCTTTTCGGTCCTGACAAATGCCCGATATCCAGTTGTGCCCTAAGGTATTGGCAGGATCAGCAGGGTTGGGTTTGTAAACTGTGAAGGAATAGCCGTCGTACTTATTTAAGCCGTCTTTAGTACCGAGCCACAAAAAGCCGTCGGTGTCCTGCCAGATACACAGGATCGAATTATGAGAAAGTCCGTTTTTCGCCGACAACCGATCGAATTGGAGATTCTCGGCAGGAGCCTGCCCCCAACTACGACCTGAAAAAGTGATCAATAGCATGAGCCCAATGCACCTTACAAATAGGCAGACAGGACGATATAGCTGTTGGCAAAAAAACATGGAAATCTGTGCGTAGAAGACTGAATTTTTCTACTAAAATAGGCATATTCCTGGCATCTATTTTGGCTTCCCTGCTAACAAAAACAGCGAGACTACCCTTCGGACAGGTAGCTCGCTGTAGTTGCGCCCAATTGGGCAATTATTGACCGATGGTCATGTTCGCTTTTCGTTGTTGCTTTCGCACATAGTAACCAGAATCGGTTTGAACGGGAGTTGGTTCACTCACGCGCTGAATTTTATAGTTTCGATCAGCCAGATTGGTCGATGGTGTATGCTCTACTGTTATACCACCGGCGGGTTGCAGAACGGGCATCTGGATTTTGTAATTTGCCAGTTGTGCGTCAGCGGGGGCTGGCGTTTTCACAACTATGCCCTTCTTATTCTCCCATCGACGGGCAGAAGCGGCCATATTCGGATGCTTATAATTGCTGGTCGAATACATCGGGTTATTCAGGGGCTTTCGCTCACCATCATCCTGGCAGAAAGCTCGCTCCGACATCGCCATTAAGCCGATGCCAACAAGCAAAAAGAGTGTTAATTTCATGTCCGTTTCTATGGTTTTGTTGTACAGCAAAGGTAGTAACCTAGCTATTCTCAAAACAACAAAAAGGTCTACTATACTTCTAGTTTTTATTGTTTTTTACGGATTAATCGAAAAATAGACTCCGAATCAGTGAATTTTTCCACATGATTCAACAAAAACCATTGAATATCTTTAATTTCATCTGAATAGCCAAACGGTTCTTCAGGGTCGGCTTCCAACAAAAATCGGATGTCATAATGCAGGTGCTCAGGTACTCCGTTACGGGCGGGAATTGAATGGACATCAACATCAAAAATGGCGGGTGATACCAGTTTTAGCGACGTCAATCCGGTTTCTTCCTGCGCTTCCCGGAGGGCAACAGCCGCCACGTCAGGATCGCCATCGGCATGGCCACCTGGCTGGAGCCAGCGGTCGAGTTTACGGTGATGAATCAGGAGGGTTTGCGTACGATCAGGGCTGACAATCCAGGCCGATCCGGTCACGTGTCCAACCAGCAACGACCGCTCAAAACAGTCGGGATACTGATCAACAAATGCAATCGTAGCCTGGGTCATGGTTTGCTCATTCGAGTCGGCAGGGCGATGCTGATGAAGCAGTTGAAGTAATGGTTGGCGATGCATGAATTGGGTTTTTGCCTAAAAAGCCGCAATTTGGTGCTGTTTTTCATAAACACCTAAAACCAATTCATTCTAAAGTCATGCGTAAACTCGTACTCAGTGGTGTTACCATCTGCTTAGCAGCCCAATTAGCCACTGCTCAAATTAAACTGCCTTCGCCTAGCCCTGGTGCCTCTGTAATGCAGACCATTGGCACAACCGACCTGACCGTTACGTATTCGCGACCAAGCCTGAAAGGGCGTACTCCCTTTACCGATTCGTTTGTTCCCCTTGGAAAAGTATGGCGGACAGGGGCCAATGCCGCTACGACCTTTACCACCACAACGGACCTGATGGTAAATGGAAAAACTTTGCCTGCTGGCACCTACGCCATTTTGTCGATTCCGGCAGAAGGTAGCGCCACGTTAATTTTCAGCAAAAACAAAACCGTAACCGAGGCTGAATACAAAGAATCGGAAGATGCACTGCGCGTGAATCTTACCCCTTCTGAAAACAGCGAAAAAGTCGAGACCTTCACGATTGGTTTCAGCGACCTGACCGACAGTACGGCCAAAATGAATTTCATCTGGGCCAACATCAAAGCAACTGCCGACCTGAAAGTAGACGTAAACGCCAATGCGGCTGCTAACGTGGACAAAGCTGTAGCCGATAAACCTGATGATGCCGCTGTTTTGCAGGCAGCCGCCAGCTACAACCTCTCGAAAGGTCGCAATCTGGAACAGTCATTAAGCTGGATCGACAAGTCGATTGCCAAGGGTGAAACCTACCGTAATCTATATGTGAAATCGCAGATTCTGGCGAAGATGGGTAAGTACAGCGATGCGCTTCCATTGGCCCAGAAAGCGCTTTCGATTGGTCAAACATCGACCGATGGAGCTTTCCCATTTTTCAAGGATGGCATTGAGAAAAGCATTGCCGATTATACGGCGAAGCTACCTGCAGCTGTGCCTGCGATGAAAAACATGAAAGGGAAGAAAAAAGCGTAATTATTCCCGGACACGTTTAAAATTACGTCTTCATAAAGCGTCAACCGCAACAAGTGATAATTGAATCACTTGTTGCGGTTGACGCTTTTCAATAGCCTAACTACAACAAATTGAGTCACTTACTTGAGCCAGCGCGCCAGATCAATTCGTAGGGATAACTGACTTGTCCCTGCGGTGGGGACAGATGTAAACCGGGCATAGGTCAACTGAAAACCCTTAGCCTGCACCGATGCACCGAATGAAATACCCGCGCCTGCTCCACCCGTAGTCAACTTACCTTCCTGGTGTTTCTGGTGGTTGTAGCCAACTAATAGATGCACGTTTCTATGAATGAGCAATTCGGCGCCAACGCTCAGATGGCGGGCTATTTTCTCGGTTACACTGGTCGTTTGTGGAATAGGATTGCCACTGAGATCATAACGAATATTCAGGTTCGGGTCGTAGTAACTAATGTCGAAACGCTGAAGGTGGTGGGCTGTCAATGTTAATCGAATGGGCGCGTGTTCGGGTTTGAGGGTTACACCCGCCTGTAAATCGAAGGGGAGATCGGCATCGAGGGAACCGTAATTCTTGATCAGATACCCAACATTTTTAGCTACCAGCCCAAATGTGAGGTCTTTTTTAGGGTGCCGCCAAACCCCGCCCAAATCAGCCAGTACACCAAGTGCTGAATACATCTCGATACTAGACCCAACTGCTTTGATCGTTGCACCAAGTGTAAAATTGCCCTCTGTGCGGGCATGGGTAATGCTCAGGGCATAGTCATTGGCCGAGAAAGTGCCAATCGTATTTCCCGCTGGATCAGTCATGGTAAACTGACCGTAGCTTAAATATTGTAAACCAACCGCCCATCTGGAATGGCGGTCTGCCTTTTCAGATTTTATCGGTAACCCATACTGCAAGGTGTAGTATTTAGCGGCTGCCAGGTAGGGCATCAGGCTGATGGCTAATTGGTTCTCTTTAGCAGAATCGGCTAAGGCAGGATTGTTAAGATGATAGGCACCGTCAGGACTCGTAGCCGTGGCGACTTGCCCACCTAACGCGGCTACACGGGCGTGTGTAGGCAGGTCGAGAAACGAGAAAATGCGTTGCCCACTCATCGGTTGAGCAACCGTCAGGACAGGCCATAGAAAGACCAAAAGCAATAAATTAAAACAGGCTTTCAAACGGAAATCGTACGCAGTTTTCTACAAAGAAAGCCATTTTTTAGCCTATCGACCGCATAGTCTCCGACATTTGATGTAAAACGGCACTAGCCTAAGTCAAAACGAATACCCGACTTTTATCCCGCAGGTAATGCTGGTCGTTGGGCGGTTGATGTCTGTAAACGGATTAAATAGGTTGATTCCATAAGACCCATAAAAAGGAGGTCCCTCGGGAACACCAGAACGATCGAGAATACTCCAACGGATACCGAATCCGCCGTAAAAATCGGCTACCAGTCGATTGTTGGGCGACAACGAAAATTGACGACCAAACTTTACATGCCCAGCCCAAACTCGCTTGGCAATAGGTGCCGAATAGAGCTGATAATATTGACATGGGCCAGCATCGCAACCCTTGCCAACGGTGCCATGTTCGTAGGCGCTTGTCTGTTTAAAGAGCCCTTCCAACGCTATGTATGACCCAATAGGCCCCCATGCCAATAGTACCGCCATTCAGCCCGCCCTCGCCAGATTTTCATATCCGTATAACGGGATCGCTGGGAGACATCCCAGAGGTTCATGCCCTGCCAGCCGTAGCCAAACTCAGCCTGTATCGACTGATGCTGACCCACAAGCCGCTCTATTCCAAACTGAATGGTATTACTGGGGTCGATTAAGCTGAGTGGAGCAAATTTAACGACCCACCGCTGACTATGCTCTGCAAAGATGGACGATAGTGGCATTGGTTTTTCTGTTTGGGCCAGTGCCGGTGCGACTCCTCCGAAGAGGAAAGCCAGTAACCAGATTAGAGGATGGGGGTTCATGGCTCAACAGGGATTGTACTCAATAGTGTCAACTGCTTGAGGTCGGCGTAACTGTACTCATAAATCCCCTTTGGCCCCGTAACGATCAGTATTTTTTTAGTCGGAATCACATCATACGTTTTCGTATCGTAGAAATATTCCAACTCCCGCACATTAGTCGGGTCACTGATGTCCATCACACGCAATCCATAATCGCCTTCGCCCACAAAGAGTAAGGTACTGTCGGCACCGAGCCCCTTGGGTTAGTCATGGAATAGCTTCGTAACAACTTGGGGCTGGCTAAATTGCTGATATCAATAACGTCGAGGCTATTCGTCGTCACGGATTGATTCCGGCAGTTGGTGCCACTTCGGAGGGTTACATACGCATAGTTACCTTGAACAACCACCGGATCACAGCTTAGCACGTGCGTATAGATACCCACCGACTTAGGCGTATTAGGCTGGTTAATATCATAAATGTACATCCCGGTCTGCGTGCCGATAAACAGGTTGTTTTTGTAAGGAAATATAGTCTCGACACCAAAGCCAAGCCTCGTTTTGCTCCCTTTTTGAGGATTGCTACTGGCCGAGATGTCATACGCCTGCAAGTCCGTATTGCTAATTGTGTAAAGCGTGTTTCCACTAACTGTGAAGCGAGCTGTTGAGCCGCCCGTACCTGCGCCGGGGGTAGGATTATCGACGCTAGACGCTGAGGAGCAGTCCGTTAACAGAATTACCGATAGAAGCGTGTAGATAGATTGTTTCATGAGGTTTAAGCATACTTACCGGTAACACATTGGATTCTCAATAGCCGCTTTTTCCCAGCGGATCACCACACCTTTTTCAGGATCAGGGCATTCAAAACGGACATTGGTAGCCACGGGATAAGCCGAATACTCGAACGCATTTTCGATACGCTTCACAAGCCGGACGTTAAGGGGATTCGCAATATTGAGCGCGACCAGATCAGTGACGTTATCGGCATAGAGGATGCTGTCTTTTATAGCCAGCTCCTGGTTGCCAATGATAGAAATAAAGGCCAGTTGAACTGGCTTTCCCGGATCACTATTATCCATAATATGAATACCGCTACCCACATCATTGATAAACAGATACTTGTCCTTCACGTAAATTTTTCCTACGTTTTTGAGCGGTTGCGGAGCAAGCGTCTGCACAGTTCGGACATCCGCATAAGTGGCATAAATTGGCCGGTATATGTCTCCAGAAGTAGGTGGGCTTGGTGCGTAAGGGTGTCCACAACTATCGAGCAGAATCCAGATAAAGAGCAAGGTAAAGGGAAGCAGAAGTCGATTCATGGTGCAAATGTGTTTCGTAGGCTAAGGATACAAAATCAATCAAGGCCGTTGGAATCCGTAAGAAAAATTAACTTTGTCTATACTTGATTTCACGAAGCCAAATTGTATGCAAACGGAAGCCCGCCCAGAGACGAATCACGCCAATGCTCCCAAACTATCTAAAACAGAAATTCTGGCCCATAAAAATGCCGAAGCTGAACTGGGTGGTGGGCAGAAACGCATTGATGCTCAACATAAAAAAGGGAAACTGACCGCTCGGGAACGTATTGCCCTCCTGATGGATGAAGGCTCGTTTGAGGAAATTGGCAAATTCGTCATGCACCGTACCCGCGACTTCGGGATGGACAAAGAACATTACCTCGGCGATGGCGTTGTAACCGGTTACGGCACTGTAGATGGGCGGTTAGTCTATGTTTTTGCGCAGGATTTTACCGTTTTCGGCGGGGCTTTGTCAGAAACCCATGCCGAAAAAATCTGCAAGCTGATGGACCTGGCTTTGCAAAATGGGGCCCCTTTAATTGGCCTGAACGACTCGGGCGGTGCCCGGATTCAGGAGGGCGTTTTGTCGCTGGCGGGTTATGCCGATATTTTTTACCGCAACACGCGTGCTTCGGGTGTGATTCCGCAACTATCGGCCATCATGGGGCCCTGTGCAGGTGGTGCTGTCTATAGCCCGGCCATCACCGACTTCATTTTTATGGTCGAAAATACGAGCTATATGTTCGTGACCGGACCAAACGTAGTAAAAACCGTTACCCACGAATCTGTTACTGCCGAAGAACTGGGAGGGGCCAGTACGCATAGTACCAAATCGGGAGTGACGCATTTCTCATGCGCCAATGAACTAGCTTGTATTCAATCGCTTAAGCAACTTCTTAGCTATATTCCACAGAACTGCGAAGATGAACCACCCATGCTCGCCTACGAACCTTCGGACGAGTCACGGGCTGGGCTAAACACCATTATTCCTGACAATCCGAACCAGCCGTATGATATGCGTGAGGTGATCGACGAGTTGGTCGATACAGGTAGTTTTATGGAAGTCCACAAGAATTTTGCGGAGAATATTGTGGTTGGCTTTGCCCGTATTGGTGGCCGGAGCGTTGGCATTGTCGGGAACCAACCAGCCGTTCTGGCAGGGGTACTCGACATCAATGCCAGCACCAAAGCAGCTCGTTTTGTGCGTTTCTGCGATTGTTTTAACGTTCCCTTACTCGTTCTCGAAGATGTTCCCGGCTTTCTGCCCGGCACGGACCAGGAATGGAATGGCATCATTACCAATGGCGCTAAACTACTGTTTGCCTTCTGCGAAGCAACCGTTCCGCGTGTAACGGTCATTACCCGCAAAGCCTACGGCGGTGCCTACGATGTGATGAACTCCAAACACATCGGTGCCGACATGAACTACGCCTGGCCATCGGCCGAGATTGCCGTGATGGGGGCCAGCGGTGCCGCCGAGATCATTTTTAAACGCGAGATCGCCGAAGCGGAAGACCCACAATCCAAGTTGCAGGAAAAGGTTCTGGATTATACTGAGAAGTTCGCCAATCCGTACCGGGCCGCCCATCGGGGCTATATCGACGAGGTTATTATGCCTGACCAGACCCGACAGAAACTTATCCGGGCCTTCAAGATGCTGGAAAACAAAGTGGCTACCATGCCCAAGAAAAAACACGGCAATATTCCCTTGTAAACGTTTATGACTAGTCGTACTAAACACAGGCTTTTTGTTACGGCAGGTTTTATTACAATTATAGTAACGATGGCTTTAGGGACATGGCCCGTTTATCTGCGTGGCTTGTTAGTCCTGGCCGGTGGCTGGCAGATGGCAATCGGCATTGTTTATCAGGTAAAATTATTCGCTCAGCAGAAAAATGGTTTGTACTATACGCTGCTAGTGTTTGCCGGAATCTTCGGGCTGAGTATGCTTGCGCTTACCCTTTTCTGGCTGGACTCGTTACAATAACTTATGAAGACAATTTTACTAACAGGCAGCCTATTTTCACTATTCGTAGCCGCTCAGGCGCAACAGCGTCCTGTGCTGACAACGAATCAGTATGAGCAGGCTCAGCGATTTCTTGGCTCGAACGTTGAGCAATTTGTTGACCATAGTAGTGTGCGTCCTACCTGGCTAGCCGGGGACCGGTTCTGGTATCGCGACTTAAACGCTAAGGGTAGCGAGTTTATCCTGGTTGACCCGGCTAAACGAACCCGGTCAGCTGCGTTTGATCATCAGAAACTAGCCGAAGCACTCTCAAAGGCAACGGGTAAGGCCTATGAAGCCACCCGATTGCCCATTCAGCAGTTTAGTTACGCGTCCGATAATACGTCGATCATCATTCAGGCAGATGGCAAACAGTGGAAATATGAGTTACAGTCCGGTCAGTTGACGGCTGATGCATCCGTGGTACCACCTACGCCCAGCAGTGACGGGCGACCATCACGAACCGGTGGAGGCAATGAAGTACTATCTCCCGATAAAAAACGGGCTGCTTACATCAAAGACTATAATTTATGGGTTCGTAATCTGCAAACCGGTGCGCAAACACAGCTGACCACCGACGGCATAAAGGACTTTGGTTATGCCACCGATAATGCTGGCTGGAAATCAAGCGACCGGGCTATACTGGCATGGTCGCCGGATTCGGAGAAAATAGCCACCTTTAAACAAGACCAGCGCCAGGTGAGTGATATGTATCTGGTGATGACTAACGTAGGGAAACCTACTTTAAAACAATGGAAGTATCCCTTACCCGGCGATAAAGACATTGCAACCATTCAACGGGTCATTATCAATGTCGATGAACCGAAGGTGATTTCGTTACAGATTCCGCCTGATCCTCACCGCGCTACCCTTAGTGATGACATCGCCAGCAGTGGAACGTTCGATGATGTGAACTGGACCCAGGACGGGACAAAACTGGCCTTCGTATCGACCTCGCGAGACCATAAACAGGAAAAAATTCGTCTGGCCGATGCAATAACGGGTTCTGTTCGAGAGGTTTTCGAAGAAACAGTATCGACGCAGTATGAATCAGGCTGGGGTGCCATTAACTGGCGGTATCTGGATAAGACCAACGAATTTATCTGGTTTTCGGAGCGTGATAATTGGGGCCATTTGTACTTATATGATGCCCTGACCGGGAAGCTAAAGAACCAGATTACCAAGGGAGACTGGCTGGTAACGAAACTGCTAAAAGTGGATGAAACGAAGCGAATGCTGTACTTCATGGCCAACGGACGACAGGCTGCTAATCCGTATTTTAGTCAGTTTTGCCAAATTGGGTTTGATGGCAAACAGTTTGCGGTTCTGACTCCCGAAGAAGGCAACCACCAGGTGACTCTTTCGCCTTCAGGAGCTTATTTTATTGATAGTTATTCAAAACCGAATGTTCCGTCAGTTACGGTACTACGGTCGTTAGATGGAAAACTGATTAGCAATCTTGAAAAAACGGACGTTTCCCGACTGGTGGCTACCGGCTGGAAACCCCGGTGCCGATTACAGTAAAAGCGCATGATGGTAAGACCGATTTATATGGGCTGCTATACACGCCTACCCAGTTGGATGCTGGGAGGAAATACCCAATAATTGATTACATCTATCCGGGTCCTCAGGGTGGAAGTGTGGGGAGCTGGTCGTTTTCGGCTGCCAGGGGCGATCACCAGGCCTTAGCTGAACTAGGGTTCGTTGTCCTTCAACTGGAAGGAACCAGCAATCCGCTGCGCTCCAAAAGTTTCCACGATATGAGCTACGGAAACATGGCTGAGAATACACTGGCCGACCAGATTACGGGTATTCGGCAACTGGCGCAAACCTACGCCTATATCGATACCACGCGGGTGGGTATCTGGGGACATTCAGGTGGGGGCTTTGCCACCGCTACGGCTATGTTCCGTTACCCTGATTTCTTTAAAGTTGGTATTTCTGAATCAGGTAACCACGACAATCGCAACTACGAGGACGACTGGGGTGAGCGGTATAATGGCTTAACGTCGGCTTCCGATTACGCGGCTCAGGCCAACCAGACATACGCCAAAAATCTGAAGGGCAAACTGATGCTGGCGCACGGCATGATGGATGATAACGTTCCACCTTACAATACCTTGCTGGTTGTTGAAGCGCTGGAGAAAGCCAATAAAGACTACGATTTGGTTCTGTTTCCGAATAGCGCGCATGGCTACGGTAGCTACGCGCCCTACATGACCCGTCGGCGCTGGGATTATTTTGTAAAGAACCTATTGGGGGCTGAACCACCGAAAGAATACCAGATTGAAGCAAAGCCCGATTCACGCAATAGCGTTCGGTAAGGAGCAGAAACCAGTAACTCAATGCAATCCTATGGCAATTCCACCACCTAAAAAACCGGGCAGTTTATTAAGGACCGTATTAATTGGACTACTTATTATTTTCAGTCTGGCGCTATTAGTTGGGACATTGACGGTCATGTTTCCGTGAGTGAAATTGGGCCAGTTAAGTCATGCCATATCTTTTGAGATATGGCATGACTTAACTGGCTATCCTTCAATCGCATCCAGAATCACCGCACAGGCTTCCCGAATCTGCTCTTCTGTAATTATCAAGGGGGGAGCAATCCGCATCGAATTGTTGCAGAATAGAAACCAATCGGTGATGACGCCCGGACTGGAGGGTCCCGGACTGGAGGGACCAAATTCAATAGCCCGGTCAATGACAGGCTTCAATACCTCGAACGAGTCAAATTCAACCGCAAGCATCAGCCCTTTGCCACGCACCTCCCGAATGGCAGGGTGTTTTAGTAAATGCCTGAACAACTGCCCTTTGGCTTCGGCCTGCTCATGTAATTTCTGTTCCTGAATTACCTGAAGCGTAGCCAACGAGGACGCGCATGAGACTGGGTGTCCGCCAAACGTAGTGATGTGTCCGAGAATCGGGTTGTTTTTGAACACACTCATTATCTCCGCCGAGCTAATAAACGCGCCAATGGGCATCCCCCTCCCATCCCTTTGGCGCACAGCAGGACATCGGGTACCACCGAAACACCGGACCGTTCAAAGCCTTCAAATGCCCAGAAGGTGCCGGTTCGGCCAAAGCCCGTTTGAATTTCGTCAAAAATCAGCAATGCACCCACATCGGTACAACGTTGCCGAACGGCGTGTAAATAATCGGCACTAGGCACACGAACGCCCGCTTCACCTGCCACCACTTCGATGATAACAGCGGCTGTACGCGAAGTGATTTGTTCAATATCAGTCGAGTTTCCGTGCCGAATGTGCCGAATATCAGGGAGGAGCGGTCGGTAGTTCTGTTTGAAATTCTCGTCGCCCGAGAGCGAGAGCGCTCCCTGCGTAGAGCCGTGGTAAGCGTTAAAGCAACTGATAAATTCAGATCGGCCTGTATAACGTTTTGCCAGTTTCATGGCGCCTTCTACCGCTTCGGTGCCCGAGTTGGTGAAATAGACATTATCTAATCCCGCTGGTAGCGTTTGTACCAGTGCGTGAGCCAGTTGCGTCTGGGGCGTCTGGATGTATTCGCCATACACCATCAGGTGAAGGTACTTATCCAGCTGGTTCTGAATAGCCTCCAGTACATGGGGGTGCCGATGCCCGACATTGCTCACGCCAATGCCTGAAATCAGATCCATATAGGGCTTCTGATCACCCTGTCTGAAAAGATAAATGCCTTCGGCTCGTTCAATTTCCAACCCTAAAGGGAAATCAGAGGTCTGGGCTATATGTTGAAAAAATAATTGCCGGTGTGTAACCGTTTGCATAATAAATCTATCAATATTGCCTTTCAGATTCTAACACCTTCAACCATGAAAACAGTTCTTCTTTTCCTATTGCTTTACCCAGTCCTTTTGCGGGCGCAGGTTTTCAAAATTTCACCAGAAGATACGTATCGAAAACATTCATATATCCTCATGCGTGATGGCTCCCTGGTTCGAGGTCAGATACTGCGACAGGATAGTACCGTGATTTCCATTCGAAAGGGCAACGGCGACATGACGTTTGTAGAAGCCGATCAGATCATCCGAATTTCGCCAAATCGTCCGGATGATGTTATACGAACCGAGAGCTACGGGGCTGCTTCTACCCTATATACGGTGTTTGTTTTTAAGGATGGTACCCAGGTAGAGGGAAGCTATGTTCGGCGTGATAATACGATGATTACCGTCCGAAAGCGAAATGGGCAACTGACCTATTTTGAACCCGAATTACTCGCCAGAGTAGATACAATTCGGGCTGGGGACACCTCCGCTAATGGAGTTATTGCTGGTGATCGGGTATTTGCCAATCGATTTTCTCCCTGGTTGTTAACCGGACAAACAGCCTTTGCTCCTGAGAAAGGGGTATTCTATTATCGCAATACGTTAGGCCTATTGAATGAATTTGATTACGGAATCACACGAAACTGGAGTATAGGCGCTAGCGCAGCCATTCCAATCCCATATGTAACGCTAACCGACTTTTATGCATTTAATGGGTTTCTACCAACTAATTCACGCCTGTTTATGAAGTTGAGCGTGCCCTTGGGTAGTCAGTTCAGACTGGCCCTGAATGTGGCATACCAGGATAAATTTTACACTAACTCTATTTACTCCAACAATAGTCTTAACCGGGGTGCCCTGACCTATCAGGCATTGGCTGCTATTGGTACCAGTCAACGAAACGTAACGATTGGCTTCGGATTGACAGATCGGGGAAAACAACGCTATTATCAATATGTGTCACCCTATATGTCGTCAGTACCAGTTGATGTCGCTATTCCTAATCAGTCGTTTCTGACGCTAGGGCTAATGCAAAAAGTATCATCCACCTTATCAATCATTAGTGATAACCGAATTAACCTGGGAGATCGTCAGCTAGCCTATTTGGACAATCTCGAACGGGCTTCCCTATCGTTTGCTCTCCGGCTCGACCGCCGTCGTCATGCCTTCGATCTAGGTGTGTATAGTCTGGTGTACAGGGATACAAATAAATGGTATGATGGCCGCCAGGTACGAATTTTGGGCTATCTGGGTTATAATTTGATTATTGGCAAACCGTAACGAATGAAACACCTTTCGCTGATTCTCTTAATGCTGCTGCCCCTGTCGGCCGTAGCACAGGACGATTATTACCAGAAGAAAAGCACGCCCAGCCCTGTTAAGCGCCCTTATACGATTCTGCTGAAAGATGGCACTCAACTACGGGGTGAGTTACTACGACAGGACAGTACCGAGGCTATCATCCGAACAAGGAACCTGGGAGAGGTTCGACTGAAATCGGACCAGATTGTCAGCATAGAACAGGTGGGAGCTCAGGTGGATGACGATGGGTTTCCAAACCTGTTTTCGCAGACGATGCGGATAGCTCCAACAGCATTCTCAGCGGAGAAAAATAAACTCTATTTTCGAAATTACCTGCTGTATTTCAGTCAGTTTGAATACGGGATCACCGATAACTGGAGCGTTGGTACTACCTTTTTTACATTTTTACCAACGGCTATTTTTAGCCTGTCAACCAAAGTGTCGCTCCCGGTTAGTCAACGAGTTCGGCTGGGTATCAATGCGCAGTATATGGGTGTCCAGTCAACGGGCTTACTCTATACTAATGGAAACAGCGGTTTGGAAGGGATCGGCTACGTACAGGGAATGGTCACAACGGGTGATCGGCAAAATAACACAACCTACGGACTGGGCTGGAGTGTATCGAATGGAGAGTTATCCAGAAATGTTGTAGGGTCTTTTGGGCTGGTTCGGAAAGTCAGTCCAAAACTCTCGTTTATCAGCGAAAATTTTGTGCTGTTTGGTCGTGGAAGCCTGGATTTTGTCGGCGTCTTATCGGCAGGTATCCGCTTCGACCGTCGCCGTCATGCGTTCGATCTGGCGGCTTATATCCCACTGGTCATAGGTCGGGGCATTTCTACCCCGTCACCTTTATTCCGTATGCCAGCTACCATATCAGAATCGGGAAATGATCCGTTCATTTCGATTTGCTTACGGACGTGGCACGGTTTCTGATTAGGTGACATCAGCAGGTGAAACGTGTTTATAGACACGATTGACATGCCATTCGTGTGATAATTGAAGTCGATACATCAATTTCCGCTAATTTCGCCGTTATTGTGAGACAACCCATTCCTACATGCCTGAGACCCCTACCGATTTACCACCGTTTGTTCGTTCGTGGCCACAACTCTATGCTATCGTAATGGGTAGTTTAGTTGCCGAAATCTTTCTGTTCTATGTGTTAATGCGCTGGTTATCATGAGTATTCTTGATTGGAGCGTATTAACACTGACGTTACTGGGCATTATCGTCTATGGTATTGTCCGGAGCCGGGGAAGCCGCAGTATGGACGATTACCTGCTGGCGGGTCATTCCTTGCCCTGGTATCATGTAGGCCTGTCGGTGATGGCGACCCAGGCGAGTGCGATTACGTTTTTGTCAGCACCGGGCCAGGGCTTTGCCGACGGTATGCGATTCGTGCAGTTTTACTTCGGCTTGCCCCTGGCGATGGTCGTTTTGGCCGTGACTTTTGTGCCAATTTTTCACAAGCTAAAAATCTTTACGGCCTATGAATTCCTCGAAGACCGTTTCGACATTCGCGTCAGAACACTGACCGCCAGTTTGTTTCTGCTCCAGCGGGGACTGTCTACGGGTCTATCGATTTATGCACCCGCTATTATTCTCTCGACCATTTTGGGGTGGAACATTTACTGGACGAACCTGCTCATGGGCGGCATGGTGCTCCTATACACCGTTACGGGTGGCACAAAAGCGATATCCTATACGCACCTGCAACAAATGGCAATTGTCACCTTTGCCATGGGGCTGGCGGGATACCTAACCGTTAAATTACTGCCTGAAGGCGTGGGTTTTGTGGATGCCCTTCACGTAGCGGGTAAAGCCGGACGAATGAACCTCATTGACTTAAAATTCGACCCCAACAGCCGTTATAATCTTTGGTCGGGGTTGATTGGAGGATTCTTTTTGCAATTATCGTACTTCGGTACCGATCAGTCACAGGTAGGACGCTATCTAACTGGCGAAACCATTGGGCAGAGTCGCCTGGGCTTGCTGATGAATGGGCTATTGAAAGTACCGATGCAGTTTTTGATTCTGCTGGTAGGTGTTTGGTGTTTGTGTTTTACCAGTTCAATCCATCCCCCACGTTTTTCAATAAGCGTGAGACGGAGTTGCTTAAAAAGAGTCCATACGCCAGTGCGTACCAACTCGCCGAAATCAAGCACCAAAACCTGACCACCCAGCGGCAACGAGCTGTAATAGACATGCAGGTTGCCTTAAAGGCAGACAATGAGGCTGGTCAGGATGCTGCTGCCAGCATTCTTCGCGAAACGGACGAAGCCCTGAAAGGGGTTAAAGCCGACGTTGCTGATCTGATTAAGAAAAACAATCCCGCTGCCGACACCAATGATGTCAATTACGTGTTTCTGCGCTTCGTGCTCGATTACCTGCCGCACGGCCTAATTGGTCTCCTCATCGCCGTTATCTTCAGCGCGTCGATGGGGTCGATTGCGTCGGCCTATAACTCACTGGCCTCTACCACCGTCGTTGATGTGTATAAGCGACTCGTTAAGAAAGAAGCGAGTGATGACCACTACTTACAGGCATCGCGCTGGTCAACAATCGGTTGGGGTGTTTTCTGCATTGGCGTGGCGATGTTTGCCAACCAACTGGGCAGTATGATTGAGGCTGTCAATATTCTGGGCTCGCTCTTTTACGGGTTATTCTGGGCGTATTTGTGGTGGCTTTCTACGTCAAATCAATCGGCGGAAAGGCTACGTTTATGGCTACGATCATTTCCGAACTGCTGGTCATTGTGAGCTGGTATCTGGACCTGACCGCTTTCCTTTGGCTGAACGCTATTGGGTGTCTATTAGTGGTAGGTATCGCCTGGGTGTTGCAGCGAACGATTTATCGCTAAGGGAAGCGCGGTATATGTCTAAATGGTCAATATTGATTATATCGGAAGGAATTGCCGTATTAGGCCGTTTTTAGGATATATTCTGCTCGGATATGCAGTTTATCGTGCAGCCGTTTTGCTAAGTCCATATTAACTTTCCGTTTTCCCGTCAACACTTCAGAAAGCCTTGTTTCAGTAATTCCCAATACTTTTGCCGTATCGCGCTGTTTAAGGTTTTCCTGAAACATCCTCAATCGAATCATTTCTGGTAATGTTGCTGGTTCAACCGGCATTGGGTAGTGCTCCTCTTCATACCGTTCAACAAGTAGGGAAAGGCGTTGCAATTCCGCCAAATCTGGTTCTGTTAGATTTGACGATCCCTTGGCTAAGTAGGTTTCAATAACCTCCATAGCCTCTGAATACTCATTTTGCGTTTCTACAGTAAGTATCATAGACGTCGATTTGCTATAGTATTCCATCTAAGCAGATGAAGCATCAATTTTATCGTATTCAGCGTGTGTACCGATAAACCGAATAAATACAGTTCGTACGGGAAAAATAATCCGGGCAATCAGGCGGTACTGATTGCCTTTTATATTGAATACGTAATTATCATTCCCAACATAATCAACTGAGTTAAACGTATTCTTCACATCAGCGAGATTGCTGCAATCAGCCGCTTTTGTTTTCAAATACCACTCGTTCAATGCTTCCGTTGCCTGCGATTTTATCAATGCATACTCATGTATGGCCTTACGGCTTACAATGACCATATTGGCATAAACTGTGACTTTATTTCATAATAATGCCGTCTCGTAGCAATATTAGAATTCACAAGTGTAAAAGAGAGGAATAATTTACACATTTCAAAATTTATTTTCGCAATTGATAATTTATCTAACTACTATTCCCGATTACAATAGTTATACATATGGTACTCAAATTAGATTCTACTTAATCATCCTGCGGTTATCTTATGATGTAATGCTTTTAGTTTAAATAAACGATTACGTTGTACTTTTGCGCTACTTATCTCGTAGCAATATGCTCAAACGTTTCCTGCTTTTCGCCCTGATTCCCAGTTGTCTTTCCCCCACAATCCTTTTCGCCCAAACCCTAACATCCCCGTCTCTGGACGACACGCTTCAATTGAACGAAGTTGTTGTACGGGGATATGCCACCAATCGACGACTGTTGGAAACGCCAGCGTCGGTGGGGTTACTCACACGCCGGGATTTGAACCAGCGTTTTGGAACCCCTACGCTCGTTCCTGCTCTCAACACACTACCAGGCGTTCGGGCCGATGAGCGCTCGCCGGGCAGTTACCGACTGGCTATTCGGGGGAGTGCTATTCGGTCGCCATTTGGGGTGCGAAATATCAAAACCTATTGGAACGAAATGCCCCTCACCGATGCAGGAGGCAATACAAACTTAAATGCGCTGGACGTTCGGGCATTGGGGCGTATTGAGGTGATTAAAGGTCCATCGGGAAGTTTGTATGGAGCCGGAACAGGAGGTACCATTCTGTTTAGCGGACTGGCCGTTCCAGCGGGAAAGAGTAGTGTCGAAATTTCTGCCTTAGGTGGTTCCTATGGGCTATATGGCAATGGTATTGCCTTGCAAACGGGCAAAAACAACTCAGCCATATCCCTCACTTACAACCACTTACAATCGGATGGTTATCGCGATCAAAGTGCGGTTGTCCGTGATAACCTGAGTTTAATTGGATCGTTTAATGTCAGCCCTAAACGGACTATTTCGGTGCTGACGATGTATTCGGATTTACACTATCAAACGCCTGGTGGCCTGACCGAAGCGCAGTTTCTGGCTAATCCGCTAGCATCGCGACCCGCTACCGCTACCTTGCCCAGTAGTATGGCCCAACAGGCGGGTATTTATCAGAAAGTTGGTTATTTTGGTCTCTCACATGAATACCGATGGAGTGACCGTATTCAAAACACAACGGTTATCTACGGCACCACCACCGACTTTGCCAATCCATTCATTACGAACTACGAAAAACGGACCGATTTAGGTCTCGGCGGCCGAACGGTTACCCAATTCCGCTTTCCAAACAGCCCCTTGCCTACAGTCGTTACAGTAGGCGCAGAATTATTACGCAATTTTCTGGTTGATCGAAATTTTGGCAACCGCGCCGGGGTATCGGATACGATTCAGACCGATGAAGAACTGATTTCCCGACAAACAACCGTATTCGCACAGGCTGAAACTGAATTACCTGGCCACTTTCGGCTAACGGCAGGTCTAAGCCGAAACGATGTTCGTTACGATTTTACCCGGTTTATGGTACGAAAAGGTGGCTTGCCTACAGCCATGATTACCCGCAATTTTACGCCAGTCTGGTTGCCACGAGTAGCCCTTCTGCGCACGTTTGGCCCGAATTTATCGGCTTTCGTGAGCATCAGTACGGGCTATTCGGCTCCGTCGAGTCAGGAGGTCCACCCATCGGCGGGCGGATTCAGCACGACGCTCAATGCCGAACGCGGTACCAGTTATGAAGTAGGCCTGCGAGGCACTGTCTTCAATAATCACCTTCGGTTCGATGTGGCGCTTTATAAACTCCAACTGCGCGAAACCATTGTTCGTCGATCAGATGCTGCCGGGGCGGATTATTTTGTCAATGCTGGCCGGACCGATCAGCCGGGTTTAGAAACGCAGCTTGCCTACGACTTTATTCTTCCTTCTGCGTTTTCCAGTCCCTCGGCATTTTCCTTGCTCCGCCTATGGAATAGCCTGACGCTCATCAATTATCGGTACCGGGATTACCAGCAGGGCACCGTCGATCTTTCGAACAATCGAATTCCGGGGGTAGCGCCTACGACAAACGTGACGGGTATTGACGCCGAGACCAAATCGGGTTTCTATGCCCATTTGACGTATCAGTTTTTGCTGGAATTTACATTAAATGACGCGAACACGGCCTTATCGAACCCGACCCAGTTGCTACAGGCGACCCTCGGTTTTCGCCGAAACCTGGGTCCGCACTGGACACTGGATGTCTATGCCAGTGGCGATAATCTACTGGATAGAAGTTACTCATTGGGTTACGACCTGAATGCCGTTGGCAACCGGTATTACAACGCTGCACCCACCCGAAACGGCATGGGGGCATTCGGTTGAGTGTGAAATGGTGATAATAAAGAATGTAAAATGGATAATGTAGAATGAATAATGATGAGCGGTAATTACTGAATTATCCCTACCGCTTAACTTGCCATTATTCATTCTACATTATCCATTTTACATTGTTCATCAATTGCTCACCCTCTCCAACCTCACCAAATCCTACAATGGGCATATTGCCCTGACTGTTCCAGAACTCCATCTGCCTCCAGGTATTCATTATTTTCGAGGGGGAATGGCTCTGGGAAAACCACCCTGTTTCGCACAGTAGCGGGGCTGCTACCCTTTTCAGGAGAGATTTTAGTAGATGAAGCCTACGAAATTAATCGCGACCCGGTAGCCTATCGGATGTGGGTCAACTATGCCGAAGCCGAGCCGCTTTATCCGTCTTTCCTCACCGCCCGCGATCTTGTTACGTTTGTGAGTAAAGCCAAACAATCGCCCGTTGGGCAGGTCGATGTACTAGCTAAAACGCTGGGCGTAGAAGCTTTCTGGACAAAACCGACTGGTCAGTTTTCGAGCGGTATGCTCAAGAAGCTATCCCT
Source organism: Spirosoma telluris (assembly GCA_003259005.1). Taxonomy (GTDB): domain Bacteria; phylum Bacteroidota; class Bacteroidia; order Cytophagales; family Spirosomataceae; genus Spirosoma; species Spirosoma telluris. Next base: position 1,702,061 of record QLII01000001.1, read on the forward strand.
CCTGCTGGCCCTGCTTGGAACACCCCGCCTGATTCTGCTGGATGAGCCGTTAACGACCTTAGATGTTGCCACAGCCGAAAATCTGTTTGGTTATATTCGGCAACTCTGTGAAGAACAGGGCGTCTCGTTTCTGCTCACCTCTCATCAGGACGTTAGCCTAACGGGGCTGCCTATCACCAGCGTTTGGGAGGTGAGTGCGGGCGTTATTACTAAGAGCGATTTATAAATTACCTATCAGTCAACCAATTAGCTACGCCAATGCTGGCTTTTCTGAATCGGATTTTCGTTGGTCCCTTCTACGCTAAAAACGCGGGTACATTTCTGGTACTCATCCTCCTGGCCTTTGGTTTTCTAAGTGCTACAGAACACAAGGCGCTGATTACGGCGGCACTGGGTTCGCCATTTTTTCTGGCTATGGTGTTCGTTCTGTGGATCTTATATCTGCTTAAAACCATTTCGTTTATCTGGCAGGAATTAACGGCGCCTGAGCATTTGTTTTTGCAAACGTTCTGGCTTGTGCCAACCCCTAAACGCTTGGCCTTGTGGCTGGCTATACAAATTGGTCTGTTATTCCCCATTATTGCCTATGCAGGCTGGATGGTTCAATTAGGTGTTCACTACCAACAATGGGATTCTCTCAGTGCGATTGTTCTGGTTATCCTGGTACTTACGGTGACCGGTGCAACTCTGGCAGATTATCGGCTTCGGCACCCTAATCCCGATTCGCTTCGGTTACCACATCTAGCCATCCAGCTCCCATATGAACTGTTCTTTCCTGTCTACTGGCTACGCCATGAGCCCCTTTCGCTTATTCTGACCAAAGCCTTCTCAGGCCTGCTGCTGGCGGGCGTTTGCCGACTTTACCCGACCGACGACTACGACCAGCGGCTCCTGCTCATCGGTTTATTGCTGGCGGTCTTAGGGCATTCGCAGGTAGGCGGGCAGATCAGCGAATTTGAGAACAAGTATCTGCTTTTCCTGCCCAATCTGCCCTTCTCCTGGTTACAACGATTAGGTCGCTATGCACTTACCTATGGCCTGATTTGGCTCCCCGAACTCCTGATTTTACTTCGAAACTGCCCGACCGACATTCGGCTGGATTACGTTATCTGGCTCTGGTTAACGGGTTGGGGTGCCCTGTTACTCATGCACAGTCTTTCGTATGGCCGCAACATAGACCCCGAACGCTGGCTGTCGGGCATACTGGCAACATTTATTGGCGGTCTGTTGGCGATTATGTTTGGTGTACCTGTGGGGGCGTGGTTGATCGCTGGCTGGCTGGGAGCAGTGGGAGTTTGGTATCGCGTCTCTACTCACTCTTCAACACCTTAGCGGGATTATTCCGGGCTGCTTTTACTGTTTGGGAACCAATCAGCAAAAAAGCCAGGAACATCACGATAACTACACCCATTATCAATTCGCCCAGGCCAATCGGCTGGTGATATGCGAAATTCGTTAGAACAACTTTGTCGAAAAAGAAGTAAGTAGCCGGAAGCGCAACTAAGCTAGCGATAAGAAGCAAGCCTAAAAACCCTTTGCTCAGTAAAAAAACAAGGCCACCTTCAGTCGCTCCCAGCACTTTACGGATGCTAATTTCCTTTAAGCGAGTTTCGGTCGTGAATACAACCATACCAAACAGACCCAGGGAAGCAATGCAGATGGCCAGAAAGGCAATGAATCCAATCACTTTCACCATAACCGAGAACTGGCTGTAGGCCTGTTCAATCTGATCATCATAGAATTTGGCATCCAGGGGGTGAACTTTATCAACCTTTCGCCAGACATTCTCGATACTCGCCATTGTGGCGGGTAAATCGGTAGACGCAATCTTAACATTCAGGTATCCCCAGGGCTCATCGGACGAGTAACGGAACATGACGGGTTCAATCTTCTTTTCCACGGTTCCATAGTGAAAATCTTTTAGCACACCTACGATGGTGAGTTTATTCCCATCAACAGTCACTACTTTACCAAGTGCTTTTTCAGGATCTCTTTTGGCAATATTGAACCGTTTCAGCACCTGTTCATTCACGATAATTTCACTTTCTTCCCCTTTCTTTGGCCGTAAGGTAAAGTTTTTACCAGCGACCAACTTATGGTTATGAACAGGCAAATAGTGCTCATCAACCAGATTTAGCCAAACCATTGCTGAATCTCGGGGATCCGTATATTTCATATTTGTCCCATGCATACTCCCCAAACTTGTAATCATAAGCGATTGAGAAATGTCACGAACAGCCGAAATTTCCGACAATTCTTTGGCTAATACATTTCCTTTATTACCCTGTACCCGGATATTCAGAATATTTTCGGTAGAAAAACCTAAGTCAAACGACAAAAAACTCCGGTATTGATTATAGCCTATCAGCGTTGTGGCAATAAAAATCAGTGAGAACGTGTACTGAATGACAATCAGTGCTTTACGCATACTGACTCGATGAAACACTTTTACGGTTGAGACATCTTTTATGACCTGGAGTGCGTTGATGCGGGAGAAAAATAAGGCAGGCAAAAAACCGGCAGCCAGACCAACCACCATAGCGAAAACAAGAAAGTACAGAATGATTCGAAGGGATAAATCAAGGGAGACCAGATCGCCGATATGCGGATCGAGGGCTAGGAACTGTGTTCGTAAGAATAGAAACAAGGCAAATGAAAACACCAGGGCAAGGAGGGCAATAATCACCGATTCGGCCATAAACTGGCCCAACACATGGCTTTTCATAGCGCCGATAATTTTGCGAATACCCACTTCCCGCGAACGCCTGAGCGAACGGGCAATGGAGAGATTCGTGTAATTAAAGCAGGCGGATAGAATAATAACGAATGCCAGACCACCTAAAATCCAGATGACAATAGGCATCATCGTCGGGCCAATTGAATTTTCGAGCTTCCTGCCCAAGGCCGCTTCTTTTAGAGGCTGAAGAGCAACGGTAAACGTTCTATTCTTTATTGTAGCGTTTTCCTGCGTATTTAGTTTATCAAGGCTCCTTTGTAACGATTCAGGATCACTGGTTTCAGGCAGAACCATGTAGACATAATTCTGCCAGACGTTTTCCCAACTATAAAAATTAGGATCTTTTTTAGCTAATAGCGCATCAGCGGTAGCAAACGAAACAAGGGCCTCAAACCGAAAATGCGACAGCTTAGGAACGTCCTTCGCAACACCCGTAACCGTATAATTCAGCGAATCGAATTGAATAAACTTGCCCATAGGGTCGGCCTGTCCAAACAGTTTTTTAGCCGTTTTTTCGGTTAACACCAACGAATAAGGTTCTTTGAGGGCCGTAGCGGGATCTCCTTTTAGTAATGGGAATGAAAAGACCTTGAAGAATGAATTATCTGCCCAATAAGCGTCAAATGGTACAATCATTTCACCCACATGGGCATCGCCCGAAAAGCCATTACGGAGAATCGTTAGTTCTTCTACACCCGCTATCGTTTCCCGGATTTTCCTCCCAACCTTTACCGAGGTGGACGCTAACTCCACAGCAGGCTGATCCAGATTTTGATACGAAGTGATGATACGGTAAGTTCTATCCTTCTTCAGTTGAAAATCATCGTACGAAAGAAAGTCGGAAATCAGACAAATAACGAGCAAGCCCACCGACATACTCACGGCCAGTCCGAAGATGTTGATGAAGGAAAATAATTTGTTGCGCACCAGACTGCGCCGGGAGGTTTTGAGGTAGCTGCCAATCATGATCCAGTGAATGAAAAAGTTGAGAAAATCAGGTTTGCGAATGGTATAGGGTCTGACGAATTTCAGAACATCAAGGCAGTAAATCAGTCGGGCTCGTCTGGCCCCTTTAGTTTCCAGATTCCGATCAAAGTATTCATTCAGATCACCCTGTAAATCTTCAAGTAAATCGGGGCGGCAATACCAACAAAGCAGTCGTTGCGCCCAACGGGGCGGTTGTGGTAAGTCTGGCTGGTCGCCTGAGCGATTGTTTTGGCTGACAAATTGTTTCATAGGGAACCTTCCAGATTGAATCCGGGAATAATTCGCCAGAGTGATTCGCGTACATCTTTGGCGTTGGTCAACGCTACTTTTCCGGCATGGGTCACTTCGTAATAGCGTTTGCGCTTTCCTCCGCGTGCCTTAGTGGCATCCCCTAAATGGCTTTTCACCAATCCCTTTTCTTCAAGCCTATTCAAAACGGCATGAACAACGCCTAGCTTGGTAGCCCGGCCCGTGTGCTTTTCCAGCTCATCACAAACGGCCACGCTATAGGCGTCATTAACCAGCGCAGCAATGGTCAGCAGTACTAACTCTTCAAATTCTCCCAGGTTACTCCCCTTCATGGGCGTATTTGGTTATTGTTCAGGCTTCATAAATTCATCAAATGTATGTAAAATAAATTTATCAATTCAGTATTTGTATGTAAAATAGTTTGCGGGCATTGATCATCGTCTTCCTGAACCATTAGTCACTTTTATATTTACAAAAGAGTACAACACAACTTTTTCAATGAAAAAATTGTATCTTCGACGGTATAAATTAAGAAGACGATGGAAACGCAACAACCAACAACCACCAATCGGGAAGCCTACGAACGGTTCTTAAAGGGTGTTAAGCGCATGGTCGCTGAAAAAGAGGAAGAGCGCAAGACGGTACCTGAACGATATAAGAACGACCCTCATTTACAGCAAACTATTGCTGAACTCCGGAAATTGAATGGAACCAAAGAATCTACCACCAACTAATTATCTTTTTCGCTTTGAAGGAGGCAATGACAATAGCTACGCATTTACAACATCAACTGGTATTGCCTATTTAGTCCGGTTTAAACCCACTCCCTATATCATTAGTGAGGAGTGGGTTTTTCATACTGATGTTTACGAGTTAGTGATCGACCTGGTCGATAATCCTACAGGGAAGCCCCCAACACTTGACCTTGTGATTCCGGCAACGCTTGCCGCCATAATCCGGGATTTTTATGCCCGCACCAGTCTGGCCATCACCATTTACATATGTGACTCATCGGACGGACGACAGAAGTCACGAGAGCGCAAGTTTGCCAGTTGGTTTCAGACCTACAATCCTGGCACCATGGTTCGGTTCGACTACATGATTCAGGATCATACTGACGGACAATCCTATTATATAACCCTGATAACAAGCCTCTGGAATCCACATATCCACGACATCATATCTGAGTTCCAGCGGGTTGCCGATGGGTACAACGACCCAAAATAAACAACGGTTAACGCGCTGTTATCTGATCCAAAATTGCATTGGCCCGTGCGCCTGTTTCGCCGGTGCTCGGGCTTTTCCCTTCGCCCCGAAGTTCCTGTACGATTAGTTCGATGAGGGGTTGCTGTACATGCTCAGGAAATGGGATTGCGTAATTAACTGTCCCCTCAGCAGTTTCTACTTTTATGAAGTAGGCTTCAAAGAAGGAAAACGAGATTTTTCCTTTGGAGCCAATAAATTCCGTCTGGTCGATCCGTTGCTCTTTATTGACAGTATAACACCAACTCCCGACGCCTACTGCGCCGGATTCGAATTCAAAGTTCGCCATCACAATGTCATCGGCCTGATATAACCCAGCCTGATTTCGAGCAATTCCAGTAGCGATTTTAATGGGACCCAGAACATACTCCAGGAAATCGAATTGATGAGACGCCAGGTCGTGGAAATGGCCTCCTCCCGAAATTTCGGGGTCAACCCGCCATCTTGGTTTAGGGTTCTCCCCTACTTCTTCGGCATAGGGCTGCCAATTCAATTGAACCCGAACGTAACGAATATCGCCGATAACCTCCTGATCAACCAGTTCCTTGATCTTCAGAAAATACGGAAGTGCACGGCGGTAAAATGCCACCAAAAGCGGCACCCCGGTTTCGCGGCTTACCTGATTCATGGCTTCGCACTCGGCAGCATTGCGGGCCATTGGTTTTTCGACATAAACCGGCTTCCCCGCACGCATGGCCCGAATGGCGTACTCGGCATGAGTGTCGGGCGGGGTAGCTACATAAACCGCATTGACATTGGGATCATTAATTAAGGCATCGGCATCATCGTACCAGGTCGGTACATTATGTCGTTGGGCATAATCGGCGGCTTTTGCAGCATCCCTGCGCATTACGGCCACCAGGCTTGAATTAGGTACTTTATTAAAAGCTGGCCCACTTTTCACTTCGGTCACGTCTCCGCAACCAATAATACCCCATTTCACTTGATCCATAGTCTAACGGTGGACGTTATATACTTGATTCGTTTTGCAAAACGTCCAAAAGTAAAAGCAGATTTACACAGAATCTATTCGTCTTCTGCATAAATCTGCCTGCTATACGGAAAGGTAAGTACTAAGACAGAATTGTTTGTATGTTGATTCTAGGGATTCTTTAGCTGCTATTGCCTATAAATCAGATGAATATCAACAATAGGATCTAAAGAATCTTTAGAATCAAATTTGGCCAAATACTTAGTTTAACTCTTTTTCTGCTTACTCGCCATTGCCTGTTTCTCCGACATAGCCGTGATTGCCGTTACCAATCGGTCGAGGTCTTTGGGCGAATGATAGACGTGGGGCGTTACCCGAACGCCATGAATGTTTTCCCAATCAATTCCTGTCGTATGGATTTTGTATTTATTCAGCAACTGCCCGTCAACCTCGCTGGTTTTCATGCCATCGATTGAGAACAGGCCAACGGCTCCGGCAAATTCAGGCTTGAGCGAGGTATGGATTTTCACACCGGGCAAGTCTTTAACCCGTTCCATCCAATAGTTTTTAAGGTAATGCGCCCGCGCAAATTTACGAGCTGACCCGATGCTGTTATGAAAATCAACCGCCGTACCAATGGCCATTTCGGAAGCAAACGAGCGCGTTCCCAGGCTCTCGAATTTGCGAATATCCGGCCCATCGGGTTCGTTGTTGGAGAGTAAGGCCCATACGTTTCGGATTTTGTTTTGCTTGATATAGAGCATACCACTGCCGAGGGGGCACAGAGCCATTTATGCAGGCTGGTAGCATAATAATCGGCACCCAGATCGGGTATTTTGAAATCAAATAACGCGAATGAGTGGGCTCCATCGGCAATAACCTCAATCCCGCGTTTGTGGGCTTCATCTGCAATTTTCCGGACGGGCATCACCTGCCCTATCCAGTTAATCATGTGGGTAATGTGAACTACTTTCGTTCGGGGAGTGAACGCTTTCACATACTGCTCCGTCAGGTATTTATCATCCTCGCTGGGCAGCTCTAAATCCAGATAGACCAGCTTAATACCATCGCGCTTTTCACGTTGTTTCCAGGCATTAAGCATATTCGGGTAATCCTGTTTGGTCAATACAACCTCATCGCCCGGTTTGAGATTCAGGCCGAAGATAACCGTATTCAGCCCTTCGGTAGCGTTGCGATTGATGGCAATTTCTTCGGGCGAGCAGCCGCCTAAATCAGCCAGTTTCTCGCGCAGGGACTCGCGACCCTGATCCAGAATTCGCCACATGTAATAGGATGGCGCTTCGTTACAATACTGATAAAAGCGGATATGCGCATCCTGCACCACTTTCGGCTGCGGACACACACCACCATTGTTCAGATTAAGTAAGGTGGGCGACACGGTATATTCTGATTTCACCCACGACCAAAAGTCTTCATCCTGCGCCCATTCGGCAGCCGATTTCAGAGCGGCATCGGCGGTGGGAATAGGCCGGGCAAAGGTTTCAGGTAAAAATTGGGGCAGTGTCAGGGCACCGGTCGCTGCGGCAGCCGTTTGGCGGAAGAAGGTCCTACGAGTAGACATGATCGCTTATGTATCGGAAGATGAACGCTATACGGTAAAACTACACGTTTTTGCTGCAATAATCAGCAGTAGCAAGACAGGTTTCTAGCAGTTTTTCAGCTTATTCTGCTGTTTACAATCAATTTTACCGAATATCATATGCCATTTTGCCTTATCCATGCATAAATGACCATAAACCGGAGGAAATTCAACCCTCCTGGATAGCCAATACGGTCAGTTAGGAACCGAATTGTTTACTTAACCCAGCTAACTTTTTCCGTACCTTCGCGCTCCCAACGAACTGTCCTCAACAACGAAACCGTATGAATCAGAAAATCCGGCGAGAAGATGCCCTTGATTACCATTCCAAGGGTCGTCCTGGAAAACTCGAAGTTGTGCCAACTAAAGAATACAGCACCCAACGAGACCTTTCTTTAGCCTATTCACCCGGCGTAGCTGAACCTTGCCTGGCTATCGAAGCCAACCCCGACGATGCCTTTAAGTACACGGCCAAGGGTAACCTCGTAGCGGTTATCAGCAACGGAACGGCCGTATTGGGTCTGGGCAATATTGGCCCCGCAGCCAGCAAGCCCGTTATGGAAGGAAAAGGGCTGCTGTTTAAAATCTATTCCGACATCGACGTCTTCGACCTTGAGTTGAACACGACCAACATCGACGAGTTTGTCCGTACAGTTAAAATTCTCGAACCCACTTTTGGTGGAGTCAACCTGGAAGACATCAAAGCGCCAGAATGTTTCGAGATTGAGGAGCGGCTCAAGCGTGAGATGAACATTCCGGTCATGCACGACGATCAGCACGGAACTGCTATTGTAAGTGGAGCGGCCTTGCTCAACGCGCTCGAACTAGTCCATAAACCGATCGAAACGGCGAAATTCGTCATCCTGGGTGCTGGCGCTGCGGCCATTTCGTGTGCCCGACAATACGTTGCCTTAGGTGCCAAACACGAAAACATGGTTATGTTCGATGTGAACGGCCCGTTGCGCGCCGATCGGACAGATTTGAGCGAACTGATGCTCCCATTCGCTACCACCCGCAACATTCAGTCCCTTGAAGACGCATTTGCCGGGGCCGATGTATTTGTGGGGCTTTCGAAGGGCAATATCGTGAGTCAGGATATGATTCGTCTGATGGCCAGCCATGCCATTGTCTTTGCCATGGCGAATCCAACTCCCGAAATTAGCTACGACGACGCCATGGCAGCCCGGCCCGACATCATTATGGCAACGGGTCGCTCCGACTATCCCAACCAGGTCAACAATGTGCTTGGTTTTCCCTACATTTTTCGGGGTGCGCTGGACGTTCGCGCTACCGAAATCAATGAAGCGATGAAATTGGCGGCTACCTATGCGTTAGCCGATTTAGCGAAAAAGCCGGTACCCGATTTAGTCAATCTGGCTTACGGCGAATCGAACATGATCTTTGGCCGAACCTATATCCTGCCCAAACCAGTTGACCCACGCCTACTCTCAACGGTAGCCCCGGCTGTAGCCAAAGCCGCCATGGACTCCGGGGTAGCGCGCCTGTCTATTACAGACTGGGAAGGCTACGAGCAGCAACTCGCCCGGCGACTGGGCCAGGACAATCAGATTTCGAGGGTTATTCTGACGAAAGCGAAAGCCAACCCCAAACGGGTTGTGTTTGCCGATGCCGAAAACCTGAAGGTACTAAAAGCCGCGCAACAGGTTCGGGATGAGGGCATTGCTTTCCCAATTTTGCTTGGCGAAAAGGCCAAAATCGAGCTGCTTATTGAGGAAAACAGCCTTGATTTAGGCGGTATCCCCATTATTGACCCCGTTCACCAGAGCAGGAATCGCTGGTTCAACGGTTTGGCGATCAGTACTTTGAGAAGCGGAAGCGTAAAGGTGTCAACGCCACGGAAGCCCGGAAAATGATGTTTGTCCGTAACTACTTCGGTGCCATGATGGTCGAAACCGGTGAAGCGGATGCGCTGATTTCCGGCTTAACCCGCTCCTACCCGGATACGATCCGGCCTGCCCTTCAAATTATTGGCAAAGAGCCGGGCGTGAAAAAAGTAGCGGGGATGTACATTCTGCTCACCAAACGCGGGCCACTCTTCTTCTCCGATACGACGGTTAATTTCAATCCAACTGCCGAAGAGATTGTGGAGATAACCGAACTGACCGCGCAAACCGTAGAACGGTTCAATATTAAACCACGGATTGCCCTTGTCACCTACTCAAACTTTGGCAGTGCTAAAGGTGATGATGCTGAGAAGATGAATCGCGCCGTTGAGCTCCTGCAACAACGCAACCCCGACATGATTGTCGATGGTGAAATTCAGGCGCACTTAGCGTTCAACACCGAACTGTTACAGCAAAACCATCCCTTCAGCAAATTAGTGGGAGAAGGAGCCAATACGCTCATTTTTCCAAATCTGTCGGCGGCTAACATTGCGTATAACCTCATGACCGAAGCCGCCGGTTTTGATGCCATCGGCCCTATACTGCTGGGTATCCGAAAGCCTGTGTATGTCTTGCAGTTAGGCTCATCAGAACGCGAAATCGTTAATATGGTAGCCATCGCGGTAGTGGAAGCACAAGGGAAATAATTTAATGAATAATGTACAATGAGTAATGGATAATGAATGATGTATGCTTTTGTATCAAGCTCATTATTCATTATCCATTATTCATTATCCATTTCTATTATGTCACGAATCTTAACGGGTATTCAATCGAGCGGGCGACCGCACTTAGGCAATATTCTGGGGGCCATTAAGCCCGCCATTGAGTTATCAAAACATCCTGATAACGAGTCATTTCTGTTCATTGCCGACCTTCACTCGCTTACAACCATAAAAGATGGGCCGATGCGCCGGGAGTTTACACGGGCGGTGGCCGCAACCTGGCTGGCCTTTGGACTGGACACCCAGAAAAACACATTCTGGCGGCAGTCTCGCGTGGCTGAGCATACAGAACTGGCCTGGCATTTAAGCTGCTTTACACCCTTTCCGATGCTCAACAACGCAACCTCGTTTAAAGAGAAATCGGACCATGCGGTTTCGGGTGTTAATGCGGGCTTGTTCGTGTATCCAGTTTTACAGGCTGCTGATATTCTGTTGTACGATGCCGAAATTATTCCCGTTGGTAAAGATCAGCGTCAGCATATCGAAATGACACGGGATATCGCCAGTTCGTTTAATCATCAATATAACGAAGCTGTTTTTGTTCTGCCTGAGGCTCGCATTGATGAAAGACTTATGACCATTCCGGGCATTGATGGGGCTAAGATGAGCAAGTCCTACAATAATTACATTGATATTTTCCTGCCCGAAAATGAGCTATGGAAAGTAATCAAGAAAATCAAATCGGATTCCACTCCCCTCGAAGAACCGAAGAACCCCGATACGGATATTACCTTCCAGTTATATTCATTACTGGCATCGTCTGAGCAAATTGCCGATATGCGTCGGTTATACGAAGGAGGTAACTATGGCTATGGTATGGCTAAAAAAGCGTTCTATGAACTCATACTGGAGCAGTTTGCGACTGAGCGCGAACGATTTAATTATTACACAATTGAAAACCCCGACGCGCTCGAAGCCGAACTGCGGGCTGGCGAGGAAAAAGCCCGGGCAATAGCTGGAAAAACGATTGCCCGCGTTCGGGAAAAATTGGGTTTTAACTAACTGTTCACAAAAAACTACCGTTAACTCATTTGATTTTGATTATGGTGTAGAGTATGCTTACTTTCAGGCAGTTAGCTAACCGACTAGTTAACTACCACCTCACGCCATAGAATGAACAACCTAATCAGTAGCCGTAACCTGAACGGAGTTCAGTTGAAACCTCGTGAACGCCATTTTCTTCAATTGGCCTGCTCCGAATTAACCTATGTCCAAATCGCCGATCAAATGTGCGTGAGCCCCCGCACTGTGGATGGCTACCGGGAAGCGTTATTTGAACGCTTTCAGGTAAAAAGCCGTGTTGGTCTAGTCGTGTGTGCTGTGCGGGGAGGGCTGGTAGCCCTTTGAAAGGAATAAGTGCCTTCTAGCAACAACACCCGTTCCTATTTATAAACAGTCCCATGGCCAAAGGAATTTACCTTTAGTCATGGGACTGTTTGTGGGATTATACCCTTCCCAAAACGTTATCTTTCGACAATCTCGTATCTTAGCCCGCTCATTTTCTGTGAAGCTATGTACCCAACCCTCATTCAGGAGATTGCCAAGCTAATTGATCACGCCCTGCTCCATCCAACCCTAACCGACGCCGAACTCCGCGAGGGCTGCAAATTGGCCATGAAATACGACGTAGCCTCAGTTTGCATCAAGCCCTATGCCGTTCGTATGGCTGCCGAATTGCTGGCGGGCTCCGATGTGCTGGTCGGAACCGTGATTGGCTTTCCACATGGCAACAGTACGACAAGTAGTAAAGTCGCGGAAACTGAGCAGGCGTGCCAGGATGGGGCCGTGGAAATTGATATGGTCGTCAATATTGGCAAAGTGCTGAGCGAAGACTGGGACTATGTGACTGACGAAATCGGGGTAGTGCATAAAACCTGTCAGCTGCATGGAGCCATCCTGAAAGTGATTTTCGAGAATGACTTTCTGCCCAATGATGCCCATAAAATCAAACTCTGCGAAATCTGCACGGAAGTTGGGGCTGAATTTGTTAAGACGTCGACCGGTTTCGGTTTCGTGAAAGGCAACGATGGCAAATACGATTACACCGGAGCCACTACCCACGATCTTCAGCTAATGCTCAACCATGTAGGACCAGCCGTCCAGGTCAAGGCTTCAGGTGGTATTCGTGCTTTGGATGAAGTGCTCACGGTTAAAGAAATGGGCGTTACACGCATCGGCACTTCGTCAACGGCAACCATTATGGAAGCTGCTTACCGGCGATTTGGCATTGCCACTCCCAATGCGCTACTAACACCGATTTCTGAATCGAACGGCTACTGAAATTTAATCATTAATCCTTCATAAAATGCTCAACCTCGGCTTTGTTTCGGCTATTCTGGCCGATTATGACCTAAATGGTGTCTTAAAATTTGCGTCAGAGCACAAGTTCAAATGCGTCGAATTGATGTGCTGGCCATCGGGCAATGCGGATGCCCGTCGGTATGCAGGCGTAACCCATATTGACGTTGACAATCTCAATGTGGATCAAATTCACTCACTAACAAAACTGTATAACGTATCGATTTCGGGCTTAGGATACTATCCAAACCCGCTTGATCCGAATCCGGAGAAGGGCGAGTTTTATCGGGAGCATATCAAGAAAATCATTCGGGCAGCTGCGAAACTGGCGCGGTCCGCCGATGCGGTTCCGGTGGTCAACACGTTCATTGGCAGGAATCCTTCGCTAAGCATAAAAGACAACTTGAACTTATATGCCGAACACTGGCCAGCCATTGTAAAGGTAGCCGAAGAGTGTAATGTAAAAATTGGCATCGAAAATTGCCCCATGTGGTTTACCGACGATGAATGGCCGGGGGGCAAAAACCTGGCCACTACGCCTGCCATTTGGGATCGTATGTTCGAGATTATCCCCTCGCCGATACTGGGTTTAAACTATGACCCCAGCCACCTGATCTGGCAAATGATGGACGAGGTTAAACCCATTTATGATTACCGAGACCGGCTGCACCACATCCATCTGAAAGATGTGAAGCTTTACCGGGACAAGCTAAATCGGGTTGGAAGCATGGCCAACCCACTGGAATACCACTCCCCGAAACTCCCCGGACTGGGCGATGTTCGCTGGAGGGATTTTTTCGCGGCTCTCACCGACGTTCGTTATCGGGGACCTGTCTGCATTGAAGTGGAAGACAAAGCGTATGAGGGTCATCCAGATGATGTTCAGACCGCCATTCTGACCGCCCGAAATTACCTGAGTCAGTTTCTGGTGCTGTAGCTTCAGACCAATGGAGCCCTCCATATGGCTTCGCCAACTAAATACCCACCGTAATATCAAGTAAAACCACTATGCTTTTTTTCTGTTACACCCGTAAACTTTTACTTCTTTCATCAGCATTACTCCTTTTTACATCATCCAATTTTGCTCAGTCAATCGAGGCCGTTGATGGAGAAACGGATAAGAGTGTATTTTATAAACTAAATAAAGGACTCGAATGCGAGTTTATCCATGATAATGTACTGGTTCTTACAAAGGGCCGTTTGATCCAAGTAGATTCATCAACATTTAGACTGGAAGATGCTATTGGGCAATACGTTATAGTACCGATTAGTCGAGTTGTCAAACTTAAGAAATGTTCTTGTCGTCCCCGTGAACAGCGCAACTCCAGATGGCCGGATGGCTATCAGACAATACTAGGCCCGCCCTTAACATCAACGCAGCAATCAAATAAAATGGCGACACGACTATCCAGAGCAACGTTAGGGTCGGCAGTGCTGGGAGTCAATCCAGCAATGAGCGCTATGAGCGCACTGACAAAGCCTCAACCAAAGGCCCCTGCTGCTTATAAATATTGGGAGTTTATTGCTCACCCTGAACCAAATTGAATAATCAACAGGAGGATTTATCATAAAGCTATCATGAATACAACCAGTGCTACAAACCCTTAATCGTCTCGATACTGACCTGTTTCTGTGGCTCAATAGCCATTATACGCCCTGGCTTGATCCAATTATGATTTGGGTAACAGAACGCAATAGCTGGTTTCCCTTCTATGCGTTGCTCATTGGCTGGCTGATTTATCGGTACCGGAAACAAACCATTGGTTTTATACTTACGATTGTTGCCGCCGTCGCCCTTGCCGACCAGGCCACTTCGTCGGTCTTGAAACCCCTCACCCATCGGCTCAGACCCTGCCATGAGTTTGCCTTACAAAAACTCATTCATCCGGTCATGGAATGTGGTGGATTATATGGTTTTGCTTCGTCCCATGCAGCAACCACTTTTGCCCTGTCAACCAGTTTATGGCTTTTACTAGGCAAGCAGCATCCCTGGTTAAAATGGGTTTTCCTATGGGCTGCCGTTGTGTCCTATAGCCGGATTTATGTGGCTGCCCACTATCCGCTCGATGTATTAACGGGAACCGGTGTTGGTGTACTGGCAGCAAGGTTAGCTGTCTTTATTTTCCACTGGTGGCAAGAACGTTCTGAGGGCAAAAAAAAATCACTTGTCGACTAAATAACCAAAAGAGTTGCGCAGCATTAATTTTACAGTTTAGTTTGCGGTAGTTACATACTCACCGCAACTACCTACTGTTCATGCTCAACCGGCTCCAGTCGCTCATTCGCGACTACTTCGGATTTTCCCACAAAGAGGCTAGAGGGTTCACAGTCCTGCTTTTCCTGACGCTGCTTTGTCTGCTTATTCCATTTGTATACCGGTTCGTAGCCGATAGAAAGCCCGTCGATACGTCTGCAGCCGATCAGCGTAAACTCGATAGCCTGGTGGCACTTATGCAGGCCGAAGAAGCTAAACAACCCCAATTCGGAAGTCGTGTTGACAAAGAAAAAACCACTGCCGAGCACTTCAGTGAACCCAAACTCTTCCGTTTCGACCCAAACACGGTCAGTGTGGCCGAATGGCAGCAATTAGGGCTACCCCGCTGGTTGGCCGATCGCATTGACAAATACCGAAGTAAAGGCGGGCAGTTTCGGAAGAAAGAAGATCTGTTGCGGATATACGATTTCCCGCCAGATCTCTATGACCAACTTGAACCCTACATAACGCTCAAGGAAGCAGCCCATTCAGACCGGTCGGGTCATGACCCGTTTGAACATACAAAACCCTACACCAACGAGTCCTACAAACCAACCGAACGGCCAGCATTTTCGGAGCGACCCGCTTTTACGGAACGGCCCGCCAAACCTGTTCTTCAGCCCTTTGATATTAACACTGCCGACACATCCCAGCTGATTGCCTTGAAAGGCATTGGTGCTACGCTGGCCGGGCGTATCGTCAAGTTTCGCGACGCCCTGGGTGGCTTCGTTTCGACAGAACAGTTTCGCGACATTTATGGGCTGGACTCACTGGCGCTGGATGAACTGGAGAAATTTGGAAAAATTCGATCGGCAGTGCGGAAAATTCCAGTCAACACCGCTACGGCCGATGAACTGGACAGGCATCCGTTTTTGTCGCGTCGGCAGGCACAGCTAATTGTCAGCTACCGCGAGCAACACGGGGCTTACACCTCAGCAGAATCGCTCAAACCCATTCGAGTGCTGGATGCCAAAACAATCGAGAAGATTGCGCCTTATCTGGAATTTTGATTTTTAGTGGAGTAGGTGCAGTGAGTGGAATAGGTGGGGTGATTGGAGTGGGTGAAATATAGGCTAGTCCTTTCCCCTACTCCACTCACTCCACCTACTCCACTCACGTCACTCTCTTTTTATCAATAACACCACATTTTCCACATGGTGTGTGTGCGGGAACATATCCACGGGTTGTACCCTGGCTACCGAATACCCCTCATCCAATATACCAAGATCGCGGGCCTGGGTAGCCGTATTGCAGCTCACATAGACAATTCTGCTGGGTGCAGCTTTGAGGAGCTGGCGCGTTACGGCCTCGTCCATTCCGGCACGGGGGGATCGGTAATGACTACTTCTGGCCGACCATGCTGATCAAAAAAGCTGTCGGTTAGAATCTCACGCATATCCCCTGCCACAAAGGTTGCGTTGGTAATCCTGTTCACCTCTGCATTGACGCGGGCATCCGCTACCGATGCATCAACATACTCCACACCAATAACCTCCTTGGCCCGACGAGCCACAAAAAGTGCAATTGTCCCTGTCCCCGTATAGAGGTCATAGACCCGTTCCTGTCCTGTGAGTCCAGCCCAGTCACGCGTGATTTTGTAGAGGTTGTGCGCCTGTTGAGCATTGGTCTGGTAAAACGATTTAGGACCAATACGAAACGTTAGGGGTGGACCATCGGCTTCGCCCATCTGCTCTTCGATATAGGGTTTTCCTGCCCAGTTAATTACTTCCTGATCCTGGTAGCTGTCGTTTTTCTTCGTGTTCAGAATGTAGTTTAGTGATGTAATCTGCGGAAAAGTAGCCTGTAAATAACCGAGTAAGCCATTTAACAGATCGGGGTTGTCCTGAGCGACTTGCAACGTTACCATCACCTGCTGCGTAGTATCGGCAGTGCGGATGATGAGCGTTCGCAGATAGCCGGTATGCAGTTTCAGATTATACAACGTCATATCGTGCTGGTAAACGTACTCATTGACCGCCTGTCGGATGGCGTTGGAGGGATCAGGCTGAAGGTAGCAATGATGAATAGGCAGCACTTTATCGAACCGGCCGGGAACGTGAAAACCCACCGCCCGCTGGTCTATTACCTGGCGAGTGCCCACTTCCTGCTGCGTCAGCCAGCGGCCTTCGGCACAGGTGAACTCAAGCTTGTTGCGGTAATATTGGGTAGGATGCGCGGGCAGAATGGGCAGAATATTGGGCAGCGCTACCTTGCCAATGCGCGTCAGATGATCAACAACCTGCTGGTGTTTAAAACCCAGTTGTTCGCTGTAGTTTATATGCTGCCACTTGCAGCCGCCACAGGTGCCAAAATGCTCGCAAAATGGCGTAACCCGTATGGGCGACCATTCATGAACTCGCTCGGCAACGGCTTCGCGGTATTGTTTCTTGGTATTGGTGATGCGCAGGTCTACTACATCGCCAGGGCTACACCCGGACCACCAGTCGGGTTTTCAACAAAAATAACGCCCTCCTCGGTCCGTACAATGCATTTTCCCTCGGCGGCCACCGCATCAATTCGAACACTTGCCAACCGTTCGGGGTTTTATGAATCTTCCTACGCATAAATTAGTCCTAAAAAACTGCTAATTTAAGCAGCCGTTTTGGGACGGTCTCAATATAGAAACGATTCTACGTATGTTGAACTTGTACCGCACGTTATGGAAACCTTTACTTCTAAGCAGTCTACTGCTGGTTATGAGCCACTTTGCCCTGGCAACCCATATTGTTGGGGGCGAATTGGAACTACGCTATCTTGGTTCGCAGGGGCTTTACACCCACCGCATTAACCTGAATCTTTACTTCGACGCCATCAACGGGAATGCTGGTGCCAATGATGCTGTCGTTAGCATTGGTGTTTTTGCTAAGCGTACCAATCAATTTATTGGCTATGTAGCCCTTACTCGTATCAGTACTGAGCAAGTCGCCTATACAAGACCGCTCTGTGCATCGGCGAATCTGCGTACGCTGTTAATTCGGTACAGCACCGATCTAACGCTCGATCCCAATATATTCAATGATGCTGGTGGCTATTATATGTCCTGGGAACGGTGTTGCCGAAACGGGACGATCATTAATATTAACGCTCCTGGTGCAGCTGGTTCCGTATTCTACCTCGAATTTCCAGCCGTCAGAAACGGATCAGCAACCGTGGCGAATTCCTCCCCGGTATTTACCGTACCCAAAGGGGATTATGCCTGCATCGGTCAGCCCTTCACCCTCGATTTTAGCGCCAAAGACGCCGATGGTGACAGCCTGACCTATAATTTGGTGACCCCTTATAACGGCTTTAGTTCTGTAGCAGTACCCGACCCTGGTGCGCTGAATCAACCCACACAACCCGTTTTCTATTCAGGCCCCTATACCTCGATCCAGTGGATCAACGGCATTTCGATAGCCAATGAGATTCCGGGAACGGTTCCCCTGCGTGTCGATGCCCGTTCGGGGCTGCTCAGTGTGACGCCTGACCGGGCAGGGCTTTTTGTGTTCTCGGTAGAAGTGGGTGAGTATAGGAATAAAAAATTAATTGGTCTGGTCCGACGCGATTTCCAGGTATTAGTTGTGGATTGTCCGAAAAATGATGCACCTACGCTCCTGTTCCGCCCCGACGGTCAGAAAAGCTTTTACACCCAGGGAAGTGTGATTACGATTGCCGAGAAAGACACGAACTGTCTGAATTTATACGTAACGGACATCGACCCTAACCAACAGATTACGATTACCAACATGAGCGGCTCATTACCTGGTCTGACGCTCTCACCCAGTGTCTTGCTCACACGCACCAGCAGCGATACGCTTCAGGCTAAATTCTGTTTCGGGCGATGCGTGGGAGCCGATGGCAAGCCGTTCACGTTGATAATCCGGGCCACAGACGATGGCTGTCCGCAGGGATTGAGTGATACCATCAGCATTCGTCTGAATATTATTCCTTCGCTCAATCACAAACCTGTAGCCAGTACCAATCTCCTGAATAACCAAGGCAAAGTTACCGTTGGCTCATCGCTTACGTTTAACGCTCTGGGCAACGACATTGACAACGATAATATCACCATTCAGGCAGTTGGACGGGGATTTTCGCTGGCACAGGCGGGTATGAGTTTTAATTCAGGCTCAGGTGTGGGCAAGGTTGCTCAACCCTTTTCCTGGAAACCTACCTGTACGCAGGCCACCCAGGCCGAGTATATCGTCGACTTTATTGTGACCGACACCCGCTGTAACCAGAATCTGCGCGATACAGTCACCGTAAAACTTGCAGCCATAGGTATACCCAGTCAGCCCCAAGCGTGCGAACAACGCTGGCTCAACCCGTTGTTGAACTTACCGTAAGCCCTTCCGATTCAATCGGTCGAACGCAATTCGATGTGCTTGGCAACGACCCTGACCGGGATACAATCCGACTTACCGGCACAGGAAGGGGATTCGACGTAAAAGCCGCAGGCATGAACTTCACCGACAAATCGGGCCTACCGACTCTTCAATCGGCGTTTAACTGGAAGCCTACCTGCGAATTGATGGCAGGGAGAGCCGAAGCTACGTTTATTGTCGATTTTGTGGTCGATGATCGCTCCTGTCAGCCTAATCACACCGATGTTACTACGGTTACATTCCATGTCAAGAACCCATCAGTGAATGCCGAAATCAAGATTCCCAATGTGTTTACACCCAATGGCGACGGCGTTAACGATTATTTTGCCGTAAAAGACCTACCCGAAAACTCCTGCGACGAGCAATTTAAACGGGTTGACATTACCAATCGTTGGGGAGCAAATATTTACACATCCTCCGATCCAAAATTCCGGTGGTACGGCAACGATTCGGCCGTAGGAACTTATTATTACCTGATACTCACCACCAAACGAACCATTAAAGGGGCAGTAACGCTGATTCGATAATGGGCAAGTAAGTGGAGTAGGTGTATTAAGTGAAATAAGTAGAGAGTTTATTACACCTACTTCACTTAATACACTTACTCCACCAACTCCACTTACTTTACTCAATCAACCTACTCTCCCAATTCCATATCTTTGCCCTTTCCTATGAAAGATAAAATTGTACTTATTACCGGTGCCTCATCAGGTATTGGCCGGGCGTTGGCGTTTGCATTTGGGCAGGAAGGAGCCAAACTAGTTATCTGTGGTCGGAAAGCCGACGCACTCCAGACGGTTAGCGATGAACTTCGTCAGGCTGGTATTGATTGCTTCTCTTTACTAGCCGATGTCAGCGTTGAAGCCGATGTCAAACGGCTCATCGAACAGACAATAGCCCATTTTGGTCGCCTGGATATACTTATCAACAATGCGGGCATCAGCATGCGCTCCATGCTAATCGACACCGACCCGGCTGTTATTCAGAAAGTAATGGATATCAACTTCATGGGTACGGTTTATGCCACCCGCTACGCCCTACCCTACATTCAGGAGGCAAAGGGCTCTATTGTTGGTATCTCCTCCATTGCAGGCTACCGGGGTTTACCCGTGCGAAGCGGTTATTCGGCATCCAAGTTTGCCATGAACGGATTTCTGGAAGCAGTACGAACGGAGTTACTGCATACAGGCGTTCACGTGCTGACCGCCTGTCCCGGTTTTACAGCCTCGAACATTCGTGTATCAGCCCTTGATGCACATGGTCAGGCGAAAGGCGAAACCATGCGTGACGAAAGTAGCATGATGAGTGCTGAAGAATGCGCAGACCATATACTTCGGGCCGTGAAACATCGAAAGCGCGAACTCATTCTGACCGGCCAGGGAAAATTCACCGTCTTTATGAACAAATGGCTACCCGGCCTGATGGACAAACTGGTTTACAACACGCTGGCTAAAGAGAAAGACTCACCTTTGAAAAAGAGTGAAAGAGTGAAAGAGTGAAAGAGTGTCACTCCAGTTTTCGCTCATTCACTCTTTCACTCTTTTACCTTTTAAATGATCCACACGTTATCGCGCCGGATAAAGTACAGTTCGTTGTGCCAGAGTACGCGCAGATAAATATCTTTTGTACCCAGAATATTGACTTTGTGTCCCCGTCCTATTATTTCGACAACGGGAGCGGCTGCCGATGGATCGGTACGCAACAGGACACGATCATGACTGGTAATACCGGATTGCACCCCTTCAGGTAAGTTTGTGAAGATCAATAAGAGCAGCAGGTAGACGAAGATAATCCATTTCTGTCGACCCGGTATGGCCTCTTTCTGCAGGACTTTAAGCATCAACACGGTAAATACATAACCCGCCGGAATCAGCAGAAACAGAAGAAAATAAATACCGTATTTACGATAGAATAGGTAAAAATAATTCAAGTCGTCGGTCTCATAACCGCTCAGATTATTGGCACGGGCGATGTCGCTCATTCGGCGCAGCACCATATCGTCGGGATGCCTGTCGAAATACACATCCAGATAATATAGTAACTTGGGCACATCGTTTTGCTGTTCATAGGCGCTGGCTAACTTCAACAACATCGGATCGGTAGCCGTGTGCCCCTCGGCCAAAGCCATTTCGTAGAAGCGTGCTGCATTTGCCTGATCGCCAGCAGCAAACAGCGAATCGGCCCGCCGAAGTGAGTCTGACGAGACGGTTTGTGCCAGGGAATTAACAGACAAAAAATAAAAAAATAGACTTATTTTAAGGGGAATGGCTTGCAACGAACGAAATAAGGCCATAATTTTGCACCACAATTACGGACAGCCCCCTCTTAGTGAGGATCGCAGTTCAATCGATTTGGTAGCTCAGCTGGTAGAGCAATACACTTTTAATGTATGGGTCCTGGGTTCGAATCCCAGCCGAATCACAAAAAAGCCGCTCGTGAGCGGCTTTTTTTATGCTAGCCGTTAAAACGGCAAATCGTTACTTTCTTCATCAAAAGCTGCATTGAACGACATAGCAGCCGGTTGACTTTGCGAAGCCGGACGTGGCTGCGCTTGTTGTGCAGCAGCCGGACGAGCAGGTGCCGGCGCACCTTCGCCTTCGCCTAATTCAATCCGGAAAGCCCGCAATTCGGTATACCAACGCTCATTGTATTCACGCGACTCCGCACTAAATGTAGCCTTGAGTGTGTCGCCTAAAGCATACTGTTTCAGATCAGCAACTTTATCGCCCCAGGCCGTCAGGCAAACTTTTTTAGGGTATGATGCATCAAGTGTTTCAATAACAAATTCCTGCTTACTCCAGGGGCCTTTTTGGCTTTGCCCTGATACTTCAGGCAGAACTTTTATAAGTTTTCCGATTAATTCCAGTGCCATACGAATTGGACTTTTAAACGTGATTTAGAAAGATAAAAGTACGAAATTTTAGCCACTTATGGACCACATTTGGGCAAAAAAGGAAAAGTTTCGAGCTTCTGTTTGGCAAAAGACAACAAGGCTCTTATCTTTGCACCGCTCCGGCGGCCCGGCCGCAATCAGGAATTGGCCATGTGGTGAAATTGGTAGACACGCCATCTTGAGGGGGTGGTGCTGCAAGGCTTGGGAGTTCGAATCTCCCCATGGTCACTTTAGAAAACGCTCAAATCAGCTTGATTTGAGCGTTTTTTTTGCATTTTTCAGGAGCTTTAATGGCAAATAAATGGCATAGACTTCTCATTAATTAAGCAAGGTTCAATTAGGCCCAAAGTCGCAAAACGCTACCCTTATAAAGTCCCTTTCCTTTCGAAACCAAATGATATTAACCTAGCCAACAGTGGATTCTTGACTAGGAAGCCCCTTTGACTACTTGCTTACTTGTTTCTCTTTACTTATCATTGTGTTACCTAGTTTTGCGATGAATAAGTATTGGCTCGATTCGAATTCCAAGTTGATGTTTAGCGTTGTATAAAAACATATGCTGATCTACCTTCACGAAATCGTTGATGATCAGATATGTACTTCCCTAAACCTTCCTCACTATGCAATTCCTTTTATTGATCCTTTTGGGTATTACCCCCTTTTTAATAAAAGCACAAACCAATTACATTTCAACTACTCCACTTTCCTCTACGCCTGTTGCCTATAATACGATGGCAGGGGGTGGTGCAGGCAACCTAACCACAGCAGAAGCTAATTAATAAACAGCTAAAGGCTCAGATCGATGAGTTGAAGGCACTTATCAAAAAATAAGACAACAGTAAAAATTTGCCCAAAGGCATTCGTTTTTTAAACTAATCAAGGTTATGAATCCATTTATCAACTTAAAGCGATCATCCCAGTACGGCGGTGTCGATACCTACTATGTCAATGTGCATCACATTGTCCGAGTGGTCCAGTCCCCTTCTGGAAGCCAGGTCTATACCGTAGGAGGGGACTTTTATTGTGATGAAAAGCCCAATGTAGTCGCCATGTTGATTAATCGGGTATATGAGTAGCGTATAGTACTTTCTCGTTTTTTAGCCTAAACCTTATTAGTTCTTAACCAGCTCCCTAATGAAATTACCTATTAACGTAATAACACATACAAATGAGCATGCTGATTATTTTTACGCTACTTCTGGCCATCACTAGTTACCAGATTATCATTGCACGGCGTGAATACGCTCACAAGAAGCAACTGGAGGAGAAGGAGCTAAAGGAAAAGTCTATCTCCAATCAGGCTATGACTAAGTCAGAAACAGGCCATTATGCGATTGCTCCTGGCGAGTCACTTGCCCCTCAATTAAAACCTAAACACTTCAGAAAAACAAAAGCAGTTAACCAATCATGAAGTATTTCTCCCAAAACCGCCCCTAATTATTGTATCCATTCTTATTGCATTGGCTATCGTTTATGCGATTGTCAATCAGGGTTGGCTAGGGTGACAGCAAGTCAGACTTACGAAATCACCATCAGGAACCGCTACAAGAACCAGACTACCCAAGCCTGTCTATCCTACTAAATCAAAGACTAACTCTTATGCCAACTCCTGCTGACCGTCGAATGCGTCCCATACTGGTGATGGTGTTGATTTTGTGCTCTATCAGTCTACTATTGCTTTTCTATCTGGCACTGAAAGATTAACCTCCCCTAAGTTCCTCATTTTGATAGCTGTGCAGGGACAGACTCTACAGGAACTCTGGTTGCGGGCCGGTAGATAGCAAGGTCTAGAGTGGCTAAAAGCGCTCCAAATTGCCTTGTCAATAATCGGCTACTCCCCCGTATCCAGATTCCGGGACGCATTGTCTCTACCCAATAAGCGTATAGCATCTACCAATTCGATACGCTTACGAGTGTAATACACTAATTCCTGAGCGGCATTCGTATGCATAGCCTCATCGTCTGGAAACGCTCTATCCAGTGTAAACAACTCGATTGTCTCATACAACTCATCAATTAAGGCATCGCACTGCTTAATCATATCTTCCAGCAGCTCCCTCTGACGGCCAGCATCCAGATTGGGTTCATCGCTGGACTGTTCCATAATCGTATCTAAATTACCTCTTGGCTGAATTTTTTAGCATTCTAGCAGGTTGTCAGCGCTATACAAGTGCTTATTTCTATCGTGTTGGTAATTGGAGTCGCAGCAGATCAGCAACTCACAGAATCTATTCATCTTGCTCAGATACGAACCAATCCGTACCAGGTGGAAACCTTTTTTAGCAAACGTTACAGGATGCAAAGTGATTAATGACCCGAAGCTACTTCATTACCAAATAAACCAATTAAAGCTTATATAAACACGCAGAAAGAGGTTTTCAGAAAGCTGTTCAAAAAAGTAACGTACATAAAAAAAGGGCGTGGTATTCGACCAAATCATTAACTCAAACAGCGGCTATAGCTGGCTTTAAAAGCAAAATTTTCCAGTTCACAATTATACATTATGCGAAAATCGAAAACCAGAATCGAATAAATTCCAAATAGAAGAGGATAAAAATTGAAAAACAGATATTATATGATAATTTTGGTAACAAAATATAATACGCTATACCTTGTTGCTTATCTAGTACTCTTCCAATTTAGTTTCTCGGGGCGGCATCGGCCCGCAACGGCGGACCGTGTCCGACGCCCGCGCGGTAGATTCTTTTAATCCTATCGTCCTGATAGCCAGCTTGTTACCTATCAGAAGGATCTATTTTGGCAAAGTACTAGTGAGATGCGCATACTATTCACTAAACCTTCTGCTACTATCCGCTTGCGTTTCGACTTTGGCTTAATTCATTTTCGTTTAATGAGCTTCAATCTGGCATTGGCACTCTTCACATCCCTAGCGCGGCAGGTGGAACGCTTAGATTCAGTAGATTATTCCTGAAGCTGACCGCCATTGATGTTGGCATCTTTCAGAGCGCATTTCTCTCCTCCCGCGCCCTCATTACCCGTATATTTCTGTGTAGATAAGCACCGCTCGGCGAAAAAATCAAAAAAAACGTTATCCAAACCCCAAGGACTCCTATCTTTCCCTCGGATATTCAGAAGTAAAATTCAACGAATAAGGCATCCATTAAATCGAAAGAGCCAGAACTGGGCGATTGGTAGACGGGGCTTAGGCCCATGGTAAAAAAGCAATCAAACCAGGCAGGTAGCTATTGAGTAGAGCTACTAGCTCCAATTTGTGAGTCAGCATACATCACTATGAACCCGTCAGAACCTATCCAGCGCCGGTTTAGCCGTCTCAAGCGTCAGTTAATTAGCCAGCAAAAGGAGCAGCGACGAATTGAGCGACAACTAAAACTAAAGTCGTTACGACTTAGCAGGGCGGAAGAACAACGAAGCCTGCTTACCGATGCGTTGAACCAGCAGGTAAAAATAAATCTTGAGCAAGGCCAACAACATGACTATCAGTACCGACAACTTATCGATTCAGTACAGGATATAATTTTCAAAATTTCGCCTGAAGGCTACTTTACCTTTGCTAATTCGATGATGGAGGCCTGCTTAGGATACACGCAGGCTGAGCTGGTTGGCCGGCATTTTGTCCATCTGATCCTGCCCGATTATCGAGCTGAGCTAATTCGGTTCTACCAAACAATGGTTCAAACCGGACAAGCAGCAACCTACATTGAGTTTCCGGTTCGAGCGAAAGATGGGCGCACCGTTTGGATTGGCCAAACCGTTGGCCTGATTAAGGATACGCAGCAGGTTCCTGAACTGGTGGCGGTAGCCAGGGACATCACCCAACGAAAACTCACCGAAGATTCTTTTCAGTTGACCCAGGCTCGTCTGGAGTCACTCATTACAAATCTGCACACGGGCGTGCTGGTAGAAGATGAGAACCGAAAAATTATCTTAACCAATCAATTGTATTGCGATCTGTTCAGCATTGACCAATCGCCTGAAGCCTTGATTGGACAGTCGTTCATATCGGTAGCGAGTCCGCCTACCTTTTTATTTGTCAATGCAGACCAGTTCTTTCATCGGATGGACGAAGTGGTCAACAATCGGGTCGCTGTCAGGGATCGGATGATTCGGTTGGCCGATGGGCGAATTCTGGAATGGGATTATATTCCCATCTGGCTGGATGGTCACTATCGGGGACACCTGTGGAAGTATCGCGATATTACCCTGAAGTACCAGTCGGATGAACGAATTCGCAAAAGCGAAGAAAAGTACCGGACCATCATGAACACGATGGAACTGGGCTTACTCGAAGTCGATAACGATCAAACCATTCTGCGCGCCTACGAACGTTTTTGCCAGATGCTGGGCTACACCGAGGACGAACTACTTGGCAAAAACGCAGCCGATTTACTGGTTCAGCCTGAGTTTAAGCCCGTAATTGACCAGCAGCAAGGGCAACGTAAACAGGGTAATGCAGGCTCTTATGAACTGGCACTGACCCGAAAAGATGGCAGTCGAATCTGGGTATTGGTGAGTGGTGTACCAATCATGGATGAACATGGCATTTTGGTGGGCTCAATGGGTATCCATTACGATTTGAGTGAGCGTAAACGGCTCGAAGAGGAATTAGCCCTTGCCCGGCAAATAGCGGAGGAAGCCCGTCATACCGAAAAGCAGTTTCTGGCCAATATGAGCCACGAAATTCGCACACCTCTCAATGCAATCCTTGGGTTTTCAAATCTATTGGAAACGACCACCCTTGATGCTGAACAAACAGAATTTGCCAGTTTCATCCGAACAGCGGGTAAAAATCTGCTCAACATTGTTAATGATATTCTCGACATCTCGAAGATCGAAGCGGGCATGTTGCCCTTAGAGTCGATTCCGTTTAGTATTCCCTCGCTGGCCGATTCTATCCGAATCATGCTTCACGCGGCAGCTAGCGACAAAAATCTGTGGCTAACCGTCGAAACCGATCCAACCATACCTCCCGTTGTACTCGGCGATCCGACCCGACTAACGCAGATTTTAGTGAATTTACTAAACAATGCGATCAAGTTTACCCAGCGGGGGGGCGTCAGGGTCCGAATTGAAAAAAGAGCGGAAACGCCTGAAGTCGTGCGGGTGCGATTCAGTGTAGAAGATACAGGTATTGGTATGGCTCCCGATATATTACCGCATATTTTCGAGCGCTTCCGTCAGGCCAGTGATTTTACAACCCGCTACTACGGCGGCACCGGTCTCGGTCTGAATATTGTCAGATCGCTTACCGAAATGCAGGGTGGGTGGGTTAATGTATCCAGTACTCTCGGAACAGGTTCCTGTTTTACGCTTGAAATCCCTTATAAAGTAGCCACTACACCGGTCGATCAGCTTATCCAGGGGTCGCCTATGAGCTTAAATCCGGAACTGTCAAACCTGCGAATTCTAATCGTGGAAGATAACCTGATGAACCAGAAACTGGCCCTCCAGGTACTCAAGCGACTGGGGTATTCTGCTCAGGTGGCCGAAAATGGTCAACTGGCGCTTGATCGTTTGGAAGAGGAAGACTTTGATCTGATTTTAATGGACATTCAAATGCCAGTTATGGATGGATATACAGCCACTCGTCGCATTCGAACGCTGTTAAATAAAGAGGTGCCCATCATTGCCATGACGGCTCATGCATTAGCCAGTGAGCGAGAGCTGTGCCTCCAAGCGGGTATGAACGACTTTCTGCCCAAGCCTTTCCAGGTTGAGGAATTGCAGCGTATTTTACGCAAGTACACCCCCTTCACTATGCGGAGGGACCTGCCTCAACCAAACCTAAGGAAATGGTGACACTAACGCCTAGTTTCTCCTTAGAGGCCTTGTTAAGTGCGTTGGACAACGATAGAGAATTTGCAGCAGAGGTCATGGAGTTATTTTTGGAACAAACTCCGGGCGAGATTCAACAAATTCAGCAACGCCTGGAACAAAACGACCTGACCGCAATTGGCGGAATTATACATGCCCAAAAAGTTGCCTTTAAAATGTTTGGTTTAACCGAGATGGTTCGGTTAAGTGAGACATTGGGGGCCCGCATAACTGATAAGCAATCTGTCGCAGAAGTAGCCCCACTGGTAAAGCAGTACCTACAAACGCTTGAAGCAGAATTACCGCTTATCCAATCTACCTTCAATCGAATGATTTAGGCAGGTGAGTTCACCTCATCGTCGCTCAACAGAAAATTTGAAATAACCCCAATTAAACTTATGGACTACCTATGCGCTTAACCTATGTATTGCTTTCTGTTGGTGTTGCCCTAATTCTTTATTTAAGCTGGCAACCTCATTATGATTTTAAACATATATGGTTCATTCCTAATTGGTTGTCGCGCTGGACCGACGTTCACGCGAATGGAAATATACGCACAGCAGTTCCTTTTGTATTTATGGGTTTATTTGCCGGTTTTTTACCTTCTCCACAACCCCGATCCGTATACCAGTGGCTGATATTGTGGCTAATTCTAATCGGGATTGTGACTCTGGCAGAAGTTGGGCAACTGCTTATCCCTAGTCGTTTCTTTAGTTTTGAGGATATTGGGTGGGGAGCGACAGGGGCTTTGGCGGGCCTGTTTACGGCATTTATCCTGGTAACCAGTCTCAAAAAGAGCAAATCTCAGCGTAAATAACAGTTTTTGCCAGCCGATTCAACAAAGCGAATAATAGCCTTAAAAACACTAAAAATTAACAGTCTGTCTGCTTGGTAAATTACGAGAAAAAACGTATTTTTACTATAGATAATCAGCTAGTTAACCAGCATGCAACCTCAACAAATCCCCTCTCCGACTCCGTTTCGGCCGAGCCCGGAAAACTTTATAAATGATGTTGAAAATTGCCTCAGCCTGTATACGTTAAATGAGTTGAAAGACCGGCTGATCAATCAGTATCGGGTTAATCCAATGATCAACGCCGAAGCGTATGATACTATCTGGAAAGCGATGCACCGGAAATCCTGGTCCCTCAAAGGCAAGTGGAATAAATACCGCCATCGCTTCCTGGCCCTTTCGTAAACACAGTCTTACGTAAATCTTTTAGTAAACATAGAGATACAGAAAACACTGAGAAGTGAAACTTTTATAATTCCGTGTTCTCTGTACCTCTGTGTTTACTAGTTCTATTGAGTTAGCCATACCTGCTGGGTGAAGGCACCATTGACAGCAGCATCCCAGACCTCAACGCGCACCCAGGTTCTATTTTTCAGGTTTGTCGTCCATTTGAACGCCTGCTTCCCAAAGGGGCGTGTTTGAGTCAGGTCAATGCGTTCTCGGTACACCTGCTTGCCATCGCCCGATATAATTTCAGCAAACGTCAATGGAAATGTCCAGTTCATATTCAGGGCAATTGTCGCTTTCCCCTCGGCAGGTAGTATAAGCGTCTCTCCCGCGCCTTTGCCATTCACGGTGAAACTGGGCAGCATGATTTCGCCCGTTGTCACGAAGAATTTACCTTGCTTCATGACGTCAAGAATAGGCTGCCAACCCTGGCTGTATTCGGGTAATTTAGGTAACTGGAGATAATTAACATTCAGGTGCGCATAGGTTTCGTTCTCAGGCTCCATAGAAAAAATGTCAGACTCCGCAATGACGTGTTTTTTTAATCCCCAGTTGGCTATATCGTCCATCAGGTCCAGTACACGTCGACTCAAACGGGGTTCCGATAAATCGGCGGGAATGTTTTTCCAGGCAGCCCCGAAGAAGTGATCAGACTTATAAAAATCTTCGTTTTTGTATTGATCCGGAAAGCCCGTTGAGCCTTTTGTGCGGGCATGGGCTGTCCAGGCCAGTCCATTTTCGGCTTCCAGCAAGTTCAGCATATCGTTTTTATCAGCAATCCGATACACTTTTCCATACGTTGGATCGTCCATTACGAAAGGTATTTCAGGTTTTCGGGACATAATCCAGTACACAGGTTTCGGAAAAAAGTCCAGCCAGTGCCCTCCAAAAAAGTTATTCGGCTCTTCGCCGGGAAGTAGCAGGAAATCACTGTCAGATAATCGTTTGCACTCACTGAACAGCGTTTTGAGTTCCAGAAGGCGTTGATCGTCGGGCCCTTTGGGATGGCCAGGCCCATGAAATTCAGCAAGGTGAACAATGTTGACACCCGAGTTTTTGAACACCTTCACGAAGTTAGGAACCTCGGGCACCGGTTTGCCCGCCAGTACCGTATTCATGGTATGCTCATTGTGAAAATGGCTCGACATGGTTTTGTAGCCGGGAACCACAGGGTATTTATCGTTATGCGTGAATTGCTTGACCTCGTCGAGAGCCCTGGTAGGTGTATCGGTACTGAGCAGGCAAAAAAAGTTTAGTCGCTGCTGTGTTTTAGGCGGGGCATTCACCCAGGGCACCCAACGGCGGTCGCCCATCAAGTCCTGGCGGATACCGATACCAAAAGCGGGCACTAAACTCCGGTAATTAGTCCCGTACCAGGTGAAATCCAGATTATAGGCTTCGTCCAAGGGGTAAAAATATTGATGAGGTGCTGGAAATACGGCCAGGCTCCCGCTACTAGTTGCCCCAATAATGGTTCGGTATTTGACGGCCTGCGCTTTATTGGGCTGGTTCAGATCTGCCACCATGCTTTGCATCTGATTATCGGTATCCGACCAGGCAAGGGTTTTCCATACAGGCTGTTTAGTTACCAGACCAGCATCGTATAGAATAGCCGTTGAATCCACCTCCGTAGCCATCACCGCAGCCACATTAATTAAGGGACTACCGGCATAGACTGTTAGTTCGAGGGCACCATTGAAGGTGGCGGCTTTCATCTCAGAAAGCCTGACTACGGTTCGGGTACCAATGGTCTTAACGCTGGCCGTCCGTTTAGTCAAATTAACAGCATACGATTTATGGGGCAATTTGTTGGTCTTGTCGAAGAAGATATTCCAGCCGTTCTGGGAAATTAAATCCCGTTTACCAATGGTCAGTACGAATACCGGATCCAGCGCCCTGGCAATTTCCGTAAACTTTCCCTGGCGAGATAGCTGAATGCTGCTGAAGAGTGGTTTGTCCTGGTCAAGGTTAAGGACTAGTTTAGCCGTTTCGTTTCCCTTCGCAGGCCAGCTTACAACTAAGTTACTCCCCTGACTGACTACGCTTGTTCCGCTTTTCTTCTGGTAGCCAGACAAATCCACCGGCAGTTGCGCATAGACACCGGGGCAGATTAGCCCTAACAAAATCAATACCTGTTTCTTCATGGACCCGTTCCGTTATGACCCTCATAAGGTAGTCGTCCAGAGAATCTAATGGCCTAAACAATTCGGAGGGTGGACCATAGGATTAAATCTATTTGATCGTGGCGATTTATTTCCGTTGATGCCCGTTGGATTGTTGATCGGCACTGAGGCCCATGTCGCATTCAATGCCTGTGATGAGCCATTTCCCGTTCTCTCTTTTCAAGGCTACGTTTCGTTCAAGTGGGCTGTTGTACGATTTACCGTACAGGGTGGCTATGACCTGGTCCGCACTCGTATGCCTGATTCGTATGGGCGAACTAGTCCAGAATTCGGGTTCCCAATCCTGGGCGCAGAAATACTTATCGGCATCCATACAGGACGGCACGTCGTCGATCGCTTCCTTTTGCCACAACTGACTACACTGCTTATAAAAAGCGTATTCACTGGCGACAAACTCATCGCTTACAAACCCACTGGCTTTAAAGTGAGCATAGTAGCGTTGCAGCTTTGGCTGATTAAGTTTGAGGTGGTCGCCCCGATCATCGGTGAAGTCGATACGATGGGTAGTGTCCTGCGAAAATGCGCCATACCAGGTATAAAATCCGTGTACGACATTGGCAATAGCTACCGAGTCAGAAAGGGTGCTTTGTGTTGATGAAGTTGTAGCCGTGCTGGTTGAGGAGCTTTGGTGGCAGGCCGTAAGTATACCTATGGCAAGGAGTAAATGGAGTATGAATTTCATATGGTTTAGAGTAAACGCCAGAATTCGTATATGGAAAGCCCGACAAGCAGATAATACCCATTTACTTTCATGGGTTTATATCTCAGGATCTTGGCGGTAGATGGTCCAGACCTGATTGGCACCCTCGGCTTTTTTCGCCAGAACTACCTTCGTATTAACGGTTCCGGAGTCAGATGGCGTCAGGTATAAGTCACTCCCTTTCAATCGAATGCGGTAAGCATCTTTCCCGGCACGGAGAAATTCATATTCCTGGTTTGGCTGTAACGTTACCAATGGCTGCTGCTCTAAGCTGATACCCTCCGCTGGGGTAGCGGTAATAGGTTGCAGCGTTTTATTCGTGAATAAATTACGCAACTGATACGTATCCCCCTCCACATGATTGAAATCCCAGGTAACGCATTTCCAATTTACTGGCGAATAGGAAACGATGGGGGTTCCATTTGCTTTTTTAGCATCCTGAACCCGAAGAACCAAGCCCGTCTGCGTGTTTTTAATGGCATAAGTCCCGCGAATAACCTGGGCAAATCCCGCTGTTGCGAACAGACTTACTCCAATGATAATCAATCCAATCCATGTATTTTTCATAGTCCTATCTGAAATCATATCTGAATGAAAAACAAAGTAAACAGGAAGATTGATACTAAAGCTACTGGAGAAACTCTTTCAGGTAATTTATTACGTCCACGGAGGCTTCTTAGAGCATTTGTTTACGAATCAACTCAAAATCATCTTTCCCGATTTCAAAAAAGCCGAACCGGAATGGGTAGCCCCATGCTTTTTTGTTTGGTATGAAACCAAGCTCGTCAATAAGCGGCAGGATGGAGACGTCTTTCGTGGGATAAAATTGTATGTTTCTTCGAAAGGGTTTAAAGTCATCAGTTACAGTAACCTGATAAATAGTCTCATCGCTTACCTGCCCGATTGCGGTAAATGCCTGACACTTTTCATCACTTTCCAGGAGTAGTTTTGGCGAATAGAAAACCACCCAGTCCTTTACATTCATCCGTTTGAGCGGAGCCTGCTTACCGTGGTTGGCCTGCAGGAAGCCTCCGGTAACACCGCGCATAACGTGATCTTTTGAAGCGACTGCAATCCAGTATCGTTGCGATTGGTCCATATAGGCTACCTAGTTGTGTATGTTCCTGGTAAATCGTTTCCCACAAGGTCAGAATTGATCATCATAATCTGGTCGGACTAAGGCAGCCAGTTTCTTCGGAGCGACCTCGCAATAAGCCGCCCTCAGCGCATCAAGCAATGTTTCTTCATTTACTTTCTCTAAACTAACCAACGTCCATCCCTGTTTTCCCCATTTATTGGGCACCGGATAAATAACCGTTCGGTCAAAGGCTGAAAAAAGGCCCTGATCAATTTCGGACAGTTTCACACAGCACCTATTCTCCTTGATGTTAAGGGTAACAACGATCTTTTTACCAACCTTGAACGACGATTTGTCGAAGTGAGGCTGTTCACTCATTTCTGGGAACGACAGGGCCATTTGCCTGAATGTGTTGACGTTAACCATTAGCTAATGTATGTTGGATGTGTTTTTAATAGAATCTGTTTTATGGGCTTACGATCAACAAAATAAAGTTTTCCTGAACTTATCTGATCTTGCCAAGGCTAAACATTACGAACGCAAAAAGACCGGAAGAATATCTCCCGGTCTTTCTAATTATGCGAACCAAATAAAAACAATTCATGCTACGTTATTCCATCACCATCTCCGTATGAGCGGGTGCCTGAATTTTCTTACCGATAAACAGCAGCAAGAGCGGCACACAAATCAGGAAGAACGCACCGATAACCAGAAAGGTATCCGCATAGGTCATCACTAAGGCCTGCCTCATAACGGTACCCTGCATCATACCATAGGCTTTGCTGGTAGCAGCCATCAGGGCATCTCCCTTCGAGAGAAACAGATTGGTAAATTGCTTGATACGTTCGACCGACAAAGGATTATAAATCGAAACATTATCGCCCAGTCGCGAGGCATGGAACATAGTCCGCGTCGAGATATAGGTCGTCATAATCGCCGTTCCAAACGTACCTCCTAACTGGCGAATCATACCCGTGAGCGCTGAACCCTGAGGAATATCAATGTTTTTCAAATCGGCTAACGTAATGGTTGTCAGCGGAATAAAAATCAATCCCATACCAACACCCCGGATAATAAGCGGCCAGAAGAAATAATCGGGGCCAGCCGCCAAATTAATAGCCGACAGATCGAAACAGAAGCCAAAGAACATTAAAAAGCCAATGGCTGCATACCAGATCGGTGAGATGAAATTCTTACCAAGGAGTCCACCCACAATCGGCATCATTAAACCCGTTGCAATCGAACCAGGCATCAGCAGTAAGCCCGTCTGACTAGCCGTAAACCCAAGAATGGTCTGACAGAAAACCGGAATAATGAAGACTGACGCAAACAACCCGAAACCCAGGATAAAATTGAACAGTGTGCCCACCGCAAACCGACGCTGGAGCAGCAATCTCAGGTTTAGAATAGGTATTTTAACGGACAACTGTCGCCAGATAAAACCAATCAGTCCAACGGCAGCGGCAATAGACATGCCCACAATGAACGTCGAATCGAACCAGTCTTTTTCTTCGCCTTTTTCCAGGATGATCTGTAAACCACCAATACCCATGGTCAACAGGATTAATGCCAGCCAGTCCATCTTACCCGCTGCTATCTTCTCGGCCGGTTCCTTAATGTAGGTGTACGTCAGGAATGTAGCCAGAATCCCGAAGGGAATATTAATATAAAATACCCAGTTCCACGATAGATTATCGGTGATATATCCACCCAGCGTTGGCCCGATGGAAGGGCCAATAATGACCCCCATCCCAAAAATCGCATTGGCAATACCCAGGTCTTCTTTCGGAAAGGTCTGAATCAGGATGGATTGGGCGGTGGTCAGCAACCCTCCCCCACCAATACCCTGAACGACCCGAAAAAATACCAGTTCCCATACATTAGTCGATGTACCACAGAAAATCGACGCGATGGTGAACATAATAATGGACGCGGCAAAGTAATTTCGACGGCCCAGTTTGGAGGTCAGCCAGCCCGACATGGTGATCATGACGGCACTAGCAGCGGCATAACCCGTAACGACCCAGCTAATATCGCCAAGTGATGCGCCCAGATTACCCATCATCTGATTCAACGTAACGTTGACAATCGACGAGTCAATGGTTTGCAGCAGGGCGGCTGTCGTTACGGTCAGCACGACGATCCATTTATCAAAACCTAATTTCATAACATTATTAATAAATGTATAATGAATAATGTAAAATGCACAATGTAAGCTATCAGCAACTGGTCACTTTCTGCCTTGGACAAACATTATACATTGTCCATTTTACATTATCCATTTAATTACTTACCCTGTAAATCCACGGCCACCGTAGCACTCATGCCGGGGCGAAGTTTAGCGTACAGGGGACTGTTTTTATCCAGATCAATTCGAACTGGAATCCGTTGCACCACTTTTACGTAGTTACCCGTTGCATTATCAGGAGGAAGCAGGGTAAATTTCGCGCCCGTTGCACCGGCAAACGAGCCAACGTGACCAACCAGTTTTTCGCCTTCAAACGCATCCACCTCAATATCAACTGACTGACCAGGCTGCATTTGCTTTAATTGTGTTTCTTTGAAGTTAGCGGTAACCCACAAGGTAGAGTTACCAACAATCGAACAAAGCGCCTGTCCGGCCTGAACCAATTGACCTACCTGCACCGACCGCTTCGAAACAATACCCGAAGCCGGAGCCCGAACCACCGTATACGACAGTTGGAGGTTAGCCAGATCCAGGTCCGTCTGACGCTGTTTGATCGCGGCCTGTGCCACTGAAATCTGACCTTCTGTTGCCCGACGCTGTGAACTCGTTACGCCCGTTTGGGTACCAGCCGCGTTCACCTGCGATTGAGCAGTTTGTAATTGCGCCTGAGCAGCTTGTACTTGCGCTTGAGCGGCATCCCGCTCGGCCTGAACTGCATCGAATTGTTGTTGTGGAACGGTTTTTTCGGCCAGCAATCGGCTATAGCGTTCAAAATCCTGGTTAGCTTTTCGGGCACGGGCTTGAGCAGCCGCTACGTTAGCTTGAGCCGTAGCTACTTGATTACGAGCCGTTTGCACACTGGCCTGTGAACTTTGCACACTTGCCGACGCTACGTTTACCTGCGAACGGGATACGCGATCGGCGGCCATGGCACTTTGCATAGCGGCTTCGGCCTGCGCCACCCGAATTCGGTAATCTGCATCATCCAAAACGATCAGTGTATCGCCTTCTTTCACAAACTGATTGTCTTTGAAGCGAATGGCTTTAACATACCCACTTGCTTTGGGAATAACCGGGTTTACGTCGCCATCAATCTGGGCGTCATCGGTTGTTTCATGACGTTGCAGGTACTTGAATTCGCTGTACCCAAAAAAGAGAGCAATGGCCAGGACGATAACGCCCCCTACGCGGAATAAAATTTTCTTATCCATGATCTTTAACTAAAAAGGATGTAAAATGAATAATGTAAAATGTACAATAAATAACCAGAGTAGCCTGCTGAAATGACAGTGCGCACCTTCCATTATACATAGTTCATTATCCATTCATTGAATTAATTGAGGTTACTACCCGTAGCTTTCAACAGGCGCTGATAGGCGAGTTGCGCATCTACAGTTGCGTTTATGACATTAAGTTGCGTTTGAAGCAGAAAGCTATTGGCTTCCAACAGATCGGTAGAACCAACGAGTCCATTCCGGAAACGGGATTCGGTCAGGCGGTAATTTTCCTGTGCCTGCCCAACGGCAGTACGGATCACATTTTGCTGCTCCAACGCCAGTTGGTAGTTGTTATAGGCCGTAACGACTTCAGAACGAATCTGATCAGTTTGTTGCTGACTTTGCAGGCTAGCCTGATCAATGCTGTTTTGCGCACTATGCAGTTTACCCTTCATATTGTAGAGCGAGCCAATGTTATAAGTCAATCCGGCCCCCACATTCCACGCACTCACAAACGAACTGGCTTCTGGTATGAGTTTAGCCGTTGGGTTAATGTAGTTGTACCCAAGCGATACGCCCAGGTGCGGATACATCACGCTCTTCGTATTCCGTAGCATAGCCTCGGCCGATTGTACGCGTAATGCGTTTGCCTGTACTTCAGGACGAGCCTGTACGGCCTGAGTCAGGAAGTTGCTCAATGGTTCGACCGTTGCAACCGGATTTGATAAGGTTGTATCGACGGTTACAGCCTGATCCTCGGGCAAGCCAACAAGTAGGTTGAAATTATACAGAGCGGTTTGCCGCGCCTTTTCGACCTGTAGTCGGCTTAATTGCAGATTATTTTTCTGCAACTGAATTTTCAACACCTCATTGGCCGTAACAACCCCTTCTTTTTGCAGATTCTGGGCCTCCCGTTCTTTCTCGTCAAACTGTCTGATACTCTGCTCGATCACACCAACCGAACGGATCAGTTTCACAATGTTGTAATACGCATCCGTAACCGTGTAAACCAGTTCTGACCGATTGCGTTTCGCATCCAGATGGCTAGCTTTCGCCAGTAAATCCGCCGACAATTCAGCCGACTTCTCAGCAAAACCGCCAAATACTTCTTTACTAATCGTAACGCCCCCAATCATGGCATTAAACGCACCGGCCGGAATGCTCAACATCGATTTGCCATCGGCATCCTTACCCAGCGAAAACGCCCCAGTCAAACTATAGCGCGAATACGCCAGCGATGCATTGGCCGTTGGCAAACTCCGATCTTTATTTTCCTGCAAACGAGCCTCGGCGGCCTGCGTCCGCGTATCAGCCAGTTTAATCCCCTTATTATTTTGTAAGGCCAGTTGAATGGCCTTGTCCAGTGGCATGACTGATGGCGCGGATTGAGCGGTTGCCCATCCCAGACTTAGCACCCACAGGCCTGCTCCTATTATGTACTTTTTCATTTTACTGCTTGATTTCTAATTTTTTCCAGGAGTGTATTCATGATGCGTACTTCCTCGTCAGTCAGGTGGCTAACGATCGACTCGAAATTCTTGAAATTGGTCGCTACGGTTTCTACGAATTGGTAAGACTCTTCGGTCAATCGCAGGTTAACCCGACGACGATTTTGCGGATCAACTTCGCGAACGATTAGGTTTTTCGCCACCAATCGGTCGGTCAATCGGGTCATATCGGAATTGATATCATTCATTTTTTCCTTCAACTCCCCAGCCGTTAAACTGTTAGGATACACCTCCGACAGACGCCGTAAGGTGATGTACTGTTGGACCGACAAATCAAACGGAGCTAGCTTTTGTCCAAAATAGTTGAAGATGTAGCTATCCGTTTGGTGTAGATTCTTAATCAGCCGGTGGTATTCGTTCACTAATTGCTCTTTCATATCTGATTGGCCGTGTCAAAGGTATAACCAATATTCGTTTAAACAAATTTCGTTTAAACGAGATAATTTCAAAAGGGATTCACAGCCTGTTTCAGGAGGGAGCACATTAACTTTCTTTAATCCAACAAATTCAAGCTATTGAAATAATACAATTATAATTTCAGCTTCAATTGACGATTTATCCGCAGGTTATCCAGCAAAATAGAGTCATTTTTTAATACTATTTTAATGCAATTCTGGTAGCACAGCCCACCTACAGTACCTTCTGGACAGGTATACATGATAAAGCCCTTTACTGAATGGTAAAAGGCTTTCCGAAAACATCCAGAAAATTATAAAGTCTTACCCTTCTCTTCACGCTTCAGGCATTGAAGGCACGCTTACCTTAGCCAACCATTCGTTCATATACCTCATCGAAGCCGACGTTTTTACTCTGCTTGTAGTGATCAGCGTGATAACGATCCAGTTTGTCCAGAATCTGAATCAATACAGCTTGTTCGCCTTCGGTTAGAGAGCTATAGGCCACATCAGCTACCCGATTCATAACCGGAAAACAGTCTCTTATAACGTCCAGCCCTTTTTCAGTGATGCGTAATCGCTTCGACCGTCGATCCTCTTCATCCGGAAATTCCTCAATTAAGCCCATACCAACGAGCCGGTTTACTACGTCGATACCTGATGCAAACTCCGACATCATTTCGTAAATCAATTCGCTCTTCTTGGGGTCCCCATCTGCACCAGGACGATTAGATAGACCGGATCGTCGATTCCTTTGAAGTTAAGCGGCTGCATAGCTTTCTTGGAATAGAAATACCCATATTTCGATAAACGTCCTACTAAAGCAGCAAGCCGTGCCACAGGTCGAATTTCAGTTAAAGACCGATTGGCATTTCCCGTCAGGCTTTCTACCCATTTTTCGTCGTATAGCCCATCTACAGCTGCTACCGGTCGGTGTTGATTTACGGTTGGAGGATGGGTATGCTCGGTTAGATAATGTAAACAAAACCCGGCCAAATCAGGGTTTGACGTGGCCTCGCTATAGACAGCCCAGGCATTTACTAAATCAATAACATTCTGCTCTCCTCGATCCATGAAACTACGCTTTCGTATTGAATAAGGTATTGAAACTACACCTTAACTACGAAAATAAAATATTTTTTCCATATTAGTTCAATTTAATTATGTTTTCATAGTAATATTGCATTAATAATTAATTTTAACTACGAAATCATACTTTTATACATGAAACCTGTAAAGATCCTTATAGCAGGTGGTAATGGGT
Organism: Spirosoma telluris; assembly: GCA_003259005.1. GTDB lineage: Bacteria > Bacteroidota > Bacteroidia > Cytophagales > Spirosomataceae > Spirosoma > Spirosoma telluris. The sequence continues at coordinate 1,741,832 of QLII01000001.1, forward strand.
TTGTAGGGCGTCAAATCTGCCAACTAGCCGCTCAACAGGGTATCCATATAGTTAGCCTGTCCCGAACGGGCCAGCCTCTAACGCTCCTCAACGATACGCCAACTTGCATTGAGTGGGTAAAGGCAGATGTGTTCGATGTGGACTCATGGCGCGCTCACCTACAGGACTGCACGGCTGTGCTTCACAGCATTGGCATCATTGAGGAGAAGCCTGAACAAGGCCTAACCTTCGAGCGAGTGATTCTTGAATCGACACGTGTGGTAGCCTTAGCCGCAAAGCAGAAAAGCATCCGCCGATTTGTGTATCTGTCAGCAAGTGCGGGTGCGCCGGAAACACCGCAGACGTACATGGATAACAAAGTTGCCGCCGAGAATTTCCTGCGTACACTGGGATTTTCCTTAACGATACTTCGACCGGGTCTGATTTATGGGAGCGATAAACCAGAAACCATTATTGAAAACGAGCAAATTCAACAGCTATTAACCGATCCGCATATTGGCCCGCACATCCGCGCGCACCGCCCATTGCCGGTTGAATCGGTTGCCAAGGTAGCCCTTCGGGCCTGTCTCCAGGATATGGATGAGCTTCTTGATGTCGATGCCATTGAACGTATTGCTACTGAAAACCTATGATTGCTGAACTGAAAGGCGTTGGGAAAGACTATCGAACCGGCGACCAAACCATTGTAGCGCTGCAACCCACCAATCTTATACTGAATGAGGGAGAGCTACTACTCATTATTGGCCCATCGGGGTCTGGGAAAACAACCCTGCTGTCTTTGCTTGGCTGTGTGATTTACCCCAGCTACGGCGATTTATGGGTAGATGGTCAGCATGTAAACAAACTGAGCGAAAAAGCCCTGGCCAGGCTCCGGCTCAATACCATCGGGTTTGTCTTCCAGAATTTCAACCTGCTGGCCCCGCTCACAGCCGAAGATAATGTCATGATGCCCCTGCAACTACAGGGTATACGGACCGCTGAGGCCCGTGACCGTACCGAACAGGCGTTGAAAACGGTTGGCATGACTGACCGACGACGGAATCTCCCAAAGCAATTATCGGGGGGCAGCAACAACGAATTGCCATTGCCCGCGCCCTTGTTACAAAACCCAAACTAGTACTCTGCGACGAACCAACAGCCTCCTTGGATAAAGACTCAATGGGTATTGTTATGCACGAATTACGCACGCTTGCCGATGGAGGCAAGTCGGTAGCAGTGGTTACCCACGACCCACGATTGAAGCCATACGCTCACCGGATTGTGGAGGTAGATAATGGTATGGTCAAAGAAGTTTCAGGATTTAATGAGTAAGGATATGAAACCATTTTTTCATGATTTTTCAGCTAGCCTACCCCTGGTTGGTATGGCCCTGTTGCTTACTGCCTGCGGAGGCAGTGCCGATAAAGCCAGCGAACCAAAAGATAGCATCCGTACCGTGCAGTCGCCTAAACATATCGACGAGGTACTGGGGATTGCCGTCATTGAACCAGCTCAGCGAATTAGTCAGCTTTCGGCCGAGACAGCAGGCCTGGTCAAAAGTATCAGCGTCGACATTGGCGATACGGTGAACAAAGGGCAGGTACTTCTAACATTGGACAATGCTGTAGAATCGGCCCAGTTACAGCAGGCCAGCGTCAAAATAAAAACGCAGCAGGATGCCATTGAAACGGCACGCCAGAACGTTCAGACCCTTAGGGTTCAACTTCAGAAAGCCGAAGATGACCTCAAACGCAATCAGACCCTGTTTGCGGGAAACGCCCTCACGCGCAAAGATCTGGAGGATTCGCAGTATCAGGTAACGAACCTGCAACAGCAAATTCGCGCATCGGAAGCTCAGGTGAAACAGGCACAGGGGCGTATTGGCGAACTCCGGGCCGACATCCAGTATGCCTCAACCGTTACGGGATTAAAAACCGTAAAAGCACCTGGAAACGGAACCTTGCTTAGTCTCGACGCAAAAGTCGGCCAGTTTTTGGCAAATAATCAATCCATTGGTGATTTTGCGCCAGCAGGTCCATTAGTGGCAGTCACCGAAATTGATGAACTATTTGCGCTAAAGGTTAAAGTTGGCCAGAAAGCCTATGTTCGTCCGCAGGGTAGCAACGAGCGTTTAACAACCGGCAAAGTGATTTTGGCTTCCCCCTATCTCCGTAAGAAATCGCTCTTTTCCGATAACACCGCTAACCTCGAAGACCGGCGCGTCCGCGAAGTCCGTGTGCAGTTAGATGACCCCAGCAAGGTAATTATCGGCGCCCGTGTGGAGTGTCTCATTTATGTAGGCGGAAAGGATTAAAAGGAGAAGAGGGAGGAAGGAGGAGAGAGAAGAAAGGAAAAATGACCCTCATCCACCTTCCTCCTTCTTCCCCCATTTCTCCCATTCCTCCTTTTCTCTTTTTTTCATCATGTTCAGAATCGCTTTTCAATTTATTCGCTACGACATAGCCAAGTCGGTTGGGGCACTGGCGGGCATTATTATCTCGGTGTTTCTGATCGGGCAGCAAGCGGGTGTTTTCATCTTTCTGACCGATGCCATGCGCAGTATCGTCGACAATAACAAGGGCTACATCTGGGTTACGGATGAAACCACAACAAACGCTAATCAACTTAGCCAGCTAGACGTTCGGAAAGGATACGAAATCAGTACGTTACCAGGCGTTGAGCGGGCCTATCCCGTCGTTATTGCCGGAGCGGGGGCGAAATTCGCCAATGGCACCACAAGCGGCTTTTCGCTGATCGGCTCCGAGCCCCCCGCATTTGTTGGCGGTCCATGGCGGCTCTATACGGCCAAACCTGAAGACATGGTTCCAGAAGGTGCCCTAATCACCGACTTTTACGATGCCAAAGCCCAGGGGGGACTTAAACCCGGCGACTACTTTGAGATCAACGGAAAGAAAGTTTACAATGCTGGACTAACCCGAGGGGCGCGGTCGTTTGGCGGTGGACTACTCGCCTTTACCACCATCGAACGCGCCCGTTACCTGGCCAATGTACCCACGAATAAGGTCAGCTTTTATCTGGTAAAACCCAAAGCGGGCGTACCTGAAGCACAGGTTATTCAGCAGATCAACCGAAGCATCAACGGTGTGCGAGCCTGGAATGCGGATGACCTCTCCCAAACGACGGTCAAAACGGTCTTGGCCACCAATGGGATTGCGGCCTCCTTTGGGAGCCTGATCGGATTTGCCATCATTTCGGGGCTTGTTATCATTGGGCTGACCCTCTATTCGGCAGCTATTGACCGAATCAAGGACTACGGCACCCTGAAAGCCATTGGAGCGACCAATGGCTACGTAAGTCGGTTGATTCTGACCCAGGCACTGCTGTTCGCTCTGGTCGGCTTTGTTATCGGGCGGTTGCTGGTTGAAGGGTTTCGGATCGGTATTGCCCAATCGGGAACGCTGTTTTACTTCCCAATTTGGTTTGAATATACGCTCTTTATTATCACGCTGGTGATCTCGCTTGGTGGCTGTGTATTTGCCATCCGGCGCATCAACTCCCTGGAGCCAGCAACCGTGTTTAGGGGTTAATTTTCCATGAGCGAACGCGTGAATTTTGGTTTTCGAAGACCCGCCTATCGCTCTAATCTGACTTAACAATGAAGCGTTTCATCATCTTTACTTACTCGCTCATTTCCTCATGTACGTATTCGCTTAGTGGCCTTGCGCAGCCGATTACGCTTTCACAGGCGTTAACTCAGGCGCAGGCGAACCGGCTGGAGTTGGCCAATCAGCAACTCCAGACCCGGATTGCCCAGAGCGACGAAGCCCGACGACGGGCTGGCTGGCAACCCCAGGTAAATGCGGGCGCTGATGTCCGCAGGAACACGCAGATTCAGCGGAATATCATTAAAAATGCACCTTTCGCCAACGGGCAGGATGTGGTACTCCGATTTGGTACACCTATCAGTAACGTATTGAATGCTCAGGTTGAGCAGAAAGTGTATGACGCCCAGAGTCGAGTCAGCCGGGATATTAATCAACTAACGGTCGAAAGCCAGCGGACAACGCTCGAAAAGCTCACTATTGATGTCCGGCAGCAGGTTACGGAAGCCTATTATCAGGCCGTATTCAACCGCGAGAAACAACGGCTGTCGGATCGCGCCCGCGACCGGGCTCGTGGCTATCTGGAACAGGCGCAAACGCGCTTTCGCGCCGGTACGTTGCTAAAAACTGACTTCGACCGATTTGCGCTGGATGTCAGCAATGCCGAATTAACCTACCGCAACGACCAGCGTGACTTTGCGCTGAGTTTAGACAATCTGCGCTACCGTATCAATACAACACAAGCTGTTGAACCCGCCGATTCACTAGGCACCTTGTTTGCCCAGTTTCAGGCGCAGGAACTGGCATCGGGCATGCGACCCGAACTACGGCAGGAAGAACTGAACCGGCAGATCAACGTGCTGAATCAGCGCCGTGAACAGGCCCGGCTAGCTCCGGTCGTAACCGCTTATGGGGCTTATTTTCTCCAGCAGTTTGCCGATACGTTCAATCCGTTCCAGAATGAAAGCTGGTTTGCCTATAACTATGTGGGGTTACGCGTATCGGTGCCCTTATTTGATGGGCGGCAAACGCGGCTGAACCGACAGGACTATGTACGTCGGGCAGAAATCAATCAGAATACGCTGCAACAGTTAAAAAACGATTTCGACTACGAGCTCCGTGCCGCCCGAAACACGCTTGCCCAGGCTCGGGAAAACCTGGCTGAAACCCAAAAAAACATAGCGCAGGCACAGGCGATTCTGGCCATTGATCGCGTTCGATTCGACGCGGGTACGCTCCTACTGGCCGACTTCCGCAATAGCGAATACAGTCTGCAACAAGCCGAAAACAACTACCTCCGGGCGGTCTATGACCTGTTAGTGGGCCAGGTGCAGGTTCGTAAAGCGCTTGGAAGTTTGTAGCTTATTCTTATGGACTAAGACCTCATTGTTGAGGTCTTAGTCCATAAGAATATAGTAAAGAATTAACTTGCTGTTCCCAGCAATAGCACCGTGTTTTATCTATTTGCTATATCAGGGGTAGCCTCTACCATCAATCAAAAACGACCAATTCGCTTCTGTAAGGCATCGCGCGAGAGGGTAATTAAATGACCAATGGGTTTCCCGGCCCGGTAGGTAATTACGCGGAGGTTTATAGGGCCGTCGGGTAAGTCCACGGGTTGACTGTAACGGGTTGAGAATTGGTCGGGCATGGTATCGTCAATGGTATAATAGATATCCAGTCCAGGTATTTCGCCCTCCAGTTCAAGTCGCAATTTGCCATCTTTCATACTTGTTTTGACAATAGCGTCATAAATAGCCCGCGAATAATTGACTTGTGCCATATCCGCCCGTTCAAAATGGGTTTCCATTCGCTGCACAAAGTTGGGCCAGTTTTTAGCTTCTTTTGGCGACCAATATACTTCCGATAATGCCCAGGCTCGTGGGTAGGTCATGTATTCGGCATAACGTAAGGTTGGGATCTGTTCCGTCCAGAGGTTGCCCTGCCCACCCAGGATGTATTTGGCATCCACACCGTCTGGAACTGGTTCATAGCCGTAACTGGTACGGGCACGCAGGAACGCATAAATAGGTGGATCGACGGTTGGATCGCCCTGATTATAATCCAGATAAGCAAACGTCGTGGGCGTCATCACGACATTATGCCCTTCCTTAGCAGCTTCAATACCCCCTTTTATACCCCGCCAGCTCATTACCGTAGCGGTTGGCGATATACCACCTTCCAGGATTTCATCCCAGCCAAGCAGCTTCTTACCTTTGGCCGTCAGAATTTTTTCTACCCGGTTCATAAAATAACCCTGCAAATCTTCGACGTGCCGAATGTTCAGTTGCTTCATCAATGCCTGGCACCCTGGATCATTGGCCCAGTAGCCTTTGTAGCACTCATCGCCACCAACGTGGATATACGGGTTCGGAAAGAGTGCAGCTACTTCCGTAAATACTTTATCCAGAAACTCGTACACTTTTTCATCCGATGGATTCAGCGTATTCTCGACCTTCATCTTAAATGTACCATTGCCATACCAGTCCGAAAACGCCGTTCCCGGATTGACACTGACAATCGCTTTGGTGCAGCTCAATTCCGGGTAAGCCGCGAGAGCCGCCATGCTATGGCCGGGCACGTCAATTTCCGGCACAATGGTTACGTTACGCGCCTGGGCATACGCAATAACTTCCCGAATATCGTCCTGCGTGTAAAACCCACCATAAGGTGTCGGTTCGCCGGGTTTAGGTTCAGCCCGATCACCATAGTGGCCAGCTCGCGCGACACGCCAGGCACCTACTGACGTGAGTTTTGGCAGGGATTTAATTTCAATACGCCAGCCGTTATCGTCGGTTAAGTGCCAGTGAAAGGTGTTGTATTTCAGTTTAGCCAGTTGGTCGATGTACTGCTTCACCTCCACTTTTGTGAAGAAATGACGACTAACGTCGAACATGATCCCCCGCCAGCCGAAGCGTGGATAATCGGTAATCTTCACGGCTGGTACGCTCCAGGTTTTCGCGGCCACAACCTTCCCCTCAATTTCTTTGGGGAGGAGTTGAGTAAGCGTTTGCATCCCGTAGAACAAGCCAGCCGGACGGTTTGCCGTAATGACAACGCCCTTTGAAGAGGCATCGAGCATATACCCTTCCTGACCAAGTTGAGCGTTAGGCGTTTCGCTCAGATTCAGCTGTATCTTACCTGTTTTACCTGGCTTTGCGGCCAGCCCAAAGCCGGTTGGCGTATTCAACCGCTGACTAAGCATGTCGGCAACCTCTTTCGCATCGGCCTGATTATAGTGAATAGTTGTTGCTCTCGTTAGCGTAAAAACACCAGGCTGAGGTTGTACGCTCACAGGCTGGGGAATCAAATTGATTAGCGACTGGGCCTGCGCAGTGGCAATACAAAGAATAAAAAGAAGGACTCGACTAAGATTCATGCTACGCGTGATTGATGATTATGAAGTAAAGCGAGTTTAGTCGAAATTTTAATGGTACTCAACAACCTTCGTGTTTATTGCGTCCCCTTAACCCGCCAATTGAACGATGCACTTTTACATTGAGAACGACTACACATAGGGAGAAGCGTTAGCTTCTTAGCTGCGCTCAATCAAGCATATAGTTTTGTTCGATCAGGAATATATTGATCCATCTAGCCTCACATACCACTCATTACCAAATTATTAAGTTTAGTCTATCTGGTTTTCATTCTACTAATCATTGGTCAATTTTAGGCATAAAATCAGTAGCGATTCACGCTAAAAAGTCGGAGCTTATAAAAAAGCAGAGGAAAGAATTTTCCAGAATTCATTCAAGATCCTTGCCAAGAAGAGCCTGCCTTTTCCGGCTACAGGGAATCCAAACGGTACACGGATGCCTTTGTCCTGGAATGGTTTCATAGCTGGAGCTAGGCTTCGAGTTTCTACGCTTAAAACCCGGCGGCTGTCATCCAGTGGCTAACTGACTCAAGGGAGGTTATAAAGTACTAATACAGAATTGTTTGTATGTTGATTCTATGGAACCTTTAGATGCTATTACCTATAAATCAAACGATTACCAACGATAGATGCTAAAGAATCCATAGAATCAAATTTGGCCAAATACGTATAGAGTGGCTTAGTTATATGAGAAAGAAAATTTTATTCATTGTTGGATCGGTCAATCAAACCTCGCAGATGCATCAGATTTCGGCAGAACTTGCCGAGGAATATGACTGCTGGTTCAGTCAGTACTACGCTGACTCCAAACTAATCAACTGGGCCGTTCGTAAGGGCTGGCTCGACTATACCGTGCTGGGCGGCAAGTTTCGTGAAGGATCTGAGGCCTATTTACGGCAACGGAACCTGAACCTTGATTACCAGGCCCGGCTCAATCAGTACGATCTGATCGTGACCTGCTCCGACCTCATTGTGCCAGATGCGGTACGAGCGACCAAAAGTATTTGGGTACAAGAGGGTATGATTGACGAGGTAACCTGGCTTAGCAAGCTTGTAAAAGCGTTGGGCTTACCCCGCTATTTTAGCATAGGCACATCGCTTAACGGCTCATCGAATCTGTGCGACATCTATTGTGCGGCTTCGGAAGGCTATAAATCGTTTTTCATCGAGATGGGCACGGATGCCAGCAAAATCATGGTAACGGGCATGCCCAACTTCGACAATGTGAGGCAGTTCCTGATCAATGATTTCCCCATCGCGATTATGTGATGGTAGCCACCTCAGACATCCGCGAGACATTCCGAATCGACGACCGACCCGCTTTTATTCGCAAAGCCGTTGAGCAGGCAAAGGGGCGTCAACTGTTGTTTAAACTTCACCCGAACGAAATCCTGGAACGAGCTGAAGCCGAAATCCGGCAGCACGCACCCGCCGATACGCTGGTGTTCCAGCAAGGGAACACCAATGAAATGATTGCGAACTGTTCCGAACTCATTACCCAATACTCAACGGTGGTGTATGTCGGGATGGCCCTGGGAAGCCCGTTTCCTCGTATTTCCCAATAGATGAACTCCGCCGATTAACCCCATTCAGAACAAGGGAACCTCCGCCGAGAACATTGCCCGGATCTGCCGCGACTACATTGCTTTTTCGGGCCCACGTAAAGAATTTGTTAAATCGTATCAATACCGACCTGTCATGCATGAGCCGGAACATCTTTCGCTGTAACTAGCGACATCAAATTGGGGTGGTTGTTTCCGTTAAGTCCATTTATTGGTATGAGTTACCCAGCCATTGTCGTTATTGTCCAGGCCCGAATGTCGTCAAGCCGCTTACCGGGTAAAGTGATGCTTCCCCTGCTAAATCAGCCGCTCCTGGCGCGGATGCTTGAACGACTACGCTTTTGCCAGACCCCTTTTACTACGGTAGTAGCCACCTCGACCGATCCCACCGACGACCTGATCGAGCAGTTTTGTCAGGCCGAAAACGTGCCGGTTTACCGGGGAAGCCTGGAAGATTGCCTTGACCGCCATTATCAGATTGCGAACCATTGGCAGGCCGACCTGGCCGTTAAAATCCCATCTGACTGCCCGCTGATCGACCCACGTGTTGTGGACCGGACGTTACAGTTTTTCCTGGATGCGCCCAATGCATACGACTTTGTGAGTAATCTGCATCCGGCTACCTGGCCCGATGGCAACGATGTCGAGATTATGACGCGAGCGTGCCTGCACCGAACCTGGTCTGAGGCAACCAAACCACTTGAACGCGAACATACCACACCTTATATCTGGGACACGGCCCCCACACATTCCGTCTTGGAAACGTAAACTGGCCAACTGGATTAGATTATTCCATGAGCCACCGGTTCACCATCGACTATCAGGCCGATTACGAATTCATTCGGGCAGTCTACGAAGAATTATACCCAATCAAACCTGATTTTTCGTGTGAAGACATCCTAAGGCTACTGGATCAAAAACCTGAAATCTATCAGATCAACGCTGATTATGCGGGGTCAACTGGTATCGTCATCATCTGGCCGAACTCCATACCGTTTCGGCAGCGCAAACAAAAATAGTAAATAGTTAACCCAATTCGTGCATGACTAGCGAAGTACTAAACGACTTACAAAAAACGGCACTGAACGTCCGCGAACACATTATCCGACTCTCGACCGATGGTGGCTGCTTCACGGGGGCGTCATTGTCGGCCACGGATCTGGTGGTCTACCTCTACAAACAATTTCTGAACGTTAACCGGGCTACACTTAGAGACCCCGGCCGTGACTACTTGTTTTTATCGAAGGGCCACGATGTTCCAGCCCTCTACGGCACCTTCGTTGAACTGGGCTGGATACCCGCCGAACGGCTTAACAATCACCTGTCTACCGATGATTCCATTTACTGGCACCCTAATGTGACTATACCGGGTATCGAATTCCATTCCGGATCGCTGGGGCATTTGCCATCGGTGGCGCTGGGTGTTGCACTGGATTGCAAAATAGGGGATCGCCGAATAAGGTTGTCTGTGTCCTGGGCGATGGCGAGTTGAATGAAGGGTCAGTTTGGGAAGCTGTTCTGGTTGCCAATGCCTATAAACTGGATAACCTTCTATTTGTCGTTGACCGAAATTTCTTTCAGGCCAATATGCCAACTGAAGAGCTGATCCCGCTTGAACCGTTGACCGATAAATTCGCGGCCTTTGGCGCAGCCGTTAAACGCATCGATGGCCACGACTTTATCGCTTTGGAGGAGGCCCTGACCAGCTTCCCATTTCAAAAAGATAAACTCAACGTCCTGATTGCCGATACGCGCCGGGGTAAAGGCTTGCCCAGTATCGAAGCCCGTGCCGACCGCTGGTTCTGCAATTTCACCCACGATGAGGTGGAAGCCCTGTTGGGCGAGCTCCATGGCGAGCACTCAGCCACGATTGAGTCAGAAACACTGGTTGTTAGATAATTAGTTATGACCTACGAAGAACTACTAACCCAAACCGCCCTCGCCGATGAACGGGTGATTGTGATGACTGCCGAAAATCGGGCTCTGGTGCGCAACATGCCTGCCAATCTTGGAAGTCGATTTATTGACACAGGCATTACCGAACAGTGCATGATTGGTGCGGCTGCGGGCCTGGCCTTACGCGGCCGAATCCCTGTTGTTCATGCGCTGGCGGCTTTTTTGTCGATGCGGGCCTACGAATTCATCCGTACCGATCTGGGCATTGGCAACCTACCCGTTAAACTGAGCAGCTTTGTGCCGGGTTTTCTATCCGATGGCAACGGGCCAACTCATCAGGCCATTGAAGATGTTTCACTCATGCGGGGCATTCCGCACATGCAGGTTTTTTGCCCGGCCGATGAGCAGGATTTACTCCTGATGCTGCCGACCATCTGGGCATCGCCCGCTCCGCCTATGTGCGTATCAATACCCGTCCAGCTACCTATCAGCACGCCCACCCTTTCGAAATCGGGCAGGCCGAAGTTATAGCAACTGGGTCTGACGTGACTATTCTGGTCTACGGAATGCTGTTTGAGCAAGCGCTGGTAGCCGCCCATTTGCTACGCCATGCCGGGCATTCGGTTGGGCTGGTCAATATGCGTTGCCTGAAACCCGTAGATGAAGCCGTCATTCTGGAAGTCTGTGCCAGCTCTGACGTCGTGGTGACCATCGAAGATCATTTTCTGATTGGTGGCCTATATAGTATCGTAGCTGAAACACTACTCAAATACCGAAAAACCGCCAATGTTCACGCATTTGCCTTGCCAGGAAAATGGTTTAAACCGGCCCGTCTGAACGAGGTACTGGCGTATGAGGGCTTTACGGGCCAGCAGTTAGCCCAACGAATTACCCGTCTGATGGTGGGCGATTTGGTAGATTAAAAAGTAGTCATTACTAGTCAGGGGTAGTCCTTGATTGTCATTCACCGTTACTCGTTGAGGACAATACAATGCGCCTAAAAATAACCTAATAACTATAATGACCGTCCATGACAACGACTAATAACCATGAAGAACGGTATCAAATTTAACGACACCTACCCCGACATTACTGTGTCGGATCAGTATTATGAACGGGCACTGGCCGTTCAGAAACCCATTACCCAAACACTGGCGAAAGGGCCAGGGCAATTTACAAAAGGTATCGCGCCCAAATACCTGGATCGTGGCAAGGGGTCCCATGTGTGGGATGTCGACGGCAATGAATACCTCGACTTCAACGCGGCCATTGGCCCTATTTCGTTGGGCTACTGCTACCCGGTTGTTGATGATGCAATTCGGCAGCAATTGACCAAAGGCATTACCTTCTCGTTGATGCATCCGTTGGAAGTCGAATTGGCTGAATTGATTCGGGAGGTCATTCCCAATGCCGAAGCCGTCAAGATCAGTAAAACCGGGGCCGACGTTTGCTCGGCGGCTATCCGGGTGGCGCGGGCATTCACGGGTCGCGATAAGGTGTTCTGCTGCGGCTATCACGGCTGGCACGACTGGTATATTGGTGTCACGAGTCGCAACGCTGGTATTCCGGAAGCCATTCAGGACATGACCTATACCTTTGAGTACAATGATATGGATAGTATCCGGGCTGCCCTCGATGATACCGTTGCGGCCCTGATTCTGGAACCATTTATCTTTGAAGCCCCTAAACCCGGATTTCTGGAAGAACTGGCCGAAGCCTGCCGCCAAAACGGCACCCTTCTGATTTTCGATGAAATGTGGACTGGATTCCGCATTGCCCTCGGCGGAGCACAGGAATACTTCAATGTCAAACCCGACCTCGCCGTTTACTCCAAAGCCTGTGCCAACGGGATGCCGATTGCGCTGCTAACGGGCCGCACGGATGTGATGGAGTTGTTTGATTATGAAGTCTTTAGCTATACAACCTTCGGCGGTGAAGCGCTTTCCCTGGCTGCTTGCATGGCCACGATCCAAGAACTTCGGGATAAGAACGTACCGGCTTATCTGAACGAGAAAGGGGGTATGCTTAAAGATGGCTACAACCAGCTTGCTACTGATCTGGGCATGGCACACCTTACCAAATGCATTGGCTACAACTGCCGGTCTATGGTAACGTTTGCGCCGGAAGCGGGAAATGGACTAGAACTCAAAACACTCATGCAACAGGAGATGATTAAACGCGGCATTTTGTGGGCAGGTTTTCATAACATGTGTTTCAGCCATTCTGAAGAGGATATTTCGTATGCGCTTTCTGCCTATCGCGATGTACTGCCAATCGTAAAAGAAGCCATCGAAAGCGGTAACGTGAAAATGTACTTAGAGGGTGACGTCCTCGAAGCCGTTTTCCGCAAAACCAGTAACTACAACATCAAACCGAAAGTGACGGCATGATCAGGTTTACAGTTTATGGTATTCAGTTTACGGTATTCGGTTTATGACTGACCAGCCCAGAAATAGCTTCCACTTCAGATAACAGTAAACGATAAACCGCAAACCTGAAACCTCTTTCAGAATGCTCGATAAATTTTCCCTTTCCGGTCGGGTGGCCATTGTTACGGGTGCCGTTGGCCTTATTGGTCGCAATCATTGCCGCGCCCTGGCCGATGCCGGAGCCTGTGTAGTGGTTGCCGACCTGAACGAAACGGCTGCTCAGGCTTTTGCCGCTGAACTGGGCGAGTCGCACATGGGTATTGGCCTGGATGTCACGAACGAAGACCTGGTCAAACAGGTGTGCGACCAAATTCTGGCGCGCTATGGGCGGATTGATGTGTTGGTGAATAATGCAGCATTGAACGAAGCGGTCGAGAACCCGGCGATGGCGCTGGAACTAACTTCTTTCGAGACTTTCCCGGTAGCCCAGTTTCGGGCATCGCTGGAGGTCAATGTGACGGGGGTGTTTTTGTGTTCGCAGGTGTTTGGGAGCGTTATGGCACAACAGGGCAATGGCAGCATCATCAACGTAGCATCGACCTATGGCCTTGTTGGGCCCGATCAAAGCATCTACCGTAATGAAGCTGGTGAACAAACATTCTATAAAACAGCAGCTTACCCAGCTACCAAAGGAGCCATCATCAATTTTACCCGATTTCTGGCTGCCTACTGGGGTCAGAAAGGGGTTCGGGTCAATACATTGTCTCCGGGTGGTGTGGAAAATAGTCAGAACGAGTTTTTTGTAAAGAACTATTCAGCCAAAACTGTGCTGGGCAGAATGGCACAACCCGATGATTACCAGGGCGCTATTGTCTTTTTAGCCAGTGACGCATCGGCCTATATGTCTGGAGCAAATCTGGTTGTCGACGGCGGCTGGACGGCGATGTAATGATGAATGATTTTACAAAATTATTCGCTACTACAAATTTAGACTATGGGAATACAGCCCTTAGAAACCGAAAACTACAAACCAACTTGGATCAAAACGTACTCAAAAAAGCCGCTCGAATTAAATTACTTCTGACCGACTGCGACGGTGTGCTCACCGATGCCGGCGTTTATTACGGCGAAAACGGAGAGGTATTGAAGAAATTCAATATCCGCGACGGTATGGGTGTAGAACGGCTCCGCAAACTGGCCAATGTCGACACCGGAATCATTACAGGTGAAACGTCTCCATCCGTGGTGGCCCGAGCGGCTAAGCTAAAAATTACTGAGCTGCATCTGGGATGTAAAGACAAGCTCGCCCTATTACCCGACATCCTGACACGTACGGGTCTAGACGCATCGGAAGTGGCTTTTATTGGCGACGATGTGAATGATCTGGAAATCCAGCAGGCAATTGGTTTCTCAGCCTGTCCGGCCGATGCAGCCCGCCAAAACAAAGCCATTGTCGATTACTGCTGCAACGCGAAAGGGGGCGAGGGCTGCCTGCGCGAACTAGCTGAACTTATTATTGATGCCAAACAAATAATCTCAAAACAACCCACTGCAATCCCAGCAATCTATGAAAACCATTACACTTAACACAGGTCGAAAAATTGGGAAGGGACAACCCAGTTACATTATTGCCGAAATTGGCATTAACCACAATGGCTCGCTCGAACTTGCCAAAAAATTAATTGACGAAGCCGTTTTGGCCAAAGCCGATGCCGTAAAATTCCAGAAACGGACGCCCGAGATCTGTGTTCCCCGCGATCAGTGGCATGTACTGCGCGATACGCCCTGGGGCGCATGACCTACATTGATTACAAGCGTAAAACCGAGTTCGGGATGCTGGAATATAACGCGATCGACCAGTATTGCCGTGAGCAGGGTATCGACTGGTTTGCATCGGCCTGGGATATTGAGTCAGTCGATTTTCTGGAAGCCTTCGATCCCTGTTTGTATAAACTGGCCTCGGCATCCTTAACCGATTTTGGACTGATTGAGAAAATTCTACATACCGGACGCCCCCTTATGCTCTCGACAGGTATGTCGACCCTGGCCGAAATCGAGGAGGCCATTACAGTAGTTACGGAGTTCGATGCCGATTATCCGTTGCTGGTTGCCCATTCTACGTCAGCCTACCCATGCAAACCCGAAGAGTTGAACCTACGGATGATTCCAACCTTACAAGCCGCCTATCCAACCGTTCCGATTGGCTATTCGGGTCATGAAACGGGGCTGGCTACAACCGTAGCTGCGGTAACTCTTGGCGCTACCTTTGTCGAACGCCACTTTACCCTTGATCGAGCCATGTGGGGGTCCGACCATGCGGCATCCGTTGAACCACAGGGACTACAGCGCCTGGTACGCGATATCCGGGATGCCGAAACAGCCCTCGGAGACGGCGTCAAGCGAGTTTACGAATCCGAATTAGGACCCATGAAACGACTTCGGGTAAATATCAACTCAGCGTACCTGGTTTAGGCTTGACAGTACCCAATTTTGTGGAATGATACGGTGCGCATGATATATTTGACTAATCATACGACAGAGCGACACCAAACCGTATCATCAACTATACTTCATAAATTATGCCGCAGGCTGAATTACTGCGTATTACGACCTCTATATTAGTGGTCTGGATAGTCGTTATCCTGATCTGGGAACGGGTAGCGCCTTATCGTGAAGGTCTGCCTTTGTTTAGAGAGGGTTTTTGGGTCGACCTGGTTTGGTATACCCTTATCCAGAGTTACTTCCTCAAAATTCTGATCTTCGATTACATCATTGCCCCCTTGCAAACCCATTTCGACTGGTCGGACTGGCAGTTTGTTAGAAATTGGCCAGTATGGGTACAGGTCTTGTTCTTCCTGTTTACCCATGATCTGTACATTTACTTCTTCCATCGTTTTCAGCACGCCAACAAGTGGCTCTGGCGAACCCACGAAGCGCATCACTCGAATAAAGAGGTCGATTTTCTGGCAGGATCGCGCTCACACGCTGTGGAGATCATCATCAACCAAACCATTGAATTTGCCCCAATTATACTGCTTGGTGCCAACCCAGCCGTAATTCCTATTAAAGCCCTTCTGGATGCCATGTTCGGTATGTTTATCCATGCTAATATCCGTGTCAGGCTGGGTCCACTAAAGTACATTATCAACTCACCCCACCTGCACTTGTGGCACCATGCCAATTACCAGGAAGTCTTCCATGCCAACTTTGGCACTAAATTTTCATTTTTCGATTACCTGTTGGGTACCGTCTTCGATCCTGGTCATCGCCCCGGCAACAAGCCCGAGAATTGGGGCCTTTACTATGATTACCCGAAAGACTATTTTCTGCAACATGCTTTTTCAGTAAACCGATTTGAGGAGCGTAGTCTATTGAAATACAAATGGTTTTCCCGATATTATTACCTTCGTCCTTCCGTAGTGCATCGTATCAAAAGATGGGTTAAGAAAAGTAAGAAATCGACCCATCGGGAACCTGAAAACGTGAATTAATTTGCAAGCCTGGCTCTTTTTACTCGTTGCGGCTTCCTTTGAAGCCGCCTGGACTTACTCTCTTAAATACATGACATTCAGCGCCTTGAAAACATTGCGCTGGAACACGTTCTACACGCCTTCTGTAGGATTACCTATTTTACTACCCTTTATTGGTTACGTTGTATTCGGGGTTGCAAACATCTATTTTTTCTCCAGAGCCATCAAGCAAATACCCACCCAACAGCCTTTGCGGTTTGGACGGCCATGGCCTTAGTACTAATTAAGGGGGTTGACATTCTGGTATTTAAAACCAACTGGTCATTTACCGAGCTGTTTTTCATGACACTGATCGGGATTGGAATTGTAGGATTACGCGTATATTCGGCGGGTTGACCAAGGGCACCGTTTGCAAATAATTCCCGCCCTTTCGCACATTTTCTAATTTCCTGTGTTTCTTTGACAGGGCGCACAACACGCTCCTTTTTTTCAATGACCCACTTACTAAAAGACCTTACTCCTCGGCAGATTGTCGCCGAGTTAGACCAGTACATTATCGGCCAGAAAGATGCCAAGCGGAACGTAGCGATTGCCCTGCGGAATCGCTGGCGTCGGATGAATAGCCCTGCCGATATGCAGCGTGAAATTACGCCTAATAACATCCTGATGATTGGTGCTACCGGCGTTGGTAAAACCGAAATTGCCCGTCGACTCGCCAAACTTGCCGACGCTCCTTTCATTAAAGTCGAAGCCTCCAAGTTCACCGAAGTTGGTTATGTTGGCCGCGACGTCGAAAGTATGGTGCGCGACCTGGTGGAGCAAGCGGTCAATATGGTTCGGGCTTCCAAAAAAGAAGCCGTACAGGCTAAAGCGCAGCAGTTAGTTGAAGACGCTATTCTGGATATTTTGATTCCGCCCGTTAAGCCTGCCAATGGTCAACTGGGCTTTGAAAACGAGAAAAAAGATGCCGATGCCGAACTGAACGAGCGCACCCGCGAACGATTCCGGGAAAAAATCCGCTCGGGTGAGATGGACGACCGTAAAATCGACATCGATGTTCAGCAAAGTCAAACGCCTAACATCGGTATCATGGGTGGTTCGGTCGATGATCTGTCGATGATGAATATTCAGGAGATGATTGGTGGCATGATGCCGAAACGTGGTAAAAAACGCAAAGTGAGCATCGCCGAAGCGCGAAAAATCCTGCTGGAAGAGGAAGCGGCCAAACTCATCGATATGGATGAGGTGAAAGAGGAAGCCATCCGTAAAGCCGAAGATGCAGGCATTATTTTCATCGACGAAATTGATAAAGTAGCCTCTGCCCGCTCGGGCAATGGCGGTGGTGGGCCGGATGTTAGCCGTGAAGGCGTGCAGCGTGACCTACTTCCCATTGTGGAGGGTAGCGCCGTAAACACCAAGTATGGCGTTATTCATACCGATCACATTCTGTTCATTGCAGCCGGTGCGTTCCACGTTGCCAAACCCAGCGATCTGATTCCTGAATTACAAGGGCGTTTCCCCATTCGGGTTGAGCTGCAAAGTCTGTCGGAAGATGATTTCTACCAGATTTTAAAAGAGCCCAAAAACGCGCTGACCAAGCAATACGAAGCCATGTTACAAGCCGAAAACGTTGGTCTGACGTTTCAGGATGATGCCCTTCGTGAACTGGCCCGGATTGCGTTCGAAGTCAATAGTGATGTGGAGAATATCGGTGCCCGCCGTCTACAAACGGTCCTGAGCCATCTGATGAACGACTTCATGTTCGACATTCCCGATGTTATCGGCGCTAACGCTCAGGTCGTTATTACTAAAGAATTAGTCAGTGAACGGCTAAACGGCCTGGTCAAGAACCGGGATTTGAGCCAGTTCATTTTGTAATCCTTGTAGCATTGTTGTAGCGTGGACATCCTGTCCGCGCTACAACAATGCTACCACTTGCCCAATAGCCCGATCAACATCAGCTCGCTTTCGATCAGGTGAATCGAAGCGGTTGAAAGGTGTTAACTGGAAGACAAAGGTTTCTTCGACGGTTTCTTCATCAATGGGCGTGTAAAGTTTATAGGCCGTCACCTTCACAGGGATCAGCCCATGACCGGCTTTGAAACGGGTTAACACATAAGCCAGTAGACTCTCAACGTCCTCTATCGATACACCATCAGTAGGTACAAAGCGAACTTCGGCATGGTTTCGATCGACAAGTGTTTGCTCCTCTGGCAAGAAATGGCCTTCGCAACTTGAGAATGTGCGAACCAGTCCCGTTTTATTCAGTGCATCGACCAGTGGGCGAATTTTCGGTTCAATGTCTTCCATCAGGGTTCACCGTCCAGTAAAGCGACTTCGTCGGCGGCATCAATGTGGTGTTGGTGTTGCATCTGTTGCGGCCCTTTCTGCCATAGCCAGCCCAGATACCCGACTGCCACCAGCGCCAACACACCCGAAACGGCAAAGGAGGCATCAATGCCCGCTTCGCCAGCAATGTGGTTAAGTACCCAACCGGCTCCCAACGCACCCAGACCAATACCCGCTTCGAGTGCAATATACATGGTTGCCATCGCCCGACCACGCGTTTTTTCATCGCTTAAATCGGCGGTCCAGGCGGTTATCGTTGGCGAGTTCATCCCCACGACATACCATAGAAAATGGCGGCAGTCCAGTACAGGAGCGTTGATTCGGTCAGGATTAACAGCATCATTGAAAAAGCAAGCACCGCTGTCGAAATAAACAGCACGGGAATACGCCCATAACGATCCGACGCCTTACTAAATACGAGCCGAACAACCAGTGAGGCAACCGTATAGACCGTAAAAAATAAGCCCTTATTGGAAACCCCAAGGGACGCACTAAACGTGGAAATCACCGTCAGGATAACGCCCGATGAGAACGACTGTAATAACAAAACGAGGAACGGCGGAATGGCGCTCTTATCAAAAATTTCGTCTTTTTTCAGGCGCAGCAAGCTAAATCGGAAAGGCTGCGGAGTTGCCAGCGTTTCGGGCATCCGGAGCAGGATACCAATCGACATCAGGGCGAAAGCCGATGATGTCCAGAACATAACGTTCATCGAAAAATCGGTAGCTAACCAGCTACCAATGGCTGGCCCAGCGACATGCCCATCGCTGTAAACAACCCCAGCATTCCCATCGCTTCGCCCCGTCGGTTAGCAGGAACAACATCCGCTACATAAGCAGATGTTGCGGTAGGTTTCGTCCCGGTTGAGAATCCATGAATGAGTCGGAGTGTCAGGAACCCCCAGACGGTCAGGAGATATGGATAGAGCAACCCACAGACAAAGCACACGATGGAGCCAAACGCCATGACAGGTACTCGCCCGACTTTATCCGTAATTTTTCCGCTAAATGGTCGCGAAACACCCGCTGTCAATGTGAATAGGGCAATGATCAGCCCAACGTATTCCTGTCCGCCCATCTTTGTTAAATAGGCTGGCAATTCAGGAATCATCATCGAAAAACTGGCTGAAAACAGAAAGTTACTGACGGAGAGTAACCAAAAGGAGAGCGTGTAAAGAGAGGGGCCGCGAGAGCTGCGTCGAGTAAAACGTGAACGAACGTCCAAAGTGACTGGATTTGGTTCGCTCAAATTTACAAAGCATTTTTGAGAGACGTAGCAGAATAGTATACTTTAAGTTTCTGTGGATTCTATTGATTCGTATTGGTTCTATTGATTATTGTAGATTCTGTAGATTCTTTTTGATCTGATTCCCAAGCCAATAGAACCAATAAAAATCAAACGATAAAAAATTCTGTCCTCGTACTTACTAAAGAATCAATAGAATCTATAGAAACTATAATAACGTGCGTTTACCGATCTAACTCATTTCGGCTCAGGAGTGCTGTTCCCACCGTCGACGACAAATCGCCATTGACCATTGCGCTGGCGTTTCCAGACCGTTACATAAACACCATAGCTGGACGATCGCTTGCCGGCATTATCTTTTTTAGTGAGCATCCATTGGCCAAACGTATAGCCCAAATCACCCGATGCAGCTGCGTCCGCTTTCAGTACTTGCCAGGTTAGCATCGGGCCATTTGCCGGTTGACGGCTCATCTGGGCCCGCAGTGAATCGAACCCAACGGTGGGCGCGGCACCGTCGTTGAGCTTGATCACATCGTCAGCAGCATAGGTCGTGAAGGCTTTCGCCATTCCCTGTTTCTCAGACATGATGCTAAAATTCTGGTCGGCCTCCCGAATTTCGTCGATCGCTCGCTGACGAACGGCGGCAGCCGGATTCATGGAACGAGGGCTATCGACCTGCGTACGGCAGGAGGCTATCAGTCCAAAAAGTAGTATAAGTGGTAATGCAGACTTCATGTTCGGTAGGGTGATTCGTTTAGTTTTGGCGTAAATTTGCGCACTAATTAAAATGCATAATGGATAATGCATAATGTACAATTGTGGTGCCAAGCTACGTGATAATTAACTCACTTATTGGTTCAGTGCCCCTGTTGAGAATCATTATTTGTTATTCATTATCAATTATACATTCCTGTTCGTATGTCTCGTAATTTTAAAATTGCCCTCTTCCTAACCGTTTCTATCCTGTTAACGACGTTTTCGTTTTACTTCTGGCAGGTATTTAAAAGTCCGAATCTCCAGGTACAAGAGAATGATAAGACGTTTGCCCTCCTCATTCCAAAGGGTGCTACGTTTGAGTCGGTGATGGATACGCTGAAAACGCATAAAGTCATCAACGACGAAACATCATTCCGGTTTCTGGCTAAAATGATGAAATATCCTGAGCTCGTCAAAGAAGGTCGTTATGAAATTAAACCGCTTATGGGCAACCGGGAGGCCCTGGTCAAACTTCGTAGCGGCAATCAGGACGCCATGCCCGTCACATTCAACAGTATGCGGCAAAAAAGTGATCTTATTCAGCGGCTTGGCAGCAAGTTCGAGTTTGGTCCCGAAGCACTCGGAAAGTTACTCAATGACCCCACTACCTGCCAGAAATTTGGTTTCGATACTACGACCATTGTCTGTTTATTCCTGCCCAACACCTACGAAATGTTCTGGACCATTAAGCCCGAAGCGTTTCTGGAGCGAATGGGTACTGAATATAAAAAGTTCTGGACTCCCGAGCGACAGGCCAAAGCTAAAGCGCTGGGAATGACCCAAACGCAGGTGCAGGTGCTGGCCTCTATCGTTGCGGCTGAAACTAATAAACGGGATGAGCAACCCCGCGTAGCGGGCGTTTACCTGAATCGTCTGAAACAGGGTATCAAACTGGAAGCCGACCCAACGGTAATTTTTGCCCTCCGGGATTTCACCATCCGTCGGTTGCTGAATAAACAGCTAACCGTTGATTCACCGTATAATACCTATCGGTATACTGGATTACCTCCCGGGCCCATTAATCTCCCGGCTCCCACTACGATCGATGCCGTCTTGAACGCTGAGCAGCATGATTACCTCTACTTTGTGGTCGATGCCCGTTTTAATGGCTACCATACATTCTCGAAAACACTGAGCGAGCACCTGGCTAACGCCCGACTCTACCAGCAGGCGCTGACACGAATGAAGATTATGAAATAAAAGATAGTAAGTGAAGTGGGTGGAGTGAGTGAAGTAAGGAGATCTATTATCCTACTTCACTCACTCCACCTACTCCACTTCCAAACTCACCTATGATTATCCACGACGTAACTAATATTCGGGTGCGGTATTACGACACCGACCAGATGGGGATTGTGTATTATGGCAATTATGCCCGTTTCTACGAAATCGGGCGGGTTGAAGCCCTTCGTCACATCGGTCTGACGTATAAAAAAATGGAAGACGATGGCATTTCGATGCCTGTTTATGACCTCAATTCCCGGTTTATCCGCCCGGCTAAATACGACGACCTGCTCACCATCCGGGTTACCATTCCGCAACTCCCGAAAACCCGGCTCATGTTTGATTATGAGATCTTCAATCAGGATGGGCAACTCCTGAACACGGGCCAGACAACGCTTGTTTTTGTTCGAACAGAAACCGGCAGGCCCTGCGCAGCTCCGCCTGAACTGGTGGAAGCAGCCAAACCTTTCTTTGACCAGTAGGTTTAAAAAGTTGATACGTTAGCTAGTTGTAAGTCGTAAGTAACTTACAACTAGCTAACGTATGACTTACCAACTTCTTTACGACTGCAACCACTATGTTCGACAAACTATTAGGATTTAAGGCATTAAGTGGTGTTCGAGTCTGGCTACACAAGAACCATCCATTCAATTCCAAAACAACATGGTATGCGTTTTTGAAGCGGATGCTTTCCCAGATTACAGACAATGACACCAGCGAACGGGCAGCATCCGTATCGTACAGCCTCATTCTGGCCGTTTTCCCAACGGTTATTTTCTTTTTCACCCTGATTCCCTATATCAGTTTCATTCCGGATCTTCAGGGACAAATTATGAAATTCTTCCAGGAGTTATTGCCGGGAGATACCTTTAGTACAGTCGATACTACGATTCAGGATATTATTAGTCGCCCACGAAGCGGTGTGTTATCATTTGGTTTTTTTCTGGCGTTGTATTCGGCTACAAGTGGCCTGGTAGCGCTCATGCAGGCCTTTAACTCCTCCTATCATTCGGCTGAACGGCGTAGCTTCCTGAAAATTCGGGGCATTGCCATTGGATTGACGTTCACACTGGCCTTTGCTTTAATTCTGGCCATTGTTGTGTTAATTATCGGCGGTATTGTGAGCGACTACCTTCTTCATTTTGGTATTCTGAACAATGTCGTTTTCATCAATTTGCTCGCCATTGGCCGCTATCTGGTCGTATTCGCCGTATTTGTCGGAACCGTTTCGGTAATCTATCGCTTCGGGCCGAATGTGGATATGAAATGGATTTTTATTATGCCGGGTGCCATTACAGCGTCGGTTCTAATTGTTCTCACCACCTTCGGTTTTTCGTTTTACGTATCTAATTTCGGTTCGTACAACAAAGTATATGGGTCGATCGGTACATTGATTGCGTTGATGATCTGGATCAATCTAATTTCCTTACTACTCATTCTTGGGTTTGAAATGAATGTTTCGCTCTACAATCTGGAAGGAGATAAACACCCGAGTGTAGCCGCGAAAACAACAAACGCCATCTCAGAAACTTGAGATGACGTTTGCAAAACCTAACCCATAAATGTAAAAGCACACGTTTCAACCAGAGACCAAAAATGGCACGATCAAAAAACGTGTTCGTCCCAAAAATCTCCAAAATCGTGCCAGTCTTACATTTTGAGGAAAAAATTATGATTAATTTATTGAACAACAAATCCTGCTGTAGACTTCTCAAAATGCAATAAACTAACAATCAACTAGTTTCATCAAAATTTAACTCAAACTTTATATTTCCGTTTTTTTTATAATTTCTATGGCAAGCAAATCGAGCCCCTTACAGCTAATTTCTTGCCAAACTCAACAAAATCCCTGGATATCTGTCATCTGTATTTGTTACAACCACCAGAATTATGTGTTACAAGCGCTAAAATCGGTAGTTGACCAAGCCTATCTGGCTACCGAATTAATCGTCATTGATAATGGAAGTACAGACCGGACAGCAGAACGTATAGACGAATTTAGCCAGCAGTACCCGTCTATTCAATTAATTAAAAACGCAACTAACCTGGGCTTGAATCGGGCGTTTAACCAGGGGTTAGCATTAGCTCATGGCCAGTTCATCATTGACCTTTCAGCCGATGACGTTCTGGTACCCGGCCGTTTAGCCAAACAGGTAGCTGCTTTCCAGCAATTGCCCGAGACGTATGGGGTTGTATTTTCCAATGCGGCTTATATTGACGCCAACGGTCGAAAAACAGGGTTTCATTATCCGGTGGACGTAGCTGGCCATGCCCTCACGACTATACCGACTGGGTTTATTTTCAGGGAGATTTTAGCGTCTTACTTCATCTGTACGCCCACTATGATGATTCGCCGGGAGGTACTGGATAAATTGGGCGGCTACGACGAAACGCTTAGCTACGAAGATTTCGATTTCTGGGTGCGGTCATCGCGGCTTTATCAATACGCCTATCTAGACGAAGTGTTAACGCTGAAACGACAACTTCCCAATGCGTTATCCACACGGGTTGTTCTGCCCAATAACGATCTACTCCCCTCTACCCTAATTGTCTGTCAGAAAGCGTTTGCACTTTGTATTACTCCCGTTGAATTTCAGGTCTTAGCCAGTCGGCTTAAAACCTTTATTCGAAAAGCATTTTACGCCGAGCAATTTGATCTGGCGGAACAGTTTGGGCATCTTCTTCGGCAAATCAGCCGACCAGATGTAGGAACCAACCTGATTCTTTTGATAAGTCACCTGCATTTGCCAGTCAATAAGGTATATCGATGGTATCTCAAGTTTCGTTCGAAACCGGTTTAAGTAGTTTTTCGTTTAGGATGTACGGTATACCAATTACCTAATGTCATGTCAGCAGAATTCATTAAGCTTTATCCAAAAAATCCAGACCCACGCCGGATTGACTATATTGTGAAAGCCCTGCGTGAGGGAGCCGTTATTATTTATCCAACGGACACCATTTACGGAATGGGTTGCGATATTCATAATGCCCGTGCTGTTGAGCGCGTAGCCCGCATTAAAGGCATTAAGCCCACGAAGAATGATTTTTCCTTTATCTGCTACGACCTGAGCCACATTGCCGATTATGCCCGTGTGAGTAATCAGGCGTTTAAGCTCATGAAGAGTCTACTGCCTGGACCGTTTACGTTCATTCTTCAGGCCACAAATAATGTTCCTAAGTTACTCAATACCAATAAAAAAACGGTGGGTATTCGGGTACCTGACAATGATATTCCAAGACAGATCGTACACCAGCTTGGAAATCCTATTATAACGACTTCGATTCGTGATGAGGATGAAATAATCGAGTACTCAACTGACCCGGAATTGATTTTTGAGAAATTTCAGAATCAGGTCGATATCGTAATTGATGGGGGTATGGTGGTAACGTACCCTCTACAATTGTTGATGCTACCGATGATGATTTCTCAGTAGTTCGTCAGGGGCTGGGCGAATTAGTACTTTGAAAAGTTATAATAAGACTCTATACTTGCACCGTAGGGTTAATACTTCCTCGCACCGGAGTCTAACCCTTTTTTTGCGAATCATCTTTTAACACATTTTCATAGTATGCGCTTTTCAATAGCCGCGCTCTCATTATTAGCGGTTTGTCAGCTTATCGGCTGTTCTTCGCAATCCAAACAGGACGATTCGTCAAAAACCGGCAAATTAACCGCCGAAGCCAGTGCGAAACCAACGACAACAACGCCTGATTCGACTGGTAAACCGTCGGCTGAGCCGATTGCTTCAACCCGCGCTGTCAGTACAGGCGACTCTACCCTTGATTCGTTGACCTTTGCTCCTCCGGCTGGCCCTCTATTGCCCAAATACCGCATCTTCGCCTATTATGGCAACCCCCACTCCAAGAAAATGGGGATATTAGGGAAATACCCGAAAGAAGAAATGCTGCAACGGCTGGATAATGAAATTAAAAACTGGCAGAAAGCCGACCCGGCAACACCCATCCAGTCTGCTCTGCACTTAGTATCAATTTCAGCCCAGGGTGCTCCAGGCAAAGATGGCGGCTATCGGATGCGTATGTCCGACAAAACCATCAAAAAGGTGATCAAGTGGGGCAACGAACACAAGTCGCTCGTGTTCTTAGACATCCAGCGAGGTCATGCACCGCTCGGCCCGGAGATGGAGTTCCTGAAGAAATACCTCAAACTACCCTTTGTTCACCTTGGTATCGACCCGGAGTTTTCGATGGTAACGGGTGCGAAACCCGGTACAAAAATTGGCTCTTATGATGCTGCTGATGTGAACCAGGCTGTGCAGTTTTTGAGCAAAATTGTAAAGGAAAATAATCTGCCTCCTAAAGTACTGGTGGTTCACCGCTTCACGCAGGGCATGATTAAAAATTATAAAAACATAAAACTTGACCCCAATGTCCAGATTGTAATGGACATGGACGGATGGGGGCCACCGGTTCTAAAAAAAGACTCCTATCACGATTATATTCAGAAAGAACCCGTGCAGTATACAGGCTTCAAGCTGTTTTACGACAACGACTTCCGCAAGCCGGGTTCTCGTATCATGACCCCCGAAGAGGTGCTGGCGCTAACGCCCAAACCAATGTATATTCAGTATCAGTAGATCGTAGTCTTATACGGCAATCTAGTACCAACTGGTAATCCTCCATATGTGTCTCCTGAATTCAGGAAAAGAAACATATGGAGGATTATTGTTTTAAGGGAATCCAAAAAAAATAAATTTACGTAAGTATATAGGGTTTCTAACTGATTATCTTGAGGTTAATGGCAATTGCATGAAAACTAACCAACATGTAAGCCTATTACCAAAAATATAGTATAGCTGATTCTATAATTGCTTTCATCTTTATTCGTTAAGTTTTAAACAGTTCGTTTGAGTAACGATAGTATTGTATATCTTGCGGGAGTTTGTTCTACTCAACATGGTTTTCCGGTTAGGTTAACCTCTCTCAATTTCCAGTTAAGTCATCTTTTCCATCTTTATACACTACCCTTATCGTACCCTTTTACGGTTTCCAAGATTTCATTGTCCAGGGTAATTATGCCCATCCGGTTCCTTTCGTTAGCACTAGCTATGCCGACTAACCGAGATGAGCAAGCCCCCAAACCTGACCTGCGTCTGATCAATCAAGCGTTGGCAATGATTTGTGGAAAATGGAGATTGTATATTATTCTGCTTTTAGGGGAGCAAACGCTCCGGTATACTCAGCTCAGTGAGTTACTGCCCGGCATCAGCGAAAAAGTATTGGCTGGTGAATTAAAAGCATTGGTAGCACTGGGTGTAATGAAACGAAAGGCATATGCCGAAATGCCTCCGCGTGTAGAGTATAAATTATCAAAAAAGGGCCGATTAGCCTTACCGGTTCTGAATCAACTTCAGGAAGTCGGTCAACTATTTAATTGATTTTATTAATGCGAACTCCGTTAAAATTTAAGGATTCGAGCCGATCACAATTTTACCCGACGGTTCGGAAACGAGTTGATGCTTATTTCAATGAGAAAGCGCTATCGCCCCATGCAAATGGAGCTATGTGGGCCAAAGCCAGTTTCTTTTTAGTCGGCTATGCACTGCTTTATGGCTTAATTATGTCGAATCAGTTCAGCCTCTGGACTATGCTCGTCATGGCTATCGTTCTGGGCATGTTTGCGGCCTTCATTGGCTTCAATGTCTCCCACGATGGTTTACATGGTGCCTTTTCAGCCCATGCCTGGGTCAATCGGATTTTAGGGAATAGTTTTTATCTGTTGGGTGCAAACCCGTATATCTGGAAGATTACACATAACGTTGTTCACCACACCTATACCAATATCCCAGGCCATGATGAAGATATTGATCTGGCACCGGGTTTGGTCCGTTTAGATCCGGGCGAAGAAATTCGTCCCTGGCATCGATTCCAGCAATGGTATACGTTTCCATTGTATGCCCTTGCATCACTATCCTGGGTGTTCCGGAAGGATTATGTCAAATTCTTCAAGAGCCAGATTGGTCATACTGACAACTCCTGCCACCCCCGTAGCGAATACATTAAACTATTTGCCTCTAAAGCGATTTATTACGTCTGTTTTCTTGTGTTACCTTTTCTGGTTCTCGATTTGGCATGGTGGCAAATTCTTGTTGGCTTCGTCCTGATGCACTTGGCTGAAGGCTTAGTGTTAGGACTTGTATTTCAGTTAGCTCACGCCGTTGAGGGTACTGATTTTCCCCTCCCTAATGAGCAGGGGGATATCCAGAATGCATGGGCGATTCACCAGATGCACACAACGGCCAATTTTGCCCCCGAAGTGCCATGGCCGCTTTTCTTTGCGGAGGCTTAAATCGGCAGATAGAACATCACTTATTCCCAAAGGTTTGTCATATCCATTATCCGGCCATTTCAACAATAGTTAAGGATACTGCCCTCGAATTTGGCCTGCCTTATCTGGAGAACGAAAGTTTTAGCTTAGCACTATTGTCCCATTTCCGGCTTTTGCAAAAACTGGGTCGCCCGCAGGTTTCAGCTTCCCCTGTCCCAGTGCCGCTACCATCGCTGGCCCGTACTAACTCAACTCCCAAACGGGTCCTGTCCAGCTAACGATAAGGTTCATTCAAGTTGATTCTTTCTTAACTCACCCTATACTCCAGTTTTCTCCTCGATTTATGGCCTCACAACAAGACCTTGACTTCACGTACACCACTATTGATAAAATTTTTCGCTTAAGCGTAGGGGAAACCGGCGATTATAGTGGGGCAATGTATAACGGCGACTTTTCCATGACCCTGGAACAGGCGCAACGTCAGAAACATACCTTCATTGCTGATAGCCTGCGTGTGGGTAAAGGAACCCGTATACTCGATATGGGTTGCGGCTGGGGACCTTTTCTGACGTTTGTTAAAGGTCGTGGCGCTATTGGACGTGGGGTAACCCTCTCCAAAGGTCAGGCTGAAGCCTGTCGGGCCAACGGCCTGGAGGTTGATATTAAAGATTGTCGCCAGATTACCCCTGCCGATTACGGTACGTTCGATGCCGTTAGCTGTATTGGAGGGATGGAGCACTTCTGTTCGGTTGAGCAATACCAGGCTGGCCAGCAGGATCAGGTTTATGCCGATTTTTTTACGAAACTCAATGATCTACTACCTGTCGGCGGTCGTTTCTATATGCAGACCATGGTGTTCGGCAAAAATATGATTCCCTTTGAGGAAATTAGCCTGGATGCTCCTAAAGACTCGCCTTCCTACGCATTGGCGCTGATGATTGCCCAATTTCCGGGATCATGGTTGCCTTATGGACCCGAACAGGTAATTCGCAATGCCAAACCATACTTTAAACTGATCTCGCAAAGCAGTGGGCGGCTCGATTATATCGAAACCATCGGCCAGTGGCGGAAGCGGTTCCGGGCATTCAACTTGCAGAAGTATTTCCTCTATGCCTCGTTGCTCCCTAAATTGTTGACGAACAAACCGTTCCAGGATCTGATCGCCGTTTTCAGAGTTAGCCCAAACCGGGTTTGTTTTCAGAATGAGACGATGGAACACTACCGACTAGTGTTTGAAAAAGTATAAGTAGTTGAGCAAATTTAGATTCTATGGATTTGCATTACGATTCAGTAATAAGTATTTGGCAAATTTGATTCTATGGATTCTTGTAGATTGTTTTGGCCTGATTATCAATGCAATAGAATCAATAAGAATCCACAGAATCAAGCCATAAACGACAGAATCAAGAGATTCTAAATTGACTCAATTACAAAACTCATTATGGCCGTTCGTGTTGCTATTCACCATCATACCCAGTACGACTACGATCGGGCGGTTTTTCTATCTCCCCATTTCATTCGACTTAAACCAGCAGCCCACTGCCCGGCTATCATTGAATCCTACTCATTGACGATTCAACCGGCAAATCATGTGCTGCACTGGCAGCAGGACCCATTTGGCAATTTCGTTGCCCGAGTCGATTTCTGGGAGTCGATGGAACTGATGTCGATTGATGTTGAGATCATTGCCAGGCTGGAGCCCGTCAATCCCTTCGATTTTTTTCTGGACACCTACGCCGAATCGTTTCCATTTGTGTATGAGGATCAACTAAAAAAAGACCTTATCCCCTACCTGGAAATCGAAGAAGCTGGCCCCAATTTTACCCAGTGGCTACAGAAAGTTGATCAAACAAAACAGAATACTATTGATTTTCTGATTAAGCTGAATCAACAGGTTAACCAGGACATAGCCTATAGTACCCGGATGGAACCTGGTGTTCAAACGCCTGAAGAAACCTTAACCCTGGCGATAGGTTCCTGTCGGGATTCCGGCTGGTTAGTAGTACAGATTCTGCGCCATCTGGGTTTGGCAGCCCGCTTTGTTTCTGGCTATCTGGCTCAGGTAGGTATGGAAAAAACGGAGGAAAACGCATCCGATAACCCGGAAGAACGCAATTCACTTGCTTTACACGCCTGGGCAGAAGTATACATACCCGGTGCGGGCTGGATTGGGCTTGATCCTACTTCAGGTATGTTGGCAACAGAAGGGCACATTCCCCTTGCCTGCACATCGACTACAGCGGGCGCAGCTCCCTTAACAGGTACGGCTGGCCTCGCTGAAACTACGCTGACTTATAGCAATACATTGACGCATCTACCGGATAAATAAGCTGGGTAAGAATAAGAATTTCAACTAATTATAATCATTTCGGCTAAAAGCGTGTTGAAAGAGTATAATCCTTGTTGAGTGCTTGCTAACAGGCTGTAAAATGCCGTTGAGAATGGATGAACACCCCAATGCACCCTGGAATAAGGAACAACATGTCGAATCTGTCGCGAGTATTACTCCCTTTCCTCATCTGGAGGTTTTACTAGCCTCCACCCGCTTCTCTACTCTAACTCAGTTACACCGGATTACATTGATCCGTCGACTCGAAAACTTTGTTACACAAGCTTTTCGAGTCGGTATAGACCAGCCTGACTTACTTCTGGTTAGCCTCTTTTTTTCCCTACTTATTACTTACAATCTCACGCGCTTAAATCAGTTTAATCATGGCTAACAATCAGAACAAAAAAGTAGCAACCAAAGCCCCGAAAGCGCATGGCACTCCTAAAGTCCCTAAATACGAACAGCGTGAATCAGCATCAGTTTTAGAAGTACTATCCCCAAAATCTCCGTCAAAAGGTAAAAAATAAGCAGCATGAGTCATATCCCAAAGTTAACAGCCCAGGAACGGCAGCGCGCAGCTCACCAGCTAGCCGAAGCAAGTAAGAAACCTTATGTTGCCAGGGGTATGCCCAGAACCATCTTATTCTTAACCGAAGAGCAAGCGGCCAAACGATCGGACCTGATTCCTCAATTTGGGCGATTGCCTTCAGAGCGGTAATGATCCGATACACGCAGCTAACTAAGTATGAGGGCAGAATTGTTTATCGTTTGATTCACGGGGCCGCCGGAGCGGTTGATTCTTATTGGCTCTATTGACTTTATAATCAGCCCAAAAAGAATCGACAAAATCCACTAGAATCAATAGAATCAGATTTGTTAAGTATGACAATTATCTTTAATTACCTATTTACCCAAACCGGAGACGGCTTTATAACCCGTGTTCCCATTCGTATTCAGCGGGGAACATTGCTGGAAAAAGGCATCAACCTGACTGCACTTAATTTAGATGGTATCGACCTTCATCAATGGATAGGCAAAAGCCTGGACGTTGATATTCAGGAAGGCATCCATACGATCAGTGGATTGGCAAACCAATAAATACTTGATTGGATCAATTTGCAGTATAGCATCCTACCATACAGACACACGCTTACATAAACCCTGCTTTTAGCAGCAAAAAAATGATTCAGACATTCATTGTTCAACTCGTCAGGATGATCCAGCAGATTGGTTGGGGCACCCTATCCGACCGTACGTTTCGCCCGGTAATTATTCAAAATCAACGGCCTGATAAGTCAATCAGGACAGGTCTGATGCACGACAGGCGCTAATACGGCTGATTCTCATTCTATGAACCCTTCAGTTATGTTATATACCGCTGATCAGATTAAACAACGCTTAAATCGGGCACATCTGTTACTAAAGTCTCCCCTATTCGACCCAAAATCACTCGATGATAACTCCTGGAAAGTAGCCTTCGCCGAACTGATTATGGTTAGCGACGACTTATTGAGGCAATCGTCGGAGTTAGGGCACCGAATTGATTTTTATGAGGGCGTTGGGGTTACGGGCAAGATTCAGGATATCACCTCACTGGTCGAATGGATGCGGGCCTGCCTACCTAAGTCGGTTGCCGATTTATCAGTTCAGTTGACAACTCAACGCCTTAATCGCTATTTTGATCAGGGGACTGGCTATTTTGCGAATGGCTATTTTTTCACAGGCGAATTCGACGGAGAACTAGCCCTATTTATTGATGATCAGCGAATTTACTTAAAGCGACAACTAGGTCGGGCCATTGAAGAAGCTGAACCATTTTTAGTATAGACAGCTTACACATAAAGCGGCCCGATCTGGATAGATCGGGCCGCTTTATGTGTAAGCTGAAAATCAATTAGCGATTTTCAACTAACGCCTTAAACTCATCTACAGTTATGTCTTGCGACACGGTAGTCATTTGCGTTTTGGCATAACCAATTACTTTATCGTCAAACACCCGGTTAAAGGTATTCGTATAATTCTGACCGTTGTTCTTTTCGTCCATCAGGTAGTTACGGGCAATGCGGTCGATTGTTTTGTTCATCTCCTCATCTTCGCTCCCTGCAAAACCGAACTGCTCACGCACCATCTGGCGAGTGGTGTTCAGGACTTCGTCAAATTCAACTTTAATATCGGCTTTATCAGCGATTTTATTTTTGATGAGTTGAAGTTTAACCGACTTCGTAAAGTCGTCATACTGCTCGTCGATTTGCTCAGGGGTGAACTTGCCTTCGTTTACTTCCATCAACCAATTTTTCAGGAACTCGTCGGGCAACAGAATCGGCGTATTCTCGATCAGTGTCTTCTCAATGTCTAAACGCAACAGTTGATCAGACTCACGGCTATAATTGCTGCGAATGATTTCGGCTACTTTCGTACGGAACTGCTCTTCATTTTCAACAGCACCGATGCCCAGCACCTTATCAAAAAACTCCTGATTCAGTTCGGCAGGCTCATGACGGGTAATGTCGTCGATTTCAAACGTAAACTCGCCAGTTAACTCAGCAGCTTCTTCTTTTTTCACGCCGGTAGCATTCGCACGGGATTTTTCATCCGGGAATGCCTGCTCCAGCACAAACGTAACAATCTCACCTTTCTTTTTACCAACAAACTGACCTTTGGCATCTTCAGCCATCTGGTTCATTGGGAAGGCCGTTTTAGCAGAGAATTCACCTGCCGTCGCCTTTAGTTCACCATAGATCGTGTCGCCATCGCCAACTTCTTCTCCGTGAGCATGGGCGTGGAAACGCTCCTGTAAATCAGCAATGGTTGAATCTATTTCTGCTTCACCCGCCTGGATTTCATACTGGTTTACGCTTGGAAGATCGCTGAAGTCAATATCAAACTCCGAAGCTAATCCCAGTGTGTAGCTGAAGGCAAAATCGGTTTGATTATCCCAGTCGATGGCATCTGCCGAATCACGATCTGGGATGGGGTCACCAACAACCTGCAGTTTATTTTCACGGATATACTCACTAACGGTCTTGCTCAGCATGGAATTGATCTCGTCCACCAAAATGCTCTTACCGTACATTTTCTGCACAAGCGAGGCCGGTACGTGGCCGGGCCGGAATCCCTTCAACTGAACCTTACGACCGTAGTCTTTCAGTTTTTTATCTACTTCTGGCTTATAGTCGGCTGGGGTCAGGGTAATCTTCAGCGAAGCATTGGTGTCGCTGGCTTTTTCGAGCGTAATATCCACGTGTATATCGGTTTAAAATGGTGAATGAGCGAATGAGAGATTGAGCGAATGTTAGTCAATGCGACAAAATACAATTCACTCATTCACTCAATCACTCATTCAAAACTTTGTACGGGCGGAGGGACTCGAACCCCCATGCCTTGCGGCACCAGATCCTAAGTCTGGCACGTCTACCAATTTCGCCACGCCCGCAAATCCTGAGGTAGAAAGCTATTAGGTTTAGCACTTAATAACTCATTATCTCCCTTTCGGGAGTGCAAAAGTACGAAAAGTTTTTAACTCACCAAGAAAAAAGATAGACGATTTTATTTTTAACTAATCTTGGCTCAATTTTCGATTATTATTTTGTTAACTTGGTAGTACGAGTACAACCGATGGGTAATGCCCTATCAAAGACACCCCTATGATGAATGCAGTTGAACGCCGATCCGACACTGAGCCTATCATTGATTTAGAGCTGGAACGGCAGGAAATCCTGAAACGATACCGGCGATTATTACGAGCAGCCAAACCCATGCTCAAAGGGGATGATGCCAAACTCATTAAGAAGGCCTTTAATACATCAGCCGAAGCCCACAAAAACATGCGCCGACGGTCTGGTGAGCCCTATATCTACCATCCACTAGCCGTTGCCCAGATTGCTGTTGAAGAAATTGGTTTAGGCACCACCAGTATCGTAGCCGCCCTGTTGCACGATGTAGTTGAAGATACCGATACTACAATTGCCGACATTGATCGGGCTTTCGGCCCGAAAGTAGCCCGAATTATCGACGGACTGACCAAGATCTCAGGCTATTTTGAATACGGCTCCTCGCAGCAGGCGGAGAATTTTCGAAAGATGCTCCTGACCTTGTCAGACGACGTACGCGTTATTCTGATCAAGCTCGCCGATCGGCTCCATAATATGCGGACGCTGGAGTCAATGCCTCGTGACAAGCAGCTGAAAATTGCCTCCGAAACGATTTATATTTATGCACCGCTGGCCCATCGGCTGGGTTTGTATTCCATTAAGTCGGAACTGGAAGACCTGTATCTGAAGCACGTAGAGCCGGAAGCCTATAAAGATATCGCTAAGAAATTACGGGAAACCCGGCTCGCCCGCGACCGATTTATTGGCCGATTTATCGAGCCAATCGAAAAAGATCTCGCTGAAACAGGCATTAAATACGTCATTAAAGGTCGGCCAAAGTCCATTTACTCGATCTGGACCAAGTTGAACAAATCGAAAAAGCCCTTCGAGGAAATTTATGATTTGTTCGCCGTCCGAATTATTCTGGATGTACCGCCTGACGAGGAAAAAGCAGCTTGCTGGCGGGCTTATTCCATCGTTACGGATCACTACAAACCCAACCCCGACCGCCTGAAAGACTGGATTAGTACCCGCGTACCAACGGCTATGAATCGCTTCATACAACGGTAATGAGCCGTTTGGGGCAGTGGGTAGAAGTCCAGATTCGTACCGAACGGATGAACGAAATTGCCGAGAAAGGCTACGCGGCTCACTGGAAATATAAAGGCAACGACACCCAGACCGGGGCCGGTATTGAAGCCTGGATCAGTCAGGTTCGCGACATGATCGAGTCGGCAGGCAGTGGTGAAAAGAAAGCCGCCATTGAGTTTGTTGACGATTTCAGAAGCAATCTGTATAGTGAAGAAGTCTTCGTCTTTACGCCAAAAGGTGATCTTCAGGTGCTGCAACGGGGAGCCACTGCTCTCGACTTTGCTTTCGACATTCATACCCAGATTGGGGCACGATGCATGGCCGCTAAGGTCAATAATACCCTCGTGCCGCTAAGTTATGTCCTGCAAAATGGTGATCAGGTGGAGGTCATTACCTCAAATCGGCAAAAGCCTAACGAAGACTGGCTACGGTTTGTGGTTACGTCGAAGGCCAGAACCAAGATTAAAGACTTAATCAAGGAAGAAAATAAACGGTACGTGACCGATGGACGCGAACTGGTCAACAAAAAATTGCGCCTGCTTCGGATTGAGATGACCAATGAGGTCATCAACCAGTTGAGGGCCTATTTTGGCTCCAAAACAACCGACGATTTCTTCTACCGGGTTGGTAAAGGCCATATTGACGTTGGCGAACTCAAGAAATTCAAGTCGGATAAAGAAGCCAAAGAAAACCGTACTAACAAGCTCAATACAGATGCCTTACCCGATGCGAAGGCATTCGTAAAAGAACTCAAGAAAATTCACGGCGAACGGGCCGATGCCGACATGCTCCTCATTGGCGAGGACATGGACAAAATCGACTACACCTTATCGAAGTGCTGTAATCCAATTTCTGGAGACGATGTGTTTGGGTTCGTTACCATCAACGAAGGCATCAAAATTCACCGGGTTACTTGCCCAAACGCTGTTGAACTGATGTCGAATCATGGCAACCGGATTATCAAGGCGAAGTGGACCTCACAGAAAGAGCTGGCGTTTTTGGCTGGCCTTCGCATTACGGGTACCGATCGGGTTGGCCTGATTAACGACGTCACCCGGGTTATCAGCAACGAACTGCATATCAATATGCGCTCCGTAGCGATTGATTCAAAAGACGGCATTTTTGAGGGTAACATTCGGCTCTACGTCCATGATACTGCTCACCTAGAAACCCTGATGCGTAAACTAGAGCGCGTTCAGGGCGTGTTTGAAGTCGTGCGATTCGACTCGTAATCAGTTAGTTTGACGTTTGAAGTACATGGTTTGATGTTGTATAGACAAACTTCGAACCATAAACTACGAACTTCAAACCATAAACCTCTACCTTTGTACTTTCACCTAATCGGAACCGGATATGCCTGCGCCGACACAAACGAATTTAGAGGCAGCCCAAATGATTTTTAGGGCCTACCTCGAACGAAAGGGCCTTCGAAAAACGCCCGAACGTTTTGCCATCCTCGAAGAGATCTATAATCGGAAGGACCACTTCGATGTGGACGAGTTGTATATCTCTATGAAAAATAAGAAGTACCGGGTTAGCCGCGCTACCGTCTATAATACCTTAGACGTGCTGGTTGACTGCGACTTAGTGACCAAACATCAGTTTGGGCGAAATCTGGCACAATACGAAAAATCGTATGGCTTCCGTCAGCATGATCACTTGATCTGTACGGACTGTCATAAAGTGATGGAGTTCTGTGATCCCAGGGTTCAGAATATTCAGAACATGGTAGGCGATATGCTGAAATTCAACGTCATGCACCACTCGTTGATTTTCTACGGTTCCTGCGCCCGCGATTTCTGCGAGAACAAGCAGGAAACGTCAAACGAGAATCAGGCAGTTAGTGTGGCAATGGAAGAGTAAATAAACAGTGAAGAATTACGAATGATGAGTGAAAAATAACTGGCTATGGAAACAACTAGTGTTCACTCATCATTCGTAATTCTTCACTACCCTACAGCAGTAATGCCGCCTGCCTAACTCAATATTTCCCTAATGCTGGCTCCCGCAATTAACCACCCCATAATGGGTTATTTCCTAGCGAAACTCGATACGATTAATCAACCCGCCGAAGTAAGCATGGGATTTATCTGGCGATTAACAGGCGAAGGGAATGATGCTACCAGCCTGAGCCCATTCGATGATGAACGGATTAATAATGAGTTAGTACTACCAATTATTGAATAAGATGAATCCGTATTCGACACTGGTCGATTTCATACTGACCCATATAAAGCCAGAAGACATTCTTCAATTTAGGGCTTCAGAAGACATGCATGACTATTTTTATCTACTGCTGGATAAAGAAAAAAATGGTACAGCTACTCAGGAGGAGATAGATATCATCAACGACTTTATGAATGTAGAGCATATTATGCGATTAGCCAAAGCCAAGGCAAAGCAATATGCCCACCAATAACGTGCCCGTTTCGGCAACTACCCGTAAACGAGTAGCTCAACGAGCCTCCTATATCTGTGAATATTGTCTTGCTCAAGATGAGGGTTCATTTATAGGTTTTGAGGTAGACCATATTTTCAGTCGTAAACATAATGGTTCAAATGAAGAAAGCAATTTGGCATATGCCTGCCCAGACTGCAATCGAAATAAAGGCACTGATATTGCATCCATTGACTGGAATAACCGGGAAATTGTACGCTTTTTCAACCCCAGAACCGATATTTGGGCTGAGCATTTTAGGTTATCAAGTGGTTTTATTGAGCCAGTAACAGTGATCGGAAAATTGACCGTCGATATTTTCCGGTTCAATGACAAGGTAAGATTGCCCGACAGGGGCCTTTTTTAATTTATTCAAGAATGATCGATGTTTTATTAGGCCTCCAGTGGGGCGACGAAGGTAAAGGTAAAATTGTTGACGTACTGGCTCCCCAGTACCAGGTTGTAGCCCGTTTTCAGGGTGGCCCCAATGCGGGGCATACCCTCGAATTCAATGGGCTAAAGCACGTTCTACACCAGATTCCATCCGGTATTTTTCGGGAAGATATTCTCAACATTATCGGTAACGGTGTAGTGCTCGACCCAATTGTGTTCAAAAAAGAAATCGACGGACTGGCGAAATACAATCTTTCTCTGACCCAGAACCTGCAAATTTCTCGCAAAGCCTCCATTATTCTGCCTACTCACCGGCTTCTGGATGCTGCCTACGAACAGGCGAAAGGTGAGTCAAAAATTGGATCGACGTTGCGTGGCATTGGCCCAACTTATCAGGAT
Organism: Spirosoma telluris; assembly: GCA_003259005.1. GTDB lineage: Bacteria > Bacteroidota > Bacteroidia > Cytophagales > Spirosomataceae > Spirosoma > Spirosoma telluris. The sequence continues at coordinate 1,780,147 of QLII01000001.1, forward strand.
AAAGTCGCTCGGCTGGGTTTGCGCGTTGGTGATGTTGAGTCGCCAAACTTCCGGGAGAAATACGCCAGGTTAGTAGCGATTCATAAAGTCATTCTTGATCAGAATAACTTCGATTATGCCTCCGTATTGCCACAGGCCGAAGCTGAGTTCTTTGGCGCGGTGGAATTCATGAAGCAATTCCAGCTGACTGATAGTGAATATGCGGTCAACGATGCCCTTCAAAGTGGTAAGAAAGTACTGGCCGAAGGTGCACAGGGATCGCTGCTCGATATTGACTTCGGTTCCTATCCATTCGTAACCTCATCCAGCACGATGGCAGCCGGAGCCTGCACAGGGCTGGGCGTAGCGCCCCGTCAGATTGGTGAAGTGTATGGTATTTTCAAAGCCTATTGCACCCGTGTTGGTAGTGGCCCATTCCCTACTGAACTCTCCGATGAAACGGGTGAGCGTATTCGGGCAGAAGGCCGCGAGTTTGGTGCCACAACAGGTCGTCCCCGTCGGTGCGGCTGGCTCGACCTGCCCGCGCTGAAGTATGCCATCATGATTAACGGCGTGACCCAACTGGTCATGATGAAAGTGGATGTTCTGAATATTTTCGACGAGATCAAGGTATGTACGCACTATGAACTACCCGACGGTACGAAAACTGAGCAGATGCCCTATGACCTCTGCGATACGGCAGTAACGCCTATTTACCAATCATTCAAAGGCTGGCAGGCAGATTTAACCAACATTCGTTCGTTCGATGAGGTACCGGCTGAATTAGCTACGTATGTTTACTTTCTTGAAGATACGTTAGGCTTACCCATTAATTTTATCTCAACCAGTCCAGACCGTGAAGCCATTATTCATCGTCGGGCTGTAATAGCCTAAGTTTCGTATTTATTATACAAAAAAGGGAGCCCGTGCATACGGGCTCCCTTTTTTTTTCGAATAGCCTGGTAATCATTGCATTATATATAACGTATACGTATTTTTACTTACTCACCTCTTGTAACTTTCTTAACTTATGCTATTCAAAAAAAATGTCAGTTTTGTAGACCAAATCGTACGGTCTATATTAATTGTAGATCTACTAGTCCCCTGCCTGCTAGGCCTTCTGCCAGGCCTCATTGTTTATCTTTTCATCGGCCTTTCGGCAACCCTCCTCATTAGCTGCATAACCCGATATTGTTGGATCTATGATTTGCTCAAGATATCGACCCGGCAGGAGGAAATCAACCTTTAAATAAGTACGAGGCCAGAATTGTTTATCGTTTGATGCTAGTGGATTCTTAGTAGTCCTCAGGTCAATAGAACCAATAAGAATCCACTAGCATCAATAGAATCCAACCGTATCTTAATCGCCCCTATTCTTTTAAGGAATAGGGGCATTTTTTTTGCGTATTTTTGGCAAACCGAATTAAGGTCGTTTGCCAATTATGTCCGTAAAGAATTTTTATCAGACCCTGTACCAGAACGAGTCGCTCTATCAACTTCCTGGCGAATCCTGGGAATTCTCTACCCATACGAAGCCAAACGTATCTGATCCTATTTCGCCAGTCATCCTACTCCTGCCTGAAGCTACAGATTTGTTAACAGAGTTAGATACACTATCGGCTGGGTCATTAATGGATAAAACAGAATCGATATTGATTGATCGGGTACAACCGGAATCAATTGTTCTTCCAACGATACCGCTACCGGAGCCCATCGTTTTGATCAACACGCCGGAGCCTTTGCCACAACCCGTTCCGCGCCCAACGATACCCTCGGTATTGCCACCTGTTCAGCAACCCAGACTACCTCAACTCAACCACAAGGTCCTCCTGCTTGCCGATGAAGAATTGGACCCCAGCAATTTGCTGTTTCTGGAGAAGATTCTGAAAGCCGTAAACCTGAACATTGAAGGCGTCGATTTGCTCAATTTGCATGGGGTGCGGGATATGGATTTCCCCGAATTGCTACGCGGCAAATACATCAATCACTTTATTACCTTTGGCGTGCCATTTGAGCGAATTAACCTCGATATTATGATGGATCGCTATTCGCCGGTTCGATTCGAAGGTATTACATTTCTCATGGCTGATTCATTGCCAACAATCGAAGCCGACCAAGCGCTGAAAAAACGACTCTGGGGTGCCCTACAGCGTATATTTCTGCGATAAAACCACTTGCTAGTCCTCATGTGAGTAGATAAGCGGCTTGCGCGACAAAACCCAATTTTTGATTTCGGCTAACGTACCTTTAAAATGAGCGGAACCCTGCCTGGTTAAGCGGGTAGCCCTCCCCTCTCCAACGTTCAGATCCAGGATTAACAGACAGGATGTCTCCCCCGGATAACGCCTGGCCTCCATTCGGACAATTGAATCCGTAAACCAGTTAATAGTATCTACACTCCACGTATCTCCCTGCAAATCAAAAACTAGAGTTTGATCTTTTGACTGGTAAATTAATGGATTATAAATCCAATGGCTCATACGAACTTCGTAGACGCTGAACTTAACTTGGTAAGTGCCCGCAGGAGAGTAATGTTCCTCCATTTCAGTAAACTATTATCTGGTTTTTGTTTACGAATGATCGCCTTTAACTCATCGAAATCAGTAGTGTCCATCTGGTTAGTCCCTTTATTATCCTTCTCAAACAGATCAACAAAGTCCTGTATCGTGGTTCCGTCAGGGGCTTTATAAGTTATATCAGCTCCTCGTTTTATTAATAACAGGCAGACATCCCAGGCGCTAAACGCTGAGGCAAAGATCAAGGGAGAATAGCCGTGGTATTCCGATCATACGAGCCAATTAGGTTACAATCAGCCCCTCGATCAAGTAATAGGCCTACTTTTTCCATCGACTCCTCTCCGCCCGAACGAATGGCTTCATACAGAATAGGTACGCCATTCTCCCCTTTTGCATTGGGGTCCGCCCCATGATCAAGTAGAAATTTTAGCATAATCGGCGGGGCATTCCAAGCCACAGTGGCATGAGTCGAGACCCTTGTGGAGCCGCTGCTGTTAATCGTTGCCCCAGCCGCAATCAATAACTCCATGATTCGCTTCGTCTTTTCCCAATCATTCGAATAAGGGCTATAATGACTGGCGGTATAGTCGAGTATAGTTTGTTTTCCCTCCGTATCCAATCCATTGATCAACGGCATCGGTTTGCGTAATAGTGATTCTACTTTCTCTACATCTTCGTCGAAAGCAGCGGCTAAAATGGCCTTTTGCTGGGGATCTGAAAAATACTTCGACCCATCGTAATCGGATTGGGAATAGGTAATGGCACCGATAATATCTTTCACCTTCGAGCTGGCGTTATCCAATAGCATGACGGCAAAGGGCAGCATGACCATAGAAAATGCCGTGTATTTAGCCCAGGCAAATGGAATCAGATTAAGCACCAGCAAGATAACAAGGGCAATTGCGGCTAACACAAAAATAGCTTCCCCATTCCTCTACCAGCGGCATCACCACCTTTGGCAGGGAAGAGCAGTGAGGCAATTACCAGATAGCTCAGAAAAGCAATGGCAATCCAGTTAACAATCGTCATGTATTTAAGCATGGCTATGAAGGTATAAACCGCTGTAGATTCCTGGGATTCTATTGAGGATAACAAATAAGCTAGTACTTGCCCAACATAGATTCTGTAGATTCTACCGGGTCCCCGGAGCGGTAGAACCTTTTAGCATTAATTTCTGATTATCAGAATCTAAAGAATCTATAGGAACCATAGAAACTGAATTGGAAGAGCACTGATTAAACAGAGCCGGTTAGACAATCTTTTTTTAGCGCATAAATGCCCATTTCCAGATCGCAACCGTAGAGCTGCCAATTTCCCAAATCGATAATAGCAGAAAGACAGAACCTATTCCACCCATGACGTACACCATCAAATAATCGCCATCCAGTTCTACATGCTCAGGATTCTTCGGATCGTAATACAGTGTGACCTCTTCGCCAATCTGATAAGCAGGCGGATTACGCCCTTCCGAACTATGAAAAACTAGCTCACGTCCATCTTGAATCCGGTATCGAATTGAGGGGGCTACCGGATACTCATGGGGGTTCATCCGATGCATACTAATGACCACTCCTTTGGTCATAATCCCGTTTTTGACCAACTGTTGATGACTATGATAGATATAGTAAGCAATGCCAACAAACAATGTTCCTATGAGAAAGAAGGCAAAAATAAACAAGTCACCAGCGGGAAATTTCATAAGTAATGAGGGTTGTATCTGTTACTAAAAAATCGGGAAAGTGTCCCTTTTCGATACGTATGACACGAAACTGGCCCAAAGAGGGCCAAAAAACTAAAGAGAATCAACAACTGGTGGTTTTGACTAAATAAGTAGCTGAATTTATCTGGCAGGCTTCCGGCACGCTCTTCAACTACCACCCAGCACAAATATTCTCCGTATCCCACTGGACGACTTGCATCAATAGGGTACTATTTCCGTATTTACAGCCGTTTTCCTTTTATCGACCTGATCCGGCCAGTCTATGGGTTGTCCGGTTTCTATAATGACGCTTATCAAACGCCTTTTTTCAGCTTTTTCCGGCACCCCTTCGTCACCGGAGCTTGCCATTCCATCTTCTTTATCGCTACCTGCGGCCACCCTTCCGACCACTGCCCAGTTCAACGATTCGGAACCATCACTCCCGTTCGACCCGCTGCTCACTCCACTCCATCAACCTACCCAGTTACCCAGTTGGCTTGCCGATGAAGAGAGCCTACGCGATGAGGGTGTGTTATTTGGCCTGGCGGATGCCCGGCCCGATGGAAAAGTTGCTCAAATACGGGCGTATTTTGGGCAACTTGCTGCACCGTTAGACGAACAAATTGAACAGTACACAGATAAGATTGGTGAGCTCAATTTATTCATCGAACAACGTGAAAACCGAATTTCGACCCTTCGTGACCAATTAAGTGACCTGCGCGACAGTCAACCATCCCCAAACAATCTGGTTCGGCATGGCGTGAGCCTGATTTTATCCGTCGTATTATGCATTGGTAATTTCTACCTGATCGACGAAACGCTTCGCCCAATTTTCCCGAATCGTTGGATTACGGTGGGCGTATTTGTGGCGGGTATGTTCAATTTGTTCGGCCGCACATCGTTCTTTTATGAAACAGGCACCCGACTTACCGGCCGGCGATTGATTGAAGAGCTTGGTTTACCGCTGGCCACATCACTTTTTATTCTGGTTCAGGCGCTGCAATCGCAGTCGGTAGCTCAGGCGATTGGCTTAGTTATCTTTGTTTTCTTCCTGTTTTTGCTGGCCGGAAAACTACTCTTAAGTACGTTGACAGCCCTGCAAACCGATCTGTTAACCATTCGGCATAATCGCCAATTAGCTCTGAATAAAAAGCAGAATTTGCCAGCCTGGGAAGCGACTATTGAGCAACTCAGTCAGGAAATCGATGCGATTCGGGCGAAGAAGTGGCCTCTGGTAACGGCCCTGAATCATGTACAGGCCGAACAGACCCGTTTGAACACTCAACGCGATGGGTTTGTTAACTTATTTATAAGTGAGCTTGAGCTTGCCCGCAGCCTGCGTAATCGCCTTACGGAACAACAGCGGGAAGCTATGTTTAAATAGGTGTAGCGTCGTAAAGTTGTCAGGTTTCTATGATGGAACTAATCAACTTTATACCAATACAACCGGACAACTCTACAACTTGAACACGTATGGAACCAACTAACAACCCCGACTTTCAGCACGGCTATACCAGCGGTGTAGAAGGCGTAAATCGGGAAACATATGAAGGGTATTTGTCCAGTCAGGTTAATACGGACTGGCTTTCTGAACGAATTCAGGAAAAACGAACTGAACTGGCCAATACAGAACAGCAATTAGCTGAAACCACCGAAGCGAACCGAACGGCCTTCGCTACGCTACAGGCCCATACCGTGCAGGTTGAGCGATTGGCCAAACAGATCAGTCAGCGTGAAGCCGATCGGCAGACGCTGGAGGCAGACCGGGATCAGCTCCGGGAACGCCGAACCAAAGCCGCTCCCGACTACTCGTTGCTGGCTGGCCTCCTTTTTCTGATCGCGGGTATTTCGTTCCTGGCTGGTGATTTGATCATCTCGCACGAAATTGTCGCCTACGCGCTTAACATCCGCAATACGAATGAAGCCTGGGCATTTGCCGTCGGGCTGGCTATGGTCTCGATTCTGTTAAAGCCTGCCTATGACCGACTTATCGAGAAACCATACCAGGAAGATCCCGTAAAAAACGGGCAACGATACGGACGATTTAAGATGGCGCTAGCTGTGTTCTCTGTTTTGACGCTGGCTGTACTGGGCTGGTTCCGGTACGAAGCGTATCGAACCGATCAGCTCAAATCGGCTATCAATAAATCGGTTCGGCAGCTTCAATTGAATACCGACCCAACCGCTGCCACGCAGACGCTCAGTCCATCGACGCTCAACCAGATTGAAAAACAATTAAGCCAGTCGAGCGAATTGAATCTGGCCCTTGTCAATAGCCCCTGGGCACTGCTTTCGTTTGTACTGAGTGGTATTTTGTTCGCATTGGCGGGGGCTGTCTGTTTGGGAATTGCGCTGCCAGTGCTATCCGCCTTCTGGTTCAGATGGTTGCAGGCCGATATAAAACTCTGGAAACTTCGCCGTCGGTTGAAACGGCTGGATAAAGAAATTGCCCCTCTCGAAACGCAATTAGCCGATCAGCTTACCCAGCAGAATGTGTTGCAGCACAATCTCGATTTACTGCCTAACCTTACTGACCTGAAAGAACAACGGAAGTCTATTTTATCGGATCTAAACGAGTTTTATGCCGAGCTAAAGCTAGCCCAGACAGATAGTCGCATCAGTAATTTCAACGATGGCTATGGTCAGGGAGAGGCAACTCGTACGGGACTGAGCGATGAAGAACAGCGTCAGTTGCGAAAAGAAATGCTTTCGCTTCAGCATACAAGCCGCAAACGAGTGGATGAGCCTCGCGCTAATGGAACCCGCCCGCTAACGGAACGAACGGAAAACCACAGGCTTTACGACCTTATCAGACTGTTCGGAAGTTTCTGTCGGATGAGCTATAAAAAGAAGCTAGCGTACTATCCTGGCTAGTTTCTTTAAAAGAAATTCGTTGTGGAAAATTCACTTGATAGCAAGCAGATCCAGGACTTTATCCAACATGGTTTTGTTCGGATTGATCAGGCTTTCTCTTCTAAACTAGCAGAAGAAGGTCGAAACATCTTATGGGCAGACTCGGGCTGTGATCCGACGAATCCAGCTACCTGGACTAAACCGGTCATTCGGCTGGGCAACTATGCTCAGGAACCATTTCGACAGGCTGCTAACACCCCTCGACTATTGGCTGCTTTCGATCAATTGGTTGGTCCTGGACGTTGGCTACCCGCGCTAGTCTGGGAACTTTCCCTATTCGCTTTCCTAGTGCAGATGATCCGGGTGATGCTGGCTGGCATATTGACGTAAGTTTTGCCAACGAGGATACCGACCCAAACGACTTTCTGGACTGGCGCGCGAATGTAGTCTCCAAAGGGCGCTCTCTGTTGATGTTGTTTCTATTCTCGACAATTACGGAGGCTGACGCACCAACACGAATTCGGGTTGGCTCCCATCTGGCTATTGCCAAACAACTCGAACCGGCTGGCGAAGCGGGCTTATCGTTGCGGGAGTTGGCTGTTAACGGCTTTCAGGAAACGGCAGGCTGTAAAGAGGTAACGGCAACCGGAGAAGCAGGTACCGTCTATCTATGTCATCCTTTTTTAGTACATGCTGCACAGGCTCATCATGGCACTACTCCTCGTTTTCTAGCTCAGCCTCCGCTTCTACCTGCCCAACCCGTTCAGTTAGAGCGAGTCGATGGTGCTTATTCGCCCGTTGAGCAAGCGATTCGACTCGCATTAGGCAAGTAAGTAAAGAGGATTTTTTTATAAAATAGACAACCCTGAAAGGCCGGGCGTCCGGTGCCGTGGCATGAAGAAAGTCCTATATCCCGTAATAAATTCCATTATTTTTTCCGCTAATTATGACCAATGAGCTGTTTAACCGTAGGGATGTTATTGCCTATTTTATTGTGGCCGCTATCGGTGCTTCCTTACAATTACTAGCGGGTAGCTTACTGCAAGATTGGTTTCAGGTTACTTACCAACAAGCTTTGCTACTGGGTTACCTGATTGCATTTCTGGTAGGCTTCTTTCTAACCAAGTTATTCGCCTTCAATGCAAAGAACTCTACTAAAACGCAACGAGAAGCGATCAAATTTACCATCGTCTCCACCATATCTTGCTTAATCACGGTTTACGGATCTTCCCTACTCTATGAGTTGTCAATGAAAATAATTGGCCCGCTCATTTTTGTCATTCCTTTTTCGGTAAAAGAAGTCAATCTTAACAAATTTCTAGCGCAGCTTATAGGGATGGGATTAAGCTTTATGAGTAATTACGTTCTTCATAAAACATTTACGTTCCGCAACACTGGCTTTTATGAAAAGCTGAAAATCTTGTTGAATTTATAAGCAACCAACGGAGCGGTTGATTCTATGGATTCTTATGGATTCTCTTGATTCTTATGGATTTATGGATTCTATTGACGTAAGAACCAGCTCAAAAGAATCGACCACTCCACTCCGGCGGCCCCGAGAGTCCATAGAATCCATAAGAATCAAGAGAATCCAAGTTGACCAAATACTTACTTAAGCCTCTCTTTCTACAAAATTATGCCCGCTACCAAACCCCTAAAATCAATACATATGGGGGAATTTTCGTGTATAAAAGCACACCTATCGTAACCAGTACCACGACCACAGACGGCCAGTGTGGGGCCATTGGTTCAAAAAGAGCGATGGCCGCGGCTGCCGTCAGTCCTGTGCTAGCCGCATTGATTCCCCCAGCGACGCACGCACTACCCGATAGCGTTTAAGCTGCTCCCAGAAACGATACACAAAGAAGATCAGAAACGTACCCGGTAAAAAAATACCAACGGTCGATACCAGACTCCCCCACAGTTGCCCATGCATACCGGCATCGCGCATCGACAGCGCACCAATGTACGACGCAAAGGCAAATACGGGTCCCGGAACCGCCTGCACCAACCCAAGCCCCGACAAAAACTCCTCGCGCGTCAGGTAATGTTTGAATTCGACAAACTCATTATACAGCATGGGCGTGAGTACCTGCCCACCCCAAATACGAAACTACCGTTCCGATAAAAGTTTTCGAACAATCGTACAGGTAACGAGTGCGTAACAGCACCTAAGGTAGCCGCCAGGATAAATACACCCAGCCACAGAAAAAAATTAGCCCACTGCACACGCAGGGGCTTTTTTTCCATTCGTTCCTGTTTCTGATAGGCCAGTGCCGTTGTAAGGCCACCCACAGCAATAACAATAGGTGTCATGACTGGTGAGCGAAATAAGTAAGCAGCGAGAGCCGCTGTGAGAGCGAGTGCCAGACTTATCTTATCGTGAATAACTTTTTGCCCAATCCGATACCCAGCAACCACCATGAATCCAACAGCCATGGGCTGAATGAAACGAGCAAACTGAAGCGATAGATGGTGCCGTTCAAGATAAAAGATGCCTATTCCGGCGGCTGTCATGATCAAAACGGCGGGCAGAATCCAGATAATGACCGTTAGATAAGCTAGGTTTGGGCCACCAATTTTAAACCCCAGGGCCGTAATCGTCTGTGTTGATGTTGGCCCTGGCAACACCTGCCCCAACGCATTTAACTCCAGCAGTTCTTCCTCGGTCAAATACCGCCTTTTCTTTACCAATCGGTCATAAAACATGGCCAGATGCACCTGCGGACCACCAAACGTCGTGAGGGCAAGAATCAGCACATCTTTCAGAAAGATGATGTAGCGGATTCGGCGCACGGGTTTGGCAGTCGTTAGATAAGGCAGCATACTGGATGTCATTAGGAGTCATTCATTGTCATTAGATAGTCATTTATTGATCGTTTCAGATGAATGACCTTTAATGACTATCTAATGACGATGAATGACTATTTCTTTTTCAAACCTAATTCCATCAACCGCTCGTCCAGAAATTCACCCGCCGTCATATCAACGTAGATTTTAGGGTGCTGGCTGTCAATGCAGCTTTCGAGACTGGTGAGATCCATGTCGGCGCGGGGGTGCATGAAGAACGGAATCGAGTAGCGCGACTGATTCATTTTTTCACGGGTGGGTTCACAACCTGGTGAATCGTCGACTTCAGCTTGTGGTTTGTAAGCCGGTCGAGCATATCGCCCACGTTGACCACTACCTGATCCGGCAGGGCCGTAATACCAATCCATTTGCCATCCCGCCGTAGCACCTCTAAGCCATCGGCAGAAGCACCCATTAACAACGTAATCAGGTTAATATCACCATGCGCAGCGGCTCGTACGGCTCCTTCAGGCGTTTTATCGGGATCGAGGGGAAGTAATGTAAAGCCCGCAAAATGCTATCGCCATTCCGAACTTTGTCATCGAAATACGTTTCGGGTAATACCAGATAAAGCGCAATAGCCCGAAGCAACTGTTTGCCTGCATTTTCGAGAGTCTTGTAGGCAGTTATCGTTGCTTCACCAAATTCGGGATTTTCTTCGGGAATCACATTCGCAGGCATGTCGCCTTCAGGCTCTGGCTGACCAATGTGATAAAACTCCTTTAGGTCAGCTACTTTAAAGCCTTTAGCGGTTTCTTTCCCTTTGCCAATATACCCGCGCTGCCCGTTCAGTTCAGGGTGTTCATATTTCTGTTTAATATGATCGGGCAATGAAAAGAAAGCTTGTGCTGAGCTATATAATTTTTTGGTTAGTTCATCGGTCAGGCCGTGATTGCGAATCGCTACAAATCCAATCTGATTAAACGCCCGACCTAAATCCTGTACGAATTTGGCTTTGCGATCAGGGTCGCCTGAGGTGAAATCCGCCAGGTCTAATGACGGGATTTCGTTGTATAATTCTTCGGTTAACATAGACGAAAACTATTTTCACAAAAATACAAATTAAGTGGAGTAAGTAAAAGTAAGTGCAGTGAGTACAGTAGTGGTATAAAAAGACACACTACCATACTCACTGCACCTACTTTTACTTACTCCACTTATTACTTACTTCACCCTTTTACTTACTCCACTTATTACTTACTTCACCGTTATCCGAAATTCTTTCCGACTTTATTCCAGTCAACCACGTTCCAGAAGGCAGTAACATAGTCTGGCCGACGGTTCTGGTATTTCAGGTAGTAGGCATGTTCCCAGACATCGAGTCCCAGAACAGGCGTTCCTTTTTTCTCGGCCAGGGCCATCAGCGGGTTGTCCTGATTGGGTGTCGAGATAATCTCTACCTCGTTACCGTTTTTGATCAACCACACCCAACCCGACCCAAAGCGACCTGTGGCTGCTTTAGCCCATTCGGTTTTAAAATTGTCGAAGGAGGTGTATTTCTTGTTGATCGCTTCGGCCAGCGCGCCTTTCGGTGCACCCCCTGCGTTCGGGCCCATAATGTTCCAGAAGAAGGTGTGATTCCAGTGGCCACCGGCATTGTTGCGCACAGCTGCTGGAGTACTGTTCGTCACACTTTTCACCAGCGCTTCAATGTCCATTTTCGCCATATCGGTTCCGGCAACGGCCTTGTTCAGGTTGTCTACATACGCCTTATGATGCTTATCGTGGTGGATTTCCATCGTCATTTTGTCGATAGAAGGTTCGAGCGCATCATACGCATAGGGCAAAGGGGCTAGTTTAAAGGGCCCTTCTGCCTGAGCAGGTGCAAATCCAAGAGAACGGAAGGCGATCAGGCTGGCCGATGTACCAAATGCCAGTTTCAAAAACTCAGAGCGATTCATGCGAATGATTGGTTTTGGGAAAACAAAAGCGTCTGCGACCTAGAGACTATTGAACACAACCCGTCTATCGGGCGAATGTTCAACGACCAACGGTCACAGACCTAAGGTCGAGAACGCAAAGAAACGAGTTTTTGGCGCCAAAGGCTATCGGAGCCGGAGATTATTCATACGCAATCCGGCTCAGGATACTTCGGCCGAGAGTTACTTCGTCGGCGTATTCCAGGTCGCCACCAATGGGAACCCCCTGGCAATAGTCGAGATTTTAAGATTGAACGGCTTGAGTTTTTTTTGCAGGTAAAAAGCCGTTGTGTCGCCTTCCATCGTCGGGCTGATGGCCAGGATAATTTCACGCACCTGTTCGCTTTCGGTGCCTCGTAAACGGGCCATGAGTGAGTCGATCTGTAGATCGCTTGGCCCAACGCCTTCAACGGGTGAAATAATGCCTCCCAGCACGTGATATAGCCCCTTAAATTGGGCCGTATTTTCAATAGCCAACACATCCCGCGTGTCTTCAACCACGCAAATCAACGACTGGTCGCGTTTGTGACTGGCGCAAATTGTGCACAAATCGTGGTCAGACAGGTTATGGCACTTCTGGCAGTATTTAACCTTAGTACGCATGGCCATTAAACTCTGAGCCAGCAGTTCGGTTTGGTCTTCGTCACGTTTAAGCAGATGGAGTACCAGCCGGAGTGCAGTTTTCTTCCCTATACCCGGCAGTTTCGACACCTCGTTAACCGCGTCTTCTATAAGTTTGGATGGATACTCCAAGAGTTTGTCGTTTAATGAATAATGTACAATGAGTAATGTATAATGAGCTAAACCATTCTACATTATACATTCTTCATTCAATTAAGGACTTCCGCAGAGATACCCCGCCGGCAGATTTCGTTGCGCATGGGCACGAGTTCTTCCCACGAACCATTTTTTACCGCGCACTTGCCTTTGTAGTGAATCAGCAGGGTGCATTGTTCGGCCTGTTCATGTGTGTGTTCACAAACGTCGATCAATGTATCAATGACATGGTCGAAGGTATTGACATCGTCGTTGAAAACCACGAGGTTATGAACGTCGGTTTCAACCACATCATCAAGTACGTCTACATCGGTCGACCAGTCGTTTTCTTCAAAAGGTTGCATGGGATCGAAAAGCGTGTTTACTTAGCAAATTTACGGAAAAATGAGCAGTTTTAAAAACCGCTACCCCGCTTTAAGATAACCCCATTTTGGCCTGAAAAGTTGCCTTTTTCTTCATGAACACTACCCTCGCTTTAGTGATTTTAGTTGCTTATTTCGGGATGCTGATTGCCGTTTCGTTTTACACGGCCCGAGGAGCGGATACCAATGCATTTTTTACCGCTAACCGGCAGTCACCCTGGTGGTTAGTCGCCTTTGGCATGATTGGCACCTCGTTATCGGGGTTACCTTTATCTCGGTACCCGGAGCCGTTGGTAAGATTGGGTTCTCCTATTTTCAGGTCGTGCTCGGCTACATTGTCGGTTATTTTGTGATCGGCTCCGTACTCATGCCGCTCTATTACCGACTGAACCTGATTTCGATTTATGGCTACCTCGAAAAACGATTCGGATTCTGGTCCTATAAATCCGGTGCTGGTTTCTTTCTGCTCGCCCGAACAGTAGGGTCAGCCGTTCGGCTCTATGTAGCAGCCGGTGTTTTGCAGATTGCGCTCTTCAATGCCCTGGGAGTTCCCTTTGAAGTCTCGGTGTTTATTACCATTGCCCTGATCTGGGTTTATACGTTCAAAGGGGGGTTAAAACCATCATCGTGACCGATACACTCCAAACTGTTTTTCTGGTCACGGCTGTTATTCTGACCATTGTTCTCATCTCTCAGGAGTTGGGTTTGTCATTTGGGGGTTGGTCCAAACGGTGAAAAATAGTTCGATGTCACAGGTATTTTACTGGGATGGCAATGATCCGAAGAACTTCTTCAAGCAATTCATTTCGGGAGCCTTCATCGCTATTGTCATGACGGGTCTGGATCAGGATCTGATGCAGAAAAACCTGACCTGCAAGAATATCGGCGAGGCCCAGAAAAATATGTTCTGGTTTACGGTAACGCTAGTTTTCGTCAACTTCATGTTCCTCTCGCTCGGGGTATTGCTATATGTGTACGCCCAACGAGAAGGCATTGACATTCCAGCACGAACTGACGATTTGTATCCGCTATTGGCGCTAAATCACCTTGGTCTGGTGGTTGCCATAACGTTCCTGCTGGGTATTACAGCCGCTACCTACGCTAGTGCCGACTCCGCCCTGACGGCACTCACAACTTCCTTTTGTGTGGATTTCATGAATGTGGAGAAGCGCCCCGAAGCCGAACGGTCACGCATCAAGCAAATCGTACACATTGGTTTTTCGCTATTATTTTATGTCGTCATTATCGTTTTTAGGCAGCTCAACAGCAAAGAGGTAATTACGGCTGTATTTGATATTGCGGGGTATACATATGGGCCATTACTGGGACTATATGCATTCGGCATTTTCAGCAAGCGCCCGGTTATGGATCGCATTGTGCCCTTCATTTGTCTGATATCGCCCGTGTTGACCTACATTGTCAATGAAAATTCAGCAGCCTGGTTTGGGGGTTATCAGTTCGGATTTGAGCGGTTGTTACTCAATGGTTTATTCACCTTTATCGGCTTATGGGCCATTTCGAAACCGGTTCGGCACGAAGAACCCGTGGCAGTATAAATTTTAAACCACAGAGGCACAGAGACACAGAGTTGTTGACTCTAAATACTATAACCTATTTTCAACTCTGTGTTCTCTGTGTCTCTATGGTTAATTTTATAGTACCCTAAGCTCAACTGAGTTGCCGTTAATAGCCAAATACGTTATGAACAACAAAACTTTTCTAACTCTCACCCTTCTGGTCATTGCCTCTTCGCTTGCTCAGGCGCAATTCTGTTTTTCGCCTGAACGACCACAGGTTGGGCAAATCGTTTCGTTTACTTACAGCCCACAAACAACGCCTTTAGCCAAAGACAGTACCCTTGAAGGGCGTTTTGTGCGCTATAGTACGCCCAATATGATGCAGATTAGTCGCCCAACAACGGTCACCCTTGTACGACAGGGCAATGACTATGTTGGCGAGCTATACTTACCCAAAAAAGATGTAACGGGTGCCATGCTGTTTTTCCGAAATAGCAAGATTCCCCAACGGACTGATCTCAACAACGGGCAGTTCTATATCATTCCGGTTTGTGATTCGGCTGGACGGATTGTTCCCCACGTAACGGGTGGGCAGGCCTCGGTATTTACCCGCAGCCATTTCCTGAATGAAACCAACTTTCGCCCCGACCCGAACTGGATCGTTACGCTCTATGAACATGAGTTAGCCCAAAATCCTGACTTACGCCCCTATACTGGTCCGATCATTTAGCGGCTCTGATTAAACAGAAGAAACCTGGCTATGGGCCTAAAGTAAAAGCCGCCATTGAAGCCTATTTAGCCTCTCGCCCAAGCCCCACCCTTGCCGAATTGACGGATGCTTCCCGACTGTATGAAAGTTTAGGCGATTTCCAAAAAGTAAACGCGCTACGCGAACGCCAGAAAACAGTGGAACCTGCTGGTTCACTGGTCCAGAAAGACCGCGCCATCGCCATCCGTGCTCTAACGGACTGGGGACGCCAAAAAGCTGCATATGAAGCTTTCGTCCGTGAGTTTCCGACCTCATTGCATTTGCCTGATCTGGCAGTGATTATGACGAATGGGTATTTTAAAAATAACGACATTCGCGGATTAGTTTCTTTTGTTGAACAGCAACCCATAAACCAAACAGATGTACTGGTTCTGAACACGATAGCCTATCAATTAGCCGAAGAAAAGCGGTCATTGCCGGAAGCGGAACTGTTAATTAAGCGTGCGTTAACAGTCTTGAAAAACCAGCCTAAACCTAAAAGTGTATCAGGCAATTGGGATACCGAAAAGCAAAATCGCCAGCGGCAATTGATGAATACCTACGCCCGTACTCTGGAACAACAGGGCAAATACGTGGATGCCTATACGGCTTATCAGGAGGTGATCAACCCCGATGATGCCGATAATAGCGATCCGCGAACGAACGAACGGTACTTTCTTTGCGCCCTGCGTACAAACCATGCCACCGATGCGCTTCCAATGATCGAAGCCGCTGTGCAGGTGGGTAAAGCAACGCCGGGCCTAAAAACAGCCCTACGCGACTGGTATGCCAAACAACCGGGCAATACACCAGCGAAAGCGGATGCCTATGTGGCAGATTTAGAAGCCGACATAAAGGCCGATCAACGCGATGAGCTTCAGGAAAAGTTGATTAATGAACCGGCCCCCGCTTTTGCCCTCACCGACTTGCTGGGACGTACTATTTCGTCATCGGCCTTTAAAGGGAAGGTCATCGTACTGGATTTCTGGGCTACCTGGTGTGGACCTTGTATTGCCTCATTTCCCGCCATGCAGCAGGCCCAAACCCGATTCCAGAACGACCCAAACGTTCGCTTTCTGTTCGTCAACACCCGCGAAGGTGGTCCCACACAACGGGTTCATTCCTTCATGGACAAACATCCGTACAATTTTGTTGTACCGCTCGATACCCAGCAGAAAGTGTCTATGGCGTATAAAGTTCAGGGAATTCCGACAAAGGTGGTCATTGGTCCCAATGGACGCGTTCGCTACCGGCAAATCGGCTTTTCGGGTGACCCTGAAGCGACCGTTAACGAATTAACATTGGTAGTCGAAATGTTGAAGGAAGGTAAGTAGTCTGATGCTCAAACGAATGTCCGAAACTCATATTAAGCCCATTTCCAGCCAAAATGCTGAACATTACACCTGGGGTGACCAATGTGATGGCTGGCATTTAGTTAAGACCGATTCGCTGAGCATTATTCAGGAACGAATGCCGCCAGGAACATGTGAAGTAAAGCATTACCATCAGAAGGCCCATCAGTTTTTCTTTATCTTGTCGGGTGAGGCTACGATGGAGATTAATCAGGAAACAATTATCCTAGAGGCACATGAAGGGATTGAGATTCCGCCTTTAGTGGCCCATCAACTGCGAAATGACTCCACAAATGATGTTGTTTTTACGGTGACGTCGATGCCAAAAAGCCACGGTGATCGGATTGTTGTGAAGTAAGAAAACAAACAGGACTAAACAATATCGTTAGACAACTTATTGGTCAGGAAACCATCTAATTTGCTACGATAACACATGTCAACTCATTTACTAATAGGGGCTTCATCAGGCATTGGTCAGAAGCTGGCAGAACAACTAGCTACTTCAGGTCAACAGGTATATGCCACCTATTATAAGAACAAAGTCGATTCTGTAACTAAGCTTATTGACTACCACTACCTAAATGTTCTGGATGAAACGATTTCGCTGGACTTTTTGCCCGACTCGCTCGATGGTCTTATCTACTGTCCCGGAAGTATCAATTTGAAGCCGTTTGACCGAATTAAACCAGCCGACTTTGCACAGGACTTCGCGCTACAGGTACTTGGAGCCATTAAAATAATTCAAGCGGTATTGCCCAGGTTAAAGAAAGCCGAGAATCCATCTATTGTCTTATTCTCTACGGTTGCCGTTCAAACGGGCTTCAGTTATCATACACAAGTTGCTACCTCAAAAGGAGCTATTGAAGGATTAACCAAAGCCTTAGCCGCCGAATTTGCACCTAAGATTCGCGTCAATTGCATCGCGCTTTCCTTAACTGACACACCCCTTGCCGCTCCCCTCATTAATACCGATCAAAAACGAGACGCAAACGCGCAACGGCACCCGTTAAAGAAGATAGGCATGCCTGACGATATTGCGCACATGGCCGAATTCTTACTCTCCCAAAAAGCAGGCTGGATTACCGGGCAAATTTTCCATGTTGATGGTGGCATGTCAACGCTGAAAGTTTAAGAAAATAGTCATTTGCTGTCATTAGTGGTCATTTGATTGACATTGGTTGTCATTAATTGTAGCTATTCAACTATTCAACTATCAATTGATTATCGACAAATTACCGCGAATGACTACTAATGACCACTAATGACAATCAATGACAACAAAAAGCAATGGATACCAACCGAATCATTGAAATGGCCTGGGAAGACAGGACGCCCTTTGAAGCCATAAACGCTCAATTTGGCCTTCGTGAAGCAGATGTTATTTTACTCATGCGCAGGGAGCTTAAACGAAGCAGTTTCAACTTATGGCGTAAGCGGGTAAACAGTGGCGTCAGTCAGAAGCATTTAAAAAAGCGAAATCCTGACATCTCGAGATTCAACAGTACAAGCCAACGGACTATTTCCCTGAATAAAATCAGTAAGCGATAAATGAGTCAAAAAACAGTGCTTATAGCCGGGGCCAGTATTGCCGGCCCACGCTTGCCTTTTGGCTTACCCGTTTTGGATTTAAGGTCACGATTGTAGAACGCGCCAATTCGCTCCGACTGGGTGGTCAGAACATAGATGTAAAAGGGGCAGCCCAGAAAATTGCACAGCGTATGGGCATAGAAGACGACATCCGTGCTGCGAATACAGGCGAGTTGGGCGTACGTTTCGTTGATGAGAATGATATCACCAAAGCGAATCTTCCGAAAGGTGAATCGGATATAGGCACTAGTGAACTCGAGATTCTCAGAGGTGACCTTGCCAAAATTCTTTACGACCATACTAAAAAGGATGTTGAGTATATTTTTGGTGATCAGATCATTAGCCTTAAAGAACACGACATTAGTGTCAGCGTGATATTTCAACATGGGGCAGAGCGTTCTTTCGATCTGGTAATTGCGGCCGATGGTATTCGGTCAAAAACCCGTACCCTTATTTTTGGCGACGAACCATTTGTGCGCTCCGTGGGCCTATATATCGCTTACTTAACCGTTCCCAGAGCGGCAACAGATAGTGCCTGGGCTCGTTGGTACAACGCCCCTGGCTCCAGAGTGATTTTCATTCGTCCAGACAATGAAGGCACGACCAGAGTATCCTTTTCATTTTTATCTCCTCCCAAAGGCTATGAGCGCTTGCCAGTTGACGAGCAGAAAGTAATTCTGAAAAAGACCTTTGCTGATGTTGGCTGGGAAGCCCCCAGAATTCTGGCTGAGCTAGATAATACAAAGGATATGTATTTTGACGCGATAAGTCAGGTCATTGCACCAAGGTGGTCGATTGGCAGGTGTGCAATGGTAGGAGATGCAGCCTTTTGTCCTTCTCCTCTGAGCGGTATGGGGGCAAGCCTTTCGATCGTTGGTGCCTACATCCTTGCGGGCGAACTGTCGAGAAACCCGGACCATCAACAGGCTTTTGCGGCTTATGAAAGCCTGATGCGCCCCTTTGTAAACCAGGTCCAGAAACTTCCGCCGGGCGTCCCCTGGATAGCCCACCCAAAAACTAAACTTGGCATTTCGTTATTGAATACATTTCTTACACTTATTTCCAGTCCTGTGGTTCAGAAACTTTCCAATCTCTTCAGCAGCAAAAACAAGCCCGCAGAAGACGATAAAATTACCCTTCCCGCTTATGAAAAAGAGGAGAACACAACTAGTACTCGTCCAATGTAGATTCTATAGGATTCTATTGATACTGTAGATTCTTTTTTTACTGATTATCAATGCAATAGAATCCAAAGAATCTATTTTGGCAAAACAATAGTAGCTATTACGTTCTAGCTTCCCCAATCAAGCTGAATTTTCCGACCCGTTTCGGCAGCCTGCAAAATTGCACCAATCAGCTTCATATCTTTCCAACCCTCTTCGCCCGATGCTTCGGGTTTGGTCTTCGTCCGAATGGCCTCAACGAACGCATCCAGTTGGGCAATTTGCTGGTAATGGGGTGAAGGCACGTCCATTGGCCCCTTACTCGTAATTCCCTGAGCGCCCGTAGCGTTATAGGCAGCTTCGAGTTTAAACCAGCCTCGTTCGCAGGTAGCGTATAGCCGGTCCACGTAGGATGAATAGGTCGTGCTGCAATGCGCTACGGTGCCGCCCGGAAACTCGAACTGCCAGAAGACCGTTTCGTGAATATCTTTAAAATGCACCTTGTCGAATGTAAAGGCCTGGGCCGTTACGCTAATTGGGTCCAGATTAAGCGTTCGGCGGGCACCCTGAATGGCATAAATGCCTAAATCCATAATAGCCCCTCCCCCACCAATTTTCTTATCCAATCGCCAGGAGTTTGGTCCGGGAACCGTAAACCCTAAACCCGATTCAATCACTTTTACATGCCCAAATGTATTCTCGGCCGCTAACCGACGCATTTCCAGATGATGCGGCTCGAAATATAACCGATAGCCTACAGACAGTTGCACCCCCGCTTTTTCACAAGCGGTAATCATCTGTCGGGCTTCGGCGGCATTCATCGCCATTGGCTTCTCACAGATGACATGCTTGCCCGCCTGAGCCGCCCGAATGGTGTATTCGGCATGAAGGAAATTAGGCAACACAACATAAATGATGTCAATATCGGGGTTGTTCCTAATCTGGTCGAAGGTCTGGTAATTGTATATATTCTTCGCCGGGATATTGTATTTCTCTGACCAGGTTTTGGCCTTATCGGGCGAGCCCGTTACAATACCTGCCAGATAACAATGCTGGGTTTCGAGTAAAGCCGGAGCCAGCTGATTCGTCGCATAATTGCCTAAGCCTACCAGCGCAATACCTAACTTTTTAGGAGCCGGTTGTTGACCTAACAAATCAACTGACTGAGCCAGCAAGCCACCAGCCGCCAGCGACAGGGTTTGCAAGGATGTCCGACGGGAGATAAGGTGGGGCATGTAGTTGTAATTTTAGTTTACCTGAAAAGACTACAAAAAAAAACAGCCCGTTGCAATGAATAGGCTGTCTGGCAAAATTTACAACTTGTGCTTTGTCTACATAGATTCTGTTGCTCCTGATTGCCAATACAATAGAATCAAAAGGGTCAATAGAATCTAAATTAGACAAGCACGCTCTATTCCTCAACTGGTACCGAAACCGATGACTGACTTTGGTCATTCGGACGACCTTCACCTTTGGGCCCCCTCCGTCGTTTTTTCCGCTTTTTGGCTTTTAACTGTCCGTCAGCATTGGCTGGACGAGTTTGATCCATTTCTGATGGCGCTCCATTTGTCGATCCTTCAACAACGAGCGTTACTACTTCCGGACGCAGTTTTCGTTCAGTATCAGCGGGTTGATCCCGACGACCCTCCCGACGTTCACCAGTGGCAGGTTTATTACCTTCACTGCGCTGGCGATTATCACCCCGACGTCCATCGCGACCACCTCGGCCTGAACTGCTACTGCTACGGGGACCTCCTTTGCCTCGTAAACCACTAAATCGTTTCGGGTCAAAAATGGGCGATTTACCCATACCCAACTCCTCGGTGATCGACTGCTTATCGACCTCCCGTTCAATCAGACGCTCAATATTTACGATCCGATTCTGATCCTGATCACTAATGAACGTAATGGCTGTACCGGTAGTGGCAGCCCGCGCGGTACGCCCAATTCGGTGAACATAATCTTCGGCGTCGCGTGGAATATCGTAATTGACAACGTGTGTCAGGTTATCAATGTCGATCCCCCGCGACAGCACATCGGTAGCCACCAGGATCGGGAATACTTTATTCTTAAAATCACGGAGGACGACTTCACGGTCGTCCTGTTCCAGATCAGAGCTGATGCCACGAGCGTCATAACCTAATTTACTCAATGCTCGTACGATGCCGTTCACTTCCGACTTTCGTGAAGTGAATAGTACCATACTCTGAACAGGCTTAGTACTATTTTTAATCAGGTGGGCCAGCAGCGGCAGTTTCTGACTATCATAGGCCAGATAGAACTGCTGGTCGATACCAGCGGCTGGCTTCGAAACGGCCAGCCTGATTTCTTCTGGATTGGTTAGTATCTTTTTCGAAAACTCCCGGATTTTATTGGGCATTGTTGCCGAGAAAAGCAGCGTTTGCCGTTTTACTGGAATTTTCTCAACGATGTTCATTATATCGTCCGAGAAACCCATATCAAGCATCTTATCGGCTTCATCCAGAACCAGGTAGTCGATCTTATCGAAATGCACATAGCCCAGTTGTATGTGGGCAATCAGTCGGCCTGGGGTAGCAATGATAATATCAGCTCCTGTTTCAAGGGCTTTCCGCTGCTTGTCCCAATCGTCGCCTTTACCACCGCCATAAATGGCGATACTGTTGGCATTTACAAAATAACCGAAGCCCTCAACCTGCTCGTCGATCTGTTTAGCAAGCTCGCGCGTTGGCACCAGAATAAGCGTACTGGTATGATCGTGGTTAGCATGTGAGATTTTGTCGAGAAGGGGAATGAGATAAGCCGCCGTTTTTCCAGTTCCGGTTTGGGCGCTTGCTATGAGGTCGCGCCCCTCGAGAATTTTGGGGATAGCCAACTCCTGAATCGGGGTAGCTTTTAAGTAATTCATGGCGTCCACGCCGGCCAGCAGGTCGTCGTGGAGATTAAATTCCTGAAATGTCAAGGTAACAGCTGAATGATGGTGAAACACAGCTGACCTTAACTTCCCGGTCAGCAAACCGCTTGATTTGAAACAAATATAACGAAAAATCAGAATTTAGCCAGTATGCAGGGGCTACAGTCTACTCGCTCATTCTGACTTGGTTGGACAGGCAACTTAAGGGCCCAGTTTAAAACGGTAAATGCAATAGAACGCTGATTTTTAGGATGATCATGATTGACACTGATTTGCCGGAACAACCCACTAGTTTACTTAGTAAGCGCATCTGTCCCTTTAAATCATAGGTTAATCTTCATTGATCATAAAAATCAGCGTTCTATTCGTTTAGACAACGATTAGTTTTTTAGCTCACCAACCATATCCTCCGGCTTCACCCACTCATTAAACTCCTCTTCGGTCAGGTAGCCGAGTTGTAATGCGGTTTCTTTCAGCGTTGAGCCATTTTTATGGGCGGTCTGCGCGATTTCGGCTGCTTTGTAATAACCAATCTTTGTGTTCAGAGCCGTTACCAGCATCAACGACGAATCGACGTGTTTTTTGATATTCGCTTCGATCGGCTCAATACCTTCGGCACACTTATCATTGAACGATACGCACACATCACCGATTAACCTCGCCGAGTGCAGGAAATTGTAAATCATGACTGGCTTGAACACGTTCAATTCAAAATGGCCGCTCATACCACCGATATTGATTGCGACATCATTGCCCATCACCTGCGCGGCAACCATCGTCATCGCTTCGCACTGGGTTGGATTTACTTTACCTGGCATAATAGATGAACCCGGCTCATTATCAGGAATATGCAATTCGCCGATACCCGCACGAGGCCCGCTCGACAGCATCCGAACGTCGTTCCCAATTTTCATCAGGCTAGCGGCTACGGTTTTCAGAGCCCCGTGGGCTTCCACAATGGCATCGTGGGCTGCTAAGGCTTCAAACTTGTTTTCGGCCGTGATGAACGGCAGGCCCGTTACGTTGGCAATGTGTTTTGCTACGTTCTCAGAATAGTTTGGTGGGGTATTGATACCCGTACCAACGGCAGTTCCGCCCAAAGCCAGTTCGCTTAGGTGAGCCAGTGAATTATTGATTGCCCGTAGACCGTGGTCGAGTTGCGAAACATAACCCGAAAACTCCTGTCCAACCGTCAGCGGTGTGGCATCCATGAAGTGTGTCCGCCCGATTTTGACGATGTGCATGAACTGCTTCGACTTGGCAGCCAGTGTATCGCGCAGTTTGGTAATACCCGGAATCGTTACATCAAGCAGGATTTTATAAGCGGCAATGTGCATCGCCGTTGGGAACGTATCGTTCGATGACTGCGACTTGTTCACATCGTCATTGGGGTGTAAAAACTTCTTCTCATCCGTAAGCTGACCGCCCTGGAGTACATGCCCGCGATAGGCCACAACTTCATTGACGTTCATGTTCGACTGCGTACCCGAACCCGTTTGCCAGACTACCAGCGGGAATTGATCGTCCAGTTTGCCTTCCAGAATTTCATCGCAAGCCTGCCCGATCAAATCACTTTTTTCTTTTGATAAAACACCGGCATCAAGGTTGGTTAAGGCAGCCGCTTTTTTGAGGTACGCAAATGCCCGGATAATCTCGCGGGGCATTTTATTAATGTCCTGAGCAATTTTGAAGTTTTCGATAGAACGCTGGGTCTGAGCGCCCCAATAAACATTGGCCGGGACTTGTACCTGGCCCATCGTGTCTTTTTCGATGCGGTATTCCATAATAAAAGCGAAAGAGTGATAGAGCGAAAGGCCACCTAAACTGTGTAGGTTTTCGCTGTTTCTGTTTTAGCCGCAAAGGTAGGTTGGCTCTCGTGTTTTACCATGCAGTTTGACAGGTTTCCGTTCATCTTCATCTAACTTATGACTACTTATACAAACCAAAATGATCTTACGTACTCAGCCGGTAAATCCAATTTTGCAACATTTCAGTACAAGAGTAGTTCTACTCTTAAATTCACCTAATTTCAACGTTAAGTAAACACAGTCATGGGAAATCTCCTGTATACAATAGCAGTAGTGCTGATTATCATCTGGCTACTGGGTTTTTTAGGGTTTGGCAGCTTTGGCATGGGCGGGCTTATTCACGTCCTTCTGGTAATTGCCGTCATTATGATCATACTACGATTGATTCAGGGTCGAAGCGTGTAATAAAACTAGTCTACTAAATAGAAACGCCAGTTCCTTTAATGGGCTGGCGTTTTTTCATGTCATTTATTACTAAGTAGGTAATAAATGACAACAATGGCGATAGACATCCTGAGCAATTTCAGCTTAAAATTTAGAAATTAGGCTAAAATCGTTGGTGGTAGGAAAAATTTATAGAATAACATGGGTTACTTTTCTAATTTGTAGGCATTAACAACTAAACAATCTGACTAACTCAAACTTCATTGCAACCATGGTAAAATCTGCTTTCTTCCTTCTTTCAATGATGGCTTTAGCTACAGCCTGTTCAAGCACCAAAACAGAAACCACTGAAACATCGACGACCGTAACAGACTCGACGATGACCACGGATTCAACGAAAATGGCGGGTGATTCGACATCGACTATGATGAGCGACACCACAAAGAAAGATTCGATCAAGTAATTGGTCCATAGTGACAACAAAAAAGGCCTTCTTTTCGGAAGGCCTTTTTTGTTGTATTTGATCTTAAAAATCACAAGATAAACTTCTATTCATCAACACTACCTTCCGAAGTTATTCCTTTTTGATTAAGTCAGCGGCCTTTTCATCGACCATCCAGACGAGTTCACCAGCAACAGGCTTAATAACCTGCGATGGGTATTTATCCGGATTGTAGTCCCTTCCAGAACTTCCTTCAACGGCTCGGCTTTTTTAGGCCCAGCGACCAGAAACAATATGCAGGAGGCTCGGTTGACGATGGATGCAGTCAGTGTTAACCGAAACATAGATTGCTGCGTCAGGAAATACGCTTTCGTCCAGGCAGTTGGTTCATGCACAACTTCGGTACCCGGAAAGAGTGAGAGTGTATGGCCATCATCTCCCATGCCGAGTAGCACCAGATCAAAGGTAGGCCCCGCACCACCAAAATAGTCGTGCAGAATCCGGTCATAATCAGCGGCAGCTGCATCGGGTTCGAGATCGGTGCGCCATACGTGAATTTGTGCTTCAGGCGTGTACACATGCCCCAGGAGCGTATCATAGGCCATGCCTGCATTGCTCTGCTCATCGTCGATAGGTACGTAGCGTTCGTCACCCCAAAACACATGCAGTTGCAACCAGGGAATTTCGTTTACGTAAGGTGATTTAGCCAGCAGTTCGTGCAGCGCTTTGGGTGTGCTTCCTCCCGACAAGGCAATAGTGAACCGATCCTGCTTTTTCAGAACCTCTTTGATCCGCTTCGCAATAAAATCAGCAGCAGCTTTGGCTAGATCCGTAGGATTTTTCTTGATTATCAGTTGCATAGTATTCTAGCAAAATGATGCCCTGTCCTGACCTTAGGGCATCACTCATTACACAAAATCTTCACGCATGGGTGTAAATAGATCGACCAATACCCCAGCTTCCTCGCAAACAGCTCCGTGCCACACATTCGGCGGAATATAGTAGGCATCCCCTGCACGGACGGTTCTGGTTTCCTCACCAATCATGATCGAGAATGCGCCACTGGCTACATAGCTCATTTGAGTATGATAATGGCTGTGTGCCGCGCCGATGCCACCCGTTTCAAAGGCCACTTTGACCATCATCAGGTTAGCATCGTAGGTCATGATTTTTCGTTTCACACCTTCGGCCACCTGTTCCCACGACAGGCTTTCATCGTCAACAAAAAGGGCAGCAAGTTGAGTTGTCATAAAAATAGAAGTTGTCAGTCTATAGTTATAAGTAAATGACGTGGAAAATACTAATTCTGCGCCAGCCACTAATGACTATATGCTGACCACTAGCTACTCATTTCATTTCCCCATCCATTGGAACCCATCTTTTTCAACGAGCTGCATGGCAGCATCTGGGCCCCATGAACCAGGGGTATAGTTTGGAAAATCGGGAGTTTCGTTCTCCCAGGCATCCAGAATTGGCGTGACTACTTTCCAGGCGGCTTCTACCTGATCGGCCCGCATAAACAGCGTTGCATCGCCAGTCATGACGTCAAGCAGCAAGGTTTCATAGGCTTCTGGCTCCTGGCCGTCATACGCATCTTTGTAGCTAAAGACCATGTCCACCGGGTCGATGGCAAGCGTTTGACCGGGTCGTTTTGCCTGAAACCGCAGCCGGATATCCATCGCGGGTTGAATGCCAATTGTAAGCCGGTTCGACTGCCAGGTATGCGTGGCTTCGTCGGGGAATGCGTAATACGGAGCAGGCTTAAACTGAATGGTAATGATCGTTGCTTTTTCGGGCAGCGACTTACCGGTACGGAGGTAGAATGGAACATCTTCCCAGCGCCAGTTGTCGACAAACAGTTTTACAGCCGCAAACGTCTCGGTAGCTGAATCGGGCTTTACGCCTTCCTCCTCCCGGTATCCAGGAACCGGTTTCCCATCCTTCGCTTTGCCCGGACCATATTGTCCACGAACCGCTACATCTTTCACCTCTTCGGGTTTGATCCGGCGAATGGCGTTCAACACGTCTACTTTTTTATTACGCACTTCGTTCGCTTCAAACGAAATGGGGGCTTCAGTAGCCACCATACAAAGCATCTGAAGCAGGTGATTTTGAATCATGTCGCGCAAGGCACCGGAGCCTTCATAATAGCCTCCCCGGCCTTCCAGACCTACAGTTTCGGCGGCAGTAATCTGTACATACTCAACGTAACGTCGGTTCCAGATTGGCTCAAATAACGAGTTGGCAAACCGAAGGGCCAGAATATTCTGTACAGTTTCTTTCCCGAGATAGTGGTCGATCCGGTAGATTTGTTCTTCGGCAAAGAGGCCACCCAAAAGTGCATTCAACTCCTGCGCCGTTTTGAGGTCGCGGCCAAATGGTTTTTCGACCACAATCCTAACCCGTCCTTTGTCGCCACAGAGAGGCAGTTTACCCAGGTTAGTCGCAATGCCGGGCACTAGCTGCGGAGCTACGGCCAGGTAGAACACAACATTCGCGGAGATACCCCATTCGCCTTCTTTGGCCGCTACAAAATCAGACAGTTTCGTGTAGGCTGCACTATCACCCGCATCCATTTGCAGATAGGATACCGAAGGAGCAAACGACTCCCAAAGATTTTCCGGGCCATTTTTACGGCGAGAAAATGACTGTACCCCTTCCAGCAATCGCTCGCGAAACGATTCATCGGTGTAGGGGCTTCGGCCTAGTCCCACCACGGCAAAACGGTCGGACAAATACTTATCAAGGTATAGATTATAGAGGGCAGGTGTCAGTTTGCGAAGGTTCAGATCGCCACTACCCCCAAAGATGAATAAGATCGTGGCTGATGGACGCTGATTAGTAGCTGGAATCATAAGTCGATTGTATTGACGGGCGCAAATTACCTACACACCGTATACTGAACAAATTTACAGGCATGAGGATTTTTCGAAAGCTATCCGCAAACCTCGCTTTACTTTCCGGGTAAACCATTCCTTTTCACTTTTTTGTTCAGTTCGCCCCCTATTATTTCAGTTGGAGAATTATCTTTATCGATTAAACATACTCTCGTTGTTACCATAATCACCTTTACCTTAAGCTACTATGGATCAGCTGATCGAGTTTTTTAGTCGACTTACTGATACAAGCGATTGGCCACCACGCTGGTATTGTGGCCGATGGACCGATTTTCATGGCTGGCTTTATATTGCTTCAGATCTGATGATCTGGTTAGCCTACATGGTTATCCCTTTGGTTCTCATTCGCTATTTATTTGTCAAGAAAGGCGTTCCTCTTCCCGGTGTTTTCTGGCTATTTGGTGCCTTTATTTTATTATGTGGTCTTACTCATCTCATCGACGTTGTAATTTTCTGGATACCGATTTACCGGATTAGTGCATTGATCCGTTTCCTGACCGGTATTGTTTCCATTGCTACGGTAGTGGCCCTGTTCCGGTATTTCGATGAAGCTGTGGGCCTGCGTACCTCCAAAGAATACGAGCATGAATTGTTGTTCCGTCAGCAGGCGGTTATGGAGTTAACCCGCTCTAATGAAGAGTTGCAACAGTTTGCGTATGTGGCCTCACACGATCTCCAGTCACCGCTGAAAACGATCTCGAACTACCTGAACCTGCTCAATATGAAATACGGGAGTCAATTACCCGCCGACGCCCACAAACTGGTTGAAACATCGACAAATGCGGCAGAACGAATGCGGGTACTGATTAATGATCTGCTCGACTTTTCGCGCGTAGGCAATGAGGTTGCGTTTACGCCGGTTGACCTGAATCAACTGGTAGCTGAAATTCTGGAAGAACAACAGGCGGAAATTCGGGCCAGTGACGCGACTATTGATGTAGGGCCACTTCCTACCATGATGGCTCACTACACAGATTTTAAACAGGTATTTCAGAACCTGATTTCCAATGGATTGAAATACCGGAGATCAACGGTTGCTCCTCACATACAAATCCGGGCCATCGACGAGGTCAATCAATTTTGTTTCTCCATTACAGACAATGGCATAGGAATTGAGCGGCAATATTTCGAACGGGTATTTCAGATTTTTCAGCGACTTCATGGGCGTAATGAGTTTTCGGGAACAGGCATCGGATTGGCGACCTGCAAAAAAGTTGTCGATATTTACGGCGGCCACATCTGGATCGAGAGTACAGTTGGCGTAGGAACAACGTTTTATTTTACCATTCCCAAGGTCATCAAAACTATCCATCATTATGCCCAGACCGATACACTGTATTCTGTTAGTTGACGATGACCCGGATGACAATTTTCTGCATCAGGTTGTTATCGAAGATTCAGAATTGTGTGACCATGTTCGGGTTGCTGAAAATGGTACGGAAGCGCTTCGTTATCTGGAGGATACCGGTAATCCCGAATACATTCGCCCGGATTTGATACTGACAGATGTTAATCTGCCCGGTATGAATGGGTTCGAGTTTCTGGAGCACTATCATCAGTTGGATGCCCCCCTCAAGAGTCGACTTGCGGTGCTGGTGCTAACTACGTCGCTGGCCCCCGCGATACACAACGGGCAGCTACCTTATCTCATGTAAATGGTTATTATACCAAACCGCTTACGACTCAAATGCTTCGGTCCATTGTCGACCTGTATCCATCGGCTTCGCCAAACGATTCTCTGACCAGCTAATTCATTTATGTACAGGAGGCATTCTACTATAGAAACAATATTGATTCTGCGGATTCTCTACCTTTGCCACAGTTTTTATTTTCTGACTAATTCAACTTTACAATGAAAATTGCCATTGGCTCCGATCATGCCGGTTTCCAGTACAAAGAAGCCATCAAACAATTCCTTATTGGCCTCGGACATGACGTTATCGACAAAGGCACCTATGCCGCTACACCCTCAGTCGATTATCCGCTCTTTATACGGCCTGTTGCTGAAGCAGTAGCTGCGGGTGAGGTAGAACGGGGCGTTGTGCTGGGTGGATCGGGGAACGGCGAAGCGATAGCCGCTAACCGGGTTCGCGGTGTTCGCTGTGGTTTGTGCTGGAATGAGGAGTCAGCCCGCCTGTGTCGGCAGCATAATGATGCGAACGTTATTTCCCTTGGCGAACGGATGATGAGTGAAGAAACAGCCCTGAAATTAGTCCAAATCTGGCTCGATACACCGTTCGAAGGAGGCCGCCATCTGGCCCGAATTCAGGAATTGGATAACTATTAATGGATAATGAATAATGGATAATGAATAATACCCTACCTGCCAACACATTATTCATTATCCATTGTTCATTACTCATTACTTATTAATAGTTATCATCCATCATGCAGATTCTCTGGAGATACCTGAAGCCTTATCGCTGGCTGGCGATGCTGGCACTAGTTCTGGCAGGTATTGCCCAGATTCTCGCTCTGGTCGATCCTATTATTTTCGGGAAACTTATTGACCAATATGCCACTCACCCTGGTTCTAAGACCGAGAGCGAAAAAGTTAAGGGAGTCCTTTACTTACTGGCAATAGCCGTAGGCGTCGCCATTTTATCGAATATTACCAAGGCGTTTCAGGAGTATGTGACACGCTTAGTCGTTCAGAAATTCGGCACCGACATTTTCAACGACGGACTGAAACAAACCCTGCGCCTGTCTTATGAGGAATTTGGTGATCAAAGCAGCGGAGCCACGCTGTCCATCCTCCAAAAAGTACGCACCGACACCGAGAAATTTATTAACTCCTTCGTCAATGTGCTCTTTTCGTCTATCGTTGGCATGGGATTTCTGATCTGGTATGCCATCACGAAACACTGGGCACTCGTTCCGGTTTTTCTCATTGGCGTACTCCTCTTGGGTGGACTGACAGGCTTACTCAGCAAACAGATTAAAACTACACAGCGCTCCATCAACCGCGAAACAGCCCTGCTGTCGGGCGTCATTACCGAATCGCTGCGAAACATTGAACTCATTAAGAGCCTGGGGCTTACATTCCCCGAAATCCGGCGGCTTAAAACCCAAACGGGGCGCATTTTCGAGCTGGAAATGTTCAAGGTTCGCCGAGTGCGATTCCTATCGTTCTGGCAAAGTACGACGCTAAATGTGCTAAAACAATCGGTTTTGTTCACGCTACTATGGCTGATTTTTCGCAACGTCCTGAGCACGGGTGAGTTGATTTCCATGCAATTCATTTCAGTTTCTATCTTCAATCCTTTACAGGAATTAGGCAATATTATTCTAGCCTATCGCGAAGCCGAAGCGGGATTGAACAGCTTCGAGAAACTAATGCAGAAGCCCATCGAACGCAATCCTGAATCACCCATTGAAGTGGGCCCAATTGAGCGGCTTCGGTTTGCCGATGTTGTCTTCCGACACATCGGAGCCAATCAGAACGCGATTGATGGCGTCTCATTCGATGCTGAACTGGGCGACACCATTGCGTTTGTTGGGCCATCAGGCTCGGGTAAATCAACGATGGTCAAATTGCTGGTTGGGCTTTACCGGCCTGTAGGTGGCGAAATTTATTACAATGACATCTCCACAAAAGACATTCGGTTTAATCCGATGCGTCGGCAAATCGGGTTTGTGACCCAGGATACACACCTCTTTGCCGGAACCATCCGCGAAAACCTGTTATTCGTTAAACCGGATGCCACCGAAGCCGAGATGCTCGATGCGCTCGACAAAGCTGCCTGCGACCATCTGCTGGCTCGCTCCGAGAACGGGCTCGACACGCAGATTGGCGAAGGAGGGCTTAAGATGTCGGGGGGCGAAAAACAACGGCTCTCCATTGCCCGCGCTTTAGTCCGACACCCCCGGCTGCTCATTTTTGATGAAGCCACATCGGCCCTTGATTCGCTAACTGAAGAAGAAATTACGGATACGGTTCGGAGTGTGTCCGCGCTGAATGAACAAATTACGATCCTGATAGCCCACCGACTTTCCACGATTTTGCACGCAAATACGATTTTTGTGCTCGAAAAAGGTAAAATTGTGGAAACCGGCAGTCATGAGGCACTTATCGCCCAAAAAGGGCTTTATTACGCTATGTGGCGCCAGCAAATCGGTGAACGCAGACCCGGAACTGTTGTAGCTTAAGGCAGAGTTATTAAAACACGTTGTCAGGTGGTTACGGATAATACCAGTGTGAGGATATATATAATCAAGATTATAACCACAGAGGCACAGAGAACACAGAGAAATAAACACATAAAAATTACAGATTCAAAAACTCTGTGTTCTCTGTGCCTCTGTGGTTAAAAATCTTATAGCATGAATAAGCAGAGTCGGCAGGTGGGTTATTTTCTATCTAGTCAGTATTTTTCTGACGGGATCAGAATAACGTTGTCTATTCTGCTGCCCTCCCTGGTACTGGCTCAGGTTGATCAGCTTCAGGCGGGTATGGCCATGTCACTGGGTGCCCTGAACGTGAGCTTAAGCGACGCCCCCGGCCCCGTTATGCACCGGCGAAATGGCATGTTATCGAGTGCGCTCATCAGCTTTTCGGTCACCTTCATAACCGGATTCGCCCGGATGAGCCCTTATTTTCTGGGTATCGAAATTCTGCTGTTCAGCTTTTTCTTTTCCATGTTCGCTATCTACGGCAACCGCGCCACCTCCGTCGGAACTGCGGCTTTGCTCATCATGATTCTGATGATCGACCGACCGATGGATGCGGCTGGTGTGGTTAAGGAAAGTACTCTGGTGCTAACCGGAAGTGTCTGGTATAGTCTGATCAGTTTATTGGTTTCCCGCTTGCAGCCCTATCGTCTGGCCCAACAGGCGCTGGGTCAATGCATCCATGAAATTGCCAAACTCATGGCTATCAAAGCTGATTTTTACGACGTATCGACCGAATTAGACGACAATTACCGCCGATTGATTGCGCAACAGGTCGATGTGAGCGAAAAACAGGACGCCGTACGGGAAGTGCTCTTTAAGAGTCGGCGAATCGTAACCGAGTCAACACGTACCGGGCGACTGCTGTTGCTCACGTTTGTGGATGTGGTCGATCTGTATGAACAGATTATTGCGATGTATTATGACTACTCCGACATCCGCGAGCGATTTGGTAAGTCGAGCGTACTGACGGAGATTTCCCGCACCATTCGCCGGTTATCAGTTGAGCTCGATCATATCGGTTTAGCAATTCAATTACCCGTTCCGTTTCACAAATCCGTCAATATTAACCCGGTCCTGGAAGAACTGAAACGGCATATCGACGCACTTGGCGATCAGGAAGGCAGTACGCTGGTGCTCAAAAAAGTACTCGTCAGTTTACGAACGATCAGCCAACGGCTAACCGGTTTGCAAAAAAATCTGGTACAGCCAACGCTGAGCCCCATCGACAATGAGGCTATGGAATACGGCCGTTTTGTTTCTCATCAGGAAATTGATCTAAAGTCGTTTCTGGATAACCTCACCCTAAACTCATCGGTGTTCCGGCATTCGGTACGGGTCGCGATTGCCATGCTCGTCGGGTTTGTTATTACCAAACTTCTCCCCTACGGCCACCATAGTTACTGGGTATTGTTGACGATCTCGGTCATTCTGAAACCCGCCTTTAGTCTTACCAAGCAGCGAAATATTGAGCGCATCATTGGCACACTTGCGGGGGTATCATTGGCGTGCTAATCCTGACTTTTTTCCCAAACAAAAACGTACAGTTTGGCTTCATGGTGTTACTGATGCTGGGCACGTATAGCGCCCAACGTGTCAACTATATTGTCATGGTCATTTGCGTTACTCCCTTCATCCTTATCTTATTTAAATTTTTGGGTGTCAGCTATTTAGGCGCAGCTGAAGAACGATTTTTCGATACCTTACTGGGTGGCGTTATTGCCTTTATGGCCAGCTATTTACTCTTCCCACAATGGGAGTCCGAACAGTTGAAGAAGCCGATGCAAGCCGTCCTGAAAGCTAACGTTCGATATATTCAGCTACTGCTTGATAGTCTGTCGGGGCGTCCACTTAACCTGGTCGATTACAAACTGGCACGGAAGGATGTATACGTCACATCAGCCAATTTATCAGCGGCCTTTGATCGGATGCTCTCGGAACCTAAACACAAGCAGCGAAACGAAAAACTGATCTACGAATTTGTCGTTCTGAATCACGTTTTGTCGGCCAACATTGCCACAATCACCTCGGCTCGCCTAACCGATGTGCCTAAGGCCTACGCGGCTCCGTTATTACGACCCGTCAAACGGGCCTTATATACCTTAACCGAAAGCTTGCACAAGACCAACTCAATTACCGAAAAACCCAATCTGGAAGCCGTACTACCAGACGTAACTACCCCCGCTACAGCCCCAAACGACCCTTCTTTATTGGAACAACTGAACTTCATTCAGCAGGTTAGCAGCGATATAGGCAAAATTGTCGAGCGACTGGAACAGCCGAAGCACGCTGGCAAAAAACAGGTTGAGGCTGTCTAGTGAATCCTCGCCCCAGTACTTTTCCAATTTGGAATCAATAGAATCTATTAGAAGCCAAAGAATCTACTTTGGCAGAGGACTATATCTCGCTGGCAGTATGGCTCCAAATTCCTATCTTAGAGCCTCTTACAACCATGAACATCAATCCATGAAATCAGTTTACTTCCTCTTTCTGCTAACCTATCTGGCTAGCCTCCATGTTGCCCAGGCTCAGGCACCAAGCATCGTCCAGTCGATTGACATGAAAAGTGTATCGAATCCACAACTTTCGCCCGATGGCAAGTGGGTGGCCTACACCGTCACGAAAACCAATTGGGACGATAACGCCTATGATACCGACATCTGGCTGGCCAATACCACAACTGGCGATCAGTTTCAGTTAACCCATTCTAAAAAATCGAATAGCAGTCCAGCCTGGTCGCCCGATGGCAAGTGGCTGGCTTTTCTGTCTACCCGCGACGAGAAATCACAACTCTACCTGATTAGTCCTTATGGAGGTGAAGCCCGGCCGATTTCCAAGTTTGAGACTGGTGTAACGTCCTTTAAGTGGTCTCCAACGGGAAAACAACTCGTGTTTTCGGCCACGGTTCCCGACAGTAAAGTGGATAAAGAACGGAAGGAAAAATACAGTGATTATGAGGTGGTTCGTGATGATTACAAGATGGTTCACCTTTACCTGCTCGACAGTCTGACGAACGAGAAACCCGCTCAGGCCAAACCCTTAACCAAAGGAATCGGCTTTTCGGTGGGCAGTTTTGTCATGTCGCCCGATGGAAAGAAAATTGCTTTCGATGCCTCCAAAAACCCGGATCTGATCAACGGGCATACCTCTGATTTATACGTTCTGACGCTGGGCGATACGGTAACGCGAAAAATCGTTTCGCTCAAAGGCCCCGATCAAAATCCTGTCTGGTCGCCCGACGGCCAGCAAATTGCGTTCACGACGGCCAACGAAAACGAATTCTATTTCTACACGAACCGACTCATTGCAACAGTCCCCGTTACGGGCGGCACGCCTAAAATACTCACCAATACATTCGATGAAAACGCGAACCTGTTGGAGTGGACTACTGATGGGATCTTGTTCAGTGGCTTTCAGAAAACGGCAGCACATCTGTTCCGAATTGATCCAGCTACGCTAAAAACGGAGCGGATAACAAAACCTGACAATTTGATTGCCGCGCAGTTTTCGTTCAGTAAAGACGGGCAGCACATGGCCTTCGTAGGCGCGCTACCCAACCAGTATGCCGAAATTCAGACGTCATCCGTGCGAACGTTTGCACCAAAAACACTGACGACGATGAGTAAACAACTGGCTCCGTTCAGTACCTCGACCCGTGAGGTTGTCAGTTGGAAATCGGTAGATGGCAATGTGATCGAAGGCATTTTAATTAAACCGGCGAATTTTGATCCTGCCCGCAAATACCCACTTCTGGTTGTTATTCACGGCGGCCCAACCGGAATAGATCTCCCCTCCGTAACGGCCGACCGCTATTATCCGATTGAGCAATTCACAGCCAAGGGAGCACTGGTATTACGACCTAACTACCGGGGGTCGGCGGGTTACGGCAGTAAATTCCGGTCACTAAACGTCAAGAATCTGGGCCTTGGTGATTATGATGACGTGATCTCAGGCGTTGATTACCTAATTAGCAAAGGTATCGTGGACAAAGACAAAGTCGGAGCTATGGGCTGGAGTCAGGGGGCTATATTTCGGCCTTCATTACCACCTACAGCGACCGCTTTAAAGCCACTTCGGTAGGTGCCGGTATTTCCAACTGGGCAACCTATTACCAGAATACCGACATCACGCCTTTTACAAGGCAATACCTGCAAGGCACGCCCTGGGACAATGCCGATATTTATCAGAAAACATCACCCATTAGTTACATTAGTCGGGCTAAAACCCCTACCCTTATTCAGCATGGTGAGTTAGATCGGCGCGTTCCTATTGCCAATGCCTATGAACTACGGCTTGCCCTGGAAGACAAAGGAGTACCCGTCAAAATGGTTGTTTATAAAGGCTTTGGTCACGGCATTACGAAGCCGAAGCAGATGCGGCAGGTAATGGAAGAAAACTACCGATGGTTCAGCAAATACATCTGGGGAGAAAACCTGTAATGCATAAAAGGTCTGATACGAGCCCCTTGCTTCTTTATAAAACAAAGCCCCGGCAGTTGGTCTGTCGGGACTTTGTTGATGCGTATGTAGGTAAAACAGCAGAAGGGTTCAAAATGTTGTCCAACTGAAAAATTGTTAAATAATTTTTCAGTTTAGTTTTCAAAAATAAAATCATTAATGCTCACTTCCATTTTGTAAACATTTTCAGCATATGTCTTTCTTAGTGCTTGACCTTGAGATGACCGGCCCTGAACCGGATTACAATGAAATTATTCAGATTGGGGCGGTGCTCTTTGACGATAATTGGGTTGAAAAAGGTAAATACCTCACCAACGTTTATCCAGAGAATAAAGACGCGTTTTCGTCTTCATCCGAGAAAATTCATAACCTCTCACTGGCCGATCTGGAAGATGCGCCCATGATCTATGATGTATTACCCGAACTGGAGGAATGGATTTGTAAAGAGCTTGGCCTGCGGGTTCCGAAGGGACAATTAGACCGAACGCCCTTCCTGCGCGATGTGATTATCTGCGGTCAGAGCGTGATAAACGACATCAATTTTCTAAAGGAAGCCTACCGGTATGAGAAGCTCAAGTGGCCCTACTCCCGTGTATTACTCGACCTGCATACACTGGCTTATTTTACCTTCCGGGTACTAAAAGCAAACGGTCGAAAGGTTCCGGATCGGCTAAGCCTGACGGCGATTGCAAACTACTTCGGCTTTGCCAGGGAGGATGGCTTTCATAACGCACTTGAAGACGCCGAACTTACGGCAAAGTGCCTCAAAGAGGTTTTTACATTGAGTGATCGACTGAAACTACCGGTCTAACCGCCTGTTCAATAGACCGCAGATTATAGGATGAGTATGATTTATGTAGCCCTACCAATCATAAAAATCAGCGGTCTATTCTATGGCAGCTAAAGCAGAAAAGGACGAGGACTAAACGACAACACAAAGATAATCAGAGCAATCCAGCCCAATACTTGTCGTTTTAGATCGAGAGGCTCGTCTAGCTGGGTTTCTGGATGATAGATGCCTAAAAAACGGCCAAGCACAAATACGAACACGAGAAAACCAGAATACCCTTCAATATCAGGCCGTATCCATGATACGACAAATTGGGCTGCCACAACACTGAGCGTAATAAGTAGGGAGGTCATCCGGTTTTCGCTAATGCGCGAAAATGCCAGAAACAGGAAACCCACATATAGCGCAAAATAACCTAGTAGTTCAAAAAAAGCCTCATCCGTAGGTACCGCAAAATCAGTGGGTTTGTAGGAGCCTAATCCGGCATAAAAAGCGAAGAGGATAAACAACGTAGGCGCTACCCATTGAAACCGTTTGCGCCCGATGAGCCCATAGAGAATATGCCCCCATCTAACTGACCAATGGGAATCAGGTTGAGCGATGTAAAAAACAACGCCAGATAGCCTGCCATTACATAAGGATAATGGACCATCTCGTAGGGGTGCGGCACACGGGCAGGGTCCGCAACGTAGGTTTTAAAGAAGTGAAAGAGCAAGTTATCCCCTAGGCCAACGGCAGCACCTTCGGGCAGATTCTGGTAAGCATATTTCCCGTAATCAAGACCCCACTTAGCATATTCGGGGTGAATCGTGAAGATGAACTCCGGGGCGGCAGGTGCGAAAAGGCATACCACAAGACAACGAGTGCCAAAACAAATCCGGCCAATGCCCCGCTATACCAATATCAAAATATTTCCGACGGCTACTAATGTAATCCTTGATCCGTATAAAAGCTCCTAGGGTGCCAATACTCTGTCCGATCCCTAACCAGAGCGGAATATAATAGGGTAAAGTAACCTTAACCTTATTCGCTTTTGCGGTAAAGTAGTGACCAAATTCATGCACCGTCAAAATAGCCAGGAAGGGTATCGAAAACTGAAATCCAGCCAAAAACTCCGACCAGCCCAGGGGATGTGGTACGCCCTCAAACGGAATAAACAGGCTTCCGAACATCCATTCGGCTCCAGCAAGGGTGGTGGTAATGAGGGTAATTAAAAAAAGACCTCCGTGCAGGAGGTAAGTCTTTGTACGTTGATTCATAAGTGTAATGAACAATGAATAATGGATAATGAATGACACTCCTGATCATGGATATTATTCATTCTACATTATTCATTATACATTCTTTAAGTAGTCCAGAATTGTCATCGGGGCTGTACGTGTACGGCCTGAATACCTAACGCGGCCGCGCTTTCGATGTTTGCCGCATTGTCATCAAAGAAAGCGGTTTCTTCCGGCACCAAACCGGCTTCGGTCAGAACGTGCTGGTAAATTTCGGGAGAGGGTTTCGCTACTTTAACGGCATAGGAATAGAATACACGCTCGAAGAGGTCTTCTAATGTCGGTTGATTGACACTGGTGAGCATGTGGTTCACTTTCCGAATATGAATGGGGCTTGTATTGCTGAGCAGGAATAGACGATACGTCTGTTTGAGCTCTTTAATACGCTCTATCCGTTCAACGGGCAACTCGAGCAAAACCGTATTCCATGCCGTATCAATGACTTCATCTGCCCAGCTATCCGAGGTTCCAAAGTCATTTTTCAATAACCGCCGTACATGATCGCGGAAAGCGCTGTCATCCACCAGACCGGTTTCATACTGCCCAATCAGTTCATGTTGTTGCCAGATTGCCCGGACTTCGTCTTCGGGTAGATTAGCCAACATAGCGAAATTCCGAATAGGGGCGGTCAGATCAATCGGGATAATGACATCGCCGAGGTCAAAAATGAGGTTTTTGAGCGTTGAGGTATTGCTGGCAGCGTTCATTTGCAGTTCCCGGTTGAATGTATCAGTAAACCGGTGGCCAAAGATAGGGGTAGATTGGCAGACAAACTGCGAAAGCTAGTTGAAAACTAGTTGGTAAAGTTGATTATCAGGAAACCATCGAATTACCTGGGAGGCTCATTCAACTCACGCAAGCACAGCTTGAGGTCTTCCAGATACTGTCCATATAATCGATGGATGTACCATTTCAGCATAAAATAAGTACCAATCACAAAGGCAATGGCAACTATAATAGAAGCAACTGTGAATAAGACAGTTGGATTCTCTGGTAAAGCCGAAAAGGCTGGATCACGCCTATCATTGGTCACGCCTACATAGAAGCCCACTACCCCACCCAGTATCATGGCGACTGGAACCGAGATCATACAATACCGATAATAGATCCGAACAAACCGGTCAATAACCTCCACTATATCCTGTAAATAGTGTCGTACAGATCCCGAGGCCTCATTCAGTCGGGTCTTTAGCTGACGGTATTGCCACGTAAAGGCTACCACCTGAATTATACTTAGAATGACCAGGCCTACTCCCAACCACCGAAAGACATTCGACGACCAGGTAGCCATGACAATAGCCAATACAAGCATGATTACTAAGGAAGCGCCAACCTCCCACAACAGGTTTTGCAAAATGCGCTCGATGGCGGTATAAGATCGCTTTCGAAGCATTTCCTCCAGATCGGCCCTGGATTTGTCAGGAACTTGCTCAAAACGAGACTGATAGAGGGCTTTAAAATCGTCTAGTTCCATCGGTTAATGCTGTTGTACGGTTTGCCGAAGTTGTTGCTTGATCCGATTCATCTTTACCGCTACGTAGTTGGGCGTGATTCCCAATACCTGACCAATGGTTGTATACTCGTAATCATCGAGATAGAGCATCACCACCGCTTTATCAATCTTTTCTAACTGTCCAATGGCCTGATAGAGTGCGGCAAATTGCTGTTCGGTAGCATCATCAGTCAGTTCAGGGAGTTGAAGTGCATCCTCAAGCCCATACTGAGCGGCCTCCGTTTTTCACGCCGAAAGTAAGAAATAGCGGTATTTAGCCCGATTTGATAGAGCCAGGTCGTGAACTTAGCCTCCTGCCGGTAAGTGTTGATGGCTTTCCAGGCATTATGCAGGATTTCCTGAAACAAGTCTTCGCGATCTTCTGGTTTGTCCGCATAGAGGTGACAAACTTTATGAATGATTTTCTGATGCTGGCGAATCTGTCGTACAAATTCCTGCTCTGACAACATAAGGAGCGATAGCAAAGAGAGTTCTGTATACGTACTATTGATTCTGAGGATTCGTTGATTGTATTGGCCTGAAATTATCGCGCTGGAACCTAATTTCTCTAACTGCTCAAACTAGCGAAAGCACTACTTTCTGATTCGTCAAGCTAATTAGTAACTGATGCCGTAGCCGATCTTCACTACGGATTGGAGCTGCTGGCAACGCGGCTAACCCTTTGGCAACCCATTCATTCACGCGCTCTGCGGGCTCACCCTGTGCTCTGGAAAGGGCTGCCCAGAATAGATACACAAACGCCGACGAGAATGCATCCGGCGATGGTTTAATCTTACTCCAGTTGGCCAGGGCCTGTTTCACATCGCGGTCAATGTAAGCATAAGCAAATGCCAGTTCTTTCCAAATTTCTACTTTCATTAGGGTCGGCTGATCTTCCAGCAATGCTTCTGCCTGCTTCAGGTGCTCAAAAGCATCGGTTGTTTCCTGCCGATCCAGGTGCCGGTAGTAAGCCATGCTATGGGCAAATAGCTGGAGGGATGGTTGCGGTTCATTCAAGAGTAATGCTACCTGTTCTGGATTGAGCTTAGCATACGGTTGTCCCGACTGGCTATATACCAGAAGCTCAAGAGTAGCTTGCTCTACAGCCGCTAAATGCCCTCCACCCATCAGCCGAAAAAAACGAGCCCGATCTGTAAAAAAAGCCCCTGTCTGACCCGGAACAGTCGTTGCCAGAAACAACATACTCGAAAATAGACCAAAAAGTAAACTGAAACAAACCGCAATTCGGGCAAGCGCGGATGAGTCGGTTGTGAGGGTAAAAGCACCCATATACCCTAACCACAGCGTCAATGCACCCATAACTAAGCTAACGATGGGCCTGCCGCCACGATGGCAGCAAACTTATACCGCAGATGCGGCCCTGTTTCAAAGGGGATGGTAGCCGCAATGCCTCCATACAACGCAGCATCCCGATTTAGATACCATTGCACACGATCAGTGTCGGGGTTTCGGCGAATGCCCAGCGGCCCACCACCAGAATATGAAATCGGAAGTGAAGGGCTAGCCCCGTTAGTAAGTGCCCTAACTCATGCACCAAAAGCGCGGCCCACATAGAAACAAAAATCCCCGCTACCTTAGCTGTCTCTTCCCAACCTGAGCCTGCATGAAGCATATTTTTCAGTACAGCCATCGGGATAGCATTCTGCATAAGTCGGACACCTCCATAGCCAAGGCTTGCGCCTGCCAGCATGGCTAGCAACATCTGAAGTATATGTTTCTTTTTCATGGTTTGCCCAGGCTCACAAATGTTTCCAGTATATCAGAGCTATACCAACTATGAGCAGCAGGTGGACAATAAGCCAGGCCCGTTGCCAAAGCGGACGATTATCCCAGCGCACCGTTTGATCGAAGGGTCAAAAATCAGCGCAATTCCCAGATTAGCCAGGCTATCGTTATAAGAGCCAGTTATAAACAAATAGAGAGACAATAACACAAATGCCCCATAAGCTATCCGATTTACTGGTGTAGAGATTGGTTTGGCTTTAGCAGGTTGATTCGTAGGAGACATAGCTTTTTCGGTTTATACCTTATTAGTCTCAAACACAGGCCAAATATTACAGGGAATTACATTTTTTTTATGAGATGATGAGCGAATGATGCCCTAAACAGATTGGCATCGTGATGAGCACCTAAAAACAACTTGCTCTATTATTAAGAAGCCGCCAGGTGAATCACCTGGCGGCTTCTTAATATTTAATTGGCACAGCCAATTATTCGATAACAACCCCCATTTCGCAGAACTTCTCAATACGCTGATTGATCCGCTCCTGTGGGTCAATGGCACTGAGTTCGGCGATGGCTTGCAGGATTACCTCTTTCAGATGGTTCGCCATTTCCTGATGGTCGTTATGCGCACCACCCAGTGGCTCCTCAACAATCTCATCAACCAGTTTATTCAGTTTCATATCACGGGCTGTTAGCTTCATGGCTTCGGCCGCCTGCTCCTTGAAGTTCCAGCTCCGCCAAAGAATGGTCGAGCAGTTTTCGGGCGAGATAACAGAATACCAGGTGTTTTCCAGCATCATTACTTTATCGCCAATGGCAATGCCCAGCGCGCCACCCGATGCACCTTCGCCAATAATGATACAAATGACAGGCACGGTTAGCATGAACATTTCTTTCAGATTCCGGGCAATCGCTTCACCCTGACCACGCTCTTCGGCTTCCAGGCCTGGATAGGCGCCCGGCGTATCGATCATGGTGATGATGGGCTTATTAAACTTCTCAGCCAGTTTCATCAACCGCAGGGCTTTACGATAGCCCTCCGGGTTGGGCATACCGAAGTTCCGATACTGCCGCTGCTTGGTGTTACGCCCTTTCTGTTGCCCAATAATCATGACCGTCTGGTCCCCCAGTTCGCAGAAACCACCTACCATCGCTGGATCATCACGAACTGTACGATCGCCATGCAGCTCGATGAATTGATTGCACATGAGCGAGATATAATCGAGGGTGTAGGGCCGGTCTGGATGGCGCGATAACTGCACACGCTGCCAGCGGGTCAGGTTCTGAAAAATCTCCAGCCGCAGTTTATCAATACTCTGCTCCAGAATCGAAACCGCTTCGCTCACATCGACATTACTGGTTTGAGCTAATTTTTTCGTCTCTTCCAGCCGTGCTTCAAGGTCGGCAATGGGCTTTTCAAAATCGAGGTATGTTCTCATAAAAAGAGGGAGAAAGGAGGAAGGGGAGGAAAGGGAGAATGGTTTTGGCCCTTCGTCCCGTTTCTCCCTCTCTTCCCTTTACTCCTTATAGGTCAAAACTTTCGCCTTTTTTCGGAATAATTACTTGTGGATAGCCTTCTTCGGCCAGGGTATCTCTAAACGATTCCATACTCTCATACTCTCCATGAACCAGGAAAATAGATTTGAGTGTTTCCGGCGACTGCATTTTTACAAAATTAATCAGGTCATTGCGATCTCCATGTCCACTAAACACGTCAATTTTCTCAATGTTAGCCAGCACCTGATGATCTGTCCCTTTGATGCTAAGCGTTTGTTGACCGTTGAGCAAGCGCCAACCCAGCGTTCCTTCGGCACAATAGCCAATAATGAGAATCGTGGCGTAGGGATTGCTAATATTTTCGGCCACGTGATATTCAACCCGACCACCCTGCACCATACCCGATGAGGAAATAATTATACAGGGTTCCCCAAAATTTGAAACGGCCTTGCTGGCTTTCGACGACTCCAGAAACTGAAAGTTTTCGAAATCGAACAATGTCTCATTCTCCTTAAAGAACTCCTTAGCCTCTCCACTCAGCATCTTCACATGCTGCATATAAATTTTGGAGCTCTCAAACGCCATCGGACTGTCCGAAAAAACCCGAATGGGCGGAAAATTTCGTTCTGTATAGAGTCGATTAAGTGTGTAAAGAAGTGCCTGAGTACGGCCAACACTAAAGGATGGAATGATGAGTCGCCCGGAATGTCGATGCAGGTACGTTGAATAATATCAGCCAGCGCGTCTTCGGGCGACATGGTGTTTTCGTGTAGCCGGTTGCCGTAGGTGCTTTCGCAAACTAAATAATCAACCGTAGGAACCGTGGCCGGGTCAACTAAAAGTGGGTAATTTTTCCGACCGATATCCCCCGAAAAACAGATGCTTTTTCGTTCGCCGTTTTCAGTTACGTTAATAACAATGTGGGCCGCCCCCAGCAGGTGACCCGCCGGAACAAACGTGACGTCTACGCCATCGGCCACTCTGAATTTTCGATTGAAACCAATGGGAACTACATTTTCCATTGTTTCGCGCACTTGACGATCCAGAAACAAATCTTTCTGCATCTGTACCTGACGATCCTTCACGCGCTGTTTCTTACTGGCATTCAGCTCATTAATTC
The DNA here is from genome assembly GCA_003259005.1 of Spirosoma telluris. Lineage (GTDB taxonomy): Bacteria > Bacteroidota > Bacteroidia > Cytophagales > Spirosomataceae > Spirosoma > Spirosoma telluris. The sequence continues at coordinate 1,824,445 of QLII01000001.1, forward strand.
GCTTTTGATTGAGCGATGCGGCATCTTTAAGCAGCACGTTGGTAAGGGCAAAGGTAGGTTCTGTACACAGAATCTGTCCCTCATAGCCTTCCCGAAACAGATTGGGCAGATTACCTGAGTGGTCTACATGGGCATGTGTCAGTAGAACCAGATTAATACTTGAAGCCTCAAAAGGGAAAAATCCCGGATGAGTAACGGCGGGGGCCGTCTGACCGTTCGAACTGGCCTCTCTTGGCCCGGATCGTTCCATGTCCGAGCCACAGTCAATCAGGATGCGGTAATCATCCTCCAGTTCCAGCAGGTACATACTACCTGTTACTTGCCGGGCTGCCCCCAGAAATGATAATTTCATGCGTACAACTTTAACTAATCAATATCGTATGTTCGATGATTTGTGAAGGATGGCTTAAGGCAAGTTTGGTGGTGTGAATTCCGTAAGTTTGCAAAAGTACGAAATACCCATCGAATCGCCTAACTGTTACCAAATGCGCATTATTCCCCGTTCTGCGGCTTTTTTGTCATTCATTTTGCCAGCTTGTTTACTTGCTTATTACGCACCTTCCAACGCGCTATCTCAGTCAACACGACCTGTTGATTCGCTGGCTACCCAGCATCTGATGAGTCTTGTCGAATCGTTTCAGGCTGGCCCGGCTACGCGCTTTGGAACGGTTGCACTTTCGGTTCGGCGAGTGCGTGATAGTGAAGAAGTCATTGGCTATAATGCCCGGATGAGCTTACCCTCTGCCTCCACCCTGAAACTCATTACAACAGCTACAGCACTAGCGGTATTAGGTAGCAATTATACCTATACTACAACGCTTGAATACGATGGTACGATTAAAGATAGTGTGCTAACTGGTAATCTCTATATCCGTGGCACTGGCGATCCCTCCCTGGGAAGCTGGCGGTTTACCAGCTATCCCGATTTAACAGCCCTGCTTAAAAGCTGGACAGAAGCCGTCAAATCAGCCGGTATACGTCGGATTCAGGGCATGGTGGTGGGTGACGCCAGTTTGTATGATGACCTTACGACACCAGATACCTGGCCTTTTGGCGATTTGGGTAACTATTACGGAGCCAGTCTGAGCGCATTAAATATCAATGAAAATCTGTTTCGTGTATTTTTCAGACCGGGCAAAACAGTGGGGCTCCCACCACTGTCCTTCGCACCGATCCCCCTTTACCCTATCTTAACTTTCGGAACACCGTAACAACCGATGCCGCCAATACGGGTGACCAGGTTAATATTTATGGTGTTCCTTTCATGAATCAACAGTGGTTAACGGGCAAAGTGCCAATGGGCGAACCAGCCAATGAGTTCAGCGTAAAAGGTGCCTTACCCGACCCGGCTTATTTTGCCGCCTATGCTCTCCAGAATCAGTTGATCCAAACGAATATAACCGTTAGCAGTCCACCGGTTTCGATTGGTGGAGGCTTACCAAACACGATCTCATCGACTGGCAAACGAACCATTCTCAATCAGCACAAATCCCCAATCCTGACCGATTTAGTACAACAAACTAATTTCCAGAGCATTAACCTATATGCAGAAGCTCTTTTACGCACAACAGCGCTGGCTCTTAACAAAAATGTGAAATCGACAAGTGCCAGCCTGGAGGCATTGACGCTATTCTGGAAGACGAAAGGGTTAATGTAGATGGGTTTCGCATTCGGGATGGGAGTGGCTTATCGACAGTGGGGGCACTCACCGCCGATAATATGACCGGTATTCTGAGCGCCATGGGTCGAGAAAAAGCCTTCCCGCAATTCTACGAAACCATTCCGGTAGTGGGGCAAACGGGCACCGTGCGAACGCTGGCGCGCGGTACAGCGGCAGCGGGCAACATTCGGGCGAAAAGCGGCTCTATCGAAGGCGTTAGAGCATATGCCGGGTATTTTACCGCTTCCGACGGGGAGCAAATGAGCTTCTGTATATTGGTTAACAAATTCACCCCTGGTCAAAGTCGTACCGTGACGAATGAACTGGAAAAGATTTTTGTAGGCTTGATTGGATTGAAGGGAGGTAATTAGTGAAGTGGGTTGAGTAAGTGCAGTGGGTACCCACTGCACTTACTCAACCCACTTCACTAATTGACTTACTCCACTTATTTACCTTCCTCGTGTTCGCAAATGGTCACGACATTGAACCAGTACTGACCAATAGCTTTCGTTACCTCGCTGAGTCGCTGGAACGTTGGGGGCTTGGTAATGAAGCTGTTGGCACCATTGAAGTACGATGTTTCAACATCGTCCTTAGCGTCTGAAGTGGTCAGAACGACAATAGGAATATGCCGAAACTGCTCGTCGGCTTTGATTTCACGAAGCGCTTCCCGGCCGTCTTTGCGAGGCATATTCAAATCCAGCAGAATTAGTTCTGGCAATGAATGATCAGCCTCGGCATACCGTCCTTTGTAAGTCAGAAAATCCATCAAGTCCTCTCCGTCTTCAGCAAACGAAATACGGCTAGCCGGATAATGTTGATGAAATGCCTCGCGCGTCAGATAACGATCATCTTCGTCATCATCAACGAGCAGGATATGAATAAGTTTCGGCGGAATTTGGTCTGTCATATTGTTGTAGCGATTGGCTTTCAGGCAAAACGACGACGAAGGTAGCCCCCTCGCTGGGTTTGCTTCGGGCAGTAATATAGCCGTGATGATACATAACAACCCGCTTGCAGATGGCCAGTCCAATACCGGTTCCTTCAAAAGCAGTTTTGCCGTGTAATCGTTGAAAAACCTTAAAGATGTGGTCTAAATATTTCTCCTCAAATCCAATCCCGTTATCCTCAATAGTGATCTCGAAATAAGACCGGTCGGGCGTTAAGCCAGCATACTCTTCTCCATTGATCGGCTTTGCCTGAATGCGTAGTAACGGCTGAACACCCGGCCTGGTAAATTTGAGTGCATTTGAAATAAGGTTATTGAACAGGTGATCCATCTGACTGGAAACGGCCTGGATAACAGGCATATTTCCGACCTCGACCCGTACATCCAATCCTTTGATCCGCAATTCCTGATCATCAAGAATCCGTTGCACAATGTGGCTTAAGTGCACCGGTTTAAACTCTTCCTGGTGGTTAGAAATTCGGGAAAAGTTTAATAAATCTTTAATAAGCTTGGACATCCGCTCAGCGGAATGTGAGATTTTGCTCATAAAAAGCAGGCTATCTGCATCGAACAGATTACCGTACCGATCCGTAATCAGATTGGAAAACGACTGAATTTTCCGTAAAGGCTCCTGCAAATCATGACTGGCAACGAAGGCAAATCGCTCCAGTTCCTCGTTAGACGTTTCCAGTTGCCGAATCTGTCCTTTCAGTTGATCTTCATACTCCCTAAGTTGATCTTCGGTTGCCTGACGATGAATGAGTTCCTGTTCCAGCAAGCGGTAGGAAATAGCCAAGGCCATAAACGTCAACAGCGAGAGCCCAAAAATTATAATAAGGGTGTTTCGAAAGGATCGGGAAGCCTGCCTATTTCGGGCCTCCATTAATATTCGCTCTGTTTCAACCATTAGCGCTATCTGCTTGCGCAGCGCATCCATGCTTCGCTTACTTTCCAGATTTACTGCCTGATTCCGTTTATCCGAAATTCCCATGCCAATCCGAATTTTCGTAACGGCCAGTTTATCCTGTATCAGTTTCTCCAGAGAAAGTCGTCGTTGAATCTGAATTCGATTGTCGTTGCCAAGTAATCGTAACTGGTTGATTTGTTCGGGTAGTAAGCGGAGTGCAGTCTGATAAGGTTCCAGATACGATACATCATTGGTGATGGTGTATCCCGTGAACCCGTTTCTACGTCTTTGAGCAGGGATAAAATTTTTTCGAGCGTACCTGTCACTTCATATGTATGCCGAACGCGCTTTGTGTCCTCACTGTATTGATTGTAGCTATAAAATGATATGATAAACCCCGATGCAATCAGCACCATAGCCACAATAAACCCCAACGCAATGCGACGGTTCATGAGCCTGGTAGCAAATGGGGAGCAATTTTCATAACGTGAAGTGATGTATCTACAACAAATGTAAATAATAGTGAAGTAAGTGCAGTAGGTGCAGTAAGTAAAATGAGTTAAGTACATGTAGTAAGTGGTTAGAATACCTACTGCACTTACTGCACTCACTCCACCTACTCTACTATAACGATTCAACCACTAAATTATGGTTTGTATAGATACATACATCGGCAGCAATGTGCAGACTTTCGCGAACCATTTCTTCCGCAGTCAAATTGGAAGCATGCTTTTTTAAGGCAACTGCCGCCGACTGGGCGTACATACCACCGGAGCCGATAGCAGCAACATCATAGTCAGGTTCAATCACATCGCCCGTACCGGATACGAGAAGCAGATCATCTTTGGTTGCTACAATGAGCATGGCTTCTAGTTTTCGGAGATAACGATCTGTCCGCCAATCCTTTGCCAGTTCAATGGCTGCCCGTTTGAGGTTGCCTCCATACGCATTTAGTTTTTCTTCAAAGCGCTCGATCAGCGTAAAGGCATCGGCAGTTGAGCCAGCGAAACCCGCCAGTACTTTACCGCCCATCAATACGCGTACTTTCTTTACATTACTTTTGGCAACGGTATTGCCCATCGTGGCTTGTCCATCGGCACCTAAGGCTACCTGCCCATTATGCCGGATACCAACCACTGTTGTTGCATGAATTTTGGGTTGCATGAATTTGTGTTTATTAGGGGTATAACGTTTAGTTTGATGTTTGTAGTTCGATCGGGGCGGCCCGTGCCGTCTGAAGTTGGCTGTCAAATAAACCTATGTGTACCATAAAACATCAAACTCCGAACGACAAACTAACTTTCCGCAAACGGAATGGGACGATTCACACTTTCTTCAAGCGAAATAAACGTTTCTGTCCGCTGAATGCCAGCTACTTTCTGAATCTTATCATGTAACACTTCACGCAGATGCTGGGTATCCCGACAAACGATTTTGGCAAAGATGCTGTATATACCCGTTGTATAATGGACATTGACAACCTCAGGAATTTTTTCCAGTTGCCTGGAAACCTCCTCATACAGTGAACTTTTATCTAAATAGATACCCAAAAATGCACTAATATCCCAGCCGAGCTTGGCATGATCAATAACTAACTGTGATCCACGAACAATACCCATCTGCTTCAATTTATTCATTCGAACGTGAACCGTTCCACCCGATACGAATATACGCTTACCGATCTCAGTATACGCCATATTTGCATCCTGCATCAGTAAACTCAGTATTTTCAGATCGGTATTATCAATCTCTAAATTTTTTTCGGTCATTTTAGCTATATTTTTGATAAGTCCTAACAAAAGTACCCTATTTCTAAACAGATTGTAAATTTTAAGAATTTTTTATGTAAAATTTGCAATAGACCTTCTTGGCCTGCTATCTTTGTATTGTCAAGTTGATCGAGCGGGGTCACACGCCGGTCTTCTTGGCTTTTTTTCCTCACACTGTAGGATGTCGAAATTGGCAGACGTGCCCTCCTGTCTCGGGGTGGTGATAAAGGATAAACGCAGCATAATGCCGCCTTCGTGGCGACTGGGGTTGACCACCAGAGTTGTACTGTAGCTAACTGCACCGTGGGCGGTTCGAGTCCCCCTCCTACAGCATTTGGTTTTTAGTTTGTTGATGAAGTGTAATTGAACACGCCGGCTCCCCGATGAGTCCGGCGTTTGTTTTTTATGCGTATTTTTGTCTTTTAAAGGTGGTTTGAGGTCTGAAGTCTGAAGTCTGAAGTTGGCTGATAAGTTAGTTACTTTCGCATCAGCCAACTTTAGACTTCAAACCCCAAACCTCAAACTACAAACTGAATTTCTGTGAAACATATCCGTAATTTTTGCATTATTGCGCACATCGACCACGGTAAAAGCACCCTGGCTGATCGATTATTAGAGTTCACCAAGACCGTAGGTGCCCGCGACATGCAGGCCCAATTGCTCGACGATATGGATCTGGAACGTGAACGTGGCATTACCATTAAGAGCCATGCCATCCAGATGGAATACATGCATAAGGGTGAGGTATATACGCTAAACCTGATTGATACACCGGGGCACGTCGACTTTTCGTATGAGGTTTCACGGTCAATTGCAGCCTGTGAAGGGGCATTACTTTTAGTCGATGCATCGCAGGGAACGGAGGCACAGACGATCTCCAATCTGTATCTGGCCCTTAATAATGACCTGATTATTATCCCTGTCCTGAACAAGATCGACCTGCCGGGTGCTATGCCTGAAGAGATTAAGGACGAGATGGTGGATCTGCTTGGATGCGACCGTGACGACATTATTCCGGCATCGGGTAAAGAAGGCATTGGCGTTCCTGAAATTCTGGCCGCTATTGTGGAGCGGATTCCACCCCCTAAAGGCGAGCCAGCTGGTCCGTTGCAAGCGTTAATCTTCGATTCGCACTTTAACTCGTACCGGGGTATCGAGGTTATTTTTCGTGTTAAGAACGGCCGCATTCGCAAGGGTGACCGGGTTAAGTTCATGAATACGGGGAAAGAATATTTTGCCGATGAAGTAGGAACCCTCGGCTTGGTGCAGGTTCCGAAAGATGTGATCGAGTGTGGCGACGTAGGGTATCTGATTTCGGGCATTAAAGTGGCCAAAGAAGTAAAAGTTGGCGATACCGTTACGACGGTCGACAATCCTGCCAGTTTGGCTATTCAGGGATTCTCGGAAGTGAAACCGATGGTGTTTGCCGGTATTTACCCGGTGGAAACCAGCGAATTTGAAGACCTCCGCGATGCGATGGAAAAGCTCCAGCTCAATGATGCAGCTCTTGTCTGGGAGCCGGAAACATCAGCGGCTTTGGGCTTTGGTTTCCGGTGCGGCTTCCTCGGTATGCTCCACATGGAAATTGTGCAGGAACGCCTGGAACGCGAATTCGACATGACCGTCATTACCACCGTGCCATCGGTACGTTTCGAGGTGATGACCACCAAAGGCGAAGAAATTCAGGTATCGGCCCCGGCTGAAATGCCCGAACCGAACCTGATCGATTATATTGAGGAACCGTTTATCCGGGCGCAGATCATCACCAAGGCTGAGTATGTCGGTGGTATTATGAGTCTCTGCATGGATAAGCGGAGTTTACTGAAAAACCAGGTATATCTAACCGCCGACCGTGTTGAACTCCAATTCGAGATGCCCTTAGCCGAAGTCGTGTTCGACTTTTTCGATAAACTCAAGACGATCTCGCGAGGCTATGCCTCCCTCGACTACGAGTTCATGGACAACCGTGAATCGGACATGGTGAAGCTCGACGTGATGCTCAATGGCGATAAGGTCGATGCGCTCTCCGCCATCGTTCACCGCTCGAAGTCCTACGAATGGGGTAAAAAACTGTGTGAAAAGCTCCGGGAGCTAATTCCCCGGCAACAGTTTGAAATCGCGATTCAGGCGGCCATTGGCCAGAAAATCATTGCCCGCGAAACCCTGAGTGCCCTGCGCAAAGACGTATTGGCCAAGTGTTACGGGGGTGATATTTCCCGTAAACGCAAACTGCTCGAAAAACAGAAAAAAGGGAAGAAACGAATGCGGCAAGTCGGTAATGTCGAAATCCCGCAGGAAGCCTTTATGGCAGTTCTGAAGATAAATTAGAAAGAAAGGCCAGCTCGGAAACGGGCTGGCCTTATTAATTAGCTAATTTCTATTTATAGGGCTTTCTTATACAAATGCCGTAGGCATGGAATCTTTGTAGTAAATGGTCAATTACTACAAAGATTCCACCTCTACGAGGCTGTAAATTTTCATAAGAAAGCCCTGCTAAGTTGCGTAACTTAGAAACCAAATCGACGAAACGATGGATAGCATTGCAGAATACTTCAGCGAAGAAAAAGATGTTCTGTACATTCGGGGACAACGGAAGGCAAAAGAAGCCAAAGAGCGTAAAGTAGTCAGTAATTTATTAAAAAAAGCAAGTTTAAGCATTGAACAAATTGCCGATGTAGTTGAAGTACCAACAGCTTTCGTTTTAGAAGTGCAGTCTAGTCTATCAGGAAAAAAGTAGTAAGAACATCTTGAAGTACTACTATACACCAAAGAGACCTATTTCACAGAAGCTGTTGCTGCAACAGTTGCGGGGCCAATTTTGATTTTCAGGCCAAAATCTTTGCCTTTCGAAACGTCTTTCAAACTAACCGTCGCTCCTTTCCATCGCGTCCAGACCGTGCCGCCACCGACGGGTTTAGGCGTTCCGTAACGCGCCGTGAAGTAAGCCGCTAACTCGTTCTGATAGTCCGTTACTGACTGGCGGCTATTGAGAAATAAATCTACATCAATAGCTGATACTTTTTTGTCGGTCTGGTAATAAAGCATATCCGCCGATTCGAGGTTTTTCAGCTCAATTGTGTAGCCAATATGATCGGAGTCACTCTCGAATGGCTCGCCTTTTTCAACCCCTTTCACTTCCGTAAACGGATCGCCAAGATTAATCCCGCGCCAGTCGGAATCGGCAGTCAACCCTAGCTCTGCTATATGTTCGGTAATTGGAATGTCAACGGTTGTTCCAGTTGTGGCAGCTATTGTTGTCGAGTCAGTAGCCGCTGTATCTTTTTGCTGGCGGTTGTTACAAGCCTGTTGATTGAGGAAGAAGGGAATGGCAAGAAGAACTAAAGCAATTCGTTTCATGCGTTCGTGAACTGATTGTGTTGTGCGACAAAGGTACGACTAACTCGTCCGTTCGTCATGCAGGAGCATATCGACTGCGTCGTTAAGAGAGCCCGCCCGCGTAACCTGCCCGGAGTTAATGAAAAATATTTCATCGGCACTTTCAATGGTATTCAGTCGATGGGCAATGATAATTCGGGTGGTGGTTTCCGGTATATTTTGTAAGATTTCTTCCAGTAGTTGCTCTGTAACGGTGTCGATGTTGGCAGTGGCTTCGTCTAAAATAAGCAGTTCAGGGCTTCGTAAGACGGCGCGCATAAAGGCAATTAATTGTTTCTGACCCAGGCTAATAGAATCACCACTTGCTTTTACTTTTGTGTCTAAGCCCTCATCGAACCGTTCCAGTAACCCATCCAGATTAGCTTGCTGAATCACGTCGGCCAGTTGCTCATTGGAATAGTTCTGAAACTGTTCATTGCCATACAGAATATTCTCCCGAACGGTACCTGTAAACAAAAACGGCTCCTGCAAAATAAAGCCGATTTTGTGGGTACGCTCCTGGGGGCTGTAGGATCGAATATCTTTTCCATCGAGCAACACGGTTCCGCTGGTGGGATCATATAAGCGCGCAATTAAGGAAGCCGTTGTCGTTTTACCGCCCCCCGTTGGACCAACCAGCGCGTAGGTTTTACCCCGTTCTAAGTCAAAATTGATGTTGTGCAGTACCTGCTGACCATTGGGATAGCTGAATGACACATTCTGAAATGACAGAATAGAGGTGGTCGTATGGTTACTGAATTCTCAACAGTTGTCAGATTCGTTTGCAACGCCAGCATGTGCGATATGCGATCCCAACCTGCCAGGGCTACCTGAAAATTCGTCCACAACGCAGCCAGTTGCCGAAGTGGGTTGTAAAAATTGGTTACGTATGATAGAAAGCTAATCAGTAAACCAATGGTGAAATGGCCCGTTGAAATCAGGTAAATACCAAAGGCCAGCACAATCAGTTGACCAAAATTGGCCATCAGGCCAATAACGGGAGCAATCAGGTTATTGGCCAACCCCGCTCCGATGGCTGTCTTATAGTTCTGCTGGTTCACTTCATCAAACCGCTTTCGGAAATAGTCCCGCCGATTAAAGGCGATAACGACCTTGAAATTGTTCAGACTTTCCTGAATTTCGGCACTCAGGTTACCCACACTTTTCAGGTTGCTCGCATTCTTTCGTTTTACCCAGGCCGACGTTGCTTGTGTAAAAATCCACATCAGGATAGCTGGCGACAACGATGCGGCTCCAAGTGGCAAATCGATGAACAGCAGAAATAGCCCCGCGCCAAACATGATAAAAATACTACCAACAAACTGCATCAACGACTGCGAAAAAAACTGATTTAGTTTATCGGTATCATTATTGATCCGGGAGATCAAATCACCCGCTTTGTTCTGGTTAAAGAACGCGACCGGTAATTCCTGTAATTTATTAAACACGGCATTCCGAAGTCGAAATAAGGTACGTTGCCCTACTTCACCCATCATACGGGTCTGTAGATAATTGGTTCCGAACGCAACGACATAAACACCGATCAGCATAGCCGCATTCCGAAGCACCCCATCATACTGCTTTGTCTGGATATACCTGTCGATGGTATGACCAATCAGCATGGGGCCAACTAGCGTCAAGCCCGAATTGACCAGAATGGCCACAAACGCCAGAATCAGCGTTGGGCGTTCATCTTTAATAAGAGCCAGTAGTTTCCGGAGGGCTTTGTAGGTAGCATTCTTTTCCTCTTTCTGCCCGGTAGCCTGGTTAAGATCGTAGTTCATACTGGCTGGTGCTGCGTTGCGACTGATAAATCTGAACGTATTCTGGACTGGTAGCTATCAATTCAGGATGGGTTCCTTTGGCAACAATTTCGCCCTCCATGAGCAGAATAATCTGCTCATAATCCTCAACCGGAGCAATCTTCTGCGTCACCGACAACAGGGTTAAGCCGGGATAATTCTGCTGAACACCGGCCAAAATTTTCTGCTCGGTATTGGAATCAACCCGCGCCGTAAAATCATCCAGTAGTAAAACTTTGGGGTTAAGTGCCAATGCGCGAGCGAGCATAATTCGCTGCTTTTGACCGCCCGACAAACTGGCTCCCCGTTCCGAAACGGTAGTCTGAAGTTTATTGGGAAGGGATTCGATAAATTCCCGCAGCTCGGCAGTGTCAATCGCTTTTTTCAGTGACTCATCCGTCACGGTTTCACTAAATGCAATGTTTTCGCGAAGGCTCAGGTTGAACATGATACTATCCTGAAACACAAACCCAACCTGTTGATGGAACGCTTCTTCGTCGTATGTATCAATTGACCTGCCATCATACTCGACCATTCCCGAAGTAGGCTTTAGCAAGCCAGTCAACAAAAACAGAAGCTGACTTTTCCCCGCTGCGGTTGGACCTACAATAGCTGTTCGCGTACCCGCTTTAACGGAAAAAGAAACGTCTTTCAAGGCAGGTTTGTCGCCGTAATAAATGGATACGTGTTTAAGCTCAACGTCGCCCTTGAGCGTAGCTTCCACGGTTCCTGTCTGGACGGATTCGGGCGCTTGTAAGACCGCATTGATTCGATCAAACGAGGCCGATGACTGAGCAATTACGTTACTCATAAACCCAATGACAATGATCGGAAAAACCAGTAGAGCGAGGTAGCTGTTGAAGGCGGCAAAATCACCCAGCGACATGCTGCCTGTGATAACAAAATGCCCACCCAGTACCAGAATGGTTAATCCTGCCATATTCGCCGTAAAACTGATAACCGGAATCAGCGCTGCGAATAGGCGTAAAATGGCAATACCCAACTCTTTGGCATCGGTATTAGCGGCCAGAAACTTGTCGTACTCAAGCTGTTGCGAATTAATAACCCGGATCAACGCTGAGCCAAGAATACTTTCGTTGATGACTTTATTGAGCCAGTCAATCACTTCCCGGCTCCGCATGAATAACACCCGCACTTTTTTCAGCAGCAGATAAAACGTAACACCAATAATCGGTACGATCGTCAACACGGCCAGGGCCAGTTTCCAATTGATGCTGATGAGCAGAATACTAGCCCCAATGATGATGCAAAGTGAGGAAACAATCGAGACAATCGCCTGCGAAACGAACATCTTTACCGAGTCAATATCCGAGGTCAGGTTGGTCAGTAATTTCGATGGATTGGTCTCCTGAATGTAGGTAAAACTCTGTCGTGAAATTTTAGCCGCTAACTGAGTACGCAAATCCCTGGCAACACGTTCCGAAGCGTAGGTTTGAACAACGCTTTGCAGGTAGGTGAAAACGAAAATAAATAGACTTGCTGACAGGAACTCAACAACCAGGGTGCGCAGTACAAACTGCCCCGCCGAATAATCGTCAATACCATGCGAAATGAGCATTGGTAGAAGCAGGTTGACTCCATTGCTGAGTAAGGCAAATAGAATCAGCAGCAGAATCATTCTGGAATACGGCTTCAGCAGGCTCAACAAAGGGGAGGAAGACTTCTTAGGGGCTTCTTTTTGCGCCATAGCTTTTTGTCGATAAGGAGTTCCAAAGGCGGTGCTTTGGTGCGGGTGAAGGTTGATGCAAAGGTACGAAAATATGTAACGCGGCCATCCTGTCCGCATAGCTGAAGCTTAACCTTATCGGGTTGATATAGGCTAACTTTCGTCTATGCGGACAGGATGTCCGCGTTACATACAATACTTATTTTTTCTCCCCTATTGGCCCGTCAACCGGCTTTGTTACATCCACAATTTTGGTAACCTGTCCGCTCTTCCGTTCTTCGATTTGTTCCAGCAGTTTCAGCCCCATTAGCCCATTCAGTGAGCCTTCGGCACCGCTACCTGTCCCATTGATGACAATGTCGGGAATGACCCGGATATGCCCTTTGCCAATCTCTTCGGTAATTTTGAAGCGGGTAAAGTTCTCGTCGCCCATGGCTCGTACCTGCAACTCGTAGGCTTCAGCCGTAGAGCGACCAATGGCCAGAATTTTCTCGGCTTCAGCATTACCTGTTTTGGCAATCCGTTCTGCTTCAGCGTCTGCGGTTAACTTGGTAGCCTCGGCATCAGCAGCCGCCTGGCGACGACGTGCTTCAGCGTTGGCTTCAGCCCGTATTTTAGTAGCTTCCGACTCGGCACCAACCTGCAACTTCAGACTACGGGCCTCCCCTTCCGATTTTTTCACCGCAGCATCTGCCGTGCGCTGGGCAATTTCGACACTCTGTTGCGCCTTCACGACCTCACGCTGAATATCGGCGAGGGCTGTTTCACGTTCCATACCCTGCCGTTTTTCCTGCGCCATCCGCTGGGTTTCGTAGGTTTTTTCTTCTTCCTGCGCAATCTTCCGGTCGGTCAGGGTTTTCATCAGACTATCGGGCGGCACAATATCACCAATAAGTGTATCGACAGCGTTGACGTTATACACTTCCAAAACCGCCCGGATGTGTTCACGCGCGGCTTCCTGGCGTTCTTTCCGGGTACTCAGGAAGGCGATGACATCAGAATCCTGTGCCGAGTTCCGGAAATAGTTACCGATAGTGGGTTCCAATACCTGCGAAACAAGGTTGGTCATGCTCCCAAATCGGGCAATTACTTTCGGTGCTTCGACCGATGGAATGTGTATAATCTGTGCGACGTCGAGGTTAAACGGGAAACCATCTTTAGATCGAACCGTAATGGTCGACAGGTTGCGGTCAAGGGCGTGCGCTTCCGTTCGGGCGTTGGCCCAGTTTAATACGAGGTTCGTTGTTGGTACACCTTCTACCTTCATCGTAAAGGTATTGATCGGGTATTTGCCAGGCCCCAGCGGCTCCATCCATACACCCCGAAACCCTTTCTGAACGATATTGCCATGTTTAAATGATGCCCCCGTCAAGTCTTCGCCATCTTCACCAATATAGGAAATGACAACCCCTACATGACCAATGGGCACTTCGGTCATGGGTATCTCCTCGATCTGGATGGCCCAGGGGTTAATGTAATAGGAACCCGCCAGGACAACCTGCGGCTGAAGTCCCCGATTACCGCCATTTTGCAGAAAGAAATCGACATTTTGAAAGTTATTGTGGCCTTCAACGTTCTTGCCCGCAATCTGACCGGGTTGCAACGGCGCGCCGTCGAGCGTTGTGATGATGCCCACCATATTTTCTTTGATAACGGTCATGTCGGCAATGGTCACGGTGAAGGCGTAGGGATTAATCCGGTACGTTCCCGGCGTCAGCACGGCAGTTTGCCGACCTTTTTGGCCCCCACTGTTCAGGAAACGCTCGGTATCCTGAAAGTTATCGGAGTCGACACGCCGGGCCAGAATATTACCTGTTGGCAGTTCGGCCCCATCATTAGAGAGAACCAAGCCAATTTTCCCTTCCGGGACAATGGTAAACGGCTGCATGGTAATGCCAAATTGCCAGGGCCACATCCACCAATACAGGCCCGGTGCCAGCGTCTGCGCCTGATAACCGGCTTCGCCTTTGGTGGCAATGATACGACCATCGGGTAACCCCCGATCCGTACCAACGAGAACGTATTTTTTTGTTACCAGACCAATTCGGTCTTCGGGAACGATGACCATCCCGAACAGAAAACGCAGCACTAATTTGTAGAGAATTACGGCCATCAGGAGCAGGAGAACCCAGCCCCACGTGGATACAAGGGATAAAAATTCCATGAATAAAATGGTGTTAAACGGTTAAGAAAATGAAAAGTAAGCAGAAGAACAGGTGAGTCGGATGACCCACTTAGTCATCGGATAATGAAGCAGATAGACCTACATTGGCGTAGAAATGATTTGGTCAGATTGACGCGTCAAATGTAGAAGCAGGGCAAATTCAGCGTACCAGAATTCGGATGATTGGTTACAGAAGGAGTAAATTGTGCAGGGGATTTGATGAGTGGAGTTGTTTACAATTCCTGAGCCAGGTTGAAGAAGAACCCGGCCTTGCCCTGGGCATTCATTGTCCCGCTAAAGCGGAAGACCAGGTTATAAAAACTCACGACATCAAGACTAAGGCCCGTACCAGCAAGTAACCGATTGGCTAACAAGCTCTGGTATTGCTCGGCTACCGTGCTGCTTACATAGCCTGCATCGGCAAAGGCCGTTACGTAAGCCGCAATTGGCACCGTATTGAACTGCCGAACATGCAACCAGTTTAGTTGTTTACGAACATTAAACAGTTGATAACGAAGGCTATTTCGCCAAATACCTGTCCGCTGCCCATCGACAACAAACAACTCATAGCCCCGAACCATGTCGGTGGAATTTCCCAAACCACGCAGGCTGAAATACGGTTGACGTACAGGCCAGGTTGCCCGTGCGCGCAAGCTTCCTGCATAGTAAAATCGCCTACCCAATGACCAGTAGCGCGTAGCAGATGCTGCCAGATCCAGAAAATGAAAATTATCGGTCGGTAAAATACCCGACACAGCTACAGCGGCAGAGACCAGCGTTCCCTGAAGCGGATAAACCACATTATCACGCCGGTCGTAGCGGTAGCTGTAGCTCATCGACATATACTGCAAACTCGTACGGCTATCTAAAAAATAATCGGGATTAAGCCGGGCAATGGTATCGGCAATGGAGTAGCGAGTATAACGTGTGTCGAGTGTATGATAGTGGTATAACCCACGCCGATGGGTAAGTGTCAGGGCTGCGTAGACCCGTTCGCGGAGGGTTTCCTCTGACTTTATGTAGACCCATTTATCAAACTGCGTACGGTATGGGATTTCTTTATTGGTCATGTAGCCAACATCTACCCGTAACCCAATTTTCTGCGCCCGATCAATATAAGGTCTGGAGTAAGACACAACTGTGCGTTGTAGAAATCCTCGTTCTAAGGCAATCTGAAGCTTATCGTTATTCCCCGTTACGTTACGGTAGCTAAGATGCCCCCCATAGATGACCCGGCTAAAGTCGTGCCCCCGATCATACCACCACTCATTAAAATTTCGGTCGGCCAGATCAAAAACCGGGTAAGCGATAAAATACCACCGCTCTTTCATGGTCACGGTAA
Source organism: Spirosoma telluris (assembly GCA_003259005.1). Classification (GTDB taxonomy): domain Bacteria; phylum Bacteroidota; class Bacteroidia; order Cytophagales; family Spirosomataceae; genus Spirosoma; species Spirosoma telluris. The sequence goes on from QLII01000001.1 coordinate 1,840,100, forward strand.
GATCGAGCTGAGCAAGCTGGCTTGAATCGGGTGAGGTCGTAAGTTGTGTACCCATATCAACCGTCACGAACAGGGTCGTATTGTTGATGTTACGCTGATCCCAGGCAATACGACCTGGCAAATCGGCCAGCCGGACGGAGTCTCCAGCGTGGAGCGTCATTTCACGAAGAATAATACGGTCGCGGGTTCGGTAGTTTCCTTTGAGAATAATGGAACGTACAATAATTTTCTGAGTCGAATCAGTCGAGACAGCAGCAAAGACTTTTTGAAAAGACAACAGAAACACCGTTAGTACCAGAAAAACGGCGGGCCACGCTTTGGGAATCATTCTCAAAAGTACGTCTTTTCAAAAAAATAAGACAAGAATATCTCCATATCCTGCAAATCAGTCCGTATTATTGTTGACTACAGCGTAGAAACCTATGATGACTGTTTAAATATACGATAATCCATGCAAACGGGAAGTGTTCAAAAAACCTCCACAAAAGCCAAGCCTAATTTAAGCTTCTGGCAAATCTGGAATATGAGTTTCGGCTTTTTAGGGATTCAATATGGTTTTGGGTTACAGCAGGCCAACATGAGTCCTATTTATCGCTATCTGGGTGCTGATGAAGCCTCTATTCCTGGCCTTTGGCTCGCTGGGCCGCTGACAGGGCTATTGCTCCAGCCAATTATTGGCGCTGTTTCGGATCGGAGCTGGTCGCCACGCTGGGGACGACGAAAGCCCTTTATCCTGATTGGGGCATTAGCGGGTAGTATTGCTATGGTGTTTATGCCCAATTCATCCTTTGTCTGGATGGCAGCGGGCCTGATGTGGATGCTCGATGCGGGGCTGAATTCAGCCATGGAACCTTTTCGGGCGTTTGTGGGCGATATGCTCAATGACAAACAACGACCCACCGGGTTTGCTATCCAATCGTTTATGGTTGGATTTGGGCAAACATTAGCCAATCTGATGCCTTATTTGTTGCCCCTCCTGGGTATATCGATGGTTATGTCGGAAGATCAACTGGCGAATGGAATTCCGAACTCGGTACGTTATCCGTTTTACATTGGGGCGGCTGCGATTCTGATTTCGGTGCTATGGACAGTCCGTACAACGAAAGAATATCCACCCGTCAATGAGAGCTACAAAGATCCACATGTTTTTACCGAAGAAGAAAAAAAGTCGATTTCGTTCTGGCACCTGGCGTTAGCCTTGGGAGGAGCGATTCTGGCCTTCTTTTTTGCCGCACGTATTGGCGGTTGGGCAACGGGTTTAGTGTGGGGGTTGGGTGTATTAGGTGGCAGCTACCTTTTTCTGATGCTTCCTATCTTCAAAGAAATTCTGGCTTCACTCTCGGCCATGCCTACCGTGATGAAACAGCTTTGGTGGGTCAAATTTTTTACCTGGTACGGGCTACCGCTTATGTGGCAGTTTCTATCGCTGGCAGCGGCCAAATATGCGTTCAACGCCCCGGATACGATTTCCAACAAAGCTGGATTTGAAGAAGGTACCAAGTGGGGAGGGCTTTGCTTTGCGATGTTCAGCATCTCCTGTGCCGTTATCTCGGTCTTCATTCCGCGCATTGCCAAGGCCCTCGGTAGTGCCCGCGCTACCCACGCCCTGTTCCTGACGATTGGGGCTATGGGGTTCTTTCTGACCCTTACCTCCAATGATAAAATGATTTATCTGGTTGGTATGACGATCATCGGTTTTGCCTGGGGTTCGATCATGTCGATGCCCTATCTGATGCTGGCGAGTGCGGTCCCTAAAGAACGGATGGGCGTTTATATGGGCATTTTCAATGGCTTTATCTGTGTACCCCAGTTTATTGGAATGCTCACCGTACCCCTGTATTACAAACCCCTTCTGGGCGACGACCCCCGCAACGCGCTTGTACTAGCAGGAATCTGTCTGCTGTTGGCAGCTGCTTCCTGCTTCTTGGTAAAAGAAACCCGAAAGAGTGGTGAAGAAACCATCCCTATTGAGCTTGGTTGAAATTAACTAGTATTCTGTTTGCTCTTTTGGTTCTTGTGATTAGTTTTCCAGCGAAATAGCTGCTCCTGAAACCTAATCACAAGAACCATTTTATACATGACAAATTCCCCCCGTCCGTACGCCCTCCTTTCTGTTGGCGAATTATTGGCCGATTTAATTGGCCACCATGTGTCGAGTAGCCTACTCGATGCGCAGGATTTCAGGCGGTATCAGGGCGGAAGTCCTGCCAATATGGCTTCCAATATGGCCCGATTAGGGAATAAAGTTGCTCTGTCTGCCTGCGTCGGGGATGACAATATTGGCAAGTATCTGGTTCGGCAAATTGAAGAGTCGGGCGTTGATAGTCAATACATTACGGCAGACCCATTTGAGCCAACAACCATTGTGCTTGTTTCGCGAACAGCGGGCACACCCGACTTTGTCGCCTACCGCCATGCCGACTGTCAGCTTAAACCCGAACAACTCCCCGACTCGTTACTGGCGCAAACACAGTTGTTTCATACCACCTGCTTCGCCCTGAGCCGTCAACCCGCCCAGGATACTATTATTGATGCAGCCCGGCGGGCGAAGGCTGCCGGTTGTCAGGTTAGCATCGACGCCAATTATGCGCCTACCGTCTGGCCGGATCGCGATCAGGCCTGGCGGGTCTTAACCGATTACTTTGCAGCCGGAGCCTTAGTGAAAGTGAGTGAAGATGATGCCGAACGACTCTATGGGGCTCCGCAAACACCCGAGCGTATTCTGAGTGATTTTCATCAAATGGGTGCCACAACCATTTGCTTAACATTAGGGCCTAACGGAAGTCTGGTTTCGTACGATGGCGGTGCCAAACAAGCACGAATACCCGGTAAAAAGATTGATGTTGTAGATGTTACGGGCGCAGGAGATGCCTATTGGGCAGGCTTCCTGACGGCCTATTTAGATGGGTATGCACCCGGCAACTGCGCTCACGCAGGAGCCGCCCTAGCCAAAATGAAACTAACCCGACAAGGACCATTACCAGATAAGGTTGACAGGAAACAGCTTTACACAGACTTTGAATAATTTTTTTAACCGCAAAGAGCGCAAGGGTTAGCGCTCTTTGCGGTTAAATGTGATATTTCTTATTTTAGGTCAGCTAATTTATCCAGATCAATGTCTTCTAATGCGGCTTTGATTTTATCCATGCTGACACCCCGGCCTTTGGCTGACACTATGAATCGCTTGTTGACCAGCACGGCTATTTCACCATCCTTGTTGGCGTTATCGTATTTCTCATACGCCTTATTACCGTTCATTGTAGTAGTTTTTTCGTAGCCGTTTTCGGTTTCTTTGTCTACTTCAATCATCGACCAGGCGGCTAACCCCATCATCATGGCGGAGCCGCCCCCATCTATGAGTGATAGCTCAATCGTTTCACTTCCATCATCGTTCGAATATTTACCTGTAGCGGTCGAGATCGTAAAGCCAGCCGCTCCATTTTTCTCGCCTGTAGCTTCCTTACGAGCTAGTCCATCGGCATCGGCGGGCAGTAATTCTTTGAGCGAGCGGAAGTCAACCGTTGCAACGGGACCTTTTTTACTAAGCTCCTCGGCCTGATTCGCCATTTCTTTCAAGGCACCTACTGCTCCCAGAGTCGATACCGACTCCTCCTTCTTTTTTTCTTCCTCTTCTTCTTTACTTCCTCCGCAGCCAATCAGCAACATAACCGGGAGTAAGCCGGCCCAAAGCCAGTTTCGATTCGTTCGCATAGTCGTTTTTTTTACAGATAAGAATGGGGTAAAGGTTAATTACTAGCAATCTACATTTTCTTCTGATGCCACAACGACTGTTTTGAGCAAACGTTGTTCACTTTCTGATTACTCGCTAACTCGCTTGCACAGAACATAGTAGTTCACATCAGTCATTATAGTTGTTATCCCATTGGAAGGTATTGTTTTCCATTCGGCAGTAGGTTGTATCTTCTTATACGGTCCCGACTCACCAAAACAGATTCGTATAGGCATGGTAAATCCCGCCACTACATTGGCCCAGCGATACTGAATCCCATTCGCTACCAAACGATATTCGAGGACAGGAATTCGGGTATCCCGCAAATATTGATCGAATACAGGCTTTAGATTAATTCCCGTTTGTTGGGACATGAATTGCTCGATTTGTGCACTCGTAACGGTCTGGTGATAGAAGATTTTGTTCATGTCCCGTAGCAATTGGTGCCACTTTGCGTCATTGCCAACGATTTGCCGAATGGTATGCAGCATATTTCCGCCTTTGTAATACATGTCACTCGACCCCTCATGATTGACATTATACGTCCCAATAATGGGCTTGTCGTTTCGGATGTTTGCCCGGCACCCGATTACATAGGTCGCTCCGGCTTCTTTACCATAGTAATATTCCGTAAACAGGCATTCGGAGTAGTTCGTAAAACTTTCGTGAATCCACATATCGGCTACATCCTTATAGGTAATGTTGTTGGCAAACCACTCGTGCCCCGATTCATGAACGATGATAAAATCCCAGAGCAGACCCCAGCCTGTACGCGAGAGATCGCGGCCCAAATAGCCATTTCGAAACCGGTTTCCATAAGTTACCGAACTCTGGTGCTCCATCCCCAAATAAGGCGTTTCGACTAACTTGTAGCCATCTTCATAAAAAGGATAGGGTCCAAACCAGTATTCAAACGCCTTCAACATTTTAGGGACCTGCTTAAACTGCGTCCGGGCAGAATCCTGATGCTCAGGAAGGGCATAATAGTTCAGTGAAAGTGCGCCCTTCTCCCCTGCGTAGGTTTCGTCCCAATGTACATAATGGGCAACGTTCAGATTGACGCCGTAATTATTGATCGGGTTTTTAACATACCAATCGAAGGTGCGGGTATGATCGGGATTTGTGGTCGTTTTGATCAAACGGCCATTCGAGACATCCATTAAATCCTCGGGAACCGTCACGCTGATCGCCATGGAATCCGGCTCATCGTACATGTGGTCTTTGCAGGGCCACCAGACGCTGGCACCCAATCCCTGACAGGCAGTGGCAATAAACCAGTTTCCTTCTTTATCATGCGACCATACCATGCCTCCATCCCAGGGCGGGCGTTTAGCCACTTTGGGTTTTCCCGCATAATAAACCGTCACCGATTCGTTCTTGCCGGGCTGTTGCACTTTCGCCAGTGTTACGAAAAAAGCGTTGCCATCCCGTCTGAAAGCGAGCGATTTGCCGTCCTGTTCTACACGCTCCACGCGTAAAGGGCGCTGCAAATCGACCTGCATTACCTGGCTCGACTTTAGTACCCGATACCGAATTTCGGTAGAACCACTTAGGGTACTGTCGGTGGGTTGAACACGAACCTTGAGGTGATAAAATGTCAGATCCCACCACGAGCGTTCCGGTGTAATGGAGCCCCTCAGCGTGTCGTCGTGAGTGAATTGATAGCGTTGCGCGGATGCCAGACCGGACAAGAGCAGCAAACAAAACGTTATAAATCGAGTCATGAGGTTTAGCGTGGACCGGGTGGGCAATGAGTACGTAAATAATTCGTGTAGAGCGTTTGCAGGTGCCGGGTGCCTTCTCCCTCCGAAATTCCATGCGAGCGGTTCGGGTAGGGCATTACCTGGAATTGCTTGTTGTATTTGACTAACTCGTTGATGAGCAGTTCGGCGTTGTCGTAGTGCACGTTATCATCGCCGGTACCATGAATATACAATAGATTACCCCGCAGATTTTTCGCATACGTAATGGGCGACCCGGCTACAAAATCCTCCCGATTTTCCTGCGGTAACCCCATATAACGTTCCTGGTAAATATTGTCGTAAAACAACTGGTTACCACGGCCGCCACCGAAATACCGGTTTTATAGATCTCCGGATACTGAAACAGCAGATGTAGAGTTGTCGATCCTCCTCCACTCCAGCCCCAAACCGCAACCCGACTCGTGTCGATATAGGCGTGTTGAGAAAACAGTTTCTTTGCCGCCATGGCCTGATCGCGGACGTTAATCCTGCCAATCTGCCTGTAGATCGACTTACGCCAGGCCGCTCCTTTCAGGTTGGGCGTTCCCCGATTGTCGAGGGCAACATAGAGATAGCCCGCGTTTGCCATATCGCCCTGAAAAAGACGATTCTGGCCGATGGAGAATACATCGTTGACCGTACTGGAAGCCGGTTCACCGTAGACATAAAAAACAATTGGGTATTTTTTCGTGCTGTCGAAGTTGGTTGGTTTAGCCATCCAGCCATCAACCGTAACCCCATCCTCGGTGGTGACTTTGAAGAAACTAACATTCGATTTGGCAACGGGCTTCATCCGTGTAGCAATGCTTTCCTGCGCATTGATGGGTTTATGATCAGGAAGCGAAATCCACTCTTGTACGGGCGGGGTTTGGTAATTCGTGAAGACATGCTGGGCTAGTTTCCCATTAGGCGAAATCACATAGCTATGGGTTCCTTCCAGCCCAACAGGCGTAATGCGTTCGGCTTTGCCTTTGCCATCCAATCGGGTACGATAGAGATACCGCTGGTTTGTATTCTGAGGGGATGCGATAAAGTAAATCTGATTGGTAGCTTCGTCGATATGGCTGATTGATTCAATGTCATACGAACCGGGTGTTAGCAAAATCTCGTTTTTCCGATCAATACTTACCGGTAGATATGCCGCCAGCCATCTTTTTCCGACACCCATACAAAGGCTTTACCGCCACTCAGCCATTCGCCCCCATTGGGATCAGTCGTATTCCGTTCCCGTACATCGACCCAGGCCTTGTCTGTTTCCGTATAGATTGGCGTAATCGACTGAGTGGCAGGTGTGCAGATCAATAATTTACTCTCGTTTTGTTTTCGATTCAATTGCTGGACAAACAGGCTACTGCTGTTCGGTATCCAGTCCATCCGATTCAGGTAGTGTTGCTGCGGATCGCCGGGAATAGCCAACCAAACGGTTGGCCCGCCCGTTACCGAAACAACCCCAATACGCGTGGGTGAGGGCGATTCGCCCACTTTCGGGTACTCGACGGGGATTACCCGTGAATAAACTGAATCGGTCGTATTGAGCATCAGGTAATCGCGAATCCTTGTCGCATCCACCTGCCAATAAGCAATCTGTTTGCTATCAGGACTCCACCGGAATCCGTCCGGCAACCGAATTCCTCTTCGTAAACCCAGTCAAATGTACCGTTTATTCGTTTGCGGGTGCCGTCGGTGGTGAGTTGGGTTTGTTGCCCCGTTTCGACATCCTCCACGAATAGATTGTGTTCGCTGACATAGGCCACAGCGCGTCCATTAGGTGACAGTTTGGCAAACATCAGCGACTGTGCAGGGCGCCCCTTCCCCAACTGCCGAACCTCACCCGTTGAGCGATTGATCAGGTAATAGTCGCCCGCGTATTGTATCGCCAGACGCGGGCGGTATTGGTAAAAATTAGAACATGGGCACTATCGGGCGTGAACGCAAAGTCCGAAACAGGCAGGCGTTGATTAGTCCCTGGCTGACGTAATTTATCCTGGGCAAGCAGGACCGTTTTACGACCCGTACGAATGTCGGTCTGGACAAGATCGCCCTGGGTACCAGCTACGGCAGAATTTCCATCGGCAGACCAGTGAAGTTGCCGACCGGGCACTTGGGCCTCAGAAACGTGGGCGCTCAGAATTACAGTAAGAATAAGCAGGTTTCTGAACGAAACGAAAAAAGATGAGTTCACAGAATGAAGTGTATGATTGACGTATGTGACTGTCAAAAATACAGCATTTTCCGGGTTCTCATAATATATTGGCGTTTCTGGTCTGTGACCATAAGTAGGAAAGCCGATTTCCACAGAAACTCTACAGAAATCGGCTTTTTTAGTAACGCAAACGATTAGTCCGCTATGATTCAATCTCCTTTGGTTCGTCTCGTATGGGAATAACAACCGGGCTTCGGTAGCTACGCACAAGGAAGTAAATACCCATCAGAACAGCTGGTATACTTAGGATCTGACCTACATTCAAGGGTAGACTATCTTCAAAAGGCACCTGATTTTCTTTCAGGTATTCATAAAAGAAACGCAGTCCAAATATCCAGATCAGAAAAATACCCAGCATACTCCCACGGGGTGTCCGTTCTTTCTTCCGATTCCAGAACCAGAGCAGAATGAAGAAGATCACTAAACAGGATAGGGATTCATACAACTGAGCCGGGTGACGCGGAATTTTCGCGTATTCGTTATTATTCATGAACACAAACGCCCAGGGAACATCGGTCGGGCGGCCCACGATTTCGGAGTTCATCAGGTTCCCGAATCGAATACAGGCACCTGCCAGAGCAACCACAATAACGATGCGGTCTGTCACCCACAGAAACGTCTGGTTAGTCCGCAAACTTTCTTTCCGGCGCGAATAGAGCCACAGGCCCGTTAGGATGCCAATAGTGGCACCGTGGCTGGCCAATCCGGCAAAGGGGGGAGTGATTACGGTTAAGGGGTGATGCAGTAAAACTTCCGGTTCATAAAAGAGGAAATGGCCGATCCGGGCTCCCAGAATAGTCGCTACAACCATGTAAATCAGCAGCGTATCGGTATCGGCAACGGGTTTATCTTCTTTTTTGAAAATGTAGCTCATAATCTGCATTCCAATCAGAAACCCCAGTGCGAACAGCAATCCATACCAACGCACCGAGAACGAGCCAACGTGAAAAATTTCAGGATTAACCTCCCAAATAATGTATTGAAGCATAGAAGAAGAGAAAACGTTTGAAGTTTGGCGTTTGACGTTTATTGTTGATAGGTAACGATCAGGAACCTCGAACTACCAACAGCAAACCTCGAACAGTAAAGCAAATAACGATGATTGGCAAAGATACATATTGCGGGAAAGTTTTCGGGAGTTTTGTTGTTTATCCATTCATGATGAAGTCAATTCTAATCGGGCTGGTTAAAGTTTATCAAGCCATTGTGTCACCTTACTTTCCGAATGCCTGCCGTTATACGCCCACCTGCTCGCAATACACGATTGAAGCGATCCGAAAACACGGTGCTCTCCGGGGAGGCTGGATGGGTCTGAAACGAATCAGTCGCTGTCATCCCTGGGGTGGTCATGGCTACGATCCAGTACCGTAGACTAGTCAAGAGTCGTGAGTGGTCAGTCAATAAGGATTAATGAATTATGACATTTTGGCTTATTGATCAAACTCGCCCGATTTTTGACGAACGACTTTTGACTATTGACTAACGACTACTATGATTGGCATTACGTCTGATAATAAACTGAAACGCCTGATTGTTGTGGGCGACCGCGTACTGATAAAGCCTAAAGATCCAACTGACCGCACATCCAGTGGTTTATACCTCCCCCAACGGTGCAGGAAAAAGAACAGGTACAGGCTGGCTATGTCATAAAGGTTGGGCCTGGCTATCCCATTCCGAATCCTACGGAAGACGAACCCTGGAAAGAAACGGAGGAAAAAGTGAAATATATGCCTCTTCAGGCACAGGAAGGTGACCTCGCGCTTTACCTGCAACGCAATGCCATCGACGTCCAATATGAAGGGGAACAGTATGTTATTGTACCACAAGGTTCAATTCTGATGCTCGAACGACTGGAGGATCTGTAACCCGGATTTATGTGATTTTACTGATTATCCTGATTTATTTTCAGAGAACGCTATGTGCATTAATCAGCGTAATCAGTAAAATCACGAAGTTTGAATGTCACTTACTGAGAATCCAAAAACCTTAACACGCTGGCGAACTCAGCCCAGGATTTGAGTTTGAGTTTTTGGCTGGACAAATACTGATCGATCAGGTCAGCCTGCTGGGGGAACAGGCTCACGAGTGACTTTTTACTGGCCACCACCGACTTCATTTCGCCATCCGATAGCTTTTCGAAATAATTCTCGGTCGGTGGTTTTACCGTAGCGACCCATACATAATAGTCTTCCTGCTTCCGGAATTTCTCCTTGCCGTAGTCGTTCTGCATCGGGTCGGTATTGGCTTTGAGGGTGGCATGAATGTGCTTCACCAGTTTAGCTTTACGGCCATTATAGAGCAGCTGATAAAACTCATTGGCCGTCCACAAGCCTACTGCCGGAAACCCTTTCCGGAAAAACAGCGTGTCTGTAGTTACAATAGCAAAGTCCGTAACTGGATTAATTGGCGTAACTACCTTGTTATCCTGAATATATTCAACTTCTCCTGTCTGGCTATTATACCGAAGTTTAGTCGGTGTTCGCTTGTTGTTAATTACCACCCAACCCGGTTGTACCGTATCGCTGGGCACATAAGGCGACCCTTCAATGTTTGAATAGCGGGTTAAAAAGGGATCATATATACGAATCGCCTGATTCGTATTCGCCCCGGCCGATGTGATACTTATTTGTGCCTGTACGCAGCCAATAGTCAATAGGAATAGGCTAATCAGGTTGAGATAGTGTTGTTTTTGCATGGTTCCAAGTTACTGTTCACCAAATTTAGCAGCTTCGGTGATTCCTTTCCATGTATCGGTGCGAAAAGGTATGGCCGGGAAACCCTCCCGATTATATAGATTCGCTTCGCTATTATCATCGGCCCAACCATAGTGTACAGCCACTGGTGCACTTACCGAATCGGCATGAACAAGTACTGAATTGCCCTGAATCTCGGCTTTGGCAAAGTGAAATTTATGATCGGCCCCGGCCACCTCAAACCCTTTCAGGTAGCCATATTTATCAGTAGTCAGTAAGCCGCTCCCCACGTTCGTATAGGTCAGTATGACTTTATTACCATCAATAGTCATCTTGTCAAATTGCGGGCCAGCGCTAACGCCTGGTTTCTGATAGGCTATCCGCATGGCTTCGGCAGCTAAGCGTTTGCCCACATCCAGCTTGTTTTTCGGGTGAATATCCGACCGCTCGCCAATATCCGACGTGACGGCCATACCTGTATTGGGCAATTGTAAGGTCATAGTCTGAGCTTCCCGTAACTCTCCCCACGTACTGCCGCGCCGACTATCGCCATTAGCCGCATTATAACTGGCCAGTTGAACGAACAGGAATGGAAAATCGTAGCCCCAATGTTTTCGCCAGTCCTGAATCATCAGCGGAAATGTTTTACGATATTGATACGCCCGACCGGCATTTGACTCGCCCTGATACCAGATCGCCCCTTCAATGGCATAGGGAATCAATGGGTTCAGCATCGCATTGAACAACTGGGTAGCATAGGTATTTGGTCCTGGCTTATAGGACGACGGGAAAATAGCAGCAATTCGATATTTCCACTGAGCAGCCAGCGGAATATCGAGCTTATCGCCCGTGAGGTGTAGTTCGGCCAGCGTTCCCATAAGCCCCCCTGCTCCGCCCGTGTCGACTACGCGAACAGCAATCACATTTCGGCCTGGCTTGAGCAAGCCGTCGGGCAATGGATAATCACGGGGGCCACCCCCTTTTTAAAGCCTACAAGCTGGCCATTTACGAAGGTCGAATCCTGATCGTCAACCGAACCCATGTGCAGAACCATTTTCTGTAACGGTTTCCCTTCAGGGATCAGCACCTCCTGCCGTAGCCAGACAACGCCGTCCACCGTTGGTAAGCCCCGCCATTCCCAGTCGCTGGGCATCTCCATGGTCTTCCACTGGCTATCGTTCGCATCAACTGCCGACCAGGTCCACTCTTCTGTGCTTGTGGGCAGACTACCCTGCTGATTTTTCACCAACAACTGGGTACGTTCCTGGCCACTTTTGATTACCTCCTCGTAGGAACCGGGTAATTTACTGGCAGCTACCCGTAGTTCATCGCTCTGGTTCATGGCATCGCGGCTCGTCCAGGTTTCGGAATGGGTGCCGCCCCAGGAGGTATTGATAAGCCCAATGGGTACATTCAATTCCTGCTGGAGTTGCTTAGCAAAAAAATAACCTACAGCTGTAAAATTAGGGGCGGTTTCAGGCGTGCACACAGCCCAGTCGCCCTCAATGTCATCTTTAGGCGTCAGGCTCATATCTTTTTTTACTAACAACTGCCGGATAGTCGGGTGGTTAGCGGTCGGAATTTCCGTTTTGGCATTAGCTGCTGCACGCAATGGCCATTCCATATTTGACTGGCCCGAACAAATCCAGACTTCACCTGCCAATACATCCTCGAAGGTTACTGTATTTTTCTTGCCTTTCACCAATAGCTGGTATGGACCGCCTGCTTCCATCGGATCAAGCGCAATACTCCACTTTCCATCTTTGCCTGCTTTCACCGTTTTCGTCTGGGTATTCAGCGTGACGGTTACTTTCTCGCCTGGGTCGGCCCAACCCCATACGGGCACTGGCTTCCGACGTTGTAAGACCATGTGCGAACCGAAAACCTTCGGCAAGTGCACATCGGCAAAGGCATTCTGGGCAACAATAAGGCTTAGAAAAAGGAAATGGCCTACTAACCGATTCATGTGTATTCAAGGGTTTAGATTGCTACCAACAAAAAAGGCGGCTAATAAAGCCGCCTACTCTCTTCAATTCTGTCGTGATTTATTGATTTTTCCCCAATCGGCTTTTGCCCTGTATATACAGCACATTTGATTGATGCCGCTTCAGGGCAAAGGAATAGCGAAGGGTCAGTCCATAACTCATGCCCGAACCTGCCCCTGAAGTTGCGCCTGCTGCGAAGCCATGCGATAAGCCGTGTAGGTAACATCGGTCGTTACAGCGTTGGACAGGCCCCACAGTTTACGGGCTGAGATACCGAGGTCAAGCGCATTCGTCAATCGAACATTATACTCCAGGCCTACTTCAGCCAACGCAGTCATTTGTGAGCTGTTGTATGACTGACTGGTCAAGTGGAAATATTCGGGGTTTCCCATCGGTTCTGGTACCGGTATCCCGAAACAGAAATCCGATTATCTTCCTGGCTGCTATTGGGCACAACCCACATGCCACCGCTTACCCAAAAGCCTGATCGTAACCAGGGTTTGCTAGTTGATAAAACAAGGCGCTTACCTCGCAGGATAAACGCATTCCGATTATTGGTAGCGCGAAATGTTAAGGGGGGGCTGGTGTTACTAATCGCTAATTGGGTGTGAATGGGCATCCGGGCGTAGCCGCCTTCCAGCACCCAACGCTCACGGTATGACCAGCCGAGTAAAACGCTCCAGCCAACTTTACCCACAAGGTCGCTTTCGACCAGACCATCAATGGAATTATCGAGTTGAGCGCGGTCTGTTCTCACGAAACCATCGAGCGCTACATACCAGCGGTCGCGTATCTGAGGTCCACCATAACGGGTCAGCAACCGATTATATTGCTGGCTCTTTTCGGGTACCTGATAATAGTCTGTAACGCCCTGACCAAAGGCAGGCAATACGGCTAAGCCAAGCAGCACATACAGTAAGTAGCGTTTCATCATCGAGTAGCGGCTAGGTGTTTCGCAAATAACGCGATAAAGGTTTGTTTGTTAATTACTTAAGGCATTATTTTTCATTAACGATTGATTAAATTATCAGATAATCTATTGAAAGGTTATTTCCCGGGAATTACTAGACTTGATAATTGAGAAGTTGGTATCATGATGCCCACATGCCCGTGCGAGGAGCGTACTTTCGGAAGGGGCTTTTTACTCGCAGGTTATGTAAAGCACAGCCAATGCTGACCATCCGATCCCGAACATCATAGAATTTCAATCGGATTCGCTCTTTGAGTATGCGTAGGCGTTTGAGGCCAGCAATGGCGTGTTCGATCACAACTCGTTCCTTGGAAATATGGCGATTCACTTCTTTTTGTTGGTCGGTAAGGCTGGCCCCCCGCGGCTTTTTAGTCGGCTGAAGGATGGTGACTCCAGCCGGATTATAACCTTGGTAACCAGTATCTTGCCGTAGTTTTATGCCCACAATCCAAGTCAGTTGCTCTTCATCTAGGAGGGCTTTATCATGCGTTTTTCCCTCATAAGTAGGGCTTACGTAGAGAAGTTCACTGGCTTGGTCGCTGACGATCTCGTTTTTGCTGGTGTGGGCTTTGCTTTTACCCGAATAGTCTTCTTTCTGGGCCTCATAATCGGTCTTGCGCTCAATAGGGCGTTCGGTAGCATCGTGATTAAAGGTATCATCGGGGTGGTTTTGTAATTGCTTGACCAGTCCTTCACTATCACGGGCAGGACTCAGGCCCATTTTATGAAGCGTCTCATCTAGAAGCCGTTGCAATATTTTTACTAGACTCGATACCTTGGCTTGGGAGAGGTCATAGACCGCTCCATGAAACTCCTGTAATTGATTGCCTTTCAGATAAGTGAGTAGGAATAATAGTTTATCGCTGCTGGTGGGCAATTTTTCATCCTGATGAGGTTTGAAAGCGGGTAACTTCCGTTTTTTGCCTTCGTAGGTATGATAGCGGAAATAGCGCTCACAAATGGGCGAAAAGTGTTTCAGCAGATAGTCGAATTCGCCACCTTTCAAGCTGGTCAGAGCGAGTAGTCGGCGCTCGTTTGCTTTTATCTCGTCATACTTTAGCATAAGCAAAATTACAAACTCGTGCATGCACACGTTACAATACCAAAATTTGACTAATAACCTTTACTCACTTATCTATCTTTATTCTCAGGCATTAAGTAAGTAGTCATTTGTAGTATTGACTACCTAATAACAATACCTGACTATAAATGACCAAGTACTTAAGACTCTCCATAAACGAGTAAGTAAACCGCAATGCCCAACCTTAAAAGTCGGGCATTGCGGTTTACTTACTCGTTTTTTACCCCAAACAGGTGTTTAACCGTGTTTCATGACGGGCACTGAAATAGTCATGTTATCCCAGGCAATGGCAATGCTGCTATTGGCAGGCGTAATGGTTAGTTTCTCAATAGGCGTTTTATTGATAGATACCGGCACCTTAATGATAGCAACATCGGTACCCTTAGTTTTTTCGTAATCATAGGCCCCCATTGGCCTAATGTGCTGTTCAGAATAACACTCCATTCTTTTTCACCGGGAATAGTGAATAGCGTATACGTACCCGCTTTCACCATTTTACCGCCGAACATAACATCGGATTTGAACGTCACTTCGGTGGCATTGTTGGCACCCGTACGCCATACTTTACCATATTTCTCTAAGCTACTCGATCCTTCGGGCCAAAAATAACCCGTCCTTTCTTTGAGGGTTGACCATACACGACTGTAATGTTCTTGTCCGGACTTGCGACCGTTACTTTCGGGCTCGCCGGCGCCTTTTCCTGCGCCTGTACCAACGATACCATCGTCAGCAGGAGAACGAATACTGCAATAAGGTTTTTCATATTTGACAATTAATTTGTTTGATCACCGTATACTAAACGGCGTAAAGTAAACGATAGTTTTTTGATCATTATACAAATAGTGCGCCAAAGGTGGTATTTTTGATTTAGCTAAATCAATAAGTACGATCACGCCAGACCCTTAAACGTACCTTTTTTCAATCCGACTGCCCAATATGGCAACGACCTATTTCAGCAAACGCAATCTGCACTTTCTGCTTCACGAAGTTTTCAAGGCCGAAGAGCTAACGAAATATGACTACTTCAGCGCACACGATCGCGAAACCTTTAACCTCGTGATCGACTCGGCAACCTACATTGCCGATACACTCATGCACCCGTACCTGAAGGATGTTGACAGAAACCAGCCAGAACTCAAAAATGGCCAGGTTACGGTTCATCCAAAAATAAAGGAGTATCTGAAAGCCATGGGCGAAGCGGGCCTGATTGGCGCTGGTTTCCCTTTTGAACATGGAGGCCAGCAACTGCCCGAAATGATCAGCTCAACAGTAGGTTTCATTGTGATGGCAGCCAACAACGGTATGATGTATACGGGTCTTACCTCAGGAGCCGCCCACCTGATCACCTCCTTTGGTTCGCCCGAATTGAGCGAAACTTATGTCCCTAACCTACTAGCCGGAATCTGGCAGGGGACCATGGCGTTAACGGAACCACAGGCTGGGTCATCACTCTCCGACGTAACCACATCGGCGACGCCCCAGCCTGATGGCAGCTATAAAATCAAAGGACAAAAAGTATTCATCTCGGCGGGCGACCACGATGCGGCAGAAAACATCATTCATCTGATGCTTGCCCGCATTGATGGGGCACCCAAAGGCACCAAAGGTATATCCTTGTTCGTGGTTCCCAAATACCGCCCGGATGGCCTTATTGATAATGACGTTACCTCAACGGGCGTGTACCATAAGATGGGGCAGAAAGGCGTTCCGGCCATGCATCTGACTATGGGCTCTAACGATAATACCATTGGCTACCTCGTTGGGCAGCCACACCAGGGCTTGCCATATATGTTCCAGATGATGAACGAAGCCCGGATTGGGGTTGGCATGACGGCCGCAGCCATTGCTACGGCGGCTTATTATGCGGCACTGGAATATGCAAAAGAGCGTCCGCAGAGTCGGCGATTGAATCAAAAAAATCAATTGGATGCCCCTCAAACGCCAATTATCAATCACCCCGATGTTCGGCGAATGCTGTTGTTTCAGAAAGCCGTAACAGAAGGAGCCTTATCGTTGCTCCTTGAAGCAGCCCGTCTCTACGACATTAGTGAGGTAGCTGAAGGAGAAGAGAAAGAAAATGCGTTCCTGCTGCTTGACTTGCTGATGCCTGTGGCAAAATCATACCCCTCCGAAATGGGCGTTCAATCGGTAAGTCAAAGCCTGCAAACATTTGGTGGGTATGGCTTTACGGAAGATTTCCCGGTTGAACAGCTTTACCGGGATATTCGTATTACGCCAATTTATGAAGGCACTACCGGCATTCAGGCGCAGGATTTATTGGGTCGCAAGATGACCATGAAGGGAGGCAAGGCTCCGCAATTGCTATTCGCCGAAATCAGCAAAACCATTGCCGACGCCAGCACCCACGCCGACCTTAAACCCTATGCCGACCAACTCACGGCGGAGTTGAAACGCACACAGGAGGTTATGGCGAGCCTGATGCCCTACGCCCAACAAGGCGACATTGAACGGTATTTGTCCGACGCCACGTTGTTTCTGGACTTATTCGGGATTGTTGTTGTAGCCTGGCAATGGCTCAAGCAGGCTGTTGTGGCGAAACAGGCATTGCTGACGCAGAATCCCCAGAGTGATGAATTGGCTTTTTACGAAGGGAAAATTCATACTATGAAGTTTTACTTCCACTACGAAGTCCCTAAAACGCTGGGCTTAGCCGTTCGACTGAAAGATCCTGAAGTACTCACCATTGTAACGGAGAAGGAGTTGGCGTTGTAAAAAGCCAATAATTGCTTCTAAACGAATAGA
Source organism: Spirosoma telluris (assembly GCA_003259005.1). GTDB lineage: Bacteria > Bacteroidota > Bacteroidia > Cytophagales > Spirosomataceae > Spirosoma > Spirosoma telluris. The sequence continues at coordinate 1,857,267 of QLII01000001.1, forward strand.
AGTTAGCCTAGTCTAGATAAAGGACTTAGTGATTAAGGTGTTTATCCTTTCCCACTAAGTCCTTTTTTGTCTTTCCAGTCCCCTCTCCTGTTCGGCTTCGGACAGAAAGTGTACGATTTCGGACAGCCTTCCCTGCAACAAAAGGCCTTTTTAGGCTAAAAAGCCACTTTTTAAGGATTGGCAAAGCATTTGTTCTACAAAAGTTGATATTATCAGGTAAGTTATGAAACGAACGTACTTAGGCGAGTTTGAAGAAATCGTCTTACTAACGGTTGCGGTCCTGAACGATGCGGCTTATGGGGTTGCTATTACCGACGAACTGGATCGGCAAACGGGGCGCTCCGTTAGCATCAGTGCCGTTCATGCGGCCCTGCATCGACTCGAAGAAAAGGGCATGCTCAAATCGCACATGGGTGATGCTACCGCTGAGCGAGGTGGACGGCGCAAACGTCTGTTTACGGTTACGGCACTTGGTAGCCGCGCCCTGCATGACATTCGGGCCATGCGCGACCAGCTGTGGAATTCAATTTCGCCAAATGCCTTGCCAGCGATCAGTATATGAACGCTCAACCGCCCCATTGGGCCAACCGCCTGCTGGAATGGTTCTGCGCCCCGCATTTACTGGAAGAAGTGCAGGGTGATTTGCATGAGCGGTTTGAGCGGAACTCAACCCGATTAGGCGTCAAATTGGCCCGAAGACAATATGCGCGGGAAGTAGTCAGTTTCCTCCGACCGTTTGCCCTGAAACGGCAACCAAATCAATATCCGTCTATTCCCTTATTCAGTACCGACATGTTTCAAAACTATCTCAAAATCGCATTGAGAAACCTGGCCCGAAATAAGGCGTATTCGGCCATTAACATCATTGGATTGAGCATTGGTCTCGCAGCAGCCATGCTCATTATGCTCTACACCAAAGATGAAGTCAGCTATGACCGCTTTCATGCTCACAATCCATTTATTTATCGCATCACCAGCAAATCAGTAACGCCGGCGGGTATTGTTGCAAATCAGCAACCTTACACGGGTATTTTTCCAGGCCCAAAATTTCAGGCGGGTGTTCCAGAAATAACAACGTTTGTTCGCTATCAGGAGAATCAGAAAGATCTAAAACAAGGCAATGAAGTAAAAAGTCAGACAGTCCATTTTGCAGATTCCAGTTTCTTCTCGATATTCTCATTTCCGCTACTAAGTGGGGATCCTAAAACCGCATTAAAGAGCCCAAAATCGGTCGTTATCTCGGAAGAGTTAGCCGAGAAAAATTTTGGAACCACAAACGCGCTTGGCAAGATTCTCTTTTTTAAAGACGATGACAAATTTGAGCCTTATACGGTAACAGGCGTTGCCAAAAAATGTCCACAAAATTCATCTATCAAATTTGATGTGCTCATGCCGATGATGGTCAAGGCTGAAGATATGGCGGACAATGAAAATTGGTTTAGTGTGTTCATGAACACATTCGTCATTCTTAGCCCCAATGCCAATCTGAAGACAGTAGAAGCCAAAATGAATCAAGTCTATGTGGCCGATGCAAGGGAAAGTATTAAATCAGTAGCGAAAAAATTTGGCATCACAGACAAAACGGTGTATTCGCTCCAGCCGTTTACCGACATGCACCTAAGCAAAGAGCTTCCAGCCAGTAACGGCCTTGTCGACGAAAGCAATCCTACTTTTTCGTATATCTTATCAGGCATTGCCTTATTTATTCTGCTAATTGCCTGTATCAATTTTGTCAATTTGACGGTGGCTCGCTCCCTAAAGCGGGCTAAAGAAATTGGTGTACGGAAAGCAGTTGGTGGGGCCAGGGGCCAACTTATCATGCAGTTTCTGGGGGAATCGTTCCTGCTTTGTTTTGCTGCTTTTTTGTTTGCTATCGTCCTAATCGAGCTGGCCTTACCAACGTTTAATCAACTGGCAAACAAAGCGTTGTCTCTTTCTTATCTGTTCGATGCAAAACTGGTAGTGGGATACCTCATCCTGTTTATTGTAACAAGCCTACTGTCTGGATTCTACCCGGCTCTTGTTTTATCAGGTTACAATCCTGTTCAAACATTGTATAGCCGCTTCAACCTTTCCGGCAAAAACTACCTTCAAAAATCGTTAGTTGTCTTACAATTCACATTAGCCTCTTTCTTGATCATTGCTTCTCTTACCATTTATTCGCAGTTCAACTATTTGACCAGTAAAGATTTAGGGTATGATGACAAAAATCTGGTAGTCATAGATAAATCAAATTTAAAACGTAGTGAAGTAAAACTCTTAAAAGAAGAATTACTAAAAGACCAGAATATAGTAGATGTCGCTCCTAAAAATGGCGGATTCTGGGGTACGGTGGCTAAAATAAATGGCGAAACGCAATTGAGTTTTGCCTACGAAACCGTTAACGAAACCTATCTGCCTCTCTTTAAAATACCAGTTTTAAAAGGGCGTAATTTCTCAACTGCCTTCCCATCTGATTCATCGCAGTCAGTGCTGGTCAACGAAACATTTGTTAAAAAAGCGGGGTGGAAAAATCCACTGGGACAAGTGGTAGATTTTTGGTTTAAAAATGAAAAATATCACGTAATCGGTGTGGTAAAAGACCACCATTTTGCGTCATTAAGTCAGGAAATAAAGCCGCAATTGTTTACAATGAAAGCTGCGAATGAATACGGTAAGGCATTTATCAAAATAAGGCCTACTACCGAAACGGCAAGCCTACAGCATATCGAAAAAGTCTTTAAAAAGCTATTTCCTCTCACCCCCTATTCCTACAAATTTTTGGATCAGGAAAACCTTAAGCGGTATGAGTCGGAAGCCAAATGGAAACAAATGATGCTCTTTGGGGCTATTCTGACCATTTTTATATCCTGCATTGGTCTTTTCGGTTTAGCGACGCTTTCGGCCGAACGGCGAACCAAAGAAATCGGCATTCGTAAAGTATTGGGGGCTTCGGTTACAGGCATAGTGCAATTGCTCTCAACCGACTTCCTGAAACTGGTTTCGCTCTCGTTCATTTTTGCATTCCCTGCCGCCTGGTATGCTATGGATGAGTGGCTCAAAAACTATCCCTATCGTATAAACCTGAGCGTGTGGGTATTTCTGGCAACTGCTTTCATCGCCATTTCGATTGCGTTTGTGACCGTTAGCTGGCAGTCATTACGAGCCGCGATGATCAATCCGATAAAGAGTTTGAAAACGGAGTAAAAAGCAGGGCGCGTGGAGCACGGTGCATGGTAAACCCTGCTTGCTGCTCCAGGCACCCTGCTCCCCGCTCCAAGCTAAAAACCTATGACACCAACTTCGAACCGGCAGACCCCACCCCGCTGGGCCGATCGTCTACTGGAACTCTTCTGCAATCCTCACCTGCTGGAGGAAGTGCAGGGCGATTTGCATGAGCGGTTCGGTCGGGATGTGCGGGATATGGGTCTCCATCGCGCTAACCAGCGCTACTGGGTCAACGTGTTACGCTTCGTGCGACCGTTTGCCCTCAAACGCCAGCCTAGTCAATATACTTCATTAAGCCTCGTCAACCCACTTATGTTACGCAACTATTTCAAAACCTCGATTCGCAACCTGACGAAGCATAAAGTCAGCACGCTGATTAATCTGTTTGGGCTTACGCTGGGCGTTACGGCCTGTCTGGTGATTTATCTGATCACGAATTATGAGCTGAGTTACGATACGTTCCACCCCGACCGCGAGCGCATTTACCGGCTGGTGGGTGAGTCACAATATGGCAAACCAGCGGGCGAAAAACATCCGGTCGGTTTCATACCGAATGCTGTTCCTGGCGCCATTCGGAAAGAGATTACGGGTATAGAGACGGTAGCCGCTTTTCACAATATTTCCTCGGACGTGCTTATTCCGAATGGCAAGGAAAAGCCGAAGCGATTTGAAGGCAAAAAACACAATGAAATCATTGTGGTCGAGCCGCAATATTTCGACATTTTTACCTACACATGGCTGGCGGGAAATCCTAAAACGGCCTTGACTGAGCCCTTTAAACTGGTGCTCTCCGAGCGCAAAGCCCGCACGTATTTTGGCAATTTACCGCTTGAGAAGATCATTGGAAAAGAAGTCATTTATCAGGACTCGGTGCGGGTCAGCGTGGCTGGCATTGTACAGGCCTGGAAGCAACCAACCGATCTTGTCTTCACTGACTTTATTTCATTCGCCACTATTCAGGCCAGTCAGTTTAAACGCGATATTGACCTTAACCAATGGAACGATATCTGGTCGGCCTCGCAGGCATTCGTCAAGCTCCCCAAAGGAACAATGCCCGATCAACTCACAGCCCAGTTCAGCCGGTTTAGTAAAGCGCATTATACGAAGGAAATGGATCTGAACTTTATACCTGCCCTACAACCTCTCTCCGACCTTCATTTCAATGATAATTACGCAGACAACTATTCCCGCAAAGCACATTTGCCAACACTCTATGGCCTGATGGCGATTGCTGGTTTCATCTTGCTGATTGCCGCTATTAATTTCATCAACCTATCCACAGCACAATCGGTACAGCGGGCAAAGGAGACGGGTATTCGTAAAGTGATGGGAAGCAGTCGGGCAAATCTGATTTTCCAGTTTTTGAGCGAAACCACCTATTTAACCGTTCTGGCTGTCCTCATTTCTCTCGCACTGGTTAGTCCAATTCTTTCTGTTTTTCAATCACTTACGCCCGAAGGGCTAACGTTCGATCTATTCAATTGGCAAACGTTGATTTTCTTAGGGGTCGTCACAGTAACCACCTCGCTCCTATCCGGCTTTTATCCATCCTGGGTATTATCCTCTTACGTACCTGTTCTGACGTTGAAAGGCCAAACGGCTTTAACAGGTGGACAAAAGGGATATTTGCGAAAAGGATTAATCGTGTTTCAGTTCACCGTTTCGCTGGTGTTCATTATTGGCACACTCATGGTGACTCGCCAGCTCAACTTTATGCGCAACAAAGATCTGGGCTTTACGACTGATGCCGTTATTGAAGTTCATACGCTGCGCGATGACCGAAGCCTTGTATTAGCCCAGAAAATCAGACAATTGGCCGGTGTTGAACGGGCTACGTTGCAATGGTTCCCGCCTATGGGACAGGCCTATATGGTAACCAAACTCAACTATCGGGGCAAGAAAAACATCGAAATGGATGTGTCGGCGAAGGTGGGCGATGAAAACTTCATCCCGCTTTATAAGCTTCGGTTACTGGCCGGTCGAAATTATATGAAAAGTGATTCGCTCCGGGAGATGGTCATCAACACTACGTATGCGAAAGCGTTAGGCTTTAAAAACCAGCCGATGCCGTAAACCAGCTTATTGAATTTCAGGGGAAACAGTATCCCATCGTTGGGGTAGTAGCCGATTTTCATGAGCAATCGTTTCACGAAAAAATTAGTCCGGTCTTTATCAGCTACATGCCCCGACAGGCAAAAAATATCGGTGTTAAACTGGCAACAAAAGGTGGTCAGTTCAGCGATGTAAAAGCAACGCTGGCTAGCATCGAACAACAATGGAAGTCCGTATATCCCGACAATAAATTTGATTACACCTTTCTGGATGACTCCATCGCCAGGCTCTATGAAAAAGAGCAGAAAACGGCCCAGCTTATCAACACAGCCACCGCAATTGCTATCCTGATTTCGTGCATGGGACTATTTGGACTGGCAACGTTTACGGCGCAGCAGCGTACCAAAGAAATCGGTGTTCGGAAAGTGTTGGGCGCTTCGGTAGGCAGCATTGTCGCACTGCTCTCGAAAGACTTTTTGAAGCTGGTTATTATTGCTCTGGTGATTTCCTCTCCTATTGCCTGGTGGGGTATGAACCAATGGCTCAAAGACTTTGCGTATAAGGTTTATCTTGAGTGGTGGGTATTTGCCCTGGCGGGCGTTCTTGCCATTGCCATTGCAGTACTTACAGTAGGCTTTCAAAGCGTTAAAGCCGCACTAACGAATCCGGTGAAGAGTTTGCGGTCTGAATAACACCAACCATTATTTATGAAACCAATCTTCATTATTCTCTGCCTGCTTTGTCTGGGAGCTAAATCACTGGCTCAGCAGCCCCGTACAACGTTCCCGCCAACGGAATCATTGCCATCGGTAACGCTTCCACCAGACATCGATCTGGTGTTGCGCAATTATGAGCGCGAATGGCAAGCAAATAATACCGAAAAGCTCGTTTCCCTATTTACGCCCGATGGCTTTGTTATGCAACCTAACCGGCCTGCTATTCAAGGGCATAAAAATCTAAAATTGGCGTATAGCCGATCTGCCGGAAGTGCCCTGTTTCTGCGGGCTTTATCATTTGCCCAGAGCGGATCGGTCGGTTACATCATTGGAGCTTACCGTGCTACCTCCACAGGTCCAGACAGTGGCAAATTCATTCTCGCCCTGAAAAAAGGCGCTGACGGGCGTTGGCTCATTGCCGCCGATATGGATAATTCTGTGAAGTAGGCCGGGAGCTTGGAGCACGGCGCGTGGTAACCCGGCTCCAAGCTCCCGGCTCCAAGCCCTACTGCACCTTCACGCGATTATAGATTTCGCGGAAATTCTTCACACTTTCAGCGATTTCGGGCCATTGTTTTCCCAATGATACTCGTACTCCACTGAGATGGGGCCTTTAAAATGCTGGCGTTTTAACTCGGCAATGACCGATTCGACCTTGCAGTCGCCCGTTCCCCAGACTACATCATGATATTTTCCGTCAGGCGTATCTTTTTTCACGTCTTTAAAGTGCATACCCAGCACGTGTCCATTCAGTTTTTTCAGGCACTCGACCGGATCAAGTCCCGACCGAACCCAGTGGCCAATGTCAGAACAGGAACCCACGAATTTGCTGTTGCCAATGGCCGCCAGTACCGTATCGGGATGCCAGTAACGCGATGGTTTGGGGTGGTTATGCAGGGCTACGTTGATTTTGTACTCATCAGCCAGTTTCCGTACGAGCGGCATTTGCTGTGGTGTAGGCTCTGAGTTGATATTCAGGATGCCCATATCCTTGGCGAACGCAAACAACGTCTTCCATTCATCGTCAGTTTTGGCATTGACAACCCCATAAGCGACTACCGTCAGTCCCCGATCTTTAATCAGTTTCTTAACGGCCTGACGAGTAGCGGCATCCATTGTAAAGTCCATCTTGCCGTCTACCCCACCACCAATGGTCTGCCCCGGAAAAGCCTCGACGTATTTTAGACCACAACTATCAATCTTACGCAGGGCTTCGGCAAAAGTGAATAATCGAAACGAGTAAGCCTGAGAGCCCAGTTTCCAGCCTGCTTTGTCTTCAGGTCCTTTCTGAGCCAGTACAGGAATGGCACTTATTGAAAGGATTAGTCCGAAGAGCAGGAATTTTGTCAGATGTTTCATAGAAAAATAAGTGAGTTGTTTCCAGATGAAAGGAAACGATACATCTACTTTACCTATCAAGACTCAACTTCCGAAAGTTCAAAACTTTCGGGAAGTTCCTGGCATCTCCCCTTGTCCCAAACCGTACGCTATCTGTCCGAAACTGGACAATATCGACTCAATTAATTTCTCCCAAACAGCCTTATTAAGCGAATAACGCACTTTTCGGCTTCTGGCAAAGCATTTGCTCAGCAAACATAGAACTAATAGATGGCCATGAAACGAAGTTATTTGGGCGAGTTCGAAGAGATCGTTCTGCTAACCGTTGCCGTGATGGAAGGGCAGGCTTATGGCGTAGCGCTCACGCACGAAATCATTGAGCAAACAGGGCGGTCGGTTCGCCTGAACCAGATTCACGCGGCCCTGCAACGGCTGGAAGATAAAGGCATGGTGAAATCTGAAATGGGTGAGCCTACTGCCGAACGGGGCGGTCGTAGAAAGCGGCTATTTACGGTTACCGCCTACGGTCGGCGGACATTACAGGAAATTCAGGATGTGCGGGTGAATTTATGGACCCGGATGCCAGATCCATTCAATCCGGCCATTAGCTTATAAATAATGTAAAATGGATAATGCATAATGTATCCATTTGACCAAAAAACAACCCGCGAACTTCATTATCCATTGTTCATTCTACATTATTCATTATGCCCCGCCCCGCTTAGCCGACCGCCTACTCCGCTTCTTCTGCGCCCCCCACCGACTGGAGGAAGTGCAGGGCGATTTGCACGAGGAGTTTGCCTGGCAGGTAGAGCGCATTGGTGAGCAACAAGCCCGTTGGCGCTACTGGCGGGATGTGGTAGGGTTTATTAAGCCATTTGCAGTTAAGCGGGAGCTGAATCAATATCCAAAACCAACCAACACGGACATGTTACGTAATTATTTAAAAGTTGCTTTTCGAAACCTGGTCAAGAACAAAGGCTACTCGGCCATTACTATTGGTGGGCTATCGGCTGGCATGGCCGTAGCTATGCTGATTGGCCTCTGGATCTACGACGAACTCTCCTACAATACGTACCACCAGCATTACGACCGTATTGCCCAGGTTATGCAGCACCAAACGGTCAATGGACACATTAGTTCACAAGAATCCATTCCTGTTCCGCTGGATGCCGAGTTGCGAGCCAAGTACGGTACCAATTTTAAACACCAGGCAATGGCGGCCTATCCAGGCGACCGGATTCTGTCGTATGGTGTAAAAAAGATGGCTCGCCCAGGGAACTACATGGATGCTGAAATGCCCGAGATTCTGTCGTTGCATATGCTGAAAGGCAGTCGTAATGGGTTGAAAGAACTCAATTCTATTTTGCTATCGGCCTCAACGGCACAGGCGCTCTTTGGCAATGTTGACCCGATTGGTAAACTCATCAATATCGAGGGAAGGCCGATGTGAAGGTAACGGGCGTTTATGAAGACTTACCGTTCAACACGGCATTTCACGATCTCACCTTTATTGCTCCCTGGGAGTTATACGTAGCAACGCAGCCTTGGGTAAAGCAGGCACTTGACAAGCGGATTTGGGGCGAAAACTCGTTTCAACTGTTTGTCCAGCTTGCCGATAACGCGGATATAAAAACGGTGAGTGATCGGATCATAAACGCTAAGCTGGACAACGTATCCGCCGACGAGAAGAAATACAAATCGGAGATTTTTCTGCACCCGATGAGCGACTGGCGGTTGTACTCTGGGTGGGAAGAGGGCGTTCAGACAGGCGGCTACATCCAATATGTCCGACTGTTTGCCATCGTTGGCATTTTTGTCTTGTTACTGGCCTGCATCAACTTCATGAATCTAAGCACGGCTCGGTCCGAAAAGCGCGCCAAAGAAGTGGGTATTCGAAAGTCCATGGGATCAGTACGCAGCCAGCTTGTGAAGCAGTTTTTTAGTGAGTCGTTTCTGGTGGTTTTCTTTGCATTTGCTGGAGCCATACTGATTATTCTGACTTTACTACCCTGGTTTAACGAGGTGGCCGCCAAGCAACTCGTTTTCCCCTGGACGAAGGTTTCATTCTGGGTAGTGAGTCTGGGATTCATCCTAATTACTGGACTATTGGCAGGTAGTTATCCCGCGTTCTATCTATCATCCTTCCAGCCAATTAAAGTCTTAAAGGGACACGGTCCGTCGCTACGGTTCAAAATGGGCAGTTTGGCGGCTGTTCCACGCAAAGTCCTGGTTGTGGTTCAGTTCACGGTTTCCATTACGTTGATCATCGGTACGATCATCGTTTATCGACAGATCCAGCACACCAAAAATCGACCGCTCGGCTACAATAGCAACGGCGTAGTGATGATTCCAATGCTATCGCCAGCGTTTTACGGCAAATACGACGTCCTGAAAACCGACCTACAAAATGCGGGTGTTATTCAGGAAATAGCCGAATCATCCAGCCCAATGACGAGCGTTTGGTCAAACACGAGTGGCTTTAGCTGGCAAGGCAAAGACCCATCGCTCGACACCGATTTTTCATCCATTTGGGTAACACACGACTTCGGTAAAACAGTGGGTTGGCAATTTAAAGAGGGCCGCGATTTTTCGAGAGCGTTCACAACTGACTCGTCGGCCATAATCATCAACGAAACGGCGGTCAAGTTTATGGGGCTCAAGCATCCTATTGGCACGGTTGTCAGGTGGGGAGATGAAAAAGATCCCAGAACAAAAAATTTTACCATCATCGGAGTGATCAAAGACGTATTGGCTGAATCGCCGTATGAGCCGGTGAAACAGGCGATTTACTTCCTGGATTACAATAACGTCAACTGGATCATGCTCAAGCTGAATCCAGGTCGAAGCGTTAGCCAATCCATAGCCACTATCGAATCTGTTTTCAAAAAACACATTCCCTCGGCTCCGTTCGATTACAAATTTGCCGACCAGGAGTTTGGTAAAAAGTTTGCATCGGAAGAGCGGATCGGCAAGCTGGCAGGTGGCTTTGCGATACTGGCCATTTTCATTTCCTGCCTGGGGCTGTTTGGTTTAGCTTCGTTCACAGCCGAACAACGCACCAAAGAGATTGGCGTTCGGAAAGTGCTGGGTGCTTCAGTGTTGAATCTGTGGAGTATGCTCTCCAAAGACTTTCTAGTACTCGTCATCATCTCCTGTCTGATCGCATCGCCAGTTGCTTACTATTATCTGGGCGCATGGCTGAAGGATTACGACTACCGAACCGAAATATCGTGGTGGATTTTCGCAGGTTCGGCCGCTGGCGCTTTGCTTATTACGTTACTAACCGTCAGTTACCAAAGCATCAAAGCTGCATTGATGAACCCAGTGAAGAGTTTACGATCTGAATAATTGCGTGGAGCAAGGTGCAGGGAGCACGGATTTCCCAAGCACCGCGCTCCATGCTCCTTGCTATGAAACAACCACCTCGCCTAGCTGACCGCCTACTCCGTTTCTTCTGCGCCCCTCACCGGCTGGAAGAAGTGCAGGGGGATCTGCATGAGGAGTTTGCCTGGCAGGTCGAGCGCCTTGGCGAACGAAGGGCCCGCTGGCGCTACTGGCAGGATGTATTAGGATTTATTAAACCCGGCCGGGCCGACGTTCGGCTGGATGGCCATTTGCGATGAAATGTAAACCGACGGCTCCTCTCGGACAAACGGGACGCTTCAGCGATTCTTCATCTTTTTTAAACAGCTCTATGTTACGTAACTATTTTAGAACCGCCTGGCGCAATCTGGTAAAAAACCAGTTCTACTCGCTCATCAACATTACGGGTCTAACTGCCGGATTGGCCGTAGGCATTTTGATCTTGCTCTGGGTGCAGGATGAATTAAGTTTCGATCGCTTTCACCGGCAATCCTCCAGCATTTACCGGCTCGAAAACAAGGTAGGCACCGGACCCAGCCAGCAAATCTGGACGACGACCGTAGCACCCATCGCCAGCTTTGCCAAACGGGAACTTCCTGAGGTGAAAGACGCCGTTCGCTTAACCAACAATGGCATGTATACCCTGTTTAAGTATAAGGATAAAATTATACATGAGGATAAATCGTCATTCACAGACCCAAGCCTGTTTTCGGTATTCGATTTTGGTCTTATCCAGGGCAATCCCGGAAATCCCTTTCCAGATCACCATTCCATCGTATTGACCGAAACCACCGCCAAACGCTACTTCGGTGATGAAAACCCAATTGGTAAAGTATTGTCGTACAACGACAAGGTCGCCTTTACCGTAAGTGGGGTGATCCACGACTTGCCAAAAAATTCGAGCATCCAGGGCGACCTGTTCCTACCAATTTCGTTACTGTTCGACAACATGTACACGAACCGGAAAGACGGGCGAAATATGGATAATGATTTCCATCAGTTTGAGTACAACACCTATCTGGTGTTGCAACCGGGCACGGCTGCTGGTCATCTGGCGACCAAACTACGGAACATTCACCTGCGCAATAAACCCGATGATACCGACCTCATCTACCTGCTGCAACCGCTGTCGGAGATGCACCTCTACAAAGCCGATGGCACCGAGGGGGGTATTGAAACGGTTCGGATGTTTTCCATCATTGCCCTGCTGATTCTGGTCATTGCCTGTATTAACTATGTAAACCTCTCAACAGCCCGTTCGCTTCTGCGCTCCAAGGAGATCAGTATGCGTAAAATTGTAGGTGCGGCCCGAATCCAACTCTTCATCCAGTTTCTGGTCGAAACGGCGCTGCTCTTTTCGTTGGCTGCGCTACTAGCTATTGGATTGATGTACATGTTACTGCCAACCTACAATCAATTATCGGGTAAGCAACTTGCACTAAATTTTGCCGATTACCATATCTGGCAGGTCATTGGACTAACCATAACCAGCACCTTGGCCGCATCGAGTATCTACCCTGCTATGCTACTTTCTTCTTTTGAGCCGCTGAAAGCTCTGAAGGGTAAGGTTTCGGGTCGCATCAATGAAGCTACTTTCCGGAAAGCCCTGGTGGTGATTCAGTTTGCGGTTTCAGTCATTTTAATTGCCAGTACATTTATCATCAGCCAGCAACTGCAATACATTCGATCCAAAGCGTTAGGCTACGATAGAACCCATGTATTCGCTTTCTTCATGCGCGACATGGGTAAGCATTACGACGCGGTTAAAGCCGATTTACTGAATCAACCTGGCGTAGCAGCGGTTACCCGTGCCAACGCCAATATTGTTCAGATTGGCAACCAAACGGGTAGTAACGAATGGGATGGAAAAGAACAGGGTGAAACCATGATGGTACGACCCGTATCTATCGATAAAGACTTCATTCCCTTCTTTAAAATGAAGTTAGCACAAGGAGCCAATTTTACGGGCGCAGTTTCGGATTCGGTGCATTTTATCCTGAATGAAACCGCCGTAAAAGCGGCACGCATTAAAGATCCCATCGGTAAGCGATTTAAATTATGGGAGCATAATGGGACAATTATCGGCGTCGTCAAGGATTTTCATTTTGCGTCGATGCGCCAGAAAATAGAACCCTCTGTTTCTACTACGACCCCAATAACATGGGTGCTATGTACATCAAAACAACTGGCAAAGACGCGGAACAGGTTATTGCTGCAGCACAACGTTCCTGGAAACAATATAATGCCGATTACCCGTTCGAATACTCCTTCCTGGACGACGTTTTCAACAATCTCTACAAATCGGAGCAGCAGACAGGACTCCTGTTTACCATTTTTGCCGTCATCGCCATCCTGATTTCCTGTTTGGGTCTGTTCGGGCTGGCGACCTACACCGCCCAGGTACGCACCCGTGAGATTGGCGTCCGGAAAGTATTAGGTGCCACTGTATCCGGCATCATTCAGTTGTTAGCCATAGACTTTATCAAACTGGTCATCATCGCCGTTTTCATCGCCGTACCCATCGCCTGGTGGGCCATGAACCAATGGCTTCAGGATTTTGCCTATAAAATCGACATTCATTGGTGGATTTTTGCCCTCGCTGGTCTACTGGCCCTAGCCATTGCCCTACTGACAATCAGTTTCCAGAGCATAAAAGCTGCGTTGATGAACCCGGTTCGCTCCCTACGGTCGGAATAGTAAATGAATAATGTACAATGTGTAATGGATAACGCCATTTGTAACGATAGATAGCTTCTGCACCTCATTCTACATTATTCATTGTCCATTCTTCATTATGCAACCGCCCCGCTTAGCTGACCGTCTTCTCCGTTTCATCTGCGCTCCCCACCGGCTGGAGGAAGTGCAGGGCGATTTGCATGAGGAGTTTGAGTATCAGGTCGAACGCGTTGGCGAACGGCAGGCGCGTTGGCGCTACTGGCGGGATGTATTAGGATTCGTAAAACCCCGCTTCATCCGCAAGCCAAAATCAACCCATTCCACTCAAACAACAACTGCTATGCTAAGTAACTATTTCACGATCGCCTGGCGGAACGTACTTCGCTACAAATTAAACAGTACGCTTACGATAACCGGACTGGCCTTAGGACTGGCTTGTGGCCTGTTGATGATTCTTCATGTGCGGGAAGAATTGAATTATGACAAAGGGTTTTCAAAAGCAGACCGGATTTTCAGAATTACGTCGGAAAATATTGACAAGAAAAGCCGACAGTGGGCGGCAACATCACCCATTTTAGGCGTAGAAATGCAAAAGGAAATACCCGCGATCCAAACTGTGGCCCGATTCCATCGCCCTTACCCCGATCGGGTGTTCAGCTATGCCCCATCAGGTGGAACGACAAAGCAGTTCGAGGAGAAAAGCGGGTATTATGCCGACTCGACCGTGGTGGATGTGTTCGATCTTTCGTTTGTTAAAGGTGATCCGCGAACAGCGCTCAAACAGATTGACGCCATTGTTCTCACCGAAGCGATGGCAAATAAATACTTTGGCAATGAAAACCCCCTGGGCAAACAAATTCAGGATGATCTGGACAAACGCCTATTAACCGTGACGGGTGTCATAAAACCCTATTCGTTCACCACGCATTTGCAGTTCGATTACCTGATTTCTATGTCCACCTATTATAACTCTACCGACAAAAGTGGTCTGGTAAGAGAGATTGGGCGGGCTTTTACAATTACATCGTACTGAACAACAGTGCCTCACGTGCAGATGTGGAAGCGCGAATACCAGACTTCATGGTAAAATTCTATGAGGTTATAGGCGAAACCAGAAAAGAAATCCTGGCAACTCGAAGAACGCCTATTCAGCCTATTACAGATATCCACCTGCACTCGAAGCTGGAGAAGGAAATGGGGCCGAACAGTGACATAACATACGTCTACGTTTTTTCCATAGCGGCACTGTTTATCCTACTATTAGCCTCAGTGAATTTCATCAATATGGCCACGGCTCAGGCATTTAATCGAATGAAAGAAGTGGGCGTACGCAAAGTGCTTGGTGCCCGCAAAGAGCAATTAATCAGGCAGTTTCTGGGCGAATCATTCATCCTGACGCTGGTTGCCGCTTTGGTTGCCTTTCTTTTGTTCAGACTGGCCATTCCCTTTTATAATGAACTGGCCGCGAAGTCGCTTCGCTTCGGTCAATTGTTCACCTCATCGAATGTGTTGCTCCTGGTACTATTGATTGGGTTAATCAGTCTGGTTGCCGGTTTTTACCCCGCCTGGTTCATTTCTAATTTCGACCCCGTCACCTCACTGAAAGGAAAGAAAAGTCAGGTATCGTCTGTCACGTCGGTTCGTAAGGGGCTGATTGTGTTTCAGTTCAGTGTTTCGGTATTCATGATCTTCAGTACCATTGTCGTGTACCGGCAAATGAAATTTTTCCAGACGAAAGATCTGGGCTTCGATCAAGACCAGGTAGTGGCAGTAAAGCTGTACGGGCGTGACATGTGGGACAAGGCCAACACGATCCAGCAGGAGTTTCAGAAAAATTCAGCCATCACAAACGTAGCGCGAATCTCAACCTTACCGGGTGATCGATTCGGTACAGATATGCTTACTCCACTAGGAAAATCCGAAGATGCGAGTCAACTGCGCTTCATGTGGGCCGACGAAAATACGCTCCCCGTGTTACAGATCAGGATGAAAGCGGGTCGAAATTTCGTCAGGAATGCCAATACGGCTCACTTTCCTATTATTCTAAACGAAGCGGCAGCCAAAGCGCTCAAACTGGATTCGCCCATCGGTCAAAAAGCCGTATCCTTAGGAGATACAGGGGAGATTGTAGGCATTGTCAACGATTTCCATTTTGCCTCCCTACACACCACAGTAGATCCACTGGTTATTGTTCAGCATCCTGGGCAAGCCAATTACTTTTTATTGAAAATCAAGGGAAACAAACTGGCCGAAACCCTACAATCCGCCCAATCTACGTTGGCTCATCTGTCGCCCGGTAGTCTGTTCATCTATACGTTTCTGGATGAGAAAATGGCCCGCCTGTATGATTCAGAAAAACGCGTGGGTAATGTGCTCAACGTGTTTGCCGTCTTCGCCATGTTCATTTCATGTCTAGGTTTATTTGGCTTATCCGCCTATGCCGCCCAGGTACGCACGAAAGAAGTCGGCATTCGGAAAGTACTGGGAGCTACGGTGTCGGGTATCATCGTATTACTATCCAGAGACTTCCTTCGATTGGTACTCATGGCCACTATTCTTGCCTCTCCATTAGCCTGGTGGGCTATGAATAAATGGTTGCAGGACTTTGCGTATCCGATAACGATTGAGTGGTGGATGTTCGCACTAACCGGCCTCCTGACAATTATGGTTGCTGTTCTGACCATCAGTTTCCAAAGCATTAGAGCCGCGTTGATGAACCCAGTGCGCTCCCTGCGGTCGGAATAGTAAATGAATAATGTACAATGTGTAATGGATAACGCCATTTGTAACGATAGATAGCTTCTGCACCTCATTCTACATTATTCATTGTCCATTCTTCATTATGCAACCGCCCCGCTTAGCTGACCAACTTCTCAAACTCGTCTGCGCCCCCACCGAATAGAGGAAGTGCAGGGCGATCTGCACGAGGAGTTTGAGTATCAGGTCAGGCGGATAGGCGAACGACGGGCGCGATGGCGCTACTGGTGGGATGTGCTGGGGTTTATGAAACCATTTGCAGTAAAGCGTAAACCCACAATAGCCTACAGTTTTCCCGGTTACTCGGGTCACTATCAAAATCCATCTATCCCTGATATGCTACGTACCTATTTTAAAATCGCGTTTCGGAATTTAACCCAAAGTAAAGGCTACTCGGCACTGACAATCTTCGGTCTGGCGCTTGGCCTGTCGGTGAGCCTGCTCAGTATTCTTTATGTAGCCGATGAATTGAGTTATGACCGCTACAACGAAAAAGCCGACCGTATTTACCGGATCAATAGCGACATCAGTTTTTCGCTCAGAGCCATAAAAGCGGCCTCATCGCCTACGCCAATGGGTCAAACCCTGAAAAAGGACTTTCCCGAAGTAGAAGAGGCTACCCGATTAGGCAAATACGGTAGCCATATGATAACAAGCCATGTGGTAAAAAGTAATCACATCATCATCCGGGAGAAAGGTGTGCTGTATGCTGACTCAACTGTTTTCAACGTGTTTACACTGCCCATGCTGGCAGGCAACCCTAAGAAAGCATTAACCGAACCGCAGTCAGTGGTTATTACGGAAAGTACGGCTAAAAAGTACTTCGGCACCACCAATGCCCTGAATCGGGTGCTGGTTTTCGATGACAACGATGTCAGAAAGGTAACGGGGGTCATTGAAGATATTCCGGCACAGTCGCATTTTCAGGCTGATTTTCTCCTGCCCTTGCACGAACTTAACGATGCTAAAGTCAATAAGTGGGGCAACCACATGTTTACAACCTATGTGTTACTCCGGCCCGGCACTGACCCAAAGTCGGTAGAAGCCAAATTTGAGCACATCCTTCAAACCTACGTTGACCCGGCGCTCCGACGCTACTTCAACACCTCGCTGGCAGAGAGCCGAAAAGCAGGGAATGACTTCAAGTACTCGCTGATGCCCTGACCAAAATTCACTTGTATTCTGACCGTGACGGAGAGCTTTCGCCCAATAACAACATCGAGTACATTTATCTTTTCTTAGCGATCGCACTGTTCATCCTACTGATTGCCGTCTTTAATTTTATCAACCTAACAACGGCCCGGTCAGCCAAACGAGCGCGGGAAGTGGGGGTTCGTAAAGTGGCCGGTTCATCCCGAACGGAACTCGTTTTTCAATTTCTGTCGGAGTCCTTGTTAAGCACTTTTTTTGCCTTACTGGTCGGTATAGGCCTGGCCTATTTCCTGTTACCTATTGTCAATACGCTGGCAGCTAAAAGTCTATCTTTCAGCCAAGTGACCAAGGCCTCATCCATCCTTTACCTGTTAGTAGGCTCGGGGGTTGTCGGTCTTCTGGCTGGTCTGTACCCGCGTTATACCTCTCTTCGTTTAAACCCATTACAGCCTTGAAAGGCAAACTATGGGTGATGCCCGGACGCCTAAATCTACGCAACTACTTAGTGGTTTCCAATTCTCGCTCTCCGTATTGCTCATTATTGGCACGCTGCTCATCAACCAGCAAATGCAGTATATCCAGACGAAGAAACTAGGATTCAATAAAGAACAGGTCGTTGTCGTCAATACGGCTCAATCGACGGAACAGGAAGTGACTACCTTCAAACAGGAAGTATTACGAAGTCCTGCCATAAAAACAGGGACGGTGAGTGGTTTTCTGCCCGTCACCTCCAACCGTTGGAGTGACATGTGGTATCCGGAAAACGAAACGGATCAAAAGCAGTCGGTAGGCATGCAGGAGTGGCAGGTCGACCCAGATTATATTGCCACATTGGGTATGCAACTCCTAAAGGGTCGGAATTTTATAGCCGGACGTCTTGCCGATAAGCAGGCGGTCATTATCAACGAAAGTGCGGCCAAACGATTTGGGTATCAAAACCCTGTTGGGAAGAGTATTCATTTGACGGGTGGCGAGAAACTGACGATTATTGGTGTGGTAAAGGACTTCCATTATGAATCCCTTCGGAACACCATCGAGCCACTAGGCTTAGTGGTGGATGCCAGCGTGACGGGTGGCCATATCGAACCCTATTTATCTGCTGTTTCTTTCCGGCTTAATACGGCCGATGTGGCTTCGGCGCTCGCTACCATTGAGAAAACCTGGAAGCAGATTGCTCCGGATCGGCCTTTCGCCTATTCTTTTTTAAGTGAAGATTTCAACGCGATGTACCGTGCCGAACAACGTATTGAACAGTTATTTATGGCATTTGCCACCATAGCCATTCTGATTGCGTGCCTGGGCCTTTTCGGCTTAAGTGCATTTGCCGCCGAGCAACGCCAAAAGGAAATTGGCGTCCGCAAAGTGTTGGGCGCATCCATTCCAGGCATTGTCACGCTGCTCTCTAAAGACTTCCTGAAACCCGTTCTGATCGCTATTATCATTGCATCGCCTATAGGGTGGTGGGCCATCCATACATGGCTCCAGGATTTCGCCTATAAGGTTGACATTCAATGGTGGATTTTTGCCCTGGCAGGTATGCTGTCGATTGGGATTGCCTTACTGACTGTGAGCTTCCAGAGTATTAAAGCAGCCCTGATGAACCCAGTGCGCTCCCTGCGGTCGGAATAGTAAATGAATAATGTACAATGTGTAATGGATAACGCCATTTGTAACGATAGATAGCTTCTGCACCTCATTCTACATTATTCATTGTCCATTCTTCATTATGCAACCGCCCCTTTTAGCCGACCGACTTCTCAAACTCTTCTGCGCCCCTCACCGACTGGAAGAAGTGCAGGGGGATTTACATGAGGAATTTACCTGGCAGGTCGAGCGCATTGGTGAGCGCCGGGCGCGATGGCGCTACTGGTGGGATGTGATTGGGTTCATCAAGCCATTTGCTATCAAGCGTAAACCGACTTACTTTTCTTCTACTCCTTTACTAAGTCCTGATATGATCCGAAACTATTTCGCCATCGCCTTTCGCCAGTTGTGGAAAAATCAATTGTTCAGCGCCTTGAATATCATTGGGTTGACGGTTGGGTTGGCCGTTAGTACGTTCATAGCCCTCTACGTCTGGCACGAATTTCATTACGACCGTTTCGAACCCTTCGCCGACCGCACCTACCGGATTATGTCGGTAGCTAAATACGGTGATCAGGAAGTTACCTTTCCGGGTTGCATGAATCGTTTGGCAGTACAGTCAAGAAACAAATTCCGGAGGTAGAGGAAGTCGTTCGTTTTTCTGAAGGTTCTACTGCGCTACTTCAATCTGATCAGCATCACCGGTTCAAAGAAGAACACATTGGTTTCGCCGATGCCCCTACGCTATCCGTACTGAGTTTACCTGTGCTTCAGGGCAATGCGAAGACCGCACTAAGCGAACCAGGCCGCATTGTACTGACCCGCCAGTTGTCCGAGAAGTATTTCGGCACGCAAAATTCCGTTGGCAAAACGCTGATCTACGACAAACATTTCCCGCTCACCGTTTCGGCCGTTCTAGATGACTTACCAACGAACTCGGTCATTCAGTTTAATGGACTAATCTCATTGAGTTCAATGCCTACGCTTGGTGCCAGACAACAGGGCATGTATAAAGGTGGTGGATTTCTGAGTACCTACCTGGTTCTACGTCCCGAAGCACGTGTGGGTGTGGTGGAAAAGAAGCTGGCCAAAGTGAAAGCTGGAATCGGTTTTGTCGATATGTCGGCAAAATACTTCCTCGAAGCGCTGCCAACACTGCACCTGGATAGTCGAAATGTACCAAAAGACGCCCGTCAGTCTTTATACATCCTGCTGACGATTGCCCTTATCATTCTGGCATTGGCGGTTATCAACTACGTGAGCCTGACTACAGCCCGTGCTACCAAACGAGCGAAAGAAGTAGGCATTCGTAAAGCGATTGGTGGGCATCGACGTGAACTGATCGGGCAATTTTTTCTCGAATCCTTTCTAATCACTACACTGGCCTTTGGCTTGTCGCTGGCATTGTTACAGGTTCTATTCCCCTGGGCCAATCAAGCCCTTGACCTGCATATGGACAATCGGGTTTTATCACAGGGGCCGTATTGGGGATTGATGGTGGCTTTATGGCTGGTTTGCTCGCTATTAGCGGGTGCATATCCGGCTTTGCTCCTGTCAGGATTTCGGCCCGCGCTGGTGCTCAAAGGGGCAACAAATGTTCGGTTTGGCGGTGCCGGCCTACGGCAGGTGTTTACAACAATTCAATTCACCGCGAGTATTGGTTTACTGATTTGCAGCCTGATACTATATACCCAGATGCGGTTTTTACGCACAAAGAACCTCGGCATTAATCGGGAACAGGTCGTAAGCATGTATATCGATGGTGAACTGAAGTCACAATTCACGGCCATTCGCGATGAGGTTCGTCAATGGGCAGGTATCGACAATGTAGCGGCAACGAATACGAGGTTGTTTTCGAACAATATCAATGTCTATTTTATGGAAACGGCCAAATCGAAGAAACAGCTCATGGTCAACGCGCTGACTGTTGATAAACCTTTTTTCGACATGATGGGCGTTCACTGGCAATACCCGCCAGTTGGTTGGGAAACGAGTGCCATCACAAAAGAGTTGACTGCTTATAACCAGACAGTTATGAAAGAAGTGGGTATTAAAGGTAACCCTTTCCAGCAACCCGCTCCTTTTCAAGACAAGCCTACTAACGGTGTTGTGGCCGATTTCCACGTGCGCAGCCTGCGCGGGCCTGTATCACCAATGATGCTGAGCATAGTAAGCGACACAAATCGCTCCATCATGGCCGATGGTGGTTATTTGCTGGTTCGGCTGAGGCCACAAACCAACGTACCGGAAGCACTCGCCCAACTCAAAGCTATTTATGAGCGCAGCCACCCAGCCGCCCCCTTCGACTACTATTTCCTGGACGAAGCCTATAACAACCAATACGCCAAAGAGGAACGATTAGCCCGCTTATTCAATGGGTTTACGGCCCTTACGTTACTGGTCGCCTGTCTGGGCTTGCTGGGGTTAATGACTTTTTCAGTCGAAGCCCGAACGAAAGAAATTGGCGTTCGAAAAGTGTTGGGCGCATCCGTCACCAGCATCGTTGCGCTCCTCTCGAAAGACTTTATCAAGCTGATTCTGCTTTCCATTGTCATCGCTTCGCCCATTGCCTGGTGGGCCATGAACCAATGGCTTCAGGATTTTGCCTATAAAATCGACATTTCGTGGTGGGTATTCGCCCTGGCTGGCGGGCTGACTATCGTAATTGCCTTATTAACAGTCAGTTTCCAGAGTATGAAAGCTGCGTTGATGAATCCGGTCAAGTCGTTACGATCTGAATGAGAAAAATTTAATGGATAATGAATAATGTACCTGCCCCTATATGACCCACCAATGACCCCTTAATTTCATTTTACATTATCCATTATTCATTATGAAACCACCCCGCTTAGCTGATCGCCTGCTCAAACTATTCTGTGCTCCCCACAGGCTGGAGGAAGTGCAGGGCGATTTGCACGAAGAGTTTGCCTGGCAAGTCGAACGCGTTGGCGAACGGCGGGCGCGATGGCGCTACTGGTGGGATGTGCTGGGATTTATCAAACCATTTGCGATCAAGCGACAAGAAAATCAATATTCAACAACCAATCTAACGAACCCGATTATGATCCGAAATTATGTCAAAATCGCCTGGCGAAACCTTGTTCGAAACAAAAGTTACTCAGCCATTAATATTGTTGGATTATCGGTCGGTATGTCCGTTGCGATGCTCATTGGTTTATGCGTTTACGATGAATTGTCGTTCAATTCCTACCACCAAAACCACGACCAGATTGCGCAGGTACTGGAGAATGAAACCCTGGAGGGTGGCATTCAAACCTTTACCTCATTGCCGATGCCATTAAGTCAGGAAATCCGGACCAAATACCCAACGACTTCAAATACGTAGTGGCTGCCACCTCAAGTTTTGACCAGATCATTGCCTATAAGGACAAAAAATTTACGAAGACGGGTAGTTACGCCGAATCGGAATTCCCAGACTTAATGACGTTAAAAATGATTAAAGGGACGCGTTCGGGCCTGAAAGACCCCAGCTCCGTTTTGCTATCCGAATCAGTAGCCAAAGCACTTTTTGGCGATACTGATCCCCTTCAAAAAGTGGTTAAAATTGGCAATAAATACACGGTGCAGGTGACAGGTGTTTATGAAGATTTACCCCGCAATTCGGCATTCAGCGATGTTACATTCGTTGCACCAGTCGACCTACTATTCGAGAATAAAGAGGATAAGAATAACTGGCGAAGTAGCTCATTCGGGATTTTTACGCAACTCAACCCGAACAGTCGCTTTGATGAGGTTTCGGTGAAAATTAAAGACCTGTTTCGCCGTCACACCGAGGACGAGAATAGAACCAAGTCAGCTCTCTTCCTGTATCCTATGAATCAATGGCATCTGTATTCAACCTTTGAAAACGGGGTGAATGCCGGTGGTCGCATTCAATTTGTCTGGCTTTTTAGCATTATCGGCATATTTGTACTGCTACTGGCCTGCATCAATTTCATGAATCTGAGCACCGCCCGCTCTCAGAAACGGGCCAAAGAAGTGGGAATTCGAAAGGCGATTGGGTCGTTGAGAGGCCAGCTTATCAGTCAGTTTTTTAGCGAATCGTTTCTGGTTGTGGTGTTGGCATTTGGGCTGTCGTTAGCCTTTGTGCAACTTATTCTCCCCTATTTCAACGAAATGGCCGACAAGCAACTGGTAATGCGCTGGTCAGATTCGCGATTCTGGCTTTTTAGCCTTGGATTCTGTCTATTTACGGGCCTTGTAGCGGGAAGCTATCCGGCGCTGTATCTCTCTTCATTTCAGCCAATTAAAGTATTAAAAGGAACCTTTAACATTGGCCGGTTTGCGTCTATTCCCCGCAAAGTGCTGGTTGTCATTCAGTTTACGGTTTCGGTCACGCTGATTATCGGAACAATCATTGTCTTTCGCCAGATTCAATTCGCCAAAAACCGACCAATTGGGTATAGCCGGGAAGGCTTGATCAACATCACGATGAACACGCCCGAAATACAGGGCAACTACGATGCCGTTCGGAATGAGTTGTTAGAAACGGGTGTTGTCGCCGACATGGGCGAATCATCGAGTCCAATCACGGGCATCTGGTCATCGGCTAATAATCTGGATTGGCGCGGCAAAGATCCCAACCGGGCAGCTTCGTTCGGCACCATCCTGGTCACACCCGATTTCGGAAAGTGGTTGGCTGGAAAATTAAGGAAGGCCGCGAATTCTCAAGGCAATTCACGAGCGACTCCTCAACATTTCTCCTGAATGAAGCCGCCGTTAAACAGATGGGCTTAGCCGGATCGCCCATTGGCGAGATTATCAAGTGGCACGGTAAAAACTGGAAAGTCATTGGGGTTTTAAAAGACATGGTTATGACATCTCCTTTCGAGCCGGTTACACCAACGGTTTTTATGATCGATGCGAAAGAACGGGGCTTTAACATTATCCATATCAAACTAAAGCCCACGGTGAGCGTCAGGAACGCTTTGTCAAAACTAGAAGCCGTTTTTAAAAGACTCAATCCGGCAGCTCCGTTCGAGTATCGCTTTGCCGATCAGGAGTATACGAAAAAATTCGCGGCAGAAGAACGCATTGGTAAACTGGCAAGTATTTTCGCAGTCCTGGCGATTTTCATTTCCTGCCTGGGGCTGTTTGGTTTGTCGTCCTTCATGGCCGAACAACGAATTAAAGAAATTGGTGTGCGTAAAGTCCTTGGCGCAACTGTACCCAATATCGTTTCGTTGCTTTCCCGAGATTTCCTGATGCTGGTGTTCATTGCCTTCCTGGTCGCATCGCCCGTAGCCTGGTATGTCATGGACAAGTTTCTGCAAGCCTACAAATACCGCATTGCCATCGAATGGTGGGTCTTTGCGTTAACAGGGGCTTTGGCCATCGGCATTGCCTTATTGACGGTTAGCTTCCAAAGCATCAAAGCCGCGCTAATGAATCCCGTAAAGAGTTTGCGATCAGAGTAATTGTGTAGGTGCTTCCTGCCCAGAGCCCTATACTGTTACGTAATTGTGTAGTTGTTTTAGCGCATTTCACCCCACCCCAACCCGTCCCCTTGAAAAAAGGAGAGGGCTTTTGCGAGTCGCTTTTTAGCCCCTCCCCTAGTTTTCAGGGGAGGGATTGGGGTGGGGTGAAATGGCGCAGCATTTATACACCCCACGCTCAATCCAATAGTCGAATTAGAATAAACGTCGCCAGTTCGGCAAGTAGAAGATTGAAATGGGTGGATGAGATCCCGCCGAGTAGATACACCAGAAAGACTTCATCGGCCAGAATGAACATGGCCCATAAGCCAATCGTGATCCCAAAGGCGGCATGCAACAGGGGGGTCTGTTTTGGGTTATCCCGGAGAGTTACCAGAAAGGCTCTCCAGAAAAGAATCGCTCCGACGGCCTCCCATAGAATGACACCCGCAAACATAAAACCTGCTAACCAGGCCGGAGGCTCGTATAAAGAAACCACTTTCTGAATCAGCCCGTAATTACCCGAAACGAAATGCCACTCAGATGGAAGTAGCGACAAGGCACTAAGGGCATCGGCGCTGTTACTGACAAGCACGATTGAAAAGTAAAGCGCCCAAAACAACAGCAATCCAGCCCTGATTCGTTTGTCTACAGTTTTCATGGTATACCCTGTAATTGAGTTGGGAAATATACCATTTATTGGGTAGAGACAAGGCATGCCTTGTCTCTACATACATACACGTACACCTATACCTCCGCCTTTGGCAGGAAGATCGTTTTATCGCGCAGGAAAGCGGCAATCCAGATTAGCACAAGGGGTGTAATCGCATTAAACGGAGTGCCATGTGAGAGTTCAGTAGCCAGGGCTCCCGCAAAGTAGCAGGTCAATAAAATAAAACCCAGCTTCATCGTTTTAGGGTACACGAAAAGAACGGCAAAGCCAATTTCCATAAGACCTAGCTCGATAACATGAGAACCTACTCCCACTTTATTAAGGCTTTCCATTACCTGGGGCGACTTAGTCAGCTTCATTACACCACTAAGAATAGCCATCCCTGCTGCCAGAACGGTCATCACGATGGTCAGTATACGCATTACTTTTGGATTCATGATTTGTACGGTTTTACGGTAGCCTTCGCCAGCTACCTATTGATGAAGCAAACCTACCGAAACTCGCTATCTATTGGCTATCAGTATCCCAAAGGATACCACTATCGTTTAGGATACCGCATGGTCAATTAAAGCCAGCATATTACCTTTAGTCTATGAGTACAATCATGGAAGAAGCTATTCCGGCCACAGAACGGCATACTGTGCATTCCGGTATTACCTGTAACCAGAGTTTACAAGCCGTACAGGATGCGCTTTACGTATTAAATGGGAAATGGAAGCTACCGATTATTATTGCCTTGAAAGACGGGCCAAGGCGCTTTCGGGAGCTGCAACGTCTGGTTACAGGTATCACAGCGAAGGTGCTTAGCAAAGAGCTGAAAGAGTTGGAAATGAATGAGTTTGCCGTTAGACACGTATATGCCACCATACCCGTCACCGTCGAATATGAGTTGACGGAGTATAGCCATTCGTTGGATAGTGTTATCGAGGCTTTGTATCAATGGGGCATTCAGCATCGGGCACGAATCCTTGGCAAGGATAAACTCAACGTCTTGTAATCGCTTGTCCAGATGCGTACAGAATTTGTCCGTTTTTGGACATTACAATTTGCAGTAAAAAATCAAAAAGTGCCATTTCTGATCGGGATGGCACTTTTTTTAGTTTGGCCAAGCATTTGTTATACATATACACAACTAATACATTCTGATGAAGGGGACTTACTTAGGCGAATTTGAAGAGGTCGTATTACTGGCGGTAGCTATTCGGTCGGGAGATGCCTATGGAGCTACCGTTGTCACAGAAATTGAGCAACAGATGAACCGCTCGGTCAATCTGGGGGCGGTGCATTCTGCGCTGAACCGGCTCGGCGAAAAAGGGCTAGTCACGTCGGAACTCGGCGGAATGACTGCCGAACGAGGTGGCCGCAGAAAACGGCTTTACTCAGTTACAGCGGCAGGTCGCCGGGCGTTGCAGGAGATCCGGCAGGTACGCAATCAGATGTGGGAGTCCATTCCAACCACCGTCTGGACGTGATTAATGGACAATGAATAATGGATAACGACTAACTCAGAAACGATTAATTACCCTGGAACACATTGTACCACACGGACGGCCCTGATTATCCATTTTACATTATCCATTATGAAAACACCACCCCGCTGGGCAAGATACCTACTGCATTGGTTCTCCGCCCCTCATCGGGTAGACGAGCTGGAAGGAGATTTAGATGAGTTGTTCCAGCAACGGGTTGAACAACTTGGGATACGCAAAGCCCGTCGGCGCTATGTAAAAGACGTGCTGAGTTTGATGCGACCATCATTGATAAAACGACAACAACCTGGCTGGCGTTCCGGTGCGTATGCACAACCAGAATCGCTAGGGCGAACCGGCCGAACCACCCTTTCACTTGGCTCTATTATGATTCAAAATTATGTCAAAATCGCCTGGCGGAACCTAATGAGGGCCAAAGGCTATGCATCGATCAACATTGCCGGGCTGGCTGTCGGGATGGCGGCTTCGGCGCTCATTTTCCTGTGGATACAAAGTGAGCTGAACTACGACCGATTTTACAGCAAAACGGATCGGCTGTTTCAGGTGTATAACCGGGACATATTTAGTGGAAATGCGCAGGTCTGGGGCACGACACCAAAGCCATTAGCCCCTGAGCTAAAACAGAATTATCCCGACATCGAAGACGCAACTCGGTTCCGACCTACCTCCTTTCTGCTGACGGCGGCCGATAAAAAACTGAATTCTGAGGGTGCTTATGCCGATCCTTCCTTCCTGAGCTTATTTGATTTTTCATTACTCGCAGGCAATCGGGAAAAGGTTCTTTCGGGAAATAATGGAATCGTTATTACGAAGACGTTAGCCGAAAAGCTATTTGGAACAACCGATGCACTAGGTAAAGTTGTTCAGCTCGATCACAAGGATAGCTTTTCGGTGACCGGCGTTCTGGATGATTTGCCCAATAACACCCAATTTAACGGGGTATCGTTTCTACTCCCCTGGACTGCTTTTGTAACGCCTAGCTGGGATTCCGACGGATGGGCTTCGAATAATAACTATACGTATGTGCTTCTGAAAGACCGCGTTAACCCAGATGTTGTCAATGAGAAGATCAAACGCCTTACTGCAACTCATCTTAAAGGCGAGATCAATGATGTATCGAACCGGCAGATTTTTCTTCACCCCGCCAGCAAATGGCATTTATATTCCAAACAGGATAACGGCCAACTAACTGAAGGAAAGATTGTTACGGTACGCCTATTCGGCATTATTGCGGCCTTTATCCTGTTGATTGCGGCTGTTAACTTCATTAATTTAAGCACCGCCCGAAGCGAAAAACGAGCCAAGGAAGTCGGCGTCAGAAAGGTAGCCGGAGCCCAGAAATCAGCCCTGATTTTTCAATTTATCAGCGAGTCGGTGATGCTTGCTTTTCTGTCAGGCATACTAGCCCTGCTCCTGATTGTGCTGTGCATCCCGACCTTCAATGACTTAACAGACAAACAATTAACCTTATCGTTCGGCTCGGTTAACTTTTGGGTTGCTGCTATTGGTTTCGTTCTGTTCACAGGTTTACTGGCCGGAAGTTACCCTGCCTTTTTCCTCGCCAATTTTCAGCCGGTCAAGGTTATGAAGGGAATTTCTCAGTCCGTGCATGCCGTATTCTCGCCAAGAAAAGGGTTGGTAATCGCGCAGTTCACCTTCGCCATTGTGCTGATTATCGCCACCTTAGTGATCAAACATCAAATCAACTACGCCCAAAATCGGGAAAGTGGTTATGACCGGAACAACCTCGTGTTTACTTATCTAACCGGCGACCTACAGGAACATTATGGTTCCTTACAACAGGAGTTAATTCAAAGCGGAGCGGCTGTTGCCGTTAGCCAATCGCTGGGACCTATTACGTCGATCAACTCCCGCCAATGGGGGTTATCGTGGCCGGGCAGCACCAAAGCCGATAAGGATGTTGAGTTTGACCGATTTGGTGCCGATGCCGATTTCCTGAAAACGACAGGCACAAAATTGCTCGCAGGCCGGGAAATCGACATACGAACTTACCCAACCGACTCAAGCGCGGTTTTGCTCAATGAAACTGCTGTAAAAACGATGCACCTGAAAAAACCGGTTGGAACGTCGATCTCGTTCGATAGCCGAGACTGGCATGTGGTCGGCGTAGTGAAAGACTTCATTTTTGCCTCACCTTATGAGGCCGTCAATCCGGTGGTCGTTCATGGGCCGAAGGGTTCAGTTCCGCTGGCCTGGGCAAGCATACGGTTAAATCCGGCGAATACCACGGCTAAAAATCTGGAACTGGCAGAGTCGGTTTTCAAAAAATACAATCCTGGTTATCCGTTCGACTACTCGTTTGCCGACGAGTCCTACAAAGCCAAGTTTGCCGATGAACAGCGTACTGGTTTATTAACGAGCCTGTTCACGGGGTTAACCATCTTCATTTCCTGCCTGGGATTATTTGGCTTAGCCGCTTACACCGCCCAGCAACGCACGAAAGAAATTGGCGTCCGGAAAGTGTTAGGGGCAAGCGTACCCAGCATTATTCAGCTGTTAACCAAAGACTTCATACAGCTTTTGGGCATTGCGTTCGTCATTGGGGCACCTATTGGCTGGTATGCTATGGAAAAATGGTTGCAGGATTACAACTACCGCATCGCCATTGGTGCCGGTGTCTTTATCCTAACCCTATGTTCATCACTCCTGATCGTTGTCCTAACCGTTAGTTTCCAGGCAATCAAAGCGGCTTTGATGAACCCAGTTACCTCCCTGCGGTCGGAATAAAATAATGAAGAGTTAAGAGTGTAGAATGAAGAATAAAACTGATTTATGAACCCTCTCCAATGACGACTCCTTATTCTTCACTTTTCACTCTACATTCTTCACTATGAATCCGCCCCACCTAGCCACCCGCCTGCTGCACTGGTTCTGTGCTCCCCACCGGGTGGATGAGCTGGAAGGGGATCTGGACGAATTGTTTCAGCAGCGCGTCGAGCAGGTTGGCTTACGAAAAGCCCGCTGGCGCTATGTGCAGGATGTACTGAGTTTGATGCGGCCCTCGCTGATGAAACGAGCAACTGTTAACTATCCGAGACCAACAACTACAACTATGCTACGAAACTATGTCAAAGTCGCTTTCCGGAACCTTACCAAGCATAAGGGATATTCAGCAATCAACATTGCTGGTTTAGCAACGGGTATGGCCGTGGCGATACTCATTGCCTTATGGGTTGCCAATGAGTTCGCCTACAACCAGAACTACCCAAATTATGATCGTATCGCGAAAGTGATGCAGAATCAGACCTTCGACGATAAAATTGATACCTGGTCAAGTCAGGCGATGCAGTTAGCCCCTGAACTACGAACCAGTTACGGATCGCATTTTAAATACGTTGTCACAGCCGATTTTCCTGGAGACCATCTATTATCACTCGGCAATCAGAAAATTACGAAATCCGGGAATTTCATAGAGCCCGACATCACCGAGATGCTCACGCTGACCATGCTGAAAGGCACACGGGCTGGCCTTCGCGATCCTTACTCTATTTTGCTTTCCGAATCCGTAGCGAAGTCGCTGTTTGGCGATGCAGACCCACTGAACAAACTCATCAATATCGACAAGAAATGGGACGTGAAAGTTACGGGTGTTTATGCTGATTTACCGTCCAACTCCTCGTTTCAAAATTTGACATTTATTGCTCCCTGGGACTTAAAAAAGAAAGATTTACCCGAATGGCTCAGTTGGGGAAACAGCTGGTTCCAAACGTTTGTGCAGCTCGCCGATAATGCCACCATGGAAACGGTGTCAGTGGCTATTAAAGATGCCAAACTGAATAAAGTCAAGCATGAAAGCGACGCCCGATTTAAACCTGAACTATTCTTGCTTCCGATGGCCAGCTGGCATTTGTATTCGGAGTTCAAAAATGGTATAAATACGGGTGGGCAAATTCAATACGTGCGGTTATTTAGTATTATTGGCTTGTTTGTGTTGCTGCTGGCCTGTATCAATTTCATGAATCTGAGTACGGCCCGAAGCGAGAAACGAGCCAAAGAAGTGGGTGTTCGGAAAGCGATTGGGTCGGTTCGGAGGCAGGTTATGTTGCAGTTTTTTAGTGAGTCATTTCTCATTGTAAGCATCGCATTTATCTTCGCCATCCTGTTGGTTGTCCTTATACTGCCCGCGTTCAACGCTATAGCCGACCGGCAAATTGACATTCCCTGGAACAATCCGCTATTCTGGATTTTGGCGCTTGGCTTCAACTTATTCACCAGTTTAATAGCCGGTAGCTACCCAGCCGTTTATCTGTCATCGTTTCAGCCAATAAAAGTTTTAAAAGGAACCTTCCGGGTTGGGCGATTTGCAGCACTTCCCCGCAAAGTGCTGGTCGTTGTTCAGTTCACCGTCTCGATCACGCTGATTATCGGTACGTTGATTGTTTTTCAGCAGATTGAATTCGCCAAGAATCGACCTGTTGGCTATAGCCGCAGCAGCTTAGTGTCGATACCCATAAAAACCAACGCGCTTATTACTCATTTTGCTACGTTTCGGGACGAATTGATCAATACGGGGTCGTTGAGGAAGTGGCCGCAACGGATTCGCCGATAACCAATACGTACGTGACCAACAGTGGCTTAAGCTGGAAAGGGAAAGCGCCGAATATGGCCGATGAATTTGTGACGCTACGGATCACCCATGAATTCGGAAAAATGATTGGCTGGCAACTCAAAGAAGGACGGGATTTCTCCAAAGAATTTGCCACTGATTCCACAGGATTTATTTTGAATGAAGCCGCCGTTGCGTATATGGGCTTAAAAAAGCCAATCGGCGAAATCATCCAATGGAGTGGCGAGCCCTTCAAAGTCATTGGCGTGGTTAAAAACCTGGTGACTCAATCGCCTTATGAGCCGGTTAAACAGACCATCTTTTTTATCAATTACAAACGGCTTTCAATGATAACCTTTAAAATCAATCCGACAAAAAGTGTACCTGAAGCCCTGGCTAAAGTGGAAGCGATCTACAAAAAATACGATCCGGATAATACGTTCGATTTTAAATTCGCCGATCAGGAGTACGCGAAGAAATTCGGTGAAGAAGAACGAGTTGGCAAACTGGCCAGCGTCTTCGCCGTACTCGCCATTTTCATTTCCTGCTTAGGTTTATTTGGGCTGGCGTCGTTTGTGATGGAGCAACGTACCAAAGAAATTGGTATTCGAAAAGTAATGGGTGCTTCCGTATCTAATTTGTGGCAATTGATTTCCCAGGACTTTGTGTTCCTAGTTATTATTTCGCTGTTCATTGCCGTTCCGGTAACCTGGTATTTCATGCAGGATTGGGTTCATCGGTACACCTATCATGCCGAAATTTCATGGTGGATTTTTGCGGTCTCAGGAGCAGGTGCCTTGTTAATCACTTTATTGACAGTGAGTTTCCAAAGTATCAAAGCCGCGCTGATGAACCCCGTACGCTCCCTGCGGTCGGAGTAAAATAATGAAGAGTTAAGAGTGTAGAATGAAGAATAAAACTGATTTATGAACCCTCTCCAATGACGACTCCTTATTCTTCACTTTTCACTCTACATTCTTCACTATGACCCCACCCCGCCTAGCCACCCGCTTGCTACACCTGTTCTGCGCACCTCACCGGCTCGATGAGCTGGAAGGGGATTTAGACGAGCTGTTCCAGCAGCGGGTCGAACAGGTTGGCCTGCGAGAAGCTCGCTGGCGCTACATAAAGGACGTATTGAGTTTACTACGCCCTTCCCTACTGAAACAACAAGAAACTAGTAACTACAATCAACCGGAATACCGGACCACTTATTCATTGAGCCCTGCTATGATACTCAATTATGTCAAAATCGCCTGGCGGAATCTCACCCGTAACAAAGCTTTTTCAATTATCAACGTAGCCGGACTAGCCCTGGGAATGGCATGCAGCCTTCTTATACTTCTCTGGGTACAGGATGAACGGCATGTAGATAGTTTTCACGCCAACGGACAGCATTTGTACCAGGTATATGAGCGTCAATATTTCGACGGGAAAGTATATGCCAGCTATTTTACACAGGGTGTACTGGCCGACGAACTCAAACGGAGTATTCCTGACGTGCAGTACGCCAGCAGTTTAGAATGGCCCGTGAGTACCACGTTTGAAGCGGGGAATAAAATCAATAAACTTAGTGGAACGTTCGCCGGGGCAGATTTTTTCAGGATGTTCAGTTATCCTTTTTTGCAGGGAACACCAGAAACAGCCCTCAGCCAGCCGGCTGGCATTGCCATCTCGCGCAAAATGGCCGAACAGTTTTTTGGCAGTCCGGACAAAGCCATTGGTAAATCGATTCGATATGAAAACAAAGAGGATTTACAGATAACGGCTGTTTTCGAAGACTTGCCGGTCAATTCATCGGTGCAATTTGACTTCCTGAGACCCTGGACCGATTTCATAAAAGAAAACGACTGGGCTAAAACCTGGGGCAGTACCGACCCCGTCACCTATGTGCAACTACGCCCCGACGGTGCTGGTCGCCCAGCCGATGCCCTCCGGGTTGAAGCGAAAATCAAGGATTTGATTTATAAATACGTACCTAAAAATAAGGGATTCCTGGTTGAGCTGGGTCTTCAGCCCTACTCGGAGAAATACCTTCATTCTAACTTCAAAAATGGTCAGTTGGATGGTGGTCGTATTGACTATGTTCGGCTGTTTAGCATCGTAGCCGTTTTCATTCTACTGATTGCCTGCATCAATTTCATGAATCTGGCTACTGCCCGTTCGGCCAAACGAGCGAAAGAAGTAGGCGTTCGTAAAGTAGTTGGCGCGGCTCGCTCCGCCCTTATGGGCCAATTTATAGGCGAGGCTATGCTGCTTACAACGATCTCAATGGCTATTGCATTACTGCTGGTAGCTCTACTATTGCCAGCCTTTAATACACTCACAGGTAAGCTGTTAACTATTCCGTACAATGAACCCATCTACTGGGCAATCTTGCTGGGCTTATTAGTGCTCACCAGCTTTGTAGCAGGTAGTTACCCCGCGTTATTTCTTTCTTCACTTAACCCAATTAGAGTCCTTAAAAGCAGTATCCGATTCAGTTCAGGAACAACGTTTTTCCGTCAGGGCCTGGTTGTGTTTCAGTTTGGTTTATCCGTACTACTCATCGTTGGCACGATTGTGATCTATAGGCAGATGAACTATATGCAGACAAAAAACCTGGGCTACAATCGTGAAAATCTGATTTACATACCAATTGAAGGGGATTTAGCTCAGAAATATGACCTTTTTAAAGAGGAAGCTGACAGGACGACGGGGGTTCTGGCGGTGTCTCGTATGCGGGAATCGCCTACGGGAATTGGTCACCATGTCGATGATATTAGTTGGTCGGGTAAAGATCCTAATCTAAGAACGGCCTTTGCGAATACAGTTGTTGGTTATGACTTTGTTAAGACGTTAAACCTGCAACTGAAGGAGGGCCGTGACTTTTCGAGCAACTTCGGCACAGATTCACTGAGTTTCCTGATTAACGAGACGGCATTGGCCAAAATCGGTTACCAACATCCAATTGGTAAACCGCTGGATTGGGGAGGATATCATGGCAAAATTATTGGAGTGCTTAAGGATTTTCATTTCAACTCTATGCGGCAAGCTATTGAGCCACTCATTATTCGCCTTGAAAAGCAATCCCGATGGGGCACCATTCTTGTTCGCGCAGAATCCAGTAAAGTAAAAGAAGTTATTTCCAATCTGGAGAAACTCAGTAAAGAACTAAACCCTAAAACACCTTTCACCTACCAGTTTTCGGACCAGGAATACGCTAATTTATACAGAAGTGAGCTGGTTGTCAGCCAGCTTACTAATTCCTTTGCACTTCTGGCCATCTTCATTTCCTGCCTGGGCCTGTTTGGGCTGGCTACGTTCACTGCAGAACAGCGTACGAAAGAAATTGGCGTTCGTAAAGTACTGGGAGCTTCGGTCACTAGTGTTGTTGCGCTGCTTTCGACAGACTTCCTGAAACTAGTACTTCTGGCAATTCTCCTGGCCTCCCCTATTGCATGGTGGGCCATGACTAATTGGCTGGAGGGCTATATGTACAAGATCGACATTGAATGGTGGATGTTTGCCCTGGCAGGTTTACTAGCCATTGTTATTGCTTTGCTTACGATAAGCTTCCAAAGTATCAAAGCCGCGCTGATGAACCCAGTTACCTCCCTGCGGTCGGAGTAAAATAATGAAGAGTTAAGAGTGTAGAATGAAGAATAAAACTGTTTATGAACCCTCTCCAATGACGACTCCTTATTCTTCACTTTTCACTCTACATTCTTCACTATGACCCCACCCCGCCTAGCCACCCACTTGCTACACCTGTTCTGCGCTCCCCACCGGGTGGACGAGCTGGAAGGGGATTTGGACGAACTGTTCCAGCAACGGGTCGAACAGGTTGGCCTGCGGAAAGCCCGCTGGCGTTATGTAAAGGACGTGGTGAGTCTAATGCGGCCCAGTCTGATGAGGCCTTTATTGATAAAACGTGAACGTACTAATGCATATCCAAACCCAGCTATTATCACTATGCTACGCAATTATCTGACAGTCGCTTTTCGGAATCTGGTGAAGAACCGGGTCTATTCCTTCATCAACATTTTTGGTCTAGCCTCGGGCATGGCCGTGGCGATACTCATTGGCCTCTGGATGTATGATGAACTCTCGTTCGACAAACAGTTTAAAAACGCTGACCGACTGGCTAAACTCTGGCAATTTGTGAAGTTCGACGTCGAAAAAGCGTCCTATGATGTGCTACCGATTCCGCTGGCGCAGGAATTGCGGAGCAAGTACCCTGATTTCGAGTCGGTTGGCATAGCGGTCACGCGTAATGTGATTCTGGCTGCCGGCGACAAGAAACTTATGAAATTAGGCAATTACGTTGAGCCTGATTTTATCAATATGCTGTCGCTGAATATCCGATCAGGCACGCGGTTTGGGAACAATGATGTCAATTCGATTCTCCTGTCTGAATCACTCGCCAATGCGATGTTCGGCACTGAAAGCCCGCTCAATAAGCTGATCAAACTGGATAATAAACAGACGGTGAACGTAGCGGGTGTTTACGAAGATTTCCCGGCCAATAGTACGTTCAACGACGTAACGTTTCTGGTACCCTGGAAATTTTTTGCGGCTAACGACGAAAGCGCCAAACGCGACCAGGATCAATGGGACTCCAATTCGTATCAGATTTTCGCCCAACTCAAACCGGGTGCCGATTTCGACCAGGTATCGGCTAAAATTAAGGATATCAGAATGAAGCGGGATGACCCACCAGGTTATAAGCCCGAATTTTTCCTCCATCCGATGGCGAAATGGCACCTGTATTCGGATTTTAAAGATGGGGTCAATACGGGTGGACTCATTACGTTTGTTTGGCTGTTTGGGATTATTGGCGTTATCGTGTTGCTGCTGGCTTGTATCAATTTCATGAACCTGAGCACCGCCCGAAGTGAAAAGCGCGCCAAGGAAGTCGGAATCCGGAAAGCGATTGGGTCGTTACGGAGTCAACTGATTGCGCAGTTTTTCAGCGAATCGCTGCTAATGGCAATGTTAGCATTCGTCCTGGCGGTTCTGTTCGTACAACTTACCTTACCGTTTTTCAATCAGGTAGCCGAGAAAAAATTGGCCATTTTGTGGACAAATCCGTTGTTCTGGCTTGCAGGACTGGGTTTCAGTTTACTGACGGCTTTGATTGCGGGTAGTTATCCAGCGCTATATTTATCCTCGTTCCAGCCCGTCAAAGTACTTAAGGGGATCATGCGAACCAGCCGTTCGGCTACGATTCCCCGTCGGATGCTGGTCGGTTTTCAATTTACAGTTTCGGTAACGCTGATTATTGGGACTGTCATTGTGTTTCGGCAGATCGAACACGCCAAGGACCGTCCGGTGGGCTATAGTCGCAGTGGGCTAATTGAACTCGGGATGAACGCGCCTGAACTGGCCGGTCATTACACAGCCCTACGGAATGATCTGCTCAATACAGGAGCTGTGGCCGGTATGGCGGAATCGTCGGGTTCAATAACAACACAGGGAGGTGGTACAACCAATATTTCTTGGAAGGGCAAAAAGGACGACAGTAAACCCCTAGTCATGTCGAATTACGTAACACACGATTATGGCAAAACGGTTGGTTGGCAGGTAAAGGAAGGGCGGGATTTCTCCAGAGATTTTACAACGGACAGTTCTTCGATGATTTTAAATGAAGCGGCCGTAAAACTAATGGGCTTTCAGCTTCCAATTGGTGAAATTGTTCGGCAAAGTGGTCGCGAATACAAGGTCATTGGTGTTATCAAAGACATGGTGAAAGAAGATCCATTTAAGCCCGTCAGCCCGTCTTTTTTTGCGGTCAACTACCGCAATGTCAATACCATTACCCTACGACTGGCTCCCCAACTATCTGCCAGTGAAGCACTGGCAAAAGTAGAGCAGGTCTTTAAAAGATACAGCCCCGACTCCCCCTTCGATTACAAATTTGTAGACAACCAGTATGGACGGAAATTCGGAACCGAAGAACGAATTGGTCGCTTAGCGGGTGGTTTTGCCATCCTGGCAATTCTGATTAGTTGTCTAGGGCTATTTGGCCTGGCTTCGTTCATGGCCGAACAGCGAACCAAGGAAATCGGAATCCGGAAAGTCCTGGGCGCATCGGTATTCACGGTTTGGCGACTGCTCTCAAAAGAGTTTGTGATTCTAGTCCTGATTGCCTTCTGTCTGGCCGCTCCCATTGCCTATTATGTACTGTCCGACTGGCTCCAGAATTATCAATACCGAACCGAACTATCCTGGTGGATCTTTGCAGCCTCCGGCGCTGGCGCACTGTTAGTTACGTTATTGACGGTCAGCTACCAAAGCATCAAAGCAGCTTTGATGAATCCGGTCAAATCATTACGGCCTGAGTAGAGACAAGGCATGCCTTGTTTCTACATGCCTAATTTCATTTCATGTTCAGAAAACTTACATAGTCCATCCAGCATGTCGCTCAACTTTTCGCCGACTGGTGTTAAGGCATACTCAACTCGTGCGGGGACTTCTCTAAAACTATCGTTTCTGACGATCAGCTTGTGTTGTTCCAGAAGCTTTAAACGGTCAGCCAGAATATTATCGCTAATATGTTCTAAATCTTCCTTTAGGCTCGAAAATCGGTTGTTCCCTTCCTCAATACTAAACAACACTTCCGTCAGCCAGCGTTTACTCAATATGTGAATAAGCTCATTTAACGCGCACTTCTCTTCCAGAAAGGTTTGGTTATAATAATTCGTTGAGCTTAATTTTCTCATGGTTCTAACTAACTTTTTTAGGAGTAACTCACAATTCTCTACAGCTATTGCCCTAAGCCAACTTTATCTGGTTCTTTGTAACTATACGTTAGAAAAAGGAATAAGTAAATAAAGGTCATGGTTTACTCCTTAAAGATATAACTTACCCATTGAATAGTAACCTATGCAGTACCGCAAATTAGGAAATTCGAATCTTGAGCTTTCAGTGATCACCTTTGGTGCCTGGGCAGCCGGTGGCTGGATGTGGGGAGGTACTGAACGGACTGAAGCAGTCAAGGCCATTCGGTCCTCTTACGATGTAGGCGTTACCTCCATCGACACGGCTCCCATTTATGGTCAGGGGTTAAGTGAAGAAATCGTAGGCGAAGCCATTCGGGACCTTCCCCGCGATACCATTCAGTTACTTACCAAATTCGGATTGCGATGGGACCTGAGTCGCGGGAGTTTGCACATGAAAAGCAAAAACACCCAGGGCGAGTCCATCGACATTTACAAATACGCGTCGAAAGAAAGTATAATCAAGGAATGCGAAGACAGTCTGAAACGGTTGGGTACCGACTATATTGACCTCTATCAAATTCACTGGCCTGACAAAACTACGCCCATTCAGGAAACGATGGAAGCGGTTTCGCTCCTGATCGAACAGGGCAAAGTAGTATACGCAGGGGTTTGCAACTACAACGTCGATTTACTGGAAGAGGCTTCCCACTACATAAATCTGGTTTCCAATCAGGTTCCCTACAGCATGGTAAAGCGGGATATTGAACACGACACGCTCCCCTATTGTATCCAGCATAACCTGTCGATTCTCGCCTATAGCCCGCTTGAAAGAGGTCTACTTACGGGCAAGATGAAGCCGGGGTATCAATTTGCGTCCGATGATCATAGAGCTTCACTACATTTTTTTACCGATGCGAATTTAACCCGTATCGATGCATTTCTCGAAAAAATCGCTCCATTGGCCAGTGAGAAACAGTGTACCCTAGGGCAGTTGGTACTGAAATGGACCATTGAGCAGCCTGGCATTACCATTGCTCTGGCAGGAGCCAGGAATGAGAAACAGGCCCAGGAAAATGCCGCGTCTGTTAACATAGATCTAACCTCCACCGAAATAGGCTTTATTACCAAACAGCTAAACGAACTGAAACTGGTAAAATAAATACCCATCGTATCATAGCTAGAACGTATGGCTAAAAAATACCAAAGCCCGACAATTATAAACAAACCAGTTTTAAATTAGCCTGGAGCACTCATTTTCGGGTGCTCTTTTGTTTTATACCAATCGTACATTAAGTTGCAACACTAGTTGGTTGATTCACTACGAACAAGCAGCTATAAAGTGGTGTTTATAGGACAAACCTTCCCGATGATTCGTTTGAGGAGTACAGCTACCAACTATAGGCCTTCATTTGCCGACAACTAACTTCTCAATAAAAGCCCTGAAGTAACAAGGTCAAAAACTTACGCAATACATAGCGTCGTTTTTCGGCATGAAGTAGCTGAGAAGCATAACGACAATGAACCGGCGGCTCTCCCTCTCAACTGAGAGGGAGAGGTGATGCCGTTATTCAGATTAGGTTGGTTTGAAAAGCATAGCGGATATTCTGCTATGCTTTTTCGTTAATAAAAGCACTGAGCCTCATCCATTTACTCATAAAATAGTCATTTCCTGCTCAAATTGGCCATAAATCTTCCATTACTTCAGCTTATAAGACACTAAAACCAATCCGGTCGAATACGTTTTTGACTCAATAAGGGTTAACTTAATACGATCTTTGCTGCTCATAAACAAGGACTTTCCTCCGCCCAATAGAATAGGGTGAATGGCTAGTGACAGTTCATCAACCAATCCTTCCCGAAGAAACGTAGCCGTTAAATCGGCACCCCCAAAGAGCCAGATGTCTTTGCCTGGCTGATTTTTAAGTTTATCCACCTGCGGTTTTATATCGCCCCGAATTAACTCTACTCCGTTGTCTACTTCCTGAAGCGTATTTGAAAAGATATACTTTTTATAGTCGGGAAAGGTATAGTTGCTGGCCGCTTCGTCGGGGTTGGTCAGGAGCTCGTAGGTTTTCCTGCCCATAAACAAGGCATCTATTCGCGCTAAAAAGGCAGTCATGCCATAATCCTGGTCGGTGAAGCACCAGTCATATTCCCCACTAGGGCCTTCGATATAGCCGTCTAAGCTGACGGCAAGGCTTAAAATTACGCTACGCATTGTCTGCTTATTTCGTTGGTTTTCGACCAAAATTGAAACTAAAAAATCAAACGTCAATGTAAGAATCAGACACCAAATTAATGGTCAGAAATAGTCAGTTTATAACCGAGAATGGGCAAAAGTGGTCATTTTTGAACAGATACAACTGGCAAACGAATACCCACTGTCTGGCACGAGTAAAAGATAATTATCATATTATTTGTATATATAATTTTCTTATATATTTTTGTTTCAAAGTTAAGTATAAACGATTACTCAAAATTGATGGACTCAGCTAACCAGGAATTTTTACGAGGAACCCTTAAGACAATCGTACTTCGATTGCTGGCTCAACAAGGACGCATGTATGGCTACGAAATCACACAGGCCGTCGAAGAACGCACCGGTGGTGAACTGACACTCACGTTTGGCGCGCTCTATCCTGTTCTCCATAAACTGGAAGACGAAGGCTTATTGATCACCCAAAGTCAGGAGGCTGATGGGCGACTACGCAAATATTATTTGCTTACCCCAACGGGTAGTGAGACGGCGGTTCGGAAAGCCGGTGAATTTGAGCGGTTTATTTTATTGATGCGGCTACTCATTAATCCAGCACCAGATGTGGCATTCGGCCAATAGACCATGCCTATTAACCCGTTACGTATTCGCTTCTTCTTGTATCTATGAACAAATTGTCTCCCGCCCAACTCAACCGCCTGGCGCAGCAAATCCAGCAAAATAGGCCACATCAGGCGTTACACGCCGAACTGGTTGACCATATAGCCTCCCTGATTGAACAACGAATGGATCAGGGACAGGACTTCCCGATCGCTTTTGATCAGGTCATGCAACAGGCAAATCCGCAGGCCCTGGATCAGTTGAAACAACTCTACCATCGGGAGTTTACGAGTCAACCTTCACCAGCCACACCAACTAATCTGCGAAATAGGCTCCGGTACAAACGGCGTCCAGAAACCAAACCCTTTCAATATATGCTACTCTCCAGCGTGCTCACTTTTCTGCTATTGATGGGTTTTCTAGTCGTGGTTAGCAGGCCCCTGGCTGTACCAATTAATGCATTCAAAACCGCCTGGGGGCAGTTGGATTAATGAGCCTACTCGTTGTTCAGTGGTGGCTGTCTCGAAGATTTCGTAAACCGAAGCGCCTACAGACGGCATAATTCCGGCTTTCCCGACAAACTGACCGTTCCTCCTTCTACCTTAAAGCCTTTTCCCGATGATTTTACATTATCTCACCGTGACCCGGCGTCACTTGTGGCAAAATTGGTCTGTCAATCTCATAAGCGTACTGGGTCTGTCGGTAGGCTTAGCGAGTGGTCTGGTTTTATTTTTAGTGGTCAACTACATGTTTAGCTTTGACCGCTACCATCCACACCTGGATCGCAGCTATTGGATTGTTACCGACGTCAAGCATGAAAAAACGATGCCGACCGATGCGGCACCCCGGCCACTCGCCGACGTGCTCCGGCGCGATTATACGTTTGTAGAGAGCGCAGTACGATTGGAAACTTTCTTTGGACGTACCCTGAGTGTCTCAAACGGAAAAGGGGGCTGGATCAAAAAAATTGCTGAAGCCCGTAATGTTTGCTTTACGGAACCTCAGTATTTCGAACTATTTGGTGTGGAGTGGGTGAGCGGCAACAAAAAAACGGCCCTGGCAGCCCCCAACACAATTGTGATCAGCGAGCGCTATGCCCAAAAATATTTCGATTCGGCACCCGCCCTCGGCCGGACAATCCGGTTAGACAACCGAACCGACCTGACGGTTACCGGTATTGTCAAAGATCCGCCGTCCAACACCCAGCTTCGGTTCGATGCCTTCGTATCCTATGCCACAATTCCCATATTGGAAGGCCCTGGCGCCTTAGCCGACTGGCAGGGTCTA
Source organism: Spirosoma telluris (assembly GCA_003259005.1). GTDB lineage: Bacteria > Bacteroidota > Bacteroidia > Cytophagales > Spirosomataceae > Spirosoma > Spirosoma telluris. Next base: position 1,899,086 of record QLII01000001.1, read on the forward strand.
CAAGCCATGTGCTTTGTTCGGTTACGGGAAGGAGTCGACCCTGAGATGCTCAACCAAAGTTTACCCGCCATTCGGCGAAAGTATTTGTCGGCCCAGCAAGCTGCTCAGTTTGATTACCATGTTTTACCCCTTGCCGAACTCAATCACCAGCGAAGCGGTATGGCCCCCCGACCGATTCTCTATGCGCTGATTGCCGTAGGCCTGCTTCTGGTTATGGCGGGATGTGTAAACTTTATTAATCTGGCGACGGCCCAGGCGATTAAACGAGCCAGAGAAGTTGGGGTGCGCAAAGTGATGGGCAGTACCCGTTGGCAATTAATTGGCCAGTTTATGCTGGAAACAGCCTTTTTGGTATTCTTCGCTATGCTTGTTGCGTTATTGCTGACTCAACTAAGCTTGCCGTTGGTCAATCAAACCCTGTCCGCTAAAGTTGACATGCTCCGGCCGGATCTATCCATTGTGGATGTCATTCAACCCCGAGCCGTGGGGTGGTTTCTGGGCTTGATCATCGGCGTCATTATCCTTTCGGGCCTGTATCCCGCGTTCGTGCTGGCCCGTTTCAATCCCGCAACAACACTCACCAAACAATCGACAACTCGGTTGGTAGGCGGGCTAACCGTGCGGCAGGGACTTATTCTGGGCCAGTTCGTGCTGATGCAGTTATTTATTCTGAGCGTATTGGTGATCGCAGCTCAGTTGCATCACATGCAGCGAGCCGAGTGGGGTTTTCGTTATGAATCGACTTTGCTCGTTTTCTTACCCCGGCAGGAATCCGTACCCTTAACCAAGCTACGTGCGCAGTGGCTGCAAGTGCCGGGTGTCGAGCAGGTGGCCTTTGGTAGTGACCCACCAGCATCGCGCTACAATCGACCTGTCCCGTTTAGTTATCATAAAATGACCCAGCCCGAACCCTTCGATACCCGGTTGAGGGCGGCTGATGAACACTACTTGTCTGTTTTCGATTTATCACTGGTGGCGGGTCGAAACATCCGATCCACCGATACAACCGGGCGCGAAGTGCTGGTCAATGAAACGCTGGTGAAGCAATTAGGCATCTCTGCCCCGGCCGCCGTGGTGGGTAAACCCATGCGCGTAAAAGATGCTGACCGGGTCATTGTTGGTGTTGTGCGGGATTTTCGAAGTGGAGACCTTCATCAGCCCATTTTGCCGGTAACGTTGATTCGTGATCGTTCGCATAGCCGAATGGCGATGCTACGCCTAAGTCCCACGAACTCACCTCAAACTCGTCAGGCCATTCAGCAAGTATGGGATCAGCTGTTGCCAGATGAGGTATATCGCGCTGAGCAGCTACCGGATCTCATGAAAAACTTTGACGAAATAGAGCGTTTGGTGGCAGGACTGGCCCAGGCGCTTGCGCTGGTGGCCATCGGACTGAGCTGCCTGGGGCTCTACGGACTGGTTACGTTCCTGAGTGAGACCAAAGCCAAAGAGATTGGGGTTCGTCGGGTACTGGGTGCCCGGACGGCGCAACTGCTGTGGCTGCTTGGTCGGGAATTTGGTAAACTACTAGGTCTGAGCTTTTTAGTGGCAGCACCGTTAGGAGTATGGGCATTGTCGGCCTGGTTGCAACAGTACACGTTTCGCATTTCTATGAACGGATGGCTATTGGCGGGAACGCTCATGCTCACCGGCTTGATAACCGCATTGACCGTTTCTCGACAGGCGTTAAAAGCCGCCCGCACGAATCCAATTCACTATTTAAAAAGTGAATAACCAGCGTTCGGGATTAGGTTGAGTTTATTTTGGCCCGTATTGATTTTCACTAATTTAATTGAGCCTTTTTTCACCCCTTATTGAATTGAAGGAATTAAGCGCAGAAATACATTACTTTATTTTTTCATTCTCGCCGGGTTAAAACCCGGCGCAATTGATGTGTTCTATGTTTTTGCGCCGGGTTAATTGATTTGAAGTAATTAAGCCACGATATGAACTCGTATCTCCCCCTTCAGGCTGATCTTGTAGGGGGAGAATTGTCTCCAACAGTATCCCTGCTGTTGAGCCGTCAGGCTAAAGTAGGTCCATGAACGCTTACTGATCATTTTGTTAGCCTATCGGCTCGACAGCAGGGATGCTGTCGCAGACACTATTCAAAACCCATACCAAATTAGCCGGAAGTAAGGCCACTTGCCAAAACAGCCATTCGTTAACACAAATCAATTAGCTGTGGCAAATAAAGCCGTTGAAACGGTTGTAATACCGAACCATTGTTATCTACCCACAGCTAAAGCAGTGGGCTAATACAGGTCCGAATTCGATTCGGCGCTTATTTAATACAAACCAATTAGGGACGCAGGCAGGTTGAACCAACTGTCCGTTTTGCGGACATCCATTGTCCAAAAACGGACATCTGATACAGACCATTTTTTTCAAAAAAGGCATTTAAACTACATTCAGAGCATTATTTGGGAGTTGGCACCGCATTTGATCGACATTATCGTATATAATAACCTCTGCTATGAAAAGGGCCTTTTTGGGAGAGTTTGAAGAGATTGTTCTGCTCACGGTTGCAGTACTGGGCGAAAGCGCCTATGGCGTAACGGTCACGCAGGAGATTGAGCAGAAAACCGGGCGCACAGTCGGTTTCAGTACCGTTCATACTACCCTGCAACGCCTGGGCGAAAAGGGCTTTTTATCCTCCGAAATGGGCGGTGCAACCGCCGAGCGGGGAGGTCGGCGAAAGCGATTTTTTACGGTTACAGCCGCTGGCCGGAGAGCCTTACAGGAGGTAAAGCAGGTTCGGGAGGAGTTATGGGGAGCGCTTCCTCCACAAACCCTGCAACTGATGGGAGGATAGTAGGGAATGAATAATGAAGAATGTACAATGAATAATGGTGCTTCAGCAAGCTATGCCATATTCTGTTCCTCTCATTATCCATTTTTAATTATGCATTATTCATTATGAAACCACCACCCCGCTGGGCCAGTTGGCTCCTGAAGACCTTTGGCCACCCCGACACGCTGGAGGAAGTGCAGGGAGATCTGCGCGAACTATACCTCTACTGGATCGAAACAGCAGGCGTGCGACAAGCGCGTTGGCGATATAGCCTAAGCGTGCTAAAACTACTTCGGCCATTGGCCAAACGAACATCGACTACCTATTCGACATCTTATATCTTAAGCCCAACTATGCTACGAAACTATTTCAAAATCGCCCTCAGGAATATTACCAAGAACAAAGTCTATTCCTCCATCAACATCGGGGGGCTAGCTATGGGGATGGCGGTGGCCATACTGATTGGGCTCTGGATTTATGACGAATTATCGTTCGACAACTATTTCCAGAACTATGACCGCATTGCCAAGGTCATGCAAAACGGAGAGTTCAACGGTGAAGTGTTTCATGGAGAATACAATCCGGCACCAATGGGTCCCGAGCTACGGACAGTTTACGCCGATGATTTTACCCATGTGATCATGTCGTCCTGGACCCGCGATCACATCCTGGCATATGGCGAGAAAAAATTTACAAAAACTGGCAATTACCTAAGTGCCGATGCGCCCGATATGCTCACGCTGAAGATGCTCAGCGGTACGCGGGCTGGTTTGAAAGATCAGAATTCAATTCTACTATCGGAGTCGGTAGCCCAGGCACTGTTCGGTGCAGAGGACCCGATGGGCAAGCTCGTGAAGATCGACAACAAACTAAACGTGAATGTAACGGGCATTTATGAAGATTTTCCGTACAATACCGAGTTTAGAGATATGCAATTCATTGCTCCCTGGGATCTGTATGTGTCATCAGAAAGTTGGGTGAGACGGGCTCAGGACAATGTAGAATGGGGCAATTTCTCCTGGCAGGTGCTGGTTCAGATTGCACCGAACGCCACGTTTGAAGGGGTATCGGACAAAATCAAAAACATACGACTGAAACATAGCCCCGAATCAGCGTTCATTAAGCCCAAGGTATACCTTCAACCCATGAGCAAATGGCATCTCTACTCGGGCTGGGATAAATCGGGAAACCTGGAGGGGCGGATTCAATACGTCTGGCTTTTCGGCATCATTGGCGTGTTTGTGCTGCTCCTGGCCTGTATAAACTTCATGAATCTCTCAACAGCGCGTTCCGAAAAACGAGCCAAAGAGGTGGGTATTCGGAAAGCCGTTGGTTCAGTACGGAGTCAGTTGATCGGCCAGTTTTTTAGTGAATCACTGCTGGTGGCTGCCTTTGCCTTTGGGTTGTCTATACTACTGGTACTGCTGATACTGCCTATTTTCAACGAAGTGGCGGATAAACAAATTGGCATCTTGTGGACGAACCCTATTTTCTGGCTTTCCGGGATTGGGTTTAGCCTCCTGACGGGGATTATTGCGGGCAGCTATCCTGCCCTTTACCTATCGTCCTTCCAGGCGGTCAAGGTGCTGAAAGGAACCTTCCGGGTCGGTCGGTTTGCATCAATTCCGCGTCAGGTATTGGTCGTGGTACAGTTTACGGTTTCGGTGACGCTGATTATTGGAACGATCATCGTGTTCCGGCAAATTGAACACGCCAAGAGTCGGCCTGTAGGCTATGACCGAAGTGGGTTGATTACCGTTGCTATGAACACGCCGGAATTACATGATCACTACAATGCCCTCCGCGATGACCTGATTCGAACCGGAGCCGTAATGGATATGTCGACCTCATCGACCCCAGCAACCGATCTGAATTCGCAGAATAGTGGGTTCGACTGGGTAGGCAAAAACCCGAACTTCAAAGATAACTTTGGCACCATTGCGGTTACGCATGATTTTGGCAAAACCGTAGGCTGGCAGTTTGTTCAGGGCCGCGATTTTTCCCGGCAATTCCCAAGTGATTCATCGGGTATGGTTCTGAATGAAACCGCCGTGCGCTACATGGGCATCAAAGAGCCTGTCGGCAAGCAGATCAAGTGGAATGGTAAGCCATATCGGGTGGTTGGGGTTATTAAGGACATGCTCATGGCCTCTCCTTTTGAACCTGTTTATCAGACGGTGTATATACTCGATTATGGGTGGGCAAGCGTCATTAACATTAAGCTCAACCCGGCTCGAAGCACCAGTGAATCATTAGCTAAAATCGAAAGTGTTTTCCGGAAGTTCAACCCCGGCAGCCCGTTCGATTACCGATTTACGGATCAGCAGTACGCCTTGAAATTTGCCGCCGAAGAGCGCATTGGAAAACTGGCTTCGGGCTTCGCTATTCTCGCCATATTAATCAGTTGTCTGGGTCTGTTTGGCTTAGCCTCGTTCGTAGCCGAACAACGTACTAAAGAGATTGGTGTCCGCAAGGTACTCGGCGCATCGGTATTCAATGTGTGGAGATTATTGTCGAAAGACTTCATCATCCTGGTCATTATCGCCTTCGGTATCGCTACACCCATCGCCTGGTATTTCCTCGGCAACTGGCTCCAGAAATACGAATACCGAACGGAGCTATCGTGGTGGATTTTTGCCGTCTCGGGTGCGGGTGCGTTAGTAGTTACTCTGCTCACAGTAAGCTATCAAAGTATAAAAGCAGCGTTGCTTAATCCGGTTACCTCCCTTCGGTCGGAATAAATGGCATGGGGCAAGGAGCAGGGGTAAGCCGAGAGAAGCCCTGCCCCGTGCTCCCAGCACCTTGCCAAAAAGCCATGAAACCAACTCATCGTCACCCACCCACCTGGGCTCAAAAGCTGCTGGAAGCCTTTGGCGACCCTAACACGCTGGAGGAAGTGCAGGGCGACCTGCTCGAACTCTATGTCCATTGGGTAGAAACGGTGGGCGAACGAAAGGCCCGCTGGCGGTACGTTCTGAGTGCCTTAAAACTGCTGCGGCCACTGGCTAAACGAAGATCAAGCGAACAATATACAGCACCCTTTTCATTCAGTCCTGAGATGATACGTAACTATTTAAAAATCGCCTGGCGAAACCTCGTCCTTCACAAAGCGTTCACGGCCATCAACATTGTTGGGTTGGCCGTTGGACTGGCAACCTGCCTGCTGATCGTGCTGTTTGTTACGCACGAACTCAGTTATGATCGCTACCATGCCAAAGCCGACCGAATCTTTCGGATGACGACCTACGGTCTGGTTAGCGGAAAGGAAATTAAGACGGCCTACTCTGGCGTACCGGCTGGACCGACCCTGGTGCATGATTATGCAGGGGTAGAAGCCACTACCCGCTTTGATCAGGCAGGCACGCATATCGTTAAACATAACCACGATAGCTTTAAGGAAGAACACGTTGCGTTTGCCGATTCCAATTTTTTCGATGTCTTCTCAATATCGTTGCTCAAAGGCAACCCTAAAACGGTATTAATCGAACCGAATACAATTGTCCTTACTGAAACAAGTGCAAAAAAATACTTTGGCGAGCAGGATCCAATCGGCCAAACCCTCACGGTGGGCGAACGAGGACTTTTTCGGGTGACGGGTGTCTGCCAGGATGTCCCCTCAAATACACACTTCCATTACGACATGTTCGGTTCAATGCGTTCGATTGAACTCCGCAACACGTGGCTGAATAGTGGCGTCTATACATATATCGTGTTGCGGCCGGGCTATTCCATTGCCGAATTGAAGTCAAAAATCCCTGAACTAGTAAGAAAACATATCGGTACCGAAATTCAGCAGCTTTTCGGCATCAGTCTGGATGAGTTTTACCGAAAAGGAGACGAGCTTGGCTTTGTGTTTCAGCCTATAACGGATATTCATCTTCACTCAGACCTTGAGTCTGAGGTTGAACCCAACAGCGATGTCAAATACATTTATATATTTTCGATCATCGCGGTATTTATTCTGCTGGTGGCCTGCATCAATTTCATGAACCTATCCACTGCTGGTTCGGCAGGGCGGGCTAAAGAAGTGGGCATTCGGAAAGTACTGGGATCGATTCAGCAGCAACTCATCTGGCAGTTTTTAAGCGAATCGGTGCTCGTAACCTTCATGGCCTTGCTGGTTGCTATAGGTATGGTAGCCCTTGTATTACCAAGCTACAATCAATTATCAGATAAGCAGTTTGGGATTACTTCGCTCCTGACTGGCTGGATGTTGCCGGGTATTTTATTATCCTGTTTGCTAATTGGCTTACTAGCTGGCAGTTACCCTGCCTTCTTTCTGTCGGCCTTTAAACCAGTGAGTGTCTTGAAGGGACAGATTCGGGCGGGCTTCCGAAGCGGCTGGTTACGAAACACCCTCGTTACGACCCAGTTTGTGGTGTCTATTGGGATGATTATCGGGACACTGGTTGTTTACCGGCAACTCCATTTCATTCAGAATAAAAAAGTAGGCTTCGATAAGGATCAGGTACTTGTGTTACATGACTCTTACACACTCGGGGCCAAAGGCAAAGCCTTCCGCGACGAACTGGCGAAACTATCGCAGGTAGTCAATGCCACGCAGGCGGGATATTTACCCGCTGGGGCGTCTAACAACGCAAATGATGGATTTCAGCCGGATGGCGGTTCCGACCAATCGACAATCTATCGGGAAAAGACCTACTACATCGACGAAAATTATTTGCCGACCTTAGGTATTCATCTGGCCCAGGGGCGAAACTTCTCGAAAGCCTTTCCATCGGATAGTGCCGCCGTACTAATCAATGAAGCAGCTGCCAAACGGTTTGGCTGGAAAACCCCAGTTGGCCATCGACTCTGGTCGGTGGGTAATGGCCAGGGAAATCGTCGTTTATACACCATCGTTGGGGTGGTAAAGGATTTCCATTTCGAGTCGATGCACCAGCAAATCGCGCCATTGGTTATGTATTATGGTGCCGACAACTACCAGATGGCCCTGCGTATCCGAACAACAGATATACCGGGTTTACTGAAAACCCTGGAGCAGAAATGGAGAGCGCAATCGGACAACCCATTCGCTTACTCATTCCTGAACGAACGGTTCAACCGGATTTACCAGTCTGAGCAGCGCGTAGGCCAGTTGTTCGGCATCTTCGCCGGGTTGACGGTTATTATCTCCTGCCTGGGTCTGTTTGGTCTGGCCATGTTCACAGCCCAGCAGCGGACGAAAGAAATCGGCGTCCGCAAAGTATTGGGCGCATCGGTTGGCAGCGTTGTCGCCCTGCTATCGAAAGACTTTTTAAAGCTGGTAGTGGTCGCTATTATCATAGCCTCACCCCTGGCCTGGTACGCCATGAGCCGATGGTTGCAGGATTTCGCCTATAAAATTGACATCGAATGGTGGGTGTTTGCTTTGGCAGGCTTCCTGGCCATTGCCATTGCCTTACTAACGGTCAGTTTCCAAAGTATAAAAGCCGCGTTGATGAACCCGGTGAAATCCTTACGAAGTGAGTAGTACCGACCATCCCGGTCGGCCGTAAACAGGCAGAACGATAAACACAGCCGACCGGGACGGTCGGTACTACACGTATGAAACCACCTCACTGGGTTCAAAAGCTCCTAGACGCTTTTGGCGACCCTGACACGCTGGAAGAGGTGCAGGGCGACCTGCTCGAACTCTACGCCTACTGGGTACAAACCGTGGGTGAACGAAAAGCCAATTGGCGGTACGGTTTGAATGTTTTGAAACTAGTACGGCCACTGGCTAAACGAAAACGATCAAACGAATACGATGAACCACCCTTTTTTCTGAGACCTGATATGATACGAAATTATGTAAAAATCGCCGTCCGAAACCTAACCCGAAATAAGGTTTTTTCAGCGATCAACCTGCTGGGATTGTCCACGGGCATTACGGTATGCTTACTGATTTTCCTGTTCATTATGAACGAGTTCAGTGTTGATAATTTCCATAAAAATGGAAAAAGCATCTACCGCGTCATGCGGGGCATGGAGCACGAGGGCAAAGAAGTAGCCGTCTCCTACGTATCGGGGCAGTATGCGCCCGCCCTACTGACCGATTTTAAAGGCCAGATCACCCAGGCGGTACGTGTAAATCCGACCGATGCCCTGGTAACTAGCCAGGACAAGTCGTTTCATGAGCGGAAAATTATTGATGTTGATCCTAACTTCTTCACGTTCTTCTCTTTCCCTTTGATTAAAGGCGATCCGGCGACGGTATTGTCAGAGCCAGCGAGTGTAGTCCTCACCGAATCGACGGCCAGAAAATATTTTGGCAGCATCGACAATGCCCTGGGTAAAATCGTAAAAATCGACAAAAACCTGGCGGTAAAAGTCACCGGCATTGCGCAGGATGTACCGGCTAATTCGCACCTGGATTTTGACCTGGTTATACCGCTCGAAAACTACAAAGACCGGAGCTGGATGGCCGGCTGGATCAATAACGGCATTTATACCTACGTACAGCTTGACCCAATGGTTAGCGAAGAACAGCTTGAACGCAATTTCCCGCGCTTCATGGATAAGCACATGGGACAAATCTTTAAGCAGTCTGGCTTCCATTTCAATCTTTCGATCACGCCATTGTCCTCTATTTATTTTGAACAGTCAGCTTTCGACAGCGTAAAGCATGGCGATAAAAAAGTAGTCTATATCTTTTTATCGATTGCTATACTCATTCTATTGGTGGCCTGTATCAATTTCATGAACCTGTCAACTGTTCGGGCAGTGGATCGCTCCAAAGAAATTGGCGTTCGGAAAGTATTGGGGGCCATTAAAGGCCATCTGGTATGGCAATTTATTGGCGAGTCGCTGCTGCTGGCTACCCTTTCGTGCCTGGTGGCGATTGGCTTCCTGATCGCCGTTTTACCGGTATACAAACAACTACTGGGCTACCCCTGAACCTGGCCGTTTATGCCCTGCCAATCGTGCTGTCTCTTATCGGCATTATCGTGATGGTGGGGTTCCTGGCGGGGAGCTATCCGGCCTTTGTGCTGGCGGCCTTTTCGCCCATCCAGGCTTTGAAAGGTAAATTAAGGCTGGGCAAAGGAGGAACATCGTTAAGACAGGTACTGGTGGTCGTTCAGTTCAGCATTTCGATCCTGCTCATGCTCGGAACTGCCATCGGTACGCAGCAAATGAGCTACCTCAAAAACAAACAGCTAGGCTATAACAACGAGCAGACCCTGGTGATCCCCATCGACAATGAGGATATCTACAACTTCATCCTGAAACATAAACCTGAATTACTTTCACAGAGCCAGGTAGAGGCCGTGTCGATGATGTCGGGCGAACCGGGTGGTTTTTTTGACGGGCATATGTTTGATGTAGAAGCCCATCCGAACCGATGGAAGGCCCGAACGGAGTTTGCCGATTTCGATTTTGTAAAAACCCTGGGGCTAAAAATCATTGCAGGCCGGGACTTTTCTCCTTTGTTTCCCACCGACACGGCACGGGCTATCTTGATCAATCGAACGGCGGCTGCCCGGCTGGGCTGGACTCCGGACCAGGCCGTTGGCAAATGGCTTAAAAACACCATGCGCGATAGCACGAACCGAACCATCATTGGCGTGGTGGAGGATTACAATTTCCTGTCTTTGAAAGAAGCGATAGAGCCATTGGTGATTGCGCCGAATGATGACCGACGGGCGGCTCTGATTCGACTTAAGCCCGGCAACCTGACGGCTTCTGTCGAGACGATTCAACAATTGTACGCCAAAACACGGCCAGCTTACCCGTTTGAGTTCCACTTTCTGGACCAGCAGTTCGATCAGATGTACCAGACTGACCTGCGGCAGCAAACGATTTTGAGCATTTTTGCCGGTCTGGCCATTTTTATCGCTTGCCTGGGGTTGTTTGGTCTGGCCTCATTTTCGGCCCAGCAGCGCACCAAAGAAATTGGGGTTCGCAAAGTGCTGGGCGCATCCGTCGGCAGTATCGTGCAGCTCCTTTCCCGCGACTTCCTAAAACCAGTAGGTATTGCCTTATTGATTGCCAGCCCGATTGCCTGGTATGCCATGAGCCAGTGGCTGCAAAATTTTGCTTACCGCATTGACATCGGGTGGTGGCCTTTCGCACTGACGGGTCTGCTGGCCGTGAGCATCGCCTTATTGACAGTGAGTTTCCAAAGTATCAAAGCCGCGCTGACAAACCCGATCAAATCATTACGATCTGAATAGCGCGGGGCCTGGCGCACGCAAAAAAACCATGAAACCGCACTATCGTCACCCACCGCGCTGGGCCACCTGGCTCCTGGCGACCTTCGGTCATCCGGATACCGCCGAAGAGGTACAGGGCGACCTACTGGAACTCTATGACTATTGGGTGGAAACGGTGGGTGAGCGAAAAGCGCGCTGGCGATATGGCCTGAATGCGTTGAAACTATTACGGCCACTGGCTAAACCAAAATCTTCGTTGGTATCTCCTTCACTTTTTTTCCTCGATTCTGCTATGATACGAAACTATCTTATTGTTGGATGGCGCACACTCTGGCGACACAAAACGCAGACATTCATCAATGTGCTGGGCTTATCCATTGCCTTTGCGGCTGGTACATTACTGTTCTTGACCGCATTTATTGAGTTATCCTACGACCGCTTTAACGCGGATGCAGATCGAATATTCCGCCCTTATTTTTTTCAAAATCGGAGTGAAGGCATTCGAAAAAATGTTGGCATGGCTTATCCGATGGTTCCGACCTTAAAGAAAACGTTTCCAGAAATTGAACAGGCAACCCGATATGCAGAAACATCGGGAACAGTACAATATCGGGGTAAAGAGTACCATAAGGATGTCCGAACAGCAGATCCCGACATGTTAACTCTATTTTCGCTGCCCATGCTGCAGGGAGACGCTAAACAGGCCCTGAATAACCTGAGCGATATTGTCATTAGTGAAGATATGGCCAGAGATATTTTCGGAAAAGAAAATCCTATCGGCAAAACAGTGCTGGTTAAGGATTTTGGCGAACCAAAGCAATTTAGTGTAACGGGTGTTATTGCGAATCCAGTCCCGACTTCATCCATTACCTACGATGCGTTTATACGTACCGAGAATCGTCCAAATTATGCAGAAGATAAAGACAATTGGTCTAATGGTAATCACCTGGTCTATGTGAAACTGCGCCCGGATGTTGACCGGGCAACCATGGAACAGCGCTTAAAACCATTTATCCAGACCTATTTTCAGGAAACGATCCGTGATCTTTCGAAAAATGGAGCACTGGCGAAACAGAAGAACGATGCGTTTAGTCTCCGCTTACAACCATTGCTGGATGTACACTTCAATACTGAACTCACCGAAGGCATAAGCCCCGCAAAAGTGTATACCTACACGCTGCTGACCATAGGTCTTTTAATTGTGCTGATTGCCAGCATCAACTTCATCAACCTGGCATTGGCCCGCTCATTTACGCGTATGCGGGAAGTTGGTGTACGAAAATCACTAGGCGCATTGCGCATACAATTGTTCTCTCAACTGTGGAGCGAATCGCTGCTGACCTGTTTCATTGCTTTATTGATTGGGCTAGGTTTGGCGGTCTGGCTCCTCCCCGATTTCAACACGCTATTTAACACCCAATTGACACTGGATTACTTAAAGAACCCGATCAGTTGGGGCATTATTTTGGCCGGTTTCGGATTGATCGCATTCATATCGGGTGGGTACCCAGCCTGGGTTATGGCTCGTCTATCGACGGTTAAGGTTCTGCGGGGGCAACTCAAAACGGGCAAACCCGGTTCGTTACGAAATAGCCTGATCATCCTACAATTCATCATCGCCTGTGTGCTCATTACCAGCACCTTCGTTGTTCTTCGCCAAATTCATTATTTGCGCGACCAGCCTTTGGGATTCAATGAAGATCAGGTAATCAGTATTCCCGTAGATCAGGACCTGAATGGTTCTCGTTCGCTGGAGCTATTACGAAACCGGCTAGCCACTAATCCGAATATAGTATCCATCAGCGGTACGGCAATTAATGTTGGGAGTGGTCTCGATGGCGGATATGGCAAAAGTACAATGGGGTTCATGCACAAAGGCAAAGAGGTGACTACCAACTGGGTGCGAATTGATTACGATTACCTGAAAACGCTGGGTATCAAGCTACTGGCGGGTCGGGAATTTAATCCTTCCTACGCTACTGATTCCATCTCCAACGTCATTGTCACTACCAGTATGGCTCAAAAACTCGGTGTTAAAAATCCGGTAGGTTCATTCTTTCAGGCGGGTGCTGAAAATACCACGTACCAGATCGTAGGACTCATTCCTGACTTTCATCTATACGACCTCCGAAATAAGCTGGAAGCTGTTACGCTATACATGAAAAAGAATGATCAAATCAGGTACATACTGGTACGAGTGACTCCACAGGGTATGGTATCGGCTATGGAGGTGCTTAAACATGAGTGGCCGAAAATCGCCCCAAAGACAGAATTCCTGGGCTCATTCTTAAACGAAAATACGGATCGCTGGTATCGCAAGGAGGAACAGTTGTCGAAAATGTATGGCATTGCAGCCGGTATTGCGATTGCCTTATCCTGCCTGGGGTTATTTGCCATTGTACTTCTGTCGACTGAGCAGCGCATCAAAGAAATTGGTATTCGCAAAGTACTGGGCGCATCGGTGATGAGTGTTGTGACCCTGATCTCAAAAGACTTCCTCAAACTGCTACTTATTTCGATTTTAATTGCGTCGCCGATTGCCTGGTACGCTATGAGTCAGTGGTTACGGGGATTCGCTTACCGCATTGATATTGAGTGGTGGGTACTCGCTGGATCAGGTTTGTTAGCTATCGTGATTGCGCTGCTAACGGTCAGCCTCCAAAGTATAAAAGCAGCCATGGTAAATCCAGTGAAATCATTACGATCTGAATAGCGCGGTGCGGGGAGCAAGGAGCAGGGCACAAACCGAGCAGTGCTCCACACCTTGCTCCGTGCCCCCTGCCCCACGCAAAAAAATCATGAAACCAAACCACCATCCCCCACCGCGCTGGGCCACCTGGCTCCTGGCGACCTTCGGTCATCCGGATACCGCCGAAGAGGTACAGGGCGACCTACTGGAACTCTACGACTATTGGGTAGAAACGGTAGGCGAGCAAAAAGCCAATTGGCGGTACGGCCTAAATGTACTAAAACTATTACGGCCTCTGGCCAAATCGAAACGATCTGTAGAGTACCCAACCCCTTTCTTATTGAGTCCTGCTATGATACGCAACTATGTAAAAATCGCCTTTCGAAACCTCTCCAAAAGCAAGGGATATTCCTTCATCAATATCACCGGTCTGGCCGTTGGCATGGCCTGTACAGTGTTGATATTTTTAGCCGTCAGGCACGAGACCAGCTACGACAAGTACCACACAAACGGGAGTCGGGTTTATCGGGTTGAGGGAGAAAACATCAAAGAAATGCACAGCTATCCGGGTACGTATACCGGCATGACCAACGCCTTGCATACCGACCTGCCCGAAGCGGAGTTAGTCGTTCCTTTACTACAGATTGGGGCAGTACGTTCGCCGTTCCCAACTCCGATAAACGGTTCAAAGAACAATACGTTTTTGCTGGCAACGAGTTATTTCATTTACTTGATTATCAATGGATAACCGGTGATCCCCGTACCGCGCTGTCGCAACCGAATACGGTTGTCCTGACGCGTGCTTATGCCGAAAAGTATTTTGGCACCACCGATGTACTCAGCAAAACGATACAGCTCGATAACAAGCAGGACTTGGTGGTAGCCGGTGTACTGGAAGACCACCCGACAATAACTAGTTTTCCATTCGATCTGCTGGTTTCTTTCCCCACGATCAAAAACGTCCACCCGGATACTGATTTGAATAAGTGGAATGGCTGGAATGACAATTTTCAGGTATTTGTGTTGTTAAAAGAGGGCATTAATCCCGCTCAATTAACCAGGCGTTTTCAGCATATAGTCGCCAAATACATGGGTAAGGAAGCCCTTGCCGACAAACGCTTTTTCCTGGGCCCGTTGTCCGAAATTCATTACAGCAGCAACTTAGGAGGGCGGTCGGCCAATCTACCTTTACTGCGAACGCTGTCGTTCATTGGTTTACTGGTGCTGCTGATTGCCTGTTTCAACTTCATCAATTTAAGCACCGCTCAGGCCTTCAAACGGGCCAAAGAGGTGGGCATTCGGAAAGCGGTTGGCAGTAATCGCGGGTCGCTGATCTATCAGTTCCTGACAGAGGCTGGTCTGATTACGTTTCTCGCCGTTCTGGTAGCCATCCTCCTAGCCTGGATTACGCTACCGACGATGGCCAATACGCTGGCAGTCCCCCTGAAAGCTCAAGATTTATTTACGTGGCAAACCGCTCTCTTCGCCCTCGCCTTGGCAGGCCTCACAACTTTACTGGCGGGTGTTTATCCAGCGTTCAGACTATCGGGCATGGCCCCCATCTGGGCCTTAAAAAACAATACGTTAGCGCAGGGGAAACAATGGTTTACCTTGCGACAGGGATTAGTGGTAGTTCAGTTTACGGTTTCGTTGATTCTCATTAGCAGCGCGTTATTGATCAATCAGCAACTTACCTTTTTCCGCAATGCAGACTTGGGGTTCAATAAATCAGCCATCATTACGGTTGGGTTACCGGACAATAAACCAGAGAAATTGCAGGCGCTACGCAATCAACTGATCGAATCGCCACAGATCAAGGACGTGAGTTTCTCCTTCAACAGCGCATCGTCAGAAAGCAACTGGATGCAGGCCATGGAATACGGGAAGGTGCCAAAGCCAAGTGGCTTCAGATCAAAACCCAGATGAAAATGGGCGATTCGCACTACCTCGATACCTATGGCATTCAGTTGTTGGCGGGAGAGAAACTCAAGGATACGGATACGTCTTCAGCCTCCTTTAAGGTCATCGCCAATGAGGTCTTTATCAATCGAATGGGCATTAGCCGTCCCCAGGATGCCATTGGGCAGCGCGTGTTTTACGGCAATGGCCAGGAGTTTGCAACCATTATTGGGGTGGCTAAAAACTTTAATGTCAACTCGCTGCATCAGAAAATTGACCCGACCGTGATTCAGGTCGTACCGAATAATTTTTATCAGGCCGGCATCAAATTGCAAAGCGAAAATCCCACGACCGAGACCGTACAGGCAGCGTTAGCCCGAATCGAAAAAGCCTGGACAGCCACCTTCCCGAATCAGCTATTTGAGTACAGCTTTCTGGACGACTCGCTGGCACAAGCTTACCAGTCTGAAATCCGAACGGCACAACTTATTGAAGTCTCAACGTTTTTAGCGGTTTTAATTGCCTGCCTCGGCTTATTTGGGCTGGCCACGTTTACAGCTGAACAGCGCACCAAGGAAATTGGCGTGCGGAAAGTACTGGGTGCCTCAGTTGGCAGCATTATCACCCTACTTTCCAAAGACTTCCTGAAACTGGTAGGGGTTGCCATTGTGATTGCCTCCCCTATTGCCTGGTACGCCATGAGTCAGTGGCTCCAGAATTTCGAGTTCAAAGTTGAAATCAAGTGGTGGGTATTTGCAATAACAGGCCTGTTGATGGCGATTATCGCGTTGCTAACGGTCAGTTTTCAAAGCATCAAAGCCGCCCTGGTTAATCCGGTAAAGAGTTTACGAAGCGAGTAAGCACATTTGTCTAACCGCCAACAATTAGACGTCAGTATGTGTTATCAGTCCGTTAAATAGATATTTATCGTAACAAACATGACTAGTAACGACAAAGCGATGACTGAGGTACGGGATAAATTGGACCTCACTGAATTGGTGAACCGCCTGTTCATGTACACCGATGACCGAAACTGGCAAGGGTTAATCAACGAGATTTTCACGACCGATGTTTACCTCGACATGGAATCAAATGGAGGGGCACCTCCAGGTATGGTAACGGCTCAGGCGATAACGGATGGCTGGCATCAGGGCTTTCAGGGCGTCGACGCCATTCACCACCAGGGTGGCCATTACCTTATTACGGTCAATGGTGATCAGGCCGATGTGTATGGATACGCCGTGGCTACTCATTACCGGACGGCGGCTATTCATGGCAAAACCCGAACCTTTGTTGGGAGCTATGACATTAAAGCCGAACGAACGGGCAACGGCTGGCGGATAAATCACTTGAAATACAACCTCAAATACGCCGACGGAAATGCGTCTCTTCAATAAACCCCCGTTCGTGAGATGGCAGTAAGCTCAAGAATTAGCTACCCATAGCTGTTTGTAGGCAAACTTTTTATCAGCAATTTGCAGCCTTCTCTGCTATATCGACTGTCTATGAAAACGATTGCCCTGTTTTTGCTGCCTCTCCTACTAGGGTTTCTGTATCCGACCAATCGCCCTGATTTAGTCCATACTGCCTTTGTTAGTACTCCTCGTAAGGCAGCTAGAATTGCAACAGGTGCTGACCAGGTTTCTGCCTACCTCCCCTATCTGAAAGGGAAACGGATTGGGATGGTCGTTAACCAAACATCCATCATTGGTAGCAAACCCAGTGTCGACAGTCTGGTTAGTCTGGGTGTCAATATTGTCAGCATTTTTGGGCCTGAGCACGGATTTCGGGGAACGCCAGCAATGGCGCTAAGGTTGACGATGCCGTAGATGAGAAAACCGGCATTCCGGTTGTTTCCCTCTACGGGAAGAACAGAAAACCAACGAAAGAACAATTAGCGAATATCGACCTGATGATTTTCGATATTCAGGACGTGGGTTGCCGTTTTTACACATATATCAATACGCTCAACCATGTGATGGAAGCCTGCGCCGAAAACAATAAAGAACTGATGATTCTGGACAGGCCTAATCCGAATGGCTTTATCGTGGATGGCCCAATTCTGGAAAAACACCTGTATTCAGGTATTGGGATGCACCCGATTCCAATTACGCACGGCTGTACCATTGCTGAGTTTGCCCAGATGATCAATGGCGAAGGCTGGGTGGAGTGTCTAAAACGAATCCGTGCAAGCTAAAGATTATTAAGCTGGCCAACTATACGCACGATACGCCTTATACATTACCCGTGATGCCCTCCCCTAACCTCAACACGCAGCAATCCATCATGCTCTATCCCAGCACTTGCTGGTTCGAAGGAACGATCATCAGCCAGGGTCGGGGTACCTACATGCCCTTCACCGTTTTAGGAGCCCCAGCGCTGAAAGGTATCTATTCATTTTCGTTTAAACCGGTTAGCCTTAAAGGTATGAGCGAAACGCCATTGCATCAGGATACGGACTGCTATGGCCTAGATCTCCGAAACTATGATACCAATGTATTCCGCAAAACGCGGCAACTCAATTTGCAATGGCTGATGGAGTTATACAAAGCCTACCCCGAGAAAGCCCGGTTTTTCGATACGAGTTACAGTAAACAGATTGGCAATTTCAACTTCCGAAGTGGAAATGAAGCCCTACAAAAACAAATCATTGCGGGCGTCTCTGAAAAGGAAATCCGCAAAAGCTGGGAGCCGGGCTTATCAGCTTACAAGCAGATGCGGAAGAAGTATTTGATTTATCCCTAATGGCTGGGCCAGGCTCCGGCTTGGCCTTTGAGTCTCAGCATATAACCCAACGGGCCAAGCTGGAGCTTAGCCCAGACAAAACTAGCCCGACTAAAACATTTTTAACCACAGAGCGGTGCGCCGTTGCGACACAGAGTAGTTTGAGACAATAAATCTCTGTGTTCTCTGTGGTTAAACCTATATTATCTACTGGATTTTAGCCAGCCACAGCGAGGCATTGATGTGCAAAGCAGGGTGCGATGTATAACCCGATGGCGCATCGCCCGACCAACCATTGAACAGGTTGTCATTTGTATCGCCCGTTCCATCGTCGGCAGGTGAGCTATCACCAATAAAGACGATGCGACCGGTTCCATAGGTTGACAGTAAGGCCATTACGCCTGTTGTTCCATTTAAGGTACTACTCATGCGCCAGAACAAACCCTGCACGTTTGCATTGTTTGCTGGGTACAGTGTAGCCGTTGATCCGTTGTAAAACGCTAATTTAGAAGCAGTCCCGGCCAAACCACCCAGCACTTTCTGCGCGTTCGTGTTAGTTCCGGTATACACTTTGGTCGTTGGCTGCTCGCTGATGTCAACATAATCAATGTTAAAACCAAACGGCTTATTGTTATTAATGCCATTGTTAGACATCAGGTCGTTCCAGACGCGGGGTGAGTCATACCCATCGCCGTCCCGGTCTGAGGGTTATAGCCATTCGCATCGGTTCCGGCAGTTGTAGCAGCAGTATGGTCAGCAATCATCATCAACCCGCCCCCATTGGAAACAAAGTTCATGATCGCGGTTTTTTCGGCAGCCGTAAACAACCGGTTTGGCTCCACAACAATATACACATCGTAATTGCTCAAATCCTGCACATTCGATGTATTGCCATAGGTGACAATCGAACCACTTGGGAGCGTTTCGACCAGATTACCCCGCTGAACCAGATTAACAGCCCATGCTGAAATAGCGCCTTTCCAGTAGGTTTCAGGAGTTGTCGATGTAATACCCGTATAGGAAGGCGTTGGTGTCCGTTGCGCTTTCGTTTCTACAGTTGTCCCGCCCGTATACATAGCAACACTTTCGGTTCCATCGGCGTCGATTTGCCAATCGGCACTACCCGCGTTTTCCAGTTTACTGGCATCAAACAAAAACTTTTTACCCGTCGGCGCACCTCCACCCGAATTATCATTAATGGTAATATCGTCGATGTTGATCCGGTTCGCTGCGCCAGTTGCTTTCCGAATCTCCAGCCGAACCGTTCCCGTTACATTCAGGGTAAATGTTTGCGTTTGCAGCGTAGTGGTTGTGCTAACATTTGAGCCTGATTGTGTCCAGGTACTACCACTATTAACTGAGTACCACAACCCCATTGGCTCGATGCGTCACCGGTATAAGTTGCATGCTTTACCGTAACGGTGCTAATGCCGGTGGTTACATTAAACAGCATTGTAATTTTGCCTGTATTGCGGATTCGTGCCGACCAGGAGCCCGCTTTTAGATCGCCCGCTAAATTGCCAACCAGCGCGTCATATAGATTCCAGGAGCCAGAAGGAAGCGTCACATTATCGCCACTGGACGAGCCCGTTGGTGAAACGTCATAGGCTGTTTTAGGACTGGTTGAGCCAACTTCAAAGCCTTCGGATAGCGATACCGCTATCGGGCTGCCCCCAATGACACACTATCGTTTACGCTCGGTGCCAATTCATTGAGCGAATGACAGCCGACTAATAGTGAGCCCGCAACCACAGAGGCTACGTAGAAACTTTTTAACTTATTGAATTTGAGCATAAACCTAATGTTTATATTATTCGCTAAACATACAAAGGGTTTTTCCTTTATCAGTACCATTCACTAATTGTATCATTATTTTACTGTTAACTAACTTTCTATATCCTAATTTTCCAAAAATTAACATCTAAAGATTTATAGCAAAAAAATATTAATCGTAATATTGCGATAATAAAAAAAAGCCTGTATATTTGCAGCATGGGACTGACAAAAACCGAAATCTTTACCACCGAGCAAAACCGTATAGCCGATCTGGCAAAAGCCTTTGCTCACCCCGCTCGGGTAGCGATTTTACAAATGCTGGCCGCCCGAAAATCTTGTGTTTGCGGGGATATGGTTGATGAGCTGGAACTGGCGCAGGCAACCGTTTCTCAACATCTGAAGGAATTGAAACGCATTGGTATCATTCAGGGCGAAATCAATCCTCCCCGTGTATGCTATTGTATTAACCCATCTGTGTGGGAAGAAGCCCGTCAAACGTTTGGTGCTATACTGGATTCATTCGTACCTGTACCCTCTTCCTGCTGCTAGCTAATCAGGGGTGTTTTTTTGCGCAAATCAATCGTAATATTACAATATAACAATAAAGAAAAATGGAAACCGCCGAGCAAATCAAAGACGTTGTCCGTCAGAAATACGCAGCCATCGCCGAACAGGCTGAAACCACGGGTTGTTGTGGAAGTGCCCAATCGGGACCAACCTCCTGTTGTGGGCCAGAAATCAGTGCTAATGTACCCATTGACATGGCAGTGGGGTATGATGAACTAAACGGCTACGTCGCCGAGGCTGATTTAGGATTAGGCTGTGGCCTGCCCACCCAATTTGCCCAGATCAAACCGGGCGATGTTGTTATTGATTTAGGCTCGGGCGCGGGCAATGATTGTTTCGTGGCTCGTGCGGAGACGGGCGAAACCGGGCGCGTCATTGGGCTGGATATGACCCCGGCCATGATTGATCGGGCTCGCCTGAATACCAAAGCCTTAGGATTCACCAACGTTGACTTTGTCTATGGCGATATTGAGGACATGCCCTTACCCGAAAATTTGGCCGATGTCGTTGTTAGCAACTGCGTGATGAACCTGGTACCCGATAAGCAAAAGGCATTTTCAGAAACCTTCCGTATTCTCAAACCAAGTGGTCATTTCAGCATCTCGGATATTGTCCTGAAAGGCGAATTGCCCGGAAGTTTACAGCGTGACGCCGAACTCTACGTTGGCTGTGTTTCGGGCGCTATTCAAAAAGCCGACTACTTACAAATCGTCGAAAAGGCTGGATTCACAAACATTATCGTGCAAAAGGAGCGCGAAATTGCGTTGCCCGATGACGTACTAAAAAAATACCTGTCCGACGCTGAAATTGCCGACTATCGCCAACAAGGCAGGGGTATCTACAGCGTGACGGTTTTTGCGCAAAAACCGGCAACGGCTTCGTCCAGTCTGGTTGAACCTGGCTCGTCAACGAGCACTTCCTGCTGTGGCCCTGAGTGTTGTAACTAAACCCGATCCGCAATGAAACGAATCCTGGTCCTTTGCTCAGGCAATTCAGCCCGCTCACAACTAGCGCAAGCCTACCTCCAACATTTTGCCAATACAGTAGACGATATCGAGCAGGCCGAAGTCTATAGTGCGGGGGTTAAGCCCAAAGGGGTGAATCCACTGGCCATTCAGGTTCTAGCCGAAGACGGTATTGATAGTTCACATCACACATCCAATCACGCCGATGAGTATGTACACATCCCATTCGATTTCGTCATTACCGTTTGCGATAATGCTCGTGAACAATGCCCCTTTTTCCCTTCGGCGGGGGAACTGATTCACCATAGTTTTCCGGAACCCAGCCATATGGAAGGCAAGGATAAACTTACGGCCTTTCGTGAAGTGCGCGATCTGATCAAAGCCTACAGCCAGGAATTCATTGCCACCCGATTAGCTGTCAATAAACCTATTTCAACTCCCTAATCACCATGCACGTACACATCGAAAACGCCCGGCCTGAAGACAAAGATGCCATCGTTACTCTGCTGCATCAGGGGCAACTACTAACCGACGATTTACCAGCGGATCTGTCTGATTTTGTGATCGCCAAAGAGTCGGTAACGCCCGTTGGGGTTGCTGGTTTAGAGCGGTTTGAGCAGGTGGGACTGCTTCGCTCGGTAGCTGTTGATCCCGCGTTTCAGGGCAACCAAATTGGCGCTCAATTAGTGGAGCGACTGCTGGAGACCGCTCAGGCGGCCGGACTTGACGAACTGTATCTACTTACAACAACAGCCGAACCTTATTTCAAACGATATGATTTTCAGGTGGTTAATCGTCAGGACGTGCCAGCCGCTATTCAACAGACCCAGCAATTCAGCGATTTATGCCCGTCATCGGCCATTGTCATGAAACGGGTGTTAACCCAGCATCCAGCATGAACAGCCCACGTCTTTCGTTTCTCGACCGCTTTTTAACCCTGTGGATTTTCCTGGCCATGCTGATAGGCGTTGGCATTGGCTATTTCTTCCCACAGTCGGAAGGTTTCATCAATGGGTTTAACGCCGGCTCTACGAACGTGCCGCTCGCCATTGGTCTGGTGCTGATGATGTATCCACCGCTGGCTAAAGTGCGCTATGACGAACTCCCGAAAGTCTTTACTAATACCAAACTATTGGGTTTATCGCTGGTACAAAACTGGATTATCGGCCCGCTGCTGATGTTTGGTCTGGCGGTTATTTTTCTACCCGATAAGCCCGAATACATGACAGGTCTGATCATGATCGGCATTGCCCGTTGCATTGCGATGGTGATCGTCTGGAATGATCTGGCCAAGGGCGACCGCCTGTATGCCGCTGGACTGGTGGCCTTCAACAGCATTTTTCAGGTACTGTTTTATTCGGTCTACGCCTATGTGTTTATCACAGTATTACCGCCCCTGTTTGGCATGAAAGGTTATACCGTTAATATCACAATTGGCGAGGTGGCCAAAAGTGTATTTATCTATCTGGGCGTGCCATTTTTGGCGGGTTTATTCTCGCGGCTAATTCTCACGCGACTAAAAAGTCGTCTGTGGTATGAGCAGACCTTCTTACCGGCGATCAGCCCAATCACACTGATTGCGCTGTTGTTCACTATTGTTGTAATGTTCAGTCTCAAAGGGAAATTGATCGTAACCATCCCGCTCGATGTGGTGCGTATCGCCATTCCGTTGACGATCTATTTTGCCATCATGTTCTTTTCGGCCTTTTATCTGTCTAAACGAGCCGGTACCGATTATGCAAAATCGACATCACTGGCCTTCACCGCAGCGGGCAACAACTTCGAACTAGGCATTGCTGTGGCCATCGCCGTGTTCGGCATCAATTCGGGGGCGGCCTTTGCCGCTGTGGTCGGTCCGCTGATCGAAGTACCAGCCCTGATTCTGCTGGTCAACTTTGCTCTGAAGCAGGAACATAAATTTACTCCCCACTACAAAAAAGCCATTCAGAACCACGCATGAAACTTGCCCTATTTTCGGATATACATGCCAATTTACCCGCGCTGGAAGCAGTATTGGCCGACATCGATAGCCGTAATCCAGACGCGGTCTACTGTCTGGGTGACCTGGTAGGCTATAACATCTGGCCTAACGAAGTCATTGCTGAAATCCGTAAGCGCAGGATTCCCACCATTACGGGAAACTATGATTTCGGCATTGGCCGTGCATCCGACGATTGCGGTTGCGCCTACCGGGAAGAAGCGGAAAAAGCGATGGGTAAAGTCTCCATTGCCTACACCAATAAGGCAGTAGGCGATGAGGAACGAAACTATCTACGCTCGTTACCCACGCACATCCGGGTTGAATTTGAGTTAGGCAGCCATCCAGAAAACCTGTGGCAACAACAACCTCCCCTTTCGTTACTACTGGTTCATGGCAGTCCCGCCGGGTGAACGAATATTTGTTTGAGGATCGGGGCGACCGAAGTTTAGGTCGTGTTCTGGAAGGAGCTGGGGCCGATATTCTCTGTTTTGGCCATACGCATAAACCCTTTTATAAAGTGGTCAGTGCTGAAGTGGAAGGGCAGGAAACGTATTGGCGCCATGCCATCAATATCGGGTCAGTAGGCAAGCCCAAAGATGGCGATCCCCGCGCCTGTTACGTGCTCCTGACCATTGACGAAACTGCCCGACCCGGCTCTCGTGAAGGCATACAGGTGGAGTTTATTCGCGTGGCCTATGATGTGGAAAAGGCCGCCCGCGCTATTGAAGCAAGTGAACTGCCCAACCCATACGCCACGATGTTACGGACGGCCTGACGGCATTCTGTATGTTTCATTAGCAGCTAAACGGATCTATGATTTATCATGAATGAGCAGACGGTACACGATGTGATCATTATCGGCGGTGGGCAGTCGGGTCTGGCAACTGCTTATCATTTACGGCGTAATGCCCTGGATGTTATCCTGTTGGATGACCAGTCCTCTCCAGGTGGAGCCTGGCAACATGGCTGGGAATCCCTGCGACTTTTTTCTCCGGCAGATGCTAGCTCGTTACCCGGCTGGCTGATGCCCCGCGGACTTGATACGTACCCGTCCCGCCAGGAAGTCATTGATTATCTCACTAATTATGAGAAGCGTTATGGCTTTACAATTCATCGTCCAGTTCACGTTTATGCGGTTAAGCTAGAGGATACCCTATTTCTCCTGATGACTAACCAGGGAGAGTACCGTTGTCGAGCGTTAGTATGCTCTACGGGAAGCTGGAGTCATCCCTATCTTCCAGCCTATGCTGGTAGAGAAGACTTTAGCGGGAAACAGATTCATTCGGCTACCTATACTTCACCCGATGAATTTGCTGGTAAACGCGTGTTGGTGGTGGGTGGCGGTAATTCGGGGGCGCAGATCGTGGCTGAAGTGTCGAAAGTTGCCAACACCACCTGGGTGACTCAACAGGAACCATCCTTCCTGCCCGATGAGGTGGATGGCCGTTACCTGTTTCAGGCCGCCACGCAACGTTTCCACGCTGGAGACCCCA
This sequence comes from Spirosoma telluris, assembly GCA_003259005.1. Lineage (GTDB taxonomy): Bacteria > Bacteroidota > Bacteroidia > Cytophagales > Spirosomataceae > Spirosoma > Spirosoma telluris. The sequence goes on from QLII01000001.1 coordinate 1,924,109, forward strand.
GGCCCAGAGCCAACCTTGCCGATATTGTGATGGTAGATAGCGTGAAAGAAGCCCGAAGCCGAGATGCCCTACAGGCCGTGCGACCGTTTACAGCGCTCAACCAGGATGGAGTTATCTGGCCAGATGGAAGTCAGGAATCAGTGGATGCTATTATCTGGTGCACAGGTTTTCGGCCAGCCCTCCAGTTTTTAGATGAGCTTGATCTGCGCACCCCCGATGGGCGGGTTGAGGTGGAAGGAACCCGTTCGGTAAAACAGCCGGGTTTATGGTTAGTCGGATACGGCAGTTGGACCGGTTTCGCTTCGGCAACGTTGATCGGCGTTAATCGCTCGGCCGTCAAACGGCTCAGGAAGTCATCAGCTTTTTACAAGGAAAGTAGCAGGCCATTTTTTCGATGCCGTATTGGCTCTTTCAATAATGTACATAGAGGCCCGTAACTTCTACAGGAATAAAATTTATTTTTAACGATTCTAAATAAATTTTATTCCTGTATATTTGCTCTGTCATTTTACAAATTATGGACAGTAACGTACTAGCCTCCTATCAGTTAGTTTTCCAAACCGATAAAGGCACAGTGTATCAATGTGATCGGACTAATCGGCTTATTTTATCGTTTTGGGGAACCAATACACCGCTATCAGCCCGCGACTTTTCGCAATTCCGGCGCATGGTACAGACCGTAAACATTCATCAAATGGCTCTCAGCACCGAAGCCGCCGATGAAGTGGAAATTTTTACCTTACCACGACTAGACCGTTGTTACGTTCTGACGCTTTGTGAAATTCTACACCTGCGGGAATTGCTTAACGGAGCCGTTTTTACGCTCGAGTTAAACAGTATACTGCGGGAATGCGGTTGTTCAACCCTTTCCAATCAAGACTGATTTCATCGAAAATTTTCTGATTATTCGTTTTCTTTACAGCAAAACCGATTTATTACGGTTCTTTGGGATTATCAATTTCTCGCCTTTATAAACGCCAAATGAAAGATTTAGAAAGACTCCGCACATTGATCAAAGAACCTGTTGAGCTGGTTCTGAATCAGCAGATACAAATGGAACTGATTTCATCCTCTAAGTATCTTGCAATGGCGGGCTGGTGTGACCGCAACGGTTATGACAATAGCGCAGGTTTTTTCTACAAGCAATCGGAAGAAGAGCGTAACCATGCGATGAAGCTTTTCCATTATCTGTGCGATCAGGGGGCAACCGCCTATACACCCGAAGTGCCAGCCGTAACGCAGGAATTTGACTCCCTTCGGGCAGTTTTTGAGACTGTACTTGAGCAGGAAATTGCCGTGACTGACTCAATCAACCGGATCATTGGCGTTTGCCGCCGTGAAGGGGACTATGCCACCGAAGAGCTCCTGAAATGGTATGTTAAAGAGCAGGTCGAAGAAGAATATATTGCCCGGCGTTGTCTGGAACTGATCGATCAGATACCAGCTGACCAGGTTTATTACTTAGACACAAAACTTGCCAGCGTTACCTACGACAAAAATCCATTTGAGAACGAATAACTTACTTAAACTTCACTAAAAAAGGGTAGCTCATCAGCTACCCTTTTTTAGTGAAGTTTGTCTCGACAACACGCTTTTGTGATGAGTCTCAATTGGATGAATTTGTAAAATTGTCGGTACTCCCTGAATGGATTCCGTTCAAAAATTGTTAGGCTATATCTTTAGGCAGGTGTATGTTATTCGTATTGTATCCATTTAACGGTACCTAGCGAAACAAAGGACACCCTATCAAACCATAAATCGCGGGGCTTTGAACCCCGGCAGAGATGAGCAAACACGGACGAATTCTGGTCGCCATGAGTGGCGGCATTGATTCTTCACTGGCAGCGGTACTGCTGCACGAAGAAGGCTACGAGGTCATTGGCATGACCATGAAAACCTGGGATTATGCGTCCTCAGGCGGTACAAAAAAAGAAACCGGTTGTTGCAGCCTCGACAGCATTAACGACGCCCGTAACATTGCCGTTAGCCTCGGTTTCCCCCACTACATTCTGGATATTCGGGAAGAGTTTGGTGATGCTGTCATCGACCATTTTACGGGCGAATACCTCGAAGGCCGGACGCCCAATCCCTGTGTCATGTGCAATACGCACATCAAATGGGACGCCCTGCTTCGCCGGGCAGATCGACTTGATTGTGAGTCGATTGCAACGGGGCACTATGCGCATATACGTACAGAAAATGGCCGGCATATTCTTTCCAAAGGCGTCGATTCACTGAAAGATCAATCCTACGTTTTGTGGGGGGTATCGCAGGAGAGTTTGAGCCGGACAAAATTACCACTGGGCCATTTGCGGAAATCCGAAATTCGCGAAATGGCGAAAGAACGGGGCTTTATGGAGCTGGTTACCAAATCGGAATCCTACGAAATTTGTTTTGTGCCCGACAACGATTATCGGGGTTCCTCAAACGCCGGATGCCAGGCCTGGAGGCTGAAGTTGCCGGGGGCAATTTTGTCATGGAAGGGACTGGCAAAGTTCTCGGCAAGCACCAGGGCTATCCATTCTATACCATCGGCCAACGCAAAGGACTAGGTATGGCTTTCGGACAACCAATGTTCGTCACGGAAATTCGGAAAGATACGAATGAAGTCGTGCTGGGTGTCGATAAAGACCTGTTTCGAGATGGTATGATTGTCAGCAAGTTAAATCTGCAAAAGTACGATCACATTAACGGGCCATTCGAAACCGTGACGAAAGTACGGTATAAAGACCCGGCACACCCGCTACGATTTCACAATCTGGCGACAAAATCGAAGTGCTGTTCAACGAAGGCGTTTCGGCTATTGCGCCGGGGCAAGCCGCCGTTTTCTACGAAGGAGACGATGTCATTGGTGGCGGTTGGATTATGAAAAGCTTTCGCCAAAACGACCGCTCGTTCGATTCAGCGAATCAGACCACACTTCAGGCTAGCGCAGAAGCTATCCGATAAAAAATTGTTTAACCACAGAGGCACATACCACACAGAGAAAAGCATAAAACTTTTGTGTACTTTGCGTCTTTGTGTTTAAACAAACTCCTTGGCGAATAGGCTCTCATTACTGCTCTTCATGAAGAAAAAACTGTTGCTCATTGGATTGGCGCTCACGTTAACCAGTCAGCTTTTTGCGCAAACGACCCCAACTGTTGCTGTCCCGAAAGGACACCCAAACCCCAGCGGCCCTGGCTGGAAACCTCTCTTTGCCAGCGATCTTTCTGATGCGGGCTTTCCGAAGGGTGTCTGGAGTATTGATGATGGAGGAATTTTGACAGCCACTGCCGATAAAGCCATCTGGACGGCCGTTCCCTATGACGATTTTGTGCTGGATTTACTCTTCAAAACAGCAGATGGCACCAATAGTGGCGTGGTTGTTCATGCCAGCGATACCACTAACTGGATTCCCAACTCGGTGGAAATTCAGATTGCCGATGATTACGCTAAAAAATGGGCCGACTCGCCCACGAACTGGCAGTGCGGTGCTTTTTTTGGCCATCAGGCGGCCACCAAACAACAAATTGTTAAGAAGCCCGACGAATGGAATCGGTATACGATTACCTGCCAGGGCAAGATGATTTATGTAGTGCTCAACAATCAGTTAGTGAATACCATTGATTTATCAAAATTCACGTCGGCGAAGACTAATCCCGATGGCTCAACGGTTCCGGAATGGCTCAGCAAACCACCTGCTGATTTACCGCTTCACGGTTATATCGGCTTACAGGGTAAACATGCCGGAGCCCCTATTTATTTTAGAAACCTGAAGATAAAAGCATTGTAAGTAACGCGGACATCCTGTCCGCATAGCTTAGATTAGACTATGCGGACAGGATGTCCGCGCTACATCATCATTATGCAAACCGAACTCCTGACCCGCCACAGTACCGCTCTACCCGAACTGCGTTTTTCGCTTAATCTCCTGTATGTAGGTCGATTTCTGTTAGGTATGAATGTATCCTCATCAACGAATGATGAAGGCCTCGATGCATTTGATGAGCGGATTGAATTCGTAACGGACGAACTGGTTGCCACTGAACTACTTCATGAAGCTTCTGTGCTAGCGGGGATACACTACCAACACTAACTACAGACAGCGAGGATTAAACCTGATATTTTCGAATGCCTGATACACCTTCTGCCCTGTCATGGGCTGCCCTTTTCGATATGGATGGGGTCTTAATTGACAACACCGATTTCCACATCAACGCCTGGTTGCAGTTTGCCCAGCATCATAATCGCCCGCTTACTAAGGATCAATACGTTGACCATATTAACGGACGCGTCTCCGCCGATGCGATGGCCTATGTATTTCAACGACCCATTTCACCGGGCGAGTTGATCGTTTTGACAGAAGAAAAAGAAGCGATTTATCGGGAGTTATACCGCCCACATCTGCAACCGGCACCGGGACTGTTGGCTTTTCTGGCTGCTTTAAAAGCACAGGGGGTTAAATTGGCCGTGGGCACATCGGCACCCGAAAGCAATGTTCGATTCACTCTGGACGGGCTGCCGCTACGACCTTATTTCGATGCCATTGTTGATTCCAGCATGATTCACAAAGGCAAACCCGCTCCCGAAATTTACCTGACCGCAGCCGAGCGTGTAGGCATAGAGCCTGCCCGATGTGTTGTGTTTGAGGATGCCTTTGCGGGTATTGAAGCGGGCATACGGGCGGGCATGAAGGTTATTGCCGTAGCAACGACCCACACCCGAGATGAATTGGCTGACGTGGGTTCCATGTTAATCGTTGACGATTTTACGCAACTGACGGTAGAAGCCGTGCAACAGTTGATTCAGTCATCCTAAGGCGAAATTTTATCATCTTGCCGTACCTTTACGGCTTGTACATCCGCAAGCATACATGTCGTTCATACCAGCCCGAGAGGGCTTTTTCTTTCCTGCTGAGTGGCATCCCCACGTAGCTACCTGGCTCAGTTGGCCACATACCGAAGCATCCTGGACCCACGAGCGACAGGAATTAATGTTTCCAGCCTACATTGATTTCATCAAAACCATTGCCGAAAGTGAGCAGGTGTGTATCAATGCGCACAATGAACTGGTGATCCAGGCAGCAAAATTGCGCTTATTGGCTGCTGATGCCGATATGAGTCACATCACGCTCCTTCCCCCCCACAAATGACTCCTGGTGCCGTGACCACGGTCCAGCCTTTCTGATTAATCCCCAGAAAAAAGAGCGGATGATTGTCAACTGGGGCTACAACGCCTGGGGAGGCAAATACCCACCTTATGACCGCGACGACCTGATTCCGGTGGAAATTGCCCATTATCGCAGCCTGGATTATGTTACCCCCGGAATCATTATGGAAGGTGGTTCGGTGGAGTTCAACGGGGCAGGAACCGTACTGACCAGCCGGGCGTGTTTGCTTAATCAAAACCGTAACGCTCACCTGACTCAGGCGAAAATCGAGCAATATTTGTGCGATTACTACGGGGTTCAACAGGTGCTTTGGGTGGAAGAAGGTATTGTGGGTGACGATACCGATGGGCACATTGATGACACGGTTCGCTTTGTGAATGAAGACACGGTTATTGCCGCTTATGAATCGAATCGAAACGACGCCAATTATCCTTTTCTTCAGGAAATCCACCACGAGCTGAAGGCAATGCGGCTACTGAACGGCAAGCAACTCAACATCGTCGAGCTTCCCATGCCCGATCCTGTTGAGAGCGATGGACTGAGACTCCCTGCCTCCTATGCTAATTTTCTGATTACGAACGGATCAGTCATTGTGCCAACCTTCCGATGCGCCAAAGACCAGCAGGCCTTAGACATCATTGGCACCTGCTTTCCCGACCGTAAAATTGTCGGCATTGACTCGACTGATATCGTCTGGGGCCTGGGTAGTTTCCATTGCCTGAGCCAACAGGAACCCAGCGTTTAATTGATGTATGATGTAGGATATATGATGTATTTGCTACTTATATATCCTACATCATACATCTTACACCAAGCCTTATGTATAATAACAAAACCTTCCGATCGATCACCAATACCAGCAATGGCGAAGTGAGTGGCGATACGCTTTTTCACTACCATCAGGAAGACCAGATCGTGTGGGCGGAGTACAGCGGGGGGAGTATTGTGAAAGGCTTTCTGATTGCCACCCTACGGGTCGATAATGGCCTGGACATGCGCTACCAACACGTCAATACGCAGGGTGAGTTGATGACAGGCCATTGTCAATCTACACCAGAACAGTTACCTGATGGACGCATCCGCCTACATGAACGCTGGCAATGGACCAGTGGCGACCATTCATCCGGCGAATCTATAGTTGACGAAGTTCCTGGCTCACCTAGCAAAGCCATCTAAATCCTGAACCATGCGAATCTATTCACTCTTTCTCGCTTTTTCGCTTTCACTCTTTATTTGTAGCTGCGCCCCTCAACCAACCCTCACAGCTGAGCTGGTACCTCGTTCGCTGCGAGCCGTCAATCTGGAAGAAACCATCAGTCGGCGGGATGAGCTGATGATGGCGTATTCATTGACCAGCTACGATGCCAAGAATAAGCCTGTAGCGGTAGTCAATGGTGGTTGGGGCGTGGAGACGGTGAAAAAAGATGAGCAACTCAATTTGCAAACGGCGCGGGCAAGTTCAGATGCGTCAGGCTCCACCGAACACAGTCCGGCCAAGCCGATTAGTCTGCAACTTCCCCGCAATGGGCGAATTGTGGCATCGGTTGTGTTAATTGAAGTCGACGATTATATTCAGGCCCGGCAAACCATTTCGAAAATACAGAAGATCCATAACATAGTTGCCCTGCCAATTGGGTTGCTGCTGACCGCTACAGAGGTACTGACACCGCTGAAATACGTATCGGCAGGACTGGTTGCTTCTGGAATTGGGTTGCAACTTGTTGACAAACTTGATGAGGATGATTTACTGGGACAAAGCAGCGTTGACCTGCGCGAAGCCGATTTACGGCAGAAGAAACAACGGCTTGTGCATGTTCCGGCAGTGTTTACTGGTCAGAATATGAAGGACGCCTTCGACTATCGACTGGAGTATGACATCCTGCTGAAAACCGTTAAAATTCAGCCAATTCGCCAATAAGCGTTTCTGTAGATCGTTCCCTATACGAAGCGAATGTTTTTTCCAGAGTATCTGTTTTACCAATACGTCCAAAATTACCTTTACTAGACGCTATGCGCCATTTGACAGGCGGCTTTTTGCTGGCCCTTCTTGTAACAGCCTGTAAAACAGCCACACCGGTTGTTCAACAAACGCCCCCGAAACCCGTTATTCTGACACTGGGCAATAAAGCTTTTACGACCGATGACTTCTTTCAGTCGTTCACTAAAAATCAATTATCCTCTGATTCGGCTCAGCGAACCGACGTTAAAGACTACTTCGACCTGTATACTAATCTCAAACTGAAAGTGCTGGCCGCCGAAACCGAAGGCCGCGATACCACTGAGGCTTTTCGGGAGGAAATGAACACGTACCGGAAGCAATTGGCGCAGTCCTATCTGACAGACAAAGTGCTGGTTGAAGCGCTCACCGCCGAGGCTTATCAGCATATGCAGGAAGATGTTAACGCATCGCACATTCTGGTGTCAGTTTCTGAAGATGCGCTCCCTGCCGATACCCTTAAGGCCTATGAATCGGTATTGGGGCTTCGTAAGAAAGCGCTAGCTGGTGAAGATTTTGCTAAACTCGCCACCGATTACTCACAGGATGCCGCAACAGCACAGAACGGCGGGAACCTTGGCTACATCACGGCGTTCGGCGTCACTTATGCGCTCGAAACAGCGGCTTATACAACACCCGTTGGTGGCATTTCGCAACCCGTTAGAACCCGTTTTGGCTATCACCTCGTTAAAGTCAACAGTCGCCGACCCAGTCGGGGGCGTGTTCGTGTGGCGCATATGCTGGTGCGGATGAGCCCAGGTGCCGACGAAGCCGGTCAGAAAATGGCGAAAGATCGTATTGAGGGGGCCTATGCTCGCTTGCAAAAAGGAGAACCCTTCGAACTTGTTTGCCGCGAAATTTCTGATGATGTGACCTCGAAAACAAATGGGGTGTTTTACCTCTGTCAACGCCTGACCGCCCCTGGGTTCCGGCGTTTGAAGATGCTGCTTTTGCCCTAACCAAGCCCGGCGATTATTCAAAACCCGTCCGAACCAACTATGGCTGGCATATCATCAAACTCATTGAACGCAAAGGGCTGGAACCTTACGCAACGATGGCTCCCTCTTTGCACCAGCGTGTTATGACTGATAGCCGGGCTGAAGTGCTGCGACAGGCTACGATTCATAAGCTTCGGAAGGAATATCCGGTTCAGGAAGACAGATCCATTCTGGAGGCTGCATTAACGAAAGCTGATAGCAGTTTACTTCGGGGGCAGTGGCGCTACACCGAACCCCTGGACCCTACTTTGCAGAACAAAACGATCGTTACCATTTCAGGGCAATCTTATTCGGTCAATGATTTCTTTGACTACGTCCGCCAGCGGCAACAACCCCCGCGAAATCCAGCTCTACCAACTGCCAATACGCCAACAACTTCTCCAACAGCACCTGTGTTAGGTTCACCAGTGGTAGCCATGCATCGCCTGTTCGACCGGTTTGTAAGCGACCGACTAATCAGTACCGAAGAAGCGAATCTGGAAAAAAAATCAACCGAGTTTCGAACCTTGATGAGCGAAATTCGTGACGGTGTATTGCTTTCGCAGGTAATGGAGGAGAACGTATGGGAACGCTCTATGGTCGATTCGACCGGCCAGCGACAGTTTTTTGAGCAGCACAAAGCCAATTACCGTCTTCCTGAGCGCGCCATTGCCACGCTCGTTATTGCCCAAAACGACAGCTTGCTCAAACAGGCAACCAGTGTACTAAGTGGTAAGCCTCCCTATCAGCTTCGTCGGTCGGCGGCTTCGGTATCATTTGATAAAAATCAGACGGAACTAACGCAAAGCTTACGCGAAACCCTATTCGATATACTCGTTGTGATGGGTCATAATCCTGACTATGTCATTGAGGTAACCGGTTCACATGACCCCAGTGAACGCGATTCGGTTTCGGCCAATCGGATTCGGAATGTTGTAAGTTATCTGCAGAAAAACGGAATCTCGCTGGGCCGAATTATGGAAAAAGATTACCAGGGTGCCCGGCCGGGTGTATCTAAAGATGCCCAGCGAAACGTAACCTTTCAGTATTTCAGTAACGCAAAGGATGACGTTGTTAAAACCATTACCAGCAAGTATCCGGTAGCCGCTGGCATGCCGCCGGTTTTGTCCATTAGTGAAGGTGCCTTTGCGCAGGGAACTAACCCCTACCTCGACGCCATTGACCAGTGGAAAGTAGGTACAACGACCCTACATCGTGACAATAAGGCTATTGCCGTCATTATTAACCGGATTGAACCAGCCCGTGCCAAGACCTTCGCCGAAGCACGCGGCACTGTCATTAACGAGTATCAGGCTATGCTTGAAAAACAGTGGCTTTCCCAGCTTCGGCAAACCTATCCTGTGAAAGTGAACGAAGCGGAAATTCAGAAATTAGTGAAGTAGGAATTGGTGAAGTAGGTGGAGTGAGTAAAGTCAGGTTACTCACTCCACCTACTTCACCCAATTAACTTATTTCACCCATTGCCCAAAATCAACTTAAAATTTCTTAAAACACAGACCGCTTGCCGTTCTGTGTGTATCTTTGACAATATGAAAAAAGTAATCAGCAGCGTGCTCTTTATTTTGGTTGGTTGCCTTCTGACGGCACCTACCTTTGGTCAGGGCCAGGGAATTAGCCTGAACAAGATCATCGCGAAAGTAGATAATTATTATGTGCTGCGATCGGATCTTGACGAAGCCACTCAATCCTACATTGGTCAGAACCAGACACCTCCGCAAAAATGCCAGTTGCTGGAGAGCCTCGTTATCAATAAAATGATGCTGGCTAAAGCTGAAATTGACTCCGTCGTGGTCGATGATAAAATTGTAGATAGCGAACTCGACACCCGGATGCAGTATATGGTTCAGCAGTTTGGCTCAGAAAAGAGTATCGTTGAAGCCTACGGAAAAAGCCTGGAAATGCTCAAAAGTGAACTGCGGACACAAGTGAAAGAGCAGAAAGTTGTCCAGAAAATGCAGCAAAAAATTACGACCGACGTAAAGGTAACTCCCCGCGATGTCCGTAAATTCTTCGATGCAATTCCCAGAGATAGTCTTCCATATATGCCCGCCGACGTAGAAGTTGGCCAGATTGTTCGCTTTGCTAAACCTACTAAAGAACAAAAAGAAGCGCTCCGGCAGCGATTGCTGGACCTTAAACAGCGCATTGAAAAGGGCGAGGATTTTGCAAAACTGGCCAAAGAAAATTCCGAAGACGTTAGTTCAGGTGAAAAGGGGGGTGACCTTGGCTTTGCCAAACGGGGGATGATGGTAGCCCCTTTCGAAGGCGCAGCCCTGAAACTAAACCGAATGAAATGTCGGATATTGTGGAATCGGATTTTGGTTTGCACCTGATTCAATTGCTGGAAACACGGGGGCTGAATACCACGCTCGGCACATTTTGCTTCGCCCCGACTATAACCGCCTGGATTTATCGGGTCCAACGCGCTACTTAGACAGCCTGAAGAATCTCATTCAGCTCGATTCACTAAAATTCGATAAAGCCGCTCACGATTATTCGGAAGACAAAAACACGGCTGATGCTGGAGGCTTATTACGTGACCCTCAGACGGGCAGCAGCCGGATGGCCATGGACGGTTCTATGGAATATGCGATGTTCCAGATGCTCGATACAATGCAGGTAGGCAAAATTTCAGCTCCCCTACCGTATCGTACAGAAGATGGTAAAAGCGCGGTACGATTATTGTATTTCAAAAGTAAGGTCCCACCCCACACGGCCGATTTTACAAAAGATTTTGAGAAATTACAGACTATTGTACTTCAGAATAAAAAGAACCGCGCCATCGACGACTGGTTTAAAAAGTCAATCGCCGATGTATACATCACGGTTGACCCTGAGTTCCATAGTTGCCGAATATTCGGTACCACTCAGAATAGTGCAGCCAACCTCAGCGGAGGAGGCAATTAATGGATAATAGTTAATGTATAATGAATAATGAGTGCTAACAGCCAGGGTACTACAATTCATTAGCCAATAACCCGTATTACCCATTAATCATTTTTCATTATACATTATTCATTCCAATGCCTTACACATCAGACGTCGTGGCTGCAGAAGCCCTCACCAACTCTTACCAAAAACTCAAAACCGAAATCTCGAAAGTCGTAATTGGTCAGGACGAAACTGTTCGGCTGTTGTTGACGGCTATCTTCTGTCAGGGGCACTGTCTGCTGGTGGGTGTGCCGGGATTAGCCAAAACGCTGCTGATTCAGACAATTGCGGGAGCGCTGGACTTAGATTTCAATCGGATTCAGTTTACGCCTGACCTGATGCCATCAGATATTCTTGGCTCAGAAACCCTTGATCAGGAACGCAATTTCAAGTTCATTAAAGGCCCTATTTTCGCTAATATCATTCTGGCCGACGAAATTAACCGGACACCGCCTAAAACACAGGCGGCTCTGCTGGAAGCCATGCAGGAATATTCGGTGACAATTGCCGGACAGAAATACAGTCTGGGACGGCCATTTTTCGTGCTGGCAACTCAGAACCCTATTGAACAGGAAGGTACGTATCCATTACCGGAAGCGCAGTTAGACCGTTTCATGTTCAATATTTACCTGGATTACCCGTCCTACCAATCAGAAGTCGACATCGTAAAAAGCACAACCTCTGATAAAAAATATGATGTTCAGCGGGTGATATCGGGCGAAGAAATCCGCGAGTTTCAGCACCTGGTACGCCGGGTTCCGGTGGTCGATAACGTTGTGGAATACGCGGTCAAATTGGTTCACAAAACCCGGCCAAATACCGAGATGGGGGCTTCAGACGCCAATCAGTATTTGGAATGGGGAGCTGGCCCGCGAGCATCACAGGCACTTATTCTGGCCGCCAAGTGCAATGCGTTGCTAACTGGCAAATACTCCCCCGATATCGAAGATGTTCGGGCCGTAGCAATGCCCATTCTGCGCCACCGCGTTGTTCGCAACTTTAAGGCAGAAGCCGAAGGAATTTCGGTTGAACAGTTGATCAAGCGATTGTTATAGAAAAAGGGAATAAAGGGATAATAGGGCAATAAGCATCCCTTTTCCCTTTATTCCCCCTCCTCCCTTTACTCCCCCTTCGCCCCTCTTTTGTTCGTTTTCCCCAGATAATCGTCTTCACCCATCCCGGTCGATTCATCATCTACGCCGGTCGGCTTTACGTTTTCGGTTTCTTCACCGATTAAGAAGTCGCCTGTTCCATTGGGTTCATCCTGCCCGGCATCCTGTTGTTCATCTTCAGTTTCCATAACGTATGATTGGCTTATTTGTGGAATAACAGGCCCTAATCCGAATAGTTATAGAAAGTAATATTCTGGCATTACCCTTTTAACTGCCACAACGCATTGTCCCGCAATCCTATCCGCACAACCTGACCTATTTGTAGATCATTGCGGGAGGTTAGCAAACGGAGGGATACATAGCGGGAAACCTCTACCTCAAGTTCATAATGGCTCCCTTTGAAATACACGGCCCGAACAGTGCCAGGTGTACCTGTATCATCAAGCTTCAGTTGCTCAGGGCGAAGGCAAATCAAGGTTTCAGGATTATCATATTCAGGCAGGCCTAGCAGGGGCAGATATTTCGCTTTGAGAATATTGACCAGACCCGTCATACGGGCTGCGTAGGCCGTTACAGGCCGATGATAGATCTCCACCGGTGCTCCCAACTGAATCAATTTTCCGTCGCGCAGGATTCCAATCTTATCAGCAATAGAAAGAGCCTCTGAGGCATCGTGCGTTACAAATAGACACGATGTCGCGCGCGACCCGATTTGCTCATGCCGAACCAAATCAAATAATAAGTCCCGCACAATGAGTCGGTTGGGTAAATCGAGGTGGCTGAATGGTTCGTCCAGCAATAATACCGCCGGTTTGTCGGCAATGGCGCGGGCAATGGCCGTACGCTGTTTTTCTCCACCTGATACCTGGCGCGGCACCCGATCCTGTACATCCGTCAAACGGCACAGTTTCAGCAACTCATTCACCCGAAAATCCCGGTAGCTTTTCTCGAAAAAACGGAGCGCATACGCGATATTTTCCCGCACCGATACATTCGACATCAACTGGTATTCCTGATGAACCAATCGAATATCTTTATGGCCTGGTACCAGCACCTCCGATGGCCCCGGCACTCGCTCACCTTTAAGCCGAACCTCACCGGTATCAGCGTCTGCCAGGCCTGCCAACAGGTTCAACAGGGTGCTTTTCCCCGATCCGCTGGCACCCACAAGGGCCATAATCTGGCCGGGTTCGAGCGAGATGGATACGTTACGAACAGCCAGAACAGTCTTGTACGCTTTAACGAGTTTCGTAGCAATGAGCATGTAGTCTGGGCCAAGCTCCAGCTTGGCCTGTGAAAATACGTACACAGGCCAAGCTGGAGCTTGGCCCAGACATTAAAATATAAAATTCGTACTTAAGAATGTCGACTGATGATGCCCCACAATGTCATTCAGAATGGCTTTGTTACCAGCCGTATCTTTTGTGGCAACGGCCGACCGGATAGAAAACGATCGCAAGGCATCTTCCACGGAAAGAGTCCCTTCTGCCGAATCCTTACGGCCTGTAAACGGAAAAGTATCTGGCCCTCGCTGACACTGGGCATTGATGTTTACCCGACTAACTAGGTTCACTAACGGGTCGATGAGTCGGGAGATTTCCGTGGTATCGGTACCAAAAATACTAGCCTGCATCCCATGATCATCCGTAATCAAATACTCGATAAATTCCTCGACATCGTCATATACAACGACCGGAATGACAGGCCCAAATTGTTCTTCCCGGTAGAGTTGCATGCCTTCTTTAACCGGGTAAACAACCGCTGGCCTGAACAGGGAAGCCGCCGTTTCTCCCCCCCTTCATTCACGATCGACGCGCCACCGGCTTTGGCATCGGCAATGATGTCGGCCAGATACTGTGGTTTGGCAGGTTCGGGCAGAGGTGTAATCTGAACCTTGGCATCCCAGGGCATACCGGGTTTAAGCTTACTGACTTCTGAGCCAAATTGCGCCAGGAACTTATCGACAATGGATCGATGTGCCCAGATAATTTTTATAGCCGTACAACGCTGGCCATTAAATGATAAAGTACCCAGCAGGCATTCCTGAACGGCTATATTCACGTCGGCATCGGGCAGAATGATGGCTGCGTTCTTAGCATCGAGGCTCATGATCGACCGGAGCCGGTTGAGTTTCGGGTGCTGTCGTTGCAGTTCGTCGGCAACTCGGCTGGAGCCAATGAGTGTCAGGACGTTTACTTTTCCCGACTGCATAACCGGCGGAATTACATTGGCACCCCGGCCATAGAGCGAGTTGACAACGCCCTTTGGAAAACTAGTACGGAACGCTTCCAGTAAGGGGTAATGCAGCAGCGATCCATGCTTGGGCGTCTTGAACAGGATCGTGTTCCCCATCAGAATAGCGGGATCAGCGTTGTATAGGTTTCATTAAGGGGATAATTAAACGGCCCATCGCCAGCACAACCCCAACGGCGACCGCCGGATCTGTCCGATAATCCCTTCTTCAATTCGAAACCGCGACGAATTGCGGTCCATATTTTTGAGTGTATCAATCGTATCGTAAATATATTTCACAGTACGGTCGAACTCTTTGGTCGCATCGGCAAGGTTCTTACCGATCTCCCACATAATCAGATTAATAACCAGTGTCCGCTGCTCCAGCATTTTCCCAATGAAGGTTTCCATGCAACCAATCCGGTCGGCCACTGACATCTGTGGCCACTCACCCCGTCCATTATCATAGGCGGCTACGGCGGCATTCAGTGCCTCAACGGCTTCGGTAGGACCGGTAACGGGAAAACTACCGACAAGCTGGCGTTGCAAGGTGCCATCAGCGTCTGGTAGGCAAACGGGGGAATATACTTCTGAAACCGCACCAGTCCACTGACGCATTTCACCATCGAGCAAATATTCACGCTGATGAATGGGTTCAATGCGGTACTCGGCAGGAATTTGATCCCAACTGGTTGGGAAGAGTTCATTAAGTTTCGAGTCGTTCATGGAAGGAAATGATTATTGAAAAGAAACGGTGGCAAACGTCGCCATTTGCCAGGCAAAATCCAATCCGGTTAAAAACAAATAGGCTCCCGCGAGCCGAATCAGGTCAGGAGTGCGATCAACATGGGTAAGGTTACCGGGCAGCGAAGCTTTATTTTATAGTACGCAACCATTTTAAATACACCTCCGTAACGGGAGCAATCATTGGGTACTTACCTCACTCCCACCAATACGCGTTCTACTTAGATTTTATTGATTCTATTGTACTGATTATCAGAAACCATAGAATCAATAAAAAATCTACTACTCAGAGAATCAATAGAATCTATTTTGACAAAGTACCAGTTAAGCAAAGTGAAATTATGATACAGGATAAGCTAAAAACACTCAATCAAAAAGTTTATCCGCAGTACAATTTCTTTCCGCCAAAATGGATTGTATTGGGCGTGAATAATATCTGCAATCTCCACTGCAAAATGTGTGATGTGGGTACTGAAAGTTATGAAACGACTTTCGCCCAAAACTTAGTGGGCACGCACCCGATTAATATGCCGCTGGAGTTACTCAAACACGTAATTGACCAGGTGGCTACTTATTTCCCCAAAGCAAAGTTGGGCTATGCCTTTACAGAGCCTCTTATTTACCCTCATTTACTTGAGTCGCTAGTCTATGCCAACAACCGGGGACTATATACCATGGTTACAACAAATGCATTAACGCTCAAACAGAAAGCAGCTAAGTTAGTAGAGGCTGGCCTACATGAAATCTGTATATCTCTTGATGGAACAGCGGCTATTCACAATGAGATTCGGGGCAACAAAAAATCATTTGAGAAAGCTGTCGAAGGAATTGACGCACTCAACGCCTTCGATTCAAGTCCCGACATTACCCTTATTTACGCCCTTACGGAGTGGAATATAGACTGTATGCTTCCGTTTCTGGAATTCTTCAAAAACCATAAAATTGCCAGGGTGGCGTTTATGCATACGCAGTTTACGGACACGAAAGTTGCCGAAGTACACAATTCTAAATATGGCCATTTATACCGGGCCACGATCAGCAATATTCAGGAGCTGGATTTCTCAAAAATGAACCTTGACAAGCTACTGGAAAACATCAGGTACATTAAAACAAACTCCTATCCATTCGAGGTTTTCTTTAGCCCGGAAATTTCGACGGCCGACCAACTAACTACCTATTATTTCCAGACTGGGAAAATTTTGGGACGGCATTGCCCCGATGTGTTTAGCAATATGATGATCAAGTCGGATGGCAGTGTAATTCCCTCACATGGCCGGTGTTACAACTTAACGGTAGGTAATTTATATGAAGAATCACTGCAAACTATCTGGAATTCAAGCGTTTTCAACAAACTCCGAAAGGATATCATGCAGGCAGGCGGTTATTTCGATGCCTGTAGCCGATGTTGCAGTGGTTTTAACGGGTATGGCACAAACAAATAAAGGCCTGATTTTACCTCTTCAGTGATTAGGTACCTACACCGCCCAACAGATTGGTGATGATGCGAATAGCAATATCGGTGCCAGCCTAGTGCGATCCTGCGTCACTGCTGAATATAGCGTTTGTTTTGGCTCAGATCGACCGACCTCAAAGCGAACCACTGTATGAGTTGGGGTATCAACTATATAAATGGAGCTGTCCCTTAAGCAAGGCAATTCAAACTGCTACAAGACAGGGATTTAGACCACCATTTCGTGTATAGCTCGGAACCATTTACTAGGTATCGGGCAGTAAAAATTGTATTTCTCCAATTTTTTGTATTTTGGTAACAAAATCAGCTAGTTAATGACTTTCTGTTTCTACTTATTTTCTGTTTTTGCCAGATCGAAAGTCTGATATGAATGGCTGTCGCTAGTGGTTACTTGTAGCCCATCCTGGTGAATAGGAGGAGGAATGTAGGCTCAGTAAACACGTTAGATTCCAGAAGTCGCCGTTGCAATTGTCAACAGCGCCATAAGAATTTATTGTGTGAAGCATTTGTACAAATTAGAACCCATAAATGATGTTTAATATATTGAATTTTTTAACTATGCTAACTTTATTCACTGATGAGGAAGTGATCCTTCGATTTTCATCCACTCAACCCAAGGAGTGCTTCGAAACGCTTTATAAGCGGTACTGTAGCAAAGTGTATCGGCGGTGTTTGTCAATGACCCGAAATCATGAGCTAGCACAGGATTTTACTCATGACATTTTCCTGAAGGTGTTCTCAAAACTAGATGCCTTTCAACAGCGATCCAGTTTTTCGACCTGGCTCTACGCCATTTCGTTTAACTATTGTTCAGACCAGCTTCGACTGGCCAAACGATTGCCTGTTGACTCATTGGATAACCTCTTAAAACAGGAAGTGCCAGATCCAGACACCATACAGTTACAGGATGAAATGATCCACCTCATCAGGCAGGCTCAGGAGCAATTATCGACAAAAGATCGGGCACTGTTGCAACTAAAATATGAAGAAGGATTGACGGTAGACGAAATTGCCGGATTGTATAATATCAAGGGTTGTGCCGTTAAAATGAGACTCAAACGTAGTCGGGACAGAATGCATCAGTGGTGTACGAATCAATATGCTTACTGCTAAGCATCGTAGTCAATATACGATTAGCTGAACAGCCCAAATTTCTGGGCATAAAGCCCGCTATGACACTTCATAGCGGGCTTTTGCTGTTTCATCATGCCATGGGTTGGTGCCTGCCGAATAGCCTCATAGCTTCGAAACTTAGGGTTTGTATCCTACCACATTATGCTATCTTTACAGAGACGAAACCAACCTCAACGGGCTTTGAAAACGTTCAATGACAGGCGGCTACGAATTGTTGGTCCATTTATTCTATTTGTAATCGGGACCTTGTTTTTTCGCCTGAACTGGTACTTTGAGGTCCCTTACAGCAGTATAGTTCGTACCGATCTGATTGCTATTGGGGCAGGCTACGTTTGTTGGAACATGGCCCGCTGGGTGGTGCGCACTCTGCAAACACAGTATCCTGGACTGGCCAATACTCGTCGTCGCCTGCTCTGGATGGCTCTATTACTGCCGGTGCTTATCAACAGTAGCTGGCTTATCCGTCAGGTAGCGCACTTCGCCTTCAATGGATTAACTACATTCTGGACTACGCTGTCCGACTACACCTATTCACTGGGTATCCAGATTTTTTATCACGCCATCTACTTTGTTATCTACGAAGGTAGTTATGTGTTAGTTGCCTGGCAGCAGACGTATGAGCGAAATGAACGTCTCAAAAAGCGCAAACTGCAACTTCAGCTCGATACGCTGAAAAGCCAGATTAACCCGCACTTCCTCTTCAATAGCCTCAATTCACTGTCGTCACTGATTTACGATAACCCCCAGCAGGCCGAAAATGTTGTGGATGAAATCAGCAGCGTATACCGCTATTTATTACGAGCCAACGATGGCGAATTAACGACCCTTGGCCGCGAGTTGCAGTTTATCCAGTCGTATTTTCATTTACTGAAAACCCGCTATGGTACCTGTCTTGATCTGCAGATTTTGGTGGAGGAACGCCAATCGGAACTCAAGCTGCCTGCCTTAACGCTGCAACTGCTGCTGGAAAACGCAGTCAAGCATAATATTATGTTACCCGACCGACCCTTACGGGTTGTTATTGAAGCAAAAAGTCATTCGCTGATTGTTCGGAATAATCTCCAGCGAAAGAATACGCCCGTGTTGTCGAATCGGATAGGGCTGACCAACATCGCGACTAAATATCGACTATTGGGCGAAGGCGATCTGTCGATTCTGGAAGCCGATGGGCAGTTTGTGGTGACTTTGCCCTTGCTGACGAATCACTATGAAATTCCGGTTCGTTCATGAAGCCACTTAACGATATCCGACTTCGTATAGTGGGTCCGGTGGCTTTGTTTGCCTTTGTCGCGCTATTTTTTCGTCTCGACTGGTATACGAAACTGCCCTTTAAAACGATCCTGGTTAATGATCCGATAGCCCTGACAGCGGGGCTCATTTGCTGGCAGGTAGCCCGATGGGTAGTTCTAAAGATTCAGAAACGATGCCCAGGTCTGAGTAACACCCGTCGGCGCTTTCTCTATTTACTGGCCGCCCTGCCAATATTGGTTTTCTGGGCCTGGGCGCTGCGCCACGGAGTCCGTTTTTTGATTGATGGCAAATTTTTATATTTCCCCAATGCGGTTGAACTGAGTCGCACAATTGGCATACAGGTCTTTTACCATTTTATTTATTTCGTGATTTATGAAGGCTGGTATATTTTGCGGCAGTGGCAACGCGAAACAGTCGAAAGCAGTGATCTGGAGAAGATGTCCTTGCAGAGCCAGCTCACGTCACTCCAAAGTCAGGTCAATCCCCATTTTTTGTTTAACAGTCTTAATTCGCTCTCATCGCTAATTCGGGAGAACCCGGTTGCTGCCGATCAGTTTTTAGATGAGCTAACCAGTGTTTTTCGGTATTTGTTACAGGCTGGTGAACAGCAACTGATTCCACTGCGCGATGAAATAGCATTTATTCAGTCGTATTTTCACTTACTGAAAACCCGTTATCAGGCGGGTCTGGTGCTTGAGCTAGACATTGACGAAACTCAGCAAGCACAGCTTATTGCACCCCTGACCCTCCAGATGCTGGTTGAGAATGCCGTTCGCTACAATGTCATCTTACCTGAACAGCCTCTGCATATCCGGATCAGTACAACGCCTAATGGGTGGTTATGGGTCGAGAATACCTTACAGCGAAAACCGCTTTTAGTAGACACATCAGGTGCCAACCTGACGAATCTGGCGACGAAATATGAATTGTTAGGACAGAAAACAGTTCTGATAGAAGAACGAAGAGGCTGGTTTATCGTTAGTGTCCCGTTGCTCAATGGCGAATCAGTCATTAACCTTCCCAAGCTGCTATTCACACCTGATTGATCCGAATCAATCGCATTACCAGGACCCACAGCCCCTTCTCTATCCCATCCTGGACTGACCGATTGATGCCGCATCCTGGCGGTTTCACCCACGAAACCTATCGTTTCACTGAACTCTGGGTTGAGTTGAGGCACCTCTACACGCCATCTTCGATTCGCGAAAGGAGGCTATACCCTTCTATACCTTTCTCTTTTTAACACAAAAACTAATGAACACAAAACGTATTCTCTTCGCCAGCCTGCCCCTAGAAGGGCACTTTAATCCATTGACGGGATTAGCCGTTCATCTGCAACGATTGGGTTATGATGTCCGCTGGTATACCGGTCCTTCCTTTGCCGAGAAGGTTCGCCGATTGGGCATTCCATTTTACACGTATCGGCAGGCTCTTGAAGTCAATCAGGACAATCTCGACGAGCTAATGCCTGAGCGGAAGCTGCTTAAGGGTGCCATTGCCCGGCTTCGGTTCGACATCAATCAGATTTTTCTGTTGCGGGCTCCAGAGTTTGTTGCCGACCTGACCGCTATTCATAGGGAGTGGCCGTTTGAACTGGTTGTCTGTGATGTCGTTTTCACCGGAGCACCGTTTATTCGACAGTTGCTCAATGTGCCAGTGGCTGCAGTCGGGGTGGTGCCGCTTATTGAAACCTCGCGGGATTTACCGCCAAGCGGCCTGGGATTAACACCAATGAAAGGGATACTCGGACGTTCTGTTCAGGCATTGCTGCGTTACCTGACCATGAATCACCTGTTGAAATCATGCACAGATCTCTATAATCGGTTACTTCAGGAACATGATCTGCCCGCAACCCCTCATTTTCTCTTTGACGCGCTGATCCAGAATTGCGATGTGCTGCTACAAAGTGGTACGCCTGGTTTTGACTACCCACGAACTGATACCAGTAAACACGTCCAATTCGTAGGGCCGATGTTGCCTTATGCCAGTGGCGTAAAACGTCCGTTTGCCGAAGTTACTAAAGCCCGACTAGCTGACCGGGTGGTTTTAGTGTCGCAGGGAACGGTAGAGCGAGACCTGACGAAGCTGATTATCCCCACGCTCGACGCCTTCAAAAACGACAGCCGCACGCTGGTCATTGTGACGACTGGTGGCTCGCAAACGACGGAATTAAGGGCACGTTTCCCGCAGGAAAACTTCATCATTGAGGATTTCATTGACTTCAACTCGGTCATGCCGTATGCCGATGTATATGTAACAAACGCAGGTTATGGTGGCGTGATGTTGAGTCTTCAACATAGCTTACCGATGGTAGCGGCAGGTGTACATGAAGGCAAAAATGAAATTGCCGCCCGTATTGGCTATGTGAAAGTAGGAGTAAATCTGAAAACTGAGCGACCAACGGCTCGCCAGATTCAGGCTGCGGTGGAAGAAGTTCTGAATAACCGGGAGTACAAACGGAATGCCCAGCAGCTCCGTGCCGAATTTCAACAGTATAATCCGAATGCGCTCTGCACAAAGTATATCACAGACTTACTGGGCAAACAAGCCGACGTTCGCAAGCCCAGTCTGAAGCCTGTCTTATAAAATCAAAGGTAGAACCGGAAACGGATGGGTATGTATTTGGTACGTTCATTCTCGAACCCGCCGGTGGGTGAACGCTAAAAATTCAACTGACCCGTTGGGTACGGCGGCTATTCGGGGTATTTTCCGGGTAAAGAAAGTATAATCTGGAAAATGACAGTGAACAAAGGGGTCAGACTTGACAAAGCATTGCTTTAATGTCAAGTCTGACCCCCTTTTGCTATGTTTAGAATGGTGAATATGGACTATAAAAAAAGGCCCCGACGGATAGTAAAATGAGTACTAACGATAATTCGTAGACTATCCACAAAACACAAACGGTAGATGCTCCTAATAAGGACGCTTTAGTGCGTATGTCGCGCATTTAAGAAGTGATTAGCGTACCAATGAGCATAGTAAAAAAGCTAGCCGATTGGGCTGGCAAATCGATACGGAGTATAGTTGTAACCGGATTACTACTGGGAAGTTGCTTCCTCTATGCTATGCAAGAGGGAGATTTGGCTATCGACGCTGGCCGGGACTGGCCAACCTATGGGGGAAACAAGGCGGGTAATCGCTACTCACCCTTACCCAGATCAACACCGGCAATGTCAAGAACTTACAGGTCGCCTGGCTATACGACGCATCTGAAAAGCCCGACCCTGATAATCCCGGCCGTAAGCGCGACCGGCCCATTCAGTGCCAGCCCATCGTTGTGAATGGTATCCTCTACGGCACAACGCCCGACCTTACGTTGTTTGCCCTAAAAGCCGGTACGGGTGAGGAAATATGGCGCTTTGAACCGGCAAAAAACGACCGGCGAAATTCAAATCGGGGGGTGGTTTACTGGGAAAATGGAGCTGATAAGCGTATATTCTACACCGTTGGATCTAGTCTGTATGCGGTGAATGTGCAGACTGGCCAACGTATTCCTGACTTCGGCACGAATGGTAAAGCTGATTTGCACGAAGGGCTCCAAACCAACATGGACCATGATGTGAGTAAGCTGTCTGTCAATGCAACCTCGCCCGGTATCGTGTACCATAACACGTTTATCATTGGATCGAGCCTATCCGAAGGGGGGATGCCGCCCCTGGACATATCCGTGCCTTCGATACCGTGACGGGTAAACTTAAATGGGTGTTTCATACTATCCCCCAACCCGGCGAATGGGGCTATGATACCTGGCCAGCAGACGCGTATAAGAAAATTGGTGCCACCAATAACTGGAGTGGCATGTCACTGGATGAAAAACGGGGTGTTGTCTACTTTGGTACCGGCTCGCCAGCAGCTGACTTTTACGGCGGTGACCGAAAAGGCACTAATCTGTTTGCCAACTGCATTATGGCACTGGATGCCGAAACGGGCAAACTGAAATGGTATTACCAAACGATTCACCATGATTTATGGGATCGGGATCATCCCTGCCCGCCTAATCTCATCACCCTGAAACACAAGGGAAAGCTGGTCGATGCTCTGGTTCAGACGACAAAAGACGGACTGGTGTATGTACTGGATCGGGACAAAGGGACCTCCCTATTTCCAGTCGAGGAGCGCAAGGTTCCTACAAATGGCTTGCCGGGTGAACACCCCTGGCCAACTCAGAAATATCCGCTTAAGCCGCTTCCCCTCAATCGTCAGGTATATACCGAAGCGGATATCACAAACATTTCGCCCGAAGCGCATGCGTATATAAAAGAGCGATTTCAGAAAATTCGTACGAGTAATAAATTTGCCCCGCCTAGTACAACGGGCACTTTACTCTTTGGCTACAGTGGTGGTGCCGAATGGGGCGGAAACGCTGTTGACCCCAGCGGTATTCTTTATCAAAATGCTAATCATCAGCCCTGGGAGTTAATCATGGCCGAACGGGCTAGCCTGAATCAGAAAAATGCCCCGCTTACGGCTGGTAACGCCCTGTATATCACCAACTGCGCTACCTGCCACGGGCAAGATCGGAAGGGAAGTGGTCAGGAATTGCCTTCGCTGGTTGATATTGGAAAAAGGCGTTCGGCAGATGAGATTAAGGCCATTCTGAAAACGGGTAGCGGTCGAATGCCTGCCTTCCAGCAATTGTCGGAAAAGGAACGGGATGCCCTCGTGAGTTTCCTGCTAAATACCGAAACGGGTTCGGCAAAAGTAGCCAGCGGCACGTCGAGTGCGCCAACTACTAAACGTGGATTTCCTTATGAACCGAGCTATGTGGTCAAGAGCTGGCAACCTCTTGTCGATCAGGAAGGGTACCCCGGCATTAAACCGCCCTGGGGCACACTGAATGCCATCGACCTCAATACGGGGAATTACCTTTGGCGTGTTCCGCTGGGTGAATTTCCAGAACTCACTAAAAAAGGCATTCCCATCACAGGAACTGAAAGTTATGGTGGGCCGCTGGCAACAGCGGGGGGCTCATATTCATTGCCGGTACTAAAGACGAACGAATCCGGGCCTTCGATAAAAAGACTGGTAAGGTTGTTTGGGAGTATCAACTTCCTGCCGGTGGGTTCGCTACACCCATTACCTACGAGGTTAATGGAAAACAGTATGTGGTCATTGCCGCTGGTGGTGGGCGGGGGCAGAAGATTGGCGGAAATTACATTGCCTTTGCGTTAAAATAGACCGCTGATTTTTATGATTATTTATGATCTGTGTAAATCCTGTTGATCATAAAAATCGGTGGTCTATTACTCTTGATACACTATGAAAAGCATCGCCGTACATCAATCTGGCCGTAGCACCCGGCATCTGAACTAATCGTGCAAGTAACCAGATAACCTCCTCATGAAAAATCCAGAAGTAGAATCAGAAACCAGCCGCCGGAATGCCCTCAAAATGCTGGGATTAGGCTCCACTGCCGGAATCTTCGGCCTCTTCGGCAGCCCAAAAGCACGGGCGGAAACGTACACCAAGCCAGCCTATGCAACAGGTATGGCCCCCGTAACCATCAAAAGTGTGCGGGCCATTACAACCGCTCCGGGCGGATCTAATCTGGTCATTGTGAAGGTAGAAACCTCCGAGCCGGGTTTGTACGGTGTTGGATGCGCCACCTTTACGCAACGGGCCCTGGTGGTCGTTCCTGCCATTAACGTCTACCTCAACGAATTTTGCGTGGGAAAAGATGTCGATAATATTGAGGATATGTGGCAGTCGGCCTATGTCAGTTCGTACTGGCGCAATGGGCCGGTCCTGAACAATGCACTCTCAGGGCTGGACCAGGCTTTGTGGGACATTAAAGGCAAGCGGGCCAATATGCCAGTTTACCAGCTATTGGGTGGAAAAGCCCGAATTGCCGTGGACACCTACACCCACGCGAGCGGCTCAACACCCGAAGCTATCGCCGATAAAGTGCAGCAATTCATGGAAATGGGGTTTCGGCATGTTCGGATTCAGCAGGGTGGCTACGGGGGCGTAGGAGCTATGGCAGAAATCAAACCCGATTTTAAAACGGCTGGGTTTGGACGGGAAACGGACGATTTTTCGGACCAGCGAACCTATCTGAAACGGGTGCCAAAAATGTTCGATACGGTGCGGAAACGGTGCGGAGAAGATGTTCAGCTTTTGCACGATATGCACGAGCTGACGGAGCCTATCGACGCCATCAACATGATTAAGGGTCTGGAAGAATACCGCCCTTACTTTATAGAAGATCCGTTCTCACCTGAAAACATGAACTGGTTTAAGCAACTGCGGCAGACGACAGCGGTGCCCATTGCGATGGGTGAGTTATTCAACAATATCAACGAATTTAAAGAGCCAATGGCCAACCATCTCTTTGATTTTATCCGCATCCATATTTCGCAGATTGGTGGCATTACACCAGCGATGAAAGTGGCACGTTTGGGTGAGTGGTTCAACGTCCGGACGGCCTGGCACGGACCCGGCGACACGTCGCCCGTGGGACATGCTGCCAACAACAGCATCGACATTGCCGTCTGGAACTTCGGCATTCAGGAATCGCAGCTATTCAATGATAAAGTAAAGGAAGTGTTTCCGGGTTGCCCGATCATCAAGAACGGCTATTATCAGGTGAGTGAATCGCCCGGCCTTGGTATTGATATCAACGAAAAAGAAGCCGCCAAATACCCGATTGGTACTAAGTCCAGATGGACAGTGCGTAAAAGCGACGGTACGATTCTAAAACCATAATTAGCTACTAATGAGGTTCATTTTTACTAGTCTTATCGTTATTCTGCTCGGTACCGTTTGCCTGGCTCAGTCAGGTCAGGCACCTAAAACGGCCATCACCTATCGAAATCCGGTCATTGCGGGTGATTTTGCTGATCCCTCAATTATTCGGGTGGGTACTACCTATTATGCTGCCGGAACTTCGTCGGAGTGGGGGCCTCCGTATCCCATCTATACATCGACCGATCTGGTCAACTGGACATACGTCGGCCCTGTATTTACAACCATGCCTGCGTGGACAATGGGCAGCTACTGGGCACCGGAGCTTTTCTATCGAAACGGAACGTATTTCGTGTATTATACAGCCCGTCGAAAATCGGACAAACGATCGTATATCGGCGTCGCCACTACCCGCGACCTGACGAAGGGCTTCACCGACTACGGTTTACTGCTCGAATGGACGAGCGAAGCTATTGATGCATTTGTACTGGAAGATGCCGGGAAACTGTTCATTACCTGGAAAGCCTACGGATTAGATAAAGGAAAGGACATTGAGTTATTGGGTGCCGAACTGTCGGCCAATGGCCTTAAGGTTACCGGCAAAGCGTTTACGCTCCTGACTGCCGATCGTACTAATTGGGAAAGCGGAGGGGCCGAAGGGCAGGCCATTTTCAAATGGGGCCAGTATTACTACATGACCTATTCGGGGAATGCGTGTTGTGGGCCTAAATGCAATTACCAGGTTGGACTGGCCCGAGCCGAAAAACTCCAGGGGCCCTGGGAAAAATACGCTGGGAATCCCGTGTTGGTCAGCAACGATATCTGGAAATGTCCCGGTCATGGAACGGTGGTCACCACGCCCGATAATCGCTATTATTACCTGCACCATGCCTACAACGGAATGGACTTTACGACGGTGGGGCGGCAGGGCGTGCTAAGTGAATTAATCTGGGATGAGAAAACCCAATGGCCCGCTTTTCGCTATGGCACCGCAATACCCGCTCTGAGTGAATCACCTATGGGAGCTAGCCAAAATAGAGTAGCCAGTTTAATCCTGGATTTTAAGGATACCAAGGCTGAAATTCCCTGGGTATGGGATGTTAGCCTTCCTAAGCCAACGTTCAGTGTCAAGGAAGGTAACCTGCAATTGACCAATACAGCTTCCGGCCCAGCAGGTAATTTTCTTGGTCTGGTTATCAAGCAAGGGACCTACACCTTTTCGGCAACAATGAATCCGCAACCCGATGTTCTCCAAAGTATTTGCCTATACGGTGATGCGGCCAATGGACTGGGGTTAGGCGTTCGGAAAGGTTCGCTGGAGCTTTGGCAGGTAAAAGAAGGGGCTCGCACAGTTTTGAAAACCCAGTCAATACCCGAAAATGCGCAATCGGTTAACGTACAGGTGCATACTGCTGCAGGTCAATACTATAACTTTAGCTATACGGTGGACGGAGGAAACCCGCAAGTTGTGACAGATCCGGTGTATGCTTCTTATCTTCCCCGTTGGGATCGCGCACCCGTATTGGGGTCAGTGTTTCGGGAGAAAGCAAGGGTAAAAGCGCTATTCGATCCATCAAGATGAGTTACGAATAGCGCAGTCGATTTTCAGACTAACCGGTGACCTTTCCTAGCCCATCAGGGCAGCGCCAAAGACCCCAGCGCTATCGCCGAGTTTAGGCTTCAGAAATAGCGTGTTGAGCCGTCTGTCGTTAAAAACGTATTTTTTTGCTCGCTCGAAGCCTTCTGTATACAGCAGGTCGATGTTGCCAACGCCCCCACCCAGCACAATGGCATCAGGATCGAGCATGTTTATAATCGTAGAAACAGCCCGGCCAAAATACTCTAGCAGCCGATCGACAGTTGCCGCAGCGTAGGGGTCAGAGCCTTGATGATAGCGTTCGAGGATTTCTTTCAGATTTCGGCTTTCGCCACTCTGTTCAAGATAAAACCGTTGTAAGGCTGGGCCTGAAATAACCTGTTCGTTACAACCACGTTTCCCACAGTAGCAAGGGTAGCCATTCTCTTCCAGAATGTTGTGCCCCACTCACCGCCAATTCCCTGACGGCCAGCCTGAACTATGGGAATTCCATCATAGCCCCGAAAAACAACCCGCCACCAACGCCCGTACCCAGAATAACCCAAAAACCACTCGAAAATCGGGGATAACGTCTTGTACAATACCCATTGTCGCTTCTGACAGAGCAAAGCAATTCGCATCGTTTGTGGTTGTCACAGGCACGCCCAGTTTACGGGCAAGATCATCCCGAAAGGGTTGCCCGTTGATACAGGTCATGTTCGAGTTTTTCATCGTGCCGGTTTCGGGATCGAGGGTGCCGGGCGTACAAAAGCCGATTTTCTCGGGTTGAAGTCCCGTTTCGGCTTTGAGTAACTCAATCAGTTTGCCAATCTGATTGATGATATGCTCATAACCATAATGGGCTTCTGTATCAATGCGTTTGCGAATAATTATCGCATCGGGCGAGGGTGCGGATAATATTACACCTTCAATTTTAGTGCCGCCTAAATCGACACCCCAATAGGTTTGCATTTGTATTATTTTAAGTCAGTAATCGCGCAGAAATCCATATCGCCGTAGTCGAGGTTTTCGCCAGCCATCCCCCAGATGAAGGTGTAGTTCGACGTACCCGCTCCGGAGTGGATCGACCAGTTGGGCGAAATAACGGCCTGTTCATTCTGCATCCAGATATGGCGGGTTTCCTGCGGCTGACCCATGAAATGGCAGACGCTTTGCCCTTTGGGCACCTCGAAATAGAAATAGACTTCCATACGCCGATCGTGCGTGTGCGCAGGCATGGTATTCCAGACGCTACCCGCTTTCAGTTCGGTCATGCCCATCTGCAATTGGCAGGTTGGCAGCACACTGTTTACCAGTAATTTATTGATGACCCGATGATTGGCTGTTTCCATGCTACCCAACTCCACCACTTCGGCTTCGGAGCGAGCTACTTTTCGAGTTGGATAACTATGATGAGCCGGGGTCGAGTTCAAGTAAAACTTGGCCGGGTTACTATCGTCGTGAGAACTGAACTGAACATCCTGAGTACCCTGGCCAATGTATAGTGCCTCTTTGTATTCCAGATCGTAGGCTATACCATTGGCCACTACCCGACCAGGGCCACCAACGTTGATGATCCCCAACTCACGACGTTCCAGAAAATAAGCGGCTTTAAGTTGATCCGGTGCTTTCAGCGTTAACGGCTCCGTGATGGGCATAACTCCCCCGTCAGATAACGGTCGAAAAACGACAGCACCCAGCGGAACTGATCGGCTACGAACAGATTTTCGATCAGGAAATTCTGCCGAAGCTGATCCGTATTCATGCCTTTTACTTCGCCGGGTGAGTTGGCGTATCGGCTCTCGAAAACGGTTTCCTGTTCAGCGCGGCTATTCGCAAGAGGAGTCAATTCAGTTTGCATAAAACGATCAGTGCCTGCCAGCAGCAAGGCGTTTACGTAATTTTTGGTAAAATAAGCACAAAACAACGGTTTGTGATTTGTGCGGGCGCTATAGGCTACTGGGAAATAGTCAGAAATAGGCCCGCCATACCCTTTTATGCTCAGAACTTCCCGAAAGTTTCAACTTTCGGGAAGTTTATTGATGCGAAAATCAGCATCTCACGAATTTATTTCACCTTATAGAACTTTGCCCCAAACAGGAAAATAACCACGTAGCAGATAATGGGTAGGTAGTATGCGTTGGCGACATCTTTCTCAGCAGCCATGCCCATCAAAAAGGGAAAAACAGCACCACCAACTACGCCCATAGAAATAAATGAGGATGCTTGCTGCGTATGCGAGCCCAGATTTTTCAACCCTAAACTAAAAATGGTTGGGAACATGATGCTGAAAAAGAAATTGAGCATCAAAAGGGCAATGAAGGAAGGCCAGCCCAGACTTTGCGTAATGATGAGGCACATCAAAATATTGCCAGCCGCAAAAATAGCCAGCAAGGTATGGGGAGCAATTACCCGCATCAGGAAGGTACCCACAAAACGTCCGGCGAGCATAAGCCCCATAAACAGCACCATATAGTTACCCGCTACGGCGTCGGAGAACCCCATTTTTTCGTGGCCATAATTAATAAAAAAAGCCCAGGTACCTCCCTGTGCAGCCACATTAAAAAACTGGGCAATAACGGCCCATACAAAGTGCTTGTGCTCGAATAGTGTTTTTCCGGGTTCAACATCCACGTTTGCGGCATCCGGATCGGCCACGGCCACCGTTGCATGTGGGTCCGTTAGAGCAGGCACTTTCACGAATGAAAAAAGCACGGCAATGGTAGCAATAACACTGCCGATGGCAATATATAATGTCTTCACCGAGGTCAGATCTGTACTGCCTTCGGTATTATTTCGCAGTAGGAAATAAGACCCAATAGCGGGCCCGATGATGGCCCCTAAAGCGTTGAATGCCTGAGCAAAATTAATCCGTTGATCGCTGGTGCGCTGGTCGCCAAGCGAGGCTACAAAAGGGTGGGCAACCGTTTCAAGGGTCGATAGACCACAGCCGAGTATAAATAGGGCAATGCCAAAATAGGTAAAGGAAGCAGCAGCAGCGGCTGGCACAAATAGAAACGCACCTGTTGCAAACAGCGAAAGCCCCAGCAATACTCCGTTTTTATAGCCAAACCGTTTCATGAACAAGCCCGCCGGAATACCCATCACGAAATAGGCCCCGAAAATAGCAAACTGAACAAAAGCCGATTGGGTCTTGGTAAGACTCAGCACATGCTGAAAGTGCTTGTTTAAGACGTCGCCCATGGTGATGGCAACCCCCCAAAACATGAAAAGAGATGTGACAAAGACGAGTGTAACGAGGTATTTGCTATCGGTAAAAGTGGCTGGCGTCGATTTGCCAGATGCGGTGGTTGCCTGCATGATTTAGGTTAATTAATGACTAATTAGGTATTCGAGCGTTGTATCGTCCATTGACTACTAAACACGTCCAGGGGTGTAAAGCCGTTTATCCGGCTAAATTACCCTTATCGACTTTAATTTGCACGTTGAGTGCGAGCATTGTCCGGTACCGGCCGCCCAGCCAAATCAAATCAACGCAAGTTTATGATAGAAATAGCTGTTTTGCCGCATTTGTTGTTATAGTGGTAGTAGCAAATACGATGGAGCCAATGCCCACAGACGACCGTGCCTTCAACTACAACCTCGACTACCGGAATCTAAATCTCCGGGAACACCCGGAACTCTATCGCGTTGGTAAGGGTGAAATGGGCGTATTACTCGTACAGCCATATAAAGACGAAATTCTACCCAACTGGCGTTTTAAGACACCAGAAATTGCTCGGGAGTCGTCTGAAAAAATTTACCAGTTGTTTCTGGATTACAAAGCAAACGGCGACTTCATTGGCATGGACATGGCCAGGAAGTTTCTGCAAATGGGATACACCCGAGCCAGGCGTTACGCAAACCACCGCACCGGCCAGAAATACGATGGGCCAGTGCCTAACGATAAAAAAGGCCAATCGGGCGCTCATGGACGTGCACAACTGCCTCGCGAAGAAGACCCTGTCAAAGCAGAGTCGGCCCGAATTTTTTATGGAAAATATCTGGAAGCGCGGGAAGACGAAGAATACAAAAAACGGAAGAAGGAGTGGCAAAAAACATATGGGTGATTTATTGAATTTGTCCCATTATCTTTGCCGTGTTCAATTAATTATCACCCGCAAGCTACTGAATGTCATGTAATCGCGCACAGGCTCCACTCCTTGGATAGCCTTTACCTCCGGTAAAGTGCCTGTGTTTGTATTGTTTCATCAAAACGCGATTATCATGATTTCCCGCAAATATAGCCGGACGTATCATTACCCGTTTTCGCCGGGTACTACGAGCGACGACCGTATCAATTATCACATTCAGGAAGATATTTTCCGAATCCAAACGCTGGTTCATACCGAGAAACTAGACGGCGAAAACAACTGTCTGAACCGCTACGGGGTGTTTGCCCGTTCGCATGCAGCCCCCTCCGAAACACCCTGGACACGCCACCTTCGTGAGCGCTGGGCAACCCTCAGGCATGATCTGGGGGATCTGGAAGTATTTGGCGAGAACCTTTATGCCGTGCATTCCATTTCGTATGCCCGAATCGACGCTTACTTCTATGTGTTTGCCATTCGGGAAAACGATCAGTGGCTATCGTGGGAAGAAGTTCAGTTTTATGCACACTTGCTCGACTTCCCAACCGTGCCTGAATTGGCGATTCAGACCCAGCCGTTCACGATGGCAGCTATAGAAGTTGATGTAAACCAGTGGGCAACCCAACCCAGTATATTTAGTTCGTACGATGCCCATTCGGGCGAACCCTGTACCCGTGAAGGTATTGTGACGCGTAACGCCAATGGGTTTCCCGTTGACGAACATAGTCACCATGTTTTCAAATATGTCCGGAAGGGGCACGTCAAAACCGACGAGCACTGGACTCGAAACTGGCAACGCGCCCGCTTGATTCACGAGCAGTCAACTGACCTGCGCTAACCACCAGAACTTTATGTGGACATTCACAAACGATAAACGATGGTCGGCCCTCACGAATCATTTTCCTGAAATTCAGGATATGGCAGGTGTCGTGCAGGACCCATGCCACCACGCCGAGGGCGATGTGGCGATTCATACTCAGATGGTACTGGCCAGCCTGACAGAACAGCCTGATTACAAATCCCTGCCAGTTTCTGAGCAGGAAATTGTTTGGACAGCGACATTGCTGCATGACGTAGAGAAACGCTCAACAACGGTGGTTGAACCAGACGGTACGATTACCTCCAAAGGACACGCCCGACGTGGTGAACGAACCGCTCGGGAATTGCTCTATGTGGCTGATCACTTGATTGCTCCTGCGCCGTTTTTTGAGCGGAAACAGATCTGCAAATTAGTGCGCTATCATAGCCTACCGCTCTGGATTTTCGAGAAACCAGACCCGTTGAAAACACTGTTGCAAGTGAGTTTGGAAGTAAATACACACTGGTTAACGATGTTGGCCAGAGCCGATGTTCGCGGGCGCATCTGTATAGATCAGGTCGATTTGCTTTACCGGGTTGATTTGTTCGAGGAGTTTTGTCGCGAAAACGAGTGTTGGGGTCAAGCGCATTCGTTTGTCAGTCCTGCGGCCCGGTTTCACTATTTCAGTCGCGACGACGCCCATCCGGATTACGAACCCTTTGGCGAGCCCCCTGCGAAGTGGTGCTACTATCGGGTTTACCCGGTTCAGGGAAGGATACGTTCATCGCCCGCCACCTGGCCGATTGGCCTGTGGTTAGTTTGGATACCTATCGGCGGAAGCTGAAAATTAGCCCGACGGATAAACAAGGAACCAGCCGGGTCGTACAGATGGCGAAAGAAGAAGCGAAGGCCCTATTGCGGAGTCGTACCTCCTTTGTCTGGAATGCAACAAACCTAACACATCAGTTACGGCAACAACTCGTTGACTTATTCACCACCTACAAAGCGCGGGTTCGTATCGTTTATGTGGAGGTTCCTTACCGGCAACTTATCCGGCAAAACCGCGAACGCGACCATATTGTGCCGGATGATGTTCTGCAACGAATGATGGCAAGGCTGGAAATCCCGGCGGTATGGGAAGCTCATCAGGTCGACTACGTAGTACCTGAGTCGATACCGAAACTCGTATAAGTTTCCCGGTCTGGAACTTATTTCTTTATGTAGCTTTGCGGCAGAATTAACAGTCGTCAGTCGATAATCATCCGAGTTTGATAGTCGACTGACGACTAATCACTTACGACTACTTTATGCAACTCCTTGACGGTAAAGTCCTTTCAGCACAAATTAAACAGGAAATTGCGGCAGAGGTCGCTCAGATTCGCGACCAGGGCGGCAAGATTCCGCACCTGGTCGCCATTCTGGTCGGCAACAAAGGAGCCTCGGAAACCTACGTGGCTTCGAAAATGAAAAATTGCGAAGAGGTCGGGATGAACTCGACACTCATCCGATTCGATCCATCGGTTACGGAAGAAGAGCTCCTGGCCAAAGTTCGGGAAGTGAACGAAAATCCTGACATGGACGGGCTAATCGTGCAACTCCCCTCCCCGACCATATCAACCCCGACCGGGTGATGGAAACCATCGATCCAGCCAAAGACGTAGACGGTTTTCACCCCATCAACATCGGGCGTATGGCCAAAGGGCTACCCGCCTACATATCGGCAACGCCACAGGGCGTGCTGGAAATGATCAAACGATATAACATCGAAACATCGGGCAAACACTGTGTCGTAGTTGGTCGCAGCCAGATTGTGGGTTTGCCCATGTCGATTCTGATGCAGCGGAATACCTATCCGGAAACTGTACGGTTACCATTACGCATAGCCGGACGACCAATCTGGCTGAAATATGCCGCTCGGCTGATATTTTGGTAGCGGCCCTCGGCAAGCCCGAATTCGTAACTGCCGACATGGTAAAAGAAGGTGCCGTTGTCATTGACGTAGGCTTAGAGCGTGTACCCGATGCTACTAAGAAAAGTGGTTTTGCCTTGAAGGGTGACGTTAAATTCGATGAAGTAGCCCCTAAAACAAGTTTCATTACGCCCGTTCCCGGTGGTGTTGGCCTAATGACCATCTGCTCGCTCATGCAGAATACATTGAAGGCCGCGCGGGGTGCGATTTATTCGTGATTCAGGTAGGTCGATTCAGGCCAAGTACGCATTCCTGACGACTATTAATGCATACTTAACAAACTTTAACAGCCCGCCCTAGCCCGGTCGGGCTGCTTTTTTGCGTATTTTTGGCAGCTACTTACACAAAAGCAGTTCGTTAATCTTCATTTGTATGCAGTCATTCAAGCGCCTGAACACCCTCACAGGCTGGCTCGTTTTCGTTGTTGCGCTGGTTACCTATGCAATGACCGTTGAACGCACCGCCAGTTTCTGGGACTGTGGCGAATTTATTGCGTGTTCCTTTAAACTTCAGGTACCACACCCCCCGGAGCACCATTTTTCCTTCTGCTGGGTCGGCTTTTTTCGATGATGTCGTTTGGTAACCTGACCAATGTGGCCTACTGGGTAAACATGGCATCGGTACTGGCCAGCGCGTTCACCATCGCGTTTCTGTTCTGGACCATCACCATGCTGGCTCAGAAACTTCTGGCCAAACCCGAGAGTGAGTACACTACCGCCGATACCCTACTGGTTATTGGCACAAGTGCCGTAGGTGCCCTGGCGTATACCTTCTCTGACACGTTCTGGTTCTCAGCCGTTGAAGCCGAAGTTTATGGTATGTCGTCGTTTTTCACGGCCATCGTCGTTTGGGCTGCGTTCAAATGGGAGCGTATCGACGATGAAGCCGCGGCCAACCGATGGCTTATTTTCATCGCCTACCTGACGGGCCTATCCATCGGTGTTCACTTATTGAACCTCGTTACTCTACCCGCTCTAGCGCTGATCTACTATTTCAAGAAACAGCCAAAGCCAACCTTTTGGGGGGGCGTCATGGCAGGTGGCATTGGCCTGGTGGTTCTGGGCATTATCAATGCGGGTATTATTCCGGGTTTACCCGGTATGGCTTTCGCCGTTGAGCGTCTGTTTGTTAATACCTTTGGTTTACCCTTCACATCAGGTGCTATTTTCTTCACCGTTGTCTTCATTGGTGCTATCGTCTATGGGATCATTTGGTCGGCGCGGCAGAAGCGCGTTATCCTGAACACGTCCTTACTGGCGCTGGCGTTTGTATTGATTGGCTACGCGTCCTACATGCAGGTGTTGGTGCGGGCGGAATTCAACCCACCGATCAACGAAAACGACCCCAGCGATGAACTGAACTTCCTGTCGTACCTGCGTCGGGAACAGTACGGGAGCCGCTCGTTGCTGTATGGGCCGGTCTTCACGGCCCGGCCAATCGACCAGAAACAGGGAGCGGCTATGTGGAAAAAAGAAGGCAATAAGTATGTCGTCTTCGACCACCAGCCTGAGTATATTTATGCACCCGGCGATGAGATGCTGTTCCCACGTGTCTACAGCAGTCAGCAAAATCACCCGGCGCTCTATCGCCAGATGCTGGGCCTTGCCGAAGGGCAGAAACCAACCATGGGCGACAACATTAAGTACCTGTTTAGCTATCAATTAGGGCACATGTGGTGGCGCTATCTGATGTGGAATTTTGCCGGGCGCGAGAGCGATGAAGAAGGCGCGGGTTACCTCCTGCCCTGGTCATCAGACAATGGCGTACCTGATTTGCTTAAGACCAATAAAGCCCGCGATAATTTTTACATGCTACCCTTTGCGCTAGGCTTATTCGGGATTGCCTTCCAGTACTTTCGTCGCCGTCGAGATTTCATCATTGTAGGGCTGCTGTTTTTGTTTACAGGAATTGCGCTACAGGTCTTTCTGAACTCACCCCCATCAGAGCCGCGCGAACGTGATTATATTTACGTAGGGTCGTTCTATTTCTTTGCGATCTGGCTCGGCCTGGGCGTGATGGCTATTGCCGAAGGCCTACGAAATACGCTGAAATCAGATGTGGCCCGCAATGGCCTGGTGGTTGGCTTAAGCCTGCTCGTTCCGGTCATGATGGGCGCCAAAAGCTGGGATAACCACAACCGCGACCATCGCTATCAGTCGGTTGATTTTGCCAAGAATCTGCTCAACTCCTGCGCGCCAAATGCAGTACTCTTTACGGGTGGCGACAATGATACCTTCCCCTTATGGTATGTGCAGGAGGTCGAAGGGTTCCGCACCGATGTGCGGGTGTGTAACCTGAGTTTGCTGGGTACTGAATGGTACATCCAACAGATGAAACGTAAAACGTATCAGTCAGATGCGTTACCGATTTCGCTGGAATTCGACCAGTTCAATAAGGGCAAAAACGATATTGTGCCCTTCTACGAAGTGCCAGGTGTCAAAAATGGCATTGACCTGAAGCAGTATATCAGCCTGATCAAGACTAGCAATCCTGCCGTTCAGGTACCGTTGACCAACGGCGATATGACGAGTATTCTACCTTCGTCGGTACTGTTCCTGCCCATTGATAAAGCGTCTGTCGATCAGGCAAATTTCGTTCCGGCAGCATTGCGCCCATTGATGAAAGATACGTTGCAGTGGACCATCGGGAAGAAGGACCTGTACAAGCCTGACCTCATCATGCTCGACATCATTGCGACCAACAACTGGAAACGGCCAATCTACTTCTCCAGCACGCTGGCGAGCGATAACTACCTAAGCCTGAAAAACTACATGCAGTTGGAAGGCTATGCGTATCGACTGATGCCAGTAGCGGTTCCGGGGGCTACGGATGGGTATGTGAACGCTGATGTTATGTATACCAACATGACGAAGAAAACATTCTGGCGTGATTTCGACAATCCAGATACGTATTACGACGAAACCTATAAAGGACCGCCGGTTATTTCGGCCCGTATTGCGTTCTTCCGCCTGGCCGATCAGCTTATTCGCGAAGGGAACAAGGCCAAAGCTCGTGAGGTACTCAATTACTCACTGAAAGTTATTCCCGACAAGAGCATTCCGTACGACCAGATTTCATCGAACTACGTCCGGTTCCTGTTTGAGGTAGGTGATAACAAAAAGGCCCTTGAAATTGCGGATATTATGGCCAATCGCGCTGATCAGGCCTTGACCTACGACAAGAGTGGCAACGGAAATCGCTTCGGTAGCCCTGATTCAGACTTGTATATCCTGCAAACGATTGTTGAAGCCTGCAAAGAAGCCAAGCAAACAGCAGCGGCTAATAAATACGAAGCTATTTTCCAGAAGCATATTAATGCCTTTGGTTGATAGAGCCCCCATTTGAATAAAAAAGCCCGGAATGCATTATGCATTCCGGGCTTTTTTATTCAAATGGTTTTACTCTGATGAAAGGTGTTTTTGTCATCTCGACATCAGGAGAGATCTCAATTTCCTCATTAGTCAAGCTTGAGATCTCTCCTGATGTCGAGATGACAAAAAATAGCATAATAAATTAGTCCCCTACTGTAACTCAATGAATTGGATGATCGATCTTCTCTTCTTCCAGATCCATCTGAGCTTCTTCTTTACGGATCACTTCATCATCAAACTCCTGTATACTACGTAGTCGATGTAGCTCATCCCGTTTAATCTGGATGATCTCGGCCATGATCTCATTGTATTGAGCAACATTTTCACTATCACTTTCTACGGAATCCAGATGTCGCTTCGTCTGATGTACATCACTTTCCATCCGGCTCTTCAAATTCGCCACTAATTCGTTGCTACCAGCTTCTTCAGCATAATTTTCAGTAAGATAGTGTAGGGCAACCTTTAGCAGTTTTATACGAATCTTTGACTCCTGAACATCTTCCGGTATACGGTCAGTTGGGTCTTTGAGCTGAACCCACCGAATGACGAACGGTAATGTCAACCCCTGAAAAACCAGGGTTACCAGAATGACTACAAAGGTGATGAACAAAATCAGATTCCGGTGTGGAAAGGGTTCTCCATTGCTCATGGTTAAGGGGACAGACAAAGCCGATGCCAATGACACAACCCCGCGCATACCCGCCCAACCAAGAACAATGGGGCCACGCCAACCTGGATTTCGCTGCGCTACGGTAATATATCGACCGATAAACCGAGTGAAGTATGAAGACGATAGGGTAAATACCATCCGGGTAACAATGACAACCAGTGTAATTAGCAGGGCGTATAAAATTGCTTCCGTTTTTGAATAACCGTCCAACCCATTGATAATGACTGGCAATTCAAGCCCGATCAAAATAAACACCAGGCCATTCAAGGCAAAAACAACCGTTGCCCACATACCCGTCCCCTGAATCCGCGAACTGTGGTTGAGAATTACGTGACTCTGATTGGACAGGAATAGCCCTCCGCTTACAACGGCCATAACGCCCGAAACATGAAACTCTTCGGCAGCCATGTACATAATATAGGGAGCCAGAAATGTCAGCAAAATACTAATCCGGGTGGAGGTAGGAAGCCATCGGTGAATGGCATAAAACACACACGCCACCGTCAACCCGACCACGATTCCCATAAACGTAACTAGCAGAAAATTAACGGAGGCCTCCTGCCAGACAAACGTGCCCGATAACACAGCGGCCAGGGCAAAGCGGAATACAATCAAGCTTGCCGCATCGTTTACCAGACTCTCACCCTCCAGAATACTGATAGCCGTTTTGGAAATTTTGACCTCCTTCAGGACCGACGTAGCCGCAACGGCATCGGGCGGAGAAATGATGCCCCCCAGCAAAAAACCCAGCGCTAACGTAAATCCAGGCATGACCGCGCTCGATACATAGGCTACGGCAAAGGCGGTGAAAATAACCAACCCAAAGGCCAGAACGATAATAATGCGTCGCCAGCGCCAGAATTCCTTCCAGGAGGTGAACCAGGCGGCTTCATACAGCAAAGGCGGTAAGAAGATTAAAAAGATAAGGTCAGGATCTACTTCAATGCGTGGGATTCCAGGTACCAGACTGACCGCCAGGCCGCTGATTACCAAAAAGATAGGAACTGGAATACGTAGACGCTGGCCGACCATTACCAGCAACGTGACAGCCAGCATTAATGCCAGACAAAGCAACAAGGTTTGATGCATACGTTAGTCGAAAGAGGGATAAAACGAAATTAGCATAACCAACGCTTAAATTCCTACTCCGCCGACGTAATTCTCAGCATCTAAACCACCTGACCAAACGGCTTACTCTGGTGCTATAAATCAACTACTCTGCCTGGGCGCGTAAAGAGCACCTTCTCGACTTCCTCTTTGTAATTGCGCCCAATGGGAATCTGATTACCATTCACGATCAGGCGGTTTCGCTCGATACGGCGGATGCGTGGCAGGGCAGCAATAAACGGATGTCGGCAACATGTATAAGGCAGAGCGGCACATTTACCTTGGCAGGAATATCCCCAACTATCCGGCTACCCAATAAATTAGCCGTGGTGGTAAAGGAGCGCTTTTAAGGTGATTCATACCAATTATAAAGCGAAGCCTACCATAGACAGGTTTTCAGCTTTCAGGAGTGAGAGCGACTATAGCTTTGGCTTAACAACCAATAAACGCACTCCTTTTGTATGAAAACCAAACGCATCCTAACGACCGTAACCCTGGCAACTATACTCTTAACAGCCTGCCAGAAAAGTAGCGATTCTACACCCACTCCATCAGTAACGAAAGCTCAGATGCTGGTTGGAGGTCAATGGAAAATCAAGGCAATGACGGCTAGTCCTGCTATTATGATTGGATCAGTAGCCATCACCGACGTTCTCTCCCTTTACCCAAGTTGTATTACCGATAATTATCAGACCTTCTCGGCAGACGGCGTTTATGTCTTTGACGAAGGTGCTACAAAATGCGATAGCTCAGACCCTCAGCGGGAAACCGGCAAATGGCAATTAAGTGCTGACGAAACGCAGGTGATTCTGAATATGCCCAGCAACAGCCATGAGGTTTGGGAGATTCCTATGCTGACCAGCACAAAGGCTACGACTCGCTCGCAAATGGTTGCCAATGGTATAACTTATACCGTAACAGCATCGCTGGAAAAGGTTAATTAAAAGTACAGTTTGGGCAATTTGGATCTAGCAGAAGCACCTGCGGATTTATTCACTATTGGCGGTAAACCGGTTTATACGCTCATTGTAGGTATCCAGTAAGGTATCATCGACAGCAGTGGCCTGGCTGAGCTCGAGTAACAGAAAATCGTTTCGGTCGGCACCATCGATCATACCCTCAAACTTGAGTTCCTGCTCCACCCAAAACGATGTTTTATGGAGCGCAATGGCCTGGGTAAGAACAGCCCGCACAATAACCGTTGTCCGATCTGAGCTTTGGGTCGTCAGCAGCAACGTGTTAATGGCCATGGTGTAATCAACATAGCTCATTCTTTCGGCTGGAAGCTCCGCATGAACCCAGTGCAGAACCAGCATCTGAATGAGTTCTTTGTAGGGTGATGTATCGAAATCGTCGGGATGTATGCGTCGGTTCACGAGGCTACTATACATTTTTAGGATGATTTTTATACTCCTTGTCATTGCTGCTTCAAGGCAAACCTGTGGAGTAAATAACTAACCTGATACCTGGAAGGATTTAATAGTCTTCGTGTGGAATTGGAATTTCAGTTATAATGGTTTCTTCAAGCAATCTGTTCAATTCATGAGGATTTTCAATCATGGGAAAATGGCTGGTTCCTGCCATGTGGTGAACCTCATAGCCAGCGGTCACATACTGTTGCAATGGGCCTTCATCCGTTGGACTGTAGTCCACATTAATCAGATGCAGTTTGCAGGGTAGTTTTGGTAACAAGTCCTGCTCTAGTTTATACCCATCCTCAAAAACTTCTTCGATAATAGCAGTCGCCATGGGTTGGTAAGCATTTCGGTAATCCTGCACGACCCGCTTTACAACGGCATCCGGCGTTTGAGGTGTCAATAAAACCATACGGGCATACTGTTCATTGGTATTGGCAAAGTCAGCCTGCATATGACGGATAATCTCCTTGCTCTGCTGCTGGTATTGCGGTGACAATGGCTGCCCTGCGTTCTTGAAATTATCAATGCCAATAAAACCAATAATTGGGTCAGGATAGGTTGTAGCAGCTACCAGATTCACATCGCCACCCATTGAGTGACCAATTAGAATTACCTGCTCAAGCGCCAGGCTTTTGATGAACGTGGCCACCTCTTCACCCATTGTTTTTACGGACCATTGCGGCTTCTCCCGACCAGACTTACCGTGTCCCGGCAGGTCAAGAGCAATTACGCTGTAGTGATCGGCGAAGTAAGCAAGCTGCGCCTTCCAATAAGTAAGGTCAATATCAGCTCCGTGAACGAACACAAGTGTTGGCAACTTATTGCCCGCGACAACGTAATGAATAGCCGTCTCCTCGTGAATAAGCGATTTCATACAACAATCTGATTTGTGGTAATTACAAGAACCGGAATCAGGTCGCTGTGTTTATTCCGTATGCCAATTACTCCGTTTTTGAGTTGAGACACACCATGATTAGCAAGACAAGTGCCAATATAGAAGCAATTGTCCGGGCTGTATGCCAGGCATTCCAGGGTGTTTCAAACTTAGCTCGTTGAGCGGCTATTTCCTCCAAAGAAGCTCCTCGTAAAGTAAACGCTTCCAGCCCTTCATTCAAGGGAATATTGCCCAATGCGGTAACCCCTAACACGCCTAGTAAATACACAATTGTTGCTGCTAACATCAACCAGAAACGGACCGAAACGGGTTGACTATACTGTTGCCAGGTACTTAAAGGCAACAAAACGGGCGTACCTAGAAAACAGATAAAAAAAACGGGATTTTGGATAGCCCGATTGATGGACTGCATAGCCGACAAATACTCCGTGTCGGGCAAACGGTTCAGCCCGGGGTTTACTGAGCAAAAGTAGCCATAAAGCAAACCCGCGATCAGGGCTGTTGTTAGCGTGGTACAGGCTAATAGAATCGTTGAGAAGGCTGGCATGGTCTACTTTCTAGAGTCTTTCCCCTAATATTGCTTAGTAAACACACCAATTGATGACCATTATGATGTGCTTTCTAGTGTTTTGACTTTTTGTGTCTGACGGGTATTTTTGAGGTAAACCTTGTACGCCCTCTATGAAAAAGTACCATGTCACCTTGACCGATCAAGAACGCCAGCACTTACAGGCTATCATTGCCAAACGCAATGCCAAGAGTCAGGCCGTTAAACGAGCTTATGTCTTGTTGGCTGCCGATGAGAACCAACCTGACTGGCTGAAAGATCAACACATTAAAAGCACCTATCAGGTTAGTATTCGTAGCATTGAACGCCTACGGGAGCGCTTTGTAGAAGATGGTTTCGAGTTTGCCCTCAATGGTAAAAAGCGCGAAAAGTATAAAGATGTCGTTTTTGATGGCGGAGTAGAGGCTCATCTGATTGCGCTACGGTGTAGTAATCCACCGGCTGGATATGCACACTGGACAGTACGTTTATTAGCCCAGAAAATGATCGAATTGAACTATGTCGAAACAATTGGTCGAGAGACGGTGCGCAAGATGCTGAAAAAAACAAGCTTAAGCCCTGGCGGGTCAAGTCGTGGGTAATCCCCGAAGCCTCTGCCGAATTTGTCTGCCAGATGGAAGAGGTACTGGATGTATACCAGCGTCCATTTGACCAGAAACGGCCAATTGTATGCCTGGACGAAGCCCGTCGGCAATTAGTTAGCGAGACCCATCTGGGTTTCACAGATAAAAACGGCGTTGACCATGTTGATTATGAGTACAAACGAGAGGGTGTCGTGGAGATCTTTATGGTCGCTCAGCCCTTGGCTGGGCAGCGGCAGGTGGTGGTCACCCAGAGTCATAACAGCATCGAATGGGCGAAGGTAGTGGGCCGTATTGTGGAAGAATGGTATACGGATGCGGACCGGATCACCTTGGTACAGGACAACTTATCGGCTCACCGAAAAGCAGCCTTGTATGAGGTATTTGAGCCAAAACGGGCGCGCACTATCCTGCAAAAGATTGACTTTGTCTATACACCTAAGCATGGCTCCTGGCTGAACGTAGCTGAAATTGAATTAAGCATCCTAACCCGCCAAGGCTTAACGCATCGGGTAGCCAGCCAGGCCGAGTTCGATCAGCAAGTACAGGCTTGGGTAAGCCAACGAAATGATAAATTGGCCAAAGTAGACTGGCAGTTTACAGCGGAGGATGCCCGAATTAAACTAAAACGGCTTTACCCGTCAACGATTGAGAGTTAAAACACTAGTTAATTGTTGTCTTTAGGGGACAATTACTTTTAAGGTCGGCGTTCGTTGCTCAACTGAATCCTGAGGTTTTAAATAGTAAATTCCCTGAGACAAAACAGACTGTGTAGCAATTGACATACCTGTAGACCCTTGTGCCACCGTCCGAATGGGGACTTCTGTGCCTGAGCTGGAATACAATTTTACTTTTGCGGGGTCCAGGTTTTGCCCGGTTAATATAAAGCTTCCCTGATTAGGGTTCGGATAGATTGAAAAAGTATTCAGGTCCGAAGTAACCCGAACAGCAACAAGTTGTGATAAAGCAAACTGACCGTCTGTATCCCGTTGTTTAAGTTGATAGTAATAGAGCTGACCGGCTACTACATCTGTATCGGTAAAGGTATAAGTTGTCTGAGCCTGGATGTTACCACTACCTTTTGCTGCGATAAAGCCGATTTTCTCAAATCCAGTTACTGATTGGCTTTTAAGGATATCAAATCCTTGATTGCTTCGTTCCAGGGAGGTGGTCCAATTTAAGTTTATACCACTTGGCGTAGACCTGCCAGTAAAAG
Organism: Spirosoma telluris; assembly: GCA_003259005.1. Taxonomy (GTDB): domain Bacteria; phylum Bacteroidota; class Bacteroidia; order Cytophagales; family Spirosomataceae; genus Spirosoma; species Spirosoma telluris. The sequence goes on from QLII01000001.1 coordinate 1,968,075, forward strand.
ACTCAAACGTCACAGGTAGTGGGCTAGCCTCATTGACAATAAGTTGATTGGTGAGCGCAAACGTTGCAGTAGATGAGGTTGTTCCACCTAAAGTAAATTCCAATCGGACACTATAGCCTGTTGGCAAATTAATGGTAGTTAGTGGCCCACTATATGGTCGCCCGTGAAAGGGTAAGGTAATTGTTCCTGAAGTACCCGTTAAACTACCACCTGCTACTGGAGTAATGACGTAATCAATTCCTTCTGGATTTACATAAATGCCTTGTACCCCCACAGCAGTCGGGCCATCCAATGTTCGTTGATAATTCAATGTAATAGATGACAAGTTACTTTGTCCTGTAGCAGGCCCTACCTGAAATTTAAAACCTGCAGTTAACCCACTAAAACTCATTGTATTGCTAGACAGGGCGCTTGCCCCTACTGTGCGTATCAAGGCCGTTGCGGTTACATTACTAGCCTTTGACGCTACTGGCTGAGAAGTCTGGTCGCCAGGGTCCCCTGTAAAATCATACGTTAGAATCTGTGCCTGAGTAGCTAATGAGCAGAATATGCCTAGTAGAAAAAGTAATAGTTGTTTCATAGTGAGCTTGACCAGTTTGAAAACTACGATAGTGGCTATAATGATATGAGCTATTCAGCGTTTAGAATCAAGTGTAACCTATCCTATTGATGAATCGGAAATCGGTACGACTGTATTTGGAAGTTTTCAAAGCTTGATTCACCTATAAAATCAGCACTATTACCCTTTATAGTGAGTTAAACTAAGTTGAAACGCTATTGCTTAGTCTACTTAGTCAAAGTAGTAAGTCGACACTTTATACTTGCCGTCTTTCTCTTAAGGAAAAGCCCTTTAACCTATCTTTTTCTAAGTAGGTCCATGCGTTTAGGCACGAGTAGGGCTAGTTGGTAAGGGATCGAAGATCAGCAGTGACTGCCTGATAAGGATAAAACGAAAAGCTTTCCAGATGACCGTTTAGATAGTCCACTCCGCTTCCTTTCCCCAATACTAAATTGGTTGGTAACGTAATTGGCGTTTCGTCACTGGCAGAACTAACAACGCCACCATTTGCGGTTCCGGCAATAGTAGCTACATTATAACTACCCGCAATTTTGGTTCTGCTTGTTAACTCTGCCTTTACACTTGTGCCTCGTTGAAGAACCTGAGTGAAGTTTGAACCTGCTCCAGCTCGTAAATTAGCTATCTCATAAATACCATTGATGCCCGTGGGCCCGACCCCACCTACCTGCAACTGGCGAAAGGTTGCCAAAATGGTCCCTGCTGTTCGACTAAACCAGGCTACATTGCTTAAATTCACATCATCAGCATTTCGTGTGACTGCCATAGTTAAGGTAGGAATGTAGCTGGTGGCGAAGGAGCCAACTTCCATTTGTGGCCCATAAACATAAATCCCACCTGCACCATTTGGCGTTGCAATCGCACTATCCCAGGCCATGATTTGTAAAACAACTTCGCCAATCATCGAACTGGCCGAGGTAACCCAACACCGATACCACCCATTCCCAACTGGCTCTATGCCCGCCTTACCATCGACAAGAGTTGTTACAGTACCAGATTTTAAGTTGAAACGTGCATTGCCCGTACCACCTTTTATCTGTAGCTCCAGCCCATTATACACCTCCGCTTTTGCGTAGACGGAAAGTGTATAGGTATTCCCCAATGTCGTGAACGCATAGGTGAATCCTCTATCGGAGAAGGTAGAACCTGTCGATCCAACCTTGGTTGCGTTTAAGGTACCATCTGGAGATATTGCCGCCGATTCAACGCTAAAAGCAGACGCTAAAAGCCAGGGCGACGCAAATGTTGTTGATTGAAGAAGAAAATTTGTTCTGCTCCCCTCAATTAATATGCCCTTGGGCGCAAGTGTGATTGGGTCATAATCGAACCTAGGAACATCAGCCCCCACTATTGTTAGTAATCCAGCGCTATTAGTAACAGTTGCGGATCCAGAACGCGCGTATGCGACCCCGGCAGGCAGACTACCTTTTGTAAAATCCAGATTTAATGACAGATTGAAATCGGTAAGCTGATGAATTTCAGTTGGGCCACAACTAATAAAGTTCCATGAGAACAGGAGAGCTACTAACCCAATACGGAGGCTTTTCATACGTCTACGATGCATTCTTTAGTGGACTCAGATTGCACCGGCTTGTTTTAACAAGTAAAAAATACAAATAGTTATATAATGTATTCCATATGAAACTATTTTTAATCTAAATAATTTTTTTATCTATCTTATTGATTAAAAGGCTCAATTAGCATCTCAGGAGTATCCACGATTGCAATAAAAGTAGCCCCGTCATCATTTCGTGGCTACTTTTATTAAAGGGTATTCCAAAGAAAACCGTCTTCAGCCAGGGCTCTTCCAAGTTAACTTCTCAGGTGAGCGTAACGGCTTACCATACCCGACGATTGTACAGTCAAATCCATAGAATCTCTTTTGGCCAGGAGGTGCTGTTTGGTATCCGTACATAAACATAACGAGCTAGGCATTGTTGGACTTTAAGAGAGTTAGTAGATTACCTGATAACAGCCTATTGACTATCCGGCCCTGTCTTCTCCTGTCACATCGTAACTAGTATAAGAATACACTACACCAGCCTGTGCAAATAGCGATAAAATGAAACTTTACATTAAATACATGGTAAGCCTCCGCTGCAAAATGATTGTGCAGGAAACATTAGATAAGTTTGGTATACATCACGAAGCAGTGGACCTGGGTGTGGTAGAGGTAAGAGATGATATCAGTGGGGTGCAACATAATCAATTAAAAACCGCTTTATTGGCATCAGGTCTTGAGCTAATGGATGATAAAAAAGCGATACTGATCGAAAAAATAAAAAATGTCATTATTAACATGGTGCATTATACTGATGAACTCCCTAAAACGAATAATTCAGTTTATATCCAGTCGAAACTCGACTATGACTATACCTACCTGACTAACCTTTTTTCAGAAGTAACAGGAGTTACCGTTGAGCATTATATTATTGCTCAAAAAATTGAGCGAGTAAAAGAATTACTCTTGTATGATGAGCTGAACCTTACGCAAATAGCCTATAAGCTACACTACAGCAGTGTGGCACATTTATCCAATCAGTTCAAGAAGGTTACAGGGTTAACTCCCTCCTTTTTCAAGCGTCTTAAGCATAAAAAACGCCTTACGCTCGAAACAATATAGCGATGTTACTTTATTTTTAACAATATGTAAATTATGTAACTTTTATAGAAAATAATATAATATACCTAACTATCTACGGAGGTAGTTTTGTAGTACGTAAACTATTTTACGTCTCAACTTCCCGAAAAATGAATAAACTACTAGTACTCACCTTATTTTATGCCGCTCTATTCATTTTCCCCTCTACAAGCTTTGGGCAGGCGCCTTCCCTAGGAACAGCTTCCAGTTTTGCCCTGTTCACGGCCAATGGTGCTTTTTTCAACGCAGGCGCATCCATGATAATTGGTGATATTGGTACCAATGAAGGCGCTTTCAATGGGTTTCCGATCCCGGGAACAGTCGTTGGAAACATTCGTTTACCCAATACTGCTGAAGCAGCACAAGCTGCCTTAGACGTGGTGGCAGCCTACAACTCACTGACCCCTGTTGCATGTGGCCCTTCAATAATTGCTGACTTGGCCAGTCAGACACTTACTCCAGGCGTTTCCTGCCAGACATTGACAACGGCAACTTCCTTAAATGGAACCTTAACGCTAAGTGGGGCCGGTATCTACATTATCAAGTTGAATAGTGCCTTAACCACAGCTACTAATTCAAGCATTTTGCTAACCAATGGTGCTACGGCAGCTAATGTCTATTTTCAGGTCAATGGAGCCGTCACTTTAGGAACAAATTCAAGTCTTAAAGGAACTATAATAGCAACGGGCGCTATCGACTTTGGAACACAGGCTTCCCTTGAGGGTAGGGCCTTATCAACTGCTGGAGCGATTACCCTAAGTAATAATAGTGTTTATCCGCCTGCACTGAGCCCCGATTTAACACCAGTTATTGAGCTACCCCAGGCCAACTTCGCAACAGCTCCTAATAACGAGAGAGACTTTGTTGTCAATGTGTTTGAACTAGGTGGAAGTCCAACCTCGAGCGGGAATGTTGCAATGACCCTCTCGGCACCTATAGGCTATACCATTTCGTTTACAAATACTATTTCAAGTATCACTGTTTCCGGTGGCTCTACAGTGTCCGTAGATAATACCAAATGGACTGCTACCAGCAGCGATGGAGACAGATTTCATTGACTATGAATGCCGGGCAGTTTATTGCCGCTAATGCAACAGCCAAGCTGGGTTTTACCATAACCCGCACATCAGCAAATGCCGGGAGTATATCTAATATCACCATAAACGTGAATGACGATATCCCTAAAACTTATGACAATAACTCACTAAACAATATCTACGCCCGAATTATTAGTGGGTTGTAAGAACATTTGTGGGTAATGTATACGGGCAGCAAGCATCTATGAAGTTGCAAAATACTCTACGTATGAAAAAAAAAGATAAGCCTGGTATAAACTACTTTGACCCGCGTACCGTGCTTTACCTAAGGGGCGATGTCAACTATAGCCATGTTCATTTGCTGAACGGACAGATTGTGTTGTCCTGCCGTACGCTGAAATGGTTCGCCCAGAAGTGGCCTTACTTTACGCGAGCTCACAAGCAAGCCCTTGTAAATCCAGCCTACATTCACCAGCTCAAATTGGGTCTTACCTCACGATCCACCAGCTATTTGGTCATGCAGGATGAGGCTCAGCTAGCCATTTCCCGTCGTCAGGTAGCTAGTGTTGTAGCGCAATTTGAGCAAACCCAAAGTTGCCCTATCTGAAATTGACCAGTATTAATTAACTGTAAAGGATTATTGAGATAAAGTCAGCGGAAGAAATCTGTAAGATGCACTGGGCATACTAGTGCTCGTCCAATTTAGTTTCTCGGGGCGGCATCGGCCCGAGAGTCTAAATCCATAAAGTTTCTTCTATTCAGTGGGGGCTTTGGGAAAGACACTACATCACCAGCCCCAAAGTGCCCAAAAGACGACCAGGAACAGGTAGCCCGAAATACAAAATACAAGTGTCCAAGGACCAGGGATAGCTAGTATGTTCTTTTTGATTTCCATAACCTTTAGGCAGCTTGGTTGTGTGAATGCTTTCTACCAAGAATTGCAAAGGTTTCGTCAATCCTTTGCCAGGGGCGCAGACGGGTGTGCAACTGGCGTGAAGGCAATGAGCGATTTATGTGGTCCACATCCGGCGGAATAAGCTGACAAACCGAGGGTGTAAAATGGAATTTGTGTAGTGTACTAAGCTTATTGACCGAAAAAGAACAGGCTACATAATGCCAGCCACCATACCCTGTCCATAAAGAACCATTGGTACTGACCGGAATCGTACAACAGTACCGATTAGGAAAGACAAAGATTACAGGATGAGTTGAGCTTTTCATAATATTTAGTACAATTTATTCTTTATAAACGAATAAAAAGCTAAATTGATTATAAAGGACCGCATACTAACCCTTTTTTATAAGGCCGTGCAATCCCGCGCTCGACATCGTCATTTACTTGCCCTTATTTTCCCCTGGCTACCCACGAGATTCCCGTTTCTGGACCAATAACACTTCTTTGCAAAAGGGAATCAATTCCAGATAAGCTACATCCCCCTCTCAGGGTAATCATCCAGGGGCGATTATTGGCAAGCACGTTTTCCCTTTGGATTGGCCAACTATTGAAAGTGTACCTGATACGTAGTACCCATCAATGCTGGCCGGGGTTATCTCTGCAACGCATTAACCTCAACGATTTTTGGATGCCTTAAACCGTAATCATGATTTCGGCTAAATCAAAAGCAGATTTGGATAAATCGGTTTGACTGGCATTGGGGATCTTTGTATCAACAACATAAGATCAATTATGCGTGTATTTATCACTGGAGCCACAGGCTTCATCGGTACTGCCATTGTGCAGGAATTAATTAGGGCTGGCCACCAGGTATCAGGACTGGCGCGCTCGGAAGCATCAGCTAATAAGCTTTTCGAAGCAGGTGCTGAGGTACATAGGGGTGATCTGGAAGACCTGGAAAGCCTTCGAAGCGGTGCCGCTCAATCTGATGGCGTGATTCATGCCGGATTCATCCATGACTTTACCCGATTCAAGGAAGTATGCGAGGTGGATAAAGTAGCCATTCAAACCATCGGCGAAGTGCTGGCCGGTTCCGACCGTCCTTTTATCGTTACCTCCGGCACAGCACTGGTCAGTCCGGGCAGACTGGCTACTGAAGATATCATCCCACCCTTCAACCCGGCATGGCCGCGTGCTTCTGAGCAAACAGCAGATGGCGTAGCCGCACTGGGCGTCCGGGCAGCAGCTATTCGTTTATCACCATCGGTGCATGGCGATGACGATAAGCATGGTTTCATACCAATCCTAATCAATATTGCCCGTGAAAAAGGTGTTTCTGCCTATATCGGGGACGGCCTCAACCAATGGAACGCCGTGCACCGACTGGATGCCGCCCATTTATTCCGGCTGGCATTAGAAAACGCTGAACCTGGTGCCCGTTATCATAGTTCCGCCGAAGAAGCCATCACGGTCAAAGCAATTGCCGAAGCCATAGGTAAACAGCTCAATATCCCTGTACAATCAATAGCGCCTGAAACCGCTGCCGAACATTTTGGCTGGTTTGCACACATGGCCGCCATAGACTGCCCGGCGTCGAGTACGTTGACGCAGGAACGTTTAAGCTGGCATCCAACTCACACAACATTGCTCGCCGATATAGCGAATGGCGTTTACACTAAATAAAAGTTATGAAAATTATCGTAACTGGTTCCTTGGGGAATATTAGCAAACCGCTGACTGAACTATTAGTTGCGCAGGGACATGCGATAACCGTGATCAGCAGTGATCCCAAAAAACACGCGGCTATTGAAGCGCTGGGCGCAACACCGGCCATCGGCTCAATTTCTGATGTTGCCTTTCTGACAGAGACGTTTAAAGATGCCGATGCAGTTTATGCCATGATTCCGCTGAGTTTTACCGAGCCAGATCTGGGCGATTATTTACGCCGAATGGCTCAGAATTATGCGCAGGCATTAAAACAGGCCAGAACCAAACGTGTAGTCGTGATGAGCGGCTGGGCAGCAGATTTGATCAGCAGTGAAAACATAGAGCCTATTTTTGATGATCTCTCCACTTCACTCACCATCATGCGGCCAGCGGCCTTTTATACCAACTTCTACCAGTCCGTGGAGCTTATCAAAGGCAAGGGGCTGATCGGAAAATTCCTGACACTGCGCTATTCCGGACTGTGGGCTTTGCTGACCGGCAAGACAGGTCTGCTGATGGGGAATTATGGCGGGATGACCGGATTGTGTTCGTGTCGCCGAAAGATATCGCCGATGCGGTAGCCGAAGAATTGTTGCGGCATCCCGAAAAAACGACGATCCGTTATGTGGGCAGTGAGGAAATGACCTGTAACGAAGCCGCCAGCATCATCGGCACTGCGGTAGGCAAGCCCTGGTTAAAATGGGCGCTGCTTTCGGACAAGGAAATGTTGCAGGGCCTGAAGATGGCCAAAGTTCCGGAAAAAGTGGCCCAGACCCTGGTAGAAATGCAGGCGGTCATGCATAGTGGTAAAGCCCTGGCGAATTTTCACCAGAACCAACCCAAAATGGGCAAGGTAAAGCTGGCCGATTTCGCCAAAGAATTTGCCAAAGCATACGATGAAAAATAGGTATATTTAGCTGATCTATGAACAGCCACCAACTACATCGTTTCAGTACGATCACAGAATATCACCGGGCTGCGGGCCTGCCCAAGCCGGCGCACCCGCTGATCAGCGTTGTCCATATGGACGATATTACACTGCCTGTTGCCGAAATTCCTTTCAGCCTGATCTACGACTTTTATTCGATTTCACTGAAAAAGGTGCATCACACCAAATTCAAATACGGACAGCAAGCCGGTGATTTTGATGAAGGTGTATTGTTCTTCATGTCCCCCGGACAACTGTTTGGTATCGATACCCTATTGACATGAGTGAGGTGCGCAGGCCGGAAGGCTGGATAATCCTGATCCACCCGATTTTTTATGGAACACAACGCTGGCGAAAACCATTAAACAATATGAGTTCTTTAGTTATTCCGTACATGAAGCGTTGTATCTGTCCGACAGGGAAGAAACCATGCTAACCGCCATTGCTAACCAGATCGAACAGGAATACCATGCTACTATCGACCGGTTCACCCAAAGCGTGATCATTGCGCAACTGGAGCTATTGCTGACCTATTCGGAACGGTTCTACCAGCGCCAGTTCATTACCCGAAAGATCGCCAGCCATGAGCTGCTGACGAGGCTGGAGGATTTCCTGTCGGGTTATTTCAGCAGCGGTATGCTGGCCAAACAAGGTCTGCCGAGCGTTACGCATATCGCCGAGATGTTAAACATCTCACCGGGTTATCTCAGCAGCCTGCTTAAATCCTTAACCGGGCAGAGCACCCAGCAGCACCTGCACAGTAAATTGATTGACCTGGCCAAGGAAAAACTGTCAACCACTAATCTTTCGGTTAGCGAGATTGCCTATGAGCTGGGATTTGAACATTTGCAGTCGTTCAGCAAGCTCTTCAAGACCAAAACAAATTTTTCTCCGCTGGAATTTCGCCATTCGTTTAATTAACTACTGGCTGGTCTATATCATCGATAGCCAAGCCTCCCAAAGCCCTAGTGCTCTTCCAAAATAAATTCTCGGGGCCGCCCGCGCGGTTGATCCTTTGGATTCTTTTGATTCTGATAATCAGGTATATAGAATCAAAAGAATCTAGTAGAATCAACCGCGCGGGAGGCCCCGAGAATCTATTTTGGAAGAGCACTAGTTTCTATTGATGCTATAATGCTGATTATCAGAGCCTATAGAATCCAAAGAAACTAAATTGGCAAAGCACTAGCGGTGTATTAAATACAGTTGGCCAACACGTTAAAGGGGCTAATCTTCGTAAATCTTCGATGAAGACGTTCGACAATTGTACAGGTAGGGCGGCATTTAAAGCCTCTTCCATCCGGGTGAGGCTCTTTTTATTTCATCAACTCCAACTTCTCCCGAATTAACCGCAGTGTCTTAGTGCTAGTCTTGTTGCCATTTCTGGCGTTGATGAGGGCTAGTTGAACGCATTGGCGTAGGTTGCAAGTTCTGGCCCATCGGGAGATCACAAACTCGGTATCAGGCAGGTTTCTGCCCTGAAAATAAGCTAGCAGTTCGTTGAGTTCATTCATGATTACCAAGATAGAGTTGGAAATCACAGTTGTCACTATTATTTCCTGAACGGTAGGTTAGGGGGTTAAACCATCAGCTATTTTCTTGACCTGTTCAGGTGAAACATTCTTTACTTCCCCCTTCCCATCGAGCTTAACTGAGATACGCCCCGAAGCCGTCCAGCGAAGTACCACACCTTTTTGTAGGCCCGGTAGTAACCATTGGTGCGGACTTCAACGCTGACTCGATCACCGGGCGAAATGACTGGATTCATAATTTTGGCGTTTACTTCACTTCCAGAATGTCTTCCCAGCACGTAGTATACCTTGGCGATACGAATTTCTGTTTCATTGGCCACTCAGGGTTATACATCTGAGACGCCATGCGAAGCTTATCGTGACCATACCGTCTGTTAACCTTATCCATGACTTGTGAAAGCCTGATTAGCCGCTCATCCGGCCCTTTGGTAAACACCCCTATCTGTCGAAAGTCGGCTGGTACTAAGTCTGTGAGCATGATTCCAACCCGTAAATAGTTGTAGCCAAACTTAAATATGGATTTTAGGCCGGATTCAGCATACTTAACAAGTTCTAGTGTTGAGCTGGTCGGGTGAGGCAGCCGAACGGTGACACTGTTGCTATATTGTTTGGCGGGCAGTCCGTTGCCGGGCGTTTTCCGATGTGGATTGGTTCGGAGCCAGACAGTAACCGTTCCGCATAATGACTCCTGTTTGCGTAGTTTTTCGCAAATTCTTGATAAGTGGGTAGTTAGAGCATCGGTAATGTTGTCCAGATCGGGAATGACTTTTCCGAAACCAGGCTCTGTGCAGATTGATTTCCTGGGTGGTGGATTTACCTCCAACAGTTTACAGGGTAGGCCGCGCAATTCGTACACTAACCGTAGCCCATTAACCGTCATTGTACTACGAATCCAATCGTCATTGACGTCCCGGAGTTGATAAGCCGTTCGAATGCCTTGCTTCTTTAGTTTACTGGCCGATCTACCGCCAACACCCCATAACTCCTCAACCGGAAATCCCCAAAGGGCCTCTTCGATAGCTTCCTGAGTTTCCAGCACGCAAACGCCGTTCAACTCGGGGTTAGTCTTTGCCAGGCGGTTCGCTACTTTGGCAAGTGTCTTGGTCGGGCCAATGCCAACGCCAACCGGAAGGCGAAGCCACTGTTTTACGTTTTCCCGGATCGCCTGAGCTAATCCCCCATAAGAGGGGTAAACGCTGGTATATTCTTCCAGTTGCAGGAACGCTTCGTCAATGCTGTAAACTTCAACGTCAGGGGCAAACTGAGTGAGTATACTCATCAGGCGAGCCGAAATGTCTCCGTAGAGTTCATAGTTAGACGAGAAAACGGCTACCTCGTACTCGTCGATAAGCTCTTTCGTTTCAAAAAAATACTGCCCCATTTTTATGCCCAACTGCTTAGCCCGTGAGCTGCGCGCCACAATATTACCGTCTCGGTTAGAAAGCACAATGACTGGTTTGCCTTCCAGATCAGGTTTGAAGATCTGATGGCAATTCGTGTAGAAGCTATTGGCGTCAACGAGGGCGACCATACCGAGGGGGTTTGGAAACGATGTAGATTACCTCACCCAGTACGCTAACCTTATCCCGGTCAGGGTGCAGATAAATCGGTGCGTAATGAGCGTTACTGGATTCGAGCATGATCATTGGACTTTTGTCAATGTATCGCTTGACACACCAGCCCTCATTGACCCAGATGACGATGACCATCCCTGTTTCAACAGGCCGGGTAGAGTCAACTACCAGAATTGAGCCAGGGAAAATATAGTCGCCCAGCATACTCTCCCCCGTTGCCTTCACAAAGTAGGTACAGTCGGGATGTTGGACGCAAAGATCCTGAAGGTTCAGTCGTTCCCGGATGTAGTTATCAGCAGGGTTAGCGAAACCCGCTGACACAGCTATGTCAAAGTAGGGTATGTTTTTACGCTTGTTAGGGTCAATCAGGAAGATGTTTTCAGGTGGAATAAAATCAATAGCGTCGATCATAGCGGTGTCAAAAATCAAATAACCGCTATATTATACTTTTGTTATATATATCACAAGTATGATACATAGAAAACCAAAAAAGAGTGATTGATTTAACCCATCAGCAAAATCAACCGAATAGTAATTTCAATTTCTCTTGAAAATTTTATTAAGTACATTTCAGTCCACTTTTATCCCTCCCCTCATGGCCTATACATGTCCTATTTCCATTGCCAATTCACATTTTGTTGGTTCAGGTGAATGTGTTGATCTCGTTCGTCAGACATGTGGTATGCCGGGCAATTTAAGTACTGATGTTTGGCGGGCAGGTATTCAGGTAAAAGGAAGTACTGGTATTCGGCCAGGGACGGCGATTGCCTCATTTGTTTATGGGCGCTACCCCACGCATGGACACGCAGCTATTTATCTAGGACAGGATGCGGGTGGCATCAAGGTGAAGCAACAATACAAGCACGGACTCCATCCTTTTGTTGTACACGAAGCTTATATTAAGTTCGGTGGCAGAGGAACATGGCTACCTGGCGATGATGCTAACTACTATTATGTCATTGAATAGAACCCCTTAAATACTGATACAAAAATGCCGACCCGGATTAGAGTTGGCATTTTGCATTCTATCCATACCTTGATTAGCCGGCCTCAGCTTTTTTCAGTCCGAATGGAAAGTGAGTTCCACTAGATTGATCATACACCAGAACTGCTCATGTCTGGCTTTACCATTGACCTGGTTTAGTTGGGTAGAACTGCTTCCTGTTCGGTCCATTTTTTCGAACCTCGGGTGCCTCCTCGAACCAGCCCCACTCCTCCAGTCTGGCTAAAAAAACATCAATCTGTAATCGCCTACGTTTTGGGTTGGCCGGATCCTGAATGGGTTTATAGCGGAGGGGATTGGCCAGTACATAAACCTGACCAGGCTTGCCGATTGAACCGAACTCGTCGGGTTCCAGTCGGTAGGGTAAGCCATATATAAATTCAGGGTGCTTCTCGATCCATTGATCAGAACCCAGTTGAGCAAAGCTTTGGCGGGATGGATTATCATACAGCTGAAAACGAAGCAGATAGTTCATGGCGTGAATTAAGTAACAAGGCAAGGATTCTAACGAAAGCAAATCCGTTGCAAATCGCTTAAATTAGTTAGACAAAGGTGAGCCAACGGGCAGTTTGCTGAAACCTAAAAAGAGAATAAGGATCATTAAAATCAGGGACCTCAGCTTGGTATTAGCAGGCTAAAACAAACAAAGCCCAACGCATGCTGGGCTTTGTCAAAGGTTAGGGGCTGGGTTCTTACTGCATGGCAATAACCCGGCTTATCTGTTGGACGGGTTGGGAGGATACATTCAATTGCTTAATAATGCTGCCTTCGCTCGATTTGATCTCCAGTTCATAAGACCCGTCGGCCAGATCATTCACATTCAGCTTGACAGTATACTTATCTTCTTTTTTGCCGATGCTGTGCTGATAGAGCACTTCATGGCTTTGGTTGCGTAATGTAACATCGATAGGTAGTTCGGCCGACTTCCGTACGGCTAGCCGAATTTGATGATCGGCCGTTACAAACGCACTCGCATCGAAAGAAAGGGCTTTAGGCGTCGTTGGATTGATCAGGGAAGAAGCACTCAACAAAAGAGAAGCTGCTAGTTTGCTCATTGGTAGTAACATGGTAGTAATGCGTTTAGCGTTTAAAGGTGTTGTTTACTGTGTTGATCTATCTAATCCAAAGCTTGTGCCAACTTCCTATAACTACTGATAGTCAATTAGTTATCCACAATGCCACTTTTCGCTATTGTCCAGTAGTGGACAAGCCTTGTTCACTTACGGACAAAATTAGAGGAGGATGTCTGGGATCGGAACCAATAGTTGGCCAGATGTCGAAATCAGGTAATAGGCCGTATAAAACGCGGGATAAGTGGATAGTAATGCTCACGACTCGTCTTTCAAAACCAAAGGATAAGCATATAGTAAATAATACTACTTACCAACAAAAAAGCCCCTATTCGGGGCTCGTTTGACACTTTATTATATAACGACTCCTTGAGTACTTAACCTCAAGACTCAACCATGAAAGAAATCCTTCATCTTGTCGAAGAACCCTTTCTCATTCTTATTTGGTTTTGGCTGGAAGTTGGGTGAATTACGTAATTTCTCCAACATAGCACGCTCATCAGCCGAGAGTACTTTCGGAGTCCAGACGTTGACATGAACAATCTCATCACCCCGACCGTAGCCGTTTAATTCTTTGATTCCTTTTCCTTTCAGGCGTAGCATCTTGCCACTTTGCGTACCGGGATCGAGCGTGATTCGGGCCTTACCATCGATGGTGGGCACTTCCACACTCGTACCAATAGCCGCGTCGATAAAGCTAACATACAGATCGAAAACCACGTTGTTGCCATCGCGCTTAAGATCGGCATCTTCTTCTTCCTCAATCACAATGAGTAAATCACCAGCAACACCACCTCGTGGCGGTACGTTGCCTTTGCTACCTACCGAGAGTTGAATGCCTTCGGCAACACCCGCTGGAATTTTGATGGGAATAACGTCTTCCTGCAAAACACGGCCTTCACCAAAACAGGCATCGCAACGGTCGGTTACGATTTTCCCTTCCCCATTACAGGTTGGGCACGTGCTGGTCGATACCATCTGTCCAAGCATCGTGTTCACCACTTTTCGCGTCTGGCCAGTACCCTGACAAGTTGAACAGGTTTGTACGGCAGTGCCGTTTTTAGAGCCGTTACCACCGCAGGTATTACAGGTTACGTGCCGTTTTACCTTGATTTTCTTTTCAACGCCGTTGGCAACTTCCTGTAAATTCAGCTTCAGTTTAATGCGCAGGTCAGACCCCCGCCGTACGCGTTGCCGTCCACCGCCACCACCCTGAGCCCCCCGAAAGAAGCTCCCGAAGGGAGAATCGTCGCCGAAGACGTCGCCAAACTGGCTAAAAATATCATCCATCGTTGGACCACCGGCGCCATAGCCCCGGCAGCACCACCCATACCAGCATGGCCATACTGGTCATAGCGGGCTTTTTTGTTGGGATCGTTCAGGACGTCGTAAGCCTCTGCCGCTTCCTTGAATTTTTCTTCGGCGGTAGGGTCGTCGGGGTTTTTATCGGGATGGTATTTAATGGCCATCTTCCGATAAGCTTTCTTGAGATCTTCGGCCGAGACGTTCTTATCAACGCCCAGAATTTCGTAATAATCGCGCTTCGTTGCCATTTATTCGAGTAATGGATAATGAGTAATGTACAATGAATAATGGAGGATAGCAGCCATTATTCATTGTACATTACTCATTATCCATTGTTTTAGCTTCCTACAATCACTTTTGCAAACCGAATAACCTTGTCATTCAGGTAATATCCTTTTTCTATTTCGTCAATAACTTTCCCTTTCAGGTCGTCGCTCGGGGCAGGGAACTGCGTAACCGATTCATGAAGATCTGCGTTGAATGGTTCTCCTTTTGAGGTCATGGGTTTTAAGCCCTTCCCTTCCAGGGTCTTGAATAACTTCGTATATATCAACGAAACGCCTTCTTTCAGTGCACCTACATCATTCGTATTTTCGATAGACTGCATGGCCCGTTCGAAATCGTCAACAACCGGAATAAGTGCTTTTAAAACGCCCTCGTTGGCATTACTGATGAGGTCGAGTTTTTCTTTGGCGGTACGCCGACGAAAATTCTCAAAATCAGCGTATAAACGGAGGTATTTATCTTTAAGTTCGGCAAGTTCGCTGCCGATTTTGTTGGTTTCTGCCACAAAACCTTCTGGCGAAGCCATTTCTGAGGTTTCTTCCGGCACATCGGCGGTGGCTGTCACGGCCTCATTACTGTCGTCCATTTCGGTTGCCAGGTTGTCAGGTTGTGGAGTATGCATAGACGCTTGTTCGTCCAAATTGTCTTTATTTTCCATTGATGAGCTTCTATTTCGTTTCCAGAAATTCATAGACAAAGATGGGCAAAAGCCCGGCCAAAACCGCATTTCCTGACAAGTTGGCACAGTAGAGGAAGCACCGTTTGCCTGATTTGGCTGATATATGAACCCGGATTTATTGGATTTCCACTGATTTACAGGATTTAAAAAGTGCTCAATATTGTTCCTACGTACAGCTTTTATTCTTCATTACTGCTCGTGCACGCACTCGCTCACCGATATACGCAACAGATCAAAGCTAAAGCCACTGCGTTAGGGTTTGACTTTTGTGGTGTGGCGAAAGCTGATTTTCTGGAAGAGGAAGCACCACGATTGGAAACCTGGCTTAAAAACGGGATGCATGGCCAGATGAATTATATGGCCAATCACTTCGATAAACGGCTCGACCCACGCTTACTGGTGGATGATGCGAAGTCGGTTATAACGGTTTTACTTAACTATTATCCTGAGCAGAAACTACCTGAAGAAGAGAACGATTTAAAAGTATCGAAATACGCTTACGGAACAGATTATCACTTTGTTATAAAAGACAAACTGAAGGATTTACTGACCTATATTCACGACGAAATTGGTGAAGTAGGTGGAAGGGCCTTTGTCGATTCGGCCCGGTGATGGATAAAGCCTGGGCGAAACGGGCGGGGTTAGGCTGGGTTGGTAAGCATACGAATCTGATCAATCGTGAAATTGGCTCATTCTTTTTCATAGGCGAGTTGATTCTCGACCTCGAACTGGAACCCGACGGCCCCATAACCGATTACTGCGGTACCTGCACCCGCTGCATCGACGCCTGCCCGACCGATGCCATTGTGGGCCCTTACGTAGTGGATGGCAGCAAGTGCATTTCCTACTTTACCATCGAATTAAAAGAGGCTATTCCGGAGGAGGTTCGGGGGAAATTCGACAACTGGATTTTCGGTTGCGATATCTGCCAGGACGTTTGTCCCTGGAATCGGTTTGCCAAGCCTCATCAAACACCCGCCTTCAACCCACACCCCGATTTGGCAACAATGACCAAAACAGACTGGGAGGAAATAACGGAAGATGTCTTCCGGGAAATCTTTCGTCGGTCAGCGGTAAAGCGTACTAAACTGGAGGGGCTGAAGCGTAATATTGGTTTTGTACAGTAGCACCGACCGTCTCGGTCGGCACTACAAAAACTTCCGTAATGCTTGGCCAACTTTCCATACCTCCTCAAATGTATTGTATAAAGGCGTGGGAGCCAGACGAATACAGTCAGGTTCGCGCCAGTCGCCAATAATTCCCTGTTCGGTTAGGTAGGTAAATAGTGCTTTACCATTTTTACGGACGAGCAACGAGAGTTGGCAGCCACGCTGATTAGGATCATCGGGGGTTAGAATCTGGATGTCATCAAAGGGCGTCAGGACATATTCGAGGAAACCCGTTAACTGCTCACTTTTCTGTCGAAGGGCCACTATACCCGCTTCGGCCGTAATTGAAATAGCCGCTTTATGCAGTGCCAGCGCCAGAATATTTGGGGTACTAACCTGCCAGCCATCAGCACCGGGAGCAGGCAGAAAACCAGGCGTCATCTCGAAGCGTTTATCTTCCCGATAGCCCCACCAACCTGCCAGTCTGGGCAAATTCCCTTGATGATGCTTTTCGTGAACAAACACACCCGATACCGCACCGGGGCCACCATTCAGGTATTTATAAGAGCACCAGGTTGCAAAATCGATACCCCATTCGTGGAGTCGCAAGGGTACGTTCCCAATGGCGTGAGCCAGATCGAAACCAATGGGAATACAATGTTTTTGGGCGGTTTCGGCAATGACGGCCATGTTATAGAACTGACCTGTGTAGTAGTTCAAGCCACTCATCCAGATCAGGGCCAGTGAATCGGCGTGCTCGGCAATTGCGTGCTGAATATCAGTTGTATGAATTAACCCGTCGTCGGCGCGGGGTGGAATTTCAATGAGCACATTGGCAGGATCAAGCCCATGATGTTTTACCTGTGTTTCCAGGGCATATTGATCCGAGGGAAAATCACCTTTGATCGTTAAAATCTTGTACTTCTTTTCAGTAGGGCGGTAAAACGATGCCAGCAGCAGATGAAGATTCACGGTTAGGGCATTCATCGGGCATACTTCAGACGGCTCAGCTCCGAGAATTTGTGACAGCGCCTGTTTACACGAATTATGGTAACCAAGCCAGGGTTGTTCGGCTCCTTCAGGCTTGTCGAACCAGCCTTCAACGCCCAGCTTTTGCCAGGTATCGAGTTCCTGATCCAGGGCTGCGCGTGCAGTTTTTGGTTGCAGACCGAGTGAGTTCCCGCAAAGATAGATCAACGAATTCCCATCACGCTGAGGAATATAGAACTGGTCACGGAAGCGCCGGAGCGGGTCAGCTTCGTCGAGTGTTTGGGCAAAAGCCAGCGAATTTTCGTAGGTCATCGATTGGATTGTCAACTATCAGTAACACGGCCTTTTGCGAAAGACGTTTGTAAATAAACGATGCTCTGGGCTTTGTTTTGTTTAGGGCGTAATTCTATTAAAGAAAAGTACTTACTTTTCCTTTACCTACTAGAACACTACGCCTGAGAAATAGTTAGTATCCACATCAATAATGCTTCCAGCAGGTGTATGAATCGCTTTTTACTTTTATTCCTGTGTATTGTTCTTAGTCAGAACGTAAATGCCCAGTGGCGACTGATTTACCAGAGTAAAGATATTCTGGCGGAAGAGGCAGATACAACCAATAAAATTACATCGATCCAATCGAGAGGGGCATTGAGCAAGTATCTGGTTGTTCATTCGGGTAGCCAGCAAAAAACACTTGTCCCTAAAAAGGCCATTTGGGGCTATATCGACGGCAATAACAGGCTGTGGCGCTCGTATAATAAAGAGTTTTATCAGGTCATAAATTACAATGGAGGGTGGGTCGAGTATGGAATAACCCGCCTTGTTCCGGGCAGACCAAGCCAGTCGTTTAACCTGCAACTCTTTAGTCGTACCCTGGATAGCCGGGTTTATTCAAACTGGATGAAAGCGATGGGCGATTTGTCGCAAAATTACATTGTCAGGTAATGTCCTACTCCTTATGCTGGTTTAACAGCCAATCGTAGATCGCCTGATCTTCAAATACGTATTGAATTCCATGCCCTTCTTTTTCCAGTCGGGTAAATTTCACATTTCCCTTACATGCCTCCAGTCGCTTCACTAATCGCTCGGTTTCGGAGATGGGGATAACGTCGTCGGCGGTTCCATGAAACGTCCAGATCGGAACCTGCTTAATGCGGCAAATCTGGGTAGAATCATCACAACCGCCACATAAAGGGACTATGGCTGCAAATTTATCGGGATAAGCAACGGCGGTTTGCCAGACACCATACCCACCCATGCTGATACCGGTCAGATAAACACGTTTGGGGTCAATCCGATACTTCGCCTTTAGGTCATTGTATAAGCTATCAAGCCAATTATCCGTAGACCAGAATTTCCCGTCCGGGCATTGGGTGAGGCAATGATAAAGGTAAAATCGCGACCTTTTTCGACGAGATGAGGTAAGCCATACGTCTTAAGCTTGTTCAAATCCTGCCCTCTCTGTGAGCCTCCGTGTAGATAAATGACTAGCGGGTAATCGGTCTTGTCAGACTCATAATCCTTGGGCAGATAAAGTAGATAAGGGTATTTTTCCGGGCTTTTGCTTTGGGAATTTGTCTGTGCAGAAGCACCGAAAAAAGGAACCAAGATCAGAAAACAGGCAAGAAGAGGAGCAATGGCCGGGCGCATAGGTTGAGTTTGCTTCCACAAAGATGAACGTCTTTTACCATCAATTTATGCCGGTTTGAGTTATTATTTATTGAGTGATTAACCCATTAATGTTCGACCCCGATGGGGTCACAGGTTTGTAGTGCGTCAATTTACTACAAACCTGTGACCTTATCGGGGTCGAACCAAATTCAGCTAAAAATCTATTATTACTGATGATCCATATCGCTACCTTTCTTGCAGCAACTAGGCAATTTGTTGTAGCCAACGGGATCGGCAGTTACTTCTTCAGCGTCGTAACCCGTTTTACTGATGTTGGCTTTTAGTTTAGCAACATCCGTTTTAGCGGGATTGTATTTAATCGTGACGATTTTGGTCTTCACGTCTAAATCGGACTCTTTAACGCCCTTCTCGAAAGCCAGGTTTCGTTCGATGCGGGCTTTGCACATGCCGCAAATGGCCGACGTTTTGATTTTTACTTCTTTCTCTTTGTCGTCGCGGGTTGGTGCATTAGCGAACGAGTTGCCCAACAGGACCAGTGAGGTTAGGGCGGTTAGAAACAGGTTACGCAGCATAATTGTAATTGGTTTATAGTGAACTGATAACGAAAAATTTACTGAGTTGGTGCCAAGTACGTCTATACCTGAGCTTAAAAGGTCTGTTTAGTGGTTCATTCCTTTCATACGCGAATGCCCCGAATGGTTCATTGTTCGCATAGACATCAGGCTGGGCGACAGACGAAGGTAAATTTCTCCCGAAATAGGCGTTTTACCATAATACTCTTGCAACGTCTGGTCAGTCACGCTTCCCGTTAGCTGCGCTCCCAAGACTAGGTCGGTGTTGTGCGTCTGTGCAATTCGATAATTGGCACCCAGCGTCAGGGTATTGATTGTATATGTAGAGGAATTAGCGCTTACTAAATCTGTAGAAAGCTGTAACTCTTCTATTGACTTTGTAACATTCTCATAGCGACCATACAACGCCAGCTTCTCTAGTTGTACACTGCTCTCTGCCAGAAACGAATTCTCCCCCGCCCCATCGTGACTATTTCGCCCCCACACGAAGGCTGACGTTACATAACTGCCTGGCCCTAATGCTTTACTATGCAAAATAGATGCCGTTGTGCGCGTGATGTTTTCTTCTGGATGTGCTTCTTCCGGGCTATGCAAAAAGCCCTGCGAAAATTGGAGTGCCCACGACGCGGATGGATTCACAGACAGTCGATATGAGTAACTATTAAACTGAGGTTTGTCGAAGTTATACCGATTTTCGTCCGGCTCGCGACCCTGGAACGTCGACGCTTCCAGTTTTGCCCACTTATACCGAAAGCCCGCAGTAGCGACGCCAAACAGAATGTGGGAGGCATCCTGCCAGTGGTGGCTTAGTGGAGCATCGGGATTGTTGAACGACGAGATCCGGTGCATGAAGGCCGGCGGACCAAGCGCGGGTTCCCCCGGATAACCAATGTATCCATACAAATCAATGTCTTTACTGAACGCGTGGCTATAACTGACTGACAGTTCGGATACCAGATCGTGCGGGTGTTGCTTATCAATCAACGGCTGGCCTTTATAACTTTCGCCAGTCTGAAAAAGTAGTGGATAGCCGCCATTACCAACCGTCAGTGGATCGAACGAGAGCATGGCACGTACCTGAAATAAACCACGCTTCCCTACTTTGCGTTGCGCCATCCCCATAAACCAGTTGGGTGCGCCAAACTGCTGATCACTGCCCCGCCTATGAGGATGATTGGCATTCTGGCTGGTATAGCGCAGATAAATGGCATAATGCAGCATATAACTCCAGCCTTTTGAGGTTGGCTGGCTCATATAGGCATACATAGGCGTATTGTCCGGATGCCACGATGTCCCCGACCCATTGCGGTTCATGGGCAGGTTTCGTGATAGCGAATGCGTCATGCCCATGGCTGTGTCCATCGTTAAGCCATAATTCATCATGGCCAGGTCATCCATCTTATTCATACCATCGTGCGGGGTCATATCCATACCACTGTGCATCGAATGACTCATTGGTTTAGTCGTATCAGCAGCGGGTTTATTAGGCATAGGCATTTTCATCCCCTCGTGATGCTGATGTTGCGCGACTACCCCATGAGCGATGCTTATAAAAAGCACCAGGCTAAATCTATTCATAACGTTGTTGATCAATTTCTTAAGCGTGGTCAGGGAAGAAACCCTGCCCGAACACTACCTTCCTCTTCCCACAAACAGAGTATTCTATTTTTAGGCATCACTGCCAGTTTGGGATACCCACCTGCACTAATGACAGAAGGCTGAGTCTGACTCGGAGACATACTCCAAACCTGACCATCCTGTTGAAAGGCGATGTAATCCCCTTTGGCAGTCGTTACAATTTTCGCGTTCTTACCCGTAGCTAGTTCTGTTTCAGATTGTCCAGGACGGGCCGTAAATAATTTATCATTGCGTCGCCAAACAGTCGATACGTTCCCATCGGCACTCATAAATAATCCCCCTCCATCCATTGGGCAGGCCTTGAGCATCCAGGTTCCTTCACCTAGTTTTTCCGGTTTCCCGAATGTTAGACCGCCATCCCTGGATTTCAGTAGATACATATCGCGTGCACCACTGAGAAAATTGCGAAACAGTATGGCAACATGCTTGCCCTCATTAACGACCGAAAGTTGGCAGCACTCACAAACAGTACCGTCTGGGGATTGATAAAGTACATGGTTGGGTAACCAGGTCTGGCCTCCGTCTGTCGAACGAGATCCTACAATCTTATTTCGTTTGTCGCCCCGAAGGTCAAGCCAGACAGCCGTGTAATCATTATTGGGTCCAGCCGCCAGGGCTACAAAACCCTCTTTGGCGATTTCAGCTATGTCGTTTACACGAATCTTTTTCTGCCATTTTCCAGTAGCCCGAACCAGCGTATAGGCCCAGATGTTGCCTGCTTTATCAATGGCTGTTATCACAACCGACCGATCCGTAGCGGCAATTTGTGGCCCACGCGATGCCCCCAGATGCAGGCCAGGCAGGCTATCAATCCGAAGTGGTTCATCAAATTGCTCGCCATCCCGTGAGCTTGTATACAGTATAACTTCACCTAGTCCATATACGACATGAACCTTACCAATAGGATCTACAGCTATTGAAGGGTGCCTCCCTTTTCCAACTTGCCTGGTCGTAACCGACGGTGGCCCGATGAGGAGGTTAACCATAAACAGCAGCAGACTAAATAGAGAATACATCGTATTGAGAGCAGGGTTTTGTTTGTATTGGGTGCTTTTGTACCCGTGGGCTTCAGCCCGTGTTTGGACTCGTTTGGCACACGGGCTGAAGTCCATGGGCACAAAAGCACTCAGTTCATTTATCCATTTGCCGACATAGACCGGCATTCTTCGGCGCATTTACGGCAGGCTTCAGCACAGGCTTTGCAATGAGCGTGGTGACCAGCATGTTTTTCACATTCTTCGGCACAGGCCTCGCAGACTTCAGCACACAGTACCATAAAATCACGCGAGAAAGCGGAACCACGAGCGTCAAGTCGGCCGCAAAGTGTGCAGATGTCGGCACAATCCCGGCAGAGTTTAATGCAGGCTGTCATATCATGCCCTTTTCCATCTTTATCGCCCATTTCCAGGCAGGCAGTGGCACAGCGTTCGCAAGCCTCGGCACAGTCGAAGCAGGTGTCTACGTGGGTTTTCGTGTGTTGCATTGTTTCCATAATCGTCGTTGTCGTTTTATAGACCATCGTTGGTCTGACAAAATAACTACACACATCCGATAGGGTTTTTACATCATTCCAGTTGAGATGTATAAAAATGACCGATTACTACTCAGGCATGCTCCAATAGCTTGCTCAGACTTTGGTCCAGGTCAGCAATTGACACAAAAATGTCTTCTTCCAGAGAGACGCGGCTATTCCCCATCTTAATACCATGATAATAAGCGGAGTACTGCATATCCATTACCTGCGACAAGTAGCGAAAATGATCGACCACCATATCGACTGCAAAGAGTTCAAAGAGATGAGTGCCCGGTTCGCACCAGATAATGTTGGTAAATGAGGCCCCGTGTGGTCCCAGAATGAATGATGCATTTTTGTAGATGGCGACCTGCTCTGCAACCGAACGGGGCTTGTCTTCAAGAATTGTAAAATCGAATTTTTTCAACAGTGTAATCAGTGCATTCTCATTCACCACCCGACGGCGCCCAGCCCTGCTGATATAAATTCGGTCATGTGCAGTTCGTTGCAGTTTTAACTGCCCTTCAACTTGTCTTTTTAAGGCTAGAAGATCGGCAGGGTCCGGATAAAACCAGTGGCCACTATTGGCCAGTATGCACCGGTTAAACTGAACATCATACAGCCTGCTATCCAGAATACGTTCTTGTGGAAAGCCAATCAACCTTAAATAGTCCTGCTCGTAGGCTGTTTGAAAAAGCGGGTAGGCCAGAACAGCCTGTGCCCAAACAGCTTCAGGCAGCGCTTCTCGAATACGGCACAATTTTGCGGCAACAAGAATGACAAAATCATAATAACCACCAAATGAAATTCCATCTAACAGATGAGCCCAGGGAGCAATCAGTATCTCGTGCTTAACCTGAATTCGCTTCCCTCTTTTCAGAAAATTTTGCAGTAAATGATACCGCTCGAAGTCCGAGCAGAGTACATACGTGTCTGTTAGAATACCACCAAATGGCAACTGCCTCGTTTTCTCCGGGATGGGCTTATAATCCCAAACATAGCTTTGATTGGTAACGGCCTCAGTCTGAGTGAAAACAAGTTTTGGCGAATCAGACGCATTTTGCACACTAGGTAACAAAATCCGAACCTCCGAACTTACTTTTTGGACGTACGGCTTCAGATAGTCCTCTGTTTGTTCTTTCGTTAAGGGTACAATCCCAACTTGCTTTAGCAATGCTCCCAGAACAATTTTGACAAAATTTCGTAAATGATTCATCTTCAGAGCTTACTTTAATAAAGTTGCTATTTACGCAATCCACTTTCCATTAGTTAACCCATCTCGATAGCTTACCGTTGGAGCTGTTTAAACTTTGCAAGTTTCGTTAAAACTGAATCGTTTTTTGTCATCCCTCCTGAGGTCGGGATGACAAAAAATCACGCAAATTTTAGCTAGAAAATGAAAGTTTAAAGGTATGAACAGCTGACCGTTTATTAGCTTTCGTTCTAGTGGCCCGATTCATTACTAAACAAGGTATCTAAGTTTCGCCGATCTACTTGAGTTGCCTTCCGAAATTGCCCAGGAGTTTGGCCGGTTACCTGTCGAAATTGAGTTGACAGATGTTGAACGCTGCTGTAACTCAGCCGCCAGGCTATTTCGCTTAATGTCAGTTCATCATACCGTAGCCATTCTTTCACTTTCTCAATTTTCAGGGCAATAATGTATTTTTCGAGGGTATGCCCTTCGCTAGCCGAAAATAAACTGCTCAGATGCGAGTACTCATAACCCAGTTTACGCTCCAGAAAAGTCGAATAGTTTTCAGTCGATAGCCTTTCCCCTTTCAGATACTGAATTTCGTTAATCAGCAGAATTTTTATGTGCTCAACCAGCGCCTGCTTTTTGTCGTCCACCAAATCAAATCCGTTTGCCTGTAACGTTTGTCGAATAGAGTCAAGCCCGAGTGCTGAAGGCAAGTCACTAACGTCCACTTCGCCTAACTCAACCCGGCCAACAGTAAGGCCAAGTTTTTCGAGTTCTTCGCGCACAACCCGTTTGCACCGGTCGCACACCATATTTCGGATGGTCAGTAGCATAGAGTTCCCGGTCAGATAACGGGTTTGAAACGAAAGCCCATATATATCATACGACCTGTGATAGGTCCCCACACCTGCGATCCGGCATCGAAACGAGCCCCAAAAGGGTCATTAGCCGCAACAATCGGGTTTAACTGACGAAATCCGGTTAGGTTTTCGCCACCCAGATAAATCTCCCAGCCGCTCCGAAATGCCCGGCTAATCTGTGCGTTCAGGTTATAATAGCCAGGAGCCATATCAACGGGCATATTCTGGTAGCTGGTATGCACATATCCTTCACGCAAATACGGAATTCGTCGGGGCCCATTCCATTGGAGAGTGGCATCAAATTTCCACTTATCGAATGGCAACGCATAACCCGCATTAAGCAACACGCGATCCCGGCTAACCATCATTTTAGGTAGCAGACGTTCCTCCCCGAATGGACCACCCATGCTCTGTTCCACATCGAACAGCCTGTACGCAGCTTTTACTTCAAAGCGTTTCGCGGGCTGTATATTAAGTTCGGCCTGAAAACTGTTTGCAAAGGAGCGGCCCTTACCGCCAGAGTCAGCCAGATTATAGAAATAGAGTTCGCCGGGATGCTCAATATCAACAATTAATTGATTCTGAAAATCGGTTCGGTGATAGTCCACAACTAAGGAGGCTTTTTTACCCAACAGATTGAAATCCTGCGTTACGCTTAAACCATAATTCCACGACGATTCGATCTGTAACGGCTTGTTGAGAAAAACTGCCCGTGAACTCACTAAGTAGCCAAAATTTTCGGCGAATGGATTAGCTGCCCGGAAACCACGCCCTGCTGACATACGTACAGCCAGGTTTTGATTGACGTTATATTTGAGGTGCGCCCTGGGCGTGAACTGCGTCCCGAACAGGTTATGAAAATCAACCCTCCCACCCAACACAAGGGTTAGCTTTTCAGGATAGGTATAGGTATATTCCACAAAAGCACCGGGTACCGATTCGGTGCGGGCCGTGCCTATAGCCCGGTATTGCTCGCGGTAATCGTCTAACAGATAACTCAATCCAGCTTTAAAACTGTTATTGGTCGTCCCAATAATACTCTGGTAAATCAGGTTGGCATAAAACGTCTGCTGCTGACCGTTGTAGGGGGCAAAGCCAAAGTGAGCAGTTTGTTCATGGTGGACCCCATTAAGAATCAGGCCCAATCCTTTATACGGTTTATCGGGGTACAATTTGGCCGTTTTCGAGAAAAATTCCAGCCGCTTGGTCGTGTTCAGAAAACTGTAGCGCGATGCGCCAAAGCTCGATAACTGCCCTCCATCACGATCCTCATATAGAGCTTTGACTCCAAACTGCACCATGTATCGGTCACTGGCGTATTTGTACCGATTGATGAGATTAAGCTGCGTATAGAGTGGTAAATCGCGAAACCCGTCGTTATTCTGATCAATTTCGGTACGGAGCGTACTGACATGCCCCAGAATGCCCACACTCCATTTTGGGCTGGGTACACTCGGCTGCGTTTGCCCGTTCCCCAGATGATCAGGGGTAGGCTTTTGTGTAGTCAGCACTTTCGACCAGTTGACATTCCCTTCCAAACGACCGAAACTATTGGCATACGCATTCAGAAACAGCTTGTTAGCATCGTCTGGCTTTTGCAGTTCAACGTTCATCTGGCCACTCATCGACTCGTAGCCATTCACAACAGAGCCTGCTCCTTTGCCAACGTCGATTCCTGTAATCCAGGTACCGGGAATGTAGTTTAACCCGAACGTTGTAGCCAACCCGCGAACGGTTGGGATATTCTCGACATTGGTCTGAACGTATTGGCCACCCAGTCCCAGAAACTGAATCTGCTTCGCCCCCGTAACGGCATCACTATACGATACACTCACGGAGGCATTGGTCTCGAAACTTTCGGAGAGGTTGCAGCAGGCAGCCTTGGCCAACGTCCGCTGGTTGATAAATTCGGTTTGAATTGGATTGATCCGGTCAATCTGGCCGGGTGCTCCCGATACCGTTACTTCCTGTAACGTTCGGGTACTGCGCAGGGTTACCCTTAATTCAGTAGCCAGATCGGTTACGGTTACTGTATCCGTCTGATAACCTACATAACTAATAATCAATTGATTAAAAGTTAGCTTGACTGGAATCTGGAAATAGCCATTGGCGTCTGTGAGAGTGCCAACGGATGTGTTGGCCCATTGTACGGTTGCGCCAACAAGAGGAATCTGCTTGCCATTGGCCAGTTCACTTACACGCCCACGGATAGAGGCTGGCTGCGTCGAATCAGCAGCAAAAACTTTTTGTGGTGCTGATTGCGCTTCGCCCGAAAGGCTCAGCCACGGCCCAAAGGCCAGCACCACGATCCATAAACAGAGATATTTCATGAGTTCGTTGATTGATAGAAAAATACCATAAACCCGCGTCATAAGGAACAGACACCGGCCAGAGATTATCAATCAACGTATCAAAGAAGGAGGCTACGAACGAGCGTCAGAATATCACGCCCGGACAGCGACGGGGGCGACGGAAAAATCGAAACAGATGACGACTTACTGGAAAAAATCCAGTCAACAAACCACGTTAGTACCGTAACAACACCAGCAGCAATCGTTTCGGTAAGGGTCTTAATAAACTTGGCTACCAGTTGGCTCAGCGATGACGAAATATCGACATTCTCATATTGCTGATCGTCCTGGCAGCACTGGGTCTTTTTAACAAGCGTTTGTCCAGCAGGCATAGCCTGTTGGTCGATAGCGCAGCCTGTTTTTGTTTTGGTATCGCTAAAAGCGACAACCATCGTTTTTTTCTTGCCGCGCATCTGGCACGAATGTTCCACCAGCCCAAAGCCCGTACTGCTCAGCAGTACGACACAGGCCATTAGTAGGTTGAACCATTGGAACAGAGCGCGTTTCATCGTGGGACAAATATCTGTAGCTTACTCATTCAAAGCAAGTATTTGTACCTGAAAGTCCAGAATCTCATAAAAAAAGAGGGGTATTCTGTAAAAGTAAACTTCCCGAAAGTTCGAAACTTTCGGGAAGTTGAGCGACTAAACCGTTTCTGGCTCAGGGCTTATCACTTCACTGAGCGGGCGAAGATTGCGGGTTTCCTCTTCGTTATAGGGAAAGATGTCCAGAATTTTGGTCGTATTAACATCCGTGATCTCGAAGGGATCGAGTGCCGTTTTCAGGCTTATTTCCACGCGTTCGTAGGCCTCTTTAGGCGTTAGGGCGTTGACCAGCATAATACTGGGTGTTTTCTTCTGCTTACCGGTTTTTTCGTCGTCTGTGATGAACATGGCCTTCACTTTAAACCAGATTTCGCCCCCGTCTTCATTATGAAACACATCGGCTAGTTTCATACGCGAAATGTTCGTAATTTCAAAATCGGGCGTGTTCGCGGCAATCTCCTGATAAAGACGTCCTTCGGCTTCGGTATAGCTGACTGCATCTACCAGATAGGCTTCGGTTACGGTTTTTTGTTTGATAAACTCTTCATTCCGGGTGCCGACATTCGAGTCGTCAATGGGTTGCTGATAGCGGATTTTTCCGAGAAACCAGTTGGGCATTTTAACGAATTTTAGTACTCTTTTAGAACATAAATCAGGGTGCAAAGGTGCCGAAAATGAATGGATAATGTAGAATGAATAATGCATAATTCTGCTATGATTCATTCTACATTATCCATTTTTCATTATCCATTCATTACTCCTTCTTGCTCGCCTTATTGGCCTGCCGGATTGTTTGTTCAAGCATATCCCACTGCTCAGTCGTGACTTTTTCCAGATGATTGAATTCACCTGCCATTAGCACTTCTCCCCCATCAATCGTGATGCTTTCTCCGGTAATATAGCCTGAGTAATCGGAGAGTAGAAAGGCGGCAAGGTTAGCCAGTTCGCCATGTTCGCCGACGCGGTGCAACGGAATGCGACTCGTTGGGTCCATCATGCTGGCCAACGGTTCGGGAAACAACCGATCCCAGGCACCTTTCGTTGGAAATGGGCCGGGGGCAATGGCATTGAGCCGAATCCCGTATTTACCCCACTCTGCCGCCAGGGATTTCGTCATAATGAGCGCCCCACCTTTTGCTACTGCCGACGGCACCACATAGCCGGAACCGGTGGTTGCATAGGTCGTTGAGATGTTCAGGACAGTACCCGGAATTTTGTTTTCGATCCAGTACTTACCCACCGCCAGCGTGAAATAGTAGGTGCCTCGCAACACAATATCGACTATCGTATCGAAGGCTTTGTACGACAACCGTTCGGTTGGGCTAATGAAGTTACCCGCTGAGTTATTGAGCAGGCCGTCGATCCGGCCAAATTTCTCAATAGTTTGCGCGATAACATTTTCGATCTCCGCTGTATTGCGAACATCGCAGGCTACAGCCAGCACCACACCCGACCCACCGGACCGTCCCGTTTCCTCCATCAACTCTTTTGCTGTTTCATCAATGACATGCTGCCGACGGCTGCAAATCGTTACGTTTGCCCCAAGCTGGAGTAAATAGCGACTAATCGACTTACCGAGGCCTGTGCCGCCACCGGTTACAATAATGGTTTTCCCTTTCAGCGCGTCGTCGCGCAGCATTCCTGTAGTTTTCATAATTAAAGAGCGAAAGAGCGAAAGAGCGAAAGTGTGAAAAGCTGGCGCGTTGTTTAGACGCTCTTTCACTCATTCACTCTTTCGCTCATTAATAACCTCGACTTGATTTCTTATTAAACTCAGCTTTACGTTTCTCAATTGTGGATTGCATGGCTTCTGAGAAATCGTTGGACTGCAATTGGCTCGAATTCCAGACGGCTACATATTGCAGGCCATCTTCAATAGATTTGTTCTGGCTGTAATTCAGGACTTGTTTGGCGCCTTGCACAGCCGTAGCCGGATTGTCGGCAATTTGTTGAGCCAGGGTTGCAGCGGCCGCAAATAATTCGTCGGGTGTATCGTACACATGATTCACCAGGCCAATGCGTTCAGCAAAAGCAGCATCATAATCGGCACCGGTGAATGCCATTTCCCGGGTGAATCCCTGACCAATAATGTGCGGAAGAAATTGCAATCCCCCAATGTCGGGCGTTATCGCGAGTTTGGCTTCACGCAAACTGAATTTGGCATCACGGGAACAGAGTCGGATATCGGCAGCCGAAATCATATTCACTCCTCCCCCAATGCACCAGCCATGCACAGCGGCAATAACGGGTTTTGGCGATTCATGCATTTTCTGAAATCCGGATTGCATCTGCCGAATTTGGGTCATAAGCTCCATGCGCTGTTGAGCCAGAACCGTGCCCGTAGTCATTTTTCCCAGGCGAGGCATCATCTGCGGAATATTCAGGCCATAACTGAAATGATCGCCACTGCCCCGAAACACAATACAACGAATGTCGGGCATCAGATTGATCTCGTCCATTGCTTTAGGAAGCTCTTCCCAAAACTCCGGCCCCATGGCGTTACCCTTGCCAGGGCCAAGCAGCGAAACGGTTAGTACACCATCGGTCTGCGCGAATGATAAAGATTGATATGTTTGTTCCATTGCCAACTAGTATGCATGCATACGGATTGCGTAAAGGTAGTGGAATTACCAAATGCAATGCAACTCCGTTGGCTAAAAGCCGGAACAGGGAAGCGTATAGGAGTCACTATGGCCTTGTATTGCTTGCTGTACCTGAGTAAGTATGAGGACAGAATTGTTTATCGTTTGATTCTATGGATTCCTATTGACCCTATTAACTTGATAATCAGCTAAAAAAAGAATCGATAGAATCCACAAGAATCAATAGAATCATATTTGACCAAATGCTTAATTTCGATGCTGAGTCTTACTCTTCTCTATCTGTTCAGGAAGTATACGATTAAATCGTCAACACCATCTTAGCGTGCTGGCCCGTACAGGCTGTTTCAATTGCCGACGCCAGGTTACTGAATGATTCTCGCGCTGAGATTATTTTCCCTGGCTGTATAAATCCGCTTTCGATCAGACCTATCGTTCGTCGAAAATCAATAGGATGCTGGTAAATGATCGAGGTGATAATCGTAATACCCTGCCGTGTCATGCCGAATTCAGTGATGACGCTGGGTTTGTCAGACAGGCCTGCAACAACCACGCAGGCACCACGGGGAGCAGCCTCTACCGATAGGGTAAAGGCCAGAGCGGCACCCGCACATTCAAAAACGGTATGCACCTTTGCTTCTTTCCAGATCGCAGCGATCTGCGATGTATCCGCATCAGCAGAAACGGGTATCGCCCCAAAATTCGACGCCAGATTTACTTTTTCCTGAACACGGTCATAGGCCAGAACTGTGTAGCCCATTTTCTGGGCCAGATGCGTGACCAACAGGCCAATAGCCCCTAAGCCAACCACTGCAATGGTATCGCCGGGTCGAGCGGGTGACGAATAGAGTGTGTGTAAGGCCACTGCAGTTGGTTCGATCACAACAGCATCCTCATCACGAATTGATTTGGGAATCTTCCAGGCAAAACTGGCGGGGACTACGGCATATTCGGCGAAGCAGCCGGTTTCCAGCACGCCAATAATGCGCTTATTGATGCAGATATTACCGCGCCCCTGCCAGCAATACTCACAGTGGCCACACGGGTAATTGGGTTCAATCACAACGCGGTCGCCGATCTGAAGCTGACTTACGCCATCGCCAGGTTTATCGACATAGCCGATACCTTCGTGACCAATAATCAAGGGAAATTTCAGGTCGGGGCGGTGGCCCTGAAAGATGGAAACATCGGAACCGCAGATGCCAACCAGTTTCATTTTCAGCCGAACTTCGCCAGGACCAGGTTCGGGAATGGGGCGCTGCTGAAGGGTGATTGATCGGGCTGCGGTCAGGACACCGGCCTGCATAGAATTTCCTATATGACTCATGTCTCTTTTAGTCAACAACGGCACTTACTCGTTCATGAACGACCTCAATTGGACGTAAGGCTGGCAAAACCAGATGGATAACAATCAGGCCAATCAGGTAGGAACAACTGGCAAAAATAAACATGGGTTTATACCCAAACGTTGCGACTACATAACCGGTAAGCGCTGCAACAACCATACTGGTCATTCCCCCAAAAAACCGCCCATTCCAGTGGCCGTTGCCACTGAACCCTGCGAAAAGAGTGTGGTCGACATGGCGTATACATTGGTAGACCAACCCTGATGCGCTGCGGTTGCCAACGCCAGTAAAGCGACAACCCCAGCGAAACTATGCACGGACGGGATCAAATAAATGGGCGTAACCGAAAGGGCACAAATGAGCATTGTCAGTTTCCGGGCCTTATTTTCGGTCCAGCCATTTTTCATGAGGTTAGTGGCCAGCCAGCCGAAAAAAATGCTGCCTATATCCGATACAACGTAGATGATCAGAAACGGTATACCGAAGTTTTTCAGGTCCAGCTTTCGGTCGAGTTGATTGTTAGTTAGCAGAAAATCGGGAAGCCAGGTGAGGTAGAAAAACCAGACGGGATCGGCGAAGATTTTACCAAAACAGAAGGCCCAGGTTTGACGATATCGACTTAATTCAAGCCAGGAGAAACGGTTTTTCTGGGCTGTCTGGTCGGCTACATCCCGCCCTTCGGTGATGTAGTGATACTCCTTTTCCGAAAGTCCCCGACTTTCTTCGGGCTTTGTATAACTGACCCACCAGATCACGAGCATCAATACCCCTAGTACGGCCGAAATCAAAAAAGCGCCACGCCAGCCAAACTGCTGCATCAGGAAAGGAACCAGTAAGGCCGTAGCAATAACGCCCATATTGGAACCCGCATTCAGGATACCCGTGGCCGTCGAGCGTTCCCGTTTCGGATACCATTCGGAAATTGCTTTCATGGACGAGGGGAAATTGGCCGCTTCACCCAGCCCCAGCACTGCCCGTACAACGGCAAACTGCCCAACGGTCGAGATAAAGCCAGAAGCAATACTGGCAACACTCCAGACAGCAATACCAATGGTAAACCCTTTTTTGGTACCCACTCGGTCAATGAGCCAACCAATCAGCAGAAAGCCAATGGCATAAGCTGCTTTAAAAGCCGAATCGACAAGCCCCATCTGAATGCGAAACTGTTTCAGATGCTCATCTGTCAACAGGATATCAGGTGCTAAACCCAGAATAGCTCGCTTAAAAGCACCATCCGTCATGACGAATGACAGCGCCTGTCGATCTATGTAATTTATGGTTGTCGCCAGGAAAAGCAGTGCGATAATCCGCCACCGGTAATTGTTATTCATGAAAGCTGATGGAAAGGAGGATACAGGTAGGGGGTTGTGTGTAGCGTGGACATCCTGTCCGCGTAGCCGAAAAAGTAGTCGCAGTCAGGAACCTACCCTGTTCATTTAGACAACACCTTTGCCATTTCCAACGGTCTATCGGTCGACATCATATCGACCCCGTGCTCGACAAACGTTTTATAAACCTGGTCTCCTCTGGCAGCAGCCTGTTTGTCCAGGTTTCCGAGCGTACCGAGTGTACATAAAATACCTTTTTCGTGCAGAAATTTGTACAACTCTGGATCAGGCTCTTTGATACCCACGAAGGCCATCATCCGATTATCAGGAACGCCCGCTTCGTGCAAACGGTCATATTCGGCATGGTTACGAATGGTCACTGAAATCATCAGGTTCGGGTCGAGCTGGTTGACTTTCACCGCATCCGGGACAGAATAGGTAATTACTGTCGCATAATTACCCGCGCCCGTTTTGTGGATCATATCGACGACCTTCGCAAAGGAGACATTCCGTTTGACATCCAGCGCATAGACGACTTTATTTTTACCCAGCGCAGGATTTCTTCGAGCGTTGGAATTTTATAGGGCGTCACATTCCCCAAATTGTCTTCTAACCGACAGGAGCCCAAATCGGTATAGGTCTTGTCGTTTAGTTTGCCAGTGCCCGTAGTTGTTCGGTCGAGGGTAGCATCGTGCATCATCACCATGACGCTGTCTTTAGTCAGGTCAATGTCGCATTCAATAACAACAGGGCAGTTCGGTCTTCCAATGGTTTTGGCCATATAGGCAAATGATTCGATGCAGTTTTCGGGGTATCCCATCAAATCGCCCCCACCCCGATGCACCTGGATTTTGACGTCCTGATTAGGTTTGTAGTTAAAAAAGTCATGCCCTTTAGAGGTATTGGTATACGTCTTTGGGGAACACATTATAAGCATCAGAGCTACTGTTCCACTGATCCCCGAGACGTAAAGAGGTTTGAGTGCCTTGCGAAGTGAGCTATTTTTCATAACCCCAAAAGTACACAAACCACCCAATTGGGGTGGTTTGTGTTGTTAGTTGCCAGAAGTTGACACGAATCAGGTGTACATTCTACAATGTGGCCTGCCAGCGAATTAGGTCGTCAAGAACGGCAATTTGAGCATGGGCCGCTGCTTGAGGAATGCTTTCCAGTTGCTGATAAAGGGTTACCATTTGCTCCCAATTTACAGGATCACCGAAAATGGGCTGAGGTTTATTAGGCCATAAATACGCCTGATAACCTTCTTTGAATTCATTTTCGCCCAAACGTGTCGGCATATCAATACGCTGACTATCGCCATAGGCTTGCTGTATTTTTTCGTTTAATTCATCAATTTGCCCACTCATACCGTGTTTAATTTTATTGCCATCTTTTAACACATCGTAGGCATTCTTCATTAGCTCGCCATACGTATCAAGCAAATGGCTGTAGGTCTCCCGGTCTGCATCAATTTGAAAATAAAGTTGAACCCGCCGGATAAGTTCGTCTCCTAACTTATGGGTTAAAGCCCGTTGATAATGCCAGCGAAACGCATCCTCTTCCGCCTGTTGAAAATGCGCCCTTCCTGTTTCAATGTCTGCCTGTAGTATGTTCAGAGCTATATCTACTTGATTCTGATCGTATTTCTTTCCGTCAAAGTCAAACGAACGGGTTTGAATTTTTTTTGCTTTAATCTGCTCAAGCGTAGCGCGATCCTCATAGTTTGAAAACAACTGTTTTCTTAAGGCCCGATTTTCATCCGAAAAT
Source organism: Spirosoma telluris (assembly GCA_003259005.1). GTDB lineage: Bacteria > Bacteroidota > Bacteroidia > Cytophagales > Spirosomataceae > Spirosoma > Spirosoma telluris. Next base: position 2,002,757 of record QLII01000001.1, read on the forward strand.
AGAGTTTCCGAATCGGGAATGAAGGTGGTTGATTGAGCTACTATAACCGGGTCGAAATTGAACAGGAGCCGTTGGTCATAGAAACCCCGGTAACAGTCAGGCAATTGAGTGCGTTGTATCTGAGCGGTCACATAGGCAACATATTCCGTGGAGTCGATGAATTGCTTCGTTGCGGAATTAGTCAGCTCTACTCCAGCATAAAGACGGGATGTCAATTGCTTTTGCAAATACTCGGGTGAGCTAAATAAATTCCAGGGCGACGACTCATCTGGTGTACAGAAAGCCGTAACGGATCGAACATTAAGCTCACGCTCGGCTTGTGAGGGGTGCGATGACCATTGATCCTGGTAGTTAACCCGATTTGGGGCAACCAGTTTACTGGCCTGCTCATCGTTCAGAACGGGAAGTCCATTCACCATGTCTATATCATTTTCGCTGGCCAGCCTGTACATGGTCTCGGTATGCAACGAATATATATTTTGAGCCACTTTCGACTCCTCAGCCAGTCCCCCGAGGTGGTTAAGGAGCTGGTGGTAAGCTGCGTCTCCCAGCTCAATACGCCGAAGTGCCGTAATAATGGGTTGACCGCCCGCTGCACTCACGGCAACGAGATCCGCCTGATATTCCATTTCTCGGGAAAGCCCCATATAACGCAGGTTAAGCCACTCATAGGCTTTACCCAGAATTCTGCGCACCAGATTAACCAGCAAATGCGTCAGACTGGCAAAGCTACCGAACAAATTACCTGACGCTGCCCATTGATCGAGCAGGTTATCCCAGCGATCCCGATCATATACCAGATTATAGATTACCCGATTGACGATATAGACATAACTACCCAGTTTCATAGATCGCTGTGAGAAATGACCAAATTCATGGGCCATCACAGCTTTAAATTCACTTAGATTAACTGAATTAACCAATCCTAATCCAATCTCCAGGTTCTTTCGAACCGGCAAAAACAGGCTCCAGAAGCTTGAATTATAAAATACACAAGCGTTCACATTCGGGGACACGTAAATTTTATAGGGCTTTGGCGCATTGACTTCATCGGCAAGTCGGTTAATAAAGGCAAACAAGTGAGGCTGCTCTTCGGCAGTTACTTCAATACGCTGGTCATTCTGATTTTTATTAACGGCAACTAGAAATTTGACCAAAAACAGCAGGAACATTACCCCAAGTGCCAACAGGCCTATGCCAATAATTACGGTGAACTTATTGATAGAAAAACTAATGAGCCAAATGGCACCCAGCACACAGCCGTAGGCCAGGGCAATGCCAAAACCAACCAGCAATAGATACAGTATGGCAAAGCCAATAATCCCCATCAGGGTACGGCGCACATGATGGCGAAAGCTGGGAGAGGGGTCCAGAAATCGGGTATCAGATAAACTTGGAGCAGGTGGGTAGAAATGGGTAGACTGAACTCCGGTGGGACTAATAGGTGTCATATAAGTACGGTTGGTATTTAAAATGCAAATAGTGACTTACAAAACAACTTAGCAAATCGCGAACGCATTCCTGAAGGCAAAATGTGTATAGAAAGATACTTTTGGGATTGAAAACGGGCCATCTGGGGTTATTATAAAAAGCAACGTCGTATGATTCCCTTTTCAGTTCTGGATTTATCGCCAATCGTGGAAGGCAATACCGCCACCCAGGCCTTACATAATACGCTCAGTCTGGCTCAACATGCTGAGCAACTGGGTTACAATCGCTACTGGATGGCCGAGCACCACAACATGCCGGGTATCGCCAGTGCGGCTACCTCTGTCGTCATTGGCTACGTGGCCGGTGGCACGAAAACTATTCGGGTGGGGTCGGGTGGAATTATGCTGCCGAATCACTCGCCCTTGGTCATTGCCGAACAGTTTGGCACCCTGGAATCGCTTTACCCTGGTCGGATTGACCTAGGGCTTGGCCGTGCCCCCGGTTCTGACCAGATGACGGCCAGGGCGCTTCGTCGGGATGCTACTGGGCCCGATACGTTTCCGCAGGATGTCGTTGAATTACAACGGTATTTTCAACCGGATGATACGAGTCAGTTCGTGCAGGCTGTGCCCGGAAACGGCCTCAATATACCTATCTGGATTCTGGGCTCCAGCCTGTTTGGTGCGCAATTAGCGGCTATTCTAGGCTTGCCGTATGCTTTTGCATCGCATTTTGCTCCCAATGACCTGATGCGGGCGTTGCAGGTATATCGCACTCATTTTAAACCATCGGCCCAATTGAAGGAACCGTATGTGATGGTTGCCGCCAACATCATTGCGGCCGATACGGACCAGGAAGCCGAGCGCTTATTTACGTCGGTTCAACAACAATTTCTCTACATCCGGCGCGGAAAAGCCCGTCAAATGCAACCTCCTGTCGATGACCTGACCAGCCAGTGGCCTGACTATGAATTAGCGGGTATTAACTCTGTGTTTCGGTATGCCGCGGTAGGATCACCGAGAACGATTCAACGGACGCTGGCCCATTTTATCGAGCAAACGCAGGCGGATGAGTTAATCTTTTCTGCTCCTATTTACGACCATGAGGCCCGCAAGCATTCGCTCACGCTGACCGCTCAGGTACGGGATGCGCTGGCGACTCAACATGCAGTTACAGTTTAGTCATTTGTCATTCCGACGAAAAGAGGAATCTCAAGCTTCTATATTGATCAAGCTTGAGATTCCTCCTTTCGTCGGAATGACAAAAAATGAGAATTTATATCACCACGTTCACAATCCGTTTGGGTACCACCACTACTTTTTTGGGGATTTGCCTTCCAGCCACTTCTGCACAATCTCGTCGGCCAGCACTTCCCGTTCGATTTCGGTGGGGGCGCGGTCGATGGCGAAACTGATGGTTGTACGGACTTTACCGTTAATCTGAATCGGGTATTCAAAGGCATCTTCCACCAGATAATTCGGGTTGAATTTCGGGAATTCAGCCTGCGAAATAGTGCCCGGTTCGTTGCCCAATGCGGCCCAAAGCTCCTCCGTAATGTGGGGGCGTAGGGCGACAGCAACAGGACCAACTCCTGCAAAATGGCCCGCTTGTGGCAATTCAGCGTAGCGAGTTCGTTAACGCAAATCATAAATGAACTCACCGACGTATTGAACGAGTACAGCTCAATGTCCTCCTCCGTCTTTTTAATGGTCTTGTGCAGGATCTTCAGCTCGGCGGGTGTCGCGGGCTCGTCCGTCACAATCCAATTGCTACTTCCGTCTGCGTTGTCCTTATAAAACAACCGCCAGAACTTACGGATGAAGCGATAGACGCCGTCGATGCCGTTGGTATTCCACGGTTTTGCCTGCTCCAGCGGCCCAAGGAACATTTCGTACAGTCGCAATACATCAGCGCCGTACTTCTCCACGATCATATCAGGATTCACAACGTTGAACTTCGACTTCGACATTTTTTCGACTTCAGCGCCAACAATATAACGACCATCAGGCTCAGTAATGAACTCGGCATTTTCGGTTAAGTCTGGACGTGCTTTTCTGAAGGCATCAATATCTAATACATCATTTTCAACGATGTTAACATCAACGTGAAGTGGAGTTACCTCCTGACCGTTTATTTGATTAAGCGATAAAAATACGGCTGGTGCCCCTTCACGTCCTGTCCCGGCTACCCGATACACGAAATTACTCCGTCCCTGAATCATGCCCTGGTTGATGAGCTTTTTGAACGGCTCTTCCTGCGGTACGTAGCCCCGGTCTTTCATGAACTTGTTCCAGAAACGGCTGTATAGCAAGTGTCCCGTAGCGTGCTCAGTACCACCAATGTACAAATCTACATTCTGCCAGTAGTTAATGGCTTCCTTGCTGGCAAATTCATGGTCGTTGTTCGGGTCCATGTACCGGTACCAGTACCACGACGAACCCGCCCAACCTGGCATCGTGCTTAGTTCGTAATCATACTCGCCTTTATACTTCCAGCCTTCAGCCCGGCCCAGTGGTGGTTCACCGGTTTCGGTGGGGAGGTATTTGTCAATGGCAGGCAACTCCAAGGGCAAGTCGCTTTCGTCGATCAGGTAGGGTAAACCGTCTTTAAAGTACACCGGCACCGGTTCACCCCAGTAGCGTTGGCGGCTAAAGACAGCGTCGCGCATCCGGTAGTTGATTTTCCCTTTGCCCAGACCTCGCTCTTCCAGCCACGCAATCAGGGTCGCGGTGGCCTCTTTGTAGGTCATACCGTTGATGATGCCTGAATTGATATAATGACCTTCTTTGGTATTATCGGCCTGCTGCTCAACATCTTTCTGGGCATCCAGAATGGGGATAATCGGCAGATTGAAATGCGTCGCAAAGTTCCAGTCGCGTTGATCGCCCGAGGGAACGGCCATCACCGCACCCGTACCATAACCTGCCAATACGTAGTCGGCCAGGAAGATCGGCACCTGCTCACCATTGAAGGGGTTAATGCAGTAACTGCCGGTAAATACGCCCGACACGGCTTTCGTATCGGCCATACGGTCGCGTTCGGAGCGCAGTTTAGCGGCATTCACGTAGGCGTCAACGGCTTCCTTTTGTTCAGGCGTCGTCAGTTCAGCCGCCAGTTCATGCTCGGGAGCCAACACCATAAACGTGACGCCGTAAATGGTATCAACGCGCGTGGTGAAGACTTCAATAAACTGCTTATCGTCCGTTGCCAATGGAAACTTTACACTCGCGCCAACCGATTTGCCAATCCAGTTGCGCTGCTGTTCTTTCAGGGATTCGGTCCAGTCGATGGTGTCTAAACCGGTCAGCAGTCGATCGGCGTAGGCGGTGATACGCATCATCCACTGGCGCATCAGTTTCTGCTCAACGGCATAACCGCCCCGCTCCGATACGCCATCTTTTACCTCGTCGTTCGCTAACACGGTACCCAGCGCAGGACACCAGTTTACGACCGCATCGGCCAGATAGGTCAGGCGGTATTTCAAGGTTATTTCGTAGGATTCACGTGTGGACATGGCATTCCACTCAGCAGATGTGAAGGTCGGCGCATCGTCTGCACACACGGCATTGACATCGGTTGTGCCATTTGTAGCGAATTTTTCCAGCAACGTTTCAATGGGTTCGGCCCGGTCGGTGTCTTTGTTGTACCAGGATCGAAACAACTCCATAAAAATCCACTGCGTCCACTTATAATAGGATGGATCAGACGTACGGACTTCACGGGTCCAGTCGTAACTAAACCCAATATTTTTCAGTTGCTCGATGTATCGTGTACGGTTCTCCTCCGTCGTGATGGCCGGATGCTGCCCTGTCTGAATCGCATACTGCTCAGCTGGCAATCCGAACGAGTCGAAGCCCATCGGATGCAGCACATTATACCCTTTCAGTCGTTTGTAGCGCGATACAATATCGGAAGCAATGTAGCCTAGTGGATGGCCAACGTGCAGACCCGCTCCCGATGGATAAGGGAACATGTCGAGTACGTAGAACTTGGGCTTGTTCGTCTGTTCGGCGGGTTTGTAGGTGTGGTGATCGTCCCAAAACCGTTGCCATTTCTGTTCGGTTTCGCGGTGGTTGTAGTCGGCCATGAGTAATGAAAAATTGATAATGAAAAATGTATAATGGAAACGAAAATTATGTCATCGCCCTGGTCATTTATAGGGGATTCATTGGCTTATTGACCAGAGAACATTATTCATTTTACATTATACATTATTCATTGAGTGGTTTTGGTTGCAAAAATAGCCGATTACAAAGACTTTTGCCTATCGGCCAGTCGATGAATGTAGAAACACCTAAATGAATCAAGCCCGTCCACCTGCTCCCCTACCCTATACAAATCAGCAGACCATCGGAATGAGCTCGTCACACTGGTTTTGGGCAATCGGATTAGGGCTTCTGACGGCGCTGCTGGGCATCTGGATTGTGGGCGACTTTCGCCATCCTCTCTCCGATGGCACTGACACCGACCAGTTCGAGTATGTCGGCTATTTCTTCAGTAAAAACCTCACGCTCTGGCCATTACCCTATCTTAACCTCGTCAACACACAAACGTTTTACCCCTACGGCACCAATCAGGTTTTTCTGGACTGGGGCTTTGAGCGTGATTATTGGTATACCATCTGTTATCGGTTATTGGGGGGGCGGGGCCTTACCTGCAATATTATTATGTGTACAGTCTGGTCGTTGCCGCCGTTGGAACGTTCGTTCTGTTATGTCCCCGCTTTGGTGTTGGTAAGTCATTTATTCTTGGGCTGATCGTCTCGATTTTTAATTTTTATGCGATCTACAAGTTTCCTGTTCACATGAATGTCTGCGTGGGGCACTGGACAACGCTGTGTATGGTAGCAACCTATCGACTGATCTATGACCTGACTTCCCAAAAGCCAATTTCACTGGTTTACGTATTGATCTGGGTGTGGCTTCATGTTCAGGTACTAAGCCAGGAACTAGCCTATGTAGCGGGTTTCGCCTTAACATTTACCACACTGGCATTTCCCGTTATCGTCTTCAGTCTATATCGACGATTTCCCGTTGTCATGCATTGGTTTGCCTTAGTCAGTGATTACCTGAAGAACCAGGTTAGTCAACACAAAGCGGGTATTTTGTTCTGGCTTCTGATGTTGATTTTTAGTCTGTTTCTGTACTTGCCACTAACACTGCAAATTGCTTTGACAGCCTGGGAGTTCGATTTTCATGAAGTCCAGGAATTACGGGCCTGGTCGCATCCCTTACGGTTGTTCATTCCCTATATGCCTGGTTTCCAGACCTACGATTTTGATTATATCCCGCACCTGGGCGACTCGTTTGAGAGCTACGGGCAAGGTAGTCCAGGCTTATATCTGCTGATACTGGCTGGTATTGGCTGGTGGCAAATCCGGCGTCGAATAGCGGTTTGGTTGCCTCTGGTACTCATGCTGGTGCTATGCCTGCTCTATCATCCCGTTCTGCTGCCCACGCTAAAACTATTTCCCTGGTTTAGTTTTAATCGACATGGCGGACGAGCCAGCCTGATCTATCCGGTACTATTTGGATTGCTGGCGATGACCATCCAATGGCCCCGTCAGTTAATCAGCCAGTTGATTGGTATGTTACTGATTGGGTTAATGGGTATGGAATGCTACACGGGCTATACGCAACGTATTGCCTATCCCGCAAACGTAGCCTCAGACAGTCTGTTGCACTATTGCGAAGTGATACGCCAACAACCGGGTGTAGCGGTTCTCGACTGGCCGTTTTGTACCGTAGGGGGCAATGGGGTTGGCGCTACAGAAGGACTTTGCCCTTATTACGCCCAACAAAATGCGGTTTTTACGTTCCGGCGGTTTTATGATAAAAGCGGAGTTGGTCAATATTTTGGTCGGTTGCATCCTGATCAGATCAAGCCCTTTCTCCGCGATGGATGGCCTCGATTATTAACCCCTGGCCGAACATTTACTGCACAGGACTGGCAATTTCTGGATACGTTTCTCCATCGAAATAACTTCGCGGGCATTAACCTTTACCCTGATTTATTGACGCCTGAACAAGTGACCCAGTTTTATCAGCATTATGGTCAACCCATTGCCGAAACGAAGTTTCCAGCAGCCGGGCGGGTGGTGTTTATTGCACTTAAACACGGATAAAATCGTTATTATACAGTGCGCGCAACGGCCCGGAAACTTTCTGCGTATACCTTATTGAACCAACTCCCGTAACGACGCATGGCATGACTTTTTACGATTGATACTTTTCCAACTATCTATTTCGTACGTACCCATGCGACGTTCTTTATCGTTCGCGACGCTCACCAACGTCGCCCTGCTTGGCTTTAGCCTTTTTGGTTGCCAAACCGACAGCAGCCTGGAACCAACCAGTATTTCGGCCGACTGTCTGGTCAAAGCTTCATCTACGAATGGGACGGCGATAGCAGGTTCCTATATTGTTACCTATCGCCCAGCGTTAGCGCTCACGTCGTCTCCTAATGCACGCCTTGCCAGCACCGAATCTCAGGTCGAGCAGTTTCTTACCGACGCAGCCGTTACCAATTCGCAGGCCGAGGTGCTGGCGACAGGTGACCAGACAAGTTTTCTGGCCCAGCTAACCGAAAGTGAGTCCGAAAAATTAAAGCAGAACCCGTCGGTTCTACTCGTTGAGCCCGATCAAATCATGTCGATGTGTAACTGCGTCGATGTAACGACCACCACAACATTACCCTGGAATATTAGCCAAACAGGCTATGGGCGGGGCGATTTACAAACCACGAAAACAGCCTGGATCATCGATACAGGTATTGATCTCGATCATCCCGATCTGAATGTAGATGTCAGCCGCAGCAAATCCTTTGTGAGTGGCGTAACCTCAGCCGATGACGAAAACGGACATGGCACCCACGTAGCCGGGATTATTGGGGCAAAAAACAACAGCATCGGCGTAACAGGCATTGCATCGGGTGCCACGCTGGTTGCCCTCAGAGTGCTGGACGATGAAGGCGAAGGCAAACTATCGGGGATTATTCAGGCCATAAATTACGTCCGACAGAATGGAAAAGCGGCGATGTGGTCAACCTGAGTCTGGGTGGCGAAAGTACGTCAACAACCCTCGATCTGGCGATCACCCAGGCTGCGAATACAGGTATTTTATTTGCCATTGCAGCGGGGAATGATAGCAAAAACAGCGATAATTATTCGCCTTCCCGTGTGAACCACGCCAATGTATTTACCGTATCGGCGATGGACAGCAAAAACAAGTTTGCCTCGTTTTCAAACTTTGGTAGCAGCGTCGATGTCTGTGCCTACGGCGTTCGCATCACATCGACCTACATGGGCGGGAAGTACGCGACCTTAAGCGGAACCTCCATGGCCGCTCCCCACGTGGCCGGTTTGTTGTTTATTCGGGGCAACACCTTTCCAAAACACGGAGCCGTAACCGGCGATCCCGATGGAACGCCTGACCCAATGGCAGGTGAGTAGGGGTTGGTTGTCATTCGGGAGTTTATGGGGATTCCTTGCATCTTTCCTGATCCCTATCGTATCTTTGTGGCACTTTCAGGTCGGCCTATACGTTGCCGACTTGAATCAGATCGAAAACATGCGGCACGCTGACGTGCCGTTTTTCATAAATACAATACTCCATTAACTCGATAGGCATTATACTGTATGAATCAACAGATAGCCTCTACCACCAATTCGGCAGACACTACGCTTACGCTGGCTGAGCCAGGAATCGACCTTAATGGACTGACCGTCAGCCTTCAGGGAGAGAATGCAGCCAAGCAGGCTGATATTTTGCGTACTGCATTTCCAACTGCTCGTATCCAAACGGGTATTTCCCAGACGCTGCTCCGACGTCGAACCCGTACTGAAATCGCGATCTATGTCTTTTCTGCCCTTGCGTTGATGGTTGTCGGGCATCTGTTGCTCAGCTATTTCACACTGGACCGACTTACGGTTATTGCCAGTTCTATTGACCTAACCCCGCAGATTTTTTACTTCATTCTGGCCGGATTCGTAGCCCAGATGATTGATGGGGCACTGGGCATGGCGTACGGCGTAACGGCTACCACTTTCCTGACAAGCGTTGGTATTAGTCCTTTATTCGCGACGGCGAGTGTGCACAGTTCTGAAATTTTCACGAGTGGCGTTTCGGGCTATATGCACCTTAAATTTGGCAACGTCAACAGCCGGTTATTTAAAATTGTCCTGATTCCAGGGGTTATTGGAGCGGCATTGGGTGCTTTCTTAATAACCAAATTGGCGGATATGGAAGTGGTTGCCACTTACTTATCTCCCGCCATTTCGGTTTACACGGCTATTCTGGGCATTTTAATACTCCGGAAAGCCTTAGCGAAGCCGACCAAGAAAAAGCCTGTTCGCCAAATTGGCCTGCTGGCCTGGTTTGGTGGCTTTGTTGATGCCATTGGCGGTGGTGGATGGGGTCCTATTGTTAACTCAACGCTCATTGCCTCTGGTAGGCATCCGCGCTATACGATTGGCTCTGTTAACCTGGCCGAGTTTTTCGTCTCGTTTGCCAGCTCAGTCGTATTTGCGCTGTATGCCGGTTTAGATAACTATGGCATGGTGATTCTGGGCCTGATTTTGGGCGGTATGATAGCTGCCCCCATTGCCGCCCGTTTAGCACAAAAACTACCGGTGAAGACCATGATGATATTGGTCGGAATTGTGGTTATTCTCGTAAGTTTGCGGAAGATTATCAAGTTCTTTTAGATGGGTCTCGGTCAGTATCTTGCTGGCCGGATAATAATAAACGGCCAGCAAGATACTGACCGAGACAAGTAGATGCAAAAACAAACCAAAGCCATCCGTACGCAGGCACAGCAATCGCAGAATCGCGAACACTCTGTACCGCTGTATCTGACATCAAGTTTTACCTTTGAAACTGCTGAACAGGGTAAAGCCCTTTTTGAAGAAACCGAAGAAGGTAATATTTATTCGCGCTTTTCGAACCCCAACGTAACGGAGTTTGTCGAGAAGGTCTGCATGTTGGAAAATGCCGAAGATGGCATTGCCACGGGAACAGGCATGGCTGCCGTTTTTGCGAGTATGGCTGCTTTGCTGAAATCCGGCGATCACCTGGTTGCCTGTCGGGCCTTGTTTGGCTCGGCGCACCAGATTATCACCCAGATTTTGAGCAAGTGGGGCATTACCCATACCTATGTCGATGCAACCGCTTCCGAAGCGGAATGGGAAGCGGCCATGCAGCCTAATACGCGTATGGTTTACCTGGAAACCCCTTCGAACCCTGGCCTGGAACTGGTTGACCTAAAAATGCTGGCCCGTTTGAAGGCAAAATATGGCTTTATTCTGAATGTAGACAACTGCTTTGCTACGCCAATTTTACAAACGCCTATTGATTTCGGCGCCGACCTGTCGGTACATTCAGCCACGAAATATATGGACGGACAAGGTCGGGTGCTGGGCGGTATCGTCGTTGGGCGAGCCGATCTCATTCAGCCGATTCGGTTCTTTGCGCGGCATACGGGCCCATCTCTGTCGCCCTTCAATGCCTGGATTTTGTCGAAAAGTCTGGAAACATTAGACCTTCGCATGGAGCGCCATTGCCGCAATGCGCTGCAACTGGCCGAGGCACTGGATGGCCATACGGACGTTGAACGGGTGCTTTATCCGTTTCTTCCCTCCCATCCGCAATATGAGCTGGCCAAGCGGCAGATGAGCGCGGGCGGAGCCATTGTAACGATTGAACTCGAAGGTGGGTTCGAGCGCGTAAAAGCCTTTTTCGATGCCCTGACAATTCCTACCCTTTCTTCTAATCTGGGTGACTCGCGCACCATCGTGACCAATCCAAATACAACGACCCACGCCAAATTAAAACCTGAAGAAAAAGCTGCGCTAGGCATCACGCCGGGCCTGATTCGGATTTCGGTTGGTCTGGAAGCTATTGAGGACTTGATCGAGGATTTCACGCAGGCGGTAGAGAAATCGGCAGAGGTATTGAAACAACAGGTTGCTTAAGTATGAGACAATGGCTTTGTTAATGGAATTATCAGTTCAGTAGTGGCGTACTGAACTGATTTAGTTCAAGATGTTTTAGTACAATAAAATTCTGCTGGTGCAATGAAAACGATAACAGCCAATCTTCCAGACACAATTGATCCAGAATATGCGCTCTGGACTTTGGCTCATTCTTTATATGAAAAAGGAGAGGTAACGCTGGAAGAAGCTGCGAGTATAGTTGGCTTAACACCTACTTACTTTATAATTCACCTAAAAAAGCCATTTAATCCTTCGGCAAATCAAATAAAGAAAGAGTTAGTAGAATCAGCTAAACCACTTAATCGTCAAAAGTTTGACCAGTTGGTCAGCCAACTGGATATTAAGGAATCCTGGGAAGAATTAGCATCTCAGATTGGCAAATGATATACCTGCTAGATACAAATATTGTTCTTGCTTATCTAAGAAGATCGCCGTTATCTATTTTCCTTGATAATGAATATGGCCTTCTTCTCAATAATACGAAGCCTTTCATTTCGGCAGTAACAGTTGGGGAACTTTGGTCAATATGCTTACAAAATAATTGGGGGCAGAAACGAAGAGACTTATTAATCGAAACGCTCCGACAATTAACCATCATTGATGTAAATATTGAGCCTATTATTCAAGAGTATGCAGCAATTGATGCATTTAGTCAGGCTAAGCTGCAAGGTCGCCCACTGGATGCATCGGCTCGTAATATGGGAAAGAACGATTTATGGATTGCAGCAACCGCTTCTGTATTAGACGCACAGCTTTTCACCACCGACAAAGACTTTGATCATCTGCATGGGCAGTTTGTAGAAGTCATCTGGATTAACCCCAATGTAAACTAAAAATGGTGATGGCCCGCTACCTACTCTTATTTCTTCTCCTGTCCGCCCAACTCGTTAGCGGACAATCGCCTAAAAAGCCCCTTCGTGTGGGCATAGTTGGGCTGGAGCATGACCATGTGAATGGCATTCTGAATAAAGTATTCAGGCAAACAGGCCAGACTGATATTGAGGTAGTAGGTATAGCCGAACCCAACCGCGAGTTGGCCGAAAAATTAGCCAAACGGCATGGGTTTAGCATGAACCTGGTTTATCCGACCGTTGCCGAAATGCTCGATAAAACCAAACCCGAAGCCGTTACTGACTTCAGCAGGATTGTCAACCATAAAAAAACGGTAGACATTTGCGCTCCGCGTGGGATTCATGTCATGGTCGAAAAACCACTGGCGACGACTTATGAAGATGCCAAGCAAATGGCAGCGTTGGCAAAAAAACACAACATTCAACTTCTCACAAACTACGAAACCACCTGGTACAGCAGTAATCACAAAGCCTATGCCATCGCCAATACCGACAAGTCGATTGGTGATTTGCGGAAGATTGTCGTGCATGACGGCCATCAGGGTCCCAAAGAAATTGGCGTTAGTAATGAGTTCTTTAGCTGGTTGACCGACCCTGTTGCCAATGGAGCCGGGGCATTATTCGACTTTGGCTGCTACGGGACGAATTTGTCCACCTGGCTTATGCATAACCAGCGCCCGCTATCGGTGATGGCCGTTACGCAGCAGATCAAGCCCGACATTTATCCTAAGGTAGATGATGAAGGAACAATCATTCTGACCTATCCTAAAACCCAGACCATTATTCAGGGGTCCTGGAACTGGCCGTTTGGTCGTAAAGACATGGAAGTATATGGGCAAACGGGTTATGTTTTTACGGTGGATGGTTCACGAATGCGTGTGCGGCTTAAGGACGACAAAAGTGAACAGGCCATCCAAGCTAATCAGGCGGATGCACCTGCGACTGACCCCTTTGCCTATTTTGCCAGGCTTATCCATGGCGAAACTAAACCCGATGAATTAACGTCACTAGAGAATAATCTAATCGTCGTGGAGATTCTGGACGCTGCCCGTCAGTCGGCCAAAACCGGCAAGGCGATAAAATTGCCAAAATGAAATGATTACCGAATCTACCTCATTCACGCTCGAAAGCCTGACCGAACGATTACACGGTCTGAGCAACGTGGAAGCTCTGCGTACACTAGCGAACCTGTTTCCCGGCGAAGTTATTTTTTCAACCAGCCTGGGTTACGAAGATCAGGTTATTACCGATCTGATTCTGGCAAACGAGATTCCGATCAAGATTTTTACGCTCGATACGGGTCGGATGTTTTCAGAAACGTATTCGGTCTGGAAAAAAACCAATGACCGGTATGCGACCAAATTAGAAGCCTACTTTCCGGACCGCACTGCCGAAGAAGCCTTAATGACCACCAAAGGACCCTACAGTTTCTACGAATCGGTCGAAAATCGGAAAGAGTGCTGTGGTATTCGTAAAGTAGAACCCCTAAACCGGGCCTTAAAAGGACAGAAGATCTGGATTACGGGCATCCGCGCCGAACAGTCGGCTAATCGCCAGAGCATGCCCCAAATCGAATGGGATGCGGCCCACGATCTTTTCAAATTCCATCCACTAATGGACTGGACATTTGAAGAGGTGAAGCAATATGTGAAAGCCAATAACGTCCCCTACAATCCGCTCCACGACCGGGGATTTGTGAGCATTGGTTGCCAACCCTGCACACGTGCTATCCAGGAAGGTGAAGATTTCCGGGCTGGTCGCTGGTGGTGGGAGGATAACTCCAAGAAAGAGTGTGGCTTGCATAGCCATGAGGAGGCATTTAAAGCTTGATTTGTTCAAAGTTGCCTGAGAAATAGGCTCAATGAATACCATTTTAGTGATCTGGGATTAAGATCAAAAGCCAATGAAGTTAGATTATTTAGATCAGCTCGAATCAGAAGCCATCCACATTATGCGGGAGGTAGCCGGTCAATTTGAGCGACCTGCGCTGCTTTTTTCGGGTGGCAAAGATTCCATTACGCTCGTGCATCTGGCGCTGAAAGCGTTTCGTCCGGGCAAATTCCCGTTTCCACTCGTGCATATCGACACGGGCCATAACTTTCAGGAAGCCCTCGATTATCGCGATAATCTGGCAGAACGAATCGGTGAAAAACTCATCGTTCGCTATGTTGAAGATACCATACGCGAGAAGAAATTGAAGGAGCCAACGGGCCGTAATGCTACCCGTAATGGCCTGCAAACCTTTACATTGCTAGATACTATCGAAGAATTCGAGTTCGACGCCTGCATTGGAGGTGCGCGCCGGGATGAAGAAAAAGCGCGGGCTAAAGAACGCGTATTTTCCGTACGTGACGAGTTCGGCTCCTGGGACCCCAAACGGCAGCGCCCTGAACTGTGGAACCTCTACAATGGTCGGATTCACAAAGGCGAAAACGTTCGCGTCTTCCCGATTTCGAACTGGACCGAGCTTGATGTCTGGAATTACATCCGGCGCGAAAAAATTGAACTACCCAGCATTTATTTCGCCCACGAACGTGAGCTGATTATCCGCGACGGTAAGTTGATGGCCACTGCTGGCGGTGTTATCAAACCCGAAGCCGACGACCAGATCGTAACACGTCGGGTCCGGTTCCGTACCGTTGGTGACATTTCCTGCACAGCCGCATCAGAATCCGAAGCCTTCTCGCTCGATGCTGTCATCGACGAAATTCAGGCCACGCGCATCTCCGAACGGGGCGAAACCCGCATGGACGATCAACTCAGCGAAGCCGCCATGGAAGACCGGAAGAAAGGTGGGTATTTTTGATTAATGAATAATGTAAAATGAACAATGAATAATGATTGGACACTAAATGATCCATTTTCCATTATTCATTATACATTCACTAAATGGACCTTCTTCGATTTATAACTGCCGGTTCGGTTGACGACGGCAAAAGCACGCTCATCGGGCGGCTTCTTTACGATTCCAAATCCATCCTGGCCGACCAGCTTGAAGCCATCGAACGCGCCAGCAAAAGCCGTGATGATGGTGAAATAGATCTGGCTCTCCTGACAGATGGCCTCCGGTCTGAACGGGAACAGGGTATCACGATTGACGTAGCCTATCGTTATTTCCAAACGCCAGCCCGTAAGTTCATTATTGTGGACGCGCCGGGACATATTCAATATACCCGGAACATGGTTACGGGGCATCGAACTGCCAGCTGGCCATTGTTCTGGTCGATGCCCGACATGGCGTAGCCGAACAAACGCGTCGGCATTCGCTGATTGCCTCGCTTTTGGGAATTCCCCACATTGTCGTGGCAGTCAATAAGATGGATCTGGTTGGTTTTTCGCAGGATGTGTTTTCTGACATCTGCATTCATTATGCTGAGTTAGCCAAAAACCTGAACGTCAAGCACGTAACTTATATCCCCATGAGTGCGCTCAATGGTGATAACGTGGTTGACCGATCAGAGTCAATGCCCTGGTATGAAGGCCAGACGCTTCTGGAGCATCTGGAAACCGTGCAAATTGACGATGCTGCCAATCTGACGCAGGCTCGTTTCCCGGTGCAGTATGTCATTCGTCCGCAAACGGCCGAGTTACACGACTATCGGGGCTACGCTGGTAAAATCACGAGTGGTCTTTTCCGCAAGGGCGATGCCATAACCGTTTTACCTTCCGGTGAAACGTCAACGATAGACGCTATCGAAATCGCGGAAGCCCATCTGGATGAAGCCGTTACGCCCATGTCGGTAGTGCTGCATTTGGCTACCGACGTAGACATTAGCCGGGGGATCTGATTGTTCGCTCGGATGACCAGCCTCTTAGTACTCAAACGGTAGAGGCTATGCTTTGCTGGATGGACTCCAAGGAGTTTAAGGTGGGAGCAAATACGTTCTACAAGTGGGGACGTTCCGCACCCGCTGTTCGGTTCGGGAGATTTTGTACCAACTGAATGTGAATACCTACGAACAGATTGAAGGGGTTGAGCAATTGCGACTCAATGATATGGCCAAAGTTGTTCTGCGAACGGCTCAGCCCATCAGTTTCGACCCGTATGCAACGAACCGGGCTTCGGGTGGTGCCATCCTGATCGATGAAACCTCGAACGTTACCGTGGGAGCGCTGATGCTGGTTGGTGAAGCCTAACAAAGGAGCCTTTTTTGTATATTTGGGTAAACGCCCACTATCCAAATGAATGAATTAGCCGCCCAATTGCTCGAATCGCCCAAAGCCCCGCAGATTATTCAGCAGGTCCAAGCTATTCTGAACGACGAAAAAACCCGTCGTCAGGCATTCTATGCGTGGATGGACAATGATGTGAAAGCCGAATTTATCAACGGTGAAATTGTTGTTCATTCGCCAGCCTTGCATAAACACAACACAGCCGTTATGTTTCTTGGCACATTGATGAATGTATTCGTAAATGAGCATAATCTGGGCGTAGTAGTAGTTGAAAAAGCCTTAGTCGAATTAACTCGTAACAGTTACGAACCAGATATTTGCTATTTTGGACCAGCTAAATCAGCCTCAATTAAGCCCGATTTACTGTACTATCCGGCTCCTGACTTAGTGGTTGAAGTATTATCAAAAAGCACGCAGAAAAACGACCGCGAAATCAAGTTTGAAGATTACGCAGCTCATGGTGTAACCGAATACTGGCTTGTTGACCCAACCCGCCAGACCATCGAACTCTTTATATTCGATGCGGATACGGAAGCCTATACCCTACTAGGTTTATTCCGAATAGGAGAGAACGTAAGTAGTCGTTATCTGGAAGGCTTTACAATCCCAGTGAAAGCAGTTTTCGATGCGACAGCTAATGTGACTACATTAAGGACGTTACTTTCACGCTGATCGTTGATTTCCAGACATAGAAACGCCCCAGGGATTACTCTCTGGGGCGTTTCTATGCGTATAAAACTAGAGCCTACATTTTCTCCAGAACCCGTTCCATCGAAACCTCCTGTCCAATCCGGGCTTTCAGTTCACTGATGGGAATACGAATTTGCTCAGTTGTATCGCGGTAACGAATCGTTACAGTATCGTCTTCCAGGGTTTGGTAATCGACCGCGATACAGAAGGGAGTTCCGATTAAATCCTGTCGCGTATACCGTTTGCCAATGGCGTCCCGCTCTTCATACACCACCCGAAACTCCGAACGAAGGCTCTTTACAATTTCTTCTGCTTTTTCAGGCAGGCCATCTCTACGCATTAGGGGGAAAACAGCCGCTTTGATTGGAGCCAATGCCGGATGCAGTTTCAGGTAGGTCCGTTCTTTCTGCTGGTCACCTTCACCTACGGTCTCTTTAGTAAAGGCGTTACAGAACACGGCCAAAAACAAACGGTCGGCACCAACGGATGTTTCTACTACGTAAGGGATGTAATTACCGTAAGGCTTACCCGTTGCTTCGTCGATGTCGTTGTCGAAATACTGCTGCTTTTTACGGCTCAGTTCCTGGTGTGCTTTCAGGTCAAAATCGGTGCGGGAGTGAATACCCTCCATTTCACGGAAACCAAACGGAAACTGGTACTCAATGTCTACAGCAGCATTGGCGTAGTGAGCCAGCTTCTCGTGGTTGTGAAATTTGAGCTTCTCGGCAGGTAAACCAACGGCCTGGTGGAACTTCATCCGGGCATCACGCCAGGTTTCATACCACTTCATTTCGGTGCCAGGGCGCACAAAAAACTGCATTTCCATCTGCTCGAACTCGCGCATCCGGAAAGTAAACTGCCGGGCTACGATCTCGTTCCGAAACGCTTTCCCAATCTGCGCAATCCCAAACGGAATCTTCATCCGGCCGGTTTTCTGCACATTCAGAAAGTTGACAAAAATACCCTGCGCTGTTTCGGGACGGAGATAAATCAGGCTGGCATCTTCGGCTAACGAACCTACCTGCGTCGAAAACATCAGGTTAAACTGACGAACTTCAGTCCAGTTATCAGTGCCGGAAACGGGATCTTTGATCCCTTCGGCAAGGATAAGATTCCGAAGCCCTTCCATATCCTCTGCACTTTGTAAACGCCCAAGTTCATCGCGAAGAGCCTGACCACGAGCGACATCGCCCGCAAGCTCATACGACTCGGCTTTGAGTTCAATAAGTTGATCGGCGCGATACCGTTTCTTCGAGTCTTTGTTGTCGATCATCGGATCGTTGAACGAGTCAACGTGTCCCGACGCTTTCCACGTCAGTGGGTGCATGAAGATCGACGCGTCAATCCCCACCACATTGTCGTGGAGTTGCGTCATAGCCTTCCACCACAGCGTTTTGAGGTTATTTTTGAGTTCAACGCCATTCTGTCCATAGTCATACACGGCCTGCAACCCATCATAGATTTCGGAGGACGGGAATACGAAGCCATATTCTTTGGCGTGAGAGATAATGTCTTGCAGCGATGTAGCTGGCACTTGTGTAGTATTCATACGTAGGCGCAAAAGTACAAAAGTTCTTAATGCGCGGCCAAAGACCTAGTGCTGCTAATTAATGTAGACTGTAAAATCTTCTGTTAATCAGCACTTGGCAAAGAAACTTTACACAAGCCGGCCATCCTGCCCATTTTTTCCGTACCTTTGCGGGAAATTTGTCTGGCATACAATGGCATCGTTTAATCCAGTTAAGATTTTTTCGGGGAGTCAGTCCACCTACTTAGCTGAAAAAATTGCGCACTACTACGGGAAAGACTTAGGCGGCTACACCTGCCGACGGTTTAGCGATGGTGAAATGTCGCCCAGTTTTGAGGAGTCCGTTCGGGGTTGCGATGTATTTTTGATTCAATCCACCCCCCACCGGCGGATAATCTACTGGAACTGTTACTAATGGTCGATGCGGCCGCCGGGCATCCGCGCACTATGTTACGGTTGTCATCCCTTATTTTGGGTACGCCCGTCAGGATCGGAAAGACAAACCCCGCGTGTCGATTGCGGCTAAACTAGTAGCCAACATGCTGGCCGCGTCGAAAGCCGACCGTCTGATGACGCTTGACCTTCATGCCGGGCAAATTCAGGGCTTCTTTGACTTTCCTGTTGATCACCTGGAAGGAACGTCGGTGTTTGTACCGTATATCAAAAGCCTGAATTTAGATAATCTGGTGATTGCCTCGCCTGACGTAGGGGTGCTAACCGCGCCCGCGTATTCGCGAAGCATTTTAACGCCGATATCGTACTGTGCGATAAACACCGCAAACGGGCTAACGAAATTGCCTCCATGCAGGTCATCGGCGATGTTGAAGGTGCCAATGTCGTGCTAGTCGATGACTTGATTGATACGGGCGGAACGATGGCAAAAGCGGCCCAGATTATTATGGACAAAGGCGCCCAATCCGTTCGGGCGGTCTGTACGCACCCGATTATGTCGGGGAAAGCGCACGAAAATATTGCTAACTCAGTGTTGGATGAGTTAGTCGTTTCGGATACACTGCCGTTAAAGCAGACCAACGAAAAGATCAGAGTATTGTCGGTGGCGGAGTTATTTGCCAAAGCCATTGGCCGTATTCGAGACCATGAATCTATTAGTTCACTGTTTATAAAATACTAAAGAGCGAAAGAGTGAAAGAGTGAAAGAGCGTCAACAGCTAATCACTCTTTCGCTCACTCGCTCTTTCACTCTTTAAATTTTTAAGTCATGAAAAAAATCGAGATTGTAGGGTATCAACGAGCGAATCTCGGCCGCACGGAATCACAAGCGATTCGGGCCGAGGGCAATGTTCCGTGTGTGTTATACGGTGGTGAAGAGCAAGTGCATTTTTATGCACCCGCGATTCTGTTCCGCGACTTAGTGTACACGCCTAATATTTTTGAAGTAGCCCTCAACATTGAGGGGCTGAATACCGGGCTATCCTGCAGGAAACCCAGTTCCACCCAGTGAGCGATGTGCTGTTGCATGCCGACTTCCTGTTGGTGACGGACAAAAAGCCTGTTAAAATTGCGGTTCCCGTTCGCTTGATCGGTACCGCTCCAGGTGTACAGAAAGGTGGTAAATTAGTAACCCGCGTTCGGAAACTGCGCGTGAAAGGAAATGTTGAAAACATTCCTGATTTCATTGATGTCGATGTATCGGGTCTTGAGCTCGGTAAATCTGTCCGGGTTGGTCAGATTTCGGTGAAGAACGTTGAAGTGCTCGAACAGGCGTCAAACCCAGTAGCTAGCATCGAAATTCCACGTGCACTGCGTGGTACGGTTTCGGCCAAATAAATTCGGCTATTTGCCAACTTATTACACTAATAGATTTACAAAAAGTCCCCGTCAGATCTCTGACGGGGACTTTTTGTATTTTAACTTCCCGAAACTTCAAAAGTTTCGGGAAGTTGTTGACGTTCAGAAAGGGGATAGACTCAGAGTTTCATAGCCCGCAATCTCAGACTATTACTCACAACCGACACCGAACTCAGGGCCATAGCGGCTCCGGCAATCATTGGATTTAACAAGAAACCGAATGAAGGATAAAGCAGGCCCGCAGCAATAGGAATACCAATCAGGTTGTAAATAAACGCCCAGAACAGATTTTGCCGAATAACCCGAACCGTTTGCTTCGACAGTTGCAGAGCTTTGGGGATGCTGTTCAAATCAGAGGTTATCAAGGTCATTCGGGCTACGTCCATGGCAATGTCTGAGCCTTTACCCATCGCAATACTCACATCCGCCTGAGCCATTGCCTGTGAATCGTTGATACCATCGCCAACCATCGCCACGATCTTACCCGCTCTCTGTAATTCCTTTACAAAATTAGCTTTATCAGCAGGCATCTGGTTCGCTCTGACGTCGTTTACGCCTACCTGATTTGCTACAGTAGCAGCCGTTTGCGCATTATCGCCCGTTAGCATATAGACCGAAATACCCTGGCTTTGCAATGTATGTATGGCCTGTTTTGAACTAGCTTTAATGGGATCGGCAATGGCAAGTATGGCTAAGACCTCGCTTTGGATTCCGGCGCTTTCGCGTCGGGCAAAAAATACCACCGTTTTAGCCTGATTCTCCCAGTCAATAGCTTGTTGCAGCAATTCATCAGGCACCTTGATTTTATTTTCAGTCAGCAGATTCTGATTACCGACAAAGTACGTGTCCTGTTGGTAGCGAGCTGTGACACCGCGCCCTGTTACACTTTCAAAGGTATCCAGTACCACTAATTCTGTATTGGCCAACTTTGTCGTTACGGCCTCAGCTAGTGGATGCGCTGACTGTGACTCCAACGTATACAGCACGCGTTGAAGCTGGGGTAAATCATAGCCATCAACCATCCAGCGTAAATCCGTTACGACCGGCTTCCCTTCGGTAATCGTGCCGGTTTTGTCCAAAACAATCGCATTGACCCGATGGCCTACTTCAAGGCTTTCGGCATCTTTGATCAGAATATTGTTTTCGGCTCCCTTGCCAATACCAACCATGATGGCCGTCGGCGTAGCTAGTCCCAACGCACATGGGCAGGCAATAACCAGTACCGTGACGGAGGTTAGCAAAGCCGTTGTAAATGGGTCGGCATCAGGAGCCAGGTAATGCCCAAATACCATCCAGACCACAAACGTCAATACCGCAATACCCAGCACTACCGGAACGAAAACACCCGCAATGCGGTCAACCAGTTGTTGCACCGGAGCCTTACTCCCCTGAGCATCCTGCACCATACGAATAATTTGAGCCAGTAGGGTATCAGCACCCACTTTTTCAGCCCGAAACCGAAAACTACCTTTCTGGTTAATCGTTCCGGCAAAAACGGCTGCACCGC
This sequence comes from Spirosoma telluris, assembly GCA_003259005.1. Taxonomy (GTDB): domain Bacteria; phylum Bacteroidota; class Bacteroidia; order Cytophagales; family Spirosomataceae; genus Spirosoma; species Spirosoma telluris. The sequence goes on from QLII01000001.1 coordinate 2,024,737, forward strand.
CTTGTTTTTCAACCGGCAATGGCTCACCACTAATCATACTCTCATCCACGAACGAGTTTCCTGAGTCAACCCGACCATCCACGGGAATTTTCTCACCAGGCCGAACGACAAGCAATTGCCCCACCTGCACCGACGAAATAGGAATCTCACGCTCGGTATTTCCCTCAACCAGACGAACCGTTTTGGGTTGTAAGCCCATCAACTTCTTTATGGCCGACGAGGTGGTTGATTTCGCGCGCTCTTCCAGCACTTTACCTAGTAAAATAAAGGCAATAACGACTGAAGCTGCTTCAAAATACACATGCGGATGTTGCCCACGCTGGTGCCAGAATTCAGGATAAAACGTATTGAATGCACTGAATAAAAAAGCAATGCCCGTACTGAGCGCCACCAGTGTGTCCATGTTGACACTGTCGTGACGTGCCTGCTTCCAGGCATTAACAAAAAAAGACCGGCCCAATCCAAATACAATCAAAGCCGATAAAGTCATCGTAAGGTAATTGGCATAGGACGTCCAGCCTCTAGCCTCGACCTGATCCATTAAGAACATGCCAATGACAACAATGGGCAACGACAAAATCAACGCCCAGCTCGTTCGCTGCTTCAGTTGGCGATAATGCTGTTGCTGCGCTTCGGCCTGTATCTGTTGCGGATCGGGCTTAGTAGGATCTTCGGATTCGACTACGATATCGTACCCAGCCGAGCGAACCGCTTTTTGCAATCCGTCCACTGTCACAACCGTAGGATCGAACTGCACCCAGGCAGATTGATTCGCGTAGTTCACACCCGCATCGCTAACTCCAGTTGTACTTTTCAGCGTGGACTCAACACTTATAGCGCAAGCCGCACAACTCATTTCGAGCACTGGAAACGTTTTCCGAATGTCGGTATTGGTGGCCTTACTGTTTTCTGAACTTACCTCAATTGTATTCGTAGCCATGAGCGTATTAATTCAACGGCTCAGCTTTGTAGCCTGCTTTTTCAATAGCCTGCTTAACGACTGACGCATTGCTGGCCTCTGCCGTCAGTACTTTATCAGGGGTCTGGACATCAACCTGCCAGTGACCTTCACCAACAGCTTCATTCAGGAAAGGCGTAACAGTTGCAATGCAACCGCCACATTTAATATTGGTTTTGAATTTTAAGGTTTCCATCGTTTTAGCACGCTTTGTTTCAGGGACAACATAATTTACTCGACAAAGGTCACCCCAAACGGATGCAAAATGCTTATACAATTGTGGGTGACTCGTATAAAATTAGTCCAATTATACTGCTGCATGTTTTAACCCACTTTTAACAACAGATTAAGCCAAATTTAAGTCTGGTGAAGGACTTTTGTCGCCGTACCAATATCTGCTCTGTACGCCACCGGCATGAATAAGTTCATAAAGAGTATTTTGTCCTTCTCGCTTAAGAACAAATTTTTCATATTTTTCCTGACAGCTTTAGCAGTCGTAGCAGGGGTTATCAGCTACCAGAATACGCCAATTGAAGCCTTCCCAGACGTTACCAATACGCAGATTACCCTAATTACCCAATGGCCTGGGCGCTCAGCCGAAGAGATTGAAAAATTCGTTACCATCCCCATCGAAATTGGCCTGAACTCGGTTCAGAAACGGACCGATATTCGGTCAACATCCTTATTTGGTCTATCGGTCATAAAAGTTTTGTTTGATGATGGTGTTGATGATGCATTTGCCCGCCAGCAGGTTAATAACCTGCTTAATGGGGTCGAACTGCCCGAAGGTATCCGTCCCGATGTACAGCCGCCCTATGGCCCTACCGGCGAAATTTTCCGGTATACGCTCCAGTCGCCAACCCGCACTGCCCGTGAACTCAAAACCGTGCAGGATTGGGTTATCGACCGTCAGCTAAAAAGTGTGCCGGGTGTGGCCGATGTGGTAAGCTTCGGCGGTGAAGTAAAGACCTATGAAATTTCGGTCGATCCGCGCCGTCTCATGGATTACAACATTACCCCTCTTCAGTTGTATCAGGCAGTAGCCAATTCGAACGTGAACGTGGGGGCGATGTCATCGAGAAAAATTCAGAAGCTTACGTCGTGCGGGGCATTGGACTGCTGCGTAATCAGCAGGATATCCAGAATATCACCATCAAGAATATTAAGGGTACGCCCATTATGGTGCGCAATGTAGCCCAGGTCTCAGAATCGGCCTTGCCCCGGCTTGGGCAGGCCGGTCGAGACCGACAAGATGATGTTGTAGAGTGTATTATCGTCATGCGGAAGGGCGAGAATCCCAGCGAAGTAATTGAGCGTGTGAAGGATAAAATCAACGACCTTAATACGCGGATTTTACCAGCCGATGTGCAGATCAATACGTTTTACAACCGCGAAACGCTGATCAATTTTGCAACCCATACGGTAACCCACAACCTGATCGAAGGTATCATCTTCGTAACGGTCATCGTCTTCATTTTCATGGCCGACTGGCGTACTACCGTCACGGTATCGATTGTTATTCCGTTAGCCTTATTGTTTGCCTTTATCTGTTTGCGGCTCAAGGGCATGTCTGCCAACCTGCTATCGATGGGGGCTATTGATTTCGGTATTATTGTCGATGGAGCCGTTGTGATGGTGGAGGGTATTTTCGTTACGCTCGATGAGATGGCCCACAAAGAGGGTATGGCGAAGTTCAACCGGCTCGCCAAACTTGGGATTCTCCGAAAAACAGGGACCGAAATGGGTAAGGCGATTTTCTTCTCCAAGCTCATTATTATCACTTGCCTGGTTCCTATCTTCTCGTTTCAGAAAGTAGAGGGCAAAATGTTTTCCCCTCTGGCCTGGACGCTTGGATTCGCTCTGCTCGGTGCGCTGATTTTTACCCTGACACTCGTACCCGTACTAGCTAGTATTTTACTTAAGAAGAACGTTCGCGAAAAACACAATCCATTTGTCAACCTCGTCACTAAATATGCTACCCAGGCATTTGGATTTACGTTCGCTCACAAAAAAATGAGTTTGCTGGTCACAACCATTATTGTGGTTATTGGGTTGTCGGGTTTTAGCTTACTGGGAACCGAGTTTTTGCCAGAACTTAACGAAGGCTCAATTTACGTTCGGGCAACGATGCCTATGAGTATTTCGTTACCGGAGTCGGTGAAGCAAACGGTGCAGATGCGACACATTTTCGAACAGTTTCCCGAAGTGAAAGGGGTCATTTCGCAAACTGGACGGCCTAATGATGGTACTGACCCTACGGGTTTTTACAACATAGAATTCCTGGTCGATATTTATCCCCAGGACGATTGGAAAAGTAAGTTGACCAAAGAGGAGTTAGTGGATAAGATGCAGGAAAAGCTGGCTGTCTTCCCGGGCGTAAACTTCAACTTCTCGCAGCCCATTATGGATAATGTAGAGGAGGCTGTTTCGGGGGTAAAAGGCTCCATTGCCGTTAAAATTTATGGCCCTGACCAGAACATTCTGGAAGCCAAAGCGGGAGAAATCCAGAAACAGTTAGCGACTGTCCACGGAATTGAAGATCTGGGGGTTATTCGTACTACAGGACAGCCCGAAATGCGCATCGAATTAGACGAGCGGAAACTCGCTTTATACGGCGTCAATAAAGCCGACGCCGAAGCAGTCATCGAGATGGCTATTGGTGGGAAAGCCGCTACCCAGATATATGAAGGTGAGCGCAAGTTCGATCTGCGCATTCGGTACGACAAGCCGTTCCGATCAAATGAGCAGCAGATCAGCCAGTTAATGGTACCAACCGAAACGGGCAGCATGATTCCTGTGAAGGAAATTGCGAATGTATATACCCAAATGGGACCCGTGCTGATTTTCCGGGAGGCTAGCCAGCGCTATGGGGCAGTGAAGTTTTCGGTTCGTGGGCGCGATATGGGCAGTGCCGTTGCCGAAGCACAACAGAAGGTACTCGCTAACGTGAAGCTCCCCGCTGGCTATACCGTGAAATGGGCGGGTGATTTTGAAAACCAGCAACGGGCAACGGCTCGTTTGGCCCAGGTAGTTCCTATTAGCTTACTGGCGATCTTCTTCATTCTATTCGTGTTGTTCGGCAATGTCAAAGACGCTGGGCTGGTGCTTTTCAACGTTCCGTTCGCTATTATTGGCGGCATCGCGGCTTTGCTCGTCACGCACGTTAACTTCAGCATTTCGGCGGGCATTGGTTTTATTGCCCTGTTTGGTATTTGTATACAGAATGGTGTAATTTTAATTTCCGTCTTTAAGAAGAACCTTCGTAACAGTTTATCGCTCAACGACGCTATTCGCGATGGGGTTATTTCCCGCATACGCCCGGTGGTCATGACAGCCATGATGGCAGGCATTGGGTTAATACCAGCGGCCGTATCTCATGGCATCGGCTCCGAGACGGCCAAGCCCTTAGCCATCGTCGTTATCGGTGGATTGATCACGGCAACATTACTGACCTTGTTCATATTTCCGCTAATTTTCTATGTTTTTTACCGGCAGAAATTAGATGACAATTAAGAATCACGTAATTTTATATACGTTAGGTAATTTTAGCCTATGATTTGCGTTTTTATTGAAAAAAATTATAACATTTGTAATATAATACAGCCATATAAAAAGCTTTTTTATGCTGTATAAAAGAAATTGCGTAGTTTCGCATAACAATCCTTTACAAAGGGAAGGTTGAACATCAAGATCCGGCGGCCGCCCGGTCGTCGATCTTGAAATGGTGTGGATAGAAGCGGAAAGCCGCCCCGATTTTCGGAGCGGCTTTTTTGTTTTTTTTACCTAAAAGGTCAGTAAAACGCTTTAATGCACTTTTAATACTGTTTTCAATCACTTTTAATTCCCTCAGACGACCTTGGGCAGGTAAGCAGAGAAGTCCTTTAGGCACTAATGTCAGCGTACTTGTCAGCTTTTATAAACTAATAATTTATTCTGCCGTTTTTAAATCAGACAAGAGCTATGTATGTTGCCGATATGAAAATTCTGGTGGTGGAAGACGAGCCCAAATTAGCCTCGTTTGTAAGGAAAGGGCTGGAAGAACAATCCTGCGAAGTAGATGTGGCTTTCGACGGTCAGGTTGGGCGAACAATGGCCCTCAATAATCTCTATGATGTGATTATTATGGATATCAACCTACCCAAAATGAACGGTTTCGATGTCGTTCAGGCTATTCGACAGGAGAAGAACCGTACCCCTGTACTTATGCTAACGGCGATGGGCTCTGTGGATGATAAACTAACCGGTTTTGAAGCGGGTGCCGATGATTACTTAGTCAAACCGTTTGAATTTCGGGAACTGATGGCACGGCTACGTGCCCTTACCAAACGGAGCAGCGAAGCAGGCATGCAGGCCAATGTGCTGAAAGTAGCTGATCTTGAACTAGACCTGAACGAAAAAATAGCCCGCCGAAGTGATAAACGGATCGAACTGACGGCTAAAGAATTTGGTCTGCTTGAATACCTGATGCGTAACCGTGGGCGCGTTGTGTCACGGGTAGACATAGCCGAGAAAGTTTGGGATATTCACTTCGATACGGGCACTAATGTGATTGATGTTTACGTAAATTTCCTACGTAAAAAAATCGACAAGGACTTCCCTAAAAAGCTCATTCACACCGTGATTGGCATGGGCTATATGTTAAAAGAGGAGTAAAAGGGAGGAATGGAGAAAAGGGAAGAGCGGAGGAAAGGGAGGAAGGCGAAGTTCAGTGCATATCCCTTTTCCCTTTTCTCCGCTCCTCCCTTTTCTCCATTCTCCTTTTCCTATGAACATTCGTACTCGCCTAACGCTGCTGTTCGTGTTGCTGGTCGCTTCGATCATGCTCCTGTTTACGGTATCTGTCTATTATTTATATGACCAGTTCAGGCAACAGGAATTTGAGCAGCGGCTTGAAGAAAAGGCTTTTACTACGGTACGGCTTCGCGAAGATGTAGGCGAAGTACCCCAGGCCGATTTGCCTGTCATGGTCAATGAACAGGTTACGGTTTATAATGCCAAAGGTATCGTCTTATATAATCAAGGGAACCAGCGCCCACACTTTCCGGTAACCCCGAGTTTTCTGAGTAAAATTACCCTTCATCATCCACAATATAGTCGATTTGGCGATCTGGAAGCCGTGGGGGTTCGACATCTCAACTCACGGGGCGACGTCCTGCTCATTGTGGCATCGGGCAATGATCGCTATGGATTGACGAAGCTTGACCGGCTGCGCGAAATTCTGTTCTCAGGCTGGCTATTGAGTCTCGTCATCGTTGGCATTGCGGGCTATCTGTTTGCTACAGATGCCCTAAGACCAGTCGCAGAACTGATTGGTCAGGTAAACGCCATTTCGGCAACAAACATCCATGAGCGACTACGGGTTGGGCGTCAACGCGACGAACTCGCCGATTTAGCCAGCACATTTAACGATCTGCTCAGTCGGCTCGAAGAAGCCTTCGTTTTGCAGAAGAGTTTCGTTTCACACGCTTCACATGAGTTACGGACGCCCTTAACGGTCATGATGGGTCAAATTGAAGTGACTCGCCTGCTGGCCCGCTCCACCGACGAATACGAGTCGGCCTTCGATGGACTGCTCGACGAAGTTAAGAGTATGATCCGGCTCGTAAATGGCCTGCTTGAACTAGCCAGGGCTAGCTCTGATGCCGTCATGCTCAACCACCAGCCATTACGCATTGATGAGTTATTGTGGCAGGCCCAAAGTCAGGTTACTCACACAAAGCCCGACTACCAGATTGACATTGACTTTGATAATTTGCCTAATCAGGAAGAGGAATTGGTCATTCTGGGCGAAGAATCGCTCTTGCAGACAGCCTTTCAGAACCTAATGGAGAATGGCTGTAAATATTCTGCCGATGAGCGTGTATCGGTCCGGATTTCCTTTGAAAGCGGCTACGTACAACTCACCTTTGCCGACCAGGGCTATGGTATTCCTGAAGCCGATTTGCCCCACATTTTTGAGCCCTTCTACCGCTCTGAAACAACCATGACGGTAAAAGGGCATGGCATTGGTCTGGCCCTTACAAAGCGGATCATTGAATTACATCGGGGGCTCATCCGGGTTGAGTCTACTGTTGGTAAAGGCACTAAGTTTTGGATCACCCTACCTATCCCCTACCGGTCGGAAAAGCTCCCCGAAACCACCTACTCATCTGACGAACACGCCCAAACGGAGGCAACTAATTAACCGTGTGCAGGCGCGGCTACAACTACTCGTCCAATTGAGTTTCTATAGATTACCAGATTCTATCGCCCTTATAGTCAGTCATTTAGTTACCTAAAGAATCTATAAAAACAATAGAATCTATTTTAGCAAAGCACTCGCCTGTACCTTTCCGTTTTGCCAGTATCTCATAAAAAAAGCAGGAACTCGTAGCTCCTGCTTTTTTTATTCTTGAGTAAAGTACTCGATTAGTAAGACCGATAGGCCATTTCATACATTGACTTCTGATAGGGCCCCAGAAAAATCCGTGCATAGATCCGCATAATCGCGAGACCATCAATAATGAAACTTAGTGAAGTAAAGAACGCCAAAACGGCCTGGTTCTCGTGAATATGGGTGAACATCAGATCTTCGCCAATAAAGGTTGGTGTGATCGGAAATCCAGATACTCCCAAACAGGACAGGAGAAAAATAAAGGCAAGCACCGGATGCTTCTGCGAATACCCATGAAATTGCTGTAGATTCAGGCTCTTCTCAATCGACTTCAATCGGCTAAGGCAAATAAAACCAACAGTTCCCGCAACAAAAACACCACTCAAATACAGTAATCCCTGAGAAGAGTAATCAAATGCCTCATTAAAGGAAATAGCCAGGACCACAAAGAAGTGGTTCATTATGGTTAGTAACCAGGCCACCCGAGCCCGTTTCCGCTCGGTAAATGACTTGAGCACCATAACTACCGCCGTAAATGAGAACGCAACGGGTAAACAAGTCAGAATGGATGCAGGGACAATTTCTCGATTGTACAAACAAAATAAGCCAATGAGATAAAACGGTACGAATACAATCACCAATCTGTTCAGCGTCATGAAATTCAGGCGATTGCCTACCCATTTTGCGGGATTCCACAAATAGCGGTATAGTAATGAATCCAGATTCCACTCCTTAATGCCTAACATATAAAATGTATTGGCAAGTCGTTTAGGCAGAAAATCCTCCATAGAGCGTTGGGGCGGATAAAACGTGTAGAACTGTTCCCGAATCAGGTAGCTTACGACCGATGGAGAAACCAGCAGTTGATAGGTCCGCAGAAATGCATTTCCGGCAAAGTGGAATAAAGCCAGACTTTCCAGACCAGCCGCCACTTCAATAAACATCAGCCCAATCTGGGCAATCGACGCATAGGCAATCTGGGCTTTGATTGACGACTGCACCCGGGCAATTCCCGTTGAAACAATCGTAGTCGTTAAACCAATAACGGCAATAAGTATACGCACCGATGTCTGCTGCTCCCAGAAAGGAAATGTTCGTAGCAGCAAGAATACCCCTAAATGAACGGCCAGAGAGCCATAAAATATAGCACTGGAGGGTGTTGGCCCTTCCATTGCCCGTGGTAACCAGGAAGAAAAAGGCAACTGGGCTGATTTTGCCGATGCCGATGCCAGAATCATCAGGGAAATAAAGACGCCAATCACACTATGTATTTGCAGATGCTCGTGCACTAAGGCATAATCGCCAAGCTTAATAAACGTAATATTTTCATGCCATAGGTGATGACTCATCCACATGGCCAATAGCAGACCAACGTCCCCAATCCGGTAAACCGAAAATACCTTCACTGCATTTTTTACAGGCAAATACTTATCCCGATAAAACGCTATCAGCAAAAACGACGAAATGCCTAGTATTTCCCAGCCAATAAACAACGTCTCAAAGTTCCCCGAAAAGATGGTGATGTTATACCCAATGTAGAAGAACAGGATCGTATTGAAGAAGCGTTTATACCCTCGTTCCCGGTGGAGATAATACCGGCTATATACGGTAACCAGAAATGTCAGTATTGATCCAACAAACAGGTACACAGCCGTGATTGGATCGAAATAAAAATCAATCAGGAATTCGTAATCGCCCGCACTCAGTAAAACTATGTCCTTGAGATTGAGTGGCTCATGCCCATTTAGTAACCAATAAACCAGAAAGCCAAGCGATAAGCCAACGTGTAAACCGACAAATACAAAGCAGGTCCAGGAAATAAGCATTTCCTTTTTTTCGGGAATTAACAGGAGTACTAAAAAACCCAAAACAGGAATAAGGATGAAAACTTGAAGAAACGATGCCATGGGCTAATCTTAAGAAAGGATGTAAATAGGGAGATCTTCCTGATGGGTTTCAAGAATAGGCGTAATATCAGATACCGTATCAATATGATCCATCAAGAGTTTGTACGGAAGAAAAGCGCCTTCTTTAAACACATAAAACGTCTGTGTTTGGGGATCTACGACCATCAAATGCACCCATTCGTTAATAAACCATTCGTAGGTGGCATACAACTCCTGAATGACTTTCAACACGATATCCGGGAAATGCTCAATAATGAAAAACATCCGAATGGGATCATGTACTTCAATCATTTGGCTGGGCAAACCGGGTCGCAGATCGCCATCCATTCCGTTGGCTACGCCAATCAGACCCATAACGTTATGAGGCAGTTTTGTGCCTGCTCCCAACTGTTGGTTATCGACTCGCGAAAAGAAATATTCAAGATTAATCCCCCCCGTTACCGGCGCTGCCGCTTTGAGAATAGTAAATAAGTATTTGCCCTCTGGGTCTACCTGATAATCATACGAATTCAGGAATGAGCGTCTATCCAGAAATAAGCTTTTGGTTAACGACCGTCGGCCAATAATAGTCAGCGCATTGGTCGCATGGTTAAGCTCAGGTCGGGGCTCAAACAGGGAAACTGACCGCTCCCGAATTTTTTCGTGAATCCGCTTGGGGCTTAACTTGCTGTCGATTGACTCAAATCGTCTCGACCGTTCTTTGGCATTATAATCCAGTGCTTCCGCAAACGTAGCTATGGCTGCTTTATGTTTTTCTAAATTTTCAGGTGAAAGCGACGCTTCATCAAAGAAAGCGACTTCGTCCCGGGTGGTATCGTGCAGGGCACCAATAAACTGAGTCGTAGCCGGAATATCGACCCCTTTCGAGCGAAGAATCGCCCGAACTTGGGGATGGTTAGCCATGTAGGACATAGCCCGCGCATTCACGGAACCAGCCCGGCCCGAACAGGCTCCACAGTCATAAGCAGCATAATGCGGGTTATTGACACTGCTGGCTCCGTGCCCAACGATATAAACAATAGAGGCAAAGTTCTCCACTAAACCTATGCTTTTCAAAAGTCCTTCAACACGAACGGCCATTTCGTCTATCGTATACCCAATCTGTAGTCCATTTTCCCGATCCGCCAGGTTTGTATTTTCAATCGTTAGGCGCGATAAATTGTCCATGTGCTTAAACGACGAAGCAGCAGCTGGAGTCATGCTTGGCCTGAAAATATTCGCGAACAAGCGCAAAGCCGCCCAGAAGCCCAACGTTTGGGAGATTAGCCAACCGCTATGAAACGAATGAGCGTGTTTATTGAAGTGTAAGTCCTGTTGCCGCTTGCTTTTGGACTCACTCTCTTTAATTAAGTGCCTGGGGCTAATGGGAACGGGGCAAATTTTAGTATAATATTTCCCTTCTTCTGGCTGGTAAAAACAATCGACGCCAAAAAAACCTGGTGTGCCAAACGTTTCGCAGGCAGGGTCAAACTCTTCCAGATAGCGCCGTAATGAACACTCCCGATCATCAATACAGAACATCGCCTGAAAGCTTTTAAGGGCTATGGGGATATTATCATGTGGCTCAAATTCAAGGCCAGCGACTACCTGATCGTAATAACTCCACTCAAATGCTTCCTGCCAGATAACCATAATATCACTGAGTTCGGTATCTGGTATGTCGGCAAACAAATCGATAGGTTTATGCTGTAACCAGTTTCCTAATGGAGTCCAATCATTCCCAAATTGATAATAGAGTGCGTCAATTTCTAATAAGAGTTCAAAGACAATCAGGTCATGGAGCGAAATCTTTCGGGTATCCAGTAGGGTTTCGGGCAGGTCTTCTACAACTCCTACTAAACCAGACCAACCCGCATGGGCAAACTGCTGATCAAAGAGGTAGTGTTCATAAAGAGATTCATCGCCAACCAGAAGGGTTAATAGCTCCGGAATGGTACACTCGGTTGTCAGAAAAAGCTTTTTTGCCTGTTTTGTTCTGAAAACACTCGTGAAGCTGGTTTGCTCCATTTCGCGCATCGACGACAGGAAATCTTTGTCCCGAATCGGGAAGTTCCAGATTGAAATGCCCTGATCGAGGTAACTGCAAAGGATTCGAAAAAGGATTGGGTGAACCATGGAGTCCAGGTCAATATGATATTCCTTTTTCCAGTTTGCCCGTAATGACCCAATTCTTGGCTGGCGGGCTGTTTTATAAGGATAGTTTATAGCTTTTTCAGCCCACACCTTCGCCAAGTTCGCCCCTTTTCGCTCGACAATAACACGCTGAAGTACATCCTCTCGAATTCGTTTAGATGCATAATGAGCGCGAAATTCATCTAACGATAGGGATGTCTTATAGCCAAATAGTTCGGATGCCTTTTGAAGCGCTTTATGGAATTTTAGCGTCTGAAAGGCGTGTAAAGTATTGTGATGAACAAAGTCTTTTAAGGGTGCCTGGGCGGGCAGATAATGCTTCAATTCATGAAGCACTTCATGCTCATCAAATAAAGATGTGTGTGTTTTCATAGTAACGGTAGGTAAGTAACGGCTTATTTTTAATGGTAATAAGCACGCTGCCAAGCTTTTATCACAAAAGTTGGAACAGAATGAGTCAATAAAATTTATGGCTCAAGTAGAAAAAAATCACCAAGTACACTACTGGTCCTAATAGAGAGCAGCATCTAAGTGGTCAGAGCTTATAGTCTAAAATTCTCGAACAGAACAAACAGAGGCAGCGGTCGCTGGACGCCAACCAGCGTATCTGACAGACGTGAAGGAGCACACGTAAACTGAATGTGAAGAAGAGCAACAGTTAGGGCATCAAAACGAGGCAGAAATGGTAACGTGCCACGTTCTCTATGCTCTTCTTCATTTTCGCGAAAATCATCGGTTTCAATGTAAACCGATTTCGATTCTGATGAATGTGGTAAAGCTGATCCGTACCATTTATTCGTTATCTGTCCAGTAGATTCAGTCACTAGAGAATGAGATACAGAAATTACCAACCCTTCTCCTAGCTGGAGAAGCAACCCAAAAAGGATAAAGCGTTTCACGAATTTTCTGTATTATGTATTCGTACACTGTTGACTCAGTGTTGTACTGATCTAAAGGATAATTTAAGGTCAAATACGCTGTTTGACAAGATTTTTTATCGTATTTTAATATAATTATTGAATTTCTAAGAAACAGCCAACTTGATCTTGTATAGAGTAAATCTTTTTTTAACTCCCTTTTAATCTAAAAAAAATTAAAAACGCGATTAAAAAAAGAGTGTACTACAAAAGGAAATAGAATTTCCCCGTAGTACACTCGAAAAGAGTACCTGAATGTATCGACTAAACAGGCCCGTTTACCAATTAAATTTCTTTTACTTAAGCCACTTCAGGGCTTGTCCACGTACTTGTATTTCAGCCTTCGGCGATAGTGCTTTTGTGAAAGCTTCCGTCTGTGTATTATTCAATTGCACCCCACTCGAATCCTGCACAATAGTTCGTAATGATTTGTATTGATCAGCGCCTAAGACCGCAAAACTATTCGCACTGGCCGTTAGGTCAAATGAGTCGGAAATAATCAGTTTATTGGTTCGGAGCCGACTGTTTCTCAACGCTATCGTGAGCTTATTTCCTTTAAACTCCGACAACGTTAGTCGGGCATTTTCGACACGTAATGTCTGCCAGTCAGGTAACCAGAGCACCAATCGAATGCTCAACTCCCGATCTGCTTCATCGCGTGGCTCGCTCTGATAGCCACTATAATCCGGTGTAAACGATACAAACGCGGTATCACCCTGCTGGCGGAACCGGAAGAATTTTACCAGCCCTGGGGCGACTAATGCCTGCGGTTTATCTGCGCTATGCATCAGCATAATTTCGTTGGCAGGTGTTCCTTCAACAACCCAATGGTTCACACGTGGCAAGCTTCGCTTTTCGAAATCCTGGTACGGATTGCGCCAGTCAATTTTGTCGTACTCCTGCTTTAGTAATACGTCGGTTGCTACCATGCCCATCAATGTGATAAGGGCAATAATTGCCAAAAGAATATAGCTTGTTTTCATAGATATTTTACTGATAATGAGCCACTAAAAACTGCTCGTAGCGTTTTTCAATTTCTGCCAGGTCAATGCCGAGTAAATACAGGTTCTTAAAAAAAACGGGTAGGTCATTCTCTAAAAACTGCTCGCGCCGATAGGCTCGAATACGGTCGGCAGCATCGTCTGTAGGAAAATAGCCAATGCCCCGTTTGTTGGCAATCACCCCTTTCTGACCTAAAAAATCATAGGTTCGCATTACGGTATTGGGATTTACCTCTAGCTCAGCGGCAAGGTCTCGTACCGATGGAATCTTTTCGCCTGCGGGCCAGCGTCCCAGCAACACCTGCTCGCTTACGTGTTCGGCAATTTGCAGGTATATAGCTTGTTTGTCTCGAAAATCCATCGTTATACCTCCCGTTCTTTTAGCCGAACATAGGCTGTGATGTACAATAAAATGATGACTGTAATACCGATTAGATACCGCAGTTGGTTACCAATCGGTTGAGGCAGATTGACGGTCCGATACTGAGAGGGTGATTTAGCTACAGCTTCGGCAAACGGTGTTATACTATTCATTATGCTAGAGCCTGCCAGGGTATGCAACAGCATATTGTTCCCAACTGTACCAAAAATGATCAGGGCAAAGGCAATCACAATAACCAAAGGCAGCGTATATCGCCGGACGAGCAGCGAAAATGCCAATGTAAATGAATGCAGTAAGGCAGTAAAAACCCATAATTGAGCAGGAATATCGCTGAGGCTCTTTTCATCAAAAAAAGACTTGAGTTGAAAAAGACCACCCTGCATGCGAATCACAGTAACTTGCTCTGGGCTCCAATTGCGATTATTAACAAAAGCAGTCCCGATGGCGTCTAACATACCAAAAACGGATAGATAGACGACCCTAAACCCAAGCCCCGAAATAAGCCAGATAAGCATAATTTTTTCAGCCTGTGATGCTGGTTGCATCAAATAGGTAATTGCTCGTTCTTTCTGATTCAGTATTGACGTTTGCTGGAGTGTAAATACGTACCAGCAAGGCCAGCCCAACATAAAAAACAGAATATACCGTAACTCACTTACCGAGCCAGGAGACCCCTGATAGACAAAGGCCCCTAACACAAATAAACTACATATCAACAGACCAGTATTGGCCAGCAGTTGCCCACGATTGTCTATAAAATACTTGCGTAGTAACCGCCCAAAGCGGATTATCGAAAATGTCTGATTCATGGATTTGCCAGGATTGAAGTAGCTGAAAATAGTTTCTGGATACGTGCTGGTTCAGCCTGAACGGCGTTGAACAATCGCTCTAAATCTAATCGGCTCGGTTCGCCCATCGGGTTTTCGGCTACTAGTGCATACCCGCCAACAGCCCGTTCGGAGTACAAAATGGGGCGGCTATTATCCAGTTCCGAAACCATTCCAAACCATAGCCTGGCCGTAATCTCTTCTACACTGGCGTTTAGGGCAATAACCTGATCGGAAAGCACCACAATCGGGTCAATGAGGGTCTCAAGGTCGCGAACCTGATGGGTTGAAATTACTACTGTCCGGTGTTCATCTGCGGCACTGGCTACCAAGCGCCGAAACTGACTTTTTGAGGGAATATCGAGCCCGTTAGTGGGTTCATCCAGTAGCAGAACGGCCGTATTCGTAGCCAGACCAAAGCCAATCAATACTTTCTTTTTTTGACCGTACGAGAGTTCATTCAGTTTCTGATCGTCGGTCAGGCCAAACTCCTGAATATAACGCATCATCTGTGTATGGTCGAAGCGTGGGTAGAAAGGGGCGTTTGAGCCAATAAACTGCCGAATCCGTACGGGTGGCAAATAGAACTCCTCAGGTACCAGGAATATATCTTCCAGAAACGCAGGCTGGCGGTCACCAGGGACATACTCGCCCACTTGAAGCTTACCTGCCTGGGGATACAACAAGCCCGATAGTAAGCGCAGAAGTGTGGATTTACCAGCTCCATTAGGCCCCAATAATCCATAAATTGAACCCGGCGATAGGGTCAAATTCAGGTTCTTATAAAGTGGCCTATTCCGTTTATAGCCGAAGGATACATTGCGTAGCTTAATCATGAATAAATTTGCTATAGTGTATTAGTTAAATAGTACACTGCAATAGTAGGCACTTTTTGAATTAAAAGTCAAGCTTTTAAAGAATTTTATTTTTCAGGGCATAAAAAAGCCTCCCTGATTGGGGAGGCCTGTGTAATCAAGAAACGGCTAACGTTTAATTAGAAGACGCCTTTTTGGCATCTTTCTTCATCATTTTAGCATCGTGCTTCAGGTCTTTAGCGGCATCTGCTTTCATATGGTCGTTTTCCATTTTAGCTTCTTTCTTCGCTACTTTGGCATCGTGCTTCATTTCCTTTGCCTCCATTTTAGCCACCTTTTGGGGCTTATCCTGTGCAAGCACAGAACCTGACATCAATAAAGCAACGGCACCGGCCAGCATTAGATTTTTCATAATAATTCGTAGTTAGGTGAATTTTCGTAGAACTACTTGATGAACCTTCTATGGGCTAAAAAGTTATTGAAATCGCTTTATTAAAACGTTTCAATGGCAAAACTTCAATCGGTTCGTCAATTATTTGTCTTTGGAGACCTTTTTCGGCCTTTCACCGATGAAGCTCCGGTTTTAACACTGCTACTGGCATCAACTTTCGCCGGACCGTTCGGTGGATTTTGAGAAGCTTGGGCCTGATCGTTAGTTAAACCAGTTCCAGCGCCAGTAGATGCTCCATTGGTTCCATCGTGTGTATTGGCTGCAGATGGGTTTGAGCGGGTAGCATCAGTAGCTGATACGGTACCGGCAGACGATTTTTTGCTACGCCTGGGTGATTTTTCCTGAGCAGTGGCTGTTCCAGCAAGGAGCAAAACCAGAGCAAGGGTTGCGAGTGAGTGTGTCATAGATCGTTCTCGTTTAACGTGAGTAATACCTATAACAACCCACTCGCCCTTAATGAGTTTTATTTGTCAAGAAGAATCTACGTGAATGGGCCATCAAGCCTTATGCGGCTACTTTAAATTCCGATGTGAGGTGAAACTGAATATCGGGGTTGTTTTGCTGATTCATCCGTAGCATCCAGTCCGATTCAGCCAGAAAAACTGGGTTCTGATCTTTATCATACGCAATCTGGTTGCCTTTCAATCGGATAAACTCAGCCAGCTTCACCGGATTCTCTGCTGTAATCCAGCATGCTTTCGTGTAGTTTAGCGGCACCCAGCGACATTTAGCTCCATATTCATTTTCCAGCCGGTACTGGATTACCTCAAACTGTAGTTCCCCTACCGTTCCGACAATTTTCCGGTTACCCAGTTCAAGGGTAAACAATTGGGCAACGCCCTCATCGGTCAACTGTTGAATACCCTTATCTAATTGCTTCGATTTCATTGGATCGAGGTTGACAAGTTCCTTGAAAATCTCAGGCGAGAAACTCGGAATCCCCTGAAACTGAAAGTCTTCGCCTTCGGTCAGTGTATCACCAATTTTAAACGTACCGGTATCATATAGGCCAACGACATCGCCAGGAAAGCCCTCTTCAACCACACTCTTGCTATCGGCCATAAAGCTAAACGGACTGGCAAAGCGTACGTTTTTATCCAGGCGCGTGTGGTGGTAAAATTTATTCCGCTCAAACACACCCGAACAAATCCGCAGGAAGGCAATCCGGTCGCGGTGGCGTGGATCGAGGTTAGCGTGAATTTTAAAGACAAACCCGCTAAAGTTTTTCTCATCGGGTAATACTTCCCGCTTATCGGTTGGGCGCGCAATGGGTTCTGGAGAAATATCGCAGAATCCTTCGAGCAATTCTTTTACGCCGAAGTTATTAACCGCCGACCCGAAGAACACGGGTGCCAGTTTACCGTCCAGATAAGCCTGGCGGTCAAAATCATCATAGACGCCTTCGATCAGTTCAACATCTTCGCGAAGTTGAGCGGCATCGCGAGCACCTACTTTTTGGTCGAGCAAATCGTCGGCCAGATCGATGGACACTACATCAGCCTCAACTTTGGTTTTATTCGCTTTGAAGAAATATAACTTTTTCTCGATGAGGCTATACACCCCTTTAAAATCAGAACCCATGTTAACAGGCCAGGTCATAGGTCGAACACGAATGTTCAGTTTCTCTTCCAGTTCGTCGAGCAGGTCGAATGGATTGCGGCCTTCGCGGTCAAGTTTATTGATAAAGATAATAACTGGCGAGTCTCTCATCCGACAAACTTCCATGAGCCGCTCGGTCTGTTCCTCCACGCCTTTCACGCAGTCGATCACCAGAATAACACTGTCTACGGCTGTCAGCGTCCGGTAGGTATCTTCCGCGAAATCTTTGTGACCGGGTGTATCGAGGATGTTAATCTTCAGATTATCATATTCAAACGTCATAACCGAGGTAGCAACGGAAATACCCCGCTGCTTCTCGATTTCCATGAAATCTGATGTAGCCGTCTTTTTAATCTTGTTGGATTTGACAGCGCCAGCCGTTTGAATGGCTCCACCGAAAAGAAGGAGTTTTTCGGTGAGCGTTGTTTTCCCCGCATCGGGGTGACTAATGATGGCGAATGTCCGCCGACGAGCGGTTTCAGCCTGTATATTGGTTTGCATTATTCTCAGAATCAGAATACAAAGATACAAAAAAGGGAGGAAAGGGAGAAGCGGGAAGAGGTGAAGAAAAGGGATTGGGTTTTCATCAGTTCATCTTCTTTTCCTAGTTCCTCTCTATAAAAATGCCCAGAGCAACAAAGCCCAGCCTACAATCATACCAAGGCCGCCAATGGGTGTAATGGCTCCCAGCCAGGTAACTCCCGTAAAACAGAGGATATATAGAGATCCCGAAAAGACAATGACTCCGCCTAAAAACGAGTAACCCGACCAGTTGAGCAATTTTACGATTGTAGCATTGTTTCCAAACGTGTGCATTAGCAAACCTACCAGCACCAGAGCCATGGCATGATAGAATTGATATTTCACTGCCGTTTCGAAGGTGGCGGTACGTCCCGATGCATCGAGCATTGCTCGTAACGCATGAGCCCAAATGCGCCGAGTGCCACGCCTAAAAGCCCTAAAACAGCACCTGCCTGAATAAAGAATTTCATATCTAATTTTTGTCATGCTGACGAAGGAAGCATCTTCGGTAGCTGGTATATATATGGCCTCACCCGAAGATGCTTCCTTCGTCAGCATGACAAAAATTACGATCGATTACCAAAAATAGCACTCCCCACCCGAACCATGGTACTACCTTCTTCAAGGGCAATGTGATAATCACTGCTCATACCCATCGACAATTCACGAAACTGAACTTGCGGGTGATGAAGGGTGGCTAATTTATCAAACAATTGCTTTAAGCCATGAAACTCCTGCCGAATCTTCATTTCATCATCGGTGTTAGTGGCTAATCCCATTAAACCAATAAGGCGTATATTCCGTAGATCGTTCAATTCGGGTGCATTCAGGATCGTTTCGGCTTCTTCAGGCGAAAGTCCAAACTTAGTCTCTTCATCGGCAATGTAGATTTGTAACAGACAATCAATGATCCGATTTTGTTTAGCAGCCTGTTTGTTGATCTCCTGCAATAGCTTCATACTATCCACAGAATGAATTAACGCTACAAAAGGAGCAATGTATTTGACCTTGTTGCTCTGCAAATGGCCAATCAAATGCCACTCTACATCAGCAGGAAGTTGGGGCTGTTTTTCAGCCATTTCCTGCACTTTATTTTCACCAAACCGTCGGCAACCCGCATCATAAGCCTCGCGCAGTAAGGCAACAGGCTTTGTTTTGGTAACCGCAATCAGTTTAGCCTTTCCATTTAATTCATTCTCAATCAGGCGAATCGTTTCAGCAATCATCCTATCCAATATAGTGGTCTTAAGCAACCGTTTAGTATTATTGTGCAAAGATAGGTTTGAGAACTACGCAGAAACCCGTAGTTTTTGGCCGAAATTCATGGAAAAGACTGCAGTAGTGCAATAATTCGTTGACTACTTTGGTTCTGGTAACGATTCTGTGAATAACCCATCCTCGTAATTTATGACTCCAATGGAACCCCGACCTCAGCCTAGTAACAACAGTCGTAGCTACTTATTGGCCGCATTATTAATCCTGGCTGCTCTGAATGTACTCTTGTTATACTTCTATTACCAGGAACGACAGGACAATAAAACGAAAGATGCGACGATTGCAGCTAAGACAGAAGAGGTATTGATTGCCAAAACCAAACTAGACTCAATTTCAGCACAACTGGATGCCAAAATCGCTGAAATCCAGCAACTGGGTGGCAATATCGACTCCCTGATGAAAGTAAAAACGCAACTGGAAGTCGATAAGCGGGAACTGAAGAATGTTGGCTCGTTTGACAGCAAAAAATACGATCAGAAAATCCGCAATTACCAAACCATACTAGCTCAGAAAGACCAGGAAATTGCCCGTCTAAAAGAAGAAAACGGTATTTTAACGCAGAAAAATGAAACCCTCAATCAGGAAAACAGTGGACTGAAAGCTGAACGACAAACCCTCAGTGATTCGGTTGTGGCGGTTTCAAGCAAAAATAAGGAGTTAGAAGAAAAGGTTACCATCGCAGCCGCACTTCGAGCCGAAGCGGTTACCGTCAATGCCGTCAACGCAAAAGGAAAAGAAAGCGATGGTGGCACCTATAAAGCCAAGAAGGTTGACAAAATTCACGTATCTGTTTTGCTGGCGCCCAATGGTCTGGCAAAAAAAGACGAGAAAGAGCTATACATGCGGCTTCTGGATCCTAGTGGGGCCGTTGTATCCGATCTGGCAACGGGTTCTGGCGAGTTCACCTATAACGGTCAGGGTATGATTTACACCGCTATGCAGCGTTTCAATTTCGACAATACTCGTCAGCGAGTCGATTACTTTTATGGACGTGGAGGGCAACGTTTCAATGAAGGAAAATATACCATTGAAATCTACTGCGAAGGCTTCCGAATTGGTGAAGGCGAGTTTATGATAAAATAGCAGAGAGCTGGGTGCATGGAGCAAGGAGCATGGCAATCATTTTTTACGCCATGCTCCTTGCTCCATGCTTTTTTTTTCGTACCTTTGCGCCCTAATTTCAAACCAATTCAAGAAAAATGTTTCTCAATAACTACGAAACGGTGTTCATTTTAACTCCCGTTTTATCTGATGCTCAGATGAAGGACACCGTTGACAAGTTCCGTAAAGTGCTGACCGACAACGGTGCGGAGCTTGTTCACGAAGACAATATGGGCCTGCGCAAACTGGCTTATCCGATTCAGCATAAGAACACGGGTTACTACCAACTCTTCGAGTTTAAGGCCCCCGGCACGATCATCGAGAAACTCAATACTGAGTATCTCCGTGACGAGCGGATCATCCGTCACCTGACGGTTTCGCTTGATAAGCACGCTGTTGCCTACAACGATCGTAAGCGCAATGGCTTAGTGGGTAAGAAAAAACAAACCGAAAACGCCGGGTAGGCACCTGAATCATGAGTTTGCAAAACGAATCTGTCTCGAAAACCGAGAACCGTAAAAAATACGACCGCTTCAAGAAAGCCGGTATCAAATACATCGATTACAAGGACGGCAACTTCCTGCTGAAACTGTTGAACGAACAGGGTAAAATTCTGCCCCGTCGCTTAACCGGCACGACTCTTAAAAACCAGCGTAAAGTGGCCCAGGCTGTCAAACGCGCTCGTCATTTAGCCATCCTGCCTTACGTAGGCGATTCTTTAAAATAAAGTTTGTAGTCCGCAGTTTGTAGTTTGAGGTTGCTAAAGCACCGAACTACGAACCACGAACTACAGACTACAAACTTTTTTTTCAAAAAATGAACATCATTTTAAAAACCGATATTGCCGGCCTGGGCTATAAGAACGACACCGTAGCGGTGAAGCCCGGTTACGGCCGCAATTACCTGATTCCTCAGGGATTTGCGATTATGGCAACCGACTCAAATAAGAAGATCGTTGCCGAAAACATTCGTCAGGCAGCTCACAAAGCTGAAAAACTGAAAAACGATGCGCAGGCCATTGCGGATGGTATTGGCGACATGACGCTGACGATTCCAGCAAAAGCAGGTGACAGTGGCAAAATCTTTGGCCGTGTTACCAATACGCAAGTTGCCGACGCCCTACGTGCGAAAGGCTTTGACATTGACCGGAAGAAAATTACGGTTGAAGATGTGAAGGTTCTTGGCACTTACGAAGCATCTATCGACCTGCACAAAGATGTGAAACACAAAGTGAAATTCGACGTCGTTTCGGCTGAATAAGCTACCCGATTTCAGACTAAACCGACCAGCTCGTTTCGTAACGAAGCTGGTCGGTTTTTTTGTTATATTTGGACAAACGAACTATAGGATGACCACGCTTGACTTAGATCAGCTTTTAGAAGCTCCGAACATAAAGCTATTGATGCAGCAAGCAGAAATTGCTTTGCGCGACGAAGCCCGGCAACGTCAGGCTTTTTACGAATGGATACATGAAGACCATAAAGCCGAGTTTATCAATGGTGCTATTATCATGCAATCACCGGCCAAAGAACGCCACTGGATGGCGGTCGGCAATCTATACCGATTGCTAAGTGCCTTTGTAATCAAGCACAAACTTGGGCGTGTAGCTTCTGAAAAAGCGATGATTTCGCTGACACGTAATGATTATGAGCCGGATATCTGCTTTTGGACTGCTGATCGTTCGCACGAATTTGAAGGCGAAATGATGCAGTTCCCAGCACCCGATCTGATTGTTGAAGTTCTCTCAAAAAGCACAGAGAAAATTGATCGGGGCGTTAAATTCAACGATTATGCAGCTCATAGTGTCCAGGAATATTGGATCATAGACCCCAAAAAGCAGGTTATTGAACAGTACATACTCGATAAGGATGTACAGGCATTTGTACTGGAAAATACCCTCAGAATACCCCATCAAATTGAGTCAAAAATCGTAACAGGATTCCAAATTCCGGTGCAAGCCATCTTCGATGAATTAAGTAGTAACGAAATATTAGTTTCGCTCCTTACTAACTGATTTTCAGCCCATAACAGACGTATATTTTAACAGAAGAAGGGAGCTAAACAGCCCATTTTTTTGTTAGTAATGTATGCAGTTTCATACCGAATTTTCGCCCGAAGCACTCCCCTACCGCATTGGTCTGAAAAGCCAGATTGTGACAATTGGCTCTTGTTTTGCCGAAGTTATGGGGCAGCGGTTAGCCAACAATAAACTAACCATACTCAACAATCCGTTTGGTACCATCTTCAACCCTGTTTCCATTGCGAAACTGCTGGCGATGGCCCTGTATGGCAACACGCCTGATGAAAATCGCTATGTCGAGCGGGATGGAGTTTGGTTTCATTACGATTTTCATTCCTCGCTCTGGGCCACCAGTCAGGATGAACTTCGTACTAAACTTGTTGCCTCTTTAGTTCAAACATCCGAAGCTATTCGTAAAGCGGACTTCCTGTTGCTCACGCTCGGTTCAGCCATAGTCTATCGTCATATCGAAACGGGCAAAGTAGTGGCGAATTGCCACAAAATGCCAGGGGCTTTGTTTGAGAAATACCTATACCAGATCGATCACCTTCGTGACGACCTGACCCGGCTGTTGAAAACGCTGCATAAGGCAAATCCAAAACTAAAGGTTCTACTCACCGTTAGCCCCGTTCGGCATACCCGCGACACGTTGCCACTCAACAATGTGAGCAAATCTATCCTGCGTGTCATTGCGCATGAGCTTACTGTATGGAATGACTGGATTGCCTATTTTCCAGCTTATGAACTGATGATGGACGATCTGCGGGATTATCGGTTTTATGAAGCCGATTTGATTCACCCGAACCCACAGGCGCACGATTATATTTTCGGAAAGTTTGCCGAAAGTGCGTTTGATCCTGAACTTCGCGACTTTGTTGCTAAATGGTCACAAATTAGCAAATCGCTGGCGCATCAACCACTCTACGGTGACAACAACCTGAACTACCAGCAGTTTCTGCTAAAATTAGTAGCCGAATTAGAAACACTATCGAAGCGTATCAATGTTTCGACGGAACTGGCAGAGGTGCAGGGACGTTTAGAAAAATGTATAATGCACCATGCAGAATGAATAGTGAACCAGGTAGAAGGGCCCATCAAAGCAGCTAGATTACCTAATCCACTTAACGTTTTCCGTTGTTCGTTATCCATTATTCATTATTCTCTCCCGAATGTCTGATTACCGATTATCAAAAGAAGCCGTTCTGCGGGCATTGAGTACCGTTGAAGAACCCGATTTAAAGCGCGACCTGGTTACACTTAATATGGTGAAAGATATCACGCTGGGTATTGACTCCGTTCGCTTTACAGTCGTGCTTACTACACCCGCCTGTCCATTGAAGGAAGTCATTCGCAAACGGTGCGAAGATGCGATTCACACACAGATTGGAGCCACCATTCAGGTCACCGTTGACATGAGTTCGGATGTGACCTCTACCCGAGCTAATGCCCCAACGCTACCAGGCGTAAAAAACATCATCGCCGTTTCGTCGGGCAAAGGGGGCGTTGGCAAATCCACCGTTACGGCTAATCTCGCCATTGCGCTTCATAAATCGGGTGCCAAAGTAGGTATCATTGATGCGGACATCTATGGGCCTTCCATGCCGACCATGTTTGGGGCGGAGAACATTCAACCGCGCATTTTCCAGGTAGATGGACAAACCCGGATGGAACCGGTCCAGCAGTTTGGGATTAAAATGCTGTCGATGGGCTTGTTGGTAGCGCCCGGCCAGGCAATCATCTGGCGTGGTACAATGGCAGGGCGAGCATTGCAGCAATTTTTCTCGGATGCCGATTGGGGCGAACTCGATTATTTACTGATCGACCTACCTCCAGGAACAGGTGATATCCACCTCACCTTGGTGCAGACAGTTCCCGTTACAGGAGCGATCATTGTGACTACGCCCCAGAAAGTAGCACTGGCTGATGCGACCAAGGGTTTATCGATGTTCCGCCAGCCGCAAATCAATGTGCCAGTATTAGGTGTTATTGAAAATATGTCCTACTTCACCCCTGCCGAACTCCCCGACCATAAATATTATATTTTTGGCAAAGGCGGTGGGCAGCTTCTGGCCGATCAATTCGACGTGCCGATGCTGGGACAAATACCACTCATTCAAAGCATTCGTGAAGCAGGTGACGATGGCAGACCAGCCATTAGCGTAGGTGAGCCGATTGCGAGTGAAGCGTTCAAATCGGTAGCAGAAGCACTAGCACAACAGGTTGCTATTCGCAACGCAACCATCGACCGTACTGAGCGCGTACAGGTTGCATAAACAACATAGAAAGTATAAATTTACCGTAAATCAATTATTCAATGGAGACGGTAGTTACCAACGACCAACTAATTACAAAAATCGAGCGGGCACTCGACACTATGCGCCCTTATTTGGCTGCTGATGGTGGTAACGTCAAGATTCTGGAAGTAACCGACGATAAAACCGTACGGCTCGAGTTGATGGGATCTTGTGGTTCATGCCCCATGTCGGCCATGACGTTTAAAGGAGGATTGGAAGAAGCCATTCTTAAAGCTGTACCTGAGATTACAAGAGTAGAAGCGATCAATATTACACCTGCGTTTTAATAGTAGGTTAGCCATGACTGCTAAAGAACTTATTAATATCGATCCCGAACTGATGGGGGGTACTCCCGTTTTTCGAGGTACGCGAGTACCGGTTCAGTCGTTGATGGATCATCTTGAAGGAAATATTCCAATTGAAGAGTTTTTGGATGATTTTCCTTCTGTCTCAAAAGAGCAAGCAGTAGCTCTTTTAGAAACAGCTCTAGCTTCGATAATCAAAGAAGCCGCTTTATGAAAATATTGCTGGATGAAAATTTACCCAAGCGACTACGATTTCGTTTACTTTCCAGACATGGCATTACTGATGTCAAAACGGTTCGAGAAATGGGCTGGAACGGCAGAAAAAACGGTGAACTACTTGGGTTATTAACCTTTAATGGATTTGACATCCTGATTACAATAGACAAAAGTCTGTATAAACAGCAAAATTTGGCGAAGTTTGCCGTTACAGTAATTGTCCTAAATGTTAAGACAACCAAATATCAGGACATTCAACTCACTTTGCCTAAATTGTATGATCTGTTACATGAACGACCCAATGGTAAAGTAGTAATCATTGATCCATAACCTTATAGCTGCCTGTCTGAAAACAGGTGGCTTTTTTGTTTCTTTGCAACCTGTATTACTCCTCAATTCAGTGAAAATAGGCATTTTCTTTGGTGGTCCGGCGCGGGAGCGCGAGGTGTCGTTTGCGGGTGGTCGCACGGCATTAGCAAATTTGGATAAAGGCTTGTTTGAGCCAGTTCTGGTATTTGTAGACGGGCGTGGGCGTTTTAGGCTCGTTACTCCCGATTTTCTACAGTCGTCTTCATTGCGTGAAGCTTTGCCTCAGGATGAGTCCGGCTTTTCGGTCTATGATGAGTCACTCGCTACGGATACCCTTGATGCAACTTTACTGGAGCTTCGGCCTGAGCAGTTCCGCGATCATTTCGATCTGGCATTTCTGGCCATGCATGGCCCCGATTGCGAAGATGGTGCTATTCAGGGATTATTGGAATGGTACAAAATGCCCTACACGGGTCCGGGTCTCGTCGGATCGGCGGTGGGTATCAATAAAATCCTGCAAAATGAACTCATTGCTCTGGCTAACGGCCAGCAGAAAAAAACGGCAACGATTAGCCGAGATGCCTATGAGCAGGCTGATAAATCTCAATTTTTTCAATCCCTGATCGCGCATCTGGGATTGCCCATTGTTGTAAAAGCTCCGCATCAGGGATCATCTATCGGAGTAGTCATAGTCAGGGAGGCCGATCTAACTCAGTTCTGCCGAGCGGTTGAGCAGTGTTTTTTCACGATGAGTATTCAACCCGATGGCTGGAGCAAATTGAGCGAATGGGCGGATTTATCGGCACCAGACAAACATGAATTGGCGCAGAAAATGGTCAGCCTGGATTCTGGTATCAGTTTCCCGGTCGTCATCGAACAAACTGGCGAAGTAATCAGGCACCCCGCCGAGTTTATTTCCAGACTCGATACGATTATAAAACAGAGTAGCCAACCAATTACGCTGGCCTCTCTGAACGCTGAAGACGAAGTACTGTTTGAGGAATTTATCAGTGGGCAGGAGTTTTCATGCGGGGTCATTCAGGATGATGATCAGGTTGCTATTGCCCTCCCTCCAACTGAAATTTATAACGTAACGAGTTTTGATTTTGAATCGAAATACAAACTGAATACGACGAAGAAGCGGATTCCGGTCGGGACAACTTTAGAGAACAACCGTAAAATTCAGTTAGCTGTTGCCGACGTATTTTCGCGTTTAGGTATCAATGTCTACGCCCGGATTGATGGTTTCCTCACGCCCGGTGGCGATGTCTTGTTACACGATCCGAATACGATTCCAGGGATGTCGCCTTCTTCGCTCATTTTTAAGCAAATGGCCGAAATTGGCCTGAATCTGGCGAATTCACTGACGTATCTCATCCGTCAGTCGTTGCGTGAACGGATTCGAACCGGGAAAGATACCTTTCATCTCAAAACGCTGCTTTCTGATCTTGATAAGCAATTAGCGCACCGAAAACTTAACCCCTTACCCGAACGGGTTATCTCATTTGGGGCTAGTGATGAGGATTTTTTGGCTGCCAAGCAACAGTATAACGAACTGGCGGCATCTGGTACTGTCCGTCCAGCCCTGATGTACATCAAAAGCAAACTGGAGTCGCACGAAATCCCAGTGAATCTGCTCTTTAAAGATACCATTGAGGAGTTGGAAACAGCCCTTGGTCAGCCACGCCATCCTCTATTGGTCGAAACTGCCGAACGTGCCTGGCACATTACAGAGAGGTATGTGTAATTGGTGTAGTGAGTGTTGAGTGTAGTTGGTAAGTAAGTGTAATAAGTGAAGTAAGTATGACGCACTACACCACTTTCACTCACTTCACTTACTTACCAACTATACTTACTACACCAATTACAAAAGTACGGGTTGCCCCGTTCGTACGGACTCATCGCAGGCGAAGGCGATTTGCAGACTATTTACGGCATCCTGCATGTGGTCGGTTAGGTCAAGGTTTTCCTGAATCGCCTTCAGAAAATAGCGTTGCTCACGGTTGCAAAGCTCCTGATGGTCTGGCTCGTCCTGCATGTCGATCCAGGTATCTGTTTCGACAAACTGATCGTTAGCATCCAGAGCAGCCTTGTGTACCCGTAACGATTCCGTTTTCGTATGAGAATCCACATTGTCGGACTTTCCGGTCCCCCTGCATTTTTCGCAACAATAGACACACAGCCATCCGGCCCGATTACGTCTTTCACAAAGAACGCTGTCTCGCTCATCATCGGCCCCAGCCAGCTTCATACCAACCCACAGAGCCATCTTCAAAGCGAATTTGCAATTGGCCATAGTTATAATTTCCAGCGGGAATATCGTTGGTGAGTCGTGCACCAATCGCGTTTACCTGCAACGGTTTTGATCGGGTCATCTGACACATTACATCAATATAATGAACCCACAGTCGACAATTGGGCTGAGACTTTTCATCAGATTCCGGTGAACAGTCCACATCGTACCGTGGCTTTGCTGGTTGAGGTTCATTCGCATCACGAGTGGCTTACCTAATCCCTGCGCTACTTCGACAAATTTCTCCCAGGAGGGGTGGTGCCGCAAAATATATCCTACAACCAACTTCTTGCCGGCTTTTTCAGCGGCTGCCATCACACGCTTCGCTCCCTCAACGGTATCGGCAATGGGTTTTTCCATGAACACATGACATCCCTGCTCAAAGGCCATAACAGCAAAGGCTTCGTGGGTATCAGGGTAGGTTGAAATACAAACAGCATCGGGCTGGGTTGCCTTTAGTGCTGTTGCATAATCATCGTATAGGGTGTATCCACCACCCAGGCGTTCGTTCAAAACAACTTTACTGTTGCCTGTAGAAACGATGCCACAAATTTCGAATCCGCCGATAGTTTTATAAGCGATAGCGTGTGAAGCGCCCATATTGCCGCATCCGACAATAAGTACCCGCAAAGGTTGATTAGATATTGACATAATTGTTTAGAGAATCTTACGACCAATTTTCACAAATCAGGCGGAGCAAAAATACTCCGCCTATCCCATAAGTTTATTACTAGTTCACTAATTAAGGTTTTGGAGCAGAATAAAGGTCAATTGGAACATACATTTTACCGGATAGTTCAGTGTCATGAAAGAACAGGTACCCCTTCCCGCTTAATTCAACAATCGAGTTTGCAGGTAGCTGCTTCTTTTGTCCGCAAGTGAACGGAGGCTGTCCAGTTACGGACATTGCCCAAACAGTTCAACGATTAAAATAGACTGATAATCAACAGCATAATCATTTGGCACGGCCTTTGGATTACCTGGCACGAACAGTAAACAACCAATTTTAAAAACACTAAATACAATACAGCCATGATTACACTAATGAGCAAAGTAGCAGCCACTGTTCTAATGAGTGCCTCTACATTAACCAATCCCACTACGCCTAAGGCCCTGTCTTTTGATGCCAGTGCATTCGTTACAGCTAACAATCAAATTCGGGTAGCGGTAAAAAAGAATGCAGAATCAACGGTTGTCCTTACACTTAGCAACAAAAGTCATGAAGTTCTTTTTAGAAAAAACATCAGCAAAAAAGAGCTAACCTATGCCGTAAAATTGGATGTTGATGATCTGGCCGACGGACAGTATGAAATAGAACTAAGCTCACGTGAGGGCAGTATTGTTAAAGAGGTCACCTTAAAGACCGCTCCCATTCAGAAGGCAACTCGTGTTGTGGCCATGCAATAAACCACCTTTCCCATACTAACAAAGCCCAGATTTCAGTCTGGGCTTTGTTAGTATCAATCAAAGATCTTTCATATCTAATTTGTAACTCACTAGATCTATGATACGCCCTTGAACTCTTCCTGCTCTATGAATGGCTGGCTCCTTAAGCGCTTGCCTGTAGCTTTGAAAATTGCGTTGGCAACAGCCGCGCCAGCCGGTGGTAAAGAGGGTTCACCCAAGCCCGTCGGCTCAATTTCATTCTGAACGAAATGAACCTCTATTTCAGGAATTTCATTCAGCCGAATAAGCCGATATTCGTTAAAATTCTTCTGCTGTGGTACGCCGTCCTTGAACGTAATGCTTCCATACATGGCATGACCAATACCATCAACGACGCATCCACGTACCTGCTGCT
Source organism: Spirosoma telluris (assembly GCA_003259005.1). Classification (GTDB taxonomy): domain Bacteria; phylum Bacteroidota; class Bacteroidia; order Cytophagales; family Spirosomataceae; genus Spirosoma; species Spirosoma telluris. The sequence continues at coordinate 2,054,236 of QLII01000001.1, forward strand.
GGGCTCCACTCTGATTAATTACAACCCCACAGTCGGCTGCTGAATAGACCTTTTGCAATACAGGCTTACCTTTCTGCATGACAACTTCACCTACCTGAGCGACATACGATCGGTGTGAAAAATAAACACTGAATCCCTGGGCAATAGGCTTACCATCCGCACCTTTCTTTTTACCCCAGCCCGATTTTTCAGCGGCTAATTCAATAACGCCCTTCATGCGATCAATGTCGTATTTGATGGCACCAACTGGCTTCTGCTTGGCTTTATTCAGGAGTTCGAGTCGGAACTGCACAGGATCTTTACCAGCGGCCTGCGCTACTTCATCAATAAATGCCTGTTCGGCAAATGCCAGGAAGTTCGTAATTGGCGCGCGCCAGGGTCCGGTTGTAATAGGCGATTTATGATCGACACTATCAATCAGCAGGTTATCAACCGCTCCCGACGGAAAATTATCTTCCCTCGTTGCATTACCGGCGTTGATACTAGCCCCCCGCAATTTGTAGCCAATCATATTACCCTGCGCATCTAGGGCAGCTTCGAACCGATAGCGGACAGCCGGGCGATAACTCCCCCCTGTCATATCGTCTTCGCGCGACCAGATCAATTTAACCGGAGCATTTACGAGCTTTGACACCTGAACGGCTTCAATTACATAATCGGCCTTAAGTCGGCGACCAAATCCACCTCCCATACGAGTAAGCTGCACAGAAACTTTGTCGGGAGAAATACCCAGTAGTTTAGCCGTTTCATTACGAGCCAGTTCAGGAGTTTGCGTCGGCCCAACCAATTCGACTCCATCTGGTCGTACATGAGCAAAGAAGTTCATGGGTTCCAGCGGATTATGCGGCAGGAATGGGCATTGATATTCAGCTTTAACCACCTTTGCTGCATTCTTAAAAGCCGTTTCTACATCGCCATCTTTCCGTCGAACAGTTGCGTTAGAACCGTCCAGCATTTCTTTGAACAGTTTGTTATGATCAGCAGTGCTCTCCAGCGCATCGGCTTTCTCCCACTCAATTTTAAGCGCATCTTTCGCCTTCTTCACCTGCCAGGTCGACTTCCCGACAACAGCTACGTTATTATCAAAGGTCACCACATCAACAATGCCTGACATCGCTTTAGCTGTTGCCGCATTCAGCGACTTCAGTTTATAGCCAAAAGCCGGGCGCTGTATCATGGCAAATAGCATACCGTCGCGATAGAAATCCAAACCAAACAAGGGTTTACCTGTGATGATTTTTGGATTATCGACGTTCTTAACGACACTGCCAATTAGATTAAAATCCTTTATTTCTTTCAATTTAACATCACTTGGAACTGGTAGTTGAGCGGCTTCCGTGGCTAACTCCCCATAACTCAATTGACGCTTACTAGCCTTGTGCATAACCACACCTTTGCTGGTTATACACTCTGAGGCCGACACATTCCAGCGCTTAGCAGCTGCGTCCAGCAACATTTGACGAGCTGTAGCGCCAGCCGTCCGAAGTCGTTTCCACGAGTGTGGAATTGAACCGCTTCCTCCAGCCACCTGCCGTTCAAATTTCTTCGTATCAAGGGGAGCCTGTTCAACAACAACCTTTGTCCAGTCAGCATCCAGTTCTTCGGCCACAATAATCGGGAAGGCGGTTTTAATACCTTGCCCAACTTCAGGATTTGGCGACAGAATGGTTATTAGGCCTTGGGACTAATTGATAGATAGCTGTTAAAATCGGCACCAGAAGGTGCAATTGCAGCAATAGTATCTGTTGATGTTAACGCTTCTGCATCAGTCCAGTTAAAATTTAATACTAAACCACCTCCAGTGAGAGCAGCAATTTTCAGGAAATTCCTTCGATTCGTATTGGCTAACGTCTGCATGGTTATTTCGTTTTGGACGTTTTAGAAGGAGTAGAGGAAGTTGCAGTGGATTCAGAAGCCAACTTAACAGCTTCACGAATCCGGTGATATGTACCACATCGGCACAAATTGCCTGTCATGGTGTCATCAATTTCAGTTTGTGTAGGCTTTGGGTTACGTTTAAGTAAAGCAGCCGCCGTCATAATCTGACCAGCCTGACAATACCCGCATTGAGGTACGTCAACCTTATCCCAGGCTACTTGAACAGGGTGTGTACCAGTAGGAGATAAGCCTTCGATAGTCGTTACTTTAGATTTTCCAACCGCAGATACCGGCAGGACGCACGAACGCGTGGCTTCACCATTCAGATGTACGGTGCAGGCACCACACTGTGCAATACCACAGCCATATTTTGTGCCAACTAAACCGAGATTATCACGCAATACCCACAGCAGGGGCGTGTCTGATTCTACATCGGCTTGATAAGCCCGACCGTTGATTTGCAATTTGAAAATAGCCATTAGTTTATTGAGTTGACTAGGAGTAGCTAAGATAAAGAAAAGGGGTAATTATTCATCTCTACTCATTTAAAAGTGAGTAAACGCAAAAAGGCCTGTCCGTTTGGACAGGCCTTTCTTCATTTCATTCAGGTGGCACCTTCCTACTCTCCCGCTTGTGACAGCAGTACCATCGGCAGTACGGGGCTTAACGGCTCTGTTCGAGATGGAAGAGGTGAACACCCGCCTTACCAGCACCAACCTGATTGACTCTTCTGATCAATAACGATCAATGTCTTATGTCTTTTTCCCACACAGAGAGACTCTGATTCACTTGCAATTCCTAACTCCTTACCGATTCCTCCTAGAGCACTCTCCTTAAGTAACAACCCTAAACACGCGTCCGGGGCCATTAGTACGGCTCGGCTTAACACATCTCTATGCCTACACCTGCCGCCTATCAACGTCGTCGTCTACAACACCCCTTTATACCGGAACACTCATCTTCAGGCCAGTTTCGCACTTAGATGCTTTCAGCGCTTATCTGTTCCCCACGTAGCTACTCGGCCGTGCCTGCGGCCAAACAACCGATTCGCCAGCGGTGAGTCCATCCCGGTCCTCTCGTACTAAGGACAGAGCCCGTCAATATTCCAACGCCCACCACAGATAGGGACCGAACTGTCTCACGACGTTCTGAACCCAGCTCGCGTGCCACTTTAATCGGCGAACAGCCGAACCCTTGGAACCTTCTCCAGCCCCAGGATGTGACGAGCCGACATCGAGGTGCCAAACCTCCCCGTCGATGTGAGCTCTTGGGGGAGATCAGCCTGTTATCCCCGGCGTACCTTTTATCCTTTGAGCGATGGCCCTTCCATGCGGAACCACCGGATCACTATACCCTGCTTTCGCACCAGATCGGCTTGTGGGCCTCA
>QLII01000001.1:2062500-5380000 GCA_003259005.1 Spirosoma telluris
GGCTTCATTGTGCTCGCCCTCTAACCTTTCAATTTCTTCACGCGATAACAAGGTGAACACGCGAATTAGGCGTGGGCAATCGGCATCAGCGGTGTTTAGCCAAAATTGGTAGAACTGGTAAGGTGATGTCAATGCTGGATCGAGCCAGACATTCCCACTTTCCGATTTTCCGAATTTGGTGCCATCAGCTTTCGTAACCAATGGCGTTGTCAGTGCAAAAGCCTGGTATTCTTCCCGACCCTCTTTTCGCCTGATCAGTTCAGTACCGGTGGTAATATTTCCCCACTGATCAGAGCCACCCATTTGTAAGCGGACATTCTTATTCTTGTAGAGCCAGTAGAAATCATAGCCCTGCAATAATTGATAGGAGAACTCTGTGAAGGAAATCCCGGTTTCGAGCCGCTTTTTCACTGAGTCTTTCGCCATCATATAATTGACGCTAATATGCTTTCCTGCTTCACGCAGAAAGCCCAGGAAGGAAATTTCTTTGAACCAGTCGTAGTTATTGACCATTTCAGCAGAATTAGCACCCTCACCGAACTCAAGAAACTTGGTCAATTGCTGCCGAATGCCTTCCTGATTGCGCCTTAATGTCTCTTCAGATAGAAACTCACGCTCAGCGGCTTTACCCGATGGGTCGCCAATCATCCCTGTAGCGCCACCAACCAGCGCAAAAGGTTTGTGACCGGCTCGTTGCAAATGCACCAGCAGCATGATGGTCGCCAGGTTACCAATATGGAGCGACGCGGCCGTTGGATCAAATCCAATGTAACCCGCAGTCATTTCTTTCTGGAGTTGTTCTTCAGTGCCGGGGGTCATGTCATTTAACATACCACGCCAGCGGAGTTCTTCAACGAAATTCATAATGAGGGGGAAGAGAGGGAGGAAAGGGAAGAGAGGAAGGAAAAGAAAGGACAATTAAACGTTACTCTGTTTTTTTCCTTTCCTTCCCCTCTTCCTTTTCCTCCCTCTCCTCCTTTTTTTACAAAATTAATGGTTTATGGCAAAAGCAATGACGAGTCGCCATAACTAAGGAAGCGATAATCGTTCTCTAGCGCTTCCTTATATATATGCTTCCAGTTTTCGCCAATAAGTGCCGCAATTAGCAGAATCAGTGTCGAACCGGGTTGATGGAAGTTAGTGACGATACCTTTGCACAGCTTAAACTGGTAGCCGGGTGTAATATATATACCCGTATACGCCACAATCGACTCCTGCTTAGCCTCAATTATATAATCCAAAACAGCTTGTAGAGACTCCTCTGGTTTGGGTTGCTGGTGAATGGCTAACTGATACGCATAATGCTGATCGAGCTGGAACGGCTTTGGCTCGTTATTGATCAGTTTAACCCCCATCCAGTATAAACTTTCCAGCGCCCGCATAGACGTTGTACCAACAGCTATGAGGTTATCCATATGATCAAGAAGGTTCCGTAGATTCTCTTGTGTATACACTACCTCCTCAGTATGCATGTGGTGCTGTCGAACATCTTCCGTTTTAATGGGCTGGAATGTTCCCGCACCAACATGTAGCGTCAGATAATCATGGTCGATCCCTCGGTGTGCAAGTGCCTGAAAAACGGAAGGAGTGAAATGGAGTCCGGCAGTTGGGGCTGCCACAGCTCCTTCCTGCTTTGAATAGACGGTTTGATAGGTCTCCCGATCAATATCTGTAGCTTCTCGTTTGAGGTAAGGTGGTAGTGGAATTTCGCCTGCGTATTGAATTAGTTGAGCAAACGTTAAGGTTTCCGGTTGCCAGCTTAGTTGAACAGTAGATTGTTCATAGTCAAACCAGCTTACCATAAGGATAACTTCCCCATCTGGTGTAGTCAGGGTTGTTTTAAGTGTCTCGTCAGGTTTCCAGCGTTTTCGGTTCCCAATCATACCCTGCCAAACGACCGACCCTGTCGCTTCCATGGCCAGACTAATGGGCTGGGAATTCGGAAAAGGGTTCAGCAAAAACAACTCAATGACCGCGCCCGTTGGTTTAGTAAAATGCAGTCGCGCTGGAATGACCTTCGTATTATTAAAGACCAGAAAACTGTTTGCAGGAAGCAAATCAGGTAACTGCATGAACTGCTCGTGATGAATCTCTCCGTTTTTATAAACAAGCAACTTCGATGCATCACGCTGTGGTAGTGGAAACCGGGCGATGCGCTCATCGGGCAGATCGTACTGGAACTGACTCAATAATAGTTCCTTTGTTTCACTCATCATCACCGGGTTTCATGAACAAACGAATCGGTAACCAGGCCAGCACTGCAATCAGGATGGCTGTAGTAAGCGGTAATAACCAGGCGTACTCAATGTATCGAATCGGGCGGTCAGACCGGTTGAGAAATGAAAGTACTAACAAACCCAAGCCTAGTATCGTATTAATAGAAGCGATAAGCAGGCTAAACCACTCCTTAAAAATCGTATCCAGTTTTGGTCGATGCCTGGCCCAAACAGCCTGATTAGGTACCAGAAGTTGGGCAGTTGGAACGCGAAGAAACAACCGGGCAACGGCATTAACCAACGTGTTGTTAATCAGGAAAATGGCGATAGCGACGTAAAAAATTACCTCACGATTGATCGTTTGAATTGGATGATTCAGCTCATCGAAACGAACATTGACTTCATCGGGATACGAAATATAACTACTGAACAACGCTAAAACGAATCCGACAATGGACAAAATACGCCAAATGCGGACAAAAAAAGTACCTGCTTTCATTTAAATGACCGGGTCGCCGGTGCGATGAATGAGTGAACTGCGAAAGAGCGAAAACTCCTTCACAGTTCACCTTATGAACTTTACGGCTAATTTTTAAAATCAGGGCACAAAGGTACGGCTGGAACAGGTGAAATCCGTTAGTTTCGCTCATTCGAATCGTATAACTATGTTATTAATGTTGGTGCTAATCAGTATCCCTCTCACCTATATGAGCCATTTCGCTCTATCACTCTTTCATTCTTTCGCTCTTTAAGTACAATGAAAATTTACACAAAAACAGGCGATAAAGGCCAAACCGCGTTGATTGGAGGACGTCGGGTAAGTAAAGCTGATCTACGAATTGATGCCTATGGGACGGTTGATGAACTGAACTCGTGGATCGGTCTTGTGCGCGACCAGCCCGTTAACGAGGTTCGAAAAGAGGAATTAAAAGAGATTCAGGATCGGCTATTTACAGTTGGTGCCGAACTCGCTAGCGATCCTGAGAAAGTAGTGAAACGAGCAATTCCCGTCATTATTGAGGCCGATGTGTTGCGACTCGAACAGGCTATGGATGCAATGGATGCCGAATTGCCTGAGTTACGTGCCTTTGTGCTACCGGGAGGAAACCAGTCTGTATCATTTTGCCACTTGGCCCGCACGGTTTGCCGTCGAGCAGAGCGATTGGTGATTTCGTTAACAGAGGAATCTCCGGTGGATGAATTAGTGATCCAATACCTGAATCGACTGTCTGATTATCTATTTGTACTAAGCAGAAAGATGGCACAGGAATTGAATGCAGAGGAAGTAGCCTGGAAGCCCCGGACATGATTTTCGGATAGTGGTAGATAGGCCATATTTCTAAAATATGGCCTATCTACCACTATCCGAAAAAAAAGTTGTCTTGACAACTAAACTTACTCAATCTATTTTTTTAGCTTTGCCGAAGCCTGACCATCAGCAGGCTAACTCATTAACCACAGCTGTTATGACGACGGATTTATTGCAAATTGAACTGCGGAAAGCGGAACGCTCCCGCCTTCAGGAGGTAGACTTTAATCATCTGCCTTTCGGAAAACATTTCTCGGACCACATGTTCGTGGCCGATTTCGTAGATGGTGAGTGGCAGAATCAAATGATCGTGCCATTCGACAATTTTACCCTAAGCCCCGCTCTGTCGTCGCTGCATTATGGTCAGTCTATTTTTGAAGGCATGAAGGCATTCAAAAATGAGGCCGGTGAGGTATTTATGTTCCGCCCGCTTGCCAATTTCGAGCGTATGAACGAGTCTGCCAAGCGGATGTGCATGGCTACGCTGCCTGAAGAGGTATTCATGGGTGGGCTGGAAGCGCTGCTGCGAGTGGATGCGGATTGGGTGCCTGATACACCCGATAGTTCGTTATATGTACGCCCTTATATGTTTGCTACCGATACGTTTCTGGGCGTAGCACCCTCAAAAACGTACCGTTTCTGCATTTTCACCTGTCCTGTAGGCGCTTATTATTCTAATCCGCCCAAGCTGAAAGTTGAAACCGAATATATCCGCTCGGCTCCTGGTGGCGTGGGTTACGCTAAATGTGCCGGAAACTACGGTGGTTCGCTCTATCCGACGCTGATGGCCCAACAACAGGGCTATGACCAGTTGATCTGGACTGATGCCCGCGAGCACAAATACATCGAGGAATCGGGCACTATGAATATCATCTTCGTCATTGATGGAAAAATAGTAACCCCGGCTACGTCGGATTCTATTCTGAAAGGAGTTACCCGCGATTCGATCCTGAAAATTGCCCGAAGCTGGGGTATGGAGGTCGAAGAACGGTTGGTTTCTATTGAGGAAGTCATCAGTGGAATAGAAACTGGTCGATTGACGGAAGCCTTTGGAGCCGGAACTGCGGTGGGTTCATCGCCTTATTCGCTTATTGGCTATAATGGTAAAGACTATATGCTACCGGAGTTTGCGCCGGAGGATTCCGTTGCGGTTCGGGTTAGAAACTACCTCAGCGACCTGCGTACGGGTAAAATTGCCGATACGTTTGGCTGGATGCATCAAGTTTAGTTTACATAAACACCTATAGAAAAGCCCTGTCCAGTTGGCCAGGGCTTTTCTGTTTTATAGCTATAGTTCGTTCTAAAATGTATCTATTTGGAGGCATTAAAACATCTAAATAAAATTTAACATAGATTTAATTGATCTTTATTAACAATAGTAGTTATTGATGCAATTTTTCTTCTTTCTCTTATTTATCTACATCATTACATTTTAGTCATGAAAGCAACCAACCTACTCCTATCGTTACTCAGTATTGTTCTTTTATTTGATTCCTGTAAAAAGGAAGACGCCCAACCTGTTCAAATTGCGGATGTACTTATAGGTGGAGATTTTGAAACATCTCCTTACACGAGCTGGAGGACGGATGTTAACAAAAATAATACGACTCGCCCCACTAGCTACACAGTCGATTATTCAACCGAAGCAGCCTCGTCACCCACCCATTCCATAAAAGTTAGTTGCAATGTGGCTCAGAATGATTCGACCTACCAACTTTTTCAGCAATATCATTTTACGTCTGATACGCCTATTCCTACTGGTGCCAAGTTAACGTTAAAGGTCAAAATTAAGACCCTTAACATCCAGGGCAACGGAATTTCTATCGCTATTGGAGGCAATTTGGGAGTCAACGACAACTATGCATCTGCTTTCTTCACATCGACAGAAGGAAAAATACCGATTACGGGAACCAATGATTTCAAAGAATATACCATAACCTATGATTCATTCCCTGCGAAAACCTACAGTTTCTATGCCTTAATCTTTTTCTTACCCAAAACTACGGGTACTGCTTATTACGATGATGTCTCCTTATCGGTGAATTAAGAAAGGGCAAACGTTGATAGCTATCAGGCAGATTTCACTTCATTATTCGGTTATGCTAATGCCCTATCAAGCTCTTCGTCTTCTGTTTCTTCTTGGATTCAGCCTGTTTGTGGCAAGTTGCAAAAAGGCTGATCCTGATCCATTGGCAGACTTATCTTCTGAAAAAATCGCTGTTGTTCAAGCGTTTAACAAAGTGATTCTACCGATACAGGATGCTGACCCTACCCGTGATTTTACCGAATTAGCACCGCTGGATACCGTCCTGGCAAAAGCGCAGGTGGTGGGTATGGGCGAAGGAACGCATGGTACACGAGAGTTTTTCCGGATGAAAGACCGCTTGTTTCGCTATCTGGTTCAAAAACACGGCCATCAGACCATCGCGTTTGAGGCTAATTTCGGACGCGCAGTGATTGTCAACCGGTTTATTCATGGCCAAAGTACGGGTCTGGCCTCAGCAGCCGCAGCTGCTAAAAGCATGTATTTCTGGACCTGGTCGACCGACGAAGTACGCGAATTACTACAATGGATGAAAGACTACAATGTCGGCAAATCGGCCGACAAACAACTATCGTTCTACGGGTTTGATTGCCAGTATGCTGATGATGAATTTCCATTAATTACCGAGTTTCTAACTAAAGTTGACCCAGCTTCTGTACCACGAGTTGATTCGTTAGCCACCCAATTGGCACTTCTTGGTCAAGCGTCAGTAACAGATCAACTCCGGCAGCAGTATGCAAAACAGTTGACTACGTTATCTAATCTTTTTATCTCGAATGAAAGTCAATGGGTTGCTTTAGGAGGGCGACAGGAGTACGAAATTGCCAGGCAAGCCGCTCGCGTTCTTTTCCAGCAACAGGATTTAGGCGATGCAAGCTCCTGCAATTATAGTGTCAAACGAGATCGGTACATGGCTGAGAATGTTCAATGGATGTTAACGAGGGCGAACATTGGCAAACTAAGCTTATGGGCCCACAACTATCATATTGCCAATATTCCTTATGCGTCCTGTAACTTTCCATCAATGGGCGCTATCCTGAAAGAGCAATTGACCAATAAGTACCTGATGGTGGGCCAATTGCTCACGAATGGTTCGTTTACCGTAGTAGATGCCTCTCAAAGTAGTCGTAATTTAAAGACCCTATCAGTTCGTACTGAAGGCGTAAATAACTCATTTAACTATCTACTTGGAAAAGGGCAATACGCCAACTTTGCTATGAATCTTCACGATGCCCAATTAGGCTCTTCCTTAACAGATTGGCTGAGTGCTAAGCACCCTCTCTTCGAAGTCGGTGCCCTTTTTGATGAAAGTCGATCCGAGCAATATTATAGCATAACAGCATTGACCGGACGTTACGATCTATTGATCCATTTTCGGAACACTACCCCTACCCTACTACTTCCCTGAAAAACCCTCTGTAGGGAAACAGCTAGTTTATGCTTCTATTTATTTGTTTGTTTTCAAATATCGACTACTATGCATCGGCTTAACCTATTACTTTTTACCTTATTACTACTTACGTTAAAAACGCACGGGCAAATTACTGTTTATCAGGACGAAAAAGGTCAAATTTTCACAACTTCCGATTCATATTCGACAGGCAGGCAAACTACGTCTACGGCCTCCTATATAAAAGTAACTTTTCTGGGAAATCCGTTTTTCACCTTTCCTGTTTGGCAGGAAGGCAAAGTTCAACTGGATCGATCAGGCAAGGAGCTGGATTGCCAACTGGCTTACAATCTGGTCACCAGTGACGTGTTGTGTCGGTTTGCAGGAGATTCGGCCGTGACAATCATTACGCCTGAACGATTTACCATTAATAATACGACCTTCGTTCGGCTACAGAATAGTATAGCCGGGTTAGAGTATCGAACGTATTTTTCAATCCTGCACAACGGCCCAACCAAGCTTTGGATGAGCTTAAATAGTCAGATCGAGCCCAGAAACAGTGCCGAAGAAATCAAGACGAGTTATTATAAGGATTTAAATATTCAGGGTATTTATCGCATCAAAACGAAGTATTATATCCAGAAAGGTGAAGGCGAACCCAGGCTCGTCAACCTATCCAAAAAACTACTTCTAGACGCTTTTGCCGACCAGGCGGCAGCGCTTGAATCTAAAATACCTTCCCGCCAACTCACACCGAACGATATAATCGACGCCATTAATGTCTATGATTCGCTAGTGCTCGCCGAACGAAAAAGCCTGGCTCATTTAAGTAAGGAAGAGTTATTTAAGAAAACGCTTCAAGCTAAAATTACGTACCCAGGCTGGGTTGGAAAACAAGGAATCTATGGGCGTGTGTACGCCGGATTTGATGTTGATTCGCAGGGGCAATCAAAAATGTCGTCATTCTTAGTCCCGATAATGTTGGTTTTGGATTTACGTCGGAGGTAAAAAAAGCGCTGGAAATGCTCGCCACCGTCGATCCGGCTTTTAACGGTAAATACGCATTGCCGGTTGCCTTCACGTATACCAATACGAAGGAAAAGTCGGGCCCACATGTTCCAATCAACCGTTTACCTGATGACCGGCTCGATGGACGCCAGCTACTGGAAGAGGTGGTTGTGCCGTATGTTGTTTCAACCCCAATCACTACCAGCCGAGAGGTTTGGGGATATTATAAATAGCTAGTTACCTGATGGAAAACCTTAAAATATCGACAGCCCAGTTTGAAAACAGAAGTGGCGATAAGGCCTATAATCTCTCCGTAATTGAGGATATCTCTCGGAAAGCAGCCCAACAAGGTTCAAACGTAGTGGCCTTTCATGAATGTTCGATTACCGGCTATACGTTTGCCCGTCATCTGTCGAGAGAACAAATGCTGGACCTGGCCGAATTCATTCCGGATGGGCCGAGCATTACCAAACTCACCGAGATAGCACAAGCCCATGATATTGCTGTTTTAGCCGGTCTTTTCGAAAAAGACGAGGATGATAACTTATTTAAGGCGTATGTCTGCGTCGATAAAAACGGGTTGGTTGCCAAATACCGGAAACTACACCCATTCATAAATCCTTACCTAACCCCTGGCGATCAGTATTGCGTCTTTGATCTGTATGGGTGGTCATGCGGTATTTTAATTTGCTACGATAATAACGTCATCGAAAATGTGCGGGCTACCCGGCTTTTGGGAGCCAATGTGATTTTTATGCCTCACGTGACCATGTGTACCCCCTCTACCCGACCGGGTGCTGGCTTCGTAGATCCGAAACTCTGGGAAAACCGTGAAACTGACCCGACTTCGTTACGGCTCGAATTTGAGGGAATGAAAGGGCGCGACTGGCTCATGAAATGGCTTCCGGCAAGGGCTTACGACAACGGAATCTACGCCGTTTTCTCTAACCCAATCGGGATGGATGACGACCAGCTGAAAAATGGCTGTTCGATGATTATTGATCCTTTTGGCGATATTTTAGCCGAATGCCGAACGCTGGGTGACGATTTTGTAACCGCCACCCTAACGCCAGAGAAACTGACACAGGCAGGAGGCCATCGGTATATTAAAGCAAGGCGACCGGAGCTATACCGTGATATTATTGGTCAGGCACACCAGTCTGAACAGAAAGTTGTCTGGCTAACGGAATAACTTCCGGGCCGCCCAAGGGCTTTGGGTTTTCAGATGTTAAAACAATATACCCTACTTAGCCTTTCGCTATAATTCTTCTGTTTTGGTACGAGATTTGCCAACCATGGTATATATGGTATTTTCTTTAGTCTCGAACCAGTAACCTAATGATTATTGTCCGTTATCTGTGGTTATGCTGCTTACCCCTCTTTTGCGTTGGTCAGCCGTCTCCCTCGGTTAAAACCCAGAAAACACTGTTTACCATTTCGGCGGTAGACGATAAAACATCGACAGAGGTAGCTGCCCAGTTCACTATTCAGGCCAGGCAGGCTAACTTGAAATTCGTGGGGAAGAGTCAGCTTGAGGGTAAACCCTTCGCGTTTGTATTAACCCGCACCGATACGTTGGCTGTAATTGCCAGTGCGCCCGGTTACTACGAAGCCGAAGAGTTGATGGTTGTTTCGTGTGACACCTGCACTGATTATGGCTACGTGATACGGCTCGAAAAAGAAGACCCAAAAGCCGACAGCATTTTCCGCAACTTACAGGTCAATCAGGCATTCCGGCTCGACAATGTGTATTTCGATCAAAGTAGCTATGTGCTCCGCCCGGAGTCCTATCCACAGTTAAATAAACTCATAAAAACACTAACTTCTACGCCCACTCTGGTCATTGAAATTGCAGGGCATACGGATAATGTAGGCGACAGACGGCTGAACCAGGCGCTGTCGGAAAACCGGGCTAAAATCATCACCAATTACCTCGTTCGAAGCGGCATCTCCGAAAAACGCCTGCATCATAATGGCTACGGTGACACGAAGCCAGCGGCCCCAACGATTCAGAAGAAAATAAACGAAAGAACCGACGCGTTGAATTCGTTGTATTAGCAATGTAGGTCGATAGTCGTCAGTCAATAGTCGAGAGTAGCTCCCGCACAACTGACAACTATTGACTGATGACTATCGACTAGTACATGACACCTTTCTTCGTAAAACCCGGCTCCATCGTTCGCCAGATTTGGGGTGATGCCGATGTGATACTTCTTGTTTTCGCGGGATCAGCGGCTGAGTTCGCACTCAACCGAGCTGTTGACTGGCTATTTTATACTGGCAAGCTGCCCGCCGATCCCATTGGCCGTCTGTTTTCGACAGTTCGCTACGCACAGGAAATCGTGTTTTTGCCCGAAGATAAAGCCCGGCAAGCTATTGGCCGGATGAGCGCTATTCATGAAGGAATCGAAACTAAACGAGGGTACCAAATTCCTGACTGGGCCTACCGGGATGTGCTCTACATGCTCATTGATTATTCCGAGCGAGCCTACGAAACCCTGAAGCGGCCACTCACCAACCCGAACGCGAGGAGCTTTTTACCATATTCAGGGCAGTTGGGACAGGCATGAGCGTACCCGATTTACCTACTACATATGCCGATTGGCGAATCGATCGGGAGGCTCACCTCAGCCGAGATTTGGTTCGTAGTGAGTTTACCGATAAATTGTTCCGGCGATACCAGGAGGAGCTGGGCAACTGGCGGTACGATTTACTTCGAAAAGTGCAGGGCATACTCGTACCAAAACAGGTAAGTCAGTTGCTGGACCTACCCAAAAAATCGCTGCTCAATTATTCCCTTGGTTTATATAGCCTGTTAAATGCAATTGGCCTTCGGTCAGCCGTACAACGGGTGTTACTGCCAACAGCCTATCTGGATCAGATCCGGAGTTTAGATCGATGAAGTCTGGGCCAAGCTCCAGCTTGGCCTATCGAAATATATACACGGGCCAATCTGGAGCTTGGCCCAGACAGTTCTTCATCAACATGCCCTCTACCCCAATCACTACCTCTGTCTTTGATTTGTTTAAGGTCGGGCGGGGCCGTCGAGTTCGCATACCATCGGCCCCATGAAAGCGGCTTTCGATTTCCGGCAGCAACTAGCTCAGTTACCAACCGATGTCCAGGAACAAGCCGATGCTATTCACGTCCATCTCTACGGTTCGTTGAGTGCGACGGGCAAGGGGCACGGTACCGACCGGGCCATTGTGGCTGGTTTGTTGGGCTGGCAACCCGAAACCACCGACCCAGTAGCCTTACTAAAACTACGTCGGGATGCCTCGGTGCTGTATCCGGTTCCCGTGGGCGATCGCTTCATTGAGATCGGTCCGCAACAAATTCATTTTGAACGCGTCCGCTATGATTCGCCCTACCACAATACCATGGTATTACGGCTGGTGGCTGGAGAGCAGACGCTATTTTCAGAAGAATATTATTCTATTGGCGGAGGGTTCATCATCCGCAAAGGAGAACCAGAAATAGATCCCGCCAGTTTGTCAGTTCCCTATCCGTATGGGACTATGACTGAGTTAAAAAACCATCTAAATACTAGTACGATCTCATTGGATGAGCTGTTGATGGCCAATGAGATGGCGCTGACTGGCCGGACTCGCGCTGAAGTCAATCAACGACTTGATCAGATCCTGGACTTCATGCATAAGGCTGTTCGGCGGGGGCTTAAGCACAAGGGCATTCTACCTGGCTCTATCAAACTGAGTCGCAAAGCACCAATTTTGTTCCAACAGGCGAAGGGCATGAGCCAGTCGTCGGATAGTTTCCTGATTTTCCTAAACGCTTATTGCTTAGCGGCTTCGGAAGAAAACGCGGCTGGGGGTATTGTTGTAACAGCCCCAACCTCAGGCGCTTCGGGTGTGATTCCGGGACTTACCTATTTAGCCAAGCACCACTTCCATTACGACCGGGCGACCCTGCGGTCGGGAATGTTTGCCGCTGCTGCCATTGGTTTTTTAGTAAAACACAACGCCAGTATTTCAGGGGCCGAAATGGGATGTATGGGTGAAATTGGAACTGCTTCGGCCATGGGGGCCGCTTTCCTGACGCGCTGTACGCAACCCACTGGCGACATCGGACCAATCGAAGCTGCGGCCGAAATTGGCATTGAACACCATCTGGGTATGACTTGCGACCCCATTGGTGGTTACGTCCAGATTCCGTGCATCGAGCGCAATGCAATGGGCGCTGTAAAAGCATACAATGCGTTTTTGCTGGCCACCTCTGGAGCAGCTTCGTTTCAGAAAATCTCGCTCGATGCGGTCATTAAAGTGATGAAAGCCACGGGTCGGGATATGTCGACAAAATACAAGGAGACATCGGAGGCTGGGTTGGCGTTGAGTGCAACGGAATGTTAGAAAAATTTAGGGAGAAAAGGGAGGAGGGGGACGAGCGGGAAACAGCGGATAGTAAGCCTGTTTTTTCCCTTTCCTCCCGCTCGTCCCTCTCCTCCCTTCCTCCTTTCTTAAAACAATTGAGGCTGTTTAATGCGTTTTTAATAAAATGCGTACATTCAACGCAGTCTTGATTTGATTTATGAGTACTATTTATACGCCCCAGCAACAACGAATTTTACTGATTACTAGCCTGATTGTCATTGCGGGCTTCATTGTGTACGGACTAAGCGGCTACATAACCGCTTTTTTGGGGCAGGTATTCTCTACGTTGTCTTTCGGCCCTGGTTTACGGCACTAGCAATCAAACGTAGGTGGAACCGATCGCTGGTAACCTCGCTGCTGATTGTCTTCGCAGTAGTTGTCATTATCATGCCTTTTCTAACCTTGAGTCTGCTACTTATTGACCGAATTCAATATTATTCTCAGCACACCCAGGACATATTAAATTTAGTCAAGAAAGCTGAAGAATTAACAGGCTATAAAATTACCAGTCAACAAAACATCCAGGCCATTCTTCGTCAGGGAGGCACGTATGCCAGTCGACTACTTCCTTCGTTAGCCGGTGGCGCACTCGATTTTATTGTTATCCTGGGCCTGATGTTTTTCACCATGTACTTCATGTTTGTACAGCAGGAAGGCTTTCAAAAAGGACTACAGAAATACCTGCCTTTCAAACGGGATACCCAGAAAGAACTGGGGGAATCACTGAAAAATAACGTCAATGCCAATGTTATTGGACAGGCTTTAGTGAGTTTAGTACAAGGTGTGCTGACGGGATTCACGCTCTGGATTTTCGATGTACCTGATGCGCCTTTCTGGGGTGTTGTTGCTTTTTTTATGGCCTTTATTCCGGTGCTTGGCACGCCTATCGTTTGGGCGCCAGCCGGGCTAATTCAACTCTCGCAAGGCAATACCGGCGATGGCGTTGGTATTCTGGTTGTTGGCGCTGTAGTAATCATCAATATCGATAATCTACTTCGCATCATGCTAGCCAAACGAATGGGGGATATTCACCCACTCATTACGCTGGCAGGTATTGTGCTTGGCGTGCCGATTTTCGGAATTCTGGGATTGGTAGTCGGCCCTCTACTCCTCTCCTATTTTATCGTACTGATCCAAGTTTTTGAGCGCGAAAACAAAAAGCAGGAAAAAGAAGTCGCGCTGGCCGAAGAGAAAGTGGAAGACGCTGCGGAAGGGAAAACTAAGTGAAGAATGAGAAGTGAAGAATACTAATACAGCAATATTCTTCACTTCTCATTCTTCACTCTTCACTTAGTTACTGCCGCGTTACCTTACTGGCACCTGAGGTTTCGGTCTCGATAGACCCACATGGCCAAAGTTGGCGTGGCTGGCACCGCTGGCATCGACAGAAGCTTTGTCTACGTCCATGTTGGTGGCTTCTATTTTGCTGGCACCACTCAGATCCGCTTCCAGATTGTTCGTGTGACCACGCAGAACCGCATTCGAAGCGCCCGACAATTCGAGGTTTAGTTTCTCTACCGACCCGTCGAAGACGGTTCGGCAGGCACCGCTCATATCGATAGTTAGGTTCTTAAAATTCCCAAATTCAACCAGGCTGGCTTTCGATGCGCCTGACAGTTTCAACTCGTCGATAGAAGGAACAGTGATAGTCAGGCCAATCCGTTTCCGGTTGCTCCAATCAAACAGGCCGTTCCGATCAACGGAAACTTCTAATCGATTACCAGACACTTTCACGTTTACATCATCCAAGTCCTTCTCGCGGCCATCCGCTACTACTTTGTAGGCTGTTCCTTTACGGAACCGTACCACAAACGCGCCACCAATATCGACTTTCGAGAAATCACTGACATTAAACTGACGGGTGTGGTCACCGATATGGTCAAAATCATCTCCTAATTCGCTGGCAACAGCACTTTGCACATCATCAGTAAGATCAGTTACGTCGTTATCCTCACTATTGTCATCCTGATCTTTTTCACGTGGGTAGTTGATACAAACCAGCCCGTTATCTTTCGTGAATTTCCAGATACTCGACGCCATTCGATCAAACTCTTTTTCACCAAACTCATTACGAATAAACCGGGCGAAATCGCGTGTCATACGGAATGGTTTTTCGTAAGGAACCAAAAGATCCATATCTAAGTCCTGACCCCGGAAGCGCGCATTGGGTGCTAATTCCAGCGTTTCATTGAAGCGTACGGTCGAGTCTTTAATGGTATAGGCATACTTGATCTGGCGAGCGTTAGCCTGAGCATCGGCCCGATTACGGCCCTGTGCCCGGAAATACTGAACAAGACTTATAGTTGTCCCATCGTAGCCTTTCACATCAATGGATGGACGCCAGTTGTCATCATTTTCCACCTCGTTCATAGCAAAGGTTGGAATAGCCGCTGGCACATTCAGCACCTTCGTTTCTTCGACCGTTCCCCGGCGTTGGAAGCTGGAAATCAATGGGTAGCTGTTCCGGCAAAAATCACCAGGCTAACGAGCCAAACCCCAGCCACCGTCAGAGCCGTGCGGCCACTCAGGACACTCTTCATCGTGATCAGCATAATTCCCAGAATAGCTAAGCCGAACGCAGGAATTAAACCAACCAAAAAAGCGGATAATATCATTGGTCCTGAAACATCTGACTGAAGCAATTGAATTGGAAAGTCTGAACCAGAACCAAATTCGCCAAAATGCGTGCCCGTACTGAGACCGACTGCAGCCCCTAATAAGGCAAGGCATACAATCATAAAGGCAAAGCCCAGAATCAGCAGCATAACGCCGGCAAACACCCGAATCAGCGCTACAACACCATTTAGCAATGGCCCAAGTGCGCTACCCAATCCACCAATAATCGTAGCAATCGCCCGGAAGGGAAACAGCAATAAGCGTGTCAGTGTACTTTCGTTATGAACACTTTCGTTGATGTTCAGATTCTGCTTGATGCTATGTTCAATATTGGACAAGGTAATAGGCTGCCCCTGCATCTCCATTTTTTCAGTGAGCGTATTGGCCTGGGGTGCAATCATCCACAGCACAATGTACAGCAGGAAACCAACCCCGAAGAACACAATACCCAGCACAAACAGCAGACGAATAATGCCCGTGTCAACTCCGAAATAAGCAGCAATACCCGATGCAACGCCCCCGAGTACTTTATCTTCTGGATTACGGAAAAACTTTTTTATAGTTTTGTCATCTTCAATCGTCGTCACACCTGGTAAGGCAATCCACATGGCGATGTAGATGATAAATGTAAAGCTCGATACACCCGCTCCAAAGGCATGACCCAGCGGAGGCATGGCCAAAAACAGGGTCAGGAAAATTAACCGTACCCAGACCACATCAATGTTGAAGTAATGCGCTAAACCAGCACATACGCCACCCAGCGTTTTCCGTCGTACATCCCGAACCAGTCGACGCGGTTCGAGCGAAGGGTTTGTTGTCCGGGGCGAGGAGCCTGGGATAGGGTTTTGTGCACCTGTATTCCGGGCACTTTGCCCCGTTCCAGATGCCGAATTCCGGCCACCGCTGGTCACTAACACTTCTTCTTCCTCAACGGCTTCAAAGTCGGCAATAGTACCCATTGCGGCAATAAGCTCATTAACATCTTCCAAAGAAACGGCCTGTTTATCAGCTGATTTCAGTTTGGCCAGGAGTTTTTCAGCAATGCGATTTTCTATGTCGGTTACAATTTCCTGGCTGTCTTCGTAAGTCGAGAAGTACTGCTGTACCGTTGTCAGGTAATTTTTTAATTTGTCGTAGCCATCCTCTTCTATATGGAAGATGACGCCACTAATATTTATGCTTATGGTCTTTTTCATTGTGGTCCGACGTTTCGGTTTTTAGAAAAGAATAGGTTAAGCGTTGGCAGGAGGGATGGTTGAATCTGGCGAAGGTGAAACAGATACTGCGCCGTTTGTAAGTTTTTTATGCTGCTCAACTTTCCCGACAATCGCATTAACGGACTCTGCAAGTTCCTGCCAGGTTTCGTTCAGGGCTTCTAGGGAATTGCGACCAAGATCGGTCAAAATGTAATACTTGCGTGGCGGCCCGGACGTAGACTCTACCCATTTGTAATCAAGCAGACCGGCATTTTTCAACCGGGTTAGCAGGGGGTACAAGGTACCCTCCACAACCATGATCCGAGCGGAGGTCAGCTCGTCGAGCATATCGGAGGCATATATTTCGCCCCGCGATATGATATGCAAAATGCAGAATTCCAGAATACCCTTCCGCATTTGCACCTGAGCGTTTTCAATATTCATCGGTGTATGTGATTTCGTAAATTTCCTGAATCAAAGGTACAATAAGGTACTATGTCATGCAAGGTACCTTATATTTTTTACACTCATTCCGGTATTAGTGGCAAAAAATGGGGATGAGTGGTTATTGTGTGACTGTGCCTTACGACAGTAAATGCGACACCGTATGCTGCGGTTGAGAGCTGACAGTTATTAAACCCTCTTTAGGGCATTCTTATAAAACCAGTTGTTGAGTCAACAACTCAATGAGTGTGTGGAATTTATCCGCAAATGCGTCAATCTATGCTGCCATATTCTTGGATTTCCCCCTCTTTAACAAGTTAGCTGTCAGTGTTCGTAAGCTACTCATTAACCTAGTGACTGCCTGAATGCCAGTTCGTAGTGTATCTTCGGCTAAAGTCACATCTCGCCGATGATTCATTCCATCAATCCGTCAGTGGTGGCGGATGGCATCAAATAGGTCATTGGCTTCTTGGAGGTTAGTGGGCTCGGCATTGCTCAAAAAGTAACTTACTTCTGTCCCAGGCTGGCTACCATCCACCCTTTTCCGGAGTTGTTTCACCTGAATTACCGTACCAAAACATGCATCTTTCCATCGGGGAGCCAAAGCGAGTGGGTTAATTTTAAAGCAGAAATAGGTACGCTGCTCAAGGCGACCGGGCCCACGCTGGGCTGCATTGCTTCGTTGGTAATCTGCTTTATTCACCAGACAACTACCTATACAATGATGGTAGGCCTGATTTGATTTTACCCCAATCACCTAGACCCCCTCGGCCGTTCTGATCCGTTGACTGCCAACGGATCAGAACGGCCAATCCGGAAACTATTCAGCTATCCATCGAGGTCGATGCCGGTACCTGACTGATTGAACCCTTATTGTTCATTACGTTTATTGAAAACTCCTCTAAACATTCACCCCGACTGGATACCAGTGCCATCCAGATCGACCTAAAAATTAGTCCGGGCAGCCTGATATTCACTGCAAAAATTCAATTGGGGCGACCCCTGTTGGTGAACCTGGTGGTTTAGGCAATGCTTCTCATTGAGAAGCGTCTTGCGTTATTATATAGCAATCGTCACGAACTCAATACGATTGCTGATAACCAGAGTTATCAGGTCAATTCAGCAATGAAGATTAGTTATAACATCGTTGAAGATGAGCCGCTGGCTCAGGAGTTACGTATTGAAAGTGCCCACATTAAATTTAGTGGGTGTTTTCCTGAACGCCGTTATGGCTTTTGCTTTTTTACAGACCCAGTCCGTCGAGCTGATCTTTCTGGATATTGATCTGAGAGAATTGGCAGGCATGCAGTTACTGGAGTCAAACCAGACCAGAGTCAGATTATTACCACTGCCTGCCAGGAATATGCGTTAAACAGGCTATTCTGTACCGGGTACACAAATCATTCATGGTATCGATTGCCAAAATTGAATCGCTTGAACGCGACGAACTAAATATTGGATCGGTCTATATTTCTGTTTCAGCTACGTATCGCAAGGCATTTTACGTGTTTATTCGTGCGGAATCTGTTTAATTAACTACGCATATACTGATTGTCATTAAAATAATATACCCTCCTGCTTAGCTATCGTTCGCGAAACCCTCCCATTCTTTTAGTAGAACCTTACTTGTAGGCATCAATGGTCTTAATCGTACCGTCTGGATTGTAGGTTAGCTCGGTTACTTTCACGTTACGGAGGTGAGTCTTACCCGAAAGCTGTACATCGTGATAGAATAAATACCACTTTTGCCCCACCTGCACAATGGAATGGTGATTGGTCCAGCCAAGAACAGGTTTCAACACCACGCCCTTGTATGTAAAAGGGCCGTAGGGATTGTCGCCAATAGCGTAGCAAAGGTTGTGCGTATCGCCCGTAGAATACGAGAAATAATATTTACCGTTGTACTTGTGCAACCAGGCAGCTTCGAAAAAGCGTTTGTCATTCTCCTTTTCCAGAAAGGGTTTCCCGTTTTCATTTAGAATCTGCACATCCCGTACTGGCTCGGCAAAGCTTTTCATGTCGGCACTCAACCGGGCAATACGGGGCAGGTAAGCCACTTCGTCCTTTTGCTTCAAGGCACCTTTTGGGTCGTACTGGTTATTGCTCCAGCGCTGTAACTGACCACCCCAAATACCCCCAAAGTACAGATAGGCTTTCCCATCGGTATCCTGAAAAACGGTGGGGTCGATGCTGTAGCTACCCTTTATTGGTTCTGGTTCGGCCTTAAATGGCCCCGTCGGGCTTTTGCTGGTCGCCACACCAATGCGAAAAATATCCTGTTTGTCTTTAACCGGGAAATAGAGGTAGTAGGTACCGTTTTTAAACGTAGCATCGGGGCCCAAAGCTGACGACCTGCCCAGGGAATGTCTTTCAGGTCGAGGGCTACGCCATTGTCTTTAACGGGGCCACCAATCTTATCCATCGATAGGACGTGATAGTCGCGCATGGCGAAATGTCCGCCTTCATCATCCTCTTTGACATCCTTAGCATCAATGTCGTGCGAGGGATAGATGTAAATTTTACCGTTAAAAACGTGGGCCGACGGGTCAGCGGTGTAAATGTGTGATACCAGGGGTTGGGAAATCGGCGTTTTGCCCCCGCTGGTTTGCGCAAGGGTGGTCAGAGAGCATCCGGTTAATGCTACCAGAAGCAGGGCTGTGTATACTCGTTTCATAAGAGGTAGATACGTTATCTTGGTTTTAACTAAGTACAATTTGGGAAGACCTGAAATGGAAAGCCAATGTTTACAAACGGGTTTTCTGAAATCTTATTTCTTCAGGGCAATAACCTTTTCAAAAGCGGGCTTTGGCTGGTTGTTCCGGTCAAATAGTAGCGGGTAGCTGGTTCGGCCTCGAACAGGCCAGTTGTTCAACCAGCTATTGCCATCGTTTACCCCCCAGAACGTTACGCGGGTGATGTTATCTTTATGCTTAAGGAACAGCTTAAAGAGGGCTTCGTAATCAGTAGCTAGCTGGGTTTGAACACTGTCTGGTAAGGCATCGGGATAGGGGTTCGACTGGGCGTTAGCCGTCATGCGCTGGCCGACATCGGCCCCCTGGAAGTTGCGGGGCAGGACTTCTATGTCCAGTTCGGTAAACATAACCTTCATTCCCAGGGCGGAATACTGAAGGATGCTTTCTTCAATGTCTTTCAGAGGCACTTTGCCCACATGCCAATGGCCCTGAATGCCTACGCCGTCAATACGTACCCCGGCGGCCTTTATTTTTTTAATAAGCTCAATACAACCAGCGCGTTTGGCGGGTTGTTCGTTGTTGTAGTCGTTATAATACAACTCGGTTCTGGGCGCGGCCTGTTGCGCCAGCCTGAAGGCTTCCGTGACGAAATCATCGCCGAGGTATTGCAGGAAAACGGATTTTCGCATCGTCCCATCTTCGTTCAGCGCTTCGTTGACCACATCCCACGAAAGAACCTTTCCGTCGTAGCGCCCAGCGACCGTTTTGATATGATTCGTAAAAAACGTTCGGATAGAGTCGGCACTATGAATACCTCGGATAAAGGATGGCAACTGGCTGTGCCAGACCAGGGTATGCCCGTTGATTTTGATATTATGTTTTTGGCCAAATGCAACCAGCTTGTCTGCCATCTCGAAATTATACGTGTCCCAGCCCGGATGGATCAGCGCCGACTTCATAATATTTTCGGGCGTAGCCATGTTGAATTGACGCACAATGAAGGCCGTCATTTGCGGGTCACGTTCTTCGATTTGGGCGTTATTCAGCGCTGTGCCAATGCCAAAGTCACGCTTAAAGGTGTCTTTTAGTGAAGGGATGGTTTGGGCAGACGCGGCATTATTCCATACAGGCGTGCTCAAAAGCACAACGACACTGATGGAGAACAGGTAGTTTTTCATGAACATTAAGTTTATAACATACTTAAAATTAGCAGGATTAGAATTTCCGTTTACTTAAACAGCACCTGCGAAAACAGGAACAAATCATGCCGCCACACTGGCCAGGAATGACCGCCTGCATATTCGCTGTACTGGTACTTAACGCCCATCTCATCAAACTTTTTCATCATGATCTGGCAGTTCTGATAGGCAATGTCCTCCTTGCCACCCATTGAAATCCATAGCGGTTTCAGATTGGTATTGATGGCACTGGCATTGGTTTTCATGAAGGCATACTGCGGGTCAGACAGAGTGGTATTATTGGCGAACCAGCCCGAACTGAACACACCCAGCGACGAGAACATTTCATTGTTTTTGATGCCAGCGTACAATGTCTGCAATCCACCCATCGACAGGCCCGCCAGTGCCCGGTGTTTGGCATCCGTTTCAACCCGGAAGTTGCTTTCTATGAAGGGAATAGCACCCTGTTTCAATTCATTTTCAAACGATTTCAACACGTTTTCGTTGAAACCGGCCAGACCACCTGCGCCACCCATGTTGCCGTCAAGCATGGCAATAATCATGGGTTTGGCTTTGTTGTCGGCAATCAGATTGTCGAGTATGAGGTCGGTTTTTCCCTGCGTAGCCCAGCCTCGCTGATCTTCGCCACCGCCGTGTAGCAGGTAGAGTACCGGGTACTTTTCCGTCGATTTGTCGTAGCCGGGGGCGTGTAAACATACATTTCACGCCAACTATTCGTGGCTTTCGAGAGGTAGCGCTTGATGCGAATGTCGCCATGGGGCACATCTTTTAGGGCATAAAAGGCACCGTCTTTGTCCGGTATTTCGATGCCACTGGCCATGCGACCCATGCCATAGAACGTTTCGCTGGCCGGGTCGGCAAGGGCTACGCCATCGACCAGTATGGAATAATAATGAAAGCCCGGCTGATGGAGTCGGTAGTGGCGGTCCAGAAGCCGCTGGTGTCTTTCTGCATGTCGTACTTCTTACCCAGATCAACCTGCACCTTCTTGGCATCCGGCGCTTTCACCCGGAACACGACGCGGTTATCGGGCAGAATCTGCGGGTATTTCCCGTTCCTGATGTTTGTCGAAGCGGGAGTTCCCAATACGGTGTACCTGGTCAGCAAAGCATTGTCGACGGGCTTGAACAGGAACTGCGAGAACATGTACAGGCCATTTTTCCAGACCTTGAAATCGTGGACACCCGGCTCAATGTAATAGATATGCGGCACTCCATTCTGGTAGAGATAGTCATGGGTACGTTTGCTAAATGAAATCAGCCCGTCAGCATCTCCACAGGAAATCCAAAGCAGTTTCAATTTCTGTTTGGCGGCTTCTGGATTAGGCACCAGTTCTTCGGGCCGTTTGGTGTTTGGGGCCGACGAGAAGCCACCCACCCAGGCGAACTTGTCCAGATTACCCAACCCAAAATTCAGGGATTGTCCCCCTCCCATCGATAGCCCGGCAATGGCGCGGTGCTCGCGGTCGGTGAGGGTGGGGTATTTTTTCTCGATGAACGGAATGAGATCGTTCAGCAGGTCTTTTTCGAAGGTGGCAAAGGCTTCTACCTTGTCTTTATCGAAGATATTTCCTATGGCCCGGTCGTCTTTCATGGCACGTCCGTTGGGCATCACCACGATCATGGGTTCCAGTTTATTCTCCGCGTACAGATTGTCCAGAATCACCTGCGGATTACCGCCTTTGAGCCATTCTTTTTCGTCGCCCCCAATGCCGTGAAGGAGATACAGCACGGGATATTTTTTCTTTTTTGAGAAGCCTGGTGGGGTATACACCAGCGCTTTCCGGGTGGTACCAACGGTTTTTGAGGCATATTGAATCGAATCCAGTTTGCCTGTGGCAATGCTCGAGCGTACCTGATCGAAGCCTTTGGGCGCTTCTTTCTCGATGGATTGTGAATAGGCCGATGCACTCACCAGCATGGCCAGAGCGACATACGATCTTTTTAGAAATATACTTTTTATCATGATTTAGGTCAATGTTTGGGTTACCAGGGTATATGCTTTTTCGACAAGATTGACAGGATAAACAGGATTCTTTCTAGTTCAACAAATCCTGTTTATCCTGTCGAAAAAAAAAGAGCTTTTGCCTATTTAAATAGCAAGGGAGCCAGCTCGTGCAGGCTCCGGCGCCAGGTCTGAAATTCGTGACCCGTTTTCTCGGAAACGTACGAGACGGCATTGTAGCCGGCTCCTTTCAGGTCAGCCACTGCTTTCGTCACCCCATCAGGTTTTTCTTTGCTCCCGCAGCTAATGAAAATCAGCTTAGCCTTTGGCTTGCCGTTTATATCATCCGGGGTATAGAGACCACCGCTGAGCAGGCCGTAGTACCCAAACACCTCCGGCTTGTTGAGGGTAATCATTTTGGTTTCCATGCCGCCCATCGACAGGCCCGCCATCGCCCGGTTGTCCCGGTTATTCAGGGTTCGGAAATTGGCATCGACGTACGGAATCAACTCATCGACAAGTACTGTCTGAAAGGGGTCGATCTTGAATTCCCGGATCTTGCCAAATTTCACTTCGTTGGTCATGCCGTAGGTCATCACGATAATAAACGGCTTGGCTTTGCCATCGGCGATCAAATTGTCCATGATCAGATTGGCGTGTCCCTGATTACTCCAGGCTGTTTCGTCTTCACCCCAGCCGTGCTGTAGATACAGCACCGGATATTTTTTCGATTTCTCT
Source organism: Spirosoma telluris (assembly GCA_003259005.1). Taxonomy (GTDB): domain Bacteria; phylum Bacteroidota; class Bacteroidia; order Cytophagales; family Spirosomataceae; genus Spirosoma; species Spirosoma telluris. The sequence continues at coordinate 2,085,686 of QLII01000001.1, forward strand.
TTCTCATAACCTGGTGGCGTATACACAAACGCCCGGCGCGAGGTGCCGGTGCTTTTGGAAGGGAAAAGAATCTGCTGCACGTTGCCGTGGGGTACGTCTTTCAGGGCGTAGAAATCCTGATCGTGAGCCGGAATCTCAATACCGCTCTCCCAGCGAACCGAGCCATAGTAATTCTGGGCACCGGGGTCGTTGAATTTCCCGCCGTCGACTTTTACGTTATAGTAGTGAAAGCCTTCGTCCATCGGGCCTTCCGTCGTGCCGGTCCAGAATCCATCAGCCCCTTTAGTAAGGATGGTGCCGCCCTTCCACCCAGCCCCAGGCTCACCCGAACACTATCGGCTTTAGGAGCCAGAATCCGAAATCGGGCGTAGCCCTGCGAGTTTACCTGCGGATACTCCTGTCCCGGCTGATTCAGGGAGGAGGGTTTGAAATCCTCAGCGATCGACTGTGGATTTGTCTGCGCAAAACAGGTTGCGCTTATCAATGTGGCTGCGAATAAGGCAGCAATGGTTTTAAGGTTCATTTATGTATTGGTTTTAGGATTATGGTTTTCACTAACTCAGCCTGCGTGACAGTCGCGTAGCGATGGAATGTTTGTAGCAAGAATGAATCGTTCGTTGAGCTAACCAGCGTGCCGTAGGTACGCAACAATTCGTACAGGTTGCCTACCTACTTTCACGACTAAAAATCAAAATGTATGGATCAACTACACATCACCTAAAAAGATGCGGCAATGTGTCGGCCAGATATAGTTTGCAGTTCATCCAGGTATGCCCACCCGGCACAATAAGCGGTTTAACGTTGATTTTCTTCTCATTGAACATGGCGATATTCTGCTTCACTGGTTCATACAGAAAATCTTCGGTGCCGACGCTGATGGTGAACAGTTTCAGTTGTTTGTTCATCTGTTCGGCGTTGGGCGACCAATTCGTAAAGTTCGTTTTGAACTCGTCGGTGGCGGTATAGGGCGCATAGGCGCATACATAGGCAAATGTGGAGGGATTGGTCAGGCCGATGTTGAGCGTCTGGCCACCACCTACGGAGAAACCCGCTACCGCCCTACCTTTGCTCTCCTTGATGACGGGGTAGTTAGCTTCTACGAACGGAACGATGTCATTCACCATATCTTTGGTAAAATCGGGCATCGGCGCGGGGCGAACGTTACCATAAGGCATCACGATGAGCATGGGTTTGGCTTTACCCTGTGCGATCAGGTTATCGGCAATCAAGTTGGCACGACCCACTTTGGTCCAGGTTTCTTCGGTGTCGGAACCGCCGTGAATCAGGTACAAGACGGGATAGTTCGTCTTGCCGTTCGGGTTGAACCCCGATGGCGTGTACACCAGCAACTGCCGCATGGTGCCTAATGTACCGGACTTGTAGTAGCGATAGCTGATTTTGCCGTGGGGTACGTTCTGCAAGGAATGCACCAGAGGCTGATCGCCGGGTATGTCGACGATACTGCGTTTGAAGCGCTCGTTGGCGAAGATGTAGGTGTTGTTCGGGTCGGCCAGCGATACACTATCGACCATAAAACTGTATGGGTAAATGTCGGGTTTGACCGGAGGCACGGTCACGCTCCAGATGCCCGACGTGTCTTTGGTCATGGCAACGGGTGCTTTCAAAAACTCACCGGAAATCATTACCTTTTTCGCATTTCGGGAGAAATACCGGAACGTAACGCTGTGGTCGGGATGAACATCAGGCGAACTGATGGCAGGTGGACGTTGCTGGGCCAGCGTTGTCAGGGACGAAAGCAACAAGCTACTATAAAGAGCGAAAGCGTGAAAGAGCGAAAGCGTGAAATCAGCCCCGGTCAGTTTTAAGGTCTTCATGGTTCGGTGGGAGTTTAGCGGAAGAGTAGTGGCGTGGTGGCGGCAACGTACGTTTTTACGTTCATCCAGGTGTGGCCCCGTCGGTGATCAGGCTTTTGTAGTTCACCTTTTTGGCTTTCAGGTAATCCATAAATTCCACAGTGCCCTTGTACAGAAAATCATCGCTACCGACACTCACCCACAGCAGTTTAAGCTGCTTATTGGTCTGGTCAGGTTTGTTTACGATCTGACTGAAATTGCCATCCATTTCCTGGGGCGACAGGTACGAGCTATAGGCGCACACCCAGGCAAATTTGTCCATGTTGTTGAACGCTGTTCGGAGCGTTTGCCCACCTCCCCGCGAGAAACCACCGATAGCCCGATTCTCCCGATTAGCCATAGCCCGGTAGTTTTTTTCGACATACGAAATAACATTACTGACCAGATCTGTCGTGAAATCGTTGGCCCGTTTCACTGCATCGGCTCCGTCGCGAACGGTTGGGTCGGCAGGTTTGGCCCCTCCTTTCTGCTCGGCTACGCGGGCCGCAATGTTGCCGTAGGGCATTACGATGATCATGGGTTTGGCCTTACCTTCGGCCAGCAGATTGTCCAGAATCAGGTTGATTTTGCCGACTTTGAAGAAGGTCTCTTCGGTATCGGTCGTGCCGCTGATGAGGTAGTAGACCGGGTATTTCTGTTTGAGATTCTGGTCGTAACCCGGTGGCGTATACACCACCAGCGAGCCCGTTGTCCCTTCCATCGACGGATAGTACTCATAATTAACCGAACCGTGCGGCACATCACGCATGGCGTGAATCAGGGGCGTGTCGCCGGGCACATCGACCAGGCTGGCCTTGAAGCGTTCGTTCGGAAAGAAGGCTACGTTGGCGGGGTCCATCACCGATATGCCATCTACCCGAAAGTTATAAGGATAGATATCGGGCTTGACCGGACCGACCGTTACGCTCCAGATGCCCTGTGCATCTTTGGTCATGGGCACAGGGCCTTTTTCAAACTGCGCACTCAATTCTACCGTTTTAGCCTGCGGAGCCTGATACCGGAACGTGACCGACTTGTCGGCGTTCACCTGGGGCGACACTACCAGTGGGCCACGGGGCGGCTGGGCCAGCGCCATGTTGTAGAGGCAGATCATGGCCCAGAAGAGCCACAAACGGCCATTTAGTTGTTTTTTCATAGTTTATCAAGGTTTAGGATTTTTTTATCATCCCGAGGAACGACAAAAACGGGATGACAGAATAGACTAAATTCACTCACTGGGTAATGACATCAACTTCCGCATAGCCCGACCCAGACCCTTCCTGCGTGTTTTTTAACGCACGTAATTTGATGTATCGGGCTTTGGTGGGTTCAAAGGTTTTGATTTGCCAGACGGGACTGTTTTTGATATTTGAAAACTCACCTTCGCTGACCCGCTTCCAGGTTGTATTATCGGTCGATACCTCAAATTGGTAGTGGGTGATGATGCTTGCTTCTTCCCACCAGTTTTGGGCTGGCAAATACCGAAAACCCGCCAGATTTTCTTCTTTACCCAGATCAATGAGTAAGTCGGCAGGCATCAGTTGGCCTTTGGGCTGATGCCATGAGGTAGCAGGATTTCCATCTAAAACCTGATAGGCCGACTTTGCATCGGTGCTCACGATTTTCCAGTTGCTGCGGGCTATGTCAAATTTTTCGTCGCTGACGACGCTGCTTTGTTTCGTGAACGGATTGTAGGCAATCGCCTTAAAGTCAACTTTGCCGTTGCCGGTTTTTACGGGAGCCGTGTATTTGCTGGAAGTTGCCGTTGGTGTGCTACCGTCGAGGGTATAATACAAAACAGATTCCGCATCCCCTGACTTGAGGTGCATATCGCCAGCCTGGTCGCGACTGATGGTGGGGGGGTTAAAATCAGTGGGGCTTTATAGACTTCGAGGTTTGAAATCAACGGGCTACCTTTGGCGTCCAGAATCGTCAGGCGCAATTGCGTGGCCTCTATAGTCGGGAAGCGCAGTATTCGCTTATATCCTATGGTCGTTTGTTTGGCAATTTCTTTCCAGTTGCCATCAACGAAGGCTTCTACCGTAAACGACTTGACCCGTTGCCCTAATCGGATAGGCTCCTGGACCAGGAACCGATTAAAGGCGGTGGGCTTCGTGAACTGGAGGGTTAAGGATGCTTTACGGGTGGCCTCCTCCGTTGCCCAATAGCTTTCCGGATCAGCATCAATGGCTTTACGGGCATCGTAGGTCGCACTTTTCCCCCGTACATCGGAGGCCGTGGCACGCGCCTGCCTGGCCAGATTCACGGCAAACGCTTCTTTGATTGCGTTGGCAAATTCCTTTACCACTTTTTCATCTTTTTCGTGAATCAGCCCATTGGGCATGATCGGAAAATTGAGCAGCAATGTACCGTTTCGTCCAATGGAGTTATAGTACGTATCCATCAATTGGGGTAGCGTTTTCACCTTTTTATCCTCCCTTTCGTGGTAAAACCACTCCGGCCGAATGGAGGTGTTTACTTCGCCCGGCACCCAGGCATTCCCATTTTCTACGCCGTGCCGCAGCATATCTTCTGGCACATCGCCCGTCGCATTCAGTAAACTCCAGTTGGTTTCACCCACATATCCGGCTTCGGTGCCCACCCAGCGCAGGTCGGCCCGGTCGCCCCATCGTTCCAGATGACGATCTTGGGCTGGAGTTTGCGAACGAGTTTGTAGGTATTAGCCCAGTCGTAATACGTTTTGGCGTCGATCTTTCGGGTTTCGTTGGCCCCGCCGTAATAGCCCGACCCGCCATTCGCTCCGTCGAACCATACCTCAAAAATGTCACCGTAGTTGGTCAGTAGTTCCGTCAACTGGTTGCGGAAGTAGGTAATGTATTCGGGCCTACCATAGTCGGCATGGTTACGGTCCCAGGGCGATAAATACACCCCGAACTTCAGGCCATATTCTTTGCAGGCATCGGCCAAATCGCGCACAATATCGGCTTTCCCGTTACGCCAGGGGATATTTTTTACAGAGTAGTCGGTGTATTTCGAGGGCCAGAGACAAAAGCCACTGTGGTGTTTGGCCGTAAAAATGATGCCTTTCATGCCAGCCTCTTTACAAATCCGCGCCCATTGTCGGCAATCCAGTTTTGTCGGATTAAACAGCTTCGGATCTTCGTTACCCAGCCCCAGGCCATATCGGTATAGGTGTTAATCGAAAAATGGATAAAGGCATAATATTCCATTTTCTGCCAACGCAACTGGTTTTCGCTGGGCAGCGGGCCAACGGGGGTGGTGATACTGGCTGGGCAAATCCGACAAGACCTATCAGTACAGAAAGCGCAGACAGAATGAAAAAAGATTTAAGCATAGGGAAAAGTTTGTAAGAATTACCTGGTCAAACGTTAGCGTCGTTTTGCCGTTGGCGATGACTTGCACCGACGGCCTCTGCATTACTCCGTTGCGGTTGGTTTATAGCCCAGCAACGACAGCATTTGCGTGGCGTATCGCTTGCCTAATTCCCGATAACCGGCGGCATTGAAGTGCAGGTTATCGGCGGAGTCGGTACAGCCCGCCGATGAAATTACGTGCGCATTTTTGATCGTTTGCGGGAGCGTGGCAATGATCTTGTTCATACTCGCACAGATGCCGCCCTGATCGGCATTGACTGTTTCACCGGCCAGCAATGGCACTTTTTGGGGTTTCAGATTCAGGTCGTTCATCAGGTTATCGTAGACAACCTTCACCTTTTTGGTCCACAGCGTATCGTTGGTATTCGACTCACCCTGATGCAGCAGAATGCCTTTGATGACGCCATCTTTCTGCGCCAGTTTCGCCATCTCGACCAGACGAGCGTAGGGATTTCCGTTGTATTCGCTGATGAAATTTTTCATCCAGCCCGGCACCGTCGTAACGTACGACTCGTACTGGTCTTTTTCGAACAACTCGATTTTACAGCCACCTACAGCTACATTGATCACACCCACCCGGACCTTTTCGGGAAGGTTGGCAACTAATTCACGGCCAAAATAATCGGCGGGGTAAGCCCGGTTTTGCAACGACACAAGGGCGGTACGGCGGTATACCAGGTTCCTTTTGTTCGGTTGATAGCCGGGCAGTCTACGGCCTCCATCACCTGAAAGCGGGGGTTCACATTGACGGTATCCTGTGGTTCAATTTTGGCGTTGCCCTCCATGTTGGACTGGCCGAAACAGAGGAAAATGTAAAAATTTTTGTCCTGGGCAACGGCGTTCAGGTTAAGCACAAACAGTCCGATCAACAGGAATCCACTAAGTATCTGTTTCATAGGTTTAGTAGGTTTAGAAAATGGTAGGGAAACATCATTTTGCCTGGTGTATCACTGCTGTTTAGGTATCCTATCGGTAATCCGGAAGTAGTCGAAGTCGGCGAAACCGCCCGTTTGACGGGTGGCGTACGTGAACAACCCAAAACGATAGCCCATGAAATGCGGGATGGTGTACGGCATCTTCAGCGGTTCGCCGATAGGAATCCAGGCTTTACTGTCGAGGCTGTAGAAGAAATGAGCGGTATCTTTGCGATCGCGGAAATCGCATTCCGCTTTCAGGTAAACCGTTTTCTGGCCCAGCGGCACCCGCTGCACCTCAACTGGTTTCCCCGAACTAGCACTGACCATGACAATCGATTTCACCCCGTTATCGACCTTCACCCCTACCAGTCCATAATTCTTTTGTAATAGGCTCAGTCCCGCAAAATCGCCTTCTTTCAGATTCGAGACATCGAGCATGGTCGACCCCGAACATTCGGGACCGATGGTGCGCTGGGTAAGGGTGTTTCGGGCCATTACGAACGACGTGTCGGTACGGCCAGTTTTCAGGCGCAGAAAACCATTCCGTTCCGTCACCGACCAGAGGCTGTTGTCGGGGTTGTGGTTCCACTGCCAGACCAGCGGCAGGGCAGGCTCACCTTTTTTACGGGCAAATTCGTCGGAGTTCACGATGCCGGGAATCAGGCCTTTGCTGGCGGGGAGATCAAGCGTTTGGGGAACTTTGCCGTTGTCGCCCAGCACCGGCCAGCCGTCTTCCCATTTAACGGGCACCAGATACGGAATCCGGCCTACCCCACCGAAGTCGCGAAACAGATAAGCAAACCATCGCCCGTCGGGGTATCAATCAGTCCGCCCTGCGCCACGCCCAGATCCTGAAAGCCGATTCGGCCTTCCCACGGACCAGTGATCTTGTCGGCCCGGTGAATGACCACCGTCCGCATACCGCCACGCGGCCAGGTGATGTTAAAGAGGTAATACTTACCATTCACCTTGAACAATTGCGATCCCTCAGCGGGCAAGCCCCCCCCGTTCCCGATGGCGTGCTGGCGTTCTCAATAATAACCTGCTCGGTGGTGCCGGGTTTCACGCTTAACGCATCGGCAGTGAGTTCGACCAGGTTGAGTTTGCCCGCGCCATAAATCAGATATACCCGGCCGTCGTCATCAAAAAACAGGCTGTGGTCATGATACGACGGTTTGAACGAATGGGCTTTCCAGGGGCCTTTTTCGATGTCTTTGGTGGTGTAAATATGGGTTCTTCCACTGGTCTGGGCGAAGGTAGTCGCGTAGTAAAGCCCGTTGTGGTAGCGAAGGCTGCTGGCCCACGAACCCCGGCCGTATGTGCTTTTACCGTTGGACAATTTCATCGCATCCACGTTCGTCAGCGTATCGTACGCGTAACCCACCAGTTTCCAGTTAATTAGGTCGTTCGATTTCATAATCGGCAAACCCGGACTCAGGTGCATGGTGGTGCTGCTCATGTAGTACGTATTACCTACCCGAATCATGGCCATATCGGGCACATCGGCAAAAATAACCGGGTTCTGGGTGGTTTGTGCAATTGCGAGCACCTGCGTTAGCAGGAACACAATCGTCAATGACCGAAACCGTAATTTTTCGTATAATCGTTTGATAATAATCATTCTACAAAGGCGTCTTTGCTATTGTATTTTTTGTCATCCCGGTGATTTGTCATCCCGACTGAGGAGGGATCTTCTGTAGCCGGAGGTGTTCTAGCCTCACCCGAAGATCCCTCCTGAGGTCGGGATGACAAAAACCGGCTATTGAAGTGGCCCGATGAGCTCGATAAAGTTTCCGTCGGGGTCCTGCACAAAAACGAACTGCGCCTTGTCGTTCAGGGGCGTGGGCGTACTGCCCAGAAACTTCACCTTCATCTGCGATAGCCGGTCGATGATGGGTTGCAGGGCTTTCACCTGAATGGTGATGTACTGCATACCGGTATCATCCTGAATGTGAGCGGGTTTCGGGTGCGAGGATTTACTCCCGAAACTCATCAGTTTCCAGTCCGTAGCATCAGGGCTGTTTTCGAGCTTCAGGATGGTTACGTTCGTGGCTACCCCATTGGTCAGACCCGAGCGTTTACCAAACTCTTCGTTGATGGTGAAGCTGCCCGTTTTGACCATGCCGATGCCCTTCACGTAAAAGTCAAGCGAACGGTCGAGGTCGGCAACTACGACTCCTATGCCAATCGTTTTGCTGGTGAAATTAGATTGCGCATAGGAGCTGAGTACGCATACGAACACCAATAGTGTTATTTTGACACATTTATAGGCAGTCATCAGCTTTCTGTTTATATTGAAACGCATCATTCGTTAGTTCGTTACAAGTCTGATTTGATTAAAGCGAGGAGTGCCCGTCCCGGTATCCGCTATGATCTTTAGCCTAATTGCTTCATTATCATCCGCTTTTAATCGAATTGTTTTTTCCTCGACCAAAAGAATCTCGGCGGGTTTTTCGTTGACCAGAAAGCGCACGGTCTCCGGCTTTATAGAATCTAAAGCACGAATGTCGATGTACTTACCCGCCCGGTTTTTGTTTTGCAGTTGGTAGGTGATAAACGAACGGGTACGTCGCCAGAACTGCTCGTCGTCGTAGCCCGAATCGCTTTTTTCTCCCTTGTACTGATGATCGACTTCGGGTTGCTGTTCGCCACAATTTACCTTATCCACCGTGCTGGCGTCAAGGACCAGGGCCTCGGCTTCCTGCTGTTTCAACCGGGCTTTCTGCTCGTCGTAAGCCACTTTGGTGAATGTTTGGAAATACATCTGGTAACGCGCATCATGTACTTCATAGAACGGCTGCAGCGTCAGCGAATCCAGATTAAAGCGGAGCCTGTTAGCGGGTTTGAGTTGCGTCAGGTACGTGGCAGGGTCGCCCACGAGCGCATAGGCACTGGTAAGCGGGTACAGTTTGCCTTTTGTTTCGTGCCCCATCCGGCTATCGTCGGCAAAGAGCCCGGTCAGGTCGTTTGCCGATGTTTTGGCGGCCAGCACAATGGGGCCATTCACAAAGGCCGCCCAGTTCGAACCGTCGGGCAGTTGCTCTAACCGCGTCGAGGTTTTGAACCGAACCGTCACTTTATCGCCCGACTTCCATTTGCGACGAACGGCCATATAGCTCGCCGGGTTTGCATCGACCGGTTGCGCCTTGCCATTCACCAGAATCGTGAAGTTTTCAGCCCATTTTGGGTAGCGGATGTTTAAAGCAAATTCCTGTGGTTTTGTTGTTTCTACAAGTAATTCTGACTGGTTTTCATACGGAAATTCCGTGCGCTGGGTCAGTTTGATTGTTTTGGCGGTCCAGTTCACTGTCGATGGAATGAACAGATTGACAAACAGATCATTGGCCGAATGACTATAGATCAATTCGCCATATTTGGTGTGGTTTTCGATTCCCGACCCCACGCAGCACCACATGCTAGTTTCGGGCTGCGAATACACGCGGTAGTGGTTGGGGCGAATGGGGGTGAAATAGACAAATCCGCCTTTTTCGGGATGCTGACTCGACAGAATGTGGTTGTAAAGCGTCCGTTCATAAAAATCTAAATAGCTCACCTCGTTCTTATCCAGAAACAGGGCTTTGCTCAGGCGCAGCATATTGAATGAGTTGCAGGTTTCCGGCCCCTGATTCGAGCGCAGCACCTGACTAAAATCCGTTGTCGGGTTGAAATGCTCCCGAACACTGTTGCCACCGAACGCCACACTCCGGGTTTGCGACACGTTTTGCCAGAAATACTGGGCCGCTTCCGACCAGTCGGCCTTACCCGTCAGCATAGCAATTTTCTCGAAGCCGATCACCTTCGGAATCTGCGTATTAGCGTGCAGCCCCGTCAGTTTATCCTGTTTCGCTAACAGCGGTTCCAGAATCGCCCGGTGCGAAATCCGTTGCGCCGTTTCGAGGTATTTCTTATCCTTCGTCAGGATATACAGATCAGCAAAGGTTTCGTTTATGCCACCGTGTTCGGTGCGCAATACCTGTTGAATCTGCTCGTCGGACAGGGGTTTAATCAGCTCGACAAACCAGTCGCCCAGGCCGATCAGTACCTTTTTAGCCTGCTGGTTTCCGGCATATTCATAGGCATCGCGCAACCCTGCAAACAGCTTGTGAATGTTGTAGAGGGGCACCCAGGTGTTGTTCAGCCCAAAGCTACTACCGTCGATATCGCCTTTATGAATCCGATCCCAGAACACCTTCCCCTGCGGAATGCCGCCAACGTACCCATTCCCGTTTTTAGCCTGACATTGTGCCAGTTGATCGACCATATAATCGAGCCGTTTTTTTAGCTCAGCATTTCCGGTTGAGGCATACATCATCGCCAGCGCCGACAGGTAGTGCCCGCCGATATGCCCATCCAGACCCGAGCTTTCCCAGTTGCCGTAGCGCGGGGCTTTTACCGGTAGTCCAGCATCGATCAGGTACGGAGCCAGCAGTTTATCCGGGTTCAGGGCCAGGATGTACGTCAGATCAACTTCCTGTGCATTTTTAAAGGGTCCACTTGTGATCCTGACATCCTGCAAGGTAAACGGCTGCATCTGAGCCAGCGCGGAAAGGCTCAATAAGCAAGCAACTACACTATGTAAGAGAATTGCTTTCAAAACGGTGATTGTTTTCATTTCAACATTGAATCGTTTCCGCTGTATTTCAGGAAGGTAAATGAGGCCGAATTTTCGGATTTTTCACCGGATGAAGTAGCATACAGGCCATACACACAACCAATGAAGCTATTAGCCACTTTGGTACTCAGAAACTTACCGTCCACCTGGTCTTTTAACAAATTCCAGTTTTTTCCATCGGTCGAATAGTAGAAGCTATACAAGGCACCTTCTGACTGTATTTTGAAATTCACCTTAGCAGCGGTAGAATGTAAAGGCACTTCGGTAACCAATTCTACGGTCTTGTCTTTGCTCTTGAATAACTGAATTACATCTTTCCCTTCGCTTTTTGATTTGGCCACGAAGTAAAAATGGCGTTCGTCCTGAAAAATTACCAGTCCTGCTTTTTCATTGTCCGTTTTTGGCGAAAAATTCACTTCCGTTTCGGCAGTGCTGGTTAAATGTTGTTGACGCTTGCCTACAAACGAAGGATTTCCCATTTCTGAAATCGTTTCCGGTTTGAGTTTAAGCGTCAGTCCATTTGCTTTTGACGTTTTAAACGAACTGCTATCCACTGTTCTCAAAAAAAGCATCGAAAGATCAAGCCCTTTATCGAACGTCATGGTATAAGCGAAGTTGCCATTTTGCGGCAAAGCACCCTTTTGTTTTACTTCTTTAATGTTCGTTTTGTACTTGTATTCAATGGCCTTTTCGCCGTGTTCAATCATTGGCCAATCGTTTACCCAGGTGAGCGGGGCAATAAACATTTCACGGCCTGTATTATAAAAATCGCCTTCGTAGGGGCGTACCGCCAGGAAAATCGAATACCACTTGCCATCGGGTCCTTCGATAAACTGAGCGTGTCCCGCCGACGTAATCGGGTTGGGTCTATCAGCTGGCAAGCCCCTTTGCGTCAGTACCGGATTTCCTTCAAAGGGGACATAAGGCCCCAAATATCCCGGCTGCGCAGTGCTACCTGCGAGTGATTGACGGAGGTTCCCCCTTCGGCCGCATACAGAATGTACCAACCGTTATGTTTCAAGATATGCGGACCTTCAATCCAAACGGGTTTTTTAGACAGATCCACTCCGCCATTCACCAGCTGTTTTTCTTCACCGACTACCTTCAGATTCTGATAATCAAACTCATACATTCGGATGGTGCGATGGCCCGAATACAGCGGTTTCCGGTCAGGCGCATCGCTGTTGTAAATGATGTAGGCTTTGTCGGTACTTTCATCAAAATAGATGGATGGATCGATGCCTTTTACCTCTGGAATTTTCACCGGATTGCTATATGGACCCGCAGGATTCTTGGACGTTACGACAAAATTCCCATCATGATCAATATCCGTGCAAGTCACGTAATACGTCCCTTTGTAAAAACTGATGGCGGGGGCAAACAACCCGCGTGTCATCCGCTCGCCCATGAACTCCATTTGCGAAGGGCGGTTGATTACATTTCCGATTTGCTTCCAGTTTTTCAGGTCGCGGCTGTGCATGATCGGCAAACCTGGGAAATAGGAAAACGTGGAATGTACGGAATAATAATCAGCCCCCACTTTAACAATGCTTGGGTCGGGATAAAACCCAGTCAGGATGGGGTTTGTCAGTGTTGTCTGGGCGAAACTCTGATGGAAGAGAACCAGACTAAGTGTTGTCAATAGAGCCGTAAAAAGGCGATTTCTCATGAGAGTTTGGGTTAATTACTTCAACCTGTTTAGTTTTTGCTACTGTTTTCTACCAACTCGACCGGTCCGTCTGTGCGGCAGGAGGGGTCTTCGGTAGCTACTGGGATACCAGCGTGTACACCTTACCGGGTTGGGTCGCCAGATCATACAATACCGTTTCTTTCAATACGGGAGCCGTTAGGGTAGCTGCCGTGGATATAATCGGCGTCGGCGTGTTCTCGGTTACGTAAAACGGATTCGGGTTCTGCCCTACTGCTGTTTTCAGGGCTACCTCTTTGTTGGTTTTTAGCGCATTGGGCGTCCGTACCCGCAGGTTCCCACCCAGGTTCGATTTGATGCTAACCTTCGTTACCTTTCCGCCTTTCCACTCCATGTTCACCACCTCAAATCCACCGATGGCCCTGAGGCCGGTAATGCTTCCGGCTTGCCAGACGTCGGGTAGGGCGGGTAGAAGATGAACTCCTCCATCGGCACTTTGCATCAGCATTTCGGTAATACCGGATGTACAGCCGAAGTTACCATCGATCTGAAACGGAGGATGTGCATCGAACAGGTTATTGTACGTACCTCCCCCTCTTTGGTGACGCCCAGCGGAGTAAGTTGATTCTGAATCAGCGTGTAGGCATGGTTGCCGTCCTGCAATCGGGCCCACCAGTTTACTTTCCAGCCCATGCTCCAGCCCGTCGAGACATCGCCCCGATGGGTTAGGGTTGTTCGAGCGGCATTGAATAATTCCGGGGTGCGATACGGCGAAATCTGAACTGCCGGAAATAAGCCATACAAATGCGAGACGTGCCGGTGATGGTCATTTGGGTCGTCGACATCATCCAGCCACTCCTGCAACTGACCGTATTGCCCCACGTGCATGGGAGGCAATTTATTTCGCATTTGCCTGAGCGTATCCACAAAGGCAGCATCTTTTTTTAAGATCTGCGCGGCTCGTATTGTGGAACTGAACACGTCAAAGGCAATCTGGTTGTCCATCGTCGTACCGGCATCCAGCGACGAGCCGCCATGGGCTTTCGGTGCGTTTTCGGGCGAACTGCCGGGGTTGACCACCAGCCAGTGGTATTTCGGATGTTCTACTAAAAAATCAACATAGAAGGTAGCGGCTCCTTTCAGGATGGGGTAGACACTGGCCAGGTAGGTTTTATCGCCACTGTACAAGTAATGATCCCAGAGGTGCTGACTGGTCCAGCCGCCACCAGCAATCCACATACCCCAGAAAGCTCCGTCGATGGCACCCGTTGCCCGCCAAATGTCGGTATTGTGGTGAGCCATCCAGCCACGTGCGCCGTACATAACCCGTGCCGTTTCCTGTCCGGTTTCTGATAGCTCTTTCACCATTCGCAAAAATGGCTCATGGAGTTCGGCCAAGTTCGTTTTTTCGGCGGGCCAGTAATTCATCTGGGCGTTGATGTTGATGGTGTACTTGCTGTCCCAGGGTGGCCGCATTCTGTTGTTCCAGATGCCCTGTAAGTTGGCGGGTTGCCCGTTCGGTTGTGAGGACGAAATCAGCAGATAGCGACCGTATTGATAGTACAGCGTGACCAGTTGCGGATCGTTGGCCGTTCGGAAATTCTTTAATCGTTCGTCGGTAGGAAGTTTGGCAGCCTCAGTTGACCCCAAATCGAATTTAACCCGATTGAAGTATTTTTGGTATGCGGCACTATGTGGTGCTAAAATGGCTGCGTATGATTTGGGGTACGCTTTTACCAGATAAGCGGTTGCCCGTGCGTTTTCGTCTCCGGTGATGTCTTTGTAATTGGTAAAATTGGTGGCAATAGAGATGTAGATCGTGGCGGCATTGGCTCCCTTCACCATAAGCGTGGTGTCGGTAGCCGAAAGACTCCCCCCTTCCGTTTTAAGGCGGGCAATGCCTTTGAACTTAACCATGCCTTTAACCCCTTCGTGATCAGAAGCGGTACCAGCAATGGTCAAATCATTGGCAGAGGAAGTTTTAATTTCAGACTTAATCTGTGGTGTGGAGAAAGAAACGGAAAACGTTAGGCGGCTTGGTTTACTGGCAGTTAATCGCATCACAATCACCTGATCCGGGAGAGAGGCCAGTATCTCCCGTGTGTAGGTCACCCCATCGACCGTATAGGTTGTTTTAGCAACGGCTCGTTCAATGTCCAGTTCCCGGTAATAATTGGTGTAGGTATCGTGCCCGTCGAAGGTCAGATGGAAACTACCCACGGGCTGGAACATTTGACCGTGCGACTTTTTGGTAATGATGGTTTTGTTGGCCAGATTCTCGGCTTCCTTTTGCTTGTTGGCAAAGATCAACTGCCTGATTTCGGGTAACGACGCCAGTGCAGCGGGATTATCGTTCCGATTCGGGCTCCCCGACCAAAGAGTATGCTCATTAAGCTGGATGGTTTCCTTCCCGACGTTTCCATAGACCATAGCCCCTAACCTGCCGTTTCCGATGGGTAAGGCATTTTCCCAGGTTTTATCGGCGGGCGTATTATACCAAAGCTTCAAACCAGTTTTGTTCTGTGAAAAGCTAACCGTTGTTAGGGTTAGTAATAAGAAGACGAGAGGGTATCTCATGGACTAAGGGCGATCGTTTACGTTAACCAGTATAGTAAGAAGGCATTAAATGCGATTTACTATAAACTGATAATCGAGGCCACTTGGGTGGTCTCGATTATCAGTTACGTACTTAATAACCAGGATTCTGCGGAAATTTAGGTCCATCCACAACCCGGTCTATCTGCGAAGTTTGCGGAATAGGACGTAGCATGTGAAAATCCTGAATGTACGGTGCTGCCTCTGGATTCCAGGCTTTCACGCGACGCACCAGCGAACGGGTCCGAACCAGATCATGCCAGCGTTGCCATTCACCAAAGAGTTCACGGCTCCGTTCATCCAGGATAAAGTCCACCGTTACATCATCTGCAGTAATAGCCATAGCCGTTGCAGCCGCAGCGTTCTGAGCAGCCGTATTCGTTTTCCGGTAAGCGGCTCGTTGTCGTACTACGTTAAGTAACGAGGCCGCTTTAGCTGCATCACCTGCTTTCAGATAGGCTTCGGCTCCTGTCAGGTATACATCGGCAAAACGATATAACACAACGGGGCGAGTCGACGGGTCGTTGAAGTTAGCACCCCGGCTAGGGTCCATGAATTTTTTCAGGCCGGGAAAAATTCCGTTATCCCACATACTTGGCGGCACAACGAGCCCTTTAAAAGGCCTTGTTCCGATAAACTGAGGGGCGCCTTCTACTTCAACATCAGGAAACCACACAGCCGTATCAGCCCCTGCTACAGTCGAATAACTAATGCCCCGTTTGTTATTGGCTGCCGTAGCACTGTTTGTAATCGAAATATTGGCAATGTAAACCGTATAAAATGAATTAAGGAATCGAGAATCATTCGTTCGGTTCGTAAACGCCTGATCCAGAAAGTAATTCTTACCTGTGTTTGCTCCTGTAGTCCATTTGTAGCTGTTGGGGCGCATCCGTACATAAGGACGCCCATACTGTGAATCCCGAGTCATCAGCGTAGTGCCACTATTGACGTACCCCCCTGTAGCACTTTTGTAGGAGTTGACGCCACTGTTGTTCGGATAATTCCACTCCGTAAACCAGGGCGTTAGATTTTGGGCGGCTCCACCACTGGCTGCTCCACCAACGGTATAGTAGCCATATTTTGGATCAAGCACATGGTCACTGACAAACATGGTTTCTTTCCCATAATCATTGGCCGGTACGAACGCATCGCCAAAGTCCTGCCATAAATCGAGCCCGTAAGATGACTTATTGGCGATAATATCGGCACAAATAGCAGCGGCCTGTGTAAAATCGGCGGCTGTGTTGTTCAGCCAGCCACGCGTTAGGTACGCCTTCGCCAGCAGCAACTGAGCAACGGGTTTAGTGGCCGCTTTCCCCAGAAACGGAGCAGTTGGCGTATTAGGCAAATCGGCAGCCGCTTCCGTCAGATCCTTAATGATTTGTTCATATACCTGAGCCGCTGGCTGGCGGGATGCGGCCTGAGAAGCTACCGTAATAAAGGTGGTATTGAGTGGCACATCGCCCCAGGTCTGTACCAGATAAAAGTACCAGAAACCCCGTAGAAACTTGGCCTGAGCCAGATATTGCTTCCGGGTTGCATCGGGCACATCAATCGTCTGGCCGTATTGCAATACCCCATTCAGGGTATTGATATCGGTAAAAGCAGTACCCCAGGCCGATCCGAAGTTACTCCCGTTCAGGCCGTTATAGGTGTAGGCAGAGCCACCTCCTGAGCTGGCTCCCTGCAAAAACTCGTCGGTACCAGCCTGCATTTCAACGGTAAATCCTTCCGTACCCCACTGGGATCGTATGTCATTGTATACCCCGGCAATGCCCCCTAGCACCCCGGCAGCGCTATTGAAATAAGACGGAACAATTTGTGACTGTGGATTCTCCTCCAATATCTTTTCGCAGCCGGTGCTCATCAGAGCGGTTAGGCTAACGATAAATCCAATTTTTATTGCTTTCATAGGAATGTCGACAGTTAGAATTTAAGATTGACACCAAACGTGAATTGCCGAACGGGCGGGTTGTTGAGGTTTATGGCAATTTGCCGCTGCTGCGTTGCCGTATCCGCCCCTGAGCACTTACGGTAGAACTGGCATAACCATTCCCTTCCGGATCAACAGCTAGTTTATCCCGAACCAACGGCGAATACAGAATGAGCGGATTGGTGACGTTCAGATACAGCCGGGCCGAGTTCATGCCCACTTTTTTAAGAAACTGACCCGAAACCGTGTAGCCCAGGTTAATGCTCCTGACTTTGATGAACGAGCCGTCATAATAGCCTAATGTTGATCCAAAAAAGGCCACTGCCTGACCAGCGTCGGGAGCTGGGAAGGCATTAGTCGGGTTGGTTTCGGTCCAGTAATCAACTTTTACCTGATTGGTGCGGCTTTGGTTGAAGAAAGCAAAACCACCACCACCGCCTGCGTTACCAGTGAGGTAGGGCACAACTACTTTCATGCCCATGCGGGCAAACGTAACAATCGACAGATCAAAGTTTTTGTAGTTGAATCGATTGGTCAGGCCTGCTTCAAACTTAGGCTGGAAATTACCCAATATCTGCCGATCAGAGGGATCAATCTTACCATCGCCGTTGACATCCTCAACCCGAATTTGACCAGGTTGCTGAACTGGCGAGGTTTGTTTGGCCAAGGTTCCATTTTCTTTATCGGATGTTTGCCAGATACCAATCTTTTTATAGTCGTAGATAACCGAAAGCGGCTGCCCTACAAACCAGCCTGCGCCCACATTGGAAAGTTCGGTTGGCGTGGTAAGCTGCGTGATTTTTTCGCGGTTGAAATAATATACGGCATCCACGCTCCAGTTAAACCCTTTGGGATTTCTGAAGATATCGACGGTCAGGGTTGTCTCCAGGCCCTTTCCTTCGGTTTTGCCCAGGTTTTTCAGAGTCGAACTGGCGCCGTTACTAGCAGGTAGTGGTACCGACAGCAGAATGTCTTTCGTTTTCTGGTGGTAATAATCAATCGAACCCGTAATGCGGTTATTCAGCACACCAAAGTCAAGACCAAGATCTATCTGTTCCGTAGACTGCCAGCCTAAATTAGTTGCTGGAAGGCTGGTAACGGTATAGGCCAACTGTTGTCCGGCGGTGCCGGTACCAAAATTATAATAGCCCGCGGATAAAGCCCCCAGCGTTGAATAAGCCCCTACGTTGCGGTTGCCCGATAAGCCCCAGCTTCCCCGTAGTTTCAGATTCGAAATAGCTGGAACATTTTTCATAAAGGGTTCCTCGATGATATTCCATCCGGCACCAATGGCCGGATAGTTAAAGTACCGGTTTGCGGGCGAGAGCGTCGACGAACCATCCCGGCGCAACGTTAAGGTCAGCAGGTAGCGGTCGTTGTAGCTATAGTTTACCCGGCCCATGTACGAAAGCAACCCAGTTTCTGAAAACGAGTTACCAAAGTCTGAAGCCGCAACAGGCGTTCCGGAAGCCAGCGAGAAATTACCCGTTTTAATGTAATCGGCCGGAACGCCCGTTATTGTAAACCGGCTGCCCAGCGAGTGGTTCTTGGTGTATTCGTAGAGTGCTGTAGCGCCCAGTTTATGTTTGCCAAACGTTTTATCGAAATACAATAAATGCTGGAGGTTTACATCCCAATATTCCGTATTGCTGATTTCGGCGTTGGATGATGACTGAACCGTAGCCGAGTTGAAGTAGGTCAGTGGCCCATTGTACCCATTGAAATTCGACTGACTAAAGTTCAAACCGGCATTGAACCGATAACGCAGACCAGGCAGGATGTTCACTTCAGCATAGAGGCTGTTGAACGTCCGTATCGAACGTGTGGTGTTTAAATACGAATCTTTCTTCGTGATGATCGTCAGGGGGCTGATCCGGGCGGCATCGATGGAACCTTCTGCCGGAACAGGTTTAGTGAACCATCGGCATTATAGGGCGATGCCAGGGGTGTTAAGCTCACCAGACCACCCGGAATTCCTCCTCCTCCTGGTGTATTCGTATACGTCAGCGTATTGAGTGTGTTCAAGCCAACCTTAATCCGCTTGCCAATGCGCTGGTCGATGGTAGCCCGTATATTCACACGGGTAAAATTCTGGCTAGGGATAATCCCCGTTTCATTAAAATAACCCAATCCGAGTGAATACTGCGTATTTTCGACGCCCCCCGTCATACCAAGTTGATGGTTGGTCATGAAGCCGGGTTTGTAGATCAGGCTCTGCCAGTCGGTCGAGACACCGGCATCCAACGCAGCCTGTTCTTTCGGGGTAAGTGGATAGGCCGTAGTGCCGGGAGACGCCCGATTATATTTCGTAGCATCGGCTTTAAACTGGGCGTACTCAGGTCCATTCATGACGTTGTATTTGCCCATGATAGCCGTGGCTCCATAATAGCCGTCGTAACTGAATACAGGTTTGCCTACTTTCCCACGTTTGGTGGTAACCAGAATAACCCCGCCTGAACCTCTCGATCCATAAATAGCCGTAGCGGAAGCATCCTTCAGAATCTCCAGGTTAACGATGTCGTCGGGGTTGATGTCATTCAGACCACCATAGGGTATTCCATCAACTACCACCAGCGGACCATCCAAGTTATCGCCCGTACCTGGGTTTGTGCTGCTGGTCAGCGTCCGGTTGCCCCGAATACGGATTTGTGGCTGTGCACCGGGTGTAGTTCCGTTACTCACAATAGACACCCCGGCGGCCCGCCCCTTTAGCTGATTGAGCAGGTTAGGCGCTGGTACTTCTTTTAACGCCGTTTCACTAACTGAAACGACCGAGCCTGTAATGTCACGTTTGCGTTGTACGCCATAGCCCACTACAACTACTTCGTTGAGGGTTTTGTCATCGGCAGCCATCGTGATACTGACGACAGACCGAGCCCCTACAGTTACCTCCTGGGTAGCATAGCCAATGAAGGAGAAAACCAGTACGGTACCCGCTTCGTCAGGAATGGCCAGTTTATAATTACCGTTCCCATCCGTAGATGTACCCCGCGTAGTACCCTTTATTTGAATATTGACGCCCGGTAAACCTTCGCCGTTTTCAGCGGTGACCCGACCGGTAATTTGCTTATCCAGTGCCTGCTCAATCCTGAGCTCAGCGGAGGTTTTGTCCTGAGGGAGGGTCGGTGGAGCGAGGTCTCTTTTTATAACAATTTGCTGACCGACTACCTCATAGCTTAAATTGAGCGGAGCCAGGATATGGCTTAAAACCTGAGAAAGCTCTTCATTTTTAGCCTGGTAGTTAATTTTTCGTTTCGATTGAATAACTTCCCGGCTAAATAAGAATTGAACCTTAGCCAGTTTTTCAATTCGCTTGAACGTTACTTCGACATCCTCATTTTGGGCGGAGAGACTAACGCGTCGGTTCAAGAGCTCCTGGGCTTTCCCATCGTGGGCGAAGCTTATGCTGGCTAGAGTAAGGGCAAGTAAGATTTGCAGGCTTGAAATTTTCATAATCCTGATCCAAACATTGCGATTGACAAAAAGATGATGCATACATTTATGCGTTTTTGTTGTTTTTAGGAAAAAGTGACAAAATATGTGTCCCTTCTCAACTTGAGAAGTTAATGTGTGTATCTGACACATTTAGGGACATTCGAGCGATAGTGTTGGTAGCACTATCGCTTTTTCATTAAAAAAAAGAGATAGTTTTTATACCATAGATAGTATGTTGGTTAGGGTTGAAGGACAATTAATTACAACCGTGACTGTGAATGATCAACTGATTATCAGTTATTTCGAAGGTAGATTCAGTGGTCAGGCAAATCAGTCGTATTTTTTCCAGAAAGGGTACATCGTTGAGTTGGCCGGTAAAAGTGCAGTTGGCCAGTAAATGTCTATCGTAGTGAATAGACATATGATAACTGGATTCCAATTGATTAAATATGTCTGATACGGGCGTGAACTCGAAAGTAAATTGCTGATTGACAATGGTGGACGAAATTTCTTTCGATGGACTGATAGCTCGCTTGATTATTTTATCCGTTCTGGTTTCAAGGCTGAGCTGTTCGTTTTTTATCAGCAGTATTGGTTTGTCAGGTGAATCGACCGGAGTAACCGTAACCCTACCCGTCTTTACTTGCACATAAGCAGCCGTTTCCTTGTCAAAAGAACGAACCTGAAAACTGGTTCCCAACACTTTAGTGGTCAGATTGGCCGTATAAACAAGAAAAGGTTTCGCTGCATTTTTAGTTACTTCAAAAAGCCTTCTCCCTGCAGATAGACTTCCCGAAGCGTATCTGTGTTTTGTTTATGAAAACGTAACTGGCTTCCCGATGATAGCAACACGGAGGAGTTATCCGGCAGCAACACGACTAATGGTTGCCCTGTTGCATTTCTTACAATCTTCCAGTCAGTGTCCATTACAGGCTGCACTACTGATTTATTGGATAGATCTATTGGTTTAGATATGCGGTTACCTAATTGCCAATAGAAAGCCAAACCAACTACCGCTGCGGCTGCAACCCATCGCCCCCATTGCCAGTTAAATAGAGGCATTACGACTTTGGGCACTTCAGGAAGATGATCCAGTATTTCTCCTGTTTTAGCTTTTACCTCTTGGGCAGGAATCGAAATCTGTTTCCCCTGAAGCACTAAAAAAGTGGCGACAGCCTGCTCATAAAGATCTCTTTTGTCGGGATGTTGCCGTAGCCATTCCTGCCACAATCTCTGATCCTCTGGCCGTCGTTTTGTGACCCAGATCCGAAAAGCGTCGTTTTCTAAAAAATCCTCAACTGTGGAACAATTTTCTAAAGGAAGGTTCATTGGTACTTTTCGGCGATTTTCATTGATAGTATGAAGAATCGCTTCCGAGATACCCTTCTTAAAGGAAGCTTTTTTGAAAAAAAAATACAAAAGCTTAAAAAAACAGGTCCCAGCCACTTGCTGCGTAACTTAATCAACCCTTTCTGCAAAAAGTTAGATACTGATTGACGATTGACGTTCATGACCTCGGCAATTTCAGGAATCGATAAGTTTTCGTAATAGCGTAGATATAAGGCTTCCCGCTCACGGGCCGGAAGAGTAGCGAGTTGAGCCTGAATGTTAGTTGTTAAGCTTGTCAGTGTTTCTTGTTGAATCAATAATGTTTCTGAATCGGCACTTTCAGTTAGTGAGATGTCCCATTCCAATTCGTCAAAAGGCATCCGTTTCTGAAAACGTAAGTGCTGAAAAACGTGATGCCGTAAGGCCTTTAATAGATAGTGCTTGACAGAATTGGTTTCATTGATGTTCGATCGATTTTGCCAGAGTTGTAAGAAAAGCTCCTGTATACAATCCTCAACGACTGACTCATCTACCATAAATTTTAAGCCATATTGTTTTAGTACGCCATAGTAGCGTTCAACCAAACGACCTAACGCCTGCTTATCACCCTTACGATACAATTGCCATAACACCTGGTCGTGGAACGTCATGAAGCCTATGAGTTTCGTCTAAATTATGCGAATCATCTAATCAGTAAAAAGAGGTATTGCCTTAACTCACTAGTTAAAAATGGGGCAGATGGTGTTCTAAGTACACATTTTAATTTTAAGTAAAGTTGATAAATTTTCGATTAATTGTCATAATGACATCATTATATTACAAAAAATAATATTTGAATCGTAACGTTTTATCCGTTTTATAGCTAGTTAAGGCTTACTCTATGTGGCAGATTGCGACATGGAAGCGGGCCACTGGACAGTTATTCAATTCCAATGAAGTTAAGTTCGTTATAATTAACTCCGCTCACGCCACTGGCAGACCGCCCCGATTCACAATAATTATTTCTCCGGTAGTGTCATGGATTAAATGGGCTTCTTTAGAAACTGCATTACCATACAAATTCAACATGGGAATTTTAATCCCATAGGTAAAGCCATCACTGCCATCCTGTAGTGAGTAACTAAGAGGAGCTGAGAGTTGATCTACTTGCAAAGGCCCAGGCGCCTGGCTGATAATCGTACAAATCGTTTGAGAGTCCTTATTGGTTTTATCCTGAATAATAAACTCGAAGCCAGGTGTTGCCACGATCAAGACTGGAGCGGCTACAACAATTTTATTATTAACCCAGACCGCACTGTCGGTAAGCTCCATACTTACCATAGGCATGCCCATGAGTTTAGCGGGCGTTCGTACGGTGATGAGTCGGGCATTTTGGTCAATCGAAATGTTCTCCTGAGGGATACCTGAGAATGAAATAGATTTTATCCGAGATTTTCCATCCGAAAATGGATCGGGTTCTGTATGGCGACAGGCCAACAGGTAGTAGAATCCCCATAGCAACAAACCCACTCTTTGGGGTGGTTCGATTTAGCTGGACAGTTGCGTATTCCGTATTTATACAACGCAGCAACCGGCTTTACGGCCGAAGACAGGTCAGTTGTAGCAATCAATGGCAAGTTCGGCCATATCGACAAGTCCGGTAAAGTGCGTACACCATAAAAATACGATTTTGCATCTTAGTATAATCACGGCATCCCGATGGTTCGCATCAATGACAAATAGGGCTATATAGATACGACCGGCCATTTCATCGTTTCGAACTCTCACTGGATGGTAAGGAACAATTCGTCAGGTTCTCCTATAAGCGGCTTAATTTGACCGCTGACCCGCACATAAAGAATCTTCAGGGTAAGTAAACCGATGTTTCTAACAGTTAGCTGTAAACAATTAAGTTTAGAGCCATTTTAGCAGTAGTGAAGCCACGCCCCCTACAGCGGCCCGTGCCGTACCATTTAGTAGACGCACCCCTAGTAAAGCCTTTGTGCTTTAACATCTGGCTTTATGACAAAAAAGTTCTACCAAACCATTTGCAGTAGCTTAGGGCTCTCCCTGGCGGCTGGCTTGTTTCAAAGTTGGCTCCATTTTCAGGTAGGTGTCGATCTGTACCTACTCCCCTCCTTTCGAAGCTGGTTTTTTATCGGGAATCTTATCGCCTTAAGTACGTCAGTGTTTGTCTTGACGTACTATCACCGCAAAAGTTATCAAGTTGCCTTTTCAACGGGGCTGGTGGCCACAAGCGTTATATTTGGTAGTCTTCTCTACCTATTTTTCACTACGCTTTATCCGCCAATTGCCAAACACATCCCTAAGGTTATGGCACTGGGAATCATTACGGGCCTGGTGTACGCTAGTAGCCTGTTTGTATCTGAGACTAAAACTAGACCCTGGCTAAAACGAGCCGGTATTGTTTCGGCTTTATTGTACGTAGCTCAACTGGTCGCTTTAGTTTGGTTTATTGATACGCCCCCTTATCCGGTTAATGCCACGCTCGATACGATTCGCCAATGGCTTTCCTTGTTGGACCGGATCGTTCCGATCCTACTACTTGGCAATTTCGTGGATGAACTTCAACGTGCTAATTTAACTAATGAGCCACCTCCTTTATCCAACCGGCTGCTTATTGCTAATGGGGTAGTAATTGTACTAGCCATTTGTTCGCTTATCCTTAGTATTCGACTATCCGCTGAAAACTACGGCCTGACGCATATTTCCGCCCGAGAGCGTGCACTGGCCCAACCCTTTCAAGAGGGAAGTTACATTAGCTCCCAGGGAGACACGTTACAGTATCGACTCTTAAAACCGATTGCCTACGATCCGAAAAAACAGTATCCGTTAGTGGTTGCTCTACCCTATACATGCTGGTCGGATAACACCCGACAGATTGATGCTTGTCCAATGGCGAAATGGTTAGCCACCGATAAAAATAGGCGAAAATACCCCGCCTTTGTGTTCGTGCCTCGATGCCCACCTCATACGGGCTGGGGAGGTGTTACCAATACGCCTTCGATAGCTTCATTAGCCATTGAAGCCATTGTTTCGCTAGATCAATCGTTCTCCATTGATCCCCAAAGGCGATATATCTCGGGGGTATCGCGAGGTGGCTATGGCTCTTGGTATATGATCAGCAAACATCCCGAGTTATTTGCGGCTGCTGTTCCCGTATGTGGGGAAGGGAACCCAGATCAGGCTCCAGGGATGAGTTCTGTCTCAATTTGGGCATTTCATGGAGCCAAAGACATGAACGTTCCTGTCAGTGGCTCCCGAAACATGGTTAGTGCGCTTAAAAAAGCAGGTGGATCGCCCCGTTACACGGAGTATCCTGACGCTGCTCACACTATTTGGGAGGAAGTCATTAAGACCCCTGACTTGTTGAACTGGTTATTTGCTCAGAAAAAAGTTAGTCCACCCAAAGCAGCTAAAATCTAAGGCGTCTCAATAAAACGCTCTCAGCGTGAGACGAATCAATCTATAATTAATGTAGCTACAAACGGGCGTTAAAAGAAACAGCTATATATTATTTCTGTTCCCTTTACTTTTTGAAGTCAGTAATAGTATGTCCATCATACCGATACACGCCATCAAATGCACCAAACCAAATACTGCCATCAGTAGCTTCTAAAATCCCAAAAAGGTTTAGTGATTGGGCTATTTCGGTTACAGTTGGCTTTTTATGAGACAAGAACTTTTCCTCATAACGGGAAAGTCCAAACTTATTGCCACTTTCACTGGCTCCACTAATCCAAATGTTTCCTTTTTTATCTTCATAGACATAACCAACAAAATTCAGCGTAAAATTGGTAACCGTACTGTCATTATAGCGCCAAAGGCCACAGTAGGTTAAAGCTAGCGCGATGATCTACACAAATCAGGATTTGAGCGTTATTTTTGGCAGCGATACCGCCAACCTGCCACCCGTAGTACAAGTTGTGCAACCGAGGACGGTCGCAACGGATGGTGCGCTAGAGCAGGACCGTAGCTAAGAGCGTTTTGTAGTATACCGGTACTAGCTAGACTAGCGACTAACTCCCACTAGTTGCTAGGTAGGTATGAGATAAAGATTGCTACACTTATTTACTGGCTGCATTAGCTTCCTCAAACAGACGCATCGCCATCAGACCCGTCCCTACTGCCCCGCCCGCCCGGAGTGCGGCCGCAATAAAGACCGTTTCGGCAATCTCTTCGCGAGTAGCCCCTGCTTGTACGGCGTTATTAATGTGGGATTCAATACAGTACGCGCATTGGGTCGTCAACGCTACCGCCACCGACATCAATTCTCGGTACTTGATGGGAATGACCCCATCGGTTCGTTCAGCAGTGTGCTTCAGGTTCATGAAGGCGGATGCCTCTTGGGGAGCCGCATTTAATAGGGCGTTGGTATAAGCCCGATCTCTGGGTGTTTGATATTCGGCCATAAGGGTAGATAAAAAGATGTCGAGCGTCCCGCCAGCACGCTGTCGTACACTAATCCAGCCGATATAACGCTAACACATCCTTAAAATTAGCCATGTTGATATGCAGATCACAGACCGTGCCCAGAGCCATATCATACACCCAGCCATGAATACGCGGGTAGTCCCCCTTAGACCGGGCGTGCTGCACAAAGGACAGCTTCATGATATTCAGACATTGCTCCTCTACATTCAATTCGACCAGGCGACGGAAGACAGCAGCCTCATCCGGCAGGGCACTCAACTCCTCACGATGCATACGATACACATCATCGACATTCCGAATCCAGCAATTAAGAAAACCCAGATCTTTGTTGTCAAGGGCGGCTTTTACTCCTCCACAACCGTAATGGCCACATATAATGATATGCTTGACCTTTAGGTATTCAACAGCATACTGGACCACCGAGTAGGAATTGGTATCATTGTTCGGGACCAGATTGGCAATGTTACGGTGGACAAATACCTCACCTGGTCTGACGCCCATAAAATCTTCGGGTTGAACCCGACTATCAGAGCATCCGATGTAAAGAAATTCCGGTTGCTGACCGTCGGCCATGCGGTTGAAATACTCTGGGTCCTGCCCTAGTTGCTGAGTAACCCATTTGCGGTTATGCTCGAATACACTTTCATATAAGTTCATATCCTATTCAGGCTTTGTTAAACTATCTCTAAAAGGGGAAACTAAATGGCCTAATTTGGGTAATAGTAGCTAGTAAAACCCTCGTTGCTCCTGTAGCGGAATCGTACAAGAGGCACACCCATTTTGCGAGATAAGCATAAGCCTTATAATTTATCAGAGAGATAATCAGGCTTAGTTTACACCAAATTAAACTTACTTATTATGCCTATCGACAGCGTTAAAGTAGCTGGAAGACAACCAGCTAATCATGTGCACAGTCATGAATATAACCTACTTGAGAGGAGTACACATTTTAGCACCTATCTACACTATATCATCGCTCTATTTAAACCTGAGACTTTTGGGTTACAAAGCTCAGCTTACATTGAATGTTAATCAACCACGTCAAAAACAGCTGAATGTTTCTCGTCGGTATTATGTAGCTGTTCATTCTGTGCTTTCGACCTATTAACATCGTCCTTATTGAGCCCTCCTAAAAGCATGTAGACTAAAAAGGAGCCCACGCCAATGGCTAAAATGATCATTGCTCTTGCCAATAGCTCATAGGTGGGTAGATAACGTCCTGAATCGACCCCATCACTGGGTGACAGCAGGCCGGCAAGCAGTAGTATAACCGCTGTCAGCAGCGGATTTAAAAATACGCCCTTGGAGGGTGTTTTTTTTGAAGGCGCTAACACGTCCAGGTAACGAATGACCCGTTTTAGCATAGAGACGATTGCTCTAAAGAGGCCGTTTAACTTTTTCCACACTTGAATTATGAAGAGTAAGCAAGTCAGCAGAATCTGATCGCTGTAAGCTAGTAAAACAACTACAATGCCCCCATCAATAGCATAGCGGAAGGTTGGGTTGTTTACCCCTACGATCACCTGAAATCCTACTAAGCCAAAAATTGTGGCCAAAGCCATCGGGCCGTTATTCGTTAGTGCTTTTTTCATTTGTGTAGAGTTTATTTTAATTGGCCGTTAAGACAATTTGGGCTTATGGACTCAACCCAGACTAGCCTTGCTGGGCCATATACTGCCTGACTCACCCATAAACCTTTGCGCCAACCTTACTATGATCTAATTCGATTTTAGCCCCGGCTGCAAGGATAATATCCAAAGTGGCCTTCATAATTTGGGTCCGATGCCGTATCCCTTTGCTACCGTCACTCTGACACTTCGCATTCTTTTGGTATGTAAGAATGCAGGGCAAAGGTCGTTTTGGCACTCTATACATAAAAGTTTATATATTTAATGAATATCATAAGGAATTTTTATGAACTACACCTTACACCAGTTACACATCTTTGTTAAAATATCCCAAACCCAAAGTATCACCCGGGCCGCTCAGGAGCTACACTTGACACAGCCAGCGATATCGATTCAGTTGAAGAACTTTCAGGATCAGTTCGATATTCCGTTAACTGAAGTCATTAGCCGGCGGCTTTACCTAACCGATTTTGGTTGGGAAATTGCGCAGGTTGCTAAAATGATTATTAATGAAGCACAGGCACTCAATCACAAAACATTAGCATACAAAGGGTTACTATACGGAAAGCTAAAAATCTCGGTTGTCTCTACAGGTAAATATGTAATGCCTTACTTTCTGTCGGGTTTTATGGCGCAACATGAAGGGATTGAGCTGATCATGGACGTAACCAATCGCCAGAAGGTTGTTGATAATTTAACCAGCAATGAGGTTGATTTTTCGCTGGTATCCATTTTGCCCCACCAATTCAATTTGAATTATCTGGAGCTCATGCCTAACAAACTCTACCTGGTGGGTAATGAGCGGAACAAAACGGGCCAGAAAACGAACGACCCCGGCCTTTTAAAAAAACTCCCGCTTATCTACCGGGAATCGGGTTCAGGTACCCGATCTATGATGGAGAAGTTCATTGCCGATAACCAACTTGTTGTCCAAAAGCGACTGGAACTGACATCGAATGAAGCTGTCAAGCAGGCAGTCATGGCCGGTTTAGGCTATTCCATCATGCCATTGATTGGGTTAAAAAATGAGCTACTGAATAACGACCTGACCATTATTCCGCTAACTGGCTTGCCTTTAAAAACACCCTGGATGCTGATCTGGCATAAAGAGAAACAATTGTCTCCAATAGCCCAGGCCTATTTGACCTATATTCAAGAAAATAAATCGACCATTATTCAACAGCATTTTGCCTGGTATAATCGTTTTTAAATAAGGTCGATGTAGGCCAAAGATTAGGATCTCCCGCTATTAAAATTATACTCTTCTAGCCCCGAATCTGGTCATGATCGGACAATATTAATCTGGCATGTGGTAGTCGCCGAAAATGTGACAGCCGAGCAATTGAGAGCCACAATACTTGGGGCATTCGTTACTACTTCGTCTGTTTTACACGACAGAGAAATTAACACAAATGTTAGCAACATGCCTATTACTGAGCGGATTTGTCAATTCATTCTATTTGTTACCAGAAGCTGTTTTACCTGGTAGCCTATACGAGTGAGTATACTAGAAAGAATGTAGCACAAGCAGGGAAAAACAGGTCAATAAGCTAATGTCTGTTTTATTCAAACTGACAGAAAACCCGTCCAGTTTGTTAATAGCCAAGTGGGAATCCGATGTTAAAATAAGCGCTCAACTGCTTATTGAGATTACTGTATTGCATACTTATCGTGATGGGCCCTAAAAACGATTTATACCCTGCCGATACGCTATACCCTAATGCAAAGCCTTCAGATTGCTCTTGAGCCCTGAGGTTACTATTCATAAAATCATGCCATAAGCCACTGAGCCGAGCCAGCAAGTATACGTTTGTGGCTAGCGTGTATTGATACCCTGCCTGCACCGTGGCTACACTCGATGTAAACAGGGAGGCCGCCGGTAATCCTGCAAACGAAATCTGATTTCTAAAGGCCGGATTAAGACCGCCTACAATAAAATCATTTAAGAAAACCTGTTTGTACTTGTAGTTGATAGCGGACTGTAGTTGGTAAAAGAACGAGTGCTTTCCAGCCGGAATATGGTACTCGAAAAAGAGCTTGCTCTGGTAGTAACTATCGAAGGAAAATAACGATGAATCCTGATTGCCCAGCACCTGATTATTAAGCGAAACCGTAAACGAAGGGCGTTGTCTGTAAATAATACCTCCCTCCAGGTTGAGAAGATATCCTTTGGTCGGAAACGAGGCACTATTCAAGGTGTTGGCCTGCACAGACACGTAGGAGTTAACAAAGCTGGTATGTCCTCTGGCCTGCAGCTGGGAAACGATTTTGGGTGAATAAGTCAACCGTTCATAGCGGGTTCCTAGTCCGTAAGCCAACAACCCACGATGAATTTTTAACACGTGCACATCGGCACCGAAGTACGTTTGATTATATAATCCGGATCGTTCGAAATCCTGATTATAGGTAAAGATATCGGTACTCTCCCCGCGTAAAGCTGTTTTTAGCAGGATAGTTCGCATCTTTCCGATATAGGTAGCATAGTTGGTTTCCAGTCTCGGATTTTCACCCAGCGAAAGGGCAAGTGAAGCAGTGGCATAATAACTGGTTGGGTGCTTAACTTTAAAGCCCGCCTTAATACCAATACCAGTGGCTGAATTGTAGGATAAACCTAAGCGGAGATAGGTTCCAGGTGCTTTCTGAACCTGAAAAATAAGTCTGGCATTATCCCCGGATACGGGTTGCAGCTCGTAGGAGATTTTCTGGAAATAATCGGTACCGAAAGCCGGGCGTATTCGTTGATTCAGCGAGGTGGCCCTGTAATAATGAGCTTTGGATATGGCCATATCCCGAAGAAAAACTGCGGCTTCGACTTTATCTAAGCCCTCAACTACCACATCGGTAACCAGAACTGAATCAACCCGACTAATCGTTTCCATTTCGGCTTCCTGACCATACCGGGCATCCAGCGAATCTTTGAGTCGTTTCAGCTTTGGATAGAGTCGTTTTCCCTCTTCAAGACCTAGCTGAATAATTTGTTGAGTTGACGTAAAGCTGGCTGAACTGTATTTTTCGAGGGGATAATCGATGTATAAGTCTGTTAATTTTCGTTGATCCGTAAAGTCATAACTTTCCCGATAAAACGAAATCTGATTGAGGATGGAAAAGGGATTGGACAGATTCTCTTCCTTATACAAGCCTGCCGATACGTTGCTACCAATAATAAAACCAGCGCCCATGTCCCTGGCATTGGCTACCGGAAAATTCCGAACGATCCCCCCATCGACCAGCAGTTTACCCTCATAAGGCACCGGGGAGAAAAAAGCAGGAATGGCCATACTCGCCCGTACCGCCTGGGCAATATTTCCCTTCGTTAGAACAACACTTTCGCCGGTAACCAAATCGGTTGCAATACACTGAAAGGCCCGTTGGAATTTGGCAAAATCCTTGATTTTGTAATAAGGCAAAAAGAGCTCGTTCAATTTTAGCCAGAGTTCATTGGATTCAAGGACTCCCCGAGGCAGCAAAAACTGGCCTTTCACAAAGGGAAGCTCCAGCAAATACCTGTCGTAATCTTCCTTTTCGGCGAACCGGACATTCGTTAGCTGTGACTTATTGGTGAGTATGTTATTCCAATCAAGATTGCTGGCAATTTTCAATATATCATTTCCACTGTAGCCAGCCGCATATAAACTACCCACAATGGCTCCCATGCTGGTTCCGGTAACATAATCGATTTTTAAACCTACGGAGTCAATGGCTTTTAACAGGCCAATATGGGCTAATCCCCTTGCTCCACCCCCACTCAGTGTCAATCCTAGTTTAGGTCGAGTTGGTTTGGATTGGGCAGGCAGCAAATGGGGACTACAGATCACAAACAAGGTGAGAAACCATATAGGCAGCCAACCCAAAGGCTTTTTTAAGTTGATGGCTGCTAGAGCATGAATCATAAACAAGGTAAGTTCAACTAACAAAAAGGCCTATGCCTTTGAAATCGTGCCGTTTATTGGACTACGATCAGGTTACGTTCGATGGGCGCTAATTTACTTTTTCATTGATAGAAAAACAGGTGAGTGATAGATATACGTTTATAAACGTCGGATAAAGCGACAAATGGCTCCCTCAATCAATGATCAGGTTCTCTGGAGAGAACTGCGACTTTATGGCCGACTATCTTTCTGAATGGATACTGCCTGGTTTGGCAGGAATCGGGAAAGCTGATTGAAGGCTAACTAAGCGACTAGAGCTAATAAAAACAGGGGAAGAATTTGCTTCACTTGAAAAGATCTCATACATTTACATCGTAAACGATATAATCGAAAACGATATTAAAAAAAGAGTAAATGAAAACCATATATCAAACAACGGTTAACGCTACGGGTGGACGGGATGGCCAGGTAGCCAGTGAGGATGGTGTCTTAACGCTTGACGTGCGAGTGCCTCAGGAAATGGGAGGGCCTGCGGGCGGCTTTACCAATCCGGAACAACTCTTTGCGGCTGGTTATGCGGCCTGTTTCGATAGTGCCTTAAATCTAGTAGCCCGCCAGCAAAAGCTAAAAATTAATTCTTCAGTTTCGGCTACGGTTGGTCTTCAAATGGCAGACCCAACTAGTTTTAACTTAGCCGTATCATTGGCCGTTCGAATCGAAGGGGTAGAGCAGGCCACCGCTCAGGAGCTACTGGCTAAAGCACACGCTACCTGTCCTTACTCGAAAGCAATCCGAAACAATGTGGAGGTTAGCCTGACGTTAATCGACGAACTCCAGCATCATGCCTAAGACTTATAACAGTCAACGAACGAACATCGCCCAGCATATTGGACGAATTTTACTGGGCCTGGCCCTAAGTTTTGCCGGAACGAGCCATCTAAGCTGGTCGCGGACAGAGTTTCAGGCTCAGGTACCTAACTGGATACCGATAGACAGCGATTGGGTAGTTATTCTATCAGGCATTGTTGAAATAACCCTGGGTTTGTCATTGCTACTTTTGTCGCGGCATCAGATTGTTACTGGCTGGATAGTTGCGACCTTCTTTGTGTTGATCTTTCCGGGCAATATTGCTCAATGGGCCAACCATACCAATGCCTTTACTTTAAATACCGATCTGGCTCGCACAATTCGTTTATTCTTTCAGCCACTTCTGGTCATCTGGGCTTTGTGGTCTACGGGAGCGTGGCAAGCGTGGCGGAGCAGAAAGCAGATTGCTCATTAACCGATGTGGCTTTCAACCGGTATCTTTACTAGAGTTAGCCATAAGCGTTAAAGCTATTGACGATGACGTTAGAACAACTTAAGCTACAAAATCAGGTATGCTTTCCCCTGTATACGGCCTCCAGGCTGATAACGAGAGAGTACCAACCCTATTTGGATAAATTGGGCTTAACCTATCCCCAGTATTTAGTGATGCTGGTTCTGTGGGAAACCGATCAGATTCCCATTAATGCTATTACGCAACAATTGCTTCTGGATACCAATACGGTGACTCCGCTGCTCAAACGAATGGAAACACTTGGCCTACTGGAACGGCAACGGTCCAAGGTCGATGAGCGGAAAGTAATGGTTAAACTAACGGAAAAGGGCCATCAGCTACGGACTGAGGCAGCCTTGATCCCAGAGCGTTTGGTAGGCGGTTTACTCTCCGAGGAGATGAAACTGGACGAGTTAATTCATCTGCGGGACCAATTACAGGGATTGATCCGGCATTTATCAACCAAGCCTGAAGCAGATTAACTAATTGATTTGTAAAACCAAATCTGTCCTCGTACTTACCTTGTGAACATTTTAGTACCTATCATGACCTTCCGACAAGTCCTAACAAAAAAGTTATATCCCCTTATTATGCGTTTGAGCAGAGGAGGCAAGAACGGCCAGATTCTGACCAATAAGCAGCATATTGCCCCAAAGGTGCCCTTTTATGGGTTAACCATTCAACAGAACAATGGGCAGGTACTGAGTTTTAAACAGCTCAAAAATAAGAAGGTACTTCTCGTCAATACGGCATCGAACTGTGGTTATACCAACCAGTTTGCCGAACTACAGAACCTCTACGAAAAGTATACCGATAAGCTGGTGATTATTGGCTTTCCAGCCAACAACTTCCGCGAGCAGGAAAAAAGCAATGATGCCAAAATTGCCAAATTTTGCCAGCTAAACTACGGGGTTACGTTCCTACTAGCCCAAAAGAGCAGCGTGATCAAAGGAGCCGAACAGAACCCCGTTTACCAATGGTTGACATCAGCCGAGCAAAACGGCTGGAATACCCATCAGCCTGATTGGAATTTTGGTAAATACCTGGTTGATGAGACAGGCACCCTTACTGATTATTTTGCACCGGCGGTTTCCCCGTTAGGTACGGAAGTAATCAGTGCCATACAAAAACAAACCAGTGCTTTGCCAAAATAGATTCTGTTGATTCTAATGGATTCTATTGATTCTGTTGGCCCCAATTGACACTAACAGCCTGATTACCAAAGCATATAAAATCTTTAGAATCCACAGAATCAATTAGAATCAAAATTAAAAGAGCGCTGGTTTGTCCCGCTCCTAATCATCATTCGGCTCCCAAAGCTCAATAATGTTGCCTTCCGGGTCGAGCACATGCACGAATTTGCCATAGTCATATTCCGCTATGTCATCAACAATCGTCACATTGGCCTGTTTCAATTCATCAACCAGCGCAGCTATATTTTCTACCCGGTAATTGATCATAAAAGGCTTTGCCGACGGATTGAAATAGGTCGTGTCATTCGGGAACGTGCACCAGGCCGTAGATCCTTTTTTCGATGGATCATCAGCCTGCCGCCACTCAAACGTCGTCCCATATTCGCTGGTAGTCAATCCCAGATTTTTGGCATACCAATCGTTCATGCCTTTCGGATCATTACATTAAAAAAATATGCCGCCGAGGGAGGCCCGTCACTTTTTTCATAGTAGTCAATTCTATTATCACCTATGGCTACCCATCACCCTAAATTGACCATTCTGTGGGAGCCTTGCCGAATTTTTTCTTAAACGAATGCGAGAAATGCGAGAGACTTTCAAATCCCAGGTCGAGGTAGATGGCAGAGGGTTTCTTGTGCTTGGTTTCGATCAGATGCCGGGCTTCCGCAAGCCTCCTTTCCTGTAGCCAATGCCGGGGTGCCATGCCGAATATCTTCTGGAAATCACGCTTGAATCCTGCCAGACTTCTCCCCGTGAGTCGGGCAAATTTTTCAACCGGAACGTTGTAATGAAAATTGCTCAGCATGAATTTTTCCATATCCAGCTTATAGGGCTCCGAAAAGTCGAATAAGAATGCCTCAAGCTCGGGCATGGTATACAGGAGAAGATGAACAGCCTCCCTGACTTTCAGCATGCCCATCGTATTGGTTATTCGTTCTTCCGGATGTTGAACATAGGGAATCAACGACTGAAAGAAAGACCGCAAAAAATCGTTTCCGGGAATAAGAACGTTGGGAGGGCCCATGTATTTTTGACCCGTTTCCAGTTGCTCTTCCAGGGCAATCTGCCGTAGCAGGTCTTCCTGCAGGCTTATAACAACAGTTTGATAATTTCCGCCTTCTATAGGCGTCTTCGTAAGTTCTCCTAATTGATTTTTTTGGATCAGCAACATCTCACCGCTACCCATCGAGATATGTTGGCTCGCCGTTTCTAATGAAAAACGACCTGAAACCTGCAATACCAACGTATTATGTTCCATGAAGGCTACCTTCTCCTTTCTTATGGTCGAGTGATAAGAGAAAAAAATAACTCCCGGGATTATTTCAATTGGATTCGTCACTAGGTAAAGGTAGTAAAATGTAAGGCTTATGAGTAGACCAACTATCGCTGAAGGTAGGTACCGCCAAGGATCGCGCCCGGCGAAAACTGCGTAGTAAGCATATTCATCTCGTCAGCAGTGAACACGATCTCCATCGCCTGCATGTTTTCCGGTAGCCGCGATCGCCGGCTCATGCTGACCAGGGGCATAATATGATCGCCCTGTGCGTTCACCCAGGCGATCGCCAGTTGAGTTGGCGTAAATCCTTTTTCACTGGCCATTTGCTTTAACACATCGACTTTTTCAAGATTCCTGATCAGATTCTCCCCTTGAAAACGCGAGAAATGTGTATGGTAGTCATTGGCGGGTAATGGTGATTTCATTTCACCAGTGAGTAACCCTTCGGCCGTATTGGCAAACGCCACAACACCTATACCCAGTTCCTTAGCCGTAGGAAGTAAGTCGCTCTCTATCTGACGATCGGCCAATGAATACCCTATTTCCAGGGCGGTTACCGGGTGAATACTATTCGCCTTGCGCAGTTGATCGGCCGTTATTTCAGAAACGCCCAGATAACGAACCTTTCCTTCGTTGATCAGGTCGGCAACTGTTCCAATTACATCCTCCATCGGAACACTGTTATCGAGTCGGCAGGGCTGATACAGATCAATGGTATCGATACCCAGGCGTACCAACGAATAGTTAATGAAGTTCTTAATGGCTATGGGGCGAAGATCCAACCCAAGCCATTGGCCGTTATAAAAAATTGCTCCAAATTTGACACTAATGAACGCGTCGTCTCGTCGACCTTTGATGGCTTTTCCTACCAGCAGCTCGTTGTGGCCACTTCCGTAAAAGTCTCCGGTATTCAAAAAATTGATGCCGCTGTCCAACGCCTGTTGAATGGTCGCTATACTTTCACCTTCGTCGTTCGTTGGACCTCCCCACACGGACGACATGCGCATGCAGCCTAATCCGAGTTTAGAAACGAGTGGTCCATTTTTGCCAAGGTTTATTTTTGTTATCGTTGTCATCGCTGTTGTTTATGATTTGACGACACAAAGATGCGGGTTGTTCTCCCAGGCCTATTTCTTCCACGGCTCAAATTACTTGTCTGTATGGATCAGATCCAACAGCGTCTGCTTACCCTAAAACCGCACAACGTATGGCGTTTAGGTCGGTTTATACGCTCTATCGTTTTAGCTGATCAAACTAATTTGGAAAGCCCAGGAGACCAGACATGGCTCGTCTTAGCGATCTCTCGGGCTAATTTTGCCTTTTCCGCATCGTTTAATTCAATTTTTCAAAAAAATAATTAAAAACGACTAAGTGTTTTTTCGTTTGTAAACGTCTTTATATAAGAAATGGCTCGTTTGGCAACAGGCTAACTCAGTAACTGGGGAATAAGGAGGCTAAGCGCATCGACAGAAATGAACAATCATTTCCTCTACCAAGATAAATGGGACATATCCTGCAATTACCCCAAACCAAGGAAATAGGTCAGCCGTATTTGGAGGACAAGGGCGAAGCGAGTCGTAATCTGTCGGCGAAGGTTAGTATAGACACGGAGTTGTTTTTGCGTAAAACCTTTGAGCAGGATGTCGATGCGGGAATTAGTCTGCTTTTCCGGCAGTACTACACCATGTTGTGTAGCCATGCTGTTCGGTTTGTTTCGTCAAAGGCAATTGCCGAGGACATTGTGTCGGATATATTCTATGAGTTTCAAGTCAATAAGCGGTATCTAACAACAACAACCTCCTTCAGGGCTTACCTATTTACCATGGTGCGTAACCGGGCCTTCGATCACGTTCGGTCCGAAATGCAGCATACGACCTCACTTGACAAAGCCGATTTAATTCCGGCTCATAGAACGCATAGTCCTGACTCCATTACGCAATACGAAGAGCTGTATCATGATGTAGAGAACGCTATAAATGCCATGCCCCTGAAGCGTCGGCAGATTTATGTGATGCACCGCTTTGAGGGAAAGAAATACCAGGAGATTGCCGATGAACTACATCTATCCCTGCGAACTATTGAAGCCCATCAATATCAGGCAATGCGGCAAATCCAAAGCATTTTAAAAGCGAAATGGCTAACGATTCTCGGTATAATAGGTCTGTTTTGGAACTGAACTTCTATTTTCCAGACGAGTGACTACGTGTTTTTTTGCTTGAAACAGTCTTCCTTTTAGTAACCATTCTCACCATGA
Organism: Spirosoma telluris; assembly: GCA_003259005.1. Lineage (GTDB taxonomy): Bacteria > Bacteroidota > Bacteroidia > Cytophagales > Spirosomataceae > Spirosoma > Spirosoma telluris. The sequence continues at coordinate 2,123,336 of QLII01000001.1, forward strand.
AAAACCAGGTATCAAAAGAAACACTATTTAATTATTTTGCGGGTGGAGCAACCGCTTTGCAAAAGCAATTAATTGATGAGTGGGCAAAAGATGAGACTAATCGGGAGCAATTCTTTGAATGCCTGGCTATGTGGGAAAATCAGGACCCACAATTCATCGCTGATGCCAATATGGCCCTGATGCGGCATCAGCAACGAATAAAAAACTACACCATAGACGAAACCAATCAGCCAGAATTGGGTGCGGCAGAACCAGCACTACATAGCTTAAAATCTACCTGGTTTCGCTGGATGATGGCAGCCTCGGTGGGCATTATACTCCTACTCAGCGGTCTATTCTTTAAAGAGGAACTGCTGTTTAAAACCTATAGCACCGAATTTGGTGAAACCAGTACCATTATGCTCAACGATGGGAGTCAGGTTACGCTCAATGCGAACTCGACGTTACGGGTACCCAGGTTCGGATTTGGTCAGAAAACACGGGAAGTTGTTTTAGTCGGTGAGGCTGACTTCTCCATAAAGCATATGCCTGATCACCAACACTTTGTGGTTCAGACAAATAAAAACTTTGAAGTGGTTGTTTTGGGTACCGAGTTTCTGGTCAATACGCGCGAAACCGGGAAAAAAGTCGTGTTGAATAAAGGAAAAGTTCGTCTTCTGTATCAGGAAGGAAAGACCAGCAAGCAATTAACGATGAAGCCAGGCAACCTGGTTACGTTTGATAACGAGGGACATGTTCGTATCAAACAAACGCCTAAACCACGGATTTTACAGCCTGGAAAGAACACCGATTTGTGTTTGATGGAACAACCCTGGCTGAAATCAGCAACCTATTTGCGCAAAATTATGGAATAACCCTTCAGATACCCGACCGGGCGTTGACCCAATGGACCATTTCCGGCGCCTTTACCGCCTATAGTGCAGACGAACTTCTCGAGACTTTAGCTAGCGCATCCAATCTGAGCTATAAGCGGCACGGCAATACCATTGTTATTACCCAAGAGCATTAATCCTAAAACCCCTTAACTACATATGAAAAAAATACTACGTAAGCTACTCCTGCTGGGAGTGGTGCTGGGAGGAGTACGTCCTGGATTTGCGCAAACGATGGCCAGAGCGCAACCCGTTCAGCAGAAAGAAGTAGCCCCGAAAGTGGGGCAATATAAACTGAAGGATGTCTTAAAAAAGCTCCAGGATCATTACGCTACCGATATTCTGTTTTTTGACCGCAATGTAGATGGGTTGATGGTGGCTGGTGATGCCGTGAATTTTAATGTCGATGTAGAGACAAACCTCGCTACCATCCTGAAACCACTGGGACTACGCTATAAGAAGGTGAAAAATGGCGGCTATGTGGTCATAGGCAAAGAACCAGCGGGGAAAGTTGTACCAGACAATGCCCGTATACCAGACGTGAACCCTGGCAATACGGACAATAAGCCCGATGACCGGCAGTCATCGGCAGATGCTGCCACCACTGACGTAGAGGAAGCGAAAGTTGCCGAAATCACCGTTCAGGGAATCGTTCGGGACGATAAGGGAGAGGAGCTGCCTGGGGTTAGTATTGTGATCAAAGGCTCCCAGAAAGGAACCACTACCGATGCCGAGGGGAAGTATAAACTGGATGTGCCCAATGCATCGTCCACACTGATCTTCAGTTTTGTAGGCTATATGCCTCACGAAGTGGTGGTGGGCAATCAAACAACCCTGAACGTAGTGCTGAAAACTGACAACAAGACCCTCGATGAGATTGTCGTGATCGGATATGGCTCGATTGAAAAGAAAGATCTGACCGGATCGATTTCCTCTGTCGGCAGTAAATCCATCCAGGAGTTGGCCGTTCCCCGGGTCGATCAGGCATTGATGGGCAAAGTAGCCGGGGTGCAGGTCAAACCCGTTTCGGGTGAACCGGGTGCGGCACCTCAAATCAGAATTCGGGGTGTTGGTAGCATTTCGGCAGGTGGTGGTCCTTTATACGTGGTCGATGGGTTTCCTATTTCCAGCATCCAAACCCTCAACCCCAACGATGTAGAAACCATCGACGTATTGAAAGATGCCTCAGCCACTGCCATTTACGGGTCGCGTGGATCAAACGGGGTCGTCATTATCAATACCAAACGGGGAAGTCGGGCAAAGCCGTCATCAACCTCAATTACCAGCTGGGCTTCCAGAAAATAGCCAAACGACCTGTTTATCAGACTGGTCTGGAAGAAGCCCAACACTATCTGGATGGGGTTCGTAACCGTAATATTGATGAAGGCAACGACGTATCGGGAAATCCAACCACCTGGAAAGCACCCGTTCCTCAAACTATTGTTGATGTGCTGTCGGGGAAAATAACCACCAATGAAGACCCCTGGATGCTATCCTGCGCACCGCGCCCCAACACCAATACCAGTTAAGTGCAACCGGCGGCAGTGAGAACGTTCGCTATGCCCTGAGTGGAGAGTTCCTCAATCAGGATGGCATCATCCTGAACAGTAATTTCAAACGCTACTCGTTCCGGGCCAATATCGACGCCCGGCTATCGCCCAAACTCACCCTAAAAGTCAATTTCAATCCTTCCTATACCGACAAAACCAACGTGGGTGGCGCGGGAGCCGAAGACTTAACGACCTACAGCGATATCACCAATAATCCGCTATACAACGCCATCGTTATTCCAACCTACCAGTCGCTGCTCAATCCAGATGGTAGCTATTATCCCTTTGGCAACGGGCTCGATGCGGTCGTAACCAGCAAAAACCCACTGGCTTTGGCCAAAGAGGTCAAAGGAAAACAGAAAGGCTTTGGGTTCCTGGGCAATACCTTCCTCGAATATTCCATCCTGAATAATCTGAAGGTAAATGTGATGCTGGGCATCAACCTGATGAACATTAAAGGCAGCTATTTTAAACCACAAATGGCGGCCTTTTTGAATGAACTGGCCTCGGGTACCGATAACGCGTCCATGCGCTTAAACTGGATTACCGAAACGACCCTGAATTATACCAAAAGTCTGGGCAAACATAATTTCACGGGTTTGCTGGGCTACACTACCCAACGCGAAACGTTTGAGTCCAATTCGTTAACCAGTAATAAATATCCCAATAACCTGGTTCCCACCCTGAGTGCGGTCAGTGGTATTTTAACGGGTGGCACCTCCAACGTGGCAGAGTGGTCGCTGGTTTCCTATTTAGGTCGGATCAACTACAACTATAACAGCAAGTATTATGCTACCGCATCCGTCCGGACGGATGGCTCATCCCGCTTTGGGTCAGATAACAAGTACGGTTTGTTCCCCTCGTTGGCTTTAGCCTGGCGCATTTCGGACGAAAACTTCATGAAAGATATTCGCCAAATCAATGAGTTGAAACTCAGAGCCAGCTATGGTAAAACGGGGAATAATAACATTGGCAACTACGACCAGCTGGCCACCATTAACTACGAGAAATATGTGTTGGGCAATACTGGCATTGGCGGTTATTCGGCCGGAAGGCTGGGAAATCCAGCGTTGACCTGGGAAAAACAGGAGCAGATTAATATCGGTATGGATGTGAGCTTTTTAAATAATCGCATCGCGCTCACCATCGACCACTTCCGCTCCCGCAACACCGATTTGCTCCTGAATGTAAACGTACCCGATATCACGGGCTTTAATACAGCCTTAAAAAACATCGGTGAAGTCAAAAATAACGGCTGGGAGTTTGCGATAAACACGGTCAATGTCGAAGGGAAATTTCGCTGGCAGACCAGCCTGAATTTCTCCACCTACAAGAATCAGGTGACCAAGTTAGGCCCTTCGGGTGATCCCATTATTTCCGGTGGCAATATTACCATGATCGGTCAGCCAGTGGGCATGTTTTATGGCTGGCTCACCAACGGCATCTTTGCCACCAAAGCTGATCTGGACAAAGGCCCCCTCTGGAACCCAGGCGGTCGGGATGCCTCGCGCGTTGGCGATGTACGCTTTGTGGATGTGAGCGGCCCCAAGGGCGTGCCCGATGGCATCATCAACAGTTTCGACCGAACGGTTATGGGCTCGCCTTACCCAGACTTCTACTATGGCATGACCAATAACTTTTCCTACAAAAGCTTCACATTAAGTGTCAGCCTGCAAGGGGTTCAGGGCAATAGTGTGCTGGCTTTATCACGGGAACAATCGGCCAACGACAGAGCCCGGTTCCGGCAGTATGCCATTATGAACAATTACTGGAAATCGGAATCTGATCCCGGTAATGGCTACTCGGTACGGCCCAACGACGTACCGACGGGTAATTTTAGAGGAACCTATAGCCAGCGCTGGCTGGATGACGGTTCCTACCTCCGAATCAATAACATCGCCTTTGGGTATTCGCTGCCTGACAATATAGCGAAGAAGCTTACGTTCAGTGCTATTCGTTTGTCGTTCACGGCCAACAACCCCTTTCTGTTTACGAAATACATTGGCTTTAACCCGGATGTCAGCCTGAGCACCAGTCCACTCACACCTGGCAACGAACGCTATGACTATCCCACCGCGAAGAGTATAATTTTTGGCATCAATCTGGGTTTCTAACCAGCTAAAATTTTCATAGAATGAAAAAGATCCTAACCTTATTAGCTGTATTCTCGCTACTGCTAACTGCCTGTAATAAACAGTTTATTGAAATACTCCCCGTCGATACGGTAACGGTCGATGTATTGTATAAAACAGATAAAGACTATCAGGATGCCACCATTGGTGTCTACAGTATTTTTCAGGACCAGTATCAGAACATGTATTATTTCGGTGATATCCGCGGAGATGATGTGTGGGACGAACTGGTGAAAGGTACGGCGGGTGCCGTAGATAATTTTACCCTGGCCAATGACGATGCGCTGCTGAGAGATACCTGGCGAAATTATTACAAAGCCATCACCCGGGCGAATGCCTTGCTGGAGAAAATCGCCACCGCCGATGCGGCTGTCGTTACCAATAAAAATCGGCATACGGGGGAAGCAGAATTTCTGCGTGCCCTGGCCTACTTTGATCTGGTCCGCATTTTTGGCGACGTTCCCCTGGTGACCAAAACCCTGAGCATCGATGAGTCTTATAAAACCCCACGCGAAAAAGTAGACAAAATTTATGACGAAGTTATCATAAAAGACCTGCTTGATGCAGAAGCCAAACTCCCCGCCAGTTATAGCGGTGCCGATGTCGGTCGGGCCACGAAAGGGGCGGCCAAGGCACTGCTGGGTAAAGTGTACCTGACCCGGAAAGATTTTGCGAAGGCCGAAGCGAAATTACAGGAAGTAACCACTCTAGGCTACGCACTCCTACCCAACTGGGCCGATTTGTGGGATTACACTAAAAACGAACACCACAGCGAATACATATTCGATATTGAGTACGAGCAGGGGTTAGGCGGTGAAGGCAGCATTTACACCAACCGCTTTACGCCAAAGGTGACGTCGATGATTGCCTTTTATGGCATTACGGGCTCGGTCGATGACCAGAATACACCCCATCAGGTGCTGTTTGATTTGTTTGACGCTAAGGATAAACGCAAAGACATTACGGCCTCCAAAGGATACACGGACGCTACCGGCAAGTTTATTCCCATTCTGATTTCGTCCAACAACATGTCGGCCTATACCCGAAAGTATATTGTTAAAATTACAACTGCCAATGACAGTCCGGCCAACTGGAAGGTGATCCGGTATGCCGATGTGCTGCTGATGTATGCCGAGGCTTTAAATGAAAATGGTAAAACTGCAACGGCTTTGCCTTATCTGAATCAAATACGTACACGAGCTGGGGTTGATCCCTACACAACATTAAGTCAGACCGATATGCGGGACAAAATTGCACTGGAACGGCGGATGGAGCTAGCCTTTGAAGGGCACCGGTGGTTTGATTTAGTCCGCACGGGCCAGGCGTATACAGTCATGCAGAAATACGGTATGAGACCCTATAATACGCTCTTTCCAATACCCTTTGCTCAGATTCAGTTAATTAACAATCCGGCCATATTTCCCCAAAATCCTGGCTATAATTAAGTTATTCATCCTAGATCATCTAATTAACCTTCAAGCACGAATCCCATGAAGACGAAAAAAAGTATCTTTCTTTTCTTACTCGGTGGCCTGTTCTTCCTGTCAACTACGGCCTGGGTATCCTCCCCCAAGACCGATCTGGCGATAAACTTTGCCAAACCCGCTCCGAAGGTGCAACGCTTATTATACGTGGCAACTCCCGGCATCCGCAACTATCTGGGCTATGGCGGTCATGGCATTCAAGTCTTCGATATGGATAATAATCACAAGTTTGTGAAGTTTATCAAAAACCCAGGGGCATGATGAAAAAAGGCATCCCATCGAATGTGAAAGGGGTTGATGTCAGTTTGGCCTATAACTGCATTTATATCAGTACCCTGGAAGCCATTCAGTGCATTGATCTAATCACAGAGAAACTTTTGTGGGAAAAGCAATATGAGGGCGGAGTTGATCGGATTTCGATCTCGCCCGATGGAAAAATTATTTATGCCCCTTCCCTCGAAAAAGAATTCTGGAACGTGCTGGATGCCAAAACAGGCGATGTGATCAAGAAAATCGTCACGAATTCGGGGCCCACAACACCATTTACGGGCCCGATGGCAATTTCGTTTACCTGGCGGGTCTTAAATCGACCATGCTCAATGTAGCCGACACCAAAACCCACACGGTCACCAAGCAGGTTGGTCCTTTCGGAGCAGATATCCGTCCCTTTACCATCAACGGTTCGCAGACGCTCGTTTATGTGAATGTGAATGGCTTACTGGGTTTCGAAGTGGGGGATTTAGTGACGGGAAAATTCCTGCATCGGGTAGTAGTCGAAGGCTGGAATATGGGCGAAGTGAAACGGCATAGCTGCCCAAGCCACGGCATTGGCCTGACGCCGGATGAAAAAGAACTCTGGCTGTGCGATGGTGCCAACTACCGGTTGCATGTATTTGACAACACGGTGATGCCGCCGGTTCAGAAAACTACGATCGCCTTAAAAGATATGCCCGGCTGGATCACCTTTAGCCTGGATGGCAAATACGCCTATCCTGCAACGGGTGATGTGATTGATGTGAAGACGCGTAAAATCGTTGCCTCCCTGGAAGATCAGGATCATAACGATGTTCAAAGCGAGAAAATGGTGGAAATCCATTTCAGTGGTGGCAAGCCTGTAGCCGCAGGGGATCAGTTTGGTCTTGGTCAGGTCCGGAAAGTGGCGAAGAATTAGGTTGATATTCGCCCACGTTGAGATTGTTTAGGATATGCACAAAAAATGCCCATAACTTGTCTTCCTTTACCTTTAATCCTAAGCAGATTATGAAAAAAACACACGTAAAACTCTTTCTGGCAGTTACGCTACTAGCCATTCTGGTCGTGCAGTTACCAGGCCAGGCCCAGTCAACTTCCGAAAAAACAGCGAAATGGTATGCTAGCCAAACCTGGCTAAATGGCTTACAGGCTAAACCGTCCGAAACCATTAACCAGCAGGAGTTTGCGAAACAATACCAGGCGAATAAAGCGGGCTGGGATAAAGCGTTTGCCTTTTTGCGGGATACCGATTTTACGAAGCTCCGGGTTGGCAAATACCCCATCGACGATGAGAATGTGTATGCTACAATCAGCGAAGGCCCGCCAAGAGAAATTTCGAATGCCAAATGGGAAGCTCACCATACCTACAGTGACATTCATTTTGTCGTGAAGGGAAAGGAGAAAATTGGCATCATGCCTGTCGCAAACGCCAAGGTTAATGAAGACTACAATTCGACCAAAGACATAAGTTTTTACACAATTGACAACGGGAATTTTTTCGTAGCTGAGCCCGGAATGTTCTTCATCGCTACACCCACAGAAGCACACAATCCTGGCAATCGGGTGGAGGGGTATGATGGCGTAAAAAAAGTAGTCGTCAAAGTCAAAGCTGCACAATAGATTAATCAAACACAGAGCTACAGAGAACACGGAGATTGTTAAGGTTTTAGTTTTTGTGTTCTCTATGGCTCTGTGTTCAATAAAATTAGCCCACAATGGAGTTAGTATTTCTGGACGTCAAAACAATGGGAGACATCCCGAATCTAACGTTGATAGAGAAGTACGGCAACGTAACCTATTATCAGACCACCCGGCCTGAGCAGACGTTGGAGCGAATTCAGGACGCCGATATTGTGATTACCAATAAGGTTGTTCTCGACAAATCCATCATTGAACAAGCCCCTAAACTGAAATTTATCTGCATCTCAGCTACCGGCACCAACAACGTCGATAAAGTAGCTGCCGAAAAGCGAGGAATTCCGGTGAAGAACGCGATGGATTATTCCACGCAAAGCGTCACGCAGGGTACGTTCGCCATTCTACTTCACCTATTGGTTCATATTCCTTATTTCGATCAATATGTGAAGGGAGGTGAGTATTCGAAGACCGATATATTCACCCATTTTGGCAAAGGATTCTGGGAGTTGAGTGGAAAACGATTTGGCATTATTGGCCTCGGAAATATTGGCCGTCAGGTCGCAAAAATTGCCGATGCGTTTGGTTGTGAAGTTGTGTATTATTCGACTTCTGGTCAAAATACGGAGCAACCCTACCTGCGCCTGGAATTAGACGAGTTTTTACGCACCTCCGATATTATTTCTATCCACGCCCCTTTAAATGAGAAAACGGCCAATTTCATCAATTATGACCGGCTAAAACAAATGAAAAAATCGGCGATTCTGATCAATGTTGGCCGGGAGGTATTGTCAACGAAGCCGATTTAGCGAAAGCACTGGATGACGAGTTGATTGCCGGAGCGGGGATCGACGTGTTCACCCAGGAGCCCATTCATCCACAAAATCCGCTGTTGCATATAAAGAACAACGATCGCCTGGCTTTGACTCCGCATGTTACCTGGGCTAGTCTAGAAGCACGGGCATTGCTCATGGAGAAAGTTGGGCAGAATATTGACGAGTTTTTACAGGAACGAAGCTAAGTAGATGGCCAACTTTGATTCTTATTGATTCGGTGGATTCTTATTAATTCTGTGGATTCTATTGACTTGATAATCAGCCCAAATAATCAACAGAATCCATAAGAATCAATAGAATCAATAGAATCAATAAGAATCCACAGAATACAACAACAGCATGAAAATTAAAGCAGCCGTATTACATGAAATGGGCCTTGGTCGCCCCTATACGACCAGCCAACCACTGACGATTGAAGAGGTCGAATTACAATCACCCCATCATGGTGAAGTTCTCATAAAGATTAAAGCCGCTGGACTTTGTCATTCTGATTTATCCGTCATTGATGGCAATCGGCCCCGCCAGATGCCGATGGTGCTGGGACACGAAGCCGCTGGCGAAGTGGTTGAATTAGGCCCGGATGTACACGACCTTGCCGTTGGCGATCATGTGGTGTTCTCCTTCCTGCCCATCTGTAACCACTGCATGCCGTGCATGACCGGACGCCCGGCGCTCTGCGAAAATGGGCTTGCCGCCAATAACAAAGGCGAATTATTAGGTGGAGGTATGCGCTTACAGGATCAGCATCAGCAACCGGTTCATCACCACATGGGCGTGTCTGGTTTTGCCGAATATACCGTTGTCTCCCGAAAATCGGTTGTTCGAATTGATCCGACCCTTCCGTTCGATATTGCCGCTTTGTTTGGTTGCGCCATCATGACCGGCGTGGGTGCCGTGATCAATACAGCTAAATTGATGCTGGGGCAAACGGTGTTAATTACCGGTTTGGGCGGTGTTGGCTTTGCCGCCTTACTGGGTGCAATAGCCGGTGGGGCCAGCAAAATAATCGTTGCCGATGTCAACAAAGACAAACTTGACAAAGCCCTTGAACTGGGTGCACACGTTGCCATCGACTCCTCACAGGCTGATGCCGTAACGCAGGTGAAAGACCTGACCAACGGGGGCGTTGATATAGGGTTTGAATTTGCCGGTGTTGTTCAGGCCTTAGAGTTTACCTACAATGCCACGGGCAGGGGTGGTAAAACCGTTACGGCTGGGCTGCCCCACCCCAGCAAGATGATGCAGCTTTCACCCACGAAACTGGTGGCTGATGAACGTACCTTACAAGGCTCATACATTGGCAGTTGTGTGCCGGTTCGGGATATACCAGCTTACATTGCGCTCTATCAATCGGGGCGACTTCCTGTCGATAAACTGATGACCCATAAGCTACGCTTAGATGAGGTGAATGAGGGATTCGAACGATTGGCCAAAGGCGAAGCCATTCGCCAGATAATTACTTTCTAGAAATGAATACAACTCCAACAACACCCGACCAGTTGGCCGCTAATTCACTAATCAGAATCCAATCCTACGTGAACGGTGAGTGGGTCAATGCCATCAGCGGAGAAACATTCGACGTGATCGATCCCGCAACGGGCGATGTAATAGCCTCCGTTCCCGACATGGGCAGGCCGATGTGCGTGCCGCCATTGATGTGGCCAATGCGGCCTGGCCAGCCTATCGGGATTTGACCGCCAAAGAGCGCTCGAACCTGCTTCGGAAATGGTTTACGCTGATTCTGGAACACAAAGACGAACTGGCCCGGCTGATGACCATAGAGTGCGGGAAAGTCCTATCGGAAAGCCTAGGCGAAGTCGATTATGGCGCTTCGTTTATCGAATGGTTTGCCGAAGAAGCAAAACGTACCTACGGCGATGTGATTCCCGCAAATACAAAAGACAAGCGACTGGTGGTCATCAAACAGTCGATAGGTGTAGTGGCGGCCATTACGCCCTGGAATTTTCCGCTGGCCATGATTACCCGTAAAGTCGGGCCTGCCCTGGCTGCGGGTAGCCCGGTGATTGTAAAACCACCTTCCGAAACACCCCTTACAGCGCTGGCTATCTCCTACCTAGCCGAAAAAGCCGGTTTCCCCAAAGGGGTTTACAACACCGTCACGACCTCAAAAAACGCGGAAGTAGGGCTAGAATTATGCGAAAACAACAAAGTTCGTAAGCTGTCCTTCACGGGCTCAACGGCCATTGGTAAGCTTCTCATGAGCCAGTGTGCGTCTAACCTGAAGAAAATATCGCTGGAACTAGGCGGCAACGCACCCTTCATCGTCTTTGAGGATGCTGATATCGATGCCGCTGTAAAAGGGGCGATGGCATCGAAGTTTCGGAACAATGGGCAGACCTGCGTATGCGTCAACCGGCTGTATGTGCATGACAGAATTTACGATGAATTTGTCGACAAACTTTCTGCTGCTGTTTCGGCGCTTCGGGTTGGAAATGGGCTGGAAAGCGGTTCTCAAATGGGGCCGTTGATCAATGAAAAGGGCTGAATAAAGTGAAACATCATCTCGACGATGCCCTATCGAAAGGCGCTAAGATTAAGGTTGGTGGCCAGCCGATGGAGGGATTATTTTTTCAGCCAACCGTCCTGACCGACATAACCCGGATATGATTATTGCCCGTGAGGAAGTCTTTGGCCCGGTAGCGCCCATTGCCCGATTTACCGACGAAAAGGAGGTGATCCGGTTGGCTAATGATACGCCCTATGGTCTCGCATCGTATTTCTACAGCAAAGATATTTCACGCTGCTGGCGGGTAGCCGAAGCCCTGGATTATGGTATGGTCGGCATTAACGAAGGTATGATTTCGACCGAAGTAGCGCCTTTTGGCGGGGTCAAAGAGTCAGGCGTAGGGCGCGAAGGGTCAAAATATGGAATGGATTACTTCATGGAAATCAAGTACCTGTGCTTTGGCGGCATTAGCTGACAAGTAGGTAAACTCAGATTCTATTGATTGTGTAGATTCTATAGAGTCCAGGCGTTCCGGGTAGAGTATAAGAGAATCAAAAGAAGCCACAGAATCTAATTTTGCCCTTAACCGAACCAACCAACATGATTGAACCTATCTATAAAAACGATTCGCAGAAAACCAATAAAAGTCCATCTTCGGTTATACGGCAACTGCTTCAAATTCCAGTCATCGTTGCGGCTCTGGTTATTTTGTGGATATCTACGACCTGCTATTGTTCAGCATCGTTCGCGTTCAAAGTCTAAAAGATCTGGGGTTTCGGATGCGGAAATGCTCAATCAAGGCATTTATCTCATCAATATGCAGATGGGCGGCCTCTTGCTGGGCGGTATTCTTTGGGGCATATTAGGGGATAAAAAAGGACGGCTTTCGGTGCTATTCGGCTCAATTCTCATTTACTCACTGGCCAATATTGCCAATGGGTTTGTCACAAGCGTCGATCAGTACGCCATCCTGCGCTTAGTGGCGGGCATCGGTCTAGCTGGCGAATTAGGCGCAGGCATTACGCTGGTAGCCGAAGTACTACCCAAGGAAATCAGAGGTTACGGCACCTCTTTAGTAGCATCGGTGGGTCTTCTGGGCGCGGTACTCGCTTACTTCATTGCCGAACAGTTTGCGTGGCGAAATGCCTACTTTATCGGTGGTGGCCTGGGGCTGATGTTGCTTGTTATGCGGGTGAGTGTATTTGAATCGGGCATCTTCACCAAAGTGAAAGAGAAGCCGGTCTCCAGAGGTAATTTTCTTCACTTATTCTCCTCCCAAAAACAGTTTTTTAAATACCTGCGGTGTATTCTCATCGGTTTGCCGGTCTGGTTTGTAGCGGGTATTCTCATGACCTTCTCGCCAGAATTTGGGAAAGAATTACACCTCAATGGACCTATTGTGGCGGGGAAATCAGTCATGTGGGAGTACATCGGCTTGTCCATTGGGATTTATCCAGCGGTATCCTTAGCCAGTATTTTTCCAGCCGGAAAAAGGTGCTGGCCCTGTTTCTGGGGCTGACAGCCGCACTGGTGGTCGTGTATTTATTCGTGCCCTTGCACACAACCACCATGTTCTACACCCTTTGTGCTTTCCTTGGGTTTGGGGTTGGGTATTGGGCCTTGTTTGTCACGATTGCCGCCGAACAATTTGGCACTAACATCCGAGCCACCGTGGCGACCACAGTCCCCAATTTTGTGCGTGGTAGCATTAACATCATGACGCCTTTATTCCTGCTTTTCAAAGGGGAGTTCGGGATTATACATGGCGCCGGTCTTTTAGGGTTGCTCACAATTACCATTGCGTTCCTGGGTCTCTGGAACATGGAGGAAACATTCGGGAAAGACTTGAATTTCCTGGAAGAGTAACTACGAACACCTCTTTTAAACGATAAACGCTATGCGGCTATTCACGTTGGTATGGGCTTTCCAGCTAAAACTGGGAAGGTCCACTGGACTTACTTTGCTTATTCTTGGTAGCCTGCTTATGAGCAACACGTTTGCGCAAACAACGTTAACGGGCAAAATTACCAATGAAAAAGGCCTTGGTATCGAAGGGAGTGCGGTGCGAATTAGTGAAACCAGGGCCGGTGGTGTGACTGATAAAGAGGGTATGTTTAAACTGGAATCCGTTTTGCCGGGTAACTATACACTTCTGATTTCTACCGTTGGCTACACCAGTCAAAAAGTAAAAATTTCGGTGCAACCGGGCCAGTCGACTCCAATCGAAATTACACTGAAAGAGGCCACCAATCAACTGGATGAGGTGGTTATTGAAGAGCGGAAAAATAGTATCCTGGTCGAACGACTGCCCGATGTACACAACCTCTATCTGACCGCAGGGAAAAAAAATGAAGTCATTCAAATGGGGGCAGTGAATGGCAATATTGCTGAAAAGACGGGGCGGCAGATTTTCGCCAAAATACCGGGTGTCTTCGTGTATGACATGGATGGCAGTGGGAATCAGATCAATATATCGACCCGAGGGCTTGATCCGCACCGGTCGTGGGAATACAACATTCGGCAAAACGGGGTAATTACCAACTCGGATATGTATGGTTACCCGGCCAGCCATTATAGTCCGGCCATGGAATCGATCGAGCGGATTGAGCTGGTTCGAGGTACGGCTTCCCTGCAATACGGTTCGCAGTTTGGTGGTATGATTAACTACGTCACCAAACTACCGGATACCACAAAAGCATTCTCGTTTGAGAGTACCAATTCGGCGGGTTCTTATGGTTTATTCAGTTCCTACAATGCCATTGGAGGCAAAATCGGTAAGCTGACGTATTCCGCTTATTACCAGAAGCGCCATTCAGATGGGTATCGAAAAAATGCCCGCTCCGATGCCGAATCGCAGTTTGTAAGCCTAAGTTATGCGGTTAGCAAGTCGTTACAGGTAAAGGCAGAACTGGGTCGCTCGTCCTACGTGTACCAGATCCCCGGCCCCTTGACTGACGCTAGGTTCGCTCAGGACCCACGCCAGTCTACCCGCTCGCGGAATTACTTCAACCCGGATATTTATATTCCGTCGGTGGTAGTCGATTGGAAAATCAGCCCCTCAACCCGGCTTCGCTGGACAAACTCAGGTGTGTATGGCACCCGTAACAGCGTCATGCTTGACGCCTTTGCCAACGTCCGGGATTCGATAAATCCGGCTACCAATCAATACAAAGCCCGTCAGGTCGACATCGACAATTTCAACAGTTTCACGTCTGAACTTCGTATCGCCCATCAATACCGTATCGCAGGCATGACCAGCTTTTTGTCGGCAGGTGTGCAGTATATGGATAACACCCTTCGGCGTCGGCAGCTTGGAAAAGGGACGACCGGCAGTGATTTCGACCTGACGGTGACCGACCCTGAGTTTGGTCGTGATCTGTACATGAAAACCAAAAACATCGCGGTCTTCCTGGAAAATTTACTCTACATCACACCTCGTTTCACCATTTCGCCGGGATTACGTATAGAGAGTGGCGTCACCGATGTTTCGGGTTCAATTTCTTATTATAATCCAACTGATTTACCCAATTCCATCAAACACAAATTCCCCCTGTTTGGTATCAATTCCCAGTACCGAATCAATCCGACCAATAAGCTTTATGCGGGCATTTCACAAGCGTACCGACCGGTGGTTTTTAAGGACATCATTCCCGGTTCGGTGCTGGAAAAAGTCGATAAAAACTTAAAAGATGGATTTGGGTATAACCTGGAAGCTGGTATCACAGGCAATATGGGTTCTTTGCTCACCTACGATATTGGCCTTTTTCAGATGCTCTACAACAATCGAATGGGCATGCTGTCGATGAACGACAACACAAATCAGGCTTATCTGCTTCGTACCAATATTGGCAATACCCTAACCAAAGGGCTTGAATTCTATGCAGAATACAAGCCGATTCAAGTTGACCATAAATCGGGTGCCCCAACCGAGCTATCCTTCTTTACCTCAACGGCTTACTTTGATGCGAAGTATAGCAAAGGTACGGCCATTGTTAACGGCGAGAACACCAGTATTGTCGGCAACAAACTCGAGGCGTACCCACCTGGATTACCCGAAACGGGCTTCAACTTCAGTATCGGAAGTTGTTTGCCACCCTGCAATACAGCTATGTCAGCGAAAGTTTTGCGGACCCCCTCAATACGGTTACGCCATCGGCCAATGCCGCTCGCGGAATCGTGCCGAGCTACGGAATCTGGGATTTTAACGGTACCCTACGTATCACCAAGAGTTACACGCTCCGATTCGGGGTCAACAACTTTATGAATAAGCAATACTTTACCAAACGGCCAACCATGTATCCGGGAGGGGTATCTGGAGTTCCGACGGTCGAAGTATTGCGGTCTCGTTTAGCGTAAAACTATAGCCGGAAGCTTGATAGTAAACTGAATTAACCTATGAACTGGATTCAACCTATTGATCCGCTCAATAACATTGCCCTGTCGGCCTTAGTAGCCTGTTTACCCATCGCCTTTATTTTTTGGGGACTCATTATCCGAAAAATGAAAGGCTATCTGGCAAGTCTGCTCACCATGCTACTGGCTATCGTATTTGCTGTCGTTGTGTATGGTATGCCCATAAAACTGACCCTTTTATCGGCGCTGCACGGCGCGCTTTATGGCATTTTTCCCATCTGCTGGGTTATTTTCGGGGCTGTATTCCTCTACAATGTCACTGTCAGAAGTGGTCAGTTCGAAATCATTAAAAATTTCATGGCTTCCATCACGCCCGACCGGCGGTTGCAGGCTTTACTGATTGCCTTTTCGTTCGGGGCTTTTCTCGAAGGGGCTGCCGGTATGGGTGCACCCGTAGCGATTACATCCTCCATGCTGGTTGGACTGGGTTTCAATCCGTTGTATGCGGCCGCTGTTTGCCTGATTGCCAACACAGCCCCGGTGGCGTTCGGCTCGGTGGGTATCCCTATCATTACGGCTTCGCATGTGTCAGACATTCCGGAAATGGCCATATCACAAATGATCGGGCGAACGCTACCCATTTTATCCATAATCGTCCCTTTCTATCTGGTCGTGATTATGGCGGGGGTAAAAAAAACGGCCGACGTATGGCCTGCCTTATTGGTTTCTGGGGTCACGTTTGCTTTTTTTCAATGGTTAACCTCCAACTATCTGGGGCCAATGCTTCCCGATGTGATAGCCGGACTGGCATCCTTTTGAGTCTGCTCGCCCTGTTACGCTATTGGAAGCCCAAAACGATCTGGCGATTCAGCGAAGAGCCACAGCAAACTATTGAAACGAAGCTGATCTATTCAGCCGGGCAGGTTATAAGGGCCTGGTCACCCTTTATGATTATGACACTCATGGTCATTGCGTGGGGGTTACAACCCGTTAAAGATGCCTTGAATTCCATAGCTATAAGCAAGTTTATGATACCGGGTCTGGAAAACAGCATCATCAAAGAAGATGGCCTTCCCCTGTTAATTAAGCCCTTCGAATTCAATTATTTATCCAATTCCGGTCTTGGAGTAGTATTAGCCGCCCTTATTTCTATGCCGTTAATTGGCATGTCTTATAAAGAAGGGGCCAAAACGTTTCTGATCACGCTTAAACAACTGAAGTTCCCCGCCATCACAATCGCATCCGTACTAGGTTTTGCCTTTATCGTCAATAATTCAGGCATGTCCATCACCATAGCGATGGCATTAGCCAGCACGGGCGTACTCTTTCCCTTTTTCTCGCCTGTTCTGGGCTGGCTGGGCGTCTTTCTTACGGGTTCCGATACGTCGGCGAATGCGCTGTTTTGCAAACTTCAATATACATCGGGCGATGCCATAGGCATTGACCCTCTCTTAACCGTGAGTGCAAACGCATCGGGGGAGTTACGGGGAAAATGATTTCACCTCAGTCCATCGCTATTGGAACGGCTGCGGTGGGCCTGATTGGAAAAGAAGCTGACCTTTTCCGCTTCACGGTAAAGCACAGCTTTAGCATGCTGCTCATCGTTTGCATGATAACCCTATTGCAGGCCTATGTTTTTACCTGGATAATCCCGGTCTATAGCATGATCGAGTCGGCGGCAACGGCAGCCAGCGACGTATCAAAGGGATTTACGTATCTGCTGATTTTAGCTGTCGTTGTGATTGCCCTTATCTCAACTATCTGGCTGCTCAACAGGCGACGCATCAATCCAACTATACCCTCACATTCTGTCAATCAATAAAACCAACCTGCCTTATTTTCTCTAATTATATGGCTCACTCAAAAATCACCATTCGGGAGCATCTGGAAGATATCTACCCCGACGTGTATACCCAAGAAGCATGTGCCGCGCTCGCAGCGCTAGCGCATTTTAATAAACGCATCAAAGAAGTCATGGCGACGCGCATGCAGCGCCGGGCAGCGCGTCAGCAAAGCAAAACACGAATTAGCTTTCTTGATCCCGAGAGCACGATTCCAGGAACAACCATCCAGGTGCAGGATGCCCGCGATGGCAACTTCGAGGGAGGTAGTATTCCCCTGATCTACAACGGCAGTGGATTCAGGGAACAGGCCCGGCGGCTAAACCCAATGCGCCCGTCGAAAACAGCATCCGTAATGTGGCCTATGCCCTGCTCTCGGGTGCCGATGGCTGGATGTTCGATGGCGAAGATGCCCTGGGACAAATCTCCACCATGTCGCTCGATAATCAGCGCAATCTGAAACTGGCTATCCACAAAGATCCCCTATTCCTGACCGTAGCCGAGCAGGTAGCCGCGGAAATCAATACCTGGGCAAAAGCCTTTTTAGGACGCGAAACGATTACCGACTGGAAAACGCAACTGGACTTTACCACCAAGATCTTTCGGGCGCGGGGCCTCCACCTCGACGACCGCCATATTCGGGATGCGGACGGGGTAGCCATGGCTGCCTCTATTGTCGATGCGACGCTGTATGTGGTCAACAATTATAAAGCCTTGCAACAGGCGGGATCATCCATCGTATTGTATCTGCCCAAAATTCAGACCGCCGAAGAAGCCGGTGTCTGGAATGAATTGCTGAGCGCTCTTGAAAAGCAGGTTGATCTTGAAGTAGGAACGATTAAGGTCTACGTGCTGGTCGAACAGCTCGAAGCTACCCACCAACTGATGGAAATCCGGGCGGCTCTTGGGAAGCACTTCGTGGGCTATAACACGGGCCGT
Organism: Spirosoma telluris; assembly: GCA_003259005.1. Taxonomy (GTDB): domain Bacteria; phylum Bacteroidota; class Bacteroidia; order Cytophagales; family Spirosomataceae; genus Spirosoma; species Spirosoma telluris. The sequence goes on from QLII01000001.1 coordinate 2,141,697, forward strand.
TGGGACTACATCAACAGCGTATCCGATGCCATGGCCTGGGACAAAACCTTCATCAACCCGAATATTGAAGCCATCACCATGACCTATGGCTATATGCGCAATTACGAAGACCGCGTTCGTCAGGCCGTCAATACGCCGGACGTCAATGGCAATTTCGCTTTATGGCAGGGGGGCATGGAGCCAAACATTCCTGTCGGCTCCGAAGAAGGGGTTTCGGCCAGCATGAAAAAAGCGGTGGCCGGTGCCCAACGCGAACAGCGCGAAGGTGCCAGTGGCAAATGGGTGGCTCACTGGAAAATGGTACACATCGTCCGGCCCGTCTGGGAGAACGTGGGCCAGGCCAATCAGTTGGGCCGGGAGTTTCCGCGCCTTACCTACACCCAACAGGATGCCGATGGACTGATTCTGATTGAGGCCGCTCCTACCGATATTCGGGGAGCGCGCAATTTGCTGAGTGTTGCCTTACAATACGGCAATGCCTTTGGCCAGGGAATGCAGGCAGCGGCTCTGAAACCCGCCGATTTCTTTGGCAACGATGACATTTTATACCTGATGGAGGATATGGCCACGGGCGAAATTCGGCTGAGTATTCTCTGGGAATGGATGCACAAAGGAGCCATTCTGACGGAGGATGATGCGGAAACGGACACCAAAGCCGGGGACGTTTTTTCGGAAGGGCTGTACCAGACCTTACTGGATCAGGAGTATGACAAACTGCTGAATGCCAGCAATAAGGATGTCTATGACGCATCGAAAACCACGACATTGCCCATCGCTCGTGAAATTGCCAACACGTACATGCTCAGTGAAGTAAAGCCGCCCTGGTTTATTGACCTGCTGAATATCAACCTCAATAACTTGGACCTGGCCGTAGCGAAACAACGGATCAGCTTATATATGGACACATTGGTCAAGGAAGGCAAACGGGTGACCGAAAACCTTGATTTCGTAAAACCGGTTAAACAGACGCCTGTTTCCGCGTTATAGATCTGTAAAACAGCAAGTTATTTTGTCATGGCTTCGGACGGAACGATTGGCTGGAGCCATGACAAAAAATCGCCTGGTCTTTTCTGAATTGATTTATTTCTGTTGCGGAATTGTCTAAGCAGCATCACGGTTCACGTTGAGAGCTTCAAATTCAGTGTAGCTTTACCAAATTAACTAACAAACGTTTGCTGTATGAGACATAGCCGCATCATTCACTTGTTTTTCGTCTTTTTGGTAGTGCTTTATCGCGATGGTATGTCGCAACCTTCCACAGATAGCTATCCGTCACGTCAGTTGCTGCTACGTGACGAAGGGCTCTCCAAATTGAACTACATAGATTTGGCTCATCCCGAACGAAATTACTACGTATCCGTTCCGGCTGGTCGGGATCTTCAATTAATTGGCCAGGGGCATGTGATGCTTGGTACCGGCAAAGGTTACGAAGAGCGGGATATTAAAACGGGTGCCAAAGTAGCCGAACTGACTACCTTCGATGGAACTATTGCCGCCCGACGTTTACGCAATGGAAATACAATGCTCGTGGGGCTGAACTGGCAGGAGAAAAAGGGCATCGTCCTGATTGAACTGGATCGAAGCCTGACGCTGAAACGAATCATTAATTATCCGGACTTCAATTACGTTCGGCTTATTCGGGAAACAGTTGATGGTAATTTCCTGATTACGTCGAATGATCGGGTCTTTGAAGGCAAACCTGACGGCTCTATCGTATGGCAGGCCCAACTCGCCAAACAGGCTAAAGCACAACATGCCTGGCAAGCTCAGCGGCTTGGCAATGGTTATACGCTGGTAAGTGGGGGTTATTCAGCCAATTTTCAGCGATTCGACCAGAAAGGAATGTTAGTGGATAGTGTGAGTGGTCCACCAGTAGTACATCCTGATTTTTTCGCCGGTTTTCAGATATTGGCGAATGGGAACTGGGTAGTCGCTAATTGGCAGGGCCATGGTCCCGGACACGGAGGGAGTGGTACACAGGTGCTGGAATATACGCCAGCAGGCAAGCTAGTCTGGTCGTGGAAACAAGACCCCAGCCAGCAGTCGTCCATACAGGGGGTGTTGGTATTGGATGGACTGGATATTAATCGCCTGCATGTAGAGGATGCACAGGGAAGGCTAGTACCACATTGAAAAGGCTAGTTTTCCGAAAACCCGGCAACCGGCTGCGGCTCCGGGCTTTCGGAAAATTGATTTGGCATTAGTACTTCCATACTGTATGCAGGAAGTTCGTGATGTAGTTTAGTGTGGGCGCGAACCATGGGTTAAAGAATAGGAAGGTATGGGGTGCATCGGGAAACGTATGTACTTCTGAATAAATATGCAGCGCGTTCAGTTTTTTTATCAGATCATCACGACCGCCATGCATTCGGTCTACAGAACTGTTCAGGAATAAAATGGGGGGTGTATGCTGGTCAATATGATTAAGCGCCGAAGCTTCCTGCCATAAATCAGGTCGCTGTGTTTTTGAATAACCAAACCAGTACGTAGCTGCCGAAGTTGACTTTGAGTCATCGCCCTCACCTGATTCTGGATGGATAAACGCCAGTACTCCATCAATATCAACGATGGCCTGTACGGCACTTGAATACCGCGGGTTACCCCCGATCCTTCAAAAGTGGCCTGTCCGTTTGTCGTTCCCACCAAAGCCGCTAACTGCCCGCCCGCCGAAAAACCCAGCACTGCAATTCGGTTGGGGTCAACAGCATAGGTAACTGCATTGGCACGAATCCAGCGAATAGCGGCTTTAATGTCATATACAGCGGCTGGATACAAGGCCTCCGTCGATAAACGATACTCGACCGAAATCGCTACGAACCCTTTGGCGGCTAACTGCCCTGCCAGCGTGTTGTTATGTGACCGTTCGCCCGACCGCCAGCCACCACCATGAATCATAACAATCGCAGGGCGCGTTTTGCCAGAAACGGCTGGTTGAGCGTAGACATCTGCCTTCAGATTTCGGCCCGCAATGGGTGTACTGTAGGTAATCGCCTTCGCAACACGGACGCCAACGGGCAACGTTGAATCGGCCAACGTAAGGTCAGGGTGGTATTTTTTTTCGCGTAGGTAAGAACCTCTCACGGTGAATGATGTATCTTTTCCCCCAGTCGGCCCTAACTGGGCATAGATAACTGGGCTACTCAAGGCGATAATAATCACCAGGACAAAATGTCGATGCATACAATGTACCTCTTTTGCTTTATGATGCTGATTCAGGCGAAAGATAACCAGGGCTTTTGTCGAAAATCCTGATTATATAAAAAGTATGGGGCGATTATTGTGGCAACTCCGTCTTTTCCAGGTGCTCCTAATCATCCAGAATTTTCAACTACACTTCTTAACCCTTCAGCTGTAAATTCGTCAAAAATGGTTTTTCAATTCCTGACTTTATACATTCTGTTGATTAAATACACCTGCAAATGGTGTATCCATTAAAGAGCAGGCAGCTTTAAACGAGTATTAGGAATACTCATCTATCGCCTAATTTATCAACTACTACTTACCTTATCGGATTGAAGAACGAGCAAGTTGGCTACATTTTACCTAAAATGTTACAGACTGATCAAACTTTGAGGGTTCATCGTAAAGGAGACACATAGAAATTTGATAAGCAGGTATTGATCAGGAGTAAAATCATACGAAGTGATGACGACCTACGGCGTTTAATTAAGATAGCCACTCCAGCTTTTAGCGCCTTCGGGTTCCCAGTAAAACACGTAGCAAGTCGCTTCCATCTGTTGCAACCAGCCTACATCAGACCCTTTGGCAAACGGTTGAGCATGAGCGAAATCGCTGACATTGGGGTATAGATCTTTGTTCACCTTGACAACCAGTTCTTTCCGGACCTGATCAAACCAGCGTTTATTTTCAAAGGCCAATTCCCAGGCACTTTCGGCAATGACGGCGCAAACTTTTACATATCTGTTACAACTCTTTACTCTTAATAAGCTTCAGGATAGTTGATGCCCAATACCTTTACTTTATTGTTTCACCTAATCAATTATAGCCATGGGTATCTATCACCTTGCTTTTCTGTTTCTTTTTCAATGCTCATATGCCTTCAATCAGGCATTAGAATTTCCACTGGCATCCCCGCTCTCGGATAGCCAGCAAAAACAAAAAAGAAATAAGGCTGGAGCTGCAAACATTATTTATAAATCTACAGATGGCGGACAGACATGGCAGGACATTAGCGAGGGGCTGCCTGAAGGTTTACAGGGAGATGGTTTCTTTGCAACTAATAGTGGATTCTATTTACAGGCTGAAAATGGGTTATATCACAATAACCCAAATGCCATAGCTCCTTTTTGGGAAAAGGAGAGTTTCCCTAACCAGTATAGTAGCATTGCCCCTGGGAAGACTGGCTAGTTGCCTACCATTACAACGATGGCCAATTTTTACAAAAAATAAACGGAACGAGTTTATGGTCACCTATATACACGAATTTTCAAGAGAAACGGGTACGCACCATTTTTGAAACGGTCGGAGGCACCGTTTTCATCGGCTCCGACAACGGCCTTCTTAAATCGACTAACAATGGAAAAACCTGGAAACGGGTCCATACTGGAGGTTGGGTAATGAAATTGGTAGAGTCAAACGGTGTACTCATGGCAACCAGCCAGAAGGGCATATTACGGTCGACCGATGATGGTGAAAACTGGGATTGTGTGATTAGTGAGGGCGGTGTAGGCATCGCTGTTGAACGCATCAACGGTGGATTCGCTGCTATCACGTACAATACACAGTCGGAAACCAGAAGAGTGCGAACATCTTATGACGACGGTAAAAGCTGGCAGCCTATTGATGCTGACCTTCCAGCAAGCCTCTCCATTGCCTCAATTATTGAGGTTGGTGAATACTTCTTTTGTGGGCACCCTACCGGCATTTTCAGATCATCAGACAAGGGAAAAACCTGGAAACTGTTACTTCCTGCTATTGATAATAAGGTCTTCAATTTAGCTGTTTCAGGCAATGTAATTTATGCCATACCCAGAGCTGGAGGATGTTGAAAAAGTCAGGCTAGCTTTCATCCGTATAATACCTTCGTTTGAAGCAAGCCAAATGTTTCCCTTTCGATCTTGCTTAATGGTACGAACCGATGTGGTAGGGCCCGTGGGAGGTGATTACATCTTTGGTTTAGGACTTGATTGTGTCTTTTGACAGGGCATTTTGTGTTTGTCCTTTACAGAGAGTGTAAAGGACAAACACAAACAATAGAGCATATGCATGTGTGCATTTCTTCACTATTTCTTTTTACCCCCAAAATCACTTTACCAAACCTACTCGTTTTTGTACTGAGCTTTTGGTAAAGTCTTGTTAACGAAAAGTAGAATAAGTAGTGTTTTTTTCTTCTTGAGACGGTTGGCTGATCGTTAGTTATTTTTTCAAATGCTTCAAATCGAAAATTTCAGAAAATCATACAACTATCATGTTGTTCTTCAGGTCGATACCTTTACCATTTCGCCGGGCATTTTCTGGGTTCGAGGCAGTAACGGATCAGGTAAGAGTACATTTCTGAAAGCACTAGCCGGCATAACTTCTTTCGAGGGCGATATTATTCTGAATGGCCAATTGACCATCAAGAAACAATCAGTAGCCTACCGTAGGATTGTCAATTTTGCCGAAGCAGAGCCTATATTCCCCGAATTTCTAACGGGAATCGAACTTATTCAATTATTTAAGACAGCCAAAAACGCGCCCAACCATCAGGAGGATTTCTATTTGGAAAGTATGAATATGACGTCTTATGTGGACCAGCCTGTCAGTACCTATTCGAGTGGCATGCTTAAAAAGCTCTCCCTGGTTCTGGCTTTTCTGGGGCAACCCACCTGTATCTTGCTAGACGAGCCTCTAACGACACTTGATGTTGAATCGCTTCCTATTTTGTATTCATGGATTGCCAGTCAATGCCACCAGCAGGGAGCGATCATTCTGTTGTCGTCGCATCAGGTATTTGAGGGAGGGATTCTACCGACCGTGCGGGAAATACTTGTTGAGCATACGACAATACGGCATAATTCATGAAAAGGCCCCTGACCGAGTACTTCTGAAAGTAGTGGCCAACGGTTTTTACCAGGAGCATACGGGCTTATTGCTAACTTTATTTATCGTTATTTTTATCAACTTCTTCTATACCAGTGTCCTGAATCAAACGCACCTGACCGAGGACCAAATTATCCAGAATGCCCTAAAACTAGTCATCACTACGGTTAGCGAGCCACTGGGTGTAGTGTTTTTTGTTAGTCTTTGCTTCCTGTACAGTGTGAAAAGCTGGCAATACGTGACCGGACGCCTGAAAGGCGCGGATGCTCAGTTTTTGTATTACAGCAGTACGTCATTAGGTCGGGCACGACAGGTTCAGTCCTGGTCAATAGTTCAGCTTGTCATATCCCTACCCATTATTGTCTTAGGCCTGTTTGCCACGATCATTGGGTTTGTTTTCGGGCACTGGATTATTCCATTACTGCTACCTGTTTATCTTATAGCCCTTATTCTGTATAGTGCTTCCTATTATACGCGACTAATTAACAATGCGGTTGCTAAGCCAGCTAAAATAGTTCGATTAGTATGGCTAAGAAACTGGCCCAAACCATTCTTTAGCCTGTTTTTATACGAAGTTATCAGTAAGAAACGCATCACCTATGCCATTACCAAATTAGCATCAGCAATCAGCATTGCGCTCATTTTTAATATATTCCCAGGTACTTATACGGATATACGACTGATTGGGATAATGAGCTTATGTAGTGCCGTGACGCATGTGCTTCTCATCTATCAGTCGAGTGAGTTTGAGTTGTTCTATCTTCGTTTCGCCAGAAACTTCCCTTACAGCCACTGGCACTTGTACTGTCAGCAAGGAGCCCTGTATAGTTTACTGTTGCTACCCGAGATCATCTGGTTTCTAGTCGCAGGGGAATTTAATAAGGGGCTGATCGGAGCCTTTTTGATGCTAAGTATAACGCTATTATTTCGTGCCCTGCTCTACAGGCTCGGCCAACAGATGGATTATTATTTACGGTCGGTATTCGGGCTATTTATTTTTTTTCTCTTAACCATTCTGTTTGGCTTTACAGAACTGCTTGCGGTTGGGAATGCAGTGGCTGCCTGGGTACTCCTGCATCGTTATCAGTATCAGTCTTTAGGATAGGACAATTCGTTTTCTCGTACGACTACCCTCTCCTACTCAGAAATAGTTCAGCTATACGGCCAATTGTAACCGAAACAAATCATTGTGGAAAGGAAAGCAATACCAATTTTCAATGGTTTTGGTACTATCTATTGCTCAGCAAAACGTTTCAAGGACGTTAATCAAGGCTATTGCTTGCTGTCATAGCTGAAACTTATGCACTAAAACAAGCCATCTTTTTCGCTCCTCAAGAAGTTGAACTGGTTGCCACACCCAACCCTTTATCAAGGAATCAACTCGACCTGCCGAAGCCAGTGCAGGCAACGACCAAACCACTCATCGAACGCGGGGGTCTTCAGATAACCGTGGTCACCTTTGGCGTATAGGTGCATATCAGTCGGGATGCCATTCCGTTGGAGGGCTTCGTAAAAGACCAGGCTATTCGCTACCGGAACAACCTTATCGTCACCGGCGTGGGTTAAAAACGTTGGGGGTGTTGACGACTCTACATGCTCTTCATTCGAATACAGTTTAACCTGCTCAGGACTTGGTGACGCACCCAGTAAATTACCACGGGTACCCGAATGCCCTATCTTTTCCGTCAAGCTAATAACCGGGTAAACCAGAATCATAAAGTTAGGGCGAAGGCTGATTTCCGTTGGATTATCAATCAGGGATTTGCCATAATGCGTTCCCGCAGTTGCCGCGAGATGCCCACCTGCCGAGAAGCCCATGATCCCTACTTTTTGTGGGTCTACGTGCCATTCAGCAGCACGCTGGCGAACTGTTTTTATAGCCTGTTGTGCATCCTGCAAAGGCCCAATGGATTTATCGCGCATGGTTACGTCGCTGGGTAAGCGGTATTTCAGCACAAAAGCCGTAATGCCCATTTTGGTAAACGCTTCGGCCACATCGTAGCCTTCCCGTTTGATAACCAATACGCCATAGCCTCCACCCGGACAAATAATCACAGCGGTCCCGTTGGCGGTTCCGTTTGGTGGCAGAAAGACCGAGAGTGTAGGTCTGGAGACTTTAGATACCACAAAATCAGCCCGCCTTACTTCTTCGTCAGGCGTGTCTTTAGCATTCGGAATTGGGCCTGTGTATAAGGGGATTTCCTGCTGAGCCAGGCATGTACCCGTCAAAAACTGAAAAACAGCGCAGAAGCCGATGAATTTGATCATGTTACGATTTGGGTTGTCAATAGCTCCGATTACTGTCCAGCGCTTACGAGCTTACTCGCTTCTTCTTTTTTCTCCTGCCTTACGACAGACCAGGCCGTCTTTTTCAATTGAGTTGCAAATTTTCTATCTACTCCATCCGGGCAAAACGTCAGCTTCACCGGCGATTCATCGAACAGAAAACCATACCAAACCAGCGCCCCCAGATAACAGCCTGCGTCATTGGCGTGGTGGGAGTCAAACGCCAGTTTATCTTTATCCCAACGGTACCCCATGTTCAGCGAATGGGTTTGATCAGGAAGCGCGGGCGGCCTGGCCTGGTTGATAGTAAAGGAGTTATCGCTATGATAAGCCCATTTAGCCTTTTCGTTCATCCGCCAGAATGCGTCTCCATTCGGAATGATTGCTATCCCTAACTCGCTGGCGATGGTGTGATAGGCGGCCCTTGACTTTTCCCACATTTCCTGTGCGCTCCTGGCCGAATCGCCCTTTGCAATTTGACTAAAATCCTTTGAGTCAGAGCGGTATGCCCACGTTTGATGAAAAACTACGGTTGCCTTCGGTTGCAGTCGTTTAATGTACTCATACAATTTCCGAGCGTAAGGCCGGTACGTTTCCACATCGCCGGAAAGAATGGACGCCTGCTGGATTGTAACGACATCCCACACACCATCCGACAACAACATTTTTAAGGATTTGCCGCCGTATGGTTTTCCTTTAGGGTCATCGGGGTTCATTTCGGCGGCCTCCGCATGTTCCCAGTGCCGTTGCAGGGAACTTCCTCCTAGTTCGGCCCGTCCGATAACCAGTTCATGGCCTCCTTCTTTACTCAGTTCAGGCAGGTATCTGGTCGCATTTTGCGAGAAACTATTGCCAATAAGAAATAGGCGCAAAGGTTGCTTCCCATCAGATACCGGTTGCGCAATTGCCGTTTTAACCGCGAAAAGGAGTAAAAAAAGAAAAACGTTCTGGTGCCGAAGCTGGCGGAGACTACTCATTGATCTAATGTGTTGAGTTAAGCTGTTCCTGCGTAAAAGGGGTCAACTGGGTTAAATCTATCGGTTAGAGCCGTTTCTTTTTATAAAATAGGCTCCGGCAGAAACCCCTGAACGCTTTGCCTGCTCTTTCGAATGCTTTAACTTGTGGGCATGAAACAGATCGTCTTTGCCCTAGCTGCCTCTTTTTTTGTCGTGAATTGTGGATTTGCCCAATCTGCCACAAATACAGGAGCAACAACTTTACCCCGAATTGCGATAGCGGGTTTAGGGATAGAATCCAGTACGTTTTCTCCGGCCGTTACTAAAGAGGAAGCCTTTCATGCCCGCTATGGCCCGGAAGTGTTCAACGCCTACCCGTTTATGATGGCCATTTCTCCCCTGCGTAAACAGGCTACCTGGTTGCCTGCCATCGTTGGAAAATCGCTTCCGGGGGGAGCCGTTACCGAGAAGCCTACGAGTCGCTGGTGAACAAAACACTGGATACGCTGAAGAAATACGGCCCTTATGATGGTATGTATTTTGATATACATGGTGCCATGAGTGTGGTCGGTCTGGATGATCCGGAAGGCGATTTTATTACCCGAATCCGGAAGGTCATTGGCTATAAAACCCTCGTTTCCACCTCCATGGATCTGCATGGCAATGTATCGTGGCGACTGGCTCAAAATTCTGATTTGATTACCTGTTACCGGATGGCCCCTCACGAAGATGCCATGCAAACCAAGGAACGGGCCGTTACCAACCTGCTGGAACGCATCAAGACGGGCAAAGGCAAACCCGCTTATAAAGCCTGGATACCCATCCCGATTCTGTTACCGGGCGAAAAAACCAGTACGCGTATCGAACCCGGTAAGAGCCTTTATCACGAAGTAGAACCCATTGCCGATCATAAAGACGGAATTGTTGATGCAGCTATCTGGATTGGTTACGCCTGGGCCGATGAGCCGCGCAATCACGCGGTTGTGATGGTCACCGGCGATGACAAAGCGAAAGTGACCCAGGCCGCGGAGAAACTGGCACTTGATTTCTGGAACGTGCGGAATCAGTTTGGGTTTGTCGCGCCTACCGGTACCCTGGATAAATCCCTTGCGGATGCCCTGGCTAGTCAAAAACATCCCTTTTTTATCAGCGACACAGGCGACAATCCGACGGCTGGTGGGGCTGGCGATGTGACCTGGACATTGACCCAGCTCCTGGCTCGCCCGGAGTTTAAACGGGCAGATGGTCCTTCGTTGATTTATGCTTCTATCCCCGCGCCGGAACTGGTAAAAAAAGCCATAGCGGCTGGTGTTGGTGGCCACGTTGAGGGCACCGCCGGAGCGGCTGTCGATTCCCGCTTTGCGCCACCTGTTCTGCTGAAAGGCACCGTAGAGTCGATTGCCTATGGCGACAAGGATGCCGAAGTTGAAGCTGTCGTGAAGGTGGGAGGCCTGCACATTATCGTTACCCAAAAACGCAAACCTTATCACAAGGAAATCGACTTTACCCGCCTGAATCTTGCCCCTAGAAAAGCCGATATTGTCGTGGTAAAAATTGGTTACCTGGAACCCGAATTGTATGCCATGCAAACAGGCTGGATTATGGCGTTGACACCGGGTGGCGTGAATCAGGATTTAGCCAGTTTGCCCTATAAGCGAATAAAGCGCCCGATGTTTCCCTTCGATAAGGATATGAAGACCCCAAACCTGTCGGCCCAACTCGTGCCCCTGTCGGGTGAATCGAAATGAGTTTCTATTGATCCTGTGGATTCTGTTGGCGCTCACTGGCATACCGAAAAACGACAGCATCAATAGCATCCATAGGATCAGAATTTACTCAATCACCTGGAAGCCAGATGCCCGATGGGTTTACCCTGTGCGAATATACCAGCGGTTCCTGTTAATGACTTTTTCAGGACATACTGAGCCAGTACGGGAAAATGATCGGAAAAGGAAATATTGGACAAGGTCTGGCAGGCTTTTATGTGCCAGTCTGCACTCACGAACTGCTGGTCGATTCGGGCACAATACGGGTGGCGATTCAGCGTAAATCCAAGTCCCTGACCAGCCTCCTCAAACGCGTTTCTGAAGTTCTGGCTCAGCTTTCCGTAGGAGTAGCCCATTGGGGTTTCGTTAAAATCACCACAAATGATAACGGGGTATCGACTACCCGCAACATACGACTCCACTTCCATGAGTTGCTCATTCCGATTGGCAAACCCCTCTTTCAACTTGGTAAAGGTGTCGATAAGTTCGGAAGCAAACTTCCCCAGATTACCGGCTTTCAGGGCATCAGTAGCCTGATTCGTCCGCACACCCATCGACCACAAATGCACATTAACCACCCGAATCGTATCGGCTCCATACGCGATGTCGGCGCATAGGAAACCGTTAATATCCGGGGCATACGCTCGGCTCCAGATACGGCCATACTGATTCACAATCGGGTATTTAGAAAACAAAGCCAGCCCAATCTCCGGCCCTTATCAAAACAGCTTAGCTTTTCGACTTTAGCTGCATATTGGCTTTCGATCTGTCTATTGGGTGAATACTCCTGAAAGCAAGCAATATCGGCATCCAACGAGGAAGGATCGAATCCGTTCTGGGCACTCGTTGGAAACGTTTCGCTATTAAAACTCAACACATTTAGAGTCTGCGCCTGGCTAATCATTGTCATATCGCCCACATTGGCACCTACCAGCCTTTTCACCACCAGAAAGGAAAATAAAACCCAGATCAGGCCCGCCGTAGCGATCATCTTTTTTTGCTTATAAAGCAGATAGATACAGGCCACTAATCCACAGGGAATCGCCAGCGGAAGGCTCATCATCATAAAGCCCGTCAGCCAATGATCGACCATTGGGTAATAGCTAAACGCCATCGAGCAAAATAGATAGACAAGGGTGGTATAGGCAAGCGGAAACTGTCGGTATCGACTAACGAGCTGCCTTGCTAAGTTTGTGACTAACTTCCACAGCAGCGTTAGGGCTGGCAAAAGAAGACCAGAATTTTTGTAATATGTTTCCATTGCTTGTCCGTTGAGTTTGTTTACTCCTATCGCCCGAAACAGGCGATACTACTTCACATCAAAACGGCCTCCGCCAATTCGAAGTCCTTCTGCATACAACTCCACGGTGTAGGTGCCCGGCTTATACACCCCATCCCGGCGAAAAAATAGATCTACCCGTTGATCATTGTTTTCAAAAGGAACCGTTTGGCGCATGCTGTAACCAATTTCGCGTCCTTCAATCATCAGGACTCCGCCCAGGCCACTTTCGCTGACAACCGCGCCGTTGGCATCCAGCAACCGCAGATAAATGTCTTTATCATTGAGTAAGGCTACCGGATTCGATGGCATGATGAAAGTGATTTTCAGGCGGTCGATCCGCGACGCTTTCAAGGGGGTTCCCCTGCGCTCTTTCCCGTTGGTAGCCAACGCGATTACCTCTACATTAACAGCTTTCATGGCCGAAGCCAGCGTCACTTTATTGGCCAGATCGGCATTCTGGCGGGAATAATCAATGACCGTCTCGGCGAGGGCCGCCTTCTCATGCTTTAAGCCTTCGTTTTCACTGAGGATGGTTTGTTTTTCCTCTTCAAGGGCACGAGTGCGGCTAAGTAGAGAACCATTTTCAGTTTTCAGCTTATGAATATCGGCCTCATGCAGGGCCAGGAAATTTTTATAGTCTCTGATTTTTAAGTTGTATTTCTGAATCGAAAACGCCAGATCATATTTCAGCTTCTTTTTGTCATTCGCTAACTGCCGTCTAATTCGTTCTAGTTCGGTAACGCTGCCGCCAAGCTTACGCACCTCAGCAATTTTCGCATCCAGGACCGTTGAAATCGAATCAAGTTTAAGCTGAGTCGAGGCAAATTGCTCCACTTTGGAGGTCAGCAACTTTTGAACTTCGAGGGTTTCGTTCCGGGAGCCAAGGAACAAATACAGCAGCAGGGCCAGAATGCCAATTAATGCGCCAAGTAGCATGTTCAGCGCACCTTGCTTATCATTCGTAACTTGAGCTTCCATCATCCTGATTCAGTAGGTTGTCTGCAAAGCAACGACACCGAACTTAATTAGGACTTAATCTGACTTTAAATTTACCTTAAAATGGATAGAACGCTGATTTTTATGATACCGCTGCCGTTGCAGCTATGATTAATTATGATTTTCATGCTAGCCCTTAATTTCCTGTAAAATCATAATCATAAATACTATACTAATCAGTCGGTCCGCCGATATGGTTCTATTTGCTCACTGGCTAACGTCAATGTAAATGTAGTGCCCTTGGATGTAGAATTGACTGCAATGTTCCCTTGGTGAATCTGTGTAACCTGTGCCACAATGGCAAGTCCTACGCCATGGCCTTTGCTCGATAGAGCGGTAGCGTTACTTCGGAAGAAAGGCTGAAAAATATAGGTTAAATCGGCATCGGGTATCTGAGGCCCCTCATTAAAAACGGTTATCGTGATCTTCCCTTCTTTGGATCGAAAATCAACAGCAGCTGTTTTGGTGGGCGAAAATTTACAGGCATTATCGACAAGGTTCATCAGCAATACGCTAAGGGATGCCCTGTTTCCCTGTGTGATCAGTGCCTCTTCATCATCCGGAAAATCGGTAAACGTGAGCTGAATTCGATAATCGTCATGCCATGCCTGTAACTGCGTTTTTGTCTCCCACAGCAGCTCATCCATTCGAACCGACTCGAAGGGCAGTTTATCCGCCTGAATAGACGTATTTGCCAGCTCTAGTAAAGTGTTCGTCAGTTGAGTTAGGGAACGGGCATCCTCCTGAAGCGATTGAAGGGTTCGTTCATACACGTCTGGATTCCGTTTCTGAATAAGGGCCACATCGATCTGCGAATTGATCTTGGTCAGCGGGTTTTTCAGCTCATGCGATACATTGGCGATAAACATTTTCTGCGTCTTCAGCGCCTGTTCAATCCGGTCGAGCAATTGATTGAAGGTGGCCACCAGCAACCCAATTTCGTCAGACCGATTCGGGTGTTGCACTCGTCGCTCTACATTCGCCGGAAAAATCGTGTTGACCTGCTGAATAATGCCCGACATTGGGGCCAGCGCCCGATTGGCAAACAGCCAGCCCGAAATACCCAATAACAGAATGGCAACCAGGATCATCACCATCAGAATTTTCTTCAGATCGTCCAGCGCTTCTTTCGGCCTGGTCAATACCACTCACAATCACCCAGTTACCTCCATCTCCACCGGCCAGATGTATGGCTACAATCTGGTATTCATTCTTTTGCAGATACAACGTCTGGGCCGTGGAATCCAGTTGCGGAATAAACTGCTCGTGGAATTGGGTGTTTGCCGGATTCGTAGAAAACAGAATCTCTTTGGTCTTTTCGTTGTAGACCGAAATATTCTCATTGAGCAGCGGCTCCTTACCGGCCGCGTCAATAAGTCGCAAAACAGTGCTATCGGTCTGTTGTAAATCAAACAGAAGGGTAGTCGTGGTAATGGCGCGATCCTGAAGGCGCTTGTAGAATCGTTTTTCGAGATAAAGCTTGCTGAAGAAATATACGCCAAGCGAGAAAAACAGCAGGATCAGCGTTACCAGGAAAACAAATTGGTAGGTGAGCCGGGTACGAATATTGATCATTACGACAGTACCTTTACAACATAGCCCATGCCAATCTGGGTATGGAGCAATTTAGGGTCGAAATCCTTATCGATCTTTTTGCGCAGGAAATTTATGTAGACTTCGATGATATTGGTGCCCGTATCGAACGTTAGGTCCCACAACTTTTCGGCCAGTTCAACTTTGGAAATCACCCGCCCCTGATGGCGTAAAAAGTACTCGAGTAATTGGAATTCTTTGGCTGTCAGCGCAATTTCTTTCCCCGCTCGAATCACCTGTTTCGTATCCGGATTTAATTCTAAATCAGCAATTTTCAGCAGATTAGCGGTTGGTGCCAGCCCATGATTCCGCCGGGTCAATGCACGGACGCGCGCCATGAGTTCGCGAAATTCAAACGGCTTAACCAGATAATCATCCGCTCCGGCATCGAGACCTACGATTTTATCATCTGTCGTTCCCAGTGCCGTGAGCATCAGGATCGGGACGGAAATGTTGGCTTCCCGTAGCTTTCTGACCAATTCAAGGCCATTCATGCCGGGTAGAATAATATCACAGATAATGAGTGCATAGGCCGATCGGGTAGCTAGTTGAAAACCCATCGTCCCATCATAGGCTATATCAACCTCCCACTGGTGCTCTTCGAGCCCCTGTTTGATGCTCTGAATCGTTTTAACTTCATCTTCAATGATCAGAATTCTCATGCTACCTCTTGTTCGCCGGTCGAATATATAGAAATAACGCCGTAGATGTGCTTTTTTGGTTAACGAGCGGTAGACGGCAACACAACTGAACTGCAACTTACTCCTTTTGATGGCATTACTTTTTGGGTACGTCGAGCGTCTAATCCGCAAGTACACTTAAGATCAAACTCTTGTTACTTACAACGAATCCAATAGGCTTTCTAACCCGTTCGACGTTTCAGAACTTGATACGTCTTACACGAATAAGTTATGTACTTTGTATCCTGATTACCAACCCATCAGCCGCACAAATACAGTCGAGTACGACTAATTCTGATCCTACTCATTGGATTGTTCAGTCACAGACGTACGTCAAAATTCCGGTTTTCCAAAATGGCCTCTACCGAATCACATCGGCAGAATTGATACAAGTAGGCGTTCCGGTTAACCAGCTTGATCCAGCAACGCTTCAGCTTTTCCATCGGGGGGTTGAACAGGCCATTTATGTGGAAGGCGAGGCCGATAAGCGATTTGATACCAGCGATTTTCTGGAATTTTACGGACAACGAAACGATGGTTCGCAGGACTCACTACTCTATAAACCTCATACTGCGCAGCCCCACTCCTATTACAGCCTTTTTAGCGACACTACCGCCTATTTCTTAACCTGGCGACTCGATGGTAAACCAGGTAAACGTATGGAGGCTTACACTGATACAACCTTTACCGGTCTGGCACCGGAGCCTTATCATTGGCAGGAAGAACTACGAATTTTTACGGATACCTACCCGGCAGGCACGATTTATCCGCTCGGAGCTGACTATAAAAACGGGGCAATCCTGACCAATTACGATACGGGCGAGGGCTGGACAGGGCCAATCGTCCAAGCCAGGGATCACTTTGAACAAGCCATTACGCTCACGAAATTCAGTTCAGTCGTTGATAGCAACAACAACCCTATAAACCCCCGAGTCAGTTATTTACTGGTCGGTCGTAATCCGGGTACGCATCGGGTGCGTTGCTTAGCCGGGTCATCGACTGCCACCTTGAGGGAGGTAGGCATTGCTACGTTTGCCAATTATGAAAACGCTCGAGTTGATGTCGAACTCAGACCCAGCGATATAGGGCAATTGGGAACAATTATCTTAGGGATTCAGCCGCAGGAAGAGGGTGAAGAGGTCTCTGTTTCGTATCTGAACATCCAATATCCGCAACGAATTGGCCTCGATAGCCTAGGCGAAAAAGTACTGCATCTTCGGGTAAATCCTAAAGAACGCTCCTTCCTCGACCTGCCTAATACACCTATCAACACCCGCCTGTTCGACATTAGTGACCCAAACAACGTTAAGTATATAGCTGGAAAGTGGTCTAATGGACATTGGCAAGGTGTGGTTCAAAACACCCAAATACCCCGAACGATTCTGGCAACGAGCCAACCGCGAATGGTTCCGAGTATTCACCCTGTTTCGTTTCGCCAGATTGACCCGCAAAAACACAATTACCTGATTATAACGCATCCCTTATTACGAAAGCCAGCAGGCACAGAAGCCGACCCGGTTCGGGCGTATGCTGCTTATCGGGCTTCGGAAGCGGGAGGGCGTTATGATACGCTGACGGTAAACATCGACCAACTGTTCAATCAATTTAGCTATGGCGAACGCCACCCATTGGCGATACGGCGATTTGCGGAGTACATGCTGCGTAATGATGGCTCCAGGTCCAAATTCATGTTTCTGATTGGCCAATCCCGAGATCCGCAGAGCGTCCGAAAATTGCCCAATGTTTCGTCACTGGATTTACTGCCGAATGCAGGTTGGCCTGGCTCCGATATAGGCTTGGTGGAGGGACTGAATGGCGAAGCAGCCAATGTTCCGGCTATGGCCATTGGTCGACTTAATACGGCCAATTCTCAAAGCGTGCTGGATTATTTGAACAAGGTAAAAGAGCATGAGAACACAGCTGAACCAGCCCTTTGGCGTAAACAGGTAATACATCTGAGCGGAGGCAGAAATCGCTATGAATTACAGACATTTCGCCGTTTTGTCGATGAGTTTAAGACCGTTATCGAAGGCAAGTTTTCAGGTGGCCGGGTCATAACGCTCTCCAAACAAACCGATAATCTGGTAGAGTCGTTGCCCGTATCAGACCTTGTTAATCAGGGCGTTGGTATGATTTCTATGTTTGGCCATTCGAGTCTGGATGTGGCTGACATCGACATTGGCTTTGTGAGTAACGATATCCTAAACTACCGAAACAAAGGCCGCTATCCATTTTTGCTAGTTAACGGCTGTGCGGCTGGTAATACCTTTTTTGGCCGGCCAACCTTTGGCTCCGACTGGATTCTGACTCCCGATCGGGGAGCTGTACTTTTTCTGGCACACACCTATAATGGCTTCGCCACGCCCCTAAAAAACTACTCTGACCAATTGTATGCGTTACTGGCCGATAGTCAGTACGTTTCTAAACCCATTGGTCTGATTCAACAGGAAGTGATCCGACGATATTTGACCGCAAACACGACTATCTACGACATAACTACAGCCCAGCAAATGACCTTACAGGGCGATCCGGCCATAGCTGTTTTTCCCTATGCCACCCCTGATTTTGCGTTTGCCCCTGGCAGCCTCCGTTTACGAAATAGCCAAGGTGATTCCTTAACTGCCCAGTCTGATTCCGCTCGTGTTTCGGGGTGATCGTAAACTATGGCCGGGTGACGAATAGCGCGTTAACGCTACGCATCCGGCAGTATGAAGCCAGTGGACAATTAATTGGTGAGCAGCTAGTTACCCAACCGTCGACGTTTTACGCGGATACGCGGAATTGGTTGGTACCGAATCATAAGGCAACCTCGCTTCCCTCCTATTTCGAGCTGTTTCTTGATCCAGACGACCGAATTCATGAAGGGAATGAAACGAATAACAAAGCCGAAATTGGTACAGACGGCCAAACAAACAGCCTGCCTTTCGCCATTGACCTGACACCCCACTGCTGGAAGTCGCCTTTGATGGACAACGCATTGGTGATGGCGATGTCGTGTCGGCGCGACCTGTGATTGATGTACTTATTCAAGATGAAAATCGCCGACTATTACGCACCGATAACACTGGGCTGGAACTCTATTTACAGCGCCCCTGTCTGACAGGCGGTTGTTCTTTTGAGCGGCTACGCCTGGGAGGTAATGAAACTTACTGGACACCCACCGACAGCACAAACGCCTTTCGACTTCGTTATCAACCTGACCAGCCCCTGGCTGATGGACTTTATACATTCATTGCCGCAGGCCGCGACCTTAGCGGCAACCAGGCGGCTCCCTACCAGATCCATTTTTCGGTCAGAAACCAACCTGAACTGACGGCAGCAGGTGTTTATCCTAACCCATTTACCCATCAAACCCGATTCTTTATTTCGCTAACAGGCATTACACCACCTTCCAGGCTGGCCATTCGCATCCATGATTTAACCGGTCGTGTGGTACGAACACTCCGCAACCCAGCGCGTATAGGGTTGAACGAATGGTTTTGGGATGGCACTTCAGATGGCGGAAACGTCCTTCCCGCTGGCGTGTATCTCTATCAAATAGAAGGTGTGGATTTGCCAATCTCAACGTCAGTTCGTTTAACTGGCCGGATTATGCTAAGTCGATGAACCAGTCTCGCTTTCTATGGGTCGCTTATGTCGGTCTGGGTGCTGTAATGACAGTTCTCATTCTGCTCAATCCAGGTCGATTTATGAGTGTTGATTCACACTATTACCTGCGATCGGCCACGAATTTACTGGCCGGTCGTGGCTATGTCATCCTCGAACAGGGGCAATGGATTTGGAATGGCACTTTTCCAATTGGCTACCCAGCTTTGATCGCTATACTATCTGGCCTGACAGGTCTCCCGATTTTAGTTGCTTCGAAAGTGGTCAATTATGCCGCTATTGGTATGTCGGGATATGGCTGGGTACGTCGCCTAGGAGCGGCTCGCGCTATCTGGCCGTTGTCGATCTGGGGATTGGGCGGTTTTCTGAAAATTGCGGTTTACACCTGGAGCGAAACTATATTTCTGGTCTTACTGGCCGAATGGGTTTGGGGTCTCTACCAATTTCTGCAAAACCCGAACGCAACCCGAACCTTCAGCCTCTTCCTATTGGGGTATGGCTTATTTCTGATTCGCTACGTAGGGGGCTTTGTCTTTGGGTTAACGAGCTTACTGGCTTTAACGAGTTGGCTAGTCCCAATCTGGTTTCAGGCAAAAGCTGAGCCCAGCCTATCGCCGACTATTTCGCGAAAATTTCTGGTCATTGCTGTGGCAGGATTTGCTGGCATGGGGATGTATTTCTGGATGAACCAACGGCTGTCGGGTTCGCTTTTTGGGGAGAGCGATTTGTTTCAACGGAATCTGCCTGGGAGCTTGTCCAACTTTTCGGTTGGGCGATGCTGAACGAATGCCTGCTCATCCGGGATTTTAGTTCAGGAGGCTCGAATCTGCTAGCCTGGATGGGTGTGGGTATCCAGTTTCTTTTGTTTACCGTCTTCTACTGGCAATTTGGGCGACAGCAATGGTCGGCAGAAAAGATGCCAGCCAGCAATCTGTTGATGTGGCCGTTTGTGCTTACGGCAGTCGTTTACGTTTTAGTCTTATTTTCGTTGCGAACCGTTAGTCCATTCAGCGACCCCAATCTTCGTCTGATGGCTCCGTTTACGTACTGTTTTTTGACGGCTGGTTTGCTATGGGTAAGCGAATGGCCTGCCTGCTGGCAAAAAAATCTTCGCCCCTATTGGCTACTCCTGTTGCTTTGCTCCTGGCTCCAACTCCTGCCGCAACACGATCTTCTGCAACGAATTAGCCTACTATTGGAATAATAAATTGCCATACACATCAGGGGTAAACAATACGATTAAAAAGCTATTTTTAGCACACAATCGACTCTTCGCTCCGAATTATGAAAATCCTCTCCTTACTCATCCTTGTCCTCTCTAACCAGTTTTTCAGCTATGCGCAAAAGCCACGGGCACGGGACATTGGCATTCCCTTCGATGGAACTACGGGTAAATTCAATGCTATAACTGATGTGAAGGGCGTTGAAGTTGGCTATAGCACCATCATTTCGGGCGAGGGTAAAAATGTATTGGGGAAAGGTCCGGTCCGAACCGGCGTTACGGCCATTTTGCCAAGAGGAAGAACCAACAATCCGGTATTCGCCAACTGGTATTCGTTGAATGGCAACGGCGAAATGACCGGTACCACCTGGATTACCGAATCTGGCTTTCTGGAAACGCCCATCATGATCACCAATACGAATAGCGTAGGCGTGGTACGGGATGCCGTGTTAAAATGGTTCGTCGAAAAACATTGGTACAAAGAAAATTTCTGGTACACCTACCCCGTCGTGGCCGAAACCTACGACGGCTTTTTAAATGACATTTACGGCTTTCATGTGAAAGAAAGCAATGCCTATGAAGCCCTGAACACAGCCGCAACAGGAAAGTTGAAGGAAGGTAATGTTGGAGGGGGTACTGGCATGATGTGCTTAGGCTTTAAAGGTGGGACAGGAACCTCGTCAAGGATCGTCAAAATTAAAGATTCGACCTTCATCGTGGGCGTATTGGTCCAGTCTAATTTTGGAGCCAAACGAAATCTAACCATTGCCGGCGTACCCGTTGGGCTGGAATTAAAAGACACGCTGAATAATGTATTAAAAGCTCCGCCGATCCATTATCGACAGGAGGGCGATGGCTCCATCATCGTTGTTGTGGCAACTGATGCGCCGTTGTTGCCCCACCAATTAAAACGAATAGCGGCACGCGTGCCTATCGGTGTCGGCAAAGTGGGCGGACGGGGTGAAAATGGTTCCGGGGATATTTTCATCGCTTTTTCTACGGCAAACCCCACCGCTTTTCAGCGAACAAACTTCTCAAAGGTAGATGAGTTGCCCAATGATTTGATCAATCCTTTATTTGAAGCTACGGTTCAGGCCGTGGAAGAAGCTATCATCAACGCCATGGTAGCTGCCGAAACAACCGAAGGCATCAACGGCAATAAGTCCTACGCGCTGCCCCATAAGCTGGTTATTGATGTACTGAAGAAGTATAATCGGATTAAATGACTTAGTCTGGGCCAAGCTCTGGCTTGGCCTCTGATATACATAACCTGGCGATCCAAGGCCAAGCCAGAGCTTGGCCCAGACACACTTGCCTAATCCCAGCACTCCATAATGAGCAAATCGCCAGTTTGGGCATCAATACGCACAAAGCCATCCTCTGCTGCTTCGTTGCTGCTGCTGGTTCGGTAGCCGAGTGTCAGGGTAGCGTCCTGAAGGTTATATTTTAATCCTTCCGATGTGTAGCCCGTCACCGTGCCAACCGGAATCAACGAAATGGGCGTTCCGGCTTCGTACCACTTCTCGAACCGCCCAACGAGTGGAAATATTTTGGAATGGTCGTCAATCATGACAATCCGAATCCGGTCTTTATACCGAACGATATTCGTCATATTCGTCAGGCTATGATCGGCCCGGCGGCCCGTTGCCCAAACGATGTTGACTGCTGGATAACCGCGTTCGATCAGGTATTCAATTCCCTTATCGAGGTCAGTTTTATCCTGATCGGGGGTATGAACAATTTCCAGCGGATATTGCTGTGACTGAATCAGATCGAGGTCCAAACCCGAACCGTCGGAGCATTGGTCGAAGTCGCCAAGTAGTACATCCACTTTGATTCCCAGTTCAAGAACCCGCCAGATAGCACTATCGAGCACAACGACAGTTGGGCTCCATTCCAGAAGCTGACCCAGTAGTTCAGGATTGCAGGCTTCGCCATTGGCAATTAACAGAGCAGGCTCCTGTTTCTCGCGGACAACGTGATGAGATGACATAGTTGGCAAAGATAAATGGGCAAGTCGTATGAATACTGATTAATTTTGGATGGTTTTCGTTGAATTAGACATGCCATATCTCTAAGATATGGCATGTCTAATTCAACGAAAACCATCCAATTTTGTCTTTCTATAACGAATTCATTCCGTTTTGCAACGCGCGCTCCGTTTTCTAACATTACCCCGTTTGCTGGGGCTGTTTGTGTTTCTTTTCTGCCTCGTGGCTGTTCAGAACTACCTGCTTGGGTTTGGCAATTACAACAACTACCTGATGTTTGCCAAACCATTTCATAACCTGCTCCTGAACAAGAGTATCTACGGGCTGCATCCCAACCTGTACGACGATAATTACAAATACAGCCCAACCTTCGCTTGGTTGATGGGGCCTTTCTATTACCTTCCTAATCTGTTGGGCATGATTCTCTGGAATTTACTCAACACATTGGTATTACTTGCTGGTGTCTGGTTTTATTTGTCCGACGAAAAAGATCCGGCCAAACAACGGCGGGTGGCCCTGCTTATTATCATTCTGGAGGCCCTTATCACCGCCCAAAATTTACAAAGCAACAACCTTATAGTAGGGGCGATGCTGCTGGGCTTATATCACCTGCGTAACGAACGGGTGTGGCAGGCGGCTTTTTTCTTCGTGCTCTGCCTGTTTATCAAATTCTACGGGGTGGCGGCTGCAGGTTTCTTTCTGTTCTATCCCAAAAAGCCCCAGTTCATTCTGGCAATGGTCGTCTGGACGTTTCTGTTTGCCATTGCCCCCCTCACCATGATTCCCCTCGACAATCTACTGGCCGAGTACCGAGAATGGTTCGATGTAATTGTGGTGAGCAAATTAGGCTTGCAGGTATCGGTGATGGGCATTGCCCAGGCCTGGTTCGGTATGGCTAAGACGGATAGTAACTATCGTATCATTGAGGCTATTGGTGCCACGCTCTTTCTGCTGCCGTTTCTGCGCTTTAGTTTGTGGAAAGACCGCTTGTTTCAACGACGGATGGTCGCCTATTTCCTCTTGTTCATGATTGTGTTCAACAAGATGGCCGAGTCACCGACCTACGTTCTGGCAGTAACGGGTGTAGCGTTGTGGTGGGTTACGCTTGACGAGCCCACCCGGTTCGACCAAATTTTGCTGGCGTTGGTGATTATCTTTACGTCACTCTCCCCTACCGATATTTTCCCACAGGTCGTGCAGAAACAGTTTTTCCAGCCCTATAATATCAAAGCCCTGCCGTGTTTGCTGGTGTGGGCGCGGGTGCAGTATCAAATCTGGACGCAACCGAATACCGACAGTCAGCCATTACAACCCGCTTTGTAGAATTTTCTCGATGTCGGCAGGACTATCGACACTGGGTGTCTGGAAGTTAGTCGATACTAGTTTGATTCGATAACCTGCTTCCAGCCAACGCAATTGTTCTAGCGATTCGGCTCGTTCGAGTAGCGAGGGAGGGAGTTGGGTGATTTTTTCGAGCACGTCGGCGCGGTAGGCATAGAGTCCTACATGGCGATGATAAACGTGATGCACATGCCACTGATCTGGCTCAATACCCCATAAATAGGGAACCGCCGAGCGGCTGAAATACAGCGCTTCGTTCTGCGAATTGACAACAATCTTAGCTTCTTTCGGATCATGAAGTATAGCTGCCGAATCGACCGATGCCATTTGGGTGGCTAGTTCTACGGTTCCGTCCAGAATAGCGGCTAATTCGTCAATCTGCGCTGGGTCAATGAAGGGTTCATCACCCTGAATGTTGAGAATATAATCCGATGAATTTCCAGGGATAAGTCCGTCGGCTATGAGTCGGTCATAGGCTTCCCAGCAACGGTCAGTGCCACTGGGGTGGTCAGTACGCGTCATTACGACTTCCTCACCCAACCGGCGAACAGCCTCTGCAATGCGCTCATCATCCGTGGCTACAATTACTTTGTCTAACGAGGTGGCTTGTTGACACTGCTCCAGCACCCGCTGAATCATGGATTTACCACCAATATCAGCCAAGGGTTTCCCAGGAAAACGTGTTGACCCGTAGCGGGCCGGAATTATACCGATTATCATGGTTTATTCTTGTCTCAAACAGCCAGAGGCTGTTTAATTAATACCGAACAAACAGCCTCTGGCTGTTTGAGACTTCAACTAATTTTCGGTTCCGGTCCATTCGAGCCTACCACCCAATAACTTGGTTCAACAGCCTGCCGTTGCTGGTAATAGTTGTCGTAGGCCGGGAAATAGCGAAGCCGCTCATCCATAACGGTATCGAACTGACCGAGCAAACCCAGCAGGAGTTCGCAGCCTTCACGCACGGCAAACTGACCACTTTGGCTACCGGTTACATAATCAGTAAGACTGTTTTGGATAACATACTGCATAAACAGTGGATTTGCATTCCGGCGAATCATGATGCGTACACCCGCTACCTCCGACACCGACAAATCCAGCGCATCATCGAAGAAAAAAGCCACTTCGTGTGGTTGCAGGTTATGTTGAGCCAGCAAATGATGGAGCACGTCGATCTTGTGTTTCGCCTGCGAATAGCTGGCGTGGAAATGCTCCCGGCGAACCAGCGTTTCGGAGAGTGTATTGGTCACTCCTGTAATAATAGCCGCCACAGGCAGCTGTCCCCCATGATGCAACCAAAGCCCGAACCGAAGCAGATTGGTCCCCATCGAATCCACTTCACTAAACGAACTACTACCCGCTTCGGTCTTGATTCCGTCGTTAAACACGCCATCCCAATCGAACACAATGGCTCGCACAGAACGCAGCTTTTCGGTTAGCGTATCAACAGGCGTAATAAACTGGCCACCGAGGGCGGAAAAGGTCTGTTCGATCATTTTAATGGATAATGAAGAATGAATAATGCACAATGAAAAATGAGCTAAACGGCAGCATCACTATCCATTGTGCATTATTCATTATTCATTTCTTTAAGCCAGTTCTGGCAATGTATTGCGGTATTTTACTTCCACGGCATGAAGCTCAAGCAGGGGCTTCAGAAACTCTTCCAGATAGCGGATATCCAGTTGGCTGGCGGCATCGCAAAGCGCTTCGGATGGGCAGGTGTGTGTTTCAACGAACAGGCCATCGACACCCGCAGCCACACCCGCACGAGCCAGCACAGGCAGGTATTCACGGGCACCACCTTTTGCATCCGCAGACGGTATTCCGTACTTACGGATCGCGTGGGTTACGTCGAACACAACCGGATAATTGGTGCGAGCCATGTGGTAGAACGCTCGTGGATCGACCACTAAGTCATTATACCGAAGGTGAAACCACGCTCGGTCAGGATGATTTGATCGTTGCCCGAATCTTCGATTTTCTTGACCGGATGTTTCATGTTCTCCGGTGCCAGAAACTGCCCGTGTTTCACATTGACAACTTTGCCCGTTTTAGCCGCAGCGACGACCAGCATGGTTTGCATACAGAGGTAGGCCGGAATTTGCAGCACATCGACCACCTCAGCAGCGGGAGCACATTGATCCGGATAGTGAACATCCGTCAATAATGGGAAACCGAATTGTTCTTTTACTTTGGCCAGAATCTTCATCCCCTTGTCGAGGCCAGGGCCATTGTAATAATTCAGGCTGGAGCGGTTGTCCTTCTGAAACGATGACTTATAAATAATTTTGATGCCAACGCGCTCCTGAATCTCCCGGAGTTGCTCGGCGACGGTCATCATAATTTTTTCATCTTCAATAACGCACGGACCGCTGATGAGAAACAACTCATCCGACCCGCATTCGATGTCGCCAACGCGAACGATTTTCTGAGACATGTTTTTACTTGATTAATGTTACCCGCATTGCCTTTTCTGTTAAAACAATAAAATGCTGGGGTGTAATTGGCTCTAAAAAGCTAGCAAAAAACCGATTTAATACGGTTATTTTATTGTCGATTCGTTCATCATCCAAGCGCATTAAAACAATTCCACAATGTGCAATACGGCTTTTAAAAACTAATTCGCCAAAGTCTTTGTGGTTGGAAATAACTACCCGGTTCTCACTCACCGCATGGGCCAATACCTGCCAGTCAGGCCAACCCGGTGACTGTTCGCCAACAGAATAAACATCGAATCCTCGTTCACGTAGCCACCTACCTACGGATGGGCCCGTACATTCATCCACCAGCCATTTCATTAAGCAGCCAATGGAATCAAGGTGCTACTATCGAGTAATTGACTGGCATAACTCAGGCAGGCCCGGATATCCTCCTCTGTAATATAAGGATACTCCATCAGAATCTCTTCATGTGTAACACCCTTGGCTAGTAGTCCGACAATAAATTGAACGGATAAACGGGTTCCAGCAATAACGGGCTTACCTGTCAAGATATCTGGATTTGATAATATTCGTTGTCGGAGTTCCATAGCTTCCTGTAGTTTACAGCCGTCGGAACAAATCTTTCAGCAGGTCGATGGTGATGACTTCCTGCCAATTGTCGCCGATAGCGTGTAGCCACATGTGTGGCAGGTTGTACGATACGTGCGCCATTTGCGTGATGATGTCGTCGCTCCAGTCTTTCGACAAACCCTGCGGCAAATCAATCTGGTGATAGGCAACCATCTCTTTAAACTCAGCTACACCCTCTGGATAGTAATCTTCGAGGTGATTCATGATCAGGCAATTGGCATAACAATGTCGAGTTCCCAGAATCTTCGACAAACCGTAACTAAGCGCATGACAAACACCAACTTCCGAATAGGTCAGGCTCAACCCACCCATCATCGACGCCACCATCAACTTGTCGTCATTCTCAGGCGTCTGACCTGAGTTTTCACCCAGATATACCTCCCGGCAAAGCTTCATCGACTGCTCCGCATAGGCATGTGAATAGGCATTGTTCATCCGCCCATTCTCCGACTCGATGCAGTGGATATAGGTATCCATCCCCGTGTAGAACCACCAGTTACGGGGCACACTGGCAATCAGGTCAGGATCAAGGACAATCTGATTGAACACCGTCCATTCGCATTTGAGACCTAGTTTTTTAACGGGCCCAGTCAGTACGGCCGTCATTGAAACCTCAGCACCCGTTCCCGAAATGGTGGGTACACCAACATGGTAAACTCCCGGCTTTTTGATCAGATTCAGACCCTGATAAAGCGTTGATGACCCTTCGTTGGTCAACATCAGCGACAAGGCTTTGGCTATGTCCATGATACTACCGCCACCAATACCTACTACGCCAGATGGCAGGCCTTTTTTAGCCAGAATCTCGTCGCGAAGTTGGTCAATCTGCTCCGTGGTTGGCTCATGTTCCTCAACACTAATGTAGTACGTCAGGTCTTCAGGGTGAGCCGGAACCTGCCCTTCGAGGGCTTTACCTTTGAAATAATTATCGACCAGAAAGACGAAATAGCCTTCATTATCGACTCGGCGCGGAGCCAGAATTTCGTCGAGTTGGGAAAAACTCCCCGACCAAAAACCGTCTTCTCAACGCCTTTAAAATTTTTATGCGTGGTTTGTGTTGGTGCTGCTACCATTGTATTGTTAAGCCGTATTGGCTGAAAAATTGGTCTTTTGTGGCAACCTGAATTACTAACTAATTCTTAATCAGAGTGTTTTCCCGAATTAATTATCGATATAGTAG
Source organism: Spirosoma telluris (assembly GCA_003259005.1). GTDB lineage: Bacteria > Bacteroidota > Bacteroidia > Cytophagales > Spirosomataceae > Spirosoma > Spirosoma telluris. The sequence continues at coordinate 2,169,712 of QLII01000001.1, forward strand.
GGTACAAAACATTTTTTATCCCGATAATCTCATCGATGTTATCCCAAAAAACATGGTAAGCCGAATAAGAAAACTGCCGCCGTTGTTCAGGTGTTGCCTTAATCAATATTGGTGACCACGACAATGGCCATGCAATCGACCGGCCATCTTCAAGATCAAAATGAACTCTTGTATCATCTACCCAAACGTTCGCTAGAATAGGCAACTCCTCAATTGTTACCAACTCAGGTGCTACGCTTGTTTTTGTAGTTGATTGTGATGTGGTTGCTTGTGCAGTAGTTGCCATACGCTTCCTGAATAAAAACCATTTGAGTGAGTAACGTCGCTTCAATATCGTTCAGTTCACGCTGTTTGAAGCCCTTTGAATCAGCAAGTTCAATGGTGCCATCTGCAAAAATCCAATATTTACAGAGCTTACGACCACCATCGCCCACATGAATATGAAAAGGCTCATTTAGCAAGTCGAACATAACAAAGAAGAATCGAAGTCCCGCGTTAATAAATAACGTTGGCATTACGCTTCTACCAGTGTCGCTTTCCGAACGGCGGTTTCGATGTTGGTTGCTAATGTAGCGACCTCCTCTGCTGTCCAGCTTGCCCGGATACCGAAGGAAATCAATCGGCCAATCGTCGCCTGAGCATTCGGAATGTCAAGGTTTTTATAGTCCTGTGGCGCACCGAACTTTTCGATGGCTAAAGGCGCAGCCGTTTTCATTTCCTTGATATGGTTCCACTGGTTAATGAAGTGGTACATGTTCGTAAACCAGTAGTTGAACCCACCCACACCAGCCGCATTCAGTTCAGCAACTGTACGTTGTGCTGAATCGGTATCGGCAAGCAATAGATTCAGGAAGGTAGCGGAGTCCCCATTGGCATCGGGAATAGTCGCAAATGATAAACCCGGTACGTTTGCCAATGCCGACATAAGCCGGGTTTTGTGTGCGTTGTTGCTCTTGATGATCTCCGGTACCCGGCGCGTTTGTACCAATCCAACAGCGGCATGAAGCTCGCTGATGCGATAGTTGAAGCCCAGAATAGGGTGCTGTTCCATACCCCGGTTTGAGCCCACGTGGTCGTGACCGTGGTCAGAATACGAATCTGCGTGTTTGTACGCCGTTTCGTCGTTAGTGACCATGATGCCACCTTCACCGGCCGTTGCGATCTTGAAAAAGTCGAACGAATAGGCTCCGGTTTTGCCCCACAGGCCGGTTGACACACCTTTGTAACTGGCGCCCATTGCCTGACCAGCATCTTCAACAAGCACCAGATTGTACTCGTTCACAATGGCCATAATAGCATCCATGTTGGCCATTTGACCACACATATGCACTAAGCAAATGGCTTTGGTTTTTGGGGTAATGACTTTACGAATCCCATCGGCACTCAGGCAAAGCGTTTCGTCAATATCAGCGAAAACAGGTAAAGCACCTGCCATAAGCACCGCTTCAACCGTGGCGATATAGGTAAAAGGGGGAACGATCACTTCATCGCCAGCACCGATTCCGGCAGCTGCCAGCGCACATAAAACGGCTGTTGACCCACTCGATACGGCGTGAGCGTATTTGGCACCCACTACTTTGGCAACCTCGGCCTCGAATTCGCGGGCTTTGTAAATAGCATTACGTTGCGCTTCGTGATTATACCGAAACAGGATACCGGTCTCGAGCACATCGTTAATTTCCTTGCGCTCGGCCGCTCCAAAAAATTCCATTCCTGGCATGACGTAAACTGTTTAGTAAGTCGCTTCAGAAATTAAATAGTACGAAGCGGCTTTTTTTCTGCAAAAGTACGGGTTTTAAATCGAGAACGGATACTTCGTTTTAGTGTGGTACGCTATCAATACAGAATTCGTTTCTCCAAAGCCACCCACTCCTGAAAAACGGCGTCGGCTTCGTCGCGCAGAAGTTGGTGCATGGGAATATGACGCTGTTCGCGGGGTTTGTCTAATTCCTCGTAAATGAACTGATCGTCGAAGCCAGCACCTGCCGCATCGGAATGAAAGGCTCCGTACACAATTTGGCTGGGGCGCGCCCAATAAATAGCCCCCAAACACATTGGGCAGGGTTCGCAGGATGCGTAGAGTGTACAATCTTCGAGTTGAAACGTACTCAAATTTCGGCAGGCATCCCGAATCGCTACCACTTCAGCATGGGCTGTCGGGTCGTTTGTCGACGTGACCTGATTGCAGCCCCGCCCCACAATTTCACCATTTCGGACAACCACGCAGCCAAATGGGCCGCCTTGCCCGGTTGTCATACCTTCGCGGGCAAGCTGGATAGCCTCGCGCAGAAAGTGTTCATCTTGATTTGTCATTTTTTATAGTCAAGTATTGTCATTTATGGTCATAAATAGTCATTTATTGTAATTGTCTGGTTATTTAACAGTGAATGACCATAAATGACAACGAATGACTACACCTGACAAGTTTTTTAAAGTGAAGCAAGATACCTTGTAACGGCCAACTGAGCGGCACTGTTTTTCTGGAATGTATCGGGAGCCAGCACATCGCGCAGGGATTCGTATAGATAGGTAACTTCCCATAAACTGCTCAGTAACGTTGGTCGATCCGGCATGGATACGGTTTTGCGAAGCCGGGTTAGTTCTGGGGGACCAAAGGTAGTTTCGGCTCTACGGACGCCCCGTGGCAAACTTGCATTTTTCAGGTGGAGCATCGGCCCAAGTACAGCATTTCGGACAAAAGCCAGAAAATCAATGGCTTCAAAGAATTCGCCCCGCCCAACTTTAAGTGCGGCATAGTGGGTCCATATCCAGAAACGGTCTTCGGCCCATTGAAAATCGAAAGGTGGGTATTGGGCGGTTGATTGCTCGATAATTGACGTCAATACCTGATCCCGCTCCCAGAGAATGGTGGGGTCTTCTACCCGATGGTGAAATTCATCGGGCGTTAAAAACTTAATATCAACGTGCAACAGTGCGTTTTCATAAAGGACAATCAGCAAGCGGGGTTCACCAACGTGATCGCCCGGAAGGACGCAAGCACCGACCCTAATTTCGCGGCATACGCCTGCATCTTCCCGGTATCTGGCGCAATTTTCTGGGTCGTCACCAATACCAGATCGAGGTCTGAGTAAGCGTCTACTTCACCCGATGCCCAGGAGCCACCCGCAGCTAAGCCAACGGTTTCTGGATCTTGCTGAAGATACTCAATAGCTTTGAAAATAAACGATTGGAAGGGTTTTAAATGGTCTTGCATCGCCCGTTGAAGTTGGTAAATTATCGCAGAACGGCTCCGTAACCTGATTAGTTCAGGCACGCCAAGGCTTTCCTGCGATTCTTTTACTGGGGCAGCTTACCGAATAGGTACAACGAGTCCTAAGCCAGTTGATCCGGCAGAGAGCAAAACACGTTCCTGCTTATCGCCCCTGTTCTTGAAAATGAAGTAGTTCACCAAATCAAAAGCCAGTAGAAAACCGCCCTGCGCCATAATGGATGTTCCGTAACCCCGCAGTTGGTCGGCCTTGGCAGGATGTGATTCGGCACGTTCTTTCAAATAAGCCCCACCGATCACATAGGCCACATCTAATCCAGCATTGATCAGCAAAATCTGTTTCATATTCTCGTGCTGTCGAACGGCATCTGCTATCGTTTCGCCATCGGCCTGCCGCCTACGGGAAACCAGCAGGCCAGCCCCGGCAATCCCGAGGTTGACCAGGTTCCAGTAGACATTCATTTTATGGAAATACATTGTCTCGCCTGCTGTCTGCCCAGCGGCAATCGTCCCAACCGCAATGTTAGCCAGCGCAAAACTACCCAGAGTAAGTCCCAATGTTTTCTGATGCTTTATCCGCTGGTCGCTAAAATCCCTCAACTCGGGCGAGGGTGTTACACGCTGCGCAGTTGCCACACTGCTAAGTAGAAGCGACCCAGCAGCGATCAAGGCATGGCGAAGAGGATTCATATCAAACTGGTTTTGAGTATGAACCCGAATTCTTATCTGATGTTTACAAACCCAGTTTTTCCCGCGCTGTCGGGTCATTGATATTTGTCAGTTCGCGAATGTCGGGAGCGGTCAGCAGTTGACTATCATTCTTTTGCAGAAGTTGTCGAGGAGAGTACTCTCCCGCTAGCATAGCCTGATGCAAAATGGGTCTAAAGGCTGGTTCATAAATACCCAGAAGCGGTTCGGGTAGCTTTCCATCGGAATCGTAAAAAACCGTGGCCATTTTTTCTCGGTTACGCCCCTTCACGAGAGCGTCCAGCGACTTAACCGTTAATAGAGGCATATCGCAGGCCACAACGAACCAGGCCGCTTCAGGATCATATTTAAAAGCCGACAAGATTCCGTTAAGTGGACCCTGTATATCGAACGCATCAACAATGCGGAGTTGAAGCCGTCCGGCAGTTTCCAGTTCCATTTCCTGCGTTGTATTCACTGACCAGAAAACGACGTTACAATAAGGTCTTAAGAGTTCTGTCAGATGATCACGCTGCGATTTCCCATGATAGATCAGTTGCGATTTATCCTCCCCCATACGGGTACTGCGCCCCCGGTCAGAATGAGTCCGTTTAGTTTACTCACGTCGAAAGTCGCGTTTGCCGCCCGTTTTTTCCATAAGTTTCGTTTCCCGGATAACGATGTCGTGCGAGAACGCTTTGCACATATCGTAAATAGTCAGTGCAGCTACCGATGCCCCCACCAGCGCTTCCATTTCGACGCCGGTTTTCCCTTCCGTTGAGACAAGGCAATTGACAATAGCGTCGGTCCCTTCGGTTGTAATCGTAATCTGGCAATTATCTAACCCAAGCGAATGGCAGAGCGGAATGAGATCGTCGGTCCGTTTAGCAGCCATTGTCCCGGCAATGATGGCAGTTTGAAACACGGGGCCTTTCTTGGTGGCGATATCCGTACCCGTTAAGCCAGAGGCAACCAGATGCTGCATAATTTCGGGACCTAAGGCAACAACGCTCTGCGCAAGGGCCGTTCGGCGAGTAACGGCTTTGGCTCCTACGTCTACCATAGCCGGATTTCCTTCGGCATTGAGATGTGAAAACGAACTCATAATTGACTGAATCTGACCTAGCCTTGTTTCTGGCTCAGCCCTGACTCATTTAAGATGAAAAATCTTATTTCGGAGGAAATTTCTTGTAAATGTCTCCTCTACTCAAAATTGTAATGACAATAGCAGCGGCTGTTTGTTCATCGACCGGGGGCTTATACTCCACTCCCATCCGCCAGCCGCCAACACGAATCCGGTAATAATTCTGCCCTTTTTTCTGACCTTCCATGTATTTATAATCGACTCCCGAGCTTTCCAGATCGAGAGCTTGCTCCAATTCATCTAAAATCTCTCGAACAGATTGTTGAATTTTAGATGGCAATTTTTGCAGTTCTTTAACGAAGGATTTACGTACGGTTATTTCCATCCCATCTGAGTTTTCAAATCAGCGAGGGAGATAGTTGGTTCATCGGCACGGTCCTCCATAATTTTACTCATCAAATAATCATCAACGTCTTCATTATCAATCAATTGAATTATTTTCTCAACTTCATCAACAGAAAAACTATTCCGTTTTTTTTTCGTAGCAAAGCTAACGGCCGAAATCCCTATTTTCTTCGCCACATAGTCATTTCGGTAGCCAGCCACATCAATAAGATTTCCAATATGTGCAACCAGGTTTTTATAATTCCTAACTATTTCCGTAGCCATATATCAGTTTCTGTTAATCTTACATAACAAATATAAGAGCATATTTGCACAATTGTACGACTCAGGAAAAGTACACCAGCAGCATACTATTTTTTCATTGTACATTGTTCATTATTCGTCATCCATTATTCTATGCTTTCCGTTACCGACGCGTTTTCGATTACTCAACAACATTTACTTACACTACCGACTGAAATCGTTTCACTCACCGATGCCAAGGGCCGTGTACTCCGCGAAACCGTTCGGGCTGACCGCGACTTTCCACCCTTCGACCGGGTGGCAATGGATGGTATCGGGATTCGATTTGCCGACTATAAAGCCGGGCAACGAACGTTTCGGGTGGTTGGGATGCAACGTGCCGGACAACCTCAACAAACACTGAGCGATGCCAATACCTGTATAGAAGTAATGACCGGAGCCATGTTACCTATAGGGGTCGATACGGTGGTACGTTATGAAGAAATACGCATTGACGATGGGAAGGCAGCTATTGTGGTTGAGGATACGCCCTGGGGACCCATTCAACGGAGCCAACATATTCACCCGCAAGCCACTGACCGAGAGGCAGGCGACGAGTTGTTGCCAGTTGGTACAAAGCTAGGGCCTTCCGAGCTGGCTGTTGCCGCTTCAGTTGGTCAGTCAACGCTTTCCGTTACCGTGTTACCCCGCGTAGCACTTATTTCGACTGGTGATGAGTTGGTGTCCATTACCGATACGCCCCTTCCCTATCAGATTCGACGATCCAACACCTACATGCTTCAGGCAGCCCTGGCCTCGCTGGGTATTCAGGCTACATTGCACCATATCATTGACGACGAAGCCGTATTACAGGAGAACTTACTCCACCTGCTTACCACTAACGATGTACTCATTCTCAGTGGTGGTGTTTCGGCGGGGAAAGCTGATTTTGTACCGGCTGTGCTGGCTCGTCTTGGCGTACAAAAGCATTTTCATAAAGTAGAGCAGCGGCCTGGCAAACCGCTTTGGTTTGGCACATCGGCAGCGGGCAAAACCGTCTTTGCGTTACCGGCAATCCAGTCTCAACGGTACTTTGTGCCTATAGGTACGTACTCCCTTACCTACGAGTTTCGCTGGGTTTAGCTCCTGCTCCTATCCGCTACGCTCAGTTAGCGGAATCAGTGGTCTTCAAAACACCTATTACCTATTTCCTCCCCGTACGACTCACCTCCGAACCGGATGGCCGGGTGCTAGCTCATCCGTTACCTGGTTCCGGTTCTGCCGACTTTGCTAATTTGTTAGCAGCCGATGGGTTTATGGAGTTGCCTGCCGACCAGTCGGAGTTTGGCGTGGGAGAAAGCTTTAGGGTGTGGGAGACAATCCGGTAGATACTTCATTTTTGTCCTCTCGACCTAAGTAGAGATCTCAAGTTAGTTATGTTGAGATCTCTCCTTACATCGAGAGGACAAAAACATATTCAGCTTTGACTTATTTCCGCTCTGCAGCCATTTTTACGGGCTGTTCAACAACTAATCCCTCGTTGGGTTTCCATTTATCGTATTCCATGTAGCGGGCCGTTTGGGTTGCTACGGCAAGGCCTTTAAGTTTGGCCACTACATGAAGTGCGCCATCAATACCCGCCGATACTCCGGCTGTTGTGATCACCTGCCCATTGTCGACAAAGCGCGTATCTCGGAGTATTTTGGCTTTAGGTGTTGCGTTTTGCAGCTTGTCGATGTAGTTATGAAAGGTGGTGGCCTGCTTGCCATCCAACAAGCCCGCTTTGGCTAATAAACCAGCTCCGGTGCAAACAGATAGCATAACTTCGGCGTCCTGTGCACAAGCTTTTATCCAGCTAATCAGCACTTTATTCTCAATAAAAGGGCCGGTTTGGCCACCAGGCAGCACAACAATATCCGGCTTGGGGCAGTCGGCAAGGCTATAGTTCGGGATAATTTTAATGAATCCCTGACTAACGATCGGATCTTTCGTAAGCGAAACAGTGTACACATTGAACCCTTCCGTTGACGCGAAAACTTCACTTGGGCCTGAGAAATCAAGCACCTCGACGCCGTTGTGAATAAAGATCGCTACGTTTCGCTTGACTGATTTTTTCTGCCCCTCCGAAGCGAGTCCATCAGGGCAACACTCCGTTTGACAAAGGGCATACCACAATGTTTACAGGCACCTGGTCCGTCATGACGTTCCAGATCGCAGGCATTATTGCAAGGCTCACAGTAATAGGCCATTAATTCCGCTTTTCGACCCGGTTTTTGCGCAAAGACCGAGCAGAGAAAAGAGCTAAGTAAACCGGTTAAAATCAAGTAGCGAATGGACTGAATAGATGAGTTCATACGGGTAAATTTTAGGAGGATAATGGCATTTTTATAGTAGTAGAGTTACTTGATTTCTGCCAGATTCGGCGGAGTTGACGAGCATCCTGAAAACCACACTTAGCGGCAATGGCTTCCATGGTCATACCCGGATTATGCTGTAGCGTACGGGCCAGTTCGAGCCGAAGTTGGGTTGTATAGTCCTGAATGGTCGTACCCGTCTCCTTCCGAAAGGTGCGAGTCAGATTTCGGGTACTCATGTTGGCGATTTCGGCCAGATCTTCCAGCGTTGCGTTGGCTTCCAGATTGGCAATCAGCCAGTCCTGCATCTGGTGAATGGCCACGTTCATATGGTTTCGATAATCGAGGTAAACGCTTTTCTGCGTATGCTCAGCACCCCGCCGAAAATACACGACTAATTCCCGGGCTATTTTCGTCGCAAATAACGAGCCTCGCTCTTGTTCCAGAATGGCTAAAGCCAGGTCAATTCCAGCCGTTACCCCTGCACTGGTGTAGATGTTGCCATCTTTCACAAACAACCGGTCAGTCTGGGTAATTAACCGGGGGTAGGTCGTCTGCAATTCGTCAATCCGTTTCCAGTGTGTTGTACATTTTCGGCCATCGAGAAGTCCGGCCTGGGCTATAAGAAAAGCACCTGTGCACACCGAGCATACATAAACACCCTGCGCATGTTGCCGCCGAAGCCAGTCGAAAAAAATCGTCTCTTCCTGTAGCCCCGACCGAATGTACTCCATTTCCATACCGGGCAGAAAAATGTAATCACCCGGCTGAGTCTGAACCTCATTAAATGACAGTACAGCCCCAAAATTCAAGCCCGCAGAGCTGGTAACCGGGCTTTGAAACGAACAATATGTCAGTTGATACGAAGCTCCATAGTCGACAGCTTCGTAAAAAACCTGAACGGGTCCCGTCAGGTCAAGAACATGTACACGTGGTGGGACAACAAAAATCACTTGTGTACAAGGAGCCATTGAATCGCTGATTAGTCCGTAAAAGTACACGGTTATTTCAGCACGCAATGGCCAACCACCGGACATTTTAGGCCATCCGCTTATAATCTTAAAATGCTAGTGCGGAAGTAGACAAAGTCTACTTCCGCACTAGCATTTTAAGACATAAACCCTGTGATTGCAAATCATAATGGCTGCGCCAGCGGGCTCATAATCCAATGAACAGTGTCAGATTGCCGACCTGTTGCGAGGGGGCTCCCTCATATTGGGGGGTAATCAGTTTTTCGCTAAATGAAACACCCAGCCGATTTCGGGATAGTACCGCTCCATATTCGAACTGCACAAACGCCCGCTTCAGCAAGTCGCGATCAACGACGTATTGAGCCCGATCGTGACTGAAAAAACCACCCTGCAAAATGGAATCGTCCATAACTAACCGAGCCACCGGACGCATGTAAAAGAAAAACTGAACCTTACGGTAATTTGGAGCATGGTGAACGCCCTCAACGATGGCAGGACGCTCATAATTAGAAAAATAATCACTGAAAATACCAGCCCGGAATGTAATCCCCGCGTTGATGTTGTTATTCAGCGTTCCTACATTGGTACTCAGCAAACCTAGAATTTGCAGATTAGGCGAGGGTTGTACGAGTAATTTTTCATACTGAATGAGGTAGTTAATCACAACATCGGACGGTAACTGGTGGCTCCATCCCTCGGGTTTGTTATACCCCATCTGTTTATGAAACCAGGTTTGCACTTCCTCGCCAAATGCCGCTTTGCCTAACACCCCTAAATCCAGTTCAGTAGTCAGTCGCTGATGATGTATGGGGTCGGAGGAGGTTAACGAGTGGGTGATGTATAACAAGGCGGCATAAGGTCGGCTTGTGCGAATTACCTCTTTGTTGGTGATATCGGAGGGGGTGTACATGAGCTGCGTTAGCCCGATACTATAGAGATTATTGACCTCGTGGGGGTTTTCGCCTATTGGAATCAGGAGGGCACTCAGGAACCGGGCTTTGGCGGTCTTGGTATAAAAAACGTCAATGCGGGTGCCGTTGGTGTATTCGCGGTCGGTTACTTCCCGGCGAGCATTGAGCGCATCGTTGTCTTCACTGATGCGGAGTAATTGCAATTTGTTTCGTTGCGCCATGCCAGGCAGGGTCAGAAACAACCCTATCATTAACCATACTAAGCGTTTCATGGACTGTAAAATTGAAAATCATTGGTGCCTGGTTTTGGTAGGTATCAATTAGAAGTTATGAAATTGGACTTGATTCAGCTCTGATGCCGGCTTACGTAGACACCAGCACCAGAGTGATCATTACGGCGGGTTCTATACGTTTTGCTCGAAGATTACCTCGCGGGCAATATAATTTTTCAATTGGCCAACCGTCTGGATGGTCCACCAGTCTTCGTCGGGAATACGAATGCCAAAACTGATCTCTACCTGAAGCATCAGATCAGTAAGATCGAGCGAGTCGAGTCCCAGGTCGCGGCTGAAATTAGCCTGATCGGTCAGGGCAGTTAAATGGATACCGATATTGGTAAGGATCTCCTGTAGGCGATTGTTTATTTGTGAAAGTGTCATGGTGATGTTGGGTTTATAGGATTCGGTTTGTGGTATACGGTTGGCGAACCGCCAAAAGCAACTGTGGGTCCGCCAACCGTATACCACAAACCGAATACCGTAAACTATTTAAGAAACAGCTACTTCTTCTATGACTTCCGTCGTTTTAGATTTAGACCGGAAGTTCGTCCACTTCTCCTGAATCCGATCCACGATATAATACATCATCGGCACCAGATAAATAGTTAGTACCATCGAACTGGTCAAGCCCCCGATCAGTACCCAGGCCAGTGAGTTTTTCCATTCGGCCCCAGCACCCGAAGCGGTTGCAATCGGAATCATACCAATGACCATGGCAATGGTGGTCATCAGAATGGGGCGTAACCGTTCTTCGCCAGCGTGCAGAATAGCCTGCCTGAAAGGTACGCCATCGGCTTTTTGCTGATTGGCAAAATCGACAATCAGGATGGCATTTTTAACCACCAGACCAATCAGCATCAACATCCCCAGCATGGCGAAAATACCGATGTTGGATGAGCTGAGTGCTAAGGCCAGCAGCGCGCCAATGACCGCTACGGGAATCGAGAACAACACCACAAACGGGTACACAAAGCTGTCATAGAGCAAAACCATGATGAAGTATACGAGCATCAGACCGGCCAGCATCGCGATACCCAGTGAGCCAAACCCTTCACTTTGGTTTTTGGCATCGCCACCCCAGCTAACCGTTACGCCAGATGGCAGTGGATTCTTCGCCAGATCAGCCTGAATAACAGCTGTTAGTGTTCCCGAACCCGTTCCTAACGTATTGGCCGTGACCGTAACCGATGAGCGACGGTTCTTACGCTCCAGCAGTGAAGGTCCATTACTGAGCGAAACATTGGCGAACTCCGCCAGGCGCACCGAACGATTGGCCGATGGACTGAAGAAGTTTATGCTCTTCACATCATCAGGATTTTTCCGATCAAAAGCGTCCAGCATAACGCGGATGTCATAATCCTCACCATTATCCCGAAACTTGGAATCATCGTTACCAGCAAAGGCATTTTGCAGGGTTCCCCCAACGGTTTGAATGTTTAGCCCGAGTTTGGCCATTTTCTCCCGATCAATTTCTACCCGAACTTCCGGGTTACCAGACTCGACCGATACGTTTACGTCGTTGGCACCGGGGGTTCGACTGATTCGATTTGCCAGTTCCTGAGCGGCCGCCAGATTCTGATTGACATCGTTTCCACTCAGGAAAATCTCGATAGGTGCCGTACCGGAATTAACGATCCCAATCACCGACGAACCGAATTCGATAGCAGGGAAACGGTCTTCCAGTTCTTTCCGGACATCCATCATGTACTGTTCCGTTGGCTTTTGGCCGGGTCGTTCGGCAGCATCCGCCAGTTGCACGGTTAATTCGGTGCGGTTTGTTGAGCCCTGCCCTGTACTGTTAACCCCCGTACTAGCCCCGCCCACGTTAGCGAAAATGGTTTGCACTTCGGGTTTCTTACGCAGGTAGTTTTCAATAGCTCTGGATGTGAGGTTGTTTTGCTGTAAGGATACGCTCTTGTCGAGCTTCACTGTGAGCAGAAACTTACCCTGATCGCCCTGCGCGACGAACTCCGAACCAATAATCCCCAGACTCATCACCCAGCCCGTGAAGACAAAAATAGCGCCCAAAATGCCCGTGAAGGCCAATTTATGACTCAATACCCAGGCCAGACTGCTGTGATACCCAGCGGTCAGGCTAGTTAGCCCTTTTTCGAACCACAACAGGAAAGCCTGAAATGGATTCTTGGGGTTCAAATGCTCCAGTTTGGCAAGGTTAGAAGTAAGCCAGGGCGTAAGCGTGAAACTGACCAGCAAACTAACCAGAGTAGCGAAGGCAACGGTCAGCGAAAACTGCCGTAACAAATCAGCAATGACAGCATCTACGAATGTAATGGGTACGAACACGACCACAATAACCAGGGTAATGGCAACGGCTGCAAAGCCAATTTCGCTGACACCGTCCAGCGTGGCCCGCCAGCGATCTTTACCCATTTCGAGGTGTCGCTGAATATTTTCGAGTACTACAATGGAGTCATCGACCAGAATACCAATTACCAGCGACAGGGCCAGCAGAGTCATCAGATTGAGCGAATAGCCCATTACATACATGAACAGGAAGGCTGAAATCAGCGAAGCAGGTACCGACACCATCACGATGAAGGCGTTACGAAGGCTATGCAGGAACAACAACATCACAAGGGCCACCAGACCAACAGCCAGGATCAAATCGTGCGTTACGGCTTCGACGGATGCCAGGGTAAATACACTGCTATCGTAGGCAATGGCAAAGTTGACCTTGTCTTTGGCGTTTTCCTTCTCGACAACAGCCAGTTTCTCCTGGACTAATTTACTGATTTCGACGGCGTTGGCATCGGATTGTTTCTTAATAAACAGACCGATCCCATTCTGGCCATTAAAGCGGCTGATACTGGTTGGCTCCGTAATGCCATCCGTAACGTTGGCCACATCGCCTACGCGGATGGGACTACCGTTGGCGGGGGTGGCGATAACCAGTTTACGAATGTCATCCATCGACGCGAATTTCCCGGCGAGCCGAAGCGTCATATTCTCCGTGGTGCTTTTTACTTTCCCGGTCGGAAAGTCAAGATTCGCCTGGTTGATTGCCTGAGACACCTGGAGAAGCGACAATCCGTAGTAGTTTAGTTTATCGTCATTGACGTTGATCCGAATCTCGCGCTTGTCGCCCCCCACCATGGTGATGTCGGCAACACCTTTAATTTGCTGAAGTACAGGCAGATACTTATCTTCTACCTGCTGATAAAACACTTCGTTTGGCAAGGTAGAGGTGGCCAGCAACTGCATAATAGGCTGGTCGCTGGGCGATATTTTCGACAGGGAAGGCTGCTCGGCATCGTCGGGTAAATCGCTCACCATTTTATCGATTTCACGCTGGGCATCCTGTAAAGCCAGGTCAATATCTGTACCTGCTTTAAACTGAACTACAACAACCGACGCATTTTCGAAGGAGTTGGCTTTCACGTCGTCGAGGTTATCTAAGCCCGATACGGCATCCTCTATTTTCCGACTGATCTCGGTTTCAACTTCCGATGGAGCAGCGCCTGGATAAACCGTGGTGATCGTAATGACAGGAGTAGAAAATTCCGGAAGAAGCTCGTAGCTTAACATCCGGTAGGAAAACAAACCACCTATAGTCAGAATCGCAAACAGTACGATAATGAGCGAGGGGCGTTTGATGATGGTTTCAACAAATTTCATTTTTCAAAGAGTAAAAGAGTGAATGAGTGAAAGAGTGAAAAATTGTTCGCGAGAAGGTTGGAGTATTGTTTCGCCCTTTCGCTCATTCACTCTTTCGCTCTTTACCTATTGCGCCACTACCAGTGTACCGTTTTGCAAGTTGATTTGACCGCTCGTAACGACCTGATCACCAGCTTTTAGCCCCTTCGTAATTTCGTAGTAGTCGTTTGTGGTCGCGCCAATTTCAACGGATTTCAGCATCGCTTTACCGTTTTCGATCACATAAATCTGCGGTTGCTTTGCCGATCCAATAATGGCCTGACGAGGTACAGCCAGCGTTTGGCTTTTCACGTTGTTGGTGTTGGCAATGGAGCCGTACATACCAGCGCGGAGTAGATTTTTACTGGAGTTGCTAACCGTAATCTCAACCGGGTAATTGTGAGCCGCGTCGCCTTGGGCCGCAATCATGGAAATACGTCCGCTAAAATGCGCATCTGGATAGACTTCGGTGTCAATAGGCAGTGTTTGGCCAACGTGGAATTGATTGATGGCTTTTTCAGGAATTTGAACCACTAATTTCAGAGTCGAAATATCCGTCACTTTAGCAATCGGCGACCCAACCGAAACTACTGATCCTTTCTCAACCACTTTCTCGGTAACAATACCTGAAAAAGGGGTCGTGACGGTCGTATTGGCCACTTGTTTCTGAAGCTGTTTGATTTGTGCCTGGGTCGAGCGAATGCTGAGTTGTGTTCGTTCCAGATTGACGGCGGGCGTAGCATCGCCTTTTACCAGATTCTCGTACCGTTTCAGGTCGTTTTGATACCCTTCCAGCGTCACTTGTGCGGCTTCAATCTGGTACTTAAGCTGATCGTCGTCCAGTTTGGCAATCAACCGACCAGCGCCAACAGTTTGTCCTTCTTCAATGGGTAAAGAGATAATTTGGCCACCCGCTTGTGGCCGGATTTCAATTTCCCGGTTTGGCGAAAATGAGCCTAAAAATTCGGTTTCCTGCGACAGATTCCGCAGTTCGGCAACGGCCGTGCGTACCCCTACCTTTTGACCAGCATTGGGTTTGTACACTTTTTCTTCAACTTCTTTTTTGTTGTTGACTAATGTCCAGGCCGTCAGGCCAAGCGTAGCAACAAGGGCAAGTATTACCAAAATTCGTTTCATGATTGTGTTTATACGATTTTGAAGGTTGTGTTAAGTTAATGGATAATGAATAATGTAAAATGGATAATAAACAACAACTAATTCACTAAAAATCAATTGTTTAACCAAAATCATTATTCATTTTACATTGTCCATTATTCATTCAATTAATGGTTAGCGATTGATTAAGCTGCCAGTTGCTTTTTTCCAGTCTAATTCGGCAGTACGGAGATTGACCAGCGTGGTTAGGTAGTTGTTTTGTGCATCGCGAAGTGAGTTTTCAGCCTGGACAACATCGGTAATGTCGACTGTACCTTCTTTAAATTGGAGTTGCGTTTGGGTGTAGACTTTTTCGGCCAGCGTGACCTGGCTTTGATTTGTCGTCAGGTTCTGCTGTTCGACCAGAAACTTATTGCGGGAATTGGCAATGTCCATCGAAATCGACTCGCGGGTTTGGCGGAGTTGTAGGTCCAATTTCTGGTCGTCTATTTTCTTCTGGCCCAATTTGGCTTTCCGCGCCAAGCCATCGAATACATTCCAGTTCAGTTGAAGCCCCAGCCAGTAGCCTGGTAAGTTTTTGGCATAGGAATTATCGCCACCAATGGCATAGACCGTGCTGTTCGCCACCCCATAGGCATTAACCGTAGGCACAAAACTCGATTTGACATTCTGCTGCTCTAAGCCGTTGATTATTTTCTGCTGATCAATCAGTTGAAGATCCGTTCGGTTAATCGTGTATTCATTGCCAGGCGCTACCGGGATAGTCTTTTCAATTGCCGTCCAGACTTGTAATGAATCCGTTTGGGGTATTCCAGTCAGAAATTTCAGATTGTTAAGCAGTTGATTATACGTTGCCTGTAGCGATTCAATCTGGGTCTGCGATGCCGTTTTGCTGAGTTGCAGCCGGTCAACGTCAATACCCTGTGCTAACTGATTTTGGCGACGTAATTCGGTGATTCGGATGAGCCGTTCGGTGGCGATTAGGTTGCTTCGCAGGAAGGCAATCTGCTGAGCGGTCGTTTGCAGATTGTAATAGGTGGCCGAGACATTGTAGGCAACATCTTCTTTCGTTTTCTGGGTTTGCAGCGCCGACAGATTCCGGCTGGCTTTAGCCGCTTTTGTCGCAATCAGTAACGATTGATTATACAGGGCCTGCGTGGCCTGAACCGTCGTTGACAGGTTATATGGCAACCCAAATGCGACGGCAGAATACGACCCCTCCGGTCCGCCAAAAACGGATGCGGGAATAACCTGCCCCGGAATTTTCAGATAGCGTCTGTAGTCGCCTGATAGGTTCACTTGTGGGCGTGCATTGGCTTTAACTTCAGCAATCTGAGCTTCGGTTTTGATTTCATCGAGCCGTGCCGACTGCACGCTGAAGTTGTTGGTCAATGCCTTGTTAATCAATTGCTCAAGTGTCTGATCCTGTGCCTGTACCAGTGAATTTCCCAGCAATAAAGGAACAGCGGCCAGATACCATCGAATGGTTCTTAAAGCTGGTGTTGATGGATTCATTTTAAACATTGTGTTTAATATTTAATTTTAAATATTTGTTTAAATTAGGGGTAAAAAAAAGCCGTTAAGCTTTTTCGAACTCAAATAGATACTCGGTAATCATGTCAATGACCAGGTTCTTATGCTTTTCCGCAAATTCGTCAAATTGCTCGCTAGTCATCTGCCACATTTTCATATGCATGGCTTTGCCAATAAACAGAAACTGAATATTACAAAAGATCATTGGCAGGAGATGAATCGCATTAATTTCCCGGATCGTTCCCAGATTGACTTCCTTCTGAAGTTGTTCTTCGAACATGGAGTGATGAATTTGCTTCATGACACCCATGCAATTGACCATACGCTCCGGATTGCGGTGTACCTCGTTCATGACGAAGAGCGACAAACTAGGATTCTCCTTCATTAACTGAAAATCATGCCTGATCAACTCAGCAATTTTTTCCCGCAGCGAGATTGGCTGATTCATGATTTCGATCATGCCGTTGAAGAACAACTGAAGCATTTCTTCAAAGATGCTAATGAAGAGCTTTTCTTTACTGCGGAAATAGTAGTTGGTTAGGGCAATGTTAATATTCGCTGCTTCGGCAATATCTCGTGATGTAGCCCCATCGAATCCTTTCTCCAGAAATACCCGCTTAGCCGCTTCGCGAATGCGCTCTTCGGTTGACTTTGAGGGGAGAGTGAGACTACAATCCATGTTCTTTTTCATGTTGACGTTTCAAAAGTATGTTGTGCTAAACTAACAAGCAACTTTTTCAAATAGTTTTTTTAAACAAATGTTTAAAACAGAAATTAAACCTAATTAATCATTCGAATAGTACAAACATAGCCTTTCTTTTCCAAAACTCCCTGATGTGGCATAGGTGTTTTGGCTGATTGTTATCAAGGACATTCCCAGCGAAAATCTTATCTTTGCCGCTGATTAATCGCCTATGAACGCTACGTTTGCCAACGACATTTTTCGTCAGAGCATTCAGGATTACCACCTGACCGACTACGTCGACACGCCCATCCAGAATCCGTATTCCTCCAATGGTATTGCTTTTTTATTGTATCAGAAGAATTGGATTGACACGGTTCAATGGCATCTGGAAGACATTATTCGCAGCCCAACCATCCGCCCCGACGAATTAGTTGCGATCAAACGTCGGATTGACCAGTCGAACCAGGATCGCACCGATACGGTGGAGTTAATTGATAGCTGGTTTTCTGATCTGTTTCTGGATATTATGCCCAAGCCGGAGGCCCGGATGAACTCCGAAACGCCCGCCTGGCTCCTGGATCGGATGTCGATTCTGCAACTCAAGTTATACCACTTCCGCGAGCAAGTCGAACGGCCTGCGGTTTCGGATGAACACCGCCAGAAGGCACAACAGAAATTGAGTGTATTACTTGAGCAGGAAAGTGATCTGACCCGCTGTTTCGATGAATTGATCGAAGATATTCAAAACGGCGACCGCTATATGAAAGTGTACCGCCAGATGAAAATGTACAACGACCCTACGCTAAATCCGGTACTTTATAGTAGTCAGGAGTAGTCATTTGGCTGTCATTCATTGTCATTTAGCTGCCCTATAACCAATGACAACCGATGACAATAAATGACAATGAATGATGACTCATGACGAATGAATCAGTTACTCCTTCTTCGCTTCTCGGCCATGGGCGATGTTGCCTTGCTGGCACCTGTCGTACAGGCGTTCACGCAACGCTACCCTGATGCAGGTATAACGCTGGTGACACGGACAAAATTTGCTGTCTTTTTCGAGCAGTTTCCAAGTGTTCGTATCATAGGTGCCGATTTTGATGGGCGGCATAAAGGGGTTGGCGGATTGGTTCGTTTGTTCAATGAATTACGGCAACTGGCTTCGTTTGCTGTGGTGGTCGATGCCCATCAAAATCTACGGTCGGGTGTTCTGAAAAGCCTGTTTCGGCTGATTGGCGTACCGTCGGTTACGCTTGATAAAGGCCGCACGGAGAAGAAAGAACTGACCCGAAAAGAGAACAAAATTCGTCGCCGGTTGCCCCACAGCGTGGAGCGATACGCTCAGGTATTTGACAAGGCTGGCTATGCGATTCAACCAGCCAGACCATTTCAATTTCCACTTTTTACTTCTTCCGAAGTCGAGTTAGCGAGTTTCCTTAACCGTCAGGCTATTACGCCCAATACACTCTGGCTCGGCATTGCACCTTTCGCCCAACATGAGCAAAAGATGTGGCCATTCGAGCGTTTTGTACCTTTGCTGGAGAAGTTATACACTGATCAACCTATTACCATTTTCCTATTTGGGGGAGGTAGTGCCGAGATCGCTCAACTTGAAACCTTGCGACAGAAATATCCTCAAGTTATTCTGGTAGCGGGGCAACTGTCAATGGCCGCCGAGTTATCACTTATCCATCAACTGACAGGTATGCTTTGTATGGACTCGGGAAACATGCACCTGGCGGCTTTGAGTGGCGTACCCGTACTATCAATCTGGGGAGCTACTCATCCCGACGCAGGTTTCGGCCCCTGGGGTCAAGGCGAGGAGGCTATTCTTCAAATTCCGACCGACGTTCTCCCCTGCCGCCCTTGCTCAGTCTTTGGCAATACACCCTGCTGGCGAGGTGATTTGGCCTGCCTGAATGATATTTCTGTAGAAGCAGTAGCAGAGCGAGTACGTAAAGTGCTGAACAGCTGACTTGTGACTATTCCTTTCGGAGGTTCTATTATCGCCCAACTTCTATGATCTGGATCACACGAGAGCGTCCTAAAATTGACCGATTGGCCTGCCCCTGGCTTATCAGACGCTTTATTGACGCCACAGCCGACATTCTCTTCGTGCCAGAAGCGCAAGTTATCACACAAGCCCAGGTATTGGACGCTATTCCTTTTGATATTCCGGGGGTAGAGTACAGTCACTATGAAGACCGCTGCACCTTCGATTATTTTCTACAAAAGCACAACCTGACCGATCCCGCTTTACAAACAATAGCCCCCATCGTGCGCGGAGCGGATACCGATGATCATACCCTAGCGGCTCAAGCTTCGGGTTTGTGGGCTATTTCGGCAGGGTTAGCCTTTAACATCAAGGATGATCAACTATTACTTGAACAAGGCCTCATTATTTATGATGCGCTTTATAGTTGGGCCAAGCACCTGCAATCCGTTAAACACACCCAAAGTCCCACTGAGCGGCTATTGCTGGAAGTTCTTCATACTTACCTTAAACCTACCGGCAAACGTAAAACGCCCACTTGGGTGAAAGAACTTAAAGAATTAATTCAGGATCAGATTGATACAAATCTAACCCTTAGCCTGAACGAGTTATCCGAAAGTCTGGCTGTCAACCCCGCCTATGTATCACGGGCATTCTCCCGCTACTTCGACGACCTTTCGTTTGGCGAATACATTCGGAAGTTACGGATTGAGAAAGCTGTGCATTTGCTGGAAACAACTCCCTACAGCCTATCCGAAATTGCCTACCTGACCGGCTTCTCTGATCAGAGTCATTTTACCCGGATTTTCAAAAAACTGATGGAGCAAAATCCATCAGACTATCGAAAAAGTAGGCTAAAAGGTAAAGCAAATACAAAAGGTTAAATCCATTCTATTTCTGGCTCATCACGTGGCTTATCCTTACAACAAAAAGCCTGATTTAATCGTGATGAGCATTTTACGTTATCCTCGTTCGTTTCTAATCCTATTCATAATGACAGGACTCCTATCACATAAAGTAGGGGCCCAACCAACACAGCCCCCTACTTATCCAAGAATGGCGGGTTATCTGGGTGTGCTTCACCCTCTTATCACAGTAGATGAGAAGGGTAGCGAAACGAATTTCAGTCAGTATTATGCCGTTGGTTTTCCTATTGGGCTAAATTTATGGAAAACTAAAAAGCTTGGCTTTTCGGTTGAAGTTGTCCCTACCATTCGGGCCGAAAATGGAACGAGTCGAGTGGCAAACGTACTTTTCCATCCAGGTGTGTTAGTCAATTTAGGGCACGATTTCACATTAGCCAGCCGACTGGCCTTTGAAACTTCAGGACGTTATGGGTTTACACCAGTGCTTAACAAAATTGTAAAAAAAGGCCAAACAAATAGTTACTTTGTAGCCATTCCTATACCGGTTCGCTTTGGCAATGACCGCCCTACTTCGTTAACAGTAGGCCTACAGTTTGGTATTGTTTTTTAATCAATTGGCTCGGCAACGAAGCCACCTTACCCTTTCCTCATGAAACGACGCAATTTTCTCCAAACCGCAGCTTTGGCTGGCACAATTCCGCTTTGCGGCTCACCTATAGCCGAAACAGGTTCTGTCCTGAAAACACCCGCCTTATCAACAGAAGAACAAGAGGCTATAGCTACAGCATTAGGGAAGAAGGGAATCTACAACGAAGCGCAGGCAACCTACAACATTACCCTTCCTCGTAACGACCTGAAAGTGAGTGTAAAAGGAGATTCTGTACCCATTCCTTTCGGATTTGGGGATGGGTCGCTTTTAAAAAGACACTGGATGGCAAACAAACGGTTATGATGAGCGACACGGTACTGCTGGAAGCTGAAGTGAATCCACTGATCGACGCTACCCAGGCGGCTGGATTGGAGGTTGGGGCTATTCATAATCACTTTTTTTATGAGCAACCCCGCATCTTTTATATGCACCTGCACGGCATGGGCGACACAGCAGAGCTGGCGAAAAAGTATGCACAGGCCATTGGAAAGACAAAATTATTTCCAGCCAACCAGCCCACCTCAACGGCTAACCCGGCAGCTCAAACAGGGAAAGAGTTATTTGACCTGGCTACCCTGGATGGGTTCGTCAACTATAAAGGTGTAGTTAATGGACCAACCTATAAGTACACGGTTGGGCGGGATGATGTGCAGATTGTAGCGATGGGTGCCGAGATGACAGCTGCTATTGGACTTAACTCCTGGGCTTCCTTTGCCGGGAAACAAGCTGACGCCCACATTGCAGGTGACATAGCCATGCTGGATACGGAGGTAAATCAGGTTATTAAAACCCTTCGCCAACACAATCTGGAGGTTGTTGCTCTTCACCACCATATGCTAGGAGAACAGCCACGTACTATCTTCCTGCACTACTATGGTCGCGGGTCAGCAACCGACCTGGCCAAAGGGTTCCGGGCTGCGCTGGATCAGTTAGGCAAAGGAAAGCCAAGTGGTATGAAGCATTAATTCATTCTGTTTAGCACTAGCATGGACTCCACGACTCTCCCCTATTCAAAAACCGATCTGATTCGCTACTTCCTCCAATTAGGCACCTTTGGTTTTGGCGGGCCACCAGCTTTAGTTAGTGCCATGCACCGCGACATGGTCACTGATCGCCAGTGGATTACCGAAGAAGATTACCGTGAAGGATTAGCTTTAGCCCAATTGGCACCTGGCCCACTGGCGGCTCAACTCGCCATTTATCTGGGCTACGTTCATTATGGATTAGTAGGCGCCACCTTAACAGGATTTGCCTTTGTATTGCCTTCTTTTATCATGGTTGTTGCTTTAGGCTGGGCCTATGTGCGGTTCGGTGGCCTCCCCTGGATGCAGGCTGTTTTTTATGGAATTGGAGCTGCTGTAATAGGAATCATCGCTACAGGTACGTACAAGCTAACCCTCAAAACCGTCGGGAAAGAATGGATAGGATGGGGTTTGTTCAGTCTATCAGCCGTTGCCACAGCAGTCACGGAATCAGAACTGCTTTGGCTGGTACTCTTGTCAGGAGTAATTTATTGGGCTATAAAGTCCCCCCCATCACTTATACGACCTGGCATGGGAACTAGTATTGCTCCCTTCTTAGCACAAATAGTAGCCGTTCCAACAGATTCAGTCCTCTGGAAACTGGCTATTTTCTTTACCAAAGCGGGTGCATTTGTATTTGGTAGTGGGCTGGCGATTGTACCGTTTCTATATGGGGCGTAGTGAAAGAATACAGCTGGCTAACTGAACAGCAGTTTTTAGATGCGGTGGCCGTGGCCATGATTACCCCGGCCCGGTTGTGATTACCGTGGCGTTTATTGGCTATCTGGTAGCGGGTTTTGCGGGAGCCTTTGTAGCGGCCTTGGCAACATTTCTACCCTGCTACCTGCTAACGGTATTACCTGCCCCTTATTTCAAACGGTGGGGAAAGCATCCGGGGTTAAAGCATTTGTCGATGGGGTGACCATGGCGGCCGTAGGAGCGATCGCTGGAGCTGTAATTGTATTGGCGCGTCGACAGTTGGTAGATATACCGGCTATTCTGATCGCTTTAACAACAATTGGCTTATTGTACCGATTTAAGAAACTCCCGGAATTAGGTGTTATTGGTGGAGCCGCTTTGGTTGGTTTGCTTCTACGCTATATGAGCTAACTCGATTGGGATACTTTAGTTAAGGCAGTTTCTCCCGTAAAATCTGCAAAATCAACTCCTGGCCCACCTTTAACCCGGCTATATCCTGGCGCATTTCGTTCATATTCTGTTGCATTTGGTTTTGCTTAGCATCAACCTGAGCAAATTTATCATTCACCTGGTCAAACTTAGCATTCACCTGAGCGAACTGATCATTCACCTGAATAAACTGATCGTTCACTTGATCAAACTTAGCATTTACCTGAGCGAACTGATCATTCACCTGAACAAACTTTGCGTTGACTTCGTCGAATCGCTGCTCCATTTTCCGATCAAGCTGATTGACGCGTTCGTTCGTACCATCTATCGAATCGACCAACCGCACGACTTCCTTCTGAAGGTCAGCTTGCCCTTTTCTAAGACTATCTAATCCCTGCTGAGTGTCAATCGTCAGTTTTGCGACAGCTTTAGCGATTAACTCAGATTGCTTGCTCTGGTCAACTGCCAGGGCTTCTAATTGTTCTACGCGCTCTTCCAAATACATCGTTCTACTTCTTAGTAGTTTACTTACTGCAAAGTACTACTTATACGGAAAACTGTAAAATTAGTCACTGACAAAATGTATTTATTTTTTACAAAATAATTGACAAACAACCCATCTACTCAAAATTCTTCCTCGTCCTCAACTCCTTCACTTCAAAATCGAAGGGAGGTTATTCATACACTTGAAATGTTTCATAGGACAGTTGCCTGAATTACTCGCAGAGCAGGGACGGCAACCTAAGCCGGGAGTTTCGAGCCGGACGTGGGGAGTTTTGTAGGGATAAAAACCGAATTGGGGCGTAGTGCTCCCCCAGATGGAATAGACTTTTTTGCGGAAGGCCGCAGCAATGTGCATTAGGCCCGTATCGTGACTGAACACAACCCGTGCCCGTTGTAGCAGGGATGCCGATTGATTGAGGTTAAAATGACCACAGGCATTATAAATCTGCCGTTCGCCAATGGCTTGTACAATTTCGTCACCTACCTTTCGGTCAGCTTTGTCGCCTAGCAAAATGACCGGATAATTGATTTTAATACACAACTCAATCATCCTCAAAACGGGTAATCGGCGGGTCAGGCTTTGCCCACCAATGGCATAGGCAACAAAACCGTTCTGATGCGTTTCGGGCAACCAGTTAGTTTCAACTTCGTCTTTGTAGGGGATGAAATAATCCAGCCCGCGCCCATCATTTTCAACACCTAGTGGCTGTATCGTGGCCATGTAGCGATCTACAATGTGTTGCTCTGTCATGGCGTTTACCTTCCACCGAATGTAAAGCCATTCGCGAAACGATTGTTTTTCGATGCTGTACGATCGACTACCTGTAGTCGCTTTAATCAGGCTGGTTAGAAATGTATTTTGCAGGTCAATCACATAATCGAATTGTTCGGCACGTAGTTCTTTGAGTAGCCTGAAAAGGTTTCCGTCTACAAAATGTGCTCTGGCAATTCGCGGGTTATTTTCAACAATTGATTGGTAGGCTTGCTTGGTGCAAAAATGGATAATAGCGTTCGGAAGCTGCTGTTTCAGGCTGCGGACAACAGGAGTTGTGAGCACAACATCGCCAATAGAGGCAAACTGTAATACCAATATTTTGAGCGGGCGATTCATGCTTCTATCATTTACACAAAACTATTTTTTTTACACGAACTCCGCAAACCGATTAATAACTCTACCACCGTTTAAAACTGCCACCAGCGAGGTTTATTGGGTGTACGATAAAGACTATTTTCACAAACAACACAAGCCGAAGGCTGTGGCACAGTTACGATAGGGTCTGTATCTGGAACGCCCTGACCTGTACTGCGATCCACATTGATGTATTGTTCGGATAGGCCGGTGGCGCCAAAAAAACCGTATACCAACGTGGTCGGGTCATTCACACAATGTAGATTGCCCTGTACTGTTGAAGGAGCAGCGTCGAAGAGTCCACCCGTATTATTAACCAGTCCTTTCACACTTTTCCAGAATTCATACGCTCCTTTACTAATAGCCTGCTGCTGTACTTCGAGGTAGTAACGGCTCTGCGATTTATAGGGGACACGCATAATAAATTGACGGCTAATAGCCTGTCCGTTAATGTTTACATCGGAATTGAGGCTAACACAGGTATAACAGCGGGTTATGTTCCAGCAATTTGAACAACAGCCCAAGCCTGTTAGAGAGCCATCTTTTAGCTCTCGCTGCGAACAAACCGATGTAAATTCGTAGTGCTGCCAATCCCATTTATAATAGTTACCCGGAGCTTCGGGATCTTTGGTATCCAGATACACATTCCAGCCCTGTCTTTTGGCAAAACTTACCCCACTCGGCTCCACAGTATATTCATAATAAAGCTTCATAATGGGTGGAGCGGCCTGTAATACTTCGGCATCCGACTCATATTCTTTCCCAGCTTTGGTCTTAATGGTCACTTTATAACTACGACCCGCAATTCCCTGTATTCCATTGGTGGCCGTGATATAGGTTCCACCAGGTGACTGCTCTTTCAGAACTTCCTGATTACCCAGGTTATCTGAAATTGTGACAATGGCACCTGTTTCGAGCAAGTTTAAACTTGTATAAGAATAGTCAGCCGTACGGGTCAGTTTGACGGAGTAGGGTCCTGGCCGGTCGGTAATCTGCCCTTCTACAATCAACGAAACGGGGATGCTGACCCTGTCGGGCTGAAATTCGGTCACGCACGAAACGGCTAGCCCCATAAGCATAAACACCCCGTATTGCCAGATTCCTTTTCTAAATAGATTCATCATAGCCTTTCTCATCATAGCCAAATGTAGGGAGCCTATCACCTAAGCGGCTTTATGCCTCATTAGAATTTAAAGTTATACGTCAGCGATGGGAACGCTGTTCCGAAAATAGATAGCTTATACGCATCGGAAGCTGATGCCGGACTTAGTTTATAGAAAATGGAATACGCATTTTTATGGGCGTACACATTGTAGATAGAGAAGACCCAACTGCTCTGATTTCGTTTTTTCTTGAGCGGATTCTGCTCAAACGTCATCGAAAAATCCAGCCGGTGATAGTCGGGAACGCGCTGCTGGTTCCGGTCAATATAGATAGGCACAAGCACCCCAGCCACCCTGGCGATAGCAGCCGGTTGCGTGGTTGGCCGGCCCGTACTATACGTAAAATTCAGCGACATACTGAACCAGGCGGTTGGGCGGTGCGTCGCCAGAATATTCAGAGTATGCGGCTTATCGTAATTGGCAGGATAAGGATTCCCGTTGTTTACGCGTTCGCCGACGTAAGGACTGTTCATGGTCAGGAAGGTGCGGGCGAAGGTATAACTGGCAAAACCAGTCCAGCGGCCTTTGTTTTTTCGCAGCAATCCTTCAAATCCGTAGGCCTGGCCACTCCCCTGCACAATCTGGGTTTCTACCGCCTGCGCCAGTTGCAGTTCAGCCCCGTCGCGATAGTCGATGGCGTTAGTGATTGTTTTGTAATATACCTCTCCTGATACCTCAATAGCGTTGTCGGCTGTGTTTCGGAAGTAGCCAAGTGACCATTGATCGGCAATGACTGGTTTTGTATATTGATCACTCAGGTGCCAGCGCGAGGTTGGCAAAGCTGCTGTCGTATTGGTTACCTGTTGAATATACTGACGCAACCGGCTGTAGCCTGCTTTAATCGCTTTCCCCTCTCCTACCGACCAGCGGATTGCCAGCCGGGTTCTAAACCGCCTGCCGAGTGGTAAATTTTACCGGCACCATAGGTTTGGTTTGAAGTTACGGTCTCATCCTGACGAGGGCCGTTTTCCTGATAGGTCCGCACCGAAGCTGGTCCCCGGTTCAGCAAGGCTGAATAGCGTAACCCAGCGACAAGGGCTACATTTGTATTAAGTTTCCATTCATCCTGAATGTAGGCCGCCAGTTCGTAGGCCCGTTCGCGGTCGAGGTCTACCGGAAGCACATTGGAGTAGGGACCGGGGGTTCGGGTGTTTGGCTGGAGCAGGTAGTCAATAGCGCTGATACCTACCTGCCATTGATGGGTTTCGTTCGGTGTAAACGTCAGATCCGATTTAACCTGCCGATGCCACACTCCCGATTCAAGCTGGAACGCATTCGACGAATCGGGTGATGACAAATCGGCCCGGTATCGACTCAGAATAACGGCTGTGGCCAGATTCACCTGTTTACTCATGAAGTAATTCCAGCGCAGTACCGCATTCATTGTCTGATAGTTAAACTGGGTTGAGGAAGCATTGATCTCCTGTCCCGACAGTGAATCTGAGGCTAGTTTGAAAATATCCTTGCTGACATAGCCCGTCAGTGTAATGGTATTTTTCTCATTGGGCTGGTATTTGAATTTGGTTGTCAAATCATAAAAGTTGGCTTTTGTCCCTCTCAGATTGGGTGGAGCTATCTTAAACAGAAAATCATTGAACGATGCTCGTGCAGCAAGCAGAAATGATAGCTTGTTTTTGACAATAGGCCCCTCAACGGCCAGCCGACTTGAGATAATACCAATCCCTCCATTCACACTCCATTTCTCCGCGTCGGGCTCTTTAATTTTCACGTCTAACACCGATGAAGCCCTACCCCCAAACGCAGCCGCCACGCCCCCCGATTCAGCGTCACGTTACTTACCACATCAGGATTAAAGACGGAGAAAAAACCCATCAAGTGGCTGGAGTTGAAAACAGGGGCATCATCGAACAAAATCAGATTCTGGTCGGCGCTGCCCCCCGAACATTATAACCCGGTGCCCCTTCGCCTACCGTTGTTACGCCTGGCAACAACAGTAAACTCCGTACAATGTCAACCTCTCCCATCAACGGCGGAATGCGCCGGATGCTCTTAATACTTAACTGCGATACTCCGATTTCGATCTTGCGCACATTTCGATCTGGAGCCTCGCTTGTGACCACAACTTCTTCCAGATCCTTCGAATCATCCTCCATAAGCATCTCACGGAAGAGGGTCTTTTGCAACGAAATCGTGTCCTGCCGAGATCGATAGCCCACGTGTGAAAACCGAAGGATATAGTTTCCGGGAGGAAGCTGCACGGTATAGAAACCGTCTTTCGCCGTCACATACCCTTTAGATACATTCAGTACTACGATGTTTGCCCCCTGAATGGGCTTTCCCGTTTTAGCATCCTTAACATAGCCCGTTGCCGAAAACGTAACCGACGGATTACCAGGATTTCGTTGCTGGGCTAACGCCCCGTTGAGCAAGCATGCAAATGACAACAGTAAAGGTAAAAAGCGCATAAAGCCGGGTTTAGGAAGCGCAGAATAGTGAATAGAATACTACCTTAGGCCAATAGACGAATACTATAAAAGGGCTAAATCGTTCAATTTACCCTATTTCTATAGTCATTAACCAATAATTAATGTCACTCGACTTACTCTATTTATAGCTTCTTACGTATTTTCGTCCTGCGCCGTTGCAGGTAGTCGGTCATACTTTCGTCTTCTTTCTTATCGGGGTAGAGCAATTTTGCTATTAGGGTATGCACTTTCGTACACGGATTATGGTTGGCGTAATCAGTTTGCCCAACAAATGCGACTTCCAACTTTTCAGCCCATAAAATGGCCTGTTCTTGATTACCATGCTTACTAAGCAGGCTATACATTTCCTTGCTGTTTTTTTGATACGTATAGTTACGACCCAGCTTTTGGGATAGCTCGCGCTCTATAAGAGCTTTATATTGTTTTCGAGACATTCCATTATGGAAGAATTGGAAATGAAGCAAATACCATAGTTCAAATGCCTCATTTGTCCAAGCGCACTTAACACCAACAGCCTGACCTTTAAAAATAGCATTGTTGAAATGATCTTCAGGAAAGCTATCTCGGTCAATTACAGCCCAAACTTCATCGAATGTCCTACTTGAAGAATCTTCTAGACGCTTACGCGCCTTTTGAGCATCTTCGATGACGGTAAGCGTGTTATGACCAGTTCCTTCCACCCTTAGCTCAATGGTATCAATTACCCCAAGTAGGAGATTATCTTTGAGTCCAGTAAAATAATTAGGCTCGGTCTCAGTACCCTCACAGACAATAAGATAGTACCGACGTTTATTGTTTACATCTTGTTTACGGCTATCTTCTTGCCTTGCAAGTCGTTTTAGCACAGCATTATCTACTTTTGCTTTTCTTGCCATGCCAATATAATTTTTGACAGATCGCCTATAAATGGAATGGCTCCGTAACGCCCCTGAATGTAATCTTCCTCAAACGAGCGATCTTTTCGAACTTTCGTCCCGTCTTCTTCCTTGTACTCAACTAATGAATAAAGGCAAGTAGCTCCATATTGGTCTTTTTCAGTAAAATAAACTTGGTCGCGTCTAAATAATTTTCCTGAAAGCAGATTCGTATCATGAGTTGCAAAGATCAACTGAGCATTATTCGGGTTTAATTCTGGCAGATTAAAAAGTCGAATAATGGCCTTGGTCATTATAGGATGCAGTTTGGCATCTAATTCATCTACTACTAAAACACCTCCATCTTGTAACGTATCAAAAATTGGCCCTGAAAGGTCAAATAATTTATTCGTCCCTGATGACTCTCTATTAGTTAAGTCAAACTCAACTTCTTTAACGACGTTTCCTTCTACATCATATTTTGTATGCAGAGTAATTGCCTTAGCCATTGTCTTTCCAATTAGCTCTTTAGCTATTCTCTCCTTATCTTCATCTGATAGTTCACTTGGAAGAATATCTGTTGAAAATGGTTTTGTCTCGATCAAAACATTAGTAAATCCTAGGGCAAGTGCATTGTAAAACGCTAACAATTTATTCCTATGTTCACCTTTATCTAACATTTCAAATGTTATTCCCCTGAGTTCGGAATGTGATAACCCAGATATTGTATTAAAATTTGTGAACCAGAATATAATCTTCTTCGCTACTGATCCATTAAACTGATCGCAAACTGCTAGGAATAAGTTATTGTCAAGAGTTTTTTCCTCTAACCCCTTACCCTCTTTAAATTCTTTTGACACATCTATTGCATCATTTTCACGAATAAAGAGTAATTTCTCTAAATTCTTTTTGGCTTCAAACAGCCACTCCGTACGTACAATCTTACGATCAACCTCAAATCCATAACGATACCGAATATTATCGACTAAGAATAACACCTCAAAGTAGCTTGGAGAAAGTTCGGTATCAGTGTTTAGTAGAAATGGCTCAACCTCAATTGCAGTGGTTGATGACCTTAGTGATGACCTTATCAAAATTTTACGCATTGTGGACATTGCCTTCAACACGTTTGATTTTCCGCTAGCATTGGCTCCATATATAACAGCACTTCGTAGCAGTTGATAGCGCCCGGCATCAATTAATTGTTCACGGTACTCACTAATCGATGAGGCATCTAATCTTAGAGTCTGGCGGTCCTTGATGGAAAGATAGTTACCGACACTGAATTCGATAAGCATAGTTTCTAAACTTAATAAGAAGCGAATTTCGCTCCTCATGCAAAGAAACGATCAAAATTTGAGAATAATTCTCAAATTTTTCTTTTTTCAAGCAATTAATTCCATATCGACCCCTAAATCATAGGGTCTTACCTCGAATCTTCTTAATTCTCTCACGCCGTTGTTGCAGGTAGTCAGTCATTTCTGGCAGCGTCAGAGCATTAAAGGTCATGGCTTTGGTTAGGCCACCTTTTCGGCCGATGGCGACACCATAGTGCATATCCAACAAACCGTGTAGATCATGAGCGTCGGGATTGATGCTCAGCATGACGCCCTGTTGCATGGCATAGTCGATCCAGTGCCAATCGATGTCCAGGCGGTACGGGCTGGCGTTTATTTCGATGATAACCTTGTGTTCGGCACAGGCGTCAATGATGGCGCGATGGTCAATGGGGTACCCTTCGCGGGCCAGGAGCAAACGGCCGGTAGGGTGACCTAAAATGGTCGTGTAGGGATTCTCTATGGCTCGTAATAAGCGCGTGGTCGCTTTTTCGAGCGACATCGTCAACGTTTGGTGAACAGAAGCGACCACATAATCGAAGGTAGCCAATGTGGCATCGTCGTAATCTAACGATCCGTCGCCCAGAATATCGGATTCAATTCCTTTGAAAATGCGAAAATCGTTGCCGAATGCAGCATTAAGATGATCAATTTCAAGCTGTTGCTCGCGCACCCGCTCCGCATCCAGACCACCGGCGTAAGAAGCCGTTTTTGAGTGATCGGCGATACCGAAATACGTCAAGCCTAGCTTCCGACAGTAAGCTGCCATATCGGCTACAGACTGCTTTCCATCCGACCATGTACTGTGGTTATGGAGCGTTCCACGCAGGTCTTCCCAGGTTACGAGTTCGTCATTTTGGTGTCGGCTTGCCCAGCGAAACGCAAAATCATCTTCACGCATTTCTGGAACGATATACGGCAAACCAGCCCGTTCATAAATGGCGGTTTCAGCCGTTTCGCTCATGGTATAGGCAGCCTGTAATAACGTTATACCCGTTGGTCCAGCCTGTTTTAAATGGGCTTCGGCAGCGCTGTGAATAAATAATTGCTGATCCATCTGATCGGCAGCATAGAAAAGAATCTCTACCTGCACATCGAACCCGGTGAGTTGCCCACGCCACGCAAACGGCGATGATGCTCGCTCGTTTTGGACCAGGTTTGGTAAACTGCCCAATGTCAGCATCGCAGACACCGGGTCGCTGGTTTGCACAAGCAGTTGTATAGCATCGACTTCCTGTGCTTTCAGCCGCACTTGCCCGCTGACGTCAACACGATCAAAATGGTTTATCAATTCGTCACGTAGAAGATTGGCGATCATGGCCGCTTTGTCCATACGAACTTTGCCTTGCTGCTCTTGTAAAAACTCTAGTGCAGCCAGAATTTTTTCCTGAGTACTGGCCCCAAAGCCTTTGATTTTGGCAATCTGACCGTTCTCACCCGCCAGTTGCAGGTCACGAAGATTATCGATGCCAAGTTCACGCCAGAGTGTGCGTACTTTCTTAACACCCAGCCCTTTAATACGAAACATATCCAAAACGCCCGAAGGTGTCTCAGCCAGTAAGTCATCAAGGTCGGTTAGGTGGCCGGTTTCGGCTATTTCCCGGATTTTCTGGGCAACAGATTTTCCAACACCCTGTAACTTAACCAGCTCATCAACAGGAAGGTTAGCCAGATCGGCGGTGTATTTATCCAGGTTAAAAGCGGCTGTCTGGAAGGTACGAGTCTTAAACGTATCGCGGTCGTGGAGTTCCATTAACCGGCCCGTTAATTCGAGCAGGTCAACGATTTCAGAATTGGTCATAGGAAAACGGTCATTTACTCCGCAAGTTAGGCAATCGGTCAGATTTTCGGGGCAGTCAGCGGCAGAGCAAGCCTACCTTTACTTCATCAGCGGGACAAATCCGCTCATCCTTAACATACCAAAAGACTATGGAACCAACTACAACAATGCCCGAACGTGATAACTATCTCTGGAAAAAAGCAAAAGCCCGCGTTGGCTTTCGAATGCACCTACGTACTTATCTAATCGTCAATACTGGTCTGTGGCTCATCTGGGCGTTTACCAACTTTGCATTTCGCTCATCAGGTCATTATGGCTTTATTTTCCCCTGGCCCTTCTTTGCGATGTTTGGTTGGGGCATCGGTCTGGCGTCCCACTATTTCGCAGTTTACCACAACAGTGAGCGATCAATGATTGAAGAAGAATATCAGAAATTAGTAAGCCAGCAACGATAAGAAAACCAATGTCGATGATCGAAAAAAAAGCAATCCTAATTGGTTGTGGAATTTCAGGACCAGTAATGGCTTTATTTCTAAAACGCATTGGTATAGAAACCATTATTTACGAAGCCCAAACACAATATAGAGATGATGTAGGAGCCTTTTTAGGCATTTCACCGAATGGCCTGAATGTACTCAAAGAACTTATGCCGCTTGAAAATATTCTTACTGATTTTACGCCGGGCAAAATGGCATTTTTTAATGGGAAGAATAAGAACATTGGTGAAATTGATAATGCCAATCAAACCGAATTGTATGGAGCAGAAACCGTACAACTGAAACGGGGTTTGCTCAATAAAGCCATTCGCGAGGTGGCTATCGCCAACGGCATCAACATAGAGTTAGGAAAAAAGTTGACGTCAATAACACAAACCGAAAAAACAGCTACTGTCTTTTTTAACGATGGCACAAGCGCCACTGCTGATTTTATAATTGGTTGTGATGGTATCCATTCCACAACTAGAAAATTACTTTTCCCAAACGGCCCAAAACCAGTATACACAGGACTGCTATCAACAGGGGGCTTGACAAAGCTGGCGAATGTACAGAATTTGTATG
This sequence comes from Spirosoma telluris, assembly GCA_003259005.1. Lineage (GTDB taxonomy): Bacteria > Bacteroidota > Bacteroidia > Cytophagales > Spirosomataceae > Spirosoma > Spirosoma telluris. The sequence continues at coordinate 2,202,774 of QLII01000001.1, forward strand.
GGTCAATTCGGATGATTTTCGGCGAAAGGGCATTTTTTGCCTATGCCGTTTCCAATTTAGGCGATGTCTGGTGGTTCAATAATATCTCGCGGGAAAAGGAGCCCAGTCGCAATGAGTTGACAGCAATGGAGCTAAATCACCTAAAAAACACGCTGTTAGCGCTACATAAAAATGATCCAGAGCCTATTACGGATATTATCAAATCGGCCAATAAAGTAGAAATCTACCCGGTCTATGACATTCCATTTCTAGAAAAATGGCATAGAGGCCGGGTTTGTCTGATTGGCGATTCGGCGCATGCTACAGCGCCACACATTGGCCAGGGGGCCTCATTAGCCCTGGAAGACACCATCGTTTTAGCCAAATGTATCCGGGATTTACCAAGTCTGGAAGCAGCCTTTGCCAAATTCCAGGCGCTAAGGCAGGATAGAGTAAAAAAAATAGTGAGAGAAGCCCGCAAGGTTGGTAATAACAAAAGGGCTCCCAATAAATTCCAGCAGTTTTTTAGGGATTTATTATTGCCATTTTTCGTAAAAATGGAAGCAAAAAAAATGGACTGGGTATATTCGTATAAAGTTGACTGGAACGAAAAAATAATCTGAAATTAAAATACTTATCCGTTGATGATAAGATCATACTTTGTCAACAAACCAGGCAAATTTTGTAGCGAGAATTTGGCTTTCTTTACTTTATTTTCATCTGGATTCAGTTCTATATTATAGGAGCTTGAGAAATCAACCTGCGTCAAATCATTTCCGTCAAACTTAGCAAACTCCAGATTGCAATTCTTAAATAGGGCTCCAACCAGTTCGCATCGTATAAAATGGGCTTCTATAATTGAGCAGTCTACAAATTTAGCTTTCTTCAGTTTACGATTTAGAAACGCTGTGTTATCAAGCTGGCATTCCTGAAAATTGACATGAAAGCCAAATGCATTGCATTGACCAAAATCTACATACGCTAGTTTACAACTAAAAAAACTGACATCGTAGAGTTTCACATTTCCCAGCCCAACTCTCGTCAGATTACAGTCGTCAAAACGGCAATTGATAAAGTTTGAATTTGTACATTCAATTCGGGATAAATCGAGCTTTTTGAATGTACAGTGTTCAAATTCCTGGTTAACCCATTGGTCCGGTAGTTCCACAAGTGGAGTAAAGACCTGTTTATAATAATCCATTCTTACTAGTGCTCGTCCAATTTAGTTTCTCGGGCCGCCCGCGCGGTAGATTCGCTTGATTCTATCGTACTGATAATCAACTACTAAATAACCAAAAGAATCTACCGCGCGGGCGGCCCCGAGGAACAATAGAATCTATTTTGGCAAAACACTAGTCAAAGCCAACTCATGATGAGCCATTAAAATCACTCAATAGTACAATCTCGTCTAAACCGCCACTGGTGCTTTAATAGCGGGATAAGGGTTGTAGTTTTCGAGTGTGAAATCAGCATAAGTGAAGTCGAATACGGATTTCACATCCGGGTTCAGGCGCATGGTTGGTAAGGGGCGCGGTTCGCGGGCAAGTTGCGTATCTACCTGTTCTAAATGGTTTAGGTACAGGTGTGTATCCCCACCTGTCCAGATAAATTCATGAGCTATATAACCGCACTCCTGCGCAATCATCATTGTCAATAATGCATAGCTGGCAATGTTGAACGGAACCCCCAGAAATACATCAGCGCTACGTTGATAAAGCTGGCAGGAGAGCTTGCCGTCGGCCACGTAAAATTGCATCAACAGATGGCAGGGCGGCAACGCCATATTGGGTACATCAGCCGGATTCCAGGCCGAAATAATCATCCGGCGCGAATCGGGCGAGTTTTTTAGCTGCTTCAATACGTCCTGCAACTGGTCGATCACTCGCCCATCGGGTGCGGCCCAACTACGCCACTGTTTGCCATAAACTGGCCCAGATCACCGTGCTCGTCGGCCCACTCATCCCAGATCGAAACCCCATTGTCTTTCAGGTACTTAATATTCGTATCGCCCTTAATGAACCACAGCAATTCGTGAATAATTGACTTGGTATGCACTTTTTTGGTAGTCAGTAACGGGAACCCTTCTTGCAGATTGAAGCGCATCTGATAACCAAAAACGCTGATGGTACCGGTGCCGGTCCGGTCAGTTTTGCGGGTACCGTTATGGAGAATGTGGCGAAGCAGGTCGTGATATTGTTGCATAAACAAAAGTCGTAAGCAGAGCGTCGTCAGGCAAGTTTTTGACAAAAATAAACCCTCGCCATTGCCGAAGAGGGTTTATTTAACCAGTACGCTTGCTTGTACAGAAGATGCTGTATAGGGCGTTTAAGCCTGTGCTTTTTTCATACAACAGGCATGTGTACTGCCCTTTTCACACGATTTTTCGCAATTTTCAACCTTTGCTTTTTTAGCTTTCTTTTCTTTTTTGACTTCACCGGCGAACGAAAGGGTAGTCAGGGTGGTCAGCAGGGCTAGACCAAGTAAGGCTTTTTGCATGGCAAATACAGTTGTTAAGGTTCTTAACGCATCAACACGTTTCGCTGTAATATATGCAAAAAATACGCCATTCATTTAACCGCAAAAGGCGCAAGGGTAAGCGCAAAGGAAATACTTTTTTTAAACCTTGCGCTTACCCTGCGCCCTTTGCGGTTAAGAAATTTCAAATGAATAGGTTATCTCAGTCGATGGGCGCAGTTGTGCCGTTGCCGAGCAGTATTTGTCCATAGATAAGTCGATAGCCCGTTTCACTTTCTCGGGATCTAACTGGCCTTTCAACAGATAGGTAATATGAATTTTTTTGAACGGAGCGGGTATAGCGTCTTTTTCACGCAGACCATCAACTTTCAGCCGAAAATCGTCGAGCACCTGTTTTTGCTTCTTCAGAATCAGAATTACGTCGATAGCCGAGCAACCTGCTAAACCCATGAGCATCATTTCCATAGGGCGCGCTCCCGCATTGTGACCACCAATATCGGTAGCTGCGTCGATATGTTGGGCCACGCCCGACTTGCCTAACGCTTCGAAATGGAAGGCATCGTCGACGCGCACAAGTTCAACCTGCATGGTCGTATATTCCTGAATGGTATCAACTGGTTGTGAATCAATCATTGTCTTTTTTGCGTTTATCAGGTAAAGTGTTTAGTTTCACCATGTCAAAGTAAATAAAATCATGTCCGAAAAATTCACCGACGACCTCTTCGACCTTAAAAACGACCGGCGGTTAAGTGTGTATCTATACCGGGCTGGCTTTGGAGCCTGGTTGCTTTACATCGTATCGGGTGCCCAATTTATGCAATCAGTGCGCATGTATCGAACAGATTTTGGGGTGTTCTCGTTCTTTCTGATGGTCTTGGGTTTATCTGCTTCCATGATTTACGATTATTATCACCATCCTATTGAGTTCGCCCAAAAGAAGAAATGGCTGGCATTCAGCTATTTGGTTTTGGCTGGCCTGGTTTACTTCTTTATTCTACACAACGAGCCAATATCCATTGAGCACCTTTTCGGACAGGGCTTATTTTAATTAGATTGTCATTCATTGTAAACACCTGACAATCAATACCAATATCACTCTGTCACGTTGAAAATAACACGCGGATAACGAGGCAACTGTGATCGTCAGACAATTGTGTACGCTTTATCCAATTTTGGCTGTTGCACAGCCAGTGAGGTAACACACAGCGCTAGGCCGGAGCACATGAACAGTAATAAACCTATTTTTCACATAGCTTTTGGTTAAGATTTTAGTGCCGCCTGCCATCCCGCATAATCAGCAATGGCCTTTTCCTGCCCTGCGCCTGGACGAACCGTTTCTTTAGTTAAATTAATTGAGGTCAAATAGGCCAGGTCTTTATAAACACCCGCTTTGAGACCCGCCAGGTAGGCAGCTCCCTGAGCAGAAATATCGGGCATACCTTTGTTAACCACAGACTTACCAAGCAGATCGGATAAGAACTGGAGCACGAATTTATTCGCACTGATACCGCCATTCACCATAAGTTCTTCAAGCGAAATACCCGTATCCTGTTCCATCGCTACAATCACGTCCTTAATCTGGTAGGGAATGGACTCCAGAGCCGCCCGAACAATGTGATTTTTACTCGTGCCAAATGTGAGTCCCGAGATAGAGGCTTTACGAGACATTTGCCAGTGAGGAGCCCCAGTCCACTAAAAGCCGGTACAATATAAACGCCACCATTGTCAGGAACGGCCGTTGCCATGGCTTCCGTTTCTCGACTTTCGGCAAATAATTCCAGGGTATTTTTTAGCCATTCGATGGTGGCTCCACACGTAACAATAACGCCTTCCAGTGCATAATCTACCAAACGTTGCGGTTCCCCGCCGGGACCCGGCTGCTCTTCGATGCTCCAGCAAATGGTTGTCACCATCCCATGTTTCGAGCTAATGGGCTTTTCGCCGATATTCATGATAATGGAGCAGCCGGTGCCTAAGGTGGCTTTGGCAGTGCCGGGTGAAAAACAACCCTCCCAAACGCAGCCGCGTGCGAATCACCAATGAGACTCATAACAGGCAAACTATGATCGAATAAACCGTTGAAATTCGATTCACCAAAGTAGGCTGACGAGGGCTTTGGCTCCGGCAAATTCAACTTTGATAGCCCAAACGCATGGAGTAATTCATGGTCCCAGTTGAGCGTTATCAGGTTAAAAAACAGGGTTCGGGAGGCATTCGTGTAATCGGTCAGATACCGTTGGCCATTCGTTAATTTATAGAGTAGCCAGGTATCGACCGTTCCGAAATATGCTTTTCCCGCATCAATAGCCTGTCTAACGTTCTCAACATTTTCGTACAACCAAATGAGCTTGCTTCCCGAAAAATAAGGATCGATAAACAAGCCCGTTTTCGCCTGAATTGTCTCTTCCAGTCCATCGGCTTTCAATCGTTCGCAAACGCCGATGGATCGCTTACACTGCCAGACGACGGCATTATGCAAGGGCTCACCAGATTCATCCCAAATGACGAATGTTTCGCGCTGATTCGAAATACCACTGGCCTTTATCGCCTGCACATCTCCACCCTGACCAACAAATGCCTTGAGGCATTTTTCAACCGATGTCAGGACATTCTGGACGATTTCGGCGGGATTCTGCTCAACATAGCCATCCCCAAAGTAACTAGTCGTCAAAGGCTCCGAAGCGCGGGCAATAACTTTACCGGCCTCATCAAATAGGAGAGTTTTGGTACTACTGGTACCCTGGTCTATGGCTAAGATGTAGGAGTTGGTCATGTGTTAAGCGATTCTTATAGATTCTTTTGAAATTCAGTTTTAACAGTAGAAACTAAAGAATCCATTAGAATCTATAGAATCCCAAAAAATTACTCAGCTTTCGAATTCGATTTATCAATAATAACGGCCAATAGGATCACGAAGCCTTTCACCACCTGTTGCCAGAAAGGCGATACGTTGAGAAGAACCAGTCCGTTGTTCAACACACCAATGATAATGGCACCTTGTACTGTTCCTAAAATGCTGCCTCGTCCACCCGACAGCGATGTACCGCCAATAACTACGGCTGCGATGGAATCCAGTTCGTAGCTAGTCCCGGCGTTGGGCTGGGCCGAATCCAATCGGGAGGTAACCAGTAGGCCGCCAACAGCCGCCAGAGCCCCAGCGATAGTATAGACGGCGATCTTGATTTTGTTGATGTTCACCCCGACAGTCGGGCTGCACTTTCGCTCCCCCCAATGGCGTAGATGTAGCGACCTAACCGGGTTTTATTCGTGATCAGTACCGCAATGGCGACAATGATGCCTGATAACCAGACGGGTAGAGGAATGCCTAAAAACCAACCCGTTCCCAGGAACGTAAATGAATCGCCGAGGCCGGTGATCGGGAAGCCTTCTGTCCAGAGCATAGTTAGTCCACGAGCGATGGTGAGCATAGCCAGGGTGGCCACAAACGGAGGCAATTTGAAGCGTGTGATGGCCCAGCCGTTGAACCAGCCCAGCCCAGATCCGGTAATCAACCCAGCTAACGTAGCACCCAGTAAGGTAAAGCCGATGTATAGATTCTCAGATGGCAGTTGAATCCCATTTCTGAGCAAGCCCGCCGTGATAGCTCCCGAAAGAGCGAGCACAGAGCCAACCGATAAGTCGATGCCAGCCGTTAACACTACGAGCGTCATGCCCGTTGAGATGCAGACGTTGACGGATATTTGCCGTAATACGTTCCAGAAATTAGCAACGGTCAGGAATTTATCGGACATCAGGCTAATACCCAGACAGAGAATGAACAGGGCAATCAGTGATTGAAAGCGCGTTAGAAAAGGGCGGTAGGAAGTTAAGGTTGCTTGCATACTGGTTATAGGTATCGGAGCAATTTATTCGCTCATTCACTCACTCAATCATTCACTCATTGATACAGGAATTGCGGCTTTGAGAATCGAGTCTTCTGATGCATCCTGTATGGCCATTTCGGCGGTTAAAATGCCTTCACACAGGACAAGGATACGGTCAGAAATAGCCAGGATTTCAGGCAGTTCGGAGGAGACGACCAGAATACCCATGCCCGCATCGGCCAATTGCAGAATGAGTTTATAGATTTCATTCTTGGCATTCACGTCAATGCCACGAGTGGGTTCATCGAGCATCAACAGCTTCGGGTTCGTAGCCAGCCATTTCGACAACACGATTTTCTGCTGATTGCCACCGCTCAGATTCCTAGCCGTTTGCTTTTCGGAAGGCGTCTTGATCTGTAGGTCAGCAATGTACTTTTTCGCTAGTGTTGATTCTTTTTTCTGGCTTAGGAAACCCGCTTGTTCAATGTTATCTAAGGCTGTCAGGCTGATATTGGTCTGAACATCCAGTCCCAATACCAAACCGTCTTTCTTGCGATCTTCCGGTACCAGTGCCAAGCCCGCCCGAATGGCATCAATGGGCGCGTTAAACCTAACCTGCTGACTACCAATACAAATCACACCACTCGAACGTTTCGAGTGAAGTCCAAACAGGGTTTCCAATAACTCCGTCCGCCCTGCACCCATTAGCCCAAAAACGCCGACTATTTCTCCCCTGCCCACCGTGAAGGAGATGTTTTTCAGCTGATTATCCTTAACACGAACCGAGTGCTTAAGACACAGGTTTTCGACCGACAAAAGTGATTCGTAAACTTGCTCATTCGCTTTTCGACGGATGCCAGTTATGTCCCGACCCACCATTTTACGGATCAGTGTATCATGATCGATGCCCTGCATAGCACCTGATTCGATGGATTTGCCATCCCGCAGAACGACGTAGCGGTCAGCAATGGTGAAGAGTTCGTCCAGTTTATGTGATATGTAAACGATGGCCTTATTCTCATTCCGTAAATCGGTGATAATCTCGAACAATACTGCCACTTCGCTTTCGCTGATGGCCGACGTAGGTTCGTCCATAATAATCACTTCCGACTCTACGAGCAATGCTTTGGCAATCTCAACAACCTGTTGCTGACCTACTTTCAATTCGGCAATCAGCGTATCGGGGTCAATATCCAGTTTGAGTTTTTCAAGAATTTCACGCGTTTTGAGTCGCATGGCTTTTCGGTCGAGGGTGCCCCAACGGGTAGTGATTTCGCGACCCAGAAAGATGTTTTCGGTAATGCTCAGGTACGGAATCAGATTCAGTTCCTGATGGATGATCGCAATTCCGCAAGCCTGCGCATCCCGAATCGTATCGAACCGAACAGGCTGTCCCTTGAACACAATTTGTCCTTCATAATCCGGATACACCCCCGACAGGATTTTCATCAGCGTCGACTTCCCGGCCCCGTTTTCGCCAATCACAGCGGTCACCTGACCCGCCAGAAATTCCAGGCAGACCTGATCGAGGGCCGTTACACCCGTAAATCGTTTTGTGATATTTTCTGCTACTAACATGGCTGTTTTTTTGTCATTAATAGTCAAGGGTCGTCATTCATGACAGGCATTGTAAATAGTTGTCTATCAATGACTATTCACTGAAATCGGAATTACTTCTAAATATTCAAGGTGCAGGTGTTCTTTGTTCAGTTCGATGGCTCCGACAAATTTCACCGTGCTTCCAACTTTCGCACTGGCCCGGAAAGGAGACACGACCTTCTTACGAAGAATCGCATTGAGTTCAGTTGATACGTTGTTGAGATCCATCGTATTATCGAACTCCGTAATCTTAATCAAGCCCGATGCATCGCGGACGGCATTACCAAAAATGTATTCGGTAGCCAGTTTTATCGTCTCGCCAGAAAGCAAAGAAACCGTTATGTCGTTATCGCTGATGGCGTTTATCTTGCCCTCCCCTTTCACCAGGAAATAGCGAATGTTGCCAATACCCAATGCGTGCGAATACGAATCAATAGCTTTCTCCTTGTCTGTTTTCAGTAGCGTTAAAAGTGTGCCTAAATCCGTTGCCGATGATGTGGCGGGCAGTAGTCTCGAAGTCCAGAATGTCTGAGCATACGCAACCGGGTCAAATTTCGAGGTTGAGCCCGAGCTGGCCTTTACTTCATCCAATTTCCTGAAGTAGACTGAGTTGTAGGCTACAACACCTAACAAAACCAGTACTATAGCGTATTTGAGGCTATTTTTCGGCATGGTGTCTTAACGCTTTTTAGGGGTGCTGTAGTCCTTGATATTTTCCTGATCGACCAGTTCAACAGCTACAGGTATCTTTTTTGCGAAGTCCCGCTTGCCTTTGATGTACTCGTCGGCAAACTGAGCGGCTGTTTTAGCCATCGTTTGGGGAGATTGCAAACCCGTTGCCTTGATCTTGCCATCGCGGATAGAATTCATGACGTCATCCGCCCCATCGAAACCGAAAACGCCCACGTCTTTTGCCTTCCCCGCAGCCACCAGCGCCTGATACGCCCCCATCGCCATGGCGTCGTTTCCGCAAAAAACCGCGTTCACATCGGGATGCGCCTGGAGAATGGATTCGAGAACTTCCATCGCCTTATTCCGATCAAAATCAGCACTTTGCTGAGCGACCATTTTAAAATTGGTGTAGTGATCAACCACACTATGAAAGCCCTTCGAGCGGTTCCAGGTGTTGTTATCACCCACCAATCCCAGAATTTCGACGTATTTGATGGGGGCATCGGTTGCTTTGGTCCGCAAGCTTTGCACGAAGTATTTCCCGATGGCCACGCAGCCGGAATAATTATCAGACAGAATCTGGCAGGTGGCGGCCTGGGGTGAGTTGACTTCCCGGTCCATACAGAACACCGGAATACCCGCGTCTTTGGCTTTCATGGCATTCACGATAGATCCATCCGAGTCTGTCGGGTTAAGCAGAATGGCGCTAAAACCCGACACAATGGCGTTCTCAAAATGGTCGCTTTCAAGCGCTGTGTTGTTCTGCGAATCAAAGATTTTGGTTTCGTAACCCAGCTCTTTTGCCTGAGCTGCAGCCGTTTCGGCCAGCACCACAAACCAGGGATTATTGAGCGTAGATACAATCACCGCTACCTTCTTCGGCTGGTTAGACGTGGATTTGTTGGTGCAACTGCCTGCCAGCAGGATGGCAAAAAACCATAGAAAAATGAATCGCTGACTGTTCATGGACGTTTTTTTGTCATCCCGACGCAGGAGGGATCTTCGGTAACAGTATGCCTTAAGATCCCTCCTGCGTCGGGATGACAAAAATTTGGAATAACAAAAAATCATGGAAACACCGTAACAATCACCCGCTGATAACGGGTGAGAGCTGGGGTTCCCGTATCGGTTACAGCTAGAATGACGTGAAGCGTTTCGGGTTTATCAACCTTCGGCGCTAAGATAAAGGCGGTCATTTTTCGCTTATCCTGTACCTCAAGCACGCGATTGCTTTCAAACGAACCGGGTTCCCGGTAATAAATCCAGTCATAGGTTAACGCATTGCCATCGGGATCGCTGGAGCCTTCAGCACTTAAAGCAACTTTCTCCCCGCTTTTTGCTCTCAACTCATTTGAATGATTGAGCTTCGCAATTGGTGGGTGATTGGCCTCTTTATACGGTTTGATGGTCCAATCGATCCGGGCGGCAAAATCGTTTTGATAGGCTTTGCGCCAACGCCAGATGGTGGCTTTATTGCTGGTGTGCCAGGCACTATCAACGCCCATCACCTCATCTTCTGTATCCGACCAGAACGGACGTGTTTCCGGTTCGTAAAACCACTTGCGGGTTCGGGGAGTATACAATTCATAACGGCCACCCCAGCTTCCATAATTTGGATGCTCGGGATCACTTAAGCCATTGTTAATCAGCCCTAAAAAGCTAGGCGTATCACCCTCCATTAGAAACTTGGTGAAAGGATGTTCGGCACCCAATGGGCCGTGATTTTTACGAATATGTTCGTCTAACCAGGGATTATCGACAATACTGAAATCAGCCCCCGAAACCGTCCGTGAAAGTTATCCCCACTGATTCCACTCCAGGTTGCATAATGATAAGCTCCCCCGCGTGCCGACCGGGACTGGCAATGTAAAACAGCTTCGGAAAGGTTTTGCGGAGCCAGGGACCTGAATCGTCCTGGTCCGAAATGGTATAGACACGCAGTTTGGAAACGAATGCATCAACTTCATCGGGCGTACGGGTCTGACGTACTTTCCAGAGTGCCTGCGCGAGACAGTTGGCCCCACCCAAACGGGAATCCAGACCGGTCGATTATCTTTCTTATCGACCACCGAAATAATCCATTCAGAACCTTCGGAATCGTTACCCGGCCCAACGGCTTCCATACCATATTTGGGAATCGACGGCTTGATAACACTCAGCAGATAAGCGGTTTCTGGATAGCCCTTCTCATGAAGCAATAAGTTAGCCCGGACTTTCCCGTAAGCCGTTACAATTTGCTTTATTTTTTCCGGCGCAACCCGATTCGGTTGATGAACCGAAGTCGTCGCAATTAATCCTTCTACATCCCACTGGTTCGAATACGTCAGAAAACGCACCATCGACTGAGCGTCATCAGGTTCATTTTCAATATCCGTCAACACCAAAACACGCAGTTTTTGAGTCGGTGTCTGAGCGTAACTCGTCACAAACGAGATTACTAGCAGGAATGTATTGATAAAAGAAAGGAAAGGTTTCATGTAAGGTTTAGGTGGTTGCTAATAGCCCGCAGATTATCATGATCGTTATGATTAAAAATGATCTTAACTAATCATAAAAAATCATGATAATCTGCGGGCTATCAGCTATGCATTTATCAATTTCAATCCTTCTTCAGCAATACCACTCTCCGACAAGCCGTAGTGATTAAAAATCTCCACCTGCGAGCCTGTAACCGTGTATTCATCAGGGATACCCATGATGTTGAAGCGGTTACGGAATCCATTCATTAGCAGGAACGATGCGCAGGCTTCACCTAATCCGCCAAACACACTATGCTCTTCAACCGTCAGAATCGGGCAACCTTTTGCGGCTACAGTGGCCAGAAGGTCATAATCCAGCGGCTTGATGGTGTGCATACTGATTACCGTTGCATGAATTCCGTGTAAAGCGTCTAACTGACGAGCTGCCTGGAGTGCAGGATAGACCGTCTCGCCCGTAGCGACCAGCACTAAATCGTCGCCTTCGTTCACGATGCGTCCTTTGCCAAAGGCAAATTCCTGATTCTCTTCCGACAACAGGGGCATAGGCTTTTTCCCGAACCGGATATAAATCGGATGCTCTGTTTCGGCCGCCAGTCGAATCGCCTGCTCCGCTTCGAAATTATCGGCGGGCGCTACAATGATCAGGTTGTGAACCGCCCGAAGCGCGGCAAAATCATGCAGACTGTGATGGGTCGATCCTAACGCGCCATAGCTCACACCCGCACTGATACCGATGAGTTTCACCGGATTATCAGAATAGGCCACGTCGGTTTTGATTTGCTCGAACGACCGGGCCGTCAGGAAACAGGCGGGCGAGACGGCGAAAACTTTCTTACCCGTCGAAGCCAGACCAGCGGCTACGCCCACCAGATTTTGTTCGGCAATACCGATTTCAATGATTTGAGCCGGGTATTTCTGTCCGAAAGGCACGAGTTTACCCGATCCGCGCGAATCGCTGGTGACGGCCAGAATCTGTTTATCGGTAGCCGCTAATTCCTGTAGCGTAGTGGAAAAGACGTCCAGGTTCGCCTGGGCTTTTTTATCGACTACTGTACTTATTTCTCCCATGGTTGTATTATCAATAGCTTTTCATTCATGGTCATTTGCTACGCGTCATTGGTGGTCATTTATGCTTAATAAGTTGTCATCTATATCTCGGCACCCAATGACAAGCAATGACCATGAATGACCACTAATGACGCGTAGCAAATGACTACTGACCATTCAGAAGTTCTAGTTTGGCGAAAAAATCAGCGAACATCAGATTTGTATCCAGGTGCGTATACACCCGAATTGGTCTTCCTGTGTGGTTATGGGCATAGGTTCCTGCCAGATTGATGCGAGGAGCCTGCCGAACTACATACTGACTCGACGAAGGGTCTGCCTCAAACGACGACTGAAGGGCCGTGAGCAGCACCAGCGGGCTATCGCCCAGAATGTAGGTTTCGCCAATATTGATAAATCGCTGAATCCTTGCCATTAACGTCTCTAACGTTCCACTCAGGTAAGCACCAATCTGGCCACGTGGTTTCACTTTTGTCAGCAGTTGGGCATATGATAGCAGGCACTGCCGGTAAACGTTTCGGGGTATTTGCCACAAAGGCAGAGAAGACCGGTTGAAGACAGCCCGAGCAGCCGCCTGATCAATGTTCAGATTGTACTCAACCTCCGAATAACCCGGTGGAGGAAGGGCTAACTCACTGTATTCAGGACCACCAATCCAAACGAGGGTCAGCTTGTTGGCAATCTGAGGATTGGTGAGCGCAGCCGACGCAATTTCAGTAAGTCCAGCCCCGCAAACCACGTAAAGAGGTGTTTTCGTGTCGGTACGTAATGCTTCCTGGATGATGAAGTTCACGGCTTCGTTTTTTACAGGCGTACTGTCATTCACCATCGCCGTATTCGACCCAGCAAAAACGGGAATCGTTTTAGTCACCTTCATGGTTTGTAGCACTTCCCGCGCTTTTTTGGCAGCATTATCAGCCTGTGTTTTCGAGGGGTCGAAGCCATCACGAGCATTTAAATGTGAGCCGATAATGGCCCGAATCTCCACTGAGGGAGACATCAGTAAATGGGCTAATTGGAACAGGCCGTCTGGATCTCCACTGAAATCGTTATCCACGATGACACGCATACGGGGTTCCACAGCCGCTACCCCCTTCGGTTGGCCGAAAGCAGCGAATGAGGTTATCAGGCTAAGGGACATACTCAGGCCAAAGCTCCATAGTCGAAAATTCATTGTTTCTACTTTTTTCATTGATTTTTTATTCACCGCACCAGCGGCCTGGCTAATCACTCATTCACTCAATTCAGCCAGTGCCTGTTCGTACTGCTCTTTGTTAGGTACTCCATGGTGCCACTTTAACTGGTTTTCCATATAGCTGATGCCTTTCCCTTTTATGGTATTGGCAATGATCAGACTAGGCTTTCCGGGTTCGAAGGGCAGTGCCTTAAACGCGTCCGTAAGCGCCTGAAAGTCATGTCCATCTACCTGACGAACCGACCAGCCAAACGCTTCAAACTTCTTGTCGAGGGGATCGGTGCTGCACACATCGGCGGTTGGTCCCGAAATCTGCAAGGTATTCTTATCAACGATAGCGCAGAGGTTATCGAGCTTATAATGCGACGCTAACAAAGCCGCTTCCCAGTTAGAGCCTTCCGGTAGTTCACCATCGCCCAATAGGGTAAACACCCGGTACGTCAGACCATCAAGTTTTGCCGATATGGCCGTTCCGACGCTTAACGACATCCCATGCCCCAATGATCCTGTATTCTGCTCAACACCAGCCACTTTCCTGGTCGGGTGACCAATGTAATGGGACTTGTATTTGCACAAGGTTTCCAGGTCTGATTGCGGAAAAAAGCCTTTATCAGCCAGCACGACGTAGAGTGCTTCAACGGTGTGGCCTTTGCTCTGAATGTATCTATCGCGTGTGGGTGATTTAGCTGTTTCAGGGGTGACGTTTAGAACGTTATTATACAGCACATTCAGGATATCGATACAGGATAAACTACCGCCCGTATGCCCAGCGTTTGCACCCACAATATACTTGAGAATATTCCGGCGATACAATACCGACTTTTTGGCTAATTCATTGACTGTCATAGTTATAAATTTTAGTTTCTATTGCTTCTGTAGATTCTTGGCCGTAAGCTTTCAAAGTCAATAGAATCAATAGAATCCACAGAAACAATAGATGACTACTTCGGAGAAACCTGCACAATTACCCGTTTGTAGCGTGTTAAAGCTGGCGTTCCTTTATCTGTCACTTTCAGAATGAAATGAATGGTTTGGGGACTCTCAACCTCGGGTGCTACAACCGTGTGGAGGTTAGCCAGGTTGGGCTGAAAAGGGGCAAACCGGATAATGCCCTTGTAGGTGCCCGCTTCCGGATACTGGAACCAGTAATAACTCAGCGCATCGCCATCCGGGTCTGAGCTGCCATCAGCATTCAGGCTGAAAATATCCCCCGACTTTACCTTGAGAACGGCCGGGTGATTTAGTTTAGGGACTGGCGGATGATTAGCATCCTTATAGTCTTTTACCATCCAGTCCATACGAGCGGCAAAATCGTTCTGAAACTCTTCCCGCCAGCGCCATAGCGTTACCTGCGTGCTGGTATAACGTGCCGTATCGGCTACTACAGGTCTCCCCCATCGGGACAATTTCATCGGCGAATAGGTATCTTCGGCATTGCTCCAGATTGGCCGGGTTTCGGGCTCAGCGGTTGGCCCTGTGACGATCTCTCCTCCCTGTGTACGCATAGGACGGCCTGGTTGCTGTGGCTCAGGTTTGGGCGTATACAACTCATAACGGCCACCCCAGCCTCCGTAATTTGGATGCTCTGGATCATTTAGTCCATTGGGAATCAGGCCCAAAAAGGCGGGTGTGTCGCCTTCCATCCCATACGCAACATCGGGGTATTCGGCTCCCAACGGGCCATGTCCTTGCTGAATATGCTGCGTAATCCAATCATTGCTGGTTACTTCGTTATTAGCACCCGGCATAAAACCAGTTATACCGATCCAGGTAGCATTTCGGTAGTTTCCGCCGGGACTGACAATGAAAAAGACGTCGGGAAAGTTTTTGCGAATCCAGGGCCGGAATCATCCTGATCAGAGATGGTATAAACGCGTAACTTTTTGTAGAGTTGAGACGCCTGTGCTGCCGATTTCGTTTTCTGAATTTTCCACAGCGCCTGGGCGAGGCAGTTGGGACCACCCCAGATGGGTAACCAGAGAGGTCGAGGATCTGGTTTTTCCAATAGGCTGATGATCCAGTCCGATCCTTCTGAGTCTTTGCCCTCACCAACACCTGTCATGCCATAGGTGGCCAGTCCTTTTTTCACTTTCTTCTTTAAATCCGCAGCCCTCGGAAACCCGTTGGCATGTTTCAGCAGATTCGGCTGGACTTTATTATAGGCATCCAATAGCCTATGAATAGTTTCCGGTGCCACACGATGTCGTTGGTGGGTTGACGTGGTAGCAATCAGACCTTCAATGTCAAACTCATTAGCATAGGCCAGAAAACGAACCAGCGACTGTGCATCATCGACATCGGCTTCTATGTCCGTGAGCACCAGCACACGCGATTTCGAGCTTATCTGCGCCACTAAAACGGCAGGCAAACTCGTCAATACCCAGATCAATACGAAACTATTCAGGACCCATTTCATACGAATCATTTATGGCTTTGGCTTTAATAATCCCTGTTGATTTAGCCAGTCACCGAAGCGCTCAATCCAGGTATCGGTGGGAATATTCTGTTTGTTCATGCCAAAGCCGTGGCCACCTTTGGCATACATATGTATTTCGACGGGGCGCTTGGCAGTCAGCCATTTGCTATACAAGTCGACCGTGTGGGGAGCCAGATTTAGCTGGTCATCGGATGCGCAGACAAGAAACATCGGCGGTGCATCGGGCAACACCTCACTTTGGAGCGCAGTGGGCATATACGCATAAATCGGTGCCACGAAGTCAGGTCGATTGGCTGCGGTGTAGTTAAACGCCGACGAAGCCGTTACCGTACCGCCCGCCGAAAACCCGATAATGCCAATCCGGCTTGGGTCTAGTTTAAACTCAACTGCATGTTTCCGAACATAGGCAATGGCCGACTTACCATCGGCCACGACCAGTGGAATCGTCGCTTTATTTTCGGTCTCCCATTCGGCTTTACGCGGGCCATTCATGCCCGCCATCATATCGGCAAAGGGATCGTCGGTGTTAATATGGGCCGTGCGGTATTTTAGCACAAAGGCCGTAACCCCCTTTTTAGCCAGCCATTTCGCCACTTCATTGCCCTCATTGTCAATAGCTAGGAAATGAAACCCACCACCCGGACAAACAATGACCGACGTTCCATTGGCGACCGAAGGGTCTGGCGAAAAAACCGTAATCGTTGGATTGACGACATTGAAAACCGTCATCAGCTTGATGGCGTTTTGGTTATTCTTTTTCTCTTCCCAATTCCATTTTTCCGAACCGGGTGCCGGGCCGTCGTAAATCCGAATTTCTTTCTGTTGGGCCTGAGCCAAACCCGAAAGCAGAACCAGAAACAGGAGGTTTTTTTTCACGGATGGTTTGTTTTAGGACTGATGACTGTAAACCTCCCAACCCATGTAGTTCTCCATCGCTTCTTTAAGAATTCCCGCGGTTTTCGAGGCATTCATCACAACGTGGTGCTCAAATCCATTCCGGCATACGTACTGCATCAATCCCTGGAGGTTATCGATCTGAGCCACAGCGCGGTTCCCGAAAGTGTTTAGCGCATCGTCGGTCAAGGCACCTTCGCCAACGTAGGCTTTTATGATACCTTTCGGATCGTCGGTACTAATGCGCCCGAAGGTAAGTGGAGAGGCTGGTGTACGACCGGCTAAAGCGCCATATGTATTTTCTTCGCCGACGGTTGTCCCTAAAATGGGGGCCGTACTGATCTCAATATCAGGCAAAAACGATTTTGCCCAGTTGCCGCAGTGGAACAATACACACTTGTTTTCATCATCGGCGTAGTTGTTGTTCCAATCAACCAGGGCGCTTGGCGAACCCGACGCCAGTTGCATGGCGTACATGCTCAACGTACCCGTCACATCGACTTCGCAGGCACTGGGGAGCATATTCTCGCTCATGATGCTCATGCTTGTGCAGACGTTACAACCGTAATTCTGCTGAAGCGATGTCCAGCACTGAATCGCCGTAGCATCCAGCGAATGTTCGGTCATGAACTCATTCAGCACCACGTCTAACTTGGCGATCTGAACGAGCTTATCATCCGGTGTCCGACCCGTAGGTGTGTACGCCTTGATGGCATCGAGCCGGTCTTTGACCGACTGATCAGCGGCAGTTAATTTATTGGCGTTACCCAAAATCTGTGATAAATCGACGGTTACGACCGAAATGCCATTTCGCTGGAGGATTTTCTCACTGTAGCGAACCGTATTAAACCCGCCGGGACGAGCACCGATGGCCCCAATTCGGACGTTCCGCAAGCCTTTTACTACTCGGCAGGTGGCCATGAAGTTGAGCAGGTCGGTGTGGAAACTCGGGTCTGACGGATGCACAACATGCTTGGTGGTCAGCGAGTATTTAATCCCGAATTGGTAGAAATTATTGCAAACCGAGATTTTACCACACCACGCATCCCGCCGACGCGCTACGTCCAGGCGATTCAAATCATCGGGATAGGCCTGAACAAGTACCGGAACATCCAGACGCGCCCATTTTAGCGTCTCGGCAATCCCCTTTTCATCACCAAAGTTGGGCAGCACAACCAGAATACCCATGATTTCATCGGCATGTTTACGGAACAGTTCAGCGCATTTCTGCGCTTCCTGAAACGTTTCCACACCACCAAGCTTCGTTGTCGATTCATCCAGCATAATGGGTTTAACACCCGCTTTCTGAAAGGCTTCCAGTAGATCGGCCCGGCATTCGCCAACTAATTTGTCGGGAAAGAAGTCCCGGTTACCAATAATAACGCCTAAGGTGATGGGGTACTTGGCTTTACGCTCATGGTTTAGAAGATCGCTATACGTCAATTCGATAGCTAGTTGACTTGTAGTTCATCTAGCCATTCAGACAAAGGTAAAAACAATAAATAAAAAACAAAAGAAAGAAAAAGTAAATATACTGTGATTATAAACTTCCCGAAAGGTTTAAACTTTCAGGAAACTTACTAGATTTAAGCAGGTAAAAGTAGTATAAATCTAAGTCAAAGTCAGCAGAAATCCATTTATTTAGTGTTATATATAGCTTCAATTTAAAAATAGCACGATTATTTTCGTTTACTTTCTAAATGGTCGCTACTTTTGCGTTTCTGTCTCGTCCTCCAACTCGTACACATGAAAAAAGTCTTTTCGTTCGTCTGCCTACTCTTTTTGTTCATTTCGCCTGGTTTCGCGCAGAAACAGGCTACCTGGATCTGGTATCCGGGGGATTTTGAGATCTGGTTAGGCAACAACATGCAGAACCGACGCACCGAACGAGGTACGTTCCTCCCTCCTTTCTGGAAGCTGGACAGTCACTACAACCTGATCGACTTCCACAAGGACTTTGATCTGGCGCAAGCCGAAGAGGTAGATCTGTTTGTGGAGGGTAAATACAATGTTAAGATCGACGGGAAGGCGTTTTCAGGATACCCAAAGCGGATTACGGTACCGGCCGGAAAGCATAAAGTGAGCCTGAAGGTTTTCTGTCAGGATCGCGTTCCGGCTATTTATGTTCGCGGTCAAAACGTAATCTCAGATGCTACCTGGCTAGTGACGTTTGAGGATAAAGAATGGATTGATGAAACCGGCAAAGCCTCTGATCAGTCAGGGACGACCTGGCTCAAAGCTGGCTCTTGGAATTTTATTGACCCACAACTGCCACCCTCCAAATTTAAGCTAAATACCAAGGAATTAGACCCCGTGAAGGTGGACAAAAAAGCGGGTTCCCTCCTACTTGACTTCGGCAAAGAAACATTCGGGTTTATCAAGCTGAAAGGCTTGTCGGGCAAGGGAAACGTCATGATTTATTACGGCGAATCGCAGGAGGAAGCGCTCGCTACGGCCACCTGTGAAACGACTGATAATCTGCAAATTAACCAGGCTCAGAAACGTGATTCGACCATGGAACTAACCAAGGCGTTTCGGTATGTGAATATCCAGTTCGACGGGAGTGTGTCAATGGATGGCGTTTCAATGCTCTACGAATACCTGCCCGTTGCCGATCGAGGGAGTTTTCGGTGTTCTGATGAGCAAATCAACAAGATTTACGACGTAGCGGCCTATACGCTTCACCTGAATACCCGCGAGTTTTTCATCGACGGCATCAAACGCGACCGCTGGATCTGGTCGGGCGATGCCGCGCAGAGTTACCTGATGAATTACTACCTGCTGTTCGACTCGCCTTCAGTAACGCGAACCTTGCTGGCCTTACGCGGAAAAGACCCCGTTACGAGCCACATCAATACTATTATGGACTACACATTTTACTGGTTCATAGGCATTTACGACTATTATCAATACACGGGCGACAAAACCTTTATCCAGCAGTTTTACCCCCGTATGCAGAGTCTGATGGACTACTGCCTATCGCGCCGGAACAAAAATGGACTACTGGAAGGCCTCGCGGGTGACTGGGTGTTCATTGACTGGGCCGATGGCTTGAGCAAAAAAGGCGAAGTCAGTTTTGAGCAGTTACTGTTTGCCCGAAGTTTGGAAACGATGGCTCTCTGCGCCACCATTGTAAACGACACCCCCAACGCGACAAAGTACAATCAGCTGGCCGCCGACGTAAAGGGCAAACTATTCAGTGCCTATTGGAATGAGAGCAAACATGCGCTCGTCCACAGCCGGATTGACGGTGTCCCTACAGACAACGTGACGCGCTACGCCAACATGTTCGCCATCTTTTTCAATTACCTGGATGAGTCCCAAAAACAGGCCGTTAAGCAACATGTTTTACTGAATCCGAATGTCCCAAAATTACCACGCCCTACATGCGCTTCTACGAACTCGAAGCCCTTTGCGCCCTCGGTGAGCAAACCTACGTGACTAAAGAAATCAAGGATTACTGGGGTGGTATGCTAAACCTAGGAGCGACCTCCTTCTGGGAAGAATACAATCCGTCGAAAAAAGGCGCTGAGCATTACGCGATGTATGGGCGCGACTTCGGCAAAAGCCTTTGTCACGCCTGGGGAGCCAGCCCCATTTACCTGCTCGGCAAATACTACCTGGGCGTAAAACCAACCTCACCCGCCTACGCGACTTATTTGATTGAGCCTCAGCTCGGCGGTTTGCAATGGATTGACGGCAAAGTCCCCACGCCTGACGGTGATGTCAGTGTGTATTGCAGCGCGAAGGAAATCAAGGTAACGGGAGCCGCTGGAGTTGGGACGCTTCGGTTTAAAAGCAAGGCCAAACCCGTTTGTAAGCAGGGTGACGTTCGTTCGGTGAGTGCCGGACTGTATGAGCTGACGGTGGAGAAGGGGAAAAGTTATGTGGTGAGTTATAAACTGTAACGCTATTACTTACTGGCAGCAAGTTTTTGTTGAATATCGTTTACAAATTCAACAGGAACGCCTACAATGTCAGCGATTTGCTCAGTACTCAATGATAGCTTTATCAGTAAGTTTTTCACAATCCGTTCTAACGACTATGCCCGGAGCTAGCTCATCTTCAGGTGGGACATGATCAAGGACGATTAGTTTAAACAGGAAGAGAAAGCCAGTTAGACCGACGACAAAACCAATAAGTACACTTGCTTTGCATAGCTAGTAAAGTTTATGTGTTATTCTGACATCAAGCCTAGTTGGCGTTCTCCTGACATTTAAACCCTAACTTCCGGCAATTGGAGACCCGAAAATACCGACCGCCAGTTCTATCCAGATAAGGAGCAGCATTACCACAATAGCTGCACACAGCGCGATTCGATACTTCACGGTGGTTACCGTTCTCAAAACAAGCTCAATCAGGAGACCCGTTCCGAGTAGTAGAACACCCGCAACGACAAAATCGGATAGCGTCCAGTTCACTTCATTCGTGAACTGCATCGCGATGAATGGAATGAGCAAAAGCGTTGCCACTACTAACAAAATGCTGGTAAGCCGTTGGTTCTTAATAGCCATGTCTGTTCTGTTTTATATTGTGCGAACAAAATTACCAAAGAACTTTGTATTACAAAGTAAATGAACAAAAAAATTAGACCAATAGACTTTCTCTGCGTTCTTTGCGCTTACCCTTGCGCCCTTTGCCGTTAAAAACAATGCTAATATCCTACAATCAACGGAGAAAATAGCATAGTTAAACGAGGATTATTCCTATTAATTTTGATTTTTATGCTATTTGATTGTCATGCACGCTAGTTATATACTAATTCGATACCCATTACTAACTTTTGCTCTTACCGCACTCACGACCGCCTGGGGACAAACAAACGCACTGGTCAATACGTCGCAGAGTAAGTTCGCGAAGCTGGAAAGTACGGACCTGAATGCGGTGAAATGGACAACCGGCTTTTGGGCAGATCGCTTCGCCGTTTGCCGGGATTCGATGGTGCCGCACTTGTGGAATACCTACACCGATGCGAACGTTAGCCATGCCTTCCGAAACTTTGAAATAGCAGCTGGTCTGGAAACGGGAACTTCAAAGGGCCTTCTTTTCATGATGGCGATTTCTACAAAACGCTGGAATCGGTGGCGAGTATGTATGCGCTTACGAAAGACAAAAAGCTGGATGTCCTGATGGATAAAGCCATTTCGGTCATTGCCAAAGCGCAGGCTTCTGATGGCTATGTGTATACCAAAGCCATTATCCAGCAAAAGAAAACGGGCGAGACCAAGATGTTCGACGATAAGCTCAGTTTTGAAGCTTATAACTTCGGACACCTGATGACAGCCGCTTGCGTGCATTACCGGGCAACGGGCAAAACCTCCCTCCTAACTATCGCAAAAAAAGCCACCGATTTTCTGATCGGATTTTATAACAATGCCAGCCCTGAGCAGGCCCGTAATGCTATCTGCCCGTCGCACTATATGGGGATTACGGAAATGTATCGCACCACCCGCGACCCGAAATACCTGGCTTTAGCGCAAAAGCTAATCGACATTCGGGGGCTTTCAGAAGGGACAGATGATAACTCAGACCGGGTGCCGTTTCGGCAGATGAAGAAAGTAATTGGTCATGCCGTTCGGGCGAATTACCTGTTTGCAGGAGCCGCTGATGTGTTTGCCGAAACGGGAGATAGCACGCTACTCTCTACCCTGGATTTGCTATGGGACGATGTGGTCAATCACAAAATGTACGTAACCGGTGGTTGCGGTGCGCTCTACGATGGTGTCTCGCCGGAAGGCACGGCGTATAAACCGGATACGGTGCAGAAAATCCACCAGGCTTACGGCAAAGCCTATCAGTTGCCTAATCATTCCGCTCACAATGAGACTTGCGCTAACATTGGTAACCTGCTCTGGAATTACCGAATGCTCCAAATTACGGGCAACGCCAAGTATGCCGACGTGATGGAACTGGCCTTGTACAACAGCATTTTATCGGGGATTAGCCTGGATGGCAATAAGTTTTTCTACACCAATCCATTGAGTGCGTCGGATGATTACCCATATCAGATGCGCTGGATGGGTGGTCGTCAGAACTACATACGGTTATCAAACTGCTGCCCCCTAACACTGTCCGCACGATTTCGGAAGTGAGCAATTACGCCTATAGCATTTCGGATAAAGGACTTTGGTTGAACCTGTTTGGCAGCAACCAGTTGAACACCACGCTCAAAGACGGCTCAGCTATTCGACTCACCCAAACGACGAATTATCCCTGGGATGGCGCGATTAACCTCCAGCTAGAACAAGTACCCGGCAAGTCATTTTCAATCTTTGTCCGCATTCCGGGCTGGTGTCAGGGTGCAACGATCACCGTAAACGGAAAGGCAGTCACGACCAGTCTTCAGTCAGGCACCTACATTGAACTCAACCGAACATGGGCCACTGGCGACAAAGTAGCCATCAATTTGCCGATGTCCGTAAAACTCATGGAAGCGAATCCATTGGTGGAAGAAAACCGCAATCAGG
Organism: Spirosoma telluris; assembly: GCA_003259005.1. Classification (GTDB taxonomy): domain Bacteria; phylum Bacteroidota; class Bacteroidia; order Cytophagales; family Spirosomataceae; genus Spirosoma; species Spirosoma telluris. The sequence continues at coordinate 2,225,861 of QLII01000001.1, forward strand.
TGGCCGTCAAACGCGGACCGATCGTGTATTGCCTGGAATCAATAGACAATCAAACGGCGAAACTGAACAACATTGCGTTATCAGCCAAAGTCAATCTTAAACCAACCCTTGTTAAGATCGACAACAGTGATATGATGGCCTTGGAAGGCGACGCCAAGCTGATCAACGAAGGCACCTGGACAAATCAATTATACCGGGAAGTATCCGACAAAGCGCCCCAAACTACGCCAATTCGCTTAATTCCCTACTACGCCTGGGCGAATCGCGGACATTCCGAAATGGAAGTCTGGATTCCGCTGATTCGGTGAATCCCAGTTGATCCGTTTTTTGTCATTCCGACGAAAGGAGGAATCTCAAGCTTGAATTATAGTAGGCTTGAGATTCCTCCTTTCGTCGGAATGACAAAAGAGAAAAACTCAATTGACCATACTCTCAGACTACGCCGAACAATAGCCAATATGAGCAAACTCCTCCTCTACCTCACCCTATTCATTTTCTCCGTCCTGCCATCAGTTGCACAGGAGAAAAAGAAGTCAGCCATTACCATCATTATCCCGGTATCTGCTCATGTGCGGATCGGCTTCGGAGCTGAAAAATTAAAGCAGGCCTTAATAAAAGTGGGTTATCAGACGACGATAACTCAGGGCACAAAAGCAACAGGCAATCAACAGATTGTGATTGGGCTGTGGTCGGACAATACGGTCAAACAACTAGCATCCAGCTATGCGCTTACAACCTCGAAGGATACGATAAAAGAAGGATTCACGATCCAAAAAGAGCTTCAGAAACCACTTCTCATTGCAGGAACTGATCCATCTGGCGCGTTGTACGGCTGCCTGGAACTGGCTTCGCAGATTACGGAAACAGGCAAGCTTCCTGAGCAAATCAGCCTGACCGATAAGCCGGAAATGGTGCTTCGCGGGACGTGTGTGGGTGTCCAAAAGCCTACCTATCTGCCTGGTCGGGATGTGTACGAATACCCCTATACACCCGAAACGTTTCCCTGGCTATACGACAAGGCGCTATGGATTCGGTATCTGGACATGATGGTCGAAAACCGGTATAACTCGCTGTACCTTTGGAACGGGCATCCATTTGCGTCCCTGGTTCGGCTGAAAGACTACCCGTATGCAGTTGAAGTAGACGATGCGACCTTCAAAAAGAACGAGGACATGTTCCGTTTCCTGACCGAAGAGGCTGATAAGCGGGGCATTTGGGTCATTCAGATGTTCTACAATATTATCGTCTCGAAACCTTTCGCCGAACATCACCATATCAAAACGCAGGATCGAAACCGCCCGATCATTCCCCTCATTGCCGATTATACCCGGAAGTCAATTGCCGCCTTCGTTGAAAAATACCCTAACGTAGGATTGCTCATTGCACTGGGCGAAGCGATGGAAGGCGTTGGTCAGGACGATGTAGACTGGTTCACGAAAACGATTATTCCAGGAGTGAAAGATGGCTTGAAAGCCCTCGGCAAAACGACCGAACCGCCCATTGTACTCCGGGCCCATGATACCGACGCGCCCCGCGTCATGAAAGCCGCCTTACCCTTGTACAAAAATCTGTACACAGAGGCCAAATTCAACGGTGAAGCCCTGACCACCTATACGCCACGCGGGAAGTGGGCTGAGTTGCACCGAACCTTGAGTAATATTGGTACGGTTCAAATTGAAAATGTGCACATTCTGGCGAATCTGGAGCCGTTTCGCTACGGTTCAGCCGATTTCATCCAGAAGTCAGTGCAGGCGATGCATAGTGTCTATGGCGCGAACGGCTTGCATCTCTATCCGCAGGCGTCGTACTGGGATTGGCCGTACACCGCGGATAAAACATCCCCTCGCCTACTCCAACTCGACCGCGACTGGATCTGGTACAAAACCTGGGCTCGCTACGCCTGGAGATCAGGCCGAAATCGCCCCGACGAAATTAATTATTGGGGCAATCAACTGGCCGAGAAATACGGCTTACCGCTTGACAAAGGCAAAGACGTATTGGAAGCCTACGAACAAACGGGTGAAATTTCACCGAAACTACTACGCCGGTATGGCATCACGGATGGCAACCGCCAGACATTGACACTGGGTATGTTGATGACGCAACTTATTAATCCCTGGCGCTATGGGCTCCTTACGTTGTTGTATGAGTCAGAAGCCCCTGAAGGCGAGATGATTATCGACTATGCTGAGAAGGACTGGAAAAACGAAAAACACATTGGCGAAACACCGGTTCGGGTGGCCGATGAAGTAGTTGAACATGGTAAAAAAGCCGTAGAAGCCATCGACAAAGCGGCCAGTGCTGTCACCAAAGACAAAGACGAGTTTGCCCGCTTGAAGAACGATGTCTATTGCCAGAACGCCATGGCAAACTTCTATGCCCAGAAAGCCCGCGCTGCGTTGTCAATTTTACGTTATAAATATTCCAACGATGTTCGCGACCTCGACAAGGCGCTACCGCTACTGGAAAGCAGTGTCAATCACTACACTGACTTGGTGAAGCTAACGAAAGACTCCTATCTGTACGCCAACAGTATGCAGACGAAACAGCGTAAAATTCCCATGCGCGGTGTTGATGCGACTTACATTACCTGGGAGGAAATGCTGCCGGTTTATCAAAGAGAGTTAACCCGATTCAAACATGCAATTGACTCACTGAAATCAACGACCACTGCTGTCGCGAAAGCACCTGTTCTGTTGAAACCAGCAACGGTCACGATACAAAGTCCTCAGGTTGAGACCTATTCAATTGGAAAAGGACAGCGCATGTTTACAGATACGCTCGCTATCATCAGTGGTTTTGCCCCAGAGCTAAAGAATTTAAAAGGGCTTAAACTGGCTAAAGCGAACATGCAATCGGAGCGAACTAGTCTGACCTTTACGGCCACAGAACCGGTGAAACTCCTGATTGGCTTTTTCAACGAAAAGAACCCAGCCTATCTGCCAACGCCAGAATTGGAAACCGATGCCAGCGCGAATGATTATGGCCAGTCGGAAATCAAGATCTCGAATGCCATTCTGGTCGATGGGCTCCCCCCCGTGAACATTCACGCGTATTCGTTCAAAGCGGGTAAACATACCCTGAATCTCGGAAAGGGTGCTTGTTTACTAGTAGGCTTTATGAATGGCAATCAGGAGGTTCCGATTTTCGACGCTGGCCTGGCTGGTAACAAAAAGAACATCGACTGGTTGTTTGAGTAAACGCCTGGCATTCGTTTACATATGGGATGAGTGTTTTGGTTGTTACCTTGCGCCTTATTTGCCAATTGGCTCCAATAGGGTAAAGATGGCTACCTATCCGAAACTGGCTCAACCCTGCAACGTATGACGACTGGCCTAAACGCACATTTGCTACTGGTTGAAGATGAACCCAAAGTAGCCACGTTCATTAAAAAAGGACTTCAAACCCAGGCTTATACCGTAGAGGCAGCTTTAACGGGAGAGGAAGGTAAACAACTCTTCGACACAACGGCGTTCGATCTAGTCATTCTGGACGTTAATCTGCCAGACATAAGCGGTCTCGAGCTGGCGGAATATATCCGTAGTAAAAATGCCAAAGTGCCAATTCTCATGTTGACCGCTCTGGATACAACAGCCGATAAACTGCTGGGATTTGAAGCCGGTGCCGATGATTATCTGGCCAAACCGTTCGATTTTCTGGAATTGCTGGCACGGCTGAAAGCCCTGCTACGCAGGTCCGCCCCTGCCGAAGAAGTGGGCCGGGTGATGCGCGTGGCCGATCTGGAACTTGATCTGCACGAACGGGTAGCCCGCCGAAGAGGGCAAACGATTGAACTGACCGCCCGCGAATTTGCCCTGCTGGAGTACCTGATGCGGAATGCCGGGCGGGTTGTGTCTCGAGTCGATATTGCCGAGCAGGTTTGGGATATTGGTTTCGACACGGGGACGAACGTAATTGACGTGTACGTGAGTTATCTACGCGCTAAAATCGACAAAGATTCGCCCACCAAACTGATTCACACCCTCATTGGCATGGGGTATGTGCTGAAAGAAAAATGAGCCTCCGCAATCGACTAACCCTTTTGTTTACCGCTATTGTCTCGGTCTTGCTGGCCCTGTTTTGCCTGATCCTCTACCTGGTGGCCAGTCAATACGTATCGAATGAATTCCAGACTCGCCTACAGGCAGAAGCCCTAACGGCGGGTCATTTACTAGTGGGCCGTGAACCGGTTGGACCTACCTTGTTCAAATTAATGGACAAAAACCAGTTGACCGTTTTGCCTCAGGAAGAGATTATTATTTACAATGCAGAAAACCGGTTGATCTACGAAAGTGGCACCGATTACCTGACGGTTACTCCCGCAATACTGGCTCATGTTCGGCAATCTCAGATAGTCCACTGGCGGGAAAAGAACCGCGATATCGTAGGTATTTATTTTACCGAAAATCAGACTCCATCCGTCATTTTTGCGTCAGCCGTCGATACATTTGGTGGTCGCACTATCCAAAATCTAGCCTACATTCTGGCCATTGGCTGGTTTTTAATGACGGCCCTCATGATGGTTGCCGGGCGATTTTATGCTGGCCGAACCTTACGACCTATCAGCCAAATTAATCGGCGAATGGATGAGATTACAGCATCCAATCTATCCCTGCGCTTACCCGAAGGAACCAGCGGAGACGAATTAACCCAATTAGCCCAGCGATTTAACCGGATGCTTACCCGGCTGGAAGAAGCCTTTAGTCTACAGCGGTCGTTCGTATCGCATGCCTCACACGAGCTGCGCACCCCTCTAACAGCGATTACGGGTCAGTTGGAAGTTTCTCTATTGGCCGAAGATGAGCCGGATGAACTTCGGGCTACCCTGCACTCAGTACTGGACGATGTACGTGGCCTGAACCGAATGGTCAATGGGTTACTGGCGCTGGCGAAAGCGAATATGGACGAATCATCGGTACCGATGGGGCGCGTACAACTCGATTCGCTACTGGATCAGGTTCGGCTTGATTTCCAGCGACTCCAGCCAAACTATACAATTCATGTGCATATCGTCCCGTCTGACGCGCCTGATACCCATTGGCAACTAACCGGCAGCGAACCGCTGTTACGAACGGCTTTTTTCAATCTGATTGACAACGGGGGTAAATTCTCGCCGGATCACACCGTATCGGTAACCTTGTCAACGAAGGGCAAATTGGTGCAGTTAAGTGTTCATAATGCTGGCTCTATTATTCCTGACGACCAGTTAACCGCCATCTTTGTTCCCTTCCAGCGAGGCCGTAATGCCAGTGGTCAGCCAGGTTATGGCATTGGGCTTCCGCTCGCTGAACGTATTATCCGACTGCATCAGGGTCGTATTCAGGTTGAATCGTCAGTTACCTCGGGTACTACGTTCATGGTCACACTGCCCCGTTAGTTTCTCCCCCCCCGGCCCCTCTCCCATTTTGGGCGGTCCGCCGTTTCGGGAGGGGTTAGCGTGCATTTCTAATCCCGTTCTAATGCGGCTCTAACACGAGCCTAACGCTGGGGTATGATCTTTGTAAAGTCAATCAGCTGGTGCTCTTTTACTAGACCGCTTTCGCATTGACTAGTACTCAAACAACAAAACAAACCATGAAAACATACCTGTTTATACTAGCCCTCAGTGGTATATCGATCCTAACGGCTTCCGCCCAGGACGATTCTAAATTACGGAAAGACGCTACGTATTCGACGCATAATTATAAGCACCCCAATAAAGCAGTGGTTGCCCGCCGGTGGGAAAATAAACAAGGGACTGAGGTTAACGCGCCTGGTCTTACGCCCGGCCCTATGAGCAGTTACAAGCAGCCCGTACCGAATGCCGTACCCGTTGGTGGCGTGGTGGTATCACACACGCCCGATATGGACGTCGCCAAACGTAACTATAAAATTCAGCGTGTTAATTTATCGCCCCAGCCAGTCAGTCGGCCTCGGAAATTGCCAATAAGGGACAGTCCAGATCCACAACGGAAGGCAACTAATAGGTGGGCATTCGTTGTTAGGCATTGTCATTCTTAGTCATTCCTGTTTACCAGACGTTAGAAAATTTTTCTTTTCACGCTCACTCTTAGCAAAATGATTCGTTCGTTTCACCAGTTATTTTCCAACAACAAAAAATGGGTTGAGGCAAAAACTCAGCAAAATCCTGATTTTTTCCATAAGCTGGCCGATGGCCAACGTCCCAAGTATCTGTGGATTGGCTGCTCGGATAGCCGTGTACCCGCCGAAGAAATTACGCAGGTACAGCCCGGCGATTTTTTTGTTCACCGAAACATCGCCAATATGGTCATTCACAACGACATGAGCATGCTTAGTGTGCTCGATTATGCCGTTAATGTATTAGAGGTGCAGCATGTAATCGTCTGTGGTCATTATGGCTGTGGTGGGGTAGCAGCCGCTATGGGCAGTAAGCAGGTTGGATTAATCGACAACTGGCTGCGCTATATCAAAGATGTGTATCGGCTTTACCAAGAGGAATTGAATGCCATTGATAATCCTGCCCGGAGGCTCGATCGACTGGTCGAACTCAATATTCAGGAACAGGTATATGGACTCTCAACCACCACAATTGTTCAGAACGCCTGGAGCAATGGTAAACCTCTTCTGATTCATGGCCTGGTTTACGACCTTAAAACCGGACTACTCAAAGATTTAGGGCTTTCCCACGACTCGCCGAGCAAGATCGATGATGTGTATCGGCTTGAACCGGTATTCGCGTAACAAAAACCAGCAACCTTATGTATTCACCCGATTTGTCAATGAGTCTGGGCAGTATTGTCTATGCTTTGTCTAAGTTAGACGGTCGCCTTCATAAGCAGGAGCAGTGGACGGTTAGGGAACTCCTGGCGCAGGGACCGCACGGCGATTTGGCCCTTTGTGCGTTCTTTTTACGGGAAAACACAGGCGAATCGGGAGCCGACGCCTATGCATTTGGTATGCGTCGGCTAGTCGTTAAGCGGCAAGAGCTTACGGACCACATTAAGAAGCGGTTCGTTCGTATCCTGCTACGCGTTGCTGGGGCGCACAATGGTATTTCACAAGAGGAACGATCGTTCATCCGACAGTTTTGGCAGGAAATTCGGCTACTCTGAATTTCGAAGTAAGTGATCGTAAACTCTTCGGCATTTACCCCACCCCAACCCCTCCCCTGAAAAAACAGGAGCGGGGCTAAAACTAGTCCTTTTTTAGCCCCTCCCATTAGTTCAAGGGGAGGGGTTGGGTGGGGTAAAATACCGTAAAACATTTGCACAGCTACTTAAAAGCGAGGAGTAGCGTGTAGCAATATTCGTCAGTCTATCAAATTAACTAATAATTTAGTTTCATAACTAACAAATAAGTTATACATTTAGCCCGTATTGATTAGGATATAAGTCAATCTTATTATCTGATCATTAATTTACGTTGGCTATGATTCAGAATTACATCACAGTTGCCTGGCGTAATCTGCTAAAGCATAAGGCTATCTCGTCCATTATGGTTTTGGGATTAGCCTCTAGTATAGCTGCTTTCCTACTCATTGCTCAGTACGTATTTTCAGCGTTCAGCTATGATGAATTCCACACGAATTCGGTTAATATCTATCGTATCCGACTGGATGATTACAAACAGGGCGTTCTGACGAATAGCAGTGTAATCAGCTACCACGCCGAAGCGCCGGCCATAAAAGAAACCTTTCCTGAGGTCGAAAATTTTGTTCGGTTGCACCGGGCCGATGGTATGATCAGTTACCAGAAACCAATGGGTGAACTAGTCAGCTATCACGAGAAAAAAGCATTCTATGCCGACTCTTCTTTATTCAATGTATTTTCATTCCCGTTGCTAAAAGGTTCTGCCAATCGGGTGCTCCGTCGGCCTGAGTCTGTTGTGATTTCAGAGACGATGGCCCAGAAGTATTTTGGCCAGGAAAATCCGATTGGCAAAACGCTTCGGTTAAGTGCAGAATGGCAGGGAGGAGACTATATAGTGGAAGGCATATTCGCTGCTATTCCGAAGAATAGTCATATCCATTTCGATTTTGTTTTTTCCATTCAGAATCTGCTCAAAAATCAGCAGTTTGCCACTGGAGGCTGGTACTGGACCAATTTTTATACGTACCTGCTCCTGAGACCAGGCACCTCACCAGAAGCCTTAGCGAGTCGGCTGTCCAGTGTTATCGAAAAGCATATTGGTAATCAACTGAAAAAATACAAGATCAAACAAACGTTCGTTTTACAACCTCTTCGTGCCATTCACCTCCATTCCCAAACGACTTCAGAAGTCGAAGCAAACGGAAAAATTGTCACCGTTTATGTGCTTATCCTCGTTGCTTTCCTGATTCTGACCATTGGCTGGCTTAATTATATCAACCTGGCCACGGCAAGAGGTATTGAACGGGCAAAAGAGGTAGGCGTTCGAAAAGCACTGGGTTCACAAAAAGGACAGCTGATTAACCAGTTTCTGGTTGAATCCTTTGGTATTAATCTGTTATCCGTGTTAATTGGAGTCGGCCTTTTTTTACTGGCGCTGATCATCTTTAATGACTGGATTCAGGCTACTAATGGCTTTTCCATGCTTCAGAAGCCCCTATTTTGGATTGTATCCTTAACTATAGTTTGTCTGGGGTTCTTTTTTTCCGGATTTTATCCCGCTTTTATCCTTTCCTCGTTTAAACCAATTGCCATTTTAAAGGGGTATTTGCCTAAGCAAGCCGGTGGCGAATCGTTCCGTAAAGCTTTGGTTGTGTTTCAGTTTACGGCTTCAATTTTCCTGATCATTGCCACACTGGTTATTAATCAGCAACTCAATTTCATGCAGCAACAGGATTTAGGGATGAACATCGACCAGAAGCTGATTATTAAAGCGCCCAAAGTATTACGAACAGATAGCTTTACGAATGACATTCGCTTTTTTAAGGATCAGTTAGTTGGGCAGACGGGTGTAGAGCAGGTGACGACTTCCTCCGAAGTTCCGGGTCAGGAAATTTTCTGGACGGACGAATGGCAACGGTTCCATGAGGCTGCCGCCGATTATAAACTGTGCCGTATGCTGGCGGTTGACGAAGATTTTATTCCGACCTATAAAATCAAGTTGTTGGCGGGACGAAACTTCAATAAAGAGTTAGTGCTTGATAACGACGCGGTTATCATCAACAAAAGTGCATTAAAGGCTTTTGGCTTCGCAACCGCAGAAGAGGCAATCAATCAGGAAATTGGCAACGTAGTACCCAAAAAGATTGTCGGTGTCGTGAATGACTTCCATCAGCAATCCCTGAAAACGGCAAATCGTCCTATTATCTTTCAGCATATTCCCTGGAATAGTGCCTTTCTGACGATTGCACTACGTAGTAAAAATGTGCAGGAATCAATGGCGATGCTTCAAAAAGCCTTCCAGGAAGCGTTTCCCGGCAATGCATTTGAGTTCTTTTTCCTGGATGATCATTTTCAGCAACAGTACGAATCGGATGAACGGGTAGCGTCTTTATTAAGTTGGTTTGCACTTTTGGCGATTACTATTGCCTGTTTAGGGCTTTTAGGGCTGGCCCTATTCACGGCTAAACACCGCACAAAGGAAATTGGTATTCGAAAAGTACTGGGAGCCAGCACTGGAAGTATTGTCATGCTGTTATCCAGGGATTTCCTTAAGCCAGTTGGTCTGGCTATTCTTCTGGCTTCTCCAATTGCGTGGTATGCTATGCATTGGTGGTTACAGGAATTCGCGTATAAATCTGACATCAAGTGGTGGACATTTGCCGTAGCGGGTGGGCTTGCTGTCGGAATTGCCCTGGTAACCGTAAGTTTTCAAAGTGTCAAAGCCGCGTTGATGAATCCCGTCAAGAGCTTACGTAGCGAATAGAAACCCTGTTGAACACATCCTCAATCCACCCTGCCCTTCTCGGCATCGGCGGCATTGTCGGTATGTCGGCGTTTACGGGCAAAGGTCTCTTTACCAAACTGATACGTAAAGGCAAGGCCTATTCTTCGCGTATCGGTTTCGTTGGTGTGAAAGGCTTCGGCCTGTTTCAGGCTGACTGTCTGGTCGGTTGGTGTCCAGGAATGAAAAATATCCTCCAGCGTAAGCCGAAGACTGCCTTTATTCTGTAAGATTTTTTTCTGGACAGCGGCAGCCAGCCGGAATCGAGGATTGGTTATAGTTTGCCCGGAAATATTTTTACCTGAATAAAAACTACTCAGCTCACCAGACCAGCCTTTATCGAATTTGAATTGGTTGAACACATCCATTCGTACACTGAACAAACTAGGTGTAAGGTTTTCAGCATAAGCAGTACCCTTCAGTGCCATCCTTCCTATCTGGCCATTGGCATTAATACTCCACCATTTTGCAGGAGATACCGATACATTAGTGGCAAGAGCCAGAATATAACCACTGGCCACATTGCCGGGACGATAATAAAACACATCGCCTACAGCCTCGGTGAGCTGAAAAATTATATCCGTAAACCGACCGTATTGTATTGAAAGACCTATGTATTGCTTATGCTGATACTTAAGTTCGTATTGATAATTGTACTGAGGTTTCAAATACGGGTTACCTGTCGTGAAGGAATACTGATCCCGATAAAACAGGAAGGGGTTAAGTGACTGGTAGTTAGGCCGATTTATTCGACGGGCAACGCTGGCAGTCAGCGTATTATTCCCAGTGCTATCTGCTTTATAGCTTAAAAAAGCGGTTGGAAACAAACTCGTATAAGTTCGACTGAACGATGTTTCGGAAACCTCAGGATTACCTAATTGGCGTCCGGTTATCTGTGTAGTTTCAAGTCGAAAACCAGCCTGTGCCGCCAGCCGCTTCCACTCTTTTCGGAAATTAGTGTAAGCTGCATGAATGGTTTCGTGGTACGTAAAGTGATTGGATTTGCTATAATCGGGTGTATTGATGGCTCCCGCTACGGTATAATACTGCGAGTTGTTGTCATTATTGACCACGCTCGATTTAATACCGGCTTCTAGCTTTGCCTTATCACGTAGGGGGTGTACATAATCAGCTTTGGCCGAGTAAATCGTAATGTCCGACGGTAAACTGTACGTAAACTGATTACTGTTAAGGAGCGTACCATCTGGCTGATTCACAGCAGTTTTCAGCACCTGATCGCCAGTTGACTTATAGGTAATATAATTCAGATCAGCGCTTAATTCCCGGCCTGTACCCTTGAATTTATGTTGAACATTGACATTGGCACTGGGATTCATCCATGGGTAATTACCGTCGGTAAACCCCGTTCCAGTTGAGTTTAGTTCTGAACGCGCACCATAGGTTTTGCTGACATAATCGAGCCTATCCTGCCTGGATCGATTCTGAATGGCCAGGAGGAATCCATAGGTCGTATTCGCTGAAGCCGCATAGTCCATACCCAGTCTGGCCATCAGTCCGTGGCTGCTGTAGGTGTACTGATTCTGTAACTGCACCCCTGAATTTAATGCCCCATTAGCCTCATAAAATGTCCGATCATACACATCCGTCGAGTAGTTACCGTCTTTGTTATAGCCAATACTCCCGAACAGATTGAGTTTTTTGTGGTTGTAATTCAGATTGAGAACATCATTGCTTCGGCTCGTAACGCCCTGACTATAACTGGCCGAGAGGCTTCCCGTAAACCCCTGTACCCGAGTGCGTTTCAATCGTATGTTAATGATCGAACTCCCGGCGGCATCGTATTTGGCGGGCGGGTTGGTCATCAGTTCGAGTTTATCCAGGGAACCGCCCGGCAAGGATTTCAAATAAGCCGCCAAATCCTGCCCCGACATATAGGTAGGCCGACCATCGATCAGGACGAGCACACTCGTTTTTCCGTTTAGGCTAATTTCCCCATCAGTGCCTATCGTTACGCCGGGTGTTTTTTCCAGTACTTCCAGCGTATTGCTACCAGCGCTGCCAATCATGGCATCCACATTTACAATCGTTTTATCAATATCCTGCTCGATCATTGGGCGCTTAGCCACTACAGTTACCTCTTTCAGCATTGTTTTTGAGGGGCTTAGAATAAATACGGGCAAGTCGATAACTGGATGCTGGTCGTCGATAGTTATCATCCCAGTCCGATACTCAGTATTCCCAACGCTTGTCACCTGTAGTCGATAACTGCTATTCGCGAGGTTTTTGAAGGCAAATTTCCCGCTGCTGCTGGTTAGTTCACCAACTACTAACGTCGAGTCTGTTACGTTGACCAATCGAACAGTGGCACCCGGTACGGGTTCATTCTGGAGATCTTTCACCAGTCCATTAATGACCTTCGCCTGGCCCTGGGCGGAGAGTGAAAAGACTAAAACATAAAGGAGGATAATTAGTAAAACAGGTCGCATGGTGTATCGTTTAAGAGCCTGGCTCAATAAGTGATGAGCAAAGATTGATGGGCAGAATGGGCTCTTAAACTAATTATGTCGGACAATAGGATCAGTCTGACAGAATGCCGGTTTAGCGTGTTAAACGCGTTGGTCAGTGTTTTGTACGATTTTGTCAGCTATTATTACCTATCTATCCGGCTCGTTCACGTATCTTGATTGGGTTACTCACCTTTGTCCCTCCCAATCCAGACAGTGATCGTGAAAAAAGAACAAAACACGGGTGTAAACGAGCTAACCGAATTACAGAAGCATGCGCTCATCTGGGTGCTTTCTGCCATTCCAATCTATCTGATCATCAATTTGTATACAGAAACGGTGGTGGAGAGAGACGATGAAGAAGCAGCCCTGGCTGGCACATTTCTTTGTCTGGTTGGCATTTATTTTGGTCGATACCTTGCACACCTGTGGATACCCGCCAACAAAAAGGTTCCCAGTTGGCTATTAGGGTTTTTACCCCTGCTACTGACTGGCTTTGCGTTTGTGGTTGCTCAGTTTGCCAACAGTTTACGGAATCATTCGGATCAGTTAATGTTTGTCATCTTTCTGATCTTACCGTTCTTTCTTTTTTGCGTATTAAGCGGCCTTTTCATTAAACTAATCCGAACCCGAATAAATAGCCAGTTGCAGGAAGCCAAAGCCCAGGCCGAACAAAGTCAGAGCGAACTGCATTTGTTACAATCGCAGTTGAGTCCTCATTTTCTGTTTAATACGTTGAATAATCTGTATGGTATTTCAATTTCGCAACCTGACAAAACACCGACATTACTGCTGAAACTTGCCGATTTGTTACGGTATTCCGTATACGATGCCAAAGAGTTATTCGTACCCTTAACTGATGAGCTGGCTTATATTAACAACTATATCGAATTTGAGAAGATACGAATTGGTAGTCGGCTTGCTTTAACAACGTCGATTGAAAACGGAATTGATCCGGCCATAAAGATCGCACCCATGCTGTTGATCGTCTTTATTGAAAATGCGTTTAAGCATTCGAAAAATACGCTCGATCAGAAAATTGTTGTCGATATTCAGGTAAAATTATGGGGTAATTCAATTCTATTTTCCGTCAAAAATTCATTCTGCCCTGCCGATAATAAACAGGATGCATTGGAAAAAAGTAGCGGACTTGGACTTGTTAATGTCAAGAAGCGGCTTGAGTTATTATACCCCAATACACACGAACTCACCATTCGGGATGAGGGTGGGTTTTATATGGTGCTTTTACAACTCCGTATAAAGTAAATTTATTAAACACAGAACAGTCCGCCGGTGGCACAGAGTTGTAGAGCCCATTTAAACTTTTTCTTTTAGGTTAAGAATCGACTGTTTTTCTGTCATCTCGACGAAAGGAGAGATCTCAAGGTGGCGATTTGAGATCTCTCCTTTCGTCGAGATGACAGAAAAACAGAACGCTCTGTGTTTAAAAATATCTCATGAAAACTGTCAGTTGTTTAATTGTCGATGACGAGCCCATTGCACGGGAAATCATACAAATCTATTGCACCCATTTACCCATCCTGACCGTGGTTGCCTCCTGCGATAACGCCCTGACAGCAAAAGCTGAATTACAGAAACAGCCAGTCGACATTCTCTTTTTAGACATTAATATGCCCATTCTGAACGGCATTTCTTTTTTAAAAACACTCAAAAATCAACCACAGGTCATTTTCACGACGGCTTATAAAGAATACGCGGTAGACGCTTTTGATTTATCGGCCTGTGATTACTTATTAAAACCCTTTTCCCTGGAGCGCTTTATCGTTGCCGTCGATAAAGCATTAGAGCGTTTGCAACCTGTTTCAGCACCAAGTCCAGCAGCTAATCTTGAGAAACCTGAGGCCTACACATTTATAAAAGCCGACGGTAAAATTTACAAACTACTGCATGAGGATTTACTATTTGCGGAAGCCAATGGAAACTACACAAAAATCAGTACCACACAGAATACCTTAATGCCGGGAATGACGTTTTCGAGTTTCGTTAATTTGCTTCCCAAAAACTTATTCCTGCGTGTACATCGCTCATTTATCGTCAATAAATCAAAAATCACCCATATCGAAGGCAACCGGATTTTTATCGACAAAACCGAAATTCCAATTGGCAGTAATTATAAAGAAGAGTTCTTGAGGGAGCTAGGCTTATAAGCCGATTGTCTATTGTGATGAAGAAAACTGACTCAATTGACAATTAGAGGTTTTAGGCACAGAGAACACCGAGTAATATCAACTTTTCAAATCTCCGTGTCCTCTGTGCCTCTGTGGTTAAAACCTCTAATTGGCGATGATCAATTCGATTTCATTGTCGCGAAAGACCTGCTTGTGTTTTTCCTCGATACCCGCATCCGTAATAATGTAATCGATTAGCGACAAAGCGCCTAAACTGGCAAACGCACTCTTACCCATTTTAGTCGAATCAGCAACCAGGTAAGTAGTGTCTGCCGCGTCAATCATCGCTTTTTTAACGACTAGATCGCTGATACTCGGATAGGTTAAGCCGGATTTCAGCGAGATACCAGCAGTGGCCAGAAACAGTTTCTGTACGTTGATTCCTTTGAAAAAATCGGCCGCTTTCTGGCCTGTTAACGATAGGGTTGGCGGTTTAAACTCACCACCCGTTACAATTAGCTCGATTCCTGGTTCGGCTCCCAGAATTAGGGCGATGTTCAGTGCATTGGTAATGACGGTCAGGTTCTTATAGCCCCGAAGCTTCTTGGCAATTTCGGTCGTAGTTGAGCCCGAATCCAGAATAATGCTATCTCCACTTTCAATGAATTCCAGGCACTTAGTGGCAATCAGTTCTTTTTTGTCGATATTTTCCTGATTACCCAATGAAAACGTTCGTACCTGATCTTCAACATTTTTCAGGTAAGCACCACCGTGTTCTTTCGTGACTAGACCATCTTTTTCTAATTTTTCGAGGTCCTGGCGTATCGTCACTTCCGTTACCTTAAAGATTCTGGCCAGGTCTATTACCTTAGCTGAGCCATCTTCCTTCAATAATTCAAGTATTTTATCCCGACGCTGATTAGGCAGCATAAATCTATTTTTTCTTTTCTGAACCCACCAAAAGTAAGGAAAAGAATAATCTTCTTCGCTATACGTTACAAACGCAAACAATCGAAAGGCAACAACAGACTGCTGCTACGCAAAAATTGATTCGTCAGTACCTGGTTGATCAAAACAGAGATGCATAAACCAGCCCTTGGAAACGGGCGCAAATCCATGGTCTGATTCGTGTCGCGAAACTTGCTCAAACCGGGTAGGAATGAGCCCCAAACTGGCTTTATCCTACGGGAAGAAAACGCGTAGGCATACTGAACTACTTAATCGATCAGCAACCCTTAATTCAGGTTCATAATGAACGAGGAAAAATCCATTAATCGTCGGGATTTCGTTGGAAAAGCGGCTACGGCCGTGGCAGGTTTCATGATAGTCCCCCGTTTCGTGTTGGGAGGAAAGAAGCCCGATGGCTCTAAATACCTGGCTCCCAGCGATGTAATTTCGCTTGGCTTTATTGGCACGGGCAAACAGGGGAAAGGCCTGATCAATTCGTTTCTGGGTACTAATGAAACCAGGATTGTCGCCATTAGCGAGGTATATAAAGCTAAATCGCAACTGGCCCTCGACCGAATTAAAACTCATTATGAGAAAAACACACAACTAGGTGCTTACTCTGAGGTTCCGGTCTATACCGATTTTCGGGAGCTATTGGCTCGCAAAGATGTCGACGCCGTCGTAATTGCAACTCCCGATCATTGGCACGCGGCCATGGCCGTTCGGGCCGCCGAAGCGGGTAAAGATATTTACTGCGAAAAGCCCCTTGCCCTGACGGTTAAAGAAGGCCGGGCTATGGTCGATGCCGCCCGAAAATACAATCGTGTTTTTCAAACGGGCAGTATGCAGCGGTCGTGGCCGGAGTTTCGACAAACCGCCGAGTTGATCCGAAACGGGTATATCGGCGATATTAAGAGCATCAAAGTAAATGTTGGCCCTCCTCCTACCCCTACGACCTCTCCGCCGAGCCAATTCCCGACGGACTGGACTGGGGCAAGTGGCTCGGTCCCAATGCGCCCGTAGTGTTTAATTCGGAATTAGCCCCCCAACCTCAAAAGATGTATTCCCGAATTGGCGAAATTACCGGGAGTTTGGCGGTGGCATGGTAACCGACTGGGGCGCTCACATGTTCGACATCGTGCAATGGTCCCTGGATATGGACAACAGCGGCCCCGTTGAGGTGATTGCTCCTGACGGCAAAGAACATCCTTTCCTGACCTATCGCTACGACAATGGAATTGTAATGACCCACGAAAAATGGGACTGGAACAATGCCATTCTCTTTACTGGAACGGAAGGTGAACTTAGAGTTCAGCGCAAAAAACTGGAAACGACACCCGCTTCGCTGGCCACAAAGGTGATTGGCGAAACCGAAAAGCATGTATATCACAGTGACAATCATTACAAAGACTTTCTGGAGGCCATGCGGAAACGCAGCAAACCCATTTGCGATGTGGAAATTGGCCACCGTACAGCGTCGGTTTGTAACATTGGCAACATCGCTTATCGACTGAAAAGGCCCTTGCAGTGGAATCCCAGGAAAGAGCAATTCAAAAAGGACGATGAAGCCAACGCGCTCCTCGGCCGCCCAATGACCAACGAATGGGGAATTAAGATTTAAAGCCTAGTCGTGGGCTAAATAGATTCTCTTGATTCTTAAATAGATTCTCTTGATTCTATGGATCTGACAATCAAGATCCATAGAATCAAGAGAATCAACTTTGAACCTAGCTTACATTGCAACTTCGTACGACCCCGATGGGGCCGGATGTTTGTAGAAACATGATTTACCTATAGACATTCGACCCCATCGGGGTCGTACAATTCGCTATAAATCCATTAATTTTTCAAAGGCCATGCACATGACACACATGTAGCTCATCAGACCTTGAACAGCAGTCGCGTCATGGTTTTACCTGCGTCAATCGAATTGCCAGGTACGGTCGCATAGGCAATCGTATTTTCTGCATTTTGTCGTCGTATACGCGGTAGTCCTTCACATCGGTAAGTCGGAATATCTCGGGTATGGGTGTGATTGTCATGTTCCAGGTATCAATAAGCTCGGCTTTGAAGACTGAGCCTGCGGCAGGTGCTCCCTTTTTGGGCAGACTGAACAACCACTCCGGCTGCATTTGTTTGCCAAAATAGATTAGATAATGCGCACTGTCGGCCTGACTGGTCTGATGATCTTTCCAGGGATCGGCCAACTCAAGCGGGCCGGGTTCCTGCTCCACTAAACTTCTTAAAAAACCAATTCGGTCCGGGCTTTGCCCGTGAAGCTTTCCTCCTTCGGCCCAGAAAATGGTATCGCCTGGTGTGCGGTATGTTTCGCCGTGCGTAACATACGTACCGGCAATCACCCCCTGCCAAAAGGCTTCAGTCATTTCTTCGGGACTTAGATGCCCCCAGCGCTGAGGCAGGTTGCCTTCGTAGCAAACTTCATCGTAAACAACTGGCTTCCGGTAGGCATCCCGTAGCAAAACAGCTCGCCCAAAATCCTCTACGGTAGAGCCATTCTGAATACTCACATGGGTAAAATAGGGCTTCCAGTTGTCATAATACTCCGATCCGTTATGAATCGAACATAAATGATGGTAGGGGTCTGCATCCACGACAGCTTTACTGTATACGTCCCAGGCGTCACGCGGTTTCGTTTTGATATAATCAAACTCATTGGCCATCGACCACCACACATTCGGATAGGCTGACAGTCTGGCGACCAGATACTTAATATAGGCCAGATCATTCTTCATGCCCATATTATCGAACCCCCAGCGACCTTTGTCATAGGGGTGAAAAATAATAAGGTCGGCTTCGATATTAAGCCTGGCCAGATCGGCAATGCGCTTCTCCAGGTGCTGAAAGAAAGCCGGATTGAACCGCGTAAAATCCCACTCATGCTTGATCATGCCGTTTGGGCCTTTGGTACGACTCTTTTCTTCGTAGGCATAAATCGTCGGTTCTTCATCTACATAGCTGTACGTTTTTGGAAAGACACACATCCGAATCTTATTGAAGGGTGCCTTTTTTAAGGTTGCCAGGGTTTGCTCCTGCACCAATTCAGACTGATTTGTCCAGGCATAGGCGGTTGTACCAAAGGGATAGTATGGTTTACCATTGGCATACTGAAAATGGTAGGTATTCCAGACCTTAACCGGGCCATGATTATTTGCCGATGGAGCGACACAGAGAAAACTCCCCGATTTGCCCGCCAAAGATTTGGCATTGCTTGTTGTCCGGTACGACCATTTGCCGGTTTCGTTGGGCATAAACCGGATTTTATAAGTGCCGTTACCATCGTAGAACCCCGTCACAACGATGGCTTTGCTTCCTGATGAAAACGCAGCAGTAAGCTGAACATCTGTAAACGGATTACCAGAGGATGGCCCGGGCAGAGATACTTCATAAAGCCCCCATTTTTCCACAGGCTTCTGCGCGGGATCGATTTGAGCTACGGCTAGTATCGAAATAGAGAATAAAAGTAAAAACAAAATTTTAGATAAGGTTTGATGAGCCATAAGCGTCTATTCCTCTAATAAAATCAATAAAAACAAAGTAAAAGAAAAAATTCCAAATAATTTACAGGACAGTACAGGAGAGTATGCGTGGAATAGTCGCTTACCTTCACACTCGATTTTTGGCAATTTTCGATGATTGAATTGACTCTTTTACCGACAAATCTATGTTTATGAGCTCTATATTATCTTTTCTACGATCAAGGCTACCAAGCTTGATCTTTGCTTTTCTTTCTTTTTCTTTTGTTCAGAGTTTTGGCCAAACGAAGGCTATTACCATCACAGGGAAAATCACGGACGAAACCGGGAAACCACTTCCAGGAACGTCTATTCTGGTCAAATCATCCAAGACGGGAACAATTTCAAATCAGGATGGAGCCTACTCTATCTCTGCTGAAGAAAATTCGGTGTTGGTGTTTAGTTCCATTAGTTATGAAACGCAGGAAATCCCGGTTAGTAAGCGATCCGTCATCGATATCTCGATGCAGGCTTCCAACAAGACCCTCAACGAGGTAGTTGTGGTCGGTTACGGTACCCAGAGCAAACGCGCCATTACGGGGGCTGTGGCCTCGGTTGGTTTCAATGAGTTTAAAGACCGTTCGTTCAGCAATGTTACTCAATCGTTAGCGGGTAAAATTGCGGGTGTCAATATCACGCAGTCGCAGGGCGCACCGGGTGTGGCCCTATCATTCGTATTCGAGGAATTAGCTCGATTACAGCGGGCACGAACCCACTGTTTGTCGTGGATGGGGTTCCCCTCGAAAACTTCAACCTCAATATGATCAATCCGCAGGACATAGAATCGGTCGATGTGCTGAAAGATGCATCGTCGGCCGCTATTTACGGATCGCGGGGAGCCAGCGGGGTTATTCTGATTACCACGAAATTAGGTAAACCAGGCAAAACCAATATCAGCGCGGGCTATGAACAGGGTACGCAGCAGGTTATCCGCAAAATAGGCATGATGAACGCCCAGCAGTGGATCAATTATTATAACGACGCCCATAACAACGCCTGGGTAGACCTGAATCCTGCCACCAATAAAGCAACTGACCCAAGCAGTGCCCGTCCGGTTACCTACCGAATTCCCGACGATTTCAGTACGAACCCCAACAGTTTGGTAACGGCACCGACTGGCAGAATGTGATGTTTCGGGTAGCGCCTTCGCACAATGCACAGCTTTCCGTATCGGGTGGTACTGAGAAAACTCAGTTCATGTTTTCGGGTGCTTATCTAGATCAACAGGCGATTCTGGATCAGAACTATTATAAACGACTGGCCATCCGCTCGAACATCAAACACAAAGTATCCGACCGGTTTACGATTGGCCTGAACCTAGGTGCTACGACTATTTTCGACCGGACAGACGGGACACAGGGAAAAAGCGACGTGGTTAGTCTGGCCTTACAGAGCGATCCGATTTTCCGGTCTTTAACGAAAACGGCAATCTGGGTTATCGCGACCCCAACTCAGTCTGGAATAAGTATCTGCCTTACAATGACTTAAATTTATGGCATCCCTATTCCCTGACACGTTACATCGATAAGCAAAACAAATCGTTCAACACGCTCGGTACCGCTTTTGGCGAATATTACATTACCGATGATCTTAAGTTCCGGTCGAGCATCAGCGGCAACCTCTCCAATACCCGCTATAACTCCTACCGCTTCAAGAACCAGGGCTATGGGTATTCGAGCCTGCTCGCTGCCGAAGGAAACTCCCAAACGAGTTATTCGTTGAACTGGCTGTCGGAGAACACGTTGACGTACGACAAGCGGTTTAACGATCATAGTCTGAATGTACTGGCGGGTTATAGTGTTCAGAAACAGCGCGATGAGTTTGCCAGTGTAACATCGGGCAGTTTCCCGAACGATCTGGTCGAGACACTCAACGCCGGGGTGGTCACCAGTGGGTCAACATTCGCTACCGAATGGTCGATTATTTCATATCTGGCGCGGGCTCAGTACAACTTTCAGAATAAGTACTTCTTCACGGCGGCTATTCGGCGGGATGGAAGCTCCCGTTTCGGGACGGCTACGCGTTGGGGGTATTTCCCATCGGTATCAGCGGGCTGGCTGATTTCAGACGAGAAATTCATGCAGAATCTGAAGGCCGTTAACTTATTAAAATTACGCGTGAGTTATGGCGTAGCAGGGAACAATCAAATCCCTAACTACGGATCAATCAGCTTGTTAGGCACGTCTAACTATGCCTCCGGAAGCTCATTAGCATCTGGCTTGGCGATTGGCAATATCGCCAACACCAACCTGAAATGGGAACGAACGAATCAGCTAAACATTGGTCTTGACCTTCGGATGCTGAACGACCGGATTGGCGTATCGGCGGAGTTTTACAATTCCATTACGAAGGACATGCTCCTCAACGTACCCATTCCCGATATTTCCGGGTTTTCGAATCAGTTGACCAACATCGGTCAGATGCAGAACCGGGGGGTTGAGTTGAACCTGAACACGAAGAATATCGTCGGGAAATTTACCTGGAGTACTGATTTCAACATAAGCGCTAACCGCAACAAAGTACTTCAGCTAGGCAATAGCAACGCACCAATCATCTACACCGATTTTCTGGTAGCGGTTAAAACCGAAGTAGGCCAGCCGATTTCTAATTTCTACGGATATCAGGTCGATGGGATCTTTAAAAATCAGGCGGCCGTCGATGCGGCTCCTCACTACAGCACCACCAAACCAGGTGACCCAATTATCCGCGATGTGAATGGCGACGGAAAAATCACCGCCGATGACCGCACAACCCTGGGAAATTATCAGCCCAAATTCACGGCTGGCCTGACCAATAATTTCTCCTTCAAAGGCTTCGATGTCTCGTTCATGTTCCAGGGATCGTTCGGGGGGAAAATCGTGAATCAGATGTACCGGTATTCGGGATTCTGGAACAATGGCCGGAATATGTTTGCCGGGGTCGATAACCGCTGGCGTTCGGAGGCTGATCCCGGTGATGGCATCCATCCACGGGCCACGCTGAATCTGACGGGTTTACAGGATCAGTTTACCAGTTTATGGGTTGAAGATGCTTCGTTTGTCCGCCTGAAAAACATTCGGATATCGTATACCATCCCATCGTCGCTATTGGCCAGAACACCGCTCAGGAATACCCGCGTGTATGCCAATGCCGACAACGTGTATCTGTGGAGCAAATACATCGGCTACGACCCAGAGAATACGACCTATAATGCCACCAATTATTCGGGCAACAGCAATGGCCTGAATGCGTCTGGAAACGCCCCTAACGGTGCCTTCATTGGCGTGGATTACGGCTCCTATCCGATTCCAAGGGTCATCACAATAGGGCTAAAAACGGATTTTTAAGGTACGGTTCACCTCACCCAACCCTCTCCTAAAACAAGGAGAGGGGCAAATCAACAGCCTAGTCCTCATGAGGCTCAGGCAATTCGTTGAACATTCAATCTCAAAAATGACAATGAAAACGATGAAACATATACTAACTATCATCTGTATTTGCCTGGCGGCAACCGGATGTAAAGAGGCCTTTCTGGAACTCAAACCGATTTCCAACCCAACGGCCGATAATTTCAAAACAACGGATGATTTTGAACTGGCCGTTAACGCAGCGTACTCCTCGCTCTACACGATCTATCATCCGGAGGGGGCTATGTCCTACGTGAATGAGCAGATGAGCGACAACGCCATTGTGTATAACATTGCGGGGATTCAGGCCGATAAATGGCAGTTCAAAGATTTGGCTCTATCGACCACCAATACCGTGGTGTATCAATTCTGGCAGGATTATTACAAGGCGCTTTTCAACGCAAACATTGTCCTGAACAAGATTGAAGGGGCGACTCTGGATGCCACCTATAAGGATGGGGTGAAAGCCCAGATGATGTTCCTGCGCGCTCTTTATTACTTCAACATGGTGCAGACCTGGGGGATTTGCCGATTGTAACGACTCCCCTAACGGGAGAAGAAAGCTATAACGTACTACGCTCGCCCGCGACGGCGGTTTATGACCAGATCAAGAAAGACCTTACTGCTTCCATCGATAAGCTCCCGCTGGCATCAGCCATAACCATACCGGGTCGGGTTTCAAAAGGAGCCGCACAAACATTGCTCGGAAAAGTATATTTAGCCTTGGGGGATAAAACGGCTGCGGCCACGGTACTGAAGGACGTTGTTGCCAGCAATCAATATTCGTTGATTCCCACCTTTGCCGGTTTGTGGGGTCCAACGGTCAAGAATACGAAAGAATCCATTTTCGAGATTCAGTATTTGGGTGGTAGTGCTTCGGCTCCGTTTAGCCGATATTATCAAACCTACTACCCGGTTACGGCTGGTTTGGGCTTCATTGGTACAGGCATGAATCAGGTGACGGATGATCTATACAACGAGTATGAAACGGGTGATCCACGTCGGGACATCACGATTGCTCTTGGCTATACCAGTGGCACGACTTTTACCCCCAGAAATTTCCCACCAAATGGACGAATACGGGGGCTACGATTGTCAACGGGGTTTCCCTGGCTAACAACAACTTCATGGTTCTTCGGTATGCCGATGTATTGCTGATGCTTTCGGAAGCGACCGGCGATGCCAGTTATCTCAATCAGGTTCGGACACGGGCGGGATTACCAAAATTTGGGGATGCTACGTATCCCTCAGCAAAGTACCCAACCCTTGATCTGGCCATTGAGCACGAACGGCGTATGGAGCTAGCAATTGAGTTTCAACGCTGGTTCGATTTGAAACGTACAAACCGAGCTATTCCTGTACTAACCGCCAAAGGAAAACCCATTACTCAGACCAAACTGCTGCTACCCATCCCACAAATCGTACGCTTACAGAACGAAGCGATTGTACAGAATCCGGGATATTAAAAGTTTGAGGTTTGTAGTTTGAGGTTTGTTGCCGCATCAATAACATCGAACTACAAACCTCAAACCTTAAAATGAACATCCCGAAAGTTTTGAACTTTCGGGATGTTCATTTTAGGAAAATCCATGATTGCTAAAATCATACAGAGCACCGAAAAAATCATACACAGAACCAGCCTCGAAAAACTCATTCTTTGTACATGCTAAACCTAATGCTCAAACGACTACTTTTCTTTGCTAGTTTATCCATCCAAATCATCGCGTGTAAAACCAGCGAAGAAAAATCTAACCCAAACAAGCTTACCATAACAGAGAATGGTCGGTTTCTGGCGGCTGGCGATAACAAACCCTTTTTCTGGTTGGGCGATACGGGCTGGTTATTGTTCGGGAGGTTGACGCGGGAGGAAACCGAAACGTATCTGGAAAACCGAAAGCAAAAAGGCTTTACTGTCATTCAGGTGATGGTACTGCATACACTTGATGTCACCAACGTCTATGGTGATTCAGCTCTAATTGGGCAAAACGTGGCAACACCCCTCGTTACGGAAGGCAATTCGTTCAGCGATTCAGCTCAATACGATTTCTGGGATCACGTTGATTTTGTGGTTGACAAAGCCGCCGAAAAGGGAATTTATATGGCACTGGTCCCGGTTTGGGGCAACAATGTAAAAAAGGGCGGAGTCAATCAGCAACAAGCGAAAATCTATTCTGAATTTCTGGCCAATCGCTACAAAAACCGGCCAAACATTATCTGGCTCAATGGCGGAGATATTAAGGGCAGCGATTCGCTGGATGTCTGGAAAACCATTGGCCGAACCATTAATCAGCTGGATTCGACGCATTTGATTACGTTTCATCCACGTGGCCGGTCGTCCTCGTCCGAATGGTTTCACAACGAACCCTGGCTGGATTTCAACATGGTGCAGTCAGGCCACAAGACTTATGCCCAGGATACCTCGGCTAAAGAAACCCTGCACTATGGCGAGGACAACTGGCGATACATACAGACCGATTTAGCCCTGAAACCAACGAAGCCTACGATCGACGGCGAACCTTCCTACGAGGGTATTCCGCACGGGTTGCACGATGTTAATCTGCCCCGCTGGACCGCCGATGAGGTGCGCCGGTATGGATACTGGTCTGTGCTGGCGGGTGGATTTGGATACACCTACGGGCACAACTCGGTGATGCAGATGTACAAGAAGGGGGATAAAAAAACGTCTTTCGGCCCCATCGAAACCTGGGATAAAGCCATCGACGCACCCGGTGCCGGGCAGATGATTCACCTGAAAAATCTACTACTGGCCTACTCGTTCTTCGACCGTGTTCTCGACCAAACTTTGATTGCCAACCAGGGCAACCGCTACGATTATCTGGTCGCCAGCCGAGGGACCGATTACGCGTTGATTTATACTTACACGGGTCGAAATATCAAGCTGAACATGGGAAAACTTCCAGGTAATAGCGTAGCTGCATCGTGGTTCAATCCACGCGATGGCCAAACGACCGCTATTGGTGATACGCCCAACAAAGGCATTCAGGAATTCAACCCACCCGCCGAGCCCAAAGAAGGGAACGATTGGGTCTTAGTCCTTCAGACGAAATGAATATTAACTGCAAACCCCACCCCAACCCCTCCCCTGAAAAACAGGGGAGGGGCTTTAAAGTAGGTAGTAGGAAAGTCCCTCCCCTTATTTCAAGGGGAGGGGTTGGGGTGGGGTTTATTTACACCGTAGCTCTGCTTTTCTTGAGTTCCTGCTCCAAAGATGTCTACCTGTTTAGTTCGTTTCACGAACCGGCGAACGAGGGGCTTCGGCTATTGTATAGTTACGATGGTTACAAATGGACTGACCTGAACCGCACGTTTTTGAAACCCGAAATCGGAAACCAGAAAGTGATGCGTGACCCATCCATTGCTCAGGGCAACGATGGTGTGTTTCATCTGGTCTGGACGAGTAGCTGGAAAGACGATAAAGGCTTCGGCTATGCCAGTTCCAAGGATCTGATTCACTGGTCGGAAGAGCGGTTTTTACCCGTCATGGAACATGAGCCAACAACCGTAAATGTCTGGGCTCCCGAGCTGTTTTATGATAACGAAGCCAATCAGTTTGTCATCATCTGGGCCTCTACCATTCCGGGGCGATTTGAACGAGGCATCGAGGATGAAAAAAACAACCACCGGATGTATTACACGACAACGAACGATTTCAAAACGTTCGCGCCAACCAAGCTCTTTCTCGACCCCAAATTTAGTGTCATCGACGCTGTTATTGTCAAGCGAAAATCCGCCGATTATGTGCTGGTTCTGAAGGATAACACGCGTCCGGAACGAAACATAAAAGTGGCCTTCAGCAACAACGCAACTGGCCCCTACACCAACGTGTCGGCACCCTTTACGAAGAAATTCACCGAAGGCCCTTCCGTAGCCAAAGTGGGTGGCGACTGGCTAATTTATTTCGACTCGTACCAGGACAAAAAATACGGCGCGGTAAAGACGCGGGACTTCAAAACCTTTACGGATGTATCGAATCAGACGTCTGTTCCTGACGGGCACAAACACGGGACGATTTTCAAGGTGAAGAAACAGATTTTGACGGGGTTGTTGAAATAGCATCAGCAGATTTTGTCATTCCGACGACAGGAGGAATCTCAAGCCTGACTTTTAGGGTACTTGAGATTCCTCCTGTCGTCGGAATGACAAAATCTGCGGCTTAGGCTAGTCTAAGAATTTAAATGAAATACAGTTTTTTAATAGCACTCCTCCTCTCCTTTGCTCAGTTCGCAACAGCTCAGCAAACCGAAAAACACTACCTGTCGGGCACGGGGAACGACCATACTGTGCCCTGGCAATTCTTTTGCACCGCCGGTCAGAATTCGGGCAAATGGACAACGATTCCCGTACCATCAAACTGGGAGCTGCAGGGGTTTGGGAAATACAATTACGGCTTTGCCAAAGATAGTTCGAGAGGGAAAGAGCAGGGGTTATATAAACATGAGTTTCAGGTGCCAACATCCTGGAAGGGCAAGCGAATAAACCTTGTGTTTGAGGGTGTTATGACCGATGCCGAAGTTAAGATAAATGGTAAGCCAGCAGGCCCAACGCATCAGGGTTCTTACTACGCCTTCAAGTACGACGTATCGAAGTTACTGACCTATGGGTCAGGCAATTTACTGGAAGCTACGGTATCAAAACACTCAGCAAATCAATCCGTTAATGAAGCCGAACGTAAAGGCGACTTCTGGATTTTTGGCGGCATTTTCCGGCCCGTTTATCTGGAAATACTCCCTGCCGAACACATCGCGAACGTAGCCATCGACGCCAAAGCGAACGGCGCATTTACGGCCCAGCTTCAGCTCAACACAAGCGGTAAAGCCACGGATGTTTCAGCCCAGATTTATTCGATGACCGGGCAGAAAGTGGGTACGCCGTTTACCATAAAAATGGGCAAAGCAAGTCAGGCCATTACCCTGACGAAAGCCATTTCGAATCCACGTCAGTGGACCTCAGAAACACCCAATCGCTATAAAGTAGAATTCAGGTTGCTTCAGAACGGAAAGCCGATTCACACACTAACGAAGACGTTTGGCTTCCGAACCGTAGAGGTGAAGCAACGGGATGGCATTTATGTGAACGGCACAAAGATCAAGCTCAAGGGCGTCAACCGGCACTCGTTCTGGCCATTGTCGGGTCGGGCATTGAGTAAAGGGATAAGTATACTCGATGTGAATCTGATGAAGGACATGAACATGAACGCCGTTCGGATGTCGCACTACCCGCCCGACGATCATTTTCTGGACGTTTGTGATTCGCTGGGCCTGTTTGTGTTCGATGAGTTGGCGGGTTGGCATGGCCACTACGACACCCCAACCGGCACCAAACTGCTCAACGAACTGATTCCCCACGACGTTAATCACCCATCAATTATTATGTGGATTAACGGAAATGAAGGTGGTCACAACTACGAACTTGACCACCTGTTTGCCAATCTGGATATTCAGAAGCGGCACGTGATTCATGCCTGGGAAGACTTTGGCGGGTTCGATACGCAGCATTATCGGGAGTACAACTACGGCATCGGAAACTACAACCACGGCCATTCCATTACCCTTCCCACCGAATTCCTGCACGGTTTATACGATGGTGGCCACGGTGCCGGGCTGGAAGACTATTGGGAAGCGATGTGGCATGACCCTTTAGCCGCTGGCGGTTTCCTGTGGGACTTTGTGGACCAGGGCGTTGTTCGAACTGACCGAAATGAGGGTAAAGGCCCACTTGATACCGATGGCAATCGGGGAGCCGATGGCATTGTAGGGCCGTACCGGGAAAAAGAAGGCAGCTTTTTTACGATTAAAGAGGTTTGGGCACCGATTAAACTGGAGCATCGGGAAATTACGCCGACGTTTGACGGTACGTTCCCGATTGAAAATCGCTATCAGTTTACAAACACCAGCCAGTGCTCGTTTTTTGGAAAACTGGTTAACGTAGGCTTACCACATGACATATCTAAAGCAGCTGAAAAAGTAGTTTCCATCACGTTGCCCAATCTGAAGCCATCCGAGAAAGGAGCCTTAAAGGCGAACCTTCCCGCCGACTGGAAAGACTACGATTTTCTATATATCACAGCCATTGACCCCCACAAACGAGAGCTATTTACGTGGAGCTTTCCGATTTCGTTACCCAACAAACTAGCGGCATCGCTCATCAAAAAAGAGGGATCTGGTACCGTAACGCTTGCGGAAACAGACTCGCTCTACAACGCAACGGCAAACGGCATTCAACTAGCCTTCAGCAGACGAACTGGGACTCTGAAACAGGTAGCCAATAGCAAGGGCGTGATTCCGTTGACTAACGGGCCGATTTTGCAGGAAGGCGTAAACAACTTCAACAATTTCACCCACCGCAAGGATGGCTCGACTATCATCATCGAATCCACCTTCGACCGAAAAACAAGCTACAACACCTTGCAGTGGACAATTTACCCTTCAGGCTGGGTCAAAATGCGGGTTCGTTATTTCCCGGATGGCTATTTCACGATGTTGGACGGGGTCAATTTCTCGTTCCCTGAAGCCAATATGAAAGGCGTAAAATGGATGGGACTCGGGCCGTATCGAGTCTGGAAGAACCGTATGAAAGGGGTGCATTGGGTGTCTGGAACAAGGCGTACAACAACACTGAAACGGGTGAACAGCCGCTGGTTTATCCTGAATTCAAAGGCTACCACGCGAATATGTACTGGTGCCGGTTCGAAACGTCAGGGCAACCGTTTACTGTAGCGACCGAAAACGAAGATGTCTTCTTCCGGCTATTCACACCTACCTGGAAAACAGACCAATGGCATAACTACGAACCGATTTTCCCATCGGGCGATATCTCCTTCATGCAGGGCATCAGCAGCATTGGCACCAAAACGCAACGAAATGAAACCACTGGTCCAATGGGCATGAAACACATTTTTTACGACTACGAAAAAGAGCCAGCGCGCGCAAAGGAGTTGACCTTGTATTTTGATTTTTCTGGAAAATAGGCCACAGATTTTTATGATGGTTATGGTAAAATCATGATTCATCTTATTAATCATAAGAATCTGCGGCCTATTGATTTTAAAGATCTTATGAACAGAATTTTGACCACCATACTCTATCTCCTCCCTTCGCTCCTCTTCGCGCAGGAGGCCCAAATCTGGGTTGTACCAGATGGGTCGGATGCGAATACGGGAACGAAGGAAAAGCCCGTGGCTAGTCTACAGATCGCCCTTCGGAAGGTTCGTGAATTACGCCGGATAGGCGATCCGAGCATTGAAAAAGGGGCGCATATATACTTGAAAAATGGCCTCTATGCCTTGAGCGAACCGGTTTTTATCCGACCAGAAGACTCAGGTACGCCGACCAGCCCAACGATCATCGAAGCCGCACCGGATAACTTGCCGAAACCTCCAAGGTTTCGGCAAGCCAATTACCTCAACCATCCTGTCCTAAGTGGTGGCGTGTCCATTACCAATTGGACAAAAGTCAAAGGTTCGATTGCTGGATTACCCAAAGAAGCCGTTGGCAACGTCTGGGTTGCTGATGCCCCCATAGTGGGCGGACGACTGGCTGAATTTCGGCAACTGTGGGTGAATGGAGAGAAAGCCATTCGTGCTAAAGACACGCCCTACCCACTGATGAACCGGATTTTATCGTGGAATAAACAGGAGCAAACCTGTTGGATTCCGGCTCCTAACTTCGGTGATTTATCAAAAGCAATCGGTCTGGAAATGCTTATCCATCAATGGTGGGCAATTGCTAATTTACGCATCAAACGCATCGACGTTCAGGGCGACAGCGCCAAACTCTGGTTCCATCAGCCCGAGAGTCGAATCCAGTCAGAACACCCCTGGCCCGCGCCCTGGCTGTCGAAAGAAACGGGCAACTCAGCTTTTTACCTGACCAATGCCATTCAATTCCTGAATCAACCCGGCGAATGGTTTCTGGATACCAGGGCCGAAAAAATCTACTATATCCCTCGCCCAAACGAAAATCTGCCCACTGCCCACGTGATCGCTCCCTCACTCGAAACATTGGTACGTATGGAGGGGACGGCCGATCATCCGGTATCAAACGTGATATTCAAGGGTATCTCGTTTCAGCATACGGGATGGCTGCGCCCTTCGCAACAGGGGCACGTACCCCATCAGGCCGGTATGTATATGCTGGATGCCTATAAACTAAAAATTCCGGGCACCCCCGATAAGAAATCATTAGAAAATCAGGCCTGGGTAGGTCGTCCGGCTGCGTCTGTGGAGGTATCGTTTGCCAATCATACAGGCTTTCAAAACTGTCGATTCGAGCATATGGCAGCCACCGGGCTAGATTACTATAAAGGTGTTCATGATAATGTCATTCGTGGAAATCTGTTCAACGACATTGGTGGTACGGGTATTCAGGCGGGTGTTTTTGCCGACGAAGCTACCGAGATTCACCTGCCTTACAACCCGACTGATGATCGGGAAGTATGCAGCCATCTGCTCATCAGTAATAACCTGATTACGAACGTAACCAACGAAGACTGGGGTTGCGTGGGCATTGGTGCCGGGTATGTCAGAGACATGACTATCGAGCATAACGAAATTAACGAAGTGGGATATAGCGGCATCAGCATGGGTTGGGGCTGGACCAAAACCATCAACGCTATGCGAAACAATAAGGTGATAGCCAACAAGATCCACCACTTCGCCAGGCATATGTATGATGCAGCCGCCATTTACACCCTATCGGCGCAGCCAGGCTCAGTCATTGCCGAAAACTACATTGACAGCGTCTACAAAGCCCCCTATGCACACCTGCCCGCGCACTGGTTTTACCTATACACGGACGAAGGCTCATCGTATTTCACCATTAAAGATAATTGGACGCCCTCCGAAAAATACCTCCAGAATGCCAACGGGCCAAACAATGTCTGGGAGCATAATGGGCCACAAGTGGCTGATAGCCTTAAACGAAAAGCAGGTCTTCAGCCAGCGTACCACTATCTGCTTAACGATAAGGTTCGGCCCGATCCGCACTGGGGCATCAACAAAGAAAATCCGGTCATTGTCGAGCTGGTTACTACTCATGGACAATCCATTGATAAACAACGCCTAAAAGAAATTCTGATACGCACGAAAGTAAACCCCGACGCCCTTTATCAGTGGGAAAACCATTACGTTATTTTCGATAAAGTGCAGGACGTATTTGTGCTGAGTGAACGACTAAAGGCCGCTTTCCCCGGAGTAAACGTTAAAACGTATTACGATTTAGTCTACGAATTCAACCGGAGTCGATGCGACACCGGGCCGGTAGCGGGCCAATGGGATCACACTATATTAAGTGCGAATCTGGTGACCGATCCGAAGCTCCAAAACGAATATCTGGCCTACCACGCGACGCAATTTGAGAAATGGCCGGAAGTATCGAAAGGATTTTGCAATGCTAATTTTCAGCAATTGCTGGTATTCAAAAACGGGCGTCAACTCATGCTGGTCATCAGTATTCCCAAAGGGGAAAGCCTGGATAAACTCAACCCCAAAACAACCGAAAATAACCCACGCGTCGATGAATGGAACGCCCGAATGAAAAAGTATCAGGAAGCCATTTCGGGGCAAAACCGGGTGAAGTATGGGTTGGCTTTCAACCCGTTAAGTAGTGCTTTTTTAGGTCATTAGGTGTGTTTGTCATCTCTCCTTACGTCGAGATGACAAAAAATGCATAGAATATTGACAAACAAACCATGTTAAAATTAGGCATTTTAGGATTAGGCGAAGGCCGCAGCACGATGTCGGCGGCATTATCGAGCCCGAATTATGAGTTGGTCAAGATCTGCGACCAGAAAATTGACCTGTGCCTGCAACGGGCTAAAGAGTTCGACTTTCAACAGTATACAACCAATTATCAGGATTTACTCGATGACCCCACAATCGATGTCATCGCGATTTATACGCCCGATAAATTCCACGCCGAACACACCAAACAGGCGCTCTTGCATGGCAAGCATGTGGTCTGTACAAAACCGTTTATCGATGATTTATCGAAGGCTAAAGAACTCATCGACATCAGCGAGCAAACCGGCAAAAAGGTGTTCGTGGGGCAGAGCTCCCGTTTTTTCGAACCCATGAAGAAACAACGCGCCGATTTTAATGCAGGTCTGATCGGCGAACTGATCACCATTGAAGGCTATTACCATGCCGATCATCGCTGGTTTCTTGACAAAGGCTGGTCGCTCGAAAACGCGTTCAAATGGCTATACGGCGGCCTCAGCCACCCCGTCGATTTTATTCGCTGGTATCTGCCTAACATTGAGGAAGTGATGGGTATGGCATGCTCAGCGCCAACGGGCGAAAAGGTGGACTGAAAAATGTAGACACCATGCACTTCATTTTCAAAGCCACCGACGGACGCATCGCCCGTGTTAGTGGGGCTTACACGGGCCCGTGCAACCCAACACCCGTGACTCCGAAATGAGTTGTATTCTACGGGGTACTGAAGGATGCAGCCAGGCCGACTACATGGATTTACGCTACGCCATCACGACCAATACCGGCGACGAAATCATCCAGACCTGGGAGCATAAGCTGAAACATTACTTCCGGTTTGAAGGCAAAAGTCATCATGCCGGTGAGTACCAGAACTACCTTGACTATTTCGCCACCTGCCTCGAATCGGGCCAGACGGCTTACCCGGATATTCGGGAAGGCATCGGCACCGTAGCGCTGCTCCAGTCGATGGACAAATCCCTCCAAACTGGCCAGCCAGTGAAGGTTCAGGAGGTATTAAGGGAGCATGGCTTGTAAGAAATTAATGAATAATGGCCAATGAATAATGTATTCATGATCATGTCACCATTATTCATTGTCCATTATTCATTATCCATTAATTTCTTAGTATGAACAACATCACAGACCGCTTAACCGCCTTAGACTATGGTATCGTCTTAGCTTATTTAGTCATTCTGGCTATTATTGGCTACAAGGCTAGTCAGCCAAAGAAAGGTCATACCGATGAGACCCTGTTTCTAGCCAATAAATCGCTGGGATGGGCGAGTATTGGCTTCAATATGTGGGGTACTAATGTAGGACCATCCATGCTGCTGGCGTTTGCGAGCATCGGCTACAGCACTGGTATTGTGGCGATCAATTTTGACTGGTATGCATTCGTCTTTCTGTTCCTACTGGCCATCGTTTTTGCGCCTAAATACCTGGCAGCCAAAGTCACCACCATGCCTGAGTTCATGGGACAACGCTATGGTGAATCCACGCAAACCATTCTGGCCTGGTATGCACTCATCAAAATACTGATTTCATGGCTGTCGCTGGGCCTGTTTGCGGGTGGGTTTCTGGTTCGGCAGATTTTGGGGATTCCCATGTGGCAATCGGTTATTGTGCTGGTGTTGTTCGCTGGGCTCTTCGCGTATACGGGCGGACTGAAAGCAATTGCCCGCGTGAATGTTTTCCAGATGATCTTGCTGATTGGCGTATCGTTAACACTCACTATTCTTGGCATTAACAAAGTGGGCGGGCTTGAGGCTGTTTTCCAAAAAGCACCCGCTGAGTATTGGAGCCTGATTCATCCGGCCAGCGACTCCAAATACCCCTGGCCGGCCATTCTGTTAGGGTATCCGGTAGCCGCCATCGCCTTTTTCTGTACCGATCAGGCAATGGTTCAATCGGTTCTGGGTGCGCGAAATCTGGAACAGGGTCAGTTGGGCGTAAACTTCATTGGCTGGCTCAAGATACTGTCGCTGCCGCTGTTTATTCTACCGGGCATTCTCTGCTTCATTCTGTTCCCGAACCTCAAAGACCCCGCCGAAGCCTACATGACGATGGTTACCAACCTGTTTCCACCCGGCATGAATGGGCTCGTGATTGTGGTACTCATTGCCGTTTTGGTAGGCACGATTGGCTCGTCGTTAAATTCGCTGAGTACCGTATTTACAATGGATGTGTATGCCCGCCAAATCAACCGGAATGCCAGTAATCAGCAATTGATTAAAGTTGGGCGCATGACTGTTGTGGTAGGTTGTCTATTTGCCATTCTGATGGCGCTGGCCATCGACAGTATCAAAGGATTAAACCTGTTCGACGTATTCCAGTCGGTGCTGGGATTCATTGCGCCACCATTGTCGGTTGTTTTTCTACTGACGGTTTTCTGGAAACGCACTACCCGAAAAGCGGTAAACACCGTATTATCAGTCGGCTCAGCCTTTAGTCTGGGAGTAGGAATTCTGTATTTGTGGGTTTTCCCTTCTGATCAATACGCCTTTTGGCCGCATTACCTGCTACTATCGTTTAGTATCTTTTTTGTGCTACTCGTTAAAGCAATTCTGATTTCATTACTCGATAAAAATCCGTCTATTTATACCCCCGTTACGGCCGAAACTACTATCATAATTAAACCTACCCGACGCGTTTGGATTGCGTGGATCGCATTAATTATCATGATGATAGGACTGTATCTTGTATTTGACTAGCACTTGCCCACTTCGTTCATGAAAAGAACTACGCACATAACTCTAAGAATCTGTCTGACCACCCCTAAATCCCCTGAAGGGGACTTTATTCACTCTCAAACAAAGTCCCCTTCAGGGGATTTAGGGGTGGTCGGACAGATTCTATTTTTTTTTATGACCAGTCTGGCACTGACCCTGTCAACCCAGGCACAACCAACAGCGCGTCAGCCGCTGACACTCTGGTATAAACAACCGGCCAGTCAGTGGGTAGAAGCGCTCCCCATTGGCAACGGGCGATTAGGCGGCATGGTATTCGGGGGCGTCGAAACGGATCATATTCAATTCAATGAACAAACGTTCTGGACGGGCGAACCGCGTGAATATCAGCGTGAGGGTGCAGCTCAGTACTTGCCCCAGATTCGCCAGCTTCTTGCCGACGGGAAACAGGCCGATGCCGAAAAACTGGCGCAGGATACGTTCATGGGTCGGCAAAGTAATGAAGCTGATTATGTACAGAAAAAAGATGCCTGGTTTGCTAGCGTTCGTTCTCTAACGAACACCAAAACAAATCCTACATCTTTGCAATTCAATGATCGCTCCTGGAAAACGATGGTTATTCCAACTGCCGATGGCTGGGAAAAAGCCGGGCCACCTCAGGCCGGGCTGGAAGGTTTAGATGGTGCCGTCTGGTTTCGTACCTCGTTTGACTTACCACAGGCCTGGGTAGGGAAAGACATAATTCTTGATTTGGGCCGCATCCGCGATCAGGATTTTACGTATCTGAACGGTGAACTGGTGGGATCGGCAGAAGGTATTGCCAAAAACCGACGTTACAAAATTCCAGCATCGAAACTGCACGCAGGTAAAAACCAAGTGGCTATTCAGGTTATCAATCTGTTCGATAAAGGCGGCTTTATCGGTGTCAAAACCAACCAACCAACTTTTGTCGTCTACCCCGATGGGCAACAACCAACCGATGGTGTGGCCTTGAGCAACCCTTTCCGATACTGGATTCAGGATGATGCGCCCCGGCTTCACCCCGCTATCAGGCCGACTATCAGCCCTTCGGTGATTTGTGGTTACGATTCAAGGGGCAGTCAAACGTGACGAACTATCGTCGCGAATTAAACTTAACGACGGCGCTATCCCGCGTTACTTACTCGGCCAATGGCGTGAATTTCACCCGCGAATACCTTGCCAGTGCGCCCGATCAGGTGATGGCCGTTCATCTGACCGCCGATAAGCCAGGGCAGATTAGTTTCGAAGCTTCACTGGATAGTCCACACAAAGGTGCTTCTGCCCGAAAATTTGATAATCAGACGATTGCCCTATCAGTTCAGGTAAAAAACGGAGCCTTGAAAGGGGAAAGTTTACTGCATATCCAGACGCAGAAGGGCCAGATAACCGTATCAAATGGAAAGCTCATCGTTTCGGGAGCCGACGAAGCGGCCCTTTACCTTACCGCAGGCACGAACTTCAAAAACTACAAGGATGTTTCCGGCGATCCGGCCACAATGAGCCAGCGTCCGATACAAGCCATTAGAACCAAACGGTTCGACTTGATAAAAGCGGCCCATGCCAAGGAATATCAAACGTACTTCAATACACTCGCCCTCGATCTGGGCCACTCCGCCAGTGAACAACTCCCCACAAACGAACGGCTGCAAAACTTCGAAAAATCAGCCGACCCTTCATTGATTGCCTTATATCTACAATATGGCCGGTATCTGCTGATTTCCAGTTCACGACCGGGCCACAATGGCTTACCGGCGCAACCCGCTAATTTACAGGGTATCTGGAACGACCTGCTTACTCCGCCCTGGGGCAGCAAATACACCACAAATATCAATCTGGAAATGAATTACTGGCCCGCCGAATTGTTGAACTTATCGGCTTGCCACGAACCCATGCTTTCGGCCATCGAAGAACTGGCCGAAGCAGGCCGGAAGACAGCCAAAGCGCATTACAATGCCCGAGGTTGGGTGCTGCATCACAATACCGATCTATGGCGGGGCACGGCACCCATCAACGCGTCGAATCACGGCATTTGGGTAAGTGGGGGCGCGTGGGTGTCGCATCACCTTTGGGAGCATTATCGGTACACGCAGGATCGCACCTTTCTCCAAAATCGGGGTATCCCATCATGAAAGAGGCCGCCCGTTTCTTCGTGGATTTTCTGGTCAAAGACCCAAAAACCGGCTGGCTCATCAGCACACCCTCTAACTCTCCCGAACATGGCGGGTTAGTCGCGGGCTCCACAATGGATCACCAGATTATCCGCGATCTGTTCAAAAACTGCATTGCTGCCAGTGAAATCCTCAGCACCGATGCGGCTTTCCGAGATACGCTAAAAACGATGTATAGTCAGATTGCTCCCAATCAGATTGGGAAACGTGGGCAATTGCAGGAGTGGCTTCAGGATGTCGACGATCCGAAAGACACACACCGGCATGTATCGCACCTCTGGGGAGTTCACCCCGGCACTGATATTACCTGGGACGACACGCCTGAGTTGATGAAAGCTGCCCGACAGTCGCTACTGGAACGCGGGGATGAAGGCACGGGCTGGAGCCTGGCCTGGAAAATCAATTTCTGGGCACGTTTTCGGGACGGGAATCATGCATATACCATGCTTAAACTGCTCTTCCGGCCTGCCATTTCACCGGAAGGAATGACCGGTGGTGGTTCCTACCCCAACCTCTTCGATGCGCATCCACCCTTCCAGATTGATGGCAATTTTGGTGGTTCGAGCGGCATTGCCGAGATGCTGTTGCAAAGCCAGGGCAAGACGATTGATCTTCTTCCAGCCCTCCCCTCCGATCTGTCAACCGGGCATATCAACGGTATCTGTGCACAAGGGGGCTTTGTATTAAACTTACGCTGGCAAAATGGTCAGTTGAGCGGAGTTGACGTTACCTCTAAAGCTGGTCAACCCTGTATTCTTCGTTATGGAGATAAGCAGGTACGTTTGACAACTGAAACAGGAAAAACGTATAAGTTGAACGGGGAATTGAATGTGCTTTGATAAGTCTTAACCTGGTGCTCGTCCAATTTAGATTCTAGTTTAGACGAGTACTAGCCGATCATCCATTGTTACTTTAGGTTTTATCATTAAGCCTGTTTAAACTTTTCAAAAAGACGGTATAAAATGGGCATAATGCGGTAGTGCCGACCGTCCCGGTCGGCACTACCGATAACTCCCTGCTATCGTTCATCCAGCGCCAGCTCGTCTATT
Source organism: Spirosoma telluris (assembly GCA_003259005.1). Taxonomy (GTDB): domain Bacteria; phylum Bacteroidota; class Bacteroidia; order Cytophagales; family Spirosomataceae; genus Spirosoma; species Spirosoma telluris. The sequence continues at coordinate 2,263,811 of QLII01000001.1, forward strand.
GGCAGCTTAAGCCAGTTGGCCAGCACGGCAACGATCAGGCTATGATCTTCCCGCTGGGGCAAACCCGATACGGTGATGGCACCCATACAGCCTGTACCCTTAAGCCAGAGCGGAAAACTCCCACCGTGGGAAGCATAGTTCTGGTTGCTCAGGCCATATCGATCCGATAAGGTAGTCTGATTTTGCTGCAAACGAAGTCCGACGGCATAGGAACTTCGGTGAAAATGCAGGGTCGTATTTCGTTTGCGCCGAATCCACTCGCCGTTGTCGGGAGTTGTGCCAGGCATGGCCAGAAAAAACAGCGGCTGACCGGCTAACTGAATATCAATTGCCGCGGCTCCACGCCGGGCTTTGACGGCTTCCCTCAGTCTACTCCCCAACTCCCAGGCAGTCTCTGCCGTAAAGTGGTCAAACTGTAGGCGTTCTTCCTGAAGGGCGATTCGAGCCAGATCGGCGGCTAAATTTGGTTGTGATTCCATGACAAGATACGTGTCGGCTAAATCTGCGAGAAGGCGGCAGGAATCAGGAATGTACGCGTAATGTTTGAGACAATTTTCGCATTCGCATAGTCGGGAATGGCGCTAATCTTTTTCCATTCCGAATCGCTGCCGAATGTTTTCCAGTTCTGATCATGTTCCTCCATACTGTCGAAAGTGAGCATGTAGGTCAGATTGGGGCGCATAGGGCCAATGATCGTTTCGCCAAAAAATACGGGGGTTAGTCCAACACGTTTAAAAATGGCAATTTCACCGGCCTGATTAAACATCTCGATTTTCTTCTTTCCGGCGGTTTCGCTGTGGCTTTCATACCTACGCAGTTCAAAGATCCGGGGCTTTTTTTCGGGAGCTTCCAATCTGGGCATGCCTGCAAACGCCTTCAATAAAGAGCTTTCAATCCGTTCATAAGCGGGTGCAGTAGCCTCCGCGTTTAAATAGGCGGCACCGGCTTGCTGGTAGGCAGCATCGTTGGCCAACTTATCAGGCATTGAAAAATAATCGTCCAGGGAGTTAAACGGTATAACGGCGACCAGTTTCGTAAATCCCTGCGGCAGGTATTCGGTGAATACGCCAATTGTTTTGCTTCCCAGTCGATTATAGGCAGGAATAACGGCTTGCTGAAAATAGCTCTCGACGGCTTTTCGTTGGTCGCCGTTTTTTAATGTATAAATCCGCACTTCATAAAATTCCGGATTTGCATTTTGCTGGGCATCAGAAGCGGCTTTAGCCTGGCCTAGCGGAGAAACAAAACTAGTAACGGCACTGGTCAAAAGGGATGCTTGTACGAACTTACGTCTTTTCATCAGGAGTCTTTTTTGATAGGTATAGGCTAACGGAATGCCAGCGTACAACTAGCAAAGCACAAAATCCACCCATTCTATCTTACTTTTCGTCGGCAAAGTCGAATTAGTTAGGCAACGTCCGATAGGCACCATGGTACTGCTGAATGTCCTGATTGAATAACCGCCTTAGCTGTTGTAAGGCCATACGAACACGTGTTTTCACCGTACCCAAGGGAAGTTTCAGTGTATCGGCTACTTCCTGGCTCGTATAATCACGGTAGTACATAAGCTCAACAATAGGCTGATACTTAGGCGACAAGCTACTCAAGAGTGACTGTTGAGTCATCCCCTCGGCAAGGACTGGACTCATTGACTCAGTAACATGTTCATAGATATACGTACTAGCTGCCGCCCGAACTTTTCTAGCTCTTAACTCATCCATCGCTAAATTCCGGGTAATGGTCAATAACCAGGTAAATAAACGGCCTTGTTTGGGATTGTAAGTGTGGCTATTTGACCAGACTTTAACAAAGGCATCCTGGAGCAAGTCTTCGGCCCGTTCGGGGTCTTTGACTAACCTCAGGAGTACGCCATAGAGCGCCGGTGCAAATGAGTTATAGATGAGGGTAAAGTCAGTAGATTGGTGGTTTTGAAGCGCACGCACCAGAGTTTCTTCAGTAGGAGAGGTAACGTTCATGCAGGAAAGCAGGTAGATAGTGATAACCTTAACAATCTTAATCACTCACCTACGCAGGCGCATAAGCCGGATTACAGATGAACAGGCAACAAAATCATGCCAGTATACCGTAACGAAGTCGAATGAGGGATCTTCCTGCTGAAAAGGAAGATTTTAGATTATGATCCAATAAGTGAACCTATAGTAAGTGTGGTCATAATTCCCCATAAATGAGGATTTCTCCAAGGAAAAGCAGGAAAAATATTCATACGAACCTCATAGTGCAGCATACCGTTCTAGCAACTTTTCTGCCTGTTTAGGCGGGTAAGTACACACTAAAAGTAGCTCCTTGCCCTGGCTTACTAACCGCCGTGATGGCCCCACCATGATTGACAACTACCTTTTCACAAATAGCTAACCCAATTCCTGTTCCGGCAAACTCGTTTTTGCCGTGTAGCCGCTGGAAGACCTGAAAAATACGGTCGGTATACTTCTCTTCAAACCCAATTCCATTATCAGACACGTCAATTCGATAGTATATCGTTGCCTGCCGGGCCGGTTTGACCGAAATAGGCAAGTCTTCAAGCGATACTTCATCTACTCGAATGTTGATCTGCGGCCTAGCCGAATTAGCCAACGGCTTTTTAGTACTAAACTTAATCGCATTCGACAGCAGGTTCAAAAAGAGTTGCCCCAATTGCGAGGCATCACCCTGTACTGTTGGCAAATCAGCCACCTCAATATGGGCATTAGTCTCGCCAATAGCTACCGATAAATTATCCAGTGCCTCCTCAACAACCTGATTAAGCAGTACAGAATCGGTTGCCGCCTGCCGGGTTGAAATCCGTGAGAAAGCCAGCAGGTCTTTTATTAGCAACGACATACGGCTCGCGGCCGACTGCATGCGCTCCAGGTATACTAGTTCCTCGCCCAATGAAGCCGAGTAGCGAGTCTTTAGCAAGTCACCAAACTGTTGAATCTTGCGTAGGGGCTCCTGCAAATCATGTGAAGCAATGTAGGCAAACTGCTGGAGGTTCTGATTGGAGCGAGTCAGATGCAGGTTGGCCTCCTCAAGTCCCTTATTCGCTTCAGCTATTTCTTCACTGGCTGCGGCAAGTTCTTCATTAATTGCGGCTAATTCTTCATTTGTGGCAGCCAACTCTTCGGTGCGCTCCTGAACACGATGTTCTAAGGCTAATTGAGTATTCCGTTGTTCCGTAACATCCTGCGCTGTACCCCGAACGATATAGGCTTTACCCTGCTCATTAAAGAAGGCTTTGCCCTGCGCCCGAATGACCCGCTCCCGGCCGGCCTGTCCGGCATCCAGCGTATACTCAACATCGTAAACTCCGTTAGTTCCCGGTGTAATGGCATGCCTAATGGAGGCCTTAACCAGTGAGCGATCGGCTTCCCGAATAGGACGATAAGCCCGCTCAATCGTAATGATTTCATCCATTCCTATACCACACCATACCCTCAATCGCTCAGAGTAATCCAGAATACCGGTGGCCAGGTCAATCTGCCAGGTGCCCAAATCGGCCAGTTCGACAGCCCCCGTAAGGAGGCCTCGGCCTGTTCGATTTTCTGTCTGGCCAGCACCTGGTCAGTTACTACAGTAGCCAGAACCATTACACCCGTAATCAGATTATCGGCATTTCTGGTTGGGGTATAAATAAAGTCATAATACACATCGCTCATCTTCCCATTGACTAAAAGCCGGGCGGGTGCAGCGTAGGCGAAATAGGGATCGCCCGTCGTGTAAACCTGATTAAGTAAGTCCAGAAAAGGTTGTCCTTCCAGTTCCGGTATGGCTTCGCGAAGCGGTTTACCCAGAATTGTATCATCTTTACCCCAGGATGCCAGTACGGCTTCATTGGCCGTTTCAACAATCATCTCTTTTCCGCCAAGCCAAGCAATGGCAATCGGTGCCTGTTCAATAATAGTACGGAAACGAGCCTCACTTTCTTCCAGTTTTCGGCTGGCAATTACTTTCTCGGTTACATCAACGGCAGTAACGAGAATGCTCGCGACCTGGCCACTTGTATCATGAAGTGGTTTGTAGGTAAAGTCAACGTATATGTCTCTCCACTGGCCATTCAGCTTATGCCTGGCGAGTGCATTAGTGGCCGAATAGGTCTCTCCGGTCGTAAAAATATCATCCAGAATCTGTAAAAAGGGTTGACCCTCCAATTCTGGAATAGCACCTGCCAACGGCATGCCTATAACCTGTTTATCCTTTCCCCAGATGTCGATAATAGACTGATTGGCCACCTCGATGATTAACTCCCGACCCGTAAGCAGGCAAGTCGCGACCGACGCTTCTTCAACCAGATGACGAAAACGAGCTTCACTGGCCGCAATCTGTTGTCGGCTTCTGACTTGCTGAGTTACATCGGTAGCGACCATCAGAATGCCCGAAATACGCCCGTCGGCTTCATATTGCGGCTGGTACGTAAGGTCAACATAAATCGTTTCGGACTGGTTGTTACGGACAAGATTTGCAGCAACTTCGGCGGCTATATAAGGCTCACCTGTGGCCATAACTCCCTGTAGTAGCTTGTCAAACCCCTGCCCTCAAGTTCAGGAAGGGCTTCCAACAAAGGCTTACCGACCAGTTGCTCCGGTTTACGGCCAACCAGTTCACCATAGAAAGGGTTAGCCAAACGAAACGTCAGGTCAGGACCCGTAATGATTGCAATAGCTACTGGCGACTGTTCGAACAAGTTCAGGACTTGCTGCTGAGTTTCCTCCATTTGCTGCCGCGTCAACACCTGTTTAGTCGTCTCGGTGCAGGTCACGAATACACCTGCCGGGTTTCCCGATTCATCACTAACGGGGCTGTAGCTGAATGTCCAGTAAACATCTTCCAGCTTGCCATTGCGATATATGGGTAGAAACTGGTCTTCGTTCCAGGTAGCTCCATTACCCGAAAGAACCTGATCAATCAAAGGCTTAATAAAACTCCATATTTCTGGCCATACCTTAGCACCTGGCTGGCCAAGTGCCCGAGGGTGTTTACCCTCATTACCCAGGCTAGGGCGATAGGCATCGTTATAAAAACAAATGTGCTGCTCACCCCAGAACAGAAACATAGGGAACTTTGAGTTCAGAATAATGCTCAGCGTTGTGCGGAGACTTTGGGGCCAGGTATCGGGTTTTCCAAGAATTGTTTTTGACCAGTCAAAGGATCTTGTCAAGGCCCCCATCTCGCCCCCTCCAGCCAGAAAAGAGTAGTTTGTATTCGAGTTGCTGGTATTATCTGGATATAAAGGTGAATGGGCAGAGGGCATAGAGTACAGTCGATTGATCGAACAGCATAGATAATTTTGAAGGCGAAACAGGAATTACATCAATTAGCGAAAGTATTACAATTCGGCTAGAAAAATCAATTAGCAAACCACCTAATTTAATAGGTTCTGTCCGTTTAAAAACGTTAATTTCGGTTTTACTGTTTAAATCTACTTTTAGTCTTCCGGAGAAATCCCCATTTTTGGGTATTAAATACCTCGCTACTATTATTAATTGACTATGAAAAATTACTTGAAAGGTGTTCTGACCGGTGTTGCAGCAGGCATCCTGATTGGCTATCTGACAGCTCCGCACTCAGGCAAAAAAACGCGTAAAAAGATCGTTAAGGAACTTGATAAACAAGCCAAAGGGTTGGCTGATGGTGTTACGGAGCAATGGGACAAGACCATTTCGATGGCCGATGAGCTCGTTGCCAGTGTAAAAAGTATAGTTCCAAAATCGGTTTAGTAAACGAATGGATTGACTTGTTTTCTGATGGGTCATGCATAAGGCTCTAAGAAAGCCCTCTGGCATTTAACTCACTTAAGGTCATGAACAGAAGCCCTGGCCGCTGGTCGGGGCTTCATCTTTTTTAACAAATTTTGTAGAGCTTCACTACATAAAATCCTATTCCCCAATTACCTATCAACTTTCAGCTAACTGCTTGTCGGGCGACAAAAACTGGTCTTGCCTACGGTGGCGTAGAATGTCGCAATTCACCTCTAAATTGCCGTTTATACCCCCTATTGAAGTCGTTCAGGAATGGTAAATTTGTATTGTTAATCAACCAAACAACAACTACACATGACACGTACCCCTTCTAAAAACGAAACGCCTGTAGCTATGAAAAAGACAAAAATCACGTATTGGATATTAACCGGTTTATTCGCATTTGTCATGCTGGGTTCGGCCATTCCGAATATTATGGTCAATTCAATGTCGGTACAGGGTTTTAAGGAAATGGGTTATCCCGAGTACATCATTCCGTTTCTGGGTTGGGCAAAACTATTGGGGCGGTGGCCATCCTGGTTCCAGGCTTTCCACGCCTTAAGGAGTGGGCCTATGCCGGTCTTATGTTCGACCTGTTGGGTGCTACGTATTCCGTCGCAAATAGCGGTAAGAGTCTCGAGAATTGGGCGCCTATTCTGCTCTTTGTGGCGTTGGGCTTTGGTTCATATATCTTCTACCACAAGAAGCTGAAAGCAATGGCTTCCAATCCTTTAGAAACTGTTCAGGTACGAGAAGCAGCTTGATAGTTTTGACTATAAAATAGTAACCACAGAGGCACAGAGAAATAGACCATAAAATGGCTATATTATTTCTCTGTGCCTCTGTGGTTAACCGTATGTTTCTACGATTAATCAAACTCCCAATTTCTACCAGACAATGCTTTGAATTCTATAACTTTACCGTATGGTAAAGACGGAGACCCTCGAAGAATTTTACAAGAAGAAGTTAAACTGGCTACCCGAAAATCTGCAACAGGATATTGGCCACTTTAATGTATTTCGGCTGGAGGATTGCCTGGAGTTGGGTGCCCCTGGCGTGCAGTACAGTCGCCGGGACTTTTATAAAATCAGCCTGATACGCGGAGAGAATGTATATCACTACGCGGATAAAAGTATTCAGATCAACGGCACAACCCTCATGTTTTTCAACCCACAGGTACCCTACACCTGGGAGTCTTTATCGGATGACAAAACAGGCTTCTTCTGCATTTTCACCGAAGCTTTTTTCACCGAAAAAATTAGGGGAGGCCTGAACGAGTTGCCTATGTTCATGGCCGGGAGTAAACCAGCGTACATCCTCAATTCTACTCAGGATGAGCAGGTTAGTGCGTTGTACCTAAAAATGATTGATGAGATCAACGCTGACTATCAGTATAAATATGACTTGCTTCGCAACTATGTAACGGAGCTAATCCATTACGCGCTGAAGATGCAACCCTCCGAAACCCTGCACCAGCACCCGAATGCAAAATCCCGAATTACGGCTGTTTTCACCGAATTACTTGAACGACAGTTTCCCATCGAGTCGCCTTCCCAGCGGTTTAAGCTACGCTCGGCCAGTGATTTTGCCCAGCAGCTGTCCATCCATGTTAACCATCTGAACCGGTCCATCCGGGAAACAACCGGCAAAACAACAACCGACTACATTGCCGAACGTGTGACTAGCGAAGCTAAAGCACTACTGAAACATACCGACTGGAATATCTCCGAAATCAGCTACAGTCTTGGATTCGATGAACCAGCCCATTTCAACTATTTTTTCAAGAAACAGACGCAGCTCACTCCTTCTGCCTTTCGAAATGGTTGAATTTGGTAAGTATTGGTTTGGATACTGCTAGCCCCTCCCCTGCTCGCGACGCTACTTTTGCTCCCGTTAAACGAACAAAATTATGGACAGCAAAAAAGTATGGTTCGTCACGGGTGCCTCCAAAGGCCTGGGACTTTCGTTAGTAAAGCAACTACTGGATCAGGGTTTTAAGGTAGCCGCTACCTCCCGAAACATCGATGATCTTCGCCGGGCCGTCAATTCAAAAAGCGATAGCTTTCTACCACTCGCCGTTGATTTAAAAGCCGGAGCCAGCGTTGAACAGTCGATCAAAGCGACAATTGCACACTTCGGACGCATTGATGTGGTCGTTAACAATGCGGGTTACGGTTTGCTCGGCAGTATTGAAGAACTAAGCGATCAAGAAGCCCGCGAAAATTTTGACGTCAATGTATTTGGCTCGCTGAACGTGATCCGGGCTGTAATGCCGCATCTGCGAGAACAGCAATCGGGGCATATTTTTAACATCTCATCGATTGGCGGATTCACGGGTAATTTTCCCGGTTTTGGCATCTACTGCGCAACCAAGTTTGCCGTAGAAGGATTGTCGGAATCCCTGGCTGCCGAAGCCAAAGCATTCGGCATCAATGTGACGATTGTTTCGCCCGGCTATTTCCGAACTGACTTTCTCACCGCGACCTCAATAGGTGTTCCTTCTCATCCGATTGATGCCTACGAAGCCGTGCGGGCAAGTCAACAGGCACATCAGACCCAGATCAACGGAAATCAACCCGGAGACCCGAAAAAGCAGTTTTAGCCTTGATCCAGGTGGCGTCAGAAGCAAATCCACCCCTGCATCTATTTCTGGGTCAGGATGCGTATGATATGGCGCATGCGAAGATCAATGCCGTTACGAATGAACTGGAAAATTGGAAAGCCGTAACGGTTTCAACTGGTTTTGAAGCCGAGCGTGTTCCTGTTTAGTTGATTGGGTGTACCCACGGTTTTTAGGCCGTATTAGTAATGCAATAAACACGGCCTAAAGACCGCGGGTACAACACAAATCTTGTTAAAAATTAGTTTTCTATCTTGCCAAATGACAAGTCTGCTTAATTAAGCACAACGTAATTTGGCTTCATGGAAAAGCTTATCAATTATCTGCTACAGTTCGGACAACTCAACCCGCACCAAATTGAACTGATTAAAAGTAAGGCAATCACTATAAAATTGGCCCGAGATCACTTCTATTTTGAAGCAGGAAAAGTACAACGTGAAGTGGCTTTTCTGACCGAAGGCATTATCCGAATCTGCTATTACAACCGCGATGGTGATGAAATTACCAAGTACTTTCTGGACGAGAATAACTTCGTTGTTGATGTGAATAGTTATACGCTTCAAATTCCGACAGTAGAGTATGCTCAGGCCATCACGAACTGCGAATTGGTCATCATCTCCCGAGAGAATATGCAGGAACTATCCATGACAATAATCGGTTGGGATGCCATTATCAACAAAATCACCGTTAAAGGCATGGCGGATAAAGTCAACAGAATCAGCCCAATGTTGGCCGAGGACGCGACCGAACGGTATCTGAATTTTATGAAGAAATTCCCGAACCTGGCTCACCGAATTCCCCAACTATACCTGGCTTCATTTTTGGGCATTACCCCTACCTCGTTAAGTCGAATTAGACGACAAATCAGCGAATAATGCTTCTTGCCAAATGGCAAGTTTCGTCCCGAAGAGGTTTCTGAACTTTGCAATGTCATTAAAAATCAACGTATGCAAACGATCATCATCACCGGGGCAACTAGCGGTATTGGGTATGAATGCGCCCTAGAGTTAGCCAGAATGGCTCCTGATAAACAGATTATTATTCCCTGTCGAAACCTACAGTCGGGGCAAAAAATCGTTCAACAGATACAGCAACACACGCGTCACCAACACGTCATCTGTATGCCGCTGGATTTGGAATCTCTTCAATCCGTTCGTGAATTTGTTCAGTTATTTTCAGAACAGCCTCATCGCGAGCTGGTTGCTTTATTGAATAATGCAGGCATTCAGCATGCTGACGAAACCCGATCTACCAAAGACGGGTTTGAGGCTACGTTTGGGGTCAATCATCTGGCCCCCTTTTATCTGACTTTGCTGCTTTTACCCTTTATGAGCGCCGGAAGTAGCATTACATTCACTGCCAGTGGTACGCACGATCCGAAACAGACAACAGGGATGCCTGCTCCTGTTTATACCAATGCTGAGCAGTTGGCCTATCCAGAAAAAATGGACGAAAGCCCTGTGGCGGTTGGTCAAAAACGATATACGACCTCGAAGCTTTGTAATGTTCTGACAACGTATTCGTTGCAAAAACGGATAGAGAAACTCAACATCCGGGTCAATGCCTTCGACCCAGGTTTTGTTCCCGGCACGGGCTTAGCCCGAAGCTATTCCCCGTTTTTGAAGTTCATTTCCAATTACATTTTCAAACTACTGATTCTGCTTCACCCTAACGTGCATACGGCTCGACAATCGGGAAAAAGCCTGGCAAACCTGGCCTATGGAGATACCTATAAAGTGTATACAGGGAAGTATTTTGAAGGAAAAAAAGAGATACTGTCTTCGGAAGATTCTTACCGGCAGGATTTACAGAAAGACCTTTGGGAAACGTCGCTAAAACTAATCGGCATAAAACCAGAACAGACATCGATTTCTCTGCAATAGCCCTTTTACTGAAGAACTTATGAGTTTATAGGTGAATGGCCCAGAAAAAATCAGCCCTGCTCACGTTGGTAGCAACTACACAAGGTAAGCAGGGTGAATGCAATCTTTTTAACTCTAACCTAACTTACTTCAACGGATCAAAGGCTCCACCCCAGGTATTGTTCTGAATCAATTTGGGGTTGTTGTCGATAGCTGTTTGAGGTATGGCAAAGAAGTAATACTCTGGTTTCCAGGCAATATCATACTTAGTATCGAGTTGTTTGAACGCGATGGTAAAGTAGTCCGTATACGCCTTATCCAGACTCACATTATCGCGGGTCGTCGCAAAATCAGCGGGAACACCCGTTGTTTTCAGGTTGATCGTAACACCCGTTCTCCGTTTGCCATTCAGCGTTTTTTCAATCAGTTTCCAGCGACGTAAATCCCAGAACCGCTTGCCTTCAAACGCGAATTCAATTTGGCGTTCGTACAAAATCGCATCAAACAGTTCAGCGCGGGTCATGTTGGCTTTCAGACCATATAAACCGTCGGTCCCCGCTTCAATACCAGCCCGTTTGCGAATGGCCTTCAATTGCGTATAGGCTTCATCCAGTTGGTTGATACCTACCGCACTTTCGGCCAGATTCAGCATCACTTCGGCAAACCGAATTTCGATCCAGTCCGTACCCGAATATTGAGCATCGCCCGCACCGACCGTTGGGTTGATGGCTTTCCGTGTATAGAATCCGGTGTTGCTTGCTTTCGATTCGATGGTTTTTCCGCCTACGAAATAAGTCCAGACTTTATAGGCTGTGTTTCCATTGAGCGGCCAGGTTGCGCCATTGTAAGCAATCGTTTTATCGAAACGGGGGTCGCGATTTTTGAAGAACAACTGATCCGAGTACGTGTATTTTGTTGACTCACCTGCTTTCTTGCCATCCAGCATTGGAAAAGCTTTCACCATCTCCCATGATGGCTGATTCGAACCGCCACCCGTTCCGGTATAGGATGGACGGGTACTGTTGTCATAGCCATTGTTCTTTTTCGTCTGATCGCCCGTTGCCGTGTTATAGCCGGTGATGAAAACCGCTTCAGGGTTATTAACCTCCTGAAACCACAATTGATCGAAGGACGCGTGCAGACCAAATCCATTCGCGGTCAGCAGATCGTAGGCCTGTTTGTTGGCCGTATAGGCCGTTTGCCATTTTGTTTGATCGTCCGTTGGGTTGAATTGTGGACTGGCTGCATACAACAGGACCCGCCCTTTCAAGGCAGCGGCTGCCCCTTTCGTAATCCGTCCCCAATCAGTCGAAGCTGACCAGCGCCCTGGTACCGATGCCATCGCTGAATCAAGATCACTAACGATCTGGGCAAAGCATTCAGCCGTGGTATTTCTTGGCAAAAAAGCAAGTTGCTTGGCTTCCACACCAACTGCGGCTAATGGACTCAACACGAGCGGAACACCCCCATATAAACGCACCAGATCGAAGTAACGCCAGGCCCGAAAAAATTGTGCCTGAGCCCGGAGTTTGTTTTTCGTAAACTGAGGCAGCGTGCCCGCGTTTACATCACTCAAAAACATATTGATGACCCGAATCTTACCGTAGTTATTGGTGGCGTCAAGCTTCGTACCAAAATCACCGATCTCGTTGATAAGCAGCGACCCCTGCAACAGTTTGCTATCGGCATACGATTCGTCTGACAGGCCGCTTAATCCCGTAGGCTCCGGCCCTAACGAACCGATGGGGACCGGTAAGTTCTGATCGTAGATGTAATCCAGATTCAGTTGGGTAAGCGTCGAATCTTTAAAGATCAGCGTACCACTGGTCGAACTCAGATCGGTTTTATCGAGCACCTCCATACAGCTTGTCAGCGCAAGCGTTGAGAAAAGGGCGACGAGTACTTTATAGGAGAGTTTCATTGTATCTGAGAGAATTTTATAAACCAAGGTTTAAGCCCAACGAGAATGAACGAAGTACGGGATAGGTGTTGTAGTTGCCCGAATACGCTTTATAATCGTATGGGTTATACAGATTGAGCGGGTTTGTAGCGACCAAATAAACCCGAACAGTGCTTAACCCGGCCTTACTGGCCCATCGGCCTGGAAGACCATACGAAATGTTTAGGTTCCGAACAGATGCCTGGGTTGAACTTCTGTACCAGAACTCAGAATCGACCGTGTATGTGTCTTTGTAATAAGGACTTGGATAAGCTGCATTCGGGTTGTCGGGTGTCCAGTGATTCGCCCAGAACTGAGGCCGGTTGGCCGTTGGCGTGGCCTGCGAACGAGCATCCCCTTCTACCATAGCCTGGCCACCAAATGATCCACCAATGACAGCAGCAATGGAGAAGCTTCGGTACGATGCGCTGAAATTGAAGCCGAACCCAAAGTGATTGCCCGATTTTTTGTTCAGGTAATCCAGATCGTCGGTCGTGATTTTCCCATCAGGAGCCGTGTAGTTGCCCGATGCATCTTTCGGGCCTCTAACGTCCTGGTAGTACAGCATCCCTGGTTTGGGTGCGGCACCAAAGAGTAAATAGCCCGGATTTTTCTCCAGATAGTTGTCCACATCCTGCTGCGTTCTGAACATACCCAGATAATGATAGCCCAGTACACCCACGTCGGTTGAGCGGCCCGTTGGGTCTAAATAAGTACCAATCAGGCCCTTATTGACATCGACCAGAATCTGTTTGTTATCGCTCCAGCTCAGGAACGTGTTGACTTTATAGGACCAGTCTCCCCCAATTTTGTCGTTCCAGCCCAGCGAAAGCTCCGTTCCAAAGCCATCGACCGATGCATAGTTTTCGGAGGGCAGCGTTGCCCCAACCAGTAGTGGAACCGACGATGTCAAGGCCGTTAGCATATTATACCGATGATCGTAGAAGGCATCAGCCGTAAAGGACAACCGGCTTTTCAGGAATTGCATATCCAGCCCAATGTTATACTTGGTGTTATTGTCCCAGCGAGCCTGGCGGTTAGCCATTGCGTTGTTGGGCGTCACCACCAATCCACGGTCTGAATTTCCACCGAACACGGCCGCCTTGCCCGTCTGAATCGAATAGCTGGTTAGCCAGTTATACGGCTTGGTGGCATCGCCCCCCATAAAGCCTAGCGAACCCCGCAACTTTAGATAGTCGATTCCACGAACGTTGTTTTTGAAGAAAGGCTCCTCAGAAATCACCCAACCTGCTGAGAACGAAGGGAACAAACCCCAGCGATATTCGGGCGCGAAGTTGGTAGAGGCATCGTAACGAATGGCGCTCTCAAAGAGGTATTTGTTGGCGTAGCTGTAGTTGATACGTCCTGCATACGACAGAAAGCCCGTTTCTGTCTCCGTTTCTGAGGTTGTTTGCGTGCCGGTCGCATAGCGCATGTTGTCCAGGCCATCAATGATAACCCTTCGGCCATGGCCGCGACCTGATCGGAATGCGTTTCAGCCTGCTCAAAGAAGGCAATGGCCGAAATTTGATGTTTGCCAAACTGACGGTCATAATTTAGGTAGCCATTGAACTGATAGGCATCAATATAGCCTGGATTGATGCGCACCCGGTCACCATTATTCAGCGTGGTTGTTTTGATCACATCCCCGCCATAAATGTGCTTATGGTCGCCCAGCATCGAGAAACTATACACATTGTATTTAGTTCCGTATTGTTTGCCAAAGCTGTTGTCGAAGGTTCGGCTGTAAAGTACACGGGCTTTCAGGCCTTTTACCCCGGAATGGTATATTCCAGATTGGCCGTTACGTTAAACCCAGTCGTTTTGGTCTGGGTGTAGTTGTTTGAATTCTGAACCTCGAAGAAATTAAAGGCGTCGATGGTATTTGTGTTGCTCGAATTCGATAATAGAACCGGCAAACCGTTGACATAAGGCGGGTTAAACTGAGACGTATAAAGCAGACTCTTTATATCGTTCTCTGGATTCTCACCCCCTTGTTTGAGATAATACATACGTTTGTTGCCCAGATAACTGCTCAACGATATAGCAGCTTTCAAGCCTCTGGTTACCTGCATATCGGCGCTGGCCCGGAACGTCCACTTGTTGTTATTGATATTATTGAAGTTCGCGTCCTGCGCATTGTACGAAACGCCCGCGAAATAGGTCGCCTTTTCGTTACCGCCACTCACATTCAGGGCATGTCGCTGAACAGTCGATGGTTTCCAGGCCTGACGTAGCCAGTTAGTATTATGATCTTTAAAATACGCGAGTTCGTCAGGTGTGTAAATGAGCGGATCAGTAGCCAGTTTGCCAGCCGCATTGTTCATATCATTCAGGTAGGTGGCCTGTTCAACCCCATTCATCATGTTAGGTAGTGTGGCATCTGATATACCCGTTGAGCCACTATAGCTGAATTTAGGGGCACCGGCTTTCCCCCGCTTGGTCGCTACGACAACGACACCCTGGTTGGAACGGGCTCCGTAAATAGCAGCAGCCGCATCTTTCAACACCGAAATCGCATCCACTTCCGAGACATCGAGTGCATTGAAATCATCAGCCGACCGAACAACGTTATCAATCACATATAAGGGTTGTAACGTACCCCCATCTTTCGACAGGATAATTGGGTTCCGAACGGTAATCACGGCGTTTTCGCCAGGCCGGCTTGTTCCGCCGGAAACGCCAACACCGGGCAATTGACCTGCCAGAACCGCCGATAAGTTGCTAACGGGAAGATCCTGAACCGCTTTCATATCAACCGTAGCCACGGCACCCGTCAGGCTGGCTTTCTTCTGCGTACCGTACCCAACGACGACGACTTCGCCTAAGGCCGCAGCATCTTCTTCCAGTTGAACCGTCAGCCCGTTCCGTCCACTTACGGAAACTTCCTGGGTTTTAAAGCCAATATAACTGAAGATCAACGTCTCATTTCCCGTCGGAAGGTTTAGGCGAAACATGCCCTTTATGTCCGTAACGGTTCCTGTTTTTGTTCCTTTAATTAATACATTGACACCCGGCAGGGGTTCGCCTTTACCGTCTTTAACGGTCCCGGTAATATTCTCCAGTGGAGCTTTACGAAAGGAGATGATTCCAGGAAACCGGGTTCCCTTTTCGGCATAACAGACCTCCTCCGTAATCCCTCCCAGGATCAGCGCACAGACCAGCTTTACGGCGCTGGTGAGCAGTTTTTGTGTTCGTAAAGACGATAACATGCGTGTTTGATTAAGGTAAGAGTGGTACTAATTAGAAGGGTAATTTTTAAGGTGGGCTTTATTAGGAAGATTGATTCTATGGATTTTATAGATTCTTGGGATTCTGTCGTGTGAAAAATATATTTACTCAGCACGACAGAATCCCAAGAATCTATAAAATCCTTATGG
Source organism: Spirosoma telluris (assembly GCA_003259005.1). Taxonomy (GTDB): domain Bacteria; phylum Bacteroidota; class Bacteroidia; order Cytophagales; family Spirosomataceae; genus Spirosoma; species Spirosoma telluris. The sequence goes on from QLII01000001.1 coordinate 2,279,344, forward strand.
CATTTCCAGTCCGTTTTTCCGAACCTATTTTTTGGCTTTTTCGGCAGCAATGCGCTCTTCCCATTCTTTGCTGGCCTTTTTCATATCGATCCCAGCAGCAGACAGGTAATTATTTATTCGTCCTTTATACTTACCGAACATGGCGTGTTTTTTCTCTGATGTGCCCTCGTCCATAGCCCGCTCACGCGCTTCGGTCAAATAGGCTAGTAGTTGCGTTTTCTGGGCATCAGTTAAATCAGGCAACATAGCCTGATAGCCTTTGTAGGTAATTGGCAACACCCCATAGGTCATACCATCCTTTACCATGTCAACTTGCTGGGCCGTTAAATCGCGGGAAAGTGCAGCCAGATAGTCGTTGTGCAAGACGGTCAGTTTACGGGCCGTTTCTGCCTCGACTGCCTCTTTCTGGGGTTGCTCGGTAAGCGTAGCCAACGCTTCTTTCCGACCCTCATGTAGGGTATTCAAGTTCCGATATTGCTGGGCAATTTCAGTTTTCACCCGCTCAGCAGCTTTTGGATCGGCAATACCCAGTGTTGCAACAATCTTGGCTGCACGTTCCGTAATGACACGGGTGTAAGCAGCTTCTTTGCTTTCCGTTGTCTGATCTTGTCCTAACACGGAAACCACAACTAGGAGTGTCAGGAAGCTACTTAACAGGAGATTTTTTAGCGCATCAGCCATTGTCAAATGGGGTAAAGAGGTTGTTTTCTAAGCAATTCAGGACAATCTTTTGAATATGCTCGCTGGTGGTAAAAACCGTCATTAAGAAGGCATTAAAAGCAGACAAAAGCATGATTAAACAATACTTTTCTATAACATGATACAAAAATATAGTACATTTTCTGGCAAGAACTGCATTTTTTTGTCAATTTATTATAGGAAATTATCATAGAATAAATATGAATTATCTACGATATTTCGTTTAGGTTTGTATAGCGATCATCCATATGCTTCCTGCTACGCCAGTAGGGGCAATTTGGCCGATCGGAACCAATTGTATGGTCAGTAGGCAAACCAACGATCATGCTTATATACTATACAAATCGAGATCCTATTGGATAGATTTGCCAATTGCCATGAAACCATTATTCCGAAAAGTCACTGCCAATCTGGAGAGTTCATACACCGTGCGGCACAACATACTGCCTCATTTCAAGAACATCTGGCATTACCATCCTGAGCTTGAACTGCATTATATTCTCAAAGGAGAAGGCGTCCGGTTTATTGGTGATAAAATCAGCAATTTTTCGCCCGGAGAAATTGTGCTGGTTGGCGAGAACTTACCCCACACCTGGCGGAGCAACGAAGAATATTTCCATAACAACCCTGACCTCAATATCGAGGTTATTGTCATTCAATTTTTGCCAGACTGTTTAGGTGATCACTTACTAAAATTACCCGAAGCGTATCTGATTCCAAAATTGTACGAAAAAGCCAAAAGCGGCATGGTCATCAATGGCCAGACAAATGCAAAACTAGCCGACCTGATGCGCCGGGCCGTGGATGCCACCAACCTGGATAAACTGATTATTCTGCTGTCTATTCTAAAGCTCTTGTCGGAGACCAATGAGTACGAAATGATCGTGAATGGGCGTGCCGTATTTTATCAGTCAAATGAAACCGATACGCTCCGTCTGAACAATGTGTGCAGCTATACGCTGGAGAACTACAAGAAGGATATTACGCTGGAAGAGATTTCGGCTATTAGTAACCTAAGCGTTACTTCTTTTTGCCGGTATTTTAAATTGATGACGAACAAGACGTACTACGATTTCCTGATCGAAATTCGGATTAGTCACGCCTGCCGGGCTTTAATTGAAGACAAAACTCCTACCGAAATCATCTGCTTCGATTGCGGCTTCAACAACGTTTCCAATTTTTACCGTCACTTCAAGAAAGTGACGGGGCTAACTCCCTTAGAGTACAAACGGCAATACTTGAAAAAAGGGAAAGTGGTGGCGTAACGATGGCTATTTATCAACTTCCCGAAAGTTCAAAACTTTCGGGAAGCTATTCGATAAGTTCACAGTATATTACGCCACACTCAGCTCTAACTCATTTTGCAATTGGGTGTAGTCTGCATACAACGCTTCAACCTGTTTGGCAATTTCTGGGGTAAATGTCCCCACGCTGCGCCGGGTAAAGGTGCTCATATCGAAACCGCGTAGCTGCAAAAAGTATTTCGAAACCGTGGGGTAGACGTTGTGCATCACATCCATCTTGTCGATCAGGAATTGCTGCACTCTTGCCACTTCATCCTGTAAATCAGCATTGTTATAGTTCCGGCAAAGCCAGACGATCAACTCAGGAAAATAGTTGCCCTGAATACAGGACAACCCCGCCGAACCTGCTTTCAATGTCTCAACGGCATGCGCCATGTATGCATCATAGAGTCCAAAACCAGGGCGAGAGGCTAATCTTATTTTCTCTTTAATCTGCTGAAGATCAAGGGAGGTATCTTTATGATAAATAACCCGACCGGTATTGACGAACAATTGTAATTGTTGGGGCGAAATCAGGCGCTTGTAGGGAACGGGGCACTCGTAAAAGCCAACCGGAACGGCTTCGGTCTGATCCAGTAACTGAAAAACGCGCTCATTGAAGACTAAATCCGTTTCGGCTTCATCGGCCAGGAGGCCTGTAATCAGAATGACGGCCTGCGTACCTGTATTATGAACCCGTTTAACAAAATCGGCCTGTTTCTCAATCGGACCACCAAAGGTGCCCGTAGCGACAACAGGCACGGCACCATTCACGACTTTGATAACATGCTCAATGATCTGAATTCGCTCCTGCTCGCTCAATTCGAACATTTCGCTCGATAGGCAATTGGCAAATAAACCAGCTGCACCTGCTTGCAGATAAAGCTCTGTGAGTCGGGTAAGAGCGTCGAAATCAATAGCGCCCGTATCGGTAAATGGGGTGAGCATCACCGGAATGAAGCCCTTTTCAACTAGTTCCATAGTAATAATTCGAGACTAAGGTAATGGATAATGAATAATGTAGAATGAATAATGAGTAATGGCAAACGATAGGTCAACGAATTGATTAAACACTATCCATCCTACATTATTCATTATCCATTTCACATTATTCATTAATCTCTATTCATAAAAACTTCTTTTTTGATTTGTTCCGACGAGCGGCCTTTGCTTCTGGTTACAAGTAAGCCGACCAGAAAAATGGTGAGCGTGCCAACCACAATGATCATGTTGCTATGCAACGGATTACGCAGGTAGCTGTATTGGTCGGGCAGGCTACCGGAAAAAGTCATCCAGACAATAACCAGTACACCAATACAGGTGGCCGTCAATGCTTCGTGGCTATTCGTACGCCGACTGATTAAGCCCAGCAGAAAGAGTCCGAGCATACCAGCCGCAAAAATGCCCGAGAGCGTCCACCACGTATCCAGAATACTTTTTACGCCAATCATGGCCAGTCCTGTTCCTAAGCCCAGTAAGCCAACTACCACGGTGGTCAGATGGAGCAGCCGCAGGAGTTTTTTATCGGATATATCGGCGTTGATATACCGTTTGTAAATGTCTTCTGTGAATACCGTTGCCGACGCATTCATGCCCGAACTAATCGTACTCATAGCTGCCGATAGAATAGCCGATATGATCAACCCCATCAGACCTGCGGGCACTTTGGTCACCATAAAATGCGGCATGACCTTATCGCCATAATCAGCGGGCTGGAGCGTAGCCATCAGCCGTGAAACCTCTGATGCCGTAGCCGTTGCAGGCAGGCGATCCATGGCTACTTTTTGCTTAATAGCTTCGATAAATTCGGGTGGACCTGATAATACGCAAATAGGCAGGAGCCGATCACAAAAAACATGAGCGAAGCCGGAAGATATAGCCATACACACAACCAAAGCGACTTTGACGCTTCTTTCGCCGACGATGTGGTATGATACCGCTGAATGTAGTTCTGATCCATCCCGAAGTTATTCAGGTTGATAAAGAAGCCATACAACAGCACAACCCAAAACGAGGATTGCGTGAAATCAGGCGAGAAACTACCCAGGCTGAACTTGTCATTCGTAACCCCGATGTCGACAATTTTAGAAACGCCACCTGGCATCGAATTAACAATCAGATACAGAATCAATAAGGCCCCAAAGGTTTTGATAACCGCCTGCACCACTTCCGTCCAGATCACAGCCTCCATGCCGCCCATGACCGTGTAAATAATGATACAAACACCCATAACGATCATGATCATTTGCATCGAATAGCCTGTAAGTGCCTGTAAACTAATGGCTATACCTAGAAAAATAGACCCCATTCGAGCCAGCTGAGTTAGCAGGAAACAGATAACGGCATAGGTTCTGGCCCAGGGACCAAAGCGATGTTCGAGGTGGGTGTAAGCCGATATTTCACCGGTTTGCCGATAGAACGGAACGAAAAAACGAGAAGCCATATAAGCCGCTAACGGCATGGACAGGCTAAAAACGAAGGAGTTCCAATTGCCACCGAATGCCTTACCCGGTACGCCCAAAAACGTATTGCTACTCAGGAAGGTAGCATAGATGGACATCCCTAAAGCCCAGCCCGGAATCTGCCCGGAAGCTTTGGTAAACTGATCAGTATTTTTGTTTTTTCGGAAAAGTAAACACCCACCAGCACCATGGCCACGAGGTAGGCGGCAATCACGGCAAGGTCAAACAGGGGCAGGTTTTTCATGAATTGGAATAAAGGAAACGATCGGTTTTAGGAAAATAGGCCGCAGATTTTTATGAGCGGTATGATTACATTATGATTTATTGAGGACAAGAAAAACGTTAATCCCTAAAAAGCATAGTTAATCATAATCATCATGAAGATCTGCGTTCCATCTCAAAATGAGCGGACACTTACCGGAGTAAGCGCCTTCTCCTTTATTACTCTTTTTCCATCAGAAAAGACTATGAAGCCCTTGCCTTTACCGTAATGTTTCCCCGTTTTATCATACAAAATGGTTAGCATTTTTCCGTGGTAAAGCACATTATCCAAACAAAACCAATCCCATTTCCTGTCGGGTATCAAGGGGTGAATTTCCAGGACGTTATCAGCACGGGGTTTCAGACCAACTAAATCACTGATGATTAAGTCGGCAAAGCCCGAATGATTGTAAAATTTACTCCTTGGATTATCCCCTTTCAGCCACTCCCCTGTTTTGTCGTCCTGGTACTCACCCAAATAAATTTTCCCATTCATCGTGTGCGAATGGGCGTACTTCAGCAATTCATCATAGAAAACCGACTTGTTCATCCGCCCCTGATTTGTATACCTGGTGAGCAGATTTGACAATCCTTTGAGCGTTTGCGTCGTGGCAAATGGCCAGACGGGGCCATCCCACTCGCAGCCATGTCCCGATCCGTGCGTCCGGAAAAGTGGGTGACGTCGTTCGGCGGTGGTGATGCCCCAGGGAGCCTTGAAACCCGTTGGATCAATGAGTTGATCCCACTGGCTGGCATAGGCTGGTTTGTCGTCGGGCAGGTTGAAATACCAGGGAATAAAACCGATGGCTTCGCGGGCATTCGAGAAACCTCCTTTTTCTAGCCTAACTTCAAAAAAATGGGCAGAATCGTTCCACAAGCTATCCAGTGTCAGTTTTTTTAGTTCTGTAGTCTGCTGTTGGTATCGGCGCTGGAGCGTATCATTTTGAGCAAGCGCAGCCATAGCCTCTAAGGCTTTGGCATTCCCATACATATAGCTGTTGATCGACGGCCGCCTATTTTTCTCCTTCCGCGACCCACTAATGGACTCTTCCATAGCATCCTTCACATCGAATTGCCAGAACAAACCGCTCGGCAACTGTTTTTCCTGCTGCCATTTTCGGTAATCGGCATCTAGGGCCTGGAGGTTTTTCTGGATAAAAGGCTTATCCAGATTGACGAGATAGCGATTATAGACCGCGTCATCGACCCAACTACTGAATCCATGAAATCGCTGGGCTACGTGCTTTGGGTCAACATAAAGCCAGAATGAAATATAGTCGTTGATATACTGCGGGTTATGCAGCCACCGGCCTTCGTAAATATGATGCCCTAAGGCACTGCTGATGGCGTTGTACTTTCCGGCATGGTTCACTTTGGTAATAAACTCCGTAAAGACATAGCCCTCAGGCGTTTCTTTTAAGTGCTTCCGAAATGCCCACCAGCGATAATAATACACCTCCTGCAAGGTCGAATCCGGGCAATCGAACAGAGGAATATTGTTGGAAAGCCACTCAAACGACTGATCATTCGGGACATAGTTTTTTACGGCTTCGTCGTCAATGGAATTGAAATAGGTAACGTAGTTTTTGAGGGTAGTAGTTGACAAGACAGAAGCGGACTGCGCGACACAAAGCGTCGTTTGCAGAAAACTGATAACCAATACAAATACGTAACACTGTTTAGCCGTCATGGGCGCGTTGCCTTCCCGAAGGTTTTAGCTTTTTAAACCTTCCAAAATTAATAGGAATATACCGCTACAGAATATGCTATTTTCACAAGCCATTGTAGGATATTAGCTTGTTCTTACTAGTACTCGTCCAAAATAGATTCTATGGATTCTGTTGATTCTATTGCTCCTGCTTATCAGTCAAAAGAATCAACAGAATCCATAGAATCTATTTTAGCAAAGCACTAGCTTTTTTTCAGGAGCCATAGCGGTCAGCTTTAAAACAACGATAACTGACTCGACCGGGCAAACGCTCCTTCATGCTCCAGTAGCCATTGCTTGCGCCAGAGCCCTCCGGCATACCCCGTCAGCGATCCGTCGGAACCGATAATGCGGTGGCAGGGGACTACAATCCAGAGTGGGTTTCGTCCATTGGCAGCTGCTACAGCCCGGATGGCCTTTTCGTCGCCAATGCGTCGGGTCAGTGCCAGATACGATAAGGTGGTTCCAAAAGGCACGTCGAGCAAAGCCTTCCAAACCGTTTGTTGAAAGGCCGTTCCTGATGGATTGAGGGGGAAATCGAACGATTGGCGCGAACCGGCAAAGTAGTCCTGCAATTGCCGGACAGCCTCCTGAACCGGTTCGGCAACCAGATCGATTGAGTCAATTTTAGATGCCGTTCCCTGCGTTGGAATATCCGTACAGGATATTACAGAAACGCCGTTATCATCGCCAGAAACACGTACAAAACCAAGTGGAGATTCGAAAACGAAGGTTGTCATGACTTAGTCGGGTATGATATGGAGCGACTGATCGAGAGTCAAAAGTGGTCGATCATCAATGACCATGGTGTTTGACATCCGGTCATGCATACCAATGGGGTTTTCCCGCAAAAATGTGAACGCATCCAAAGGGATAGCCCGGACCAAATTACGGACTAATACGGTAGAAAAATCTGGCTTTTGACCCTGTTTATTCACAACTTTTGTTTTTGTAATGATCTTACCAAGCGTTTTACCTAACCAGGTTTTAAAGATAACATAGTAGGTACTATAGAACAGAGTGCCAATCAGGCGATCGACCAGTGGATTTATTGGCTCGAACGAATAGCCTATTTCTGGATAAATCAGCATCACAATCAAGCCAATTGTAAAGACAATGATGTAAAAAAACACCAAGTCAAGTAGAAAATTAGCTAAGCGTTTTAGCCGACTTGTGGGTGTAACTAAGTTACCTAATAATTCGTCGGCATTAAGTAAATCGCGGGAAAGGGTATCCATGCTGGTGAATAGTTCAGATTAAAACAGGTCGAAATTTAAGACGAACTACAGAAAAGCAATCGTTGCTGTACTCATTTTTCTACGCACAAATAAAGCTCCTGAGAAAGAGAAATTTGCGGCCCATTTCACCTAAATGATGCACGGCAAATTTCTCCTTCTCAGGAGCTTTATCAGACTAAATTCTACTTAGTTCAGGCCTGGCCTAGACCCCCGATGTGCCAGCCAGTGGTGTACTGGCATTGCTACTATACGTAGTACCAGTCGCGTTACTGTTTCGACTCGGATCGTCGTAGCGAGTACCATCGGGATTAACGACTCCCCATTTATTAAAGTCATCGGCGTCATCATCGTTCCGGGAAGATGACGCATTATCTTCCGATGAAGCTCGACTGTTGACAAAGGACTCTGCCAGGATCGTTAGCTTTTTATCCGCATTTTTCTCTTCGTTCAGCGTTTGTTCCAACAATCGTGCAGCCTGCTGATAACCCAGAACCTGCGCCAGCGTAACAACTGAACCATAAGACGCGATTTCATGATGTTCGATCTTCTGCCCGGCAATAATCAACCCGGCATCGCGGGTCAATGAACCTGTGTCAGTGTTTGAGACGAGCCGTTGTGCATCATCGACCAATCCGTCAATAGCATCGCAGGAACCCTCTTCCGAATCTACGCCAATGCTACTGAATACCTGTTCCAGCCGGGCTACCTGATTTCGGGTTTCTTCCTGATGTTGCAGAAAAGCATTCCGCACTTCATCGGTGGTAGCGGCATCAGCCTGCTCCCCCAGTGCGTCTATAGCCTGTTTTTCAGCGTAATAAATATCCTTGAGTTCATTAACGAACAAACCCTTGAGGCCTTCCTGTGTTTCCGTGTCTGTACCGCCGAAAAAGTTAGCGATGCGTTCTCCAAACGTTGCCATAATTACTGTGGTTTTGAGTTTAATTAAACTGGTTTTACCTGCTTTTGTACCAATTTCGGGCCAACCGCTGATAGTCTTACAGTTACGATTTTGTAGCAGACGAATGTGTTTCTATTTTTCTACAGAATCTGTAGACTATAAAGACCAGTACCCCACATCTGTAGCGTGAACCTCTGGTCCGCGTAGCCAAAGGCTAAGATGAACCTGTATTTTCTAGTCTTCGGCTATGCGAACCAGAAGTTCACGCTACATAAAAAAGCCTGACTTGAATCAAGTCAGGCGTATAAAAAACAAGTCGTGGGATTAGTTAGAACTCAATTTTAGAATCTTACCACTATAGTCGCAGAGATAGAGTTCATTTTTCTGATCTTCACCGAAGGCCGAAATAGCCCCGGCACCTGAAACGATCTCCTGATTCGTAGCGGCTTTCGCCCCATTCTGGGTTAACGCCCAGACACGGCCGCTGGCGTAATCGGCGTAGATGTACTTGCCACTTAACGCTGCATTGGCTGAACCACGATATACATAGCCCCCGTGATAGACACATTGCCGTTGTCATGGGAATATTGCCAGATCGGCGCTTTCAAATCCGCAGCATTGACCGTATTATCTTTTGCGTTGTAATCAGCATTCCCTTCCTTGATCCGCCAGCCGTAATTCCCTCCTTTCGTAACGATATCTACTTCTTCGATGGCATTTTGACCTACATCACCCACCCAGAGTTGACCTTTCTCATCGAAGCTGATTCGCCAAGGATTTCGTAGACCATAAGCAAAGATTTCTTCCCGATAGCCATTGGTGTTCCCTTTAAACGGATTGTCAGCAGGAATACCGTACTGGCCTTTGTCGGTACTGTTTACATCGACGCGCAGGATTTTCCCTAACCAGCTTGCCCGGTTCTGACCATTGTTCTGTGGATCGCCCCCGCTGCCCCCATCACCGGTAGACACATACAGGTAACCATCTGGCCCGAACAAAACCTTTCCGCCATTATGATTGGCATAGGGTTGGTCAAAACGAAACAGAATCACCTCCGAAGCAGGGTCTACCGTCGATGCATCGGCTGATGATGCTTTGAAACGGCTCACAATCGTTTCGCGGGGATTGCTTTTCGTATAGTTAACGTAGAATAACCCATTCTGCTTGAAATCAGGATGAAAGGCCAGCCCCAGCAATCCCATTTCACCACCCGACGCCACCTTTGAGCGAATATCTAAATATGTAGCTACCGAAGCGGCATTGGCATCATTTTCAAATACCCGAATGCGTCCGGCCTGCTCCACCACAAACACCCGGTTGGTTCCATCATTTGCATAAGTATACTCAACTGGCGAATCGAATGTCAATTTTGGATAGGCGTTCACAACTTTTGTAAGCCCTGTTCCGGACGTACTTCCGGTCGTATCAGCCACAATAGCATCAGCTTGTTTTTCCGGCTTACAGGCCAATGCGACGAGCCAGGAAACGCCCGAGGTAGCAATCAGGGAAATGACAAACGTGACGATCGTTTTACTAAACATGAGGACTCCATACAATTGGTTTCTAAAAATTTATGGTGCAAATCGGGTTCCAATTTCTGTTGGCGAACTTTGCGGCCCGCATTTTGTTCCAAAATCATAGAATCTCTTAGATATGTACTCTGGTTTTGTTCGTTCAACGAATACACACTAAGGTAGTGTTTCCACAGAACGGGGTGCAGATTCTACTATACTTGAACCCAATAATCAAAACTCAGTAGTGCATGTTGATTTAATAACCAACACAATACGATGACCACGGCGACAAATACCCTTCTCGATCACTTACAAGCCCAGCGTTCACAATACCGGTATAAGCTCCCGTCGCGACCTGACGCCGGGCGCTTTATTGACCAGTTAATGCGACTTTTGTTTCCTGTTACGCAGGATTGCAAGTCAATTTCGCAGCACGTAGAGGAAACATATCAGAGCTTACACGAACAGCTCACTAACCTGTTGTGCCCATTAGAAAAAAATCTATCTGAAAGTCCGGCTATTATTACCGAGCAGTTTTTCGATCAGTTACCGGCCATATACGATAACCTCCTTTTCGACGCGCATGCGATTGCCGATAACGACCCGGCTTCGGTTGGTATTGAAGAAGTGGTAGCCGTTTATCCGGGTTTTTATGCTATTTCGGTCTATCGAATCGCGCACGAATTACTGAAACTCAATGTGCCCCTTCTGCCCGGATGCTAACCGAGTATGCGCATGGCCAAACAGGTATCGACATTCATCCAGGGGCTCAAATTGGTAAATCGTTTTTTATTGACCACGGTACGGGTGTCGTTATCGGCGAAACCACGATCATTGGCAATAACGTCAAGATTTATCAGGGCGTAACGTTGGGAGCTACCCACGTCGCCAAATCCATGGCGCAGAAAAAACGCCACCCAACTATCGAAAACAACGTGGTCATTTACGCGAATGCGACGATTCTGGGCGGTCATACAACGGTAGGCCATGACTCCGTTATTGGCGGTAACGTCTGGCTAACAAACAGCGTCGAAGCCCATTCGCTCGTATTCCAAAAACACCAGACCGAAGTCCGGATAAAGTCACTGGAGTCTGTTGAGCCAATCAATTTTGTGATCTGATAGTCTATAGTCACCAGTTACTAGTCGTTAGTAGAATAGCAGTACATTTGCTGACTATTTATTACTAACCATTATTGGGATGAAAGTAACTCGCTTTGAAGACATAATCGCTTGGCAGAAGGCTCAGGATTTGGCCGTTATGATTTACGAAAAGTTTTATCAATCCAAAGAATACAGTTTTAAAGACCAGATATTTCGAGCTTCTGTATCTGTATCTAATAACATTGCAGAAGGCTTCGAACGGAGTAGTGATAACGACTTTGCTCGAAGCCTCTTTATTTCAAAAGGCTCCAACTCTGAAGTAAAGTCAATGCTATATTTAGCCCAACGACTGCACTTTATTAATGAGAAAGACTTAAAAGATGGCCTTTATCTTTGCGATGAAATTGGTCGTATTCTAAATGGCTTCATTAATGCGTTGAAGAAATAACCTATCTGAACTCGGCAGCATGCTAGCGACTGAAGACTATTGACTACTAATTCATGAAAGCAACCACTATTCTCGATACCATTGGCCAGACGCCACATGTGCGAATTAATCGCCTATTTCCAGGCTACGAAGTCTGGACGAAGTTAGAGCGGGCCAACCCTGGCGCGAGCATCAAAGACCGGATTGCCTTGGCCATGATTGAAGATGCCGAAGCCAAGGGCTTACTGACCTCCGACAGTACCATTATCGAACCCACTTCCGGTAATACAGGCATTGGTTTGGCTCTGGTTGCCGCCGTAAAAGGGTATAAGGTCATCCTGGTCATGCCCGAATCCATGAGTATCGAACGCCGGAAAATTATGGCGGCTTATGGGGCCGAATTTGACTTGACGCCCCGCGAGAAAGGCATGAAAGGGGCCATTGAACGGGCGCATGAACTGGTTTCCCTAACGCCCGGTGCCTGGATGCCCCAACAGTTTGAGAATGCCGCCAATATCGATATTCATGTGCGCACGACAGCCCAGGAAATTCTGGCTGACTTCCCTGAGGGTTTTGATGTCCTCATTACAGGTGTTGGTACAGGGGGACACATCACCGGTGTGGGGCAGGTACTAAAAGAGAAGTTTCCGAACCTGAAAATCTACGCGGTAGAACCGGAGTTGTCGCCCGTTATTAGCGGGGCGCGCCGGGCCCACACCCCATACAGGGCATTGGCGCGGGCTTTATTCCGCAAAACCTGCATACCGATCTGCTGGACGGCACTATTCAGGTTAGCAAAGACGAAGCCTATGAAATGGCCCGTCGATCAGCGAAAGAAGAAGGCATCTTTGTCGGCGTTTCATCTGGCGCATCCCTGGCAGCCGTTGCCAAAAAACTCCCTGATATTGCCCCCGGTAGCCGAATTTTAACGTTCTGTTATGATACGGGCGAGCGGTATTTATCGATAGAAGGGTTATATTAGCAATTAGTTACTTCAGTAAAATAGGTGGAGTGGGTGAAGTAGGTGAAGTGAGTGAACGAAGTGTAGTGAGTGCATTCTGTATACGAGCAACTTCACACACAACCCCCACTTCACGTACTTCGCTCATTCCACCTATTTCATTTATACCACCTACTCAACTACCAGTATGACGCGACAGCCTTCTACGTTCAGGACAATTAAAGACACTATTTTCATTATTGCGGGCGTGCTCAGCGCGGGAATGGGCATTAAAGGTTTTCTAACGTCCAGCCATTTCATCGACGGAGGGGTTACGGGAATTTCTATGCTACTGGCCACTTTATTTAGCATTCCTCTACCCATCTGGCTACTAGTTATTAACCTGCCGTTTATAGGGCTGGGTTACCGTCAGTTTGGACGCCAGTTTGCCATTAAAAGCACATTAGCCATTGCCGGACTTTCACTCAGTCTGGCCATTATTCCCTACCCCGACGTTACCCCTGATTTTTTGCTGACGGCCGTTTTTGGAGGATTCTTTATTGGTGCAGGTATTGGACTGGCTATGCGGGGGGAGCGGTACTGGACGGGACGGAAATTGCGGCTTTACTCATTAGCCGCAGTAGTCCAATTCTGAAAGTTAGTGACGTTATTTTAGTACTTAACGTACTCATTTTCGCGGCTGCCGCTTTCTTTCTGGGTATCAATCCGGCATTGTATTCCATGATTACCTACTTCGCAGCGTCCAAAACGGTCGATTTCGTTATTCACGGTATTGAGGAGTACACGGCCATTTTAATCATTTCCAAAAACCCCGAACCAATTCGGGAACAGATTATTGCAAAAGGTTGGGGCATAACCATTCTGAAAGGCCAGGGAGGCTATGGCAAACATGGTAGCCATCAGGATATTGCCACCGTTCTATATACCGTCATAACCCGACTGGAAATCAGCCGATTGCGCACAATCGTCTTAGAACTTGACCCTAATGCCTTCATTATTCAGCATAGTGTCGATGACGTGGCAGGAGGAAAAGTGAAGAGTCTGCCTATGCATTGATTACTTTGTCAAGGGTTGTCAGAAATGGTCATAAGTTGATTTTCAATTGCTTGACTACGCCTGACAATCCTTGACAACTCATGACTATTTATTCGGCTTATGGCAGAGCATTTAGTCAATAAGCAAATCCTTCTCCCGGTAAGTGGTGGTAGAAGTAGCCGGTATCAACTAAATCTTGATGTCCGCTGATACTCATTTTTGCCCGTTTATGGAGAAATGCCGCGCTGAGGGTACGTTTTGGGCTCTTTTATCTGGTTTTCCAGGTTGACCTAAACAGCGTATTCTATGCACTTCTCTCTACGCGTTTTTCTTCTTTTTCTTCTCCTGATGGCTGGGCGAGCCGATTTATACGCTAAATCCGGCCCTATTCTCACAGGCATTGTACGTGATCCGGCAGGCACAACTGTAGAATTTGCCACAATCGCCCTACACCGTGCCTCCGACTCGGTCGTTGTTAAAACAGAGTTCAGCGATGCGACCGGGGCATTTCGCTTTGAACAGCTTCCGGCAGGAAATTATTTCGTGTCAGCCTCGCAAGTTGGTTTCGAGCGGGTTCAGACTGCTCCCTTCGTTGTGTCGTCAACCGATCAGACATTAGCCCCAATTCAGCTAAAATCCAGCGCTAAAACTCAGTTGAAGGAGGTTACCGTGCAGGCACGCAAACCCCTGTTTGAACGCGAAACGGATCGTATTGTGGTCAATGTTGAAGGAAGTACGCTGAGTGCCGGAGCAACTTCGCTGGAGATTCTAAGTCGGTCGCCGGGTGTAACGGTCGATCAGAATGACAATCTTGCACTACGGGGAAGACAGGGCGTTCTGGTACTTATCGACGGTAAACGAGTGCCTATGACTGGTGCCGAACTGGGCGAAATGTTGCGTGCACTTCCGGCAAATTCGATTGAGAAAATTGAGCTAATTACCAATCCCCCTGCCAAATACGACGCGGCTGGCAGTGCAGGCATCATTGCGATTAAGCTCAAAAAAGATGGTCGGCAGGGTACGAATGGCAGTGTGAACACCAGCTATGGCTACGGAAAGTATGGTAAGTTTACAAGTGGACTTTCCTTGAATCATCGACATAAAAAACTAAACATCTTCGGAAACTATACCTATAGCGACCGAAACCAGTTCAGTCAATTTATGCTGCATCGGGATTTCTTCCAGAACAATCAGTTCATTGGCAGCAGTGATCAGGATAACCTGGGAAAAACGCACTGGGTCTCAAATACCTATCGCGCTGGCCTGGACTATACCCTGTCGAAACGGACGACCTTTGGTGCCGTAGTGAATGGATTGGTGAACCATGCCGAAGCGAGTATTCCAAATGTCACTCAAACCTACGACGAGTTAGGTCGCTTGCAATCAAGCTACCAGTCGGCCAATCACCGGATGCTGGAAACCCCGAATACAGCGGCTAACCTAAATCTGAAACACAGTTTCGACTCAACAGGTCGTCGTGAACTGACGGCTGATGTCGACTTCGCCCACTACGGCATTCACCGGCTCCAAAATCTGGCGACTACGTTTATTGTCCCCATTCAGCCAGCAGCTATACTCGACGGCAAACTAGATGGGGCCTGAATATCAGTTCGTTCAAAGCTGATTACATGTATACGTTTCCGAACAAAACCCGGCTGGAAGGAGGTATTAAATCGAGTTGGGTGCATTCGGATAACGATGTGTTGTTCACCAACAGCAGCGAGGGAAAAAGTGTAGTAGACACCGGAAAGAGTAATCAGTTTCGCTACGATGAAAACATCAATGCCGCCTACCTGAACATCAACACAACAGTCAAAAAGACATCTGTTCAGATAGGCCTTCGTGGTGAACAAACCAATGCCCGAGGGTTACAGCTAATTGGCAACAACAGCTTTGAACGGCATTATTTTCAATTTTTCCCCAGCGTATTTATCAAACAAACCGTGTCGAAAACGCAGGATATAAGCCTGTCGTTAAGTCGCCGGATTGATCGCCCGACTTACAATCAGCTCAATCCGTTCCGGGCCTATATCGACGCGACGACCTATTTTTCGGGTAATCCATCGTTGTTTCCGCAGTTAAGCTATAATATCGAACTGACGCACACCTTTAAGCAGAAGTTCATGACCTCTATTAGCTACAGTCGTACTGATCAGCCCATCATTAGTGTTATCCAACCAGCACCCGAAGGAAACCGTCAGGCTGTCTCGACCTTTCAGAATCTAACCCGCTCTGATTATTACGGACTGACGTTAACCATTCCGGTTCAACCAGCCAAGTGGTGGACGATGGACAACAACGTCGTTGCGTTTTATAATCAATTCATTGGCGATCTGGCAGGCACCTCACTTAACCAGGGCTTGCCTGCCTTTACAATCAACAATACGAATACATTTACGTTAGGCCGCGGTTGGACGGCGGATCTGGCAGGTAATTACCAGTCGCGACAGCTTTATGGATTTCTGGATATTCGGCCGTTGGGCCAGCTCAATGTTGGTCTTCAGAAAACAATGTGGGCCAGGAAGGGAACGCTACGCTTAAATATGACCGATGCCTTTTACACGAGTCCACTACACGCTACCTCGACCTATGCCAACTACGTGGAGAAATTCTACCAACGGCAGGATACACGAATTGCCACGGCTTCTCTTACCTACCGATTCGGTAGCGAAACCGTACCGCAATCACGGCGACGATCAGGCGGGGCTGAAGATGAAAAACGCCGGGCGGGGGGAGTGTAGAAGCAGTTAGTCGTTAATTGGTTAAGTGAGTGATTGGTTCATAAATAGCAATCACTCACTTAACCAATTATCAACTTCACTCAATTACCTGATGCAAACTGTTCCAATGTAGTGGTTGGCTTACCCAAGTCGTTCCAGGTTTGCGTTGCTTCGAATGTTTCAGGGTAGTTGTTCAGTGCTTCCGTAATGTGCCAGCCATAGTTTGCCTGAGCCGAAAAGGCGCGACCAAGCCGCATCAGGAACGGTGGAGTTGTCAGAATCCGTAGCTTTTCGTTTCGATAAGCAGCGACGAATCGTTCGGCAGCTTCGTGCTGCGTGACGGCTTCCGGTCCCTGAATAACATACTCCTGGTTCTGGCCATCCTTCGCAATCTGAAAGGCCCGGACAACCTGCTTGCCATAGTCGCTCGCCGAAACGTACCAGGGTTGCACAGCAGAGCGGCCTACCAATAGGATAAACCGGCCGACGCGCTGCGTGCCGTTTATCGAGTCCATGAAGCAGGAGGGATAAAAAATGCTGTAGGAAATTCCAGAAGCTTTGACGCACCGAACTGCTTCCTGCTTTACCTGAAATACCCACCAGTTAAACTTGTTCATGCCCTGATAACGCATGACGATGGATGACAGATAGGCAATTCGCTGGACACCCGCTAACCTGGCAGCCCGAATCAGATTGGTCAATCCTTCAGCTTCCGTGTGAAAATCGGTCTGCTTCTCATTTTGCTTAATAGAGAGGTTCAGGTAAACCGTATCTATCCCCTGCAAGGCTTCGGCCAAGCCTGCTACCTTACGTAAATCGCCTGGAACAACTTCGGAATCAGGAAATAATTGGCGTGTCTGGATCACATCACGCGCAATGATACGAGTAGCAAATCCAGCCTTGATAAGTTCATGCGCAACGGGTTGCCCGAGCATCCCCGTTGCGCCTATGATGGCAACACGCATAAAGCCTACCGCAAATCGCGCACGAATCGACGCATCGTTTCGCGATAAACCTGTTCAGATTGTTCAAGCGGTTGCTCGTCTTTGAGCAGCATAGCCAGCGCAATCATTCCATGAGAGATGGACCACCACTGAAAATACAATCGTTTGATACTTTCTTCGGCTTTGGGAATAAACGAGAAGATCGTTTTGCAAACGATTCGGCTAACAGCTTGCATTGTTTCTGACTGATAGACAGGAATTGTGCAATAAGCGCCATCCAGATTATACATTACCTGATAGATTTCAGGGTTCTCACGGGCAAACTCCCATTGCACAAGTGAGATTTCGTACAGACGTTTTTCGGGGTCGCGGTAAAGACTATGAATTCGGTCGTATTCGCGGTACAAGTGACTGAAACCTTCATTCCGGATTTCATCTAACAGCACATCTTTGCTGTCAAAATATTCATAAACAATAGGGGCACTATACTCAATTGCGTCCGCTATTTTACGAATTGACACAGCCTGCCAGCCTTCCCGGCGCGCAATGGACTTAGCCGTTTTTACGATGCCAGAGCGAGTTTGCTCACGGCTACGCGGCTTGCGTTCAATAGTTTCCATAGGGTAGGTTATTACTACTTCAGTTAACGGTGTTAAACGGCCTGAAAACTACGGATTTATGATTGCATTGTCTACAGTTGATGTGATTTTCCTAAAAAAACTCCAATTATCTCTTTTTCGGTTGTTATACCAGCCTACCCTATAGACTAAAGGTTACCATTTTTACGTAGCCGATCACGTCTTGTCAACTACATACTTACATTCGTTCTGCAAGTAGCCAAACCGCTTCGTCACCAAGCGCATACGGATCGCCTTCCACGGTACCGTAACAATCCAACACAGCCAAACCAGCTTCGGCAAATAAGTACGCAAGTTCGGCCAGTGTATACACATAATGCTGCGCGGTTCGGGTTTGCACTTCGCCAGCTTTTACATAAGTAAGATGCGAGTCGATACGACTGTAAAGTGGGAAATACTCATTCTCAACTAAAAACAGAATCGGCTCACCCGGATCGCTCTCAATGGGTTGCCAGTTACGAACCTGGTAGTCGGGCAGAACTGATTCGGCCACCATTTCTGAATGTGCCAGAAATCGCCCACCCGGTTTCAGTAGGCCAGCAATACGCGTTAGAAAGGCCAGCATATCAGAGCGGGGGAAGAAGCTAAAGCTATTTCCTAAACAATAGGCGGCATCGAATGAAGCTTTAGCACCGATCCCAGCCTCCGGCATGGTCAGAAAATCATCAGCAATAGCGACAAGCGGTAACCTCTCTTTTCGAGAAGTAGCCTCCAGTTCGGCGATATAGTCGACTGAAATATCGACTCCTATTACACGGGCACCCATTCGGGCAAGTGGGAGTGCATGACGGCCATAGCCGCAAAAGACATCAAGAAGTCGGTCATCGGGGCCAAAGTCAAGTGATTCTACCAGCAGTTCGAGGTCAAGCTGAGTTTGTTCCTCACTTTGTGCGGCTTTCCAGGCGTCCTGTGGTAGCCCATGAAAAAAGTTGTGGTACCAGGCCATGTTTTGAATGGGTAATGAATAATGTACAATGAATAATGACTTATAAGCCCATTTCCTCTATTATACATTATCCATTGTTCATTATTCATTTATACATTATCCATTGTTCATTATTCATTTATACATTATCCATTGTTCATTATTCATTAAAGTCTCTTCAGCGTTTCCTGAATGGCCTGAAAACTAGGGATATCACCGGCGCTTTCGAGTACTTCGGCGTATTGAACAACTCCGTTTTGATCGATAACAAAAGCCGACCGTTTACTTACGCCTTTCAGATTCATAACGAACGTTTTGTAATAGGAGTCATAGGCCTGTGACACCTCTTTGTTGAAATCCGACAACAGATCGAAAGGCAGTTGCTGGTCTTCTTTAAATTTAGCGAGGGTAAAGGGCGAGTCGACAGAAATGCCAACTACGGCTGCATTCAGGTCTGCGTAGACACTGATATTATCGCGCATTTCGCAAAGCTCAGCCGTACATACGCTGGTAAAAGCCATCGGGAAAAATAGGATGATCAGGTTCTTGCCCTGAAAATCATGCAGGGAAACTTCTTTTCTGGCGGTATTAAACAAGGTAAAATCAGGGGCTTTCTGACCGATAGTAAGCATAGTAAGTTGAATTTTAGAACGGACGCTTAATAAGATTTTAACCGTAAAGCTACGTGAGGAAACGAATTAAATCGTAAATCGAATTTTCTAATCGGACCGGCGATCCGGTCACTCAGCTGTTTATGAAGTCTTATTGGGGTATTGACCTGGGAGGGACTAAAATTGAAGGCGTTGTCCTATCTGCTCCCTCGCCCGACGCCGTCCTGATTCGCAAACGAATTGATACCGAAGCACACAACGGCTACGACCACATTCTGAGTCAGATTGTCCGGCTCATTGAGCTGCTCAAAGTCGAGACGGGCCTACAACCAGAGCGAGTGGGATTCTCTACGCCGGGCACGTTCGATCCGGCCCGTCAAGCTATGAAGAACTGTAACACGACAGTACTGAATGGCAAACCCATGAAGCAGGATCTGGCTCGTCTATTAGGTTTACCCGTCGAAATAGCTAATGACGCCAACTGCCTGGCGCTCGCCGAAGCGACCATGGGTATTGTACCCGATGTTGTTCCTGATTACCAGACCGTATTCGGGGTTATTATGGGAACAGGGGTAGGTGGAGGCATCGTGGTACGTAGTAAGCACGGCGAGCCCTACGATCGTCCTTTTGTACTCAATGGCCTACAGGGCCTCGGGGCGAATGGGGGCATAACACACTGGAAGAGAATGGCTACCCTTGCTACTGCGGTAAGCGGGGCTGCGTTGAACAGGTAATATCGGGCCCGGCTCTTCAGCGCTACTATCAACAGGTTAGCAAAGAAGAACGGACCATGCAGGAGATTATGGAGCGCTATCAGCAGGGTAACGATCTGGTAGCCAGCCAAACCGTCAACCGGCTTCTTGAATATTTTGGCCGGGGCATTTCGGTTATTATCAATATCCTTGACCCTGACGTTATTGTACTGGGAGGTGGTCTCGGCAATGTGGATTTACTCTATACCGAAGGGGTCGAACGGGCCCGAAAATATGTATTTAATAGCGGAGAGCTGAACAACCGTGTCCTCAAACCTAAACTAGGCGACAGCGCCGGTGTGTTTGGGGCTGCGATGCTATAGGGCGTGGAGCAAGGTGCGTGGTGCGAGGGGGTGTAAAGCCTGCTCCCCGCACCAGGCTCTCTGCCCAATTTTAAGCAAATAACTTCGACTGATCGCTCAATTCGGGGTAGGTAGACGGAGTCAATACTTCAGGCACATCGCTGGGTTCAGACCGCGATGTGATCCGCTTGCTGATGCTGTAACTGTGCATATGACTGGCTGGGTATTGTTTTCCCAGCAAAGCCAGAGCGTCTTTTTCGCTAAGGTCGTTGTGAAGCCAGGCATGTTCAGCTTTTGCAGTGAGCAGGCAGGGCATTCGCTCTTTTGTGTTGTGAATAGCTGCCAGCAGCGGGTTTGCATCGGTCGTGAGCAGCGTATAGGTCGCTTTTACTTCACCCGTTTCCGGATCAGCCCATTCGTCCCAGAGCCCGGCAATAGAGACTATTTCCTGATCGCTTGCGCTTATATAAAATGGGAATTTTTTGCTGCCCTTGGTATGCCATTCATAAAACCCGGTCACCGGAATCAGGCAGCGTTTTCCAGCCTGCGCTGCCGATCTGAATGAGGGTTTTTCATAAATGGTTTCAGAACGGGCATTGATCGTTCGGATACGCATCTCGCCGGCCTGATCGTTGGTTTTGGTCCAGTACGGGATCAAGCCCCAGTGCATCATCTGAAACCGGCCGGGTTCCTGATGCGTCAGTATCGGCCAGGCTGGGAACTGGTAGGCATTGGCATGGTATACCGGTTGAAAATGGGCCGAGGCAGGCATAGTTGCTTCATAGCGAGTCTCTAACTCAGGAGCCGAAACAACAAGTGATTTGTGATAGCACATAACAGATGAATTTACCGATAATCTCCGATACCGTATACCTACTAAACAAATAAAGTGGCCCTGAGGTTATATTGGGTTCACAGGTTCCTTCAATTCGTCCAATTCCCTAACCTGCTCCCGTAAGTCACTCAGATAGTGGTCCGTAAATAACCCGATTACCTTTGCCAGCCACGCAGAAAGCAATGTCAGGCCAATTGGGAACAGGCCAATTAACAGGGTTGCTACCCAACCTGATTCGGCATATCGGCGAGCGATCGTAGGCAGCATAATCATGGCTCCAGCCAGCATACCCAGCACCCAGACACGACTCATCAAACGGGTATGTTGCTCTCGTAGCCGGATCAACTCCGTAAGTGATCGAAGCAGGTTTTGGGAAGATAACGTCGTTTGGCGAAGACGATTCTTATGGCGTATCGAAGCAAACAAACCAAATCCAGCCAGTATGATGTAGCAAAGTGCGGGTATAAAGTGTATCGGCTTCGTATAATCGAAGGGGTTACCGGCAACGATAGCACTGAAAATAAAAATGATCCCCAACAGAATGGCGTACATTACCTGAAGTTCCCGAATCATCTTATCAATTGTGTTCTTCGACCGATCACGTTGGATACTGGTCAAAAGTTGCTGGCCAAGTTGTTGCGTTTGGTCAAGTTTGCGGTCGTAGGCCAGCCAGGTCAGTTTAAATTCATCTAAGTCCATTGTCTGCTCGTTTATTCGTTTATTGTGGTTACGATTCGTTTCAATTTTGCTTTAATTCGGTTCAGCTTAACGCCCACATTTGAGTTGGATATACCTACAATTCGGGCAATTTCGTCATATGAGTTATTATCCAGGTAAAGAAATACGAGCGCTTTTTCAACGGATGACAACTGGTCAACAGCGCTGTAGAACTGGTTCATCTGTTCGTCTATTTCTGACGATTGTGTGCTCTGAACAATGGCCACAAGTTCGTTATTCAACGCTATGGGACTAACCCGGCGCGACTGCCGACGAACCAGGGAAATGGCGGTATTCAGGGCTACACGATATAACCAGGTCGACGGTTTAGCTTCCTGCCGGTATGTCGGAAATGATCGCCAAAGCTGTAGCACAATTTCCTGATACAAATCCTTACGATCTTCCTCTTCCTTCCCGTAGAGACGACATACCTTATGAAGGATGCCAGCATGAGCGTTAACAATTTGTATGAAGTCCATTTCCATCCTAATTTTCCATTTGCACAGTTAGTCGTCCGTTTTGACAAAAACTTACAGCTGCGAACAAAAAAGCAGACAGTCCGTTACTAATTCTTGATCAGAGCGTATTATGAGCCTACATACACCAGTAATGAATCTTAGCGAAAATCAGGAAAATTCGGAGGCTGCCGCGATGCTTCCCGACCTGGAACGTACCAGTTGGGAGCAACTTTTGGCGAGTACCGAGCAAAAAGAAGATCAATCGATAGGATCAGGGTTCAAAACAATGACGCTGGCAACCTGTACATCCAGAGGAGCCGATTCCCGCATGGTGGTCCTGCGCCAGGTCGATATAGATCATAAATACGTTTGGTTTTATTCGGATGCCCGCGCAGAAAAGGTACTACAACTCGAAGCGTTTCCGATGGCTTCATTACTTTTCTGGGATAACAAACGGCAGATTCAGCTTCGCCTGACTATAGAAACGCGGCTCCACACCGACGATTTTATAGCGGATGATCATTGGGGCCGATTATGGGTGGGTAGCCGCAAAGCCTATCTTTCGGAACAAACACCGGGAACAGCACAGCCTCACCCCTACCCTGGCTTCCCCGACCAGTTCATCGACAGTTTACCTACTAATGAGGAAAGCGAAACGGGCCGCAAAAACTTCGCGGTGATTGAGTGTCGGGTGCTGGCAATGGAGTATCTGCACCTAAGCCGTAAGGGAAAAACGCGGGCTTGTTTTCAATATGAACCTGAGTCCAGGATGGTTTGGCTTGCTCCCTGATTCCTTTTCGTCAATAGGTACCAGCCCAAATAGGCAATCGGAATAAAAATCAATAATCAACAGGTGAGGTAAGCTATGAACTGTTAAGCTCATAGACTCGCTTACAGACGTAGTTTATACTACGCATATATAACAAAACAACAACATACATTTAATTATAAACTATAGGATTTTGTAGATTTACAACCTACTTTATCCTATAAACTATGCTCAATGTTCCTACTTCTTTTTCGAGTAAATCGCCTAAGGCTACGATCTTAGTTATTGAAGATAATGCCGATCAATGGTTCATTATCCATTGGGCTCTGCTACAACGTTTTCCTGAAGTAGAGGCCATATGGATGCAGGAGCCCACTCAGGCAATGATGTACCTGGAGGCATGCATGCAGGATATCCGCGAATTACCGAAACTGATTTTACTCGATTTATACCTGCCTCTCCGTCAACATGGCTGGAATCTATTAGAACTGATTAAAGCGCATTCTGTCTTCCGGGAAATACCGGTTGTTATCTTAAGTCAATCCAATGACCCGGAAGATATTGCCGAATCCTATACGCTCCGCAGTAATTCCTATATTGTTAAACCAAGCGGCTACGAAAAATGGCTGGCCTGTATTGCTTCGTTCCGTCACTACTGGTGGGAATCAGTCACATTACCTAAGTTTAGTTAGGCAGAAGTAAATCTGGAAAAATCGATTAGTAGCGTCAATCACTAAACAGAATTCGCCGGAGGAAAGTGTACGTTAAGGCATTGATTAATAGATTATCGTAGATCCGTAACATCGATCACCATGCCAATCGAACTCAACAGTTCGCCATCATTGCTCTGCGTACACTTACCCGCTTCCAGAACATAGTGAATGCTCCCATCCTGATGAATTACCCGGTATTCTATTCGAATATCCTGGTTCGTCTCTAAACATTCCTTCAAGTAAGCTCTTACCCGGTCTCGGTCGTCGGGATAAATACGATTCACCCAGTCATCTATCGATAAAATCTCCTCATTGGTCGCTAAACCGATAATTTCTCTTCCGCGTGTATCCCAGGCAATAGTCTGACTGCGCCAGTCCCAACGGCCTAGTCCAGCCTGGCTAGTGTTCAGGGCAATACGCATTAGTTCGTTGGCCTGCGACAACTCCTTCGTACGATCTTGTACACGTCGGTCCAGCTCCAGAGCGGTTTCCTTTTGTAGCTGAATATCAATCGAACTTCCTATATAACCTGTAAATAGACCGTCGTGGCCAAATGACGGCCGAGCGTTTTCCAGCATCCAATGAAAGAGCCCATCGTAACGGCGAAGACGGAATTCCGAACTAAAGGATTTTTGTCTCTTCAGGGAGAGGTCGTATTTTTCCTGGTAGCCAGCCTGATCGTCAGGATGTAGGCTTTGTACGAGCCCTTGCTGTGCAACATTCTCCAGCGTACGACCCGTGTAATCAAGCCATACCTTATTCAGAAAGGTAAAGCGCCCATTTGCGTCACTCACCCAGATTAGCGTTGGCGCATTGTCGGCAATTTCGTGAAACCAGGCCTCACGTTCAGACAGTAGCCGCTGCGCCCGCCGATGATCAGTAATATCTTCAATAGCTACCAGAATAGATGCCTGCTGACGAACCACCCGTCGGGCATTGATCGACAGTATTTTTTCGCCTGTTTCCGGCGACGTATAGGTGAGTTCGAAGCCTTGAAACTGGGCGTCGGAGGTAACAATATCCGTAAGCATCGAGCGGAGTTCGGGAATGTCCCACTGCCGATTGCCCAATTCATAGATAAGCCGCCGTTCGGTCGTTTCTTCCTTTAGTTTAAATAACCGGTAGAATCCAGGGTTGGCACTTTTCACCCGTAGATCGGTATCCAGAACCAGTGTAGCCTCACGGATCGTACCAAATATATCTTCGGCAAACTGGTAAGCTTCCGACAATTGATCATTACGTACCTGCAACTCCTGATTGATGGTTAGTAGCTCTTCGTTTGTCGACTCGATTTCCTCCTTGCTGGTTTCGAGTTCTTCGTTGATACTCTGCAACTCTTCGTTGCTGCTGATGATCTCCTCGTTGGCCGATTGTAGTTCTTCATTGCTGGCTTCCTGTTCCTCAATAATGGAACGCATATCATCGCGCAGATTTGCCAGTTCATTTTCCAGTTCTTTGATCCGACGATTACGGGCATCGGCCGACTGGGTAACGGGAACAATAGGCGGTTGCACTTCGTCAAAAATGATTAGGTACAACCGTTCTTCAGTAGCCGTGTCAAGTGGAACAGCTTCGATCGCTACGTAATGAAGCTTATTATTTACTTTGATTTCCAGCCCACTCTTGCGGATAGGCTCTGCCGACTTCTGAGCTTTATGGACAATATTCCGTAGTTCAAATACCAGCGACGGACGGGCCATTTTGATTAGGTTCAAACTGGCTTTACCAGGAGCAGGTTCGAGAAACAATCCCGTTGAGCCGCGGAACTGAAGAATTTCCAGATCCTGATTCACAACGACACTGGCGGGCACGTACTGACTAAGCAGCAGACTATCAACTAGTTTATCCAAATCAGAACCTGGATTTGGGGGCACTAATCGGCTAGCCGCCCCCCCCTGGACTTTGTATTCTTGCTCCTCCTGGTAGTTGATATCCTCCCTGTTCGCCTTCCAGTTGTCGGGGCGTCATGGTAAACGTGGCCCGGCTATCGACATCATTTTTACGGGAGAAAACTTTGTAATTTTTTTCTAACTGTGAAAACAAGGGAGCTGAATTCCCCACTGTTTCAGACTTCCCCAGCACCAGATATCCAGTAGGGTTCAAGGCGTAATGGAACGTTACAACCGCTTTTCGCTGTAACGTACTATCCAGATAAATGAGCAGATTACGGCAGCTAATCAGGTCAAGCCGCGAAAAAGGTGGATCTTTAAGCAGATTATGGGGGGCAAATACGCACAGGTCGCGGACCGATTTATTGATCCGGTAATGATCATCTACCTTGGTAAAAAAGCGTTGAAGCCGCCAGGGCGATACGTCCATCATCTCTCCCGAGTGTAGCTTCCCAGCCGGGCTTTAGCCACAGCCGATTCGCTCAAATCAGTAGCGAACAGTTGAATGGTTCGACTAAGGGCTCGTTCACCAAGTACTTCCAGCAGCAACATAGCAATGGAATAAGCTTCCTGCCCCGTTGAACAGGCAGGCACCCAAATACGTATGGGGTCCTGGGCCGATTTGTCGCGAAGTAGTTGTGGCAACAAGACTTTCTGGATGTAATCCATTGTCTCGGCATCCCTGAAAAAGCTCGTTACATTGATCAGCAGATCATCATAGAGTAAGGCAGCTTCTTCCAGATGTTGGCGTAGATAATCGGCGTATTCACGTAGGGAATCTAGTTTGTAGAGCAGCGTCCGCCGAATGATCCGCCGGCGGATGGTCGTTACTTTATAGTGGCTGAAATCTACGCCCGTTGCCCGGCGAAGCAGTTGGATGATACTCTTCAGGTCTTCATCGGGTCCCGCGGTAAAGTCGGTAATTAATGTCTCAACATTTTCTGCTTCAAGGCCTTCTGGCAGGATCGTTAACCGAAAAATAGACGTTTGCTTGCTCAGCCGTTCCAATTCATGCGCAATTTCGGCTGGCGGCAACACCCGATCCACAACGCCCTCCAGAATAGCCGACCGGGGCATACTCTGAAATCGGGCCGTTTCGTCCTGTGCAAAGGTAATACCCCGGCAGATTTGATAGCCCGAAGCCCCAGCGTCCCATCGGAGGCCGTTCCTGAGAGTACAATGGCAATAGCACCATCTTTCTGACGTTCGGCCAGGGATAAAAAAAACTGGTCGATCGGCATATGAATAACCGAACGGGGTTTACGAGGGACTAACGTCAAAACACCATCTAATACTTCCAGGTCGCGGTCGGGTGGAATAATATACAAGTGATTGGTCTCAACGGGCATCAGGTGCTGCGCTTCCAATACAGGCATGGCCGTAGCCCGGCCCAGTATATCGACCAATCGACTTTCCAGCGTTGGATCAAGGTGTTGAATATATACGTAAGCCAGCCCGGTTATCGGCGACAGATTAGTTAAGAGTTCTACTACAGCTTCCTGGCCACCCGCCGACGCACCAATGGCCACAATAGGAACTATTGGAGCAGGTTGTGAAGAATCAGGGGTATCTATCGATTTCTTTTTTGCCATGTTAAATAGGCTTCATTGAACCAAGAAGCTGAAAGTCAGTTTAGTTAGAAAGGGTTGGCGAAGCAATCGTTTTGTATAAAGGTAGAGCTTACCATTAACATGGCAAAAGTTGATGTCGATTACCGGCTTCCCATTGCCGAAATTGGGCCGTTGCTCTGCAAATTAATTAACGAGACCGTTCCCGATAAAGCAGAACTTGCGCCAGAAGAACTGGATCGAATGGAAACAGAGGTAAATATTGCCGCTCAGGCTAGTGCCTTCCAATTTAGATTCTCTGGATTCTATCGTATCTGATTGTCAAGACAATAGAATCAGAAGAATTTATAGAAACAATAGAATCTATTTTGCCAAAGCACTAGTGCCTTCGATCCAGGTATTATTAAGATGGAGAAGTTGCCCCACTCACTTGTCCGGAATGTAATGGCGCATTGATTAGCATTAACGAAGGGAAACTTATTCCATATCGCTGCTATACGGGCCACGCCTACACGGCGAGTTCGCTATTGGCAAAAACGACTAAAGTTGTTGAAGAATCTTCTGGAAAGCCATTCGAAGTTTGGCAGAAGCTGTCATTCTACATTCTACTCGAACAATCAAGTAAGCAGTTTGCTGAGGGTGGCAACAAACTAGCCGCTAAGCAATTTTTAGAAAAGCATAGGAAATGCGCGAAAGGGCAAAAAAACGCACGAGTTCGTTTTTAAACAGGTGCAGATGAGAAGACGGCGATAATCAAACCACAAGGCTAGGCCTGTAACTGGCCAAGTTTTTTCTGGGCTACTTGCTGACCATCCTTCGCCCGATTAATATAGCCTCGGTATGTAGTTAGGGTTGACTCGTAGTGATTAAGGAGGTTTGTTCGGTTTGGTTCAAGTCTACTAACCTGCCCAGCCCGTTCACGAAGTTGCTCAAACCGGTCGATTACTAATGCAAACTGAGCGATTCTATCGTCATAAATCTTAATCTGCTTACAGATTAGTTCGATCTGCCACGTATTTTCTGGCCTTGTCGAACGCATGGGTTCTTTTAAAATGGTCTGCCATTGCACTTCCAGTTGGTGAATCGAATTGGTGAAAATTTCTCCATCGAATGCTTCGACAGGAAGTTCCGTAAGAACTCCTTCCTCAATAAGCTGTGCTTTAAGAATTTTATCTCCCTTCAATGCAATCGTACTCAATACATCCAGAGCCACTTCCAGCTCAGACAATTGATACCAAAACTCTTTGAGCCTGGCCTGTTGATCTATAGCAGTAAATGCAAGAATCATAATGAATGTCTTTTAGGTGAATTTAGAAACTGACTGTTCAGCTATAGCAGTGGCCTAAACAGGCTTAGGAAGTACGTATTGGTAACCAACTTTGTAATTTCGGGAAAGTTCTAAAAACTTTTCTAAAATTGATTCACAGCTACCTAAACCACTAGTGCTTTAGCAAAATAGATTCTCGGGCCGCCCGCTCGGTAGTTTCTGTTGATTCTATAGGCTCTGATAATCACCATTATAGCATCAAAAGAATCTAGTAGAATCAAAAGAATCTAGTTTGGTCAGGCACTAGGCCAAATGAACGTTTGTCGTGACTTGTTATAATGGCAAACGCTCAGCTCCGATGCCTGAAATTAACCCTTTAATAACTGTCCACTATATTTAGTCATACGCACAACTTCTCCAATCATATACCAAAGTCACAAGGGTTTCTTGGGAATGTATTACGACCCCGTTTATCTTCTATAATACATGTATCTATTGAATCACTTAACGTTCAACCTTGGACTAAAAATGCAGGAAAATCACATTGAATTACGTCTGACTGAACTCAGACCATATCAGTGTAACAGCAACTGGCATTATAATTAGTTAACGCCTTGATCAACTGCACCCGCTGCCGGACGCAACGGCTGGTTGCCATTGTATGTAATACTGTGAATATGCCATTCTTTTGATTTTGTACAATTATCGCTAATTCCTTTACCCAGTCTACACGTAACAAATTGAGTGCTTTTGAGCCTGTCTACTGGGCAACTCGCCGGGCCGCCGATCAGGCAATGATTCAAAGTAAGCCTTTAAGCAGTTTGAGTTGTTTTACTGGTAGAATCGGCTTGGTAGCACATTGGCGACGGCATCGCAGTGGCGCACCACCCATATCTGTGGCGTACTTCCCCACAAAACTACCTACCCAATGTGGGGTCGCTCCCCAGTAATGGCCTGGCTGGCCAGATTTTTTTGTTCACTTTAGGTCTGTAATACAGTCTAAGTAATGAGTTTAATCAGCCAACGCCTATGCTATCAAAAACCATTACTGCCTTCACTTCACCTGTAACGAGCCAAAATCCACAGGAGTCAATAGGAGCGTCAGCCAAAATCGACACAAAAAAACGGTTGGACGTGCTAGACTATCTGAAAGGAGTGTCCATTGTTTCTATCATACTATTGCACAGTTTTCAATTAGTAGATTTACCGCCACTGGGAAAAATCCTGATCCAATTCGGGGGAACGGGCATTCACGTTTTTATTTTTGTCTCCGGATTTGGCCTCTACCTTTCTCATTTATCTAAACCTTTATCCTTTCGGCCTTTTATCAAAAAACGGTTCCTAAAGATTTATATTCCAGTGATTTTAAGTGTTTCTATTATTGCTTTAACCAGTCTGTTTGTTCCGCTTTATGTCTCTTCACTTTACGCTTATTTAGGCCATATATTCCTCTATAAAATGTTTGATGAGCATATTATGGGCAGTTATGGCTACCACTTCTGGTTTATTTCACTAATCCTTTGTTTATACTTGGCTTTTTTACCAATTGTAAAAACCAAAGACAGGCTTCCAGGGCATCTATTTATTGTTTTATCCTTTGTGATTAGTCTATCCTGGAGCGCATTGGTGATTAGTACAGGGAAGGAAAAAATCCGAATCTGGAACAGCTTTTTTTTGCAATATTTATGGGAATTTTGTTTGGGTATTTACCTGGCCGATCTGTACAAAAAGAAAAATAGCGCTTTCTGGGACCAGAAATCGATTACGCTATTGATGGCATCTGTAGTTGCGCTAATTTTATATGCCTTATTACCACCCAAATTTGGTTCGGTTGGCAAGGTCTTAAACGATATCCCGGCGCTGGTCGGTTATATAGGCCTCGCAATTTTTGTGTATAATGCTAACCTACCTTTAGTTAACCAGTTTTTCACTTATACGGGTACGATTTCGTTTGCGCTGTATTTGTTCCATATGTTCTTTCTGCAAATAGCGACCTATATCAAGGTCCAATTCCAGATGGAGTTTAATTTGCTGACAGTGATAATCGCCTTTTCAGTTAATTATTTAATTTCAATTTATGTCCATGCCCTTTTACTAAGGCTCTATAAAGTCCTTAAGGTGTAAAGCGGCTCCCAAAGTCAACGGCAAAACTTATCCCTGCTTCATGACTGGTGCTAATCCAGCAGTTCTTGTTGCAAAAGGGTGTCTTTACCATCAGTGAATTAATAATTAAAATTCACTGATGGTAAAGCCTGAAAAACGGCAGGGCCGCCCGTCCGGGCCAAATGAAAATAGGTTGCCCCAAAAAACCGCTAATCGAGTATCCTGTATAACTACTGGATTGCTGCTGGCCGCTCAGCGGAGCGGTACAATACGGGGTAGTTGCAGCATCGGCAGACCGTCAACAATCCGGGGATAGGTTTCGCTAGTCAGTGGTATTTCCTTAACTATGGGAGCCTATAAGGCTACTTTATAGCCATTACTTCGGATATGCATCTGGTTAAGTCGCTCGGCTACTTCCACGGTTCGCCATCTTAGCGAGGGTCCAAATTCAGCCATCAATATTAGGCCTTCTTATTAGGTAAACGTGCTATTTTAGGGAATATTGCCAAAATAGATAATTAGTTAATTAATTGACTATCAAATAGTTATTTCGCAATAAGTTGCCTTATATTCACAGCCTGAATTAATCCTCTACGCCCTTTTATGCGCCACTAAAAAGCAGGCAATAACCATTTTATAAAAGCGAAATGATTAACCAGTATCTACGGTTCATTTTTAAGCATAGCCAATGAGTAACATATCAGAACAGGAAGAAAGAGAATTCCTTGCTGAGATCAAGGAAAAACTTATGTTGGCCATCAGGCGTATCGATGACGCCGTAAAGCAGTTTTCCGGCGAGCTCAGAGAGAAAAAGCAATATATCCATGAACATCAGTCGGGCATGGATGAAGCCGATATGGTGGCTGCGGGCCAATCCATTAACCGGATGGCGTTTACAGGTGAAGCCGCCGTAGCCAGAAAACAGAAGCTGATTAAGCTTGGGCAATCCCCTTACTTTGGCCGCATTGATTTCATCCCCAAGGGTAGTGAGCGGTCGATGGTGTACATTGGCATCTATTCCTTCGCCAACCCAGGGCAGCGTATGAATTTAATTTATGATTGGCGGGCACCGATCTCCTCATTGTTCTATGACTTCGAGCTGGGCGAAGCATCCTACCCAACACCTTCGGGAAACATTCATGGAAACATCGCCTTGAAACGTCAATACAAAATCAGAGACGGCCACCTGGAGTTCATGATCGAAAACGATGTAAACATTCACGACGACATTCTTCAAAAAGAGCTTGCCAACTCATCTGACGACAAGATG
The DNA here is from genome assembly GCA_003259005.1 of Spirosoma telluris. GTDB lineage: Bacteria > Bacteroidota > Bacteroidia > Cytophagales > Spirosomataceae > Spirosoma > Spirosoma telluris. The sequence goes on from QLII01000001.1 coordinate 2,311,414, forward strand.
AAGAACATTGTCGCGACCATTCAACGAGATCAGAATGCGGTTATCCGAAACGAAACGGCTCCGGTAATGGTCATTCAGGGAGTGGCTGGCTCGGGTAAAACATCGATTGCCTTACATCGAATTGCCTTCTTGTTATACCGCTTCAGAGATAGCATCGCGGCAAAAGACATTCTCATTATTTCACCCAACAAAGTATTTGCTGATTACATTTCCAACGTCTTACCCGAGCTTGGAGAGGAACACATTCCGGAACGGGGCATGGACGAGCTGGCCAATGACTTACTGGAAAAAAAATACAGGTTCCAGACGTTCTTCGAGCAGGTAGCTACATTGCTGGATGGAAAAGATCTGGCTTTCATTGAACGCATACGCTTCAAATCCTCGGTTGACTTTCTCAGCAAGCTGAATCAATACCTGATTTATATTGAGAATAATTACTTCAGGGTTAGCCAGCTCCAGGTTGGCCAAACCCTAGTCCCTGCTTCGTTTATTCTTGAGAAGTTCATGGCCTACCACCGGGTTCCTATCTTAAAACGATTCCCGCTGGTCGTCAAAGAGATTCAGTCGTATGTGAGCCTTAAAGGCCATAAGCTTAGCGGGCAGCAGAAAGCAAAAATTTGGGAAGCTGTTCCACACATGTTTAGGTTTGGCAATGTACTAGACCTCTACACGGATTTTTACCGCTGGATTGGTAAACCTGAGCTTTTCAGGATCGACCACCGCCTGACCCTAGAATACGCCGATGTGTTTGCCTTGATTTACTTCCGGATACGCCTGGAAGGTCTCACCACCTATACACATGTAAAGCACTTGCTGGTGGACGAGATGCAGGATTATACGCCGGTTCACTATGCCGTCTTGTCAAAATTGTTCCTGTGCCGAAAGACTATTTTGGGCGATGTAAGCCAGACAGTTAATCCATACAGTGCTTCCTCAGCCGAAACGATTGAGGGCGTGTTTCCTCAAGCCTATGTGGTCAGACTGTATCGAAGCTACCGATCAACCCTGGAAATTACGGCTTTTGCCCAGCGTATCATACCCAACTCTGCTATTATTCCAATGGAAAGGCATGGTCAGGAACCCATAGTAGCTCGCTTTATCAACAGCAGCGAAGAGTTAGCAGCCATTAAACAGCTGATCAATACTTTCCCAAAATCACAGAATCAGTCACTTGGCATCATCTGTAAAACCCAGCGTCAGGCAGCCTATGCCTATGATGCGCTCAAAGGCTCAGGGGTTCACTTACTTACCAGCGACTCAGCGGCCTTTGAAGAAGGCGTTATCATTACAACGGCACACCTGGCGAAAGGCCTTGAATTTGATGAGGTTATTGTGCCATTTGCTTCAGCCGATACGTATAGAACAGAAACAGATAAGCAAATGCTCTACATAGCCTGCACACGAGCAATGCATCTGCTAAGGGTGACTTATTCAGGGGATCTTACAGAATTTTTGTCAGCAAGAAGGAAAACGTCAGGTGAACAGGGATCAGATGAATCATTCTTATGAGAAAAACTAAACAACCCCTTTTGTTGGTTGGTTGTCCTGCAAAATTACGCCCTTGCCATGCGAACCATTTTGTTATCCAGCTCAAGTCTGTTGACTTTAAACGTCAACGCTAAAATTGGTACCGCATTAGCTTCTCCGGTAATCAGTAAGAAGCATTGTCGCTCTGCCAGGTCGCTGTAATGATCATCGTGGTTAATCGTCTTCAGTAAACATTCGCTAACGTTTACTCATTTGAAAACTACAATCATCCCGGTTCGACATGGTCAACTACGTGTATTTGTGCAATCTTTCCTGTTTTTTCAGAAAGAGAATCATACGCCTTTCTCCTATACGACCTTTCCCAATACCAACCTTTGTTTGGCCATCTATAAGCAGAATACGGTTGTTTACACAACCAATGCCCCTGCTAACCACTGTCAGGTCAGCACGGGTATTCAGTCCACCAGTCGGCTCTATGGCTTTCATCGACGCCCCTTCACCGTTTCCGTGCAGGGGCCACTTGATCAGGTATGTATGCTATTCCACCCTGGTGCCTTACGGGCATTTACCGACGAATCAATCGCCCAACTGTGGCCCGTTTGTCCCGTTCTTGATCACCTGTTTCCTGGGCATAGTCAGCAACTTTTAGAAAGCATTTTCAGTACAGACGACCTTTACCAACGAGCCAACAGGCTAGAGTCTTTTCTGCTGCAACGACTTTTACCAACCCCCATTCATCCGCTTATCAAGACGTCGCTTCGACAGGTAAATACGGGTGACGCCGTACCCTTTGTTCGTCAACTGGCATCAAGCTACCGTTTAAATGAATCGACGCTTTACCGGCTCTTCATGGACCACGTCGGCCAAAGTCCGAAGGCTTACTCTCAAACCGTGCGGTTTCGCCAGTCCCTAACCACGCTAACCACAACACCCAAGGAATCATTTAGCCAGGTGGCCTATCAAGGGTTGTACTGTGATCAGGCACACTGGACGAAACATATCAAACGCCTAACCGGGTTTACCCCCAGCCAACTCCAACGTACATCTCAAATTGAGCAGGGGCAACTGATTTGGGTTCCTAAACCTGCGCTCCGCTAAAGGAAATAATACGGATTGAGCTATTGCAGCCTGCATGATTTGTACAAGACTAGGCCCTAAAGCCTGGTTAGTTTTGTCACTTTATTGTCGCTTAGCAGGCTACCTGGCCAACTCAGTTCTTAACGTGTCAATGCATATGATTCGCTTTTCATTAGTTTCACTACGGTTACTCATGTTGATGGGTTGGCTGATCGGTTTACCTCCTCATCACAAGCTAGTAGCCCAGTCAGTTCCTCTCAGGGTAGCTAACTCGATCCGGTATGATTCAGCCGCCATCAGCCGAATCGCTGATTTTGGCCGGGTTTGGGGCGTGATTCGCTATTTTCATCCCCTGGCTGGTAAGGGCCAGTTGGATACGGATAGTCTGGTTATTGATTATCTAGAGCCCTGCTAGCCAGTCCTACACCAGCGAGTTTCAAACGATCGTTGGCTCAAGTATTTACTCGATTAGGTGATCCCCAGTCCGGCATCGTTACGCCCAACAGCCTATCGACCCATACGACCTGGTTTAACGAACGTCCACATCTCGTTCATAGGCACTTGCCTACGGGTGAAGAGTACCTGGCACTGTCTCAACAAGCGTGTCAACAGCCAATCCAAGCCGACTCGTTAATTGAGCAGTTGGCCAGTCAGTCGGCGGTGGTGATTGACTTGCGTAATGAACGAATTGATAATGCCCTGGGGCTAGCCCAATACACGCAGTTTGTTCAACCACTTATCAGTCAACTCATTGAGCAGCCGCTGGTGCTCCCTACCGCCCGCAGCTTTTATTACCACGGTCTTTTGCGGCAAGATTTTCCCGATGAGTTAAATCTATTACCGATCGAAAAAGATGGGCGCATGGAGCAGCATTATCAAGTTTACTTTGGTTTGCGCAATATGTCGGAGGGGGTATACCTACCCACAAACCCGCTCAAAAAACGAATCAATACGAAGATCTGCTTCCTGATCAATCGCTTTGTTAACGTCAATACATTGAAAGCCGTCATGGCGCTGCATCACCGGCAGCGTTGCCGGGTTCTCTTGGAAGGAGACATGCCTGACTATATGTACGGGGAATCCTACCGAATGGCCTTGGCCGATCAGGTGTCGGTTAAGATTAGAACAAGCGAAGTTTTGTATGAAGATGGTACCCTGGGCAGTGATGTCGATCAACAGCTTAGTGAACAGGCGGATACCTCCTGGCAGGGTCCCTTGCTTGGGCAAGCGAGTCAACTCCTGCATCAGCCGCTACGGCCTTTGACCCCAAAACCGGTGCAAAACATGGTCTATATTCGCCACCCTCAGTCGGATTATCCAGCCAACCAAACACCTACTGCTGTGCTACGGTTGCTGGGCTTATTTAATGGGTGGAACACCATCCATTATTTTTCCCCCAATAAACCCTTGCTCGCTCTTCCTTGGAATAAAGCGCTGCCCCACTTCATTCCCCAGTTTCTGGCGGCCTCCACGGACTCACTCTATTTCATGGCGTTGATGAAGCTAACGGGATCGCTACGGGATGGGCATAGCATCCTGATTAGTAAACAAGGAGGGCGGTCCCCCAAGGAATACTTGATGGAAATCTGCCCATTGGCGTCAAAGTGTTTGGTCAAAAAACGTATATCATTAACGTACTCGCAGATACCACCCAAACTAATGCGCTGGCGCAACTCCAGCCGGGCGATGAACTAGTCCGTATTGATCAACAAACACCGGCACAGCTAGCAGCCCAATGGCGGGACTATTTACCGGCCTCGAACCAAGCTGGTTTTGATCGGGAATTTTACATGAGCTGGTTAACCGTAGGCCGCTCAGGCAGTCGATCCCAAGTGACCATCAAACGGAAAGGTCAATACCAAACGGTATGGCTTACCCGTATTGCCAGGGACCACTACTACAGCTTATGGGGCCAAACCGCGCCTAGTCCTAAACTGCCTCCCTACATGAGTCGTTTATACGGCAACATTGGTTACTTACGCATTAATCGGCTTTACTGCTCGCAACTGGATAGTATAGCCAACTATCTGAAAGATTGTTCCATCATTTTGTTGGATTGCCGAGGCTATCCTCGTGACAGCCAGTTCGGCAGTCATCTGGCCTCCTACATTGCCCATCAACCGGATACGGTGGCTTACAATCGATTTCCTTTTATTTTCAGTCCCAATTCCAGCCAGCAGTTAACGAGTACGGAGTACCAGATTATTCAGCCCTCGCGAAATATATTTCTAAAACATAAGCGGTATATCCTGCTGGTTGATGAAGGAGTGCAAAGCCAAGGAGAGGGTAACGTAATTGGTTTACAAGGGGTTAGCCAATCGATTACCGTTGGTACACCAACGGCAGGGGCCAACGGCATGGCAATTACCCTAAAATTCCCGGGTCAATATTTTAGTTTCTTTTCGGGCTTTGGCGAGTATTATCCCGATAACACACCCAATCAACAACGGGGAGTCAAAATTAATCAACTCGTTCCCATCACGTTAGGGGGTTATTTAGGCGCGCGCGATGAGATCTATGAACAAGGTTTACGCTTAGCTAAGCAGCTAGTCAACGCACGGAACTGATGAAATTTGATCTTTGGCTTATATCCTAAACCGATACCGCACCAGCGGCCCGGCATTTTTCAATGAACCCTATTTTCACTTCAGATGGATACTGAATACAGATAAAAAAGATTAGCGGAACGCCAACCAGCATAATTCTTTTCGGGCCCGCTCCGGCGTACCGGCCAGGCAGTCATGTTGCTAAGTCCCCCCCAGTTAACCCAGTTGCGTAACTTCAGATAGTGCGTGTCATCAGTTTTCTTTAACCCTAGTGTCGGGTGCTTTAGGGCTGAATGAGTTTATGATAGACCGACATATAATAGGGTAAGAGAAAAAACGTCCCTTCATGTTCATCGTTTCCATCCCCTTCTGATAACCTGAGGGCAAACCCGTCACGGTCCTGTCTGACGTGGCCACGCTCATTGATTGGAAGGGCATAGCCATCAGTACGCCAACCTTTGGTGGGATCTTGTCCAGGAGTAGGGTCAAAAACAATATCTAATCTATGTGTATTGTCCATGGTATAGCCAATTAAATCCAGCGGGATTTTCTGAAGATTTTCAAGAATAAAGGCTGGGTTGTTCGATGCTTTGTAGCAGCTCTGGACTACAGATGGAGCATACAGGTGGTTTTCGGGAAAGAGATTTTTACCTTCAAAATACTTCTGATCGGTCAGATCGGTGAATTTATTAGCCAATGACTGGTAAATGGCGTCCCAAAAGGCATTTTTTTGCTTACTGACATGTAACCAGGCGGTTTCCAGAGCCTGGCGGTACATGAGTAACAACGCTGGATCCGTTTCATAGTTAATCAACCCGTAGAGACTCATCAGGCAAAGGTTATTGTCCCAGGGAACTACATTTTCCGGGGGGAAAAATTCTTTGGGATGAAGGGCGAAAATATGATAATTAGCTTGCTTTCGTAGTTTGTCTGCCTCAAGCTCATACTTATTGTCACCGGTTACATGCCTGGCAACATTAAGAAAGGAGAGCATCATCATGGAATTTAGTCCACGCTGATCATACCCATAAACCGAATTAAAGTATTCCGGTGAAAAGTCACCCCATCGGGTCACTTTTCCGTCATGATCAACCAGTTTGTATCCGTGGCGAATCAGGTGATCGGTTATGGCACGAACCACATCCTGCACAGCTTTTTTCTCTTCGTCGGTTTTGGCTACCAGGTCATAATAAATTCCGTAAAAGAAAAAATGCCCAGCCAGCTCATCCGAACTTGTATCGCATTTCCACCTATAGTTTCCGTCCTTGCTTTTGGGAAATCGGGGGTAAATGTCTTTCCACATCGGATCGGATTGCTGATGCCGTTTATTGTATTCGTGGCCATACTGCTCGTTGACAGGCTCAGGCCAGTCGATGGGAATAATTACCCTTGCTGGGAAACCAGGTTCGTGTGAAATGTCCACCAGCCATTTGCAGGAGTTGAAAGATCGAGCTGCGAGTGCTTTGGCTTGTGGATTGCCCGTTGCTGCATAGCGGAAGGCCTGGGCTGCACCATACATGGCGGTGTACATTCCGTCATTGTCTGAAATAGCGTGTTCTGAACTCTCACTATCAAACTGTTTTTTCAGATGACTCTGGGCGATAAAACCCATGCGGTTGTGTCGTTGCTCAACTTGCTGGGTAAAATAATCTGCCTTCTGTTCCAGGGTTATCGGAGTGGGTTTAATCTGACCTACGCCATGGTCTGTTGCAAACCAGGCTGTTCCGTCTTTGGCGATCGCTATATCGTTAACAGCGTCATCGGGAAGCCAGCGTTGGCTGAACCGATAGGCAAAAAAATCATTTTCGACCTTAATTGCCCCTTTGGTGGTGCCAAACCAGACTACCCCATTCGGTGCAGCGGCTCCACAGGTGAACTGATTATAGGGTAGCCCTTCCTTTCCTGTAAACAGGTGCCAGTGTGTTCCCTCCAGATAGCCCACCCCTTCTTCCGCGCCGAACCACAAGCGATTTCTGGAATCGACTACTACCACCGAAACATGGCGTAAGGCCCAATTGTATTTTTCGTTTGAGGGCATTAGCCGCTCGATTTTTTTCCCCATCAGACGGTATAGCCCCTTGGCTGTGCCTACGATCAAACGGTTTTGATACATAACCGAAGAAAGGACTTTTACGCCCTCGATTTGTGTTAATGCAGTTTCTGGATTGGCTGGTATATGGCCTGTTTTTGACCGCCAGGTATGTCCAGACAGCTCGTATATATCGTTATTGCTGAAAGCAAGAGGGGAATTGTTTATCAGCGATATCGCCGTTATTTTTCCCTTAGGAAGTCCACTTTCAAACGTATAGGACTTAGCAACTTCCTGAACGAATAGTTGCCCGTAAGAAGCGTTGGGCCACACCAGAATAGGTGCTAAAAGCAGGACAAGGAGTTGGAAAATGGGTTTTACTAGCATGGCTAATTTAGTAATCATTTGCCAATACTACCTGCTTTGTCTTGGAAAGGGCTATGTACCCTCCTGACTAAAGGAAATTTATTCAATTATAGTTGTCACTTACAAAGTAAGCTAGGTTTCAAAATAAGAGATTATAGAGATTATCTTTCAGCGATTGACCAAGGTAAACGGGAATGTTCAACTAAGTGGGGCATTGGGGAGTCTCTAACATCCGTACGAAATAGTCAATCAAAGCGATTCAATTCATTATTAACCAGGGAATTACATCTGAATTTTATTCCCTTCCCAGACTATATAATTGTGAAGCTAAATTGGGTTATAGTATTGGTTCCATATCATGCACCTATTCCTAACTGACAATTATGCTGATTGATCAGCCTCATTTTACATCTATTGGAACGCCTTAGTTAAGGCCTGGATACATGATGGCTCCCTCGTCTCAAGTAGGAGGATTTTGTGCGACGATTACTTAGGCTTACTCTGTGCCTACTGGCCGCTTCCTAAACAATTATGACGTGCGGGCTGGCCGCCGAATAAGCCTCTCTACCTTCATCGACTTGTTCGCACAGACCAGCCAGCCAATAAGCAGCCGAGACCATCACTCTTGCTGTTCGAAACGACGGGTTTGACCTGGTTATGATTCACATCGTAAAACCTCGGCGCCACAAAAATCTGACCACCAGTGTGATAGGACGAGAAAGTGCCGATTCGCAAGGCGAATCAGCCGCCTTTTCAGCCACTTAGCCGCGACACCCTAGTTGTCAGGACATAAAAAAAAGGCCTGGCGGTAAGTGCCTGGGCCAGTCGCCCAAACAAGTAAACCAGCCTGTCAGTTTTCTTCCTAACGCCTATCTTCATCGAATATATTTAGAGTAGGAAAAGTAAGATTTCAGGACTAATTTGTTTTGGTAACGACGCTTTTCTCTAGTAAAAGCGTAACATCCCAATATACAGCATGAAATGTCTTTATCTGCTTATCTTGCTCACGCTGGCAATTAGCTGCCGACCTGCGTCGGAGCTTAATCCTGATCCGAATTCGGATCAAAATTTAGTCGAGATTGGCGTCAATCAGATTCCCCTTACGTTCTCAGTCGTTTATTTGTCAGCCCGAACTAGCAATTTATCTTCTGTTTCGGCCACGGCCAATCTTTACTTTGACAACAGTAAAGTCAGCATTCGGGAGGCCGGTTTTTTTCTATCTCAAACCGACAGCTTACCCCGACTTACGGCCGTAAACTCTCGTCGCATTAAAGCCACAACAAACTTGTCGACTTCATCGGCCGAAGCGAAAGCGGTCTTTTCTGGTCTTATTACCGGACAAACGTACTATGTAGACCCTTACGTGGTTTTGTCCGACGGGCGCGTTCTCTACGGCCGCTTCAATCAAAAGGACAGTGATAAAAAACAAAATCCTTCAGCGATCAGTTTTCAGTTGCCCACCCGGCCTACTCTGCAGCCCATTAAGCTAGCTCCCCGGGCCCCGATCCCCACACCTCTGACAGCCGGTAACCAAACTCCGATTCCGAATTATCAGCAGCTGTTCATAATGGATGGCCGTGTCTACGCCTTTTACCCAACCGGAGCGCTGCAAGTCTATAACGCCGATGCCGACAAATGGGAGGCCAGGGCAGACTTAGGCACCAATGTGTTCCCCAATTCACCCATTGTTTTCTCCATTGACAACAAACTATACGTTCACTCCAGCCTTAATTATTGGTACGGAAACCAGCGGCCGGCCCCCTCGATGTGGGAATACGACCCTTTGGCCGATCAATGGACCGATTTAGGTAAATCCCTGGGGGAGAATCTGTTCAACAGCTTTTATCAGTTGTCGGCCAATGGCAAGGCTTATTTTTATCAAAATTACCCCTACGGTATCCTGGAGTTTGATGCCGCCAAGCGGCAAACCACGCGCGTTGCCCGAACCAGCCTGTTAGCAAATATCGGCTCGCGTCCATACGCAATGGGCTCCAATAAGGCGTTCTACAACGCCGTCCAAATTCCCGGCATTTCGGTGATTGACCCTACCGACGACCGCACGAAAATTGTTCAATATCAACCCGCTTCAGATCAAATCGTAGAGGTTACCTCGCTCAATACGCAGCTGGCCAAGTTGGGTTACGCCAATTCCAGATTGGTGCTTCTTCAGGGAACGGACGTATTGACAGGCTTCGGCTCGCAAATCAGCTTTTTGCTAAGCGCAGGCAGCGAAAACGTTTATAGCACGCTATTTGAAGACGGTCTGGTCCGTTACTCGACGGTGGAGCAGCGAATTACCGCTGCCTACGATTTGTCGAGCCTAGCCCCCAATTATGAAGCGTATTTGCTGAATCCCGCCTTGATTAACAATCGTTTATTTATTTTCCGACCCGTAGACAGTGTGGCTACATTCTGGGAAGTACTGCTGATGTAGCGAACAAGTATTGAACGGCGTTTAGTCGGGCTATTTTGGGGGAGTTCTCCAGCAAACTCAATTCCATTCACTCAACGATAGCCGGTGGTGCCAGACGCTCTGATTGTCCTGACACTCGAGCACCCCTAAATGATGTGTTCACCGGCTTACAAAATTGTACCATGGAGTAGAAATAAAGTAAGTCTAATTTATAGTACTGGTGTACACCGCTTAGATAGGTGTGGACCCCTATTGCAAACTGACCATTTTAGCACTTAAATTAAGTATGAAATCAAAACTGATCGTAACGTTTGTTCTACTAACCACTTGTTTGGCTGCGTTTAGCCAAGAAAAGCATCAGGCTTCTGTTGCTGAAAAAGGTTTACTAAAAGTAGTTGTCATGTACCCGTATGCCGAAGGTAAAACCTTTAACATGGAGTACTATGAAACCAAGCACATGCCTATGGTAGCCGGGTTTTTAGGGGCCAATCTGGTTAAATACACCATTGAAAAAGGGCTTGCCAGTGGTATGCCTAACCAACCACTGCCTTTTATGGCTATTGGCACCTTTTATATAAAAAGCTTAAGCGAGTATCAAGCGGCTATTGGGCCTCACCGAGATGCGATACGGGCCGATTTTGCCAATTATACCAACATCAGTCCTGTCATTTTGGTCAGTGAAGTGGTCAAGTAAAAAAGGGGTATCTCAAATAGGTACAGCCCGGACGGTGATTCGTTTGGTCAGTACGCCGGAGTAGTCAGGACTTACTATTGGTCCCGCCCGGCGTACTGTTTGTTAAGAGAATTCTATTCTTCTACCTCTAATTACATACTGCCAATTATATAATGTTCGCTCCTTCATGTAAAGTAGGGGCCTTTTGCAAAAATTTTCGTTCTATGATAGCTCTCTAATAGTTTACTATCTGCCCAGTGGTACGACACAATTAGTAGTCTACGAGTCACTTATTTATAATAGCCCCATACTCCTTGAATGACGCGATCTAATAAGGAGCTTTTAGTAACCTCCACAGCTACTCGTAGCTCATCAAGGAGCTGACGGTTGGCAACTTTTTCTGACAACAGCAGATTGCGAGGAATGTAGTGGACATGATTCTTATCTGACAAATTTGTATAGCAAAAGGCAATGGGTAAGACATAAAGACCGGCATAAGAGGCTGATAAAGCAGGAACTCGTTTTAGGGCTTTTAAGGCCGTTTCAAGGAAACCATAGCCTACATTTACTGGACTGAGCGGGCGTATTTCCTTAATATGCCCCAAGGTATCAATCTCAAAACCCAGGTAAATCCGACTATAAATTCCCTCATTCCAAGCTATTGACCATAATAGGGAGCAATACCACCTAATCGGTCGAAAGGAGTGGAGACAGGTTCAAGGGTGCATTTAAGATGCTCCAGAAGTTTAGTTTCCCCGGATAGCGAAGTAAATAATAGGTGAGATTATGGCTGGCCGATCTGTCCAAAGGTTCATCGCATCACTATCATACATTACATAGTAACCTGAAGGCTTGTAGCCTCACTAATCGAGTATATATTTCCATTGGCCTTTTCACATTGCCAAAGCAACGTTCTGGCTCTAAGTCGCTCTTTGCTATACCCTTAACCAAGTTGTCATTAACTCTAATCGGCTTGGCTAAATCTATAGCGCACTAGTCCGATTTATTTCATGAACACCTTTACCCGTTCCGCTTATTTACTGCTGTGGTTAATCAGCTTGGTTTTTGGTCCTTTAGCACCCTCTACTCAAGCCCAGTCGAAAAACCCTATCCTTGACAGCATGGGGCCAATATGGGCCGACAAAATTGGAAAGCAGCAATTCAATGGGCTTTGAAAGCGGCTGAAGCCGACCCGAACGAAAAATACTGGCGCTATCTCAATGCCGCTGATTTTGCCAGCCGCGATAAGGACGCCGAGTTAGCCATTCACTATGTTTCTCTGGTCGTGGATTCCAACATCTCAACCAACGCTTACTTTGGCAAAAGTTTTGATTGGCTGCGCGACGATCCACGTTGGAAGACACTCATGGAGAAAGTGGATCAAGCTCGCCAGCGGGAACGCCAACAGCGCATTCAGGCGAGTTTACCCTTCCGATCGTATCAGAAAGAGTTGCTAGCCCAAACCGATCAACAACTGGCTTCATTGACCAAAACAACATCCGCCCCTAGGCTCTACCAACAGCTTAAAACAACTCGCCCCAAGCATTCTTATTCGCGAACCGGCCAATATCAATACGCCTGGCTGCGCCTAGCGGATTCACTCGAGTTCCCTTATTTGGTTCAACTCCCTACTCATTTTGACGCTACCAAAACGTATCCCTTGGTCGTTGTGCTTCACGGAGCAGTGAGCCGCCAAACGGCTTTGCCCGATGTAGCCGATAGTACGACGGCTTTCTTTGGTCGTTTATTCATGGAACAAGCAGCCCAATCGGGCTTGATTGCAGTCTTTCCCTATAGTACCCGTCAGTATAACTGGATGATGCCAGATGATGGCTTTGGGATAGTGCCTGAACTGGTACGGGAAGTCAAACATTTGTATTCAATTGATGACCGTCGCGTCTATGTAACGGGCCATTCCAATGGCGCTACCGGTGCTTTCTCGTATCTGGTGAAACAGCCGAGTTTGTTTGCCGGATTCTCAGGCCTTAATAACAGGCCCCAGGTACGCACCGGTGGCACCTTCCTGAAAAACGCCAGGAATCGTTCGTTTTACAATGTAGCTACCGACTACGACTATTACTTCCCCTTGGAAGGGCATCGTGCCTTAACCAAGCTGACCAAAACGATGGGCATTGATTGGCAAAATCAAGAGGTAGTAGGTCATCGGGCTCATGGCTATTTAATTGCAGCCAAAGACAGTACCACCAAACAGGTGTACTATCAGCTTTTCGCGCATATGCTGACTAAACAGAGGAACCCGTTCCAGGCAAGTCTGTATTGGGCATGTGATGATGTAAAGAATGGGCGATGCGACTGGCTTGAAATTAACCAGTTGGATACCATCCATGCAAAGTCGAATGGGCAGCTTCCGATTAATATGTCCGTTCAGGGTTGGCGGAGTGTTACTGATCCGTCGGCCTTATCGGATAGCACCTCCCAGGCTTTTGTCTTTCCCCGACAATCGGGAGCGGTGCAAGGCCGGTATGCTAAGAATCAATTTGAGTTGACGACTTCTCAGGTTGGGTCATTGACAATTTATCTGTCGCCCGAGATGATTAACTTGGGTCAACCACTCAAAGTGATCATCAATGGCAAGCAGGTATACAATGCTCCTATTCAGTATGACCGGGCTTTTTTAGTAGAGCAATACGCCAAGGAGATGGATCACCAAGCACTATGGATCAACCGCTTAACCTTCCGTGTTAACTAAAAGAGCGCTACGTTGTCTCACGTGGGAGGGCTTTATAAAGCCCTCGTTAAGTTGGATTGAGGAGGCTTTTTCTAATGATAGCACAACCTGGAAAGCCGAGTCAGCCCAGAACTTTATATGCATAAAGTAGTAAAAATAGCTAATGCAGGAAGAATAGGTATCACGGGATGGGTAGCCGCCAGTACGATATATAAAAGCCTTTGCCAATCTTTATGGTGGCAAAGGCTTTTATAAAACAGTTTACTCCTTGAGAGCTTACCCGCAAACTATACCTGGGGGCGATCCCAGAAAGCTGGAGGTTCTACGCCCAGGGTACGTAGATACACATAAGCCTGACCTCGGTGATGAATTTCATTATCGATGAGGTAGAAAAGAAACCAGTAGATAGGCCCTTCATACAGACCAAAAGCCTTGTCGACTTCCTGGAAGCGAGCGGGTGGAATTTTCGGCCAATGGGCATTAATCATTTCGGTCACCCGATCCCACTGAGCCAGTACCTGCTGCTTCGTTGTTGCTCTGGGAGGTGCTTCCGAACCCTCGCCAAAGGAAGGCCACTCACCCGAAATAACGCCCTGCATGCTCTGGTCGGCCATTTGCAGTACTTCATCAATCAGCGCCGAGCAGGGTCGCATGCCGCCCAGCGTATACGAAAAGAAGTGCTCATCGGGATAGGCTTCGATCAACCGGCGGGTGAGTCCCCGGTGTCCCTGCCAATGGGCAAGAAGTTGCTCGGGTGAGAGGACGATCTGATTCATCGTTTGGGTAAGCTGCGCTGTGTTTTCCATGACCTGCTATAGTTTGACGTTGTCGATTGATTGACACCACAAAGAAAAGCCAGGGGAGTGACAGCCGTATGTCAGTAGTGAACCCAGTCGACGGTAAATATTCAACCTCAGCCACACTAGTTATGAGGCTAGCTGGTCAAAGCGATTCCAGGCCACAAACGCAGCCTTAGAAGATCAGTTTGTTGTCGTTTACTGGGATCAGCGGGGATCGGGAAAGTCATATTCGACCCATATTCCGCTAACCAGTATGACACTGGATCAGTTTATCAGCGATACCCATGAATTGACTTCCTGGCTTAAAAAGCGCTTCAATCAAGATAAGCTATTTCTTGTTGGCCATTCTTGGGGCGGTTTTCTGGGCCTACACGTAATCAACCAATACCCTATTGATTATGCTGCATTAGTTGCGGTTTCACCTATAACCGACGGCCCACTCAGTGAACAAGTATCGTATGAGTTCGCCCTTAAGCAGGCTCAGCAACGACAAGACACTGCTGGCCTAACCATGTTAAAGCGGATGGGACTGCCGGTTAATGGGATCTATAAAGGCGGATTTGACGCTATCGTGCAGGAACGAAACTTAGTCCAGAAATATGGGGGATCTTATCACCAGGACCTTGGGGGGACATTTCATAAAATACCCTGGCGATCAAGGGAATACAATTTGTTTGATTACCTGAAAGCCAAAAGGATCGCCCGATTAAATTGGCCGATAGATGAAGCCATCTGGCCCACGATTGATTTAAAACACCAAATTCCAGTGGTCAACGTGCCGGTTTATTTTTGTTTAGGCCGTTATGATAATCATGTCCCTGCCAGCGTAGTAGCTGACTATTGCGCATCCTTGCAAGCGCCAGTTAAAGAAGTCATTTGGTTTGAGGAGTCAGCTCATCACCTTTGTTTTGAGGAACCTCAAAAGTTTCATGCCATACTCAAAGAGAAGGTATTAGGAACTAAAACAAATGTCTTACGAATTTCCGGTAAAAAGTAAGCTATCGCCTATCTTGCTCAACGCCCGAATTAAGTGGCACATCCATGAACGCTTATTTGTCTCGTTTGGGAGGATTTTATGAAACGCGGTAGCCGTAAATCTTTGCGAAAATACGCTAACAGCTACAAACAAAAAACGGCAGTAGCCCACGCCACGGCCGTTCCCCTTAAAGCTGTTCCACTTACAATAACTCACCCATCCCGAACACCGTCAAGCCTTTGGCAAAATTTTCGGCTACGGCTTGGTTGGCGGCTTCAATGTATGGGCCGGTGATGGGGTCAACCACGGTGCGTAAGGGCCGGGTGCCTTTCGGCGTGCCGATCAGGTTTACAATCGCATCGGCAACATCCTGCGGGTTAGGCTTTTTAGCCTGCATTTCTCCGCCCAAGGCGGCTACCATTTTGTTGGGTAGATCGGCAATGGCCCCATACCCCGCAAAGACCCCCTGATCAGATGCGGGGTTGTTCTTTTGCTGCATTTCGGTCGGGAAAGCGCCCGGTTCCACAAGGGCCACGTCAATGCCTAAACGCTTTACCTCGTAATGTAGGCCCTCGCTGATTCCTTCCAGCGCAAATTTGGAGGCTGCGTACATGGTAGCAAACGGGAACGATACCCGCCCAAAGCCGCTAGTCACGTTAATGATCAGTCCTTCGGCCTGGTTGCGCATGGCGGGGAGCACCTGCTTGATGAGTCGCCAGGGGCATACACGTTAATATCAAACGTGGTTTGTACATCGGCGGTGGTAAAGCTCTCGGCCACGCCGGTCATACTGTAACCGGCGTTGTTGACCAGCACTTCAATAGCGCCTTCTTTGGCTAAAATGGTGTTAACGGCCTGCTTTACGCTCTGCTCATCGGTCAGGGTAACGTCCAAAACAGTCACGTTCGCTACGGCCGCCAGGGCCTGGGCTTTATCGGCATTACGGCCCTGGGTATCGCGCATCGTAGCGTAGACCCGATGCCCTAAGGCAGCCACGCTGTGGGCGGTAAGCCAGCCAAACCCACTATTTGTTCCGGTTATCAATACGATCTTTTTGCTCATTATTTTTACGTCTAAATCAATAAGCAAAGGTTGAAAACAGCCATAAGAAACCCTTTATCATTTGGTAAAAAGCGCCGTTAACGGATAGTACGGCGTATACGGCTCAGCGATTGTTGGGTGATACCCAGATACGAGGCTACGTACGAAAGTGGGATGCGGTTGAGAAGGCTGGGGAACGCTTCAATGAACGAAAGATAACGCGTGGTGGCGTCTTCTGAAACCAGCGGACTGCGCCGTTCCATGGCCAGGGTAAGGCATTTTTTTACCATGTTGGCTTTCATCATTTCCCAGCCCACAATGGTGTTGGATAGCTGGTCCCAGTTCTTTTTATTGAAAACCAGCACCTTGCAGTCGGTCACGGCCTGTACATATTCGGAGGCCACCATCTGAGATTCAAACTTTTGATTATCGACGACAAAATTGCCTTCGTCCACAAAATAATTGGTGATTTCTTGGCCCCTGTTGTTATAATAGCAAAAGCGGAACACGCCTTCCAAGACGAAGGCCACATAGCGGGGCACCTTTCCGGCTTCCGAGAGGTAATCGTCTTTTTTTAATTCGAGCCGTTCAACCTTGCTCAACAAAAACTCGA
Organism: Spirosoma telluris; assembly: GCA_003259005.1. GTDB lineage: Bacteria > Bacteroidota > Bacteroidia > Cytophagales > Spirosomataceae > Spirosoma > Spirosoma telluris. The sequence continues at coordinate 2,328,125 of QLII01000001.1, forward strand.
TCTGCTGTTTGTTGAGGTTACCAAATTGGAGGATCAGATTTATAAGTGCTTCCATCACTTAAAGGTAGTACACACTGGAGGGCATGCATTTATCATATGGTAAAAAATGTGGGGAGACGGACACAAGCCATTTATTTCGGTGTAATTGACCACCGCCGGCAGTCCTAATACCTCTAGTCTATAGTCTTAAAATCAATCAGGTAAGGCTTGAGTCGATCGCCATTCTCATTGCGAAAACTTGAACCGATCATTAACTGGCAACGCTGATTCGGCTTCACCTCAAGTTCAAAGGAGAATGATTTAGCATCCTCCGAAAAGCCTAGTAACCGTTTCACCCTCGCCATGCTTTCTATACCCAAAGGGCCTTTGCCAAAACTATAATAGCGGGTATCCATCTTTTGGGAGAAGCGAAGGGTAACCACCGATGTGCTCGTGCTAACTGATTGAGCCCCGTTTTCGAAGGGAGCCATGCCAATCACTCTGGGTCGGTAGTCCTCAAAATTCCAGACCGATGGCTGGGCATCTTCAGTAATAGCCCTTCGAGCAAATCCACCTCAATAAAACTGTCGTTGAAAACAGTTTGGGTGGCCTTCGCATAATCGGAGGACTTTGCTTTATACGGGTTACGCACGAATGTCTGGGGGTTACGCGCGAATAAGGGGAAGGCCGTACTTTGGACCTGGATCATGATCCGATGCCCTTTTTTAAAGGTATGGAGCACATCCTGCAACGGAAAATGGACGGCTGTTTTCTGACCAGCGCGGAGTGGCTCAGGCTTTTCAAAGCTGTTGCGAAACCGGGCGGGCATCATTTCCGAACGAACCATCTGCCAGTAATTACTCAAGGTGACGTTTTTATCGGGCATGTAGGCATGATTGGGTTCGTCCAGGGGATATACATCAATCAGTTTGACAAAGAAATCAGCATCTGTACCGGTACTAGCTACGTTAAGATACGCTTTAATTTCCCCTCCCAGGGTCACATCTTGAGACAATGCACCAGTTTGAAACACCAGAACGTCGGGCCGACGGCCTGCAAAGCGCTGGTCTTCGCTCATGTAATTGTAAGGCGTAAAGTTCATCGTCGATGTCAAATCCTCGGTGTGGGGCACTGGTTTCATGGGATCGCTGGGGTAAGAGACTGACTCAACCTTTTTAGGGGTTGCCGATCTAATGTGCCCGCTGCATTTAGGTAAAGCTTTTGCTTATGAATACCAGAAGCGGGCCATTTATCAAACTGATTCCATTTTTTCAGGCCCGTATCAAACATATACGCTTCCGGTAAACCCGTGCTATTGCCTATGCCCTTCAAAAAATGACGAAAGAATTTGGCTTCAATCTCATTCATATAGAAGCTCGCCAGGCTATCGCCGAAATAGAGGTTACTGTGCAGGGTATGGCCGGTCTCATAGGCCCATCCACCGTGACCAAACGGTCCCATGACTAGCGTGTTGTAGGTGCCGGGGCTCTTCTTCTCAATGGTCTTGTAAAGATTCAGTGGCCCCGACAGGTCTTCGGCATCAAACCAGCCCCCAACGGTCATAACGGCTGTTTTTAGGTTGGGCTGATAGTGCTGGAGTACAGCTCTTTTTCGCCAGTAGTCGTCATAATTGGGATGATTCACCGTTTCCTGCCAAAAGACGTTATCTTTGTAGTAGGTGTCAGCAAACGTCAGCGGGCCTTGATCCAGGTAAATTTGGTAGCCATCCCGGACCACTTTAGCCGTATTAACCGACGGGCTATCGTACCAGGCAAAGGTGGTCGTGTCTTTCTTTGGAACGCCAAACCAGGGAAATAATAAAAAATAACTCTGCAAAAAGGCCCCATTATGATGAAAGTCATCAAAAAAGAAGTCTGAAACGGGTGCCTGCGGGCTGGATGCTTTCAGGGCGGGATGGTTACTCAGCAGACCGGCTGCTGCGTAAAACCCGGGTAAGACATCCCCCACTGACCCACATTGCCATTATTGTTCGGTACGTGCTTGACCAACCAGTCAATGGTGTCAAAGGTATCGGAGCTTTCGTCCACGTCTGTCTTACTTTTGTGAACCGTTACGGGTGTCATGTTGGTAAACTGCCCTTCACTTTTGTAGCGGCCCCGCACGTCCTGATAAACCATGATATAGCCCTCCTGCATCATCGTCATCGATGGGCCTAAGCCGTTGGGATAACTATCGGTACCGTAAGGGGCAATGCCATAGCAGGTTCGTTGCAACAGGATTGGATAGGGGTGGGTCGCGGTGGCTAGTTTAGGGGTATAGATAGCCGTAAATAGTTTGACCCCATCGCGCATGGTAATGTACGTCTCGATTTTGGTATAGTGATCCTGGACTTTATACGCCATTTGCGCGTTTAGACAATGTGGTCCCAAGAGGAGGCTGAAGACAAGAAGCTTGACAAAAAATTGACTCATAGGTAGTTGGTTTGGCTGTTCCTGATTAGCAACTAGTTTGCGCGTCGATAAATCTCCTTACGCTCGCTAACTAACAGCAGTCAGTTACTAGCCTAAAGGGTGTAGCGATTTCGAGTGGGAACTCCCACTTTGACGAAAGGTTACAGCCTAAACGGATCAATATGTCCACCAGGGTTTAGGTGGATTAACTGGACAGCACAGTTGCGCTAACCGCGCGCCCTTGCCCAATAGGCGGCCTAGCCGCAGGTCGCTTAAGTAAGCGAGAACCTAAAATCGTCTAGACCCTTATAGAACGTCCCATAAAACGCCCATTTCCTGAAGCAGATGAATGAACATTCTATCGTCTCAGAATGGAGCGTTTTTGTAAGACCGTTGTATAAGCAACATATTCATTCAATATGTCCACCTGCCTGGAGCAAAAATCCACAGCAGTCTGTAAAATCGGACGGCACAGGCCGCCCTGCGCCGTAGCAGCAACTTTTACGTTTTGTTAATATTCTTTTACTATCCCTCCAACACATCTCAGCACAAAGACTGGTAGGTTTGCAGCCTACCGCATTGGTTGAAATTCGTTGGTATCAAGAAGGAAAAAGGATGAACTACTCCCGCGTATATGCTTTGTTCTTACTGTCTGTTTTTCTCACTTCCTGCAGGCAAAACCAAACAAACGTACCAAAAGACAATATCAAGTCCGAAATTAAAGACATTGGGCCCAACATAATGGTTCGTAATATAAAGAAAGGCAGAAATGGCACCATTTTGATTGCTGGCCCGAACAACTCATCATTTGGTGATGTTTTTCGATACGACCCTTCCAAGGCCGGGGAAAAATCGTTTACTAATCTTTCAAGTAAAATAGGTTCGCACATATTCTGGGATGTCCTGGAAGATCGACGAGGAAACCTTTGGTTCACTACTACTGATTCAGGCGTTTATAATTACAATGGGAAAACCATTCAACATTTCACTACCACGGAGGGACTTGCCAATAATCGAGTTACGTCTGTTTATGAAGATAAAGCTGGCAGTATTTGGTTCGGCACTGAAGGTGGACTAAGTCGTTACGACGGGAAAATGTTTCGAAATTTTACCTCTCCGAACACCCCGCTTTTTTATAAAGAAGGGCATTGGAATAATGATATTCATACAATCCTTGAAGATAAAACCGGGAAACTGTGGATTGGTACAAGGGGCGACGCCTTTGTTTATGACGGAAAAAAATTTACCACGCTAATCCATAAAGGAGAACCCTTTCTCGACGTTTGGGCTATAATGGAAGATAGAAAAGGGACTATTTGGCTCAGCGGTTACAATGGCTTTAAAGTAGGCCGGACTGGTGGCCTCTATCGCTATGACGGCAGTACCTTTACGAAGGTATCGGAGAGAGGTGCTTATGCGATAATCCAGGATAAAAAAGGAAACATCTGGACTACTGGTCCAGTAAATCCTGCTAATTGGACTGTCCAGGCACTTTCCCGTTATGATGCAGGGTCCTTATATAGTAATGAGCCCTTGGTAACCGAAATTAGGTCAGGGAAGTCTTTTCTGGGACTTTCGGAAGCTAACGATGGCAGTATTTGGTTTGGCGATGCGACCGGGGTGTATCGGTATGATGGAAAGACCATCACGGACTTTTATAATAAAGAAGGTCAGAAAAAATATATCATCGATACGAAGCAAAGTGTTGTCGTATGGCAAGGTTCTATGTTGCTTGGTGGATGGGAAGGTACTAAGTTTCTTGGCGATGGTTCCAACACAGGGGACGTCGATCTAGTAAAAGGAGAATTGTTGATCGAAAACCGTCATCTAATGGGTGGTGCAGTTGAAGTCGATATGAATACAATTGAACAAAAATTTGATGATCAACGTCAACACAATAAATTACCGCCATTTTTTGACGTCAAAAAATTCCCTGTTTCAACCTTCGTAATTACGAAGGTTGAAACAGGGAATGATGGAAATACAAAAGTTCCAAATGATGGAAGTATAAAAGTTACAACTGAAGGAAATATAAAAGTTACAGGGAATCTGACCATGGAAGGTATCACAAAGGCAGTTACTTTTCCAGCCAAAATGCATTTTAAGGACGGAATGGACGGAACTGTCGAGGTGAATGGCACGCTGATCCTTGATCGAACAGATTGGGGTATCGATTATGGATCAGAAAAGCACTTTTATCAGTCTGGTGATGCAATTTTGGACGACGTTAAATTCTTTATGAAAATCGTAGCAAAAAAATAAATAGTTATAGCTGTTTCTCAAAACGCCCGTTCGTCCAAGACTGCGTAAGACCTTACAAGAGGCCGTATCTTTTTAGATACCAGAATCTCAAAGTGCCAGTATCTATGGATCGTTTTTACATGTATAGTTGAGTTTGTAGAACACTCAGCAAGGTTATTTACTGGGCGGATCATTACTCAAATCGTTGTCTGGCAAAGTGGGCATCCCGGGAAAGGTTTCCAAGCCCGTATGCCTGAGCCTGGTGTTATCCCCTTCACCAACTGTTCGAAAGCCACTTCAGAACGACCCCTATAATCCTTATACGCCCAGATATGTGCTAATTTTTGGCCTTCCACCACCTGGGTAACTGTCCATTCCTTTTGATAGGCCGAACCATCATCGCTAAAGCCTAACGCAAAGCCAACAATCGGTTTGCATGGCTGCACTTAGGCTAAATACCATTCTTTCAGGGCTACCCTTGCGGTTAGTGATCGCCAAAGACGGTCGTAGGCCCATCGAAAACACGGTCAATAACAAGTAAAGTCCTCAGCCTAGTGCTTTACCCAAATAGATTCTATTGTTTCTCGGGGCGGCATCGGCCCGCAACGGCGGACCGTGTCCGACGCCCGCGCGGTTGATTCTTTTAGGTCTACTATATTGAAAATCAATAGCAAAAGATTCTTGGGGCCGCCCGCTCGGTAGTTTCTTTAGATTCTATTGATGCTGATAGCCAGTATTTTACTTGTCAAAAGAAACTACCGAGCGGGCGGCCCTGAGAATCCACTAGAATCTAGTTTGCCAAAGCACGAGGATAAAGTAAGCCATATTGGTATACAGAGTGATTAGAAATGATCATTTTTTTACTTTTATGAAGAGTAACTACAGTCAATCCATAATGGCAAAACTCATCGCAATCATGTCCATGTCCCTGGACGGCTACGTCGCCGATAAGAAGGATGGTGTAGCCGAGGTGTTTGATTGGTACTTCTCAGGCGAGGTGGAATTCGAGGCTGGTGGCGCTGATGCCATGACCTTTCACCTATCTCCTCCCAGTGCCCAGCATTACAAACGTCTTGTCCATGAATTGGGCGCGGTATTAACCGGTAGACGTACCTTCGAGGTTGCCCAGGGATGGGGTGGGAATCATGGGTGGGGACCCGCCTTCGTCCTGACCCACGCTATTCCTGATGGCTGGCCAAAGCCGAACTCGACGGTACACTTCGTGACGGATGGTCTGGAATCGGCCGTCAAACAAGCGAAAGCTGCGGCCGCTGGCAAGGCCGTTGGGGTTCATGGTGCGGATACCATCCAACAATGCCTGAACGCGGGTTTACTCGATGAACTACAGATTGATGTGGCAGCCGTTCTTCTGGGGTCTGGCATTCGGCTTTTCGACCAGCTGGCCAACACTCCGTATAGGCTTGGCACCCCAACTGTCATCTCGGGGATTGGCGTCACTCATCTGCGGTATCCTGTTTTGGGTAATTAAGCGAGCTAATCACCTTGTTTTTGACCTTCATACATGAAACTTACTTCGTCTCACACAGGAGCGTTTGGTGAGAGTTTTAAGAAGCTATTCAACTAGGAAACGGAGTTAAGCCAAATTCTGGAAGCATTCTATTACTTCTTCTCCAGCAATTGGTGGACTAGCTTCTCCAACTGGTCAATTTTATACTGCTGCTCATCAAGCTGGGCCTGCTGCTGTTGATTGATTTTCTCCTGGCCAACTGAATACAACGTTAATTCTTCCACTTTCGCCAGTAATAGGGCATTCATTCTGACTAAATCAACTCCTTCTTTGGCGATTTGCTCGGCTGAGGGAACACCGGGTAAATGATGAATGGCTGTCCCATCATGAACCCCTTCGTCGGCCTGAGCATTATAGCACATTGTCATCACTGGTGGTGATGGCTCTACCGGATAGAGAGGTGTTTGGTAAACTCTTTACTCATTTTTTCTTTTTTGTACTTCATGTGTAAAGGACCCTACACGGGTAGATTGTTAATGCTACAAGGTTTCACTGCCTGCTATTTCTGTGCGGTGTTAGAAGACAGATAGACTTGACTATACTTAATCCCCTGATTAATCTAGCTATAAAAAGTACCAGAAAGTGCTGACTCAACGTAGACCATACAAACCCTAATTTTCCTGAACTAATCCCCTCAACTCCTATCCTTTCATAAATCGTACTAAGCCAACTTCTACTAACAAAAAGGCTAGTGCCGCTAGTAGAAAGTATTTCCAAAGGCTTTTACCCAGGTTTTCCTGTTCCAGGACCTGTACAAAATCGCCATCCTGAATGCTGTCGAACACTTCGACATTTGGCTGACTGGCGAAAGCACGGCGTAATTCATCGGCCGAATAAAAATCCATTGCCGACTCCTGATTTCCGTGGTTAAACGCCAACAATCGTTCTGTTTTACCTTCACTGTTCTGTAGGGCGTAATAGCCCGCTTCTACTTCCTGACCGGCCGCCAGTTCATTACTTTTAGGCATTTCAAGGAGAAGTTGATTGCCCACTACGCGCTGAATGGGAATAATCTCCAGTTTGTCGCGCTTCAGCTTATACACTGATCGTTCGGATGGATTATTAACGGGGATGGTCAACAAATTATCATCGAACGAGTAGGCCGTCCGCTGTGCCCGAACACTTAGCGCAGCCATCTTATACATGACCGGAACGAACAAGGCATGTTCGGCCAGATTACCATACGCAGACGACAGCGGACTAGCGAGTATATAAACAGTACCCATTGATGACCCGCCACCCACTCTTGACTGCGTTAGCAATGGGCTACCATCGCGCAACGTTAATAGGCGATCTCCCGCACTCCATCGCCAGACCGGGGCCACCGTTGGCATATTCAGTGGTTCTGACTGATAACTCTGCTGGAACACATCACGGAAGAAAGGGGTACGGCGGTCAGGATCGGCTACCGGTACAGAAGATGGGGTTGTACCCGACGAGGTACTAATTTGAATAGTACCAATACCTAAAGCTCGCAAAAATGGCTCATACGAAGTCCCGTTTGGCACAGCAGGCGGAATAATCGTTAAACTACCACCCTGCCTTACAAAGCGTTCCAGTTCAGTGCGTAACGTACCGTTAATGTCGGTAACACCTTCCAGAATCACCAAATCAGTTTCTTTTAGCTGCCCAACGTCGAAATTCTGTGCATTGAAACTCCTGCGCACAAACAGGCTATCATTCGAATAAACCGCATCCACATAGCCCGTTGGCCGTCCTGCCGGGGCTGCCTGCTGTTCGTACAAATGTAGCACCCGAACAGCAGGCGAGGCTTCGATCACGAAAAAATACTGGTTATCGAATGTGATCGGGTAATCTTCAAAAACAATCCGGCCCCTATGGTAGCCTTTTGAAGTTACATTGAAATTAAGTGAAACCGTTGCCGAACCACCCGGCGGCAACACGGCCGAAGCCGTAGAGGTTTGGGCATCATCTAAGTACAGGCGTATTGGAAGATTTTTGACATTTTCCCGTCCCGCGTTATTGAGCTTCACATTAATGCTGTTATTCTGCATTTCCCGGATAAGGGGGTACTCAGCCAAACCGAATCGACATACACGTTCTTCGTTGACTGGGCATCCAGGGGGACAATAAACAGCCGATCCGTCGTGTCGATCTTCAGCCGGGACAAATCACCTGCGGTGCTTTTCTGAAAATCTGAAAACCAGAACAGCTGATTGCGTCCACCTGGATTGAGTGAACTCAACAAATTACGTTGCCGCCGATAAACTGCTTCGAGCGAGCGGGGCGTATGGGCAAAGCGAATAGAGGTAACCCGGTCACGCACCGATTCGGCAGTTCCGGCCTGCTGCTCTGCCGCCGAAAAATCGTTGGTAAGTAACTGGAGCGAGGACGCATTACGAAACAACGTGAGTAGTTCATCCAATTTACCGGTGGCAATGTCTAAATAGCGTTTCGTGTTACGCTCATTCTGCATACTGAATGAGTTATCGACATACAAACTGGTAACGCCCTGCCGCGACAGGCCTAATTTATTTTTGCTGGGAATAAAGGGTTGTGCAAAAGCCAGCACCAGGCACGCCAGAAACAAACAACGGCATGCCAGAATGAGCCAGTGTTTCAGCCGCCGAAACGATTTGGTTTCGGTTTGAACGCTCCGGAGCAGCGCCACATTCGTGAAAAATACCCGCCGTGTCCGCCGGAAATTAAACAGGTGAATGGCAATCGGAACCGAAACGGCCATCAGGCCAACTAAGAAGGAAGGATAAAGAAAATTCATTCAGGCAAAATCATGAAGAGTCAGGGATTGTCAGATAATTGTCAGATAATTGTCAACACTTGCAGGCGCTTTCACCTGACTCTACTTGACTAATCTGGACTATTTCCTGACCACACTATAAGTAACGACCTGCTATAGGTCTTTCGTTTCTTTAGTCCCTAAGTTAGTCAGGGATTGTGATTTCGTAAAATGCTGTTTTGGTTTGCAATACATCGGTATAGGTAATTGATCCTTGCTCGTCTCCTATTGTTATAAACTTGTCGATGGGCGTATGTCCAACAACTTGATAAAAACCAGCCAGATAGTCCACTTTCGTTTCCGAACGATCGGCCCAGATTGGCCCACTGAAGGGATCGTGCCCTCCTCGTCTGGAGCTGACGTCGAATAGCAGATTCTGCCCCTGAATCGACTCATTATGAACTTCATTCAATAATCTGGCCAGATTATAGGTAGGCGTACTTGGAAGTGCTTCATTTCCCGTATTCTTCAGGAATCGATTTAGCCACTTATTCGTAACTCCAGCATGTGTGAACAAGTACAACCCATGCTGGTATGCCATCTGAAACTGACTTTTATGTTTGATAAACAAGTCCGTCAAATCAGATTGCGCCCACGCCCGAAACCCAGAACAGCGGTAGTTCGGAAAGTGCAGGTATTGCGCATCGTGGTTTCCAATAAGTAATACAAACTTCTCTGGCTGCTTGATTTTCAGTTGAATGATCTCATTCAGATTTGTATAAATTGTCTCGTCGTCAACAATGTAACTGTCTGTATAATCACCGAGAAAAATGACTCGGTCGTATAGAGTAAGGTTAGCTTCCTTCCAGACGGTTCGTCCGTGCAGGTCGCTGATGGTAAGGAATTTCATGAACGATCTTTTCTCCGCCAGATAAAACCATCCAGCACATAATGGGTCATTTGTGGAAGTGCAAGTAAGGGAACCAACATCGATAATAAATACGGCTCCTTCACAACTGGCAGTACCTGGAACCAGCTAAAAATCGAAGCGTGTTCGCGCCAGACGAGCCCATCCCACAAACCCTCTTCAAGATAAGCCAGAATACTGATCAAACTAAGAAAAATAATCCAATTATAGCTTTTTAACGCCAATTTGTGTCGTTGTGTCTGTCCTAAATTTACTCTCGGTTGGTCGCTGATCCAAATCAGGGCCATATACGGAATACCGTGCGATAGTACATTAAGCATGGTAAAGGCCAGATCACCATTAAACTCTACAATTCCAAAATACCAAGAAACTACCGTACCAATTACTAACAGATTCCGAGGCCAGTTTATCCAGCGAAGACGATTATATAGCCAACTTTCTTTACCTACATATAGGACCATCAGGAGCCAGTAGCTATAGGTAGCTATCGTTTTTAGCCAGTCCAGTTCAGGCTGCACAAAATCGCCTTCAACGAACCAGTTAAAATGCCGACCGGGTGTCAGGTGCCACCAGAGAATAGGGTACACAGTGGCCGCATAAATCACTACCGTATCGATCCAGGATGACCAGACAGGCACGCTTTCGGTACGGCTGTAGATACGCATAAAGCCGTACTGTTGACGAATAAAGTGAAAGACAGCCAGATACGCCAGACATCGCCAGAACCATAACCCATTGACACTGTGTAACAAGACTCCAGTCAAATAGCAAGTCAACGGAATCGCGAGGAACAACAGTCGCTGTTTCTGGAAACGGGCCCGGTTAAAATAGGTGCGAAATAATGTACTATATACATGAGCAACATCGACCAGAAGAATCAGCACAACCCAGCCAACAAGGGGCATATCGGCCGTTGTTTTGAACCGCTCCGGCAGCAAGGCTACGATCAGTAAGGCCACGAAGGGCGGGGCCAGTACATACAGGCTATCGAACCGGGCATTTTTTATCCAGGGCTGTTTCATAGGGCTGGTTTATTGAATGGATAATGTAGAATGAATAATTGATCCACCTAATAATCAACGGCTAGCCCATTATCCATTATTCATTACCTTCACCGCTTCCTGAGCTGCCCGAATTCCCTGATAAAAGGCTTCTTCAAAAATAGAAATACCACTTAAATCAGAGTGGGCAAAAAACACACGATTCGCCAGCGTCTGAGCGGCACGCTGCCGCTCCGCCCCCCAGATAAAACCGGGTGCAGGGGCAATCATACCATGCCCCCAAATCCAGATATCAGCCTGTGAAACGTAGGGTGTAATGCCCGGATGTGCCACTTCCAGTTCTTCCATAATATGCGAAAGCCATTGCTCATAAGGCGTAGTGTAGGCAGCCCGGCGGGCCACATCGGGTTCCAGATCCGTCAAGGGTTTATAATACGTAATCACTTTTTGGAGACCACTTTGAAGATCCTGATGGTTAGCTGTAATGTAGCCAACCGAAGCCGTATCATACAGCACATTATCCCAACATAATGGCAACCCCCTTCCCTGCGGTAGCCCCGAAATAGTCAGGTTCGCCACCATCCAGGGTGCATAATGAAAACCCGTCAAGGCAGCTCGTTCCGGATCTACAGTTCGCAACAGGTGCTTGTTGATAAACTGCGGAGTTGCCATAATCACCTTCCGGGCCTTAATCTCTATGGTACAGTTAGCAATCACGTCGCAGGTCTTCACGATCACACCATCCGTATCATTGAGTTGCAGATCGTAGCCCAATAAATGCTGACGAATCGGCGAGTTAGCCTGCTTTCGGAGTTGATCAACCAGAAAACCATTGCCCTGTGGCCAGGTTAGCACCGATGCGGCACCAGCATTTGCGGCCTGTCCCTTCCGCGATGCGAAATAATGAATACCTGCCCAGGCCGAGGTCGTTTCAAGCGTAGCTCCATAGTCATCGCGACAACAATAGGTCAGGTACCAGCGTAAATAAGGAGATGTAAATCCTTCCTTATCCAGGTAACTCGCAAATGAACTCGTATCCAGTTGCCGGAACTGAGCATCCGTGGAGGAGCGGTCGAGTGGAATGGCAAACACATCGAGTCCATCGCTGCCTTTCGCCAGTTTATACCGTTCGACCAGTTGAAAGAAGCGGCTGATCTGCTGTTTATCACTGTCGGGAACTCCCGTTTCGGGCACCAATCCTTCCTGCCAATACCCGTTGATAAACAGCCGTTCTTCGGGATCGTGGCAAAGAAAATAGTCGTTGTAAATGGGTCGTTTGTTTGCGTCGTCCCCTGTAATAACATCGCTTTCACGCAAAAACTGGAGCAGCTCCTCACTCCGCAGATCAGGAACGGGCAGGTAATGAGCGCCAAAGGGATAGGCCGAAACGGCATTTTGACCACACGCTGCATTCCCACCTGTATGCGCATCCATTTCCACCAGCAGCACGTCCTGAACACCCAGTCGCTGTAGCCATCGCCGAGCTGACAAACCGGACACACCACCGCCAATAATCAGCACATCGGTCGTTAATCGCTCGGCAATGGTAAGGTATGCAAGTCAGCCATTACGCGCAGTTTGTGCCCAGTCTGATGATTGGCACCCACGATCCCTCCCTTGATGTGGCTAATGGAGCGGGACGATGTACAGGAGGACAACGTATTGACGCCAGTCATTAAGGCAACTACGCCTACGCTGGCCTGTGCCAAAAATTCGCGTCGGCTGGTACTTGAGCCAGCGTCGTGGTCAGCGTTATTGTCCATAGGGAGCCCACTCTTCTTCAAACGACTGAACCAGAACCTGATTATTCAATTTATTTACCTCCACGGGTACTTCTGACATGTCGGGTGGAAAATAAAGCATGTCGTAGATGGTGGGCGTATTGACATAGCGAAGCCCTTTGGGTAATGGACCACCCACCCGCCAATGATGGTTTCGTAACGCCAGCACATACCCCCATTCGCCAAAGGACGGCACGTAGGTATGATAGGGAATCGTCTGAAAACCAACCGCTGCCAGTGTATTTCGAATACACCAGAACGATTTCCTGGCCACATAGGGCGAGGTCGATTGCACCACAACCAACCCATCGGGAGCCAGCCGTTTTTCCAGTTCGGCATAAAAGGTGGTGCTGTATAATTTACCAATCGAATAATTGGAGGGATCGGGAAAGTCGACAATGACGACATCATACTGAGTGGTGTCCTGCCGTATCCAGGTAAAGGCATCGTTGTTAATAACCTGTACCTTCGGCGACAATAATGATCGCTGATTTAACTTGAGCAAGGTTTCATTTTGCTGAAACAGGCTTGTCATGCCAGGGTCCAAGTCGACGAGTCGGATATGATGTACACTTGAGTATTTGAGTAGCTCCCGTACGGCCATCCCGTCTCCCCCACCCAACACCAGTATTCGTTGCGCATTGGGGCGTGCCTGCATAGCTGGATGTACGAGGGCTTCGTGATAGCGGTATTCATCGGCTGAACTGAACTGCAGATTACCATTCAGATAGAGCCTCAACTCGCGGTTATTGCGGGTCAGTACAATGCGTTGATAGGGTGTACTTTTGCTGTAAATAACGGTATCCTGAAACGTTACGCCCTCGGCATAACTCATGATCTGTTCGGCATACACAAATCCGGCCGTCAAAATGGCCACAGATGCTGCCAGAACGAGCGTAAATCCGGGCCGGAATGAGCGGGTTTCCGCAAAACGATACAACAGAAATCCAGCGACACCGATGTTCAACAATCCAAAAAACAAAGACGTCCGAATCAGGCCGAGTTGTGGGATCAAAATAAGCGGAAAGATCAGCGAAGCCAGCAGAGCGCCAATGTAATCGAAGGTAAAAACGCGGGAAACTAGCTCTTTGAACGACAGTTGATTCTCCAGAATGCGCATTAGCAGTGGGATTTCCAACCCAACCAGAATCCCGGTCAGCCCCACCAATGTATACAGCACCAGCCGAAACGATGCGACGTAGTCAAACAGGACAAATAGTAACGGGGCACTGCATCCACCAACAATACCGACCAGTAATTCGATACGAATAAACCACTTCAGCAGGTTGCCATCAAGGTACCTGGAAAGCCACGACCCAATACCCATCGAGAAGAGGTAAACCCCAATGATGGTCGAAAACTGCATGACCGAATCGCCCAGCAAATAGCTGGCGAGCGTACCCGCTACGAGTTCGTAAATAAGTCCACAGGTCGAAATAACAAATACCGATACCAGCAAGAGCCAGTGCAGAGAGGTTAATCCCGGCCTTACCGCTACCCGTTTTTCTTCGCTAACCATGTATGGCCGAACTGATAATGATGGATACGGCAATCATGAAGGCAGCTGCCAGAATGGCCAACGCTACATTCTGCTCATCGAGAATCTTTTTCCAGAGATTTTCAGGCGTAATTTTTTCGATTATCACAAAACTGATGACCAGAATAATGATCCCTATGAATGAGTAAACGATGGAGGCTATAATGTATTTGTATTCCATGTTGAATGTAGGTTATTTGTGATAAAAGCGGGAATAGCCACGGCTACCACCGGAATGACTTGCACCACCGGAATAGCCATTTCGGCCTTCGGTAGTTTCGTTATCGTCGCCCAGCAAACGTGTTCCGGTAAAACCAGCCCATGCAAATCCGGCTACTACAACAAGCGCAACAACGACATAGTATTTGATTTTAGCGAGTTCTTTACTCATACCAATTAGTCATCTGATTCTGCATAGAAAACTTTCGAATAATCGCTGTTCGACCATCGCTGGCTCTCACGCCACAGTTTCCGGATATACTGAAAAACCGGATAAATGACTAATAACAAGAGCAGCAAAGCCATATTTGAACCCAGAAACGGATTTTTTCTGACAATGATCCGGAATGTAATAGACTGTCCAGGTTCTCTGGCGGGGTAGATATTTAGGTGATAACGCCCCGCTGGTATCCTTGAAAGTACAGCGTCATCGTCATTCGTACCTTCAGACCAGCTTTCGCCACTTTCTACTCCGTGATAGTATTCTAGTGTTTTACTAAATTCGTAGACCCTACCTGACTGCTCGTTTATGAGGGTAACGGGCAACTCAAGCCATTGATTGTCAAGCGTAGCCGATAGATTGAACGCCAGAGCTGATTGAGTACTTATGTCAAATGAAGGCGTAATAATTGGCTTGACCGTACCGGTAGAATCGGATTCAGCCTGATAAGACTCGCTAAGAAGTTGTTTGGATGGTTTTACGATACTGATAATAACCTGAAGCACAAGCATTGCCACCACCAGCATAGCCGTGAACGCCAGCAAGACGCCCCCCGATCAGCAGGATCGGCAGGTTCAATTGCGCCAACACCTATTGGGTGAGGTAAACTATTTTCGTTCATGCCAAAGGCATTAGCCACATCCTTGCGGGATATATGCCGGGCCTTGTACCAGTCAGACTGGTTCTCATTCTGCTCACTAACCAGCATATAGGGTGGCTGAATATATTCTGAAATGGTTAGGCTTGCATCCTCCAGAATGTTCCAGTCGAACTCCCCTATGGCATTGACAATCTCTGCTCTATACCGATTGTAAAGCCAATATTGCCCTTTGTCAGTATTAATAGTATACGTTTTACCGCCCGCATGGTAGTGCGAATACGTCTTCGCTGTCGGTTCAATAACCATCCAATGCCCATTGTACTCCGATAGCTGTATTGTACTGCCATCCTTCTGCAATAGCATGTATTCAGACCACTTGTAGGAAGCCCCTGCTTCTTTTTTATGCATGAACCCTACAACCCGAACAAACTGATTATTCAGGTATCCTTCAGTTCCCATAGGCAGAATAACCGCAGCAACACCCTCAGAGAACGTGGTCAGTATTTCAGGGGGTTCTTCGTTTTCGTATTTAAAAAATGTATGGCAGGTTGGGCACCCGTAGTAGGAACTACCTGATACGTCATAATACGTAATTGAGTTTTGGCATGAAGGGCAATTGAGGATGTCCGACGAGGCAAACTGGCCGGAAGTAGCCATGTTGGTCATCGGGCAAGTTCCTGTTTAGAAAGTTCGGTAGCATCAAAATGAGCCAGCACATCCCTATAAAATTGGCGAGCTTTAGCCGTATTATCCTGCATATAGTTGGACAGGAACACATCGAAGGTAGCAATTCCCAGCTCCGGCCAGGTATGAATTGACACATGCGATTCGGTCAGGCAGACCACCGCCGTGAATCCCCCATTCGGAAAAACGTGATAGACCTCCCCAACCTTAGTCAGCGCTAATGAGTCGATTAACTGGTCGAATATGGCCTGACACCCCAGCGCCTGCGTAAGGCAATCAGGCGACGAGGCAAACGTTGCCAGCAAATGCAGGCCCGGTCGGTAAGCGGTCATGAGTTTAGGCTACAGAAACGATCGTGAAATATAAGCCACAAAGTTATTCGTAGCGAACAAACTCATTCGAAAAATGGAATATCGGTTATCAGGCTGGATAACAGGTACAAAAAAGCCCCAACTGGTTTGCAGTTGGGGCCGATATCTGACTGCACAGGCAGTCAGAATTATAGCGTCCGTTTTACTTCTTTCAATTCGAAGCTTTCAATCACGTCACCCACTTCGATGTCGTTGAAGTTCTTGATGCTCAGACCACATTCGTAGCCGAACTTCACATCACTAACATCCTCTTTGAAGCGTTTCAGCGCGCTGATTTCGCCTGTGTGTATAACAATGAAGTCGCGGATGATTCGGATCTTGTTGTTCCGTTTGATGTTACCTTCCGTTACGTAGCAACCTGCCACCGTACCGATTTTGCTAATCTTGAATACCTCACGGACTTCAATATTACCAACGATAACCTCTTCAACTGTCGGAGCCAGTAAGCCTTCCATGGCATCTCTCACCTCATTGATCGCATCGTAGATAATTGAGTAGAGACGGATTTCAATCTGCTCTTGTTCAGCTAACCGACGCGCACTCGAAGAAGGTCGTACCTGGAAGCCAACAATTACGGCATCCGAAGCCGAAGCCAGCAGAACATCCGATTCAGAAATCTGGCCAACTGCTTTGTGGATGATGTTCACCTGAACCTCTTCTGTAGACAGCTGCAGCAATGAATCAGACAGAGCTTCTACCGAACCGTCCACGTCACCTTTTACAATCACGTTCAGTTCTTTGAAGGTACCAATTGCTTTCCGGCGACCGATTTCTTCGAGCGTAATGTGCTTGCGGGTACGTAACGTCTGCTCACGCAGGAGTTGCTCACGTTTGTTCGCAATTTCACGAGCCTCACGGTCCGTTTCCATTACATTGAACTTATCACCCGCTTGGGGTGCACCAGGTAGACCCAGAATCTGAACCGGTGTTGCAGGTCCAGCTTCTTTAATGCGTTCACCCCGGTCGTTGGTCATAGCCCGAATACGGCCATAATGCGCTCCAACGAGCATAATGTCGCCCTGACGAAGGGTACCGTTTTCGACCAATACAGTGGATACGTAACCCCGACCTTTGTCGAGCGAGGCTTCGATAACCGTACCCAATGCACGTCGACTTGGATTGGCTTTCAGTTCCAGCAGTTCTGCTTCAAGCAGCACTTTTTCGAGCAGGTCATCGACACCTAGACCAGATTTCGACGAAATTTCCTGCGCCTGATATTTACCACCCCATTCTTCAACGAGCATGTTCATCGAGGCCAGTTCAGCACGAATTTTCTCAGAATCTGCACCTGGTTTATCGATTTTCGAGAAAGCAAAGACGATAGGTACACCGGCAACCTGAGCGTGGTTAATCGCTTCACGTGTTTGCGGCATGATACTATCATCAGCAGCAATTACGATAATAACGACGTCGGTTACTTTAGCACCCCGAGCACGCATGGCCGTAAAGGCTTCGTGACCTGGTGTATCCAAGAACGTGATCATACGATCGTCGCTGTTTTTTACACTATAGGCACCAATGTGCTGGGTTATCCCCCCTGCCTCGCCAGCTGCAACTTTCGCACGGCGGATATAATCAAGTAAGGATGTTTTACCGTGGTCAACGTGACCCATGATCGTAACGATTGGCGCACGAGGCTGTAGATCATCTGGTTCATCAGCTTCCACGTCGATACTGGCTTCGGTTTCATCTTCAGCCGATATAAACTGCACGTCGTAACCAAATTCATCGGCGATAACGGTAATCGCTTCAGCATCCAAACGCTGGTTGATCGACACGAACATCCCGAGGTTTAAACAAACCGAGATAACTTCGTTGATCGACACATCCATCAGTGATGCCAGATCGTTTGCGGAAACGAACTCGGTCACTTTCAGGGTTTTTGCTTCCAGTTCCTCCTGCTCATTCAGTAAACGACGATCATCTTCGCGCTGGCTCCGGCGATCACGTCGGCGGTCAGCACCCCGGTTGGGCGTATTACCCTGCATCCGGGCATTGGTTTGCTGAATCGCCTTCCGAACATCAGCCTGCGTTGGTGCTTCACGGCGTCCACCACCACCTCGGTTGGCATTGTTACCAGTACCACCACTGCGGTTTTGGCCCTGTCCGCTTCCTCCCCGATTGGCGTTGTTACCTCCGCCAGAACGGTTGTTATTCGTATTATTGTTGTTATTACCAGTACCGGCCTGACCTCCACCACCGCGATTGGCAGTATTAGCCCCTTGATTCTGACCAGTACCACTACCAGCGCGATTAGCTGGTGCCTGAGCACGATCTCCTTCGCGTGGTGCACCTTGTCCCTGCTGGCGGTTTCCCTCACGAGGAGGAGTATTGCCACCTGCGGCCTGGTTACGATCGCCTTGCGGACGATCACCAGGAGTGCGGTTTGCCGGACTACGGTCGCCGTCGCGTGGGCCACGGTCATTACGGTTATTACCGCCCTGACCCTGTTGACCACCGCCACCCTGATTCGGCTGTCCTGTGCTCCCAAGAGCACCCTCGCGGCCACCACGAATCCGTTTGCGCTTTTTCTTATCTGCGTTGCTGTTGCCTCCCCCTGGCGAGGGTTATTAACAGGCAATTCAATTTTACCAAGAATTTTCAGTCCACCCAGTTGATGACTACCAGCGGCCCGAATCGTTTCAGTTGGAGCCTCAGCCTCAGTAGGAGGAGTTACAACAGGCGGTTTCGCTTGCGGAGTCTCTGTCTTTGGCTTAACATAAGCCGTTGGCTTCGGTGTTTCAACACGAGCAACTGGCTTTTGTACTTCAGGCGTAACTACAGGTTTTGGGGCCTCTACTTTTACTACCGGAACCTCTACAGGCTTCGGTTGCGTAGCTACCACGGGGGGCACCTCCTTAGGAGGAGTCGGTATCTCGACCGGAGTCGGCGTCACCTGAACAGGTGCCACTTGAACCGGAGTTGGTTTTATCTCAACAACGGGTTCAGACACAACAGGTTTGGGAGCCTCTACTTCTGGCTTGACAACGGGTGGCTGAACAGCCACTGGTTTGGGCACTTCGGCTACTGCTGGTGGGGGGTGCACTAACTGTCGGCACAGGGATATCCACCGGCTTCGGTATCTCGACCGGTTTTACTTCCTGTGGTGGCGCTACTTTCGCTTGTGGTGCAGGCGGTGCGGGCACGGCTGGTTTTGCATTCAAATCAATTTTACCCACAACTTTCAATCCTGGCAAACCGGTCTGAGCAGTTTGTAGAATTGGCTTCGACTCAACTGGAGCCACTTTGGGTAATTCAGCCGGAGCTGATTCTGGTTTGTTTTCGACAATTGGACGTCTCGCGTCATCACGACGGTACAAAACGACATCCTCCTCCTTAGAACGCGGTGGCTCGGCGACCGCAACCGGCGGTTCGGCCCGGCGAGCTCCGTTCAGGAGTTCCGTTGATTTATACTCCTTCGCTAACACCTCCAACTGTTCCATGTTGATTTTGGTGTTAGGATTAATTTCGACCTTAAACCCCTTGGCAGACAGACTACTCGCAACAGAGGATAATCCTTTGTTGAGAATTTTTGCCACTTGGCTCAGGCGCATTGACTTTTCTTCTGCCATACTTCGGTCTATATTCCGCAAATTTAATGGTTGTTGGTATCTTATGAACACCACTTACCACAATAAAAATCCCGCACTTTGATAATGTATAATGAATAATGTAAAATGAACAATGTTTCGCCACTTCATTCTGCATTATTCATTATACATTTTCTTTACTCAAACTCCTGTTTCAAAATATTCACAATTTCTTCGACCGTATCTTCTTCCAAATCGGTTCGTCGAACGAGTTCCTCTTTGCTTAAAGCCAGCACGCTTTTGGCCGTATCGAGACCTACTTTGCGTAACTCGTTGATCATCCACTCGTCGATTTCGTCGGAGAACTCCATCAGGTCAACGTCTTCGTCATCCTCCTGACCTTCGTTGTCCCGGAATACATCAATCTCCATGTCAACCAGTCGACCGGCGAGTTTAATATTCTGGCCGCCCTTTCCAATTGCCAGTGAAACCTGATCGGGTTTCAGGAATACCGATACCCGCTTCGTCTCCTTGTCGATCTGCATGGTGCTAATTTTTGCCGGACTAAGTGCCCGACTAATAAGCAGTTCGAGGTTTTCCGTGTAATTGATTACGTCGATATTTTCGTTGCCCAGTTCACGGACAATGCCGTGAATCCGGGAACCTTTCATACCTACGCAGGCACCCACCGGATCAATGCGATCGTCGTAGGATTCAACAGCCACCTTGGCACGTTCGCCCGGTTCCCGCACAATCTTCCGAATTGAAATCAGGCCGTCATAAATTTCAGGCACTTCAATTTCGAACAGGCGCTCTAAAAATACCGGCGACGTTCGCGACAGTACAATTTTAGGGGTTCCGTTTATCATCTCTACCCGGCTGATAACTGCTTTTACAGCTTCGCCTTTCCGGTAGCGATCTTTCGGAATTTGCTCTGTTCGTGGCAGACTTAACTCGTTACTTTCTGAATCAATCAGGATTATTTCATGCTTCAGTAACTGATAAACTTCAGCGCCAACCAGATCACCGACCTGATCTTTATACTTCTGATAAAGGAGTTCTTTCTCCATGTCCTTTATCTTCTGAATAAGCGTCTGACGAGCTGTCTGAACAACTCGGCGACCGAAATCTTCCAGTTTTACTTCCTCGGCAACTTGTTCACCTACCTCAAAGTCGTCCTGAATTTTGCGGGCTTCGGCAAGGGGAATTTTGTCATAATCCCAAATATCTTCGGAGTTATCATCCACGATTTCGCGCGTACGCCACATTTCCAGATCACCACTTTCGGCATTGATAATGACGTCGAAATTCTCGTCGGTACCATACTTTTTACGAATCATTGTCCGGAAGACTTCTTCCAGAATGGCGATCATGGTAGGCCGGTCAATATTTTTCGACCGGGCGAAATCAGCAAACGATTCGATTAATAGTCCACTGGTCATTTTAGTGTTTAGTCAATAGTCATTAGTTAACAGTCAATAGTCAACAGCTAGTTTAATCTCACTGATGACTATCGACTAGTCACTCACAACTTTATTTAAATGATACTTCTACATTCGCTTTTTTTAGCTCTCCGAAAGCAATCGGCGTAGGGCCAACAGGTACTGCCTCGGTAGTTAAATCAGCTTCCTTTTTCTTTTTACTCTTCGACTTCTTTTCGGCTTCAATATCCAGTACAATATGATCGTCCGTAACAGATACGAGCTTGCCCTTTCGGCTGGCTCCATCCGTGAGGATCACCATCAATTGCCGCCCCACATTACGGACGAACTGACGGGGAAACGTCAGCGGATAATCGACACCCGGTGATGAAACTTCGAGAATAAACGGAGCTTCACCAAAAAAATTCAGTTCATCCATTTGTGCGCCCAGCTTACGGCTGATATCGGCACATTCATCGATGGTAATTCCAGCGTCGCTATCCAGTAGAATAGTCACTTTAATGCGACCACCCTGACGACCAACCATCTGTATATCAACGATATACAGGTAGCCATTGTTCAGATACGGCTGGAGTAATTCGGTTATTTTCGCTTTGTCCTCCATAGGGTAAGGCTAACAAAAAAGGGAGTGCGACTCCCTTTTTTGATCAATGCCATATGGTTTTTGTGCCACAAAGATAATACGTTTCTACGTGCATAGCAAGTCCCGGATTTTGAGGAACAGTGTGCATTCCCGCCATTATGCCTTATTTTTGGCTTCTACAAGGTTTCTGTCTTGCTCAAAGACGACAGTATGACGCTAAGAATGCGAGTGGGGCAGCTCATTGCCTTTTTTTTCCGGTCGTTGTTGTGGTCGCTCAACCTCTTACTGGCTTTATATACCTGCCTGTCCTATTGGTTGCTCTATAGCTTACAAACTGAGCACTGGTTGGCCGGTATGCTGATGATTTCAATACCGGTAGTCTGGTTTCTGAACCTGGTTACCGTCGGTTTGTGGCTTACAACGCGCCCCTGGCGGAGTTGGCTCTCCGGGATTGTTCTACTAATTGGCATTATCTTATTCGGCTCCCGAACGTTCGTTTGGCACCAACCAAATGAACTAACTACTCCGGGTACTCGGCTGAAGTTATTTAGCTATAATGTGCAGGCTTTTGGGGAACAGGAATACTGGGAGCGACGTCAAAGTTCACCCCGCGTCCGGCGAATACTCAATTACGTATTACGTTACGATGCGCCTATAAAGTGTTTTCAGGAATTTTACAACTCTACGGGGGTGTCTGATTACGATATGGTCGGGCGCTTCGAAAAGGCGGGCTATCACTATTCAGCGTTTCTACGTCCTGAAGCAGCACACGTAGCCAGTGGAGATATTGGTATTGCCATATTTTCGATCTACCCTATTCTTGATTCAGGACGCGAGCTATTTGACACCCACAATGGTATTGTCTGGGCTAATGTCAAAATAGGCAATGATACGATACGTATTATCAATGTGCACCTGCACTCAATGGGTATTCGGGTAGGAAAAGTCCTAAAACAAAAAAAAATAAAGGGTGTCCAGCATGAAACCCGTGGGGTGTTGAGTGCTCTACGTACCGGGTTTATCAACCGAAATGAGGAAGTCCGTAAAGTGGAAGAGTATATTCAGAATAGCCATTATCCAGTTATCGTAACGGGCGATCATAACGATACCCCCTATAGTGTCGTTTATGAGCGGCTTCGGCGGCTTTTACCCAATTCGTTTGAGGAGGCTGGTCGTGGTTTTGGCTTCAGCTATAATCGACTACCGGGCTTTATCCGTATTGATCATCAGTTTCATGACCCAAAGTTGCCCGTTTTAAACTTCGAGACGATCAACTATGTCAAGTACTCCGATCACTACCCGATTGTGGGGACGTATTTGGTGAAATAGTTGAGTTAGTCAAAGTTAGTGTAGTGGGTTGAATGAGTTAAAGTAAATTGCCACCCCTTCGACTCACTTAACCTACTACACCAATTCCCATCTACGGGTGCGCATTCACCCACGCTTCGCCATCCGTAAATACTTCTTTTTTCCAGATGGGTACGGTCTGTTTGATCGTGTCTATAATATAGCGGCAGGCATCAAAGGCATCGGCACGGTGGGCGGTGGCTACACCAATGAAGACAGCCATTTCACCAATTATTAGGGTGCCTTTACGATGGATAATGGCATAGCGAAGGATAGGCCACCGCAATCCAGCGTCATCCGCAATTTTTTGCATTTCAGTAATCGCCATACGGTCATAGGCTTCATACTCAAGCCGGTCAACTGGACGTTCCTGGGTATTATCACGAACAACACCCAGAAATAAATCAATAGCTCCTGCCTGGTCTGATTGTAAGTAGGCCAAGGCCGCAGGAACGTCGATGGGATCAGTAGTAAGCGTAATCATAAGCAGAATGAAAAATGTATAATGAATAATTGGGGCCGCCTGTGCGTGACTACACATTATCCATTAATTTACCCTCCACTAACAGGTGGTATCAGAGCAATTTCATCATTCTGATTCAGCAATTGATCAGATTCAGCATATTCACCATTAACGGCCACCAACAACGATCGGATACCAGCCAGGGCGGGAAATTGCTGATGCAACTGACTTAGCATATCACCAACCTTTGCATGCTCAGGTAAAGAAATCGAAATAGCCGACTGGCCGGTCAGATCACGCGTGATCCCAAATAAAAGTACAGAAACAGGTAAATCCATAAATAAACGACAATGCAGGAACAGGACCTATCTCGGGAACGTAACAAAGGCTGGTTGAAGTTCGCTTCCTGCCAATAAAAAGGGTGTCACTATTCAGTAGAAGTGGCACCCTTTTTATGAAATAGCGATGACGTCTATTTTGAATTATTCAACTTCCGCTCAGCTTTCTTCATTTTGCGGTTGGTCTTATCAAGGGCCTTATCTGTACCCTCTTTCACGTCTTCCTTTGTATTTTTAGCCGCCGTTGACACTTTATCGCCCGCTTTATCAGCTTCGCGACCTATTTTTCTACCAGCAGCTTTTGTCGTTTCTTTAGCCTGATGTGCTGTTTCCTTTGCCTTTTCTTTTGTATCCTGTGCCGATACGAGTGCCGTTGAGAAGGCCAGCGCAACGGCCAGCATAATGATCTTTTTCATGGTTGTTGAGTTGTTTGTACGCCCTCAACAACATCCCAAAAGAATCGATTGTTTAAATTTCGGCTTGGGTGTACGTAATCACGCAGAAGTAAGTCAGATCAGATTCTATTGGTTCTAAGATTCTATTATACTGGAAAACAGCAACTTGATGCGATAGAGCCCAAAGAATCCTGAGAATCTAAAAGTTACAACCAGTTAACAATAACCACTTTACCTTACTCCTTGTGCTTGAAAACTTTCACCTGATATACGTAATCCTGCATCCGCTTAATTTGCTTTTTACGGGGCAGATTGGCTAAGGTATTTTTCCGGTTCAGGCGCAGGGGCTGACCTTTCAGGGAATCGACGGGGATATTGCTCAGGGCTTCGAGCAGGTAATTGGTTTTTACGGCAAAGCTCACTCCTTCCGACGTGGTTTGCTTACCGCTGATAATTCCGATCACATTCCCTTTTTCGTCTAAAAGCGGGCCACCTGAGTTACCGGGGTTCACGCCAATAGCCACCTGGTAAGCCGTTGAGTCACCCCGGTAACCAGTGCCAGAGCTTAGATAGCCTTCTCCATAGACAATCTCTTCGCGGGGATATCCAAGGGTATAAACGCGCTCACCAAGGTCAGACGGACGTGCGTCGAAACTATAGGGAACCGGTGGAAGTGTACGAAATGCGCTATCGTCGCAGAGTTGTAGAAAAGCCAGGTCATGCGTCTGATCGGTGTAAACGACCCGGGCTTTATAAACTTCTCCTTTGGTACTTTGGACGTATACCGAGTCAGCATCACGAACAATGTGGTTATTCGTTACAAAATACCCATCACCAGTCAATAAAAAGCCCGAGCCAGATACCTGTGCCGGATTGATGCTCAGACCACGCCCACGCCCATTAAAATCGTTCAGCATCTTACGTTGCGACGACTTAACTGCCTGAATTTCTTTGCTTAACTGGCTATATTGTTGTTCCTGCTGATGACTTTGCTGGTACGAACGGTAGAGAAAAATGGAGCCGAAGGTAGTAATAATAGCTGCCGATGCTGCCACCGCCAACGTAGTACGATAGGCCTGCCATAGCGCCCGAATTTTACCCGACTGCTCCGTTTCAGACTGATAGGCATCAGCTTCCCGGCGCATCGCATTCATATCGACGCCTGCCTGAATTTTCGCCAGCCGCTGCTTGAACCGAATTCGTTCACCGTAGGCATGCAGCGCGTTATCAATGTCTTTTTCCTCGTCCATCACTCAAGATAGTTATAAGGTTATTGAGTTAGTAGGCCATCCAGTTGTCATGAATAACTCAGCAACTTCTCACTGTTTATACTCCGAAAAGAAGAGCCGCTTTAGCCGCATCAGACACTTATACTTCTGCGTTTTAGCATTATCGGCATTGGTATAGCCAAACTTTTCGGTAATGTCCTGCATACTCAGATGCTGGATATAAAAATCGTCTAATAAGGTCCGGCAGGGTTCGCCAAGTCGGTCGAGTGAATCAGCCATCAGGTCAAACTGACGATCCCGTTCTTCATGATCAATCAGATCATCGTTCAGATGGTCAAGCGCTATCTCATCCGAAACAGGCGTTTCCACATCACGCACCGCAAACCGGCTCCGTTGCGCTAACTGTTTGAGCCACAAACGCCTGCCAATGGAATACAAGTATGTTTTCAATTGACAATGCAACTCAAGCGAACCACTCCGCACTTTCTCATACAGCACAATCAACGCTTCCTGATAAATGTCCTTGGCATCGTCTTCATTACCGCTATTCGTGGTCACAAAGTGAAGTACCATTGGAAAGTACCGTCGGTATAACTGCGTCAGTGCACTGTCGGAGCCCTCGGCCAAACCCATCAACAATTCCTCATCCGTCAATATGGTCTGCCTACTTTCCTTCATCGGATTGACTCATTACTTAATACAAAAACGGTTAAGACGTAACCCAAAAAAAAGTTAAAAAATGTTGGGTTACCTTTTTCCCTATAGCGTATTAACGTTGACATTAATTAGTAATCACTTAAACAAAAACATTTCAAAACTATGAAAGCAATCACGAAATCCGCCTTCTTTTTCATGGCTATGATCGCCCTGGCTACGTCTTGCAGCTCGAAGAAGACCGAAACCACCGAAACGACGACCACCACCACGACGGATTCTTCTTCGACGATGGCTACGGATTCGACGATGGCTACGGATTCTGCTTCGACGATGTCTGCTGATAGCGCGAAGTAATTTTTGCTAAGGCACAACTGCCGGTAAATTTTGCCGACAACGCTATAAACGATATAAGAACCTCCTGATACGTCAGGGGGTTTTTGTTTTTTTAGTCAACAGTCATTAGTCAACAGTCATTAGTCATTAGTGGCTGACGCATACACATTGCTTTCGCGTCAGCCACTAATGACTGTTGACTGACGACTATTGACTATTAACTGACGACTTCATTGTAACACTTGTTTTAACCCGTTCATCTCGCCCGTTGGTGCCGCCCGCTCATACAGTATGTTGTAAACTGCATTCGTGATGGGCATATCGACGCCGAATTTTCGGTTAATTTCGTAGATGCTTTTAACGGCATAATAGCCCTCGGCAATCATATTCATTTCAGCTTGTGCGGATTGAATCGTATATCCCCGGCCAATTAACGTACCAAATGTGCGATTCCGACTGAAGGGCGAATAAGCCGTTACGAGCAAATCACCCAGGTAAGCGGAGCCGCTCAGGTCGCGATGTTTGGGATAGATGGCATCGACAAACCGCTTGATTTCCTGCATGGCATTGGAAACCAGCACCGCCTGAAAATTATCGCCATATCCCAATCCCCGCGTGATTCCACAGGCCAGCGCAATAATATTTTTCATTACGGCACTATACTCGATCCCATAAATATCATCGACAGGCGTCGTTTGTACGAAGCGGCAACGTAACAGATCGGCCACGCGTTCGGCACAGTCGGGATCTTGTGAGGCAATGGTCAGATACGACTGTTTTTCCAGGGCTACTTCCTCGGCATGGCAGGGACCGGCAATGACCGACATTCGCTTCGTTGGTACGCCATACTGCTCGCTAACCCAGTCGGTTACGAGTTGGTTTGCCCCTGGAATCATGCCTTTAATGGCCGACACCACATATTTTTCCTTGAAATGCTCCGGTTTCAGCCCGGTAAGTGCATCACCAATAAAAGCCGCCGGAACGGCCAGAATTATATAGTCGCTATCACGAACGGCCTCTCGAATTTTCGTGCACACTTTTACCTTGCGGGTGTTAATCTGCACGTCGCTCAGGTAGCTTGGGTTATGGCCAAATTTCTTGAGATGTTCCGCATCGGTTGTTTTACGGAGCCACCATTTAACACTGACATTATTTTCGGAGAGGATTTTAACGAGCGCGGTGGCCCAACTCCCTCCTCCCACCATCGTTAGCCGAACAGGTTGAGTTACTTTCATGAGGCAAAGTAAGGAAGAAAGACGGAGACTAGATACAGCCTGCTTGCCCAGTCGATTCGGTTGCGGCTGTCCCTAAAATGGATAGCTCAACGAATCCTATTCAATGGCCCTTACTTACCGAAAGCTAAGTCGTCTGACCCATAGACAATTACTTCAGCATACAGGACTCTATTTTTTGCATATTTGCCTGTCTACTATCACCGATAGTCCTCTAAACCAGCCACCTACACTTGCTATGGAACTGTTTTTACTAGTCGTCCTGGTTATTCTCGCTATTGTTGGAAACAACCGATTCAGTGCGATTAAAGAAGCGTTAACTCTTCAGAATACGGTTATCAGTCAACTACGTGCTGAATTACTGGCCTTCCAGAAAGAGTTGCTTAATCAGTCTATCTCACCTCCCGCAGCCGAACAACCCGCCGAACCTATTGTGGAGCCTGCTCCAGTTGTCGTTGTTGTACCGCCCACTCCGCCGATACGGGAACCAGTGCCGATTATGGAGGTCTCAGCTGTTCCGGCCCCAGAAATCGAACCAGAAATCGTTCCTGTTCAACCCATGATTCCGCAACCTGTTCTTCGAACGGAGCCGAAACCTTCCTTCTTCCAGCGTTTTCTGGCCGAAAACCCGGATCTGGAGAAGTTTATCGGTGAAAATCTCATCAATAAAATCGGTATTGCCATTCTGGTGGCGGGTATTGGTTACTTCGTGAAATTTGCCATCGACCAGAACTGGATTAACGAAATCGGTCGGGTGTTGATTGGCGTTCTGGCGGGTGGATTATTAGTGGGCGTAGCGCATCGAATCCGTAACACCTTCAGTGCGTTTAGTTCGGTGTTAGTGGCAGGAGGTCTGTCCGTTCTGTACTTCACGATTGCCATTGCGTTTTCTGACTACAAGATTTTTAGCCAAACAGCCGCCTTTGTGCTGATGGTAGTCATTACGGGCTTCGCGGTTCTGTTGTCGATCGCCTATAATCGATCAGCGCTGGCCGTGATGTCATTGATTGGTGGTTTTGCCACGCCCTTTATGGTTAGTTCGGGCGAGGGCAATTATGTGGTGCTGCTCACCTACATCCTAATTTTAGACTGTGGTATGCTGGTATTGGCGTATTTCAAGAAGTGGACAATCGTTCATTTTGTGGCTTACGGCTTCACCGTATTACTCTACAGCTTATTTCTCAGTGCTAAAATTCAGGATCAGCCGAATGCGCCCTACGGGGGGGCATTGATTTTTGCTACGCTTTTCTACATGGTCTTTATGACGATGAACCTGATTTATAACCTGAAACAACGAGCGAAATTTTCGGCAGTTGAGATTAGCCTGCTTTTAAGCAACACGGCTTTTTACTACGCTGCAGGCATGTATCTCCTCGCCAATGTGAATCATGGAGCGTATCAGGGTTTGTTTACAGCCGGATTGGCCGTCGTAAATTTTGGTATCGCGGCCCTACTCTACCGACGCGAAGCCGTTGACCGTACCTTGATTTATCTACTGATTGGCCTGGTTGTTACCTTCGCCAGTCTGACCATTCCGGTGCAGTTAGATGGGAATTTCATTACGATGTTCTGGGCGCTCGAAGCCGTATTGTTGCTATGGCTGGCACAACGATCAGGTCTGGCTTTACTCTCAACAGGAGCTGTACTTGTTATGGGACTGATGCTAATTAGTCTGACCATGGACTGGACAGCACTTTACCTGGATGAATCTACTCCCCTACTCCGCATTCTATTTAACAAAGCATTCATTACCAGCCTTATAGCTATTGTTAGTCTGGTTGCCACGGGCCGATTAGTACGGACTCAGTCATCACCCTTTCAGTTCTGGCTTGGTCAGTTGAGTGTGCCCGCCTATCAACGTACGATTGGCTATCTAACGATTCTGATTTCGTATTTTGCCGGAGCTTGTGAGCTTGATTATCAGGCCACACACGCGTTTGGCTTTGGGGCAAATCGCAGCATTTTACTAGGCACCTATAATCTGTCTTTTGTTCTCGGGCTGTTGCTCATTGCCCGACGAGAGGCTTTAAGAAGCAGCTTGTTACAGGCTGCTACGCTTAGCATTCTTATCCTGCTTTTATACGTGACGTTTTTCGATCCGGCGGTACATGACTTGTTAGGCGCTTATTTTCAGGGAGATGCCACAAGTCTTATCGGCTTTCCGGTTCATTACCTGAGTTTAGTGTGCGTGCTTAGCCTGTTATTTCTACTCCATACACTTCGACCTCAATTAGCCCCACTTCCCACATCCATTGACCGGCTTTGGCCCTGGTTCCTGGGCTTCATGCTGGTCTATACGGCCAGTTCAGAATTATATTCGCATGTCGTGTACCTAACTTTTTCGGGGCTTGATTTGCCAACATCAGCGACTCAAAAACTTGATGCAGCCACCCACTATTACGTACTGCTCGAACAAATCAACAAAGTAGGGCTACCTATTTTGTGGGGTATTTGTGCCTTTGCCTTTATGTATGTGGGGCTGAACCGCCGAAACCGCCAATTTCGGATTATCTCACTCAGTTTATTTGCGCTGACACTTCTCAAACTGTTTTTCTATGACCTGAAAGGCATTTCGGAGGGAGGACGGATTGCGGCTTTTATTTCATTGGGTGCGCTATTGCTTATTATCTCGTTTATGTATCAGCGCATAAAACGGCTGATTCTTGATACCGACGCACCCCAACCTGATCAAGAAGACGTATGAAATTCAGTCAATTAATCCCAGCTTATAAGCTTACCCGTTACACACTACTACTCTGCTTATTGAGTAACGCAACGGCTACAGTCAGGGCGCAATCGTTCCGACTCCAGACAACGGTTAATGGTATTCCGCAGTCAGGCTTCTATCGAATTCAATTGCCCCCCGATGTTGTGGGGCGTTTAAATACAAGCCTGACCGATATCCGGCTCTATGATGGGCAGCAACAGCAGGTGCCTTATGTGCTCATCCGGCAGCAACCGGCACAGACAGCTCCTTTTGTTGATTATGAGCTAGTTAGTAAACAATCACAACCGAATGTTTCAACGACGCTGGTCATCCACAATCAGACGAAACGGCCTATTAATTCATTGGACCTGCTCATCAAGAATACGAATGTGAGCAAAAAGGCCAGGCTCAGCGGTAGTTCGGATGCCCAAAACTGGTATGCTCTTGATGATGCCATCTGGCTGGGGCCGACTCAGCATTCGGCAACCACAACAGAGGTTAAACAGATTGACTTTCCATTGAGCGATTATGCCTACTATCGGCTGGTTATCAACGATTCACTAAGCACACCCCTGAATATTTTGCGCGTTGGCTATTACTCCCAGCGAGCGGATGCAGGTGCGTATTCAGCAATTCCCAATCTTACGTTTTCACAACGCGATAGCAGCGACCAACATACGTATGTCCACGTTGTTCGTGCAGACGATGCCCGATTTGACAAAATTACCCTTTCCATTAAGGCCTCTGGCCCATTCCGTCGCCGGGCCGAAATTGGGCAGTTTCATAGCCAGAAACGGAAGCGAGGGTATATCGACCGGTGGTTTGAGGTTATTCGCTCTATTGAATTGAGTTCTACTGACAGCAACGTAGTACATCTGCCCGGCCTGAAAGCGAAGGATTTGTATGTGGTTATCGCTAATGACGACAATCCACCACTTAAAGTCCAGGCAGTTCAGGCCTATCAGCTAACTACCTATTTGCTCGCCAATCTAGTAGCTGGCCAATCGTACCAGCTTCATTTTTCGGCTGACAATGGCACGGCTCCCATCTATGATTTGACACCATTCAAAACGGTCGTTCCCGGCAATCAGCCAATTGTTGGCGTTGGTTCGTTACATCCTATGGGTACCCCTGGAGAACAGACGGCTTCGTTTTTCACCGACAGTCGCGTTATCTGGCCTGCGCTAGGACTAGTGTTGCTGGTATTGGGTTTATTGTCGTATCGGATGTTGCGGGATATAGGGCATAATCAACCAAATTGAACGCAAATTAGACCTGTCACAATTCACCCCGCTTCCTATCATTTCCTGACTAAACAGATCTCCGGCACCTAAGAGCCGCGTTCACCTACGCCACACGATCATGCAAAGGAGAAAAATCGCTTTTTGTTGTAACATGTGATTGCTCCTGCTACATTAGATGTATGATAGAACGTATCAACACAAGGGCCTGCGACCTTTAGCTAAAGATAACAACCCATCGAAGCTAACAGCCCATTTAGTTGAACGGATACGGGAAATTCTATATCTAGGAGAATGCTATCTATGGTCGTGAACCAGAAATCAGGTATCAGTCCCGAAATGGATGTAAAGCCATCAGAGGCTTTTGTTACGTTTGTATGCAGGGCTTTCTTATAAAAATTTACAGCCTCGTAGAGGTAGGATCTTTGTAGTAAATAGGCTGCTCTTTGTCTTTTTGAACTCCGTAGGAGTGACATCAGTAGTCAAAGATGTCACTCCTACGGAGTTCAAAAAGACAAAGAGCAGCCTATTTACTACAAAGATTTCATGCCTACGGCATTTTTATAAGAAAGCCCTGCGTTTGTATGTTAACTAAAAGGTAGTTTTACAAATGTATGATGTTGGTCATACGTTTGTAAAATTTGCTCCTTTCGTGATTTACTTTCCAAAGTACGAAACGGCACCTCAGTTATATTTTGTCGATTGTAGGCTCTTAGGTAAACATATTGCCATTTATACAACAGGAAATCGTCTATTTTTCGAAAAGAAACACATGATTAATGGCCTCTAAAATTAAGATTATATTAACGCGAATCGGATATTTTCCAGCTACGTTTTTTTTGTTCTCATTGATAGGGTTAGTTTACGCTTTTACTTGGACAAATTACGAATATACTGTCTATCAGATGCCTAATTGTTCCAACACTTTCTTTACTAAAATCGAATACACCAGAGTGTTTTATCGTGGGGTTGCTTTCACTTATGGAATTCGCAAACAAGGTGGGCTACCTGAATCAGAGTGTTTTGTGAGTGGTAAAATGACAGGAATGGATGCGATCTTGGAATTATGGGTAAGGTGCGAGAGCAAGAAAGTTGTACTATATTGTAATGATCTACGTAGCGTAGGGGTCAAAAACTCTAAAATTTTTGTAAAGGAAACAGACGCGGAACAAATAAATACTCTATCCAAAAGTCCTCAAACTCTGCATCTTCTAATAGAATGAGGGCATTTTATTTTCCCTAAAAAAATTAAACTTACCCAAGCTATTCATATAGTCTAGTAAACACTTCAAATTAGTTTATTCCCTTTACATAAAAATAGTTATACAACTGTGCCTGGAATAGCACTAACTTACTGTGGGACAATTTGTTGTACTTATCCAATTCTGTTCAAACAGACATTTAACTTAATTAAAGGAATGAACTTCTGATAGGTCACGTTGGTAAAAAGCTTTGCGTAGCTTGCTAGCCTGTATGACTTGCCCCGAATGCTTGTATTTCAATTCATACAATACTTCATACACCTGTTGAGTGGGACTGGCATTTTCATATTTTGCTTTAAAATAAGTCTCTTCTTTTGAAACACTTGTGTCTTGCTGCATTCGGCTTGATAAAGTGTCCAGTGAATCGGCTTGATGAGTGCCAGCAAGGCTATCCCGCTTTTGTTGATCAACCACTGATGCGATTAGCACCCGACTCATGTCGGTCTTAAACTTTCTATGGATGTCATAGAACATCTTCCACCAGTCTTTAATGGGAATCAATCGGTATTGGAAAGAAGTAAAATGAGCCTCTGTTATCAGCCGTCCGTCTTTCTTAGCCTTATCGGTTTCTATTTTTAAAACCTTCACTTTTAGTCTCGCTTCAACGGATTGGGCGTTCGCGTATGAGCTACTCAACAAGACAAGTAGGAGTGCAAATAGTTTCATAGAAGTTAGAGCTATAAAAAGGGTAGGCTAGTAAAAAAAGAAATAGTATTCCGCTCTCAACTCTTATAGGAAGTGATGTAATGATTTTCACTGATCAGGAGTCTGTTATATAAGTGCATGTAAGCCTGTCTAGCTCAAGGAACTCCTAGAATTCGTTCTATTTCAGTTGATATTCCATTTTGCAGAACAGTATACTCATGTATTACCGACTTCTCGGCATATTCCGGCAGCCGTTGACCTTGCCACTCCATAAAGAGGGGTATAAACCATAAAAGCCTGACGTATTTTTTGGGTATGTGGTCAATCTCGGCAAAATCTACTTTACTTAGAATAGCTAAGACCTCCTGACCTAAATCAAATTTTAGCTCTCGAACACGTAGTGATCCGAAAAATCCTAATTCATTCCAATGCTGGTCAAGCCTACTAAAAAGGTCTTCCATTCCAGTTGTATAATCTTACATATGTGAAGTAAGTCTAAAAAAGCCATCCGCTCAGTCCAACGCCTATCAAAAGAAGTAAGATCCACATAATCCCACTTACCACGAACACTTTCCCCATACATATTTTACGTATACGAGCTGAATCGCGGAAATTCAGATAAGCACCAAGCAAAATAAGTGCAGGGCCACCAATTAAAATACCTGTAATTATTAGCCAACCATCCACCTCAAAACTGTTGTATAATCTACAATATGTTTAAAAGCCCAAAAATGACTAGATATAACGATTAGTGGCGAGCTGAATGGCTGCAAAATGGGTAAACTCCCAAAAAGGCATTTATTTTGCCTCTCTTGTCCTACTATAAACGAACGTTTGTGGTGGTATATCACCCTTAATTCTTTTTAATATATGTAATCTGAATTGGCCCTCCCGGAGCCGGTAACTCTAACTCAGGATGAGTACCTAGGCACCTCTTTTTTACATTGCCCGAGATGATGTAATTCCATGTTCTTTCATCTTTACTTATTTCCCAAGCAGTATCCACATCACAAGCATTTACGCGTATGGAACCCGCCATGGTATCTGGAACAACAAAAGTACCGTCGCCAATGTATCTGGCTTGTAAGTTTTCAATGGTACTCACACCCACAGTCCGCATCAACTGTACCCTTTTTGCATGAAGATGCACAAAGAAAAAGTACAATAAAGTAAAATGGAACCCTGATAAAGAAACGCATATAATGCAAAAGTAAAATCAAATTACAGGGAGACAGATTCAAGGCTTAAATAATAGAACTTATAACCCGCAGGCCCATTTATTGGCTTATCATACATATAGTAACTTCCGGTAAAGCGCACCTTCAGCTGTTCTTTTTGAAATTCCGTCGGCAGGTTACAGGTATAGCCCATATCAGCCGAGTCGAAGCTGGTGGCGACTTGGATACCGTAGCTCTTCTTGGTTGAATCGTAGTACACTGTACCAGTTAATTTATTGGCTTGCTTAACAAAAGTCCCCGCATTAGGACAGGGAACAGAGAGAACGACCTTCTCCTGTTCGCAAGCTGAAACATAAATCGTTATTGCTACGAAAAGAGAACAAATAAGTATCAGCCGTTTCATAGATAAACTCGTTTTTTCTATGATGCTTTATTTCTCAAAAGGGTTTGAAGCACTGTTGTATTACCTACAAAAGGCATTTATTTTGCCCATCTTATCCTACTACAAACGGTCGAATATAATAGGACAGAACACCTATTTTTAGCTACTACTTCCCTCTCACTTCCTGACCAACCAGATCTCCGTCACCTGAGAGCCGCGTTCACCCTCTCCGCACTCCCAAATGAAGGTTACAGCCCCATCGGCTAGAGCCGCTTTGGGTACGTCGAATTCATAGATGGGTTGCTCACCAGTTTGGAGGAAGTCGTGAACAACCGAGCCATCGTCGGTTGTGAGTTTCATGCGCGACTGGAAGCGTCCGGTATAGGCAATCCGGATTCGATAGGTGGCCTTGGGATCAAGTTCGTTATACGCAATTTTTAACGGTTGGTCATAGAGTGTTTTGGCCTGTTTCATCCATGCCCGTGGCGTCACCTGGCCTTTAAATCCCGTTGCTTTGATCTCGTCTACCCATTCGACGCCTACTAGCCCCACGCCAAATCCGATTCTGGGCGATTGCAAGCTGCCCGGATCTTTTTCCCAACTTACTCCCGGAACAACCCGGTGCCAGCTTTCGGGCGCCCCAAAGTGATCGTAGAACCCACCCGGTCCGGGATCAGTCCGGTGTAGCAATTCCCGGATTTTCAGCTGTCGCTCCTGCTCATTACCTAATTTTTCAATTTGCGAAAGCTGGGATAATAGCCAGGGCGAGTCGTTAAGCGGGATGTCGATGTTGTCGATAAAATTGCCCTCCCCCCCATCGCTCCGTGTTTGTCGATAGTGAGTTGCGCCCCGATGCTTTTGTAGAGCGAGTCGGCTAAGGCAAAACATTTCTGGCGGTAAGCGGCCAGAATCGGTTCTTTCCAGGCTTTTTCGAGGATGGCATTCGCCTGCCGGATGGCCGCTAACGAGCCGACCGACTCGCTGGTTTCCAACGCAAAACGCGCCTGCTGCTCCAAGTTGGTTTCATAAAGTAGCCGACTGCGGGTGAAGGCATCATAATACGCCCGAATTTGGGCCATCTGAAAGCGTGGATTTTGCAATACAGTCTGCGGGGCCAATTTTTCCAATGCCTGCCACTGCATCAGGGTACGTTCAACGGCATCGTTGGTCAGCAGATTGCCCCGCCAGTTTTGTTCGAGTGCCACTAGCCCCTGCGCAACGGTTTCGGCATAATCTGAACCAATAAACAATCGGGCGTAATCGCGCAGGGTTTCAATAACCGGCGTTTCAGGATTCCAGTCCTGATCGCTCCAGACAAACTTATTCACATCATCGTTGGTGCCTTCCGAATAACTGATGCTTCCGGCACCATATTCATCGAGCGCGTTATGAATGGCCTTCTCATCATGCGGGCGCGGGTTGATGCATTCCCGACCCAGTGTCATGGCCCAGGCTAAATCCCAATGCGGCACCGGATATTGAGACGCATAGTTGTGGGTAATATCGGGATAATGCCGAATTGGAATGGATGGTTTAACCACCTTCCGAATCTCCTGCACTGTCATCTTAACCCAAGGACCAAAAACCACCCCTCCAAACCACGGGTACTCCTTATTCACGTGTTTATAGAACGCATCGAACCATTGCTGCGTGGGGCGGAAGACCTGCGGAGATACCCAGATTTTAGCCTTGGGATGATACTTATGAAGCACCTGTGCTTCTTTTTCGAGCCAGGCAAACAGCACGTCGGGTTCCAGTTCGCCAGGGTCACCGCCGGGCACGAATACCGCATCCAGTTTCTGAACGGCCGCAAATACTTCATTTCGCTCGGCTAACTC
This sequence comes from Spirosoma telluris, assembly GCA_003259005.1. Lineage (GTDB taxonomy): Bacteria > Bacteroidota > Bacteroidia > Cytophagales > Spirosomataceae > Spirosoma > Spirosoma telluris. The sequence goes on from QLII01000001.1 coordinate 2,365,126, forward strand.
TTTCTGAATCGAATCAGGATGCGTGTAATTCAGGCCCATATTCGGGTACCACATCCAGACATCCAGCCCGTATTCAGCACAAATTCGCGACTGTTCGCCAATCATCTTGATGGCGGGCAACTTCATGTGCCGACTGGTGAAATCATCGTCGGTACGGGGTGGCATAATTTCAATGCTGTTGGCCCCAAACAACGCCAAGTCACGAATGTACTGGTCGTACTGGGCCACCGAAAACGCATCGTAGGCATTGGTTTTAGGACGATACCCAAGCTGATGCCCGCGAATGGGATAGCGGGGGCTTGTGGCAATAGACAGATCTCCAGCCACATTCAGTTTGCCCGGCTTCATATCCAGCTTGCGCAACAACCGCCCAACACCATAAAGCAATCCCGCGCATCGTGTCCAACAATCAGCACTGCGTTGGATTTTTCAATGGATACCAGCTTGAAACCCTCATTTTTACTCTCAGGCATTGCCTGAATAAGCGTTCGAAAACTTATGGGCAACTGTGCTATATTCTGCTCCAGTACAAGACCAATAAACGACTGTTCATCGGCGGGGAATTTTCCGACAACAGGAAGTTGAATACCACTTCGTTTTTTCACTTCCTGCTGAAGTATCTCAACCGTTCGGCGAAGGGCTTTTTTATCCGTAACGACAGTGGCTATACGCGCTCTTGAGAGGTCGATTGGGACAGCGTAGGCGCTCGACAGGATTGAGAGCAGAAATAGAGCTAAGCAGGTTGATATTGTAAGTAGCTTCATAAAGTGGTTACAGATTTTCGATTGGTTGAGCCAATCGAAAACAGGAGACGTTTTATTAGCCCACGGCTTGAGCCGTGGGTTTAGAAAAAAATATTGACTTAACAAGGAACCGTTTTAACGGTTTAGTGGCCCAAAACCGTTAAAACGGTTCCGCATGAAATCTATCTTACTATCAATCCCCACAGCTAAAGCCGTGGGCTAATAAACTATCTCCTATTAAATACCATTTACAGCTTGATAAAAATCTTCTGCTTATACAGTACGTAGGCCGGGATGAAATTGATGCCGATGAAAAACAGGGCATACAACAGGCTGGCAAGCTCAGGTTGAATCCCGATGGCGATCAACCCATGTACTGTATATTCATTTAGTGGCTGATCGTCAATACGAAACCGATAGAAAAAGAGCGCAAAAATGTCGGCCAACACATATACCGAGATGGCATTCGCACCGAAAATGATCCCCGGCTTTGTGCCACCCTTGTGCCCAAGCACATCGACCAGAAAATACACTGCCCCCAGTAGCATTGCGGCAAAACCAGACGTAACGAGCACAAATGAGCTGGTCCAGAGATTTTCATTGACCGGGAAGCTCAGTCCCCAGAAATACCCGGCAGCAGCCGTAAACAGTCCGGCGGTCATCAGATACGACACTTTTTCAGTTGGACTGGCGCTGCTGAGCATCCAGCGTCCAGCCAGCATACCCGTAATGCCGGTCACGATAGACGGGAACGTACTCAGAATACCTTCGGGGTCCCAGGTGCCCTGCCACATACGGCCGGGCAGGTATTTTCGGTCGAGCCAGGCCGCCAGATTCTGCCCTCGTTCAAGTACAACCTGCCCAACATCGGGCGTTGGAATCTGGGTCATGGCAAGCCAGTAAGCCACTAATGTGAGGGCTCCAATCCAGGCTTGCTGTTTCCAGCTTGTGGTTAAAAATAATGTTGAGCAAATCAGAAAGACGATAGCAATTCGATGGAGGGTCCCTGTCCATCGGACATTCGAAAAATCAAAATCGGGCATTAGATTCAGGAACATGCCCACCAAAAATTTTCAGCGACCGAATTATAATTTTCCGATAAAGTGGTCCCCTAGGGCTACCTTCGTCTAATTTACGGCTATAAGCCAGTGCGATAGACACACCCACGATAAACAGAAACGTTGGCGCAATTAAGTCAGTGAAGGACAACCCATTCCATTTCGTATGCCTTAATGTAAAATAGACAAATTCCTCGCTTCCTGGAAAATTGGCAACAATCATGGCTGCGATGGTAAAGCCACGCATCGCATCTAACGAAATGAGTCGGTTCGGTATCAGCAGAGACCCATTGTCACCTTTTTTCATCTAATAGGTGTTTTTAGTTTTTCTATTCGTATTACACGATTACTAAATGACTATAAATGACCATTTAACAACCATTTAATGAAAAAGCCTGGCTTAAGCAGTGGTATCTTTAGTACTGATTTGAGTACTATAAAGGCTATCTAACCTTAGAATTTATGCGAACTACTTTTTTTGCTTCCCTCCTAACGCTCATCGTTATTGGGTTTAACGGCTGTAAATCAGGCGAAGCACCCACCACAGAAGAAGCAAAACAGATCGCCGTTTCCTGGGAGTTAGTCAGCAATTTTACCGAACTGGAAACGGGTTTCGAAGCCCGGTTTACGCTCACCAATCGGGGCGATTTTCCGCTGACGGATACAAACTGGGCCTTGTTTTTCAATATGTCGCCCCGGCCTATTGTACCTACACAAGTCCTACAGCCCGCTACGGTCCATCACATCAATGGCGACTGGTATAAACTCACCCCCAATGTAGGCTTTTCGCTCAAACCGGGTGCCACAGTCGAGATTCGGTATGAAGGAACGGAAGCGGTTACGAAGGTGACGGATGCTCCCCTGGGGCTTTACTTTGTCTTTTATGACAAGAGTGGTCAGGAGAAAAACATCGTGCAGGTAGCGAATTACAGCATTAAGCCCTTTACCCGGCGCAACCAGCAACTGCGGGGCAAAATCGATCTGGAACCCCTACCAACAGCCGAGCATACCTATCAGACCAATCTGACAGCCTCGCTCCTTCCAGCCGACCAACTTCAGAAAATCATCCCCGCGCCCGTGAGCATAACTACTGGCGGGGGCACGCTATCGCTTACGAATTCGTTTCCAATTCATTACGGCAAGGGCTGGAGAACGAAGGCCAATTATTAGCTCAGAAACTAAAAACGCTGACAGGAGCCGATTTCCAACTGGCACAGTCAGCTACTACGGGTAAAGGCATTTCGCTTCAGGTTGCTCCCCTTTCGGTCAAGGGCATTACGAGCGAAGCGTATCGGTTAACGATTGATGCCAACGGTATTTCCATCATCGGTAGCGATGCCGCGGGTGTCTTCTATGGGGTTCAGAGCCTGCTCGCATTAATGCCAACGCAGGCTTACTTAAAACCTTCAGCAACGATTCCATTGACTTTCGCCCAGGTTGAAGACGCGCCCCGGTTTCATTTTCGGGGTTTGCATTTCGATGTCAGCCGGAATTTCCAGACGAAAGAAACCATCCTTCGCCTGCTCGATTTGCTGGCGTTTTACAAAGTCAATCAGTTTTTGTTTTACACGACGGAAGATGAAGGATGGCGGCTCGAAATCGACGGTTTGCCTGAACTGACTCAGGTAGGTGCGCAACGGGAACATACGTCGGGGAAAGAAACGCCAGTGCTGCATCCGGCCTATGGATCTGGCCCTAAAGCCTATGACGAAGGGAAATACGGCAGTGGCTATTATACCAAAGCTGATTTTGTCGAAATCCTGAAATACGCAAAAGCACGCCATATTAAGGTCATTCCAGAGGTGAATTTGCCGGGTCATGCCCGAGCCGCCATCAAAGCGATGGAAGCCCGCTATGAACGACTGATGAAAGAAGGCAAAGAAAAAGAAGCCAACGAGTACCGGCTCATTGACCCCGTTGACAAATCTGTCTATCTATCGGCGCAGGGTTATACCGACAATGTTGTGAGTGTTGGGAAAGAGTCAACCTATCACTTCTACGAAAAAGTGGTCGATGAGATCACGAAGATGTACAAGGAAGCGGGTCTGCCAATGGATGTGATGCACGCCGGAGGGATGAAGTGCCCGAAGGTGCCTGGACAAAATCGCCCATCGCGGCTAAAGTGCTCAAAGAAAATCCAGCTATTAAAGACCCAAAAAACTTACAAGCCTATTTCTTTGGCAAGCTTCGGGAACGGCTGGCTAAGCGGAATCTGGAAGTACATGCCTGGGAAGAGGCCGTTCTCGTAAAAGCCGCTGACGGAAAACTAGTTATTAACCCGAATTTGTGGGAAAAGGGGTCGTTCCTTATGTCTGGAACAACCTGTTTGACCTTGACCTGGGTAATCGACTGGCAAATGCCGGTTATCCGGTGGTTCTTTGCAACGTGTCAAACTTTTACTTCGATATGGCTTACAACAACGATCCACAGGAGCCAGGTCTGTATTGGGCGGGCTATGTCGATACGCGAAATAACTGGGCGTTTGCCCCGTTCGATATGTTCAAGACTACGTATAAAACGTCGATGGGTAAGCCCCTCAACTTCGCCGGTCTGGAGCACATGAAACCCGAAGCGCGTAAAAACGTACGGGGTGTTGAGGCTCAGCTCTGGAGCGAAACCGTCAAAGGCCGTGAGATGGCCGAATACGACATCCTGCCCAAACTGCTGGGCTTTTCCGAAAGCGCCTGGGCACCTGAGCGCCCCTGGGAAACCATCGAAAACAAGCAGGCACGCGAAAAGTCGATGGCCGTGGGTTGGAACGTATTTGCCAATACACTCGCCCAGAAAGACTTACCCCGGCTCGCAACCATCAATGGCGGCTACAACTACCGCTTACCGAAACCCGGTGCCATCATGGAACAAGGAATGCTCAAAGCCAATGTGGAATTGCCTGGTCTTGCCATTCGCTACACGACGGATGGCTCTGAGCCAAATGTCCAATCACCTTTGTACAAAAATCCGGTGAAGGTAAAGGGAACCGTGAAATTAAAAAGCTTCGATGCGTCGGGCCGGTCAAGCCGGTCGGCAGTTGTTGTTGCGCCTTAACCCTACCAAATCCAATTAAAGATAAACCTGCTTTTCAAATGACTATTGGGGTCGACTTAGGAGGAACCAACGTACGGGCCGGGCTTGTACGGAACGGATCAATTGTCCACCAAATGAGTGGTCTGTTGCATCAAAAAGAATCATTATCCTCAACTTTATCACAACTTATTGAGCTTATCCGTCCCTTAGCAGAATCGTCGGTAAGCAGTATTGGGATTGGCGTTCCTTCGGTGGTCGATGTAGGAAGAGGGATTGTCTACAACGTTGCCAACATCCCCTCCTGGAAAGAGGTTGCCCTACGTGACATTCTGGAAGAAGAATTCGCGGTACCTGTTTTTGTGAACAATGATGTCAACTGCTTTACCCTCGGCGAACATCAGTTTGGTCTGGCCAAGTCCTACCACTCCGTCGTTGGCATGTCTATTGGAACGGGACTTGGTTCGGGCATTATTATTGACAATCAGCTATTTGTGGGTAGCAATTGTGGAGCAGGCGAAATAGGCTTACTTCCTTATCGGGATAAAAATTTCGAGTACTATGCCTCGGCGGAGTTTTTCGAAGCGATCCACGGCACCACAGCTCTGGAAGCCAGCCGGGCGGCCCACATGGGCGAGCCAAATGCGCTGCAACTCTGGACCGAGTTTGGCCGTCATTTTGGCTGGGCCATTAAAGCCGTCCTCTACGCCTATGACCCCGAAGTCATTGTACTGGGTGGCTCAATTTCAAAAGCATATCCGTTTTTCAAAGCAGGGATGCTGGAGAGTATGCAGGATTTCGCCTATCCAGTAACCCTCAAACGGCTCAAGATTTTTCAGTCGCAGCGGGAAGGCATTGCGTTGCTAGGCGCTGCTGCGCTGGTTAGCTAGCAGGAAGGTGTGTAGGGTGCTCAACGAGATTCTCTCTGAATGGCTTAGGTATGAAAAAAGCGTTCTTTTCGACTGGCTTTATTGTCCTCACGGTTTGGGCGTCGGCTCAGTCTCTCCGCCCAACAGTAGCTACCCGTAAACCGGCCAGTCTACCCCAACCGAAATTAGTCGTCGGTATCGTAGTCGATCAGATGCGCTACGATTACCTATATCGGTTTTATAATAAATACGGTGAAGGCGGTTTTAAGCGCTTACTCAATGAAGGGTTTAATTGCCGAAACAATCATTATCAGTACGCACACACGGTAACAGCCGCTGGTCATGCGGCCGTTTATACGGGTTCGATACCCGCCATTAATGGTATCATTGGGAATGACTGGTATGATTCATTCGCTAAAAAGCCAGTATATTGTGTGGAAGATAATACCGTACAAACGGTAGGGAGCACAAACGCAGGCGCAGGCCGCATGTCACCCCGAAATTTATTAACCAGTACCGTTACCGATCAGCTCCGTATTGCGACTCAATTCCGGGCAAAAACCATTGGCGTGGCCATCAAGGATCGAGGTTCTATTTTACCAGCAGGCCATGCCGCATCAGGCGCTTACTGGTATGATGCAAAAACGGGAAATTGGATAACCAGTACATTTTATCGACCGGAACTGCCCACCTGGTTAACCGACTTCAATGCCAAAAAACTGCCCGCCGAATACGTAAAACGAAACTGGACTACCCTATTACCCATTGCCGAATACACCGAAAGTACGCCAGACGATCAACCCTATGAAAGCAAGTTACCAGGTGCGGCAAAACCCGTATTCCCCTATGAACTAGTCAGTCAGGCGGGTAATGCTTTTGGCGCTGTTATGTCTACTCCCTGGGGCAATACCATGACGAAAGACGTAGCCATTGCAGCCATAAAAGGCGAGAATATGGGTAAAGGTGCCGTAACTGACTTTCTGGCAATTAGCTTCTCTACGCCCGACCGTATTGGTCATGCGTTTGGCCCCAACTCGGTGGAGGAGGAAGATATTTATTTGCGACTTGATCTGGAATTTGCGGATCTTTTTTCCTTTCTGGACAACTGGACTGGTAAAGGCAACTATAGCGTATTTTTAACTGCCGATCATGGCGTCATGGATGTTCCTGCGTTTTGGCAACAGCATCATCTGCCCGCTGGCCTGATCGACGCCAACGCGGTGTCGAATACCATAAAAAAGTCATTGGCCGATACCTTCGGAAGTGGTGATTACCTACTGGCGAGCGAAAACTACCAGCTCTATCTCAATCATGCGCTGTTAAAAGAAAAAAAGATTACGGTCGATGCAGCTTATGACGTAATCCGGGAAGCCTTACTACCAATGGCGGGCATTGCGGATGTCATTAATTTACGCAGTCTACATACAACCAATCTGAATACGCACTTGCTGGATCTTTATCGAAATATGCTCCATGCCAAGCGTAGTGGCGACATCCAGTTGATTACTGAACCCGGCTGGATTGCCAACGGCGGCACAGGCACCGATCATGGTTCGCCTTATCACTACGATACGCACGTGCCTTTTGTTTTGTACGGTTGGGGCGTAACAAAGGGGGAAACGCTCCGCTACACGACGGTTGCTGATATTGCGCCTACCATTGCGGCTTTGCTGCATATTTTACCCCCGAGTGGTACCGTTGGCAATGCCGTACAAGAAGCTCTTAAAAACTAATCATGAACCGTAACACGCTGATTGTCGTCCTGATTCTGTTAATATTCTTTGTCATTTCGTTCCTGACGAATATTCTGGGACCCATCATTCCCGATCTGGTCGACAGCTTTCAGTTGAGTATTGGTCTGGCGGGCTTTCTGCCGTTTGCCTTTTTTGTTGCCTATAGCGTGTCGATGCCATCGGGCTTGCTGATCGAAAAGTACCGGGAGAAACCGGTATTGCTTGGCGCTTTTTTCCTGGCTTTTCTGGGGGCTCTGCTGTTCGCGCTTATTCCCCGCTTTTCGGTGGCATTAGTGTCTTTATTTTCCATTGGCGTCGGGATGGCGATGTTACAGGTAGTCATTAATCCACTGTTGCGGGTGGCGGGTGGCGAAGCCCATTTTGCCTTCAATTCGGTGCTTGCCCAACTTTTTTCTGGAGCCGCTTCGTTTATCAGTCCCTTTTTATACAGCTATTTCGTCCTCAATCTTCACACAACAAACACCAGCTTGCCCATTACGATCCTGAATCGACTCGTTCCGGTTCATCTCGAATGGGTGTCACTCTACTGGGTGTTTGCGCTCACCACACTCCTGATGATTGTCGTGGTTGGTCTGATAAAATTCCCGACTGTGGAACTGAAGGAAGATGAGAAAATGGAAGTTGGTGGCACACTAGTCGAACTTCTCCGCAATAAAACAGTGCTCCTGTTCTTTGCGGGAATCTTTGCGTATGTAGGTACTGAGCAGGGAATTGCGAACTGGATTTCCAAATTTCTTCAACTCTATCATGGCGTTGATCCGGCCACTACGGGCGCAGAGGTCGTCGCTTATTTCTGGGGATTAATGACGGTGGGTTGTATACTGGGTCTGATTCTATTGAAACTAGCGGATAGTCGGAAAGTGCTCATGATTTTTACGCTAGGTGCGGTTCTAGCTTTGCTGGTGGGTTTATTCGGCCCGAAAGAATGGGCCATTTATGCTTTACCCACAACGGGCTTTTTTGCTTCCGTCATGTGGTCGATCATTTTCTCGCTTGCGCTCAATTCCGTCCCGCAGCATCATGGTACCTTTTCAGGTATTTTGTGTACGGGCATTGTTGGTGGTGCTCTAGTGCCCCTCATTATTGGCGGTCTGGCCGAATTGGTGGGCCTTCGCTGGGCTATGCTGGTATTGTTGCTAACTTTAGGCTATATTTTCAGCATCGGCATTTGGGCCAAACCCTTGGTTACGAATGCCACGATTAAAAGCGTGAAAGACTTGTTTTCGTAGCGTGGACATCTTGTCCGCGTACTTTACACCTATGCACAAGATCATCCTGCTCATCGACTTCGCCGAGGATTACAGCAAGAGTCTGTTGAAAGGCATTACCAAATATTCCAGGGAACATGGCCCCTGGGTTTTTTGTCGTATGCCTCTCTTTCATCGGGAAACCATGGGCATCGACGGCATCCTGAACTGGGCCATCGAATGGGAGGCTGATGGGATTATTGGGCAGCTTTATAATGAAGAGAGTATTGCAAAAATCATACAGGCAGGCATCCCACTGATTGCGCAGGATTTTAAAGAACGATTTACCGAAATTCCGAATATAACGGGAGCCCATCATGAAACAGGGGCCATAGCCGCCGATTATTTCCTAAAGAAAGGCTTTAAAAACTTTGCCTTTTATGGCTTCACCGACATTGTCTGGTCAAGGAACGTGCGGAGGGGTTCGACGAAAGTGTTTCCCGTTCAGGTTACAGAGTTCATTATTTTGAGAACCAGAACGCCCGCGAAAGTGAAATTGAACTCTGGTATTACAAACCTAGCTCTCTGAGTCAGTGGTTATTGTCCTTACCCAAACCCATTGCCATCCTGTCCTGCGATGACCGACTTGGGCAGCACATCACCGAAGCCTGTCGACACTCAGGTATTCGCATTCCCGAGGAAGTGGCTGTGTTAGGCGTCGATAATGACGAGATGATCTGCGAACTTTCTGATCCTCCCCTATCCAGCATTGCGCAGGACGCGGAAAAAGGGGGTATGATGCGGCTCGTCTGCTCGATCGCATGATCCGGAAAGAAACCGCCTGCTTTTATGACATTGTTGTCCGCCCTACGCAGGTGATTACCCGGCAATCCACCGACATTTACGCCACTCACGACGATTATATTGCCTCCTCCCTGAAATATATCCACCAGAATATCGACAAAAACCTTCAAGTCGATGAGGTAGTCAAACAGGTGCCGCTATCGAGACGTTCGCTGGAAATGCGGTTTCAGAACGTGATTGGCTATCCTATTTACAAGTACATCCAGAATCTGCGTATTGAGAAATTCTCCAAGAAACTGCTGGAAACAGACCTGACCGTTTTTGAAATTGCGATGGAACTTGGCCTTAACGATAGCAAGAACATTGCCCGACAGTTCAGGCAGGTGAAAGGCTGCACACCACTCGAATACCGAAATCGTTACCTAGCCGGGAAATAAAGCTGAACGACCTTTTTTGTCCACAGAGAATTAAAACGCAATAGTTACCTCTGTGTACTTCATGCCTCTGTGGACAAAAAAGGGCTAATTTCATCCCCGTATGAAGCACCTCATCCTGGCTATCTTTTTTACCACTATTTTTTCTGGCTTGTACGCACAGACGGGGAAAATTTCTGGTCGTGTTATTGACGCGAACACCCTGAAACCCTTGCCCTTTACCAATGTGTATGTAAACAACACGACCCTGGGCGTCATAACCAATGACGCGGGCGAGTTTACCTTACCAAACCTGCCGCTGGGTTCCACTGAGCTAGTCTTTTCATTCATTGGCTACCTTCCGCAGCAAGTGACTATTGTCGTAATAGCAGCCCCTACGAATCCCTTTCGATTCGTTTAATCCCTGACACGCAACAAGTTTCGGAAGTACGTGTAAAGGCTAGCCGGGACAAAGTTTGGGAGAAACAGCTACGAAAGTTCGAGAAGGCTTTTTTAGGGAATACATCAGCGTGCAAAATCCTGAATCCCTGGGTTATTGATTTTGCCGATGAGAACGGAGCAATGGCTGCCAAAGCCACTCTTCCAATCGAGATTGAAAACCGGCAACTCGGCTACAAGCTTTTCTTTCACTTAAAAAATTTCAGTTATTCAAGCACGCAATTCTCAATTGTCGGTACGATCCGATTCACGGAGTTAGAACCCACGGCTGCCTCAGAAGCGCTCAACTGGCTGAAAAACAGAGAACGCACTTACCGTGGTTCAGCCAAGCACCTCATGAAGTCGATTCTCGATGGGACGATTAGTCAACAGGGTTTTGCCGTCTACCGCGACAAAGTAAAAGGGAAACTACGCAGTACGAACTTCGGCTTTGAGCTTGCCACTAACCTCTTTCCGTATGAAACGGCGACCTTGGTTACACCCGGCTCCGGCCCGAATGCCTATCGAATCGAGATCAAAGATAGAATGGAGGTTCACTACACCAATGGCTTCACCACGTCCACGTTTTATAAAGACGTCACGAATCCAGTAAGCTGGCTCGAGGTGCGGGGCGGCTATGTCAACGTCAATAAAGACGGTACGATCAGTAACCCAACTGATGTAGCCATTTCCGGCAACATGGGCGATGCTCGGGTATCGGGTATGTTGCCTCTCGATTACAAACCCGGAAGTAGTGTTGCCAGGCAGCTACCTACTAATTCTTCGGCGAGACGGCTCCAGGAGAAAGTCTATGTCCATACCGATAAGCCCTACTACTATCCCGGCGATGCCCTCTGGTTTAGTACGTATATGAATTACCGGACGCCGAGATTAATAGATACGCTTAGCCGAGTAGTATATGTCGACTTAATCGGTGCCGATCAAGCCATTACTCAAAACCGAATCCTACCGATTGATAGTGGCCGGGCTGCCGGTTTGTTCCGTTTGCCAGTAACCATTCAACCAGGAAAATATCTACTGAGAGCTTATACGCAATGGATGCGAAACTACGGGATCGACCAATTTTACTATAAGCCCATTGCGGTTCTGGCCCTCAATGAACGGATTGACATCACCGCTTCTACCCCTGTGTCAGACAGTCTGTTAACCATTACCGTTGACAAGCCTGCCTATAAAAAAAGAAGCCCGGTAACCATGACCCTGAGGCTCGATACAATGGGATTAACTAATACCATGGAAGGAAGTTTTTCCGTCTCGGTACTGGACGAGTCGACGGTCACCCCAATTCAGGAGACAGGTTCTATCAAAACCGAGCTCAACTCCTTTGAGGCTACCAATGAAGCCATCACTCGATTTAATTACCCGATCGAGACCGGCATTACAATTCGGGGGATTTATAAAGACAAAAAAGGAAAAGCGAAAAAGACAACCCTGACCCTGCTACCCGAAGATATGGGGCGTATTTATCAGGTACCTACGCTGGGTAATGGTGAATTCTCCCTGTCGAATCTGGCCTTCTATGACAGTACAAAATTCGTCGTGAAACCAGAAGAAGGAACTGTGGTGATAAGTCCTATAGAACCTCCTGCCCTGCCCGACAAATTACCGGATGTAGCCTTTCGTATCGTACCCTCGAATACACTTCATAGGCTAGCGCCAGCCGATTCGCTCAAGGTAAAAATGCTTCAGGAAGTTAAAGTGTTAGGCAAGAAAACAATCCGATATGAAAACGCATATGGCCAGCCCGATGTCTACCTGAAAGGCGAGAGTCTGGAAAGTTACGCCACGGTGGCCGATGCCATAGCCGCCAAATTACCTGCATTTAAGCTGGTTTACGGCCAAACCAACTGGTTCCTGATCTGGGCACGGTCGAGTGTTCCAACAAGTAGTGACCTGGCAGGCAGTTCCGGTCTCAGTTCACACGAACCTAATCTGTACATAAACAACGTATTGGTCGTTGGTGAAACGGCCGGCGATCGGCTGATGCAGTTAAGTCCGACCCTAATCGACCATATTGAAGTGAATGGGATGATTACATCGAATCAGGGAGCCAGCGGCTCGGCTGGCTTGATTAACGTCTTTACCAAACGACCTACCGAAACCAGTTCAAAGCCGTTATCCCTGCTAAAAGTTCGGGGATTCGACCGTGCCATTCCTTTTGTGTCTCCCAACTACGGGCGCGGTTCTGCAACCACTGGCCCAGACGATTATCGCTCAACCCTGTACTGGAACCCACGGGTCAATCTAAGCACCCATCGTGCCCCCGTTGAACTTTCCTTTTATACTTCCGACCAATCAGGCACGTATCGCATCGTGATCGAAGGTGTCACGAGCAACGGCAATCCGATTCATTCCGAAGCCAGGTTTACTGTGGTGGAGTGATTATCAATCTGCTTTACAGCACCAATAGTCCAGCCGCTCGCCAGTCGGCCCAGCTTTCGGTTTGCTGAAATGCAGCGAAACTGCCCAGGCCATCCTGCTCAAACGTAGAGCGTAACTGTTGGATGGTCAGCGGTTCGGGTGCCTTAAGGCTGAGTTGAGGCCAGTGCTGGATTAGCCATTGGCCAAGTGTCATGGGTAAGTCCAGCACCAGATCATCCTGTCGGCGGGCAAAGGTCAGTTCCGCTTGAGGCCCCCCCCTGCACGCTGAGACGCCCGCCGTCCCCGACGCGGTTGCACCACTGTCAGCGTGGGCGCGTGACCCGGCCAGACCACGAGTGTATGGCTACGCAGTACATCCTCGGTAGCATCGGCAATGGCCTCTTCAATATAACTGGGCGGCACGGTAGTAGGCGGTACCCGGAACGTAAACCAGTTAGCCAGCGGTAACTCCAGCCCCACGCCGTGCATATAATTGAACAGCGACTTCCGTAGCCCTTCGGCAAAACGGTCGTGGTCGGTTCCCAGTGGGTCAGTGTGGTCAAGGTCGTTGTCAGCAAAGGCCCATCGGCGGGGCCAATGCGCTGTACATCGAAACCAGCCGGATGCAGGCCAACCGGGCTGTGAGCGGTCATGGCAAACCGATGCCAGAAGCCGGATTGAACCGCGCCGATGGCAAACAACTGACGCACCATTTCCAACGAGTCGATGGTTTCCTGGGCGGTCTGCGTCGGAAAACCGTACATCAGATAAGCATGCACCATAATGCCCGCCGTAGTGAAGTGATCGGCTACGCGGGCCACCTGCGCCACCGTCACCCCTTTCTTCATCCGGTCCAGCAGTCGATCCGATGCCACTTCCAGCCCACCCGACACCGCAATACAACCTGATAGTTTGAGCAGTTGGCACAAATCGGTCGTGAAGGCTTTTTCAAACCGGATATTAGTCCACCAGACCACGGTTAGCTCACGGCGCAGAATTTCCAGCGCCAGATCCCGCATGAGCGCAGGCGGAGCAGCTTCATCCACAAAATGGAAGCCGTTCTGTCCCGTTTGGGCCATAATGGTTTCAATCCGGTCGCAGAGTAGCCCGGCGGTGAGTGGTTCATAGCGGGCAATATAATCGAGGGATATGTCGCAGAACGAGCATTTACCCCAGTAGCAACCGTGAGCCAGCGTCAGCTTATTCCAGCGGCCGTCGCTCCACAGCCGGTGCATGGGGTTGGTTACCTCAATCACCGACAGATAGTCGTTCAGCGGTAAATCGGCATAATCGGGGGCCGGTGTCGCGCTGGGCTACATCCCGGTCGGTGGCTCCGTTTTGATAGACCACTTGCCCATCCACCCGCATGAATGTTCGCTTCAGCCTGCCGGCTTCCCGTTGACCGCGCAGGTGTTCGAGCAACGAACGCAGGGGGGCTTCGCCATCGTCCAGACTTACGAAATCAACATAATCAAATAATCGAGGCTCGCGCAGACTGCGGAGTTCAGTGTTGGCATAGCCTCCGCCCAACACCACCCGAACAGCCGGATAATGTTGTTTCAAATGCCGTCCACACAGCAACGCTCCAAATAGATTTCCGGGAAATGGCACCGTCAGGCAAACAACCGTCGGTTGATACTGAGCCATTTTCTGATCCAGCAGGTGCAACAGTGTTTGACCAACCAGTGTATCGGGTGCGTTCAGGGCAGCCTGTAGATCATCAAAGTGGGTAGCGGTTCGGCCCAGCCGTTCGGCGTAGCGGCTGAAGCCAAAATGGGGATCAATAGCTTCGGCCAGTAAATCGCCGATGTCTTCCAGATAGAGAGTTGCCAAATGACGTGCTTTGTCGTGCAGCCCCATTGTTCCAAAGGCCCAGTCCAGTTCATCGACTTCGGCAAAACGTGAGGCTTCAGGCAGGTAACTTCGGTTAGCAATGGCGTGAGCCAGAGTAGGATTTCGGTGCTGCAAAAACCGGATCGTCGGGTCAATTGTCGCTACATAATCGGCTCTAAGCCGCAATATCCGCTGGCTGTTCTCACTTAGGTTTGGCACAGTAGAAGCCGATGCAAACAGCGCAGTTAGCCCCTGGGTACAGAAAAGGCCCAGAATCGTTTCAATACCCAGATCTGCCTGATGCGCTACCACCGGCCACCCTCAGGTAAGGAAAGGGTGTTTAAATAGCCTTTCAGATAAGCAGTGGCCGGGTAGGGAGTGTTAAGTTGGGTAAACGGGGGCGTCAGCAGCAGCACGCGAGTCGTCATGAGCGTATCCCGGAATACGGTTCCGGGTGTTAATGAATAACTCCCAACGAATACGCTCCCTATATCATTCCAGACTACGCATACAGCATTGCAGAAACAGGCAACTCAAACGCCTATTATACTAGTACTTCGGCAAAATAGATTCTATTGTTTTTGTGGATTCTATTGTCCCCGAACCTCCTGGTTATCAATGCAATAGTATCAAAAAATCTACCACTCCGGCCTCCGGGCACGCGGGTGGTCCCGAGAATCTCAAATGGAACCAGTGCTCAACCAAAATAGATTCTTTAGATTCTACCGGGTCGCCGGAGCGATTGATTCTTTTGATACTAGAAATCTGATTATCAGACCCTATAGAATCCAAAGTATCTATAGAAACTATAGGTACTAAATTGGAAGAGGACTAATATCATTTCGTGTTCTTTAACAGCCAGATGTCCGAAATACGGGAGTTTTGTCGCCAGTTCAGGTGCGATTCCTCGGGCTCATCGAAGGTAACGCTAATGCGGCCATCCTGTGTAGCCGACAGGGGAATGATCCATTCTTTCACCGTATCAGCCTCCCGATTATAGACCACTGGACTCAACCGTTTCCCATCGACACGAAGTAAGGCCTCGCCAAATCCGACCACCCGAATGATATACTCCGCATTGGGGTCCAGGTTGTCGTAATCCAATGCAGGGCTTCGCTGAAAGGTTTGTGAGGAAAGCCGTGTTCGGCTAAAGCCATCTTTCCACCAGGCGATATCAGTCGCATCGTCAGAAATCGTTTTCACGCGGGGGCCTTTGCTTATGCTCGACACATCGTCGTAATAACTGCCCTTGCCGGGTGTTTCCCAGGCACTGATTTGCTCCAGGCGTTTCTGTTTTTCTTCCTTCGTTTTCAGCATTCGTACTTTCTCGAATTCATCGACCAGCCACCAGCGATTGTTGAGTGGATAATCGACAAAATCCAGTAAGCAGCCCCGTTCATAGCCCCGCGCCTTGTATTTCGTCATGCTGGTTTGCAACCCAATCGAACTAAATAGATCGGCACACAAGGACACAATTTTCGCTTTCAGCTCAGGCGATACTGGTTCTGAATCGGCCTTATTCACGATGGCAAGCGCCTGACTCATGGCTTTGTCCGGGTCAGTCGGTGCCTCCTGCGCTAAGACGGCATCCGCTTTTGCTTCGAGTGCCTGCTCATACAGTAACCGACGTCGGGTATAGGTGTCGTAATAAGCTCGTAGAAGTAGAAGCTGCCAACGCCAATTGGTTGATAAGGCAGGGTTTGCTGTTTCCAGCGTTTTCCAGAACGAAAACGTGGCCTCAACGCCCCCATTTTGTGCCAGTGGCCCATCCCAGTTTTTTTCCAGGGCTTCAATCCCATTCGCAACCGGTTCAGTCAGTGGCCAGCCAAAGAAAAAGCGGCTGTACTCATTCAGAATCTGGTGAACACTCAGTTCAGGGTTCCAGCCCCGCATACTCCACAGTACTTTGTTGACATCATCATGGCAACCATCGGAATAGGAAACAAAGCCATCGGTAAATGGGGCCGCGGCTGCCTGAACTCGTGCGTAGAAATAAGGGCGCGGATTAGAGGCTTCCCGACCTAAAGTCAGGGCGAAAGCCTGATCCCAATGCTCGACCGGAAATTCACACCGAACCGTATGGGTAATGTCCGGGTATTGCCGAAGTTGATACTGTTTAGGAAGCCGATACCGGGTTTCGGCGAGCGGAGGACTGCCCGGCCCATAAACAAGGCCCTGCAACCAATCGGGTTTGTTTTGCGCCAGATAATCGTAAAAATAATTAATCTGCTCTACACTGAATCCCTGTAGCGAAAGCCAGACTTTAGCCTTCGGATGGTATTTGATCAGCAACGTATGCAGATCTTTTAAGAAAGGCATCACCTCTCGGGATGGTTATCACCAGGATCACCGCCAGGGAAGAAAATATGATTGAGACGGGGGCAAGCCTTGTAGAAAGCCTCATGCTGATCAAGCTCGGCCTGACGTTTTTTAGCATCCGTAAGTTCAATCGTTGCGGGTGTCCATACCCAGTAATCCAGGTCATACGCCTGGCAGATTTCGCTCACTTTTACCCGCATTTCGGACGCCGGTATCTTAAAGTGAGGACTGGGCTTTTCGTCTTCGTGAAAGGGAATTCCCTCTACAGCATTAGTCCCGAAAATAGCCAGATCACGAATGTATTGCTCAAACTGGCGCACCGTCCAGGCATCGTAGGAGTTCGCAGTATGGCGGTAGCCTAACTGATGTCCCCGAATTGGGTAAGCAGGGGATGTGGCAACATCGACCGGGCCGGGAAGTTCCAGCACTTTATGATCCATTTTCAGATTTCGCAGTACCCATCCAGCACCAAATAAAACGCCCCGACTATCAGCCCCAATAATCCAGAGCGTCGTACCGGTTGGCGTTGTTTCATTGATAATTCGGTAGCCTTCCGGTTTTAACTCCGGTCGTTCGGGTGCGGTGCTGGCAGGTACCGGAATCCCTTGTAATTCTTTATCAGCCGCCAAAACAAGGGCGATACGAGTTGAGCCGCTTTTGGGCCAGTTCGGTACCGTTTTCACTAAAACCCCCGTCCGTTTTTCAATCTCTTCGCTTAGCATTCGGGGTGCCGTTTCCCGCATGGGCGACGGAACAGACGGAGAAACCAGTAGCACCGCCTGTTTCAGATTAATCGACTGCGCCACTAACTGGCTACAATTCAGTACCCAAACCAAGCAAATACTACTGATTGAACACCTGACATTATAAGTCAACTTCATGGATAAAAAAGGGAAGGTACTCTAGAGATTGTTACTATTGAATTGGCATGTTAAACTGTTATTTCACTACAGAGGCACAGAGAACACAGAGTTTTATGCAAAATACAGCGATTATATCTCTGTGTTCTCTGTACCTCTGCGGTGAAATAACTGCTCAGTTAGTCATTGCTGACTGAATTTTCTGAATTGCCTGGGCAAATGAGTCCATGTCTTCACGGGTGCCTAACATAGCCTGCTGAAAAATCCATACCGCTTCGTCGGAACAGGCTCGCTCAGCTTCCGGGCAATCGACCTGGGTGTAATCGACCGAGTCAGGAATGGCGTAGCACATAAAGTTCTTTTGCTGAAATACCGGCTGTTTGTATAATGGATGCGGATACCCCGCCGAACAAGGCACTCCTTCGGCTGACAGCATAGCAACAAATTCCTGCTTGGTTAACTGTCCAAATTTCGTCCGATCGTACTTAAAAATATAGAGGTGATAACAATGGCGGATGGCTACCGCTCCCCTGCTCAGGGGCGTAATGCCGGGAACATCAGCCAGCAAGCTATCCAGATAAAGACCGTTTTCGTTTCGGGTGATGGTCTGCTCATCCAGCCGTTTTAACTGTTCGGACAGAAGCACTGCCTGAAGTTGGGTAATTCGGTAGTTACAACCGGGATTGAAATGATCATACCACTGACCGCTGGGCAGACGGCCCACATTTCGGAGCGAATTCATGGTTTCGTAAAGTGCATCATCGTTGGTGATTACGATGCCCCCTTCGCCACTGGTGAGGTTTTTAGACGACTGAAAACTGAAGCTCCCCGCATCACCAATGGAACCAAGCTTACGGCCTTTGTATTCGGCCCCATGGGCATGAGCCACGTCTTCAATTACCCGTAGGTTATGGCGTTTGGCAATATCCAGAATTGCATCCATATCGCAGGCTAAACCGGCAAAATGAACCGGAATAATGGCTTTGGTCCGCTCCGTAATGGCGGCCTCAATGCAAGCAGGATCGAGGTTATAGGTTTGGGGATCAATGTCAACGAAGACGGGAACGCAGTTTATTTCCAACACCACCGACGCCGTGGCAATGAAGGTATAGGGGGAACGATTACTTCATCGCCAGGCCGTAACCCACAGGCAATCAACGCCAGCCGCAGCGACACCGAACCGTTTACACAGGTTACGGCATATTTGCTACCACAGTAAGCCGCGAACGCCTGCTCAAAACGAGCCACCTCGTCGGCACAATCGGGATTACCCCATTGACCACTTCGCACCACATTGGCTACTGCCTGCACTTCGGTTTCGTCGTAGATGGGCCAGGGGAAGGTCTTACTGACCGACTTTGGTCCACCTTGACTGGCTAATTGCCCCATTTTTGTATCGATCATTACCAATAAATTTGTCGCCAACTGCTCGTCAGGCAGTTTGTGTGAACGCATTTACTCAACTCTGACATAATACGCAGATGAGTACCTTTCAGGCTATTCACTAAGGTGAACTTTACTGATCGGGCAAGTAAGTTTTCTCCTAAGAACAGTTAATGTGGTTACAGCAGGTCGATAGCGAGGTGTCGGCATAAGCATCCTGGCCCATTTTTCAAACCGTTCAACCCATTTTCACCACGCGCTCAACTGTCACAGCTAGCTTTGATGAACGTATCAATCTACTCTTCCCATGTGCATTCGCTTACTACCTATACTTCTGGGCCTTCTTATTGCCTGCAACCTATACGGGCAATCGTCTGATCTGGTTAAGACGCAGGGCATTACCTCAGCCATTCACCAGGCTAACCTTGGCAAAATCATCTTTACGGATAAAGAGATACCAACGGCCAGTCTGAAAGAAACCGATTTTCTAAGTACCTATGAGCTGACGAACAAAAGCAATTTGTTCATCACGGTCTTTATGGGCAATTCGCTCACCAATTACCTGCATCAATTAGCCCCTGAGCTATCGGCAGACGTGCTCACGAAGACGGGGGGATATCAATTTAATTTTTATGTAGATAATCGACTTATTTACCAAAGCAACCTGCATCCTGGCGCTCCGTACCCTCAAATCAAAAATACAGAAACACTCATTAGCAAGCCCCTGATTAACAACCAGCGAGAAGGGGGCTGGTGGAGTCAGTCTGCCTGGAATCGATTTATGAATAATGGGGGCGATAGTGCGTTAAGTGATGGGCCGCATGTATTTAAATTCGAAGTCAAACCCTATCTCAATAAGCCTGAATTGATCGTAGGGAATCTGATTGCAGCAGGCCAATTGGCCCTACTGGTGAAACGCAAACCAGTGATTGATTTAGCGACTATTCAGCTAACGGTGCCAAAACCTTATAAAGGTCTTCCGGTTTCGTCGGAACATTTTAACATCCGCAAGATCAAGGAATTGAAGGGAAATATCGACGCGGATGTCTTCAGGCATATTACGAGTGTAGTGGTCCTTAAAAACGGCAAGATTCTACTGGAAGAATATTTCAACGGTGCTACCCGTGACTCCCTGCACGATGTTCGTTCGGTGGGGAAATCATTTGCCTCTACCCTAACCGGAATTGCCAAACAAGAAGGTTACTTAAAAAGCGAAAACCAAACGCTGGCTGATTTTTATAAGCTGGAAAGCTTTGCCAATTATTCCACGGCCAAGGCGAATACCTCTCTCAGGGAATTATTAACCATGAGTTCAGCTTTTGACGGCGATGATAACGATGGCGACTCACCGGGCAACGAGGAAAATATGTACCCAACGCCAAACTGGATAAAGTTTGTTCTGGACCTTCCGGTTGACCCCGCCAAGTTCAGGCAGAAGTGGCATTACTTTACGTCGGGCGTGGTCTTACTGGGCGATGTACTAAATCAGGTTGTTCCCGGCAAGCTTGAACACTATGCAGACCAGAAACTATTTAAACCGCTGGGTATTAGTACTTACAAATGGCAATATACACCCCAGCAGGTAGTCAGTACAGCAGGTGGCATTCGAATGAATGCGCTGGACTTTGCCAAATATGGCCAACTCTACAAAAATAGCGGTCGGTGGAACGGGAAGCAGCTTATTCCAACTGCCTGGGTAAGTCAAACATTTACTCACCATAAGGCAATCCCAGACCGGAACGGTGAATATTATGGCTACCTCTTCTGGAATAAGACATATACCGTGAATGGCAAAGCGTATGAAACCTATTACTGCTCAGGAAACGGTGGTAATAAAATTTTCATTTTTAAAGACCAGCCTTTGGTTATTGTCGTTACAGCCACCGCCTACAATACCTCGTATGCACATCCGCAGGTTGACAAGATGATGGAACAGTATATTTTACCAGCAGTAAATCCAGAATAGATTTTGATGGATACAGAGATTCGCATTGACCGCACGATTACGTCTGGTTATCAGAAGAATCTAGGTTGCTAAACCGTTACCCTAAAATGCACAATGAAACCTTTTGCATTTAAACGTATAACTTGTATTAGTCAATACTAAATCTGACTTGTTGAGTCAGGCAACCCGCCTTATAAACCCATCTTGTTCCCGCCACCCAACGACCCAGGGGGCTGATGACAACCGTAGGGAGACATTTACACACATGGCTGGTTGGGCTGCCAAAGCTAGACTTTGGGATGTGCGGCCTGTAGCCGGAAGCTTAACCCCGGCAGAGCCAATAATTAGCTACTTACTGACTTGAAGGTTTCGTTTGATGGATAAAACAAAATCCACAGACGTACTACTGAAATTTGCGATATCTTCTATTGACAGTTGGCTGGCAGTCAGCATTTTTTTACCGTTTCAGTTTTTATCGCTATTTCTGCTTCTTGAATTTTTTGTTTCTCCGCTTTTACAGCTTCAGCATTAGCCGCTGTTATGCGGGCAAAATACGCTCGTTCCTCTGGGGTCATCTTTCGCGTGTCCAGCTCGTCAATGGCCCGTTTGAGCCACTCCTCGTTCCAGAAGGCGGGGTACTATGCGGGGTCAGTGGTATGAAGCGTCTTCATGGTGTATACCAGTTTTTCTAAATCGGTCTTAATATCAGCCACTTGCTTAGCAAACTTAGCTAACTCTACGGTAATAAACGTCATTTGCTGATCAATGATTTCACCCTGCTCACTGCGTAAATTGGCGATAGTGTGGAAAGAGGCCGTGGGCAAAATGCTTTTCGCCAGAAAGAATAGCGTAGAGCTTAGGCAAATTAGCATAATCGAACTCACCTCGCTCAACCAACGTATTGAACTTGTGTAAGGCATAAAATTTCATGCGTTGCACAAAATAAGGAGCCAGACCTAGTTGCATTTCAACGATGAATTGTGTGCCATTTTCATCGGTGCAGGATAAATCAAAAATACCGCTTCGGCTGTCGATAGTCAGAGCCTCAAACGCATTCTTGTCGAAATGCACTTCCGAATGGGCGTGTCTGACTTAATGAGTGCTTGTAATGCCGTGCGAAGGAATAAATCATCGGCTTCATTGCCGAAGGTAGCTTTGAAGCCGTAATCTGAAATAATGGGAATGTAAACACCTGTCTCCATTGGGCAAATTTACTCGAAACGAAGAAACGTGCGTCTTGTCAGCGGAAGCCTGCCCACGCGGAGCGTTTTATTTTCTTGGTCTATTGTACCATCTGTACTCGTCCCACGGTTTGAGTTTTCTCCACTTCGTTTGCCAGTAATCTAGGTCGTCAGCACTTTCGAACGAGCCGCCAAGATCAGTTAAAACTTTGACCAACGATTCAATTGCGTAAACCTGCCCTGTCTCCGACTCAATTACAATGTACTCATCCTCAACCTTAAAATTAATGTCATAGAACCAAGTGTCAAAACTCAAAGATTTGATGTGGTTTAGTGAGCCGAGTCTGCCGCGAATTTGCGCTTGTTTCTCGTAGTTTTTAGGTTCGTTTTGTTTAAAAGCATCATGCTCCTTATGTATGTCGATAACTTCCTCAAAGTCCCTTTGCAACGCTTGGCTGACTTCTAAAAGACTACCTAAGTGAGACAGATTAAGACTGGCGTTCACCCAAAGACCATATCCTGTCTGTTTGCGAAACTGTTCACTAATTTCAACTACAGGCGGCATCCCTTCTTGAAAATGAATTTTTGTGAGACAAAGCCCCATAGCAAACGATAATAAGGGTTTAATTAATAAAGGCTTTACCCTGTCGCCAAGGCGCTGATCTGTAAGCCAAAACATTGCCTGCCGGGGCGTTTCTTCTGTCGCACGCAACCCCGAAATGAAAGCTTAAACTTTACCTCTGGGGCGTTAAACCTGTCGCCGGTAACCCGCCTTGCACGCCCATTCTGGCCAGTTCACCCAACACCCTAAGGTTTTTATGGTGAGCGAGTTGGCTGACTAAACTACTACAACTTGCACCTTTACACACCTGCTTTAGTTGGGCTGTTCGCCTGACTTGGGGACGTGCGTCCTGTCGACGAAGAGTTATCCTACGCAGAGCGAAACTATAATAAATGAAAAACAACAAAGCCTAGCAAAAAGGGGGCAAACCAGACTAGCAGACTCAGGCTAGCCCATAAAAAATAACTCCGGTGATTAATTTCCGTCTCAGTCCGATGGAGTCGGCTTTTTAACTGATCTATCGATAATGAATACATTTCTTGCTTTGTCAACCCACTGGTAAAGGCACTCTTCATTCTTAACCCAGCCTGAAAAGCGTTATAACTGTACTTAGGATAGAACATTACTCCCACAGCCATGCCCCAAAGCGTCAACCACCAAGCAAAATAGATATTACCCCATCCGCCGGTAGCTATCTCCCAACTGGTAACTGAAGCTTCACCCTTCCAAGTCGTGTCGTACCCAGTTACAAGATGGTTAATATCGTGCAAATAGATATTTCTTCGTCTTGACTCTAAGTTGGGCAGGGGAAGAGAAATAGGGCCAAACTTAATCATGTCCCATTTTTTATTAATTCCCCCTTCTTCACCGTAACCGTGTAATTCGTAAAAGGCGTTTAAGGCATGTTCAACATTCATTTGCAAAAAAATTTCGTTAATGAGCCGTTCCCTTTGTCAGCCGAAAGCCCGAAATGGAAGCCCAAAACCTGCCTAAACAGAGCGTTTCTCGTGTCACACGAAGCCCAAAAATGGAAGCTCAGAGCTTACCCACTGAGACGTGCGTTTTGTCTCAAGTAACCTCGCAAACATATTTTTATTTCTGTCTGGCGCACCCAACGCCCACAGGGGCTGATGACGACCGTAGGGAGACATTTACACACATGGCAGGTTGGGCTGTCAAAGCTTGACTTTGCGGCCTGCTGCCTGTCGCCGGAGACCTACCCTACTGATTTTTGTCAAGCACACGTTGAACTTCAAGGATGAAATCAACGCTGACTCCGTTGTCTTCGGCAATTTCCTCAATTGTAAGTTTACCTCGATTGAGGGCTTTCTTGACTACTTCTGTTTTTACTGCTATTTCTTTCCGTTCTTCTGCTTCTTGAATCTTCTGTTTTTCAGCCTTCACCGCTTCAGCGTTGGCCGCTGTCACACGGGCAAAGTAGGCCCGCTCTTCCGGAGTCATTTTCCGGGTGTCTAACTCATCAATCGCCCGCTTGAGCCATTCCTCGTTCCAGAATGCGGGATACTGAGTAGGTTCAGTTGTATGGAGCGTCTTCATGGTATATACCAGTTTATCTAAGTCAGTTTCTATCTCAGCTACTTGTTTGTTAAACTTAGCCAATTCTACCGTAATGAACGTCATTTGAGTATCAATGATTTCACCTTGTTCGCTCCGTAGATTGGCAACCGTATGGAAATGCATTGTTGGTAAAATGCTCTTCGCCAGAATGGCGATGGCGTAGATTTTGGGCAGATTGGCATAATCAAATTCGCCCCGTTCTACAACGGTGTTGAACTTATGCAAAGCGTAAAACTTCATCCGCTGCACAAAATGCGGAGCCAAGCCCAACTGCATTTCGACAATGAACTGACTGCCGTTTTCATCGGTGCAGGCCAAATCAAAAATGCCGCTTCGACTGTCAATAGTTAGTGCCTCGAATACGTTTTTGTCGAACCTAACTTCTCGAATGGGCGTCTCGGATTTGATGAGTGCCTGTAAAGCGGTACGTAGAAATAAGTTGTCAGCTTCGTTACCGAAAGTGGCTTTGAAACCGTAGTCCGAAATAATGGGAATGTAGATACGTGTTTCCATCCGGCAAAGGTACTCAATCAACGCACTTTCTACTGTTGTCAACCCGGCCCTATCGGAGAGCATATTCTGTCACACGCTACGTTGCCAACTCACCTTTTGTCAGCTTGCCCAACCAAGGCAATGCTCGTGTCAACAGAAACCTGACCAACGAGCCAAACCGTTGCCCTTGGGGACGCGCTGCCTGTCACACACGAGACCTGCCCTGTAAGCTCAAACCGGCCAGACCCCTAAGTGCCACCTGTCGCAGGGGACCGGGAAATGGAAGCCCGGCTTATTGGCATCACCCAACACCAATGAGGGCTGATGGTGGGCGAGTCACTCAACTGAACGAACGCACTTGAACCTTTACACACCCGTTTGGTTGGGATGCCCCGCTCGCCTTCGGGACGTGCGGCCTGTCGCCAGACAGCCGCCCCACACGGAGCGAATGAATTACCAAATTACTACCTCGCTGTATGGCTTGTTAAAGTAGTCGTTGAAATCACGCACTTTTGACACACCTAACGGTTTGGACAGAGAAGAAAAATCAATTGTCAACAACCAAATGGCACTACTTTCAGCCCAAGGGTCTGTAAGGACTAAAGCCTTGTATTCGTCAATCAGTTTCAGACCATAAATGTCTTTCAAATCGTTAACGACCCAAAGTGTGTGATTAAGTAGTCCTTTTATTACAAGCACCTCGCCACCTACCAAACACCAATCATTGTTTTTTCCCACCAAGCCACAGCTTGGATCACCATAGAACTGGAAGATGCCCAATTCTTCTTTGGTGAGCTTATTGAACAGATACGCACTTTCAAAACAATGGCCGAGAACCATTACTGTGTTTTCAAATAAGGTTTTGAAACAAGCCTCATCTTTATTGTATACTTTGTGATGTAGCATCTTTCAAGTTGCCTTATGAAAAAGTTCATAATGTCAGCCGTAACCCACCTTGCAAGCCCGGCCTGCCTAACCGGGGCGTTTAACCTGTCGACAGAAACCCGATCAACGAACCTAAGGCTGACCTTTTGAGCCGTGAGCCCTGTCGCCCATAACTCGCCTTTGACGCCCATTTTGGCCCCGCCACCCAACTACCATGAGTGTTGATGGTGGGCGAGTCACTTGACTGAACGCACGTACTTTCGACCTTTACACACTCATTATGTTGGGCTGCCCACTTTCCTGCGGGACGTGCTGCCTGTCGACGGGAAGCTACCCACTTATAAGGTATCAATTAACGCACCTGAATGACTAAACATCAGATGCAATGTAACTTGCAAACGAGAGAAATTGGATTCATCAATTTGAAACCCAATCTCTAACCTGTCACAACCCAATCTGGCTACCCCTTCTTTATTGAGTTCAATCCTAAAACTTGTCCGACTCAATTCGGCATGTTGAATACCGTCATAACAGCCTTGACTTTGGCCATTTCGTTCAAAATAAACCGGCTGGTCTGGTTCTTCAAATAGAGCGTACTGAAGCATAAAGACCTCTGTCGGCTGAATTGCGTCATCGGCAAAAGCGACTATCGCAACTTCATCTTCTTCTTGTACAACAACTGTATTTGCCTGAAACTGAACTTTCATTTAAAACAAGTTTGGCTTGTCGCACGCTACTTGGCAAACTCACTTTTTAGCTGGCCTAACTGGGGCGTTTCTTGTGTCACACGAAACCCGCCGAACAAACAAAAATTAAACCTCTGCGGCCTGCGGCCTGTCGCCAATAACCTGCCTTGAACTCCCATTATGGCCGGTTCACCCAACGCCAACAGGGGTTGATGGTGGGCAAGTCACTTGACTGAACTACCGTACGTTCGACCTTTACACCCCTGTTTGGTTGGGCTGCCAACTTTACTGCGGGACGCGCTTCCTGTCGCAGACAGGTGAACCACGCGAAATGAATAGTAACGAACGGATGCAACTGACCTACAAGTTAAAAATTGATTTTGCATCAACTAGGTATTCTTGAGACTGCTTTATAAAAACCTCAGATTTGATTGCCTGCTCGCCTTTTTCTCGTTTTTTCAATAAAACATCAGCATAGAAATAGTACTCACCTTCCGAAATACGATTACGTGCCAATTGACTTTCATAGATGGAGGTTTTAACGAAAATCAGAGTGTCATTGTAAAAGTAGTAAGCTCTAACAGCATAGTGATTCAGAGCTTCCCCCCGTTCAACTTTCACTAGGTGGTTATCTGTAGGAGTAAGCCAGAAAGTATCAGAAAATCCACCCTTTAGCTTTTTGTTTCCTTTGCGCTTTAAATAGCCATCAACGACAGCATTCCGTAATCCTTTTGTTGAATCAATTCTGTGTACGATACTGTCGATTTGTGTCACTGTGAATGTTTGCCCCAAAACGGGAGCAGAAAACAGCAGTAGCAAGGATATAGACAATGGTTTCATATTAGGCTTATTCTGACTACAAGTTAACTTGTCGCAAAGGACGTAGCAAACTCACTTTTTGTCAGCTTGCCCAATCAGGGCGATCCTCGTGTCAACCGAAAGCTGACCAACGAGCCGAACCGCTGACCTTCGGGACGCGCTGCCTGTCGCACGCGACCTGACCACTACGTTCTTTTCAGCTTTTTGGCTCCACCCAACGCCCGAAAGGGCTGATGGTGAACGAGTTATTCGCCTGAACACGAGACGCTTGCGACCTTTTCACCCTTTCTGGGTTGGGCTGCAAACGCTCCTCCGGGACGAGCGTCTTGTCGCCAGACAGACCCCTAGTTTA
The DNA here is from genome assembly GCA_003259005.1 of Spirosoma telluris. GTDB lineage: Bacteria > Bacteroidota > Bacteroidia > Cytophagales > Spirosomataceae > Spirosoma > Spirosoma telluris. The sequence continues at coordinate 2,392,690 of QLII01000001.1, forward strand.
CTTTTTCCATTCCTTAAGTCGATAAAACTGTACTAAAGAGTCGCGGGAAAAGTAAATGACAAGGTCTTTACTATAAACAGGATCTTCAGCTCCCCAATCAATATCAACTCTGTAAGCGATGCTGTATGTACTGTCAGGACTATAATTAGATTCACCAAGTAGAGAAATGATCTCCTTATATGTTTTTCCTTTTAGGGTATAATGAGTAACAAGATCGTCAATCATGTACTTGCGGTTGGGAAAATCCATAAGATCCCCTTCTTCGCCCCATTTATTTTTGTCAAACGGCTGCTGAGGTTGACATGAGCATAAAGTTGAGAGAAGAAGCACGAGAAAAGATTTTACCATCCTAAAGATACATTTTGTCAACCGAGAGCCGGAAATGAAAGCTTAAACTCACCAAATGGGGCGTTTCTCGTGTCAACCGAAGCCAACCAACGAGCCAAAAGCCTGACCGCTCTAGCCTGCAACCTGTCGCAGGTAGGTTGCTTTTCACACTTTATTTTTGACCTGCACCCAACGACCCAAAGGGCTGATGGTGAGTGAAATAAATTACTGAACACAAGCCACTCGAACCTTTACACCCTTTGCTGGTTGGGCTGTAGACATTCCAGAGGGGCATGCTTCCTGTCACCGGAAAGCTTGAGCTTTTATCGGACTAAGGGTACAATTTAATAGCTATGTACTACCTAATGAAATTTTCCGCCCAATCAGGTTTTTCTCTCCATCCGTTTTTGGGTACATCATTCAAAGTATCTGGTACTGAGATATGCCAAAGTATACGGTGGACATTATGATTCGTACAATTTATTTGCAGGAATAACCTTCTTTTTGCCAGCTTTTTCATATCCACTAACCAAGGCTCTCCAGTATCAAAATTATTTACAGATTCATCATCACTTATTGTGGCAGCTGCGATACTGAAAGTATATTTTGCATGGGACATTCCACGCAACGTATATACATGGTATATATTTCCTACTGTATAAATAGAACACTCGTTTAAAGTTTTTGATAAAGTATCACGCCGAGACATTTCTCTCAGAAGCATTAAGCTTGCTAGTAGGATAAAAATTGCAATGCCCACTTTAGGCTGTTTTCCCATTTATCTGTTATTAAAAACATATCTTAAAGCCGCTTTTAGCCTGTCTAACCGACGCTTCTCGTGTCAACCGAAACCAGCGAATCTAAAAACTGCCTTATCGAACTGGTCAACTTGTCGACCGAAGCTTACTAACGAGCTAAAAAGCTACCTGTCGAGACGTGCAACCTGTCGCAGGAAACCCGCCTTGAACTCACAGTTTAGCCGGTGCACCCAACGACCATGAGGGTTGATGGTGAGCGCACAAGTTCACGCAAACAAATGGACCTGAACCTTTACACACTCATCATGTTGGGCTGAAAACCCGCCTTCGGGACGCGCTGCCTGTCACAGGAAAGCTACCCAATTGAAACATAGTATTTCAGATAGATTCCGTTTAAATCTTTACCACTCTGGTTTTAGAAAGTTTATCATGAAGACCCTCCACTGTCACAAAATAGGACAAATACTCAAAGGGAATACTTCGACTCAAGGTTCTGAAAATGATTTGCAAAAGAGATGGTTTATCACCTGTTAGGGAAACCACTTTTGTTTTTGTCAAAACTTTCCCTAGAGTTCTCTGAAATAAAAGCTCTGTTAAAATGTAATAGCCCAGAATGTAGGTACCAAGATGACAAAAGGAATCAAGGGTACTTGTTCACCATTCTCGTCGATATAAGTTTGGTCAAATCCAAGTAGCGTTATTACGATTATTAGCAATATCCAAATAGTGAGAAATGCAATCATATCAACAATCACATTAATTAATCGCTGACTTTTTACAGCAAGAGGTAAGTCATTCACTATCATGATTTTTTATTCTTCCTTCTGATAAATAGTAATACTAAAGTTATGGGCAAAACTGAGAACCCAATTATCAAAACCTTTTCTAATGTTGTCAGTGTTGCCATGTCTAAAAATGTTTTTTCCTAACTCAACCCCAAAACTGCCTTGCTGGGGCGTTTGAGCTGTCGCAAGTAAACCGCCCAACTGTTCAAAGTTCGAAATTCAGGGTGGTTGGCCTGTCAACGGGAGCCAACCAATGAACGTAAAACTTGCCTGTTGGGACGGCTCCACTGTCACAGGTAACCCGCCTTGAACGCCCATCTTGTTGTGTTCACCCAACACCCATGAGTGTTGATGGTGGGCACATAAATTTGAGCAAACGAACGTACCTGCACCTTTACACACTCATCATGTTGGGCTGCCAACTCGCCTGCGGGACGTGCTGCCTGTCGCTCGAAAACTACCCCATATAGAGCATGATCAATTTTGAGTTCATATTGTTGAACCATTGAAATGGAATGATATTAAAAACATAACTCCAAAAACAACTACACTTATCACGCTTTCTACCCAAGCCGTTTCATTTTTCTTGAAAATGAAACCTGTGAATACAAGAAAAATTAAATGTAACAACAGCCAACAACTATAGAATGTCAGATAACCGCTTACTGGAATTTTACAGAGGCAGTCGCTACCTTTTACTCCAACTTCATAAAGTACTTTACTTAAGATTGATATAGCTATTATATTGGCTAATACTGCACAAGTGTAAGATATGGCCCTCATTAACACAATTGAAATTTGCATAAGTAAGCGTTCACTCTGTCAACCGGAACCTGCCAAACGAACCAAGACATTCTTAACGAGCTGTTCGCTCTATCAACCGGAACCCGCTCAACAAGTCTAAAGCATGCCTATCATGGCGGTTTCACTGTCGCCCGTAACCCACCTTTGACTCCCATCCTGGCCGGTTCACCCAACTACCATGAGTGTTGATGGTGGGCGAGTCACTTGACTGAACGCACGTACTTTCGACCTTTACACACTCATTATGTTGGGCTGCCCACTTTCCTGCGGGACGTGCTGCCTGTCGACGGGAAGCTACCCACTTATAAGGTATCAATTAACGCACCTGAATGACTAAACATCAGATGCAATGTAACTTGCAAACGAGAGAAATTGGATTCATCAATTTGAAACCCAATCTCTAACCTGTCACAACCCAATCTGGCTACCCCTTCTTTATTGAGTTCAATCCTAAAACTTGTCCGACTCAATTCGGCATGTTGAATACCGTCATAACAGCCTTGACTTTGGCCATTTCGTTCAAAATAAACCGGCTGGTCTGGTTCTTCAAATAGAGCGTACTGAAGCATAAAGACCTCTGTCGGCTGAATTGCGTCATCGGCAAAAGCGACTATCGCAACTTCATCTTCTTCTTGTACAACAACTGTATTTGCCTGAAACTGAACTTTCATTTAAAACAAGTTTGGCTTGTCGCACGCTACTTGGCAAACTCACTTTTTAGCTGGCCTAACTGGGGCGTTTCTTGTGTCACACGAAACCCGCCGAACAAACAAAAATTAAACCTCTGCGGCCTGCGGCCTGTCGCCAATAACCTGCCTTGAACTCCCATTATGGCCGGTTCACCCAACATACTATTGTACGAAAAACCACTAAACTATATCAGCCTGTAAATCAACGAGAACTAGTTTAGTGGCTGTTATATAATAACTACCTTTGTCATGTATATCAAACATCGCTTAATAACGACACAATGGTACAGAGTTCAGATAAGTTTTGCAAAATAAGTGGCTAAAAAAATATTAATTAATCAGTTGGTTGAGCGCGTCTGGGATATTGAGGGGTATCCAGATTACTTCTTTGGAGCCGATAAGCAATTGTATCGATTCGACTCAAGGGGAAATATACAGCGTAACAAACGCATATTGCTCCGCTATACGTTGGGCTATGTACTCAAAAGCCGTTTTTATAGTCTAACTCAACTGCGCCCCCTGCTCCGGAAGCATATAGCTACAGATCATCCAACGGCGATTTAAGGGTGCTGATCTTATCGGCCGTTACGTGGGTATACCGCATGGTAGTCAAAAGGCTTTCGTGGCCCAGCAGTTGCTGGATGTATCTGATGTCAGTGCCTGCTTCCAAAAGATGAGTCGCGAAGCTATGGCGTAAGGTGTGAATTCCACCTTTCTTCTGAATACCGGCAAACTGTACGGTATCGCTATACACAAACTGAATCGTTCGGTTTTGCAAAGGCTCACCTGTACTTGTGTCTTCAAACAGGTAAACAGCAGGCCTATAACCAGACAAATACTCATCAATAGCGATCTTAAGCTTATGGGTTAACATTACGATTCGATCTTTTTTACCTTTCCCCCACGAACCGTAATAAGCCCACGAACCCGGTCCAGGTCCGTTAGCTTAAGATGTGCTACTTCATTTAATCGTAGGCCGGTGGCGTATACCAGTTTAAATAACGTTCTATATTTCAGACTAGTAGTGGCTTTAAAAAGGGCTTTCACTTCGGCTATACTATAAACCGTAGGCAGTTTTACCGACTGTCGTGGATACTCAATCTCATAAAACTCCTTAACATGCTGTAGAACTTTTTCCCGGTAAAACTTGAAGGCGTTAATATGAACATTGAGGGATGAGCCACCTAATCGCTTTTTTTCAACCAGAAATAATAAATAGTTCTGATACTGTAGTTTAGTTAGATCATCAATCGATTTAGGTTCAGCATAGCAAATCAAGGAAATGAGCGCGTGCTTATAGTTAACAAGGGTTTTATAAGCGTAATTCTGGACCCGAAGTGTATTGCATAGCGCTACAATAGTAGGGTGTCGATCATACTCCCGCCTGAGTGGAGTATACCGAAAGGGCAAACGAGGTGTGCCAGCTCTACGTTTGTCTGCCGGTGGCCACGGCGGATTGGTCGCCTGCTGAACTTCAGCCGTAGTTGCCAAAGGTTTATACAGTCGTACAACAGCCTCATCAAAGCGGCAGTAGTCTTTACCAAAAAGTTTTCCCACCTGAATAACGGTTTCTCGGGTGTTAGGCACGAGCCAGCAACGGCGCGAATAGCTCCAGCGTCGGCCTGGAACTTCGCGGATAATATTGTTACCAATAGGGTCTTCAGCAAACGAAATTGCCAATAATGCAGAATCTTTGTCGTCAATACGAATGGTAATCATATGGTGGGGTTAACTCACTTACCTACTGACGGCCACGAAGCCCGAAAGTCTCAGTAAAGCAGCAGAAATTGATACACTAGTACTCTTCCAATTTAGATTCTCGGGTGGCATCGGCTATCCGACGCCCGCGCGGTAGATCCTTTGGATACTGTTGCTTCTTTTTCTATTGATTTTCAATAGATTATACCTAAAAGAAACAATAGAATCTCTTTTGGTAAAACACTAGTTCTTTGCCAAGATAGATTCTCGGGGCCATCCGCGCAGGAAGATCCGAGAATCTATTTTGGAAGAGTACCAGAGGCCTTTTCAGGAAAAGGCCTGTTTTATTGCTTTGTATAGAGCTGAATCTGTTTGGTGCGGGAGCTAATACCAACTGCCATATAGGTAGGCATAGCCTGTAGTACGTGTCTGCCCGATACAACCAGCCCTTTGAATCGTTTGATCCAGGCCTCCACATCTTCAGGCTTATAATATTTCGCCTTACCGAATAAACTAACTGGCTGTAATCCAAAGGCTTCCCTTAGCCGTTCAAAGGCAATGGGGGTGATATTGTACTTCAGGCAAATTAACGGTTTACTCAAATTCCCCGGTGTCGGCTTAGGTTTCTGCGCCCTGTTGAGCACAGGTTTGAGTCGTGCAATGGCAGCCTGTTGCAGCCGATCAAGTTCACTGGCTTCACAAGGAAAAAACTTGAAACGAACGAATCGAATACCAGCCTCCCTGTGCTCTAACAACCGATCACGAAGATTCGTCGTCTGCCCGACATAAATGAATTCATTCCGGGAATTAATCAAATAATAGATACATGGCTGAAGGCTAAAAAGCGCTGCATCCTCTACAATTTGCCCTAAATCAAGGCGTTTTTGGGGTGTTTTTCTGGCGTTTTCCATGTATTAAATATACAACAAACAATACTTATATACAACAAAAAATACATATATTTTTTACCTTTGTTTTATGGCTGGACGACGAGAAAGAAAGACTGATTTGCAGGGAAAATGGCTAAAAGAAGCGTTAGCCGAACAAGACGTATCGGTGTACCGGTTAGCGAAAGAATTGGGGTATAGCCGGGAAAATTCTACCGGCATATTGGTAATAAAACCTACCTCAGCAGCGAGTCGCTGGCCGAAATAGCCCGAAAATTCCCGACAATGAATATGCGCTATGTGCTCACAGGCGAGGGGAAACCGGTGATGGTGAAGTGAGTGGAGTGAGGAAATGAGTTGAGTAAGTGAGGTAGGTGAAGTAGTGGAGTGAGTAAAGTGATTTATACTTACTTCACTCACTCCACTACTTCACCTACCTCACTTACTCAACCCACTAAACTATAATTCAAATGTAATTCCCTGCGCCAGCGGCATGGTCGTGCCGTAATTAATGGTGTTGGTTTGTCGGCGCATGTAAGCTTTCCAGGCATCGGAGCCTGATTCACGGCCACCACCTGTTTCTTTTTCGCCACCAAAAGCCCCGCCAATTTCGGCTCCCGATGTCCCTATGTTTACGTTGGCAATACCACAGTCAGACCCGACCATCGACAGAAACCGTTCGGCCTCACGTAGGTTAAGGGTGAAAATGGCCGACGATAAGCCTTGTGGCACTCCGTTTTGTTGAGAAATAGCGTCTTCTAACGTACTGTATTTCAGCATGTACAGAATTGGCGCAAACGTCTCCCGCTGTACTACGGGCCAACTATTTTTGGCTTCGGCAATACAAGGCCGAACGTAACAACCTGACTCAAAACCTAATCCATTAATCACACCCGGTTCGACAACAAAACGACCGCCCAACTCTTTAATCTCGTTGACGGTGGCCAGATAGCTGTTAACAGCCAATTGATCAATGACCGGTCCTACATGAAACGATTCATCTAACGGGTTACCTATACGCAACTGGGCGTATGCCTTTTTGAGCCGGGCTTTCACATCGTCGTAAATATGTTCCTGCACAATAATCCGGCGGGTGGTTGTACATCGTTGCCCGGCTGTTCCTACCGCTCCGAATACAATGGCCGGAATGGCCAGGTCCAGATCGGCATGTTCCGAAACAATAATGGCGTTGTTACCACCCAGTTCGAGTAAGCTCTTGCCCAATCGCCCTGCCACGGCTTCCGCTACAGCCTTACCCATACGCGTACTACCCGTTGCCGAGATCAGGGCGATGCGCGGATCGCGGGCTAGCCACTCACCTGCATCATGCCCACCCGTAACCAGACACGATACCCCTCGGGAACGTCGTTGTTACGCAAAACTTCGCCAATAATCTGCTGGCAGGCCAATGCCGTTAAGGGCGTTTTTTCCGACGGTTTCCAGATGCATACATCGCCACAGACCCAGGCGATCATGGCGTTCCAGGACCAAACCGCAACCGGAAAGTTGAACGCCGATATAATACCGACAATGCCTAGTGGATGCCACTGCTCCAGCATTCGGTGAGCGGGCCGTTCAGAATGCATAGACAGGCCATAGAGTTGACGCGACTGTCCAACGGCGAAGTCGCAGATGTCGATAATTTCCTGTACTTCGCCCAGACCTTCCTGAAGCGATTTTCCCATTTCATAGCTGACCAGTGTGCCCAGTTCGCGTTTATAATGTCGAAACTGCTCGCCCATCTGCCGAACGATTTCACCCCGGCGTGGAGCTGGCACCAATCGCCACTCGGCAAAAGCGGTTTGTGCTGTTTCAACAACCCGGTCATAATCGGCTCGTGTCGACAGATGAACCCGGGCAATCAGTTGCCCATCGGCTGGCGAATAGGAATCAAGCGGTTTATGGTTACTGGTCGTTTCGGTGGGCCAGAAGATCTGCCCAGTGCTGGTGCCCGGCTTAATAGGTTGGGTGGGCAAAGGAAGAATAGACTGCATAGCACTTGTTGTGGTTTGTTGAGACGCGGGCAAATATACCCGCCTTTACCCAAAAAGCGCCAGGAGTCCAGATTGTGCTAAGCGTTATTTTTTACTGAGACGGGTATGGCCCATGAATTGCCTTCACCGTAAATAACTCATTGGAATCATCTAAAACCAGCACCTGATACGATTTTCCGCCGGGAGTAACCCGTATTACAACATGTCCCGACTGGCTTTTCAACTGGGGTAGTAGATCGGCTAGCAATGGCTTCGTTTCATCCAGTATATTGGTAGCAAACACATCCCGTTCGCCCGCGTAGCTATGCCGGGATAATAGCCGCTCAAGCACATCGCGCCCTGGATGCGAAGATGCCCAGGCCGGTATCACCAGCACCCGTGGACGTAGACTAGCCAGCAATGTTCCATTTTCTGAATCGGCATAGCCATGATGATCAATCAATTGAACATCTACAGGCCCGGCCACATTCGCAATTGGGGTTTCCACATCGTGCCAGGCGGGTGACCCAAACTGAAGTACACCCTGAATATCCCCTCCCGAAAAATAATCGAAGTCGCCATAATGAAGCTGGAACGCAATGCTGCACATATTTTCGTTCGGGTACTCAGCAGGCTGTAAGGTAGCCAAAGAAGGAAAAAGAGACCAGGTTTCGTTTTTAACACCCGTCCATAGTTCACCATTAACCGCTATATTCCGAATTTCGACCGGATATTTCTGGCTTAACGTTGGCTGGTTAACGAGTGTAATCTGATCGTTTCGACCCGCCTGGAATGGTTCTACAGTTAAGTTTTTATGCTGGATTTGCCAGGTTAGAAATCGTCGGTAATTGGTAACCATCGAATCACTGGTAAATGAGCGTGGATAATTGTAATTGGGCCATCCTCGGTCGAGTATCCTGCGAATTGGAATGTATTCAGCCACTTCGGTAATACCCGTCAATACATAGCCACCCTCGCCCCGCTTAGTCACATTCAGGGGAGACCCCATATGATCGTCATGAAAATGGGTGATGATCGCATAGTCGATGGCTGGGTTTGTTTTGAACCGTAAAGCATTATGCACATAGCGGGCAATCCATTCGCCTGCCTGTCGATTATTTGTAGGCTTAACCGGCAGGTTCCGCGGCTTGTTTGTCCGCCAGTCGATTGGGTTTATGGCTCCAGCATCAACTAACAGGCTAGTACCATCTGGAAACACGATAAAGGTAGAATTTCCCTGCCCCGTGTTGATCTGATGAATGTCAAGTTGCCCCGTTTGCCAAACGGGCAACGGTTGTCCCACTTGCTGCGCTACTGAAGCAGTTGCAACCAACAGGATCAGTCCAGAAAATAGCCGTCGAAGGAAGTACATACAAAGGCAAAGAAGTTAAAATAAGCCAGCTACTTCCTGAGGTCGATCGGTCGTTAAGATATCGCCCCCTGCCTGAATACATCCCGATAACCAGCAGCAGCCTCTGTCATGGGTTTTTCATCTAACTGACCAGAGCCGTATGTACCTACTGAGCACAGAATACCGAGTTTGTGTAACCGCTCATAATAGGCAACTGGCTGAAGTTTCTGCGGGGTTAACGCAATTAAATGGCTCGATGCCAGCGGATTATTCTCCAATCGATCCAGATCGGCCATACTATTCACTCCGATGGCCAGCCAAAGGGTTGGGTATTGGTCCCGGACACGTTGTGCTTCGGCAACCGAGTAGCAAATAACAAAAACAGAATGCTCAGCCTGATGCTTTTTCACCTCCTTCATAACACGTAACGGATCAGTTCCGGGCTTCACATCCAAGGCCAACATATAGCGATTCTTATTCCAGTTCAGAATGTCCGTAAAAGTGGGCATCGACTGGTTCGTCAATTCACCGGCGAGTGTCTTGAGCTTAATTTTCCTCAAATCGGCCAGTGTTTGTTCGGCCAATGGCCCTGTTGCATTAGATTCCCGATCCAGCGTAGCATCGTGTAAGAGAACAAAGCCACTGTCGCGTGTCATGCGTACATCCATCTCGATAATCGCATCAGGCAGCGCTTTTGCCGTTTTATCGAATGTAGTGATTGAATTTTCGGTATCAGTAGGACCCGGCCCACCTCGATGGGCTAAAATAAGCGGTCGTTTACGGGCTGATGTGTACCGGAAGAAGGCATCAACGGTTTTTTGATCGTTAAACCGATTGAGTACCTGGGCCACCCCCTCATTTGTCATGAGGATCATCAGTAAAATAGAAACGGTAGTTTTCATAATTCCATCCGGTTAAACAAAAAAATCCCCCGTCACAGTAGCTGTGCGGGGATTTTTTGTCATTTGATTAATACAATTAGAATGAGTAACGAACGCCAAGCTGAGCCTGCCAAACGTTATCAATCGTTATGCTTTTAACCCACGAATCTTTCAGTAGAATTGTCTGACCGTTCAAATTCTGCGTAGCAATCCGATAAGTTGGTACACCTGCCGCGCTGACACTAGCGATTGCCAATGGGTTAGCTGTTGTTGATACCCAGCCTACACCCCATTTGTTGTTCAACAGGTTGCCAACATTAAGAATATCGGCACGGAACTGGATGCTGTGCTTTGTACCCTTTGCGCCTACTGCGATGTAGAACTCTTGAATAGCCGTGAAGTCGAAACGGCTCAACCAGGGAGCGAAGCCACCATTCCGTTCAGCATATTGACCACGACGGGTTTTCAAATAGTCGTTATTATCAATGTATGTATCGAACGCAGCCTGTTGTTGCTCTGGAGAATACGTAACAGCATTGGCACCAGTACCTACGGTAAGTGCCGTAAATGTCAGTTCAGATGCCGATTTAGGAACGTACAGCAAGTCATTTGTCTGGCCATCACCGTTCAGGTCACTTCCATAGATGTACGATTGCTTATAACCACTCGTAGACGAGCCCCGAGCGTAAATGTTGTAGAACCACCAAATTTACCACCGTAATTAATCCGGTAGTTTACATAGCCAATAATACGGTGACGCAGGTCATTCCCCAAACGAGGTAGTCAGGAAGTTCTGACCAGCCACTGTAGGTGTGTTGCCAACCACTGTGCTACCAACCGACATCAAATCACGTGACAGACCATAGGTATAGGCTATCATACCACCGAAGCCTCTGCTTGTTGGTTTTTCAAGTTTACCCGTGAATGTATAAGAGCTACCTTCGGTTGTGTTTTTCAGCACAAATGCGTTTGTATTATAAGGGTAATTGATATAACGAGCGGTATTGATAGCTGTAGTACCCGTTACACCCGAGGCAGGATACCGACCACGTGTGTCAGGACCACTAAGTTGGCTGGTTGGCGATTGTAAGTTAGCGTCTATATAACGTAGACCTTGGATTGTCTTGTTATAGATTACTTCCAATGTTCCGATCAATCCCAAGGCAGGCGCTGATCAATAGCAAGGTTCGTTTTCCAAACAATAGGGTACTTTAAGTTCGGGTCAGTGGCATTAACTGCATACCCGGTTAAGCTTTTAACATCTGTATTGATCGCAGGCAAGACACCGGCAGGCAATTTGCTGGGGTCAGTAGCGAAGGGAACATCAGTAGCGGAGGCAATAGTCGTACTATTCAGTCTAGTCAATACACCTGTATTTACTCCATTATTACCCAACTGGTTCGACACCAATACTTCGGGAATACGCGATACAAATAAGCCACTTCCTCCACGAATTTGCGTCTTTTTATCTCCTTTCACATCCCAGTTAAAACCAACACGAGGGGATATTAACAAACGAGCTTTTGGAAAAACACCTGTATTGAGGTAATAATTAGCACCATTTTCGTCTTTATAGGTAAGCTCAGCTACCCGCGGATTGTTAAACGATGCGGCAGTTGAGTTATCATAAGCGAAAATATCAGCCCGAACACCAGCCGTCAGTTTGAACGTTGGGTTAATCTGGAACTCATCCTGCACATAGGCACTATAGGTACTTCTGTGTAAAGTTTGCAATGGCTCACCACCACCTGGTACCAATGAGTAACGGAGATTATATTGCCGTACTGGTACTGGTGACGTTGTAGCCGTTGGATTATTGATAGAAGCCAAGGCCGCCGTCTTGAAATCGGCAATTGAGTTATACACATATACACCGTTCGAAGCGGGGAAGAATACGTTGTTAGATGTATATTTTTCGTACGACAAACCAAGCGTAAGCGTGTGTTTACCAGCAAAATAGCTAAAGTTGTCGGTAATATTGAGCGTCGAGTAATTCAACTTGTTATTCGGGGTAAACGGGTCAAAACCAATAGAGGTATACGTAGTTCCGTCTTTCAGAATATCAACGGTTGGAAATACGCCCGTCAAATACGTCCGGTCTTCAATCTGTTTGTTATAGGTAGCAACCAGTTTGTTGGCAAACTTACCACCAAACGTAGAGTTCAATTCAGCAGCAATAGACCGGGTGTTATCAGCAATTTGATAGCCCGTATTCTGTGGAGAAAGCGCCAGGTTACCAGCATAACCCGAAGAAGCATAACCCGTACGGTTACCATTACCAGCTGTGCCGCTACTGCTACTGTTGCTAATCGCCTGATCTGACTTAGAATCGTGGTGAGAATAACGTACCGACAGTTTATTGTTGTCGTTGATGTTCCAATCCAAACGAATCAAGCCCTTCGTACTTTTCACCTGATTGTTGAAGTTATCAATAGCCCCCAGATCACGATTAAAGTTCGTTTTCATAAAGTCGCTCAGATCATCCAAGTCAGCAGCGGTTACACGAGATACGTTACCGGCAGTTGATCCTGGTCGGCTAGCTACCCAATCCAGAGCGGGTACGCTGCTCTTAAATTGCTCTACGTTTACAAAGAAGAACAACTTGTTTGGAATGATTGGTCCGCCTAAACGAAAGCCCGATGTTTTCTTATCGATAGTTACTGGGGCTAGATCCCGACCATCAGCTTTTTTACCAGCTAAGCTGCTGTTCTGGAAAAGATAATAAACCGATCCAGAAAAGTCATTCGTTCCAGAACGGGTTACAGCGTTGATACCAGCACCCGAAAAGCCAGTCTGACGAACATCATAAGGAGCTACGTTAAGCTGAATTTCGTCTAGAGCATCCAGTGAAACAGCCGTTGTACCCGTACGTCCACCCGCGATAGCAGAAGACCCCAGGCCAAAGCCGTTGTTAAAAACAGCACCATCAATCGTGATGTTATTGAAACGAGGATCTTGACCACCAAACGATTGACCATTACCATACGCATTGTATTTGGTAATGTCAGTCAGTGTACGACCAATCGTTGGAACGGTATTAATCGTCTCCCGACCATACGATGCAGCAGCGCCTGTACGGTTCGAGCTGATAATACCATTCCGATTGCTTGTAACAACAACCTCCGATAAGGCTGTGCTGTTATCCGTCATTTTAAAACTTACGTCGGCCGCTGTACCCAGGTTTGTAAAAACTCCATCTACAACCTGATCTTTAAAGCCAACAAACGTGGCGGTTACTTTGAAAGGCCCACCGACACGCACGCCAGGAATCGTATAACGACCAGATGCGTTAGTAGTTGTGCCATAGCGGCTACCCGACGGTAAGTGGATAGCGACAATAGTGGCACCTGGGAGAACCCCGCCTTTATCGTCGGTCACCTGGCCATCAATGGCAGCAGTGGTTACCTGCGCCATTGCCCGCTTCCGCCGAGTACAGTCAACAGAATACTGCCGATCAGCATAAACGCCACTCGAAATTGCAGTAGTTTTTTAGACATAGAAGTGTTTGTTTTGTTAGTAAGTAATGAGACGTTCACCTATGAGATGTTTTCTCAATTTAATGACAAATATGCTATTTTTTTCAAGGCAAAAAAGCAAGCCTTCTTAAAAAAGTACCACCATATCAAAAACAATAGACAAAATTCTACGAATAGTCTTATTTTACAATGCTTACGTTCTATATTCACGATTATCATATTGTTAAGCGCAGATAACCATTTAGATAGCTATTGAACTGGCTGTGGTAGTTTAGCAGGTAAGGGTATAATTATATCTACCTAATTTAACTGAGCTGCCATTTTTCTCTCTTAGTTTTGTCCTCTTATGACACAAACCGATAAACCCGTATTCAAGCTCACCCAATATAGCCACGGGGCGGGCTGCGGCTGCAAGATTTCGCCCAAAATTCTGGATCAAATCCTGCATTCGAATGCAACGGCTTTCCAGCCACGTTACGATAATCTACTCGTCGGGAACGACTCCCGCGATGATGCCGCTGTACTTGATCTGGGCAATGGGGAAGCCATAATCAGCACAACTGATTTTTTTATGCCCATTGTCGATGATGCCTTCGACTTTGGGCGGATTGCATCGGCGAATGCCATCAGCGACGTCTATGCCATGGGGGGCGAACCGATTATGGCCATCGCTATTCTGGGCTGGCCATTGGATAAACTCCCGCCCGATGTGGCGGGCCTCGTTCTTGAGGGCTCCCGTGCCATTTGTCTCGAAGCAGGCATTCCACTAGCCGGTGGTCACAGCATCGACTCTCCAGAACCAATTTTTGGCCTGGCCGTTACAGGCAGGGTGCGACTCGATCACCTCAAGCAAAACAATACGGCTACCGAAGGGTGCCAATTATACCTAACAAAGCCTCTTGGCGTTGGGATTCTGACAACTGCCCAGAAAAAAGGAATTCTTAAACCAGAGCATGCCGCCATAGCACCCACCCAAATGGCGCAGCTTAATAAGTTCGGAGCTGTGCTGGGTAAATTACCGTATGTGAAGGCACTTACCGATGTAACAGGCTTTGGTCTGTTGGGCCACCTTACCGAAATGGCCGAAGGATCAGGACTGAGTGCAGTTATTGATTTCGAGGCTGTACCTACGTTGCCGATGATTAATGAGTATCTGGAAAAGAAAAGTTTTCCCGGCGGCACCGTTCGCAACTGGGATAGTTACGGCCACAAAATTAGTGAGTTAACTGAAACACAACGCTATACGCTTGCTGACCCCCAGACATCCGGTGGCCTACTCATTGCTGTTGACCCCGATAGTACGGAAGAATTTGAACGGGTAGCCTATGAAAACGGGTTTACCCTTCAACCGTTCGGTGAATTAGTCGAACAGCGAGAAAAAGTTGTGTATGTAAATTGAATTTAAACGCAAAGGGCGCAAAGAAAACGCAAGGGTCGCAAAGTTTCTTAGCGTTCTTTGCGCTTAACTTTGCGCCCTTTGCGTTTAAACCTCATGAAATTATTCTTCCGTCAAACCGGTGAAACTGGTCCGGCCATCGTTATTCTGCATGGCCTTTTTGGTTCTTCCGACAATTGGTTAACCATTAGCAAAACGATTGCTGCTCAAGGGTACCGTGTGTTTCTCGTCGATCAGCGTAATCATGGTCAGTCACCCCGTGCCAACGACCAGGATTATCAAAGCATGGCAGCCGATCTGCGTGAATTCCTGATCGACCAGAAACTGGATACCCCTAATCTGGTTGGTCATTCGATGGGTGGCAAAACGGTGATGCAGTACGCAATGCTCTACCCCGGCACATTTGCAAAACTTGTTGTGGTCGATATTGCGCCCAAGTTTTACCCGATTCACCATGCTGAAATCATACACGGGCTAAAAGCGATTGATCTGGCTGGTATCAAAGGACGTACTGATGCAGACGCCATTTTACAACAGTACGAGCCATTGGTTCCCGTACGACAGTTTCTGCTCAAAAACCTGTACCGAAATGAGCAGGGAGGATTTGACTGGCGCATCAACATACCCGTCATTGAACGGGAACTGCATGGCATTGGCGAAGAACTGACCAACCCCAGTATTGTGACCGATCCAACCTTATTTATCCGGGTAGCGAGTCTCCTTATATTTTGGACGAAGACGTTCCGACAATCAAACGTATTTTCCCAAATTCTCAAATCGAAACCATTCAGGGCGCAGGGCACTGGGTTCAGGCCGAAAAGCCAGTTGAGTTTGTAGATGTATTAATGACTTTTTTAAATAAAAATTAACCACAGAGCCACTGAGAACACAGCGGAAAATAATATCTCTGTGTTCTCAGTGGCTCTGTGGTTAATTATCATCTATGCCAACCCTCTACCTCATCCCTACCCTCCTCGCCGACGACACCGCGAATCAGGTGCTACCCCCACATACACAGGGCATTATCGAACAAACCGATGCTTATTTTGTCGAGAATATCCGCTCGGCCGGCGGTTTATCAGTGGGCTAAAAACGGAGCGTATTATCGATGAAACCACTTTTTTCGAACTCGACAAGGATACGCCCCAGCCGACACCCGCCGACAGATTCAGGAGTTAACCGAACGCAAACGAAACGCGGGCGTGTTGTCGGAAGCGGGTTGTCCAGGTGTGGCCGACCCCGGTGCCGTAGTTGTTGGAATGGCTCATTCATTGGGTTGGCGGGTGGAACCCCTGGTGGGACCGTCCTCTATTTTACTCGCCCTAATGGGGTCGGGTATGAGTGGTCAGTCGTTTGTATTTCATGGGTACCTGCCCATTGACCGGCAGGACCGGGCCCGAACAGTGCGGCATCTCGAAAAAGAAGCTCAACTTCGGCAACAGACCCAGATTTTCATGGAAACACCTTACCGAAACGATGCCCTTTTCGCTGATGTTCTCGCCAACTGTCAGCCCAACACACGCCTGTGTGTTGCCAGTAATTTGACAGCTCCCGATGCCTTCATTCGTACACTGACCATCCGGGAATGGAAATCACAGGTGCCCGATTTACGCAAAAAACCAACCGTGTTCCTACTTTTGTAAATGTAAAGTGGCCAGACGGACGTTTCCGCATCATGTCCGCCTGAACTCATTACGGACAAGATGTCCGCCCTACGCCTATGATTCAAGCTTTTGAGTTTTCTCCGTTTCACGAAAATACCTATGTCGTTTCTGACGATGCTACCAGTGAGGCCGTTATCATTGACCCCGGTTGTTACGAACAGGCAGAGAAGGAAGCTCTGGCGCGGTTTATTACGGATCGCAAACTCAAGGTTAAGTACCTGCTCCTTACCCATTCTCACCTCGATCATGTCTTTGGGGTTGCTTATGTGAAACGTAAATTCGGAGTCAAGGCTTACCTGCATGAGTTGGATAGGGTGATTTACAACGATGTGCCAACACGTTGTGCACTCTATGGCCTACGCGGCTACGAACCCTCCGAAATTGACGCCTATCTGAAAGAAGGTGATCAGTTTCGATTCGGCAATACGGTTTTAGATGTCATCTTTGTGCCCGGACACGCACCGGGTCATGTGGCGTTTGTCAACCATGCCGAGCGCTATGTGATTGGCGGTGATGTGTTGTTTCGGGGAAGCGTTGGTCGGACAGATTTCCCGCATTGCAATCATGCCGACCTTATCAATAGCATCCGGACTCAGTTTTTTACGCTTCCTGATGATTACGTCGTTTACCCCGGTCATATGGAACCCACCACCATTGGTCAGGAAAAGCGCACAAACCCATATGTTAAGGAAGTGAAGAATTAAAAGTGAAGAATGATGAATAAGGGCTATAACTATTCTTCGCAGTTCACTATTTATTCTTCACTATTCACTCTTAATTCTTCATTATTCATTTGAAATCACTCCTCAAACATTTACCTAACGCCATGACCTGCGGCAATTTGCTGTGTGGTTGTATTGGCCTAGTCATGACCCTACGTGGGCACCTGGAAATAGCTTCCTGGCTAATTATGCTCGCGGCTGTTCTCGACTTTGGTGATGGATTCGTAGCCCGAATGGTAAAGGTATCAGGGCCGTTCGGCAAAGAGCTGGATTCGCTGGCCGATGTCGTAACCTTTGGTGTTTTACCGGCCACTATCGTTTTTCAGCTTGCCTGGTTTCAGGATTTAGGCGTAATTTCATACGGGGCTTTTCTGATTGCCATTCTGGCCGCTTTGCGACTGGCTAATTTTAACATTGATACACGCCAGTCCGAATCCTTTCTGGGCTTACCCGTTCCAGCCAATACGATGCTTATTGCCGCTTTCCCGCTTATGGAGCGCTACCAGCCTCAGTTTGATGCCATCTGGAAAAACGACGTTGGCCTGGGTATGATGATTGCCTTTTCGTTTATGATGGTGACAGAAGTGCCTCTGTTTGCGCTTAAATTCAAGTCCTTTGGCTGGGCAGAAAATCAGATTAAATACAGTTTTCTAATCGCATCTATACTACTCCTGTTATTTTTGCAGTTTGCAGCCATTCCACTGATTATTCTACTGTACATTGTTCTTTCACTTTTTACCAAAGAGCGCAAGAGCGAAGGAGCGAAAGAGTAAAATGTATTCACGCCCTAATCGCTCTTTCACTCATTCATTCTTTCACTCATTAAGTAATGAAATACATCGCTGAAATTAACATCATGACCCGTTCGGAAATTTTAGACCCCCAGGGCAAAGCCGTTAAACTGGGTCTTCATAATCTCCAGATGGACACTATCGACAATGTCCGTATTGGTAAGCACATCCGACTCGAAGTAGATGCTGAAACCGAAGATCAGGCTCGTACAACGGTCGATTCGGCCTGCCGACAACTATTGGCCAACTTAATTATGGAAGAGTATTCATTCGAGTTGCAACCCGCGTAAAAACCCGCGTTGTCTTTTTCCGGCATAATTAGTACAATAGGTTTATTGGGGAGAACATACTCCACAAAAAGTACTATTTTTGCCGACTATTTTGCTAGCAGCGAATGAATACAATTTATTCAAGTATTAAAGGGTTAGGCTTCTACGTTCCGGATACGATTGTCACGAACGACGACCTAACCCAGTATATGGACACGTCGGATGCCTGGATTCAGGAACGGACAGGCATTAAACAACGGCGGTACTTCACTCACGGGAAAGATACCAACGCCAGTATGGCAACGGAAGCCTCGCGTATGGCGCTTGACCGGGCCAATTTAGCAGCGAAAGACGTTGACTTGATCGTATATGCAACCATAACGCCGGATTATTATTTCCCAGGTTCGGCTTTTCTGATGCAACGTGAGCTAGGGCTGGAAGGTATTGGCGTAATTGATATCCGAAACCAATGCTCTGGCTTTGTCTATGCCCTGTCCATAGCCGATCAGTTTATTAAAACGGGCATGTATAAAACCATTCTGGTGGTTGGGTCAGAAATTCAGTCAACATTTCTGGACAAAAGCAATGCGGGTCGGGGTGTAGCGGTTATTTTCGGTGATGGAGCTGGAGCGGCTGTTTTACAGGCCACTACGGACCCTGAACACCGGGTTTTGTCAACCCACCTTCACGCTGATGGACGCTATGCTGAAGAACTATATGTGCGTGATCCGGGTAGCAGCCGGGAAGGGCGCTGGATCACCGAAACGACCCTCACCGAAGGCAATTACAACGTGACCATGAATGGCAATACAGTTTTTAAACATGCTGTAGTGCGCTTTATGGAAGTGATAAACGAGAGTCTGGAGACTAATGGCTACAAGGCAGAAGATTTAGCCTTACTAGTCCCCATCAGGCAAATATCCGCATTTCGGAATATGTTCGTCAACAGATGAATTTACCGGAAGAGAACGTGTTCAATAACATACAACACTATGGTAATACGACAGCAGCCTCCATTCCAATTGCGCTGACCGAGGCCTTCGAACAAGGCCGCATTAAGCCCGGCGATTTGGTTTGTCTGGCCGCATTTGGGAGTGGGTTTACCTGGGCCTCAGCCCTTATTAAGTGGTGAAGTAGGTGGAGTACGTGTAGTAGGTCTAATTACAACTGCACGTACTCCACCTACTTCACCACTTAACTAATACGTTCCTATCGATAGCATAACCAGCGTACAGGCTTCAATGGGTTCGATCCCCTCGGCCTGGAGTTGTTTCTCAAATTCCGGATTTTCGGCACCGGGATTGAAAATTACCCGTCGGGGTTTCAGGCTTTTGATGTAATTATACAACTTGGGCTGATTTTGGGCTCCAACATACATCGTAACGGTATCAATATCTTCAAGAACAGGTTCCCCTGTACGAATTGGATTGCCTTCAATCTGTCCCTCTTTCAGACCCAGTAATTCGATTTCGTGGCCGTGACGAAGTAACCGGTAAGCAGCCAGATTAGCATAGCGTCCTGCCTTTTCTGTGGCTCCTACCACTAATGTTTTCTTTACTTGAGTACTCATTGTTATTGGGATAAACGCCTTAGGTATACACACCAATTTATTCTTAACCAATAAGGCCAATAGGCAGTTTCGATATATGGATTATTCTTTGTAAAAATTAGTAATCACTAGCGTTACTTCTGCTTAAAAATCAGGTCATTATCAATAGCTTAGGCCAGTAATAAGTCGCTTCTGTAGTTTATGTGGGCAATACAATCAATATATTAATAAACTAACAACTATTTTCTCATTCGGTTGTTAAGCACTCATTAAATAGGTTTGGCTTGTTCAATTTTGATTTACAGCTAAACATAAAATTACTTCGGTCATGGATGCCAAAGGGACTCAAAGCTTCTGGAATGAAAAGTGGACACCAATTGTGTTTGAAGGAATTGAGAATCCTCCTCATTATGAGGTCTCAAACTATGGAAGGCTACGCAGTTTTCAATCAACCCCCACAAGAACAGCAGGTATTGCACCAGCCAAATCTTCTGGCAAACCGATCAAAGGGTCTGTTATTCAAGGCTATCGGTCACTGAATATTCGTTCGGGCGGAAAAACGTTTAATCGGTACGTGCATAAATTAGTGGCCGAGCATTTCCAGAAACGCGACAAACCCGACCAAACTTTCGTTATTCACCTCGATCATGATAAGCAAAATAATTATTATCAGAATCTGCGATGGGTCACGAAAGATGAAATGATTGAGCACAATCGGAATAACCCAAGCCTGAAAAACCGACAACTGCCACGGCAAACCCGCAATTATAAACTGACTGAAAGCAAGGTCAAAATCATTAAAAAGCTGTTGCTGAATGATAAAAACCGGCTAAAAATGATTGCCAAGCAGTTTGGTATTACCCATACACAGCTCAACCGTATTCGGTCGGGCGAAAACTGGAAACACGTTACGATTGAGTAGACTGGTAGGAAATGGTCAAAAATTTGTCAGGTACAGTTAACCTGATACGACTTTACGATATCTGACAAATCCTGACAATCTAGTACTCTTCCAATTTAGATTCTTTGGATACTGTCGCTTCTTTTGCTATTGATTTTCAATATAGTAGACCTAAAAGAATCAACCGCGCGGGCGTCGGACACGGTCCGCCGTTGCGGGCCGATGCCACCCCGAGAAACAAAAGAATCTACTTTGGTAAAGCACTAGTAAGTTACCGATTCGCCAACTAACGGACCAGGGACACCGGCCAAAGGAAGCGATACAAAAAAGGAAGTGCCGACTTCCTCGGTCGTTTCAAACCAGATGGTGCCTCCTGCATGCTCAACTCCTCGCTTGGCAATGGCCAGGCCCAAGCCCGAACCACCTCGCTTTGTACTAAAATTGGGCAGGAATACCTTGCTTTGAATGGCTTCTGGAATACCTGCTCCGTTATCATGAATTTCGATCTGCACCGCGTCGCTATTAGTATAGAGCTTCACGTCAATAACAGGTTTTCGATCTGGTGGCACCGATTGAATAGCATTAATCAGTAAATTAGTTAGAATACGCCCAATCAGCTGTCGATCGCCAACGGCCATGACTGGCCGACTGTCACATCCCGTCGAAGTGTAATTCGTTTATCATCGCCATATAAATCAGCGGTTTTATTGAATAATCCCGTCACCTCAAAAATTTCCTTTTTAGGCAAAGGCATTTTCGCAAATTCAGAGAACGAGGTAGCAATATCGCTCAGGTTATCGATCTGATCCAGAAGCGAGTCAAATGTCCGTAAAATAATCCGGCGAGCAGGGTCATTGGTGCCAGCCGACGAATCCTTAGAATTTGGAAACGTTCGTTGCAAATGTTGCAACGTAAGCTTCATCGGGGTGAGCGGATTTTTAATTTCGTGTGCTACCTGCTTGGCCATTTCTCGCCAGGCCGATTGCTTCTCAGTCTGTGCAAGCGCCTGCTTACTTTCTTCTAATTTGAGCAACATCCGGTTGTACTCCCGGATAAGCAAACCAATTTCATCGTCAGATTGCCAGGGTAAAGGATCATTGGGAAGCTCAAGGTTTGTTTTCCTGATTTTTTGTGTCAGTAACCGAAGCGGCTTCGTCAGCATATGCGATGCGAAGTAGGATAAGATCAGGAAGAACAAAAACAGGGCGGTAAAAATGCTGAGTGATGTGGCGATAACCTCAATAATTTTTCGGTCAAGTTCAGGTTGCGCATAAAAATAAGGAATACTCAACACGCCCAGCAATCGGCCATCATACGATTTAATACCTGCATAAGCCGTTCGATACTGCTTAGTACCCAGCGATTCATCGAGCAGATACTGGTTTTCCTTATCCTCAATAACATGAATATAAGCCTCTGGATTTATTCGTTTGGATAGATAGCCACTCTCATAAATAAGGGGGTGTTGACGTATAGAGCTGTCCTTTGGTATCAAAAAGATTAATGTCAATATTGGCATCGCGGGCAATCTTACCCAACTCCTCCTCCATCGAGGCTTTACTACGTTTTTTAGTATAAAGGTGTTCATCTAGATACGCTAGGAAGTTAGTCGCAATATTACGCGTATTACTGATGTACGTATTATTCTGATTATCAACATAATTAGAACTGATGACGCCAAGGATAATTAGAATCACAAAAATTAGAGGCAGAAAAAAGGCCAGGTTCAGCAGAATTTGAATTCGGGTCGAATAGTTAATATTGAACTTGGAGAATCGGTAATTGATAGCGTACCCCAAAATCACCAGAATAACTGTCAGTACCAGCAGTAAATAAAGAAATGAGAAATTAGAAAAAATATTTCGAAAGGGATATTCTGGTGATGACACCACTACAATGCGCCCATCGCGCCCGCGCTGGGCAACGTGCTGGTACTTATTACTCAAAACTCCAGTTGTATACAGCTTGGGATTATCGAGCAATGACAAATCAAGTTTCCGGTCATAATTATAACTACCAGGGCCGCTATACAGCAGCCGGTGTGGGGCTGACTTAAGTGAGGAACGGCCTAAAGGAGGCCCCGAAAAAAATGCATAGCTATATTCTTGTGTATCAGAGTTCTGGGTAAACTTTGTATCAACCAGTAGTAACTCAGGATAAACACTTTTGGGCCGCTCATTCCGTAAGCGGAGGTCTAGTACAACATAGCCTAACGTATCGTTTACGGAGGTATTCTGAGGCTGAACAGAAGTCGATGCGGTAGCTGGCTGTCGGATGGCGACAAAGCAAACGTACTGTTTAACAAACTGATTATCAACCCCATTCACGAAGTAAACGCCAGGGTATTCCGTCTTGTAGTTGATCTGACGATAGCGGCTCGTTAAGGTCGACAACGAAATGGGATTCGGGCTGATGTCGAGCGGTCGCCCATTGGCCCGAAATGAAAACACCTCAATATCATACTTATCAAAATACTTATCTAAGTGCAGACTTTTTACCCGTTGCTGAATACGCTCCCGAACCAACAAGGTATCCGTCTGTAAAGCACGGCCAATTTCAGCATCTTTCTGAATCGACTCCTGGGCTTTACTCATCAAGAACTCCCCAAATACATCATTTTCGGCCAAAAGCTGTGTAGCAAACTCCTGTTCATGATTTAGCTGCTTTCTAATCTCCTGATTGTAAACCACATAAGCAGTCATTACAGCACATATAAACGCTGCAAGAAACAGGTAAATTGAGGTTTTATAGCGAAATGTATAGAGTGTTTTAGGAAGTTGGCTGACGTAAATAAGCAGGAAATAGGCTCCATTTAGTAGAAACACACTTTCTAATGAACCTCCTAAAACTAGCCAAAGACCACCGCTTAAGGCTGTACCTGCCACAATCAGTAACAAGCCAATACCAATGTGACTAATCCGATTATAACGCAGAAAAAGACTAGCCAATAAATGGATAACCAGAAAATAAATACAGGAGATGGTTATGAACACCACCAGGCACACAATTTTCAGAAATGAAAAATGGATATTGAGCGTAATATCAAGCGTAAATTGAGACTTTTCGTAAATGTTATTCAGTTCAATATAACACAGGGAAAATACCATGTAGCTAACCATGACGCACCCTACCGACAACACCAATTTCAGCCAGTGAGACCGGTGTAGTAAAAACATATAGACCTGCGAACGGTAATAATACCTCACCCAGTAGAATGCCAGTATGGCAATCACTAGTGCATTAAGCAACAAATCGCCCAGCGATGGCACCAGAACAGAGGACGCATAATATTTAGGGTTGAACAGATCTGTTTCGATGAACAAAAACGGTACACCAAAGTAGAGCATTACAGCCCGCAGTAGCAGTAAGTAAATAGCCAGCCCAACAAAACCCCATTCATACTGATGTTGTTTCTTCAGCCGAAACATCAATTGTATGAAATAGAGCCCCAGAAAAACGATACATAGCGTAGCCAGAATAACGGTATTGACCGGAGTAGAATGATTACGGTAGGCATCTACTTTCGGGGTTCTACTGAGAATAGGAAGGCCGATGAGTTATCGTAAATCGCCTGATAAGCAGCCTCTCGTTTATCCGTAATCTTCTGAGGATCAAGCGCAAATAGATCTGGATTATAACCCGAATGTAAATACGAATTACTACTATGATAGAGCCGATAAATATTTACTAACGAGAATACATCCAGTACCTCTGGCCCAACAGGCACACGTCGATGACTGACGATATAGCGGCCCTGCTCAAAATCAATTAGTTTGGGATTGGTCGTTACAGGAGCCAGTTGAGTAAACTCCGGAATAAACCGGTAATCTGACCAATAGACTAACTGTTTATTTTGAAAACAAAATAGGGATATTGCGTAGGAAGGTCAAATAAATTGGCAAATGTTGGTTTAGAATTACGCTGTAGTAAATGAGATACACTATCCAAATCAGCCGTGCTGACCTGCATTTCTTCTTTAACCCGTTGTTGGACAGCACTTACATATTGCTCATCAGTAGCACCCGGCGCATTTTGCTCTAACAAGAAGAAGCACAGGACCGACAAACCTCCGGCCAATGCTGCTAATAGCAGGAAAATATGTTTCTCGATGCGCTTCACAGAATGGGTAGTATTGTCTTAGTCAAAAGCACCCCCTAAAATCATGCCACTTTTTTTAATCATTAGTTAATGATCTATAATTGTCCATAAATATTAGCTAATGACTCTCGATCACAGGCTTCTCGACCGTGTATCCGCCCGTTTCATACCCAATTTCAGCCCCTAATACATAAAGTAAATGTTTCCGATCAATAATGACCTGCACGCCTTCAACGTTATACACTTCGTCGGCTGGGCCAGGCACGTCAAATCCTAATAACCAGGATGATCCGCAACCACCCCCTCGAACGCCAACCCGCAATCCATACTCCCCGGGAATTTTATTAGCCTGTAATGTGTCCAGAATCTGTTGACGCGCTTCGGGTCGAACACGAACGGGATTATCGATTGTCAGCATAAATTAGTATAAACCCTTTTTTCAAAATTACCCATTTTTGCGCAACAATGTTCCCCCTTTCTATGGATCTATTGAGTGACTTTCTGAAACTGATTGTACCGGCAGGCTTAGTATTATACGGTATGTATCTGACGGTTAAATTATTACTGGAACGAGAAGCGGATCACAACCGATACAATGTACAGGCGCGTTATACCGAAACTGTTGTGCCGATCCGACTACAAGCGTATGAACGAATGGTTCTATTTCTGGAACGGATTAGTCCAAACAATTTATTGTTACGATTGGGAGGAAGTTCGATAACGGTGCTAGAGTTTCAACAGCGGCTTTTGCAGGAAATTCGAGAGGAATACAACCACAATTTGTCGCAGCAGGTTTACATGAGTCAGGCCGTCTGGGATCAGATTCAGGCCGCGATGAACGACGTTATGGTTCTTGTCAATCAGGCATCAGGCGATACCCAACCCGATGCGCCCGCTCTCGAGCTGTCAAAGCGAATTTTTGAGCGAATTATTCAGCGAGACAAGCAGCCCACCTCTGATGCCCTCCATGCGGTGAAAGCAGAGATTCAGGCCATGTTTATGTGAAATAGCATGGGGCAAGGAGCACGGGAAGCTAACCCTGCTCCTTGCCCATGCTCCCTGCATTAAAACCCCTGCCGATACCATCAGGGCCTTTTGTAACGCTGCCTGATTAATTGTAAGGGCAATTCCTTCGCTTGCCAGGGTTTGAATAATTTCTTCAGTTGGTAGGTTACCTGTCAGGTCATCAGTGGCCATTGGGCAGCCCCCAAAACCACGTAAGGCTCCGTCTATTCGCTGCACACCTGCACGCACCACAGCCCGTACTTTAGCATCGGCTTCGCCTAGACGAGCGTGTAGATGCGCCCCGAACTCAATATTGGGAAACGCGCTGAGCAACTGAGTGAAAAGCGTTTCAATGGCTTCAGGTGTTGATGAGCCAACGGTGTCAGATGGGGCAATGATCGTAATACCCAACTGCACTAACTGCGCCGTAAACTTAGTCACTAGTTCGGTGCTATATGGGTCGCCGTAGGGATTTCCAAACCCCATCGACAGATAAACAACCAGCTGTTTATCAGCCCCTATGCACAGCTTCTGAATGTCAGCAACCTCAACAAACGCCTGCGCAATCGTCTTATTGGTGTTACGCTGCTGAAAAGTTTCTGAAATTGATAAGGGAAAGCCTACATAGTGAATTTGTGGATACGAAACAGCCTGCTCGGCACCACGCAGATTAGCGACTATGGCCAACAGTTTCGTTTTGGACTTCGATAGATTGAGCCGGCCAGTACCTCAGCCGTATCGCGTAGTTGGGGAATTGCCCTGGGCGATACGAAACTCCCGAAATCCAGTGTATCGAACCCAACCTGTAGCAGGGTATTCAGGTACTGAATTTTAAGGTCGGTTGGCACAAAATGATCCAGACCCTGCATGGCATCGCGGGGGCACTCAATAAGTTTCATCGGCGAATGGGTTGGCGCGACCATATAGCCAGCAATACCATAACAGCGGCAACCATCGCTAGCCCCCCAGCTTCTCGGGCCATCTCGATATTCATACTGCGCATGCCTACTTCGCTAAATAAAAATCCTTCAAACTTAGGAGGCCATTGGTAAATAGCCGCTACAACGTAAATAAAAGCCAATACCGTAAAAAACCACCACTGCCCCACCCTGGCGTAGGCCATAAAACAAGCGGCAGCAGCCAGGCCATAAATCGGAATCCAGATTTCGGGGTCGGGGTCGTTGTACTGAACGGCTGCGAATAAAATAAAAAGCAGGCCAAAAATGATAGAAAGGGTTTTACGCATTTTAGGTTTAGTAAATTAGGTAGAGTAAGTGAAATGAGTTGAATAAGTGGAGTAAGTAAGGGACTACACCTACTTACTCCACTTATTTCACCAAAAACTTAATGACAATACTCAGCTACGGCATTAGCCGCATCAGCATAGCCCAATACTTGAGCTTGTTTTAAGTTAAGACAGCCGCTTTCCCGGGCATTTTGCAACAACTGCGCAATGCCCAGTCCATAAAATGCCTTCCCAAACTTGGGATCAGCGTTAACTGCTTTCTGAAAATCGGCAGTGGCGGCAACAAGTTCTTTCTGCTGGAACCGTAGATTTCCGCGATTGTATAAAGCCAGTGCATTCGCCGAATCTAATGTTATCGCCTGTGAAAAATCGGTCAAAGCGGGTTGAATCTGTCCCTGCGAGGCAAATAACTGACCTCGGTTGAGGAATAATTCAGCACTAATGCTGCGGCTGGTATCAGGGGCAAGTCGGATCGCATCCGAATAATCTTTTAAAGCACCGGGCAAATCATTCTGGGCCACTTTGAGCAGTCCCCGATTATAATACGGGCGATAGAAGTTGGGTGCTAACTTAATTGCCTGGTCATAATCGAGGGTAGCATTCGCGTATTCTTTGAGTTCAAAATAAGCCACACCCCGAGAATTAAAGGCTTCTGAATTGTCGTCATTGGCTTCTATGGCCTGATTTAAGACCTGTACGGCTTCCCGAAACTTGCCTTCTTTTAAATAAACCCGCCCCTGCTCAACATAATTATCCGACGAATTACAGGAAACAAGAATGAACAATGTAAAATGAATACTATAGAATAAACGCTTCATTGGCGAATGGGCGAATGGGCGAATGAGCGAATGAGTGACTAATACTAAACCGGATTTATTCACTCATTCGCTCATTCACGCATTCACAATTAATTTTAATTTGGACAAAGGTACGCGTGAAATTTGGTCGTTTGACTAACAATTGCTTAACTTTGCATCGGCAAATCGGTGCTACCAGCTCCTGCTGAATCCCCCAGGTCTTGACCGAAGCAAGGGTAGGTGGTCGTAGCGGTGAGACATTGGTTTGCCATTTTTTATTTCCGCCCTGTGCGGTTACGCTGTTTAGCGGGTTATGCGTTTAGCTGTATCAAACCGCTAAATTCTCTAAACCCAACATGGATCTCCTTAGCCAACTCACTACTTCGTTTCAGCGTTTATTCCATAGCGACCCGTTGCTGATTTGCTCGCCCGGTCGTGTTAATCTCATTGGCGAACATACGGACTACAACGAAGGGTTTGTTCTCCCAGCCGCTATTGACAAGGCTATTTACCTAGCCGTTGGTCCACGCTCCGATAATGAGCTGCATTTTGTGGCTTATGACCTGGACAAAACTTATCAGGATTCTCTCAACAAGTTGACTCCTACGAATACCTGGGCCGATTATCTGCTGGGTGTAGTTGCTCAACTTCGGCTGGCAGGTCATGAGTTTGGCGGCTTTAACTGCGTTTTCGGCGGTACTATTCCGATGGGTTCGGGCCTTTCCTCATCGGCCGCTCTTGAAAATGGGGTTGGATTTGCCATTAATGAATTATACGATTTAGGGCTTGACCGAGTTAGCTTGCTCAAGCTGTCCCAACGGGCCGAAAATGAGTTCGTTGGTGCCAAGGTGGGCATTATGGATATGTTTGCCAGCATGATGGGCAAGGCCGATCATGTGATTAAACTCGACTGCCGGTCGCTCGACTATTCCTATGCACCCTGCAAATGAACGGCATTAGCCTAGTTCTCTGCGATTCACGAGTGAAGCATTCATTAGTTACGTCGGAGTACAACACACGCCGGGCTGAATGCGAAGCGGGTGTTCGATTTCTCCAGACATTTTATCCCGAAATCAAGAGCCTGCGCGATGTTACAATGTCGATGCTGGATCAACACCTGCGCGACGCAGAACCCTTAATTTATCGGCGTTGTGCCTATGTAGTACAGGAAACCAACGTTTACTGGATGGCGTAAAGGCACTCGAAGCAAATGATGTAGCTACTTTTGGCCAACTGATGTACGGCTCTCACGAAGGGCTAAGCCATTGGTATGAAGTTAGTTGCCCGGAATTAGACATTCTGGTAGACATTGCCCGCCAGCAGCCAGGCGTACTTGGTGCCCGCATGATGGGTGGAGGCTTCGGCGGATGCACCATCAACCTGGTGCGCGAAGAAGCCCTGGAGGCATTTACTGACCTGATTATAAAACAATACAAAGCCCAAACGGGGAAAGATACGTACCTTCACGTCTGCAAAATCCAGAACGGAACGAGTATAGTTAGTAAGGCAGTGGAGCTTAATAAGTAAATGAAGTAAAAAACAGCTTATAGACCTACTGACCACAGACAATTAATTAACTCTATTTTACCATGAATTTTTCATTGACACAGCCAATCTGGCTGACATTAAAGAAGCCCAGGAAATGGGTATTCTAGACGGCGTTACAACCAATCCTTCGCTAATGGCCAAAGAAGGTATTACGGGAAAGGACAACGTAATGCGTCATTATAAGCAGATTTGCGAAATCGTACAGGGCGATGTCAGCGCAGAAGTTATCTCAACGACCTACGATGAGATGATTAAGGAAGGCGAAGAATTGGCTGATATCGACGAGAACATCGTGGTAAAAGTGCCAATGAGTGGTGATAGTATCAAAGCCATTAAATATTTCTCGGAAAAAGGCATCCGAACCAACTGCACATTGGTATTCTCGGCTGGCCAGGCTCTGTTGGCCGCTAAAGCTGGTGCTACTTACGTATCGCCGTTCGTAGGTCGTTTAGACGATATTTCGACTGACGGTATGGCTCTGATCGAGCAGATCGTGAATATCTATACGAACTACGGCTACACGACTGAAGTATTAGCGGCATCGGTACGTCACCCAATGCACGTTATTCAGTGCGCCGAAATCGGTGCCGATGTGATGACGGCACCTTTGGGCGTTATTAAGATGTTGCTCAATCACCCTCTGACGGATAGCGGCCTGGCTAAATTCCTGGCTGATCACGCGAAAGTCGAGAAAAAGTAAAACCAGTCGATAGTCATCAGTCGATAGTTGTTAGTAGCTATCGACTGATGACTAACTATCACTTCATTTATGTTTTCCACAGAATCCGTCCTTACTCTCGACCACGCTGATATTTATCAGGGCAAAAAGCTGGTCTTAGGCGATGTATCATTTCAGATTCATAAGGGCGATTTCGCCTATCTTATTGGTCGGACTGGCAGTGGCAAGACATCGTTACTTAAGACATTATACGCCGATTTGTGGCTCCAGAATGGGAAAGGCTTAGTAGCTGGCTATCCACTTGACTCGCTCAAACCACGTGATGTCCCACAACTGCGTCGGAAAATCGGTATCGTTTTTCAGGATTTTCAATTGTTTTTCGACCGCTCTGTAGAAGACAACCTGAAGTTTGTGCTTAAAGCAACCGGTTGGACGAATAAGACCGACATGAACAACCGCATTGCCGATGTGCTGATGCAGGTTGGTCTGGGAACTGCCCAGAAAAAAATGCCTCACCAACTCTCCGGCGGTGAACAGCAGCGGGTGGTTATTGCCCGCGCCATGCTGAATGAACCCCTGATTCTGATTGCCGACGAACCCACCGGTAACCTCGACCCTTCGGTAGCTGATCAGATCATGAAAGTATTCCAGGCCATCAACAATGCGGGAACGGCTGTGCTGATGGCTACGCATAATTACGACCTGTTAAACAAATACCCAGCCCGTGTGCTACGATGCCAGGATGGGCAGGTAGTGGAATTAGGTGGGTAATTCAACCTTAGGGTATAAGTAATCAGGCAGATTTAGATTCTTTAGATGGTGAAGATTTTCTTTAGTAGCCAGTATGGCTATTGATCCACTAGAATCTACAGAATCTAACCTTGCCTTAGAACCTAAGCCCTATGAATCTTGATCGTCGCTATTTCCTGGGCTCGCTTGCAGCCATTGCCGGAGCTTCTTTCCTACCTGAACATCAGCTAGCTCAAGCACGATCGCTTGTAAAAGCGTTTCCAATTGCCTGTAACTCCTATAGCTGGCTCACTTTCTATGGACGGCAGGGGAAAACATGGATGGCTGATCCTGATGCGTCGCTGAGCGAACTCGTACAGTCTGGTTTAACAGCTTATGAACCAGCTATAAACTCCGCTGAAGAAGTCACCAAACTTATTCCACTATTGAAGAAATATAAGCTGGCGATGCCATCCTTATATGTTAACAGTACCCTGCACCAGGCTGCTGAAGCACAAAAATCTATTGACACCGTACTCGCCATTGCCGATGCAGTTCGACCAGCCGGAACAACCATTTTCGTAACCAATCCCAGCCCTATTAAATGGGGCAGCAACGACGACAAATCAGACCCAGAACTAGCCGAGCAAGCCCGGAATCTGGATCAACTAGGCGACGAATTGCGTAAACGTGGAATTACACTGGCTTATCATACACATGCCCCTGAGCACCGGCAAGCCGCCCGCGAGTTTCACCACATGCTACTGGCAACTGATCCAAAAAACGTATCGCTTTGTTTAGATGCTCATTGGGTCTATCGGGGGTCGGGCAACTCGCAAATCGCTTTATTTGATGTCGTTAAACTCTATGGAAAACGTATTGTTGAGGTGCACATTCGGCAATCGCGCGCGGGCATCTGGCAAGAAACATTTGGGGAGGGTGACATTGATTATCAACGCCTTGCTACGGAGCTAAAGGCCCTGAATAGTCGCCCCTTACTGGTTCTGGAGCAATGTCTGGAAAAAGGGTCACCCAATACGATGGGACCGATTGAAGCGCACAAACAGGATTTGGCCTATACAAAAACCGTTTTCTCAGGGTTGATAGGATAATGAAACAAACTGGTCAATTGGCTGTTATTCATCCTACACTGCACAATGCAGTTTATTCATGAATTCCCAGATTAATTAAACTCACGTTATCGTTATGCAACCCAATATTGGCCTTGAAAAAGATGTTCTAAAACAGGACAACATACTATTAAACGACTTCCTGTCTGATCTGCACGTACTTTATATCAAAACCCGCAAATACCATTGGAACGTCGCCGGGCCGAATTTTATGGAATACCATAAATTTTTCGAGAGTCAGTACAAAGCTATTGAAGCTGAAATTGATGAAGTGGCCGAACGTATCCGGCAGTTAGGGGTACACCGCTAGCTACTATGGCTGAGTTTATTCACAATACCAGCCTGAAAGAAGATGCGGGAAAGCCAAAAGACACCGCTGACATGTTCAAGAATCTCCTGTCTGACCATGAACAGATCGTTCGTGAACTTCGCGATGATGTTGAAAAGTGTGACGAGGAACTGAAAGACGCTGGTACTGCCGATTTTTTGACGGGTCTGATGGAGGCTCACGAAGCAATGGCCTGGATGTTACGGAAGTACCTTTCCTAGAAAGAGTAGTGAAAATTGAAGAGTGTAGCGTGTAGAATAAGGTGATTCAGGATTTTTTCCTATATTCCTCATTCTACATTCTACACTTTTCATTTATATCGTGCCCAAATCTCTTTCCATCCGCTCTGGTCTAGGCAGTGTCTTATTTTGGTCGGTAATTTCAGCCGCGTTTATTGGTCCTGGGACAGTTACGACCTGCGCTATGGCGGGCTCCCGTTTTGGTTTGCAGTTGCTCTGGGCATTAACTTTTTCAACTATTGGTACGATTATTTTACAGGAAGCGGCAGCTCGAATAACCATTGCTTCTGGCCTTACCCTGGGCGAAATAATTACAAAAACGTATGGGTTCCAGGTTCGTTGGCTTATGTTTGCTCTTTTTGGTGCAGTTGCGCTTGGCTGTGCTGCCTATCAGGCAGGAAATATTCTTGGAGCCGTATCGGGCTTAGTTCTATTAACTGGTGGCTCTCCTAGACTTATTACTTTATCAATCGGTTTGCTATGTATAGTTCTCCTTTGGCAAGGCTCAACAGGACTCATTGCCAAGACGCTGGGTATTATTGTCTTTACGATGGGAGCCGCGTTTGCCTACGTAGCAATTAGTACATCAACAGGTGCTGTTACGTTTACCAAATCATTAGTAGTACCTTCTTTACCAGCTGATTCTTTAGTACTAGTTATCGGACTAATTGGGACAACTATTGTACCCTACAACTTATTTCTCGGTTCTGGAATGGGGCAAGGGCAATCGCTCACAGAAATGCGTTGGGGGATCTCTGTTGCCGTATTAATTGGTGGATTAATTTCAATGGCTATATTAGTAGCTGGCACCTTGGTGACCGGTGATTTTTCCTTTCAACTGGTTGCCCAGACTCTTAGCAGCCAGCTAGGCAGTTGGGCGGGCTCGTTGTTTGCCTTTGGCTTGTTTGCAGCTGGCTTCACCTCCTGCCTAACGGCTCCCTTAGCGGCTGCGATTACGGCGCAAAGTTTATTGGGGTGGTCAGCTTCCTCTATATTATATCGACTAGTCTGGCTAACTGTAATGGGTATTGGGCTAGCCTTTGGCCTGGCAGGTGTCAAACCAGTTCCCGTTATAATTTTGGCACAAGCCGCGAATGGGCTACTTCTGCCCATCGTAACTATTTTTTTATTGATTGCGGTCAATAACAAAGCGCTCTTAGCCCCTGAATATCGCAATTCGATCTGGCAAAATATAGGTATGGCTGTGGTAGTTATCGTTACGGCGTTTTTGGGTCTACGTAATGTATGGCTGGCCATTTAATAACAAGGTGCTCGCAGCATAGCTTAGCTATGCTGCGAGCACCTTGTTCAACGATAATACTTCATTACGATATTAAGTAATCAAGCAAATTTAGATTCTTTGGATTCTATTGTAATGAAAATCAGCATCTTGACACAACAGAATCCAGAGAATCTAAATTTGCTTAAATACTTATTTCTTTTTGCTCAGCTTACGATTTTGCTGTTCTAAACGTTCAATTCGTTTCTGCTGATCAATCAGGTGAAGCGTTAATTCTTCATTTTTCTTCACCAAAGTGGCTAATAATGTAGTCAGGTCAACACCCTGTTTCACCATTTCAGTTGCACTCGGCATATCCGGCAAATGCTTGTTTTGTTGAACATATTGCTCTACCTCTGCCAGTGGCTGTAATTTGTAGCTTGGTGCAAAGACATAATCGGCCCATTGATGCACTGATGTGGGTTGTACCCGCATAGCCAGCGCCGATAGCCGCCCAGCTAATGTAACATCACCTTTATCATTAACCGTCAGAAATTTACCAGTCGTTACATCACTCGTTTCTGAATTAGCCGTCATATTTGTCAGCCGGAGGCCACTGCGTCCATCTGTACCAGCAGTGAGTTCTAAGCGGTTCTGTGGGGTCGATGTACCGATACCCACATTTACATTATTTCCTAGCACCAGCGCATTGCTGCTAAGAACACGGGCATTCGCACCAATAGCTGTTGCATTAGACAACCCTACGCCGACACCAACAGCATTGGCTCCCAACAACGTATTGTCCTGGCCATCTAATCCCTCGAAGCCGGAATTAGGTCCAATAATGAGGTTTCGGTTGCCCCGTTGATTGCCTTGTCCAGCATTGTAGCCAATAAATACGTTATCATCACCATCCGTATTAAGCTTACCAGCTTCATAACCTACAAAGGTATTATGACTGCCGACAGTGTTGGGAAAACCAGCTTTATAACCAAAATAGGTATTGTAGGAACCGCTAGTGTTACTTTGCCCAGACATACTGCCCATAAACGTATTGTATATCCCCGTTCCACCAATTGTCGCTGTAGTACTCTGCCCAATAAACAAGTTATTGGTGCCATTAGGTGACTGAAAACTAACAACCTGATTATCAGGCGTAATTACCTGACTTTGGGCAAATGTCTTTGTAGCTAAGCTGCTAGTGAGTATTAGGAAAGTAAATGTAAGGTGTTTCATAAGTAAAACTGGCTATGGAATTAATGAATAAATATAGCAATTTTCGTTCCGATTTTACACTTCAATTAATTTATAATCAACTGAAATACAGCACCTAATGGCAAAAAAGAAAGTACAGTAAAAGTACATGTAATTTTTTATCAGAACTAGTCACTACAAGTCAGGTGCTAAGCTACTCATTTTTCTTAATTAGCTTTATAATACAGTGTCTTCTTACCAGATTTTAGATCAGTAATGAGCAATTTACCATTCTCAACATAATATTTTGAGGAGGGAACATCCTGCATTTGTCCGTTCACTCGTAACCGAACACAGAACAAATTCCCTTTTGTAAACCAGCGTGCTCCAGCTGCGGCCAATTTGGTGTATAAAGCGGCATCGCCCCCACCCGACGACTGCACAGATACCCCCGATCCACTGGCATAACCCGATGAACCACCATCCCCAAAAGTTCCATCGGCCCTCAGGATCATTGTTGAGGAAGTACTTCCATAGAAACCTCCATCTGTAGTTCCTCCTCCATAATTACTGGATGTCCGCCAGGCACCAATTAGAGCTGGATCGCGGTATAAATCGTCGGCAGAAGGAGCTAGTGTTGATGGTCGGGCTTTGCTAATTGATCCAGAACGAGTTAGTATACCGGATATAGTTACGTTTCCATTCTGCCCCAGTTTCAGTAGAAGCTGTTCATTTTGCAAAGCAGCCTCAAACTGAAATACAGAACCATCAATAGGATAAGTAGCTGTTCCCTGCGCCTGCTGATTAGCAGTTATTCCATTCAGTTGATACTGATCCTCCTTACCACCTGCCCCCACCCGTAATTCACCAACTAGCTGCTGCCCGGAGGCTCGCCAGGTTAAACTACTTTGTAAGGATACGGATGAATTAGTGGTTGATACTAGTGAACCCACCCACGTACCGCTAATTGTCTGGCCAATAAGTTGATGACTAGCCAATAAAACCACGACGATCAGGCAACAAACAAAGTGCTTCATTTATGTAGGCGAATTGGCGGGTATTTGAGCTGTTAATGGCACTAATTTGTCAAGTTTAATTCGTTGGTTGGCAATACTTTATTGCTGTTTTATCTAACGGCCGCCAGGATTTACTACCCCTAAATAAAACTATTGTTCTACTTACCAAACAGATTCCCTCAATTACGTAACTTTACCGAAGTAAACGCAGCTATCTGCTTCGAATCATACTAGGCTATGAAGCTTTTTTCTATTCTCAACACGATCGTTTCGGCTGGCTTTCTGGCTAGTGCCTTGACTAGCTGTGCCCCCGCCCTAACAACCGCTTATCGACTTGAACCCGTTTCGGGTGATATTGCTACTATTGATGGCCGTCTGGTTACCAAAGCTGAGCAAAATGGCGTGGGCGTAGTTGCTTCATTCGAACACGAAGACTTAGAGTTTGTTACTCTGGATATTGAAGTAAAAAATCGCACAGACCATCCTATTGACGTTAATCCAGCTGATTTCCACTTTGTAGCTCTCGGTGCTGCACAGGATACGCTGTCGGATTTACGCAATCCCAATCTGGTACTCGCCCGTTCAGCCGCTGACCCTGCCTACGAAGCCGGGCAAATAAATATAAAGCGTAAGCAGGAGGAAAAACGACTGAAACGAGCCAAAGTCCTTAACACGGTTCTGATGGTAGCAGCTATTGCATCTGACGTTTCATCATCGAATACTAGTCGTTCTTACCGGGAATACACGAATAATCGGGTTGTTCATGGCTTTGCTTACCAGGGAATTGCGGTGAAACGTGCCGTCGACTATAGCACCTTTGCCAATCGGATGCAACGTTATGATTATGAAGAATACCGCTGGAAGGAATTAGCCCTCAAAGCCAATACAGTAGCTCCCGGCGAATCGGTGGGGCTTTGTTTACTTACCTAAAGTACAATCGGCTAAGTATCTGGCTATCAATTACACCATACCTGAGCAGACAAGCGTGCCACTCCTATTTAAACAGGATCTGGTACAGCAGCGAAAAGCAAATCATCCTTAAAACCGTATAGGTTTTGATTGATTACCAATCGTCGTCCTCTTCCTCAAACGCTTGTTGCGCCCGTTGTAATTCCTGAAGGGTTTTCAGGTTATTCTGCATTTTTGCCAGCGCAATGCCTTTATCATACAATTCTACAGCTTTATCCTGCTCATTTGATTCAGCGTAAAGCGCTGCTGCATGATAGTAGGTAGGCAGATAATCCGGGAATTCATTCAGTAGCTGGTCAAAATAAACTCGTGCCTGTTCAGGTTGGCTGTTTATGTATTCCATAGCCAATGCATAAACATTGAATGGGTTAGCCGGTTCTTCCTTTATAAACTGCATTAATAACTGAATACGATCATTATTCATACATTCGATAAAAATAGTATGCAAGCATACTATTTTTTTAGGATTGTTTGTATTTTTGAGTCGTAAAATTAGTCAACAGATGTCAGGCGCTAGTCATATAGTCAATAGCGATTTACTGACATCTATTGATTAACGACTAGTCACTACAAAACCCGAATAAGTATGAAACTATTAGTGTGTGTGACAAGTGTGCCTGACACCACCACCAAAATTGTCTTTACAGACAACAACACCAAGCTCAATAAAGCAGGTGTAACCTTTATTACAGGCCCTTACGACGATTATGCGCTGGCACGGGCTGTTGAACTGAAAGAAAAAACAGGCGCTACGATAACTGTCCTGAATGTTGGGCAGGCGGACTCAGAACCCGTTATTCGTAAATGCCTGGCTATTGGTGCCGACGACGCCATTCGTGTAAATGCCGAGCCAACCGACGCTTATTTCGTAGCTGAACAAATTGCAGCAATTGCCAAAGAAAATAACTACGATCTGATTTTGATGGGCCGTGAATCCATTGATTATAATGGTGGTCAGGTGCATGGCATTGTAGGTGAAATGCTTGGAATACCGTCTATCTCACCAGTTATGCTCCTCGATCTTGACGGAAATACGGCAAAAATTACTCGAGAAATTGAAGGAGGTAAGGAAAGTCTGGAAGCTCAATTACCCTTAGTTCTCGGCTGCCAGGAACCTATTGCGGAGTGGAAAATACCAAATATGCGTGGCATTATGACTGCACGCACGAAACCTCTCAAAGTAGTTGAGCCAACAGGCACCGATAAACTGACAACTGTAGCAAGCTATGAGCTTCCGGCACCCCGTGGCTCAGTAAAAATGATTCCCGCCGACGAAGCCGAAAAGCTAATCCAACTTCTTCATACAGAAGCTAAAGTAATTTAGTCGTTAGTCGCGGGTTATTAGTCTACCGAAAATTGATTAATGACCAATTCGACTAACGACTATCCATCAAACACTAACGACTATACACATGTCAGTCCTCATATTTGCCGAATTAGACGAAGGTAAAATTAAGAAATCCTCGCAGGAGGCTATTTTTTACGGAGCAAAAGTTGCTCAAATGACAGGTACCTCTGCAACGGCCATCATTATTGGAGCTGCTGATGAATCAGAACTGGCTTCAGCGGGTCGTTTTGGGGCTACACGCGTACTGCACGCTACTGATTCTAAATTAACCGAACCCAATGGCATGGCCTATGCTACCGTGGTAGCCGCAGCTGCCCAGCAGGAAAGCAGCAACGTAATTGTGCTGGCTAAATCTTCGCTGGCCGATGCTATGACAGCCCGTTTGGCTGGTAAGCTTAAAGCAGGTTTGGCAGCTAACGTGATCGCCCTTCCCGATTTATCGGCTGGATTTCAGGTCAAGAGCAGTATCTATACAGGCAAAGCGTTTGCTTACAACGACTTGAAAGCTGATATTAAAATTCTGGCGATCAAGAAAAATACAATTACCCCTGAGGAAACAGATGCTACGGCTCCAGTCAATGTTTTCACACCACCATTAAACGAAGCAGATTTTGCTATTTCCGTAAAAAGCACGGAGAAATCATCAGGCGATATATTGCTTCCCGAAGCTGACCTGGTTGTATCAGCTGGTCGGGGCTTAAAAGGTCCTGAAAATTGGGGAATCGTTGAAGAGTTAGCTAAAGCCCTGCACGCAGCCACTGCCTGTTCGAAACCCGTGTCGGATCTGGACTGGCGCCCTCACTCTGAACACGTTGGTCAAACGGGGCTCAAAATCAGTCCGAATCTCTACATTGCCTGTGGTATATCAGGTGCTATACAACATTTGGCTGGCGTAAACTCCTCGAAAGTAATTGTTGTTATCAATAAGGATGCTGACGCTCCTTTTTTCAAATCGGCAGATTATGGCATCGTTGGTGATGTATTCGACGTACTGCCTCGTCTGACGAAAGCAGTGAAGGCTTTATAGTCAAACATCATCGGTTGAGAGTCATTCATGTTAGGTTTTATAAAAACTTACCGTTACTGATGGCCTTTGACTAATGTCAG
Source organism: Spirosoma telluris (assembly GCA_003259005.1). GTDB lineage: Bacteria > Bacteroidota > Bacteroidia > Cytophagales > Spirosomataceae > Spirosoma > Spirosoma telluris. The sequence continues at coordinate 2,432,263 of QLII01000001.1, forward strand.
AAGACTAAAAATTGCTAATTTCGCACGTGGATAAGATTAAGCTGGAAATATTAGGACTATCCCCCAGCCAGTCGCAATCGGGTTCGTTTGCGTTGGTCTTGGGTGAAGAATATGGCAACCGTCGATTGCCTATCATCATTGGCATGTTTGAAGCACAAGCCATTGCTATCGAAATAGAAAAAATTGTCCCGAATCGACCTATGACGCATGATTTGTTCAAGCAATTTGCCGAACAATTCAAGTTTACGGTTCGTGAAATTATGATTTCTGATCTAAGGGAGGGTATTTTCTTTGCAAAGATTGTTTGTTTCGATGGCGTCCGGGAGTCGGTCATTGATGCTCGTCCATCAGACGCGATCGCCATTGGCATCCGATTCGATGTGCCCATCTATACAAACGAATCCATCTTGTCAGAAGCGGGCATTACAGCCAGTAGCAATGACGAAGAAGAGCAGGAAGAGCTTGTTAAGTCTTCAAACCGTCCATCAACCCGGTCATTTGGCGATCAATTGAAGAATGCTTCTTCAGAAGAACTTCAGCGAATGCTCGAAGAAGCCCTCGGCAACGAAGAATACGAACGAGCAGCTAAGATTCGGGATGAAATGAGTAAGCGCAATTAATAGTTTCACCTTATAAAAACAAAATAAGCCATCCCGAACGGATGGCTTATTTTGTTTTCAGGCTCCTTTAACCTACTTTATTTATTTTCTCCTTTTCTTCCTGACCACTAATTCCCGATAGCCAAAAGCTGGGTCAACCTCACGGGCATACGTTATATCAGTCATGACACCAACTACTAGTTCGGCTGTTGTATAGACCGTACAACCCTCCATTAAATGCCCCCCTAGTGTTTGGCCGGTAGAGTCAGAAACCGACAAGTGAACATGACTTCCATTCGTTGAAAGCGTACCTACCAGCGAAACAATTTCAAAATGACCATGCCACATGCTAGGCTCCTCCTGGTTAGCCAATCGCAAGCTTACGTCAGTTAAACTCCCTACACAAGTCAGTAAAGCGCCTGCTCCGATGCGTTCCTGGCGAACGAAGGCGTCTAACTCCTTTTTTAAATCCTGCCCTGGGCGAAGCCGAAATGAGTACGTCTGCATTACTGTCGAAACAACAGGCCCAGCTGTAGGATAAGGTTGTGCACTAAGCATAGTGGTAAAATTGTAGACTAGAGCTAATAGACTAAAAATACGCATTTGTTGGATTGAATTACAGGCTTTCAAGCTAGCAGGAACGAAATTATAAAGGTAAATCTCTTCGATAAAACGACTATCTATTCAAGAACTCCACCGTTAACCAAATTGGCACTTAAACAAAAAAACCGGGAGCGTTGGCCCCCGGCTTTTTATTAATATACTAATTCGTTATTCAACTCCAAACATTACGTCTGACCGCTTTCCGCTGTTACCAGCCCGGCGACGTGTTGCTTTTTTCTTTGCAGGAGCTGGAGGAGCAAGCAACTTAGCTTTTTGCTCATCGGTTAGTGGCTTCAGGTCAGTGATTGTGTAGCTGTTATCACTGATAGTCGTATTGAAGCTACCCACTGTCTGCTCAGGCTGACCATTGCATGGCAGTTTCGTAACGGTGAACACAGCGCGGAAGTACTGAACCTGTGGACGTACACGGCGACCTTTGAAGCGGATAGCGTTGCCACTTTCAATTTTCGCTTTTTCAGCCTGTAACTGTTGGGCTAGACCACCTGGTAGTTCGTTAAGATTCAGGATTACAGTATTTGTATCGAACTCAACTACATTATCAGCCAGACGACGGTTCAGACCACGGTAGCGTAGGCGTGTAACCGTATCACCAACTGAGGTAACGGTACCGTTACAGTAACAAACGTTAGCGATTTCACGTGTATATGGCGTGCGGTAGTACACTTCGAGACGTTCCAGACGGTGACGATATTCACACTCAGGCTGAACAATATTTCGTGGACGAACACTAGAGAAGCTGGTTGTTACAACCTCACTCATACAGGTACCACACTTAGCCGTCTGCTTATTATGCACGGTTACATAATAAAAGCCTGGGTTCAGTTGACCGTTCGAGAAATAAGCAGCAGGGAATGGCAGTGATGTATCGGTCGTATTTTCTAATTGAGCGATCACCTGATCCGTATTACCCGCTACGACTGAATCTGGGCGATAATACAAACGAGCAGTAAAGGTTTCGTTTTTCGGATTTGGAGTCGTGCTGCGCCAGCTAATAACCGGAGCTGCAGCGGCCGTATTAACAGGAGCATTGGTACCGTCGGTATAAGCAAGCGATGCACCTTTAAGTGAAGCACCATTGAATTGAACGTTCAACTCAGGAATCTGCTCGCAGGTTGGGCAGGAAACAGGAGCTTTGGGGATAAGTTTTTTCTGAACGAACCCTTTGCGAACGGCTAGACCAACAGTGAAACCACCATGCTTACGCTTGAATTCATACACCTGATCATCAACACCATTAATAATCAGGTAGTTTAATTTCGTAATAAAGCCCTGGCCCTGTAAACCAATGTTCCAGTTATTCTTCAATGGGAAGAAAATAGCCAAGGAACCCAACGCCCCTAAATGGTAAAGATTGGAACTTGGATTAACCGACCGGATAAGTCCTCCGCCGTCAACAAAAGAAGGAACCGCCGGAAGAGTTAAGGTCGATGGCGTATAGGCTGAAATCGTAGCAGCTTCGGTACGGAACAAGCCTCCCCGAGCAGCCGCTTCGATGAAGGTTACTGCATCCGGGTTTTTACGACTACGAGCCAGAGTGAACTGAAGTACTGGTCCAACTGTCAGGAACATATCTTCAGAAGCACGCTGACGAATTGTTACCTGAGAGCTATTAAAACCCCGTGCGGCCGCCAGCGAATACAAATAATCACGATAAATACTACGCGTGATGTAGTTGCCATACCCTAAAGCTGCCCCTAAGCCAAAGCGAAGCCGACGGGTTGCGGGCGTTAGGTAATAGTCAGCATTCGCTGTAATATTAAATCCAGCCCCGTTATAAAGGGTATTATCCCGTTTATTTGGACCAAAGGTATTTTCCCAAGTACCGCAGTACGCAAAATTAGGGCCCGCATACAACCCGATTCGCCAGGGTGATAGCCGTCGAACTAAAATAAACGTTTGAAAGGTTGTGTCGCAGTCGTCGAGTTCAGCCACATCACTGGCCTGCGCTTTGAAATCGCTTCTACGTAAGGTATCAGTATAAATACCTTCCCCAAACGGTAGATGTTCTCACGCACGTAATTCCCGCTGGTCGTAGTCGCAGCGGGTTGAACCCGGACTGTATCAGCCCGTTGAGCAAGGCTAATAGATGGTATTGCAAAACTTAGCAACACGAGTCCAGCCAGCATCCTCAGGGGGTGTTGTTGGATAAATGTTCGCATATTTATTGAGTTAATTTGACGCAATGTTTCTAATTTAACTTTAATTATTCTAAGCTCAATGGCAGAAACTTATGGAACGGCTAGATCTTACATCGGACCATTTCTTCTGCTTTACTTTCGTAGCCAAGCTTTTTATATAAGGACTGGGTTCCCCCTACCGTATACGCTTATATGACTAACTTCTCGCCGAAATGTTTCTTCAGTTTTAGAAAAAAACTTACAAACTACTTTCGCTGGGCAAATACTTTACGACAAAGTATAATCGTAGCTATTCAGTTTGGTGGTTTATTAGTACCAAATAGAGCCCTGTCTTAATTTTTCTGCAATGTTAAGGCTGAATTATAAAAGTCAATTCATCCTCTTCATTTTTTTTAAGCATCTACTACAAAATATACAGCGCTTGCTGGGCTACATACCTTGATTTTCGGTTACAGACCTGAAACCAAAACAAAGAAGTGCTTTTACTACCAATACTACTAATTTGCCTCAATTGTGTTCAAAATTTCATTAGTTTTATTGATGGTCAATAATAGTAATAATCAAGTGATAAAAAAATAATTCCGAGCCTTACCAGTCAACAAATAACGTTTTCCTGCCATTGTCTTAATTCTTCCAGAATTTCTTCTATTATTACTATTGGCATTAGCTGCTTTTTTTCGCTAAGGATACTCATCAACTATGATTACTGCTCAGGGATTGGCCACCAGAAGCCGATAAAGAATCTCTTTACCAACAATTGGTCACTTCAATCGACAGCTACTTATTTTGGGGCAAAGATAGTTTTATATTACAACTGAAAGTAACCTAATAATTAAAAAAAATCTAAATCGGCTAAAAGCCTAGTTTTACTGATGTCTGAATGAGATTTGTGGAGCATTTAGCAATGATTTTGCCATCAGCAGCCACAATGCGGCCCTCACAGTGAATAATATTCTTTCCCGCTCGTACAACTTCTGCTGTTACGGTAACCGTATCCCCGAGCTGAGCTGCATGCAAAAAATCAACGGTTAGATTAATTGACGTATAGGCATATTCGCGACCAAGAGCAAAGACCGTTGCCCCAACTAAATCATCCAGAATAGCGGATGCGCCCCACCATGCAATACATTCGCCGGATTTGTCATTTCCTCGCGAATCGTAAAGTCGGCTACCATACGCCCATAATCGGCTACTCGTATAGTGCCATTGAGCCAACGCCCAAAAGGAGATATACTACCTTGCATATCCTGACCAATCTGTGAACGAAAGAACATCAGGCGAGGATTTATTAAATTGTCCATATCCTACAAAAATAGTATTAAACTAAGCCACAAGCCCACAAGCTGCTATTATTTGTGGATTTTCTTGTGAGTTTTTCAAGACTTATGTTACTTTTGAGCAATTATTAATACGCTTACTCGATTACTCCGCATGAATTACACGCTTACGCAGCTTCCCGACCGCACCGCGAAACCTCGCCAAAGTGGCTTAACGATGGTAATGGACAAAGGGCTAAGCCTGCGAGAAGTAGAGGATTTCTTGTCTACCTCTGCTGCCTATACTGACATTGTTAAATTAGGTTGGGCAACGTCATTCGTTACACCAAAGCTTACCGAAAAATTGGCGATCTACCGGGAAGCGGGTATTCCTGTTTATTTTGGTGGAACCTTATTTGAAGCCTTTGTGGTCCGGAATCAATTTGATGAATATCGAAAGTTGCTGGACAAATACGGTATGCAATATGCCGAAGTATCGGATGGGTCGATTGATATGAACCAGGATGATAAATGCGAATATATTCGCACCCTGGCCACTCAAGTGACCGTGTTGTCGGAAGTTGGCTCCAAAGACGAGGCTAAAATCATACCGCCTTATAAATGGATTCAATTGATGAAAGCCGAACTACAGGCTGGTTCCTGGAAAGTAATTGGTGAAGCCCGTGAAGGTGGCACCGTTGGCTTATTTCGCTCCAGTGGCGAAGTCCGACAGGGGTTAGTTGAAGAAATCCTGACACAGGTTCCCTTCGAGAGCATACTATGGGAAGCTCCCCAAAAAGAACAACAGGTCTGGTTTGTTAAGCTTCTCGGCGCTAATGTCAATCTAGGCAACATTGCCCCTCACGAAGTTATTCCACTGGAAACCATCCGATTAGGCCTTCGGGGTGATACATTTACACACTTTTTAGACAAATAGGCAACAGTCGTTAGTTACTAGTCGATAGTAACTAAGAGCTATTGATTATTGAATACGACCTATTTTTATGGATCTCCTAAAATCGTTGATTGATTTTTTGCTTCACCTTGATCGTTACCTCGATCTGTGGGCCAATGAATACGGTGTGCTGCTCTATGCCATTTTATTCCTGATTGTGTTCACCGAAACAGGATTAATTGTCATGCCCTTGCTACCTGGAGATTCATTGTTATTTGCCGCTGGTGCCTTAGCGGCCCGACCAACGAATGAATTGAGTGTTTGGGTGATTATTCCTCTTCTAATTGGAGCTGCCCTTTTGGGCGACAATGTCAACTATTTTGTAGGTCGATTTTTAGGAACCCAGATTAAATCGCGGGAGCGAATCTTGTTTTTCAAACGCGAATATATTGCCGAAACGGAGAAGTTTTATGCAAAATATGGCGGTCGGACAGTCATCATTGCCCGCTTTATCCCTATTGTTCGCACGATTGCGCCCTTTGTAGCAGGGGCTGGTAGCATGACCTACGGCACCTATATTAAATTCTGTATTTTAGGAGCCATACTCTGGGTAACAAGTATTTCGCTGTTAGGCTACTTTTTTGGTAATTTCCCCATTGTTCAGAAAAACTTTGAGTTAGTTGTGTTCGGTATCGTTGGTCTATCCGTGTTACCCATCATTGTTGAGTTTTTCAAAAAACGTTCTTCATAGATTTTATTCATACTCAGGACTCTATGAGCTTCATTTGATAATCGATCATAGAATCCGAGAAGCATCAGAATCACACTATGCCACTGCCCCAAGCTGTGGCATAGTGTTTTTAATCCCGTTTATATGAATCGTTACGGTCTTATCGGTTTCCCACTCACACATTCGTTCTCGCAACGGTATTTTTCGGAGAAATTCGCTCGCGAAGGAATTGCAGACAGTCGTTATGACGTATTTGATATGCCGGATATTTCGGCCTTGTCAGAGCTACTGAAGTTGCCTGATCTGCGTGGGCTGAACGTAACGATTCCGCATAAACAGGCCGTATTCCCTTTTTTAAATCATCTGGATGCATCAGCCGAAAAAATTGGCGCGGTAAACGTTATCAAGCTGAATGCAGATGGTTCAAGAACGGGCTATAACTCCGATTACTATGGCTTTCGGCAGTCACTTACCGATTGGCTCATTACGCTCGATCGAACACCCATAGAGCTAAAAGCACTGGTGCTCGGCACGGGTGGAGCCTCTAAAGCCGTAACGGTTGCTCTAACGGATCTGGGTATACCTTATATAGTTGTGTCGCGCACAAAAACAGCCACTACGTTAACCTATGAGGAACTACCGGAAATTATTACGAATTATCCGTTACTAATCAATGGCTCGCCTGTGGGAACTTATCCACGTACTAAGGAAGCTCCTGCACTCCCCTATCATCAACTCACCGATCGTCATTTGCTGTATGATCTGGTGTATAATCCGGCCGAAACTCAATTTATGAAGCTTGGTCAGGAACGCGGAGCCGCTGTACACAATGGATTACGAATGTTGGAATTGCAGGCAGAAAAAGCCTGGGAAATCTGGCAGTCATAACGTGAAACTATTGTACTTTTCTCCTTACGTTAAACTCCTAAACAAATGCCACTCTTAGTTTTTGCTACTATTACTGCCCGTCCCGGAGCCGAGGCAGACCTTAAAAATGCTTCACGTGAATTAGTTACTGATGTACGAACAGAAGCGGCCTGCCAGCTCTATGAATTGTACGAAAGCACGGAACATCCTGAACGGTTTATTATGCACGAACTCTGGGACGATGAAGCTGGCCTTCAGGCGCATAGCCAAATGCCCCACATGACCGCCTTTGGAGCTAAAGCAAAAGAATGGCTAGCTAAACCCGCTGAGCTAACAAAAGTTACGGTATAGGTATTCTAGTGAGTTAGGCTATCCTAAAAACTTACAGACAAATTTCCTGCATACGGGCATCGTCCATTACGAAGACATTAAAGTCAACTTGCCCCCGAATCCCTTTGACCCAACCATTCTGGTTGTGTTGCCAGAGATAGAGTTTATCTGCGTTGTAATTACCCAGATGCTTGGTTGAATAATCGGCGATCCATAAGGGATATTCGTCCAGGTTACCTTTAATGTAACGCCGGTAGAGGCTACCGTTCGTGTAAATAATAGGACGAATCTCATAATGTTCCTCAATGGTTTCGAGCCACAGCCGTAGTCCATTCACAATGGTCTCATCTGACTGTCCATTGATTACTTCGAAGTCAACTACGGGGGCAAAATCGCCTGGACTGAGCGTTACGTGGTTAATAAAATTATTGGCTTGTTTAATCGGATCGCGTGTGGGGTGGTAAAAATGATAAGCGCCCCGGTGCATAGCTATTTTCCTGACTTCGCGCCAATTCTTATCAAAATGCTTATCTGCCAGGGTTGCTCCTTCAGTGGCCTTGATAAAGACAAATTGAAGTCGAACACCCTCAGCTTCCATTTTTTGAACACGCGCCCAGTTAATTCGATCATTATGGCGCGATACGTCGATACCGTGAATGGCATAACGCATAGGTAGCCGAATTCCAAATGCCTGGACAAATCGCCAGTTCATTTCATCCTGTTGCCTTACTCTAAAGATCCAGATGGCGGCAACTAAGAGTGAGAATGCTGCAATCCATAAACCATATCGCCGAAATATGAGCTTGACCAGTACGCGAACCTTCATTTATTATACGCCATTATAGATCAAATTTACGGTTTTATCGCCGAACCTGATACTAACAGAAAAGCCCTCTGCATGTGCAGAGGGCTTTTCTGTTAGCAACGCATTGATGCCAAGCTAGTGCCTGACCAAACTAGATTCTTTTGATTCTGCTAGATTCTTTTGATTCTATAATACTGATTATCAGAGTCTATAGAATCAAAAGAATCTACCGCGCGGGCGTCGGACACGGTCCGCCGTTGCGGGCCGATGCCGCCCCGAGAAACTAAATTGGCAAAGCGCTAGGCGTGCCCCTCTAGTTTAATTAATTTATTGTAGAGACCCAGTAGCCGAAAAGGCGCTGCCCATTGACCAACAAATAAACTCCGGTGGCGAGACCCCGTAGCCTGCAAATAAAGCGAGACCCCCATTGAGCCTAACGACGCCCACAAAAAAATATCGGACAGCAACTTAACCCTTTGCTCTTCAACAGCAGTAGCTACCGGTCCTTCTGTGTGTTCTGAGTTACTATCCTTTTCCTTTGTCATAACATTGAGGTTGATTGATCATGAAGCCTGTGACTCCATGATCAATCAACCTCAACGGGCAATACCGTTCCTTTACTTATTTGGCTGGGGTGTTGTACGCAGGTAGGGCTTGACAAACGTTACGCCTTTGGGAAATTTAGCTTCCAGTTGATCATTCGGGACGGCTGGCGTTACAATAACATCATCGCCTTGCTGCCAATCCGCAGGAGTTGCTACCTGGTAATCGGCAGTTAGTTGCAACGAGTCGATTACCCGGATGAGTTCGTTGAAATTACGCCCTGTCGAGGCCGGATAGGTCAGCGTCAGTTTGATTTTTTTGTCGGGACCAATTACGAACACCGAACGCACAGTTGCTTTTTCGCTGGCATTGGGATGAATCATATCGTAAAGCGTTGCCACGTTCCGGTTAGGGTCGGCAATGATAGGGAAGTTAACCTCTGAGCCAGTAACATCTTTAATGTCGGGTGTCCAGCGATTGTGCGACTCCAGGTCATCCACAGAAACGGCAATAACTTTTACGTTACGTTTCCCGAATTCATCTTTCAGCAGGGCTGTCCGGCCCAGTTCCGTCGTGCAAACCGGTGTAAAATCGGCGGGGTGCGAAAATAACATACCCCATGAATTTCCCAGCCATTCATGAAAGTGAATGTGGCCCTGGGTTGTGTCGGCCTCAAAATCGGGGGCAATATCTCCTAAGCGCAATGACATAATCGAGGTGGTTTAGTTGATTAATTCTATCTAGTTAATATAGTAGTTATGAAATGGAAAACCGGCAGTGAGCCGGTTTCATGAGCAAACCTAAAAAATAAGTGGCGAGTTCGCAATTTTTCAACCTTACTCGTTCAGAATTTAGATCAGTTTATCTTCAACGGCCATCCTAACCAGTTCGGCCGCATTACGAACCTGTAGTCGACGCATCATATTAGCCCGATGGTTATCCACGGTCCGAACACTAAGCTGAAGTTTTTCAGCTATTTCGCGGCTACTCATACCTGCCACTAGAAACTGTAAAATCTCTTTTTCCTTGTTTGATAGCTTCGACTGCCGCTCGGTACGGCTGTGTCGGCTCCCCTTTTTGAGTTGCTGCATGTAGCCGCTCAGAATAATCGAAGCAACGGGTGAGCTATAATATTTTTCGCCTGTGGCAATGGTGCGGATCGCCTTGATCATCTCATCCGACGACGAATCTTTCAGAATATAGCCATAGGCGCCAGCCTCTACACTCCGCAGGATATAATCTTCATTGTTGTGCATGGACAGCATCAGCACACGTATATTTTTATATAACCGGCTGACAACCTGCGTAGTCTGAATACCCGACATACCTGGCAATGATATATCCATGAGAATCAGGTCGGGTAATTGCTCTGGGGTAGCCTGGTGCGCTTTCAGTTTATCGAGCGTCTCCTCTCCATCGTTGGCTTCGTCAATAATTTCCAGACCGTCGGCCTGTTCCAATAAGAGTCGAATGCCATCCCGAACGATAGAATGGTCATCTACCAGCATTAATTTAGTAGGTGTCATGATGAGCAAGTTGGGTTTGATAAGGTATGCTAATTTGTAGCTTAGTTCCTTTACCCGGAATAGAGTTGAGTTTAAATTTACCGTTAACCAGTTTCGTTCGTTCCTGTATATTATGCAGCCCCTGAGATGGAGGCCGTAACGTTGCCGATTGCGGGTTATCGTTGGTAACTTCCTGAATCGGCTTCATTAGCTCATTAATCTGGTTTTTTCGAGGTATTCGAAACCCCTGACCATCGTCACTCACTACTAATTGTAAGCTATTTCCACGCTCTTTTAGTTCGATATGAATATGAGATGGGTTGGCGTGCCTTACAGCATTACTAACAGCCTCCTGCGTAACCCGGTACAACATGATCTCAATATTCTTGTCCAAACGTGGCATATTAGCCGTAAAGTTAGTTTTGAACGTAACATCCAGCGATTCGCTACGGTCATGTTCAGCTAACATTTTAATGGCCGGAACAACGCCAAAATCACTCAGTACGCTCGGCATTAAGTTATTCGAAATTGTTCGGGTTTCCTGAATCGTCTGTGTTACCAGGCTTTTCAGGGTCTTCAGTGTCTTTATATTTTTAGCATGGGCGGCCGTAGCATTTTGCTCAATGGAAGCCGCTCGGTTTAGTCCCGCTTCGAGCCCCTCAATTTGCAGTTTAATGGCGGTGAGCATTTGCCCAAGGCCATCATGAAGTTCGCGCGACATGCGTTTTCGCTCTTCCTCCTGCCCAGCAATCAGATACGAAGTCCGTAATTTCTGATCATCAATCTGCTGTTCATATTGCTGCTTGGTGGCTTCAAAGAGTTTCTGACGGGTTTCTTTGAGCGACTTATTCGCGCTTAGCAGTTTCTTGTTAGCGGCTGTTGTCTGACTTTCAGCTTCAATTAACTGAGCAAACGTTTGTTTAAGTTTTCGGGCTGCTGGTCTAAAAATCAGTAAACCGATCGCAATCAAGGCAATGACAGTGAAAACGTACAGATACAACTCAATTGAGCGTAGTAATGTTAGTCGGGCTCTTAGTTCGCCATTACAGACCACTACAATCCGATCTATTTTCTCTAAAAATGGCTTTTCATTAGCCAGCATCAGTTTCAGGCTGGACTGCACATCAGGCTGTTTAACTTCATCAAATCGTTGCAATCGCATCATTCGATGGGCACTTTGCTGAAACGCTTCGAACTGTGGGCGAATATTGGCATATAAACGCTGAACCGTATCCGAATACGCAATGATGATCTTGGGATTGTCAGTACGGCCTTCCCGGGTTTGTAAATGGAAGCGTTCAAACACCGGGAATAAGCGTCGTAATTCAGCTACGTTCTCATCAAAGCTGGTTTGTTCGCTGGCATCAGTTACCTGGAGCACCTGCTTTACAATCTGTTGACTCTGGTGTCGCTGAAGCGCCGTATGGCGTATGACGCTCATCTCCTGCTCAATGGCCCCAAAGCGCCATTGGGTTAGCCCCTGCCCCACCGTTAGGAGAACAGCCAGGATAATAAGCATCGTCATGTATAAACGAGTGAACCGAACGGGAATTACCGAACCGTCTTTTGCGTTGTCATTGAGTGAGTCGGACACGGCAGCGTGATCGAAGCTAAAGTGAATTATAAAAGTAATCTTTTTTGTAGTTTTACCTTTGTTTTCTACCGTTAAAGTCTTTCAACGCCATGAACCGTTTAGTCATTGCAATCCTCTGCGTGTCGCTTGTAGCCTCGGCTTTTCGTCCCGCCATCTTACCAATCGAACGAACTAAGCCCAAAGCAGTGGCTCCCGTAGCTGCCGAACCGGTAAAACTGTCGTGGGAAGTTCTTCGCGATGTGACCTTCAAGAAAAAATGGTATGCCGAAGAATCGGTGTATATGCTCTACCCGACTTTCGGCCAAGCCATCCAAAAGCTGAATGGCAAGACAGTCGACCTGACAGGCTATGTACTTCCGGTTGACCTTGAGTCGAACATCTACGTATTGTCGGCTTTCCCGTACAGTGCATGTTTCTTCTGCGGGGGTGCGGGACCAGAATCAGTAGTATCGCTGAAATTCAAGAAGTCCGACAAAAAATTTAAAACGGATGAGCGCCGTACGTTCCGGGGAACGCTTAAACTTAATGCTGATAATATCTACGAACTCAATTATATTCTGGCCGATGCGGAGATGATTCCGCAATAAGGCAGGATAACTACTTATAACTATCCCCAGCTAATTGTTTCGATTGGCTGGGGATTTCCTTTTTAATAAGCTCGAAAAACAGACATATTCGCCTGGTTTTCTGCATTAATTTTGAAACCAATCCAACTAAGGCATAAAGTATACGTAATCATATTCTTGTACTTTATTCAGACCGATTGCACAACTTTTTATGGTCAGAGATGAGACTTGTTGTAACGCGGGTTTCTACCCGCGTTACAACAAGTCTATTAAATCCAGACTCGGTTAAAAAGGATACAATACTTAACTCTCAGAAAACGATTCAAGGTAACTTAGTTTTAAACGAGCCATTTTGAAAATTGACTATTTCGGCGGCATCGGATGTAGTCTGACTACGATTATCTCTCCCTAAAGAAACATCGAAAGTACCCTCAATTTCACCTGCTTGTGGGTCATACTTAGTAATCGTAATCGTACCAGGCTTGGTTAAATCTGGTTGATATTGATCTCGAACTACATCACCCCCGATTAATGTCGTAAAGCTCACTCCTACTTGATTTGTGCTTGCTGAGCAAGGCTGATGAGTTGAAAGGCTGTATACGCCAACCGCCAGGGGTATTCTAGTGAAAGTAAGTGATTGATCACCGCAATAGCCTGCACAAAAGGCAGGCGCTTGTAAGCGAGCTTTTGGATAATCTAATTTGTTTTGAATACTCAGATTAACTGTATTAATCCCACAAGAGTCACTGGGATTTTTCCAGGCAGTCGAAAAACCACCCCAAGCTTGTCCATTCAACGTAGCCCTTGTATCGCCACTAAAGGCAGGATCTGGCGTAGATTTTGAGCAGCCCAGCAGCCCAACAAATGCAATTAAAAGCCACTTAAGAGTCTTCATAGACATGTTTTCTTAAATAGACCAAAATTGAGTGACAAGCGTTGGAATAGACTGTTTTATAAGCTAACGTAATCCTGGCCTGGCTTACGATAGAACCAGTACTGCCGATAGGCACAATTCCTATCTACCGATTACGATTGAAGGCCAAACGGTTGTCATGCCATCGGCTTTACTCATTGGCGATAATCGAGACGCAACGGCCACCCATTTAAGCCTATACAGTGGCTTCATTGCGCAAATGTCCTTACGGGCGTTACGGGATGCCGAAAACTACTATTTGTTTGTTGCCGGGGTATTCTCTTAATCCTGTTTGCACTGGGAGAGGCCGGGCGACATGCCGCGCTATATGCCTTACTATTAGCGGCCTTAGTGTTTAATCTGGAAGAACGCAAGCGCCCGCGCTACTCGACCGATAACACGAGTAACCTCTTAATCCTGCTTCCTTGGTTTCATTTTTTAACTCCTCAATCAATGGTCACTCAAAATAATATCACGCTGGCAGAGCGTTTAACGGCTCCTACGCCCAAATTCTTTAAAACCCTTAGAACGGTAGTTCTTTCATTGGCTGGCGTAGCTACGGCCATAGTAGCCGCGCCCGTTGCCTTACCTGCTATTGTTACGACAGTAGCCGGGTATGTTATAGCAGCCGGAACAGTAGCCGGAGCGGTATCAAGTTTGCCTGTTGACTTTGACAAGCTGGCAAAGCAAAAATAGTAGTAGTTGGTTTTCGTTATTGGTTGAGTAGTAAAGTAAAACGCCCGGTCATTGGTCGGGCATTTTCTTGACCAATATTCGTCATTACACAAACAGCATTAGGTAATCCCAAAAACTAAAAAACAATTACTAAGCTATTCAATTTGATTTAATAAAATTATTGTTTTCGTCAAGGTAACCTACTACCCAAACGGCTTTAAGATACAAAGCACTATAAAAACTACTTATTACATCAATATCTATAAGGCCATTTTCACTAATACCGTCCCTACAAACTATTACAAAATGAAATTCTGAATAATTTTTATAAGTTTCAGCTTCGTCTATTAGTATCCTTTGGCATTGTCTAATATATTTTGATATCATAGTACTATTGTATCGTTTGAAATATTGAATTTGAACTGCAATACATTGGTCACTAACCGTGTCAATTAATATATCAATAACATGCTGTGGATCATCAACAATAATTACTTTATCATCACTATATATTACCCTATAATAATCTGCAATAACTCTACTCAACCAATTAAATGATTTTGGTAAATTTTGCAATATTTCACCTGTTTGAATTAAGTCTGTTGCTATATTTACTTGAAACTCTTGCTGCTCTGGCGTAAGGTTTGTATTCGGCAAATCTTCAATAACAAGATTTAACGTATTGATTATTTTCCTTGATAATGTTTCTATTTTACCTAATTTTTCTCTACTTATATGCCTATTGTGCGCAATGTCGTTACGAAGTGTAGTTAACTCACCTAATTGCATTTCTAAGGTTTCTTTTTTTGCATTAACACCTTTAGAAAAGTATCTTTCCCAAAGTGATCTTGCTATAACACCGTCTAGTTCTTCTACAGAAATCTGTTTCTTTCCATCTGACTTTTTTTTCTCTACGAACTTTTGAACATCTCCAATATCCCTAAGTTTTTGATCTCTCTGACCTTGAAATAAAATAATCTGTATATCACTAAATTGTGTTTGATATAAATAATCTGTAAAATCATTAGTTTTTATTTTGCTATCACGAGATGCTACTTCGTTAGGAATGTGGCTTTTTGTCCAGTGATATCCAACATTAATTATCATGAAATCTGCTATTAATCTTCTCAATAAATTTTCAACTTCATTTATTAAGGAATAGCCCTGAACTGCATATTCTCTTGCAATATCATTCCACAATACATTTATACTAACTTCATTATGTAATTTTTGAATTATACTTTCTAATCTCCTAATAAGCTCAGTAAATTCGCTTAGTTTATCTTTTTTATTACTCGACAATTTAAGTTTAAAATATCTTTCATTTTTCGACGGAACTAATCCAGATACTAACGAATAAAAAACAGAAAATTTTTCTTTTTTATCAATAGATATTGTAATCGAATTTTCATTTATTTCTATGCTGCTATCCAAGTCAAGTAATTTAATAAAGCTCTCAGCACTATTACAAAAAGTATCTTCTTGCTTAGTAAGAACTAAATACTCTACGATTACTGTTTCAGCTTTCATAATATTTCTACAATTTACTAATGAGTAAATATGGTTAATATTTTTATCATTGGTTATTATACAGTATATTTTTATTATAAAACAGCAAAAAGCCCGACCATTGGCCGGGCTTCGCTTTGATTGAGAGCATAGATGTTAACTATTTCTTTTTACCTCTTAAGATAGTTACCTGTTTAGCGGTCACTTGGTCAGTCTTTGCGCTCAGGCTAAAATTGAACGTTAGCTTATTATCTGAAAACGCTCCGTCACCTTCATAATTTTTAAAATAGGAATACCCATAGGCTGTTTTTTCAGCAGTAGATTGAGGGGGCATGTAAAATGTACCTCCGTCTAAAGTGGCAACTAAACTGATGTTATTAGGAATCGAAAATCTCAGTTGTGTAGGATCACTGTCCTTTTGAATCAATACATCTACGTTTCCATCTGTCGTATTTAAAACGCCTACTGTAGAGCCAATAGCTGTAGTTGTAGTGGTGGCAATCATCGAATAGATTCCAACATATTGATCTCTTGGATCAACGTCAGAATCTTTTTTACAGGACGCTACCCCTAGGGATAGGATTGCATAGGAAAGGGTATATAGAATAGTACAAACAAAAAGGCCGACACGTTTCCGTATCGGCCTTATATCATTGAAAAGTGCAACAGAGTGGAGAATATCGGAGTCGAACCGATGACCTCTTCCATGCCATGGAAGCGCTCTAGCCAGCTGAGCTAATCCCCCGTTTTGTGGGTGCAAAGATGCGTAAAAAATCATTGTAGCCCAAACCGAAACCCAAATTTTTTAGTCAATCCAACATACTTTCCCATATGCTCATGTAAAGTTTGTTTTGTATTACCATTTGTGTAGTTTTGACAATAGTCCCTTAATCGTATGCATACCGTTTATATTATTTACAGTCCCACCATCGACCAGTATTTCATTGGCCAAACCAAAGATCTTAGAATAACCTTGTGGCAACACAATGCGAAAACCAACCCAGCCACGGCTGAGGGAAAACCCTGGGAAGTTAAATTCACCCAGCAGTTCGCCACCCGAAATGAAGCCCTGAGTCTGGAAATGAAATTGAAGAAAAAAGACCGTGCTCACTGGGAAGAACTGATTAACAGCGCACAACCAGCCGCTTAACTTCCTGGTAACTCATAAACTGAAAAAACCGCCCTCCAGGCGGTTTTTTGTTGTAATGCCGGTTATGTTTTTTGTCATTTCGACGTCAGGAGAAATCTCAAGCTTGACTGATATGGAGGCTTGAGATTTCTCCTGACGTCGAAATGACAAAAAACTAAAAAACTCAAAAAGGCCGCAACGCCTTCACAAAACGGCCTTTGAAATAGTCGGCATACAGGTTATCCTCCCGAACACCCCGCGATGAGGATGCGTGAATGAACCGAATATTTTGCGCACCATTCACCTCTGTCACAATACCCGTGTGCGATACGTAGCCAGCCTGACCTTTATCGGGCACGAAGAAAATTAAATCACCAGGCAAAATCTCATTAACTTCCACCTCGTGCCCAACTTCCGATTGCTGCCATGAAATCCGGGGCATTTTCAGGCCTACCGTATTAAAAACGGCGTACACTAACCCAGAACAGTCGATGCCGTCTGTCGTGTTGCCACCCGAGCGATAGGGCGTACCCGTATACGTACGGGCGATCTTGACCACTTCAGGAACATAACGATCTTCGTAGGTTCGTCCATCCACTACTTTACCAGCTGGTTTAGCCGGAACAGACGGCGGACGGGCAGGGGTTTTCCCCGTTGGCGTTCGGCGGGCAACCGGTTTCGACGAGGAAGGGCGACGACTGACGGAGGGGCCGGAGGAACGAAGAGCCTCGCAGGCCGTAAGCAGTGACAGTAGGCAGGCACTCAGCAGTACGGGGCGTATTCGTTCCCGGAGCCAGCGTAGTTGCATACAGGATGGGATTAGTTTTTTCAACAATGGCAACCTATTAAAATTTCATGGATAAAGCAATGCGTTTACGGGCCTTATCGACTTCCATGACCTTAACTTTTACTTTCTGGTACACCTTAACAACCGTTTTCGGGTCCGAAACAAAGTGATTGGCCAGTTGCGAGACGTGAACCAGTCCATCCTGCTTCACACCAATGTCTACAAACGCGCCAAAGGCAGTGATATTGGTAACAACACCATTCAGCACCATACCCTCGTGTAAATCATCAACGGATCGAACGCGTGCATCGTATTCAAACACCGAAAGTTGTTCGCGCGGGTCACGACCGGGTTTAGCTAATTCGGCCACAATATCGCGCAGGGTGGGCAAGCCAACGTCCTTTGTCACATAGCGTTCAGGCTTGATCTGTTGCCGTAGTTCAGGCCGACGGATCAGATCGGTCACGGTACTACCTGCATCAGTTGCCATGCGCTCCACAACGCCATAGCGCTCGGGGTGAACAGCGCTATTGTCCAGTGGATTTTTGGCTCCTTCGATGCGCAAAAAACCTGCACATTGCTCAAAGGCTTTCGGACCGAGACGAGGCACCTTTTTAAGCTGGTCGCGAGAGGTGAAGGCGCCATTCTCGGCTCGGTAAGCAACGATATTGCCCGCCAGTTGTGGACCCAGCCCCGATACATACCGCAGCAGATAAGCGCTGGCCGTATTGAGCGACACGCCCACCTGATTCACGCAACTTTCAACAACGGTATCTAAACTGGTTTTCAAATCGGTCTGGTCAACATCGTGCTGGTATTGACCAACCCCAATCGACTTGGGATCAATTTTCACCAGTTCGGCGAGTGGGTCCATGAGTCGGCGACCAATACTAACGGCTCCCCGTACCGTCACGTCACGGTCGGGAAACTCATTCCGGGCTACTTCCGAAGCCGAATAAATGGATGCGCCTTGTTCGCTAACCATAAAAATGGGCAGTGCTTCGCCCGATGCGGTGGTTAGATTCAAACTCTGGACAAATTCCTCGGTCTCACGTCCGGCAGTACCATTCCCAATAGCAATGGCTCCAATCGTATACTGACTAACCAGCTTCTGAACCGTTTGAATTGCCTGCTGGCGCTGTCCCTCCGACTGAGACAGATACAACACGGTGTCTGTGAGCAAATTCCCCTGTGCATCGAGGCAAACGGTTTTGCAGCCTGTTCGGTAGCCAGGGTCAATGGCCAGAACCCGTTGCTGACCCAAGGGTGGACTTAACAAGAGTTGGCGTAGGTTGTCGGCAAAAATCCCGATCGCTTCCATATCCGCTTTTTCTTTGGACAAATTAGCGAACTCCGTTTCCAGTGAGGGTTTGAGCAGGCGTTTGTAGCCATCACGAATGGCCAGCGACACCTGATCTTTACAAACCGGCGTACCTGATCGGTCGGCGATAAACTGCCGTTCGAGTCGTTCAATCGCAGCATCTTCGTCAGGGCCGATGGTTACACTCAGGAAGCCTTCTGCTTCACCCCGGCGCAGCGCCAGCAGCCTATGCGAGGGTACACGCCGAAGGGGTTCAGCAAAATCGAAGTAGTCTTTGAATTTTATGCCCTCTACGTCCTTCCCTTTTTTTACCGTCGAGCGAATAATAGCCTCCCGTTCAAACAGGTTACGGATGCGCTGGCGCGCATCGGCATCTTCACTGATTCGCTCGGCCAGAATATCACGAGCCCCCTGCAGGGCATCGGCCACAGTTGGGACAGCATCGGACAGGTAACGCTGGGCCGTTCGCTCGATGTTGGGTTCGCGCTGGGCAATGATCACGTTGGCGAGTGGTTCCAGGCCGCGCTCGATGGCAATAATCGCGCGGGTCTTTCGCTTCTGTTTATAGGGCAGGTAAAGATCTTCGAGGTCGATGAGCGAATCCGTCGCTTCGATTTTCCGGCGTAACTCGGGCGTAAGTTTGCCCTGCTCGTCAATGGATTTAAGGATGGCCTCCCGCCGTTTGTCAAGCTCAAGAAGTTTCTGGTAGGTATCCTTAATCTGGCCGATTTCTACTTCGTCGAGCGGAATACCATTTGCCGATGCAGTCGCTTCTTTTCGGTAGCGGGCAATAAACGGAACCGTAGCTCCGCCGTTGAGTAATTCGATGGTAGCAGCTACCGACCGGGCATTCAGGCCAAGTCGGGCGGCCACACGTTGTTCAGGTAATTGGGTCATGTACATTTAGATGCTCTGGATTCTTTAGATTCTATAGGTGTTGACCTATTGCAGTGTTAATCAAAACATTATCTCCAATAGAATCTACAGCATCAATAGAGTCCAAATTCACCTGGTTACTTATGACCACAAAAATGGCTCTACGAACCGATAGGGCAAAAAAAAACATGCCATCTGGCATGTTTTTTACAACGGTTGTCTTTATATCTTACAATTAAGCTATTTCGACGTTTACGGCATTTAAGCCTTTCTTGCCACGCTCGACATTGAACTTAACCTTGTCGTTTTCGCGGATTTGATCGATGAGACCGGAAGCGTGTACAAAAATATCTTCGCCACCTTCATCAGGTTTAATGAAGCCAAACCCTTTGGTTTCATTAAAAAATTTTACAGTTCCTGTTTGCATTGTTTGTTTTAAATTTGGGCGAATAACGATACAATAAAATTTATTTCCAAATGTATTTGTGTTTTTTCCTCCAGGGAATAAAAATATTTTTCAAAAACACAGATAACTTGGCAAAAACCCCTTCACGGTGACGTTAAGCGGCCTATTTAGCCGCTCATGAATAGATTCTATTGCGTTAACTGGCAAAACCCAATAGAATTACCATCATTATCATTTCATAGGCCTATCGCGCTACTTTGTGTATTTTTGGCCACTTAATCGAAAAATCAGCGTAGTGAAGATTGACGTAACTTCGTTCATGCGAGTAGCGGGTATTGTGGGGCATTATTAATTGGCGGGCTGAATGCAGCGTCGTCGCAGGTCGTTATCAGTAACTCCGACGACCCAAGCCTGTACACCTACTGTCAGCAGTTTCAAACCCTATATACCCAGATTCGAGAGCAGTCGATCACACCAGACTCGGCCCGCCTACAGTTCAGCAGCATTATGAACAATTTGCAGGCACGCTTTCGAAGCATGGAGAGCTATCAGCAGGATTCACTTCAGCGCGACAGCCTGCGCCGAACCGGCCAATATTTTTCATTCCCAATTCGGGGCTATTCCACTAGTGCTATTGGCGGTACGCATGGCGAAGGGTACAAGGGTACAGGATTCGATTTGTTCGATTATAATGTTCGGGGAAGTCATCCTGCCCAGGATATCTTTGTAAACGACCGGAATCAGGACAACATCGACGACCGAACCGGAAAACCCGTTGACATACTGGCCATGAGTCGAGGGCTGGTGCTGGCCATCGAAACGGATTGGAAGCCTGGCTCCGATTATCGGGGCGGCAACTGGATTTGGGTATATGACCCCACCCTACACGGCTTGTTTTATTATGCCCATAATAGCGAAGTAGACGTATCGCCGGGTCAGTGGGTGAAGGCCGGAGAGAAACTCGCCGAAATGGGACGATCGGGTTTCAATGCGTACAAAAGTCGTTCTCCAACGCATCTGCACCTGATGTATCTGCAAATTCAGCCTAATGGGCTTCCTCAGCCCCTAAATACCTACGAGTGGCTGCTCACAGCAAGGCCATCTAAGTAATGGATGGTACGACATTGTAGGAACGTCTGACTACCTATTTCCATAAGCTTCAGCAGAAAGAGTTATCAGGTGAAGGGCCGAAAAAAGAGCAATACGTTGCATGAACGGCTGTTTATGCCGGCACGGATTACACCCCTACGATTCGCGAACCAGATTGACACCCGTAACCAGGAAAATCATACCGACAATAAACGGCGCGGCTGCTTCCGCCTTCGATATACTCATTCCCAGGACAGGTTTGCCGTCTGACAGGAAAGCGATTAACGCAAATAAAACCACAACTACGCCCAGAATGGTGAGCGATGCGCCAAAGAAGCGCCGGAAATTGGTATTGTTATTCTCCATGATGAATTGTTAATGGATAATGGATAATGGATAATGAACAATGCATAATAAAAATGAGTACATAAGTGCTTCATTATGCATTGTTCATTATCCATTCTTAACTGTTTTAGGGGTTAATCCGCGTTTGCGGCCTTCTTCTAGTAAAAATGGATAAGCAATATCGAACGAGTTAGGAACGAGCCCATCTAAAATAGCTTCGCGAAGAACGGTTTTCAGTTCGCCCACTTCTTTTGAGGGAGGAAGCCCGAAGGTCTCCATAATCAACTCGCCCGTGATAACCGGCTGGAAATTACGCAGTTTGTCGCGTTCTTCAAGATCATGGAGCTTTCGCTCAACCCGGTCAAAATTACGCAGATGTTTCTGCACCTTCTCGTAATTTTTCGAGGTAATATCGGCCCGACAAAGCGCCATCAGCCCTTCCAGATCATCGCCAGCCTCAAACAGCAACCGGCGCAGGGCCGAATCGGTGATCTGTTCTTTAGTGAGGGCAATGGGTCGAAGGTGCAGCCGAACGAGTTTCTGCACAAATCGCATGTGTTCGTTGAGCGGCAGTTTCATCGTCCGGAAAATGCCGGGTACCCAACGAGCGCCCATGTCTTCGTGTCCGTGAAATGTCCAGCCAACTTTAGGATCAAAGCGTTTGGTGGCCGGTTTGGCAATGTCGTGCAACAAAGCCGCCCAACGCAGCCAAAGTTCATTCTCCGGGTCAATAACCTCATGCGTTGATTTGGCCCGATTGGCCACATTATCGAGCACCTGAAGCGTGTGGTAAAAATTATCCTTATGCCCCTTCCCTTCAATGGTTTCAACACCTTTCAAAGCAATTAGCTCAGGGAAAATCCGCTCCAGTAAACCTGCATGATACAGCAATTTGAAGCCATACGAAGGCGTAGGCGACAGAATTATTTTGTTTAACTCGTCGGTCACGCGCTCTCGCGAGACGATCGTAATGCGCTCATTCATTCGCATGATCGCATCGAATGTATCCGGCTCAATATCGAATCCCAACTGCGAAGCAAACCGAATGGCTCGCATCATCCGCAGTGGATCATCGGAAAACGTGAGGTCTGGTCCGCCGTGGATTCGGCCGAGTGGGGTCCGAATGAGCTTGCGTTTGATGTCTTTTAATCCATCAAATGGATCGATGAGTTCCCCGAAGTCCGTAACGGCCAGACTAATCCCCATGGCATTGATGGTAAAATCCCGGCGATTCTGATCATCTTCCAGCGTGCCATCCTCCACAATCGGCTTACGCGATTCGCTGCGGTACGACTCTTTGCGCGCGCCCACAAATTCAACCTCCCAGGCGTCTTCACTCTGGCTGGTTCGGAGCATAGCGGTACCAAAATTCGGGAACACCGATACGTTTGTATGCAACGCTTTTCCAACGGCTTCGGCCAGGGCAATGCCACTTCCAATGCAAACGATGTCAATGTCTTTAGATGGGCGACCCAGAACCAGGTCGCGTACGAAACCGCCAATGACATAGGCCCGCAAACCGAGCTCATCAGCCTCTCGGGCAATGGTGTCAAAAACCGGGTTTTTATGTAAGGTCTCGCTAAAATTCATGTAAAAGTCGCTAGTCGACAGTCATTAGTCGCTAGTCGACAGTCATTAGTCGATAGTCATCCAGTAGCTGACGACTATCGACTAATGACTGTCGACTCATTTTCGTATAAAACTAATCTCCCCATTCACTTTAAGCCGCATGATGCGCGGTCGTTTAGGCATGCCAGGGAGCATTCCGAATCGTATGGTAACCAGGGCTTCAGCAGCAGGAGGCAGGAGTAATGACTCAAACGGAATCGTGAGTAAACCCCGTCCAAAACTACTAATCAGGCGTTGAAGATCGGCATTCAACGCCCGCCGAACGGCTACTTCTTCGCTAGCCAGAACGCCATCGCTCCCTTCCGTTGATCCGGCCAATGCCTGCCAAAATACGGTCGACAGGTTTTTACCCTGATCATAAATCACGGTCAGCGGATTTTCGGCAAACTCAACCAGGTCATAGGCCACATCGGGCACTTTAGCCACATAAAGGCTCAACTGATCGGCGTTATGTATCAGCACCGTTGGTTGTAAATCCTTCGGCATTGTCGTCCGCAAGGTCATTAACTGAGCGACGGCCGCATCATTAACAGGGTCAGCTGCAATCGACCAGCCCGTTTCGTCGGCAATGGCGATCAGTTGCCCCTGTCGCAGTTGGTAAGCAATATCACGAATAGATAAGGTCATAGACTTTATAAACCGCAAAAATACGGCAAGTTTAGCGAAAGACGGCAGATACCGGAAAGATGAGCACAAACGTAACCTGACGAACAAAATAGTGAATGGAATGTTGAGTCTCTGATTAATTACCTTGCCTAGGTAAATTCCCTCATCTTACTACGCATTTTATACCCGCTTTATGTCTGCCGAATCGCGTCCGCATTACCACCAGTTTTCTCACTCGCTGCTTGCTCTGGCTATTCTGACAGCCGCCATTTATTTAGGGCAGGATATTCTGGTCCCCCTCGCGATGGCAGGTCTGATTGCCGTATTACTTCGTCCTATTGAAAATCGGCTGACTCGATGGGGTCTCCACAAAGTCATTGCCATTAGTCTGGCGCTCCTGCTGGCTATTGTTGTGGTTTGTGGGGTGACAATCATGATGTCTATGCAACTATCTGATTTTGCTGATGACCTGCCGAAGATTCGCCAGAATCTAAATGATTTTTTCCTGGACGTGAAGCGGTGGGTTCGACGGGAATACAATGTCAGCTACCGACAACAGGACAAGTACATCCAGAAAGCACAGGCCCAAACGCTCGACAGTTTACAAAGCAGTGATACCCTTGGCTTTATTACCGGCCCCTGGGCACGTTGACCCTGATCCCGATTTACGTCTTTTTACTGCTTTACTATCGCACGATGCTGCTCCATTTTGTGGTCGTACTTTTCTCCGAAAAACATACTGAACGGGTTCGTGAAGTGTTGGGTGAAGTAAAGGTCGTGATTCAGAGTTATATGGTTGGCCTGCTCATCGAAACGTCCTGCGTGGCTGCGCTCAACTCCATTGGACTGCTTATCTTAAACGTCCAATATGCTGTCTTACTGGGTATTATGGCAGCCATCCTCAACCTCATCCCTTATATTGGTGGCCTGGTTGCAACATTGTTGACCGTACTCATTACGTTTAGCAACAATCCGGAATTATCGGTCATTTTGGGTGTTGTCGGCATTTTCCTGCTGGTGCAATTCATCGACAATAATGTATTCGTACCACTCATTGTGGCCTCAAAAGTTCAGGTAAACGCCCTTGTTTCCATTGTAGGCGTACTGATTGGTGGTGCGCTGGCAGGTGTGTCCGGCATGTTTCTATCCATCCCGGCTATTGCCATCATGAAAGTAATTTTCGACCGGGTAGACAGCCTGCGCCCCTGGGGTGTGTTATTAGGCGATCAAACGCCCGAAGATAAAGGCAGTAGCCTATTCAGGCTACCCAGACGCCGAAAGAAGGCGAAGGCGGTTGAAGAGTAGGTTTATAGTTTGAAGTTCGGTGTTTGAGGTTGGTTCACGCAAAAGCAATGAATGCATCAGCCAACTTCAAACCTCAAACTATAAACTAATTATACAGCTTCTTAATCACTTCCTGTTGAGTACGCAGAAAATGCTGCCGTTCGGCGGGTTGGCCCAGAAGAGTATCAGGCGGGTAGATGCTGTGCTGAGCATAACTCTCGGCGTATAGTTCAAACCGTTGGCGGGCCAGCAGATTGCCGATGGCAGGCCGCTGCCGGAACTCACGCAGAGCCGCCAGATCAATATCGGCGTTGGCCATAATGCTTTCGCCATAAGCTGCTTCGGCCAGTATAAGTCCTTTTGGATCAATGATTTTGGAGCCGCCATCAGTTGTACCTCCGGGAATCGGACTACCTGACAATCCGCCCGAGTTAGCCGATACCACATAGGCCATATTCTCAGCAGCCCTGGCTATTTTTGCTATGTTCTTCTGAGTCATCAATGGACTACCACCCTCCGAAGTCGAGTGAATAAGAACTTCAGACCCCCGCATAGACAGACAACGGGCAACCTCGGGGTACACGATATCCTCGGAGGCAATACAGGCCAGATTACCAATATTGGTTTTAACCACCGGAAAGAGGGAATCATACCCATAGGCATCTAAGTACAGGTCCCACACGTCATGGGGAGTTGGGATAAAGAGGGCATTCAGGCGTCGGTAGCGTAATAGGACATCGCCATTTGGTCCCATGACAAAACTGGTCTGAAAATAAAGTTCCGGAAAGAATGAGTCCTGCTCATACACATTCCCCGAAAAGTAAATCTGTTGCCGCTGTACCATCGCACTAATGGCCTCATAAATGGGTCCATCAATCTCCAAAGCTGCCTTCGCGCGCCATTGTTCTACCGTTTCATGAACAGGTGGGCCTGACAGGAAATGTTCCGGTGTTACAATGAGCAAGGTCTCTCGACCAAGCAGGCCAACCGACGCGGCAATTTGCTGTTCAATACGCTCAATCGTTTTGAGCATTACAGCTTCGGCTTCATCACGGTTTTTGCAGGAATTAACAGTTTGACAGGTTAATTGAAGGGCCAGGGCTTTGTAGGACATAGGTTAAGTGGCGTCAGGTGATTAGTTGTTGGGACGCCAAAATAAAGCGTTTCTACGAAAAAACCGCCAATTGCGCATTTTAGGGCGATTTAAGCTCGTTTTGCTACCGTTTAAATCCATTAAGAAGTAGCTTTTAAGAAACCTCAGGAACAATTTCTTAGTCGGGTTGATTAACTGATTGTCGGTTTGCTAATCCATGCCTGACAACAATCACTACACGAACAAAACCACATGACTGTTGACGTACTGGCTATTGCGGCCCATCCCGATGATATTGAAATGACCTGTGCAGGCACTGTTCTCTCGTTAGTTGCTCAGGGAAAAACGGTAGCCGGTGTAGACCTGACCCGTGGCGAACTAGGTACACGGGGAACCCCTGAAATCCGGGCGCAGGAAGCAGCCGAAGGTTCGAGAATCATGAAGTTAGCAGCCCGCGAAAACATGGGCTTCCGGGATGGATTCTTCCGAAATGATGAAGAGCATCAGATGGCGCTGATCGCTATTATCCGGCAGTATCGCCCAAAAATTGTACTCACCAACACCCCCGACGATCGCCATCCCGACCACGGCCGTGCTGCCGAACTGGTGAACGATGCCTGTTTTTATGCCGGTTTGCGGCAAATTAAAACCGTTGGCAAAGATGGACAGCCACAGGAAGCACATCGGCCTATCTACATCTACAACTTCATCCAGGATCGTTGGCTAAAGCCCGATTTCATTGTAGACATCACTCCCTACTGGAACGAGAAACTAGCGGCTATCCGAGCCTACAAAAGTCAGTTCTTCGATCCCACCAGCACCGAGCCCCAAAGCTACATTTCGGGTGAACCGTTTATGAAATTTCTGGAATCCCGTACCGCGAACATGGCCACATGATTGGTGCCGAATTTGGCGAAGGGTTCATTAGCCGACGCATGTTGGGCGTTCAGGATCTGTTTGCGCTGGTTTGATAGCTGGCTTCGCCTATTCCGTTTACTATCTTACGTTCAGCGTAGTATGAACTACGCCGAACGGAGAATGCAAATGCGTTAAAGCCATTGGTCGTCGATTAAGTTAAGCACCTGACTCTCCAGGGTTATTTCCTCAGATGCCATCGCTTGTTTGTTGAGGGCTATGCAAAGCAACCTAACTGCTTCCTCTATTCGCTTCCAATCCTCAGCACTTCGCAAATCAAGCCCAATTACCGGACGATTGGTTTGAGCCATAATGGTTAAATAAGACATCCCGGCAAGCACGACTGCAGACACCGCCTGTGTATCGGCCCCTGCACAAACGTGAGTTGGTCTACCAACCGAGTGAGTTCTTTGTCTACAGCCTGGCTGATCACGTCTGCTGTTGGGTCAGGCTCGAAAAGGGTGGCTTTTAATAATTCCCGCGCAGGATTGGAGGTTCTTAAAGACCGGTAAATCTGAATCACTTGCCGAGACCAAATGTCAGCCAGATCCGACTTCTGCTGGGGGCGAATATGGTCAAGAACCTGGGGGTAAAAACCGGGAAGAATTTATCCCTTTTCAGGTAATGGGCCATAAGCCCATCGAGGCTACCGAAATAGCGATAGATCAGTGTTTTACTAACACGGGCTCTTTGTGCAATCCGAATTAAGACAACTCCCTGCCACCCATGCTCGTTAATTTCGTCTTCCAAAGCGTTCAGGATTCGTTTAATGGTCTGAGTGCGATTTTTAGAAATTACCTCCATAGTTTATGTATTGTTTATACGAATAGGTGGGTACAACTACTGTTTTTCTTCCATGCTACTCTGGAGTTGTATGTCCTCTCCAGTACTCGTCCAATTTAGATTCTATTGATTCTATATACCTGATTATCAGAATCAATAGAATCCAAAGGATCAATAGAAACTAAATTGGACGAGTACTAGTCTCCTTAGTTAGTATAATAAGCATTGCCCGTTATGAGACAGAAATGCATGGATTACGTACTCCCTGAAATGGCTTTAAAACTGCTGGATTGACAAGCGAACTATATTACAAAATGGATTGATTTGTAACCCTATTGCAATCTCTTTGGGAGTAGGATAAACCATTAGAAGCGGTGAAGCACACATAACAGGATGCTTAGGCGATGAAAGCTGCAAAATTCTGCGATTCACCTTCGGCTAACAAGGGGAGAACTCCCCTTTTTGTTATGGGAGATTTCCCGTATTTATTATATAGACAGGCAGCTATTACACCGGTTAGAGACAGATATAATAGGAAATCCATATCTGAATCATTACTGTCGAATAAACGGCAGTTGAATAACCACCTTTGTTCCGGTGGCTTGCTGTTGATCGTCGTATTTGTCGATGATGGTTACGCCAGCAGCCTGCCCGCTACGCTGCCCAATCAATTGGAGTCGGTCTTCGGTCACCCGCAAACCGACACTCTGGTGCGTGGATAACTGCTTTTTAAAGGATTGAGCTTTCTCCCTGCCAACGCCATCATCGTCGACAGTGCAGTCTAAATGATCGGACTGGGGTTCAATGGTTAATCGAATGCAGCCCTTGTCTTTTTTATGCGCTATGCCGTGTAATATAGCGTTCTCAATATAAGGCTGAATAATCATGGGGGGAATAGCCACTTTTTCAACCGATAGGGAAGGGTCGGCCGTCACTGAAAAGTCGAACTGGTAGTCGAAACGTAATTGTTCCAGCTCCAGGTAGAGTGTTAGTTGTTCCAGTTCGCTGGTCAGGCTTACCCACTCCTGGCGCGAATTATCCAGAATCAAACGCATCAGGCGTGCAAACTTAACCAGGTATTTATCGGCATTATCGCTGTCGTTCTGAAGAATAAATAATCGAATGGCATTCAATGAGTTATACAGAAAATGTGGATTCATCTGCGAACGAAGTGCTTTCATTTCTGAAGCGGCAATCCGCTCGCGGAGTTCACTTTTTTCACGTTGCTCGCGTGCCCGCTGTTGCTCGCGCCAGCGGGCTACAAATCCTGTCAGGGTTAGTAAAGTAACCAGAGCAATTACCCGAAACCACCAGGTTTTCCAGAAAGGTGCCAGAATGGTAATGGGTAAGCGATAGCCTGCCCGATTCCAGACGCCATCGTTATTAGCCGCTATAATGTGCAGAACATAGTCGCCGGGAGGAACGTTTGTATAACTGGCAAATGACCGATTGCCCTCCTGATTCCAACGCTCATCGAAATTTTCGAGCTTGTAGGCATAGCGATTATCAGCAGGGTTATCGAAACTGAGGGCGGCCATCTCGAAGGTAAACATGTTCTGTGAAGGCCGAAGCTCCAGGCCCGGCAGCATCGCCGACGGATCACGTACCATTTCCTGCCCATTTGCCCGGAACGAAGTCAGGTAAACAGGCGGCACGAATTGGTTTAGCCGAATCTGCTTGGGCATCGTATACACCAGACTGGTCATCCCTCCGAAATAAATTCGCCCACTTGAGTCCCGAATAATACAACCCGACTCAAACTCGGATGGGGACGTACCATCCGCTTCATTGAAGCTCGTAAATCGAAGCCGATGCACATCTACACTGGCCAGTCCTCGGCTGGTGCTAACCCAGAGTGTATCACCTATAATGAAAATCCCCGCAATATCGTCGTCTGGTAATCCATGACGGGTTGTAAATACCTGGCATTTGCCCGTTTTCTGGTTAAGACAAGCCAGACCATTATCAGTTCCAAGCCACATTCGTCCAAACCGATCTTCAGCAAAGGCCGTTACCCCTTCGTCAGGTACGCTTTTTGGGTCATCACTATGGGTATATTCGGCCAGAAGACGCAGATCTGGACTAATTTTATAGACTGGCCCTAGCCCGCCAACCCACAGATTCTGGTGGCTATCAAAGTACAGCGTATTATAATTTTTACCCGGCAAGTTTGCAATCCGTTCGTTATTGAATTGATGGGTAAATCGACCTGTTTTCGGATCATAGATCGTTAGTTTTTCGTCTGTACCAATAAACAACCGCCCATCTCCTGCGTCAATAATTCCAAATACCCGCTCACCAGTAATACGCTTATCTGCATTGATAACGGGTCTCTTCCCCGGCTTTTCGGGCGAAGCCATACTCGGCACGTGCTCTACCTGGCCAGTGGTGGGATGCAACCAATCCAAACCGGCATTTGTGCCTATCCACACCTTCCCGCGTCGATCGCTAAGTATAGAATAGGTAAGGTTGCTGACTAAACTATTAGGATTATTCTGATCATGACGGTAAAGACTATACGATTTAGTTTGTGGATTAATATGAGCCACTCCATCGCGCGTGGCAAGCCACAGCGAGTTTGTTTTATCGACAGATAAACCGGCGGCATCCAGTCCCTCCGTTTTAACAGGCTGATACCCGACTTCATCGTAAAGGGAGTGAAACTTCTCTACGGTTGGATTGAACCAGCACACCCCTGCATCATCGGTTAACACCCATATTACGCCCGCTCGGTCTTCGGCGAGCGCACTGATCGAGTTAGAGATCAAACTTCGCTTGTTATGCTCATTGCTGAGGTAACTAAAAAATCGGCTTGTCGCTGGGTCATAGTGATAAAGACCTCCCCCTGTGATACCAACCCATAAATCGCCTGTTCGGGTGAACAGCAGAGACGAAACGGGCTGATCGGTTGCCAATTGTGCAATGGGGCTAAATACGCCCTTTGCCAGATTCAAACTGGTTAGTTTCCCTTGCTTTGTGCCTACCAGAAGCTCGCCCGTTTTGGGATGTCGGGCCAGAGCCGTTATGTAATCATCAGGTAATGAGGCAGAAACCGAGGGATCATGGCGAAACTGACGAACCTTTTTTGTTGGCAAATCATAGGCAAAAAGGCCACTTTCCGTGCCAATCCAAAGTGTATGACCATCGGGCAGCATTCGGCGAATCGACTTAACGGCTGGGGTCGACTCATCAGGGAGTGCAAGCAGTGTCGAGTGGCCAGTAACGGGATCGAAGTCAATCACGCCCCCTTAGTGCCTAACCACAATCGACCGTTCTGGCCGTCGGCTATTAGTCGAATAAAATTGCACCCCTGCCCTAAGTGAGTAAACGAGTATCGCAGAAACGACTGCGTTCCTGGATCAAACCGATTCAATCCCTCCTGCGCTCCTGCCCAAAGGGTGCCGTTTTTGTCGGTAAACACATAACGAACAATACGGTGCGATAATGACCGGGATTACCCGCTTGATTGGTAAACGTCTTACAACGCAGCCCATCGAACCGGGTTAGGCCTCTGACGGTTGCTATCCAGACAAAACCAGGTTTATCCTGGGTCATTGCTACTGTATAGTTAGCGGCCAGGCCCTGCTGCAATGAAAGGCGTTGAAAAGCTAACGATGGAGACTGCCCTTGCCCCTGCCTCCAGGCAGTACTTAAGATAAATAGCAAAAGCGGGCTTCGCCACCAACGAAACCAGACTGCTTGCTTACAAATCCCTTTTTTATCCGATTATCGCTAATCTGGCTACATATCATACCCTTGCAGGCAACCCCAACTGTTCTAGTTAGTCCCCGGAGCGAATATAGATGATTTACAGACAGATTACATAGGTTAGGCCCAGATGAACGTTTGCATTGATAGCTCGGGGTAAAAGTTGACCGGAAACGCATCACCAGAAAGCAGAACCAGTCAACCAGTTATCAGGCCAAATCCACCCATTGTTCATTAGCCTTGTTGAGTGTCCTAAACTATGTATTCTTTTGTAAACTAATTATCCCTGAGATTTTAGCTGGTCGATAGTCGGTAGTCGATACGCCATATCTTGGAGATATGGCGTATCGACTACCGACTATCGACCAGCTAAAATCCCTTAACTACAATCGGGCCAGTGGCAAGTGACAAACAAATCGTATCTCGACCTACCTACCAGCAATCATTGAAAGATGAGCTGGAAGTAGAACGGATCATTAATTTTTTTGCCATGTCGCTTTTAGATCAAACCACTGTTGAGGAAGTACTGTGGGACGTAGCAAAGAATTGCATTGCCCGGTTGAATTTTGTGGACTGCGTCGTGTACAGGCTCGACGAAGAACGGAGGGTACTAGTGCAGAAAGCCGCCCACGGACCCAAAAGTCCATCAATGGGCGTTATTCAAGATCCGATTGAAATACCCGTTGGCCAGGGAATTGTTGGCGAAGTAGCTCGCACCGGTCAGCCCGAACGCATTGGTAATACGTCCCTGGACAAGCGCTACATTGCCGATGACGCTGTTCGCTACTCTGAGATTACAGTGCCTATTCTGCTCAACGGGCGGGTTTGGGGAGTGATTGATGCAGAACACCCCAAACGGCACTTTTTTCGCCCGCATCATCTGACGGTGTTAACAAAAGTGGCGGCCCTGTGCGCCCAGAAAATCCGCCGGGTTGAAACAGAAGTAGCCTATCGGCACGCCCAACAGCAATTGTCAGATAATAACCGACGCGTTGCCGAAGCTAAGCTACTGGCCCTCCGGATGCAGATGAACCCCCACTTTGTGTTCAATAGTCTGAACGCAATCAATAAATTTGTCCTGCAAAACGATAGCGAACAAGCCTCGCGCTACCTGACCAAATTTGCCCGATTAGTGAGGCAGGTATTGGCCAATACGCAAACAGATTGGGTATCCTTACGCGATGAATTAACGGCCTTACAGAGTTATATAGAGCTGGAACAGCTTCGGTCTGACGATCACTTCGACGTGACGGTACGCATAGATCCAAAACTCAGTGCCGACTCGGTTCAGGTACCGCCACTGCTAATTCAGCCTTATATAGAAAACGCCATTCGGCATGGATTGCTGGCTCAGCAAAACCGCCGAGCCATGTTAACCATTGATTGTAAGCGAATTGGAAACCGGTTAGCTATTGCCATAACCGACAACGGTATCGGCCGGGAAGCCGCGATTAGTAATCGCCCCCAAAACCTGAATGCCCATCAGTTTCACGGTAGCCGAATTGCCGAAGAGCGAGTCGTTTTAGTAAATGATCTCTACGACGTTGATGCCCGAATTGATTGTCAGGATTTAATTGGTCTTGATGGACAACCCGATGGAACCTGCATTACCTTCACTATGAACTTAAAAACACAATGACTGCACTACTGATTGACGATGAGAAGCACTGCCGCGATGTGTTGAGTCTGCTGCTCAAACGCTACTGTCCAACTGTCCAGATACTGGCTGCCTGCGCTAGTGGATCAGAAGGCCAGACAGCGATTGAAACTTTACATCCAGATTTGATTTTTCTGGACATTGAGATGCCAGGCATGAGTGGTTTCGACATGCTCGAAGCCTGCCGCTATAATCGGTTCCGGGTAATTTTCACAACGGCCTTCAACGAGTATGCCATTAAAGCGATTCGACACAACGCCCTGGATTATATCCTGAAACCAATTGACAAAGATGAACTGATACGAGCAGTAGCCAAGGCCGAATCGGAACTAGCCAGTCATACTCCCCCTCGCATTGATCAGTTTCTGGACTACCTGCAAAACCAGCGCGCTGGTGACCGGATTGCTCTACCTACTATGGAAGGTTTGCAAATCATTCATAGCGAAGACATCTATTACTGCGAATCGGATGGTGGCTACACTCGTTTTGCCTTAAAAAATGGCCAAATCATTCTGATTTCCAAGACGTTGAAAGAAGTGGAGGAAGTGCTCGAGAGTAAAGGATTTTGTCGGGTACACCATAGTTATCTCATCAACCTGCGTTATGTTCAACGCTATATTCGGGGCGATGGTGGCGAGGTGGTAATGGCTAATAGCAAGACGCTGCCGGTTTCCCGGAATAAAAAACAGGAGTTTCTTAGTTTATTGGAAAAAATATGACCTATTGGGCTAGTACAGATTCTGGCTATGCTATTATAGAAAAAAGCCATCAAACTATACGAGATAGCTGATGGCTTATAGAGTAGTCAGGTTGTTGAGGAGGGTAATTTTGTCAATCAACTTCCCGAAAGCTTAGAGCTTTCGGGAAGTTTAGGGTAATTATTATTTCCCGCTACCGAGTTTCCCGGCCTTAGTGGCCTGTCCGGCAGCAGTTGGGTTTTTCACATACTTATCTAACCAGCCGTTCATTTCCCACAGCATGTGCAGTAAGGATTCTTTGGCTGTGTAGCCATGGCTTTCGTAGGGCAGGAATACCAATCGGGTTGTAGCGCCAAAGCCTTTCAGAGCGTTGTAATAACGCTCCGACTGAATCGGGAAGGTGCCGGTGTTGTTATCCGCTTCGCCGTGTACTAACAGCAGAGGTGTTTTCATTTTGTCGGCATTCATAAACGGCGACATGTTATTATACACCTCAGGGGCCTGCCAGTAGCTACGCTGTTCGTTCTGGAAGCCGAACGGAGTCAGCGTCCGGTTATAAGCACCACTACGGGCAATACCCCCTTTAAACAACTTGCTGTGGGTTAGCAGGTTGGCAGTCATGAATGCACCATAGGAGTGTCCGCCTACGCCCACACGGCTCGAATCGACAACGCCCAACCGAACCCCTTCATCAATGGCCGCTTTAGCGCTCGACACTAACTGCTCTACGTAGGTATCGTTTGGTTCTTTGTCGCCTTCGCCTACAATAGGGATACTGGCGTTGTCCAGAATCGCATAGCCCATCGCTACAAATGCAGCGCCACCCCAGTAGCTAATCCGATTGAACTGATATGGAGAACCCGATACCTGACTGGCAGCTTCTTTGCTTTTAAACTCGGCCGGATAGGCCCACAAAAACGTTGGTAAGGGACCTTGTTCTTTCTTGTAGCCAACAGGCAAATACAGCGTAGCCGTCAGTTCAACGCCATCGGTCCGTTTGTAGCGAAGCTGCTGTTTCTGTACGCCTTTCAATTGTGGGTACGGATGCGGGAAGAACGTGGCCTGCATAGGGGCAATCCTGGCTTTTAGGTTCCTAACAAAGTAGTTTGGATTCTCATCGGGCGTTTCGCGGGTGGTCAGAATCACCTGTTTAGTTGCATCCAGCACGGCAATAGGCCGCTCGAAATAAGGAGCCGCCGACCGCCAAAGCTCTTTAGTCTGCTTTGTTTTCAGATTTAGCAGGCTCACAAAGGGTCGGTCACCCTCGGGCGAGGCACCCATCGCGTTGAGCATCAGAATTTCGCCAGTTGGCAACAAGTTCAGCACCTCGCGACCATACTGATTATGCTTCATATCGGGTTGACCAGGGTTGGTGTACCGATCTTCATAGGAACGATCAAACAGAACAGACGTCTGCCAGGTAGCCGGGTTAACAATTTTGGTGATCGTTTTGCGGTTTTGCCACCAGCGCTCGGTTGCCAGTGCCGTTGTCTCATTGCCCCAATCGAAGTTTTCGAAACGAAACTGAGCGGCATAGATTTCTTTCGGCTGCGCGGAGAACGGTGCTTCTACCTGGAAAACCTTATCCCGAATGTCAGCCTTTACTTTTGGATCTCCACTGTCCTGAGCCACCGTATAATAGACCGTAGCTGGAGCATCGGCCCGCCAGTTGAAATCGCGGGGACCGGTTGGAGCGCCATCACGGCTATAGGGAACCGTTTCCTGCAAAGGGCCATCGTTCAGTGTTTTTACCAGCGAACCGGCGATGGCATAAATTTCCGTTTTGAGGGGAAAGCGGTTAACGGGTACCAGATATGAAAATGGGGTATGAACCGTCTCGATCATTACATACTTGCCATCTGGCGAAGGGTCAGCTGAGAGAATAATGCCAGGCTGACCAATATTGGTTGTCGATCCATCCAACCCTACCCGTACCACCTGTGCTGTGGTGTAATACGCAAACTGCTTCTCATCGGACGGGTTCTTCAGCAAATCCTGATACGTTGGCGCTTGCCCACGCGAGCCTTTTACGTTTTCCTGCGTAGTTGGGCCAGCAGGCACCCGGCTGATTTCTGGCGCGGGGCCACGTCCTGCCGGAATCGTTTTTACGATCAGACTTTTGCTGTCCGATACCCAACGATACGGTATACCCAGGGTTGCATTGATGGCTAGCGAACCAACTTTTTGGGCTGATGCGGTCGCAACGTCGGCAATGTACAGGTCGATCCGGCTATCGGTCGAATTGGCAAAGGCAATCTTCGTTCCATCGGGCGACCACTGTACAAAACTTAGCAAAGGTGAAGCAGGAAGGCCCGTAATCGCTTTCTCGTCTTTATCCGTCAGTTTCTTGAGTTTTAGACCGGTTATGTAGCGTGCCCGGCTGGGGCCGTTGTTGGCTGGGTTCAACCGCAAGCCAGCCAGTTTGAATTCGGGCTGAGACAGTTCGTCGATACCCGGAGCACCTGCCTGCTCAAGAAAGAGCATCATATCCCCTTTGTCTGACATACTGACGTTGGGGTAGCTGGAGCCGTTACCAGATCGGCTAATGCTTTGGGGGTGTTTGATAGGTTAAAGCATCCTGCGCCTGGGCGGTTATTGAGAAGGCAATCCAGGAAATAAGTAAAAGCCACCGGCTTTTTTGAGTCGTTAGGTTGTGAAGCATAAAGTAAGAGGGTGTTTCAGGTTATTGGAAAATAAAGATAGGTCTAAAATAAATGGCATGACCCATAAAAAAATGCCGCAACCTGTTCTGGCTGCGGCATTTGAGCATCAAAACGAAATCCGATAACCCACTTTTTTATAGTTTTCATTCGGGGCAATGTCTGACCCATTCCCTTCCAGTGTCAAAACCAGATCAACGGTTTTGGTGGTGCCCGTTGGTGCAGCACCCGTTAATATGTCCACAGCGCAATTGCCAAAACTGGATTTAGCCGGAATCGTAAACGTACCTCCTTTCAGATTATAATGGACACCTTCTATGGCTGTCGTATTGTCTTTATCGACGGAGAACTTGATAACCTCATCATTATTCCGCTGGGCACCTACCAAATTCACTTGCGTAGTCTGTGTACCAGCTCCGTTCTTAATCGCCAGGAGCGGATATGTTTTTCCAACAGCGAGGGACGTAACCACCGTCGCCTGGAATTCAACAACCGTTTTTTTATAAATGAAATCGTTTTCTTTGAAACAGGAAGTTTGCGCGAGTAAGACAATACCTATCAGCGCGAAACGCAATAGTCTTTTCATAGTAAGTAAGTTTATGGCTTACGATTGATGGTTTACGACTTTCTGTTTGTGGCAGGAAAACCGTAAACCATCAACCGTAAACTGACTAGTAGTTATAGTTTTGCTTCAGGTTGCGGTTATTATTGATCTCGCTGATTGGAATACGTGCCAGAACACGGTAATCCGTGAATGGGAGATTGGTAGGCAGTTTAACAATGTCACGACCCAGTCGTTTCAGATCCCAGAAGCGGTGTCCTTCGAACGCAAACTCCAAACGTCGCTGTTTGATGATTTCGTCCAGCAAAGCGGTTCCGGTCAAGCCGGTTTTTTCGGTCAGACCGGAGCGCGTCCGGATCGTATTCAGATCTTTGATCGCATCAGCTTCCCGTCCTAAGCGATAATAGGCTTCGGCCCGGTTCAGGTACATTTCCGAAATACGGATCACCGGAACGTTATCGAGGTTGATCGTACCGTTTTTACCCAGGAATTTGGTCGTCTCAATGTTCTGTGCACCACGTCCTTTCGTCCCTAATTCATAAAGCTGACGACGAATGTCCAGCACGTTACCGGCTGCATCCTTTTCTGATTCGAGATCGGCGAGTAGAGCAGCCGTTGGAACGACATCACCGAACCCACCGGTTGTTGCCGTATTACCCAGCGTTACCAGCGTTGTAAAGGTTGTCTGTAGCGACGTGTTTACACCAATATTCTCACTTGTCTGAAAGTTAACCTCAAACATAGATTCTGGGTTAACAGCCGTACGCCAGCCTGCAACATAGGTAGTTTTCGATTGGAAAGTGCCCACCCCAGATGCCAATGCACTGGTTGCAAAATCGGCAGACTCCTGGTATTTCCCGGCATAGAGCGCGACACGCGAGTAAAGCGCCTGAGCGGCTCCTTTGGTCGCATAAGCTGGGCCTCTTGAGTTTGCCGTAGCGCCCAGTTTGTCAATCGCCGTCGTCAAATCAGCCAGAATCTGGGTATATACCTCATCAATCCCAGGACGGCTTGGAAACAGCACCTGTGGCAGCGTCAGTACACCCGACAGCGACAGCGGAACGCCACCCCGGTTATATTCCGGAATAATAGCCGTTGGCATATAGGCATAGGACTTCATTAAGTCGAAGTACATTAACGCCCGGAGGAATAGACACTGGCCCATATAGGAATTACGCTGCGCATCCGTCAGCGTCACCTTAGGTAGGGCATCCAGCACCAGGTTTGCCTGGTTGATGCCATAATAATCCTGCGTCCAGTTAATCAGGTGAGAACCGGGTTGGTTCTGATATTCAGCCACCAGACGGCTTGAGTTATTGGTAGCCCGTCCATTATCGGAAAGTACTTCAGGAATGGCAATCAAATCCCGGCCATACAGATCTGTACTTTGCAAGGCATCATAAACAGCATTGACGGCGGCATTCACTGCCTCCTGCGAGGTAAGCGCTGTCGACGAATCAATAGCCGTTTTGGGTTTTACATCCACTAAACTACTACAGGCAAAGAGCCCGCACGTCAGCATCGACGTAGCCAGCACCCGCTTAAACATATGTGTGTTCATAAACTAAATGACAAAGGATGAAGTGAATTATAAACCGATCTCGACGCCGAACGTATAGGTCTTCGATTGAGGGATTGCACCCGTATTACCCGATCCGAAGTTCAGGAATTCTGGATCGTAGCCTGTCCATTTTGTCCAGGTAAGCAGGTTTGTAGCAACTGCATATACACGAACATTCTGGAGTATTTTCGTCCTGGTCAGCAAGGCTTTAGGGAATGTATAGGCCAGTTGCACCTGCTTCAGGCGGATATACGAAGCATCTTCAATGGTCCGGCTCGTAGCCGATATATAGGACGATCCTTGTATTTCAGCTCCGCCATTGTAAGGCCGTGGAATGTCAGTAATCTGGCCTGGTGTCGTCCAGCGATTGTTATAAACTGAGGTCAGTGTATTTACGTTACGCGTTCCATCGTCAATCAGGAAAACGCCCTGCGAATTGTTGACCCGACGGCCAAATTCATACTGGAAAAACGCCGTCAGATCGAAGCCTTTGTACGAAATCTGGTTCCGCCATCCGCCATAGATGTTGGCAAAGTCAGAGCCTAAGTATTTAGAATCCCGGGGAGTTTGGTAGGTATAAACGATATTGCCGTTCTGGTCGTACCACATGGCTCGGCCCGTAGCAGGGTTTACACCGGCATAAACAGGTGCATAGTTGGCATAAACGGGTTTACCCACAATGAAGTTACGCGTAACGGTTGTGTTACCTGCCTGCACCGGTGCTGTTAACAAAACAAGGCTATCGACGTTGGCTTGTGGCGAAATACCGTCATAGAGTTTGGTAACCTTGTTATCGATAACCGAGAAGTTAAAGCTGCTTTCCCAGCGTAGGGATGAGGTTTTCAGGACGTCGACTGTGATCTCTGCTTCAAAGCCCCGGTTTTTCACCTGACCTGCATTAAATGTAATGGTTGTAAAACCGCTGGTGTTAGGCACCTGGCGTTGTAGTAACAGGTCGTTACTGGTCCGATCATACACATCGAATTGACCACGAATCCGGTTGTTAAAGATGCCATATTCCAGACCGGCAGCTATTTCCGTATTCCGCTCCCATTTCAGATCGGGGTTGGCTAGGCTCGTGACGGCAATACCGCTACCGGCATTATAGTTAGCACCACCCACATAAAGACCTCTTGAATCGAAGTTGCCGATCTGATCGTTTCCGGTCGATCCGAAGCTGGCCCGTAGTTTCAATTCAGTTAATACAGGATTACCTTTCAGGAAAGCCTCATCCGATACTAACCAGCTACCCGAAATAGAGGGGAAGAACCCGAACAGGTTGTTGGCCCCAAAACGAGACGAACCGTCATAGCGACCAATCAACGATAGGAAGTACCGGCTGTTATAGTTATAGTCGATCTTACCAAAAGCCGATGCCCGGTGGTAGCCCGTCCAGAAACTAGACATTGCCGTGTAGTTGGCAGCTGCCGAAATGTACTGAAAATCAGACGTTGGGAAACCCGTAGCCGTTCCGCTGGTTCCGTTCCGGGTATCGCTTCGATACTCAAGCCCTGCCAGTGCGTTAATCGAATGCTCACCAAACTGGTGCGAATAGGTCAGCGCACCGTTTGTCAGGAAGTTAATACTTTCTTCGTTCTGGAACGAATCCCGACCCTGCACACTATACGCATCCTGAATACGAGGGTCAGCATAGTAGTTACCCTTAATAATACGATAGTCCAGGTTGACAGTTGGCCGGAACGTTAACTGGGGTGTTATTCTATAGACAAGCGCTGCACTACCAACCAGTTGATTCGTAATCGACGTGATTTTTGCATAATCGGCCGACAGGATAAAGTTATGACTAACGACCCCAACAGCACCACCTGATTGTGGAGTATTCGCATAGGTACCATCTGCGTTATAAATGGCATTGGTTGGCACCATTACTGGTCCGCCAAAAGCAGCAGACCCCAAAAAGCTACCTCCGTTTGGCGATGCGTACTGACCACCCTGTGTTGTAGTACTCAGGTTGATAGACTGCTCAAACTGAAGCTTGTCTGACAGTTTCTGCCCAAGGCGTAGGCTGGACGTAAAGCGTTTGAAGTACACACCAACCACGTTAGCATCCTGGGTATTGTACGAAGACGAAAAGTGGAAGTTATTCCGTTCACCGCCACCCGAGAGCGACACTTCATAATTCTGTACCCGCCCGGTACGCATGGCCGCCCGTTGCCAGTCGTAGGTTTTCAACGTATCGACAATACCTTGAAGCTGGTTTTCACCAAGGCTCGCTATGGTTGCCGCCGGATAACGAAGAATCCCCAATACCTGCTGAAGAGCCCAGGTTCTGGATTGGGTTGGGTTAGCGTTCATAAACGCTTCGGTACGCATATTTACCCATTGCTGGGAATTCAGGACATCGAAGTACTTGATTGGCTCAACAACACCCTGATAGTAGTTGAATTTCACCTGAGTCCGGCCCGCTTTTCCTTTTTTCGTCGTAATGATAACAACCCCGTTGGCCGCCTGCGAACCATAAATAGACGCAGCAGCGGCATCTTTTAAGACCTCAATCGACTCTACATCATTGGGGTTCAAAAAGTTAATGGGATTCGAACTGGCATAACTGTTGGTATTCTGCGTATTCAACTGCACACCGTCGACAATATAAAGCGGTTCATTACCAGCCGTAATGGAACCGACACCCCGAATACGAACCTGCATGGCTCCACCAGGAGCGCCGTTGGCGGAGGAAATCTGTACGCCCGAAATACGCCCCTGCATGGCCCGGTCAATACTCTGAGCAGGAACATTCTGGATATCCGTACCCTTAATTTTTGAAACGGCTCCTGTTACTTCCCGTTTGCTGAGAACGCCACCGTAACCCGTAACAATAACTTCTTCCAGATCACTGTTCGTGCTCTGCAACTGAACGGTAATCGTACTCCGGTTACCCACTTCAACTTCCTGACGGGAAAAACCAATCGACGAAATAACCAGGGTTGGTTTTCCGGGTACCGCGAGGCTAAACTTGCCGTCAGCATCAGTCGTTGTGCCTCGGGTTGTACCCTTTACGGATATGCTGGCGCCAGGTAATGGCCCACCGTCGTCGCTGGAGGTAATACGCCCTGTAATAACGCGATCCTGGGCATAGGAGGACCCCATTATACTAAATAGCATTAAAATTAGGTTAAATAGTAGTTTTCGAATCATCTTTGATGAGTGCTTAAATGTTACTCTTAAAATTAAATCCGCCCCATCTCTCAAGCAAAATATAGTATTGAATTTACAGTAAATTACAATTTTATATTTTACACATGCAATTTATTTTAATATATAATCTCAAATAATTAAAATATATACAAATTATATATTGATTAATTTTTTAATAAAATTTATGATTTAAACGGTATATATTCATTATTATTAACACTGCATTCCTACTGCCAGTCGGTCAGCTTATTCTTTCATCCCCACACGTTATGGCCCTAAAAGGACCTGTTATTCATTGGCAGTAGCTTCTGCATCGCCCTGGTAGCAATTTCGGGCCATGAAAACCTACACAGTTCGTGACGGAATTGTAGTTACTCGTAAAATCATGACCAAATCGGCAATTACTTTTCTAGTAGCAATACTATTTATTAGTCCAACTTCACCTACTGTAGGTAGTAATTCGCATATCCGATTGGCTATCACTGCTGATTCAGAAGCGGCAAAGCGAACTGTACTGGACTTTCTGCAGTGGTATAAAGCGAATATCGGTGCAACCAGCAAAATCATCCTCGTGAATCAGCAGCCGGGTAAAAACTATTCGGTAAATGCAAAAAATGGCGAACGCTATCTGGCCTATCTAAAAAGCAGCCGGTTGCTGACAGATAAATACCTGAATGAATGGCGAACCTATTTTAAGGAACGGCAGGCAGGTTTTCAGGCCAGTCCACAAAACGAAGGTCCGCCCACTGGTTTCGAGTATGACTTAGTCATGCTTAGCCAGGATGTTGACCAGCAATTAAATTCTCTGAAATCCCTGAAAATCAACTCTGTGAAAATCCGCCAAAACCGGGCTTCGGTGACGTTTTTCCTTCTGGAAGACTATGAATTTCGACTAGTCCGGCAGAACAACCGCTGGCTAATCAACGAAATACTCAACCTAAGCGCCGAATAAAGTCATGGAGCGTACATTTTCTTTATTGGTAGCCTGCGTGTGCCTGGCACCTCTCTTTTTTTGGGCGGGTTTCGGTCTGGTCTGGTTATTCACCAAAGACGCAGGGGGCGGGGGCGAAGATCGTATTGCCTATGGCTATTTTGGCGTGCTGGCAGGGCTGGCACTAGCGGGCATTGGTGCTGTGCTCACCTGGTATCTATCCGGGCGCTTTCTGCTGCCGGATAACCTGCGTTCTATTCAGATCGCCGATGGCATTTTAGTGGCAGGATGGCTTATTTATTGGGTAATCAACTCCGCTCAGCAACCTCAGCGACTTCAATACGATGGCCGTTGGGCTGCCTTGGAAATTGAGGTCAAAGTAGCCAACCCTTTGCTTAATGGGTCATCCATCGCATCTGCCGTTTCAATGGATTACATCGGTGGACAAAACAGCGGCAACTTCCCTCGCTCCGAGGCCGTTCGGGAGGAGGGTGAATTTTACATTTTACCCTGGGCAACAGCACCTATGTACGTCGATAATTGGCAAATGAGGGTGTTTTTACATAACCAACCGGTCTTATTTCCATTAGATTTACCTCGCTTACCCACTCAATCGACCGCCTGGTCAGGCTGGATTCCTCCCGTTCAGTATCAGGCCTATGTCCTACCTACAGCTGTGAAGCAAGGGCTCACGCTGCGGTATCGTCTTCGGCTTGTTCCCTCCAGCGAGAATTTCCACTAACATCCTTTATGTGAGTTTGTTAGATCACCTCTTTTTCGTTATTTCGGTTATGCATACCTACCTTTTCCTATTTCTGCTGTTCTCCGCCTTTTTTGCTACGGGTCAGGCGCTGCGTGAAACCCCTCAGCAGGCGCTTAACCAGTACGTCGCCTTTCTCAACCAATCGGTCGATGAAGTAAGCGATCGATTTCAGCGGGTACAGGTTTATTATACCGATATGGTAGCCTATCAATCGAATGGGCGTTCGCCCTTGCGGTTGTCGCCGTCGGGGATGCTGGAGGAGTATTATTATAAAAAAGCACTAACTGGTGATGCATTTACTGACGCGGAAAAACAACGCTTGAAAGCGAGCGCTCAGGCACTCTGGAAATTGGTCAATAAAATTGATCAGACCACCAAATCGCTGGAAACCTACGACCGGCTTAAAGATTACCAGCGCGACAATTTCAAAAAAGCCACTGCCCTCATTACGGATCTCCAGGCCCTTACCACCCAGTTTAGCGCCGATAAAGACTCGCTCTATCGGCAGATTCAGCGCGTCTATCGCCGGTATCAGCCTTACCGGGCTACCGATGCATATCTATATACGGAAAAGGAAATGGAACTGGCGCTTGACAGTCAACAACGCCTGCTCGATACCTTATCCTATTACCTGAATGAAAATAGCCCGTCAAACTGGCCTGTTAAGCTCGTTCAGCAGAGCATTCTGGCCGATGAGAAACTGTTGAACGAATTCGGGAAAGGCAAATCCGTTATCGACTATCCGGCTTCGGATATGATGAGTTCGTTCAAAGCGGGTTTGCAAACGATACAGGGGTAAAAAGACGGGCGGTAGATGATTATACCTTTGGTGCTCGGCAAACAGCAAGGCACAATAACGAATTCTACCGCTCATTCATCAACCAGTATAATAACGATTTACTGAACTGGTATCAGAGTTTTGTCAAATACAGTGCCGCAACCAAACAATTACTGGATTACCCAAAATATGCACCTGTTTTTGCGTTCGATGTTCCCCAGGCGGCCAGCCCAAAAACAGAGGAAACTGCTCCGTTTCGGGATGTTCAGCCGCTTGCGTTCTCAATAAAGCCAGCCGCAGCACCGGCCAGCCCGGCTACCTTTAACGCCTTAAATGCCTATGTGGACTTTATCAACGAATCCCTTCGGCAGATGAATCACATGCAGCTACTAGTGCGCAATTACCAGTCGTCGGCCGAGTATTATCGGGAACCGAATGCAGGCCGACACCGAAGTAATCTGACCTACTCGCATGAAGAGTATAAGGT
This sequence comes from Spirosoma telluris, assembly GCA_003259005.1. Taxonomy (GTDB): domain Bacteria; phylum Bacteroidota; class Bacteroidia; order Cytophagales; family Spirosomataceae; genus Spirosoma; species Spirosoma telluris. Next base: position 2,477,036 of record QLII01000001.1, read on the forward strand.
GCCCGTATCGGAACACCAACTGCTAACGATGAATACGCCCCAAATTCCTCAACCCTACCGGGCGTCGATTAATGGGCAGGCCGATGTGCTGCTGGCGATCCTGAAAGAAATGGATGCGCTGAGTATTGAATTAATTACCTATACAAGTACCAAACAATATGAACAGGATCATCTGAAACGTTCCGACGCTATTCTGGATCGGTACGCCTACCTGTTCGATGTCTTCGACCGCAAGAAGGAACAGCTTTACCAAGATGTTCGACGTATTCATGAGAGCTATCCTGTCAAAAAGCCAATTACTTCTTATGACATATCGGGAAAAGCATTGCTGAAACTGATTGATCTGAATAAAGAAATTCTGTTTGGTATACGAGCCTATCTAAACGGAGAAGCAACTCAGGTGCCTGCTACAGATGCCCTGCAAGCCGAAGCCCGAATCCTGATTACCAACGAATACCAGAACCTGAAAGGTCTGAAACGATTGGGACGTACTAATGGACTATGCCCCTACTCACCTTACGAAGACCTCGCAGAGAACTCACTCAGGATGGCCGAAAAGGCGCAAAACGTCCAAAAAAAGTCGGCGGATCAGACGTATGAATCCTTTTATTATTTCTTCAATAACGAGATCGCCTATCCATACAACAAGTTCAGTGAGTTAGCCAAAGTAGGCGTTTTGAAAACCATCAACGAACCCAATATCCTGGCATTCCGTCGGTCAACTCCATCGGTCATTTCGCTGGCAACCACCGAACCGATCAAAAAAACCATTAATGAACCCCTTGCCGAAACAAAACCCGTTACACAAAGCACAGTCACTACCAGTACACCCATTAGTAGCCCAACCACAACAATGGGCCAAACGGTTATCCGGCACGACACAGTTTATGTCAACCAGACCAAAGTTGATACGGTGTATATTGACCGGCCGGGTCAGACTACTGTCGTTAATTCCCTGGCCGGGTTTGCTGCCAATAATATGATATTGCTGCTGGATGTATCTGGCTCCATGGATTCGCCCTATAAACTGCCGCTCTTAAAAACAGCCATTAAATCGCTGCTGCGCATCCTACGGCCCGAAGACCAGCTTTCCGTTATCGTGTATTCCGGCAAAGCGAAAGTGGCCCTAAAACCGACCTCGGGCAGTAACGCCAGCGAGATTGCCCGTGTGATCGACGAACTCCAGTCCGACGGCGACACCGATGGAAACGGGGGTATCCGCTTAGCTTACAAAGTAGCTAACAAGAATTACATCCGGGCAGGCAACAACCGGATCATACTCGCCACCGACGGTGAATTCCCGGTGAGTGATGAGGTGTTTCAGTTAGTGAGCGAATCGAGCACTCGGGATGTTTACCTAACGATTTTCACCTTTGGTCAGAAGGAAATCAACGGACAGAATCTCAAAAAATTAGCCCAGACTGGCAAAGGTAGTTACACGCACATCACCCGGAAAAACGCAAACCTGCAACTGATTCTGGAAGCCCAGGCGAAGAAAATACCGTAGCATTCGCGGTTTGCATTGAGTTCTGTAATTATTACCTCGTTCGACATCGTACCTATCAAATAATCCACCAGTGGCCATAGACTCCTTTACGCTGACAATACACATGGTATCAAGTCTTGACGGCATGATTGCCAAAAAAGACAATAGTGTTTCCTGGTTTGAGACGGCCGACAGCTACGAAAAAGGAGTTACTGGGCAAAACCCGGAGGAGTTTCTTAAAACAATTGACTGCTATGTGATGGGGGCGCGGACCTATGAGCACGCCCTGGAACTGTCAAAATCGTATGGATGGGCGTATGGAGACACACCTACAATCGTCGTAACCCATCGCAATCTGCCAATTGACCGAAAGAACATTGAACTTTATTCGGGCGATCTCAACAAACTGGTGGCTGAACGCCTAAAACCAACTTATACCCATGTCTGGCTGGTAGGCGGTGCCATGCTTGCTAAGGAGTTTATTCGTTTAAAATTGGCGGACGACATAAGGCTATCTGTTTTGCCTATCATTTTGGGTGACGGGATACCATTTCTTAACCAACTCGACCAGGAACACGCCCTGCACCTGAAGGACGTGACGGCCTACAAAAGCGGCATGGTGGAATTATGGTATGAACTAAGAAAAGGGTAGGAACTATTTCAATGGACAGCTAGAAACACACCCAACCGAGACGGTTGGCACTACATGTCCGCAATTGTACTATTACTGTCCGTTTCTGGACAAGACACAAACCCTTTCAAAACAAAAATAGCCCTCAATTAGCTCTAAAAGCTCATTCCTTAAGTTGGCAAGGCATTTGTTTAGCAAATAATAAGCAAATCATTATCAACCATGGGAAGAGCTTATCTAGGCGAGTTCGAGGAGCTGGTTTTACTTACGGTAGCCGTACTGGAAGGAGGAGCGTATGGCGTTACCATAGCTGCCGAATTAAAGCAGCGCACCGACCGGACCATTAGCCTCAGCGGTGTACATATTGCCCTCTACCGCCTGGAGGAAAAAGGATTCGTACACTCTGAGTTAGGGGGCGCCACTGCTGCCAGGGGAGGTCGTCGAAAACGGCTTTTTGTTATTACCGCCCTGGGAAAACGAACCCTGGGCGAGATGCGTGAAGTGCGCAACCAACTCTGGGATTCCATTCCAAACGCCTATCCAATCCTAAGTCATGAATAAGTCGACCCCATCCCCTCTCCCACCGGCTTGGGCAGATCGCTTACTGACATGGCTCTGCCCCCTTATTTGCTGGAAGAGTTACTAGGTGATTTGCACGAACAGTTCGATCTGCACGTGGAGGAAATTGGCGAAAAGAAAGCCCGTCAGCTTTACGTTCAGGAGGTGGTCAAATTCTGCCGACCATATTTTTTAAAGCGACGAGTCAGTACCCTTACGAACCCTTCAGCCAACTCTGGTTCCGTACGCACATCTTATTATACATCAACGTATTCTCCGCCCTCTTTTCTCAGTCCCGACATGCTACGTAATTATATTAAAATCGCCCTCCGTAACCTTTGGAAAAGCAAAGGCTACGCAGCTATCAATATCATTGGCCTTTCAGTTGCCTTCGTTGTCTGTATCTTTTTGTTCCTGAGGTCCTATTTACACCTCACTTTCGACAACTTCCATCAGGATGAAGATCGTATTTTCCAGACCTATTTTTTCTCGAATGATCCGGAAAAACCAGTCCGAAGCGGTACGATGCCTTTGCCCCTTGCTCCAGCTTTAAAAGCTGATTATCCTGAACTGGAAGCCACAACTCGAATTGTGAGCGGGCGAAAGAGCCTGGTAGAGGTTAAGGGTAAGTATTTCGATAAACAGGTTCTGCAAACCGATCCGGACTTCCTGAAAATCTTTTCATTTCCACTAATTAAGGGAAACCGGGAGGCTGCACTTCGCAATTTAAGTAGTGTCGTTATCAGCGAGACTATGGCCAAAACCACATTTGGTACTGAAGATCCTGTGGGGAAAACCCTGCTAATTGGCAGCGACAGCAATAAAAAGCAATACATTGTAACAGGCATTATTAGCGATGCGCCTTACAATTCCACCATTCAATACGATGCGTTAGTCCGGATCGAGAATTTACCCAATTACCAGCAGGAAAAGGACAAATGGGATTCTCAATTCCTGACTACCTATGTCAAGTTACCACCCCATGTCGATCAGGCAACGTTCGAAAATCGATTAAAGTCATTCGCCCAAAAGTATTTTAAGGACAATCTGGACGAACTCAAAAAGAAGGGAGCCCAACCCGACCAACATGGCGATTTGTTTGCCGTTCGGATTCAGAAGCTTTCCGATGTTCATTTTGATCGGAATATAGCCGGTGGCGGTGGTGCTCCCATTGCAGTAGTGTACACGCTGATGGGTATTGCCTTTTTTATCCTGCTCATTGCCTGTATCAACTTCATCAACCTGAGCATTGCGAGATCATTCACCCGAGCCCGTGAGGTTGGTGTCCGGAAAGCACTGGGGCCCTTAAAAACCAGCTATTTGTCCAGATTTGGGGCGAATCAACGTTGATCTGTCTAATCGGTTTTTCAGTGGGCGTACTCCTCACCTACCTGCTTTTGCCCCTGTTCAACGCTACGTTTGATGGCAGGCTTCAGTTTGCTCACATGCTTCAGCCAGGTTTTATTGGCGTTATACTAGGCGTATTTGTTCTGGTCACCTTTGTAGCGGGTGGCTATCCGGCCTGGCAAATGGCTAAGTTCAATGCGGTAGAGGTGTTAAAAGGAAAGCTGTCTATAAAACGCCCCGGCGCCATACGCAACTCACTGATTGTTACACAATTTGTAATGTCTAGCTTGCTGGCCTGCTGTACCATCATTGCGTCGCAGCAATTGGATTTTCTGCGCACAAGGCCCGTTGGCTTCCAAAAAGAACAGGTTATCAGCATTCCGGTAGGCAATCAGGTGAATGGGCGGCAGGTACTTGGTCGTTTGCGGAACAAACTGGCTAATGATCCGTCGATACTGGCAATAAGCGGTACAGGTGTCAATCTGGGTCGTGGCAAAGATCGAGTCAGTTCACGGTCAAGCGTCGGGTTTACCTATAAGGGCAAAGAAGTAGCAACCGATTTCCTGCTAATCGACTTTGATTATCTCAAAACCCTAAGTATCAAACCAATCGCTGGCCGCGATTTTGATCGGACATATGCAACGGATTCGGTGAAGCGCGTGATTATTACAGCAAGCATGGCCAAAATGATGGGCGAATCCAATCCAGTAGGCGTGTTGATGGGTGACGATGCCGATTCGTCGGGTAATAAATCACAAATTATTGGCGTTGTTCCTGATTTCCACCTGTACTCGCTGGCGGATGAAAACAGACCCATTACCATGTATCTCTCTAATAGTGAGCCTATCCGTTACATTTTTGTCCGCGTCACTCCCAGAGTCTATCAGGCAGCATGGATAAGCTTAAACAGCTATGGAAAGAAGTAGCTCCCCAATCGGAATTTATAGGCACATTCCTGGATGAAAACGTCGACGCCTGGTACCAGAATGAAGAGCAATTATCGCGAATCTGTAGTCTGGCGTCCAGCATCGCTATCTTATTATCCTGCTTAGGCCTCTTCGCTGTTGCCCTGATGATCATCGAACAACGAACCAAAGAAATTGGCATTCGGAAAGTAATGGGAGCCAGTATTACCAGCATTATTGTTACGCTGTCGCAGAGTTTTGTCAAGCTGGTGCTCATTGCCTTAGTAATTGCCCTGCCGATAGCCTGGTTTTTAATGAAAACATGGCTGGATAGCTACCTGGAACACATTGCCATTAGCGTATGGGTTTTCGCTGGAGTTGGTCTGGGGGCTATTCTGGTTGCCCTGGCAACAGTCAGTTTTCAAACGATCAAAGCCGCATTGGTCAATCCTGTAAAGAGTTTACGAAGCGAATAACATAAACAACGATAACTATGAAACACGTATTAATCATCCTGATGCTCATCCTAAGTACGATTGCACAGGCTCAATCACACTATTCCAAGGTAAAAACCCGGATTTCCGATGATAATCAAACCCTTATGATTCAAATCGATGTAACTAAACATGGACGTGACATTCATTTTAAACAGGCATTTGACGTATCGAATCTGAACGGTCTACAAATTGACTTACTCAAATACCGTGTATTTGCCTCCCAGGGCCTAATCGTACCCATTCATGAGATGAAGCGATTAATGAGTGCTGGTGTAGGAGTAATTATGCTGATAGGATTGGCAATTGCTTTCCTAATCGTACGTAAGCAGACAAAAAAAGGCCCCCAACCGAATTCAGAGAAACAGCTACAAATCACTTAAGTTGCACGTTTGATAACTGAAAAAACATCGCCTGACACAGGCGATGTTTTTTCAGTTTAATTCATTCGTATGGAGCCTTTTAAACCTTCCTACTTCTATAATGCAGGCGAAGGCATTAATTACGGACAGACGATTTTGTAAAAAGTGTAGCTTACAGTCAGAGCGATATACGTATAGCTATCTGACAGGGCAGGGTTTCCTTGTGAGGTTTTGGTTACTGAATTCCCAAATGTAAGATCGCCCAGACCATCTAAATAATCATTTCGGGTAAACCGTGTACCATACTCTAAACCAATGCTCCACGGGCGCTTTATTTCATACTTTACGCCTATCCCAAGCGGATAGGTAACGACACCTCCCGTCCGGATTACGTCATTATTAAATTTACACAGACCTATGCCACCAAATATATAGGGTGTCCAGTTCTTTGCTTTTGGGAGCGGCTTATAATTCAGAAAATTGTATTCAAAATCAATAAATAGCTCATTAATTTTAGTTTTGTATGAGTAGCTACGAGCCTGCTGAAGCGGATCACTGCTAAAGCTATCTTCACCCCGGAAAGAGCCAATAGACCCTCCGGCCCGCATTGAAAACGAACGGCTTACATTATACCGAAAAAACCCCCAACCGCCGGACTAATGAAACGAGGGTTCATTGCCGGTGTTACATCACCCTTACAAAGCATACCGCCTAGACTGGCACCAAGCTCAATTTTCTGCGCTTGCGTGCTAAAACTGATAAAAAGCCCGGCTATTATCAGCCGGGCTGTACTCATTCGATATCGATGCATAAATTCGGCGACAGAACTTAACCCTGCCCAATTACTTAATGGGTGGGCACTTAATTTTAACCGGAATAATATACTGAATTGAGAACGTAGTCAGCAAATAACCATCATTAAAAATCCCATCGGCTCCCCGTACAGCATTGGTCGAAAATTGATCTGGGTTAGTCTGACGAAAATCCTGCACACTCGGGTTACGGGTCACATTAACACGAGCAGCGTCAGGCTCCAACCGCCGATCAGCCATTGTTTTTGCTAATCCCTGTAAGGCATCAGGAGCCGCGTAAGTGCCGCCTACATCGTCGAGGTAGTCCGTAAATGTATATCGATACCCAATCTCAACGCCAAGATTAAAATTCTCGTTTAATCTGTAGCGCGCGCCAATGCCAACGGGAATGGCCAGGGTAACCAATGAATACGGTTTGTCGTAACCCGGTTGCCCTTGTCCCTCGGTATGCAATGGCTGAAGTTTTACCCACGTACGTGGTCCATACCGGTTACTAGTATCGCTTGCCGTAGGTGTCCTGGCCTCCGGGCTATGCGCTACCAGTGCCAACCCTCCAAATAGGTAGGGCGTAAACTTCGCCCGAACGCTTGAATTGCGCCCATCAGCCACGAAATTATAGATACCCGTTACAGCAAACTCTTTTAAATCGTTCCGAAAATGCAGATTTCTGGCATACTGAGCAGCATATTTAGTGGGATCACTTTTGCTGAAGGTATAGTCGTCACCCGTAATTCGAGCCCAGGTAAACGTAGCTCGGGCTGCAAATTTGGGGTAAACTGACGTGTATACCCAATACCAAGATTCCAGCGGGGTAATGTAAACAAGGATTTTAAAGGATGGCTATAGCCTGCAAGATCACCTAAATAGGTAGATGTACCTCCGCCAAAGGTTACCGACGAATAGGGAACAAAGTGCGGATTTGGCCGTCGCTGAGCCCAGCTTTCTGTAACTAAACCTGTCAGCAACCAAACTGCCGCAGCGCTTATTACCAACTGCTTGTAGTTATTCATACACTTAAAATAGGTGAATCAACCCTGGTTAGGCCTAGAAGCCAACCAATTCCGAAACGGCCAGATTGTTGCTTTTATTGGCAGTACACCGTAAAAATTATGCCACAAATGGGAAATGAGAGGAATTTGAGAAAACTAATGCTGGCTGTATACAATCTTCTGAATTGATTCGTTAATTACGGATATCCCATCCCCAATTAAGTTTACTTCGCAATGTATTCAGAAAATTATCGTCGCTTAGTTTAACCAGCCGAGCCTTAAATGTTTCTTTCTGAAGGCTTATCCGAACAGAGGTATCAACGGTAAATGAACGCGAATCCAGGGCAGCCAGAAAATTGCCGCTCCGGCTCTCAACCTCAAACGCAAACTGGCATGTATCCATCACAATCATGGGCCGAACGTTAAGATTGTGCGGGCTAATTGGGGTAATGATCAGGCTACCCGTATGTGGCAGCAAAACCGGGCCACCACAGCTGAGCGAGTAACCCGTAGAACCCGAAGGCGTCGATACAATCAATCCATCGGCCCAGTATGAGTTCAGGAATTCACCGTCAAGGTAAGCATGCACCGTAATCATCGAGGATGTCTGCGTGCGCGTAATTGTGAAATCGTTCAGGCCAAAAGGCAAGCTGCCAAAAATATCCTGACTTGACCGAACGCTTACCAGGGTTCGCTCATCAATGCTATACTGATCATTGAAAAGAGCATCAATCATAAGCCGAACCGACGCGGGAGCAACAGTTGCCAAAAATCCCAGCCGACCGATGTTTATACCGATAATCGGAATCTCCCGGGGCCTACATGCGTTACCGCATCGAGCAGGGTACCATCCCCTCCTAAACTAAAAATAAAATCGGCATCGGTAACACCATCCTCTACTGTATAGGTAGCCTGACTGTAATGGGCTACGCCCGCATTATCCAGAAACTCGCGATAGCCTTGCGAGATAATCAGTTCGGCTTGCCGTCTGGCCAGTTCCTCAAACATGGACTGAATATAAGGCCGGGCCGATTCGGGAAAGTTGCGCCCGTGAATGGCGATTTTCATAGGAAGAAGTTGTCAGTCAATAGGCGTTAATCAGGAGTCGTAGAATAAAATGCACTAACAACTACTGACTGACGACTATCGACTTTCTACGTGTTAAGATAACGAAGTAGCGAATCAAGGCGTTCCTGGTCGATACTTTCGACTGGAGCATTGGCAAAGGCGGCTTCAATATGATAGCCGAAACGTTCGAGTGTTGAAATAACGGGCGAAATATCCCGTCGATTGAGTTTTAACGTTAGCCGGGAGCGATCAGGCATACCATAAGCAGCACTGGAAAAATAACTGCCAATGATTTTGACGTTGTTGGATTCGATCAGGCGACTGATTTCTGTCAACGAATAATCACGCTCATTCATGTTCAGAATCAGAATGGCACCAATATCCTGTACGCCAAGTTCCTGAGCAAATTGCTTAAGTAATTCACCGACAGAAATTGTACCGATAAATTCCTTTCCTTCGTTCAGGACTGCTACGACCTCCATCTGTTGCTGAATGACCAGCCCAAGTACTTCAAGTAAGTGTTGGTCTTCGTGAACATACGTTTGCTCAAACAGACGCATCACATTACCTAGTGGCCGCTCATCGTCGGCAACATCCATGAGCAGTTCTTCGCTCACGATACCTCGGTAATCGCCCTGATCAGTCAGTACGAGTTGCCCGACGTGGTGTTCCTGCATCCAGTCCAGCGCCTGCCCGACCGAGTCGGTTGGCTTAAGAGCCGGAAGCATAGGGTCTATTAGTTCGGCAGCCAGCATAGATAATAACGTGTAGTAAATAAAACAGATGACTGTTTGGCAGAAAACTACGGAAATTCTTCCAGAGTTTCCAAATCTTGTTTGGGTAGTTAGCGAAATAAGTGCAGTTGGTGGAATAAGTGGAGTAGGTGAATTGGTGGAGTTAGTTACAACTAGTACTTTACCAAACTAGATTCTTTTGTTTGTATTGATTCTTTTAGATCTAATATATTGAATATCAATAGCAAAAGAAGCTACAGTATCAACAGAATCTAAATTGGAAGAGTACTAGTCATTCGGATTTTCTTATTTCACTCACTTCACCACTTTCACCTACTCCACCAATTCACTAACCAGATGTCGGGCGAGCCAGCTATCGAGTAGTTCATTAAATCGGTCGGGGCACTCCATCATGGGGGCATGACAGCACTTGTCAATAAAGTACAGTTCCGAACCAGCAATCAACCGGTTGAACTCATGACCTACTTCTGCCGGAGTAATGGTATCGTTGAGCCCCCATACAAGTAACGTTGGCACATTGATTTTGTGCAAATCCTTTGCCACATTATTCCGTTGAGCCGATTTGGCGATACCCACGATACTCATGCATTTAGGAATACTGCTGGTAATCTCAAATACTTCGTCAATCAACTCTTTAGAAGCTACTTTCGGGTCGTAGAATGTATAGGCAACGCGCTCGGCAATATAATCGTAGCTGCCACGCTTGGGAAAAGACCCACCCATTCCATTCTCAAACAAACCCGAGCTACCCGTGAGGACCAGCCCACGAACCTGGTCAGGATTTTTAAATGTGTACAGAATAGCTAAGTGCCCCCCTAGTGAGTTACCGAGGAGTGTCATACTATGCAGGTCTTTCTGGGCGACAAACTTTTCGATGTAGGCTACCAGTCCTTCCAGGCTAGCCTGCCGAATCGGCATTTCATAAATAGGCAACAGTGGAATAATTACCCGGTAGCGATCCGAAAACGTACTGATCACACTATCCCAGTTACTGAGTGCGCCAAACAGTCCATGCAGTAATAGCAGCACGTCACCCTGGCCTTCATCAACATAGCGGAAGCCCGCTTCTTCCCGAATCCGATAGTTCATGCGTATTCAATGGTTAAGGATGTGGCAGAATCTGATTTTTTAGAAGTAAACAAAACAAAGTCAATCCAGTTTTCAATAATTCGTAATCCGTACTGCGTTAGTATGGCTTCAGGATGAAACTGCACCCCCCAAATTGGTAACGTCCGATGCCTAAATGCCATGAGTTCGTCCTGTTGCGTAACGGCAGTAGAAACCAATTGCGCGGGCATATCGGTCAACACCAATGAATGATAGCGCGTTACATCGAACTCCGTTGGCAACCCCTTCCATAACACATCGTCTGTTAACACTCGGGTTGATGACACTTTGCCATGCATCGGCCGATGGGCCTGTACTAGTTTCGCACCAAAAAACTCACCCAGTGCCTGATGCCCCAGACAAACCCCAACACCGGAACATGCTGATGGTAATGACGAATCACCTCCATCAGTTGTCCCGCCTGTTGAGGCACTCCCGGTCCTGGTGAGAGCAATACGGCATCAACAGGCTTATCGGTTAGTTTGGCCCAGGATTCGTTGTTCCGCACAACCCGACAAACGGCTCCTGCCTGCTGTAGATAATCTACAAGCATGTAGGTAAACGAGTCGAAGTTATCAACAACCAACAGATTCATTCGGCTATAACGCAACTTGTTGCCACAAAATTAATATTTTCTAAAAAAAAACAACAATACATAATTATTACCAATTGATTTTCAGCATGTTAAATTATTATAAACTTTAAATAATTCTAATTTTATAGAAAAAGTACTACATATAAGTCCTAGATTTTAGTATCCGGTTCGTGTGTCATTTAACTTTGACTTTTATTCGAGTTCTCAACTTGTTTTGTTATGTCTGCTGATTCCTCTGACCAGTCCACAGTAACGGTGGATGCGCCCGGCGTGGATGCGCCCGTTATTATTGTTGGTGCTGGTATCGCTGGCCTGTCCTGTGCCGTACATCTGAAACAAGCCGGTATTCAGGCGCTTATACTCGAAGCAAGTGATGGCGTAGGTGGGCGAGTACGTACGGATGTAGTCGATGGTTTCCGTCTTGACCGGGATTTCAGATTTTACTAACGGCCTACCCGGAAGCCCAACGCTTACTCAATTACAGCGCCCTTGATCTGAAACCCTTCCGATCAGGTGCCCTCATTCGTGATCAGGACAATTGGATAACGCTACAAAATCCGCTTCAGGAACCATTGGCTATTTTTCAGACCCTGGCTTCCTCGGTGGGCACGATGGGCGATAAACTGCGAATTGCGGAACTGATGCGCCGGACGCAAAGCCTGTCCTTTGATGAATTATTCCGTCAGACACCCAAAACGACGCTGGCGTTTCTACAGGAGTTTGGCTTTTCTGAGCAGATAATCAATCGATTTTTCCGGCCGTTTTTTGGGGTGTTTTTCTGGAAGATGAGCTGACTACGTCGAGCAATTTCTTCGAGTTCTGTTTTCGGATGTTTTTCTCAGGCGATGGTGCCGTACCAGCGAATGGCATTAGCGCCATCCCCAACCAATTGGCAGGCCACCTGGAACCTGATCAAATCCGGCTTAATAGTCCGGTACAACAACTTTCGGGCAATACCATTCGCTTACAGAATGGCGAAGTACTCAGGGCTGGCACCATTGTGCTTGCCGTCGATGCTGCACAGTCCGCTACATTGTTAGGCAATCCCGTCGTTCCTGAACCATCGTTTAATAAGACAACCTGTACCTACTTTGCAGCCGATCCGACACAGCTAACAATGAGTCCAGAGCAGAAAAAACTGTTGTTACTCAACACAACCGAAGTTCAGTCGTGCATAATGTAGCGATTATGAGCGATGTCGCTCCTGATTATGCGCCTGTGGATCAAGTCCTGATTTCGGTTAGTACGCAGGGGCTGGATATACCAGACGAAGCAGCGTTAACCGAACAGATCAGGCAGGAACTAACTGGCTGGTTCGGAGAGGGCGTTCTCGCATGGCGTCACTTGAGAACCTATTCTATTCCTCATGCCTTACCCCTTTACAATCCCGAACAAGCCGGTGAGGATGCGCTCCAGAAACCCCTTCAACTGACACCCAATTTATACCAGTGCGGTGACCAAACGGCCTATCCATCGCTCAACGCAGCGATGCAGACTGGTCGTGAAGTAGCTGAGTTAATTGGCAAAAATAGTGGAGTGGTGAAGTCAGGTAGTAGTTATTAAAACCCATTACCTGACTTCACCACTCCACTACTTTCACTAGCTCATTACGTTTTTTACTGCTTGGCACTCACTTGATCCAGAAACAGATAACGCGCCCGGTTCTTTTCGGTTTCGGCACGCGTATTGACATCAATCTGCATGACCTCAACCCCTTTATCACCACTCACCGCTGACCATTTTGGTAGGCCAGGTCCATTAGGATTAGCTGTTTTGATGAAATTAGCGAAGTAATTCTGCATCACTTCCGACACTTTATAATCGTCGGGTGTCCAGGCATATACCTTGTTAAGCGGCAGATTACCCATGGCATACTCGATTTCGGCCGAGTGTACGGCCCCACGGGCAGGCGCTATTTTCATTGCTGAGGCATTTCCTCCTTTTACTACGCCACCCGCCAAACCAGGTGCAGCATCGCCCATAGCAGCCGTCATGGCTGGACGTGGACGGGCATACAGGTAGCGATACACAGGCTTACCACCTGTTTTTGCCTGCATATCCGACCAACGCCAGGTGCTATACCCAATAAAGCGGTCGCTGGCCAGATCCGTAGCTGCCTGCGCGACTTCCTCATCCGTTTTAGCGGGATATAATTTTAACACTTCGTCAGCCTGTTGGGATAAAGTTTCTTGACTGTTGCCTTATAATTCTCGACAGTGGGCTCCTCCTTTCCCATCACAGCGCGGTAATTCATTTCTTCCGAATTCCAGCCTACCAGCAAAGGCACGTGCGCCTGTTGACCCGTTGCAAATAACTCTACCGGCGATTTTGGGAAGAAATATCCATCCAAGGCCGAGGTGAACCAGGGTACACCAGGCTTGGTCGTAGCTTCGAGTAGCTTTTCAGCCGACATCGCCCGTAAATCAGCCAGCGAAGTAGCCCCGATGCTGGTCGCAAATTTCACGCCCGCTTCTTCGGCAGTAGCCAGGGGAGCAGGTGGCAATGTCCCTAACAGAGAGCCACTTTCACCAATAGCCCCCGCAATCAGGTTCTTCGACAGGGGCGATACCATAAGGGCACTCACCGAAACGGACCCTGCTGACTCTCCAGCGATGGTAACTCGCTTGGGATCGCCCCCAAAAGCGGCAATGTTTTGCTGTACCCAACGCAAGGCAGCAGCCTGATCCAGATACCCGTAGTTGCTCGATGCATGGTGGGGTGATTCTTTGGTTAGTTCGGGGTGAGCCATAAAGCCAAACACACCCAGCCGGTAGTTTACCGTGAGGGTTACAATGCCTTTGCGGGCCATGCTTTCACCATCGTAGCGCGATTCAGAGCCATCACCGGCTACGAAGCCTCCCCCATAAAAATAAACCAGTACGGGAAGTTTCTCGGAAGCTGATTTGGCGGGTGTCCATACGTTTAGATAAAGGCAATCCTCGCTCATACCGTCGGAACGGAATCCCATATCACCGAAAATTGAGCCCTGCATAGCGCGTGGGCCAAAATGGTCTGCTTTACGAACACCCTGCCAGTTTTTGGTGGGTTGGGGCTCTTTCCAGCGTAAATCCCCAACGGGAGGCTGCGCGAACGGAATTCCTTTGAAAGCGCGAATGCCGCTGGCTTCGGTAACGCCTTCCACCACGCCATTGGCCGTTTTGGCCTGGGGTGCATTTGTCGACTGAGCAAGGGCCATATCGGCCAGAGAAACAGTCAATAATGAAAGCATAAAAAAGGTTTTCATGACAATCTATTTAGTGTATTCGTGTAAAAAAGAAAGCTGCCTAACTCAATTTACCCTCAAATCAGGCAACTTAATAAAGGATTGGTTTTATTATTGTATCAATTTGTTACAATAATAAACGCTTCGATTGGGACGGCCAAATTTTTTGTTACTTGCAGCTAAATTTTAATGGTATGCGCGATCAGTTACAGCCGGAAGAAAGTAAGCGAGATAGTAACGGCTATTTACCAGGTCTGGCCATCGATACGGTCATTTTCGGGTTCCATCAAAATCAGTTAAAGATTCTGCTGCTGGAATATCACAACACCGGATTGATGGCGTTACCAGGTGGTTTTATTCTGGCAAACGAAAATCTGAACGACGCGGCCAGACGCGTTTTATGGGAACGGACGGGGCTAAGCGATATTTACCTGGAGCAGTTCTACGTTTTTGGCGACCTCGCCCGATTCGACCCCACGCCCATGCGGGCCATTATGACGGCTAAAGGGTTTACTCCCCCGGATAATCACTGGCTACTGGATCGATTTATTTCGGTAGGTTACTACGCCTTGGTCGATTTCACAAAAGCAGTACCCATTCCTGATTCACTATCGGATAGCTGTGGCTGGTATGATTTAGCCAAGCTGCCTCCGCTTATGCAGGATCATCAGCAGATTGTTCAAAAAGCCCTGGACACGTTGCGTACCGACCTTGATCGTAAATTAATTGGCTTCAATCTACTGTCGGAAACCTTTACGATGGCAGATTTGCAACGTCTCTACGAAACTATTCTGGATCAGAAATTACATCGGTCAGGCTTTCAGCGAAAGATGCTTAGTCTGGGAATTCTGGAGCGGCTTGATAAACAATACAGTGGGGGGGCTCACAAAGCTCCGTTTCTGTACCGGTTTATTTCTAATGCCAAATAGCAACTAACTTGCGGCCAGATTGATTAGCCTTTTCATGCGTGGAAGCATTCTCCTTCGGTATAGTTTACCCTTGCTCATTGCGTTGTCGATTGCTCTTTTACTCTTGTATCCCCAACTAATTCAGTGTCTTAGGGTTAGTAGGTCGGCAAACTTTCGGCTGCTCAGGATCACGCCGGGTGTTTACGTCCATCAGACAGCGACAAACCAGCAACAAAAGCAACTCCAGCAACATATCCAGGCGGCTCGCGATCGGATCAGGCAATTCTGGGCGATCAACGGGGGCAGGCAATCCTGATTTATTGCCCTAATCAAACAGATTATGAGCAGTACTGTGCTGGGGGCGAAGGGGCTGGCTGTAGCCTGGGAATGCCCTGGGGAGCCTCCTATCTGATCCTTGGTCCCGATGGCAACAATACCGATGTCATTGCCCACGAACTGTGTCATGATGAATTATTTGCCCGACTTGGCTGGTGGCGGGTGAAACGGCAGATTCCACAGTGGTTCAATGAGGGCTTGCCTTAATGGTCGATTATCGATTTAGTAATCCATCCGTATGGGAGCAGCCTGACAGCTTAGCTCAAAATCCGTGGGTGTGGCCTGACCCAATCCCAATGTCCTCCCCACTACGCCCTATGCTAAAACTCGCCGAACTCGAAACAACGCGCGATTTTTTTGGTGGCAATCCTACCCATACAATGTTGGCCTATCAAACAGCGGCAGAAGAACTAGCACGTTGGCTATCAGTAGTTCACCGAAAAAACGTAGCTGCTCTAACCGATGCCGTCGCCAACGGAGACGATTTCTACGATGTGTATCATCGGTTAGAGCGAGATCATAGGTAGAGAAACAGCTATACCGTACCGGCGGGCTGGTATCTATAATTTCACAATCCGCCGGGAAGCTCTTCGATCACCCACTTGTATCTGTAAAATATAGATACCTGCCGGATGCTGGTCGAGCGAGAAGGACGTTGTCGATTGCCGGGTTTCCTGCCGACTAGTGGTGTGTCCTGTCAGATCTGTGATTTCCAGCAATGCGGTTTGCGTAGTCGGCAATCCATTGATGTGTACTGTCAGGGTTGTTGTTGCTGGAACAGGATACACGTCTACAGCTTCGGCAAGTGATTGATCCTCAACGCCAAGCAGCGGATTTACACTGATAATGACGATACGTGGGGTTAAAGACCCATTACCACAACTATTGCTAACCGATGTTAGAAAATAGGAAGTCGTTTTTGTAGGGCCAACCGCAAACGAATAGGGATTCGTGTTGGCAGTCAGGGATTGAACGGTGCCCAGGCCACTTGATGTACTGTCCCGATACGAGAAACGCCAGGGAGCGTCGCCCGAAAACACTACCGACAAGCTGGCCGGTTGCCCCTCGAAGATTGTCTGATTACCCGTAAGCGTTGCCGCTGGCAATGCTCGTACAGTTAGTATCGTTGGGCTAATTGAACCAGTAATGGGTATTTTCGGATTGGTAGCAACGACCCGTACCCGGTACGATCCGCCAGTCGCATTCGTAGGAATCGTTCCAACAACCTGCCCATTTATGGCTTGACTAGTCACCATATCTGCATAAGACATTTTTGTTGTATCGGTTTCAACTCTCGCCAATTGAAGCTTGAAAACACTGCCCGAATTGAATGTTCCGGAGGTTGAAAAACTAGTCGTCAAGCTTGCACCGGCACAAACCGTTGCCGATGTGAACGATAGGGTTTGAATCGCAGGAACGAGTACCGTCACCGTCACCGACGATCCACTCGTAAGCACTCCGGTTCCACATTTATTACTCACTTCGGCAACCTGATAGGTAGTTGTGCGCTCTGGAAGCACGAGTATCGTTGTGTCTTTTATAGCAGTTCCTGTCAACCCGTTCGACAGTTTATACTTATATGGCCCCACCCCGGTAAAGGTTAACTGCAAAGGCACCTCTACACCCAGATTGACGGTGGTTGTCCCCAAAATAGACATGGCCGGTAGCGCCTGAACAAATACGGTAATGGCCACTTTCGGGCTTTCGCAGCCATTGGCTGTTTGCGTCACATAATACACATCTCCGTTTGGATTCGTGGACGCATTTAAGGTGGGCGGTGTTGGCGCCGTTGTCGTCACAGTGCCGTTAGGATCGGTCCATTTCAGGTTTGTACCCGTAGCCTCAAGCGGTTGCGCCGTTGTACCCTGACAAATTTCAACGACCGCCTTACTCACTACTGGAATTGGTGTTGTCAATATGGTAATGGCCAGTGTAGCCCTGGGGCTTTCACAACCACCTACGGTTTGGGTCACTAGTAGCGAAAATGAACCTCCCTTATCGGTAGTAATAGTAGGCGCTGATCCAAACTTATTTCCATCGATATTGTACCAGGTTAGGTTCTCCCCTACCGCAGTAACCGCTTCGGCTGGAGCAAACTGGCAACTAATTTTTGGAGATACGACTGGGGCCAGCGGAGTGGGAGCTATTATTACACTCAACGCGACCCGTGGACTTTCGCAGCCATTTGTCGTCTGGCTTATGTAATACGTTGACTGACCAGTTTGCGAGGTACTAACCACTGGTGCCGTAGTAGACCCTGTCCCGCCTGTACTGCCGGCATACCATAACAGATTCTGACCCGTAGGCTGTAATACGGGAGCTGACGCATTCTGACAAACCGATAGTATCTGGGCAGCAGGAGTAGCAGAAGGAGGCTTGATTTCTACCGCAATGGCAGCCCGATCACTTTCACATTCATTCAGTTTCTGAGCAACATAATAGGTAACAACCCCGGTAGTAGCTGTCGATGGTTGGGTTGGCACCAATGTCCCAGTGCCACCCGTAGCATTTGTCCCGTACCAGATTAATGAAGCGCTTGCATCCGTCGTTGTTGCGCTTAGTGGAACTGTTGACTGCGCCTGACAAAGCGATAGCGAAGTGGTTGATACTGTCGGGATTGCAGGCTTTGTCTTGACGGTTAGCGTGGTTGAACTGGGCGTGCCATTAATATCTGGATTCTTTGAGACCATCCGAATCCGGTAATTCGTTCCAGAAGGTGTATTAGCCGGAATAGTAGCCCGGTATACAATCTCATAACGGCCCGATGCTGATAAAAAGACCGAAGGAATTTCGGTATAGATCGTCCCTCCGTTTGATAGTTGCACGGTGAATTCACCAGCAGCAGCGGTTCTAATGCCTGTCACATCAATTTGCGAACCCGCACAGACGGAAGTCACGGCTAATGGCTCGGTATCAAGCGTTTGGGCTGACACTTGACTAACCCATAGCAGTAAAATAAAGAGAATCAGGCTTCTGAACAGGCCCCATCTAACTTGTTTAGATGGCTTACGGCAGGGTAAATGGTGGGTCATATACTGATTATAGGATGAGGTAGTTATTCTGTCGAGAGCAGAACAAACAAATATATCTCTGTCAATTGATTTATAGGTAATCGCACAACTTTACTGAGTATAGAGTGTTTAGGCAAAAGTCAATTATTTCTTGCTTATAGTCAATTTTCGAACAACTAATAAAATCTGCACACCCGTTTTCACATAGAAGTCAGTTCGTTTTTTAGCTCAATCGTACCAATTGGCCCTCTTTTTCTTTACCTGCCAATTCATTGGGTAAATGCGCCAGAATTTCGGATCTAAATGTGTTAATGAGCCTACGTTTCAAAAAACTACGATGCATAACAAGGCTTACTTCGCGTACAGGTTGGGGCATATCGAATGGTCGAAGACGGGCCTGACGTGTAGTATCCATATCTAGCGTAGCTAGGTAGGGCAATAGAGTAAATCCACCCTGTTTATCAATTAGTTTGATCAATGTTTCGAGTGAGCCGGTTTCATAGCGTAAGGCATTTGTCCCATTCGCCTGCCGGTCGGCTCCACACAGATTCATGACCTGATTACGGAAACAGTGCCCTTCAGTGAGTAGCCAGAGCCCGTCCGTTTGCAGATCAGTAGGGGCAATCGTTGATTTGGTCAGCAATGGATTTAATTCGGCGGCATACACGACAAAAGGCTCTCGAAACAGGGGAATTTCAGTAATACCGTTTTCGGCCAGGGGCGTTACAACCAGGCCCACATCAATCAACCCGTTCCGAAGTCGCTCAATAACCTGTTCGGTCACTAATTCCTGAATTTGTACTGACACGGCAGGATACTTCGCAATAAATTCGCCGATGAAATAGGGAAGCAGGTACGGGGCCAGCGTTGGGATAATGCCTATTCTGAAATCACCCCGAAAATCATCTTTCGACTCACTAACAATCTCGGGAATACGCTGGGCTGCCCGCAATACATCCCGTGCCTGAGCCAGAATAGCCTGGCCTGTTTCAGTTGGAACCACAGGCTGTTTCGAGCGGTCGAATACCAGAATACCCAGTTCATCTTCCAGCTTCTGAATTTGCATACTAAGCGTTGGTTGGGTAACATGGCAGGCTTCGGCCGCGGTAGCAAAATGCCGGTACGTATCAACGGCAACAATATAATCAAGTTGAGAAAGCGTCATTTGCAAAGATATAGGATATATAATATAGGATGTATGATCTAGCTGACGCGAAATACATCCTACACTCTATATCCTACCTCATACATCCTCTATATTTGCAGATACAATCCTCACTGTCCATGAAAAAAATTCAACTAATCCTGTTCCTGCTATCAATCAACAGTTTCGTTGGCCTGGCACAATCGAAGAAAACACCCAATCCACCTGCACCGGGTTTCGATCTAGCCGGTTCAGATGCGCGCGCGGTACAAATTGCCGATGAAGTTATGGCCGCCATGGGAGGGCGTACTGCCTGGGACGGAACGCAATTAATTGCCTGGAATTTCGACAGCGTTCGAAAAATCATCTGGGACAAATGGTCGGGCGATGTTCGGGTCGATAACCTGCACGACGATCAGACCGTTTTACTGAATATTAACAACGATATGGGTCGGGTGTATCGCCATGGAGAAGAAGTACTGATAGCTGATTCGGTGACCAAGTATGTTAAACAAGGCAAACGAAACTGGATTAATGACTCCTTCTGGCTACTGATGCCATTTAGACTCAAAGATGCTGGGGTAACGCTTAAGTACCTTGGCGCAGAAGCCACCCAAATGGGAAAGCCCGCTGATGTCTTACAGGTAAGCTTTAAAAATGGTAGCTTGATGCCTGGTGCCCGCTATAAAATATGGGTCGATAAGAAATCGCATTTGGTGAGCCAGTGGGCTCATTTTCAGAAACCTACGGATCAACAACCTGCTTTCATTCTTCCCTGGGACGACTATCAGCAGTATAGCAATATTCTGCTTTCCAGCAACCGGGGTGATCACGATATAACCGATATAATGATTTTTACGGGACTACCCGGCGAAGTTTTCAGCGATTTTACCCGAATAGACATCAGCCGGTACCCCGCAACGAAGTAAAAAAACGGTTTGTGGTAAGTAGTTGGCCAAATTTGATTCTATGGTTGATAATCGTCTGATTTATAAGCAATAGCCACCAAAGAATCGATTGAATCAACCTACAAACAAGTCTGTCTTAATGCTTATTTAGTTTATGGTATTCGGTTTACGGCAAACTAACACCAGGCTACTCAGTAGTTTTATACGTCAGCCCACCATAAACCACAAACCAACTACCGTAAACCTTATACCAAACTAACCTAGCTAAATCTCTGTTTTCCTATACATGGAAGTTTCTGTTTTACAGCCACGCGTTAGCACCCCAAAATCGGTGGGCAAAACGGGCGTTTTGATTGTTAACCTCGGTACCCCCGATAGCCCTGCCGTCCCGGATGTCCGTAAATACCTGCGTGAGTTTTTGATGGACGGTCGAGTCATCGACATTTCTTACGTGTCGCGTTTTCTGCTTGTCAATGGCATTATTGCGCCGTTTCGGGCACCGAAGTCGGCTAAAATATACAAGCAACTCTGGACTGAAACAGGTTCTCCCTGAAGTATTACGGCCAAATTGTAGAACAGGAACTACAAAAAAAATTAGGAGATGAGTATGTCGTGAAACTAGCGATGCGCTATCAAAGCCCCAGCATCGAAGCGGGCTTGAGCGAATTTCAGAAGTTAGGGTTGACCGATATTGTTGTGGTACCGTTTTTTCCGCAATACGCATCAGCCTCAACTGGTTCTGTTTATGAAAAAGTAATGACTGTCGTCAGAACATGGGAGGTAATCCCGGCCATTCGTTTTGTGAATCGCTTTCTGGAGCATCCTAAATTTATTGAAGGCTTCGCGCAAATCGCCCGTAAATACATGGCGGCTTACGATTACGACCATTTTCTGTTTAGTTATCACGGTTTGCCCCAAAGCCAGATTCGGAAAGGGGATGTCACAAAAACCGTCTGTCAGTTTGGCGAGTGTTGTCGTACCTTCCATGCCTTAAATCAGCATTGTTATCGGGCACAGTGCTTTGAAACAACCCGCTTGCTCGTAAAGGCGCTGGGTATTCCCGAAGGCAAATACACGACCTGTTTTCAGTCGCGTCTGGGCAGCGATCCCTGGATAAAGCCTTATACCGATGATATTATCAAGGAATTACCCGGCAAAGGTATCAATAGTGTACTGGCGTTTTCCCCCGCTTTTGTGGCCGATTGTTTAGAAACTACCATTGAAGTAGGTGTGGAATACAAGGAATTATTTGAGCAGGCTGGCGGAAAGCACTGGCAATTGGTCGAAAGTCTGAACGATAGTCCAATCTGGATTGAAACGCTCGTCGACCTCGTCAAAACAGCGTAATTAAACACAGAGGTACGGGGGACATAGAGTTGTAAAACCTAATGGTATTCCAATTTAGATTCTATAGATTTTTTGGATTCTATTGTACTGATAATCAGTAGTCATAGAACCCCGAGAAACAATAGAAACAAGTCAAGTGCTAGCTATTTTTTGTATCCTCTGCGTCTCTGTATTTACAAAAAGAGCCCGCTTCTTGGTTAGAGATAGCGGGCTTTACATTACGGCAGATACAGCACTGAGTGTATAAGGGGCAATCTATTGCAACAGCATACATGTGCAGCAACATACTATATTCCTTATGTCTGGTACCAGGCTATAATTGCGTTTCAATACTTAAACGAATCTTCATTTGCTAATGTTTTCCGGCACCTTATTTTTTATCTTACCGGACTGGCTGATGATCCTTATTCCTACAGTAACGTAATAAGCCCTTTAATAACCGAAGCCAATCGGATGGCATCAAAAATACGGGCTTCACTAGCGCCGTGTTTCAACACACTTTCTTCGTGCGACCGAACGCAGAGTTCGCACCCATTAACAGCTGATACGACTAAACTCATTAGCTCAAAAAACTCCTTGCCCAATACCGGATTCATCATGATGCTCATGCGAATACCAGGCTGCGTTTGCTGATAGTAATCCTTACTAACAAAGTGACGGAAGCGGTAAAATACGTTATTCGTGCTCAGCAAGGAGGTACAGGCAATCGTTTCAGCGATTTCGGCATCGGTTGCTCCTTCCTGGCGGGCAGCATTGGTCAATGAATCAACAAGCGGTTGCAGTTTTTCATTAACAGCCACTGACAAAGCCAGCAATAAAGCTTCTTTCTTAGTCAGTGTCTGGCTGCTGTTGAGCACATTCCAACGTTTATTTTCAGGTCACGCAAATAGCGATGATCTGCCTTAGCCAGCGCATCCAATGCAGGATAGTTACCTTCGACATCCAACCCTACCAGCTTCAGGAGCGATGTAACAGTTTCGTTTTGTGTGGTTGTCATGATGTTGAATGAGCGAATGAGCGAATGAATGATTGAGTGAATTTTGCCGTGGCCATTATTCAAGCAATCATTCATTCACTCATTCAACATTAAATTAAGCCGTTAGCGTTGCTTCGCCTTTAACCCAGTTGCATGGGCAAAGTTCATCAGTTTGCAAGGCGTCAAGTACACGAATTACTTCGTTGACATTCCGGCCAACTGACAAATCGTTAACAGCTACCCAGCGAATGATACCCTGTGGATCAACGATGTAGGTTACCCGATAAGCTACCTTCTCGTTTGCTTCCAGAATACCCAGTTCTTCAGCCAGTGATTTCGACGTATCGGCCAGCATTGGGAATTTCAGACCACGCAAATCATCGTGGTTTTTACGCCATGCCAAGTGAACGAATTCGCTATCAGTCGAAGCTCCAATCACCATAGTGTCACGATCCTGAAAATCCTCGAACTTCTTGTTGAATTCGGCAATTTCGGTTGGGCAAACGAAGGTGAAATCTTTAGGCCACCAGAACATAACCAGCCACTGACCAGCATTCTTGTGATCATCCGACGAGATTTCGTAGAACTCCTGGTCTTTATCGAGCGATACAACAGCTAGTTTCTTAAAATCCGGGAACTCTGATCCTACAGAAACAATATGATTTTTCATGGAATTTATTGAGGTTGTATATAAAAGCAAATCTTGATTGAGTGCAAATTACGGAAGCATTACGCAGATGCGACATGACTTTTATCAATAAGCTCATAGATAAAACTTATCAGTTTTTAGGAATTATAGTGATATTCAGTCGTCTACGCTTTTTGACTATGCCCTCTTGTGAGTTTTCTTCTTTAAAGAATAATACAACTGATTGAAATCATTCAAATTATAATTTTACCAATACACACTAAAAAGCCCGATGAGTACTTGCTCATCGGGCTTTTTAGTGTGTATTGAATATTAAGTAAAGAAAGGTCGAACGCGTCCCCCAAAATCAACCCAAACGCCTACCGTATTGTATTTTCCAAAACGATGAAAGAGGGCCCGGTTGAGAGCCATTTTTTTCCTAATCCAGTGGTATCGTCTTGCGGTATAAAATACACAAACGAACCCAAAACAAGATCAATATCACCATCTGCATCCATGTCACCTGCGTCCATGACCACCCACCTTCCCTTCGAGGCTTCGGGAAATGAATAATCATCAAACTTTAAATTCCCCTTATTTTTCAAATAGATAAAGCTTTCTTCTGGATAGCGAAGATAGTCTGGGAAAAACGAAATAGCCGCTATATCCAGGTCACCATCCAAATCATAATCCTGTACCATCGCCTTATAAGCTCCATTCAATTGGTAGAAGTATGATTGCTTAAAGTTGGATTTTCCATCATTAAGAAAAATATAAATGCCGTGATAATTCTTCAGTATGGGTGTCTTGTCCGCATTGTCTCCGCACACATAGACGATATCATCAAACCCATCTTTGTTGAAATCTGCTAACTCTATATGCTGGGACCCATTGAGTGGCAGGAAAGAAAGCAATCGTTTCTCCTGAAATTTACCTGATCCCTGATTTTCATAAAGGAAAACACCTTCATCTCCCTGCGCCATGAGCACATAAATATCCAGCAAGCCATCGTTATTGGCATCTTTAATAATAGCCGTGCTCGCTCCAGGTTTCTCGCGTAAAATCCGCTTTTCATACCCGCCTTTTCCGTTATTTTCGTACCAGGCCAATTGGCCGGTTTGATTACCAAATTCGCAGGCCACTACGTCCTCAAATCCGTCTTTGGTCAAATCTCCGTAGGCCATAAAAACGGGCCGCCGTAAATTTGGAATAGCAATATGTTCCAGTTTATAGCTCGGCTCCGATCCATTTTTCATCAATCGCTGCATAGCCCCATTGGACGCATCCGTTGGAAAAACGCCCTTCCCAATAGTTGTCAGGTATACCTCATTTGCTTTTTCATAAAAATGAATAGGCGTTGCATCCAACCGCATACTATACTTTTCCTGAAGATCGGGGGTTAGAAATGTTAAATTATTGCGCCTGCTTTTTCCATCACTAAATACGATACCGCGATGATTAGGAAGAATTTTGACCATTGTGGTCAATGCAGGTCGATTTGCAAAATCGGGTTCTCTGTAGCGAAAATGCGGGAGTCCTATCCGAATAGGCTGTTTGCGAAGGGGAGGCAAGATGGTGTCTGGCGCGTTATCAAGATAGTATTTCTCTATTTTACGCCAATCCTCTTTTGCCAAAATGGGCCTTTCTGGAAAGATGTTGGCCTCACGCACAATAGAACCGCTTAGTCCGGAATCAAACAAACTGTCGGGTCTAAAGCCGCCACTGTAGATACCCATCCGATGCCCCATAGCCGGAAGTACATCTCTCCAATTGGTTTTTGCTAATAATTCGGGCTTTACAAACGCATGACACCGGCTACAGTGCGCTATGGCCAATTCTTTGCCGGAGAGTGCCGAAACAGGTATATCGTCAAATTCAGTTTTTTCATTTTGTTGTTTAGCTGTACAAGAACAAAGCAGGTAGAGTAAAATACAAAATGGGATTAGTTGTCTCATATACAAAACCGAATTCGAGCGATTGGCCAATAACCGAATCCATCGGTGACGGCAATATTAGCATGTTTACTCAAACATAAAAATCCACCCGCAAAGCAGATGGATTTTTATGTTTTTCGGTCTGTTTTTTTAAACTATGTATTAACGGTTAAGCAGCCATTCGTGCATATGACTCCTGGCCTGCTTGTGGTTCTTCCAGCATCGGAGCAATGACCGTGTTCATTCGATCCCTTACAAAACTCTCCTGTAGGTAAGAGGGTAATTTGGCTACCAACTGACGGTACGCCTGCATGCCCAGTGCTTTAGCAATATAGGCTTCATGCACTGAATTCACATGAGCCACAATATTCACTAAACTCTGATGGAACAGTTTCACATCAATTTCCGAATCGACAAACCGCTCAATTTCCCGATTGGTTGACGAAATCCGCAGGCGGCTCAACATATCGAAGTAGGTCGTATACCCAATTTGCTTAGCTAATTGCTTGTATTGTTCTACACTGAATTTTTGCAGAATCTCGCCCGTTTTCGGGCTCCGCAATGCCGTTTTAGGATTCGTCTGAATGGCATTACGTAACGTCCTTACGCGCTGGTCGCGGGTAGTTTTCAGAAATTGTGCCAGTTCAACCTGCACCGATCCTTCGCGCGAAGGCAACAGAAGATCAGTCTTGGCAGCTACGCTAAACCGTTTCGCCATAGGCAACCGCTGAATTCGATAGCTATTGATCGGCCCAAGGGCATAATAGCCAATTGAAGCCGGATAATAGCCACGAACAACCATGTTGCCAATCCGCTTCCGAATCAGCTCCTCATTGCTTACGTTAATTCCTTGCACGGCCAGAAATGCCCTGGCGCTGAACAGGGCACTGTAATATGCCTGCGGAAATGTCCAGTGCAGCGAACTTTGTAGATACTGCTCGTCATTGACAACAGGCGTAATTCGAAGGGCATACTCGGCACTCCAGCTATTCAGCAATAACTTCTCCAGAGCTTTACGACCTGCGTCCGTATCCCGCCCATAGAACTGTTGAAAGATAGGAAATTTGGCGACGTCGAATAAGTCATTTTGATGATGGATATGGTAGTCCATCGCGAAAAAAATGGTTCAGAAACACCTGCGCCGGAATAGATTTCCGCCAGTTATCGTCGAGCGGCAAATTGCCCGCTGAAGCCTGTGCAAGGGGTGCCTGAGCGTTCGGGGAATGCATCGTTGCGTTGGTTTTCTGTGTCATACAATAGTAACGAAAACGAGCAATTTTGCGTTCATTTTTTAGTGTTGATTTTTAATACTTAAATCTACTGAAAATCAATTAGTTATCTTTCATTTTTTACCTAAAAAAACCACCTTAAAACTAAGTCATTTCAAACATAGTGAATAGCTAACTTTTAGGCATTTAAATGTACTTTTGACCCAGGTTTTAACGTTGCTTCTATTGTATGAATTTGATGAAGTATATAGTGATTTTTGGAGGCCTGAGCCTAAGCAACTTAGCGCCGTCTATGGCTTGGGCACAACCTCAGCATCAGGTAGCCCCAACGGATGGATCAGCCTCGCTTGAAGGAAAAGTGCAGGATGGCCAAACCCAAAAATATATTGCGGGGGCCGTTGTTATGGCAAAAAACCAAACAGGTGTGATCTATACACAGCAGATAACAAATGCTGACGGTAGCTTCCAGCTTAAGCTTGACCCGAAACTACCTTACATTATTTCCACTAAAGCTGAGGGATATGGGACAGTTGATGAGCAATTGGCATTTACATCGGGCAGTACAAATCGCTTATTCGGAAAAACGATTGTTTTATTCAGAATTAACTCAAAACCTGCTGGCCCTACTAAACCCCTGGCTTCCCCGGTTCACACAACAGTATCAACGGTTCCGTCTCCCCCACCTGCACGCCCTGCTACAACTCCACCAGTATCTGAGCAACCTGTAGTAAGTAATACCTCTGTTGTTCAAACGTCTCGTATAACGCCCCCAAAGACGCTTGATGCGAAAGTAATTTATACACCCCCGCCCATTGGAGCAGCAGTGGGTAAAACAACGCAGTTGCAGGCTCTCCAGTTTGTTCAGAGCAAGGCCGAGCTCCTACCCGATGCTCAACCTACTTTAGAGCAATTACTGGCCTTCATGCGCGACCACGCCACTGCCGAAATTGAGCTGGCAGGCCATACCGATAATCAGGGCGATTTTGATGAAAACCTAAAACTATCCAGACAACGGGTAGAAGTCGTTAAGGCGTATTTGGTGAAGAATGGAATCGCAGCCAACCGGGTCACCACTCGCGGCTACGGCCCTACCCGCCCCATAGCGAGTAATAATTCCGAAACTACCCGGAAGCTCAACCGGCGTGTTGAAATGACGGTGCTGAAGGAGTAAGCTGGTATTTGGTTTACGGTGGCTTGCGCATATAGTACTTCAGTGTTAGCCACCATAAACCAAATACCATAAACCGTAATCCTATTTCCTCCCCAGCCACAATCCCCCAATAACCAGTCCCGTTCCAGCAACTGTATACAGCGTGATGGGTTCGCCCATGAGCAGGTACGAATAGGCAAACCCGAAAATAGGGCACAGAAATAGCCATAACGAAGCCCGAATGGCATCCTGACGTACCAGATAGAACCACAGTTGTAAAGCCCCTACGGAGACAGGCAAAATCAGCCAGAGTACAGACCCCCAAAAACGCAGATCGTAATGCGAGTTGTTGAAGACCGTTGGTTCAAGCACAGCAAAAAGTAGGGTAAACGGGAGTAACTGGAAACCACCCAATAACACCTGCCAGCCGTTGATGACCAGATTCGGTAATCGCCACTTGATGCCTGCATAATAGACCGTTGCCGCTGATATGGAGACCATTCCAACCAGTAAAATTAGTAGTCCTTCAACCGTGGCATAGCTATTTTGAAGCAGCGGATAGGTGGCTACACCAACCCCAAGAAGCCCGAGTAACAAGCCGGAAAGTTCATTCCAGCGAGGCATCCGGCGTAGCCAAAGGGCTGATAACAGGGCAATAAACAACGGATTGGTGGCCGTAGACAAACTGCCAATCCCCGCTGATACCTGCTTGAGCGCCAAGACGAATGAACCCAGATAAATGGTAGTATTAAGCAGGGCAAAAATGGCTAACTGACGCCATTCCGTGCCAGTAGGCCAGGCGTTTTGGGGGCGTTGGATTCCATACACAAACAGTAGCATGCCACCACCAGCAATGAAAAATCGGACATTAGCCAGAATCAGTGGATGAACGGACTGCACACCAAACTTGGTGGCAACTGAGGCCGAAGCCCAAAGAGCCGCAAACAGAAGGCCAGCCAGCGTTCCGGCAGGAATGAGTTGTTTCATAGTGTTTACCCTACCAGATAGCCTAATTCGCGCAGTCTACTTCGAAAACGAGGAAGTTGGTCATTCGCAATCAGGATACGGAATCCCTCAGCTTTAACCACCATCGTTTTCAAAACTTCATCCTGCGCCAAGGCCCGAATCAGCGGCTGGTTTGTGGGTGATATACGATAGGTTACCATATCGGTAACGGCTATTAATGGATCTGCTTTACCAGTCAGTTCATCAAAAAACGCCAGCCAGTTTGGCGGCAGATTTGGGGCGACCGACGTGCAGAATAAGCTAATTTTCGACAGGAGTTGCTGTTTAGTTTTACAATCTTTCAGAAACGTAGCGGGCGTGACCCGGAAACGCGTCGGGCTGACGCGTTCGGCATAGTTAGCCAGAATGGTTTCGGCCACCACATGTTCGGGATCACAGAAAATCAGTAGTGATTGCTCATCAAAACGAAGTTCCTGCGTAGCCGAATTTACTTTGGGTACGTAGGCTCCAGAGCTTCGACCAAAAATAGTAGCCCCCAGGTTATTGAGTCGCAGATAGCGCAAGCCATCGTAGGCCGAATAATAGTCACTCCCGAATTTACCGGTTGGAGCTTCATAGGCGATATCGAGCCAACCTAGCGCGGCAAACAAAAAGAAACCGCCCAGCAGCGTCGGTCGCTCAACAAACAGGTAAGCATTGCTCGTTGAGACGTTGTTCCGGTTGATCTGCCCCACTCGCCAGGGCGATTCGGCTTCGTAAATTAGGGTAGTATATTCGCCAGGTCGGCAGGGTTCCACCTGCAAATCATGAATCTGCCCATAGGCCAGAACATTTTCGGCCGACACCCACTCGCCCACGGGTAGCCGATTCATCCAGTCGATCAGCGCTTTCTCACCCTCGTTTTTGTAATTATAAAATCCGATATGCCCGTGGTTTTTCAGGTCATTTAGCAGAAACAGGCTAACGAAGTGCTTTTCAAATCGTTTGTAAAACTGGCGAAGTGCGTCGAGCGAATCGAGAGTAAGCTGATTCTTTTTCGGTTCGTAGGAAACCAGCATTTGCGCCAAACAGGCGGTGCGGACTAAGGGGAACGTACTGTTATCCGGGAAGAACTCTCGTATTCCCAGCAGCTTCCGCATTTTCTTCAGGCCATTGGTTGCCACCTTGCCCGAATTATTGATGGCAATACCATCCTGCATCCGGTAGGCCAGCATCTTCTGAATTTCCTCAAAAATGATTGTCTCTCCGTCCTCCCACCGCAATAGCCCTGCCCGTGGCTCGGCTACGGCTTTAAGGTGATAGTTTTCGGGTTGTGGATATACCTGCTGCAGAAACGTTCGGATAGCGGGGGGCCACTCCAGCATAATAATTCCACTCCAGCCATCCCCTTTATGGGGTAGCAGGTTAAAGTGGCTATCCAGGCTAATCGTACCGTTGTAATAGGCATTGCCGCCCTTCATCACGGTCATTTTTCGGCCAATACTCTGCCCCAGCACCTCTGCCGACACCCTCGGAAGCCAGGTTAGCTGTTCCACTGCTCTCTGAATCTCAGGGGGTAAACCAGCCAGAAACAGCCGAAACACATCGGGATCACTAAAAATAAAGGCAACGCTCCAGACCAGTCGGGCTTTGTTAGCCGTACTGATGTCTGATGCTGTCAGGGCCGTATAAGGCAAATTGAGCGACAGACCGTCGAGTAAATCCGGATAGTTTTCTACGACCTTGCGGGCATATCTGGCCAGGCCTGCAACCCTTCTTTATGGTAATTCTGATCCAGTGCCTCAATGATGGCTAGCGGAATTGTCGCCTTTGTTTTCTTGATATACGCTTTCGCAATTTCGCTGGCAATGTTGCTTCGGTTGCGTTCATTGCTGGTATTGCTCTTGATCAGGGCGTCTAAAGTGCTAATTAGTTCGGGTTGCTCCATGTGTTCGGCTTTGCTTATCCCAGCATGAACGCGATATCCGATTCGCTAAACGATTTCAGCGCCGACGCGTCGGCACCAATAATGGCATTGAACAGTTCGGCTTTCTTCTCCTGTAATTCCAGAATTTTCTCCTCAATGGTTCCCTGCGCAATCATCTTATAGGCAATCACTTTCCGCTCCTGACCAATCCGGTGGCTCCGGTCGATCGCCTGATTTTCAGCTGCTTTATTCCACCAGGGATCAAAAATAAAGACCATATCAGCAGCCGTTAGGTTAAGCCCGGTGCCCCGGTTTTCAACGTCATCAGAAATACCTTACAGGTCGGATCGGTTTGAAATCGCTCCACCAATCGTTGCCGGTCGCGGGTGGAGCCACTCATGCTCACGTAGTCGATTCCCTGCAAGTCTAACTGCTCGCCGATGCGTTCGAGGGCGGCTAAGTAATTCACAAACACCAGCATTTTGTGGCCGTTGGCGGCTGCATCAGTCAATTGCTCAACGAGGGTTTCAATTTTGGGTGACTCGATCCGCCCGTCCGATTTGGCTTCGGGAATACTGGCAATCTGACGGAGTTCGTTAAACGCCTGAAACACAAAAAACTGACTTTGCTCCAGCCCTTTTTCGGCGATCTGCCGCTCAATATTTTCTTTGTAAAAAAGCCGTCGCTGCTCATAGAACCGGCGTTGTGCATCCGACATCTCAATGTACAGCACCTGCTCAATTTTATCAGGTAGTTCGGTCAGTACATTCTTTTTCAATCGCCGGAGTAAAAACGGATAAATCTTCTTCCGAAGTTCATTAATAACATCCGGGTCGTTATGCTTCTGAATGGGAATCAGATAGTTATGACTAAACTGATCGACTGAACCAAACATGGCTGGATTCAGAAACCGGAATAGCGAATAAAGCTCCGACAGGTTATTTTCGATAGGCGTACCACTCAGCGCCAGCCGATGTTTAGCCTGGAGAAGCACCACCGCCCGACTCGCCTGTGACTGGACGTTCTTGATATTTTGCGATTCGTCCAGAATGACATAAAAGAATTCCCGTTCCCGAAATTTCTCGATGTCGTTCCGCAGCAGGGCATAGGTCGTAAAAATAAGGTGATGCTGGCAGGCTTCCTCCAGATCCCGATGATCGGCGTAGTAGGTGTAGGTAAACAGGTTGGGGTTGAATCGTTCCACTTCCTTCTGCCAGTTGAATAGCAGGCTTTTGGGCATGACCACTAGTGTAGGAAGTGTTTCTTTCGGGTAAAACCGGGACAATAACGTAATGGTTTGCAGGGTTTTACCCAAACCCATATCATCAGCCAGACAGCCGTTCAGGTGGTATTCATGCAGGTGTTCGAGCCACTGAACACCCCGTTCCTGGTAGGGACGAAGCGTTGCCTGTACTGACGCTAGACGGGGTTTCTTTCCGGACAAGTCATTGAAGCCCGTAAAAAACGTGCGTGACTTCTGGAAGGTTGCTTCGGCAACGGCACCTTCCAGCAGATCTTCGGCCAATGGCAGATCGAAAAATGAGAGTTTGACTTTGTCTTTTTTGCTTTTCTGAAAAAGCCGCTCGAGTTTTCGAATGTAGGTTTCGTTGACCAGTGCGTGACTACCATCGGACAATTGCACGTATCGTTGCTGGTTATACTGCCGAATCACATCGAGCAAACTAAGTTGCTGATCGCCAAAGCTAACGGTGGCATCGCCTTCCAGAAAGTCGATCCCATGACTCAGGCTCAGATTCAGCCGGGGCGGATAGGTGCTGATTCGATACTGCTTTAGTTTTTCGGCTCCAAACAACTGAAAGGTTTCGAGCAACTGGGGGAGTTCCTGATAAATAAACGCACCAGCCACATCCTCAGGCAATACAAACAGATTCCCCTCCACAATGTATTGCCCCTGCGATTTTCGGCGACCTTTTTCTTTAACTGTATGCTTTTCAATCAATTGACTAACCGTATCGACCAGGCGAATCAGGGGTTGTCGTTCAACAATCCTGACCGAAATGGTTCGTTCGAGCGGGTTAATATCCGCGTATCGGTACAAATCAAACTCATCTAAAAACCCCGCATCGGTCTGCGGAAGCTGTTGAGTTACCCGCACATAGAGGGATTGATCGGCGTCAATTTTCTCAAAAATCAGACACGGCTGGGCCAGAATTGGCTCCGTACCGGTTGTCAGCAAGCGATAATCGTCGTACTCGACCTGAAGATTATCGATATTCGATAGGGCCAGTGAAAGGTATTTGGTCAGATCGGCTATGGCCAGGGAGGTATCAAACAGCGGAATCCGATTGAAGGCCGGGCCCACTTCGTTCACTTCAATGACCCGCCCCTCCGACAGCACATGCCGTTCGTTAATCAGCAGAAAATCATCTTCATAGAGGCCATCGACCAACAGGCGAACCCTGGCATCGAGCCGTTGTTCATTTGGCTTTTCTACATCGCCTGTATCTGCGTTTGATTTAATCTCAAGCCGCAACTCACCGGGTTCATTGCCAAACGTAATGGGTCGCTGCCGCTCGTCAATCACAACCGGGCAATGGCGCACATAATCGAGCAGGTAATCGTACTGGTGCAAATACAACTGTGCTGATGGATTCTCCCAGTCAATAACAAATCCGTTGCGTTCGTGAAGTTGTTGCAGAGCCCGAAGCAGGTTTCTCAAGGCTCCACTATAGCTCTGATAATCGGGCTCTACAGCTTCTCCCCGCTCGTTAAGAAGTCGGATGTAGCTCCCATCTGCATCGAAACAAAGTTGTACACGCAAGGCTTCAACTTTGGCAGATGGCGCAAACTGGGAGGTTATAGGATGCCGACGAAACTGATCGAAGAGCGATTGAGCCATGAAGTGAATGTGGGGCAATGGGTAAGGCTAGAATAGCGCAAGCCTATAGTTTACGCATACGTACTTTCTTCGCCGTCACTACAGTGAACGAATTAATCAATTTATCGTCGTATTCTCGTATTGTTTTCAAAATAACTTGCCCTTTCTCTTCAGTTGTTGTTCGGGGCAGCCGATAGAATAAAATTCCACTGTGAATGTGGCCTTTCTGAAAATGCAGTTTACCAAAGTCGCTATCACCCGTTACTAACACAGTAGCAGACGACACGGCTGATTTAAGCACTGTTTCATCAGCCACACCACTTTGTGTTTCCTGAATAGAGACTACATCATAGCCTTCTGAGCGCAATAAACGAATAACTCTACTTTCTACATTTTCATCAGCAAGCAACTTTATCATGCTACTAACTTACGACTTCGTTTGCCGTGTACAGTATGAGCTGCAAACCGCAAGCAAGCATAAATGGCCTCACGAGTAAGATGGGGATAATCTTCCAGTATCTCATCAACACTTTCGCCATATCCCAATTTTTCAACAATTAACTCAACTGTAATTCGGGTGCCTTTGACGATGGGCTTACCAACCATAATAGCAGGGTCGGCGGTGATATAATCCTGCCATTTTACGTCTATCATCATTCTATTCATGTTTATGCAAAGATACCACTAAAACCCAATCTTACCCTTACGCCCATTGGGCTTCTGTTCGTTAGCCCAGTCGCGCATGTCGGCCAGTTCTTTCTCGAAACCACCCGACAGGATTGGGAAACGGCACCACGAACGGGGTCGAGGTTGTGGTCGTCGAGGTGGAAGGAAGGGGCGTAGCGTTCGCGCTTCCATTGGTTACGGCTCCAGAGTTTGAAAAAGCGTTCAACCCAGACCAGCAACTTCTCCCGATCATAACGGCCTGCGTACCGAACTTCGACAAGCTTCAACACCTCTACCGGCGGTTGCTTGTCTCGGATGGCGGCTTCTTCAATCGAATTCAGCACATCGTAGGCCATCAGGTCGTCTTCGTCAGTTTGCTTTTTGTCTAGCGGACGAAGCTCGGCAGTGGGTTGGAGATTGTTAACGGCGTGCAACCCCTTCACTTTGATTAAGTGATCGGATGCCGTTGGCTCCATCACCGAACCGGTCCGGTCGGCGGGGGTCGATTCGTTTTTCACGTTCAGGCCAACGGTTTCCAGCCAACGCAGCCAGCCCCGTAAAAAATGCTTGTCGATGCCGGTGATGGGTGAAATACTGCCTGCCGTGTCGCCATCCATGGTCGCATACCCAACAGCCGCTTCGGAGCGGTTTGAGGTACTCAGTAGTAAGGCATTGTTCAGGTTCGCCATCATCCAGATACCAGGAGCCCGCACCCGTGCCTGAATATTTTGTAGTGCCAGATCGTCCGTATCCCAGGAGAGTTTCCGGCCTAACTGGGCTTCAATCAGCCCTCGATAGGTTTCAACCAGTCCATTGATGTTGATATTCATGAAGGTTGCTCCAATGTCGTCGGCCAGTTCTTTAGCGGAATTAAACGTATCGTCCGACGAGTTTTCGGTACCCTGATACATTACCGTCAGCAGTTTACCGACCATTGCTTCGGGTGATTCGCACTGCTGAATCGCTTTTATGTAACTAAGCTTTTTCTTGACGCCCTCCAGACCCAGGTTCTGCACGGCCATCCGAATCATTAGGAAAACAAGGGCGGCAATAGCCGACGAATCAGCTCCTCCACTCAATGACAAAACGTAGCCCTGCGAACGACTCTTCCGCAGGTAATCGAACAGTCCCAGCGCTACTGCCCTGGCAAATTCTTCTTCTTTCAAAGCACCACCCCGCTCCCAGGCTTCGAGTTCGGCTTTCTGAATAACAGGCGCAATATCAGGCCAGTCGAACCGATCGGATACGCGCAGGTTCGGATAAGCAAGGGCAATATTGCCGCGATTTTGTGTTTGATTCAGGCGAGTCGCTTCCACATCGACTACCGCCGGAACAATCAGAAAATCCTCATAACTCAGGCGCGGCCCCGACACCAGCAGTTCACCATTAGAAGCCACCATCGCATCGCCATCGTAAATCATCCGACCGGCTTCATTGCCCAGCATGTTGCTATACACATAACTGACCCCAAACGCCCGCGACGCATCGACCACAAACCGTTCGCGCACCTGCGATTTCAGGAAGGCGAAATGGCTGGCGGTCGGGTTCAGGATAATATCAATACCCCGTTCATACAACATGCGGCCCGGCCGGTTGGCTACCCAGGCATCTTCACAAATCTCGAACCCAACCCGAATACCCGACAAATCGAACACCAGATCCCCAAATGGATACGAGAAATCGCCGATTTTGATCTCATCCCGCACATAGGGATTCCAGGGCTGGAACCAGCGAGTTTCGTAGTGGACGCCATTATTGGCCAGGTTCTGTTTGACGGCAAAGCCCAGAATACGCTTGTTTGCAATCAGACAGGCCGTGTCATAGGTGCGGTTATTATGGCGAAGGGGTAGCCCAACAGCCACAGCGATGTCGTTGGTGTATTGAACAATGTCGAGCAGGGAAGCAATGGATTGATCGATGGTGTTCTGAGCAAAAAACGCATCCTCACAACCGTATCCAGAAATACACAACTCGGTCAGACACAGCAGACTCACATTCTGTCGTTGGGCTTCCTCAATGGCATTGATAATATTCTGTTTGTTGTGTTCCCAGGCAAGCGGGATTTGATTCAGGACACCAGCGGCTATTTTAAGGAGTTTCATGGAATACAATGAGTGATTGAGCGAATGAGAGATTGAGCGAATAGTCCAAAATGACAATGGGTTGCTCAAGGCTCAAGGCCATATGAACTATATTTCTGCAAGGATAACAAAGATGGGGCGAAAATAGATTTTGTGAAGCCAAGTCAGGAGAATTAGGTCCATTCTGGTACTTCATATTAGTCCAATAGCGAAGTGTCACATAGACTTAGTAAAATTCTATTTAGCAGCGCACTACTTCGTCAGTAAGGCAGGATTTTCTGCCAGCAACCGCATTCGGTAGGCATTCATAGCCGTGCGGCCAAGCTGGTTTACGAGTCGGTAGTTGACTACGACGCCAACGGCGGCCCCGATACCCGGAATCAACTGTGCCATTTTAGCCAGATCAATATAATCGCGGTATTCCTGCTGAAACGTGAGCCAGTCGAACTGGTTAATGTCTTCGGGTAATTCGCGGCTATGTTGGGGCCAGTTGGCAATGTATTGATAGATAACCTGCCGACGCTCCTGACTCGAAAAGGCCAACTGAAACACATAAAGAATGAACACCCGCTCACGGTAATCACTAACAGAGAATCCGTAGAGCCCCGCAATCTCAAACAGCATTTTCATTTTCAGACCAAGTAATATCGGGAAATCGGCCATGCTGAGCCAGAAACCACCCGCTCCCGTAACACCCCCTTCGGCGGCACTTGTTTTTCGATAAAAATCAATTCGTTTCGCCACAGCCGAATCGCGCTGAGCAATTGTTTCGCCAATGACGGGTGTACGTGTAAGGAACTCAGCTCCAAATAAAACGGCCCGCGTCATTTGCTTGATCGTGGCCGTAATGACGGCATGTACGCGATCAGGAATGATGCGATTAATCCGGTGCTGGAGCGACGTAGAGAGCCGCCCAAAGGCCGAAGGGGGCTTTTGCATGGCCTGTTGCCAGCGGGTCAACTCATTGCGAACGGCTTGTTCATAAGCGGTCATACAGCAATTATTTTAGAGAAAAGTAGTATCTTCATCGAATTAAAATACCTATGAGTCTGTTGTCATAATACGTCCTCATAAACCTACTAAACACACTTATTTGTCGGTATGAAGAATGTTCTTTTGCTTCTGGTTGGTTTGACAATTGTTTATTTTGCCACCACCGGATCCAAACCTATTCGTAACGTTGCAGTTGCCTCTCCCATCTCAGTCTCTAAAACGGTAAAATCTGTTGGCCGTCTTGCTATATATGATGAGCTTAACCTGAGTCAGACGGGCTTACAGCGGTCTGTTTTCGAGTACGCACTGCGCGGCTGGCAAAAAATAGATACCGCTAAGTCAATGTTGACGATTGTCGATTTGAGTCAGCCATCAACCCATAAACGGCTATATGTTGTCGATTTGTTCAACAAGAAGCTGGTATTTAACACCTATGTTGCCCACGGTCGTAACTCCGGCGATTTAACTGCCAATCAATTTTCGAATACCCAATCGTCGTTCCAGAGTAGTTTAGGGTTTTATCAAACGCTTAACACCTACATGGGCAAACACGGCTTGTCGCTGCAATTGAAAGGCCTGGAAAAAGGGTTCAACGACAACGTTTATAACCGGAATATTGTCCTGCACGGTGCCGATTACGTTTGCGAAGATATCATCCGCAAAACCGGGCGACTGGGTCGTAGTCAGGGTTGCCCGGCTGTACCCTATGCCGATTCGAAAGGTATCATCCAGGCGGTTAAAGGGGGCTCTTGTCTGTTTGTATACGCCCCCAATCCCGATTACCTGAAGCAGTCGACTTATTTGTCCAGCGCATATACGTCCTTATAAAACCGAAGCTTCCCAGTCGCATCCACATCGGCAATGTTGTAGGTGATAAAAACCGGAAATGGTTTGGGTATGCTCAATGTCCGGGGCTTCTGGTCGACCAGGCATTTGCTCATAAAAGCGGCATCGAAGGTCTGACTTTCTAATATCAGATTGGCTAACTCTACCGGCTTCTGCACCCGCACGCAGCCATGACTACGCCAGCGATCGCTGGTGAGCTTGAACAAGTCCCGACTATTGGTATCGTGCAGATAAATGGCCAACGGATTTGCTAAGTTGAATTTTAGCAAGCCCAGTGAATTCTCACAACCTGATGCCTGCCGAACCCGATAGGGAAAATTAGTTGTCGATAAGCCATCCCAGTCAATTTCTTCGGGGTCAATTTCCTGGTCCTTCTCATCCAGAATCTGTAAATTTTGATTATAGATGAACGCCAGATTCCGCTTCATACGGGGCAGCATTTCATCTAAAGCAATGTTGCGGGGGACATTCCAGTAGGGATAGGCCACTATGTCCTGAACGTAGGTTGTCATGCAGGGGGTACGCTTATCGGGTTTACCGGCAATAACCTGCATGGGAAGCAGCCGTTTACCCGCCCGGTCAAATACATTCAGTTCGCCCGCTGGAATATTAACGATCACAAATCGGTCAGCATCGAAGCGGTTAACGTATCGATAAAAATTAAGCGTCTGACGAATGAGCCGTAAAGAATCGGCCATGGCAGGATTCGATTTAGCCAGCTTACGGAGACGATTGTAATGACCAACCAATTGATTATAGGGCCCAAACGGAGCAAGTTTCACCAATGATTCGGGCTTTGTTACCTCATCGATATTGTTGACCCAGCTAGAATCTACAGCTTCTTTCAGGCCGCTAAATTCCAGTCGGGAAGGTTTCTTGCCGTAGCGAATTTCCAGGAGTACATCGGCCAGTTTTGTGGCTGTTTCGGTCGGCTGGCTGGTCGATTTAGCGCCAAACCGGGTTGTATCAATACCCACTGCATCGGCATATCGGCATACCTGATGCAACATGACCAGCATCTCCTTTGCCTTCTTCTCGGCCTGCTCACGAGCTTGTTTATCAACCTGTTCAATCTGAGCCCGCTCCTTCTTTTCGGACTTCTGTTTGATATACCACTTACCTACAAAGAACAGGAGTACCAGACCTGCTACTACGGCGACACCAATTCCAATTCTTCGCTTATCCATTGCATTGTTATATGTTACTACGAATCAAACTAAGCAGACCTCGCTTTGGTTTGAGTTCGATCAATCATCAACGAAAAGGGCAACCCTGCTTGAGTTGCCCTTTTCGTTGATTAGCTATACGCTGGCTTGTCAATATCCGGCTTCGGATTGGGATTTCGATTCGGGTGCGTCATACGCACATTGGCAGCTACTTTGTCGCCGTCCATATAATCCTCCTCCAGTGCGTCAGGCTCCAATTCTTCAGCGTCGATCTGACTGCCTGGACCACTGGTTCCTTCAACGGATTGATTAGCCAAACCTGCGGGCGAAATGGCTTGTTTAGCCCGGATGATGTCTTCTTTTTCCTGATTTTCCATAGCGTTCTTACCGATCATGTATCTATCCTATCATTAGTCTATCAAACTAGTAAGCTAGGTTATTGTTTACTATACTCTGGCACGAGTACACACTCGTGCCAGAGTATAGTCTTATTTCGCCCCCGCTGTTGGCATCAATACCGAATCGATCGAATAGACGAAGCCATTGGTCGCTTCAGCATCACCTGGATCGACAGTAGCAGTATTGCCTGCTCCATCGGTGATGGTTAGCGTATCGCCCTGTTTACCCACGGTGAGGGTTCCGCCCGTTACGGTTTTGAGTTTTTGACCATCTTGCAGTTGATCGGCCGTGTATTTACCCTTCACAACGTGATAAGCCAGTAATTTCACCAGCTTAGCTTTGGCCGCTGGCTTCATTAACTCATCCATCGTTCCGGCCGGAAGTTTATCAAAAGCCTCATTCGTAGGGGCAAAAACCGTGTATGGCCCTTTTTCACTAGCCTGTTCCGTAAGGCCGGATACACGCATGGCCCTAAACAAAGTTGTATGGCTCGCTGACCTTGCACCGGTGATTGCCAGATCTTTACCCGTCACTGTATGACTTGGCTTCGACATTGAGGTGGCTTCTGTGGTGGTGTTGGTAGCGGTTGGTGCCGACGAATTTTGACTCTGCGCGCGGGCAGACACATACAGACCGGGGAGCACCATAAACGCCACTGCCCAACTCAAAAAGAGTTTCCTTTTCATGGTAATTGAGTATAGTTAGGAAAATGAAACATACAGCTCACCATAGGGGCAAGCCCGAAGCAACCTGCTCCGTTTTATTGAGTAAACGGCAGGTAAACGACAATAAATTGTTCAACAGGAGAGAAAATGAGCGAAAGGGACAGGGAAATTATTTAGAAAAAACACCTTTCGCAATGAGGTACGGAATCAACAACCAAAGAAGGCCTTTGATGAGGAAGAAGAGAAAACCCAGCCAGCCTACGCGCTTGAGCCATACTTTGAACCGCTCATTCATAGAGCAAAGATAAGGATTTCTGGCGTTTTGGTTTCTGCCTAGTAGGTTACTCCATGCTCGTCTGGCATAAGGTGTAATGCCAAATTCACTCCTTATGGGCTTGGGCAAATCAATAAATTAATACATTGGACACCAATAACTTACTATAGGAAACATGGCAAACAATAAAACGACCCAAACAGAAAGTAGCGTCACAGATTTTATAAACTCGATTGAGAATGACGTAAAACGGGAAGATAGCGCTCGTGTTGTGGAGCTTATCCAACAACAAACCGGCTTTGAGCCCAAAATGTGGGGAACCAGTATCATCGGTTTTGGGAGTTATCAGTATAGATACGATAGTGGGCGGAAAGGCGATGCGCCCTTGATAGGCTTCTCCCCAAGAAAGGATGCACTTACCTTTTACCTTTCCGCAAACTTTACAGGAAGGGCTGAACTTCTGGAAAAACTGGGCAAGCACAAGACCGGTAAAGGCTGCGTCTACATAAAAACGCTTCAGGACGTTAATCTGGATGTACTGAAAGAGATGGTAGACCGCTCAGCCAATCACATACGAACTATATATCCATCCTAAAACACAATCAATTAAATTGACGCCACGTTATAACCGATTTACTTTTCGCTCAAGCAATGCCTTTTCGGCCACTGATGCGGTTAGTTGAATAGCTCGACGATAATGAATGCCCGCTGGCTCAGGCTGGCCGTTCTGCTCGTATAGGTCGCCCAGAATAGCGTGGTAGTGGTGCATTGAATCCAGCCCCGATAAGTTAACGACCTCCTCAATTGCCGTTGCAGGCCCTTTTACATGAGCTACTGCAACCGAACGGTGCAGCGCCACCACAGGCGATGGTTTCTGCGCTAGTAGCAGGTCATAATAAAGCACTATAGTTGCCCAGTCGGTTGTTTCATACGACGGGGCTATACAGTGCTGCATGGCAATGCCAGCTTCGAGATGATACTCCGTGGTCATTGTCCCTTCGGCTGAGCGATTAAGATACAGATGCCCTTTTCGAATTAGCTCCTGATTCCAACGGCTCCGATCCTGATCGGCCAGTAAGACAATATAGCCCCTATCGTCGGTGCGGGCGTCAAATCGGGCCGACTGAAAACACATGAGCGCCAGTAGAGCGTCAACCGCAGGCTGTTGAGTTCGTGGGGTTTGAGCGAGCAACAGACACAGGCGCATAGCCTCCTCGCACAGATCCTGGCGGATAAGCTGATCGGGATGCGAGGAATTGTAGCCTTCGTTAAAGAGCAGGTAAATACTCTTCAGAACAGAATCCAGACGGGGGGGCAGGTGGCCTCCCGTTGGCACTTCGAGCCGGATACCATCCAGCCGAATTTTTTCCTTTGCCCGGTAGATTCGTTTCGCAATGGTTTCCTCAGTCGTCAGAAATGATCCGGCAATTTCTCTGACACTCAGGCCACAGAGAATTTTCAGGCACATCGCCATCTGCGACTCTAGCCCAATAGTCGGATGGCAAATGGCAAATAACATTCGCAACTGGCTATCCGTAATCTCATCGTCGAAGAAATACGTGTTGCCCATTGTTTCTGTAGTTTCCTGCTGGTGCAGATACGCGACCTCCGTACTAATCTGCTGAAACTTGCTTTCGCGCCGTACAACATCCAGTGCTTTATTTCGGGCAACCCGGTACAACCAGGCACTGGGGTTATCGGGAATACCCTGAAACCGCCAGCTTTGCAAGGCCTGTACCATGGTGTCCTGCACAATATCCTCGGCCAGATCGAGCCGTTCGACCCCCAGCATACGTGCCAGAACAGAGGCTATCCGGCCCGCTTCGTGCCGAAACAGGTGGGCAACCAGTTGGTTGGAATCAGAAAGCGGCTCGCCGGACATCAGGGATAAAAAGCTCTCCTCGTTTCTGCGAAACGAGGAGAGCGGTTGACTTACTCGAAGTTAATAATTGGCCGAACTTCTACAGTCCCATCCGTCTCGAACAGGGGGCATCCCTGAGCCAGATCAACAGCCTCATCTACATTCGCAGCCGTTAAAATCAGGTAGCCACCGACAATCTCTTTGCCTTCGGTGAAGGGGCCATCGGTAATAACCTG
This sequence comes from Spirosoma telluris, assembly GCA_003259005.1. GTDB lineage: Bacteria > Bacteroidota > Bacteroidia > Cytophagales > Spirosomataceae > Spirosoma > Spirosoma telluris. The sequence continues at coordinate 2,519,837 of QLII01000001.1, forward strand.
CCCCCTTTGGTCATTAGTTTGCCAACGGGCGCGAGTGCATCCGTAGCAATTAGTTTGCCCTGAGCGGCAATTCCTCCTATCCAGGTATTCCACTTCTGAATCTCGGCCTGCATCGCTTCGGGCGATAGCTCGGCATAGGCGGTTTCCTGGGAATAAGGCGAATGAAACACAAGCATAAATTTGTTCATGGTATTTGATTGGTTATACAGGTACTAAATTTGTTTTCGTCACTAAGACGAACGGCAAGGCTCAAATCGGACAGGAAATGAAAAAAAAAATTCTGTCAATCAAACTTATCAGGGCCTAGCAGGCTTATCAATTAAATCTAAACCGCAAGCACCTTTACAACTTCGCTTGTTGTCGGTCACGAACGAATCATAGTGCAATAGAAAATCGGTATGAATATCACAAAAAACAAAGTAGCTGCCATCCATTACACGCTGCGCGATAGTAGTGGAAATATATTGGATTCCAGCCAGGGCAGCGACCCATTATATTATCTGCACGGGGCTAACAACCTCATTCCAGGTATGGAAGAAGGGCTGGAAGGTCAGGCCAAAGGTGCTCATCTTCAATTAGATGTTTCGCCAGAGAAAGGCTATGGCAAACGCGATCCACAATTGGTGGAGGCAGTACCTCGTCGCGCATTCGGCGGACAGGAACTTGAAGTAGGCATGCAGTTTGAAACCAACGAAGGGCAGGTTGTTACGATAACCGAAGTTGGGCCTGATACGGTTACAGTCGATGCTAATCATCCGCTGGCCGACCAGAACCTGTATTTCGATGTCGAAGTGCTGGACGTTCGGGATGCCACCCCCGACGAACTGGCTCATGGCCACGTTCACGGTCCAGGCGGGCATCATTAAAAAGGGAGAAAGGAGGAGAGGGAAGAAAGAGAGGAAGGAGTTGCTGACGCCCCCTTCTTCACTTTCTTCCTTTCTCTTTTTATTCCTTCCCTCCTTTCCTCCCTCTCCTCCTTTTATTCCCCTTCCTCCTTTTCCTCCTTATCTTTGTGTCATGGCACAAATTGGTACGGATACGCGGGTAGCAAAAGAATTTCTGGAAGCGGGAAATGTGGTCGGAATTCCAACAGAAACCGTGTACGGACTGGCGGGAAATGCGCTCAATCTGGATGCTGTCCTGACGATTTTTCGCGTAAAAAACCGCCCCTCGTTCGATCCACTTATTGTTCATACGGACTCGCTCGCTAAACTCGACCAGTTTGTTACGGACATTCCCGAACCCGCCCGAAAACTGGCGGAAACCTACTGGCCTGGCCCCCTGACGCTGCTCCTCCCCAAACGCGACCTGATTCCCGACCTCGTTACTGCAGGTTTGCACCGAGTGGCCGTTCGCATTCCAAATCATCCGCTTACGCTTGCCCTGCTTCGTTCGCTCGACTTTCCACTAGCGGCTCCCAGTGCAAATCCATTTGGCTATATCAGTCCAACGACTGCCCAGCACGTTGCCGATCAACTGGGCGACCAGATTCCCTATATTCTGGATGGAGGCCCGGCAGGCATCGGGCTTGAGTCAACCATTGTTGGCTTTGAGAATAACAAAGCCACGGTATTCCGGCTCGGAGGTATGGCCCTGGAGCAGATCGAACAGATTATTGGCCCTGTGTCCGTACAAACGCATTCGACCTCAAACCCGAAAGCACCGGGTATGTTGAGCAGCCACTATGCCCCCCGCAAACCTCTTATTCTGGTAGCACCGGGCGAAACGCCAGAACCCAGTGAGCGGGCCGGAGCTTTAGTATTCCGGGAATTGTTTGGTGGCTTTCATTCTGAAAATCAGCGCATCCTCTCTCCTACTGGCGACTTGAACGAAGCGGCCAAGAATCTTTTTGCGTATTTGCGAGCCTTAGACGCATTGCCCATCGACGTTATTTACGCGGAGCCTATGCCTAACCAGGGACTGGGCTGGGCGATAAATGACCGGCTCCGGCGGGCGAGTGTGCAGTAGTGCCATCTGCAATTTTTTTATTCCTAAATTGGTTTTAGCTTTAGCCAACAAAAAGCATGAGTCATGATAGCAGAAGAACCTAAGAAAGAAGATCGGCACAAACAGGCGATAGCGATAGTCAAACAAATGGTAGCCAATAAGAAAGCTGCGGAAAAGGAGGCTATTGAAAATTATAAAAACAATCCTGCAAAACAAGCCCTGGTGGCTGAACTTGATCGTAAAAATGCAGAAAGAGGAACGCCGATTGCCAGGTTATGAATTCACAAATGAGGAGAAAAATTCATTTCTTTTCAGAACTAGTAATCGAATTCTTTACGAAGTAAGTTTTAAGCCCAGCGGTTATATTTTCGCAAATGATCCTGAATTGCAGCCATTTGTTTTCGAAATAAGTATTGTTGTAATCGAAAATCCTACCGATAAGCATCCTCCAGCAGACCCACGTGTACCACCTACGATTGCCCAGATATTTGGCAGCTTTTTTGAACAGCATGAGCGCGTTGTTGTCTATGTCTGCGATACATCAGATCAACGAGGAAGCGTTAGGCAAAGGAAGTTCCTAAATTGGTTTGGCTATTACAAAGGTGTTGATTATGCCCAATTCAATGATACGTTAACGGACGAAGAAGGCGTTCACTACTATGTATCCCTAATCATCAGACTAGATAATCCTTATCGCCGTCGCCTACTGTTAGCTTTCGACGATCTACTTACCGACTATAGAAAGTAAAGTTTCCCTACACCTCCCCACGCTCAATATTCCCTGCTGCCTTAGTAGCCAATTCAATAATCATGGGTAGCAAATGCCCGAAGCGCGCATCTTTACTGTGTCCCTGTTTCCAGCGCGCATAAATCTGCTGGGCAATTACCGCGTTTTTGTACAGACCGAATACGTAATAAAACAGGATTTGACTCAGGTCACGCCCACTCTTTTCGGCATAGCGAGCTACCACTTCCCGCCGGGTTAGATTGCCCGGAAGCCACGTCAGGTTGAAGTTCTTATAGGCTGGGCTGTCATCTGCTTCTGACCAATAGGCCAGCGTTGCTCCCAAGTCCATGAGCGGATCGCCAACGGTTGCCATTTCCCAATCCAATACGCCTTTGATCACAGGAAGCGGTTCGCCGGTAGCTTCGTTGGAAGCAAATAGTACATTGTCGAATTTATAATCGTTGTGCAGAAAAGCTGGAGGCTGTTCGATAGGGTAGTTTTGTTGAAGCCAGTAACCAACACTATTCATAGCTTCTATGGTATCGGTTTCGGCAGTACGATAGCGCTGATTCCAGCCTTCTACCTGCCGTTGTACATAACCATCGGGTTTACCTAACTGAATTAATCCGGCTGCCTCAATAGGTAAGCTATGAATATCTACCAGATTATCGACTAATACTTCCGACAACTGGCGCATCTGTTCCGGGGCGAGGTTCAGTGTTGGGGCCATTGATGCCCGCAAAATGACACCGGTTACGCGCTTCATAATATAAAACGGAGCGCCCAGTATATCCGTTGATTCACAATAGACAACAGGCTCCGGAATTTTGTCATAATGGCCCTTCAACAGCGATAATACGCGAAATTCACGACCCATATCGTGCCCCCTTTAATAGTAGCCCCAGCCGGTGGCCGGCGCAGGACATATTCCTGGGCAGCAGTTCTTAGCCAATACGTTAGGTTCGAGAACCCACCCGGAAACTGTTTGATTTCCAGTATGGCCCCAACTTCAGGCGCGTATTCGCGGAGATACGCATTCAGGCGAAGTAGATTAAGTTCTTCGCCAGAACGAACAGAGCGGGGAGCATCTAGAGCAGGCATGTTAGGTATGATGTAGGGTATAGGATGTAGGTCCGCGAAAATACATATATCCTACCGTATGAGCGGCCCCGATCCTATAGCATACCTAAAATTCACCTCTTACTGCTTTTTGAATTTACTAATGATTTTGGCCAGTGAATAGCCCACGTTCAGGCTTAGCGCCCGATTATAAGCTTTGTCATCATCTGGCCCTGAAGGACCCGATTCAATATTGGTCAAACCCAAGTCATAACCTAACCGGATACGAAGGCTATTAGGTAATTGATAGCCAATAGTCAGGGCTAAACCGGCATCAAACCGTTTATAGCCACCATTATTCGTATCGAAAGCAGCTATTTTGGTTGTCTGGCCATTGAAGGTGGATGTAAAGGTCCCCGTCAGGCCATAGGCGAAATAAGGTCCCAGCCCCCAAACAATTCGCCCTTATTGTCGGGCAAGTAATGACGATATAGCGCGTAAACGGGCACTTCCAGGTAAAGCAGGTGAGTAACATCTTTGCCAAACCCATCGCTTGTTTTACTTCCTTTCCGTACTAATTCCAAACCAGGCATTAACGCAAATTGGCCACTAGTAAAGAATGAAGTGGGTTTAGATGGCTCATAAGCTGGCCCAAACGATAATTGACGACTAGTGCTTGCCAGCAAAGATTGCGTTGTCGGCTGTTTATTAAGTTGACCCGAAGCAGGCATAGGCCCGTTTACTGCAAATAAATACAAAAGTGCCAGATTATAGCCTATATCATCATTACTAAGTTTAGGGCCTGTATAGGAAGCTCCTTTAAGTGTTTGGCTAACATATTCCCCGATCCTTCTGAATAAAATTCAGGTGAACAGGACTGAGCCGAAAACATACCAACAAGAAGTAAAAGGCGGTAAACTAGTGACGTTGTTTTCATGGGCATTAGTAGTTAGAACGAGAAACGTGATGATTGGTCAAATTTCTCAGACAGGAAAAACCCATCAAATAGTTAATGCTAACTACTTTACAATCAGACACCTGATAGCCTATTTCTTTTTGAACTTATTCACGATTTTGTCTAGCGGATAACCTACGTTCAGGCTCAAAGCCCGGTTGAAGGTTTTGTCCCCAAATCCACCAGATGGTCCCGATTCAAGATTAACCAGCCCTAGTTCATAGGCCAAACGAACACGCAAACTGCCAGGAAACTGATAGCCAGCTGTCAATGACACCCCTGCATCGAATCGTTTAAAACCACCGTTTTTTGCATCGAAGGCTGGCACTTTGGTCGTCTCCCCATTAAATGTAAACTTAAAATTACCGGCAAGACCATAGCCGAAATAGGGGCCTAGTCCGCCGAAGAGTTCGCCTTTGTTGTCGGGTAACTGGTGACGGTAAAGCGCATAAATGGGCAATTCCAGGTAAAGAAGATGGGTAACATCGGTGCCAAAGGAATCACTGAATCGATTCCCTTTCCGGATCAGTTGTAAACCGGGCATAAGCACGAAATGCTCACTTTGGAAAAACGAGGTGGGTTTAGGCGGTATATAGGATGACTCAAATGTTAGCTGACGACTAGTGCTGGCCAGTAAATTATCAGAAGCTGGTGGTAACGCATGTAAACTTGTACTCGAACCACCCCTGGCAAGTGATAGCAGATAATACATCGCTATATTGAACCCCACGTCATAACCAGCCGGTGCAGGATGGGTTTTGTCATAGGAAGGGCCATGATAGCGGTTTTTCACCAAATCTGCGGACCCCTCTGGCATAAAATTTTCGCAGGCCTGAACCGAAAATGCACCTGTTAGTAGTAAAACGAAGCGGAAAATTGACGTTAGTTTCATGGGTGTAAGTAGCTAGTAAAGAGATCTATAGAATTTATCCAAATCTCCTTCTGCCTACTCCCCTATTCAATAGTTAGCGGTAACTATTTTACATCCTGAAGCCATCTGTGTATTATAAGTAATCCGCAGACTTAAGGTAGATCAGAATCTATAGAATCTAAATTTGCCTAATAACTTATCCTCCATCGCTGATTTAAAGTGAGGATTCAGCCGCCATCATCTGCCTAAACTGGCGCAACTCTTTCGCTTTTTGCTTTATATCCAGGCCGTACTTTTTCAGGATGCTACTGGCTAGATTTTGCTTATGTACTTCATCCGCCCCATCCCAGATGCGGGCACCCCGCTCATGCCGATACATGGCCGATAGCACCGTATCGTCCGTAACGCCCAGCGCACCATGCACCTGGATGGCCCGGTCGAGCACACGCAGGAAGGCATTGGCAACATAGAATTTTATGGCAGAAACGGCATCGCGCACATTGCTCACCCCAACCGTATCAATCATGTGTGCCGTGTTAAGCACATACAGCCGGCAAGCGTCAATTTCGGCCCGGCTTTCGGAAATAAAATCCTGAATAAACTGTTTCTCGCCGAGCATAACACCGTCTTCAATCTCACGCGAAGCAGCCCGTTTGCACATAAGGTCAAATGCTTTTTCGGCATTGCCAATCCATCGCATACAATGGTGAACACGACCTGGCCCAAGGCGCTCCTGTGCTAATCGGAAGCCCAATCCCTCACCGGCAATGACATTGGAAACCGGCACCCGGCAATCCGTATAAGTCACTTCAGCATGACTAAACCAGCCCTCACCCGCTTCACCAAAAACCGGAATGTTTCGCTCGATTTTAAAACCGGGCGTATCGGTAGGAACGATAATCATACTGGCCCTCAAGTGGGGGGCGGCATCAGGATTCGTTACCGCCATAACCACCGCAAACGCGGCCCCATCGGCCGAGGAGGTAAACCACTTGCGGCCATTAATCACATAATCATCCCCTTCGCGTACGGCAAGGGTAGCCATACGAGTCGGATTTGAGCCCGCAAAGTCAGGCTCGGTCATTGAAAAACAGGAGCGAATTTCACCCGCCATGAGTGGTTTTAAGTACCGCTCCTTCAGCTCTTCTGATGCGAACTTATGGAGCAGTTCGGTATTGCCAATGTCGGGTGCCTGGCAACCAAATACGTAATGCCCGAAAAATGGCGCGTGTGCCAAGGCTTCACTTATTTGCCCAAATTCGCAGAGGGTCAGGCCATGTCCCCCTTCCTCATTGGAAAGATGAAGTCCCCACAAACCGGCGGCTTTAACCTGTTCCCGTTTCTGATCGAGAATCGGAATGATAGCGCTGAGGTTGTTGTGCGAAAAGCCATCTTCGAGCGGAATCAGCTCATTCTGAACAAATTCGCGAACCTGTACTAACAAAGGTCTGACGCGTTCGGTAGTAAAAATCGTTTCCATAGGAGCAATTTATGGCAATTTTACGAATTGATCGCATCCAGCTCATCACTCCTCCCCTGCAAGCCTCCTGTGTGCACCGCTACGACGGTTGCCCCAGTTGGGAAAAATCCGTTTCGGGCAAGGTCATAAATACCAAAAAGCATTTTGCCGGTATATACCTGATCCAGTAAGATGCCTGTTTTCCGTTCAAATATTTGGATGAATTGTAGTAGTTCTGGTGTAGTTTTGGCGTATCCACCGAAGTGGTAATCCTGAATGAGTCTGGGCCAATCTCCCGCTTGGGCATTTGTCAAACTATAGTGGCCAAGCGGGAGATTGGCCCAGACAAGCCCTTTCAATACAACAAAGCCCAATACTTCCATCCCTTCTGGGGCCGACTGCACCAGGCCCGCCACCGTGCCGCCAGTCCCAACGGGGCAACATACATAATCAGGGGCATATCCCAATTGGGCAATAATTTCAGGAATAACCTCTGCTGTACCGCGAATAGCTAACTCGTTTGTACCACCTTCGGGAAGGATATAACATGGGCCAAATTGAGCGATCAACTCAGTCAGAAAACCGGAATCGTCTTTCCGTCGATAATCAGCCCGGCTAACGAAATGCAGATGCATACCGCTCTGCTGGCAAAAATCGAGCGTTTCATTAAGCGGTTTCCCTGCCAGTTCTTCTCCCCGAACCAGGCCGATTGTCCGAAAGCCAAACACGTTTCCAGCAGCAGCTACTGCATACAGATGATTGGAATACGCTCCGCCGAAGGTCAGCAAGGTTGAAAATCCCTGATCACGGGCGGCTATCAGGTTATATTTGAGTTTACGCCACTTGTTGCCCGATACCTGGGGATGTAAACGATCATCCCTCTTCAGAACTAAGCGGATAGCAACGGGCTCAGGAAAGGGGTCATCCAGCAGTTGAAGGGGTGAGTTACCTGCCAATTGATTTAGTTGTCGGGCAAGTTCGTCCATAATCTGTAATTTTGTCTATTCATACAAACCTATACGATTTTGAAAGCCATATAGGTCTATTCGTTATAAAAACAGTGGCGGAAGTAGAAGACGAATTACCCGAAGACGACGAATTATACGAACATCACCGCATTGTGGTTGATAAGGGCCAGGGCCTGTTACGGATTGACCGCTTCCTGATGGACCGGCTGCAAAACGCTACCCGCACCAAGATTCAGGCAGCTATTGATGCCGAATCGGTTCGGGTAAACGACAAACCAACCAAAGCCAGTTACAAAATTAAGCCCCAGGATATTATCACGGTTTCGCTCGCTCACCCGCCCCGCGACACCGATGTTAAGCCTGAAAATATCCCATCAACATTGTCTTTGAGGACGATGATCTACTGGTACTTAACAAACCAGCGGGCATGGTTGTCCACCCCGCTCATGGCAACTGGGATGGAACGCTGGTCAATGCACTCGTCTATCATTTTCAGAACCTGCCCACGTCCCGAAATGGCGAAATTCGCCCCGGTTTAGTGCATCGTATTGATAAAGACACCTCGGGGCTGATGGTAATTGCCAAAACCGAATTCGCGATGACGTACCTCGCCCGGCAGTTCTTCGAGCATACCATCGAACGTACATATAATGCCCTTACCTGGGGCATTCCAGAGCCGCCCGATGGCACTATCACGGGCTTCATTGGCCGGTCGGTAAAAGATCGGAAAGTGCAGGTAATTTATGACGATGAGACGAATGGAAAATGGGCGATTACGCATTACAAAACGCTCGAAACCTTGCGCTATGTTGCGCTGGTACAATGCAATCTCGAAACCGGCCGTACCCACCAGATTCGGGCGCATCTGAAACACATCGGGCACCCTTTATTCAATGACGCCATGTATGGCGGAGACCGTATTTTGCGGGGCAATCCCGTCGGAAGTTATAAAGCATTCGTTGAAAACGCCTTCAAGCTATTACCCCGACAGGCTCTTCATGCCAAATCGTTAGGCTTTACGCACCCCCGTACAAAAGAATGGCTCCAGTTCGACTCGCCCCTACCCGACGATTTCCAGGCGGCTTTAGATAAATGGAGGAAATTAATGGATAATGTACAATGAATAATGTACAATTGTCTACTGATTCTCAGCTACTACCCATTATTCATTGTACATTATCCATTTCTATTAATCACATATGATTTCAATTCGCCCTGGCACCCTCGAAGATATACCGGAAGCTTTTGCTTTAGTTATGGAATTAGCCGTTTACGAACGAGCAGCTGATCAGGTTTCCAACACCGTTGAACAAATGGCGCTGGATGGCTTTGGACCAAATCCCCTTTTCGGGATGATTATGGCTGAGGACTCTGACACGAAAACTATTGTTGGTATGGCCTTGTATTTCTACCGATACTCGACCTGGAAAGGCAAACGCCTGTATCTGGAAGACATTATTGTAACGGAACAATTTCGAGGCTATGGGGTCGGCAAACTCTTGCTGGATGCCACTATCGAGACGGCCCGCGAAACAAATTGCACGGGTATGATGTGGCAGGTGTTGGACTGGAATGAGCCCGCCATTGGCTTTTACAAACAATTCGGCACCCGCTTCGACGATGGCTGGACGAACTGTCATTTGGATTTTTAAGCAGAGAGCAGGGTGCCTGGAGCAGGGTGGAACTTAGCGAAAAACCCTTCACCTTGCTCCATGCACCCTGCTTAAAAAGCCCTATCTTTGCGGCTCGCGAATAGATACAAAGCATGACGTATCGTCAACAGAAAGCTCTGCGTATCGCTGGCTGGATATTTCTAAGTATTTTTTTATTGGCCTTTGTGGGTAGTCTCATTGCTTATTTCAAGCGCGAAAGCCTGCTAAAAACCGCCCTTGAACGGGGAATCCGCAAGGCAAAGCGGGACTATCATCTTGATGTTCGTATTGGCTCGGCAAAGTTTACCGGGTTGAGTTCGCTGGCATTCACCGATATTTCGGTCGTCCCCGAAAAACGGGACAGCCTTGCACGCATTCAACATGTTGAACTAGCCGTTCGGTTCTGGCCATTACTGGCTGGCAAAATCGGCTTGTCGGGTATGACACTCGAAAATGGGCTCATTCAGGTCGTTAAACGCGATTCGCTATCGAACATTGATTTCATTCTCCACAAAAAGCGCGACTCTACGGCCACGGCTGATCCAGCGAACGAAACCACCCGGCGAACGAATCTGGCCGATGTAACTGAAACGCTGATTGATAATATCCTCTCTAAAATTCCCGATGACCTGAATATCAGCAATCTGGAGTTTCGAGCAATGGATAAGACTGACACGCTCACGTTACTTACCCAAACGGCAGTCATTAAAGATGAAGATGTCACGTCAACGCTGAAACTAAACGGGAATCAGGCAACCTGGCACGTAACAGGTACAGCCGATCCAGCCGACCGGGAGTACAATCTGGTCCTCTATGCGGAAGGGAAACCCATTGAACTCCCAATTATTGAGAAAAAATTCAACTTAAAACTCCAGGCCGATACCCTGCGGGCCGAGCTTCACGGGGTTGACCGCTCAGGGGAGAGTTTCGGCTCGAAGGGGCAGGTTCTGTACGAAATCTACGGATAAATCACCCCGCCATTGCCCGTACCGATGTATTGGTACCACGGGCTGCTATGGATGCACATTTATTTGTAGGGGAGAACTATGTGGGTGTCGATAGTTCATCGACGTTGCACCTTGGCCAAGTTAGTGCGCATCCGTTTGTAAAGTATACGCTCAAGCCAACGAAACTCTACGAGGTTCAACTGCATACAGGCTCTTTAGATGCACAGGCGCTATTTAATTCATTTCCGCAAGGCTTGTTTGAGTCATTGGAAGGCATGAAGGTAGCTGGCAAACTAAAATATGATGCTACCTTCCAGTTAGACTCCTCACTCCCCGACTCGGTAAAGTTTGACTCTGGTTTAACGTCCGAAGGCTTTCAGATTCTGCAAATGGGCCGCACAGACTTTGCCTCTATTAATCAGCCTTTTGTCTATACGCCTTACGAGAAAGGGAAACCTGTTCGGAATATTATTGTTGGCCCAGCGAACCCGGATTATACACCGATCGATCAGATTTCGCCTGATTTGCGCAATGCGTTGCTGACCTCGGAAGACTATAATTTCTTCACCCACAAGGGTTTCAACGAGAAAGCGTTCCGCGTGTCGATAGCCACGAATTTCAAGGAGAAATCGTTTAAACGTGGGGCCAGCACGATTTCGATGCAGTTGGTCAAAAACGTCTTTCTGAGTCGAAATAAAACACTTTCCCGCAAGGTTGAGGAGATCCTGATTGTCTGGCTCATTGAGAACCAGCACATCGTTCCGAAAGAACGGATGTATGAAGTCTACCTGAATATTATTGAGTGGGGCCGCAACATTTACGGTATTGGCGAAGCCGCTCGCTACTACTTCGCCAAAAGCCCGGCTGATTTGGATCTCGGCGAAAGTATTTTTCTGGCCTTTGTGGTGCCGAGGCCAAAATCGGCCTTAAACTGGTTCGTACCCGATGGTACCCTTCAGGTTCGGAATGTTCGGGGGTACTTTAAACTCATTGGCCGTATCATGGCCCGGCGCGGGCTAACGACACCCGACTCAGGTGCTTATGGCTTCTACGGTGTTCGCCTTCGTGAAGGATTACGCCGTCAGGTAACTCCGCTCGATTCATCGTTCCAGGGCGACAGTCTCCTGATAGACCCGGCAGATACGGACGTAGAGGAAGAAGGTGGTACGGGTATTGGTAACTTTTTCCGCCGACTCTTTAAAGGGAATAAAAGCGACGAGAAACGGACGGACGACGAGTCAACAACTGTTCAGCCAGAGCGGAGAACTAGCCCTGATGCACTCCCAAACGACCCCGTCCCAGCCGATACCGTTAAGACCCGTAAGCAATTACGACAGGAACGGCGGGAGCAAAAACGTCGGGAGAAAGAAGCAAAAAAGGCTATGGAAGACAATAATCCCTAATTGGAATCCCCAATGAAAGCACTAGTGAGATTAATCCTGATCGTCGTTATTCTTGGCGGCATCATTCTTTTTATTGTGTCAAAATTGAATAATACATCGCTTTCGTCGCAAACCATCGACTTACGTGTTGACTGTTCCGAAGTGGATAATGTGCTGGTTACGTCGAGTGTCAATGTAGTCGTCAAGAATCTATCATCCCGTTCACATAAGGATGTGTCGGTAAAAATTATTGCCTTTGATGAAGCTGGAAATCAGCTCAAGGAAAAATACACGACGTTTACCCGCACCCTGGCTCCCAACAGTAGCTTCGATAAACCGGTTACCCTGCCAGCCGACACGAAACGCTGTGATTGTAAGATCGTTAGCTCTCATCCGGTACGGTAAGGCGGGGCACCTTGCGATGACTCCGCTTCTCCGCCGTTTCGGTATGATTTTCATGAGATACTAGACTACTATGAGTAAATCCATCCCTGTAAGCGTCAATGTCGTTGTACCAGTTTATAAAATTCAGCTTACAGACTATGAACGTATATCCTTAACCCAATGCCTACAGATACTAGGAAGCTACCCTATTTGGCTAGTGGCCCCTCATACACTGGATGTTTCGGCTTACCGTGAACTAGGGCCCGCCTTACAAGTCCGGACGTTCAACGACGATTATTTTGCTGATATTCAAGGCTATAATAAGCTTATGCTATCCGAAGAGTTTTACCAGGCCTTTACGGATAAGGACTATATCCTGATTCATCAGCTAGATGCCTTTGTGTTTCAAAATGATCTGGACTATTGGTGCCAGCAAAACTATGACTACATTGGCGCACCCTTACTACGTGATCGGGATTTTACAGGCTGGGTTGACCAACTTGACTTTACCATTCGAAAACAGGTGGCTACCTGGATTGATCTTAAAAAGCCAGATGGAAAAACTCCCCGTGAGATTATAAGTCTGAACACTGTTGGTAACGGTGGCCTATCGCTACGACGAACATCAGCCATGCTACGCTGTTTGAAACGATTCAAACGAAGAATTGCTGAGTACGAAAAAAATTCGATGTACCAATATAATGAAGATATATTCTGGAGCATTGAAGTGAATCGGTACTGGCCCCACTTACGAATTCCTTCTTATCGAAAAGCGCTTCATTTTTCGATTGAATTTTTCCCTAAGTGGGCTATAGAGCATTATAACCACGGTAAACTTCCTTTTGGTTGCCACGCCTGGGATGTTCATGGAACTGATTACTGGAGACCTATTTTTGCCCGTTATGGTTATCAAATCTAGCCTTCTCCCACTTGATTAAATAGTTGGCCAAATTTGATTCTCGGGCCTGCCCGCCCGGTGGATTCTGAGGATTCTTTTTTAGCAGATTCTCAAGTGAATAGAATCAATAAGAATCCATAGAATTGACACAAGCAAACCATAAACAATGCTGTCCTTGTACTTAAACGACAACCTTGTGTAATTTGACTTCATGAAACGATCTATTAATACAATTCTTGATGTTAGTACATTGGGCATTGGTTTATACCATCGACAGGCACAAACCGGCGTTAGCCGAGTCGTGGAAAAATTAATGACTGGGCTGTGGCAAACGGAAGAAGTAACGCTATCGTTGGCCGCGTCCACTCACTTGTCTGAAACAATGCGCTATGCGCGTATTTTATTTGGCAACAGTAGGCCCCCTTTTATAAATCGGTCCATTGAACGGAAACAGGCTATAGTAGAAAATGGGCTGCTTAGTCCCTTCCCAATTAACAGTCTGCCCTCTAAAATTATTCGGGAAGGATTCTATCGGGTACGTAAATCATTCCACAGTGAGAACGCTCGTTTCGATACACGACAGTGGCCTGCGGACAGTATTTATCATGCACCGTTTTACCCAATTCCTACAGTAATTGCCCAGGATAAGGCAGTAAAGAAGGTTCAGACAGTTTTCGATTTAATCCCGGTTTTTCACCCGGAATGGTTTCCTAAGGGCGATAATACGGTTCAGACGGTGCTGAAGGAATTACCTCCTGATGCGCATGTTATTACGATATCGGAAGCAACGAAGCACGATTTTTGCAATTATACCCATACGGACCCCTCCCGTGTGACCTCTATACACTTAGCTGCTTCACCCGACTTATTCCATCCTGTTACGGATCAGTCGGTCATAACATCCGTCCGGCAGCAGTACAAATTGGGGATTCACCTTACCTGTTGAGTTTAGCTACATTTGAGCCACGCAAGAATATTGATCACTTAATTCGATGTTTTGCGCAGGCAGTTCGCAGTAGAGCCATACCTACCGATGTAAAGCTCGTGCTAGTGGGCACGCAGGGGTGGAAATTTGACAAGATTATGGGCGAATTAGCCAACAGTAATGACCTGTACTCGCGTATTGTTGTCACGGGCTTTGTGCCCGATCTACTGCTAGCACCCTTATATTCAGGTGCGTTGGGTTTTTTATACCCATCGCTCTATGAAGGTTTTGGGTTGCCGCCGTTAGAAGCGATGCAATGTGGCTTACCGGTTATCGTCTCCGATATTCCGGCTATCAAAGAGGTTGTCGATGACGCAGCCATCAGCGTATCGCCTACCGATGCCGATGCGCTTAGTCAGGCTATTATTACGCTGGTAAATTCTACGTCAATACGTGCGGAACTCATAACGAAAGCACTGCAACGGGCAAAGTTGTTTTCCTGGGAAAAGTTTATTGCCGACCATGTTGCTTTGTATAGCCGTATGCTATCATAGAAGCTGTTTACACTTTCCAATTTTTGTCAAAACTGGGTGGATTTTAGGGCTGTAGTGCCGACCGTCCCGGTCGGCACTAAACTATATCTAAATATCTAAAGCTGGTGCGTTGTAGCGTAACAGAGTGGCCAGCTTATTTCCCGGTAATCGTCACAGCTTTGCCTAAATAGTCATCTTTGTCTAATTGGTCGAGCAGAAAAGCGGCTACATCGGCACGGCTGATACGGGGTAGGGCAAATAATGGAAATGGCAAATGTTCACCTAGACGGTACTGGCCTGTAAGGGGGCCATCTGTAAGCCTGGTGGGGCGCGCAATGACCCAATCAAGCTTGCTATGCCGAATGGCTTGCTCCTGAATTTCCTTTTCAGCTATAACCCCGCTCAATAATGTTTTGATAAACAGCTTACTAGGTAATGAAGCCTCCTCATAACTCGTTCCGACGCCAACCGACGATACGACAAGCAATCTCCGAACACCAGCCTGACGCATAGCGGCAATCAGATTTTTCGTACCATCAGTCACAGCATGGTCTTTTTGCCCAGGTCGGCTGCCCAACGCACAAAAAACCGCATCCTGACGTCGAACAGCATGCAGCAAGGTATTTGGTTTAAGTACATCGCCGGTCTGTACCGTTAAATTCGAGTGCTTAATCGTAATTTTAGTGGGATCTCGCACAAAAGCAGTAACGAAGTGCCCACGTTGAAGAGCTTGTTCAACGGCCTGTAAGCCCGTGCCACCCGTGGCGCCTACGACTAAGATTTGCATAAAAAATGACTGATGTTTGCGTATAGTTATAACACAAAATCAGTCATTCAGTTTACACAATTCGGATTAATGCTACTCCTCCAGCAAATCAGGTCGTCGTGTTCGGGTTCGTTCCAAGGCCTGTTCATGTCGCCACTCGTCAATTTTGGCTTCGTGACCCGAAAGCAGAATATCGGGAACGCGATGCCCTTCAAATTCCGCCGGACGGGTGTATACGGGTGGTGCCAGGAGGTTATCCTGAAAGGAATCGGTCAAGGCTGATGTTTCGTCGTTCAATACCCCCGGCAATAAGCGAATAATGGCGTCCGACACTACGCAAGCCGCCAGTTCTCCGCCCGAAAGTACATAATCGCCAATACTGATTTCCCGGGTTATAAATAGCTCCCGAACACGTTCGTCCACGCCTTTATAATGTCCGCAGAGAATAATCAGGTTTTGCTGTAACGAGAGCGTATTGGCCGTTTTCTGATTCAACCGTTCGCCATCGGGTGTCATATACATGATTTCGTCGTAAGTCCGGTCGGTTTGCAATGACCGGATACAACGGGCAATTGGTTCGATCTGCATCACCATTCCCGCTGCTCCACCAAACGCATAATCATCCACCCGACGGTGCTTGTCGAGGGTATAATCGCGCAGGTCGTGAACAACAACCTCTACATAGCCCCCTGTTGCGCTCGTTGCAGAATGGAATGCGCAAAAAAGCTCTCCAGGAGCTTCGGCAGGCAGGTGATAATATCAATCCTCATCGGTATCGTCGTCCGCTTCGTCCCCGTCGATTTCAGGCGTTTCGTCTTTGCTGGTATCTTCCATATAAATAGCGAGAAGACCATCAGGCAAAGCAACATTAATTTTCTGATGAGCGCGGTCCACTGTTTTTACAATGTCGCTATTGATTGGAATCAGCACTTCTTTACCCTCGTAATCCATGGCGATCAGATCCTGGGCATTCATGGCATATACGCCCCGAACAATACCCAACTCGCCCGCTTCGGCATCAACAACCTGATAGCCAACAATTTCGTGAAAATAAAACCGGGTTTCGTCCGTAATGGGTTCCAGTTCATCCAACGGCAGATAAGCTCCGCAGTTGATGAGTCGTTCGGCCTGTTCGATAGTGTCGACATCTTCGAACGCAATGATAGCCCGGCTGCCTTTTACAATGGCAATCGACTCAATGAAGTACGGAATTAATTCACCCTTCACTTCGAGCAATACCGACTCCAGGTCGGCATACTCAGCAGCATTGTCAACGTCCAGAAAAAGAACCAGTTCACCGCTAACGCCATGCGTTTTGGTGATATGACCTACTTGATAACAATCGTCTTTTGTCATGATGGAAGGGCGGCCCCAGCATACTGGTATAAAGCCGCATTTATAGCTCTACGCCGATAGGTCGGCCAGCCGCGTTACTTATAAAAAGAGCCTGTCCAGAAACGAACAGGCTCTTTCTTCACAAATTTACAATAGCCCTGATAACAGTGCAGTGGAACTAACTTATTCCGCAGCGGGCGTTTCTTCAGTAGCAACAGCAGCAGGCGTTTCAACAGCGGCTTCTTCAGCGGCAGGTGCTTCTTCAGCTACCGGAGCTTCTACAACTGGTTCTTCTACCTTGTTTTTCTTGGCGATAGCTTCAGCACGGGCTTCGTTCACCTTTTTCTCCGCTTCCAGACGAGCAGCACGATCCTGCTCTTTGGTTTGCGACTTCGTGTCGGCAGCACCGGCCTTACGGCTTTGTTTTCCTTCTTGCCAGGTCGTGTATTTCTCATCGGCCTGTTCTTGCGTAATTGCACCTTTATTCACACCCACCTGAAGGTGTTTGCGATACATGATGCCTTCATGCGACAATACCGAACGCGCGGTATCCGTCGGCTGTGCACCTACCATAAGCCAATAAACGGCCCGATCCGACTTTAATACAACCGTCGAAGGGTCGGTGTTGGGATTGTACGAACCGATTTTCTCAATAAACCGGCCATCGCGAGGAGAGGTTGACTCGGCGACTACGATGTCGTAAATCGCCATTTTTTTGCGTCCACGACGCGCTAAACGAATTTTAACACTCATTTGTGCTTGTTTGGTTTTGATGGGAGACGCATCCCCCTTGTAAAACGTGGCCGCAAAGGTACAAAAAAAGTTTGAGGTTTGGAGTTAGAAGTTTGACGTTATTTTAGAAAACGTCAAACTTCTAACTCCAAACCTCAAACTTTCATAAAAATCCCTGCCCAATACGAGTCTATAAGCCGGGTTCTGTCCTTCCGCAAAAGCAGAATGGCCTATCATTTATCTGGGATGGACGTCACCGGCCACCTCGTTCGACCTACCCGCGTCGGCATCTGGATCGTTCCCGGATGGGATTGTTCCAGAACGGGAACGGGCCGCTCCACATCCAACGCTTATTTGGTCTTTCAGCCCCTAAGGTTTATCCTGCCCCGCCGGTCGCCCGTCGGGCGGTAGGCTCTTACCCCACCTTTTCACCCTTACCAGATTTAATGAATAATGTATAATGGTTAATGAATAATATCAGCATAACCTTCATCATTCATTTTCCATTATCAATTATACATTAATGTCGGGCGGTATATTTTCTGTGACACTAGCTGTCGAATGGTCGTTCCCAACCATCCTCCTTCCCGTTAGGAAGTAGGGTGCCCCATGCTGCCCGGACTTTCCTCGCCTGATAGCTCAGACGCGATAAGCCAACTCATATTGATCAGGGGTCGCAAAGGTACGTGTATAGGTAGAAATAATCTTTAGACATCCGTAAAAAATGGTGGTCAAGTTATTGGCCACTATTTAAATCTGGAGCCAAGCTAAATCAGATTATAAGCCCTCAACTTTTACATCAATCCGGCCGTGGGCGTTTACAACGGCCAGCAAGGCGGTAGGAGTCAGGTAAACCTGATCAGGTTTGATTTCATCAATCTGCCCATTGATTATGACACCTTTAACCAGTTGGTTGTTTTTGAGTTGCTGTTGCAATAGTTTCTGCATATCAGCAATCTGCGAACCGACTGGGATGGTGAGTTGCTTTTCGAGCGTTCGGGCGAAGGTTCCTTTTAGTAACCAACTTGCCGACTGTGCTAATACGTTTTTCGTATCTAAGTCAAACTGAAGGTTTTTCAGCGAGATGGTTTGGGCGTGCGCGTCGTAGTAAGGTTTGCCACGCAGATAAATATCGCCATTAACAGTTCCTTTCAGTCCAGCCTTGATAATCAGATTCTCATTCTGCCCATACAAGTCCATACTTGTAATGGTGACGTTATACCGATTATCACTGAACGAGAACGTTTTTCCCACGAACTCGTCGGCGGCAATTTTAGCCACTTCGGGATAACTGGCTTCGCTCAATAAGCCAATCTGAAAATCATCTTTCACCAGAGAAACTACGGTTAGATCAGGCAGTGAAACGGCCGGATGAACATCAGGTTTTGTACCCGTGGTGGTGAGTGTATATCCCTCGATGCCAATTGTAGCCCGAATCACTCGCCCCTCAAAGCGCAAGGGTGTAATCAGGATTCGTTTGGGAACAATCTGTAGATAAGTCCGATATTTTTCTGACAACAAGTAAGGTTCCCGCAGTGTATTCCAGGCCTTCAGCACAGGGGTGCGAAGGTCTACATTCCGGCGAACCTGCTGATCGATCGTTTTGGTAATACTACCCAGATTTTTGTCAATCATCTTCCCCACAAAGCTGGTAATCGGGATATTCACCCCAATAACGCTCACTGTCGGCTTGCGAACCCAGCCGTAGCCATCTGCCTGCGTTTGGGTATGAACGGACCAGTCGTGGTCAAGATCAAATTTGGTTTTAAACCGCAGGTCAATCTCGAATTCGGTTTCTTTATATTGTGTAAAACCCAGGACCGACATACCTGCTTTCACCCAGATTCGCAACGGAACCGTGAACTGAAACAGACTGTCCTGCGCCGTAACCAGAATGGTACCTCGTTTCCAGACTTTCGCCATGAACTGGTCCCGGTTATTATCCTCCAGGCTATTGTCTTCGAAAATCAGGCCATTAACCTGGGCGTTGATCTGCCGTTCAATATCCGTTAAGGCAATGGATACAGGAACGTGGACGGTCGACAAAAAGCGTTCATTACGGACTTCCATTTCAGTGGTATTGTAGGCTTCTTTAGGCGCTTTAGGGTTCAGACGATTACCGGATGGCTGACAAGATAAAATAAAAAAGCTGAGCCACAGAGATGCATAGAACAGAAATGGCGATTGATGGCGCAAGTCTCCAGCCTTATACCTAAAGTTATCCAGCTTCTGGCCGGTAGATAAGCCGTGTCTATCGGCCAGAGGTCGGTTAATCGTAGGCACAAGACTAGAGCCCTGCGCCATCCAACTACTTAAGCGTAACCTTCGTGGCACCATAGCCGAATTTCTGTTTCTGAGCGTCCTCAAAGAATTTAACATTGGCATGCTTGCCTAATCGCTTGTGTAGCTCGGTTCGTAAAGCGCCACTTCCCACACCGTGAATAAACGTAATATCGCTCATACCGCTTGCAATGGCATTTTCAAGCGCTTTCTCGAATGTATCAAGCTGCAATTTTAACAAGTCGGCGGGCGGGCGACTCATCGACAATCCGGCGTTTTGACCTTTTGGTAACAGTTCTTCGATATGCAAATCCACAACTGCCGTTGGCCGCTCAACCGATATACTAGACAGTTCTGATCTAGGCGTAAACATTTCAGCCTTCAACTCCTCAGGCCGGATGACTGTTGGTTTAGGTTGATTGGTTGGCACCTGTGATTGATCTGTTTCAGCATCCAATTGAGTCAGAAAGCCAGGCTGGTTTAGCACAGGAAGCGTTGTTTTGTTTTTGAAAAACGTAGCGGCCCTTGCTTTGAAACGCTTTAGGATCGGTTGCCGTAACGACGATTTTCCCGCCCGAAACCACAAGCCCTGAACCACAAACGTTGGCCATTCTTCAAATTTCGCATGTGCGTAGAGGTCATTCATTTTCTGCTGCGATTTGGGTTTCAGCAACCCACTGTGCAAGCCCCGAAACTGTACTCCTCCCCCAGCCCCGGCAGACTCTTCCCCCAACACATAGGGAAACTCCCAATCTGTATTGTTTATGAGGTGCAAGGTATACTCACGATCATTGACCGGTGCAAAAGCCAAATAAATACCCTGATTGGCCACAATAGTTGGTGGTGCGGGAGCTACCGTTTTTTGTGGTTCATAGATACTGGGTTTCAGCAATCGTTCAGCTTCCATTGGAGAAACCAGCACTAATTCTGAGCGCATCACCGGAATACGGAATCCATCTTCAATCTCAATTTCAATCATGTTGCCGGGCAAAAACCGCGACACAACACCCTGTTCTTTTGCCCGGAGTAACCGGACTTTATCACCAATATTCATTTCGTTGTCAGTCAAGGGTCGATAATCGTCAGTTCTAAGAGCCATTTACCACCAGCTCTTGACTGACGACCATCGACTCGTAGTTATTACTTGCCAAAAGTATAACGCAGATAGTCAAAAATCCCTTCCATCCATTTTTAAATCATTTTGCCAGCCCATCACCCTTCGTCATAGAAAACCCGATAGTGGCTCAATTGTGTTCATCAGCGAAGAAATTGGCTTTATAAATAGGCGGATTGTTGTGACATGGAGCGCATAGTTGAGCCATTATCAATTAATCAATGGGCATTTAAGAATCTTAACCCAAACTGAGTAAATTCATGCGACGGGCTGACGCTGCCGGGCAATTGCGGATGAAACTACCCATAGGTTTGTAAATACAATAGAGAGTGAACCATCTACAAACCCAAATACGCTTGGGTGCGAATAGGGGAATTGAGGTTTGCCATGTCAGTATGACAATAGCAGAACTGAATAAAAGATCGGGCAACGAGTTCTTCCCCTTAATTAATTGACATTTAATCGCTTAAACGGGAGTATTTCGCTAACCAGCGATAGAATGATTGTCTATGAATATCAATCAATGGCATCTCTTACTGGCCGATGACGATGAAGACGATTGTCTATTTTTTAAAGAAGCCTTAAGTAGGTTACCAATAGCATCAGACCTCACGACTGTGCAGGATGGAGAACAACTCATGCAACTGCTTACGAACAGGGCAGATCCACTTCCCGATGCCCTATTCCTGGATCTGAATATGCCACGCAAAAAATGTTAGTCAAAGGCAAGTACGCTGTCCGTAGCCTCAACCGGGCCCAGGTGCTACTCCACTTGCATCAGGGAAAGACACCAACTCAAGTAGCAACGCTACTACCTGTTAGTGAAGCCACCGTTTATAACCTACAAAAACGCTATCTAACCGAAGGGCTGATGAGCGCCTTGGGTGAAAAGCCCAGGCCTGGCCAGCCCAGCAAGTTTGACAAAGTCGCTCAAGCTCACTTGACGGCCCTGGCTTGTAGTCAAGCGCCCCAAGGCCGGAGCCGATGGACTTTACGTTTATTGGCGGATCGCTTTGTCGAACTGCGGCTGGTGGAGTCCATTTCTCATAAAACAGTGGGTGAACAGCTAAAAAAAATCAGCCGCCGGGCGGCCCCGTTAAGCCCTGGCTCAAACAACAGTGGTGCATCGGTAAGCTAGAAGGGCACTATCTAGCTAAAATGGAAGCGGTGCCGGATTTCTACACTCGACCCGCTGACCCCACCAAGCCCCGATTCTGTTTTGAACGGTACGCCGTCGCGGGAGCGTCCCTGTCAATTGCTGGCTGATGTGATGGCTCCACTGCCAGTTAAATCCGAAAAAGCAGCTAAAGTAGACTATGAATATACACGTAAGGAACAGGTGTTATAACCTGGACACCGGACACCGCTTCGTAGAAGTCCGAGAACAACGCACTAAGCGAGATTATACCGAATTTATGCAGACCTTACTGGTTGATCATTACCCCTATGCGGAGTGTCTTCATATACTGCAGGACAATGGCTCCGGCCACCCGGTTAAATACCCATCAGGTGGGCTGTTTTTACGAGCGCTTCGACGTGCTAACCGCTCACCAGTTGAGTAACCGATTGGTTTTACAGTATACGCCCACCCACGCGTCGTGGTTAAACATGGCAGAGCTAGAGTTTGCGGCTCTCTCCAAGCAATACTTAGACCGGCAGATTGGGGACTTAGCCACTTTGGAAAAGAAGTGTTGGCTTGGGCCGAAGCGCGCAATCAAGCCGGGATTAAAATCAAACGGTCCGCCATCGCGGTGGCTTTTTGACACGGGCCAAGCTCGACAAAAACTCAAACGGCACTATGTCAAGCTTAACTCGGAGAATAATACTATTATTGGGCCTAATAATTAACGTAACAGACTACTAGTCTCGGCTCGGAGCCAATACGTTATCCTTCTCTTCTTGACTAGCGTGTTCTATCGTTTCCACAAACTCCGCCGTGGAAATGGTATGGATATAAGGGTCGTCAAGTTCTTCATCCGAATCAGGAATGATGTCGGGATTATCTATATTCATTCTATTAGAAATTAAGGGTAAAGTTCTGAAACCTGTAGTCAAATCAAAACCAACTCGTTTTACGGAAGCTCTACACTTGACCAATTGTATAACGAATATACATATCTATAAATAGAAATGATTTTTTGCCAATTTTAAGGGGCTGTTGCGGTATGCTACTGACTAGAATCTAGTACCGACTGCCATTTATCAGGTGGGAAATGAAAACAGTGAGCGCAAACATCGCACCGACGAACCGGCTGGATATACGAACTTATATCAAGCGGTTAGCACGTCGAACAACCGGTTTATCAAAACGGTCCTCCTGGTGGCAGTTTTAATACATGCCCCTCAATAGCATGAAATGAACGAATAATTGCGAAATTGACATGGAATAAGCAACGCAAACAGTATCGGTTAGTAAGTACTTGGGCAGATTTAAAGGCTGTTGATTCTTTTGATTCTATTGTATCAATTCACTGATTTTGAGCACAGTAGAACCAATAGAATCTAATTCTGCGTGATTACTTAAGAAGAAAATGGGTATTAACTAGAAGAATACATGACTAAAAAGCGAATATTCTTTACAGGGGGATCAGGAAAAGCCGGAAAGCACGTCATTCCCTACCTGCTCAACCAGGGACATAAAGTGCTGAATGTGGACCTAACGCCGTTGAATCACCCAGGGGTCGATAATCTGATTGCTGATATTACGGATTCGGGACAAATGTTTAATGCCATGAGTTCGTATACCGGCTTAGATGAATTGGAGCCAGGGAATGGCGTACCTAAATTTGATGCGGTCGTTCATTTTGCTGCCGTGCCCAGGATCTTAATCAAACCAGATAATGAAACGTTCCGAGTCAACACCATAGGTACCTACCATGTAATTGAAGCGGCTGTTAAACTTGGAATTAGAAAGATTATTATTGCTTCCTCAGAAACCACCTATGGTATCTGTTTTTCGGATGGGCAAACCAACCCCAGGGTGTTACCGCTGGAAGAGGATTATGACGTTGACCCCATGGATAGCTACGGCTTGTCTAAGGTTGTCAATGAAAAAACCGCCCGCAGCTTCCAGCGACGGTCAGGCTTTGATATATATGCCCTTCGTATCGGCAATGTGATTGAACCGCACGAATACGCTGAACTGTTTCCCTATTATTTTAAGAACCCAGAAGTGCGTCGCCGGAATGCCTTCTGTTATATAGATGCGCGTGACCTGGGCCAGATTGTGGATTTATGTTTGAACAAAGACAACCTTGGTTATCAGCTTTTCAATGCGGGCAATGATCACAACGGTGCCACTATTCCCAGCAAAGAACTGGCCGAAAGGTTCTTCCCTGGTGTGCCCCTTACGCGCGAAATGGGGGAGTATGAAGCCTTGTTTTCAAATCGAAAAATCCGTGAAGTGCTGGGGTTTAAAGAACAACATAACTGGCAGAAATACGTGAAATGGGGATCGTAACATAACCCCAAAAGCGTGACGAATGAATTTTTAAAACCGCTAGACCCGAATCGGCATAGTTTACCTCATACTTCCCTATGAAATTTTTACTCGTGTTTTTGCTCCTCATGCTGGCGATTTCGGTCGGAGCCTCTGCCCAAAATGCCTCCTTGCCTGATTCGACGCGACACAACGTCCTCTTCAGCAGCGACTCGGTGCTGGCCTTCACTCTCACCTCTTCTTTTGTACGCATTTTGAAAGACCGGGGCGACACCACCACGGCGCACCCGGCTCAACTCAATTATCAATCTCCCCAGGGCGAAACCGTGACCCTACCGGTTAAACTCCAGGTGCGCGGCAACTTTCGGAAGCTCTGGAACAATTGCTCATTTCCGCCCCTATATCTGAATGTACCTAAAAAGAAGGCCAGCCATACCGTGTTTGCCAGCCATAACAAGATGAAGTTGGTCACCCACTGTGAAGGCGAGGAGTACGTTGTGCGGGAGTATCTGGTATATCGACTTTACAACCTGCTGACCGACTACAGCTTTCGAGCACGACTATGCCAGGTGAGCTATGTGGATTCGGCAGGCAAACGTCCCACCGAAACCCGCTGGGGTATGCTGTTGGAAGACGAATCCAATCTGGTAAAACGCAATGGTAACCTACCCAATAAACTCCGGCAAATCAGCATGGCCAACATGGATTCCTTACACATGGCTACGCTGGCAGTGTTTGAGTACCTGATTGGCAACACCGATTGGTCGGTACCCTATCGGCACAACATCCGGCTTTTGACCGTCCCTACGATCAAGAATCCAGTACCGGTGCCCTACGATTTCGACCTATCGGGCATCGTCGAGGCCTTTTATGCGCTGCCCTCCGAGAACATTGGCATTGCCTCAGTTCGAGAACGCGTCTACCGGGGAATTTCCTATCCGTCGGCGTTGTTTCACCAGGTCTTTGACCGGTTCAATCAACTGAAACCCCAAATTTACGCGCTGTACGCGAACGATTCTCGCCTGGATTCAGCCTATGTGAAACGCACGCTGAAGTACTTCGATGAATTTTATGCGGTTATCAACAACCCGGTTAAAATTTTTCTGGGCCGTGCCCAGAAAAACGAGGTTATCAACAAGCCGAAGGAGTTTTCTGCGGTTCAAAAAAAGAGCACTCCCAGGCTCACTACTTCTAAGCCTGCTACCCAAAAACCTATCGTGAAAAAAAAGTAGGTTCGCATTAGCCATATGACACACGGCTAACTGCCGATTTCAACCGGATCAATTCACCCAGTAAGCGAGTACGGGTGGCTAATTCAGGCCGACCCAGTCGATCAGCCAGACGGGCTACAGCTAAATTCAGCGTCTCAATTTCAGTCTCGCGGCCGTGATTAATGTCAACCAGGGTGGAGATGAGCTGACCATCGGAACGTTGACTGATTTGTAAAAGTCGGCCCTCCACTTCCTCTCGATTAAGTACAACACCCGATACCTCTGCTACAGCCATGCATTCGTCGATAATCTCACGTCCTAAAACCAGCGCTGAGCTATTCCGATGAAAAATACCATTATCAGCGCCAAGTAGTGGACAAATGGCGTTGAAGACACAGTTGGCAATGACTTTCTCCCAGATAGTCTGCTGAATGGCAGTCTCAGTCCGGAACGGAAACAGAGACGTACTAAGCTGCTCCACTAGCTCTGCCATTCGGGATTCATGGCCCCGAATCACGCCAATGGGCGAAGCCGCTACGGGTTTATAGGTAACGGTATACGGTGCCTGCACCTGACTGGTTGCCAGTAACACGCACCGATACACCTCCGGGAAACCGGCTTCCAGAAATGGCTCTTCGATACCTAATCCATTTTGCAACAAAACCAGGGGCGACTCATTCGTCTTTCCACTCAATCGCCGGGCTAGCTCCTGGTTTCCAAACGATTTGCTGGTCAGCAAAATAATTCCGTTCAACCGCTCAACCTGTTCTAGTGTACGGATAGAAATGGATTCTGTTAGAGCCGAGTCACCGCCGTAGTCAACCGTAATACTCGTTTCTTCGGTTTCCGGCTCACACCCCTGGCGACCGCGCAGCAGCGTAACGTCTTTACCAGACTGCTTCAGCAACACAGCTAGGGTCATGCCAATGGCACCGACTCCGACAATGTAGATAGGGTTTTGCATATGAAATCGTTACTGAAAAATAACTAAGGTATCGTAGCCACGTCAATAACAGAGTTACCGTAAAGACGATGACGAGCCGGTTTAAAATTGGCTTGGTCTGCTTTATAAATATTTCCCACGAACGTCTGCGGGTTTCGATCAATTAGTGGAAACCAACTGCTTTGCACCTGAATCATGACCCGATGTCCTTTTTTAAAGGTATGCAATACATCCTGGAGCTGGAACCTTACCTCCGTCACCCGATTCGGGGTCAAGGGCTCGGGTTTTTCAAAGCTATGGCGAAACCGGCCCCGCATGACATCGGCTCTGACTAGTTGCTGATAATTCGCTAGCTGAGTTTTGGGATTGGGCAGGTAAGGATGATTCGGCTCGTCGGGTGGGTACACGTCAATGAGCTTAACTACCCAATCGGCATCGGTACCCGTCGTACTGACCTTCAGTCGAACTGTGATTTCTCCACCTACCGTCAGGTTGCCAGGTAATACATCTGTTTGAAAGGTGAGTACGTCAGGTCGGCCACTGACAAACCGCTGATCGGCCGACATGTAGCTAAACAACGCACTGAAATCGGGTTCAGCGGTCAGGGTCGCTTCGTTGTAAGGCACAGGATGTTTTGGGTCGCTGACATATTCCCGAAAACTGGCAGGGGTAGCCGGTTGTGTGCTTAGCTGGCCCGTAGGTGTTAAATACCAACGTAAGCGGTGGCCGTTGGACGCTGGCCACTGCGAATACGTTCGCCATTGTTTCTGGCCCGTATCGAACAGACAGATTTTCGGTAGTCCGGTTTTGCCATCGCCAGGGCCTTTCAGGTAGTGATGAAAGAAAGGTGCTTCCAGCTCACGCTGGTAGTAGGTCGCCAGACTATCACCGAAATACAGGTCGTTATGAAGCGTATGGCCGGTTTCTTCCGACCAGCCCCGGTGTCCAAACGGCCCCATAACCAGCATCGGGCGTGACTGTGGGCTATACCGATCAAGTGTTTTGTAGATGCTCAGTGGCCCATATAGGTCTTCAGCATCAAACCATCCCCGACGACCAGTACAGCGGGTCGAATTTTCCATAAATGGGGCAGAATGTTGCGCTTCTGCCAGAACGTATCGTAGTTGGGATGGGCCACTGTCTGCCGCCAGAACACATTCCTGGATAAATACGGCTGGGCGTTTGCCAGCGCCCCAGGTTGGTATGCCAGGCATACTCCGTCTGATCTCCTGTTTGAATCCAGTCCTTGAGGAACCAGGGCTTTGTGGTTGGACCAGATGGCCCCTCACCAAACAACGGGTAAGCCAGCAGAGCCAGTTGCGTGAAAGCACCGTTATGATGAATATCTTCCCGGAAGAAGTCCGCGATAGGCGCTTGGGGCGAAGACGCTTTCAAAGCCGGATGGGCGTTGATGGAACCCGCTATCGCATAGAAACCCGCATAGCTCATACCCCATAATCCTACCCGGCCGTTGTGGTAGTGTACATGCCGGAGTAGCCAGTCGATGGTGTCGTAGGTATCGGTACTTTCGTCAATGAGCTTGGAGGATGACGGTTTCTTGCGGTCGCTGACAATGGGGGTCATATTGGTCCAGCGCCCCCAGAAGCCCAGCGCCCACGCACATCCTGGTATACAAAAATGTACCCATCAGCCTGGAGCGTGGGCGAAGGCCCTAAGGTGGCTTTATACTGGTCGATGCCATACGGCATGGAGCCAAAGCAGGTACGTTGCATCAAAAAGGGATATGGTTTAAGCACAGATGCATCGAGAGGTACATAAACGGCGGTGTAAAGCGTAACCCCATCACGCATCGGTAGCTGGTACTCAAATTTTTGGTATCGCTCCCGTACCTGACCAACTGCACTTCCTAAAATAATCAGCAACAGGAATAGCATGAAACCTGCGGTGAAAGAAACCGGTCGCCAGAATAGGTAGTTCATACTGCCAACTGTTGGTGAATAAGTTGTCCAATGGTTTGCAGGCCCCAGGCGACGCGCTCATCGAAAGGCAACCCATAACTGAGTCGCATGCAATTGGTATACTGCGCCTGAAGGCTAAATAAACTGCCTGGCATAATACTGATTTTATGCGGAGCCAACTGGTCAGCCAGTTCCAGCGTATTTATCCGGACATCAACTTCTACCCACAACGTAAAGCCGCCCTGTGGCTCGCTGATGCGCGTGCCGCTGGGAAAGTGAGCACGAATACTCTGCTGGTAGCGTTGACAATTGCTTTTCAGTCGCTGTCGAAGTCGGCGCAGGTGCAGTTCATACCGGTCATTGGCTAGAAAATTGGCAATTGCCTGCTGTGTGATACCTGGGGAAAAACCAGCCTGATAGCGCTTTATCTGAAGCAACTCATCATAATAGCGCCCCGGAGCCACCCAGCCCACCCGATAGCCAGGTGCCAGCGTTTTACTGACGGACCCACACCATAAGACCAGCCCCTGTCGGTCGAATGCCTTGCAGGGAAGTGGACGGTCAGGCGCGAAATGCAGGTCGCCGTAAAGATCATCTTCGATAAGCGGAATCTGGTACGTTTCCATCAGCTGTACCAGCCGTTTTTTATGGGCATTCGGCATACAAAAACCTAGCGGATTGCTGAAGTTTGGCACCAGCAAACAGGCCTGTACCTCCCCAGCCAGTAAATGTTCCTCCAGCACATCCAGATCAACGCCCGTCAGCGGATCGGTGGGTAGTTCGAGCACCTTTAAGCCCAGCGAGCGAAGGGTCTGAAGGATACCAAAATAAATGGGGCTTTCTACGGCGACGGTATCGCCCGGCCGGGTAATGGTTTTCAGACATAAGGTCAGCGCAGCAGTACAGCCCTCAGTCGTGATAATCTCCTCGTCGGTGAGTCGACTGCCCCAGAACAGAGCATAACGGGCAACTTGCCGACGAAGATCTGCGTTTCCAGCCATCTGTTCATATTCGATTCCACCGTGTGGGAGTTCGCGTTGAGCCTGCTGGAAAGACTTCATTAACTTGTCGACAGGCAGTAACGAAGGAGCTGGCACACTTAGCGAAAAAGGAAGCCAGCCAGGCTCTCGTTGCTGGCGCATGAGTCTCAGTAGTATCGGCTCCTGATCAGGCAAACGGTTTTGATGGACTATAGCCTGGGGCGCAGACCGGCGCGGTACATCCCCCATTCGCTCAACCAGCGTTCGGACGTAGTAGCCCGATTGAGGTCGTACCTCCACCAATCCCTCGGCTTCCAGACAGTAATAGGCCTGTTGCACCGTGTTGATGCTGACGCCAAGCTCCTGACTAAGCGTACGGACGGAGGGAAGTTTATCGCCCCGGTTAGTACACCAACCCGTAAGGTATCACCTAATTGACGAGCGATCTGTTGATACTTGGGATAGATAGAGCCATGGGCTTCTTTGAGTAGAGATGTTCTGTTTTATTGGGCAAAAGTAGGGATCGCATCTGTACGCATTACCATACAGATTTTGCCGAAGTCACCCGTACAGTTTAGGAACATCGGTCAATCTTCAAAAAAGTACGCTGTATGATCATGTAATCACGAAAGTGTATCTGTTTCCATACACCCCAGTTCCCTTGTTTTGCCCCATGCAATTTCAAACAACTCCCTTTTTTGATATCACCCAACTGCGGGCTGATACACCGGGCTGCCTCGACAGCCTATTTATGAATAGCGCTGGAGCCTCCTTAATGCCTCAGCCCGTTGTAGCAGCTATGATGGATTATCTCCAGTTGGAAACCCAATTAGGCGGGTACGAAGTCGAACGGTTACGTTTGGAGCAAATCGGCCGATTTTATGATGAAGCAGCCCGGCTACTGAATACCCGGCCGGGCAATATTGCCTATGCCTATAGTGCAACCGATGCCTACTTTCAGGTGCTATCGGCCATTCCTTTTCAGGTAGGTGATACCATTCTGACCACCTCCAACGATTACGTTTCCAACCAACTGGCCTTTCTATCCATGCAGCAGCGGTTAGGCATTCGGCTATTGCGAATTAACGATCTGCCTAACGGCGACCTTGATCTGACTCATGCAGAGGAATTAATGCGCATACACCGGCCAGCGCTGGTTGCTATTACCCACATACCAACGAATTCTGGGTTAGTGCTGCCGGCTGAGGAGGTGGGCAGCCTCTGCCGGCAATACGGTGCCTGGTATCTGCTAGATGCGGCTCAGTCAGTGGGGCAACTACCACTCGATGTTACCCACATTCAGCCCGACTTTCTGGTAGCAACAGGGCGTAAATTTCTACGTGGACCGCGTAACACCGGATTTTTGTATGTATCGGATAGAGCACTGGAGACTGGATTGGCCCCCCTGTTCCTCGATCGCCGGGCCGCTACGTGGACAAGTCCAGATAGCTACTTTTTGCAGATGAGTGCCCGCCGGTTTGAGCCGCAGGAGATTTCGTTACTCAGTGTAGGGTTAGCCGAGGCCATACATTACGCCAATCAGATAGGTATAGAGGCTATTACCCAGCAGAACCAAGGTCTTATGCACCGGCTCCGAACAGGCCTTGAACAACTTGATGGTATCGTCTTATTGGATCGGGGTTCCCAGCAAAGTAACATCCTGACCTTTCATACGACCCGCCAATCGCTACCGGCACTCGAAGCAGCGCTACGACACCGGCGAGTGGTCTTTACAGTGCAGTATGCAAGCTCCGCTCTGATCGACTTTCGGCGCAAGGGAGTAGATTGGTTGATCCGGCTTTCGCCACACTATTTTAACACGCTGGCCGAAATGGACGAAGTGGTCGATTTGATCACTCATTTTTTATAAATAGAAGCTGTTCATTAAGGCTTTTTTATCGTATTCGCCCACCCAAAAAATCTGATTAAATCATTGCGAGTTTCGGTGCCAATTCGAGTGTGGTGAAGTTAATGCAATGGTCAATGAAGGTATCAAGCTTCAGCGTTTCAGCTTTTTTCGGATTAAAATAGGATTGGGTATCAGTCAAGGAAATAGGACTTTGAGTACGCTAAACAGGATGACGTATTGATAATCAATAATTAATTGTTACTTTCATTTTATAAATCACTCATTATGAACTAACATGCTACTTGCTTTTGCTTTTCTTTTCGCTATTGGCCTAGTCACTCCCATCGTTGTTTCCCCATCCCGGTTTACGCTCAAAAAGCGGTGCCCACAGTGCAAATCAGCCAAACTAAACCGGGCGCATAGACCTCCCCTGGCTAAACCATTCCCCATGAAACGCTATTCCTGCGATCACTGTCGGCATAAGTTTTACCATGTTTTCACGATGCCCTAAGCGGTTGAATCGTGCTAAAATGGTAGCTTTAGATCGTCATTCGACAACAGAAGTTGGCGCAACTCAACAGGATTTTAAGGATCATAATCATTTTTTTTTCGCCTTTTAATAAATTCTGATTAAATCCCGGAGTGTTCTGGTGACTATTCGGGCGTGCGTTATTCCAAGCAGTAACTCACCTCTGACAATCATGACACTTAATCTTATCCTGCTTGGTAGCAGCCTCGTGCTGCTTTACCTATTTCGAACCTTTCGTTTTCGAAAGGGCTGTCCCAAATGCGGCAACCCCATCCCGACCGGGTTCGTCGGCACAACCTTATGAAGCTTATCCCCAGCAAGGCTTATCGCTGCACTGCCTGTGGAAAGCGTTTTTACCGAATTGGCACAACGGGTTCATCTTCATTTATGCCCACTAAGCATCTATCTGTTTAAGTTAGCCTATTAGAACGTTAATTGATTCGGTCATCAGGCTTTCCTTTTCAGGGCTTGCTCCTTATTGACTTCTTACTACTACACATATGACTTTCAAATCCCGATTGGCGGCTACTAATCGGGATTTTAGCAACCTTTTGCGCTTTACCAGGTTCTATAGATTCAGTCAACGCCAACTACTTATGACCTGACTTCTGCTTCACCAAAGCTTATTGTCATGGAAATCAAGATGAAATCCCTGCCCATCCCAGGACCATGGACACTCATTGCCCTTATCTCGGCTTCACTGTTCTGGCATGTTATTACGAACATCTGTCAACTAATTTTCTAAGCAATCTTAATTTCCTTATGGCCTGACTTTCGATCGTCAGCATTCGTCTTCATCATGGACATGATATTGGCATAGGCTTTATAAGGTTGCCCACGAGCACGTAGACTGCTATGGTTAGTATCTAGTATACCGATTAAGGGTAAGAGCTTTAGCTGCAGCAATATATCTTTAAAGGCAGACCTATTTTAACTGGGTCAACCTGGTAAGCTGAATCAGGTACCAACCCGCCAGCATGCGGGGATTGCCCTGATTTTTTCCTTCTCCATACGCAACAAACAGTTTGACAACTAACTTGTTCCATTCATTATACTAAAGAGCACACCTTACCATAAACGACAATTTTGATGTCAGTTAACGTTAAAGATCCTCAATTTGGAGCCAAAGGTGATGGTTCGGTCGATGACTCAGTAGCCATTCAGAATGCGATTAATTATGCCAGCTCGCTAAGTGCCAACCCATTTGCAAAATACTCTGCTACAGTTTATTTTCCAGCAGGTTATTATCTAATCTCCAACTCAATTAATATCACCAATAAGATAGGCGTGTGGCTGGTTGGCGATGGAGGAAGCTATTTAAATACCGTTATATTAGGCAATACAGGTAGCCGACCGATCTTTGACTTCAGTGGGTCGTCCCATTCGGGCTGTGAAAACTTCACCTTTCTAAATACCGGCACCCCAACGGCTTCCACTTCATCGGTTGGTGTACAATTTGCCTTAACCAGTACAGGAGGGCTAAATTGTGGAATTCGGAGGTGCTATTTCCAGTTAGTCGATTATCCAGCAGCCAATGGCGGATTTGGCTCGATTGGTATTCTTAATGTTCGTAGCGAAGAGTTTTATATCCATGACTGCGTCGTTCGCACCAATACGCCACTTATTCTAAGCGCCCGCTCCGATATTAGTGTGATAGGAGCCACGTATACGGTGTCGAGTGCCTACCAAACGGTTACCAGTGGCCTGGGCAGCATGGGGTCACCACGATTGATGGCACTTCATTTCAATCGCTTGAGAAACGCCAGCCAGCCATGGTACTCGTCAATACGAATAATATAAATTTTCATGGGTACCTGGGTCGTGCTGCCAATAATACAGGCACGAATGAAACCGCTATCTTATGCTCTGGCTATACGACTAGCTTAAAGGTGCATGCAACTATTGAATCCTTTTCGCGAATTCTTCAGATCAGAGATTCGGGTTTTGAAAACTGCGATATTGACGCTGTGGTAGCTAACTCAACCGCACCCACAACCGAATTAATCGATATAACAAACTCTTTAGTAACGGGGCTTCGTGCCCGTGTAGCACTCCCTAATCCTGCCGACCGACCTAACCGATTTGTGTTGTATCATGCTCCTGCCGGTGCGAATCAGCGGGTAGCGGGTTCTGCATTCAATAGCGAGATTACCTGTTATTATGCAGCTGGTAACCAGTTTATGATTACCCCTAATTTACTTAGGACTTGTGTAAACATAGGACTACACTCAGCAAACCCATTTGAAAAACGTGGGGGACGAATCCGCTTATTGACAAATTCTACGATTTCGGCTGGCTTGGTACAATCAATTACGCCTGTTGTTGCCTTTCAATTTCAACAAGCGGTTCAGACTCCGGTGAGTAATACAAACGCGGGTTATTATCGAGTCTGGCTTGAAGGCACTTTTCGGGCGGGAGGGTATGGTTCCGGGGCGCTGGCCGTTTTGTATTTTCAGGCCCAACTCGTGGTTAATCAACGGGGGATGGTAGCTTTGACTCTCCTTCTGCAACAGTCATTATTCTGGATCAAACGATGACGAACGCAGCTTACCTGACCATTACTGGCGTATTAGTGGACATCACATTTGCCAATGGTAAAGGTCAGGTTACCGTAACACCAAGAGTAATAGGAACAGGTGGAGCCGAACCTATAAATTACGACGGCACGGCTGAAATCCGAAGTGACTTTTTCCTAAATGATCCGATTCCTTTGTAGCTGACCTTTAACACGATAAAGTTCATCTGAGCACCACATTGCGCCTATCCACCGATTCCCAAAACGATTGGTGCATACTTATCTTTCGCTTAATATAATCCGGCAACAATTCATTCCAGTAACCAACCCGGTAACCCACATACTTTGCTACTGTACGAAGTACTTGTTGAGGTACCAGATGCAGCTTTTTGTCCCTTAGATAAGCCCATTCCTGTAATACATATCTGACTCCTTCGGATTCAGCTTTTGTAAACGGTTTCAGGACGGATTTCTGTTGCCGATGGAATACGCCAATGTCAAAATACCGCTCAAACTCCTCCAAATCGTGTAATTGTGGGAGTGGTAAACGGCAGCCTCGGCACAATAAAAGATGCGCTTATCGTTGAGAATCATGCGGGCTCCAACCGAGACATCTTCTCCCAGAATGGTGTCTGAAGGAAACCCACCAATGGCAAACAGAATATCCTTTTTATAAGCAGCAAATGAATTTGAACAATGGCAGGCCTTTATTCCCATTAACGCAATATCATTTTTCGACTTCAGTTTACTTTGAGCCGGATAGTTTGCAAACCGGGCAAACTGGCTCATCACATCCGCATCAGGATGGGGTAACTGCCGCCCGTAGGCCAATGCAATATCATCGTCACTAAACAGGGCTTCAATTAATCGTGCCAATGTATCAGGGTGGGAAGGTAATGCATCCTGTGTCATAAATACGATAGCATCACCTTTGGCTACTGATGCGCCATAATTACGGGTGGCTCCATGATTGAATGAACTGGTAGGAATCGATAGGAACGGTATATTGTGCTGCTTTAAATACGGTACGGTACCATCCGTTGACGAAGAATCAATGATGACTAATTCATGCTCCAACGTTTGCGCACGCAAACTTTGCAATAAAGCTGGCAGGTATTTAATTGCATTGAGTGTAGGAATAACAATGGATACCATGCGTTTAAAAAAGAAGACGTGACAATAACGCCAAAATCAGCCAAAAACGGTTGTAAAATTTGCGTAAAAACGAATACGATTCCTCACCTGTTGGCGACACATTGTTACCATGTCGCACATATAGTATCATAGGGGTGCTATTAAAATACACTTTACCTTTTAGTTCAACCAGCAAGCCGATCCACCAGTCATGCATATAAATATGTGTAGGAAATGGCAGGGCATATTCCAGAATAGTACGTCGAAAAGCCATACAGCAGCCCATGTAAGAATTTTTATATAGGTTACGAACCAAGCCAGATTTGCTTCCACGAGCCGAGAAGAAAGAGGGATACAATTCGCACAAATTGGCATCAACTACCTTACAATCAGTAAGTACCAGATCATATTGCTGCAATAATATAAGCGTGCTATTTACTTTTTCAGGTAACCAGATATCATCCTGATCGCTCAAAAAGATAATATCCCCTGTCGAACGCTCCAGTGCATGCTGAAAATTTCCTACTGGACCTTTACGGTTTTCATTATAAATGAATTTGATTCTATAATCCATGCATCGACTAACAACCACCGATGTCTGGTCCGTTGAATAATCATCTGATATAATAACTTCATCATTATCTCCTAGTTGCGGCAAAATGGATTTCAATTGCCGCTCTATAACTTGCTCTCCATTATAGGAGGCTAAACAAACACTGATCTTAGGCCTATTAATCAACGACTTAGCTTGAACGTTATTCTGGGAATCCCCCATATTATCTTCAAACGCAGGAATGGATACACAATGAAGAAATAAAGTACCAGAATACCTGAAATGTATAAAAAAAATAATTCTATATCTAAGATAGGTTCAAATGCCATTGTTCCCAACGCAAAACTCAAAACAGGAGGTAACTTAACAAATCTAGCCAGATAATTCTTCCGTAGCGCTCCGACTACACAAGCAATAAATACACAATACGGAATGAGCCAGGTATAGCCAAGCACAGCTACTTGCAGGGGTAAGATGAAGTTAGGGCCAACTGAAAACGGTATAATTCTCCCCTGATCCAGTTCATACAGCTGCCAGCCAATGCTTTGGGTTTGAATAGGTACAACTCGCTTAATAAAAATGCCGAAGACCGATTTAATGTATTCGCCGAGTCCAGAAGGAATGTGCTGTTCTGCGTTGTTTACCAGATATAGATCCAAGCCATCACCAGCTGCGAGAAGCCTGTTGAGCATGGCTAGATAGCCATCTTTAATACTAATTTCCTGGCTATAAAACGAGGTAACTATTGCCAGAATCATAAGGGCAAAGAATATCCCAACAAGCCCCCAAACGTTTATCTGCCGTAATTTTCTGACTGGAAATAACTCAGGAAATAAATAAACATAATACCCAAACATCATGATTACCCCAATCAATGAAGATCGCCCTCCGGCAATTATGTCCATGACTATATTTACAACCAGCATGAAATAGACAAATCTCTTCAGATTATGTCTAGTGGTTATCAGAACAAACGTATAA
The DNA here is from genome assembly GCA_003259005.1 of Spirosoma telluris. Classification (GTDB taxonomy): domain Bacteria; phylum Bacteroidota; class Bacteroidia; order Cytophagales; family Spirosomataceae; genus Spirosoma; species Spirosoma telluris. The sequence continues at coordinate 2,556,824 of QLII01000001.1, forward strand.
TATAGAAAAAAAGGCCGGGCGCCTAATTGTAAAATATATTGAACAGGACTCCGGCCTTCAATTTGTTTGAATTTATACAAAAACCACTCTACGGGTGAGTTCGCTTTTAATGCATAGATAATAAATTCATATCGGCTCGCCATAAACAAAACTAAACACACAAAATACATAGTCACTACTTTGTGTTGTAGCGGAGTCTTACGAACAGCAGTTTCCGTAGGAATTCGAGTGACAATATAGAGAGTCGATAAATATATTGTAAACGTCAGAATGAATAATATGGACGAGGCATTAAGTCCATATTTATATATATAGCCAGCTAATAATGACAATACACTCGCACACCATAAAAGGTGAAAGCATAGGGGGTCAATGAGTGTCGATATCCTATGACGAAAAGTGAATAAGAATAGAGAAATTAATAGTACTAAGGCAGTAATTAAAACGAAGACATCATACTTTTCGTAATAATACATAGTGTATAAAGTATTTTAGATGAAGTATGTATGACAAAATAGTACCGGTTAATTTCCCTACATATTTATTCCGCACTAAGTTAGTTTCTTTTAAGGAAAGGTTCGTATCAAAGCTACTCCCATTACTTCCACATTGAGCAACGAGTATATCCATTTTTTGGGCTGCAATTTTCCCTCGCCAGGCAATAAGATTCAGTTCATAGTCAGCTATGATTCGCAGGCGAATGTCATATCGAAAATCAGTAAAAAGTGATTTATGGTAAAAAGCGGCTTGATGATGTACTGTATTTTGTAAACTAGTTTTCCAGTCTAATGATGAGTTAAAAACTTTACCGGTGTCATATATAACCGAACCATACACTAGTTTACTAAGGGTATTTTGTAATAGGGGCAAGATAGCGGATAAAACGCCCTCCTTAAGTTGGTCGTCTGCACCCAGAAAATAAATCCAATTGCCACGGGCTCTGGCTATACCTTTATTCATAGCATCATAAATTCCAAAGTCCGGTTCGCTAATCCAATAGGACAGGCGCGACTCATATCGTCGAATAATAGCTAAAGTACCATCGTTGCTCCCCCCATCAATTACAATTACTTCAACCTGTTCAGCCTGCGAAAGTATACTTTTTAAGGAATGCTCGATTGTTGATACTGCATTATAGACAACAACAATCACACTCAATTGATAATCAACATATTGATCACACACAAAAGCTTCCTTGTTCATAACCAGATACGGTGAAAAGTCAATCAGGCGTTTCTATCAGACAATATGGATTCATAAAGTGATACAGTTTCTTTTACTGTTTTCTGCCATGAAAATTTAGCTAATTGTTCTCTACCTCTTAAAATTAATGTTTCACGGAGAGTCGAATCAACGATCAGTTTCGTTACGGCATCAACCATCGAATCGGGTTGAGCTGGGTCAATGTAGAGGGCCGCTTCACCAGCAACTTCAGGTAGTGAACTACGATTACTAATAATACATGGACAATCACAGGCGAAGGCTTCAAGCACAGGAATACCAAACCCTTCATAGTAAGATGGAAAAATAAAAGCAACTGCCTGCTGGTATAATTTCGTTAACACGTCATCATTAATTGGTTTTTGCTCAACAGCAGCTTCAACACCCAAAGAGCGTATAAATTCGTATTCTTCTTTTGTAAAATGCCCCCCTCCTGCGCACACAAGTTTTAGTTTATATCGTTTAAGTAACGGATGTATTGCTGCTAGAAGACCAAGAAAATTCTTATAATGATGTCGGTGACCTACATACAATAGATATGGGTTTTCAGTAGTGGTAATATCGGGATATTTATTGGGTTTTGGCGAAAGTGAGCTTCCTAAATAAATAACCTCTATTTTTTCAGGCTTTATATTAAACAAATCAACTATGTCTCGTTTTGTACTTTGAGATATAGCAATTATACGGTCAGCTTTCTGAGCAATTGATTGTTTACGCGCGGTTATAATTTTATCGAGAGCTAATTCCTGGTATTTAGTTGAAAGTTTCTCATGAATCATATCTAAGAAGGTTATCACAAAAGGTCTTCCATGAATATAATTTACAAAATAAGGGTCATAATAGGTCGCGTGGAAAATGTCATATTTCTTAGTATAAATCAGTGGTAAGGTCTGATATTTGTTAAGGCGATATACTAATGCTTCTCGTTTTTCAAATGGTTGATTTGGAAAGAATGGCTTAACACTAAATTCTTTATCTTTTAGATAAACATTGTTCGAATATAAAGTGGGCAAATAAGCAGTATGCTCAGAGCACCGATTTATACCACTCATTAATTCCGCATAATAACGAGATATTCCACCATAATTTTGTAATGAAAATGTTTGATGGTCAAAAAATATAGTCATTATTCAGCATGTATTTACATCAGAGATTTGACATCGTGGTCAGCTCTTTTAGTTTTGTCTGTATTTTCGAAAAATCTCCCTGATAAAGTGCTTTCATCAATGACTTGATTTTAGATTTCCACCAGGAAGGCAGTTGATAGAACTGAGCAAATGCATAGGTTAACGCTTCTTTATTCAGTACCAGATTGGATGGATGACTCATCTGGTTAACCTCAATGGGTACTGTGGGTAAATTAGCAAATTCGGAATCAGTCAACGTGTTCGTTGCGCCTTCTCCAAAACCAATATTTGTTATTAGATTTTGGTTGGGTATGATACACAACCCCTGGTGTTTCCAAATAGTAAACACCCATTGATAATCCCAGGTATCAATTTTACCCGAATACGTTTTATCGAAGGCCGTTTTCCAGTAAGACTGTGAAGGAGCATAAGTCACCATCTGATTGATGGATTTTAAACGCTTAAACTCAGGATACTCCTTCATGGTGATATCATACAATTTCCAGGCTCGACGCCAGGTAGCCCACCCCCAGATGTGTGGTATACTGGAGAAGAAATAGGCATCTGGACCCCATGTATGGTTACCATATAAGTTAGCTCCCCGATATGCATGATTTTAGGCTCATTAACATACCGCTGGAGCAAAACCTGGCAAAAGTCAAAAAATGTCAGGTCAGGCAAACAGTCATCTTCCAGAATAATTCCAGCCTCCACATGCTCAAAAAACCAGTTGATCGCCGAACTAACGGCTTGCCTACAGCCCAGATTTTCAGCTCTAAACAGCGTATGAATTGTACAGGGCCAGTCGACAAGAGTCGCTATCTCCTGACATTGCTTTGTTGCCTCATTATCAGCTAGTCGATCAGGTCTGGGGCCATCCACTGTGAGATAGAGTGACTCAGGCTTAACTTCCCGGATACGCTCGAATACGCGTAATGCCTGAGCCGGGCGGTTAAACATGATTAACAGGACAGGAACGTTACAGGATGCGTTTATTTCCATTTCTCACGTTGGTAGTCCATCGAACGCTCACTGATGGTCTAGGTATTGCACAATGCCGCCGATGGCTGTTCGTGGTTGCTTATCGCCAGCCGGTGCCAAACTAACCTGTCGGGTTAGAAATATTGATGTTGTTGTGGCATAGCCATTAATGGGATTGAAACCTGCCATATCTACCTCTATCAAATCGGTACTTCGCAGGAAAGCTGCCGATTCAATGAACCAGTCCGAATTATCCAAAATCATGAAACCCGTAGCAGATAATTGCGGTCTTGCCTTATGAGTACAATCATACCGATGGCTACCATCCACAATAATTACATCAAAAGGAGTCTCAAATTGCATAATGGCCTGAACATACGCTTCTTTATTATCCACTAACAAATACGTAACGTTGGCTGGCAGCTTAGGTTTAATTTGCGCATACCAGGTGGGATCATCTTCAATAGCTACCACATGTTTACTACGGCTGGCCCAAAATAATGTTGAATTTCCAGATCCATACTCAAACACTGTCTTTTGGCTACAGTCAAGTTGTTGGATATATTCAATCATAGGGTAACTGTACCACGGAATTGGTTGTCCATCCTTATTTATGCTTTGCCAAAGACTGGCACTTTTATAATGACCATATTTTCGGCTGAGTATTTTATAGTTTTGGTAGGTGGCCTGTACTGCGTAGGGCAGTAGTTTACTCATTAGCTTTTTAAACATATTTGAGCGTTTTATAGAAAATAATAGCGCAAAAGTAACTACTACTGCACTAGTGAAAAAGCCGGTAGGCAGTTCGGTTGCTTTTTTAGCGAACTCGGCGAAGGGTATTGATCAGCAAACGGGGTAAAAACAATAAGGCATTCGTTTGTAGCTGAAATACCTCTTTGGTTCGACTGAAAAAACCGTTTGTCAGGTAGGCTGCACAAAGTTGTGCTATCAGTGTGGCCAGCGATGCCCCTATAGCCCCATATCGTGGAATTAGAAAAACATTTAATATCGCATTGACCAAGGCGCCGACAATGGTACGCCCTAATAAAAATCGTTGCATATTCTCAACGACAAACCAGTTATTGGTACCAACGGCTATAAATACAAATACCCCGGTCCAGATATGAATACTAAGAATCGGCCCTACACCCTCGTACTTCTGCCCATATAATAACGTACTGATATCGTTACCCAGCATAGAGAATAACAGCCCCAGACCAATACCAATCATTGCCAGTCTATTCAACAATGTCTGATAGCGACTGAGGTAAGCCTTGTAATCCTCAGAACGAAGTTTAATGATACCTGGATAATAAGACATGGTAATGGCTCCAGCCACAAAATACCAGACTTCCGATAAGCGTAAAGCGGCACTATACCGGCCTAACTCATCACTGGTAGCTAAATATTTCAGCATGATCTGGTCGATACGCATGTACACAAAAATAAAAAACTCGGCCAGCATCAGGGGCCAGGCAAGGTGTAGTAGCCGCTGGACAATCGCTTTGTCAAGTAAAAGGGTAAAAATCGAATGATTATGCTGCCTCAGGAAAAGCCCATAAATAACCAGATAGCTACTAGTCAGCTCTAAAGCAGTCACCATAATAAAGAACTCCAGATGTAAGTGGGCTATCAGGCCATAAATTCGGATGAGGGTAGCTAGCCCAAACGCAATTATTTTAGGAATAATCGAGTATTGAACTTTTTGAATACTTTGAAAATAAACGTCTACCGCATCAAAGCATTGGACAATCAGGCTAACTGAAGAGATTGAAATTAATACAATCAGTTGCGGTTCTGAAGCATGGATAAAGTAGCTGGCCGTCACGATCAGGCCAAAGGCCACTAATCCTGCCAGTAATTTGAGCGCAACAGTTGTTCTAACAAGGCGATCGACTGCGTCAGCATCCTGAATCGGTATTTCGCTGACCAGAATATTATTGACGCCCAGCGAAGCGAGTGGAGCTAGTATCAAAGGGAAAACATTTGCATAACTTAGTAACCCATAGTCAGCAGGGCCTAAGTAGCGGGCAAGCCAGACACCAACAAGCATCCCGGTGGCCATTCGAAATAGTTTATCGAAAAATAGCCATCCCACATTCATCAGGGACTTACTATACGGAAATATTTTTCGAAAGTTCGTTACACTGAACCAGCCATTGAAAGCTTTCTTCATGCAGAAGGTAACAGTTTGATTGATTCGGCTTGGGTTAGTCGTATGTTAAGCAACCGCTTTGGTAATATGGCTTGCTTAAGAACTCAATAAGCATGCTCCCTATTGCCTAATGAATACTAAGTTGAGCTGTTATCTATGCGGCTTGTAGTACCCTCATTCTCCGCCGAATAAGTCGAACGAGTTCAATAAGTAAACTTACGATCGCGCCAACTACAGCAAAACCCAGCATTGTCAAGGTTCGTTTAGGACCGCTTTTCAGTAAGGGTATGGTAGGTGGCTCCAATAATTTAAAAACGGGGTCTCTTCCTGCACTTTAATTTTCGCCTGCTCCAATTGCTTAGACAATTCATTATAAACCGACTGCTCAAGCAAATAATCGGACTGGAGCCGTTGTTCGTCTATTTTGGCAGTGTTCAGCAATAAGCTTCGGTTACGGTCTTTATAGGCAGCCAGAGCTGATTCTGCCGCCTGATAACGACGCTTGGTCTGCTGTACTTGCTGCATGAGAAACGTAACCTGCTGGCTCGCTTTTTCGGTACGGTAGGCTGTGATATACTTCGTTAAGTATTCGAGCGATAAGCGAGCTACAGTAGCCGCAACTACCGGGTCCTGCTCAACGGCAGTCAGCGTCAGTATCCCGGTTTTCTTATCATAGATAGCGCCTGCACTTGCGTAAACGGATTTAATAAGTTCCTGCTGATCTTTGGTTATCTGAATCGCCTGGCTAAAATTCTTCGGATCAAGTTTTGCTTCTTCGCCTTTGTTACCCAAAAGTCCATGTATGATTCGGCCAAAAAAACTGTCTCGCTCCATACGTTCCATGAAGTCCTGCAGCCGCATTGTCGCCTGTAATTTTTGAGAATAAACGGGCTGGTTTAACAGATGTAAGGCAAACGGAATACTTTGCAAAATAGTCGGATACAGATCAGGCCGAATCGCATCCTGCCCAACGGTATTATCCAGGTTTATGCCCGCCAATCCTGCCAGAGAGCCTAATTCTCCTAAGCTGCCTGCTGCTCTTGACTGAATCTCGGGCATTACAGTCACTTGAGCCGTATATACATTCGGTTTCGCAAATGCATAAACAGCCCCGATTACCATACCCACAAAAGCTCCTATAAGAAATCGGCGACGGTTATTTTTCAAAAATCGGATGATATCGCTCAACCGAATTTCAATTTCGTTTCCATCACCGTTAGGCTTACGTGTTGTTTCTGTAACTGACATACTAACAGGAGAAAGGGAGTCTTAACGAGGCAGAGTAGTCACTAATGCATAGGCTACCGTCGTCGGTAAGTAGGCATCAGATCGAATTGCCTCAGTAGATACCTGGTCGTATCGTAGCAGGCGTACTTGCAGGAAGAGCACTTGAAGAAATCGACTAGGCTGAATACACTGTGACAATTTGCCCTTTGTACACATGAACATTGGCTATCAAGTAGGTTGTCATTCCTAGTCAGATATAGTTATGATCAGTCATTTATTGCTAAACAACTAATTATCAGAAGCTTGTATTTAGCAACAATTAACTGACAATACCCGACAACGAATGACTATCTACTTAAGCCAAACATTGACCTGTAAAACTAATAGATTCTGGCTAAAACTTTGTACTGTACAAGAGTCAAGGTATAAATAGACGAATGTAATGGCTAGCTAGTCATTACATTCATGAAGCGCTTTGGCACCTATATACGATCACTTATGTTTACCCTATAGCTGGATGCTTCTACTTACTACAGCTATGCAAACGACTAAACAAACATATCCTTTTCCGCCCCCTGGACGCTATTGTTACACGCTGCCGGTAAGCGCCACAGGGTCATTATGGGGTGGCTACGGGGGATGGCTTTTCCGGGCGTTCCTATGGGTAGAAAAAAAGCGTCGTTCAACCTCGAAGCAGATGACGATTCGAGTAATTCCGCTTAAGGTTGCAGAGCCGGACATTGACTACATCGATCGTAGCTACCCATCCGACCAGCTACATCCCTGCCGAACGCTCCGGATCAACCAGAAGAGTAGTCACCGCCTGATTACGCCTGCCTATAAACCGCGCTATGGGCTCGTTCTGCAATGAAAGTCGGTTTCATGTAGTAGGGATTTTATGGTTCCATACTACCGTTTGTACTCGCTTAAACCTACTATGATGTGTCTACCCCACCCCAACCCCTCCCCTGAAAACTAGGGGAGGGGCCAGAACAATCGGCCTTCATGCGATCGCTCCAATGGGATCGCATAATTCGTGGTTTCCGGAGGGTTACAGAGGCAGTAGCTTACTGAGACACCGTCCCATCCCCCTCATTCCCTATACGCTGGTTCAACTTCCTTACTTTTCGTACTTTTCAGGAACAGAGAAGCCCTTAATTTGACGTTGAATCTTGCATTTCGACGTTGAATCCGCGTCCTTTAAAACAATGTTCACATTAGCGGATTCGTTAACATTAATGTTGAATAAGCAACCTCCTCTATATTAACTAATTACCAAATACCTATGCCGTGGTTTGTCATTTATACGAAATCCCGATCCGAAAAGCTGGCTGCAAAGGAACTACGTCAGCGAGGAGTTGACGTATATTGTCCACTCCGCAAAGTCAAACGACAATGGTCTGACCGGGTCAAGATGGTAGAAGAACCCCTGTTTCGTTCCTATTGCTTTGTGAACCTGGAAGAAAATGAACGCCAGGCGGTGTATGGCGTTCCTGGCGTAGTGGGTTATCTTTATTGGTTAAAGAAACCGGCTATCGTCAAGCAAAAAGAGATTGACCTGATCAAAGATATGCTGAGTGATTTTGATCATGACGCCCTTGAACTCCTCGACTTTAAAACAGCCGACCGACTCAAAATTACGTCTGGTGCCTTTATGGATCAGGAGGGCGAAGTGATGTCTGCACAGGGCAAAACGATCATGGTTAAACTTGAGGCACTACAAGTCTATGTATCCGTCGATCTGAATAAAAATAAAGTAGAGAAATTAAGCAGAACAAAACGGGAGCTGTGAGGTCTGGCACAGGTCAATCCGACATTCCGGTTTATCCGTGCCAGACCATCTGCGGCATCATCAATTTTCGGCATGAAGCGGCTCCAGTAATTGAAGTACAGCGGGCACCCGACGCCGGGCAATCTCCAACTGCGTATTGTCTGCCATGACAATGTAATTTGTATCGGTCGAGTTGCCTGCCGGTTTGCAGAACGAAACGTAGGACTGGTTAATGAGTGCCTTTTTGTGCACTCTGACAAATTGTGGCCATTGATCAGCAAACCATTTTAAGGTTCGGCAGGACATGATTACTTCACCACTCGACAAGTGTACATAACAATAATTAATATTTCCAATGAGGTAGAGTACCTGCTGCGGTTCATAGTGGTGCTCTCCACGCTTTCCGGGTAATCTTTTCATAGCTTTATTGGTAAGTTTTACTACCTGGCCATCATCTCTTAATGTTCATAAAAAAAGCAATAATAGTGCAAACATATAGGTTTGTATCTAAAGATGTATTTTTTATCTTTTAAACGGAAAAAATACATCTTTAGGTAAAAATCTCACCTTAAACGAAGCATCGGCTCCTCCCTCTCCTGCTTTATCTACTCTAGTAATGCAGCAATTGTCTCCGACAGCATCCCTGCTGTCGAGCCGATAGGCTAAGAAATGATTGGAAAGCATGAATCGGCCAAATTTAGCCTGACGACTCGACAGCAGGGATGCTGTCGGAGACGCTGGCAACGCCAACTTAGGATAAGCGTGTGAAAACTACTTTACTTGGCCTCCAGAGCAGACCGGTGATCGCCGGGAACATCGGTACCTAATTGCTCCATAACGCCATTAATACGCCGACGCCCAATAGGCAACCGGGCCCCATTTCGCATGATCAGATGGGCGGAAATGGTCGATACCAGCACACAGCGATGGACATGCGCTGGATTAATGAGGCTTCCTTTATGGATGCGGATGAAATGAGGCCAGCGGTCATTATACCACTTTAAGGTTCGGCTCGATAGAATTTTCTTACCATTCAGGAGGTGAAGGGAACAGTAATTGACATCGCCAATTAAATAGAGTACATGATCTGGTTCAAAATTGTGCTGAAGCTGAGCAGCCGCTAATCGTTTCATGGATAGGATAGACGCTGTGAATTATCAAAACTGTTTATAAGTAGCCTCGTAGTAAAATCTAAGATAACGTATGCACCCCATCCCCTCCCCTTAAAAAAAGTGGAGGGGGGTAGCTCTGGACTTTTTTTAACCTCTTCCCTTGAAAAAAGGAGAGAAAGACAGATCCGGGCTTTTTTTTAGCCCCTCCCCTTGAAAAAAGGGGAGGGGTTGGGGTGGGGTGTACATTGCACGCTCCTAATACCTCTAAAACCTACACCATTTTTTCAACTCCTAATCTCAACAAAAGCGTAGTCCCGAAAGCAGAAGTATATCTACAGCAAGCACAACAAACTTAGTAGGTTCGTCCACGAAAATAGGTTAATTTGTACTTATACAATAGTATATAGACCAGGAAATTTAATCAATTCAAGTTTAGTAAAACATTCATTCAATACAAGTTACTTATACTTATAATTGCTTTCGCCGTTTAATAAATACAAATAAGATAATGGTAAGCCCGTCCGTAAACGTGGTTATTATTGCATACGCAGAAGATGATAATACAAATCAGCGGCTGGTAGCACAAGCTAAATTGGCCACCAACGCTAAACAGAAAATTGAGTAGTTATACCTTCCATACTAAATAATGTTCAATCCATTTATCATCCCATACCTATGAGTCGAGCTTCTACATTCTTTCAGCGTAATGATTCAGAACTTATTTCGAAAGAATTTGCCGTTAGTTACGCCCACATAGACTTTGACATTCCAACCGAGACACGGCAAAGAGGATCTAAGCCCGTCTCGAACGTTTTCCTGCAGTGGACACCGAATCAGGAAGTGGTCTCCCTGCCCAAAACCACGTTCTACACGCAGACGGGGAAACGGATTCTGGATATTGCTGTTTCTATTCTGGTCATTGTCTTCGTGCTGTCCTGGCTGATTCCCGTTATCGGCGCGCTGATCGTCACCGAATCGGCGGGACCGGTTTTCTTCATTCAGGCTCGATCTGGACGGCGAGGACAAGCTTTCCGCTGCTTTAAATTCCGGACCATGATCAATGCGCCACAAGGGCAACAAGGTTTCCGCCAAACGGCTCGAAACGATAACCGAGTGACAGCTCTGGGACGATTCCTGCGTCGAACGAACCTGGACGAAATGCCCCAGTTCATCAATGTACTCCTGGGCGACATGAGTCTGGTTGGTCCACGCCCGCACGCGATCCAACACGACATCCTGCATTGGGATTCGACCGCTTACCGGGAGCGTTATTGGGTACGGCCGGGCATTACTGGGCTGGCACAGGTACGGGGCGCACGGGGTGCAACGGGGGATGGCCAGTGGATGGAACACCGGGTGCGCTACGACCACCTCTACATTCCCCGCCAGTCGTTTCTACTCGACATGAAAATTTGTTTCCGCACCGTCAAACTCATGTTTAAAGGCGACGGCAATGCCTGGTAGTTGGTTATTTAGTTAATTTGTTATTGGTTATTACTCACTACTGGTATATCGGTATAGTTACTATATTATTTAAAATAAAATGGCAACTTAGTGACCAATAACCACTAATTAATAACCAATAACCGATAACCAATAACTATTAACCAATAACCAAATCCTGTTGTGCTGAAACGAACAAATGTTAACTTTGTTCTTCAGAAATTAGTCTGTGCCACAGGACCCACTGTATGACGCTCTTTTTAACGAACTTAATTTTGACTAGGCGTAGTATTCACGTAAGTTGTCTGCTATTGTTTGTCTCCCTGTTCTATTCTTGTACCTCAACAAAAACCATTACCTATTTCCAAGGGCCGGGCGAAGTCGATACAGTTCGGTATGCTACTCTCGCATCGATAAAACCAACTATATCGAAAATTGAGCAGGACGATATTTTATCCATCGTAGTCAGTAGTTTGAACGAAGAGTCAAATATCCTGTTCAATTTCGCAAATATCAATCCATTGACAATGACCCGATTTCCTGGGGAACTTCTACTGGAGGGAATCAACAACCATTAGGGTATCTAGTTGATTCTACTGGTTCTGTCAATATGCCGCTTATAGGAAGATTAAAAGTAGCCGGTCTCACACTCGACGAATCAGAAACCTTTATTAAGGACAAGCTGGATAAATACCTCAAAGAAACAACAGTAAACGTCCGTCAGCTAAATCATAAATTCACTGTGATTGGTGAGGTAACTCGTCCAGGTATTTATAATCTGATTGATAATCATACTTCTTTTCCTGAGGCCATTGGGATAGCAGGCGATTTGACGGTCTATGGACGACGTGACAATGTAATGCTCATTCGTACGGTGAAGGGTAAGCGAGAAGTTGTTAAATTAGATCTTACCTCCCGGAATATTCTTGATTCTCCTTACTATTTTATTCAAAACAACGATGTCGTCTATGTTGAACCACGGCAGGGAAAGATTACATCAACTGATCGTACTGTTCAACTATTACCAATTTTTCTCGGCGTAACTTCAACCTTATTAGTCATTGTGAATCTTATTCTAAGATGATTGATTTGCCACTAATAAGTTAAGGAGCGAGAAAGATGTGTCTATTATTAATTGATTACCCAACCAATGAGCGATTCGAATAATGAGTTTTGGGAAGAGAAAGAAACTCCCTTCAATTTGCGCTTATTTTTTGTCAAATATTTGCGCTATTGGTATTGGTTTGTACTTTCTATTGCCATTTGTCTAGCTACAGCCTATATTTACTTACGCTACTCTACACCCATTTATCAGGTCAGTTCTACACTCCTGATTAAAGATCAAAACTCCAGCACAAACGACATTCTGAAAGAATTAGAAACTTCAACAACAGCGAATAAAAATGTTGAAAACGAGATCGAAGTGCTAAAATCACGTAGTTTAATGCAACGTGTAGTCGATGATTTAAACTTAACAGTTGCTTATTTTCAACAGGGACAGGTGCGGAGTGATGAAGAAATCTATGGTACCTCTCCAATCAGATTTCAGCCCATTTTATTAACCCCATTGGCTTACCAAGGTATTTTTGTTAAACTCTTGAATCGCCAACAGTTTGAGCTAGAGGATGAAGAGGGTAATCACAGAGGCAAATTTAATTTTGGTCAGCCTGTAAAAAATGAGTATGGTACTTTTCGGGTATTTTTAAACGACTCGCTATACCGGAAAAATAACGATCTGATTAAAGTAGCAATAGACGACCAAGAGAGCGTAGCAGAACGTTACAAGTCGCTTATACAAGTTCAGTTGCTCAATCCGAAGAGTACTGTTCTTAAGCTAACTATAGAAGATGCAGTACCAGCCAAAGGGAAAGCCATTTTGAATAGTTTATTAGCCGAGTACAATTACTCGACCCTGAGGGATAAGAACCGTGAAGCTACAAATACACTCCAGTTTATCGACGAACGCCTTCGCCTGATTACAGGCGAATTAGGAAACGTTGAGCGTGATGTTGAAGCCTACAAAAGCTCAAGGGGAATTACTGATCTGAGTGAGGAAGCGACATTATATTTAGGAAAAGTAAATGAAAATGATGCCAAACTCAATGAATTAGATATTCAGGCGAAAGTGCTGGAGGGTGTGGAAAATTACTTAAAAAGTAGCCAGACTGGTGTAGCTCCTGCTACGCTGATGGTGAATGATCCTATTCTACTTACGCTCTTAACAAAACTAAATGAATTAGAAGCTCAACAGGGCAAATATGAGCGCTCTACGCAGCCAGATAGTCCTTTTCTGCAAACGATTAATGCCCAAATAGCCAGTACTAAAAGTTCAATTCGGGAAAATATAACGAATCAAAAGAATAATCTGGAAGTTACCCGTGCCAGTCTGAAAGGCCAAAATAGCCGATTCGCGTCCTCAATCCGAACTATTCCCCAAAAGGAACGAGAGTTTATTACCATAAAGCGACAACAGGGTATTAAAGAAAGTTTGTATCTGTTGCTATTACAAAAAAGGAAGAAACGGCTATTTCATATGCGTCTACCGTGACTGATAGCCGCATGGTGGATGATCCTTATAGTGCTAATTATCCTATAAAACCAAATAAAACGAATATTTACCTAGTTGCTCTACTAGCAAGCTTGCTCATTCCAATTAGCTTAATCACCATTCAGGAGTTATTAAACGATACCATCCAGTCCCGCAAAGAAATCGAGAACAAAACAGGTTTAGCCATATTTGGAGAAATTATGAAAAAACCTAAAGATATGAAAGATAACATTGTTGATTCAAAAACGAATAGTGTTATCGCCGAACAATTCAAGATACTCCGAGCCAATCTACAGTATGCCATTGGCAATCCTGAGCCTGGCCATGGTAAAGTCATTCTGATCACTTCTTCCATAAGTGGCGAAGGTAAAAGCTTTGTTAGCATCAATTTAGCCTCAAGCCTTGCTTTATTAGATAAACGTGTGATTGTATTAGAATTAGACTTACGAAAACCTAAGATCTCTACTTATCTCGGAGTATCGAAAGATAAAGGAATTTCGAATTACCTAATTGGGCAAGCTCAGATTGAGGATATAGTCAAACCAACTGACTTAAATCCAAATATGTATATGATCTCAAGCGGCCCCATTCCTCCTAATCCATCTGAATTATTGTCGAATGGTCATTTGGAAACCTTATTAACTGAGCTTCGCAAGCAGTTTGACTATATTGTTCTAGATACACCTCCGATCGGTTTAGTTGCTGATGCAACCTTATTAGGGGCCTATATAGATGCAGCCTTCTATTTAGTACGACATGAATACACGCCTAAAACCTATATACGTTTATTAACTGAATTAAAAGAAACTAAAAAATTCAAATCCCTTAATATAATCTTCAACGGCGTAAACTACCGCAACAGTAATGAATACGGGTATGGATATGGATATGGATACGGTTATGGGTACGGAAAAAATAAAGGGTATTATGTCTAAGAAGGTTTTAAAATAGCAAAGGCAGCAAACTTTATATTTTCTGTCTATAACTAACTTTTATGTTATCTATAAAATCACTTTCTTATTAATAAGAAGTAAGCTTAACGACTCTACGTTTAATTGTGTCGACTGAGCGGATTGATACCCTGGCAAAAAAGATAATTGTATTCAGTCGATAATAAAACAGATTGGATTTAATACATATATATCAATATCATTCTTCAAATCCTATGCCTTGGTTTGTGCTTTACACAAAGTCTCGAAACGAGAAGATCGTTGCAGAGAAATTAAAGGCAAAAAACATTAAGTTATATTGTCCCCTGATAAAAACAAAACGAAAATGGTCGGACCGAACAAAAACGGTCGAAGAACCCTTGTTTCGCTCCTACTGCTTCGTCAATTTACCCGAACACCAACAAGCTAACGTATTTGATGCACTTGGGGTAATTCGGTATTTATCTGGGCTAAATAAACACGACATTGTAAAAGATTCGGGAATTGAGATCATCAAGAGAATGCTAAATGAAGCAGAACATAACCTTGTTGAAACCTTTACACGTGGAGATCAGCTTACTATCAGCTCTGCTAGCTTTACAAATACAGTTTGAAAAGTCATAGAACAACAAGGGAAAATCGTCGCTATTCAGATTGACTCATTACAATTAGTAATTAAAGTTGATATTTCAAGAACTATTGTGTTAAAGTAAAGAGACTTTAGATTACTATTTGACACTATAGCTATACAATTTTACATTTGTTTCACTACCCGATAGGTCTTTAATGGGACTGAACGGGCGGAGCCATAAAATATAATCTCACCAGTTAGAATTAATAATTACCATCATGAAAGTAGTATTGCTTGCCGGTGGCCTTGGAACTCGTTTGAGCGAAGAAACCATACTTAGACCTAAGCCTATGGTTGAAATTGGTGGTAAGCCCATTCTCTGGCACATCATGAAGATTTATGCAGCTCACGGGTTCAATGAGTTTATTATTTGCCTAGGCTATAAAGGATACATTATCAAGGAATATTTCGCCAACTATTTCCTGCATCAATCGGATGTTACCTTCGATATGAAGCATAACAATATGCAGATCCATAACTCGCAGGCAGAACCCTGGCGGGTTACCTTAGTCGATACGGGTGTAGATACCATGACGGGGGGGCGAGTACGGCGTGTAAAAGACTACATTAATAATAAGCCGTTTTTATTGACCTATGGCGATGGGGTTGGCAGCGTAAATATCAAAGAACTTGCTGATTACCATGAAAAAAGTAATAAGCTCCTCACGGTGACCGCCGTGCAGCCATCTGGTCGTTTTGGAGCTTTAAATATTTCCGATTCAGATGAGGTTCTTTCGTTCATGGAAAAACCGAAAGGGGACGGTGCCTGGATCAACGGTGGTTTTTTTGTCTGCCAACCCGAGGTAATTGATTATATCACCGAAGATAGTACCATATTTGAGCGAGATCCACTGGAAAATATTGCCAAAGACGGCCAAATGGTAGCTTATAAGCATGAGGGTTTCTGGAAACCTATGGATACCCTGCGTGATAAACAGGAACTTGAATCTCAGTGGGAATCGGGACATGCTCCCTGGAAAATCTGGTAATAACGAACTACTATGAATTATCAGCATCTTCCAGATTATTACAAAGGAAAACGGGTGTTTCTGACTGGGCATACAGGCTTTAAAGGCTCCTGGCTGCTCAGTTGGTTGCACATGCTGGGTGCCGAGGTAAAAGGCTATGCCTTAGCCCCACAAACGGAACTAGATTTATACCAAACCATACAGGGTGATACGCTTTGTGATTCAGTAATCGCAGACATTCAGGATAAATCTCGACTAGAACGAGAATTACTTTCTTTTGAACCAGACTTTATTTTTCATTTAGCGGCTCAACCCTTAGTACGGCTTTCATACGAAATTCCTTCGGAAACGTTCGCGGTAAATGCTATAGGTACCGCCTATTTGCTAGATGCCATTCGAATCTTAAAAAAGCCCTGCACGGTTGTTCTGATTACGACTGACAAAGTATACGAGAATAAGGAATGGCATTACCCTTATCGGGAAACAGATAGACTGGGAGGATATGATCCTTACAGCGCTAGTAAAGCCTGTGCTGAACTAATAATTAGTTCATACCGAAATTCGTTCTTTAATCTTAGCCAGCATAACCATCATCAAAAGGCAATTGCCAGTGCCCGGGCAGGCAATGTAATTGGCGGAGGAGATTGGGCAAAAGACCGAATTATTCCGGACATCGTACGTGCGCTCCAAAAAGGCGATCCAATAAACGTAAGAAACCCAGCAGCTGTTAGACCATGGCAGCATGTATTAGAGCCAATAGGCGGTTACTTACACTTAGGCACGAAGCTGGTTGACAATCCTATTCAATATGCTGAAAGTTGGAATTTCGGGCCACTACAGGAAGACAATTTGGCTGTTGAAGATTTAGTAAAAATAGCTATTGAATGTTGGGGAGTAGGTGACTATAAAAAACCTAACCAAACAGGTGAACCTCATGAAGCTGGTCTACTTAAGTTAGATATAAATAAAACCATTAATGAGTTAAATTGGCAGCCGAGAAATAACGCTAAACTGGCTATAAAAAAAACTATAAAATGGTATAATTCTTATCTAAGTAATATGAACAAAGGAGCAGAATTAGTTAAAAAAGATATATTAGACTATAATGGGTAGAATCGCTATAATTGGTAGCGATTCGTTTATCGCTCAATACCTCTCTAAAAGACTAGAATCAAATTTTGAAATAATAGGCTATAGTCGAACTAATAGGATTGGGCTTACAAATCATATTATATTTGAAGTGCCAATACACAAGTTAGAGCTTAACAAACTATTAGATTTTGACTGCATTATCTATTGTGTAGGTAATGGGGTACAATCAGGATCAATAGACAAATTTGTGTATAATATTAATTGTTTTTTACCAATAAATATCATTAATTTTCTCGAATCTAATAAATACCAAGGCCTAGTATTCACATTCGGAACTTACTTTGAAATTGGAAACAATTCAGACGAAAAATTCTTTTCAGAAGCAGAAGTTATATCTTCATTATTAAATGTTCCTAATAGTTATTGTTTATCTAAGCGTCTTTTATCAAAATTTTCTTATTGCGCAAATTTGTCGATTAGGCACTTTCATTTAATATTACCAACTGTTTATGGTAAAGGTGAGAATGAGAACCGATTAATTCCCTATATAATTAACTCTTTAGTAAATGATAAAGATCCTTTATTAACAAGTGGCAATCAAACTAGACAATATATCCATGCTGAGGATCTTTCCATATTGATAGAGCATATAATACTAAAAAATACTTATAAATCAGGTGTTTATAATATACCTAGTACTGAGACATTGACAGTAAAAGAAATAGTAACAAAAATTTTCAAAGCATTAAAAGTAGGTAAAAAACCAATATGGAACACATCAGGCAGATACGATGAGTCAATGATTTTTTTAGCATTAGATGCAAAAAAAATCATTTCATTAATTCCTGATTTGAATTCTATCAATACGATTAGTAGTAGTATTGATAGCTATTTATTAAACAAATAAACCTGAAGCAAATGTCAGTTGATTTTAACAACATTGATAAAAACCTTCTAGAACTGTTGATGCCTGTTCTGTCTAAAAAAACAGTTAGAAAAATAGTTCCTGGTGAAGATTATATACCCGTAACGGGTAAAGTAATCGACGAACAGGATCTGTTATATGGCATAGATGCTGTTATGGATGGATGGTTAACTACTGGGCGTTTTGGTAAAAAATTTGAATATGAATTTGCGAAATATTTTGGGGCAAAGTCTTCTATATTAGTAAATTCTGGTTCATCTGCTAACTTATGCGCTTTTTATACATTGACTTCACCGAAATTGGGAGAAAGGCAGATAAAGCCTGGTGATGAGGTCATTACAGTAGCTGCGGGTTTTCCGACGACTGTCAACCCGATAATTCAATATGGAGCTATACCTGTCTTTGTAGATGTAGATATTCCCACTTATAATATTAAAGCCCAACTAATTGAACAGGCAATTTCACCTAAGACGAAAGCTATTATGATTGCCCATACGTTAGGCAATCCTTTTGATCTTGATACAGTGATGGAGGTTGCTAAAAAATACAATTTATGGGTAATTGAAGATGATTGTGATTCTTTAGGAGCAACCTATAGAGGTCGTAAAACGGGTACATTTGGTGATTTAGCTACCGTTTCATTCTATCCCGCCCACCATATTACCATGGGAGAGGGAGGGGCTGTACTTATTAATAATTCCAGATTAAAAATGATTGTTGAAAGCTTCCGAGACTGGGGAAGAGACTGTTATTGTGAGACTGGAAAAGATAATACGTGCCGTAAACGTTTTGAATGGCAACTGGGGGATTTGCCGCATGGCTATGATCATAAATATACCTATTCACACGTTGGTTTTAATTTAAAAGTAACGGATATGCAAGCTGCAATAGGACTAAGTCAGTTGCAGAAGGCAGATCAGTTTATCGCCAAAAGAAAAGAAAATCATCAATTGCTTTATCAGGCATTAAAGCCAATGGAAGACCATTTTATACTTCATGAAGCTACACCTCTTAGCGATCCTAGCTGGTTTGGTTTTATGGTAACCATTCGCAAAGAAAGTTCAATAGACAGAAGTGAATTGGTGCAATATCTAGAAGAGAATAAAATCGGTACTCGGCTGCTATTTGCTGGAAATTTAATTCGTCAGCCAGCCTATAAGGGGGTGGCACACCGAGTAGTAGGTGATTTAGCCAACACAGATACGATTATGAACCGCTCTTTTTGGTTAGGTGTCTGGCCTGGACTTGGAGATAAACATTATGACTATATAGTTTCAAAGTTGAAAGCTTTTGTGACATCTATTTGATTTATCATTAGAAGTCACAAAAGCTACAGTACTTAACTTAATGTCAACTACACGAAGATTTTTATCTGGCTCTGCATCAGCATGGGCTAGAATTGGGCTAACAGTTGTAACGCAAGTTGCTTTAGTTCCACTTTTCTTAAACTTTTGGAGTGTAAAAACTTATGGGGTTTGGATTGTATTGCAAGCTTTAGTGAGCGTAGGTTCTACGTTTGATCGTGGATTGACTGATTTTATGACGTATGAACTTCTTAAATACGGTAACAACAATCCCTCAAAATCATCCGAACTATTAGGCTCATCCTTAGCGGCTGCTATTGTTTTATGGATCATTGAAACTATTATTTTTATCATAGTTATACTTTTGATTCCATTTGAGCATTTAAACAATACTGTGAGCAATATAAGCACAGATGTTAGTAAAAGTATTGCCTTGGGATTTATTTTGCTATGGTTTAGTTGGATATTGACAAATATATGTTCAATATTATCTAGTTCGCTGTATGCTTTTGGCTACTATCCACGCTTTGGATGGTGGAATGTATTTATCGCTTTTATGACTTCTATTTCATCAGTAATAGCTGTTGCACTTGGAGGTCAATTATTATTAGTTTGCTTTTGTAATTTTTTGGTGACCGTTATATTAATTATTATTCAATTTCTTGACATTAAGAGGTTGTTTAAAAAAAATGGTCTATTTATAAAAATAGGAAGCTTAGTTTTGGGAAGAACCATTTTCGTACAGTCTATTGGACTTTCTGCTCGCTATTTTCTCGAAAATTTTAGACAGCAAGGAGTAAGGTTACTATTAACTCCAGTTATTGGCCCTTCAGGTTTGGTAGCATTTGCCACTATGAGAACAGGGGCCAATGTTGCATTACAAGGCATGGGGACAGTAACGAAGCCTATTATGCCAGAATTGTTAGCGTTTCTCCATAAAGGGGATCAACTACGAACAAACTCAACATTTAGTGCTATTTGGCTAGTTATATTACTAATACTTGCTCCTGCTATACTTATAATTCAGGTGTTTGCACCCTATTTTTTTGTTATCTGGACACAAGGTCAAATTCCATTCCAGCCAGGTCTTTTTGCTCTTCTTTCTATTAGTGTTATGATATACGCCTGGGCTCAACCTCCTGCAGCGGTTGTTTCGGGCAACAATTTAGTTAAGGCCCAATTTATTATATCATTACTTTCATCAATAGCTGTATTGGCGGGTATATTTTTACTCACCCCAAAAGTAGGGATTTTAGGAGCTGGTATTGCTTTGGTTATTGCTGAGATATTATCAGCTTTAGGGTTTTTAATATATGCAAAAAAATGTATGGAGCAAAAGCAAATGAAATGGCCAGGAAATATATCCATTTTGTCCTTTTTCCCAATTGTAATTGTAAGTATTGCCCTATATTTCATCGTAGAAATGCCAAAATATCAATGGATAGTATTGCTAGTTGCTTTCATTATACTTGTTTTTAATGCCAAAATTTATTGGGAAAATTTACCAATTGTTATTACTAACAAAGCGAATATTATTATTAATAACCTATTGCTGCGTAAGCAGAAAATAGAAAATGTACCTGTCCAAACGGAAGATAATCTATAGATGTTGAAATGCATAATACACCTCTATTTCATGATTTAGTAAAAAAAAAGCATAAGAAGTTACTTATAATTGTATTTTGTAGAGATAGATCGCGTTTTATTGAGCAATGTTTTTTATCAATAAAAGATCAGACGTTATCGAAAAATGAATATGATATTCTAATTAGTGACAATTCGTTTTCAGATCAAGAGGCTAGTAAAAACCATGATCTTGCTGTCAAAGTTTTGAATAATAAATTTGAATATATACGTCAATCTGGACAATTATCTATGTGTGAGCATGTTTTTAAAGTGTTTGCATCAGTAAAAGAAGATAGCTATCCCTTTGTAGCAATTCATAATGACGATGATATTTGGATGAATAACCATCTTCTGGAGGCAATGTCTTACTTAGTTGAACATAGTAACTTTGGATGTACTTTATCAAATGGAGAAGTTATTGATTCAGATGGACACAAAAAAGGGTATACTACAAATCCAACCGATTGGAGAGTTCCATCAAGCATTAATGATAAATTGAAATTTTGGCTAACTTCATGGTATGGCAATTTTCCAAGTATTGTTATTAGAACATCTTTACTTAAAACAATGCCTGTGGTTGAGAATCAACATATTGACACTTGGATGGTACTTTGGAGTTTAGCTGAAGGCCAAGATGTCAAGTGTTTTACTACACCAACCTATCTTTATAGAAAGCACGAAAGTTCAATGACTCAACTGGGACCCAAAATGGTTGGCGATCGTCATAAATTGCGGATTTGGATAGGACGACATTATTTTTTGAAATTCTTCCAAAAATGCCCAAGCTTTCTTTTAAAATATATAAAAAGCATGCTTTATAAAATTAAGAATAATATTAATTGAATAGAAGTTTATAAAATAAACATTCGCGTACATATATGCTTCAAATCAATATAGTAAATCATTTAGACAATTATATATAAGTATAATATATTTGTATATGCACTTACTATGTTGCATTATTATTAAACATATTTTATTTAATGATATATCGTTTCACCTAGGAAAATGATAACAAAGAAAGAAACGGTTGCTGTGTGTATTCCTACTTATAATCAGGCTGGCTACTTACAACAAGCTGTAGAATCCGTATTAAATCAAACCCATTTACCAGATGAAATTTGGATAAGTGATGATGCAAGTACTGATGATACCGAAAAGGTTGGGCTGAAGCTAGCTAAAGAATATCCGATTATAAAATACATTAGACAGAAGAGCAATCTTGGAATGGGAGGGAATCCTAATTGGCTTATGCGACAGCCTCAAACGGATTTTGTTGCTAAGTTAGACTCTGATGACTTTTATAATCCAGGCTATTTGGAAGAATTGGTTAATTTAATGAAAAAAAATCCTCAAGCCGGGTACGCTCATTGCAATGTAAATCAAGTTAACGAAAAATCTGTTATTGGAAGACAACGATTACTCAATAGAAAACAAGAGTATGTTGACGGCGCAGCATCATTGAAAGGACTTGTCATGGGATACAGGGTGGCTGCAAATATCATCTTATTTAGAAGGATTGCTATCGAATCAGTAAACTTTTGGGATCCTAATCTAGCATTTGCTGATGATTGGGATCTTGCTGTAAGATTAGCAGATCAAGGCTGGGGAAATTGCTTTTCACCTAATATATTAGCCAATTATAGGGTATGGTCAGGAGTTGGAAATATTAGGCAAAAGCGAAAACTTGACGAAATCAAAGGGTAACACATGTATTTGATAATGTACTTACACCAGCTTTTGAACGCCATGGGTTTTCTTTGGACTTAGTAAATAGTCGACAAATATTTCTTGCACGTCATATGGCTGATTGTTTAGCCATGAATATCTTTACCGTAGAAGAAAAAGAAGAATTAAAAGATGCGCTCTTCCTACTTAGTAACCATGCTAGTGTAAAAAGAAAAATTAAATTAATTGAGCAGGGATTCGGACATATATACATAGCAAAAAAAATACATCTTTAATAATAAAGGATAAACTTAAACATATGCTTAGGAAAATTAGAAGATAAGTAATAAAATGATAAATTAAATGAATTTACTTACTAGTGTGGTTACGTATTGTGGCTATTTTTTTTAATAAGACATTGGAAGCGATACCTGCAATCTATAAGTTACCCACGACGACAATTTGGATAAAACGTTCAATTTGGGTATATTTTTTTTTATTAATATTTGAAGGTGCTATTCGTCGTTGGGTATTGCCTGGCCTCGCACAACAATTAGTCATTATTCGAGATCCATTTGCAATAATAATTCTCATATTAGCATGGCAATATAGTTCTATTAACAGAAATCCTTATATATGGTTTTCCACATTTTTAAGTATAATTTCATTTGCCACAACGATTGTTCTAGGCCATGGTAATATTCCTGTAGCTTTATTTGGTCTAAGAATTACATTGATTCATTTTCCATTAATATTTGTTATTGCAAAGTTTTTTGACAAAAGGGACATTGAGCTTTTAACGAAATGGATGGTAATATTAACGATTCCTATGTTAATATTAATTGTAATTCAGTTTTATAGCCCACAAACTTCATGGATTAATAAAGGATATTACAATAGTGAAGTAGGTGCAGGATTTAGGGGAGCCAATGGCTATTTTAGGCCGCCAGGAACATTCTCTTTTATAAATGGGCTAGCCATGTTTTTTACAGTCTCATCTGCATTTGTTCTGTACGCACTGTTCAAACCAATCAATTTACCTCGTTGGGTTGTGTATGTTGCGCTATGTTGCCAGATACTAAGTATTCCATTTTCCATTAGTAGAACTCTTTTTTTTGGAGTTTCATTAATTGTATTGTGCTTTTTACTAATATCAGTTAGAACACCAAAAATTTTAGCATCAACTCTTACACTGACCTTATTGATAGTAATTCTAGCAGTTATTTTAGGAAACGTTTCTTTCTTTGCGGAAAGCCTTTCTGCATTCACAGAAAGATTTACAAGTGCAAATAAAACAGAAGGAGGAGTGCAGGACTCATTATTTAAAAGGACGTTTGAGGGTTTATTTTTAGCTTTAGATTCTGTAAATGAATTACCGTTTTTTGGTAAAGGGCTTGGACTTGGAACAAATGTTGGGTCTCAACTCGAAGTCGGTAAAGCAGCTTACTTGATTTCTGAAGATGAGTGGGGAAGAATGATCGGCGAAATGGGGTTGTTATTAAGTTTTTTGTTTATTTTGCTTAGATTTAGAGTTTGTATTATTATGATCAAAGCAGCCTTTGCTTCAGTTAAAAGTCGTGGGTTATTGTCATGGTTATTGTTAAGTTTTTGTGTGAATAACGAATTAATGGGACTTTGGGGGCAACCAACGGCATTAGGTTTTTCTATATTTTTTTCCGGTATTTTACTTTCGGCTAGCAAGTACAATCTTTAATCCATTTGATACTCTTTATTAACTTTAAAGTCTAAAATTTTTTAAAGTCCAATACATTAATTAAGTAAAATAAGATATATTTTTGAATAAATAGATTTAAAGGTAAGTAGTATAAAAATTTGTAATGAAAGAAATAAAATCTCTAACTGGGATTAGAGGGGTAGCTGCAATCTATGTTATGGTATATCATTTTTTTGGTACAGATAATAGTAGTGTGAATCGTATATTTCACTCAACATTATTACTAAAACATGGCTATTTATCAGTTGACCTATTCTTTATACTTAGCGGTTTTTTAATGTGTGTTACCTCTGAGAATATGTTCTCGAAAGGTTTAAGCTTTTACAAGTATTTTCATTTTATAAAAAAAAGATTTTCCCGAATTTATCCTATTTATTTTGTAGCTATATCAATCGCTTTTTTATTTTTTCATTATAATAATCCTCTCAGTTATATTATTGCATTAATATTAATGAATGTTGTTTTTTACAAGCAAATTTCGGTATTAGAACCAATATGGTCACTTAGTGCTGAATGGATTACGTATACTATATTTCCATTTATTATATATTTTACATCTAAATTTAATAGGCGTACAATAATCTACATCTATCCTTTTATCTCTTTTTTATTACTGCTTTTTATTTCATTTAAACTTTACAAACTTGGCTACTTTAGAGTATTAAATGTTGTGAGTCTAAATGGCCTCACTAGATGCATCGCTGAATACCTTTTAGGAATATCTGTTTTTTATAGTTCTCAAAAGCAAATTTCAATTAAAATAATAAACCTTATTCAAGGAGTTGCAGCATTAATGATTATACTTTTATTATTTGTTTGCTATGCTGATATTCTCATTGTATTTGCAATGGCTTTATTAATTTTTGGATTGTCATATAATGTAGGTTATTTGCATGATCTTTTAAGTGAAAAGATTCCCTACTTCTTAGGATTAATTTCATATTCTATTTATCTTATTCATACCTTTTTTCATTTTACACCTTATTATCATTATAGTAATACAGATTCTGAGTATTACATTTCAAGATTTATTGCAATAATACTTACTATAATTATATCATATCTGACATATAAATATATCGAGATACCTTCAATAAAGTATTTTACTAGAAAATTAAATGTTTCTAAACTTAATAAGTAATATATTTATTAGGTTTGATACAATTGTATTTGATAGATTTACGAATATGTATTTAGGTTATTTTCAATAAGAATATTTATTTTCTACAAGAAAATAAATATATTAATATCATAGATTTCATAAACTTGTAATTGAATTAAAAAGCAAATTGTATGAAGCGAGTTTTTCTTTTCGAACCATCCATTGCCTCAAATAATTTAGGTGATCAAATTATTGTAAACAGTATTAAAAAAGAAATGTGGGAGTTCTTTAATGAATCTCAGATTGTTGAATTTGCAACCCATACTCCACTTTCAAATAGATATTTCTATTATCTTGGGCGACCAGACTATAAATTTGTTCTTGGAAGCAATATAGTAGTTGGGAAACTAAATCATACAATACACTTAAAGCAGTGGATGATTGATATATTTACTGCTCATAATTTATCTAACACGATATTTGTTGGAGTAGGATCTCAGCAGTATGGACAACAAATCAATTTGTACACTAGGTTTATGTACAAGAGATTCTTTCATAGCCAATTCTTACATTCAGTTCGTGACAGTTACACTGAAGATGCGCTAAAATCAATTGGAATAAAAAATGTTATCAACACAGCCTGTCCTACAATGTGGAGATTTAATAAAGATTATTGTAAATCTATACCAAAGAAAAAATCTCATAGTGTGATATTTACTTTGACAGATTATAAACCAAATGTTAAAAGAGATGAATATTTTATCAATGTATTAAAAAGTAATTATAAAAATGTATTTTTTTGGGGTCAAGGGTTTCATGATTATTCTTATTTAAAGAAATTGGCCAATTCTGATGGGATTAAACTAGTAAATCCAAATTTGGAAAGCTATGATAATATTTTAAAGGGAGAGGATGTTGATTTTGTTGGAACTCGATTGCATGGAGGGATTAGAGCTTTGCAATTAGGAAAAAGGAGTTTAATATTAGGTATTGATAATAGAGCAATCGAATTACAAAAAGACTTTAACCTGCCAGTAATATTGGATTCAAATATAAAGGACTTGGAAATGGTACTTAACTCTGACATTAATACTGATATTGAACTGCCAATAGATAATATAAAGAAGTTTCTTTCACAGTTCAACATTAATTATAAGTAGTTATTTACTAAGTATTTAAAAAGAAAATGGAGATAGTTTTTCTAGTTCTTAGTAGAAAATTGTCAAATATGAATTTACAAGCTATAAAATAAGCGAGTTCCATGTTCAGTGCGTGAAAAAAGCTTCTGCTAAAACTAAAAACTAATCTTTTGCTTATTAGCTGCATTAATGTGTTTGATCACGAAAAGCTTAAGTCATTGTGATGGTAGTTATATTCTTTATATATAAGCTAAGCTATTATCGCAATATATAAGGGTGGTGCTTACCAATTTGTTTTTTGAACTTTATGACATAAATCGGTGAAAATAAAGGCACTAACTTTATCTAGCGATTTAATAAACTACCAATATTTTGTAGTAGAATTCAAAAAATAGTAGTATGAATTACTCTATAGAATAAGTTAAATAAGTCTTAGCATATTTGATTAGTGAACGCAGTTATGTGAATTATAAGAGCTTGTTATATAAAAAAATTTAAAACTATTTATGCACCAATTTTTAAAACAAAATCTCAGAATTATATATAATACCATTGTGTAAATAAAGTCATACTAAGTTGAAAAAATATCTAAAAAGACAAAGCATATTGGCTTACAGTCATGTTGACAGATAGGATACAACTTTAAGAGTAAGATGCCTGTGTTGTGTTCTTAAAAGTCAGTCATTTTCGAGTTGGCTCAAATTGTCATCATTCAGCAACTAAATTTCATGGTCAATTTTAATCAAAAGCTCGTCAAGATCTTTTAAATAACTGCCAAATTATAAATAATATATGAATTCCAGCAAGGTCTTAGTTGCACATCCAGACAAACAACATTCTTATAGGTTAGCAACGGCTCTTAAGCAAAATGGATTGTTAAATAAATATATTACCACAGTTTATGATAAGGAGAATTCCTTAACAAGGAGACTTACTTATATTTTAGGTGGCAAAAACTTAAAAAAAGCGAAGTCAAAAAGCTGTGATACTTTAGATGATTTTGATGTTGTTCAGTACTATGAAATAATAAATCTAATAATAATATTTTTGTCTAAATTTCCTGGCCTATTAAATTTATGTAGAAATTTAAGAAAAAAATTGTCTGACTATTTTGGAATAAGAGTAGCGAAATATGCAATAAAAAATAATATTAAGTATGTAATAATGTATGATGCGACGGCATTAAGTTGTTTTGAGTATTTAAATAAATATGCACCTGAGATAGTTAGAATCCTTGATGTTTCGACTGTATCTCATTCATTTATGAAAAAGACTTTTGATAATGCAATCAAAATTTCTGGAGATATTACATTAAAAAAAGAGTTTTCTTATTTATGGGACCCAATATTTCTTTCTAGGTACGATAAGGAAATTGAACTCTCGAACTTTTTTTTTGTACCATCAGAGATAGTAAAAGAGAGTTTAATTTATAATAATATTTCCGTAGACCGGATTTTTAAAATTCCATATGGAGTTGATATATCTTATTTTACTCCTTTGTACAAAAAGAAAGATAATGTGTTGCGAGCGTTATTCGTTGGACAAGTAACTTACAGAAAAGGAATTAATTTCATATTGGAGGCAATCTCAAAGTTTAATGATGATGAAGTTGAACTTTTAATAGCAGGTGGCTTTAATCCTGAATCGTCTTGGTATATAGAAAATAAAGATAATAGGAATGTCAAATTCCTGGGTTTTGTAACTAGGGATAATATTAATAAACTATTTCAAGAATCTGATGTATTTTTACTTCCTTCACTTGCCGAGGGGCAAGCACTTGTTGGATTAGAAGCTTTAGCTAGTGGATTACCAGTTTTATGTTCAAAATTTTCTGGGGTAAATGATCTAATTATAGATGGGTACAATGGATATGTTGTAGATATTAAAAATTCTGATGATCTTTTTGACAAAATAAGTGTAATAAAAAATTTAACTCCAGTTGATTTAATATTAATGAAAGAGCGGGCGCGAAGTTCGGTAGAAATGTATACCTGGGAAAAATATTATGACAGAGTTACATCAACTTTATTAAATGAAATTATAAACTCTTAATTAATTTTACCCTAGCTAATTTTTGTTTTGAATAGATATATGGTATTTAGAATATTTTTGATTATATATTGTTTAAGATATGAATTAGATTATCTTTTTTTCCTTAGTAATATATGCTTTGGAAAACTATTAGTCGTTTTACTGATTAAATATGAAAAAAATTAAAGTAGTTGTGGTAACTTCATCGATCTCACGTGCCGCAGGTGGATTATTTGATGCTATAAAGGATTTAAATATATTACTTTTAGAAAGCGTAGATTTACGCATTTATAGTTACAAAGATAAATGGACTGATAGCGATATAGAAAAATGGAATGGAATTAATGTCTTTCTTTACAACTCAAGTAATTTTTTTCAATATTCTACAAACCTTCGTGATGATATTATAAATGATAATGCTGACATTTTGCACGTTCACGGTTTATGGCGTTACCCTCATGCGCTAATTAATTATTGGAAGAAGAAAACAGGCAAACCTGTAATAGTCACACCTCATGGAATGTTAGATTCCTATATAATAAAGAATCAGAGTAGTTTGAAAAGGCTTCTTGGAGATATACTATTTGCGAGAAAATCTTTTCAAAGTATAGATTATTATCAGGCTTTATCGTTATCAGAACTAGACGCTATACGGAATTATGGAATTTCTAAACCTATAGCTTTAATTCCTAATGGAATAAATTTAAATTCCAGTATAAAACCAATTAAAACCAAAGACGAAAAAAAACGTCTCCTGTTCTTAGGAAGGCTCCATCCAAAAAAAGGAGTTGATTTACTGATAAATGCGATAGGGGAAATAGCGTTACAATACCCAGAGTTATTAGGTAATTGGGTTGTAGACATAGTAGGTTGGTCGCAGGAAGGTTTTGACTTAGAGTTAAAGAGTATTGTAAAGCAATATAGTTTAGAGAATATAGTTATTTTTCATGGGGGACTTTTTGATTCAGATAAAATTGCTATGTATCAAAAAGCCGATGGTTATATATTACCTTCGCATGGAGAAGGCCTGCCAATGACTATTCTAGAGGCATGGACCTATAATTTACCTGTAATTATGACCTCATTCTGTAACCTTCCAGAAGGATTTGAAGTTGAAGCTGCTCTGGAGATAGAGAACAATCAACAATCTGTAAAGGAGGGTTTGATCCAATTTTTGAATATGTCTGACGATGAAAGAATAAAAATGGGACAAAGAGGTTATGATCTTGTAAAGGAGTCTTTTACTTGGGCTAGCGCTGCTCGAAAGATGCTAGATTTTTACTATTATATTTTGGATAATAATAAAAAAATAGATTTTTTGTATTGAGGCTTATATCAAACTTGTATCATACAAATACTGGGCCTTCTTTAGTGTGAGAAATAATATAAGCTGACTTTTATGGAAAATTATCAGCCTGCTATTGTTTAGGTACTCACTCCACCCATTGCATGATTAGAGAGTTCTTATACATAGACTATTTGGTGTAAAAGCTTACATGTATATCCAAACGTAAAAATATGGTCACTCCAGAATGCTGGCAGGCAATGCTAAATGTGGAGCTATTTATATTTCAAATTAATCAGTCGCCTACTCGCTTTCAGTTACAGTAAATAGCTAATTGCTATAACATAAACACAGTTTCGCATCATGAATATTAAAAGAATTTTGTCATTAATATTAAAAAAAGTGTATCAAGGTACTATCTGTGCAAAACCTTTTTATGGCACTAATAGTAAACTATATTATGAAAAAGGACAACATTTAATATTCTTATTCAAGAAATCTATTACATATGAACCAATCATTCAAAGAAAGTTAATTAAATATATTAAACCAGGGGATCTTGTTTTTGATATTGGAGGCAATATTGGTCAGTATGCTTTACTATTTAGTAAATTAGTTGGAACAAATGGGAGTGTAATAACATTTGAACCTGATTCAAAAAACTATTCATTTTTGCAATTTAATATAGAAATTAACAACTTAAAAAATGTTACATGTTTAAAGGTGGGTTTAAGTGATGTAAGTAGTTTTACTGAATTTTATCGTGATACAGAAACAGGTGGCAGAAGAGGATCTTTTAATGTAAATTTTGTTGGAGAAAACTACCAAGGCCATAAAGAAAATGTTGAAACTAAAACTTTAGACTTATTAATAAACAAATTTGGCGAGCCAAGTTTTATTAAGATTGACGTTGAAGGTTTTGAAGAACAAGTAATCAGAGGGTTAACTCTTAAATTAAAGAATACGACATTCTTAATTGAAGTAAGATCTGAAACAAAAACTTATATATTTGATTATTTTAATAATATAGGTTATCAATGTTATTATGTTGACAAACCTGAAGATTTATTAATTACTGACTCAATGCAAATTCCTGATTTTGCAAATTTAATATTTCTAAAAGCTTTTTAATATTTTTACAATAATAATTATGCATGCATAATCTAGATACGTTCACAGGTCCTTCTTTTTCGCTAAAGAATCGTATTGCCCGTTTTATTTGGGGGCTTGTTTCAATAGTTTTTTTTAGATTATCCCCTAAACCACTTCATGGCTGGAGAGCATTTATTTTACGATGTTTTGGAGCTAAAATTTCGAAAGGAGTTCATATATATCCTGGTGTTAAAATTTGGGCTCCTTGGAACCTAATCCTTAAAGAAGAGAGCGGTATTGCAAATGGAGTTATTCTGTATTCTATGGACACGATTACAATCGGTCGAAGAACTGTAATATCACAAGGTACTCATTTATGTGCAGGAACACATGACTATACAAAACCTGGTTTCCCCTTAGTTACAAAATCTATTTACATAGGCGATCATGTTTGGATTGCTGCTGAAAGCTTTGTACACCCAGGTGTTAGCATTGGTGATGGGTGTGTTATTGGTGCTCGATCGGTAGTTACCAAAAATATGCCTGCTTGGATGATTTGTGCAGGACACCCTTGTGTGCCCCTTAAAGAAAGAGTATTATTGGATAATGTAAATACTATCTAATAATGCAGTTATTTATTTTTAGTGATATTTGTTGAATATAAAATTTAATAGAATGTTCCTTGATTTAACTATTGCTATTCCCGTTCGTAATGAAGAACAAAATCTCCCAAAGTGTTTGGCAGCTATTGGTTCTGATTTTGCACGACATATTGTGATAATTGACTCAGGTAGTACAGATCAAACCATCGCTATTGCTAAGGCGAGTGGAGTAGAAGTAATAAACTTTGTTTGGAATGGAAAATTTCCAAAAAAACGAAACTGGTTCCTACGTAATTATACCCCCACCACGAAATGGGTAATGTTTCTTGATGCTGATGAATTTCTAACAGCTGAGTTTAAGGTAGAATTACAAGAGTCTCTTCAACGAAATAATGATATTGTTGGCTATTGGCTACGATATTCAATCTATTTTTTGGGAAAAGAAATAAAGGAGGTTATTTTTTGCATAAGTTAGCTTTATTTCGAGTAGGCGCTGGTGAATATGAGAAAATTGATGAAGATCAATGGAGTAAGCTGGATATGGAAATCCACGAGCATCCGATATTAAGTGGAAAAATTGGGACTATCCAAAGCAAAATCGATCACCAAGATTTTAGGGGCGTGTCCTATTATGTGACTAAGCACAACGAATATTCCGATTGGGAGGCTGCGCGTTATTTAAAGCTTACTCAGGATACAAAAGCGAAACAGCATTGGTCATGGATGCAAAAAGTAAAGTATGCACTTATGCGGACACCTCTACTTGGTCCTATTTATTTTATTGGAAGTTTTTTTCTGATGGGAGGGTTTCGAGATGGTACTCGTGGATTTGCTTTTGCTCTTCTTAAAATGGCTTATTTTAATCAAATATATTTAAAAATTCGTGAATTAAAACAAGCCGAGAAGGCAACCCTCAATAATATTCCTCTTTCTATTAACAAGCATGCGCATTCTGGTTTACGATATTAATTATGCTCCAGAATTAACTGGTGTTGGTAAATATACGGGAGAAATGGGGGCCTGGCTGGTTCGACAGGGTCATAATGTTCAGGTAATCACCGCTATGCCCTATTATCCGGAATGGGAAGTCCATAACCGCTATAAAGGTAAGGGCTGGTTTACGGAAACTATTGACGGAGTTGTGGTTCATCGTTGCCCTTTATATATACCTAAAAATGCAACTACACCGAAGCGAATTTTACACGAATTGTCGTTCGTATTTAGTAGTTTACCTTATTGGATTAGTACTCTTTTTGGGAAGCGATATGACGCAGTCATTTGTATATCTCCCCCTTTTCAAATTGGCTTATTTCCTACCATGTATTCTATTCTACGAAAAGTGCCTTTATGGTATCATATTCAGGATTTACAAGTAGATATGGCAAGTGAATTAGGGATGATTAAAAATAAGACCTTTGTCGATCTCTTGTTCTCAATCGAAAAATTTATACTAAAACGTAGTACCGTCGTCTCAACTATCAGCGAGGGTATGGTTCAGAAGTTAACTGATAAAAAAGTATTAAAAAAACCTTCTTTATTGTTTCCGAATTGGGTAGATGAGCAATTTATTAAGCCGCTTCCAATTGAAGCATCCTTGAGATCTGAGTTAGGTTTGCGAAATCAGGATAAAGTAATTCTTTACTCTGGTAGCATAGGAGAAAAACAAGGGTTGGAACTAATAATCGAAGCGGCAAAACATTATTCGGCACGTTCTGATGTTAAGTTTTTAATTTTCGGGTCAGGGGGCGGGAAAGCTCGCTTAGAATCGTTGGTTAGTACCTACCAATTGACCAACGTATCTTTTCATCCTTTACAACCTTATGAAAAATTGTCAGCTCTATTAGCTACAGCAGATATTCATTTGGTGTTACAGAAAAAATCTGCTTCCGATCTTGTCCTTCCGTCTAAGTTAACCAGTATTCTGGCGGCTGGTGGCTGTGCTCTGGTATCAGCAGTACCAGGAACGACATTACATTATGTTATCGATTCAAATCAGATGGGTATACTCATTGAGCCGGAGTCAGTAGAGGCATTAATTGCAGGTATTGAACGGGTATTGAGAGATGATATTTCTTTTTACCGGCAAAATGCCCGCTCTTATGCTCGTCAGTACCTTAGTAAAGAAGGAATTTTACAACAATTTGAAGATGAATTGTTACGTTTAAGTAGTGAAAAACGAGATATTTGGGAGTCTGTGTTATAAGAAATTAATTGATACGACGTTTTAGCTTTATATTATCTGACCAGAGCTTCGGTCTCGGCCAATAGAGTTTGCTCAATAGAATAACCTTTGACTAATTTGATTTGTATCTTCAAACTGGCGAATCAAAAGTAGAAGATCTAATTTTTCAACTTGAGAGCTATGGTCAGAATTAATCAATTCTTCAGGCAGTTTATTCTCTGTGCTATTCTTTTGTTTCAAGTTTATGATTCTCTATCCCAGTGTAATCAAACCTACGCCTGGGCTAGCTGGAAAAATTTTTCAGGAACTACAGCAACGGGCACTATTAGTATAAACTCAAAGGTAGTTAGCGTTACTATGGCAGCTAACTACACTTTTTCTTCAACACCTACCATTTCTAATTTTAATTCTTTTAAGAAATATATTGGCTATTCTAGCATCCCTAACTCTACTGTACCCAGAACAACCTGGTCAATAGGAACTGGAGGAGTAACTTCCATGTGCTTTTCTGAACCCGTAACTAATCCAGTACTTTTAATTACATCATTAGGCAGTACAATTTTAAAGGCTTCTTTACGATTTTCAGAGCAATATGTTATTTTATATGATGCTGGTCGTATGACCTTTATAGATTCTTATTCACTTAGCGGAAAAGAGGGCAATGTAATTGTTCTATTCCCAGGTATATTTACTTGCCTGACCATTTATTCTGAAACTCCCGAATACTACACAAATATTACCTGGGGAATGCAAGTTCCCATAACGCCTATCACTATTTTAGATACACCAAAAGAATGTGGTAGTGTTACGTTAACAGCAAATGGTGGAAAGTCCTATGAGTGGAATGGTGGGCAAAACACAACAAGTGCTATTAACACTGTTACCACAACCGGAATTTATAGTGTTACAGCTACGGATCAAAATGGTTGCAAAACTATTGCGCTAAAAAACGTTCCCACCATTCCAAAAACGGTTTTAAAGACAACGGTTAACAAAACGATTTGTCAGGGTGAGTCTTATTCAGGATACAGTTCGAGTGGCACTTACATTGACTCACTGACTAGTACTTATGGCTGTGATAGTATCCGAACGTTAAACCTGAGCGTTTTAGCGACTCCTACCATAAAATTAGACAATAATAAAATCATTTGTAATGGGCAAGCCGTTGAACTTACGCCATCAATGACTTCCACAAATTTACCTTACACCTATAAATGGTCAACCAATGAAACAACGCCTAGCATTTTGGCAAAGTCAGCGGGTGTCTATAGCGTAACTGTAGTCAATGGTACTTGCTCGTCAGTAGCCTCCACAAGTGTAACGGTTAACCCTCCTCCCACTATTCTGCCCAATGAGACGAGGACATGCGATGATAATGTTCTTGTAGCGGGGGGACTAGATAGCAATCTAAGCTATTTATGGGAACACGCAGGGGAAACCACACCAACCATTACCGTACACGAGCCTGGCACTTACACTGTAAAAATCACGAATGCATTCAACTGCTCGGCTGTTCGAACCATACAGATTACGGGCTCCTGTCTGACAAATGTGTTTGCACCGGATAGTTTTACACCCAATCAGGATCAGATGAATGATACGTTCAAGCTTTTCGTCAAAAATGGTACTCAGCTTGGGCTTACCATTTACAATCGCTGGGGTGATGTGCTTTATTCTGAATCGGGTGCTACTGCCCAATGGGATGGAAAATACAAAGGAGATGACTGCCTAACGGGTATGTATGGCTATAAGCTTACCTATAAGGCATCAGGTAGTAATGAGGTTCTTGAGCATAAGGGAACTGTGTTGCTGGTAAGGTAGTTACACGATTTTTTTTGTCATACCGACCTCAGGAGGAATCTCAAGCTTAACAAATAGACTAATATGGGAACTTGAGATTCCTCCTGAGGTCGGTATGACAAAAAAGGCAATAGATTCACAGCGTTGTATTCAGGAGGGGCTGCTCCTTCAACTGCTCATATGCTGAGGTTGAGAAAAAGGCTTGCAAGGCAGGAAGGTCCTCGGGGCGGTGGAGATCGCTACCAATAAAGTTGACCCATTTATTTTTTAGGATGAGTTTCGCCTGGTTTCGAACATGAGGACCATAGCGCCCAGTAATGGACATCCAGTTAAGTTGCATCAGGCAACCCTGATCACGCAGTCTTTCTAAACTGGCAAGATCATTTAGGTAGTAGGCATATCGTTCAGGGTGGGCTAGAACAGGGGTATAGCCACTCGTTTGAATCCGGAAGATCATTTCATCCAGCAATAACGGGCGGGCCAGCCAGCCGGTTTCAATGAGCAGGTAACGTTTCGGTCCGAAGGATAAGAGAGGGGCTGACGCTAAGCGTTCCAGAAATAAATTATCCAGCATGTATTCAGCTGCAACCTCAATCCGAACCGGAATCTGTTCCATATCAACCTGTTGTTGTAAAGCATCCCGTCCCTGGAGTATGGCAGCGGCCTCATTCGGATAATGATCCTG
Source organism: Spirosoma telluris (assembly GCA_003259005.1). GTDB lineage: Bacteria > Bacteroidota > Bacteroidia > Cytophagales > Spirosomataceae > Spirosoma > Spirosoma telluris. The sequence goes on from QLII01000001.1 coordinate 2,593,205, forward strand.
GCTGATGTGTGGTGTCGTGATTACTTTCTGAATCCCCCACTCAGCAAGCTGTCGGATACAGGTGAGTGATTGTTCCACGGTTTTTACGCCATCGTCGATACCCGGAATCAGGTGCGAATGGATGTCTGTTTGCCAGAAGCAGGGGGTTGCTTTTGCTGAGGGCTCTTGCTGCGTAAGCTGATTTTTCAACCAGTCCCAGACGCGGTTCGTCATGTAGTCAATTGGTTAACGCGGTAAACAAAGGTAAGGGCTGGCACGCAGATGACCGCATCAGCGGACCAGCAGATAATGCAGATTTATACAGAGACGGTGTTTAAACTTTCTAAAAAATAGAGATAAGAACAGTTTTTTTGTCATTCCGACGTCAGGAGGAATCTCAAATTTAATAATAGTCAAGCTTGAGATTCCTCCTGACGTCGGAATGACAAAAACCCATCAATGTTAACAAAAATTGGAAGGTTAAAATAGCTTCAGATTTAATCCAAACGATCTGAGTGATCAGCATTCCACAGTACACTAGCATCCTTATTAGCAACAAAAATTAACATAAAGTGACTCGAACGATCCAAATTAGCCTGTCTATCAGCTTATTCGATCTTTTTCTCTTCGCCGGATAATAAATTCATGCTTTAGTAAACCTAATTTCCTATTCCATAATGCATTATTAATCAAATCCTTACCTTTCTTTGTAAAAAAAAGCAGCGGCAGAATCCAGGAAGAGCAAAAGAGGAGTCCGGATTTTTACGGTTGAATGTATACCTTTGAAACATCCATAGCCGGTGCCAGGAAGCAAAGAATAGCCTGAACAAATTTCCAGTGCCATAGCCGATTCGATACGCTTGTCGTACGTTTAGTGGTCAAAGCGCACACCATTTCGTTTAACTCTTTATAAAACTGATTGATCATGAAAACAACTACTCAAAAGGCCATCCGGTCAGTTTATGGGCTTTGTTTAGTCATGCTAGTGTATGCCTGTACGAACAAGACAGCAGATCCACTCAGCCCCTTCACAACAGAAGCCTTAACGAAGCAATTAAAGGAGTTGAAACTCCCAACGCTTCGTCTCACCGCTCCAAACCCAGTGGTGACAACCAGCGCAGCGATTTCGCCTTCTTCGCAGGCAACATCGCTGTACACAGCCATTGCCCAAAACCCCTCGGCACCTGTGGTTTCACAGGCCATTACGGACATGAATACAGCGCTGGCGGCTACGAGCAACACCGCTGCGGATATTAATAGCAGCTTTACCCCGCAAGTATTGAATAACCTGGCAGCCGGTGGCCAGCTTCCCAGTGCGTTGCAGACAAAGGTTGATGCGCTTGTAGCACAGGCTAGTCTACAAGGCTATCTGCCTACGGCCACGTATCCTACGATAAATGGTCAGACGGTTAGCCCGACCACTACTTCGGTCGTTGGTCCTACCCCGATTACGTCTTTTGTGAAAGCGGTCGTTATCGCACCGATCAATTACTCGGGTGATCCCTGCTTTAAAGCGGCCAATGACCTGTTTGACCAGACGATCCAGGGGTTGGATGCTTCCCTTACCAGCCAGATCGACCAAATTAACAGTGTATATGCTACGGAGAAGTCGTCGGCAGAAAGTGATCGGCCAAGTTGTGTGAGTTCGCAAGTATCGCAATACACAACGTTGATCTTATCGGCGGGTCAGGGGTTGACAACGAACTTAAACAATCTGAACGCAGCTCAGGCAACCATTGGAGCTCCCGGAACCGCTACCTTGAAAGCCTTGATCTACGTGCTCTACAGCTATCAGATTCAGTTGTATTACAAAGTACAGACGGCTGAAATTAATACCTGCTCGATCAAAACGGATATACGCCTTGCCGAAGCTAAATTGGCACGTGATACCGATCTGAATGCGGCCAATACAGGCTTCAATACCACCGTCATAACGGGGCAAGGTTTGGTGCTTCAATTGTATGACAGCTGCCACAACCAGGGTAGTGCACAATAAGTAGTGGTGCTTTATCCTCAATAGATTACTCCTTAGAACCCTTATTCGCCTTATCAATAGCGGATAAGGGTTCTTTATTCGTAGTCATGCCAATACCTGATCATCACTTGGGAATCGGCTTCTCCTTAAGTATTTGATTCTATTGATTCTTGTCGATTCTTTTTGGGTTGATTCTCAAGTCAATAGACAAGTTAGAATCAATAGAATCGACCGCACGGGCGAACCCGAGAATCAATTAATAAACAATTCTGTCTTCGTATTTACTATATGAATTTAGGTTTATTAACTGCCGCCAAAGCGATTTGCAAGCGTGGGTATAGACTATGTCTATGGATGGCTTTAGTAATTAGCCCACTTGTCGGGCAAGCTCAGGTGAATATTTCAGGCAAAGCGGGTTTGCTAAATATTCCTACGGCTCGTGTGCTGAACGATGGAACATTTTACATTGGCTATCATTACAATCCCTCTAACTATGATCCGAGGGCTAATGATCCCAATAAATCAGTTAATGTTGCCGAAAAGCAATCCTCCAGTATTTACTATATGACGCTGGCCTTATTGCCTCGGCTTGAGATTAACCTAAATATATTCAGGATCAACGGCTACATTCCCTTAAAAGCACGGGGCATTGGCGATCGGCAATTTGACATAAAGTACGCCGTTCTCACCGAACGTCCTCGAAGGCCATCTGTTGCCGTTATTGTATCGGCTCCTTTTGGCATCGATAACTCGCTTGTCACCTATGCGGCTGTAGCTACAAAAAATATAACGCTCAGTGAAACGGTCACGACCGAAGTGACGGTAGGCTTTGGCAGTCCCTATTATTTCGACCGAAGCGATAATGTGGGAAATGATTTCGACATCTTCTCGAATTACAAACTCCAGAACAAAAATGATAGGCCTAACCCTTATCTGTCGGGCCCGTTCGGAGGAGCCAGCTTTACCTACAAAAAGAAAGCAGGGGGTATGATCGAGTGGGATTCGCGGCATTTGAACCTGGGAGCCTACGCTACGCTTTTCAACCACTGGACCGTGCAGGCCGGCGTCATCAATTTTGATCAGATCACCTTCGGCACATCGTATTCCGTATCGTTATTCCATTTACCTAAGCGGTTGGGACGGTCGGCCGCTGCCGTGAAGCATTAACCTCACCCCACCCCTCTCCTAAAACAGGAGAGGGGCTAAAAAACAGTCTTCACTTCACTCTCAATATAAGCAGTAACCCGAGCAGACCACGGCCACGCTGTTAGATTGGGAATTGACTTCACCCCTCTCCTTGTTTTAGGAGAGGGGCAGGGGGTGAGGTGAATTACACACAATTCCATTACACCCAGTGACTAAAAAACAATTCATCGTTCTTCTTTGCTGTTTCCTCTCGCTCGTGATGGGTCAACGTGGGTTTAGCCAACAAACTAAGCGAAGCGTGCTGACTAATTTTGAGAATTTGACAGTCGATAGTACAACCCATCGGGTGTATTATGAGCAACGGTTATATCGAAATCCATTGATTGGCTTGATTGAACTGAACCAGGCACTAACTAGTCAGACGTCAACCGAGTATGTACCCATGTATCAGGGTGTACCGATTGCGGGGTATCGGCTCTCGTCGCCCTTTCAGGCAACGCTGCTTAGTCGGCAGGAACGAAAGGCCATAAACCGAGTCGTTCCCTTTAGTATGCGTCGGTATAAGTTCGACTTTCGGATTCAGCCCGAGGTGATTGCCAATTTCGGCTTTAAACTCGATCCCTATCAGACTAAAACGAGCCTGTTACTGCAAAGTCAACTGTATTTAACCCGAGGGCTGGTCCTGAATTTCGGGCTGGAGTTCCGCTATTCAATAACTACGACAATCAGAAAATGAATATTCGGTCGGCACCCTTTTTTCTGAATCAGTTTCTGGCCCTCGACCAGCAGAATTTCCTGAGTGTATCGGCTGGCTATTTTTATAATAACCAGTATGGCGTACAGGCACAATACCGATGGGCAAATCTGACCAAGCCCCTGTCGATTGGGCTTGAGTCGAGTTTGACGGGTTATTATTATTTCCCGACCTCGGGTGTTTATTATGAGCCGATGAAAAACGTGATGATTGTGGGTGACGTGGCGTATCGACTAAACCGGCGGGATATTACCCTGAAACTATCAGGAGGCCAATTTCTCTATGGAGACCGTGGGGCACGCCTGGACTTTATCCGGCAGTTTTCATCAGTTGATATTGGCTTATATGCTACCAAAACGACACGAGGGTCAACCGCAGGCTTCAACTTTGCCATACCGATACCACCGGGCCGCATTGTGCAGGGACAGCGGGTTCGGCTTCGTACCTCGGAGGAGTTTCGCTGGGAGTATACCTACAATGGTAGTGGAGCCAATGTGGGCTATCGGATCAAGGCGGGGAATCAACTTGACGCTCTGCTTCGGCAGTATCATTTAGGTTACTTAAGCCATCAATTGCGCGAATAGAAACTTTTCCCTTTCGCCATATAATAAATATGTAGTACCAAAACTGTCAGAAATGCCTCCGAAATGGCTTACTTTGAGTTCATAAGCAGAAATCCTATTACTTTTTTACCCTATCTTTGAATCAGTCCACTACCCATGTTGATAACCCCTTCATTGTTATGCGATTACATCTATCAAACCAAATCTGTTTAGTCGTTACATGTTGCCTGGGGTTACTTCTCGGCCTAACGATTGCAGGAAACGCTGTTGCCGCGCCGATGAACGTAGCCAGCAAACCGGCCCTAACTGCGGCTGAGAGTTCTACCAACCCGTGTGGTCTTACGGCCCCAACACTCACTCCGTCATCGACCTCTGCTTTACAGGGTGCCCCGGCGGTCAGTATTGTTGCTACAGGCTGTACAGGTGGGATTATCCAGTATTTCAATAACCTGGGAAATCCTGCTGGTGTGTACACCGTTGCTCCTGGCGGTACCATTAGTGTACCCACCAGCGTAACGGGTGTCATGATCATTTCGGCGGCCTGTTCTAAGAGCGGCTGTTTGAGTGATCCAGCCTATGCTACGATCACGATCAAAACAAACGCAGCAGCCGCACCGCCTACGGTAGCCAACCCCATTCCGAATCAGTCGGGGACCATTGGTGACAATTTTGTGTATACCATTCCGGCAAATACCTTCTCGGATCCAAACAACGATCCGTTAACGCTCAGCGTGAGTACCTTACCGGCCGGTTTATCCTTCAACGGTGGTGTGATCACGGGTACGTTATCGCAGACCGGGACCAGCAGCATTGTGGTGAAGGCAACCAATCCCACTACGGCCCTTTTTGCAAGCACCAGCTTCCAGTTAACGGTCAACCCTGGTACACCTGGCATTAACCAGCCGCCTGTTGTTGTAGGTACCGGTTTAGTGACTCCTAAGTCTATTGTGTTGAATGCCCCATTCTCGATCAATACGGCTTATGCTTTTAGCGACCCAGAAGGTGGTCCCCTAACTTTTGCCGCCAACATACCCGCAAATTTCGGTGTGAGTATCAATCCGACGACGGGGGTAATTTCAGGATCGCCAGTTTCGAAAGGCGACTATGGGATTACAGTGACTGCTACGGATAATAATGGCTTGAGCGTATCGAGTGGTTTCCTATTGAGCGTTATCCTTGATCCTTCCATAAACTATCCGGTAGTGGTTAACGGAACGGGCATATCGACCCCACAGTTTGGAACAAAAGGTGTCGCTCTTTCTATTCCAACAGCGTATGGATTTACCGATCCAGAAGGACGTGCTTTAAGCTTTTTCTCGAGCCCATTGCCAGCCGGTCTGACATTGAATCCAAGCACAGGGGAGATTACCGGTACACCCAGCACCTATGGTTTCTCTGGGATTACGGTTGGAGCTACAGATGATGGCGGTTCTACAGCCTATAGCGGTTTCTTCCTGACCATCAATTTAAATCCAGCAATCAACGAGCCGCCTGTTGTTGTAGATGGTGGTATATCTACCCCCAAACAGCGTATCTGTATGCGCCGTTTAATAGACCAACGGCTTATGCCTTTAGTGATCCAGAGGGTCGTACGCTAACCTATGAGTCTAGCCCGTTGCCTGCTGGTCTGAGCCTTGATCCGAACACAGGTGTGATTTCAGGTAATCCTGGTACCACTGGTTTTTATGGAATTACGATTGTTGCTGTAGATGATGCTGGTTCTAAAGTTTATAGCGGTTTCTTCTTAACCGTTAGTCTTGATCCATCGATTAATTACCCGCCGATTGCCCTCAACGGTGGTGCAATCGTACCTCCTCAGACGGCTACTGTAGGCGTTGCCTATTCGGTTGAAACATCGGTTGGATTTTCTGATCCAGAAGGCCGTCCAATGACATATATATCGAGCCCACTACCTGCTGGATTAACACTCAACCCAGCAACAGGCCAAATTTCGGGTATTCCTACTCAGCCAGGTCAGTTCGGGATTACGGTTGGTGCTACGGATGATGGCGGTACGACAGTTTACAACGGCTTCTTCCTGACTATCAATGCTGGCAGCCCTCGTATTGGTGCTAAAGAGATTGGATCAGGGTTGAACGTTTCGGTTCTGGGTAACCCAGTCGCTGGTGAAACCGTTAACGTAGAAATCCGGGGCGCTCTCAATCAGCCAATCACGCTGAAAACACTCGGGAGCGCGGCAACGCAATCCATTCAACTTCGGTTGAACAGGCTGGCGAAACAGAAACCGTTACTGTTCGCTTAGGTCAATCGGTAGGTATCTACTTCCTACAGGTTAGCACACCAACCGAGCAAAAAATTGTTAAAATACTGAAACACTAATAGTAAGTTCATTCATAAAAAAAGGCTGCTGGTTTATCCAGCAGCCTTTTTTTGTTTCCACCAATTACCATCGAACGGCCTGAAATGTCCAGCCGGGCTGTACTTTCTGCATTTCGATCTCGTCGTCTCGTTTGGTTAGGCCGCAGTCCAGATAGTTCTGGTGAAGTTTCGCCAGGGCAACCCGGTCTAGCTCAACCCCTAGTCCGGGCTCCTCAGGAACCAGTACAGCTCCTTCTTCAAATGTAAACCGTCCAGCCGTGATCACTTCATCCGATTGCCAGGGATAGTGCGTATCCAGGGCATAGGGCACTTGCGGAAGAGCGGCACCCAGATGAACCATTGCTGCCAGCGAAATTCCTAAATGGCTGTTGGAGTGCATCGATAACCCTCGCCCAAACGTTGAACAGATTCCCGACAGGGTAATGGATGAACGCAGGCCACCCAGAAATGATGATCACTCAGGATGATGTCTTCTGAGCCAAGTGCAATGCTGCTGGGAATATCTTCAAATGAGGTCGTACACATGTTGGTTGCCAGGGGCGTCTTTAGGGCTTGTCGGACTTTTGCCATATTCGCCTGCCCTCGAACCGGGTCTTCCAGGTATTCGAGAAAAGGCTCCAGTTGCTTGCCATAGGTAATGGCCGTATCAACCGTCCATAACGCATTTGGGTCGATACGAAGCGGCACATTGGGTCCAAATGCCTCATGCAGGGCAACCATCGCATCGACCTCCTGCTGCGGTTCAAAAACACCCCCTTTTAACTTAATCGACTGAAATCCGAACTCAGCACACATGGCTTTTGCCTGCGCTACGATACCAGCAGGGTCTAAGGCCGCTGCCTGTCGGGCAGCGGACCAACCCGTTGCGGATGGGTCGGTAGCAAAGCCGAACTCCCCTCCTGCCCCTTCGTATTTGTAAAACAGATAGGCCGCAAATGGTACCCGATCCCGCAGTTCCCCCCCAGCAAATCGACAATGGGCCGACCCGTTACCTTACCAATAATGTCCATACAGGCTACCTCGATAGCACTGAATATATGCACAAGTTTACGCTGATCCCAGGGTGCCTGTCCGCGTTGGGCAGCTGTTTCTATTCCAAACCGATTGACCAGTACCTGTCGGATTTCATTGAGTTGAAAAACGTCCTTTCCAATCAGTAGTTCTTTCGATTCATGCAGGGACGCATCAATGGCACTATTTCCAGGTATTTCACTGATACCCGAAATGCCATCATCGGTGACAAGTTCAACAATCGTACGGAGTGCATAGGGGGCATGTAAACCAGCTGCATTCAGCAGGGGTGGATCGACAATGGCAATGGGTGTAATATGAATCTCTTTGATTCGGGACCAGTCTGGTGGAACATACGATTTATATTTAACGAATTGGTTATTGAGGTGTCCTAAATACGCCTTTCAATAACCTATAACCAATGATTAATAACCCATAAACTAACTAACTTCATCAGCTACTGTCTGAAGGAGCGCTTTTATATAGCCGTAACAGTACGAAAAGGCCTGTAAATCACTACCGCTATCGGCATGGTGCGGTACATGGTCGGGCATAACCATACCACTAAACCCAACATCACGCAGCGCTCTGATAACGTGTAAGAAATTCATATCGCCGTTATCAGGATACACTTCCTGAAAGTTATTCCAGCCGCCTTTGATATTACGCAAATGCACATTGAAAATCTGGTTTCGCTCCCCTACCCATTTGATGATGGGCATAATCTCGTTTTTAGGATCTTTTAGTCCTTCAGCGATAGACCCGATACAGAAATTGAAACCGTGATACGGGCTATCGTACAATTGAGCAAACCGTTTGATGCCCGCAACGACATCCGGGCTGTTCCAACGCGTAATACCCCGAAATCCAGCAGGTGTTGGCGGATCAGCGATGTGATTGGCCAGCTTTACTTTATATTCTTTGGCTACGGGGAGAATCCGGTCGAGGAGGTAGGTAATTCGCTCGAATAGTTGATCAACAGATACATCGCCCGCAATCGTTTTCGGCGCATTCTGTTTTAGCGCTTCCTCATAATTCCAGACGCTGTAACTAGCATTCCCCCGCTTAGGATCAGTGACTTTACCCGTCCGGAGAACGGGAAGGATGGTGGTGTTATAGTTAAGAACTTTGATTCCGGTCTTCCCAGCTACCTGAATCATTTGTTGAAGAATCTCAATCTCCCAGTCTCGTTCCGGGCTTTTGCCCAGCATGATATTCGGATACTCCGCCTTATCGATGCCCGAGGAGGCAAGTGGAAAGTGATAGGCGTCGAGACTAATGCCGTATTTCTCGCAGGCTTCTTTTTTCTTAAGGGAATCGTCCAGATCCCAGCCTTTGCCCGGAATTGTTTTGGGTGCCCCCCCATCAATATTATAAACACCGTGTCGGGCCTTAAACTCCAGATTTTCTGTCGTAGTCCCCCCTGACTGGCAACCAACTTTCATCAGCACCTTTTTAGGCGCCACCGTTTCTGACAGATAATTGGCTTTGGCTACGCCAGAACCCAAAGTAGTACTTACAGAACTGGCCGAAAGGAGTTTGAGAAATCGGTTCCGTTTCATGAGTTAGCGTTTGAGCGTTAATTGGAACACATAGATAAATCAACTGGTAATGCTACCGTTTACACTAACGGAAACACCTGGGCTGCGATCAGGATGACGACTAGACCCGTTAGCCCCATGACCACGAGGAGAGGAGAAATTGTTTTCAGAGCCTCCTGTTCAGTCAGATTACTCAATTTACAGATGATCCAGAAGCCTGCGTCGTTCATCCAGGGAACGAGTTTGGAACCACAGCCAATGGCTAGCCCGAGATACAGGGGATGAAACGCCAGGTTAGCATTTCCCGCCATACCCGACAAAATTCCGGAAGCTGTAATCAGCGCCACCGTAGCCGACCCCTGGGCGGTACGCACCACGGCCGCAATCAAAAAGGCCAGTGGGATCAACGCCATCTGATAGTCTTTAGTCATATCGGCAATTTTTGCGCTGATACCTGTCTGTTGCAACATGCCGCCAAAAGCCCCACCCGCTGCGGTGATCAGAATAATTCCTCCCCCACTCATCAGGGCTGCCTGTACAAAAGGCGTCAGTCCTTCCTTACTCCCTTTCTTTTGTCGGGCGAGAATGAGTAGAGCTGCGATTCCCCCTGTGATAATGGCGATGTTCTTATCCCCGAAAAACTTGATCAGGCTCAGTAGTTTAACGCCTAAAGGCGACTGAGTAAGGGGAACGCCTGGTGTTGTAAGGGCATTGATGGCTGTGTCGGCGCAGATAAACACGAGGGAATCAAAACGGGTAGTAACGAAACTCCCAGCGAAGGCAAATGCTGATCTTCTTTTGCGGCCACTAGTTTGAGGTCTTCCAGTCGTGCATCCAGGGAATCCCGCAAAGGTATTGGCCATTTCCGATTGGCCCAGAGTGCAAAGAAATAGCCAGCTGTAATGGTAAAAAGGCCAACGATGGTCCCGCCTATCATCATCATGCCAATGGGAATCTTCATTTCCCCCACCAGAAATAAGGGTCCCGGCGCAGGGGGCACTAGTGAGTTAGCCATAGCAGCACCCGCCATGATGCAAAGTACCAGCAACAGATAATTTTTACCGATGCGAAGTGTCATAGCTTTGGCCAGCGGCATCATCAGAAAAATAACCGTATCGAAAAACACGGGTATCCCCAGAAAAAAGCTGCTGACTAAAAAAGCAATGGGTGCCTTTTCGATTCCGGTTAGTCGCAGCATTGACCGGATAATGCGTTCGGCGGCTCCGCTCTCCAGCATACTTTTGCCAATGATGGCCGCCATAGCAATCAGGATGCCTATTTTACCGCAGGTATTCCCAAACTCAGTTGCGATCCGTTCGCCAATGCCTTTTTTTGCCAGCGCCAGTGCGGCCGCTGGTACCGTTCCCTTCGACAGGGCAAATTGTTCGATAGCCGAAGCGGGCGTTAATAAGGCAACGGCAAAAGCACCCAGCAACAGCGCCAGAAACGGGTGCAGTTTGAGACCAATGATGCCACCCACTACGATGAGTACACCGACGGCTAAAATAAAGAGCGGATCAGTCATTTGGAGAAAAGGTACGGGGGTTTACGTTATTTTGTATTCACTTATTTCCTGCTCTAAAACCAGCCAGCTTTTGGGCCAGGTTGCGAGCGCCATCGGCAACGAAGGTGGCGTCGGCTCCACAGGCAATCAGACGGATACCCAGGTCATGATAGGTTTTGTAATCGTTGGGATTGAAAAACAGGATTCCCGTCGCTTTACCCGCTTTTTGCGCTGCGTTAACCGTTTCCCGCAGGGCTTCCTTAAACCGGGGATGATCGAACTGCCCGAAAATACCTAACTCCATCGACAGGTCGGCCGGGCCAATGAACAGTACATCGACCCCATCAATGGCAGCGACAGCATCCAGGTGATTCAAAACCTCTACCGTTTCGATTTGCACCACCCCCAAAATGGTTTCTCTGGCTTCTTCATAATACTGGGTAAAATTCTGGGCAAAGCCTGTAGCCCGCACCATTTTCGCCACGCCACGATTACCGTGGGGAGGATAATGTAGGCCATTAACTACTTTTTTAGCCTCCTCTGGATTACTGATTTTAGGACACATAATCCCTTCCGCACCCATGTCGAGTACCCGATGAATACGTTGACCTTCGGCGCTTTCTACCCGTACAATCACACCCGCCTTTGTATGCTCAAGCGCCTGTAACTGGAAGAGTACATCTTTTTCGGAGCCGGCCCCGTGTTCAAGATCAATCAGTACCCAGTCGAAACCCGCCTGACCAACAATTTCGGCGGTTAGTGAACTGCCCAGATTTAACCAGCACCCATTGAGTGTCTCGCCCTGCTTAAGTCGCTGCTTCAGGTTTTTCATGCCAACTAAAGGAGAGAACAGGGTTGCTTTACTTCTTATGGTATCAGATTCAGGTAGATAGACCTCAAACGGTTTTACTTACACCTTACGGCATAGCGATTTTTACCTACACAATGACTAACCTGGAAAGCGATCATAAGCCCATAAACCGACGTGACTTTCTGGCCTACGCGTCGGCAGTGGCATTGGGAGCCACTGGATTTACCCCAAATACGACTGAGCCCATGAAGCCACTCAACAAGATTCGAATCCGGAATGTCAATGCCAATTTTGAGCGGGAGCCCCTGAACCCCTACCGTTTTAAAGGAAGTGCCATTACCGATAGTTGGCAGGCCGTAGCCCGACTGGAATCCGAATCGGGTATTCACAAAATTGGTCTGGGCACCCAGGGCGTTCTCTGGTCAGATTCAACTGTGTTTGCTGCTCATTCCGAGAGTGCCGGGAACGCCCTTATGTATGCCATGAGCGAATATGCCTTACAAGTACTAAAGGGAACCTCATTCAGCAACCCGGTTGAACTAGTCGATACCCTCCTACCCGAGGTATTAGCCTACGGCAGGAAAATTACCGGTAATCCAGACCTCCGGAAAACCTTTGCCCTGAATGCGCTGGTGTGTGTCGATAACGCTGCCTGGCTCCTGTACGCCCAGGAAAACAACATGACTACCTTCGACCAGATGATTCCCGACGCCTACAAGCCAGGCTTGTCGCACCGCCATACGCAAGTAGCCTGCATCCCATCGTTCAGCGTCGGCACAACAGCTGAAACCATTAAAAAAGCGGCTGACGAGGGGTACTTCATTCTGAAGCTAAAAACTGGTTCGGCGGGTACGCAGCAGGAGATGATTGAGAAAGACATTGCGTTTTTATCGGCTGTCCATAAAGCAATTGGCCATTACGAAACCCCATATACGAAGAGTGGAAAAATACCGTATTACTTCGATGCCAATGGGCGCTACGAAACGAAAGAAACCCTGCTTCGTTTTCTGGATCATGCCCGAAAAATTGGTGCTTTCGACCAGATTGCCGTGATTGAAGAGCCCTTCGCGGAGAACAATGAGGTCTTTGTTGGCGACATGGGCGTACGCGTCGCTGCCGATGAAAGCGCGCATACCGTGGACGATGCCGCCCATCGGATTGAGCAGGGCTATTCGGCCATTGCCGTGAAAGCCATCGCTAAAACCTTAAGTATGACCATAAAAATTACCCAACTGGCTTATGAAAAGAAGATACCCTGCTTTTGTGCCGACCTAACCGTCAATCCAATACTGGTCGACTGGAACAAATGTGTGGCCGCCCGTCTGTCGCCTTTCCCCAGTATGACGGTTGGTTTGCAGGAGACGAACGGACGACAATATTTTAAAAACTGGGATACCTTAATGAGTTACCACCCCAAAGCAGGTGCCTCCTGGACGCAGCCTCACAAGGGCGTTTACGTTACAGATCAGTCGTTTTATGAGCAGAGTGGCGGGATTTTAGCGTCTTCCCCCCATTATGAAAACCTCTTTGGCGCATAGGGCGATGCCCTACGCGAGAGTATTTTGCCCTGAAAGGGCAAAATGAGTGAATTACGCTCTGAAAAGGCGACACCACTAGCACAGCGGATAGGGCGACGCCCCATCCGAGAATAGTTTGCCCCTTCAGGGCAATATGAGGAGACTCAGCCCTGAAAGGGCACCATCACTAGCGTGGGGCAACGCCCTACGTATTCGATTAATATCGGAAAATTCGATTAATCCCAGACGTAGCGTTCATCATAAGGCATTTGATATTTTTTGTAGATGCCCCGGCATTCGTTCTGAAAGGAAATTTCCTGGTGATGCTGGAATTGATTTTCGATGTACCGCACTAGCCCGTCCATACGCGTTAGATCAACCGAGAAGGCCGCATATCCATCCTGCCAGTAGAAATTTTGATACTTATAGCCTTTGGTTTTCATCCATTTAGACGAGTTTTTCTTAACCTCTTCCAGCAATTTCATTAAGGCTATTTTTTTCGAGAGAGCACATAAAATATGCACATGGTCATAATAACCCCAATTTTCACTGGATAACACTCCAAGTTTTTGCAGATGCCACCTAAATAGGCGTATAATTCGTCTTTGACTTCATCGCCAATAAGGGGTTCGCGATATTTGGTGCTAAATACAAGGTGAACGTAAACACTGGTTAGGGATTGGGGCATATTAACAGGTGGAGTTACAGAGTCATATGTAACGAAATTATACATAATGAATCCATAAAGCAAGCCTATAATCGAAAACTAGCCAGAGTGCGGAGGGCGGTGCCCACCGCAAGGGTATTGTGCCCTTTCAGGGCAAAAAGAGTGAACCACGCCCTGAAAGGGCATCATATTCTCACATAGGGCATCGCCCTATAGTCAAAACACGAAACATGCCTCTTTTCGTTATCGTCCGACACGGACAATCGCAGTGGAATTTAGAAAACCGGTTTACGGGCAGTACCGACACACCCCTTACCGAACTTGGACGGCATGAAGCGCGTGAAGCGGGTACTTTACTGAAAGCTCATCAGCCGCCAAATTTTGGGATTGGTTTTACATCCGTATTGCAACGAGCAATCGAAACAATGGCGATTATCCTGAACGAAATTGATCAGACAGACTTGCCTGTTGAGCGGAACGCGGCCCTCAACGAACGTATGTATGGCGACTTACAGGGTATGAATAAGCTCGAGGCAGAAGCCCGATTCGGAGCCGAACAGGTATTCCGGTGGCGTAGGGGTTATGACGATCGGCCGCCTAATGGTGAGCGGTTAGCAGACACCTATGCACGGGTGGTGCCCTATTTTAAAACCACGATTTTACCACACCTGCAAGCCGGGCAAGCGGTGCTGGTGGTTGCCCATGGGAATAGTCTGCGGGCCTTAATGATGGAACTAGAGCATATCAGCCCTACCGATATTGAGCATGTTGAACTAGCGACAGGCATCCCTCGTCAATATGAATACGACCTAATAACGGGCGAATTCAAGCTGTTGCCGAAATAGCAAAAATGGCCCGTGAGTAACTCAACCGGGCCATTCTTCATTGTATCGCAATAACTTCCACTTCAATTAATACATCATCGCGGACAGTTTGCGTCACGTTTTTCATCTCACTGATTTTGGGTGGCGCGGCAAAGTACGTAGCCGCAATAGAGGTTATTTGTTGAGAATGCAGGTCACTAACCAGCATCGTTCCGGTCCCATCTTTGACCGAATACTTTATCTGCGTTACATCCTTCAAACTCATACCGACTGTAGCCAGTGAGGTTTTTACATTTTCGAATATCTGCCGGGTCTGAGCCCCTAAATCGCCAGCACCAACAAGGTCACCATTGGCATTGAACGGGCGCTCTCCACACACATACACTGTCTGACCCGGAATACCCGTATCTACTTTGTATAGGTATCCGCTGGGCACTTTGACCGGATCGGGGGTTGAGCCTGGCTACACGATGCGAGTGCAACCCAAAGCAGGAAATTACGAAGGTATTTCATTAGTATATCGAGTGAAGTTTTATAAGTAAGATGCATCTACCCAGTCGTTCGCAGATAGATTCTGGCCTGATCGTCTTCGCCATTTGTGTAGCCATTGCCGGGAGTTGAATTGGCATCAGTCTGGTCGATGCTCATTATCTGAGCCTGATTGGTGAAGAAGCCGTTGCTCGATGGCTGGACGACAAACGTTACACTCACCGACTGCCCAACGGGTATCTGGCTAATCGTGCCTCTCACAACCGATCCACTTAGTGTCATACCTGAAGCAGAACTAACAAACTGCAAACCCGCCGGTAATAAATTGTTAATGACAACATTAGTGGCCGCTAAACCACCCTGATTTTTTATCGTAAGCGTGATACTAACGGGTTGCCCAATTTTTATCGCCTGAGCACTGGTTTGCATCTGTAAACTTAAATCTACTTTCGTAGGATCAGGCGTTGGCTGATTGGGCTGAACAGGAGGTAAAGGCACTTGATTAGGGTTTGGCGATACATAGGTATTCAATGACTCTGCCGTTGTCCGCAAATCGACCTGGGCCTCATCTTTCTCCCATTGGCCGTACCATTATTCAGGGTTACCCCTGCAATTGGGTTAGTAGAGGCCGTTAATTCTGCCGCAGCAAAGTAGGTTCCTGGAGCTGTCAGACGAGCAACATACCGTCGACTTGTTGTCAGTCCAGAAGCTAAACTCCCTATACTCCCACTGACTATGTTGTTGGATGCACTGAGGTTATCCGTTGAGGTGAAGAACGATAAGTTAGGCGGCAATCGGGTTTGAACGGATATTGCCCCGCATCACAAGTACCTCTGTTCTGCACAATGAACCATAAACTGACGGTATCATTAAGAGCAACAATACGTCGGGAGGTCTGTATTGTCAGGGCAAGTTCAGCCGGAGCCAGGCTAATCGTTTGCGAAACTGCATTAGATAAACAACCATAAACCACATTTTGCGCCTGAACACTATAAACACCGGCATTGGTGACAACAACAGAAGCAGAGGTGCCCCTGTACTCCAGCGATTCAGGCCACTATAAGACGATGTCAGCCGAAGGCCAGTACTGCGGCAAATGGCCAGCGTTCCGTTATCAGTCGTTACGGTTGGGGTTGCGGGCTGAACAGTTGCGGGCACAACGACCGCTGGTGGAAATAAATTTTATTTTGGCCATTCTGTAATCGGGCCGTGTAAATACCGGCACCAACGGTCAGACTATTACTGGTACTCCCTGTACTCCAGCTATATTGATAACCAGCTGGTTGAGTGACGGTGAGTTGATTTGAGGGCGCACAGGCAACGCTGGCCATTGGCTGAGATTCTGCGGCATAGGGCGAAATCGTTGACAGGTAGGAGTCGGCGATTGCATTCGCCCATAAATCGCCCGCCTTGGCCTGCCCTGTAGGCGAAAAATGAATCCCATCGGGCCGGTCGGTCTGGGTATTGATGTTGTCCAGGTCAGGGCCCTGAAAGGCAAAATAACCTGGGGTATTAATGATTTGGAGCTGTGCGGCCCGAACATTATCGAAACGGGCACCAACAAATGACGATAAGGCGACAATGCAGGCCAGATTAGGTTTATTGAACTCGGCCCGCACTTTATCAATGACTTTGTAGTAGTACTTTGATGTCGAATCGGTGGGGTTATCCCGGTCATTCTCGCCATGCTGAACCAATACGGCCCGCAGCCCGGTTGTGGGCACGTACAGATTCATCAGATTACGCAGGTTAGCATAGGGCATTCGCAAATCATAGCGAACAAAGGAATGCTGAAAGGGTATATTATAAGCAGCCCAGTAGGTTTGCTGCATATTGGTGCCCCAAATCCAGCGTTATAGAGCATTACCGGAACATTGATGCGCTGAACGAGTGCATCGCCCATACGACCCCATAACCAGGGTATACTGGCAAACGGAGAGAACCCACTATTAACGAGTAACTGACTGAAGGCTAAACCAGGTAAGTTGCGGGTATCTGCCGTATTCAGATATTGTTGAAACGCCGTACCAGCCTGATCGAGCGCAACCACGGTCACCCGGTCATCATTCGCTCCATTAATAGTAGGGCATTGGTTTACTCCGTTAATGGTACATCCCGATCCCTGCGCATTGGAGTGTCCCATAATGGCAAACACCTCGCCTACCCCAAATCGGTCTAGTGAATCAGTTGCTACAATAGCCCCTCCGCTGCGCCCCCGCACCAGCAATTTGTACCATCCACCTTTTACAGGTAGTGTACCCTTAAACTGGCCATTGGTTGGATTAGTCTGCAAGGTTGTCCAATCGGTTGTCGTACCCTGCCCAATTGCACGGGCAACTACGCGAACTTCCACAGCATCTAAAGACTGGCTATAGCTCCCAGCGATCTGTACTGTTGCCTGGTTGTTATTATCGCGCTGAAGAACGAGTCGACTAACGGGAAATGTAATATTGATCTGGGCCTCTGCTTCACAATACCCCAGTAGAACAGCAATGAGTGCTACAAACACCGCCACATTCGCCCTCACATTCATTTTGTATACGATTTTACAATTTGCCAAATTTAAAGTTTACCAATATACATTAAAATATATTAATATTAAACTAAAATCATATATTTAAGCTTCAAGAACGCTTAAACAATCAATAAAAAAAGCTAGACAATAACTAAAATAAGCTACGCAGCCGGGATGGTGTGGCAAAGTAATCGCAAATGAACGACCAAACTTACTGACAAACTACCGTTTACACAATTTTTATTTTACAAGTTTTTAATTACATATACTTAACTGCTACATAAATCATAATATATACACTATTAAGAAAACTTGACCTAGTTGCATACTGACTACGAAACTCAAGACATATATTGCTCATTAACCTAGATCTTTAGCATCTTACTTCCTTATCTACTTGCTGCTGAGCCTAGCGATTAGTGCTTGTTTCAACGCGACTATTGCGGCTACCTTTGCCTTCTAAATCTCTTCCCTCAGCTTGCTTACTATTAAATTGAGAATCGGCAGACCAGTTGCTATGAACCTTCTGAAGAACTCCTTGTATTGGCTTATCTGGGCAGCCCTGACCACCAGCGTATATGCCCAACCGTCTGCTCCATCCTCTGACTGGGTTGCGCTGGTAAATCCCTTAATTGGTACGGATTCGAAGCCGAGTTTATCCAATGGCAATACCTATCCAGCTATTGCCTTACCCTGGGGAATGAATTTTTGGATGCCACAAACGGGTAAAATGGGCGACGGCTGGGCCTATACCTATGCGGCTGATAAAATACGTGGATTCAAACAAACACATCAGCCGTCGCCCTGGATGAATGATTACGGCCAGTTTTCACTCATGCCGATAACGGGCAATCTAAGAGTCGACGAAACTGAACGCGCCAGTTGGTACTCACATAAGTCGGAAGTAGCAACACCTTATTATTACAGTGTCTATCTGGCCGACCACGATATCACAACTGAGCTGGCCCCACCGAACGGGCAGCCAGCTTTCGATTCACCTTTCCTAAAACCGATCATGCGTTTGTCGTGCTGGATGCTTTCGACAAAGGATCGTACGTAAAAATTATCCCGAAAGAGCGCAAGATTATTGGTTACACGACCCGAAATAGCGGTGGCGTACCGGCCAATTTTAAAAACTACTTCGTCATCTACTTCGACAAGCCTTTCATTACGGCACAGGTCTGGCATGAGAAAAGGATAACGACCGATTCTCTGGAAATCAAATCAGACCACGCAGGAGCCGTTATCGGTTTCAAAACCACCAAAGGCGAACAGGTTCAGGCCCGAGTAGCGTCGTCGTTTATCAGCGTTGAGCAGGCCGAATTGAACGCAAACGAACTGGGCACCGATTCGTTCGATACTATTAAACAGAAAGCAAAACAGGCCTGGAATAAGGAACTTGGTCGAATTCGGGTAGACGGTGGTTCTGTTGCCCAAATGCAAACGTTTTATTCCTGCCTGTATCGGTCGTTACTGTTTCCCCGCAAGTTTTATGAACTTGATGCGACGAAGAAAGTGGTGCATTATAGCCCTTATAATGGTCAGGTTTTGCCTGGTTATCTATTTACGGACACGGGTTTCTGGGATACCTTCCGTTCCTTATTCCCGTTCCTGAATTTGATGTATCCATCGCTGAATGCACAAATCCAGGAAGGGTTGGTGAATGCCTATAAAGAAGGCGGCTGGTTGCCTGAATGGGCAAGTCCGGGTTTGCGAAATACCATGATTGGCTCCAATTCGGCCTCCATCATTGCCGATGCTTACCTGAAAGGCGGCCGGGGCTACGATATTAATACGCTCTATGAAGCCGTCTTGAAAAATTCGGAACAGGAAGGTCCCCTTGATGCAGTTGGTCGGCGCGGGGTGAGTTATTACAATACACTGGGTTATGTGCCTTACGACGTGAAGATTAATGAAAACGCAGCCCGCACGCTGGAATATGCCTACGATGATTTCACCATTTATCAATTAGCCAAAGCGCTTAAACGGCCTCAGTCTGAAATTGATCGCTTTGCTAAACGGAGCCAGAATTACCGAAATCTGTTCGATAAGCAAACGGGTCTGATGCGCGGTAAAAACAAAGACGGGTCTTTCCAGTCACCGTTTAATCCATTCAAATGGGGTGATGCCTTTACCGAGGGCAACAGCTGGCATTACACCTGGTCGGTCTTCCACGATGTGCAGGGCCTGATTAAGCTGATGGGTGGGAAACAGCAGTTTGTTGCGAAGCTGGACTCGGTTTTTACCATTCCACCCGTATACGACGAAACGTATTATGGGAGCGTCATTCATGAAATCCGGGAAATGCAGATTGCCAACATGGGCCAGTATGCACACGGCAACCAGCCTATTCAGCACATGATTTACCTGTATAACTATGCCGGAGAGCCCTGGAAAGCTCAATACTGGCTTCGGGAAGTGATGAATCGGCTCTACCTGCCAACAGCCGACGGTTATTGTGGTGACGAAGACAATGGGCAGACATCAGCCTGGTATGTCTTCACAGCTATGGGCTTTTACCCCGTCTGCCCGGAACCGATCAGTATGTGATTGGAGCACCTTTGTTCAAAAAGATAACGGCAACCCTGGAAAACGGTAAACAACTGGTTATTAATGCCCCTAACAATAGCGCACAGCACAAGTATATACAGACGATGCGGTTAAACGGAAAGCCTTATACCAAAAACTGGCTGAGCCATCAGGAACTCCTAAAAGGAGCCGTTCTCGATTTCGACATGTCGGCGACCCCAAACCGACAACGGGGCATTAAGCCGGAGGATTTTCCTTATTCATTTTCCGCAGAAAAGGCAGGCCAATAGAACGCTGATTTTTTTAATCAATATGATTTTTCATGATAGCTAAAATGCACCTTTCTTCCTTCTGTATTCTACACGCTAAATTATAAACCAATACGAACCCTATAGAACATAAAATCTGTGTTCTATTGAATCTCATTGTCTGGTTCCCGTGTTCTTCAAGCGTTATGAATTCAGTTCACCATTTTTAAATTACCTCAAATGAAAACAAGTATTGGTATTTCAGCCGAAAACAGAGAAATCGTTGCTCATCAACTGGCAAAGCTACTAGCCGATGAATTTGTACTTTATACGAAAACCCTGAACGCACACTGGAACCTGGAAGGGATGGACTTCCACTCGGTGCATCTTTACTTTTAGGAACTCTATAACCAGTCGGCGGAGATTGTCGATGAGGTGGCCGAACGCATCCGTCAACTGGGTCATTACGCACCCGCTACACTGAAAAACTTCCTGCAACTAACCCATCTTACCGAACAGGACGAAGATGGAAATGACAGCCGGAGTCTGATCAAAAAACTCTTGAGCGACCACGAAAGCATCATTGAGTTTATCCGTGGGAATATTGACGAATTTGCTGATGCACACAAGGATGCCGGAACGAGTGATTACATCACGGGTCTCATGGAAAAACACGAAAAAATTGCCTGGATGCTTCGGGCGCACATCAAATAAGTTAATGGATAATGAATACTGTAAAATGGATAATAACAACCACCCCCATTTTACAGTATTCATTATCCATTTTACATTAACTCAAAACCCATGAAAGCCATTGTTTTAAGCAACTGGGGTGGCACCGAAAATTTTGCCATTCAGGAGGTGCCTACCCCAACTATTACGCCCGATGAAGTACTCGTAAAAGTCAAGGCATTTGGCGTAAATCCTGCCGATTTCAAAACACGCACCGGCGTAACTCCTTACGCCCAAAGCTATACCCACCCAATAATCCTGGGCTGGGATATGGCGGGCGAAGTTGTTGAAACGGGTAGCAATGTTACGACCTTCAAACCCGGTGATGCTGTTTATGGTATGGTTAATTTCCCCAAACCCGGCAATGCCTATGCTGAGTATGTTGCCGCTCCAGCTGATAATCTTGCTCATAAACCAGCCCAATTATCATTCGAAGCAGCAGCCGCCACACCGCTGGCAGTTCTAACGGCCTGGCAGGCTTTGACAGAACACGGTCACCTGAAAGCGGGCGACAAATTACTGATACAAGCCGCATCGGGCGGAGTGGGGCATTTGGCCGTTCAACTGGCGAAAGCGATTGGGGCCTATGTAATTGGTACCGCGTCGGGAAAAAACGAAGCCTTCGTCCGCTCCCTGGGAGTTGATGAGTTTATCGACTACACAACCACCGATGTCGAGAAAGCAGTAAGCCATGTCGATCTTGTCTTCGACACAGCTGGCGTCGATACAGTATTTACGTCAGCTAAGGTTCTGAAACCCAATGGACATCTGATTTCGATCGCCTACGGCGCTATGGATAAGGTATTAGCCATACGACCTGATATTAAGGCCGAACGAACCCAGGTGCATACCAGCGGAAGCGACCTGGAAGCAATCAATCAGCTCATCGTTGATGATAAGCTAAAAATAACGGTTAGTCAGGTACTCCCCGCCGACCAGATCGCCGACGCCCATCAGCAACTGGAAAGCCGACGAACAACGGGAAAAATTGTCCTGACGTTTTAATTAACCACAGAGACCACAAAAATGAAGATCTCATAATTTATGTGAGTAATTGAGTAAGATAAGGCAAGATTTGATTCTATGGATTCTATTGTATTGAATAACCAGGATTTGATAAGATAGAATCAACAAAATCCATAGAATTTAATTTTGCCAAATTACTTATTTTGTTTCTGTGTCTCTGTATTTGAAACTTAGTCCTCAAAAACTATACTGCGTAGGTGGTAAGCTAACAGTTTCCCACCAGTAGGCTCGCAGCTCCTGAAAATAGGTTACCCAATCAGCGAAACTGGCAGGCTTTACCAGATAAGAAGAAACGCCCAACTGATAGGCCTTCAGTATATCAGAGGGAACTTCAGACGAACTGAGCATAACAATACGAATCTGATTAAGCGGAGACGGCATTTTTTTTATTTGCTCAAGTAATTCCCAACCCGCCTGAATAGTTGGTAAGTATAGATCCAGCAATATCAGTTTAGGAATTTCCCATTCCTGATAATGCCATTCATTAAGCAAGGTCAACGCCTGCTCTGGCGTAGCTACCCGAACAGGCGTTACTTCAGACAGGCACTGTTGCATAGCCTGTTTAATTAAGATCCAATGATCGTCATTATCCTCTACGATAAGCACTTTGGCAAGTTTAAAATTGGCTTTAATGAGGGAATGAGCATCGTTAGTTTTCATAATAAAAATGGGATAGTTATGTACCTAACAATAATCTATTGATTAAGTAGATTGTTATATTTTTTAATCCATATTTCATTCGGATCGTATACGGAGCGATTTAATGCATTGATCAGTTAGCCTGATGAATCGGCATCCTGACCCGAAACAGCGTTCCCCGGCCAGCTCGGGTTTCAATATCGAGGTTCGCATTAAGCAACTCGCAGAGTCGTTTCACAATTTGCAAGCCGACACCTTCGCCTTTTGGTGATTCATTCGCCCGTTCAGCGAGTAGCTGTCCATCTGGTATTTCATGACCAGGCATAGGCAAAATGGGCACAGGCTGGGCCTCCCCAGGCCCCATACTACTGGTAGAGTCAACAGTTGGCTTAAGCTGCTTAGCCAACAGCCCCGTTAGGCTACTCTCTATACCTGGCCCTGAATCCTGAATGCTAAACATCCAGCGCATATCGATTTCATTGGACCAGGCAACCGATATAAATCCCGTTGGCGTGTACTGAATGGCGTTAAGCAGGAGATTTTGTACAATCCGCTGAATTTTAACCGGATCACTTTCTACTACTAACGAATCGGGGCCATCGGCGCGAAGGATCAATCCTCGCTCAGTAGCCATGGGTTGTGCCCCTACCACAAGCTCATTAAGCAACTTAGCCGCATCGAATGACTGAATCTGAAGAACTTCCTCACCGGCCTCCAATCGTGAGAGATCCATCAGACTTCCCAGCATCGATTGCACGTGGGTCAGATTGCGGTTCAGCATATCCAGAAACTGGTCACGCTCCTGCTCACTTAAGCCTTCCATTTTGAGTACAGTAGCTGCACTATTAATAATACCAAAGCTGCTCTTTAGGTCATGAGAAGTTGTACGCAGCAAATCACCCCGCTGACGAGATAAAGCCTGAATTTGCTCAAGGGCCTGTTGAAGCGCGGAGAGTCGGTTAGCGGCCTCCAGTCGTTGAAACTCATCGTACTTCTGTACACTGCCATTAATGGTTTCATCCATAAGCAAAACTATAGCTTGTTGTACCTGAAGGAGAAGTTTAGCATCGGTCTGCGGGAAAAGCTCCTGAAAGGCCTGGACTTCGTTGAGGAGGATTTGGGTTAAGTGGCTCAGCTCCCGCATCGTCTCCGGTAAGGCGAACGCTTTTTGCCAGCGGTGTAAGCCATGCGAAGTAGCCGTTAAGGCTGGATCGGCCTCTTGCGGTTTATTCAGCAAGCGCTCTTCAAGAATGTTTAAAATGACAGGCAGTAAGTTATTGAATTCTTCCCGGCTCAGCGATGAAATCCGATGCAGCAAGGGATCATGCTCACAGGCTTGCCGCCAGTTGTTCAAGATAGCTTCCCGGCGGGTAAACAAGTACGAAACAAGCTCAGCCAGCGGCTGCTGGAAATCCGAAGAAATTATCATAAATAGAATACAGGAAAGACCAACATGCAGGGTTATAAGAGATTCTGTTGATTCTGGATTCTGTTGATTCTAGTGGATTCTATTGATTCTGTGGATTCTATAAGTTCTTTGATACTCAAGTCTACTAATAGCATCAACAGAATCAATAGCATCCAAAGAATCAATAGAATCCACTAGAATCAACAGCACCTGCTTACTAAACAAACGAAGTTGGAAAACGGCTAAAAAAAAGGCAATGGCTGTTTCCAAACAGTGAAGGACTATCTGAGGTTTTCTTTCTTTCACCCTGAACCTATGGAATCAAAACAGCCTAACACCAGTTTTTCGGCCAGTCGGCCGGAGACCGCTCCACTGGCAGAGCCCATCAATGAACTGCCCAGAGCTGTTCTACGACCTAATACATACCTGCTGCTTGATGGTGAATGGCGGTTTATGATCGATGCTGACGATAAGGGGCTAGTTCAACGGTGGTATGTAGGCCACTCGTTTGATGGGACAGCCCACTGGCCAGGCTCCATTGAATCCCATATGGCGCAGGCCAAAGGGCAAGGATCTTCATCAGGATGGCAGGATAAGGTAGTAGCCTGGTATGAACGGGAATTTACGCTCCCTCACCGTAGTGAACCGCATGCCCGCTCCATGATCCAGCTCACCTTTGGGGCCTGTGGCTACGAAACCCGAGTTTGGCTAAATGGCCATCCGCTCCGTACGATTGAAGATGAGGAGATTCACCTGGGCGAGTATACGTCGTTCTCTTATGAATTACCAGAAGACTATTTACGCCCGCAAAACCGTCTTACGGTACGAATTGCAGACACGATGGATGCCGAAATTCCACGGGGCAAACAGGAATCGCACGTGTATAAACGGGGTGGTATCTGGTATCAGACTTACACTGGGGCCGTTCGTAGCGTCTGGCTCGAAACGGTGGAACGAAACCGACTGCGCTCCCGAGTTGAAGTTGTCAGTGTGGTTGAAGATCAGCTGGTTCGGTTTAGTGTAACGACCCGCATCCACGATCCGGGCCACTATACCCTACGGCTTCAGGCATATGATCTTCAACAAGCAGATCCTATTGCCACCTCCGATTTTCCCTTGCAACTCGATGCCGGACAAAAGCAGCAACGGGTAGTACTCGAACTCCCAGGGGTAGGCCTATGGTCGCCAGAATCACCAACGCGCTATAAACTCATTGCTCAACTCATTGATTCAGAAGGGTATGCCGCCCAGATTGAAACGCGATTTGGGCTGCGAAAAATTGAAGCGCGGGGACGGTATATCTACCTCAATAATTCCCCGTCTACCTCGATGGTATTTTGTATCAGCCGGGCACGGCCACCTATGAGGAAATGCAACGGCATATGCTGGCCATGAAAGAGCTGGGCTGCAATCTGGTACGGGTTCACATTGCTGGCGTCGACCCCCGAATTTATAACCTGGCCGATAAACTTGGACTCATGCTCTGGGTGGAGGTTCCCAGTCCGCATAGCTCAACGGCACGAAGCCGTCAGAACCACCGGGCCGAACTCCTGCGGATGGTGTCATTGATCAGCACCCACCCTTCGGTAGTGATTTGGAGCCTGTATAACGAAGATTGGGGTGCCCAGGATATTGCGACGAATACCGAAACACGGCACTATATTATGGACATGTACCATTACATGCAGATCGCTTATCCACAATACCTGGTTGTCGATAATGATGGCTGGCAGCATATTTCGTGGGAAGGTCGCCTGAAGTCAGACCTGCTGACGGCACACCTGTACACGCCCGACTTAAATCGATGGAAGGAGCTTCTAGCCCAACTGACTGCGGGTGAACTCGATCATGTCGCAGCCTTCCCGCTAGTAGTGGGCGATCCATTTTTCTACCGTCGGCAAGTCCCTTTGGTCGTTAGCGAATGGGGTGGTTTCGGTTTTGCCAACTATGGCGGTCCTGACGAAGCCGAAGGGCGCGCCGAACGCATCCGGCTCTTCAAAGAGGAGCTACGCCAGCATGCTATTGCCGGCGACATTTACACTCAGGCTACCAATATTGAAGATGAACGAAACGGACTGATCGACCCGCAAACAGGCGAGTTGAGTGTTCCGGCAGGCTTGCTGAACTCGCGGGCTAGTACTTTGGCAAAATAGATCCTTGTGCTCGTCCAATTTAGTTTCTATAGATTCTTTTGGTTCTATTGTATCTGATTGTCAATACGATAGAATCAAAAGAATCTATAGGATCAAAAGAATCTATTTTGCCAAAGCACTAGTTTACAGGTTGTTCCAGCTTGGCTACCGCCAGCGGTAAAACAGAAAAAAGCTCGCTCATAGTAATACTCCTGTCAGCCTTACCTTTGGCTTTAATAAGTTGATGATGCCAGTCAGCAGGAGCGTCATCAGGCAAAACTAGCTGGGTATCTTTCCAGTCGATAGTAACAATATCAGTCTGTTGATCATGACAAACCGAAGCTAGTCCTAACGGAACCGCCACGATGTACCAACCCTGCTCGTAGTGTCGGGCAAACGCCAGCACATTCTGTTTGTAAGTACCTTCAATCGACAAGGGAATATAGCGTCCTTTCTCGAAGAGGTCGGGTTGCTGATTTCGTTCAGTTAATAGGGTATGCAACAGCCAAAGTTTGATCCGGGCATCGTAGCGATTCTCCCATAATTCAGGCCACAAATCGTTTGTATCCGCAGCCAGCAGTTCCTTCAAATACCGCTGACGCTGTTCGTAATCTACGGGCCGACGGTTGTCGGGGTCTACAAGGCTCAAGTCCCAAAGTTCACTACCCTGATATACGTCTGGAAGGCCCGGACACGTGCATTTCAAAACGACCTGTGCCAGGGAATTTATTATCCCAAAATCAGCGATGCGTCGATGAAACGGCTGAAATCGCTTCCAGAACGGACGCTTCTGATCCAGTAACATACGGGCAAACGTTTTGGTCGCATCTTCGTAGGCTTCATTAGGGTTGGCGTGCGTAGAATAGCGTTTAGCCTCTCTAAGTGCTTTCTCCAAATACTCTTCCAGGCGGTCAGAGAAATCCGTTTCCCGTGGAGCGGGCGAGTCCTGGCCGGGCATGGGGTAAGCACCAACCAGCGTCTGATAAATAAAGTACTCATCATTTCGATCGGGGCCTCCCCTACCTGGTTGAGTTGCTGCCATACCCGTACTTCCTCAACCCATTCGTCAGCCAGGTCGGTCAATACGTTTAGGCGACTGCGCACATCTTCCCCCCGTTTCGTATCGTGGGTCGATGTCGCGTTGAGCGCCAGTGGCCAGTTCACCTGCCGATCAATCATCTTTTGGTGAAATTCGTCCACAGTCAGGCCAAAGAATTCAGGCGAGTCCCCTACTTCATCATGTCCAATGAAGCGGGTGTAAGTGTACATGAGCGTATCCTCTACGCCCTTAGCCATAAGTGGCCCGGTGAACTGCATGCAACGCTGGTAGAAGCGTGAGGCCCGGTCGTTATAAGCAGGATCACCCGATTGAGGTTTTGTTAATAGAACCTCCTTCAGTAAACTAAGGGCTGTCGTCAGTTTCGGCTTGCTCGTACTGATTTTGTCCAGCAGGCTTTGCACGGCGGTGGCCTCCGATTCGCTCAATGGCAGATGATTTCCGTAATAGCGGTATACAGGGCACTGAATCAAGAATTCACCAATAGCCGTTTTTACGGTTTCGGGCGGTATTGCTTTCGACTGATCTTTATCGAGCAGGTTCAATTCCAGGAAGAACCGATACAGATTGTCCAGCTCACCCCGCATATGTTCGTAGAGAATACTGGCTTTCTTATCGCGCAATTCCCAGTGAACATCTTTCTTTTCGCCGAGCAGTTCCCGATAAAACTGAGTAAACGTTTGCTGACTGCGGGTTTGGGTCAGCAGGTTATTGAGCAGCGACAGGTATTGGTAACCCGTTGTCCCTCAATAGGCCAGTGCTGGGGCAGTTCTTCGCCCTGTCCCAGAATTTTTTCAACAACAAGATACGCTTGCTCACCTGCCAGTTTACGAAGTCGCTCCAGGTAGGTATTCGGGTCATACAGCCCGTCGATATGGTCGACACGCAGCCCCTGAAACACCTCCAGGTCCAGCAACTGCTTCGTGTACTGATGAACCTGCTCAAAAACGACCGGGTCTTGTATGTTCAGGCAGATCAATGCATTGACCGTAAAAAACCGCCGGTAGTTAATTTGCTGATCGGTTTCCCCATAATAGCACAAGCGATAAGTCTGCTCATCAGCAATCTTCTGCAAAAGCTTTGAGTCTGTGTTTAGTGCTTTCAGGCAGGTTTCCAGGTAGTCCTTGTCGCTCGATTCAGTGAGTATACTGGCGAGCTTCTCCTGTAATTCAGCACAACCGGCAGCGTAGGTTTTCGTATCGGCAATCGAATCAAGCTCCTGCACTAGCTCCAGTATTGGCTGAATCGACTTATTCGTTTTCCCAGTACCAGCCTGTAGAATAGTAGCATACGAACGCAGATGCAGTGGATAAGAAGAGTCCTGATTTATTAGGACAAAGCGTCGATTCTGGTAGGCTACAGCCAGTTCTCCTTTCTCAATAACTTCCTCCAGTGAAGCGCCCAGAAACGGCACCATCAGCCGTTCTTTCTGCTGCGCGTTCGTCCAGTCTATATCAAAAAAAGTTGAATAAAGCGAACGTTGTCCTTTTTCCAGCACATCCATCAGCCAGGCATTGTTAGGATGGAACGCCATGTGATTGGGCACAATATCCTGAAGCCAGCTTATTCCCCGCTTCTTCAACTGCCGACTAATGACTTTCAACTGAGCTTCGGTACCGATTTCAGGATTGATGCGGTGCAGGTTCACTGCGTCATAGCCATGTAAACTACCCGGTACGGCCTCAAAAATAGGCGACGCATAAATGGTTTTAACCCCCAGCTTATCCAGATAAGGGATCAGACACTCGAAATCAGAAAAGGTAAAGTTTTTGTGGAATTGGACCCGGTAGGTTGATATGGGATTTTTCATGACCTTGAGCATAGATACTAATTGACTCTGGAGGCACTGAAATAGGCGCAGTAGCTGCCGCTAGGCATCAGTCTTGTACCAGCCCGTTTGTTGCTCATCACAACTGTGCACCTCCATCTGCTGCCAATTCTGGCTATACAATTACTATCCAGAAACGATAGGGTAAAGCTGGCAGGTAATTCCTAGTGAAAATCCGTCATGGCTGCTCACTAACCCTAGCCCACCTAACTCACTACCAATCAGTTACTATATATAGTCGCACCAGGCAATCTGACAATACGCAGCCAGAATTGGCATATGCGCTCAATTGTATGCTCAAAAAGGGAATACCCTATTGGCATTGAAATAACAGAGTTTGCCTGCTTTTGGTAGCCATTACTAATAAGTTGTTCAGTCGGTAAAACCAGCAGAATAACAGGAATATGACTCAGTTGGCTATCCTCTTTCAAACGCTGAAGCGTATTGAGTCGCTCCGTTGTTTGCGTTCGGGCATCAAGCAGAATCAATGATGGATATTCCTGTTCTGGCAACTGCGTCAATAGTTCAGGAAGAGCCATACTATCCTGTTCTATATGAATATGATAGGTGGGCCATTTGTCACTGATCAATCGCTCAGTCTGAGCCGCCTTTTCTGCATCACTAGTCATGAGGAAAACAGAAGCCTCAGGTGAATAATGTTCCAGATCGGCCAGTGACGCATTAGCTTTTTCAGGAAAGCTATTTAAGTCCTCACCCTGTCTACTACCTGAAGAGTGGTTATGCAAGGATTCAACCACCTGAAGCCAGCGCCGACGACTAACAGGGAATACTTCTCCACTCTCGAGGTGCACTTTCCCTGCCATTTTTTTGTGAGGAGGCTGGTCCAGGCTTTTTATATAGTCAGGGTTGATCAGCACTGTTTTATGAACGCGAATGAAATCAGGCAACTGGCTTTCCAAATAACTGATTGGTTTGGCCAATAGCTTCTTTTCGCCATTCCGAAAATAAAGCCAGCAGTAATTATTCGCTCCTGAAAAGTAGGAGATTAACTCCGGACGCTGAAGAGCTGGTTTAATAACACTCATAAACGGACTGATTCTAAGAACATTGGTTAGCTTCGATTTATAACTTCATATTGTGTAGCTGGACTTTAGTAATAATTCCTACTAACACATAAACCAATAAGTCGACATTGAGTTTGTCAGGTTCAGAAAAGAATACGCCATATCTGGGCGATATGGCGTATATGGACCGCTAAAAGCCTAAAAGCCTACTGAAAAGCTACTGTCATGCGGGCTTGCATCAGCCGACTCATGGCCTCCCAGGTGGTATCCCAGGAATTTGTCAGTAAAAATTCATCGACCGCTGTCCAGTCGTCAGGCATCGTATGATTAAGTGCTCTTTCGATTGCCTCTTCAAAAGCCTCGACCGAATCGGCAATGAGTACCGGTGCCCAGCCACCATAGGTACTAATCACATCCTGAATCGACGTTGATACAACGGGCAAACCAGCCGCCAGATATTCAGGCGTTTTGGTAGGGCTTATGTACCGGGTAGCGTCGTTAAGGGCAAACGGCATCATGGCTACATCCCACTGGCTAAAGTAAGCAGGCAGGCTTGCGTAGGACTTCATGCCCAAATAGTGAAGATTAGAGCCCTTCGGTAAATGAGCCGGATTAATTTTCACGACAGGCCCTAACAAAACAAATTGCCAGTCGGGACGCTTCCGGGCTATTTCGCCCAGCAAATTGATATTCATCCGTTCATCAATGACACCAAAAACCAATGCGAGGACCAGAAATTTCGCTTAGATCGGATGGCGCTGGTAGTGAATGGCGCGCTGGTTCAAAATGGCGATAATCGATACTACTAGGAAATGCAAACACATTGGCGTGTCGGGTTTTCTTGGCTTCGTATAAACTCATGCCGCCCGTAAATACGAGATCGGCCCGATTGAGCAGTGCTTTTTCTTTATCTAACAGGCTCTTCGGAGCGCCCAGAAATGCAGACAGTTCATCCATACAGTCATAAACTGTTAGGCGCGGAGTAAGATGATCACTGAAGGAAAGCGCCATAGGTGTGTAGTACCAGGCAATGAAGTCGCGTATCTCGTACTGAGCGAGAAGTTGATCAATGGCTGCCCGCTGCTGACGAATTGCCTCTTCGTGATTGGTTCCATGTTTCAGGAAGGGTACGACAACTGTTAATGTCTCACTTATGGGGCGAATTTCTAACCGGCTTTCGTTGCTATAAATAGGCTCTTCAATAAACCAGACTCGCCCGTATTGACTGGCTCGACTGAGCAGATGTTGGGGACGTTGGTAAACAAAGTTCCAGCGCAAATGCGAAAAACAAAGCAAATCCGTTACTTCACCAGCTAACAAATCTGGCGATTTTACATTTTTTACGACTTCAGAGTTAGATAATTCCCTAGAGATTAAAGACATTGTTGATTCAGGTTGATATTGAGACATCAGTTGTATAGAAAAAATGTAAAATAGCGCTTTCTAATTCCTGTTCACATAAACCCAATGCCTTAGACAGAAAAATATTTTTGTTGAGCTACTGGCTATAAACGGAGAACTTGAAGGTGTATAATTAATACCAACTCGCTGAAGTCAACTTTGTTGTTTATGTGAGGTAGCGGTACCAATGACCCTTTTCAGCCTGTTCTAACTTCCAGAAAGTAATCCCTCATAAACAATCTGTAGCATTGCCGATTTTATAGGGCATGAATGCTATTCACTCGCTTCCCACTACCAAACTGCCCAGCCCACCTATCAACAGTCCCGGTCTGCTAAATCCGTTAATCGAGCAGATAGCCCAAGCTGCTCCTGATACAGATCGGGAAGGCGCATTTCCTGAAAAAGCCTTTCAGTGGCTGGCTGAGGCTGGTCTGCTGGCGATTACGCTGCCGGAGCACGATCTTGATTTCGCGAAGGGTCAAACGGCCCGCCTGTTGCAGTTGCTTAAGCGAATTGGGTACGCCAATCTGGCTGTTGGTCGGGTGTATGAAGGGCACATTAACGCCCTGTACCTGATTCACCTGTTCGCTACTCCCGATCAACGCACGCGCTGGTATACCGACGTAACCCAACACCAGCGTCTGTTCAGCGTCTGGAATACGCAGGCCGACAATGGCGTACGAATCGACCCAGATCTACACCAGAATGGCGTCTATCATCTGTCCGGCATGAAGACCTTCTGCTCAGGAGCGGGCTGGATTCAACGACCGTTGGTTACCGGCGACTTACAAACCACTGATCAGCAGGGCAATCCGCGAAAAGGCTGGCAAATGGCAATTGTACCTACTGAACAAGTTTCGCCTATCGCAGAGGATGCTCAGTTCTGGCAACCGTTAGGCATGCGGGCATCGGCCAGTTTTAAACTCGATTTCACGGGAGTTGACTTAACGGATGCTGATTTATTGGGAAAACCCGGCGATTACTTCCGTCAGCCCTCTTTTAGTGGGGGAGCCATTCGATTTGCGGCTGTTCAACTGGGGGGGCCGAAGCGCTTTATGAGGCTACCCGCCAATTTCTGACCACGTTGAACCGGACAGACGATCTGCTCCAGCAAACCCGGCTCGCCGAAATGGCCTACCTGATCGAGTCAGGAAACCAGTGGCTTCAGGCCGCTGGTGACAACACCGATCGCTGGCTGGCAGAAGGAGCCGATTGGACGAAGATTGTAGCGTACGCCAACATGACCCGCACAGCCATCGAAGAAATTTGCTTACGGATTATGCCGTTAGCCGAGCGTTGCATAGGTGCAAGGGGTTACTACGTCCCCACCCTTTTGAGCGCATTCATCGCGACCTGACCCATTACCTCCGCCAGCCCGCTCCCGATGCGACTCTGGTGGACATTGGAAAATATGTGCTAACAAACCCAAAAGCTGCTGATGAACTCTGGCATTAATCAGACGAATAGGCTGGACGAAGGCGCCGTATTACTTACTGATTTACAGGCTATTGACTCAGCGCTCGTTGTTGCCCCGCATCCCGATGATGAATCACTGGGTTGTGGCGGTACAATTGCTCAACTGAGAAGCCAGGGGTATGCTGTCCATGTTGTATTTGTGAGTGACGGCACCCTATCGCATCCGAACTCAAAAGCGTATCCAGCTGAACGACTGCGCGATTTACGTGAATCGGAAGCTCACGAAGCACTGCGTATTCTAAACGTTACCCCAGACGCCTGTACATTTTTACGCTACCCGGATCGGCAGGTACCTGTGGCTGGCGCACCTGAATTTTCGGAGGCCGCCAGGCGAATGGCTTCCCTGCTCGACCAGATCAGGCCAGCTACCGTATTTGTTCCCTGGCGACGTGATCCGCATCCAGATCATCGGGCCTCCTGGCAGATTGTTCAGGAAGCCTTGACACAAACGATAATACGGCCCCGCGTCCTGGAATACCTGATCTGGTTATGGGAATTGGGTGCTCAGGACGACATGCCTGCTTCTGATGAAGTGAACGTATGGACCGTACCAATCCATACAGTAATGGAGCAACGAAATCAGGCTATTGCAGCTCATCGCTCGCAGGTAACGCGTTTGATTGACGATGATCCAACGGCTTTTTATCTGTCACCGGAATTGTTACTCCACTTTGACCACCCTCGTGAGCTATTTCTGGAATCCACAACTACTTATTAATAGTAAATCGTACCATGCCAACCCCACAAACGACCCTGGATAAAGCCTATTTCGACCGTGTTTATCAGGCGAACAACGACCCCTGGTCCTTCGCTACCAGCGACTATGAACGCCAGAAATATGAGGCAACGATAGCTGCCTTACCCAATCCGCAGTATGAATATGCCTTTGAGATTGGTTGTTCGATTGGCGTATTGACCCAGATGCTTGCTGAACGTTGTGGTCGATTATTAGCTGTCGACGCCAGCGAATTGCCTTTAAGAACAGCTCGTGAACGGCTGGCGATGTATCCGAACGTAACGATCCGGCAGATGAAAATACCTGATGAGTTCCCCGACACATCCTTCGATCTGATTCTATTGTCTGAAGTAGGCTATTATTTATCCATGCCTGACCTAACCCGTGCCCGCCAACTACTGATTGACCATCTCAGGCCTAATGGCCATTTGTTGCTCGTACACTGGACGCCATTCGTGCATGATTATCCGTTGACTGGCGATCAGGTTCATGACTTTTTCTTAGAGTCTGCCCAGCCGAATGGCCCACTAATGCACCTGACTAACCAACGAGAATCGACCTATCGACTGGATTTGTTTCAGAAGGTTGAGAAGCCGTGAAAATGATTACATATGCCTACCTACCTGACGCACCACATGCTATGCACTCGTGCCCTATGAAAACTACAATTGGCTATTGGTACGGAGAAACAGACGTAATTCATCAATAGCAGTTGTAATGGGAACCAGTGGCCACACAGAAGCCCATTTACCAGTTGCCAACTGCTCCTCTACCCGCTCCCAAAGTTGACCAAAATAGCAGCTTTTTACTACTTGACAACAAAGCCAATCGCTATCAATCAATAGATTAGCAGCGATCTCATCTAATTCAGGAATCTGTACTTGAGTAGCGCGATTTTGCCAGATCTCCCGCAGGCGCTGGCGATTCTGAATTCGTTGGACAATCGCTCCGGCAGCTTCAACTACCTGGCATTTACGAGCCTGATTCATCGTTTCCCAATAACGCAATTGTTCCGAGAAACCCACTTCTACCCGCCCCTGCATCCGAGAAGAGGTCATAACCCGCACCTGCGGACTCTTACGAATTCGGGTATCCATTCGAACCAGCGCTTTATAAAGGGCTTCATCTTCCAGATAAGGTACGTTGGGTAACCCGCCAACACGCTGATAGGCCGCACAAGTCAAGGCAATGCTGGCGCCAAAATGCTGAAAATGCCGTGGCCAGGGATCAGAAGGCGAGGGATCGAGATAGGCTTCGAGCTGCGCAATCAACATGCGATACGTCACATCGCGCAGGTGGTTAAGGCGAACCGGATTGTTATTGGGGTGGGTCAGAATCCGCCCGCCAACAGCCTCGCAGCCCTTATCCATTTCCGCCCGTATTTGAGCGATCCAATAGGTATCAACCTGCGTATCGCTATCTGTAGAGGCAATAATTCCTGTAGGGTTACCAACCGACATTAAGCGCTTATAAGCCTCATCCATAAGCAGCCGCCTGGCGTTTCCCACATTGGCTTTTTCCGGAGGCAACTGAATACTTGCAATACGAAGCGAAAAAGCCGGATACCGTTGCTGGTAGCGCTGAGCAATTGTTACCGATTGGTCGGTGCAATTATTGAGTAGTACCAATACTTCATACTCCCACATGGGCATTGGCCTACCATTGCTCTGTCGCTGTGTACGAAGGGCGTCCAATGCATATTCCAGATAATCAGCTTCATTCCGGGCAGGCATGATTACCGAAACTCGTAGTTGGACTCAGGGGGGTAAGCCCAGAAAAGTGGTAATGGATGGGGTAACGGTGTAGATGGCGAGGCAAGCGCAGGCAGCATAGGTTAATTTTCCCGCGTTGATAAAATAGGTAGTTGGCAACACAGGTGATTTCATAACCAGAAGTACGCCCTATTGTTGACAAGAGCTTGGCAACGGTCAGCCACCCTATAACAAAACCAGTAAACAGCAGTTTATTCAAGTTCATTGCCGAACAGCATCTTACTCAACAACCTCATGGAAACAACTGAATTTCGACCTAAGGCAGCAGACATACCAGGGCAGCAACTGCCCTATCCGGCTCGTCAGTCAGACATGAACCCTGCCCCTGATAGCAATCTTTCCAACTATAAACCAGCCGGAAAACTTACGGATAAAGTTGCCATTATTACAGGTGCGGATTCGGGGATTGGCCGAGCCGTTGCCATTGCCTTTGCGATGGAAGGGGCCGATGTGGCTATCGTTTATAACGAGAACACGAATGACGCCATGACGACCAAAGATATGGTCGAAGCCAAAGGTCGTTCCTGTCTGGTTATTCAGGCCGATGTCCGCAGTTCGGCCGCCTGTCTGGATGCTGTTAAACAAACCGTTGATCGGTATGGTAAACTGAATATTCTCATCAACAATGCGGCCTTTCAGATGGCGCAGGAAAGCATTGAAGACCTGTCTGAAGAGCAATTCCGGCGGACCTTCGAGACCAACATTTTCGGCTACTTTTTCATGGTGAAAGCGGC
The DNA here is from genome assembly GCA_003259005.1 of Spirosoma telluris. Lineage (GTDB taxonomy): Bacteria > Bacteroidota > Bacteroidia > Cytophagales > Spirosomataceae > Spirosoma > Spirosoma telluris. Next base: position 2,629,584 of record QLII01000001.1, read on the forward strand.
TCTACCGCATTTGCAGGGGGCGATGCCATTGTAAACACCGGTAGCATTGTGGGTATCGTTGGTAATCCAATTCTGGTCGATTACACGGCTACCAAAGGGGCGATTCATTCCTTTACCAAATCGCTGGCAATCCAGTTGGGGAAACGAAACATTCGGGTCAACTGCGTAGCGCCCGGCCCTGTCTGGACACCTAATATACCCGGCACCATGCCCGAAGACGAGGTTAAAAACTTTGGGCATGAAGTTGCCCTGGCCCGCCCCGGTCAACCTGAAGAATTAGCTCCCGTTTATGTGCTGCTGGCCTCGAGTGAAGGCAGTTTCATTACTGGCAGTATCATTGAAGTGACAGGCGGAAAACTCGGATAGACCGTTTGACGTTCGAGGTTTGATGTTCTCTGCTTATGAACGACTTACCTACCTAAACCTCAAACTTTGAACAACAAACTTCAAACCAGATTTTATGCACTATCCCGAAGGTACCGTTCGTGCGCTCATCAAGACTGACCAGGTCACAGAAGCCACCCGACAGATATTGGCAGAACGACTGGCGGCACCTGTCCAGCAGCCTCAGTTTTTCTCCGACAGTGAGTTTGCGTTATTACAAACCATCTGCGACCGATTAATTCCGCAGGACATTGATGATAAGCAGATTGACATCGCAGGAAACATCGACAACCGGCTATTTCAGAACGAATCCGATGGCTGGCGGTATGACGTTATGCCGCCAGATGGCGATGCGTATAAACTAGGACTTGCAGGCATCAACGAAACCGCTCAATTGTTATTCCAGCAGTCGTTTCATCAATTATCAGATGATCAGCAGGACAGCCTTCTTCTAACGATACAACGAGCAGTAGCGCCTGGCAAAACCTGGGAACACTTTCCGGCAGAGCTCTTTTTCGAGGAATTGCTGGTCGAGGCCACCCATATTTATTACAGTCATCCACTAGCCCAGGAAGCGATTGGCTATGTCGGTATGGCCGATGTACCAACCTGGCAGCATATTGGTCTGAATCAACTGGAAGACCGAGAACCAAGGGGAGTTAATGTTAAATGAATAATGGATAATGAATAATTGTCCATAAACAGACAAAAGCCCAACAACCAACCATTTTACATTATCCATTATTCGTATGCTATCAGAAACCGTTGATGCTGTGGTCATTGGTACGGGTGCCGGTGGTGCTCCTCTACTGGCGCGACTGGCGGCTGCGGGGTTAAAAGTCGTTGCGCTCGAAGCTGGAAAACATTGGAATCCAGCTACTGACTTCGCGACCGACGAAAAATCGCAGGAGAAGTTATTCTGGAATGACGAACGACTAAGCGCAGGCAATGACCCGCTCCCGTTCGGTAGTAACAACTCCGGCACGGGTGTTGGGGATCAACGCTACATTATACTGCCTACACACCGCGCGCCCAACCCGATGATCTTCAGCTCCGTACCGACTTTGGCGTTGGTGAAGACTGGCCTTTCGGTTTTGACCAGCTAGCGCCTTATTACGACGAAGTTGAGCAGTTTCTGGCGTTTCCGGCCCATCACCTTATCCCTGGGGCCTGCCCGTAAACGCGCCTACGCGCTAGGACCACTGCCCATAAACGGCGCCGGCCAATTGATGGAAGGAGGGTGCAAACAACTCGGCATTAAAACGTCACCAGCAGCTAATGCAGCTTTGTCGGCAGGTTATTACCGGGAAGGAGTCGGCTATCGACCTGCCTGTGCTAACCGAGGGTTCTGTCAGGCGGGTTGCACCATCGGGGCCAAAGCCAGCATGGATGTGACCTACATTCCACTGGCTATCCATCACGGCGCAGAAATACGGCCCGAAAGTTTTGTTACTCAGCTAGTTCAGGACACATCCGGTCGAATTCGCGAAGTAGTTTACATCAGACATGGGCAGGAAGAGCGGCAGCGTTGTCGGTTTGTCTTCCTCTGTGCAGGCACGATCGAAACCGCCCGGCTGCTACTGGTCAATAATCTGGCGAACAGCAGCGGGCAAGTAGGCCGAAACCTGATGGCGCATACGGGCTTGCAAATCTGGGGCGAATTTAAGGAAGATGTTCGGCCCTATAAAGGCATTCCGGGTGCCCTGATTTCGGAAGATACGCACCGACCCAAAAATGCCGACTTTGCAGGAGGCTACCTTCTTCAATCCATTGGGGTAATGCCGCTTACGTATATCTCACAAATGGCACGGGCGCGTGGCCTCTGGGGGACGCGCTAAAACGGGCGGCCCTGGCTTATAACCATGTCGCGGGCATTAATATTCTGGGCGATTGTCTTCCCTACACCCATAATTATCTGGAGTTAGCCGATGAGAAAGACATCCGGGGACTACCTAAACCTCGTATCTATTTCTCAAATGGAGAGAATGAAAAACGAATGACTGCTCATGCGGACAAGCTTATGCGCGACATCTGGGATGCCGCCGGAGCCAAGAACGTCTGGGCTTTCCCACGAAATGCACACGTTATTGGTACCTGCCGAATGGGCAATAATCCGGCCACATCGGTGGTGAACGCAGAAGGGCAATCGTTCGATATTCCCAATCTGTTTATCAGTGATAATTCAACCTTTCCAAGTGCGCTAAGCGTTAATCCTGCCCTGACAATCATGGCCTTATCGCTCCGCACCGCCGATCGGTTTTTGGAAAAATCGTAGTGTGGGTGGAAACCCGCGAACACTATATAAAAGCGGGTTTCCACCCGCGTTACATATGGCTCAAAAGGGATTTTTAGATCGCATAAAAAAACAATTCGGCGACGGTAATTATGATGGCGACGAATTCGGAGGTGCTTCGGGCACGATGGCAGTGGATTGCCAGTCAATAATCCAGGGAATTTCATGTTCGCCACAGGCATTGAATGTTCTTACCCAACCATCCAGAACGGTAACGTTCGGAGAGATCTACTTCGGGAGTGTGGTCATTACGACTGCTTTAAGGAAGATCTCGGACTGGTTAAGGAATTGGGACTGAATGTGCTACGCTACGGTCTACCGTACTATAGTATCCATCAGGGACCGGGAAAATTCGACTGGAGCTTTGCCGACGAAGCCATGGCCGAACTAAAGCGGCTGAAGATCACGCCCATTCTTGACCTAATGCATTTTGGGGTGCCGGATTGGGTTGGCAATTATCAGAATCCCGACTTACCCGTTCATTTTGCCGAATATGCTGGAGCTGTGGCTGAACGCTATCCGTGGGTACGCTACTATACACCTGTTAACGAGATTTATGTCACGGCTCGTCTAAGTGGGAAAGAAGGTGCCTGGAACGAGCAACTCAAAACCGACCAGGGTTTTGTAACAGCCCTCAAGCACTGTGTGGCTGCCAGCATTATGGGAAATCATGAAATTGCCAGGCGCCGGAACGACTGCGTGATTGTTCAAAGTGAAAGTGCTGAATACACCCACGAACTTTGCGCAACTCCATCGCCCCAAATCACGCTGGAAAACGAACTTCGATTTTTGTCGCTGGACTTACTGTATGCCAATCCTCCCTCAGCCACGGTAGCGATGTACATGATGGACAACGGCCTGACCCGCGAGGAATACAACTGGTTTATGGTAGGGAAACCACCAGGTTATCAGGTTATGGGCAATGACTATTATGGTCGTAACGAACGGATAAAATTACCCGATGGCTCCATTCAAACTTCTATGGACGTTTTGGGCTGGTACGAAATTACCAAAGACTATTACGAGCGGTATCGGATGCCGGTCATGCACACTGAAACGAATGTATTTGAGGCTGACCTGGCCCGATCTGGCTCATGAAACAATGGGTGAGCATCATGCGGATGCGTCGGGATGGAATACCTGTACTGGGCTTTACCTGGTATAGTTTGATCGACCAGATAGACTGGGACAGTCAGTTGAAAGAGGTCAATAATACGATCAACGCCTGTGGACTTTATGATCTGAATCGAAAGCCACGCCCAGTCGCTGAAACGTATAAGTCCCTGCTAAAAGAGTTTGGTCAGATTACGATTGTCCCGCACGCCGAGATGCTCGAAATCACCGAACGCCCGGCAAGACTGAAAGTAGCGACTTGACTTGTATCTCATCCCAATCATGCATTATTCCATTGACAATGCTCAACTCAACGTTCTTGAGTTAGGGAACGGTCCACTAACGCTTGTCTTTTTACATTATTTCGGCGGCTCATCTTTAGAATGGCGGGCGGTTATGGACCAACTCGCGGTCAGTATCATTGCCTGGCTATTGACTTACGTGGACATGGTGATTCTGAAGCACCTGCAACGGGCTATTCGGTGAGTACTATGGCTGATGATGTTATGGAAATTCTGAACACAAAGGGCGTTCGGGATTTCGTCCTGATTGGGCATTCGATGGGTGGGAAAGTGGCGCTGTCGTTGGCCAGTCAACAACCGGATGGGCTTCAGTCGCTGATTTTACTCGCTCCTTCCCCCCTGTGCCAGAACCTATTTCTGACACTGATCGAGCCGATATGCTTGAAAATCACGGCCAGCAGGATGCCGCAGAGCAAACAGTTACCAAAATCACGGTCAGACCACTCTCTAAAGAAGTAAAGAACCAGATCATTGCCGATAACCTCCGAACGTCTGACGTGGCCTGGAAATCCTGGCTTACCTTAGGCAGTAAAGAAGACATTTCGGCTCAGATGAGCAATATCCATATTCCTATCGCTATTCTCGCTGGTACTGCCGACAAGGCTCTTTCGCCCGATGTTCAGCCCGTCATGACCCTCCCTTATCTAAAAACGGCTACGCTCGAAACGCTTGATAACGCAGGGCACCTATTGCCCTGGGAGGCCCCTGACGACGTAGTAGCTTTCATCCAGCGACATGTGGCGATCTAGTCACTGAACAAATACCTGATCTTTCGGGGTTAGATAGAAACTATGGCGAATTCTTTATCTACTAACCCATTTCAGTCATTCTGGTGGGCAGGGTATGAATGCACCGATCAGCTTAACTGTTTCGGAAATCGGGTCGATTTATTATCAACAACGGGTCATCTGCAATTAATAGAGGCCGACTATGCTCAACTTAAGCCCTTCTCTATCCGTACCGTTCGGGAAGGAATCCGGTGGAGTCAGGTCGAAAAAAGAGCCTATCAGTATGACTGGAGCCCTATAGAGCAGATGCTTAGGGCAGGGAAACACCAGGGTATTCAGCAAGTCTGGGATCTCTGCCACTTTGGGTACCCAGATGATCTAACGCCCTTACACCCGATGTTTGCCCGCCGGTTTGCAGCTCTCTGCCGGGCTTTTGTCCGATTTTATCGCGACCGTTATCCTGATGATACACTCATTGTTACCCCATCAACGAAGTCAGTTTTATCTCTTGGTTAGGTGGTGATGTTAGAGGTACGTCGCCTTATTGCGTTAGGCAGGGTTGGGAAGTCAAGCTAGGCCTTATGCGGGCCTATATTGAAGGGGTAGCGGCCATGCGCGAGATTGATCCGTCCATTCGCATTCTGACAACCGAACCGCTGGTTCAGATAGTCCCCCCGTTAAGGCAACCCAGCGGGAAATAATTGACGCTACGATTGCCGATGAAAATCAGTTTCAATCGGTCGATATGCTGGCTGGGATCATTGCTCCTGAACTGGGTGGCTCGCCCGCCTACCTCGATATTCTGGGGTTCAATTACTACTATAACAATCAGTGGATTAACAAAACGGGCATATTTCTGGGCTGGAATGACCGGGTACCCGACCCCCGCTGGGTTCCCCTTCGGCGTTTACTGACGAAAGCCTGGCATCGCTACAAGAGGCCTATTGCCCTCACAGAAACTAGCCATCCGGGTATTGATCGACCCGTCTGGATTGACATGATCGGTCGTGAATGTAGCGCTGTTATTGAAGCGGGAGTACCCCTGTGGGGGGCCTGCATTTACCCAATCATCGACCGTCCCGATTGGGATCATCTCGATCGCTGGCATCGTTCGGGACTTTGGGACGCTGATCTATCTACGAATCCACCTGGCCGGGTATTGGATGAACGCTATGCTCATGCGCTTATCGATGCACAACGTGTTGTTTCAGACCAATTAAGTAGGGAACAGCTTACAAAGCCTGATTTTCAATTGTAATTAAGTATTGGTTATTAGGTTATTAAATAATTTAATAACCTAATAACCAATACTTAATTACTTCTTAACTGGCTGCGTTCTTCTTGCGGGTAGCCGCTGCTTTTTTGGCAGACTCTGAACGTGCTTCGGCAGAGCGTGAAGCTGAAGCAGCACCGCCCTTTTCCCCACCTGTATGATAAGGTTCCTTGTTTTCAGCGTGGCCCCGGCCCGAACCGCTCTTTTTACCACCACCTGATACCTTATTGACCGTTGCCCAGGCACGGCGCTCGGCTTCATCTTCAGGCACTCCGCGATTTTCGTAACTTTCTTCGATATGCTCGGCTTGTCGTTTTTGCTTATCCGTGTAAGCAGATTTATCTCCTTGTGGCATTGTTGTAGTTGGTTTAGTTTTAGGCTTTCGAGCAACCAGTTTGGCTGTCTTACATGCAACTAGTATCAACTTTAAACAAGTAGATCAACCGATAAAATTGTGAGGAAACGGAACGTTGAAATTGATCAAATCTTTTTACCCCACTCATAAACAGCCAATTGAACTCAGCTATCGTTTAAATTGGTAACCACAGCGGGGTCAATAAGCACAAAGTAATTAGATCTTTGTGCTTATTGACCCCGCTGTGGTTACCAATTTTCAACTCTTTATTTCAGGAAAATCTCGTCATTATCCGTCAGGAACATGCGGGTGCTTTCGGTATAGGTTCCGCCGGTTGGTGCTTTGTATTTCAGATCGATGTAAAACGCCCGGTAACCTGATGCCGGATACAACTCATTGACAGAGAAGGTAGCTTTATTCTTGATATCCAAACGTTTACCTTCCCATTTTTCATCCTGAAAAATCATATCCGTTGAATTCGCCGACCAGACCGTGACATCTTCCAGTTTATCGGCGTTGCTTTTATTGTAATGTCTACGCCTTTTTTGGTCGTTGATACGCTCCACGTACAGGCCGGGTAGGGTTGTTTAGCTAATGTTGTTCCAAAAAAAGCGTTTAATGCTTCCAGTGCCTGCCGCTTATCGCCCAGGTCATGGCCAACATTGGGAACATAATGAATATAATTCTCACCCGGAATCTGCCCTATGTAGTGTTTTACAGCATCAACAGTCCAGTACTCATCGTTAGTACCCATGAACAGCATTTTGGGCATGGTTAACTTTTTTCGGTACGAGTATGGGTCAATCATTTCATTGATGGCAGCGCCCTCTTTAGTATTGGCACTCTGTGGAATACCGATTTTCACATAGTCTTCAATCTGTTCACTGTACTTATTCCAGCTCTTTATCTGATAATCCAGATTGACCGGCATGTTCAGAATATCGATCACCATCGGTGCAATGGCCGCTACGCGCTTATCGCTCGCTCCTGTCAGCCAGGTAGTCCAACCGCGCTTAGAAGCACCTGACACAACAAACCGATTAATGTCCTTATGCAGGGTCTCTTTAGCTAATGCCTGCATAGCGTCCATCGCCCGAACAGCACTTTTTACCATCGGGAAAAGCAGCGGCCAGGAATAATCTCCGTCTTTTTTAAACTGATGTAATGTATAAGAGATCAGAGCATCTTCAGTCAGGTTTCCGTACAACGGCTGATTGGGCGTTTGCCGCAATACAGCAACAATGGCCTTATTCTTGGTTGCCAGCGTACTGATTGCCCGATTGAATCCATCCTCTCGTTTATTCCAATTTGGCTCGCCCTCTTTAACAGAACCGCCGGTAATGAACAGTAGCGCACCATCATAGTTAATTTCCTTTGGCACCATCACGGTCAGTTGGTGTTTCCAGATGTGTTCCCGCCATTTCTGCGATGTTAAGAGTACCTCATAAGCGGTAATATCACCGTAGGTATAAGTATCTTTTACTTCCCATTTAAACGACTGGTCCCCATTTTTCAGATAGCTTTCCAAGGCAGTAGCGGGTGTGATACCATCGGATGGGTTAGGGACGTTAAATGAAAAAAGTGTGCTGACTCCGATAAGGGCAATTAGGGAAAGGGTTTTCAAAAAGTAGGATTTCATTGGTATATTGAGGTTTAATGTATGTGTAGTGCGGACAGGATGTCCACACTACTCTGGTTCTATTTATACCCATCCGCTTTCGGGGAATCGGCAACCAATTTGAGGGCTTCATCCATGTAGATTTCAGCCGTATTTTCGCCAAGGCTCGTGCGGCTGACGTAGTCATATCGCCTGAAACTAGTGAAGTCTACTTTGGTCAGCATATACCCAAAGGCGTCGTTCGTCAGCCCGAACAGCAACGGGACTTTGGCATGCATGTGTCGTTTGACGTAGTACCCGATATTCGGTAAGGCTTCGCCGGGAATGGTTAGGATCTGCGCGCTCCCGATATTGAGCAGATTAACCTGCGTTACTACCTTATCTCCAGCGGCAACCTTATACTTCAGAGGTGAGTTTTTGACAATGTATTTCATTACCTCCGACTCGATTGGGAAGGTGACATTTCGGGCCGTACAGAAAAGCGTGGGGTTCGTTTGCGCTTCCGTTGGGCTCACAATGCGTAAGGCTTCGTCAGCCAGCAATTCCCCAATTCGGATGCACTCTTCCCAGGTATTAGCCTCTTTCGCATTCTCCCGCCGATTATCAGCCGTGACCATGCCCCCTGAGCGCCATTCATAAAAAGCGCAATGCCACCCACCTTCGATTCAATACGTTCACAGAGGGGGCCACATAAATCAGGACTAAGAATACCCCGGCCGGAGCCAATAACCTCTGGATGAATGGCGTAATTAACCAGAGTCACGATAGGTTTTCCTGCATTGGTTCCCGTTGTTGCAATGGCCTGAATAACCCCACAACGCGGATCATATAATTCAGGAGCGTAGTAGTTATAGGCAATTTGCCCTTTTGCCTCGCCCACTGCAATTTTCAGAGAGGCTGGAGCTAATTTCGTTACGGCTTCATTGACCGCATCGGCTGTAGCCTGCACACATTTGTCCAGATAAGCCAGATCCGCAAAGGATTCACCTTTCTCATTAGGGAAGCCGTAGGCATCGGGGCCACTGTGGGTATGTGTACAGCCAATGAGAATATTTTCGGGTGGAATTCCTTTGATGAGGGCACGCGATTTATTTCCCAATACCGATGGCCACCCCAAATTATCGACGCTGACAATCGCAATGCGCGTGCCTCCTTTTTCAAAAACGCAGGCTCTGACAAATAACTCTCCCTTTTTCTCGACCGCTTTTTGGGCGTACCAATTCCTCCGGAAACGGGCAATAATGGATTGGGGGTTATGAGCCTAACGGCCGCTCCCGCTTTGAAATCCTGCGCTAAAACAGGCAAAATAAGACCTAAAAAGGCAAGCGTAATCAGGAGTTTTTTCATGTGAACAGGCTAGCGCAAGTTTCTGCCTTATGCTTATTGTAAGTCGGCCTCTGGCCGAATAAACCACATGCTGTCTATTCGGCCAGAGGCCGGTTAATAATAGCGCAAGGCAAACGCCCTGCGCTATCAGGCATCACACACATCAACTAGTTATTTACTTAATCACCAGGGCTTACCAGTACCCTGAATAAGCCATGGTTTTGACCAGGCACTGTTTTTACCATCCGATTGTGAGTTGGCAGTTACTTCCAGTTTGTCCATTGCCGAAGCCGAATTGCTTTTGTTCAAGTTCAACTCATCCCGCATATAATAAAAGCGTACAGGAAGGGCTTTCCGCTTGGCCGCGTAGCCTGCTGACAAAGCAGGTAGACCCGTCCGGCGATAATCGAACCAGGCTTCAGCTGCACTGGTCCAGCTGGCAATCCATTTTTGAGTAATTATCTGCGCCTGAGTACCATCATAGGCAACGCCTTTCTGCGCAATGAAGGCAGTATAGCTACTGGCTAATCCCCAGGCAGTTAACGAGGCTTTGACACCTGCTTCATACTGCGTTTTTGCATCACCGGCAGCCCAGCCTTTCTGAGCTGCTTCAGCCAGAATGAACCGTACTTCAGCCGCCGACACCAAGCGAGCTTTTAGCAAAGTCCCTTTAGCCTGCATGTATATTTCGTTCAAGTATGAAACGTGCGGGTTAACTGATGTTTGACCCGGCGTTGGGTTAAAGTTGTAACCAGAAGGAAGCTGAGAAACGCTCGGCGGCAGTCCAACATAATTTGGGTCGGTATCAATTTGAGTTGTTCCCACTTTATCCGGTGATAAGTAACGAACGCCGTTTACAATTTTATCCGTACCGGCTGGCAACGTTGCATCAACCGCTAATGGAATCTCTACCTTTTTAGCCCAGATTGCCAGACGTGGATCACTGGTTGCCTGCATGGGTTTAAGCAATGTAGAGCACATTTTTATCCGGCGATAGTTACTGCCACTGATATCAAATACCGCATTAGACGGCCAGGCATCACCTGAGTTATTACCCACATAAGCCATCGTTGCATCCACAGAAGCGTCGTCTATAATAGGATATTGTGCCGGGTTGGCTACAATTTTCTCAATACCCGCTTTTGCTACGTCAGGTTGCTTGGCCGAAATACGCATGTAATACCGAAGCTTGAGTGAGTTAGCCAGTTTCTGCCACTTGGTTGGATCACCTGCGTAATACACATCCGCGCTTTCGACAATACTGGAATAAGACGCTTTGGGTTTCGAGAGTAAGGTGCTGGCCTTGTCCAGATCAGCTAAAATACCGGCATAAATAATATCCTGTGTATCATATTTCGGCGCAATGCCACCTGACTCTCCTTTCAATGCTTCCGTATAAGGAGCATCGCCCCATAAGTCGGTAATCAGGCCGAAGAGCATTGACTTCATCACCAGCGCTACGCCCTGCTGAAATTCCATATTCAGGGCAACTGCCCGTTGATAAACCAGATCATTGTTCCGAAGTTGATCATAATAAGCTGTCCAGCTTTGATCGCCACCCCAGTCGTAGTCATTATGACCACTAAACCAGGCATCTTTCTGGGTGTGTTGCACAACCCCGGCAATATCCTGAAAGCCCAGGTTTACGTAAAGTTTAGCAGTTTCGGTTAGCACCGTAGGCATAACCAGGTTCGGGTTGACCGTTTCGGGTTGAACACCGTTGGGGTTTATGTTTAACTGGCTCAAGTCTTTACAGGAGAACAGGAAAGACACAAACAGAACCAGGCAGATCGTGCTCTTTTTTAGTATATTTTTCATGGATGAATGCATTAGGGAGTTCTTAGAACGTGAGACCAAGTTTGAATCCAACCGGAATAGTCCAGGGTGTTACGTTATAGCGCTCGATACCTTGCTTAAACTGTGTACCAGCCTGAGGGCTTGCCTGTGGCTGGAAGGCCATTTCGGGGTCGACATTGATTTTAGCTGCTGTCCACAGGATGATGTTCCGACTGTAGACCGAGAACGTAGCGTTTTGCAAACCAATCGACTTAACAAATTTCGCGGGGATATCATAGCCCAGCGAAATTTCCCGGAGCTTAATAAAGGAAGCATCAAAAGTAGCCGCTCGCGTAAAGCTCCAGGGATAGTTATCACCATATGGAATGATTTTGGTGCCCGCTCCACCCAGGTTTTCGGTATAGCCAGTTATGTTACCCTGCGAATCATACTGTGCAAGAACCCCCGGATTGAATACGCCATAAGCATAGGTTTTGCCACCGAATTCAAATGGATATCCGCCGTAGTCTGCGGTTGGGCCACCCACAATTGGGAAGAAGTTACCATGAATTTTGATATACTGATCCTGATTCTCTACCAGCCAGTTACGGAGCGCATCGCCCGTTCGACCACCAGGGTTGATCAGGTTATCCAAAAACCGTTGCGAACGCAGATCCGATTCCATGTAACGGTACGTTTGCGACACAAAATCGCCACCAGAACGCCAATCGAGGGAGAAGTTAAGGGTGAATCCCTTATAGGAGAGTGAACTCTGGGCACCCAGCATGAAGTTCGGGTTGAAATTCCCGATTTTATTCTTCGTGTTGGTAGCACTTTTGCTCTGCCACGAACCGTCGTTGTCCAGAATAGGGTAGCCATAATAGGGTGACTTCGCGTCGGTCACGGTAATCACCTCTGCATCGTAAATATCCCCGACTTTATCACCTACATAGGTCCATGCACCACCTTTCGCATCCGTCCACAACGTGTAGTAGGGTATGCCTTCGGCCAGTTCTTTAATGCGCGTAGTATTCTTGGTAAAGTTCGTAGTCAGGTCCCAACGCAGACCACCTTTGTCGATAATAGTTCCACCAAGCGAGAGTTCAACACCCCGGCTTTCGAGCAGACCTGCATTGATATTTTTAGTTGTAAAGCCAGATGATGGCGCGATCTGCGACGGAAGAATCTGGTTGCGGTTGTCCGACATATAATACGTTCCGGAAAAGCGGAGTCGGTTGCGGAACATATTGTAGTCGATACCCACTTCGTAAGAAGTCGCAATTTCTGGCTTCAGGTTTGGTAGCAGAATACTACCCGATTTTGACAGACGCGTTACGCCATTCCAGGCACCCGCATCACCCAGGGTTGGGTAGAGGCTGTATGGGTTGGCGTCATTCCCTACCTGCGCTACACCCGCCCGAATTTTAAACATATCGACGGTATTCGGCATATGGAACATTTCATTGACTAACAAACTCAACGAAGCCGATGGATAGAAATACGAACGATTGTCGACTGGCAACGTACTTGACCAGTCATTACGGGCTGTCAAGTCTAAGTAAATCATATCTTTGAAGCCCAGGTTGGCTGTAGCATATGCGCTGTAAATCGCCTTTTTGTACAGGTAATTATTGTACTGAAGGTTGTTTGGCGCGATATTCTGAATGGTATACAAGCCAGGTATGATCAGACCAGCGCCATTTTTGCTGCTGGTACTCATATCCGTCGACTGTGAGTATCGATTGTTTCCACCCGCCGAAACTACAACGCTCAGCGCATTGAACCGCTTGGTGTATGTTGCCAGGAAGTCAGCATTACGTTCGTAACGTTTTAGGTTAATCAGACCATAGGCACCATTGGGCTCACCCGTGTAGCTCTTCGCAATTTTGGTTTCCCGCTGCTCCGAGTAGGTATCCAGCGCATAGCGGCCATCAGTTTGATCTCTGGCGTAATTTGCCATTCGGCCCGCATGTTGCCGAATACACGATCCCGCACATAGCTGTTATTCACTTCATAGGCCAGGAAGTACGGGTTGTTGTAGTTCCCAATGCTTTGCGACTTCTGTTGCAGACCTTCTTTGCCTGGAACCCAATAGTCGCGCAGGTCATTGATGTCGATGTGTGAGCCAACGGCGTATGCCCATTGTAGTGGGTTTGTTCCCCGTTCGCCAGCAGGCCGGTTGTTGGAGTTGTTCCGGCTGAAATCGAGGTTTGTACTCAACGTTAGTTTGCTACTCACCCGCACATTTGTGCTGATAGCCAGCGTATTTTTGAACAAATCAGAATTGGGCACTATACCCCGACTGCTCATATTAGAATACGAAAGCCGATATGTGATCTTATCTGAATTGTTCGAGATCGATACACCGTTTGTACTGGTGATACCCGTTCTAACAAAGTCCCGAATGTTATTTGGGTGCGAAACCAGGGGCGTTGGTATTTGCTTCCCATCCGCTCCAACCGGGCTATTCCACTGAATGGCGTTATAGCCTTTGTCTAGTTCGGGACCAACACCACCCGATGAGCTTTCGTCAATTTGCAGAATTCCTCCTGGATAAGGGTTGTTGCTGGGCGTAAAGGGAAGTATACCTGTAGCAAAATGGGTACCCATTTTCAGGTATTTGTAAGGCTGATCGAATACCGTATTCGATGTCAGCGAAACCGTCATTTTCTGCGATTTCGAGCCGCTTTTGGTCGTAATCAGCACCACACCGTTTCCCGCCCGTGAGCCGTATAAGGCAGCCGCGCTCGCCCTTTGAGGATGGATATGTTCTCAACATCGTCAGGGTTAATATCTGAAATGGCGTTACCATAATCGACGCGGTTGTCGTTACCAATCTGGCTCACGTTATTGAGCGAGTTGGCTACCGGAACCCCATCGACGACAAACAAAGGCTGGTTATCGGTATTCAGCGATTTAGCCCCCGGATAATCATGCTCACCGACGAACCCGAAGGCCCTGTAGAGCTGATCTGAACACCTGCGACACGACCTGCCAATGAGTTCAGGACGTTTTCCTGTGCCACTCGGCTCAGGTCTTTCCCCTGAACTTCGCCAACCGAATAACCTAACGAACGCGCTTCGCGCTTAATGCCAAGAGCGGTTACAACAACTTCGCCCAACACCTCATTATTTTCAACAAGCTCAACGTTAATAACCGACTGATTACCAACCGTAATCTCCTGTGTTTTGTGGCCAATAAACGAGAATACCAATACGGCTGTATTGCTATTGACGGAGATAGAGTAATTGCCCTTCTGATCCGTAACTGATCCGGTCTGGGTACCTTTAATCAGGATATTGGCCCCAGCAATTGGCTGATTGTTGGTGGCTAATGTAACAGTCCCCGTTATGGTTTTGGCTGGGTTTCGTTGCGGGGACCCTTTGGCCAGCGCGTGCATAGCACACAGTCCAACCAGTATGGCTATGGTCAGCGTATGCCTAAGAATCAACTGAAAAGTAGAAATTGGTTTCATGCGTGTTCAGTTATGAGATGTTCAATAAATTAAATACAAGGTTAATTAGTAGGACATACACGTTTGTGGAGCGGGTAGGCTATTGCCTATTCCGATTGTTTATCAGATTCTGGCTGACATTCGTGTTGATTTAGTAATTCCGTGAAATAAGCTTCGAGTACTTCAGAATAGGCCTGTCTATCTTCTGGATTATTCAGACTGGCCAAAAATTCATCGAACTCTTCTTTCGACAGTTTACTGGTGATTAATTGCTCAATAAGGTATGTGGTGCTTTGCCCTGACATTACCATGGTGTTTAGGCAGTTTACACATAGTACTGGTAAGGCTGAAAAAAAGACTACTCGTCTACTCAGATTTTATTTTGAGTTCATCTTGAACCGTTTAGATACGATTGATTCTCGGAGTCTGTGGCCACTAAACTACTTACGGCCTTGCAACACTATAGAATCTACAGTACCAAAAGAATCAAACTTACTTAAGACGTTAATTAGCCAGATCCACCCGTTCCCGCAACAGCTGTTTTGCTTTGACAAGTTGGTTTTTAACGGTATTCTTAGAGATTCGCAATGATTCCGCTATTTCCTGATACGATTTTCCCCCTTCTATGTTGAGCAGTAGAATCTGCTTACGTTTATCGGATAGGGCATCAATCGCTTTGTGCAGAAGTATGCACCGGGTTTCGAGTTCTTCCTGATCGTCTTCGGTGGTTCGTTCCATTCGTTCCATGTACCGCTGCCGAAGCAGTTGGCCTTTTTCCATCTGCTTCATGTAATCAAATATCATGTTTCTCAGACAGGTGAACAGATAGGAACTGAAATTAAGCTCTGGATTAATGAGGGCCCGTTTCTCCCAAATCTTTATAAATACATCATGTACCATATTCTCGGCCTCCTCCTTATCCTTCAGGAGCGAGATGCTGAACTTAAGCGCTGGGGTCCGATAATGCTGATACACTTTAGCAAAAGCCGCCTTATCACCCTGAATCGCCTGGTGAATAATGGTTTCGGTAAGACAAGCCATGAGTATAGAAAAGTTAAGGTGGAAATTCAGGAACGAACTAGGGCAATGAAACTCAACGTGAACAGGTAAACTAGTCAATTACTACTATCTGCTTACAATTCCATTACAATAGAACCCTAAGCAAAAACAGGTAAATTGAACTAATCGCAAAATTTTTATAAACAAATTTAGAAAACCGCAGAATAGGATTTTGGGCTAATCATGCAGAATGATTTTTGGTCAACTACCCTAGTTAGTTACTTATCTCTCGGTGAAGGCAACATATTCAAAATAAAATTTGGCCCACCCCCTGAGGTCGCAACAAATATAGACCTGCCTAATTCATATTATTTTCGCTTCTTGCGTAAAATTGCCTTCAATTTGCGCAAATCCTTCAAATTTCATTCAGGGGTAATACGCTGGCAGGGCTAAATTCCAGGATTAACACAGTATCAGTCATTTACAAAAACTCATCCTGTATGGATCAAATAGCCTATAACATTGGATTAACACACCTTTTAGAGGACTGAATAGCAGTTCCTGTTTCTGTTAACCTGGAAATTTACCGTTCTACGAATAGTCCGATACGCCAGCCCGGAAGTATATCAGGAGAACTCTACCAACGATGTCACCGCCATCTCAACTGAATCTGTATCGACATTTTCGGCAATGCATTCGCATTGGCGGGATTTCGGTCTTACTTTGGGCTTGCGCTCCAGCCACTCGTTCAGATAAAGGCAATGCCTCATCAACTACCTATACCGATGCCGCTTTCGAACAGGAGTATCATGAACCCTATCCGGTTGGACAGGAGGAAAAAGCCAATGAAGTACGGAGTATTGCCGTAGATCATCAGGGCTCGGTCTGGATTGCCACTGGAACGGGTATATACAGGAAAAAAGCAGGCCAAACTGACTGGACAGCCATGCTGTCACCTACTGAACAAGGTCCTGCCTATGCCATAGTCGTCGATGCACAGTCGGTGGTGTGGGCTGGAACCTGGAGCGGCCTCTATCAGTACAAGGATCAAAAACTTATTCAGGTTTCAGGGGTCGAAGCACCCATAGCTGCGGTGGCTACTGCTCAGGAAGGCGTGTATGCGCTGGGCCGCAGGGCACCTGGCTCGTCAATAAAAATGGGATTCAAAAAAAGAGCTATTCGCTAGCACGTTCTATCCGCAACGCGCTGTCTGATAATCAGGGTGGATTATGGATTGCTACCGATGTTGGGCTATATCATGCCACAGACCAACACACGTCTCTGTTCCTAAAAACCGACGACCTGTTGAGTGCCTCCACTAAAGGAATTGCATTCGATCAGGCTCAGAACCTGTGGGTTGCAGGCCTCGGGGGTATAACCGTTTTGCAGCAGGGAAAACCAAAAAAAGTTTTGCAACCGGCACAGGGGCTACCGTCGATTTTTGTTACCTGCGTTGAGCGGGCACCCGATGGTAGCCTGTGGATTGGCACCGAAACCGGTATTGTTCGGTATCGACCGGATGGTAGCCATTCCCTGCGATTTAGCCGCCGGTGGTTGCTGGATGACCACGTAAACGACATTACTTTCGATGCCCAGGGAAATGCCTGGATTGCAACCGCGAAAGGGGTAAGCGCGATCAAACATCGATCCATGAATCTGGCACAGAAGCAGGATTACTTCTACGATGTCCTCATGAAGCGGCATATCCGTAGTCCCTGGATTGCGGGCAATGCCGCTTACCGATTCCAGGAGATATAACTAGCTGGGAGCCGGACGATGATGACAACGATGGCGAATACACAGCTAATTATCTGGCGATGGAGTGCTTCCGGTATGCGGCTACAAAAGATCCGGATGCCAGGGGGAAAGCTAAAAAAGCGTTTGGCTTCTTAAAACTGCTCCAGGAAGTGACAGGTACGGATGGTTTTTTCGCCCGAACCATCGTGCCCGCCAATTGGACGCAAGTGGACGATGGCAACCGCACGTTTACCCCACGCGAGCTGGCCGACGAACTGGTAAAAGAGCCTCGTTTCAAGCCCGTTGAGGTTCGCTGGCGAAAATCGACCGATGGCAAATGGCTCTGGAAAGGGGATACCAGCAGTGATGAACTCTGCGGCCACATGATGGGCTACTATGTCTATTACGAGCTGGTAGCCGATGAAACCGAAAAAGCGGTTATTGGCAAACACGTTTCCCGAATTGTGGACTACCTGATTGCCAATAACTTCACGCTAAAGGACCTCGATGGCAAGCATACCCGCTGGGGAGTCTGGTCGCCCAATCGCCTGAATCATGACCCGACTGGGCACCCGACCGGAATCAGAATTCAATGGAGCTGCTCGCGTTTCTTAAACTGGCCTATCACGTTACGGGCAAACCCGTTTACGAGCAACAGTATCGACGGCTCATTGACCACGAAGGCTATCTCGACAATATGGCCAAGATAGGCCAGCAGAACCCAGCCTGGTTCATTTACTTCGATGTCATGCTGGCGGCTTATGTATATCCTATTCTGGTTCGCTGCGAAACAGATCCTAAAATCCGGTCTTTCTACGAGAATCATATGGATCAATGGCTGGAACAGCGCAAAGCCGACAAAAATCCGCTCATCAATTTCCTATACTGCTATTCCCGCGATAAGAAAGTCGAATTAGCGCCTTCCATCGACTTCCTGGTCGATACACCCCTTGACTTAATTAACTGGACCGTCGATCATACCAAACGCGAAGATGTGGCCATCGTGCGAACACCGGTACTCGATGAGCTCCAGGTTAATGAGCTACCCCAGCCAGTATACGCACGGTTGTGCGCTGGGATAAAAATCCATGGGCTGCCATCAACGGACAACCCGATATTGAACGTGAGCCTGTTTTCTGGCTACTCCCCTACTGGATGGGCCGATACCTGGGTATGATTGACGATAAGAACTAGCTATAACGAGAATTACCTGAAAATACAGACATGATGAAGCCCTTACTAATGCTATTTGTCATTCTTTGTGCCACTATCGGCGAGACGAGTGCCCAGACCTATGCCGAAAAACTAGGATGGCCTAAAGGAGCAAAAGTGGTTATCTTTCACGTAGATGATGCGGGGATGTCGTACCCTTCCAATCAGGGAACTATCAAGTCCCTGGAGCAGGGAGCGGCTACATCCACCAGTATCATGATGCCCTGCCCCTGGTCGGCCAGCTTTGTGCAGTATGCGCTGAAAAATGGTGTTGATGCTGGCATTCACCTGACCCTAACCTCCGAATGGAAAAACTATCGCTGGAGTCCGCTGGCAGGAAGCAAACAGGTACCTGGCCTGACAGACCCAGAAGGTGCTTTTTGGCCTGAAGTGCCCGACGTGATCAAACACGCCAAAGCCGATGAGGTCGAACTGGAGATGAAAGCCCAAATCGACAGAGCCATAGCGATGGGCTTAAAACCAACCCACCTCGACTCACACATGGGAACCCTCTTTGCCGATGAGTTGTACCTCGAACGGTATATAAAAGTGGGCATTGCCTATGGTATCCCGGTGATGTTTCCGGGTGGCAATGATAAACTGTTGATTGAATGCACGAATTACCCAATCATCAAAAAGCTGCAAGCCGAAGGCAAATGGAAAGAAGGGATGCAGTTACCCATTCCGGATCTCGTAAAAAAATCAAAAGCAGTAGGCGAAATGATCTGGAAATCAGGCTTACCTGTACTCGATGATTTGCACACGATTAGCGGAAACTGGCGTCCCGATACCAAAGAGGTAACACCTGAAGCCTGGGGCCGCTATAAAACCGAGCAATTTAAAGACGCCCTGACCCGGATGGAACCTGGTCTGGCCATGTTCATCGTCCATAGTACTGATGCTTCTGACGAATTCAAACAAATCTCTTCGTCGGGTGGCTCTCGCTTAGGCGACATGCTGTCCATGATGGACCCCACCTTAAAAGCGTATCTCAAAAAAGAAGGAATTATCCTGACTACCTGGCGGGAAGTCATGCAACGACGTAAACAGGCTAAATAGCCCGTTCGCCTATTCCGAAGTGGCCCATAAGCAGATTTCAGGGCTAGTTTCTCCACTATACATATCAATGAAAAAAACAGGCATTCTGGTTTTATCCCTTTTTCTGGCAATGGGGGCGTGTTTTGCACAGGTAGCTAACCCGGCCATTGTCCGCCAAACACTCATTTTTCCTGGTCAGGACAAACACGTTCATGGCAGTAGTCTGGTTAACTTACCCAATGGCGATTTTCTGGCGGTCTGGTTTTACGGCAGTGGCGAACGTTCTGCCGACGATGTCAAAATCATGGGAGCCCGATTAAAAAAGGGCGAAAAAGCCTGGAGCGAGCCATTCGACATGGCTGACACGCCCAATATCCCGGATTGCAATCCCGTCGTTTTTCTGAATAGCCAGGGCAAGTTATTTCTGGTTTGGATTGCCGTTCAGGCCAATCAATGGGAATACTCCATCCTTCGCTATAAAACCTCTGTCGACTATTCGAAAAGCGGGCCACCTGTCTGGAACTGGCAGGATAATATCCTACTCAAACCTGGTGACCAGTTTGCGCAGGAAGTGGCCACCAAATTCAAAGACTTACCTCCTAGCACTGTCGGTTGGGGAGGGTATGCTCCCAAATACGATAACATGATTATTGAGGCCAGCCGGGATGCCGGAAAACGTTCTATTGGCTGGATGACTCGCATAAAACCCCTATTGCTGGAAAAAGGCCGGATACTCCTCCCCCTCTATTCCGACGGCTTCAATTTTTCGCTCATGGCTATTTCAGATGATGACGGAACGACCTGGAGACCAAGCTTGCCCATAGTTGGTCGGGGTCCTATTCAACCAGCCTTAGCCCGCCGAAAAGATGGAACCATTGTCGCTCTCATGCGCGATAGTGGAGACACACCTACCCGTGTGCATGTCAGTGAGTCGAAAGACCAGGGTGAAAGCTGGAAAGCGACCATGAAAACCGACATTCCCAATACGGCCAGTGTCGAATTGCTTGTGCTAAAAGACGGACGATGGGCATTTCTGGGAAATGATATTGATGATGGACGCTACCGACTGAGTTTATTTCTGTCGGATGATGAAGGGAAAACCTGGAAATGGAAAACCCGCATCGAAGACCATCAGCCAGGGCAGGGCGGCTACTCCTACCCTCCCTCATACAAACCTCCGACGGCCTGCTGCACATGACCTATTCCCATCATGAAGGCGGCAAAATGGCAAGTCGATTAATTACGTAGTCGTTGATCCTCAGCGCATTGAAAAATAACTTACTTATCTCTTCTCATTCACGATTATGCGAATCCCTTATACACGCTTATGGCCCAGTTTAGCTGCGTTCTTCTTTTCGGTAGGACACGAACTGAGCGCACAGGTACCTTATCAGGACAAACCTTTCCTACAGGATTATAGCGTCAAATATTATATCAATAAGCCAGCCACCACTTTATCTGGCGTGGCCTGCGACCGAAATGGCGTGATTCAGGTGTTTTCGTCTGAAGGTTTACTTCATACCGCCGACGGTGATTTTCTGCATCCAGGTACCTTACAACCCGACCAGACCTACCGGTTTATGAAGGATATAAAACTTCAGGCAATCGGATCACTGGATCAGCAACTCGTTTACCTGAGCCAGAAAGCGGTAGTGAGTAATGCCTGGGCCGGGAAATTATACACTGAACACCAACTTCCAAAGGCAACGATTTTTGCGGGCAAACCCGATCTTACCTTCCTCGTTTCTGATGGAAGCGCTCTACAGGTCGTCAAGGATACGAAGGTGCTTTGGAAAGGGGCGCTCCCGGCCGATGAAGTAGTTGGTGCTCAGTTTCAACCCACTACCAATGTGTTCTGGATACTCGGCAAAAAATCACTGTATTCCCTTTCGGGTACGGATTTTAAGCTTGCCAAGGTTCTTGATGGCTCAGGATTCACTGCGTTTGCCCTGACACCAAAGCAGAAGGTAATTATCGGTACCAACGATGGCTATATTGAATTTGACGCTATTAGTAAAAAACAAATTGGAACCATTCACCAGAAACTTCCCTGGACGGAAATTACAGCCGTAGCGGAGGTAGGTAGCAAAGTTTGGTTTGGCACAACCAAAGGAGCCTTTTCAATGCGCCCCGACGGCAAGTTCGATTATTACTACGGCGAACGATGGCTTCCGGCAATCAGGTCATTAGCATTACCGAAGGCCCAAAGAATTCGGTATTGGTTCTGACGACGTCGGGCCTTGGCAAAATCTGCTTCAAGTCCATGACCCTCCATGACAAAGCCCTGTTTTACGAAGATCAGGTGCGGAGTCGACATATTCGCAACGGGTTCAATGCCTCGCTGGATCGAATGGAGAAAGGCAATCTGGCTACGGGCTATATGTCTGACTCTGACAATGATGGACTCTGGACATCGATGTATCTGGGCGGAGAAATTTTCCGCTATGCCGTTACGAAAGACAAGGAGGCCCTGCAAAATTGTCGTGAATCACTCGATGCAATGGAGCGGCTTTACACCATCAACCCTGTTCCCGGCTTTGCGGCCCGGTCCTTCGAGCGGGCGGGTTATATCAACCAACTGTCGGACCCGGAGCGTTGGCAGCATTCGCCCCAACCCGGATGGGACTGGAAATCAACGACCAGCAGCGACGAAATTATTGGGCATATTTTCGCGTTCGGTGCGATGGCGGAGTTAGTCGATGACAAAAACATGCAACGCCGGGCCATTACGCTCATCGATACAGTGATGAGCCATATCCTGTCGCACAATCTGTACCTGATCGACTTCGACGGAAAACCAACGATGTGGGGAAAATGGAACCCGGAATATGTGAATGCGTTCCCAATCAATGTGGGCGACCGTAAACTGAATTCATCGAACCTAACGGCCATGCTCCAAACAGCATATCACTTCACTAAAAAGGAAAAGTACAAAACGAAGGCGCTTGAACTGTTACAGAAACATGGCTATCTGGAAAATCTGATGCGCCCCATGAGTATCATTGGAAAAGCCCCGGCAGATGCCGATGAGCACAGTAAGCACATGTCGGATGGCTGGAATCACTCCGACGATGAAATGTACTTTGTTGGCTATTGGGGTTTGTATCGCTATGCGTTTGACGAGAACTTACGCGCAAAGTACAAACAGGCGATTCTGGATCATTGGCAGGTCGAACGACCCGAAAAAGAAGGAGCCTGGAACATTTTCACCGCCCTGACCGGAGCGAAAAACGTGGACATTCCCGAAGCGGCCTGGTACCTGCGGGAGCATCCACTCGACCTGATCGACTGGGAGATCATGAACAGTCATCGGAAGGACATTGAGCCAATTGCCCCAAACTTCCGCAATCAGACCATCAAAGAAGTGCTCCCACCTGATGAACGCCCTATTCAACGCCACAATGGCAATATGTTTAGCCTGGATCGTACCCGAGGCAATGGAAACTCAGAACACAGCGCGGGTGATATCTGGCTACTGCCCTACTGGATGGGTCGCTACCTGGGTGTGATCAGTGCTCCAGTTGGGAAATAATTTGCGGCAAATAATGGGGTGTTAACTGGTAAAGCTGACACTCCATTATTTCATCTATCGGTCAGCGAGTAAACGATAATGAACTCCATGAAACTATGCTATAGTGCCCTCTTAGCGACTCTGTTTGCTAATCCCCTGACAGCCCAAATCGTCCCTTACCGCGATGCACCCTACGCACAAGACTACAGCATAAAATATTACACAACCGATAGCACGATCCGCTTACAAAGTGTCTCCGCTGACCGGAATGGGGTCATTCAAATTCTGTCTTCGCAGGGTTTGCTACATCCCCGATCTGGCCAGTTTCAATACCCAGGAACCCTAATACTCGACCGTTCCTATCGGCCTATGGCTGATCGGAAGCTCACAGGGCTAGGACTGCACGAACATCAGCTTGTCTACCTCGATAGCTCCGCCATTCTCAGCAATGCGTGGGCAGGAAAACTGTTTTCCAAGCATAAGTTACCCGGCGCACGATTGTTTTGTGGTGGTTCAGGATTTACGTTTCTCGTTTCGGATGGCACGCGTCTAAAAGTACTTACCAATGAAGCGGTTGTTTGGGAAGGTACACTGCTTCAGGATCAGGTGAAAGATATTCGGTACGAAGCGCAAAAAAAACGGTTCTGGGTATTGGGTAGCCAGTCGCTGAACGTGCTTGATCTGGGGACAAAAAAGTTGACCCCCGTTTTTCAAAGCCCAGGACTTACTTGTTTTGACGTTGATCTGAACAGACTTTACGTAGGTACAACCGATGGTTACTATACACTTGATGCCACTACGTATAACCCCATCGGTAGTCTTCAGAAAAAGCTCCCCTGCTCCAAGTTGACTACTCTTCGTGTGGTTCATGGTCATCTCTGGTTCGGTTCCAGTCAAGGGGCGTTTATGCTGCGAAAAGACGGCAAATTCAATTACTATTACGGCGAACGCTGGTTGCCCGGCAATCAGGTAACGGCCATTACAGAGGGAGCCGATCAAACGGTGCTCATATTGACGAACAAAGGATTAGGTGAAATTCATTTTGACCCTATGACGCTTTACCAAAAGGCGCTTGTTTATGAAAAACAGGTTCGGCAGCGGCACATCCGGTATGGATTCAACTGCGATGTAACCACGCTACAGAATGGCGATCTATCGACGGCTCAGATGGGTCAGCGCGACAGTGATAATCTCTGGACGTCCATGTATCTGGTCAGTCAACTGTTTCGCTACAAAGTGACGGGTAGTAAAGAAGCCCTGCAAAACTGTCTGGAATCGTTTGCGGCTATGGAACGGCTTTTCAGTATTACAGGCATGAGTGGCTTCTTTGCCCGTGGTTTCGAACGGCGCGGTTATCATAAATTTGAAGCAAAAGCCTGGGACGGCGGCCTGACCAACGGCTGGAATCATGCCAACGACCCGGAATGGGACTGGCGCGGAACGACCAGCAGCGACCAGACAGTGGGTCAGATGTTCACCCTTACCCTGGTGGCCGAACTAATGGACGGCGATGTAAAAAAACGGGCCATTACGCTGATCGACCAGTTGATGACCAACATTATAAAAAACGACTGGTACCTGATCGACGTGGACGGCAAGCCAACGCTCTGGGGAAAATGGAATCCAACCTATGTGAATGGGTTTGCCAAGAACGTAGGGGATCGAAAAATCAATTCGTCTAATATCATTGCCTTTTTGCAGGCGGCCTATCACTTCACGAACAAACCCATTTATAAGCAGAAAGCCTATGAGCTGATGCAGAAACATGGGTATCTGGAGAACTTAATGCGCCCCATGCGGGAAATTGGAAAAGCGCCCCCAGGCTCCGACGATTGGGCCAAAATGCTCTCGGAAGGCTGGAATCACTCCGATGATGAAATGTACTTCTTAGCCTATTGGCCTTTGTATCGATACGCCTTCACCCCCGAATTGAAAGCTAAATACCGCGAAGCTATCCGGGATCACTGGCAGGCCGAACGTCCTGAAAAAGACGGACTCTGGAATCTCTGCTATGCCATGACGGGAGCCAAAGCTTTCGATTTAGCCGAAACCGCCTGGTACTTACGGGAATTCCCGCTGGACATGATCGAGTGGCCGGTGATGAATAGCCACCGAAAAGACATCGAACTCGTCCCCGAAAACTTCCGGGGTCAAACGACCAAAGAAGTCTTACCACCCGATGAACGCCCTGAGTTGAAGCACAACCGCAACCTGTTTAAGCTTGATCGCCCGGGTAAAGTGGTGAGCGAACTAAGCGCGGGCGATTCGTTTTTGTTGCCGTATTGGATGGGTCGGTATCTAGGTGCCATTAGTGCGCCGGTGAACAAATAGAATTGTAAGAATAAATAGACTATACAAAGATTGGATAGGTGAGGAATTCGAGCTTATTTTGGCCATTGATTCCCCACCTTTTATGCGTTTACTATACTACTCATTAGCCGTTTTTATAACGGCAGTTTCCTCTCTTTTCGCCCAGTCGTATTCACCGTATATATTGACGATTACAAACAGTCCCGTCTGTTCTGGCCAGTCATTTCAAATCAACGCGACTTATTCAATTCCACCATCTGGTACAACAGTAAGTTTTCGCTGGACAGGCCCAAACAGTTTCACCAGTTCGGGCTCTAATGCTATAAGTGTACCCGCTTCAGCTGCTACAGCTGGGATTTACTCTGTAACAATGACGTATTCTGGTACTAACCAAGGTACTGCAATCTCTTCAGCTACAGTAAGTCTCGGCACCTCAAAGCCAAGAGCTTCAGTTTATGATGGTCTTTCCTATACACGTAGTCGTTCAATATGTGGCCCAACTAGTTTATCGTTGGTGGCTTTTCCAGATCAAACATTTAGCAGCAATATTGCTACTTATCGCTGGACTGGGCCAAATGGTTTTTTGAGTACAGAGCAAAATCCGGTGGTTCCCCAAGGAACAGCTGGATTGTATATTGTAGAAGCTACTTACCCAAACAACTGCGGTATTGGTAAAGATACTGTTCAGATAAGCAACCCCAGATTATATATTAGCGTTACAGGATATTCTGCAGGCTTAGAACCGCAAGCTACAACGGTGTTCTGCACAGGGACAACAGTAGAATTAGTAGCATCTCCAGGGACTTTTGCAGGAGCAATTACTAGCTACCGCTGGACCGGGCCAAACGGCTTTACGAGTACAGATCAGGGATTTACTTTTAACAACGCAACGTCTATAGTAAGCGGAGCCTATAATTTGACAGCTACCTTTGCGGGCAGCTGTTCAGCCACAGTAACATCTTCACGGACAATTCAAGTAGGCGAGCCATCCCTCTCTATCATCAACACTCCTTACGCCTGCACCGGTGGACAGCTTTCACTAGGAGCTTCTCTGATTGTCAATAATTATACAAGTACTATCCCGGCAACCTATCGCTGGACTGGACCAAATGGCTTTGCGAGTACCGCCAAAGATATTACCCTAACCAATATGACATCAGCTATGGCTGGCACCTACAGCGTAACGGCAATTCTATCAGGCATCTGCGCGAGTACCCTAACAACGAGCACTCAAGCCCAGATCACTAAGCCTTTTATTAGGGTGGTAAGCCAGCAAACAGGCGGAATTTCATCTGGAAGTCAATACTGCCCAGGTACTTCAATCAATTTGTATCCAGTTTTTTTCGCCAATTCGTCTGGCTTTCCTTCCAATCGGTCAACACTTATCTATCAGTGGAGTGGCCCTAATGGCTTCAGTAGTTCGGTGCAACAGCCAACTATACCCACGGCGAGCACCTTATCTTCCGGGGCCTATAGCTTAACCATCACTGTTACAGGTGAATGTAGCGGTGATTATACAGCTACAGCGGTGATTAAGGTTGGAAAACCTAGCAGCAATGTTTTGGTAAACACTTTATCAGGCATTGCTCAGAATGACACTTATTGTCCTGGAGCAACGGTCTTTTTACAAGCGACTAATTTCCCCTCCACCGCCCCGGTAATATCATACCGCTGGAGTGGGCCCAGTGGCTTTACCAGTTCGGCACAAAGTCTGACACTCACTAATATTAGTCCGTCAATGACTGGCGTTTATAGCCTGACTACAGTTTATGGGGGAGCATGTGCCAGTACTCGGGTTGAATTTGCGAATATCAACGTGAGTACACCTAAAGTTTATACTATGCTTTACCTACCGAATGGTAATGGCATTTGTGGTGGCGGAAGCCAACGCATTTGTCCAGGCGATTATTATCGGTTATCACCTTGCGCTGATCCTTTATATTCTAGCGACTTACTAATCAAGAATACGTACGAATGGACACTTCCTAACGGTACGACCTCTACTTCTCCATCCTTAACCATCGCCAGTGCTACTTTGGCTGACGCTGGCCGTTATATCTTAAAAACAACTATGGGAGGTGTCTGTGAGCCAGCCATTACTCGAGACACAACCACTATTGTTTTAGGTACACCAGCTCCCAAAATACGGACAGGTAATCCATTTATTTCCAATGGACGATCAACGACCTTGTATACCGACAATTGCACTGGATCAAATGTTCAATGGTCTAGTGGGCAGACGGGAGGTTCAATTATTGTTACACCAAACCAAACAACTACCTATACTGCCACTTGCTTGAATTACGGAAGCTGCCCTAGCCCGCCCTCGAATCCCTTGACAGTCCAGGTCAGCACCCAACCAGAAGCAGATTTAAGTATTCTATTATCCGCTAGCAGCCGGACCCCTAAGCTGGGCCAGCCCGTTACAGTAACGTTATTGATAACAAATAGCAGTACAGAAATAGCTCATAACGTACGAATTGAAAGCCGGCTACCCGATCTATTATCAGTCATTAATGCCGGAGACCTGCAATTCGATGGATCTATAATAAGCACTACAGTTGCCAATGTTCCAGCCAACGGCACGGTAAATCTGTCATTTCAAGTAGTTGCCAATACCGCTAGCCAAATCTGGCTAGCGGCCCAGATCATGGCTAGCGACAATCCTGACCCTGACTCATGGCCTGCCAGTGGCACTAATGACGGCCAAGACGATGCCGCCTGGCTTGATCTAAGAACTTCCTCAACCAGCACGGTTGTTAGTAAATCGCCAGAACCCAATCCTGCCTATCTGCCAGCAGTAAGTGTTGATAGAATAACACTGCCTAGTAATTGGGTTGATTTAAACCTTGATATGTCAGCAAGTAAGACGGTTGTCGACCTAAATGAGATCGTTACAATTACGCTTTGGGTCGACAATTATGACAATAAGCGCTTGTTAAGCCCTGAGATTACTTGTCTTTTACCAGAAGGACTGGCGTTTGTAGGAGGGACAGACATGGTTGCAACAGGTCAGCAGATTGTGCTAACAGGCGGGCAGTATTATCCTCAATGGCCGCAGACATTTACCTTTCAGGTGAAGGCAACTGGCCCCATCACAGAAACCATTAAAGCACGAATCAGCCATTGTGATTGGGACGATGTAGATTCTGACCCCACTAATGGTTTTGATACGGGCGAAGATGATACAGTACAAATACGTTTGCGAATGAAATAAATCAAATGGCGATCAATTAGAACGTTTCAGTGACTTATAAATGACAATTTTTAGAAGAATATATGGACGATCGTAAGTTCCCTATTGGCCCTTTTGCTCCTCAGAATAGCTACTCGGCAGAAGAATTGGCCCAGCTTATCCAGACCATTGAAGCCAGTCCGGCTCAGTATCGGCAATTGGTTGAGCATCTATCACCCACCGATTTAGCCAAAACATACCGGGATGGCAGCTGGACGGTGCAGCAACTGGTTCACCATGTGGCAGACATCCAACTGTTGCACTTTCTGCGCATGAAGAAGGCTTTTACTGAACCAGATTATAAAGAACTTACCCTGATCGACATGAATGGGTGGGCCGCTACACCCGATGCCACCGAAGCACCCATTGCCGATTCGCTGCTATTGTTCGATGGGGCTACCCTGCGCTATATGTATCTGGCAAAATCGCTGACGGAACCGATGTTAGCCATTTCGTATTATCATCCGGTCCGGCAAATTCAGATTAATCAGGCGCAGGCAATAGCCATGACCGCGTGGCACGTTCAGCACCATCTGGCGCATATCAAACTGGCGCTGGCCTAGTTATAGGTTGCCAGGTTGTAAGTCAGTAAGTGGCGCATGCAATACCCACGTCAACCACTTACTGACCCATAATTAACCTACTCTCTTAAAGAGTTAAACTCCAGCCCTCCCGATAGTCCCGTTTTACGAACTGATTAGCCAGATCGTAATTCGTAATTTTCATATTAGGCGCATCGTAATACAACTTCTTACGACCATTATAGCGATCCGCCGAGCGCTTGGCTGATGGGTTATCGCGAAGCATCCAACTCCGTAAGGCGAGGTTTCCGATCAGGATACTTTCAGCAAAGGGAGCCGCATACTCAAACGGTGAACTTGTCACACCCTTGCCATATCCCGCAATACACGCATCGACCCATTGAAGGTAATGGTCTTCGTTAGGCACACGGGCAATCGTTTCGGGAATATTCAACGTCTCATTGGCTTTTAGGGGCAATAGTCGTGGGTTGGCACCGTAGCAATCGGCCATGAGCTTGCCTTTAGAACCGATAAACAGCACTCCCCCATCCGAATTACCAAAGCTTTCGCCGGGTAACAATTCTTCAGGCAATTCAGGTAAAATACCGCCATCGTACCAGCTCAACTTGATGTCGCCTTTGCCGTCTTTACGAGGGTAATTGAGGTGAATGGAGGACGAGAATGGCGTCCAGTCAGGGTTATCATCCTGGGGACGTAAGGTAAATGCCCACGTACCAGCCACACTACATTCGACAGAGGTTGGGTAGTCGATGGGTAAGATTCGGAATACCGGGTCCATGATGTGGCAAGCCATGTCGCCGAGGGCGCCCGTACCATAAGGCCACCATCCCCGCCAGTTCCAGGGCAGATAGGCCTCGTTGTATGGCACTTTTTTAGCAGGACCCAACCACAAGTCAAAATCCAGTTCTTTCGGAATATCAAAGGTTTTATCGGTTGGAACGGCTTGTGGCCAGACGGGCCGGTTAGTCCAGGTCAGTACTTTGTGAACCTCGCCAATGGTTCCGGCATCATAAATCTCTTTCATCCGGCGCACACCGTTGCCTGAACCGCCCTGGTTGCCCATCTGGGTCACAACTTTGTATTTTTTGGCAGCCTGCCCTAAAATCCGCGCTTCGTAAATATCGTGCGTGAGGGGCTTTTGCGTGTATACATGCTTGCCCAGTTGCATAGCTGCAAGCGTGGCTACAGCATGGGTGTTATCAGGCGTAGAAATGGAGCAGGCATCAATGTTTTTGTTTTCTTTGGAAAGCATCTCCCGAAAATCCTTGTAGTAGGTGGCCTTCGGAAAACGCCCGCGCGACTCGACAGCCTGTCGATCATCGACATCGCAGAGGGCTACAATATTCACATTAGGGCTTTTTGAAAAGGCAGCCAGATCACTTTTGCCTTTGCCACCTGCTCCAATCCCGGCGATGTTCAGTTTATCACTCGGGGCTATATACCCTTTCCCAATGACATGCCGGGGAACAATGAAAAAAGACGTAGCAGCCAGAGAGGACGTTTTCAAAAAGTCACGACGACTTTCTGTAGACGGGATAATTTTTTTTTCTTCCATAAAAGTATGAGAGGTTTTAAGGTTTAGGGCTAAGTCAAGCAAAAAGCAAGTGGTGCTGACTTATCCTATAGTACTGATTTATAACCCAATCGTACCTCTTTCAGGTAGCTTTTATTCTGAATTTCCAACATCAGCCACCTGGTTGCTGTCAATCTGAATTTAATTGTTTCGATAGGATCGAAAAATAAGCCTTCCGTTCCAACCATCTTGTCAAGAATAGAGTCTACTCAACGGTGTAACTCTATTCTACTATTGATGAAAAACTTGTACAAACCCTTATTCACAGCCTTATTACTCATAACAGGCTTTAGCTTGTCGGCT
Source organism: Spirosoma telluris (assembly GCA_003259005.1). Taxonomy (GTDB): domain Bacteria; phylum Bacteroidota; class Bacteroidia; order Cytophagales; family Spirosomataceae; genus Spirosoma; species Spirosoma telluris. Next base: position 2,660,666 of record QLII01000001.1, read on the forward strand.
CAGAACTCTCCCATTACGTTCGGCTTACAGGCAGGATTAAACCTGTCCTCATTGAGCTTCACTAACAACAATATACCAACTAACCGTATCAAACCTGGGTTCAACATTGGGTTTACTACCCGATACAATTTCAGGCAAAACCTCTTCCTCCAGTCTGGCCTTTCGTTCACTACGAAAGGAGCAGAAATAAAAGGGGATGCACCAATTGGCTTCGCTGAATGGCTGGTCTATCCGGGACGGGAAGCTATTTTGAAAAGCAACCAGCTGTATGTGCAGGTACCCGTCTATGCAGGCTACCGGATAGATGTACTACCGGGGCGAAACTTTTACTCACGGCAGGACCGTATTTTGCGTATGGCATTGGTGGCAAAAGCCAGCTAACGGGCGATATCCTTTACGGCGATATGATTGAGTACAGCACCCTCGAGGAAAAAACGTTTGCCAACCGGGGCCTTGAGCGTTTCGACGTTGGCATTGGAACCGGAATTGGTGTCGATTTTGGGAAGGCAATCGTAGGGCTATCCTATGAATTGGGCCTGAGAGATATAGGGCCGTCGGGAAATGTTTACTGGCCTTTCTATAGCACTAGCTATAAAAACCGAAATGTTGCTTTATCGCTGGAATATAAATTTTAAGTTTTTTGTCTGAACGCGCCCTAAGGCCATATGCCATATCTCCCAGATATAGCATATGGCCTTAGGGCACGTTCAGACAAAAAACTGTTCACGCTGGCCAGTATTCAGCCATTTTCCGGCGAAGGAAAGCCACGCTACGTTCTAGTTGCGCCATTCCATCAACCCCATCTTCAATACTGATCCAACCATCGAAACCCACCCGTTTCAGTTCGGTGAAGATGGCATCATAATCGTTGAGGCCTTTGCCAATTTCGCCATGACTGAGTCGTTTTGCATAACCTGCCGCTCCACCTTCTTCGCGACGTAAGTCCTCGATCGTACCCTCCAGCAAATAGCGATCACTGGCGTGCATCGTAACCACCCGGTGCGATACCCGATAGAGCAATTCAAGCGGATCTTCACCAGCGAGGTAGGTATTGCTCGGGTCATAGTTCACCCCAAAATTAGGATGGTCGATGCGGTCTACGAGCATACAGAACACGTCCATTTTCTGAGCGAATTCGGGATACGTCCAGAAATCATCTTTGTAGTGATTTTCGATGATGAGGGTAATACCACGTTCCTGGGCGTAAGGCAAACAAGCCTCGATGCATTCTGCCGCGAGCGAGACACCCTCTTCAATGGACAACTCTGGCCGACGTTGCCCGGAGAGTACCCGGCAGTATGAACCACCCAGTATATACGTCATATCAATCCAGCGTTTTTGCTTCGCAATTTCGTTGGCGCGGAAATCAGCATCAGGGTGAGTAAAATCTGGCGAGCAGCACATCATCGGAATTACTTTTCCGTGAGCTTCTACCTGCTGGCGAAACAAGGGCCAGTTTGTTTCATTTTCCATTTCCAGAAAACCAGCATACCATTCCAGTCCATCAATATCAAGTTTGGCTGCCAGCTCAATCCATTCCGAAACCTTCATGGTGCCGTCTTTGCAGAGCTGCTGCATAAAAGCCTTAGGAAAAGCCGCTAATTGGGGCATAGAGTAAAATAGGTTTAAAATGATTCTTGGTTTCTATGGATTCTTTGATTCTATTGGGTTGATAATCAAAGAATCCATAGAAACTAAAATTTTCCTTAATTCTTCGATAGATTCCGACCAATAAACGGGTACTGTTCGAGATCAACAATCTGCCCGCTAATGGGGCCACTTTCGTCAGCCAGCCAATACACAGCCGCGGCTGCGATTTCGTGGGGATATAGAATTCGGCCCGATGGGGCCAGTTCGGGAGGGAGCTGTTTATACCAATCGTCGGGCATACCCTGCTCGTGTTTTCGCTGAATCTCACGCTCTGTCAGTACCCAACCGGGATTTAGCTGATTGACGCGCACACCCGATTCCCGATGCAGGGTATCGCCAAGATTACGGGTCATGGTCACCAGTGCCCCTTTCGAGACGCTATAGGCCATCAGATTCGGTTCACCACACCAGGCATTGATCGAGCCTATGTTTAAGACACACCCCGCCGTTCCTGTAAATACGGCAGAGCCACCTTGATCAACGCAAAAGGCGCTAGTGCGTTCACTTCCATAACTTTACGAAAGAGAGCCAGTTCGGTCGTCTGGGTATTGGACGAAACGACCATTGCCGCATTATTGACAATCGCATCCAGCCGCCCAAAGGTTTTCAGGGCCAGATCAACCAGATGCTGTGGAGCATCGTCGGCGGTGATTTCCTCAATGTGCAGCACCGCTTTGCCCGTTCCCAGTTGCGCCACGATGGCTTCGCCCAGCTCCCGTTCGAGACCATGCACAACGACCTGAGCGCCTTCTGCTACACAACGACTGGCAATGGCCTTCCCAATACCCGTACAGCTACCGGTAACGATGATGACTTTGTTTTGCAAGCGCATGGCTTAAACCGGTTTGAGTACGCTTTTTACGACATCGCCCCGGTGCATTTTTTCAAACGCTTCGTGCCATTCGGTAATCGGCCACACACCGCCAATAATAGGCTTTACGTCCAGTTGGCCATTGGCCAGTAAGGCAATGACGCGCTCCCATATGGGCCAGTTATGGCTAAAACTTCCCTGAAGCGTCACGTTTTTCTGCACGAGTGGGTCGAGTGAGAAACCGAGCGGCTGTGGCCCCACCCTACTTTGGTAATATGACCATTGGGGCGTACCCATTGCATCGCCAGTTTCAGGGTGATGCTGGTACCAGCCGCGTCGATGATGCAATCGGCACCGAGGCCATCTGCTTTTTTGGCCCATTCTGTTGCATCGCCAATGATGGCCTCACAGCCGTACTGTCTGCCAATTTCCAGCCGGTTCCGATCGGCTTCTAAGCCAACCAGAGCCACTTCGGCCCCGCAGAGTCGCGCCATGGCAGCACACAAAATCCCGATGGTGCCTGGCCCCAGCACAATAACCCGATCGCCGGGTTTTATCCGACTGTTTTCGACAACGGCGTTAAAGGCTACGCAGCAAGGCTCGGTCAGACAAGCCTGCTCGAAGGCCAGTTGATCGGGCACCTGATGCAGGCAGCGAGCCGGAACACGCACAAAACGGGTCATCGCGCCATTGACCCCATACCCAAAGCCTTTACGCGTAGGATCAAGGTTGTAGAGCCCGCGACGGGTCATAGGGTTGTTGGCGTCAATAACAGCGGCCGTTTCGCTAACCACCCGGTCGCCTTCACGCCAGCCCATCACCCGACTTCCGAGTTCAACAATATGACCACCAAATTCATGACCCAGTACTACCGGGTAATTGACTGGCCAGCTATGATCGGCCGTCCATTGGTGTAGGTCGCTCCCACAAACGCCTACATTGACAACTTCGAGAAGTACATCGTCCTCGCCAATCGTAGGGCGATCCAGCTCACGAATCTCGACAGAGCCTTTCTCCAGCGCATAATTAACAACAGCAGCAGATTTCATAACAGGAAGAGAAGTAAATACGAAGGGATTGTTTTTTGATTCTATTGATTCTGTTGATTCTGGTTGTCCATCCAATAGAATCCAGAGAACCAATAGAATCAAAAAAACAATTGCATCCAGAGAATCTAAAGAATCAACAGCATCTAGAGCATCAATAGAATCCATTTCCTACGGGCACATCGCCATAGGCATGAATTTTTTCGCAGATCAATCGTAGGGAAGCCTCCAGATTACCATCGGCCGTTTTGAAGGCATCGGCATCAATGGTTAGCGGGGCACCCAGCACAACCAGCGGAGCCCCGTATTCAGGACAACGAATAGCCTGTTCCAGACTTAGCCCTCCCACCGCCTGCACGGGTACCCGAACGGCCTGAACAACTTCGCGCAGCTGATCCAGCGGGCTAGGCATCCGGTGGCCCTGCGCAGCAATACCCCGCCGTTCGTCATAGCCGATGTGGTGAATCACATAATCACAGCCCAGGTCTTCGAGCCACTTCGCACCTTCGACCATATCGGGACAAACCATATTATCACCCATGACCTTGGCGCCAAAATCACGGCCCGCCTTCACCACGCATTTGATGGTTTCGGCGTGAGCGCGTGCCATGACAACTACGTGTGTAGCCCCCGCTTTAGCCATCATTTCAGCTTCGAGGTAACCACCATCCATCGTTTTGAGATCAGCGACAATGGGCACATTGGGAAAGGCTTCGCGTAATTTCCGTACGCCATGCAGGCCTTCAGCCAGAATTAAAGGGGTACCGGCTTCCAGCCAGTCGACACCTGCCCGCATGGCCAAAGCGGCCGTTTCGAGCGCTTCGTCAATATTGGTCAGGTCCAGTGAGATTTGAACAATGGGTTTCATCTAAAAATAAAAAAACGAATCGAATGCGCATTAATCCTTGAGTTGGACCAGCCCGTAGGAGCTTGATTTCCACAGGCAATTAAATGATCTAAACGAATTGCCATCAGCAGGAAGCAATAACACTTCTGGGTATAGTACTACAAAGAGGTACGTTCAGGCTATTACAAACTGGAAATAATTCACAACCTGGATAGCCCGAACAGCCTATTAAGCAGTATTATGATCGTCTGTAATTGTATGAATTATCGGGACCAAACGGTCATTGGCTGCTTGGTCCTTTGACTTCTCAGTCATTATTGAGCCCTCTAATCGCTAGTCAAATGAATCAACCGAGTCTACGTCAAAAGCTACAGCAAGGCAAAAATGTATACGGTAGTTGCATCACGTCGACTGCCCCAATGTGGCCGAAAGTCATTCAGCAGACTGGTCTCGACTTTGTCTTTTTAGATACCGAGCACATCCCACTTGACCGGGCTGAACTGGCACGACTTTGTCAGCAATTTCGGGCCTATGGCATTACGCCGATTGTCCGGATTCCGAGTCCCGATCCGTTTCGGGCCTGTCAGGTTATTGATGGGGGAGCTATTGGAGTCGTAGCCCCTTATCTGGAGTCCGTTGAGCAGATTCAGGAGTTGGTTGGAGCCACCAAATTCCGCCCCCTTAAAGGTGAGCGATTGGCGGTATACCTGACGGGGCAGGAAGAAATGTCAGCCGAGATGAAGGCGTACATTGACAACTTTAATGCCAATACCATCTGCATTGCCAATATTGAAAGTGTACCCGCCCTGAATCGGCTCGATGACCTGTTATCGGTGCCGGGGCTCGATGCGGTGTTTATTGGCCCCATGACCTATCCGTTAGTTTGGGCTTACCCGAGCAATACGATCACCCTGATTTTGAAACCGCAGTTCGAAGCATTATTCACCAAACGCGGGCGAAAGGACTCTCCATTGGCATTCATTTTTCGCTGGAGCCGGAACGTCAGATTCAGTGGATGAAAGAAGGCGTCAACATTGTAGTACATAGTTTCGATGTGGCCTTATTCAGTCAGCGATTACGCCACGACCTTCGGATCATTAAAGAAGCTGCGGGCGATGATTTATCAGCCGACACCAACTCTATGCTGGTGATCTGATGCAGACGATGGCATTTTCCAGAAACCGGCCAAGCCCCATCTGGCACTGGCAGAGTGTGTTACTGGGTGGGCTTTCCCTCTCGATTGGCTGGGGTATCCGGGGCAATTTCGGTCACGAATACGGAGCCGCTTTTGCTGGCTGTCTGGCTGCGATTGTCATTGCCTTAGTCTCCGGTCGTTCAGACTGGCAACAGCGCGTTCTTTACTTTGCTTTTTTCGGGGCTATTGGCTGGGGCTTTGGTGCTTCAGTTTCCTACATGCAGGTCATCGCTTACACCATGAGTGGCCAAAGTGCCACCCAGTTGTACGGCTACGCAGCTCTCTTTTACATTGGATTTCTGTGGGCAGGCCTTGGTGGAGCGGGTACCACACTGGCAGCCGTAGCGGAGCGAGAACGGTTGGTCAAGCTGTTTAAACCTATTCTGTTTGTATTTGGGATCTGGTTTCTGCAGGACCTGATTGAAGATCCTATTGCCCACGCCCTGCAATCCGGCATTAAGCTTGACCATACGGCCTCTCGCCATAAAAGCCCACTCTACTGGTTCGACGCCGATTACCTGGCAGCCTCTACGGCGCTGCTGGCTATGGGCGTCTACGATCTGCTCGACCAAAAAAGTCGTCAGGCCGTATGGCTTCCTGCTTTTGCCGCAGCAGGCGCATCGGTCGGCTGGCTGATTCAGTACCTGTTACACACGCTGGGCCTCGATCAGCCACTGGCAGCGTTGCTGACGTATCCACTGGGCGACCCAACGTATATCAACCCCGAAACGGGCAAACTGGCGTTTGATCCCCATAATTTCCTGAATAACTGGCCCCAGTGGTTTGGCGATTATCCGACTCATATTGGCTGGGTAGTGGGGCTGATTATAGGGCTGATTGCGTATTTCGTGCGCTTCGGCAAGTTTCGCAACGGCGCATCCCTGATCGTCTATATGGCTTCCGGATGGCTGCTTGCCTTTCTGGCACTTCCAGTCTTCGGCAGTCTATTTTTTGCCGATTACGGTGGTCTACGGATGACCCCACCCCGCAGCGATGACTGGGCCGGTATTACGGGTGTCTTTATCGGCATGATTAGCTGGATGCGTCGACACCAACTGCGTCCGGTAGCGGTAGCGTCAGTCATTAGCGGCACCATTGGCGGGCTTGGCTTTTCGGGAATTCAATGGGTAAAACACTTGTTGATGGCTCCCGGCAGTCCCCGGATTCTGGCAGGAAGAGGAGTATCGCCCGATAGTCCAGAATTTAAAACGACCGTAGCCAACTGGGCCGACTGGCAGCAGCAGAACTGGCATAGCTTCCTGGAACAGAGCTATGGCTTTGTCAATGGCATTGCCATCGTTGTCGCGCTGGGTTTTCTGGCAACCCGCATCCCCTTGCATAAAGACCATATGCCAAACAAACCAGCTCAGGGGAAATGGACGCTGGGCGTTGCTACTGTTTTTGTACTGCTGGCAATCCCGTACGTTAACCTGATTAAAAATGTAGAAGAGTGGGGCAAACAATTAAATCCGGAGGTCTGGACCCGAACCATCACGCAAGCCGATGGCACACAAGAGATAGTACCGGCCTTGTGGGATGTACCTTATCTGGGTCGTCTGCCCGGTGTCGACTTTCTGCACATGACGCCGGGAGCGTGGTTTACTCTAACCTGGCTGTTGCTATTATGTCTGTTTATTATCCTGATTCGCAGGCATTCTCGGGAACCAATAGCGCTTATCCCTGCTTACTGGCTGGGCAAGGGGCAACTGATTTTCCTCATTTTGCTGTGGCTGATGATCGTTGGAAATTTCGAACGGGCCTTGGTCAACTGGCATCCCGACCGGATCTTAACGGAATGGGGCGTCACACTGAATGCTATCCTGGCGACCCTGCTCGTTCTGACCGTACCTACCGAAAAGGCACCGATCCTGATTCAGATACCTGCTTCGTATGATCCTGTCTATAAACAGGCCTGGATACGAGCGCTACTAGCTATGACTGTTTCCGTTCTATTCTTCTGGCAGACGAATCGATTGATTTATCACTATCCGCCCCACGAAAAACTGGACAATTCCATTCATTTTCGATTTGGACCAGAAGCCGATTGGCGGGCAAGACCCAACCTAAAAAACGCTCAACATAAATAATGAATCGACAACTCATTCAGGGGCTGGCCCTGAGTCTTTTACTTTGGAGCCTGATCGTTCCCAGCCTTGCAGATGCTCAGTCGGCAAGTAAATCGGGTTCGGCTATCGACTCCATCAGCAAGTACAGAACGATCATGGCAACGCGCTACCCAACGGGCATTTCTGCGCACCGGGGTAACTCACAACTTGCCCCCGAAAACACCCTCTCGACCTATATGGAAGTCCTGAACATGCAGGTCGACTACATTGAAATCGATGTTCGCACAACACAGGATGGACAGTTGGTTATTTTGCACGATGGCAGCTTAAACCGAACCACAACGGGTACTGGCCCCCTAAAAGAGCAAACGCTTTCGGCGCTCAGGATGCTCTCTGCGGGTAAAGGATTTGGGGATCGTTTTCAGACCGAACGAATCCCGACACTGGACGAAGTATGCCAACTGGTTTCCCGCTGGAATGACACACATACGAAACCGACCAATCTCTACGTCGACTGCAAAGAAGTAGCACCAGCGCCTTTAGTAAAAACATTAGCGCATTACGGATTGCTGAAAAATGCCGTTTTTTACGGTTCCGACGAAACTCTGCTCGCCTTGAAACAAGTAGCCCCAACGGCCAGACTAATGCCCTCGCTCAAAAGGGCAGAAGACATGCCCGACAAGATCAAAAAACTCAATCCGTATGCCTTCGACCTAAGCTGGCCCGCTGTCAACGAAACACTCATTCAGCAGATTCACCAGCAGGGAATCAAGGCATTCGCTGACTTATTAGGCCCCCTCGATGCTGCCGAATACTACCGAAAGGTTGCCCAGTTGCATCTCGATGTTATCCAGACCGATTACGTCCTCAAGGTCTCTCAAACCCTGGCAGAGCCAACTCATTAACCCGCTCTATATAAGTACGTTATGAAATTTCTTTTCTTTTCATTTTTTCTGACCTTAGCTTGCTTATGTGTCAGCGCACAGACTCACAAACCCTACCCGGCTACTGCCTATCCCGACCGGATCATTTTGGGTTGGCAAGGCGATCCGGCTACCTCTCAGTCAGTTAACTGGCGTACCGATTCGACTATTACGAATGCGGTTGGTGCCATCAGCGAAGCCGATCCATCCCCTGATTTTGTCAAAAACGCTACCCTCGTTCCTGCCCTAAGCGAAACAGTTGTGATCAACGGTAAAGGGGTGCGTTACCATTCTGTCCATTTTAAAAATCTGAAACCAGGCACCCAATACAGCTACCGCGTTGGTGATGGGACGTACTGGAGTGAATGGTTTCATTTTAAAACCGCTCAGACTAAGCCTGCGCCATTTTCTTTCCTGTATTTTGGTGATGCGCAGAATGACATTCGTTCGCTCTGGTCGCGGGCCATTCGCGGGCTTACTCGAAGATGCCCACGGTAAACTTCATGATCCACGCGGGCGATTTAATCACTACCTCCAACGCCGACTGGCAATGGGCTGAGTGGTTCGAAGCCGGTGGCTGGATCAACGGCATGGTGCCTACACTTGCCACACCGGGCAACCATGAATACTTTAAAGATGAACAGGGAAAGAGTCGGGTATCTAAGCATTGGCGACCGTCATTCGTTTTGCCTGAAAATGGCCCCAAAGGGCTTGATGAAACGACTTATTTTTTCGATTATCAGGGAACACGGTTTATTTCCCTAAATTCACAGGCCGCACTGCTCGATTCAACCGTGATGGACACCCAGGCTGACTGGCTTGTGCAGGTATTAACCAAAAACCCAAACCGTTGGACTGTGGTCGTTCATCATCACCCCATTTATTCAACCAAGAATGGCCGCGACAATGATGAGTGGCGTGCAAAGATGGAGCCGATTTACAGAAAACATGGCGTCGATCTGGTCTTACAGGGTCATGATCATACCTACGGTCGAGGGTTGAATATGCCATTAGGGACGAGTCGCAAACATCCCGATGGCCCTATTTATGTGGTGTCGGTGAGTGGCCCGAAAATGTATGACATTGGTTTGCAGGACTGGATGGACCGGGCCGGTTCAAATACCCAACTCTATCAAACTGTGTCGATTGACAGCGATAAACTCGCTTACCAGTCGTATACGGTAACGGGCCAGAAATATGATTCGTTTGTCTTAACGAAAAACAGTAAAGGTCAAAATACTCTGCTCGATCAGGCGCCTGCATTACTGCCAGAACGGTTGGACTTACCGGCTGACTATCAGCAAAAGTTCAAGCCAGACCAGTTGCAGGAATACCGAAATCGTTTTCAGGAATACAAGGCACGAAAGCAACAGAAGCTCTAGTGTTTTTTACTTGATTCTGTTGTTTCTGGGATTCTTTGGTTTCTAATTGTCAGTGCAATAGAAATCAAAGAATCCCAGAAACAACAGAATCAATCAGAATCCATAGTCTCTAAATTTATACCAAAACCTATGTCTGTACTGTCTACTTCGCCTGTTGAACCTGCTGTGCTTCAGCCTGCCCCCGTTAAGCGACTTCTCTCACTGGATACGCTTCGGGGGTTCGATATGTTCTGGATTATGGGTGGTGAAGAAATTTTTCAGGTTCTGGCCAAAACAACGGGCTGGGCCTGGGCCATTCTCATTGCCGACCAGTTCACTCACCCCAGTTGGAACGGCTTCCGGGCCTACGATCTGATTTTCCCGCTATTTGTTTTTATGGCAGGGGTATCAACTCCATTTTCAATTGGCTCGCGGTTAGAGAAAGGTGACGAGAAGGCACAGATTGCCCGCAAGATCATTACTAGGGGGATTATTCTGGTTCTATTGGGGATTATTTATAATAATGGTCTCTTTGTCAAAGCGATTGAGGACACTCGTTTCCCGAGCGTTCTGGGCCGGATTGGCCTGGCAGGCATGTTTGCGCAATTAATCTTTCTGTATGCCAAACCACGCACGCAATACATCTGGTTTGTTGGCATTCTGTTAGGCTACTGGGCGGCAATGATGTTAATTCCGGTGCCGGGTTGCGGAGCGGGCGTGCTAACGATGGAATGTAATCTGGCGAGTTACATTGACCGGATGGTGGTGCCGGGCCATTTATATAAAACGATCCATGACCCAGAGGGACTGTTCTCAACAATCCCGGCCATCGGCAATGCACTACTTGGCATTTTTGCCGGTTCGTTTTTAAAGACGCATGGTAAAACAGGTAATCAGAAAGCGCTCCAGCTAATTGGTGCGGGCGCGCTTTTTATTTTCCTCGGCGTAGTTTGGAATTTCGTTTTCCCGATCAACAAAAACCTGTGGACCAGTTCATTTATGCTGGTTACTGGCGGACTGAGCCTGACTTTACTTGGTATATTTTACTGGATTATCGACGTAAAAGGGATCAAAGGCTGGACATTTTTCTTCACCATTATCGGCATGAACTCCATCCTGATCTATCTGGCAGGAGAGTTCATCGAGTTTGAATACGCAACTCATTTTTTCTTCGGTGGTCTGATTAAGCTACTTTCATCCGGTTGGGTAGCGGCCTTATTGGGCGTGCTGGGCTACATTGCGGTGAAGTGGGTATTTCTGTATTTCCTGTACAAGAAAAAGACGTTCCTACGGGTTTGAGTGAGCTTTTGAAGAAACCCATACTAAACATCTCAACAGTAAGCAGGTGATTGAACTTGGCCTAGCCTGAAAATAGCCTTACATCGACTCTATCAGGCTGTACAAATAGTATAATACGTGGCTTTAATTATATATTTTATTTATTGATTTACAAAATCAGTAACCAATTCACTTCTTTACATAAGAAAATACTGATACGCTACCGTTACAAGTACCTTAGAATTTATACTGTAAGTTGAGTCCTCACTAGATTTTGCTAGTGAGGACTTTTTGTTGAAATCACCCACCCTAATTTCCTTTGAATATGTCACTCGAACTTACACTCCTGGCCGGTGGAATTATTGCCCTGGCCTTGTTCCTGCTTTACTTATTCCGAACATTCCGCATTGGAAACACTACGTGCCCTAAATGTGGTAGTATGCATCCTGATCGGGTTCGGCGATCAAATCTAATGAGGCTGATCCCCTGCAAAGCGTATCGTTGCCATAACTGCGGAAAACGGTTTTATCAGATACATATAGATAATGACGTTGTCATTGCCTCATGAGGAAAAAGCTTTTTCGGGCCTTTAGCCTGATTTCACTACTGATCTCCATACTCCTGATCATCTCCATTCCGTTTCTTCCGTTTATAAGTTACGTGGGGTTGCTATGCTATCTGTCATCTCTAGTCTTTACGAGCCTAGGCATTTCCTTATCAAAAAGATCAGGGGATTAGACTATCTGATTACTATGCGCTGTTGAATCAATCACTAGCCGTAATTGGGGTGGTCTCTTATTCTGAGAACAAGGGGATGAATTAAGCCTGGTTTTCTGAGATAAGCAGTACCCTAAGACAGAATACTATACCTTGAGAGCAGCAAACAGTTACAGATCAAAAAAGGCTAATATGGAAAAGTAATCTTAAACGTTGTACCCACTCCTTCCGTACTTTCAAATTCAATATACCCTTTCTGCAAAATTATATATTCCTGACAGATAGCCAAACCAAGTCCTGTTCCCTGAAAGGTATTCGCATTACTAGCCCGAAAGAATTTACCAAATAAGTTAGGAATGTCTTTGGAGGGTATACCGATTCCTTCGTCTTTGACAGATATACAGACGGCTTTCTGTTCAAAGGATAGTTTTAAGATTGGGTTTTTAGTTGAAAATTTAAAAGCATTTGATAGAAGATTTACAAGGATGTGTTCCGTAAGATTTTTATCAATCATAATATCTACCGGATTACCACTAACAATAAATTCTACAAAGCGATTGTCTAATCGATCATCAAAGTATAACGTCAAAATATCTTCACAAAGGCTTACCAAATCCGTCAATTCTGGGTTGAAAGACAGCTTGCCTTCATCAATTTTACTGATCGTCAGTGTATCTGATATTAAGTCATTAAGTAGAAAAACTTTTTGATAAATATTATCAATATGCTTATTAATTACTGACAAAGAAGGTCCAGCATCAATTTTGTCAATATAATACTTTACTAAATCTATACTCGAGCTAATGGTAGCCAATGGTGTTCTGAATTCATGCGATGCGATTGCAATAAACTGAGATTTAAGTCTATTTAAATTTATTTCTTTTTCGAGGGATTCCTGAAGAATTAATTCTTTTTCGATAGAGTTTGTAATATCAGTAGCTACTCCGATCCGGCGGATTACCAGCCCGTTTTCATTTTCTATGGTAAATAGCTTAACACTTAAAAAACGAATGCTCCCATCCTGATGTCTGGCCCGAAATTGAAAATTCTGATCCAGCCCATTGTGCAAAAAGAAATTCAGCACTTTTTCTCTATCCTCTTCCAGAATAAAATTTAAAAACAGGAACGGATTTTCATACAGAAGCTGGCGGTTTTGCCCGCTGAATTTCTCATATGCCAGGTTCATATATATAAACCTAGGTTCCTTAATATCCCGAATCCAATAGATCTCATCCACGTTTTCAGCTATATCACGAAACCGTTGTTCGCTTTCTAAAATAGCTACTTCTGCTTCTTTACGACCTGTTATATCCGTTAGCGTTCCGGCTATTCCCGTAATTTGGTTATCTTGATCCTGGGTTACCTGGGCAAACACTTCAATCCATCGATAGCCCCCATCTTTATGAATGTATCGAATAACATGCTCACAATATATTTTTTCGCGAGCCATTAGCAGGTCACATAGTTCCTGATTATGCGCCCGATCGTCTGGGAATACGGAATCTAAAAACGGTTTACCTAGTGATTCACTGGTAGTAAATCCCGTTACCTCCTGCCAGGCAGGGTTCAAATAAATCCAGTGGCCTGTCGTGTCGATTTGAAAGACAACCTCTTTAAGGTGATTAACTAACGATCGATACTGGGCTTCGCTTTCTTTCAGGGCCTGATCCGCTCGTTTTGTAGCTGTTTGATCGCGTATTACGCCAATTATACGATCTGTTTTACCCAATTCATTTTGAAGAACCAAGCCGTCCGCTTTTATATAATGGATCGACTTATCGGTAGGCAAGATAACTCGAAATTCAACGTCAAGAGGTGTTCGCTCTTTAATAGCTTTTTGTATGTGTTGATAAAGCAGAGGTAAATCTTCAGGATGAACCAGTGGTTCAAAATCATCCATTATGTTTCCTTCAAGTCGTTTGTCCACACCAAAGAGGGTGAAAAAATTCGTATCGAGTACGAGTTCATTCGTGAGTAAATTCCACTCCCAAACGCCCAGTTTCCCAGCTACAGTTGCCAACTGAATACGCTGGCTAGCCTGCTTTAGCTCCTGTTCAATAGCTTTCAACTTAGATATGTCTGTTGCTAAATCAACGAAGCCAATTAGGGTGCCCTGATCATCATAGAGCCCACTAGAGGTTGACAGAACCAGAATGCGTTTACCCTGTTTGGTTAACAGTATATTTTCTCGCTGTAGAAAATCATTCTTTGTTAAATAATAAGCCGCAATCAATTCCTCCCCACTCAGGAGTGAGTTATTCATTTCGAATCTCAACTGGTCAATTTGCTGTTGATGGATTTCTGGATCCCTGAGTGCGCCAAGAGTTACTTGCCCAATCAATTCGTTGGCCTCATAACCCGTTAAGGCTTCAAGAGCCGGATTAACAAGCTGAATGACACCGGTAGTATCACTTACGGCAATGGCTAGTCCGGCATACTTTAGAATAGCCCGCTGCATAGCCGAGAGTTGTTGAATTTCGGCAGTTCGGTCGGCAACACGCTTTTCTAAATTAATATTGGTTTCCTGAAGCTGTTCTTTTATTTTTTTAATTTGAGTGATATCATTTACCGTGAGCAACAGATTGTTACCAACCCAGACCAGTGAGAAATCGCCCCAAAAACCCCTATCTAGAAACTGGAATCGTTGGGTTTCTCCCGATTCAGCTTTATCAACTAATTTTTCAAATAACCCATTTTTAAGAACATGTGGGAACAGGGTTATAAAGGATTGCCCTACTACTTCTTCCTGGTTTAATCCGGTAAGTGCTGCTATTACCGGATTAATTAGTAAGTAGGTAAAATCAATAATATGGCCATCTTTACGAACGGGTTGCCAAAGGACTAATCCGGCTGGGATACTATCAATCACCGCCTGCAAAAACTGATTATTTTCAGTTAATTTACTGGCCTGCTTCGCTAACTGCCGATTGACTTCCTCCTGAAACAATAGAATTGATAACTGACCCGCAACCTCCCGAGCGATTGATACATACTCCTGGGTAAAAAAATCAGGGGATTTATCGAGCAATATTAACAGGCCAATATATTGCTGATGGGCAAACATAGGCATAGCCAAAAAAGAACGATGACCCCATTTATAGGGGTTTAAGTCTCGCGGAAAACCGGGCGTATCGGCCTGCAATTCGTTTATGACTACTTCCTGGCCTTGTGATAATGTCTCATTGTGAAGGTATTTAGCTAAAACCCGAATTCTTGGCCAAGCCTCCCATTTGCCATTTTTGATTCGGTTTTCGGCATAAGCAAATTGGCCCGTCTTGTCGATACGAAAAGCAACCCCAATCTCACAGGGAATCATTGCATAAATGTGTTTTAAAGCGGCCAGATCGGGTTGTTCATCCAGCAGGTTGCTGTTCTTCAGGGCATTACTAATACGATTTAATCCTTCAAGCCGCTCATTTGCCCGTTGTAGTAATTGTTCGCGACGCAACCGGTTTTTGGCTGTTACCAGTAATGCGGCAAACGTCTTGAGTGAATTAATATCATTTTTGTCCCAGCTACGTGGTTGCCGAATTGTATTAAAACCAATGAAGCCAACGTTTTTGGTATCGAAAACCATAGGCACGACCAACAGGGATTTTATACCTTGAGCCAGCATGGTTTCTTTTTCTCTGTCCGCACTTATAGGCCACTCATCAGGCGATCTTACGAGAATAGTTTCCTGGTTAATAATTTTCTGATACCACCAGGGGAAATGACTAGTGTCTACATGTCTAAATGGTTCCTGAACTAATTCGAGGCCTTCGGTTCCCCATGCATGGGTATTCGTCATTGAACGCCCATCGGCAGATAAACTAAAAATATAGACCTGATCGGCCCTAGTATGTGTACCAATTTGAGCTAATGTTTCAACAGTATAAGTATCAAGTTCATTCGATGTTATATTGATCAAGCGTCTGGCTATATCTGAAATAATTGCATCCAGTTGCAGCTTATGTTTGATCGTTTCCTCGTACTGTTTTTTTAGCGTAGTATCTTGTAAATAGATGATACAGTTTTCATTATTCCAATTGATTAAACTCGCTATCCAGTAACTGGTTTCCGGATCATAGGACTCAATTGAGGAAGAAACTCCCGTCTCTATTACAATACAAGCTGGCTTTAAAAGAGTTTTTAGAAAGGCAATTTCATCCAGAAATAATATTTTTTCTCTAATATTCAGGAGTGTCAAGGCAAACGGGTTACAATAGGTAATCATTAGATTTACTATCGATCCGGCATCATCTATTAAGGGAGTGCATACGATTATGCCTATCGGTAGATCCGAAAATTCGGTAATGGATAAATTAGGCTTACTAAAACCTTGGTCATTTTTTTTAATTTTCTTCGCTGGCTTGGTGTGGTGCTTCATTACAAGTATGGTATTTTTATAGCTGATGATGTACGAAGCGTTAGGCAACTCTTTGATTTACTAATTTCCAGTAGGTCATTCTGCGCAATAAATGCCTGTTATAGTTTTTAATGCCATTATTAGCCAATAAGAATTGAATTGCCCTTTTTTTATTCTCCATCTTGATGTTTAATTAGATCGCTATCAATTTCACCCTGTGTCTATTAATAATTCAAAATTGATAATTATACACTTTTTTTATTATTTTAGTATATTAACCATTGTAGCATATATCTATTCAGCCTAGTTTGCCTACTTGGGCCAAGGGATCAGGAGCTTGTTATTAATTCAGTAAGCAAGGCTTTGCGCGAATTAAAAATAGAAAGCAAGAACAATAAAAATCAAATTAATCAAATAAATATATACACAAATCAAATGTTAAACAAATTAACCATTTGGTTACCATAAATTATCCACCTAAAAGTGGCAAGGCAATTCTCATTTGTATAAATTAATTGAAAATAGGTTATAAATAGTTTATATTGATAGCATAGTCGCTAAATTAGATGTTGAGGAGGACACGATCGCTAAAATGCATAAGTGAAGGAGAAGTAACATATATATTAATTATTTTCAATTATTAAAGTGATTTTTAGAAATTTTGTTTAATTTTTAAAAAATTTTTATACAAATAATTAAACAAAATGAATGTATGATATATTTACCATCAAATAAATATTCACTTTTAATAGCAGTAGCGACTAAGGTTTCTCGAGATAAGCTAGCTATAGACGTTTTTAGGCATCCACCTGGATACATGAGGTACGTCGTGTATGTAAAACCCCTATTCCAAACAAATCCATTGAATTGATTAAATGGAAAGGCGGATTAGTAAAGCGCCAACAGAATTTGGTATCGTTTTTCGAAAAACCGATCCGCAGTGGCATCAATTCTTGGAGAGAACAAAGCAGTACATTCAGCATGAAAAAGCGGAGAACACCCTGATGTTACGATTCAGACAATTTCGAACGATTGCCTGGCAATATAACTCGCTCTGTTCGATAAACGACATAGCCAAGCAACACTCCGGGTTCAGGCTCATCCAGCATCGTTAAAAGCCACGCAGTGGCACCCTTACCAACCCTGGGCCCGGTGAGGGTGCCACTGCACTTATTGGGCATATAATCCAAAAGTCGGGCAAAAACGTAGGGGATCACCGCAAACCGTATACTTCGGAAGAGATTATCTAACTGGCGACAAAAGCCACTACGGATTACAATCGAATTCGAGACCTAGAATAATTACTATCGGTGGCGGCTACTATTAGCCCTAAGGCATCATATGGTAGATACGAGTACAAGTGCCAGTTAGTCTACCTTTTTCAATCGAGAATCATTACTAAAATAGAATACTGGCTCTCGTTCGTTTTTAATGAACCCTATCGTCTTCACCTACTTAACCAGCTGAGGGTACATGGAGATTACTGTATTGATATCCGTGCTGGATAATCCCTGACGCTGACCTATAAACGTTGCCCCATTTTTCTTAGTAATGGTTGGCTGGCCATTCCTGGAGAAGTCATACGAGCCATACAGCATAACTGACCCAAAATCCAGACCACCAGCATAGTCGAACCCATCTATACCGCGCTGGGTGTAGGTCTGAAAATCCGTTTCATAACCAGCCTGGATATTCCCTGTATTGATAGTCACATACCTGTCTCGGTCCACCCTCGACTGCTCATGCCAGAGCCCAACCGTATGGCCGATTTCGTGAATGGTATTGCCGGTTGTGCAATTGCTGCCCAGATTTATATACTGTAGCCCACCCGAATAACCAACATTCGACGAACAGCCCGAGCTAACCCGAAACAGTACATATCCTCTCTGGGTTGTGCGGGGAACAAAACGAATGGGGGTGTTAGCTTCCCAGTGGGAAATTGCATTGGTGACGCGACTCTGATTAGGCAGAGCAGGGTCAATTGTATAGTAAACAGTTTTGTTGGGCCATTTGAGTGATATTTTAGTTCGTCCGGTTCCTTCGGTATGGAGGTCGGTTGGTTCCTTCAGGTTATCGGGAAGCAGGAGTATATCACTTTGAAATACAGCCTGATCACCAATCAGGTAGTAGCTTACTTTTTCCCC
This sequence comes from Spirosoma telluris, assembly GCA_003259005.1. Taxonomy (GTDB): domain Bacteria; phylum Bacteroidota; class Bacteroidia; order Cytophagales; family Spirosomataceae; genus Spirosoma; species Spirosoma telluris. The sequence goes on from QLII01000001.1 coordinate 2,679,052, forward strand.
ATTGAATAGGCCACTTTGCAAGGTACCACGCTGGTTAGGAAATGCCTCTTCAGAACGAGTAGCTTTGTCCAGGGGTATTATAGACTCAAGGGTTTTATCTGAGGGATCTTGTGAGCAACTGATGAGGAAAACAGTAAAAGCGTAGAGTAGTGGATTGATGAACTTCGTTTTCATTGGTTGTTAAATTAAGGTTTAGAAATGCTCTTTTAAGTAACTTTTGTTTGTAGCGGTCATCATCAACCATCTAAATCGAGGGGTTTGAATAGTCATCCATACGGTAGGGATTCGGTTAGATTTGATCATTTTTAGCAAAATTTCCCCGTGGCCATTATAGAATAATAGCAGTAAAACGGCATAGTGGCAGTGGGTTACAAAGGCATAGCAATACCATTAGGAATCTCCTATTCTTGCAATTTTTTTATGGATGTTACATGTTTAAGTTTTCATTACTTGATAACCAGAACGTGTTTTCAGGATTAGTTTTCTGAGTAAAAACGTACTTTATTTCAGGGTAAACTGATTGAGTTTTGGGACTTGCTGGAGTAAACCTAAAAGAGATAAAAACAAGAGCCTATGAGAAATATTCGGTTTTTGCGTGAACTCACCATTCTGTTGGACGAAATGACCAAAATGACATAAAATAAAATCTATTTTATAAATAGTATAAATATAGGTAACACAATATAGTCTATTTTATAAATAATCAATACAAAATCATAGATAATGTGCCATAATTTCAATCATTTACTAACATTAGTTTATATTTTCTTTTTTTAAATTTGATATAACAAATATTGACATAAATACTTTAATAGTAACATTAACTATAACTGATTAATATCATATAAGTAGTCTGTAAGAAATAGTTTGCATTATTTTTTAACTTGCCCTCATGGGACGAGTAAACACGCCGATCCTGAGCGAGGAACAACGAATCGCTTTGGAATATGAACTAAAAACCAATGATAACCATAGCTTTCGAGCGCGCTGCCAGGCCATTCTGCTCAAAGCGGCCGGCCGCTCTTCAACAGATGTAGGCCAGATTGTGGGCATGTGCCATGTCAGTATCAATAGCTGGCTGAAACGATTCAAAACCAGTGGGTTAGACGGACTCAAGACTAAGCCCGGACGAGGTCGAAAGCCCATATTGACCAAGCAAACCGATACAGATGCTGTACTAGCAGCCGTCAAAGCCAATCGCCAACGAATCCAACTAGCCAAAGCTGACTGGGAAACAAGTCGTTCGGCTGGTAGCCAGCCCGTCAGTGAGAGTACGTTCAGGACTTTTTTAAAAAGCTTGATGGCCGATACAAACGCATTCGTCGACGAGTAAAAGGCCAACCAGACCCAGCCGTGTATGCTTACAAAAAAGAGCAACTCGCGGAACTGGAAGGCCTTGCCCAGCAGGGGCTCATTGAGTTGTTCTATGGCGACGAATCGCAGGTGTGTAGTGCGGGCTATGTGCCCTATGGTTGGCAATTTCCCGGCGAAGAGGTCTGTATTCGGGTTGAGAAGGGCTTTAAACTGAACTGTTGGGGCTTGATTAGCCGGCAAAACAAGTTGCATTGGGCCACCACCAATCAACGAATTACAGCCGCCTTTGTGGGTCAACAACTGGATAGCTTGTCGTTGTCGATTCATAGACTGACGGTGGTAGTGTTAGACAATGCCAGGGTTCATCGAGCCGCATCCATTCAGCAGATGCGTCCCCTATGGGAGGCCCGTGGGCTATACTTGTTTTTTTTGCCGACTTACTCTCCTCACTTAAACATCGCTGAAACCTTGTGGCGACACTTAAAAGGAGGCTGGTTGAAGCCGGAAGATTATGCAACCGCAGATGATTTAGGGTATGCTCTCAATCGCTGTCTGGCAAACGTGGGCAAAAGACTGATCATCAACTTTAACCAATTTAATGCAAACTAATTCTCAAGGACTACTTATACAGGTGATCTTGATCACATAATTTAAGTAGAGCATCTCAGATTACCCCTACTACGTTTGCTGAGACCGAGAAGCTGGCTCGTAGCCAGATTGTTCAGTTTAGACGGGTGATGCACCGAAGAGCATCAATATAGGCTTACTCTTTGCTCTATTATAGCAGGAGATTTCAACATATCGCATAAGTTTTTTGCCCTATTTCTCATTTAATAAATATACCTAATGCATTAAATGTATATTACATATTGTTATACTTAAAAAATAGTATACCTTCCGCTGTACGTTTCAACGATCAAAATAAGAATGCCAGCTCGTTTCTTTTGCTTCCTGCTGGCCGGGCTCTGGATCGCTCAGCCAGCCCAGGCACAGCAGCAAAATGTCCGATTTACCTACCTCACTACCAATCAGGGACTTTCTCAAAATAACGTAACCTGTATTGTACAGGACAAAAAAGGCTTCATGTGGTTTGGTACCCGGGATGGTCTTAATAAATATGACGGCTATACTTATACGCTCTACCGGAACGATCCACTAAATCCCATGAGCCTTAGTCACAGTTATATACATAGTCTGTTTGAGGATAAACAGGGTCGTTTGTGGATCGGTACAGATGATGGTGGCCTCAGTTTGTTTAATACCCAAACAGAAACCTTTACCAATTACAAGCACATTCCAGGGATAGAAAATAGCCTTAGCCACAATAAGGTTATGGCAATTGCTCAGGATGCTCAGGGCTATTTGTGGGTAGGCACGTCTGGTGGTGGACTGGACCGGTTCGATCCCCAACAAAAAACCTTTACTCACTTTACTCATCAGGCTACGAATACCAGTAGCCTAAGCCTTAATGAGGTGAGTTCTGTATTTATTGATCGTGCGGGGTAGTCTGGGTAGGTACACAAGGCGGTGGCTTAAATCGGCTGGATCAGAAAACAAGTTCCTTTACCCATTACAAACATAATGGGGCTGATCGGCATTCCTTAAGTCAAAATCGGGTAACCTCCTGTTTTGAGGATTCTCAGGGACGGTTCTGGGTCGCAACAGAGGGCGGACTAAACCGGCTCAACCGAGTGAATGGTTTTTTTACGCACTTTCAACAGAGGATGGGCTTACCTGCTCAACTGAGTCATAATGACATAAAGGCTCTGGCCGAAGACAACGACCACAACCTGTGGATCGGCACCCAAAACGGAGGGATAAATCTGTTACACCCTGATGGCACATTTTCCTACTACGCCTATCAGGTCGATAATAACCGGGGCCTCAATAGTGGCTCGATCTATTCGATTTATCGGGATCGAACCGGCACGATGTGGGTAGGTACTTATTCGGGAGGAGTCAATAAGCTTGATTCAGCCCCGTTGAAATTTAACCTGTATCAACGCACCCGAATCAATACTAATAAGCTGAGCAATAATAATATACTGGCTGTTCGGGAGGATCAACGGGGGGACTTGTGGCTGGGTACCGATGGGGGTGGCATCAACGTGCTAAAAAAAGGACAATCGGTTTTTACGGTCTATCAGGATACGAGCAGGTTTGCCGGTTCAATTAGTAGCAATTTTGTGTTGACAATTTACGAAGACAGGGCCAGGCGTATCTGGACGGGTAATTATAAAGGAGGGTTGACACTGTTTAATCGAGCAAAAGGTACCTTTGAACCGAAAGGTAATTTTAGCCCGCTTAGTATAAGTGCCATTCTGGAAGCCAAGAACGGAAGTATGTGGCTGGGCACCTTTGAGGAAGGACTCATCCAGTATAATCAGACGACAGGTAAAACAACCCGATACCTACCCAATGCAACGCAGGCAGGCAAGCTGGACTACTCGACCATTACGAGTCTGTGGGAAGACAGGCGGGGTAATATCTGGCTGGGTACTGATGGGGGTGGCGTAAATGTGTTCCACCCGGCAGCGAACAAATTCACCCAGTTTATCCATAAGGACCATAATCTGCAAAGTCTCAGTAGCAACCAGGTCAATATTCTTTTTGAAAGCAGCACGGGTCAACTCTGGATAGGCACCAACGCCGGATTGAACCGGTATGATGCACGGACTCAAACGTTTATAGCTTACCGTCAACAAGACGGCCTGGCCAACGACGTGATTCAGGGTATTCTCGAAGATAAGCATGGGGTACTGTGGCTAAGTACGAATAAAGGCTTGAGTTCCTTTAACCCCAAGACCCACTCCATCCACAATTTTGACTCGAATGACGGTTTGCAGGAAAGTTCTTTTAACCGAATGGCCTGCTATAAAAGCCAGAATGGGCAGTTGTTTTTTGGAGGCTTAGATGGACTCAACAGCTTTTACCCTGATAGTTTACACTATAATTCGTTTATTCCACCGGTCTATATTACCGATTTCCAACTGTTCAACCAGTCGGTAAATATGCATGATCCGCAATCAGTGCTGAGTAAACCCATTAGTGAAACCCGCGATATTACGCTCTCCTACCACCAGTCGGTTCTTTCCTTCGCGTTTGCCGCCTTAAATTATATGGTGTCAGCTAATAATCAGTATGCCTATAAACTCGAGGGCTTCGATCAGGATTGGATTCAGGCAGGCACCAAGCGAACGGCGACCTATACCAATTTAGATCCGGGCGACTATGTGTTTCGGGTCAAAGCCTCGAATAACGATGGGGTCTGGAATCAGACCGGTACGTTTGTTAATCTGCATATTATTCCCCCAATTTGGCAAACGGGCTGGTTTAAGAGTTTAGCATTATTGCTGATGCTGGGAAGTCTGTACACGGTATTTCGCCTATGGGTCAGCCGCATCAAGGCACAAAAAGTATCCTTACAAAACCAAGTGCGGGCACGATCTATTGAGATACTTCAGCAGAAACAGGAGCTACATGAGCAAGCGTTTCATATGCAGTTGCTCAAGGCCAAAGTGGAGCAGCAGACGGCTCAACAGCAGCTTCAGGAGAGTGAACAGCGGTTTCGGGAAATTGCCGAAAATGTGGATGAGGTTTTCTGGATTCACTCGGCCGAACCATTCCGATTACTCTATATCAACCCCGCCTTCGAACGGGTATGGAACACCCGTTTTGAGCGTTTACGAGAGCATCCATTCTCGTTTATGGATACTATTCTGATGGAGGACCAGCCAGCCGTCTGGAACCTAATTGACCGCTATAAAGCGGGAGAGGCAGGACAATTGTACTTCCGCTTGCAGGAGGCTGATGGGCCTTTGCGGTGGCTATATGTTCGCACCTTTATTATACGGGATGAATCGGGGAAGGTACTGCGCCACATTGGCATTGCCAACGATGTGACCAGCCAGAAAGAAAAGGAACTGGTCCTCCAGCAATCGCTCCAGCGGGAGCAGGAACTGAATCAGCTCAAGTCGCAGTTTGTCTCCACGGCTTCCCACGAGTTTCGGACCCCTCTGACGACGATTCAATCCAGTGTCGATCTGATCAAACTCTATCTGGATGTACCGACGGGCAAAGCCTCCATTCAAAAGCACGTGGCCGTCATTGAAAAAGAAATTGACCAGTTTAGTCGGCTCCTTACGGATATCCTGACCATTGGTCAGATCGACGCCGGGAAAATAATATATGCTCCCAGGTCGGAGGATATTATTGCTCTTTGTGAAAACCTGATCGAGACTCATTTTAGTGGACGTGCTGATCAACGAAGTGTTCAGATGCTCATTGAGGGTACGCCCCGTCCGGTTGAACTGGACGCTAAACTAATGAGCCATGTACTGATCAATCTGTTGTCCAATGCCTTTAAGTTTTCTGTTGATACCTCTCCCACCCTACGTATTCACTTTACGGCTAACTCTCTGGTTTTAAAAGTAATCGATACAGGTATGGGCATACCAGCCAATGAGCAGTCCTCCCTATTTCAGGCTTTCTTTCGAGCTAGTAATACCGAAGGCATACAGGGTACTGGCCTGGGCCTGGTCATCGTCCGCCAATTCGTAGAGCGCCACGGTGGTTTTTTGGAGGTGGAGAGTCAGGAAAGAAAAGGAACTACCTTCACGGTTACGTTGCCGATTGCATAGGCGGAATAGGTGGTTATGAAGCGAATGCCAAATGTTTTGGCCCATTAAGTTCTGGTTATTAACCAAGTCGCATCTCCGAAATATACACATTATTAATCTGTGATCTTCGGCAACCAAATAGAAGCCCTCGTCTCTCCTTCGGCCAGACTTTCAATCGTTAGGCTGCCCTGATTGAGGGCCAATAACTTTTTCACAAGCGCTAAGCCCAACCCAAAGCCCTGCTGTTCATACTTATGACGATCAAATTGCTTATAAGGCCCTATCTGGTCTAAATACTCCGCTTTAAAGGGTTGGCCTTTGTTAATAAGGCTAAAACGATAGCCGTCCCCTTCCCAATTCCCCGGATCAGAATCCGCTGACCAGAAGAAGAGAACTTAACCGCATTATCGATCAACTCACTCAAACATAACTGTAGATTCTCCTCCGACAGGCCCAGCTCAGCACTGACCACATCCAGTTCATAGCTAACTTCTCGATCCTGCCGATACGCAACTGCCACCAAATAACTATCAACAAGTCCGGCCGAGATGCTACTGTGACCACTCGAAAAATGGCGATAAGCAGCCTGGGATGGGTCTAGCTGTTGCAGAGCATCCATCAGCTGAATGTTGTCTAAGGAACGCTTTAGCCGAAGTCCGCTCACCTTAATCATCTCCACCATCGATATCACTTCCTCCCCACTGAGTTGTGCATAATCATCCAGCAATAAGGAGCAAAAACCAATGATGCCAGCCAGGGCCGTATTGTATTCATGGGCCGCTACCGAGCCCAGCGAATGGCGATAGGTTTCCAGCTGACCCTTCAACTCCTGTTTCCGAAGGGCTTCCCGCTGCAGGCGGCTTTCAATGGTATGCAGCAGGTTCTGAAGGGTGAAGGGCTTGGTTAGGTAATCATCTGCCCCATGGTTCATCCCACGGCGTATATCGACGGGGTCGGTTTTGGCAGTCAGGAATATAAAAGGCACATTAGCGATCAATCGATTACCTCGAACAACCTTCAGGACTTGATAGCCATCGACCTCTGGCATCATGATGTCACACAGGATGAGCTCTGGCGGATGGAGCAATGCCTGACTGATGCCTTCCCGGCCATTGGCAGCGGTTTGTATCTCAAACCCATGCAATGTCAGCATCTCGGATAGGTTCTCCCGGATCTGCTTATCGTCTTCAATGACTAAGATATGAGTGGGCATTTATTCGTATGATTAGCAGGAAGTCATTTACTTAGATAAAAGGTATTGGCCAGCCTAGGAAGCTGTCCTTTATGCCTGGCGGGTATGCTAACCGTACAGACTGTCCCTTTTTTCTCCTCACTTTGTATGTCGAGACGGCCATCATGGAGTTCCACAAATTGCCGGGCAATAACCAACCCTAATCCGGTACCCGGTATGCCATTTGTGTTACTGGCCCTGAAGAATGCCTGAAATAAGGTAGAAAGTTCTCTCTTCGGTATACCGATCCCTTCATCAATTATCTGTAAAACAAGATTTTTAGCCGTAAACACGATGCGCAGACAAGGAGCATCGGTTGAAAATTTAAAGGCATTCGACAGTAAATTGACGATAACATGGCTAATCAATTTATCATCCAGATAAACCTTGTACGGCGCTCCATCAATTAGTAAGCGAACACGGCGAAATTCTTCCTGTTGACTAAAATGAGTCGTGATAATTTCTTCACAAACCGACACGATATTGACCCATCGAGGACTAAAGGGAACTTTTCCCGACTCAATTTTACCGATGGTCAGGATATCCGTAAGGAGCCGACTAAACTGATTAATTTCTTTTTCAATGACGGCCACGTGCTTTTGAATGGAGGCTTTGCCCGTCGGTACATCCAGATAGAGTTTGATTAGATCGACACTGGATTGAATCGTCGTCAGAGGGGTCCGAAACTCATGAGAGGCCGTGGAGACAAACTGCGACTTGAGCTGATTCAGTTCCTGCTCCCGCTGGAGCGATTGCTGGAGGACCAGTTCCTTTTCTTTCTGGCTGGTTACATCGTTGGCAATGCCAATGTGGCGCAGTACCTTCCCCGATTCATCCCGTATGATAAAACTGCGAGCTAATAGCCAACGTAAGGTTTCGCCTTTTGGCTGTATTCTATAGTATAATTCACTTTCTATACCGGCCTTGTACTGATCAAGAAAGGCCGATACAGCAGGTTTATCTGGGGCAAAACATTCCCCATAAACGCCAATGGCTCTTCGTTTAATTGTTGGAAGGTAGTATTCCATACACGTTCGCAGGCCGGGTTGATATAGAGTAATCGGAATGGTTCGGCGGAGTGAACCCAGAAAACTTCATCCACATTTTCGGCAATTTCCCGAAACCGCTGTTCACTCTCCTGAAGGGCTACTTCGGCCAGTTTTCGATCTGTTACATCCCAAACAACGCCAATGGCCCTAACCGGTTTACCTTGTTCGTCATGGATCACCAGACCATTGGTTTCGAAATAGCGAACCGCTCCATCGTTCTGCCGTATAATCCGGATAACATCAGAGATCTTATGCCCTGATAAGTCCTGGTCAAAGCGTTTCAATAAAGTAGGTAGATCGTCGGGATGAATCAGTTTTGTAAACTCCTGAAAGTCCCAGTTATCCTGGCGAGGTTCCAGCCCATGTAGCTCCCACAAGCGGTCATCCCAAAACAGAGTTCCCTTTTCCAGGTCATTCTCCCAAATTCCCTGACCAGCTGCCTGCGTAGCTAACTGTAAGCGCTGATTCAGGGTAACCATCTGATTTTCGGCCTGTTGCCGCTCAGTAATATCCTTCGCAGACGCATAAATATGATTCTCAATCCCAATGGCACTCCATTCTATAACTCGGTAAGTGCCATCTTTTTTTCGTAATCGATGGATCTGATTATAAATCGGCTGGCTATCAATAAGTGACCGAAATAATTGATGAATGGCTTCCTGTTCATCGGGATGCTGCAATTCCCAGCAAGTTAATAAGCTTAGCTCTTCGATTGAGTAACCCAGCGTTTTCTCCCAGGCCCGATTGGCTTTCAGGAATCGCCCTTCGGCATTGAGAATACAATGCAAATCCAGGGCTACGTCAAAAAAGGTGTTCAGCTCCTGGTTCTTTTGCTGTAGCCTTATTTCAGCCGTTTTCAGCGCAGAGATATCCGTAGAGATGCCCACATAACCCATAATAACGCCATTACTGTCTTGTAAAGCACTGACTGCTAACAGGATTGGAACTTTTTCTCCTGTTTTAGTAATGACGATACATTCAGCATGAAAATACCCTTGAAAAGCCAATGCATCGGCGAAAATATTGATAGGAGGAGGCTGTTCATTAGGCCGATAGGCAATAAAGGGGACTGGATTTTCGGGTGGCCCTAGTTCAAGGTGAGCGCTTTGACCAATTAGCTCGTCAACCCGGTAGCCCAATAAAATTTCGCTGGCCTGATTGGCTGTTTGGATTACGCCATTTATATCTGTCGAAATAATAGCCTGACCGGCATGTCTCAGAATAGCCTGGTGTAAAGTTGAAAGTTGCCTGATTTCCTGTGCACGCTCTTCTACGCGCTGCTCAAGATGTTCGGTATACTGCCTAAGCTGTTCATCCAGTTGCTGCTGATATAAAACAATAGCTAACGGCCCTGCCAACTCCTGAGCAATTTGCTGGTATTCCTCTGTAAAAAAATACGGATTGACCGATAATAGGGAAAAGCTACCAATATATTCTTTCTGACGATATAAGGGAATGAAAATCAGTGAACGGTAACCGCGCAGGTAGGGATTTATTTCATATGGTATACCAGCCGAATCCGCCTTCAGATCAGGATAGTAGATTAATTGATTGGGTTCATGGTTTCGTAGGAACTGCTCATATACAGCAGGGATTGCCACGGTTAAATCTGGGTTCATATCCAGATTTCCTTCCAATACCTGGCACTTGACTACTATCTGACCAGTGTCTTCATTGATTTGAGATACCGTAATCCGGTTACAGGGCACCATGAAATGCATATAGTTCATGGCAATCGATAGCGGAGGTTGGTCGGTCAACCGATAGTTAAGCAATGCCTGGTCGACGGCATGTAAACCTTCCAGACGGTGATTAGCACGCTTGACCACTTCTTCCTGTTGCAAACGATAAAGAACATTAGCAATCAGTGAACTAAAGGTCTCTAACAGGGAGACATCGTTTTGATCCCAAGTTTGCTGTCTATTGATCGTATAGAATCCGATAAATCCCTGCGTTTTCTGCTCCTGAACCAGCGGAACAGCAATCATCGAGTGAACCGAAATGAACTCAAAAAAGGCTTTCTCCCGGATTTCCTCCGCGCTAAGTTGATCTACCTGCAGGCGAATGATCTCCCCATTTTCCAGCTTTGGGCGCATCCAGTCAAAACACTCCCGGGGTCTGGTCTGTATTTTATTTTTCCTGGAGCCGATCCCGGAAGCGCACCATTCATGGAGGCAATACCCTTCCTGATAGTCTTTTGAATATAAAAACACCGAGGCCCTCTCGGCGTCAATATGCTCACTGATCTGTCCTAAGGCCTCAGGAATACACGCATCAACCTCATCGGCCTTCAGGCTTATAAACCGGCTGGAAATCGTCGACACAATGGATTCCATGGCCAAATGTCGCTGTAGATCAAGCTCCGAGTTTTTCTGCTCGCTAACATCCTGGACATTGACCATTATCAGATCTCCCGTCCGGGTTAGGCTAATATCAAGCCATATTTCCTGCCCATCCAACTGGTAAAGTTTAAGCAACTGTTGTGCTTCACCTGTTTTGAGAACTGCTAATAGTGGGAGAAAAAAATCATCTTCCTGTGTAGCTTGAAAGGCTTTCTGAACTATCTGGCCAATAAGCTCACCCTTTGTTCGCCGAAGCATTTGAGCGAAAGCGGTATTGACGTGTCGATAACGAAAATCCGCCACTTTTTGCCGACTGTTTCGAACAGGCTCAACAAAAGCGACTCCCTGCAAAGACGCATCAAACCAAAATGGCAATAGTTTCTCCACGGCTGACCCGATAGCTATATTTTACGGAATAGGAATGCTTACTTGATATGAACTGGTGATTAAGCAAAGTAGAGCTTGCCCATTCGATTGGCCCTAAATTAGAGGAATACTATCCTGCTAACCATTCTTTAAAAGAACGAAACCGCGCTTTCGCTAAAGTGACCTCCTGAGGTTCTCCACCAATATCGATAAACAAGCAATACTTCCCTTTATCCCAGTAGGCATATTTTCGAACACTTTTCCGGTGCAAAATAACATGCCGATTAACCCTGAAAAATTGCTTATTATCGAGCTTTGTCGTTAACGTATCCAAACTCATATCCAGTTGAAAAATGCCCAGCGGATGCCATACAAAATACCCTCTTTTTTGGGTAAAAAAGTAAAGACATTCCTCTGTTTTAAGGAGCATATATCCCTTTTCATCGCGGCCACGGATCGTTCTTAAGTGCGTAGTTGACGGCACAAGACCAACTCGCTGTTGCTGGCTCCTTTTTAGTCGGCTCTCAATGGCATTTAACAGGTCGCTTATCAGAAAAGGTTTGGTCAGATAATCATCAGCTCCCAGTCCCATACCTTCCCGCAAATCCTCCATATTAGATTTTGCGGTTAGAAAAATGAAAGGAATATGTGCCATATCCGGACTAGTCCGGATGGTTTCCAGAACCTGGTAACCGTCCAGATTTGCCATCATAATATCACACAGAATCAGGTCGGGCTGCCATTGTTTAGCTTCTATGATTCCTTTTTCACCATCCTCGGCCGTTCGCACTTCATACCCATTGAGCGTTAGCAACTCGGCTAGGTTTTCACGGATTTGTACTACATCTTCAATGACCAGTATTTGAATTTGAATCGACATGTGGATAGGAGATACTATTAAAAGTGGTAGTTAGTCCACTCTTTCCTCAAACAACTGCAAGCCTAATCCTATTCCGCTTTTGCCAGCAAAGAACCCTTTCGAGCTCTGACTTAGTCAGTACACAGTTCTGTGTGACAAATGCGGCTTTACTGGCAAATAAATGCAAATAAACAATACCATAAAAACATTTTATTTACTTATTTGTAGTTAAGTAAATAAAAAGCACTTTAAAAAATGAGTTCTTCGTTCGGCTTTATAGTAAGTAATTAGATCAGATGTAGATTAACGTTTATAAAGGAGCTTAGTAAGCGTTCATTTTTCTTTAAATAGTCATTGGTTTTGATTATGAATGCCGAACAGCCCAATTGATTGCAACGGTATATATTCAGTGGACTTGCTGATGTGCTATAGACGATAATTGGAATATGTTTCCAGTCGGCATCTCGTTTGAGCAGTCGCAATATGTCATACCCACTCAGGATAGGCATTTGTAAGTCTAATAAAATCAGATCCGGAAGCCGATGGTCTATACGGTGGGTTAGTTGAGTTAGCAGTTCGGTACCATCACTAAAGCATTTTAAGTCACAATTAGCGTGTTGGCTGGCAAAAATACTTTTAAGCAAATCGTGTTCATCGTGATCGTCGTCAACCACATAAATTAAGGGATTTGAATAATTATTCATACGATAGGTATTGGTTAAAATTACATTCGTTCTTAGCTCAATTTATTCATGGCTATTATCGTAAATGGCGACAAAACAGCATACTAATTGTGGGTGGTCAAAACATAGTGATACCCGTAGGAAATTCCTATGTTTACACTTCCTCATCTGAAAATTACAGGACGATTAAATGCTTAACTATAAGCTAAAGAGATGCTGTTTTCAGGATACTGTCCCTGAAAATCAGCTCACTTTTTTTCGGATAGACCAATGAAGTTTAGTTGTTTTATCGGGTAAACCTAGGGGGGATAAATACAGGAACCTACCCAGACTATTCAGCTTTTGCGCGAACTCACCATTCTGTCAGCTGAAATGACCAAAATAAACTGAAAACTTAAATATTTTGTCTTTAGGTAGTAGGGAAAGCAGCATCTTACCTTACTCTAAGCGAGGATCGCCAGACTTACCTACGGCAATCACTGGCAAAGGTTCTTTACCTGCTAATCCGAGTGATTTTCTCAAAAAACGAACCGCCGGACGGCCTCGTTATACCTGGTCCTAATCCTAGATCAGATAATCCCTCAAGTCGGCCAGTTGACTAAAGTATAATAGGCTTATGCAAGCACAGATCGTATGTGTGCTGGTGGTGGTTGAACCTTTTGCAGGCCAGTAGTTGCTAAGCGTATTAGTCTGTTCACGCACTAAGGATTCATGCAAACCCTAGCTGTTGCCCTCAAGGCAGTTATTTACCAAGGGCTCATAGGCTCCTTAGGCAGCGGGCATATTGCAATAAAATAAACTGACCGCACGAGTGGGTCCGTGCGGTCAGTTTACTTTTCTATTCTTCTTTCTTCTTATTCTTGTTTGGGTCTCGTTTAGTAACGAGTTCCCCATTTTTGAGCTTTTTGGATACTGCAATAAATGGTCCGGAAATGATCTGCTCTCCCACCTTCAGGCCCGTTAAGATTTCAATATTCTCGAAATCGCTGATGCCTGTTTTCACTTCGCGCTGCGTGGCTTTGCCGCCACTATTCACAAAGACAATTTCTTTAGGCTTATCTTTCTTTTCAAGTTGTGCAGCTGGTTTTTCTTCAACAGTGCCGTTACTGTTGTCTTTCATTTTCTCGGTATCGATGGCAGTCGAGTCAGCTCCTCGCGTAGTTACAGCAGCAATAGGTACTGATAATACATTTGATTTTTTATCCGTCAGGATTTCAACAGAAGCCGTCATACCCGGTTTAAATGGGTATCCTTTTTTGTCTTTTTCGGCCAGTAAATCGGAGTAGGAGTTATTCAGAATTTTCACTTTTACCTCAAACTCTGTTACGGCATCAGATGAAAGCGAAGCAGCGGCTCCGGACGAACTGGTAAGCCCATTGGCGGTATTCCCAATTTCGTAAACAACTCCCTTGAATTTGCGTCCGGCGGTTGTATATGAATCCACTTCAATGTCAGCTGTATCACCTAGGTTTACGCGCACAATGTCATTTTCATTGACGTTCACGCGAACCTCCATATTTTGAAGGTTCGCAATACGCATAATTTCGGTACCGGCCATTTGGGAAGTACCCACGACACGCTCGCCCAATTCGACATTGAGTTTCGATACTGTGCCGTTTACAGGGCAATAAATTGTCGTTTTGCGCAAGTTTTCGGTGGCATCGCGTAGACTGGCTTCGGCGCTTTGAATGTTAAACTGCGATGCCCGAACGTTGGCATTTGCCGCTTCTACTTCCTGCTTAGCTACATTGTAATTGGCTTCGCTGGTCTCCAGATCGGAGGACGAAATTACTTTATCGGCGAAGAGCTTCCGATTGCGCTCATAGTCAGCTTTGGCCCGAATAAGCCGTGCACCCGACTGAGCTACCGATGCTTTCGACTGCTCTAACTGCGCCCGACTCTGATTGACCGTTGCCCGTGCCCGTGCCAGCAAGGACTCATAGTTATCAGGCCGGATACGACACAGCAACTGGCCAGCTTTAACGGGGTCACCTTCATTGACGTATAAACCAATAATTTCACCCGATACATCCGGGCTAATTTTCACTTCGACTTGTGGCTGAACGCGTCCAGAGGCACTGACTCGCTCGGTAATGTCAAGCCGTTTAACCAACGCAAAATCTACTTCTGTTGCCTTAGGCTTCCCGATTAACCCCGTTTGTTTAGCAGCTACCAGGCCACCTACGATCAGGACAAGCAGTCCTCCTAATATCCACCAAATTCGATTTGACTTCTTCTTCATAATGAGTGAATGAGCGATTGAATGAATGAGCGAATGAATGAGTAGCTAGTTTTATTAACTCATTCTCTCAATCTCTCATTCAATCATTAATTAAAACTAAGCGGTTTATTTTGGTAAAAGTCTAAAATTTTGGTTCGGAACACGTAATCGTATTTCGCCTGCACCAACTGAGCACGGGCATTATCGAATCGAAGTTTGGCCAGGCTATAGTCAACCGCATTAATGGCTCCGGCATTGAAACGACTTTCAGCCGCTTTAAACGCCCGTTCTAAGGACGAAACGGATGCATCGGTAGCCTGGTAGCGATTCGACGCAGCCAATAAGTTGGTATAGGCCGTTTCAATTTGCTGACGCAGTTGCAAACGGGTATTATCGGCCGTAAGCTGTGCATTTTGCTGCTGAATAATAGCACTCGTTACATTGGTACGATACTGCCGGTTTGTAAAAATAGGAATGTTGAGGTTAAGTGATACACCTCGGTTAAGCGTATTACTTAACTGCTCAAAAAATCCGTACGTTTGATAGCTTCCCCCAGGCTGCGTAGTGATGATGGTAACAGGTTGTATAGTACCGGCGATGAGAACGTTAGCCTGTGTCTTATTTTCCGTTGTTGTGCCATCAGCTATAAACCGCGAGAGTCCAACACTTGAATAAAGCGAGGATAAATTTCCGCTGACACTAAGCCGTGGGTAAAGACCCGCTTTGGCTACATCAATCCCAATTCGTGCGCTTTCGGTACGAAGATCAGCAGCCTGAATCTGTGGTTGCGTACTTAAGGCAGCTTCATACACTTGTAGCGCCGTTGCTGAATAGCCCTCTATACGAGGATCGGGGAGCTTAATATATTCAATTTCAAATGCCTGCCCACCGGGCAAATTCATGGCCTGCAACAACGCCAGTTTTGCCAGATCAACCGTATTTTGAGCGTTTACAACAGCCAGTTGGTCGTTGGCCAGTGTAGCCTTAATTTCAAACAGG
The DNA here is from genome assembly GCA_003259005.1 of Spirosoma telluris. Classification (GTDB taxonomy): domain Bacteria; phylum Bacteroidota; class Bacteroidia; order Cytophagales; family Spirosomataceae; genus Spirosoma; species Spirosoma telluris. The sequence goes on from QLII01000001.1 coordinate 2,694,735, forward strand.
TTGGCTTCGGGTGCCGAACCGGCATTGACCAACTTTTGGGTACGCTCAACCTGTAGTTGCGATGTTTCAGCCTGCCGTTTGGCAACAGTCAATTGCTCAGCTCCTGTTAGTACAGCTAAATATTGCTGAATAACGTTGAGAATAACCGTATTTTCAGTGGCATCCAGCTCTTTTTCGGTCGCCTTGACAATCGTCTGGTTCTGGCGAATCAGGTTTTTCAATTGATAACCCTGAAAAATGGGCACCGAACCGGAAAGCTGAAAATTATTGGATCGTACGCCTACATCAACGAATTGGTTGGTGCTGGGGTTAATATTCCGACCAGAACTGAACCCCTGCGAAGCAAAGCCATTGACCGAGGGTAACTGATTATACTTCGACTGTTTTAATTGCAGCGTACTGCTTTGTACCTGCAACTGTCCTTGACGAACGGTTATGTTGTTCTTTAAGGCAATATCAATGCACTGCGGTAAACTCAGCACGGGTAGCGTATCCGCCTTGCCAGTGCTCGCCCCCGGCGATACGGCTCCCGGTGCGCTCTGTGCCTGTAAGCCTGTCAGGCTTATAGACAGCAAACATCCCACGATTCCGACTCCTAAAAAAAGCTTACGCTGCATACACATAATTTTGATGGTTCAATGTTACAAACTTACCTTCGGCGCAGCTATCGTTTTAGGATAAACGGCGCAAACTAAGCATGTTTCTGGTTTATAATTCGGATATACTTTCTGAAAACGAGTTTTGCCTATCGGCAAACGACCGTGCGTTTCAGTACGGCGACGGTCTTTTTGAAACGATTCGCTACGAAAATGGACAGGTGTGGTACTGGCCCGATCACTTTGCCCGCCTTACAGCTGGCATGGCTGCCCTGCAAATTAATCAACCCGATGGCTTCAACGCCGAAACGGTTTATCAACGCATTCAACACTTGCTTTCGGCAAATACGCTAACGAACCAGACCGCCCGAATCAAAATCCAGGTATGGCGTCAATCGGGTGGCCTTTACACACCATCGACAAACAAGGCTCACGTGCTGATTTCGGCTCGGGCTGGACAGGGATTCTCGCTCACTGAGAAATCGAGGACGGGCATTTACGACGCATTTCGGTTAATGCAATCGCCCATATCGGCTTTCAAAACCCTAAATGCACTCCCTTATGTGATGGCCGGTCTTTACAAACAGCAGTATGCATTCGACGACGTTATCTTGCTCGATACGACGGGTAACCTCGCCGAATGCCTTGCATCAAACCTGTTCTGGTATGGCAATCAAACCCTATTTACTCCTTCACTCCGAACCGGTTGTATCGGTGGCATCGTACGGCAGCAGTTGCTTCGTCTGGCCCCTCTATCGGCATGTCTGTCTCCGAAGGAATTTTCAAACCAACCGTACTAACGCAAGCTGAAGCCGTGTTTTGTGCAAACGTAATGGGCATTCAGTCGTTGCGTCAGATAAGCGGTTTGTCTCTTCAGGCTCAGGCATCAGCCTTTCCTGCCAATCCGTTACTTAACGCCCTGTTCGCTGAGCTTCAGCGCTGAGTCTTCCAGCCAGCCATCTTTCAGACGAATCACCCGTGAGCCGTATTCAGCGTTAAGTTCAGAGTGCGTCACCTGCACAATGGTTACCCCATCTTTTTGATTCAGTTCGCGGAACAGTTCCATAATATCACGGGCCTGATCGGAATGCAGATTACCGGTTGGCTCATCAGCGAAGATCACACTCGGTTCGGCTGCCAGCGCCCGTGCAATACCAACCAATTGCTGTTGTCCACCCGACAATTGGGCAGGAAACAAATCCTTTTTAGCCACCATGTTGAATCGGTCGAGCAGTTCAGCTACGCGGCTTTTACGCTCTGATCCATTGAGCCCCTTGTAAAGAAGTGGCGTTTCAATGTTCTCATAAACAGTCAGTTCGTCAATCAGGTGATACGCCTGAAAGACAAAGCCAATCCGTGTCCGGTGAAGCTCGGTGCGTCTTTTTTCAGACAACTTCTGAACAGGCTGGTCGTCAAAGAAGTATTCACCTTCAGAGGGTTCTTCGAGCAGACCCAGAATATGGAGCAAGGTAGACTTGCCCGATCCCGATGGCCCCATGATCGATACGAACTCACCCTGATTGATTTCTAGGTTGATGTTACGCAACACATACACCCGGCCAAAACCAGCGGGGTAGAATTTCGAGACGTTGCGGAGTTGAATCATATTTGATTACTTTAGTAACAGTTTTAGTCCAGGTAATTGATAAATACTATGTATGCTTCCAAAAAAACAGATTCGTATGTTAATCACGATCAAGGCGTATATGCACCCTTTGAGCATCAACGCATTATCGCAAAATTAACCACTGGCCTGGGGATGCTCTACCATTACAAACGTAGTATTGCACTGGAACCCCTTCCTGAAACCATGATTGATGAAAGCCAAGTCAATTCGGTACCCGATCTTATTCTATATTTCTATATGATAATGATTCCGAACAAACACGAATAATCATTGAAATTTGCCATACAAAAACCCTAAGAAATGACATCAAAAAAATAATCAACTTACTTGATGACAACGACTACGGGATTCTTGAAGGCTTTGTTTATGATTATAAAGCTCATCAGTGGCACAAATATCGCAAAGACACAGGAGCTATCACCGAGAACTCTGCCTATTCGGATCTTCTCCAACTTGACTTAAGTACCTTTCTTTAAAGATGCTCAAGCGTCGTGCCAAAGTTACAAACCATTGATTTACATAAATTTACAGCCAATATAAAATCCTATAGCGTCCGTTACCGGACAAAGATATCCTTAAAATCGGACATCTTTTTTCGGGTTCCGATGCAACCCAAGCACTCTATTTTACATCTTTTACGAATTACAACAACTACCTTGACCAATGAAAGCAATTGTAGCAGGAATTTTTATACTTACGACCAGTTTAAACTCGGCCAGTACAGACGATTGGAAAAAAGATCGCACCATTTCTGGCTTTACCGGCCTGAGTGTCAGCAGTGGTATCGACGTTTATTTAACGCAGGGCAACTCAGAAAAACTAACCCTCGAAGCAAAAGGCGTTGATGAAGACCGGGTTATTTCGGAAGTCAGAAATGGCACCCTAAAACTCTATATCGAGCGTAAAGGATTTAGCGGCTGGAATTTTGGGCGCAATACCTACGTGAAAGCCTATCTGACCTTCAAGCAGTTGAATAACCTACAGGCCTCAGGAGGAGCCGATGTATTTGGCCAGGGCAAACTGTCGTTCAATGACCTGAATCTGGAGGCATCCGGTGGCTCAGATGTAAAATTGGAGCTTAAAGCCGATAAGCTGAACGTATCGGCATCCGGCGGGGCCGATGCAATTTTGCAGGGTTCAGCCCAGATACTCAACGCCAATGGCTCAGGGGGTGCCGACCTCGATGCCCGTAAATTGACCGCCGATATCTGCAACGCCAATTCATCGGGCGGCTCGGATGTATACGTCAACGCTAGTAAAGAGCTGACCATGAAAGCATCCGGCGGCTCCGATATTTATTATTACGGCCCCGCGAAAGTGCTGGCCAAGAGCGAATCAGGTGGTTCGGATATTAAGCGAAGGGATTAACGTTTGTAGTTTAACGTTTGAAGTTCGTAGTTTGTAGTTTGAAGTTGGCTAGCTACTTCAAACTACAAACTACGAACTTCAAACGTTAAACTCTTTTGACACCTACTATTGGCATTCTCGGCGGTGGCCAGCTTGGCCTGATGCTTCTGCAAGCCGCTATCGACTGGAATCTCCGCGTTCATATTCTTGACCCCGATGCCGAGGCTCCCTGCCGGAATCTCTGCACGAAGTTTAGTCAAGGCTCCTTAACTGATTACGATACGGTTTATCAATTCGGGCAGGCCGTTGATGTACTGACCATTGAAATTGAACGCGTTAATGTAGAAGCGCTCGAAGCCCTTGAGCGCGAGGGTAAACGTGTATTTCCCCAGCCTTCTGTCATTCGGGTTATTCAGGATAAACGGCTTCAAAAACAGTTTTACCGCGATTATAACCTACCCACAGCCGATTTTATCCTGACCGATACGCGTGCTGATGTCGCCTTGCTGGAAATTCATCAGCCTGACTTTTTTCCCGCCTTCCACAAACTGGGTCGCGATGGCTACGATGGCCGGGGCGTTCAACGCATTGCCACTGTTGCCGATGTCGGAAAAGCTTTCGATGCGCCGGGGGTTCTGGAAAAAGCCGTTGATTTCGAGAAAGAACTAGCCGTCATTGTTGCCCGAAATGAACGGGGTGACGTACAGACATTTCCAACGGTCGAAATGGTTTTTCATCCGGAATTAAATCTGGTCGAATACCTATTTGCCCCTGCCGAAATCGCAGACGAAATCAATCGGCAAGCTCAGGACATCGCCCGTCGAACCGCCGAAGCCTTTGGCATTGTGGGACTACTGGCCGTTGAACTGTTCCTCGACAAGTCGGGTAATGTGCTGATTAATGAAGTAGCGCCACGCCCGCACAACAGTGGTCACCAGACCATTCGAGCCAACGTAACCTCTCAGTTTGAACAGCATTGGCGGGCCATTTTAAATTACCCTCTTGGCGATACATCCGCCTATCAGCCAGCGGCCATGGTGAATCTCCTTGGTGAAGAGGGACATACGGGCCCTGCCATTTACGAAGGTTTAGAGAATCTACTAGCAATGCCTGGTGTCTTCCCATTTTTCTACGGCAAAGCCATTACCAAACCCTTCCGCAAAATGGGCCACGTAACGGTCATGGACGATTCACTGGAAGCACTACGGGAAAAAGTGGCCGAGGTGAAAGCTGGAATCCGGGTGGTTAGTGAACTACCTGCACGTAATTAGAATAACTCATTCGCATCAATCTCCTTAGCATTTCGGGTTAGTAAGTGAATAATGAGCCATGTTGTCAAATAGGTAAAGCCGCAAATGGTAAACAGAATGTTGTATCCCTCTGCCAGATTTCCACTCGCTTTGTACTTATCCAGTAAACTACCAACCAGAATTGGGAACAGAATGCCACCCAAGGCACCTGCTGTCCCTCCTATTCCCACAACAGAACTAACAGCCTGCTTAGGAAACATATCGGAAGCCAACGTAAAGATATTTGTGGCCCAGGCTTGATGCAGAGCAACGGCTAAACTGATAAGCCCTACGGCTACCCAGACACCCGTAGCAAATTGAGCTAAAATAATCGACAGTTCCAGGGTGGCCAATAGGAGCAGAACGGCCTTACGTGCTTTTAGGGTAGGCCACCCTTTTTTAATTAACCAGGACGACAAATACCCCCCCCAATACTCCCAATCGTCGTAGCCGTGTAAATAAGCATTAATTCCAGACTTGGCTTTTTCAGATCCAGATTAAATGTGGACGAAAAATAAGAGGGGAGCCAGAACAGGAAAAACCAGTAAATTGGATCGATCAACCCTTTGCCCGTAATATAAGCCCAGGTTTGTGGGTAAGTAAATAGCTTAAACCAGTTAACAGACCGTTTACGTGATGGTTCGTCAGTTTCTGATTCTTGCCCGCTACGAATATAGTCTAGTTCTTCGGCAGTCAAGCGGCTTTGCTTCGCCGGAATCTCATAGAATAGTAACCAAAAAATAAGCCAGACAAAACCCAGGGCACCCGTAATCCAGAACACTTCGTGCCAGCCATAGTGATTTAATATCCAGGGAACAAGAAGCACAGCTACTACTACCCCTATGCTTGTTCCTGCATTAAACAAACCCGTGGCCAAGCCTCGCTCCTTCCGGGGAAACCATTCAGCTACTGTTTTTACGGCTGCCGGATAGTTTCCGGCCTCGCCAATGCCTAGGCCAATCCGAGCCATACTAAATCCGGTAACGCTCCGGCCACAGCATGAAGCATACCTGCAATGCTCCAGATAATAATAGTAATGGAATAACCCGCCTTTGTTCCTATTTTGTCAATAATCCATCCAAATAATAAAAGCCCAACGGCATAGGCAGCTGTAAATGCCATCACAATATGGGCAAAGTCTGTTTCGCTCCAGCTAAATTCTTTCTCTAGAATTGGCTTCAGCAAACCAATTATTTGCCGGTCCAGGTAATTAATTGTCGTTGCAGAAAATAATAGAAAAACGATAAGCCAACGATAATTTTTTAGTTTAAAATTTAGCATTTCAATAGACTATTAGAGGGAGAATTTAGTGCTTATTTAAATGATTTTTTCATCCCGATGCAGGAGAGATACTAATCATCCCTGAACATAAGTCTCCTCCCGCGTTGATATAAAAAAAATCACTAAACAGTTTTTATTTTTTGTACGAACTGTTCAAAATGTTCCATCAAACCTGACCAGTTCTTTTGCTGAATAAGTGTCTTATCAAACAGATGACTACCAATACCCACACCATTAGCACCGGCTTTAAAATAGGCAACCATATTATCGAGACTAATACCGCCTGTTGGAACTACTTCCAACTGATTCATAGGTGCTTTTAGATCCTTTATATAATCAGGTCCTAATGATGTAGCTGGGTAAACCTTTATCATAGAGGCCCCTAATGACCAGGCTTTGTAAATTTCAGAAGGAGTAAACGCACCCGGAAAAATTGGCACATTACGTTTCACGCAGGCTTTGATAACTTTCTTATTGACAATAGGTGTAACAATAAACTGGGCCCCAGCGTCCAATGCCCTATCAAGATCGTCTTTCGTGCAAACCGTGCCAGCGCCAATATTCAACCCCTCGCTGTTCGTTTCCAGCGCCCGTTGAATCATAGTCTCAGCACCGGGCGTATTCATAGTTATCTCAATGGTAGTCAGTCCGGATGCCCGATAAAGAGGGAGAATCTGAGCCACTACCTCCGCAGATAACCCTCTAATAATTCCGATAATGGGAGCTTTTGAAAATAACTCCCAGGAGAATGAATTTTGTGCCATACTGTTTATTTACTTAGAGCTACTAGCTGATTCTTCGCTATTTTTACTTGTCCGGCCATCGTCGCTTTATCAATTAAATCAGCAGAAATAGTAATTGTCCTGTCTATTAAATGAAGCTCAATCATCGCCTGTTTATACAATTCGTACAGATTATTCCCACTGCATAAAATCAATTGAGAATCCGGTTGTTTTAGTAATGATTTAAGCTCATCACCAATTAATAATCCACTTAAGTAGAAAGCGTTTTGTCGTTTGGAGAATTGGTTGAATAATTGATTGGTTCTGACTCTAAATAAACTATTAAGAATTGCCGAATGGCGTGATTCATTAATACCACACTTAAAGGCATCCAATTCACGTTCATCAAAGGCAACCAAGCCCGTTGGCTCTACAGAATCTTTTAAAATACTGTAATGAGACATGAGATTAAATACTTCTCCCGTCATAAACGTTTGGAAGTCGGTAACCTGCTGATTCCGGATGTAGATATGTTTCGAATGAGTACCCGGAAATATTAGAATCGACTCTTCCGTATTAAACTGAAAGGTGTCCAATAAAGCGAGCAAACCAATTAATTGAGTTTCCTCGCCACGCATAACATCATGCTCTGTTCTGACACCCGATATGAGAATAATATCGTGTGCAAAATCGGGTTGTGTATCGAGTCGCTTAATGCTGGCCAGACTTCCATCAATAGGAAAGGGCAACGTAGCATACTGAACTTCATCCATGCCAATTGATGAGGACGCCATGCCGGAAATTACCACTGGAATATCCTCCAGGTTAATGGCCAACTGTTTTGCCAGCAAATTAATTTGTTCCTGTAGATGCACCCGAAAAAACTGTTCCCGGGAAATTCCTTTCGTTTCGCCATTTGCCTTCCAGCGCGTAAAGATTTTTGCTACCCCTTCCTGAGATACAATTTCTCCAACAAGCTGAAGATCAGGAGTATTTATGAGTCGTAGGCGAAAAGAGGATGTCCCCCAATCACACCCTAATAGATAGGATTTCATTACTTATATCGTTTTTTTATACTACTCACGGCAATGCGAAGGCAACATAAGATCCCCCTGACTTTAAGCCATATCGGGTACCACCAGCTGCAATAACTACATATTGCTTTCCATTGGCCATATAGGTAATGGGCGTAGCAAAACCGCCCGCAGGCAATCTATATTCCCACACGATTTTACCCGTTTTTTTATCAAAAGCCCGAAGCTTTTCATCATACGTGCCCGCAATGAAAAGTAAGCCACCCGCCGTTACAATAGGACCACCATGATTTTCGGTACCGGTGGGTGGCAGCCCTTTTTTGATCAGTTCTGGGTATTCGCCTAGAGGCACTTGCCAGAGGTATTCGCCAGTGTTCAGGTTAATAGCATTCAGTGTTCCCCAGGGCGGTTTAATGGCCGGATAATTATCCTGATCCCGAAACTGCGTGTTCCCATTGTTCAGGTAAGGGGGCATGTATGGAAAATCGGCACCTTCTGCCACAGATGATGTAATGACCGAACTATGCATATCTGGCGCGGCTGAGGCAGTACTAGCGGGCTTGGTTTCTGTCTTCAGCAAAAAGTTGATAAGGGCATCGCGATCCTCTTTGGAGAGGTGTCCGAAAGATGGCATTCGACCGCGACCAGTTGTCAGGAGGGTGCTTATCTGCTCGCGGTCCAGTCGCTTGCCCACATCGGTCAGATCGGGATAAGCCTGCGATGCAGATGCATTTGCTTTGGCTTCAGGGCTTCCTTTCCCGCTTATACCATGACAAACCGAACAGTTCGTATTAAACAGGGACGAGCCGCGCGTCATGGCTACTTTTTTTTCCTGCATTCGACTGTCACGCATTTTAAGCCACCAGAGCATGGTATTGGCATTCTGGTATAAAATACCCTCAGGGTCAGCAGCATTCCCACCCCATTCGGCTCCCCCACCAAATCCATAATACAATGTCCCTTCTTCACTGGGGGCATGTATTTGCTGCCTTTGCGACTGTTCTGGAATCGTTCCAGAACAAAGGCGTGGGCTTCGGGTGTACGGGTTGTGATTTCCTTTTCGGTTAACTCTTGCCGAACAAAAGGCGCCGGTTTAGTCGGAACAGGCTGCGTTGGCCATGGTTTTTCGCCGGGCAAAGCTGGCGACGTAGGTACACGCACTTCGTTTACCGGAAACAGTGGTTTTCCTGTATCCCGATCAAACACGAATACATAGCCATCTTTAGTCGCCTGTGCTACCGCATCGACCATTTTTCCGTTGTGTCTAACCGTTATCAGGTTTGGCGGGCAGGGCAAATCACGATCCCACAGATCGTGGTGAATGGTTTGAAAGTGCCATACTCGTTTACCCGTTTCGGCATCCAGCGCGATTACGCAGTTGGCAAACAGATTCTGACCCGGCCGAGCCCCCCCGTAAAAATCAACGGAGGGTGAGCCGGTACCTGCGTAGACCATACCCCGCTTTTCGTCGATGACCATACCGGCCCAGCAGTTAGCCCCACCCAGTTTTTTGTACGAATCTTTTGCCCAGGTTTCATAGCCATACTCACCCGGCAGCGGTATGGTATGGAACACCCAGGCCAACTTACCCGTACGCACGTTAAACGCCCGAATGTAGCCCGGAGGAGCGTCGCCACCTTCGTTAACTGCAGAACCTGTAATCAACAAATCTTTGTAGATAACACCGGGAGTCGTAACCCGTATTGAGAAATTCGTCAGATCGTGTCCGATGGTTTCTTTGTCGCCAAGTCCTTCGTGCAAATCGACTTCACCATTCTTACCAAAGCTCTCAATCAGCTTACCCGTCGATGCATTAATGGCGTACAGAAAAGACCCAACCGAATACAGGATACGCTTATCCCGAGCGTCGGCCCGGTCGCCGTCTTCCCAATAAACAACCCCACGAACCGGGTGGAACCGAGGCTTTTTTTCAGGATTGGCGAAGGGGTCAAATTGCCAGAGTTGCTTTCCGCTGGCGGCATCAACGGCAAAGAGTTTCATGCGGGGTGACGTCCCATATAGCACGCCTTTTATGACAATCGGCTGGCATTGAATGTCCATTCCGCGTTGCCCCGGCGTTGTATTATCACCCGTTTCGTACGTCCAGGCAAGTGTCAGATTCTTTACGTTCTGCGTATTGATCTGTGTTAGTTTTGAGTATCGGTTCCCGGCGTTATTTCCCCGTAGGTGGGCCAATCGTCGGCTGGCAACTGCGGTTTACTTACATGACTACCCCAGTTTGCAGCCAGGAAGCCTCCCAGAACCAGGATTCCAAAGCAGAGTTTCAGGACGAAATTCATCGAAAAGTTGAGTTGGGTAAGTACGAGGGCCAAATTTGGCCAAATACTCATCAGCAGAAAGGTTAATTTATTGCTTCTGTTTTTCGTAAAAGGCATAGGTAATTTTCCATTTTACTTCCTGACCGGGTTCCGCTTTCAATTGGATGTATGGCTCTGGACAGGACGTAGTAGCGCAAGCCCAATACACCATTTTCTGGATGGGTCGATCACCGGTGATGTGTACCCCAGCTCCCGTTTTCTGATTCTCAATCCGTATGTCGTAACTCGCTGATGTGGCATCAAATCCCTGTAGACCAGCGCTATACACCTGCTCTTTCTTGGCCAGTTCGCGTGAATAAATAAGCTGTTTCCCCTGTGACAGAATGGTGCTGCCAAAGCCTTTTCCCTCACCTTTCACGTCAAACGGAAATTCGATATTGACGGTTGGGCCACTGGGCTGTTTGTCGATGATGAAGAAATTGTGATCGTACGTGCTAGTCTCAATGGGCAACTTGCCGGTATTTTTCAGGCTGTGTTCCAGTACGAGTTCAGGTTTACCTTTGGTGAGTTTCACCGTTTTATGATACATATAGGCATAACCTGTTGGGCTGTTAAGTTCATGGGTAAACTCTAAAAAATCTTTGTGCTTCTTTACGTTTCGAGTTCCCTGATCAACGATGTCGTAATACCTTGCGAAAGCGTAGTTTTTATCGTCAGGTTTACGGAGTACCCCTACGCCAATCTTCACAAACGTGTCGCCGGGTTTAGCTTCGGCATAACCCAGGGGTGTAAATTCTTCGACCGGGCCGCAGATGGCATCGTGCAACTTGGGATCGTAGTTCTCAAACCAGGGCTCAATAAAACTATGTCCCTTATACGTCAGGCTTTTAAAAGCCCCTGACCAGTCGAACCGTGTGCCCTGATAATATCCCTGGCTGGCATCAGGTAAGTACAAGGTTGTTTGAATAAAGTCGTTGGATAACTCAGCCTGTGGCCAGTCGGCTAAAGATATACTACTGCTACACAACCCCAATACAGCAAAAGTGGAAATGAGTGCCTTTTTCAAGTAGTTAAGCTCGTTAAAGAAAATAGATATAACAAATAGAACGCAGATACTTATGGCTTCTAAGATGATTTAAGATTTCGATAATCAGTCATTAACCATAAAAATCTGCGTTCTATCCTTTCTTTCTACAAATTCGGGTTTATCGACGTATCCGTATAGGGCAGCGTGAACCAATAATTTGCCTTAGTAATGGGCTTAATTGGCTGCAGATCATCGGGACTTTTGGCTGCATTGGCTGCTTCTACCTGTTCAAGACGAATCAGGTCAAACCAGCGAGTTCGTTCACAGGCAAACTCCCAGGCGCGTTCCTGGACTACGGCGTCGGCAAATTGGGCGGCTGTCAGACCATCACCTGGAGCCAGTGCTTTGGCTCCAGCAGGCAATCCCCGTAAACGAACCTGATTCAGGGCATCGTAAGCTGCCTGATCTGGGCCACCCGTACCACGCGCTTTCGCTTCGGCATAGATGGTTAATACGTGCGGGTAGCGCATCATGACAGATGGCAGTGAAATACTGGACGTAACGATGTTGCCTTTGATATACCATTTCTTGTAATATGGATGTTTGGTTAAGCTATTCTGCCACGGAATGGTAGTGGCCCCTAAACCAAACTGCGTGCGAAATGTAGCATCTTTACGAGGCCCTTCGGGGAAGTTTTTGAAGAAATTAAGCTCGGCAAACATATCGTCCCAACCGCCTTCTTCGCCGGGCATTGTCGTGTTGCCATAGGTTGCATTGGCGGTACCACTACCGCCCGTAAACCCATTGATCTGAAATACTGATTCTGGAATAATAGCCACAGCCGGGTCGTTAGCGAAGACCTCTGCAAACGTTGGCATCAAGGCGAAACCATAGGTAGCCCGATTGTCAATTACTTCTTTCGCCTTAGCCGCAGCCAGATCATATTTGTCGGTTTGTTTCAACGGCCAGCCTGCCATCGTCAGATACACATCAGCCAGAAACGCCTTAGCAGATCCCGCATTTGGCCGACCCGGATCGCGTCGGGTATTGGGCAGCATGGTCTCCGCTTTCTTCAAATCCTCAACGATCAATGCGTATACCTCAGCAGGTGTCGATTTTTTAATGGTAAGCAAATCTGCCGAATACTCGCCCGCCGTAACCAGTGGAATATTGCCATAAAAGCGGGTTAACCAATAGTAAGAGAACCCACGAATGAAAAAGGCTTCGCCCGCAATAATATCAATCGTCGCCTTCGTACCGACCGTTTTTGCGTAGTTATTGATTACATTATTTGCTCCCTGGATGGCTTTATAACAGCCATTATAAACGGCTCCTGAGCGCTGATTGGTGGTCGAAACGTTAAATTGATCGAATTCGCGCCAGTCGGCTTTGTTACTGGCGGGGTGCGTCGTTACGTCGTCGCTACCAATAGTAGCTGCATTGGCCGACGGGTGTAGAAATCCATATGTCCATTGGTTACCCAACCCCCGATAAGCTCCGGTTAGCGCTGACTCCAGCCCATCCTGCGTTGAGAGAACGTTTCCGCCATAAAGCAGGCCGGTTGTATCTTCTTCAAGGTATCCCTTGCAGCCTACCGTGAGCAGGGCTGCCATTCCAAGTATTACTAATTTTTTCATGATTCGTTCAAGGAGTTTAGAAGCCCAGGTTGATACCGAGCGTATATTGTTTGGCATTTGGATAGGAGCCGTAGTCAATACCGATGGCGGTATCGGTGTTTGAACCAACCCGAGCTGACTCAGGGTCTGGACCTTTGTATTTCGTAAATGTGAGCAGGTTTGTAGCGCTGGCAAATACCCGAACAGTCGCTTTGTTATGCATGAGCCCCGCTGGTACGTTATACGAAAGGCTTACATTTTTCAACCGAACGAAGCTACCATCTTCCAGGAATCGGCTCGATTGCGTGAAGGGCTGATAGGTTTTCGTAAAGGCGGGCACATCCGACGTTTCGTTACCTGGCCGGTAGTAATCCCGGATTTCAGACAGAATGAACTGGCGCGCATCACCCGAACCTGATAGAGCAGCTGCCCGTGTGTAGTTAAGTTTATCGACCCCAAACACACCATTGAAGAATACGTTCAGCGTTAGCCCTTTATACGAAAATGTATTATTCCAGCCACCCGTTGCTTTCGGGAATGCCCGACCTATGATCTGAAAATCGTCCGTTGTGATCGAGTTATCGCCGTTCAAGTCCTGATAATGCGGGTCACCCGGTACGCGCCCCTGTTTGGCTGCCGCATCGGCTTCATTCGGTTTCCAGGTACCGAGGTATTTCAAGCCCCAATAAGAACCCAGCGGCTCACCTGGTATCAGCATAAACTCATTGGTGGTAGACATCCCCGCCCCAACACCCGTTCCTTGGCCCAGCCGTGGCAGGCCGCCCAGACTGATCACCTTGTTTGCCAAAGTAGAAAAGTTCAAATTCGTCTCCCAGCGGAAGCCCCCTGTTACCACGGGTGAACCACCGATTGAAAATTCAAAACCTTTGTTCTCAATTTCACCCACATTCCGGGCCTGCGTTCCACCACCAGCATAGCTTGGGATCGCTACATTCAGGAGCAGATCAGTTGTGTTTTTCTTGAAGTAATCTGCTTCAATATGCAGCCGACCATTCAGGAATTCCATTTCCAGACCTACATCCACCTGCTTGGTTGTTTCCCATTTGAGGTCTGGGTTACCAGGATTACCCAGAAGTACCCCGCCGTAGCTGCTGAATTGTTGTAGGCTACAACAGCTGTGCTATAGGTAGATATCGTAGCATATGGGTTAATGGCCTGGCTACCCGTCATCCCCCAACTTCCCCGCAGTTTCAGGTTGTTGAATACGTTCAGTTTTTTAATAAACTCCTCTTCCGATAACCGCCATCCCAGCGCTACCGATGGAAATACGCTATATCGGTTGGCAGAGCTAAACTTAGATGATCCGTCGCGCCGGACGGCCGCCGATACCAGGTATTTGTCTTTGTATCCGTAGTTTACGCGTCCCAACAAAGATAGTAGCGTCCATTTTTGATAACTCGAAGCCACCGTTGCGGCCGTATTGAGCCCAATGTTATCGTAGCCTAACTGCGGAAACCGCAACCCAGACGCACTGGCCGTAAAGTCTCTATTGGTAAATTGCTGTGTTTCCAGAACAGCAACAGCGTTGATCGAGTGATTACCGACTTTAAGGTTGTAATTCAAATTATTTGTGTTCTGTAGCGTTAACTGCTCCGCCGAATAGCGGCTTGCCGTAGGGACGTTGTTTGAGAGTCGCTTGCCGTTTAAATTCAGGTTTTGCGCATTCAGGTAATTGACGGCATACTGCAAATCGATTGACAGACCCTTGATGGGGAGTTTATAGTTTAACCCGCCATTTATGTTAATACCGCTCTTGTTGGCATCAACGGATTGATCATACAGATAATCCAGCGGATTCCGATAAACGGAACCAATCGGATCTGTAAACGTCGGCTGACCATCGGCACCGTAGGCAGGGGTTGTGGGCGCCCAGGCCAGTGCCTGAACGATGGCACCACCGTCGAGCGTGTTGTGATTTTGTGACCGCGTACCCCACAGATTCAATCGAAACGAAAGTTTATCGTTGATCTGCGTATTTAGGTTAGTCCGCAGATTGTAGCGCTTAAATCCACTATTGTTAACGATACCATTCTGATTTAAATAGTTTCCTGAAACCAGAAAGGTAGTTTTCTCACTACCCCCGACACCGTAATCTGGTGCTGCTGGCCAGTTCCGTTGCGGAATACCAGGCTCTGCCAGTCGGTACCTCCGTTTTGTTTGAACTGAGCGATCTGATCACTGGTAAACGGTAAACCCGAACCAACAGCGGTAGCGCGTGCATTGACAATTTCGGCAAACTCGCCAGCCTGTAGTACGTCGTATTTTTTAATAACTTCCGACGTACTGAACTGGCCTTCATAGTTGACTTTAAGCCCTTTTGATCCTTTCTTAGTCGTAATGATCACAACGCCATTTGCTCCGCGACTACCGTAAATAGACGTTGAAGCAGCATCTTTTAAAATCTGGATGGTCTCAATATCACTGGGATTTACAAAGTTGAAATCAGCGCCAACGAACCCATCGACAACATAGAGCGGGTTATTACTACCTAATACCGAGTTGGCCCCTCTAATCCTGATCCGGGCATCGCCACCCGGTGCTCCGTTTGTCTGGCTCACCTGCACGCCCGCAGCACGCCCTTGCAGTACCTGATCCAGGCGAGTTACGGGCTGCTGGGCAAATTCTTTGGTTGAAATAGCCGTCAGCGCACCCGTCACGTCAGTTTTGCGCTGTGTACCATACCCAACCACAACTACCTCATTCAACGTTTTCTGATCTTCGGCCAACTGAACATTGACAATTGAACGTCCATTCACCGGAACAGTTTGACCAACGTAGCCTATCGTAGAGAACACCAGCGATGCATTGCTGGCTGCATTTAGCGAAAAGTTACCCAATGCATCGCTGGCTGTGCCAACCGTTGTGCCACTTACCTGAACGTTAACTCCAGGTAATCCCTGATTGTCTGGACCGGTAACTTTACCAGTCACTCTGGCATTCTGGGCGAAGACATAGCTTTGCCCTAGAAATAGCAGTAAAACCCATAGTTTTACAGTTTTTTTCATGATTATAGTTTATAAAGAAAAAAAAGAAAATTTGATTGTATAATCTTAATTACCAGTCCACTACGGAGCCATCGAGCGCATTATACACTTCGGGATTTTTCCAGTCATGGCCGATTTTGTCTTTCATAAGTGCTTCGTCCAGTTCAACGCCCAGGCCTGGTCCTTTGGGAATCATGACCGTACCGTCGTTTTGCAGCTTGAATGGATTCTTGATGTAGCCCTCGCCCAGTGAGACTTGCTCCTGTACCAGAAAATTTGGTACGCTGGCCGCTAGATGCAGACCTACTGCCAAGGAGATCGGCCCCATCGGATTGTGGGGTGCAATGGGAACATAATAGGCTTCGGCCATGCCCGCGATAATACGCCCCTCAGTAATGCCACCAGCATGGCAGAGATCGGGCTGAACGATGCTGACGGCTTTCTTTTCCAGTAGCTCCCGAAAGCCCCATTTGGTAAAAATACGTTCTCCAGCCGCTATAGGAAGGTGAGTACCCCGTGCGATATCAGCCATAATATCCACGTTCTGCGCCTGGCAGGGTTCCTCAACAAACATGGGTTGAAAAGGCTCCAATTGCTTGATGAGTACCTTAGCCGTTTGGGGTGAAATGTTGCCGTGAAAGTCGATGGCAATATCCATGTCGGGACCACCAGCTTCTCGTAACGACGCGAAGTTGTCAACGGCGTACTTAATGAATTGGGGGTTTTCGACAATATTGGCCGGATTCTTATGAGCAACGCCTGTTTTAATAACGGTGAACCCTTCTGCCTTCCGTTTTTTAATATCTTCCGCATTGCTGGCCCGGCCGTAAATTCGAACCCGATCGCGGGTTGGACCACCCAGTAATTCATAAACGGGGACGTTCAATAGTTTACCTTTAATGTCCCAAAGCGCATGGTCAATGCCGCTCAGCGCACTTGTCAAAATTGGCCCACCGCGATAAAAAGCATGGCGATAAATAGCCTGCCAGTGATGAACAACATGACGTGGATCTTTACCGATCAGATACGGCTCTACTTCCTTAATGGCCGTTTGGATCGTAAGCGCCCGACCTTCGAGAAGCGGTTCGCCAAGACCATATACGCCAACATCGGTGTGAATTTTGAGGAAAATCCACCGAGGCTTGACCAGAAACGTTTCGAGTTTTGTAATCTTTACTTTGCTGTAATCAGCAAAGTGTCGGGGCTGGCTGCATAGGATGTTTGCGGCAACACCATCGTTCCCATACCAGCAACGCCTAACACTGACTGAATAGCAGAACGACGCGACATACCGGATTTTTTAGCTGGAGATTTCATTCGGTTTTGGTTAAATCGTAGACTGTTAATCGTTTAAGCAATCGTATAAAATAATAGTCGACTGTGGCGTTGGAGTTGAGACCCCGACGCCACAGTCGACTATTATGGCCGAATAATTGTCCCGTCCATTTTGCGGACCTGCCAGTTAGATTTGGTCGTGATGGGATATTTGGCGGCTTCTTTCTCATCAATATCCACGCCCAGCCCCGGCACTTCATTGACTGACATATAGCCTTTATTCATGGTTGGGCAACCGCTGAACACGGCCTGCGTTTTCTCAGAAAACTGCACTGCCTCCTGAATGCCGAAGTTCCAGACAGCCAGGTCGATGTGGGCGTGAGCCGCGTGACCTACGGGCGATACATCGCCCGGCCCGTGCCAGGCAGTTCGAATGTTGAACCACTCGCCTAATCGAGCCACTTTCATGGCTGGCGTGATGCCCCAATCTGCGAAACGTGAATCCGAATAAAGTCGAACCACTGGTTCACCATCGGCTCCTTAAATTCATTGACGTTGTTGAACAACTCACCCATGGCAATGGGCACCGAAGTCGCCTGTCGAAGCTGCGCAAACCATTTCATGTTTTCGGGCGAGAAAGGATCTTCGATGAAGAACGGTCGGTATTCTTCCACTTTCTTGATCATATTGATGGCTTCTATGGGTTGCACCCGCTCGTGGATGTCGTGCAACAATTCGACCTCCTCGCCACACTCCTTCCGAACCACCTCAAACATCTTGGGTACCGATTTGAGGTAAAGCTGAACATTCATGTAATTATCCGTTTCGCCCCCAAATCCGGCCGCTTTGAAATCGGGCTTATCAGACGTTGCCCCGACAGCTCCGTAGCCACCCTGCTGAATACGGATGTGTTTGAACCCCTGCTCCATAAACTTCTTGACACTGTCGGCTGTAGCTTCGGGCGTGTTGCCACCCGCATGGGTGTAGCAGGGTATAGCGAAACGAACCTTTCCACCAAGCAATTGATATACAGGCATTTTCGCTCGTTTGCCTTTAATATCCCACAGAGCCTGATCCAATCCAGAAAGGGCATTGTTAAGTACGGGGCCGTTGCGCCAGTACGAACTAACGTAGGCACCCTGCCAGATATCTTCGATGTTATCGACATCTTTACCCACGCAGAACTCGTTGAGATACGTATTGATGGCCACTACTACAACCGCAGCCCGTTGAGTAAATGTAGCGCAGCCAAGGCCATACAAACCCGGCTCGGTGGTTTCAACTTTGACCACAATCAGGTTAGATCCCTGAGGAGCCGTGACAATAGCCTTAACACTTTTGATTTTGACGGGTGGCGCACCGACTCCATACTGAGGTTTGCCCTGTTGTTCACGAGCTTCGGCGGTAGATATACCACCAAATAAACCGAGTAGTCCGGCAGATGAACCGAAGCCCAGCATTTTCAACGTGTCACGGCGGTTTTGGTCAGGTTGATTCATGAGAAAAAAGGAAAAGGGTTGAGAAATTGTAATTGAATTAGATGAATTTACCCCACCCCGGCCCCTCCCCTTAGTTCAAGGGGAGAGGTTGGGTAAACGGGGCCAAACCTTACTTTTTATCCCACCACACCCGCGTATCGAGCGTGTTGGGCCCTTGTCGCGTGATCGCTTCGTTCATTTTAGCGGAATTGACGATTATTTCACTATCTGGATAAGGCAGTCGACGGATGAAGTCGCCTTTGACTTCAGAACCCGGATATGGATTTTTCTTTAGAGCCGGGAAGCCACTGCGCCGGAAATTGGCCCAGGCTTCGGTACCATCAAGGAAACTGGCAACCCAGTACTGTGTATTGATTTGATCCAAGGCTTTACTCGCATCGAGAGGATGCGCATCCAGATAGGTTTTGATGGATGTTTCGGGAATGGTTGTCCCGTATGAGGCCATCTGTTCCAGATTAGCCCGGATGCCTTTGGTATAGTAATCGGCTGCCGAACCGGTTGTCCAGCCTCGGGTGGCAGCTTCGGCTAGCAAAAACAGGGTTTGCGCATACGTTACGTGGAATTCGGGAGCGTCCAGTTTTAGTACCGTATTAAGATTCACCTGCGTATAATCCCATAGACTTGCTACGCCGTTTGCCGCGAATGTAGATGAAATCGATACATCGTTGTAGCCCATTGGCATACCAACTTGCACCGCCGGATCGGATGATGCGCGCGCGGCTACCTGCTCCTGACCACCTTTAGCCCCAACATAACGTACGGAGAAAATGGGCAGACGAGGATCACTGTTTGCTTTCAGGTAATCGACAAAAGGGGCCGCCAGATAAAAATTAGTTTTTTCGCGAGCCTGTAAGTGATTGGCAATGTAATTGTTATACAACGACGTATGCCGAAGAATCGAATTATCGGCATTGGATTGGAGCACACCACCTGCTACGGCTTTTTTCACGTAGGCTTCGGCGGTGGCCGGGTCCACTTTGGTTAGGCGCATGGCAGCCCGCAACATAAACGAATACCCTAGTTTTTTCCATTTCGCGACATCACCACCGTATAAAATGTCGGTCACCACCGGAGATTGGGTCGTGGTCAGAGCCGCCGAAGCTTCGTCAAGCTCCTTCAGAATATCCTTGTAGATGTCCTGTTGTGCGTCGTATTTTGGTGTGATAATCTCGGTTGTGTAGCCCTGACCCGCTTCCGAGTAAGGAATATCACCGTAGGTATCCGTTAGAATCATGAACACGTAAGCACGCCAGATACGAGCTGCCTGATAGGTGTTGATCTGTAGTGGATCGCTCTTGGTTTGATCCACTACAGATACGAGTTGTTTCACGACGTTGCGATAAAAGTTCTGCCATACCAACGGTGTGTTGCCGCTGTTAACCTGATCATAGTTTCCGCCTGAAAGGGAACTACCATACGGCGTAATGATCTGTTGTACAATGCCAAAATTGTAGCAGAGCATACCCAGCGTACCAAACCCGTCGAGGTAGTTGGTATTAATAATCGCTTTGTTCAGCACCAGTGATGCTGCCAGCGAAGTGGGATCAACTTTGTTGGTATTGACCTCCGTAAAGTCCTTATCGCAGCTCGTGAGCAGGCCCAGTGAGAGCGTCAACGTGAGGGTATATTTTATGAGTGTTTTCATGATTGACATTGGATTAGAAGCGAACATTCAGATTGAAGCCGATCGTGCGGGTTGGGGGTAGCCCAGGCCAGAAATCAAGCCCAACCGAGTTATCCGACGTAACCATCGCATCTTCGGGGTCCATATTTTCAGTCCACTTCTTAATAATCAATACGTTGTTAGCTACAGCGCTCAGTTTCGCTCCTTTGATGAAGAAAGTTTGAGGAAGCAGTTTGGTGAAGTCGTAGCCCAGCGTGATTTGCCGCAGTTTCCAGAATCCGGCATTATTGACAAAATCTTCGTGAATGCCTAGTGGATTAAGTGATTCGTAGAAAGGCTGCACGGCAGCTTTGGTTGTGTTGACCTCACCATTTGGATTGACGCCATTGCCGATCACATAACCCACATCCCGACCCGGCAGCGTTCGTTTCGACAGACCATGACGCAGGTAGTTGATATTCCGTCCGGCAATCATTTTGTGGCCCAGTTTGAAATCAATCAGCACCGACAGGTATATGCCTTTATAGGTAAATGAGTTGGTAATACCTCCGAAGTAAGAGGGAAGCGCATTACCAACGTCTACCAGGGTATTGTTGCGAAGTGGCATTCCGCTATTCTGGTCGAACACCTGCCGCCCCTGGGCGTCGCGCAGATACATAAACGTATACAACTGGCCAATAGGCTTGCCTACCACCTGATTCAACACTCGCCCACTGCCTCCACTTACCGTAATTACCGTATCATTGGGCGATAAGCCTAATTGCAGCACTTTCGACGTATTGTAGGATACGTTGGCATTTACATCCCAACGGAATGCCGTCGTAACAACGGGTGAGAAGTTTAAGGCCATTTCAAGTCCCTGATTCATACTCCGGCCAACGTTAATCAGCTTGTTGGTGTATGACGAAGCATCCGAAATCTGAGCGGACAGAATCTGGTCGTTGGTAGTTTTGTGGTAGTACGTAAAATCGAAACCAACCTTGTTGTTAAACAGCTTCAATTCCAGACCAACTTCGGCCTCCTGAATGCGGAGCGGGCGCAGATTTTTGTTCGGTACGACCGATGTATTGATTCCGCCAACAGGTACGGCCTGCCCCGAAGGATTCGGGAATGAGTTGTTATCGACCTGATAATAAAGTGCATTTGAGTAGGGATTTACGTTGTCGGAACCTACTTGTGCATAGGCCGCCCGAATCTTTCCAAACGATATCCATTCGGGCAGTTTTTCGAAGGCTTGCGAGAAAACGAAGCTACCCGTTACGGACGGATATAGAATGCTGCGGTTTAAGGGAGCCAGCGTTGAGAACCAGTCATTACGGGCCGTTGCGGTCAGAAACAGGTAATCGTTGTAAGAGACGGTGGCACTTCCATAGATCGAGTTAATTTTTTTCTCCGACAACGCATAAACCGGGTTTTTAACCCGACCGTTCGCTACGGTATATAACCCTGGCTGTACAAAGTCCTGCACGGTTACGCTGTTATAATCGTTACGGGCATAGCGGGTATTACCACCCAGTGTTACATCGACGCCAATTTTGCCAAAGGTCTTGTTACCGCCCAGAATGAAGTCGATGTTTCGCTCGGTATTCTGCCGAACATCCTGCGTGTAGGAGCCATTCACATAACCGGTAGGCGCTTTGGCGATAGGAGCATAGCCGTTCGGGATATTGTAGTCCTGATTCCGAATGTAATAGTCCTGTGCGATACGTCCCTGCAAATACAGCCAGTCAGTGATTTGGTATTTGAGAGCAAGGTTGCCAAAAATCCGATCCCGCAGAATATTCTCGAAGTGGTAATTCATCGAGTAGTATGGATTATTCCGAACCAGGAAGCGCGAAAACACAAATTCGTCGCCGTTGGGCAGGGTTTGGTTATCACGCAGAGCCTGGAAAGGCATTGAGTTCGCCAACGTGAAAACGACCGTCGATACCGAAAAATCCTGCGCGTTCAACTGGGGTGGGTTGACGTTATTTTCTTTCGAGTAGTTGATATTTCCGGAAGCGGTAAGTCGTTTGTTGATATTTTGGCTGAAACCCAGGTTAATCACCTTCCGGTTGAATGTGTTATTCTCCATAATACCTTTATTGTCGGTATTGCTGAAGGATAGGCTGAAACCTCCATTCTGGCCGTTGTTCGCTACGGTAACCGTATTAGTAAAGTTGGTACCTGTTCGGTAAAATTGCTTCACACGGTTGTAAACCGGCTCGTATGGGTAGGTTTTATTGTCGAACAGAACCTGGGTCATGCCCGGCTGAAATTTTTCACCAAAACTCCATACCCCGAGGTCGGGTTAGCGGTAGTTGGCCGTTTTCCGCCCTCACCCTGGCCGTATTCGTATTGAAAATCAGTATAATCCAGTGCGGTTTCAGTAGTAAAATTGGTGTTATAGGTAACGCCAAACCCTTTGCCAGTGCCTCGACTTTTTGTTGTAATCATGACGACGCCATCTTTCGCACGAGAGCCATATAGGGCGGCTGCCGTTCCTCCTTTCAGCACCGTCATGGTTTCAATGTCGTCGGGATTGATACTACTCAGGCCATCGCCCCCATCGGAGTTGTTCATAGCACGGGAGCTGAAATCACCACCGAGCGAGTAGTTAGAATTGTCAATAGGTACACCGTTCACGACGATCAATGGGTTATTCTGACCACTGAAAGAAGACTGTCCGCGAATTCGGATTTTAGCTGTTCCGGCCGGCCCAGACCCCATACTCGTAATATTGACTCCAGCCATTTTCCCCTGTAAACCACTCACAAAATTGTTAGTACGATTTACGTTAATCTGGTCGGCGCTGACTGTAGCGGTTGCATAACCCAGCGTTTTAGCTTCTTTCTTGATACCGAGCGCCGTCACGACCACTTCGTCAATAGCTTTGGCATCTTCGGCCAGTTTTACATTGATTACAGAGCGGTTATTAACGGCCACTGTCTGACTCACGTAGCTGATATAGGAAAAAACCAGCGACCCGGTTGTTGGTACGATGATCGAATAATTACCTTCAGCATCGGTAGCAGTACCAACCGACGTACCACCTACTACTACGTTCACCCCAGGTAGACCCTGGTTGTCTGCACCGGTTACTTTACCAGTCACCTTATTACCTTGCCCAAACGCCAGGCAACTGCATAAAAAGGGATAAAACAGAAGAAGTCTTAAAGCTTTATTCATTTGTAAAGAGACGTTAAAGGTTAAAGGAAAAAGAAAAACTATATTATTATATTAATGTAAAATATTAATATAATTCAATTTTTGACAAGAAAAGAGAATAGCGTACCCAACCCGTCAGGAAGGGTGGTTTTAGTAGCTATGCCAGTTTAGGTCTTTAGTCGATTTTTGGTACTTCTTTTCCTAAGTATACCCTGCCATTCATCCGTTGCCAACGGCAAGGGTAGCTTACCAGTTATGAATGGCTCCGTCCGGGCTTTTCAAAATGGGATGTGGGAACTGAGTTTTTGCGGTGACTTCCAGGACAAACGTTGCTTTCTTAGGATCGAACTTTACACCTAATCCTGGATTTGGATTCAGGTATAACTTGCCGTTTTTGAAGTTTATAAAATCTTCGTTGAAGTAGGCCGGACGCTCCGGTTCGCCCCCACCCAATTCCATCAAACAGCGATTTGGACTGCTAGACCCTAGAACGTGTACTAAAGCCGCCGTCGATAACGGCCCTGTAAAGTGCGGAATCATCCCTACATAATGCGTCTCACAAAGGGAAGCTATCTTTTTAAATTCACCAATGCCGCCTGTGTTGGGCAGCGTAACCCGGGTGTAGTCAATCAGGCGCTGCTCAATGAATTCATTGATATCCCACCGATCACCAAATTGCTCCCCAACCGCAATGGGTACGGTCGTCATCTGTCGTACTGTTTTGTAAACCGCCGGATTTTCGGAGCGTACAATATCCTCGACAAAATAAGGCTCCAGATTTTCAATGGCCTTACAGATTTTGACGCCCTCTGTTGTATCAAAGCGGGTGTGTAAATCAATTGCCCATTTACCTCCCCCCCCACGGCAGAGTCGATACGTTTGCAGAGTTCAATTGTCTTTTTAGCGTTTTCATAGAAATCAAAAGGCTGCTCACCGTTGCCCCGGTTGGCCCAATCCGATAGGCCCGTAAACCGGCTTCTATACAATCTCTAGCCCGTTCTTCTTCGGTTTTGGCTTTCGACGCCCGGAAGCCAGTTGCATAACATTCCACATAATCACGGGTCGCACCACCTAACAAATCATAGACAGGTACGCCCAGCGCCTTTCCCTTAATGTCCCATAACGCCATTTCCAGGGCACCCAGCGCGTGAAGTTTTTCGCGACCCGGCGGATAAAACATACCTCGATAGACATTCTGCCAAATATGTTCTACCCGGAACGGGTCTTCGCCGATAATCATCTGCGCACACTGCTCGATCATGTCTTTTGAACCACCTTCTCCGATCCCGATAATACCCCCATCTGTTTCAATTTCGACAATTCCGCGTGCCTGGTTAAACAAGGGCTTATTGTAGCCAGGCGCAGCATAATACCTGATTTTGGTGATTTTTAATCTAGGCGCAGCCAGTACGTTTAGTGGTAAGCCAGCCACTACGGCTGCCGAACCGATAAGGGAAGATTTGAGAAAGTTTCTACGTTGCATGTACTAGTAAGAGTAAGGAATAGTCAAGTTAACTTTATTGCTTAAACGATTAAGCAAATGAATAAATTTAAGTATGCACAGGCTGCTTTGTTTTTGAAGAAGCTCGTATAATCAATTCGGCGTTCATGAGTATTTGAGATGGTTCTGTTTGAGGGTGCTTCAATTTTTTCATTAAAAATTCAACAGCTGTTTTACCCAATAGTCCAATGGGCTGTTTTACATACGTTATCGGGCAATAGTAAAGATCAAATGCTTCTGCCTGCCCGAAACTGACAATTGCCAGGTCATCAGGAACGTTTAGGCTTAATTCATTAATATATTTCAGCCCAGTGATAGCCAGGCTATAGGTAGCAAAAACAATTGAATCAATAGGTTGCTTAGCCGCCAGCATTTCATCAATCGCGGCTTTTACACCCTGTTCAATTGCACTGATTCGTATCTGTTTTAACCAATGTTTTTGAAACGGTACATGCTGGTCAGTCAATGCTTCGACATACCCTCTTATTCGTTCCTGCATATGAAAAAGTTGCGAATCATAGGCAATCATCCCAATGCGCTTATATCCGTTTTTGACTAAGTGCGCCCCAGCATTATAGGCGGCTTGATAGTGGTCGGTAGATACGAAATCGGTTTCTATATCTGGAAAATATCGGTCTAATAAAACAAACGGAATGTTTTTCTCCTGCAGATCCCGAACTTGCTCAGCCGAATTTTCGGAGGAAACAATGATAAAACCATCTACCTGTCGGTTAATCAATACATTTAATAAATCCCGCGACTTTTCGGCGTTTTCGTCCGAGCTACCAATAATGACGGTGTATCCATTTCGTTTTGCCTCGTCTTCAACAACCCGGGCGATATTCGCAAAAAATGGGTTGGATATATCTGCAATAATTAACCCGATGGTGTGTGTCTTGCCGCTTCGTAAGCTTTTGGCTAAGTGATTAGGCTGGTAGTGCAGTTCTTTGGCTATTTGCTTAATCTTGCTGGCAATCTCCTGCCCTACCCGGCTCTCTTTTTCTTTACCATTCAGAACATAAGACACCAGCGCCATAGATACGCCCGCACGCTGCGCTATATCCTTTAACGAAGTTTTTTTAGTACTCATCTAGTAATAATCACTCCCAAAGCTATGCTTAAACCTTTAAACAAAAAAACAATTCGTAATATTTTTTTAATGCTATTTAAATGAATAGTACTATTCGCCACCGGAATACCGTCAACTTTACGTCTAAAAATTAGGGAAGCTACAGACAATCATTGTCCGTAGCTCCCCAACTATATATAAACCAAGCTTATCTATGCCACTACGTTCGTCAGCGTTCCAATTCCTTCAATGCTGATACTGATTTCGTCGCCAGCGCGGAGTGTGAAATCATCGGGAGGAACAATACCTGTGCCCGTCATCAGGAAGCATCCGTGTGCAAAGGAGCATTCGCGATAGAGAAACGAAACAAGTTCGGTATGTTGCCGCTTCATCTGGTTGATAGCGATGCTATTTGTAAAAACCGCCTGCTCATCCCGAATAATTTCCAGGCGAATTTGGGTTTCGGGAGCAATTGGCGTTTCGGGAACGTACAGACAGGGGCCAAGGGCCGCGCTGCCGTCATAACTTTTGGCCTGAGGTAGGTACAATGGATTTTCGCCCTCGATACTCCGCGAACTCATGTCATTGCCGCAGGTATAACCAACGATTTTACCCGTTGACGTAATAAAAAGTGTCAGTTCGGGTTCGGGCACATTCCAGTTCGAGTCGGCGCGTATACGGACATTAGCACCCGGTCCTACAACACGTTCGGGGGTAGCTTTGAAGAACAGTTCAGGCCGGTCGGCGTCGTACACGCGATCATAGAAATTATCCCCACCCGATTTTTTGGATTCTTCCATACGGGCGTCACGGCTACGCAGATACGTAACCCCTGAAGCCCATACTTCCTGCCGACCGATGGGAGCCAATAGGCCGGATTTGGTCCAGGATTGATATTCATCGGATGGCTGCGTAATAGCGGTTGCCGTTACCAAAAAGTCATGCAGATTATCGCGATTGACCAATTCGTCCCAATCATCGGCAGGGATGGAGTAAAACTTACTTTCGAATTCAGCAACGATACCAAAGCGGGTTTTGTAGAGTTTCATGGAAGACTAATTTATCAGCAATTATAGCGCACTCAGGCGACTTTTTACAGTAAAAAGCGTTATATTAGATAGTTTACTGCTTTCCAGGAAATGCTGCAAAAAACCCGGGGTCTTGCCCTCAGTTACCTTCGTTACCGCGAAACGTCTATCATCGCCCGCATCTACACCGAAGAGTTCGGTCTGCAAAGCTATATTGTCAATAGCGTGCGCACGGCCCGAAGTAAGAACAACAAAATAGCCTTGTTTCAGCCGTTAACGTTGCTGGAGATGGTTGTTTACAACAAGCACGATCGCGACCTGCACCGGCTGTCGGAGGTCAAAACCAGCTATCCGTTTCAAAGCCTGCCGTTTGAAGTAGCGAAGTCAACCATTGCGATGTTCGTGACGGAAATGCTTAACAAAGTACTAAAAGAGGAAGCCAGTAGTCCGCAATTATTTCGGTTTCTGGTCGATTCGGTTTTGTTCCTGGAAGAAGCCCGTACGAACTACGAAAATTTTCATCTGGCCTTTCTGCTCAAACTTTCGTTTTTCTTAGGCTTTGGTCCTGAATCAGCCCGCGAGTTCGAGGATCAACTTCGCGAAAACTCATATCCATTCCTGCCAGATACTGAAATGGAAACGGCGCTAAATACCATGCTTCGTCAGCCTCTTGGAACCCCTATTAAACTACACCGGTCAGCACGCAACGAGTTGCTTGATGCGCTGGTAGCCTATTACCAGGTTCATATTGATTCAGTAGGTGAAGTAAAGTCGGTGCCGGTACTGCGGGAAGTGTTGGGGTAAGAGTAGTAGGGCGGGTGGAAATCCGCTCTACACTACACCTTCCGCTTCAGTTCAAAATGCTGTCCCAGATATACCCGGCGAACCTGTTCGTCGTTGGCCAAGTCTTCGGCAGAGCCCTGTTTCAGGATTTTGCCCTCGAATAACAAGTAGGCCCGGTCGGTGATGGAGAGCGTTTCGTTCACGTTGTGGTCGGTAATAAGGATGCCGATGTTGCGGTGCTTTAATTTGGCAACAATGCTCTGAATATCCTCAACGGCAATGGGATCGACACCCGCAAAAGGCTCATCCAGAAGAATGAATTTCGGGTCAACGGCCAGCGCACGGGCAATTTCCGTGCGTCGACGTTCGCCACCGGATAGCACCTTTCCTTTGCTCTTTCGAACGTGCGTCAGGCTAAACTCCTCCAATAGTTCCTCTACTTTTTCCTTCTGCTGTTTTTTGGGTATCGACGTCATTTCGAGTACCGCCAGCACGTTTTCCTCGACGCTTAAATCACGAAAAACAGACGCTTCCTGTGCCAGATAGCCCAGGCCAAGTCTCGCCCGTTTGTACATTGGCAGGGCTGTTACGTCCAGGTCGTCGATGAATACCTTCCCACTATTGGGCTTAACCAGACCAACGGCCATATAGAATGACGTGGTTTTGCCTGCCCCATTTGGACCCAACAGGCCAACAATTTCGCCCGTCTCAACCTGGTACGAAACATTGTCATTAACCAACCGTGATCCGTATTTCTTAACTAAATTTTCGGTTCTAAGAATCATTCGTTTTAGTCATCAGTCAGTAGTCGTCGGTCGTTAGTCAAGCGCGAAGAGTAAAGTACTCTTAACTACTGGCTGACGACTACTGACTATACTTTCAAATCTTTGAGCATTAACTGCAAAGACACATTTCCATTATAAAAATTCTGCTCTACCTGATAACAGATCGAGAAGGGTTTACCTGATTGAATATGATCCGCGACGTGTGCAAAACCAAAACCAATAGCCGTTAATGTGTGCCCTGTCCTTCCCTGTTTTACATTCAGTTTCAAGTGCTTTTCCTTCATAATAATCGGCTCGCCTACCAGGTAGACATCGTCTGTCATGAAGGTTGGTTGTAAGTTATGTGGACCGAAAGGGCCCATTTGCTTCACAATCCGAACGAGCTTGTCGCTAATCTCGCTGAAGTTTAACGGGAGGTCGATGTCGATCAGGGGCGTCAGGTGCTCCTCTTTAATTGTACGGGCAACTACCTCCTCAAACTTCCGTCGAAATGCGTCAATATTCGTAACAGGCATTGTCATACCGGCAGCAAAGGTGTGTCCACCGAACTGCTCCAGCAAATCGGCGCATTCCTCAATGGCCTCATACACATCAAAGCCCGGCACCGACCGTGCCGACCCAGCCGCCTTATCGTTCGACTGTGTCAGAATAATCGTTGGGCGGTGAAAATGCTCGATGCATCGTGAAGCCACAATACCAATCACGCCTTTATGCCAACTAGCGTCATATAAGACAGTACTCTTAGCGTGAGTCAGGGCTTCACTTTCCCGGATCATCGCCAGGGCCTGTTCGGTAATACTACTATCAAATTCACGTCGGCTGTTATTGTGCTTGTTAATAGCCATGGCAAACTCGTCAGCTTCCTCTTCCGATTCGGCCAGCAGGAGTTGAACAGCCGCTTTCGCATGTTGAATCCGCCCAGCCGCATTGATCCGGGGGCCTAAGCCAAAAACCAGATTCGTAATATCCAACTCACGCGAGAAGCCCGCTATTTTGATTAACGCTTTCAAACCGGTGCGTGGTTCTGCGTTAAGATATTTTAAGCCATAATACGCCAGCACACGGTTCTCACCCGTAAGCGGCACAATATCTGAGGCAATGCTAACGGCCACTAAATCAAGGCAGGGATAAAGTTGTTCCGGCTCGATGCCTTTGTGCATACAAAATGCCTGAAGCAATTTAAACCCAACACCACACCCACTCAATTCTTTGTAGGGATAGGCACAATCGTCGCGTTTAGGGTCCAGCACAGCGGCTGCATCAGGCAATTCATCCCCCGGCCTGTGGTGATCGCAGATGATAAAATCGACGCCAAGGGCTTTCGCTTCGGCTACCCGGTCAATCGACTTAATGCCACAGTCGAGGGCAATAATCAACGAAAACCCGTTGTCGGCCGCCCACTCAATTCCCTGTTTTGAAATCCCGTACCCTTCTTTATAGCGGTCAGGGATGTAATAATCTATATTTTTATGGTAGTTTTTGAGAAAGCCATAAACCAGCGCCACCGAGGTCGTGCCATCTACATCGTAGTCTCCATAGATCAGGATTTTCTCTTCCCGTTCGGGCAACATGGCCATTTGCAGGCGCATAATAGCCCGATCCATATCCTTCATGTCGAAAGGATTATGCAAATGACTAATTTCGGGCCGAAAAAATACGCGGGCTTCGTCGTAGGTCGTTACACCCCGCTGAACCAGCAAAGCCGCCAAAAATGGACTGATGCCCAACGACTGCGTTAACGACTGAATAGCCATTTGCTGTTCCTCCGAATCGGGGAATGGTTTGGGTATCCATCGTTTAGGCGGGGGGGACGACTGGGCTATCATAATTGCAAGATAAATCCGTTTTTAGAAAAACACTGTGTCTATGCTCTTTTTGCTTTCAATTCTCACTCTCTTTTCAGCTGGTTATAATCCTGTTGCGCCATCTTCTAAAGCCAATTTAACGATTGATATTCATAACATTCGCTCCCAGAAAGGAACAGTATACATTGCCCTGTTTAAGCCTGATAGCGGATTTCCAGAAGGGAAACCAGTAGAGGGCAAAAAAGCCGATATAAAAGGAAATAGTGCACAAACAACATTTTCACTCGAACCAGGAGAGTACGCGGTAGCGGTATTTCATGATGAAAATAGTAACGGCATTTTAGATAAGCGGCTCTTCGGCATTCCTAAGGAACCCTACGGCTTCAGTAATAATTTCAGGCCCCGCATGTCGGCACCAAAATTTAAGGACTGTCAGTTTAGTGTCGATACTCCGGGAAAGACGATTAGTATTAAGCTGGAGTAGGTGAGCGTAGTGAAAGTGGTGAAGTGAGTGGATTAAGTGAAAGTAGTTTATTGAATAAAATTCTCTGGCTTACTCCACCCACTTCACCACTATCACTTACTCCACTATTTTCACTATCCACAATTTATTCGTAGCTTTGTCCGGCAAATAACACAACCTGCTATTTGCTCATGAGCTTAGATACCAGTAAGTTTCTTTACGAGGCTCTCACTTACGACGACGTACTGCTGCTGCCTGCCTATTCGGAGGTTCTCCCACGCGATACGCAAACCGTCACCCAGCTTACCCGTACCATCCGCCTAAATATTCCGCTTATTTCTGCGGCAATGGATACCGTTACCGAATCGGCGTTGGCCATTGCGATGGCGCAGGAGGGCGGCATTGGCATCATCCACAAAAACATGAGTATTGAGGCCCAGGCGGATCAGGTTCGCAAGGTCAAACGCTCAGAAAGTGGCATGATCATTGACCCCATCACCTTGCTAGAAACCGCTACCTTAAGCGATGCGCTCAAAATTATGCGTGAGTTTAAAATTGGCGGTATCCCAGTTGTTGATGAATCGGGTAAATTAGTCGGCATTCTGACTAACCGTGACCTGCGTTTCCAGAGTGACATTTCACAACCGGTTACGGGTATCATGACTCGTGACAAACTCATTACGGCACGGGAAGGACTGACGCTCGAAGAAGCCGAGAGCATTCTGCAACAGTACCGCATCGAGAAATTACCCATCGTCAACGACGATTACCAGTTAGTTGGCCTGATTACCTACAAGGATATTCTCAAGAAAAAGAGCCACCCCAACGCCTGTAAAGACGAATTGGGACGGTTACGAGTCGGT
The DNA here is from genome assembly GCA_003259005.1 of Spirosoma telluris. Classification (GTDB taxonomy): domain Bacteria; phylum Bacteroidota; class Bacteroidia; order Cytophagales; family Spirosomataceae; genus Spirosoma; species Spirosoma telluris. The sequence continues at coordinate 2,726,400 of QLII01000001.1, forward strand.
GCTGCCGTTGGTGTAACTCAGGATTTTATTCAACGAATTGAAGCCTTAGTTAAGGCTGGTGTCGATGTTATCAGCGTTGATACTGCTCACGGTCATCACATTGGCGTATTAAATGCGGTCAGGACAATTAAAGAGCGCTTCCCTAAACTACAGGTCATGGCCGGTAACGTAGCTACTGGCGAAGGCGCAAAAGCCCTGGCCGATGCAGGTGCCGATGCCGTGAAAGTTGGCGTGGGTCCGGGTAGTATCTGTACAACGCGCATCATTGCCGGTATCGGGATGCCCCAGTTAACAGCTGTTTACGAAGCAGCCAAGGCTTTGCAGGGAACCGGTGTCCCGATTATTGCTGATGGCGGGATTCGATTCTCGGGCGACATTACCAAGGCAATTGCCGGTGGTGCCAGCACGGTTATGATTGGTTCCCTTTTGGCCGGAACCGAAGAAGCACCCGGCGAAGTGGTACTCTATGAAGGTCGTCGGTTCAAGACGTACCGGGGAATGGGGTCAGTGGAAGCCATGGAAGATGGTTCAAAAGACCGCTATTTTCAGGACGCCGAAGATGACATCAAGAAACTCGTTCCCGAAGGGATTGTTGGACGAGTGCCCTTTAAAGGGAAAGTCTCCGAAATTGTTTACCAGATGGTTGGTGGTTTGAAAGCGGGGATGGGCTACTGTGGTGCCAGCGACATACCAGCGTTGCAACAAGCCAAATTTGTGAAGATTACCACGGCAGGTGCCCGTGAAAGTCACCCGCACGATATTTCAATTCAGAAAGAAGCACCAAATTACTCGGTGCGGTAAGCGTTCATAGTCAGGGGAGTTATAGTTATGGCTTCCCTGACTTAATTTACCAGATTAATTCGTCCAGTGCCCACCGGTAGAATTTTCCCGGTACCTATAAAGCACCCCCTTAGCCTGACCGACATACGCGTTTGGGATAGTTACGGTATGCGAATCCATAATCTGGACGGGGAGTGTGCCATCAGGGATACAATTACAACTCCAAGTGGATGGCTCATCCCAATTGCCCGTCTTGATCGAGTTGAATGACGTAGGAACAACTACCGTCACGGTCACATTTTCGCTCTTGTCGCTTAAACAAACCCGCGTTCCTGTAGTTCGCTCACAACGTGCATAGTATTGTGTAGTAACGGTTGGAGAAACAGGCATACTGACCTCCACATCATCGGCAGTCCGATACCATTTTAACACAGAGCCAACTCCCGTGCAGCCCGTAGCATTGAGTGTGACCGAACTACCTACCGTACTGGTCGTACTGGAAGCCACGGGTGGGGCGGTGGACAGGATCGTGAAGGTAGTGGCTACGCGACAAACGCTTTGTTCGGGCGTTGACACATAGAATGTGGTCGTACCGGGTGTGGCCGTATTAGGTATGCCTGATCCCGCTATCCCCACCGGATTGAACAACGGAAGTACGGCCACCGGAGTAGTACTCGTAGGGGTCGTAAACCAAGTGGGTGTCCCCGTAAAAAAAACAGGCACACTGCTCTGTAATGTAAAACTACCGGTTACGCCCCCCGCATAGGTTGCAACAACCACAATATACGTAACTCCCTGCGTAAGCGAATGAGTAAACTTAGACATATAGTCTTTCCCACTATCGTCGTCCCCATGTAGAAAATTGGTGGCAGGACTGGCTGGGTTAAAGGAAGTTTGATACAGGGATAGGTAGGTATCGTTAAAGGTATCGCTCAACGAAGCGGCAATAATCTCAAACGTTTGCGGCCCACTCGAAGGAGCGACAAAGGTAAACGCCTGATAGTATACTGAACGGCCAGCTGAATAAACCGTTATGTCGTCGCCATTACCACGTACATAGGTGGGCGAACTAGTCGATAGTGTTCTGGTAACGGTATTTGTTTGTAGAATTGGCACCAGGAGTCCTTCACTATTGGGCACTGTTGCATTCTGGCAAATCGAATACGAGCCAACGATAGGGGTTACGGCGGGATAAACCGTCACATCGACGGGCAGAAGTGAGGGCCCAATTCCACAGCCACCTGGACTTAACGAGAAGACATAACGAACCGTGACTGGCGTACTGGTCGTATTGACTAACGTTTCGTTAATAATCGACGAACTTGCCGTTGCGCTGGCATTGCTGATACCGGCGACAACCGCACGTGTCCAGCTAAAACTGACGCCTGTTGTGCTGGAGGTAGCCGTGTACGTAAAGGATGTACCTGAACAAACCGTGGCGGTGGAAGGTGAGCTTAATGTATTTCCACCAATGGGCGTATAGTCTTCAGTGACAATACGATCGTCTGAAGAAACGCCCGTTGACGCATTGGCTCCAAGCCCTCTCCGAGTAAACGCCCGCCCGATGGCGCAGCGATAGCGCCCACCAAACAAAAGCTGGTCGGCCTGTAGAATCGCATCACGCGACTGCACAAAACTAGGACTACAGGGCTGCAAGCGCAATCCTTCGGTCACCAGCTTTAAAGCCGCTACATTACCCTGCATGGCTGTTAGACTAGCAGGGGTGTCATAGATATTGGCCGTAATCTGGTTATCCTGTAATATAATTTCCCAGGTCATATCCCACAACATGGTTGCCCAGATAGACCCAATTCCGTGCGGTATGGAGTAATTCGTATCGCCTACTTTTGCATACGTAACAGCCCCATTAACGTTCGCCATGTCATACGAATAGGGATATTGACGAATACCCAGACCAACGGTTGGTTCTCCCAACGCATAAGTGCCTATACCACGCGACAAATTAGCGCTGGCCACGTTGGCACTCAGCGATGACCAGTTGGTGGTCAGCATTAACGACAGGTAGTCACTCCACCCCTCACCTCCCTGTTCAGCGTTCTGCAGACATGACGAGTTTCCAGGACCGCCCGTCAACCGGGTCGACCAGCCGTGCCCATATTCGTGCGAAATAATACCGTTATCAAAATCGCCGTCAGGCTGATACGTACTTGCGTTGCTCCAGAGGTACATCTGCATGCGGCCATTTGTACCATCTGCAGGTATAAAAAAATTAGCGTTGTTCGTTCCCCCTCCATCCTGTGCATCCGCAAATACGTAATCGCTCCCAAGACCACCACGGCCTAGATTATCATTCTGAAAGTTACCACTGGGCTCGTCGAAGCCATACTTCCACAGCACATCGTGGAGCAGGTTATTCCAATAAAACAGATTGGTAATGGCTGCATTCTGGTTGCTAATTGCCGTGTTCAAGCCAAATGTATACGGGAAATTGAAATCCAGTGTGGCCGACACCGGGCTAGCTCCTGTGCCATTATTGTTATTAACATCCTCCTGCGCCCAGACATTATTCCCTCTCGTTATTGTGTAACTGGTCATACCATCATTATGCCACCCATTCGTTGTGCCTGGCCCCGTTCCAGTTGGCGCAAAGCGAGTATATGGGTTGACGGACTCCGTGCGTGAACCATGATTGGGGCTTTCCAACGGATAGTCAAAGACGGTATAGCCATTCGGCGAAAGACTGCTTTTTAAGGCATTTCCTGAACCAAAATAGCGGGGCGAACCCAGGCAAGTATGGGGAGTTGAGAGATGATTGGGTGTACCAAAGTTGCAATGAACGACGTCATCTATTTTCCGGAGTACCTCCCCGACAAAGCATCCACATGGATATTCCAACCGTTCTTGGCATCTTTTGTCAGAAAACGAACGTTCCAGGTGAGTGATAGTTTATCAAGTATTTTTTGCCCTTTTTGATCCGTTTCAACGGGAAGCCAGTACAGTTTTACATCTATTTTTTCGTCAGATAGCGCAGGGAGCAAGTAGGTACTTTGGGTAATCGTTCCATCCGTCAGCGATGCAGTTGTCAGCGCCTTCGTTTCCAATAAATTAGCGGACGATAGCCCTATCCCTACATTAGCAACAGCTTTTTGTAATGCCTCCAGTGGAGTAATTTTCCCTTTAAAGGCCCCAACTCGCGGGATCAAATCGATACTAGAAATAAAATTATGATTCAGGGACACTACCTGCTTATCAACCAGGACAACATTCATCAGTCGATTATACACTTCAACAGACTGATAGGACTGATTAAAATAAACGTGAAACCAACCTGTAGTGGGAGACCGATAGGCGCTTGACAGAAGTAGCCCGTTAACATCGGCAGGGGTTAACTTTTGTTGCTCTATCGTAGCGGCCACGTAGTTCCGTGCGGTTTCTACTTCGCTTTGGGCATGCAACCGAACCGGGTTTATGAGCAATAAGGCAACCAGGGTAAACCTGATAATCAGGCATGTACGGGTATTGGAGTAAACTTGTTCCATATACAGTTTTGTCTACCCGTGTAAGCCAATGATATAAATAAAAATCATGTATCCACTAACCCTAAACTAGCTAATTATACTATAAAACGTGTATTCGTCTTTAGGCGGTATACCGGCTAGTACTGGTTAAAAACCGTTTAGATATAATGCACCGAGCTGGTTGTCCCATGTGTTGTAAGATTGACTTCACGGATGCCAATGTGGTAATTATCAATGGCAAAACCGGGTGTATCCTGCTTCAGCTGATAGAACGTTGAGGGGGAAAGCAACACCAGCAGATTACCGCGCTGTACGGTTTTTTCAACATGATAATGCCCGCAAACCACCGTTACATGACACGGCAATTCGTGTACCAGTTTTAGGAATTCATCGCTCTGCCGGAACGGATATTTTGTATCCATAAACTCCACATCGGCCGGGAGGGGCGGGTGATGCATCATAATTAGCACATTATTGTCACGAAGTGCCGTCAAATAATCACGCAGCCAGGTCCACTGTTCAGCAGACAACTCCCCTTTTGATGAATCTAAAAACAGAACCGGACGCCCTTCGAGGGGTAAGGCATAGTAAAGTTCATTGTCATGAAGATCATGTGCTTTATGAAAAACATCGGCAATCATAGCCGAATCATCATGATTGCCCGCAATAACGTAATAGGGAATCGGCAGTTCATCTACCTGTTTTTTCACCCACTCATAAATAGACCGATCACCCGTCTTGTTACAAAGGTCTCCGCCAAGGACTAAACAGCTTGGTTTCAGATCAGTCAGGAAATCCAGTGCTTTTCGAAAATTCTGTCGGACATCAACGCCCTGTGGATTTTCGCCCTCGGCATCCAGATGCGGGTCTGTGATAAAGGCTATACGCATAAGTTATGTATGATATAGAATGTAGGACGTATGGAGAGGCAAAATATAGCCCATATCATACATCTTTCTTGGCTTCGTTCCAGTACACATCCATTTCGGCCAGCGTCATTTCGTTTAGCGATTTGCCATTGGCGCGGGCCTGTTCTTCCAGATATTGGAAGCGCTTGATAAATTTTTTGTTCGTGCGTTCGAGAGCCGTTTCGGGATTGATGTCAATGAATCGGGCGTAATTGACAAGCGAAAAGAGCAAGTCGCCAAACTCACCCTCGGCACGTTCGGGGTTAATGGTTTCGTTAGCCTCTGCGTTAAATTCAGCCTTGAACTCCTGCATTTCCTCCTCCACTTTCTCCCAAACCTGCTGTTTTTCGTCCCAGTCGAAACCTGCCCCCCGTGCCTTTTCCTGAATCCGCATGGCTTTCACCAGCGCAGGTAATGATCCCGGTACGCCCCCCAACACCGATTTGTTGCCTTCTTTGAGCTTAAGTTGCTCCCAATTGGCCTTCACCTGTTCCTCTGTATCGGCAACTACATTTCCATAAATGTGCGGGTGTCGACTAATAAGTTTGTCGCAAACACTGTTCAGCACATCAGCCATGTCAAAACGGTCCGGCGATCCGGCACCCGATTCAGAGGCAATTTTGGCATAAAAAACCAGGTGCAATTGAATATCGCCCAGCTCCTTCCGAATTTCAGGGAGGTCTTTTTCCAGAATAGCGTCGGAGAGTTCGTAGGTTTCTTCGATAGTAAGATGACGCAGGGTATCCATTGTTTGCTTACGATCCCAGGGGCATTGCTCACGCAATTCATCCATAATGGTCAGCAACCGGTCGAATGCCATCAGTTGTTCCTGACGGGGGGGGCATTTCTGTAAAGGTCATGGTGTAAACTTACACACAAAATGCGTATTCAAAAACTACCAAAATTCCTCAACTTTGCGCTATGCACATCACGAAAGTAGAACTCCAGAATTTTAAACGCTTCACCGATCTGACCATTGATGGTATACCAGCCGATGCCAAACTGGTCTTGCTGATTGGGTCAAATGGGTCGGGGAAATCGTCGGTGTTTGATGCGTTTGAGATAATGAATGTTGCCACTCGAGAAGAAGGCTACTCAGAATATGAAGTTAGTGAAAGTAGAGTTTCTCTAAGAAAAGATAAAAATATACCCGATCATGTAGCTATATCTGTAGCTGGCCATACACAAGACCTGCATCCAGGCAGTTTCTATGGCCGCACCAGTTTTCGTCAACTTCCTCGATTAACCCGTACTCAACTAGGCAGTTCGTTGAATTTTATTGAGCAAGATTCAGATCGTCCACGTTCCTACATTGACCGGGACGAGCGCTTCGAAAACGACATTGAGCAGATCTCACAACGAATTTTGAAAGAGATATTCAGAAGTGAAGTTTCATCAAAACAACTTAAAGCCACTTACATTCAACCCATTAACAACGCCTTAGCCAAAATCTTCGGCCCCAACGAAACGACTAAACTTTCATTAATTGAAATCATTCCACCTTTAGAAGGCAAAGTTGCCCAAATTACTTTTCAAAAAGGGCAATCTGAAATTCACTATAATTACCTTAGTGCGGGAGAGAAAGAAGTCATTAACATACTTTTTAATCTGCTCGTCCGACGAGATCAATTCACCGACACCGTTTATTTCTTCGATGAACTAGATCTTCATCTGAATACCAAGCTACAATTCAACCTGCTTAAAGAAATCACTGAAAACTGGATTCCAGAAAACTGTCAACTCTGGACAGCTTCGCACTCGCTCGGCTTCATCGACTACGCACGGCAATATGAGAAAGGCGTTATGATCGACTTTGATGATCTGGATTTCGACCAGCCGCAAACGCTGTTTCCGCAGCCAAAAGATCAACTGGACGTGTACGATATTGCCGTTCCCAAAGAGATGCTGTTTGAGATTATGAAGGACAAGAAAGTAGTCGCCTGTGAGAACCAAAACGCTGAGTTCTATAATCTGCTGGCACTACCCAATACGATTTTTGTAGGTATGAAAGACGCACGTAGTGTATTTCTACAGGTAAAAAATGACCCGCGATATCACTCCCTTCGTGATCGAGATTTTATATCAGATACTGAAATTGAAAGGATTGAATCCGCTTATCCTAATCATCACATACTTCGTTACTACAACTTTGAGAACTATTTATATCATCCCGATAACATTGCCGAAGTGAATCCGATTGGCTTTAACCGTGATACTTATATTGAAGCTCTAACGCAGTATAAACGGTCACGTTACGACTATATCCTACCAGAGCTGGTATCTTCTCGTCAGACTTATGAAGAGTTCAAGACTGATGATAAACTCAAGGACAAATCAACAGATTCGATTGTTGACGACTTTAAAATCGACGATTTTGAGCGGTTTTACAAATTCTTTAATATGAAAAACCAACACGAAAAAATAGATCCCTCCCTCGGAAAAATCCCTCAAAAGCGGCTCGTTCAAACCGCCTGGTTCCGGCAGCAAATCGAAGCCGTCCTGAACCGATAGAACTATTTTTGCCAGTTTCCTTGACTGGCATTCTTTTTATTCACTTACTTTGCAAAACAAAGTACTTTTAATATGCAAACTCAATACGCTTCTACCTACAATTCTGGTTTATTGTTAGCTCGTGATAGACAACCGGGAAAAGGTCTTCGGGCATTAACCCTCCTAACGGTCGCTGGCCTAAGTTTAGTGATTACACGCGGCCTGTTAACAGGCAACTGGTGGTTCTTCATGATGCTGACCTGGAATCTGTTTCTGGCCTGGTTTCCACTGGGCGTTGTACTGGTTCTCCGCGATTTGCGGGACTCTGGGTTCAGTAGCCGATGGCTTTTTATGGGAGGCCTATTTCTATGGCTGGCTTTTTTCCCCAACGCTCCTTACATCATTACCGATCTGTTTCATATCAAACATATCGACAGCCCGCTCCTCTGGTTCGATACCATGGCTATATTCCTGTTTGCCTTAACAGGTGTATTGATCGGCCTGTATTCCATTTTACTCGTTCACCGGATGATTCAGCCACAGTTGGGCCAACGACTAACCTGGCTGGCAATATTGGCCACCCAAATTCTGTCAGGATTCGGCATTTATCTAGGGCGTGTTGGGCGGTGGAATAGTTGGGATATACTCACAAACCCCTCCTCGCTTACCTTAGCTATTGCCCATGCCTATCACGACCATCTGAGTATAAAACTTACGCTGGCCTATGGCTTTGTTCTGATCGTTTTATACGTGGCGTTCTACTGGTATGTTGAGCACGACGAAAACCCGTAACCCCGTATTGATTTAGCCTGAATCAGTAAGTCCTACTCACTTTATTCATCAGAACGGCCTTGAAAGTCAAACTTATATTACCTGCACTGGCAGAAGCAGAAAGTCCATTCTGGAGGCCTATAAAGTACTCTCTTTTCCCTCCATTAGGCCTTGCAACTTTAGCCGCTTATTTATCCCCAGATGATGAAATTGATTTGCAGGACCAACATGTTGAAGAATTAAACCTAGATGATAGCCCAGATCTTGTTGTCGTTCAGGTCTATATAACGAATGCTTACCGAGCCTACAGAATCGCCGATCACTACCGAAACCAAGGTGCCTATGTCATTTTGGGCGGTCTCCATGTAACATCGTTGCCCGAAGAAGCAGCTCCTCATGCCGACAGTCTGTTTTTGGGGCCTGGAGAAGAGACATTTCCCCAGTTTTTGATAGATTTCAAGAAACGACAGCCAAAAAAAATCTACAGCTCGTCAATACGAACCTTGAAGGGTATACCGCCTATTCGCAGAGACCTCATTAAGCGTAGCCTCTATCTGGTTCCAAATTCAATCGTTGTTACGCGTGGGTGCCCCCATCATTGCGACTTCTGCTATAAAGATGCTTTCTTTGAAGGAGGCAAAACATTCTATACGCAACTCGTTGATGATGCATTAGCCGAAATAGACCGATTGCCAGGCAGGCATCTTTACTTTCTGGATGACCATTTATTGGGAAATGCGAAATTTGCCAGTGAACTTTTTGATGGAATAAAAGGGATGAATCGAGTTTTTCAGGGAGCTGCCACCATTGACTCTATTCTTCGTGGAAATCTAATTGAGAAAGCAGCAGAGGCAGGGCTGAGAAGTTTATTTATTGGTTTTGAAACCTTTTCGCCCGAAAATCTGAAACAAAGCAATAAGAAACAGAATCTTGAAAAAGACTATACCAAAGCGGTTAATCGGCTCCACGATCTGGGCATAATGATAAATGGTAGTTTTGTTTTTGGTCTTGATGACGACGATACGGATGTATTTAAACGGACAGTAGATTGGGGCGTAAAAAATGCAATCACTACATCAACCTATCATATTCTAACCCCTTACCCAGGTACAGCCTTGTATAAAAATATGGAGAAGGAAGGGCGAATACGAACAAGAAACTGGGATTTATATGACACAAGACACGTTGTCTACCAAACAAAACAGTTAACAGCCGACGAGTTAAAAACCGGTTATGAATGGGCATACCGTGAATTTTATAGCTGGGCCAATATTCTAACAGCAAGCTGGCAACACGATTTGTATAAGCACAAGCTTAAGCACTTTTTCTATGCCGGGGGCTGGAAAAAATTTGAGTCCATCTGGAATTTCATGATCAAAACAAAGAACCTAACCAGTATGCTTCCTTTGCTTGAATCAATATTATCAAAAGTAAAACCCAACGGGCCCGGCGATTCCAAAGGCGAATTCGACAAGTTCCAGATAAACACCCTAACCAAGACAGCGCCCGTTTCCATGAAGCCTGTTTATGAAAAATCAGCATGATTGATTTCCGTAAAGTCATACGCAGTTTCCGGTTTGCCGGGCAGGGTATTCTGGATTTGTTTCGGTTCGAGAACAATGCCAAAGTGCATCTGCTTATTGCCGGACTTGTTGTGGCGGCAGGATTATATTTGCAGTTAAATCGTACAGAATGGGCTATTATCCTGACTCAGGTCGGGTTGGTCTGGGCGGCCGAAGCATTTAATACGGCCATTGAAAAATTGTGCGACTTTGTATCGCCGGGCAGGCATCCACAAATAAAAGCGATTAAAGACTTGTCTTCCGGGGCAGTATTGATTCTGGCTATCACTGCGGTAGTAGTCGGCCTTATCATCCTGGGTGGGCGTCTACTAGATATAATTTCACTTGGAAATCAATAGAAGTCATACATTTATTTACTCATTCGCACTTTCTCTTTTCCCATGCACGAATCGCGCGAACACCTGCAAACGCTGACGGAAATCCGTAGCCTGATGGAGCGTTCTTCCAAATTCCTGTCACTGAGTGGCTTATCAGGTGTATCGGCGGGGCTGATTGCTCTAGTCGGTGCTGCGGTTGTGGCCATGCGTTTGCAGACGGGCCTATTCACTCGATTTCAACCCAACCCAGAGGAGATCTATACGCAGGTAAACCATCATGATCAGCGACAGTTTTTAGTGACTGTAGCGGTTAGTGTACTCGTGGCGGCCCTTTTAGCCGGTACCTACTTTACGGTTCGCAAGGCAAAGCGACAGGGCTTGAGTGTTTGGAATCAATCGTCGCAACGGTTACTTTGGGCCATGGCCGTACCACTAGCAGCCGGTGGCGTATTTTGCTTAGCCTTGCTGTATTACAACCTAATCTGGCTGGCGTTTCCGGCAACGCTGATTTTTTACGGACTGGCCCTGCACAGTGGCAGCAAATACACATTTCGTGATGTAGAGTCATTAGCCTACTGCGAAATCGGGCTAGGCCTACTGTCTCTATTTTGGCCGGGTTATAACCTGTTGACGTGGGCACTTGGGTTCGGGGTCTTACACATTGTGTATGGCCTGGCCATGTACTACAAATATGAACGTACTACTGCATGAAGAACGACCTGCTGGCTCAGTTTAACAAAGCCTTTGAAAGCAAAGCGCGACTAAGCATCATGTCGGTTCTGATGGTCAATGACTCGCTTAGTTTCAATGCGCTGAAAGAACTGCTTGGCCTTACCGACGGTAATTTGGCCACGCACCTTCGTGCGCTGGAGGAAGCGGGCTATATAGGTGTGCAAAAGCAGTTTATCGGCCGCAAACCCAACACAACCTATTCGGCTACACAAGCTGGCCAACAGGCATTTTCAGATCACCTGAATGCATTGGAAGCGTTTATCAGGAATATGTAGGGCTGGCACACACCACACTACTGCTTTCCCAATTTAGATTCTATAGTTCCTGTAGATTCCATCGACTTTATAAGATCTGATAATCAGTAAATTAACACTAAAAGGATCTATTGCTCCGGCGGCCTGGTAGAATCTACAGAATCTATTTTGGACAAGCATTACTTCACAGTAAAGTCAGAATCCTTAATGCCCTTGTTAATTTTCACATTATCGACCGACATCGTCATGGGACCACGGGGCGACGTCTGCGTGATCGTCATCGGCAATTTAATGCCGATATTTTCCTTATAATCAGAATAGACGCTAGTGGTTGTCATTTCTCCTCTGGGCGATTTGTTCGTGGCAATCGACTGCACTTTCAGTCCCGTTTCTACATCAAAATTATCCGTCCACACACCCTTTCCATCAGCCAGCGCATGGCTGAGTTTATACGTGTCCTTACCATCCACTTTTTCAATACCAACGAACGTGCTCGTCACCCCATTTTCGGCATAGTGCAATTCAGGGAAAAGGGTATTCATGGCCATCATCTGTTTCGCTTCTGGCCCTTCTATTGTATTCGTCCCCTGCATACCTCCTCTGACGACCTTTTCGCCATCACCGGTTTGTTTCATTATTTCCATGCCGTTAGCGTTTATCACCATCGAAAATTTGTTGGGAAGTTTTTGTTTTCGGGTGATAATGATGGAATTACCATTCATATCCGACGACATATTGGTCGTCATGTCCGTTACTTTCATCAGCGCGTCTTTACCGCCAATAGCCGTAATGTACTTGTCAATTACTTGGTCAGCTGTCGGTGTTGTCTGTGCCTGTACGAGCTGACCCAGAAGAAGAACCAGACCTATGATTATTCCTATTTTTTTCATGATTTTCAGGATATGATTTAGTCAAAGGTAAAACTTCATCTATAAAACAACAAGGGTTATAAGAGCTCTATTCCATGATTAATTTACCAGCGCAAATTCGGCCAGATAGACCAGTGCCCCAGCCACATAGCCAATCAGGGCCAGCCAACTGATTTTACGCAGATACCAGCCGAAAGCCAGTTTCTCCATTCCCATTACGGCCACACCTGCTGCCGATCCGATGATCAGCAAACTGCCACCCGTACCTGCACAATAGGCTAGAAACGCCCAGAGTTTATCATCGACTGGGTAGGCGTTCAGGTCATACATACCCATAGTAGCCGCCACGATGGGTACATTATCGACCACCGCCGACACGATACCGATCAAGAATATAATCACGTCCAGATTGCCAACCGACTCACTTAGCGACCCAGCCAGGTTACGTAAAATACCCGTTGCCTCTAGTGACCCTACTGCCAGCAGAATACCTAAAAAAAACAGGATACTTGGCACGTCAATTCGACTCAACGCATAGGCGGCTGTAAATTTTTGTCGCTGGGCTTCGTCTTTATCACTATGGATCAATTCAGATACTACCCAGATTACGCCCAATACGAACAATATACCCATGTAAGGCGGCAGGTGGGTAACGGTCTTAAAAATAGGCACAAACAACATTCCTCCTAACCCAACCGCCAGCATAGTCCGACGGTCGCGCCGGGCAATTGGGGTTACATAAGGTCGGCTAATGCCTTGCGATGACGTTTTCACTTGTGTATTAGGCTGATTTCTGGTAAGTATCGCCAGTGGTAGCAGCATAGATACCAGACTAGGCAGCATCAGCATCTGGATAATATGCAGCGTTGTAATCTGCCCACCGATCCAGAGCATCGTTGTCGTCACATCGCCAATGGGCGACCAGGCCCCTCCTGCATTGGCAGCAATGATGATCATTCCCGCCATGATATGCCGTTGTTCCGTATCCCGAACCAATTTGCGCGTAACTGATACCATCACAATCGCGGTAGTGAGGTTGTCCAGAAGAGCTGACAGAAAAAATGCGAGCAGACTAATGATCCAGAGTAGCGTACGAATATTTCGGCTGGCAATCCGATCTGTAATCAGGGTAAATCCGTCATGTGCGTCAATAAGCTCTACCACGGTCATAGCCCCAGCAGGAAAAACAGAATTTCGGCGGTATTGGCCAGATGTTGAACGAGATGGTGTCCTACCGATTCAGGCTGGGCATCCATTAAGGCGTATACTGTCCAGCAAACAACTCCGGTAATGAGAGCTGTTGCTGTTTTGTTGATGTTAATCGAATGTTCGAGTGTAATTAGCGTATAACCAACAATGAAGAGGATAATGAGGAATAAAGTCATAGGGGTAAGCAGTCAACTCAGGACTTAGTGAATACTTTTGTGTCAGCCCTTGTCTACTGTTTATAAAAGTACGGAAATGTTAATTGTTCACCTGCCTTCGTTACGCCCAGATGGAATGGCGCTGTTTCCGTTTATCTTAGTTCGGAAGCCCAATCCAGGTCCAACACTCATTAATCATGAGCGAATCCATTTGCGGCAACAGGCAGAATTGGGAATTTTACCCTTTTATATCTGGTATGGACTCGAATACCTTATCCGTCGGTTTCAGTACCAGGATCATTATAACGCCTATCGGAATATCAGTTTCGAGCGAGAAGCCTTTGCCAATGAGCAAAACCTGGCTTACCTTATCCATCGGCCATTTTGGCGATTTTTAAGGTATATGAGATGAAGGATTCTGCAAAAAATATTCATCATTTATCATTCGTCACTCTTGTATTTCGCAGGAGGCCTACCATGGTTACAATCGAGGATAGAACGACAACCAGCATGGGGATTCCTTCACGAAAACCTACCAATCGCAAGTCTTCAGGAATATTGAGGTAAAGTAAAATAGAGATTAACCCCGTGGCGCTACCCATAGTAGTGGAATTAAAGGGCCTGTATAGGTTAATCGCAGGGTTACCCAGCGCCACGAATAAATTACAGCAACAAATAACACACTGACAATTACCGCATCCACTTCAATCAGGTCGTGGGGAATAGTTGCGTACCCTAAGATCAGGTAAAAAAATGTGCGAACAACAAAGGCCCCTTCGGCTGTCAGGTTTTTAAGTTGGTCAAGCTCTTTTTCGAACAGCTCATTTTTAAGGATCTGGCTTAACCGACCGCGAATAAACAGATCGGTATTATTTAGGAATAAACCAAAGATCAAAATCAGCAACAGCGACGACATATGGTTGATTTCGGCAAGCGCATACACTAGAAACAGTACCGAAATAATAGGCAGAAATTTGATTCGGTGATTGATTCGTCCGATGAGGTAAAGCAGTAAAAAACAGCAGCCTAGCGAAATAATAGCCATCGCGAGCGTGTCACGCGTGAACGACCAGATAGCCCCCAACACTGAACCACGGCTTAATACAAGAAAATTATAGGCCATAATCCCAAGTATACTCGCATAGGCAGACTCATAAACAGCAAATTCCCGCTGTCCCCCAGCAGATTCGTTGCAGCTTGAGCCGTTACCGTGCTACTCACAATAGAAAATGGTAAGGCTGCCATCAGGCAATGATAGAACGAATCATTCAGGAGTAGATAGAGCATGCTGGCCATAATGAGCGTTCCCCCAATAACGGCCAGTAAGGAAGCCAGCAGTGTTCGACGGATACTACTTAGCCGATCCGTATGGAGTTCCAGATCAAGCCCACCTTCCAGCACAATCAAAATCAGCCCCAGCGTACCCAGTGTGGGGAGAATGGTATTGACATAAGGTACCTGAACATTGAAATATTCCGTGCCCTGCCTTGTGAGCATACCCAGTAGCAGTAGAAGCAAAACGGAGGGTGTTTTAAACCGACTGCTAAACAAGTCAAAGGCATACGAAATCAGTACCGACAAACTCAGGACTATAATCAGTATCGATGAATCCATCCGGTAAGATAGTCAATCAGATGATAGGTGGAGTAAGGGAAGTAAGCAAAGTAGGTGGAGTAAGTTAGTTGGCTATACTTCACCCACTTTTCTTACGCCACCTACGCCACTTACAACTACTTCCTTGCGTAATAATAGAGATTTACCGAGGCCGCATTGGCTCGCTCGCTGATGGTAAAGAAGCCTTTATTGTCTTTATCAAAACAAACGGCTTCGCCCTGTGGCTCTGCATGCACAACCAGCTGGCGACTCGTACCATATTGCAAGGCATCGGCAATGGATTGACCTGAATCTCGCTTCCAATAATAAAGCTGCGTGTAGGTTCGAACCAGAATTTCCGCGCCATCTGGCGAAATGGAAGCACCTGTTACAAACGTCATGGGCAGTTCACCATAGGATTTGGCTACCGTGATCTCATTTACATTTTGTGGATAAGGCAGGCTATATAAATGGACTTTCTCCTCCCGCTTTGAGATAATATAAATGTCTTTTGTAGCTGGATCAACAAACATAGCTTCGGCATCACGGGGGCCATCGGGATACCGGAAGTTGATCCGGTCGACCTGCGGAATCGAGGATTGAAGCGAAGCGGGCTCAGCTAAACGGTAAATCTGGCAAAGTGAATTCTGAGCGTTGTTATCTCCAATATCCCCAATGTAAATATAATTTGTGCCGTCTTTAGGCCCTGGTCCCATTGTCATTTCCTCCCAGTCACGATTGGTACTGTTCGGAATGGTGATTTTGCCTTTTATTTTGCCATCATAGCCCAATAAGGCCAGTTCGGCTGGGCTGCCGCTATCCTGTTCGATCCAAAGATTACCTGGCTGAGTTCGACTATCGACCATACCCGATGCTTCATCGATCTGACCCGGCGTTACGGGTGTAGATGTTGGATCTGAAGAAAATTGAGCTTCGTACACACTCGGTACGGCGAGCTTGCATGAGGCTAATGCCAACCCAAAAACCAATAAAATGAAATGACGCATGTAAACTCCGATTGATTCGACTGCCAAGGTAACGAACAGATAGGCAAAAGTGATAAACATGGCCTAATAAAGCTATTTACGCGTTTAGTTTCTACTGATTGGCAGGCAACAACAGGCTGAATATAGCTCCCTGGCCCAGGCGGCCTTCAGCACGAACATACCCCTGATGATTATCCATTACTTTCTGCACAATGGCAAGTCCAATGCCCGTGCCTTCATATTCACGCCTGTTATGCAGTCGCTGAAATACCTGAAAAATTCGCTCAGCCTGGTGCGGCTCGAAACCGATGCCATTATCCGATATAGTAATAAGATGAAACAATCGGCCAGCATCGCTGGCCGGAATCTCGATTGAGGTCATATCCCGTCCATGTACACGCCGAGTCGTAATGGCAATACTAGGTATTGTTGAGTCTGGTTTTGAAAACTTTAACGCGTTACTAATCAAATTTTGGAAAAGTTGACGTAGCTGAGCAGCATCCCCTTTCACTGTTGGCAGCGATTCAACAGCTATAAGTGCCTGTTTTTCAGTAATGATCGCTTCCAGATCAGCCAATACATTATTGACTACCTGACTAAGTGGAACTGAACTAAGCGTATCGCGTATGGTGGCAACACGCGAATAGGCCAGTACATCTTTTATTAACACCTGCATACGGGCTGCTGCCGACTGCATCCGACGAATCATGTCGGCACCACCCTCATCAATGACGGATGCGTACTGTGACTGAATAATGTCGCCAAAGGCCTGAATTTTACGTAACGGCTCCTGCAAGTCGTGGCTGGCTACGTAGGCAAACTGCTCTAAATTTCTGTTTGAACGCTGTAAATCCGTAACCGTGTTTTCTAACTGATGCTGGAGTCGTTTAAGGGGTGTATAGTCGACAAAGGTTACGAGTACGTCGTCGCCAAGTTTTGTGGCCATGATATCAAGCCAGACATCCATACCACTGCTATCATAGTGAAAGTCAAAACGACATTGTTCGCCCGTTAAGTAGGTGCGGATATACCGCTCAAACAGACCGTTGATTTTAAAACCAGGCAACCAGGTGCTACACAGTGAGCCAATGACAGCTTCGGGTTCTTGTCCTACGTAGGCAACCAACTGTCGGTTAGCTACTCTAAACCGAAAATCAACCACTTCGCTGGCTTCGTTCCGAACCGGACTAAGCAGGAAAATACCCGTTTGCGAGGTATCAATAATTGTTTGCAGTTCTGCGGCTGACTGCTCAACAACTTTAGCGGCCTGCTTTTGTACAGTTATATCGCTAAAAGTAACAACAAAGCCATCCCCCAGTTTTTCGGCCGAAATATCGAACCAGAAATCTACACCATCGCGAACAGAATAAATCTCCTTACAACTTGATTTACCCGTTTCGGTTGTTTCAATATACATAGCCAGCAGCCCATACTCAACATGAGAGGGGAAAACCGATAAAAGTCGATGACCAATAAGCTCATCCGGAGTTTTGGAGATCAGTCGACAGGAGGTTTGATTGACTGAGAGAAATATAAAGTCAACAATACACCCTGCTTCATCCCGTACGGCTGCCAGCGACATGATGCCGTTTAGCGAACTATCCAGTACACTATTGAGTAAATTCGTTTGCTGGCGGTTGGCCTGCTCTGCCAGTTTCAGGGAAGATATATCACGCGTAACACACAGAATGCCGTCGCCTAGTTTGGAGCGGCTCATCAGAAACCAGGCATTCAGGTGCGAGTTAAAGAAATCATATTCGTGTGGCTGATTGGTTTGCAGCACGTTACACATAACATGAAAACTTCTCTCAGTAGATCGTCTGAGTTGTTCATTATCGCCAAGCAACAGGGTTCCAACGCATGCCTGATACACGCCTTCTACCATTTCCTGAGACTTCTGATTGGCATAGTCTATTCTGAAATTGACAACCTTGTTGTCATGGCTGCGCAGTGCCCTCATCCAGACGACTGCATCGGGCAAAGCATCAAGAAGTTGCGCAAATCCTATATCGGTGGACCGTTCAGTTAACATTAAAAGGGACAAGTTGGTGGTAATACTCGGAGCAAGTTACAACAATCAATTTGTTTTATTTAGCACAAAATGAGTCGTTTGAATCAAAATAGCAGCCAGACCAAAGTTAATTATTATCAAATTCAAAAAACCATTTGTTGTTAATATTTAAAAAATGGTAACGATATATTTTTACGATAATGTGAATCACCAGCAACACTGGTTAGTTTATCCCTCCCTCCTGCTTTGGGTAAAGGGCAGCACCAAAACATAACTAGCCCTATTCGTATGAAAAATCGTCTGACTTTTTTTGCAGCTATGCTGCTACTTGGCTTTTGCCTCAGTTTTACCCTTCGCCCAACTGCCGATGGTTGGGTTAGCATTTTCGATGGCAAGACGTTTAACGGCTGGAAAGTCACCGAAGATAGCCCAGGAACGTTTACCATTCAGGATGGCGCTATTGTTGTTAATGGCCCACGAGCCCACCTGTTTTACGAAGGGCCGGTAAACAATCATAACTTCAAGAACTTCGAGTGGAAGGCGCAGGTCAAAACCATGCCGGGCTCCAACTCGGGTATGTTTATTCACACGGCCTATCAGCCCTCGGGCTGGCCTTCTAAAGGCTACGAAATTCAGGTGAATCAATCACATACCGACTGGCGCAAAACGGGTAGCGTATACGGAGTTCAGGATGTAAAAGAGGTATTTGTGAAAGATGATGAATGGTATACCGAACACATTATCGTGCAGGGTAAAAAAGTGATGATCAAAATCAACGATAAACTCATCAACGATTATACTGAACCAGACAGCATTAGTACAGGCAAATCCCCGAAAAAACTTAGCATGGGTACCGTTGCTTTACAAGGCCATGATCCTAAAAGCAAGGTCTACTATAAAGACATCATGATCAAGGTATTGCCAGATTAATAGCACGGGGCGGGGAGCCCGGAGCCGGGTAAATCAGTCCCTGCTTCGGGCTCCCCGCCCCATGCATAATAAACTGTCGACTATC
Source organism: Spirosoma telluris (assembly GCA_003259005.1). Lineage (GTDB taxonomy): Bacteria > Bacteroidota > Bacteroidia > Cytophagales > Spirosomataceae > Spirosoma > Spirosoma telluris. Next base: position 2,745,552 of record QLII01000001.1, read on the forward strand.
CCCTATTTGATATATCGAAAATCCTCATTGCCTTTCAGGGCCAACAGGGTTTCGTACATCAATTTAATAACATTCCGCACATCGTCCATATGAACGGTTTCGACGGTGGTGTGCATGTACTTCAGAGGTAGTGAAATCAGAGCTGAAGCGATGCCTTCGGTAGCATAGGCGAACGCATCGGTATCTGTACCGGTCGATCGACTAACAGCCTGGCGCTGAAAATCAATACCTTGCTGTTCGGCTACGGCAATCAAAAAGTCGAGTACATTATTCTGAACAGCAGGCCCGTAGCAAAGCACAGGACCAGCTCCGCATTTTAAATCGCCCTGTTCTTTCTTGTCGTACTTAGGCGATTGAGTGTCGTGCGTTACGTCGGTGCAGATGGCGAGGTCTGGCTTGAGCCGACGGGCAATCATTTCGGCTCCACGCAAGCCAATTTCCTCCTGTACGGCGTTGACGATATAGAGCGTAAAGGGCAGCGTCACCTTGTTTTCCTTCAACAGGCGGGCCACTTCGGCAATCATAAAGCCCCCCATCCGGTTATCCAACGCCCGCCCAACATAGTAGCGATTATTCAATTCTGTGAGGCCATCAACGAACGTACAGACAGTGCCCACGTTAATGCCCATATCCACTACTTCCTGTTTGGTAGCGGCACCCACGTCGATGAAGAGATCGGTCACTTTGGGAGCCGTGTCTTTTGCCAGGTCTCGCACGTGAATAGCTGGCCAACCAAACACGCCTTCTACAGTGCCCTTCTTGGTGTGCAGATTGACCCGCATAGACGGCGCAATGAGCGCATCGGAACCACCATTACGCCGAACATAAATATAGCCGTCGTCGGAAATGTAATTGACAAACCACGAAATCTCATCAGAGTGGGCTTCGATAACCACTTTATAATCTTTACCCGGCCCGATGACGCCAACGGCCGTGCCATAGGTATCAACGATGTATTCGTCGATGTAAGGTTTAAGGTAATCTAACCAAATCTGCTGCCCCGACGATTCAAAACCGGTGGGCGAGGCATTGTTTAGGTACTTGTACAGGAAGCTTTTGCTTTGTTCGTTCATTGTGTACTAAAAAAGGGGTCTAAAAATTCTTTTAACGGTTTGAGGGGCGGGTGAGTTGGATCGAGATTCCAGTGGCTTTTATTTCGATAATCGCGGTTTTCCTCCTTGATTTTCGCCTTCTGTTTTTTTGATTCACCTACTAATGCCTCCAGATAGGCATAAATTTTTGTCTTCCGAGCTGGTAAGGTAAATTTTCCTGATGCTGTCGTTTTAGTTTTCTGACCAGTTAAACATTGCTCGTAAGCTTGCCAGCAATCAAAAATAATCTGATTATCTACACAGATTATTTCCTGAAGCAAAGTCTCCAAATCACCATCATTTTTATCTGGTTTGGAATGAGTTCCGTTGTAGGGTAATAAAAAGTATTGAAAACCACTATTCGCGCAAAACTCATCAACTATAGGCTGGTTCTCATTATAGGTATCCGCATCAAAAATAACCAGCATAGGTATCTCTTCAATTTGAAGTGTCTCGATAATAGGATCAAGAAAATGCATCTTGATTGGATCTTCGAATGAGTCTTTATCGCCCATGTCAAAAATATCGCCTAACTCGATTTTGGTATTTTTTTCAGCGAACTTTCCTTTGGTTAGTTTAATTCCATACCATTCGTGAATCAGATCCTGAAAGAATTTCTGGTCAGCCACTCCCTCAACAAAAATCTGAACATTGCTCATCGTGCGCCACCCCGTGTATTAAAACCAATATTTAGCGCGTATTCAAACTGACCAAAATCATAGGTAACAGCTTTTACTTCTCCCTGTTTATTCTCGATCAGTGAAATATTTCGAGCGTCTTCTTGATACTGTTGCATTTCTGTATCTTCAAGCGCTTCAATAAATGCTTGTTGGCATTCAAGACTATGGGTTGTCGCGAAAAGTTGGACGTTGTACTTGGAACAGAGATGTATAATTGATTTCCAATAGCTTGTTAATCGGGTAAAATGGATGCCAGAACCAATTTCGTCAAGCATAAGGCGACGACCTTGATTTATCAACATTTCTAATATAAGACGAACATATTTAACTGTTCCATCCCCAAAATAGGTAAGTGGTAGTAGCGTGTTATTATCCGATAAAATTACTCCTAACACCTCACTGTTGCCAATTTTATGCGGACGTATTTCTTCAATTTTAGGGATGAATAATTTCAAATTGTTTTCAATTTCTTTTCTGATAATTTTATTGGAATTTACAAATTGATAGTACATTTCAATCAGTTCTGGCCCATAGCTCATATTAGCTGAAATGAATGGCACATAAGAATCTAAGCTGAAAGTATTATAATTGGGTACTACTGATCCTTCAAAATATGCGGCAATAAGTTGCCAATTTCTATAAGTTCCATCAATATGTTTTTTTGACAGTTTTAGCCATTGTTCCGGAATTACAGTTACAACTGCTTCTTTTATTGTGGCTTTCTCATGTTCATAAAGCTGCTGATGAGGTCTTAACTCTAAACATAAATTGATACCATTTGCCTCGATTATTATAGGGCCCTCTTTTTTGAAAATTGCTTCCCAAAAATGCGTTTGTTGAATTTCTTTATAAGAAAAATCGCTTTCGCTTGATTGAGTTAATCCTCTATCCCAAAAAGTAGTCCAGTAGTTGTGAGCCAATCTATCAATCTCTTCATCAAACGTCAACGCTTCCAATACCGACGTCTTCCCCACATTATTATCGCCCACAATCAGGTTAAACTGCCCGAGATTGCTCATCTCGAAAGAGTCGAACCGTTTGAAGTTCTCGATTTTGAAGTAAGTGAGGTGTTGCTTTTCCATAAATGAGATTGCCTTAGCCGCATACAGCTATGCGGACAAATGTACTAAACGAGTAGGTATCTCCTGTGAGATCGTTTAAAACCCAATCCGCTCGCGCTTTTGCTCGACGCCCATCGAGCGAAGTACTTCCATGGCAATGCGGTCGTCATACTTCCGTTTCCAGTAATCGGCTTCCAGACGAAGTTTATCTAATTCGACTTCCTGTTTCTCAACTGTCAGGCGGAGTGTTTCGAGTTCATGACTGACAAGGGCATCCACTTTTGGCTCAACAACCTGAGCCGCAATAGCTTCGTCGGAGAGAAGGGTTAATAATGAAATACCCAGCACACTGGCAATCTGGGTCATACGAGACAGGGTCAGATCGGTTTTGCCGCGTTCAATATCACCATATGCGGTGGTGGAAAGATTAAGCAGATCGGCCATATTTTCCTGCGATAAACCACGCTGAAGCCGTTCAATGCGTATTTTCTCGGAGATGGATGCTTTCATATCAAGTAACAACGATAAAATCTAAACCAAAACTGACAGGGTTTTTCGGGAGGATAACGCAATTTTGTAACGAAACGATTCTCGAACTTACACCAATCATTATTGGTTTTCAAATTAACGAAGTAAACCCCATTATGAATAACGAAAAAGAATTCCGCAATTTCGCGGTACATCACATGGGCCTTAATGGCCTGACAGTAGACGGGTATGTGAAACACACCATTCAGAACAACTCGGTTGAAAACATGACCCGCTCAGTCATTGAAGAACGGCCGATGAACTTCCGGGAGGTCGATGTATTCTCGCGGCTCATGGCCGACCGGATTATTTTTATGGGTCTGCCCGTTGACGACAATATCGCCAACATTATCGTAGCCCAGTTGCTGTTCCTGGAATCGGCTGATCCTAAGAAAGATATACTGATGTATTTGAACAGCCCTGGCGGTTCGGTATACGCTGGTTTAGGTATTTATGACACCATGCAATATGTACGTCCTGACGTAGCAACGGTTTGTACGAGCCTTGCCGCTTCGATGGGTGCCGTATTGCTGGCAGGTGGTGCCGCCGGAAAACGTTCGGCCTTACCACACGCCCGGGTTATGATTCACCAGCCATCGGGTGGTGCGCAGGGAACCTCGAAAGACATGCAGGTGACCATGAAAGAAATGCTTGAACTGGAAAAAGATCTATACCGGATTCTGGCTAGTCACTCAGGCCGTACCTACGAAGAAATCGAACAGGCTTCTGACCGCGACAAATGGTTCCGGGCCGAAGAAGCCAAAGAATATGGCTTGATCGACGAAGTTCTTCATCGGGAGAAATAGAGATAGGCATGGTCTAATTTGCCCATTTGCCTACCAGTTAATAACTTTGCTAACAACGAATGGCTCAGGTTCGCCTGAGTCATTTTTTTTCTGCCGAAATTTATAGTTATCAAGCGTCTTTACAAGTACTTAAAATAAACCCGGATAATAAGTAGTCAATTGCTCGACTTACTCCGTTAACTCCCAATTCACCCTGCAAACGTTCATGCCACAAATAAGTTGCTCGTTCTGTGGACGGCGCAAAAACGAAGTGATGCTGCTGCTGTCGGGCATCGACGCGCACATCTGTAACTACTGCATTGAGCAGGGGCACCAGGTGGTGCTGGAAGAAATGCGCCCCAAACGCAGTGAACCAAGCGAGGTCAAAATCAACCTTATCAAGCCAATTGATATGAAGCGGCACCTCGACCAATACGTTATTGGTCAGGACGATGCCAAAAAATCCATCACCGTTGCCGTTTACAACCACTATAAGCGATTGATGCAGCCCAAAACCGATGATGACGTGACGATTGAGAAATCGAACATCATTATGGTGGGCGAAACGGGTACGGGTAAAACCTATCTTGCCCGCTCCATTGCCAAAATTCTTGAGGTGCCTTTCTGCATTGCCGATGCTACCGTCATTACCGAAGCGGGTTATGTGGGTGAAGACGTGGAGACGATCCTGACCCGATTGCTACAGGCCGCCGATTACAATGTCGAAGCGGCAGAGCGGGGCATTGTCTACATTGACGAGATTGATAAAATTGCCCGGAAATCCGATAACCCCAGCATCACCCGCGATGTCAGTGGTGAGGGAGTTCAGCAGGCCTTGCTGAAACTACTGGAAGGTTCGGTGGTGAATGTGCCCCTCAGGGTGGCCGCAAACATCCCGACCAGCGGCTAATTGCCTTGAATACCGAAAATATTCTGTTTATCTGTGGAGGTGCCTTTGATGGTATTGAGCGGCATATAACCAAACGGATTAATACCCGACCTATTGGTTTCTCGGGCGATCGGCGTCTGAATGAAACCTTTGAGAAAGGGCATCTGATGCGCTATATTTCGGCGCTCGATCTTAAATCGTTCGGACTAATTCCGGAGCTGATTGGTCGGTTACCCGTGCTTACCCACCTCGAACCGCTCGATCGTACGACCCTGATGCAGATTTTGACCGAGCCCAAAAATGCCATTACCAAGCAGTACGACAAACTTTTCCAGATGGAAGGCATTACGCTTCACTGGGACCCTACCGCATTGAACTACATTGTTGATCAGGCGTTGCAATATGGGCTTGGCGCACGTGGATTACGCTCCATATGCGAGTCAATCATTACAGATGCCATGTTTGAAATGCCGTCGCAGACGGGGGTTAAAGAATTAACCATCAGTCTGGAATATGCCCGCGAAAAATTTGGTAAGACCAGTACTTACCAGCTTCGGTCTGTCGCTTAATCAGTGTAGCGATATATACAGAAATCCCTCCACATCAGCGTCGATGTGGAGGGATTTTTTGTGGGAGATTCTTTTTTAATAAACTTGCTCCTACTCGAATGGTTAGTATGATTATTGCACTAATTGATTCACCTCACTATCAGCTTTTCATGAGAACTAATACCTGCCAACTTCTGGGGAGTTTGTTAATGTTTACTTTTATTACGTCCTGCAGCCGTCCTGTGGCTTATTTTCAACCAAGTATACGTGAACACATTGTGACTAACGTTGAACAAACCAAGCCACTCGATGTCAATCAAACTCCAACAGATCAGCCAATTATAGAACTTAATATGCCGCAACAGCTAGTTCAGGCAACTTCCAAAGCAGATACTGTTGATGCGCTCGTGCGTGCTAACAGCCAGCTCACTACCACTCAAGCTAAAACCGTTCAGAAGCGTTTAAACCGGGTGCAAACCTGTCTAGGTTTAGAAGCAACGAAAGCCTCTCAGGCACCGACAAAGATTGCCACTCCCCGAAAAATGAATCTACTGGAGCGGATGATGCTCAAGAAATTAAACAGGCAAATCAGCAAACAACTTGCTCCAGCTAACCCGGACAGAACACTGGCGAGCACAAGCATTCTGATTTTGGGCGCAGTGCTGGTGCTGGGGGGCATACTCTTACTGGCCTTGACGTCTGGCGGAGGCTTTGCCCTTGGCGCAATCGCATTAGCTGCTGGATTAGTCATCCTGCTAATCGAACTCCTCTAAGGCAGGCTCCTTAAGTAAAAAAGCCCGGTTTATAGTGGTTCAAGCAGGCATTTTTGCCACTGTAAACCGAGTAATTACCCTGATTTCTGAAGTCCAGTCGACTTATTTTAAATCACCTTCCAACAAACGAATGAAGTTGTAGTTGTTCAAGATGGTATCTTAATCATTCACGTTAATTCTCATCATTATGAACACATTTTCAAAGCAACTTTTTTCGGCATTGCTCGGAATCGTTATTGTATCATCGTGCAGCCGTCCTGTGGCCTATTTTCAACCCAGCGCGCGTGAACACATTGTGTCTACCCCTCCACAGACAACACCACTAGTTACCTCGTCAACGGTGGCAGATCAGGCACCAGTCGTAACCTCTACTCCTACTCAACAGCTTACTCAGGCAAATACTTCATTGAATGAAGTGGATGCTTTAGTGAGTACTAACAGCAAACTGGCCGCGAATAAAACTGTCCAGAAACGCCTGAATCGGGTTCGTACATTGCTGGCCTCTGCTTCAACTAAAGCCAGTCTAGCCCCTACTGAGATAGCCGCTCCTAAAAAGATGAATCTGATGGAGCGCATGATGCTCAAGAAAATGAACAAGAAAATCAGTAAACAACTTGCACCCAACAATCCGGAAAAGTCAATGATAAATTCAGGTACGCTGGCAACGGGAGCAGTACTGGTTATTATTGGTTTGTTGCTAATATTGTTAACATCCGGTACGGCCTTTACGGTCGGTGTCATTGCCTTGATAGTGGGGGCTGTACTACTTTTACTTGGCTTGCTGTAGCTAATTTTAAATTAGAAGTTATAAGTCACTGTTTCAAAACTTGCTTTAGTACTCATACAGATAGGCGTCATTAATGCTCACTGTTAGTCAATAATCCCATAGAAATGAGTCAATTACCAACGATTTGTCTCATCCATGGCCACGGCGTAGATGCTTCCATCTGGAATGGCATCTACGCCGATTTGGCTTCGGACAACTTGGTTCTGAAACCTGATTTCGCTCAGCTAACGAACCACACAACCATTGAGGCCTATGCCGAAGATTTGTATGCCCGATTACAGACGGCACAGATTGAAAAACTCCTGCTGGTTGGGCATTCGATGGGCGGCTATATAGCACTGGCTTTTGCGGAACGGCACCCGGAAATGATTCAGGGATTGGTTTTATATCATTCAACCGCCACTGCCGATGATGAAGCTCGCAAAGAGGTTCGTCGGCAGGCAATTGATGGGCTGAGAATACAGGGTACGGCTCCCTTTATTCAGAAACAACTACCGAAAATGGTGGCTCCCGATTATCCTGTAGAGAAAACACAGGAATTGATCGAACGATTTCAAAGCCTGCCTGCCGATGCGCTCATAGCGGGTATGGAAGCCATAGCCAATCGTCCTGACCGAACGCAGGTTTTACGGGATGCTCAGTTCCCAATTCTACTGGTACTTGGTCGTCAGGACCAACTAATACCTTACGAAAAAACGGCACAGCTTGCCAATCTATCTGATCACATCAGCGTAGCAACTATTGAACATGCTGGTCATTTGAGTATGGTCGAGCAGCCCGCCGAATCAGTTAAAGTGCTTCGGACGTTTATAGGTCAACGCTGATTTTGATTGAAACCCATATAAATGAGGGAGCTTGAGGCTCCCTTTTTGTGTTTTAAGCCCATTTTCAATTGATTATCCGTAAACTTGCACCTCATTTATGGTCATGCTCTGATTAAGGTGAAGTATTCAGGGTATTTATCGATTCGAAAAGAATGGCAGAGCTATTTAACGTTTATCCGCTATACGACATTGAACCCGTTCGAGCGCAGGGTAGCTACCTTTGGGATGTCAATGGCACCCGCTATTTGGACCTCTACGGTGGTCATGCTGTAATTTCAGTTGGGCATACCCACCCTCGGTATGTGCAGGCGCTAACCGATCAATTGCATAAGATTTCCTTTTACTCTAATTCCGTCCGGATTCCGCAACAGCAGGAACTGGCCGATAAACTGGGTGCTCTTTCCGACCATCCCGATTACGCCTTGTTTCTGTGCAACTCGGGAGCCGAAGCGAATGAAAACGCCCTTAAACTCGCGTCGTTTCATACTGGTCGAACAAACGTAGTCGCCTTTACCAAATCCTTTCACGGCCGTACTGCCGGTGCGGTTGCCGTTACCGATAATCCGGCCATTGTTGCCCCAGTCAACTACAATCAGCACGTTCGCTTTCTGCCCTACAACAATGCCGAAGCCGCTAAAGAAGGGATCACTTCGGATACGTGTGCGGTCATTGTTGAAGGGATTCAGGGAGTTGGCGGGATTCAGGTAGCCACGGATGAGTTCCTAAAAGCCCTCCGCCAGCGTTGCGACGAAACGGGCGCTATACTTATTCTGGATGGGGTTCAGTGTGGCTATGGTCGATCGGGCAAGTTCTTTTCGCACCAATTCAGTGGCATCGAAGCCGATATTATTTCGATGGCTAAGGGCATGGGCAATGGTTTCCCGATTGGGGGCATTTTGATCTCACCTAAATTCAAAGCCAGCTACGGATTGCTAGGTACAACCTTTGGTGGAAACCATTTGGCCTGCACAGCCGGGATTGCTGTTTTAGACATCATGAAAGAAGAAGGTCTAATGGAAAATGCAACGCGCATGGGCAATTACCTGATGGATGGTATTCGACAAATTGGTGGGTACAAAGAACTGCGCGGTCGTGGACTGATGATTGGTATTGAGTACGATTTCCCTGTTGATTCCCTCCGCAAAACACTGTTGTTTGAGCATAAGCAGTTTACAGGTGTAGCGGGTAAAAATACCATTCGCTTATTACCATCGCTGGCCATTGGTGTCGACGAAGCGGATATGTTCCTCGAAGCACTGCGGGTGTGCTTAAACGCAGAGAAAGCAGAGGTTTAGGACTGATCTTGAACCTTTTCTAGTAATTTAGAAAAGAATGTAATATCACAAACTCTATAGCTTTTTGTAGTTCATTAATGGCATGTTTTTTTTGTATATCTCCAAAGTGTAACACAAGATAGGCTGTGCTGACGGCGTACCTTACTCTATACCAATCTTGGCTTTGGTAATAGGTCTGAGGGGATACTGCAATTTTAGAAGTCGCTAGTGTTTGTTTCTTTTTTGTTAAAACAACTACGCTATGAATTGGCAAGATTATATTCACTCAGATGAGTCAGTACTAGTAGGTAAACCTGTTATTAAAGGGACAAGGCTATCCGTAGAATTTCTTTTAGAACGTCTGGCTGATGGGTGGACAGAACAAGATTTATTAGATAATTATCCACGCCTTTCAAAAGAAGCGCTACAAGCCGTTTTTGCGTATGTTCATACAGCCATGAAAGACAACTTGGTTTTCTTTCCAACTACTAATTTGCGTCAGGCATCATGAAGTTTCTTGCCGACGAAAATTTCCCAATTACAGCATTCCGAATTTTGCTTGAGTCAGGATATGATATTAAACATGTTGCCTTTGAAATACCCAGTGTATCAGACATCGACGTAACCGATTTCGCGATCAAGGAGAACCGTATTATTCTTACGTTTGATGGAGATTATGGCACACTGATTTTTAAGTTGGGTTACCGCCCTCTAGGTGTTGTCTATTTTCGTTTACAGAATATTACGGCAGATGCGCCTGCTTACATCGTGATGAACTTATTAAAGGAAGCCTGCCAATTTGAGCATATGCACACGGTAGTCGAAAATGATAAGATACGACAACGTCGTATTCAATAACCAGATAGACATACTGGATAAAACCATTGCATAACGAGTACTAATGACCAATTTTCTCTCCCTGGCTGACGTCACCAATATTGACGCCCTTATCCAGTCTGGCCTTGATGCCAAAGCCAATCCCTTTGCCGACCAACACCTCGGTAAGAATAAAACCATTGGCCTGATTTTCTTCAACTCCAGTCTACGGACGCGGCTGAGTACCCAGAAAGCTGCCCAAAATCTCGGTATGAACGTCATGACCATGAACGTAGGTCAGGATAGCTGGGGACTAGAAATGGAAGAAGGGGTCTTGATGAATGGCGATAAAGCGGAACATGTACGCGAGGCTGCTGCCGTCATGGGCCGCTATTGCAACATCATTGGGATTCGGGCCTTTGCCGAACTGAAAGACCGGATAAAGACTATCGCGAGCAGGTCATGCACCAGTTTGCGAAATACGCCAAAGTGCCCATTGTTAACCTCGAATCGGCCACCCGCCACCCGCTGCAATCCCTTGCCGACTGCATCACGATTGAGGAAGCTAAGCTAAAGTCATCAATAATACCCGCCCGACCCAAAGTTGTGTTAACGTGGCTTCCGCATTTTAAACCGTTGCCCCAGGCCGTGGCTAACTCATTCTCCGAATGGATGAATGCCCGTGACGTTGAGTTTGTCATAACGCATCCGGAAGGGTACGACTTAGCTCCAGAATTTGTTGGGCATGCTCGTGTAACACACAACCAGAGTGAAGCCTTTGAAGGTGCTGATTTTATTTACGGTAAAAACTGGTCGTCGTATACGCACTATGGGCAGGTACTCACACAAGACCCATCCTGGGCAGTGACGATGGATGATTTACGCCTGACGAATAACGGCCGATTCATGCACTGCCTGCCCGTTCGGCGCAATTTGAAAGTGGCTGATGAGGTGCTGGATGGCCCTCAATCGCTTGTCATTGAGCAAGCTGCCAACCGGGAGTGGTCGGCGCAGGCTGTGCTAAAAGAAATTTTGACAACAATATAAACGTAAGGGGCGCAAGGACAAATGCAAAGACCGCAAAGTTGCATAAAGCATTGCGATCCTTGCGCTTAACTTTGCGTCCTTTGCGTTTAAGTAAAAACAATGGATAAGCTTACAGTAATAAAAATAGGTGGCAACGTTATCGACGACCCTAATGCGCTGAAACGTTTTCTAATGGCTTTCGCTGGTTTGGCTGGTGCCAAACTACTGGTCCATGGCGGGGGCAAAATAGCGACTCAGGTAGCCGATAAGCTTGGTATTCAAACCACCATGGTCGAAGGTCGGCGGATTACGGATCAGCCTATGCTCGATGTTGTAACGATGGTATATGGTGGTCTGGTTAACAAACAGATCGTGGCTAAACTCCAGGCGTTGGATGTTAATGCTATTGGTCTTACAGGCGCGGACGGAAGCACCGTACTGGCTAAAAAACGTCCTGTCAAAGACATTGATTATGGCATGGTTGGTGATATTGAAGAAGTGGATTCTGGCCAGATTCAGTTTTTTCTTCGCCAGGATTTAACGCCTGTTTTTGCACCAATCACCTACAGTGCCGCTGGCGAGTTGCTCAACACCAATGCCGATACAATGGCTTCGGCCATTGCGGTCGATATGGCCATTCATGACAACGTAACCCTAGTTTATTGCTTCGAGAAGAAAGGCGTCCTGAAAGACCCAACGGACGATAACAGTGTGATCAACGAATTGACGCCAGCTCTTTATGCCGAATACAAAGCGGCTGGAACGATCAATAAAGGAATGATTCCCAAACTAGATAATGCCTTTAAAGCACTGGAAAATGGCGTATCGAAGGTGATAATCTGCCATGCCGATGAGTTGGCGAAAGCGGTGAATCAGGGAGCGGGAACGACGTTGAGGAGCTAGTGGAGTGGTTAAAGTGGGTGGAGTAAGTGAAGTAGTTATAGCAAGTGGAGTGAGTGTAGTTGGTATGGGGCTACAACCCGTTTTACCTACTATACTCACTCCACCTACTCCACTTAGTTTACCCAATAACTTATTTCTCCGTTAACAAATGGGCAACGCGCCGGATACCCATAAATCGACGCTGATAATAGCTGGCATTCAGATAGTCGTAGCGAACACCCCCGTTCCAGGCAGAGTGAATAAATTTGACCTGATCGCCAATGACTTCAGTAATCAGACCGACATGCCCAATGCGGTTGCCGCCTGAACTGTGCCCTTTAAATAGAATCAGATCGCCGGGTTGGGCAGCCTCTTTATCAACGGCTTCACCCACACTGCCTTGAGCAGCACTGGAGTGAGGAAGCGAAATTCCAAATTTAGTAAAGCAGAAACGGGTAAACCCTGAGCAGTCGAAGCCGCGAGTGGTTGTTCCACCAGAACGGTAACGGATTGAGAGATGCTCTTTGGCGTAGTTGATGACTTCATTGACGAGCGGAATCTGCTCGTAGAAACTCGGTTTGCTTGAAGTTACGGTGGGTACCTCAGTTACGGTGGATACACTTTGTGCTTGAACGATGCCAAACGAGACAGTACAAACTACTGTCAGGAGCATTTTTCTCATCATAGAAGTAGGTCAAATCCAAGTTACGTGTATAAAAGTATCGTAATATGGGTAAACTACCTATTGTTTGAGGAAAATTTTCTACAATTTCCAACACTTTTTTTGTGCCAGTTTTATTAAGTAACTGACCGTAAACTAATTAAATGAAAATAGGTTGATGATTATTATTGATAAAGGCGATTCATTCTGCCCCAATCAGGTTCTTAGATAGCAAAACTGGCTTCATTAATGACTCACTTGCTCATTAATGAAGCCGGTTTATTCTTTTAATGCGTGCGTCGTATTAGAACCAGCTCGCACCAACAATGCGAAATGGCCAGGGGATAGAGGCCAGGATAAGCAACAAGCCCAGGCCATAAAAAATACCGACTAAGCGTTGTTTCGTTGGGGCATCAGATGCCCGTTTGGAGCGGGAATAGCCAATAGTAATCAGAATAATGGCAATCAGCATACCTGTTGTGTGCTCTACACTGTAGAAACGATACAGTTTCTCACTCATCATACTAAAATTAACCTTGGGGCTGATGAACAATAGAACCAGACCCAACAGTAGCTGCGTGTGTACGGAAATCAGAGTGAACAGGTATAATTTGCGATTGCCATCGGTATAGCCGCTACGGCCCTGCCACTTGCCAATGGCGGTGATAACAGCAACTAGTAATAGAATAAGGGCTACCCAGCGAAGCCCCGAGTGGGCGTGTACTAATCCAGAATACATAACTTAGTCAGTTTAACGGACAAATTGATTTCTCAAAGCAAAGAAACAACCAAACGGCCAACTTACCTTGCCAATTGCGCGTTTGTCTCCTATATGATTCTTTACAATACGACCTATAGCGTTGCCAATGAAGTTGCCAGTGACTGGCTTCGCTGGATGAAACTATTCTTTTTGCCAGCCGCCATGGCAACCCACCTCCCCATTAGTCATCGGTTTTACGATTATTGACCGAACTTGATAATGGCGGTACAACCTATTCAATCCAACTCGATTTCGAGACACTGGACGCGTATACTGCTTATCTGGAGTTCCATGCCGATACGCTTCGCCAACGTATCCAGCATCGATTTGGCAATCAGTTTATTTCGTTCGATACCCTGCTCGAAGACGCTTAAATGGAATTAATGAACAATGTAAAATGGATAATGCAAAATGGTGAGCTGCTCATTCGCCATGCATTATCCATTTTACATTGTTCATTAACTCTTCACTCCTTTCCGTCTCTTATCGACTGTCAATAGAAAGGCGGGGAGCAGGATCAGGTTGGAGGCCATACCCATCAGCAGGGTAATCGATACCAGTATTCCCAGCGCAACGGTTCCCTGAAAGGTGGATGCGGCAAAAATGGCAAACCCTGCAAACAGAATCATGGCTGTGTAAAACATGCTGATACCGGTATAACGGATCGTCTCTGAAATTGCCCGGTCTAAACTCAGTTTTTGATTACGTAATTCATCGCGGTATTTGGTGATGAAATAAATGGTTCCATCGGATGAAATGCCAAAGGCGATACTAAAAATCAGAATAGTAGATGGTTTAAGGTGAATGTCGCAGAAGCCCATAATGCCCGCAGTCACAATGAGAGGCACTACACTCGGTAAAATGGCAATCAGGCTCAATCGAATATCGCGCAGCAGGATAATGAGAATGATCGACACAAGCACAACCGCTAGTACAGTACTTTCGGCGAGATTCTTTAGCAGATAATCATTGCCCCGCGTAAACACAACACTATTACCGGTGATATTCACTTCATATTGCTCGTCGGCAGCTACGCGTTTGCCTGTAGCGCGGTCTATGTTAAAAATAGAATCGGCTTTCGGCTGAAGTTCGTTCAACAATTCCGTCGTGCGTACCGTGCCCACATCGGGCATCTGAAAACTGATACGGGTGTATTGGAACGTAGTATCCATATATGCCTTAAATGCGGCTCCGCCTGCGGCATTTTTAGCGCCTTTTAACTGAGGGGCATAACTTGCCAATTGACTTAGCTCCAGGGCTCCGGGTAAGGCAAAATATTTTGGGTCGCCCCTCGGTACGATTGATAAAAAAACTTGACCGCTTCCACCAATGAAAGCGGTCGTGTAAATTCGTTGTACTGACTGAACTCCCGTTCGAGTATTTTGATTTTGGTGAGCGTTTGCGGTGTCAATACCCGACCGGGCCGCTTGGTATCAATGCTTACTTCAAACGGCATAACCCCCTTAAATCTGCTTTCAATAAACTTGAGGTCCGTATAAATCGGGTCGTTTTTAGGCAAGTCATCGACCACGTAACCAATGGCATTGATACGTAAAGCACCTATAATTGAAATGATGGTAACGATACCAATAAACGTGTAAATAGCCGTACGGCGACTATGCACCAGATGATTCACCCAGGTAAGAAATCCACTTACCTGCTGCCGTTCCAGATGTCCGCGCTGTTTGGTCGAAGGAATAGCCAGGTAACTGAAAATAATGGGAATCAGAATAAGCGAAACCACATAGGTGGTCATAATGCCAAAAGCTGCCACCAGACCAAATTGCAGCAGAAGCGGGCTACCCGTGAAATAAAACACAAAGAAGCCGATACTCGTGGTCACATTGGCAAAAAAAGTGGTTTCTCCGACTTTCTCAGTCGCCATCACTAAGGCTTCGTGCTGACTCCGTTTTCTGTTTAATTCTTCATGATAGCGATTGAGCAGGAAAATTGCGTTCGGAACACCAATCACGATGATCAGGGGTGGTATCAGGCCCGTTAGCAGCGTAATGTCGTACCCGAACAAAACAATATAACCCGTTGCCCAGATTACGCCCACGCCGACCACGACCAGTGCGGTTAGCACAACGGTGAATGACCGGAAGAAGTAAAAAAGAATCACCCCGTTACCAGAAAGGCAAGCCCCATAAACAGGCTCATTTCCTTGCTAACTTTCGCCGTGAACTCCGTGCGTATATACGGCATCCCCGACATATGTACTGTACCGTCTGTTTCACTAATCTGTGATGTATTAGCGCCCAAAAGCCTGTGATGTCTGCCAAATGAATCGGCTACGGCTTCGACTTGCCGCACGAGTGCAATTCTATTTTTGGTATTCACTACCTTCTGATCAAAGGTAATAGCCATCAGGTGTGCCCGCCCGCTGCTGTCGGTCACTAAGCCCCGATAAAAGGGTAAGGCCGCAATCTGTCTGCGAAGGCTATCGACCCCAGCCTGTGTTATAAGCGGTCGTGCCACTAAGGGTCGAATACGAAACGTGTGCGCCGAATCATCCCGAACAATGCCAAACAGATTAGCATTTGATACCACATCTTTTATTCCTTCGATATGACGGATTTTCTGGCTCAATGCATACCAGTCGTTGAAGAACCCGAGTTGGTACATGCTATCTGTTTCGATACAAAGTACCATCACACTGCCATCCTGCCCAAAGCGCGACTTAAAGGCCTCATAGCGTTGGAAATCGGGATCGGTAACGGGTAGGATTTTAGCTAATTCGTAGGAGAGTTTGACTTTGCTGGCCTGATAGCCCATAAAGGCTGTACCGAGTAGTACGGCCAGAATTAAAACGATTCTATTCTGTAAAATAAACGACGAGATACGGTGCCAGATCATTCCTGATTAACGCAAAGTAAGGCCGCAAGGTACGCAAAAACGCTGGCGTTTGGGGATGGGTTGCTGTAGGTCATGTACCATATAGGGAAATCGTGATGCGGCTTTTTGCAAGGTAAAGAGTGGAATTTAGAATATACACGATTTAATTATATATGTATTCAATATTTTTGTTATTAATTACTATTATTTTAACTTTTTTTTACTTTTTATTGCTATACTTTTTCAGGCAGTTAACACTGCATTATGGTTAAAAAAACTGAATATATCTAAATGTAATTGTAGTATTTCGACAATAAATAGACCAAAACAAATAAAAAGTGGTACTTTAAATCCCTAAATCAGTCAGCAGCTATGATTATAATCTACTTGAAAAGTTTGTGGCAACCGACCATTCGATTGCCCTACTTACTAATCGGTCTACTTGTAGCAGCACCTTTACTCGTAAGGGCTCAACTGCTGACCCTCCTGCGTTTCAATGTGCTACAGAAAGTATATCACCTGCCGAGCGGCAGGCCCTTGAAGCCCAGGCTTCCGTGGCCCTTAGTTTAAAACAAGCCTCTGGAGTAGCCCCCACTATTACCTATGTCCCAATCAGACCGCACATTATCCGAAAAGCGGATGGAACGGGTGGCTACTCGATGGCCAGTCTTAACAATGTGCTAGCGCTCACTAATAAATACTACCTTCAGAATGGGAGTGGTATCCAATTTTACTTCTCAGGGAGTACCCCGATTATATAAATAATGATGCCCTATACACTCAGTATCAGCAAAATACGGATGATGCCACAGTGGCCCCGAATGATGTAAACAATGCCTTGAACCAGTACTATGTCAACGCATTCAATACGGCTGGTTTGGGCGGTTATGCCCATTCCCTGCCAATTCGATAGCGTCTACCCGTTCCATTATTCTCAATACAACTAATGATAGTGACATGGGGAATCGACTGGTACCTCACGAGTTAGGTCATACCTTTAACCTATTGCATACCCACGAGCCAGCTTATGGATACGAACGGGTAACGCGGGGCACTGGAGCCAATTGCACTACCGCAGGCGATCTGGTCTGCGATACCCCAGCAGACCCTTACGGGCACTTTACAGGAGCAGACTATTCCTGCATAGCTGGATGCCCACCCTCGTATACGTGCTCTTTTGTCGACGATCAAGGGAATGCCTATAAGCCCTCGCCCACCAATATTATGTCGTATTATTTCCCCTGTACGCACGATTTCACGCCTGGGCAGTACGACCGTATCATGGCAGGGCTGGCGCTGCGTCAGAGCCATACAGCCTATACCCTCGATGCGCCTGCAACCGTTATGGCAGCTCCTTCAAATGTAGTTGCTACCCTAACTAATGGTGGCATAGTGATTAGCTGGCAGGATAATTCCAGTACGGAAATGGGCTACTTCATCGAGCGGTCTACCGACCCCACAACGGGCTTTTCACCCATAGGTGGTGTCAGCCCCAATGTAACGACGTTTACGGATGTATCGTTTACATCCCACACTACCTATTACTATCGAATTAAGGCCTCTAATACAACTACCGGGAGTACGAGCCCAATCGCTACGGTGGTAGTTTCGGATTGTTTTCCATTGTTTACAAATGATGGTTGCTCGTTTAGCCTTATTATAAAGGGAGTGATCGTCAATGGAACAACCCTAAGCCAGAATTCAGGCTGTTCACCGGCTAGCAGTGGTTATTATACTTCCTTCACGGCTGTTAGTGGGACCGTTACGGCAGGGCAATCGGCAACCTTTACGGTCACAAAGGGGACACCTAACAGTATGGGTGGTAGCATTTGGGTTGATCTAAATAACAATGGCGTATTTGAAACTAGCGAGCGGTTATATCAAATGCCAGCGACCACTACAACGAGTACGTTTTCGGGTAGTCTGGCCATTCCCATCAGCACCACGGCTGCCACTATTGCCATGCGTGTTGTTGCGGCATTTTCAACTGTTCCCTCCGATCCATGTGGAAGTTATGGATATGGAGAAACGGAGGATTATAGGCTGGTGGTGAACCAGCCGTGTACTACACCAATAGCTAATCTGAGTGGAACAACGACTATTACGGCTGGCCAGACGGCTACATTGATTACTAGTCTAACGGGCACTGCACCTTATTCCTTAACGGTTAACCCCAGTAGTGGTTCTCCTATTACATTTTCCGGCATTGCAGCATCCCCTTTAGTTTCACTGTGGCGCCTACAGTCAGTACAACCTACACACTCGGACGGGTAGCTAATGGCTGTGGCACAGGTTCAGTAAGTGGAGCAGCGATCGTTACCGTTAACCCCTGTACAGTCATGTATACGCTTAAAGCAGGTAATTGGGACGACCCTGGCGTTTGGTCCTGTAACCGCATACCTGACCAATCAGATACCGTTCAGATAGGTCATGTAGTAACAATTCCGGCCAGCTTCATGGCCAGAGCGTTGCAAGTGAACTATACTACAGGAGGATTAGTCGCTATAAATTCAACAGCTCAATTGCGCCTGGGTCCATAAATACCCCTCAGTTAAAATGACTATTTTACCCTACACCGTCAATGAAGCCTATGTGTTATTAATTTATCTTCTACATATAAAGCATTTTTCTGAAACCGTTGTTATTAAGTAGAATCTACTTAGCAAATGTAAGTATCATGAACATATTAAAATGGTTGTTCTGTGTAGTTACCTGCTGTTTGGCCTGTTCAAAGTCGTCAACTATGCCCGATCCAGTAGCAATAATTGATGGGCCTTACCGAGTAACCGCAATCCTCAATGACTCAACCTGGTATGGGTCTACTTATGCTTCTAAAACAATAGCTCTAACTGGCGAGACTGCCTGTACAGCAAATAGAGTAGATATTAGTTTCTCGACAGACTTGCCTTACAATAAAAACACTCCTAAGCAAGTAGTTACTGGCTGTTTAGGGAATTGTGTACCGACTCAAATACTAGCATTTCACAATATTCCACTGGCTGTAGGCAAGTACGAAGTATCAGCATTAAACTCGTGTGTAAGTCCACAAGGCGCTATTACCTACTTCTTGCTAATTGGTGGTGATGTTATTAGTAAAACATATACATCTAAAGCCAGTAGCATAGGCTGGGTTCAGATTACGGGATACAATGCAAGCCAAAATGCGATTCAGGGCATTTTTGATGTTGAGCTATCTGATGATTCCGCCCAAACGGTACACGTTAAAAACGGTGATTTTAAAGCACTTATTAACTAACGCTTTGGTAAAATAGATTGCCCTGATTCGTAGTATGTTATAAGGCAAATTTAAGGTTTAGTTGGACAATAGTTTGATATAAGTCATTTTCTGAGCACAATACTAATAAAAGGGTCCAGGCAGCCAAACAAAAGAGGGTATAAGTCGATTGTAGTAGTAGGTAATACAGTATATGTTCATTATATAACCCTACTCAACCCCATGACAACTCATACGAACTATAGCGGAATAGCGAATCAAAAACGATTAAATGTATGGAACATAATCCCAAAAATGTAGCGTTTGTTGGTGATTATTTACCTCGACAGTGTGGTATTGCTACGTTCACATCTGATCTCTATCAATCTTACAACTCGTTTATTCCGAATTCCAACGCTATAGTTATATCCGTTAACGATACGCCCGATGGCTATGAGTACCCGTCAGAGGTTCGGTATGATTTTTACCAGCATGACCAGAATGCCTATCGTAAAGCGGCTGAGTTTCTGAATTCAAAAGATGTTGATGTTGTCTGTTTGCAGCACGAATACGGTATCTATGGGGCTCGGCGGGAGTTATATTCTGACGCTGCTACGGAATCTGACCATGCCGGTTGTGACTACGTTTCATACCATTCTGAAAGACCCAAACGAAGAGCAGTTGGTGGTTCTGAAAAGCATTGCCGATCTATCGTCCCGGGTGATTTGTATGACCGAAAAAGGCCGGGATTTTCTGATTAATATCTACGAAGTTCCTGACGATAAAATCGACGTTATTCCTCACGGCATTCCCGATATGCCTTTTGTCGATCCCCATTTTTATAAGGATAAATTTGGGATGGAAGGCAAACAAACACTATTGACCTTTGGCTTGCTTTCGCCGAATAAAGGCATCGAGAATGTGATTCGAGCCTTGCCCCGTATTGTGGAGCAATGTCCAAATGTGGTCTATATGGTATTGGGGGCTACGCATCCACATCTGCTAAAGCATGAGGGTGAAGCCTACCGCGATAGCCTGAAAAAATTAGCCGCTGATCTGGGCGTTCGCGATCACATTCGGTTCTATAATCAGTTTGTTGAGCTGGAAGATCTACGCGAATACCTCGGCTCTGCCGATATATACATTACGCCTTATCTGAACCCAGCTCAAATTACTTCAGGTACGCTATCCTATGCATTTGGCTGTGGGAAGGCCGTTATATCAACCCCTACTGGCACGCCGAAGAACTGCTGGCTGAGGCCGGGGTATATTAGTTCCTTTTGGTGATTCTGAAGCCATTGCTGATCAGGTTATTAACTTGCTAATTGACGAACCGGTACGACACGCTATGCGCAAGAAAGCGTATATGATGGGCCGTGAGATGATCTGGGAGCAGGTTATTCAGTTCTATGCTCATTCGTTTACGCAAGCACGGCAGGAACGTATGAGTACGATCAATAGTCAAGTGCCCTATGCAGTAGGTGCTCATAGCACGGCCGCGTTTAAACTACCTGTACTTCGGCTCGATCACTTGTTCCGATTAACAGATTCTACGGGTATTGTGCAACACGCCGGCACCACCTGCCGTATTACGAAGAAGGCTATTGCACCGACGATAACGCACGGGCACTGATCCTGACCCAGATTTTGCAGGAGGCCGGTTTGAGCGATGCAAAACTGGCGCGTACTGCCGACAACTACTGTGCCTTCATCAACCATGCCTATACGCATGATTACCGCCGATTCCGAAACTTTATGAGTTACGACCGTCGGTGGCTCGAAGAAGTGGGTTCTGATGACAGCACAGGCCGAACGATCTGGGCACTGGGTACGTGTATTGGTCGGGCTACGGATCGAAATACCGTTAGCTGGGCGATGAATTTGTTTGAAAATGTACTGCCGAGTGTCGTAACAATGACCTCTCCCCGCGCCTGGGCTTTCTCCTTGTTAGGTATTCACGAATACCAGAAAAAGTTTAACGACGACCGACTGGCCAAAACCATTCAGCGTCAATTGCTCGATAAACTAGTTTTTCGTTATACCGAAACCGCCACAGAAGACTGGCCCTGGTTTGAAAATACGTTGTCGTATGACAATGCGGTACTAGCTCATGCGCTGCTCCGATCTGGCGACGAACGGCTGATTCAAATGGGTTTAACCTCACTGCGCTGGTTAATAAACCTCCAAACAGCTGCGTATGGCCATTTTCAGCCTATCGGATCAAATGGATTTTATACAAAAGGCCAGAATCGAGCCTATTTCGATCAGCAACCACTCGAAGCCCAAAGTACTATTTCGGCTTGCTTGGCAGCTCTGGAGGTAACGGGCGAACCCGAATGGCAACGTACTGCCATTCGGGTTTTTAAATGGTTTACGGGCTTTAATGACCTTGGCTTACCACTCTATGATCAACAGACGGGTGGTTGTCGCGATGGTCTACACATTGACCGGGTCAATCAGAATCAGGGGGCTGAGTCAACGCTGTCTTATTTAATTGCGTTGGCCGAATTACACATGGCTCAAAAGAAAAAGGTTGAGATGAAATCAGTACATGTTGACATGCCCGCTCTACTAAATGGGTAATTTGTCGAACAGTTACTTCGTTTATCAGTTGGACAGTTAATAAATTTACGCAGATCCTTTCTGAGAATAGGGTAACTGACCACCTTCTTACTGACGCTGATGAGTATAAAAGCCACCCGAACAGGTATTGTTCTGCGGCCCGATCCTACTCGGGTTCTGTTTCGCCCATTTGAATTGGGGAGCACTACCCGTACCCTGAAAATTATTGCCAGAGTCGGTAGTATGACCGATGAAGAAGCCGAACAAAAGCTCGATGAAGTGATTCGCGAGTTGGGGGCAGGCACTATAAACTCGAACGGTTTTTATTGCAGCGATTTGAGCAAATCAAGCCGCAGCTATTAACGGATGAGCCATTAACGGAAGATCGAAAATTGTTACTCGGTGCCTATTTCACGATGGAGTATTCGCTTGAATCGGCAGCACTTTTTAATCCATCCATGATCTGGCACCCTGATCAGACTAACGTACCCCCAGGCTTTAAACGCTTTATTCTTAGCCTTCGCGCAACTGAGAGAGGGCACGTTTCGTCGATTTCATTCCGAATGGGTTACATTGATGAAGCGGGGAAAATCGTCCTAAGGAAGCCATCCCGCTATGTGACGTCACCGGCTATGGTTCCCAATCATCTGTTTAACCGGTCTATGTTCGAGCGCAAGCTTTATGAATTGCGGCTGGAGAACAGTATTCAGGAAAAAATGATGGCTGGCCTGGGAGATGAATTTAGTCTGCTTGAACTCGAAGCCCAGATCAAACGCGTGTCGGCGCAGTATCGCTATAATGCCGAGTATGAGACTATTGCCAGTGGATTACTAGCACTGGCTAAGTCTAATTACGAAGTTCACTTCGACGATGATCAGAGCTTAGACGAACGATGCATTTTCCCAAATTCACCGAATGAAACGAATGGAATCGAAGATGCTCGCTTTGTGCAGTTCACGGATGAAAATGGTCAAATAACCTACTATGCGACCTACACGGCCTACAATGGGAGAGTAACCTTTCCACAACTACTGGAAACCAAGGATTTTACTCATTTTAGTGTAAGCACGCTCAATGGTGCCGAGGTCTCCAATAAAGGAATGGCTCTGTTTCCTCGTAAAGTCAATGGAAAATATGCTATGATTTCACGCCAGGATGGTGAGAACATTTACCTAATGTATTCTGAGGATTTGTATTTCTGGCAGACCAAAGACATTTTGTTGAAGCCAACCTATCATTGGGAGTATGTGCAACTAGGTAACTGCGGTTCGCCTATTGAAACCGAAGCAGGCTGGCTGGTACTTAGCCATGGGGTTGGGCCTATGCGGAAATATGCCATTGGCGCTTTCCTGCTTGATCTGAACGATCCCAGTAAAGTAATTGGCCGTACTGCTGAGCCAATTCTTAGTCCAGACGAGAACGAACGGAAGGCTATGTGCCAAACGTAGTCTACAGCTGTGGCGCGGTCATCAACAATGAGGACTTGATTATTCCCTACGCGATGGCCGATTACGCCAGCAGTTTTGCAACCGTAAACGTAAAGGAACTCCTGGCCGAACTTACGGGTCAGAATAAACCACAAATGATCTCCACTGAGGTAGCTGTTTAATGGATTAACTCTAAATGTGAATTCAGTTATAGGAAACGCCCGGCTTTCCACCGGGCGTTTCTATTTTATTGCTTATTAGGCCTTATCTTATTCCTCCGTTAACTTCTTTACCAGGATCTTATCAATCCGGCTTTTGTCCATATCCACAATCTCGAACTGGTATTTATGCCAGACAAACGTTTCCCCGGCTTTGGGAATATCTTTCAGGATATGAAGCGCAAACCCACCGAGGGTGTCGAAGCCAGTTAAATCGCGCCTGGCCTGCGTGGTTATAGTAATGGAAAAATAAGACAGAAAATCTTCGAAAGGCAATTGGGCATCAATGAGGAAGGTGCCGTCTTCTCGTTCCCTAATTTCGTAATCGGAATGAATATCGTCGTTGATATCGCCTACCAGCACATCCAGAATATCGTTGAGTGTAATGATTCCTAACACGCCACCGTACTCATCGACAATGGTTCCAACATACTGACGGCGTTCGCGGAAGCGCTCCAGAACCTGGTAAGCCTTGTTATTTTCAGGAATAAACAACGCATCCCGCTTCATATCGGTCAGGCGTAGTAGCTCGGTATCGAGGTCTTTGCCTAGAAAATCTTTCGAGTAAATCAACCCGACTACCTCATCAACACTACCGTTGCAAAGCGGGTAAACCGAGTGTTTGTATTCCAGGATTTTAGCCTTGTTTTCAGCGGGTTCGTCTTCCAGATCGAGATAAATAATTTCCTGTCGATTGGTCATCAACGAGGTGATCTTGCGGTCGCCAAGTTGAAATACATTCTGAACAATTTCCTGTTCAATTTCTTCAATGGCTCCACCCGAGGTACCCTCCTGAATTAAACTCTTGATTTCCTCCTCAGTCACAGCGCTCTCATTTGGCTTGATATTCAGAATCTTAAGCAATAAATCACTCGAAACTGTCAGAAGGGCAATAAAAGGTGAGGTTAGCTTAGATAGAAAAATCATAGGGGCAGCCATCGTTTTGGCGATGCCTTCTGGGTTTGAAAGCCCAATGCGTTTCGGTACTAGTTCGCCAAATACGAGCGACAGATAGGTCAATAGAAATAGCACCAGCACAACAGCTACCGAATGTGCATAGGGACGGACAAGGTCTATCTGAGAAACAAAATTCTGAACATCATCGGTCAGTTTATCACCCGAAAAAATACCTAATAAAATACCAATCAGGGTGATACCGATCTGTACCGTCGACAGAAAACGGTTGGGCGAGTTGGACAGGTCAAGCGCTACCTGCGCCCGGCGGTCACCGTTTTTGGCGGCTGTTTCTAATTTGGACTTACGCGATGAGACTAAGGCAATTTCTGACATCGAGAACACGCCGTTCAGAATTGTCAGGAGTAATATAATGAGGAGTTCCACAAAGGAAGTAGGTTGACTTATTGCAAAAATATAGAAACTGAACTGGTTTGCAACTAAATTGACCGTGTGACAGACCTTCAGTTTTACTACTTTTACGACTTGAACCGCTTAATGTTCTGATGATTGTTTTTATTAACGACCGCCCGATCCGGCTCGTTGGCCCGAAAGTCGCTGCTCAACTAACTAATTCCGGGTCGAATAACCAATCGACCTTTATCGATTATGATGAGATTGTCGATGCACGTTTAGAGGCCCTCAGGGAAGATGCCCTGCACGGCCATCTGCTAGTCCTGAACGCGACTCCAGCCACAGTAAGCAAGTTACTCAATCTGCTTCAAAAAGCGGATGCCAGCCACCTCCTGTCGATCACACTGGGTTGCCTTGATAAAGAGGCCTGTGAAGAAGCCATAAAAAAACCATTTAAAGTTATTAAAGCGGCAGGTGGTATCGTTTTTAAGGACGACAAAATACTGCTCATGTTCCGGCGAGGTGTCTGGGATCTTCCTAAAGGTAAGTTAGACCTTGGCGAATCATCTAAACAAGGTGCTGCCCGCGAAGTAGAGGAAGAAACTGGAGTTCGGGTAGCCGTTAGTGAGCGTATCTGCACAACCTGGCATACGTATAAGCTCAACGGCAACCGCATTCTAAAACGCACGAAATGGTATCGAATGAGTGTTCTGGATGACAGCCGTATGACTCCACAAGCGGATGAGGACATTGAGAAACTGGCCTGGCTCAACCCAAAAGAAACGAAACTAGCCCTTACCAATTCATTTAGCTCCATCCGGTACGTCATAGATGAAGCCGGAAAGGGGTTTAAAGTGTAGTTAATCAGGGCAATAGTACTCCGCGAATATGTATAACCCGGGTACTCGATCAGGATGAATTATATACAAGCAGTGTTTATGCTGTAAGCAAATTAACATAGTACCATTTCCCCTCACCTATTTCGATGACCGTTTAGCCATTTCGGCCAGGCTGCTCAATGACAACTTTAAGATTATCAGTCGTGAGCGCGTACCTGATTTTAAAAATTGGCTGGATCAATAGTTCCAGAAATGATTAGCTCCTTGCCATACTAGGCCAGCCCCCTTAACTCACTCGCTTAATGCTGGTTCGCGCTGTCGTTAGCCTGCAATAGAAATGTGGTACCCGCCATAGCGGAGAAAAATAAGAATTGGCTAACTAGAAAAAAAGTTAGTTGCTGGCCGTAGGTTTTTATTTAACGAGTCGTCTAATGACCTAAATACCAAGCATCCGTCCAACAGGAAAACTAAAGAAATGCAGAAACTAATCTTTCCAATGTTGCTACTGAGCCTACTGGCATGTAGTAAAAGCGATGACACATCCAGCACAACTACCCCTGTTACAACCGGGAGTGTGGACATTACCAGCGTGGTGAAGGCCAAGTTTGCCAGTGGGGTTACGATTACCGTTAGTGGCGACAATCTGATCCTTAAAAGCGATGGCCGCCCTAATCATAAAACGCCTTACTGGGGTGTTGGCAATGCTTTGTATGAACCCTTTCCTTCAGGTCATTCGGCTAACCCCAATACGATGGTTGCCCAAAACTATACCATGACCATTCCTGCCAAACCGGCTGGCGCAAGCACTCATGAAGAAACCTCACTTGGTGCTATTGGCCTGGCAATCACTGGCGCGCCTATTTTCAATAATAACGAAGGAGGTAATGTAGCGTTGAATGCAGGTACCTTACCTCGTTTGATGGTGCTGGTGCTCACCCAGCCCAAGCGGGTGATTATCATTATCACGTTACGGGCACCTATACGACGACAGACGATGCCAAATTAGTCGGCTTTTTACGAGATGGTTTCCCCTTGTATGGGCGTAAGGATAAAGATGGCACCTACCCCAGTAACCTCGATGCCTATAATGGCCATACCGCGGCTACTACTGAGTTTCCAGATGGTATTTACCACTATCATACGCGAAATGAGAACTATCTAAATACGGGCTATTATATCCTTAAATCGGGTAGCTATTATGGCACAAAGGGAACATTCACGCAATAGAATCTTTCTGTTTATAACTGCTTGTTGCTGCCTTGTGGTGGCAATAAGCAGCTGTACCAATTCGTCAACAGCAACTACCAAACTAGCACAGGTAAAGGATTATACCATTGACACAACGGGCATTCCACATGATACGGTGCTGGTAAGCGACGAACGAGTCTCGGTTGTCAATGGTATTTATCTGGTAAATAATCAAAAATATTCGGGTATTCTAAAAGAGTTTTACCCGAATGGCACGATAAAAACGTATGCCTCTTTATATCAGGGCATGCTCCATGGCCTTTATAAAAGTTTTACGAAAATGGGCATCCTTATGAAGTACGACTGTATAAGAATAACCTGAGTACGGGCAGGCATTATGGCTATTGGCCAGAGGGAGGCATTCTTAAATTCGACTATAGCTATTTCGAAGAAAAAAAGGAAGGCTTGCAAAAAAGATGGTATAAAAACGGCAAGCCCTATTTATTTACCAACTACACAGATGACCATGAAGATGGGCTTCAGCAGGGTTGGCGGGAGAATGGAAAATTATATCTGAACTACATGGCAAAAGACGGACATCGGTACGGCCTACAGCAATCTGCACTTTGCTATACACTGATTAAGCAGAAAATAAAAGCCCGTTAACTAGCCCCTATATGCAGCCATGCATCACCAACCAATGCCAACTACGTTCCTACATCGGATTAACTATAGCTTACTGGTTGTATTCATAGTCCTACTGGCCGCATGTGAGCAGCCGAAGGAACGAAAACTGCCTTATTATAACACATCCGACTTTACCCCTCATTTTGACAAAGAAGTACCGGACAATTTTCATCGCATCCGGCCATTTAACCTTATCGCACATACTGGGGAGGCATTCACCGAAAAAAATATGGATGGAAAAATATGCGTGGCAAACTTCTTTTTTACGACCTGCCCAGGCATTTGCCCTCGCATGACGATTAATATGAAAGTGTTGCAGGATACCTTTCTTATCGATAAAAATATTCAGCTTATTTCACATTCTGTAACCCCAGATAAAGATAGTGTGGCTCGACTACAGGCGTTTGCTAAATCTAAAAAGGTAGATGCTAGAAAATGGCTACTGCTTACGGGCAGTAAAGAAGAAATATATAACCTGGGGCGAAAATTTTATTTTGTCGAAGAAGACCTTGGTGAAAAAAGAGACGCAGACATTTTTTTACATACTGAGAATTTTGTGCTAACCGATAAAAAACGGCGCATTCGCGGCATTTACAATGGACTAAGTTTGCCTGCCATGCAAAATCTCATTGCCGACATACGGGCATTAGAAAAAGAATAGACAATTTACTGTACCTTCTCCAGTTGATAAGGGAGGAACTCATCAACTTGCTGGCCATAGCGATGTAGATCCCGGATAATGCTCGAACTGATTGGAGCTAACTGAGGAGAGGTAATTAGAAAAACCGTTTCGACTTCTTCATAAACGTACCGGTTCACTTGTGAGATGCCGTTTTCGTATTCAAAATCGGTGGTATTGCGCAAGCCCCGAAGGAGAAACTTCGCGCCTATTTCCCGAGCCACATTGGCGGTTAAATCATCATAACTGATTACCCGTACAGCCGGATAATCGTCAAATGCGCCTTCAATTAACTGAATCATCTGTTCCAGAGGGAAATATCGCTCCTTACGCGTATTACGCCCAATACCAATTACAACTTCGTCGAATAGTCGTAAACCCCTAAGAACGATGTCTTCATGGCCTTTGGTAAATGGATCGAAAGAGCCTGGGAACAGAGCGATACGCTTCATAAATTTTGAATGAGTGAATTGCAATTTATCAGCCCGCCGATGCGGTAAATTTCAGGAATAACCTATTCCCTCGCTTAATCATTCACTCAGTAAACCTAATCCATACAAACTCAAATAGCGATGAGCCGGCAAGTCATCAAATTCAGTAGCCAGTGTCAGACCAGGGGAGTTTGCCCAAATGATAGGTTGGGAAGAAAACGGCGCAATTCTGTATATGCTTCAGCGAAGGGTGTAATTTCACCGTATAACACCAAATTAACAGCCTCTGGAAGCAAATCCTGTCCATCAAGTATATACAGAATATAGTAAGCCAAATCCTGGACATTCTTATACCCAAATCGATTGCAAAAGCGGAGTTGATGCGCCTTCCGATAGACGACTGTTACGAACTCATCTTCAAAATATAAATAAACGGTATCAGGTGTCAGTGAAAGCCGATCCAGATCGGCAGTGGCCTGAATAAGCGCACTAGCTTGATGAACGAATGTCAAGGGCTGAAGCGGATACATTTCCGAAAAAATAGTCGGCGAGTGGGTGCTCCAGATTAAATACGGTCAAAAAACCTTCAGATTCATGCGGATATGCCTGGGCAAATTCGTGGGCTGGCAGAGCACTACCCCGCATAAGAGCCAGATAGCTACCAGCATATTCTTTACGATAAAGTTGTTTAGGAATCAGTGTAAACGAAGGCGAATTGACACCAATTCTAATTTCCTGCCAGGGCCCTGCCGACAACACCGCATGATCCCGAAATACTTCGGGCAAAATGCTCGTGAGCGATCGATCAGTCAGGAGCGACGGAAACATGTAGTCCTCCAAATACAAGCCCTGGCCGCGCTTATCCTGAACCAGTAATTGAAACCTGTCTCGCCCAACTTCCAGGCATAACACCGATTTATCGGTCTGCCTCGGATCGAACGAGTCGGCATGGATGGTTACAGTAGGTGCGAGGGTCACAGCGATTTGCACAACTTCAGCGAAGGAACAGATGAAGAAATAAAACTAAACTTTAGATACTTTTAATAGCCACGTCGGCAAAACCAGGCGCTACTATGTATTCATTGCAAATAGCCACGAAGGCGAAAAACATCATCGAGTGAATCGCAATACTGAAACAAGGCATGAACCTCTTTGGGTGGATAACTTTTTATTTCCTCAAAACTCATCAGCCTAACTTCTTCAATAATTTGTCCGTCGAGGCTCATTTCGGGGTCTATACCCAATTGTACCGCACCACCCGTTGCGCGAACCTCAAAAAACAATTCCATGGCATGAAGGGGTGGCTGAATAAATTCGTTCACGAACAACATATCGCCAACTTCTACCTTTAAGCCTGTTTCCTCAATAAACTCTCTAACTAATGCATCGGGCGCTGTTTCATTAAACTGCGGACCACCACCCGGCGGACACCAGAACGTATCCGTTGGCCCAATACCCGGTGCCGGACCATTAATAATCGATTCCTTCGCGATACAGACCACATACCCGCAAACGCAGGCGATTTCCATATAGTTTTTGTACTTCTTTGCGAGTCGAATCTTCGGAATTAACAGAAGACAGACCGGCAAAATCCATTACTTGCGTCATGGCATAATTGGTATTGGGGACGCAAAGGTAGGTAATTTATTATGTATGATATAGGATGGATGATGGATAAGCATCGACCAGCTACATTATACACCCTATATCATACCGCACGGGCGGCCCTGATCAATATGGGCTTCCTGAAATATAACTTTCAAGGGAATCGATTCGAGTCTTTTGGTCAACAATAATAGCCGTTACGACGTCATTAATCGAAATAATCCCTTTTAACTCTCCCCCATCCATAACGGGTAAGTGACGAATGTGCTTGTCTGACATAATCTGCATACATTCTTCTAAACGCTGATCCAGACCAATGGTTATGACATTGGCTGTCATAACATCGGCAATGAGCGTATCATCGGAATGTCGGTCTTTTAAAATAACCTTGCGGGCATAGTCCCGCTCCGAGAAGATCCCAGTAAGCACGCCTTTATCAACAACCAGTACAGCCCCAATGTTCTTATCGGCCATAAGCCTGAGCGCATCAAGCACGGTTTGGTCTGACGAAACGGAGTATAGGGCGTTGACTGTTTTGCCCTGAAGAATTTGACGAATTTTCATGTAAGTCAGAAGGATTTAGTGTTGTGTGAAAATAACAAAAAAGCACAAGGGACGAAAGAGAAAGAAGAGAAAGGATTAAATATTTCTTAAAATCGTCCTTCTTTCGCTTTGAAGAGGGATATGTTTTCGCTTTTCCTTCGCGCGTTTTTTTGTAACTTAGAAGCATGAACGAAACCCAAACAGCGGCTCATTTGCTGGCGAAACGTTTCCCTTTTAAGCCCACTTCCGGCCAAACACAATTCTTTGATCAAATTGGCGCGTTCATCGCTCACGAAGATGTTGAACACTATCGCGACTGCTTTCTGCTTCGTGGGTACGCAGGTACTGGCAAAACTACCCTCGTTGGTACATTGATCAAAGTACTGCCTCGCTTCGGTTATAAATCGGTTTTGCTGGCACCCACGGTCGGGCAGCTAAGGTTATGACCAATTACGCTAAAAAATCTGCGCAGACGATTCACCGGAAAATTTATCGACAAGTGGCCGATCCTGGCTCGGGAACATTGGCGTTTCAACGACAGAAAAATTACCACGAAGACACGCTTTTCATTGTCGATGAAGCTTCTATGATTTCGGATGAAGCGGATTTTGGTGGGAAAGGTTTACTGACCGATCTTATTGACTTTGTCTTTGAGGGTCCTGGCAATAAACTGATGCTTGTGGGCGATACAGCTCAGCTCCCTCCTGTTGGTCGTGAATTGAGTCCGGCTTTGGATCGTGGTTTTTTAGCCAGCGCGTTCGATATGACCGTATACGAACAGGAATTGACTGAGGTGATGCGACAGGAAGAAGAATCCGGGATTCTCTATAATGCTACCGGCCTGCGGATGTTGCTCACCAACGATGGTTCGCCTACCCCCAAAGCAGTCGGTTTTGATGCCTTACTAAGCGATAAGCCGACCATGTCTTCGGCAGACTCTCCTGCTATTCGCCTGAATGTCCGCTCCTTCAATGACGTTTTCAAAATGCCCCTGACCAAACTGGAAGACGGCATTCGGTATGCCTATGATAAGTATGGACGTGAGAATACAGCCATTATTTGCCGCTCGAACAAATCAGCCGTTCAATACAACCAGTTTGTCCGACGGATGATTGACCAGTGCGAGGAAGAACTTGATGCGGGAGACATGCTCATGATTGCCCGGAATAATTACACCGTACTCGACGAAGATTCTCCGGCAGGTTTTCTGGCCAACGGAGAATTTGCCGAAGTGCAGAAGATTCGTAATAAGGAAGAGATGCATGGCTTCCGGTTCGCTACCGTCACGCTTCGCTTAATTGATTATGAAGAGCAACCTGACTTCGACGCGAAAATTATGCTCGACACCCTGCATACGCCTGTACCCTCGTTGACATCGGATCAATATAAAGCTTTATACGAAAGTGTTGCAAAAGATTATTTTTACATCAAAAGTAAGAAAGAGCGATCTGAAGCCATCCGCGCGACCCCTACCTGAATGCCTTACAAGTAAAATTTGCGTATGCGCTCACCTGCCACAAAGCGCAGGGTGGTCAGTGGAGTGCCGTGTTTGTTGATCAGGGTTTCCTACCCGATGGCCAGGTAAATGACGAATTTGTCCGGTGGCTCTATACAGCCTTAACCCGCGCAACAGATGAAGCATTTTTGATGAATTTTAACCCACAGTTTTTTGATTAATTAGTTTGAAGTTTGTAGTTCGATGTTTGAGGTTGGCTAGCGCATGCATATTGCTTTCGCGTCAGCCAACCTCAAACATCGAACTACAAACTTCAAACTACAAACATTTAACGTTATGTCCCTTGAATGGATTATGAGTGCCTGTATTGGCGTCGGCCTGGCTGCGTGTTGCGGCTTCCGGGTTTTTGTACCCCTGCTGATTGCCAGTGCAGCTACAAAACTCGGCCTTGTTGGCACAATGGCCGGTTTTGAATGGCTTAGCGGCTGGCCTGCCCTCATTGGCCTAACAGTCGCTACTGTATTCGAAATAGGTGCTTACTATATCCCGTGGCTCGATAATGCGCTTGATACCATTGCCACACCTACATCAATTATTGCCGGGACTTTACTTAGCACCTCGTTTTTGCAAATTGACAACCCGTGTTACACTGGGGCTTAGGCGCAATTTTGGGTGGGAGTGCGGCTGGTATTGTTCAGGCCGGAACCAGCTTACTTCGACTGGGTTCTACGGCAACGACTGGCGGAGTTGGCAATCCCGTTGTGGCTACGGGCGAAAATGTGGCCTCATTTAGCCTCTCGCTTTTCAGCATTTTTCTCCCTTTGTTAGCCGTCGCTATTATCGTTCTTATTCTGATTTTTATTCTCGGACGCTTAGTAGCCCGACGAAAAGTCTGGTTTACCCGAGCCCCCAAACCAAGCGGTGCGTCAGTTGGTCAGATACCCCGAAGCAATAACGGTCGTTCATAAAACTTTCCCATAGTTAGGTTTACTGTTCAAACAGTAAACCTAACTATGGGAAACCAGTTCTTACAATTTCTCCACCGTCCGGCGTACAAACGCAGTTAGTTCAGCACCAGTAAGCATGTTTTGCGAAAGAAGTGCAAGATCATACAACTGTTTCACCAGCGACTTTTGGGCATCCGTATCGGATTCAGTCAAAATTTTATTAATCAGCGGATGGTTTGCATTCACTACGACATTGTAGGTAGCTGGCAGATTACCATAGAACGACTGCTCCCCTGAAAGGGCTGCCATATCCTTCATCCGACGCATAAATTCTGGCATCGTAATCGTAACGGGCAGTTCATCGGTCGGCTGAGCTTCTACGCTCACATTGAGCATTTTATTGTCCAATACCTGCTCGAACACCTCTTTCAGTTTTGTCTGATCGGCTTCCGACAACACGCTTTCATTATTCAGCCCCTTATCAATCAGTTTATCGATTGAATCGGCATCGACACGTTGGAAATGCACTTTTTCGAGTTTTTGCTCCAGTGCATTGATAAAGTGGGCATCAATCACATTATCCATCAGCAATACATCATAGCCGCGCCGTGTTGCCGACTCGATATAGGAATGCTGCTGCTTACGATCGCTGGTATAAAGCATTACCAGCGTTCCATTTTTGTCGGTCTGGTTAGCCTGAATTTTCTCGCGGTACTCATCCAGCGTCGTATATGTGCCTTCCGTATTTTTTAGCAATACGAAATTCTTCGCTTTCTCCCAGAATTTCTCATCACTCAGAATACCGTACTTGATGAACAAGCCGATATCGTCAAATTTCTCTTCAAACGCTTTCCGGTCGGCATTGAATAGTTCGTTAAGTTTATCAGCGACTTTACGCGTGATGTATCCGTTAATTTTCTTGACGTTCGAGTCGGCCTGAAGAAAGCTCCGTGATACGTTTAGCGGAATATCGGGGAATCAATCACGCCATGCAGCATCATCAGAAAGTCGGGTACTACGTCTTTTACCTCATCGGTAATAAACACCTGACGGCTGTATAACTGAATTTTCTCCCGCTGAAAACGTAACTCGTTTTTAATGCGCGGGAAATACAGGATTCCAGTCAGATTGAACGGATAGTCGACGTTGAGGTGAATCCAGAACAGCGGTTCCTCGCTCATTGGATATAACTCCTTATAAAACGTCTTATAATCCTCATCCGTCAATTCAGAGGGGGACTTTGTCCAGATTGGCGTTGTGTTATTGACTATTTCCCCATCAAATTCAACGGGTACGGGCAGGAAACGGGCGTATTTATTTAAAATCGTCTGCAACCGGCCTTTGTCGAGAAACTCCTCAGAGTCTGGAGCGATATGCAGAATAATATCCGTTCCGCGCTCAGCCCGCTCAGCAGTCGTTAACTCAAATTCGGTTGAGCCATCGCAAACCCAGCGAACGGGTTCTGCATTCTCCCGATATGATTTCGTTACGATCTCAACCGTCGATGCAACCATAAACGCCGAATAGAAGCCTAAGCCAAAATGACCGATAATCTGTCCCTTATCGTCCGTTTTGTCTTTGTATTTTTCCAGAAAATCAGTCGCCCCAGAGAACGCAATCTGGTTGATATACTTCTTAACCTCATCGGCGGTCATACCGATACCATTATCGCTAACAGTAATGGTTTTGGCTTCCTCATCCAGCGAAACTGTCACTTTCAGATCACCTAATTCGCCACCAAACTCGCCAAATGAAGAAAGTTGACGCAGTTTTTGGGTTGCATCGACAGCATTAGAGACTAGTTCACGCAGGAAAATCTCGTGGTCGGAATAGAGAAATTTCTTGATAATCGGGAAGATATTCTCGGTATGGATCGAAATCTGGCCTTTCTCGTTCTGTACGGCTTCCATATGGTATAGTTAGAATAATTTATGGTCTAGTTGATCGTTTGTCAAATCTTGTTCCAGTGTGAGCATAGCTGACAGATTGACAGATTATGTTAAAAATGAACAGGCGTTGAAAAATGATTGTTAGGTTATACATGATTACCTGTTCCTACATAGACATTACGCTCCCCGAAGTTGAAGCACTCCGCCAGCAACCGAGTACCGCCGTCGTGGATGTACGCGATGAATGGGAATTTGAGGAGTTCAATATTGGCGGGTTAAATATTCCCCTGCCCGATATCCGCGCCCGAAAAGCCGAACTTCTTCCTTACAATTCATTGATTGTAATTTGTACCAACGGTGTTCGAAGCCGCGTGGCAGCCAAAGATTTACTGCGCCAGCCAGAATTCCAGCATAAAACGATCTACCACCTGCATGGTGGCCTAATCGAAGCCGTGGACTAGAGTAGAGGCTAAGTCACAATTGTAAAGCCGGGCCGGGCAGCCTGTTTTTCAACATGAGGCAGATTTATCTGCAAAATATCGTGAACGTTAACCCGGATCAATTGGCTTAATTGATTCAAAGGTAAATCATTACGCTCCATACCAAACGGCTCTTCAATTTCTTCGCCAATCATTTCAAGCCCAACTAATATATACGACGTTAGCATAACTGCTGGAATGGTTAGATATCCGAAAGCATCCATGACCGTAAATGGCAATAGAGCAACATAGAGCATAATAAATAGCTTGATAAACAACATGTACGAAAAAGGGATTGGCGTGCTTTTGATTCGCTCGCAAACACCACAAACGTCCATCAACGTTGTCAGATGCTGGTTTAGATTAATATGCTGTGATTCAGAAATATGACCCGCCCTGTAGAGTGCCTCCGTTTTTACCCAAAGTTGATTGGCCACGCCCGCTGGTTTATGATCGAAATTGCTCAGATCTCGTCGTTCCCCTTCTTCGACCATATCCAACTCATCCATTCTGGGCATATCGCGCAGGTGGTTCTTAAGCGCAAATGGAAAATTAGAAATAGCCTTCGCGAAAAACAGGCGGCTCTCCTTATCGCCTTCCGGCAAAACAGCATTGAAGAAAATAGCGAGATTACGACAATTGTTCACTAATACGCCCACGACTGTCTACCCTCATAAAAACGATCATAGGCTGTATTCGTCCGAAAAATCAGCAATAAACTTAACAGAATACCCATTGCTCCCAGAAATGAACCGGGTGTATCTTTCAGACGAAGATCCGTATAATGCATTTCAGCAACCGTGACTATAGTCACATAGACGCCAACAACAGCCAATCGGCTAAGTAGAGCTTTAGCCGTTGGACCCGTATGAAAATGCCAGATGGATGAGACTATTCCTTTATTCTTATAAAGAATCATTCAGGTATTTTAATGTGTAGTTACTTATCTAACTACACAACTGCCTAAACAGTTATCGTTCCGGCAAAAACACGTTTGGCGGGCCCAATCAGATAAATGTTATCAAACCGCTCCTCTGCTTTGGCGTTGAACGACACCCGAAGGTTCCCACCGAGGGTTTTAATAAATACCGGATCAGGCATATTTAGCTGGCTATTGGCTACTAAGGCAACAGCCGTTACCCCTGTACCACAGGAGTAAGTTTCATCTTCTACACCACGCTCATACGTTCTGACAAACAAGGTGTTACCATCAACAATCTGTGCAAAGTTAACGTTTGTACCACCTGGCTGAAAACGCGAATCATACCGAATAGAACGGCCTTCGCTAACGACATCGAGCGATTCCAGATCGTCGACGAACTGAACAATATGGGGCGATCCTGTATTCAGGAACGTAAGCCCACCGTGACCATCAATCCCTGCCACTTCACTCATTTTTAACGAAATAGTTTCTTCGGTAACAACCGCACTATGTTCGCCATCCACAGCCAGAAAACGGGTTTCGCTCGCAAACAAACCCAGGTCATGGGCAAACCGAACAATGCACCGGCCCCCGTTGCCGCACATACTTCCCTCGGCTCCATCAGCATTGAAATAAACCATCCGAAAATCGTACTCAGGGTCATTTCGTAGCAAAATGAGCCCATCCGCCCCAATGCCGAACCGACGATGACAAAGCCGTTCGACAAGTGCCTGATCTGTAGCCGGAAAGGTTTCATTGCGATCATCGATCAGTATAAAATCATTTCCGGTACCCTGGTATTTAAAAAAGTCGAAAGTCATAAAAGTCGGCAGTCAATAGTGGAGAGTCGGCAGCGTTCAGAAAGTCACCCACGACTGTTGACTGACGACTATCGACTAAAAGAAAACAAAAAAGCCACCTTCTCAGGCAGCTTTTGATTTTTTGGCAAACAGGCAATTAAGCTGCTGCAACTGCCTTTGGCTTCCGCTCTTTAACACGAGCGGCTTTACCCTGGCGACCGCGCAGGTAGAACAACCGAGCCCGGCGAACTTTACCTAAACGGACAACTTCAATTTTGTCGATATTAGGCGACAAAATCGGGAAAATACGCTCCACACCTACACCATTAGACACTTTGCGAACAGTGAATGTTTCACCACCGCTGCTTGGGTTCCGGCGTTGGATCACCGTTCCCGTAAAGACCTGAATACGTTCTTTATTTCCTTCGCGGATTTTAACGTGTACGTTCACCGTATCGCCGGCCCGGAATGTGGGCAACTCGATGCGACGCTGCGCGTTGTCTGCCTCCACTAATTTGATTAACTCGCTCATGACCGTATATAAATCGCCAGATAAGTATTTGCGAAATGAGCCGCAAAGATAGTAATTTTCTAGTAGGAAGAAAATACTTTTGCAAAATTACCTTGAGTACATTACCCCTCATTTATGAAAATACTGAACGTTGACCAAATCCGCGCCCTTGATCAATCAACTATCGAGCACGAACCCATTGCACCCATTAATTTGATGGAGCGTGCGGC
The DNA here is from genome assembly GCA_003259005.1 of Spirosoma telluris. Lineage (GTDB taxonomy): Bacteria > Bacteroidota > Bacteroidia > Cytophagales > Spirosomataceae > Spirosoma > Spirosoma telluris. The sequence continues at coordinate 2,783,707 of QLII01000001.1, forward strand.
TCTGGCTTTCGTTGACTGGTTTGTTGATCGTTTCCCTACTACAACTCCAATTAAACTCTTCTGCGGATTAGGTAATAACGGGGGCGACGGCCTGGCCATTGCTCGACTACTTTTGGAACGAAATTACCCCATTGAAGTAAATGTCGTGCGCTATGCACGCCGTGAGTCAGACGATTTTATGCATAATCATCGACGACTCAAATTAATTACAGAAACAATTCGCTACATAGAATTACCGCAGGAAATCCCGGCCCTTCGCCACAATGAAGTTATTATTGATGCTATTTTAGGATCGGGCCTATCGCGCCCAACGGAGGGAATTATCAAGAGTGTTATTGAAGTCATTAATCGTTCTCCTGCTACTGTTGTAGCGGTAGATATTGCCAGTGGACTGAATGCAGATAAACCTAACGCCCCTACGGATGTTATTATCGAACCCGACTATACTGTCACGTTTCAGTTACCCAAACTGGCGTTTATGCTTCCTAAAAATGGACGGTATGTAGGCGATTGGCATATTGTGGATATTCGGCTGCATAAACGCTATATTGACCTGGCCCCTACTCATTATTATTTTACCCAACCTCAGGATGCCCGTTTGCTTTTACGAAAACGGGAGCGCTTTTCGAACAAAGGATCGTTTGGTCATGCCTTGCTGATGGTTGGTAGTTATGGCAAAATGGGAGCAGCCGTTTTGGCAGCCAAAGCGTGCCTGCGGTCGGGGGTCGGATTACTGACTGTCCATGCACCTAAATGCGGCTACGATACATTACAGATTGCGGTACCCGAGGCTATGTGCCGTCCCGATGGGAACCCGAATGTACTAACCGGAACTCCAGACCGGGGAGCCAGCGAGTTAGGCAGTCTAACACCCGCCGATTATGCCGTAGTGGGTATCGGTTCAGGAATTGGGCAAGCTCCTGAAACATTGGATATGCTAAAAGGGCTCCTCAAGACCTTGAAAAAGCCAATGGTTATCGATGCCGATGCACTGAATTTACTTTCCGAAAACCGGGAGCTACTCAAACAAATTCCAGCCAATAGCATTCTGACCCCACACCAAAAGAGTTTGAACGGCTGACAAAAAAGTGGGAGAATGATTATGAGAAATTAGACATATTGCGGGAATTTGCTCAGAAGTATAAGGTCATTGTTGTTTTAAAAGGGGCTAATTCGGCCATAGCAACGCCGGAAGGTGATGTTCATTTTAACTCAACCGGAAACCCAGGGTTAAGTACAGGTGGTACAGGCGACGTGTTAACGGGCGTACTGACAGCCCTGCTGGCCCAAAATTACGATTCTGTTGAGGCAGCCGTACTGGGCGTATTTGCTCACGGCCTGGCTGGTGATCGTGTAGCCGCGCAACGAGCCCTATTGGTATGATTGCAACAGATGTAATCGACGCACTTCGCTGGGAATAAATTCATCGAATAAAAGTTTTAAAATCCCCCCGTTACTTTGCTAAGCAGGCAGTGTCTTATCAAACAAGCTACTGTTTTGACGCAACGAACATATATTGGTTTGTGCCAGATCAGGTAGTTATACGTATCGAAAAAATCCGGGTTTTTGCGCTGTTTTGGTGATAGACAATACCCCAATTTTGTACCGGAATATAACCTCATACTGACACACCAATGAAAAATGTAGCCCAACGGGATTGGCGAAATCATCGTTCTTCACGCAGAGAACGAGCAGGATTTGATCAAACAACAGCTTTAGGCAGCCTGGCGGTAGCCTTATTAGCCTACATCATCTATCATATTTACCCTCTGGTTTCGAAAGGATTACTCTGGTAGGTGGTTACGCTTAATGAAGTAACTGGTACGTAATAAAAGCCGATCCATAGGCCAGTGCCATCATATACACCAATTGAACAGTAGGCCATTTCCAGCTTTTGGTCTCGCGTTGGGTAGCGGCTAAAGTGCTCATGCACATCATGGCAAACACGTAAAAAATCAGCAGTGACCACGCCAGGGCAGGTGTATACATCGGTCCGCCCGTAATGGGATTCTTCTCCTGGCGAAGTCGCTCCCGAATGGTGATATCAGAATCATCAGCCCCGCTACCGATGCTATAAATCGTAGACATCGTCCCGACAAATACTTCACGTGCAGCAAACGAGCTGAGCAGGGCAATACCAATTTTCCAGTCATACCCAAGGGGGCGAATGGCAGGTTCGATAAAGTGGCCGAACTGCCCCGCATATGATGCTTCGAGCCGGTCAGAAGCGATGATATTTTGTAGCTGGTCAGTGGCAAGTGCTGCATGCTGCTGTTTTGCCCGCGCTTCCGCCCTATCCATTGAATCGCCGGGGCCATAACTGGCCAGTACCCATAGCACAATCGAAATAGCCAGAATAACCCGTCCAGCCTCCCAAACAAACGACCGAACGCTTTCCCATACCGTCAGTCCAACGTGGTTCCAGCGAGGCAGTTTGAACGTTGGCAATTCCATGATGAAATAACCACGTTCTTGGGTTCGGAGAAACAATTTCAGGATATAAGCGGCTACTAAAGCACTCACTAAACCTAGCAGATACAGGGCCATTAACGCCAGACCTTGTAGGTTAAATAAACCCAGAATGCGTCGACTAGGCACCACCAGCGCAATTAGAATAGTGTAAATTGGTAACCGGGCCGAGCAACTCATCAGGGGCGTTACCAGAATCGTAATGAGCCGGTCTCGGCGGGTACCGATACTCCGTGTCGCCATAATAGCTGGTACGGCGCAGGCAACTCCCGAAATTAACGGTACCACACTCCGGCCATTGAGTCCAAACTTGCGCATGATGCGATCCATGATCACCATCACCCGCGACATATAGCCTGACTCTTCAAGGAGAGCAACCAGCAAGAACAAAAAGGCTATTTGTGGAATAAATACTAAAATCCCGCCAATACCCGCCAGAATGCCATCGGTCAATAAATCGGTGAGTGGACCAGGAGGCAGACTCTCTTTTAGCTGCCCATTGAGCCAGGCAACACCCGAATCAATACCATCCATAAAAGGTTGCGCCCAGGCGAAAATAGCCTGAAAAATCAGCAACAGGATAAAACCAAAAATAGCGTATCCCCAAACTGGATGCAGTAAATACCGATCAAGTTTCTGACTCCAGGTAGGCTGATTGGCAGCTCGTTGATTAGTAACAACCTCGGCTGCGATGGTTGCTATACGTTTATAACGAGTAATGGTTTCACCCGCCTGAAACGTCTGTTCATTAAACTGATAGTTATGAATAAGGGTGTCCAGGCCAACCTGTTGAGAACGATTTAGAAATGAAAACCCGTCGTGCTGAATAAGATACTGCAAAGCAAGGTAATTCGTCTCGAGTTGGTATTGAACTTTGGTTTCCTCGATCAGTTCAGGAATCTCTTCTGCTGGATCGAAAAACAGTTTACCGGGTAGTGTTGGCTCCTCAAGTTGACCTAAAACCGCTTTTTTAAGTAGATCAAGCCCTTCTCCCGTTCGGGCATTGATTCGCACAACCGGTACACCCAGGCGCATAGCCAGCCGAACAGCGTTAATTTCCTTGGCCTGCTGACGGGCTACATCGAGCATATTCAGGGCCAGGATGACCGGACCCCCCAAATCGGCAACTTGTGTGAAAAGCAACAGGTTACGATGCAAGTTGGCCGCATCAACGACCACAATAGACACATCAGGATAATCGGGATGAGCAGGATTAGCCAGTATATCGGTTACAATCTGCTCATCTAATGATTTGGGGTAGATCGAATAAATACCGGGAAAGTCAACAATGGTGGCAACCGTTTGTGCATCAATTGGCCAGGTTCCCGATTTCTTATCTACCGTAACACCGGGAAAATTACCCGTTTTCTGACGCAGACCCGTTAGTTGGTTAAAAAGAGACGATTTACCAGCGTTTGGATTGCCAATGAGGGCGATTACGGGGGAAGTTTTCAAAGTAAAAATGAATAATGTAGAATGAATAATGATGAGTACCATCTGGCATTCATCATTATTTATTATTCATTCTACATTCTCTATTAAGATAGTGGCGGCTTCCGATTTACGCATGGCCAGACAGTATCCAGACACGTTCAGACAGATTGGATCGCCTAAAGGAGCTTTACCAGACAAACAGACCTCCGCACCGGGCAGACAGCCCATTTCGAGCAATTTGAGCGACATCAACTGATTGTTAAACGATTGAATGGTGGCTCGTTCGCCAACTTTCAAATCAGCTACACTGCGCTTACTCATGATGCCGGTGGTATTACCCTTTATTTAGATTCAGTTTAATTAACGCAAGATTACAACGGAAAGTTTTTGTTTGCAAGAAGGAGTAGAGAAAATATGGACAGACTGATAAAAATCAGTTTTTAGCTAATCCTATAGATCAATTTATAGGTTTTCCTGTAGGCCGAATGTAGGTCTTTGTGGAGAGAACAGGAGCAGGGGAAGCATGACCTTTGTAACGGTCTAAAAATCAACTACGTCATGCAATCTATTTCATCTGCTCCTGCTTTTCATACACTTATTAGAACCGACCTACAATCTGAAGACGAAGGCTTTTTCAGTGTACTCTACGAAATCATCCGGCGACACCCGGTTTTGTTTACGGTGTTATTTATGATTCCGTTTGTGGCCTTATTGATTTCGATGGGCCTGAAATGGTTCTACGTCTTTAACGACTCAGCTCACTACCTCTCCAACTTCCAGATTGACCCAAAAACTGGCACCTGGTCTGATACTCAACGCTATTTCAGCCCCGGCATTGATCGCTACATCCGTGAGCTGGACATCGCCGGTTTGCTTGGGGGTATCGTCGGTATTTTCATTGGCCTGTTCGTAACGGTTTCGACTGAGAAAGCTAATCGGCAGAAAGAGAAACTTAACCAGCAGGAAATGGAACATATCAAGACGCAAACCAATCTGCTGGTTCAGGCTACGCAATCGCTTAATACCCTGATGGTTGATGTGAGTGGTAAGGTCAATGAGAAAGTCCTTCTGATGGAAGGTTCTGATGAAATCCTGAAGGGTATCAGCAAGGTGGTTGAGTCGGCACAATCGCAGGGAAATGACCTATTGGTGCTGTCGAATACGGCTCGCATGGAAGGCATTGCCCCGTTTCGGATGGAATATGTAGCCAAACACGCTGACCTGAAACCTCATGAACTTCGCAACGCAACCCAGTTCGATTATGCCCGCAAAGCCGAAGCCCTCCAGCGTGACCGGACTGATGTAGAAAACAAGCTAAAAGGGGCCGCGCTGTATCTTCAGAATATGGGCAGCGATGCGCATGTTGAGTTTGTAACCCTCAATGACCAGAACGAAGGGGCTACCCACGCCTTCCTGAAATACCTTGGCAAGGTCGTCAATGAACACGTATCCGTAGAAACGTACCGTCCTGGCAGCAATGCGATTCTGAACCAGCGCGACGATATTCCACATCATAACCGGTTTCTGGTACCCTCTTCAGCCGAGGAAGCGATGGAACCTAAGTCGCTGTTAGTAAATCAATTATACAAGGATCACTCCCAGGCAATTCGAGAGATGCAGGAGTTGGGTATTCGGGTTTCGAAAGTTAACAAAACGCTTCCGGTACAGCTCTTTATCAGCTCTCCGCGCGATAATAAGCCAGGCATTTTCGGGGCCTTTGCGTCTGTATTCTTGGTAGTGGTTCAAGCGCTAGTGGTCGGGCCACCAAACTGACCGCTTTCCTCACCGAAGATCCACACATTGTAGCCTCGATGACCGAGCTTTTCTACGATTACCAAACTGACGGTAAGCTGAATACGCAGGAGTTCATCCGGCAGATCATGTAAGTATCCTGATAACCATTGACCAACTCCTATATTTTCATGAATACGTTTATACTTATCCGCAAGCTCTGGCCTTTTGTCCGCGACTATCGGGGCAGTCTGATCCTGGCTCTCCTGCTGACAACAATCGGGGCTTTGCTGGCGCAGGTGACGCCTTTAGTGATGGAGTACGCAGTCAATTCAGTACAGGGTCTGCTTAAACGGCCAATCGACAACACGGAGGTCACCTGGGTGGTGGGTAGTTTGGTTGCAATTCTGCTCTCCAAAGAATTGCTGGCGCTGCTGGTTCAGCTAGGGCAGAAATTTTTGAGCGACCGCATCCGTTTTCGGATGGCCGCCGACTTATATGACTTTACAATTAGCCGGATTGCGTCCTACCATTTATCGTTCTTCGCCCAGGACAATAATCAGATCGGCAAGCTCGAAAAACGAATTGATAAAGGTATTGATAGCCTGACGAAGACGGTCAAGAACCTCTTTGTCGATATTGCGCCAATGGTGGCCAATGCCGCCTTTGCCCTGGTGCTGATTTACAACAAAAATATCGGAGTGGGTATCGTGGCTACGCTGGTTCTACCCGTATATGCCTATATCAGTCGGGAACAGACAAATCGCCAGAAACAGATTCGCCGGAATATACAGGAGGTGCGCGAAAACAAAGCCAATGCCCTATATGGCCTGCTGGAGTCGATTTTTGTCGTAAAATCGTTTGTTCGTGAAAGCTACGAGCAGCGTCGTCAGCAGGTTCTTAACCTGAGTCTCTGCGAGAAAGAAATCCGGCATCATCGTACGAATTACTGGTTCGACGGGCTGAAAAGCATTGCCGAACAGGTGGGTATCGTACTAGTCTTTGTTGTAACGATTTATTTTGTCCTGAATCGCCAGATGACCGTGGGTGCCATTCTCCTCCACATCATGTTGTTCAATAATGTGTCGGCACCGGTTCGGCACCTGCACCGTATCTACGACGAATATACGGAGGCCTTGACCTATGCAGAAGGCTTCTTCGATATGATCGAAAACAATTCGTACCTGCACCAACGCGGATCGTTAAAACCAACCATCTGGAAAGGCCACTTTTCCCTCCAGGATGTAGATTTTGTGTATCCAAATGGCAAGCATGCCCTTCACAAGTTGACACTTGACTTACAACCGGGAAAAGTGACAGCGCTTGTTGGTTTATCGGGAGCGGGTAAAAGTTCAGCGTTGAACCTGCTGGCCGGGTTTTATAATGCAACCCGTGGAAGCGTTCTGCTGGATGGCCAACCACTTGCCGACTACGACAGTGAGCTGGTCCGGGAAACGTGGGCTTAGTACTTCAAAAAAATCACATTTTTGCCGGTACTATCGAAGAAAACATTCGGTATGGGCGACTTGAAGCTACCGCTGATGAAGTGATAGAAGCGGCAAAAAAAGCCAGCCTTCACGAGCAGGTTCTGAAGCTACCTATGGGTTACCAAACCGAGGCTCGTGCTTTGTCGGGAGGGCAGCAGCAACGGATCGCCATTGCCCGGTTATTCCTAAAAAATCCACCTGTACTCTTGCTCGACGAGCCCACGGCCAGCCTCGATGCCATTACCGCCGAGCAGATTAAGGACAGTCTGGACGCAATCAAGAAGAACCGTACTGTACTCATTATCTCCCACAATATCAGTCAGATAATGGATGCCGACCAGATTTACGTGCTCCAGGAAGGCGAAGTCGTCGGACAAGGCACTCACGGCTCGCTGTATCAGGAAGGTGGCCTCTATCGTGACATCATCGACTCCAACGCAAGGACACTCAATATCACCCGATTAGCGGCTACTGTATTAGGATAATGAGGACAATAGTTTACCGTATTTAATTTACGGCAGGCCGCCCTAAACCAAATATTGCAAACCGAATACTGGAAACCACTATGAATCAAACAATTCGAGGCTACACACTCACCCAATGGCTAGGCTCGGGCGGTATGGGAGAGGTTTATCAGGGGTATCATGAAGTTACACGCCAAACCGTAGCGATCAAACTGCTGAGTCGGTTGGAGCACGCAGAACGTTTTCGGAACGAAGCTAATGTTCAGGCTTCGCTGCGGCATCCGCACATCGCTTTACTGCACGATTTTTTTGTCGAGGGAGGGTTATCCTGCTTAGTGATGGAGTACATCGAAGGGCCTACCATCGAACAGTTTACCCGAAAGAACGGCCCACTCACCGAAGAGGCTGCCTGGAAAATACTGGGGCAGGTTGCATCAGCACTGACCTATCTACACAGTCACCAGATCGTTCATCGGGATTTGAAAGCAGGGAATATAAAGTTTGGCGGTCAGGGGAATGCTAAACTACTGGATTTTGGACTGGCCCGCCTGGCCAATTCACCCCGACAAACGAGACAGGGCCATTTAGTGGGTACGGCCTACTCAATGGCACCGGAGCAATTCGCGGGCGAAAGTACAACGGCATCCGACTGCTGGGCATTAGGGGTGCTGTTCTACGAAATGCTGACGGGCTATACACCCTTCGGTGGCACTACCGAGTCTGAAATTGGTCGACTGATTCAAAAAGCCGACTATCTCTCTCCTCTTAAACTTAAGCCAACCCTTTCGCGTACCAGCGAACGACTCATTGATAAGCTCCTGGTCGTTAATCCAGAGAATCGACTAACGGCCCAACAGGTTCTGGATATAATTCAGAACCCAGCCCAACTAGATAGTTCCAATTGGACTGATCCAATTAGGAAGATATGGGGAAGGCTGAAGTTTTGATTGCACTAAATGAAACGCTGATTTGTATGATTTTTAGATCATAACTGATCATATCAATCATACAAATCAGCGTTCCATTGGCCTTAGTAAATCCCAGGCAAATCGTAGAATGGTAGCCGCAATAACCAGCAGAAAGAATACCCGTATGAAGCGATTACCTTTCAGAATGGCTAAGCGCGCCCCCAAAAAGGCCCCAGAGAGATTTGCTACGGCCATTGGAAAGGCAAAAGCGTAGAGAATGTAGCCTTTGTTGGCAAAAAACAATGTACAGGACAAGTTCGTAGCCGCATTCACCAATTTGGCGTGGGCACTGGCTTTCAGAAAGTCGAACCCAATCAGTGCAATAAATCCCAGCACCAGAAAGCTCCGGTTCCGGGCCCAAAAAAGCCGTCGTAAAAACCAATGACGGCCCCCATCCCCCACATGCGTAGTCGTTGTTGTTGCACCGTTACGATTCGGTGCGACACCTGCCCGAAGCTTTTTTGGGTAAGGGTATAAATAAATACGGCCACCAGGATAACCAGTGCAAAAGGCTTCATAAAGCTATTTGGCACACGCGTAAGCGTCCAGGCACCCAGCCAGGAAGCAACAAAGGCAATCGCCATCATTGGCCCGATGAACCGCCCAGCTACAGCCACGCGTCGACTGTATTGAAATGCGCCCATCAAACTCCCACTCAACGAAGGAATTTTGGTCGTGCCAATAAGCGTTGGAACGGGATATTGCGGCAACGTGAACAGAATGGCCGGTGTTTGAATTAGCCCACCCCCACCAATAATGGCATCAATAAAACCAGCCAGAAACGAAAACCCGCAGAGGGTAATGATCGAATTGTAATCCATGAAGAGAATCAGAACACAAAACTATTTCTTTTCCGCATCAGCATTGCACTGTAAATTTGCAGAATCAATCAAAGAGGTATGGCAGAGTCAGTACGGCAACTAAGTGCATTGATGCGGAAGGAGTTTCTGCTGGAATGGCGGCAACGTTATGCACTCAATGGTATGCTGCTGTACATTGTTGGGGCCGTATTTGTCTGTTACCTGAGTTTCAATGCCCGGCGCGGCCAACTAACCCCCATTGTCTGGAACACGTTGTTCTGGATTATTTTACTATTCACGGCCATCAATGCCATTGCGAAAAGTTTTGTGCAGGAACGAGCTGGTCGGCAATTGTATTATTACACACTAGCCAGTCCGGAGCAAATTATCCTCTCCAAAATTCTGTACAATACCGTATTGATGCTGGCTTTATCGTTTTTAGGCTTTAGTGTTTATGCATTCGTATTGGGTAATCCGGTTCAGGATGTTCCTTTATATATACTGACATTATTGCTTGGCGCAATCGGCTTTGCCGCTTCGTTAACACTGGTGTCGGGAATTGCCAGCAAGGCAGAAAACCCAGCTACACTGATGGCCGTGCTGAGTTTTCCAATTATTCTGCCACTATTGCTGATGGTCTTGAAAATCTCAAAAAACGCTCTCGACGGGTTGGATCGTAGCGTTAGTTGGAACGAAATAGGAATAGTACTGGCCATCGATGCTATTGTCATAACGCTATCGTGGTTGCTGTTCCCTTTCTTATGGCGGAGTTGACATAACGCGGACATCCTGTCCGCATGTACCTGATTATTAAAATGCGGACAAGATGTCCGCGTTACAAAATGAAAAATACCTGGTGGAAGGCCCTAGCGGTCTTAATTTTGACCTATGTTATTCTAAAAGGCTTTTTGGGTATTGTTCCCGACAGCCGATTCTGAATGAGAGTATCCGGAACGTTTATTTTCACGTACCACTTTGGTTCGGTATGATTACGTTGCTGCTAACGTCGGCCATTTTTTCCATTAAGTACTTACGCAGTGGAAAACTTGGTGATGACTTAGTAGCTGTGGAGTTTGCCAACACAGCCATTCTATTCGGATTGTTGGGCTGCGCAACGGGCTCCCTTTGGGCCAACTTTACCTGGGGCGAACCCTGGCCAAATGATCCCAAGCTCAACAGCGTCGCCGTTGGTATGCTGATGTATCTGGCCTACCTGATTTTGCGCGGCTCTTTTGATGATGAGCAACGGCGCGCCCGCATTTCGGCGGTCTACAATATTTTTGCCTTTGCGGTCTTCGTTCCTCTGATTTTCATTGTGCCCCGCCTTACAGATTCTTTGCACCCAGGTAACGGGGGCAATCCGGCCTTTGGCAAATACGATATGGATAACAACATGCGGGTGGTATTCTACCCGGCCGTTATTGGGTTCACCTTGCTAGGCGTCTGGATTACCGAACTGAGTATCCGCCTTCGTCGGGTGAAGGCGGCTTTGGATGACTAAAGTCATAAGTTTCCGAAGCGCCGTTTGGGGAATGATTTGGCTTATTTTTGCGTTAATTTTCTAACTAGTTCGTTTTCAAATGCGACTGCCTTTTCTGACAAAAATCTCGTTGGTGGCTTTACTACTTTTCAGCCAGACCTTATTCGCTCATCAACCCGTATCCAACGGGGTTGACATGGCTGATCAACTCCGTGCCGATGGCAAAATCTGGGTTGTCGTCGCGGTTGTTGCGGCTGTCTTTGCGGGAATTATCATTTACCTTGTCCGGCTTGATCGGCAGATTGGGAAATTGGAAAAAGAGGTAAAGGAAAAGTCATCTGTTGTAAGTCATTAAGGGGTCGTTCACTTTTTTGATTACGCCAAAACCCTGATTATAAGTCATTCATACAATGAAACTCTCTCACATTTTCGGAATTGTTGTTATTGCGCTGGCCATTGGCATTATCGTTGCAACAGCGGGCGACGCCAGTTCATACGTTACCTTTAAGCAAGCTACGGCGCTCGCTCAGGATGGCGATGATAAAATGATCCATGTGGTTGGCAAGGTCAAAAAAGACGCCCAGGGGCAGATAGTCGATATGTTCTACAATCCTGCTATTGACCCGAACCATTTTGAGTTTACGCTGGTCGACAACGACAACCGGGCACAAAAAGTAGTGTACAATAGCCCTAAACCACAGGATTTCGACCGGTCGGAGCAGATCGTCGTGATTGGAGCCATGCAGGGCGACCATTTCCAGTGCAACAAAATTCTGTTGAAGTGCCCATCCAAATACCAGGATGGCAAGCTGGAAACGACCGAACATGAAGCGAAAACGGCACAACTATGAGTGAATCTGAATGGGCTTCCTGGGACAATCAGATTGAAGAGGACTTGAAGGCAGGGCGTCTTGACAAATTGTTAAAAGAATTAGAAGACGCCCATAATCAGGGCTTAACATTACCTGTCTGTGAAGGAAAGCGCGTTTTCAATCGCATTCATTCATCTACACATCGGAACGACGAACAATAATGATACATACCACAGTCGGGCAACTCGGCCATTTTTTTGTTATTCTATCGTTCGTTACGGCACTCGTAGCAACGGTTGCTTATTTTCTGTCGGCGCTGGGCAAAGGCAGTACAGCACAGGTTGAGTTTGTCGAAGAACCGCAGCTAGCTTATGCCGGGGAATCAAGTTTCGGTGGTAAAACGACCAAACGAAAGGCGAAACCTACTGTCCAAGCTGTTACGCCACCCGCCCGTGATGACTGGCGTACGCTAGCCCGTTGGGCCTACTATATTCATGGAGCGGCCGTTATAGGCGTAGCCTCCTGTCTTTTTTATATTATTTTCAATCACTATTTCGAATACCACTACGCCTGGAGTCACTCGTCGCGGGCATTGCCAGTTCAATACATGATTGCCTGTTTTTGGGAAAGTCAGGAAGGCTCATTTCTGCTCTGGCTATTCTGGAACACGATATTGGGCGCTATTCTGATTCGCAAGGCGGGGACAACCTGGGAGGCTCCTATTATGGCCATGTTCGCCCTGGTCCAGGTATTTCTAGCCTCCATGATTCTGGGCGTTGTCTTTGGCGAGACATTCAAGATTGGCTCTTCGCCTTTTCTACTCCTTCGGGAGGCCATGCCAGAAGCGCCTATTTTCGGCGCTGATCCTAATTTCGTTCCTAAAGATGGGAATGGTCTGAATCCGCTACTCCAGAACTACTGGATGGTTATTCACCCACCAACACTGTTTCTTGGCTTTGCGCTAACATTGGTACCGTTTGCCTATTGTATTGCCGGACTCTGGCGCAATCAACCACTCGAATGGATTCGGCCTGCGCTACCCTGGACACTGTTTGGGGGTATGATTCTCGGCATTGGTATTATGATGGGCGGCTACTGGGCGTATGAAACCCTCAATTTTGGTGGGTACTGGAACTGGGACCCCGTTGAGAATGCGGTTTATGTGCCCTGGCTTGTTTTGGTGGGTTCTTTACACACCATGCTTATTGCTAAAAAGTCATCAACGGGCTTAAAAGCATCCATCATTCTGACAATCACTACCTTTCTCCTGATTCTATACTCTACCTTCTTAACCCGTAGTGGTATTCTGGGGAATGCTTCGGTTCACTCCTTTACGGATTTAGGGCTATCAGGGCAGTTGCTGGTGTACATGCTGGTGTTTGTTGTGCTGGCCGTTGTGCTGGCGACCCGTAAGTGGAAATACATTCCAAGCGATGAGCAGGAAGCTTCTGTTTATACGCGGGAGTTTTGGTTGTTCATCGGCGCAACCGTCCTTTGTTTAGCTTCTTTTCAGGTGATTGCCACCACGTCAATCCCAGTCTACAACAAAATTTTGGAAGCCTTGGCAAGATCTCAAACCTGGCTCTTCCTGCCGACCAGATTGCGCACTACAGCAAATTTCAGGTTTGGTTTTTCGTGGTGATTGCCATTCTAACGGGTGTTGGTCAGTTTATGTGGTGGCGTAAGCTGGATAATAAAAAGTGGGATGCACTTATTACGCCTGGTATTCTGACGCTGCTTATCAGTGCCGGACTGATAGCCTTTGGCTCGGTAAAGAATCCCGTTTATATGGTTGTGCTCGTGGCCGCTGTGTTTGCGCTCGTTACAAATGGCACCATTCTTCTGGGTATCATACGCGGCAATTACCGGATGTCGGGGGGGGCTATTTCGCACATTGGTCTGGCCCTGATGCTGATTGGTATTCTTTATTCGGCTGGTTTCTCGAAAGTTATCTCGATCAACAACAGTGGGTTGCTTATCTCGAAACAGGACGAGTTCACAAAAAACGATAATAAAGAAAACAAGGAAAACACGCTCCTTTGGCTGAACCAACCGGAGAAAATGGGCCATTACCAAATCACTTATCGTGGTCAGCGCATTGAAGTTCGTGATATGCCCAACTATATTCCCATCAAGGATGTGACAGTCATTGAAGGTGACTTTCATGGCATTGCTCAGCGTGATCTGGAACAGAATGGCAAGGTTTATCACAAAAAAGGCGATACGCTGGCCCTATATCCCGAAAATACCTACTATGAGGTTGAATACCGGGAACCCAATGGCACTATTTTCAGCCTATATCCTCGGGCACAGGTAAACGAAAAGATGGGGCTGTTAGCCTCGCCAGATACGCGCCACAAGATTGACCGGGATATTTATACCTATGTTAACTCGGTGCCAAACCCGAGTGACGAAAATAAGTGGGAGAAAACCGAAACTTACAGTGTCGCTATCAAAGACACGTTTTTTCTGAATGACTATGTGGCCATTCTGGACGACGTTGTACGGGCAAATGAGGTTGAAGGAATGGAAATCGGACCAACCGATGCGGCTGTACGGGCGCGGGTGCGAGTACTGGACAAAACCGGCGAGCACATTCTTAATCCTGCTTTTATTATCAAAGATCGGATGGTAGCCCACCCGGCCGAAATGAGCGATGAACTAGGCGTTCGTATCCAACTGAATGAAATTGATCCTCGGACTGGTAAGTTCACGTTCGCGGTTAACCGAACCCAGCGTGATTATATTGTCATGAAAGCCTTTGAAAAGCCTCTCATCAATGTGCTCTGGATCGGAACGCTGGTTGTCGTGCTGGGCTTCTTGATCGCCACCATTCGTCGGTACCGGGAGTTTTCTAAAATGAAAAGCAAAGCAGCCTAACTGACAATCGGTAATGATTGCCACCTGGTGACTTCGTAATGAAACTAAAACTCTCTGAAATTTTGCTGCTTTCAGCAGCGGCTGGTTTTCTAATTCTCTGGATTGCCGAATATCAGCGAACAACCTTTGCTGATAGTTATTGGCTACTCATGCTGTGCGTGGGCTTTCTATTTGCCTTTCAATATTTCAAAAATAAGCGTCTCGAACGTGAAAAAGCCGTTTCCCCAACCATCAAACAAATGGTGGAAGATCGGAAGAAGAAGAAAAAGTAGTGCAGCAGTGTAATGAGTGGAGTAAGTACAGCAGTTAATAAAACTTACTGCACTTAACTCCACTCATTACACTGCTGCACTTATTCAGTAATTATGGAATCCTACGCCCTCCTATTTGGTGCTTTACTTGCTCTTGTACTGGCCGGTTTTTTCTCGGCAGTCGAGATGGCGTATGTATCGGTTAACCGGCTGTATTTTGAACTTCACAGCAAACAGGGGCCACTGGGCGAAAAACTTGTATCAGGGTTTCTCAAAAACCCTATCCTATTTGTTGGCACTACCCTGACGGGTAATACGCTCTTTCTGGTTCTTTATACCGTGCTAGGCGTAATGTCCCTAAATCCGCTATTGATTGCCATTTTACCCCAGACCTGGGCAGAACATGAATTTGTGGTGATTGTCATTGAAACCATCATTCTGACTGTCATTTTCCTCCCCTTTGCCGATTACATCCCCAAAAGTCTTGCCCTCATCCATCCCGACCGATTTCTGGAAGCCCTGGCCGTACCGCTGTGGGTGATTTACAAAGCGATTGCGCCCATTGTCCGGATATTGGTTGGTACCGCGCGTTTCTTTATCCGATACGTTTTGGGAAACGAAATCCCGAAATTCGGCCTGTTTTTGGGTTGACCGATCTTAATCATTACCTCCAGCAACTCAATAACCAAAAGGCGGATACCACCGAAGAATCTGTTGAAGTTGACACCAGATTTTCAACAATGCTATTGAGTTTCGCGATGTACGGGTACGGGATTGCCTGGTACCACGTACCGAAATTGCCGCTATTGCCGTAGATGATACCGTTGAAGAGTTACGGCAGGCCTTTCAGGAAAGTGGCCACTCTAAAATCGTTGTCTATCGCGATACTATTGACGATGTGATTGGCTATTGTCATGCGCTGGCTCTGTTCAAAAAACCAGCAACGGTCGAAGAAATCATTACTCCGATTATTACAGTTCCGGAAACTATGCCTGCTCAGGATTTACTACTGCGTTTCTTATCGGAGCGCAAGAGCCTGGCTTTAGTAGTAGATGAATTTGGTGGCACAGCGGGTATTGTTAGTGTTGAAGACATGGTCGAGCAGATTTTTGGTGAAATTCAGGATGAATACGACACCAATGAAGACTGGACCGAACAACAGCTAGACGAACGAACCTGGCTGCTAAGTGCACGGCACGAAATTGACGACCTGAACAAAACCTACGGCTGGCACATACCCGAAGGAAGTTATGATACTCTTGGCGGCCTAATTCTGGCTGCCCATGAAGACGTTCCCCAGGTTGGGGAAGTGATCGGTTTCTCCCCATTTACGTTTACCATCGTCTCCATGGATGGTACCCGGATCGACACGGTGAAAGTGCATCTGAACGCAGAATAAAATGTCTTAGCTCAGATTATACAAATCCTTGTCAATCCAAATATTTTTTGTACGTTGTTCGATAACCAATCAGATAAGCAACCGGTCTTAGAAATACAAAAGCGATCTTCTGAATAATAACTCCTGGTTTAGGCAATCGGTATGCGCTTGAAAACCGATTGATTATCAGTAGACCCTGCAAGAAATTGGGCATTCCTAAAGCGTTGGTTTTATTATCGTTAGCTAATCCTGTTACCGTTTCAAAGAAGTATTCTGTATCCAGGGCAGGTCGTACCTGCCAATTTACAACCGTTTGCCCTCCCGACTGATTCCACATCGCATGAACCGTATTTTTCGGAATATGCAGTTTCTCTCCTGCTCGAAACGTTTTCAATTGCCCATTTATCCTTGTTGTCAGTTCTCCAGACAAAATCATAAAATCTTCGGTCTGTTGCGGATGATAATGTGGAGCCGGTTCTGTTGATTGCCCTTTACACGAAGCTTCCATTTCCAGAAGTTCACCAGCCGTGTCCTTACTGGTCTTGATAAATCGGATGACCTGACCCGTTATAGGATTGTGAATTACTTTGTTTGCATATGCCATGATCGTAGTTTTAGAAGGTCACATTTATTTGGTAGCCAGTTGTAACTCAGCGTATTTCCCAGCAATATCGTTTTTCAGTTTGGGGATCGTTTTCAGATACTCGTAGATCGCTCCCACTTCATAGTCACTCAGTGTTGGGTGTGGGCTCATGGGCTGGCGCAGGATCGAACCATCGGGCCGTACGCCAAACTTAACCGCCCGTATAAACTGGCTCTTTGTGTATTTTTTACCGATGCCTGTTTCCTCATCAAAGGTCAGATTCGCCGTAAAAATCGGCTTTCCCCCTTCACCATTTAGCTTGTTACCACCACCATAATACCCCTTTGAGCGCTCAGGATGTAGTTTATCCTGGTCCAGAAAATCAGACGAATGGCAGCTATAACAGTCGGCAACGCCATCGGCAATATAACGTCCAAAAGCCACCTGGTCTGTACTATCCGGAGTCTGTAGGATTTGCTGCGGATACTCCCCAGGCTTGAGAATTGTGTGCGACAAAAGCTTGGAGAAAAAGCTGTACTCAACTTCTGGCGCTTCCTGTTTGGCAGGTTGCACCGGAAAACGGTCTGAACGGAGCCAGGCAACTACCGATTTAAGGTCTTCTTCGGCCATGAGTGCGTATCGGGCATAACACCAGCAAATGTGCCATCTGGTTTAATGCTCGTCCGCAGGAAATACATAATCTCCCCATCGGTCCAGTTGCCAATTCCCTTTTCTTTATCCTGAGTAATATTTTTCGAGTAAATCGTACCGAAGACGGCCGGAATCTCGCCTAAGTATTTCCCTGTCAACTTGTTCTCATCGTTAGCGTGACAACTTATACACTGAATCTGAGCAATATTTTCGCCCCGCCTGACGCGTTCGGAGGTTATTTCAACTTTAATTTTAGGTGTGATGGGTGGATCGTAGGTTGCTAAGCCCATAACGGCAACATAGGCACAGAAGACCAGCAGTAATAGGACGATACACCCCAAAAACAGGCCGGAGATTTTAACTATTTTTTTCATGATACTAATCGAGTTAATAAAGAGGAAGTGTCGTCTCGACAGGTCAAAGTTGTGCCAGACCAATGCCTCTATTCAATGCTCAATCAGGTGAAACGGAAGAAATCTATATTGAAGCGATTAAACCGTGGATTCCTTGGATGCTGTTGATTCTTTAGATTCTATTGATTCCGAAGAATCCACACAATCTAAAGAATCAATAGAATCCACAGAATCTGTTTATCCCTGCCACATCAAGTCAGATTCGCTGAGTTTTCTTACTTTTGAGGCATTACTTTCCAAGACTCTGTGGATTCACTATTTATTCAAAAAACTGTAGCCCGGCATCTGCTCGCTGTACAGGCTGTTCGACTCAAACCTACTGAGCCCTTTACCTGGAGTTCAGGCTGGAAATCTCCTATCTATTGCGATAATCGGGTAACCCTGGCGTATCCCGAGGTTCGTACGTTCATTAAAAATGCGCTGGCGGATGCCATCCGAAAGCAATTTCCAGAGGCTGAGGTCATTGCCGGTGTAGCGACTGCGGGTATTCCGCAAGGTGTACTAGTTGCCGATGTACTCAACCTCCCCTACTGTTACGTACGGCCCGAACCCAAAGCCCACGGCATGGGAAAGCAGATTGAAGGGCATCTGGCACCGGGTCAGCGAGTGGTCGTCATCGAAGATTTGATTTCGACGGGAGGTAGTTCACTTAAAGTCGTTAACGCCCTGCGAGCTGCAGGTGCCGAGGTGTTGGGTATGGCGGCCATTTTCACCTATGGCTTTCCTATAGCTAGTCAGAATTTTGCCAGCAAGAATGTACCACTCGTGTGTCTGAGTGATTATGATGCCCTCCTGATTGAAGCCCAGGAACTCGACTACATTCCAGTCGAGGCAATGGAATCACTGGCTGCCTGGCGACAAAATCCGTCGCAGTGGGGGCAATAGGTGGGTTGAATAGATTCTATTGTTGCTTTTGATTCTATAGATTCTGATTACCCATATATCAAAAGCAACAATAGAATCCGTAGTATCCATAGAAGCTAACTAAACCACTTATGGCCATCGTCACTGCCCGTATCGAACGAACTCCTTATGAAACACACCTCTCGACCGATTCGCAGGTGATTGTAGCCGATGAACCTAGTGACATGGGAGGCCAGGATCGGGGTATGCGGCCAGGTGAGTTACTGGCCGGATCGCTGGCCACCTGTACCGTCATGACGTTACGAATGTATGCAGACCGGAAAGGGTGGCCGCTCGATTCGGCGGTTGCTCATGTGGAGTATAGCAATGACCCAATTACAAAACGGTCTCTTTTTGTGTTGAAACTGATCTTAAACGGTAGCCTGACCCCAGACCAACGAGCAAGACTTAGCGAGATGGCCGACCGATGCCCTGTTCATCGGGCATTACAGAATCCGATTGACTTTGAGACGATTCTGATTGAAGACCCTATCACCTCAAACCTATAAGCTCGCGAATTCAATGAGCCAGACCGAACACAACTCAACTCCTGACATAACCAAAACCTATACCAACGGTGAAATCACGGTTGTCTGGAAACCCACCGTCTGCATTCATTCTAAAGTTTGCTGGACCCAGTTAATTGAGGTATTTAATCCGAGAGAGCGTCCGTGGATAAAAATGGACGGTGCATCCACCGAGCGAATCGCCGAACAGGTAGACCGTTGTCCATCGAAGGCATTGAGCTATTTTCGGAATGAGGAACCGTTAAAACCTGAGGATATTCAGGCTGAAAGTTTAGTCGAACCGCTTCCTAATGGGCCGCTACTCGTGTACGGAAACCTGCGCGTAAAAGATGCCAGCGGTCACGAAACGCAGAAAAATAAAGTCACCGCTTTTTGCCGATGCGGAGCCAGCAGCAACAAACCGTACTGCGACGGCTCGCACCTAAAAATTGGCTTTACAGGCTGATTTCCAGCTAATAGAACGCAGATTTTCAGGATTATTAAGATCATATTTTAAATCTTAACAATCCTGAAAATCTGCGTTCTATTACGATTTGGGCTTTGGTACCACTACAACTGGATTGGCAATGCCATTCAAGTCGTACACGATTTTGCCATTCCGAATGGTCATTTCGCATTCTAATTTTTGCTTCCCCTCAATTTTGTAGCCGGTGTAATCGACAAAGCCGAAGTAGCCGGTGTCTCTGGCGTCAAACTTCCCGTTGCGAATGGTCAGGATGGCTACATCTGCTACGGACCCAATCGAAAGATTACCTAATTCAGGCCGACGAATAGCCTGGGCAGGGTTCCAGGTGCTGGCCTGAATCACAGTCCGCAAATCCATACCCATCGCCAGGAATTTCGACATGACGTTGAGCATATCTTTCATCGCATTGTTCATGCTGCCGGTATGAATATCGGTACTGATTGTGTTGGGATAAAAGCCGCTTTTCAGCGCTGGAATCGCTTGTGAAAACGCAAAACTAATCCCTCCGTACCCTACATCGAAGAGGATTCCCTTTTTCTGCGCTTCCCAAACGAAAGGCTTTACTTTACCCGTTGCCACATCCACGATCGACTCGCGGGTTTTTAACTGACCAAAGCAATGGGTATAAATATCGCCCGATCGTAGGTATTTTGTGAATAATTCATCGAGCGATAAGGTAGGCGTACTTCCTCCAAAATCAATCATTACGGGCAGATTTGCCAGTTTCCCAGCCTCAACAACCCGCTCAGTTGGGGTCCAGTTGTATCCACTGAAATGGGCGAGTTTGAACCCTACCACATAATCAGGGTATTGTTTCGCCATAGCCGCCGTTTGACCGGCATCCATGTCGTCTACGTTCTGCTCAAACTTGCTACCCCGCATCCCACTGCCAACAATATTGAGCAGGGCCAGTACACGCGTTTGCGAGCGATCGATCGTTTGTTTTTTAAACGTTTCAAAATCACGCCAACCGGAGCAGCCCGCATCCACAATTGTCGTGACTCCATTACGAAAGGTGAATCCATCGGGCTGAAGGGCGTTAGGGCCATTACTGTACGTCTGATCCAGATTGGTGCCGAAAAACACATGCGTGTGCATGTCGATCAGACCGGGCGTTACATACAGGCCCCTGGCATCGACTACCTGAATGGCATCTTTGGCATCGAGATTTCGACCGATCTGGACAATTTTACCCGCATTGATGGCCACATCCATCGTGCCATCAAGTTTATTTTTGGGGTCAATAACGTGTCCGCCTTTAATCAGAACGCTGTACGATTGCGCCAGGGCCAGATTACCCAGCAAAAGCGTAAACAGCCCAAGAACTAGTTTTTTCACGGTTGGGAACTCCTGGAGTTTAGGACAAATTAATTTCTGATAAATCCAGACTCGTTTTTCGACAGGATTAACAGGATTTACATGATGTTGCTAATGCTCGTCCAATTTAGTTTCTATAGATTCTCTGGATTCTATCGTATCTGATTGTCAATACAATAGAATCAGAAGAATTTATAGAAACAATAGAATCTATTTTGCCAAAGCACTAGTACCTCAATCTTGTAAATCCTGTTGAAAAACAGTTAAACAGCGGCTTTGGATAGCGCTTCTTTAATTCGTTTGGCAACGATTTTCTCCTGACCCGGTTTCATCATCCAGACGGTCACACCAATGTTACTTGGGCCTCCCCCACCCACTTCGATGGACGGATCACCTTTTCGTAGTGCCTCCTGTAGCTCCTTACCCGTAATGCGCAGTTTGGCAGGGTCCCAGGAAATTCGAAGTGTGGGCGTATGATTGCCCAACGGGGTACGTGTACCTCTGTCTGCACACCGGCGACAGTTTTTACCGTATTCTCAATATGAGCCGTACCTTCTTCCCAGATTTTCCAGACTTTGTTGTGGTCTTCGTTGATGAACTTCTCAAGCGCCACGTACATGCCAAGAATTTCCTCTTTGTTGACTTTCATGCCCCGACCAATGTTGAAGCCACGAGGAGGCATGTGCAATCGGGCTGCCGAAATAATATCTTTTTTACCCATCAGGATGCCCGCGCTTTGTGGCCCACGCATAGCTTTCCCACCCGAAATGACGACAAAACTGAACCCCATGTCGTTGAAGCGCCACAAGTTTTCAACGGGTGGCACATCGGCTGCAATGTCGATAGAGGTTGGAATGTTATACTTCTTGCCCAAAGCAACCCACTCTTCGTGCATGATTTTGCCCTTGTCGGCTTCAATGTGCAGGAAGTGCATCAGGGCTGTGTTTGGGTTGATTGCCTTTTCGACATCCTCCGCCGTTTCAACCACCACAATTTTGCAACCCGTATTGGTCAGGGCATGGTTGTAGACAATGTCATGGGCTTTCTGGCAGATCACTTCTGTTTTCATGCCGGTTCCCTCCAGATGAGGCAGTTTCTCTACTTTCTTCTGATCCATACCGGTCAGAATACCCGCCAATCCGAGTGTCATGCCTGCAAAAGCACCTGAGGTCACGACAGCCGCTTCTGAATGCACCAGTTGGGCAATTTTTTCACCCACTTTATCCTGAATCTCATCCAGCAGGCAAAATTCTTTGGCTCCCCCATTGATCGCGTCCAGCACTTCGTCGTGCATAAGCGAGCCGGTCATGTAGGTCAGCGTACCAGCCGCATTAATAAACGTTCGGATGCCCAATTCCTTGAATAGATCTCGCTTTGGAGCGATTAGTGGCGCTGCCTCAACGTCGAGTGGAAGTCCGCCAACCAATCCGCCCAATAGGGGGACGCTCGATAAGCGCTTAATGAGTTTTCGTCTGCTTAACATGGAAGTAGATGGTAAAAGGGAAGATTGGAAAATTACCTCCCCCCACCCCCTCTCCTAAAACAGGATAGGGGAGCAATACTTGCCCATTTTCACCCCTCTCCTTGTTTTAAGGAGAGGGGGGGGTGAGGTGAGATCGTTAGATATAGGCAATGCAGTCCATTTCCACGAGCGATTCGCCGGGAACACCCCCATAGACGGCAACCGTTGTGCGTACTGGTGGCTTACTGCCAAAACGGCCTTTGTAGACTTCGTTCATGGCTTTGTAGTCGTTTAGATCATGTAGAAAGACGGTCACTTTCAGCACTTTTTCCATTGACGAACCCGCTTTGATCAGTTCTTTTTCAAGTTCTTTGAGCACCTCGTCAGTATGCACTTTAATATCGCCTTCCTTGTGGTAGCCCTTACCCGCTACGAATACCAGATTACCTAGTTTGGTAGAGCCGGAAAACAAGGGAACATCCTGTTGAGTAACCACATTGAACACCTCTTTTTCAGGTGCAGGTTCGGCCATTGCTTTGGTCGTTGTGCCTAAACCAACGATACCCGCAACCGAGGCAAAAAGACGTTTTAAACTGGATCGACGTTGTGTTTCCATGCGTTCATTAACAAGTTAACTGATTACGTTCTAGAGGTTTTGTATCTACTCGCTAGTCTAGCCGTAGCTTACTGATTTTCTGCGTATTACCTTCTATCTTCAAACCATCCTGATACAAGATAGCCGGTACTCAATTTCATCATACGACTTGATGTTATTTACAACAATTTCCAGACTCCGCTCGCCCGTCTGAGTGATTGGATAGACATCCGTTTCGGTCCATTTCTGGTTAAACTCCTCATTGAGCGAACTCTGGACCGGACGATATTCAAACCCTAAGCGATAGGCTTTACCATTGCCCAATTTGGTAAGATCGGCAGTTAGTTTCAGGTTGCCATTTGATGTCTTTTCAGCTTTAACGGTCTTGAAATGGGCCGGTTCAAGAGCAGGCTGTACGTTTGTTAGCTTCACCACAATGGGATTTGGCCATTTGTGATTGTTATAAATCCGCTGGGCGCGAACCAATGAAATGTTAAGACCATCAGGCGTTTGCTCAAGCCGCGCTTTACCATCGTTTGCAAGCTGATACTCAACCACATTACCCGATTGCCCCAATACGCTGATTTCGGTTGACCCGTCGCGTTGAGGGATCGAAGCAGAAATGTCCGGCGTTCGCCACGCGGCCAGTCGGGCATATTGGTCAGATAAGCATAAACGGTATTGCCATCTTTTGACTTCGTCAACCAGATGTCCCCTTCGTTACGTACGATCCAGGGACGTACGTTATGCACGGCTTCCTGGTTGATAAAATGCCAGGCACCAATTTCCATCAAACGTCCCTGCTGACCTTCGTTCAGTTGCCCCCACTGCGTTGGACCCACATTGAGTAGGTATGAGCCCCTTTGGCTCGGGATTCAATCAGAATATTAATCAACTCAGTACCAGACTTGTAGTGCTCGTTGGTTGGTTTGTAGTTCCAGGCAGTTCCCATTGTCATGCAGCTTTCCCAGGCCGTCGTGAGGGTTTCACCGGGCAAATATTGTTCTGGTGTCTCCAGCACACCACGGGTAATGAGGCAGTTCGGCTGGTACTTCCAGACGGTCGCTTTGACTTCTTCCCGCAATACATCACTGTCGATAAAAAACAGATCAACCTGGCCATATTTGGTCATCAGTTCCTGACACTGGGCCTCCACAAACTGCTTGTATTTGGCCTGAAACGGTTTGGCTTTTTCCCAATGGCCATCGCGGGTAATGTCTTTCATGCCGTTTCGATACGCAAACGAAAAATCTTCGGGTGAGTAATAAAATCCAACCGCCAGTCCCCATTTCCGACAGGCATCAACGTACTGCTGAACAATATCCTTTTTATAGGGCGTGTTCATCACCCAAAATCAGTGGTTTTGGTATCCCACATACAGAAGCCAGCATGGTGTTTGGTCGTGAACATGATGTATTTCATGCCCGCATTTTTGGCCAGAATCACCAGCCGCTCGGCGTCAAAATCCTTGGGGTAAAAGGTCTTTGGAAGTTCTGATATATAGCGCTCTACATAGTCGGGAGATGCACCCACCAGCGAGTGGCTGATCACAATACCCAGTTGCGTATCCACATTCCAGTGAATAAACATCCCAAACCAGCATCTTTCAGCCACTCCTCACGTTGGGGTTTATTGTGATTAGCCCCAATCTGTGCGAAACTGGAGCAAGCGAATAAAGTCAGGATGAGGACAGAAACAAAAAGCCGTGTACGCATAATTAACTGAATGATAACCAATTGACTTAAAGCGACCCTAAATGTAGGATCGTAAACATTTAATTTATCTGAAATTCATCGAGCATAAGCCAGGCTTTACCGCCAGCGCCGTATTCACCAGGAGGAATGACACCTTTATTGGTTGCCCGTATGCGTACGTACCGCGCCTGGGTCGGTGGAAACGTAGCATTTACGGGATTGATACCATTAATCGGGAACTTCGTTTGCAGATATACCTCCCGAAACGTTTTTCCATCGTCCGATACGGCAACACTGAGCGTATCGGGTGACCACATACGTTGCCAGTGGTAGTTGAGTACATGCGTGCCAAGGCTTGTGATTGATTGAACGCTCTGTAAATCAATCAATATATCAGCGTCTTTCCCCTGAAAACCAATCCATTCGCCGGTGTTGTACCGGCTGGTTCCGGCAATACCATTCACGGCCACAAGCGGGCTGGCAGGTCGATAACTGCCGGTTGGCTCTGTCGTAAAGGTGACAGGTTTTCCAGTTGATTTGCTGATGGTCAGGGTTTTCTGGAATAGCCTACCCTGCGGTTGATTACGCAGATAGGCTATTGCTTTTAGAGTCTTAGTTTGGTTGATCTCAATTGGGTGTGTGTAAACAGCACTGCTCTCGATCGGATCGGCACCGTCCGTTGTGTACCGAATTGTGGCACCAGGCAGGGTTGTCGAAAGCGCTAGTTGTAACGAACCAGTTGGGCTGATCGAAACCGAATCGGTCAACTCATCGAAGCGCTTGGCGTATGTCACATTCAGGCGTTTCAGCAAGGCATCCTGTAGCCGGAGCCTTCGCAAAAAATCGGGGTAATTCCGGTGCTGTCGCTGGCTCCAGGCGATTTCAGCAACGGCAATAGCCCTCGGAAAAATCATATACTCTGCTTTCGCAGGACTGTCCAGATACTCACTCCAGGCCGTACCCTGAACACCTTTCAAATAGATCGCTTCTTCGGGTCCTATATTGGCCGGAACAGGCTCGTAGGCATAGACCTTGCTTAAGGGCGTATAACCAGCGGCAGCTAATGGTTCTTCAGGATACAGCGATTGATAGTAATCGAAATAAACGTGACTTTCGGGGGTCATAATGGCGTTATGCT
Organism: Spirosoma telluris; assembly: GCA_003259005.1. Classification (GTDB taxonomy): domain Bacteria; phylum Bacteroidota; class Bacteroidia; order Cytophagales; family Spirosomataceae; genus Spirosoma; species Spirosoma telluris. The sequence continues at coordinate 2,809,610 of QLII01000001.1, forward strand.
TCTGCCGAATGGCTTCGATACCACCCTCAATACCTCGCCAACTCATCACGGTAGCACCGGGAGATAAGCCACCCTCAAGTATCTCATCCCAGCCAATCACCTGCCGACCTTTCTTATTTACATGCTGCTCGATGCGTCGGATAAAATAACTCTGAAGTTCGTCTTCGTCTTTCAGATGTTCATTACGGATGCGAGCCTGACATTTCGCGCAGGTTTTCCAACGGGTTTTAGGGCATTCATCGCCCCCAACGTGAATATATGTGGAGGGGAATAAAGCCATTACTTCGTCCAGTACACCTTCCAGGAAGGCAAATGTGCTCTCGTTACCCGCGCAGAAAACATCATCGAACACACCCCAAAACGTAGCGGCCTGATAGGGCCCACCCGGTTGACCATTTGGTTTTAGACAACCTAATTCCGGATAGGCACTTAGCGCAGCCATGGCATGTCCCGGCATTTCGATTTCGGGAATGACGGTTATATGTCGCTGGGTTGCATACCGAACAATGTCCCGGACTTCGGCCTGGGTATAGTAGCCGCCATAACGTTTGCCATCGAAGCGGTGCGGCAATTCTTTTTTATGACCAATCAGCGTTTCGGTCCGATAGGCGGCCTTCCGCTGTAATTCGGGGTACTTCTTAATTTCGATCCGCCAGCCCTGATCATCCGTCAGATGCCAGTGAAAGGTATTGAATTTATAGAGCGCTAGCTCATCAATGTACTTCCTGATAAACGCAACCGGAAACAGATGCCGACTCACGTCGAGATGCATACCCCGGTACGAGAAACGGGGTAATCGGTGATGTCACAAGCGGGAATCGTTGCGGCTTTCGACTGAGAAACGAGCTGAATCAGGGATTGTACCCCATAAAACAGCCCGGCCTCATCGTGACCAGTCAGGCTAATGCCCTGTTTACTAACGTGTAATTGATACCCTTCTGTCTGCGTAATCTGATTTTTATCAATCCTCATACCAATAGTCGACTTTGCCTTTTTTACTACCACAGACAAGCCCGTAGTAGCCCGAAGCTGCGCCTGAACCAGGGCAACAAATTGGTCAGACACCCCAGCACCGGGTGAAATTCCAACCTGAGGGCCAAGTCGAAATTCACCCGCTGTCTGGCGATAGGTTACGGGTTCAGGAATCAGTCCGCTTTGCGCGAATAGGTTTCCTAAACTGAGGAGGAATAGTGCAATTTGTTTCATTCATTCGTGTACCGGATTATTTATCCAACCACATCTGCGTCAGGAACGTATTCTCACCCTGTCGGGCAACAGCGCCTAAATAATTCTCTTTGTTGAGGTTTTCTTCCGTTGCAGGGTAAAGCATCCGACGGAATATTTTTCCTCCTGTAATGTTGCCGGTGTAGTTGTTCGGTACCAGGGCCGGATAGCCCGTACGGCGCCAATTCAGAAATACCTCCTGCGAATTTGGGAAGACCGACACCCAGAACTGCGTGTAAATCTGTTCCAACTGTTGCGCCTGTGTTCCAGTGGTGACCAGGGCATTAGCGGTAGCATAGGTATCGATATTTGCCTGTGAAATAACACCATCAGCACCGAATAAGGCCCACTGCCTCATGGCAGCTTTCAGACCCAGATCATACAGCGTAGCGGCCGACTTTGCTGTATACCAACCCCGAAGAGCAGCTTCGGCCAGGTAGAAATTGACCTCGGCATTGGTCAGCACCAGCATGGGCGCATTCAACTTTAGAATTGTGTTCTGATTGGGTTCTGAGTAGGTGACAAAATCAGATGGTTTGGTATTGGGAATCGTAGCAGGCATTCCTTTCTGAAGGCTAACGTCCGTACTGGGTTTCCCCCAACGTATACGACCGAGAGCACCGGCAACCGAGGATCGTTCGTTTTCTTCAGGTAATTAATAAACGTCTCGTGGTATTTACCCCCCTCCGGATTACTCACGCCATCTGCCTTCAGGTAATCACTATTCAGCATCCAGTAGGCAAGCGGATTCTGGTTAATAACCTGGCCAGAAGACAAATAAACGATCTTAGCGATATCGGCATCTTCGGTAATCAAGCTCCCGGCAATGGCCTTTTTCACCCAGGTTTCAGCCAGCGCCACATCGGGCTTCGTCATCCGCATACCCATCCGCAGCATCAGCGAGTAGGCGAACTTCTTCCATTTGGTGATGTCGCCCCCATAAATCAGATCAGCAGCGCCGAAGGTCGATTTCGTGGCATCGAACAGCGCAATGGCCTTTTCCAGCTCACTCAGTATATCGGCGTAGATGTCTTTCTGTGCGTCGTAGGTCGGTTTAAAAATGCTCTGGGTATAGCCCTGTGCGGCTTGTTTATACGGAATATCACCGTACAAATCCGTGATTTTGGAAAAGCTGTAGGCCCGCCATATTTTGGCAATGGCCAGTTTATTCACCAGCAAGGGGTCTTTCTCCAATGCCCGAATTACCTCTCCGATTTCATTGATTTCGTTTGGATACGCATTGCTGAAAACCGTGTAGGGAGCCGTGCCCTGATTGAAAATGTACTTCGATCCCCAACTCGCGACGTCGTTGTAGCTGGTGGTGTATTGCATGGTGCCCTGTAAGCCTGTAATCATGTTGCCCACCGCATCGTATTGCGCTTTGGTAAAGACAAAATCAGGGCTAACCGTACTGGATGCGTCGGGATTAATATTGAGTTCTTCCAGCCCTTTATCGCAGCTTTGCAGGGTGCAGAGTGCCAGCAGGCAATAAGTAAATTTATAAAGTCGATTTTTCATGGATGTCGTCGTTAGAATTTTACGATGAGGTTAGCGCCATAACTTCTGGTACGGGGTAATCCGAGTGATTCAAATCCCTGATTCGAGCTGTTAGTGAAGCTCTGCTCGGGGTCGAAATTGTCCGTTTGCTTATAGAGCGTCAGGAGATTACGCGCCACAAACGAGATGCTTGCTGACTGTAGCTTTGCAAATTTTAGCGCACTCGTTGGGATGTTGTAGCTGAAGATAACCTGACGAAGTTTCACAAAACTGCCATCGTGCAGGAACAACTCCGTGTAGTTCTTGTCATTGTCATAATACACACGCAGGTTTTCTTTGGCAACAGTACGGGTGTAGGTATCGCCAGTTGGTGTCACTCCCGTAAGGGTAAGCCCATTTTCGCGCCCATCCAGCGTCCGCTTCAATTTTCCCATCCGATTGGCATAGACTTCCATCACCGAGAAAACCTTGTTACCAAACTTACCATCCAGCAAAATATTCAGCGAGAAGTTTTTGTATTTGAATTCGTTGGTAAAGCCCATGGTGAGCGGAGGCACGCCCTTCCCTAATTCCTGAAGCGCTGATTTTTGCGCAAACCCTGACGCTGGGTCGTAAACGATGTTACCCTTGGCATCCCGTACACGCGTTGTGCCGACAATGGTTCCGTATGAACTGCCTTCGATGGAATTGATATAGGCCCAGTTGCCGACCGAGGTAGCCATCTGCATGGAATTGATGCCATCGGCTAGTTTGACTACTTTGCTCTGGTTATACGCCACATTGTAGCTCATATTCCAGCCAAAGTTCGCTGTGCGTATGGGCGTTACGGTTACCAACGCTTCGATACCCCGGTTATTGAGCTTACCCACATTCAGATAAACCGAATTGTAGCCCGAGGTTGGCGACGTACTGGTTTGCACGATGTCGTTCGTAGTAGCCCGATTATAGTACGTTAAATCCAGACCCAGTTTCTTATTGAAAAACTGTAAGTCAATACCTGCTTCGAAGGTTGTCGACGTAAGTGGTTTCAATGCTGCATTGGCCAAACCCGAACTAGTGGTAACGTTGGTGGTCACATTCTGAAGTGGCTGTCCTGAACTTGGAATCATCGAGTACGTCAGGTTGATTACGTACGGATCGGGCGTAGCACCACCCACCTGCGCCCATGAGGCCCGAACTTTGGCATAATCGAACAAACGGGGAAGCTGGAATGCCTGCGACAGTACAAAGCTCCCTCCCACGGATGGATAAAAAATCGTATTGTTCTGCGGGCTCAGCGTGGAGAACCAGTCCTGGCGTCCGGTAGCCGTCAGGAACGCAACACCTTTATAGTCAAGATCAATTGATCCGAATACGGAATTTGTACGGGTGTGCTGATTGAGGGGTGTGGTACTCGACGTGGCAAGGTTTGTCGAACTATAAAAGAATGGAATTGTAAACGTTGCCCCTGTCAAATTCAACTGGTTATAACTGAAATTCCGTTGGTTCATCCCCGCCAGTGCCGAAAAGCCAAAGTGTCCAAACGTTGTGTTATAATTCGCCGTGAGCATACTGTTGGTTTCACTCACATCGGTTTTTAACTGATTGTATTGACCATTCGGAATGTAGCGCGTGCCCGTTGGCAGAATATATCGGTAATTGTAATTATAAAAATCCCGGCTCACGGTTCCTTTCACCGATAAGTTTTTCAGGATTTTATACGTCAGTCCCAACTGGCCGATGAACCGGTTCTTGCTGTCATCCTGCTGATACTTGTTGACAACAAAGTAACTGTTCGACGCAATGTCAGCATCATTCCAGGCAATTTCATTGCCACTGGCATCGTAGCCCGGATTCAGCCATCGGATGTCGGACGTGTTCCCAATCATGTAGGGTGTCCAGTTTGGGTTACCCAGGGCATCGCCAGCACCGGTTTTATTATGCCCGTTTTCGAGCGTGTATTGCGCTACTGCTTCCAGCGAAATTTTATCTCCGAATGACCCGTTTATATTTAAATTACCGGTTTTCCGCTTGTAAGTATTCGTTGGCAGAATTCCTTTGGCATCCAGATCGGAGAGTGAAAAACGGTAGTTAACCTTCTCATTTCCACCCGTAAAAGCCAGTGTATTGGTAAAGGTTTTACCGGTCTGGTAGAAGTTTTTGATGTTGTCTTTCTGTGCGCTATAGGGGTGTGTCTGTCCATCGGCGGCTACAAAGTCAGAACCGTCGATTTTAGCGCCCCACGAACGGCGCCCCCAGGCAATCCCCTGCGCCTGAGTAGTTGGTTTTGCAGCCCCATCCCCCTGACCATATTCATACTGCCAATCCGGGAAAACAGCGGCATTTTCCATAGTAAAGGTTGAATTATACTCAACCCCGATACCCCGCTGTGCTTTTCCCTTTTTCGTAGTAATCAGGATAACTCCGTTCGCGGCCCTTGATCCGTACAGAGCGGCAGCCGTCCCTCCTTTCAGGACGCTAATCGATTCAATATCATCGGGGTTGATACCGGCAATACCATCGCCCCGGTCTACGTTACCCTGACCGCCGTTGGTAGTTGCACTTCCGCCCGGCACCGTGTTGTCAATCGGCATCCCATTAATTACATAGAGCGGTTGGTTATCACCGGTTAACGAGCCGTTACCCCGAATAATAATCCGGCTCGAACCACCCGGCCCAGTCGAAAGACCCGTAGCATTGACACCGGCAATCTTTCCTGAAAGCGCATTCGCTACGTTGTTCTCTCTGGCCTGCGTAAACTCCGACCCTTTGACTTCGGTGACCGAGTAACCCAGCGCTTTCTTATCCTTCGTAATCCCCAGGGCAGTCACGACCACCTCGCCGAGTTGGGTAGCATCTTCCTTTAAGCTTACGTCCACAATCGAGCGGCCATTCACGGCAACCTCCTGGGCCACAAATCCGATATAAGAGAAGATCAGCGTTGCCTGCGAACTTGACAGGCTAATCGAGTATTTCCCCTGGCTGTCAGTAACCGTTCCTTTCGTAGAACCCTTCTCGACAATAGTCACGCCGGGAGCATGGCTCCATCACCGGTATTCGTCACTTTCCCGGAAATTGTCTGCGCTAAGGCAGGCACACTCAGCAAGCAGAGCATGGTGAGTAGCTTCCCTAAATGAATGGGCCAGCGTAGTAAAATACAGTCCATAGTGTATGATTGATTAGTTAAGTTAAGAATACTCGTAGGCTTAGCTTGCAAATTTTGCAATCTTTTAATGCAATTCTTGCGCAATATAGAAGTTACTCGTGCATATTTGCAAACAAAATTTGCTATATCACGCCAAAATCTCAACATTGTATGCAAATAATATTTTTTTTCATCCTATTTATGCGGCCTATCTGAATAATTTGCAAACAGGCTGCAAGTCGTGCAGAATCAGGTGACTCTGTCGCCGTGATCGTGTGTTGAAATAGGTAAGATTTTGCCCTTATTTTGCTTTTGTGTTAAGTAATCGAACGTATCCTTCTCCCATGTCAATTGCCTTTTTAAAAGACGAGCGTAAAGACTTAATTATCAATCAATTAAATCTTCATACGCGAATCAACCTGACCGATTTGGCTGTTACGCTAAACGTATCTGAAGACACGGTTCGACGCGATATCAATGATTTAGCCGACGAAGGAAAGCTGATTAAAATTCGGGGGGGGCCATGTCGAAGGCTTATCATCATTCGTCGCAGTTGCAGGAAACCTATGCCCATCAGAGCAAACGGATCATTGGCGAGAAGGCGTTGACCCTCCTGCGCGATGGCATGTTGATTTTGATGGGGGGCGGTACGACGATCCGGGAGTTCATCAAGATGATTCCGACGGAGTTGAAGGCCACGTTTATTACGGTTAACCCACTGACAGCCGTTGAGTTACTGGATAAACCCAACCTCGAAATCATCATGATTGGCGGGCAAATTTCCCGCTATAGTCAGATGAGTGTAGGTGGCGAAGTGTACCAGCGCCTATCGGAACTACGCGTTGATTTATGCATCATGGGCACCAATGCTATTGATGCGAAAGAAGGGTTGACCGATTCGGACTGGGAAACGGTTCAGGCAAAGAAGACGATGATACGGGCTGCGGAGAAGATTGCCATTCTGGCCATCTCCGAAAAGATGAATAGCACCATGCGCATGAAAGTTGCCGATCTGGGGCAAATCGACTACCTCATCACCGAACTCCCCGCCGACTCGACTCAGTTGGCCCCATATAAGACTGGGAAGACTCTAGTACTGTAGTGAGGTACCCACGGGCTTTAGCCTGTGTATGAGTTAACTTGAAACACAGGCTAAAGCCCAGGGGTACATTACCGCTCAATCCGGCAGCATCGAACTCAAGTCCGACCCGTGTGTAGGATACGCAAATAAGGTATTTCCCAACTCCTTTGCTGAAATGCCATGCTTCATAGCCAACGTAAACAAGTTGATCAATTCATCGCTGCCCGAGCCTAAGATATGAGCACCCACTAACTGGTCGGTTTCTGCATCTACCAGGGTTTTAAAGGCGGTAAATTTTTCGTTAATCCGTCGGCTCGTGTACCAGTCCATTGTTTCCTGAAACATTACTTTTATGTTTCGGCCTTGCTCTCTGGCCTGTTCTTCCGTTAAGCCAACAGACGTTAAGGTTGGTATCGTGAAAACTGCCGAGGGAACCGGATCAGCCACATAGGTTTGTTTATTACCCTTCAGCATATTTTCTGCAACAATTTTGCCTTCATACGATGCCAGGGGCGTAAGCGGCAGGCCTTTATCAGATGCATCGCCACAAACATAAACAGCCGGATTCGACACGCTTTGCAGGTATTTATTGACCGTTACGCCCTTCTTATTCAGGTCAACACCAGCCTTTTCCAGAGCTAATTCGGCTACATCGGCAATGCGCCCGGCACCGTGAACCGCTAACTGGGTCGAAGTCGAGTGGGTTATGTCTTTTTGTTTGTACTCCACCTTAAGATTACCCGCCTTTCCTTTTATCTGAGTTACACTGGCCTCTAGTACAATCTTGATTCCGATTGCTTCCATGGCCTTCACCAATAGCTTTACTAAATCGGCGTCGAATCCTTCTAATGGGCGTTTGCCCTGATGAAGAATTGTCACCTTTGCTCCAGCACAAGCCGCTATATGCGCAAACTCAAACGCAATGTAGCCGCCCCCAATCATAACAATATTTTTAGGAAGCTCCGTAAGCTCCATAAACTCAGTACTATTGGTGAGCAGGTCCTCGCCGGGAATATCAAGTGGTTTCGGGCGTTGTCCGGTAGCAATGACGATATGCTCAGCTTGTAGCTCATCATCACCAACGCGCACGGTATTCGCTGACAGAAAGGTAGCGGCTCCATGAAAGGCCGTAATACCTTCCTCGCCAAATTGTTTCTCGGTTCGTTCCGGCACCGATTCCGTAAATGTTTTTTTGAATTGAATCAGGTCAGACCAATTAATTGACGCTTTAGCCTTAATCCCTTTGCCAACTAGTTGCTCCGACCGGGCAATAATTTCGGCAGCCCCCACCAGCACTTTTTTGGGATCACACCCCCGTTGCGAACACGTACCCCCGAAGGGTAATTTATCAATGATTGCCACGGTTTTACCAGCCTGACGAGCGGCTTCCGCAACCGTTTTTCCGGCCGATCCCGTGCCAATAACAATAAGGTCAAAAGACTGCATAAAGTAGTGTATGATCGTTTTGTAGAGTATAACTACTAAATGGCATTGCTGGCTAAAAAGAAACTGGGTAATCTGGCAAATTTGCCGGATTACCCAGTTTCAAAATTATTTAGTTTATACCCTACGCCACCGCTGCGTACAATTCTTCACGCTGTGCCTTTACGCGCTCATCAGTGAGGAATTCGTCGTAGGTCATCAGTTTGTCGAGGATACCCGCTGGGTGATTTCGATGATGCGGTTAGCCACCGTCTGTACAAACTGGTGATCGTGCGAGGTGAACAGAATCGGCCCTTTGAAGTCGATCAGGCCGTTGTTGAGCGACTCGATGGATTCAAGATCGAGGTGGTTGGTGGGTTCGTCGAGCATCAGGAAATTAGCCCCCGACAGCATCATTTTCGACAACATACAGCGCACTTTTTCGCCCCCGCTCAAGACAGTTGCTTTCTTCAGTGATTCTTCGCCCGAGAACAGCATCCGGCCCAAAAAGCCCCGAATAAAGCTCTCATCTTTCTCCACCGAATACTGCCGTAACCAATCGACTAAGTTGAGATCGGTTTGGAAAAATTTCTCTTTTTCAGAATCCGTCGGGAAGTACGACATGGTAATCGTGATGCCCAACGGAACGTACCCGAATCGGCTTTGCGATCACCCGCCAGAATATCCATTAAAGCCGACACCGCTAGTCCGTCACGACTAAACAGGAAAATCTTATCCTGCTTATTCATTGTAAAGGACAGATTTTCAAACAGTTTCGTACCGTCCTCAGCCGTATAGGTTAGATTTTCAACCGTCAGTATCTGATCGCCCGGTTCGCGCTCGGCTTTGAAATTCACATATGGATATTTCCGCGATGAGGGCTGAATATCTTCGAGCGTAAGCTTTTCGAGCAATTTGCCCCGGCTCGTAGCCTGCTTGGATTTCGATGCATTGGCCGAGAATCGCCGGATAAACTCCTCCAGTTCTTTACGCTTATCTTCGGTTTTCTTGTTTTGGTCCTGGCGTTGTTTCAAAGCCAACTGACTCGACTCATACCAGAACGAATAGTTTCCGGCGAAGAGCTTAACTTTGCTAAAATCAACATCCACAATTTGGGTACAGACCTGATCCAAAAAGTGCCTATCGTGAGAAACCACAATGACCGTGTTGTTGAAATTCGCCAGGAAGTTCTCGAGCCAGCCTACCGATTCTACATCGAGGTTGTTGGTCGGCTCATCAAGCAGCAGCACGTCGGGGTTACCAAAGAGTGCCTGAGCTAACAGAACCCGTACTTTTTCCGAGCCATTGATGTCGCTCATCAACGCGTAGTGGAGATCTTCCTTAATGCCCAGGCCCGATAATAATGTGGCGGCATCGGATTCGGCATCCCAGCCGTTCATTTCAGCAAATTCAGATTCGAGTTCAGCGGCTTTTTCACCGTCGGCGTCTGTAAAATCTTCCTTGGCGTAGAGAATATCTTTTTCCTGCATGATGTCATACAGGCGTTTGTTGCCCATAATGACCGTTTGCAGCACCGGGAACTCATCGTAGGCAGCCTGATTCTGATTCAGCACCGACATACGCTCACCTGGAGTCATCGTCACCGAGCCCGTTTGTGGCTCAATTTCGCCCGACAGAATTTTTAAAAGGGTTGATTTGCCCGCTCCATTGGCTCCAATAACACCAAAGCAGTTACCAGGTGTGAATTTTATAGTTACGTCGTCGAAAAGCACCCGCTTACCGTAGCGAAGTGAGACGTTTTGTACCGATAGCATGACGTGATTTTCTGTTCAGATTGAATCACAAAGGTACGAAGTTTTGGCGGAATTTGGGGGGAAAGATGGAACGCAGATCGTTATGATCATTATGATTTACACAGATAGAAATCTTTTTAAATCATGGCTATCTGCGTCGTCCGTGTTCTATTTTTCACTTGTCCCGCACACAGCGAAAGCCAAGGTTATTGCTTCCACTACTTACTTCGCCTTTGCCCCGGCTGCCTGCTTTGTAGCGGATGCAATACTCATCGCTGCACAGGAACGAGCCACCCCGCTGTACCCGCTTTATGGCTCCGGGTTCGTCGGGATCGTAGCTATCAGATGGCCCTTGCGGATTGTTATTAACCAGTTTCGCATAATAGTCCGGCCTATAAAAATCCTGGCACCACTCCATACATTGCCATCCATGTCGTACAGGCCATAGGGATTGGCCGGAAATGATTTCACGGGTGCAACACCCACAAAACCATCTTCGGTGGTGTTATGATCGGGGAAACTGCCCTGATAAATATTGGCGATCCATTTACCGGCTGGCTTTAACTCATCACCCCAATAGTAGGTATGATTTCCTTTGCCACCCTGAGCGGCAAATTCCCATTCGGCTTCGGTGGGTAAGCGTTTTCCAGCCCATTTCGCATAGGCCGTCGCATCATCGTAACTAATATGAATAACAGGCTCATTCTCATGTCCTTTTATCGAACTAGTGGGACCTTTTGGATGCTGCCAGCTTGCACCTTTTACGTATTCCCACCAGCGTAATGGATTCGCCAGAGATACTTTTGGGCAGGGGGTGTAAAAACGGCTGATCCCGGCACAAGTTGCTCAGCAGGAACACCCGGATAATCACTCGGATTCAGTGGACGCTCAGCTATGGTTTTGTAGCCCGTTGCCGCCACAAAGCGAGCAAACTCAGCGTTGGTCACTTCATGCTCGTCCATCCAGAAGCCCTTCACCGTAACCGAGTGCACCGGCCGCGCATCCTGAAATTCATCGGCCCCATTAGAAACGTACCACCCGGTATCAAGACCATTCCCACAGTACTACCTGCTCCTGACGTAGTACCTGCGGACCCATTTCGGATAGCTACAGAGCGGGAAGGCATTCCGTTCGCAATACAGGCAGCCGCAGAATCTGCCGCAGCCTGTTCTTTATTTGTCGCCTGATTGGTTGAATTGCATCCTGCCACTCCACCGAGGAACGCAAAGCCTACTAAAACAGACGAAATATAGCTTCTACACATACCATTTAGTCAATTGTTTTTTCAGCTTTCCGAAAGTTCAAAACTTTCGGAAAGCGAACCTACCAGAGTTTCTCAGAGCTTACTGTCAAACAGCTTAAGCGCTTCATCATCTTTGTACTTGACGATTTGCTCTTTCAACTTCGCTTTCAGTGAGGCTGTTATGGTTTCATAGCCCTTCGCTCCATACAGGTTCTTCAAATTCTGCGGATCTTTCTGAATGTCATACAACTCCCAGAAATCGTCGGGGCCGTAAAAACGAGCCAGGGTGTAGCGGTCAGTACGTAGTCCAAAGTGGGGAGACACATGGTGCGGTTGAGGATACTCATAATAATGGTAATAGGCCTGATCGCGCCAGCCTTTCGTTGAGCCTTTCAGCAAAGGCAAAACGATTCACCCTGCATATAATCCGGAATAGTCGTACCAGCCAAGTTGAGCAAGGTAGGTGCCCAGTCGACATTAGAAACCACCTGTTTAACTTTACTACCCGGTTTGATAACACCCGGATACCGAATGACAAACGGGTTTTTAAGGATTCTTCATAGATCCACCGCTTATCGAACCAGCCGTGTTCGCCCAGGTAAAATCCCTGATCCGAGGTATAGACAACAATCGTGTTTTTAGCCAGGCCGCTTTTATCCAGATAATCGAGCAGTTTACCGATGTTGCGATCCAGTGAATTCGCAACCGACAGGTAATCTTTCATGTAGCGCTGATATTTCCATTCGACTAACGCCTTGCCGCTGAGTTTCTTATCGTCAAATTCTTTACTGACTTTGTTTTCATAGTACTCATAAAATGGCTTTTTCTGCTCGGACGTAAACCGATTATAGGAAGCCATTGCCCCTTTTGCATCATAATCAGCATGTACCTTTAAGTCACTTTTCAGGATCATGGTTTTATCAATACTCATGTCCTGCTTTTGTGCAGCGGTACGCCCTTCGTACTTATCATAGAACGTAGCGGGCAGCGGAAAGGTAACGTTATCATACGCTCCCAGGTCTTCCGTGGCGGGTAACCATTCGCGGTGGGTTGCCTTATGTCCTACCACCAAAAAGAAAGGTTTAGAGGTATCCCGGTGATCGAGCCAATCGGTGGATAAGCTCGTCACTACGTCGGTGACATAACCCATATGGCGGTTGTCTTGTTATTGGAGTCAACAAAATCGGAATTGTAATAACTGCCATGCCCCGGCAGTATGTTCAGGTAGTCGAAGCCATGCGGCAGACTACCCAGGTGCATTTTACCGACCCAGGCTGTCTGGTAGCCATTTTTCTGCAACTCCTCCGTAAAGACGGGCTGATTAATGTCAAATACCTTCTCATTGAATTTATAGCCATTCCGGTGCGAAAACTGACCTGTCAGCAACGTAGCCCGGCTGGGTCCACAGATGGAATTGGCTACAACATTGTTATAAAGAATTGCCCCTTCTCTGGCTATTCGGTCGATGTTGGGCGTTTTGGCCAATTTACTTCCGTAGGCACTTATAGCCTGGGACGTATGATCGTCCGAAATAATGAAAATAATGTTAGGTGGTACGGTATTCCGGGGGGCTGTTGGGGCAGTTTCCTGTTTTTGAGTACCATGACCAATCATAGCCAGCAAAGCCAAGCCCAGCAATGATCCAGCTATAGAATAGACGAGTTTTTGTTTCATGTGTTTAAACCGCATCGGCGGACCTGCAAAGGGTGCTAAGAGACAAAGATTATAATTGCTTTGTGGTCTTTTATAAATCGATAAGTACGATTGGCTCCGCTTTTACTTTTGATACCTGTACTTACCCCCTCCTACATTGCCGCTAACTCCTGCCACGAAATCAGTCCGATAGCCAACACGGCTAACCCCAATCCAATTTTATTCGCGGTGGAGAGTCGTTCCCGGAAAAATAGAGCGGCCATGAGCGCAGCGAGCAGAATAACCCAATATTGTAGAGCGGATATACAAAAGCCCCATTACTCCCAAAAGCCGATAAAGCCATTAGCAAGGCATAGAAGCTTAAAAAGTTAGGTATACCCAGGGTTATGGCTCCTATCAGGCTCTTAAGCTGTATCCTTTCTTTTCCCTGAATCAGTCGAACCACAAGCATCAGTAATCCCGCCACAATAGCCCCCAGTACCATCGTCAGCGTTACCTGAATCGTTTTATCGGCCGATGGAATGTAACGGATGTTCATGTAGTTAATCATGGTGTTGGTGGCTCCGTAAAACAAAAATACGCCAACAGGTAAGAATATAGTAGCCCCTAATCGCCGGGAGGTTGGTCTGGCCGATGAGTCTGGCTCAACCGTTTGTTCTTTTTTGTACGTACTCAACCCAACAGCGAGTAGCGCCAACACAAGCCCCAGATAATTCAAGCTATCGAACGTCTTGCCGCCCGTTTGAAAAACGAACAGACTGAAACAAACTGGAATGACTAATGATAAGTTATTGGCCAGTGAGGTCGCCGTAATTCCCATCCGCTGGGTCGATGCGCCCGACAGTAGAAACGTCAGAATAAAGCCCACGCCTAACCCTAAAGCCAGCCAGGTCCAGGTTTGGGTCAGGTCGACACTAAACGACTGTCCGGCTGGCAACAGGAGTAAACCGGTCAGGAAACAAACCGGATAGTTAAACACAATGGCCTGAAACGTATTGACTTCATAGCGCGGAAATATCCGAAAGTTCAGCAGTAGCAGTACCGAAAGCAGGATGCTAAGACCTAAAAAGAGCATGAGTACAGAAGTAGGCGGTTAATTTTGGGCTAAGTTAACCGGTCGATTCGGTTGTCGGTGTATCTTTCCGGCTGTCAACTTACGTTATGTCATGAACAGGAGTTTCTCTTTTTTGCTTGCCTGTATGCTTATTCCGATTGCCCTATCCTGGGGGCAGCAGACAGTATCCATCTCGGCGACACTATCCCAACGCTTTCCCGAACCTACTATAATTACCGGTATTTATACCCTGAAAGTGATGGACAGGTGGTGGAGCCCGTATACTTAAACGGCTACCGATGGTCAAGTGGCTATTCGGCAGGTATATCAGTGCTATACAACTATGCGCCCGGCTGGTCGGTCTCATCGGGTATCTGGTTTCAGCAGCTAAGTCTTCGCCAGACACGCCAGCCTGTAGCAGGGCCGGGGTCGGTGTCCCTTCATAATCGGGTTATCCGCTTTCCACTGCTCCTGAACTACTACTCTTCTACTCAACGCCTGTCTCCCTATTTTTCACTAGGGGTATTCGTCGATTTGCCGATTACGTCGCGGGTAGTGGTCACGCGGGATGGCGAATCAACCCAATACCTTCGACTTAAACCAACACCCCGCCCAATTTTCCATGGATTCGTAGGCATCGGGGTTCGGTATAAACTGAATGACCGATATACCCTGATGGCACAACCCGCCTGGGTCTACAAGTTTGGCCAACTGGGAGGAGCTACAACCTATGATACGTCGTTTGAACTTAGCATATTGACACAACTGGCCTATACGTTCTAGCGCATACGCATCTATTACTCAAATACTCAAAATTGGACTTGCTTATTTTTGTAGTCAAAAGGCTAAAAATGGCCCTAACACGGAATGCTTTCGTTGCTGGTTGTTCTGTACAGGCCTTTACATTTGGGTCAATGCTGCTTATGCAACGAAAGTTAGCTAGGCGTCGTTGCACAGGCAGCGTACATACTCCTCCAGATTTATACCATCGATTATGAATAAAAATGGACCTATCATTATCATTGAAGATGACCAAGACGACCAGCTACTGTTGACCCAGGTTTTGAAAAAGATTACGGTTACTAACGAAATTATCTTTTTCGAAGATCCTGAAGAAGCTCTCACTTTCCTGACATCTAGTGATGTAGAGCCATTTATTGTTCTGTCCGACATTAATATGCCTAAATTAAGCGGGTTGGAGTTGCGAGAAAAGGTTCACGCGAATGAAAACTTACGTCTGAAATGTATTCCTTATTTGTTCTTTACGACCAGCGCGGAGCAACAACATGTTATTGACGCTTATTCGAAGTCAGTCCAGGGCTTTTTTGTCAAACCTAGCAGTCTGGACAAATTGGAACAAATAATGAGAAAAATAATAGATTACTGGCAGGAATGTATGTCGCCTGACTATGTGAAATAGCTAGGTGGTTCCTCACCGTGTGTGAGTCGTGTCAGGTTAAACGGACGAAGGTTGTTTAAAGCCTGGGAGGAACCGTTACCTCACACAAGAATGGTTAGAATAGCCGTTGAGTGTGGTCTGGTGTTGACCATTAAAAGAATGTGACCATTCATACTATACTTTCTGTTTATGACGTACGATTTTGCTATTGTGGGTGCCGGTTTTGCCGGAAGTGTCTTGGCTGAGCGTTTAGCCAGTCAATCAGGAAAAACAGTGCTATTGATTGATAAACGCCCCATATAGGCGGTAACGCCTATGACTGCCCCAATGAAGAGGGTATCTTGATTCACCAGTACGGACCGCATATCTTTCACACCAACTCACCTGATGTTTTTGCTTACCTATCCCAATTTACCCAGTGGCGACCTTATGAACATCGGGTGCTGGCTTCGGTAGATGGTCAATTGCTTCCCATCCCGATCAATCTCGATACGGTTAATAAACTCTATGGTTATGCGTTTACATCGGAGGAACTAGCTGAGTATTTCAAGTCGGTTGGCGAACCGGTCGATAACATTCGGACATCAGAAGATGTAGTCGTGAGTCAGGTGGGTCGTGATCTGTATGAAAAATTCTTTCGGGGTATACCCGTAAGCAGTGGGGTGTCGACCCGTCGGAACTGGACAAAATGGTGACCTCCCGAATTCCGACCCGCACGAATCAGGATGACCGCTATTTCACAGACGAATTTCAGTACATGCCACTTCATGGCTATACGAAAATGTTTGAACAGATGGTTGCTCATCCTACTATTCATCAGATGCTTAGCACCGATTTCAAGCAAGTGAAAGACCAGATCTCCTTCGATGAGCTGATCTACACGGGTCCAGTCGATGAATATTTTGATTATTGTTATGGCAAGCTCCCCTACCGATCGCTTCGGTTTGACCATCAAACGCTGGATGTAGCCGATTATCAACCTGTTGCGGTTGTTAATTATCCCAATGATCATGCTTACACCCGCATTACGGAGTATAAGAAATTAACCGGACAGCAACACCCAAAAACCAGCCTTACTTTCGAATACCCGCAGGATGAAGGCGATCCGTATTACCCGGTGCCACGTCCCGAAAACGCGGATCTTTATCGGCAGTATAAGCAACTGGCGGATTCACTACCGGATGTACATTTTGTGGCCGATTAGGAACGTATAGATACTACAACATGGATCAGGTTGTGGCGCAGGCGTTAACACTCTACAAGAAATTGGTCGGGGCGGAATCGTTCCACGACGTTGTATAACGCTACTTGTTTTAGGCCAATATTGCTGAAGAAAAACGTATCCGGCCTCTGACTGGATGTATAACTATGAAGGGCTGGCAAAAAATGTATTGCTTAGGGTTGTTATCAATACTGCGGTTGTAGCCTTCTTGTCTGGAAAAAAGAAAAAGTCCATCCGGTAAGGAGCTGGAAGGATTCAAGATACCTGGAGACTATGAAACTTAAGTCGATTGTTGATCAGCTTCAACATGAAGCAAAAGTGATGCAGGGCGAAGCAACCAAAGATAGTATCTATGTCAGCCACACTACGTTCCCGGATGAATTGGCGGCTGGCGAAGCGTTTGTCACGTCTGTATCGAGACTAATGCATGTGAACGGCTGGTCGGCTTTGTCCAGCATTTCGGCAGATTTTGCGCTCTATAACTCGGTTGGAAGAGCTAAGCCGGAGGGCCCGGTCGAAGTGGGGGATTTTATCCAGATTGTATTGCCCGGCCCAACGCCCGAAAATTGGGTACGTGTCATCCATACGGCTTTTGACAAAAATCATGCGGAGTTCACGGTTCAACCCAGTCCTGATCCAATGGATAATAAGCCCAACCAAATTGAACACTTTTTTAATGATCAGGCTCGCAGCACCTTTCGGGTAGAAATAGGGGGGTGTACCATCCAGGCATTCCAGATTGGCCAACATGAGGGCATTAATAACCAGCAGCCACAGGCCGGAGAGCGAGCCCTTATCAACACGCTCATTGCCGAAACAGGATGGTTGTTTTATCAGAAAATCCAGTGGCAACTCCTAACGGATTACATAGTTCACCTGTAAAGCAGCCAATTAAGTATAGGCTTGATTTTCAACGAACTCGCCGATTGATTTTCTTTTTAATGATTTGAGGATGACATTTATACGCAGAGCCAGCCCTTCACAGGTTGACTCTGCGTTTTTCAGCTATTCAGCCTCTGGAAAGCTAGTAGTAATTTTTACCAGTAATCCATCCTCATGCAGTACGTAAAACGTTTTGCCTTGTACTTCCTCTTTGTAATCGTACTGAACAGGCTACAGGCCCAAAATACGGGAGAGCCAAATTATGACGAATCAAAAGTACCAGCTTATACCTTACCGAACGTGTTAAAAACAGTCACTAACCGGCAAGTTCGCAATAAGGCAACATGGGAACAGCTAAGACGACCCGAAATCATTAAACTGTTTGAAGATAATGTATACGGACAAATGCCCAAAGCGTTTGACCGCCTTACCTACTCGATAAAACGGGAAAATATCAGCGCTATGGCTGGCAAAGCAACGTTGAAAGAGGTGTTGATTGAGGTTGTTCATGACCAAAAACGGCTGGCCATAAATCTTGTTCTTTTTGTGCCTACGAAGCCGAAAGGACCAGTGCCTGTTTTCCTGTTGATTAACAATCGGGGTAAAGAAAATACGGACCCTATCCGAGCACATAAAAGTGATTTCTGGCCAGCCGAAATGGTAATCGATAGCGGGTATGCCATCGCGGCTTTTCATGTTAGCGATCTGGCTCCTGATGATACGGTCAGCTATGTCAACGGGGTACTTCGGCTTTATCCGGAGCAAGTAACCGCCCCTAACGGCATGCGCGCCATTGGAGCCTGGGCATGGGGGGCTAGTCGTGTACTTGATTATTTTGAAAAAGATCCATCTATAGATGCCAAAAAGGTGGCTATTGTCGGCCATTCCAGGGGCGGGAAAGCGGCCTTATGGGCGGCCGCTGAGGATCAACGGTTTGCGATGTGTTTTTCTAATTGTTCGGGGAATACGGGGGCAGCCCTATCCCGCAGGCGATTTGGTGAAACCATTCGGCGAATTAATACCGTTTTCCCGCACTGGTTTGCTAAAAACTACAAAAAATTCAATAACAACGAAGACTTATTGCCCGTAGATCAGCATATGCTGCTGGCAGCCATCGCTCCCAGACCTCTGTATGTGACGAATGCCTCGAAGGATCTGTGGGCTGACCCTACGGGAACCTATTTATCGTTAAAAAATGCCAGTAGTGTTTATGCTTTATACAAGCTTGGCTCTAATCTCCCAGCTAATCCACCTGCCATTAACCAACCCATTATTAACTCGTCATTAGGCTATCATAATCGGGAAGGCGAACATAATTTGACAGCTTACGATTGGAACAGTTTCCTAAAATTTGCAGACGTTTACCTAAAAAGCAGATAGGTAGCCATTAGAGTTTTAGCATGTTTAGAGGGCTCCTCCCTATTAAACGAATATGATCACTCGACAAAATAACACTAAAGTAGACAACAAGACTCACTTTCAGACCCTTAAGTAAAAGCTATCCGTTTTAGATATTTGGTTTATTAAGTGCGGTTACTTTCCAATACAGAACTTACTGAAAATCGACTCCAGTAAATCATCTGTTGTAATCTCACCCGTTATCGCGCCCAAATGGTGCAGCGCCACCCTCAGGTCCATGGCTAGCCAGTCGGGAGTTACGTTTGTATCCAGGCCCGAGATCGCGCGGGCAAGCGCATCATCGGTAGCCGTGAGGTGCTCGTAATGGCGAGCGTTGGTTATCACAGCACTACCCGTTTGCACAGCCGCATCCGTACGCACACGAGACGAAAGAGCCGTTTTTAGCTCCTCCAGGTGAGTCTGCTTTGCAGCCGAAATCCAGACAACTTTTTCTCCCAAAACGCGTTCTAAAGTCTCACGGGTGGTGTCGGTAATCGCATCCAGTTTATTACCAACGAGCAGGTAGGGTTTTCCCGATTCACGTACTTCTGAAACGGCTGCCTGCAGTTCATTGGGTTCAATGTTCTTGCCATCGAAAAGGTAAACCACCAGCGATGCATCCCGCATTTTCTGCTGGGTCCGTTCAATACCAATGGCTTCGATCTGGTCGGTTGCCTGGCGCAAACCCGCCGTATCGATTAGCCGGAAGCGAATACCGTTGATGAATAATTCGTCTTCAATAACATCCCGCGTAGTGCCGGGAATATCGGAAACGATAGCTTTTTCTTCATTGAGTAAAGCGTTCAGCAGGGTTGACTTACCCGCGTTGGGCTTACCGACAATAACCGTTGGAACCCCATTCTTAATCGCATTGCCGGTAGAAAAGGAGTCGATCAATGGATGAAGTACGCGCCGTATGTCGATCATCAATTGCCGTAATCGATCGCGGTGGGCAAACTCCACGTCTTCTTCACCGAAGTCTAATTCCAGCTCTACTAAGGCCACAAAATCAATAAGTTGTTGCCGGAGTTCTTTCAATTGTTTCGAGAAACCACCACGCAATTGGGTCAGGGCGGCCCGGTGACTGGCATCAGAATCCGACGCTATGAGATCGGCCACGGCTTCGGCCTGTACCAGATCGAACTGGCCATTCAGAAAGGCCCGTTGGGTAAACTCACCCGGTTTAGCCAGTCGGACTCCTTCCTGCGTGAGCCGACGCAGAATCTGCTGAATGATAAACTCCGACCCGTGGCACGAAATCTCAACCACATCTTCTTTGGTAAATGACTTCGGAGCCCGGAAAACGGTTACCAGCACTTCGTCGATGATGCTTGCCTCTCCTGTTGCGTTGGGTCGATTGCGCAGGGTCCCAAAATGAGCGGTGTGACTAGCCTGTTGCGTAAGGTCTTTACCCCGAAACATCCGGTTGGTAAGCTCAATAGCGCCTTCGCCCGATACGCGGATAACCGCAATAGCGCCAATTCCAGGCGCGGTAGCTAAAGCGGCAATGGGTTCTGATTGAAACAAGTTTGTAGGTTGCAGTTTGAAGTTTGTAGGTTGAGGTTTGTCGTTGGCGGGTCTGTTCGCATCAGCCAACGACAAACCTCAACCTACAAACTTCAAACCTTTTTAAAAATGGGCCATTGATTGAGTAACCCAGCCAGCCGTTTTTCAACCGGCACCTTGGGAATACCCAGCCAGTCGGCATAGGCATCGCCCAGAAAGAAACGCATTTCACCAGCCGCGAGGTTCCGCACATTGTCGGTGGCCTTACCCCTGGGAATCCAGCAGGGGCTTGTTGCGCTAACTCAGCCATCGCATTCAGCAATGAACGAGTAAGGCCTACGCCCGCTTCAGAGGGGGCAAATTGCCGCCGGGTAATGACCTGATGAAGCAGGTAGGCTTCCCGAAGGTTTTGCGGAAGCAACGCATCAACGACACCGTTCACCGAGTTCACGACACTGATGTGGTGTAGATAATCTTCTTCCTCCTGTTCCGTTGCCGCCCTGGATGTCAACACGCCAGCCAGTTTGCGAAGTCCCAGTACTACGATATAAGAAAAAGCAATATTCGTTCCGGCCATATCTTCCTGATTGACAGGATAGCCCCAGTCCATAGTCCACCGCTTGGAGTGCAGCGAGAACCACCGGGCTCCAGCATGAATCAGGCGAATTTTCAGGATTCGGGCTAAGGCTTGGCCTGACTTCCATTCTTTTGGGCTATTGACGGCAAAGACCCACTCACCGGTTTCCTGTAATCGGCGGGCTGTGTCGTTTTTAATCCGCTCGGTTAACCACAACACCTGGGCTCCATCGGCACCCAGATAGGAATAGGGCAGCGAGAAAAAGCCTAACACTAAACCGATTTGCTGGGCATGTTTCTGAAAAAAATCCATACCTCGCTGCATCCTATCCGGGTTGGCCCATGTGGGTAGGTGCGCACGATCTACAAAAAAATCCTGAACAGTTTGAGGCTGATCGGCTGTCGAAAATTGGATGTATCGGCCAGCCATTGCATCAGGGATCGTAATCCGGCGGGTCCATCGCTCTCGACAACGGCCGAAATCACGGCATCGGCGGGCGCATCGCCCTGCTGGCGGTAGTCCTGGAGTAATTTATCCGAAAATAAACGGGTGGGTTTGATAACAGCTTGCATCGTAGTTGAGAATACACCAGAACACTTGACTAACGTTGGGTGGAGCCAATTGGTTTTTAGGAGCGATTTTCATGGCTCTATGGATGGGCGAAATAAGGAAGGATGGACTTGACTGGTGCGGGCATCGTAAAGCCTACAGCCGAATCTGTAACCCGTCATAGCCTAACCGAATGTTGTCGGGTAGTTCTTTTTCGACCTCATGATGCAGGCCAAGCTTGTGACTGATGTGCACAAAATAGGTTCGGTCGGCATTGACGCGCTGAGCCAGGGCAACGGCTTGGTCGAGGGTAAAGTGCGAGATATGCGCCTGGCGCTGGAGTGCATCGACGACCAAAAGCCTGGTGCCTTTTACTTTTTCCAGCTCCTCATCCGAAATGTAATTGAGGTCGGTGAGGTAGGTAAAATCGCCGATACGGTAGCCAAAAACGGGTAGTTTATGGTGCATGACCTCAATTGGGATAATGGGAATACCACAAACCTCAAAAGGCACATTACGAATTTCGTTCAGCAGAACGTGGGGCGTACCGGGGTATTTATGTTCGGCAAAAATGTAGGCAAATTCGCGCTGTAACTGCGCCAGTACCGTCGGTCGGCCATAAATTGGTATATCCTGACCCGACCGAAAATTGTACGCTCTGACTTCATCTAAACCCGCCGTGTGATCTTTATGCTCATGAGTGAACAGGACAGCATCAAGTTTCAGAAGATTCAGGCGAAGTACCTGCTGACGGAAATCGGGACCGGTATCAACCACAAAGCTGCGCCCGTCTACCGAAATATGTACCGACGTGCGAAGGCGTTTATCCCGAAAGTCGACTGAGCGACACACATCGCACAGGCACCCAATCAGCGGGACTCCCGACGATGTTCCCGTACCCAGCAGTGTGATCAGCATAAGGAGGAAAGGGAGGATGGAGGAAGGGAGGAGCGGGATTTGTGCTACTAAATCCCGCTCCTCCATCCTCCTTTCCTCCCTTTTTATTTATCTGTCAGTTGATTAACGACTTCTACCAGACGGTCGAAGTTGAGCGGTTTTACGAGGACATCGTTGAAACCAGCCGTTTTGAATTCTTCTTCTGTATAGTTTTTGGCATTACCCGTGATCGCCACGATGGGTACGCTGGCTTTTTCTTTTTCGGGTAAAGCCCGAACCCGCCGAACGCACTCCATACCATCCATCAACGGCATATTGATGTCTAACAGGAGAATACTGAAGTCCTCTTTCTCCAGGATCTGCAACACTTGTTCGCCATTTTTAACGGCGGTGATGTCATAGTTCTGAAACTCAAGAATTTTGCGGGCCAGATTCTGGATAACGGAGCTATCTTCGGCAATCAGGACGCGTTTGGAAGCTGACATAAGTCTTGTGGTATCGTTGTTTCGGTTTAATGTGGTGAAATTATAGACTTAAATCGGCAAACGCAAAAGGCTTTTGCGCCAAAACCGATTCAGCTTATCTTTTTATCTTGCGGTGTCCAGCCCTTTTTCCATCACCATGAATTCAAGCGGCTGTTTGAGAATACCAAAACTTGGGTCGTTGGGAAACGGTAGTTTTACTCCGGTAGCTCTGTAACCACGACGCTCATACCAGGCAATAAGTTCATACCGAACGGTAATAACGGTCATGGTAATAGCCCGACAGTGTTGCAAAATGGCCCGTTGTTCGGCTTCAGCCAGTAATTGTTTGCCGATTCCACCGGCCTGCGCTTCGGGTGAAACGGTGAGCATACCCAGATACAAATCAGTTCCTTTCGTTTCCAGATAGACGCAGCCAAGGAGTTGGCCTTCCGTTTCATATTTCAGAATCGTGGCATTCGGGTTCTGGAGCATGGCTTGCAGGCCACGCTCATCGGTTCGGATACCGCCCAGCAAATCAGCTTCAGTTGTCCAGCCTTTTTTCGAGCTTTCGCCCCGATAGGCGCTGTTTACTAAGGTGTCTAATGCCGGAATATCCTGATCGGTTGCAGAGGAAATTGTGAATGAGGTCATTGATTGTTATTTGTGGTCATTGATTGTCATTTGTGGTCATTCGCTACACGTCATTTGGTAGCTTTTTAATACAAATAATGACAACGAATGACAATCAATGACCTTATTTACTCACTTCCCGAAAATCCAACTGCTGAATAAGGGCTGGGTTTTCGGGGGTTAGGGTGAAAAATACGTCGATGTTAGCTGTTGAGCCTTCCAGCAAGAAATGGCCGCGTAGCTGATTTTCGGGGATGAGTTCGCCAATACGCTGAATACTGCCCACTTTGGCGTATAGATCCTGCACTACTTTCCGGCGTATAGCCACCGATTTATCCGGGAAGAAATTTTCAGCAAAAATGCCGCTTCGTTCCGCATTTGTCCAGTCGGGAAGTAGTTTCACGAGTTCGGCTTTCCGTTGCGCCAGAATGGGCGAAACGGGCAACTGGCGTGGGGCAATTTCCCGATACCCATCAGCGTATCGAGCACAACTGCATTCACTGTCCCCATTCCGGCATAGGTCAGGTTAGCGTAGGAAATAATCCCAACGCCATAATCGGTCAGGATACGCCACTGACTTCCGAAGCCCGGCAATCCACCCGTATGGCCTATTCCTATCTGCCCTTTGCAGTTCTGACCCCACCGTAGTCCGTAGCCATACCCACTTACTTCAGGGCATAGCTGCCCTGCCGAATTTTTAGCCTGTGCATTCAGGCCCGATAACGTCCAGGGCTTTTGCATTTCCCGTAACGAACTCCGTTTGATGGGTAATGTAACATTCCGATCATTATCAGGCGCATTGCTGGGTGGCCAGGCGCTTTGGTGGAGCGCAACGTATTTGCTAAAATCGTCGATGGAGGTAATTAACCCACCCATAGCTCCGTACGAACCATCGTGAAGCAGCGGTTCTTCGAGCCACTTGTCATCCTGCCAGCGGTACCCCAGGGCCAGTTTCTCGGTCGGCACTTTGGTATACTCCCACTGCGTATCATGCATACCCAGCGGCTTTAAAATGGTTTCAGTGATATACTGCTGATACGGTTTGCCCGACACCACGGTGATGATGTGGCCCAACATAGCGAAACCAAGATTGCTATATTCATAGGTGAAGCCCGGCACATTCGAATTCGAGATGCCGTCTTTGATTAGTTTCAATAGATCAGCGTCTGAATCATCCAATTGTCGGTCGCCCCAGGGGTTGTCTTCTGGAAAACCCGCCGAGTGAGTCATCAGGTTGCGAACTGTAATGCGAGGGGCATCCGCCGTAAGGTATTTGTGCGATTTCAGTTCTGGAATATAGGTTTCGGCAGGGTCATCGAGCTGAAGTTTGCCTTCATCCCGAAGTTTCAGAATGGCCATCGACGTCAGGCTTTTGGTCATCGACGCAATCCGAAACAGCGATTTAGGGGTTGCTGGTATTTTCTTCGCCACGTCGGTATAGCCTATCCCTCCCGAATACACGAGTTTGCCATCCAGCACAATTCCGAAAGCGATACCGGGCAGGTGCCTTTTTTCGGCCGCTTCTCTGTATATTTTTTCGACGACCGGGAAGGCTGCTTCCAGGCGTTTCAACCGGTCAGGGTCGGTAAAAACAGGGGGTTGGTAAGTCGTTACGTGGGCTACAGGGCGCGTTGTTCCTGTCTGAGCAAAAGCTGACGTAGTAATCAGGAATAGAGCCGGGAGAAGCTGTTTCATATGCAGGTTGTTTTCAATCCTGCTAACTTACCAAATATTTCGTAGCGCGGACATCTTGTCCGCCTAGCTGCAAGCTAATCACACCTGTTATAACTTAGCCTTCGGCTACGCGGACTAGAAGTCCGCGTTACGTGATTTCCAGCACCAATACACCCAAAGGCGGGAGATCAATGGGCACACTGCCGGGAGCCTGTAGGTTTGTTTTCGTCCGGAAAATATCCCGAAACGAATGGATGTCAGAGCCTTTACGGTTCATTTTCTGCCAGGCGTCATCGGGGATATGAACCAGGGTGGAAGCCGGTTTTTCTTTGTCGAAATTACAGATAATCAGCAGCTTTTGTTTACTGGAATAGCGTAGGTAACTATACAGTTGCCTCTGGTCATAGTCGGTATTCTGTCTGTTACTGGCCTGTAAATCGTAGAAGCTACCCGTTCGGATGGCATCGCTGGTATTGACGAGATGATTGAGTTGCTGATAGAACTGCCGCAACTTTTTCTGATTGGCCGTCAACTTACCCCCATCGAATTTTCGCCCATTCGTCCAGGCCTGATACTCTGGAATACCCCAATAGTCGAAAATGGTCGTGCGCCCATCGTCGCCCTGGAACCCTTCGGCCTGAGTCGGGTTTACGCCCAATTCCTGCCCAAAATAAAGCATGACCGGCCCCGTGTGCAGCGTCGCCGACAAGGTCATAGCTGGTATGGCTGTCCACGGATCGCCTGCGAAAAAGCTGGAGGCAATTCGCTGTTCATCGTGGTTCTCCAGAAACCGAACCATATGCTCCGAAATATCCCCGGATTCGGTTTGCCAGATTTTGGTTATATCCTGGACACTTCCCTTTCCCTCCATGAGCCGACGTAACGCATCATATAAGCCGACTTTATCGTAGAGATAATCGAACTTGCCGGTCTGGATGTAGTTTTTGTACTGTTGCGGATTATAGATTTCGGCAATGAAAACCAGGCTGGACCGGAAAGCTTTTACCTGCGGAATAGCCCAGCCCCAGAATTCCACAGGAACCATTTCGGCCATATCGCAACGAAAACCATCGACACCTTTTTGGGCCCAGAACAACAGAATATCCCGCATCTTAAACCAGGTCGACGGAATAGGATCGAAGTGGGTCTGGCGGTTGTTCTGGTAGTCGACGCCATAATTTAGTTTGACGGTTTCATACCAATCATCGAGGCTGGGTTTGGCCTTAAAAACGTCGTTTCCAGTTGCTTTCGCAGGAAGTTCAATGTACGGGCCTGCTGATAAGCCTTCTGGCGTATGGACACCGTCGGGTACATGAAACAGTTCCTTAGGCAGGTAATAAAAATTGTTTTGCGGGTCAAAGGTTTTCGTCTTGTCATCACCCTGGCCCATATCCTGAACGCCCTTGGGTTTTGCATCGGAATGGTACTGACGAGCCAGGTGGTTGGGTACGAAATCAATGATAACTTTCAACCCATTCGTGTGCGAACGTTTGATTAAGGCCTCAAATTCGGCCATTCTATTTTTGACGTTTACGGCCAGGTCAGGATCGACATCGTAATAATCCTTAATGGCATAGGGCGACCCAGCGCGTCCTTTCACCACCTGTGGATTATCATTCGGAATGCCATTTGCCGAGTAATCGGTCATGAGTGCGTGCTCAATAACGCCTGTGTACCAGACATGCGAAATGCCAAACGCTTTCAACTCCTGTAACGCCTTATCCGTAATGTCGTTGAATTTCCCAACCCCGTTTTCATCCCGGCTTCCCCAGGGTTTATTCGTTGTTTTCTGGTTACCAAACAAACGCGTAAAAATCTGATAAATAACGAGTTTGTCAGATTTTGAAACGGTGGGATTTAGTAATTTATCAGCGGCATCGACAAGTGTATTCTGGAGTAAACCAGCCGAAATTACCCCGGCTGTAAATCCCCGACGGGAGAGATTGGGAGATGTGGACTTGTTTTGTGTCATAGGTTCTAGGTAACGTTTTTTGACAGCTGAACAGGTTAACAACAGGATTAGCCATATCGCCCAAAATCCTGTTTATCCTATCAAAAACTAGTGCTTTGGCAAAATAGATTCTAGTGGATTCTCGGGGCGGCATCGGCCCGCAACGGCGGACCGTGTCCGACGCCCCGAGAATCTAAATTGGACGAGCACTAATTCATCGCTTTAATCCATTCCCGGAGCAATTCTACACTTTCGGTATGAATAGTTTTCCGGCCCAGCTCGGGCATCATCACGCCGGGGTCGGTTGAGTTTAGTCGATAAATCAGGATGGATTCATCGGGTTTGCCCGGAACAATATCGAATGGATGCCCCCCCGACCCGCGCCCGGCAGCAACAGGTGTTTTCAGAATGCCAAGAGCGGTTGGGTCCGTTTCTGAAAGGCTCAGATTTAAGCCTGATGTCATGGCAGGGCCCTTTGGGTTGTGGCAGTGAGCACAGTTAATGTCGAGCCAGGCGCGTGCCCGATCGTTGAGCGAGCCAGTTTCGGGTTTGTTCCAAACGGGGGCTTTGGGGCAGTCGGCTAAAGCAGGCAATCCGGTGAGCATACCTACCTGTTTCCAATGCGCCAGTTGATTTTCTTTCGTTGGTCCATAGGCCAGTTCGCCGTTAAGTTGCCGGGCAGATGGACCAATTGGTGTCATCACCTCACTCCGATTATGGCATCCTTTGCACTGATTCAGGTTTGGAATGGTGTAATTGTGTTGCTGCTTATTCCCTTTAGCATCGACATAACTTACCGTTTTCGTATCACCCGCCACTTCAAGTAGCGCATCGGTCTGCTCATCGTTCCATACGTAATCGAATGCTTTCCAGCCTTCTGACTGATGAACAAGCAGACGCGTTTCCATCAATCGTCGTCCTTTAGCGGGATCACGGAAGTCGTTCGGGTAGTAGAACGTCTTTATTAGCGTGGTTCCAACCGGGAAGTTTAGAACAGCAGAGTCGTTATAGGTCACTGACTGACCAGCAGGGAGTTTCACAAACCGTAGCTTCTCGGCATAATCCGTGAATAAAGGCGTGTTGAGGGCATAGGGCACAACGCCGGGTGCCGGATGCTGCTCCGCTAGTTTGCCGGTAAAAAAGCCGTAGTCAGATAGTTTTTCGGGCGCTGGTACTGTTTGCCAACTACCCAGGGTAAGCCAGATAGTACTCAGAAGCAAGCTCCAGAATAAGTAAGTACGCATCATTTTTACCGGGTGCTTGTCGTAGTTTTCAGTGGCTCCAACTGGCAATCGAAGGGGGTAGCGCTGAATGAAACGTTTTTAAACTGGCGTCCGGCATCCAGATTGACAAGGCTCTGATTTTTATTATTACGGATGCAAATGCGCTTACCGGGTAGCGGATTTCCATCTTTATCGAAGGTACCTGGATCAGCGATGCCATCGTAAATAATATGTGGAACAGACTGGCCTGACGTCAGAATTTTGTCGAAAATCTGGTTGTAACGACCACGCGAACTGGCTGGTCCGGGATTGCGCTCGTAGATGTTGTCATGAATAGAAATGGCCGTTGCAAAGGGGTAATAGGCTTTATCGGTAATAGGCCGCTCGGTAAGCAGATAGCTAATGATGCCTGTCCCTAGGGTTTGGTTTCGAATGAATCGGTTGTTGAATACTTCCACGCCGTTGGCCGCCAGGATCATTAAACCTGTTCCATCGGATACACCAGCCACAATGTTTCCGGCAGGAGCGAAATTGGGCAGGTTATTGTCGTGCACGTAATTATTGAACACCCGCACATTGCCGCCCTGTTTCTGCACCAGATCGGGTAGGTCGAACACCAGTATGCCTCCTGTGTTGTCATAGGACTCGTTGTCAAACACATCCGCATCACGGGAATTCTCAATCTCGATACCCGCTACGTTATGGTAAGCTTTACTATTTTTGACCACAATTCCGCGTGACTGCCCAACGTAAATACCCGCGTCTGAAGCTCCAATGGCGGTGCATTTGTCAATAACTACGTTATCGCATTGTACGGGATAAAGGCCATAGCCTCCGTTTTCAGCCTTTGGCGGCCCAGTCCATTCAACCTTCACATTCCGGAAGGTAATGCCTTTCACATTCATGGTTTTGATGCCATCGCCTTTGGAATCCTGAACGGTCAGGTTTTCGATGACAATTTCTTCGGCATTGGATACGCGCAGTCCCTCGGCTCCGTCGGTTTGCCCTTTGAAACTCAGGATGGTTTTATCGATGCCTTTGCCCCGAATGACAATTCGTTTTTTATCTTCCAGCGAGAGCGTGCCGGTGAAGGTGAAGGTCCCAGCATCGAGGTCGATTGTACTTCCGTTATCAGCCATAATGAGTTTGGTCTGATACCGTTTTTGCACATCGGCCTGCGCCCAGGCAAGGTGGGTACACAGGCAGGTGATGAGGAGGAGGAGATACGATTTCATTGAGTTTAGGGATATTAAGGCCAAAAGGATAGCGTAAATATACAAAACTACAATTTATTGTTTATATCTGCCATTCACCCAATAGACCTGATTCAATTCTGATTTGCCAAAGGGTCGACCATCGATAAGCGGAATGTCGATGACCCCAAGCCTGGGATCACAGTCGAAGTTGACCCGAATCGTCAGCTTATTAAGTTCTCGGGGTGATTTACTATGTTCCAGTGACCATAGATCATACTGCTTTAGCCCTTCGTTGTAGGTGTCTTTAGGGCTTGATGATCGAAGCGATAAAATGGGTACTACCGGGCCGCAGTTTTCAGAAGCGGCATGCAAGGCTTTTATTTTGATATGATAGGCTTCGCTACTACTATAGCTTAGGTTCAACGTACCAATGGTTGTTGTGTCTGAACTCGGCTCTGCCTGAAACGCAAGGTAGAACGTAAACTGGTTCGGGATAGAAGCCGCCATGATTTTACTGTCACCTTCAATGAGGAGCTTGTTCTGATAATCATAATACTTGATCTGATCCAGACTCCCGCAGCAGCCATGTTTTATGGTTTGGTAATGTTGCCAGTCGAAGGTCAGCTCGTCGCAGTCGTGTTTGGCTGTGAGGATTGTTTTTGATGGGTTGTCCAGTGGACTGAGGGCAAACCGGATCGTTC
The DNA here is from genome assembly GCA_003259005.1 of Spirosoma telluris. GTDB lineage: Bacteria > Bacteroidota > Bacteroidia > Cytophagales > Spirosomataceae > Spirosoma > Spirosoma telluris. The sequence goes on from QLII01000001.1 coordinate 2,839,931, forward strand.
TTGTCTGGCCTTCCAGTTGCGTACCGGCATCGGTAACCGTGCTGAATTTAACGAGGTAATGAGTTAAGTCCTTATTGTCAAGATCTACATCGACCACCTTATAGGTCGTTTCCGTCGTTCGATAGTACAGGCCACCAATCGTGTCCTGCTTCAGAAACCGAAAGGATGAAGTACCCGAATCAGCGTAGGTGATCAACTGGCTGGAATCAGGCTGGCTACTTGTTGGTTTTTCTGATTTTCGAGAGCAACACCAAAGAAGAATGGAGAGGAAGGTGAGAAGCAAGCGGGCCGTCATAAATGCATGGATCGATTAGGAGGTTAAGGCTGACGCAAGTACGGAATTCTGCTTGATTTTATCGCCGGACTAAGTTTCAGCCCATAAATAATCCAGACACAGCACCAGAATTCAATTTTGCGCTAAACTCATTTCGCGTATTCCCAGTCGTTACGAACCGCTCTGTGATTAATACTCTTTAGTCGACTTTTAGCGGAGGGCCTACTACCTGCATGTCATTATCAGCAAAAATTTTGGCGATTTCTTCCTTCGATGGCTCTTTCTCCAAAGCGGCCATCGTCACAAAAAATTCTTCCATTTTACCGGCTGGCTGGAAAATCACGGTCATTCGACCTCTGTCACTTATTTGGGTCCAGGCATGGGGCACTTTTCGAGGGAGGAAAATACTATCACCTGTTTTTAGGTGGAATTTGTCCTGACCGACCAGGAATTGGTATTCCCCTTCCTGAACATGAAACATCTCATCCTGATTGGGATGAATGTGTGAGGGCGTACCTCGTTTAGGGGATAAAGACGTCTGCTCAAAGACCGCCAGATCCCCGTTGGTGTCTTTCCCCGATACTTTAACATCGAGAATATTTGAATTGACGCCCTTCAGTTGGATATGCCCATGAAATCGACCCTCGCCAGCATTCACTTTGAAGCCTTTTGTTGGTCGATCGGCATTGGATGGAAGTTCAGTTGTCGCAGCAAAAGGCGCAGCGGCCAGGGTTGCCCGAAGAAATTTCCGACGCATCATAATCAGTCAAGTTTATGGTAGAATTTTGATTGTCAGCTCCTTGACTGACTATCTAAGCTACCCATAAGATACTTAACTGGTTTACTGCTCTTAGTAAACGGCAAGGCAAACCTATCGTGTGGGAATAAATAGGATAGATCAGCTACCTTCCACGACTTCTTTCAGTCCTTTTAAAATACTATCCCAGCCTTTCTCCGATCGGTTATAACGGTCTTCCGCTCCCTCACCCTGCCCTACATCGTCCGTGATGGATAAGATAGTTTCTCCATTTTCGTAGGTCAGTTCGTCGGTCACGGTCGAAAAATTATCCGGATCATCCTCGTTTTGCAGCGTGTATTGCAGCAGTTTATTTGGCTCAAATTTTACGATTTGCCCTTTTAACTCAATCTTTTTAATCAGGAACATTCTCCCGGTAAAGAGGATTGTACTGCCCACTTCCCAATCCGAAAAGACCTCACAATTGAAGAAATAGTGTTTCGTTTTGTCGGGATTCGTTAGTGCATTCCAGACTTCCGAAGGCTCCGCTTTAAGGCGAATTGTTTTTCTTACAACAAAGGATTCCATGTCTACTGCCGTTAACTGATTATGAAGTCACCTTTACCCATGTCGGGTAAGGTATGTTTCTTAGAATCAACTGGGCACTAGTTCTATTGTTTCTAGCAGGTAGTCGGTATTACGGATTTTACTTGGTCAAAAACTCCACCACGGCTTTCGAAAATTCGGGGGTTCGCATTGCCCCGCCATGATTGCCGGGCACAATAACAAGCTTCGAGCCTGGGATAGCCTCTACCAGTGTTTGTGGATCACCGTTGTCTTTATCCTGATCTCCATTGACAACCAGCACAGGAATCTTAATCTTTCCTAAATCGGTTCGACTCGTAACGGGTTGAAACTCCTGTAATCGGGCCAGTACAAGCGTGTCGGCCCCGGCTTTTTTAGCGTTGTCGACGGCGGGCTGAAGCTCAGGGTGGCTTCCGGGTTTGGTTAATGCCTCGTGAAAGTTTTTGCGCCGAATCCAGTTTGGATCGGAGAAATCAACACTAATGCCGCCCATTACAGCCCGGCGCACCTCTTTGTCCATCGTTAGCAATTTAGCCGTCAGGATAGCTCCACGTGAGTAACCAACCACATCGTAACTAGTGATACCAAGGTACTGTACCAGCGCCATCACATCTTTTAACTCGGCATTATTATCGTAAGCTTCGGCACTATGCGGTTTATCCGACAGGCCATTTCCGCGCAAGTCGAGGGTTATCACTTTGAACCCAGCATCGGCCAGTGCCTGCCTTACGGGCGCACGCTTCCAGCTTTCACTGGTTGAGATAAAGCCGTGCAATAACACAACCGGCTTACCCTCTCCAATAATATCATAGTGAATTTTTGTACCATCGAATGATATAAACAGCGGATCTCGCGGGGCTTGAGCATGACCTGTAAACACGGATAGCAGGCACAATAGGAACAGAATTAGTTTCATAGCGTATAAGAGCAATCGTGAGGCAATCAGATAAGTTTAACTTTTCGCTATTCTACCAAGTTATCCTGTCATAAACAAATCACTCAACGACTATGACGACCCTCCTAAACCACCAAAGCCCTGCCGATGCTGAACGGATTAGTTCGAGAATCGGTCGCGCTGAGACCGACACCATTCAGAATCAGAGCGCCGAACCCTTTGCGAATGAAGATGATGACATCGACGACGAAACCACCGAAAATGAAGAAATTGATGATGAACCAGTTGACGAAGACGGTGACCCTACCGGTGAGCACGATCACCATCAGGATGATAATTATGCCCTGGGTGGTCACGTGACCCGCTCGGGTGCCTAAAATCATACAGATTTGAGAAATAAATCCCTAAACATCAACCCAATGAACACCAACGACTACAATCCAGCCGACGATGGCAATCAGGGCCTTGTTCAACAAATGGCTCAACGTGAAGAATCAACTCCTGGTATCGCTCAGGAGCAACAAATGAGTCCTGTCCAGGCATCTGGTCCTGAACCTGAGAAAGCGGAAGTCAATGACCCGGACGGCGATTATGGCATCAACAATGACATGCTGGAAGAGGAAGAAGTTGAAGAGGGCGACATAGACACGGAGGAAGAATAAAATCAATTCTATATGACGATAACTAGCGGTCAATTATCAAGACTCGTAATCCGAATTGGATTGGGCATCAATATGCTGATGCACGGTCTGGTACGCATTCCCAAACTGAATGCATTTGTAACAAAAACGGCAGTTGGTTTTGCCAACACCGTTCTGCCCCCTCTCCTGACCAAATCCTTTTTATATGCGCTGCCGTTCGCAGAATTCACCATTGGTATTCTGATTTTAGTGGGTGGGCCATTCAGTAAATGGGGCTACTTCCTGGGCGGATTAACGGTTGGAGCCCTGTTATTTGGCACTACACTCAAAGAAGATTGGGCGGGAGCCGGAAATCAACTAATTTATGTTATCGCCTTCTACCTCGCGTTGAGAGGGTTAGACGAATCAGGCCGCCGACGTTCATGAGTTGAGCCTTAGAGTTTGCAACGGTTTTTCTGTAAAGCGGGTCAAAAGAAGCAAACCAATTTAGACAGGTATGCATATCAATTCATTTTTGCTCTCCGTTACAATCAGCTTTTCACTCATCGCTTCATCTTGCCAACAGGACCTGAATCCGGTGATATCTCCCAACATTCTTTATCAATCTAACTTTCAACAAAATCAGGATGGCTGGCAAGCCGATATTGCCGATTACAGTACCCAGCAGCAGGATATGCGATTCGAATCGGGCTGGGCAGCCTTACCCAGTCCATTAGATACCACCCGGAAGTCGGTCAGGGTATCGAGTATGAATCGCAGCGATGATCTCTTTATGTTTCTCAAAAAGAAACTTACCGGACTTCAGGCCAATACCGATTATACGCTTGTGTTCGACATCGAACTGGCCTCGGCCTATGGTACGAATTCAATAGGCATTGGTGGCTCGCCAGGTGGTAGTGTATTTCTGAAAGCTGGAGCAACTGCAACAGAGCCAGCAAAAGTTCTCGGCGATGATTTTTACACGATCAATCTGGACAAAGGGAATCAAGCCACTGGCGGAAAAGACGCTGTTTTATTAGGCAACATCGGTGCCGGTGATGATGTAACGGCCTACAAATTAATTACCCGAAGCAACGCCAACAATCCGCTTACCGTTCGCACGAATGCCCAGGGCGAACTCTGGCTCGTTATCGGTACCGACTCGGGTTATGAGGGCCTAACCACTTTATACTATAGTGCCATTAGGGTAACAGCGAAGTAATAATTTCTGATAACTGAGTTTCGCCGAAAGTTGTGTCACAGTTTAGGGCTATGGCACAACTTTCGGCGAAACTATTTATTAATCAGGGCATTTGGCTAAAGGAGTTACTTTACCCTGTTCAAGTCGCCAGCAGTTGTTATATACATCACTGTAGACGACCGAGAAGTGATATAGCGAATCATTGACAATATGCATGAAAGCCTCAGGAATTCGTTCACTATTCGTGATTTCGCCAATTAACAGTTCTCCATCGTTTTTAATAACTTCGCCCGGTCGAACACTACTGTAAAAGAAACCAACATCAGTATGTTTCCCTTTTTCATCTGTTCGCTCAATCTGCTCATTCATTAGCTGGTATGGACTTTTATACATTCGTCCTTTGTAAGTCAGCTTAACTTCCTTCATGATGGCAGGTCCGACACCATTGTTAATCAGCGACCAGGTAAACTTCTTATCCATCACTACGTAATTGTCTTTCAGATGCGGCCACACGGAAGCATGCTGCTGTTCGCGGGCAATCTTCGTTTGAAAGATCGATACCACCAGGGCTGCTAAACTCAGAAACGTAGCCGAAACACCAAGGAGAAGTTCAATATTTATGCGTCGTCGGATCGGAGCCATAACCAGATAGACTATAGGTGATGAAATAGCCGAAATAACGGAAAGTTTCCGATATTTGTCCAGCCTGCCCGGAACGTACCCCTACGGCAAATTGTTAAAAAAGTATTGTACTGGTTCGTTTACCGGGCAATTAACCGAGACTATGAGCAAGGACGTTGAAATTTTAGAGAGTATTACCAACGCCGAATATAAATACGGATTTGAGACCATAATTGAGGCCGACGAGGCCCCTATGGGTCTTGATGAGAGTACGATTCGCTTCATTTCTGCCAAAAAGAATGAACCCGACTGGCTTCTCGAAAACCGACTTAAGGCGTTTCGGATGTGGCAGGAAATGATTGAGCCAAAGTGGCCCAATGTTTTCTACCCAAAGATTGATTATCAAGCCATTAAATATTATTCGGCACCGAAACAAAAGAAGACCCTTAACTCCCTCGACGAAATTGACCCCGAACTGCTGGATACCTTTAAGCGGCTCGGTATTTCGCTGAATGAACAGAAACGGTTAGCGGGTGTTGTTGACAGCACCGATGAAGAATCGGCCCAGTCGAATCGGCCACGGGTAGCGGTTGATGCCGTAATGGACTCTGTATCAGTAGCCACCACATTCAAAAAAGACCTGGCTGAACGGGGCATTATTTTCTGCTCCATTACGGAGGCCGTTCATGAACACCCCGAACTGGTTAAGAAATACTTAGGATCGGTGGTCCCGGCTAAAGACAATTATTTTGCCGCCTTGAATGCTGCTGTCTTTACCGATGGCTCATTCTGCTACATTCCGAAGGGCGTTCGTTGCCCAATGGAACTGTCGACTTATTTCCGAATCAATGCAGCCGGAACAGGCCAATTTGAACGGACGCTGATTATTGCGGACGAAGGTTCGTATGTAAGTTACCTCGAAGGTTGCACAGCCCCAATGCGTGATGAGAACCAGCTTCACGCTGCCGTAGTCGAACTGATTGCCATGGGCAACGCCGAAATCAAATACTCGACGGTGCAAAACTGGTATCCAGGCGATAAAGAAGGCAAAGGCGGTATTTACAACTTCGTGACCAAGCGTGGTATCTGCGATGGCCCGAACGCCAAAATTTCGTGGACGCAGGTTGAAACCGGCTCTGCCATTACCTGGAAATATCCTTCGGTCATTCTGAAAGGCGATAATTCCATTGGCGAATTCTATTCGGTGGCTGTTACAAACAACATGCAGCAGGCCGATACGGGTACCAAAATGATCCACATCGGCAAGAATACCAAAAGCCGGATTGTTTCGAAAGGTATTTCGGCGGGGAAAAGCCAGAACTCCTACCGTGGTCTGGTACAGGTAATGAAACGTGCCGAAAACGCCCGTAATTACTCACAATGTGACTCACTTTTGTTGGGCGATAAATGTGGTGCCCACACATTCCCGTACCTGGAAGTGAACAACCCTTCGGCCACCGTTGAGCATGAAGCAACTACATCAAAAATTGGTGAAGATCAGTTGTTTTACTGTAATCAACGGGGTATCCCAACCGAACAGGCCGTAGCCCTGATTATCAATGGTTACGCTAAAGAAGTTTTAAACCAACTCCCTATGGAGTTCGCCGTAGAGGCCCAGAAATTGCTGGCCATTAGCCTGGAAGGCAGCGTTGGGTAACCAGATTTAAAATTATAGTTATATTAGAGCCTCTGCAGAAACGTAGGGGCTTTTTTTATTACATTTGACAACGCCTGCACCTTGACTTGATGACTGACGAAGAGCGTAACGATTTGTTGGAATTAAAGGCATTTTTGGAAAAAGCGTTGATCTCAGTAGAAGATGATCTGATTCTTACTGACCCACGGTTGTCAAAAAATGACTACGATTTTTTGATTAAGAAAGCCAGAATGTATCGTAATAACTTAGATAAAGTAATTGAATTACTGAACGAATCTAACTGATTGACATGAGTATGAACATAGTAGACGAATATCGGAACCGCATTCGTAAGGCTACTAACCTTGATGAGAAAAAAGCCATTGCGGCAGAACTTCATCAGTTGGCTAATACATTCGATGAAGTACAACGATCTAATTATGAACAAGCGATGCAGGAACTACGTAGTGATATTGTTCTTCAGTTAGAAGTTATTGATCCAATTTCCCGACGTGCTGAAGCTATTCTGAGCCGGTATTCATCCGTAGCAAAGGGCTAAGTATTCCAAAAATTTTGAATACTATATCATGACCGTCGCCGAAGAAAAAATCAAGATAATCAAGAAATTACTCGAAACGAGCGATACCCTGTTACTCCGTGAGATAGCCAGTTTGTTACACATACCTTCGCTAACTGATTATACAAATCAACCAGTGAGCCAGGAAACACTTCTTGCAAAAATGAACACGCAAAAGAAGTTGCAAGAAAAGGCGACGTAACAAATCATGAAGGCAAGTTAGCCGCTACAATAACCAGCAGATAAATTTTTTATTATCAATGAATTACCACTTGCAGATTCGATGTAAGGCAAGAGCCCAGTCGACTGACAGAGCGATTCGAATAGCCCTGCCAGTTGGCTACGTTTAACATCATGTCAAAATCAGTATGGTTAAAAACATTCCCTACGCCCCTTTTATCAAAAAATAGCTGAATTTTACCGCATGAAACTTTTCCGCTTCGGCTCGCCCGACCACGAACACCCGGCGTTGTATTGCCCACTGGCCAACATATTGACGTAACCCACTTTGGTGAAGATTACGATGAATCCTTTTTTGCCAGCAACGGCCCTGAGCGCCTGACGCACTGGCTTACGGCCCATGCGCATACCTGCCCCGAAGTCTCCTCTGATGAACGCTTCGGTCCTTGTATAAAACGCCCATCTAAAATTGTATGCATTGGTCTGAATTATGCAAAGCATGCGGCCGAAACCAATGCACCCGTTCCGGCCGAGCCAATTGTTTTTTTCAAAGCAACTACGGCTTTCTGTGGCCCTAACGACAATGTTGTAATCCCCAAACGCTCTGAAAAAACAGATTGGGAGGTTGAGTTAGCTATCGTTATTGGGAAGAAGGCCAGCTACGTTGAGCTAGACGATGCGTTTGATTATATAGCCGGTTATGCGCTGCACAATGACTATAGCGAACGTGCCTGGCAACTGGAACGCGGAGGCCAATGGGTGAAGGGAAAAAGCGCCGATACGTTTGCTCCCTTAGGACCTTATCTCGTTACGAAAGATGAGGTAACCGATCCTAACAAACTTAACCTTTGGTTAACCATAAATGGCGAGCCATTGCAGAACTCCAATACCGACGACATGATTTTCAATGTCCCGACTTTGGTTAGCTACCTCAGCCAGTTTATGACGCTCCTGCCTGGCGACGTTATTTCTACGGGAACCCCAGCAGGCGTAGGAATGGGACTGAAACCCCAGCGTTTCCTCAAACCCGGCGATGTAGTCGAATTGGGAATCGAGGGCTTAGGCCAACAAAAGCAGACGGCAGTAGCATTTACTTAATGAATAATGAACAATGTAGAATGAATAATCGGATACCCTGTGACCTCATTGTCCATTCTACATTGTTCATTATTCATTATCCATTAACGTTATGACCATCGACGCCCACCAACATTTCTGGTATTTCGACCCTGTCCGTGATAGCTGGATTACGGATGATATGGCCATTATCCAGCGCGATTTTCTGCCCGCCGATTTAGAACCGGTTCTGGCACAAAATGGAATCGACGGCTGTGTGGCCGTTCAGGCTTCGCAATCGGAGGAGGAGACGCTGTTTTTAGTCAACATGGCCCAGAATTACGACATCGTCAAAGGGGTCGTAGGCTGGGTAGATTTGCAATCAAAAACACTGCCCGAACGGCTGGATTTCTTTTCACAATACCAGGAAATTAAAGGCTATCGGCATGTAGCCCAAGCCGAACCCGACGATTTTCTGGCTCGACCTGCGGTTGTAGAAGGCATTCGACAATTGGCTGGCTATGGTCTTACTTACGACATTCTGATTTATCCCAGCCAATTAAAAGCGGCTTTACATCTGGTACGAGCTGTGCCCGAAGTCAATTTTGTGATTGATCACCTGGCTAAGCCCTACATCAAAAAGCAGGAAATAAGCCGCTGGTCGAACTTTATGACCGAGATTGCCAAACATCCGAATGTTTCCTGCAAACTATCGGGCATGGTTACCGAAGCCGACTGGCATACCTGGAGTAAACGCGACTTTTTCCCCTATTTAGACGTTGTATTCGAGCACTTTGGCCCCAACCGTCTGATGTTTGGCTCCGACTGGCCCGTCTGCTTAGTGGCCGCGAATTACACGCAGGTTAAAACATTGATCGAAGAATACGTTGATGCCTGGGGTGAAGACGTTCGGACTAAAGTGTTCGGTGAAAATGCGAGGACGTTTTACAGATTGACTACATAACCCATGAAAAGCTGCTACAGAGAGGTTCCTCTGTAGCAGCTTTTTTATCCCTTAGCTTATGAATTGCTTTGTTGGCGTTGACGTTGGCACGACTAACGTAAAAGCCCTGGCTATGCCGCCGGACTTGAGTCAGATTCTGGCCCATGCATCCGCTCCACTCACAACCCTCAACCCAGAATCTGGCTATGCCGAGCAGGATCCCAATGAAATCTGGTCTGCTTTTGTACAGGTGATTTCGGAAGTGAGTCGTGAGGTAGCACAAGGTGGTCATGTGATTACGCACGTCGCCTTTTGTACGGCCATGCATAGCCTGCTACCAATGGATGTTAATGGTGATCCGTTAGGCAATGCGATTCTGTGGTCTGACAACCGGGCCGAAGCCCAGGCCGATGAATTAAGAACCACACAAGCCGATTTAGGAAAAGCGATTCATGAGGAAACGGGTACGCCCATTCACCCAATGATCCCGCTTTGCAAGCTGGCCTGGATGCGTGAACATGACCCACGTTTGTTACGTCGTACTGCCCATTTCGGCTCGATCAAAGAGTTTTTATGGCAGCGACTGACGGGTGAATTTGACATTGACTTTTCCATTGCTACGGCAACCGGCTTATTCAACGAAAGCAAACGGCATTGGAGTAAACGCGCCATGGACTACGCGGGTGTCCGGGTAGATCAACTATCGACACCTGTTCCAACGACCTATCAGCGAATCTACCAACCCAGGCCCATAACTGCCGCAACTGGCTTACCAGCGGGCATTTCCCTGTTGATTGGAGCGTCCGATGGTTGCCTGGCCAATCTGGGTGCAGGAGCTATTAAACGAGGTACAGCCACGCTCACCATTGGCACCAGTGGAGCAATACGGCAAACGGTCCGCAAACCGCTCCGTGATCCTCAGGGACGACTGTTCTGTTATTTTTTGGATGAAGGGTATTACGCCGTAGGCGGTCCAACCAACAACGGTGGCAACGTATTGGAATGGGTATCCGAAAAATTAACGCAACAGGACACCAAAACCGTTCTGGACGAAGCGGCAACCATCGCCCCCGGATCAGATGGATTGTTGTTCCTCCCCTACCTGCAAGGGGAACGTGCGCCGTTATGGGATGCATCGGTGCGCGGGGCTTACCTGCAAGTCGATTGGCAACACACGCGGGCACACTTTATACGAGCGGCTTTGGAAGGGGTGCTCTTTAATCTATTGAGTATTAATGAGCTACTAAAGGAATACACGGGCTCGGCGCGGGTCATTCATGCCAATGGCGGCTTCGCTCAATCAACCTTGTGGGTGCAAATGCTGGCAGATATGGCGGGCGTCCCGGTGCGACTCAATGCCAGTAACGAAAGTGGATCAATGGGGGCTATTTTATTAACCATGAAAGCCGTTGGCATTGTAAAAACGCTGGATGAAGCTACCGAACGCGTGGCTTTTGGCGAGACATTTGAACCCGATTTAGATCGACATAAAGTATACCGAACCGAGTTTAAAAAGTGGCAGGATGCGTTGACAAGGCTATAAACTGACTATTGACGTTCCAAACAACAAAACCTCATCTCCAGCTGAAAGGTGAACTGTACGCTCAAAGCTAAAGCCCAGTTTTTCGAGTAGATGAATGGAATTTTGGTTATCTGGATTCGTAATACCTATGATTCGGGTGGCACCCAAACCGTTGCGGGCGTAAGTCATGACCGCTGTTGCCGCTTCAAAGCCATACCCTTTTCCTATGGAATCAGGTAGGAACGCGAAGCCAATATCCATATCCTCCAGCGTATCGCGCTTAAACAGGCCACACATACCGATAGGTACTCCATTGTCCTTTACTTTCACCAGAAAAGGGCCAAAACCATGCTGCTCATAACTTTTAATTGCCCCATTCAGAATATACTGCCGTGCATCATCAAGCGTCCGTACACCCCGGTCACCAATGAATTTTAGCCACAAAGGCGTATTCAGAAGCTCCAGCATAAAAGGGGCGTCCTCAACGGTGAGCTTATCCAGTAGCAAGCGTTCAGTTTCAAGCATACCTAAAACGCAACCGATTTCAACCGCAAGCCCGTATCTTCTGGTAAACCAAATACCAGATTCAAGTTCTGAACAGCCTGTCCCGATGCTCCTTTGGTCAGGTTGTCAATTATGCTCGTGATGAGCAGTTGACCGTCATGTACTTCCAGATGCAACAGACATTTATTCGTGTTGACGACCTGCTTTACATCAATTGGTGCATCGCTAACGTGGGTAAATGGATGGCTACCATAGTAATTTTTGTAAAGCTGCTTCGCTTCGTCCAACGTACCCGAAAATGGCGTGTACACGTTGGCCATAATGCCCCGAGTATAATCGCCCCGGTACGGCACGAAATTGATAGCGTGGCTGAAATCAGGATCAAGTTGGGTCAGGCTCTGTCGAATTTCAGCTAGATGCTGGTGCGTGAAGGCTTTATAAATCGACACGTTGTTATTACGCCATGTAAAACCCGTTGTGGGCACAAGCGCCTGCCCCGCACCCGTACTCCCCGTAATGGCACTCACCTGAACAGCATCAGTCAATTTACCAGCTTTGGCCAGAGGCAACAACGCCAGTTGGATACTAGTAGCAAAACAACCTGGGTTCGCAATGCGCACGGCCTCCTGAATACGCTCCCGCTGTAATTCGGGTAGCCCATAAACGAAGTCATCATGCTCATCCCGAAAATCGGCACTGAGGTCAATGACGGCAACATCGTCGGATACTTCATTTTCGGCCATAAACGTGACCGATGCCCCATGCCCTGAGCAAAGGAAAATCGCGTCGACAGTTGCTTCTCCATCTTTTAAAGAGGGAATTTCATCCGAGAATACCAGGTCAGTCCCCCAGCAAATCGGTATGCGTAGACCAGACAGGTTTCCCTGCCTGACTTTTGCTGTAGACAAAAGCAATGTTTACAAACGGATGATTTATAAGTATACGAAGCAATTCGCCACCGGTGTAGCCTGCTCCGCCAATGATACCAACATTAATTTTATTTGTCATAACTAGTCTTGCTTAAAACAGCTTGTATCCATTGGAGCAACAGTTTCTGAACTTGCCCATCGAAATTAAGCTATGTAAACACGCTCAACATCTACCGGATAATTCGGCAGAAAAAATAGTAACTGCTCGAACCGATTCAACTTACCGACCGTATCGTAAAGTTGAATCGGTTCGAGCAGTTACTGGAAATAAGCTACACGCTGGGAGCGCAATAGTCTCGGGATTTACCAATCACTGATTGTTGATCTTCTCGTAAATCATTACCTGATTGGAAGCCACTTTAGAGAAACCCCGCACATCGTCGCCCGTCCAGGCATTGTTCATTTCACCATAGGAACCAAATTTCGACGACATTAGGTCATGGTCTGACTCAATTCCCAGTACCTGGAACCGGTAGGGTGCCAGCAACACATGTACTTTACCCGATACGTGCGCCTGACTATCAGCCAGGAAGGTTTCAATGTTCCGCATAACCGGGTCCATGAACTGGCCCTCATGTAACATCGTGCCGTACCAGTTGGCCAATTGCTCTTTCCAGTACAACTGCCACTTACCCAACACGTGTTTTTCGAGTGTATGGTGCGATTTAATTAGAATAAGCGGGGCTGGAGCTTCGAAACCAACGCGGCCTTTGATCCCAATAATGGTATCACCTACGTGGATGTCGCGCCCAATTCCGAATGGCCCGGCCAGTTCGGTTATTTTTCGAATGGCATCAACCGGGTTGGCGAATTTCTCGTCTCCGAACGTCGGCCCGGCAACTGCTTTGATTTCGCCGTGCTGGAATGTGAGGGTAATTGTTTCAGGCTCGGTTTTCGTTACCTGAGTCGGCCAGGCCGATTCGGGAAGGAACTGATCGGAGGTTAAGGTTTCCTTACCACCAACCGACGTACCCCAGAGACCTTTGTTGATCGAATAAGCCGCTTTGTGCCATTCCTGGTCTACCCTTTTGCCTTGAGGTACTCGATTTCGGCCTCACGCGACAGGCGAAGGTCACGAATGGGCGTAATCACTTCAGCATCGGGTGCAATGATCCGAAATGCCATATCGAAACGCACCTGATCGTTACCGGCACCGGTACTGCCGTGTGCAATAGCCGATGCACCAATTTCCCGTGCATATTCGGCAGCGGCAATCGCCTGAAAAATACGTTCGGCACTCACTGAGAGCGGATACGTATTGTTTTTCAGGACATTACCAAACACCAGGAACTTCAGACATTGCTGATAATAATCGTCTGTTTTGGAGATTGTTACGTGGGATTTAACGCCCAATGAGTACGCCCGTTCCTCAATGGCCTTGAGTTCGGCATCGGAAAAGCCACCCGTATCGACCAGCACCGAGTACACATCCATGCCCCGGTCTTCGGACAAATATTTAACGCAGAAGGAGGTATCGAGACCTCCGCTAAAGGCAAGAACTACTTTTTGAGACATCAGACAGAAGACACCGAACGCATATCATCCGGCATCAGGCTAGTTTTGGAGGGGCAAATATCGGGCTTTTGATGTTTAGTTGCGTCAATGAGCTAAGAGACTTATAATAAAACCAATAAACTCCCTGGCAATATCTTTACTTCAGCCCTACCTGTGGGCAAAGTCAATGGCTCACCATCAACATGAATTAGCAAGGATTCATTGGCTTCTATCGTAGCTTTTGTAATGGAGTGCCCCCGCCAGTAGTTTGATCGATTCAGGGTTTTATTGAACAACCGCCACGTAATCATCGGAGCTGCCTGCGCTGGAAACGGGCGGATTTCGCATTGCTCCAGTCGCCCGTCTGAAATATTGGCCGTAGGAGCCATCCAGGCATTATTCCCAAATTGTCCGGCATTGGCGAACGTCAACGAAAACACCTCTTTCTGCTGCCCATTTAGCAGTAACTGCTGCGGTTTATACGCCTGAAATGCCCGAAAGGCAGTGCGTACATAGGTTGGCAGACCCCGTACAGGTTGCTTGGCAAACTCATGGGCGACATAGGCTTCGAACCCCAGGCCAGCCGTACAGAAAAATGGATACTCGTTAATTTCACCACTATCAATTACCACAGGGCGACCCGTTAAGGCCCGCTCAATGGCCTTCATTGGATTGAGCGGAATGCCCAAATGACGAGCCAGTCCATTACCTGAGCCAATGGGAACAATGCCCAGCGCTGTAGCTGACCGTCGAAGCGGCCTGGCAATTTCATTGATCGTACCATCGCCCCCAATGGCCAACACCCGACTAACACCCCGCTTAACAGCGTCCGCTGCCAGCTCAGTAGCGTGACCTGCATGTGTTGTCAATGCAATTTCAGGAGCGTAATTCAATGCATTGGCCTGGCGTATAAAGGCATCCTGAAGCACCTTTTTCTGCTCGGCAGATGTTGTGCCTGAATTCGGATTAATGATGGCCAGAACAGCCGATCGGGTAGTCACTTAGGAAAAGAAAATAAATAAGATGAGTATGAAAATAACGATAAAGACGTAGTACCAGCCATCAGAGAAAATATATGGCTTGTACTCGTTGTAGAATTTCCGGATTCTATTCATGGATCGGTTACGGTAAATACGGCGTAAAGATACGATAGTTTGATGTTTCGAGTTTGAACTTACATGTGTGCAATACCTGACTTCGAACTCGAAACACCAAACGTCAAACTAATCCTACAAGGCCTGCCCACCATTGACAGACAATACGTGTCCGTTCACAAAGGAGGCTTCGTCGGAAGCTAAGTACAGGTACGCGTAGGCAATGTCTTCCGGTTTGCCAATTCGACGTGCTGGAATAGTAGCAACGGCCTGATTACGTACTTCGTCGGGCATGGCATCGGTCATAGCCGTTTGGATGAAGCCAGGGGCCACGGCATTGGCCGTAATACCCTTTGGCCCTAGCTCTTTCGCCCACGATCGAACCATACCGATGATTCCCGCTTTGGCCGCAGCATAGTTGGTTTGCCCAAATGCACCATGAACACCGTTGATTGATGAAGTGCAGATAATTCGACCGTATTTCTGCTCAACCATATAGGGAGCAATCACTTTTGTGCAGTTGAATACACCCGTCAGGTTTACATCGATAACCTGCTGCCACTCAGCAAATGACATTTTCAACAGGGTTTTGTCGCGTGTAATCCCAGCATTATTAATGAGAATATCTATTCGCCCGTACCGTTCGAATACCTCGCTGGCAGCGGCTTCAATGCCGGGTACATCAGTGGTACTAACATGCATGAACTCACACCGGAAGCCCTGGTCGGCCAGGGTTTTGGCCGTGGTTTCGCCTTCATCCAGTACATCCCAAATGATGACGGTGGCACCTTGCTGGCAAAATACTTCAGCTGCTTTCTGACCTATTCCCCGGGCAGCACCGGTTATGATGGCTACTTTATTTTGTAATCTCATGGTTTGTCGTACGTAAAAATCGGTTCGCACTGAACGATAAATAACGCTAAAATATGTGCTATTTGCCAACCCTGGAAAGGTTACCTTCGTTTCATCAAAAAATAGCAACCATGAACCGAATTTTCATTGCTTTCGTGCTTTTCTCAATCGGTTGGCCAGCGTTGGGTCAACATACAATTGAAGCCGATTTAAAGCAGATAGCCAAAGAGCGCCGGACTATCCTGCAAATTCTGGAACGCCAGACTGCTGACTGGAACACCGGACGAGTCGATAAGTTTATGAACGGATATTGGCCATCCGATTCACTGACTTTTGTTGGCAAAGCGGGTGTTACCTACGGTTATCAGGCTACACTTGCCAATTACAAAAAACGCTATCCCAGCCGGCCTCTATGGGATCACTCAAATTCGATATTCTGCAACTGGACTTTCCGGCACCCAATGTTGCCTATGTCATCGGCCGTTTTCATCTGACACGCCCCAAAATTGGTGATGCCGAGGGTCATTTCACCCTACTCTGGCGCAAGATCAAGAATCGCTGGGTCATTGTCAGTGACCATTCGAGTTAAAAGCAGGGTGCAAAGCGCGAGGGGCTGGACATTATCGGCTACCAACACCCTGCTCTGTGCTCCTTGCTCCCTGCTCATCTATTAACTGCGTCGGCTCCTTGGCGGATAAGCGTTCGCGGAGTTCGGTTACGGGTTTTTCGAAGAATTTATATAAGAGTGTTGAGAGCACCAGCACCAGCACCCAGAACAAGCCTACTTTGAGCCAGCCAGTCGTAAATGAAGTTGTTGGTATGCGCTCGACCACGTTCAGCATAATGGGGGTCAAATTAAGCAGATACATCGAGTATGAAATCAGGCTAATGTGCGTGATTGCTCTGGCAGTGCCAAAGCGTGCCCATAACCCGGTAGCCGTCCGCCATCCATCCATATACGGCATCAACAAGGCCATACTTAGTCCAATGAGTGGGAAATAAAATGTACGTTTAAAGAACGTGTAAGCCGGAAACATACCAAGCTTAGCATAGTAACCAATAATGATAATGGACGCTGAAAACGACGCCAGTGCCGTCATAATAAGGCCAATAACCAACAGTCGGCGACGTATCGAGTCATTCGCCCAGTAAACAGGGAAGTACTGTTTGACGTAAGCGGCCAATACGCCATAAGAGATCGCATCCAGGCGAGCAATCACAATGCCTCGATAGCCCAGCTCTCCTTCTGAAATCGGAATCTGAACCGCCGTAATAAACCGAAACAGATTAGTACCAATAATAATGGACAGAATGGTTGCTAATACGATTCGCTGGCGTGACCACTGAGTCGATAAAAGGCTATGCATGATCCAAAGCACCAAAGGCAGGGTAATATAAGACCACTCTTCAATAGCTAAACTCCAGGTTTCGGGAAAGAAGTCGGGAACAAACTGCGCGAAATTCTGGACAAAAAAGAAGTATTTGATCAGTACACCCGCTGGCGGTAAGGTATGATGTAAACCACTCCGCCAGGCCCTTAGTAAGGCGGTTACAATCAAACCACCTAGTACAAAATAATAATTAGGCAAGGTTCGGAACCACCGGCGCGTCCAGAAGTTGAGTAATAGCTCTGGGTCGAAGCGTTTCTTCTTTTCATAGGAACGGATCAGAATACCGCCAATGAGAAAGCCACTCAGCACAAAAAACAATTCAACACCATCGGGCAGTAGATGATGCAGAAAGATTCCGTTATAATATTCTTTTAAGGCGATAGTAGCGTGTGCATCCACCACAATAAGGATGGCCAGTGCCCGCATCACATCTAACCCAAATACGCGTTTAGCAGTCGCCGTATTGAGCGAAAACAGTTTCGTAAGCATAAGTAGGTACGAAGGTAATGCTCAATGAATAATGTATAATGAAAAATGGATAATGATTCACTCACCTGTGCGACCTTTGCCCCCATAGTCATTCTACATTAATCATTTACACATTATTCATTTCCCGAATATGGAATTTGGACTCAATGCTGTTCATCGCTACGCATTTCGGTTTTCACAGGCCGAGGTAGCCGATTTTGCCCGCGTTACGGGCGACAATAATCCGCTTCATCTTGATGTTGACTTTGCGGCCCAAACCCCCTTTAAACGTCCAATTATTCACGGTATGCTGGGAGCCAGTGTATTTACGAAGGTATTAGGCACTGAGTTTCCGGGTTACGGTTCCGTTTATTTGGGCCAGACTCTGGAATTCTTACGGCCCATGTTTGTCGATACAGACTATGAGGCCACCTTTACAGTACAGTCAATTGATGCTGCCAAGCATACGGCACAAATTCTGGGTGAAATTAGGGATGTGAAGACGGGGAAAGTCACTACACGCGGGATTGCCACCCTTATGCACAAGGAGAAGATCCTGTAATGTAGACCCGCAAATAAGAGGCTCTACAAAACTAAAACTCCCTTACCAGTATGATGTCTGGCGAGGGAGTTTTAGTTTTTTGGTCTAAAGGACCATCGCTTACGCGGCACCGTTCTTAGCATTCTGAACTTCAGAACGGATTTCCTGCGCTAGCGTTTTGAGATCCTGCATTCCTTTCCGAACGCGAGTACCGGCAGCCTGGTTATTTTTTTCGTAAAACTTTTCGAAATCACTTTCCAGCGACATAACCAAATTCTTTACTTCATCGAAGCGTGCCATAGCGATAAGTATGGGTTTAAGTGTGTGAAAAATGCCCAAATTCCGCTAAAAACGCGGTTTTCGGCTGAAATTTAGTCATTCTCTTATACAGCGCAATAGCTTAGACAAAAAAATGACCAAAAAATCCAATTTTTCACCAAAAACCCTACTCAGTGGCTGCTTCGGCCGATACTTCAAGCGTTTTTGGGGCTACAGGGGCGATATTCTCCCGGTAAACACCACTTCTCAGCTTATCACCCATCTGAGCGAACGCATTCAGTGTGTATTCTACGTCTTCCAGTGAATGGGCGGCTGTTGGAATAATACGCAACATAATCGTGCCTTTCGGTACAACCGGATATACCACAATTGAACAGAACACACCCATATTCTCACGCAGGTCTTTCGTTAGTGTAGCCACTTCGGCAACACCACCCTCAATATGGTGCAGGAATACAGGCGTTACCGGCGACTCCGTATCGCCAATATCAAAGCCCCGTTCGCGCAGGCCACTTTGGATGGCCCGAACGTTCGCCCAGAGTTTATCCCGAAATTCCGACGAATTACGAATCATATCCAGCCGCTTCAGGCCACCTACTACATACGGCATTGGCAAAGCCTTTGCGTAGGTCTGCGACCGCATGTTATACTTCAGATACATGATGATGTCATGATCGGCTGCGATAAAGGCACCGATGGCTGCCATCGACTTGGCAAAGGTTGAAAAATATAAGTCAATACCCGCCTGGCAGCCGAGCATTTCGCCAACGCCAGCACCCGTTTCGCCCATCGTACCAAAGCCATGTGCATCGTCTACCAATAAGCGGAATTGGTATTTTTCTTTGAGGGCAACGATCTTATCCAGGCTACCAACTTTACCCGACATACCGAAGACGCCTTCGGTAATTACCAGAATACTCCCGCCCTTTTCGGCGGCTAATTTGGTAGCCCGCTGGAGGTTTTTCTCCAAGCTAGCCATGTCGTTATGGTTGAATTTGTAGTACTCACCCATCTTAGCCTTATGCAGCCGGATTCCATCAATCAAACAGGCATGGCATTCGGCATCATACACGATTACATCACGATGGTCAACAACGGCTTCGATGGCTGACATAACCCCCTGGTACCCATAATTGAGTAGAAAAGCGTCCTCTTTTCCAACAAACTGAGCCAGTTCCTTTTCAAACTGTTCGTGGAGGTCGCTATTACCCGACATCATGCGGGCACCCATCGGGTAAGCCAGGCCCCAGTCTTTCGATGCATCCGCATCAGCTTTGCGGACATCAGGGTGGTTCGCTAAACCGAGGTAGTTGTTCAGGCTCCAGTTCAATACTTCTTTGCCCCGAAAACGCATATGGGGCCAAGTTCGCCTTCAAGTTTAGGGAAGGCGAAATAATGGTGGCCATTGAACTCCCGTGCCGGCGAACCGATGGGACCTAGGTTGTTACGTAGCTTCTCAAATAAATCCACTTTTTATTATTGTTTATCAGGGCAAACCCTTGTTTTTTACGGAGTAAATGCAAAAATACGGTTAACTTTCGGTAGCGCAAATTTTCAATTCGATAATCGTTTTGTAACAATCGTGTATTATTGGGCATTGATTGTCATTAATGGCTATTCTGCAGCCATTTATTGCTCGTATACTTGCAACGACAATCAATGTCTATGGATGACCAATTATGACTAAAATCAACAAACTCCTGATTGCCAACCGGGGCGAAATTGCCTTGCGAATTATGCGTACGGCCCGCGAAATGGGCATCCAGACCGTAGCCATCTACTCCGAGGCTGATCGCAATGCGCTTCATGTTCGCTATGCCGATGAGGCCGTATGCGTTGGTCCTCCCCCATCGACAGAATCCTATCTGCGAGCCGATGTCATTATTGATGTTTGTAAGCGGTTAAACGTCGATGCCATTCATCCTGGTTATGGATTTCTCTCGGAGAACGCCAGTTTTGCCCGCGCCGTTCGTCAGGAAGGTATCCTATTCGTTGGTCCTTCGCCCGAAAGTATTGAGGTTATGGGTAGCAAACTGGCTGCTAAAGCGGCTGTTGCCAACTATAACATCCCAATGGTACCGGGCACCCCTTCGGCCATTACGGACAGAGAGGAGGCCAAAGTAATTTCGGCTCAAATTGGCTACCCGATCCTAATTAAAGCCAGCGCTGGCGGTGGCGGAAAAGGCATGCGGGTGGTTGAGAATGAAGCCGACTTCGATGAACAGATGGACCGTGCGGTGAGTGAAGCCCAATCGGCTTTTGGCGATGGCTCGGTATTTATTGAGAAGTACGTTACCTCACCCCGGCACGTCGAAATTCAGGTGTTGGGCGATCAGCATGGCAATATCATTCACTTGTTCGAGCGGGAATGCTCGGTGCAGCGACGGCATCAGAAAGTCGTTGAGGAAGCGCCTTCGGCCATTTTGACGCCCGAAATTCGTGATGCTATGGGTCGTGCGGCTGTCGATGTAGCCCGCGCCTGTGGTTACTACGGGGCGGGAACGGTAGAATTCATTGTCAACGACAAGCTTGAGTTTTATTTTCTGGAGATGAACACCCGGCTTCAGGTTGAGCACCCCGTTACTGAACAAATTACGGGTGTCGATCTGGTGAAACAGATGATTTATATCGCCGAAGGCAAGCCACTATCCATAAAGCAGGACGATTTACAGATTAAAGGACATGCGGTAGAAGTGCGGGTTTACGCCGAAGACCCCGCCAACAACTTCCTCCCCGACGTGGGCACGCTCGATACCTACATCCGCCCCCAAGGCAACGGCGTGCGGGTAGACGATGGTTTTGAGCAGGGAATGGCTATCCCAATTTATTATGACCCAATGATTGCCAAGCTCATCACCTACGGCGACTCCCGCGAGGAAGCCATTCAGAAAATGATTCGGGCCATTGATGAGTACCAGATTTCGGGAGTCCAAACGACACTCCCCTTCTGTCGGTTTGTGATGGAGCATGACGCCTTTCGCTCAGGCCAATTCGATACGGGCTTTGTGAGCAAGTACTTTACGCCCGATAAGCTAACACCGGAGCCAGATACGACCGAAGCTGAGTTAGCAGCCGTACTGGCAGCCTGGTTAATGGAAAATCAGCAACCGAAGACCAATGGAGCAGCTATTCAGGTAGCGACTAAAGGGAGTAAATGGAAAGCGAACCGGATGGGGTGATTGGCTTAACTGCCTATCAAAACCCCACCTTCACTTCATGCCGTTCACCCGAAACGGTTTGCTCGTCTAAGTTGAAAATATCAGCCAGGGTCATGGGCTCTTTCGTTCGGTGTTCCATGCCGAGGTACATAAGCAGGTTATTAGCTTTTGCAGGAGCTAGTTTGCCAAACGCATAATCGACCATCAGGCGGCCTTTTCGGAGCAATGCCTTGTCTAATAGGTGTTTGCTGGCGTTAAACGTGGCAATGACCTGTATATGCATACAATCGGCCAGCAGACCATCGGTGAGGTTCAGGATGTTCGAGACGCTGTTTGTGTCGCCACCAGCCTCACGCGATTGCAGAATCCGCTCGGCGTCTTCAATAATCAACACCGACTCCTTATTATCCAGCAAAAATGGAATGATTTCAGGCGATGTCAGGTAGTTGGTCATGTAGGGGGCAGAATGAGCATGTCCTTTTTGACCAGCGAACTTAAGTGTTTAATGTAGGTTGTTTTACCCGTTCCAGGTTCACCGTGGAGCAGGATTAAGCCTTTACTCTTTGGTTGGGCCAGTAGGCCAACCAATCGCTCATGTACGACAGGAAAATCGTCATTGTAGTGCAGGTCAAGGTCGATATCGGGGGGCAAAATCTCAACCCGTTCGGTATGCAATCCACCCAATCCACTCTGGATCAGATAAATATGGGTCTGATTATCTTCATGTACATACTTATGATCCTGAAAACCATCCAGCAGTGCCCTGGCCGATACCTCGTCACGGTAGTAGCCATATAGTCGAAAAAAACGATCACCTACGAACTCTGCTTTCAGTATAATGCCATCATTATGCTGGTAAATTCGTTCGATCGCATGCCATCCCTGGTCGGTAACACGGATGGAATGATTGATCAAAACAAACCCCCTGACCTCCAGCAATTGCTGTGCAGAGGGCTTAAAATCGTCATTGAAATGAAGGTAGTTCGGATAACACCCGAATGCCTGCACAAAATGCGGGGCAAGCGGAAACTCTCGATCAAGATCGCTGGGTATGTATAGATTTTGAATAACTGATTGATTAGGCATACGACTGCTGGCCGACAGATAGCGTAACATGTCGGCCCTAAAGATCTCGTTAGAAGGTTTCAATGGGGCGTTTCGTTACGTTTCCAGGGGACAATTTACCATTTTTTTTTCATTGTCCCGGCTATAAAATAAGTAGTCATTAGTACTCTTGTGTTATCGTTAATGGCGATTGAATGTAAATCACTAAAATGCAGCCATTTAGCTACTAATAATAGTTAGTAATGGAAATATACTTACTATTCAGAGAATTGGCTAATACTTAAACGTTAATACACTTGGGGCAAAGCGAAGCATGATTTCATGAACGCTCTTCTGATCGTATTGCAGAGCGTTTGGGCTTTCGGGAGTTTGGGAGTTGAAAATATAAGCCAGCCGGATTGCTTTGGAAAGCTGATATTCAGCAATGGCCTGTACGTAGTTCGTTGAAATGTAGCCCGGACTATTTTGCCGATACGACAGCCCCAAGCCCACCTGTTCATTAAACCAGGCCCGGAGGTTGATATCGAAACCAAGCGAACGGTCAGCAATTTTTGAGATCAGTACCGATGGGATCAATACGGTATTTTCAGCAACGTCAATAGGCATACCTGCCTGAATCATGATCGGTCGAACACTTTTATATACATACTGGCCCGTTAAATCGGTTATCTGTCCACTCAATTCAGGGGCAGAAACACCGGCAAAAAAGCGATCAGACTGATAATAGATTCCAACGCCGAAACTACCCATAGCCCGGCTGTTACTCGACAGAGTAGCCGAGTATGTAAAGGGAATAAGACTGACGCCCCCCTGCATACCTATAGATAGTTTTGCTAACGCAGGCAGATTGAACCGGTAGGCTACACTTCCATACACTCCTTGAGTAGACAATCTCCCCGTTTGGTCGTTTAATGCCTGAAATCCCAACCCAACACGCCCATGCGCAATTGCTCCATCGGCCGACACACTCTGCGTAACAGGCGCACTACGAACACTAATCCATTTACGTCGAAGAAAGGCTGTCAAGTGAAAGGATTCCCGACTTCCAGCATAAGCGGGATTGA
This sequence comes from Spirosoma telluris, assembly GCA_003259005.1. Taxonomy (GTDB): domain Bacteria; phylum Bacteroidota; class Bacteroidia; order Cytophagales; family Spirosomataceae; genus Spirosoma; species Spirosoma telluris. The sequence continues at coordinate 2,863,616 of QLII01000001.1, forward strand.
TACTCAATGGATTTAGTAAGTACTGAGAATACAAGACCTCTTTCTGTGCATAGACACGTTGACTCGGAAGAATCCACAAACTAACGATTAAAAAAGTAGCAACTGAAGCAAGGAAACCAAGGCGCATAGGGACGTTGAAATAAAGAAACAAGTTGCGAGGTTTTGTGGAAAAAACCTAAAGTATTAAAAAGACTACGTCACAGAGAAGCACGGAGAGAACGGAGATGTACAGAGATTTTCACTATTTCCTCTGTGTATCTTCGTTCTCTCCGTGCTTCTCTGTGACGTAACGTCTATTAGTCTAATTTCAAAATTTTAATCTCTGTCCGGCGATTTTGCTGATGCTCTTCTTCAGGGCAGTTTACTCCATCTTTACATCTATTCAGCAATTCGGTCTCACCATATCCTTTCGCTACCATCCGTTTAGCGGGAATACCTTTTGATTTCAGATAAGCGACTGCCGATTTTGCCCGATTGGTCGATAATGTACTGTTATATTTTGCAGTTGCCCGACTATCTGTGTGCGACCGCATTTCGATCGTCATGGTTGGGTATTTCTTCATGAGCTCGACCACTTTATTTAACTCAACAGCGGCATCCGGGCGGATATTCGATTTATTAAGGCTGTAGTAAATATTGTCGATTTTGATAACGTCTCCCTTCTTAAACATGGTCAGGTCAGTTGAGCCAGTACCCTCTTTGGTAATGTGGCTACCTGTGGTGCCCATGTTGTCTTTCATAGCTTCCAGAGAATAATTGCACCCTGGTTTTACGGTAAACTCATAGCTCCCATCTTCACCGGTTATCGTCTCCTGCGAACTACCGTCGCACTCATTCACCAATACAACTTTTACCCCTGCAATTGGAAATTTATCAGTCTGGGTTGTTACCCGTCCACGTAAGGTCGTCATGGCCGTAGACTCAGCGTCTTTCGGTTTCGAGAGCGGAATTTCCAGACGGGAAGGCTGGTCATCTGACAGGTCTTTTGTTGAGAAACCCACTTTACTGTCTGTATACCCTTCATGGCTGGCCAGGAATTTAAAGTCACTGTCCACATCAAGACATATACGAACCAGGCCATCAGCATCGGTTTTAAGCTCCTTCTGTTTATCATTAGCCGCATTATCCATGGCTACTGATGTATTGCCCAGTGGCTGTTTTGATTCGGCATCAATAATGCTTACGGTCAGTTCACGACATGGGTACAGAGATCCATCACGGGTGAACCGATACACATCATCATCGGCACCCCCATTTTTACGGTTACTGCTAAAATAGCCACTCATCCGGTCACCATCGGTAACGATACCGAAATCATCTTTTGACGAATTAAGAGGCTCTCCCAGATTGCGCGACAATAGACCTTGCTGCCCATCAGGCGTAAGCTGTGCATAAAACATATCCAGATCACCTAAACCGGGCCGACCGTCTGATGAAAAGTAAATATTCCCTTTTTCATCTACAAACGGGAAGAGTTCATTTCCCTTCGTGTTTACTTCTTTGCCCAAATTGACGGGTTCCCCCATTTACCATTTGTCCATTTAGACACGTAGATGTCAGTACCCCCATTCCACCAGGCCGATCGGACGAGAAATAGAGGAGTTGATCATCTTTGGAAAGCGCCGGATGTCCGGTCGAATATTCGTCACTATTGAAGGGCAATTCTTCCGCTTTGCTCCAGATACCGCTCGTTTGGGTTGCCGTGTAGAGTTTTAACTTATTCACTCCATCACTACTCTTCTTATAATGGCCTTCGTTAAAGTTGTTCCGCGTAAAAATCACCCGCGAACCGTCTTTTGTGAACGTTGCAGGCCCTTCGTGGTACTTTGTGTTCAGCGTGCGGCTAAATCGGTCAGATTCGCTAATAGGCTGATCTTCATAACCCAAGTTGATATTATTACCTCCATAGAAACCGACGGTTTTCGTATCGTTGGCGGTAGGAGCCGTATAATCATCGCTGCCCAGGGGCCGAATTAATCGTGTTCGTATCTGTTTTGCAGACGGTTTACTACCGCCTAAACTTGATGTTTTCGAACCACGTAAGGTTTTTGCATCGGGTAAATAATATAAATCCAGAAAGGGTGTATTGTTCCATTTAAAAACGCGCTTGATTCCATTCCCGCCCGCTGCTGATACAAATACTAAACCCTCTTTGTACATCACAGGACTGAACTCAGCCCTTCTGGTGTTCATACTCAAAAATTCAACCTTATAGCTACCTGCATTCTTGGTCAGCGCATTAACATCACGATAGAGTTTTGAAAATGACGGGGCCCGTTTGTCGCCAGCCTGCACAGTTCCATACTTATCGTAAGCTTCCTTAGCCTCCTTGTATTTACCATTACTGGCGAGTGCCTGGGCATAAAACAAGTAGCATTTTGTATAATCGGCCGGCAAATCGCCTGCACTGACTAAGTCACGATAAACGCGTTCGGCATTAACCATATCGCGTGTTTGCTGATAGCTGTATCCTAGTTTCGCTTTCGCACCCATACGCTCAGCATCCGACATGGCAGTCTGTCTGGTCAACGCCTGCTCATACAACTCAATAGCCTTGACATAGGCTAACTGGTCGAACTGATGGTCGGCCTGTTTAATTATCGACTGAGCCATCAGCGGGCTGACAAACACCCAAACCAGAGCGACGATAAGAATAATTCGTGTCATATACTGCGTAAATTGATAAGAGCAGAACAGAAAAAAGATAAGGTATATCTTCACTAACAAGTTAGGAGATATACCTTATCAGTAAGCAAATACTGCGCCGAAAGTTAAATGAAAACGAGCGAAAGGGTGAAAAACCTACAGGGAGGCATACGCTCTTTCGCTCGTTTTCATTTAAGTATTTGGCCAAATTTGATTCTATAGATTCTTTCGATTCTATCATTGATAATCATCTGATTTATAGCCAATAGCAGCTAAATAATCCCTAGAATCAAAATACAAACAATTCTGTCTTAGTACTTACCTTTTTTCTATTAAAAATAGCGAGGAGTTAGAATCCGGTTCTTGCCAAAACCGAACTCATACCGAATCATGATCTCGTGCGAACTCGGGGCTACACTCTGCAACCCGTTCATCGTGTAGTCATAGGCATACCCAAACCGGAACTGATCCGTTAACTGAATCTCCAGCAAGCCCACTACCGCATCAGTCGTAAACTTGGTCCAGGTTGAAAACTGGTTTCGACGTATCGAAGCCCCCAGCGAGATACGATCCGCAAACCAGAAGTTGATGTTGCCATCAAAGCCCAGCGGGGCTCCTTCCGCATACTTCACCAGAAACGACGGCTTCATCTTGATCCCCGGACTCAGACCCACCACAAAACCACCCGCTAAATACGCCTGACGTGCCTGCACCGACCGGTAATCCCCCACGTTATACTCGCTCAACTTGTTCTTGATCAAGCGGGGAACCGACAAGCTCAGATACGACCGATCGTTGCTCAGGTAGATCCCCGTCCCGAAGTTGGGCAGTATCTTGGAGATGTTGCTGGCAAAGGCCGGATCGAGCTGGTTATCGGGCGAGGTTTTCACCTCCGTCAGATTCGCCTGGTAGCTCGAGGCTCCCGCCTGCAGGCCCAGGGCCAGCGTGCTTTTGGCCCCTAACTTGATGCGGAACGCATACGAGGCAAAGGCCCCTGCTTCCTGAATCACCCCGATCTTGTCCCCGTAGAGCTGTAAGCCCACCCCTACCCGCTCATTATTCAGGGGCATGTCCATCGTGAACGTCCCCGTCTGGGGTGCTCCCGGTAAGCCTGTCCACTGATTACGGTACAGCGCCGACATACTCAGCACATCCGGCTACCGGCGTAGGCCGGGTTGAGGGCCATCATGTTGAACATGTACTGCGAGAACATCTTGTCCTGCTGAGCCCGGACCTGGCTGCTACCGATCCCAGGATCAGCAGCAGCACAACGGCCCAACGGTTAGTTAAAAACTGGTTTACCATCGGTATTAGCGGTTAATGGTCATGTATCGAACAAACTTGCGTCCATCGCTCAAAGTAATCACGTAGTAGTACGTGCCATCAGGGACTCCATTCGAGTCTGTAGCACTGATGGCAATACCTGTGTTTGGCTTGCTATCCCAATCATTGTGGTAATCGGCGTTGGTGTACACCAGATTTCCCCAGCGGTTGTAGACGTCCAGACTAACGGTTAGGCCAACGGTTCCCCGAATCACGAACAGATCGTTGATGCCATCCCCGTTGGGCGAGAAACCTTCTGGGATAAAGATAGCCAAATAAGTGGGTGGCAAATTCAATGCCGTCGCTTCACGTTCGTTCGAGTCGGTTGGGTTACCGTTGCCATTCAGATCCGGGTTCAACCCGCTCGTCGACACATCGCTGACCGTACCCGATTTAGCGATAGCCTGGGCATAAGCAGAGTTGAGGAAGGTCGTTGTGCTACCACTAGACGCCACATTGACCACCACCTGAATCGTATCGACTTTACCCGCAGCCAGTGTACTGGTGCTGTCACCCAGAACGATCACGGGGTCAGTACCACCATTGAAGTTCGGATTCAGTTTAAGCGCACTACCCGTTGAGGTAATAATCGGTGCACTAACAATCGTGTAAGTCGATCCCGTCTGGCTGTTGAAGACCTTCGAGAGGGTATCACTCACGCTCACGTTCTTCAGTGCATCCGGGCCATAAGCTTTGACCACGATCTGGTAGGTCACGTTGAAACTACCATCAGCTTTACGAACCGTATCGCGAACCGACATGGCCACCCCAATATACGAGTTAGACGAGAGACTGTTCAACACAATCGGTGTTGTCTGACTGTTATTGCGCGGATCCAGGTCATTGTCCGGGTCATCGTTAGTACCCGCCGTCGACACATCTTCGACCACTTCATCGGTCGGCGTTAAGGCCGATGCCAGCGCTGTGTTGTAGAAGGTCAGCGTATCGGCACTCGTCACATCCACTCGAACAATGAAGCTCAGTGTGGCCTTGGCCCCTACCGCCAGCGTACTGGCCGAATCAACCAGCATGTTGGTAATCAGCCCCTGACCCGTGTAAGATGGGTTGACTGTTACCGTACCTACTCCTGAGACCGAGATTTGATTGCTCACAATCAAGGCACCGTGACCAAAGGTTTGGGAGAGGTTATCCACTACCTGCACCTTCTTGAGGTCTACCGTTCCCAGGTTGCTCAGGGCAATTGTGTACGGAATGTCATAGACACCAGCCGACACCAGCGTTGGCGTACCAACCGACTTAGCGACCCCAAGTAAGCCTTTCGGCAGATCGAAGCGAACCGTTGTCGATACCGACCCTACTGGGTTTGGATCAAATCCATTATTGGAGATATCCTTCACCGTCTGGCTACCATCGAGCGTGCTGCCTTCAGCTGTTGCCGAGGAGTAGAACGGACCGCTGTTGCCATTGGTCTTCACGTTTACCACAAACACCACCGTATCCTGCGCACCGGCACCTAAGGTGCTGGCTGCTCCAAGCAGATTCGGTTGTGTATTGCCATCGTAGGCCGTGTTCGCCACTAGGGTGCTACCGGATCTTACGACGGGCGATCCGACCACGCTATAGGAAGCAGGCGAAGTAAAGACCTTACTCAGGCTGTCGATCAGGCTTATCCCTTTCAGATCCACATCCCGAAGTTCTTAATCGTCGCTTTATAGGTGACGTTGTACGAACTATCCGGCTGCTGGGCTACGTTGACAACCGCCAGAGCTAACCCAATACTTGGGCCTTGAGATGGCGCAGTATTCAGCGTGAAGCTGGCTGCACTTGTGTTGTTGGTAGGATCACCATCATTGTCAGGATCGGCATCGCCACCGCTGGTCGAGATATCCGATACAGTCGTCAGGCTATTGAAAGCGGCTGCAACACCATAGTTATTGAACGACTTGGTCGAATCACCGGCAATCCGTTTCACCGTCACGTTCAGAACCAGTAGCTCTGATTGACCAGGCTTGATGTAGCTAGTCGTGTCAACCATACCACTGTTGCTACCCGTTCCGGTAAAGGCTGGATTCAGTTTCAACGTAGAGGAACTGTTCGACAGGGTTACTTTCGTATCAACCACCGTGTTTGGCGAGAACGCATAAGCCAGATCATCCGCTATCTGTACGTGGCGCAACGTGTCATCACCAAAGTTGGTTACTACGAATTGGTACGAAACCTTGATGAGCGAGTCGCCTACCGTTGTTGGTGTACCAAGTACCGATTTGGCTAAACCAATCAGGCTGTGTTTCTGCGCAGTGGTGTCTTTTACCGTTACACTCGACGTGTTGTTCGCCAGGTTGGTGTCTTTATTATCGAGATACGTAATCTCGGCCGTATTGACCACATCCTGACCTTTCACCAGCAATTTAGCGGCAAACACAATCTGTGCAGAAGCACCTGCTTTCAGGCTATCGATCGTTTGAGTGATCACACCGTTCGACACCTTATACGATGATGATGGTGCAGGCACCAACTCTAATCCTTTAGGCAGTACGTCGCGAACGTCAATGTTCTTAGCCGTGTGTGGTCCTGCGTTGCTCACCGTGATGGTGTACGTAACAGGCTCACCGTTTTTCACGAAGGCAGCGCTAGCCGTTTTGGCGATGCTAACATCTGCGCCAAGTGTATCCGTAGCGCAATTGAAGACCTTAACGACCACTTTAGATGGTTTGCTTAGGCAACCTAGTGCATTTTTCTCAACAATCCAGTAATTACCCTCGCACACTGAATCTGGACGAATCACGATGTTTGACGTCGTGCATTCACAAATTCGGTAGATATACGAGCTACCTGGAGTTGTCGAAGAAAGTGCCGTTGTCAGGTCAACAATTTTCGACGGGCAGGTATTCCGCAAGTTGTGTACCAGCGGAGGCAGAACAGGATCGCTAACCTTCACGACCACATCTTCCGATTTAACCGAACTACAGCCTTTGCCATCGTACAGTTGAACGCTGTAGGTTCCGCTCTTCTTAACGACGATGCTCTGAGTCGTTTCATTATCGCTCCATTTGTAACCCGAAGCACCAGCCGGTGCTTTCAGGGTTACCGAATCACCGTAGCAAAGGTTAAGTGCACCAGCCACCGTCACGACAGGAATCGACTTGATGCCGTCAATCGTAAGGAGCATGTCGTCTGTTGCCACTGGGCAGGCTGCGTTGTTTGTGCTTACCGATAAGGTCAGTGTCACTTTACCCGACAGTACGTCTTCGGCACTGGCGGTATAGATCGCATTCAACGCATATGAATTGTCGAAGGTACCACTACCACTGGTGGTCCAGTGGGCGGTTTTACCCGCACCACCCATGACACCACTCAGTTGGAAACTCTTCGCGGCACAGACACTGGCATCAGGGCCAGCGCTGGCTGTTGCCGGATTCTGTACATCGCAAGGCGTTTGCTCTCCGCAGGTTGTAATCTGCACATGAATGGCAATTGGCAGACTAGCGCATCCGTTAACCGTCCGTTCAACTACGTAGTACGTTCCGGTAACTACGTGTGCTGGATCAGCTACTTTTGATGCACTGCTTAACGAGGCATCGGTATAGTACTCAAACACACCACCTGTTGTTGCCGGACTGCTGGTGATCGCTTTCGCTAGATCAGCCGTCAGGATCGGACAGGTATTGGTGATGTCTTTGATCGTTGGTTGTGGAACCTTCGGCAGTACAGTCACCGCGATCTCATTCGATGGCGCACTCTTACAGGCGTTCGAGTTGCAGCAGCGAGCCGAGAAGGTTGCTGAGCTAGCCAGCGATACGGTGATCGAGTTACCAACCTCATTGTTCGACCAGGTCACGTAGCTATTTGGTCCACAACCTTCCGCCACCAGCGTTACCGGTGTACCGAAGCAGGTTGTCGTGCTACCTGTACCACCCAGGATTGAGATCGTTGGAGCCGATGGAGCACCGACTTTAATTGTTGTATAAGCCGACCAATCACCCAGGCACTCTCCTACTTTGCACCGCACGCGGTAACTCACATCCGATGTTGGGCTGATCGTCAGCGTGCTGCCAACCGTCGTTCCATCAGACCAGATATAGGTTCCACCTTCGCAACCGGTAGCTGTCAGTGAAAGTACTTCGCTCACACAGATGGCCGACTTGTTACTTACGATAATCGGGATAGTTGGTGCAGCGATGACAATGTGTACAGGTGCAGATGGCTTGCTTGGGCAACCATCAATCTGACAGATCGCAGTCAATACCCGTTCGGTATAAACCGACGTTGAATAGACTGCGCCATAAGGACCATCCGACCAGATTACCGTACCATTTTCACAACCGGTAGCGGTGATCGACACAGGCCCGCCCCAACAAACCGTGAGTGATGGGCCAGCCGATAAGGTTGGCGGTGCTATAACATTCACCTTCACTTTCGCACCAGTTGCATCCAGATCAGCACACTTGTTGCCAATTAGGATCACCAGATCGGCAGTCGTTGTAACCCCTGATTTTACCGTCGACAGATCCAGGTAGCTCGACGTTCCAGCATTGCCGTTGTACACCAGTGTATGGATGGTGTATTCGGCCGCATCAGACGATACGATGAAGCTTGGCGTGGTGCTCGTTTGTTGAACCACACCGGCTTTCGTCAGCAGATACACAATCGAATAGCCAGCAGGCTGTACGAGACCACCGTTCAACGTGGCAGCTACAGTTACTGTGCTGCTCGCGCCACCGCAAATCGTACCATTCACCGCTGCCAGTGTACCAGCTTTCGCGATACAATCACCTGGGTTGATAACGATCGTAATCGACGGATCGCTCAGACATTCGCGGAACTTACACTGTGCATAGTAGGTCTGCGTACCTTCTGGCCGCACGACGATAGATGCACCTTTGTTATTTCCGTTTATGTCGTTGGCCGACCAGATCACGGTACCGTTACAACCTATTGCCGTCAACGTAACGGTACCACCTTGCTCAACCGTTGTGGCAGAAGCGGTAATGGTTGGTTCAGCTACTGGGATCACCGTGATTTTGTAGCCTTCCGTTGTTACGCTTTTGCAAACACCATCCTGACAGTAAACTGTATAGGCAGTGGTTACCGTTGGCGATACAACGATGCTCGTTGTGGTTTCGCCCGTGCTCCAGTAAGGAGTACCCTGACAGTTTTTCACAGACAGTTTCACTTGCTCACCTGGGCAGATCGTATCGGCACTGCATAGGCAGCGAACAATGCTAGGCGTTGGAGTCGGGGTTACATTAATATTGATAACATTCGACTTTCCAGTTCCGCAAAGCGTACTGCTGGTTGGCATGCAGAGTGCATAGAACTCGTGGTTACCAGGTGTTGCCGTTACAGAAACAACAGAGCCAGTCTGCCCATCCGACCATTTCACGGTACCGTCGCAACCCGTAGCCGTCAGCGAAACGATACCACCGCTACAGATAGCCAGTGTCGATGCGGCAATAGTTGGTGCCGGAGCCGTCGAGGTGCTAACCGTTACCCGAACCTTGTTCGATGGGTCGCTCACACAAGAACCCTGTTTGCAGACCGCATAGTATTCTTTGGTTTCGGTCGGGTAGATGTTAATCGACGCCCCAACCTTATCAACACCGTACCATTGAATTGTGCCGCCGTTACAGCCTGTGGCCGTTAGCGATACAAGGTCTCCGCTACAAGCGAGCGTTTTGCTAACCTTAACAATCGGCGATGCAGGTGTTACAACCGCAATATTGACCGTATTCGAAGGCTCACTTAGGCAAGTCCGGTACTTACACTGAGCGAAGTAGCTAATATTAGCCGTTGGAGATACCGTGATGCTTGGGCCAGTCTTACCTTCTACGTTCCAGTAAACGGTTCCGTTACAATCGGCAGCGGTTAGGATAACAGAACCACCCGCACAGATCGTATCGGCACTCGCTGTTACCGTTGGAATAACCGGTGCCACAACCTTAATGGTGTATATGGCAGACGACTTGCTCACGCAGGCACCATTCTTACAGTATACGGAGTAGCTATTGTTGCCAAGAGTTGGCGTAACAATGATGCTGCTCGTTGTAGCAGTAGTGCTATTCCAGACGGGCGTACCGAGGCAGTTCTCAACGGTCAGCGTCACGGTTTCACCTGGGCAAACAACCGTGGTGCTACAAACAACAACTGGCGTTGGAATATCGGTCGTGATATTGATTGTCTTAACCGCCGGATTGCTCAGGCAATTCGCCATCCGGCACTGAGCCGTGTAGGTTGTTTTGCCATAAGGCGTCACCACAATTGAGGTACCTGTTTGCGCTTTATCCGACCATTCGATGATGCCACCCACACAACCCGACGCCGTTAGCGTTACGGATGCACCTGGGCATACATTATCGGCACTAGCCGTGATCGTTGGCGTTTGCGGTTCTACGATTGTTATGGCAATCGAGTTCGATGCAACACTTGTGCATTGACCAATTACGCAGCTAGCGGTATAGGTGGTCGTTACAGTCGGAGTTGCAAAAATTGTCGAACCACGATGGCCATCCGACCAGACTACCGTTCCATCAGTGCAACCTTTCGCACTCAGCGTCGTTGTTCCACCTTTGCAAATCTCGGTGATCGCACAAACGATAGTTGGCGGGTTAACGGCACAGGGGTTAACTGGAATCGTAACCGATGAGGTATCGTTATCTCTATGGTTCGGATCGTTATCCGGGCTATAAACGATTGCCGTGTTCTTAACTGAACCACCAGCCACAATTGTTGCTTCGATCAGTAAGCTACGGTCTGAATTTGCCGTCATCGTACCAATTGACCAGATTCCTGTTCCTGGGCTGTACTGACCAACTGGCGTTGCGCTTACATACGTCAGTGATGCGGGTAGTACTTCGTTTACATTTACGCTGGAAGCCGTAATTGGACCATAGTTCTTAACCGTAATGGCATAGGTAATTTTCTGCCCTATACTATATGGACCAGGCGTTACCACTGTTTTCACCACACCCAGATCAGCCAGGCATTTGCCAACAGTGATCGTCAGCGATGAGCGCGTGCTTACACAACCCGCATCGTTGAAGGCTTCAGCGTAGTACACAACAGAACCAGCTTTCGATGGGGTTACCACCAGTTTGCCACCGCTCTGTGTTGTACCAATCAGCTTACCATCCTCATCATACCAATTGATTTTGAAACCCGGTGCAAAACCGATCAGTTTCGTGCTACTACCCTGACAAACCAGTGTGTCGTCGCAGGCCACATTAAATGGAGCATCTGGGCGCTTATTGATTTGCAGAATCAGTGAGCTGTTCGCTGCCTGACAAACCCCACCCACACCATCTGGATCGTTGGTGGTTGCTGTGATCAGGACATTACCGGCTAGAATATCTGCAGCCGATGGTGTATACGTAGAAGTCAGGCTAGCTGGGTTGCTAAATATACCCGTCCCATTTGACGACCAGGTTACACTCGTTGCCGAACCACCTAGTACCGCTTTGAGCGGGATAATATCCCCAGAGCAAGCCGCTACACCTGGGCCTACATTCACAGTCGCTACATTTTGACAGTTGCAGTCAACAATTTCAACCGTTAATACCGTTGGGTTGCTGTAACAGTTACCTGATTTAGCGAACAGATAGTATTTACCAGCACCTACAGCCGTCAGGTTCGTAACCAGTGTAGCCTGCGAGCGAGCGATACTCGTATACCACTCGTAAACCAAACCCGTGTCACGATTTTCTACCTGAATTTTCGTCAGGTCAACCGTTGTTGCCGGACAGGTATTTTTCGTATTACCCAGGCAAATTGGCGTTGGTACGGTAGTAACCTGGATAACAACTGGCTTACGCGCGCTCCTACAGCCATCTGCCGTAATTTCCACATAGTAAACAGTTGTCGTTGTAGGCTTCACCGAAACCTCAACCCCGCTGTCAACAATGGCAAACGCTGTTCCGTCATATGGAGTCAAGTACCAGCAAACTTTGGCATTTGGAACCGGAGTTGTCGCCAACAGTTTAGTTGAATCTCCGTTACAGATCGTTGCATCATTCGATACAACCAGACTATAATTAACTGGGCAGGCTGGGTAGAAACCAGCGTCCAATGTTGGGTTGAATTCGCCAGGAGCCAGCGTCACCGACTGAGTCTTACCGGTAATCTCGTTCGCATCACTATCCAGTGCCCCATCGCCACCCTGATAAGCCAGTACAGCTGTATAGCCCGAAGGAGTGGTGAAGCCAACCGAGTAAGCCAAGTTGCTACCTGGGGTTAAGCCCGTGAAGGAGTAGAAACCTGAAGCATTAGTGGTCGTCGTGGCAACTGCCGACCCGTTGGTATATAAGGTCACCAACACACCAGGAATTGGGGTATCTCCACTATCCTGAGCATTGTTACGATTATTGTCAGCAAACACATAGTCGCCCAAACCAGCACCTGGAATGTAGAAGCCAGCGTCCAGAGTTTGGTTGAACTCGCCAGGGGCCAGGGTCACTGACTGGGTACGACCGCTGATCAGGTCAGCGTCCGAATCCAGGGCATCGTCTGAACCCTGATTAGCCAGCGTAGCCGTGTAGCCCGAAGGGGTAGTGAAGCCAACTGAGTAAGACAGGCTACTACCTGGGGTTAAGCCCGTGAAGGAGTAGAAACCTGAAGCATTAGTGGTCGTCGTGGCAACTGCCGATCCGTTGGTATACAAGGTAACCAACACGCCCGAGAGGGGGGTGTCGCCGTTGTTCTGAACCCCATCTTTGTTGGCATCGAAGAATACATAGTCACCCAGGCTAGCCGAGGGAATGTAGAAACCAGCATCCAAAGTTTGGTTGAACTCACCAGGGGCCAGGGTCACTGACTGGGTACGACCGGTGATCAGGTCAGCGTCCGAATCCAGGGCATCGTCTGAACCCTGATTAGCCAGCGTGGCCGTGTAACCCGAAGGAGTGGTGAAGCCAACTGAGTAAGACAGGCTACTACCTGGGGTTAAACCTGTAAAGGAGTAGAAACCTGAAGCATTAGTGGTCGTCGTGGCAACTGCCGATCCGTTGGTATACAAGGTCACTAACACGCCCGAGAGGGGGGTGTCGCCGTTGTTCTGAACCCCATCTTTGTTGGCATCGAAGAATACATAGTCACCCAGGCTAGCCGAGGGAATGTAGAAGCCAGCGTCCAGGGTGGGATTGAACTCACCAGGAGCCAGCGTCACCGACTGAGTCCGGCCCGTGATCAAATCCACATCCGAATCCAGCGAACCATCACTACCCTGATTAGCCAGCGTGGCCGTGTAGCCACTTGGCGTCGTGAAGCCAACCGAGTAAGACAGGCTGCTACCTGGGGTTAAACCTGTAAAGGAGTAGAAACCTGAAGCATTAGTGGTCGTCGTGGCAACTGCCGATCCGTTGGTATACAAGGTAACCAACACGCCCGAGAGGGGGGTATCTCCATTGTCTTGAACACCGTTCTTATTATTGTCAGCAAAAACGTAATCACCCAAACCAGCACCTGGAATGTAGAAGCCAGCGTCCAGAGTTTGGTTGAACTCGCCAGGGGCCAGGGTCACCGACTGAGTCTGGCCCGTAATCAGGTCAGCGTCCGAATCCAGGGCATCGTCTGAACCCTGATTAGCCAGCGTAGCCGTGTAACCTGAAGGAGTAGTGAAGCCAACCGAGTAAGACAGGCTGCTACCTGGGGTTAAGCCCGTGAAGGAGTAGAAACCTGAAGCATTAGTGGTCGTCGTGGCAGCTGCCGATCCGTTGGTATACAAGGTAACCAACACGCCCGAGAGGGGGGTGTCGCCGTTGTTCTGAACCCCATCTTTGTTGGCATCGAAGAATACATAGTCACCCAGGCTAGCCGAGGGAATGTAGAAACCAGCATCCAAAGTTTGGTTGAACTCACCAGGGGCCAGGGTCACTGACTGGGTACGACCGGTGATCAGGTCAGCGTCCGAATCCAGGGCATCGTCTGAACCCTGATTAGCCAGCGTGGCCGTGTAACCTGAAGGAGTGGTGAAGCCAACCGAGTAAGACAGGCTGCTGCCTGGGGTCAATCCGGTGAAGGAGTAGAAACCTGAAGCGTTAGTGGTCGTCGTAGCAACTGCCGATCCGTTGGTATATAAGGTCACCACCACCCCGGAGATGGGGGTGTCGCCGTTGTTCTGAATACCGTCCTTATTATTATCAGCAAAAACGTAATCACCTAAACTAGCCGATGGAAGGTAGAAACCGGCATCAACCGTAGGATTATTGCGTGCGGTGCTGGACTCGGGTTGACTTGTGTCAATTGTATATATGCCCGTAAATCCATTTAACCCTGCATCACTATCTATATCGTCGGTCACACCTGCTGTATTAGCCGATGTCGATTGATAGCCCGTCGGTGAGATAAACTTCACAACATAGCTACCATCGGTTAGGCTATCAAACAGGTATTTACCGCCACCAGCAGTAACGGTTGAGTCTAATTTAGTTGTACCAGTCTGATCGTATAAATAAACTTTTACACCATCTATACCAGACTCACCAGTTTGGGCGCCATCCTTATTAACGTCAAGCCATACATAATCGCCCAAACTACCATAAGGTCCTTGAATGACCTGAATATCACAACAATTTGTAGCCGGACAACTATTGCGGTAGGTTATAAACCGATACGTGCCCGGACTTTTGATCGTTAGCGAAAAATCACTATTAACTTCCGCTAATGACGTCGATACCACCGATGCACTGATTGGCGTATTATCCCGATACCAAACAATCTGGTCGTAGCCAGATGGGATCGTTACCGTATATTCATCACCAACATACCAAAGAATAGGAACAGAAAAACAGACAGCATCATAGTCGTCTTGTACCAAACTTTGATCGTTGGGCACGGAGTCCGTATCTGTCTGATCAGCCGCAACGACTTCGGCCGTATTAAACCATACACCCCGTTCTAAAACGGTAGCCTTCAATACTACTACTGCTGAGTCGCCCGGTGCAATAGAAGGTATAAGCCAGGTACCCGTAGTAGCCGTAGCCGAACCAGTTGGCGTGTAGGTACCCGTGCCACGTGTAATCGTTGCTGAGCCTGGCACAAACGCAACACCACCAACTGGCAAATTATCCTTTACGGATACATTGGTTGCCGTAGTTGATCCAGGTGCATTAGCTACAACAATTGTATAGGAAATAATGTCACCAATAGCTGGAGCCTGCGTACTGATACTCTTGTGGAGACTTAGATCAATTGTTCCCTGCGCTTGTGCATATAGGGGTGAACCGGCTAACCAAAGCAACAGAAAGGAAAATACCGACAAGGCCCCTTTTAATACGGGTGTGGTTGCCCCATAAGTATAGCTAGTCAATAAGGAGAGCAACTGATAAAAGCGCCCCCCTTCCCATGGCTTCGGTCTTATTAGTACTGATCCTCCGCCCGTATCTGCTAGTAGAGCCGTATCGTGAGGTGATTTGTTTAGTATAAATTGCTCATTCATTGGTCGTTGTGCAAAAAAATAATAGGCTTTTTTGTGGTGAAAATATGACGCCCAGGTGGCCCGGAATCGGATATATCAGGTGGTTCCGGATCAAAACCGACCAAATCTTGGTACTGCTTTTAAAATGACCAATGTGTTCTAAACATGCTGTAGGAAGAGGTACTGCCGGAGTAGATATAGCTGTCTGAACTGGAAGAATCCTCCCCTGCATCAGCCCCAGATGTAGCTTATTATTCGACCGGCAAAACGAGCGGTTTGGTTGTCTTTTCCAGTCGATTGACAGCACTGCTCTACTGATGTGCGGCCTATCACAGGCTCAAGAGGTTCTGTGTGTAGTGTAGACATTTCTTCCATCTGCAACTTAATTTGGGACGATCTCATAGTGCAAAACAGGTCCTCACAGAATATACATATGTTCTGACCAGCAGACCGTGTATAAGTCACGGTAGACTAGTCGGGCATTAAGGGTCTATTTTGCTTCTTAAAAATTAACTAAAACTATGCCAAACCATAGTCGCTCTGGGGATCTTATTAGGGAGATAAACTAAAGTACTGTATTATAACCACTTAACAATAAGTAACTATTTGAGTGCAGTATTCACATTGAGCCACATGGACTCATTAGCCTCCTGTAATATGTATAAATTGAGTTGGTAGATGGTTAGCGAAAACTATGCCAACTGCATTGTATACAGCCTGGCCCCATTTATTTATTTGTGTTTCAATCATTGAAAGAGTTGGTTACAACGAATCTGCCATCTTATCCAAGAGGTTAAAATGAGGAAGAGTACACAAATTTCCGGAGGGAACCAATTATTGTTTAGCTATCGGTATGGCGAATATACTTACCGAGCTTCATAGATTAACGAGTAATTTACTTTTCGGGCACTTTTAGTCTATAAAAAAAGCCGCTCCTGAGGAGCGGCTTTGTCATGCTGGATGTTCTTTTAGCTAGAAATCGTAGCCAAGAGTCAGGTAGGCTATAGGCTTACCTACCGTTTTGTCTTCGAGACCCCAGGCATAATCGAATTTCACAAAGTACCCAAAAATCATAGTCCGTACACCAGCCCCATACCCAATAAGGAATGGGTTTTTAAAGTTCGTAACAATTGCCCGAAACGGTATACTCCCTCCACCAACCACTTCTGTATTCAGGCTGTTTTGCTGGCTGAATGGCCCGCTGCCAGTCCAGGCAGTTCCAATGTCGGTGAAGGCAACTAGCTGAAGATTTCGCAGGAAATTCGAGGTTATATTGCCCCGATATAGGTAGCGAATTAAGGGTAGCCGAAGTTCTGCATTAAAGAGCATGTAGCTGTTTCCCGTAAGCTTACCTTGCCGGAATCCCCGCAGTGGAGCGGCAAAATCCAGGAAGAATACGTCACGGTAATCATAAGGAACCTCGTTACGCATTGTGTTTGGAACCAACAGTGGATTCGACGCCACCTGCTCTTTCGGATTCGGACCAATCCAGTTTTCCATACCACCCAACGTACTCTTCTTGGGAGCTGACCCACCCGATTGGCTGAATGCGAAACGGGTAGCTAAAATCAGATCACGATGAATTTTCTGGTAGTGTCGTAAATCAAGCGACAGGCGTCGGAAACCGTCTGACGAAGACCTTAAGCCCGCATATTCTTCATAGCGAAGTTTAGCTTTTGTACCTGTCAGCATATTCATGCCATTCACCTGCGTATTGTCGAAAACAAATTCACCCCGAATTCCTGCATAATCCGATACGCGGTCTGGCTCCGAAAAAGAAGACAGATCAATCAGCCGGGTTAGGGCATAGAACGGTGACACAGTAAAGCGGCTGTTGACTGAAATCGGGTAGGAAGCCGATACGGCAAAGCGATTATACCGATATTTTTGAAGCAACCCCCCTCCGTCCACAAACAGCGTCTGACGATCAGCCCGGGCTCCATAATCAATCCGGTGGGTTAAGTTTGTGTATTCAGCAAACAAGTCGCTGTTACGCAGGGTGTTGGTCAGACTGATGAACCCACCCGCACGAAGTACATGGTTTTCCAGTAAATCGGTTAACGTCACTTCCTGCGCATAGCCAAAGCCTTTAATTGGATCGATGCGCCAGTTCGATGGAGCTTCATTAACACCAAACGTCGCTTTGTAATCAAATGGCCCCCGAATGGTGATGTTCTCCCGACGACGATTTCGGGGCAGCGTAGTGGTCAGACTTGGCGAAACGCCACCCGATACAGTACGACGTTGCCGGTATTCGGTTGACTTTAGCACTTCGGGGTCGAACTGGTAGTTATCTGTATCGACTTCTCCGGGTTCCAGGGCCAGTCTTTTGGTTGGATCAGGCTGCACCCCAGCAGTTGAGGTACGACCCGCGCTACTGGTATCGGCAGTCGCGCGGCCACTCTGCTTTGTTGTATCCGTTTTTGCTTCACTTACTCGGGATGCATTGGCACGTACCGTACTTAAGCTTCGTTGAGTAGGCGGCACCTGTACCGACTGATTTAAATTCAATTGCGACCGAAATCCAATGAACTCATCCCCGTTTTTCAATGTGCTGTACACAAACCCACCATTAGCCGGATTAAGATCGTATAAATGGATGCTTTGCGGGAAAGCTGTTATCTGACTTAACGCTTTGCTTTCGGTATTGAGTCGGTAAAGATTCCGAATGCCATACACGTCGTTCAGGAAATAAACTGTCGATTCACCAGCCGGAATAGGCTGGGTTGCATGAGAAAGGGAATCGGTTAGCCGGGCTACCGATAAATTGCGGGCGCTTCCCTCATGCGTGAACAGCATCATTTGATCCCGAATGGTTTTATACGAACCCTTGTCAACGCCAAGAGTATCTTCCCTTCGGTTCGAGCTAAATATCACCTGCTGGGCTGTGCGCCCGATGAATGTAGGGTATAAATCGTCGTAGAGGTCATTAGTTAATTGCTGATAAGAACCCCGGTTGATGCTGTACAAAAACAGATCATTTTGCCCTTTTCGTTCAGCACTTAAAATCAGGCTGCCCCCGTCTTCTGAAGCATCCATCCAGACAACCTGCGATAATCCGTTTACTTTACGCTTAAATTGCCGCTTAGCCTTCTTCTCAAAACCGTTATACTGATATAGGTTGGTTTCGCCAAGTTCATCGGTAATAATCAACAGGTTATTGTCTTTCTGCCAGGCGACCAACGGTGTACTTGTATGCGTTGCCTGCCCGTCGAGCCGATAGCCTCCTGATAGAACGGTCGATTTTTTATGGTTCGATGTCGTCACAACCTCGACATGAAATTTACCATCCCGTAGAATTGTATAAGCGATAAACTGTTTATCAGGGCTTAGTTTCAGACTTACTAACGAAGACTTATCGTCCGCCGAACCAACTTTAAGCTGAAAATCGTCGGCACCTTGCTGATAGGATTGGGCTACACTGGTGGCCATACCCAGGTAATACTCACGCCATTCACGCAGAAACCGACTATAGGGCACCCCGAGTGTACTGGAAATACTGCTCTGCTCATTTCGAATAATGCGCGTCAGGTTCAGAATATTCGATACATTATCGCGACCATAGCGCTGAACAATATAGTTCCAGATCGAATGCCCTACCCGCTCGGCCTCGGCTCCTGATAGCAGCGACGGTTTTTTAACAGGACGTGTCAGCGAGACATCCCGCATGTAATCATCCAGTTCCAGACTATTTCCTTCTGCGATATACGACGCAATACCCGGCATAAACCAGTCGGGCAGTGTAAGTAACAGTGAACTCTGAAGCGCATCCTTCAGACTACCTCCATAAAGCATGTCATATACGAATAACATGGAGATATCATGTACAATCTGCTTCCGAAAGCTGATTTGATCGCCCGTGAAAGCCAGTTCCACCCGCGATTTAGACAGGTTCTGTTCCCGACTACTCAGTCCGCTCTGCGAATTAAGGCCAATGTTACTTTGGGCTAATTCGGCCGGAGAGTTAAATAAGAAAACTTTAACCCGATTGTAAGGCGTATAGCCGAGTAATTCGGTAATTCGATCGAACTCCGATTCGGCATATTGCGCTGTTAGGTTGGCAATCTGGTTACCATCCTGATAATAGTAGATCTCGAAATTCGAGGTACGGACGATTTTCCACTCGAAATTCCGGTATTGAATCCGGTTCTTTCCGAATCGTTCCAGCGACGGATAGTTTTGCGCCGTAGCTACGCTCAACCCGCTCAGCCACAGGCATACTAACAGAATGTATTGATTTCGCATAACAAGACAACCAGTACACCACGCTCCTCTTAAGCAGACAATGGCGTTTAATGACTGAATACTACCTAAAAAAGATGAATTTTCGATGCATTACATCTACTATTCTGATTCGTGTTACTATAACGAAACATACCGACTAATATTCGCTTCCGGTTCTAAATCTTCGCCATCTAATAGGTGTCGGGCAAACTGTTCGGCCAAATACGGTGCCAGTGACACTCCTTTTGTACCCATTCCCCCAAAAATGCCAACTGTTGGCTTAGTTGGGTGCAGTCCAATAAATGGTCGCCGGTCTTTGGTTGACGGACGAATGCCAGCCTGTTGCGCAACTACCTGATAAGGCACTTTCAGCAATTCACGAACTTTTGATTCTAAAAACTCACGACCATCCTTCGTTGTTTGCCAATCCAGATCGTGCCAGCTATAGGTAGCCCCAATTTTTACTAACCCATTCCGAACGGGCAAAATAAAAATTCCCTGATTAACTATATTCTTAATAGAATAGCCCTCAACAACCGCCGTCAGAAGTTGTCCTTTCACAGGATTGTAAGGAAGCCAGTCAAATAACGGATTCTCGCGGGCTTGCACTCCATCACAAAATATAACTTTCCCAACAGTAACGCCCTTCAATTCTACCTTATCATCGCTGATCGTCAGGTCATCGAAGCTAACTCGTCCTTCAAAGTATTGATTTTTTTTTATAAAATAACCCTTTATAATTCGGACAAACTCAGTTAAATCCAGCCAGCCAGCCTGTGTTACTTCAAGTCCGCCAAACGGATTGTCAATAAATGAACTATACTGCTGATTATCAATATTTTTAGAAATGTATTGCTGCACATCAGGGTCGTTGGTTAACGCCGTATAGCTCGCTTGCTCGGCCATTGACCGAAATGGGCGGTAAATATTTTTAGGATGAAAGAAGCGAACATGAAGTTCCTGCTCAATACCACTATAAAAATGATGCAGAAACGGAAACAGCTCGTTAGCTTTCCAGGTATGAACGAGTTTTCGGCCGGTCAACGGATTGACAATACCAGCAGCTACCGACGAGGCCGACGGAAGGGCAGGATCATCGGCCAGGATTACGGAGCACCCGCGCTGGTCGAGTGTCCAGGCCAGCACCGACCCGGCCACTCCCTGACCTACTAGTAGAAAGTCGGCAGTCATTCGTATTTTGTGGAGTAAGTGAAATGGGTGGAGTAAGTGGAAGTAGTAAAGTGAGTGGAAGTAGTGAAATGAGTGCTGTAGGCAATGTACTTAATTGACTCACTCCACCTACTTCACTAACATCTTTTGCCCTCTTTTGCGGTGAAGTTGGGCCAGTCGCTGATCGGCCAGTTCGATCACCCAATCAACCTGCTCTTCAATGGTCATGTGTGATGTATCCAGCAGTGTCGCATCAGGAGCCTGCACAAGGGGCTTTCGGCACGCGTTGTATCAATATGGTCCCGCTTTTCAAGATTATTAATTATATCCTGAAGGTTAACCAGTTCCCCTTTTGCCAGTAACTCCTGCTGCCGGCGTTTGGCTCGGGTATAGGTATCGGCAGTCATAAATACTTTCACTTCGGCATCGGGAAAAACTTTCGTGCCAATGTCTCGCCCATCCATCACAACCCCCCGCCGACGGCCCATTTTCTGTTGTTGTGCTACCAAAGCCCAACGGACTTCGGGGATAGCGCTCACCTCACTCACAATGTTTGAGATGTACATTTTGCGGATTTCTTCCTCTACGTTCAGGCCGTTCAGGCAGGTTTCATTCCGGCCGGTACGTGCATTATGGTTGAATGTAATATGGATTTTTTCCAGGGCTTCTTCTACTTCTCTCTGGCTGGAAAGGGCAACATGTTCCTGGATAAAGAACAGGCTGACAGCGCGATACATAGCGCCGGTATCAATATAACCATAGCCCATCCGGGCGGCTACTGCCTTAGCAGTTGTGCTCTTCCCACAGCTAGAATATCCGTCAATGGCAATCACTATTTTCGGCATGAATAGTGGGTCCGCGAAGCGGTAATGGTTTAACAAATTAACCACAAAAAATGGTGTATAGTTAAGTAAGTTATTAGTCGGCGCCTTAGTAAACTAACTTAGCTAGTCCACAAAACACTAACTAACGATTGGTAGATGAGGAGTTTAGCTCTCGGTGCTCAGCGCGAAGGATAGCGAAAATATGTTCGTCTAAATACTGATTGTTTTTAACCGCTGCTTTCCGATGAATTGCTTCATGTGTATAGCCAGCGGTTTCAAGTACACGCATAGAGCCTATATTCCCTTCCAATACGCACGCAAAGATGCGATTAACCTGGAAATTCTGAAAGATATAGTTTGTCATAATTGGTACGGCCTGGGTCATAATCCCTCTACCCCAGTAGTCTTCACTAACCCAGTACCCTATTTCAGCATTATACCGATAGATATCGTCCTTCACAGTGAAGCCAATATTGCCCACTGCCTGCCCATTTATGTCAACCGCCAGATTATTGGGTTGCTGGTAGGATTTGTTTGAGCGTACCCACGAATGGGCATCACGGGGTGTATAAGGATATGGAAAAAAGTCGCGGACGTTGTTCCAGATATGCCGATTGCTGGCATGTCGAACCAACGACTCTTCGTCGCCCTCGCGCCAGGGACGAAGTTGGCCGATAGAAAGAGGAAAGCAGATCAACGTAGTAGTCAAAGGAGCTCAGGTTAATTATTTCACTAACAACGCTTACCGCTAAATGTTAGCCCAATACAGGTGTTTTGACACACAAGCTGCATTTGATTTTCCAATACTACGAAATAACTTCATCTCTCCCCTACCCTATTTCACTCCCAAGCAACTGATATTCGTCAGAAAATGCAAACGCCTGCCTTCTGAGAACAGTAGCTTTGACTTATCCAATTGGGGAACAAGTTTTCTATTTGGTAAGTCAAGCACATGAACGCAAGAGAAGAGCTAAAAAAAGAGGCTTCTAAACAGGCAGATGAAGCCGCGATCCGGCAGGTTTTTGCCCAGTTGGCAACCGCCTGGGATCTGGGTGATGCCAACATCTTTTCGGAATGCCTGACCAACGATTGCGACTACGTTACCTTTGCAGGTCAGCACATCATCGGTAAAGAAGCAAATCGGCAGATACACCACGAGTTATTCAATTCATGGGCCCTCAAAGGCTCCACCATGCACCCAACAGCTGAACAACCCTCAATAGCTTTTCTCAGTAATACAGTAGCCCTTGTTCACTCTACGGGTACGATTAAATTACGCTTTCAGAAGACTCCCCCATTAAATCGACTCTCGATTCAAACGATGGTGCTGACCAAAAACGATGGTCAATGGAAAATCCGGGCCTTTCACAACTGTCGCGTTCAACGGCCAGGGTTGTTCCAGCGCTTACTTATGATCTTAAAAAAATAGTCAGTAAGTGGGTAAGTGGCTGATGCAAGAGTATTGCTTATGCCTCTATCACTTATTAACTTACTGACTTACTAACTATTGAAATGACCCGCGAACAACTTATCGGCACGATTGGCAAAAATGGTCGACGGCTCAATATGATGGGCTCAGACCTGGCTAACTTTGATTTCAGTGGCCTCGATTTAAGCCAGGCCGATTTCCGTTTTTCAAACCTCGACAAAGCTAATTTTCGCGGAGCTATTCTTCGGGGAGCCGATTTGAGTTTTTCAAACTTAAGCGGTGCCACCTTTGCCGACGCCGATTTGTACGAAGCCAATTTAAATTTCTGCTCGCTGGAAAATGTTGATCTGAGCGGGCCAATGTAGAAGGGGCTACTTTCAATTTCGCCGGACGGAGTAAATACCGCAATCCCGTTGAAACTCGTCCGGAGCCTATTACGCTAACTACTATTCTTCAGAAGCCAGGCTGGGGCACGCTTATTGGCATGTTTTTAGGTGCTCTACTCGTATATGGCTGTAATGCAATCATCTATTTTACGAACCTGATTATCAACGCGAATGACCCTACGATGGCGGGCCTGTATCGGTTCCTGATCGTACAGAATATGACCAATGGCGCCGTTGTGTTTCTCTTAACATGGGCGTTGTCAGGCTGGCTTACTCATCAACTCCCATCCATCTGGCAACGTCATCTGGTGGTTAGTTTTGCTGTTTTGGTTAGCATTATCGCCATCAATACGGGCTTATATTTTGTACTACTCAAGCCTTATGTCGACGAATTGATGAAGCGGCCAGGGCTAATTGAGGAAACAGCTCCCTGGTATATTTACGCGCTGGGCGACTTGCTGATTGCCAATATTTTCCTGTATGTCTTGCAACAGGGTCGTCAACTCACCCGAAAACTCTCAGAGCAGGAGTTTCAGTTGCTCAATATGGAAAAGCTGAAAACCCGCGCTGAACTAGATGCCTTACAGGCGAAGATAAATCCTCATTTCCTATACAACGCGCTCAATAGTATTGCCAGCTTAGTACATGACGACCCCGACAAAGCCGAAGAAATGACGCTACTATTGTCAAAGCTCTTTCGGTATTCGACCGGACGGGATGGCGAACTCTTTGCTAGTCTGGCCGACGAACTGGAGATGGTGCGTACCTATCTGCAAGTAGAGCAAGTACGTTTTGGTAATCGACTTACGTTCAGCGTAGAAGTGTCTGATCCCGCGCTAAATGAGTTAAAACTCCCCCAGTTTTTATTACAACCCATTGTCGAAAATGCGATTAAACATGGTATTGCCAAACGCGCTGACGCCGGCCGGATTGATGTTCGGATTTATGAGAAAAACGGCGAGCTAAATCTCTGCGTCCACGACAATGGCCCCGGCTTTCCCGACGACATGGACGGTGGCTATGGGCTTCGAAGTATTCAGGACAAACTAAAATTACTCTATGGCGACGACGCTCGGGTAGAGCTTCAGAACTGGCCCCTCAAGCAGGTTCTGCTTTCTATCCTAATGACTAAAATCAAAAGCAGTCACGCTTCATTAACGCCTGAGGCCTAATCTCAACCACTTATGGTACTCCCCTTACGAACAATACTCGTCGATGACGAATCACTGGCAATCAGTCGACTAAAACGTCTTTTGGACAAACACCGCGATACAGTAGAAATCATAGGTGAAGCCCCCAATGGAGCCGAAGGCCTGACGCTCATCGAAGCTGAACGGCCAGATCTGATTTTTTTGGACATTGAAATGCCCTTACTCAATGGCTTCGAAATGCTCTCCCGACTGACCACCATGCCGATGGTAGTGTTTGCCACCGCGTTCAACCAGTACGCGATTCGGGCCTTTGAAGAAAACTCCATTGATTATCTACTGAAGCCCATTGAGGCCGAACGATTGAGCCGTACCATCCAGAAAATCAAACTATTAGCCGAACGAAGCGAAACGAATCAAACGGCAGTCAACCCCATGACTGAGAGCGTCATGCGGCTTCTGGCACAAATGCAACCGAAGAAAGAAGTTTATTCGATCTCGGTGAAAACAGGAGACAAAATCAAGTTGATTCCCCTCTCCGACATCGCCTATTTCGAAGCCGAAGATAAATATGTGTTCTTATCTACAATGGATGGTCAGAAATTCCTGACTACCTACACGCTGACAACGCTGAACGAAAAACTGCCCGATACATTCGTACGCGTCAGTCGATCAGTCATGGTCAATCGACATAAAATAGCGGAGATTCATCGCCATTTCGACGGCAAGTTCATGCTGGCCATGAACGACAAAAAAGGCACAAAAGTAACCAGCGGCAGCACGTATGGCGAAGCCGTGCGGCAGTTGATGGAACTTTAAATATAGAACGCAGATGACACTGATTTTTTATGATCTATACAGATAAAATCTGCGAAAATCATAAAAAATCAGTGTCATCTGCGTTCCATGTTTTAATCCACGAAACGCCGTAGTTTTGCGTCTAAATCGTGTTGTCCATGAGCAAGAAAAATCGAACTGTCGGAGTTGTCTATTCCACTGATCCAAACTTCCAGTATCAATCCGACGAGCAGCCCGAAGCCGAAACACTTCCACCTGCTCAGCAGGCGCTTAAACTATGGCTGGTGAAGTTGGGAGGCAATAAAGTGGTGACGGCGGTGCGGGGCTTCATTGGCACCGAGGCCGATCTGACCGATCTGGGGAAACAACTCAAAGCCGCCTGTGGAGCAGGTGGTTCTACTAAAGACGAGGAAATTCTGATTCAGGGCGACCATCGAGATAAGGTGCTGGCATGGCTGACAGGCAAAGGCTACAAAGCAAAAAAATCAGGAGGCTAACCTAAAAGGAAGACAAGGCTTATGAAATGGACTCTACCTTCGCTTGTATTGCTCACACTCTGTTACACGATAACAGTGGCTCAACAGTGGCAGGGGCAAATCGGCATTAACCTGGCCGCCCTTCCAGGACGTTCCTTCGAACTGGCAACAGCCTGGAGCCCTAATCTAAATCGGTGGGCATTCACATTTAATGCTGGCTATACATACCAAAATCACGCCAATAGAATTCCATCGGGATATGTCTGCGATTGTGGTTTTAGTGCGCTGAATACATCGGGCGCTTTCGTAAAAGTGGGAGGGCGAGTCGATGCCATTCGATCCATAAAACCACAAGCCAGAATTGGTTTGCCGATCGGGATTATTTTGATAGGTTCGCAGTATCAGCAGGAAGGAACCATCCGATCTATTGCAGGTGGTCAGGATCGGTATAGTACGCAATCCGCTCAGGGATTCATACTGAGCGGGGGATTAACAGCAGCCCTGAACATTCGGCTTGCCGCTCGCTGGAATGTAGATCTGGGCATTCAGAAATTCATTGGCTTCAAAAAACGAGATGACTACCTGCTATTCGCCAATTATATGACCTATCAACCCGGTATTGGCCTCACGAACTGGAAAAACTTCCGACCCGGCCTACAAGGCATCGTTACGGTGAATTACCGTCTGAATGGATTGTGATTCGGGATTATTCCAATACGAGGAGTTACTGCTATAGGTAGCTGACAATTTCTGAGACAATGTACGTTGACCGTAGGATTGTGAATTAGAAAGGCCCGTCCATATCTGGACAATTTACCGTCCGTTTTCGGACGACAATAATCCAATAAGAAAGACAAAACAGGCATTTTCGAGCACGTAGGGCCCATAGGAGTTGTTGGTCTTCAATTTGCTATGCAAAAGAGAAAGATACTTTTCCCTTTAGTAAGAAGTAATACCAATGTATGAAAGGCACCCAACTAGGTGAGTTCGAAGAAATCGTTCTACTAACGATTGCGCTACTCTACGATGATGCCTATGGCGTAGCTGTTGTAGATGCATTAAGCAGTCGTCTGGATCGGTCTATGAGCCTGGGCGTTGTTCACCGAACCATGCAGCGGCTAGAAGAAAAAGGGTTAGTTCATTCCCGATTTGGCGAAGCGACCGCTGAGCGAGGTGGACGGGCCAAACGCTTGTTTACGGTAATCATGGCGGGTGAACAAGCGTTGCGGGAATCGCGACGTATCCGAAATGAATTGTGGGAAGGTATTCCGAAAACCGCTTTTAATCATCAGACATGAATCGGAAGAATAAAACCCATCAGGAACCACCACGCTGGGCCGAGCGACTGCTGACACGCATTACAGCCCCCATATCCGGGACGAAGTTTTGGGGATATGTATGAATTATTTCAAAAGCGGACCCAGCGATACGGGTATACCCAAGCCCAACTATTGTATGTGCTGGAAATGCTGTTGCTATTGCATCCCCGGCTTTGGCGTAAACAAGCCCAATTAATCTATTTATACCCTGAACCCACTCGTTACTCACAATCAAACCCAACGGCTATGCTCAGTAATTATGTTAAAATCGCCTGGAGAAAATTAAATCGGCATAAATCGTATGCGCTGATCAATGTGGTAAGCTTAAGCCTGGGCATTGCCTGTGCCATTTTAATCTTTACGCTGGTCAAATACCATCTGAGTTTTGATACGTTTCATGCTGATCAAAACCGCATCTACCGGATTTATACAGAGCTTCATACAGAAAAAGTAACCTACAGTACGGGCGTTCCCAATCCGATGGGCGAAGCATTTCGAAGTGGATATAGCGTAGCTGAGAAAGTCGGACGAATTGCCTTTTTGAAAAAACGAGTAGTTGCCGTATCGCCGGAGAAAAAGTTTGAAGAAGATCTTGCGTTTGCCGATCCGGATTTCCTGAACATTTTCGATTTTCCCCTGCTACAGGGCAACCCAAAAACTGCATTACAGGATCGCAATACAGCCCTTATTACGGATCGAATCGCCAAAAAATATTTTGGGAATGAAAACCCTATTGGCCAGCTATTGCACATTGATAATTCATTGGTCGTTAAGATTACGGGAATTCTCCGAAACCTGCCAGTCACCACCGATTTTCGTTCAGAAATCTATCTTCCCTTCGGTAATTTGCAGGAACATAGTCCCTGGATGGTCGAAAAAGACTGGTGGGTAGGTTTCAATAAAGAGATGCAGTGTTTTATCCGACTCAAACCGGGCGTATCGGCGGCTGTGGTCGATTCCAGGATTCTTCCGGCCATTTCCGATAAATACTATAACAAAGAGAATGCGAAGCGTTTCCGATTTAGATTACAGCCGCTCTCCGACGTCCATTTTAATCCGAAACTACGGGGATATACCGAGAAAAAAAACCTCTGGACGTTTGCACTGATCGGTTTTTTCCTGGTTGTTACGGCCTGTGTGAATTTTATTAATCTGGCCACGGCTCAGGCGCTTGGGCGCGCCAGGGAAATTGGGGTTCGTAAAGCATTGGGAAGCCAACGGGGAGCGCTTTTCTGGCAATTTATCACCGAAACGGCGCTCATTACTGGATCAGCCCTAATTATCGCGTTGGTACTGGCGTACCTGGCCTTACCGTTCGTCAATCAATGGTTTGACATAGAACTGGTGCTCAATCCATTAACGGATACGTATCTGCTTGCCTTTTTGCTCGGCCTGCTGCTGATCGTGATTTTCTGTTCAGGCGCCTATCCCGGTCTGATTCTGGCTCGTTTTCAGGCCGTTCTGGCGCTAAAAGGGAAACTCTCCCAACAGTCGGCGGGCGGTTTCTCACTGCGAAAGGGCTTGGTTGTCACGCAGTTTGCGATCTCGCAATTGCTCATTATCGGCACGCTGATCATGACCAACCAGTTGCGTTATTCGCAACAGGCAGATATGGGTTTTCGGAAAGACGCGATGGTCATTCTTCCCGTTCCCGATAATAAAAAGTCGAAAATCAATACGTTGGGGGCGCAACTTTCTGAACTATCCGGCGTCGAAAACGTGACTTTTTTTGATACACCTCCTGCATCAGAAGCCGTAGGAAACACCGCGTTTCTCTTTGACTCCCGACCAAAAACGGAAGACTTTACCATTGCCATTAAATCTGCGGATCATCAGTATATTCCTACGTTCAACATACCCATTCTGGCCGGCCGCAACCTGAATCCGTCGGATACGATCCGGGAATACCTGCTCAACGAAACGGCTGTGAAAGCCCTTGGATTAGCCTCCATGCAGGATGTGATCGGCAAATCGGCTACGATCAATAACCGACCAGGAACCATTGTTGGCGTGATGAAGGATTTCCACTATAAGTCGTTTCGGGCTGCCATTGAGCCCCTGTCTATAACGACTTGGAGTGAGGTTTACGGCAGTTGCGGGGTAAAACTAAATCCGGCTAATCTGGGACCAACACTAGCCGGGCTTGAAAAAGCCTGGACAGCCATGTATCCGTCTTCCATTTTTACGTACCGTTTTCTGGATGAGGATATTGAGCGGCTCTATAAGCAGGATACCATGCTGCTGAGGCTCATTCAGGCGTTTGCCGGTATCGCAATTTTTGTGGGTTGTCTGGGCCTGTATGGATTGGTATCGTTCATGGCGAATCAGAAAAAGAAGGAAATTGGCGTACGGAAGGTATTAGGAGCGAGTACTTCCGGCATTCTTTGGCTGTTTGGGAAAGAATTTTCTCGTCTACTGTTGGTGGCGTTTATGCTGGCAGCTCCGCTGGGGTGGTGGATTATGACTAGGTGGCTGACTAATTTTGTGTATCGGATCGAACCCGGCGCTGGCATCTTTATCCTGGCAATGCTGATCACCTTCCTTGTCGCCTTATTGACCATCGGTTTCCAAAGCGTGAAAGCTGCCCTGATGAATCCGGTCAAGACCTTACGAACGGAATAAGCAGTAAGCAGGCTGCTACTCAAAAGCAGCCTGTTCTAATTGTGTTTCTTCAATAAGTACGGTCTTTCTGCAGAAAACCTTTCCGTTTGCTACAGGGTTATGGGCAAAAGTTCTTACCCATTCAGTATATAGTTCCCATGGCAGATAGTATAAAAACAGCCCTCATTACGGGCGGATCGAAAGGCATTGGCTACGGCATTGCCGAAGTTTTAATTAAAGAAGGAATTAAGGTTGCCATAACCAGCCGCTCGTCAGTAGCCGCCGAGTTAGCAGCCTCAAAACTGAACGAAATCAAACCAGGTTATGCCCTCGGTGTAGCCGCCGATGTACGTGACCTGGCTTCACAACAGAAAGCCGTCGAAACCATTTTAGGCCAATGGGGCCAGCTTGATTATGTCATAGCGAACGCAGGCGTAGGCCACTTTGCCTCTATTCAGGAACTCACCCCCGAACAGTGGCACGAAACCATAGACATTAACCTGACTGGAGTTTTTTATACCGCCAAAGCGGCACTGGAAGCCTTGAAAAAATCCGAAGGCTATTTCATCACAATTGCCAGTCTGGCAGGGACAAACTTCTTCGAAAACGGGCTGCCTACAATGCCAGTAAGTTCGGTCTAGTAGGTTTTACACAGGCCGTTATGCTCGATTTGCGTAAAGAAGGCATCAAGGTATCGACTATTATGCCTGGCTCAGTGGCTAGCTATTTCAATGACCATCAACCCAACGACAAGGATGCCTGGAAGATTCAACCCGAAGACATTGGTCAGATCGTGTACGATTTGCTGAAAATGAACCCTCGAACATTGCCGAGTAAGATTGAAGTACGCCCAACCCGACCGGGTGGAAAGTAAGCAAGTAAGTCGATGGTGCAGGGCCAGCGTGGTCTGGCCCTGCACCATGCTATACAACATTAAACAGTTGCAATGCTTCTTCATTGCCTTGCTGGTAAGCTAAATCCAAGGCATTCAGGCCCCGAATATCGCAAATGGACGTATCGGCACCGTTATCGAGCAAGAGCTTTACCAACTGGTTCCGACCAAACAATGTAGCGAACATAAGCGCTGTACCACCGTTGCCATTTTGCAGATTTAGATCGGCTCCACGCTCGATCAACAAACGAGCTATTTCAGGATAACCTTTGAACGACACACCCATCAGTGCCGTATTGCCACTTACATCCTGCACATTCACATCGGCATTGGCATCCAGTAGTGCTTTAGCTGCATCCTGGTGACCATCGTAAGCGGCTAAAATCAGGGGCGTGAACCCTTTGTCATTCTGTATATTTACATCGATACCAGCAGTAATTAGCTGATTTATATAGGCAACGTCACCTTTGCGAGCGGCATCAAAAAGCAGATCATCGGGACGGTCTGAATAAAAAGACATAGGTAAACCGTATGGTTGAAAATTGATTGTCAATAAACAAGTAAACAACCTCGACTGGATTGTTTGTTTTAAAAACTTCCATTTACCTATGCAGCAGCCCCACCAAAACCCGGAAACCCTACCAACACGCTGCTGTATTGTGGCCTGCTTACCTGATTAGTGTTAGCCCGCGACCAGACCATATTCGTACGAAGGCAAACTGATTGCTAGTTTTTTATGCAGATATTGTCTGGGCCAAGCTCTGGCTTGGCCGTTGTGTTATTTACATAGGCCAAGCCAGAGCTTGGCCCAGACAATATTCCATGGCAGTCCGATTTGGCGTAGATATTTTCCTGAAACAAGTTCTTGATTATCAACATCAACGATTTGCGCTCGTCACCAATCAGGCAGCAACAACGGCAACTTACGTCCCCTCCCGACAGGCATTACTTTCTGCTGGCTACCAGATCGTTACCTTATTTTCGCCCGAACACGGTCTGGACGCGATTGGCGATGATGGCAAATTGATGCCTAACGGAATTGATGAGTTGACGGGCTTACCAATCATTAGTTTATACGGCGATAAGCTCCAGCCTTCGGCAGGGGATTTGGCTGATGTAGATGCGGTTGTTGTGGATTTGCCCGACGTCGGTTGTCGATTTTATACGTACCTCTGGACGCTCACGCATGTTATGGAAGCCTGTGCGCTCCTCCAGAAGCCCTTACTTCTTCTCGACCGACCCAATCCTCTTTCGGGGCGGTTGGCGTTGACAGAAGGCCCGATGCTGGATGAGGCCGTGTGTTCATCCTTTATCGGACGATGGCGTATGCCACTACGACACGCCTGTACGTTTGGGGAGTTGGCAACGTACTGGCAACAGCAACGGTTACCTTCGCTCAACCTTACGGTTATTAAAGCCGAAGGCTGGCATCGGGAAGCCTTCGCGCAGGACTGGCAACCGTCGTTTGTACCTACCTCACCCGCTATGGTCAATGCAGAAGCCGCTTTACTTTATCCTGGGTTAGGCCTGTTAGAAGCGACCAATCTCAGCGAAGGCCGTGGAACGGCTACGCCCTTTCAACTAGCTGGGGCTCCCTGGCTGGATGCCAATCCATTGACCGCTCAGTTCAATGAAGTAGGCTTATCAGGTGTGGTTGGACGAGCGATTACATTTACACCCCAAAGCGGCAACTACGTAGGCCAATTATGCCGGGGCGTCATGTTTCATGTCACTGACCCAACGTGCTTTAAGCCCGTTTTATCTGGACTACTTTTTATCAAACTAGTCTATGATCACCAGCCAAATCAATTTGGCTGGGCACCTTACCCAACGCATGTAAATCCCACGGGAAAGCATCATTTGGATAAGTTATTGGGCATCCCCGATTCGGAAATTCTCTTTGAACAGCCAATATCCTCATTCACAAAAACGCTTCACAAACTGTTAGTCTGTGAAGCGTGGGTTGATGAGATGAGACCTTATCTATTGTACTGAAATGGCGTGTAAATCAACTTCCCGAAAGCTTGAAGCCGCACGGGCGACCCCGTTTCGGGAAGTTCAAGTTTTCCTGCAATACTGTACTCGTTTTAATGTCGGATTTTTTAAACTGAGACACATTACTTCTTCGCTGCCTTCACTTCCTGACCATCCCGAATTTCTTCGGAAGCGTTTTTTACGATGGTCATGCCCGATTGTACATCACCGAAGACTTCGACTAAACTATCCAGCACATTTCCTTTCTGAACCGATACCCACTTTGCCCGATTGTCGTTCACGTTGATCACAAACATTTTTTCGCTGGAGCTAACCACTGATGTCGTCGGTACAAACATTGTTTTGCCGGTTCGCTCGATGGGCATCTGAACCTCGGCATACATCCCCGCTTTCAGTTCGTGACCGGGATTGGCAACATCAAATTCCGCCATCATGGATCGATTGGCTTCGACTAAACTTTGGGCAGAACGGGCCAGTTTCGCATTGAACTGGCGGTTAGGCATGGCATTCACCGTGAATGAAACGGCACTTTTCGCCTTTAGCTGATTGGCAAACGATTCCGGAATGGCAACCGTCAGACGTAATGTTCGGCTGTCTTCCAGCACGAACAAGGGTTTGCCACTATCGCCAGCACCAACTAAGGCACCAGGGCTTATGTTCCGCTCAATCACCATACCGTCGAAGGGTGCGGTGATGGTGAGGTATTGCCGAAGTTCAGTTTTAGCCTGGTAATTCGAGCGGGCAGCCTGTACGGTGCCCCGTGCAACGGCTACCATGGCGCTGTCGCCCTGCATTCTGGCCAATGCCTGATCGATCTCATTGGCCGATACCGCTCCTTCCATTTTAGCCGTTTGCAGCAATCGGTTATAGGTCAATCGGCTGGCGCGGGCGCGGGTTGTTTGCTCTACCAGCGTCGCTTCCTGCGCCTGCACCTGTGCCTGTGCCTGACTCAGTTCCGAAATCACTTCGGGCGCATCAAGTCGAGCCAACACCTGCCCTTTTCGAACCATTGTCCCCCGATCCACCGAAATATCGCGCACGAAGCCTTTCACTTTGGCATACATGCTTACCCGATTCCAGGGCTTCAGTTCACCGGGCAACGTAACGCGTTTGCTGGGTTGTAATTCCTGCACAGTCGTTACTGCAACCTGCTGAATTTCTGGCTCTTTCGCAGCAGTTGTTTTATTATCGCTACTGGCCGACGAGCAGGCTGCAATTTCGGCAGCGATGGCGAAAGCGATGGTTAATTTAAAAAGCGATTTCATATAGGCAATGGTTGACTGTTCTATTATCTTGTCTCCGGCAGCATCCTGCTGTCGTAGCCGAAGGCTAAGTGTAACTATCGGGTTAGCCTTCGGCTACGACAGCAGGATGCTGCCGGAGACAATCTTATACACTATGACTCAGTTCCTGATGATAATATTTGCTTTCCGGGTCTTCCGGATCGAGGGATACAGATTGGGTTGTGGCTTTTGCCTGGAGCTGCGTAAATACACATGGGAGAATCAACAGGGCCGCCAGGGTGGAGGCAATCAGTCCCCCTATAACTGCCTGACCCAATGGAGCAATCTGATCTCCGCCTTCACCCAGCCCCGATGCCATCGGCACCATCCCGGCAATCATGGCAATACTGGTCATCAGAATCGGGCGAATCCGGCTGTTGGCTGCCAGGACTACGGCTTTACGCGTATCACCAATTTCCAGCCGTAGATTCTCCGCATTGGTGACCATCAGAATGGCATTGGCTACCGATACACCTACCGACATAATCAGACCCATGTACGATTGCAGGTTTAGCGTAGCGCCACAAGCCAATAGCATAAGCAACGCGCCCGCGACCACCGCAGGGATAGCCGCCAGAATCACTAGTGACAACTTAAACGATTGATAGTTAGCCGCCAGCAACAGGAAGATAATTACAATAGCCACCAGCAGCCCCGTTTGCAGGCTACTCAGCGTATCGGTCAGCAGGTTAGTTTGCCCACCCATTTCCACCAGCACCCCACGAGGAGGTTCACCCGCTTCTTTGATGGCATTCTCAACGGCTTTTTGTGCTGAACCAAGATCTTTTTTCTGCAAGTTTGCGGTAATCGTTACCAGTCGGTTTGGTCCGGCGCGATCATACTCACCAGGTGCAGTCCCTTCCGAAAATGTAGCCACATCTGATAATAACGGATGCATTTCGCCACTTTTCAGGGGAATGTTACCGATGTCGCTGGCGCTACTCATCTGGTATTCAGGAATCTGCACCTGCACCTGATAGGCCAATCCTTTCGACTCATCGAGCCAGAGATTTTTATCCGTAAAACGGCTGGATGAGGTAGCGGCCACCATCGAACGGGCAACCTGCGTCGAGGTAACCCCAGTTGACCAGCGCGTTCACGATTCATGGTTACGTTCAGAACCGGATAAGCGAGTGGTTGGGGAATCTGCACATCGCGCAGGAAATCAATTTTCAACATCCGCTCCCGAATCTTATTGGCAAAGCGTCCGGCTTCTTTGATATCCTTAGCGGCTACCGTTACCTCGATTGGTGTCGAAGCTCCCTGACTCATGATTTTTTCGGTCAGTTCAATCGGCTCAAACGAGATGCTGGCAGCGGGTAAGGCTTTTGCAATTTTCGCCCGAAGTTCTTCCTTCAGGTCGTCCATCTCTACCGGATGTTCTTCCTTCAGCGAGACCTGCAAAACGGCTTCGTGTGGCCCACTGTTGAACACGAAGATATTGGACGTACCATAGCTGGACGGAACCGTACCGACATAAGCGGACGATATTTCTACATTATCTTTCCCAACGGATTCTTTAATAATATCCAGCACTTTCAGCGTAGCCATTTCAGTCCGTTCAACACGGGTCCCGTCGGGAATACGAAGGCGCATCTGAAACTGATGGCTGTTGCCATGTGGCAGAATATCCGTTCCGATGAATAGAAAACACGCAACGATAATAGCCAGACTACCAACCAAGTATCCGCCAACGATCAGTCCTCTACGATTCAGGATTTTTTCAAGTACTGAAGAATACCGTTGCTTAAACTTCTCAAAACCAGTCGCATTCTTGACCGGATGAGCGCCTTCTTCAATCATGGCATGGCGCTCCTGGGCATCGAGTGCCAACGTTGGCGCTTCATGGGGCGGGTGACTTTTCAGCAGCCAGTTGGCCAGCACAGGCACAAATGTTTGTGAGAGCAGGAACGACG
Source organism: Spirosoma telluris (assembly GCA_003259005.1). Taxonomy (GTDB): domain Bacteria; phylum Bacteroidota; class Bacteroidia; order Cytophagales; family Spirosomataceae; genus Spirosoma; species Spirosoma telluris. The sequence continues at coordinate 2,899,414 of QLII01000001.1, forward strand.
CAATCATAGCAAAACCAACCGATAACGAAAGCGGCAGGAACATGGAGCGCGGCACACCGCTCATCACGAAGGCCGGGGCAAACACGGCCAGAATGGCCAGCAGAATCAGAAATTCAGGAAAAACGATTTCTTTACAGGCATCCCAGATGGCAACGGCTTTGGGCTTTCCCGTTTCCAGGTGCTGGTGGATATTCTCGATCGTTACCGTGGCCTGATCCACCAGAATCCCGATAGCCAGCGCCAACCCTGACAGGGTCATAATGTTGATGGTTTGCCCGCACAGATTCAGCATAATCACCGCCGACAGAATCGAAATCGGGATGGTCACGACTACAATAATCACACTACGCCAGTCACGCAGGAAAAGCAGCACCATCAAACCCGTCAACACAGCACCCAGAATACCTTCTGTAACAAGACTTTTCAGGGCGTTGGTTACGTACACCGACTGGTCGAACTCATAGGAAATCTTAACATCTTCCGGCACCGCAGCCCGAAGTTCAGGTAAGGCTTTCCGGATATTGTTCACCACATCGAGCGTCGACGCATCCGACTTTTTAACGACCGGAATATAAACCGCCCGACGTCCGTTGACCAGGGCATAACTCACCGTTACGTCGGCCCCATCCTCTACCGTACCAATGTCCCGCACGAAGACCGTAGTCCCTGAACCCACTCGAATCGGAATGTTCAGAAAATCCTCAGGACGTTTTATCAACGAGTTAACCGGTGTCATCAATGCCTTATCCCCAATGCGAATATTACCCGCTGGCGAAGGCTGGTTATTCGTCACAATCGACTTAATAACCTCTTCGGGCGTGAGTTGGTAACTACGAACCAGTTGTGGATTCACCTTGATAATGACCGTTCGTTGATTACCTCCGAACGGCGGTGGACTGGATACGCCCGGAATCCGCGAGAACATCGGCCGCACGCGCGACGACGCATAATCCTGAATTTCGTTCAACGAGCGACTCTGGCTTTCAAACACCAACTGCCCAACTGGCACCGAACTGGCATCGAACCGGACAACCTGGGGTGGCACGGTTCCTTCCGGCATGTAGGCTTTAGCGCGAGATACATTGTTAGCCACCTCAGCAGCGGCCTGCGCCATATCGGTGCCGGGATAGAACGAGAGTTTGATCAGCGACAGCCCTGTATGGTTTTCACATCGATGTCGCGGATACCTGATACGTACAGGAAGTGATCCTGATAACGCGTCGCGATGAAGCCATCCATCTGGTCAGGTGCCATACCACCATAAGGCTGCACCACATAAATGGTGGGTAAATCGAGGTTCGGGAAAATGTCGACCGGAATGGTAAACAGCGACATTACCGAAAAAAACAGAAGCCCCATAACCGCCACCACCACCGAAATGGGTTTACGAAGCGCGGAACGAATGATGTTGTACATAGTTTTTTAGTCGATAGCCGCCAGTCGATAGTTGTCAGTTTGCCTAGTATAAACTGACGGCTATCGACTATTGACCTATTTTACCTGATTCATAAACAGCGACAAATCCCCTTCTGCGGCCGATTTGAGCAAAAGAAACCGCCAGACGTTACTGACCGCAACGTAGCCATCGACTTCGGCACGGTTGAGTGTAACAACACTTTGAAGCAAGGTTGGCAAATCGGTCAAACCGCTCTCATAGCGCGATTTGGCCTGATTGTAGGCCTGTCGGGCGGCCTGCAATTGAATGGGGGCCTGCCGAGCCTGCTCCAGTGCTACCTGATATTGCGTGTCAGCTTCCTGGTATTGGCGGGTGATCTGCAAGCGTTGCGTGTTCAGCAATTGCCGCGACCGTTCCACCAGAAATTGGTCGGCCTGATAATCCTGATGAGTACGGAGCAGGTTGGTCAGATTCCAGCGGGCTACAACGCCAACGAGGTAATTACCAACCTGATAGCCTAAGCCGTTGAGTTGATTACTCTGGAAAATATCTCCCTGTATATTGGAGAATCCAGAACCCCGCGCATTCCCGACGCCAACCAGCGAAATAATGGCATCCCGGAGCGCTGGGTAGCCAGACTGCGAGCCGCCGACAAGTTTATTTGCGACTGAAATAGCTGTAAGGTCGGATTCTTGGGCGAAAGCGAATCGGAGACAAAATTCCCGTTTGGGAGTGCAGTATAAAAGCTCATACTATCCACCCGCATATTACTCTGAAGTTGGCCTGCCAGTTCAGAGAGTCGTAGCCGCTGCACTTGTTCCTGCTGTTGACTGCTTAGTAAAAGTAATCGGGCACGAACAGCCTCGGCTGTAGCCAGCGAACTATCGACACCCGCCCGCATGCCCGAACGAACACCTGCATCGACCACCCGTTTGAACGTCTGTGCCCGATCCAGATTACTGCGCTGAATCTGAACCAGTTTCTGGTTGATCAACAGTAGCAGATAAGCATCAATGGTGCGGACCTGGTGCTGAAATAGCTCATTTTCGTAATCTACCTGGCTCCGTTGAAGATCTGCTTTTGCAACACTGATGTTGGCGTTAACGCGTCCAAACGTAATGGCTCGCCATTCGATAGACGCGCTGGCATAGCTTCCAAAACTAGCCTGTGAAATCGCATTAGCGCGAACCCCACCCGAGGTTGAGATGTTGGTACCTTCGTTTGGAAAAAAGGAGTTGTTCAGGCTGTTACTCGTGGCATAATTGTACTGATCCTGAACGATCACGGAGGGCAACAACTCGGTTCGGCTAGCCTGTAACCGTCGTTCGGCACTACTGACTTCGGCCTGCTTGGATTTGAGAAACGGATACTGCCGAACACTCTGTTCGACAACCTGATTTAATGTGAGCGATTGTCCCAACGACTGGAAGGCAGTCAGACTTGTACCCAACATCAGAAGCCAGCCGGTGTGGTTTCGGTGCACGGGACGGCTGGAGGATTGCGGTCTGGAGCAATGAAAAAGAGCGTGTTTCATTCACAACAACCTGACCGACCTTAGGCGCCGGTACGATCAAGTGCCTACAAAACACGAGTTCAAATTTGGAAACATTTTGGAAAAAGAGACTTTGGCAGAAAGAATTGGGGTTTGGGGGCGATAAGTAAATTGAAGCAGAGGTGTTTGAGGAAATGGGTATTTTCGTCGGCAATCCAACTTTAGTGTATTAGGCTTTGTTTTAAGAATATAGAAACCTTGGTTTTAGGAACTTATTTTATTTTCTTCAACTATTTCTAGGATTGCTAAGTTTTTAGCAATCCTAGAAATAGTTGTAAATTTGGACATAATGAATAAGAAGCCAATTTACACAATCGGGCATGGCACAAGGAAGTTTGATGATTTCCTTGCCTTGTTGAAAGGCTCTGGCATAGAATATTTAATCGATGTTCGATCCCAACCTTACTCCAAATTTAATCCGCATTTTAATCAAAGTATCTTGAAGTTTTCTTTAGGGCAGCATGGTATTACGTATGTTTTTATGGGCGACACGTTAGGAGGAAGGCCTAGTGACCCTTCTTGCTACGATCATGAAGGAAAGGTGGATTACGAGCTAGTTAAAACTAAGGATTTCTTTAAATCTGGAGTAGATAGACTTAGAGTAGCTTATCAAAAAGACATTAGTATAGCAATGATGTGTAGTGAAAGTAAGCCATGTGAGTGTCACAGAAGTAAACTCATCGGGCGAGCACTACAGGACGAAAAAATTTCATTAATGCACATTGATGAGAATGGCAGGTTGAAAGACCAAACATCTGTGATTAATGAATTAAACAAAGGCCTGTCCGAACTTGATTTGTTCGGGAGACCTGTAAACAGTACATCCCGTAAATCTTATATCTAAATCCGAAACATTTCTATTCACCCACATGAATATATACACAATAGGTGTCTATGGCTTTACACCAGATCAGTTTTTTGAAAAGCTTATTGAAAATAAAATTGATCTGTTTATTGACATAAGAAGGAGACGAGCTGTTCGAGGCTCAACATTTTCTTTTGTCAATAGTAAAAAACTACAGCAAAAACTAGAAACGCTTGGTATAGAATATATTCATGTTCTTGATTTGGCTCCAACAAATGAAATACGCGACTTACAGAAAGAAACAGACAGAAATGAAGGTATACATAAACGAGAACGACTTGGATTAGGTGATGTATTTATAAAAGAATATAAAGAGCGAGTTTTAAAAAAATATGACTTAAAAGACTTAGTAAGCCAATTGGCAAAGAGTCATTCTAAGAAACCGGTTCTCTTTTGTGTAGAAAGAGAACCGAAGGCTTGCCATAGGTCATTGGTAGCAAATGAATTAAAAAATCAATTTTCAGCTACCATAATTGACTTGTAATGGAAATACTGATAGTATCGAAAACACACATGGCAAATAATGCTTGTGTAGGTGGTATTGTTCTTTTGACAAATGAATCTATCCGGTTACTGAATCCTGGCAATCAAAATCAACCAACAGATACTGATTTCGAGATTGGAGAGGTTTGGGACATTAGATTTATTCATAGAAATCCAGTTATTCCTCCACACAATGAAGATGTTATAATTCTTGAAAAAAAATACGTCAGAAAAGAACAAAACCTCACTACAATCATAAAAGACCGTGGCCTTATTAACTGCCAAGGTTCGATTGAAAATCTATATGACGGTTTACTCAATTGGACACACAATGGGAGTGGTTATATAACTCCAAATGGAAATTTACCACAGAGGAGTACACTTTTCTGGCTATCTGATAGGAACCTTGAATGCTATGAGTCATTTAATAAAAATAGATACAGATATCCAAATGAAGGTACAAACCGAAACTTCAGTTTTGTTGGTTATCAGAATATAGTAGAAGTAATTCCAGCAGGAACTATAATTAGGGTCTCCTTAACCAGGCCATTTGTAGCTAACGGAGTAGAGGGTTTATGGGCGCAGCTGTCTGGATGGTATTTATAAAATTAAGCGACTAAAAAGTTTATATTTATCGAAATAAAGTACAACTCCCTACTCTAATACCGACTAAATTACTCCCAATGAGGCATTTACTAGAGTGTAATTGTTGAAGATGATCCTCCTTCCCATTCGCCAAACCCTTTCCGAAAACACTCAATTTCTCAATCATCCCGATTGTGAACCGGGCCTTTCGATGACGATTGAGTTTTTCGACAAAATCGGCTACAACCCGCCGTGGATTGGCTACTATGCTCAGTTGGACGGCAACTTAGTGGGTGGCTGTGCATTCAAAGGGAAGCCTAAAAACGGGCGGGTAGAAATTGCGTATGGCACTTTCCCGCAATACCAGCATCAGGGTGTTGGAGCCGAAATGTGTAAGCAATTACTACAGCTTGCTCTAAAGACTGATCCTGCCGTTACAGTTACCGCCCGGACATTGCCCGAGGAAAGTTATTCTACCCGTATTCTCCGAAAAAATGGCTTTGTACACCTCGGAACCATATGGGATGATGAAGATGGCGATGTATGGGAATGGGAATATCTTGTATCAAAATGAGCAGAAATTAGTTAACCATTTATACCCTACATTTTATTCGGATGACGATCGAACTGTATACAGCTCCCATCAACTATTCAGAGGAGCCAGCAGAATCCCCTATCTCCAACACAACAGGAGAACTCCCCGAGCAGGAACCCTCACTTGACTTAGGTGATTTGCTGGGGAGTTTTGACTCACAGGACGAAGCGCTGGACTTTATCAAGAGTCAGACGCTGCCTGAGGGTCAATCCATTATCGACAGTGTGATCGTTTTATTCAGTCCCTATACGCACGTCGAATTGCTGACCGTTACGATCCAAAACGAAGATCAGTCTACCTATCCCAAGAGTTTTTATCTGGTCACAGATGAAGGGTATTAGATAATTGTCATTGATTGTCAAAACATTGCAATAAATAACAACGAATGACAATCAATGACAACCTTATTTACGCGCTACCTGCGCTCGAATCCGGCTTAGTGATGGCCCTTTGATGCCTAAGTAGGAAGAGATATGGCCCAGCGATACCCGGTTCAGAATGTCGGGCTGGTTTTCCACTAGATCAATGTACCGTTGTTCAGCGGTTTGGGTTAGTAAACTCTCCGAACGCGTCTGGTTGATCATGAAATACTGCTCAGCCAGCAATCGGCCAAAGCGTTCCCAGCCGTGCGATTGCGTATATAGTTGTTGTAGTCGATCGTAGTCGATCACCAGCAATTCGGCTTCTTCAAGGGCTTCAATCAGGTACGGGCAGGTTGTTTTGGTCAGTAAACTTTTAAGGGAGGTTAGAAACACGCCTTCGGGAATAAAATAGAGGTTGTGTTCCTGTTCTGTTTTCGGGTCCACGTAATACACCCGGAAAAGTCCTTTTAGAATAAAGCCCACCTGCCGACAGACCGAATTTTGAAAATTGAACAAATCATGCCTGGCAATAGTCCTGAAATACCAGAATTCATCGGCCAGTTGCCAATCCGCTTCGGAGAGTTGTGCAAATTGCTGTAAGTGTTGGTGCAGAACACCGTGTGGAGAAGAAACCATCTTTTTTAGTCCGTTCTATCGCTTTTTAACATAGGTGAAAAATAGGCATCACGCCCCTTCCTACCTTTGACCCAACAAAAACAAATCACAAATAAATCTAAATCATACCCTCATGAAAATTTCCCGCAATGCGTCAGCACACTGGGCCGGAACCGGCAAAGATGGTAAAGGAACACTGACTACGGCCAGTACGGTTCTGAACGAAACCCAATATTCATTCAACACCCGCTTCGCCGATGGCGTAGGTACCAACCCAGAAGAGCTAGTAGCGGCTGCGCACGCCGGTTGCTTCGCCATGCAATTGGCCTTTAATATTCAAGGAGCTGGTTTTGCCGCTGATACGCTGGATGTCAAATGCACGATTACGCTGGAAGACAGTGGTATCACGAGCTCTAAACTGACGCTTACAGCCAGCGTACCCGGCCTGGACAAAGCCAAGTTTGATGAACTGGTTGATCATGCCGAACACAATTGCCCTATCTCGAAGCTGTTCAACACCACGATTAGCGTTGATGCTACGTTGGCTTAGAGACGAGACTACTATTGATTACACAAAAAAGGCTTGGGAAATACCCAGGCCTTTTTGTTAGCCAGAATAAAAAATCGTAATACCTTCATTGCTAGTCAATTCCAAATCCGATAGATTTGAGTAAATGAGTTCGTCTAAAACAACCCTCCTACCATGACTACCTCAATAAAACTAACCAAGTCGTTGGACTGGACACTTTACACGGTTCAGTTTATCAAAAATCATTTTCTGATGATCTTCGGTCTGGGGCTGGTTGCGGCTATTGGGCGGGCCATTCAATTGAAAGCATTCGGGCCTGTCAGTCCTTCGGCTCACGTACTACTGGAAGTCGTTGTGGAGTCGGCTCGGATACTGATTTTCTTCTATGCATTAGGACTAACCAACGTTAAAACTGGCGTCATTCGCCTTGTTCAACTCGTTACCAACAAGCAGGGCCGTAAGCAGAACTGGAGGTTGGCAATCCGTAAACTACGAGACAAATGGCCCAGCTTACTGATCAATCTGCTGGCGTTTTCGATGATCGCCCTGCTGTTCAATAAACTGATTGATCACATTGCCTATGAGACCTGCCTGTATATGACGCTACAGGCTCGCCAGCTCATTTCCAGTCAGGCTTCCGAATGGGCAATTATTCTCTTTTTCAAGAATATATCTGTTATTCCCTTCACGCTGATATTCAATGCTGTGTTTTGCCTCTGGCTGGTGAATCGATTACCAAAACCAGTTGCTTTCCAATAAGCTCCTACTGATCAATTGACTTCGACATCCCAATAGTTTCGTCGTGGGGTGCACTGGTGCTGCAAATCAGCAAGGTGCCAATCATCAGGGAAGCGAGGATGACACTCAGGAGTAGACAGTGTTTGAATTTCATGGCTGTAGTCGTTTTCAGATGGAAGGATGATACAAAAATGGCCTATACCCCCCCTACTCCTATTCTAAATTGACCAAGCGCCTATAATGACCGATAGACAGTCCTAAAACGCGGATAAATCACATTGGGGTCGTTTTGAAAAAAACTGAAATTTCTCTTGACTCTCCCCTTACGTCATAGCCTACATTTGTTTCGTCAATCAGAATAAGGCGTTTTTATGAGACAGTATTCTGTCAAAAACCTGGCTAAACTAGCAGGTGTCAGTGTGCGCACACTGCATCACTACGACCGCCTGGGGCTGTTAAAACCATCTATCCGTACCGAGGCTAAGTACCGGCTATATGGCGAAAAGGAGCTAATCCGGCTACAGCAGATTCTCTTTTACAAAGAACTGGATTTCTCACTCAGCGAGATTCTGGCTATACTGGAAGATCCTGAATTTAACATGATAACGGCGCTGGAAAGTCATAAGCTGGCTCTCCAGGCTCGACAATACCGACTCTCGACCCTACTTGTTACGATTGACAAAACCATTTCAAGCTTAAAAGGAGAACGAGCCATGTTAACAAACGAAGAGTTATACGAAGGCTTTCTCAAAGGTCAGGAATACCGACAGGAAGCCGTAACAACATACGGAGCCGAGGAAGTTGAAGCCAGTGAACAAAATTTACGTCAACGGGGCAAAGCGGGCTTCGAGCAGTTAAAAGCTGACCAGAAGGACATTGCTAAAACACTGGCAGGGATGCTTACGATGGCCCCAACCAGCTCAGCCGTGCAAGAACAGATCGCCCGCCATTATGCTAACATTCGAGGCTTCTGGGGTGAATCGGTTTGCGCAGGGAAGAATATGGCCGAAGCCTATAAAGGGTTGGCGCAGTTGTACATGGACGACCCACGCTTTACCAGCCAGAACGGCCAGGAGAACCCGGAATACGCGACTTTTTTAAACACAGCAATGGTGTATTTCGCAAACACGCATATTCTGGATTAACCTTTACTATAAATTAAACACAGAGCTACTGAGAACACAGAAAATAGGAGATCGGCAATTCTCTGCGTTCTCAGTGGCTCTGTGTTTAATTCATTTCGACTACAGCTTCCAGAATCTTTCCAATATTGCCCCCTACATTAGTGCCCTGGTAGAACAGACAACGGGATGAAAGTACTGGTGGTTGAGGATGAACAGGGGTTAGCCGAAAGTATTACGGATTATATGGTGAAGGATGGGTATATCTGCGAAACGGCCGCTACGTTCCGGGATGCCGAAGAGAAAATTCATCTGTACACCTATGATTGTATAATTGTTGACCTGACCCTGCCCGACGGCAACGGATTCCAGATCATTGAGATGCTGAAACGACTTATTGCCACCACAGGCGTTATCATCATATCGGCGCGTAATGCCTTGGAAGACAAACTAAAAGGATTGGAGATTGGATCGGATGATTATCTAACCAAGCCGTTTCATTTATCGGAATTAAATGCGCGGGTAAAGTCCTTGTTGCGTCGGCGGCAGTTTGGTGGTCATACCGAAATTCGGTTTCAGGAGATCGTGGTGGTGCCACTTACCCGCAAAGTATTTGTAAATGGCCAGCTCACAACCCTGTCGCGGAAAGAGTATGATTTGCTGCTGTATTTCCTGTCGAATGTGGATGTAGCTCTCACCAAAGCGTCCATCGCCGAACACCTCTGGGGCGACAACATCGACTCTGCCGATTCGTTCGATATGGTGTATTCGCATATTAAAAACCTGCGTCGAAAATTGCTGGAAAAAGGAGCTGCCGACTACGTCCAGTCGATCTACGGCATCGGCTATAAATTCAGTCAGCCTTGAAACTGCTTACGAAAACCAACCAGATTTACCTGGGCTTTTCGCTGGTCATTTACCTGCTTACGGCGCTGGTATTTTACCAGATTATTCGGCTGTTGATCTACGATGAAGTTGAAAGTCGATTGCAGGTGGAACGGAAGGATTTTGAAACCTACGTGCGTGAGCACAATGCCTGGACCGATAGTCCTTATTTTGTTGAGAATAAGATTGACGTAATACCCGTCAGCAGGCGAGGGCCTGTCCGGGAAGCATTCACCGATACGCTCATCAAAAATCGGTACGACGATAAGCTGATACCGTTCCGGCAATTAACCTTCTACGAACCCATTAAAGGCGTTATTCATCGGGTATCCATTCGCAAATCGCTGATTCAAACCTACCGGCTCATCGAGGTGATCAGCGTTGCCATGGTGCTCTTTTTAGGCTTGCTATTATTGGGCATGTTCTGGTTCCAGCGAAAACTGTCGGGACGGCTCTGGCTTCCTTTCTACGACACACTGTCGCGTATCAAACGGTTCGATCTTAATAACGATACATCGCTTGAATTGAGTAAGCCAGCGATTACGGAGTTCAATGAACTGAACGATGTGTTGCAAAAAATGGCGGCCAAGATGCAGCAGGACTATCGGAGTCTGAAAGAATTTACCGAAAATGCTTCTCACGAAATGCAAACGCCATTGGCACTCATCAATGCCAAGGTGGAACAACTCATTCAGACCGAAAAACTCACCGAAACCCAGACCCATTGGATTGAGAGCATTTATCAGGCATCCCGACGTATATCGCGGCTGAATCAGGGATTATTGTTGCTGGCAAAAATTGAAAATCGACAATTCAGCGACAGTCAGCCCATTGATTTAGCAAGCTTGCTAGCCGAAAAACTGACCGATATGGATGAAGTCTTGTCGTTCAAACAGCTATCCGTAAACGTCCAGACAACCAGCCCATTCGAGGTGCAACTTCCGGCAGCCCTGGCAGACAGTTTAGTAACGAACCTTGTGAATAATGCCATCAAACACAACCAGCCCAGCGGCCATATTGAGCTGACCTCAACTGCCGAACTACTCTGTCTGAGCAATACCGGCGGTCAATTAATATCAGATCCAGAACGACTGTTTGAACGATTCAAGAAAGAGAGCACCGGCCCCGATTCGGTGGGCTTAGGCCTGTCGATAATCCGGCAAATCTGCGACAGTTATGGACTGAGTATTAGCTATCGGGAAACGAGCGGCATCCACCAGTTTTGCATTTCCCGAGTATAAGCGTAGTCTGTCAGGGCCACAACATTAATCAGGCTGCGTTGGTAATTTCTCCGACGTACTTTTTCGCTTTATCCGGTAAATCAGACCCACAACGAGATTGTTCTTCCCGGTGGCTGACTGGGGTGTATAGACGCCACTTTCAAAGGTAGCCGGATTATAATTCGTCTGGTTTACCCAGCCTACCTGCAAAATCCACTGCTGATCAAACTGATAGCCAATTCCGGCATAAATCCGGTTGCGCTCAAAAGTGGGTCCAATAGGATTTAGGAAAATCTCGTCATACATCGACAGGAAAGCCGTTTTAGCCGTAACCGTATGGTTATTGAGGGGCACGAACATATTGATTCGGTATCGAATCCGATTGCGGAACGGAGTGGTCCCATCGCGGTTCGAGAACCACCGTTGTTCTATCCGGTAGCGGTGTTCAAATTTCAGTCGGGACAGGTACTGGTTGATGGTAAACTGCTCCCACAAACGCTTTTCGATTGTGAGCGGCCCATCAGATAAAGCCTGATAGTCATAAGTTGCATAACGACCACCAGCTACCATAACGGAAAAATTCTTATCGAGATCGTAACTAATCCCCCCTTTCAGTTCATTGTAGAAATACTGGTTAAACACACCATTGCTCCGAGCCTGTACTTCAGCAAAACCACCCCATTTTTTTTCGCCACCTGGCAATACGAGTGTCCCAATTAACCAGGTTCCCCAGGGCGTTGCAGGTGTGAGAGAGGTTTGGGCCAGACTACGACTGAGGGTACAAATGAATAAACTGATTGTAAAGAAAAACGTGACTCGAAGGCGGTTCACAATTGTACGATTTGTTACGGTGTACAAAAGTAGAGTAGATTAAGTAGATATGACTACGAGAATATTACTCTTAACAATTTCATAATAATACTCATCCGTGTATCGCTGTAGTTGAGCCAGGATACTAATGAGCAACCCCTTTTTGGTTCTCTATAACCGGGTTATTGAAATTGGCATAGAAGGGTTAGTCTGATAGGGTTGTAAGGCCAGTTGAAACCAGGCTACACTATGCCAAGCCCCCATTTTATAGCCGATATTCGAATAGGTTCCAATGTGTTCGAAACCTAGTGAGCGATGAAAGGATTCGCTTTTGTGATTGGGTAAGGTTATCCCTGCGTAGGCATTGAAATACCCCTGCCGACGTAATAACTCAAACAATTTAGAATACAATTGCCGTGCAATGCCTTGCCGATGTCCGTCCGGGTGTACATAAACCGACGTTTCGACCGACCATTGATACGCCGTTCGTTCTCGATGCTTCGACGCATAGGCGTACCCAAGCAATCGGCCGTCGGACTCGGCTACCAGATAAGGCAACTGCTGCTGAATCGTTCGGATGCGTTCGGTGAATTCAGCAACAGCTGGCACATCATATTCAAACGTAATTGTTGAGCCTGTGATAAAGGGCGCGTAGATGGCCAGAATCGCCGGTGCGTCTGCGAGTGTAGCAAAACGGATAGTCATAGGTAAAGCAAGATAGAAAAACATCAGCCTACTCAGCCGATGGCTCTATTTTACTCAATATTTTTTTATCAATGTAGAAGGTGCCAAATGGAACCAGACAGGCTAACAGTACTTTCCAGGTCGTAGTTTTAAATTTCCACTGGTACTCAACGCCTACACTTATTGTGTTGAAAACAAACAGCAGAAACAGTATACCATGAACGGGCCCGATTGCTTTCACAAGGGTCGGGTCGCCAAAAATGTGTTTTGCAGGAACGGCAATGCCAATCAGCAGTAGTAACGAAATGCCTTCTAAAAGGCCAAGGAGCCGTAAGCGGCCAATGTTTGTTGTGAGGAAGTTTTTCATGGTTAAATAGAACGCGGATTTTATGATTTTTTTAGATTAAAAATAATTTTTATTCATAGTGATTAACGCAAATATTGACTTTTTCGAAATCATAATTAAATCATATGAATCATAACAATCCGCGTTCTATCATCTAAAATAAGGTCGGTTTGCCAGTGGTGAAAATGGCCACGGAATGGCGATAAAGATGATGAATAATGCAATCGAAAACCAAATCAACATGGTTCTGAACTTCTCCACATCGGTTAGTCGGCGTTTAGCGAGGGCAGAACCAATGGTAAGAATAACAATAGCTATCAGCATCAACAGGATATGTATGAGGCCGAAAAATGAGGTGTCGATATGATTAATCTCGCCCTTAACATTCGCCCAAAAGTACTTAATAAGTGGACTGCTAAAGTAGAGGGTGAAACCAATTACTAGCTGAAGGTGAGCAATAGTAGCCGTCCAATGCCGAACCGAATTATCGGTCTTCGTAAATACGCGGCCTGATGTATATCCTTGATAAGCCCGTCCAATGGCATAGATCAAACTTAACAAAACCAACCAGCGAAACAGAGAGTGGGCAACTAATAGAAACGAATACATTTTCCCTTCAGTAATCAGTAACCTGCCTTTTAGGCAAAGCAAAACCCATAAAAAAGAGTCACACAAAGGTCTCTTCCATAGGTGAATTGAGCTAGGACTAACAAAGCGACTTTTAGGACGTTTCAATCATTTTTCGAAACGTTATGGGTGTAACCCCTTCATATTTCTTAAAAAGACGACTGAAATAAGAGGGATCAAAAAGGCCAACTTCAGAAGCTATTTCACTGATTGACAGCCTGCTCTGGTACAACAGAACTTTTGCCTCCAGCACAATAGCTTCATCGATCCATTTTGTGGGCGATTTCCCCGTAATTGTCCTGACGGCTTTATTGAGATGATTGGGCGTAATATTCAATTCAGATGCATAGTCGGTTACCCGCTGTTTGGTTTTGGCATGTTCGACCAGCAACTCTTTAAACCGGTTCGTAATCGTCACGGCATTAGTTTGCATACTGGCCGAAATGGGTGTATACACCCGATTTACTTCGCACAACAGGGCAATAAAGTAGGACTGAATAATGTCCAGGTTGGTTAGTCCCGTCTCCGAATAAGCGAGTAATATCCGTTTGAGCAAACGACGGACAAATTTGGACGTTTGTTTATCCAGACGGATGCGTGGATTACCCCAGACCCGTAAAAATTCGAAGTCTTTAAGTAACTCATTTTTACCAAATTTCCCGATGATGATGTCGTTGTGAAAGTTGCATAAATACCCATGATTTTCATCCAGGCTACTGAAGGAATACACCTGGCCGGCTGGCACTACTAAACACTCATGCTTGACAATCGTGTACGTTTCACTACCAATGGTCATGATCGCTTCGCCATCGGTAAGATAAATAAACGTATGCGTTGTGGATCGAATGGGCGGAACCGGAAGCTTGATCAGGCGAATCAGGTCTTCCACTTTTACAATAAAAAACTTCCCAAAATCGGATTTCAGGATCGTGTCCAACTTCTGTTCGGGCTGCATATACGCGTCCCGAAACGTTTCTGTATTATAAGTTCGTATGTTGTTTTTGGACACGTATTATACTGCTAGTTGACCGTTACGGCTCGTGCCGATACGTATCAAAATTCCCAAGAATCTGCTCAATATGAATAACTTCATCAGCATCATCAAAGGAGAAGCCATTTCCATATTTATACCAGTGTTGACGCTGATCAGAAGTTAATTTTTGAATACTTGGGAAACGATCTAGTGGCATTATAATAGCACGACCATCTTCCAATTCAACTTGTAGTTGATTATAAGAAGGAAAGCGAATAGCCTGCACTTTAGGCACAACATTCCAGTATCCCTCAACTTGTTGCTTTATACTGACCATGTTAATTTACTTTTATAATTTCAATTTTTTGACCAGTCAGAAATTGTTGCCATTGCTGAATCAGTCTCTCTTTGTATAACTCTGTTATCTGCAAAACCTCCCGCTGTTCACTGGTTGATAATTCACCGGGCTTCGCAATTTCCACTGTAGGTTCCAGCCATATCTTGCAAAGCTTTTCAGTTCCTTTCCGGCCCACATGGATATGCATACGATTCTCAAAAATATCTGTTCCGAATATAGTAAAAATCCAGACAGCGCGGTAAATTAAAAGTTTAGGCATACAACTTGATTATTCGTTGAATTACACCTCGGCCAGTAACCATTGGGCAATCAGGAAATACACACCAATGCCAATCAGGTCGTTGGCCGTCGTGATAAACGGTCCCGACGCCACCGCCGGGTTAATACCTATTCGATTGAGTAGCAACGGCGTAACCGTTCCCATAAAGGAAGCCAGCAGAACCACTGCTAACAGGGACGTAGCGACCACAAAAAACAAACGCGGTTCGCCGATAATGAAGGTATACGTACCGGCAATCAGGCCTACCACCAGACCGTTAATGATAGCCACGAGCAACGTTCGTACCAGTCGTTTGGCCATGGTCATACTCAGGCCTGTTGTGTCAGTCAGGCTTTGCAGAATAAGGGACGAGGTCTGAATCCCAACGTTGCCCCCCGTTGACCCAATAATGGGAATAAAAGCGGCTAGAGCCGCAACTTTCCCTAATTCGCTCTGAAAACCATTGATAACCGTGGCTGCCATCAAGCTCCCAACGGCCCCTGCTACCAGCCAGGGGAGCTGCACTTTAGACCGTTGCCAGACACTATCATCTTCCTCGACTTCGCCCGACAAACCCGAAATAACCTGAATATCTTCTTCGGCCTGTTCGGTAATTACGTCGACCACGTCATCAATCGTAATCCGACCCAGCAAGCGTTGCTGAACATTCACGACCGGAATGGCATCTAAGTCGTACTTCTGCATCAACTCAGCCACTTCTGCAACAGGCCGATACGTTTCGACAAACACAACGTCGTCATCATAGATATCGGCGATTTTAGCATTTTTCCGGGCCAGTACGATCTTCTTCAGCGATATCAGGCCAAGCAGTTTACCAACGTCATCGACCACATAAACGGCGTATACATTTTCGACATCTTCGGCTTGCTGCCGGATTTCTTCAATACAGGCATTGACCGTCAGATTAACACTGATCTTGATCAATTCTTTCTGCATCAAGCTACCCGCTACACCGTCTTCGTAATGTAGCAGATCCAGAATAAAGCGAGCTTGCTCCCGGTCTTCCAGAAAGCCAATGACTTCCTCGCGCACCTGAATGGGCTGCTCATTCAGCAAATCCACGGCGTCATCAGAATCCATCTGGTTAATAAACGGAGCCAGTTCCTCCGACGTAAACAGCTTGAGTAGATTCGTTCGTTCGGTGGGGTCGATATTGGCCAGAATTTCGGCTCCAACCGATTTATCAAGCAGGCTCAGCAGGTAATGCGCTGGTTCGGGCTCCAGTTCATCCAGAATGCCCGAAATATCAGCTGGAAATAACTCCTCCATCTCAGTCCGCAGCAGGGTCTCATCACCCGCTTCAATAGCCGACTGAATATGATCGAGGTAGTCTTTTGTGAGTTCGAAAGTCATAGAGTAAGTGAAGAGTGAAGAATGAAAAGTGAAGAATAAACCTTACTCTTCACTTTTCATTCTTCACTCTTCATTAACAAGGTTAATTCCACAAACTGGGCTACGCTCAACTGTTCGGCGCGTTTGTCCATGAACGGGCTGGCGAGGGCAGCTTCGGGTGGATTTAGGGGCTTCAACGCATTTCGGAGGGTTTTCCGACGCTGACTAAACCCGTGCTTTACTACCTGCGTGAATTTGCGTACATCGCAGCCAAGGTCCGTTGTGGCATTTCGCCGAAGCGACAAAACGCCCGAATGGACTTTGGGTGGTGGGTTGAATACCTCCGGCTCGACAGTGAATTCGTAGTTGATATCGTACCAGGCCTGCAACAGCACACTCAGAATACCATAGTCTTTGTTGCCCGGCCCGGAGGCTATTCGCTGGGCTACTTCGCGCTGAAACATACCCACAACTTCTGGTACCCGGTCGCGCATGTCCAGCACTTTGAATAGAATCTGGGTTGAAATATTGTATGGAAAATTGCCGATTACCGCAAATAGCTCCGTGCTGTCGGGCTGTTTGGTCGGCAGCAAATCGGGGCGGATATTCAGAAAATCAGCGGGTAAAATATGGCCTTCCAGAACTGGAAAATTCAGTTTAAGATAGTCTACCGACTCCCGGTCAATCTCAATAACGTAGGTTTCAAAGCGAGTATCGTTTAAGATAAACTGCGTCAGAACGCCCATGCCCGGTCCAATTTCAAGGACTTTTTCGTAGTTTCCATGCCCGGTCAGTAATTCAGCAATACGTTGGGCAATACTCAGGTCTTTCAAAAAGTGTTGACCGAGTTCTTTTTTGGGTTTGACGTACATGGACGGGCTTGTTTTGGGCACAAAGGTACGGGGACATCGGCGATTACCTTCAACGGGTGTAGGACAAGTTTAAGTTGAATAAATATATGTTCCCAAGAAGTGGGTTTGGGCACCTCGCTCTCTTTCCCAAAATCGCGACTTACAAAACTGTACCTATTGCTAAATTCGTTCGCTATAACAAATTAGGAAGTCTCATTGCTTACCCCATAAAGGGACACCTTTGCCAAACACAGATACCTGTTTGATAAGCGTGGCGTCTTTTTTAGGGAGCAATAGCCTCATCAAGGCCATGCCTGCGCGCCGGATAAGGCCCCTTGATGTATACGGCTTGATAGGTTCCAGGGGATTTTGATACCATTTAGCAGAGCGTATTGCAGCTCTTATTCATTGGCAACCATAATCAGGCTAGAGAGATTAGATAGAATCTGCTTACTGCATGGTATACCCCCTATCAGGACAAACTAAGTTCATTATTCTTAAGCATTTTATAGATAGTCGATTTCCCGATATCCAGTTTATTGGCAACCAGCGCAACATTATTATTGTATTTACTCAGATAAGACTTAATTACCTGGATGGTATAGTCGCGGAGTGTCTTATCAGCAGAGTTTAAGTAAATGTTTTCTGTTTCAGAAGCTAGTAGAATATCTTCTGACCTAATTTCGGTTCCATCACACATAACAGCCGCCAATTCCATAACTGACTTTAATTCACGTACATTACCTGGAAAAGAGTAGGCCATTAATTTATCAGTAGCCTGGGAGGATATTGGCACTAATGGTAAGTGATTGTCCTTGCAAAATTCGTCCAGAAAAAAACGAGCTAACACCATAATGTCAGTTGAGCGTTCCCGGAGCGGGGGTAAGGCAATAGGAAGCCCCATGAGCCGATAATATAAATCCTCTCGAAAGCGACCTTGCTTGACTTCTTCCAGTAAATTTTTGTGTGAAGCTATTACTAGCCGGATATCCAGCCTTATTTTTTCGCTACCGCCAATTCGAACAAGTTCCCGTTCCTGTAATACGCGCAGTAGCTTGCTTTGCAGAGACAGATCTAATTCAGCTATCTCGTCCAGAAAGAGTGTTCCTTTGTTAGCTTCCTCAAATCGCCCAATTTTCCGGGAAATAGCTCCAGTAAATGAGCCTTTTTCATAACCAAACAGTTCACTTTCCACTAGACTAGCTGGAATGGCCGCCATGTTAACAGCAACAAAGGGATTCTTGCTTCGATCTGAATGATAATGAATTGCTTTAGCAACTAGCTCTTTTCCAGTTCCGGTCTCCCCTGTGATGGATATATTAATGTTTGTCCGAACGGCTTTTTCAACAAGCGCAAATACTTTTCGAATCGCTGGGCTGTTTCCTTTAATAATCGAACTAACGTCATACTTCTGCCCCAATTCTTCGCGTAACTGTTCAATTTCCTGCTTTAGATTCTGTTTTTCCCGAATTTTAAGAATTGCATTCCAAAGTAGATCTTTTGTACGTTCATCTTTTACTAAATAATCGTGTACTCCTGCCTGTAGCAGACTAACCGCTGTTTCAACATCTTTCTGCCCACTAATAACAATCACGGGTGTATCAGGCACTTGTTCGTGAATACGTCGAAACAATTCCCCCCGTTGGTGTCTGGCAGTGAATAGTCGATCGTAATTAGATGGGGAAGGGCCTTTCTTAGTTGCTTCAAACAGTCCTTACCGGTTGTAAATCGATAAAGCTCATAGTCAGGATTTGAGGATAAATGGTAGGTTAGGATTTCAGCATACCAGGGATCGTCTTCAACAATAAAAATACGGTAAACAGAAGGCTCGTTCATTATACTAGTTAGGTTACGATCGGCACGTGTAGGAGGGTACGTGTATGTTCAACTAGTCTCCTCCTGAGTTACTAAAATAACGTGAACTATGAGATTGTGTTGGCGGTATTTAGGGCTTCAAAAGGCATATGAGCCGAAAATGGATAGTTTTGGGTGCGAACCTGATAAAACTAACTCACTTCCGGACTCATATGCTGACCGAAATCTACGTTGATGTCGATGACTTTTGCAAGGCCAAAATGCCACTCATCGCTAAAGCCCTTCACCACTGCGGCCTATATAAAAAGTTGCACCCCAGTCAACTCACCCTTGCCGAACTAATGACCATCCTGATCTACTACCACCTCAGCCCCTACAAAAATTTTAAAGCCTACTACACCCGCCACGTGCTGACTGACCTGCGTCGAGACTTCCCCGATCTGGTCAGTTATGACCGCTTTGTGGCCCTGATTCCCCGCACACTTATCGCGCTGATGTTGTATCTGGCCTACCGCTGTAGCCGCAGTATACGCACTGGCCTGTACTATATCGACTCGACCTCGCTGGCTGCCTGCCATCCCAAACGCGCCCATCAGCATCGAACCTTGAAGGGCTTTGCCAGCTGGGGTAAAACCTCAACGGGTTGGTTCTTTGGTTTGAAGGTCCATTTGGTTATCAATCATTTAGGCCAATTGATGCAAGTTCGTATCACGGAGGGCAGAGCCCATGATGCGCAGGCTAACGTGCTGTTTTCACTCACCAAAGACCTGGTCGGATGGGTCTTTGGTGATAAAGGGTACCTACTCAATCTAGAGAAGCAAGCGTTTTTGGAGCGGGAGGGCCAGCTCATCTGGGCGGCTAAAACCCGCAAACCTAAGCAAGCCGTCGACTGGCCAGTGGCCGCGAAGCGGTGGGCTAGAAAACGCAGTCTGATTGAGACTGTCATTGGGCAGAGCAAGGCGGTGTGCGATTTAGAGCATAGCCGCCATCGCTCAGCGACCAATGCGTTTGTCAACGTCTATGCTAGTCTGGTCGCTTACTCGTTCTACGAGCGCAAGCCCACAGCTAGCATTAACATGGGGGACCGCTTATTGAAGGCCGCAGAGCCCAGTTGGGTACTAGCAGCTTAGGAAACAATCCCATAGTTCACGTTAAAATAACATTTAATACACTTATTGATTATTTAATCCCAATAAAAGGCAATTTAAATTACAAATATCTTGTAAATTTTACCCATTATGCATGCACTGATTTAGTTCCAATCTGTTGCTAGTTGATTTGACAGAAAGGATAGCTTTACAGTATCTATAAAAAGTAAACAATAATACTACTTCTGCAAAGAATGATCCTCGTAGAAATACTCAAAAATAGCCCTAATCAGAAGGTAATCACTGGAACTCTGATTGTATAGCTCAACGTCTCACGTACAATTCACTGACAATCAATACAATATACCCATAACACAACTTGAGGGTAGGTTATGCCATTAACATACACAATCAGGATTGCCAGGCATTATAACTGCTATTCAATTATATGAACAACCTGTATCTACACCGTAAAAGTATTTTCTAAATAATAGACTCCATTTCCATATTTTGGAATAAGTTGACTAAATCCCCTACAATAATTAACTGATATTCAGCATCTTGACTTAAAAAATCTTTACTGGTCTAACTTTTGTAGATAGGAAATTATTGCGTCAAAAGGACGCCAATACCCTTTTCTATGATCGTCTCAATTGTACAGTTTTATGAAAATGTCTGGTCGAAACACAAGATTAGTCAATCAGTAGAGGATACAGAAGCACAGCTTGTTTTGTGTTTCGCAGCTAAAGAAATTTTACAGTCAGACACCATCTATGGCATTGTAGAGGCTAAGTTCCCTCAAGCAGCCATTGCGCTATGCAGTACGGCAGGAGAAATTTATCATGATATCGTGCAGGACAATACGCTGATCGCCGTTGCTATCCAGTTTAGCGATACCCGAGTTGAAACGGCATCCGTGAATATCCGTGATTTTAACTCAAGTTTCGATGCTGCTGAACAGCTAATCCGCCAGCTGGTACCAGAGGATCTGGCGTATATGCTCGTCTTGTCGGATGGAGGGCTGGTGAATGGCAGTGAATTGGTAAAAGGTTTACATGCAGGGGCTGGGAAGGTTTTAGTGACAGGTGGGCTTGCGGGAGATGCTGCTAAGTTCAAATCGACCTTGGTTGGATTAAACCAAAAGCCCACAGAGGGTACAATTGTAGTCATTGGCTTCTATGGAAAAAAACTACTGGTTGCCCACGGTTCAAAAGGAGGATGGGATAGGTTTGGGTTGGAAAAAGAAGTAACCCGGTCTGTGGGCAATGTATTGTATGAAATTGATAATGAGAATGCGTTGGCACTTTATAAAAAGTATTTGGGGACTGATGCCGAAAACTTGCCAGGCTCGGCTTTCTTCTTTCCGCTTTCCGTAACTATTCCCGGTGCAGAAAAACCCGTCGTTCGTACAATTCTTTCCATCGACGAGGCCAATAACCACATGAAATTCGCAGGCGACGTACCCGTAGGGTCTAAAGTACGGTTTATGAAAGCAAATTTTGATAGACTCACAGCAGCAGCAGCAACTGCGGCCCAGCACGCTAGCTTGCCCAACGAGTTGAAACCAGATTTAGCCTTATTGATTAGTTGTGTTGGTCGAAAGCTTGTTTACGGCCCACGGATTGATGAAGAGGTTGAACTGGTCAGTGAAACACTTGGCAAACAGGTACCGCTTGTGGGTTTTTATGCGAATGCGGAGATTTCTCCTTTTAATAATGGTGGCCCGTGCCAGTTGCACAATCAGACGATGACAATCACCTCCTTTTATGAACTTCCATAAATTATTGTCGAAGCAGATCCAGCGGCATCTTCCCGAAGAACTCCGGGACAATCCTGCTATGGGTAAATTTCTGGACGTAATCAGCACGTCGTATAAAGCACTGGAACGGGATCGGGAATTGGTGGAACGGGCATTTACCATTAGCGAATGCGAATACGTCGCGGTAAACACTAGACTCAAACATGAAATTGATCTAAAAAAACGATCGGTTGAAGAGTTAAAAGAAACCGTTAATACCATTTCGGGCGTTGAGGTGCCCTCTGATTCCAATGATTTACTCGCCATTGCTCGTTTACTAAACCAGCAGGTGAATAAACGAAAAAATGCCGAAGAAGTATTCACTTCCTTAATTGCTAATATGCAAAGTGGCGTACTCCTGGAAGATGAAAATCGAAAAATAGTATTTACCAATCAGGTTTTTTGCGATTTATTTGGCATTGAGGCTCCTCCAGATCTACTGCAAGGGATGGACTGCAGCAATACCGCTGAACAAACAAAAGGGTTATTCAGACATTCAGATTCATTTGTTGAACGAATCAATACCATCCTTTCACAGAAAAAATTAGTGATGGGTGAACTATTGAAGCTTGTCAACGGAAGTACTCTTCAACGGGATTACATCCCCATTTTTATCGATCAGAAATACAAAGGTCATCTATGGAGCTACACAGACATTACAGAACGGAAACGAAACCAGGATGCGCTTGAGCAAAGTGAATTAAAAAATCGCCTGATTATGAATGCGGCCCTCGATGCTATTGTTACCATTGATCTGGCCGGATTGATTACGTTCTGGAACCCCCAGTCCGAAAAAATATTTGGCTGGAAGGCGGCTGAAGTAATAGGTAAACGGCTTTCGGATATAATTATTCCAGATATCCACCGAGCCTCCCATGAGCGGGGAATGAAACATTACATAAAAACCGGTAATGGGCCTGTGTTGGGAAAACAAATGGAACTGCACGCCATAAACCGGGAAGGAAAATCGTTCCCTATCGAATTGTACATCATACCGGTCAAACAGGGTGAAGACGAGTTCTTCTGCTCCTTTATACGGGACATTTCGGATCGTAAGAAAACTGAAGAGACCCTGGAACGACTATCGCTGGTAGCCAGTGCCAATAAAAATGGAATTGTCTTTGTGGGGCTTGATCGTAAAATTTTCTGGTCAAATGAAGGATTTAGTAAACTTACTGGCTATAGCAACGCTGAAATAATTGGCAAAACACCAATCGAGCTTTGTAAAGGACCTTTTTCTGACCGGGCCAGTTTGAGAACGATGATCGAATCGTTTGAGAAAGGGATCGCCTTCGATATTGAAGGAATTCATTACAAAAAAGATGGGAGTTGGTTTTGGGGGCGAACACAGGGGCAACCGGTGGTAAACAAACAGGGAGAAATTACGCACTACTTTTCCATGGTTGAAGATATATCCGCCGAAAAAGTAGCGCAGCGAAAATTAAAAGAATACGAAGAGCGCCTGCGAATGGCATTAACTAACGTTGGCGACAACTACTGGGAACATGATTTTCGTACTGGTAAAACCTACTTTTCGAATCCTGGCAATAATTTACTGGGCTTTCAACTGGAAGAATTTACGAATGTGGCAACCTTATGGTGGAGCCGCGTGCATCCGGAAGATAAATTAATTTTAGAAGAAAACGACAGAAAATACAAAGCAGGACTGATTACAAATCATCACAATGAATACCGGATGATTCATAATGATGAGACAATTCGTTGGGTACTTGATCGAGGGGTAGTTACCGAGAAAGACGATGATAATAAACCGCTTAAAATCATTGGAACCCATATTGATATTACTCGACAAAAAGAGCTTGAGTTTGAATTAACCTACGCCAAAGAAGTAGCCGAAGAGTCGACCAAAGCAAAAGAGCTATTCCTGGCCAATATGAGTCACGAAATACGAACGCCAATGAACGCCATCATGGGAATGGCCAATCAATTGACGAAAACACCCCTAACACCAGATCAGCTATTTTATCTAAATACTATTCAGTCTGCTACCGATAATCTATTGATTATCATCAACGATATTCTTGATTTATCGAAAATTGAAGCAGGGAAATTATCCCTTGAAAAAATAGGTTTTGAGCCCAAATTAGTGGTTGAAAGGGCCATGCAGGTGATGATCCATAAAGCGCAGGAAAAAGGGTTGTTATTTACAAATTCATTTTTTGACCCTCGCTTGTCACCGGTTTTAATCGGGGACCCCTATCGGATTACGCAGGTTCTGCTTAATCTTGTCTCGAATGCTATCAAGTTTACCCTTAAAGGGAGTGTTGATATCAGTTGCCGGGTAATCCAGGACAATAATGAAGAACAGCTCATTGAGGCAACCGTCCGTGATACAGGGATAGGCATGAACCAATCCTTTTCCAAAAATCTGTTTCAAAATTTCAGCCAAGAAGACGAATCGGTAACCCGGCGCTTTGGGGGCACTGGTCTGGGGCTAAGTATTACTAAAAATTTAGTTGAACTCATGGGTGGTACCCTGCAAGTAGAAAGCAAAAAAGGAATAGGATCATCAGTTTCATTTCGTATCCCGTTTCGTAAAGGAAGTCAGGAAAACTTACCAATTCGAGAAATAGCAGAAACAAACACCGATATACTGCCAGGGAAACGAATACTAGTGGCCGATGACAATGTAATGAATCGCCTGGTTGCCTCAACAATATTAAAAAATTATGGAGCCCTTATTGATGAAGCTCAGAATGGTCTGGAAGCTGTCGAAAAATTGCGACTACAGCATTTCGATCTGGTTTTGATGGATGTTCAAATGCCTGTAATGGATGGGCTGGAAGCCACCCGTGAAATACGATCCACATTAAGTGAACATCTACCGGTCATTGCATTAACTGCTTTTGCCGTGAAAGGAGATAATCAAAAATGCATTAACGCTGGCATGAGTGATTATTTATCCAAACCTTTTGAAGAGAGTCATTTGCTTGCGGTTGTATCGAAGTGGCTGGTCAATACTGAAATATCAGTTCAGAAAATGACAGAGCTTACGGCGCAGAAAGTAGAACCTGAAGCCTGTCCCCTATTTGATTTGTCTAAGCTTAACAGCATGGCAAAAGGTGATGATTCATTTGTCAATAGAATGATCGACTTATTTATCGAGTATGGCCCTGAAGCAGTACATGAAATTAAAGCCGCTTATGCAGCTGGTGATTTTGAAAAAATAAGAACTACAGCTCACCGCGTGAAACCATCCATTGATATTCTGGGCATTACATCGCTGTCAGAGACGATCAAATCAATGGAAGCGAAAGCGGACATAGATGGCACATCGGAACAACTGGAAAACCTGATTGATCAACTGGCGAGTGTGATTGATAAAGTAGTGAATGACCTGACAGTAAGGCAAAACAAGTTGTACTTACTCCGTAAGTAGGACCGAATTGTTCTATCCCCATGGATTCAGGGAATACCCCATAGTCACGCTAAACCCTGAATATGGATTCTAATAGCCGGATGATCAACCTATTAATTTCTCTGTTGCCAGATAACACCGAAATTGAACAGACGATGAATCAACGTAACCCTAGTGTGGATCTTTGCCGATTTTTAGGTGCCTTTTCGGTTTTTATTGCCCACGGAATTTATGCCTCTAAAATGCCAGCCCTAGTCTTAATGGGAAGGTGGTCTGTTCCGTTTTTTTTTATGGTAAGCGGCTACTACTTTCATAAAAACTATATCAAACAAGTAGGTTACGCTTTCACTAAAACGTTTAAAACCTTACTTTCCATCTTGCTATTCGCCAATGGATTTTATCTCCTTTTCATGTTACTGACGGTTGGCTCTTTAACTTCTCTGGCTAACCATTTTACCTTAATTGTAGGCACGTACTTTCACCTCTGGTTCTTAACCTCACTTTTACTGGGTTATCTGGTACTGTGGCCGTTTTTGGTTTGTAAATTGGAAAGTCTATTACCTTACCTGTCTGCTTTTGTGATTGTCATTATCTTAGTCATAAATCCCTATCACTCTCTATTCAGTATAAACGCACATCCAATTTATTCCCGCATGCTATTATCTATTCCTTTCTTATGTATTGGGTTTTTAATTGATAAATATCGAATTGAACGGCATGTTTCTAAATGGGTATGTTATTTACTAATCGGGCTGGGGATTAGCTGGCAATTTATCGAAATTTATTTCTTGTCAATAACCTGGCAAAATTCGTTGACCGTTACATTAGTAGGGGGAACTGTCTTGTATGCGATGGGAATGTTTTTACTATCCTTGAAATTAACCATACCTTCCAATATCCTAAGTCAATTAGGCTGTCTTTACTCCCAACTGCTTTATCTCTATCATCCCTTTATCAACTATTTTATCTTCCAGGTCTTACTTACAACCAAGGCCAGCCCTGTCTTTTTTTGGTTTAGTCCGGTATGGACAATGGGGGTAACACTACCCATATTCTTACTTATGCATCAGGTCAACCCGAAGTTGTTTCGCCTATTAAGTGGAAATTTCAACTCTTTACCTTTCCGCATAAGCAATGGGTGTTATGTCCTGCTGGCGAAGTCGGTTGGGAGTTGGTTTACGCAAAACTAAGGTTCTCCCATTCCTGGATTGCTGCATGCTTTCGCCAAGTTGGACAGTACGATCCTTACCTCAGAAATCAGTATCCGTTAACTCAAAGTTCTGCTTAACCCGAATTGTGCCGTTTTCTTCCGTACCAGGGGCATAGATGATCCGTTCGGGCTGGAGCCCCTTTTGTACATTACCGATATCACGCTTTCGGTTGCCGTTGGCATCAACAATCAGCCGGACGCGGTAGAGCCCTGGCTTCAATCGGCCAAAACTATAGCTCGATGTTCCATAGGCCGTTCGGATTACCTTGTACTTATCATCCAGCAGTTCTATTATAAAATTCTTACCTGCCGAACCAATGGTGGCAGGGTTAACATGCCCGGCAATCAGTCCGTAGCTGTCCTCTTCAGCAATCGTATATTTCGCTGAATAACGCGCCAGTGTATCACCCTGAACACTAATGAACGCCCCTTTTTGTAGTCTGAACAATAGACTATCCTTCAAATTAGTCTGCCGTTTAATAAGTAAGCGTGAGTTGTTATTGCTCCACGTTAGATCTGCCGAAGTGAGCTTGAAAGGCTTCGTACTGTCTGGACCAATGATGATCAGGTCTGTTTTGAACTGAAAGATCGGTTTATTAAATACCAGCGTAAATTCCAGATTGTTGTCAATAGGTTCACCCGCTGATGGGTTTATCTGCGCCGTCAGCGCCGTTCGGTTCTTGGCCTTGGTTTTCAGGGGAGAAAAGTAAATTCGCTCCCTAAGTTCGGTAACGTTCCCAACCGAGTCCTCAGCTACAATGGTCAGATGAAGCGTATCATCGGCCGCACGGGTGGCAGGTCGGAAAAGCCGAATCATCTTGGAATTTTCCAGGAACGATACCAGCGTATCGCCGGTGTAAGGCGCAAGGACGGTCGTGGTGGGTGAAACCGTGGTGGACGTAGCGGTAGTAGAAACTCCTGATGTCGATACGCCTGAAGTAGATACAGCCGTCGTCGTTATCGGCTTCCCATAACGTAATTTATAACTGGCAATGCCACTGCTCAATTCCAGCCCCAAGGTTTCATCGGTACGTTCACGGCGGCTGATGCGCGGTTTGCCATACCCCCGGAACGCTACCAGATTCACATCGGTGTAGTTCTTATTAAAGTTCAGAACACTATCCCGAAAGGCTACCCGCTCGCCCGGTGTGTTGTTGACCAGGTTCAAATCTTTATCATCGAAGCCATAGACTTTATACAATCCGGCCTTCACGTTTTCAATACGAAAGTTGCCGCTACTGTCTGTACGGGCAAAATACTGTGGACGTTTTCGGTTAATGGGCAGTGTGTCGGTCGAGGCAAACAGGCCCACAACAAATCCTAATAACGGCGTGCGACTTTCGTCATCCACTACGTTACCCGCCAGGAAAAGCGAGTCAATAACTGGCCCTGTACTGAAAACGACTTTGGTATTTTTGGCAATGTTTCGTTCGGTGATGTCTTTAATCCCATCTGCGAAATCAATGGTATAGGTTGTATTGGGCAAAAACGGTTTATTAAAGTTTAACCGGATGCCCAAAGGCAGCGACTTTACAACGAATGTATTGCTGTCCTGGGGCGTAATGGTAATTTTTTGCTGGAGATTTTCACTATTTACGTATTCATCAAACTCCAGTTCAACAGTTTTCCCCGAGTAATTCAACTGGCGGGGAGCGGGCATACTGCTCACTAATTTGGGAGCCAATGTATCTTTCTTACCCCCAGGCGGTTGAGCCACCTGTGCGCAGTTTTGGAGAAGAATTGGGAGAGACAGTAAGAAAATTACGACAAAGTGGCGAAACGTCATGTTGGGGAATTCAAAGTCTGTTGGTTGGGTTTAGGTTGGTACGTAACATATGCCATATCTTGGAGATATGGCATATGTTACGTACCAACCTAAACCCAACCAACTACGTATTCAGAACTACAAAGGTAAACGTCCGTTCATCGTTAATCTGTACCGATTGACATAAAATGGGTCTCTGGTTCGTTACGTTCTATAGAAATTTAAGAAAATTTAACCGTTGCATGACCCACCCCCGTTTTTTTGTAGTATTGCTTCTCGTTGTATCGGCGGGATGGTTGTCGGGCTGTTCCAGTTCGGCAGATCATTTAGACGAACAAATTAGCGATGCGCTGGATGATAACACCATCGACGTAACCGAAGCCGATGCCCTTCGGGTATTTGTAGGCCAGGAAAGTAAAGAACTGAGCAAGGATAAAAAGACTTCAGCTCTGCTCACACCCGATGGGAAGCTCGAAGAGTCGGCTCTACTGGCCTATATTAAACGCAACCGCACCTACCGCAAATTAGCCAAGGAGGGCAAAACACCCACCGTCAATTTGTCGGGTTCAGTAGCTTCGAGTAAACCTATGCGACTGAAACTCTATCTGGAAGCCAGTGGCAGCATGTTCCCTTACGATGCCCCGGCGGCAATGGCGCATTCAAACGTACCCTCAACGATGTGTTGACCGAGTTCGACGCAATCAATCCTGGTCAGGGTAAGCTGTTTGTGGTGAATACCGAAGTCAATGACCTGGGCTTGACGCTGCCACAGTTTTTCAAAGAGAAAAACATCTTTACAGTCGCAAAGACCAAAGGCAAGACCACTAGTACCGACTTTGAGAAGATTTTCACCGACATTCTCAGCAATACGTCTGGCGACGACCTTAGTATCCTGGTATCAGACCTGATTTATTCCGATGCCAGTCTGACGGGTATGAGTGCTCAGAAAACGCTGGATGCAGCAAGTTCGCTGCTCACGACGGTATTTAATCCCTATGCCCGTACGCACTCGATGCTAGTGCTGAAGTTCAACGCTGATTTCGACGGAACGTATTATAGCTGGAACAACGCCAAGAAAAAGTACGCGGGTGAGCGTCCGTATTATCTCTGTCTGATTGGGCGCAATGAAACCATTCAGCGGCTCTATCAGGATCAGGCCTACCAGACCATCCGTCGGTTCGATCAACTACCGGGCTTTGCCGATTCGTGGTTTTTGGACGAGATGAGAAAGCAATTACCCCGTTCTACAGCATATTAGTGACTGACCCGGCCCGGAAAGGACGTTTCAAACGGTCTGATGAAGAAGTACGTAGTCATGCCAAAGCGGTTCACGCCATTACCGATATTCAGCCTGAGGTAACCGACAAAAGCCTGACAATTCCGGTTGCCGTTGATCTATCAGCATTGCGTGTGCCAGGCTCATTATTGACGGATGCTAGTCAGTATGCTGTGGAGGGTAAAGACAACTTCAAGGTATCGGCCGTACAAACGTACTCAGGAGCAAATGGTACAACCCACAAGCTTTTACTAACTACCGATAAACCCGCCCGCGGTGAGCGAACGGCAACAATTCGCCTTCGTAGGCAGTTTCCACCCCGTTGGATCGCCAATACCAACACTACCAACGACACTACGCCTGACGCCAACTCAACATTTGGCCTTCAGAACCTGTTACAAGGTGTCGAACGAGCTTACAACCCTACTAACCAAACCGAATATTTCACGCTTATTATCAATTTGCAATGAGTGAATGAGTGAATAGTTACTACTGACATTTATTCACTCATTCTATCATTCACTCATTCAAAATTAAACCCATGGAAGAATCACTCTATAACTTTTACAATCTGTTTGTTAACGGCGCATTGCTCGAAGATCTGTATCAGGAAGAACTGCTATCGCCACTTACCTGGACGGCCATTGGACTGGCCTTTGTGGTGGCGTTTGCATTCTACATCTGGCCGTTCAATAAGGTAAGTTTCAGTGGCATGGGTAGCTGGCTGCTTATGGATGGCATAAGTGCACTATTGCTGTTCGTCATTACGCTGGTCACCTGCTACCAAAAAGCGAATCAGGATATTCCCCGCGACGAAGCCGACCCAAACCAGGGCACTTTATTTGATCAGGGCATTAGCGTATTTCTGAGTTACGCCTTCGAAATGGCCTTACTCACGGCTCTCATTTTCTTCCTCATCTCTATGGTGATGAAGAACTTCAGTAAAAACGCAAAACATCGGCCCATGCTGTGGCCATCGAAGTAAATCCTGTTTTTTGTCATTCCGACGTCAGGAGGAATCTCAAGCTTGACTATCAAGAGGCTTGAGATTCCTCCTGACGTCGGAATGACAAAAAATGGCCTAACCAATAAAACATGGCTAAATTATTTGTCTTCGCGATTGGCGGAACGGGCTCACGGGTACTGAAAGCCCTGACGTTTTTGCTGGCCTCTGGCGTAAAACTCAACAATACGGATGAGGTGATCCCTATCGTGCTGGACCCCCATGCCACGAACGACGACCTCCTTCGCACCAAAGATTTGCTGCGTGAATACGGTAACATCCGCGCGGCTCTGCAAACCAAACCAACTTCTGGTTTTTTTAGCACCGAGATTAAAACCCTGAACCGCTCTATTGGTGGCAACGCAACCATTGCCGATAGCTATATCTTTGAATTACAAGGCGTTCAACAGGAAAAATTCCGGGATTACATCAATTATGAGGGCTTAGATGGACCCAGTAAAGCCTTCGCCAGTCTACTGTTTTCGGAAGAAAATCTGGAAACCAAAATGGATATTGGTTTTGTAGGGAACCCAAATATTGGGAGTACGGTACTTAACCAATTCCGCTACTCCGATGTATTCCAGGCATTTGCCGAGAACTTCGGAGCCAACGACCGGATTTTTATTATTAGCTCAATTTTTGGTGGAACGGGCGCAGCTGGTTTCCCAATTCTGCTCAAAAATATTCGGGGAGCGCAAGCCATTGGGCAGATTCCAAACCCGGCCTTTCTGACCAATGCCAAGATCGGCGCGGTATCGGTGATGCCCTACTTCAGCCTGACTACCAACGATAACAAGTTGATCGACCCCGCTTCGTTCATTGCCAAAACCAAAGCGGCTCTGAACTACTACCAGAAGGGCGTGAACCCATCCGTAAACGCGCTTTATTACATCGGCGACGACCAGACGAAAGCCTATACCTACGACCCCGGCGCGGGCGGGCAGAAAAACGAAGCCCACTTCGTGGAGATGGCATCGGCGCTGGCCATTGTCGATTTCATGAACATTGACGACGGTAGCCTGTCAGTCACCAATGGTCGGCCAACGAATCCGGTTTACAAGGAGTTTGGTATCGAGCAGGACAGCATCAGCATTCAGTTGGGCCATCTCGCCAATCCGACCAAGCAACTCATTAGCCTCCCCTGTCGAAAATGGCGCTGTTCAGTACGTATCTAAACCAGCGGATTCGGCAGGCGGCTGGCACCGTTCAGTGGTCAAAGGCCAACCCAACCATTTCGACTTCGTTTCTGAACTCTGGCTTTTTCAACAGCGTCAAAAATTTCGATGCTGCTTTCCGGCAATGGCTTTCTGAGATGCGTGAGAACAAGCGGTCATTTGAGCCCTTCCTACTCGATGCGGGCAATCTAGGGCATACCGTACGGGGTTTCGAGCCCAAAAAGAGAGGGATTTTCGGCGGGGAATCGGATGTAAAACTGGACATTGTAGACGATTTCGACCAGACACTCAACAAAACCGCCGAAGGAAAAGCCTACGGCAGTGAAGCCGACAAATTCATTCAGTTATTCTCGGAAGGAACCGACCAGTTCGTCCGCGAACGACTGCCTAAAGTGATGGACTATTGAGTTAACGAGTTTGAGGTTTGAGGTTTGTAGTTGGCTGCGCAAATAGATTTAGACGTGCCAGCCAACTACAAACCTCAAACCTCAAACTGCAAACTACATAAAATGCCAACAACATTCAGCTTACATAACCCTACCCCTGGCCTGCACTGGTACGTCAGCAAACCGCTGGGTACCGACCAGATTGCGGCCATTCGTGACCCACAGGGTGGTCAGACCATAAAACAGCCCACCTCCATTCCGAGTCCATTTGCCCGGATGGATCTGGTGCGTTCGGCCTTCCTGAATCTGGCCCTTAAGCCCGATTTGAGCGGCACCATGAACGACCAGCGTGTGGTGTCCGACGCACTGGATGTAGGCGAGTTGTTTTTCAACTACGACAAGCTCAAGACCTACATCACCATTACCCCCTTCGACGTTCAAACCGATCTTAACAAGCTTCGTCAGTCGACCAATCAGGGGCATAAACGCCTTGGTGATGCCCTAAAACTATTTCTGGATCAGGATGCGCCCGAGTATAATTTTGGCGACATCAACCGCCTGTTCGTATTGAGCTATCGGGGCCGGGTTGTCGGCGGAACCTCACCGAAGACCTTATTTTTCAGTTCTGGAAATGATCTAAGCTGGGTCGATGTGTCGATGGGAAATGATCGACTGTTCGATGCGTCGGTTTGCCCGCTGCACCAACGCGACATCGAATACCAGAAGTTCTGGTACGCGATCAAGCAGTTTATGCCCAACTTCCGCGACCGTTTCCGCGAAGTGGATGACTATCTGAACCGAAGCCGCAGCCTGTTGCAGCAGCAAAATCCAGCAATGTTCTACGAGCATATCGAGTCGCACAATGGGCAGCCATTGCTGACACGCGAAAAGTTCGACCAGGATTTTGACGAATTGACCACCGGGCCGGGTGATATTGTGGAAGTACTTGGCTTCCCGCTTCGCAAGAAAAAGTCCGATGCCCGTGCGATCGACAAGGTCAGTGATTTCATTATCAAATCCGACAAGTATGCCCGGCTGAATCCGAATCAACCCCGGCCGATGGCGTTACAAAATCGCTTTTTCCGGCAGTTCATGTATGTGCCACAGGCGCAGTGGAACTCGAACACGCCGGTGCCCTACTACGCTCGCGAGTCGTGGCGCGACAACCAGCGCCCTTTACCGGGACAGCCGGGAAATTATCCGTGGCTCACGGTCAGTGATTTACTGGAGCCGTACCTTATCCGTCTGCCATTCCCAACCGACCGGGGCCGCTTCTTCGATGGCAATCTGCAAACACCGGCTACCGATAAAGGCTTTTTGCTCCCGCTCAAAAAGGATTTCTTTGATTTCTTCGATGTCGATGACCTGCTCACGGGTCGGGTTCGGCTGAAGATGACCCCGCAGGGTGGTGGCATCAACGTAACGCTCGACATTCCGGTTACAGCACCCAACCAGCCCGGCAACCAGTTTGTCACCTTTGAGCGGGTGTATAGCCTCACAGCGGGCACATCAAGTGCCCCGAATGAAGCCACCAATGAAGGAATCATTGTCGAGAACTCATTTACGGTTAATATCTATCCATTTGTCCGGTCGGGTGCCGTCACCGTGCCTGCCGACTATCGGGTTCAGCTTATAGAGTCTGGTTTCGATAGCCAGAACCAGTATGAGCTGACGTATTTTGGTCAGAAGAACAATGCAGAGGTAAAGGCGGAATCGAAGCACCAGCGCACAGTTCGTCAGCAAAATACAGACGGATCGAGTGTGTATTACGTGCTCCGCGAAGAGTTCGATTATCTACAGGCGAACATACGTGGCGATGGCCGTGAGATGAACGGCGTGCTGATTCCACGCTGGCAATTGTACAACGGGGGCAGCAAGCAGTTTGAGTTTTCGGTGGATTTCGGAACGACCAACACCCACGTTGAATACAAAGTGGATGGAGGATCACCCCGGCCGTTCGATGTGGCCGAACTGACCCGCAGGTGGCTACGTTAGTGGCTCCAGCGCAATACAATCCAGCCTTGTTTGAGTTGTTTTTGCTGTACGATCTGGAGTTCGTTCCGCCAACCATTGGCCCTGGTCGTCCGGATAATTTTCCGACACGAACGGCCATTGCCGAGCCAATGAACCTGAGTTTTAATCAGCAGACGCAGGCCCTCGCCGATTTCAATATTCCGTTTTATGTAGAGCGGCAACCGGCAGGTTCCAACCGCATCACCACCAACCTGAAATGGGCCAAAACCAGCGACCAGACCGAACGTCGTGTCGAGGCTTTTCTGGAAGAGTTGCTGATGCTCATCAAGAATAAAGTGCTCACCGAAGGCGGCAATCTGGCTCAAACTACGGTATACTGGTTCTTCCCGGCCAGTATGACACCCGGTCGGGTGAGCCAGCTCCGCGCCGACTGGCAGCTGTTGTATGACCGGTACATTGGTGGGTCGGCAGGTCGGCTGCGTGAAGTGTCGGAGTCAGTCGCTCCGTTCTATTATTACAAACAGAACCCAACCTTAAGCGCATCGGCCCGGCCCGTTATCAACGTGGATATTGGTGGCGGCACTTCCGATGTTGTCGTGTACGAACGCAACGAGCCCAAGTTGCTGACTTCCTTCCGCTTTGCGGGTAATGCTATTTACGGCGATGCCTTCAGCGAATACGGTGCAGCCAGTCACAACGGTTTCGTCCGTAAGTACGCCGACCGTATTCAGACCCTTTTAGACAGCCAAAGCCTTGGAAACCTGAGTGATAACAACCGGCGGATTCTGGATACCAATCGGTCGGAAGACATCATGGCATTCTGGTTCTCCATCGAAAAAAGTAATGATGTAAAGGCCAAAAGCATGCTGTCGTTCAATGGCATACTGGCTAAAGATGAAGACCTGAAAGTGGTATTCGTATTGTTCTATTCAGCGCTGCTTTACCATATTGCGCGGCTGATGAAGCACCGGAATATCAGTTTACCGGGAGCCATTACGTTTAGCGGGACGGGCTCGAAACTGCTCACCATCATCAGTTCCGACGATCAGATGCTGGGCAAACTGGCACGGGCTATTTTCGAGAAAGTGTACGAGCAAATGTACGATACCAGTGGGCTAACGCTATTTTACGAACGCAAAGGGCCAAAAGAAGTAACCTGCAAAGGTGCCCTCATGCAGCCTGCCAACAGTCGGCCAGTCGATACTGAAGCTATTAATTACGTGTATCCGGCTACCTTTAACGACGAGTTCCCGGCGCTGACGTATGCTGACTTACGCAAACCAGAAGTGATCGACTCGTTACTGAAAGAAACCAACGCATTCATCGACTTTTTCTTCGCCATTAACCAGCAGTTTAGTTTCGTCCGAAACCTGAACGTATCGGCACGGTCGCTGGTGATTGCGCAGCAGGAATTACGCACGCACCTGGATACGTCGCTCATGGATGGCATTCAACGGAAAGAGGGTGATGTAGCTGCGGAATACAGTGGAATGACTGATGCCCTTGGCGCACCGATTGAAGAAACGCTGTTCTTCTATCCGCTCATTGGCGCGATTAACAAATTAGCCAATGCATTGGCGTAAACTAGGGTCATTCATAGTCAGTGATTGTCGTTGGTAGTCATGCACGGTTACCAATGACAATCACTGACTATGAATGACGACCAATGACTATGAATGATAACCTTATGCGAACAATCCCCTTTTGTATACTAACCCTGCTTACATCCGTATCCTTCGCCCAGAACATCAACCAGTCGGCGGTTGATACGATGACAAAAGATGTGGCGATCGCTGTTTTTGGCAAAATCAGCCAGGAAAAAGGGCAGTTGAAAGCGCAGACCATTTATACCCAGCTACTAAGTTGCAGTGATGGGTGCGATCCGCAGAACATTATCCGTACTGTTGGCAGTTGGGATCAAGTGGGGGCAAAAATGCAGGAGCTGAGTGAGTTAAAAAATACAGCGACATTTATTGCTATGTCGCCGGAAGATGCGAATGTGGCCATTCGAAAGCAGTTAGCTACTTTCTACAGCCGCTACAAAGCGGACAATAATTATGGCAAGCCGCTGAACTCAGCGGTACAGGCTCAGATACTGGCAAAAATTGACCAGATGCTTCCGCCCGCCGTGGCCCCCGAACCAAGCCCGGCAGTTTCGGAAAGTTCTACTGTTTCGGAGGCAGTTCCAGGCAACGATATTGACCCGGCATCTTTTCAGATTAGTAAATTAGAGCGTGAGGTAAAGGAACGAGAGGACAAACAACTCTGGATGATGATCATAAGTGGACTAGTTGGATTGTTGGTCGGCGCAGGAGCCATTTATTTATTGCTATACCGGGCAGCGCAGGCTGAACTTCAAGCGTTATTGGACGAAAACAACCGGCTACGAAATTCCCTGGAATCATTCCGGCGGGCGAACTCCGGTAATAATGTCAATTCGGTTCGGGTCGATTATCGGCAGAAAGCAGATGCCTACGACGCTATTGTTAAGGAACTGGATACAGACAAACCCTTGGTCGTGATTCGGCAACTGAAACAGCAAGGTAGTAGTGTCTTGCCCAAATCGACACCCGTTGCCCGTGCTCCAGAATCCTTCGTTGAGCCAGTAGCAACGCCTGATCCTGTTCAGATGCAGGAGCCAGCCCCCTTCGTTCAGACACCCAGCCCAATTCCAGCCCCTGCCCGCCCCCGCTCGGAAGTATTCTATTTCCCCCCACCTGATCCAAACGGACAGTTCGACATGGCGCAGAAGTCCAGTTCACTCTCTCCAGAATCGGCCTATCGTTTCAGCGTTAGTGCCGAAGCGTCGGACCGCGAAAGCCCATCGGTTGCGTCGTTTCGGTTTGAGGCCGAACCAGGCCGGGTAGCTCGGTTTCTAACATACCGCAACTACATGATTGAACCGGCCTGTGAGAGTGAAAACAGCTATACCACTACCCACACCCGCATCACTATGCGCCGGGATGGCACAGCAATGCTCGAAAATGGCGTCTGGCGGGTGAAAACCAAGGCATTAATTCGGTATGAGTAATCATGAAAGGCACACATACTAGTTCATTGGCTATTCGATTCGCTGTCTTTATCTGTCTGTTCACCACGGCTGTTTATCTGTCAGGCTGTTCAGGCTGTTCACGGTCAGGTAGTCATCAGCCCAGAAAAAACAAGCATAGTCCGACCGATCAACCCAAGAGTCAAACCGCCCAGGCAGCCACTCCAATACCAAAACCAACCTTGACCCAGATTGGGAGTGGCCCAACGGAAGTGGCTATGGAAAAAGAAAAGGGTGTTTATAAAATCCCAGTTATTATTAATGGGCATCCCATGAAATTTATCCTGGATACGGGTGCCAGCCTGATTTCCATCTCATCGACCGAAGCCGAATTTATGATGAAGCAGGGAACAATTACTGAAGACGATATCGTGGGACAGTCGCGGTTTGAAGATGCGAATGGCGATTTATCCCCTGGTGACCTGATCCGGTTGAAATCCGTACAGATCGGAGACCGGGTACTCGAAAACGTAACCGCCAATGTAGTGCGCAGTACAAAAGCTCCTTTGCTATTAGGTCAGTCTGCTTTGTCGAAGTTTGGTAAAATTTCCGTAGATTATCGGAGGAACGTGGTGACGTTCGACTGAAATTTGTTGTTTATTGCAGGATACTGTAGCTAGAGTTACTATTGATTCTGTGGTTTCTATTGATTCTGTAGATTCTATTGCATCAAGTCGCGGTTTTGCACTACAACAGAATCCATAGAATCAATAGAAACCACAGAATCAATAGTAACGAAATCGGAAGGTTATCCTTATGAACAAAACGGCAATTAACTACGTAAAATCGTTTTTTTCCGCTTTCGGGCTATTCGTTGCCCGTCGATACCCAAACGCGGTAAACGGTCACGATTTAACGTATGATCTGAAGGTTGTTGTTCGCAAGGAGAATCCGCTTTGCTTTGATATAGGCGCTAACCGTGGCCAAACGATAGAACTACTCCAGAGCTGTTTCCGAAATCCTACTATTCATGCATTTGAGCCCTCATCCGCTACTTTTACCACGTTATCGAGTCAATCGTTCGGGCCACAGGTAACGCTTCATCAGCTCGCCCTTGGCGACCAGGCCGGAGTTGCTACGTTTCGGAATTACACCCAATCGGAACTGAGTTCATTTCTGCCGGTGAATACCAACAAATCGGAAAATATATTTGCGGAAGAAGCACTAATTTTGGCCGAATCAGTTCAGGTAAATACACTGGATTCTTTCTGTGCTGCACAGGGTATTGAGCAGATTGATTTACTTAAAATTGATACGCAGGGATTTGAGTTACCCGTGTTACGAGGAGGAGCCGACTTATTCAAAAACCAACGAATTGGTGCCGTCTTACTCGAACTGAATTTTTCACCCCTGTACGAAGGTCAGTCTGATCCACTGGAAATTCTTGCACTGATGCGTACCCATAACATGCGACTGGTTGATTACTATGAAAAAGAGCGGGCAAGCGGCATGGAGCTTTCCTGGACAACTGCCCTGTTTATGCGATACCCTTAAAATAAATAGACCACTGATTTTTATGATCTCTATGATTTAGTATGATTCAAAAATCATATAGATCATAAAATCCGCGTTCCATTCAACGCCATCTCATGACTGAAACCGAACTGACCGACCGACTTCGTGAAGCCATTGTTCTCGATGGGCCTGACGTTTGGCGAACCAACGGCTACCTTCAGGATGCACAACAGGCAGGACTTTCGTTGACCGACGCCCTAAAGCGGGCGACCGAAATAAGCCAGGAAGTAGCTAACAATAGCTTGTTGTTTCAGAATATTCAGGCCCGTATTGCCCGGCTGGCTCAACCTTCGCGTGCCCATTTAATTGACCAGGATCTGAACCAGATTGTC
This sequence comes from Spirosoma telluris, assembly GCA_003259005.1. Taxonomy (GTDB): domain Bacteria; phylum Bacteroidota; class Bacteroidia; order Cytophagales; family Spirosomataceae; genus Spirosoma; species Spirosoma telluris. The sequence continues at coordinate 2,938,386 of QLII01000001.1, forward strand.
AATGCAGCTACTTCACTGAAACTCTCGGCTGACTTTGTCCGGAACCGCTGGGTTCCGCTTGTTCTGCAACGCCTGGCACCTCCTCCGGTCCCAAAACAAGTTGAGCCCGTTGTGGTGATTCCTCCTACACCCGTAGCCGACCCTATTACTAAATCCGATACATTTAAGGAGTTAATCAAAGCAGAACCGGAGTTACCCAAGCCAGAGCCTCAAAAAATTACGGTTCAAGATCCAGAGCCAATCAAACCACCTATTGCGCCACCGCCTGTAGTGGTTGAACAACCCACGTCCACAACGTCATCCAGTCTGTATGAGCCCCCGCCTATCGTGCGGTCATTTACGGCCACCCCTGCCCGTGTACGCAAGGGGCAATCGGTAACCCTAGCCTGGGAGGTTGAGAATTTATTAGCGGTGACGATTGATGATTTAGGCGAAGGCCTATCCCCTATTAACAGAGGCTGGGTAAAACCCGCAAAAAGCACAGACTATACCCTGTTCGATGCCAATAACAATCCGTTAAGCACGGTACGAGTCGAGGTGATCCCCAGCGACCGGAGTGGTATTTATGGCGTTTTATTTGCGATGGCGTTATTGGCCATAATTTATTGGTTTATAAAAAGCAGTAACTCCAGGCCCGCGGAACCGAAACCAAAGCGAAAAACCGAACAAACAACCAATTCGATTCAGGAAGAAAAACCAACTGAAATTTCGGCAGTAAGCCATCAGGCACCCGATAAAGAGCCGCCAACAAGTGAAGCTACAGAAGCTACAGATACACCTGCCGTAGTACCTGGTGGCCCTTCAGTTGCATCGGCTGATGTTCCCAAAGACGACAATAAACCCGTTAGCAAGCCAGTAGAGAATAAGCCTAGTCTGCCCGAACCAGAAACGAAGCCAGCTACCCCAGCCGATGCCCGACAGGGAAAATACGAAGAAGCTTTTGGCAACAAACCTTACGATAAAGTAGAACTGGGAGCCGACGAACGCGGCTGGCGACGGGCGCGAAGCAAAGGTCGATGGGGTTACATCGACGAAGATGATGAATGGGTGATTCAGCCTGAATTTGAAGCCGTTACCCCCTTCCGAGGAAACACTGCGACTGTATTTCTAAACGGCCAACTCATGACCATCAACCGGAATGGCGAGCAGGTCAGGAATTAGGGATTAGTGGAGTGGGTGGAGTCAGTGAAATGGTCTATCTCTAGTACTTACTCCACCCACTCTCACTCACTACACTACTCTAACTTATTTCACTAACTCCACCAAATTACGGCCCCAGTGTAACACTCAATTTCTGGAACGAGGTCCAATACCCAGAGGCCATCAGGCCAATACCATTTCCGGAAAGCATTTTGAACTGATATGGGCTAGTACGGACTTCCTGGGCATTAATATAAAAACGCAGCGATTCCCCTTTACGCTGTATCATGAGTCGATTCCGATTCTTTTCGATAGATACACCAGGGGAGAAATAATCGCCCGGCATATAATCGCTGAATGTTTTGCCGTTGGCCACGCGAATAATCGACACTTCACCTTTCGCATTTAGGGTAAACGCAGAGTAATTGAGCGAGTCTTTCACGCCAAAAACAATACCGCCCATGGGCACCTTCCCCGAATCGGCCAGCATATCAACCTTAATGGTGAATATATCTGCCTTGTTCAAATTTATATCGGCGGGTAATTCAACAGCACTGAACGCCACTTGCTGGGTGCGTGTATTCAGTTTGCGCATACTGTATCGACCCATGCCAATCTGATAATTATAATCACCCTGATTACCAGCCTTCCACCCATTTCGATTGGTGGCAAAATCACCGACAAAAGCCGGGCGAAAGTCAACATTGGCGGACGATGTCGGGCTGACTGGAACCGTTTCCATTCGCTCAAAGCGTTGAGAAACGGGAGTCGAAGCTACCTGAGGTGTAGCAGCACTGGACGTAGCTAAACGTGAAGTTGCCTTGAGCGTTACTTTCTGCCAGTCACTGGTAGCTGAATAAACCGCCGATTTCGCACGTCGCGTAGACTGTGCAAGGCTCAAGACCATAGTCAGGAGGATAAAGCTCATTGTCAGGAATATACGCATAGACTCGATGAATTTTGAAGGAGTGATTGGCGGTTAATTTATTATTCGACCATTCACTCATTCTATCAGTCAACATTAAAATGAATACCGTACTACAGCCGTAACCTGACCGGCCTGAAGCCCCGGCCGCAGTGTAACGCCTTGAATACGTCGGGCTTCTCTCTGGAGCTGGCTGTTGCGCAGTCCTTTAATAAAGGTCAGAATCACATCGGCTGCGGCTACTACTACAGCTCCTCTTGTAGCCATGAAATAGCGATGGTAATGGTCGTTTGCCGTTTGATAATAGGGTTCACCGGCTGTCGCGTTCTTTTGATCTTCATAAATAGCATAGGCATCATCTGATTTCTTGCGCTCCGCTAATCCATAGGCAATTAACCCATAGCACCCTATTGTCAATAACGGACGGAGGCCGATTTTAGGCTTCGGCATCTGCACAAAAATATTCCCGACACCCGGTGCTACTGCCGATAAAAGTGCCCAGGCAGGGCCGGCATAGCGAGTTCGGTAAACCCTATTCGAATCGACCACCGCAGCTTCTGGGATAGATTCAGCCGGTGGCGCTACTGATACCGTTTGCGAGGCCGGTTGTTTCGGTGCTGGCGTCGATACTGCCACGGAAGCTGGCTTTTGAGGAGGTGGCGTTACAGGCACAGGCGTAGTTGTGGCTGATTCCGACGTTACCGTATCTGCGGCAAAAATCGACGGTTTTGCTGGTTTTATTCGCCTGAAACGCGATGATGTAGCCGTTTTCGATGCGGGTTCGCTTACGTTCGGTTTAGGATCCTGAATAGCGACCGATTCGGTTGGTTTTGGCTTTGCTGGAACAGGTTCCGGTTTAGGTGTTGTCACGGCAGGCTTCTGAACCACGACAGGCTCAGTTACGGGCGAGGTTGGCACAGGTTGGGAAGCTATTAGAGGGACATTCGTTTTCACAAAGACTTTTGCCTGAACTTCTTCATTCAGCGAGTAGCCATTAGCCAGTGCATCCCAGATAATCCGGCGATCAGATCCAGCCGTAATCTGTGTGCCAACATCACCCCGTACAAATTCGGGCAGAATGCGTAATGGGCCCCGCAACCGACTGCGCATCTCAAAATAAACAGAATCGCCAGGGCGAACATTGATCAGATCATAGTGAATTTCGAGCTGGGAGGAATCAACCACATAGATCCTGACCTTACGAACGCGCTCCTGTGCGTGGCCCGGCGAAACCAGAAACAGGCTAAGAATAAAAAGGAGAAGTAGGCGCATCATGAGTTAATTACTAACAGTTATTTGCCGGGTTGTCGTAAATTTATCGTCGCACGAATTGGCAATGTTGAGCGTAATCGTATAGGTACCCGGTTGGTCGTAGCTATAGGTTACTCGCGTTCCCACGCGCGTTTTGCCTTTACTGTCGCCCGGGTCCCAGCCAGCAACGCCAATATCACCCTGTGGATTATCCAGAAAAAAAGTTACGTCTAACCGCCCAACCGTGTAGCCAATGGAAGCCGACGGTTTCGCGCACACCGGGAAATTTTTCTTCGTTAAATCAAATGGTTCGCAACCCATTGCGGCCAACCCTACCAGTAAAAAAATAAACCGCCTTATCATAGTTAATAGCTGAGACGTAACAAAGTAAGCAATACTTATGCAACTGCATACAGTCTAATCAGGAAATCCGTTTCTAACACCGAGTTGAAAGTATGTACTCCGTTGTTAATGGAACCCAACATTTTCGTAAATTTATACAACTCATTGCCTTACACTATGCGCTGGTCTGCCAAAACCAAAGATGAATTAGTGGCCGAAATTCAACGACTGCACTACGAACGCGACGGACTCCCCGTATCTGACGCCCAACCCATATTCGAGGTTCGCCAGACAGTTGACCAACTTAATCTGGTTGGTCTGACGATTGAACGTGACGGAACACTTAGTTATGCCAATCCCTACACGTATCGCGTCACAGCCTGGCAACCCGATGACATTATTGGTAAAAATTTTTTCGACACGTTCATTCCCCCTACCGACCGTGCCAGGCTCGAAATTGAATTTGACGATGCCCTGGCTAAAGGAGGCTTTCCTGAACAGAAAGAGATTACGCTCCTGGCCCGCTCTGGTGCTTTACGCAATGTGCAACTCAACTCGGTCATTATCAATGACATTGATGGTCACGTTTCTTCCTTTACAGTTATTGGCGAAGACGTAACGAATAAACGTCGTGTTGCCTCTGCCCTTTCTAATACGAACGCACAATTACAGGATTTGGTCGATAATACATCCGACTTAATTCAGTTATTAACCCTTGATGGCAAATTCATTTTCGTGAACCGTGCCTGGCGCGAAGCCCTCGGTTATAATTCCGAAGAGATTTCGGCCCTCAACCTGATTGATGTCCTTCATCCCGATTATGCGACCAGTACACTGGGGCTACTCAAACGCATTCAGGAAGGCGATAAGCTTCCCTATGTCGAAACCGTTTTTCGAAGTAAAGCCGGTAAAACCCTGTTTCTATCCGGTAGTGTCAACTGCCGATTCGATAATGGTCGTCCTACCGCCTTCCGTTGTATTCTACATGATACAACTGGCAAAATTCGGGCCGAAAAATCGCAGAAACTATACTACAGTATTGCCAACTGGACAATTAATACGCCTAATCTTGGCGAATTATATCACAAAATCCATGAAGAGTTAGGCAATATTATTGACGCCCGCAACTTCTTTATTGCACTCTACGACAGCACGAAAACGTTTTTGTCATTTCCGTATTATGTCGATGAGTATTTCGGGAGCAATATGCGGTTCACCAAACGGAAACTGGGCAATGGCATTATCGAATATACGATTCTGGCGAACAAGCCTCTATTTCTGTACGAACGCGACATTAGGCAGCTAGAGGCTTACCATAATATTGATCTATATGGCCAGCGTCAGCCTCAGGTGATGCTAACCGCCCCACTCCGAATTGGCGACGAGATTACGGGGATCATTGGTGTGAAGTCGTATGATGATGCTCAAACGTATGGCCCTCGCGACCTTGAACTGCTGGAGTTTATTTCGGGGCAGGTGGCGCTGGCCATTGCCCGAAAACAGTCGGAGGCTCGCCTGGATAAACAAAACGCTCGTCTGAATGCAATTTTCGATAGTAGTACCTATCTGATCTGGTCGGTCAATAAAGCACTTCAGTTGACTTCTTTTAACAAAAACTATGCCCGGCTGATTGAATACCAGGTGAATGAAACCCCTCGATTCGATCCAGTGCACCTGAACTCGGCTGGCGCATGATTGGCGATGAAAACCGCCAACGACTGGAGGAACGATACCGACAGGCGTTTCGGGGACATCCGCAGAATTTCGAACTGCATTTTATGACCCCAAGTGGTGAAACTTATTTCGAGTTTCACCTCAATCCAATTTTGCTGGCAGGTGGTGTCATCGATGAAGTGTCGGGGATTGCCCGGAACATTACCAACCGCCGACGGGCCGAAATTGCCACTCGCCAGAGTGAAGAAAAATTCCGGGGTATCTTCGAAAACCTACAGGACATCTACGCTCGTGTCGACCGGCAAGGTCGGGTTACGATGATTAGTCCGTCGGTATTTAAACGGATGGGGTACACACCAGAAGAAGTTCTGGGACAGGAAATTACAAAGTTCTTTATCGACGAAAATGCGATTCGTCATGCCATGTTTAAACTGGGCCGAAATCGAAGCTTACGAAATTTTGAGGCCAGTATGCGTCGAAAAGACGGTAGCGAGCGGCAGTATATGTTTAACATGCTGATGCTGAACGACGATCCAGGAAGCAATTCGGTAGTGGCCGTTCTGGCGCGTGACATCACGGAATTAAAGAAACAATCGGCTGAATTAGTCAAAGCAAAAGATGAAGCCGAACGGTCGCTGAAAGTGAAGGAGCAGTTTCTGGCCAACATGAGCCACGAAATCCGAACCCCTATGAACGGGATCATCGGCATGATCGACCTCCTGAATGATACTCAGTTGGACGAGGAACAACGCAGTTATGTGAAAACGGTCAAACGCTCGTCGGAAACGCTGCTGAATATCCTGAACGACATTCTCGACCTCTCCAAAATTGAAGCCGGAAAAATGGTTCTTCATGAGTCGCCGGTAGCCTTTAAGGAGATTTTCGAGAAACTGATTGCGCTCTTCGGGCAGCAGGCCAACTCCAAAAATAATGACCTGACCTATCACCTCGGGCCCGATCTGCCTACGTTTGTCATTGCCGACCAGACACGGTTACTGCAAATTCTGTCTAACCTGACCAGCAATGCCATCAAATTCACCGAACAGGGTACCATCCGGGTCGAAGCGTCATTGATTAGCAAGCGGGGCAAATTCAACCGAATTCGGGTGGCCGTTATCGACTCAGGTATTGGTATTTCGCCCCAGAATATTAATCTGCTGTTCAACTCATTTAGCCAGGTAGATACGTCTTCCCGAAAATCGTTCGGGGGTACGGGCCTGGGGCTGGCCATCTCGAAAGAACTGGCTCATCTGATGAAAGGTGAAGTGGGTGTGGAATCGACAGTTGGTATGGGGAGTACGTTCTGGTTTACTATTGAACTGAAAGAAACCGCTATCAGTCCAACGCAGCAAACAACCGAAGTTGCCGAGATTGCATTGGCTAACTTCTTCAGCACCTACCATCCAAATGTGTTGCTGGTTGATGACAATGCCGTAAACCGCAAGGTGGCGAGTGAAATTCTGCGTAAATCAGGCTGCATTGTTACCACCGCTGACAGTGGCCCGGCGGCCATACGGGAAGTTGAAATGAGGGAAACCGCCGAGAACAAAGAGGAATACAAGGGCTTCGATGTCATTTTTATGGACATCCAGATGCCCGACATGGACGGCGTTGAAACCACCCGTCGATTACGTACCCAGTTTGGTAAAAACCTACCTACCATTGTCGCCATGACTGCCTATTCGATGAAGGAAGATCGTGAACGCTTCATCAGTCAGGGGCTTGATGATTATATCGCCAAACCCATCCGTGCACAAAGCCTGGTAGCCAAAGTCAAGGAACTTACTGATGCAAACCGGGCAAAACATGCACCTGTATCCCCTTCGTCGCCCACGCCTAAACCTGTTGTGAAGGAGATCGAGCCTGCGCTGCCGATTATCGACGCAGACATTGTTGGGCAACTCCGTGATATTGGTGGACAAGACCTGGTCGACAGCATTATGGAAGAGTTCGTAACGGAAGCCACTGACCTGGTAAACGGATCGTTATCGGCTTATTCCCTAGGCGACATTCCGACGGTAAAAAGCCATTTGCATACCTTGAAAGGAAGTGCCGGAACCATCGGTGTATCTCGTGTAGCCGACATTGCCCGCACTGCCGAAGGCAAACTAAAAGTCAACGACACCAGCGGACTAGCCGATGCGTTACAGGCTCTTGAGCAAGCATTCGAGGAGTTTTTGGCGGAGTGGAAGAAGTAGGGATACTGGCCTTAATAAAAAAACGGCGCTAGATCTGGCGCCGTTTTTTTATTGATAGATCGAAAACCCTCTTACAAGTTTGAATCTTCGCGGCTATTAAACGTATCTCCCTGATTGATATCACCGGTTTTAAGTCCTTTTTTGAACCAGTACACACGCTGGGCCGAGCTGCCATGTGTGAACGCATCGGGTACGACACGTCCTTGAGTTTGCTCCTGGATTTTGTCGTCGCCAATCGCATTAGCTGCCGTAAGGGCCGCTTCAACATCATTTTCGTCCAGGGCAATGCTCTGTCCTTGTGCATGATGCGCCCAGACACCCGCAAAGAAATCAGCCTGTAATTCCAGCCGAACTGATACCTTATTATATTCACGCTCACTTAGCCGCTGGCGCAGTTGATCGGTTTTATCCATAATGCCCAGTTGTTTCTGCACATGGTGACCAATCTCGTGGGCAACGACATAGGCCATGGCAAAATCACCGGGAGCCTGAAAGCGCTGGGCAAGTTCGTCGTAGAAGGATAAGTCGATGTATACCTTCTGGTCTTCGGGACAGTAAAAGGGGCCCATCGCTTGCTGCGCAGTACCGCAACCTGATGAGGTAACCTGCCGAAACATGACCAAAACGGGGTCCCGGTACTGAGCGCCCTGTTCGGCAAAAAGTTTTGTCCAAACTTTTTCGGTGCTGGCCAGCACTTTCCGTGTAAAATGAGCCGCGTCATCATCTGCCTGGGGACCTGACGGAGCCTGAGACGTTGCCTGGTCCGGTGAGCTCTGGTTTAAAACCTCTGACGGATCACCACCTAATAGCATCACAATAATAGCAATCACGACGGTGCCAATTCCACCGCCAACCAGCAGGCCTCCGCCACCGCTTCCCGGCGATCTTCGACATTATCACTTTCGTCTCCTCCTAACCAGCGCATAAATTCTATCCGTTAATAAATGGTGATTACTTATTCGTGCAAAGTTATTGTGTTATTGGTTATTGAATTATTAACAATCTAATGACAACATACTGTAAATAACTAATAACTACACACTGCTGGCAAGATTACTGTTTCCGCGGGTAAAATGTTTCGTTCTAACACAATTATTCATCGGGGCCGCGCACGTTCATACTGAATCGGCCAGCTGATGGCATTGTCCATGGCATGGGCAGCATGCAACGGGAAATAGGGGTCCCGCAAAAACTCGCGGGCCAGCAATACTAGGTCAGCCTGACCAGTTGCCAGAATTGTATCGGCCTGTTTAGGCGACGTGATTAATCCTACTGCCGCTGTCATCATACCGGTTTCCTGTTTAATCCGCTCGGCAAAGGGAACCTGATAGCCGGGTTTAAGTGGAATTTTAGCACTCGCCACATTCCCGCCTGTCGAACAGTCCACAACATCAATACCTTTACTTTTGAGAATACTTGCTAAGGCTACTGAATCATCGGCAGTCCAGCCGCCTTCGGTCCAGTCGGTAGCAGAAATTCGCACAAAAAGCGGCAATTCGGTTGGCCATACGGTTTGGACGCGCTCGATCACCTCTAGTAACAGCCGGATACGATTATCAAATGAACCACCATAGGCATCCGTTCGCTGATTACTCAATGGCGACAGGAATTCGTGTAGTAAATAGCCGTGGGCGGCATGAATTTCTAGTACCTGAAAGCCTGCGTTCAATGCACGTAGAGCGGCCGACTGAAAATCAGCCAGGACCTTTTCAATACCTTCGGTCGTTAACGCCTGGGAGCCTGCTCCGATTCCTGAAAGGGAATGGCACTGGGCGCTACGGTTTGCCAGCCTCGTGCTTCAGTGGGCAGTATCAGGTTACCACCTTCCCAGGGTCGGCGGTGGCTGGCTTTGCGACCGGCATGGGCCAGTTGAATACCCGCCACGGAGCCATTCTGTTTGATAAAATGGGTAATTCGTTTTAGTCCTGGAATGTGTTCATCTTTCCAGATGCCTAAATCATCAGGAGAAATTCGTCCTTCGGCAGAGATGGCAGTGGCTTCGGTAAAAATCAACGCTGCGCCCCCTACGGCCCGGCTTCCCAAGTGCACTAAATGCCAGTCATTGGCGAAACCATCTTCGCTTGAATACTGGCACATAGGCGAAACAACAATACGATTCTTAAGCTGTATGCTACGAATGGTGAGTGGTGAAAAAAGAATTGACATAGTTTTGGGGTAAGACCTTACAGAGAGTCAACATTCGATTCCCAATTATCGTTGACTAAATCTAATCAAACAACTCAACGATCATGGGAAATGACCCTAAAATTGACAAACGTGCTGATGTCAGCCCGACAGAAGGGGAGCACAAGTACAGCGACGTTGATTTCGCTGATCGAACTAACAAAAAATACCCGATTGACTCCCCAGAGCATGTTCGGGCAGCCTGGAGCTACCGCGCGGGCGGCCCCGATTAACCACAAGGGCAATACGGCCAAATATGACTCCGACGAAGTAAGTACAATCAAAAAGCGCATTAAAAAAGCTGCGAAGAAGCATGATGTTACGATTCAGGACTAATCGCATTTAGCCATCAATGAAATGCTCCTAATGCAAAACGCCCAACTTAACAGTCGGGCGTTTTACATTATAGTGGTCAATCAAGATTATAATTTCTCTTTCACAACCTTAACATCTTTCTTGGCACGGTCTTTCATCAACTCGCCTTCTTGCTTCATATGTTCTTTACGATGCGCTTTAAGGGCTGCTTTATCACCAGTCATTTTATCCGTTTCGCGAGCCATTTTGTTAGCTTTCAGAGCGGCTTTATCGCCTGCTACTTCAGCTTTCGCTTCAACAACATCGGCTTTTTTCTTCATTTTATTATCCTGGGCCTGAGCCATACTCAAGGTTAGGGCAAGTGCTGCAACTACTGCAATTACTTTTTTCATAACATTTTTGGGATGATCCCGTTAGTGAGTGTTTATTCTTACTATACGCAGGTTTGCTCTACGGAAAGCCCGCGTATATGTACCTAACAAGTAATGAGTAGTCTTGTTTATAAATTGGCTAAAACTTAATCAGCGTCATTAAGCTCGTTAACAAACCGGGTTAGTTCCTGCACATTAAGTATAAAATCAACAGGAGTACTCAAAATAGCCTGCTGCGGCATAAAGGCAACCTGCGCGGTTTCTGGCTGCTGAACCACCACAATGCCACCCGCTCGTTTAATGGCATTCAGCCCATTGGTTCCGTCGGCATTAGCACCCGACAGTAGAGTACCGACTAAAGAAGATCCATATACATCGGCTGCTGATTCAAACGTCACGTCGATAGACGGTCGGCTGTAATTGACCTTTTCAGAATCGTCTAATGAGAACGTACCATCCTGTTCAATCAATACATGATAATCGGCAGGGGCCAGGTATATCATGCCTGGCCTGATAACGTCTTTATCATCGACCTCTTTGAGGGAATACTTGTTTTGAGCGAAAGTAAGTTTGCCAGGGTAGAATCGGCCGTATTTTTTCGGTGTAGAACAATAATTACGGCAAACGATAAGGTTGGTCGTAAAGCTGGTAGTAATTTCAGTAGAACATCAATACTACCTGTTGATCCGCCAATGAGTACCACTTTGCAATGTTCCATTACTTTATTTTCCGCCATATCTTTTCGTTCTCTAGCTGCTTGTATTTAAGCTGTATACTGGAAAATTTCAATGTTTCTTTGGCTCCTAATGCCAGATAACTAAGCGGCCCCAGGCTTTCATTGAAGAGGGTCAATACACGCTCCTGTAAGGCTTTATCAAAATAAATCAGCACGTTGCGACATAGAATCAGATCAAATTCATTGAACGACCGGTCTGATACTAAGTTATGCGTCGAGAACACCATTTTCCCGGCTAGCTCTTCGTTGAATTTAACGTAACCGTATTGCGCTGTGTAATAGGCTGAAAAGTCCTGTTTACCGCCAGACAGGATATAATTTTCGGAATACTGTTTCATAGGACCCAATGCAAAAATGCCTTTGCGAGCCACTTCCAGTACTTCGGAATTTAGGTCTGTAGCATACAACAACGATTTATGCAGTAGGTTGGCTTCTTTAAGCAGAATGGCCATTGAAAACACCTCTTCGCCCGTTGAGCAACCCGCATGCCAGATACGAATAAACGGTTTGGCTGCAAGTGTGCTTAGCACCTCTGTCCTGAGGACTTTATAGAAGAGTGGGTCCCGGAACATTTCGGTAACATTCACCGTCAGTTCTTCCACAAACCGTTTCAGGTAATCTGGGTCTGACCGAACCCGATACCGCATCTCAGCAAAGCTTGGAAACTTATCTAAGGACCACAGTCGGTTAATTCGTCGCTTTAACGACGCTCTCGCATAATGAGTAAAATCGTACCCATATACTTCAAGCAGGTCATTTAATAAAAGATCGACCTCTTTTTCCTCAATCATAACTAATTGACTGCTAGTCTATTCTGTTGATTTTTGGATTAAATCATTGTGTTTTCAATCCAGTAGAATCTAATGAATCAATAGAATCTAATTTTCTTAAATACCTGACAGAAGGCTTAACAGCCGATCCACGTCAATTGGCTTGGCAATGTAATCTGTTGCGCCAGCCTGGAGGCATTTTTCCCGATCGCCAACCATTGCCTGCGCTGTAACCGAAAAAATAGGCGTGTTTTGCCGGTTCGCTAAATTTTTGATGCGCGGAATTGCTTCATACCCATCTATATCAGGCATCATCATATCGATCAGGATCGCATCAATGACCTCATCCGTCCGGAGTATATCCAGCGCTTCCCGAGCACCCAGACAAGACAAACAGTCGAACGATCTGGCTTTCAGGGTAGCCGTCAGGGCAAAAATATTTCTTGAATCATCGTCAATAATCAAGATTCTTTTTTTGGGCATGGTGATTAGGAGTTGGTTTGATGTTTGTAGTCTGAAGTTTGATGTTGGCATCTGCCATAGAAACATCAAACTTCAGACTATAAACATCAAACTGTTACGATCGATCATAGAGCCAGACACGCAATAAGGACACAAGCTGGTCAATGTCGACTGGCTTTGTAATATAATCCGATGCGCCAGCTTCGATACATTTTTCCCGGTCGCCGGTCATCGCTTTGGCCGTTACGGCAATGACGGGTAAGTTTTTCCAACGGTAATGCTCCCGAATCTTACGGGCTGTTTCGTAGCCGTCCATTTGGGGCATCATCATATCCAGCAGTACAATATCAACGGTCGGATTCTCGGTTAACTTCTGGAGGGCTTCTTTACCATCCAGAGCGGCAATGACGGTCATGTTATATTGCTCAAGCGCTTTCGATAAGGAGAAGATATTCCGCACATCATCATCCGCCACCAGAACTGTTTTGTTGGTAAGTACCTGACTCAGGCCCCGCATCATTTTCGAGTCGCCATTGGTGCTATTACCTTGTTTATTTTCCTCTACCAGGTGCAAAAAGAGCGATACTTCGTCGAGCATGCGCTGGTACGAATGGGCTGTTTTGACAATAATTGAGTCAGCATATTTTTTAATTTTCAGCTCTTCGGCCATGGAGAGGCTTTTGCCCGTAAAGATGATAATTGGCAGGCTTTCGAAACCGGGATTTTTCTTGGCTTCTTCCAGGGTTTCGTAGGCTTTATGGTCCGGAATTCCCATGTCCAGAATCACACAATCGACTTCTTTGCGTTTCAGTGCATCAACGCCCTCCGTAATATTGCTCTTTAGTTCAGAAGTAATATTGAAGGTTTCCAGAAAATAGGCTAACGCTTTGGCATGCTTGGGGTTATCTTCAATAATGAGCACTTTCTTGTGATTGCGAGTCAGCACATACTCCAGCTTTTTGAATACATCCTGCATCCGTTCAAAGGCCATTGGCTTATCCACAAAATCAATGGCCCCTTTCAGTAAGCTTTCATTTTTCAACTTGTGCGACGACATAATGTGCACCGGAATAGGGCGGGTTACGGGGTCAGCTTTCAGGGCATCCATCACTTCCCAACCGCTCATGACTGGCAACTGAATATCGAGCAGAATACCCATGGGCTTGTAAATAGCCGCCAGCTTCAATCCTTCGTCGCCCCGAACGGATACAACCCCTTTATACCCTTTTTTACGCGAGTAATCCAGCAGTGATTTGGCAAAGTTTGTATCGTCTTCAATAATCAGGATGGTTTTGTCCTTCTCCGTAATGGTATCTCGGTCGTCCGGAATGTCTTCAGGAATGGTCGCACTGATGTATTTATTCGGAGCTGTTGTGCCAGTTAACAAGGGTAATTCCTGATGAATTGTCGGACTTATTGATGTCTTTTCAGACGGCGCGACTACCTCGGAACCCGAAACTGGTATCTGGACTGTAAACTCACTGCCCTCATTTACGACACTTTGCAGCTTAATCTCGCCCCCAAGGAGCTTAGCTAATTCGCGGCTAATGGACAGCCCTAAACCCGTGCCGCCATACTTCCGTTTGGTGGAGCCATCGGCCTGCTGGAATGCTTCGAAAACAAGTGGCTGTTTCTGAAGCGGGATACCAATACCGGTATCTTTTACGACAAAACAGAGCGTTGACTCCTTACCAGTTCGATTGGCTTTTGCCTTGTTTTTTTGAATTGTCAGTGTGACGCTACCGATGGATGTAAACTTAATGGCATTTGAGAGTAAATTCTTGAGAATTTGCCCCAATCGCATTTTGTCCGTTTCTATAACGGTCGGCACATCGGGCTCAACGACAATTGAAAAGTCAAGACCTTTCTCTTTAGCCAGCACACCAAAGAGAGACTGAAGCTCATCCGTAACTTCCTGAATAGCCACATCCTGATAATCCAGTTTCATCTGCCCCGCTTCAATTTTGGACAGATCGAGGATTTCGTCGATCAGTCCAAGCAGACCATTACCTGACGACTGAATTACTTTGGCGTACTCAATCTGGTCGGTATTCAGATTTTCATCCGTGTTTTCAGCCAGTAATCGGCTCAGTAATAGAATTGAGTTGAGCGGAGTCCGGAGTTCGTGCGACATGTTGGCCAGAAACTCCGATTTATAGCGGGTTGCCAGTTCGAGCTCATCAGCCTTTTTCTGAATCTCGCTCGTTTTCTCTTCCAGCAGCAGCCCACGCTCTTCAAGTTCAGTGTTGGTTTGCTGAAGTTCCTCCTGCTGAACGCGCAGTTCCTCTTCCGATGCCTGAAGTTTCTGGGCCTGCATTTCCAGTTCAGCATTCAGATTTTCCAGCTCATTATGCTGCGCCTGTAGCTCCTCCGACTGTGCCTGCGTTTCTTCCAGAAAGTTCTGTAGTTTAATATAATCCAGAGCAGCATTGACCCCAATGGCTATGGCCTCCAGATTGCGCTCGATAAATTCCGCAATTAATAGATCCGGTTTACGCAGGAAGCCGAGTTCAAGCACCCCAACGCAGGTATTGCCATAAAGGAGTGGAGCAATCACCAGAGAGGTTGGGCGCGTGTCGCCCAATGATGAGGTTATCCGGCTGTAATCGTGGGGTACGTCGTCAATAATAAGTGTCTTTTTACGCTCGATCACCTGCCCAATCAGCCCTTTCCCAGCAACAACCGTAGCGGGTACATCGTGGGCCGCATAACTACCGGCTAGCTTAAAACTGGCGTCGGTATCGGTCAGATAAACGGTACCCAATGGGGCGTTTGCATAGTTGGCCATCGTATCAATCAAGTGCGTTGCCAACCGCTTCAAATCCTTCTCCCCCGTATGGCATCGCTCAACGCCACCGAACCGGCCTGGAGCCAGTTTTTATTGTTGAGGTCAGTAAATGTCTGTTCGAGTGATGAAGCCATTTGATTCAATGCTTTCGCGATACGTCCCAGCTCATCGTCTTTGGTATCAGTACTTCGCACAGAGTAATCACCACCTGCAATTTCCTGGGTAATATCCTCCATGACAGCGATCCGCCCGGCTGTTTCAATATACTTTGCTTCGTCCAGTTTTTGTCGGGCAATTCGGTCATCCAGATCCCGTTTAATTCGAAAATACGTCAAGGCGGTTATCAACATCGACACTATGGCCGCGATGACCAGCAGAAAGGGTGTGTATTTTATGTAAATCTGTTGCTGTTCGATGCGGGTGCTGAGTAAATTCTCCTCCTCGGCTTTCATCTGGCTGACAGCTATTCTAAGTTCATCCATTACCTGCTTGCCCTTTACCATTTCCCGGTGCCGCTCGACAGTATCCCGGAGAAATCCTCTGCTTCGATTAACCAGATTAATCACCCGCTGCATCTGGGCAAACTTTGCTTCGTAGAGCCCTTTAATGTGGGTAAGATTTTTCTGCTGATCGGGATTATCAATCGTTAATTGGCTGAGTCGGTCATAACTCGCCTGCACTTTCGCCTGGCTTCCATTGTAGGGCTGCAAAAAGAGCGGATCAAGCGTAACCAGATACCCCGCTGGCCCGTTTCAGCATCCTTCATAAAGGAGATAATATTCTCTGCTTCGATGAGTACCTGGTTGGTATGATTAACTAATTCAGAATTACTGATCAGTTTCTGGATGCTGTAAAATGACGCAGTAAGGCTGACGAGCAGCAAGAGAGTCGACGCAGTAAAGACAATCTGTAATTGCCGGATAACCGAATTCGGCGTTGCGTATTGTGGCATGGAGAGTCGGGTAAAATAGCTTATACAGTCTCGCTAAGCACCGGCTGGCTAGCTTGTTGAACGGGTAAAACGAGAATAAAACGGGTGCCTTCATCAACGCGGCTCTGTGCCCAGATCAGGCCATGATGTTTATCCATATTCTTTTTCGCAATGGCTAAGCCGATGCCAGTGCCCTCATAGTTAGACCGATTGTGCAGGCGCTGGAAAATAACGAAGATGCGATCCAGGAATTTCTCATCGAAACCAATGCCATTATCCTGCACGACAATCCGGCAATACGCTCCCTCAGCAGAAGGAGTCCCATCAATATCCTTTGTATCAATCAGTTCGGCACTAATATGGATGATGGGAGGTACAGTATCTTTGGCAAATTTGAGGGCATTGCTAATCAGGTTCTGAAAAATTTGCCGCATCCGACTCGGCATTGTTTCAATAATGGGTAGTTCATCAATGACAATCGTGGCCTTCGTTCTGCTAATAGCTTCATCAAAATCCAGCAACAATTCATCGAGCATTGTATTCAGATTCGTCGACTGAAATGATTCAGGATTGGATAGGCGGGAATAGGCCAGCAAATCATTAATCAGTGACGACATCCGGGCCGATGAGCGGATCGATCGGTCAAGGTAGGAAACCGCTTCCTCATTGCCTTTAAGGTATCTTTCTTTAATCGTATCGTTGAGCAGCTGAATCTTCCGAAGGGGTTCTTTCAGGTCGTGCGATACAACCCAGGTGAATTGCTGCAACTCGTGGTTTGTTCGTTCCAGTTCAGCATTTTTAAGCAGGAGCTCATTGGTGCGTAGCTCCACTTGCTGTTCAAGCAGTTCGGCTGCCAGTTTTTGCGGATGAATATCGGTAAACGTCCCGATCCATCGAATCAAAACATCTTGCTGCCGGATAGGGAGTATACGAAGCAGATGATAGCGAAACTCGCCTGTGATCAAGTCTTTCAGGCGCACTTCTCGGGTAAATTCTGTGCCCTGCTCCAATGCCAGTGCCCACTCATCGCAAATAGCGTCTTGCTCGTGTGTTTGCGGAAATACGTTTGAATCGGCTGAGTAGCGAAACCAGTGTTGATTGACATATTCAATCCGGCCATCAGGGGACACAGTAAATGCCATTTGGGGCAGCGTGGATAATACGGCCTGTAGCTCCTGTACTCGCGCGGCTAATTCCTCCTGGGCCTGCTTACGCACATCAACTTCTTTTCGTAGAGAATCCTGGGTAGCCCGTAACTCCCGTTGCTGTTCGTAGAGTCTGCGGAGTGTTTTAACTTTCAGGACCAGAATATCCGGATCAACGGGCTTGGTCAGGTAATCAACTCCGCCAGAGGTGTAGCCCTGGGTAATGAATTTTTTTTCGGTGTTAACGGCCGACAGGAAGATAATAGACGTATCCCGGGCTCTACTGAATCCAGAAATGGCATTGGCGACTTCAAACCCATCCATTCCGGGCATTTGTACATCAAGAATGACAACGGCATAATCTGTTTTCAGGATTTTTTTCAGGGCTTCTTCTCCCGATTCGGCCGTATCTACCGAAAAGCGATGCAGCTCAAGAATCTTCTTTAGCGGGAGAATATTTTCCTGTCTGTCATCAACAATAAGAATCATGTCAGGCTATTAATTAGAACGTTGAATAAATAGGACCGAGCGCCCTCCAGAGGAAACCAGAACGATACCCTCTACTAGTAACATGAACAGAGCTAGTCTTTGTTCTAGATTAGTTGTATCGGTTGGCAACTCAGCCAAAAATGGTACTACTAAGCCATCTATTGCAACAAGGTTTATCATAAAATAGCCTTGTAACAACCTAATGACTATAAAAATCTAAAATTAGCGAGTTACATGCATATTCACCAGCACAGGAAAACTAACTAGAAAACAGTTAATTAACCTTGACCTAGGTATAGCATCTGTATAAGCATATTTGTAACTATATACTCATTTTTAGCCCTTATAGACAACCTACCGTTCATTCCTGAGGTTGCAGGAATGAACGGTATCGCTCGCCAGCCAGCGATACCGCCTGATGCTGTTCTTCGGATAGGGTGAAAAATAAACGTGTTTCAATGGAAACGGCCTCTTTTCTTATTGTGCGCTTCCAGGTACCTACCACTCGGCCATCAACAACAATGACCGGACTAAAAATGCCATTTCCTGCACTGACAATCTGACTAAACTCCAAAGGCCCAGTGGAGCCCTTCGATCTTTATACGCAACCAGATACTCATCGAAGGAGGGCAGTAGATGAACCATTGCGGGCACGGTGTACGTGAGAGCCGAAGAACCCATCCAGTAAGTTTGCCCATTCATAAGTTCGGAAAACAGCGTTGATTTAGCCAGGTCAAGGCCTTCTTTTGCTTCCGTAACCGTCAGACCAGACCACCATACGAAATCGTGCAGCGTAGCCGGGCCGTGACTTGTAAAATAGCGGCTAGTGAGCGAAGCCAGGGCTTCATCACGTTCTATGCGTTTGCTTGCAGGAAACCATTCATCCAGTAGCGTGAATGTAAACTCGTTGCCCCTCCGATTCCCAAAACAGATGAGCCCATCAAAAGCTGCGTTACCTAACAGGAAATTCAGGCGTAAATCGTGTGTGAGAATACCCGCCCCGCTAAGGGCCGCTTTCAGTTCGGGGCGAGTTAACTGCTGGCCCCCTTCCAAAGCACGGATCATGGCGGCCTGGCTCTTCGCAAATACCGCTTCGTTCAGTTCAAGTTTTCGATAGTGACTCCGGCAGATCGACTCAAGGCGGTGTCTTACTAAGGCCAGCATCCAGCGAATATCTTCAGCCGCTATAAAATGTAAGGTGCCGCGTAGTGCCCAGGTTCGAATAATGGATTTATTAGCAATGGCCTGCTCGATGACGGCATTGGTCGTATTCGGTAAGCGAAGGCCAATACCCCATTTGGCTGCGGCATAATCCTGCGCCTGCATCGCACCAAACCAGGCCACTAAATCGGCTGAATTGGGAAACAAGGGTTGAGCCAGTTGCTGATTAATAAGCCGCTGTTGAACAAGGATTGAATCGGACATTAGAAACTAAATTGTGTCAGGACGTTGACCGAGGAGACCATTTTGGTCTTGTTTCGCTAAAAATAGGGTCTCCAGTTTACCTTGTATACTTCCTGCATATGCCTCTCAATAACATCTACCAACAATAATCTCGCTTGCTCAGAAGTTAGTTTATACTGGGCAGCCAGGCCTTTTCTCACGGAGCCCTGTAGTACGCCGATCCCGTGAGAAAGTTTGTCTTCAACAATAGCAATAGACTTTCCTATCACCGTATCTACCTTACCAATCATATCATTATAGGTGAGAAAATTAAATTTGGTCTGAATCTCCGGCTCATCCGGTTTAGGTTCTCCAACGTTACCTTTTCTCAATTCTATAAATTCATACCACAATTTTGCCAGGCAGGCAAATTCGCTTCGGAAGCTGGAGTTCATATATATTTCCTCAGCAAGCTCACGGTGTCTCGTTCGTATAGCCTGCACGATCTCCGGCTTCGATAAATCCTGATACCACCAGTCAGTACTGTTTTCCTGCTTCAACGTATAGGCGCGTTGGTAGACTATTTTGAATACATAGAGCAATAACTCAGCTACTTGTTCATTTTCGCCATCAGGCAGAAAAAATATACCTTGCCTCAATTGACGTTGTTTCAGAGTAACACAAGGTACGTCAGTAGGAGTTAATGAGCTATCTTTAATAGCCTGCTCAATATCGGAGCTAACAGGATTTAATGGTAGCACCAGATCATACAAGTCGTATAACCGAATCTTTTGGGTGTCTTCGTCCAATTGGCTAAAATGGCCCAGAATAGCGGTATCCGAATGGATTCCCTGCCCAAATTGATAGATCGCGATTTCCTCCTCTAAGTTCATGGTTAGCATGGATAGCCTAATTTACCTGTGTAATGAAAGCGTAGTTGTACAATTACTTACTGTTAGTCAATCACTTATCAAGGTGCTTCGTTTAGCACTCAACATACTAATGGTTTACTGACTTATTTATCCCTTCCCAGAAACTGCACAAATTTTCAACAGTTCAGGAGTGAGTAGTCATTCAGAAAGTTCGACTTCTGAGAGCAACCGTTTCTATTATGCTATTACGCCTTATAATTCTTGCCCTTGCGATCCTAACGATGCCGTTCGCCGTTGCCCAGTCGATTGACTCCAGAACGTATGGATGGGCCGAAGCCCCAGTAGCAAAAAAAGCGACAACGGAGCAACGAACCCTCCTGGAAGGCAGTACGACTGATTTTAGCCATCTTAAGGTTCATGCCACGACTCTTATGCCTCATCAGGCTCCGCACCCAGCCCATAAGCATGACGACGAGGAATTGATTATCATAAAGGAAGGCAAATTGACCGTAACCATTGAGGGTAAAACCAAAACGCTGGGAGCGGGTAGTGTGGCGCTGATGATGCCCGGCGACGAACACGGTTTTGAAAACAAGGAGGACAGCCCTGCCACCTACTACGTTATGCGGTATGCCTCAAAAGAACCCAGGGATCTGGAACGGGGCAGGAAAGCAGGCGGCTCTTTTTGGGTAGACTGGAACGACGTACCCTTTCAGCCCCACGATAAAGGGGGAATCCGGCGCATGTTTGACCGCCCTACAGCCATGACAAAGCGGTTTGAAATGCACGTGACTACGCTCAACCAGGGTTTGTGGAGCCACCCGCCCACACCCACCGGGCTGCCGAAATCTTGCTAATGGTCGATAAATCGTCTCAGGAAAGTATCAATGGTAAGCTCTACTCCGCGACAGTAGGTGACCTGATTTTCCTGGAATCCAATGTCCCCCATGCCCTGCAAAATACGAGTCAGGGGAGCTGTATGTACTTCGCCTTTCAGTTTGAGTAAGTGAGTACTTGACAAAAATAGATTCTGTTGATTCTAATGGAACCTACCGATACTAGTTGATTGATAATCAGACATAAACCAATCTAGTAGGATCAACAGAACTATACTAAAGGTTCTGACAATCCAGCTCCTGGCATCAAAAGAACCAATCGCTCTGGCGACACGGCAGAATCTATAGGGAACAATCGGCTAGCGTTAAGCGTCTCTATAGACGTACCACTTCCTGAGTTTATGACTCGCCGACAGCATTTTGTTATTATCCTGATTTTAGGGACACTCTCTACGATCAGTCCATTTTCTATCGACATGTATTTGCCGGGTTTTCCGGCTATTGCCAACGACCTGCATACCTCCATTTCGCAGGTTCAATTATCCCTAACCGCTTACCTGGTTGGTATTTCGGTGGGGCAGCTTTTATATGGCCCTTTGCTGGATCGCTTTGGACGAAAACTCCCGCTGTATGTGGGCCTGGTTATTTATTTACTAGCCTCAATAGGCTGTGCGATGAGTACGTCGATAGATATGCTTATTGCAATGCGGCTCTTTCAGGCATTAGGTGGGTGCGTTGGCCTGGTAGCTGCTCAGGCGTTGGTACGTGATTTGTTTCCAGTGAATCAGATTGCGCAGGTTTTCTCACTCCTTATCCTGGTAGTGGCGGTTTCGCCCATGATTGCTCCAACAGTTGGCGGCTACGCGACAGTGGCCTTTGGCTGGCATTCCATGTTCATCATTCTGGCCATTATAACCGCCCTTATTCTGGTCGGTATCTATTTTGCATTACCCGACGGCAAACAACCGGATGACTCCCTATCGCTCCGTCCAGCGGCTGTATTGGGCAGTTTTTTTACGGTCTTGAAACAACCCCAATTCCTGACCTACACACTGGTTGGCGGCATTGCCACATCGGCCCCGTTTGCCTACCTGGCTGGCTCCTCCGACGTATTCATGAACATTTATAAAGTCAATGAGCAGGAATACGGCTGGATTTTTGCCTTTCTGGCCATTGCAGTAATTGCCCCAACTCAACTGAATCGATTTCTGCTCAGGCGATTCAGCAGTGAGCAGATCATTTTGGCAACTTTGGTCTATCAATCTGTGGTTGGTTTGGTTCTGGTTGCGGGTACCTGGCTGGGTGTGTACGGCCAATATGGGCTGATTGCGGTGCTGTTTTTGTTCCTGTGCGGGCAGGGTATAACGGGACCTAATGCGTCGGCACTTTCGCTGGCTCCGTTTGCCCGGCACGCCGGTAGTGCTGCTGCTTTAATGGGCAGTTTTCGAATGGGTTTTGGTGCCTGTATGTCGGCGGCTGTGAGTGTGCTGCACAACAATACCGCCGTTCCAATGGTGGGGGTCATGACGAGTTGTGCAGTTAGTGCCTTAGTGATCCTTTTAATTGGCCAATGGATAATTCAGTATCGAAATAAACAGCGCGCTATTGACGAACCACTAACCGAAGTTCTGCTTTAAGTAATTAGTCATTTGTTGTCATTAATAGCCACCAATGACTAATGCTCTTCCAAACTAGATCCTTTTGATTCTACTCGATTCTTTTGACACTAGATGCCTGATTATCAGAATCGATAGAATCTACAGAAACTACTAAATAATCAAAAGAATCTATAGGAACAATAGAATCTATTTTGGCAAAGCACTAGTAATGACAATGAATGACAACATACTTAAGATGACGTAGGCAATGCCAGACCATGCTCAAAATGATACCTATTGCCTGGAAGGAATCACAATCCCGAGCCTGACGGATAGCCTGTTAGCCAGACACAGTGCCGGATTTAGTTCGTTTTCGGATGGATACGCGGACATTCAGCCAAACGAAATTACGGTGAATCAAGGGTCATTTGTTGGTGCCTCCCGCTTAACGTATTTCCCTACCGTTGCCGTTACCCAGACGGAACAGTCGTTACGGGTTTCCTGCACCTGTAACCTTCCGAAAGACAAGTTATGTGAGCATCAGGTGCAGGTTTTATCGAGTATTAGCAGACGCAGAGAACTACGTATTTTCTTCGATCAGGCCCTTCGATACGAGGCAATCAGGTTAGTTGCCAAAGACTATGGTTTAGAAAATGAAGACGCGTTAGATGAATTTTTCGAGTTAGCGTATGAAACTAAATCGTTTATCGTCAGGCCCAAACAGAAGGAACTCATTCCCTTAACACAGTCGGATAAAGAATACCTTACCGCTAGCTTATTACCAAAATCGACGCGTCTGGGCCTACTTGTTGGTCCAGTAACGACAAACCTGAAACAAATTCTGGTTTTTACGAAGCACCGGTATTACGACCATTTTTGTCTGGAGCTTTTTGAAGGCGCTACGGCCAAAGATGGCAGGATCAAAAATCCGTTAACATCTCTTCAACCCTTCGATTTACTAACCCAGGTTGATAGCCTGACTGATGCAAAATTCTATTCGGCTGTTGCCAAATTCCAGAATCATCATCGTGCTAAAAAGGAAAGTACGGATCTAGAAGGTTTACGCCTGGTCGCTGCGAATCCGTTGAAATTAGCCGTATTTTATCATTCGAGCAGCGTTTCAGAAAACATCACCGCTCATTCTCTCGTCCCAGTCCGGCTGACACTTCTGAAGACGAAGCTCCGTTTATCCGTTCGGCAAGCGGATCGCTTTTATGAAATTTCGGGCTCGCTTACGATTGATGGCGGAACGTATGAACTGCACACCCTGACGCTCAAGTACGATTATTTTATTCTACTCGACGACACGCTTCACCTCATTGACAATCCTGATTACCTGCGCGTTATTCAAGTGTTCACGAAGCGAGCCAGTCGGATTATCCTTCACCAATCGAAGTACGAGGTCTTTCAGCAGGAGGTGTTAGCTAAACTAGAAGATCGAATTTCGATCCAGTATGCCTATCTCAAACCAGCTACACCTGCACAATTGATTGCCAACGGGTTTAATCAGGAGCGGGAACGAATTATTTATCTGGAAGACACAGAGAATTATGTCGTCCTGACGCCCGTCATGAGATACGGGCCTGTTGAGGTGCCGGTATTATCGACCCGGCAAATTCATTCAGTTGATAGCAAAGGAAAACCGTTTACAGTAAAACGTGACGAGGAAGCTGAAATTCAGTTTACAATGGCGGTAATGGCTCAGCATCCTGATTTTCAGGATCAGCTTAAGCAGAACCAGTTCTTTCTTCACAAAAAGCATGTGTTGGAAGACGGTTGGTTTCTGGATGCATTCGAGGCTTGGACCAGTCAGCATATTCAGATCCGGGGCTTCAATACTCTCACGAACAACAAGCTTAATCCCAACAAGGGAAAGGTGTCGGTCATTGTTAGCAGTGGACTGAACTGGTTCGAAACCTCGTTAGGCCTGTCTTACGGTAAACAACAGGTATCACTAAAGAATCTGCACAAAGCGATTAAAAACAAAAGCCGGTTTGTGAACCTCGGTGATGGAACGCAGGGCGTGTTACCCACCGACTGGCTCGACCGCTTTGCGGCTTATTTCCAGGCTGGCGAGGTCGTTGATGAGCGTATTCGAACGCCGAAAGTTAGCTTTTCGAGCATCCATGAGCTGTATACCGAAGAGGAGTTGATGAATGACGTGAAAGACCAACTGGCCCTGTTTACAAAAGGCTTTGCGGACTTTCATGCCATAAAGCCGGTTACCGTCCCAAAAAACTTACAGGCAACCCTTCGGGATTATCAGCAGGAAGGGCTGAACTGGCTCAATTTTCTGGACGACCTTGGTTTTGGAGGTTGCCTGGCCGATGATATGGGCTTGGGAAAAACGCTTCAGATTATCGCATTCATTCTGCTGCTGGGGGAGAAAAAACGACTCAACACCAACTTAATCGTTGTTCCTACCTCGCTCCTGTTCAACTGGCAGGCCGAAGTAGCAAAATTTGCTCCTACGCTCAAAATCCATACGTTTTACGGGATCGACCGCGCTTTAACGAAAAAGGAGTTTGACCAATACGACATCATTCTAACATCCTATGGCACCCTCCTATCCGACATTCGTTTTTTAAAAGAGTACCCATTCAATTACATCTTTCTGGATGAATCGCAGGCCATAAAAAACCCGGAATCGCAACGTTATCAGGCTGCTCGGCTGTTACAATCCCATAACAAGATTGTCTTGACCGGGACGCCCATCGAAAACCATACGTTTGATCTATATGGTCAACTATCCTTTGCCTGTCCAGGCCTATTGGGGAGCTATAACCATTTCAAAGCGCACTATTCTACCCCCATCGACAAATTCAATGACCAGAAACGCGCCCGCGAACTTCAGCAGAAAATCAGCCCGTTCATTCTGCGCCGAACTAAAGCACAGGTAGCCCCTGAGCTTCCTGACAAAACGGAGATGATTATCCACTGCGAGATGGGGCCGGAACAGCGCAGTGTATATGACGCCTACGAGCGGGAGTTCCGCAATTTCCTGCTTACGACACAAGAAGGCGACATTCCCAGAGATCGTCTGCATGTATTACAGGGACTCACCAAACTACGACAGATTTGCAATTCACCCATACTGCTCAATGATGATGAATTTTATGGTGATTCGTCGGCAAAGATTGACATACTGATGGAGCAGATCGAGAACAAATCGCCGAACCATAAAATCCTGGTTTTCTCGCAGTTCGTTTCCATGCTCGACCTCATCCGAAAGGAATTGGAAGCTCGGCAAATTGGCTTCGAATACCTCACTGGTCAAACCAATAACCGAGGGAGTATCGTCAATCGGTTTCAGACGGATGACAACGTCCGTGTGTTTTTGATCAGCCTAAAAGCCGGGGGTACGGGCCTTACCTTAACCCGAGCCGATTATGTCTATCTGGTTGATCCGTGGTGGAATCCGGCCGTTGAAAATCAGGCGATTGACCGTAGTTATCGCATTGGTCAGACCAAACACGTAATCGCCGTTCGGCTGATTTGCCCCAATACGATTGAGGAAAAGATTTTGCTACTACAGGAATCCAAACAGGAACTGGCTGGCAATCTGATCAAAACCGATGCAGCAATCGCTAAATCACTGTCTAAACAGGATTTGCTTAATTTATTGAGTTGAGATTTTATTAAACACAGAGACACGGAGAACACAAAGAAAAACCATTATCTCTTTGTGTTCTCCGTGTCTCTGTGTTTAATTAATCTTCTATTGGCTCTATGGGGCCGTATTTAGCTTCGCGGATGGCGATCCACTCGCGAGCCGTGCCGCCTTTAGAGAAATGGTCATCTTCGTCCTGAATTTCCTGATCCCAACTAAACTCGCTCGTAAATTGTCCCTGAGCCGTCAGGTCGATTTGCAGTCGATTGGCTCGGGCTTGGCCTTCATTTGTTCGATGCAGATACAGTTCCTGAACAGCCTCAACCATCTCATCAGGGAAATCAGTGGACAAGGGTTGGTCTTCACCAGTCGGTGTCAGGTAGAAACCATCAAATTCCACTTCCAGGCCATCGGATAGAAACTGAACATTTAATCGGACGATTGTCCATTCGTCGGGAATCATGGTGCTGATGGCATCCGTCAGCACATCGTAAATTTCATTCGTTGTCATGCGTATGATATAAGGTGCTTCCGCACTAAATCGTTCACAAAATTACGCATAATCCTAGGGTTTTGGATTTTAGCTATAGCACGGCTAAAATCCAAAACCCTGCCCTATCTACCCGTTAATTTTTCACCTGAACGGGCAGGTCTTCCAACTGGGCATAGCTCAGTTTCCAGGTATTATCGGCACCTTTTTTCCAAAGCAGAATATAGTTTCCTTCACCATACGCGTGTGGATCTTTAGGATTCAGCGGCAGTACATCGACAGAAAATGTACCGGCTTCATACGCAATATGACTGTCAGACTCGGAGCTTACTACATTGGTTTTCAGATCCGTGAGCGTGGGCAACGTTTCCTGTACCCATTTATCAGCCACTTCGGCCTTACCCTTGAAATGGGTACTGCCTTGCAGAAAATGGGCATCGTCGGCCAGAAGCGAGATTATTTTAGTTGAATCTTTATCATTCCAGGCATTGATAAACTGCCGGTTCAGATCCTGAATATTGACCGTATCGGTCGATTGCGAACAGGACGCAAGAAGAGTGGCCGCGAGTAAAATGCGGATGGATGTGTTCATGACATAACGTTTTAGAAGTGAATGATATAAGGCACCTTTCTGATCAGTAATATCTACTGATCAGAAAGGCATTGGCACTAAAAATTACCAGCTTTTCCGACGGTATTCCGACGTAGGATAGGGTGATAATGGATCGCCGTAGGTATCATTAGGCAGATAACCAGGCTTTAATACGTAGGAAACAGTAGGCTGAGCCGTATCCATCAGGCTAACGGCCTGCATCTGTGTCCCAGCTACTACGGCTGGCATGCCCGGCTTTGCAGCGGCAGGCGCGGCTGTCTGTTGGGCAACAGCTCGTTCATGTGCAGCCTGATTGGCCGCGGCACGATCAGCGGCAGCTTTCTCGGCGGCTGCCCGTTCAGCAGCGGCAATACGAGCGGCCTCTGCCTTGTTCTTGTTGTCTTTATGTTTCCCAATGGCATACCCGGCGGCACCGCCAACTACACCACCTACAACGCCCCAACAACGCGGTTACGTTTATTAATGATGGCCCCAGCAGCCGCGCCAGCACCAGCCCCAACGGCGGTACCGGTTGCCTGTGGACTCCAGCGTCGTTTAGACTTCTTACCAATAGCATACCCAGCGGCACCGCCTAGTACGCCACCAGCCACACCGCCTACTACGCGGTTCCGTTTATTGATAATAGCACCAATGGCAGCGCCCGTTCCGGCACCAATAACGGCACCATTTGTTCCAGTCCCCCAGCCTTTTATAACTTGGGCCTCAGCGAACTGACCAAGCGTAAGGGTTGTCAGCATAACCAGCGTAACAACCTGATGAGTCTTTTTCATGACATCTATAGTTTAGTGATAAGTAGACTTACCAATGACAATTAACGTGTTCTACTTCGTCATTGTTTAGTTCTAAGACCACCATGAAAACAAATGGTTTAATGAAATAGATTAAGCCCCCCTACTGATAACTCCGCAATTAACTTGTCTGACTGGCAATAAATGCCATCGCCCTGTTAACTGGCAAGACCAATTAACAGGGCGACCAAAAAAGGTAATACACTACTAATCAGATAATTTATAGATTTTTCATCCAGACCTCCCGTAGCTGTACCTGCTGCGGTGTTGCCAGTGGATCAAGCTGGAACACGTACTGTTTTACTCCTTCTTTTTCAAGCATGGCATTTTTCACCGTAATGTCCTGGCCATTCCGCCGAACCGTCACTTCGTAGGTATCACCTGGTTTCAATTGCTTTAAGTCAGTTTGAATTTTGCCGATGTTCTCCAGACTCACTGGTTGACCATTGAAGGCAACCCATTCGTCATTTTCCTGTAATCCAGCCTTCAGGAGCGGATCGGACAGACGAGTTAGTACAAACTTAGCGCCGGTAAAAGCAGGTTTCATTCCCAATGATGCGATTTTCTCACCTGTAGGAATAGACGGAGTATAGGTAATGCCCAGTTTGCCATAGTACTCTGTGAAAGGCAGTGGTTCAGCCGCTTTGATATAGCGATTAAAGAAGTCGGCGATTTCGGGATACGTCTTTTGTGTGAAAATGGCAAAGAATTCTTTCTCCGGGAACGATTTGTCGGGCCCATAGGTAGTAGCCAGTTCATTGATTACTTCGCGCAGTCCCCGTTTGCCACCCGACAGTTCGAGCAGGCGAATATCGAGCAAACCACCCACCAGGGCACCACGGGCATAAATATTGCCGTATTGCCGCTGACCTTCGTCGGTATAGCAAGTCAGCCCCAATTTGCTTAGACTGTAGGTGGTATCTACACTTTTATCGTAGGCAATCTTCTGACTCAACTCACCGAAATAGGTTGGGAGATCCATTATCTGGCCCCGCAACTGCATGGCATCACTAGCCCATTCGGTTACGCCTTCGTATAGCCACAGGTGTTCCGAAGGTGTGGGTGTTTCAAAGTTGAACTGCTGAATGATTTCGCTATGGATATTCAGCGGGGTGACCACGTGAAAAAACTCGTGGGCTGCAATCGACGTCATGTCATCGGCCAGTTTCTTCGAGAATTCTTCTTCTTTAATAACATACTCCGAACTGTAAGAATGCTCCCAGGCTCCCCAACTCTGATCTTCGAAATGGTACAGAAACGTATACCGTTTGACAGGCAATTGCTTCAAAAACTGACCGGCTGCCGTCAGCATCGACTGCATATTGTTTAGCAGTTGGTCGGATTTGATCTTGTCGCTTTTCGAGTAGGTATATACATCGATCTGTGCACCGGCAACATTCGTCGTCGCTTTAGTCAGGCGTCCCAGCAAAATGGGCGAATCAACAATCCGATCGTAAGTTGGAGCAGTATAATAACCTTTCTCGTTTTTATCTAAGGCTGTTCCTACCGACCACTCAGAGGGTAATTCAGTTTCAGTTCGATAGGTGTCGATTGCATGCCTGACGGGAAACCGAAAACGCCCTGCCCATTGATCAACACATGATCGTTTTCTATGGAGGTACCGCACATGTTGTATGGCTTATGCTCATTTACAGGGGTATCCCAGGTTTCGGCAATGCTATACTGAACTTTTCGCACTTTTTCAGGTTGGTCAAATTTCCACTGGTTAGTAGATACCTGCGTTGTTTTTACCTCTTTGCCTTTGGCATCAAAGGCTCTGAACGACCGAACGTAGCGACCAATATCCATAACCTGATAGGTACCAGGAGCAGTAGATGCAAACTGATAAACAGCATTATCGGCCGTCAATCCACTAACGTGTAGCGTCACCTTAAACTCATCGTCGGCGCGGTCGTTGAGATTCACTTCATACACCAACGAAGGGGTTGGTTTGGCAATAGAAAACTGAAAAAATAAGGTCGCTGAAACCAGCAACAGAAAGCGTACGGTCTTCATAAATTTTGGCACTAATTGAATACGAATAAGCAAGTTAACTTAACTGTGTTAATGCGTAAACAGGTCTACTCAATACCCTTTCAAATCCACCTCAGTTGTATCAACCTGCTCCACCCGTTTACCCATCTTTTTCTGGATGATTTTGAAATGGTGTTCATCATCGGGGGTGATTAGCGAATAAGCTTTTCCCTTCGCTTCAGCACGACCCGTTCGACCAATCCGATGAACGTAATCTTTGGGAGAACGGGGCAGGTCGAAGTTGATAACGTAGGGAAGTAGTTGAATATCAATACCTCGGGCTAGTAAATCGGTGGCGACCATCACCGTAAGCTGGCCTGCCTTAAATTTCTGGAGAACTTCCGTTCGGATATTCTGGCCTTTCTGACCATGAATGGCAGCCGCTTGAATGCCGTTCTTCGTCAGCTTGACAACCAGATTATCGGCCGTTCGAGTGGATGAGACAAAGACCAAAACCTGCTTCATTTTCTCGGTTTTAATCAGATAACGCAACAACGGTCCTTTTCGCTCGGCATCAACTTTATAAGCCAACTGTTCAATCAGATCAAGGTTGGTTTCTTCTTCGGCAACTTCAATTTTAATCGGTGTCCGCAACAAGGTCGCGTTGATGTCCTGAATGGCATCACCAAGGGTCGCTGAGAACAGAATCGTCTGACGTTTCTTAGGCAACAGGGTGAACAACTTGCTCATTTCGTCGGCAAAGCCGAGTTCAAGCATTTTATCGGCTTCATCGAGTACCAGAATTTCGACATCCGACAGGCGCAACGCATTCTGGCTAATCAAATCCAGTAATCGACCGGGTGTGGCGACAATAATGTCGGCACCATAAACCGCCCGCATTTGCGGATTAATAGCCACGCCCCCATAAACGGCCACGGTTTTCACCTTAGGAAACAGATGCGCCCCCAACGTCTGAAACACATCGGCAACTTGCCCGGCCAGTTCACGCGTGGGTACAAGTACCAGCACGCTGGCATAGCGCCCGCTGGTTTCTTTTGTCCGATGGAACAATTCCAGAATCGGCAACACAAAACTGGCGGTTTTTCCGGAACCGGTTTTGGCGATACCCAGGATATCCTTCCCGCGCAGAATTGACGGAATGGCGTCCCGCTGAATGGGATAAGGCCGTGTGTATAATTGCTCCGTTGCGGCCTTCACAAGCGGCTCAGATAAACCGAGCGATGAGAAAGTCACGTTATTTTTTTCCGCTTCGTTTAATGGGTCGACCATATTTTAGCATTTTTTCGGCTGCGTGATCGCGCCGTACGTTTACTTTTTTGTTTTTAGCTAATTTCTCATGAAAAGCCGGACCAACGTCTTCCCGTTTAGGCACTTTCACCTCCGGCGTTTTCATGTACACCTTCGGCTTTTCATCATCGGTGAGCACTTCCGAAATGGCAAGATCCTCCGGTAACGGCACCAGCGGAATCTGGTAATTCATCAGCGCTTCAATAGCCTCCTGTTTTTCCTGATCAGTTGGGGTAATGAATGTGATCGCAATCCCTTGCTGGTCGGCACGGCCGGTTCGTCCAATGCGGTGGATGTAGTTTTCAGGAACGTCGGGCATATCGAAATTGATGACATGCGACACCTCGGCTACGTCTAACCCACGGGCTATAATATCGGTAGCAATCAGGATACGGAACGCGCCCGACTTGAAATTCCCAACAGCTTCAAAGCGCTGATTTTGAGCCTTATTCGAATGAATAATTCCCAGTTGATCGGGAAATTTAGCATCAAGTTCTTCATACACCTGATCAGCCAGTTGCTTGGTTGCCACAAAGACCAGCACTTTGGTCATCGTCGCGTCCTGACTCAGCAACAGTTTCAGGAGGTTAACTTTCGTGTAAAAGTTAGGAACGGCATACGCCGTTTGCGCAATATTTTCCAACGGCGTACCAACCGGTGCAGCTTCAACCCGAATTGGATTATTGAAAAACGTTTCGATTAGCTTTTCAACCTCCGTCGTAAGCGTGGCTGAAAACAGCAGGTTTTGCCGCTTGGGAGGGAGCAGATCAAGAATGATTTTCAATTGGGTTCGAAATCCAAGATCCAGCATTTCATCCACCTCGTCGATGACCAGCTTTTTGATCGCCTTGGTCTTCAACACACCGCTCGACAACAAATCGACCAGCCGACCCGGTGTTGCGACCAGTATATCCATTCCCTGCTGAACCTGCGCTGCCTGCGGTTTCAGGTTGACACCACCATATACGCCCACCGCGGTCAGGTTCATGTAAGCCGTCACCTGATTCACGGTTTCCAGCACTTGCACGACCAGTTCGCGCGTGGGACAATGATCAAGAGTTGGGGCAGTTTGTCCTTCGAGAATTGAAGTTGGCGAAGACACGGCAGCAGGTATGCCAGTGTTTTCCCCGTTCCTGTTTGTGCAAGACCGCACACATCCCGCCCCGACATAACTACCGAAAACACATTCTGCTGAATGGTCGTGGGGGTTGTATAGCCCAGGTCATTCAGGGCATTTATCAGCGGTTTATTTAAATTCAGTTCCTCAAACGTCATAGCATTCCATCGTCTACCAATCTACGAAGGTACGGCTATTCCCTGAACTCATTCAGGAAAACGTGAAGATACCCCACCCAACCCCCTAAAGGAGCACGAGCTGAGGAGAGCCAAGCTTCCTTTAGGGGGTTGATGGTATTTCAGGTAATCCTAGCGCAACACAAAACAGACGTAACCCGGCCATTTTGCCGTACTTTTAGGGCATGATAACCCCGCAACAACAGGAGCAAATCCTGAAAAGTCTTGGCATTTCGGCCTTAAAACCCATGCAGGAGGCTGCTCAGAAAGCCATTTTACAGGATAACGATACGTTTTTGATAGCCCCGACGGGTTCGGGCAAAACGATTGCTTTTCTGTTACCCATTTTCCAATTACTTAAACCAGATCAAAATTCGGTTCAGTGCCTTATTCTGGCACCCACCCGCGAACTGGCATTGCAGATCGAGCAAGTCTGGAAGAAAATGGCGACGGGGTATAAAGTCAATGTCTGCTACGGGGCCATCCGATGGAAACCGAAATCAAGAATCTCAGTAATCCCCCTGCCCTACTGATTGGCACACCGGACGAATTACGGACCATATTAGCCGGGGAACCTTCTCGCTGGATGGGATTCAAACGCTGGTTCTGGATGAGTTCGATAAGTCGCTGGAACTGGGTTTTCAGGAAGAGATGGCGTATATCATCAGCGGCTTGCGCAACCTCCGTAAGCGAGTGCTTGTCTCGGCAACTTCAGGCATCAATATTCCTGATTTTATTAGACTCAACACGCCCACAACGCTAACGTTCACACCCGACGAAGACGTCCTGACCAACCTAACCGTTAAGGTGGTTTATTCGGAAGCAAAAGATAAAATAGAGACCCTGTTTCAACTGCTTTGCTCCCTGAATTCAGAATCGGCGCTGATTTTCTGCAACCACCGGGAATCTGCCGAACGAACCAGCGCTTTGCTGAACGAAATGGGTATTTATTCGACCTTCTACCACGGTGGTATGGAGCAGGATGACCGCGAACGGGCGCTGATTCTATTCCGAAATGGCAGTGTTACGTATCTGGTCACAACTGATCTAGCGGCTCGTGGTCTGGATATTCCCGAAATGAAGCATGTTATCCATTATCATTTGCCGCCCCATGCACACGAGTTTGTCCACCGAAACGGCCGGACGGCACGCATGCAAACCTCGGGAACGGCCTATGTGATTCTGCATCGGGATGAACCACGCCCGGCTTATTTAGATAAATCCCTGGAAACGTTGGAACTACCTACCAACAATCGGCTCCCAAAACCGCCCGAATTTGTGACCATTTACATCAGCGGTGGCAAGAAAAATAAACTAAACAAGGTGGATATTGTTGGCTTTTTCTCCCAAAAAGGGCAGCTCGAAAAAGGCGATTTGGGCCTGATTGAGGTGAAAGATTTCATCTCGTTTGCAGCTGTCAAAAAAGCGAAAGCCGATGCTTTTTTGAATCGGATAAAGGACGAAAAAATGAAGGGCAAGAAGTACAAAATTGAAGTAGCGCGTTGAGTCCTTACGCAGCGCCCTCATTGCCTTTGCCTAACTTCAAATCGCCGTTCACTCAAAGGTTTTCCCTTTTAAGTTGAACGGTAGCTTAGTTTGCTACCCTAAACCAACAAATACACTGTTTTATGGTACGTTCATTCATTTTTATTACCCTCTTAACACTCATCGGAACTGCCTTCCGCCCTGCGTTTTCGCCAGCTTTCGACAATGTCACAGGCACCTGGAAACGAACAGCGATGACCCTGGTTGAAGCCACGGGAAAAACCACGGATATGATGGCCCTGATGAATCAGTCGATGCCGTGTTCAAAAGATATTACGTATACGTTCCTAAGCGATGGGCAGATGAAAACAGTTGTCCCTGACGCTTGTGGAGCCATGAAAAAAACAATTGAGGACATGAGTACCAACGGCCATTGGTCAATGAGTGGGCAGAAGATGACTGTTACAACGACGATGAAAGGCATTCCACCAGCAACCTATGACGTTAGTGTTCAAGGCAATAGCATGACATGGGTATTTAATTTTACGGACAATCCGCAAGCACCAAATCCTACAAAAGCGAAGCGAATGACGCTTGTATATCAGCGGATTTGATAGTTGGCCATCTGTCTTTTGACTTTAACTGCACCCTTAGGCAAACAGGGCAACGTGGGTTGACAATCGTCACTCACGTTGCCCTGTTTTGTTTTATGACTGCAAGTAATGGGGAAACTTTAGAGAGGAGGTCTTAGTGGCAGCAACGCATAGCCTATGCTGAATTAACTACAGTGAATCGCTTAAGTTCACTAAAAATATCTCTATTTTAACGACCTGATAGTGAGCACCCTAAACCTCTTAAATCAGACCGTTTACTATGAATCAATCAGGTTCAACTT
Source organism: Spirosoma telluris (assembly GCA_003259005.1). Taxonomy (GTDB): domain Bacteria; phylum Bacteroidota; class Bacteroidia; order Cytophagales; family Spirosomataceae; genus Spirosoma; species Spirosoma telluris. Next base: position 2,973,252 of record QLII01000001.1, read on the forward strand.
CTGCCGTTAATAAATCTGTTCGTACGATCCTCTGGGCCGGTTTAGTAGCCGGTATTCTGGATGCCCTTGCCGCCATGACCATGACGATAATCAGGGGTGGCAAAGATCCATTGGCTGTTTGGCGTTACGTAGCCAGCGGTGTTTTCGGGCAGGAAGCCCTGGCAGGTGGAACCCCTATGGTTGCCTGGGGGTTAATTTTTCATTTTTTTATCGCGTTGACATTCGCTGCAGTATACTACCTGATTTACCCGCAGCTACATCGCTTCATAAGTAGCCCGGTTACCATTGGGTTGTTCTATGGTATTCTGATCTGGCTGGTAATGAACCGAATTGTACTTCCCTTAAGTAACATACCCGCTCCCACTCAGCCTTTTGACCCGGCCAAAGTCGCTATAGGCATGGCAATCATCATGGTTATGGTTGGCCTGCCTATTTCACTTATTGTACACCGGCATTATTCGGGCAGGTAGGAATTCGGGACTACTGTAGTTTCCTAACTTAAGACGGGTTTACGCATCAATTGCTGCTGCCAGTAGGTTAGACTTCGCCAGCCCCATTCCAGCGGACCGAAGCGAAAAAACTGTAACCAGATAGCACTGAATAGCAGATTGATAATCCAAATAATGCCGACAACATAATACAATTGGTGATAATCCAGTTTACCGAAATTACCCAATCCGTAGCCGTTAAAAAACAGAGTACAGCAAAGCGTTTGCAAGATGTAATTACTAAAAGCCATTTGGCCAATGTTCGATAAGGCCCGCATCAGCCACTTAACCATGCCTGAGCGATACAGCAGCAGCAAGACACTAGCATGTCCGATACCTACTAGTGCCCGTTGGAAATCATAGCCCAGGGCGGGAGAAATCCATTGCGCATCCGCAAACAGCGCCGGATCAGTTAGTCTCTGTTGCATCAGAAACATGCCAACTGCACTTACCGGCAGCCCAATTCCATAGCCTGCCAGCAAGGTCATCCAATACGTTCGGGTGGGGAGTTTATTGGAAAAGAAGCCCCATTTGAATAAGGCCATGCCCAATAGCATCATGCATAGGTTATCCCAGATCCCCAGATAGAGGTACATAGAATGAAATCGGATATTTTCAGGTTCCAGGGTTTTATAGACAGTGCCATAGCCTGACCGCATCTTTTCATTAAACTCATTTACCTCCTTAAGGTCGGGTTTGGACTCTTTTACAACCTTTTCCCAGGCCTCTTTGTCCTTCTTTTGGGTATCGGTTAATTTTTTATGTGTTTTTTCGAGCGTAACCGTTTGGAGGTATTTTTCCCGTTTTTCCCGAAATTCAAGTAAACTCCGCTCTCGTTTTATACCACCAATGGCTACGCAAACGAGAGCACAAATCAGTAACTGGCGAGGGCGAAGGTTTCGAAAGGGAAACAGAAACAGGGCGGAGATGGCATAATCGAACAAAATGTCGCCCACCCACATGAGCACATACTCATGAATGACACCAAACAACACCATCCAAAGGAGTCGGCGATAATAGAAATCGGCAGAGGAGCTTCCCATTGTGGCTTCTTTTCGGCCTGTGAAAATCAGAATACCGGCGCCAAAGAGCATGGAGAACAAGGCTCGCATTTTGCCTTCAAACAGAATGGTTATGACGGCATATACATTATAATCCGTGCTGCCTGGGCGAAGGAGTGGCTCATTTTCCAATTGAAATGCCCGCCCGAAAAACGGAATATTCATCAACAAAATACCGAGCAATGCCATACCCCGAACCACATCAATAGTTTGAATCCGTTCGGTGAGGGCAACGGGCTGGGGCGATTCATGAGAAATACTGCCGGAGGCAGCGGGGACCGTAATGGTAGACTCCATCGGGAAAGAGGTTAAGGTGGATGAATGATCAAAGTGTCGTATAAGCAACTGAAAATCAATCACCTAAAAATAACCTTTTTTAGTTATCCAGAAAAAGAGGTTTTCGTAAACGGTCAGCGTTCTGGCGCGTGTGCATTTCTGCACCAGAACGATGGGCCATTACCGCCACATGGCACCTGCCCGACGGGAGTCGAGTTTGAGGAAGATGAATAAGAGAATGGAAAACGACCAGAGTGAGGAGCCGCCATAACTAAAAAACGGCAACGGAATTCCGATAACGGGCATCAGCCCAATGGTCATGCCAATGTTGACCATTACGTGAAAGAAGATAATCCCGGCCACACAGTAGCCATAGACCCGAGCAAATTTGGTACGTTGTTTTTCGGCTAGAATTACAATTCGGGTAAGCAATCCAATGAATAGCGCTACGACAACGAAGCTCCCAATAAAGCCGTGTTCTTCCCCAATCGTGCAGAAGATAAAATCGGTGCTCTGTTCGGGGACAAAGTCGAATTTAGTTTGGGTTCCCTCCAGAAAACCTTTACCCTGAAGCCGCCCGGAACCAATCGCGATTTTTGCCTGTGTCACGTTCCAACCTACTCCCAGTGGATCAATCGTGGGATCGACAAGCACTTTAATACGGTTTCGCTGGTGTTTTTGTAGCACATTGTTCACAAAAAAATCAACCCCTGCCACGTAGCCCATCATCATTAACCCGACCAGGCCCATTCCTAATAGATTAGGCATAGTTCGGTTATAACGCGGCATCAATAGAATAACCAGAACTAGTAAAACAACAATACCCAGAAAGATGTATAGTTTGGCAAATACCAGGGCCAGGATAAACAACGTCGCTGCCGCCAACCCAACTGCTGGAATCCAGCCCGGTAGCCCTTCCCGATAGAGCATAATTGCAAACGACGCAAACACGAGGGTTGAGCCGGTTTCGTTAGAGGCCAAAATCAGAATACAGGGCAATACAATGATACCAGCAATGTACAGGAGGTCTTTCTGTTTGGAGAGATTGATACCCGGCACATCCAGGTATTTAGCCAGCGCCAGTGCCGTTGCTACTTTGGCAAATTCAGCCGGTTGAAGGGTAAATGATCCGAACTTGAACCACGACCGCGACCCATTGATGTTGCTTCCGAGAAAAAGTACCAGAATCAACAGCAAAATCATAAAGCCATAGAAGACAAAGGCAAACGTATCGAAAAACGTGTGGTTAATAACCAGAACACAAATGATCAGTATCACGGTTGTACCAATCCACATGAGCTGTTTCCCGGCATTGGTCGACATGTCGAACAGGCTGGTATGGTCTTCTGGGCTGTATACAGCGGCATAGACATTGAGCCAGCCCATCGTTACACAGCCGAGATACAACAGCAGTGTGAGCCAGTCAATGTTTTGGGAAAAGGGGTCGTTTGGGCGAGCCAAGTTTGTATTTAGTTTGTAGTCTGTAGTCTGTAGTCTGTAGTTTGCAGTTGGCTAACGCACCAATAATTCGGGTATCAGTCAACTGCAAACTATAAACTACAGACGTCAAACTTATTTTTAGTTTCCGCTTACCGCTGGCACTACTATCGGATTAGACCGGGTAGCCGTCATCAGTGGTTTGGTGACAGGCGCTTTTTGGGTTGTGTCTTTTTTAGGAGCAACGGGCTTCTTAGCACCGGGCAGGAACTGTGCAGGTGGCAAGTAATTTGATGCTTTTACCTGGGCATCTAATTTCAACGCTTCAGTTTTACGCTTTAAATAACGCTCCGCCACCAAAGCGGCTACCGATGCGGCTGCTTTACCGCCCCAACCTGCGTTTTCCACAAACACAGCCACCGCAATTTTGGGGTTGTTCATGGGCGCGAAACCAATAAAAATAGAGTGGTCGTATTTGTGACCGTACTTTGAGTTCTGCGATGTCCCCGTTTTACCACACAGGTCAATGCCTTCAATATTCGCCAGGGGGGTTACGGTACCCTGGGCAACAGCACCCCGCATGCCATCAATTACCGGCAGATAGTATTTATAGTCGATGCCCGTCTCATGCCGCTCGCGATATTCGGCAGGCAATCCAGCTCCTGCCTTTCCGAAACCTTTTACGTAATGAGGGGTAATAAACCAGCCACGGTTCGCAATGGTAGCTGCCAGATTGACTAGCTTAAGGGGACTGATCAGCAACTCTCCTTCGCCGATACTTAACGAATAGACATTCGAGAATTTCCAGCGTAGGGCCCCACGATACGCTTTGTCGTAATATTCAGGTGTTGGCAAGTTGCCTTTTAATTCACTGGGTAAATCAACACCCAGCCGACTACCGATGCCAAACTTCTCGGCCATATCGTGCCACTGTCGTAAGCCGATGGCTGATGCTTTAAACGTGTTATGTTCGCCGTTGAAATAAAGGAACTTCCGAAAAACATAATAGAAATACGGATTGCAGGAGTTCTGCACAGCCCCGCGCAGGTTATTCCCTCCCGGCAGTGGCAACGCATAGGTGAGCCTCCGTGTCCATAGACCGTATTGGGGAAGAGTGACCCCTGTTGCTGGGCAATCAGCGCCTGAATCAGTTTAAACGTTGAGCCTGGCCGGTAGCTGGCCATTACGGGCCGATTGATAAGCGGCTTATAAGGGTTTTAATGAGAGCCCGGTAGTTTTTAGAGAAAAATCGGCTCGACAATAAGTTAGGGTCGTAGGTAGGTGCCGATACGGAAACCAGAATTTCGCCTGACGAGGGTTCTACCGCCAGCACAGCACCCACCTTATTCTGCATCAGACTATCGGCGTATTTCTGAACTTCGACGTCAATCCCTGTCACTAGATTCTGCCCGGCTACAGCCAGTGTATCGAAAGCGCCATTTTTCCAGGAGCCTTTGTTCACTCCCCGAACGTTCTGCATCATAAACTTAACCCCTCGCTTACCTCGCAGTTGTTCTTCGTATTGCTCTTCAAGGCCATTATGACCAATGTAGTCGCCCTGTCGGTAGTAAATGATGTCCTGATTTTCCAGTTGCTTTTTACTGATCTCGCTCACATAGCCCAGCGCATTTGCCAGGGTATGAGCCGGATAGGTCCGCATGGAGCTGATAACGGGCTCAAACCCCGATAATCGACCAATGCATCCTGAATACGGGCGAAATCTTCTTTAGAAAGCTGCCGTAAAAACAACGACGGCTTTACAGGTGAATAGTTTTTAGCCAGCCCCATGATGCTGTCAAATTCGGAAGGGGTAATTTCCATCATTCGGCAGAAAGCAGCCGTATCGGGAATCCGAACCTGTTTTGGGGTGACGTACAGGTCGTAAACAGGTGTATTGTAGACGATTAACTGATTATTCCGGTCATAAATCTGACCGCGATAGGGTATTTCAACAACCCGCTTAATGGTTTTTCGACGCACCCAGCGAGTAGGTGTCATCTAAAACCTGCAAATAAAATAATCGAGCCAGATACGTTAATCCGACTATGCAAAAGAGGCCAATGATGACCCACTTACGATTCTCTAACATGAGAATAAATTCCGTTCAATCAAGCGATGTACTCTTTACAAAGTTAGCCGAATTATAATGTATAATGAAGAATGTATAATGAAGAATGATAGCAAATGCCAGAGTTTTGCCATCATTCTTCATTATACATTCTTCATTATACATTTTCCATTAAATATTACCATCCCTTCGCAAATGTTCGTATCCGGCAGAGGTACATGTCGGCAGTGATATAGAGGGTAGAACCATCATCACCCCAGGCACAGTTGGCGGTGGCTCCACCAATTTTGAGGTGACCCAGAAAATCATAGGGGCCAGTTCCCTGCGTTGGGGCCAGTACGAGTACGCCACCGCCCCCGTTACCCACAGGTTTCCGTCACGGTCCACTTTCATGCCGTCGAAACCGCCGTCAAGATTCTGTTTCTTCATCTGCTCCGGACCAAACACAATGCGCCCCTTCCCTACCGATCCATCAGGTTGTATGGGATAAGCCATCACCACAGGACGCAAGGGGTCAGACTGGGCGACAAAGAGTGTTTTCTCATCGGGCGACAGGGCAATGCCATTCGGGCGGGTCAGATCGCCAACCACGATCGACACCGTACCGGGCACCCCTGCCCGTTCGGGGCAATGCGATAGACACCCCATCCATCCGTTTCCCGACCAGGGTCTTTCTCCTTCTTAGGCATCCCATACGGCGGATCAGTGAAGTAATAGCTGCCATTGGAATGAGCCACCACATCGTTAGGGCTATTGAATCGCTTACCATTGTAGTTATCGGCCAGCGTACGTTTACCACCTCCGCCGGTCAGTGGCATGGCTGTAACCCGTCGGTCGCCATGTTCGCAGGAAATCAATCGTCCTTGCCGGTCGATGGTCAGGCCATTCGAGCCGGGTTCATCGCTGTAAGGGCCCAGACCCGTATAGCCCGAGGGCTTTAAGAATGGCGTGACGCCTTCTTTATCTGTCCATTTAAAAACAGTATTTTTGGGCACGTCGGAAAAGAGCAGGAAGGCTTCATTTTTCACCCAAATTGGTCCTTCCGTCCAATCAAAGCCACTGGCCAGCACCTCAATTTTGGCATCAGATGGAACGAGTTTATCCAGTCGCGGATCAGCCTTCACGATCTGACCAATGGAAGGAAAGGGGGTTGTTTGGGCACTCGCCGAATTAAGTACAAAGGCTAGACAGCCTGCCAGGAGTAACGGTTTCGATTTCATGGTTATGTCGGGAATTTACCTCAATGGTACGATGAATTGTGGGACGTAACAAATGAGAGAAAGTGGATTAATACCTATTTTTAACGTAACTTATGTACAAAAAGCATCGGAGCCGTTAGGGTCTCACCAGGTTAAAAAATCGGACAATGGATCAAGAGTTACCTCTGCGAATTATCCTGAAAAATCCACCGAAAGGGGTCGACTTTGGCCTGCAAAAAGGGAGTGGCAGTCATTACGAGACAGTCCAGAAGCAGCAATTCGATTCTCAGGATTTAGAATTTAATTTTACCGTGCGCGTAAAAGGAAACCAGGGCACAGATACTCAGCCTACGCTTCTTGGCCCCTTTGTACAAGGCCCTCCCAATGCCCGGTTTGTTTACCTCGACATTGGCACCTGCGCCGGTCAAATAGCTTCCGTATGGAGTCGGCGATTGAAAATTCCTCTACTGGGAATTAGCTGGGAAATGGTCAACCAACTCTTGAAAAATGACGGGCAGGTTCTTGAAACGCAGGTTCCTGGAACAGGTAAAGACAATGGCCCCACCTGCGGAACAGTAAAACCGTTTACGGGCTGGCAAACGAAGTAACGATTATTCGCTTATTTTTAGACGATTTTTCTTCTTTCCCCAATTCTTAATCGTACATGAAAAACAACAAACGAGCGGCTTCGCCGGAAAATGGCAACAATGCCTCCCGGCGGTCGTTTCTGAAAACCCTCGGCATTGCGGGTACGGCCGCTGCTGCCGCGCCCGCTGCCCTTGCCGAAACGCCGGTTGCTATGCCTCAATACCTGAACCTGATTCGTAGTCACTCCAGTACCTCGGCAAACGATAAAGTACGCATGGCCCTGATCGGTACGGGGGCATGGGCATTGGCGATATGCAAACTGCCCTGATGGTTGATGGGGTCGAAATGGTAGCTGCCTGCGATTTATATGATGGGCGGCTGCGCCGGGCAAAAGAACTTTGGGGCGATCAGCTTCCGGTAACACGAGATTACCGCGAAATTCTGGAGCGAAAAGATGTCGACGCAGTTATTAATGCAACAACCGACCACTGGCACGAAAAAATCTCGTCGGACGCTATGCGCAAAGGCAAGCACGTGTATTGCGAAAAGCCGATGGTGCAGAAAGTTGACGACGGCCATACGCTTATTAAAGTGTCGAAAGAAACGGGCAAAGTTTTTCAGGTAGGTAGCCAGTTTGCCAGTTCGTTGCTCATTGCCAAAGCGCGTGAGTTGTTAAAAGCCGGTGATATTGGTGAGATCGTATTTGCTGAAGCTATCTATGACCGCCATAGTGCGATGGGTGCCTGGCAATATTCTGTTCCGCCCGATGCATCGCCCAAACCGTTGATTGGGATACTTACCTGGGCAGTGCGCCAAAACCCCTGGGACCCGCTCCGTTTTTTCCGCTGGCGGAATTATCAGGACTACGGAACCGGTATTGCGGGGATCTGTATGTTCACTTGCTCACTTCCTTACACTGCATCACGGGGTCAAAAGGGCCAAATCGAGTGTACTCCAGCGGAGGAACGCGCTACTGGAAAGACGGCCGTGATGTCCCTGATATTCAGCTCAGTATCTACGACTATGCGAAAACTGCCGAACATCCCGAATTCAATTTGACAACCCGTTCAAATTTCGAAGATGGTGGCGGTGGCAATTATCTGGTTCGGCTTGTGGGTACAGAAGGTGATCTGTCCCTTGGATTTGACAGTCTGACGGTTCACCGGAACAAATTCCCAAAAGCACCGGGTATGTCGGTCGACAATTTCCCGAAAGACCAGAAAGAACTGTACATAGCCGAATACAATAAACTGTATCCCCAGGTCAATGAACTGGTTGGGCCTAAGGAGTTTAAGTATAGTTTCCCAAAAGAGTATAAGGGCGACCGTTACGAGCACTTTGTCAATTTCTTCAACTCCGTACGAACGGGTACGCCAAACGTTGAAGATGCTACGTTCGGCCTCCGTGCCTGTGGTCCAACGCAGTGCGGCAATATGAGCTACTTCCAGAAAAAGGTCGTTAGCTGGGACCCAATCAACATGAAGATTCTACCAATAGCTTAGGCGTAACGCTGAAGAGCTATAACGTTTACATTTTATCAAAATAGACAGGCGAAACGGCCAACATTAATCCAGTTATGATTGCTGGATTAATGCTGGCCGTTTCGTTTAGAAATAGCCGGTACTAAACCAGGCAATTTTCATTGTTTTTTAACGGCATACAGCTAATGTGGACTTGGTATATCCATTGGTAAGTTTTATTTTTGTAAAGTAACTTAACAAGTTTACTTTACTATTATGCCTTCGTCATCTCAAAACGATCAGGAGTTATCAATCGAACTACGAACAGTTGTGACCCGGCTCATTAAAAAGCTCCGCAGCCAGTCGCCGACTCACGCAAAACTGTCGCTTACCGAACGGTCTGTGATTAAACTGCTCGATAAGCAGAAAGAAATGCTGCCTAACGAAATCGCGAAGATGGAAAAGGTGACGACGCAGTCGATGTCGCAGATACTGAATCATCTGCTGGCACTTGGCTACATTACCCGAAAGCCCTTAGAAACCGATAAGCGGAAAGTAATGATTTCCCTATCGGAGGCAGGCCAGGCCATTTTACACGCCGTCAGACATGAAGTGGACGAGTGGCTGAGTAAAGCCATCCACGAAACCTGTTCCGCTGAAGACAAGGTGATCCTGCGTCAGGCATTAGCTCCTTTGAACAAACTATTGGAGGTCGACTGACTCTCATAAGTACGTTGACTTTAAAATTTTACACATCACTTACTCATCGAACTATGAAATGGTATCAGTATGTAGCTGCGTTTTTTGCCGGTGCTTTCCTGGCCAATGTAGTCCCTCATTTTATTCACGGTATCTCCGGCGACGCGTTTCCAACGCCATTTGCCAATCCACCGGGTAAGGGCCTGTCTTCACCAACGATCAATGTATTATGGGCCTGTTTTAATCTGCTCATCGGCTATGTTTTGCTTCGGGTAAGTAAGGCATCTCCTCAGAATAAGCTGCTGATGTTCCTGCTGTTTTTGGGCATTACGGCCCTATCGCTGATGGCAAGTATTTCATTCATGGACAAGATGAATCCTGATTTTCAGGGAGTATTGACAAGCATTACCAAAACTCACGTTATGAACCTAAGTACATTCAGCGCTTTTAAGAGTCGGAATTACAGATTATTCTTTGTCGGGCAATCCATTTCCCTGCTCGGCACCTGGATGCAAAAGACGGCGGTAAGCTGGGTGATTTATGCGCAGACCCATTCCAAATTTATGCTGGGGTTTCCGTGTTTGCCACGCTGTTTCCGTCTGCTTTATTAACCCCCTTTGGCGGTGTATTTTCCGACCGGTACAATCGGTATCGGGTGCTGTTGCTCACGCAGGTACTGTCCATGGTGCAGGCTATTCTGCTTACCGTAGTGGTTTTTTTGAAGGACTATGCCGTTTGGGAGATCATCCTGCTAAGCGTTGTGCTAGGCATGATCAATGGCTTTGATGTGCCCGCCCGCCAGTCACTGGTTTATGAAATGGTCGACGACAAAAAAGACTTGCCTAATGCCGTAGCCCTCAATTCATCCATGGTCAACCTGTCTAAGTTGATCGGACCAGCCATAGCGGGTCTTGCCATCGAAAAATTAGGGGAAGTCGTCTGTTTCGGCTTGAATGCCGTCAGTTTCATAGCCGTCATTAGTTCACTCCTGCTCATGAAACTACCAACCTACGTGCCAAACCCCACCCGAAAAATATTCTGGGCGAATTGGCCGAAGGGTTCGTTTATGTAAGAGAAACGCCATCCATTCGGTTTATCATTAGCATGCTGTCCCTGGTCAGCTTACTAGTGTTGCCCTTCACCAGCCTGATGCCCGTTTATGCCAAGGATATTTTCCAGGGTACGGCGTCCACCTTTGGTTTGCTCGACAGCGCTATCGGGTTTGGGGCCTTCATCGGAGCGATCTTTCTGGCATCCCTAAAGCCGGGCACCGACCTGAGCAAAATATTGGCTATCAATACCTTTGTTTTTGGAACGGGACTTATCTTATTTCCCTACACAAGCTTGTACCCGCTGGCGTTGCTCTTTATTGCACTAGGCGCATTCGGAATGATGTCACAGATTACGATCAGCAACACGCTGTTGCAAACTCAGGCAGCTCCTGCCATGCGAGGTCGGGTAATCAGTATGTTTGTCATGGTGTATGCCAGCACGTTACCCATCGGCAGCTTGCTTGTCGGGGCCATATCCGAACACATTGGCGTACAGGCTACGGTTTTAAGCCAAGGCATTCTGGCACTTGGAATCGGGGCTCTTCATTTTCATCATCTGCAAAAAAATAAACTCAAACAAACGATAGCCCCTTTGCCTGATAAGTTGGCTCCCGAAGTGGTGCCACCCGTTTAAGCAACCGATTTCCACACTCGATCTTCAGTCCACCTGCACGCTTCCTCGCCCTACGCCCGGCATTCCACCAGTGGTTATGCCCTCTGCCCGCAGCCGGATCGTGGTTTTGGCATCCGACGTAAAAAAGGATACCGTCGCCTTCCCATCCGCATCGGTTTGAATCATAGGTGCCCAAAACAAAGTTGTGCGATAGTCCGGGCGCACGTGTTCTGGTTTCTTGACATCGTAGCGTGGTGCGTAAAACTCCCGTAAGGGAGCATAGCCGGGCAGTTTAGCAATCAGCGTACCAGGGGCAGCCTCTTTGGCAAGATCATAGTTCGGTCCGCCCCGTTTTGTGAGAATTGAAATCACTCCGCCCGAGGCTCGCGAACCATAAATAGCTGCCGAAGCTCCTTTTAGTACATCGACCCGATCAACGTCCTGCACCGAAATCCCAAGTATTGACTGTAAATCCATGGGCATACCATCCAGCACAAACAAGGGCTCAACCGGCCCATTAAAATTAGCCGCCCCCGGATCTGCACGCGTGCATTAAACCCATTACCAATGACCTGGACCCCGCAATCTGCCCCTGAATCACGTCCAGAATCGTCTGCCGACCTGATGTATTACGCTGATCAAACTTAACGCTCGCATCGGGTGTACCATAAATAACCCGCGAATCTCTCTCCTGGTATTTTTTTGCCTTTACGGTAACTGCCTGCAATAAGACTTCGCCGTTCCGCTGAATCTGTCGCTCAATTTCCTGATATTCTTTTGTGCGACGGATGAACTCGGCCAACTCATCGCGCCGAAACTCCAGCGGATTGTAAGGAACCTTCGCCAAGGTTACGGTTGGCATCAGCAGTTGGTCGAGCGAAATAGCCAACGAACGATTTGCCTTACCTTTAATACCCTGAATCATTACCGTAGTAGTATCGGTAAAATCGAGATCGTAAGCTCCAAAATTTCCAGATTCATCGGTATCACCCATTAGAAAATCGCGCGTACTATCCCGTTTCGCCAACAAAAACGTCAACTTCACTTTCCCTCCAATATCTTTCTGGTTCAACCGCACGACCTTACCTGTCAACGAAAGCCCACGCTCAACAGAATGGGTAATTGGTGGAATGGTTCCTGCCAATACATCGCTCCAGGCAAACCGGTGCCACCCCTGGGTCATTAACAACAGGTCTAATTGCGTCCAGCGATTGGGCTGTGCGGGATCAAAATAGTAGCTGGGCCGTTCGATCGTTCCAGTCAGATCAGACGAAAGTAAGAGATGCGACACGATGGTAGCGCTATTCGAGTCGATTTCAGGTGCCAACCGGGCGTCGACAGCCGCCAGCGATAAATTAGCGGCTACGGGTTTGCCCTGAGCGTTGGTTGCCGTAATCGTCAGATCCAGTTTCTCTCGATTTTTATAGATCTTTTTATTGGAGGCTAGCGCAATGGAAATCTGTTCGTTCTTATTTATAAAAATCAGTCGCTCACTCACAGGTCTCTGAGTCTCATCGAACAAGGTCAACTGAGAAACTCCTTCGGGAAACGTATTTCTTGGCAGCTGAATCAGCGACGATTTTTTAGCTAAAGGTATACTCACAACATGAATTATCTGTCCACGTGTCTGGGTCAATAAGGTCAGCTTGGCGGTTGCCTCTGAACCGATTTTATTATGCCGAACATAGATCTTCATATTGTCTTTGTGACTCAGATTATCTACCTGCATCACGACCCCCTGTGCTTGTGCAGCAGGTAGTAGATAGGGCAGTGTTGTACTATCACTAAATTTCACAAATGCGGTATAAGTCTCCCCTGCTTCAGGCGTGAATGTAAAATAACCCATGCCTAAATGAACACTGTTAAACCCGACAAGTGTATCTTTTTTTGAACTCAGTACAAAGCCTTCTATAGACATTCCTAGACCTGATGTGTTCACGGCTTTAAAGGCAACCCGGCTTTCAATTCCCTCTACCAACTGACCTCCTTCAGGAAGAAATTGCACATCAGGACGGCCACTTTCGGCATTACCCGATCCGGCAATAGCTCCATCTGCACCAAGAACAGTTATCGTTTTGGAGAAGAAGTAAGCATCTGGATAATTGCGCATGAAGTTGGTATATCCCGAAGCAGATATCTACCAGCCTTTAATGAATCGGGCAAAAAAAGCTGACCAGGCGCATACCCAGCGGTTGTCCGGAGTTGCGTCCGCAATCGAACCCGACGGGCAATGGGGTCTACCAGATCGACATATAACACCCGGCTGATGCTGTCTGCTTCGTGCGTTGTGCCGTTCATCAGATACCCTTTGAGCCAGATTGTTTCGCCAATGAGGTATGCGTTTCGATCGGTATGGACATATACTTTTTCAGTGGGGCGCTGCTGGTTATAGACCCGAAAACGTTCTATGACCAGTTTGCTAAAATCAGGATCGTCAATAAAGTGTACCATTGTCAAGGAGGCAATGGCCAGCAGAACAACTAGCCTGGCTTTATAAGAAAAAGGAAGCTGCATAGAATAGATTTATGGAGTGGAAGCCTTCGTTTATCATTGGAGCAGCTAAATTAGCAGAAATACCTTCTTTTTACCATGACCAACCCCACTCATAAAACAGCATTAGTACTCGGTGCTACGGGTCTTATTGGTGAACTGCTTACCCATCGACTTGTTGATTCCCCTTTCTATCATAACGTGAAAGTGTTAGTACGCAAATCGTTAACCTGGCAACACCCTCGTTTACAGGAAGTGCAATTCGACTTCGAACACCCGAATGGCCTACTTACCCAGGCCGACGATGTTTTCTGTTGTCTGGGTACGACCATTAAAAAAGCGGGTTCGAAAGAGGCTTTCCGTAAAGTAGATTATCAGTACCCCATGGATATTGCGCAGTTGAGTCTGGCCAGTGGAGCTCAGCAATTCGCTATCGTTACAGCCATGGGTGCCGACTCTGATTCATCGTTTTTCTATAACCGGGTAAAAGGCGATGTAGAGCGTGACCTGACCGCCCTGAATTTCCCTACCCTACTCATTTTTCGCCCTTCGCTGCTCTTAGGCAACCGTCCCGAGAAGCGCTTAGGTGAACGAATTGCAGCCGGGGCCATGCGGCTCTTTAATCCGTTTATTCCAGCCAAATACAAAGGAGTTGAGGCAGACAAGGTGGCCAGTGCAATGCTTTCGACAGTACAACAGGGCTTGATAGGAAAACACATTTTTGAGTCCGATGCCCTACAGGAGTTTTAGGGGATTACGAAATCGGCCGAATCACCGGGGCTTTTTTAATTTATCCAGTTCCATAACTAGCTTTACCATTTCCCGTGTTTCGGCCGAATTCCCCATCTTCAAGGAAATGGGACCTTCTTCTGGTTGGTAGGTCAGTTGAAATAGCAGCCAGGGACAGCACAAGCGTTCAAACTTGATAAACTCGGTCAGCTCATTACTCAGCAGACTATCGGGCTTTTGAAAGATTAATTCATAGCTATTTGCCCGCTCAATAGCTCGATCTACTTTCCTGAAAATGGTTTGATGAAGTTCATTCATACGCGCGATCTGATCACGATCTGTTAGTTTGCAGGCCAGGGCAATTTTCTTTTGCAGGTCGGTTTTCATTTTTTTGATTGGGCCAGACAGGAGATGGCTGTGGCCAATGCTAACCCGGTAAGGATAATTGTTTTCATACTTTTTCGGGTAAATTTAAACAGTGGAGTATAGTCCACTGTCAAGCGTTTAGACGAGAATTTTTATGCTTATTGGTGCAATCGCTCAGCAATCGGGCTTTTCCCTAGACACGATCCGGTACTATGAAAAAATCGGCCTGGTGCACTTGTCTAAAAAATCCAGAAGGGAAAACAACTACAAGGAATATTCAGATTCTATTCTGACTCGACTGCGGGCAATAAAAGAACTGAAAAATATTGGTTATACACTGGCAGAAATTCATCGGTTAATCGACTCGTATGAAACCCAGGGACTGGATTGTATCGCAGGTAAAGAACAGGTGCTGGAAAAAAGTTAACCATATTGATCAGCAAATCCAGCAATTGCTGGCGACCAGGCAACAACTGCTAGAAGCAGTCGCCGAATGCCCTGACCGCTGTAAAATCAACGCTATTTTACAGAAGACGCTGACTCCAGTTAGTTAATCGTCTGTAATTATTCATGTAAACGAAGAAGCACGAAGAACCCAGAGTTATAATCCTAACAACTCTGGGTTCTTCGTGCTTCTCCGTTTATCAATCTTTTTTCACGCGACTAAATAGATTATTTCATCAGAGATAAATCTGTATTTAGTAGCCGTTTGGCCAATTGATTTAGCTGTTGTTCTGAGCCTTGCAGATGAAACGTAGTATGCCGGTGCTGACGCTTGCCACCAGGTGCCAGATTCGCGGCAGGCGACGAGGATTCTAACTCATAAAAATGGCCCATTTGCGGCTGACCTGGCTTCATGGGACCATCATTGTAGGCATTAATGACATCGCCAGAATAGGGATCTTTTTGGTGCTCCCAGGCCGAATTGACGTATTGATGGTCTTTTGGATCGAAGTCAAAGGTAACGAGCGTCAGGGTTTTGGTAGCGGCATCATAGCTACCAATCCAATTCGTAGCCCGCGCTGGTGAAACACCAATTTTGCTGCGATATTTCGCATCGGCTTTGAAAAGCGCGGCTGTTTTTCCCATCTGCAATCGATCGGATGGCACTTTCCCGAAGTAGGCATCATTGACCGGCTGCCCAGGCCCCTCCCGATACGGCACAATGATCATTGACTCAGGCGATGCGTTCATCATACCCAAAATCCAGATGGATGGCATTCCTGTTTGGGTAGTCCACGCTTGTTTCCCCTGATTCATAATTACGTTATCGGATCGAATCCCAACGACCTTAAGCGAATCTGAGCTGATGGCTAATTGCTTTTCTATTTCTGCCTTACCTAGTAACGTAACCGTCCGTTCAATACCGATATCGAACTGGGTTCCAGCGTAATTGGGAAGCGATACGATGCGCGCGAACGTAGCGGAAGTCTGGGTTTTATCGGAAAGTTTAAATGGTTCTGAATCAATGGCCGCTGGTGTTTGCCAATGATCACCATCAAAAGGATCGCCTTTTTTGAAGTAGAGCGCGTATTGTCCGCCCTCGGGTCCCAGCCAGAACCGATCCTCTCCCCCAAATGCATTCATATGCGGGAGGAGTTTTCTGGATTTAATTAACTCATAATTAATCCACCCGTAGCTGGCATGTCCATCGGCCGTAGTCGTCATCACGCGACCCTGATAGGCTGGACAAATTAAGGCACGGGCATCTCCTAGTTGCAATTCGACTAAATCTGCATGATGTTGTTGTAAAAACTGACGGTCTTTTGTGTACATATTCGTGGTGGAAACTTGAGAAGTTGAATCAGCAGTCGTTCGTTCGGCGTTCGTCTCGGATTTTCGACCCGAGCAGGCGACTACTAAACCACTAAAAATCAGCGCAATGAGTCTGTTCATAAGAAATAGGAATAGCGATCTAAAAAAATGCCGAACTTAACCCTTCATTTTCGCAGATAAATGTATCCCTATAAATTACTGTGACGCCCCAATCTACTTTCGACAATGCCATTCAAATCAGACCAGCGTCCTTAGCCGATGAAGCCATTGTTTATGATTTTTTGTGTGCCTTAGAAGAGACCACGCTGGATCAAACGACCTTTAATACTATTTATCGGCAGAATTTGGCTAATTCATCCATTCATTATCTGGTTGCCGAGCAGTATGGCGAGGTACTTGGCTTTGTGAGTTGCCATGTTCAGTATTTACTTCATCACGGTGGAAAAGTAGGTGAAATTCAGGAGTTGTATGTTCGGCCCGATGTTCGCAATCAACGTATTGGGCAAAAACTGGTGGCTGCGCTAAACGCATTAGCCATCCGAGAAAACTTTGTTAATCTGGAAGTGACCACCAATCAGAAACGCCTGGACACAATTCGCTTTTACGAACGAGAGTCGTTCAAAAAAACACACATTAAACTTGTCAAAACCATTCAACATTGATGCGCTTCTTCTTCTGTTTACTGCTTACACTAAACGTCTTATCTGTATTTGCTCAATCAACAGATCGAACCGATAAGGCTCTGGAGCGAAAACTCCGTGCTGTACTTACTAATTTCCGGGGTAATTCGGGCGTATACGTGCGTAACCTTCGCACGGGCAAGACCGTTTCGATCAATGCCGACACCCTGTTCCCAACAGCGAGTATGGTTAAAATCCCCATTCAGTGCGGCCTGTTCGACAAAATCCATCAGGGTGCCATTCAATACGATCAGGAGTTAACCTATAAAGATTCGCTTCACTACGATGATGGCATTGTTGGCTCCCTGAAAGACGGCGCGAAAATTACCCTGAGTAAAGTGGTTATGCTTATGGAAACCGTCAGCGATAATACAGGCAGTTTATGGTGTCAGGCTTTAGCGGGTGGTGGAACAGCCATAAATGCCTGGCTCGAAACGAATGGGTTTCATCAAACTCGCGTCAACTCCCGAACACCAGGCCGTGAAGCCAATCGAACCCAATATGGCTGGGGCCAAACTACGCCACGAGAAATGGCCGAGTTGTTAACATACATCCGCCAGGGGCATGCCATTAGTCCCGACGCCAGCGAAGAAATGTATAGAAATCTCGGTCGTCAGTATTGGGACAATGATGGACTATCGCAAGTTCCACCTGGGGTGAAAGTAGCCAGTAAAAATGGGGCGGTCAACCAGTCTCGGTCAGAAGTTGTATTTGTTCATGCACCCCATGGCGAATATGTATACTGCATCATGACAAAAAACCAGAAAGATGAAAGCTGGACGCGCACAAATGAAGGGTATACCCTATTACGTTCCGTAGCCGCTACAGTATGGCATCATTTTGAGCCAAAATCAACCTGGAAACCAGCTGAAGGGTATGAAAAATGGTGGTAGTATCTGCATGATAATGTGCACGAGAATAAGTAACTTTGAGACAGATAACATGACTTTACACTATCATGACAGCTGCCCAACCCATTTCTAAAACCTATACGTTTGATGAATATGTCGCGATAGAACAAGCGGAAGGTATCCGATATGAATATTGGGATGGTCAGATTATCGCAATGGCCGGAACAACTAAACGGCATAATCGTATTGTACAATCATTGTCGAGACTTCTTTATCCATTCGCACAGCGAAACGGATGTGATGTTTACGCTGAAAACGTCCGACAGAAACTTAAAACAGGGCAACGCTATGTCTATCCCGACATTATCTACACCTGTGATCCTGCAGATCTGGAAAATGACATGGGCGTTTGGGTAAATTCGCCGAGTTTATTAATTGAAGTTGTCTCCAATTCGACGCAAAGTAAGGATTTTCACGAAAAACGACCTCACTACACAAAACTCCCTTCGCTACTCTATTATTTACTCGTCTCTCAAACCGACTATCGAGTGGAAGTATTTGAGCGTAACGTTGACTTTTGGAAATACCAGGTCATTGAGGGCATTGAGGCCGTCGTTGACTTACCCTTACTAGCCATGAGCCTATCGTTAAAAGACATTTATGAAGGTATTACCCTTGCTGACAATTAGCCTTTCATTAAGTTGATTCAGTATAAAAAAAGCCGTTTGTCTCAGAACAAACGGCTTTTTTTATACTGAAATGTGTATAGCTTAATTCAGGAACCGTAACCGTAAATCGTTCAATTGGCTACGGATAGAACCATCAATCTGCTGATCACCAACGCGCAGGACGTAGCCACCAATCAGTCTTTCATCTATTTTTTCTTCTAGCTCAACCAATTTGCTGCCCGTTGTTTCCATAACGATCCCCTTAAACTTCTGGCGAAGGGCTTCGGTGAGCGGAATGGTGGTGATAACCGTTGCCCGATCAACACCCTTCATCCGATCATATTGATTGATGAACTCCTGTGCTATGGCGTCCATAATAGGCTCCCGGT
Source organism: Spirosoma telluris (assembly GCA_003259005.1). GTDB lineage: Bacteria > Bacteroidota > Bacteroidia > Cytophagales > Spirosomataceae > Spirosoma > Spirosoma telluris. Next base: position 2,992,142 of record QLII01000001.1, read on the forward strand.
TCTTTTTTGCAATGATTTCGAAGAATGCCATCGTCACCGCATCAACACGACTTGCGAAAACAGCTTTCAGAATGGCACTTTTCTTCTCAGCCCGAACAATAGGATTTTTCAGCATCAGCAACAAAGGCCGACTCTGATCCACTGTCTTCTTAAAGAACAGCATGTCTTTATACATTGTCTCGGTCAGACCTTGTTCCTTGGCCAAATCCAACAACGATTTGGCATAGCGGGCGGCTACGGTAGCGACTGCCATAATCGAATTAGTTTAAGCGTGAGTTAGATACCAGATCGGTCACTAATTTCTCTTGTGCCGATTTATCACTGAGTTCTTTACGAAGCACTTTCTCAGCAATATCGAGCGACAGCGTAACAACCTCTTTTTTCATTTGCATGACCAAGGCCTGCCGTTCGTTTTGCATCGACTCGCGAGCCTGTTCCAGAATCCGCTTGCCTTCCGACTCCGCTTTCTCACGCGTATCAGCCATCATTTTATCGGCGGTTTCTTTAGCACCGCGCAGAATAGCTTCCCGCTCCGAACGGGCCTGTGCCAGCAACTTTTCGTTGTCAGCTTTCAGTGCAGTCATCTCCAGGCGCGTTTTTTCGGCCAGATCAAGCGCACTTTGAATGTTATTTTCGCGTTCGTTCAGGCTTTCTGTGATGGGTTTCCAGGCAAACGCGCGAAGAATTAGAAACAGGCCGAGGAAAACCACTACCTGCCAGAATAAAAGACCGAGGTCGGGAGTCAGTAAATCCATGAGTGTTAATTATGGAAAATCAATGTTAGTGATCGTGTAATCAATCTTTTGTTAGAAAACATTCGCCCATCGGCAACCCCAAACGGGCGAATGTTTTCTGATAAATTGGCGAGTAGTGGAGCCAGTGCCTAATGCAACCAGCCTACTCAAACTTAGTCGTCTGCTCAGTCGCGCTGCTTATGCAGTAGCAACCAGCAGACAAATAACGGCTGCGAACAGAGCAACGGCCTCAATCAGGGCTGCGATGATCAGCATGGCAGTTTGGATACGACCAGCCGCTTCTGGCTGACGAGCAATACCTTCCATAGCACTACCACCAATTTTACCGATACCCAGACCAGCACCAATAGCGGCCAGACCAGCACCAATAGCAGCACCCATAACCGAAACACTACCTGTAGCTTCTAACAGCAGAGAAAACAACATTGCAAACATAAAATTCAAACAGATTTATTAGTGAAACAAAAGATTGCTAGTTAAGTCGTTAGTCGAGAGTCGATAGTATTTTTAGCATTCATCGTCAGTCACTGATGACTGATAACTATCGACTGACAACTATACTTAGTGCGCTTCCACGCCTTCATAACCGATACCGTGGTCAGCTTCATGATGCTCTTCTACCGCGCTGCCAATGTACATAGCCGTCAACAGCGTGAAGATGAACGCCTGTAGAAACGCCACCAGTAATTCGATCAAATTTAGAAACAGGGTAAAAAACAGAACAACTGGGCTAATGGCAATACTAGTACCCATACCGCCCATGTGATTGGCCATAAAAATCAGGCCTAACAGACTCAGAATGATAATGTGTCCAGCTGTGATATTAGCAAATAACCGGATCATGAGCGATAAGGGCTTCATGAACACACCCACTATCTCAACCGGAATCATAATGGGAAGCAATGCAACAGGAACACCCGTTGGCTTCAGAATGTGCAGCCAGTAATGTTTGTTTCCACTGAAAGTAACAATCAGGAACGTAATGACAGACAGCACCAGCGTAACCGCAATATTACCGGTCAGGTTAGCCGCACCTGGCAGCAAACCCAGCAGGTTATTGATCAGGATAAAGAAGAATAGCGTCAGCAGATAAGGCAGAAACTTGGTGTACTTAGGCCCAATGCTTGGCTTGGCAATTTCATCACGCACAAACAGGATGATGGGTTCCAGAAACGACTGAATTCCTTTGGGAGCTTTGCCCTTGTTCTTGGCGTAGCCACTGCTAACGGCCGAAAACACCAGTATCATAATAACGGCGCTTAACAATAACGACGCTACATTTTTGGTGATTGAGAAGTTGTAGAATTTAGCTTCATGATCAACTTTCCCGGCTGCATCAACACGGTGAATTTTACCGTGTTCGTTCTTATAGCCATTGTACTCGTGTCCGTGAGCTAACTGTGATGAGGAGAAAACTTCCAGGCCCCGGTCTTTCGAGTACAGAATTACGGGTAATGGTAATGTAAGGCCGTGAGCAAACTCCCAACCATGATCGTCTTTAATGTGGTGCATAATCATTTCACCCACATTAAATTTCCCTTTAGGAGCGGCTGCTTCGCCTTCATGCTGAGCATGAGCTTCACCCTCCTGATTATGCTCCTGCGCCCGAGCGCCTACTAACGAACTCAAAATGAGAGCCGTTGCTAACAAGAACTTATTAATTGACAAACGCATCATATGATGTGACAGATCCTTTTTACGAATCGCGTCGCAAGTTACGAGTAAGCGTCCAAATCTCAAAACCTGTGTAACATATATATAGTACAAGAAAGTCCAAAACGAAGGCTCGGCGTTGCTCAATATGTTGGAATAGAAAAAAACCAATAAAGGCTAGTCCAAGTATAAGACGGGCAACGGTTGCAGCCAAATAAAGAGGTATCAATCGTTCTTGATTACCTTGTAAACCAGTCTCTACCAGTCGGTGAGTTAAGAACGAGACGCTCATAAAAAAGACGAGTAGAATTTTCCAGTTAGGGTGTAGCCAAGGGGCAGCAGAATATCGTTCGGCTACGAAAAATACAATTGCTAATATGATGGTAAATAAGAATGTACGGAGCATGATGGGCGCAGAGCAGGATACAAATGGCTAGTAGAATTAAGCTATTGCTTGTGGTTTGAGTAGGTGCAGTTGACGAAGACAGTTAGTTTATTCTTCTGAAATTGTTTTTGCCAGTGCTACCAACGTTTACTTTTTGATGCTACCCTCCTCCGATTTATCGTAAATTGTGAGCAAGTAAACATCCGTGCCCTCTTCGGTTTCCGTAAGTAAGTACGTGACTATACGAAAGCCACCGCTTTTGCCTTTCCCTTTGCTCCTACTAGCGAGCCGAATTTTATACAGCCCCGCGCCCAATGACTCACCTGTAGCTGGAGTTTGCTCCAAAACATTGGTAAGTTCTTTCATCTCTTCATTCAGCGTTCTAAATTTCTTTTTAAGGCGTTTGAGCTTTGCCTCAAATAGCCCAGTGGGGACAACTTTATTCGCCATTCAATACGTCTCTCATATTTTTCTTAGGCAGTTTACCTTCTCGAATGAGTTTTACCTGTTTCAGGCTTTCCTCAATCTCTTCCATTAGCGACATTGGCTTCTCTTCTTCTTCCTCTTTGATGATGAGGGCTTTGAGTTCTTGCCGAACGCGTTTCGGCAGCACTTTATATTGTTCGTAGATAATTTGGGCGGTACTCATAGGATAAAGATTTTAAAACTAACTCTCGAAATACTAAGAAAATTCAGTTCATGAGTTTCAGTTGAACTTACTCGCTAAAGGTTACTTTTTTGTCAACTGACGAATAAATAAATAAAGTGATGCACCTATGGCTGTTAAGGATAGTACAATTGTCCAAATGGGCCGATGGTTTTGTTGCCAGGCATCTAGCTTCATGCCCACCCAAACGCCTAGCCCTATGGTTCCGAGCATTTGAAAGGCAATACCACTAAATTGCACAAAAGACGTTGTCTTTTCGGTTGCTTTTTTCAGCGGTTCATTACCTCGAACTGGCGTATTTAGGTCGCTGGAGTCGGGTAGTTCGGGGTCGTTTTCCATAGAATTAGCATTGAAAGACAATATGCCGTACAAAATTCGTTAATTTGGCCTAACGTTCCATATTGACTAACCGTCCTGTAACGTTTTAATACGAGTGACCACGTGTTATTTTCGAATGTCCCGCTATTTTCGTAATCACCTTTTCATTTTACTTACGGTCCTTACTGCATTGACCGGCGGGCTAGTTTCGTGTTCGCAATATAGCACGAAGCCAATCAGCAAAGGGTATCATAATCTGACGGCCCATTACAACGCCTATGTTATTGCGCGCGATGAAATTGCGCAGGCTGAACAAGAACTGTTCAAAAAGAGACAGGAAAATTATAATCAGTTATTACCCATCCTGCTGCCAGTCGATTCGATGCTCACTCAACCTGTGAAACCGCAGTTGGATGATGCCATCAAGAAAGCATCGCTTATTCCCGAACGCCATCAGAATAGTAAATGGCTCGATAACGCCTACATTCTTATTGGGCGGGCGCGGCTACTGAAACAGGATTTACCAAACGCGATTGAGGTTTTCAAATACGTAAATACGAAAGGCACCAACGAGGACGACAAACATACGGCCTTAGTGGGATTGATGCGTGCGTATGTTGAAGCCAGCGACTATACCAACGCGCTAAACGTAGCCGAGTACCTTCGAAATCAGCCGCTTAGCAAAATAAATACCCGCGACTTCTATCTAACGAAGGCTTATTTACATGAGCGCCAGGGAGAATATGCAACCGCAGCCGGTATTCTGGATGCTACATTCCCTGTCTTGAAAAAAGGAGAAGCTACCGCAAGGCTTCACCTCATTGCCGGGCAATTGTATGATCTAATTGGTCAACCAGCCAAAGCGGTTGATCACTATCGGCAGGTGCTCAAATCACGGCCAAGTTACGATCAGTCCTTTTATGCTAATCTCTACGCCATTCAAAGCAATGGCCTCTCAGGCGATCAAAAACGGGTGGCCCAGTCGACAGAAACGTTTGAGCAATTACTCAACGATCGCAAAAATACCGATCTGAAAGATAAAATTTACTTCACGATGGGCCTGCTCGAGGCCCGCAACGGCCGAATTGAAAAAGCGATTAAGTTGTATAGTCAGTCGATTCAGGCAGCAGGTTCTAATACGCAACAGGTGCCTTATACCTATCTGGAAATTGGTAAACTGTATTTTGACAAGAAAGCCGATTATGCCCATGCAAAAGTCTATTACGATAGTGCGCTTGCGCTACTTCCAAAGCAATCGGCAGATTACGCAACGCTCTTAAATCGGAAGAAGACGCTCGATGAGTTCGTTCTTTACAAAACAACCATTCGAACGGATGACAGTTTACTACATCTGGCCCAAATGGAGCCTGCGGCTCTTGATAAACTGTTGGATAACACCTTAAATCAACGAGAAAAAGAGGACAAAGCACAGGCCGCACTGGCACAGCAAATTATCGATAAGGCAACAAACGGGAATATCAATTCGGTACCGGGTGCTACTAACTCGAATCTGCAACCCGGTGAACGATGGGCATTGTACAACCCGGTTACCTTAAGCCAGGGACGACAGGAGTTTTCGACACGCTGGGGCAACCGGCCACTTGAAGACAATTGGCGACGTGCGAATAAAGAGGCATCGGAAGCCATTGCGGGCATAAACAGCCCTGTTGGTGGTACGTCGCCTGCCAATTCGGTGAATCCAAATGCAGCTTTGTCACCTACTGGCGTATCAGCAGGCCCAGCCACCGACCTAACTAGCCCTGCCGCTGGCCGAAAGGCGAAAAAAGATGCGATGATGGCGAAAATTCCGTTTGCCAAGGAAGCACAGCTTGCCGCGAATCAACGAATCGAAAATGCACTGTATAAGCTAGGAAAATTATACAAGTTTCAGCTCAACCAGCCTGCCGACGCGATTCCGACATTTGAGGAGTTATTGACTCGCTATCCCAATACCCTACAGAAGCCAGAAGTTTATTATTTACTGTATCTATCAAACGAACAGGTAGGAAAGACATCGTCCTGGAAAGATAAATTACTGGCTGAGTACCCGAATACCTCCTACGCTCGTCTAACGGGTAAAGCGGCTGTTCAGACAACCGATTCAGAAGCTCAAGCTCTTAAAACCTATACGGCAATCTATGAACTGTATAAAACGAATCCAACGGAAGCATTGGCTCGTGCAGAAACAGCCATAGGCAGCTTCGCTGGTACTCAACTAGAAGATAAACTGGCTTTATTACGCGTTATGCTGGTAGGCAGAGTTCAGACTGTAGAGGCTTACCGCCAGGCGTTAACGGAGTTTATACGCGATTATCCAGGGAGCCAATTGCTTCCTCGTGTAAAAGAAATGCAGACTGCTGCTGAGCAGGCAACAACCAAACGAAAATAAAAAGAAGTTTACGATTTACGGTCTACAGTTTATGGTAGCTGATGTAAAATCGCTTCGCGCAACTGAAAGCCGCAACCCGTAAACTGTAAACTAAGCTATAATGATTGAATTTGCTCCCGGCCCATACCGGACAATAATACGAAACCTCTGGCGCTATTCGCTGCTTGGCATAGTCTTGTTAATTCTTTATGTACTGGCCGTCAGCTATAATTTTTTATGGCTCTTTGGGGGTATGCCGAGTTTAAAAACCCTTGAAAACCCTAAAAGCGAAGAAGCTTCTGAAGTATACACAGCCGATCGTCAACTGCTGGGCAAGTATTATGTTGAAAATCGAACACCTATTGAAATCTCACAGGTGTCACCTAATGTTACCTCTGCCCTGCTGGCAACAGAAGATGCCCGCTTCATTAAGCACTCGGGTATTGACCCCCGTTCCCTTTTTCGGGCGGTAGGTGGTTTTCTTACCTTTAAAGATGCCTCAAGTTCTGGGGGTGGGAGTACACTCACACAGCAAACGGCCAAAAATCTCTTCGATACCCGCCAGGAAGAGTTGCGGGGTGTGTTAGGGAATATCCCCATTATTGGGCTGGTGATCGCTAAAACTAAAGAATGGATTCTGGCAGTTCGTTTAGAACGTAATTATACCAAACAGGAGGTCATGATGATGTACCTCAATACAGTCTCCTTTGGCAATAATACCTACGGGATTAAAACAGCAGCCAAAACGTATTTCAGCAAAGAACCCTGGAATCTTAACGTTGAGGAAGCCGCCCTGCTGGTCGGGATGCTGAAAAATCCAACGTTTTACAATCCCCGTATAGCGGAAGAGCGCACCAAAGAGCGTCGTAATGTTGTGTTAGGCCAGATGAAGAAATATAAATTTCTTACTGATGAGCAGTATTTCACCTACAAACGTAAACCCCTGAAACTTGATTTTAGCGTCGAGAACCAGAATACAGGGATGGCCGCTTACTTCCGGTCGGTGATTAAAGATGACATTAAGCGGTGGATTCGGCAGTACAATGAAGAAAATCCGGACGCTGACCTGGATCTTTACACAAGTGGGCTGAAAATTTTCACCACCATCGACTCACGTATGCAGACCTATGCCGAAGAAGCGGTAATGGCAAACATGCGCGACCAACAAAAGAAATTTTATGAACACTGGCGCGGCCGAAATCCCTGGGTAAAAAAAGACGACCGAACGAAGAAATACATCGAAATTCCGGGATTCATTGAAGGGGAAGCGAAGAAGACGACGCGCTATAAGCAACTCAAGACGCTTTACGGTACAGATGAAAAGGCTATCTGGCAGGATATGCGGAAGCCCATCAAGATGAAAGTGTTCGTATATGGTGGAAGACGAAATGAGAAAGACACCACCATGAGTCCCCTTGACTCCATCAGATATTACAAACGTTTGCTCAATACAGGGTTTATGTCCATGGACCCTCGTAATGGGTATGTGAAGGCCTGGGTGGGTGGTATTAGTTTCAAGCACATGAAGTTCGACCACGTTCGCCAGAGCCGTCGTCAGCCCGGTTCGACCTTCAAGCCGTTTATTTACCTCACCGCTATGGATCAGGGCTTTGTAACACCTTGCAGCCACATTGTCGATCAACCCACTACGTTTGCTCATGGCGAAGATAATAACAATGGTCCTGCCTGGACGCCCAAAAATTCGAATGGGAAATACAGTTATCAGAGTCTTTCGCTACGTGAAGCCCTGGGTCAGTCAATTAATACAGTAAGCGCACAGCTCATTAAGAAAACCAGATCAGAAGAAGTTATTAAATATGCCCATGAAATGGGTATCGAAAGTAAGGATTTACGAGCTGACCCAACTCTTTGCCTGGGTACCAGCGATGTATCGGTTTACGAGATGGTGGGGGCATACTGTGCTTTTGCAAATGGTGGTATGCGTGTAAGACCCATGATGCTTGTGGAGATTCAGGATAAAAATGGCAATGTATTAAAGAGTTTCACCCCTGACGCTAAACAGGTGATTAGCGCAAACCGGGCATATGAAATGCTGCACTTGATGCGCGGAGCTGTCGAAGAACCAAATGGCACGGCCAAGCGCTTAGAAACTCAGTATAAATTATTGGAAGGAGGCAACGAGATAGCGGCTAAAACCGGTACTACGTCTAATTATTCAGATGGCTGGTTTATGGGCATGACCCAGCATCTGGTATCAGGCTTATGGGTAGGTGGCGACAGCCGTTCTATTCACTTCCGGAATATCGAATTGGGGCAGGGAGGCCGGGTAGCGATGCCTGCCTGGGCGATATATATGCAGAAAATCTATAAAGATCCAACACTTACTAACTTCCGCCCTGAGCCGTTTCGCAAGCCTAATAATTTCAAAATTGATTGTGGTGGCTATCATATTGATTCATCGCAACGGTATATCCCGCCTAAGGTTGTACCGGAAGATGAGGATGAAATATTACAGTAAAACCAATTAGGCCAGCCGTATGCTGGCCTTTTTAGTAGATAAATTATAGGCAACCTTTCGCGTATATTGGTTGTTTTGTAAGACCGACCCCCTCAGGTTGGATAGAAGGAAAGATTAACCCTCGGCCGAGACGGTCGGCACTATAGTATGCCCGAATTCGACTATAAGCAAGAACTATCCAAAGTACCTCATGAGCCGGGTGTCTATCGTTATTTCGATGCGACGGGTGAGGTGATTTATGTTGGCAAAGCCAAAGATCTGAAAAACCGGGTTAGTAGTTATTTTACTAACTCAAAAGGGCATGACCGGAAGACCCTGCGGCTGGTCAGTCAGATTCGGAAGATTGAGTTTACCATTGTGCATACCGAATTCGACGCGCTGCTGCTCGAGAATCAGCTCATTAAGCGATACCAGCCGAAATTCAATATTCTGCTGCGCGATGATAAGACATACCCTTTCGTTTGCGTTACGAATGAACACTTTCCACGCGTATTAACGACTCGACGTATTGACCGAAAATTAGGAACATTCTATGGACCGTTCGCGAATTTAAAACCGATGTATACGGTGCTGGATATGTTCAGTCAACTATTCACGATTCGGACTTGCAACTTTAATCTGGCTCAGGAAAACATTGAAGCAGGTAAATACAAAGTTTGTCTGGAATACCACATTGGCAATTGCAAAGGTCCCTGTGAGGGTAAACAAACTGAGGCCGATTATGAGAGTGATATTGAGCAGGTTCATCATATTCTAAAGGGGAATCTGAAACCCGCGCAGGAGTATTTCAAAGCTCGTATGGTTGAAGCAGCTAATGAACTGGCCTTTGAGCAAGCTCATAAATACAAAGAGAAAATGGATGTATTGCAGCGGTTTCAGAGCAAATCAACCGTTGTTAATCCTAAAATTGCGGATGCCGATGTGTTTTCAATAGCCTCCGACGAAGTATCGGCATATATCAATTTCATGAAGGTTGTGAACGGTACCATCGTTCAAACGCACACGGTTGAAGTCAAGAAGAAACTAGACGAAACAGATCCCGATCTGCTGGCTATGATGATTATTGAGTTCCGGGAGCAGTATGGTAGCCAGTCGAAAGAGATTATCTCAAACATTCCACTAGACGTGGATTTGAAAGCCGAGGTAACGGTCCCGCAAATCGGCGATAAGAAGAAATTGCTGGATATGTCGCTGAAAAACGTGCTGTATTTCCGGCGCGAACGGCAGGAGCGTGCCGCTGCAGAAGCCACAGCCAGCGCCAGTAAAAAAGATCGCGTTTTAATTCGACTAAAGCAGGACTTGCAATTAAAATCGCTCCCTAATCGGATTGAGTGTTTCGATAACTCGAACATTCAAGGGACTAATCCCGTGTCCGCCATGGTGTGCTTCATTGGCGGCAAACCAGCAAATCGGGAATACCGGCACTTCTCGATCCAAACGGTTGTCGGTCCAAACGATTTCGCCAGCATGTATGAAGTGGTTACCCGGCGTTATACACGCGTTTTGACCGAAGGTACGGATATGCCCGATTTGATCGTGATTGATGGTGGTAAAGGACAATTAAGTGCTGCCTGTGACGCCCTTAAAGCCTTAAACTTATATGGCAAAGTACCCATTATCGGTATTGCCAAACGGCTTGAAGAAATCTACTTCCCTGAAGATAATTTACCGCTTTACATTGACAAAAAATCAGAATCACTCAAGTTAATCCAGCGTATTCGAGATGAAGCCCACCGCTTTGCCATTACTTACCATCGGGATAAACGAAGCCGGAATAGTCTAATTAGCGAACTGGAAAATGTAGAAGGAGTGGGTAAAAAAACGGCGGCCAAGCTTCTGAAACACTTCAAGGGCGTGACAAAAATTCGTGAAGCTTCACTTAACGACATAGCCGAAGTCGTTGGTCAGGATCGTGCCCAAAAATTGAAGCATTATTTTGATACGATCGAGCAATAGTGCTAATTCTAACTTACTTAAAAATCATTTTTATTAAACCAAAAAGGCACCAGAGATGATCTGATGCCTTTTTAATTTCTAGCTAGAAGCTTTGTAAGACTAATATTCCCAGAGGCTGTGCTCCGTCTCCATTAGTTCATACTCTGTTTGATAGGATTTCAGCAAGCCTTCGCGGTCACCATACATACCCACTAGATCCGTATCACCGGGATTAGCTACCTTCGTAATCCGACCGTAGAATAGCCGCAGGTCAAATGCATCAGCCAGATTTTTGTGCTGCGCCTGATTTTGAGGGTTGTACCAGATAAATTTCTTTGGATCACTACGGAACAGTTTATCCAGATCTTTATACTTGAACGAAGCAATAGGTTTTTCATAACCAGCTGCATTCTTATCGGCAGGTAGCAACAGGGTTACTGTCTGCATGTCGTAGTATAGACGCGAACGTTTCCGATCAAAAATCCAGTCTTCTTTAACTTCCAGAATATTCAATTCTTTAGGGAAATACTCATCACCTGAAAGAACAGGGGCCGCTGCAACTGCTACTGTATCTTTTTTCGGCTCTACGATAGGCGCAGGAACGGGCTTGCCTTTTTTGCCTTTTGCAACTTTAGAAGACTTTTTCTTAGGAGCCCCCCAGCCATCATCTACAGGTTCAGCGGCTTTTTTGGGTGCTCCCCAACCATCATCTGCCTTCTTTTTATCATCTTTTTTAGGGCTTCCCCAACCGTCGTCCTTTGCTCCTCCTTTACCATCCTCAGTAAAACCGGCAGCTTTTTCTTCTGCGGATAAGCCACCTCCTGTATTTGGAATCAACAGATTTTCGTGAAATTTCTCAGCCGTTAATTTCGTCGTACACGAATCATTAGTGTACGCGTCAATCAGACCAGCTTTCACCGCATCCATTAAGTATTTCGAAATCTCATTATTCTTCGAGAACATCGACTGATTCTGTTTCTCCTTCAGGTCGATTCGACGCCAAAGGGTTTTCTTCATCATGATGTCATTCTCGTTGATTCCACGAACCGAATTTGCATTTACACCACTGCTCGCCTTCTCCTGGGCTAAGGCTTTCTCCCCTGCCAACGCCAGCGCAGCTACAGCTAGCACACCAGCAAATCGTATCGTTCTAATTTGTGTCATGGCTACTACTTGTTGTCAATTCAGTAAGTTAACGGTTAAGAAACCGCTTTAGTACATCAATAGAGGGAAATCTGAGCAAGCGTATTACCCATTGGTACATCGCTAATTTCGCCCCGGAAATTTCGGCGCTGTACTCCACTAACTTCAATAACTAACCGGTCACCGGGCTGCGCTTCAGCAGCTATCTCACCAATGCTCCCACCACCAGCACCTACTTCGGCAGTTTTAACCCGTCTCGTACCGCGTACTAATGATATAGTAGCCCCTGTAGTGCGGAAGTTTGCATCTTCAGGTGAGAATGCGGCAAAACTAGGATCAGGAACCGCCTGAATCTTCACGCTACGTGCTGATGATGCCGGTACACCACGAGGATCCGTTGTGGGTGTTCCACCAACTGAAATCTGTAGCGTTGGGCGTGGTACTTTATTCACTCGGAATGGCTCAGTACCTAATAAGCTACCGGCATTGCTAATATTTAAAGCAACACTAGCCGAATTCGGGACAACCGTTACTTTTCCTTTTTCCCCAGATTGAATAACTGCAGCACCATTTGCCGTAATTGTTGGATTCCATAAGGCACCTAACTGTGGACTCTGAATGCTTAATTTATTAGCACACCCCAGATACAAAGGCGGTAAAGTGCCTGTCTCAATTTGGTATGATGGTTTCGCAACGAAGTATTCGGCAGAGAGAGGCACTGTTTTCAATCCGGCCGGAGTCTGATAAGCAATTGACCCTGTTAACACGCGACGAGCAAGGCCGTTCTTGTCATAAGCTCCACCTTGTGCTGTAAATTCAACTATCCCCTGACCATCCTGCATACGAACAGCACCACCATTCAAACTCATACGAGGTTGGATACCCGATGAAGATGCAGCCAGAAACATCTGGCCTTTAAATTTAGTACCAGCAACAACTACCTTCGAATCCATGCTTAGCATGGCAATAATTTTATCAAATTTAACGTCTTGTGCACCAACTTTACTGGCGAGGACATCGAGTACTTCACCTTCAACCCGACGTACATCCGCCTGTTTCTGACTTAAAACAGCCAAAGCTGCTGGCACCGGTGTTTGGGCAAAGTTTAGTTCAGCGAAATCCTTTCTTTTTTGATCAGGCGAGTTACTGGCAATAGGATCATCTTTCCCATCAAGAGCCATCGGGCTATATTTTACACCCGAATATTTTGATAGGTTTTCAACGTAGCCATTCAACTGATCTTTCAGTTTGAACGCAGCTCCATTTCGGTTTGTACCGATCATAAGCTGTGCTACTTTCTCCTCTTCACTCAGGTTTTTAATATTACCTGACTCATCACGGCCACCACCCGCTTCTACTAATTGCTCTTTGAGTTTATCAATTTCACCAATTACGTCCGCAGTTATCTTTCGTACTTCATCAGCTTGTTTAACAATGACTAAGTCGGTGGCGCGATTACCTGATTTTTCAACAGTAGCCCGAATATTATCAAATGTACCCTGATTGATTTTACCAACGGCTCCAGTAGATTGCTCTAAGCTATTATTAATTAAAACGAATTTCTCCAGAATGGCCGACGTGACTTGTAATGCCAATAAAGCGGTCAAAACCAGATACATCATCCCGATCATTTTCTGACGGGGTGTCTCTTTTGTGCCTGCCATAAACTATGGTAGTGATAATAAAATTTGTGGAACAGTCCGCCCTAGCGGTTATCGTGTAATGAAGAGAAAAGTCTACATTCCTATGTATTACAGACCAGTATATAAGTCTGTAATACATAGTGTAAACCACATTTAGTTTCCGCGCATGGCTGTCAGCATGCTGCCGTACACACCATTGAGAGAGGCCAGGTTACTAGTCAGTTTAGCCAGTTCATTTTTAAACTGCTGCGTATCCCGGCTGGCATCGCTCATATTTTCCATAGCAGCAGTCAGGCTACCATAGAAGGCGTTCATAGCCTTTAAGTGCTTATTTGTGTCCTGCAATTCTAATTCATAAACGGCATTCAAAGCGCCCATATTTTTGGTCACTTTCTGAAACTGATCACGATAATCTTTCGCTTCAGTAGTGGCATCGGCCATAGAATTCATAGCCGTAATAGCTGTACCATACGACTTATTCATTTCGGTGATCGAGCTCGCTGCTGATTTTACATTCCGGGCATAATCGTTGGTAGCAACGGTTGCGTCGGTCAGATCCTTCATTTTCGATACGGTCTCATTTAGGCTCCGGAAACCTGACCCTAAACGCTCGAATACGTCAGGCGTTACTTTAGCTTGCGCCAGCATCTGATCCATATTGCCAGTGAGACCATTTGCCTGAGGAGCGGGTTTGCGAGCTTCGCCTTTAAAATCATCGGCTAATTCAGGATAAACTTTTTCCCAGGCATATCCATCGCCTGCGGTAGCTGGCATTGTAAAACTCTGCACAGCATACAAAGCAAAAATAACTACTTCGGTTAACAGACCGAGCGTTAGCATAAAGCCAAACTGCTCGTTGTGTGTAATTTTCGCCCAGGCGCCGAAGATAACGACGGCTGCCCCAGCACTATAAATGGTTGGTACTAAACGATCCCAAAAGAAATTCGTGGATTTTGCTGCTGCCATGATAAGCGATTATTGGATGGAATAGGTAATTGACTTGGTTATACTTTTTTAGCTGCTTTCTTACTGGTTTTACTCTTACTACTCCCCCAACCTTACTTCCACGAGCCGATGCCGTGCGTCCTTCCAAATTATCCATTACACAACGGAATCCAATATAGGAACGCTTCTGATCTTCATATTCATACGAACGTGTGCCCGTTTCGAGGTAGTAGGCGATATCTTTCCAAGAGCCTCCACGAACTACTTTACGCGGTTCATCAGCATTCTGATTATCGGGGTTCATATCCCACACAATAGCGTTTGTATTATCGGCATAGGCATCGCGGCACCATTCAGCCACGTTACCAGCCATATTATAAAGTCCGTAATCGTTTGGACTGTAAGCAGTTGCTGGCGCTGTGTAGGGATAGCCATCGGCGTCGAAATTACCACGCTGTGGCTTAAAGTTTGCTAAATAACAACCTTTGCCATTAGCTACATAAGGATTTCCCCAGGGATATTTAGCTCCGTTTTTACCACCGCGAGCGGCCCACTCCCATTCGGCCTCTGATGGAAGCCGGAAACCGAACGAACGATAAGCCCCATCTTTAGTACGAAAATCATCGAGCGTATTTGTACGCCATTTGCAGAAGTGCTTCGCGGCAATCCAGCTTACTCCCACTACAGGGTATGTATCAAAAGCAGGGTGCGCATAGTAGTGCTCCAGCATTGGGTCACCATTGTGATAGGTGAAATCATTTTTCCAAACAGTTGTATCTGGATAATACTTGGACATAATTTCCTCCTCGCCAAGCGTCGATACCGAATCAGCCAACAACGCATTGACATACTGCCGATACTCGTGGTTTGAAATTTCGGCATCATCCATATAGAATGAGCTAATCGTTACCTGGCGGTTCATATTGATTTGAGTAGCCGCTACATCTTCGTCAGCCTGTCCCATAATAAATGAACCTGAGGGTACTAAAACCATGCCATAAGGGGTTGGCTGTTTCCAGCCTTTACGTCCGGTGGCAGTAATTTCCCCGTTTGTAACACCTACTTCTCCTTTGCCGCCTTTTCCGCCAAATTTTGACTTCAGAAAGCCACAACCTTGCATGAGCAGTACCACTGCTGCGACCATCACTACCCGGGTTGCGTTGACTGTTAACCAGTTATACTTCATCATCGTAGAACTTTTCTTATTCTTCTTGTGCGAGACCAGACTAAAAACGAAAATCTGTTTGGTTATTGTATGTTATTCCAGGTTCGGAATTATTTTCTATCCGTATTCTTACTCAAATCATGTTTTATTGGCAACAAACGCATTTGGCCTTAAATCAGCCTATTCCCCAAAAATAAGCGACCAATTGCAAACTGCCTAACAACAATATTGCCAAAATGGTCTAAATAGCAAAAAATAAGCTATTATCCGGTCTAAAATCAGTATCGAAAACGCGGAGTTCTCACAATTGGCTTCTTTCGGGCATCAGGAACTGGTAACGCATAACCTAGTATAATTTCGTATGATGCTGCGCTTTTTATCTGCGATCCACTTGTTGTAATATCGAATGAGCCCCCAATGCGAAGAGCGTTATTATGCATTAAATTAATGCCAGCTGTTGCCATAACAGCATCTTTGAATCGATAACCAACACCTGCCCAGATTCGATTATCATAGGTTGCCAGCAGGCTAGCTACAGCAACAGACCCGCGAATCCCTTGTTTGGTACTATACTGAACCAATACAGATGGTTGTACATCAATGCTATAGCCCAGGCCAAGCCGATAACCCGCAGACAAGTAAGCTTTAGGCTCCGACGCATCAATTGAGCGATCAATAATATAACTGTAGGTAGCCTGATTCAAGTGCGATACACTAACACCCAGCCAATAGTCGGTTGTATTGTAATAAATTCCTGCCCCAATGTCAGGCTTGAATTGATTGATGCGCCCGGTTGGAATAAGGGATCATTGGGATCGGTAGCTCGAAACTGCCCGAAATCAAAACCCCTATTGAACATCCCTGCTTGTACACCCAATGCCAGCGTTCCACTTTTCAATGCTATTCGGTACGCATAGGATAACTGGACTGCCTGGTTAATGGATGGCCCATATTTGTCATTTAATGCGTAAATACCGATCCCACTCTTAATTTTAGCCAACGGCATATTGAATGAGAGCATCTGTGTACTTTGAGTTGCATTTCCATCTCCATTACCAATCGTTTGATAACCCATATACTGGGTTCGCTGGGTAATTTGCAGCCGCGTTACATCCTCAGATCCAGCTGCTGCCGGGTTATAATAAAGCGGATTATACATGTATAAACTAAACTGCGGGTCCTGCTGCGCCCAAACGGGTGAGGTAGCAATCGCCAGCAGTAACAAGGCATAAACGTAGAGTGTGCGAATCATACGGCCTAAACGAAATTCAAAACGGCTATTGATCAAGGATCACAGCGTTCTGTTAAACAATGTTACAGTTTACAACTAAACGCTTGTAAAGACAAATTATTGGCCCGGAAATAAAGGCTAAATGCCGGAAATGAGGTTATTTCTCGATTCCGGCATTTAGTTTTTACTAACCGTAGTGGTTTATAAATTATTCGCCTTTTTCAGATACAAATCTAAGGCTCCAGTCATAGAAGGAGCGTTGGGCAATGGAGCTTCAATATCAAGCGTTAAGCCAGCATCCGTAATCGCTTTGGCCGTAGTGGGCCCAAAAGCCGCCATCCGGGTTCCATTTTGATTAAAATCCGGAAAATTGCTTAAGAGTGAACTAACACCAGATGGACTAAAGAAAGCAATAATATCATAGCTTTTAATATCCAGATCCGACAAGTCGGTTGGAACTGTCTCATACATAACGGCTTCCGTAAAATGTAAGCTACTTGTATCCATAAACTCTGGAATATCATTCCGCCGGATGTTTGAGCAGGGGAATAGAAACTTTTCGTTCTTATGCTTCTTAATCAGATCGAAAAGCTCCGTAGCTGTTTTAGTCCCGTTAAAGATCTTACGCTTCCGAATGACGATATATTTCTGTAAATAATTAGCTGTCTGCTCTGAAATACAGAAGTATTTCATATCGGCCGGCACCTCAACCCGGCCTTCCTGGCAAATCCGGAAAAAGTGATCGATCGCATTACGGCTGGTAAAAATAATTGCCGTATGAGCCAGAATATTAATTTTCTGACGACGAAAATCTTTAAACGACACGCCCTCAATCTGAATAAAAGGACGAAAGTCAATCTGAAGATTATACTTGCTAACTAAATCAAAATACGGAGATTTTTCGTCGGCGGGTCGGGATTGGGTTACTAACATCCGGTTTACTTTCGTAAGCCGGGCCTCTGTGGATTGCATACTAGTCTCGTTCATTGAATCTCTACTCGGGTCAATAGTCAGTTGGCAGTTAACAGTTTCCCGTCGACAGTATAAAAACGCATTTGCTGACTGTCAGCGGCATCCTGATGACTGAAAACTCATTCATCACAGCGCAAAACGCAAACCGATGATGAGTGGAATCAATTCAACGATACAAAGGTACGAAAATAAATAAAGATTCTTGATAGGGTCAACACTTCGTATGACGAAGTATAAAAGTATTAAGCGAGCAGCATAGAATCCAATCAATGGGATTAACAACGCATTTTGAGACCATGTTGAGGCTGGGGTATTATACGCTATAACTGCCAGAAGTAGCGTTAAAGCCGTAAAAAATAGCAACGACGACTGTAAGATTTTAAAATAATGAACGTTAACTACATCCTGTAATTTATAAAGACCGCCCATTATTTCTAACGCTACATATTTCCCCATTAAGCTTAAAAAGGCAACTCCACTCAGCAAAAAAAACTCACCCAACAGCCAACCCAAGTGCTGTTCACCCAATAAGAGGGTTCGAGATGCGAACACATCCAGGTTACGACTTTGAACAAACACAATCAGATAAGCAATCACAAAACTCAGATTAAGTACAAACAGCGTATTCGTACTGCTCAAGGGTCTATTGATTAGAAACGAATCCTCCTGCGCTCGCATTGAAATCAAATCGCGTAAACTGTAAAATCGTTGAAAGGCGCGTTGATAAAACGAGAACAGAAAGGAATGAGTAGCCAGTAAAAATAATAACCCCAAACTCATGAAGTTCTCGTAAATCGTACGGGAGCGAGGTCGTACACTCAGATTGTCATCGTGCAAAATAACAGGCTTTTGAGTGGCAGACTTAGGATAGCCAATGAATAACTGCTTATCGCTTATGCCGGGAGCGCCATAAATGGTTAGGAAAATTTCAGGCTGGCGATAAATTCGGTATAGGCTATCAATGCTTACTACCTGCCATTGGTCAGCACGAAGTTTCCGTTTAAGGGCGGCATTGATAAACATATAGCCATCCTGCTGTGTCGACACCAGTAGACTATAATGCCGATTGCTTTCCAGATCTATATAAACACTCAAAGCCGTCTGGTCGGCATGGAGTTCCACAATGTAGGGAACATAGGCTTTCGCCCGTTCATCATACACCTGAAAATCGTCGTGGAAATCGTGGATGGGATAATAACGCCCACCAGGTCCAATACCAGTTGCACGTGGTTGAGCAATAGCAAATGAGCAAAAAAGAAAGAGCGAAAGAGTGAAAGAGCGAAAGAGTGTTACAAGGGCATAGTTGTTTCCCTTTTTGTTTACTCTTTCGCTCTTTCGCTCTTTCATTCCGCTTCGGCGTTCCGATTCACTCGTTATTATTTTCCTAATGCTTTCAGCATTGTGTCACCAATGAGAGCAGGGGACTCAACTACATGGATACCACATTCACGCATGATGGCCATTTTTGCGGCAGCGGTATCATCAGCGCCACCGACAATAGCCCCCGCGTGGCCCATCCGACGGCCTTTTGGGGCAGTCTGACCAGCAATAAAGCCAACAACGGGTTTGCGATTGCCATCGGCTTTGATCCAGCGAGCGGCTTCGGCTTCCATACCTCCACCAATTTCCCCAATCATGACGATAGCATCGGTATCCGGGTCGTTCATTAGTAGTTCAACGGCCTGCTTGGTTGTTGTACCGATAATTGGATCACCGCCGATGCCAATAGCAGTCGATTGCCCGAGTCCAGCTTTGGTCAATTGATCAACAGCTTCGTAAGTAAGTGTTCCTGACTTGGAAACAATACCAATTCTACCTTTGGTAAAGATAAAACCGGGCATAATACCCACCTTACACTCTTCAGCAGTCATAACACCAGGGCAGTTTGGCCCAATGAGCCGCACATCCTTATCGGTTAAGTAGTTTTTCACGGCTACCATGTCTTCCGTCGGAATACCTTCGGTAATGCAGATAATTACCTTTATACCGGCTTCAGCTGCTTCCATAATGGCATCGGCAGCAAAAGCAGGCGGCACGAAAATAATGGATACGTTGGCCCCGGCCTGATCAACTGCCTGCTGAACAGTGTTGAACACAGGTCGATCAAGGTGCGTCTGGCCACCTTTGCCAGGCGTTACCCCACCTACAACGTTAGTACCATACTCGATCATCTGCTGGGCATGAAAACTGCCTTCTGAGCCAGTAAAGCCCTGGACGATAACTTTAGAATCTTTGTTGACTAAAACAGACATGACAGGTTTTAGAAATCGTTGGCGATACAGTTAGGTAAAGAAAAGAGGAATAAATAAATGAATACAGAAACTCCTGCTCGTTCACTTATCCTTCCTGCGTCTTTAAAAGTTGGGCAAAAGTAGCCGAAACTTCGTAAATTACGTGATGATTTTTTCGCACATCCTTTCCGGCTCCATTCTTGCCGGGCGGGCGTCGGAGTGTTCTGGCACTTTTTCGGACGCATTTCCCTCTTTAACCGGCTCTTATGGGGCTTCTTTTTGTTACTAACATCACTGGCAGCTCTGATTGGCGTTATCTATTTTGCGGGTGATGAGTCACTTGAGCCGCTACATCAGTCAATGATTATTCTCTCCGACAGTCTGGGGGTTGTGTGCGTCGTTACGGCAGTGTATGCCCTGTTAAACTATCAAAAACTTTCTCTGGCAACCTTCATAACGACTATTGTGCTAGGGTTACTCCTGTTTGTCAGCTTATTACGCCCTGATGTACGCGTTTTTACGCCTGTTATTCCCTCACTAGGCATTTTAGTACTAATGCTGATGGCCGTATTTTCTCTACTTCAGCGTAATAAACGGGCCTGTGGGTGGTATTAGCTGCTATGATGATGGGCCTGGCGACTAAAGCTGAAGCCTTCGGTTCATTGATTCATCCTACCGATTTTTATCATTATGCAACTACCGTTGCTCTCTGGTTTTTCGGAAAAGCTTCAGACTGGCGCGTTGGCGTTGTATAACCTAGCCATGTAGAAAAAAAAGCTGCTGCGCTAACCAATTCTTTCCGCAATGAGTTACTCACTCAGCTCTTTATAGAAAGAGGAAAAAGTCGACTCATTACTCAACGAACGTGAATTTACTGGAATTAGCCCACGATCCGGTTCAAACAGCCCGCGTCGCTCGCCTTGTCTACATGAATGATACGATGCCAGGTATCCATCGGCATCGTAAAGACCGTGAGTTTGCCTACGTTGATTCCAAAGGCAATCTCCTGACGGATGAAGAAACTCTTGCGCGTATTCGTAGCATGACCCTTCCTCCTGCCTGGGAGAATGTATGGATTAGCCCAAAAGCTAATGGCCATTTACAGGCAACAGGTATCGACACTAAAAATCGGAAGCAGTACCGGTATCACGCAAAATGGAACGCGATTCGGAGCGAAACAAAGTTCTTTCGGATGGTAGCTTTTGGCGAAGCAATGCCGCTGCTTCGGGAGCGACTAGCCAGCGATTTAAAAATCAGTACCCTTTCGCGCGAGAAAGTAATTGCCATTGCGCTCGGAGTGATGGAACAAACCCTTATCCGGGTCGGGAATGCCGCTTACGAGAAAGAATATGGCTCCTATGGTCTGACAACTCTCAAGAACCGACATGTAAAACTTGAAGGGAGCGAAGTACGGTTTAGTTTTAAAGGTAAGAAAGGCATCTATCACGACATTACCCTTCACGATCGGCGATTGTCACGCCTGGTAAAAGCCTGCCGCGATATCCCAGGCAAAGAATTGTTTCAGTATATCGATCAAAACGGGGAACGGCATGCCATCGACTCAGGTATGGTAAACGATTACCTGCACGAAACAATGGGTGATGATTTTTCGGCGAAAGATTTCCGTACCTGGGCTGGGACTGTAAATGCCTTACGGCTCTTAGTCGAGTTAGAGCCCTGCGATACGGAAAAAGAATTGAAGAAAAATGTAAATACGGTACTGGACGAAGTAGCCCACCAGTTAGGTAACACGCGTACTGTTTGCCGGAAGCACTATGTACATCCACAGATACTGGAAGCCTATGAGTGTCAGGATTTGAACCCGTATATCAAACAAAAAGCCCGTTTCCGAAAAACCAGCCCTTTTGGTCTCGATGGGGTTGAGAAATTATTACTGAAATTTTTGAAAGACCAGATTAAGTTAGTGAAGTAAGTGGAATGAGTAGATTAAGTGAAGTGGGTGAAATAAGTAGAGTAGATACCTTGCTTAGGCTTAGCAACTACTTCACTTAATCTACTCATTTCACTTACTGCACTGACTCCACTTAATTACTGCCCAAGATCCTGTGAAATAGTGCTACTGAGTCGAAGCAACTCAATTTCAGCAGCCTTGGCATTGTACTCGGCCTCAATCAGTCGGGTTTGCGCATTAATGGCATTACGCTGCACATCGCGAAACTCAACAAACGTCGAGTTTCCAATACGGTACCGATCATAAGCAATCTCTACGTTCTGGTTCGCTAATTGGTTATTCAATACTTCCAGATTCAGTAGGTTTAAACTGTTCTGATAGGCCTGATAGGTTTGATTCAGAGCCGCCAGCAGTTGGAGACGCTGGTTATCTTCCTGATCCTTTGCAATGATGTTATTGACACGAGCATTTTGAATCTGACGCTTTAGATTATAGCCATTGAAAATCGGAATGGATGCAACTATGTTATAGTTAAGCGCACTAGTTCGACCCGTTTCCACCCCAAACCCTCCCTGGTTATCCTGAAATTGGTAGCTGTATCCCGCTGTAGCTGTAACAAGCGGCAACTGGGCGGCATTAGCCAACTGTAAATTCAAATCAACAACAGTACGATTAAGAACAGCCGCAGCCAATAGTGGATTATTTGACGTTAGCGATTGCTGAAGCGGAGGCAGTTGGAGATTAGGGCGGGCAATAATTGTATCACGTACCGCAAATTCCATTTGTGGGTCGCGAACCAGCACCGTATTCAGGATAATTTTAGCGTTTCGTAGTGCCTGCTCCTGCGAAAGCAGAGCGGCACTGTCTGTATTGTAATCAACCTGAGCACTCAGGAAATCGACTTTCGAACGGGTACCTACTTCGTAGTTAGCCTTGGCCAGTTCGAGCCGTTCACGCGAAATATCAAGGGCCTGACTAAAGGCAATCAGCCGTTGTAACTGCCGAACCACATCATAATAACTGGTGGCCACGCTGGCCATTGTGGCCTCTATGTTGGCGCGGGTATTCACCGTACTTAGCTTTAGCAATTGCTCAAGTTGCGTGTAAATTGACCGTCGGGCATAGCCATTGAAGATGGTATAATTTAGGTTTAGTCCCAAATTAGATGTACGGTTGAAAATACCTCGTCCCTCTCTGGGTGATGGTGACCCACCAATGAATGTTTGCCGGAAATTTTGTACTCCTCCATTTGAGTTACCATTAAAGGTTAAAGAAGGCAAGTACCCCGCGTTACCCTTCGTATAGTTGTTCTTCGAAATTTCCTCTAGTGATCGGTTAATATGAATTTGATAATTCTTTCCAACCGCCTGTTCAATAGCCTGTGGGAGCGTTAGCAGCTCACCCGTCTGGGGAAGAGTAGCGAGGGTAAAGGTTCGTTGTTGAGCACGTTGAATAGCATTTTGTGGCTGCTGAGCAAAGACCGTAAGAGGAAGACAAGTAAAAAAAAGCCAACTGCTGAGTTTCATTGATTCGAGGTTGAGAAGAACAAGTAAGACAAAAGTAAGAGAATCTTCAATTGGCCCGTCAGCTTATTCGCCTTTCGCTTATCTTGCATCTTTCCTTTTAATCCTCATGAAACGTCTGCTGCTGCTGTTTTCTACTCTGTTGGCCCTATTAACGGGTTGCTCTTTCAAAAAAAAAGCTGATTTACTTGTCAAAAACGCACAAGTATATACTGCTGATTCCAGTTTTTCGATGGCCGATGCATTTGTCATCGAAGATGGAAAATTTCTGGCAGTGGGCTCGTCTCAGGCTTTGGCAGATCAGTATGAAGCCACGACTACAGTTGACCTGGGCGGGCAGCCCGTTTATCCGGTTTCTATGACCCTCATGCCCACTTTTTGGGGCTGGGACAAGTACTCGACCAGGCCGATCTGGTTGGCGCAGCATCATACGATGAAGTGATTGAGCGATTAAAAACATTTCACAAAACCCATCCCAACGTATTGTGGCTTAGCGGTCGGGTTGGGATCAGAATGACTGGCCCGAGAAAACGTTCCCAACAAAAGAAAAACTCGATGCTGCCTTCCCCAATGTCCCTGTCGCATTAATGCGCGTTGATGGCCATGCATTGTTTGTGAATTCAAAAGCCCTTCGACTGGCCAACATAACTGCCGGATCAACACTTCCCGGTGGCGAAGTTTTACTGGAAAACGGCGAGCCAACGGGTGTACTGGTTGACAATGCCATGCAGTTCATCAAACGTGTGATCCCACGCCCCGACAATACTGATAAAGCTCGTATGCTGCTGAATGCCCAAAAGACTTGTTTTGCCTTAGGGCTAACAACCGTATCTGATGCAGGCATCAGTCCCGATGAGATAAACCTGATCGACAGTCTGCACCGAACGGGCAAACTCAAGATCCGTGATTATGCCATGATCAGCCTCGGTGAACCAAATCTGGATTATTTTCTCAAACGAGGCCCCTTCCAGACAGATCGCCTAACCGTCCGTTCGTTCAAACTTTATGCCGACGGCGCTTTAGGCTCTCGCGGAGCCTGCCTGCGTCAACCCTATAGCGACCGTCCCGAAACAGGCGGATTTCTGCTACTGGCCCCGTCGGAACTGGAGCGGGTAACCAAACTGCTATATGCGTCTAAATTTCAGGCCAATACCCATTGCATTGGCGACTCGGCCAACCATCTGATGCTTGATCTATACGGCAAGTTATTGAAAGGAAAAAATGACCGTCGGTGGCGGATTGAGCACGCCCAGGTGGTATCGCCAGAAGATGTTGTGAAGTTTGGTCAATACTCCATTATTCCCTCCGTACAGCCAACGCACGCTACCTCGGATATGTACTGGGCGGGTGATCGGCTAGGACCGATTCGTGTAAAAGGAGCCTATGCGTTTAATGACCTTATGAAACAGAACAGTCTGATTGCCTTTGGCAGTGATTTTCCGGTAGAAGCTCCTAATCCATTATTTGGTTTTCATGCGGCAGTAGCTCGCCAAGACGCCAAGAATTTCCCGGAAGGTGGCTATCAGATGGAGAATGCAGTTGATCGAAAATCTGCGCTACTGGCAATGACGCGCTGGGCCGCCTACGCAAATTTTGAAGATCAACTCCGAGGTTGTATTGCGCCAGGCAAACAAGCTGACTTTGTGATTCTTGATCAGGACATTATGACCGTCCCAAATCAGAAGCTACGTCAGACGAAAGTGAAACAAACCTGGATTGGTGGCGAACGAGTATATTAATATACATCCAGAATCTGATACGTCATTTTATTGAACACCACCGAATCACCCGCCCTTCGGCCTGATAAGGCCACGGCAATTGGTGATGCGGCTGAAACAGCGAAATAATCCTTTCCCTCGGTGGTGAGTTTGCCTGCACTCATACTAACGAAAAATGATCCTCGATTTGTAATGACCAGGCAACCCGGTTGAACGATATCATATCTTTTATCTATGTTTAGTCGATTCAATTCCTGACCAAGTTTTTGGGCTTCAGCAAGAAGTTGGGCATTCCGATCCCGTTCGAGTTGAGCCATCGCCCGCCCGGTTTCGTATTTATCCCCCGCACTGCTTTTCGATTCCGAATTGGCAGCCTCCTGAGCGGCCTCCATTGCCTGTCTGGCAGTGCTAACTCGCTGCTGTACATAGGCTTCGCACAGGGAGAAAAGGGCTGATTTAATTTGCTGTTGATTCGACACGTTATAAATTTCGTTTCTTCATTTCTTCCACGGCAAAGTTGGCAGCCCGCGCCGTTAAGGCCATGAATGTAATTGATGGGTTTTGTGAACCCGTTGATGTCATAGCCGCGCCATCCGTTATGAATACGTTTTTAACGCTATGAAGCTGATTATGGGCATTTAGTAACGATGTTTTCGGATCTCGGCCCATGCGTACACCACCCATTTCGTGAATGTCAAGACCGGGATTACGGTGATCATCGTAGGATTTGATATGTTTGCAGCCTGATTTGTCCAGCATCTCGGCTCCCTGTTCCAGAAAGTCCTGCATCACCTTCAGGTCATTATCCGTATAGTCGATGGCTGTTATAAGCTGCGGAATTCCCCACGGGTCTTTTTGATCGGAACTGAGCCGAACATGATTCTCGTAACGCGGAACGGTTTCGGCCTGCATCATCATAAATACATGCCAGGCCCCCGGATTGCTGAGTTTATCTTTGAAGTCAGCCCCAAAACCTTCCTGACCGGTTCCCTGTTGCCAACCCGAACGCGCTGCACTAAAAGCCACCATATAGCCCCGCTGAAAATCCATTTCCTGCTTACGAACGTTTCGGAAATTGGGCATAAAAGCCGTTGTTGGCCGACGACCGTAGTAGTAACCATCGTCAAATCCCTCATAATCAGCCACAATATTACCCCGGTAATTGTGAAACGCTACATAATGGCCCAGCAAACCGCTATCATTTCCCAACCCCTTTGGGAAACGTCGGGAGGTTGAATTGAGCAACACCAGATTCGTGTTCAGGCAGGCCGCATTGACAAAAATGATTCGGGCGTAATACTCCGTCATTTGTTTTGTATGCGTGTCAATGACTCGCACACCCGTGGCGCGTTGCTTTATCTCATCGTAAATAATGGAATGAACGACAGAATCAGGCCGCAGAGTTAGTTTACCCGTTTTTGCCGCCCAGGGAATTGTAGACGAATTAGAACTGAAATAGCCACCATATGGGCATCCCCGATAACACAAATGCCGCGCCTGACATTGTGCCCGTCCCTGATCGTAATGAATCTGTTTAGGCTCGGTTAAATGAGCGCATCGACCAATAATGACATGACGGTCTTTGTAGTGTTCCGCCACTCGCTTTTGAATGTGCTTTTCTACACAATTCAACTCCCAGGGCTTTAAAAATTCGCCATCGGAAGCGTCTCCAGACCATCTTTATTCCCGCTGATGCCCACAAACTTTTCGACATGGCTGTACCAGGGTGCAATATCCTCATAGCGAATGGGCCAGTCAATGGCGGCTCCGTCACGGGCATTCGCTTCAAAATCGAATTTGCTCCAGCGTTGGGTTTGTCGTGCCCAGATTAGCGACTTCCCTCCCACCTGATAGCCCCGAATCCAGTCAAACGGTTTCTCCTGCACATAGGGATGCTCCGCATCTTTCACAAAAAACTGCTGCGTACTTTCGTCTAATGCATAGCATTTTGTGGCAATAGGATTCTGCTGATCAAAGGCTTCGGGCATACGATTCCGGTGCGGAAACTCCCAGGGATTAAGCGTCGCTGTAGGATAATCAACTATATGCCGAACATCACGTCCGCGCTCCAGCACAAGGGTTTTCAACCCTTTCTCACACAGTTCCTTTGCTGCCCATCCCCCACTAATACCGGAACCGATAACGATAGCATCGTAGGTATTCTGTTTGGTAGCATCGCCATTAATATTCATACGCGAATCTTTAAGGTATAAAAGTACTAAACCCTGGTATCTATAACGACCTGACTAAGCCAGGCGTTAACAATAAATTTATTGCCAAGTTTTTTGACAATGAACCTATTGTCAAATGAGAAATATCAGCAGCAATACACTTCCCTAACAAATCCACCAGTTCAATAGATTTCTACAAACAACCAACGTTACTTTTGGCTTATTCCCAAAAGTACAACCAACAGCAACGTTATGAATGTAAAGATTCCCCCACAGCATCAGGCTATTCAGCCGGGTATTGAAGCCGAGCTGGACCCGCAACCACAGGTAATCCGGCCTTCTTATAAAGGAGCTAACAAATTAAAGGGTAAAGTAGCACTTATTACGGGTGGCGATTCAGGAATTGGCCGGGCCGTAGCCGTTCACTTTGCTCGGGAAGGCGCCGATGTCGCTATTTCATACACGCCCCGTGAAGACATAGATGCACAGAAAACCAAACAGTTAGTCGAAGCAGAAGGCCGTACATGCGTACTTCTGCCGGGTGATATTCGGCAGGAAACGTACTGTAGTCAGATTGTCGAAGACACCATAAAGCAATTGGGTAAACTCAACATTCTGGTCAACAATGCAGGTTTACAATTACAGCATCAGACGCTGGAAGAGGAAACGGATGAAGATTTGCTGGCTACATTCGAGACCAATATCTATTCGTTTTTCCGCGTAACGAAAGCTGCTGTCCCTCACTTGCAGAAGGGTGACACGGTTATCAACACCACGTCCATTACGGCTTATCAGGGCCGGGCTGATCTACTGGAATATTCCTCCACAAAGGGAGCGATTATGACCTTTACGCGGGCTTTGTCAAGTAATCTGATTACCAAAGGAATTCGCGTAAATGCCGTTGCTCCCGGACCCATCTGGACTCCCCTCAACCCCGCGTCGGTTAGTGCCGAAGAAGTTGCCAAGTTTGGGAAAGACGTACCGATGAAACGGCCTGGCCAACCCAGCGAGGTGGCTCCCACCTATGTGTTTCTGGCTTCTGAGGATTCTTCTTACATCACCGGACAGGTTATGCACCCTAACGGTGGAACAATTGTAAATGCGTAAAAATCAGTCGATAGTCGTTAGTGTAAAGGCTGACAACTATCGACTGACAACTATCGACTATTATGGAACAAATGGAATTAAAAACCAGGCCTCAGCATCAGAACGAGCAGCCGGGCCTGGAATATAAAATGGACCCGCAGCCGATCTATATTCGGGATGATTATCAGGGGTCAGATAAATTAAAAGATAAAATTGCGGTCATTACCGGTGGCGATTCAGGGATTGGCCGGGCAGTAGCCATTCACTTTGCCCGTGAAGGCGCTGATCTGGCTCTTATCTATCATCCTCGCGAAGAAGAGGATGCTCAGAAAACGAAAGAATTGATTGAAGCCGAAGGGCGTCGTTGTTTACTAATTTCGGGCGATCTGAAAGAGTTGACTTTTATTCAGGATGCAACCGATTTAATCATCGACACCTACGACCACATTAATATTCTGGTTAACAATGCCGCCAATCATGTAGAGCAAACGGAGTTTACGGGCATTTCAGATCAGCAAATGCGCGAAACGTTCGAGCTAAATATTCTGGCTATGTTCCGGCTTACGAAAATTCTGTTACCCTACATGGCCGCCGGAGATTGTATCATCAATACGACATCGGTTGTATCTTATCGGGGTACTGAGTCGCTGATTGACTATGCATCGACTAAGGGGGCTGTTACGGCCTTCACACGCTCGTTATCGCAAAATCTGGTAGAACGTAACATTCGGGTCAATGCGGTTGCTCCCGGCCCTATCTGGACGCCACTGATCGTGGCGACAAAAACGCTTAAAGAAGTTGAGGAATTTGGGAAAGACACGCCTATGGAACGCCCCGGCCAGCCCGCTGAACTGGCACCTGCTTATGTCTTTCTAGCGTCGGAAGATGCATCGTATTACGCTGGTCAGGTTATTCACGTGAATGGCGGAGAAGTCGTAAATTCATAGCAATTCTGTCAGGTCAATGTTATCTTTATAGCCATTCTGAACGTCGTTTCGGAATGGTTTTTTTGCTGATGGAAACAACCGCCCCTCCCGCCCTGCCCGTACCCCTACATCCGGGCTTACCCATGCTGGGAATACACTTGCCTTCCTGCGCGATCCGCTGGGTACGTTACATACGTTGCAACGAAACCATGACCGCCTTGTCCATTTACGCATTGGTGGTCGAAATCAGTATCTGGTGCTGCGACCTGAAGATGTTAAACATGTTATGCAGGAAAATCACCGGAACTACGGTCGTTCGCCAGCGTTTGAGATTCTAAAGATATTTCTGGGAAATGGGTTGCTCACCAGCGATGGCGATTTCTGGCGACGGCAACGGCGGCTGGCACAACCCGCCTTTCACCGGCAGCGATTAGCCGCTCTAACAACAACTATGATTGCCGAAACGGCCAGTTGGATCGCTGAATTGAAACAGCACAACACGCAACAGCCGGTCAATATCTCGCAGGCATTTATGGATGTAACGATGCGTATTGTCTGCAAAACCCTATTTGGGTCTGACACAACCGGGAAATTAGATGGCCTCTCAACGGCTCTGGATACGCTTAACTATCTGGCCAATAAGAAGATGCTTTCGCCAATCCGATTTCCCTATAGCTGGCCTACGCCTGACAACATCCGGTCGAAACGAGCTCGGGCGCAGGTCGATTCATTTATTTACGGAGTCATTGATCAACGTCGCCAACAGCACCAAGATAAAGATGACCTGCTGGGCATGTTGCTGAGTGCAGAAGATGAAGACACAGGCGAAAAGATGTCTGACCAGCAACTCCGCGATGAGTGCGTAACTATTTTTTCGGCAGGCCACGAAACCACGGCAGTTTCCATGGCCTGGACAGTCTACCTGTTAAGTAAGCACCCTGATGTACTTGCCCGACTCCAGACCGAAAGCAGAGCCGTGCTTGGCGATGTAACTACGCCCCCACCCGATGCCTTTCGTTCGCTGACCTACACCTTACAAGTTGTGCAGGAATCATTACGATTGTATCCACCAGCCTGGGTTCTGAGCCGACGGGCGCATCATCCGGATCACATTGGTCCCTATACCATTCCGGCAGGTGATACGGCCTTGATTTCTCCTTATTTACTCCATAGAGACCCAGCCAACTGGCCCGATCCTGACCGATTTGATCCCGATCGGTTTGCGCCAGGTGGGCCTAAGGATCAACTCCATTCGTATGCTTATTTGCCCTTTGGCGGAGGCCCGCGTTTGTGTATCGGCAATCAGTTTACACTTATGGAAATGCAGATCTTATTGGCCATGCTGGTTCGTTCGTTTGAGCTCAAGCCCGTGCCGAAACAACGTATTACCCCAAAGCCACTAATTACATTACGCCCGAATCAAGCTATTCGTATTAATTTATTGTGAATTTTCATTTATACTTTTTAAAGAATTTTTTTATCCGCCCGTTCCACGATTTCTTTAAAAAGCTACTCTGTCAGTTCATTACCTAGCCTGATTAATAAACACCGTGAAACATAGTTGCATCTTTCATAGATAGCCTTGACTTTGTGGCTCATATAGCCAAACTTAGGCAGTCCATTGATGTTCTAATTTCAGTTCACTTTAAATGCGACACAATGAGACTACAAATGCACGCCGTTAGATTCACGGCAGATCAGAGCCTGTTAGATTTTATCCAGGCTAAGCTAGATAAGCTAGATACTTTTCATGATCGTATCATTAGCGGAGAGGTATTCTTAAGGCTAGAAGGAGCTGACTCCAACAAAGTCAAAGAGAAAATCGTCGAAGTCAGGCTGATGATTCCAGGAAAGGAAATTTTCGTCAAGGAGCATGACAAAAGCTTCGAAAGCGCAACCGACCGGGTCATGGATGTTCTCAAAGACAAGCTCGTTCGGTTTAAAGAGAAACGAAGCGATATCTCCAGCCCGGCCATTGCTGAGGCTACCTCCCGAGTTGAAGAAGAAGACGAGGTCTTTGAACCCGATGAGTTATAACTAGTCAGCGTACTATAATGCCGAAAGCCACTCCAAACGGGGTGGCTTTCGTGTTTCTATATTTTGAGATGCCTCCTATCGTTGGAACGGCAAAAAATTACAAACCAAACGTTTCTTTAACTTTATCAACAAAATCGAGCTTCTCCCAAGTGAACAACTCAACTTCAAGCTCGATGATGTTCCCGTTAGAACCGAAGGTTTTCTTAACGATTTCATTCTTGCGGCCCATGTGCCCGTAAGCAGCCGTTTCCGAATAGATTGGGTTCCGGAGTTTTAACCGCTGTTCGATAGCGTAAGGACGCATGTCGAAAATTTCGCTAACCTTTTCAGCGATAGCGCCATCATGCATATCTACCTTGGCTGTGCCATAGGTATTTACATACAAACCACAGGGCTTAGCGACGCCAATAGCATACGAAACCTGCACCAGCACTTGATCGCAAAGACCAGCCGCTACTAAGTTCTTGGCAATATGACGTGTTGCATAAGCAGCCGAACGGTCAACTTTGGAAGGATCTTTACCCGAAAATGCACCACCACCATGGGCACCTTTACCACCGTAGGTATCCACAATAATCTTCCGGCCTGTTAAGCCCGTATCGCCGTGAGGACCACCAATTACGAACTTTCCGGTTGGGTTGATGTAGTACGTAATGTTATCGGTGAAGAGGCCATGCAGTTCAACTTTCTGAGCTGCTTTTACGCGAGGAATAACGATATTAATAATGTCTTCCTTGATTTTGGCCAGCATCGTTGCGTCATCGGCAAAATCATCGTGCTGCGTCGAAACCACAATGGTGTCAATCCGAATAGGCTGATCATCATCAGAATATTCAATAGTTACCTGCGACTTGGCATCGGGCCGCAGATAGGGCATTAATTCAATTTCGTTGTTCCGAATCACCGACATTTCGCGCAGAATGGCATGAGCCAGATCCAGCGGCAATGGCATGTAGTTGTCGGTTTCATTGGTGGCATATCCGAACATCATACCCTGATCACCAGCACCCTGAGCGTTTGCTTTTGATTCAAAATCGTTGTTGTCAACCAAACGATCAACCCCTTGGTTGATATCAGCTGATTGATCATGAAGAGCCGAGAAAATACCGCACGAATTCGCTTCGAACATGTACTCGCTCTTGGTGTACCCGATTTTACGGATCACCTCACGCGTGATTTTCTGAACGTCTAAATAGGTGTCAGTCTTGATTTCTCCCGCCAGAACAACCTGACCGGTAGTAACGAGCGTTTCACAGGCTACTTTGCTGGATGGATCAAACGCCAGAAAATTATCAATCAGTGCGTCAGAAATTTGATCGGCGACTTTATCGGGGTGTCCCTCAGAAACAGACTCGGAAGTGAAGAGATAAGGCATTAGTTGTCCGTATGACTTGGTTGAATTCACAAATCTACAAGTTTCTGGGTAGGGGCAAGCCATTGGCCTGTACGTTCTTTATTATCCGGCTATTTTTCGGCGCAGGACATCAAAGAAGGCCCGCAGAAATGGCCAGAATGGCATTGTCGCAAATAGGCGTATCTCTTCGAAAAGATGGGTTTCTTCGTCTAAAAATTTAAAGACACGCCGGGGATTCTCCGTATAAACCCGGGTAAAAATATCATCGGCGGGATGTCTATTTTTCTCCAGAACATTCAGAAAAATACTATCGTAGAGCTTAAATCGTCGGGTAAACCAGGGAATAGTACGCTGCGGCTTACCCGTTTCAGCCAGATTTCGAACAATATCTTGCAAATACCGCTGCGTTCGGTGAAAGGTGTAGCCGGTTGAGGCCTTTGTAAAGCCGCCTGACGTACCAATCCGGACAATATGATCAGAAGGATTTTCCTGCGTTGGCTCATCCGACATCGGAATAACACCATACTCAGTTTCGCAGATTTCATACGCATCAGTTGTCAAAAAATTTTCGATATACTGGCGTAGGACAACATCATATTCGGCATCGAACAGCAATGTGGAGTTGAAAATTGTATATTCAACCAGCGCTGTTTTTTCATCAAATGGCAATACGTAGACGAATCGACAGTCTCCCTGCTGATCAACCCGAAAATCCATAATTTCTGGTCGTTTCGGATCAAAACAAGGCGTTGACGCTTTAATTACCCAGCCTTTAAAATGTTGGAGCAGGTTATGATTTTCGGGTTGATCTAATTTCAGCGTAAACGTACTATCGAACACATAATCAGCGATGTAGGGTTCATCGTCGGCAATAACAAAACCACCCTGAGGAGTGTCTTTTATGCGCTGAATAGTTGCCTGCTTTCGCTCAACAGTAGGCCACTTCGCTAGTTCTGTTTCTACAAATGTATAGAAGTCAATACTTCGAAGCATTTTATACTGGTAACCTCGCATATCCAGTTCCCCGGCATACGTAGGGCCATGAAAGAAAAGCGATCTCCAGGTTCGAAACAAAATCGACTCAAACGGTCGCAATTGAGCCAATGTCCGGCTAGATTGATCTGACCCGACTGCGTTTAGTTCACGTTCCCAAAAGCACCATGTCCGGTCATTCTGATTTTTCTGTTCTCGATCCAGAATCAGTATGCTTCGGTTACTTAATGGAGACTGAGTCAGGTAATAGGCCAGACTTAACCCTGCCATGCCTCCCCCAGCGATAATGAAATCGTATTTTTTCATGCAGCAAAGAAAAAGTCCGGGCCGTTGGTCCGGACTCTGTCCTTTAAAATGGCGAAGGTGGCTAAATTGTTTATTTGTTCGTCATTTTAGACATTCACATGCTTCTCTGCGTGATAGCTCGACCGAACCAGCGGGCCCGATTCAACGTATTTAAGCCCCCGCTTTAGTCCTTCTTCACGATACATAGCGAATGTATCGGGGTGAATCCACTCAAGTACTTCGTGGTGCATTTTAGTAGGTTGAAGGTATTGACCCAGCGTAAGTATATCCAGACCATTAACGGCCAGATCGTCCATCGCCTTAACTACCTCATCGTGCGTTTCGCCTAAGCCAAGCATAATCCCCGATTTCGTCCGTTGACCATACTCTTTTGTCCGGCGGATCTGTTCGAGGCTCCGTTCATAACGTGCCTGTGGCCGCACGCGACGATAAAGTCGCTCAACGGTTTCCATATTATGCGAAACGACTTCCTGACCGGCAGAAATCATCCGTTCGAGGGCTTCCCAATTGCCTTTCGTATCGGGAATAAGCGTTTCAATGGTCGTCTTGGGTGATGCTTCTTTTATAAGCCGTACGGTCTGATACCAGATTTCGGCACCCCGATCTTTCAGTTCATCACGGTTAACTGATGTGAGCACGGCGTGTTTAACCTTCATTAACACAATGGCTTCGGCCACGCGTCGGGGTTCATCGGTATCATATTCAGTAGGACGACCCGTCGCTACAGCGCAAAACGTGCAGCTCCGTGTACAAACGTTGCCCAGAATCATAAATGTAGCGGTACCTGCTCCCCAGCACTCTCCCATATTGGGACAATTGCCGCTCTCGCAAATTGTATGGAGCTTATGTTCGTCAACTAACTTACGAACTTTAGCATATTCAGGTCCAATGGGCAGTTTTACACGCAGCCAATCGGGCCGTTTCGGGACGCCCGCCCGGCTTCGTTGTTGTTCAGAGAGTATTACGGGTAGTTCGATCATGGCTCCTCAATCCTTTCCAGCAAAATTCGTTTTTAGGTCGGAAAGTTCACTATAAAAACAAGGAGCAGGGGGCGCGGAGCACGGTTTCATTAACCTGCACCACGCCCCCTGCTCCTTGCTGTTTACTTCTTACTTCCAAAAAATAAGGTAAGATAGGCCGATGTGAAGAAGTTACGGTTCCCAAGTTCTCTGCCACCAGTAGCACTTTGGTTAGGAATGATAACAACTTTGTTGGGGAATACTTCGGCTAAGAACCCAATTTCAATACCGGTTGTATTCGCACGGAAAGCACTTAATTCAAAGCTTAAAGCCGCTTTTACGTTCAAGCCAACCGTTAGTTTCGATTGATCGAGGCCTTGAAAAAAGCCGCCTGCTCCGGTAATTACCTCGCCTGTTGGCGTAGTAAGTCCATTCAGTTGTGAGGCTGGGATAGTCCGGGACGAATTACCGGAGGTTACTTCCACATAATAGGGTTTAATAATACCAATTGATGGCCCACCCGCCAAAATTCCGCTTACCGCAATACCTTCGTCACTATTGCGCTGGAATAATTTTACTTCCCGACCGTATGAGGGACGTAATACAAACAAATAATTTTCTTTTCCTTCAATATAACGGGAGCCAATCGAATTAATGGAAGACTGGATTTCTTTCGGATGTTTCACATTGACAAGCTCAACGCTCAGATAGCTATACTGCGGCATACCCATCAGCTTACCCGACAATAGGCGTGACTGACGAAACACAAAACCGCCAATTATCCCGGAATTTGTGTTCGTAGTCAACCCAAACGTCGTTATCGTATGGTAGCTATCATCTTCAGTGTCAGTATTCTGTGCATTAGAAACCTG
Organism: Spirosoma telluris; assembly: GCA_003259005.1. Lineage (GTDB taxonomy): Bacteria > Bacteroidota > Bacteroidia > Cytophagales > Spirosomataceae > Spirosoma > Spirosoma telluris. The sequence continues at coordinate 3,027,889 of QLII01000001.1, forward strand.
ACCTGATAGCATAAGGCCGCTTAAGGCAAGTCCAAGTACTTTGTATAGTGTTCGCATTTCCGTAAAATCCTGAATTAAAGCTACTCATTATTATGTATATTCACAAAATCAGACGCGATAATTAGCGTAACTACATCATTCTTTATATGTTTAGGTCAAAACAGCCACCGAGATTATTCTGGACTGAAATTAGGGAAGCGGTTGGGTTTGAGTGAACTAGTAGTCTTCCAAAATAGATTCTATAGATTTTTTTAACCCTATTCCTCTGACTATTACTACAATAGTGCCAAAAGAATCTATAGAATCCACTAGAATCTATTTTGCCAAAGCACTAGTAATCACATAATAAGCAACGTTTTTTGATTGATTAATACATACGTTTTATTTTATGGCAACGATTCATATTGATTACCTGGGTGAGCTACGTACCGATTGTGTACACCTCCAATCGGGTACCCACATTAACACCGATGCACCTACCGATAATCAGGGTCTGGGTGAAGCTTTCTCCCCTACTGATCTGGTAGCGAATGCACTCGGCACCTGCATCATTACAACAATGGCGATTTTTGCCCGACGTGATGGTATTGATCTGAAAGGCAGCGTGCTCGACGTAACAAAGGTGATGACAAGCAAACCACCTCGACGTATCGCCCGAATCGAAATTAACTTAATCCTACGTGCCAATCAGGAGGGAAACCTATTTTTGCCCGATGATGAAACGCGTGCCCGTCTGGAAAAAATTGCACATACGTGCCCAGTTGCCATTAGCCTCCACCCTGATGTTGAACAGGCCGTAAATATTCAATGGGAAAAAGGCGTACTAGTCTAATGTATGACGTATTCTAAAGGATGTAGATGATGCAGGAACACTACATCCTTTAGTTTCTTTTTTCTCCCTGGTAACCCACTGTTGCCAGACCTCCCGACACGATCATTAATTTAGAGTGTGCACACCCATTCTCTATTAGCGAGAAAGCGACGACTTCTTTTTTCGTTTTTGCCGCCAATAGTTAATATCAGCTGTCAGATTTTCGAGGAAAAAGGATGGACCGACCGAAATATAGAAACCACTATAATTGATTTGGCTGTCGGGAATGTCTTTTTTTAAAATAAAGCGATGTCCGATCAACATATTTAAGCCAAACCAGTGTAAAGGTCTCAACCAGCGCACAGTTGGAAACTGATAAGCTGCTGAAAGGCCAACGCCAAGTGGCAGAAAAACACCCCTTGCCACTTCATGCTTATTGGATTGGTCATCATCTCGCTCGTAACGCGAGTGCCCATACCCAAACTCAATAGGTAAACTAACCTCAAAGGCTTTCCGACGCAATAAGTAACGCTCGTAATATACGGTAGCTATGCGTAAATGACGTGTTACAGATTCCGATGTATTAGGCAGCAAACCGGGTTCATCAAGGTGCTGATTGATAAAATAAAAACCTGCACCAGCCTTGAAACTAGCCGACCGACCACCACGCAGGTTGGGCCGCTCATGCTTGGCAGGGAATAAAAAACCAGCCCGGATTCCATATACGCTGACTGGTACTCGCCGGTCATTATCATTACGGGTATCACCAAAGAAGAAGAAACGCTGGTCGGTCGAGGCAGTAAACGTGAGTGATGTCGGTCGGCTACTATGTGTAGTATCGGGATGATTAATTGTATGAGCAGGTGCCGTAATAGATGCTTCGGGCTGTGCCAAGGCTGTTGTGCCAATATAAAGCCAAATAAGATAAGGTAACCCTAAAATCCACCGTAATTGCATATAGTTCACACCGTTGATAAACTAATAACGATAGGCAGGCCTAATGGTTTTAATGAAGTCACCCAGCATTGACTTACTAATCAAAAAATAGATTTTTGTTACAAAACTCTCGAATAAACCGTCTTAGTATTGGCTAAAAAAGAAGGGGAAAACGAGCTAAAAAAAGAAGTCTACACTATTTATGGGCTATTTGTGTTGCGAAGAAGCACTCGATAGCCCTCTTCCCCTTCTTGTCATATCTTAAATAAGTACAAAATATAGCTACTTATCCAGTCTGAAAGTTCGCTCACTTGAAGCAGCCATTCACTGCAAATCTCCCCACAAGCGACAAAAAATTCTTGCAGTTTTCCTATCCGGGAACGTTCCCGGTAACGCTTGCATAAAAAAAGTGAGATAAAATATTCTTTATGTCTGGTTTTTTTCTGAATATCATACTAGAATTTTTCCAAAGAATAATAGTACATAATAAAGCTACATAAAAGAATAATCCACAATTATCCTTAGTCTATCAGGCGAAAACTCCGCCTTTAGCCGATGTTTTTAATAAGTAGAAACCCTTATATCTGACGCTTTGGCCTACACGAAACAGTTATACACCGTGTCCCATAAGCCATACTCTGCTTATACCGTTGAGGAGCTCTCCCTTGATGACCTGTTTGTACGTTGGGTGCAACATCCTGACGACGATGAGGTAGAGGCTTATTGGCAAAACTGGCTTTCGCAAAACCCCGATTGTAGCGAAACAGTTGATATGGCTCGTAGATTGATAAAGGAAGGTAGCCAACCGAGGTTACCAGCCTTATCGACCGATGAAATTTCGTCGGTGTGGGGGCGAATCCGGGAATCGCTCCAAACGATGGAAGATCTACGCCCACTACAACCCGATGTACGGGCTGTTATTGGATGGTGGTATTTCATAAGGACGGTAGCCGCCCTGATGGGTGTTATGCTATTGATTGGCTGGGCGCTCTGGATGCAATATGGCCCTAATCAATGTGTGTCAACGATTAGTACACCTGCTAATCAAACCCGCCTAATTAGGTTGCCCGATAACTCAACCATGACCCTGCAACCTAATAGTTCAGTACGGTATGCACGCCAATGGACCGACGAAACGCCAAGGGCAGTCTGGCTAAATGGTGAAGCGGACTTTTCGGTCACACACCGGAATGATACCTCATCGGCCCGGTTATTTCGAGTCCACATGGCCGACTGTACTATTGAAGCCATCGGCACCATATTTCGCGTACGACAACGCCCGCAAGGAACCTACGTAGCCCTGACTTCAGGGAACGTGAATTTACTTCTAAAACAACAACAGCCCATTCGGCTGCAACCCGGCGATTCGATTGAGATAGCCGCCGGGTTAGCCAAGTCTTTACCTTAACAATTAACTCTTACTTGAACCTACAATGCAGACAACAATTACCCAACCGCCACGGCGAGCGTGGCTTCCTTTGCTTGGCCTGACAGCGCTTGCGCTTGTTAGCCAACCGGCGTTCAGTGCGCCCCCAACAAATCGATCACTGGTCGAAAACCCGGCGCAGGAGCGCACCGTAACGGGTCGGATTCTTTCAGGTGACGACAACAATGCATTGCCAGGCGTTAACGTGGCTGTGAAAGGGACCACGCGCGGAACGACATCCGATGCCAATGGTGATTATCGTATTAGCGTTCCCAATAATCAGGCTGTGCTGGTTTTCTCAGCAGTTGGTTTTGTTAGCCAAGAAATTAGCGTTGGCAACAAGTCAGCAATCAACCTAACCCTAAGTACTGATAACAGGTCGCTGAACGAGGTCGTCGTTATTGGATACGGTACGCAGAAAAAAAGTCAGACTACGGGTGCTATCTCATCGGTTACACCAAAGCAAATCACTGAACAACCCATTACCAACATTGGACAGGCCATGCAGGGTCGGGTAGCCGGTGTAGACGTGGCTCAGTCGGGTAGCCGACCTGGGTCTGTACCAACGATTCGGATTCGGGGACGTCGTTCATTTAACGCTGGTAATGACCCCCTGTATGTAGTCGATGGAATTCCACTCTCAGCTGGTTATGAAGACATCAACCCGAATGATGTTGGCTCAATGGAAATTCTTAAAGATGCTACTGCAACAGCCATCTATGGTGCCAGGGGTGCTAATGGAGTTGTACTGGTTACGACCAAACGGGGTAACCCAAATGGTAAAACGACCATCAGCTACGATAACTACGTCGGTTTCACGGATGCGCTTGATAAAGTTAAGCTGTTCAGCGGTTCCGAATTTGCAGAATTCGTTCGGGAAGCCTACCGAACTACAAAAAACTATAAAGATGCTAACGGGAATGAGGTTCCAACAGGTGTGGCCGATGCCTATGCTGACTCGAAGGTAGCTGTATTAGGTGGAGACCCTAACGTTGCAGCTGGTCTTGCGGCTGGGCGGAATACCGATTGGCAGTCGTTGATTCTAAAGCAGGGTGTACAGCAGAACCACTCACTGGGCATCCAGGGGGGAACGAAAAAACACAGTTCTATATTTCGGCAGGTTTTTTCCAGGATAAAGGGATCATGCCGGGTCTGGATTTTACCCGCTATTCGTTACGTGCCAATATTGATCACCAGATTAATAAGGCCCTTAAGGTGGGTATTGCTTCGTATATGATGTACAGTGTGCGTAATGGTGAGAACCTTAATCCGTACAACTTTACCCTACAGCAAAATCCGCTCGGCCGGCCCTACGACGATAACGGAAACCTGATTTTCTCGCCTACAAATGATGCGTTACTTACTAATCCTCTCGCCGAGGTTGTACCGGGTGCACAAGTAGAGAATAGAAAGAAGTATCGTATCTTCAACAGTATTTACGCAGAAGTAAACATCCTCGACGGGTTAAAATACCGGGTTAATTTCGGGCCTGATTTTACCATCAATAGATATGGCCGCTTTATTGGCGCCCAAACAAACGCCCGCAAAGGTGGTGACCCACAAGCTCAAACCGCGAGTGCTTTTGGGTTCAACTACACGCTGGAAAACGTGTTGACATATAACAAAAAAGTTGGCGATCATAACTTTGGTATAACAGCACTGCAATCAATTCAGCGAGACAATTTTGAGCAGAATAACATCAGCGTACAGGGTGTTCCGGCAGAATCGCAACAGTTCTACAATGAAGGAAATGCCAGTTCAGTATTAGGGGTAGGTAGCGGTTTAGTTCAATGGACGATCAACTCGTATATGGGTCGGCTCAACTATGACTACAAAGACAAATATTTAGTTACGGCAACCCTACGTCGGGATGGATCGAGCCGATTTGGGGAAAATACCAAGTACGGTAACTTCCCCGGTATAGCCTTAGGCTGGAATATCAGCAACGAAGACTTTATGAAGGGGTCTACCTGGGTTGATCTATTAAAACTACGGGTAAGTCGCGGTTCAGTAGGTAATCAAGGGGTGGCACCTTATCAAACCCAGGGATTACTAGGTCGTACTGTTTACGCGTTTGGTACTACTCCCGCTTATGGGTATCGCCCTGAAACTATCGGCAATCCTGATTTGCGTTGGGAAACTTCGACCACAACAAACATTGGTGTGGATTTCAGCCTTTGGAGAGGCCGGGTAACGGGCGCCATTGAACTCTATCAAACGAAAACGACTGACCTGCTGCTGTCTGACTTGCTGCCTACATCGATTGGCTTCAACGCTGTAACCAAAAATATCGGCGAAACCCAGAACAAAGGTATAGAAGTCAGTTTATCCACAGTGAACGTGAATACGAAAGGTGGCTTTAAATGGACATCCGACATTGTGTTCTCTAAAAACTCGGAAGCCATTATCTCCCTGTTCAACGGACCTGTTGATGACGTAGGTAACAAACGCTTTATTGGCAAACCCCTAACCGAATTCTACGATTACAAGAAAGCGGGTATCTGGCAGACCAGTGAAGCCGATGCAGCCAAGTCTTACCAAAGTGCAGTTGGCCAGATTAAAGTGCAGGATACGAATGGTGATGGCAAAATTACCGCCGATGACCGGGTATTCTTAGGCTCCGATATCCCAACCTGGAGTGGCGGTATCACGAACCGGTTCAGTTACAAAGGATTTGACCTGAACTTCTTTATTTATGCTCGTGTTGGCCAAACCATTCTGAGCGGTTTCCACCGCGACAATAACCAATTGGCAGGTCGTTATGAGCAAATTAAAGTGGATTACTGGACACCCAACAATCCAACGAATGAGTTCCCCCGGCCTAACTCAAGCCAGGAATTTCCAGTCTACAACTCGGCCATTATCTACTTCGACGGTTCGTTCGTAAAGGTTCGTAATATCAATTTTGGCTACACGTTCCCGGCAAGTATTGCCTCAAAACTCCGTATGCAATCGCTTCGGATATTCAGTAGCATTCAACAGCCGTTCATATTCTCATCCTACCGGTCGAAGTATAATGGAGTTGATCCAGAAACAAGCGATGGCACGGTTAGCAACGGTGTTACACCTGCTACCCGAGTAGTAACCTTTGGTCTAAACGTCAAATTCTAAGTACATATATAGTAAATTTGTACTTACAAACACACATTGATTCTAAAAACATGAAATCAAGATTTTCACATAAATCATTCCGCATTCTGGCTCTTGCTACCCTGCTAATGAGCGGCCAAGCGTGTAAGGATGTGCTAAAGGAAACCGTAATCTCGGCGATTCCGAACGATTATATTAATACACCCAAAGGCTTTGAAGATGCCAGCAAGGCAGCCTATTCATCGCTGAGGAATTTCTACGCATCGGAGCGCGGTCTGACCATGACCGAATACGGTACGGATATTTACCAAGCCGGAGCTGATGGAAGCTATAAAGGGTTTCATTTCTATGATACCCAGATGAATAGCTTCGTTGACATTATCCAGCAAGTGTGGGAAGAACTGTACAGAGGCATTAATACCTGCAATGCAGTTATTGAACGTGCCCCAGCCGCTACCGTTTCGGATGCGACAAAAAAACTTCGGGTAGCCGAGATGAAGTTTCTGCGAGCGCACTATTACTTTATTCTGGTACAACAGTTTGGTGGAGTCGACTTACGATTGACAGAAACGATACTGCCTACGAAAAAAACCAGCCGGGCAACAGAGACCGACATCTATAAATCCATCACAAGTGACCTGGAATCGGCACTAGCCGATCTGCCTACTGTTAAAGCGTCTTCGCAGGGGTCAAGTGATTATGGTCGAGCTACCAAATCGGCTGCCGAACATTTACTAGCTCGGGTGTACCTGACCAAAGCCACTTCGTCGGCCAAAGCCGCTGATGATTACTCGAAAGCCGCAACCTATGCGCAGAACGTAATTAGCAACTATAGCCTAAAGCTATTGCCCGATTTTGCGAGTGTGTTTGCACAGGGAAGTGGAGAAATCAACGACGAGGTTATTTTCTCGGTTCAATATACAACGGACCCGCTCACCAACATGAACACGGCGAATACGAATAATGGCGACGGAAACAAGCTGCACTTGTACTTCGGGATGCAGTACGATGTGCAGCCTGGTATGAAACGGGATATTGCCAATGATCGCCCCTTTAAACGGCTACGTCCAACGACCTATCTGCTTGAGACCGTTTTCAAAGATCGGGTGAATGACTCCCGCTATAAGAAAACGTTCAAGGATACATGGCTGAGCAATAACCCCGGCACGAATCTGAATACATCTTTCGACAACAGTAAGGCTAAGATGACACTAAAGGCGGGAGACACGGCTATCTATATTCCGGGTGTTGAGTGGACTGTGGCACAACGGGCAGCCAAACCTTATCAGGTGCTCGTTCCTAGCGCTTATACGGCAGCGTTATTCCCAACTCTGCAAAAGTTCCTTGATCCAACTCGTCCTGATCTGACCTACGAACAAGGTAGCCGCGATTATCTGGCGTTCCGTTTGGCCGAAACGTATCTGATTTTGGCTGAAGCCCAATTCAAGTCGGGCAAAACAACCGAAGCTACTGCCGCTATTAACGCCGTCCGCCGTCGGGCTGCCTGGCCAGGGAAAGAATCAGCCATGGAAATAACACCTGCTCAATTAGACATGGAAATGATCATGCAGGAACGTGCACGTGAACTGGCTGGAGAGCAGATGCGTTGGTTTGACCTAAAACGTTGGGGTAACCTGGTTGAACGGGTTAAGTTATATAACCCCGATGGGGCAGCCAACGTAAAAGAAACCCATAATCTACGGCCAATTCCGCAAACCCAAATTGACCGGACAGAAGGAGGTAGTGCGAGTTTCGCACAGAATCCAGGGTTCTAAAATTGACTAACCAAAGGGTGATTAAGGAATAAATAGCGCAAGCAACATTCTCTTAATCACCCTTTTGTATTGTAGTAGTAGAATCAAGCTTATTAACGCTTATTTCTAATATTCTTCGTTACTTCCTTTTAGTACTAAATTTTACACTCTACAACCTGAACTAACCAGTATTCTTTACTATGAATGAGATAGAGAATAGACGACAGTTTCTTACCAAAGCTGGCGTATCTGCCCTGACAATGCTCGTTGGCGTCGACAACCTGTTAGCCCGACCGATCTTAACTGGCAGGCATAAATTGGCCAAGCCATCCGGCCTGAAAATCGCGTACTCGGCTATTACCTGGGGGGTAATGATGCTCAGGCTATTACAGACCTGGCTTCTCTGGGCTATCATGGTATTCAGCTTCGCGCTAATGCCTTTGGCCCCTATAAAGCCAAGCCATCTGAATTGAAAGCACTGCTTGATCAGAACCACCTAACGCTGGCTATGTTTTCGAGCGGTAACGTCGAAATTGACCCAGCTAAAGAACAGAGTACGATTGATATGCACGTAGCCCATGCTAGTTTTGTAAAGGCGCTCGGCGGATCGGCTCTTCAGTTAACAAATTCAGCTCGCCCTAAAGATCGGCTTCCAACCACCGAAGAGCTGAAACGACTGGCAACGGTTATGAATGAAATTGGCAAGCAAACTGCCGATCTGGGCGTTCAGGCAACTTATCATAATCACATGCACCAGCTCGGCGAAACGCCAGAAGAAGTGGATGTGATTGTGCAGGCAATGAATCCCAAATATGTAAAGTTAGAGCTTGACATCGCCCACTATAAACAAGGGGTGGCCAACCTGAGAAAGCGGTGAAGCAATATAAAGACATTATTTATGCTCTTCACCTGAAAGATACGATGTCTCCCCTACCCGATAAACCAGGTGACCCAAAAGCCTATAAATTTGTGGAGCTAGGACGGGGAAATGTAGATGTTCCTGCCGTCTTCAAAGCGCTTGACGAGATCAAGTTCAAGGGCTGGGGAATCATCGAGTTAGACGGTGTCCCTGAGAAAGACAAAACACCCCTTCAGTGCGCACAAATCAATAAAGATTATATCACTAAAACGTTAAACCATCCATTATAATTAAGTGAATGAGTGTAGACCATACGGCAGATTTATTCACTCAATCACTCATTCACTTACTCGCTTGTTATCCATGAAAAAACTGCTCATTTCTGGAATACTATTTTTGGCACTGGTAGCCGCCAAAGGCCAACAGACACCCAATACGCTTACAGCACAGGAGAAAAAAGATGGCTGGAAACTGCTCTTCGATGGTAAAACGACGAACGGATGGCGGGGTGCTTATAAAGACAAATTCCCCGAAAAAGGCTGGGACGTTACCGATGGCATGCTAACGATCCAACAATCGAATGGATCTGAATCGGAAAGTTTCGGTGATATTGTTACCGATGGCGAATACAGTGATTTCGACCTTGTCTTTGATTTCAAACTAACGGAAGGTGCCAATAGTGGCGTCAAGTATTTTGTGGCCGAGCAAAGTCCGAAACCAAAAGGCTCAGCCTTTGGTCTGGAGTTTCAGGTTCTGGATGACGATAAACACCCCGATGCTAAACTGGGTCGAAATGGCAATCGCACGGTTGGGTCATTGTATGACCTGATTCCAGCAACGGGCAAACAGGCTAAGCCCATTGGCGAATGGAATACAGGCCGGGTCATTTCGAAAGGCAAGCACGTTGAACACTGGCTGAACGGCAAAAAAGTAGTTGAATACGAACGGGGTAGTGAGCAATTCCGGGAGTTAGTTGCCATGAGTAAATACAAAGCTCCCAACTACAATGCGAACGGTCGCTTTGGCGAAGCACCTAAAGGGCATATCCTGTTCCAGGATCATGGCAATCGGGTATATTTCCGAAATATAAAGATCAAAACACTTTAAAAGGCTTTAAGCGCTACAGCCAATAGCCTTTCTATCATCGTTTATCGTATCTTTTTTAAACACATTCAATTCTATGGAAAATCGTCGTGATTTTATAAAGAAATCAGCATTAGCTGGACTGGGGATGAGTTTCTCCGCCAGTAGCTACGCCCGTATTCTGGGGTCCAACGACCGGGTTCGGGTGGGTATCATTGGTTTTTCAGATCGCTTCCGGCAGTCCCTGGCACCCGCCTTTGCCGAACATGCTAAAGCCCAGAATTTTGCCTTCGTTGGCGTTTCTGACCTCTGGAATCGCCGTCGCGACGAAGCCGAAGAGTATTTAAAAGGAAAAGGCCTGAACGACAGTACTTTTTTCAAAGCCCGCAACAACGACGAACTCCTGGACCGCAAAGATGTCGACGCCGTTATTATCAGCACCGCCGATTTTCAGCATGCGCTCCACTGTGCCGCAGCGGTTGAATCAGGCCGGGATGTGTATTGCGAAAAGCCATTTGCCGAGTCGCTCGACGATGCCCGTAAAGCGGTAAAAGCCGTTGAAAGCTCGAAGAAGATAGTACAGGTTGGTTCGCAACGACGCTCTGCCCCAAACTATCACTCAGCCAATGAATTTATCAAATCAGGCAAATTTGGCGACATTACGATGGTTGAAATGACCTGGAATGTCAACCAGCCTGGTCGCTGGCGTCGGCCTAAGTTAGTCTCTGAAATTCGTAAAGAAGATACTGACTGGGATCGCTACCAGATGAACCGACCTAAAACAGCCTGGGATCCACGCAAATATTTAGAATTCCGGTTGTTCTATCCTTACTCATCGGGTATTCCGGGCCAGTGGATGTCGCACCAGATCGATACGGTACACTGGTTCAGCGGTTTAGATCACCCTCGCTCGGTAGTTGCCAACGGAGGAATCTATAGCTGGAAAGATGGTCGCGTTAATGCCGACACGTTTACGGCTGTATTCGATTACGGCCCAGAAAACGATAAAACCAAAGGCTTCCAGGTATTGTATTCTTCGCGCATGAACAACGAAGCAGGTGGCGTAAAAGAGTACTACTTCTCGAACGGTGGCATGATTAACCTTGACACCAACAAGATTTCTCCTGAAGGTGGTCTGGAAGCGAAATATGCCAAAGACATGAACATGCAGGCAAATCTGCTACCCACCATGTCGCTCGGAGAAGCAGCAAAAATGGAAACCTCTGCCAATACCGGTGGCGATCCTATGACCTCCCTGCACATGCTGAACTGGATGCAATGTGTACGCAGCCGTAAAGAGCCGAATGCTCCTGCTCGGGTAGGTTTCAACCACTCAGTTGCTAATATCATGGCTACTATGGCTCTGCATACCGGTAAGCGCGTGACCTGGGATTCGACCAAACAGGATGTAGTCGTTAGTTAGTGGTAAGTGGAGTGGGTGGAGTAGGTGAAGTAGATTTACTACCCGTAATTCGCATACTCCACTTACTTCATCCACTCCACTAACTACTCTTCAGCAGTGCCGCGCCGATTTGGCAATTCAGGCATTTTTTTACAGAGCAAAACTCATTGTAGAGTTCAATAGCCGCCTGCGAATCGAAAGCTGTATGGATACCTAGTCCAAGGCTATCCCAGGCATCGGTCAGGTGGTTTTTTTCGGCCGGTAGTTGCTCAAGCAACTCAATAGCCCGATCAATATAAACTGGCTGGCCCCTATGATGAGCATAGGCAGCCAGCAGGGGCACTACCGTATTAATCACAATGTTTTCGGCAGCATTTAGTCCTAAAGCTGGCGTAACTTTTTCCGTTTGCTTCCCGAAACGATAATGCGACCGCCAATAGGCGGATGGTACTATTTGCAAGGCCTTCAGTAGCATTTCGACATCACTCGTACCCGCAAAAAGTGAAAATAAGCTGGCATGATGCGTAACAAGGCGCGCAAACTGAGCCAGTCGTAAGGTTGGAAAATTAGCAGGGCGAAGCCTTCCCCATTTCCAGTTGTGAGTGGCCACCTGCTTATTGGCAAGTGCATATTTAGAGGCCATGAATCGATATTCCCGTTGAAGACCCGTTACATAATCATCGGGCTCATCTACATCTAATAATCCAGCCGTACCAAATAGCATCGCTTCAACCTGAAGTAGTACATCCCGATGTTTCAGAATAGCCTTTAAGGGAATAGCCCGACTAAGTTGGGCCATAGGATCAGCATTGATCTTAAATCCCATATTTATGGCCAGCAGTCGGTAGGCTGTTTCTTCCCAGTCCCCTCCTACTTGTTCAACAATTTGCTGGGCATCTGCCGCCTTTCGCTCTAACCGTTGGAGCATGGCTTTATCAAGCATGGACGTTATTCGGAGTGGTGTTACTTTCCGAAATTGTCCGGCACAGGGAATCGCATCAGGGGAGTCACTTAATAGCTGATAGCGATCCAGCAAGTTGGAATCAATGAGCGGCTGTAGTTCAAGTGTAGGCAGAGGAGTTTCATTAGCCCGGTCAACCCGACGGCCACTAGCTGGTCGATCATCCTGCCAGACGACATGCAAAATAACATTATCGTAAGCCCGGTCATGCTGATGACGATGCACCAGCCAATCGGATGTCCGGGTATGCATTTCGATAGTACCGACCCATTCGACCTCGTTAATAAGTAATCGTGCATTGGTGAAATCGGGGCCTGCATGATGATTCCGAAAGCCAGGATGGAGAACCTGCACCTGCTCACCATCGGTTGTGACGAGGCTATTTTTCGTAAAATACTGGTACTGCCAAATAAAATACAAGAAAATTTCAGGCACAGGTCAGTAACGAATTATCGGTAAGTAGGTGTCTAAGTAACCCCATTTAGAGCTAAATATAAACACATTTAGCAAAATAATACACCTACTAATACCAATAACCTAACGCTTTATTATTGTAGCCAAGTAGTGCGCCATTTGCTCCTGTATCAGTTTGGCTTCTGCTCTTGCCCGTTTAGCAAAATCTACTCCGCTTGAGGCATATAAAATACTTCTGGATGCATTCACTAAAAGGCCTCCCGAGGTAGTCAAACCACGCAGGGACACTTCTTCCAGACTGCCCCCTGCGCACCAACTCCTGGCACAAGCAGGAAATTATCAGGTGCGATTTCTCTTATTCGGCCCAATTCATCAGCCTGTGTAGCTCCTACAACAAACATCAGTTTATCTGGCCCAGCCCAGGTATGTGCCGTTTCGATCACGACTTCAAATAATTCCTGATCACCTACTTGCTGACGCTGAAAATCGGCGCTACCAGGATTAGACGTTAAGGCTAACAGAATAACCCACTTACCTTCATACGCCAAAAAAGGCACTACAGAATCCTGGCCCATATAGGGCGCTACCGTTACCGAGTCAAACGACAATCCTGCTGCCGTTGGGTCAAAAAAAGCGCGTGCATACAGATCTGAAGTATTACCAATGTCACCCCGTTTGGCATCGGCGATGGTAAAACAATTGGCCGGGATATAGTCCAGCGTTTTCTGAAGACTTTCCCAGCCGCGTGCCCCTTGCGCTTCATAAAAAGCAATATTGGGTTTATAGGCTACGGCAAGATCAGCAGTGGCATCAATAATCGCCTTGTTAAAGGCGAAAACCGGGTCCGATTCGATTAGTAGATGTTGAGGAAGTTTGCGAGGGTCAGTATCTAAACCAACACACAAATAGGACTGTTTTTCAAAAATCAGGTTGCTTAACTCCGAATAGGTCATGCTGAAACGAGGGATCAGAGACGAAAAGATTCTGCCCAAAATTACAACTTACAGTGTCGGTTTCATAAATTTGTCCACAAGAGACCTTCTTTACGAAACACCACCTTACTTATGCAAGTCCATCAAACAGCTATTGAGGGCCTGATTGAATTAACTCCACGCATTTTTGAAGATGAGCGTGGCCATTTTTTCGAGTCTTATAATAAACCCCTTTTTATATCACTTGGCCTGCCTATGGAGTTTGTGCAGGATAATCAATCATTCTCTGTAAAGGGAGTTCTGCGTGGATTACACATGCAAAATTCACCCTTTGCTCAAGGTAAGCTAGTTCGCGTTATTACGGGTCAAGTCCTCGACATTGCCGTTGACTTACGGCCAGACTCGCCCACATTCGGGCAATATGAAACATTCTTACTGGATGCCAAGCTGGGCAATATGGCCTATATTCCCGAAGGGTTCGCGCATGGATTCGTAGCACTGGAAGACAGTGTTTTCAGCTATAAATGCACAAACGTTTATAATAAAGCGTCTGAATCCGGCATTATCTGGAATGATCCCGATCTAAATATTAATTGGGGGATTAATGATCCTATTGTTTCAGAAAAAGATCAGGAATTAAAGACGCTGCGAGAAGTCATGTCTCAGGCAGTTGTTTGATAGAGAATGGTTAATGTATAATGAACAATGATAGTTAAGCGTAATCATTGTTCATTATACATTAACCATTATTCTTACTTCTCATACATTTCTTCCAGCACCTTTCGCCCTACTTTTCGCGCGGACAGTGGATTCTGGCCCGTTACTAATCGCTCATCGACTTCAATATAAGGCAGAAAGGGAATTAGTCCCTTGCTATAAACTGCTTTTTTCTGCCGTAATGCATCCTCAAGAGAGAATGGAACCTCTTCATCGAGTCGAACAAGTTTTTCTTCCATATTAGAAAACCCTGTTACTTGACGATTATCAAGTAACAGGGAGCCATCGGATAAGGTAACATTAAGGAGTGCGCTCACACCATGGCAAACTGCAGCCACCATACCACCACTTTCGTATATCTGCTTCGTAATCCGCTGTAAGGCCAGATTATTGGGAAAATCCCACATGGTGCCATGCCCACCTGTAAAATAAATAATCTGATAGTTTGACGGGTCAACATCATCTAACTTCAGCGAGTTATCTAATTTCGAGCGAAAGGTTGGGTCATGGGACCATTTTTCATTGATCGTATCGCGTCGATCAATACTCTTTTCATCAATGGGAATAACACCCCCAAAGGACTGGCAATGTCATAAGGCAGATTTCGTCCAGCTAATTCATCGTAGAAATGCGTGGCCTCACTCAGCCACAAGCCCGTTTTTTGAGGCTTTGTCGGATAATCCGTATGGTTTGTGCAGACAATTAGCGCGCGATAAATTGGATCCATGAGTCAGTTCATAAGGGTCGTTTATGGTAACTAACCGACACTCAGGGGCGAAGATAAAGGGTTTACAGTAAAATCGTCTGCTACAGAAAACTTACTCTGAATTGACAATCAAATCTTCTGGATTTTTAAATAGGCCAGCTTTCAGATTTAGCATTTCATGTGGCAAACTAACAAGCAAATGCTACAACCCACCTACGATGACTGCATATTATTAGGTCTACTTCAAAATCGCGGATGACAATTGAGACAACTATAGAAAATCACTTATTCACTGTCAGCAACTCCCTACACTCTAATCAATACTTGATAAATATTTTGCTAAATAGCAGGTAAACAATTAAAAATTTGCTGAATTAAGATTTCAACCCAATCAATAAGCTGACCTTTCGTTATATTTGTTGTTAAACCGTATTGTGCTGACTATCATGCAAAACCTCTCTTATGAATCTCTCCAAGCTGAGTATGCCTGGATGCTCGTATCCGATCAACTTCAGCAACGTAATAATGTATTGGCTAAAAGTATATCGCATATGGAACTAAGTGCCAAAGAGTTACCCATGGCCAGTCGACTAATTATTCTTCGTTATCACCTTAAAATGAGCTTACGCCAGTTAACACAGGCAGCCCGCCAGCAAAAACCTGAATCTCAGACTGGTAATCGGTTAGCCGACCAATGGCAGCATATTCACCAATTATTTTTTTTACTTCGCCAGATTGACAATGAATTAGGCCGTGCTACGACCGAAAATCAAACGCTACGTTCATGGATGAAATCACTGGATGGGCGTGTTTACCGTTCATCATTAGTCCATTTAAATTAAACTGGTATACAGATACATACTGAGGTGCCACTAAGGGACAGAAATTTCTGTCCCTTAGTGGCACCTCAGTATGTATCTGTATACGTTAAAACTTCTGGAAGCCAAAGGTCCTACAATAAGGAATTGAATCAATTAACATCTGGGTCCATCGAATTTGTTTCTTTTTCATTAGTCTCTACCGCTTCCGATTTGAACGGGCGAACTGAATCTTTTTTACGCTAACCAAAGCACAACCAGGCACGCAGGCAACCTCACCGGTTGGCGGAATAAATGGATCAACTATTTCGGGAGTAGGCCCGTCCGGACTAGTGGCTACCCAAGCTAGCTCCATCCAGGCATTAGGTTGTGCTTTATCCGTAACAGGCTCAAAGGCAATTTGTCCAATATCAGCATTAAGCCAGTTGTCATTCGAGCTTAAATCAATGGTATAGGTATGATATTGTCCATCATTAATAACCGGGAATTCCATTATACGATCACCAGTACCATAAATGGTTATGTCATCACTTCGACGCCATTTAATTCGAAATTTATCGCTCTGCGTGTTAAAGGCAGCCCGCAAATAAATTTTCGGGTTACTCCGTCCTTTCCAGAAAACAAATGGCGACAAAACACGAGCATTGGTCGCATCGTCTAATAGAACATGTAATTTCCCAGCAATAGGCCATCCCGTATCAGTTGCATGATAATAAAGCCAGCCTTTACGCGAGTTATCGAATAAATAATTAGGGCCTGCAGGCGAGTGAGTTTTATTATACACATATGAACGAATTTCACTCAGGTGACCTAAAATTAATTCGTAATCCCATTCATGAACCAAATTATGATCAAACACAACTTTATTGGCAGCCGCCAGATAAGAAGCAACCTGGCTCGTTTCATCGCCACCCAGATCAGCTCCAAAATAGCCTCTTTTCCATTCGTAGGTATTTGGTGAATAGAGGCCAACTCCATAGCCATTATCGTTTGTCGATGCCATCCAGGGTTCGGTAGGAAAGACATCGCCAAAAATAGTCGTTTGGGGAGGTTGTATACGTTCCAGGGAAAGCGGCCCATTTGAATAAGGATTGGTACCTTTATACAACCACATATTATGATAATCACCAGTCAGATACATACAGGGAAACTCCTGCTGGCGAGCTTCGTACTGAGTCTTATCAGATCGAGACAGCACTACCTTGACATGAACCTTTACGACATTACCATCTAAACGAATCCAGTGCTCTATAGTGGCTTCGCCTGGCTCGTTATTATAAGCAAATTGCTTGGGAATGGTTTTGGTATGTAACAGATTGGTTTGTTTTTCAACTAGTAGTACCTGTGATGAATTGAAGTACACATCACCTGCCTGGATTGGGTTCCAGCCAAGACCAATCCAAGCAGGATTACCATTTTGCGAGTAATCATAGGGGCCTCCATAAAGCCCTATTTGTATTTGCCTCCCCAGATCAGTACGACCGCCTACAAGGGGGTTACTAACCATGTTTCTCGTAGTAACATTACCACCATGGTCGTTCTGAAATGTAAGATATGTAATAGAACCCCCAGCATTGGTATTGATGCCTACTTTAATCTGCGAATTCTCAATCGTTTGTAAGCCATCGGCTCCTACACGAAGGGATGGCAATGCCCGTGGAATAGGGGACGAATTACGAATTTGTGCAATCAGCATTGTTGGTGCCCACACAAAGGCAACAACTAGTACACGACTCCAATGCGGGAACTTGCTCAAGTGAATGTGGGTCATAGAAACTAGTACGATTTGATGTACTAGTGAGCCGTTCACAAATAATATGCCAAATGGGGCCCTCTTTATTAAGTTTACGATAAATGAAATTCGTAACTATTTTATTAAACGGTTTAAATCATTATCTGACAGCGTACCCGATTGAATCAATAATCGATGTATGAATGTAACAGCCTGACCTGCCGTAAGTTTATAATTCATTTCTGGTGCCTTTCCACTGCTCATAATGGAGGCTCCCAATGGATTTGCAGCAAACAAACCATACCCACGGGCATGCCAATAGGTCGGATAGCCTACATTTTTGGGATGATCTAACATAACGACTGAAAGGGCCTCCCCATTAATAGTACCCGTTAATTTCATCCACTGAGCACGAGTTCCCCAGACCGCATCGCCCTCTACACCCTCGCTGCTGTGGTATAGTCCTGTTACACCTTTATTATTCAACACGGGCACCTTTGTCTCCACTCCTTGTGCATCGGTGAAAACCTCCGGCTTAGTAGAGGGTTGCTCAAGTTGACGAGCTACGCGCAAAGCAATCATACCCTCTTTATTGTCTTTGAAAACAACATCTTTGTCAGCAGCCTTTAGAGTTGTGGTTCGCTCAATAGTCCGATTGGTAGCCGTAGCCTGAAACGCATAGGTCGTTGTTTCCTGGAGCATTACTTTCCCATCTTTATCGAGCCAGTCAGCCGTTACAACTAACTCTCCTTTCCCTTTTCCGCTTTTCATGGATTTGACGCCCGTATGTACAATGGTACCAAAGGGACCTTTATGCTCCGGGCCTACCTGAATCGAATTATTCCAGAAATCGTGGCCATTCACATCTCCATAATTGAACCACATTCCAACATGGTGGGGGTGGTCAATACGTTCATCTGGCCGTGGGTCGAGCGGCCAGCCCCGGGTGATAAAATTGCCACCAGCAGATATAATAGGATAGAGGACTGGCTTTTTCAATACGGTTGGGCCGGGATAAATATAGGCGGTGAATGGTTTTCCATCTACCGTAACAGTAACGCGCTTTTTCGCTTCGTCATGGGTAAGCTGAATCTGGTTGGACTGAGCCTGACTCGTTAGAATCGCACTAAAAAACAGGAAAGCAATAAAGTAGTAACGCATCAGAAAATTAGTTAGTCAAATGTAGGAACATGGTTTACAACTCAAGCAAATCGCCCCGGCCTAAAAAGCCGGGGCGAATTAAATGCTACTGGATACAAAGATAGAAAGCAGCCTAATTACCTAATAAAATTTTATTCGTTACGTCCTGATCAATCGTGATATAGCCCGGATAATTTACCTGCTTACCCAGCAAATCCAGTGTTGGTTTAATTTTAATAGTCAGCTTGGAAGGCTGGGTGCCAGAGGCTCCCGAGAGGTTTTGGACCAGTTGCGTAAAGGCGTCGCGCGTTTTGCTATCCGTAAGCAATTGATACGCGTTAGTACTCAACTGAACCGGAACTCGTGCCCGTCCACCACCGGGCTGCACTTCGATACGCTGATTCAGGAAACCATTGAACAACTCCTGACCGGCCAGCAGAATTTTATACTCCAGTTGATTGATCCCTGCCAGTTTATTGGTTGGGTTGGTAATGTCAATATTCAGGCGGGCATTCAACGGTACATTACGCGTTAAGAGGCCTGTTGCCAGGCGAGGATACTGGGCTGGATTAATGTCCTCTATCTTTCGCAGTTGTCGAACGTCGATTCCCGCCAGATAGATACTATCGGCGGAGGCAATCGTATAACGGCAATCGCCCAGCGTTTTCGCCTGAGAAATCTGATTATTGACAGCGCATTGACTAAACAATAATGGCAATGCGGCCAACAGTAAAACAAGTGCTTTTTTCATAATTTGGTCTTAGTCCTTTTTGTATAAACGTTCGACAGGGAGAAAAGGGTTTGGTTTAATTCGTTTTAACGAATACTAACTGCGTTCTATCGGCTTTAGCAATCTTTTTGCGAAAATCTACCCACTCGGTATAGGCTGTCGCCGGAAACCTTCCTCCATGCATGGTTATATGACGTACATAGGTGATCCGGTCACCCTCAATAGCTAAATGTGACGTATACAATCCAAATTTCGATTCTATCGTTGCAGGAGCAATTTTGTATTCGGGCGTATATCCCTTGGGAATTTGGTAGGTAATGGTATCACTATCTTCGAAATCGTAGTTTGTTCCTAAATCGACCGCTGCACTGCGTGTTTGTGTCAATGGCGTTGCAGGCGACAAAGCCGACAGCAAATTCAAGGGAAGAAATAAACGCGTTCCACTAATCGTAGCCCACTGACGAACCGCTAGTGTAAGCGTTTCGGTAACGGCAGGAATTACCGCTGGCTCTTCTTTATAAATAAACGTATTCAGTTCAAAAGCGGGGATATGAATGCGTTTGAGCAACCAACTGCGCTGGTCATCGCGATTCAGGTGATGGAGTGCATCGGAATAAGGCTCCTGCTGGAGACCCGTATAACGCGTTTGAACATCGGCGGTGGCATCACCCTGCTCCGTAAGTTTGATGGCAATGCGTCGTTGCTGTCGATTGTCCGCTGAATGATAAGTTGGTGTTTTGATTAACCGGCTTCCTTCGGGAAGAATAAGCAATGCGTGTCGGTTCCCTGTAAAATCGCCCACGTAGCCTGCTGGACTGTTTCCACTTGTGCATTCCAGAAAAAGGGTATCGCGGCCATCGGGCACACACAGAATAACATGATTAAATTGAAAGCTCGGAAAATCAGCTAACGCATCCGGTTCATTTTCACCAGCCCGTACCAACGCAGGATAAGCGGTAACGCCAGCCGCTTTTAGCAACGCCTTGGTGTAATTGGTCAGGGCTTTACAATCACCGTATTTACTGGCGGCTACCTTATCCGCTTCGATGGTTTGCCAGCCACCAATACCTAACTGAATACTGACATAGCGCGTATGATCCTGTAGGAATTTATACAGTTTCTGCACTTTTCCACGCGTAGTCGATTCACTTTTCGTCAATTCCAGTACCCGTTGTCGTAAATCGTCGGGAATATGATCACGGCCATCGTTGAGGGTATGATAAAATTTCCCCAGATCATTCCAGGTCGTGACTTTGCCTTTGTAGGTCTGAACTTCAAAATCAGTGGGTGCCGTATACACGATTGGCACCTGCTCCCTGGCGGGTGGCGATAAGGGTTCAAATTCCAAAGCAGGCCGGTTCGAGAGTTTCCAGGTATAGCTTTTTCCGCCATCAGGTGAAGTGCCAACGACTCCGGGTGTTGGCAGATTCATTTCTTTATAACGTAACGCCATCGCTTGTGGCAAGGTTACGGTATAGATAGCCTGCTCAACGGCCAAATGCTGCTCTGGTTGGGGTACCCAGGTTGGATAAAACATCAGGTTCCGCTCAGTGGTCTCAACCAGAAATTCTACGGTATACGGATAGCTGGGTTGCTTTGGAAAGGCAGCCGCTTTAACCCGCTGATCATCGAAGAGATTATAGTCAGAATACGTACTATAATCATCAATATCTGCTTTTCTCAGTTTTTTGATTAGCTTCCCATCTGCGTCGTAGAGCGCCCCTTCCATATTGGTCACTTTAGAGAGCTTATCATAGGCTACTACCTTGGTTGCATGGCCATCGCCTTCCTTGTCCAGCACTGTAACAACAATATATTCACGCTGGGTAGCTTCTCCCGGCGACTTTATAGTAAATGTTGTTTCGTGCCGACGAACTACCGCATGTGCATTTTCTTTCAGTGAAGCGGGAATTGACTCTGCTTTATAGTCAAGCTGTGCCCAAACCGTATGACTCATTAGTAGAGTCAGGAATAAAAAGTTTTTCATGATTATTTCTTGTCGGCTATTATTCCTCGTTTAAGCACAACCTGTTCAGCATGTTTGGCCACGATTCGGCTGAATAGTTCTCGCAGAGCCCCATACTCCCCGGCATAATACATAGACTTACGCAGCAGAATTCGGCTGATAACCTGAAGCTGGTTATCGTTATTAACCGTTACCTGATAAATAAACCGCCCCCCATTTTCGGGTAAAACCATCGAGACTGGCTTGGGCATTTCTTCCACCACAAACCCTTTGGGAAGGGTATAGGTAGCGATGAAGGTTTCTTCGGTCTGAACCCCGAAATCGACAGGATAAACCCGCTCTGTCTCCTTAAATGGGTTCGTTGTATGAGCTTGTGTGATCATCGGCCGAAAGTATAGTCGATCACCAGCCCGCCCGCAGGCTTCTGGAATAGTCAATACATAATCTTCGTTAAAGGCGCTACTTTTAATGTCTGTTCCGGAAAAGTCGGCTTTTTCAATTTGTAAAGCGGGTTGCTTTTTTCGGATACCATCCAGGTATTTCGCTTTCCCATCTGTTACAAACAGTTTACGGGCACTTAGCGCATCGTAACCTCCATGCGAATGCCGGAATGTACCCGACAACTCACCACCCTCATCCAACGTAAATGTACCCGTATATGCTTCAATATCACGTTCTACGGGAACGAGCGATACGAAACGTGCTTTTTTAAGGTGCACGAGTCGACCCGTTAGGTTCAGGCTATGCATCGGCAGCATTCCGGGTACTAAAAAATCATCAGTAGCATCCATCAACAGATCTTTTCCACCAACCCAAACCTGTGCCACTACATAGTTGAATTTTTTTATCAGCGCATACGATTCATTGATTCGGCCATGCGAACGGGTACTTAAAATCACAGGATTCGCGTCAATATCCATCTCGCGCAAAAGCGCAATAAGCATCAGATTAATATCGGCCGCGTCTCCTTTCTTATTTTCATATACTTTCTTTAGATCCTGTGAAGCCACCAATCCCGCTTCATTATTCCATTTGATGGTTCTCTGGATAAATTCATAAGCGGCCGTAACCCGGCTAAGCGTATCGGCATGCTGACTAACTAATGTTTTGGCCGTTTCTCGAAGAAAGGCAGCCCGTTTAATTTGTCCACCAAAGTCTGGGTGCTCCAATAATGTGCGGTCTAAATTGGGCCAACTCACCGAAAAGTCCTGGGTCTGTTGACCTGGCCGTTGGTACCTTGCCAGTTCAAAGTCAATTTTGGAGAGATAATCTTCATCATTTATTACGTAGGCTTCGTCTCGAAAGGCCGGAATATCTTTCATGGCAAACCGATAGGCAGAGGCAGAGGCACCGTTCTCACCCGGAAACAAATCAACATTCGTCGATTTATGTTCATTGACCAGCATTGGCAAATAGCCAGTTTGTAGCATTTTGTAATAGAAATAATCGGGTATGGTTATCCGGTACTCACTCCATTTAACGGGCACCTTCTGCTGAAATCGCCATGTTCTTGGATTATAGGTCACGCTAAAAGGCGTGTGCCGCGTATACCGATACTCAATAATAGATCCCTCATGAACATTTGGGAGTGTATATTTCTCCAGCCAATACTCATTGGAGGCTTTCTCCGTAAAATGACCTGTTTTTGTCAGTTGATCAATCGAAATATCCCCATTGGTATTATTATAGGTATAGCCCTCAAAATCAGATATAAACTCGTGCTGGCCTGATTGCCCCCGCCGGGTAGATAATTGGAGCGTAGCCCGGTCATAAGCTGATTTCTTACAGATTTTTGTTCGAACGTGGTAGGTAACCTTTAGCCATATATTACCGGACTCTGTTTCAAAAGAGGCTTCGCCATAATCATATAACACGACGGCCTCGGCAGTCGAATCGACCGCTGCATTACTAAATTGATCGGGGGTAACTATTCCGAATTTGATAGGTGGAGCCGGGTCAGCGGGCTTCTGGGCAAACGCCAGCGTTAGACTAGTGAGAAAAACTACAATAGTCAGCCCCGAAAAACGGTGGTCAGGTCGTGAAAAAAACATGAGCGGTGGGAAAAATAGGTAAGCTTTAGTAAGTAGTTATGCCAAATGTGATATTTGGGGCCATAGCTGAGGATTTCCGAGAACTCCTAAGATTACAAAAAGATAAGAACAAGCCGTGGTGAATACGGTCAGGCGAGGGCTGGATAGGAAAAGGAACATCAACGGTGGGGAAATTAAGTTACTCGTTAGCGCGACAAGATAGCGGTTTAGTGACATACCAACAATGTCAGCTAATCAACAAATGGTTAATATTTGTTATACGGTCATTATTCCCATGACAATTTCAGTAGAGACACGCCCTGACGAGGAAGCTCCATTGACAGGTTTACTACACCATCTTTCACTGTAATCCATTCTGGTGATGCGAGCAGTTGAAGTTGGCCCGCGTTCTCCAATTCAGCGATTTGCTCATGCGTCGGTGTTTTGGGTGAGCCCATCTTTTTCCAGACTTCATATGAGTTACTGAACTGCTTATCAATGCGATAATGGTGAAGCAATACTTTCTGAGCTGGAATACCCTTCACCTGAACGGAAACCGGAGCATCGGGCGCAGGGAGATTATCGTCGTGATAATTCCAGACCATCACCGCAGCCGCCTTATCCTCTTTCGTAGCGAACGCGTTGATGTCGTCCTCAGCGCGCACACTCTGATCCCGAATGCGGGCGTAATCGTAAGCCAGGCCACCTTTCACCGCGACCCGATTCCCCTGCATCATCCCAAACATTCGGAATACATTCAGTACGGGCTTATCGACACCATTGGTAGCCAGATCACGAAAGCCCCGAAACCAGGCTTGGTCTTCAAACTCGAAAGCCCAGGTAACCGCCCCTTCTAAATTTACACCACGGGCCTGGGCCAGGTCGTATTTGCGGGCAAAGGAAGCTGCGGTATAGCTTGAATACATGGTACCATTGCGGTAGGCATTCTGAGGGTGAAGGTCTTCTGAACAGGCCGCACAACCTTCGGGGTCAGATTCACCAATAATAATGGGCAGGTGTTTCAGGGTCGGGTAGGATGCTACGATTTCAAAGCCTTTGTCAATATCGCGTAGTTGGGTACCCATGTTCATTTGCACGGCCCCATTCACCAGCTTTGGCGCCCCTTTGGCATGAAATGTAATGAAATCAATGGGGGTACCTGTCTTACCGGTCACGTAGTTCTTTCCGCTAACAACGTGATCCATAAAGGCTTTGAAAAATTTGGCCGATACATCCCAATTGGGGCCAGTTACTTCCGGGCCGCCAACTTTAGCCGTTGGCAAGGCGCGTTTCACGGCATCGGCGGTATAGTCGTAGAGCTTGATGTATTCGTCAGTTGTGCCTTTCCAATAGCTAATGTTAGGCTCGTTCCACAACTCCCAATACCAGCTTTCGACTTCCTTCTGACCATACCGACTGACGGAATGCTTCACCCATTGATAGACCAGTTCCCCCCATTTAGTGTAATCTTTTGGTGGATAAGCCCAGCCAGTATAAATATCGTTGTAGTTATCTCCCGGTTTCCAGTTGTGCCGATAGGGCTGTGGATGCGTCGACATCGCTTCAGGCATAAAACCGATCTGGGCAATGGGCTTCATACCACGCTCTATATACGTATCAAAAATTTTATCAACGATGGTCCAGTCATAGACCGGATTACCTTTTTTGTCTTCCGTATAGGCATTGGTCGATCCCCATTTAAGAGCTGCTTTGCCATCGCCCGTAACGAGCAGGCTGTGCGCCCGAACATTGACGGGCACTTTGCTCAACTTCGATAGTTCAGTAAGTAGTTTCTTGCCGTCTTTCATGTAGGTGTAGTTCGGCTCGTCATAGCCAAACCACGCCCAGATTGGTTTAATGGGACCTTTATCGGCGGCTAAATCAACTTCAATCGCAACGGGCTTTGGCTGGCTGACTTGTGCCAGACTCGTATTGAATAGCCATATACCTAGCAGTGCGGATACTAATCGGGCAATCTGTTTTCGTTGCGTCATGAATGGACTACTCAATAAACTCCTTGTTATTTTT
Organism: Spirosoma telluris; assembly: GCA_003259005.1. Lineage (GTDB taxonomy): Bacteria > Bacteroidota > Bacteroidia > Cytophagales > Spirosomataceae > Spirosoma > Spirosoma telluris. The sequence continues at coordinate 3,053,424 of QLII01000001.1, forward strand.
GATAAACCCGTACGTAATCAATTTCATATCGATTTGGAAATTGGGTTGCCGACGGGTCGCCCCCATTATCACCACCAATGGACAGATTGACGAGCAGGTAATGAGGCTGACGAAATGGATTACTTCCCGTTCCATCTTTATTGATGGTCTCGCTCAACGAGACGGTATTCAATAGCTCATCATCAACATAAAGTCGGATAGCCGTTTCATCCCAATCCATCCGCCATACATGAAACTTCTTCGACCAATCGGGGTCCCTGAAGGAATTCATTGGCTTTTTAGTACTCCGCCATTCGGCCGTATAACGTTTTTCGGTTGCCCAGGCAACATTAGCCAGGAGCATATTCCGATAATACTCCATGATGTCGATCTCACCGTTGGCAGGCCACTCCCCTTTTACGCCCAATGTCCAGAACGCTGGCCATAAACCGGGGCTGGTATCAATACGCCCCCGCATCTCAAACCGCCCATATTTCCAGCTATGCAACCCATTCGTGTGCAAACTGGAAGCGGTATACTCAATCGTAGGCCGTCTGGTTCTCCAGTTTGAACTGCTGGCCTGATACGTTGGATTAGCTTTATGTTCACGACGAGCTTCGATAATAAGCAAGCCATTTTCGCAACGGGCATTATCTGGTTGATACCATTGAAGTTCGTTATTTCGAACAAAACCTGTTTCAAACTTCCAGTTCTTCGGATTCGGCGGGCCAGTCGTCTCAAACTCATCCGCCCAGACTAATTTCCAGCCATCATCTGACTTAGTCGATGAGTCAACAGATTGACTAAAGCTGTTAAAGCTGATAATCAGAAAAGGCAAAAGAAGGAGAAGTCGACTCATAAGTAGTTGAGCAAGTTTTTTAACCACAGAGGCACAGAGGATTCAAAACCCGATTTTAGCTATGAAGAAGTTTCAAATTTCCTGTTAAAGAAACTGTGAACTTACTTTTTGTCATCCCGACTTTAGGAGGGATCTCAAGCTTGACTATTGCGAAACTTGAGATCCCTCCTAAAGTCGGGATGACAAAAAGTCGAACCAATTTCAACAGACATAGGAAAGTTGAAACTGCTTCTATCTAAAACTCTATGTTCTATGCGGTTCGCCGTTGCGGTGCCTCTGTGGTTAAAAGTCCATTTATTAGTTGGCTACTTATCAACTATTACTCATTCATCCGTTTCCCATTGACCAGCCGCCAGATGTGAAGTGGGTTAGCCGCTTTCAGTTCGTCGGGTAACAGCGCATCCGGGAAATTCTGATAGCAAACAGGACGGACAAAGCGTAAAATGGCATTAGTCCCAACGGAGGTGGATCGGGAATCCGTCGTGGCTGGATAGGGGCCGCCGTGCTGCATGGCATGACTGACTTCTACACCTGTCGGGAAACCGTTGATTAACAAACGACCCACTTTCTGTTCCAGAATTTCGAGTAAATCAGCATACTCCAGCAGTTCGGCATCCGTGCCCCATACGGTAGCGGTCAGATGGCCTTCCAATCCCCGCGCTACGGCCAGCAGCTGCTCACGGCTACTCGCTTCGACCAAAACGCTACTCGGCCCAAACACCTCTTCGGCCAAAAGTGGATTAGCCAGTAATGCGTCGGCAGACGTCTTCAACAGCGTTGGCGTACCGTTAGCAAAACTGTCTGCCGCTGTAGCCTGTCCAAGTACGTCAACTCCTTCAGCAGACGTTAACTTGCCAAGACCTTCCGTAAATGCTCGCTGAATACCCTGTGTAAGCATGGTGGCAGGTTGGCTATTTGTTATACCTTGACCCGCATCCTGCAAAAAGGCATTAGCTTCATCTGATTGCTGAAGCACGGCTAACCCCGGATTGGTACAGAACTGACCAACACCCAACGTAACTGAACCCACAAAGTTCTGCGCTAACACTCCCCTTTCTCTTTCAGAATTTGAGGCAAAAAGAAAACGGGATTAGTGCTCCCCATTTCGGCATAAACAGGAATCGGTTCCGGTCGGCGGGCGGCTGCATCGAACAACGCTTTCCCTCCACGAAAGGAACCAGTAAACCCAATCGCTTTGATAGCCGGGTGCTCCACAATAGCCATACCCACAGCTATTGTACGTCCCTGCACGATTGAGAACGTGCCAGCGGGTAAACCACAAGCAACCACCGCCCGACTGATGGCCTCACCCACCAATTGCGATGTACCCGGATGAGCTGGGTGCCCTTTTACGACAACCGGGCAACCAGCCGCCAGTGCCGAAGCCGTATCACCACCGGCCACAGAAAAGGCAAGCGGGAAATTGCTGGCACCAAATACGCCCACTGGCCCCAGCGGACGCAACATCTGCCGCAGATCAGGTCGGGGTAAGGGTTGACGGTCAGGCAGTGCCGTGTCGATGCGGGCATCTACCCACGAACCTTCGCGCAGATACTCAGCAAACAGACGTAGCTGGCCAGTCGTACGACCACGTTCACCTGTCAGGCGCGCTAATGGTAAGCCCGATTCAGCCTGAGCCCGCGTCAGCAATTCATCGCCTAAGGCGTCAATTTCGATGGCAATTTGTTCCAGGAATTTGGCTTTCTCGGCACCAGATTTTTTACGGTACTCAGAAAACGCTTTGGCTGCCCGCTCACAGACTTCTGCAACCTCGCTTGTGGTTGCTTCCTGAAACAGGCCCGGCAAGGGTTGTCCGGTGGCGGGATTAATGCCCTGAAAAGATTCGGTAACAGGATCGGCAGGGGTGTTGGTCATAACGACAGGAAAGGAGTATGAAAAATGACGAGGCAAAAATACCCCGTTTTTTATGAATAAACTTAAGCGAACCGCTCTGGCTTAAAAGCGGCAATGTCCATGCTTCTAACCGAATCATCCAGAAGTTCGCTAACTAGCTTGCCAGTGGCTGGCCCCAGACTTAGGCCCATCATACCGTGCCCCGTAGCCAGCACGACGTTATCGTAGTGTTCGGTGCGTCCAATGTAGGGCAACCCATCGGGCGAACAGGGACGCAATCCCCGCCAAACTTTATCGACCGCAGGCATGTCAACCGATATATCTGGGTAATACTTGTTAATCGACTGCACAATACCCCGTACTCGATTCATATTCACCGTCATGTCAGTTCCGGACACTTCGAGGGTTCCGGCAAAACGAAGGTCTGTTCCCATCGGTGTGGCCGTCGCGCGGGCTTCGAGCATAATGGCGGGCACACGAACGTTATTGGGTACGTTCCGAAGCATAAAGCTGTAGCCTTTACCGCCCTGCAATGATAGAGTTAACCCTAACTGTTGGGCAATAACTGCCGACCAGGCTCCCCCGGCAACAACGACCGCATCGACAGAATAATCCCCTGAGATGTCTGCACAGTTGTAATTTTAGAGCCCGTTTTTCCAAAACCCGTAACGGTATGATTTTCCAAAATAGTAACCCCTCCCGACGCAAATAGGCGACTAAGGAATGGATTAACTCATTCGGATTCAGGTGTGCATCGCCGGGATAGTAGATACCCCCGCGTACATCGACCCTTGTTTCGGGTTCCAAATCCTGCACTTGTTGACCATTGAGTACACGCGCTTCGATACCCGCGTGATTGGCTACTTCGGCCTCTTCAGCCATTTCGTGTTCGGCCGATGCGGTTTTATAGAGCATGAGCAGCCCCGCTCCTGCCACTCAAAATTCAAATCACCGTTGATGGCCAAATCCTGATACAGTTTTATACTGAGCAAGCTGAGATCGCGTAACACCGGAATCGAACGCTCCACATGCTCTGGGGTTGAATGCCGATAGAATAACCATCCCCACCGCAGTAAATCGGCGTTCAGTCGTGGCTTGACATAAAATGGGCTGGTCGATTTCAACATCCAGCGCATCCCTTTTGCCATCATACCCGGCTGCGCCAGTGGAATAATATGACTGGGTACGATCATGCCCGCATTCCCAAACGAACAGCCGTCAGCAATAGGGCCCTGGTCAAACAGTGTCACGCGGTGCCCTGCTTTATGCAGATAATAGGCCGAACAAAGTCCAACGATACCTCCTCCTACTATACCAATATGTGCCATTTAAACGAAAGGGTGAATGAGTGAATGAGCGAAAGAGTGTACCGAAGCGATAAGAACGCTCTTTCACTCATTCACTCTTTCGCTCATTTTTAAATAACTTGAAAACCATACACGTATGGATCGTCTTCGTCCAGAATAATGTGATTGTAGCCATGAATTCGAGCCCAGCCTTCAATACTGGGCACAATAGCCGGACTACCAGCCAGCTCAGTTTCCGCTTCGATACGCCCATTGAAAATAGACCCGATGATGCTCTCGTGAACAAACGTATTGCCCGGTTTAAGTCGCCCTTGTGCATGCCATTGCGCCATTCGGGCCGATGTTCCTGTTCCACAAGGCGAGCGGTCGATGGCTTTATCGCCGTAGAAAACGGCATTTCGGGCGGTTGAGGTTTCCTGAAGTGGTTTCCCCGTCCATAAAATATGACTTAGGCCATTAATAGTTGGGTTCTCTGGATGTACGAAGGTATACTGTTCGTTCATCCGCTGACGCATCACCCGCGCCCAGCCAATGAGCTGTTCGGCTTTGTAATGTTCCAACCCCGGAAAGTTGGGTTGTGTATCAACGATGGCGTAGAAGTTTCCACCATAGGCCACATCGACCGTCAGCATTCCCAAATCGGGGCACTCGACCGTCAATTTTTCGGCTGCCAGATACGATTTAATATTCGTAATCTTAACTGACGTTACCTTCCTTCCCTCCTGCTGGTATTCTGCCCGAACCAATCCAGCGGGTACTTCAAGGTTGAGAACGCCCGGTGTTTTAGGCATAATCAGGTTTTGCTCGATGGCAACCGTCACCGTACCAATGGTGCCGTGACCACACATGGGTAAGCAACCGGAGGTTTCAATGAATAACACCCCCGCATCATTGGCGGGATCGTTAGGTGGGTACAGAATACTCCCGGACATCATATCGTGTCCACGGGGTTCGAACATAAGGCCCTTACGAATCCAGTCGTAGTCACGCAGGAAGTGCTGGCGTTTTTCGCTCATGCTTTCGCCCTGCAAAAACGGAATACTTCCACCCGTAACAACCCGCACCGGATTACCGCAGGTATGTGCATCAATACAGAAAAAATGAAACTCGGACATCGATATTTAATGGAAAATGTATAATGTATAATTGATAATCAACGGCCTCAGCATCATTATGCATGAACCATTATACATTGTGCATTATACATTAATCATTGGTCGCTTTGCTAAAGCAGTTTGAATAACCTCAAGTACCTGTTCGCGTTCGGCACCGATGAGTGGCAGGCGAGGAGCCCGTACATATTCAGAACCAATGCCAGTTGCAGTAGCCGCCAGCTTGATGTATTGGACTAGTTTCGGATGAATATCCAGTTCGAGCAGGGGCATAAACCAGCGGTAAATTTCCAGTGCTTCGGCCACCTGACCGGCTTTGGCCAGTTCATAAATAGCAACGGTTTCCTGCGGAAATGCATCGACCAAACCACCAACCCAACCATCACAACCTAGCAATAGAGCTTCCAGTGCCAGCGTATCGACACCACCCAGCAGCTTGTAGCGATCACCGAAGGCATTCCGCATCCGTGTTACATTCGTCAGATCGCGGGTCGATTCTTTCACCGCCTGAATGTTAGGCAACTCGGCCAACTCATGAAACATCGCTACAGTGGTCATGATCTTGTAATCGTAGGGATTATTGTAGATCATGATTGGCAAGGATGTTTCCTGCGCTATCGACTTAAAGTACGTAACCGTCTCACGAGAATCGGCAGGGTAGCGCATGGGCGGCAACAGCATAAGGCCGTCGGCACCGTTGGCTTCGGCTTCGTGGGCGCGCGCAATGGCCTGTTTAGTGGCCTGTTCAGCAATATTGACCAGCACAGGCACTTTCCCATTACTAACGGCCAATCCTGATTTCAGCAGTTCGATTCGTTCTTCATTCAGCAGCGTACTGGCTTCGCCCAGAGAGCCGCCAATGATAAACCCGTGTACACCCGCATCGAGTTGAGCCTGTAGATTTTTTTCAAAAAGGGGCAGATCAAGTTGATCATCGGCCGTAAAGGGAGTCAGTAACGCGGGATAAACACCTTCCCATTGTACAGAGACGTTCATGCAGTATAGTTAGTTGATTAAACTTTGATCGTCAAAGTTCTATATTTCCCTTAAAATAGTACACCTGATAATTAGTATATTGTGGTACTATTTTCACCTTTTCTATCTTTGTCTGACGACACATTCGCAGTTTTCATGAATAAGCTAACCGCTGATGACCTGATTTACGGGTACATAAACGGAATTTTCCCAATGGCCGATGCCGACGGTACGCTTTATTGGTATGCGCCGGACCCTCGCGCCATCATTCCTATCCACAGTTATAAACCCGCTAAATCACTTCGGCCCGTTCTTAATCGGAATCAATTCGAGATTCGCCTAAATACGGCTTTTGCCGATGTAATGCGTGCCTGTTCGCAACCCCGTTCCGAAGACGATAGTGTCTGGATATCTGATGAAATTATTGACGCCTACACTGAACTTCACCATATGGGTCTGGCGCATAGCGTTGAGACGTATATAGAGAATCGGTTAGTTGGCGGATTATACGGTGTGGCATTGGGTTCTGTTTTTTTCGGTGAATCGATGTTTACCGAAGTGAGTAATGCCTCCAAAGTAGCGTTCCATAACCTGATCCTGATTCTCCGTCAGCAACACTTCACCTTGCTTGATACACAATTTATCAATGACAATGTTCGACGCTATGGAGCCATCGAAATCCCCAAGGCCGATTACCTCCGTCAACTAAAAGCTGGCCTCAAACAAAAAGCCCGTTTTACAGCCCTGGTGCCCGAAAAGGTGTAAACTGTTTTAGGTGTTTTCGGTTGCTAATGTGACAGCCATGCGTCAGCAATCGAAAACTGGAAATCCCTATCTTTGCCCGCATGTCAAAGCCAGTTCTAGTTATTAAATTCGGTACAGCTTCTATTACAAAACCTACCGGCGAGCCCAACGAGCCCGTTATGGTGGACATTGCCCGGCAGGTAACGGCCCTGCATCCTCACTATCGTATTGTATTGGTGTCGTCGGGTGCCGTGGGTGCCGGGAAAGCCTTAATCCGTGATTATAAAGGCGATATTACCCAGCGCAAAGCCGCAGCAGCTGTTGGTAATTTACTGTTACTCAACCAGTATTCCCGCTTTTTCTCTATTTATGGAATTTCGATTGCCCAAAGCCTGTGCGAACGCCATCATTTTGCTAGCCGCGACCAGTTTCTACAGCTAAAACAGACTTACGAAGAACTGTGGGACAATGACCTGATTCCAATTGCCAATGAAAACGATGTGGTCAGTAATCGCGAATTGAAGTTTTCTGACAATGACGAATTGGCTACGCTCATTGCCGTAGGTTTCGGGGCAGAAGCGTTGATGCTCTGTACATCGGTAGGCGGATTGTTGGATGGAAATGGGCAAATTATCCGACAAGTTGTTGAATTCGACGAACGCGTATTCGGCGTTGTCCGAACCGACAAATCATCACTGGGCCTGGGTGGTATGGCCTCTAAACTGACCTTTGCTAAACTCGCAACCCGCATGGGGATTCGAGTTGTCATCTTCGGACTAAACGAACCGGATAGCCTTGGCCGGGCTTTGCGAGGTGAAACAGGCACTGAATTTACGCCCCATCCCATTACCCTCTCCGCCCGAAATCGGTGGCTGGCTAGTGGGAGCTTAGCCGTTGGACGAGTGCAGATCGACGCGGGTGCTGTGCGGGCGCTGAAACAGCGTCGGAGTCTACTGGCGGTGGGCGTTCGGGCAGTACTGGATGAATTTGCAACTGGCGAACTGGTTGAAATTTTGAATGAAGAACAGGAAACCGTTGCCGTTGCCCGAACGCGGATTTCCTCGGAAGCGTTATCGCAACAGCTTAATCAGCAAAATGTTGAAGTTGCCAATGCGAATGATATTGTACTTTTGTAGCCATGACCCCTATTACGCCACTCCTCCAGGCCACTCAGCAAGCTGCAGCAGCCGTTCGGCGGCTTAGCCCCGCTGAAAAAACTGATTTACTCAATCGGCTGGCCGATGTATTGGCCGCACATAGTGCTGATATTGTCGCCGAGAATCAAAAAGATCTCGACCGGATGTCGACAGCCGACCCTAAATATGACCGGCTTAAACTAACCGAAAGTCGCGTAGCCGATCTTTCCAAAAGTTTGCGCGAAGTTGCCGTATTGCCCGATCCGGCAGGGGAAGTTATTCTGGAGCGAACAATCGAGCAGGGGTTGAAGCTTAAGAAAATTGCCGTACCACTGGGTGTAGTAGGCGTTATTTACGAAGCTCGCCCAAATGTAACAGTCGACGTAGCGTCACTCTGTTTGCGGTCAGGGAATGCCTGTGTGCTGAAAGGTGGCAAAGAAGCCGATTTCTCGAATCGATATTTAATTAGTTTGATTCAGGGTGTATTGGTCGAATTTGGTGTCCCCAAAGCCGCCGTGACTCTGCTCCCACCCGACCGAGCCGTTGTGAATGAATTGCTCACGGCTACGCGCTATGTGGATATTATCATCCCACGCGGTTCAGAATCGCTGATTCAGTTTGTCCGCAAAAATTCACTGGTACCCACCATTGAAACGGGTGCCGGGGTTTGCCATGCCTATGTCGAGCAAACGGCTGATTTAGATAAAGCTGCCGCCATTGTCGTAAACGCCCGTGTTTCACGTCCATCCGTCTGCAATTCCCTTGATTGTGTGCTGGTGGATGAGGCCATTGCCGAGCGTTTCCTGCCCATGCTAACCGCCGATTTCAACAAGTGGAATGTAGAAGTTTTCGCCGATGAACCCTCTTACGCCATTTTTGAGAAAGCAGGGTATACCAATCTACAACATGCTCAGCCCGAAGATTTTGGTCGTGAATTTTTAGATTACAAATGTGCGGTAAAAGTTGTGGCTGATCTGGATGAAGCGTTATCCCACATTCAGGCCTACTCATCCCGTCATTCCGAAGCGATTCTCTCTCAGGACCAGTCGCTTATCGATCAATTCCTGCGCGAAGTCGATGCCGCTGCCGTTTATGCAAATGCTTCGACACGTTTCACAGATGGGGGTGTATTTGGCTTAGGGGCCGAAATCGGTATTTCGACCCAGAAACTCCATGCTCGCGGGCCATTTGCCCTGGAGAAATTAGTGACGGAGAAATGGATCGTTGTCGGCGACGGACAGGTACGGTGGTAGTTAAATATTGATCAAAAAATGCTGTTGGGTCAACATATTGCCACTTATACAACAGCGTTGACAGAATGAAAACCCATGGTTAACGCCTGCCAGAAGTAGCCCTATTTGAACACCGTGGCACTTTCTTCAGCCACTAGCCGTTATGCTGGCTTAATAACAAAAAAGAAGGAATGGCAAGAAATTATGTGTCGTTAAAGGACGAATCGGTTCGAATCTTCAAAAATCCAATTCTCGATTTGTTTTCCAGAGTGCACTGGAGTGTACCACTATTTTTCTGGGTTCCCGTGGTAATCATATCGCTTTACAAGGGGTTTAGTAGTAGAGTCTCGCTACTAGAGACTCTACTACTCTTTGTCGGTGCGCTTGGATTTTGGACGCTGGCAGAATACATCTTGCATCGGTATATCTTCCACTTTCATCCAACAACAACTATAGGAAAACGAATCAGTTTTTTAACGCACGGGGTACATCATGATTACCCAAACGATTCCAAGCGTTTAGTAATGCCTCCTTTGTTAGGAGCCCCCTTGGCCGCTATTTTTTACTTCGCCTTTTATTTGGTGTTGGGTGAGCGCTATGTGTTTCCGTTTTTTGCGGGATTTATTAGTGGCTATCTTGTCTATGACATGATGCACTATGCAATTCATCACTCTAAATCTTCGAACCGATTTTTTCAAGAAATGAAAACGCATCACATGGTTCATCACTTCAATGATGCTGAGTCAGGTTATGGCGTAAGTAGTAAACTTTGGGATGTTGTTTTTCACACGCTTTTCGTGGCAAAAAACAAGGAAAAGACTACTGCATAACCGGGTAGAAGCAATAAGGCCATTGTATTTTAGCCAGAAAGCGGCTTATCGGACAAGATGGTCACTTTCTGGATTTAATATGTTAACATAAGTCTAGCTATGCAATAAGTATTAGAAAAATACCACTGCGTTAAGCGTGAAGCAATACCTAAGCAATTGCACTAAAGCTAGAACGACCCTTAATTTCCCTGTTAGTACACATTCTCAGCAACACACAGAAAATCTTCGCTTAATACCCGTACCAGTCTCCCCACCACTTCTGTAAACTCCGCCGGATTTCGGCTTCACGGGCATTATGGCCGGGTTCATACAGTTTGTGGCCTTTCAGATCGTCGGGCAGGAAGTTTTGCTGGGCGAAATTACCTTCGTGAGCATGGGAGTACTGATAGTCTTTGCCATACCCAATCTGCTTCATTAGCTTGGTAGGTGCGTTACGTAGGTGTAAGGGCACAGGCAGATGAGCAGTTTGTTCTGCCAGCGCAATGGCCTCATCAATAGCCACGTAACTCGCGTTACTCTTGGGTGACGTTGCGAGATAAACAGCTACTTGTGACAGGATAATCCGGCCTTCGGGCATCCCGATGGCCCGAATTGCCTGTACGGCCTCCGACGCCATAATCATTGCCGTTGGGTTAGCATTCCCTATATCTTCCGATGCCATAATCAGCATGCGTCGGGCAATGAAAATCGGATCTTCACCCGCCACAATCATCCGAGCCATCCAGTATAGAGCCGCATTCGGATCAGAGCCACGCAACGATTTGATGAAGGCTGAAATAATGTCATAATGCTGCTCCCCGGATTTGTCGTATCGGGCAATATTCTGTTGCGCTACCGTCGTTACGCCCTCATCGGTAATCACTAACGGATCAGCAGATACGTGAGCCGAAGCAACCAACTCCAACAGGTTCAGCAATTTACGTCCGTCGCCACCCGATAGTCGAAGCAACGCATCGTATGAGTCAACCGTAATCTTTTTCGATTGCAAAAACGAGTCCTGCGCAATAGCCCGATCAACCACCTGAATCAACTCCTCCCGACTAAGTCCTTCCAGAATATACACCTGACTGCGCGAAAGTAAGGCGCTGTTTACTTCAAAGGATGGATTTTCGGTTGTGGCACCAATGAGCGTAATCTGCCCTTTCTCGACAGCTCCCAACAGCGCGTCCTGCTGACTTTTATTGAAACGGTGTATTTCGTCGATAAAGACTACAGGCGGAAATATGCCACTTGGTCGGCTCAGTACATCGCGAATTTCTTTTACACCCGAGTTAATTGCGCTTAATGCTATAAATGGTCGTTTAACGGCTTCGGCTAGTAGTAATGCAAGTGTGGTTTTTCCGACACCCGGCGGCCCCCATAAAATCATGGAAGGCAAACGACCCGCTTCTACGGCTCGGCGCAATGCACCCGAAGGCCCAATAAGCTTACGCTGACCAATAACATCATCAATAGTTCGAGGGCGTACCCGTTCAGGTAGGGGCGTTGAGTCTGTGTTCATTCAACGAAGTTACCTCAATGAGCTAAGAATTGTCAAGTATGGTCAGGAATTGTCAAGTATAGTCAGTCACCCATACTTGACAAGTTCTAAAATAAAAAAACCGGCAACTGATTTACAGCTACCGGGTTAGAGAATAGGTCAGGAATAGTCAGCGTCAGAGCGACACATTTTCAAGCGTGACATAACGCTTGAGGTTACTCATAGCTCCAAAGATCAAATTGTAAACAGACTGAATATTAATGTGCATGAGGGCCGAAATTTCTTCGTTGCTCATGTTCTGAAAATACCGCAGGTGAACAGCTTCACGCTGACGGCGGGGAAGTTTTTCGAGGGCCTGGTGCAGGCAGTCATTCATAAATGAATCCTCTTCGTGGGCAATTAGCAAATTTTCGTGAGATGGGTCAGCACCGGGAAGCGTATCACCAACGCGTCGGCCATTTACCATATCATCCTGACTAACTAATTTTTGCTCAGCGGTCAGGTGACGAACTAACTTACGCTTAATCGAGGCCATCAGGTAAAACCGTACAGAAGTGGTTGGCCCGATGGTTGTGCGGTGCTTCCAAAGTTCCACGAACAAATCGTGAATACAATCTTTAATCAGAGCCCGATCAGTGGCGAAATGGGCGCAATAATGGTACAGGGTTTGAACATAATTTTGGTACAGTCGGGCAAACGCATTTTCATCGCCACCACGAAACAGATTCCAGAGGGTTTCGTCGTCGGGTCCGATTTGAGTACGGGAGCGAGCCATGATAGAGAGGGTAAAGGTTAGGAATAGCCTTGGGGTGTGTAAACTTACCCATAAAAATAGAATTAAAAAAGTACTTAAAATTTTTTTTATGGTCACACATTTCCCGTTTGAAGAGACACAAAAGTGAACCTTTTCCCGTCAAACAATCCCTTATCACTCAACTTCAGGTTCGGGATGACCAGCAACGCCATGAAAGATAACGTCATAAATGGAGCCGCCAGCGTACTTCCTAACTCCTGCTTTGCAAACTGATCAAGGGTTGCATAGTGTGTAGCTACAGCATATCCATCTGTATCGGTCATTAAACCTGCTACTGGCAAAGGCAATAGCAGGGAGCCAGGTGCGGGGTGCGGGGTGAAATGAGTTGTCTCTACTTCCCCTTGCTCCTTGCGGCCTTCTCCCCGCCCATCCCTTACAGCCGACAAGCCACCCTGTGCTTCAATAACCAGATTGACGGCCTGACAGATACTTTCATCGTCACAACCGACAGCGGTAATGTTATGCGAATCGTGCCCAACCGACGAAGCAATAGCCCCATGGTTCAGACCAAAGTTTTTTATGAAGGCAATGGCGGGAGGAGCATCCTGGTACCGATTGACAACAACCATTTTCAGAATATCCCGCTGCACATCAGGTACGATTAAGTTGCCCTCTCGTTTAGGTTCAAGATGAAGCTCATTGGTAATGAGCTGACCATCGAGTGCTTCGATAACCCGAATTGAATTTACTGACTCTGACTTCACCCAAAAATCTTCCGGTATTTTTGACGAACAGCTAAACTGATTAATAGGCTCACTCCGTAAATCCGGGATTTTCGACTCACCGTTTTCGGCAACAACTTCCCCATTGATCACCGTTTGTTGTACCCGAAACAACTGCAGGTTCTCAACCACAATATAATCGGCAGGGTCACCCTCCCGCAGCAGGCCAACCGGCAATCTATAATGCAGCACTGGATTTAGACAGGCTGCTCGAAGCACATTCCAGAGCGAATGTCCTTTTACCAATGCCCGTACAACGAGTTGATTGATATGGCCTTCAGCCAACGTATCCGGGTGTTTATCATCGGAGCAAAACATGATTTGCTTCGGGAACTCAGCCAGCAGTGGAATCAGGGCCTCGAAATTCCGGGCCGCACTGCCTTCGCGAATAAGAATGTTCATACCCCTTTGGGCCTTATCCAGACCCTCTTCGTAGGTAAAACATTCATGGTCGGTGGTGATTCCGGCATCGATGTATCGCTGGGCATCGTCGCCGATCAGGCCGGGTGCATGGCCGTCAACGGGTTTATTAAACGCATTCGCCAGCGCGATTTTAGCCATCACGTCCGGGTCCTGGTGCAATACCCCCGGAAAATTCATCATTTCGGCTAAATAACCTATCTCTTTTAGGGCCAATAAGTTCCGAACATCCTTAACACTAATAGCAGCGCCAGCCGTCTCGAATGTTGTGGCCGGAACGCAGGAAGGTGCTCCAAACATAAATTTGAAGGGAACCCGACGGGCTTCGTCGATCATATAATGTACGCCAGCAACGCCGAGGACATTCCCAATTTCGTGTGGATCGGATACCGTAGCCACTGTTCCATGCACAACCGCCAATCGGGCAAACTGTGGGGGAGTTAGTAGTGAGCTTTCCACATGAACGTGGGCATCCACAAAACCAGGCAGCACATAGGGTTCATCCGGGCGTTCAGGTCCAAGCCGCTGAATCTCATTGATACGCCCATTTTCAATAGTGAGCGTCCCGTAAAAAATCGTTTGATCAAACAGATTCAGGATATTAGCCGTGATCATAAATCAGATTCGGATAAATAAGTTACGGCGGTACATCCACCGAAGAATAAGGTAAAAAATAGCCAGTGTCGTGAAGCCAATCAGGAGCGGTTCGTAGGTAACGCCAAACACCTGAAAAATCCCATGCCCCAGATGTGTGTATAAGGATTTGATGATGAAACTGTCAATCAAATGAACCAGGCAGTAAATCGCGATGGAATTCATACCTACTACAACGAGTGGAAATGCCCAGCCGCGCCGACCTGCCACGTCAATAATGCCATAGAAGAGCGCCAGTAACCAAAAACACCAGCCACCACTAAACAACACCCAGGCGGGGGTCCAGATTCGTTTGACCACTGGGCAAATTCCGGCTACGTGAAGCAGAACCCCACTGACAAGGCCTATAGCGCCCGCAATCAGGAATCGTTTTAGGATTTCACGTTGCGACAGATCCGACCGTAGCCAACGACCTGCCTGCAAACCCAGCAACATCGTGCCAAGCGTGGGAATAAAACTGAGGGTAGCATAGCCACCTCCATTAAACAAAAATGGGTTTTCGCGGGGAAACAGGTTTAAAAACCAGGTATCGAATGCCCAGGCCAGGTTGCTATTTTTATTGAAATGAGCCATCAATCCCGTATAATGTTCCGGCCAATCTGGGAGAACACCAACCGCACTATAATCAAAGCTTATTCCTGGAGCAGGATAAAGAATAAACGCGAACCAATAGCCAACCAGAATTACACCTAGTGCAATCCACGCGATTCGAGGCTTAGGAGCGCTACCCAATAAAAACAGAAAGGGGTAACCAAGACCAATTTGGGTAAGCGTATCCTCAAAGGTAAACCTCGTTTGATCGGCATGCGTAGAACGCAGAAAAATCCCCAGCAAGATTAAAATCAGCGACCGCCGAAACGCATGCCACACCTGCACGGGAAACGATTGCCCCTGCTTGACGCGACTGGCAATTGAATAGGGTAAAGCAACGCCCACTAAAAATGAAAATGAGGGCTGGATCAGATCGTGCAATGAGCAGCCTGCCCAGGCAACATGACTCTGGTGATGGGCCAGAAACGCCCAGAAACTGCTGGCAGGAAAGGCTTCGTGAAGATGATCAAATTTCAGAATTTCGGCGGCCATCAAGGTCATAACGAAACCTCTGTAGGCATCCATCGACATGAGTCGGCCAGCCAGAAAGCCAGTTTGGTTTACAGGAGAAAGTGGGGGCATTGGTAAAGGGTAGGAATTAAGTCTTAAAACTTGGCAATGGCAGGCACATTCGCAACAACATGGATAAAGTTTTTGCTCAGAGGTGGTATATTTCGGCTTATTGCGTCTCTTTAGTCTAAAAAATAGTTTTTCTAATGACTGCCCGTGTCCTAAAAGTTCATCCCGGCGATAATGTTATCGTAGCCCTGCGCAACCTATCGGCGGGGAGCACATTGCGTTTGAGAATGATACCTACGAGTTACCCTACGCCGTTGGAGCCAAGCATAAATTTGTGACCGAAGACCGGCAACCCGGCGATCCGATCACGATGTATGGTGTTTTGGTAGGGAAAGCCACCCAACCGATTCGGCGGGGCGAACCGATTACCACATTTAATTTAAAACATGATGCTGATCGGTACGGCCTCGACAAAAAACAGCCCTACGCCTGGCAACCGCCCGATGTTTCACATTGGCAAGGGCGCACCTTTATGGGCTACCACCGCGCAGATGGTAGTGTTGGCACACGTAACTACTGGCTCGTAGTGCCCCTGGTTTTCTGTGAGAACCGCAATGTTCTAATCCTAAAAGATGCGTTTGAACGTGAACTGGGCTATGCACAACCCGACATCTACCGAGAAAACGTTCATGAGCTACTGAGTCTGTACAAGGCGGGTGAAATGGATGTCATTAAAAAGATGCAGCCCTTCATTGAGCCTTCCCATCTAAGCAATCGTGCCGCCAAGCGACCCTTCAAAAATATTGATGGCATCAAATTTCTGACCCATGAAATGGGTTGTGGCGGCACTCGTCAGGATTCAGCCTATTTGGGGTCACTGCTAGCCGGGTTCATCAATAATCCTAATGTAGCGGGAGCAACCGTACTAAGTCTGGGCTGTCAGCATTTGCAGACCAATATGATTGAAGCCGAAATCAAGCGACAGAATCCGAAATTCAATAAGCCCCTGTTATTATTTGAGCAACAAGCCGGAACTGAATACGTGCTCATGTCGGAAGCCATAAAAGAAACGTTTCTGGGTCTGATCGAGATCAACAAAATTGAGCGAAAACCAGCGCCCCTGAGTGCCTTGACTGTTGGCCTGAAATGTGGTGGCTCCGACGGATTTTCGGGCATTTCAGCGAATCCGGTTCTGGGCCATCTGTCTGATACAGTTGTGACCCTTGGAGGTAAAACTGTACTGGCCGAGTTTCCAGAACTAAACGGCGTAGAGCAGGAACTCATTAACCGTACTGACGATACAGCCAAAGCCCAGAAATTCATCACGCTGATGGGTGAGTATTCAGCACAGGCCGAAGCCGTTGGGTCAGGGTTCGACATGAATCCATCGCCAGGCAATATTAAAGACGGACTCATTACGGATGCAATTAAGTCGGCAGGAGCGGCTAAAAAAGGAGGAACTGCCCCTGTAGCCGACGTATTGGACTATGCCGAACCGGCGACTACGCCCGGACTAAGTCTTCTGTGTACACCCGGCAACGATGTCGAAGCAACAACGGGCATGGCAGGTTCAGGTACAAATGTCATTCTGTTTACCACAGGCCTCGGTACGCCAACAGGCAACCCCATTTGTCCGGTCGTTAAAGTATCAACGAATACGATTCTGAAAAATAGAATGCCGGATGTTATTGACTTTGATAGTGGCCCCATCATCGACGGCGAGCAAAGCATTGCGCAAAATGCCGATGCCTTACTTGAATACATTATTCGATTGGCATCAGGCGAAGAAACCACCCAGGCCGAACGCTTAGGACAAGACGATTTCATTCCCTGGAAACGGGGTGTTTCACTCTAATTTTCAATGAGCGAATGAGTGATTGAGTGAATGTCATATCAGATGCGATTCACTCAATCACTCATTCGCTCATTCGCTCATTAAATTATGTTCTCACTCAAAAACAAAACCGCCCTCATTACGGGGGGAGCCAGCGGGATTGGGCTGGCCATTGCTAAGACGTTTGCACAGGCAGGGCGTCAGTCCATATCCTTGACCTCAACCAAGACCAGGGCGAGAAAGCCGTTGGTGAGATTCAGCAGGCAGGTGGTCAGGCAACGAGCCATGCGGTTGATGTGTCGAATCAACAGCAAACGGTGGCGCTTGTCAATCAAATCGCCGGGCAGGGGCCAATTCATATTCTGGTCAACAATGCGGGGGTGTCACACATCGGTACGGTGGAAACTACCTCTGAAGCTGACTTCGACCGGATTTTCCGCATCAATATTAAAGGTGTTTATAATTGCCTGTATGCGACGATCCCGCATTTGAAAGCCAATGGTGGTGGTGTAGTGCTCAATATGGCCTCGATAGCCGCTACGCTGGGTATTCCCGACCGTTTTGCCTACTCCATGAGTAAAGGTGCCGTATTGACCATGACGCTCTCCGTCGCGAAGGATTATCTGAAAGAAAACATCCGTTGCAACTGCATTTCGCCTGCGCGAGTACACACGCCCTTTGTAGATGGGTTTATTGCGAAAACCTACCCAGGTCGGGAAGCGGAAATGTTCGAGAAGTTATCGAAAACGCAGCCCATTGGTCGGATGGCTGAGCCTGAAGAAATTGGCGCTCTGGCCCTATACCTCTGTTCCGACGAAGCGGGCTTCATCACGGGTTGCGATTACCCAATAGATGGCGGGTTTACCCGACTGAATAATTAGATTCTGTGGTTTCTGTAGATTCTATTGGCATAAAAGAACGGGCTTTCAACTTTCTTTGAGGCAATAGAATCTACAGAAACTATAGAATCAGTTCTTCTTTACTCCAGCATCAGGCACATATCATAATTGAGAACATCAGTCTCAAATTGTCCTAGTTCGACAAACCCAAATTTTCGGTAATACCGAACAGCTCGTTCGTTGCGGGCTTGTACCCCACCCCACAAAATCACTCGTTTCTTAGGCATTACCCTGGCAATTGCTAATGCCTTTTCCATTAGGTAGTCGCCCAGCCCGCGACTTTGGTAATCATCGGCAACAGAGGGGGCCAGCGAACAGTCCGTTGCGGGATTTAGCTCGATCCCTAAGGCTTTATACCGAACTACATCCGAAGGTGTTGCTCCCGCACTCACCAGAACATAGGCAACAATACATTCATGCTTCTGCGAAAACGCAACCAATCGAGCACATTCGTTTGGATTGAGCGTAGCGCAGATTATGTTTACAGTTTCCGAATCGAAAGGATGTGGGCCGAAAAATTGCCTGGTTTGGGGCGATAATCCGTTAAAATAATCAAGGAGTTTTGGCGCATCGGTGGATTCCAGCAAGCGGATTAGTATGGGTTCGCCGGAGGCAAGAATAACGTTTATGGGATCAAACGGGTTAATAGTAAAATCGGGATTCATACGGTTCCAGATGCAACGAATTGGGAATGAATCAGCAAGTAACAAGTTAAAAACTGACCTTGCAATCCACTCCAAATCTTCGTAAATTAGCCAGATTCTAAACGCAACTAATGAACTTCAAATTAACTTCTGAATTTCAACCCACGGGCGACCAGCCGAAAGCCATTGAAAAGTTGGTCAAGGGGATAAATGAAGGTGAACCAGCACAGGTATTACTCGGGGTCACGGGGTCAGGTAAGACGTTTACGGTAGCCAACCTCATTGCGCAGACCAACCGGCCAACGCTCGTTTTGAGCCATAATAAAACACTGGCAGCCCAGCTTTACGGCGAATTCAAGCAGTTTTTCCCTGAAAACGCGGTCGAGTACTTTATCTCGTACTACGATTATTACCAGCCGGAAGCATTCATTGCTACAACGAACACCTACATAGAAAAAGACCTAGCTATCAATGAGGAAATTGATAAACTGCGCTTGGCAGCCACATCAGCCTTGATGAGTGGTCGGCGCGATGTGATTGTGGTGGCGTCTGTTTCCTGCATTTATGGCATGGGCAACCCTGAAGAATTCAAGCGGAACGTGGTCAGGATTGGCGTGGGTGAACAAATGAGCCGTAACCAGTTTCTGCATCACCTGGTTAGCATTCTGTATAGTCGTACGGAAGGTGAATTTCAGCGGGGCAATTTCCGGGTTAAAGGTGATACGGTCGATCTTTACGTAGCCTATGCCGACTTTGCCTACCGGGTCATTTTCTTCGGTGACGAAATCGAAACGATTCAGCAGATTGACCCCAGTACGGGCCGGAAGATCTCGAACGAGAACATGGTGACGATCTTCCCCGCTAACCTCTTCGTTACGGGCCGTGATACATTGAATAATGCCATCCACGAAATTCAGGACGACATGATGGCGCAGGTGCGCTACTTCGAATCAGAAATGCGGGAACAGGAAGCTACACGCATTCGCGAACGTACCGAGTTCGACCTTGAAATGATGCGTGAGTTAGGCTATTGTTCGGGCATTGAGAACTATTCCCGCTATTTCGACAAGCGCAAACCGGGTCAGCGTCCGTTCTGCCTGCTTGATTATTTTCCTGATGATTATCTGATGGTGATTGACGAAAGCCATGCTACAATCCCGCAAATTCGGGCCATGTGGGGTGGCGACCGATCACGCAAAACGGCTCTGGTTGACTACGGTTTCCGGTTACCATCAGCCATGGACAATCGCCCACTCACCTTTCAGGAATTTGAAGACTTATCGGGGCAGTCGATATATGTATCGGCTACGCCATCAGACTATGAACTCCGAAAAAGCGATGGCGTTATCGTGGAGCAACTTATCCGGCCAACGGGCCTACTCGACCCCGAAATTGAGGTTCGCCCAAGCCTGAACCAGATCGACGACCTGCTCGAATCCATTGATGCCCGAATCAAAAACCATGAGCGTGTGTTGGTAACGACCCTCACCAAACGCATGGCCGAAGAACTGACCAAATACCTCGACCGGGTAGGCATCAAAACCCGCTACATCCACTCGGAAGTAAAAACGCTGGACCGGGTTGAAATTCTGCGCGATCTCCGACTAGGCACCTTTGATGTACTGGTGGGCGTTAACCTCCTCCGGGAAGGACTCGACTTGCCCGAAGTGTCGCTCGTTGCTATTATGGATGCCGATAAAGAAGGTTTCCTTCGTGACATCCGATCGTTGATTCAAACCATTGGCCGGGCAGCTCGTAACTCGAACGGAAAAGTAATCATGTATGCCGACCGGATCACGGGCTCTATGGAGAAAGCTATTGATGAAACGAACCGTCGCCGGGCCATTCAGTTGGAATATAATACGGATAATGGAATCACGCCAATGACGGTATTGAAGTCTCGCGAAGCCATTATGGGGCAAACCAAAGTGGCCGACTCGAAGGTGAAGCATTTCTATGTGGAACCAGAAGAAATCCGCATTGCTGCCGACCCCGTGGTGCGCTATATGGGCAAAGGCGATCTGGAGAAAATGATCAACGAAACCCAATCAAAAATGGAACGGGCCGCCAAAGATCTCGACTTTCTGGAGGCTGCCCGTTTGCGTGATGAGTTGTTTCAACTGCGGGATAAGCTGAAGAAGGAGACGGCGTGAGGGTTTAGTTATATTGATTATTACTAACCAACTGTTACAGTTGGGGAGCGTGTGTAGCGTGCATTTCTACATAGCCTCCTGATGGTTCATTTTCACCTTTGCGAAGATCTGGCTAGACAAGCCAATAATCAATTCTGGATATCTCTCCCACTTTATAGCTATTTTCAAGCTAGTGCTTTGGCAAAATAGATTCTAGTGGATTCTCGGGGCGGCATCGGCCGTCCGACGTCCGCGCGGTAGATTCTTTTGGCAAGTAAAATACTGGCTATTAGAATCAATAGCATCCCAAGAAACTACCGCGCGGACGTCGGACGGCCGATGCCGCCCCGAGAATCTAAATTTGACGAGCACTAGCAAGTTACAAAACAAGATGAATAGTTAAAAATTCAGGCACTTTCGCTGCCGTTTGGCATTACCACGCCGGCTTGAAAAGCTAAATAAGGAGTCGAAACCATACCAAATCGTTAGTTCATGGGCTCCGCCCGATGCCCAACTAAGTGATGAAATCGTGACGTCATAACTATACTGAACCATAAAACGCTCTAATTGTAAAGCTAGCAGGCCAATAAGCGCATCCCGTTGCGATGTTTGATTATAGCGCCGGAATGGGATATTCCGATACCAAACGCCTATCATTAGGGGTGAATAGGTGGCATTTAAGCCCGCATCGAGTTGACGATCAGCTCCTTGTTGGCGGTAGTTCGCGGTAAAGGTTATGCTTTTATCACGACTGGCTTCGTTGCCTAACCCATGCTCACCTACCGACAAATTCATCGGGAACCGGATACCGAACTGAGCACCGAACCGTTGCCCAACCCAGTCTTCGCGTCTAAGCGACTTGCCAATATGGTGCAGTGTACTGCCAATCCAAAAGGAAGCCTGGTCACGCTCATCAGGTTGACTTTCCAGCAACGCACCCGTTGAGAAATCCAGAAAATTATGGCTAATACCCGCCACCGACAGCGGGTCAGAACTGGTCAGGCTCGTTAGACCATTCGCAGAAAACTGATCGACAAAGGTTAGCCCAGCCGGATTATAACGTCCTGATGTGAACGAGACCTGCGCACTCCCTGTCAGCCGCCATGTTCTATTGGAATCATGAAATAGTGTTACATCGGGAGCCAGAATAGCATTAACGGTATTGGTGCGCCAATAATTAGCCTGCTGGTCATAAATGGCCTGAACACCCCAGCCTAAGCCAACAGGCCCTCGGTCGGCCTCCAGATACGTATCAAAGGAGGCTGCCATAGTTTGATAATTAGTCCCAAGTGCAGGCCACTGATTTCGATAATTAAGAATTAGTCTCGATGAGCCAGAATTACCAGCAAAAGCCGGATTGTGATAGAGCGGATTCGCATAGAACTGTGAGAATTGCGGGTCTTGAGCACGCACAGTGCTTATCCCTAACGAGCCTAGAAGCAGGGTTAAAATTAATTTTTGCATGGTGTGGTACTAGTGAATAAAACGGACTGTATTACCTACTTTTTAAGGCCTCGGCAGGCGAACAGTCACGTCCGTAAAGTAACTAAATAATTTGATCAGATTGTCTATATTTACAACTCTGTCCATTCCTTATATAAAATGTATTTTACTACTTTTCTACGTTATTTTACCTACTTAGCCACAATAGGCTTAGTTTTTATTTGCTCGTTTACCGCCAACGCCCAATTAGTTGATGTCAATGCCTGCCAGGGCAACTTAACCCGATGCGTATCCGAAAATGACACATCCTATGTGATGTGTTTCAATGTCATTCCGGCTTCGATCTGCTCCTATAAAAAATTCACAATCAAGTGGGGCGACAGTACCCCTACTGAAACCATAAGCGGGCCGGGACCTGTACGGGTAGAGCATACCTACAAACTGGGCAACTTTGGCAAAAACTGCCAGTTTGGTGGAATCTTAAAATACACTATAGAAATTGAAACGGACTGCCCTGGGATAACATTACCCGAAAATTGGTTTTTCTCTTGAAGCCCACGATTCGGCTTGATATTCCTGATGCCTGCGAAGGGAAACCAACTACCTTTCGCAACAACACCTGCCCCAGTTCAACCGATATTGCGAATGACATAAAGTATAGCTGGAACTTCGGCGACGGCACAACCTCAACCCAGGAAGATCCTTCGCATACCTTCCCTCTAACAAATTCATCCTATCCCATCAGCCTGACGGCGACGAATTCGTGTGGAACCGATACCAAACAGTTTACCATACCCATCAAGAAAACACCCGTTGCCAGTTATTCGGCCGTAGGCTATGATTTTAAGGCGCAGGATACGCTGGGCGTTTGCCTGTCGAATGGGGGTGTTTTGTCGCTTGATGCCACAACGTCCATTGATGCCTCGCGTTACCAGTGGAGCATTACACCCAACACCTACAAATTCGTTCAGAATACAAACAGTGGTTCTCCCGTTCTAAAAATTCAGTTTACCAGGACAGGGGATTATACCATTACCTTAACCGCACTAAACGACTGCGGCACATCGAAACCCTTCGTTTGCCAACATAGGGTTGTAGACTTACCTGCCCTCTCCATCGTTCCACAACCCGACACTTGCCAGACCTTTCGTTACCGACTGGTCAGTCCAAATCTGAATGCTACGTATATGTTTAATGGGCAGCCACTTGCGCCTGGTGCCGATGTAGAAGCCCCCGAATCGACAACACCGTATATTGTTCGGGAGAGCTTACTAATCAGTGCGGTACACGGGTAGTGAGCGACACTTTTTTTGTACAGGCTCCACAAACGGTACGTATTGTTGTGCCTGCCCTAACAACCCCCGACAAAAAAACAGCCGTATGTGTCGGCTCTGTACGGTTTCCTATCCAAACTAATCTTCCAAACGGGACTTGGGCTGGAACCGGAAAAGCGTTTCTGGAAACGCAGGGAAGCAATACATTTTTCAATCCCCGAACAACAGGGCAGTATGAGTTAATTTACTCTCGGGGAGGTAGTTTTTGCCGACGTAGCGATACCATTCGGATTGTGGTTGAGGGTGGGCAAGTAACGGCATTTGATACAGCAATTTGTGGTACAACCTCGTTTATCAAACTGCGAAGTTCGGCGCTGGGTGGAACCTGGAGCAGTTCAGCATTCCCCAATGCGGTTCGTCATGATACCCTGTTCCTGAATGGGATAAGCGCCAGTCAAGTCACCGTGACCTATGAACTCAAATTTGGTTCGGCAGGCTGCCCCGCCCGCGATGATGCCCTTATTTCGGTAGGACGCCCCAAAGCTGATTTTAGTATAACCGGTGCCTGTAGCGGCTCTGCGATTCAGATTCAGAATACCTCAACCGTAGCCACCGCATTCCGATGGTTCCTGAATGGCCAAACAACGCCTGTTTCGACTGATCGGCAACCCACAATAACGCTTCCAGCCGGTCAAAATCGGCTGCTCTTACAGGCTAGTTCGGCAGGATGTGTGGATACCACGAGTCGGGCGATTCGGCTGGTGGCGGCTCCAACGCCCGTTTCATTTACGCCCAGCCAAACAACGGGTTGCTCACCCATGACGGTTTCGTTTGCGGTTGCCGGAGCCGCCAACCCCGATGTACAATACGGCTGGAATTTCAACGATGGCTCAACCAGTGCTTCATTCCAGCCACCCACTCATACATACCGTAATCAGACTCGGCAAAGTCTGACATTCCCGGTCAGTTTAACCGCAAGGAATACCTGTGGTGTCCAGTCTTACTCGGTTGTATTGACCGTGCGGCCACTGGTACAGGCAGACCTGGGTGTCGATTCAACGACCTTCCGATGCTCACCGGCCCGCGTGAAATTTTCAAACCGATCAACTGGCCAGAGCCAACCCGCGTTATGGCTTTTCGATGATGGCAGTACCCCCTTCACGTCATTGACCGATACCTTGTCGCACTTATTTTCGGCCCGTGATAGCACAAAAACATTCCGGGTAAAACTCATTGCCGGAAACGAATGCGGGCGCGATACCAGCACGGTAGCTATTCGTATTTCGCCAACGCTCGTCAGGCCGTTATTCACCATCAGCAATCCAACACCCTGCCCCGGTGAACCAGTTGTTTTTACAGACGCCACCACCCCAAAGCCTATTCGATGGATATGGCGTTTTAGCAATGGACCGGTACTCACCCAGGCCAACCCGCAGCAAACATTTACCCAACCGAATACAACTTACACCATTTCGCTCACAGCCATTACCGAATGTGGGTTTGACTCTACCCGTAAAACGATTCGCACGGGCACCTTACCCACCGGGGATTATCAGCTAAAATCACAATCCGTTTGCCAGGGACAAGCCATTCAGATTACGAACCTGACGAACCCAGCCACTCGCTTCCGATGGGATTTTGGGGATGGCTCCCTGCTTGATTCCGTCACCTACTCGCCGACGCACACCTATGTGAATCCAGGCAATTATACCGTTTTACTGACTGTTTTTGGCACATCGACAGTTTGTCAGAATAAGTTTCCCAAAGCAATTGTTGTGCGCCCTAAACCCTTGGCAACCATCAGTGCTGCTGGCGATGCAGAACAGTGTCTGCCCGGACTTGTCCACCTGACAAGTGCAGCCGCAAACGCCGATAGCTGGACTTGGTACGTAAGCGATGGGCGTCAACTAACTGGTCAAACCATCGACTTAGCCTTAGCTCAACCAGGGCCATATAGTGTATCGCTGGTGGTTGCGTCGGGTGGAGCCGAGTGTCAAAGCTCAGTAGGGCCTCAACTGGTGGGAACGGCCATTGCCTGCGAAGTATTTATTCCGGATGCGTTTTCACCGAACGAAACGGATAACATTGGTAAGACCTGGACCCTGTTCGGGGCTGGAATTCAGGAGATTTTACTGCTGCGCGTTCGGAGTCGATGGGGGAGGTTGTATTTGAAAAGCAGAATTTCCCGGCGAACAGTAATCAAATCGGCGAATGCTGGGATGGTAAATTCAATGGGATACCCATGCCTGCCGGAAGCTATACGTTTGAGGCAGAAGTTCTGTTGAAAGGGAATACCACCGTACAACGCGTAGGCAGTGTCGCTTTGTTACGATGAACCTGTTCCAGTTTAATCCCTGCCATAGCCATAGGTATTTCATTACTCACAGTGCAAGGTTATGGGTGGAGCTATGGCTAACGTGTTCTGACAACCTGTAACCGGTCAATCAGAGGTTTTCGGGCACCATCGGGAATGGAAATCTCCTGGGAACCGATGTATAACCGATTCGATTCGATACGATCGAGGTAGTTGAGATTGATAATCAGCGACCGGGATAATTGATAAAACCCACTCGACAGGTAAGGCACTAGTTTACCCATATTCAAGGATATACTGATCGGCTGATACGGTTTTGTCGGGTAAATTCGATGGAAGCCTGAGTTTGTAAGAAACAGTTCGGCATTCCCCCGGTCGGCTTTAACGAATTGAATTTCAGACTTAATCACCCGAATATAACCACTACTCGTTGGCAGAAATGTATGATCGGGCAATTCAGGTGCCCCATTGATATTGCCCGCATAAAAATTATGCATCGCCAGATCGATCTGGGCAGACAACTCCCGTATGCGGAACGGTTTATGCAAAAAGGCTGCGGGGAAGGTGCTTTTGGCTCGATTAAAGGTTTCTATTTCTGAACTCCCTGTTATATAAATGACGGGAGCCCACTTTATGCGCATCAACTCCTTTACGGTTGTGATGCCATCGGCCGGGCCACTGAGTGTAATGTCGACTAACACAATATCGGGCAGATTTTGCCTCATAAGCCGAATAGCCTCCTCATAGGTAGGTGCCTTACCACAGATTACGTAGCCCGCATTTATCAGGCTTTCTTCCATATCTGTGGCCATAAACAGGTCATCTTCAACGATCAGTATACGTAAAGGCGTTTCCATCGGAGTGAGTTATCTGTAAAGAAGTGGAAAAGTTACTTGCTGGCAGATTAGCAAAGAGTTAAGAAAACACAGTTGATGTCTGCAACTCAAAGGAAAGAGAAAAATGACTGCCATTATCGACACTAAAACTTCGTTTCCCTTTTAGCTTTTCGGTTATCATATCAATTAGCTTCATACCGAATGAATTTCCTTTTACAGCAGGACTGAATCCGGGCCCATTATCCGAAAACCAGATTTGAATCTGCCTGTTAGCTTGACTGCAACCGATCTCTAAAATCGGCTTTGGGCTAAGCGGAAACGCATATTTACAGGAATTGGTAACCAGCTCATTGAGTAGCAGCCCCACATTGATAGCGGAATCGGCATGGAGCCAGATTGGATCGAGACTATATACAGGGCTAACATGACCAAAACTGAAACTACGCAATACGCCACCTACTAGTTCGGGAATATACTGCCTGAGATCTACCTCCACTAACCGATCGCCATCGTAGAGCCGCTGGTGTACTAGCGCCATGGCTTCGACCCGTAGTAAGCTTTCTTCTACAGCTTGCCTTGCTGCCGAATCCGTTAGTCGATTGAATTGTAAACCCAGTAAATTGGTAATAGACTGAAGATTGTTTTTAACCCGGTGGTTTTGCTCTTTCACCAATTTGGCATTATGTCCGCTAATACGCCGGTATTTTCTGAACAACCAATAAAAAACGACGCAGGTAATCCCGGCCAGCATAAACAGGCCCATTGTGATGAACGTAAGCTTTTGCTGTGCTTTCAGGTTCTCCTGGCGGAGTGCCAGTTCTTGTTGCTGAGCCTTTAGTTTGACTTCCTTTTTTTCGCTTTCATACAGCATTTCTGCCTTGGCAATTGCCCCTTCCCGATCTTCATTCACACTCTGAATCAGTAATGAGTAGTATTTGGCCTGATGGTCAAAAGCCTGTTTCCAGTTGGCAGTTTGTTTATAGAGTTTCGTATAGGTTTCTTCAATACTTCGATTCTGTAAGTAATCTCCATGACGAGTTCTATCCCGCACATTGGCTGCTGTATCTATCCATTTTTTTGCGAGTATCGGTTGTCCAAGTTCCAGATAACAATCGGCCAATTTTTGCGCAAGATTAATAATGCCATAGGGTTGCTGCATCCGACTATGAATGGCATACGCTTTTTGAAGGTAAGGGATAGCCTGCCGGGCATCCTTTACCTTCAAAACTTCGCTCAAACAGGTATAGATAATGGCAATATCGAGTGGCTCGTTCAGAGATAGGGCTTCTTGTTCTGCCTGCTTAAAATAATACAAGGCACTATCCAGCGAAGCTCCCGGAGATGAACCAGGTTTCTCTCGGTTCATTCTCCAGCCTAACTCATGCACACCCGCCAACACGGTGTTTGCATTCATCATACGATGCTTAGAATGGACAGACTGTAAATTGAGGTAAGCCTTACGGGCATAGCGCAAGGCGGGCTGATACTGCTTTAGAATGACCTGATTCTCGGTCATTCGAAGATAGACTTTGCCAATATCCTCCGAAGGTCCCAACGGTTCCCGTATGCGTAATGACCGGATAAACCATTTTTGGGCCGTTAAATAATCGCCTAAGGCCCCATATCGTTTGCCCATCAGATAACACTTCTCCGCCACTTCCATAGAATCGCCAGTGGCTAGAGCCTCCTGGTACTCCTGTTGTGTTTTGGCTAATTTCTCATAAAGAAGCTTACCTATAGGGGGCGTTTGTGCCAACACAGAAAAGGTTAGTACCAGACTACTCATACAGACCGCTATGCTGAGCACTAGTCTGGTTACTTGTTTACGCTGGCGAATGGATTTCATACCGAGTTAAAACGGATTAGTTAATGAATTAGGGAGAACCGCTTCATCACTTGTAATAATACGATAAAAAGACAACTTCTATAGACTGAGAACTAAGGACTGATCTAATCAGGGCAACTACTGATTAAATTTCAGGAAATAGCTCAAACACCTTCGTTCGTAAAAAAACTGCTTTCGTTAGTAATATTCCGGCATTGGGGAATTTGGTGATTCGACCTATGGAGATACTCGTTTATTTACAGTAGTTAACAATTTCCCATTTGACGCTTCTACCACATCTATGAAAAAAAAACCTCTACTTTTTCTATTTTTTTTACGAGTTTCTAGTGGTGCCAGTGATCTAACGCCACCCTACTGTAAGTAACCTACCTAAAGCATTACCGGCGCTTTCGACATACATATGAGTGAGGGCAACAAACCGGCTACTTATTCCTTTTCCAGCTATTTTCAGCCGGCCAGTTTTGATCGAAAATCGAACCGTTTACCGCTAAGATAAGCACCAAAATGAACGAGCAATATAACCGCAACAAAACGCCTTAACGGAAGGCAAATCAACTCTATCCACACCATTTTTAAAAAAGTTGAATACTAAGCTAAAATAAGTAGTGTATTTCTGTTACTTGTAGTTACTGAGTTAGCATTAAGTAGTGGTTATTAAGTTATTAGGTTATTGGTTAATAAATTGTCTGTCAACCAATAACCTAATAACTATTTCCCATTTACTTAATCAATGATTGATAGTAGAGCATGCCCTCGCTGGCGAATTGATTAACTGCCGCACTACTTTATATATATCTGTAATACCTGTTTTACTTTCCGCTTCTTTCCTACGACCATGATTGAACCACACTACTTCCTTTTTTACCTGACGCCCATTTCCTCAGCAGGAGTTGCGCAGGAAGTGCCTAACAAACAGAGTATTATTGCGAACAGAAGGCACTAAATTCACTTCCCCACTAAAACTCCAGGGCTTCTCGCTGCGGAAGAATCCGAAGTAGCATTTGCCTATAAAGATCAATCACGTTCAAATTTTCCTGCTTGCTCATTACCGCGCCCTATGGGCATGGGCGGGTGTTATCGTGCTTTTTTGAAACCAATTAAACTACTATTCTACCATGAAAAAGAACATTCTTCTCTTTGTTTTCGCCACACTATTTTCTATCCCCGCTTTGAGCCAAGGCTGGCGTATTGCCCCCACAATGGGGTTTAACGTATCGGCTATCTCTTATTCAACGGCTTTTCGTAACAGCTTAAACTCAGGCACCTCTACCATAAGCACTGGCCTGTCGGTCAAATTTCAGGTGGGTGCTTTACTGGATTATGCCTTTAGTGACCGTTTCAGTATTAGATCTGGCCTGTTGTATACAGGTAAAGGTGGTAGCCTGCGTTCCACTGCATCGCAGTATGGAATTACTCAAACTGCGAAGGTCAATATTGAGCTTAATTATCTGGAGATTCCCTTATTACTCAATCTTGCGGTTGGAAATGATGGGTTTCGGCTGGTGGGTGGCCCCATTCTGGGCATTACCCTAAGTGGAAAAAATGTTATAGCAGCCGGGAATTACATTGGTTATGGATACTTCGGCGGCTATTCAACCAATTTTAAGATTGGTAGTGATGAAAACAGTAGTCTCATGCCCACCGATCTCAGCGTTAGCCTGGGTGTGGTAAAGGAACTGGAAATAGGCAATCGCCCACTCGAAATTGGTCTGCACGTTCAACCCTCCTTCTCAAACTGGACTACGATTACAAAAGCTTTACCAGATAGGTACGCTAAGAACCTGCTGGTAGGGTTCCGCATAGCCTACCTCTTCGAATTGCGTCGCTAACAACAAATGCCTACCCTTTTTCAAATCTGGTTCACACCCTACCATTTTACCGATATGTCTCATTCCAAACTAACTACAGCTACGCTTCCTCATGCCCTCATGGCTATTCTGATGCTACTGGTTATGGCCTGTGGTGGCAAAGAAACTACCGTTCCGGTTTCCGACAAAGTCAAAAAAGCCTGGACTGCCCAGACTGTGAAGGAAAACAGCACACTCGTCTATACTAAAGGGGCTACGAGTAATATCCGCAACTACAATGGATTCCGGCTCGACCTAAGCAATCCTCCCGCCGTTTCAATCACCGATTATGACGGCCTGACCTTCACTGGACAGTACGAAGTACCCAGTGATACCCGCTTAGTGCTGAAGAATCTGAACCCACAACCAACCGGCACCAACGGCACCATTGAGTTCACGATCAACTCCGTCAGCGACAATCAGCTCGACCTGACCCGCGTTACAAGCAGCCCCAAAACAGGTGGCACGACTAATCAGTACGCATTGACCAATCTTTAAAACCAGACCAAAATCATGAAAAATGCATTTTACTTTCTTTCGCTGACTTTTCTCTTCAGCATCTCCATAGGTTCCGCTTCGGCTACTGTATTCCGGGTCAATAACGGTTTGACGGAGAATATACCTAACGGCTTATTCAACCAACTCAAAACAGCGCATGATGACTTCAAAGTCAAAAACGGGGATACATTGATGGTGGAAGGCTCAGGATCGGCAAAGCCCTATGAAGGCTTTACCTGTACGAAGAGGCTGGTTATTATTGGCCCCGGCTACTTTTTAGGCGAAAATGCAGGGGTTAATTCTGTTGCAGCCAGTGCATCGGTAAACGGAACCATCACATTCGATAAAGGCTCACAAGGTTCTTATTTAATTGGCATGGAGTTAACCTATAATCTGTATGTCTATACCAGCAATATTTATTGTATTCGATCCAAAGTCGCCAGCATTTACTTTGCAAACGATGCTGCTAACTGTAAAGTTACCTCGTCATATATCAACCGGATTAGTGCCTATCACCCCGGTAATAACATATCTGTTACGAGCTGTATTATACAAAGCGACTATTCAGATATTGCTTATGCAACTTATGACAACAATGTTCTGTCCAGTGATGGAGGTTCCGATACGTGGAAATTTTCGTCTGGTACATTCCGTAACAACATTCTGATTGATCGAGATGATAAAGTAGAAATCAAGTCGCCTAACTTCCAGAATAACTTGGCGCTAAATGCCCAATTTGGCACAGACAATGGTAATCAGGGTAACTATGAGCCTTCTGACCTATTTATTGGCGGAACGAGTAGCGATGGCAAATACCAGATCAAAGCCACGTCGAAGTTCATCAAGGCTGGGTATAACGGTACCCAACCAGGCATCTTCGGTGGATCGGAACCCTATACATTATCGGGGGTACCACCTATTCCAATCATCTACGATCTGAACGTACCGGGCACGGGTTCGGCGGCTTCGGGCCTGAATATCAACGTTAAAATTCGAGGAGCAAACTAATCATGAAAACGCTCCTCCTCACCCTATTGCTTGTGAGTTTCGGCATGAACCTCCAGGCACAAATCCGCCAGATCGAATACGGCTGGGATACCGATAAAGGCCACGGCCTGAACACATTAGTCAACGTTACCAGCACGGGCACAGATGCCGATGTAAACCTAAACGTACCCATGCAGGGGCTTGCCAATGGTTATCACCTATTGTTTATCCGCACTCGCGATGCTCATAGCTTGTGGAGCCATACCTATCTGCGCCTGGTCAACGTATTGACAGGATCAGTACCAGCTAAAATCGTAAAAATAGACTATACCTATACGCAGTCAGGAACGCTGGTTGGCCAATACACCTATAAACTACCTAATCCAGCCACCTCCGTTCAACTCACGGTTCCGGGCGATATCTCTCAGTTAGTTGCTAACAATACATACACTCTGTCGATTTGGGCTACCGACGAAAACGGGACACGCAGTCAGGTCTATCAGCAGACGTTTAAATACCGGGCTGTTGATTGTAAAGGCCTAGCCATTACGGTACAGGGGGCCAACGCGATTTGTGTGGGTAGCAACACCGTTCTCACAGCGGCTGTTTCGGGTGGCAATCCCCCGCATCTATAGTCTGGACGCGGGCTGGTGCCGAAGTCGGTAAAGGTGCCAGCCTAACGGTTAGTCAGGCCGGGAGTTACGTAGCACAGGCCACCGATGCGCAGGGCTGTGTGGTATCGTCAACCCAGTCGGTCACCGAATCACCGGGGTTGCCGGTTACGGTCACGGGCAACAGCACATTCTGTACAGGAACCAGCACGAACCTTACGGCCAATGTATCGGGCGGAACGACTCCTTTTGTTTTCCAATGGAAGCAAGGGACGGCCAATGTTGGCACTAACAGCAATACCTACGCGGCTACAGCAACGGGCAACTACGCCGTTGAGGTTGCCGACAGTAAGGGGTGCAAAGGTATGTCGACTCCCCTAGCCGTAACCCAGCGTCCGGCCCCCGCTACACCCACTTTAACAGCGAGTGCATCAGCTATCGTAACCGGTGGGACAGCTACGCTACAAGCCACCATAGGCGCGGGTTTGTCGGCTCAGTGGTTGCTGAATGATGGGCCTATTGCGGGGGCTACCCAAACGAGTTATACGGCCACACAGGGCGGTAATTATACTATTCGAGTGACGAATAGCGACGGATGCTCCACAACTTCACCACCCTTGACGATCAATTTGATAACGGCCCTTGAAGAACCGCAGAGCGGAATTGATTTTCAGGTATCAGCTTCACCGAACCCCAGTTCGGGCATAATGGCGGTTCGTATCGACAGTCAGCGCGGCAAAACGGTAGTTGTCACCCTGTCGGTGCGAGATCTGAGTGGACGGAACTTGTACCAGAAACAAATCAGAGTCAACGGGCAGCATACCGAATCACTGGATTTATCTCAGCAACCTACCGGGTTGTACCTGCTGAATGCCACGACGGATAGCCAGCAGAGTCATGTACGGTTGATCCGGCAGTAAAATAGGTGTCTGCACGCGTTGTACCCCAAAAGGGTAGAACCTAATGTTTAGTCAGTGAGGAAATTACTTCCCTGTAGATTACAGCTTGTAACTATAGGAGGGTTACTTACAGCTTCTAAAACTAAGCAAGCCCGCAAATTATAAAATATCCTTACCTTGCAGGCCGTCAGGTTAAACCACTAAACACCTATGAAACGTCTACTGATTATCCTCGGCATTATTGCTGCCGTTGTACTTGTTGGCTTTTTTTCATTACGTAGCTGGACTAAATCCAGTAGCCCCGAAGCCATAGCACAGGTTGACCAGAATGGCCTGAAAATAAAAGTAGATTACTGCCAGCCCTACAAGAAAGGACGTAAGATTTTTGGTGGTCTTGTTCCCTATGGAAAAGTCTGGCGGACAGGTGCCAATGAAGCAACCATCATTGAGTTTGATCAGAATGTAGTCGTAGCCGGGCAACCCCTGGATAAAGGCGAATATACGCTTTGGACGATTCCGTCGGCAGATGGGTGGATCGCTATTTTCAATAGTGAAACCGGTCAGTGGGGCACCAATTATGACCAGACAAAAGACGTACTACGAGTCCCTATAGCCTCGCGAAAACATAGCCCAATGGCCGAGCAGTTTTACATCAGCTTTTCACCTTCGGCAACCGGTACGGATATGATTCTGGCCTGGGACCAGACAGAAGCCATTGTACCGGTTCAGAAACGGACTAGTCCTGACTAATCGAGCATCATTTATTAAAAAAGCCGTGTAGCTCCTATCTACACGGCTTTTTCAGTTAAGCCTGGGTAGTTCTCAATGATGAAAACTTACCCCAATAAACTTTAACGCGTCGGGCAGGCCACTACGCCAGTATGACCACGTATGCGCGCCGTCGCGAGCGCGGTATTCGTGCGGAATTTTTCGCTCCAGCAAGGCAATATGAAGCATCGAATTGCCAACGGTGAGTGCATCATCGTCGCCACAGTCGAGATACCAGCGTACTTTTGTAAGGTCACTTTCGGGAGCCGATTTTGCCAGCGTAATAGGGCTATTTCGTTTCCAGGTGAGTGTTAGTCGTTCATCACCTTTGGCTGGACCACTGAATATCGGAGCATACACCGTATTATAACGTTCATCAGGTATGGTGGCGAATGTTTCATCAGTTCGTACGGCAGCGCTTAGCGCAGCGCAGGCACTAAACAATTCAGGGTGATGCATCGCTAACGTCAGCGATCCAAAGCCGCCCATTGATAGGCCCGCTATGGCTCGATAGGTGCGTTCAGTTCGCGTTCGGAACATCGAGTCGATGTGCGGAATTAGTTCCTGCACAAACATATCTTCGTAACGAACTTTATTCTGGTAGTCATTGACATAAAAGGTGGCCCAGGCATTGGGCATGACAATAATCATTGGCGGCAATTCACCCGATTTAATACCTTCGTCGGCAATACGATCGGCCTCGCCAAACTGCACCCAGCCCGTTTCGTTATCGCCTAAACCATGTAGCAGATAAACAACCGGGTAACGCCGATTTGACACGTAATAGTCGGGAGGCAGGTAAATCGAAAATTTAACGGCCTGGTTCATCAGCGAACTATTCATGACCATACTCTCTAATAGACGTGCCTGAGGGGCAGCCACTACCGGAACAGGGCCATTACTTTGTGAAGTTGTTAGTTGGGTACGTCGGCGTGACTGGGCCGGAGCCGTCAGCGTTAGTACGACCAAGCATGCACAAATCAGTAAACTACGTATAGACATGGACTTATTAAGCGGTGAAAGGCGGTTAAATTTATGCGAAATTTACGCTGAATCGGCCATAGGTCATGAATTACCATACCCTTTATCCAGTGACGCACGGCTGAAATAGTCCGACTGCGTTATCTATTAAACGTACCCATAATGAACAAACGCTTAATCCTACCTCTCTTTTTAACGATTTTACGGCTACCTATTCTCCAGGCGCAAACGTTACCTGACTGGGAAGATCCTCAGGTAATTAGCCAGCACACCGAGAAACCACATGCGAATCTCATCCCGTTTCCAACCGAGCAACAGGCTCTGAATGCACCCGACTGGCGCACATCGCCCACTGTTAAATTGCTGAATGGAAGTTGGAAGTTCAAATGGCTTAAGCATCCCAGATTGATTCCTGCCGACTTCTATCAGCCCACCACAAACGATCAAAACTGGGACAATCTACCCGTGCCGTCGAACTGGCAAGTTGTTGGTGCCCGGGAAGGACGGCCGTATGATCGTCCCATTTTCACGAATATCAAACACCCATTTCCGGCCACTCCCCCACGCATTACCTCCGACACTAACTCGGTGGGCTTATACCGACTTCGGTTCACGATTCCTGCTTCCTTCCAGGACCGTGAAGTGTTTTTGCATTTCGCAGGCGTCCAATCAACCTGCCGGGTATATCTAAATGGGCAACCGGTTGGCTACCATGAAGATAGTATGACACCTGCCGAACTTTTGGTTACCGATAAACTCAAAACGGGTGAAAATTTACTTGCGGTTGAAGTCATTAACTGGTCGGATGGGAGCTATTTGGAAGATCAGGACTTCTGGCGTATTTCGGGTATTTTCCGTGATGTATTTCTGGTGGCCACGCCCAAAACGTATCTCCGCGACCTGACAATCGTTACGGATTTGGATGATCAGTATCGCGATGCCAGTCTGAAACTGACAGCCAGCGTTCGTAATCTGAGTCCAACAGGTACACAAACTCCTTACCGCCTTCGATTTACCCTATACGATCCAAGCGAACCGTTATTTTTTCAGAGACAATTAACTCCGAAAATGCCACTGATACCGGCCAGGAGTCTCTTTTCCGCCTGAAAAAAGAGATTAAGGCTCCGTCTCTCTGGAGTGCCGAATCGCCTGCGCTCTATACCCTAACCACCCAGTTGATTGGGCCAGATGGGCAAGCCTTGGAAGCTGTTAGCCAACGGGTGGGTTTCCGGGAAATGACCCTAACGGATGGACAGCTCCTGGTCAACGGTAAACCGGTGACCTTTAAAGGCGTTAATCGCCACGAGTTCGACCCTAATACAGGACGGGTAATTAGTCGCGAGTCGATGGTTCAGGACATAAAGTTGATGAAGCAATACAACATCAATGCCGTACGAACGTCACACTACCCCAACGTAACGGACTGGTATGACCTCTGCGACGAATATGGGCTTTATGTCATTGATGAGGCCAACATTGAGAGTCATGATTTATGGGGTAAAGGGCAAACGCCAGCCGCCAAACCCGAATGGCGCGATGCCTTCGTGGCCCGAGGGCGCGCCATAGTCGAACGCGACAAGAACCATCCCTGCATTGTGATCTGGTCACTGGGTAACGAAACAGGGATGGGGCAGAATTTTAAAGACATGGCTGATATAATCCGGCTCATCGACCCAACGCGGCCTATTCATTACGAAGGACGGCAACCCTATAACAGCACATCGCTTACTAGCTTCGATATTATTTCAACCATGTACCCATCCGTCGATGATATGGTGAAGCTAATGGAGAAAGATTCGCACCGACCCCTTATCGTTTGTGAATATGCCCACGCCATGGGGAACAGTGTTGGCAATTTGAAAGAGTACTGGGCAGCCATTGACAAATATCCGCGCATGCAGGGAGCGTTCATCTGGGATTGGGTTGATCAGGGTTTACGGCTAAAAAATAAAGAAGGAAAAACATTTACGGACCATATTAACTACATCGACGGAGCCAACGCATGCGATGGTCTGGTTAATCCCGACCGAACCCCTCAGCCCGAACTCAATGAAGTAAAAATGGTCTATCAATACGTAAAATTGAATACGGCAACGCCTTTAGTATCAGGTCAGCCGGTTAAGATAAACGTCCGAAACACCTATGATTTTCAGTCGCTCGAGCCGTTTCGCCTGGAATGGGAATTGATTCGCAATGGCGACGTGGTACAGCGTGGTGTCGAAACCAATTTAGTCGCCAAACCTGGCCAAACACAGGTAGTAACGTTACCGGTTCGCCTGAACGCTACGCTTGACACCCGAATGATCGACGGCAATGCGCGTCCTTCTCCAACAGCCCTGGCAGAACGAAATGCTCAATCGGGTGAGTATTTTCTCAATGTAAGTGTTCGACTGAAACAGGCTACGAGCTGGGCACCGGCTGGTCATGAAGTAGCAACAGGACAGTTTCCGGTCAAAACTGATTCGCCAGCCCCCATCGTTATTGGTATGAATCGCATTGCTACCGTAAAAATGACAGCTACTCCAGAAGCTGTAGTAGTCCGTGGAAAAGAGTTTACGGTAGTGTTCGATAAAGCCACCGGAGCCTTGAGTCAGTGGATTTACAAAGGCAAAAACCTACTTACCCAGCGTCTTCAGGCAAGTTTCTGGCGAGTTCCCACTGATAATGACGAAGGGGGTGGCTCAGCCTCCTTTGCCGCCCGATGGCGCAAAGCGGGTCTAGATACGGCGAATATGCATCCTGTTGGGATTAAACTAGATCCCCGCCCGCAAATGGTGCGAGTTAGCTGTACAAATGAACTGGTAGGAGTTGGTGGCCGTATCCTTCAGCAAACCGATTACATCGTATACGGTACTGGCGATGTGTCGGTTAGCACGACCTATACGCCCACAGGCACCTTACCCCACTGGCCAGAATTGGCATGCAGTTTCAACTACCAGCCAGTTTTACTAACCTGAACTGGTACGGACGCGGCCCCTTTGAGAGCTATGCCGACCGAAAAGATGCCGCTAAAGTCGGACTTTATGAGTCGAAAGTGGCTGACCAGTTTTTCCCCTACACAATGGCGCAGGAGAATGGCAACAAAACAGATGTCCGCTGGGCCAAGCTCACCGACGCAACAGGCTTTGGGCTTCTGCTAATGAGTGATATGACTAGCAATAGCCTGCTTAACATCAACGTCCGCGACTACACCGATGCGGCTTTACTGAAGGCCAAACAACCAAATTCACAGGAGGTTGAACATGGGAACGTAACAGTCGTCAATGTTGATTTAGCGCAGATGGGCCTTGGGGGCGACGATAGCTGGTCACCTCGGGTTCACCCCGAGTATCTACTACTGGCGACTAAACCATACACGTATTCGTTTCGAATGCACCCGGTAGATATGCGTACAAACGTTGCTGAAGAGGTTAACCTGGCTCTACCCCGATGATACCTACGGACCGAGTGTCAAAAATTTGAGACTAAGTTGATTTTACAACCCCTGATTATCAGCCTAGTACTTATCCAAAATAGAATCTACAGATTCTTCGGATTATATGCTATTGATAATCAAAAACTATAGAATCAAAAGGATCGATAGAATCTATTTTGGACAAGCATTAATAGGGCCTATTGTCCCAACAGTAACTATAGAATCTTTTGAATATATTAGCCTACAGATCTGGTTTTATGAAAAAAGACAGGGATTTTATCAAATTTAGCCGTCAGTATAACGGATGCCGATGTAAAATCCCCTATTTTCGGGCCTGTACTTAATCCATTAGTTTAATTTCAATCCTTTAGTATGGCCAAACTGATTATCGTGGACGACGAACAGAAAATTCGTGCGGCTCTACGCGATATTTTAGAATATGAAGGCTACGATGTTGACGAAGCGAAAGACGGTGAAGAAGGGCTGGATATGATTCTAAAGGCAAGTTATGATGTTGCGTTGTGCGATATCAAGATGCCCAAAATGAACGGCCTTGAAGTGCTGGCAAAAGTTAGCGAAGCCGAAAAAAGTACGCAGGTCGTCATGATTTCGGCCTTTGGCAATGTTGAAAATGCCGTTGAGGCAACTAAACGCGGAGCCTTTGATTTCATTACCAAACCACCCGATCTCAACCGCCTTCTGATTACCGTTCGCAACGCCATTGAGCGTGCCAAGCTGGTTCAGGAAACCAAAACGCTGAAGAAGCGTATCTACAAACTAAACGAAATCGTTGGCGAGTCTGATCCAATTAAGAAAGTTAAGGATACGATTAATCGGGTAGCGGCTACTGAAGCCAGAGTGCTGGTAACTGGAGCCAATGGCTCTGGGAAAGAGATGGTGGCCAAGCAAATCCACGAGAAAGGTAGCCGCGCGAACCAGCCACTCGTTGAAGTAAACTGCGCTGCTATTCCTAGCGAACTCATTGAAAGTGAGTTATTCGGCCACGAAAAAGGGTCCTTTACAGGCGCTGCTGCCCGCCGGGTAGGCAAGTTTGAACAAGCGGATGGTGGCACGTTGTTTCTCGACGAAATTGGAGATATGAGCTTGTCGGCACAGGCAAAAGTGTTGCGGGCTTTACAGGAAAACAAGATTACACGCGTTGGGGGCGACAAGGAAATTAAAGTCAACGTGCGCGTAATTGCGGCTACCAACAAAGATCTTCGCCAGGAAATCGTTAATGGAAACTTCCGCGAAGACTTATTTCACCGCCTGAGCGTCATTATGATCCATGTGCCGCCCTTAGCCGAACGGCGGGTCGACATTCCGCTTCTGGCCGATAAGTTTTTACATGACATCGCAACAGAATATGGTGCTCCTGCGAAAGACATTATGCCTGATGCAATGAATTACTTACAATCCCTTCCCTGGACTGGAAATGTTCGGGAGTTGCGGAACGTTATTGAACGGCTGGTCATTATGTGTGGCGACAATATTACACTGGACGATGTGAAGTCGTATGCGTAGGCAGTCAACGAGTCGTCAGTCGATAGGTAACAATATTCACTATCGACTGACGACTTTTAATTGACGACTAAAAGATTACAGCCTCTAACGTCCGAATTATCGAACCGGCCAATAACTCGAAAGTCTCCGTCTATGTCAACGTATTGCCCTAGATCCTGAGTTTCGATGAATGAACAGGAGTCCAGATTGGCTAAATCGACAACATTCATCCCTCCGGTCTGACGTACTCCTCTGCGTGCATCCGTTTCTGGATACAGCGAAAAGGGGTCATTAATGTCGCGAAGAAAAATACGAAGGGTTGAGCTTGGTCTGAAGACGCCATTTCCCATCGAATAAGCCTGCGACAGTAGTTCGGTCATTCCGTATTCAGAATGAATGGTTTGAACACCCAATCGTTCTGTAAGGATTTCATGTACTTCTTCGCGAAGCAATTCTTTTCGGCGACCTTTCATCCCGCCCGTTTCCATAACGATGAGATCCGGCAGCTCTCCCAGGAAAGATAAATCCGGCTCCGAATCGATCCAGTCCAGCAAACCAAATGTCACCCCAATGAGCAAAATCTTTTTCTGATCGGGCTGGCGAGCGAGTTGACGTAAACGATCTGTTAGCGCAGTATGGTTGTGGAGAAAAAAACCTGATGTAGATTCGTCGGTCTCATTTGCCTGCGCGTATTTGCTCCCAGAGTGGGTGTTCCTGGCCATAAATTGCTGAACCATATACACCAGCGAGGAGTTATTTCGTTCAAGATAAGACGGTAGCAGAGCCAGAATATGAAAATTGCAGAGTGGGCCGTAAGTCTGCTCAAAAATTTGGGTACTGATAGCGCCATAAAGGGCTAAATCCGGCACCAAATGGCGGCTGGTCTGATCGCCCGTTGTGCCACTACTGGCAAAGGTGAGCGTCTTGTCGTTGCTGGCTGAATGATTCATGTCGATGCCAGTTAAAACGGTATGGGTTTTAAAAAAGCCAATCGGCATAAACGGTACCTGACGTAGGTTTGTAATGTCGTCGGTCTGGCAGTTGAGGTGCTGTAAATAGGTAGCGTACACAGGGTTATGAAGTGCCTGATACCGAAAAACAGCCAGTGCCAGCGATTCGAAAGCAGTGCGGTTCGGCAATGCTGAACTAAGCTCCAGAATCTGTTGCCGGAGTGAGTGCCGAAGCGGAGCCGCTGCGGTTGAAAGTGTTAGTGAAAAAGACAAAATAACAAAAGCGTTTATTGCACAACGAGTACAACAGTATGCGACGGCAACAAATTCAAACGTATTTATTCGTGTTCGGCATAGTCCTAACCGTATCGGCCTGTTTTACCGAACCAAATTACTCAAACACCCCCGCCATTGACTTTAAAGGGCTGTTTAAATACCAAATTGCAGCGGGTGGTGGAGTTGGTCAGGCTAAGCGGGATTCGATTGTGATTACCATCGGCTTCAAAGATGGCGACGGTAACCTCGGCGTCGATAATCCCACAGAAGCTACGATTGCCAGTTACTCGGCTAACGGCGGCTGGGGCAACTATGAAATTAAAACGTTTCGACTCATCAATAATAAATATGTTGAATCGAATCTATTGAATAATAGTACCTTGTTTTTCCCTGAGCTTACGAAAGGCAAACCCAAGGGGGCGATTGAGGGTACATTAGATTTTAATCAGACGTTTACATACGGTAAAGTCAATTATTTTTCTCCGACCAAGTTTCAGATTCGAATCCGGGATCGCGATTTAAATGCCAGCAATGTTATCGAAACCGATACGATAACCCTGCCGTATCTAACTCCCAACTGATCAATTCGCGTTTAAGACAATTCTAAAAGTCGTTCCTTTGCCCACTTCCGAGCTTTTGACGAATAGGCGCCCTTTGTGGTATTCCTCCACAATGCGTTTAGCCAGCGTCAGGCCCAGGCCCCAGCCAC
Source organism: Spirosoma telluris (assembly GCA_003259005.1). Classification (GTDB taxonomy): domain Bacteria; phylum Bacteroidota; class Bacteroidia; order Cytophagales; family Spirosomataceae; genus Spirosoma; species Spirosoma telluris. The sequence goes on from QLII01000001.1 coordinate 3,095,318, forward strand.
GCTTTTTGGTACTAAAGCCTGGTGAAAATACCTTCTGCATGTTGGCTTTGGAGATTCCCTTGCCCGTGTCAGCAATGTCAATTGCTACTTCGTGATTGGGTAAAAGCGCAATAGTTAGCCGTAACTCACCAACACCCTTCATAGCATCGACCGCATTTTTACAGATGTTTTCAATAACCCACTCAAAGAGTAACTTATTGATTTTCACCAATTGGCCAGGTGGCAATTGGCTGGTAAGGCTCATTTTCACTTTCGTCGAAATACGTTTCGCCAGGTAATCTGTAAATTGGCGAACTACCTCATTTAGATTCTCTTCTTTCAACGTTGGCACAGAACCTATACTTGAAAAACGGGCGGTAATGGTTTCCAGCCGTTGGACGTCCTTTTCAATTTCGTCCGTAATCGACCTATCATACTGGTCGGGGTCCGAGCGCATATACTCGACCCAGGCCATCAGTGACGACATGGCGTACCTAACTGGTGAGCCGTTTCCTTTGCCAAACCTACCCAAACCCGATTCTGCTCCGCCCGGCGCGACGAACTAAACGACAGGTAAGCTAGTATGCCTAAAGCCGTCAGAATAGCCAGAAGAGCGTATGGTAAGTAAGCTATTTGCCGTAATACATTTGAGTTTGAATAATAAACCAAACCGTGAGAGCCATCTCCCCTATCAACAGGTATGGGGGCGTGGTTCTCACTCATTTCAGCCATTTTCTTTCGAAGTAAAACTTTTTCTTCCGCAGGCGGCATCCCTTCATGTAACCCGTCAATATTCAATCTGGCCAATATTTGATTATGGTCGTCAACATAAATAACTGGTATGGTTTTATTCGCCTGCAGAATCTCGCTCGTTACAAACGTTATATCCCCACTGTCTGCATCAGGGCGGCTTGAACTGTACAAGTACTCTACGGCTTTTACATAGAGTTGGACATACTGTTCTTCCCGCACTTCGAGTTTTAAAATTAGACGATTAGTATAGAGCAGTGACCCCGTTCCAACTAACAATAGGTTCAGCGCTAAAATAATTTTCAGAATATTATTCTGATTATAAATATCGAATGACTTCAGCATGTGGTCTTGCTGGTTACTAGTACCAACACAATGATTGTGTGGAATGCAGCTTGATTATGAGTGTAAAAGTAAGGTTATACCCCCTAAATCAGTTACAGAAGTAAACTGTTTAGGAATAAGCGGGGCTTCTTACCTCTAAACGCTGAAAGTAGTTTAAATGTGCGAATCTGAACGTCTGATAAACCGCCTGTGTTACTCAATCCAATAGGATTGAACGAAGAATCCTGTCAACTATTTGGATATATTCTAAATAACAGACTGCTCATGCAGGGTTTGTTCATATCCGATAATTATGCCGTAATTTTGTAAAGGCTACAAGCCAGTAAAGGTGATTTGTTACCATGTTAGATACCTTCAAAGCGATTAGTTTATCTCACAAAATGGCACCCCTCCAGGTGCGGGAACTAATTGCACTAAACGAAGACGAAGCCAAGCGACTGATGATTCGGTTGCGGGATTTTTTTGGCCTGACCGATTTGCTGGTTATCTCAACCTGCAACCGGACAGAAGTATATTATGCTTTTGATCAGGATCTTAATAGTGACATTGCTCGCTTACTACTCATTGAAAAAGGGCTGACTGACACGGCTAATTATTTACCTTATTTTCAGTTTTTCGAGGCAAATGATCAGGCCGTTCGGCACTTGTTCGAAGTATGCGTTGGCTTGCATTCGCAGGTAGTTGGCGACATGCAGATTCCCAACCAGGTGAAGCAGTCGTATCAATGGTCGGCTGATCTGGAAATGGCAGGACCGTTTCTACACCGCTTGATGCACACGATTTTCTTTACCAACAAGCGGGTGGCGCAGGAAACCCCCTTCCGCGATGGAGCCGCTTCGGTTTCTTACGCTGCGGTAGAGCTGATTGATGAGCTAGTAGGCGAACATCAGAACCCAAACGTGCTGGTGATTGGTCTGGGCGAAATTGGTACCGACGTTTGCAAGAATCTTGAATCCCGCAAGCTAACGAACATTACTCTTTGCAACCGTACACAGACAAAGGCCGAAGCCTTGGCTGAACAATATGGTTTCCGGGTAGCCGACTTCGACAATCTCACCGACGAAATTCGCCGGGCCGACGTTATTATCTCGTCGGTTATGCGCGATGATCCGCTCATTACGCCCGAATTACTTCAGAACGTCAATGTATTGACCTTCAAATACTTTATTGATTTATCCGTTCCGCGTAGTGTAGATACCTCCGTTGAGCAGATTCCGGGTGTATTGGTCTATAACATCGACCATATCCGTAATCGGGCCGATGAAGCTTTAAATCAGCGGCTGGCAGCCATTCCTCAAGTCGAAGCCATTGTTACACAGGCCGTAGCTGAATTTGGCGACTGGTCGAAAGAGATGGTGGTATCGCCAACGATCAATAAACTTAAAAATGCACTGGAACAGATTCGACGCGATGAAATTGCCCGCCATCTGAAACACCTAACCCCTGATGAGTCGGAGAAAGTAGACAAAATCACGAGGGGTATCATGCAGAAAATCATTAAACTTCCTGTGCTGCAACTCAAAGCAGCCTGCAAACGGGGTGAAGCAGAAACCCTAATCGATGTTTTAAATGACCTGTTTGATCTGGAAAAGCATTCCGTAGAGGAATCCAAACACACTTATTAGTATAGTGCCAACCGTCTCGGTCAGCACTACAGTTTACAAGAAAGCACCCTAATCGTACTGACTAGGGTGCTTTCTTGTAGATGCAAAAAGCGACACTTACACACCGCATTATTTCTTTTTAGGCACTGTTTTTTTCACAGTTGGCTTAGGTGCTGCAGGCGCAGTTGCGACCGGTTTTTCTGAAACTTGGCCAGGCGTGATACCCATCTTCTTGAGCACCAACTCGGTAATGTTATTTTCCTCAGGTGCATATAAAATATCATTCCCGTTCCCGGTATTAAGAATATGGGTATAGCCATTTTCTTTAGCTACCGAGTCAATAGCCTGCTGAATTTTGGTAAGCGTTGGGCTCACTAACTGTTTGTATTTGCTTTGTAATGACTCATCAGCATCTCGGCTAAATACCTGAATACGGCTCTGTAACGTTTGGAGTTCCGTTTCTCTGTCTTTCCGAATAATATCTGTCATTTGAGCCGCGCCTTTTTGATAAAGCGCATATTTCTCCTGCAATTCCTGTTGTAACCGCTTAAGCTCCGCCTGTGCCTTATTTTGCTGTACAGTCAATAGGTCGGTAATAACCTTATTTTCAGGAGTTTGAGACAAGATGTAATCTATACGCGTATGGCCTATTTTTACCGATTGAGCCTGTAAGCCCAGCCAAGTCAATGATAAAACCCCAAAAAGCACATAACTAAAAATCTTTTTCATTTTAACAATTAGTTTATTCTGGATTAGGCAAGTGTAAACTTGCTTTTGCGTTGTACAAGTAGGAACAAGGAAAAATTAAAACCTTTACTAAACGACTAATAAAAGCTTAGTAGGCTCGTTTTTTAGGCACTTGACCGGTTATATTGGTCAAATTTAGCAATAAGGACCGGGCTTTAATAAGTTAAATATTGTTAAGTAATCAGGCAGAATTAATTATACAGTGCATCTGGGCAAATCGGCTACTACAAACCGCTTTCTTGCCTGCGCTTACTACAAGCCAGAAAGGCTTTCAAGGATGTATGCTAATTGATATTTTTTGTATTGAAGCTGTTTAGAATTATAAGACGATACCATTTCCTGGATTTTGTCTTGGTATTATTACTATTTGGTCGTAGTTAATAAAAAGTGTTTTTCATAAATGAGCAATTCTAAATATAAAGTTTATATAATTATTGTATAGCTAAATGTGCCAATTTTATTTCTTTTGTATATAAAATAACGGTTCTGTATATTTGCAGCTCTGTTGTGAAAGTTCATTTCATAACAGAGCCTTTTTTTATTTGATCTTCATGAGTTAATGTTTTCTAAATTCTAAAAATTTATTGTGCGTTATGATGGCTAGTATTTTGCTATACCTCGATCCAGGTAGTGGAAGTATGTTAGTGCAGGCACTTATTGCCAGTTTTCTAACAATAGGTGTATTCTTCAATCAGATTAAGTATGCGGTTTTAGGCCTATTTGGCAAAAAACGGCCGGAAGAAGAAGAAGTGACGAATGACTAGCCGTATTGTTGAGAGTTCGTTTCGAGACAGGAGTGGGTTTGTGTTTCAGGAAGAGGGCATTCTGTACCGACAGATTAATCTTGTATATAAACCACATTATGATTTTTAATCTATTCAGGCTTGTATGAACACCTGGTTACTAAGAAGTATTTGATTCCTCATGAAGAGGTATCCCTACTAAACCCCAAGCCAGTTGACGTTTACAAGATCATCAAGCCCGATCAGCTTCCCTTTATATCCTATCCGTACGAATGGAGTTTCAGTATGCTCAAGGATGCTGCCCTGCTTACCCTTGAGATTCAGAAATTAGCCTTAAAAGCCGGTATGTGGCTCAAAGATGCTAGTGCCTATAATGTACAGTTTACGCCCGATGCACAGCCCATTTTTATCGATACCTTGTCGTTTGAAGTCTATGACAAGGTATCGGCCTGGGTAGGTTATGGGCAATTCTGTCGCCATTTTCTGGCCCCTCTGGCTTTGATGAGTCTAACGGACGTATCGATGAATCAATTGCTGACCATACATCTGGACGGGGTTCCGTTGCCGTTAGCTACAAAACTGCTACCCTTTACCAGTCGCTTTAATTTGGGATTATACTTTCATTTACATCTGCATGCTAACATGCAAGCTAAATCGGTAGAAAAAGAAGGGATTACAGCGAAAAAGGTGAATGCACAAACACATTCAAAAGCATCACTCCTTAAAATAACCAATCACCTGATCTCAACGATCCAGTCGCTTCACTGGCGTCCTGTAGACACAACCTGGGATGCGTACTATGACAAATGGGTGGGTGAAGCGTATCTAACCCTCAAGAAGAATGTCATCAGGGAGTATTTAAGGCAAATACCGCCTGGAAAACTTTTAGATTTAGGGGCAAATGATGGCACATTCAGCTTTTTAGCAGCAGAAGCGGGGCATCAGGTTGGGGCTTTTGATATAGATCCTGCTTGCGTGGAGAAAAATTACCTAACCATTAAGCATGGGAAGCAACATGCTGTTTTTCCGCTGCTTGTCAATCTGGTCAATTCGGCTCCCGGAATTGGTTGGAGAAATACCGAACGAACATCGTTACTGCAACGAATTGAAGGCTACACCACAGGAATGGCACTGGCCATTGTACACCACATTTGTATTGCCAACAACATTCCCCTAGCGAGTTTGGCTTCCTTTTTGGCGGATATGTTCCCCCATCTTATTATCGAATTTGTTCCGAAATCCGACGAGAAAGTAAAGATCCTGCTGGAACACCGGGATGATCTATTTGAGGAGTATACTGTAGGCGGTTTTGAAGCTACATTTTGTCGTCATTTTCATCTGGTAGCCAAGACAGCCCTTGCACCTACCGAGCGCATTCTGTATTTATTTAAGCGTCTTCATGCATAAAAATAATCTTTTCCTTAGGTATGTTGACCAGCATTTCCTCTATCTATGGACAATTCCTTTGATTTTCTTCGTAAAAGGTTTAATAGCCTATCCGTTTACGATCTCATTCGCTGATCTAAGTAGTTGTATGGCTGCCATAGCCATCACCTGCTTGTTACTCTATAAAGTAGCCCAGTACTTTTTAAAGGACCAGTATAAGGCCGCCTATTTTACAATCCTGATTCTGGTCCTGTGTTTTTCAAGTGTCGATATTTACTTTACGCTATTTTCATCCTTCTTACGCATTCGGTATTATTTAGTCATCGTCGTACTACTACCGGGGCTATGCTTTATATGGCTAAAGGCAAAACCGATTTCGATAGGTGTCAATCGGCTATTAAATAGTTTCTCCGTTTTTTTTCTCCTTCTTTTCCTGATCAATAATCAGGGGCTCATCAGGCAGGTTATTCATAGGCAACTAATGGCTCATAAACCTGAGCGGGATTTAAGGCCAGTGAACTCCTCCTTCCCAGATATTTATATTCTGCTCCTGGATGGCTATGCCAATAATAACAACCTAAAAAAATACTGGCATTTTTCTAACGATCCGTTTCTCGATTCCCTGCGCAAGGATGGCTTTTTTGTTCTGGGCTCTTCCTTATCAAATTATCCCTATACCGTTCAAACGGTTTCGACTATGCTGAATATGGACTATCACCAAACGAGCTATGCGTTAACTGATAATCCTTTTCTACTCGAAATAGCGAATAATAAGACTGTTGACTTGCTATCTGATAAGGGTTATCAAATACACAATTTCTCGCTTTTTGACTTTAATACCCATCCTTCTCCCTTTCACTTAGCTGTTTTTTCAGAGAAGTCATTAATGGCTCACTTTATTAATCAGACAGTTTTCTATTTTGTCAGCTTTAACCAAAGTCAGGAGAATGTTTTGTCTACGGTGACATTGGATAGAGAGCGAAAATTAGTTTCCAAGGTGGTCGAATTAACTAAACAGGCAAGTGATCAGCCTAAGTTTGTATATGGGCATTTTTTTTTAACCCACCCCCCTTTTATTTGAATAGCCAGGGTAAAGTGGATAAGAAAATACAGGAAGTAGGGCATTTTACAAAAGAGGAAATGAAGGGATTACTGAATGATGATCCTGGTGATGATCGATTGGGTGATGAACGACGAGAACGTGTGCTTATGCAAAGTTACCTTAACCATATCCAGGAAGCGAATCGATACATGAACCTATTGGTTCATAGTATTTTAACGAATAGCAAGCGGCCTCCAATCATCCTGATGATGAGTGATCATGGGTATCGATTTCTAACGGGAGTCTCTCCCCAGGAAAAAGCACTTGAACGCTATGGGAATTTGTGCGCGTTTTATTTTCCCGATCACCACTATCAGATGCTCTCTGATTCGATTACACCCGTGAATTATATGCGTTTGATCCTTAGTAAAGCATTGGGTGAAGCCTATCCACTTTTGCCGAATAAATCAAATTTAGTGGTCGATCGGAATCCCTTTATGGTAACCCATCAGGAGTAATCCGTTCGGCAGATCTGTAGTCGCAATGTATAAAGGTTCCTGGCAATACGAGAGCTTTTTCCTCCAAACAGGCCTAGAATTACAGCTTTAATCGAGAGTTATAGGTAAACCTGTCATTAAGTAAACGGTAGTTTGGTAACTTGGCAACTCCAAGATAAGGCGAGACTCTCGCTTTTATCCTATTCAAAACTAGTTTTATTTCCCAGATACGCCAGCTAACCAACTATTTTCGTAACCATTCATGACCCGACTTATCAATGCCCTCTTCCGTTTGTTTCTCATCGCGGTGCTGGTTGCGGGCCTTATCGCCATTTGGGAGCAGATTCGTGGCAACAATCTTCTTAGCCGCTTCCGAAAGGGTGACAATACCACTCAACGAATCGTGCTGAAAGAAATTACGGCGCTGGGCAAACTGGAGCTAGTGAAATACACCTTTAAAGATATTGTCGAACACGAGCAGGTGAACACCTTTCTACCAAATGCCAATGCCATATTGATTGTGGAAGGCGAAGCGACCGGTTGTATTGATCTGACAAAAATTACGGTAGCCGACATTACCACAGAAGGCGACTCAGTAACCGTGCAATTGCCCAAACCTGAACTCTGTACCTGGAAAATTAACCACGACCGATCCCGCGTATACGATACACGCTTTTCGTTTCTGGATCAATCTCAGTTGGTGAGCGACGCCTATCGGAAAGCCGAACAGCAGGTAAGGCAATCTGCGCTGAACGGTGGCATTCTGGAGCAGACCCGCCAGAATGCCAATCAGATTCTTCGGCCTATGCTCGAACGAATTTCGGGCAGAAAGGTAGGATTGGTGTTTCGGGATTAACGCCTTTCGTTTACCTTATACCATTGAATATCTTTCAACGGAGCACGTCGGAAAGCAGCCCTGGCTTCTACAGACGATGGTCCGTAATATTTTTCGAGATAGTCTAGAACAACCTTCTCCGATTCGCCCAGATCCCAAAGTTTATGGTATTTCTGCATCCACCGGATGCGCTCTGTCCAGCCTGCCCGCGTAAAGCGATGCTGCAAGATGAGTTTCGATGAATGGCAGGCCGTGCACTGCGCTTTCACCATCATTAGGCTCGGCGAATCGACCAGCCCGCTTTCGGTATCAATTTTCAGGGTATCGGCCACTCCCCCATTTTTCGTCGACGATGACATCTGGGTTGAGTGAATTGTCTGGAAGCTTGTCAGCCCAATTGCAATAGCGGCAATAAAAAGAATAATTTTTGCTGTCTTCATGACCTTGACTGAATGGGACTTATAGGGTTTTAAAACCCTATAAGTCTGGAAAAACTATGCTGCTTTCACGGCAATCCGGTGGCATGCATTGTTGAGATAGCCTCCAGGATTCCACTGAGGAATAACCATTGGCTGCATCATACCACTGCTATCAGTAGCCCGCACCCATACTTCATAATAGCCTGCCTGTGGAAATGTTACCTCTGTTGACCAATGCTGCCAGGCCAGTCGATTTTTGGCAGGTTGCAGTTTGGTTTTCTGCCAGCTGGCTCCATAATCAATGGACGTATGTACTTCTGCAACAGCCCGATCTCCGGCCCAGGCATGACCCCGTATGGCCAGCGGCTTCTTCAGATCGAGCATGGCCCCTATTTTTGGATAAGTAATAAGTGACTTCACCGGCATAGACTCGATAATCCGGAAGTTCTCAGGCGTTTCGGCAATTTTTTCGCCGGGTTGCACAGGCCGGATCGGCATCCGGTAACTATGTCCTTCCATTTTAGCCCCGTCATGCTCTTTGTTGCGAACGGCAATGGTATGCAGCCACTTTCCTGACACCGATGCGGGCCAGCCACCAATAACAAGCCGCAATGGGTAACCATGCACTAGCGGGATGTCCTGCCCATTAACGGCCCAGGCGATCAGGGTTTCGTTTTCCAGTGCTTTTTTAATAGGCACTCCACGCGAAATAGCGACTTTAGTTGGGTCCTGACTCAAGTGTGGGTCCTTGCCGTAGTAACCTATATAAACAGCATCCTCTTTCAGGCCAACATCAGCCAGAATATCTTTTAATCGAACACCTGTCCACTCTGCACAGCTCACAGCGCCCTGATCCCAGGGATTGCCTGTCGTTTGCGGCTCAAATCCCGATCGACCATTTCCCCCACACTCCAGCACAAGCTGGTATGTGTGCGTTTGAAAGCGTTTTTTAAGGTCCTCTAGCGTGTATTTCTTTTCAGCTTTCACCGACTCCCCTTTGATGGTTAATGTCCAGGTTACCGGATTAATGGGCTCGGCTGGAATAAGACCGTTGTTCCGGATAAACATCTTGTCGACGGGTGTAACGGCATCATCCAACAAATGAACAGGCGATTCGACATTCCAGGGCTTATCTCCCAGTACTTTCATTTCGGAGCTTTTGCCCTTAAGCGGATCATACTCAAACGCCAGCGGTGTGTAGTGCGGAGGTATCTTATCGGCGAAAACAATATTCGTCCCAACCAACGCGGTTAGGGTAGCCAACGCACCTTTTTGAAGGAAACCACGCCGGTCATGAAGCTGATTCTGCATAAATGTAAGTTTCTTAATCAGGCCAATTAAGCCATCCACTGCTTTATTCTAGTTACTACTACCATCAATAAAGCACCATTCTCTACAAAAGTAACGTCCAGTTTTGTGAAATTACATAATCTATTTCGATCCAAATCTGAATTCAAAAACAGGCCGTATAAACATTATCCTAATTCTGAGTAGTGTATTTAAGAGTTTTTAATGAATATAGCGTTCGAAAAAGCGTTTTGGCTATACCATTACTTAATTGCTCGATGTGCTATGAATACGACACCGCCAGCCATCACAAACGGCGATCTTTTGATTGCTGAGCCCTATATGGGCGACACTAACTTTGAACGTAGTGTAGTATTGATTTGCGAACACAGTCAGGCTGGCACATTCGGGCTGGTTCTGAATCAGCTTACCGATATTCACCTAAGCGACGTAATCGAAGAAATTCATCCTGATCTGCCCTTATTTGTCGGTGGGCCAGTGCAGCAAAACACCCTGCATTTTATTCACCGTCGTCCCGATTTAATTGACGGATCAATCTGCGTTGTTGATGGGTTGTACTGGAGTGGCGATTTCGAGCAGATCAAGCGGGCCGTTAACCTGGGCACGCTTACAGAGCGTGATGTTCGCTTTTTTATTGGCTATTCGGGTTGGAATGAAGGGCAGCTGGATGCCGAACTTACACAGAAAGCCTGGATCATTAGCCGTATCACTGCCGACTTCCTGTTCGACACGCCAACGAACGAATTTTGGCGGGGTGTTTTGAAACGCATGGGGGGCGAATACAAATCCATAGCCCATTATCCGGTTGACCCACGACTTAATTAACAATTTTAAACATTTCGCGAATCAGGCTAACGGCGGCTTCTTGACTTTTTTTAACCAATTTTGCACGGTAAAAACGTTATCGAAAGGTTAACTTCCTTTCAGCAGCTCCGTATGTACATGTATCGATTCGTACTTCTTCTTAGTATAGTAACCTCGCCTTTGGTTTTAAAGGCACAAAGCGATAAACCTATTGGCGGCCATTTTGGTGTAAAAATCGGAGCATCCTTTACTCAAATCGCGATCTCGGGATCTACCGTCAATATTCCACACCGAAGTCTGCAACCTCATTTGGGGCTTATGTATCGCTACCGGTATAATCGGTGGGTGGTTCAACCCGAAGCTATACTATCTATCCGGGGTGGCACATTTCAGCAGGAACAGTCCAATGGAACTCGCACCACAACGGGTATTTCTTATTATTATGCCAGCCTTCCGCTTATGCTAGGGTATATTCCAACCGAAGGGCTTACGGTTCAGGCTGGTCCTGAGTTTAGTTATGCCCTCAATGCAGGGCAGACAGGGGGCCCTAGTGCCAATAACGATCTTGGCCTGGCCGTGGGTGTTCACTACGATTTTTTAGACATGCTTAATAAATTCAGCCTGAATGTCCGATTCATTTACGGCTTCACGAACGTGTCGCCCGAAGCCACAGCCGCCTATTATAATCGAAACCTCCAGGTCTCGATGGTATATAACCTGTTCCCGAAGAAAAAGAAAAAGTAAAAGTAAATTATAGTTTGAAGTTTGTCGTTTGAAGTCTGAGGTTGACCAACACATACTAGGACTGGTCAACCTCAGACTTCAAACGACAAACTTCGAACCTCAAACTAGTACAATGCTCTCTGATTTCGGCGTTCTGCTGCTCTTTATTCTGGCTGCGTTTGCGTTTATCGCGATCGTGCTTTTTGTAGCGCGTTTATTACGCCCGAACCGGCCGAACGTAGAGAAAAACAGTACCTATGAGTCAGGAGAAGAACCCGTTGGCAATGCCAATGTGCAATTCAATATCCGGTTTTATGTCGTAGCGCTGGTATTTGTTCTATTTGATGTTGAACTGGTGTTTTTGTTCCCGTGGGCAACGGTATTCGGGCAGGAACGGCTTATCAAAGAAACAGGCGGGCTTTGGGGCTGGTTCGCCCTAACCGAAGCGATTCTCTTCGTCGTTATTTTAGCCTTAGGACTTGCCTATGTATGGGCAAAAGGTTACCTTGATTGGGTAAAACCCCAGCCGAAAGTACCAACACTAGAAACGAAGGTGCCTGCGGACTTATACCGGAAAGTAAATGAGAAGTATCAGCGGTGATAGGATTCTAGTAAGGCTGATTCTTCTCCTTAACCTGTTGCTTTCACCCATAAAAGATCTTGCACAGCACTACGAAATAGGAACCTACAAAGTCCAGGTGATTATGGATTCGGGCGAAAAGCTAAAAGGTTTTTTATCGGGAGTCAGTGAATCAACGCTTTATGTTGAAGACAAACGGCGCGACATCATCAAAGTCCCCTTAACAGACATCCGAAAAGTAAAGCTTATCGACCAGAACAATGTCCGGTCCCGAATCATTACGGGTGCTATTCTGGTTGGTTTAGCGGCTGGATATGCCACCTATCAGGGAAATAACAGGAGTCCTGGAAATAGTAGAAGTCCTGCCTTGCTGGGTGTTTCACTTGTATTGGGAGGAGTTGGAGGGGCTGGTTTCGGCGCGCTTATAGGGAAATACACGGCGGGTATAGGCCGACCGCACTTCGTATTTCGTGCTACGGGAAAGCCCGAATCCGTAGCCAACTTATACCATCGCTTAGAACCGTTTAGTGAAACTTTTCAAAAAGATGTAATTAAGCGCTATCCTTAACGTATATGACTGCCCCATCCACAACCGATAAATCAGGTGAAGCTAGTGTCATGCTGATGCACTCTGAAGACCTGCTGAACTGGTCGCGGGAGAAATCACTTTGGCCACTTACCTTTGGACTGGCCTGTTGCGCCATTGAAATGATGGGCGCCATGACCGCCAGTTATGACCTCGAACGTTTTGGCATTTTCCCGCGTCCCTCCCCCGGCAGTCCGATATTATGATCGTATCCGGCACAGTCACCTACAAAATGGCCGACCGTATCCGGCGTCTTTACGAGCAGATGGCGGAACCCCGCTATGTTATTTCAATGGGTTCATGCTCAAACTGTGGCGGGCCTTACTGGCAGCATGGCTATCATGTGGTGAAAGGCGTAGATCGCATAATTCCTGTCGATGTATACGTGCCCGGATGCCCCCTCGCCCTGAGGCTCTCATTGATGGCTTCCTGAAATTGCAGGAAAAAATACGAACGGAGCATCCTTTGTCTAACAAATAGGCTTACAAGTCTGAGTTTACGGCGAAGAATCATGCAGAATTAGATTCTATTGATTCTTAGATTCTTGACGCCACCCGAGCGGTTGTATTTGTAAACAAGAAGTTATCTCAACAGAATGGGCATCGGCCGTTCGATGCCGACCAGAGAATCTAAAGAATCAATAGAATCTAAATTTACCCAAGTACGTAGGTCTCATAACGTGGGTGGAACCGAAAACCGTAAACTATAAACCAATCGTGAATACGTTGTCAATCGCCTTTCGCCAAACAATCGGATCATTCCGGCTTCTGTGGTTAATTTATGCGATCACGCTGGTACTGAGTTTGCTGGTGGCTCTACCTTTTTACAATACGCTTAAAGTAGAAGACCAGAATTCGCTAGCGTTTCTGAATCTCCTGAATGGCTTCGACTACACCATCTATTCAGACTTCATGCACCGTAGCCAGCGAGTTATTTCTCCGCTTATAAGCGTTGGGCGCTGGTTAGGACTTGGTTACGTTTTTCTGAGTATTTTTTTCGCAGGAGGCATATTACTACGTTTTGCTCAACCCAACGCCCAGTTCAATGCGGGCTTATTCTGGCAGGGCTGTAGCCATTACATAGGGCGGTTTCTTCGTCTTTTTCTGGTTACGCTTCTCTTTGTTGTAGTCGGAGCTGGACTCTGGCTTGTTGCGGGTTCGCTGGTTGGGGTTGCTTTATCGGATACACTGACCGAACGAGGGCAGTTTTGGATAGGCCTTGTCTTTTTTGCCCTCTTTGCGCTGACGGCTACCTTCCTGCTCTGCATTGGCGATTATGCCAAGGTGCTGATGTTTCAGGAAGATGAGCTTAACGCTTTCCGGGCATTCGGGCAGGCTGGCCGTCTGGTACTTCGTCATATGGCCCGAACCTATGGGTTATATCTGCTGCTGATTGTAATCGGCACAGGTGTGTTCGGTATTTATTTTCTTCTTGACGAAGCTATCCTGATGAGTAATTGGGCAACGATCCTGCTTATGTTCCTTGTTCAGCAAGCCCTGATTTTCGTCCGCGTTGGGCTCAAGGTCTGGTCATTGGGAACCGCCTACACCCAATACAAAAAACTACCAAAACCAGTACCAGTCCCCGTTCCACAGACTGTCCGGGTAATAGACTCCGTTGCTGAGTCCGATGGAAAGACTTCAGTGGAGTTGTAATCGTACTATATTCCTTACACCACTGTAGACGCTAATTTAGGAACTTCATTGGCTTTGCTCAGTGCCCAGTGTTTATCAAAAAGTGTAAGAAACCATAACGTCGCAATGGTCGGTAACAGGTATTTATCCCAGCCAATATGCGCTTTCCCCATTAAAATCAGGTTCAAAAGCACTACCCAACGGCCATTCCGCTCTTAGGGCTGGCAAAGCGCAGGATTGTCAAAAACATCAGCGCCCCGAAAATAAGCTGTTTGCCCAAGCCTTTAATGCCTACTAATTCCAGATGCCGGTCAAAGAACCCTAAATTTTGAACGACAAAAAAACCATCATACATCTGTTCAGCCGGGAAAAACGTGATCATCAGACCAATCAGAATGACCCATCCAATCAGCCATGTCCGTTGCTTAGTGTCCCAGGCATAAAATTGTAACGTCCGGGTGAGCAGAATTTCGGGTAACACATAATAAAGCCCTATGCATGCCGAGGCATATAAAACGAAGCCTGGGTTATAGGTAAGTTTATGAACGGTATCGTTGTACTTCTGTCGGGCCACTTCCGGAGCGGGTCCAAGACCACCCCAAAAGATCACCCAGGCAATTAACGTAAGGCCAGCGATTACGTAATAAAACAGGTAAGGTCTGTCCTGCACCCAACGCACAGCAGCCTGCCAACTGGTAAAACGAAACACCAGCGGACTTACCTCATAGCAGAGAATGATAGCCGGGAACACAACCGCGTATTGCCGGGAACTGATAGCCGCAATGAAGAACAGGCAACTGGCCCAGTGTACTTGCTTCAAATAAAATAGCCAGCCCAGGAGAATAAAGGTGAGCGCTAAAATATCCGTGTAGAAAATAGTACTGCAAAAATAGTAGTAAGGGAAAAGAATCAGGCCAAGAGCAGCTAACCAGAAACGACCCGGATTTGGGCTAAGCTTCAGGAAGAGCATTAAAATAGCGAAGCTCAGCCCGAAATTTAGGATTCGCAGGTACTGAATTTCGGGGCCGAATAGATTGATTACCCAACCTGCTATCATAAACGGCAAGGGAGCAATAACCTCGGGGTAGTTATTTAGCAGATGTACGGAGGGAATTGGCTCTTTACTGAATAACAGAACAGTTTGCCAAAAATGAACTTCGTCGCCAAAAAGTGTAAAAGCCAGGTGATCCCTGTATATAAACACAAACGCATAAACGATGCCCAGGGCGACTAGAGCAATAAGCCAATGAAAACGCATACAACGGGAATAGAGCTAAATAACAGATAAGCCTGTAGAAGCTTATCCGAATCAGCGCAAAATTAAGCCTATTTCGTCACTTATCCTTAATTGAGAATTTCAGAGTTACTTAAACGGGCCTCCTCTCCGTTCCACAATAATTTTCAAAAAAATAATCCGACTGTAGTGAGGTACTAAAGTCCAAACTTGTCTATGTTAAGTACTACCCGCTTAACGGAAGTTTGTATGCAGCCCGTACCGTTAACTAATGATCAACACAAAACCGAAAGCCCTGCCCAGCCATCGGTACAGTATCAATCCGAAACCATAGCCAAAGTGACGGATGATGAATTAATGCTAAGGCAATTGTTTTTGCAGGATGCCCGGCAAGGTTGTGCGCTTTTATTCAGGCGTTACTATACCAACCTGGTTAATCATGCCGTGCGCTTCGTTTATTCGAAAGAAGTCGCTGAAGACCTGGTGGCCGAAGTGTTCACGGTTTTCTGGCAGAACCGTACGTTTGAGCAAATTACTACTTCTTACCGGGCGTACCTCTATAAAGCCGTTCGTCATCGGGCTTACAACTACCTGCGCTGGGAACTGCATAAATCCGATTCATTGGAGCTAGCCAACGACCAGTCGACGCCTGATTCGTTGCAACCCGACCAGGTACTGCATTACAGCGAACTCCACCAAAAAATCGAATCGGTTATTAAGAACCTGCCTCCCCAATGTCAGCGGGCTTTTCTGCTGAGCCGGATTGAAGGCCGGAAGTACACCGAGATAGCCCAGGATATGCAGATCAGCAATAGCGCAGTCGAAAAACTGCTCATCAGGGCGCTGGGTAAACTACGGCAGGAGCTAAAAGCGGACTGGTTTATTTCGATCATCCTGTGGATCTCGATTAGTTCCGCCTTTGTCAATATGAGGTAATACACACACCACTTGTCTACCCGACAAATCTTCCAACAGCTATGAACCCGTCGCTTACGAAAACCATTGTCTTTGATTTTTTTGATGGAAAGGCTACGGCTATCCAACGAAAATACATCGAAGCCTGGCTGGCTGACGAAGCCAATCAGGAAACCTATTATCAATACCTGGATGAGTGGGAAAGTCAGCGGCCTCAGTTCGCCGTTGACGCCGACAAGGCATTGGACGCCTTCCTGCCGGTTCTGGAGGATATGACTCCACGAACCAGTCAACCAAAGCTCGTACAGGATACGCCATCCAGCTGGATAAGCCCCTGGCAAAATTGGCGTCTTGCGGCTTCCATCCTGCTGGTGAGCCTGTTAGGCGCGTTCCTGTTTCGCTCACAACTGCTGTACAAATCCTATCAGACTGCCTATGGGCAGACTGCCACCTATCAGCTATCCGATGGTACATCGGTTGTACTGAATGCCAACTCCACCCTGCGTGTACCTCGTTTTGGCTTTGGAAATGATACGCGGAACGTGTTTCTGGAAGGCGAAGGCGAATTTACCGTAACGCATACGACCAACCACCAGCGCTTTATCGTGCAAACGCCCGGCAACTTTCAGGTAGAAGTGCTGGGTACTGAATTTGTCGTTTATGCCCGCGAACGGGGGAAACGGGTCTTTCTCAACAAAGGGAAGGTTAAGCTGGGCCTACCGCAGGGTCAGCAGCTCTACATGAAACCCGGCAATGTGGTAACAGTTGCCAATTCGGGACGCTACCAACTTACGCAGGTGGCCCCCGCCAGACCGTACATCGCCTGGAAAGATCACTGGTTTTATTTCGACAATACCTCGCTGGCCGACGTGGCCATACAAATTCAGGAGCGATTCGGCGTGAACGTAGTCGTTACGGACACGGCACTGGCCCAACGGCGCATTGCGGGCAATTTCAAGGCCGAAAAAGCCGACGATCTTCTCCAGGTTCTATCGGAACTCCTCAACCTGAACATCGTGAAAACCCGCCATCAAATTGAATTACGAACCCCTAAACAACCTTTCTAAACATGTCGCGTTTACGTCTACCCAAAATGGGGCTGGTCTTGCTTGGTTTATTAGGCCAGCAGCTGGCACTGGCGCAATCTGTCGTTCTGGCCCGTCAGCAAAGTAAAGGCTCGCGTGTGGCTCAGGCAGCCGAGGGCCAGAAACTCAAAGAAGTGCTTACCGATTTGAGTCGCCAGCATCAGGTCAGTATTTTATTTGAAGAAACGACTGTGCAGGGAATCACCATCCCCGCCGATTCGCGCCTTCGGTCGGGGAAACTAGAGAAACAACTGCAAAGCCTCCTGAAACCTTATGGCCTGACGGCTAAAAAACTCAATGAGCAATCGTATTATATCATTAAAACGCCCAGCAAAGAAAGCGTACAACCCGCTGCTGGCCAGCCTGAAGCAAGTCTGGCACCATCAGCAGAAGGGACTCTCTCTACTCTTTCGTCGATGGCGATCACAGCCACGGCACCGCCCGCCGATATTCGGGTAAGTGGGCGCGTAACGGGCGAAAATGGCGAAGGGTTACCCGGCGTCAATGTGGTGATGAAGGGTTCCATTCGAGGTACCAACACTGATACCGAAGGACGCTATCAGCTGAGCGTTCCCAATACCGGAACGACGCTGGTCTTCAGTTTTGTCGGTTATGCTAGTCAGGAAGCGCAGGTTGGGAATCGAACCACGCTGGACGTCCAGTTAGTGCCCGATAATAAATCGCTCAACGAAGTGGTGGTGGTGGGTTATGGCACCGTCAAGAAATCAGACCTGACGGGTGCCGTTGCTAAAGTGGGTGAAACGAATATTAAGGCTACCCCTATTCCCTCGCTGGATCGGGCTATGCAGGGGCGGGCCGCCGGGGTTCAGGTCGTGTCTAATTCGGCGGCACCGGGCGGTAGCTCAACCATTCGCATTCGGGGTTCCGGGTCGGTTAATGCCAGTAACGATCCACTGTATGTGATTGATGGATTTCCGACAACTGGGCTTAACTCCATCAACACCAATGATATTGAGTCTATTGAAGTGCTGAAGGATGCGTCGGCTACGGCTATTTATGGCTCGCGGGGATCGAACGGGGTTGTGCTCGTTACGACCAAACGGGGCCGATCGGGCAAGACGGTAATTAGTTACGATGCGTATTACGGGGTTCAAACCGTTCGCCGAAAAATACCCCTGCTGAACGCCCGTCAATTTGCCGATTTCGTCAACGAAGCGCGCGTCAACGGCGGTGGCCAGCCCTACTTCGATGGTAGTTCGGCCGATCAGCCTCTTCCGTCTTCGTTAGGTGAAGGCACCGATTGGCAATCTCAGATATTTCGGGCGGCCCCCATTCAAAGCCACCAGCTTGCGGCTTCGGGTGGCTCCGATAAATCCCGCTATGCGATTTCGTTTGGCTATTACAATCAGCAGGGAATCATCCTCAATTCCAACTTTAAACGGTATACGCTACGGGCCAATCTCGACAACAATTTAACCTCGCGCCTGAAAGCAGGGCTGACCATGCAGGGGGCTTTCACTACCGGAAACAACGCCAAAACCGATGTGGATGGTAACGGGGGTGGTGGCGTTACCAGTTCTGCGTTAAGTTACGCCCCTAATTTCCCGATTTATAATGCCGACGGAAGCTACTACAAGAACACGGGAGCGCTTAATGGCTATGGAGTCGATAACCCTCTGGCCGTAGCGAATGAAATCACGAATGTGGGTACCACGATTCGGTTGCTGGCTAACGCGTATCTCGATTATACGATCATCGACGGCTTAAATTTTCGCACCAGTTTCGGAACCGATCTACAAAGCGTAAAAACGAACAGTTACCAAACCCGACTATCGCTGGCAGGGGCCAGCCTGGCGGTGGTGCCAAGATAGACGTAGGCCAGAGCATTGGCTGGCTAAACGAAAACACCCTGAATTATACCCGCCAGCTAACGCCCAAACACAGCCTGAATGCTCTTTTGGGCTACACGATTCAGGGATTAACGACCGAGGGCGTAACGGCCAACGCCAATACGTTCACGAATGATTTTGCTCTCTATAATAACCTGGGAGCCGGTTCTTCGTTAGTAGCGCCAGGGTCCTCGGCCAGCGACTGGCGGTTGATTTCGTACCTTGCCCGGATCAATTATGGCTTTGATGACCGCTTTCTGCTCACGCTAACTGGTCGGCGGGATGGTTCCAGCCGGTTCGGGCCTAACGAAAAGTTCGGTTTCTTCCCGTCGGGAGCCCTAGCCTGGAAACTGGCCAACGAAAAATGGATGAAGAACCTTCCAGCTATTTCGGATGCCAAATTACGGCTGAGTTACGGCTTCTCTGGCAACCAGGAAATCGGCAATTATAAATATCTGGCTAACATCAGTTCATCGTCCTATATTTTGGGCGGTCAGCTTAACTCCGGGGCCTTTACATCAGGCATTTCCAATCCAGATTTGCGCTGGGAACGAAACGCCCAATTTGATGCGGGTCTGGACGTTGGACTGCTCAATAACCGCATCCAGTTCACTACCGACTATTACATTAAAACGACCTCTGACTTGCTGTTCAATGTCGGCGTACCCACCTCATCCGGTTTCTCGACAACCCTGAAAAACATTGGTAGTATTCAGAACAAAGGCATTGAGTTATCCCTCAACACGATTAATATTGACAAAGGCAGTTTCCGATGGACATCGGAGTTCAACATTACCTTCAACCAGAATAAAATTCTGACGCTGGATGGTCGGCAGGAATTTACCACGGGGACCGATGCGCTCATTTTCGCGACGTCGATTAACCCCATCCTACTGCGAGTCGGTAGTCCGTTAGGGAATTTCTACGGTCGGGTGATGGATGGCATTTTCCAGAACCAGGCCGAAGTAGATGCGTCGGCTCAAAAAACCACGGCTAAACCGGTGATATTCGCTACAAGGACTTGAATGGCGACGGGGTTATTAATGATAATGACCGGGCCATTATTGGCAATGCCAATCCTAAATTCTTTGGCGGGTTCAATAACACGTTTTCATTCAGGGGATTCGAGCTGAACATTTTCGTTCAGGGTAACTCGGGCAATCAGATTCTGAATTATGGAAGCTTCGATCTCCTCAACCTGACAGGAGGTAATAACCAATCGGCCCGCGTGCTGGATCGCTGGACACCAACGAACCCGAGCAACACTATTCCTCGGGCGAATGCCGCTGGTGGCTCTCGTATTCTGTCCAGTTTTCAGGTTGAAGACGGCTCGTACTTACGAGTCAAAAATATTTCACTGGGTTATAATCTTCCTAAAACGGTTTTGAGCCGATTAGCTCTGACTTCGGCCAAAATCTACGTTACAGCTCAAAACTGGATTACCCTTACGAAATACAACGGCTACGATCCTGAAGTGAATCGTTATGGCAGTTCCTCCTTAAGTCAGGGGCTTGACTATGGCGGTTACCCTGCCGCCAAAACGGTATTGGTCGGACTGAATCTAAAATTTTAACCTCTAGCCTGGAGCCATGAAAATTAAGCACATAGCCCCTTTATTGGCGCTCTTTCTAACGGCCTGCGAAAAGCAACTGGACCTATCGCCAGTTACGAATCTTACCAATGTCACCTATTATAAAACCGCCGACGATGCCAAGGCTGCCCTCGGGGCCTGTTATTCGTCCATTGGCGGCAGTGACCCCTTTTTAGACCTCGCAACCAGCGATGACGCCATCCCCTTTCTGACCGGATCGGCCGATCGGCCGTTGCTCTGGCGGTATAATATCACCCCATCCAACACCTTTGTTTCAAATTATGCCAGCGCCTATAGCGGCATCAATCGTTCAAACATTGTGATTGGTCGTTTGCCCGGCATTACGATGGATGAAAGCCTGAAAGCCCGTTACATTGCCGAAGCGAAGTTTCTGCGGGCACTCCATTACTTTAACCTCGTTAGGCTGTACGGCGATGTGCCCATCGTGACTACCGAAACCACATCGCTCGATGGGCTGGCCGTTACCCGCGACCCAGCCGATAAGGTGTATGAACTGATCGAATCTGACTTGAAAGCGGCCGAAAGTGGGTTACCGAAAACCTATGCAGCCAGCGAATCGGGCCGGGCTACGCAGGGTGCCGCTAAAGGCATTCTGGCGCGGATGTATCTGACCCGAGCCGGCGTAACAGCGGGATCACCCTTCTGGGCCCAGGCAGCAGCCAAAGCCAAAGAGGTGATGGATCTGGGCGTGTATGACCTCTACGCGAACTTCGCCGATGCGTTTGCCCTTACAGCACGAGGTGGTAAAGAGAATATTTTCGAGATCCAGAATCTGACGGATGTGAAAGGACATACGTTAGGCCGGGGCTACGGGGTGCGTTCTTCACCCATTTATCCGGGAACAGGTTCAGGCATTGCGCGTCCTTCGCCGGGTTTGTTCAGTTTGTATACGGACAAAGACACGCGCAAGGCAGTCACATTTCTGACATCCTATGTCTATAACGGCGTTACCACAACGCTTTCCATCACCGACCCGGATTTCACGAAAGCGGTAGCCTTTCAGAAGCTGTGGGATAAAACGGCCAAAACCCTCGAAGGGACCAGTATTCCCATTCTCCGCTATGCGGATGTGTTGCTCATGTATGCCGAAGCCACCAACGAAGCCAATAATGGGCCTACGGCCGATGCCTACACCGCACTAAATAAAGTTCGCACGAGGGCAGGCCTAACCGCCTTATCGGGCCTGACGTATCAGCAATTCAAGGAAGCGGTTTGGCTGGAACGTCGGCTGGAACTAACGTTTGAGAATACGCGCCGGTACGACCTGATCCGAACGGGTCGACTACTCGATGCCGTGAAAGCCGAGAACAGTTTCGCCCGGAATGCTACCATTCAGCCGTTCCATGTCCTGATGCCCATTCCACAAACCGATATGGATGCGAATCCGAATCTAAAGCAAAATCCAGGCTATTAATCGTCACGCAACTTTCCGAAAGCTTGGCGCTTTCGGAAAGTTATCACCACTATTTTTATGACAAACCGCAGAGACTTCCTTAAACAAACGCCCTCGCTAATTGGGTTGCTGATGAGCATTCCAGCATTAGCACAAACAACCCCAGTACGACTGACCGCAGCTAAAAAATCCATCATTCTCCGTTCGTCCTGGCAAACGGTGAACATTGGCGACATTGGCCATACGCCCGGTGTGCTTGCCCTGTTGGAGAAATACCTGCCCGACGTGGAGGTTCGGCTATGGCCATCCAGCGTCGATAATGGCGTTGAGGAGTTATTGAAAAAGCGATTCCCAAACGTACCCATTATCAAAACGCCCGACGAGATTGCGTCGGCGATGAGCGAGTGCGTTTTTTTGCTGCATGGTTCCGGGCCTTCGCTGGTTGCCCGGAAAGATGTAGAGCGCTGGCACAAAGAAACCGGCAAGCCCTACGGCGTGTATGGAATCACCTTCCCAGGGGTATACAGCCCTGATCCCAAAGCGGTTATAACGGCCAATCCACTTGATGTTGAATTGCTGAGTAAAGCCCGTTTTGCCCTGTTCCGCGACTCTATTTCATTGGAATTCGCGAAGAGCCACGGTGTAACCAGCCCTGTCATGGAGTTTTGTCCCGATGGTGCCTTTGCCGTGGATCTACGAAACGACCTGGCGGCTATTTCCTTCATGAAAGAACACGGCCTGGAAGAAGGCAAGTTCCTGTGCGTTATTCCCCGAACCCGGTTTACACCTTATTGGGAAATTCCCGGCAAAAAAACACCTTTTGACGAGACAAGAAACGCCCGCAATCAGGCGATGAAAGAGCACGACAACGCACCCCTTCGGGAAGCGATCATTGCCATTGTTCGTCAGACACCCATGAAAATTCTGATTTGCCCGGAAGACGAAACGCAGGTTAAACTGGGGAAAGAAATCCTCCTGGACAAGCTGCCCGACGACGTAAAGCCCAGAGTCGTTTGGCGTGACAGATACTGGATCACCGACGAAGCGGTCAGCACCTACATTCGGTCTGCGGGGTTGTTTGGTCTGGAAATGCACTCGCCCATTATGTGTATCGGCAATGGGATTCCAGCCATCGTTGGTCGATTTGCCGAACAAACCAGTAAAGGGGTTATGTGGCGGGATATTGGCCTTGGCGACTGGCTGTTTGATATGGACAATGAACAGGATGTAGCCCGCTACGTACCAACAGTGCTGGCAATGGCCAAAGATCCCAAAGCGGCCAAAGTCAAAGCGGCCAAAGGACGAAAGTTTGTTGAGCAACGACAGCGGGAAACGATGGGGTTGCTGAAGAAAAACGTGATTTCGCTCTAAAATTCAGGCCCGAAAAGTGTAAGCGGTTGTTGCGGGTATTTTCATATGCTGTATGCCATGTCTTGGAGACATGGCATACAGCATATGAAAATACCCGCAACAACCGCTCATAAAAATGGCTAAGTTTGATAGGCAGAACATACCCTAAACGCCCCTGAATAGCTCATCAGACATATGCATACCCTTTCCAACCTCTACGTTGCAGGCTTTATTCTCTTTATTACTCTTGCGTTCAAGCAGGATATACCGCCCCGGTTGAAGCTATTCCTGCTCATTGGCCAGTCGAACATGGCAGGGCGGGTGTCCCTGAAGCTGAAGATCAGCAGGCTCATCCACGTGTCTGGATGCTCACCAAAGAGTTAAGCTGGGTGCCCGCCCGCGATCCCATGCATTTCGATAAACCCGCTGTCATTGGTGTAGGACCAGGATTTGCCTTTGCCAGAAAACTGGCTGATAGCTATCCAGACATGGCTATTGGGCTAATTCCCTGTGCGGTAGGAGGTTCGGGCATTGATGTCTGGAAGCCGGGTGCCTATTATGAACCGACAAAATCATACCCGTATGATGATGCGCTCCGTCGGGCAAAGAAAGCCCTCGAACATGGGGAACTGGCGGGGTTTATCTGGCATCAGGGCGAATCGGACTCAACACCGGAAAAAGCCATCGTCTACGAAGAAAAACTAACTGAACTGGTAAAGCGGTTTCGGAAGGAGTTGAACGCTCCAATGTCCCCTTTGTCGTAGGAACCTTAGGTGATTTTGTCGTAGACCGCGATCCAGAGGCTAAAATCGTCAATGAAGCCCTTCAACAGGCAACTAAAACCATCCCAAACTCTTACTGCGTCCTGTCTTCGGGGCTGACTGATAAAGGTGATTCGACCCATTTCGATACCCGTTCGGCCCGCATCCTTGGCCAACGATATGCTGATGTATTTATTCAGAAGAAGCTACTAACGATCAAACCCTAAATCGATTGGAAGGCATTTTCGTAAAAAAAACGGGGCAAATCAGTCTAATTCCCGTCGTCAGTACTCCCTTACCCATAATCTTCTTTGGTCATTTCGTATAATTGCAAAACTATTTCCCTTTCTTAATCACTGATTTTGCCGCATGGCTATTCCTACTGTTTCATCCAAACCGTCCGGCGCGGCTCAATCGGCTCAGGTCGGGTTGTTTGGTCTACCGGTCATTGTAGCCGCCCTGGGCTACTTCGTTGATATTTACGACCTTCTCCTTTTCGGCATTGTACGCGTGCCCAGTTTAAAAGATCTCGGCCTCACACCCGACCAAATCTCGACCGTTGGTGCCAACATTATTAACTGGCAAATGGGCGGTTTACTTCTCGGTGGCATTCTGTGGGGTGTCATTGGCGATAAGCGAGGTCGGCTATCAGTCTTATTTGGTAGTATCATTACCTACTCCATTGCCAACATTGCCTGTGGGTTCGTCAAAGATGTCACGTTTATGGACCCATCTATGTATTATGCCCTCATGCGCTTTGTGGCGGGTATTGGTCTGGCGGGCGAGTTGGGTGCCGGTATCACGCTCGTGAGTGAAGTACTCCCCAAAGAAAAACGCGCTATCGGCACCTCACTTGTAGCCGGTATTGGCCTTTTTGGTGCTGTGGTGGCCTATTTCACCGTTAAACTATTCGACTGGCAGATGGCCTTTTTTGTGGTGGCGGACTAGGGTTTGGCTTACTGCTCCTTCGGGTCGGTGTAGTGGAGTCAGGTATGTTCAAGGACGTCTCCGACCAGAAACACGTTAGTCGGGGTAATTTCCTGTCCTTCTTTACAAGCTATACACGGTTTGTACGCTACCTCAAGTGCATTGGCATTGGACTTCCAACCTGGTTCGTGATTGGCATTCTGGCCACCTTCAGTAATGAGTTTGGAAAAGCTTTAGGCATTGCCGAAGAAATTCAACCGGGCTTAGCCATCATGTGGTGCTATGTTGGGCTGGCTGTCGGCGACCTGGCCAGTGGTTTCATCAGTCAGTCATTAGCGTCTCGTAAAAAAGCGGTTGCGCTCCTTATGGCGGTTGCGCTCGTATTTGGCTTAATCTATTTATACTTCGGGATTAAAAGTGCAACCGTTCTCTACGGACTATGCCTGGCGATGGGAGTTGGCATTGGCTACTGGGCCATGTTCGTAACCATTGGTGCCGAGCAGTTTGGGACAAATATTCGGGCTACAGCCGCTACGACCATACCCAACATGGTACGCGGCTTAGTCATTCCCATGACCCTGGGGTATCAGGCACTCAAACCGTCACTGGACATTATTAATGCGGGTGCTGCCGTTGGCCTGATTAGCTTTATCCTCGGTTTCTACTCCATCCTGACCATTCCCGAAACGCATGGTAAGGATTTGAATTATCTGGAAGAATAAAAAAGGGATGAAGGAGGAGAGGGCGTAAAGGGAGGAGGGAAATACAATTGGCACATTTCCCTTCCTCCCTTTACGCCCTCTCCTCCTTCATCCCTTTACTCACCCCTCCCTTTTTATGCAAACGCTCTCTCCTACTCCTGCCCAAGTATCCTTTCGCCCACTATTCGCATTACCCGTCATTGTATCGGCGCTGGGGTTCTTTGTGGATGTGTATGACATGCTCATCTTCAGCATTGTCCGCGTGCCAAGTCTGCAATCGCTGGGCTTATCGGAGGAGGAAGTTTCGAAGGCAGGAACGTTTATTATTAATTTCCAACAGGCCGGTCTGGTCATCGGCGGTTTCCTGTGGGGTGCGCTGGGCGACAAGCGCGGGCGTATGTCGGTGCTGTTCGGAAGTATCATTACCTATTCGCTGACGAACATTGCCTGCGGGTTTGTTCAGGATGTGAACACCTATGCCCTGTTACGATTTCTGGCCGGTGTTGGCCTCTCCGGCGAAATTGGAGCCGCCATTGTGCTCGTATCTGAAATACTGCCTAAAGCCATCCGAAGTTACGGTTCTGCTGTCGTAGCGGGGATTGGTTATCTGGGGGCCGGTGCCGCTTATTTCACCGTCGAATATTTCAACTGGCGAACGGCCTTCTGGGTTGGAGGTGGCATGGGCTTCGCCTTGTTGCTGCTTCGGGTCAGTGTATTTGAATCAGGTTTATTCAGCCGGATGAAGACGGAGCATAAAGAGGTCAGCCGGGGCAATTTTCTTTACTTTTTTAGTAGCTGGAAACAAGCCATTAAATACCTCCGCTGTGTGACGGTGGGCATGCCAACCTGGTTTGTGGTCGGCATTCTAGCTACGTTCGCCAATGAGCTTGGCCAGGCGCTGGGCATCGATGAGGTGGTCAAACCAGGCCGTTGTGTCATGATGATTTACGTGGGCATGGCCGTGGGTGATTTACTCAGTGGACCACTCAGCCATTGGCTCAAGTCACGTCTAAAAACGATTATAGGGTTATTAGCACTGGGTGCTTTACTGAGTGGCATCTATCTATTTGGCGGTATTCATACGGCGAGTGGCATCTACACTGTCTGTTTAGTTTTAGGATTCTGTACAGGCTACATCGCCATGTTCCTGACCATGGTTGCCGAACTCTACGGTACGAATCTCCGTAACACAGCCACAACCTCGGTGCCGAGTGTGGTGCGGGGTACGCTGATTCCGATGACGCTATTTTTTCAGGCACTGAAGCCCTCGATGGGTGCTTTGGTGACCGCCGGAATCCTGGGTGTTATCGTGTATGGCCTCTCCTTCTGGTCGCTGAGCCAGATGGAAGAAACATTTGGCAAGGATCTGGACTTCGTGGAGTAAGTCTTAATGAATAATGGATAATGAATAATGAATAATGGATAATGAATAATGGATAATGGATAATGGTAAGCCTCTGATTTCCATTGTACATTATTCATTGTTCATTATTCATTGTCCATTATCCATTACCCTAGCATCAGCCATTCATCATTTATTTAAACCGTTTCTCCAGATTGCCAGCGTTCGAGGGGGGTAACTGCATCATTGAGTTGACAGCTAAAGGTTCAAAACTTAATTCGTTCAACTCAATGAAAACGTCCATCAAATTACTCGCCAGCGCTTTTGTATTTGCATTAACTATCTCAGCATCAACACCTTCTTTCGCTACCGACGGTCATCCACAGAACAAAGCCTTTGCGGCCGTTGTGTTCCCTTCTGCCAATGCATCCAAGCTTTGGGTGTGTCTGGAAAAATATCAATCCGAGAATAAAATCACACTTCAATTGCTCAATCAACGGGGCGATGTGTTGTTCAATGAAATTCTCTGCGGCAAAAACAGCAAACAAAATGCCTTCCGTCAGCAGTTCGACATGAATGAACTTGGCGATGGTAACTACACTTTCCGCATAACGGCTGGCGATCAGCGTGAAGACATCTCCATCAAGCTGGCAACACCCTCTCTGGAAGCTCCTACCCGACTCATCGCCATTAAGTAAGTGACTACATACTAAAGCTTCCTGAAAATTACCCGTCAACTTCCCGAAAGTTTGGAACTTTCGGGAAGTTTTGTTTTACGCTTGTACCGAATAGAAAATCAGCAAATCAGGCTTATATCCTAAGATGCTTAAACCAGAGCGTGCTGATCCATAAATTCACTATCAATGTCCAGGCTATTTATTCTATTTGCTGCCTTCATTGTCGCTTTTTCCAATACATCGGCGCTAGCCCAAACCAAAATCGACAGTCTCCTGCCAATTCGTGGTTCTGCATTGCGGCTCCGCAACCCAAACAACTCGATACGTTTATCAAATTCATCCATGAAGAACTGGCTCCCCGACAGGTGAATACGTTGATTCTCCGGGTTGACTTCAACTACGAATTCGACAGCCATCCTGAGTTGCGTGACAGCATTGCGTTATCGAAACGGGACGTAAAAAAACTGGTTAAAGCCTGTCGACAACACAACATCCGCCTGATTCCTCAAATCAATTTATTGGGCCACCAGTCATGGGCGAGCAAAACCACTAATTTGCTGCGCGTCTATCCCGAATTTGACGAAACACCCCAGGTAAAAATGCCCGAAAAATACGTCTGGCCCAATCCCGATGGTCTGTATTGCAAAAGTTACTGCCCATTACATCCGGGTGTTCATGCCGTTGTATTTGCTCTGGTCGATGAAATTTGTGATGCGTTTGAAACCGATGCGTTTCATGCGGGTATGGACGAAGTGTTTTATATCGGCCATGACGCCTGTCCGCGCTGTTCAGGCCGCGACAAAGCCGAATTATTTGCGGACGAAGTCAACATCATACGGAACCACCTGGCCGAGAGAAATCGTAAACTCTGGATTTGGGGCGACCGGCTGATCGACGGAAAGACGACGGGTATTGGTTTATGGGAAGGCAGTTTCAACAATACCTATCGTGCTATTGACCTGATTGCCAAAGATGTAATGATTTGCGACTGGCACTACGAGCGCCCCGACCAAACCGCCGTTTATTTTGCCACAAAGGGCCTCAGCGTGATCACCTGCCCCTGGCGTAAACCGGGTTTCGCAGTTTTACAAACACAGGATATGGTCCGATTCAGGAAGTCGGTAACGCCCGTCATGAAAGAACGGTTTCAGGGGATGATGCAAACGGTATGGTCGGGTGCCGGGCCGTTTCTGGATGAATTTTATGGTGTAAAAGTCAATCCAGATTCAGGCGAAGACACGGCCAGCAACTGCTTTAGAACTATGTTTGGCGAAATAAAACGACTTAGTGAAGCAAATTAACCCGTTCCTAAAATGGTATCGACTCCCTTGAAACCAAGCACAGCGACGCTGTCGGCAAAACGTGTGTTTTCCATTGATGTCTTCCGGGCATTGACCATGCTCACAATGATTTTCGTCAATGATTTAGGAACATTGTCGGGTATTCCACTCTGGCTTGAACATTCACGTGCCGATCAGGATTTTCTGGGGTTCGCCGATACGGTTTTTCCCTGTTTTCTGGTCATTGTTGGCATGTCGATTCCCTTTGCCATCCGCCAGCGGCTTACCAAAGGCGATTCGTATCTGGCCATCCTACAACACATTATTCTGCGGTCAATTGCCTTACTGGTGATGGGTGTTTTTTTTGTCAATATTCATGATCTGAATCCGAAAGCTACCGGTTTGACGTCTGCCTGGTTCGTTATCCTGATGATCACGGCGTTTTTTCTAATCTGGAATCAGTACCCCAAACGGGGCGGATTAACGAAAGCCATTTTCATCGGATTGCAAGTACTTGGCGTAGGCATCCTGATCTATCTGGCAGCTATTTTCAGAGGAGGCAGCGACGATCATCTAACCAACATGACGCCCCAATGGTGGGGAATTTTAGGGCTTATCGGCTGGACGTATCTCACTTGTGCTACGCTCTACTTATTTCTCCACAAGCAGCCAATGCTGCTGATCGCGGCCTGGCTGTTTTTCACGGTTTTGAACATCGCAGGTCACGCAGGATGGTTGCACATCCTATGGCCCGAAGGCCCGCGTACCTGGATGCCGGACAATGGCGCGTTTAACGCCCTTGCCTTCTCGGGCATATTAGCTACCCTTCTCCTGACACGCTTGCAGCAAACGGAAAAAGAAAACCAAGTACCTATCCTATTTACGGGCCTAGGAATTCTATTTCTTGTAGCCGGATTTCTTTCCCGAAATTTCTTTATCATCTCGAAAATTCAGGCAACGCCCACCTGGATTTTCCTTTGCTGTGGCATCGCCTTTATTGTCTATGCGGGTATTTATTGGCTAGTCGACCTGAATGGAAAAGCGCACTGGTTCGATCTGATAAAAACCGCCGGAACCAGTACATTAACCTGTTATCTGATTCCGGATCTCTATTATAGCCTGGCCGACTTTCCGGCACTTCACTACCCGAATCACTCACGACAGGTGGCGTTGGATTACTCAAATCGCTCCTGTTCGCCCTGCTGATTATTGGTATTACGGCCATACTAGGCAAGATGAGGATTAAGTTGAAGCTGTAACTTCCCCCTTCAATTCTAACCTTATTTTCTAACCACTTAGGCTTTCGATTCGTTAAAATTACGTACTTGTGAAGGGCAAAAAACGTAATGATATCTCCCTATTCACAACATCTGCTCCGTTAACCTTCTTTATTCATGAAACCTCTGATTCAAGCGCTTGTTGGAACCTGGTTTATCTGTAGTACAAATTTCCCGATGTGGTTAAAAGGCGACAAAACCAGCCCCACCTTTACCTATTCGATCACGGATAAAAAAGGGGAAACCAACGTCTTGCTGGACACCGTGAGATACCAGAAAAAAGGCGAATCAAAAACGCTAATCGGTTTCGATTATCAAGTTCAACCCGATTCATTGGCCTTTGTCTGGCGCGGCAAAGGCGTGTTAAGCCTAGTACGAAGCCACTGGAACGTTGTGTTACAAGACCCCGCTGGACAATGGGCGGTCATCTGGTTTTCGAGAACCCTGTTTACCCCTGAAGGCGTCGATATCATCAGTCGAACACCCCAGCTGCCCGAGAAGACCCTCAACCATATAAAGTCGTTAATGGCCGACAATCCACTATTAGCCAAACACTTAGCTAACGTGCGCGACCTACCGGTTCGGTAATATTCCTGCCCAAAACCTCATCCACGATGCACTACACCCGAATGCCAATTGAAATCGAATCGCCGGAAGAAATTGGCTATTCAACGATCCAGTACAATCTCGCGGAAAGTTCGGTGCGGGATATTCAGGTAAAAGACCTGACTATCAAACTGGATGACATCCTGTTAAGCTACGGTCATCACCGGGGCCACCCTGATTTGCTGGCCTGTATTGCCAGCGAGAGCACAATTATCAAGCCTGCCGATGTGCTGGTATGCAGTGGAGCCGCCACCGCATTGTTCGTTGTAGCGACTACCCTACTCAGCGAGAAAGACCATTTGGTAGTGGTACGGCCCAATTACGGCACCAACCTCGAAACGCCACGCGCCATAAACTGCGAAATGAGCCTTATCGACTTAACATTCGAAGACCGCTTTGCGATAAATATTGACCAGATTCGGCAAGCTATTCAACCCAATACGCGGCTCATTAGCATTACCAATCCGCATAATCCCACAGGCACGGTTATTTCTGAAAAGATTCTGAATGAATTAGTCGAGCTGGCTGAAGCCAATAATTGTTATTTGCTCGTTGATGAAACCTACCGCTATCTGAATTTCCAGACACCGCTTACTCCCTATTTAGCCGAGAAAAGTAAGCACGTTATTTCGGTGAGTTCCCTCTCGAAAGCGTTTGGCGTACCGGGCATTCGTATTGGCTGGATCATCTGTCGCGATACGGAACTCATGCGCGAGTTTCTGGCAGCAAAAGAGCAGATTATGATTACCAATTCGGTGGTGGACGAGCAGATTGCGTTGCACATTCTACAACAGCAGCAACGTCGATTGCAGGAAGCGCATCAGCACATCCGAACCAACTTTGCTATTATCAAGAGCTTCTTCGCCCAAACGCCTTATCTCGACTGGGTCGAACCCACCGCTGGGGTGGTTTGCTTCCCTCGACTAAAAGCAGGTTTTTCGATAAACACAACAACATTTTACGAGTCGCTCTATTCAACCTACCAAACCCTTGTGGGGCCGGGGCACTGGTTTGAGCAGGACAAAACCTACATGCGCATCGGCTTCGGCTACCCGACGGCTGGCGAATTGACAGTTGGCTTACAAAATTTGGAACGTTGTTTAGGAGAACATTTGAACAATGGATAATGTACAATGAATAATGGATAATGCTCACTGCTCATTATTCATTGTTCATTATTCATTTCCCCCTCCCCTGCATTTCATACTGATAAATCCACTCCGATACGGTCGCCATCACACTCGAAGTCAGTTTATCATCCTTGATGTCCTTCGACAACAGCACCAGTACATACTGTCGGCCATCGGGCAATAAAACAATACCCGAATCGTGCCGGACGCCCGTAATTGACCCCGTTTTGTGGGCTACTCTCACATCTTTTGGAAGTTTAGCGGGGATCGCGTCGTTAAATTTCTGCTCCAGCAAGGTAGCAATCATCGCCTTCGACGCTTCGGGACTTACTGCCTTACCGGTTGCAATCCTGTCAAAAATCAGCATCAGATCGTAGGCGGTTGTCGAGTTGTTCAATCCCTTGGCAAAGGCTTTTGAATCCTCCACGCCCCGCCGAACCTGAATGTCTTTGGCTCCCAAATCGCGCATGGTTTGCAGTACATTGGGGCACCTACCCGTTCAATAATCAGATTTGTCGCCAGGTTGCTACTGACGGTAATCATGTCGTAGACTAAAGAGGCCAGCGTTCGTTTGGTCCCAATCTGTTTGTAGGTAATTGAGTCACTATCCGACGAAACCGGCAAGGTATAGGGACTCCATCAACAATGCTTTTAAACTCGGTTTTTATCAGTATCGAATCAGACAGCGACAGTTTACCCTGCGCCTGTTGTTTATAGACCTCAATCATCACCGGCGTTTTCATGGTACTAGCCGCGTGAAATACCTCCCGTTCCCGAATCAGCAATTCGTTACCCGTTGCCACATCTTTGAAAGCCACGGCAAAAACACCCGTCTGCTTACTCAACTCCTGTTCGATCTTCTGCTTTAATTCGGCGAGTGTCAGGCGGGATTGCGCCCCTACGGATTGACAGAGGGTCGATAACCCAAGAAGAACGATTGTCAGAGAAGTTGCCCTGAGGTTAAAATGCTGCATAGTTCAGGTTGTATAGATGATACGGGAAACACCGAAATTTAGGCAATTAGGTGCATTTTTATGTATTATTACCTCATTCTCAGTCCTTCTCAATAAATCTGTCAGAACACTTATCTGGCCATTACTTTCTGACAATTAAAACGAGGATTTATACAACTTGATGGAACGCTGATTCCCATGATCGATATGATTAGACATGATTTTGTGTTAAATCATATCGATCATAAAAATCGGCGTTCTATGGCAACTTAATAACAACTTATTCCGAATGGATTTTTCGATGTACAAAAAAAGTACCGCGTCTGTATGGGCCGGTGAAACCGAGCCTACTGCCGATGGGGCTGTGACAACACCCATTGTGCGAAGCGTTGCCTTTGCCTATCATGATCTGGACGAATGGCACAATGTGGCAACAGGTAAGGCCGAGGGCTACATTTACAGCCGCAACACGAACCCCACGGTACACGTACTCGAAGAAAAAATCCGGATTCTGGAAGGTGCTGAAGCGGCAACGTCGTTCGCTACGGGCATGGGTGCTATTAGTAATACCCTGTTTGCTCTATTGGGTCCAGGCAAACGGGTTGTTTCGCTCAACGATACTTACGGGGGTGCCAGCCGGATTTTTCTCGACTTTTTGCCCCGCTATCAGGTAAATGTTACCCTCTGCGACACAACAGACTTCGATACCCTTGAGACCGAAATCGCGAAAGGCTGCGATGTTCTCTATCTCGAAACGCCAACCAACCCTACGCTAAAAATTGTCGATATAGCCCGACTGGCGGCTGCAGCCAAAAAGGTGGGTGCCATTACCGTAGTCGATAATACGTTTGCGACACCAATCAATCAAAATCCGTTAGCCTTAGGCGCTGATCTGGTTGTTCATAGCGCTACCAAATTCCTCGGTGGTCACTCCGATGCGATGGGTGGCGTATTGTGTGGAGCCAAAGAGCTGGTTGAGAAGGTGTTCCAATTCCGGGAAATCAATGGAGCCAGCCTGCAAGCTGACCCGGCATATATGATTGCGAGAGGAATGAAAACGCTGGAACTTCGGATCGAGCGCCAAAATGCATCGGCTCTGACCATTGCGCGGTATCTGAAAGTACATCCGAAAGTCAGTGATGTATTCTATCCCGGCCTTGAAACGCACCCCGGCCATGCCATTGCCAAAGCACAGATGTCGGGCTTTGGAGGTATTATGAGTTTCTCCCTGAATGGCGGCTACGATTACGTAAAGAAGTTTCTGCCGAAGCTCCAGTTTGTGCATCTGGCCGCTAGTCTTGGCTCCGTAAGCACACTGGCTGGACCGCCAAGAACGACGAGTCACGTTGAACTTACAGAAGAACAACGCAAACTGCTTGGCATCCCCGAAAGTCTGATTCGATACTCGGTAGGTATCGAAAATGTTGAGGATTTACTTAGTGATTTAGAGAGTGCTTTGGCCTTTTTATAGCCCACAAACTTTGCTATAGTAGCTTACTCGCCAATGAAAAAACGCACCACATTACTACTTGGCCTATTACTTCTTGCCACACTTCAAATCACAGCTCAAAACGCTGTAAAACCAAAAAACCCGACTGATATTGCCACGCAACGGCTGGCGCAGGAATTAGAAAGCATCGCGAAACTGGCCAAAGGCAAAGTTGGGATTTGTGCGCTTCATCTTGAATCGGGCAAGCAGGTTAGTTTGAATCTACAGGAACGATTTCCGATGGCCAGCACGGTTAAGGTAGCCATTGCGGTTCAACTTTTTACGCTGATTGAGCAGGGTAAACTATCGCTTATGACGATGGTCGATCTGCAACCGTCAGATCTACACCCAGGCAGTGGTACGCTGGATGTTCTGTTTGCCAAACCCGGTGTTCAGTTGTCCGTTCAGAATCTGCTCGAACTGATGATGGTCATTAGCGATAACTCGGCGACGGATATTCTACTTCGTCTGGTAGGCGGCACCGAAGCCGTTCAGAATCGGGTGAAAGCGTTAGGTATTCAAGGAATGTCTGTGGATCGCACCATTATTCAATTACTGGCCGATCTGGATGGCATTACACTACCTCCTTCCAGTCAGTGGACATTAGGTTTTTATGCTAAACTAGACAGTGCCACTACGCCAGCCATGAAACGCGAAGCAGCGGTTAAACTAAAAACCGACCCACGCGACACATCGACGCCCGAAGCCATGGTTAATTTATTGACGCAAATCTACCGGGGTACAGCCCTCAAGCCCGAAAGTCGGGCACTCCTACTGGGCGTCATGGAACGTTGCCGGGGTGGTGCCGCACGGCTCAAAAGCTATCTGCCACCAAATACCGTAATTGCCCATAAAACAGGTTCGCTGGATGGCAGTGCCACCGACGATGTAGGCATCATTACGCTGCCCGGCGATGCGGGCCATATTGCTATCGCCGTTTTCGTAGGTGATTCGCCAATGCCATTGGCAGAGCGAGAGCAGGTGATTGCGCATAGCGCCCGCTCCATTTATGATTACTTTCTGTATCAGCCACTTTTGGCCCGGTGATTAGCGAGGTGTATGGTGTTTCATGTGCCATACACCTCGCTAACTAACCAACCCGACTAGCAACTAAATTAATGATCGTGTTCACCACAAAGGCAACCCCAAACGATACCACTATTGAAAACGAGGGCAAAAGATAAGCCTGTAAAACAAGAAAGGTCGTAAACCCCAGTAATCCGAGGACAAGGCCACGGAGCGTCGTGATGGTGGCATTACTGCCCTGAAGGGAATGCGAAAAGATAGCTAGAATAGATGTCAGGATTGGAAACGGGGTTAAAATACCACTCCAGTTCGGGCCCAGAACACTGGCCAATCCGGTGATGACCAATACAAATAAAGTGGCGACAACCATCCGAATTGGTATGTCAAATGGTAATCTTCGGGAACTGGCTGGCTGTCCGGTAGGAATAGGGAAAAATCGCAAAGCCAACAGAACCGATCCCATAACCAACGCATAACTCAACAACAGATTGAGTTGCAGATAATTAATCACCACTGCAGTAGCCGTGTAAATCACATAGGAAAGCAGAAGTGTAGGCCCCCACGTTAGCTTTTGGGAAAAGATTGAATAGCTGAGGCAAAAGCTGATTAAGGCCAGAATTCCTGTCATTGTTCCCTGAATGGCCTGAATACCAAAGGCTTTCCCCTGTTCGAAAATAAAAAAGAGCAGAATAGGACCAGCCACCCACGGCATACTGCCAATCAATCCTCCCAGTTTATTCCCCCACTTCCGAATAGCCAGCGTCACGAATGCAATAACGGATGGGATAAGAGTCAATTTAAGAAGGAGAAGATTCATCGGGGCACCTGATTGTAAAAGTGGTTCCTTATCAATACGTCGGATTCTATAGAATCTACCTTGGCAAAGCACTGGTCAACGCAGTGGCCTTTTTGCCAAATTTATACTGACTGTCGTAGGCCAGACCCAGGCCAACGCTGGAAAGTTTGTTTTCGTCGGCGATGGCTGCGTTTGGGAAGAGTCGTTTAAATTCGGCTTGTATGGAATGAACTTCCGTAGAGCCGCCGTCAGGATGACTAAATCAATGGCTTCAGGTTTCACTCCCGCTTCCTGAAGACATTGCCGGGCTGAAGCTGAGATTTTCTCCACTTCACCCTCAATAGACGCTTCAAACAACGTGCGCTGGATCGGTACAAAAAAGCCACCCTCAATAAAATCAAGCCCAATTTTATACTCATCCTGATCACTCAAGGCAATTTTCGCTCCTTCGGCAGCGGCCAGTAGCGTATGCCCGGTTTCATCTTCAAGCACCTTCAAGAGTCGTTTGTATCGCTTTTTATCGTGCGATTGATGGAGCAATTGCCGCACTTGCATAATCGTTTTGGGCGTATATAGAAAGTTGACCTTACTCCATTCGGCCAGATCATGAAAGGGTTTTAAGGGAACCTCTAAATTCTTCTCTCCATACGTAGTCCGATACCCTATTTCAGGCATGATAGCTGTTAAGCTCAATTCTTTATCAAAGTCATTACCCCAACACGCACACCGGTATTAGCCAAAATGTCAGAGGCTCGATCTGGCTTATTGATGTACGTGTTAGACAATTTGATCACGGTAAAATCGGACGTACCACCACCCAAATCGGCGACGATGGCCAGTTTTTCACCGCTTAGCCGAGCTTCGTGGGCAAAAGCCGCAGCAATGGGTTCAAACTGAAAGTCGATGTATTTAAAGCCTATACGCTGCGCAATCAGCTGTAGTTCAGCCTGCGCCCGGACATCGGCACCGGGGTCATTATCAACAAAGTGAACGGGCGTCCCATCACCACATGCTCGATTTCCTGCCCTGCCACGGCATCGGCTCTGTCCTTCACATGCTTCAAAAAGAAGTGATAATGGACGAAAAGTTCATCGACGCCCCATTTACCAGGGTGCCCTGTTTCATCAACGATGTACCAGCACTCGCTTTAAACTCCGCATGAACCGACCTTCCTGCCGATCAAAGAATAGATTCACTGCCGTTCTGCCGTAGAATGCCCTGTTATTGCTACGTTGAAAGAAAATAGCACTCGGAATAGTAACCGATGCGTTTTCAACCGGCACAAGACTGATTTCACCGTCATTAGCAATAGCTACGCTTGTATTTGATGTACCGAAGTCGATTCCGCAAGAAAGTGTTGTCATTCTCAAATGCCCGATTTTAGTAGAAAAAGGGCGCAAATTTACGATTAAAACTGGTGTATAGAACGCTGATTTTTATGATTGTTAAGATTAATCATGATCTTTCGATAATGTCAGCTATAAGTAGGTGACCTTTCTGGGTAACAAAAGTGAACTAGACACTTCCTTGCTAAGAAAATTCCTTAATTTAAGGCACACAACCTGCTATTCATGAAAAAGTCCTTAGTCTGCCGTTTAGGCTCAATTGGGGTATTGTTCTGTTTTCTTACATCAGCTTTAGCGCAACAGCCGACCTATAACCTTCCTAAAAGCAAGTACGGCCTCCCGGTTGTCAACGATGTAAAAATCTACAGGAAAATCGTCGCGACAGACCCTGAGAATGAATTGGTGGACATGCGTCAGGTTTTGCCAACGGCGCAGTTTGATGTCACCTATGCCGATACGACCAATTTCCTTAAGCGAAAGCTGTATCCAACGGCTGATGTTTTCATGCGGAAGCCTGCTGCACTTGCTCTTCGGCAAGCGAGCGAAAACCTAAAAAAACAGGGCTTTGGGTTAGTGCTCTTCGATGGGTATCGTCCGTATGCGATCACGGTTCTTTTCTACGAAGAACACGGCGACACCACCTTTGTGGCTGACCCTCGGAAAGGCTCAAAACACAACCGGGGCATGGCCATCGACCTATCGCTTTTCGACTTAAAAACCGGCAAACGATTGTCGATGCCGTCAGATTATGATGAATCGACACCACGCGCCTATCATAGCTACATGGATTCTGACAGTGCATCGCTGGCACACCGGGCCATTCTGCGCTCGGCGATGGAAACGGTGGGGTTTGCTATTTTCCCGTGGGAGTGGTGGCACTATGATTTTAAAGGCTGGGAAAGTTGTTTCACCTACGACTTATCGCACGAAACGATTCGACAGGCGAATAAAACGTTGAAAGTGGTAAAAGCTAAATGACTTGATTTTGCTTTTAGGCGAAAGATCCTGAGTACAATCAATTACAAAAAATAGCTGCCAGATGTCTGTCTGGCAGCTACAAAACGATGAAATAACCTCCTTCTATTGCTTCAGGCTTTTCAAATAGGCAATGCTTTTAGGCATCTGTTCGTATTCTTTATTGCTTTCGTCTTCGATGTAATAGTGCTTCACACCCGCTTTTTTCGCTAAGCGAATGATTTCGGGAATGTTCACCTGACCATCGCCAAGAATAACGTCATTTTCGGGAGGGGTTCCGCCTGTCAAATCACCTTTAACGCCTTTTTTGAGGTCTTTCAGGTGCATCAGTTTATAACGGCTTCCGTACTTTTTCAGAAGGGCAACTGGGTCTGCGCCACCATGCTGCGTCCACAAGATGTCCATCTCGAACGACACGTAGGCAGGATTCGTATTTTTGACGATGTAATCATACAGGGTACCATCTTCGTAGGGATGGAATTCGTAGCCGTGGTTATGGTAACAGAAGGTTATCCCGTTCTCCTTCATCGTTTTGCCGATCCGATTAAAATCCTCAACAGCTTTTTGGCATTGTCCAGATTAAACTTACCCCGCTCATGAGGAATCCAGGCGCACATAATAAACGAAGCACCGAGGGCTTTTGCTTTATTAATCGCAGGCATAGGGTCTTTGGCCAGTTCCTCATACCCCCCTCCCGTCGCCGAAATTTTAATACCTCGCTCGTCGCATAGTTTCTTAAATTCGGCTTCGGTCATTCCTTTTGGCGCTCCTCCTTCCATGTCGGTGATCCCCAGCGCTTTAATCGTATCTAACGTAGCAATGACATTTTTAGGAAAACTGGCTCGGTAGGTATACGACTCAACGCCTATTGGGAAGGTATAAAGCTTGCCTTTTTGAGCGAAGCTGTCTGCTCCACCGAGTACTAGGGTCGTTGCCATACACAACGAGAAAAGGATTTTTTTCATGGTTATAGGTTTTCTTACAGACTTGATCTATAAGGCTAAATTGGGCTTGTTTTTACTTAGTCATGAGCCGGATAGACAAATTAAAAGGCTATAATAACTTTATCACAGAATGACAGTCTGGGTAAATGATGGTTCATAAAGAGCCTAAACGAAAACGTCACCCTCAATGTTGAGGGTGACGTTGACTACTGTGTAAACGAAGTCTTCTTGTTTTTTGATTGATGTATGGGGCAGCATCCTGCTGTCCCATACCATACGAAAAAACTTAATTTACAGTGTATTTACAAAGAAGTAGGGTAAATATTATGGAATTATTGGATCACCAATCCGTTTAGGGCGCTTCGTTTGGGCCATCACAAAGGGTACACAGATATCAACGGGACAACCGCAAACGGTTGGTAACAGAAGTAAAGTCCTATCTGTATAACATCCTGATGTGTTATATACCCGCACAGTATATAGCTGGCTCACTACCGGACTAGGCAGCGTACTGGCAATCAGACCATTGGCTGGAATCAGCTGAGGTGTTCCCGAAAGAGAAGCTGTCGGATCAAAGGTTGCACCCAGAGAATACTGATAGGTATGGTTCGGATTAAACTTACTTAAAACAAGTTGTCCATTATTTTGCGGACTATTGCCCAGGCAAGTAGCTCCTATTGCCAATGCCTGGTAGGCAGGGAGTGTGTCTAACTCTACAATGAAGGGGCAGCAGGAGAAATCCGGACATAACCCAGTGACATTATCGACGCCTAAACTATAGGTTCCGGGTTCTGTAACCACTAACACATTACTTGTCTGCCCCTGAATAAGGAGGCCATCTTTGTACCACTTATAGCTGGCGCGTCCTGCTGGCACAGTCAATGTGTATTCATCTCCGACACACATTTTGACGGGTATCGAAGTGCAAGCCTTAACCGTGTCACCAGCAATGGTAGCAATGTTATACAGGATACCC
Organism: Spirosoma telluris; assembly: GCA_003259005.1. GTDB lineage: Bacteria > Bacteroidota > Bacteroidia > Cytophagales > Spirosomataceae > Spirosoma > Spirosoma telluris. Next base: position 3,135,945 of record QLII01000001.1, read on the forward strand.
GTAGAATCTACACGAACCTGAAATGTCAATGTCAGACTCTGACCAGCGGCAATGATCGGTACATTCCATAAACTCACTGGCTGACCAACAGTCAATGACGTACCCGCTGGCACGGTAGCAGAACCGGCTATATACGATGTTCCCGTACTGATCGAATCCCGAACCGTCGTGGTAGCTGATGTTGAACCCGTATTCGTCAGTACAAGACTGTAGGTCAATACATCCCCAAGTTTAGCTTTCGATAAGCTAACGGATACTTGCACCGAGAGGGCTGGGTTACTGGTAGTAATCGGAGGCAGAAAGCCCTTCACTAAACTGCTGTTGTTCTCGCCGGAAGTCAATGTTATTGGCCCAGTGATCGTAGACCCAATGGCGGAGTAGCCGGTTGGCGTAGTAAAGCTCACGGAATAAGGAATGCCCGCGGTCAAACCCGTGAAACTATAAAGGCCTGATGGACTAGTTGTTGTGGATAAAATGGGGGAGCTGGCACCATTCAGCAGGGTCACCACCGCACCCGAAATAGGGGTGTCGCTCCCGTTCTGCACACCATCATTATTACCATCCGAAAAGACCAGGCCACCTAAACTTGCAGGAGCTGTTGAGCAGGAGGCTGGTGCCGTATAGGTTACGCTGGCAACACCACAATCATAACTTACTGTAAGGGTATGACTACCGGTCCCAGATGTCAACCCGGTCAGATTATACGGAATCGATGTAGCACCGGCAGCTATAGAAATGGTTGTTGTCGATGTACCGTCTGTGAGTGTGGCTGTTCCTGCCAACGCGTTCGTCAGCGAAACAGCCCCCGAAATCGAGTATTGATTCGTTGTAGAGACACAGGAGCCAGCCGTAAGGCTTAGTGTAAGAACGGGATTTGCGACTATATTATCATTGAGGGAAATCGCTCCCGCAGTGGAAAGCCCCCTACCCACCAGTGTTGCCCCTGTCAATAAACTGATAGCTCCGTTGGCCAGTATCGTTCCTTTAAAAAAGGCACCAATGCCTATGTTGACAGCTCCATTTACCTGAAAATACACATTATCGAAGGAGCCCCATTGGTGAGAACAACACTCGAGCTTGTACCTGTCGTTAATGCACTATTTAACTTAATAATATAAATACCTGCTCCACTTAAGGTTAACGTACCATTCAGTGAGGTAGCTGTTGCCGTACTCTGACAGGAAACACCTGGTGTCAGCGTTTGACCACCCAGTTCAGGAAGTATCGTAGTGGTACAGGCAACCGAGTTCAACGAGCTATAGGCGTTTGTCACATCGGTAGCTGCCTGATCGGCCTCTGTACTGCCTGGTAAACGAATCGCACCAAACACGGTGCCTGGGCCTGGAATTGGCGTTGAGATCGACAATCCACTAAAAGTACCCACATTCGTGCCAACATCCCCTCTTACCGTCGATGCACCTATATTCGTGAAAGCCCCATTTGCTGTAAATAGCGCGAAACTGGAGGCTGTGCCCAGGTTGGGAGCCTGCCCAAAACTTGTCCCCGAGAAAGCAAGTAGAGAACTAACTGATAGAATCAGTAAATATTTATTTCTCATCTTAATCTATCAGTTAAAAGTGGATTTATTAAAAAATGATTTTGAGTACTTTATTCACATCAAAATCCTATCCAAATAACTTACAAGCAACCTTTTAAATACTAGACCTGCCGGATAAATAGCGTGGAAGAAAGGGGTGTAGAAGTCAATTGGGCTTGGCTTGTTGATTCAACGGGTGCTAATTAATTACGGATATCGCACCCTTGGAACAAGGTCAAATACCAGTAAAATAGCGACAAGAAAATCACACAACAAGCTACTAATCAGTTCAATATAAATAATTGAACGCAAAGGAACCTGTTACTCACTAAAGCTAATCACTACTATCGGCACCACGATTTAGTGTGTTTTCCAGATCAAATGGGTTACCTGATTACCTGAATAAAATACGAGCCAACCACCATCAATAATCTTTTGAATGGTTCACTTATAGTCTATCTATTTTTTATTTTCAACAACTTCTATCACTTAAGCGACCGTTAAGTAGACTATTGGAGCCATTATAATCATGCCAAACAAGGTATTGGATCAAGTATGAACTTATTGCTTCCTTAAATTGGTGGCCCAAACGCAAATAGGGCAGTTTAGCTAGGAATATAATCTGTCGGCATCTTCACTAACCTGCTGTGAACCTTCAATAAATGATGTAAGTAGATTTAAGAATCAACATTCTCTATCTGGCATGCAACGAAGGACGTTTATTCACAACACGGGTTTGCTCACCGCAGCCCTGAGCACAGCCGGACCGGAGATTTTGGCCGCATCGCCAAACGTAGCAAAGAACAAGCTCCCGAAATGGAAAGGCTTTAACATGCTGGATTTCTTCTCGCCCGATCCGGCAAACAGTCGACCTGCTACGCAGGAGGACTACTTTAAATGGATGCAGGATTGGGGCTTCGACTTCGTCCGAATTCCAATGGCGTATCCGGCTTACCTCAAATTCGACCGTAGCCGCAACATTACGCCAGATGAAGTCTATCAAATTGACCAACAGGCTGTTGAACGAATTGATGCCTTAGTAGCGATGGCGCATAAGCATAATCTGCATGTTAGCCTGAATCTGCACCGGGCACCGGGCTACTGTGTTAACGCAGGCTTTCATGAGCCCTATAACCTCTGGTCCGATCAGGCTGCTCTCGACGCGTTCTGCTTTCACTGGAACATGTGGGCCAGGCGATACAAGAACGTATCATCAAAAAAGATCAGCTTCGATTTGCTAAATGAACCCAGTATGCGGGCCGATATGAACGACCAGCATGCTAAACATAGTACAGTGCGGGTGAGGTCTATCGAAAAGTAGCACTAGCCGCGTCGGAGGCAATTTGGAAGGAAAACAAAACCCATCTTATTATTGCAGATGGGAACGATACGGGCTCGTCGGTCATACCGGCCATTGCCGATCTGAACATCGCCCAGAGTTGCCGGGGGTATAATCCGGGTATCATTTCGCACTACAAAGCGCCCTGGGCTAACAAAGATCCGGATCATCTGCCCGAACCCAAATGGCCGGGGCAAGTGGGCGATAAATACCTGAGTCGTGCTATGCTTGAAACATTCTATCAACCCTGGATTGACCTGGTTAATAAAGGCGTGGGTGTGCACTGTGGCGAATGCGGTTGCTGGAACAAAACGCCCCACGATGTGTTCCTCGCCTGGTTCAAAGACGTACTCGATATCCTGTCGAGTAATGGAATTGGGTTTGCACTTTGGGAGTTTGTGGGCTCATTTGGCATTCTTGACTCTGGCCGCACCGACGTAACCTATGAAGATTGGTACGGCCATAAGCTAGACAGGAAGTTGCTAAACCTGATGATGAAGGCGTAAGAAGTTACTTTGATAAAAGCTCTACGTCAACATAGATATGTATGTAGCTATGTATGACCCTTCAGGGTCACATGTTTATAGGGAATAGGTTGAATTATTCTATAAACATGTGACCCTGAAGGGGGTCGAACCTACATTAGCTACCTGATTTCTATAAACATGGTATCCCTTCGGCATAGACTGCCTTACACCAACTCAGCCACAGGGTGGCTCTCACGTTTCGTTTGCCGATGTACACGTCGGTTGTACAAATCCTGACTAAAGTTTGACTGGTCAAGTGTAGCAGCCATAGCGCGGTCGCCTATCGTCAATACCTTGATCTCGAACGCCATTTCCTGACGTAGATAGTCGGTTGTTTGGTTGTATTTTGCAGCTTCTTCTACTAATTGAATCGTGAGCTGGCGGGCATAGTCTTCATCACCCGAAGCGTCCAGTAAGCTACTAAATTGATTGGCAAAAGCACTGTGCGGGTAGGCTTCAGTGCCCTTATTAACCGAAAGCTGAACCTGTCTGTATGACTGTGATACAAAATACAGGAGTTGATTAACATTACTCATAACTATAAATATCTGTGGTTTTGTTGACGCTAATTTTGGCATTATGTTACAAAAAATACAAATAAATAGTTTTAACTGTTTTTATAGTTACTGAAATTAAACTAACTCTTGACAAATCAACAAAAACACATTTAATGAATTTTACCATTTATTATTTGTATTTTTTAACAGTCAGCCCTAGTTAAGGAATGTCATGGTGTATAATCCTCCTATTCTATCTCGTTTCAATAGGTACCAAATTTTTTCTACTAATTTGCTTGCCTGACCGTATATTTTTTTCGGCTCGCGGGCAAGTTTATACCACCAAGCTAGTAGCAAGGGTGGCATCGGGTAAGTAGATAAATCAGCCATTCCCATTTGCCAGATAGATTCGTTTCGTTTAACTATGCCTTTAACGATCACTCTCCTGGGCATCCTGGTCCTGATTATCCTTATTTCGGTTGCCCGACTACACACATTTCTGGCGTTTCTGGCCGTTTCAATAGGTGTTGGGCTGGCACTTGGCCTGAAACCACTCGCCATTGTCGAGGCTATTCAGAAAGGCATTGGCAGTACACTCGGCTCCATTACGGCCATTATTGCATTGGGTGCGATGCTGGGCAAACTGGTGGCGCAAAGCGGTGCCGCTCAACGTATTGCGGTCAACATGATGGACCTGGTTGGCACCCGTCACGCACGCTGGGCTTTTCTGGTAACGGGTTTCATTGTCGGGTTGCCCCTCTTTTACTCCGTCGGATTTATGCTTCTGGCTCCGCTGGTCATCACGGTGGCTTATCGATATAAACTACCCGCACTATACATTGGCTTACCGATGCTGGCCTCGCTGTCGGTTACGCAGGGCTATTTACCTCCTCATCCAGCTCCACTAGCTATTCTGAAACAGTTCAACGCCAACATGGGCCTGACGCTCTTCTATGGCATTATTGTCTCGATTCCAGCTATTCTGATCTCGGGCGCACTCTTCGGTTCTACACTCAAACGCTACACCACTTTACCCAATCCAGCGTTCATTGCTCCTGATTTAAGGGAAGACCAGATGCCTTCGGCCAGCGTGAGTTTCCTGACTGTTCTGCTTCCGATCCTTCTGATTGGCATCAGCACCGTAGCAAGTCCATTCCTGCCAACAAATTCACTGAGCCAGCAAATTCTCCTGTTTGTGGGTGAGCCTATTGTCAGTATGTTCATTGCGGTTCTGGTTGCCCTGTTTACGCTGGGAATTTGGCGGGGTAAAACCATGCCCGAAGTGACCGTTCTTCTGGGCGATGCGGTGAAAGATGTGGCCATGCTTTTCCTGGTTTTTGGGGGTGCAGGAGCCTTAAAACAAGTACTAACGGATGGTGGGGTCAACCAATCCATTGCCGACATGATGCAGGACTCGTCGGTTCACCCCTACGTACTAGCCTGGGGAATGGCCGCCCTCATCCGCGTATGCGTGGGCTCGTCGACGGTGTCGGGCATTACGACGGCTGGTTTTATGACACCCTTATTAGCAACCACGGCGTTGAGCCCAATTTAATGGTGTTGAGTATCGGAGCTGGAAGTATGATGTTCTCGCACGTCAACGACACGGGTTTCTGGTTATTCCGGGAGTATTTTCAGCTCTCGATGGTCGATACGCTCAAAACCTGGTCGATTATGGAAACGCTGGTTTCCGTATCGGGGCTGGCTGGGGTGATGGTGCTGAGTTGGGTAATTACCTGATCAGGATTTAACCAAGTTCTCAATCCGAAGAGGCAGGCTTCGGATTCGTTTTCCGGTAGCCGAAAAAAGAGCATTGGCAACGGCTGGGGCAATAGGGGCAACACCGGCTCACCAGCGCCACCCATTTTTCCAGTGCTGGGTACGATATATACCTCAATTTTGGGCGTTTCATCCATTCGTAGCATACGATAGTCATGGAAATTACTTTGCTTCACCTGCCCTTTCTCGAGTGTAATTTCTCCATACAGGGCAGCCGTAAGTCCATAGACAATACCGCTTTCCATCTGGGCACGCACCCCATCTGGATTTACCGCCAGCCCGCAATCAATGGCGCACACGACACGATGCACTCGAATCTGCTGACTGTCAACGGATAACTCAACGATCTGACAAACGTAGCTACCCATCGCTTCACAAACGGCGACCCCTCTGAACTGGCCTTTGGGCAAAGGTCTGGTCCATTCGGCTTTTTCGGCTGCCAGATCGAGCGCTGCCCGATGCCGGGGATGGTTTTTCAGGAACAAACGTCGATAAGCAACGGGGTCTGTTTTTGCCAGCGTGGCCAGTTCGTCAATCAGGGTTTCTATTACGAAAACCGTGTGCGTACTTCCCACCGATCGCCAGGGTAGAACCGGAACACCTACTGATGTCGTGTGCAATTCAAAGGAATGGTCAGGAATGGAATTGGAATAAGGAACCCCGCCCGTAACGGAACTATAGTCAATTCCCTTCTGGACAATCAGATCTGCCAGGGGTGTATTCGTGAACAGCGATTGCCCAACAATTCGGTGTTGCCAGGCCATCGGAAACCCGTCTGCGCCAATGCCAATCTTCACGGCATGTACATAAACGGGTCGGTAATAGCCGCCTTTAATATCGTCTTCCCGCGACCAGACCAGTTTGATAAATTTCCCACTCGCTTTAGCAATATGTACGGCTTCCATAATCCAGTCGCCACTAAACGAACCACGACGACCAAAACTCCCACCCAGAAAAGGCGTATAAAACTGGACTTGTTCAGGCTTGAACCCCAAAAACGCAGCGACTTCTGCCTGGTGAAGCAAGTGTGATTGCGTACCTGTCCATACTTCGCATCCGTCTGCCAGAATTTTTACCGTGCAGTTCAGCGGTTCCATTGGCGCATGGGCGAGGTATGGAAAACTGAACGTAGCATCAATCGAGGTTGCTGCTTTCGTCAGGGCAACCTCTACATCCCCTTTTTTCTGAATGGTTAACCCAGCTGTTTTGGCGATTTGCTTATACTCTTCCAGTTGTGTAGTACTGTCAAGCGTTGCATTAGGTCCCATATCCCAATCAATTTTCAGCGCATCTCGACCAACCTTAGCTGCCCAGAAGTTATCGGCCAGTACCGCAACGCCGGTCGGAATCTGCACCACATCCCGAACGCCTTTTATGGCTTTTGCTTTCGTCGCATCAACCGATTTTACGCTCCCACCAAAGACAGGCGCATGGGCAACAACAGCCGTTAGTAGATTAGGGAAGTGAATATCCAGGCCATAGGTCGCCTTGCCGTTGATCTTTTCGGGCGTATCCAGCCGCTTCTGCGATTTCCCGATATATTTCCAAGCTTCAGGCTCGCGGAGTTTTACCGCTGGAATGGGTAGTGTTGAAGCTTCGGTTGCCACTTCACCATAGCTAATACGTTTTGTACCCGCGATAACATAACTATTTTCGGTTCGACAATCTTCAGGCTTCACGCCCAGGCGTTTGGCGGCTACGGCTACCAGCATGGTGCGGGCCGTGGCACCGGCCATCCGGCAGCGGTCAAACTCCTGTACAGTTGATTCTGATCCACCTGTAGACCGATAAACGAGATTCCCAAGAAAATCACCCTCTTTTCCCGGCGGAGTGGGTTCCACCTTCAGTTTGCTCCAGTCACAATCCAGCTCTTCGGCAATCAACATGGGTAAGGTAGTCCAGATGCCCTGCCCCATTTCCACTTTTGAGAGAATAATATGGATACTGTTGTCCGTTCCGATTCGGAGAAATACATTCAAGGTTGCCATTGCTGGCGGTAATGCGGCTATGGTAGGTGTTGCCCGGCAGGAATAGTAAAGGCGATCAAAAGCCCTCCACTGGCGAGTGTACCGATTTTCAGGAAATCTCTACGGTTTAGGCTGTCTGTCTTATTCATTTCACCGTTCCCAGGCTTGATTTTAGTCTACCAGGTTTAGCAAAGAAACGAGTTATAAAGACGATTCACTACTGAAATTGACTACAGGTTGTATACTATTGACCAAATGCGTCCGTATAGGCTATAATCAGTACTAGGGAGTTTACTATGCTAAACTACCGGTCATCTATCCGATTGAGCATTTGATCAAGTAGAGCCTGCTATTCACGTATTGAAGCACGCCAAACCAAGTCAATTTACGTAACTTGGTACGAAGTGTCTAAGCTAAAATTTTGAGCAAAAAAATGAGCGCTTCGTTTTATAGCAAATTGAACCAGAGCTGGTTTATTCGGTACAAGATCTACCATCTTCCGTTCTGGTTTGTCTACCATTACCTCTGGTGGGTCGTCACACTGGGTAATCCCATCAAGGTTTTTCAATCATTATCTGTCCTTCCTTACGCGCTCAAATACAGTTTCTATGTCATTTTTCAGGCATTGGCGGTCTACTTCAACTTGTATTATCTAATTCCGAGGTATCTGGAAAAAAGTAAGTTTACGGCTTACATTGCCTATTTACTCCTGACAATCGTATGTGCGACTTTATGCATTGTTGGAGGCTATTACGTTAGTGCCTACGTAAGTGGCAGAACTATCGCTGATCTGTATGGCGCATCATCCTGCTTCAATTCTTTTTTAGGAAATGCTCTGCCCTCGACCGTTGCCAGTATGACCCTGGCGATGAGCATTAAGCTCACCAAAAACTGGATTCAAACCCGGCAACGGCAACAATTGCTGGAAAAGGAAAAACTGGAAACCGAATTGAAATTTCTCAAAAATCAGTTCAATCCGCATTTCCTGTTTAATACCATAAATTCAATTTTCTTTCTGATCCACAAAAACCCCAACATGGCCTCGGACTCACTGGCCAAATTCTCTGAATTGTTGCGGTATCAGCTCTATGATTGTAATGACCAGCAAATTCCGTTAGGTAAGGAAATTGCCTACCTGGAAAACTTTATTCAACTGGAAAAACTCCGCCAAAACAGCAATATACAGGTGACCTTTGCTAGCAAACCACGCCACACAGCTCATCTGGAAATTGCCCCCTTTATCCTGATGACCTTTGTCGAAAATGCGTTCAAACACGTTTCCAGAAACAACGACCGGTCTAACTGGATCACAATCAGCCTGAACTTAGACGAGCATCAATTAGACTTTTTTGTGGCGAACAGTACATCGTCGCATGTTGCCAATGAAGTAGTTAAATCGGGGGGCATTGGCTTACAAAACGTACAAAGACGACTGGATCTGCTTTATCCGGGACAGTATGAGTTAACAATACAAAATGACCTGAATCAGTTTGAGGTAAAGCTCCGATTAACCCTGACAGAATCTGTTCTTTCCTCCCCTTTACAAATGGCCTGACTACTCGTATGAATCTTACTTGTGTGATTATTGATGATGAGCCATTGGCCCGGGAAGGGTTAGCCAATTACGTGCGGGAAGTTGATTTTCTGCATCTGAGCGGTACGTGCGAGAATCCGCTTGAGCTAATGACCTTGCTGGATCAACAGCCAGTCGATTTAATCTTTCTGGATATCCAGATGCCTAAAATGAACGGCATTGACTTCCTAAAAATCGTGCAGAACCCGCCAATGGTGATCATCACGACCGCTTATCCCAGTTTTGCACTCGAAGGTTTCCAGCTAAACGTTTTGGATTATCTGCTCAAGCCAATCACTTTCGACCGTTTCGTCAAATCGGCCAATAAAGCGAAAGACTATTACCGGTTGCTGGCGAAATCAGAAGCAAAAAGCGCACAAAAAGCAGCGGATGAGGATGATTCGTTCTTTATCAAGTGCGGCAACAAATACGAAAAACTCTATTTCGAGGATATTCTGTTTATTGAGGGCATGCAAAATTACGTTACCATTTTCACCAGCAAAGGCAAGTACATAACCCTACTGAACCTAAAGAGCTTAGAGCATAATTTAGCCAATCATGCATTTATCCGGGTCCATAAATCCTATCTTGTTTCAGCCAGTAAAATAGACAGTATTGAGGGCAATGAGATTTTCATTCAATCCCATCGCATTCCAATCAGTCGGAATTATCGCGAACAGGTCATTGCGCAGGTCGTCAACAATAAGCTCTGGATAAAGTAAGGTAAATTACGAACCACAGAGGCACAGAGTATTTGAGCAATTAATGGTCAATACTTTAAGCTCTGTGTTCTCTGTGGTTCGTAATTTTTTATCATTTTTTTAATTGGTTCTACTTGGTCTAGTAAAAATTTATTAGCCTGACAAAACTTCCATTTCCCTCCATGAATCGGCTTCGTATTCTTTATTGTTTAGGTCTCCTGTGTCTAGCAACCCTGCCTCTCTACAGCCAGCCGACCGGTAAGGGTGACCGGATTACGGGACCTAATTTTGCGACACGTAGTCCCATCCTGGCGAAGCATGGCATGGTAGCGACTAGTCATCCGCTGGCTACCCAAATCGCTCTGGACATACTAAAGCAGGGTGGAACGGCGGTCGATGCGGCCATTGCAGCCAATGCGGCACTCGGAGTCATTGAACCCAATAACGGAGGTATTGGTGGCGATTTATTCGCTATCGTGTGGTCGGCGAAAGACAGGAAGCTGTATGGACTTAATGCCAGTGGACGCTCGCCCAAAGGGTTGACGTATGACTCGCTGAAGACAATACTGGGTCAACAGAAGCTGATTCCACTTTATGGCCCCTTGTCGGTTTCGGTGCCGGGTGCAGTAGATGGCTGGTTTCAATTGCATCAGCGGTTCGGTAAGCTCTCCATGAGTAGCCTACTGGTACCGAGTATACGCTATGCCCGCGAAGGTGTTCCGGTGCCGCAGGTGATTGCTTATTCCTGGCAGGTAGCCGCCAATCGGCTGGCAACGAACGAGCCCATGATCCACGAGTTCAACAATTTCCGAAAGACATTTTTGATTGACGGTAAAGCACCTGTTCAAGGTCAGGTATTTCGCAACCCGGATCTGGCAACCACTTATGAGAAAATTGCCAAAGGTGGACGAGACGCTTTTTACAAAGGAGCCGTCGCCGATGTCATCGACCGGTACGCACGCAAAGCGGGCTTGTACCTACGCAAATCCGACCTGGCAACACACCAGAGTACCTGGATCAAACCGGTATCGGTCAATTATCGAGGGTATGATGTGTATGAATTGCCACCTAACGGCCAGGGCATTTCAGTGCTACAAATGCTGAATATTGTAGAAGGTTTCGACCTGAAGAGCCTGGGGCATAACAGCGCCGAGTACCTGCATGTATTAGTGGAAGCCAAAAAGTTAGCGTTCGAAGACCGGGCCAGATACTATGCCGACCCCGATTTCACCAAAGCTTCGATCAACTGGCTTCTCTCAAAAGAGTACGCGGCCAAACGTCGAAAGCTAATCGACCTAAAAAAAGCATCTGAGCACCTCGATGCGGGTGATCCTGGGTTACGATCAGGCGATACCGTTTACCTCACCGTAGCCGATGATCAGGGCAATATAGTCTCGCTCATTCAGAGCAATATGCTGGAGTTCGGCAGTGGCATGGTTCCCGACGGGCTAGGGTTCGTTTTCCATAACCGGGGAACCAGTTTCAATTTACAGCCCAATCACGCCAACGTGTATGCGCCAGGGAAGCGTCCTTTTAACACCATTATTCCCGGTTTCGTCATGAAAAATGGCGAGCCTTTTCTGAGTTTTGGCGTCATGGGTGGAGCCATGCAACCCCAGGGTCATTTGCAGGTATTGTGCAACATGATCGACTTCGGCATGAACGTTCAGGAAGCAGGTGATGCCGCCCGCTTTAGCCATTCAGGTAGTAGTGAACCCATTGGAACAAGCATGATCGACGGAGGCCGGTTAGCCCTGGAAAGTGGTATTTCGAGTGAAGTCCGAGCTGCATTGGAAGCTCGTGGTCATCATCTGGCTCCAACTGATTTCTTTGGTGGCCATCAGGCCATCCAGTGGGATGCTGTCAATCGGGTTTATTGGGGGGCAACCGAGATGCGCAAAGATGGCCAAGCTGCTGGTTATTAAAGGTTAAGTATGTATACTTGACATACATCTGACGGATGACGCATATATGGCTAAGAAATCTGCACCAACGGAACCCAAACCGGTCACAAGTCTGACTATACTGTATCATCTTCTTCGTGAAAAATGGCCGGAGTATGTACTGGAGGTCATTGTCATTATTTTCAGTATAACCATTTCCTTCGCCCTTGACGAGTGGAAGGACAATAGACACAAGCAGGAATTAGAACAGATCTATCTCAAAGGTCTGTATAGCGATATCGAAACAGATTTGGGGCAGCTCAAGGAGGTTATTGATGAAACCCAGCAGGTTATTCAGACAGCAACCCATCTTTCCGGCCTTACTCCACAAGCTCCTGAAACCAATTACAATCAGTTTGTCAGCAATGTCCGATTTGTATTTAAGCGGCCTCGTTTTATCGCCGAAGATGCCACATTTTCAGACTTAAAAAGTACTGGCAACATGCAGGTTATCAGCAATGTTTTATTAAAAAAGTCATTATTTGATTATTATAAGCAATATGAAACGATTGTACAGGTAGAGACAGCTGAACTGGAAACGACCAATACGGTTGTCGCTCCCTACCTACTCAAGCGCTTGTCACTAGGGGCGGCCAGTATGAACGTACCAAAATCAGGCTGGTCAATGATGACGGGTGAAGTAGAATTTCAAAATGCACTCCTAATCAGGCGCACTACACGCGAAGAACTCTTACACGATTATCAGCATTCGCTCAAATTAGGAAACCAGATTCTCGCTTTAATCAAGCCGAAACTGAATTAGCCTATTCCATTTAGCCAGCCCTAATTTGCAACACTCTTGCCCGGAAACGCGTTAAAGGGATAGTACTCTACAAAACTTGTGGAGAAACATAACCATACTATCGCTTCTGAATTCGTAACCTACTCATAGCCAGAATCTGGCATAGATTTAGTGGGTGGTACGAGCGTATTAGAAGTGACTAGTTTACTTAAAAGTTTAATATGTTATGGCAGCTCTGGCAGATCGAATAGCAAGTTTTTTTAGTGGCAATGATTCCACAACCGATGAAGGATTGAGAGACCTGTTTATCACTGAACTGAAAAGCGTGTATTATACGGAGAATCAAGCCGTTGATGCACTCGGTAAACAAGCCAAGGCCAGCACAACCGACGAAGTACGTAGTGCCTTCCTACAGCATCAGGAACAAAGTCGTACTCATGTCGATCGACTCGAAGAGATATTCAAAATTATCGGCATACGAAGCGAAGAACGGGTTTCAGAAGGTATCAATGGGCTTATTGATGATGTCGAGCGAACCATCGCTTCGACAGAATCAGGTTCCTTAACCCGCGATGCCGGACTGATTATTGGTGCGCAAACGATTGAGCACTATGAAATTGCGATTTACGGTTCGCTGTTGACACTGGCTCGTGTGCTGGATTTCACACAATCGGCTGAGTTATTGGAAAAGACACTGGCCGAAGAAAAGGAAACGGACCGTAGGCTAACTGAATTGGCCGAAACGTTTGTGAACAAACGCTCAAAAGAGGAAGAAGATCAGCATCCAGGTAGTCATCATGCCAGCCGCCAGCCGATAGTTAATGCAGATGTCACAGCAGGTGGCCCCCTGGGAATTTAGTTTTTATGTGCCTACCTGAAATAACCTGATTCAATCACACCTGTGATAGAGTCAGGTTATTTCAGGTTTTGGGCCTTCCTATTTCCTTTCAACAGGTGAACCTTATCTTGCGTTGGCTTACCATTCTTCCTAATCGTGCGTCTGGCTTGTGGCTTTTTTAGTAGCTTGCGACGACTCACTTACCCTTTCATCAACAACCACCCTATCAGTACGACCATGAGACTAGTTGTTTTTGTTTGCCTGATCGCCTTCGGAACTGCGCAGGCCCAGAGTTTATACATGCCGCGCAATGTGAAAAAGGCCTATCAGAAAGGTACGCGCTCCATGGATGGCAAACCGGGCAACAAATACTGGCAAAATTTCGCGCGCTATGCCATCACAGTTTCAGCGACACCGCCCAATCGCACAATTCAGGGAACGGAGGAAATCACCTATATCAATAACAGCCCGGATACGCTGACAACCCTCATTTACAAATTGATACTGAATAGCCATAAAGCAGGGGCCATTCGTCAGGCACCAGCCTCAGAAGACTACCTGACATCGGGTATACACATCGACAAGTATGCAGAGAATGGTGCTGCCAAACCCTGGCGCGATGCCGGACTGGCTACCTCGAAACAGGTGGTGCTTAACAAACCGCTGATGCCCAGGGATTCGGTCAAGCTTTCGTTCGATTGGCATTACGATGTTTCCGTAGAAAGTGGCCGCGAAGGCGCGCTCGACTCCACCACGTTTTTTCTGGCTTATTTTTATCCGCGCGTGGCCGTTTATGACGACTATTACGGCTGGGACCGAACCACCTTTACCGAAGCTCAGGAGTTTTACAACGACTTCAATGACTATACGCTCACGGTCAATGTGCCGAAAGATTATATAGTTTGGGGCACGGGCGATTTACAGAATGCCAGCGACGTACTCCAGCCAACTTACGCTAAACGCCTGCGTGAATCGCTCCAGACCGATGAGCTTATTCACGTAGCCACGCTCGCTGATTTAACGACAAAACAGGTAACGACGCAACAGGCTGTCAATAGCTGGAAATGGAAAGCCAGTAACGTATCGGATATGGCCCTGTGCATTAGCAATCACTACGTTTGGGATGCGTCGAGCGTCGTGGTCGATAAGAAAACGAATCGGCGGGCCAGTGTGCAGGCAGCCTTTTTAGATAATGCGAACGATTTCCATCAAATGGTTGGCTTCGGGCGGCACTCGCTCGACTGGTTCTCCAATAACCTGCCCGGCATTCCGTACCCCTACTCCAAAACGACGATTGTGCAGGGGTTTGCGGATATGGAATACCCCATGATGGTGAACGATGGCACAACAACGGATCTGAATTTTTCGCGCTTCGTCGCCGAGCATGAAATTGCGCATACGTGGTTCCCGTTTTACATGGGCATCAACGAAACCCGCTACGGCTTCATGGACGAAGGCTGGACAACGGCATTTGAATACCTGATTAGCCAGACTGATTTAGGAAAAGAACAGGCGACCAAAAATTTCCAGCAGTTTCGAGTGGCCAGTTGGAGCAAAGATCCATCGGCCGAGCAGGATTTACCGATCATAACGCCCGCCAATGTGTTGAGTGGTGCCGCTATGGGCAATAATGAATATGGCAAAGCGGCCATCGGCTATCTGGCTCTCAGAGAGTTACTGGGCGAAGCTGAGTTCAAAAAGTGTCTGCACGAATTCATCAACCGCTGGCATGGTAAACATCCTAATCCCTGGGACATGTTTTACAGTTTCAATAGTGCTTCCGGAAAAGACCTCAACTGGTTCTGGAACAACTGGTTCTTTAGCAACAATTACATTGATTTTGCCATTCAGAGAGTAGAGACTTCCCCGACTCTCTGCACAATCATGATTCAGAACATCGGCGGCTACGTAGCGCCGGTAGACATTATCCTAACCTTCACGGATGGCACGTCCGAAACGGTTCATCAGACACCCATCCTCTGGCAGGCGAATCAGAAACAGGCCGCTGTTAAGATTCCCGTTAAAAAGAAAATTCAGTCCGTAGCACTGGAAGGCGGCATTTTTATGGATGCCGACGAACGAAACAATAGCTGGAAAGCGAAATAGGAAATCGGCCTGGCCGATCCTCCTTTAGGGATTAGTACACCTCCAGCTACTTTTTCCGACTCTGGAAAGGCCGCGTCAGTGAAACCTAGTTATGACGCGGCTCCCACAAATTTCAGTAAGTCGCGGTAGATGATATTATTTTTCCAGAATAGCTGCGTGACCATGGGAATGTGTTTTTTACCCGGCAACACGGTGAATTCATGCCTGATACCCAGTTCGTCAAGCCGCTTATTGAACCGCCGGGTACTACTGGCAATACCCGGATAGGTGTTTTCTCCGGCATACATTAGCACTGGTGGGCTATCGGTTCGGAGGTAATACAGGGGTGACACAGCATGCCAGCTATCGGGCTTTTTCCCGAAAGCCACTAGATAAGAGTCATCGCCGGGTACTGCATTTTGGTCAGGTAGTCGAACATATCCAGTCCGCCGGGATCGTCGAGAATAGCTCCTTTAATGGGGTTTTTAGACAGGCCGAGTTTTGTAAACAGTTGATCATTGGTAGCTATCAGAGCCGCTAACCCACCACCCGCCGAATGACCCATCACAAAAATCCGGTTTGGATCACCACCGTATTCGGCAATATGCTGCGCGGTCCACTGCACCGCACGGGCGCAGTCATCGGCCATGGCAGGTACCTCAACAGCGGGCGCGAGCCGGTAATTGATCACTACGGCAACTATCCCC
Organism: Spirosoma telluris; assembly: GCA_003259005.1. Lineage (GTDB taxonomy): Bacteria > Bacteroidota > Bacteroidia > Cytophagales > Spirosomataceae > Spirosoma > Spirosoma telluris. The sequence continues at coordinate 3,152,180 of QLII01000001.1, forward strand.
TGCTTGGCCAGCCGCCGACCGATAATAAAGTACATGTTTTTACTGCCACTATTCCAGGCACCCCCATGAATAAAGACGACAACGGGTCGGGGCGTTGCTGATTTTGAGCGGGGTGTGTAAATATCCAGCAAATGGCGCTCAGGGTTAAAATCCGATGATGCCGATGCTACATAAGCCACATCTTTGGTTCGGCGACTGTTGAACGAAATAGCGTAGCCACTCAGTGAAAACAGACATACAGCCAGTATGATCAGGGCCGCTGTCACCTGCCAGAGTAGTCGCAGAAGAAGCATTTTAGGAAACCTCATCGGGAGAAATTAGCAACTGCGAACACGCGCAGAGCGGTTTATGGTCTATCAATACATACAACAAAGGAAACGTTCTGGATTGATGCCTAAACAACAAAATTCCCGAAAGTAAGTACGAGGGCAGAATTGTTTATGATTTGATTCTCGGGGATTCTGTGAATACTTATTGATTCTCAGGCCAATAGAATCAATAAGCATCCACAGAATCCACAAGAATCAATAGAGGCAAATTTGGCAAAATACTTATGTGCTCACACCCTCGGGAATTTAACAAAAATCGTTCGATTTAGTAAGAACAAAGCTGATTATAAGCCAAGACCATTTCACCAAATTGACTCCAGTTCCGGCGGGTGGCTGATGGGTAATTACGGATGAACGCAGGACAGTCGCCAAATAACCGTTCATGAACAGCTTCCATGTCGCCCCGTTTAGCGACCTGCGCTTCCCGACCATTTTTCAGGACAATATAGCTAAGGTCCTGTCGGCGGGTTTCAATCGTAAAATTACCGAATGTGTACTCGGTTGTTTTCTTCCAGCCAGCAACATCGAAATAGAGCACTACGCTACCACCGAAAGGCGTCAATCGTTCCAGCAGCATAGGTTTTTCATGTTGCCGGGGATTTGGAACACGTTCAAAAATGACCATTTCCCGATCGCGTGGAATACTCCCTGTCGAATACGCAAAACTGGGTAGCCGTTGAGCCATTAGCTGTATGTCAGCTCCTTTCACTTTTAGCTTACTCCCATCGCTCGTTCGGACAATGACACTGGCTGGCGAATCATTCACAAGCGAGCCAACGCGTACCTGCCCCTGAAGGGTATCGTTCTGAAGAGTAACTACGTATCCTTCCGACCACATCGAAAGGGCTCCAACGGGATCATATTGTGCCAGACAGGGGCTCCGGCCAACAATGCAATGGCAATCAAAAAAACGTTCATGACTGGTTATCGTGGTTAATAGCCGTAAACCTATCCGGTATTGATTGTTACTCAAGTGATCATTGGCATGAGCTGTCGTATGATTACCATGAACTGAATAGGTCAGGACATGAAGCGGGAAAATGGGATTATCAGCACTAGGTATCGTAACGACCTATTCCGGTTTTCCGGCTACTTGTGGGTCCAATTCCGCCCGTTGTCAACTCCAGCTGGACATACCCTGATCAGCTGCCTACTTTTGAGCAGGTTTACAATCAACCTCCTTCTTTTTTCCCTTAAATCAAGTTAACGAATCATGAATAGTGTATTCCTTGTGGCCTTAATCGCCAGTCTGTTTTGTATCGGCACCGTGCGGGCCGACTGCCCACCTGTGCTTACAAATGGAAAGCTGCACGGTATTTTGCCCGTTACGAATCAGGCCGTCACCTATACCGAAGTCGTCGATTGCGGCCCTGCCTCTCAGGCCGACCTGTTCCGGCGGGCCCGGCTATGGTTAACCCAGTCGTTCCACTCCCCTACGGATAATTTCGCACTGAGCGATAAAGAAACCGGCGATTTAGTCGGACGTGTCACGCAAGTGGTGACCCTGCCCCGTTCGGAGAGTTCAGCGGGGGGTGTCTATACGTTCCGGTATAGTTTTGTGGTAGAATGCACTAATCGTAAATACCGGGCAACCATCACGCAGATCACATTTGAAGACGGTGCGCGATCAGCTTCTATTGAAACGTATTGCCAGAAAAACGAAAAAGACCTTCAGGTACTCTATTCGGAACTCGATAAGCAACTCAAAACTACGCTGGCATCGCTTCAGGAAAACGTGAAGAATTATAAGGCGTTTTGATCCGAAACGAATCCCTCATGAATCGTACAACTGTTGCTTACTTGCTGGGCCCTGAATTAGCCTGGTTACTCATGCTCTCGATTGCGGGCCTAATCGTTACGCTCAACCAACCCATTGTGAGCGGAGGCCATTTCAAACTTATCTGGATGAACTGGTACCTGCCAACCATCGGTGTTATCCTCGCCTTCTTACCCTTATTCTGGGCGCCGGGCAATCAATGGTGGTGGCTGGCCCGGACGGTGATTTCTGGCCTGATTGGAATTAGTCTGCTGGTTGGCTTTTTATCTAAATCAGCCAGCTACGCTGATATTCGGGATGTCGGGGTAGCGATGGGATTCGTATTTTTTGTTGGAATAGGCTGGACAATATTATTGGGCGTAGGCTCCGTTGGGCTATTTTTTCTGATGGCACACTGGTCCTTTCTGCCGGTTCTGAAATGGATACTGATCCTTCTCTCCCTGGGTCTGATTTCTCTTCGAGTAGTGTGGGAACTAACCTAATTGAAAATGAACCGCATAGTTGCTTATCTGTTAGGCCCGGAACTGATTTGGCTGGGTATGCTGGCTTTAACCGGGCTTATTATTTCGCTCAGCCAGCCCCTTCCGGCTACTGATCATGACAAACTCCTCAACCTGGGCTGGTTTCTACCTGCCCTTGGGGTTCTACTGGCCTTTTTGCCGCTGTTCTGGGCTCCCGGTAGCCAGTGGTGGTGGCTCACCCGAATCAGTATCGCCAGCCTGATTGGCAGCTACTTCGTCATCAATTTTTTATGCGAAGCGGCCCGCTACAACGACAGTCGCGACTCCGGAATTGGGTCGGCGTTTATGGTCTTTATTGGCCTGGGCTGGATGGTCCTGTTTGCGCTGGTCTTTCTGGCGGCTCTCTGCTTCCTGGCGAAATGGCCTTTCCTGACCGTGTTTAAATGGCTACTGATTACCATCGGAGGGCTCACCCTGTTCGGCCTTCTCATTAGCTGGGTAGCCTCTTTTGGCACGAGCAAAGGAGCCTGATTCCGTTAGCATTCAAGCACCCACACCCCAAACGGCTCTACGCTAATATGTTGCGTATCAGTCAATTCAACGGGCACAATTGATGCAGGCATGGGCGTAATTCGATAGCCTCTCCGAACCGGTTCAGGAAGTTGAACAGACAGCGGCTGATCGGTATGATTCGCCAGCAACCAACGCCGATGGTCGCTTTGAACCAATAATAGGCAGCTGCAAGCTAGTGGGTGATTTACTTTTGTGGGAATCACCTGTCCACCCTGAAATTCCAGCACCTGGGCAAGCACTACTGCCAGCGGGTAAAGCTGCGCATCTTCTGATATAATACCCTGTTTCCCCACTGTCTGGTAATAGGTTACCGACTTTGCGCCTGCTTCTGCCAATGCTTTAATACTGCCCAACGTCCAGCCAGCGGCCCAGAGCGAAGGCTGGCGAGGGTCAATTTTCTCTGTATTGCTAAGGATTCGATTCGCAGGGTCACGGGCATCGGGGTTAAGCCGATGACGAAGCGTAACGGGCGATACCTGTACAGAAGCCAGCCCACAAAATGACTGGGCTGTTCGAACCGTATCACCCTGCCCAGCCAGATTTTCTACCATCGACCGATTATCGAAGGCATGTGCCTGCGGGTGAACGGCGTAGCTGATAAAATTGAGGCCATTCGTTGGAAACCGGTTGCGGTTCAACTCCGTAAAATTATAATTTGTACCCGCTCCAATACGTATTTGCGGCAGTTCATGTCGAATTATAGCGAGCGATTGACGAAGGACATCAGTCTGAGTAGCTGGCCCATCGGTTGAAAAAAGCAACAGTTCGGCAGGCATCACCTGGTTTTGCTGCACAACATCCAGAAAGTCTCGAAGTTCAGCAGCGTATTCGTTCGACAGGTGCAGGGCTACCAGCAACGGCCAGCCCAGCGCCTGCGCATTCCGGACATCCTGTACGAAAAACGTTGCCCAGTCCGTGTACCCGGCACTACCTCGATTCGGTAATGGTCAAATGGACCGATTTGCAACGCCCGAATAACTGGCTCGGTGAGTTCCCGTATTTCAGTTGACGCACCCAGACCGATGGCAGGCAGGGCCATTCGCTGCTCCTCATCGAATCGGATGAGCATGTCGTCGGGGCCGCTTTCCGATAAGGGGGGCAGTGGCTGCTCCGGTCGGAACTGAATCCGCTGATGAACCATCTCTCCTTGCCGAAGCGTAACCGGGAAAGGAAGATCCTGTGGGGTACAGAAGGTTTTGAATGACGCATCCGTCCAGTTTCGCTGGTCTTCCGTTTCAAAAATATCGCCGGTCATTTCCAGCTTAAACCACTGACCACCCGCCTGTTGCCAGCGCATGGCGGCAACCTGCTTAAACGGGTTTTGTGGGCTTATGGACTGTGGAAATCGGGTTACTTCCAGCTTCCCATCGGGATGAATTAATTCGCAGGGCTGCCCCGCCGTGCCCAGAATTGGGTGAAGGATACAAAAGCCAGCCCGATTTTTCAGGAAGGTTTGATGAGCGACTCCATCAATCGTCATCGAGAATTCGCCCCGGTCATTGCCTTCGGCGATCACTTTCCAGACAAAAGCCGTTGCACCACCCTGTTCATACTGGCAGGTATAGCTAAGCCGAAACCCATTGGGGTCGATTGTCCATTGCTCGTCCGAAATAATGGGTATCCAGGTTGCCCAGTTCTCATCCCGAATCGCGAAATAAATCATCCGCAAAATCTCGTGCCCGCCCCAGCGGAAATACCGAAAAAAGCCGTTTTCATAGCCGACCGTCAGCGGTCCCATCTGTAATTGGGTGAGTGGGAGGAGTGGCGTCTCGACGCCGTATAGCTGTTGATTTGAGAGCATAGTCGTATGCCATGCTACCTCATGGCATACTGGTAAGTAAATCCCAGCTAGATTCTAATCAACCCGCTACTAAGGTTTTCATTGTTCTACTGCCGCCAATACCTCAGCCTGATGCGTAAAGCCCTCAAAATTTTCGTCCAGGAAATGGTATTGAATCTTCCGGAAGCGGTCTATAACGTATACAGCGGGAATAAATACCTCCTCCGAAATTCCAGACACCCGGTCCCAGATCGGGTCCGTTTCTGAATAAACACCAAACCGGCGAGCCACCGATTTGTCGGCATCATAGGCTAACAACATTGCGGATAAATCCGTATGCTTGGCTAAGAACTTGGGATTTTCGTTGGTAAATACCACCATCTGGCCTCCTTTCGCCCGAATTTCGGTAGCCATTTTAGTCAATTCCGTTAAAAATGGGCGGGCATAACCACCCCAGCAAGGGCAATAAAAACTAACTACGATAGGCCCACGTGTGAGTAGTTCAGGCAGGCTAACCGTCTGATGCGATGAGTCGACGGTTAAAAGAGAAGCCAGCCAATAGTCGGCGGTATCAACTAAGGAGAAAAAGGGGACTGATTCGCCCGTGTGTAACGGCTGTGCCCGCTCAATGGGCTGACGATCTTTTACAACCACCCCACGTACCTCGCCCAATTCATTAACCATTTCCAGTGTCATGTTATTGCTATTTTAATTTAAATCTCTTAATCTATATATTAAATAGATTTTTAATGAAAATAAAGAAGCCAGCTTTTGACTGACTTAACTTATCCGGATCAGGTAGTGAACTAAATCAGGATATGCCGCAAAGTTGATAGATAAATTTTAATTTTACAAACAAAATCAACAAAATGATTATCAACCAGTTACACAATACTCTATCGACTTTGCGGACTTATCCTATAAATTCTCCTAATTAAGTAGATAATATTAGAAAGTTGTTTGGGTCAACCTTTATTCTAGTCATAGTAGCAACTTGTTTCTATAGACTCGTATGTATACTTATACACAAAGTCTTGGGGCATTAAGTAACGTATGACCTAAAATGTCTTTAAAACAGGTAAATGGTATGAACACGGCTGCTAAACCAGTAGTAGCTTGCAACGATAGGTGTTAACTGACGTTTAGAATGAAAAAAGGGAACCTAAGTTTGGTAAAAAACAAGAAAATTGTCTGGCTCTATGCGCTGGCTCCTATGCTTTTTTTAGTGAGTTATCAGAATGAAAAGGACCCTATAGATCGCCGAATCAAACGGATGGTTCCCGAAAAAGCCGCTCAGTTAGCCAAAGCTATCGAAGCCACGGTAACCCCCGAACTAGCCGAGGGACTCACACTGCGTTTGTGGGGCGTCGATTCGCTGGTCGCCGATCCGATTGCCATCGATATTGATGATACTGGCAGGCTCTATTACACCCGAACCAATCGGCAGAAAAACTCGGAATTTGATATTAGGGGCCATCAGGATTGGGAAATCGAATCGAACCGATTACAGAGCATTGAGGATAAACGGGCATTTCTGCATAGGGTCTTATCGCCTGAAAACAGTAAGAAAAACGAATGGCTGAAAGACATGAACGGCGATGGCTCCCACGATTGGCGGGACATGACCGTCGAGAAGGAAAATGTTTACCGAATTGAAGACACGTCTGGGGACGGCGTTGCCGATTTGTCGCAGCTAGTAGTCGATGATTTCCATGACGAAGTAACCGATGTGGCCGGGGGTGTCATGACCAACGGCGACGACCTGTATGTGGCCGTTGCACCCGATCTGTGGCGTATGCAGGATAAAGATGGGGACGGCATTGCCGAAACCAAAACCTCTCTTTCGCATGGTTATGGCGTTCACATAGGCTTTGGTGGTCACGGCATGTCGGGTATCGAAATGGGGCCGGATGGAAAAATCTACTGGCAGATTGGTGATATTGGTTTCAATGGCAAAGGACCAGACGGCAAAACCTGGTCGCACCCCAATAGCGGTGTTATTGTCCGATCTAACCCCGATGGCAGTGATTTCGAAGTGTTTGCCTATGGGGTTCGCAATACCCACGAATTTGTTTTTGACGAATATGGCAACCTGATCAGCGAAGACAATGACGGCGACCATCCGGGCGAGAAAGAACGTCTGGTCTACATTGTCAATGGGTCGGATACGGGCTGGCGTAGCAACTGGCAGTACGGCAAATACCGCGACCCGAACAACAATACCTACAAAGTCTGGATGGACGAACAGATGTACAAACCTCGCTTTGAGGGTCAGGCAGCTTACATTACCCCTACCATCGCCAACTTTGTGAGTGGCCCGGCAGGGATGCGCTACAATCCGGGCACGGCGCTGAGTCCGGCGTATAAAAATATGTTTTTCATCGCCGAATTTGTGGGAAATCCCGCTCGCTCAGGCATCCATGCCTTTAAGCTAAAGCCCAAAGGCGCAACATTTGAACTCGGCGAACAGAAAAAAATCCTGGGCAATGTGCTTGCGACGGGTATTGATTTTGGGCCTGATGGTGCCTTATACGTAGCTGACTGGATCAATGGCTGGGACGCCAAAGACTATGGCCGCATCTGGAAACTGGACGATAAAGCGGGCGCGGCTTCGGCAGATCGCCAGCGCACCAAAGCCTTACTGGCCGAAAAGTTTGGGGCACGTTCTGAAACGGATTTGGGTGAGTTGCTCAAGAATCCGGATATGCGGGTTCGGCAGAAAGCTCAGTTTGAACTGGCCAAACGCGGTGCCAAGGGTGCTCCTATTCTTGCTGCCGCCACTAAACAAACCGACAATCAGTTGGCGCGTGTGCATGGCATTTGGGGAATCAGTCAATTGACTCGTCAGGATAAGCAATATGGCCAATTGTTATTGCCCTTGCTCCAGGATAGCGATCCCGAAATTCGAGCGCAGGCGGCAAAATGGCTGGGCGATGTTCGTTACAAAGAAGCGGGTGCGGCCTTGATCCCCTTGTTGAAAGACTCCTACAGTCGTACCCGTTTCTTCGCTGCCGAGGCATTGGGGCGCATTGACTACGAGCCTGCTATTCAACCCATTATTCAGCTTTTGGAAGCCAATAACGACGAAGATACCTACATTCGTCATGCGGGTAGCCTTGCCTTGGCTCGGATCGGAAAATCGGCTCCTGTAGTGGCCTTAGCCAGTCATTCGTCACGAGCAGTTCGGATTGCTGCTGTGGTTACCCTCCGGCGTATGAGTGATCCGGGCATCGCTGCTTTCCTGACTGATACCGATGAGTTTATTGTTACCGAAGCGGCTCGCGGCAGCAATGATGACCTGTCGATTCCAGCTGCATTGCCTGCATTGGGTAAGGTGCTGCAAAACACCCGATTTACTAATGAAGCCTTAATTCGTCGGGCAGTCAACGCGAACTTGCGCGTAGGCACGCCCGAAGCCATGCAAACCCTGATCGACTACGCGCAGAAAGAAGGCAACCCGATTGCCATGCGGGGCGAAGCCCTGGAAGCCCTTAGTACCTGGGCTAAACCGTCGGTGCTGGATCGGGTTGATGGACGCTACCGGGGCGTTATCGAACGCGACCCAGCGGTGCTGAAAACCAAGACCGCCGACCTGTATAGCAAGCTGTTGACGCATTCGGATGTGGCCCTTCGGTTAAGTGCCATCAAAGCTATTACAAAGCTAAATTTGACTGAAGCATCGGAACCGTTGTTTAGCCGATTAACGGGCGACAAAGAAGCGACGGTACGAATTGCGGCTCTACGGGCATTGGCCTCCATGAATGATAAACAGGTCAGTAAAGCCATTGAAACAGCCCTGGCCGACAACGAAAAAAGCGTACGGGTAGCCGGGCTGGATTTGCTGGCGAAATCGGATATGCCCAAAGATCGGATGGTAAGTCTGCTCTCGGAGGTAATCAACACCCGTACAACCGAAGAAAAGCAGGCGGCCCTGCTCACCTTAGGCAAACTTCCGATTGCTAATTCACAGAAAACCTTCGATCAATTGCTGGCCAAAATGACAGCAGGCACCATGCCCGCCGAACTCCAGCTGGAATTGGAAGAAGCCATCGAAAGCAGTCACTCGCCCCAACTGACGGCTAAGTATAAAACAATCACGTCCAAATTATCGCCCGATGCCCTGGCTGCGACCTACAAAGGGAGTTTATTAGGTGGCGAGCCTGATTTAGGCCGACGAATTTTCTTCCGCCACCAAACAGCACAGTGTATACGCTGCCACGCCTATGATGATCTCGGTGGGAATGCGGGCCCTCGTCTGAATGGGGTAGCCAGCCGACTCACGCGTGAACAACTGCTGGAAGCACTGATCAATCCAAGTGCCCGTTTAGCGCCGGGATTTGGTACAGTCAACCTGAAGCTGAAGAATGGCAAAACGGTCAGTGGTATTTTGCAGGGCGAAACCAGTACCGACATTAAGGTAAAAGTGGGCGACCAGCCCGATACTACGGTGCCTAAAAGTCAGGTTGCCAAGCGCACCAACTCGCCATCGAGTATGCCTGAAATGAAGTATCTGCTAACAAAACGGGAAATTCGGGATGTGGTTAGTTTCCTATCGACGTTGAAGGATGATAAATAGAAATTTGGCAGTTGTTTAAAATCTATGCTATCCCCTCTAAATCGGCCTAAAATGAGTATAGTTTTGTCATCCCGACCAAAGGAGGGATCTCTCAGGCATCCGACAACTTGAGATTCCTCCTTCGGTCGGGATGACAAAAAATGTGCTGTTCCATTAGACTTTTACGAACACTACAATAAGTCAACGCACCTCCCATTCATGGGCTCCTGCGCCAACTGCAATAATCTTCCAGAATTTGCCTTCTGGTATAGCTTTTACCACAGTTCCATTTTGCCAAACCTGGCTTTTCGCTTTTTTACGGGGCAGGTACACCACTCCGCTGGTGTTAGCAGGCAGTGTGGCGCGTAGCTGAAACCGTTCGGGCATGTTGTCGAAGGCTACGGCGATTGGCCCCCGTAACGTGGCCAGTTGCAACGAGGCCCGCCGTAATGTGTCAGGCTGGGGCTTGATCTGAACCGTTTCAAAAGCGGGCGTCAACGCTTCGACACCCATTAATTTCCGCACGATGATATTGGCTGGTGCAGCCCCCCAGGCATGATTCCAATCCTGATTGGGTTTGTATTTCGTATCCCACGCTTCGGTAGTCATCGTCGATCCCGTGCGGATCATGTTGTACCAACTGCGTTCATCGGTCGAGGTTAGCAGCGCCAGGGCATAGGCACTTTCATGGGCATTGTAGAGTGCATCCAGCAGGAACTGCGACCCATACACACTGCACGCCATCCCTCGCGACCGGATATGCGCCAGTACCTTTGGTTGATACTTTTCAGGAACCAGCCCAAAGGCAAGAGCCATCATATTGGCATGAAGAGACGCGTGGTCGGTGCTATCGCCATCCCGAACGAGGCCCGTTTTAGGGTTAATAAACGTGGCCTGGAAGGCTTTCTTAACCTGATTGGATCGGTTCGTAAAAAAAGTGGCATCCTCCGCTTTGCCCAAGCGATTCGCTACCTGCGCCATATAGACCAGCCCCTGATAGTGAAAGGCATTGACGACTGCATTGTAGTTACGAAAAACGAAGCCATCCGTTTCACCAACTTCCTTTTTACCCAATCCTAGAACGCCCTGCTGCGGCCAATCGACAATATCCTGAATCGTAGGTCGACCATCAAACGTATCGTAGTGAATGGACTTCTTAAATTCAGGCGTTTGAAGGCCCGTTCGGGTACTGATTAGTCCATCCGGCGGGCGAGCGGCAGTAAAAGTTTAGCCTTCAGTTCGGGATAGAGGGCTTCTACTGTACGCGAATCCCCGGAATTTAGATAATCGTACCAGGCGATCAAAACGTTTTGCAACGACCATTCGGTAGGCCAGGTTGCATGAAAAACCAGGTAGTTTAAAGATCGTTTGGCGATGTTGTACTCCGAATCGGTGGCATAGTGAGAAAGCTGATTAATCAGCGCATCGGCTTCGTAGGGAATCCGTTCACGATCTCCATCAACGTAATAGCCGCTAAAGGTAGTCGCCTTGATGGTGTGTTTGCAGAGATCCCAAATACGGTTCAGGGTTGTGTCTGAGCTGGTGAACGTCGTGGCGGTTTCATCGAAAGGATACGTAACAACCTGACGAACAAGCTGCTCAACACGGACATTAGTGGCGGGCAACTCAACTTCAACATAGCGAAACGGCAGCACTTCGCCAATGTAATCCGGCATCAGAATGGCTTTCGGGCCGGTATTACGCTTGTCTGGTTTAAACTGAATAGCGTAGCGGTGCAACCCGCGTTGCAACAGAACGGGTATCCGTCGGTACCGCAGTACACCGGCGGGTTTGGGGTTGACATGGCCATCAGGTGTAATGGCCTCCCCGACATGCAGGATGAGGGTATCCTGCTCAGTTGGCCCATTCACTGTAAGATAAATTTGCCCAAACGCATCGTTACCAAAATCATACATTATCCATTTCGAGCCCACTGGTTTCTGTGAAACGGGCGCTTCTTCAGCTTTCACGACGGGGTAATAAGGCGTTTCGTAATCGGCTAACTGGGGAGCTGTGCGAAACGCTTTCGCTTGAGAAAAATCACTTTCGGTATTCTGGTCATTCCAGACTTTTACTTTCCAGTAATAAATCCGGTTTGCATCCAGGCCGGGGGGTATCAAAATACCCACGCTTCGGCTGTTTAGGAGTTTTCCGGAGTCCCACACATCGCCCACATTAGCCTGGCTATTTTTCCGGGAAGAGCTTACAATCAACCGAAAAGCGGTCTGACGACTATTGGTGCGCTGGTCGATGAGTGCCCAACTAAACGAAGGATGGACGCTACGAATCAGGGCTAATTGGCCCAGGAAACCGGATGAGTCTGCGGCATCAAGGGTTAGATTCGTTAAAAAGCCATTGCTCCACACCTTATCTGTATGAAGCAATAAATCGGTACGCAATGAGATCGGTGGTACTAGCAGCTGCGCGGAAGCGGTTAAGCTAGTCGAAAGCAGTAGCCAAAAGAAATAATGTCGCATGAAGCCTTTTTTATTGGAGATTGCTTTTAAGGGTATTTCATAGTCCTATGCCATATCTCCAAGATATGGCATAGGACTATGAAATACCCTTAAAAGGCAAGCCCAGTTATCGTAAATCCACATTAGAATCGTGCGAAAATGTTAGTTGTAATGGAGAGGCTACCCTGATTAGTATAAAAATCAGCCAGATCGGGTTATGAACCGTTGAGGCCAATGGTTAGCAGCCATTCTGATAGGTAGAAGGACTTTCCAGTGTTTTTTTAATCACGTGCCTACGAGTAGTGCGACATTTACCCCGGTTTGATTGCCAATTGTTACCTCTACGAGGCTCAAGTGAAATTTGTCAGAGCGAGGTCTACCCTTGAACCGTTTATAAACTAGCGGAGAGCTAGCTGGATAATATATTACCTAAGTCCAGATATTGGCAAAACCATCTAACAATATTGTATTTACATACGTTAATAGATTGCCAGGTTTAAAACTTTTCGGTTATAAACTATAGCCTAGCAAGGATAATTGGAGCAGAAAGCGGTCATCTGAGTAGATGAAAGATACGATTTTCTGCCGAACTTAATCGGTAAACGCTATGAAAACGAACATGAAAGTATTGGCATTAGCGAGTTTATTGCTCCCCGCGTTGTGTATAGTTGATTCAGAAACTGCCACAGCACAAACGCCCAGGAGGGTCATCGTCATTCCTAGGACCCCGCCAATGCATCAACAGCCAATAGAGCAGGTATGGGTTCCGGGTCACTACGTCCAACGAGGACGGGATCGTATCTGGATAGACGGTCACTATCAGACAGCTACCCCTCAATACGCCACTTATTCAAAACCAGACCGGTATAAAACCTGGAATCCTGGTTATTGGCGGGCAACCCCTCGTGGACGAGTCTGGGTAGAAGGGTACTGGAGTTATTAAACACACATAAAAAAACGTCCTAAGCGCAACTTAGGGCGTTTTTTTACGTGTATGAAAGGGTTAAAATCAGCCTTATTTCCGGATCTGCAACTGCCGTAGAATGGCGGCCAGTTGCTTTGGTTTGTGCATATAGGGAGATAGATCGAACAGGGCAACTTTGCGAAATTCGACGGGGTGACTTTCGCTTTGCAGGGAGATATACCCTTTGTCAAGCAACTGCCCATCTTTCTTGACCTTCGAATCGTAATGGATGACATTGCCTCCACCTATTTGTGGTTTTTCGTAGGTCAGTACGGTATCGCCTTCAACGATGTGTTTTATCAGAGAATCGCCTAGCACCAGTGCCTCGGCATGAACCCACTGATCGCCGGGATAGGTCTTTGAGTTTGAATCAATGCAGTGCTGGGTAAAGAGCTTGCCATCTAAAATGAAGTTCGTACCGGGTGTACACAGGTTTGCGGTGTGCCGTTCATGCTGACCATCGCCCCCCAGAAGCTGCATCTCCATCGAGATCGGGAAGTCCTGGTTGAGACCCATCGTTTCCGGTGCCTGTCCGTGCAGCATAGCCCCACTGTTTCGGATTGCCCAGCCGGGCCGCCTTTCACCTGCTCACCAACAAATCGGTACTCAACCACCAGCAGGTAAGCAGAGAATGGTTTCTTGTAAAAAATATGGCCGTATTGCTCATCAAAGGCTTTATACTGGTCGTAACGGACAACCATCTTACCATCTTCAACCCGAAAGGTGTTCCCGTAATTGTCGTTGAGTGGATGGCCCGTTATTTTCACCGACCAGTCTTTGAGGTCTTTGCCATTAAAGAGTTGAATCCACTTGCCGGGCTTTGGTTTAGACTGACCCTGCCTGGATTGGCCCGGTCTGGACTGACCCGGCCTGGACTGACCCGGCCTGGACTGGCTCAGACAAAGGTGGGTAAAAAGCAGGAGGCTAACGAGTAAAGTGGTTTGTCGCATCATTAACAGGTTGTTAGAAAGTAGTGATTAGTGTATAGAACAGAGATGAGACGGGGTTTCGTCCTTTTACTCCGAGCATTTACTCACGCCAGAATACTTATTTCTTCATCTTGTTCTCAAACAGAAACACGCCGTTTTTATTGGCAATCACGATGTCGGGTTTCTTGTCGCCATTCATGTCCTGCGCCACAATATTGAGGCCTGCCCCGGAGTCATTGTCGATGACATGCTCCTTGTAGTAGGGTTCCTTGCCAGGGGTAAACTCAAACCAGAGGAGAATGCCCGGATCGCTGTCGCCGGGGTCCCGACCATGGTGGGCCAGAAAGCGTTTCCCGGTAATATAGTCCTTGAGGCCATCGCCGTTCAGATCGGCCATGATTGATGAGTGCGTTTGGGCCGTCGTGGTGCTCATCAGGTGGGTTTTGAAATTGATTTTACCCTGCTCATCCATAACCTGCTCGTGCCACCAGATGCCCAACGCATGAGCCGATGCACTCACTACATCATTCTTGCCGTCGCCATTCACATCCAGTACCTGCATATGAGAACAAGGTTCGCCCAAATCAGCCGGATGAAACACCCAGTTGCCCGACTTTTTGTCCGCCGTTCCTTCAAACCAGCCTTCCCGAACGACGACGTCATTGAAACCATCCTTGTTCACATCGCCATAACCGATTCCGTGGGAGAAGGTCTCGGTACCCGGAACATTTTCCTTACTTAAGGCAAACCGTTGCCATTCGGTATCGCCGGGTTTCACGGGTGGCTTCAACCAGACAATCTGCTTCTTAGCCTTATCTCCACAAATAATATCCAGTCGACCATCACCATCGATGTCTATAAACCCCGGCGACTCATTGGCGATGCCTACCGAATCGGCAAGGATGTGTTTTTTCCATTCTCCAGGTGTATTTTTAGGGTTCTCAAACCAGAAAGCGGGCTTTCCGGGAAAGTCAATAATGACGACATCGTCCCACCCATCCTGATTCACATCCATACCCAGATTGAGGAACGACTCGCTATATTCCTTTCTGGGATCAAACACACGGGAGGGTGCCATTTCGTGGCGCGTCCAGTTGGGTGCTTCGAACCAGTAGTAACCCGCCACGATGTCCATTTTGCCGTCTTTATTCAGATCAGCAACGGCTACCCCTTCCGAAATGAAATCGCGGGTAAGTGTTGTTTTTTTAAAGTTTCCCTCCGGCACAACGGGTTTTGTCGATTTCGCCACGTTTGTGGCCGCATTCGTTGCCTGCTGTTGACGCACGTTGAATAGCGTTTTTTCCTGGCTATACGCGTTTGTTATCCAGCAGAAGGCCAATAGTCCACTCAGGATGAAGTTGTTTTTTGTGTTCATGGCATGATCCGAGGGTTTTCCCCGATTAGTAGCAATCCGAGGGCTTCACCCTCGAGTAATTATGGAGCCCTTACAGGGTTAGTCTATCCTCATCACATTGCAACCCTGAAGGGGTTGGATAGAACTAGCTGGGGGCAACGCCCTCGGCTACTCGTGCCGGTGTTCCAGCATGCCTACCCGGTCGTTCAATTCTTTTAGCAGTTTTTTTGAATCCTCGGTACCGAGAGCGCCTATCCGTTGAACGGTGTAGGGCAACAGTTTAGGCAGTTTTGCTTTCTCGGCCATTTGGAGGGCGCGTTTCGCATCGACAGCAGCTAGCGGTTCGGCGGCATACCACACCATGAGGGGCAGATTATGATCCTCTTTATCCTCTGACTTCTGCACGAGTGCCTCCAGTACATCCCAACGCTGATTTGGGTCCAGCCGAAGCATGGCGGAGGTCAGATAAAGCCGAACAAGGGCCGAATTGTCGTTTTGAGCCAAAGTCGCAAAACGCTTCAGGGTTTCGGGAGAGACGGTTTTATTCTCAGCCAGTAGCTGAATCGCCCAACTTCTGACGTAATCACTTTCATTCGACAGCAATTCGGTCAGTTCCTTTTCGGTAAGCCCTTTCGTTACATGAAGCGCCCAGAGTGCCCGGAGTTTACGGGTCGCATCCGGATTCTTAGCCAGAATTTCTTTCAGCGCCTTGTGGACTTTCTTATTGGGTCCACGCTCCTGTAACAGTAACCGGGCTTGCCGGACATACCATTCGTTGGGATGCAACTGGTAATTAACCAACTCCATATCCGATGCCTTAGCCAGATCGACTTGAACCCACTTATCGTTTTCGTGCGTGATCTTGAAAATCCGGCCCATGGTTTTGTTGTGAACATCGGGATTCGGACTGTGGCACTGATTCTTGTCGTACCAGTCAATGGCAAATACAGAGCCACTTGGGTCGTATTTCATGTTCAGCCATTGTGACCAGGAGTCGTTCATAACCAGAAAATCCGGCCGATGCGTCACCAGATAACCAGAACCTTCCCGAACGGGGTGATCATGGTTCAGTCGGGCACCATTGATGTTGTTCATGAAGATGTCATTACGGTATTCCTTTGGCCAGGAATCGCCACCCAGATAGATCATAGCCCCTGAGTGTGCATGCCCTCCACCCGCCGAAGCCGAACGGAAATTACCGGCATGGGGTCCCCGTTCGCCCAACCAGTGTACGTGATCGGCATGGGTTTTAATGTCGTCATAGGTGTAGGGGTTGAAATGTTTACCCGCCTGCCGGAAGTAGCGCCCACCCTGAATCATCTGGTACATATGCGGAATTACACAAGCCGTAACGAACGCATGACCGTAGTCGTTGAAATCAAGTCCCCAGGGGTTGCTAGTACCTTCAGAGAACAGTTCGAACTTCTGCGTTGTCGGGTGAAACCGCCAGACACCGGCATTCAGTTTCGTCCGTTCCGAATCAGGTGCGCCTGGTTTTCCTACATTCGAATGCGTAAACACGCCATGCGTACCATACAGCCAGCCATCAGGCCCCCATCGGAAACTATTAAGGACTTCATGTGTATCCTGCGTTCCCCAACCGTCGAGTAGTTTTTGGGGGCACCCGTGGGAGTATCGGTTTTGAAATCGGTGGGAATAAACAATAGATAGGGTGCAGCTCCAAGCCATACACCGCCCATGCCGACTTCAATGCCACTCACCAGGTTTAGTCCTTCGGCAAAGACTTTTTTCTTATCCAGGGTTCCATCGCCATTGGTGTCTTCAAAAATCAGGATGCGGTCTCTCCCCTGCCCTTCTGGCGCTGGAACGGGATAGGTATGCCCCTCAACCACCCAAAGTCTGCCCCGCCAGTCGATGGTGAAACAGATGGGCTTAACAATATCGGGTTCAGCTGCTGCCAGCGAAATCTTAAACCCATTGGGCAAAGTCATCACCTTAGCCGCTTCGGTACCAGAAAGGCCAGCATGAAGCACAGGATCAAGGGGTGGCAGAATGATAATATCCTTCTGTTTCAGCTCATTCGGAAAATTTGGCCGCGTCGGGTAAAACAGAAATTCATCGAAGTTGATGTGCGCCCACTTGTCATTAGCGATGTACGGAATCTGGGAAATGCCCGTCTCGTTATCAATGATTCGGATAAAGATTTCCTGGTTTAGATACGGCTGTAAATCAACAACAACCGGCTGTAGCGTAGCGCGCCCCTGACCCGTGCTATGGAAAATAACCTTATCCGTCCCTGCCTGCACAAGTTCGACGCGTGTATCCTGTAAGGCACCGCCCGAAACCCGGAAAGCGGCAAACGGTTGGGCTACGGTAAACGGAACTGACGTTAAGGTTCCCGTCAGTTTATAGTTGGCGGTGCCACCACTGCTCAGAAAATACTTACCGGCAAAGCCAATTGTCATGTCTTTCTCATGAACGGGCGAAGGGTCCTGATCAATAAGCGGACTGGTAAACGCATCGCCGGTAGCCGTCCAGTCTTTCAGCGTCCCCGTCTCGAAGTTCAAATTTAGCGGTTGCCCATTCTTCGTGGGTAGTTGTCCTGCAATGGTCGCATCTGAAATACTGCCTTCGACCACCTCGAAGTTGCCAACCATGCCGGCAGCCCGGTGGCCGGGAACCGTACAGAAATAGGTGTCACTTTTGTCGGCGGTAAACGTAATGCTGGCTCGCGTCCCTTTTTCCTGAAGTGTCTTACTTTTCAGGCCAAGCTTCTCCAGCGCAATATCATGCGTCATGAGTTCGCCATTGGTAATGGTAATCCGGACGCGGTCCCCTTTTTTGGCCTTCAATGTTGGATTTCGGGCACCGTCTTTCGCAAAAAAGCCCAGCATGGTGGCTTCCAGCGCGTACTCCCGATCGACCTTCGCCGTGTCCTGTACGACTGCTGCGGGTTTAGCCTTGGGAGTCTGGGCCATGCTATTAGGCAAGGCAAGACCAACAAAAAGGAAGGATATGAGCAAACAGAATCTGTTCATGGGAATAGGGATATTTTTCATTTCTAATGGATAATGAAAAATGAATAATTGATAATGAAAAATGAATAATGCCCGTAGGCAAATAACTAAAAAACAACCCGTTACCTATTTAACATTATTCATTTTTCATTCTTCATTATCCATTTTAAAGCTCGGATATTGTTAAGTCCCGGAATTCGACCTGGGCTACTCCTCCGCTGTGAATCTGGACGGCAATAACTCCTTTCGACGGGATTTTACTGTCCTTCTCGATATAGTCGCAGGTTTTAACCCCATTGATATACAGTTCGTGATGGTTGCCTTTGCAGCGGATGATATAGCTATTCCAGCCATCTTCTTTCAGGATTCGCTTAAGGGTGCTCAAATCGCCACTAACCAGCTTTTCGCGTCGGTGTTCATCATATAAATCGCCCCAATAGCCATTGCCAATGTCGGCCTGATAGCCAACTATTTTTCCACCTTCCAGAATCGAACGATATTGGATGCCGCTATTGATCATCCCCGTTGCCGGATCGCCGGATAAGCGAAACAGACAACGAAATTCAAAATCCCCGTATTCTTTCAGCGTATGCAGATAGGTATTCTCCGGTATCTTTTTCACCCCATCACCGCTTCGAATCACGCTGTCTTTTACAAACCAAAGCGATGAGTGCTTCGGGTCGACAGTCTTCCAGCCTGTAAGCGTTTTCCCGTCAAATAATGACACCGCTTGTACGGACGATTGTCCGAAAACCTGAATGGCTAAAACGACCTGAATGCCTAAAATGAAGGGCAGAATCAGGAATCGACTGACGAGGGTATTCGGATGAAGAACAGGCTTCCCGTCTACTTTCATGTGTGTACTGGTTTTGGATAACTTGCTGGTTTGTATGTATATAAAGAACCTGCCTCCCCCTTTACTACTTAATTCAAACCTCTTTCTACAAACATCTGATCACTAACGCGACCGCTATGCTAACCAAAGCAATTACCTTCCTATCACCAGCCGGGTTTGGGCAGGTGCGGTTTCCGCGTCCAGAAGCTGGATGCTCAGTGGAACATCTTTGTGTAAACTTCGATCAACAGCCACGGTAATGGTGTGAATACCCTGCGGAAGATCTGTAACAACACCACGATCAGTCAGTTTGAGTGGCTTCGAGCCTACCCAGGCATTTAAACCAGCCGTTGAATTCATTTCCAGGTTGACATTCCCTTTGCTCACCACTTCAATATCGAACCGAGCGAAACTGTAGCGCTTGCCTGTATTGGCGTCGATAACAGGTAATTCGTCCAGAGGCAGCTCTCCGGAAACCTTGCTATAGGCAGGTTGCCATAACACTTTTGCATTTTCTTTTACGATGTAGCCGGGTCCATCCGTTCCGATTTTTCGGGCGAGTTCTTTGCTGGCAGATACGGTATTCCAACGTCGTACAAACCGGGCTGTCGGCACACGAAACTTCCCTGATTCGCCCAGTTTCGACAGGAAACTAACCAGATTGATAAACTCCTCTTTATCCAGGCTGGCCGTTAATCCGGCAGGCATCAGCGAACCAGGCACTTTCTCAATGATAGTAATCTGACTTTTCGGAATGGACACCTCCTGACCAGCCACATCACGCAGCACAATGTCAGACGTGCCATTACTCACCAGATAGCCCATTAGCTCAGTGCCGTCTTTTTTCGCAACCCGCTGTAACTCAAAACCTTCTTTTATGGATGCGTTTGGATAGAGAATAGACCGGATAATGGTTTCGGCGGGCGAACTTGTTCCCAGGCTACTCAAATCCGGACCGATGCGCCCCCCGGCCCCTCCTATCGCATGACACGTCAGGCAGGTAAGGTTACTTTTCCGAAATACCAGTTCGCCTTTCACCGGATCAGCCGTTTCTTTGGCTGTCCTGGCCAGGCTGGCGATTTCCGGATTCGTTAATTCCTGAGGCATTTTTTCGACAGGCAAAACGCCCCCCGAGGCTTCCAGTGCCTGCGCCAGTAATTTTACCTCATCTGCATTACGTCGATTGTAGGAATGGTACGCTGCATGAGTTGTCGCCCTTCTTTCGCCCTGTTTTCTGGTATTTTACGAGACGTCAACTCATCAGCAAATGCGCGTACTGCCTGTTTATTGGTTAAAAACGCCTGAAAAAGTGCTGATGCATCCGTTTGTGCAGGTAGAGTCCGCAGGAGATCAGCGCCAATTCGGGCAGCTTCAGCCGCATTCACTGAAACCAGTTGAGCAGCCGACGCCAGTCGCAAATCAGCTGCATTTTTCCCGCCCGTCATATCAACCAGTGACGCCTGAGACTGATCCGTATTCAATGTAGCCAATGCGCCCAAAGCCGCTTTTCGTCTGTTTTTATCACCCTTTTGCGCCAGGCTGACCAGTGTACTGTTCTGTTCATTGAGGTGCCACAAACCAATCAACTGAATAGCGCTTGTGGCAATAGCATCATCCTCATTGTCAATAAAGCTGGTAATCCGACTCAGATTGCCCTCCGGTTTTACACCCCGCCGGGCGGCTTCTTCCAGCGTACTTAACCGGGAAGCAACAGTCTTCGTCTGGCTGGCATTTCCCTGAAGGGTTTTGTCAAAAAGAATCGTTAAGTCAGCGTTTGTACCAAATTTGGCCAAGGCAGCCAGCACATCTTTCTGATACTCTTCGGGAATCTGATCGTTTTGATATAACTGAGCCAGTCGGGAAACCGCAGCCGCGCTACTGACTGATTTGAGGGCAAAGACCGTTTTTTTCGCAGTCCCGAAGAAGTTAGGGTCAGTCTTCAGGCGTGTCATCCACAGCGGTTCCAGTTCACGAACAGTTTGCCACAACGCAAAGTCCAGAAACTCATCCATCGGGTTTTCCAGAACGGTCAACGCCGTACGGGCAGATTCTGCTGTTTTTACTTTTCGGAGGGCGATAACGGCTTCGAGACGTACCTGCGGATGCTTGTCGGCGACGGCTTTGGTAAGCAGGGTTGGTACGTTGGTTAGTTTAGGATACCACAATTCAAGGGCGCGCAAGGCAGCGGCCCGCGCTTTGTGATTTTCTGCGTTCAATACTTGCAGAAGCAACGGCTCGTTGACGACCTCAAGGGTTTGATAAAGCCAAAGTGCTTCCAGCAAATTGTGCTCATAATCTGCCTCTTTTTTGTCAAGACCCTGCACCCATTTCTGGAGGGCCGGAATCACCTCATTGGCACCGTGGGATTTCAGGACTTGCTTGGCCTGCAAACGAGTCCAGTCTTCGGGTAGTTTGAGTGCCTCCAGCAGTTCACTGACACTAGCTTTGCTCCACTGCGTTTTCTTGACCAGGGGTCGATTTTTGGCAACAATCCGCCAGATACGGCCATGCTCATGGTCACGGCGTGGATCATGAAAATCCACCTCACCATGCTGAATAATGGGATTGTACCAATCGGCCACATAAATAGCGCCATCCGGACCAACGGAAATATCAACCGGACGAAAGGCGACATGATCCGTCCAGAGAACATCTTCGGCCTGCTTGGAGGCATAGCCACTTCCCTGTTCTTCGAGCTTGAACCGGTTGATCCGATTGGCACGGAAGTCGTTGGTAATGACACTCCCCTGCCAGGATTCGGGTAAGTGGCGACCGGAAATTACATCCAACCCGCTATGCTTGGGTTGTCCCGGATTTAGCCCCCGCAGGATTCGGGCGGCACCGGGTGAGGTGAGAAAGGTGGCCCCCGGAAACGCGTAATTGATCCCTTCGAAACCAGCCCCGTCGGTTAGGAACGATTGTCCCCAGCGATCAAATTGCAAGCCCCACGGATTGACCAGCCCTTTGGCGTAAATGTCCAGTTCGAGGTGTTTAAGGTTTAACTGCCACACACCGCCCCCTTCCAGGCGTTTGATACCCGATGGCGTTTCGATGTGGCTATAGATGTAGATGGACTGGTTAAAATAAAGTAGTCCTTCCGGGCCCAGCGAAAGGTATGAATGAGGTGGTGCGTATCGGCCGTACCAAACCCGTTTAAAATCCGACGTTTCTTGTCCGCTTTCCCATCCCCATCAGTATCCGCAAAATGCAGAATTTCGGTCGAGTTAGCCACATATACCCCGCCATCACCCGGCAGGATTCCGGTGGGGGTTATCAGCCCCTCGGCAAAAATGGTTGATTTATCGGCCTTCCCATCGCCATCGGTATCTTCCAGAACGAAAATCTTGTCGTTGGCCTCCTCACCCGTTTTCAGATGCGGATAAGCCGTACTGCTCACCACCCATAACCGCCCGTCGGCATCCCAGTTCATCTGAATGGGCTTAGCCACCAGGGGTTCGGCGGCAAACAGGGTTACCTCGAAGCCATCGGCAACTTTGAAGGAATCAAGTTCACGTTTCACATCCGGGTCAGGGTCGTCTTTTCGGTTATCCTGATTGACGGAAGAAGTGATCAGTAATACAACAGGAATAATGAATAGTCTACGGAAAAATCGTAGCGTCCAGCTCGTTTTCATGACGTTTAGGCTACTTCAGAAGGGTAAGTTGATAGACTCTTGACTTGGGGGCGCGGTTTAAGGCGATCTGACTTTCCAGCCATTTTATAATCAGGCTTTGGTCCTCCAATCCCTTCGCATGCCGACCTTGTTCATGAGCGCGCATACCCAGGATGTAGGTCGTGTTGGGTGGTCGGTACTGAAAGAAAAACAGATCATTTTTTTTCAAAATCATCTGCCGTATTTCCCGAACCTGTTCAAAGGAAGGGCCCTGTTTAAGTTCGACACCATCTTCCCATTGTTTAGCCGACGCAGTTATCACCTCTTCCTTGTCGATCGTTAGAGTATAAAATCCTTTTTTCAGGCCGGTTATTTTAACGATTTGACCTGACTTTGTAAGCCCGGTTTCGTTCAGGGGTAATGGAAGCGGCAGGTACTGTTCGTCAATCGTGAATGTCAGGCTGGCCGTGTTCGTTCCAGCATCCAGTAGTTTAGCGGGCGCTGTTGTCTCCGATCCCGTTTTGGAAACGGTTATCGTCACCGGCTTTGTTCGCGGAGGCAACCCCAAAGCAGTTTCCAGCACATTGGCAAGGTAATAGTAGCCCGTTTCATTCAGGTGAATACCGTTTTCGGTAAGCGGCACTGTTTTACTAATTTCCTGAATCGGCTTGAAAATATCGATAAACCGCTTGCCGCGCTCCGCAGCCGTTTTCGCTATCGTAGACGCATATAGCTCCAGCATGGCATTGCGCCTGGTTTTGCTTGCGGCAGAGTCGGCGGATAATATGGGGATGGGCGATAACAGAATAGCCCTTGCCCCAAGCTGGTCAATCTTGTCCAGTAGTTTCGTTAGGCCCTCTTTAAAGGCGGGCAGACCAGCTTCTCCGTCCTGTGCTTCAATGCCCCCATAGGCTACAAAGACAACCGTTGGCTGTGCTTTTGTAATGTGCTCCATTAGTAACTCGTAGGCGGTGGGTGGATTGGTAATGGTACTCCGGGCAACGCCAAACACATTATCGCCAGTCCAGCCGAGGTTGCGGAACGTAATGTCCCGATTGGGCCATCGGGTAGTCAGAGCAAGCTCCAGATACCCATACTGAAAATCGTTTTCGAACAACGAATTGCCCAGAAAAACAACTCTGTCACCATTTTTCAGATCAAAAGGGGCACTGGGAGCGTCTGAAACAGGTGGGGGTGTAGTCTGAGCAACGGCCAATCCATTGGGGAGGAACAGGAACAATAGGATTATATAAGCTAGCGTGGCCGGTACGGTGCGTATTCTCATGCCTATTAAATTAAATGTGACTATGGCTTAGATTCAAAGCCAGATTTAGTACGGTATACTCAAATTTGGCCTTAACAGACCTTTTTTTCAGTTAACTCAGTAAATTACTCTCACTTCAGATAGATCGTTGCGGGTGTCAAAACCCGGTTTCTTGGATAGTCGACACCCTGGTAACTGGCAGGTAAATTCGGATCACCACCCCTGTATTTAGGAAGCTTCGGATACGGAAAGATAGGGCGCTGAAACCGGATTCCATTCGCAGGAACCCCGCCCGTAAAGGCTGTGGCAATGAGCTTTTCAGGTGCGATACCCTTCTCAACCCAATTGATCAAAGCGGTTAACACATCATGGTCGCTATCCTGTTGGCCGTAGAGAGCCAGACTTTGCCCACAGTCGTTCAGGCCCGGTCCTCCGCTACAATGGGCCATGCCGGGGATCAGATAGAACCGAAAGAACTCACCTGCCTGCCGAATTCCCCCCTGCGCTTTAATCACACGCTCGTAGTAGCTAACCGCATCCTGATAAGGTACGAGCGGATCAGCTGTTCCTGAGTACATCAGAATTTTCCCACCCCGCTTTTTCAGAGGGGACAAATCTGGGTTGTTCGCATTGAGAATAGGGGCCAGTACAGAATCCATTTTGGCCTGATCACGATCAAAGTCGAAGGCCATGTAATCGAAGTCACGTCCGAACACCCATTTGTACTGGTAAAAAAGGGAAGGTGGTGCCTGATTCGGATTTTGCTGATACTCGATCCCAGCCCCTGAATTTTCGCTTCCCAGCGGAATGGGTGTGTAGATGCGTTCGCCCGTTCGCGGATTGATAGGCCCGGTATAAAGTTGTTTCAGGGCAGTTACCTGGGCACGGGTGAAGCAGGTTCCATCGTCGGTGCCATCCGGGCATTTAGGCAGCGTTTCCGGATCAAAAGCACAGGCACCGGGATCGGTCAGAAAATTATCAGTGGGTGCACCGCCGTCCTTACCGCCACAGGCTTTAATGACGGCGCTGGTAATCAGGGCAATTTTCTCTTTCGGCAGGAAAGCACTACCGGGTATCTGGTTGGTTACCTTATAGTTCCAGACAAATCCCGTATGCAAATGGGTACGATTATTGGCCGGTGCTCCGGCTAAAATTCCGTTGTAATCATCCGGATATCGCTGAGCTTCCATCAGGGCCTGCTGGCCACCCGTTGAGCAGCCCGCGAAGTAAGCATGATGGAATGGTTTTGAGTAATACGCCTGCGTAATTGCTTTCGCGGCCTTTGTCATTTCATGCGTAGCCCGGTGCCCGAAATCCACCCACCGTTCGGGATGACCAACGGCTTCATTGGCATTGGGGGAGGTTCCCATATCGGTATTAGTCGTTGCAAATCCCCGTTTCAAGCCGTTGGCCAGGGCTGAATAGGAAATACCGCCCGCTCCTCCACCAGTGCCCGTTCCCAGAAACCGGCCATTCCAGTTAGTTTGAGGCAGCCAAACCTCTATCCGAATCATGGATTCGGGCGTAGGCTTTAACGTAGCAGCAACCCGGCAAAAGGCGGGCAGATCGGCAATAGCCTGACTACTTCCCGGTGGTGTAAATGCACCCGCAGGCACACAGTCGGCGGTTGTAATGGTGGCTCCAGGAAGCGTTAGGGCAGCCATGCGCTGGCAACCACAATCAGTTGTTGCTATCGAAATGCGGGTACTGTCGGGTTTATTTTGGGCAATTAGTGATTGACTAGCCAGCCCTAAAAAGAGCACCGTAATGAGATGGCAGTTTTTATAGACCATGTTAATTATCCATTTTTCAGTTCCGATGGCTTGATTGACACTTAGTAGCAGGATTCCGCTAAATACTTACCCTAAATGGCTATGCCGCGCTCTTTTCATAAAGAAAGCCATCCCAATCAGTCACCTACCGTAAAAGCGAAATCGACAGCTATCCTCCCTTTTTAGCCATTCGATGTTACTTTAATTTTATAATTGAGTCAATACACTAAAAATGAGCGAATTAAAATCGAGTTTAGAGTCATAATTGATTTACCTATTTTTATCTCCCAACCCATGAATGAATATCTCCTAATCAGAAACTTCTCAAGGCTGAGCGTATGTACAGCCCTGGGTATCCTGCTCATTGCACTGACTACACGGCTGTCTGCTCAGACCATAACGACAGTAGCCGGTTCTCTACTAAAAGGTGATGGTGGCCCGGCCCTTAGTGCAGCCCTGAATACGCCAACCGGTGTAGCGGTCGATGGTCTGGGGAATCTCTTTATTGCCGATCTGGATAACCATCGCGTTCGGAAGGTAGCCCCGACGGTACGATTACTACCGTGGCAGGAACGGGCGCTTATGGCTATAGCGGAGACAACGGCCCCGCAACCAGTGCCAACCTGGGGAGCCCCGCTGGCATAGCCGTAGATGGCCTGGGCAATCTCTTTATCGCTGACAAGAATACACATACCATCCGAAAAGTAACCACTACAGGCACTATCACCACGGTAGCCGGAAACGGGTCTTCCGGTTTTAGTGGCGATACTGGGCCCGCCATCAGTGCTAACCTCAATAGTCCCTACGCTGTGGCTGTAGACGCAGCCGGTAATCTCTTCATTGCCGATATGGGCAACCATCGCATCCGTAAAGTTTCCATTGATGGTAATATCAATACGGTTGCAGGTACAGGCACTCAGGGATTTAGTGGGGATACCGATCTGGCTATTAATGCCAACCTGAATACTCCCTCCGGAATAGCCGTGGACGGTACAGGCAATCTCTTCATTGCCGATGCGCTCAATCATCGTATTCGTAAAATCACGACCGATGGCAAGATTAATACCATAGCCGGTACGGGTAATCAAGGATTTAGTGGCGATACCGGCCCCGCTACCAGTGCAGACCTGGCCAGTCCTACGGGCATAGCACTGGATGGAACAGGCAATCTGTTCATCGCGGATTTGGCCAACCACCGCATCCGAAAAATAGACACGGGCAATATTATTACCACCGTAGCTGGTAACAGCACACAGGGATTTAGTGGGGATAATGGCCAGGCCACAAGCGCTAACCTGAATAACCTACCGATGTAGCCGTTGATGGCAGTGGTACTTTTTTCATTGCCGATAAGACCAATTACCGTATTCGGAAAGTAGCTCCTGACGGCACCATCACGACCGTTGCCGGAAATGGCACCCCAACTTTGGTGGTGATAACGGTCCCGCAACCAGCGCAGCGCTGTCCGATCCTTCTGGCGTAGCAGTGGATGGCATAGGCAATCTGTTCATTGCCGATAAGACCAATTATCGCATCCGTAAAGTGGCCTCCAATGGCACCATCACAACCGTAGCCGGGAATGGCACCTTTGGTTTTAGTGGCGATACCGGTTTGGCAACCAGTGCGGCTCTGGCCGGGCCTACGGGTATTGCGGTCGATGGCGCAGGCAGGCTCTTCATTGCCGATCCAAACAATCAGCGCATTCGCCAGGTAGCCACCGATGGTAAGATCACTACGATTGCAGGCAACGGTACAGGGGTTATAATGGCGATACGGGGCTAGCAACGAATGCCAATCTGAACAACCCTACCGGTGTGGCCGTCGATGCTGCCGGGAATGTGTTTATAGCTGATCAGGCCAACCACCGCATTCGAAAAATAGCCACCGATGGCATGATTAGTACGATAGCCGGGAATGGCACGCAAGGTTCTGGTGGAGATACGGGTCCGGCTCTTAGTGCCAATCTGAATAATCCTACCGGTGTGGCCGTTGATGCGACAGGGAATGTGTTTATTGCCGACCGGGATAATCATCGTATTCGAAAAGTGGCCATTGATGGTACCATTACCACCGTAGCCGGTAATGGCACCCAGGGCTCAAGTGGCGATACGGGTCCGGCTACCAGCGCCAACCTGAATACCCCATCCGGACTGGCGGTGGATGGCAGCGGGAATCTGTTTATTGATGATACCTTCAACCACCGTATTCGCAAGGTTGCCGCCGATGGAACCATCACAACCGTTGCCGGGAATGGATCTCCGGGCACGCAGGGCGATAACGGCCGGCCATAAGTGCCCAATTGAATGCTCCCTTTGGTATTGCGGTCGACGGCCCAGGCAATCTGTTTATAGCCGATCAGGCTAATAATCGGATACGCCGAGTGAGTGCACCCGCCAGCGTGAGCGTGAGTCCGGCTACTCTGGGCGCCATTTGCTCGGGCAGTAGTTTCAGTGTCACTGCCACCGCCGTAAACTTCACCCCTACGTCTTATACCTGGACCAGTCAGCCAGGCGGGCTATCGGCCAGCGGGGCTACACCCACCTTTATAGCTCCGTCGGTAAATACACCTACTACCTATACGCTCACCGTTACGGCTACCGATGGTACAGCCAGCCCAACGGCCAGCGTTACCTTCACAGTCAATGCGCTTCCTGTAGCCACTTTAGTAGCGAGCGGCACGCTCAGTTGCGCCACAACTAGCTTGACGTTGACAGCAGGAGGAGGCAATACATATGTGTTTAGTGGACCGGGTATCATAAGCCAGAATACCACATCAGGAACAGCCCTGGTCAATACTTCGGGAAATTACGCTGTAACTGTTACCACGATTACCGGCTGCACTGCCTCCCAATCGACGATAGTAGAGTCCAACACAACACCGCCTACAGCCAGCCTGACCAACAACGGACCGCTGAGCGCCACTATGACTAGTGCAACACTGACGGCAGGTGGAGGTAGTTCCTATGCCTTCGCTGGGCCAGGTATTGTGAGTCAGGATATGGTGTCTGGTACAGCTATCGCCAATGCCTCAGGCATCTACTCCGTAACCGTAACAGGTCTCAATGGTTGTTCCAGCACAGCCAGTGTTGGGCTCGCAGGTACGGATTTAACCCCAATTCTGGTCCTGCCTCAGGCTAATTTCCCGGCAGGTGGCGTAGGCAATTTTGTGGTAAACATTTTTGAAGTAAAGGGATTACCTACTTCTATGAATAAGGTGGCCATCACCATCACGGTTCCTACGGGTTATACGCTCTCGTTTGTCAATTCACAAACGAGTATCCTAGTATCGGGTGGTACTGGTGATCCTGTGGCTGTGGATAATAGCAAGTGGACGGTTACGGCAACGACAGCAGGCATCCAACTCACGCTCACAATGAATAGCGGGCAGTTTATTGCGGCCGGAGACAAGGCAACACTGGGTTTTAGCATTACCCGCACGACTGCTAATTCGGGAAGCACTTCCAATATTACGGTGAATGTTAACAATGATGCCACCAAAACGTATGATGGCAACTCCACAAATAACGTTTACGCCCGAATAATTAATGGGCTCTAAAAGCTGGCTCCCCTCAACAAACGCGTGCGTTTATTGAGGGGAGCCAGCTTTTAGTATTCTTCTTTAAAGAGTTTAACTACTATCCTTTCCTTGGGTCCAGCATGACATGCCGAATGCGCTGGCGTTTCCAGGTATAAGTCACGTGGATAAGTCCATCAGCTGTTTGAATAATGGCTGGGTAGGAATACTCACCCGGTTCATTTTCCAGTACGGCCAACGTTTTCCAGGTTTTCCCATCGGTTGAAATAGCAACGTCGAGGGGTGTTCGTGGCCCACCGAATTTGCCCGGCGTGGGTGCAACAGGATTGTAGACCAACACCTGCCGACCGTCTTTCAAGGTTACCGCATCGGTACCCGAATTAGGATTTGGCAGGGGGTTTTCTGTAAGGGTGACCAGGTTTTACCATCATCTTTCGACCAGGTTTCCAGGATAAAGCCACTTTTCTGACTACGGCACAATGCCTGTAACTGCCCGTTGGGATGGAACAAAATACTTGGCTGAATAGCCCCATCGTCGACTCCTTCATTGATAGCGGCTGTTTTTTGCCAGGTTTTACCCCAATCGCTGGTTTGCTCGAAGTGCACCCGCCAGTTATGATCTTCTGAACTACTTGGACAGAGCAAAACACCCGATGCCAGCAAAACCGGCTTGTTCTTAATTGGGCCTAAAATACCCTCCGGCAACCGTTCTGCTGCCGACCAGGTTTTTCCTCCATCTGTTGACCGTTTTAGCATTCCCCACCACGTTGAGGGACTTGGGCCAATCTTATAGAATAGAAGTAACTCGGCGCCAGGCACCTGAAACAGTACGGGGTTCCAACAGGGTAGTCGTTTGCCGTCGGGCTGGATACCCGTTGCGACCTCAACGGGTGGTGTCCAGTTTGTGCCCAGTCGGCTGCTCACCCAGATACCTACATCAGGGTGTCGCTCATGCGTCCCCCCAAACCAGGCCGCGACTAGACCTTTAGGGGTTTCGGCCAGTGTAGAGGCATGGCATTCCGGGAAAGGAGCCTGTTCATAAATCCACTCGCTACGAAGAATAGCGGGATTGCCTGACTGTGCTAAAATGGCATGGGTAGCCAGGACGAACGTAATAATAAGGGAGAAGGATAAGGTTTTCATACCCCAACAATACGATAAGCGACACAAATTAGCTAGTCATCGTATAAAGTTCATGGCCGATCAATCCAACTGGGCGTGTCTGAAGAAGGTATGATAAATCTCACCCAATATACTAACAGGCATCGGCACATTTCTTGTAATAGACTAAGAACTTGGGCTTCATTCTTTCAAAAATGACACGCCCTTTTTCTTTGAACTAGCCTCTTAACTATACTAATGTATAGTATTTAACTATATTAATTTTTACATAATACACAATTTCACCTACTTAATCAAACATTAATAGAAACCGTAACAATTGAAGGCCATAGGAGCATTTAGGTTTGGACATATAAAAAGTGTTATTCATGAGCGTAGACATAAGGCCAAATATCATGCCAACCCTATAAACACCCTTAAACCAAAATCGCTAATCAGCGCTGTGATCCTTTTTAAGATTCAGTCACTAAAAAAAATTTCCACACAATTAAATAGACTCATATGATTAACAACTACAAAGGAGTCCTAGAAGCAGGAAAAGCCCGGTTATTTCTTTGGGTTTTTCTTATCGTTCCCGTTGTTACTTTTGGGCAATTTCAAATCAACTTTCCTGTATCGAGAATTGTATTTCAACGAAATAATTCGAATGAGGCAGCGGTTCCCTTCCATGCTGTAGTCACTACTACTGTCACCCAAATCAAGGTACGTTTAGTCGTTCGCCAGGGGGGAACGACCACCGGATGGACGACCTTCGCGGCCACGAATGGTGCGGTTTCAGGGCGTATTACTGCTGTTCAGGGCGGTTGGTATGATCTGGAAGCTGAAGCGTTCAACGGCAGCATTAGCCTGGGCATTAAACGGATAGATCGGGTGGGAGTCGGCGAAGTACTGATAGCCTCAGGGCAGTCAAATGCACAGGGAGGTCCCTATACGACGGGCGCATCTGATGACCGGGTATCGTGTCTTAATTATTATGATGGCCAGATTACTGAATATAAATTCCCGCTGGTATTCAGCCAATTATCAAGCGATGTACGTATTGGGCCAACTAATTCACTTTACTTCTATGGCCTGCTGGGCGATAAGCTTGTACAGCGACTAGGAGTGCCCGTTTTAATTTACGGAGCCGCCTTGGCTGGCACTTCCTCTCTCCAGTGGCGCCAATCGGCAGAAGGCCTCGTTATTCCTGAAAATGACCAGTGGGATGGGGCCGACGATTTACGACCTTACCGGGCTATTAAGGCAACCTTACTCCATTATGTCCCACGAACGGGCCTACGGGCCATCCTCTGGCATCAGGGAGAATCTGACAAGGGGAAATCTGCTTCAGACTATATCAGCAATATACAAAAGCTTATCGAGGTCAGCCGCCAGGACGTGGGGGTCTCAACCCTACCCTGGATGATTGCCCGAACCTCCTGGATCGACGGCAGTCCGGATGCTTCGATAACGAACGCACAAAATCAACTGATTTCTCAGGTTCCTTACTGCTTTACGGGACCAAATACGGATGCGTATGATAATAGCTTTCGTCAGGAGGGCACTCACTTTCTGTCAACCTTTTACCCGCAATTAGCCGAAATCTGGAATCAGGCGCTTACCACTACATTTTTCCAACAGTCGATTCCTTATGTACTCCCTCAGGAAACACCTCAGATTACGGTTGGCCTTCCCCAGCCTTTCTACCAATATCAGGGAGGCCATCTGGTCATTCCTTTTGTAGATGAAGCACCTGATGGACCAGAATCAGGCGTTACGTATACAGCCCAGTTACTTTCGTCGAGCGGGCAATTTATCACCAATCTGGGTGTAGGAAATACCCGGCCTTTACGCGTTACGCTTCCAGATAACCTGACTGCTGGAACCTATAAGACCCGGATCGTTTCATCGGCATCCTCCTCAACACTTAGCCCGCCAATTACGGTCTTCACCCCTACTTATCCTAAAAAAACAGGCACGGGCTTAATCGGAAAGTACCTTAATGGTTCCGACCCGAATGGAACCGTTTTATATACGCAGTTGGATGGGCCACTGGATATGACCTGGTTTGACCAGGGGCCTACCCCCTATATGCCAGTTCGTGACTGGCTTGCTAGCTGGACCGGCCAGATTGAAGCACCGGTTACAGGTACGTATACGATAAAAACCAGTTACGACGATGCAACCCGTATCTGGATAAATGGTCAGCTTATTATTGATGAATTGGGGGCACACGCATGGCCTTTTATTGTAAAAGGCCAAATAAGTCTACAGGCGAATCAGAAGTACGACATTCGGGTTGAGTTATATCAGTACTGGTTTAATGCACAAATTCGATTACAATGGGTCGTACCGGGCACTACACAGGCCGTTTATATTCCTAAAGATCGACTTTATCCATCTGCGATACCAAGCTATACATCTGGTCAATCGCTCAAGGTTGCTTTTCCAACTCCCGTGTCGTTTTTCAACGAGATAACACCAATTCGGCTCAAATCAACATCAGGGGCTTTGTCCTCCGCAAACTGAACGCGTTGAGATCCGGGTTTCGCCTACAGCATCAGGCTATGGCCAAAACAGTGATGTATTTGTTATGCTGGATAGCCAACCTGCAAATGGTACGTTTTCTGGATCAGTTACGGCAACAGGGGGCTGGTATAATCTGGATATTCAGGCTATTTCCCAAAGTAAGGTTATCAGTCACATACGAGTAACACCTGTTGGCGTAGGAGAGGTTTTTGTCATTGCAGGTGAGGCCAATGCACAGGGCATTAACCCAGCTCGGTCCGTTGTATCCGCTGCCGATGATCGGGTAAATTGTGTTCCCCATTTTAATTATACAGATACAACTCGCTTGCCCTTACCTCCTCAGTTTAGTAAACTGACAATCGATAAAACGATTGGTCCACATGGCAATACGGCCTGGTGCTGGAGCGAGTTAGGTGATTTGCTAACCAACCGACTAAACGTTCCGGTTTTGTTTTATAACACCGCCTGGGCCGCTACAACGGTTCGGAACTGGCGGGAAAGTATGGAACAGGGGACAACAACTACCATTGATAACACGCCGATGCCTGAAGGAATGCCCTATAGCAATCTAAAACGAGTATTGAAGGACTATGTCCCGCTCACAGGCTTGCGAGCGGTGTTGTGGCAACAGGGCGAAAGTGAGTATTACTCCAATAACCCGCAGGCAACCAATTATGCGACTGATTTAAAAGCTTTAATTAGTCGAAGTCGATCAGATGCGGGTGCCGCTCAACTTCCCTGGCTAGTAGCCCGTTCCTCGGTCGATAATACGACAAGCGCGCTCTATCCATCCGGGAGTTATGAACCGGTGACGAACCGCCAGAATGAGGTAATCCAAACAACACAACAGGTCATAGCGGGCCAATTACCGATACAATTCAGCTACCCAGACCCGGTGGTCAGTATTTTCAGGGAAACGGCTCACCCGATTAGCAAAGGCCTGGGATACCGCTTTGACATCTACTGTCTGGTCAACAACTGCGTTATTAGCTCAGGCACCAACAATAAGTGACCTACGCCTAACGGCGGAGGCAGCCTCCCGGATAGCCTCAGTTGATAAAAACCTGTCATTCACACTAAAAGTTATTAATGAGGGTAAAACGGCAGCAACAAATGTCAGGGTGCGTTGCCAGCTACCGGATCAGTTACAATTCATAACCAGTGAGAGTCTGGATTACATACAGGGAATTCTACTGACCTCAATTCCCAGTCTGGATATTGGCCAACAGAAAACACTGGAGTTTACGGCTCGTCCTAAGCAACCCGGTGCCTATCGACTAGCCAGCGAAATTATTCGGGCCGATCAACTGGATCAGGACTCACGACCCAATACCAGTATTAAGGATGGCGAAGACGATGTAGCGTGGGTAGACTTCCGTACTGTTGAAAACTCATCATCTGTATTTTCCACCACCGTTTCGCCAAACGCGCCTTTGCAGCCAGCGTTGGTTAGTAACCAGCCCTTTACCGACCCCAATAAAGCCGACCTAAGTCTGCAACTCGTTGTTAGTAGTCTGGCCCCTACGCTTAATACTCCCGTTTCTGTGAGTTTGCTTGTAAAGAATAGTGGTGCTCAGATAGCTCAAACCATACAGATTGGCTGCGCTTTACCAGCAGGCTTGTCGTTCGTTAACAGTGCAACGATGACCCTGGTTGGCAGCACCGTTCGCGGCACGATAGCCAGCATTCTTCCAGGAGAGCAGGCTGTACTCATATTTACCATGACAGCCACAACAACTGGCAATAAAACGTTGCAAGCTCAAATCGAGGCTGCATCACCGTTGGACCCCGACTCTACCCCTAATAATGGCTTTACGAATGGTGAAGATGACACATCCATGCTCACCCTTCGGGTTCATTAAACAATCCCGTAATGTAAGCAATTAGGCTAGATTTGACTCTATGGATTTTGTTGATCCTTTGGAATAACAGGGGCTTAATATAATAGGATCAACAAAATCCATAGAATCAAAATTTGCCTAATTCTGCATGATTACTTATTGATTTGTATTAACTAATCGCCGAATCGAATTTGGACCTGTATTGGCCCACTGCTTTAGCGGGGGGCTGATAGATGGACTTTTCTGCACTTAATTTGTTCAAGTCAATAAGTAATTAACTTTCTCATTTACAGAAACTATAAAACTATTTTTTCGCCCAGATCAGGCCATAATCCATCTGTGTCGGGAGGTTTATTGCCGTTGGTTCCAGACCAGCCTCGGAAAACCAACTCCGGTATTCGGCGCGGCTGTAACAACGGCCTTTCGTATTCCAGAAGAGTTGGGCTGAATAATCGGTAACAGCCAGGGGGCCATCCAGTGTATCATTCAGGAAGGAATCATGTACCCATAATTCGCCACCGGGTCGTAGGACGTTGGCAAAGCGGTGGGCGAGCCGTTGGCAAGTGGGTGTTGGCCAGTCATGAAAAAGGCTGGCTGCCAGCAAAATGTCGGTCTGTGGCAGTTCATCCATTAGCATATCCCCTGCCAGGAATGTTACCCGTTCCTTTACACTCATGGCACCAGGGCGGCCACTTTGCGTAAATTCATCCAGCAATTCAGCCGCTACCGTGAGTACCGCCGGTCGGTCCAGAAGGGTAGCTGTCGAAGTTGGATTATTCAGTAGCCATTCATAAGTATAGAAACCTGTGCCTCCGGCAACATCCAGCAGGTGGCCTTCCCGTTTCGACATGGTTGCTGCGACAATAGGTGAAAGATGACGGGCTCGTCCGGCCAGCCCAAGCGTTAAGGTACGGGCCAGTTCAGGATCGTCCATGGGTGAAGGCCCCTCTCCTTCCTTCACGAAAGAAATACCCTGCTCAGCCTGAAGCGGTCCATCATTTCGAAGTCGGAGTACCATTTCAATCACCCTGGATCAGCCTGCTCCAGGCCGATGTATCCGCTTAGATTAGGTACCTCACTTGAGGTTACATACCGACCTAGCTCCGTACTGTACAAACGCCCTGCATCATCGTAGGCCAGTAACTCCATAGCGCAGAGAGCCGGAAACAGCACCATTGCAGGGCGTTCACTTAACTGGAGTCGATTGCGTAGCTCAGTTATCGAAAGGGGCCCATTGCTCAGTTCGTCGAAGACGTGCAAATGATGAACGGCTGCAATTAACAGGCGCGAGCCAAACATGGCCCGAAGGTGACGGGTAATCGGAGCAGGATCGGGTTGGGTGATCGGGAGCATGCAGAAATTCGGTTTAGACTCAAAGATAAAGGCGAATGACAAGAACTGTATAAGGGGGAGCGTATGGGCGTATGCCATATCTTGGAGATATGGCATACGCCCATACGCTCCCCCTTCTTAAAAAAATAACCAGGTGAGTAGCTAGCCATAGTAACGGGTTTTACGTCTACTTACTGAATCCTACCAAACGTTAATGACAAGTACAGCTATTAAAACACTTTTTCATCGCTTTACATCCCTAAAAGTGGGGGTCATTGGCGACTTTGCGATTGATCTTTATTTTACCCTCCAGACTAAAACCAGCGAATTATCCCTTGAAACAGGTCTGGAAGTATTTGGGGAAGACAACCCCGCGCTTTTCTTGGTGCAGCGGGCAATGTCGTTCAAAATCTGGTGGCGCTGGGCGTCGCCGATATTCAGGCAATTGGCTGCGTAGGCAATGACCTGTTCGGACGGGAGATGCAGCATTTATTCCGTTCGCTGGGCGTGAAAACGCAGTATTTGCAGGTACTCGACAGCGCTTGGGATACCTGCCTGTATACCAAGCCAAACCTGGACGGCAAAGAGGCTAACCGAATTGATTTTGGCATCGCCAACCAGCTCGATGATACCGTTTTTGCTCATCTGATCAGCGGATTGGAGCAGGCCTTGAGTGACCTCGATGTACTGATTATTAATCAGCAGTTTGCCAATCCACTACTTACCGAAAAACGAGTGGCGGTTCTGAACGAGTTGATGGCTCGCTTCCCAAAGGTTCACTTTCTGGTCGATATGCGCGATGTAGGGAAACTGGTTCAGCGGGCTACATTGAAAGTAAATACCGCCGAACTAGCTAAGTTTCTGGCTATCGAATCCCCTGAACATCCTGATGTAGACTGGTGCATTCGACAGGGAAATAGGTTTCGGGAACAAAGTGGCGGCCCGTTGCTCATTACCCGTGGCCAGGCCGGTATTCTTTACCTGGATGAGCACGAAGCGCAGCTGGTCGAAGGTCTTCCCTTACAAGGTGAACTCGATACAGTTGGTGCAGGTGACACGGTTGTAGCTACCTGGGCAGCCTGCATAGGGGCAGGTGCTTCGCCCAAGAGGCACTTACGGTGGCGAATCTGGCGGCTGCGGTCACGGTTCAGAAACTGAATCAAACCGGCACCGCCAGCCTTTCTGAAATCCTTGCTCTTCATACCACTTATCCTTCCAATGACTAACGAAACCCTGCAAAAACATCGTCAGGAATTATATAATCACCTGACCAATGAATTATTGCCTTTCTGGACACAACGAGCGGCCGACCGCGTAAACGGGGGCTTTATCACTCACTTTGATCAGTATGGGAACGATTCGGGCGAGGATGAAAAATCGCTCATTGCCCAAACCCGCTCTATTTATACCTATTCGTCGGCCCATCGGGCTGGTTATGGCAACGGTGAACTAGCCGAATTGGCCCGTCATGGGTCGACTACCTATTAACCAAGATGTGGGATCAGGAGTACGGCGGCTTTTACTGGATGACCAACCGCAAAGGGATGTGCTCATTGATCAGAAAATCGTATACGGACAAAGCTTTGCCATCTATTGCCTGAGCGAATATACCCTGGCAACGGGCGATAGTCGTGGCATTGAGTATGCCCAGAAAGTGTTCGATCTATTGCAGAAACAGGCCGTAGATACCTGCTATGGTGGCTACTTCGAGATGTTTCACCGCGACTGGACACTGAAAGGGCCGGGGGCTGCCGGGGGCGACCGGAAAACCCTCGATGCGCACATGCACCTAATGGAAGCCTTCACAACCTTGTATGAATGCACCCAGCTGCCTCTTCATCGCCGTAAATTACTGGAAGTCATTGAGCTACTTGTAAAAAAAATTATGCACCCAGTCTATGGAACAGGCGTGCCACAGTTCTGGGCCGACTGGCAGGTAGCCCTCAGATCAAGTTCGACGTTATATGGGGCTGGGACCGATTCACCGAAGATGGCGTTAAGCGAGAAGCTGAAGACAACACCAGCTACGGGCACAACGGCGAGTTTGCCTGGTTACTGATTCATGCCCTCGATGTACTGGGGATTCCCTATGATGCGTATCATGATCAATTGCTAAAGCCTTTTGCTCATGCCGTTGCGAACGGTGTCGACTGGGAGTTTGGGGGTGTTTTCGTAGAAGGTTCGCACGCTGGTGCTGTTTATGACCGGGAAAAGGAATTCTGGCAACAGGCCGAAGTATTGATTGGGTTTCTGGATGCCTATCGAATTTTCGGCGATGAAATTTATTGGAACGCCTACACAAATGTTCACCGATTTTTGATGGACAAAATGATCAATCATCCGGTAGGTGAATGGTGGCCACTCATGACCGGCAGGGTGCCCCTATCTGGACACATATGAGCCATTCGTGGAAAATCAACTACCATACGGTTCGTTCCGTAGTACAATCGATCCGGCGGCTCGATAAATTGCTGGCTGTAGCCTAGTAGAGACTTACGAACCGGCAAAACTTCGAAAAAATAAAGTATGTAGCTAACAGAAAAGGGCTGGATTCACCATCCAGCCCTTTTCTGTTAGCTAAGCAAGTGGAAGCCTAAGCGCCAAACTGCTTGACCAGCCCTTCCAGTGTATGCAGGGCTGCACACCCGATTGTCGCCAGACGATCTTGCCATCTTTGAACATAATCATGGTTGGAATGCTGCGAATCTGATATTGCTGAGCAGCAGCCTGCGCTTTATCTACATCAATTTTAATGACCCGAACTTTATCGCCAGCCCGTTCGGTAAGCTGTTTCAGAATAGGAGCCTGCTGTTTGCAGGGGCCACACCAATCTGCATAGAAATCGACCAGTACGGGCTTATCGCCCTGAATAAGGTCTTTAAATGATTGCTTGTTCATAAATATAAGGTTAGTAGTCTGAAGTTTGTAGTTCGAGGTTTACCAGTCATAGAAACATCAAACCTTGACCTACAAACTTCAGACTCAACTTATTGTTCTTCATTAACGGGCTCATTCATGATCGTATGGCCCATCTTATCCCGTTTGGTTTGCAGATAGCGTTCGTTGTAGGGATTGGACTGAATTTCAATCGGTACGGTATCGATGATTTCTAGCCCATACCCCATTAACCCTGCCGCTTTTTAGGATTATTCGAGATCAACCGCAGTTTACGAATGCCCAGATCGCGCAGAATTTGCGCCCCTATGCCGTAGTCACGAGCATCCATCGGCAGACCCAGGTCAAGATTTGCTTCGACGGTGTCACGTCCCATTTCCTGAAGTTTATAAGCTTTCAATTTGTTCATCAAGCCAATTCCTCGGCCTTCCTGAAACATATAAACGATCACACCTTTACCTTCGGCTTCGACCATCTTCATGGCCTCATGGAGCTGGGCTCCACAATCGCAGCGGCAGGAGCCGAAAATATCGCCGGTAACGCAGGAAGAATGAACACGCACTAACACGGCTCATTCGGTTCCCAACTGCCTTTGATGAGGGCCAGATGTGTATCGCCCGTGTTACTTTGCTTGTAGGCAATTAAATCAAAGTGCCCCCAGGCCGTGGGCATATCGACGCCAATTTCCCGATGAATCAGCGTTTCTTTACGAAGTCGGTAGGCAATCAGATCCTGAATACTAACGAGAGTCATGCCGAAGCGATCGGCCATTACCCGTAATTGGGGCAACCGGGCCATCGTACCATCTTCATTAAGCACTTCGATCAGTACACCGGCGGGCGATAATCCAGCCATTTTCGCCAGATCGACGGCCGCTTCTGTATGGCCTGCCCGCCGAATAACACCACCTTCTACGGCCCGTAACGGAAAAATATGACCGGGACGGCCCAAATCGTCAGGAACCGTCGTTGGGTCAACCAGCGCCTGGATGGTTTTTGCCCGGTCAGATGCCGAAATACCCGTTGTGCAGCCACGGCCCAGCAAATCAACCGAAACGGTAAAGGGCGTGGTATGTACGGATGTATTGCTGGTAACCATCATCTCCAGTCCCAGTTCCTCGCATCGCTCGTGCGTGAGTGGCACACACATGAGTCCACGGGCTTCACGCACCATGAAATTAACCATTTCGGGCGTAACCATTTCGGCAGCGCAGATCATGTCGCCCTCATTTTCGCGGTCTTCGTCGTCAACAACGATCACGATTTTGCCCGCCTTAATATCGGCAATAGCGGCCTCAATACGGTCCAGCCGAATAGGGGCTACGTCGGTCTGATTTAACTCATCACCATCAATAGACTGATGCCCAGTGGTTTCAGAGTTGGTACTATTATTGCTCATCTTTTTTGGTCTATGCGTGCCGGTGAAAGTATATTTGGTAGTTAATCCGCTAGCTGTCCAGATCGACAGTCAATACGTTTTACCTACACTCAGTTTGACCTGAAAACTGATTTTAAGAAAGATACGTTTCGCTGGATGCGAAAATGTCTGTTGCGCCGTTTTCAAGCATAGGAACAATAGATTAAAGAACAATAAAAAAAGACCCTCTGTGCGAATTTTACGATTGTGGCTGATTGAGATTGGGGCGAAAGCCAATGTATTGGCTTACTGGAAAACTATAGCCCTGTTTGGGCTGCTCCTCGCCTGTGGATCTCGTGCCGTACAGGCTCAGAATGCCTGCATAAACCCGCTCTTTCCCGGCAATTTTTCGCTAACTAAAGATAAAGTTTGCGTTGGTTCACCGGTAAGCATTACCAATGTTCCTAATAATTTAATTAGTGCCGGTTATAATTTCCAGTACGACGGCAAGAGTTCAATCGATAAAGTTGTTTTGTCGGCAACCACGAAAACGTTTTCATACACTGCCCCGGCTCTTACACGGTTATTCAGGGAGGAAGTGGTAATGGCTCAGGTACAGGAACGGTTTTCTGCAAAGAAGTAACCGTCCTGCCTGTGGATCAGGTAAAGTTTACGACGAAGGCTTGCTCAAACCGAAGGGCCATTATGGTACCGGATGCCTCGACATTAGGGCAGTACGATTTATATGAAATTTACTGGGGTGATGGGGTACGCGAACAGAAAACGCGGGCTGAGATGGCGCTTGAACTGGCTCATACCTATACCAATGCGGGTACCTACACGATAACATTGCAGGGTATCTATAACGCCCCGGCCAGTTGCCGATCAACCGTTGCCCAGGCCCTTCCGATTACGGTTTCGTCAACGGCCTCCCAACCGTTGATTACAGCCCTAAAAACAACCAGCGATAATTCAATTGACATTACCTATCAGGCCAGTACAGGCTCGTCAGTACAATTGTATCAGAAAATAAGCGGAACCTATACCGCCACAGGCCAGAATGGTACAGGATCGGGCTCGTTTACGGTGCAGACCGATGCCAAACAGGTGCAATGCTTTCAGGTGCAAACTCAGGATGCGTGTAACAGTACGCCCTTAAAATCCGACGAAGTATGTAGTCTGGTGCTGGATGCCAAAGCCGCAAATAAGCAGAATAACTTAAGCTGGCAGGCCTATGCGGGAACCGTATCGGCCACAACGCAATTCCGGAAGTATGTAATCTATAGAAACAATTTGCCTGTCGGTACCCAAAACAGCCAGGCTGCCACTACGTATAGCGACGCCAGTAATATTACCTGCGGAGCACAATATTGTTATACCCTCGAAGCAACCCTTGCCGGAACAGCACAAACAGTGGTCACCTCGGCACCAACCTGTGTACTTGGCATTAATGGTGAGCTACCAGGCGACTTAGGCAGCACGGTTGTGTCGATCGAAAATAATCACCCACACTTAGTGACTTCGTTACCCGCCACGGGTACATCGTCCAGTTATACGCTCATTATCAGTCGTGCCAGCGGTTCGTCGGGTACGTTTCAGCCAATAGCAACTATAGCGAATAAGAATTCATTTACCGATGATACGGCTGATCCGTCAACAGCCTCGTACTGCTACGAGGTAACCTACCTAAGCAACTGTGGGCTGAGGTCGGCCCCATCAAACCCCGTCTGTACCGTATACTTATCCTCTAAATCACCTACTGGTATTGACTGGACTGCTGAAGCTCCTTTCACCCCAGAGAAAACAGGAAATTATGTAATTGAAGTGATCGACTCTGTCAATAATACCAGGCGGGAGATTACTAATATTGGCGTTAATACGCATTACGATCTGAGTACGACGGATCTGGACATGCAATCACAGAAATACCGGATCATTGCCATTTCAGAAAACGGTACGGTTAGTTACTCGAACTTTTACACCTTCCGACGTGAAGCTAAAATTTGGGTACCTGATGCCTTTACCCCTAATAATGATACACATAATGACACATTTATTGTAAAGGGTGTGTATTTTGATCAGTTTAAGCTAATTATGTACGACCGTTGGGGAGAGGTCGTCTATGAAACAACCGATAAAACCCAGGGATGGGACGGAAAAGTCAAAGGTCAGGATGCTCTGCCGGTCAGTATATGTACCGTGTTGAGGTCATAGATACGACTGGACTGAAAACTGTTCGGACCGGTGCCGTGTTGTTAATTAGATAATGGGAAGTAAGTGGAGTACATAAGTTACGATTCACTCACTCCACCTATTTCACTTAATCTACTACTTACTAACTAGTAAAGACTATGAATATGATGG
Source organism: Spirosoma telluris (assembly GCA_003259005.1). Lineage (GTDB taxonomy): Bacteria > Bacteroidota > Bacteroidia > Cytophagales > Spirosomataceae > Spirosoma > Spirosoma telluris. The sequence goes on from QLII01000001.1 coordinate 3,194,773, forward strand.
ATATGTTCGGGAAGATGAAGGAGGTTCAATCCCGAATGAAAGATGCCCAGGAAACGCTCAGCGCTGTTACAGAAACAGGAGAATCGGGCGCGGGATTAGTGAAAGTGACTGTTAATGGACTGAAAAATGTTCTAAAAATTGAGATTGACCCAGACCTGATCCGCCCCGACGATCGCGAAATGCTGCAAGACCTCGTTGTAGCAGCGACGAACAAAGCCATGGCCAATGTTGAAACAAAAGCACGTGAACATCTCCGTCAGGCCACAGAAGGGCTTTTGCCTAATATCCCCGGCTTAAATCTGGATGGACTGATGTCTTAATAGTTTGTAAGTTTGTGCCGGGCCGCCCAAGCGGCTTGGCGTTTGACGCTGGCTCAAGAATCGATAAACTGTGGCCAATTTCAGACTACAGACGTCAAACTACAAACTGATTTGGATACCCTTGCCATTGTTATTCTTAATTATAACGGACAACCGTTTTTAGCCAAATTTCTACCTGCGATACTCGCTACCGCCGAAGGTCATCCGGTTTATGTAGCCGACAGTGCGTCTACCGATAGCTCCGTATCGTTCCTAAAAACAACGTTCCCTACGGTTCGCATCATTGAGCTTTCTCGTAATGAAGGCTATGCCGGCGGCTATAACCGGGCTCTGGAGCAGATTCGAACCCAGTATGGGGGAGCTACCTACTATGTTCTGCCAAACTCCGATATTGAGGTAACACCCGGCTGGCTTTCGCCTGTACTGGCGCTGCTGAAGGCGAATCCAAAAATTGCAGCCTGTCAGCCGAAAATCCGATCGTATAGCGAGCGTGAATTGTTTGAACACGCAGGAGCAGCCGGTGGCTTTGTCGACTGGTTAGGCTACGTTTTTTGCCGGGACGTGTTTTTGCCACCTTTGAGACCGATCATGGACAGTATGACGATAACCGGCGCGTATTCTGGGCAACTGGAGCCTGCCTATTTGTAAAGGCAGAGGTATTTCACCAGACAGGGGGTTTCGATGGGTCGTTTTTTGCCCACATGGAGGAAATCGACTGGTGCTGGCGTATACAGCGACTGGGTTATGAAGTCTGGGCGTGCGGTCAGTCGACGGTGTATCATGTTGGGGGAGGCACACTCCACAAATCAAATCCTCACAAAACCTTTCTAAATTACCGGAACAGCCTCTTTATGCTGTATAAGAACTGGCCCGCCGACGGCTGGTTATGGCCTAAAATTTTACTTCGACTAGTACTGGATGGCTTATCGTCACTACTTTTTATACGGGAAGGCCAATGGCCCGATATATGGGCAATCCTGCGGGCTCACTTCGCTTTTTATGGTGCTTTACCAAAACTTCACCAGCAACGACGTTTATTGAAGCAACAACAGACAACCCAGGTCAATCTATATCCCAAAAGTATCGTCTGGCAGTACTTCGCCGAAGGCAAAAAGACGTTTGGAGAGATGAATAATGGTTAATGTAAAATGGATAATGATCTCCAATGCTGGGCCTATTATCCATTTTACATTAACCATTACTCATCTCTGTGTTTACAGTTCCCAAATAGTTGGGTGAGCGTGACGGCGCATGTGTTTATTTATTTCCATCCAGAAAGCCAGGATCAGATAAAGCACAACGGGGGAGCCCAGTGTCAGAAATGAGGTATAAATAAAATACAGGCGAATACTACTGGCTGAAATATTCATCTTTTCTCCCAACCGGGAGCAGACACCGAATGCCTGACTTTCAACAAAATAACGAATCTTATTCATTTCGTTTGTTCATGAAGTGGATAATGCCCAGTCAACAAGAAAGCATAAAGCTAACGACTGTATTTGGTAGATTGTTTGCCGTTTACGAAGAAAGCCAATATAAACTTAATGAAATTAGGTAAAAAGTGGTCTCAAACTCATTGAAGTCAGAACATTTTCGTTTTCTTTGTGTTGTAACGGGGTTAAAGGTTCCTCAAGTGCCGTTTTCTCCATTACATTTAACAAAGTTCGTTGATCCTCAACTAAGTATCCTAACTATTAGGATGTTTTATTATCTGTTTTTGGAATCTTTGTTAATAACTGACCCTTTAAATGTTTAATTGTTTAATTGTTTACTTTTTATGCAAACAGGTGAAGTAAAATTCTTTAACGAAAGTAAAGGCTACGGATTCATTGTTGAAGATGGTACCAACAGAGACATTTTCGTTCACATCACCGGCTTGAATGGGATCACCATTCGGGAGAAAGACCGGGTACAGTTTGAAGTGGTTGACGGCAAAAAAGGACTCAACGCCGTAAAGGTGCAAAAATTAGCCAATTAGATCTACCTTCCAACACGGCTTACGAAATAGAAACCCCACCCGGTTTTCAGGTGGGGGTTTCCTTGTTTAATTTCCTGTCCAGCTACGAACCTGTTCCAGGCTAGGCATAGGTACGTCCAGTTTTAATTTTTTGCGAACCCCGCCAAGGTCATTAAAGAGCTTGTTAGGATTACCCGCCCGGAGTTGGTCAACCGTTTGGAAGCCCAGTTTTTGTACCGCCGGAATCCATTCTGCCGGTACCCCTGCTTCCAGAAATGCACTATCATCCGATAGTTCCACTTTCTTTTCAGGGCGCATCTGGGGAAAAAACAGAACATCCTGAATCGAGGGCTGATTGGTCATAATCATCGCCAGACGGTCGATGCCCAGGCCCACACCTGCCGTTGGTGGCATGCCGTATTCGAGCGCGCGCAGGAAGTCTTCGTCCAGAACCATCGCTTCCTCATCACCCCGTTCGGCCAGGCGCAGTTGCTCCTCAAAGCGTTCACGTTGATCGAGGGGGTCATTAAGCTCAGAGTAGGCATTCGCGATTTCTTTCCCATTACAAATAGCCTCGAATCGTTCCACCAATCCCGGTTTGCTCCGGTGCTTTTTGGTCAACGGCGACATTTCGACGGGGTAATCGGTAATGAATGTTGGCTGAATCAGGTTGGGTTCGCAGGCATCACCGAATAGCTCGTCAATTAATTTAGACTTGCCCATCGTGTTATCGACCTTAATTCCCCGGTCCTGGGCAACTTGCCGCAATTCGGCTTCTTCCATGGCCGATACGTCTACGCCCGTATATTCCTGAATAGCCTCGAACATGGTCAGGCGTTTCCAGGGGCGTTTGAAATCAATAACATGTTCGCCAACCGTCACTTTTGTTGTGCCAGCTACGTCCAGCGCCACTTTTTCAACCATCTCCTCAATAGTGTCCATCATCCAGAGATAATCTTTATAGGCAACGTAGAATTCCACCTGCGTAAACTCAGGATTATGGGTACGATCCATGCCTTCGTTGCGGAAATCTTTGGCAAACTCAAACACGCCATCGTAACCGCCTACAATCAGGCGTTTCAGGTATAACTCGTTGGCAATACGCATATAGAGCGTCATGTCGAGCGAGTTGTGATGCGTGCTAAATGGACGTGCCGTTGCGCCACCGTGAATAGGCTGTAAAATAGGCGTTTCGACTTCCAGATAGCCCTTTTGGCTCAGAAACTGCCGAATCGAATTCACGAGTTTAGTCCGTTTAACGAACACATCACGAACCTGTGGATTCACGATCAAATCCACATAACGCTGCCGATAGCGTTGCTCTGGGTCCGTAAAGGCATCGAAAATTTCTTTTTGCCCCTGCTCATTAACGACTTCCTTTACCACTGGTAACGGTCGTAGTGACTTGTTCAGGATTTTAAATTCCTTCACATACACAGAAAGTTCCCCGGTTTTGGTGGTGAACACGTGACCCGAACCCCAATGATGTCCCCAATGTCTAACAGCTTTTTGAAGACGGTGTTATACAGGGTTTTGTCCTCACCGGGGCAGAGATCGTCGCGCCGGAAGTAGAACTGCATACGGCCGGTAGAGTCCTGTATTTCAGCGAATGATGCACTACCGCTAATGCGGAATACCATCAATCGACCCGCCAGTTGAATATTACCCCAGCGTTCGTCGCCCGAAAAATCCTGTTCGGGTTCAACGGTTTGGAAAGCCTCCCGGATGTCGGCAACGGTGGCCGTTACGTCAAATAGTTCGGCGGGATAGGGATCGATTCCCATCCGCATTAACTCTTCGCGCTTTTGTCGGCGGTTTATTTCTTGTTCGCTTAGCATTACTTTTTTTATGAACCACAGAGGCACAGAGAACACGGAGTTTTTCTAACTAGCGTTTAAACCTCTGTGTTCTCTGTGCCTCTGTGGTTAAATCTTGTCGTCTGAATATAAGGCCGCAAAAATAGTGAAAAGGATTGGCGTTTGCAGACCAACGGCATTAGTTACCTACTCATTTACTTCGATCATGGCTTTAATGACTCCATTAGCAGGGTTAAGCCAGCTTGCAAATTCGTCGCGCACCTGCCCAAACGCCACTCGATGGGTAATATAGGTCGTTGGGTCAACCTGCCCGTTTTTCATGGAGGCAATCACATGTTCGAAATCCTGACGGGTCGCATTACGGCTGCTCATGAGCGTGCCTTCCCGTTTGTGAAACTCCGGGTGACTGACCGAGATCTCGCCTTTCTGTAGACCAACCAGCACATAGCGTGCCCCATGAGCCATATACTGAAACGAGTTATTAATGGCACGCAGATTACCGGTTGCATCAATAACTACGGTTGGCATATCGCCGTTAGTAATGGCTGCCAGTTGGTCGAATACATCTGGCGCTGTTGCCAGTACGGTATGTGCTACCTTCAGTCGATTTCGACAGAAGTCCAGTCGTGATTCATTAATATCAAGGGCGATTACATTTCCACCGGCAATCCGGGCAAACTCCATCACACCCAGTCCAATTGGGCCAGCCCCAATGACCAATACCCATTCACCCGGCTGCACATCGGCCCGGCGAATTCCATGCGCTCCAATGGATAGGGGTTCGACCAGAGCCAGTTCGTCGAAGCTTAGCCCATTGCCATGAACTAATGAATAAGAAGGAACAGACAGGTATTCGACCATTCCCCCATCGGCATGAACACCGCACACACTCAGCTGGGCACAGCAGTTGGGCTTTCCCGACCGGCAGGCAATGCAATGGCCACAGTTGAAATACGGAATAAACGTAACGGCTTCACCAGGCTCAAAATCGGGCGCACCATCCGCTTCCACTAATTCACCAGCCAACTCATGTCCCAGAATACGCGGGTAGCTGAAAAACGGCTGTGTTCCCTCAAAGGCGTGGAGATCCGTGCCACAGATACCAATCCGGCGAATTCGAATAATGGCCTGACCAGTAGTTAATTCCGGCTTTACACCTGATTGGTAAGCTAACTCTCCCGGCGTTGTACAGACTAAGGTTTGCATAAAAGTTTGTAGTTTGCAGTCTGTAGTTTGAGGTTCAGTGAGGCCGAAAACCTCGAACCTCAAACTACAGACTACAAACGTTTAATTAAGAAGCATTGGCTAAAGCCCGATCGAGGTGCACGTAACCGCCATCGACATACAGAAGTTGGCCCGTAGTATGACTGGAACGATTTGACAGTAAGAAGGCGGTGGTATTGGCAATTTCTTCAGCGGTCGTCATCCGATTTTCGAGCGGGATATGCGCAACGATGGATGCCAGTTTTTCCTCTGGATTGGGTAAGGTGTTGATCCAGCGCTCATAAAGCGGTGTCCAGCATTCGGCAACAACAATCGCATTGACCCGGATGCCATATTTCAGCAATTCGACTGCCCATTCGCGGGTGAGTGCGTTACGGCCTCCATTAGCAGCCGCATAGGCCGAGGTGCCTCCCTGCCCTGTATCGGCAGTTTTGGACGTGATGTTAACAATAGCTCCCTTCGATTCCTTGAGCGCGGGCAAGGCATGGTGCACAATCAGGTAATAGTGAACCAGATTCTTGTGCAGCGAAGCGATAAATGATTCGTAATTGCCATTTTCCAGACCAACGCCATCGTTGACGCCCGCATTATTGACCACGCCATCAATTCGCCCGAACTGCGTCAGTACAGCCTGAACCGCTTTGGCTGATTCATCAGGCTGGGTTAGTTCAGCTACGATTTGAAACGCCTGTTGTCCGGCAGTTTCAATCTCTGCTACAACCTTCTGATTATCGGCTTCATTCCGGCCAATGATAACAGGAATGGCCCCTTCGGCAGCTAAAACTTTCACAATTCCTTCGCCAATGCCCTTGGCACCACCCGTAACGATGATAACTTTATTTTGCAGTTGTAAATCCATATGTATACGTACTGAATGAACGTTCGAAAAGAAAATAAGAAAGCCCTCACGCAAGCCGGTGGGGCTTTCTGAACTACCAACCTATGAAAAAACTCCTACAGTAGGGAGTTAGTAACGTTGATCTGAACTAAAGTAAGTTTATTCAGAAATTCGTGCACTTCTTATATACTCGATTACCCTCAATTCATACCATGCCAGCACCGCTAATGCGAAGCCGTCAGGGTTACGTTTTTTACAGCAAAGTTTTTTACGGCAAAATACAGAATGGGTAAAAAACAGATAGCCGGAACCAGATAGGCCGTCTGCATCGTGGTCATATCAGATACGCGACCCATAATGACCGGAAATACAGCTCCACCCGCAATAGCCATAATAACCATGGAGGAGCCTAGCTTGGTTTTTGACCCTAGCCCCCGAATACTCAACGCAAAAATAGTCGGGAACATGATCGACATAAAAAATTCAACGCCGATCAGGGCATAGACCGGTATTAGCCCATGTCCGAATACGGCAATAGCCAGCAACCCAATGTTGAGCAGACTATACACAGCCAGTAAATGGGGGGGTGTTATGTATTTCATCAGGAACGTACCGAAAAAACGGCCAATCATGAAACCAAGCAACGCTCCTGATAGCATATAGGCCGCTGCTTTTTCGCCAATACCTCCTACTTGTCCTACGAAACGGATAAAGAAACTGCTGACACAGACCTGCGCACCTACATAGAAAAACTGCGCGATGACACCAATAATCAGATTTCGCTCGCCAAGAATAGACCCTCGACCAACCGTTGGCGAATCGTCTATTTCATCGATAACAGGCAAATTCGTACGGCTAATCAGTAGGGCTACCAGCAGCACAACACCTCCGATGACCAGAAAGGGAACCTGTACTGAAGACGCTTCTTCTTTAAGATAAGCCTCAAATTGGCCTGGCACCATGGCTTGCTGCTCCGTAGCAGACACATTCTTACCTGACAAAATAAACGCACCACCAGCGAGCGGGGCCAGAAAAGCGGCTAGTCCGTTGAAAGACTGAGCAAAGTTGAGTCGCTGTGTACCTGTTTCCGGATCGCCCAATACCGTGATATACGGGTTTGCAGCTGTTTCCAGTAAGGTTAGGCCACTGGCAATAACAAACAGAGCCACCAGGAAAAAATTAAACTCCCGTAGTTCGGCAGCCGGGTAGAATAGAAATGTCCCTCCGGCAAACAGCAATAGTCCCAGCGTAATGCCAGCCTTATACCCGTAGCGTTTCATGAATAAACCAGCAGGCAGGGCCATCAGAAAATAAGCGATATAGGACGCTGAATCAATCAGAGCCGATTGGAGATCGCTTAGCTGGCAGGCTTTCTTGAGGTGCGGAATTAGAATCGGGTTCAGATTCAGCGCAAACCCCCAGAGGAAAAATAGAACCGTAATTAAGATAACGGCGAAACGATTGTCAGGTTTAGACACAGGGACTTTTCAGGTTTAGGTGTAAATCTTGCCGAATTACGCTACAAAGTAACTCTATTTATTAACTCATATTTTGTAGGAATTTACCCAGATACTAAGCTATTTTGGCATAGTAGTATAAATGATACTACTATTGGAGAATAATTTCATGAAACCCCAATTATTAAAAGTAACTACTGGGCCAACGCGCTCCTTCAGTGTCCGCCAGGATCAATCACCGAATATAAATAACCGTTGGCACTTCCACCCCGAAGTCGAACTGATTCAGTTTCATAAAGGATCTGGTACTCAATTTGTTGGTGATAATATCATGCGATTCGGGCAGGGCGACGTCGTATTGGTAGGCGCTAATTTACCCCACTACTGGCGATATGATGAGCAGGAACTAGCTGATAACCAGAATCCACAGCCATATGCTACCGTTATTCATTTTACAAAAGATTTTTGGGGTACTCATTTTCTGACGCTTCCGGAAACGAAACCAATCAAACAGGTTCTGGACAAAGCGCAGCGCGGTCTTTTGTTGACCGGGTCGACCAGTGAATTGATCGGCTCAAAGATTGAAGCCGTATATCATTCGGCAGGCGCTTACCGGTTGATGGCGCTAATGGATTGTTTACTAGCTATTTCTCAGGCTAACGAAGCCGTACTTTTATCGTCGCTGGGGTTCGAATGCAATTTTGCGGATCTTGAAAATGAGCGAATTAACGCCATTTATGACTTTACCTTCAAGAAGTTCAGCCAAAAAATCAGGCTCGATGAGGTAGCTTCGATAGCAGGTTTATCCTCCAACTCATTTTGCCGGTATTTTAAATCGCGCACGGGTAAGACGTACTCCCAATTTCTGACCGAAATTCGGGTGGGACATGCCTGTCGGCAACTGATTGATAACCGGAGAAGTATTCAGCAGATTTGTTACGAGAGCGGCTTTCAGAACGCGACCTGTTTCTTCGAGAAATTCAAAGCGGTTACTGGCCAAAGCCCACTGAGCTATCAGCGTTCGCATCGAAACCGTCCCTAAGGCTTGTCTGTCAACTCCCTGATTAAATTTAGATACCTTTTTCCTGCCGCCAATGGAGTTGCCTGGCCACTCCTCTATATTTCAATTGATTATAGAAAAAAATTACTATCATTGTGCTATCAAAATGATATTACTTATTCATCTGAATCCTTACGGTCATGGAAGAGAAAAAGATTAATGCAGTTTCTGGTTATGTGTATGTATTGATTGCACTAGTGTGCTTTGGTCTGGCTGCCCTATTCATAAGCTATGGCTCAGTTGTAGGAGCTTTGTTGTTTGTTGTGGCTGGGTTCATTCTGAAAGGCATTGTCGTTATTTATCCTAATGAAGGTATGGCTGCTACGTTTTTCGGAGACTATGTAGGGACAATCAAGGAGACGGGCTTGCGCTGGGTAAACCCACTTTATAGTAAAACTAAAATTAGCCTGCGTGCCCGTAACCTGAATGGGCAGACCCTCAAAGTCAACGATAAAATGGGCAACCCTGTAGAGATTGCAGCAGTTGTAGTCTGGCAGGTAAAGGACACCTCCAAAGCTCTATTCGATGTCGATAATTATGTAAACTTCGTACAGATTCAATCGGAAGCGGCCGTCCGGAAGCTGGCTAATTCGTACCCCTATGATCACATGGAAGATGAAACTTCGAACGTAACCCTACGGGATAGCACAGGCCAGATCAATGTATTTTTGGAACAGGAACTAAATGAACGGCTCGAACGGGCCGGGGTCGATATCCTTGAAGCCCGCGTTAGCCACTTAGCCTATGCCTCTGAAATTGCGGGAGCCATGCTTCAACGTCAGCAGGCATCAGCTATGATTGCTGCCCGACGCCTAATTGTAGAAGGTGCAGTTGGCATGGTTGAAATGGCACTGGAGCGACTGGAGAAAAATGGCGTAATTGCACTGGATGAGGAGCGAAAAGCCGCCATGGTCAGTAATTTGCTGGTTGTCTTGTGTGGTGAAAAATCAGTTAGCCCGGTCGTTAACGCGGGAACGTTATATAATTAAAAGAGGAGGAAGGAGGAGAGGGTAGAAAGGGAGGAAGGAATAAAGGCTACTTACAACAACTCCTTTCTTCCCTCTCCTCCTTCCCCCTCTCCTCCCTCTCCTCCTTCCTCCCTTTTTCTATGGCTGCCGAAAAAAAAGCATTTGTCTTACGCATTCAGCCCGAGACGCTGAAGGAGCTGGAACGCTGGGCGCAGGACGAGTTTCGGAGCGTGAATGGACAGATTGAGTTTCTACTTAACGACGCACTTCGGAAACGGAAAAAACGCAATCAGTCATCCAGCGACGAACCACCACTAACCCCAGAGAACTGATTTCTATTCAGGTGCAACTACTCTATTTCTGGCGGATGCGGTTTTGGCATCCTGTTCCACTAACGTATTATAGCGATCAATCAGCAGCAAACGGCCCAGCAGAGCCCGGTCATTAATATTATGCACTTCTATATAGTGCTGTAGTACTTTGTCATACGCTCTCATCAGAGGGTGGTAAATATCCAGGTAAAACCGATCGAGCGTCAACAGATGGCCAGCGTCGTATACGTAATAATTGAAGTAATCCAGACTTTGTGCCATCTCTGGCTGATCAGTAAAGTAAGTCGGATGCGAAAATGCCCGTTTGAAGAGACCATGTGGCTTTTTTAGCTTTCTGACCACCACTAAAGAACCATCCATGCAAACTTCGAAGAACGAGTGCCTAATCGCCGTTTTGGTTTCGTCGCTAGCTAGTACTTTAAACGTCCGATACGTATGATTGGAGAAATCAAACCAGCCGAAATCACTAACCTGATTCGATGAAAACGTACGTACCTGTCCATTGGGCTGGCGAAACAACACGGTTTCCATTAACCAGTTATACGATAAATCTCCTTCTAAAAGAGTTTTATCCCAAAGAGTTAACTGGCCCCTTTGCCAAACGGGTTTCGGCAGCGCAGCCTGAACAGGGAGAACACAAAAAAGTACAACTGTAGAGAGTAATAGTAAAAAGTAGCGTATTTTCATTATTGTTGATGTTAGGTGAAAAGTAGAACCTCAAGAGACTAACCGGCCTAAATTCGGCAAGACGCTTACATCAAGATAATGAATAGATAAGTAGCTTGTTATCAGCTAAAAAATAGTCCTAATCGTAAGTATTTAACTATATGTAGATCGAATAGAATGGATAAAGGAAAAAAAATAGAATGTGCTATTTTTCTACTTTTTGGTTAAATATCACCTTTAGAAGAGATTTATTATACGGTTTAAAAATAATTACGTGCTTTTGACACGTATTGATATAGTACAAAAATTTAAGTTACCTTAGTTTCTATTTTGACCAATAGAATTTTAAGACAACCCACGATCAGTCAATACTGGGCTAATTGGTTTTTTGGCTATCTGTCGATGTTGTCACGAATTCGCCAATCAGTCGAACGCCTTCTAACGTTAGGGATGGAACAATGTCAGTAAAGACATCGCGCAGGGATGGAATACGCCCCGACAAGCCACCCGTGGCCACCGCTATACAGTCTCCATTTAGTTCCGTTTGAATTCGACTGACCAGTGTGCGGACCAGGCCCTCGTAGCCCAATACTACACCTGCCTGAATAGCGTGGGTTGTACTCGTACCCAGCGCCGACGAGGGGACTTCTATAGGTACTTCGGGTAACTGGGCCGTATTGGCAAAGAGTGACCGAATGGCTGTTTTTAATCCGGGAGCAATAGCCACGCCCAGAATTTTCCCCTCGCCCGAAACCGTAGTAAACGTGAGGGCTGTACCAAAATCAACAACAACACATGTGCGTTTATAGCGCGTAAAGGCTGCAAGGGCATTTGCAACAAGATCAGCGCCAATCTCATGTGGACGCAGAATCTCAATAGGCAGTAACGGGTAAACACCAGGACCAACAACTACGGGTTCAAAACCGAACAACTCAGTTAGCATAGATCGCAGTGTAGGTGTTAAATTGGGTACAACACTGCTCAAAACTGTGCTTTTTATAGCGCTTAGCGGAACGGTCGCTTCGAGTAGCCAGAGCCGCAACCGGCGTTCGTAAGAATCTGCTGGTTCATCAGGCCGGGCGGGCGTGCGCCAGATATAATGCCAGGTAGTTTGGTCGTAAAGTCCGAAAACGGCGTCGGTATTGCCAATATCAACGATAATCTGCACAGGAGCGAGAAATAGACGGTTGTCGGGGCGAAATAAGGGGAAAAACGCCAGATTCCCGCAATATCATCGTACACTAGGTGTATCGTCAACGGAATGCCCCCTTAAAGCGCCACCTTTTTAGGCTGTGTCGTCATGAAATCTTTCAGGTAGAATGGCTCAAACGTAGCCACGTTCTCAAATTGTCCTTTGCTAAAGGCTTTTGCGGCCAACTGTCCAATTGTGCGGGCAGATGGCACAATAAGTTGTTCAGGAAAGAAGGCGTTGGGCTGCCCCCCAGAATGGCTCGGCATTTTGCGGCTCCATCACCAAAAAAAACAACGGGTCCCTGTGCTAGCCAGTTACTGAAAGAATTTTCATCAATAATTTCCGCAGTTGTAGGCCGAATTTCCTGCCCATTCGTATCGTACAGAGCGCAATAGACTTCCATTCGCCGGGCATCTATCATTGGGCAAAGAGTATAGCCTGTCGGAAAATAGGCTCTAATCTGTTCGGCCATGCCCGCCAGTGTATTGATGGCCAATACTGGTTTGTCCAGCGCGAAACACAGTCCTTTGGCTGTTGATACGGCAATGCGTAAGCCTGTGTAAGAACCGGGGCCTTTTGCTACAGCCACAGCATCTAATTGGCTCAACTCACAACCTGCCTGCTGAACAACATCACTAATCAGCGTTGTGAGCATGGCTGCCGACGTCCGCTCCGTAAAGAGTTCGTAACAGCCCAGCAGGATGCCATCGCGGTGGAGCGCCACAGAACAATTGGCCGTGGAGGTATCTAGGGAGAGAATGAGCATATAAATGGATAATGGACAATGAATAATGGACAATGAAATGCCATTATCAGACATTATTCATTGTCCATTATTCATTATCCATTAGTTAAGACCTATTTACTTTTCAGAATGGTCGAGTATCGGCCCATGTCTTTAAATAGGTCGAGAGCGGCTTTCATTTCGGGGTCAGTTGCAAACGACGCTTCTTTGAGTCCCCGTTGCAGGTAGTAATGGCCAGCAATTTCCTGTTCGAGCAACGTCCGGATTTCTGGTTTAAACGTGTTCAGGTCGGCATCTTTGCTATGTGACATCTTTGTCTTGAGCGATTTGAGCTGGTCCTGAATCTGGTCAAAATATTTTTCTTTCTTAGCCGATGCTTCAAGCGTACCCAGATCTTTTTCAACCTGCGTGGTGTAGTCATATTCTTTATCGGCAACCCACTTCGCAAAATCTGCATATTCAGCATCCGTCAGGTGGAATTCGCGGGCGGGTTTGATGCTTGGGTGCTCATGACGGTATTTCACCGCATAATCAAAAATTAACCCTTTGTTCGTCAGACTCAGTGCAATCGGCGTTGGCGTTTGGGCTTCAATCACGACGTCGGGCAAAACACCACCCCCATCATAGACCACGCGCCCAGCTTTAGTTTTAAAGGCTGTTTTCAGCGAATCCGGTATCTTACCGACGCTGCCGTCGGGGTTGCGATGGCTATAGTCAATGGCCTGGATACAACGTCCGCTTGGGATGTAGTACTTCGCCGTTGTGATTTTCAGTTTGGTATTGAACGATAACTCACGCGTGGTTTGCACCAACCCCTTTCCATAGGTGCGCTGCCCAATCAAAACACCCCGGTCGTAATCCTGAATGACCCCCGATACGATTTCGGCGGCTGATGCGCTGTGGTTATTCGTCAACACAATAATGGGCATTTCGAGGTCTAAAGGCGGATTCAGTGCCGTATAGGTTTTATTCCACTCGGTCACTTTGCCCTTGGTCGTTACCACTTCCGAATCTTTCGGGATGAAGGTATTACAGATGTCGATGGCCATGTTGAGTAATCCACCTGGATTTTCACGAACATCGAGAATGAGCTTTTTCATGCCCTTGCCCTTCAACTCCTGGAAAGCGGTACGAACTTCCCGCGATGCCGTTGCGGTAAAATCCTTGAGGTCAATGTAGCCAACATCTTCAGAAACCATGCCGTAGTAGGGCACGTTAGTCATTTTCACTACATCGCGAATGACGCTGAGTTCAACCGGGTTTTTCTCCCCATATCGCTGAACAGTCAGCTTTACGGCGGTATTATTCTGACCTTTCAATAACTTGCCTGGGTCGGCCTCTTTTCGCGTTTTTATATCGACGCCATCAATCTTAATAACTTCATCGCCAATCTGAAGCCCCGATTTTTCGGCAGGTGTGCCTTCATACACCATCAATACGATACTCTTGCCCTGACGTTGCCCAATAAGAGCGCCAATGCCATTGTACCGACCTGTGGTCATGGTCATGTAGTCCTCGATTTCGTCCTCCGCAAAAAAATTGGTATACGGATCGAGCGCCTTCAGCATCCCGTCGATACTGGTTTTGACCATCCGATTCGGATTAATCTCATCCACGTAATACAAATTCAATTCTTTGAAGAGCGTAGCGTATATATCGAGATTTCGGGCGATTTCGAAAAAACGATCATCAGTTTTAAACGAAAAGAAACCAATGCCACCGGCTACAAGGGCTGACGAGGCTAGGAGAGTAAAGCGTTTAGGGAAGCGCATAGTAGCTTTTGAGTGAAGAATGTATAATGAAGAATGTATAATGAATGCTGAAGAGTCGACTAGACGTATTCTTCATTATACATTCTTCATTATACATTTTACTATAGCTAATTTCATACCTTTTTCTATCTCTTCAAACGAAATTATCTGTTTTGCGGTATAAAGAAAGGCTATATATGCTGGTAATGGCTTTTCTGGATTAAATAGATGCTTATTCAGTCGATAAGCCTCCCGTACCCGACGCCGGATGAGGTTACGATCGACAGCACGCTTAAAGATTCGCTTGGGTACGGTAATGACAATGGCAGGCAACAAAACGTTGCTTTCAGAAGAAGATTCAGGTTGAGGAAGATAGAGCACCCGAAATGGAAAAAGGTAGAACGTCCCAACGGCCGCACTACCCTTTTTAAATAATTCACCGAGGATTTTTTTGCTACAAAGCCGTTCTGATTTTGGGAAGGTTTGCGGCATATAGTCGTGAGTTGTAAGTCAATAGTCGATAGTTTGTACTGCCACTGACGACTACCAGCTGTCGACTAGCGACTAGATTTTAAAGCGTTCGCCTTTTTTCTCGTCCGAGACGGTCAGTTTGTGGCGGCCTTTGGCACGACGGCGGGCCAAAACCTGACGGCCATTGGCACTAGCCATCCGCTCACGGAAGCCGTGTTTGTTTTTCCGCTTACGATTTGATGGTTGGTACGTTCTTTTCATGATCTATCTTGCCTAAAAACTCTTGATTTTCCAAATGAGTCCGCAAAGATAGGGGTATTGGTTCAGTATAACAAGCCCTGTTTAGATTTGTAATCAGTAAAATAAGTGGAATATGTGTAGTAAGTTGCGTAGAATACACCTACCTCACTACTCAACCACTACACGTACTCAACTTATTACCCCTATTCCTCTTCATCTATGCACTATCGCTTAGCGCCTGATCCTCAGACTCCTCACTATATAGCCATTGAAGCCACGTTAACCAACATTGCCGGGGCCGAAGTTGACTTACAGTTACCCGCCTGGCGGCCCGGTCGGTACGAACTTCAGCAGTTTGCCAAAAATATTCAGCGATTTACCATTGTCGACGGGCAAGGAAACCCGCTCCCGTTTCGCAAGATCACGAAAGACCGCTGGCGAGTGCAGACAAACGGCATCACTGAACTAGTCGTACACTACAATTATTACGCGCTGTTACCTACCCCCAATCAATTAAATGCAGGCAGTAGTTTCCTCAGTGAAACGCTGCTGTACGTGAACCCGGTAAACCTATGCCTCTATGCAGAGGGACGGATAACTGACCCATGTACGCTTGAACTAGCCATTCCCGACGGCTGGACAATTGCCTGTGGCTTACCCAAACAAGCCCTAAAGTCCTTCAGGCGACCGATTTTTATGAATTAGTCGACTGTCCGCTTATAGCCGCGCCTGTTATTCAGCATATTCAGTATGAGGTGGGCGGAACGCCCTTTCACGTCTGGATTCAGGGGGGACGTCGAACGGATGGAGAATTCACCTTCGATGCCGAGCGAATTGTGCGTGATTTCAGTCAGTTTTCGCAGAAACAACTTGATCTCTTCGGCGAATTTCCTGAACAGGCCTATCATTTTCTAACGCTGATTTTACCCGTACCCTATTATCATGGCGTTGAACATCGCAACTCAACGGTACTGGTTCTTGGGCCAAATGATGAAGGGGAAGGACTGTATCAGGACCTGTTGGGAGTATCATCCCACGAGTTATTCCATGCCTGGAACATCATTCGAATTCGACCTACTGAATTACTACCCTACGATTTTACGAAAGAAAACTACTTCTCGACCTGCTTTGTAGCCGAGGGGTAACGACCTATTACGGCGATTTGATACTTCGGCAATCAGGCGTGTTTTCTGACGAGGCTTACCTGAAAGAGCTTCAGGTGCTGTTTAAACGGCACTTCGAGAATAACGGAAACGCATTTCAATCGCTTACCGAATCGTCCTGGGATTTATGGCTCGATGGGTATGACAAGGGCGTGCCCGACCGAAAAGTGTCGGTTTATCATAAAGGATCTATTGCCGCACTCATTTTAGATTTACACATTCGTAAACTGACTAATCATGCCCGCTCGCTCGACGATGTGATGCGAATCATGTGGCAGCAATTCGGTAAACCCTTCATTGGCTATACACTGGACGATTACCGGGCTGTAACCGAGACAGTTGCGGGCGAGTCGCTGAATTGGTATTATGAGGTATGCATTTTTGGTAACCAGCCACTCGAAACGACACTCAATGCATATCTGGCCTGGGTTGGGCTAGAGGTCGTTTATGAAGAACCCACCGCCGACCAGCCAGGGGGCATTCGGTTGCTGGAATTAGACAATGCGCGTGCTGACGGCCCGTCTAGTCTTCAACAACGGGCACAGTGGTTTGGAGGACAGCTAACAGAGCCACCGCATGAAGGTCATCACGAACTGGTATCAGAGCAAAAGCTAGGTAAAAAAGTGGTGGCTAAGTGAGTAACCAGGGAGCTTTGTCACATCATAGTAGTATCTCTATACCTACTTCTGCCTTTACAAACAAATCTCCTTACGTTTATCAATGATCAATCGCTTACTACTACTGGTTCTCCTTGTACCGAGCCTGCTGCTAGCTCAGTCAACCCCAGAAAAACCCTGGATGCTTGGCCCGTTTCAGAAATTAAATGCGAGTAACCCGATTCTGGCGGCAAAAGCCAGCACCACCTTCGACTGTCCGGTGCGGCACCAGACTATACACTGGGAAGAGAAAGACGTGTATAACCCAACAGCGGTGATTCGTAACAACAAAGTCTATATGGTTTACCGGGCCGAAGATACCGTTCGGCGGGTGGGTGGCACGTCGCGGTTAGGCTTGGCTGTTAGTACCGATGGTATTCACTTCAAACGAATGCCGAAGCCGGTTTTTTATCCGAATAACGATGCCATGAAAACCTACGAATGGGAAGGTGGCTGCGAAGATCCGCGCATTGTGGAAAGTCCTAATCGCGTGTACATCATGACCTATACCGCCTATGATGGCGACAAAGCCCGGCTCTGCGTGGCTACCTCAAAAAATCTGACGGACTGGCATAAACAGGGGCTGGCTTTTGGCGATTTTGCGAACGGAAAGTACCAGAATAGCTGGTCTAAATCAGGGGCAATTGTGTGTAAACGCGTAGGAAATCGGTTTGTGGCGCAGAAAATAAATGGCAAATACTGGATGTATTGGGGCGATCAGCCGCAACTCCGCATCGCCACGTCTGATGACCTTCTACACTGGTCACCGCTTGAAAGTGAACGGTCCGCCGATGCGGGCGGTAAGCCAGTTGTCGTTGCGGAATCGCGTAAAGGCAAGCACGATTTTCGCCTGATTGAGCCCGGCCCTTACGCGATGCTGACCAAAAGCGGCATTTTGCTGATTTACAACGGCATGAATGATGCTAAAAATGGCGATGTGAATCTGCCGGAAGGTGCCTATGCGGGTGGTCAGTTGCTATTCGATGCACAAGACCCAACCAAGCTCATTGACCGGTCGGAAGCTCACTTTATTAAACCCGACCAGCCTTACGAGATCGAGGGACAAGTGAACCAGGTTGTTTTTCTGGAAGGCATGGTGCCCTTTAAAGGGCGCTGGTTTCTATATTACGGCACTGCCGATTCGAAGATTGGTGTGGCCGTGGCAAAGCAATAACGTTTTTTAATTCGCTTACTACCTGTATGCAAACGTCCCGTTCTCAAACCCTGTCTTTTGACGAATACATTAAACAAGATGCGACGGCCCTGGCCGAACTCGTTCAAAAAGGCGAAGTTACCCCTGCCGAATTGCTGGAAACGGCCATCGCCCGGGCCGAAGCGGTCAACCCGAAGCTTAACGCTATTGTAACACCCTTATACGATAAAGGACGTGACATGGCGAAACAGTTGCCGGTTTCCGGACCTTTTCGCGGGGTGCCTTTTCTACTGAAAGACCTGGAACTGGAATGGGCGGGCACCCCCTAAAATCGGGGTGCCGGGGGTATGCCAATTATGTATCGACGATTGATAGTGAAGTGATCAAGCGGTTGAAAGCTGCGGGTGTCATTTTCTTTGGAAAGACCAATACACCTGAATTCGGTCTGACCCCTTATACTGAATCGAAACTCTATGGCCCAGCTCGTAATCCCTGGAAACTGACCCACTCACCAGGCGGGTCGAGTGGTGGATCGGCCGTTGCGGTGGCGGCTGGCATTGTTCCGGTAGCAACGGCAACCGATGGAGGAGGCTCTATTCGCATTCCTGCATCCTGCTGTGGCTTATTCGGGCTGAAGCCTTCACGGGCGCGCGTTCCGCTTGGGCCCAAGTTTGGTGAATTATGGAATGGAGCCGTGGCAGGTCATGTGTTAACCCGTAGCGTTCGCGATAGTGCAGGTTTCCTTGACGCTATTGAAGGCTCAATGACAGGCGACCCCTACGGAATTACTCCACCCGAACGCCCCTATATGGAAGAGGTTGGGCGAGGACCGGGACAACTACGGATTGCTTTCTCTACGCAATCGTTGATGCCTTCACAAACCACCGATCCGGAATGCGTTAAAGCCGTTCAGGAAACTGCCCGACTGCTCGAAGGCCTGGGTCATACGGTTGAAGAAATACCCCTCCCCTACGAAAAAACGATAGTAACCGAAGCCTTTTTTGTGAACGTACTCAGCGAAACGGCGGCTGTCCTTCGGGAGTTAGGCGAATATCTGGGTCGGCCTGTTCGGCGCAGTGATGTAGAACTAAACACCTGGGCGCAGGGGCGATTGGCCGAAGGCTTCTCGGCGGCTGATGCTGCCTTTCAGAAACGTCGCTGGAATACCCTGAACCGGGCCATGGGCCAACTCCACGAAACGTATGACCTGTTTCTAACGCCAACCTTACCACGCCCACCAATTGCAATCGGCACGTTTCAAAACAAAGCATCGGAAGAACGCTTACTCAAACTGGTTGACTCTCTGGGCGGACTTAAATACCTTAAGGGCAGCAAGACCGTAACCGATCTGGCCGAACGATCATTGGGCTATATCTCGTTTACAGTCATTACAAACATGACCGGACAGCCGTCGATGTCAGTGCCTCTGCATTGGTCACCTGATGGATTACCTATCGGTGTCATGTTTGCCGCTAAACTCGGCGACGAAGCCACCCTGTTCAGGCTGGCGGGGCAGTTGGAGCAAGAGAAACCCTGGTTTGCGAAACGGCCAATTTTATAAAACAAATAGCTTCGTATGGACTATTATAGGGTAGGTAACTAGGTTAGCGAATGTTGCCACCCGGATTGAGACCGCTGGGAACACGGACCGGTATAGTTCTATCAAAACCAGGATCCGTTAGGGCGTTCAGGAACGAAATGAGCTGTTCCTGCTCAGGATTCCCTAATGCAATTCGCTGTATTTTTGCGTCTAATTGCTGTACCGACACGTGCGGATTTTGTGAAATAGGTTCGCCAATATCGTCATAAAACTTCATCACCTGCTTCAGAGTCTGAAAAACCCCATTGTGCATGTAAGGGGCTGTTAGCCCGACGTTTCGTAATGAGGGGGTTCGGAATGCATAAGTACCTCCTGCGCCCTCATCAGAATGGATCAGTTTGTCATTGTCCGGCACCGACATCACGTGCAGTTTGTAGTCGGAAAACATCGGCCCCGAATGACAAATGGGACAACCTTCGTCCTTAAATAGCGCCATCCCCTGAATTTGCTGTTCTGTAAGTGCCGTTTTATCCCCCTTCTGGTAGCGGTCGTAGGGTGAATTCATAGCGATTAAGGTGCGTTCGAAGGCCGAAATAGCCTTGCTGATGTTAACCGCTGTAATAGCCTTACTACTACCAAAAGCGTTCTGAAATAGCTGTTGATACTCAGCTATTTTTGTCAACCGCGCCACCAGACTATCTAACGTAACGGCCTCACCATAGGCATGGCCGCGCATTTCCTCAAATGTCATCAGCGGATTGGTCACCTGATTTTCGAGACTTTGAGTACGCGAATCCCAGAACATAGGGGCGGTCAACGGCACGTAATTTCCGCTGGCATTCATGCCGTTAAAAGCAGTATTAAGTATTGTAGGAGCGTTTCGTTTTGTAAAGGTCACATCGTTCGGCAGTAGAAACCGGCGGTTTTGCCCATAGCCAACGGCATTGGCGCCTAACGAAAGTTCCAGCCCATCAGTATAGGCATTTGTGGGGTGATGGCAGGTAGCACAGGCTACATCATGACCTCCCGATAGGATTGGATCCCAAAACAGAGCCTGGCCAAGCAAAGCCGTATCGTTGGTGATTGAGTTACTGACTGGATTGCTGGTTGTAGTAGGCTGGTCTGGTGTAATTAAGACTGGAGTGATAGTTGTACTGGTATCATCTTTTGTACACGCTTCAATAGCGACTGCAAAAAAAATAAGTAGCGCAAGGAGGGCAAATAGATTTTTGCGTATCATACAAATGAATTGACCACAAATAGTTGATTATAAATCGTTACCTACTCGCTATAATCCAGTTCCTTGCCGTATGTTTCCTCCATCGTGAGCAGCGACCACAGCCCAAGTCCGAAGCAAACGAGCGCTACAATAGCCGCAGATTGGATGACGCCCAGCGAAGGTTTCATTGCCTGAAAGGCGGGAATCGTCAGCAGCGTTGTAGCCCGAACGTTATTGGCTACGGATGTTGTGGCGGTTGCACGAAGGTTAGTGCCGAAACTCTCTGCCGTGATCGTCAGGAACATAGCGATGTAGCCGATACTAAAGCCCATCGCAATACAAGTGGCATAAAACGTACTCACGGAGCTAAGTCCGCCAAATAAGTAGATGGCCATAAAAAAGAAAGCCATTCCCATCATGAGGCCAATGGCTTTCTTGCGCGATTGAAACCATTGACTTAACGAACCGCTTACCAGATCGCCAATAGCCATACCAATATACGTAAACATCACACAACGGCCCGGCTGAATGGCTTCCTGAATGCCTAAGGCTTTCCCAAATTCATTCCCAAAGGTGGTCAGAATGCCGATAACCAGATAGGTCGGAAGGGCAATGCCCATACAACGGAAATAGCGTAAAATCTGATTTCTCCCCCGAAATAAGGCCCAGAAATTCCCGCGCGATACACCTGTCTGCTGGGCGCGTTTAAACATACCGGATTCGAGTACACTCACCCGTAGAAGCAGTAACGCTAAGCCGAGGCCACCGCCAATAAAATAGGTCGTCCGCCAGTCGAACAGCGTAACGGTGAAATAAGCCACTACCGCCCCTAACAAGCCTACACCGGCCACTAACGACGATCCATAGCCACGCAAACGCGCGGGTAAAATCTCGCTCACCAGGGTGATACCTGCGCCCAGCTCGCCCGCCAGGCCCAGACCCGCTATAAATCGGAGCCAGGCGTATAGTTGGGGATCATGAACAAACCCACAGAAAATGTTCGCCAGTGAATAGGTAATGATGCTCCCAAAAAGAACAGACAGACGCCCTCGCTTATCGCCCAGAATACCCCACAGAATACCCCGACAAGTAAGCCTGTTTGTTGATAATTGATAATTCTGCCACCAACCAGCGAGATGTCGGCTTCAGACAGACCAAGATCTTTCAGGCTTGGCACCCGAACAATGTTGAAGAGTAGCAGGTCATATACATCCACAAAATAACCCAGCGCAGCAACAATTACCGGTAGGGTAAACAAGGGGCGCAGTGCAGTAGAAGAGGAGGCAACTTTCATAAGAAACAAATCTGGGAACGGCGTACTTGTTAAGCTACCCGATCCAGTTCCCGATAAGTTAAAATTGTGTTTGAGCGAGGCTGCTCCAGATCTGATTCCAGAAACGGCACGACATCGACAGTTTGGCCTTGAGCATCAAAAAATTCAACTATATAGCCATCCTCTTCAGTTGGCCGGGCTATATGCTCAACTACGACGCCCATATCACCATGTTTTAGGCCGTATTGTGGAAAATCTTTGGTCAGAATGGCTCGACTAAACAGGTTGAATTTCATGTCTTCTGAGGATATAACGTGACGAATCGCCATGACAGCGGTTCACTTGTGTAAAGCCATATAGTAACAACTCCGAAGTTACGTAATGTACCGTTTACCTTGTACAAATCACCACCAAAAGGAGCAGGACGGGAGTAAATAGCGTCGCCATTAGCAATTATATCAAGAATGTCTTCCTCTAATTCCTGCCAATTAGCCTGCGTATATCCTAAATTAATAAGGAAAGCCGACTTATCACTTTCGGCTTTCCAAATCAATAAGTATTCTGTAATCTTTCGAGAGTCCAGAATAATTTCGCCCTCGACTTTCATTCGCTTACCAGAATCGGATGTAAAGCATTGACACCAGCATTACAATAATAACAGCCATTGCCAGATTGACCGGCGCCAGTTTGAACATGGACGAGTCGATGGCCAGTCCTTTGGGGTTTATTTTTGGCCCGGCCAGACTAATAAGTATCATCAGGCCGACGGTCAAAAAGAACGCCCAGCCCATGGCAACCAGGAACGGGATCTCGTACACGCCCTCGCTGTTCAGGAATGACGAGTACATGATCGTTTCGGGACCGAACAGGCTAGGCGCGAAGTTATTGAACAGAACCGCAAAACCGAAGCCCCCCAGAATGCCGGCAATGGCCGCAATACCCGTAGTACGTTTCCAGAAGAAACCCAGCAGAAACACCGCGAAAATGCCGGGACTGATGTAGCCGGTATATTTTTGAATGAAGGTAAAGCCACCTTCGCCACCAATACCCAGCGCATCTTCCCAGGCCAGCGCAATGGATAGCGCCACCGCCACCAGAATAGTGATTCGTCCGATCCAGAGCGAACGGGATTCACTCGCGTTTTTGTTGATGTATTTCTGGTAAATATCGAGCGTGAAAATGGTCGAAATCGAGTTGGCCTTACCCGCTAGCGAGGCCACAATAGCGGCCGTGAGGGCGGCTACCGACAATCCTTTCAGACCGGTTGGTAAGAACGTCAGTACCGCCGAGTAAGCATTATCGCCCGATACAACCCCGTTGCGGAGCATTTCGCCCTGTAGTCCACCATTCTTGTGAATCACATAAGCGGCAATGCCCGGCAGCATCACAATAATCGGCATGAAAATCTTGAGCAGGGCTGCAAAGAGAATACCAGTACGGGCCGTTTTGAGGTCGGCACCCAGGGCACGCTGGGTAATATACTGATTACAACCCCAGTAGTTGAGATTAACAACCCACATGCCACCGAGATACATAGCGATACCCGGCAACGTTAGGTAGCGTTTGATGTCAGGCTGGGACGCACCGGAAGTCGGCTTTTCGAAAATCATGTGGAAATGGTCGTCGGCATCTTTGATCATGGCACCCAGTCCCGAAATAACACCACCGTCCAGCCCTAACGTCAGGCTAACCTGTTGGAGGGCCAGGTAGGTAGTCACCAGGCCACCAATAATAAGCACCATAACCTGAATAACATCCGTATACCCAATGACATTCATGCCACCCAGGGTGATGAAAATCGCGAACACACTCAGGCAGATAATGATGGTATGAAAACTGTCGCCCCCTACCAGGCTGCTGATGGCCAGCGCACCAAGGAATAAAATAGAGGTCAGGTTGACAAATACGTACAGAAACAGCCAGAAAACAGCCATGATCAGGCTTACCGTTTCATTGTAACGCGTACTCAGAAATTGCGGCATCGTGTAGATGTGGTTCTTGAGATAAATGGGAATGAACCACACCGCTACGATGATTAGTGAGATTGCCGCCAGCCATTCATACACCGCAATGGCGACCCCGAAGCGGTAGCCATCGCCCGACATACCAATAAACTGCTCGGCGGAGATGTTAGAGGCAATCAGGGAGGCTCCAATGGCCCACCAGGTCAGTGACCCCTCGGCCAGAAAGAAATCTTTAGTGTCTTGTTTGGTTTTTTGATTTCGACGGTAAATCCAGTATCCGTAGGAGGAGACACCAATGAAATACAGGAAGAAAATAATGTAATCAGTTAAGGTAAGTTGGTTCATTGTAGCAGCCCGGAAAATAGGTTTTGAAATCAGCCTGTAAAAAAGCAATTATTTCTTCAAATAGGCTTAGTGTAAGCTAAAATCATTTAAAGATTGGCCAATCCAGTATTACTTTTTTTGAACAAAATCCGCCCCAAAGTTTGACGAATAACTGGAGCAGTGGCCAGGCCAGGTATTTTCTAGGCTATTAGGCTAGACGAGATAGGTAAATTTGGAGGGAGTGGAACTAGCCATCAAACTTTTTAAAAGCTTCTGATGTAACCGGTGTGAAGAAGTTAACCAGATTACCATCTGGATCCCGGAACAGCAATGAACGGTTTCCCCAGGGCATGGTCGTCGGCTTCTGAATGACCATCTCGCCCAGAATGTCGACTAACTTTCGATAGGCGGCATCCACGTCATCAACCCGGAATTCGATAATAGCGGAGTGATTGGCGGCAGGCTTGGCTACGTTAGCTCCGCCGAATAGCTGCAAGGTTCGTGTGCTACCGATTGCCAGGGTGCCGGAAGGCGTATGCAGCTCGGCAAAATCTTCGGTATACTGCGTTACTGGCAAACCCGTAACCCGCTCGTAGAAGCGAACAAGCGGTTTGATGTCTGCGGTAATAATCCGAACGGAGGCAAAATTCATAGGGCATGTGTGCTTAGTTTCAGTGACACAAACTAAAGCACGACCACTGACAGCCCTATGTCAGTAGTCATTTGTTCTTTCCCAGTTTTACCGGATCTCGGTTTTATACGACTATTGATTCTTCACTGGATTGAACTTTACCCTCATAATCGGGGGAGATAGGCGAGCGCCTGAATTCATTGGGCGTTACACCCACATATTTTTTGAAAAATTGACTGAAATTCGGCTGATCCGCAAAGCCAATAATTTGACTAATTTCCTGCAATGTCCAATCAGTCTGAACCAATAACGCCTTACTTTCTTCCAGTAAGCGATTTTTGATGAGCGTGCTGATGGGTTGCCCTGTATGCTTTTTTACTAACCCATTCAGGTAGTTAGGGTTCAGATTTAGTTTCTGGGCGTATTCCTTAGCCGTTCGCATTCGTATTGGGTTGTCGAGATTAGCCAGGTTCGTTTCTTTTTCCAACAGTTCGAAGAAATCATACACATGCCGATAGTCATTCGTAATCTCACTGGTAGGTGCGTAATCGGTGCCTTTGAGACTTTCAACCAGTATAAGCTGAACATAGGCCTGCATGGCTTCTTCGGCCAGCTCTCCAGCCGTTTCCGATTCAATTTTCATCTGGGATAACAGGCTGTGAATCATCTTAGCCGATTGTTCGGAAACGCGAAGTATCTTTTTCTCTGTAAAAAATTTGTACCGATCAATGATCAGTTTCAACGAGGGGTGTTGATCGAGGTAGCGCTTTTTGAACATACAGAAAATACCTCCACCTACCGTGGGAGTCGTATTGCGCCAACACACAATTTCATTCGGGTGCAAAAACAGAATGGTTCGTTCGTTGATGTAATAATTATAGTTGCCCATTGTTTTCAGACCGGTGCCACTGGTCATGAACATGATTTTGTAGAAATCCCGGCGGTTGGGAGATAAATAGTTATCACAGCCGCTCTTCTCGCGATCGACAACCTTAATGTTCCAGTCTTCATAATAGAGCCTGCTCACAGGTGTGGTGCCGGGCGGTAGCAGGGATGGTATATCATACACCATCGTGATGGGTTGCGTGTCACGTCGTGTTTTCATAATTTCAGAAAAACGCCTGCTCGTTTAAACAAGTGCCTTTTTGTATAAATTTACAACCCAACCCATTATAACTTTCTGATTATTAGAAAAATAAATCTCACAAAAAACCTGAGTCATATAAAAATACTTAAAGAGGCTTCTTTTTATGGAAATGTGATTTTCATAAAAACTGCTGTGATTTGACTATAAAGTCACGAGTACTCTTCGAGTAGGTTTGCAGCTTGAATAGATACATAACGATTTAACCACTTCCAGAAAATAAGAAAGAATGAAACGGCTACTCATCTTATCGCCAATCATTCTTCTTTGCCTCGCTATCATGGCTTGCAAACTAGATAATGATTTAGCGCCCGATACAATGAGTACTGAAAACAACCGTAACAACCAGATTGATACGACGAAAAATCGGTCGCTCGGCAGTCCTATGAAAATCAGAGTTAGTTCCAGCACGTTCACGGCAATACTGCTGAACAATGAGACAGCAACCGCCTTCAAAACCAGATTGCCGATGACCATTGAGATGAATGAGTTAAACGGGAATGAGAAATTTCATCGACTCCCATCGAACCTGCCAATTAAGCCAGCAAATCCCGGTACAATTCAGACGGGCGATTTAATGTTGTATGGCTCCAATACGCTGGTGCTTTTCTATAAAACGTTTCGAACCTCGTACAGCTACACAAAACTGGGCCGGATCGATGACCCATCGGGCCTTGCTGCCGCCCTGGGTTCTGGTAACGTAACGGTTAGCTTTGCATTAGAGTAAATAAAAAATCCGAAGAGCTGGTGACAATATGAGTAATCCCCAGAAGAATCAGGTATTTTTGAGCGAATAACCGCTGGTGAACCCCTACGAAAGGATGATCCTGAGTACAATAAGTTTAGCGAAGTCGTAGCGCAAACGATCCGTTTATGCGTCGAGTTGAACACATCCTCAACCGATATTAACCAGATACGAAAAAAGCTGAGCCATATAATTGGAACGGAGATTGATGAATCCACAATAATCTTTCCCCCGTTTTATACCAACTTTGGCCGCTTTATTCGTCTCGGAAAAAACATCTTCATCAACCATGCCTGTTCATTCCTGGATATTGGCGGCATCACCATTGAAGACGATGTGCAGATTGGTCCCAGAGTCAACCTCACGTCAGAAAACCACCCGCTAGAGCCTAGTGAACGTAAAGTTCTTATTCACAGACCCATTCTGATCAAGCGCAACGCCTGGATCGGGCGGGAGCCACCATTTTGCCTGGCGTTACCGTTGGCGAAAACGCCGTTGTGGCGGCTGGAGCCGTAGTAAGTCGGGATGTACCCCGGACACAGTAGTTGCCGGTATTCCAGCGAAGGTAGTAAAGACAGTACCAAACATCATCACAAAATGACCTCAGATACTAACCCTCCCTTTTTCCTAAAGGCGATAAACTGACAAACGACTATTTTACGGGCGACGCCTTTCTGACTCCCCTACTAGCAAAAGATAAAAATAACAATTTTGCAATGGGCAGCGTAACATTTGAGCCGGTGCCCGAACCAACTGGCATACACACCCAAAAGGACAGGTCTTACTAGTTACGGAAGGCGAAGGCTTTTACCAGGAAAAAGGTAAACCTGCTCAGCCCATAAAAAAAGGGGATGTCGTCACTATTCCTGAACAGGTCGAACATTGGCATGGCGCGTCGGCAGCTCATAAACTGGTTCATATCGCGATTACAAATTACCAGGGCGATACCAATGTGGTCTGGCTTTATCCGGTTTCGGAGGATGAATACGCAGAAGCCAACAAAACAAATTGAAACGATGAGCAAAACCAACTTGCTGTCGGGACTACTGTTTTTTGTTCTCCAGTTATCAACAACGGCCATGAATGCACAACAGGCAACAGCCATCAATCAGGGATTAAACGCTCAGCAACAAAGCATCGTCGTCATATCGGCGTTAACTGCCACCGGTGATCTGGACGGGTTGAAAGCGCGGTTGAACACAGGGCTTGATGCCGGTCTGACAATCAATGAGATCAAAGAACTATTGGTGCAGTTATATGCCTATTGTGGCTTTCCCAGAAGTCTGAACGGTATAAGCACGTTTATGAGGGTGTTGGAAGATCGAAAGGCGAAAGGTATTCAGGACCCGAAGGGAAAGGAAATCCGTTTGACAATCGACCGTACTGACAGGTACGAACGGGGCAGAAAGGTGTTGGAAACATTGACCAAAACACCCCAACCAAAACCCGCACCCGGTTTTGGTGAATTCGCCCCCAGAATAGATACCTTTTTAAAGGAGCATCTTTTTGCCGATGTATTCGACAGCGATGTGCTTACCTATCAGCAACGGGAATTGGTAACCATATCTGCCCTGGCAGCCATGCCGGGTGTCGAATCCCAATTACAGGTTCATCTAAAAATTGGGATGAATACAGGCCTTACAGACAATCAATTGGTAGATGTTGCGCGGTTAATCGAAACATTTATCAGCCGAACACAGGCAAACTCCCTACGAAAATTACTGGCAAAGCCAATTGCCCCCGTTATCGAAACGGATATGATGGTTCGCATTGCTGAACTTGACATCGCATCGGATTATCTGGACGAATATAAAGCCATCCTGAAAGAAGAAGCCGAAAAATCTGTAAAAATAGAGCCAGGCGTTATTGCTATCTTTCCGATGTATGAGAAGGAAAAGCCAACCCAAATCAGGCTTGTAGAAGTATACGCAAGCTATGCAGCTTATCAAGCGCATTTGAAAACACCACATTTCCAGCATTATAAAACGGCTACCCTAAAAATGGTGAAGTCCTTAACGTTAGTTGACATGGCTAGTCTTGACCCCGAAATGATGTTAGAGGTATTTAAAAAATTAAAATGAGTCTTGAGACTAACACTAGTGCTTTGCCAATTTAGTTTCTCGGGCCACCCACGCGGTAGTTTCTGTTGACTCTATAGGCTCTGACAATCACCATTATAGCATCAAAAGAATCTAGTAGAATCAGAAGAATCTATTTTGGTCAGGCACTAGAGGACGTCCAATTTAGTAGCTAAAATTTCTATTTTGGCAAAGCACT
This sequence comes from Spirosoma telluris, assembly GCA_003259005.1. GTDB lineage: Bacteria > Bacteroidota > Bacteroidia > Cytophagales > Spirosomataceae > Spirosoma > Spirosoma telluris. Next base: position 3,223,900 of record QLII01000001.1, read on the forward strand.
AGCCTCGTCGGTTGCCTAGCTGTTCGCTTGTTCGACTTTTTTCTGGGTTGGTATCGTGGCCACGTCACGCTCACGTTCGGTTTGTTCCACGTATACTGCGTAGTCAGCGGGTTCGATTCGGATACCGAAATGGTTGGCATACGCCAGCGTGAATTCCGCGCCGAAATAAAGAATAGCCGCTGTATAGTAGATCCAGGTCAGAATAACAATTAACGAACCAGCGGCCCCATAGGTCGAACTGGTGCTAGTGGTTTCGATGTATAACCCAATCAGATAGCGCCCCAGCATGAAGAGTAAAGCCGTAAAGATGGCCCCTCCACGCACATCCTTCCAGGCGATTTTAGCATCAGGCAAAACTTTGAAAATGACACCAAACAAAACCGTAACGACACCTGTACTGATCAGCAAATTAATCGCGCTGATAACATATACACCCAGGCCTGGCAGGTAACGCGTTAGGGTACTGCTCAGGGCTAATACCATCCCGTTTATAATCAGAGAAACCAGCAATAGAAACCCCAGACTAACGACTAGAGAAGACGATAACAGTCGATCTTTAAGGATTTTTACCCAGCCTTTCTTAGGTTTCGGTTTGACCCGCCAGATCAGATTGACCGAATCCTGAATTTCAACGAAGATACTCGTCGCACCCAGCACCAGCGTAAGGATACCAAGAACCAACGCAGTGCTGGTTTTTCCTGACAGACCCACGCTTTTGATCATATCCTGAATTTGCTTGGCTGCTTCGTTGCCCACCAGGCCGTTGATCTGGCCAAATATCTGCCCACGAATGGCCTCTTCACCAAAAAAAATACTGGTTAGCGAAATCACCAGTACAAGCAGTGGAGCCAGCGAGAAAATAGTGTAGTAGGCCAGGGCCGCACTCAATTTCAGGCAACGGTCGTCGAGGAAGCCATTGAATGAATCGCGTAATACAATCCAGGCATTTGAAAAGAAGCCTTTGTCGGCCTTGGTTTTCTTCGTCGTCATAAGCAGTGGTATTGAATCGGCGAATAGTTTGGGATAGAGCCGTGTCAATAGATTTATCATGAGCGTAGTAAGGTTATAGCTATCTGCTGAACCGTAGCAAAACTTATCAATCAATTTCAGGTATAGAGATAACTCAAATGAAGGGCTGTTGTTACTAAACTTACTCTTATCTGAGGGTAGAGGCAAGCACGCTCCATTTATTTGTTCAGTACCGGACAAAAACTGTACGATTTCGGACAGTGGGTTTAGTCAAAAAGGCTCTCTATTGCTCCCAATGGACTTTTTTGCGGTTGGCAGGCTATTTGTTTTGCAAAATTACAACTAATCACCTCAGTCATTTATTACCATGCGCAGGGCCTTTTGGGGGAGTTTGAAGAAATCGTGTTGCTGGTTGTAGCCGCTTGTCCAGAAGAAGCCTATGGCGTCAACATCTGGGAAGATGTGCAGCAGCAAACCGGGCGTTCCATTACCATGAGTGCCGTTCATGCGACACTATACCGGCTGGAAGAGAAAGGGTATCTGGCCTCAACAATGGGTGGTGCAACGGCGGAACGGGGAGGACGAAGGAAACGATTTTTTGTCCTGACAGCCCTGGGCGTTCAGGCATTAAATGATATTCAGGAGATGCGGAATCGTCTCTGGCAGGCGATTCCACCAGGAAAGTTTCAACTGATTGGCGGGTAGCGGAAAATGTAGAATGAAACACTCTGCATTGCCGGTCTCCAGTAATTGACAATCACTCATTATCCATTGTCCATTAACCATTATCTCCCATGAAACCACCTCGTTGGGCTGACCGACTGCTGGAAACCCTCCTGTCTCCTCACTTGCTCGAAGATGTGCAGGGAGATTTGCATGAGGTATTTTATAAACGGGTCAGCGAAATAGGCTTGGCAAAGGCCCGTCGGGAATATGGCTGGGCGGTGTTGAACTACCTGACGCCGTTCTTTTTTAAGCTGACCTGGCGTAGCGATAAATCATCGGAATATCCTCAACCCTTTTTATACCATTCTGTTATGATACGCACCTATTTCACAATTGCCTGGCGGAGTCTGGTTCGCAATCGGCTTTACAGTATACTCAACATAGGTGGTCTGGCGCTGGGTATAGCTTGCTGTCTGCTTATCGGGTTGTACGTCTACGATGAATGGACTTTTGATCGATTTCAGGCAAACTATGGGCACATTTACCGACTAACGGAAAAGCAGAAACAAGCTGATGGAATTTTCGATGTAGCCGTTACACCTGGTCCGCTGGCCCCCGCGCTTGCTAAAGATTTTCCTGAAATTGAGCAAACAACACGCATTGGTCGATGGTCGGGCTTATTGACGCAGGGACGACAGGCGGTGGAAGCAGAGCAGATGTTGATTGTTGATCCCTCTTTTTTTAGCCTGTTTAGCTTTCCGTTGGTAAAAGGCAATCCAAATACGGTGTTTCGCGGCCCCAACGAGGTGATTTTTTCGGAAAGCATGGCCCAACGGTTCTTTGGGGCAGGCTGGTCACGAAAGAATGTTTTGGGGCAGTTGATTCAACTCAATACACAGCATGCCTTGACACTGGTGGGCATAGCCCGTAATCCGCCTGGTAGTTCACACATCCAGTTCGATGTGCTACTACCGTTCAAGTGGCTGGTTGCAAACGATGAATGGAGTCAGAAATGGAATAGCAACAACTTTCATACCTACGTTCAACTGCGCTCTAAGCCAGAAGGTGACCCCATCAATTCTATTGCCTTCGCCGATAAAATCAGGAACCAATTGAAACACTACGATAGCGGCAACGAAACCCAACTGTTTCTACAACCCCTGTCAGCCATTTACCTGCGCTCAAAATTCGCCTTTGAGACTGATTGGGGTAAGCGGAGTGATATTGCCTACATCCGTATTTTCGTCGTGGTTGGGTTAATTGTTTTGCTTATTGCCGTCATTAACTTCATCAACCTCGCCACAGCGCGGGCATCCCGACGAGCCAAAGAAGTAGGCGTGCGTAAAACGGTAGGGGCACAACGGTTTGGTTTAGTAAGCCAATTCCTGTGCGAATCACTGTTGATGACCAGTCTTGCGGTTATCCTTGCCCTGCTGCTAGCCGAAAACCTATTACCACTCTTCAACGATATTGCGGGAAAGGCTATTCAACTTCCCTATCAACTACCCATGTTCTGGTTGGCCCTGGCGGGCCTAATGGGCGTAGTAAGTCTATTAACAGGCCTATATCCGGCATTTTTCTTATCGTCATTCCGACCAGCAATTGTTTTGAAAGGCGTATTCAATGTACAGGCGGGCCGTGGTTTTCGGCAGTCGCTGGTGGTGGGGCAGTTTGTTCTATCAATCATTCTGGTCATTAGCACCGTGGTAATTTATAGGCAATTGGCCTACATGCAAAGCGCCAAATTAGGGTTCGAAAAATCACAGTTGCTCTACGTGCGACTTAAGGGCGACCTTCGGTTCAAGGCGCAACAAGTCAAAAGCCAGGTAGCGCAATTGCCAGGCGTCGCGAAGGTTTCGGCCACTACGAGCAACTTAGTGGGATCATGAACTCTACGGTAATAGAATGGGAGGGCCAAGCTCCTAAAGATGAGTTTCTGATGACAAACATGAACATCGACCCCGACTTTGTGCAAACAACGGGTATGAAGTTGGCGGCTGGCCGAAATTTTTCTTCACAGATTCCGTCCGATACTTCGTCGAAACTGGGTGCGTATCTGATCAACGAAACCGCTGCCAAACGAATGGGATGGACACCCAACAGAGCACTCGGAAAGCGTATTAAACACTGGGGACAGGAAGGTCAGGTAGTTGGCGTGCTGAAAGATTTTCATTTTCGGCCCTTGCGCGTTGCGATTGATCCTTTCATTTTTCGCTTCCAACCGCTGGCTCCGTACTTTACCTTGCTGGTCAAAATTAAACCCGATGCTGTGCAGAGCACCCTATCTGACCTGACATCGGTATATAAAAAATCAGATCCCGCGAATCCGATTACATACGGCTTTGTCGATCAGGATCTGGATGCACAATACCAGGCTGAACAACGGGTCGGGCGTATTATTTTCTATTTTTCAGCCTTGACTATTCTAATTGCCTGCCTTGGCCTATTCGGTTTGGCCACCTTCACGGCTGAGCAACGTACCACAGAAATTGGGGTTCGCAAAGTCCTGGGGGCGTCCGTAACAAGTATTGTGGCGCTTCTGTCGAAGGAATTCATGAAACTGGTTCTGATCGCTATTGTGATTGCATCGCCCATTGCAGGGTATGCAATGAATCGCTGGTTGCAGGATTTTGCCTACAAAATCACTCTCGACTGGTGGGTATTCGCTCTGGCGGGATTACTAGCGGTTACCATTGCCTTGCTAACGGTCAGTTTCCAAAGTGTCAAAGCAGCGCTGACAAACCCGGCCACCTCCCTTCGGTCGGAATGAAGAATAACCATACCCCACCCCATTGGGCTGACCGGCTTCTGGAAACCTTCCTGTCTCCTCATATGCTAGAGGATGTACAGGGGGATTTGCATGAGGTATTTTATAAACGGGTCAGCGAAGTAGGCTTGGCAAAGGCTCGTCGGGAGTATTGCTGGGCGGTATTGCAGTATTTGAGTCCGTACTTTTTTAAAGCACTCAACCAGAGCAGCAAATCAACGATCCAACATGTTATAGACTATCCGTCTCCATCCTTACTGAACCCTGCTATGATAAGCAATTATGTAAAAATCGCCTGGCGAAATATCGCCCACAACAAATCGTTTTCGACCATCAATATCCTCGGCCTAGCCCTTGGAATGGCCTGTTGCTTCATGATTATACTCTGGATTCAGGACGAATTCAGAGTCGATGCCTATCATGCCAACGGGCCGCAGCTTTATAATGTGATGGAACGTCAGTTTTACGATGGTAAGGTGGATGCTGGTCGCGGAACTCCCGCCCTACTCGCCGATGAATTGAAAAAAGAATTTCCCGAAATCGTGTATGCTGCCGGACTTTCCTGGGAAGAAGAGCGTACCTTTTCGGTGGGTGATAAATTGAATAAGGAGAAAGGACGATGGGCTGGGGCCGATTGGTTTAAAATGTACAGTATTCCCTTACTGGCCGGAACCGCCGAAACGGCCCTGAACGCGCCCTCCAACATAGCGATCTCCCGGAAACTGGCAGAAAATTATTTTGGCAGCCCCCAGGCGGCAATGGGGAAGAGCATCCGGATCGGCAACAAAGAGGATTATCAGGTTAGTGCGGTTTTCGATGTCCCATTAGCCAGCTCGGTAACCTACGACTACCTGTTGAGTTGGAAAGACATGATTAGCCACAACGAATGGTTGAAGGATTGGGGAACCAACGCTCCCGAAACCCGTATTCAACTGGCCGTCGATCGGAATGGCAACACCGTCCATCCAGCCCGGCTGGAAGCCAAGATGAAATCGTTTCTGAAAAGCCGTAATCCGAGTATAGCGAAAAGCGGTTCTGATATTCAGCTTTTTCTACAACCGTATCAGGAAGCCTATCTCTACTCCAATTTCAAGAATGGGTATCAGGACGGTGGCCGTATTGAATACGTCCGGCTGTTTGGGATCGTGGCCGTTTTTATTCTGCTGATTGCTTGCATCAATTTCATGAATTTGGCAACGGCGCGCTCCGTTAAACGCGCTCGCGAGGTGGGGGTTCGAAAAGTGGTTGGCGCCGGGCGTGGCTGGCTGATCGGGCAGTTTATTGGCGAGGCTTTGGTATTAACATGCCTGGCTTTGCTGATCGCACTGGCTACGGTTTGGTTATTACTGCCCACCTTCAATAGTCTGACAGAGAAGCACATTACGTTTCAATTGACCGATGCTTCGTTCTGGATTATTTTGGCAGGCATGACGCTCGTTACCGGTCTGATTGCCGGCAGCTATCCTGCTCTCTTTTTGTCGTCGCTGAACCCGATTCGGGTGCTGAAAGGTACGGTAAAGTTTAGCTCCGGGGCGCGACTTTTTCGGCAGGGGCTGGTCGTTTTTCAATTTGCACTGTCGTTGTTGCTCATCATCGGAACGATCATCGTATACCGGCAAATCAACTTTATTCAGACCAAGAATCTGGGATTTGATCGGGAAGGGATGATATATGTGTCGTCGGAGGGTGAGCTTGGGACTAAATACAATACGTTTAAAGAGCAGCTATTACAAATGTCTGGAATTCAGTCTGTAACAAAGATGGATGGTACACCTACCAATGGCTTTGGTAGTACAGGCAACGTTCAATGGCCAGGTAAAGACCCCAAAGCCAGCATTCAATTTCAGTTTTCCAAAGTCGATTACGACTTCACGAAAACGTTGAAAGTAAAGGTCAAAGGGCGAGACTTTTCGAAGACTTTTGGGGCGGATTCGACTAGTTACCTTATTAACGAAACGGCGGCCCGGCGCATTGGCTACAACGATCCAATCGGTAAACCGCTGACCCTTTGGGGCAAACCCGGTACAATTATTGGTGTCATTGCCGACTATCACCAAAGCTCCATGCACACCGCCATTGAACCATTCATTGCCAAATTAGGCGACGGACAAATTATTATTGTTCGCATCCAGCCCGGCCAGACGAAACAGGCACTAACAAGTCTGGAAACACTGGCGCGGCAACTGAATCCGAAATTTCCGTTTCGCTACCGGTTTGCCGATGAAGCGTTTCAGACCTTGTACCGTAGCGAAACCGTTGTTGGATCGCTGGCAAACTATTTTGCCTTTCTGGCTATTTTCATCTCCTGTTTAGGCTTGTTCGGACTGGCAGCTTTTACGGCCGAACAGCGCACGAAAGAAATTGGTGTGCGCAAAGTACTGGGCGCTTCGGTGCTGAGTGTCGTTGCGCTGCTTTCACAGGATTTTATCAAACTGGTGCTGATCGCCATCGTTATTTCGTCACCAATTGCGTGGTTTGGTATGAGCCGCTGGTTGCAGGAGTACGTCTACAAAATTGACATCTCCTGGTGGATTTTTGCTCTGGCGGGGCTACTGGCAATCGGAATCGCTTTGCTGACGATCAGTTTTCAAAGTATCAAAGCCGCTTTGATGAATCCGGTGAAGAGCTTGCGGAGTGAGTAAGCCCTGCGTATAGGTCACCCATTCTTCCTGTCAGATTGTTAGTTAACAAATTACCTTGCTACCGAAGATACCTCCCTGTTTTACTATGTCTGGTGATGGCTTTTCATTAAGCATCTTTTTAATGCTTTCATACGTAGTTTTTATCCCATAGTCGTGAAATAGATTTTAGAACGTAAAAAGATTACGTTCTATGAGGGTTAAACTTGCCTATACATTCACATTGGCTACTAGCATTAACGACTATGAAAAAAGTAACGGGCCTCGGCGGCATATTTTTCAAATGCAATGACCCCAAAGGTATGAACGCATGGTATGCCAAAAACCTGGGATTGACTACCAGCGAATATGGAACGACGTTTGAGTGGCGGCAGGCTGATGATCCGTCGAAAAAAGGATCTACAGCCTGGTGTGCATTCCCCGAAAACACGGCCTATTTCAATCCGTCTGTAAAGCCATTTATGATCAATTACCGGGTGGAAAATATAGCTGCGCTGGTTGATGAACTAAAAAAAGACAATGTGACTATTGTTGATGAAATAGCGGAGTATGAGTATGGTAAATTCGTACATGTGCTTGACCCGGAAGGCAACATCATTGAGCTTTGGGAGCCCAATGATAATTCGGAGCAGGAGTAAAATTTCATATCTATCGCTATTCGCTTAACCACAGTCAAAACTGGCTCACCAAAAGGACACGCCGATTGGGTAACCCATTGAATGATCGGGGAAAACGAGTAGTTAACGAAACAACAAAGACGAATGGAAACGGTAAAAGCAACGATTAAAAATGCCTGGCCTTATCAGCAGGATAAAATGAATTTGCCAGTGCCTGATCTGGAGACGGCCATTCCGTTTTATGAAACCATTATGGGTTTCCGGGTGGTATCTCGGCAAACCAGTCCGTTCAAATCGGCTACAATAGATAAGGACGGATTTCAGATCGGGCTCGCTGAAAATGGCGGTGATCCAACTCAGGATGGCTGTTTCTTTGAGGTCGATGATGTCGAAAAGGCGTTCGCAGAATTAAGGGCGAATGGTCTGGAAAAAAGCGAACCCATATTTGACCATCAGACATATGGAACTACGGACTGGAAAGTCTTTTTTGTCGTGGCTCCCGACGGGCTTTGTTACTGTTATGGAGAAAGGCAAAACTGAACGTCAATTTTTACTAAACCGGTATAGTAAAATACAATAACTCTTCGTTTCAAGACTGAACGAGTTCATCAAAACATATGACCAACTTCAGACTATTTGGTGGACTTTTTCTTATTGCTATCGCCGGGAATATGTCCTGCACGAAAAACAGTGTAAACTTGCCGTGTACTTAACACCCCAGAAAAGCTCAGATTACCTAAAAATGACCTGTCTCGACAAATATGTGCTCTACTATTATTACACCCCTGCTGGCCAGACAGTCACATCGCTTATAAAATTCAAAAAAGTCTAACCAGGCAGGTTGTCAGCCTAAACTGACTTCGTTTGCTAAAAAGGGGCCAATCAAGTCGATTGGCCCCTTTTTTAGCAAGTGTTCTCCCTATTTAGAATCCAGTGCGTTGACAAAATAGATTCTATTGTTTCTACAGATTCTTTTGGCAGTTAAATGATTGGCTATCAAAACGATAGGATCAACCGCGCGGGCGTCGGACACGGTCCGCCGTTGCGGGCCGATGCCGCCCCGAGAATCTATAGAAACTAAATTGGACGAATACTAGATCCTCTTGACTCCCAAATATATAAGTGACTGATAATCAATAGGCTATTCAGCAATAGAATCTATAGAATCAATTAGAATCTATTTAGACTAAGCCCCGCTGCTATATCTCAATTCGAAACAGGTGCATGGGTAACACATAGGGATCAAGCTCAACGTAGTTCTGCTCCCCCTGCCAGGTGTAGTAGGCGCCCGTCAATAGGTCATGAACCGTATAGGATTGGTCAGGGCCAATGCCCAATTGCCAGATAGGTACCTGAACAACACCCGCCCGACGGTTGTAGGCATCCGTGTTAACCACAATCAGCAGCCGATTACCACCGGATAGCTTCAAATAAGCCATAATCGCGTCGTCGTTGACGGTGCAGAATGTCAGGTTATTGGTCGTTTGCAACGCTACGTTTTCGCGCCGAATTCGATTGACGAGCGTAATCAGATAGGTTAGTTTATTCGTTTTTTCCCAGTCCCAATGCCGGATTTCGTACTTCTCCGAGTTCAGGTATTCTTCTTTATTCGGGAATGGTATATGTTCCATCAGCTCGAATGAGGGGCCATAAATACCGTAGTTACTCGATAGTGTAGCCGCCATGAAATAACGAATCAGGAACTGTGGTTCGTGGCCTCCCTGCAAGCTATAGGGGTTAATGTCGTGCGTAGTTGGCCAGAAGTTCGGGCGGAAATAATACCGCATTTCCCCTTTTGTAAGCTCAGTCATGTACTCTTCCAGCTCATACTTCGTATTGCGCCAGGTGTAATAGGTATACGAGTGAGCAAAGCCCCCTTCGCCAATTGCTGCATCACTTTGGGTTTGGTGAAGGCTTCGGCCAGGAACAGCATATCCGGAAACTCCTTTTTGACTTCGGCAATGACCCATTCCCAGAACGCAAACGGCTTGGTATGCGGATTATCGACCCGCACGATACGAACACCCCAGGAGGCCCATACGAGCAAAACGCGCTTCAACTCTTCCCACAGGTTTTGCCAGTCATCGGTTTCGAAGTAAACCGGGTAAATATCCTGATATTTTTTAGGTGGGTTTTCAGCGTACTGAATCGTACCATCGGGCCGCTTCTTGAACCATTCGGGATGGTCTTTCGCCCACGGATGGTCGGGAGAGCACTGGATGGCGAGGTCCATGGCAACTTCCATTCCGTAATTAGCCGCAATGGCAATCAGGTGCTTAAAATCATCGACTGTACCCAGCTCGGCATGGATAGCATCGTGCCCACCGTCTGCCGAACCAATGCCATAAGGAACACCCGGTTCACCTGGCTGACAGATCACCGAGTTATTTTTACCCTTCCGGTGCGCAGTACCGATGGGGTGAATAGGCGGCAGGTACAGCACATCGAATCCCATTCCTGAAATGCGCGGCAACAAAGCCTCCACATCTTTAAATGTTCCGTGCCTGGGGGACGCTCCCCCGGCCTCTTCGCGCGCAGCCGAACGGGGAAACAGGCAATACCAGGTGCTGAATCCCGCACGGGCACGGTCAACTTCCACCCCAATTCATGCTGGTAACGCGTTGGGTGCTGCCGTTCCGGGTAGCGAGCAGCGTAAAACGTAAACTGGTCGCTTTCGGCAACAGATACGGCTTCGTCGTACCGGCTTTCATCGCGAAACAGCGCAGCCATTTCCCGAAGTACGTTCACATCGGCTGGTTCGTCAACGGGCTCCTTCTTCTTTTTTCCCTTTGCTTTCATTACTTCGGCTACCTTCCCTCCTGCCCGGACCACCATGCCATCTATGTATGTAGCCCCTGCCAGCAGTTCACTGGGAATGCGCTGACCATCGGCTACTTTCAGGTGAACTTCATGCTGCCAGGAAGCCAGATGATCGACCCAGGCTTCAAAGGTGTAGGTATACCGACCCTGTTTTTCAGCAATGAATGACGCGCCCCAGCGATCGTTGCCAAGCAACGCCATAGCGGTCTCCGTCCAGGTGGTATCATCGGTGTGTTTATACAGTAGTACAGCAGCCAGATAATCGTGCCCATCAGCAAAAATGTCAGCTTCAACAGCCACCACATCGCCTGGAATAGCTTTTATCGGAAATTTGCCGCCATCAAGTTCGGGAGATACGCGTTCGATAACGACGCGCGATTGACCGGAAATAGTCGTAGGAACGCTCATGCAATCAAGGTTTGATTGATAAATCGTGAATAACGGAGCAATGTTACAAAAAAGCCGGATTATCAAAACCGGCTACAAGTGCTTAACCAAAATAGATTCTATTGTTTCTAAAGATTCTTTTGAGGCTAGTTGATTCTTAGTGCCAAAAGGATCTATAGAAACAATAGAATCTATTTTACCAAAGTACTAGTGTCAAAAAGAGTTAAGTCATGCTTATTTAGCCCCGTCGGTCTTTGCCCCTGCAACGGCCAACTGCCCGATAGTAGTTCCCAGCTTCGCTCCTCCGTCAGCATCAAACCGAAACTGAGTGCCTCCGTATAGTCCCGACAAGCTCGCTTCTGCAGCTTGTGCAGTCAGACGAGTGGCTTCATCCGGAAATAAATAGCCCAGTACCGTAGCGGCTGCGGTCGAAACGGTTGCCCGATCGGCTACGTAGCCAGGGGCGTTTGGGATAGGCGTGGCCGTTTTAATCGTTGGGTCCAGTTGCGAAGGACGCGGCACAAAATACGTATACATCGTTCGCCAACTGGCTGTCACGCCATCCTGCATGGCCCGATTCAACAGCGCATACGTGCGGGCTGTTCGCAGTTCATTTTGGCCATCCTGCCGAATAAGGTCTTCGACCAGAAAATTCCACAGGCCAGCCAGCGAATAGGTACCGGGACCATTATCCCAATAGCTGGCAATGCGCCATTGGTCGCGGGTGCGGGTGTTCGCTATGTCGCGTACCTCGCTCAAGGCTTTCTGAAACTCCGATGACGTAGTCGCGGGGGGAGCCGCAGGGGATGTCTGGAAAATAGCCGTGGAATCATACCAGGTTTTCACTTTACCCGCCAATGGCAGGATAGGTACCCGCTCCGGGAGTTCAATGCTCTTCCACTTCTGGTCGTACGACGATTTGGCGAGTGCAGTTTGCCAGGTATTGCCAGGGTCATTGGCAGCACTGAAGCGGTCGCTTTTGGCGCGGTCAATAACTTTAGTCATCAGGGTTGTAGCCAGATCTTCACCCGCTTTCAAATCGCTGGGCACATTAGCCCCCACCCATAGTCGGCTTTGTTTATGTTCCGTTGCCTTCGCTTTGAGAAAGGCGACTTCGTTCGGAAAAAAGTAAGCCAGCATTTGACAGGATACCTCGGCAACAGCCGCATCCTCCGACGGATAGGACGGCACATCGAGAATAGGTACCCTGGCAACAACGCCCTGTTGCTCCAGCGATGGCCGGTTGTATTGGTATTTGGCCCGCCACGCCACAACCAGCGCATCATATTGCGCCACGCTCAATAAAGCATACACCCGAGCGGCAAAGGGCGGGCCTGCGTAGGGGTTTCCTGCATCAGCGGTTGTCGTCTGGCCAGTTGCATAATCGTACCCAGGGGCTACATTGTATTTTGCCACCAGTTGGCGGGCAATTTGATTCCAGCGCAAAACGCCCCCGGCTGCCCAATAGTTAACGGCGGTGTTCTGCTCAGGCGTAGCGGCTAATACGCCGTTTTTCACATCGGCCAACTCCTTTTTGTAGGCATCGGACGTAATCGCTACAGGCTGAGGAACAGCTATATCTGAGGCTGATTTGAGGATAATGGTTCGCCAGTTCCCTCCGTCGGCATCGACCGATGTAGGGACAACAAATGGCAAAACCCCTTCATCAATAATAGGCTCTTTACAGCCTACCATCCACAGCAGTAATGCACTTAGACTAATCGAAAAACTACGTATTTTCATGATTGACAAGGTCGTTCAAACGAACGGACGACTAATTATTTGCGGTCCAATGACCAATGACCAGTCCGGCATTGAGTTGTGTACTTTTGCCGATATTCCGGCCATCGAGTGTCGTGTTATAGCCTGCCGTTAACCCGAATTGCTTTAACAGCCGCAGGTAGGCCGTTGCCCCTACCCGTGTGAAGCCAACCGCATTCGTCGGAAATGGAACGCCTGGGCCAATGTCGGTGCCGCTGCTATGGGGTGTTTGGCGCTGGAACCAGGCATCTATAGTAAACACCTTTGTCACAATGCCCGCCCGGACAATGAGTTCGGTTACATCAGGCACGTTGACTTTTAAGCCACTGTTTGGATTCAGTTGACTCGGGTCATAGATATTTACAATATGGTCAAGTTTGACCTGCCCGCGCCGGATGTAGCCATATTGACCCGTTATAAAAAAGTTGGGTGCCTTAAAATGCAGTATAGTACGGCCATCAAGATTCTGAGACCCTCGCCCAATAGCCACCAATGCATCATTAACGTAATTCTGGATGGGCATCGAGTAGCCCACCGCAAACTGCCAGGAGAGCTTGGTCTTCCCAAATTTATAGTCATACGCTTCCCAGCGAAGCGTACCCGACACGTCCTGAAAACCTTCCTGCTTAGGAAAATAGCCCGCACTGGCCTGGGTTCTGACATAGGGAGCGGCCACAATCAAATCAAGATCATAGCCCAGACCGTAAGTACCAACCACGGTGAGTGCCTGAGTCGTAACCGTACCGAGGTTCGGATTTTTCGTTTCGGTGGTATTGATGTAGTACGTATCGTAGGTTTCCTGCGAGCCAACTATGGCCAGACTGGCCTTTCGCTGGCCCCGCATAAAGCCGTCGATTAGTCCCTGGGCGTAGGCCTCTGGGGCAACTATCAATAGGGCAAGACTAAGTAGGACAGTTAAATTAAATCGCATATAGCTGCTTTGGATAGGTAAAGGTAGCTTTTCGACGGGATCGAATACCATAAACTGACCTATTCTGTGCTACCGGCCCTGGAAAACTAATGAACGCATAAATCCGCCGTTTCTTGCCCGAATAAGCAATAGCTTACTAACAAGGGCCTATCGGAGCAGGAAATAAGCCTGAATTATTAGCTCGTGAATAAGTTTGCAAAGTCTTTTACATAGACTGTACTAAATTGGTGATATATGGCCTAAATAGCGTCAACACCTTACAAACTTATTCACGAGTCTACCCTTCGTTTTGGCCAGTTTCAGATGGTCGCAAAACGTCCTCATATTGTCGCGATTACCCCGCATGCACGTACCTTGTCTGGTTTAACTTTGTGCAAACAGTAAACGAATAGCAAACAACATGAGAAAGATCCGAATCATAGAACATATCTCCCTGGACGGCGTGATCCAGCACGAAAACGACGAAAACTTCGTGCATGGCAATTGGACGATACCCTATCGAAGTCAGGCTGGGCTAGAGGCCGTCATTGAAGCACAGGGCAGCTCCTTCGATCTGCTGCTTGGCCGCCACACCTACGATTTGTGGTCTGACTACTGGCCAAAAGCCGTGAATAGTCCAATCGCAAACAGTCTGAACGATGCAACCAAATACGTCGCCACGCACAGGCCAGACAGCCTCGACTGGGGTCCGGTCAGGGACTTAGGCGCGGATATTATCGAGGGTATTCGCGACCTTAAGTCAACGGATGGTACTGACCTGATCGTCTGGGGAAGTTCAACATTGACGTCGGTGCTACTAGAGCAGGGATTGGGCGACGAGGTTGTTCTGCTTGTCTACCCAGTCTTGCTGGGCCGGGGTAAACACTTTTTTTCGGAGGGTACCGCCCCAAGCGAACTCGCTTTGGTCAGCACGATGGTTATACCTACTGGCGTGCTCATAAACACGTACCAGCACGTTGGATCGCTGCGAACCTAAGTCTGGTTTGTATTGTCCATTAATTAGTCTGTAAAGAAAGCCTTCTCCTTTTAAAGGACTAATCCTGGCCCACCATGTAAATTCGACCATTTGGCGTATCAGCAGCGAAGCGTTATTTAGAACCTGACTGGCTCCTCAACATCTTCACTATGAGTTGCTTAAGATCGCGCAACTCCTGCTGATTTTGTTGTTGCTGCTGTTCAAGAGCGACTAGCTTATCTGTCTGTTGCTGATTGATTAACTGTTGCGACCGGTTTTCCTTCTCCAACTGGATGCTGTACAACGTTAGCTCTTCAATCTTCTCTAACAAAGTAGCGTTCATAGTTGTTGGGTCCACACCTTCCCGAACTACCTGAGCTGCCGACGGCACACCTGGCAAATGACCATGCTGGCGAATATAATTAGCTACAGATTCAAGCGGGCGAAGTTGGTAGGTAGGCATAAATACCTTATCACTCCACTCATTGACAGTATTAATCCGAAGCCGATACTGGCCTTTTATCACATCTCCCCGCTCATTGACGGTCAGAAACTGATTCGTAGAAAGAGTTGGTTGACTGAGGGTTGTCAAATTAGTTAATCGTAAACCACTGGCATCAGTTGTTTCACCAACAACTTCCAGCCGGGCAGTAGGCGATGAGGTACCGATACCCACATTAGCCCCATTACCCAGTACTACTGCATTGCTAACCGCTACGATAGCCCCGGCTCCAATCGCCGTTGCATTAAATAACGGGTCTGCTTTCCCGGCTAGTAAGCCATCTGCCTGAGCCCCTAAAAACGTATTGCGTGACCCCTTATCATGCAGGCCTGTGTGATAACCGATATAGACATTATCATCTGAGTCGATCGACGTAGGACCGGCCTTATTTCCCACAATGGTGTTGTGCGAACCCGTCGAAATATTCCGGCCAGCGTTAACACCAAAGAAAGTATTTCCCTGTCCGGTCGTATTCTGATAACCAGCCTGATAGCCCACAAATGTATTGGAATCAGCGAGGGCGTTATAGCCTGACTGGTATCCTATGTAGGTACTCTTTTGTCCTGTCTGATTGGTGTAGCCCGCTTTGGAACCTACATACAAATTTCCCGATACTATATTATTATAGCCAGCAGAGTCACCTACGATCACATTATACGCGCCAGTGTGATTATTCATACCAGCCAGGTAACCAAGAAAAATATTGCTCTTACCTGTCGTATTAAACTGCCCGGCATATACGCCCATAAAGGTATTGCCCGAGCCCGTTGTGCTAAATTGACCCGCCGAGAACCCCATGAAGGTATTTCCGGAACCGGTCGAATTGACATAGCCCGCCAGGCCGCCAATAAAAGCGTTAGAACTGCCCGATGTATTCCCGTAACCTGCCTGAGAACCCAGAAAGGCATTATAATCGCCATTTTTGTTCGAATAGCCCGCCTGGTATCCTACAAAAGCATTATACGGTCCCGTTATATTCTGATAACCCGATCCACTACCCACAAAAGTATTATAAGAGGCATCTGTATTGCTATAGCCTGCACCCGGGCCCAAAAAAGCATTACTAGAGCCCGATGTATTAGAGTAACCCGACCAGGTACCCAGAAAAGCGTTATTATTCCCGAATGTATTAGTATAGCCCGCTTTGTAGCCGATAAAGGCATTCTGAAAACCGACTTCGTTAGAATAACCTGCTGTATACCCTAAAAAGGCATTTTGATAACCCGTCGTGTTATAAAAACCTGCTTGGGTACCCATAAAGGCATTCTGATAACCCGTTGTATTCGAATATCCCGCCGAGGACCCTATAAAGGCATTAGCAGCACCCGACGTGTTCGCCTGGCCGGCGTTAAAGCCCAAAAAAGAATTATCAGCCCTGTCGTCGTTACCTGACCTGCCCCCGCTCCTATAAGGGTATTAAAATTGGCCGGTGTAATGGAGTTGGGTGTATTGACTACATAATTGGTTTGAGCCTGAACCAGGAAGGATGCACGCAGAGCCAATAGACAAACTAGAAGAGATAGCTTATTCATAAAATAATGGTTTAAGCCAAAAAAATGTCTTCTTATTTACAAATTGACTCTAATGTAGCTACTTGTCTATTGATTGTCAAGAAGTAATTAATGATGATTAAGTGATCATCATTTGCCAGTATCCTGCTCAGTATCAGGATGGAAACTGCGCCACGAGTGCCAGAATTCCTGATGCGCTTTCGGGATGGGATTGAGCCGCCGACCCGTTAGTGAGCCTGCAATGCAATGCCCACGCCAAGTCCAGGTAGATCCGGTTTCCTGATCGGTGAGCTTTCGGTTAGCGTACTGGAAGGTGAGTGTTTGTACCCCACCCGCCGACTCCAGGCTCCAAATGATACACTGTCCGGGGCCATTGTGAGCAGTAGAGGCTCTCCACCTACGACATCGTTCAGTATGCGCTTTGTTTCCAGTTTATTCCAGTCGTAGGCTTTCGAGAAGCCCGCCTTCTCCACACCAATAACCCACGATTTGGGTTTCCAGGAAGCAGAGTCACGCCGGGTAAGTTTTCCTTTCGAGAGGCCCCGATCGTAGTTTTTCATCCCTGCGAATTCCTCGGCAAAGGCAGGATCAGCCTGTAGTACCCGCGTGTTGGGGTGTTCAGCCGCCCATTCACCCAGCGTCATCTGGCGACCTGTCAACTCGGTCAGGATCTGCCCTTTTAGCGGCCCTACAATAGCCTCGCCCGTAGCCTGTCGCCACCAGCTCCCGGTTCGTTTATCTTCAAACATGGCATTGAAATGGTCCATGCCCACCAATCTGAATTCATCGGCCTCCCCACGTATCATCGGGCTAAATACGCGCCCCGTCCGACAAACAGTGCAATAGGTAATCATCACCGGCTCGCCACCCACGGTATCGCGTACCTGATGGTGATAACCAATGAGTTGTAACGGATAAGCCGTTGCCTCCCCCATGGATGTAAAGCCACAACAAGTTTGTTTAGCGGAATCTTATTCTCACTCATGGGCACTACCCGCTTCGTGATCGGCTGAAGAAACATATGGTCGGCCATCATCTCCATGTTAACCTCATAGAGTACTACGCCATACAGCAAAACGAGCCCACCAGCTACATACCGATGCCATGCCTTCCGAGGTTTTGTCACGATTAAAAACGCGGGATAGGCAAGTAGTAACAGCCCAATCAAGCGCAGCCAACTGATGTTCTGATGCAGCCAGTAAGCCAGTTCGACACGGCCAAGCTGCCCTGAAGCAGCCGCGTCAAGCCCAAGCTGACTGCCGGGAAAGGGCATGATAAAATAGACGCTCAGCACCTCAAGGACAATCAGCAGGAGGATTGGCAGGAGAAAGAACAACAGGGATCGTTTCATTAAGAACAGGTTAGGCAGTTGTTGGTGGCATATAATGGTCTTCGTGCGTATAACCATACTCGGCTACTTTCTGGGCACGATACCGATATAACGATGGGTCGCTGGGTGCCCAGGTTGCTAACCCGTCTACATACCGATTGAACATACAAAAGGCGGCAGCAATCAACACGGTATCATGAATATCATGATCGGTAGCTCCTTCGGCACGGGCAGCCTCGACTTGTTCAGGAGTAACCGCCTTACCCCTTGCTGAACACTTCCAGCAAGGGTCAGTAGTGCTTTTAGTTTAGGGCTGATGCTGGCCGTTGCCGGGTCGCACTTGACCGATTGAACAAGACTCCAGTCATCGTCGCCGAGGTGCTGGCTGGCAACTGCTCCGTGAATAGTCTGACAAAAAAAACAGTCATTCAGCGATGAAACATACGTAGCAATCAACTCCCGTTCTCCTTCACTCAGTCCCGATTCAGGCCGGTGTGCGTTGGACCGTAGCAGTGCATTAACCAGATCATTGAGGGGGCGGGCTGTTTCAGGACTGAACGCCATTGGCCCCCGAATGCCGGGCAGTCCGGCGGGCAGTTCGATATGTGGCATTGGTTAATTTGGTTAGGTTTATATAGAATGAAATTTTTATTTCAACACAGAGGTACAGAGAACACAAAGTAAAAATGATTTAATTATAACGCGATTAGCTCTTTGTGTTCTCTGTGCCTCTGTGTTGACTATAGATTACTGAGAAATCAGGTTATTTCTCCCAGGTTAACTGATTTACCTTACGGCCAATGGCGTATCCCATGCGTAAACCTTCTTCACAGTCCATGCGATAATGAACCCCAGGAGCACCCGTGAATAGGCATTTTCCTGCGCCATCTCATAGAAATTATTGAAGCTCCTTGGTGCCCCTTTAAATTCCGTACGGTTCGCATGGCAACTATCGGTCATGGCATAGCTAGCCCCATAAATATTGGTCAGCACTTCGGCAGCGACGGCCCCAAAACTAGAGTGCCCCGACGGGTAGGCCGGAAATGGAGGAGTAATTCCTTCAAGAATCGAAATTGGATTGTTCAACCGGGTGCTCCAGGTTGGGTCTATCGTCCGCCGAATGTAGGTAATGGGTCGCTCGATATTGTAGATATATTTAGAGTTCCAGCAAGCTACGCCAATGTCGCTCAGACCAATACCAATTTTAGCGTAGGTATATAGCGCTTTATCCAGTGGTGCTTTTGTATGGCGAACAACTTGCTGGGCCACTGCCAACCAGCGAGCAGCTGGTTCAAAAGTCAGTTTATAAATATCGTCGCTCCAAAATTCACCAATCCATTGTTCCTCTTTCGTAAGCGGGGTCGTGGCGGTATAGATTTCCAGCCCTTGTGCAAACAAGGTCGATTTTACGTTCGTACTGTAATCAAGAGGTGGCCTGGCCACTTTGTCGGCTTCGCTGGCGACAAACGTTCTGACCTTCCCCCAATACGGTAACAGTGCCCGACTGAAATCTGGCGAGGTAGGTTGCCATTTCCCAACACCGGTTGGTGGGATGTAATCGGTAGGTTGGTTTCGCAGATAGGCCGCGTCTCCGGCAACATCAGTTTTCGAGTAGGCAAACACAGCCGCAGCAACATCCTGCCCAAACTTTTTAGAACGATCCAATTCATCAGCCACTCCAGTTGTCGTTTTCAGTCTCGCATACAAGGCCTCAATTTTGGCTTTATCAGCATCGACTACCTGCGGAAAGAAATTTTTCATCATGAAGTAGTAAGTTTCATTGACCGCGACATCCCAACGATACGATTTCCCAGTTTCAATCTTCGGCACCGTTAAGCCTGCAAATTTGGCAGCCACCGACTGATACTTTGTGGAACCCGGCACGACGGTTTCATAAGCGGCCAAGCCAATATACCCCAATGCCCGAGCCGCTACGGGTGGTCTGTAACCAGGCGCATAGCGGTCGATTTCCAAAAACAAATCCATCCACTGGGTAGCTACCGATGCATCTGCTGAGATTCCAGCTTGTACAGGTGCTACTTCTTCCTCTTTATTGGCTGTACAGCCCGCCAGTATCCCTATAAACGTAACGATTACTACGTAGCATAAGTAGCGGCTAAGTTCAAACGTCCTGATTCTCCATATTAAATTGGTTGTAAAAAACTTCATGGTTATCCTTCTGTTAAGTGTAATAAAAAGTGATTTCTCATTCATTAATACACTATGGGTTAAGTGGACAACATTACTGGCCTGCTCGATGGGTCAGTAATACTGATTTAAGTAGGTTGTCAGTCATAGTCAGGGCGGTAGTCATGAGTAGTCATTTATGCTAGTTGATCAACAATAACAGCGCCTTACAATAGTACCCCAGCCACAAAGCAGCCGGGGACTATATCCAACCTATGATAAATTCGTAACAGGACCAGTGCTCATCTCATTTAGATTCTGTTGATACTGTAGATTCTTTTTGCATTAATTATCAGAACCGACAGAATCTAAAGAATCAATAGGTATCTATTTTGCCAAAGCACTAGCCTTTGCTTTTTGGTAATTGATAACCCAGGGTTCCCATCCGCTCGCCCATGACCTCGTAAGCAGCCGGATCAGTGGGTGTTAGCGTTGCCAGGCCGTCTACATAGCGATTGTACATGCAAAATGAGGCAGCAATCAGTACGGTATCATGAAGATCACCATCCGTAGCCCCTCTGCATGGGCAGCCACCACCAGATCGTCGGAAACGGTACGGGCATCGGCTCGCACATGATCGGCAATAACCAATAACGCTTTCAACTTTGGTGAGATGGGTGCCTCATCTGGATCAGCCAGGGTCTGGTCAACCAGATCGCGCTGATCGGCATACAGGTAACGAGACGCAGCTGCGTGGCTGTTCATGCAGAAAGCCGTCTGATTCTGCTTCGAAACAAACGCAGCAATCAGTTCGCGTTCGGCATCAGTCAGCGTACTATCAGGTGAGCCCGCCCGAAGTAAAGCCTGTGCCAGATCGTAGAGAGGCTGACCCGTATCAGGCCGGTACATAACTAAACTCCGAATACCGGGAACGTCGTCTGGAAGTGTGATATGAGGCATATAAAAAAGAGAAAAAGTGAATGAGTGAAAGAGCGAAAGCGTGAAAAGCAGAGACGATCGCTCATTCACTCCTTCGCTCTTTCGCTCCTTAGATAAACAGCACCGAATGCAATCAGGAAAGCAGCAGAAAAGACAACTAATGCGTTGCCAATCCCACCTAATGCGGTTGTTAGGGCACCGATAAATAACACGGCTGTGGCCGTAAACAGACGCCCAACATTAAAGCAGAATCCAGTAGCCGTACCCCGAATAGTGGCAGGAAATAAGGTCGGTACGTAACTCGATAATGAGCCCTGGCTAATGCCAAAAAACAGCGACAGGAGTGCTAATTCACCGTAGACCACTGGCGAAAATGTTTGGTTTGTCAGGAAAAGTAATCCACAAGCCAGTATACATCCTCCAAATGTGAACAGTAGGGTTTGGCGGGACCAAGCTGGGCCACTAGAAATCCAGATGCAACCCCACCCAGAATACCGCCCATACCGAGCAGCATCATGGTAATACCCCGTTCGGCCTGACCCGTCTGTCCGGGGGTAACAACGTTTGCACCCAGGTTGGTATCCAGGAGAAAATACCCCAAAGGCCAATGAGTACCGATCCAAAAATGATAGCTCCACTAAGGGTATTAGCCTTGTTATCAGCACTGAATATCCCGGAGGATTGCGCTTGTAGTTGCTTACGCCCCTGCTGCCAGCTAACCGATTCAGGGAGGAATAAAGCAATCAATAGCGAGACGGCCACCGGCAATATACCGATACCAAAAGCCACCCGCCAGTCACTGAAACCACTGGCTAACCCACCCGTTGCCACAATCCCAACGGGAAATGCTGTTGCCAGAACACCCAGCGCAACAGGCCGCGACTTGGCAGGCCACACTTCCGAGAGGTAGACTGTGGAGACCAGTAGAATTCCGCCTACGCCTGCACCTGTCAAGCCCGTAGTAGTAGCAAAACATATTCGTTCGGTGTAAACGCCGTTGCCAGCATAGCACCACCGCACAAGCCCGTTGCAACAACCAGTGCCCGAACCCGCCCTATGCGATCAGCTAATGGCCCAAACAAAAGACCACCTATCATCCAGCCATACAGGAAAGCAGCGCTCACCCACGCCCCAATTTCCCCTAACTCATCCGCTGATGCCTGTCCGCCAAGCAGTTGAGGAATAGCGACAGGTAAGTACGTGGCCATGAGTGTACTGGCCGTACCACCGAACAGGTAAGCGACCATACACAGCGCAAAGGCACCCCAGGGCAGTTTGATAGGTTGCTCTTGACTAACAGGCATTTGGATTGTTTCCATGACTATTGCAGTTGGGTTGTTATCGTCGTAATCCCTGATCGAACGTGAGCGAGACATAGTATAAGCCGCCGACAGCCGGGGAGCCATACGCCTGCACCACATACTGGTTCGTCAGGTTCGACGCGCCGATTTTCAATAAGGTCTTGTAAGCTGGCAGCTTGAGGGTTACCTGTGCATCAATAAGATGATACGCCTGGATTCGTCCTGGACGCAGGTCATTAAAGGATCCTACCCAATCGAACGCTTCCTGCCAGTGCCAGGCGATATTGAAACCAAGATTGGGGGCTATGTTCCGATGGCCAAACGTCACGTTTGTTTTGAAACGAGGGGTATTGAACGCCGGAATATTATTCGGATCAGCGTTTTGCAGATTGAAGGACGACCAGGTTCCGTTGCCCGTCAGTGTATAGCCCCCCGCCGTAGCATAGTTCAGGCCGAGTGTTGCTCCCTGTGCCGTAACACGGTCGGGAGCGTTGGTATACAGTTGAAACGCCTGATAGGTAGAATTCAAAATATCCTGCGCAGCTGCAGGATTGATGCTCCCATCGGCAGCCAGCACGGGGCTATTCGGCCGGATAACTACAGTATTGAGTATGAAATTGCGATACGCACCGTAGTAGTAATTAGCATCGAGCGACAATCGGCTCGTGAGTAATGTACGATAACCCACTTCGAAACTCTGCACGCGCTCAGGAGCAATGTACGGCACGTTCGATTTTACCAATTTGTCTTTGTTATTCAGAACCGCCTGTTGGGGTCCAACCTTATTCACGTCGGCCAGGAAACCGTTTACGAATCCGCCAATACTTGTTGAATTAAACGAGTTTTCGTAGACATTCATGCCTGCGCTGTTACTCGGCGCACCACCCAGAATTGTGATGGGACCAACATTGAGTTTGATAAACTGGTCGCTGGGAGTAGGATTCCGAAAGCCCGACTGAAACGAGGCCCGAAAATGGTGCCGGTCAGTAGGTGAAAACACGGCCGAAGCACGGGGTGTAAAATAGCCCGCAAAATTCTGATTCTTGTCGTAGCGACCCGATACGGTTACTTTCAGTTTGTTTTCCAGCAACGATTTGCTCAGCTGGGCAAAGGTGCCAAACTCACTGTACAGGATTCGTCCGCCTTTATCATCGAAGAGGGTTCCGTTTGTAAACAGGCTATACTGGCGGAAATTTCCGCCAACTAATAACTCAGTACCGGTAAGCCGGCCGAGGCCAAAGCCGAGGTCAGATTATATTGAGCATCTGCATGGTACATGTTTGTCTGACTCAGAATACCGGCTCCGGCTAATCCCTGGATGCCAATCAGCCGTGCTTTCTGCTGCTCATAGTCGGCAGAACCGGGCAGCAAACGCCCCTGATCGGCAAACTGACGGGCAAGGGCATTATCACTGGCTGATACGCCCTGTATTTTCCCCTGATAAGCTGCCGTATACCGATCAAACCAGGTCTGGTCGGCCAGATTCGGGGCTACTACGTTCCCATTCAAATCACGTACCCAGGTTCGGTCGATCTGCTGACCCAGCGAACGCGTATTATACGAATCATGCGAATCTTCCTGATTGGTGTAGCCGCGCACAAAAAAGTTGGCTCCCCGAAGTTCAATCCGATGCTGAAGCAGCGAGAATCCATTGACCGAAAAGCGGTTACTGCCCGTATAATTCGTCGTTCCTTTGGCAAAATTGTAAGAGTAGATTGCTTCAAGATTGGGAGTGATACGATAATGAAGAGCCCCATTCAGTTTTAGGCTATAGACGTTATAATCCGTCAGGTCTTTTTCCAGATAGCCTGTACGCGATACTTTGCCAATGCCGGTAATCGTGCGATTTATTTCGTCGCCATAGACATTCAGCCCGTTATAGGCGGGATTAGCAGGCCCCCGTTTTTCGGGCGAGGTGGTAGCATCGACATCGGTATAATCTGTAGCAAACCAGTCAAGCCCTTTCATGTACGAGGCTACGAGTTTGAACGCCAGCTTATTATTGAACGCCTTGGCATAGCGAAAGCCATAGTCCTGATACAGAGCAGCTCCTGTGTTTGAATCATTAATGTGATTCACGCCTAACTTGGCCTGTACACTCAATCCCTGGTACCGGAATGGATCTTTGCTGGTCATGAGCAAGGCACCATTGAAGGCTGCCGGGCCATACAACGCTGAAGCGGCTCCAGGCACTAGCTCGGCACTTTCGGCATCTAGATCACTCAACCCAAATAAGTTACCCATCGAGAAGCCGAAGCCAGCGGGTTGGTTATCAATCCCATCAATCAATTGCAGAAACCGGCTATTACCGGTGCTGGCAAACCCCCGGGTGTTAATCTGGCGGTAGGTCAATCCACTCGTGACCATATCAACCCCTTTGAGGTTGTTCAATCCCTCATAGAACGTAGCTGAAGGCGTTTCCCGAATAGCCCGTGAATCCATCTTTTCAACAGTAACGGGGGCACGTAAGATGCTTTCCTCTACCCGCGAAGCAGCCACTACTACATCCTGTAGGGAATTTGTTGCAACCCGAAGCTTTACGTCAACCGTCTGATTACCATTGGATACAACCACTGTTTGGGCTTCGTGGCCTACCATCGAAATCAGTAGCGTAGTGGCACCACGCTGGTTGGTTGTCAGCGTAAATTGCCCATTCGCATCCGCAACAGCTCCGGTTAGTTGGCCTTTCACCAGCACACTAGCACCCGCTAGCGGCTGGCCACTTTCAACATCCCGTATCGTGCCCGTTACCCGGCGAGACTGCGCCAAAGCCGACCACGAAACGAGGAAATGAATCGCTAACGCGATGCCAAATTGTATAAATTTCATAGCTATTTTCCAGTTAGAAAAGAAAAAAGGGGTTGAACACCCAAAAACAGTGATTTTTAGGATAGAAAAATGGCAATAAAAATGAGTTAGCTTACCGTGTCATAGGCTCAGCTTTAGACGTGGGAACTGGATAACCACCCGGTGGTCGAACATACCCGCGACCCGTAATGCGCTCTCCGAGCATCTGGTAAAATGCCGGATCGGTGGGGGCTACGGTAGCGAGTCCATCAACGTATTTGTTGTACAGACAGAATAGAGCCGCAATCAGCACCGTATCATGAATTTCACGATCTGTAGCACCGGCTTCGCGAGCGCGAGCAACGGCTTCGGGGGTTACGTCTCGCCCATTCTGCTGGGTCAGGGCCGCAATCTGAAGCAGTGCCTTCATTTTCTCACTCACGGGGGCGGTTTCAATATCCTGTTTCACGGCGCGCGCCGTTTCATCGTCGCCCAACAACAGATCGGCAGCTTTGGTATGAGCTGCTTCGCAGAAGTTGGTGCAATTGCGGGCCGATACCAGTGCGGCAATCAGTTCGCGTTCTCCCTGTGACAGGGTTGATTCGCCCCGCAGCAAAATCTGCGTGAGCTCGCGGATGGGCGCAGCGGTATCTAAGCGATATTCGAGCAGGCCCGTAATACCGGGCAACTGTGCTGGTAGTGGAATATGTGGCATGGTTTTGAATGGATAATGGGCAATGAATAATGGATAATGTAAGATGACTTGGATAGGTCATTTTACATTGTCCATTATTCATTAATTTATAGTCCCGAGCCATCGGCTTTAGCCCGCGCTATCGCGTAAGACCCAATTTTTTTCCCGTGATCCAGACCGCCATTCGAATCGAAGCGGTAGTGAATCAGGCCGTATACCCGCGATGTAGAAGCCTCTGAAGCCTGGGCGTCAAAGTCAGCTGCTTTGTCCGGAAAGATAGCACTGAGTACCGTAGCGGCTGCAGCCGAAAAGGTTGAGTGACCCGACGGATAGGACGGGAAATTAGGCAGACCGACCGAGGTTTTTACGCCAAATTGTTGCGGACGGGGATAGTAATAGTAGTACTTAGCCTCCCAGCAACCAACGGCAGCATCCATCAGAGCCGTGCCTACCAAAGCCAGTGTACGCGCCATACGGACCTCACTGTATTTGGCTTCGTTAGCCGCATTGGCTGCCGTGCGATGCCAGTGCCCCGGTGGCGTATAGCTACCTGCTCCATCAGACCAGTAGTTGGCAATCCGGGCCTGTTCACGACTTTGGTTTTTGTTAATTTGTTGCAGTTCGTCCATATCCTTTTGGTAGTCTGCACTATTTAGTGCCGGAGGTGGCGTCGGCCGAATTTGAATCAAGGTTGCCCGGTCAAAATTCCAGGTCGATACAGCACCATAGTTAGGCAGCATGGGGGACGAGCGGGGCTTTCCTGACTTACCCAGACTTCTGTAAGACCACGCTCTTTAGCCGCCTGAATCATACCTGCGGTCACAGTCTGGTTATTAGCGGCACTCATCCCATCTGTTTTAGCCCGCGCCATTACTTTAGCGGCTGTCTGGGTACCCAGATCAACACCAGCACTGAGGTCACTGGCGACATTCATGCCTGCCCACAACCGGCTATTCTGATGTTCAGCCAGTTTGGCCTCTATGAACGGAACTTCGCCTGGAAACATCGCTTTCAGCACTACAGCCGAAGCGGCCGCAACGACCGCATCTTCAGACGGATAGGCAGGTAAAGTCGAGGTGGGCAGTGCAACCCGCACCGTCGCATCCACTTTTGAGGGTGCGACCCGCTTGTATTTGTATTTATAACTCCAGGCAGCCACCAGCGCATCGTACTGAGCCACACTTAGATAAGCCAGCGCACGGGACGCGTAGGGTGGATTAGCAAACGGAAACTTAGGATCAGCCAGTGGATTGGCAGCATCGGGCACGGGGTATTTACCATCGGCGTTTGAGGCTGGGGGTATGTTATAGCGGGCGCACAATTCACGGGCAATTTCGTTCCAGCGGTAAACTGCCCCGTTCCCCAGTACACAACGGCTTCCTGCTGCTCCTGACTCAGGCTCGCCGATTTCGATTTAAGATCCGTTAGTTCGGCCTGATACTGAGCTGATGTTACATCTACCGGCGCGGCTACGGTTACATCCGTAGGCGCGGTTAGTACATAGGTTTTCCAGCTACCTGCTTTATCATCGACGCTCGCAGGAGTATAGCCCACGCGCTGAGGTTCCGAAATACTTTTATCACACGATACAAACGCAATGGACAAACCGGCGATAACGCTGCCAATGGCAAGAACTCGATTATACTTTTTCATGACGTTACGGGTGCTTATTTCTTGAAGTTAATTTGATACAATAGGCCTACGGTGTAGCTGGTACTTTGACCTACATTCTGTCCATCGACAACATAGCCGATCCGCGCATTTACCCCAATGTTATGAGGTTGCACTTTGGCATACCAACCCACCGACGTAGCCTGCATGTTGTTTGTTAGAAAAGGCATATCGTTCCGGCGAATATTGTCGCCACTCAGGCAGGCCACGTGCTCAGCCCACACTTCGGTTTGCCAACCTTTGCGCAATACACCCAGACGAACCGCAGCATCGTAGGTATTGGGTACTTTTACCTGATTAGTGTTATATACCGGTCATCGGCCTGATAGGCATCCTGGTCTATTTTGCTATTACTGCGCCAGCCATAGCTGCCATAAGCCGTCAGGTACAAGCCTGTCTTGGGTTCTTTATAGTTGGCCAGTAATCGACCCGTAAACGTACGGCATTGCATACCGATAGACATCGGCATAAAACTAGCTACGTAATTTCCGATGGGAATAGACCCGCCAACAATGGCATTGAGCGAGAAACCTCCGGCCTGTACCGCTTTCACCTTTAACCAGGCCGATAAGTCCTGAATGCCATGCTGGCCCATTAAATTACCCGCACTGTTGTTTGTCCAGATATAGGGCAGGCTCATAATCACGTTGACTCGCTTGCTAATCCCAAAAGCGGGCATTAGCATCACGCTCTGTGTCGTTTGGGTACCAATATTCAGGTTCTCCCGTTTGAGCGTATTCTCCCAGTATTGATTCCAGGAAGTGTGACCATACATAGCAGCCACGCATAACTGATTTTTACCCATGTAAATGGCATCGTTTGGCATCTGCGCCTGAGCCGCCAAGGGTGCCAGCAGCGATATAATGGTCAGAACGTTTAAACTTGTTTTCATTGATTCGTAAGAATTAGTACGATGGAATGTTAAATAGTAAGCCCAACCGTCAGGACGGCACTACGACCATCAGATGACCATACTCCCGGACCGGGGTAGAATGTAGGGCGTTTGGTAAAGTACTGCTGATTTAACAGGTTGTTGACACTACCGCGAATGGTCAGCGAATGGCTGATCTTCCAGGTGCCGTTCAGATCCCACAAACTGTAGGCAGGCACCGGACCGACGGCTCCGTTGGCCGACGGAACAACGGTGTTCAAGGCATCCGAAAACGTGGCATCGACATAACTGTATTGAAGCGTTACACTCGCACTTGCATAACGGGCTGTCAGCCCATTCCGACTCGTCCAGCGGGGAGCCGACTCGACCTGATTGCCCGTAACACTCCGGTTCTCCGTACCTGCCGAAACCCGACCGTTGAGGTATCGGGCGTTATTGAAAGCCGTTGAGGTGAAACCGCTTAACAAGAACTTCTCCGTCCGCAAAATCTGAGTTTCGATTAACGCTTCTACACCTGTACTCCGACTATCGCCAATATTGGTTCGATAAACATAGTTCGACCCATCGGAATTTGTTAAGAGTAGCGTACCAAGGCGGTTACGGTAGAGTAAATCAAACACGGTCACGTTCAGGTGTAAACTCTGCCAATGGCCATCTATACCAATTTCCGCATTATAGCCGTAGGCATCCTTCAGGTTTTTATCGATCCGTTCGTAGACCGAGGTAGGGATAATGTCCTTGAAAACCACCGGACGGTATGCCTGTGACCAGCCGCCATAGATTTTAACTGCATCGTTCACCCGATACTGCCCATTGATGCCCAGCAAAGCAAAATGGTGGCTGATATCGGTGGGTAGATTCGCTGCATCGTAATAGCTGATTACGCCCGCATTTCGGTCTTACCATGCTCGACCCGGATACCCGGCGAAATCGTCAGCCGATTCGTTAGATAAAACTGGTTCTCGGCAAAAAAAGCAACGTTCTTCGTCCGGAAGTGCAAATCCCGTTTGAAGGGGCTCGTCAAGGTCAAGTCGAAGTCGCTGGCCGTGGTGCCTACACCCAACTGCCGACGGTGTAAATCCGTGCTGATCAGCTGAATACCCGTAGCCAGAGCACCGCCGATGTTACCCAATTTGTAGCGATGCAGCAACCGTGTTTCGGAAGTGTAACTGTTGAAGTTGTCGATGTCCACCTGTCGGGCTTTGTACTGACCCGTGACCCGACTGATCGTATCAGGAACCGTTGCAAAGGCATCCAGTTGAACACTGTTACGTGCACCCAATACCGCCGATACCGTCCACAGAATACGGGTCCGGTCCGAAAGTTGCCAATCGGCTTTCAACGAGGGAATAAAAATATCGGGGTTAAAGTAGTTACGGCTGCGGGTCGATTGACGTGGGTCCTGGGCAAACATCGCATCCGTCAGCGGTCCTGGAATCTGGTAGGTATAGGCGGAGCGGCCTAACTCAGCCGTAAAACTCAACCGCTGGGTAGCCTGATACTGCAACCGGCCAAATTGAGCCTCGGCATTCGAGTTACTGTTTTGGCGATACCCATCCGAATGACGTCGATAATAATAGGCATAGTAGACCCACTTGCCCAGCCGACCACCGATAGCATTGTAGGTACTCCGCAGTCCATAGCCTCCTACCGAGTTAACCGTCTCGAAGCCAACCCTGCGCGTGGTGTCAGCCTGTTTGGTCACGTAGTTGAGCATGCCCCAAACTGTGCGCCATACTGGAGCGAAGCCGTCCCACGCACGAGTTCCACGCGGTCGATGCTTTCCATTGGTGGGGAGTAATGGCTGGCCGGATAGCCATACATATCGGAGTTAGTGATGACGCTATTCTGACGAATGTTGTTTTCCCAGGAGCGGTGAGGGTCCAGGCCACGGGTGGCAATATTGATCTGATTACCAGTACCATCCATATCGTAGACAAACACGCCGGGAATGCGGGCAAATACCTGGCGAGGATTTTTCTCAGCCACATTGACATCAATCTCCGAGAGTCGAATAGCTTCACTTCGTTTGCCACCCATCAGGTAGGTGCCATAGACGTTAGGCAGGGATTGGACAACGATCGAGCGCGCTCCTTTTACCGTTACGGCAGTTAGTGTTCGGGCGGCTAATGAGTCCGCGACTGGCTTTTGCTGGCCCAGTGTCTGAGCAGCTACATTACCGATCAGACACACGTTTAGCCCGGCAGTATATAATACGGCTACTTTAATTTTCATGGCAGATTGTATGGAAGAGGAGGTGCGAAGAAGCTATGCTTCGCACCGAAATTGGCCTAGAACCAACGCGATAGGCTAACAGACACCAGATAGTCGGCGAAAGCAGCATCGCCCTGTTTCACGCCCAGCGGATCGAGCCGGTCGGCGTAACTCTTAATCCGGTTACGGTAAACAGCGATAGGTACAGAAGCCGCTACCGATGTTTTGTGGTGCATATACGATAAGCCTGGCTCAACCGAAACGATGTACCCTGGCCGACGGAAGCCCGAGCTACCGCCAAACGCGTCGATGGCAGGAACGCCCTCAACTCGTCCACCCAACATGACGGCTAAACCAGGAACTGCCTTGATCGACTGACTCAGGCCAATCCGGGCGGCAAACTGGTCCGCTACGGAGAATGAGCCCGTTACCAGATCAATAGTCGTAGCGGTAGGGTTCCGGAGTACACCGTTGGTTTCACGGGGATTGAACAGGTAAAAACCATTCGCATAGGCCGTTAATGTTTTTGTAATCGACGCATAGCCCTGAAGCTCAAGGCTGGCTCCTACTCCGCCATCACCTAGCTGAATCGACTGATCGACAGGCAGATTGACCGTATAATCGGTACCTTCTTTCGTCAATTTGTGAAAATTATCGGTCACGTCATAATTACCTGTTGGCAGTTTAACACCTAACCCCACCGCTAAATTAGCCTTGGGCAGTGTGACTGGATTGACGAGCCAGTAGCTTCCCGAAATGCGTAGGTCGCCGATACCCTGCGAGTGAGTATCAAAGCGTTTCTGGTCAGGATTTTGGGCAACGGAATTCCCGTAGTGTTCATAAAGCGACGAACGGTCATAGTACTGGATAGGCAGATTGACCGAAAATGACAGTCGCTGGTTCACCATATAGGTAATACCCAGGTCGATGGCGTGTGATACGTTGATTACCTGTGTGCCCTGTTCAACCCGTTGTTTTTGCTCTACGTCACCCACGAAATGCTTGTAGGAACGGAAGAATCGGTAGCCCGCCGAGACCTGCCAGTGGCCGTTACGCTGTTTGAAATAATCGGCAGATCCCGCAGGCGCTGCGCAACTCATGTGTCGAACCGCCACGCAACCCTGCGCCGACGTTGTTGTATTGGAAATCAGTATATAGGCTACCGCAAGAACGATAGTAGAGATCGCTTTCATAAGGGGAGAATGTCTGAGATTGAAAATGAATGAATTCACGCTCGACCGATGCAGACAGCCGCCAAACCAGCTTCCTTATTCGTGCGTTCACGAACAGAAATCATAAGTCAGCATCTGTACAGATAGAGTCGCACAATCGCGTAGCCGAAACACATGGGAGTCGGGTTGGTGTCCTGTTTTTAGGAATCCGTGGCTTACTTAGAGGCTGACAATGCTACGCTTTCCAGTAGCCAACGAATACACGTTGCCCATGGAAATGGTACAGCAAAACAGCCAGTAGAACTACTAAAAAACAGCCTTAAACGCGATGAAAAAATTCACCTCAAACTTCAGGCGGGGGCGAATGGACAGGAAGGGCGCGGGCAGCAATGACGAACAGTTGTTCGGGAATGCGTATGGCTTCGCGCCAGCTGGGAGAGCGGAATGTAAAAACGGCTCGCGGATTAGCCGAGTACTCTTTTAACAGGAATTTCAGGAACTGATTGGATTTTTTATGCGAATCGCTTGCACCAGCAACGTGCTTGTTCAGGAACGAGAGTAAATCACTCTGCCAGAACGTGCGGCTTTGCGATTCCAGTCCAGCAATATGCAACTTATTATCCCGAACCTCTACACTTACAACTGAGTAGTAATGACCATGATAGCTAAATCCATCCGTGGTTGTACGGGCAATCGTACTCTCATCGAGTTTGTCTTTGAGCGGTATCTCAAATTCCACGATGCTATCCACCGATCGATATACGGAAAGCCGTTCCGACAGGTCATGTTCTTCCTGCCACCACGAACCCACAAACACCAGCACATAGGCTAATGTGTGGTACACGAGTAGTGTAAAGAGACCTATGGAAACTACTTTTTTCAAACGTACAGTCGGTAAAATTTCTCCAAAAATAATACTAAAATTTCAAACAAAACCCATACAAGGCGGTTTAAACCTTTTTTTTAATTACAATTTGCAAAAGTTATGCCACTCTTTCGGCAAAATGTATACTATATAAAATAGTGTTACAAATTATCGTTAAAATACTGTTCCGCTTTATACTACGGTGTATATAACCAGACGCCAATTTCTGACAAATCGAAGTTAACGGCCCAGGTTGCCTGCAATAAATGCAGGTATCGATGATCTTGCTGTGGATTCCGTATTAAGTTCTGAAACATATAGCCTACTTCGACCTTCCCAAATTTACCCGTATTGTAGCCCAATCCGCCGTATAGCCAGTTTTCGCCATAAAAACTATTCTTCGAACTGATCGGGCTGTTTCGAGCCCCTGTCAGGCACAGGAAAAACTCATTGGAGGCCGATGCATAAAAGCCTTTTGTTTTCTGTTTCGGGTCATAGAGAGGCAGATTGACGCCTAGCTGATATCGGAACAAGGTCGCATACGACCACTGATTTGTCCTCATATTCAGCGGATAACGTTCCTCATACCGTAACCGATGTGACAATTTCAACCGCCCTAGTGCCGAAACATCGTGCGTGGCCACTACCTGCGCCCAAAGTCGATTTTCGTTCACGTGCAACCCAAACAGATTGTGTTTCACATACGCATACCCCAATCCAACCTGAATAGCGGGGGAGAATTTATAGCTCAAACTGGGTTGTAAATAATACTGAAGGGCCGTGGCCGGGTATTCCTTTTCCGCTATAGTTTGATGAAAGGCATCAACCGTAGACGACAGGTACATATTATACTGGAACTTTTTACCAATATTACCCGACTGCGAAATAGCCGGAAAAATGCCGAAGAATGTCCAATCCTGCGCGAAACAGCTGCAACTAGTCAATAGTAAACAAAGCAGGTAAAGGGTTCGCATTAGTCTATAAGAGGCAAGTTACAGTAACGAGGCTTACCAAATAGTGTGCCAACCTGCTAATGAATAGCTATTCCGGCTTCACAGGCAGTGTATGTTTCTCAAAACTACCTTCAGCAATTAAGCCAATGTGTAATCAAAACCCTTAATTTTGTGTTAGTCAGACACGCATGATCTACGACAATCACAACCGCCCTATCACCTACCTCCGTCTGGCGGTAACCGACCGTTGCAACCTGCGGTGCTTTTACTGCATGCCCGAAGAAGGTATTAAGTACCTGCCCAAGCATCAGGTGCTCACCTACGAGGAAATGGAGCGGGTCGTGCGCGTGTTGGCACGCTTAGGTGTTCAAAAAGTGCGGATCACGGGTGGAGAACCCTTTGTTCGGGCAGGTCTGATGGACTTTCTCCATCGCCTGGCGGCTACGGATGGCCTAACCGATATTTCACTGACTACAAACGGCGTACTGACCGCCCCGCACATTGCCGATTTAGCCGCCCTTGGTATTCGCTCCGTAAACCTCAGCCTGGATACACTCGACCGGGAACGTTTTCGAAAAATTACCCGGCGCGATGAACTACCCGCTGTGCTAAAAACCCTTGATGGGTTGCTGTCGGCGGGGATTCAGACGAAAATCAACGCCGTAGTGATGGATGGCCAGAATACGCAGGATTTGATTCCGCTATCTGACCTGACCCGTACGCTTCCTGTTGATGTACGTTTCATCGAAGAGATGCCTTTCAATGGCGAGGGAAGCCATTACCCAATTCTCAACTGGACACACAAACGTATTGTCGACGAAATACGAACGCGCTTTCCTGATTTACAGAAACTACCCGACCCGCCGTTTTCGACCTCGGCCAATTACCAGATTCCGGGTCACCAGGGCACCATCGGTGTCATTGCTGCTTTCAGCCGAACATTCTGCGGCACCTGCAACCGGATTCGCCTAACGGCTCAGGGAACCCTGAAAACGTGTCTGTATGACAACGGTGTGCTGGATGTCCGCGCCTTACTTAGGTCTGGTGCAGCCGACGACGAACTGACTGCGGCCTTCCTACAAGCCTTTGCCCATCGCCCACTGAATGGCTTTGAGGCCGAGCGACACAGTATGCAAACGGGAGGATCAGTGAGTGAGTCGATGTCAACGATTGGGGGTTGAGTATGCAAAGTCTTACAATTCAGATTCCGCAACCCTGCCACGAACGCTGGGACGAGATGCAACCGGTTGAACGGGGCCGATTCTGTACCTTTCATTAAGTATCGCCAATACGTTTCATTCACTAAAACAATACATAGCTAAAGCCATTTATCCGAATATTATTTCGTTATTTTGCAGTATAACAGAATCATTCCATCCAACGCTCTTTTACTGCCGAATGGCTGTTCCTACTTCTTCGCTCAAACCAACCAACGGCCCCTTACAATCGCCTACGGCTGGCTTATTTAGTTTGCCCGTTATTGTGGCAGCCCTGGGTTACTTCGTTGATATTTATGACTTATTGCTCTTCGGTATTGTTCGGGTACCCAGCCTGAAAGATCTGGGCCTTACACTCGATGAAATCTCAACCGTAGGCGGACGCATTATGAACTGGCAAATGGCTGGTTTACTGCTCGGTGGTATTTTATGGGGGTTCTGGGCGATAAGCGTGGTCGCCTGTCGGTTTTGTTTGGCAGTATCATTACCTACTCCATTGCTAATATTGCCTGTGGGTTTGTCAAACACGTAACCTTCATGGACCCAGCCGATTATTACGCGCTTATGCGCTTTGTAGCGGGTGTCGGACTAGCCGGTGAATTAGGGGCCGGGATTACGCTCGTCAGCGAGATTTTACCCAAAGAGAAACGGGCTATTGGTACCTCACTTGTGGCCGCCGTTGGGGTTTTTGGTGCTGTAGTAGCTTATTTTACAGTTAAACTGTTCGATTGGGAAACGTCCTTTTTTGTAGGCGGTGGACTAGGATTTGGTCTGCTAATCCTGCGCGTGGGCGTCATTGAATCAGGCATGTTTACGAGCATAACCGAACAAAAACACGTTAGTCGGGGTAATTTCCTGTCTTTCTTCACGAATGCCAACCGGCTTAGTCGCTATCTCAAATGCATTGGCGTGGGGATTCCAACCTGGTTTATTACCGGCATTCTGGCTTCGTTCAGTAATGAATTTGGCAAAGCATTAGGCATTGCCGAAGAAATTCAGCCCGGTCTGGCCATCACCTGGTTATATATTGGCATGGCCATCGGCGATTTGTCCAATGGGTTTATTAGTCAGGCACTGGCATCCCGCAAAAAAGCGATTGCGTTGTTCATGACAATTGCGCTTGTGTGCAGTATCGTTTATCTATACTTTGGCATTAAAAGCGTCCCCGTTTTCTATGGTCTTTGCGTGGTTCTAGGCTTTGGCAACGGCTATTGGGCTATGTTCATCACCATTGGTGCCGAACAGTTTGGTACCAACCTCCGCGCTACGGCTGCCACGACCATACCGAATATGGTACGTGCTTTTCTGATTCCGATGACCCTGAGTTATCAGGCGCTTAAGCCTTATCTGGATATCATTAATGCCGGTGCTGTAGTCGGCCTGGTTAGTTTCCTCATTGGCTTCTACGCCATCCTGACCATTCCCGAAACGCATGACAGGGATTTGGATTACGTAGAAAAGTGATTCCTACAATCGGATCACGGCCGGAATTCCCTCTAAAAATTTATTGGTAAACAGGGTGTCAACGTCCATTCGCTGAATAATGTCACCCTGCGAGTCGGTAAGCATCCGGTTGCGGATCATCCAGTTGACAAAGGAGACCCAGATGGTTCGGTGCATAAACCCCCAATTCCCTTCGGCATCCAGGTAATAACCTGAAACCATCTGCTGGCTTTGTTCCACAAAATTGCGGTTGGTTAACGTTGGGTGATTAGCCGTTTTCATCAGAATACGGGCTGACTCATCGGGGTTTTTCATGGCGAATCGAAAACCGGCGGCTGTTGCTTCCAGAAATGCCCGTAAGGCGTCCGCATTCGTCTCGGCCCAGTCCCGATCGGCGGTCAGTACAGGATTATATCCATAGGGAATTTCGTACTCATCGAACAAAAACTGGTTCAGGTCAATCCCATCAATATCCGCCTTAACCCCCTCCCAGGTAAGCCAGCACCAGGCCGCATCGACCTCACGGGTCACTAAGGCTCGCCAGATATTCGCCCAGGGCGACTTGTGCGCCACAAACTGCCCTCGTCCGTCGTCATTTTGAATCATTTGGCGAATAATATCTTCTTCGTAGCGGGCACCGTAGGAAGCATATACTTTCCCATCTAACTGCTGAGGGCGGTCGATTCCACTTTCTTTCAGGGTCATAATGGCACTTACATCCCGAGCCAGCAAGGTTGCTACTGCGATCAGGGGTACTCCATTGCTTTGATAGCTGATAACACTTTCGGAAGGGGTAATGGCGAGATGTGCATCACTCTGCGCTACACGACGAGCTGGTGCTGTCTGGTAATTTTCCTGATCAGGCGAGATAAATGTTACATCAAGACCGGCCTGTTGATAAGCTCCTTTCGCCAGGGCAACATAGAAGCCCGTATGGTTCGTGTTAGGAGTCCGGTCAAGCGCTAATCGAATGGTTGTATTCATGGGGTACAGTACTGATACGGCTAGTTTAACAATTCAGGTAGTAGAAGGTTTCCGGCAATCGTACTGAACTGAATGATTGCAGGAACTAATGTAAAAAGAATCGGCGCAAAATGTACTTAGCCTACAAACAGAATTTCATCGGCCAGGGCTTTTTCGTATTTTTCTTTATCAAACCGGTATAGGTAAGGTGCTTTATGTGCCCCACCAGTTTTTCGCTCTTCGAGCCGCTCCAGAATATCGTAGCCAAGCATTCGTTTCTGGAAATTACGCCGGTCAAGTAGCTGACCCAGAATCGTTTCATAGAGTTGCTGGAGGTCGGGCATGGTGAATTTATCAGGCAGTAAGTTATAACCAATAGGCTGATAGCTCAGTTGCCGTCGAAGCGTTTTCAGCGCCAGCTTAATCATATCGTTGTGATCGAAGAGTAAGGCAGGAATCTGGTCAATGTCCCACCAACGGCACTCCTCGGTGAAAAAATCAGGCGTGGGTACTGCATTGGCAAACTCGACCAGGGCATAATAGCCCACTGAAACATCACGGCTCACAAGCTCATGGGTAACATCTTCGGGCAAGCCCAATTTCGCCATCGTTTCCTGCTTGCTGAAATTCGTGTAGCGAACGACATCACCGAACGTGTGAAACTGCTGCAGGAAAATCTCACTCAATCCAGTTCGTTGCTGTAAGCTCCGATAGGCAGCAGCTTCCAGATTCTCCTCATGGCGTATTCGCCCCCCGGCAAACACCAGTCATCCGTACCTTTCCAGCGTAGCAACAGCACTTTTAGCTGCCCATCATGAAACCCAAATATGACGAGGTCTAGCGATACAGAGGGCAGAAAGTTGGTTTTAAAGTCGTCAATTAGTTTTCGCAATGCTTTTTTGTATTCCATGTGGAAAATTTAAGAATAAATGTAGTGTGTAATTTCAACACAATGACATAAAAATTGTATCATTGTGTTGAAATTACACATCTATGATAAAACACCACTTTTTCTCACGGCGATCGTACAAGGCGGTGATTCCACTTTGCATTGGTGCTATTGGACTCTGGGCCTACTCAGCAAGGCCATTGACTGCCCCCGGCGACAAGCCGAACGTGGCCGGGCCGCGTTCGGCCGGGCCGGACGAAAACCGGTTTACAAAGGTAGTACTTGCCGAAAAGCTA
Organism: Spirosoma telluris; assembly: GCA_003259005.1. Classification (GTDB taxonomy): domain Bacteria; phylum Bacteroidota; class Bacteroidia; order Cytophagales; family Spirosomataceae; genus Spirosoma; species Spirosoma telluris. The sequence continues at coordinate 3,262,178 of QLII01000001.1, forward strand.
AATGAACCTCTCGAAATGGCCATTCTGCCCGACGAGCGTGTTCTTTTTATTGAACGGCATGGACAGGTTCAATTGTATTCGCCCACAACCAGGCAGGTAAAAACCATCGCGACAATACCGGTCAGTACGAAATACAAGGATAAGGAAGGCCACGAAACAGAAGCGGAAGATGGACTTTTGGGCGTAAACCTCGACCCTAACTTCGCACAAAACCACTGGGTTTACCTGTACTACTCCCCTGCCGGTCCCGACTCGAAGAATATCCTGACCCGTTACGAACTTCGGGGGGATGAGCTGGTTCTTTCCTCGAAAAAAGTACTACTCGAAGTACCCGTACAGCGTGAGCAGTGCTGCCATACCGGTGGTTCGATTGACTGGGACCGCAACGGCAATCTCTATCTCTCAACGGGCGATAACACCAGCCCACGCGCTACCCTCTACGCACCCATCGACGAGCGGCCAGGTCGTGCGCCCTGGGATGCCCAGAAATCATCGGGAAACACGAACGATTTACGGGGGAAAATCCTGCGTATTCACCCCGAAGCCGATGGGACTTATACCATTCCGGAAGGCAATCTTTTTCCCAAAGGAACGCCCAAAACCCGCCCGGAAATTTATACAATGGGGCACCGCAATCCATATCGTATTTCGGTCGACAAGCATACGGGTTATCTGTATTGGGGGGATGTGGGTCCCGATGCCGGTGAAGATTCAGTGGGAGTTGGCCCTACCGCCGAAGACGAATACAACCAGGCAAAAAAGGCGGGCAATTTCGGCTGGCCCTATTTTGTAGGCAATAACAAAGCGTATTACGATAAAGATTTTACGACCGGAAAAAGGGGTGCCAAATTCGATCCGGCTCACCCAGTCAACGATTCACCGAATAACACGGGCTTAAATGACCTCCCTCCTGCTCAGCCCGCCATGATCTGGTACCCAGCCGCCGAAAGCAAGACGTTCCCATTTATGGGTACGGGAGGCCGCAGTGCGATGGCAGGGCCAACCTATTACAAAGACGATTTTAAAGGAGCCAAACGTCCCTTCCCCGACTATTACAACGGTAAGACATTCCTGTTTGAGTGGATGCGCGACATGATTCTGGCAGTTAGCTATGATGCCCAGGGCAACATGACCAACACAGAGCGATTCCTGCCCAGTATGCAGTTCAGCCATCCAATCGATATGGCTTTCGGACCCAATGGGGATCTCTATGTGCTTGAATATGGTACGGGCTGGTTCCTCAAAAATGATGATTCCCGATTAGTAAAAATCGAATTCAACGCGGGCAATCGTAAACCGAGTGTGCAGGTTTCGGCGAATCAAAAAGCAGGTGCAGTGCCAATGGCGGTAAAATTATCGTCAGAAGGCACGAAGGATTTCGACGGTGACGCGATGACCTATCAATGGAAGATTTATAGCCGGACTGGAGGGTCTAAAGCAGGTGGTCAGCCAACAACGCTGAGCGAGCCGAATCCTACGTTTACCTTCCAGAAACCTGGTCAATACAAAGCGATCCTTACCGTAACGGATGCCCACGGCCTGAAAGACTCCCGCGAGGTCGATATTATGGCTGGGAATCAACCCCCTACGGTAGCGCTGGAGATTACGAAAGGCAATAAAAGCTTTTATTTCCCTGGTGAGCCGATTGCATATAAAGTATCGGTAAGCGACAAAGAAGATGGAACACTAGCCGCGTCGGGCGCAACTCCGGGCCGTATTCTACCGAAACAGGTCATGGTTAAGGCCAGCTATCAGGACGAAGCTTCAGCACAAAATGCGAGTGAGGCAGGTCATAAGTTCTCCGAAGCGACTTATTTAGGGGCAGGACAGGTACTTATGGAAAAGAGTGATTGCAAAGCCTGCCATTTCACCGATAAAAAATCAGTTGGACCCGCCTTTGTTGAGGTAGCCAAACGCTACAAAAGCGACGCCAACGCGGTAGCCAGCCTGTCGAACAAGATTATTAAAGGTGGAGGTGGGGCCTGGGGCGATGCAATTATGACGGCTCACCCACAACTGGGCCAGTCGGATGCGAGCGAGATTGTGAAGTATATTCTTACCTTGTCGGACAAAAAGGTAGCAAGCCCATCGCTGCCTACGCAGGGCACGTATACGCCTGACAAAAACGAGAAAGGCAATCTGGTGTTACAGGCATCGTATAAGGATAAAGGAGCAAATGGCCTTCCTGCCCAAACCAGTGAGCAAGTGTTAGTATTACGCAATCCGTTGATACCTCTGGGCACAAGTAACAGCCAATCGAAAGGGGTGACCTTGTTCAAAATGGGTACTCAGCCCTACCCTATTGTTATTGTGATGGCAACGGATACCTATGTGCAATTCGACAAATTTGACCTGACGGGTGTGCGCACCATGGAGTTTGCCGTTGCCGTTCCGAAAGCACAACTTATTGCGGTTGGTGGGCGCATCGAAATACACATTGATTCGCCAACAGGGCCGTTGCTGGGTCAGACGGAGGAGCTTTTACCGAATGAAAGTAAGGACCCCGCCGACCTGTTTAAGCCGAGTATAACGAAGGTTACCATTACACCAACCACCGGCCAGCACGATTTGTATTTCGTCTTTAAAAACGAAAAAGCGGGAAAATCCCCGTTGTTTGTTCCTGTTACTGTACAACTTTCTAACTAACCCTTACCTCACCCTCGGCCCCTCTCCTACAACAGGGAGAGAGGTGCATCGGGAGTCATAAACGTCGACTCCAGCTTAGCCTTTACACGTAGCAAATTTTGTCAGGCTAGTTAGACGTTACCCCCCTCTCCTGAAAACAGGAGAGGGGCCGGGGATGAGGTTAACCCTGCTTCGAATCATGATCCAATCCCGTCGCGATTTCCTCAATCAACTGGGCCTGACTGCCGCTGGCCTAAGCCTGGCATCGGCCTTGCCAACGCCAACGTTTGCCGATATGGCTGCTAAAAAATTCTCGTTCGACATCTCGCTGGCTGAGTTCTCATTTGCGGGCGAACTCATGTCAGGCAAAATGACCAACATGGAATTCCCGGCCCGTACCAAAAATGATTTTGGTATTAACGTGCTCGAATATGTGTCCATGTTTTTCAACAATAAGCACACCGACCAGGCTTATTTGAAAGAATTGAAACAACGCACCGATGACCTCGGTATGAAAAACAACCTCATCATGGTCGATGGGGCCAATATTGCGGATCTCGACGCGGCTAAACGCCAGAAAGCCGTCGAATCGCATTATCCCTGGGTCGATGCCGCGAAGTACCTGGGCTGTAGCTCGATCCGGGTAAATCTGGGCGATTCGGCTAAAGCCCTATCAGGTACACCTGATGATCCAGCCGACGAAGCGGCTAAAACAGCGGCTGACGGCTACCATAAACTGCTGGAGTATGCGGCCAAGTCAAAAATGGATGTCATTGTAGAAAACCACTTTGGGAATACAACCGACATTGACTGGCTGGTTGGGGTTCTCAAACAGGTAAACATGCCTAATTCGGGCCTATTGCCTGACTTCGGCAATTTCTGCGCCCAGCGGAGTAAGCCTGAAACCAATGACATTAAGGGGATTATGGGTACCAAATGTGTCAAGGAATTTGACCGGTACGAGGGCGTGAAGAAGATGATGCCCTACGCCAAAGGCATTAGTGCCAAAACGCATAAGTTCGACGCAAGTGGCAACGAGACCGAAACCGATTTCCGGAAGATGTTCAAGATCATTAAAGACGCTGGTTTCAAAGGGTACGTAGGTGTCGAGTACGAAGGGGTATCATCGGTATGTATAACCCAACCGGTGGATATCTATCCACCAACGATGGTATCCGCGCAACAAAAACCCTGCTCGAACGCGTCCGGACTGAGCTTGCTTAAAACATAGAACGCAGATTCGTATGATAGTTATGATTAATTATGATTTATACTGATCATGATTAATCATAACTATCATACGAATCTGCGTTCTATTCAATCAACATACCTAAAATCATGTTTCGTAAATTCCTGAAAATCCTGGCGGGTCTCGTCTTCGTTCTGGTTGTACTGGCGGGTGCCTTCGTTGTGTTTGGTATGTATGTTACCCGACAACTTCCCTGGCAGAAACCCGTGTTCGATACCGCTCGGCCGGCCGATCCGGGTACGGTTGGCCCCAAAGGCGTTCTGATTTTCTCCAAGACCAATGGCTTCCGGCATGAGTCCATTGAGCCGGGTATCGAAGCCCTCAAAAAAGAAGGTAAAGCCAAAGGCTGGGATGTGCGTACAACTGAAAACGGCGCATTTTTCAACGATGCCTACCTGAGTCGGTTCAAAGTGGTCGTTTTTTTGTCGACCACGGGCGACATTCTGACGCCGGAACAGGAAAAATCATTTGAGACGTTTATCGAAAACGGCGGTGGCTACGTCGGGATACATGCTGCATCAGATACAGAATATGGCTGGGATTGGTATGACCATATGCTCGGCACCCACTTCCGCGACCACCCGCTCTACCCCGAACACACCCCCGAAGCCGAGGTCATCACTGACGTTCGGGATCACCCGACCACCAAACATTTACCGGCCAAATTTCGCAGAGCCGATGAATGGTATAATTTCAAACAAAGTGTGCGGGGGAAAGATAGTATTCAGGTTCTGCTGACATTAAATGAAGCTACCTACAAAGCAACCTGGCCCAAAGCAATGGGTGGCGATCACCCGATTTCGTGGACAAACAAAGTTGGTAAAGGCCGTGTATTCTACACCGGAATGGGCCATACCGACGAAACCTTCACCGACAAATACGCCATGCCGCATATTATGGCGGGTATTGAATGGGCAGGGCGGTTTAAGTAGCTGATAAGTCTGGGTTTGACGTTTAAGGTTTGACGCTCCTCTGGCAGTAGCCAACGTCAATCCTTAAACGCTAAACCGTTACTACTAGATCACCCCTAAAAATAATTACAAAAATTCTGCGAATTGACTAAGGGATAAACTGGGTTTCGTGGACTTAGTAGTAGACACGACTTGTGTCAGCTTCTGCTAATGGCCGAGAATCTACCTAATCAACCTACCCCAACCAGTCCATTTCGTAAGCGGGATGTCGAACCGATTGTGGTCGATACCGAATTTCTGATTCGGCAGACGTTTACTGAAGATGCCCGGCGGGGTTATGAACTCCTGTTTCGTCGGTATTATCGAACCCTGTGCAGCCAGGCTGTCCGCTTTGTGCATTCCCGCACCGTTGCCGAAGACCTGGTGAGCGATGTATTTTTCAGCTTCTGGAAAAATCAGGTCCAGCAACACATTACAACCTCGTATCAAGCCTATTTATATGCTGCCGTCCGGAAACGGGCCTATACGCATATGCGGCAGGAATTTCAGCAAAACCCGGTTCCATCGGAGAGCGATACCGAGGCTTTGGACTTCGAGGTTTCGCTCGATCCTGAACAATTACTCCAGTATACCGAACTCTACCAACGTATTGAGGAAACCGTACGAATGCTCCCACCCCAGTGTCAGCGGGTATTTGTCATGAGTCGGTTTGAAGGCAAAAAGCACCGAGAAATTGCCGATGAACTACAGATTTCCCCAAAAACCATTGAAGCGCATTTAGGCAAGGCACTGGCACAATTACGCCAGACACTCCGAATGGGCCTATTTTTCTGGCTGACGCTCCTTGCGTTAGCCCCGCTATCTACTCAACCGATCTCTCCTGCATCGGCGAAAACAGCTACTGCCGAATGAATCCGATAATTACGAAAGAAACGCTGTTTGAGCACTTCGCTGGTCGCTCAACAGCGCTGCAACGAGCAATGATCGCCAACTGGTTGCAGCAACCCAATAACCAGATACAGTACGTAGCCTGGCTCGACGACTGGGAACGTCAGCATCTTCAATACGTAGCCGACGAGGACAGTGGTTTCCATAACGTCATGAATCGAATTGAGGAGTGGAATCAACAACAGTCACCGACACCAGAACCGTACCAACCGATTATTCGTACTTTGCCAGTTAGCCCGCGCTGGCTAGTAGCGGCCACCATCTTGCTGTGCCTGCTAGCAGGGGCTTATGCAGGTCGAAACCAGTTGCTTTACCAGACCCAGGAAACAGCCTTTGGCGAAACCCGGCAGCTAACCCTTTCCGATGGCTCGCAGGTAACGCTCAATGCCCACTCAACACTTCGGGTACCTCGTTTTGGCTTCGGCAATAAAACGCGTGCGGTCTGGCTAACGGGTGAAGCCGCTTTTTCCATCCAGCATACCCCGACGAATCAGCGGTTTGTTGTTCACACAAATCGGGGGGTAGAAGTGGTTGTGCTGGGAACTGAATTTGACGTATATGACCGCCCGACGGGTACTAAGGTCGTGTTAAGCAAGGGTGCCATTCAGTTAAACTATACCCGCCCAAGCCAGCCTGTTCGTCAGTTACGCCTAAAGCCCGGTGATGCCGTGAGTGTAGACTCCTCTGGCCAGCTTACCCAAAGCCGCCTTACCCAACCCGAGATTAGTACGGCCTGGAGCACCCATCGGTTTGTGTTTAAAAGTACGTCGTTTCGGGAAATTGTCACCCTCCTCCACGATACCTATGGCCTTCGCGTGGTGCTAAAAAATCACGACCTGGCAAACCGGACGGTTACCGGTTCCTTCCAGGCCAACAATGCCGATGAGTTCCTGCAAGTAGTAGCCGAGCTGCTGGAAATCAACTATAAACAGAAAGACAACACAGTCACTTTTTTCGAATAATCTCCTGACATTCCTACTCTTACTGCTTTTCACTATGTCATCCCGTTTTACCCCAGCTGTGCTATCCATCCTGCTTGTTGGTGCGTTGCTGATCGGCACCCAACCGGCTAGCAGCCAGACAATTGCTATGGCCCGGCAACAGCCTCGCACAGCGCTAACGTCTCCGGTTGTTGTCACGCAACGCCTGGCCGATGTGCTGAATGATCTGAAAACCCGCTACCAAACCGATATTCTGTTTGAAGATCGAACAGTTGTCAATCTGACCGTAGCTGCCGATGCGTTAGCCGGAAGTACAAGCCTGGAAAATGCCCTGAGCCGATTACTAAAACCATTTAACCTACGGTACAAACAGGTGAAGCCCGGCACCTGGGTTGTGTTGACCCGAAGACCGGCAGTCTCATTCAGCGATGTCCGGTTACCCGCCAACCCAACTCCTGAGCCAGACCGGCCCGAAACGACCCAGCTCAATATGAGTCTATCCCTTCCCACAACGGCGTCGGTGGCACCGGCTCCTGAGGATATTTCTATCAGTGGTACGGTCAAAGCGGCCGATAATACCCGTAACGGTGAATTGATTGCCTTACGGGTGTTAGTGTGGTTGTAAAAGGCACGAATCGGGGTACCACTACCGACGCCAATGGCCGCTATCAGCTGAGCATTCCAGAGCCGACCGCTGGCTCCGCCCCGCTTATACTGGTTTTCTCCTACGTCGGCTATGTAGCTCAGGAGGTAAACGTGTCGAATGGCAACGGCCAACCCCGCTCTGAAGTTAACGTCCAGTTGCAGGAAAATAATCAATCACTGAATGAGGTGGTTGTGGTCGGTTATGGGTCTGTTCGGAAAAGCGACCTGACGGGCTCTGTCACCTCGCTCAAAGCGCAGGATTTAACCAGGGGCACGAATGTCAACCTACAACAGACTCTGATTGGCCGATCGCCAGGCGTACAGATTTACCAGAAAAGCGGTGAACCTGGCGCTACCATGAGTGTGCAAATTCGGGGGATTACGTCCATTACGGGTAATAACGACCCTTTGTATGTGGTCGATGGCTTGCCGGTGAACGATGGTACAGCAATAGGTACGGCAAGTGCGGGCGGCACGACCAGCAACCCCAACAATAGAACCCCACTCAATAGTCTGAATCCCGCTGACATCGAGTCGATTGAAATTTTAAAAGATGCTTCAGCTTCGGCCATTTATGGATCACGCGGAGCAAACGGAGTGGTCATCATTACAACGAAAAAGGGGAAGGAAGGCAAACTAAAAGTTGAGTACAACGGAACGTACGGGGTTCAGAAAGTTGCCCATACCCAGCAATTTATGACTGGCGACGAGTACACGAAAGTGATCAACGACATCATCGATCTGGGCAAACTAACTACCCCTAAAGTAACGGGCACGAATGCCAATACCGACTGGCAGAAACTGTTACTGCGGGATGCGCCGATTCAATCACACGATCTTTCGTTCAGTGGGGCTGGTGGAAACACCCGTTTTTATATCTCAGCTGGCTATTTTAATCAGGATGGGATTATGCTGAAATCAGGTACCCGCCGGTACAATGCCCGCGTGAATATTGAGAACGGTATTGCGGGGAAATATAATGTGGGCATCAGCCTGACGACCTCCTACACCCGTGACTACTACAACGCTACGGGCGTGGGCCTAAATGACAACGCCAGTGCCCTGTACATGGCCCAGAATTATGATCCTACGGCACCGCCTTATAATGCCGATGGCTCCTTCTACCGATCTCCCCTAATGGCCCCGATGGATAACCCATTAGCCGTTATTAATGGCCAGTACGGTATGGGCGATACCTACCGCACCTTCGGCAATATGTTTGCCGAGTACTTCCTGATGCCCTCCTTGTCGGCTAAGGTGCGGGTAGGTGTCGACTTGAATGACAACCAGCGGTATTTCTGGATTGACCCGACCACCCTGACGGGTTTATCCTACAACGGCTATGCCGACGTGCGCGACGGCAAACGGGGTTACTACCTGGCCGAGGGCACCCTGAATTTCAACAAAACGATTAAAGATCACCGGATTACTGCCGTTGTTGGGTCTACTTATGAGCGCTACACCTCCAGTTCCTTAACCGCCAGCTCCCGCTCCTTTGCTCTGGCTGATCTTACCTTTGATGCACTGGGCACTGGCGACAATACACTGAACGGCGTGAGCAGTGGCCGTCAGGAGAATAAGCTTGTCTCGTTCCTGGGTCGGTTCAACTACGCTTACAAAGGCAAATACCTGCTGACTGGCTCCATGCGGGCAGATGGATCGGCACGGTTTGGGCCTAACAAGCGGTTCGGCTATTTTCCGTCGGCAGCCGTCGCCTGGCGCATACATGACGAGGATTTCCTGAAGAACAGCCGGTCGTTGAGTGAACTGAAACTACGAGCCAGCTACGGTGTAACGGGCAACCAGCCGACGGTCAACTACCTGTATTTTTCAACCTATTCGGCCGGTCGCAATGCCGTCTTTAACGGCTCTAAGGTAAGTTCGTTACAACCATCCCGCAGCGCTAACCCCGATCTGCAATGGGAGTCGGCAGTGCAGGCCGATCTGGGTTTGGATTTTGGCTTCTTCAACTCCCGCCTGACAGGTAGCATCGACTACTATAATCGCAAGACGTCCAACCTGTTATACGATATTCCGCAGCCCTCCAGTACGGGTTTCGGTAGTCGTACCGAGAATGTGGGTAGTATGCGAAACAGCGGTCTTGAATTCGCGCTGAAAGGAATTGTACTCGACAAAAAAGATTTCCGGATCGATGCTGTCTTTAACATCACTACCCTGAAAAACAAGGTGCTAAGCCTGGGAAATGTGAGCCAGTCGATTGGTTCGGGCCGGGCAGCATCGGGCAGGTAAGTATCCTGAAACCAGGTGAATCCATCGGGTCGTTCTACGGTTATATCGTTGACGGCGTCTGGCAGACTGGTGACGATTTCGGGCAGGCCCAGACGGGTGTGCGTCCCGGCGACCCCAAATACCGGGATCTGGATGGCAACAAAGTCATTAATGCCAATGACCGGGTCATTCTGGGAAAATCGTTACCCGATTTTTACTACGGATTCAATTCCAGTATTTCGTTTAAAGGGCTCGTACTGGACATATTCTTTGAAGGATCGAGTGGAGCAAAAATGCTGAATAGCAGCCTAGTAGATGCGTATTACCCCGTCGATTACCGCCGAAATAAACTGGCGGTGCCGTATCTGAATCGCTGGACGCCAACAAATCCAACCAACGACTACCCATCCTTCCTGCCAAATGATGTTCAGGGGCAACGGCAAGTGACGAATAAAACGGTTGAAAATGCGTCTTACCTACGCCTTCAGGCCATACGGCTTTCCTATAAGGTACCCGTGCCACAAAATCGGTATATCAGCGGAGCATCCGTATTTGTGAACGGACAAAACCTATATACCTTCACCAAGTACAGTGGTACCGATCCAGCCGCTAACGCCCTTGGCGACAACATCTTACGGATTGACTATAACACCTATCCGCTAACCAGAACCTTCACGGCAGGCCTCAATTTACAATTCTAAGTCCAAACGCGGCAGCACGTAATCAACCAGGATCTCCCATGAAAAAGATACTTCTATACGGTAGCCTAATCGGTTTTTCCTTCGCTCTTTCTTCCTGCGAACAGGCTCTGGAGGTGACCCCCAAGTCTGAATTTTCGCCCAGCAACGTACTTACGTCCGAAAGTGGCATCAAATCACTACTCTTCTCGGCTTATGCCCAGCAGCAAACCCAGACAAACTCCCGCTTTGTCATCAACGACTCCGAAGTATCGACCGATATGGGATTCAATACGGGTGGTGCCGAAAATGGGCAACTTATCACGCTCGTCAATTTCACCTGGGACCCCTCCATCGGAACCTTCAACGACGATATGTGGACGCCTAATTACCGGACAATCCGCGATGCTAACGGAGTTATTGACAACATCGCGAACGTAACGACGAGCGATGCTACCAAAAAGCTATTCAAGGCCGAGGCAAGAGTCTTACGAGCACAGGCCTATGCCCTTTTGTATGGCTTTTTCGGGACGGTACCACTCCGGACACCGGCCACTCAGACTGGCGATCTGGCACGGGCCACAGATGCTGAACTCAAAACGTTTATCGAAACAGAAATCACGCAATCGCTGGCCGACCTGCCCGATCCAGGAAAAGAAGAAGCATTTGGTCGGTTAAACAAAGGAAATGCAAACGGCATTCTGGCCAAGTTTTACCTGAACACCAAGCAATGGCAAAAAGCCGCCGACGCTGCCAAGGCCATCATTGACCTGAACTATTACGCCCTGAATCCAAGCTTTGTCGATCTGTTTCGGGTAGAAAATGAAGGAGGAAATAACAAAGAAATGCTTCTGGTATTGCAGTGCCGGGCCGAAGACCCGTTTGGCAACTGGTATCAGGCCGGGGCATTGCCGCCTTCGTATAAAAGCAGCCCTCAGTTCCCCAATTACGTGTACAAGTCAACCATGTCTAATTTTGCCACGCAGTACCGGTTACGGACAGCCTTCACCAGCACCTTCGACCCTGCCGATAAACGACTTCAACTGATCTGTACCAGCTACGTGAACAGCAGCAACCAAACCGTCGATTTGTCGACCGGCGATAACGCCCGCAGCTTTAAATACTGGGACAACAACACCGTTGGCAACAACAGCGGTACCGATGTACCCGTCATTCGGTATTCCGACATTCTGCTGACCCGTGCCGAAGCGTTAAACGAACTGAACGGCCCAACCACCGAAGCGTTTGCGTTACTCAATCAGGTACGTACTCGAGCCGGTATCCCTAATCTGACTGCCACCGATACACCGACAAAAGAGGCATTTCGCACAGCTATTTTCCGGGAAAGAGGCTGGGAATTCGTCTCCGAAGGTAAGCGTCGGGAGGATCTGATTCGGCAGGGTACCTTTATTTCACTAGCACAGGCCAGAGGAGTAACCAATGCAAACCCGAACGAGTGCTATTTCCAATTCCACAGGGGAGATTGATGCCAACAAGCTTTGTGTTCAAAATCCTGGTTATTAATTAGATACAATACATGAAACACGTACTGATCCTACCGCTTATCTTACTTCTTACCCTATCAGGGCTACAGGCACAAACGAAATGGTCTACCGAAAAAGCGAACGACTGGTATAAGAAACAAGGCTGGGTCCGAGGCTCTAATTTCCAGCCAAGCACCGCCATCAACCAGCTCGAAATGTTCCAGGCCGCTACGTTCGATCCACAAACTATTGACAAGGAACTGGGCTGGGCCGAAGGTTTAGGGCTAAACGCGATGCGGGTTTATCTCCACCATATGGCCTGGACAATAGACAAAGCAGGTTTCAAGAATCGGCTTGGTCAATATCTCCAGATCGCCAATAAGCATGGCATTAAAACCATACTCGTTTTTTTTGACGATTGCTGGAATGACGAATACCATCCCGGCAAGCAGCCTGCGCCTAAACCTGGCATTCACAACAGCGGCTGGGTGCGCGACCCGGCACCATGATCCTGAATCACCCCGATAGCCTGCCAGTATTGGAAAGCTACGTAAAGGATGTGATGACTACCTTCAAAAATGATGACCGGATATTGCTTTGGGATCTCTACAACGAACCTGGCAACAATCAATATTTCGGCAAAAGTTTACCCTTGCTAAAGGCCGTATTTAGTTGGGCTCGGGCCGTCAATCCGTCGCAACCGATCAGCGCCGGAGTTTGGAACTGGGACGATAAATTTACGGAGCTAAATAAGTTTCAGGAAGAAAATTCAGATGTGATCACCTACCACAACTACCGATACATTGATAATCACGAACAGCGAATCAAGGATCTACGCAAATACAATCGTCCGTTGATCTGTACCGAATATATGGCTCGTCGGAACGGAAGCCTATTTCAGACCATTATGCCCATGCTGAAACGGGAAAACGTTGGCGCTATCAACTGGGGATTTGTCGCCGGCAAAACCAATACCATTTATGCCTGGGGCACCCCCATGCCCGACGGTAAAGAACCCGAATTATGGTTCCATGACATCTTCCGACAAGATGGAACCCCCTTCAGCGAAGATGAAGTCAGCAAGATAAAAGCCTTAACGGGCAAGAAGTAAAATTAGGTTACCCAAATAGGCCCAGAGAAAAGTTAACAAAACCTTTATCGTTTATAACTCTGTGTTCTCTGTGGCTCATCTATTTTAAACAAGGGAATTTATGAAAAAGGTGTTGTTCGCTGGGTCATTCCCGATAATGGCTATCCTGGCCATCCTGATGTTTGGCGGATTTGAGAAGAAACAAGCTGACTCCCTATCGCCTAAGGCAGAGCGTAAGCCCAACATCATTGTCATTATGGCCGATGACATGGGTTTCTCGGATCTGGGGTGCTACGGGAGCGAAATTCATACGCCGAATATTGACTTCCTGGCCACTAACGGCATTCGCTATACGCAGTTTTACAACACCTCGCGTTGCTGCCCCACACGCGCAGCCTTGCTTACAGGTTTATACAATCAGCAGGCGGGAATTGGCAAGATGACCGACGCCGAAGATGAACCCGGCTATCGTGGGCACATGACTGAAAACACGGTTACGCTGGCTGAGGTTCTAAAATCAGCTGGTTATCAGACAGCCATGACAGGTAAATGGCATGTGTCGAATACGAACGTCCAGAAAAGCCCGCAGGAGCAACTCGACTGGCTGAATCACAAAAAAGACTATGGTGATTTTGCTCCCCTTGATCAGTATCCAACCAGCCGGGGCTTCGATAAATACTTTGGTAATATTTGGGCGTGGTCGATTTCTTCGATCCGTTTAGCCTGGTGAGCGGCACCAAACCCGTAAAGCAGGTGCCAAAAAATTACTACCATACCGATGCGATCAGCGATACGACGGTGGCGTATATAAAATCCTTCGCCCGGAAATCGTCGCCATTCTTCATCTACGTAGCCGAAACGGCCCCACACTGGCCCCTAATGGCGCTGCCCGAGGATATTGCCAAATATAAGGATACCTACAAATCGGGCTGGGATGCTATCCGAAAAGCCCGGTATGAGAAAATGAGCAAGATGAGGTTGATTGACCCCGCTCAAACCAAACTCTCCAAACGCTGGCAGGACGACCTGAGTTGGGCAAACAACCCCGATAAGGAATGGGATGCCCGCGCTATGGCTGTTCATGCGGCTATGATCGACCGGATGGATCAGGGCATTGGCCGCATGATAAAAGCTCTGCGCGAAACGGGACAACTCGATAACACCCTGATTCTGTTCTTATCAGATAATGGCGCAAGCCCCGAAAACTGTGCTGCTTATGGCCCCGGCTTCGACCGGCCTAACGAAACCCGGGATGGTCAGAAAATCGTGTATGATCTAAAAAAGCAGATTTTACCTGGCTCCGAAACCTCTTATGCCTCCATTGGGCAACGTTGGGCAAACGTAGCCAATACGCCCTATCAGTTCTGGAAAGCCGAATCCTACGAAGGGGCGTTCATACCCCACTGGTTGCCTTCTGGCCAAAAGGGATTACGGCTAAAAAAGGGAGTTATAGCGCACAGGTTGGCCATGTTATGGATTTCATGAGCACATTCACCGAATTGACCGGAGCGACCTATCCGAAGGAATACAAAGGTCACGCCATCACCCCGACAACGGGAGTTAGTCTGGTTCCATCTTTCCGGGGAAAAGTCGTTGCAGGCCATGCGTCTTTATTCAATGAACATTTTGGTGCCCGGTACGCCCGTTCGGGAAACTGGAAACTGGTTTCAGCAAGCCGCGACAGCACCTGGCATCTATTCAACCTGGCTACCGACAAATCCGAAATGCAGGATGTAGCGGCCCAATATCCTGACAAAGTCCGTCAGTTAGAAAGCCAGTGGCATCAATGGGCTACTACGCACCAGGTATTTCCGAAACCGGGTAAGAAAAAGTAAACAGTAGGTCACCCCACACTATAATATTATTTTATCATACATAATACAACTATAACAGATAGCTATTATTTTTGGGCCATAATTCCTGCTGAACAGCATCAACAAATCGATGAATTAGGGGAGCTTTAGATCATGTCGCTGATTGACCGCTCCCCTTGTTTAGTTTTCTACTTATTATGGCCACTAAAAAGAAACAGTTAATCCGGGTCGTCTTTGATGTGCTGGATGAGATGAAACATAATATCCGTTTGAATGAAGATCTATCCGTTACAGCTACTGATCCGGACGAAGCTATTGATTGGGTATTCGCTGAAATGCAACGTCAGTTCAAGCGGTCGGATATTCGCCTGTCACGGGTTCGCATTTGTGCTTGAGGCATTAGGTAGCAGATCTGTAGATGTTGTTAAGGAGTAGTAAGGGAAGCCGACGAAATCTATTCGCTTTGTAGTTGGACACGGCCTATTCTCTACCCATGAAATACCATACCCTAAATAAATGATTGTTTATTGATTTAGTAAAAGAGGGTTACCTGAACAACGTGTTAGGTGCTGAACAATGATGTATTAATTAACTCAACCGTTATGGACAGTATTAATCAACAGCAACCCGAAGACAATCACAAAGACTTGACTGGAACCGAGGCCGGGAAGAAAATAAAAGAGCTGGTTGGCAAAAGCAGCACCTGTTATTTCTGCACGAAGATCACGACTGGAGAACCCTTAAAAACGAGACCGATGTCGGTGCAAAAGGTAGATGAAGACGGCAATTTCTGGTTTCTAAGCGCCGACGATAGCCATAAAAATGCAGAAATTCAGTCCGATAAGCAGGTTCAACTCTTGTTTCAAGGTTCAGACTATTCCGATTTCCTGAGTGTATATGGCGTTGCCACTATATCGAAAGACAAAGCCCTCATTCAGGAACTTTGGGAACCCCTTTTAAAAGCGTGGTTTACCGAGGGTGAAGATGACCCGCGCATTACGGTGATAAAAGTGGACACACAGGAAGGATATTACTGGGACAATAAACATGGCAATGCCGTGGCGTTTATCAAAACACTCGCTGGTGCTGTTATGGGTAAAACCCTGGACGATTCAATTGAAGGGAAATTAACGGTGTAAAATTTTCGTTTCTCCGTTTTCACCTACCAGAGCGCACATAAACGGAGAAACGAGAACCTATTCTACTCGCGTCGAATGGCTTCGACGGGATCAAGGCGGGCGGCTCGCATGGCGGGGTAGGTTCCGAAAATGATGCCTATGAACATGGCAATGACCATAATGATCATGAACGTATTCCAGGTATACGCCATCTGAAAAGGAACATCCGTGAGGGCTTTCACAATCGGCACAAACGCCAGGGTGCTTAATAGCCCCAGCGCTAGTCCCAGCAAACTGCCGAAGGTCGAAATCGTGATGGATTCCGATAGGAACTGCCACAAAATATCCTGCCGTTTTGCGCCAAGGGCTTTGCGAACACCAATTTCAACCGTCCGTTCCGTTACTGAAATCAGCAGTACGTTCATGACCCCAATGCCGCCAACCAGCACCGAAATGCCGACGATCATACCCATTATCAGGCGGAACAGCAGGAATCCTTTGGCCACCTGACTCACGCGCTGCTCGTTGGTAATAATTGAGAAATCGGCTAGCTTGGTTTTCATGTTGGCTGACAACCAGCTTTCAATCTGTTTTTTCAGTTCAGGTACGTCTTCTACGCTCTGGGCCTCAATGATGCCCATGGGTGGAGTCGCTTTTAAAACACTATCGGGAAATAAGGTAACGGGCATCATCAACTGGCCAACCTTAGCGTCCTTGTCAGCCGAAATACCGATAATGGTCAACACCGCACCTTTGTACACAATCTGCTGATTAATAGCCATTTTTTCCGGCTTCTTTCCCACCAGTTGTTTCGCTAACCGTTGATTGATAAAGGCGACATTGCGCTTACTTTTCAGGTCATTTCCGCTAAATGCAGTACCATAAATCAACTGGATGTCTGGATGAAGCGGCAGGCTCATGCCGGTAACGATTGTGCCGATAGGACGATTATCCGCTTTTGCCGTTATTTCAGCATTCTGCCGACTATAGAGATAGCCCGCTGCTGGTTTTGTCAGGGACGACCGCAGTTTCACAAAGGAATTGTAGTTTAAATAGTCGTAGTCCTGTTTCTTCACCCTACATCGTTCACTGATTTGTAGAGGTTCGGCTGTAAAAGAATGGCTTTCAGCGAGGTCGTTTTCGTGATTTGCTCCTGGGCGTATTGTTCCATCCCATCAATCAGCGACAGCATAGCTACCAACGCAGCCACCCCGATCACAATACCCAGTATCGACAAAATGGTATGGAAAAAGCGGGTACGAATATTTTGTAAAGCCGTCACAAACGAAACCAGAATTTTCTTGCCCATGATTAGGTCTAGCAATAGTCAGTGGTGTTGAAGAAAGTCTAAGGTAAGGCACTTTACCAACTGAATGGAACACTTATGTGATAAGCGGACGTGTAGCAGGAAGATAACGAGGCTATGAGCACCCAGGGTAAGTCCGTTCTACTTTACAGGCTAGTACTTTTCCAATTTAGAGTCTCGGGGCGGCATCGGCCCGCAACGGCGGACCGTGTCCGACGCCCGCGCGGTAGTTGCTTTGGATTCTATCGATTCTGATAATCAGGCATCTAGTATCAAAAGGATCAATGCTCCGGCGACCCGGTAGAATCGATAGAATCTATTTTGGAAGAGCACTAGATTATTTATCATTTCCGTTGGCTAACTATATCATTGTCAGAGCAGTAAGTTTTTCTTATTTAGTAGTCAGGCATACGTAGCTTCATTAACATATAAAAGTGCGTAAACGACCTAAGAAACAACCACGATGTCTGAAAATCATGAAAACACTAATCCGGTTCTCGATATTGCTTGTGGTGGTTTTGGTAACCATGGCTTGCCCAAACCAGAATAATGACCCTACTCCTCAGCCCACTACCAAAAGTGGTGCGAAAGCGATTACGAAATTCACGGCGAATGGTGTCGATTTTGTTATCGACGAGAGCAAGCAGACCATTTCCGCAGCTTTTGTAGTCTCTGGTGATATCGACCTTCAGAATCTGTATCTGAAACCGACGATTACCCTGTCGGATAAGGCCACTTGTTCCCCCGCATCGGGTGTTCAGGAGGATTTCCTAAACCCTGTCAAGTATGTGGTAACGGCAGAAGATGGCACCACAAAAACATACACAGTAGAAGTGGCCATCTATGATTTTTCGGGTAATTCAGACCTCACTTTGCCTCAAAAAGGTAGTACGGGCAGTACGCCCACCAAACTATCCTTTACCTATCTGGTGCCCTCTATCAACAGTTTATTTGCGGGTACCTGGGTATTCGATCATTCGGAAGCCTTAGAAATTCGGCAGGTGGGCAGCGATCAGGTATTGACGTTGTTACAGCAATCGCCAACTTCTCAAACCGTAACGGTTCAGGTCAATGGCGTAGACAAACCACCCACCACCGCCCCTGGAAAATTCGGCAACTCGTTTACCTTAACCAGCACCAAAACCTATACCGGCAAGACCGACCAGGGCGACAGTAGCTCGGGTACCTGGTCTATCGTTGATTTAGGAAAAAGCGCCCTGAATCGATATGAACTCAAGCTAGATGGGATAACCATCATCAGCGGAGGGCCGAGTGCCAGCGGGATTACTACGTTCTACATTGTGAGTGCCAATGCCAATGAGTTACGTCTGACCCGAGACCCTGTCACCACCTCGTCGTCAACAACCAGCTTTTTCACCGTGTATAAAAAGCAGTAACGTCTAAATAAGCTTCTTAGTGAACTACGCAAAAGGCGAACCTTTTTGAGTTAAATACCGGCCAATATTAAACGAAATGCCGTTAAGTATGTCAACATCTTTGTGCCAGTCCTTTACCTGCCAGTCATCATTAGCGGTGGCTACTGTTACCTTTTTGGCTTGGGTTGTAATCCAGATTACTTTCTCAACGCCGAATTTCAAAAGTTTCTCTGTTTTCTGGAAGATATAACTATCGTTGGTCACATCGGTGGGATCAGCAGCAATATCCACTTCAATCACGACCTTAGGGGCACATGCGCATAAAATTCATCAATAGCTTCGATAGGTAACGTGATAGCATCGAAAATGAGAATATTACCAGCTAAATTATTGCGTTTGTCGAGATGAAGGCCCGACTCGCTGGCGAGAATTATGAAATCATCTTCACTTAACTCCTTAAAAAGCAATCGTTGAACATAGGCAACAATAAATGATTGTAATGCACTCGAGCCCATAATTTCTGAAAACGTTTTTGTACCTGCCAATACCGCCCGGTAGCCTTTGTAGTGAATAGGCTTACCATCCATGATTTCGTAAATCAGGTACTCCGGCACTTTCGCTTTGGGCTTTCTACCCTGCACTCCAGATTTTGTTGCTATCATTTCGCGCTCTGTTTTACTACTCAAAGATACCCAAAATTTATGATTTGCGGCCCAAGGCGTACTCCTACTAATTAGTACGCCCCCGGGTAGAAACCGGGGCGAATAAACCTAATCTCCGGAGAATTCCTATATGGCCATATCGATTATACATCAATGCCCCCGGCATTAGCCAGCCTGAATGTGCGCACGGCTTTCCCGGTCGCGCCCACCAGTAATTCCGTACGCTCGGCAACTTGTACCGTTGCCAGATCCCGGACGTCACCATCCCACAATAAGCCTGACTGCACCATCGGCACATAGGCAAACTGACCTTTTCCTTTGTTCAGAAACAACTGCCCCGGTTGGCGTCTTCCTTGCCTAACCGAACACGATTGTATTCCCGATTTCCACCGATAATCAAATCCGGCAAACCATCGTAGTTGACATCGACTAGCGCCAGCGCATAAACGGGTGCCACCTGCGCTTCTATGGGAAGCGGCTGTAGACTAAATTTAGGCGTTGCCCCTCCACCGTTAAGAAACAGCACCGTTTGCAGCGTCGTTGCGTCGAGTTTCTGGGCGCGATTTAACTCATCAGGTTCAAACAAATCGGTCACTGTGGCTTTTGAATAGCTCGTATAATCCGTAAATTTCTTCCGCAAACTCACCACCTGATCCAGCATTTCGTCGCGGGCGTTGAACGGGTGGGGTTCTCCGTTGGCGCGGCCAGTTCGGTCATAGCCAGCCAGAATGGGTAGTAACGAGCCCGCTACGTTCTTCATGCCATACAGCGTCAAGGGGCGATTGGGTGTTGCCTGAAGCTGGCTATTTAGCCCGGCGTTGGCCGCGATGATGTCTGGATTACCGTCATTATCAATATCCTGAACCAATAGGCGATTCCAGCAGCCGGTTGTGACTGGTAGCCAATCGGCAAGTGGTTGTAGGTTGCCTTGCTGGAAGGTGAATGCCTGAATAGGGCCAAAATCAGTAGCTACTAGCAGTTCGGGTCGTTTGTCATGATTGAGATCGGCAAAGACGGCATCGGTTACCATGCCTAGTTTGGTCAAAGTAGGTTGTTGACCTGGGACTTCTGAGAAATGGCCTTTCCCATCATTCAGCAACAAATGACTAACAGGCGTTTCGGGGTAGCGGCCCGGCACGACCCGCGCGCCAATGAATAAATCCCGATCACCATCGCCATCCACATCCGCCGAACGAACGCAGGAAGCACTCACCCGCACATCGGGGAACGTACTGGCCTTCGTCAAATGCCCTTTGCCATCATTCAGGTACAAACGCACCTGCAAACGGGCGTCATCGGCAGGAAGCTCGTAGCCAGCGCTGCTCACGGCTAAATCCAGATCGTGGTCCCCATCAGCATCAAACCATTCAGCACCTGCATCTTCACAAGCCAGGTCGGCGAGTAGAGCGGATTGAGGCATGTGGGTAAACCCTGCGGGTCCAGCCAGGAGAACCTGACCACCCTGCCCACGCCCACCACCGACAAAGACGTCATCCCGACCATCGCCATTTGCATCACCGACGGCAAAATATGGGCCAGTGGGCGAAAGCATATACGGCAATAAAGGCTGAATCTTAAAATCATTGATGGCTTCCTGTTGATGGGTTACAGCGATTTCCTTATCCGATTGCCAGAAGGTTTTGGACGGAACAGGCGGGGTCATTTCGCCCGTTGGGGCATACGTAATGGTCATTGATTGAACAAGCTGGCTTGGGCGCACAAGCTGGGTTTTCCCATCGGCCCAACGAACCCCTATAGAGTCCAGCGCTGTTGTTTTCCCTAGACCAAATAGCAGAGGCACATACATAGACGACTGAAACCCCCGCACGGGCATAAACTCCTGCACCTGCATCTGACCAGCGGCCCAAACGGTTACGCGCGCACCCACCATTTGAGCTGGATTTGGGCTTTTTAACTGGATAGTAAGATGATTATTCTGAGCCTGCTCGTCAGCATGATTTTCGTAAATACTAGCTTCGGCGTTGACATTATTGACCACCAGATCTAAATCACCATCGTTGTCCAGATCGGCATAGATTGCCCCGTTCGATTGCGAGGGTTCGTTAAATCCCCAGGCTTTTGTCTCGTTCGCAAACGTTAACTGCCTCTCTGGGTCGCCGGATCGATTTCGGTAGATATAATCGGGAGCGTCGATACTCGGCATTTTGGCAATGACGGCCATCGGATTCGGTTGAGTTCCGGTTTGGCGAGCCTTCAACTGCTCATCCATCGTAAACTTCAGGAACTCCATATTCGTGTAATCACGGGCGTACCCATTGCTTACGAACAGGTCTTTCCAACCGTCATTATCGAAATCCGCGAACAGCCCCGCCCAACTCCAGTCAGTATTGGAAACGCCCGCCAGCTGGCCGATTTCGCTAAAAATGGGGAGGGAGGGAGGAGAGGAGGAAGGGGACGAGAGGGAGGAAACAAGTGCAGGATTACTCTTGTTTTCCTCTCGTCCCTTTACTCCCCCTACTCCCTTTCTTCCCTCCTCTTCTCCCACATTCAACTGCAGCATATTGCGCATGGTTTGGTGATGGAAACCGGCTCGCAATAACTGGGCGTATTTATCGTAATTATCGTCGCCGGAGGTTAATTTGATGCGCTCATTGCCTTCGGGGAGCATGTCGAGCGTTAACAGGTCAATCCGGCCATCGTTATTCACATCGGCGGCATCGGAACCCATTGAGTAGAGCGATGTGTGCCCCATTGCATCCCGCACCACTTCCTTAAACTTGCCATCTCGTTGATTGATATAGAGGTAATCGTTTTCGTTGTAATCGTTGGACACGTAGAAGTCGAGCCAGCCATCGTTGTTAAAATCGCTCACTGCGATGCCGAGACCAAAACTCAGGACGTTAGACACCATGCCCGACGCGTCGGATACATCAACGAATTTACCACCCGTGTTCCGGTCATTGCGGTATAATTTACTGGAGTAATTGGGATTTGTTTGCTGTTTGAAATCGCTGATCATGCGGCTAAATCCCGCAAATTCCTGCACTGAGTGATTGAGCAGAAAACAGTCCAGATCGCCATCCCGGTCGTAGTCGAAAAAGGCTGCCTGGGTTGAATAGGCCGGATCATTCAGACCGTATTCAGTGGCTTTGTCGGTAAACGTTAAGTTCTTGTTGTTGATGAAAAGCAGGTTCCGACGAAGTCGTGAATCGGTTGCTGCCGAGCGGCAAACATAGATATCGAGCCAGCCATCGGCATTAATGTCTACGACCGAAACGCCCGTGTTCCAGCCATCAGAGGCACTAACGCCCGCCTTTTCGGTAATGTCGTCGAAGGTTAACTTGCCTGAGCCGGGTTCGGTGCGGTTCAGGTAGAGTTTATTCGCGTTCAGATTGCCAGTGAAATATAAATCCGTCAGGCCATCGTTATTGAAATCACCCGCTGCTACGCCCCACCATTGTAGAAATACCCGTATTTCAGTACGTTGAAATCAGGCGACTCTTGCAACTCATTTTTAAACGTGACTTTGGTTTGGGAGGAAGGCAGTTTCTCAAATAGCGTCTCCTGATTGTCACAGGATGTGAAAAGCAATAGTAGTAAACCAAGTGCAAGCAGCTTCATAGTCTAAAGATAAACCGCAAAGAGCGCAAAGGAAAGCGCAAAGTACGCGGAGAAAACTCTGCGACCTCTGCGTTATCCTTTGCGCCCTTTGCGGTTAAGAAAGAATGATTAGTTTTTATCCCACCATAATGGCGTCGTTACTTTATCGGGACCACCGATCAGTGATTCGGCTTTCTTGGCCTCTACCGTGTTTGTCTGCTGTTCAACAAGCAGGATCGGAATCCGACGCAGCACCCCTCCCGCTGGAATATCTGGATTATCGGAGTTCACGACGGGGTACAGTTTCGGAAAGCGCGTCCGGCGGTATTCAGCCCAGCCTTCGAAACCATCCGGGAAAATAGCCAGCCATTTCTGCGTACCGATCTGCTCCCGCTGAATGGCTTCGGTGCTACCCCAGGCAACTGGAATCGTGCTCAACGGTGCCGATTTCAGGTAGTCGTTCGGCGCCACGGGCGTTTTCGTGCTGGTCTGATACGCACTAATGGCCGCAGCGCTCGTTACACCCCATTGGGTCAGGGACATAGCGATGCCTTTGTTATAAAAATCCTTCGCCGTTCCGCCCATGCTCCAGCCATTCAATGCACCCTCGGCCATCAGGAAATAAGCCTCGGCGGTTGCCATTACGTTCTGAGCCGTTCCCAGGCCGGTCGATGTCCAGCGTTGGCCTACGTGTGAATTGTAATCGGCGGTGTTAACAGGATCGGTCAACTGAGTTGTAGCCAGACCATTACGCAAACCTTCATAGGTATTGGTTTTCACGGCAGGCAGGAAATAAGTTGGCAAGCGTGGGTCATCGTAGCCTTTCAGCACCGATTCCATGGCCGCACTCATCCGAAACTCGTTCCAGTCCGACATGATCGCAAGGCCGTTGTTGTCTCCACCTTTGGTACTACGTGCCACCAGTGCATCATCGTCGGGACTAGTTGTCAGAACACCACCAGCTACCGCTGCTTCCGCTTCGGTTTTCGCGCGGGCCGGATCAACTTTCGAGATCCGCAACGCCAGCCGAAGCCGGAGCGTGTTGGCAAACTTGATCCATTTGTTCACGTCGCCCCCATAAATCAAATCGAATGACCCGTATGGTTTTTCTGCCGTTTTGGCTTTCAACAGCGTCGTGGCAGCCGCTAACTTCTTGAAGAAGTCATCGTAGATTTTATCCTGCGAATCGTAAGCAACGGACGTGGCCGGTTCACCTGCTTTAAAGTACGGGATCGGGCCAACATAATCTGTCCAGCGGTGAAACGAATACACCCACCAGATATTGGCCAGTGCATTCTCTGCCGAGTTGGCGTCTGTGCTCGCCAGGATGGTTTTTAACTGAGGCACGACCTCGGTGTATTGTGCTGTCCAGGGACCACCCAGCCAGTCCATCCGAATCACAAACCGATCGGATGGGAAATACGTAGCGACGCAGGCAAAATATTGGGCATACTGGTCAGAAAAGAGGTTTTGACCAACCTGATAGTTGCCACCGGGAGCGTGGCGGCCGACTGCGCTTTCGAAAATAAATAAGGAATTTCGCCCGCACCAATAACGGATATCTTGGTTTGGTTGGTGTTGATCTCTTCGAAATTCGTAGTGCAGCCCACCGCCCAGAACAACGGAGCCGAAAGGCTTGCTGCCACGAGTGTTTGCCGTAAAAGCTTTTTATAGGATGTCATAATGACGATAGTTTCGAATTAAAAAGAAAGTTTCAGATTCAGACCGATGCTCCGATTCGACGGCAACGTACCATACTCAACGCCCTGGAAATTACCATTGGTGAGGTTCATGTCTGGATCGAACCACATTTTGCGTTTGCCAATGCCCGGAATGTCCAGGATGGAACTACCCCGGTAAAACCAGAACAAGTTGCGGGCTACGAATGACAACCGGGCCGACTTAATGAAGAAATTCGAGGGAACCGGAATGCCGTAGCCAATCGATACTTCGCGCAGGCGAACGTTAGTGGCGTCATAGGCAAAGAATTCGCCCCAGCCATACCGCTTACCCGATACCGTTTGCCAGAACTGTTCAGCCGAAATGGCCGTTGAATTGGCTTTGCCCGCTCCGATTAAGGTTACCCCATCGGCACCGGCAACACCAGCCGTAACACCTGGCAGCACCCAGCCACCGTCACGCTTCTGAGCCGTTATTTCGGGAATACCGCTAAACGCCAGGTTCATTTCGGTACCCGAAACGGCAATACCACCTATGCGGGCATCGATCAGGAAACGGAGCGAAAAGCCTTTGTACGTAAATGTGTTGGTGAAACCCAGAAGCATTTTAGGGTTAAAATTCCCAATAAGCTCCTGCTCTTTCGTGGCAACCGGCAAACCCGTAGACGAAACGGAGGCTTCTGAAACAGTTGAGCTACTTGACTGTGAGCCAACCAGATATTGGCCCGTGTTCTTATCTTTCGCCCAGCGATAGGACACGATATCACCGTACGAACCGCCTTCGGCCACAATCGGCGATGCCGACCGGCCAAAACCGCCTGACAGAAACGCCGTTTTGATATCGGGCGACAGGCTAAGTATCTTATTGCGGTTCAGGCCCATGTTCAGGGTCAGATCCCAGGAGAACTGATCGGTTTTGATGGCCGTTCCATTGACCACCACTTCGAGACCCATGTTGCGGATGTCGCCTGCGTTGATGTACTGATCTTTAAACCCAGATGCTGGTGCCAAGCCAAGTTTCAGCAACTGGTTGATCGAGTTCGTTTTATAGGCTGTAACTGTAGCCCCAAGGCGGTTACTAAAGAAACGCGCTTCAACTCCAAACTCCAGACTCTTCGTAATCTCAGGTTTCAGATTGCCAATGGCCTGCGTACCGTCCCGGCTGATAAAGCCAGATCCAGCTCCCTGGGCATACGAGTAGTTGGTCTGTAACAGATAGGCATCGGCGGCATTACCCACCTGCGCGTATGAACCGTTAATTTTCAGGAACGATAGCGGACCTGTCAGTTTCAGAAGATCCGATAAAACGACCGATGCGCCTACCGATGGATACTGGAACGAATACGGTTTGGGTAATGTAGAGGACCAGTCATTCCGTAAGCTGGCGTTCACGAAAATAGCATCCCGCCAGGCCAGCGATGCCTGCCCGAACAACGACTGTGTCTGCTTACGAATAAAATCATCGGTTACGCTCAGGTTCGTACCAAAGTTCAGGTTGAACCGGTTCGGTACGTTCAGACCGTCTGCTATCGCATTGGTCGATTGGTAACGGATGTCCTGAATGATGGCACCAGCCTGATAATCGAGTGTTAAGTCTTTGCCAAGATTGTTTTTCCCTTCAATCAACAAGTCATACCAGCTTTGGGTATTGACGATGTTATTCCGGGCGAACTTACCACCCGCTTGATTGGCCCATAGGATCGTTCCCTGCGAATAGCTTTCTTCGTTTTTGTCGAAGTATTTATCGAGGTTGGCCCGACCCTGAATGCTCAGGAAGTTAGTCAATTGATATTTTGCCGAAACAAAGCCAATTACCGGTCACGATACTGGTTGATGGCTGTTTGATTGGTCATCCAGTATGGATTCTGGTAGATCGACGACAGCGTCGATGGCCAGGCTGTTGGTGTCATTACATTGAAGGCATTCGGTGCGGCATAGTTCTGAGCCGTAGCCAGGCTTACGTTCCGGGGAATCTGATACAGGTCAATCACGGGTGCGTTTTCTTCACCCGTCCGTGGTTTGTTCACTACCGACTGATTGATGTAGGTTATTTTTGCATCGGTCGATAACTTCGAACTGATCTGATTCGACAAGCGCAGGTTAATCGTGTGGCGCATTAGATCATTGCCCGGTACCGTACCCTGTAACGCGTTATTGGTGTATGAAAGATAGGTCTGAGACTTTTCTGAACCACCCGTAATACCAATCGAATTGTTGAAGCTCACAGCCGTGCGGAAGAAATCACGGATGTTGTTTGGCTGAGCCGAATAGGTATCCGTTTTGCCCAGGTAGTTTGTATACGACTGCCCCGTCATGGCCGCGCCCCAGCTAGCCCCAACAGAAGGGTCCATCTTGCCACCAACGCCCTGTCCGTACTGATTTTGTACCATGGGCAACGCAAAGGGCTTATCGACCGACACACCAGAGTTCACATCGACCGACACCCGACCCGCTTTTCCGCGTTTCGTCGTGATAAGAATAACACCATTGGCCGCCTGGCTACCATATAACGCAGCTGCCGATGCACCACGGAGTACCGTTACGTTTTCAATATCGTCGGGTTGATATTCGATGCCCCATCCGAATTGGCCACACTACCGAAATCGCTGGTGGCCTGCCCGAACGTGCTGTTGTTGATGGGGACACCATCGACTACCATCAGGGCATTGTTGGTACCCTGAATGGAGCGGTTACCCCGCAACACAATCCGGGAACCAGTTCCCGGACCGCCTGAACCCTGGGTAATATACGCACCAGCAATTTTGCCCTGTAAGGTATTCAATACGTTCCCATCGCGAACCTCGTTAATCTGGGCAGGCTTAATGCTTTGAGTGGCATAGCTCAGGGCCTTAGCTTCCCGTTTGATTCCCAACGCAGTGACCACTACTTCACCAAGCAGACGATCATCAGCCACAAGCGACACCGTAATCTGAGATTGTCCCGGCGACAACGCGACATCTTTCGCTACGTAACCCACTGATGAAATCGTTAAGACAGCATTTCCGCTGGGCACAGTTAGTTTAAATTCACCGGCTGCATCCGTCGTCGTTCCTCGTGCGCTTCCTTTGATAACCACGTTTACCCCGGCTATAGGCGCGTCCTGATCGTCGCGCACTATGCCGGCTATTTGTCTGTCCTGTGCCCAAAGGGGCCCAGTTACGGCAAATACCAGCAAAACGCAATAAAGTACGTGTTTTAACATAGTCTTAGAATAGGTTAGAATGAAACGGTAATCTTACAAAACATAATTCTGAATTATACCTATACTCCAAAAGTTTTATAATAATTCTACCAATAAGACAGATAGTTCTTAAAAAAACTTAAAATTAATGACTTTTTAATGCATAAAGTACTTTGTAGGATACCTATTTGTAATATAGGTAATTACTCAAATCAATATATGTATTTTACAATAAAAACAGTAAATAATTTTATTTTCAGCAATATAAATCTCTTTAGGAGTCTGTCCATAGCTATTTAATACATATTGCTTACTTGAAACACTTAGCTGTAAATTCAAGAAGTTTCTCCATTTTTCAGATATCATTTATCTTGATTTCGTTTATGCTATGAACCAGCCAGTAAATCCAGAACAGATACCCGTGGGCGTAGTCGGATTAGGGCTGATGGGGTGCAGTATTACAACCTGCTTATTGATGTCAGGGCACCCGGTCGTGGCCATTGCCCCACTTCCGCTCGATATGGAAACCGCCGAACCCCGAATTCGGGAGCATCTGGCAAAAGCTTATCAGGAAGGCTTATTTACGAAAAGTCCCGAATCGTATCTTGAGCAGCTTACGATTACGGAGGATTATGGTCTCCTGAAAGGTAGTAAAGTCGTGATGGAATGTACGCTCGAAAACGTGGCGATTAAAAAATCGGTTTACGAAAAAATCGAAGCTGTTGTTGCCGCAGATGCGCTCATTACCAGTAACACCTCCGCCATTCCAATCAGCCTTCTTCAGCGGGAGGTCCGGTTACCTGCACGATTTGTCGGCTTGCATTGGTCGGAACCCTCGCACACGACTCGTTTTCTGGAAGTCATTTGTGGAGACCTGACCGACATACCAACGGCAGAGTGGCTCTATGAATTATCGCATCTGTGGGGTAAAGAACCAACCTTGGTCCGTAAAGATATTCGGGGGTTTATAACCAACCGCCTGATGTATGCTATGTATCGGGAAGCATTTAATCTGGTCGAAAATGGCTATGCGACTGTCGAAGACGTTGATCGGGCCTGCCGCAACAATGCGGGCTACTGGATGACGCTGGTGGGTGTATTTCGGTGGATGGACTTAACGGGAGTGCCTGCCTATCATACCGTTATGAAGGACTTGTTCCCGACCCTAAGCAACCAGACCGAGGTACCCAAACTGATTGACGACATTGTAAAAGCGGGTGGCAAAGGCGTTTTGAACGCACATGGCTTTTATGACTACACACCCGAAGAAGCGAAACTTTGGAAGGAAACCTACGAAGAATTTAGTTATGATATCCGGCGGCTGGCCTTGAAATATCCGGCCGATGTCGTAAAAAAGAAACTGACCAAAAAGAATGATGAGACAGCTAGCTAAATCATTCATAACGGCTTTTTACAATCATTGCCAACTTTTAAATAGGCCGTTGCTAATACTCTATGAGCGTCTCTTCGAATACTTTATCCAGGTTAATCAGCGTTCAGCCCCTGTTTGCCCCATTTGTTTGGAACGGGCAAATAATGGAGTTATCAAATGACGAAAACACATCCTAATCTATTTCAGATAACTTGACACAAACTCGATTAAATGGCCTGTTATATGTAGCAAATATATTTTACCCACTTTAAACGAAGGTTTTTTAAAATGAGGTTGTTCGCTGTTTCGGGGAAAGAGAGCGCTATTTATCTAATTTAGTTCAAGTCAATCTTTATCGGTTGTTTGTAGTATTGTTTTCGAGCTTGACATAAGTTCGGCGGCAAAAGCTTAAAAAGTAGTTAATGAATCATATGACTTACCCAGATAATATATGAAATATTAATCATTTGCTTTATTGGGCTATAGAAGGTATAATTGCATCGTAAAATACAATCCATCCTGCAAAAATCGAACCGAAAAGCCGGGTTGCATTGTTATTCAAGTAGAAGAAAGTGAGGAGATTATCTTTGAAGAGTTTGATCGAACAATGACAAAGAACGTTCGTAAAAATGGACTTGAAGAGAACCCCTATAAAGATAAACGAAATGGCCGGTAAGGTTGCAGCCCTTACCGGCTTACCCGTCCTAAAGACGGTTAACGTTTGGTTCGGCGCGACCTTCTATGAGGTCTAACGCCGACCCCCTCGCGCGTAACTCGTCGCTTAATGCAACGAACCCGCCGAGTTGAAACGCCCCAATGCGTTTCAATAATAGATACTTTAACCTGCTTCATAGGTTTGAGTATGCGGCTAAAAATCCCCCTGACCGCACAGGGAAAAGTGAAACGTTGGCGGACGAGGACTTTCCTTGTCCCACTTATTCTCAGTTAAGTTACCAGCTTAGCCGAGATAAGGACTTAGTAAACCTAGTGGAGGTAGCGGAACTTGAATCCGCGCGGTATGGATGTCGAGCCCGAGCCGCACAACCTGTTACCCCCAAACTCTAACGCCCCTTGCAAGGTTGTACTTGGCGGTCTTCCTTGCTTGGGGTGTTCTCTTTTATTGGGAATCTATTCCTAATTGCACTCCATGAGTTTTTGCGTTTCTGGCTTTTGTGCCTTCATCAAGAGTCATAAATAAACCTAGTTGACCAACTTTTTCTTCCAGTTTTAGCATATTAAAATCTCTATCTACTTCATAAAAGCTAGGTAATCCATACATTCTTGCAGTTTCCACCTTGTTCGTATCGGTGTTTATTCGAAAAACTGTTTCGAAGATCAGCTGATTCTTTTCAGTAGCTTGTCGCAAAAAACCACGAACCACCTCTTTAACATTGTCCTCTTCGTCTACCCACTCTGTCTTGAGAAACCTCCTTTCAAGCTCCAAAACGTAAATCCAGTTATCTTCCTCTTCGAACAAATTCTTGAGATAACTATAACGTTCTTCTATTGTACCCCTATTCTTAAGAGTTTTTTTTGGTTTCTCAGGGGTTGAAGGTATCGAATCCGCGTTCTTGGTATACTGGGTAGCTTCAGGCAAACTGCTCGGTTCTACTCCTTCCTGCAGGTCTCCTTCTGATGAAGCGGTTATACTTTCGGGTGGTAAGTCTTTATCCGATTCCCTTAGCTTAGTGTTACCGTCTTCTTTTTGCTTGGCTTTATCCTTAAAAAAGGCATCAAGAATATTCAAGCTTTTCTGCTTCTTGGTGAGCTCGGCAACCTCGTCACGTAACCCGGTAGCAATAGCTTCTAATGTTTCCTGTGGGATAAGGTGAAGGACATATTTAAAGTCCTCCGAGTCGAATTTAATAAGGTCAATCTGTTCGGACATAATTAGTGGCGGTCAATTACGACTGAAAGGTATGAAATAAAACCGACTCGAAAAAACATTTCCGAGTCGGTTTTATTTTTTTCATTCTGAGCAGGCGGTAAATTGCCAATGGGCTCGGTAGACGGACTCGGCACAAGGCGTCAGTTCCTTAACCAAGAGGTCGGTAGTCCTCTTTTAACATAAGAGTTCTAATCAGCAATTGCCATAGAAAAATGGCCTTACGCCTGCTGAATAAACGTTTTATATGTTAGCCGCCTGTCCAAATGGCCAATAATTTTCTCAAACCGCGCCCTGCACCTGCGAAAATTTAACGATACTTAAATTTAGTAACATAAGCCGGAAGGTATTGCAAGCTCACCCATCGGTAAATCCCTATCATAGCCTTCACACAAAACAATGACCAGCTTCTTACAAAGCTGGCCGTTGTAATACACACTACATGTATCTGGTTATTTGAAAGGTACGCTGAACTTACCTTCGGTGATGGTACGCTTTACGCCTTTGTCACTATAGGCGGTGAAGGAAAATGTGCCTTCAACAGTAGTCGTAGTCATGTTGGTAATCGTAACGGTGCCCTCACCAGGCTGCACACGAGTTGAAAAGGAATCGGAGCCGTCGCCAAGGGAAAGCGCCCCGAAATTAACGTAGCTTAATGGATGGGTACCAATTAGCGCCGAATAAGGCAGGGCAATCATGACCACATCGCTGGTTTTGCTGTCGAGGCCATAAATCGCGTAATAACCATCGTTTCCGGGAGCTGCTACTCGGGCGTATACTAAGTCAGGCTGAAACACCTTCCCGTCGATTTTGGTATAAAAACCCAGTGTGGAGGTTGCCTGTGTAGTTGACTGAGTCGGCGTGGTCGTAGCCGTGGTTGTGGTGGGCGTGATCGTTGTTGTAGGCGTAGTTTGCGTTGGAGCGGGTATCACATCGTCGCTTTTTTTGCTGCAAGAACTCAAACCAACTACACCAGAAATAGCTACAATTGCGATTACACGTAAAGTTTTCATGATTAAAAGAAGTTTTTTGTTAAATGAAAAAGTGAAAAGTCAGATGATAGTCTAAGATGATTCGACTTTGTAAATCATTGAGGGTAAATGAGTTTTCTCATCTATCTCCCTGTTGACGAATCAAAACTACGACACGCAACAAGCGACTATCAGAGAGACTATATAGAAGGTAGACCTAGCTTTAAAAGCGGTGGAGATGGCCCTAGAACTGGCGGCTTTTCAAAGCCCCGTAGCCGATACTATAAATACTCTTTTTAACATCCTTAATCAGATCATCCACCGACAAGGATTCGACTCCAGGTAGCCATACGTTTAACTATGAGAGCACCCATACAGAACAAAACTGAAACAGGTAGTGTCTATAAACAAAAAAGAGAGTCCGTCAACTTGATGAAACATATCCTGGATAATCCCGCCTGGCATGCCTTAATATCTGGCAACAAAGCCCTGGCGAATGGATCAGAAACCGCTAAATATTTTAAGCCAGAGGTTTCCCCCTTTGCCGCAGTAGCCGAACCAACGCAGGCGAATCTGGAACTGCTGCATCAGACCATACCCTTTGCTACGCCCATTGTTCTAATCAGCGATCAGGTATTGTCGATAACTGCTCCCTGGACGGTGCTACACCGGTTGGATGGTTTTCAGATGGTGTATGATAAACCAGCGGAACAATCGTCAACCGGCCCAACGGTCATTCCATTAACAGAGCAACATGTTCCTCAGATGCTGTCCTTAACCGCCTTGACGGCCCCTGGCCCGTTTGCCAGCAAGACCATTGATTTTGGTCATTATGAAGGGATTTTCGACGGCGAAGCGCTCATTGCGATGACGGGCCAGCGGTTACATGCCTATGAATTTGCCGAAATCAGTGCGGTGTGTACCCACCCCGACTATTTGGGCAAAGGATATGCCCGGCATCTGATTATCCGTCAGCTTTGCCGAATTCAGGCAGCCTCCGGCACGCCCTACCTTCACGTACGGTCCGATAATGTCCGGGCCGTCAACGTGTATAAGTCGATGGGCTTTGAAATCCGAAAAGAGATTTATTTTTATATTCTACAATCAGCCGTTTAGTAAGTACTTATGCAAAATCAGGCTAAATTTGATTCTATTGATTCTATTGTACGGAATAACAATCGACGGCAAGCTCATCAACCTATTGTTAAGTCACTACTTTAAATACGGCTCCAACACCTTAGCCCATCGTTTATAGCCTTCCGGGAGCATATGTAGGCTATCGGGCTTAAATAATTCAGGAACGGGCTGACCTGCTTTTGTCAGCATCACCGGTCGAATATCGACAAACTGGGTATTCTTTCGTTTTGCCAGATAGTCTTTGATAAGCTGGTTGGCAATGTCGTTTTCCAAAAAAAACGTCCGACGCGAGGGACTGGGTTTTATTGAAATAAATGTGAACAGCACATTGGGCAATTTCTGGCGAACATGGTCAAACAACTTCACGAAACGCTCATAGGTCTGCTGCCCGGTTAGCTTGCCGGTGGCAATATCATTTTCGCCAGCATACAGCACGACTTGCTTTGGGTGATAGGGAATGATAATGCGGTCGGCGTACAACAACACTTCGCTTAACTGCGATCCACCAAACCCACGCTGAAGAATGGTTTTCTTCGGAAAATAATCCGCTACATTCTCCCATAACCGAATCGACGAACTGCCCGTAAAGACAATTGGATTATGGGGTACTGGGGTGGTTTGATCCGTTTTTTCAAATGCCCGAATTTCATCTTCGAATGGCAGTTTAGATGCCACTGGCGTTAGTTGTCCAAATGAAGTCAGGCTAATTAAAAACAGGCCAATACATCCGTTTAAGGTCATACTATTTATCCGAAATATCATCATTTAGAAACGTTTTCAGATAAAAGGCACAAGCGTCTCTAAACTCATGCCCCTCATACCCGTAAAGTTATTAGCATCTTTTTTGTTAAAGGTTTCAGCCTGATTTATATTATCATCTGGTCGAAGCCACTTTATGTTAATTCGTCTAGTTCCGCCACCCGTAAATTTCTCCTTGATATATAACGGTGGCAATCACGCGCCAGTCCCGATGCTGACTAAATTCGCGTAATAAGGGAATGGGATTTATCGGATCAGCGGGATCAATCGGCTCAATAAACACGTCGATGATGCCGTTGCAACCAGGCCTACGCCCAGACTATTGGCCTCATCGTCCATGGTATCATAGCGCACAATCATCCACTGGTAAGGGCTGGTAGCTCTCGTCTTTAACAGTCTTCCAGCTATCGTCCGTATTGAGGATTTCTTCGGCGGCCATATTACCCTGCACGATAAACCCGGTTAGATACGAAATTTGGGCTTCCGGCTAATGACGTGGGTTTGGCGGTCAACGTGATCGTTTTTCTGAATTTGACAACGCCATACTCTTTCAGGGTGAGATCAGAGGCTGCCGTAAACCGATTGATGGGTCTACCGGGTCCGGTGATCCATTGTGCCTTCCAGGGCTTTGTTAGTATATCAGGATTTATTGGCTGAGCGGGCAATTGGATGGCAAGCAGGAAGGACGTTGCCCAAAAGCACGCTCCGAGAATTTTAGTCAATTTCATAGTCGGAGTTAATTACAATTTCCCAATGGACCGCCATAGTGCCAGTTCCTGGCTGAACCGATTGTCAATCACTTCACAGGTAGCATCGATCCGCATTGTGGGCCGGGTTTTCAGATTATAGGCTGGCCACTGGGGCACATCTTTGGCGGCTGGTTTACCTGTCCGGGCAAACGTGGTCCAGAGTTCGGCAAAGTGATGCGAAGCCACGAAGCGTTCGGGTCGATTGCCCCGAAGAAGCTTTCCTTAGGCGCCGAGCCGTCGCGGGGCGGAATTTCATTGTTGAACTTGAACGAAATATCCATGGCATGGGGCGTACCCATCGGATAATCCGTACCGGGAATCGGTTTCTCGGACTTGTAGCCGAAATTATACAGGTAAACCGGCGCTCCCCCCTGTTTGACCTTTTTTTCCGCAATGTCTACCGAGCCCAGGCCCATCATCGCAATAGAGGAAATGGCAATATAGAGTTGCGGGGCCGTCGCGTTGGGTGTGGATTTGCGATAGGCTTCGATCAGTTTAGGCGTATCCTCACCGTACTGGGGCTCCAGCCGTTTCTGTAATCCCTCGAAATCCAGTTTGGCAAACTCCGTGTCTTTGCGCTCCCAGGCAAAAAAGGTGAACTCATCCTCATTCCAGCCAACTAACAACGGTTTATTTCGAGATAGGTCTGGGGCCGTCGGATCAAAGGGATGATGGGGTAGCGCATGGCCATCGACAACAGGACCAAATCCGCCAGCCCGACGGGGTGTGGCTCCCTTCGTGTTACTTTTCCCGAGAAACGGGGCAACGGAAGGCAGTTTGCCCTGCATGACCAGCAAGTCAGCCGCTGGTATATCCAATAATTTACGCCAGTCTTTAGGCGCAATGTTTAGTTCTTTCAGCAGTAGAGCAGTTGTTTCAGCAGCCGTCTCCTTCGGCGTCATCCGAACGCCCGGCCCACTTTCAATCGACGCTTTGTTGAAGTACGGAGCTGCTGAAGGCATGGCATATAAGCAGGACGTTTTGGCTCCCCACCCGATTCACCCCAGATCATCACATTATTCGGATCGCCCCAAACTGAGCAATGTTATCATGAACCCATTTTAACCCATCCACAATATCGAGCATGCCCATGTTGCCCGACCCGGCATAGTCGGACCCGGCCAGCTCGTCCAGATATAGAAAGCCTAGTAATCCCAGCCGATGGTTGGTTTCAACGACCACGACGTCGAAGTTACGAGCTAGGTTTGATCCATCCTGGCTGGCTGAAGCCCCTGAACCAATCACAAACCCACCGCCGTGGCTGTAGAACATCACAGGGCGTTTACGATTATCGCTGGCGGGCGTCCAGACGTTCAGGAACAGGCAATCTTCGGCTGGAGCGGGTTCGTTACGACGCGGTGCCTGGATGGCGGGTGCACCAAATTGCAACGCATCCCGAACGCCCGTCCAGGGTTCGAGGGGAGCCGGTCGCCGAAAGCGCCGGTCACCAGAAATACGCCCTGCGTACGGTATGCCTTTGAAGACACTTACCCCCTCATTTCGCATACCTTTAATACGGCCATGCGTGGTATTCACTTCAACAAACTCGTCGGCTTTCGCAATCGACGAAAACCCGTATCGGGGTGCGACCACAGCGGCCGTAACCAGCGACAGATTCCCTAAAAATGTTCGGCGATCAATTCGGTTCATAAGCTTTATTGGTCAGGGTTTAGACTAAATGGGGTTCGAAACTATCGGCAAAGCCCGTCGTTAGACCAGGAAGGAATACAATCCGTTCGCGTATTGCCAGAAACTACACTTTACACGTATTAAATAGGAAGTTTCCACGATCACCAAAGATAGTCTTTACAGATCTGCTGGCGTGGTTTGCCCCAATTAAATCAGTAATAATGGTAATAACATCCGTAATATGTATAAAACAAAGCTTCCGGTTATGGTGTGGATTTACGGAGGAGCCTTCGTATTTGGCAGCGGCTCTCAGCCGGACTACAATGGGACTCAGTTCGCGAAACAGAGCGTCATTCTGGTCACCTTCAACTACCGGCTGGGTCGGCTTGGCTTCTTCGCGTTCCCCGCGCTGAGTAAAGAACATCCGGAAGAGCCCAAGGGCAACTATGCCTACATGGACCAGATTGCTGCGCTCAAGTGGATACAACAGAACATTGCCGCGTTTGGCGGAGATCCCAAAAACGTGACCATTTTCGGGGAGTCGGCTGGTGGCGTTTCGGTGCTCTCGCTCCTGTCCATTCCGGCGGCTAAAGGTCTTTCCCAGAAAGCAATCAGCGAATCAGGTGGTGCCCGTGACGGTGTGCTGACCGGGCGACCGATCAACAAAGAAAACGCGGATGTCAATTACCCAATTTCAGCAGAAACTATGGGCGTAAACTTCGCCAAGCGATATAGCATTGAGGGTACAGATGCCGCTGCGTTGGCCAAACTCCGGGCGCTCTCTGCGGCCGAGATTGTGGATGGTGGACAGGAAACGGCTGGTCAGGGTGGCTTGCTCGGCTTGTGGTATCGAATCGATAGGCGATAAGTGGATACGTCTTCCAAACAAGTTGCCCCAAAAGCAAAAAGCCACAGATAACTGGTGTATCTGTGGCTTTTTGCTTTTGGGCGAAGTAATTGGTATTGCTGATTTAAAAACCATACATACCACCCGAAACCGAAAGTTGCTCGCCCGTGATCCACGCAGCATCATCGGAAGCCAGAAAAACGGCCGCTTTCGCAATATCTTCGGGCTGACCTCTACGACCCAGCGGGGTATTCGCAATAAATAGTTGCTCATACGCACTACCAGCCGTTACACCTGCACTGGTGGCCCTTCGGTTTCCGTAGCGCCTGGCAAAATCGAGTTGATCCGAACGTTTTTTGCCCCCAGTTCTTTCGACAACGAAATCGTTAGAGCATCTAAGGCCGCTTTCGTAGCCGAATATAACGACACGCCCGCCATCGGCGATTTGCTGGCACCCGAACTGATATTGATGATCGTGCCGCCGGTAGAGCCAAACAATTTTAACGCTGCCTGGATGGTCAGTACAGGACCCAACACATTGACGTTGAAATGCTGATGAAAAGCGGCTACTGATGCCTGTTCAACCGGTAAAAATTGCTGAAAGACTGCGTTGTTGACCAAAATATCCAAAGTACCGAACGCCTTTTTTGTTTCGTCAAACAGCCTGGCGACATCGGCTTCTTTCGATACATCGGCCTGTACCGCAATGGCTATTCCTCCCTTGTCTGTGATCTCCTTTACCACCCTATCGGCCCCTTCTTTACTGGAGGCATAATTCACAACCACCTTGGCGCCTTCTGCCGCAACGTGTTTTGCGATCGATGCGCCTATCCCTTTTGACGCACCGGTAACGACCGCTACTTTGTTTTTTAATCTACTCATTCCGTTTATTAATTAATGGTTGAGCGACAAACTCAGTTTAGTCGCTTCAATTAACCTATGGTTTTATTTGTCCACCAGGCAGGATCGCATTGACAGTTGCGATCACGACTCATCAGTCGAACTTGACCAAGTCCTTAAAGATCAGTTGACCCCAGCTTTTCCCGCGTGCCTGCACAAGCAGTCCGCCTTCCGAAAGCCCGCCCAGTTGGACGGGTGAAAAACCGAGATTTTCCGCCAGTGCACCAACCTCTGCTGCTGCGTCGTCATCGTCGCTCGCCAGGAACACAACTCGCCTGCCACCATGAACGGCCGGATCTTGTTCAAGGATGGCAGCGCCCAAATGGTTGAAGCCCTTAACCAGTTTTCCACCCGTAAAGGCCTGTGCGACGACCCTACCGGAAGGCTGTCCTCCCAACTGCTCAGGGGCCACGCCGTAGGCATTGGTCACATCGACTATGGTCTTCCCCTGCCAGGTGGGCAGCGCCTTCGCGACATCCGGGTGCGCGTCAAAACGCACCGCCAAAAAGATGACGTTGGCCTTGACGGCTTCCGTGAGTGTACTGTGAATGATCGTGGGCCGATCTCGGCCGCATCGGCTGCAAAGCGTTCCGGGTCGCGGGTGGTGGCAACGGATACCTCAATGCCTTTGCGGGCAAACGCCTTGGCCAGGGCCTTGCCGATTTTGCCGAAGCCGATAATGGCGTAGCTTGCTACGTTGTTTTCTGATGTACTCATGTTGAAAATCAGTTAATGGCACGAACTTGAACTCGTGCCCGTGTATGGTCAATTATTTAGCCAGATAGGTCATACCGCCATCCACAAGGAGTTCAGCACCCAGCATAAACGAAGAATCATCGGAGGCCAGGAAAACCGCTGTTTTACCAATGTCAGCGGGTTGCCCGATTCTGCCTATTGGCATTACACCTGCATAGTGTTTTTTTACCGCTTCGATTTGTTCGGCGGGAACAAACTTGTCAAAGGCTGGTGTATCGGTTGTACCGGGTGTTATGACATTTGCCCTGATCTTTCTATCTAAAAGGTCGCTTGACAATCCTTTTGCTAAATAGATGACAGCCGCTTTGGCAGCGCCATACAGCGTAAAAGACGAATAGGCCCGATGCGCGGCATTGGACCCGATCAGAATAATAGAACCACCATCATTCATATAAGGCAGTGCTTTCTGAACTGTGAAGTAGACACTCTTCAGGTTGAGATCCATTGCCTTGTCATAGTCGGCTTCGCTCATATCTGCTACTGTTCCAATCGTTCCACCACCCGCATTGGCCACAACCACGTCTATTTTACCAAATTTTTCAGCGGTTTCTTTAAACACTCGTTCCAGGTCGGCAGTGTTGGTTACATCGGCATTGATGGCTATAAACGTATCGCCAAGCTGAGCCGCGGCACTCGCTAACGTTTCCTGATTCCTGCCGACAATAGCGCCTACAGCACCTTCATGTTTAAATTCTTGGGCAATGCCCAACCCAATGCCACTATTACCACCTGTAATCACGGCAACTTTACTTGTTAGCTTACTCATTTTTTAGCTACTTTTACATTTGTTTCACAAAGGAACTATCAATAGTTTATTTCTGAAACTATAATAGTTTATTCTGGTTACTATTGGGTAACTACAAATTTTAAGCATGAGAGACGACCGCTTTTGCAATGCGAATTGCCCATTTACGAGAGCTATTGGCACCATTGGTAATAAATGGAAGCCGATCATTATCAATGTAATTGGCACCCGAACCATGCGTTTTGGTCAGCTAGACGCCATTGTACCCCACATTTCAAGGAAAGTACTGACCGAACAGTTAAAAGAGTTGGAAGAAGATGGCTTATTGGAACGATTGGCCTATAAGGAACTACCGCCAAGGGTAGACTATAAGTTGTCTGAAAAAGGCCTGGCTTTTTACCAATTTTAGAAGCCATAAAAGAGTGGAATTTAAAATATGAAGTCTCTCCAATCCACAAAGAGGGTGATTACAAATGGAGTAAACTCCCCATTGATGGCTTGCCCTAAAAAGACCAGAACTAACCCATTATCAGTTAGTTAAAGAAGGGCTTGATGGCTGGTACTATTCCGTAATTTGGTCTTTTGCCAGTAGCCAACCAAAGCGTGGAACGCTAACAGGCCGACTCGGCTTTACTATATAGCTTGCCGTGTAGTACGACTAGCCGCGAATCTCAGGCCCTATTGGTAACCTGACAACTAAGACATTATCATGGAAATAGGAATAGACAGCTTCGCTTCTGCCATGTATGGCTCCCGTACGCTTAGTAGCGTAGACGCGATGGAGCAATTACTGGATCGGATTGTTTTTGCGGACCAGGCTGGCCTGGATGTATTTGGTATTGGCGAGCATCATAAAAAGGAATTTCTGGATTCGGCAACGGCGGTGATACTGGCTGCTGCCGCCGGTCGGACAAAACGTATCCGACTGACGAGTGCCGTCAGCGTGCTGAGCACTGCTGATCCGGTGCGGGTTTACCAGAATTTTGCCACCTTAGATCTGGTCTCCAAAGGACGAGCCGAACTCGTGGTGGGTCGGGGTTCATCCGTGGAAGCCTATCCGCTGTTCGGGTTTAATTTGAACGACTATGATGCGCTGTTTCAGGAAAAGCTGGATTTATTACTAAAAATACGCGATAACGAGTTTGTTACCTGGTCAGGAAAGTTTCGCCCGGCTATCCAGAACCTGCCCGTCTACCCGAGGTCCGTGCAACCTAAACTGCCCGTATGGCTCGGCGTAGGCGGTACCCCTGAATCATTTATGCGGGCGGGCAGCCTGGGCCTTCCGTTGATGGTGGCCATAATCGGCGGCTATACTGCCCGATTCCGGCCCCTGATCGATCTCTATCGGGAAGCCGGTCGAAAAGCCGGATTTACGCCTGACCAATTAACCGTTGGTTTGCACTCACCTGGTTATGTTGCGCGCACCAATGAGCAAGCGGTTGCTGAGTATTACCCTGGTTACGCTGAATTATGGACGAAACTGGGCCGTGAACGCGGCTGGCCTCCCGTAACAAAAGCTCAGTTCGATTCCCTGATGGGGCCGGAAGGCGTACTAGTGGTTGGCGGCCCTGAACAGGTTGCCGAAAAACTGATGCGGCACAGTGAAGCACTGGGGGGTGTTGACCGGTTTACCTTTCAGATGGATAACGCGGGACTCACCCATTCGCAGTTGATGAACGCCATCGAGCTGATTGGCAAAGAGGTTATGCCCCTGATCCAACCGAAATAGACATTTCGACAGTAACAAGAAGGGGTAATCCGGCGTCCCGTCAGCCTGATTCTTAAACTAGTGCTTTGCCAAAATAGATTCTATTGTTCCTCGGGGCCGCCCGCGCGGTAGATTCTTTTGATTATTTAGTAGTTGATTATCAACACGATAGAATCGAGAGAATCTACCGCGCGGGCGTCGGACACGGTCCGCCGTTGCGGGCCGATGCCGCCCCGAGAAACTAAATTGGACAAGTACTAGTTGTTTTTCCAAAAGCAGCCAGATCACTTATAAAAAAAACTGGAGAGATTCCTTGGGAACTCATCGGTTTGCTTCCGAACACGCTCTCTACCCAAGTCTTTATAAAACTTAATCTTTTTGACAGGGTTACTGAATGTCATAGATCCTT
This sequence comes from Spirosoma telluris, assembly GCA_003259005.1. Taxonomy (GTDB): domain Bacteria; phylum Bacteroidota; class Bacteroidia; order Cytophagales; family Spirosomataceae; genus Spirosoma; species Spirosoma telluris. The sequence goes on from QLII01000001.1 coordinate 3,303,541, forward strand.
CTTTTCCGAACGGCTTCGCTTAATCAAGTCATTGGTTTTCATAACTATAAAATTTGAGTTTACTTCGTAGCGGATTTACAGTATTGATTACACGGCCAGCGCTACCGAGAATACGGGGTACCGAATTCAACCTCCGGTACCTGCGTAATGATTACATGACGAATGATCAACAAATAGAATGGACACCCCGTTGAAGTTGCTCGTCGTGGAGGACGACATGATTATTGCCGCCAACATCGCCCTGCAACTCAGCAAACTTGGCTATGAGGTGAGCGGGATTGTTCCTCGGGGCGAAGAGGCCATCCTACACGCCGAAACTAACCGACCTGACCTGATTCTGCTCGACATTAGCCTGAAAGGCTCGCTCGACGGTATCGACACGGCTCATGCTATCCACCAGCGGTGGAACATCCCAATTATTTACGTCACGGCCAATACCGACGAGGCCACCTTTGCCCGGGCAAAAAAAACACATCCCTACGCTTACATCGCCAAGCCGATCCGGGCCATTGAATTACAACGAGCTATCGAACTGGCTGTGAGCCGCCTGGCCGACGAACCTCCCACGGCTGCCCACCCTGCGCCCGACGCGCCCTTTGTGCTTAGTGACCGGATTTTTGTGCGGCACCGCGAAAAGATCGTCAAGATTTTCATCGCCGATATTCTCTACGTGGAAGCCGACCGAAACTATTGCCACCTCTACACGGCCACTAAAGAATACCTGCTGACAACGACCCTAAAGGTGATGGAAGACAAACTCCCGGCCAACTTTTTTGTAAGGGTACATCGCTCCTACCTGGCCAATCTGGCGCAGGTCGATGAGGTAGGCGAAGGCCATATTGGAATCGGGGGTAAAACAATTCCGCTCAGCCACCTCCTGCGCGAGTCACTACTGAAACGAATCCAGACTATTTGAGGCCGCCGGGCAAAACCGGCATTACCGTTCACACATCCGGTAAGAAAATACCCCTTTCGGACAGTAAAAGCATACGCTCGTCCGGGCGAACTTGGTTGGTTAATATGCTGGCGATAGTTTAGATCCGTTATCAGCTAAATCGCTTTGCCGGGCTGATTGGGCCGCTCCGTTTCAGACTAAACCCAAGCTATTCTTACCCATGCCGTTCCCGTTTGCCACTATTCGTTCGCCGGCGATTTTTGCTTCCTGTGTATCCTGCCCGCTACCATCTTGCAGGCCTACCGTGGCTACTACGATTACCGCTTATACGAACCACCGCATCAGGCTAAGTTATACGTCCGGTTCCAAACGGAAACCCCTCATCTGGCGAATAGAATCGAGAACTGGTCCCCTCCTGCCCGATTTGGCCTATTAGGCTGCGAACTAACTATTTCTTCTTCTATAATCACGCTGTTCAATCCCCAATCACCGGGCTATAAACGGCCCGGTGGTTTACACCCATAACGTTATGCAAACGGTAGGCATCATTGGCGGAGCTGGCTTCATTGGCAGCTACGTCACCCAAAAATTTCTGAACGAGGGCTATGCCGTGAAAGTATCGGCCTCTGACCCGGCCAATGCCGAAAAGTACGCTCACCTGAGCGCACTCAACAGGGCCAAAAACCTGACGCTGGTGACCTGCGATGTACGCGATGTGGCTGCGCTTGAATCCTTTATGCAAGGCTGCGCGATTGTGGTACACGGCGGCACGCCTTTTCAACTGGCGGTAGAAGACCCGCAACGCGACCTGCTGGACCCCACCATCCGGGGTACAGAAAATTTTCTGGCCATAGCCAATCGAACCGAGGGACTCAAACGTGTGGTGCTCATCGCGTCGGTGGCGTCCTATAATACTTCGTTTCCGATGCCTCACCCTAACCACCCCGTCGGTCAGGTATTTTCTGAAGCTGATACGCCCTGGTTCAGTGCGGAGGACCACCCCTACGGACAAGCCAAGTTTCTGGCCGACCAGGTCGTACGGAAATTCATCGAGGCAAACCCGGATTTACCCTTCGAGATCACTACCGTTTCGCCCGTTTTTGTCATGGGCAATAGCTTGTCGCCCCGCGCCGATTCAACATCCATGGGTATGCAACATCTGTTCAGGCACAAGATCGCCCCCAACCCATTTGTTGAAATGCTTTACGCTAATGATGTAGCGTTTTCGGTGGTGGATGTGCGTGACGTGGCCGAGGCCGTTTTTCAGGCAGCTACCCGGTCGGGCTTGCACGGCAAAAACTACCTCCTTTCGAGCGAAAGTTACCGCATCTCCGATCTGTCGCTCATGCTGAACCAGCAACCGCCCGCAGCCGAAGCCGCACTTGTATACAGCAACACCCTGGCGACCAATGACCTCGGCGTAGCGTTCAGGTCGGCGCAGGAAACGCTGCATCAGGCTGTGTAGCCTTGCTGGCTCAGAAATTCCCAATCAATCCAAATAACCATACACACCCATGAAAACCAGTAACCTATTTCTCGTCATGACCCGGCTGTTGACGCTGCTGCTCTTCCCGACCTTCGCAGCCACCACCCTCGCCCAAAGCCTCAACCCCGAAGCTATTGCCTTAACCAAAACCTACCAGACAGCCTACAATAAAGGCGACCGGCCCACGCTGATGACCCTTTTTGCTGACAATGTGGGCTGGGTAAACCCCGATGGCAGTGTAACGCCCGGTTCTAAAGCCGATGTTGAAGCCGACTATGTACGCGATTTCGGCGAAACGGCCGGGTCGTACATGGACTTTACGGTGGTCAGCACCGAGGCACAGCCCGATGGCAAGGTAAAAATCGGCACGACCGTCAGCGGCTACGATTTTGTGCGAAAAACCGGCGCGAAGCTCAACCCCACAGCGGGCACCTACGAGATGCTGATCGGCAAGGTCGGCGGACAGTGGAAAATCAGTCAGGTCAAGTGGAGTATGAACACGGTGGGGCTTGAGATGCGCGACCTGATGAAACGGTTTCAGGATGCCTTCAACCGCGAGGAGGCAGCGACCCTGAAAACGATGTTCACCGCCGATGCCGTGCGGACGGCTACGGACGGCACCACCACAAAAGGGGCTGCAATAATTGACTTTTACACACAGGGATTTGTCGATGCCGACGTGACCAACGTCGTTTCGCTGGCCAATGTTAGCCCGCAATTCGATGGCAGCGTAATTTTCACGGGAACCTATCGGCTAACGGGGCGGTCGGCAAAAGGAGACCGGATCGTGAGGAGGGGGCTTACAGCAACACGGCGGTCAAAGAGAACGGGCAGTGGAAGATCAGCCGCAACACACAATCCAAACTCGTCAAAGCGATGGTCTATCACAAAGTGGCCGACTATGCCGCCTGGAAAAAAGGCTTCGATCTATTTTATAACGAACGAATGCTGGCGGGCGAGCTAAGTGCCGAAGTCAGTACGCTGGCCGACGACCCCAACACGGTTTGTATCATCAGCGAGTGGGCCTCGCCCGACGCACCGAAGGCTTTTTTTGCCCGCCCGGATTTAGAGGAAACGATGCGGAAAGACGGTGTCATTGGCAAGCCTACCATGCTGATTATGAGCAAGAAATAACCGACCCTAGCCCCACCACACTCGCCCGGTTTGTATTTCGCAGACCGGGCGAAACAAACCAACCCAAGTCAATGAAAACCAATCAATTTACCCCACCCTGGCCATTTTTGCCGTCCTGCTCCTGTTTGTTTTCGGTTGCAACACACCCGCCAAAGAAACGCCTACCCAAACGACCGACGTGTCGACAATGACAACCGAACACAAGCAAGCGATTGAAAAGGAAATCTCTGGCCTTATCAAAGAATTCTTCCAACAGGTCGAAAAACTGGACATTGAAAAGTGCATGACGTACTTTGAAAATACGCCTGATTTTCAGGCCGTCAATCCCGATGGCACCTTCGGCGATTACAACGCCCTCAAAAAACTGAACGCAGACGGGTTCAGCCAGATGAAGACGTTGACCGTCGTACCAACTAAGGAAGCGATTCGGGTTTTGACTGACTCGCTGGTGCTGTATACGTTCTCGATGGAACAGAACGCAACCCTCAAAACCGGCCAGAAATTAAAGTTTGAGCACGTAGCGGGAACAATGCTCTTCAACAAAATCAACGGCGCGTGGAAAGCGACGTTTTACCAGGAGTCGGCATCGGCACCGGTCGCCGTCAAGTAGCAGAGAATGAGCGCATATAAACCCAATATCGTCGCAGTTTTTTCTCTATTCGATAGACCCATGAAAATCAACCAATTTCTACCTTCGCTGTTACCGACCACTTTTGCTGTTTTGCTCATTGGCCTAACCGTTGTAGGCTGTGACCCAAAACCAAACGCCGACAAGGCTAACGAACTCCAAACCTACTTCGCTCCCGCCGATACGGGTATACAAACCGGGGGCGTGAAAATAATCCCGATCAAGACTCCGAAGGGCACATTCAACGTGTGGACGAAGCGGATTGGCAATAACCCAACAGTCAAGGTTTTGATTCTGCACGGCGGTCCCGGTGCAGGTCACGAGGCCTACGAGGTGTTCGAGAGTTTTCTGCCTAAAGAAGGCATCGAGTTCATTTATTACGATCAGCTCGGCGCGGGCAACAGCGACCGACCGACTGACAAGAGCCTGTGGGTGTTACCTCGTTTTGTGGAAGAAGTAGAGCAGGTTCGGATAGCGTTGGGGTTAAACAAAGACAACTTTTACCTATACGGTCAGTCGTGGGGGGGCATTTTGGGTATTGAATACGCGCTTAAATACGGACAAAACATCAAGGGTTTAATTATCTCGAACATGATGAGTAGCGCGCCCGCCTATAGCCAGTACGCCAACGACGTACTGGCCAAACAAATGGATCCGAAGGTGCTGGCCGAGATCAAAACCCTTGAAGCCAAAGGCGACTTCACCAACCCGCGCTATATGGAACTGTTGCTGCCCAATTATTACGAGAAGCATATCTGCCGGTTTCCAACGGCGCAGTGGCCCGAACCGCTGAATCGGGGGTTGGCCAAACTGAACCAGGAGCAGTATGTGACTATGCAGGGACCAAGCGAGTTTGGCATGGCGGGTGATGCTAACCTGAAGAACTGGGATCGCAGCAAAGACCTGCCCAAAATCACAGTGCCGACGCTTGTTATCGGCGCCACCTACGACACGATGGACCCCAAACACATGGCGATGATGGCCAGACAGGTCAAAAATGGCACTTTTCTGCTCTGTGCCAACGGTAGCCATCTGGCGATGTACGACGACCAGCAAACGTATTTCACCGGGCTGATTTCGTTTCTGAAAAAAGGGAATTGATCTCTTCCCATTAACCAACTAAATCCCAATGAAAACCAACCAATTCACCATGATGCTGGCCGCTTTTGCTACCCTGATTCTGTTGACCGTCGGTTGCAATACCGCTCCCCAAAAAGCAGAAGAGAAACCAGCGGCTCAAACCGATGCACCGGAGTACTTCCTGTTACGGCCCGACGTTGAGAAAGCGTATGGCTATTCCCATGCCGTTCGGATTGGCAATGAACTGAAAATATCGGGTGCGGTCAGTATGGACGAGAAAGGAAACCTGACGGCTAAAGGTGATCTGGGCCAACAAATGAAAAATTGCTACGCCGATCTGGACAAAATCCTGAAGCACTATGGCTACACCTGGGACGACGTTGTGGTAGAGAATATTCTGACCACAAACATGCCCGAATTTGTGAACCAATCGGCTTACCGAAATACGATCTACAAAAAGCAGTTTCCGACCGGGTCGTGGTTTGGCGTAAAGGAATTAGCACTGCCCGGCCAGTTGATTGAGATTGAGTTAGAAGCCTATAAAGTGCACTAATTCAGTTTAGCGGATTCGATGATGAACCTCATCGCTTTTGACAGATTCCTGCCTGAGGTTAGGCAAAACCTTCCCATGACACATAGACGAGTTTTAGCCACTATACCGAAATGACATTCCCGCTCCCCTATACATCGGCAACCGCTGGCACCCTGAATCCAGTGCCTTCATTAATCAAAAGCCGCATCGAGTCCATCGACGTACTGCGTGGCCTGATTATGATCATTATGGCGCTGGATCATACGCGAGATTTCTTTCACGCCCAGGCCTGGACCGACGACCCGCTCAATCTCGATACCACCACGCCATTCCTGTTCGTCACCCGCTGGATTACCCACTTCTGCGCCCCTACGTTTGCCTTGCTATCCGGTACGTCCATCTACCTGCAGGGTTTACGAAAATCGCGCAGCGAGTTGAGTCTGTTCCTACTGAAACGGGGTCTATGGCTCCTTTTAGCCGAGGTACTCCTGATTGCGCCGGCGGATACGTTTACCCTGTTTAATACCATCACACTGGCCGTTTTCTGGTCGCTGGGCATCAGTATGGTGTTCATGGCCGGGCTGACGTGGCTGCCATTTCGGGCCATACTGAGCATTGGTTTAGCGATCGTTTTAGGCCATAATCTGCTGGATGCGGTGGAACAGGCACCGGGATTCACGTCGGGTTTTTGGTGGGCGCTGTTTCATGGTGGCGGTCACCGTGTGTTTGAATACGCTCCCGGTCGGGTCATTGATGTACTGTACCCGTTTTTTCCCTGGCTGGGGCTCATGATGCTGGGCTACTGCCTGGGCCGTTTGTTTGCCCAGCGGTTGCCGCCACGAAGCGTCAACAGGGACTGTTTTATCTCGGTGCCGGAGCCATTGGGTTATTTGTGGGGCTGCGTTTGCTGAATGAGTACGGCGACCCCTTCCCCTGGAGCGTTCAGAAAGATGGCCTCACAACCTTGTTCTCGTTCATGAAGGTGCATAAATACCCACCATCGCTGCTGTACATGTGCATTACGGTAGGGCCGGGACTGCTGGGGCTGGCGTTGCTGGAGAATGTACACAACCGCGTTACAGGGGTGCTCCGTACCTACGGACGAACGGCCTTTTTTTATTACACAATCCATTGGTATGTCCTACATACCCTGCGCATGATTGTCTTTTTTGCCGCTGGCCACACCATGACGGAGGCTGATAAATCGCTGCAAACCTTACCGATGCGGTTTGTGCTACCCGGCGAGGGAGGCTACAATCTTGGCGTGGTTTACCTAATCTGGATAGCCGTTGTTGCGTCGTTGTATCCTCTGTGTCGCTGGTATGATGCCTACAAGACAGCGCACAAAGAGCAGTGGTGGCTGAGCTATCTGTGATCAATCCATTCGGGATGAAACAACGGAAATTTCACAAGACAAACAACGTGTAGCCAAACAAACCAATATGGCAACAATCACAAAAAAAATATACTTCGACAAATCAGGTTACTATTTTATCGGTCTGCCAATATTGGTTTTATTAGGATTTTGGAGCAGCTATTTTTCAAAACTCTTTCCCGGAACAAACGACTACAACTCCTATTTTCATTTTCACGCTGTGATGATGACTTTATGGATTTTAGCATTAATCATTCAGCCAATTTTAATCAGAAAAAAGGAACTTACCCTTCATAAATTCATTGGCAAACTGAGTTACATATTAATGCCGTTATTATTTATTTCTGTTATTCTACTGAAACATTTTCAACTTCAAAAACAGCTAGAAATTGTAAACGGAGAAATTTCTTTAAGCGGACCTTCACCACATTTATTACTACCGTTTAAAGACCTTTTGATTTTGGGAATCATGTATATCATTGCTATTGTGAATCGGCGAGACATTAACATCCACGCAAGAGCAATGATAGCAACGGGAATTGTATTTATAGAACCTGCTCTTTCCCGATTTCTCATTGGAATTACCGATAGTGTTCCTGTTGGATTTCTTACAACAATCGGACTTGTATATGCCATTTTAATCGCTTTAATGATTGTCGAAAGAAAACAGAAAAAAGGCAGATGGATTTTCCCGCTTGTTCTTAGTTTTTATATTATCGTACATTCCTTAATTATTTTTCAGGTACAAATCGGATTTTGGGAAACATTCGCAAAATGGTTTGCAGGTTTACCTTTGACCTAATTGCGAGGGGCAAAACTGCGGCTAACATCGTATTGCCAAAAGGGTGGCTAAAGTGCTTTGATTGGAAATTTGTGCAAAGTTCAACAGTTGCAATTCTATTGAACCGCTCGGGCGGACCCGTTTTGTGCTAAAAATCCCCGCCTTCGGCAATACCCAAACCGTTAGTGGCAAGGCTACTACAGAAAAAAAACCAAAACCGAGTCAAGAAATGACCAAAAGTGAAAAAGTAAAAATAAGAACGGTTGTCATTCCTGACGACCTGGAAGCCGTTAAAAAATTATGGTTTGACTATTTAGTTTGGGGTAACGATACCATGCAGGAACGCTATGGAGTCCATCCTCATAACCCCAGAGAAACGGTTGAACAAGACATCCAACAGATTGGCAAGTTTCAACCCCCTTATGGACAGCTAATCCTGGCTATTTATGATGGTAAAGTATGTGGGCTTGGAAGCCTAAAACGTATCAACTCTGACACCGGTGAACTAAAACGAATGTTTGTTGATCCAGCCATCAGACGAATTGGAGCTGGACGAGCTATCCTTGACCGACTTCTACTTGAAGCGAAAAAAGTCGGTTATAAAAAAGTTCGACTCGACAGTCCGAAGTTTATGGAAACAGCTCACTCCTTGTACAGAAGTGTTGGATTTCGTGCTATTGACGCGTATCCAGAAATGGAAATTCCCACAGAATTCAAAGACTATCTGTTATTTATGGAATTGGATTTAACGGACGACACTACGTAAATCCGAACGGATAAGCACAGATAAGCCCAGCCTATACTGCCGGGGATCGATCTTAAAAACAGTCAAACTAACCAATCAAATCCATGAAACAACTCCTGATTTCCCTAGCTGCTCTTTGGCTGCTGGTTAACCTCGGCATGTCGGCCTCTGCACAGGCTCAGCAAACGGCAACGACTCAACTCAAAAGTATCCACCTTTTCGATATGCCAGCCGGTGTAACGGAGGCCCAGCTGTCGGCGGTGATTGGCGAGTTGAACACGATCATTAAACGCCTGGGGTACCCTAACGCCGGATACACACTCTACAAAGTAGAGGAAAAAGGAGCCGACAAATACCGCTACTACTTCGAGGGCAATTGGCCCAATGCCAACGCGTACCAGAAAATCCACGACGACAAATCGTTTCAGGAAGCAGATAAAAAACTGGGTATGGTGTACGAGAAAATAAAAGCCGTTGAACTCTACCGTCGCTTAGTGAGAGTGCCCTAAATCGTTTAAACCAAAGCTATGAAAACCAATCCCTTTATCCTACTCCTGGCCGTTGTTACCATGACGTCTGTCTGCGTTACGGGTTGCAACGCCCCTGCCCAAAAAGCAGAAGCTACCACTGAGCAGGTAGCTACTAAACCCGATATGGCCGCCATCAAAACGGAAATACAAGCCATCGAAACCGAATGGGCCAGCGCCACGACCGCTAAGGACATCGACAAAGTAATGGCACTCTACGCAGACGACGCCGTAGAAATGGCCGACGACGAACCCATGTCCGTAGGAAAGGCTGCTATCCGACAGGTGCTGCTCAAAAGTATGAAAGCGCGCAAGGCCGGAACTACGGTTTCGTACGAGACGATGGACGTGTACGGCGATGGCAACCTAGTGACCGAAGTCGGAAAGACAACGATTAAAGACACGGCTGGCAACGTAGTGAGTACCGGCAAATACATGGGCATTTTTGAAAAACGCGACGGAAAATTTATCTGCATCCGCGATATTAACAACGAGGATCAGAAAGACAAGTGAAGTAGCTTGAGCTAATAAACAAGTCAACATGAATGGATGCGTTGTTTTTGGGTGGCTCCTCCTGCCATTGTGCCTGTCCGCGTCCGCCGGGCAGGCACAATCCACGGTGCTTTACTTCGACGAACCCCTAAAGAGACGCTGGGCCGCAACCGAAATCAAATAACCATCAATCGATTCTTTACCGACCGTGACGATTTTCTCTGGTTCGTCACCGGCAGTGGCCTGAGCCGGTACGACGGCCATGAGATCGTAACGGTACGCTCTGATCCGGCGGATTTGAACTCCCTCTCCTCAGCGCGGGTGGCGGATATGATTCAGGACGAGCGAGGCACGTTCTGGATAACCACCCGCGACGGGGGCCTGAATGCCTACAATCAGCGAACAGGCAACGTGGCCCATTTTCGACACCTGCCAACCAACAACACCAGTTTATCGTCGGATAAGCTCCGGTTTCTTCAGCGTGATGAATCCGGCTATCTCTGGATCGGGAGCGATTGGGGTATGAATCGGTTCAACCCCAAAACGGGCCGTACTGTCCGATTTTTACCCAAACCGGGCGAGGCAGGGCAGTTGCAGGGCAATCCGCTGTCGCCCATTCTGGTCGAACCGGGCCAATCCAGGCTAGGCCAGTCCAGGACGGGCCAGTCCAGGACGGGCCACATTTACATTTGCACAACCGCCGGGTTCGAGCAGTGTGACCAAACCAGTAACCGGTGGCGGTGCTTTCCGACGGTAAATAAATCAGGGGTGCCCGTGATCAACGCTACTGATGGTCTCAATACGATTAACGGCCTCTGCAAAGATCGTCGGGGCCTGATCTGGATGGGTGTTCCGGACCAAACCGGGCTCCGGGTTTTTAACCCCAAAACAGGGCAAATCAACTGGTTCGATAAGCGAACGGCCGATGGTAAACCCATTCCGTTTCCAAAAGTAATTCTGGAAGATCGGGCGGGGCGGCTATGGCTTTGCTGCGATAACGACCTCTTCCGCATTTCAGCCGACCGGACCGTCGTGGAGCAATGCACACCCGTAGCCATCAGCAATGGGGAACAACTCAAGGAACTGGTAACCCTGTACGAAGATGGACAGGGGTTAATCTGGCTGGAGAGGGCGAGCGACAAAAATCCGCTTTTTTTCGACCCTCGTCAGGAACGCCACCCCAATATTCCACTGCCAAAATTTACTAACTCCGCCGGTGGGTTTCCGACCCGGCCTGGATTGGCCCGACCCGTAACGGAGTCCCTCATGCCCGACTCGGAAGGCTTCCTTTGGATCAGTACCGATCTGGGCCTGATTCGATATAAACCGGGCCCGGCCTGGACTGGCCCATCCAGGCCGGGCCAGAATGAGATGAAGGTTATCTTAAAACTACCCTCACCTATTTCACCATCTCGTTGCCAGGTATGGCCGGAACCGGCTACGATCCATATCTACTGATAGGAGCGGAGGCTGGCCTGTTCGTATACAACAAAAAAACGAGCCGTCTCACACCCGTCCGTTTAGATAAGGCCGGGAGTAAGACGATCCCAAATGCCATTGATTCGGTTATTGATGGGGATGGCGACCTCTGGATTTCAACCTGGGGAAAGGACTTTTCCGCATTCCAAAGGGCAGCTTATCGGTCGAGACGGGGCTGGTAAGTACCTATGAACAGTGGAAAAACGACCCTACCAATGCCAACAGCCTATTATCGAATACGCTGCAAAAGATTGCGGTCGATGCGCAAAACACGGTGTGGGTGTGCGGAGCCGCTCACGGCCTTAGTCGGGTAAACAAACGAACCCGGCAAGTGCAGCGGTTTGTACTCCGGCAAGGCGATCCCTATGGACTGGCCAGCAACTACACCTTTGCGCCCGTGATTGATAAGCAGGGTGATGTATGGATAACGAGCGGGTATGCGGCTCCCTTACAGAAACTTTCGGTCAAAACAGGACGATTCAAAAAATATGGTACCGCAAATGGGTTTACGGATGATTATTTTGCCCACGCTACCCTCGACAGAATCGGCAAAATCTGGTTCAACCAGCATCAGGTGGTATCCTGTATCGACCCCCTTACGGAGCGCGTAACCACGTTTCCGCAGTTTGTAGGCAACTCGGTTTACTCTACACCCATTACAGCACTGGCTACTACTGGCGAGATTTATTTCGGTTGCCAGAACAACTTACGGCGATTTGGGCCAACCGATACCATCCACAACATTCCTAAAGCCTCATCACCGTTGCGATTGGTGAGCGTTTCCTGCTTCGACACCGACGGAACGCAAACCATGCGGCCCATGTCTCCGGATCGCTGGCGAGCCAATGAGCTGGCATTGTCGCACCGGGAAAATACCCTGGAACTAAAATTTGCGCTGCTGGATTACCGCAACACCAGCAGTCGTACCTATGCCTATTCCCTGACCGGACTGAATGACGAGCCACAATGGGTAAGCATCGGCCTGAAAAACACCGTTGATTTTGCCCAGATGAAGCCGGGAAGGTACCTGTTCCACCTGAAAGCCCGCAATAGCGACGGAATTTGGACAAATCTAGCGCCCCTCCGCATACACATCAGCCCACCCTGGTGGCAAAGCTTTTGGGCCTATGCGGCTTATGCGTTGCTGCTGCTACTCAGCTTTTGGTACTTGTTGAAGGTCCGCCTGCGTGAACAAGCCCGTGAACTGGCTCTGCAGGAAGCCGTCGTCATTAAACAACAGCGCGACGAGATTGCTCAGAAAAACGCCCAGAACGAACTGCTGCTGAAAGAGATTCATCACCGGGTCAAGAATAATCTGGAAGTGGTGTCAAGTTTGCTGGCCTTGCAATCGGCTAAAGTTACTGACCCCAACGTACAGGAAGCCATACAGGCCAGTCAGAACCGGGTGCAGAGTATGGGTATCATCCACCAGAAACTCTACCAGGGCAAGCAGTTAGGGGCTATCGAAATGCGTGATTATTTTCACAATCTGGGCGAAAGCATTCTCGATTCGTTCGATGCCGCAGGGCGTATCACCATCGTCTGTTCAATGACCGAACTAGTGCTGGATATTGACACGGCGATTTCCATAGGACTACTAACGAATGAATTAATCACTAACTCGCTTAAATATGCATTTATCGGTAAGGACAAGGGCACCATTCGCATCAGCCTGACGCGGATGGACGACGATTCGTTGCTGTTGATGGTAGCCGACAATGGTATCGGTAAACAACCTCTTGAAGCCGTCAATGAAACGGGCTTCGGCACCCAGTTGGTGGAACTGCTTACCCGCCAGCTCGATGGTATACTGACCTACGAAAACCAGAATGGGACGTTGGTCAAACTCCGCTTCAACCAGCCAGCCATTGCCTGAGTCCAGTCAAAATCAGAACCCTGTATTCGACCGTTTGCTTATCTGGTAACCAATTTCCGGCTTTCTATAGGGGCGTTTTTGTTATGGAACGAACTTATTGATTACCGTACCTTCTCGTCTCCTCCTTCTGCCCGTTTTCGACCACGAAAAGGGTCCTTTTATTGGTCGAAAATTCTTTCGGCAAGTAGTTCAACTGAAACAGATGGAGCCAAAACACGATGGTAGCTGGGCGGATACGCTACGATTCGACTCAGAGTAGCATCGGCTATCCGACGCGTTCGACTGACGAGCATTTACGTAAACGGACATAAGGGCTGTCTCATTTTGAGGAGCTTTTTATGAGATTGAGGTAAACGGCCATTGCCTGTTACAAGCACCATCCAATTTTCGTACTTTGGGAAGTAAAGTACGAAACTACACCTCAGTTATATTTTGCCGCTTGTCGGCTTTAGGTAAATATATTGCCACTTACCCGATAGCTTATGCGTACTACTAGTTTAGGCTTACTTGTTGGATTAATCACGCTTCTCTTACCCGCTGCCTGTGTCGATCAGTTAGAGACTCCCTTTACTCAACGAGTCAACGTGATTGTCGTGGATGGCACGCTGACTAACTTGTCCGAATCACAGATGATTCGAATCAACCGATCAAAGTCAGATGAACTGACCGGCCGCTTTGGCAGCTTGCCCATTACCAAAGCCCGGGTGGAGGTGCTGGTTGATTCAGCCCAGGTGCTGGTCTTTACCGAGACCGATACCGCAGGAGCCTATCGTTCCCCAGCAGGCTTTACAGCCCAACCAGGCCACGCCTACCAACTGCGTTTCACCCTCTCCGATGGCACCCAGTATCGGTCAACGACCGAAGTGATGGCCCCGGTCCCCCCATTGACCGCGTCCATACAAAATTCAACCCCACCAGTTTGTATGGCACCAATAATCAATACCGGGGAGCGCATGAGCTAACGATTGACTTTCAGGACCCCGCTGATCAACATAACTATTACCGCTGGGACTGGCTGTTATGGGAGAAACAGGACTGGTGCCGAACCTGTGTGAATAATGAGTATGCGATTTACTCCCTCACAACCCCGCCATTTCTCGTCGAAGACTGCTATGGACAGAAATTTGATAATGGGTATTATGTTTACGATTACAACTGTCGCACCCGATGCTGGGAGATTCTACGTAATTACACCACCAACGTGTTCGACGATGTGTACAGTAACGGGGGGTAATTTTGGGCCGCTGGGTGGCCCAGATTCCGTTTTACCAAAAGAATGCCTGCTTAGTGCAACTTCGTCAATCCTCGCTTACTCGGCAGGCCTATCAGTACTACCGGACGGTGGAAGAGCAGACCCAGAATACGGGGGGTGTGGCCGCTACTCCTCCCACCGCGTTGGTGGGTAATGTGCGCAATCTGGCTAACGAACACGAAAGTGTGATTGGCTATTTTACGGCCTCGGCAGTGGCCACCTCGCTGGACTGGATTGACCGACGTGACGCGACAGGTATTCCGCCCGGCCTGTTTATCGCCTTGAATAACCGCCCGCCCTCCCAACCGTTTAACACAGGGGGCTATGGCTCCAAGGATTACCCGACGGCGATCTGTGTACCGAGTGATGGTCGAACGCCTAACAAGCCCATTGGGTGGCGAGACTGATTTTGTTGTATAAGTGGCAGTATATTTAGAAGCCAGAAACCGGCTAGACATAACGATTGATGGCGAGCTGACCGGTTTCACCTATCCTGTGACAAGATAGCAACCAGTTGTGTTGTCGCACCATCGTTAATGCCGTTTCGTACTTTTCTTCTTAAAGTGCGAAAATCAGTCCTTGATTGACCTTTCAAACCCCTTGAAGCTTACTATTTAGGCGTTTTGTAATGGATTTATTTTCGTATTTCCTGGAATAGTACGAAAGGTAGGATGTGGCGCATAAAACGCCCTATTTAAGAAGTAGATATTTGAACATTCCTTCGTCTCATATGGGAGCCTTTATTGAGAATGTTCCTATTTGTAAACCAAATGGAGAGTGCACTGAAACGGATGAGGCCGCTGGCCAAGCTATACTATTAATAACCATTTACATCTCCTTTTTAACCGGGACCTGCTATGCTACTGAATTTTTCAAAAATAGCTTACCGTAACCTGCTCAACAACAAGAGCTTTTCGGCCATCAACATCATCGGACTTGCGTTGGGGATTGCCTGTTCCATCGTGTTGTTCCTATTCATTCTCGATGAGCTAAACTTCGACACATTCAATAAAAAAGCCAGCCAGATATATCGGCTTTACGTTCACAGTTCGATTAACAACGAAGAATCGAACAATGCCAAGACGGCACCTACGGCTGGCCCTACACTGGTGCAGATGCTCCCTGAAGTGCTCACTCAAACCCGTATCGGCTACTTTGGCGTACACGATTTGCGGTATAAAGACAAGATTTTCAGAGAAAATAGTATCTACACAGCCGACTCCACCTATTTCGATGTGTTTACACTTCCCTTCATTCATGGCGATCCGTCGATTGCGCTCAAAAATCCGAACAGCATTGTCCTGACCCAAACCATGGCCAGCAAATACTTCGGACAGGAAAACCCGACGGGAAAATCGTTTCTGGTCGACGGAACAAACTCGTATCAGATTACGGGTGTCATGAAAGACTTTCCCGATAAGTCGCATTTCCGTTGCGATTTCCTGTTGTCGATGTCGACCTATCCCCAAGTCAATCAACAAAACTGGCTGCAAGGGAATTACTCCACTTACATTGTTCTTAAAGAGGGGGTAGATCCTACACGGGTCGAGCGCAAAATGCAGCAAGTCATTCTCGACCGTTTAGGACCTGATCTTGAAAAAGCATTGGGCTTTTCTATGCAGCAATTTCTGGCCAACGGCAATGTATTTGCGTATCGCATGCAACCGTTATTATCCATTTATCTGCACGCAAAACGGCAATACAATATCGATCCCAATACCGAATGGGGTAATGCCCGAATTGGCGACAGTATGTATGTGTATATTTTCTCGGTGGTGGCCTTATTTATTCTACTGATTGCCGTCATCAATTTCGTCAACCTATCGACAGCCCGTTCTGAGAAGCGCGCCAAAGAAGTAGGCATCCGAAAAGCCATTGGTTCGAGTCGCTTAAAACTCATGGGGCAGTTTACGACCGAATCCATAGTGCTGACCGGCCTTTCAGTCCTTGTGGCGTTGTTTTTGATACAACTCATGCTTCCCGGCTTCAACCAGATCGCAGGTCGGCAGTTGGTACTACCCCTTTTTACCCATGCGTATACCCTTCCATCGCTATTTGCTTTTACGCTCATTGTAGGCCTGCTGGCGGGAAGTTATCCAGCCTTTTTTCTATCGTCTTTTCGGCCCGTCGAGGTCTTAAAATCGGGCGTCCAAAAAAGAAAATCCTCCTTACGCAGCCTGTTGGTGATTACACAGTTCTCGATATCGATTACCCTAATTCTGGGTATGATCATCATCCGAAACCAATTAGGGTATCTTCAGCATAAAGACCTTGGATTTAACAAAGAGCACTTACTCTCGATCAACAATGGGGCAGCACTGGGCGATAAACTCAAACCATTTAAAGCTGAGTTATTGAAAAATCCAGCCATCCTATCGGTCAGCAACTCATCCCTATTATTTGCAAACGGTATTCCGGGAAGTGCATATTTGTTGGAAAACGGTCGGGTACCGATCCGGTTTTAAGCCAGTATCTGGATGTTGATGCGGATTTCGTCAAAACGTTTGCAGTGCCAATTAAAGCCGGACGTTTCTTTTCTAAAGATCGGCTGGCCGACAGCACCACTGTGGTCATCAACGAAGCGGCCCTTCACGCGTTTAATACGAACAGCCCGTTAGATCAGGAACTTACCGAAGTCGATGTAAACGGCACTAAAACCTATAAAATCATTGGTGTTATAAAAGACTTCAATTATGAATCGCTTCACCGCCAGGTTCGTCCGCTGGTGTTTCACCTTAGTCCCGTGCGGCAAGCTACCAGTATTTTAACCATCCGAATTCAGCCCAATGCCACAAAAAATGCGATTGATTACATCGAAGAAACCTGGCAACGATTCGAAAAAACGGACCAATGTCACTATTCGTTTTTGGATGAGCGGCTGGCCCGACTTTACGAATCGGAACAAAAAACAAGTATTATCGCTACGAGCTTTTCGGCCCTGGCCATCTTTATTGCCTGCCTGGGCTTGTTTGGTCTGGCCGTTTTCATAACCGAGCAACGGACCAAAGAAATTGGCATTCGTAAAGTATTAGGGGCTAGTATTGCCGAAATCCTGTTTCTGTTGTCGCGACAATTTATTGGTTGGGTCGCTATTGCCATTCTGATCGCATCGCCCATTGCCTGGTACGCCATGAGTCGATGGCTCGACAACTTCGCCTACCGCGTCGCTATTTCGTGGTGGGTATTTGTTGTGGCCGCTTTTCTGGCCATTGGCATTGCCTTATTGACGGTGAGTTTTCAGAGCCTCAAAGCCGCGTTGGTCAATCCGGTAAAGAGTTTACGATCTGAATAAATCTCCACGGGTTCTCAGTTAATACTAGTGCTCGTCCAATTTAGATTCTCGGGGCGGCATCGGCCCGCAACGGCGGACCGTGTCCGACGCCCGCGTGGTAGTTTCTTTGGACTCTATTGATGCTGATAGCCAGCATTTTACTTATCAACAGAATCTACCGCATTGACAATCAGATACAATAGAACCAAAAGAATCTATAGAAACTAAATTGGACGAGCACTAGTATTAACTGAGAACCCGTGGAGGTTTATGACTTGTAGGTGATTCAGAAAACGCCCATTTCTTGACGCAAATTCATGAACGATTCCTTGTCTCAAGTAGGAGCGTTTTCGTAAGAATTTATAAGTAGTTAATTTATTTTTACTCTGTTATCGATTCAAGCCTTAGAAGCTGTAGCTTCTAAGGCTCACGCCTTTAGCCGCTCGATCAATTCCCGGCGATACGTCAGGCCGACTGGGAGGGCGGTTTCGCCGACAAAAATCTCGTTGCCACTCATTCGGCGTATTTTGGCCAGGGGAACCAGATACGATTTATGAACCCGCATGAATTGGTCTGAGGGCAACCGGCGCTCTACTTCCGTCAGGGTCATCGACGTCAGGTACGTCTGTTGAGTAGTGAAGAGCTTGACGTAATTCCCCCAACTCTGGATATACACCAAATCGCCGTAAGCAATACGTACCCAGTCGGCGTCTACTTTGATCACCAGGGACTGCTCAGTAACGATAGAAGGGGCGGCCTCTGGTTTGTCAGCCTCCGTTGTGGTAACGACCTTATCAATTGCTTTCAGAAACCGAGGAAATTCGATGGGTTTCAGTAAATAATCGACCACGCCATAGTCATAACTTTCCAGCGCAAACTCCGAATAGGCAGTGGTAAGTATGACGCGGGGCGGATTGGCCAGGGTTTGTAGTAACTGTATTCCATTGACTTGCGGCATGTTGATGTCCAGAAACAGCAGATCGACCGGTTGGCGATGCAGGAAATTGATCGCTTCCAGGGCATCGTAGCAATTGCCCACCAATGTCAACTGATCAACCTGCTCAATATAATGCTGCAATACGTAGTGGGCAGCTGGTTCGTCGTCAATAAGTAAACACCGCAACGGGTTGGGCATCGGCTCGGGTGGCTAGTTGGATTTCTAATTCGGTAATGTAGCGGTCGGATTCGGGGGTCAACGTCAACCGATGCTTTTCCGGATATAGCATGTCCAGCCGTTGACGGGTGTTCTGCAAGCCCAGACCGGTGGATGCTCCGCCCAGTTTGTGAGTGGTAATCGAGTTTTCAATCGACAGCAGCAGGCGATTGTTCCGCAGTTGCACAGTAATATGCACAAAACAACCTTTGATGTCGCCCGTGCCGTGTTTAAACGCATTTTCGACCAACGGCATAAGCAGCAGTGGAGCCAACTGATAGATTTGCAGTTGATGATCCTCCGTGGGGTAGTGATAGCTGATTTGACAACGCTTCCCCAGTCGTTCCTGCTCCAGGGTTACGTAGCTGGTAATGAAGTCAATCTCCTGCTGGAGCGATACCCACGACCGGCGGCTGCTCTCGACCTGATACCGCATCAGCTTTGATAGCTGCATCAGCAAATCAGGCATTCGGCTGGGTTCGTGCAAGCTGATTCCGTAGAGATTGTTGAGGGTGTTAAAAAAGAAATGGGGATTGAGCTGCGCATGCAAAAACCGAATTTGCTCGTCCTGCTGAAGGAGTTGGTCGGTGTGGCGTTGCTGCTGTTGCTGATAAAACCGCTGGATGAGAAAAACACCGATGAGCACCATCAGACTGACCAGATACGTTGTCAGCAGAAAAAGGCCCGTCTCACGCCATTCCTGAATGGGACAGGTCTCGGGATAGAGCCAGTAATTTGTGCCATATACCAGAAAACTGCCCACCACCAACGCTGGGAGGGTCCATAAAACGTACCGCTTAATCTGGTGGTGGAACAAAAGCGGGAACAGGACAAAGCGGTGGAACTGAGCTTGTCCGTACAAGGTCAGAAAAAAGAGCAGCGCCCGCCCAACGTCATTCCAGGACGTGAGCCGATTCCAGGAATTCAGCGACATCAGAATGAACAGAAACACAAAAATCAGCACTTCCCGTACCCAGATTTTTTGTTTTTCCTTCCCATTTAACCAGCCCATGTTTCTCCTTGATTTTTAACCAAAACAAGGGAAAGAAAGCCGACATTCCAATTGAAAATGACCAATCGAGTTCATCATCGAAAACAATGAGTTGATCATTTTTAGCAGGGCGGTTCCAAAAGCGGAATCGTACTTTGTCGTCGAAAGACCAGCTACCGGTTAGCTGTATGGCATTCATGAACACGCAACGACTCCACTTTATTGTACCCTTTCTGCTATTGACAATCCTGGCAAAAGGCCAGCAGAGACCGCCCAGTCAGGCAAATCTGATCGAGAAAGGCCAAATAACCGGTACACTGCTTGACTCCACTACACGTCAGCTCGTGCCATTTGCTACGGTAGCCCTGCTGTCGG
Organism: Spirosoma telluris; assembly: GCA_003259005.1. Taxonomy (GTDB): domain Bacteria; phylum Bacteroidota; class Bacteroidia; order Cytophagales; family Spirosomataceae; genus Spirosoma; species Spirosoma telluris. The sequence continues at coordinate 3,323,613 of QLII01000001.1, forward strand.
AAAACGGAACGATTTTAACGGGCCAGACTACGACCGAAGCGGGTAATTTTACATTTGCCGGACTGGCCATTGGCACCTACGGCATCCAGATTACCTACGTCGGTTATCAGCCCCGAACGCTAATGGGCCTTGTGCTGACGGCCAGTCAACCCAGCCGGGCCCTGGGCAGCCTCTTGCTACGTTCCGAAAGCCGCCAACTGAACGAGGTTCGGGTGTCTACGCAAAAAGCGTTGATTGAAGAAAAATCTGACCGACTGGTGTACAACGCGGGCAGCGACATCACCAACAAAGGCGGTACGGCGGTTGACGTGTTACGAAAAGCGCCTATGCTCACCGTCGACGTATCGGGCAATGTGCAGATTCGGGGGAGTGCCAGTATCAAAGTGCTGCTGAACGGTCGGCCATCGGGCTTGCTGGCCCGCAATCTGAGTGAAGCGCTGAAGATGATTCCGGCCAACACGATTCAGTCGGTCGAAGTCATGACCAGTCCGGCGGCACGCTACGATGCCGAAGGGGCGGGTGGGGTTATTAACATCATCACTAAAAAGCAGTTGACAGGCTCCAACGGCAGTATGGACGTAACGGCGGGAAACTACGTTCAGTCTCTGGGCGGCAGCTATGGGGTTAAGCGAGAGAAATTTGGCCTGACGTTTTCGGGCAACACTAACGCCGAACGCGAAAAGAGTATTATAGAAACGACCCGTACGTCGCTGGTGAATGGTCAACCAGCCGGTGAACTGTTCCAGCGAACCAATGCCAATAACATTCACCCAGGCTGGTTCGGGGATTTGAGTATGGAGTACGCGTTTGATACGTTAAACCGGGTTAACCTGTCCATCAGCAGTTGGGGTGGTGCCTGGCCTACGTCCAATACCGGCTATTATCGGTTTCGGAACGCGGAAAATCAGGTCACCCAGGACTATAACCAGGTGGTTAACCAGCAGAATCCTTTTGGCAATATCGAGTGGAACCTGGGCTACACCCGCACCTTTCACAAGCCGAAGCAGGAACTCAGCGTCCTCGGCCAGTATAGTTATACCTTCGATAACTCCCACTACGCCAGCGACCAATTTAGTTTGACAAATCAGCCCCTGTATCGCGAAACGAGCACGAATCGCAGCCATAATCCCCAGTGGACGGGACAAGTTGATTATGTCCATCCGTTTTCACGGAATGGGCAACAGCTATTCGAAGTGGGCGCAAAACTGGTCCGTCGGGATGTGCGTAGTCTCTATGAAGTCCACACCAGCCAACCGGAGGATATAACCTTTTTAAGTCTCAGCGTCGACCGATCCAATACGTTCACATATGACCAGCAGGTGGCTGCGGGTTATGCTTCTCTGAAGCTGGCGAACCGGACGTTCTGGACGCTGCAACTGGGTGCCCGGCTGGAAAATACCACCATGAGCGGTCAGTTTGTGCATACTATCTCTCCTTTCGGGTTCAGTTTACTAACTTCATCCCCAGCGTCATCCTGGCGAAGCAGCTGACGGAACGACAATCAATTAAAGTAACGTATACGCAACGGATTTCCCGCCCGATGATCTGGGATTTGAATCCGTACATCAACGCCAGTGATCCGAAGAACCGGATGGCTGGAAATCCCCTTCTTCGTCCGGAATTGGCTCATCTGGCCGAAATCTCGTACAGCTTAACGACCAAAAAAGGTACGTACCTCAACCTGGCCCTGTACCGTCGACAAACCGCCAACTCCATTGAAGACGTGCGGACCGTCGATACGTCGGGGGATCGCTAACCACCGGCAGAACGTAGCGCGCAATGAACGGACGGGCCTGAACGTTAACGCGGCCGGACAACTGGGCCGCAATTGGAAGATAAACGGCGGAGGGGAGTTTTATTACACCCACTTCAACAGTCCGGCTTTGCAGGTGCAGAATTCCGGCTGGCTCTGGCAGTTGACGCTGAACCTGGCTTACCAGTTGCCCCACCAATACGCCGTGCAGGCCAATGGGATTTATAGTACAGGGTGGGTGCTGTTGCAGGGAAAAAATTCAGCCTGGTACGAGTACAGCCTGGCCGCCCGTAAAGAATTCTGGGATAAAAAAGCCAGCCTGACGCTGGGGTGAACAACCCGTTTACTTATCCCTTCCGCCAGCAGAACGATTCGCAGTCGAGTACGTTCCGGTCACACACCACCAATCAATACTTTACCCGTTCGGTGAAACTAACCTTTAGCTGGCAGTTTGGGCAGGTCCGCGCCCTCCATGACGAGCCCATCCGGAAAATAGCCAACGACGATGCCCGGGCGAAATAACCGCACTGTTTCTAGGCCAACCAGCGCCAGAATTTAATCTAATCAATTTACACAATGCGAATGCAGTTCTTACAACCTACCCGTTATACATCCCGGCTCGTGAACAGTGCTACGTTATGGCTACGTCTAGGTCTGGGCGTAGCGATGATTCCCACGGCTATGACAAATTGATCCATTTTGCTGAGTATCAGCGTTCCTTTGTGCATTTACTAGGTTTAAGTGATTCTGTTTCGCTGGCGCTGGCCATGGGGCGGAGTTCTTCTGTTCCATCCTGTTGATGATGGGTCTGCTAACACGTATGGTACTGATTCCGCTAATTATTACCGCGCTGGTCATTGTTTTTGTGGCGCACGGGGCGATATAGCGGGCGATGGAGCGGCTGGCTTTATATTCGTTGTCGGCTACGGAACTAGCCTGCTGCTTGGTTCGGGAGCGTATAGTCTGGATGCGGTTCTAGTTAAGCGAGAAGGCGTATTACTGAAATCAGATAAATGACCTTGACAACACATTGCATTTAACCTATTTCAAAAACGCCCCATTCGAGAAGAAGATACATGAACGCTCGCCCTGTCCAACGTGTGAGCATTTCAGGAGATTGTACAGTCGGTGGTTGCTTGCTACAAATTCTACTTATTCGACCCAGACAAAGCGCACAACAACCAGTTCAGTCGCTCAGCAGTGCGGTACTTACCGGCTGTTTGTATCCGCAATCAACGGTTTACGGCTTGACGATGGTGGGTGTTTTAGAAAGCTGTCTGCGAACAAACCTACTACTGCCAATTTAACTACCAATCCTGAATAAAGAACGTTTAGTCTCACTTCGCCAAGCCAATGATAACGGCGATCGATTTTTAGTTATGTTGCGATAAAGTGGCGAATAACTCGTCCAGGTTTTTCATGACATAGCCGTTTCTTCCTGGAAGCCCATTGCAAGCATCTTCTCCATGCGCTCAAGGGATTCATTGTAAATCGTTATACTGACCAAACGTTTCAAGATTGTTTTTGGTCTGCTCAATCACGACAGCTATGGTCTCAATGATTCGTTGTCTAAGCGCAACGGCGGAGCATCTAGAGATCAGCAGTTGCTTGTGTTCGTAGTGCAGCCCATGTTAATGCGATAGGTGATCATGAGTCAGCAGTTCACAAAGATTAGCCTACACTGACCTATCATACTACTCTTTAAACAAGCTTAAAAATTAAATCCGACATTAAGGCCTGGTTCTGGAAAGACGAATTTAGACCATTTATCATCCAACTGTTTAAATCCATCCGGTAATTCTGTATGATAAGCACGATGTGTCATGCATAGCGATGGTTGAAAGAAAAATTTATCTCTAAACAGTTTGATATGGTAACCAACACGGTATGAATTGAAAAGCTGAAAGCCATTGTCAATTTTCCCACCATTGTCATTCACAAAAATTTGCCAGGTAGGCATTACATCAAGCTGGGTATACAAACCTTTCCATACAAATCGTGTGTAAGACGCTGTTATGCCAACCTCCCGAACATACCCTGGAAATTTTTCCTCTGGCTTTTTGTAGGCTTTGTTTAAGAATGGATGAATTCCATTTGGCCAGGCATATCTCCAGGTTTTGGGAGCGAATGCAATTACATCTTTTCCTGTAATCCGATAGCCTATATTGAGTTGAGCGAAGTTGGGCGGATTTTCAGTATCCAAATTACCGAGTAGTACAAATAAAGAGGTTCCAACGAACCACCGCTTGTAGGTGCTGTCTGATTTAGCGTATTGGGCTTTGAGTGGTAGCGTGCCTGTCAGCATGAAGACAAGCCCAACGAAGAAAATCCGCTTTTGCATTTCTTTTTACTTTAAGTGAAACGATGCTGCAAAGGTGGGTCGGCGATGTGGTCTAACTCGTTCACTTAGGTTAAGAAATACACGACCACAAACCGGAAGGCTAGTACTCGTCCAATTTAGTTTCTCGGGGTGGCATCGGCCCGCAACGGCGGACCGTGTCCGACGCCCGCGCGGTTGATCCTTTTGATTCTATTGATTCTGATAATCAGGTATCTAGCACCAAAAGAATCTAATAGAATCAAAAGAATCTATTTTGGAAGAGTACTAGTAGTTGTTTAGCATTGGTTTAAAAATTAAACCCAAAATCAAGCCCAGGTTGAATAAAGTAGTTAGGCCATTTTTGTTCTATCGACTTGAAAGATGCTGGCACCTTGGTTCTTACAGGCCAATAGCTACATCCAATAGCCGGTTCAAAAAAGAACCGATTTTTAAAAAACTTAAACTGGTAGCCTACATAGAAGTCCAGATACAATGTGTATCCGTTTCCAATCTTTTTCTTGTTCTCATCCATATATTTTTCAAAAGCATTCAATGCATAAACGGATGTGTATGCTCCTTTCCACCAAAACCGCTGATAGCCTACTGTAGGTGCCAGGATGCGTGCATGTCCGGGATAGTTTAGGCCAGGTGCATCAAATGACGGTCCAAAAGGGATACCTATTGGCCAGGAATAAATGGATCTTTTAAATCTAAGGGAAACGACATCTTTCGGGGTTATCCTGTATCCAAGATTTAATTGTACGTACTCAGGTCGATTTGGGTCATCGGGAATAAAATTTCCTAACATATAGAATGAACTCCCAACGAACCACCTTCTATACGTACTGTCTGTTTTAGCGTATTGGGCTTTGAGTTGGAATGTACCTGTCAGTAGTAAGACCAAACCGATGAAGAAAATCTTCTTTTGCATTTCTTTTCCTGTTACGTGAAACGATACGGCAAAAGTGGGTCGGCGAAATGCCGTAACTCGTTCACTTTAGTTAAGAAATGAACCTTACTCTTTATCTTTCTCTGTAATTCTGGCTCTTAGTCTGCTTAATGACTGGGGTTTGATACCTAAATAGCTCGCTAACTGATGCTGAGGCACACGCTGAAGTAGGTCCGGTCTTTTTTGGATTAAGTTCAGGTAGCGTTGCTCAGGGGAAGAATTCTTAAACTCGTCAAAGTCTATTCGCTGTTTAGCTAACAATTCTTCTGCCAGTAGTTTACACATTATGTCAAACTTTGGGAATTTACTGTTTACTTCCACTTCCATATCAGTATTCGACACGGTAAGAATACTATCCTCAACACAACTCACGTAGTAGTCAGAAGGAGTTTTGCTTGTCACGCAAGGAGGTGTTAAGACGTCCATTTCTGTGTAAAATGCGGTTGTTTTTTCTTCACCATCCAACACATAATAGGTGCGAATACAGCCTTTTAAAATAAAGTAACTGTTTTTTGATTTCTGCCCTTCTGCGAGCAAAATCGTCCCTTTCTTTACCGAGTGAAAGAGGTCTAATGAAAGGAGTACGTTCTGCTCATCTTCGGTCAGCGAAACGTATTTTGCGATAAAGTCAAACAGCGTGTTTTGCATTGTTTTAATAAGTTGTCACGTTATTGATTCTGTCACCCTACCACTAAGGGCCGTCGGCTTCCTGATTGGGCAAATTTAGTTGACCACGCTAAACACGAGCTATATTTCGAGAACGTATCAAACATCTTTAGGACCGTGACGCCCCGCAACGCTAATCGATGCTTTTTGTCGTCATGAATTTTTGCTATGAAACGTGATCGTTCTAGTCTTAATACATCCAATGCTCGGCCGGGAACCTGACACCCTGGAGACCGTTAGTTAGCCCGTAGAAACTCACGACGGTGAGCCCCACGCCTATCACCAGCATAGCTGTGGCCTGCGCCATTGGCAACAGCCCCGCTACAGTATGTATCATCTTCTTCCAGTGAATGGCCACCAGGTGCCCAAAGAACGACAAAATGGCCAGGCCGTAATAGGGCACAAAAAACAGGTTGAACGGAAAGGTGTTTAGCCGCGCTACGCCGAAGTGAAAGTTGGGGGCGAGGTGCAGCACCAGCTGCCCACCTAGCACCGCGCTCAGGTAAATCAGGAAGAACGCGGCCAGATAAAGGCCGCTCTAAGAGACATGTTCATGTATGCATCATCGTCTCAGGCTGGAGGGTATTTTGAGAATATTTTGCGATGGTCGTCTGATTTTTTAATACCTGTCCAACATAAGCCGTAGCATACGGCTTTAGAGCTTGGCTTAATTGAATGAATGACGAAATTCTAGCGGGGAAGAACGGGTCTTGCTCTTGAACAACTTGCTAAAAGACGATGGGTGACCGAACCCTAATTCATACGCAATCTCACTGACCGATAACGTACTCGTGGATAGCAGCTCTTTCGCCCGCTTAATCAGCCGCTCATGAATATGCTGTTGGGGAGATTGCCCGGTTAGCGTTTTCAGCAAATTGCTTAAGTACGTAGGGGATAGACTGAGTTGTTCAGCTATATACCCCACCGTTGGTAAACCGGTTTTCAGCAGTTCACCACCCACAACATAAGCTTCCAAAACAGCCTCAAATCGATCAAGAAGTTCATGGTGAATAATCCGGCGCGTGATAAACTGCCGTTGGTAAAACCGGTCTGCATAGTTGAGCAACACCTCCAGTTGGGCGATAATAATGTTTTGGCTGAACTTATCGATGGGCGCCTGGTATTCCCGCTGAATCTGCTGGATAATACCAACGATGGTTGACTCCTCCGTTTCTGACAAAAACAGGGCCTCCCGAATGGAATAGTTAAAATAGTCGTGCTGTCGAATCGCTTTGGCCAAGGGGTATGCCACAAAAAATCAGGGTGAATCATCAACAGCCAACCGGTATGCTCGTGTACTTCATCCGCCATAACGCTAAGCACTTGACCAGGTGCTAGAAAGACCATGACCCCTTCGTCGAAATCATACGGCTGCTGGCCATAGTGCATCCGGCCCTTGAAATTCCATTTTAGCGCGATCGAATAAAAATTATTCACTAGGCTCTTAGGCTTCTCTGTCCGCTTTGGTTTGATGTCCTCAAACCGGACAACACTAATCAGGGGATGGGCTGGTTTAGCCAAGCCCGCCAGCTGATGATAGGCAGCTAGGGTGTCAATGCGGTGAACTAGTTCGGTTGGCATAATTGGACAGGCTTATTGCTGATAGTAAATAGACCAAGGTCAGTCCCTATGGGTTACCTAGTATATAACAACGTTAATCCTTGTTTAAGGTTAGTTGGCTTTCGACCCAGCAGATTTTCCAAATCAAGGCTTACAATGTCTTCCTGGCCATTGGCGATATCGGTTATAAAACCGGTGATTCGTCGGGCTACCACATCCGGCAAACCTCGCCCGATTAATTGTGTTTCAAACGTGGCTGGTTCTGCTGGCGTGTAGGTTACTGGTTTGCCAGATAGGTTGGTCAGCACGGCCGCTACGTCATAAAACGAGTACGATTCCCGGTTCGTTAAGTGGTAGGTTAGGTTGCCTTCAGCAGTAGTAGCCAAGGCATTGGCTATGGCTTCACCCATTTCGCTTCGTAACGCCAGCGCAACGCGACCCTGCCCGGCTGGGATATGGATACCCCGCTCGAAAACAGCATCCCCTCCCACAAACTGGGGAATAGCGTCCATGTACAGAATGTTCTCAAACAGGGTGTAGGGTAGTTCACTGGCTTTGATGTAGTCCTCCGTTTGAAAGTGGCCTTTCATTAATTGGTTGACCAGCGTTGCCGGGTCTCTCAGCGCCCGGCTCGTATAGGCGATCCGTCGAATACTCGCTTTTTTAGCTGCATTCACGACATTCTGGTGTTGATTCACTCGATTTTCTTCGTCTGTACCCGCAATCAAGAGGACTGTCTCGATTCCCAGCATGGCGCGATCAAGGCTCTGGATGTCGTCGTAGGTACCAATGTGTATGGTCACCCCTGTTTAATCAGGTTGACGGCTTTCATTTCATCCCGCACGAAGGCGGCAATCTGGCTGGCGGGTACTTTTTGTAGCAGTTGGTGAATGACGGCAGTGCCTAGTTGGCCTGTGGCTCCAGTGATTAAGATCATGATCTTATTATTGATTTGGTCACAAAGGTCCACTCTAGCCCACCAACTCTCGTAGCTAAATTTATGGTTATTGTAGCCGAATTAACGATCAGGCAAACCGATAGTGGCTATTCCTGAGTCAGCAGGCATCATCTTAAATTGACCCACTAACTTTCCAACAGTTTGGGAGCACTATCTTTACCATCTCTTTAATCGCCCGATTTTTGAAGCAGATATACACAGTCGTTTTTCGTTTCAAAGAGAACCCCTCTTTCGAATGACTATTCAGGTAATAGTACTGCCTTTTGGCTATTCTCTCTCAGCCGCCTGCTCAGGGTTCCTCACCTGCTTCGCCAAGGCGACGCGTTTCTCAACCAGCCGGGCTTCCAAAGACCCCTTACCAACCCCAACGAGCCACTAGCTTCGCCATCATCGAACAGGCCCAAAAGGGCGTGCCAACTCAGCAAGTGGATCAGCTAGCTGAGCTGCTGGGAATATCATTTAAAGAGATGGCTATCGTTCTGCAAGTCGCCGAACGAACACTACACCGTTTTCGCAGTGAAGGGCAACTGGACCAACAAACTTCTGAACGATTGTTATTACTGGAAAACTTAACGGCTCATGGCCTGCTGGTTTTTGACGGTCGAGCGGAGGCCTTGGCGGATTGGCTACGCTATCCCTTACGGGAGTTGAAAGGACAAGCGCCCCTTCAGTGGTTGAACACCATCAGTGGGTTTAGTTTAGTGGACGATGTGTTGACCCGCATTGAGTACGGCGTCTATTCGTAGCCGATTAATTTATTGATTGATGTTGGTATATCGACTTTATAAGGGCAATTACATTGCTCAGCCCTTGTCGGCAGAAGGCGCGCGTCGGGCGGGTGGCCGCTGGAACCCTAAAGGCTACCCTATTCTTTATACGTCGGCCACCCCCGAGTTAGCTTTACTGGAGATAGTCGCTCATCTCAATCTGCTCTATTTGCCCAACTTCCATTTGCTGGTGCTAGACATACCAGAAACGCATCATTTTGTGTCATTAGCTGACCTACCCGCTAACTGGCAGGATGAGCAGCAGATTGAGGTCTTACAATCTTACTTACAGGACTGGCTTGACGAGCCTGACAGGCTGAGTGTATCCGTACCTTCAGCAATTATTGATCGGTCCCGAAATTACTTAGTACATACACTTCATCCCAGCTTTGAGGATACCGTTAAGATTGTGGAGAACGCGCCTTTCCGAATTAATGGCCGTCTACTGAAGACTAACGGATAAGAATAGTTCGAATAGTTTATTCATTGGAGCGTTTGAAGAGAATAAACAGCTAAAGCATAAAGTCCCATAAAGGAATCTGATTGTAAGTCCGCCTTTCACCCCTTTAACAACATTTAACTTTGACTCTTTGACTTATCCCTGCACCTTTACCGACACGATAAAACCTCCTGGAATTGAAACGGTTTCTACTCTCAGCTTTTATTACCATCGCTTTATCCTGTACCAAAAAGGACGTTCTGCCTCAAGCTGACAAGCAGGTATTATTTGCGGTTCCTGAACAAGCAGAACTTGCTCAGATTAGTAGGGACTGGCAAAAAAGAGATTTAGTACCCACCAACTACCAACTCGTTCAGGAGAGTAAACTCCTGAATGGAAAATTTACCCTCAAAATGGTGGCTTATGTGGTGGCCGGTATTAAGGAATATGGCGCTTTACTCATTCCTCAAGGAGCTAACCGCCTGCCAGTTCGGCTATTGATCAATGGATTTGGATTAGGCATTACGGCCAATTCAGTTTCCCTCGCTATCGATAGCACCTTGGCTAACACGCCTTTTATATTAGCCATTCCAGCTCTGAGGGGCCAATCAGTAGCCCTTACCGTCAACGGCACTCTTTATTCATCCCCTCTTTCGGAGGGCGACCAATGTGATGCCTTTGATGGGGCTACCGATGATACCATCGCGTTTCTGAACCTGATTCAACAAACCGAAACTAGCGCAGATGTTAACAGAACGGCTGTACGAGGAGGTAGCCGGGGCGGCACGGTAGCGCTATTAGCAGGCATACGCGATAAACGGGTAAAACGGGTCGTGGGCGTGGTCTGCCCACGGATTTAGTAACGCTTACGGCTCAACATGAAAATGACCCAACCTACCAGTGCCAATTTTTAAATGCGCTCAAAAATAACTCCGCTAGTTTAGCGGCCTGCCGAAGCAAATTAATTGCATCCAGCCCGCTTTACTTCGCCCAGCACTTACCCTTAACCCAATTGCATATGGGTTTAAATGATCCTATCGTTCCCATCAGTCAGGGCCGTGAGTTGGAACAGAAAATGGCCCAGCTTCAACTGGACTCAACGTTTAAACTCTATAGCTATCCTAAAACACATACCGATATTGCCACCGATAATCCAGCATTAGCTGAGCGCATTGACGATTTCTTATCCAAGCTATAAAAACTGGCGAGTGAGTTATTTAATTTCAAACGGGCTTTGAAGAAAGTAAACCAGTGTCAATAGGAAACGTCTCTTAGGTTCTTCTAGGCTCATTTCTGAATGGCTCCAGCATTTAATTTTCAATCTCCTGAAACGCCCGAAGTATTGACACCCAATCGTCTCACGTGGGAGCGTTTTTATAAGACACAAACTTTTTCAATATCTGTCTAAGGCAATTAGTAGCATAGTCTTAGAATTATTTAGTTAAGATCTCTATGCCACCAAAGGGGAACTTGCAACTGTCAGCTGATTGTTGTATAATTGTCAATTGATAATTGCAGCTATGAAAACCAATCAGCACCTAGCTCCCCAGTTAACGGGACTGCGAGCCAAACGACCTGTTCAAATTAAACCCACTGGACTGGATGCACGGCTTAACCACTTAGCTCAACAACTCGGCGTTACCCTCAAAGAATTAGCTCCCCTCTTGCAGCTCTCGGAAAGCACCCTACACCGATTACGGCACCAAACGACTTTGAGCGGACCCACGGCCGAACGGGCAGAGTTACTGCAACAAGTTATCCAGCATGGCCTGCGGGTGTATGCTGACGATGAGCAGGCCTTGCGGGACTGGCTGCGCTATCCGCTTGGCGAGTTAGATGGTCGTACACCGTTGCAAACCCTAACCACCATTGCCGGTTTTACCCAAGTCAACGATGTGTTAGGCCGGATTGAGCACGGCATCTTCTACTAACACGCTCTTCGAATTACCCCCCTGATTACATGTTGGTTTATCGTTTACTGCAGGCCGCTTATCGTCATGAGCCCCTGTCTGGACAAGGAGCTGCCTTGTATGGCGGCCGTTGGAACCCTAAGGGGCTATCGCTGCTGTATACCACTGAATCCCAGCCTTAAGCTTGCTAGAAGTGCTGGTGCATCTTAATCCTAAACACATACCTCAATACTATATAGTCACCATTGAGGTGCCGGACTCGATACGTTCTTTTCAAGAGCAGGACCTACCGCTGATTGGCGAGCTACCGGTAGTGGCCCCTTATCCTCTCAAAGCTTTCTAGTGGATTGGTTGCAAAGACCGGATCACTTGGTCGTTCAGGTGCCCAGTACGGTGGTACCTATCATGACTAATTACTTGATCACCCCCCGCCATGAACTGTTTACCCGTTGTCAAGTCATCAAATCGGAAGTCTTCGAGATTGATGAGCGTCTGTATGATCCTTCGCGACGCGGACACTAGTTAGATAAGGGCTAACTAATTAAATAGGGATAATTACGAACGTTTCTCTGTCTCATGTGGGAGCGTTTATTTGAGAATAAAACCTGAGGGTAATAATTACGAATAGAGGAGGTGTATGACACCAAAGCTGCCGAATCATGAGAATTCCCAGCGATGCTCACTATCCACTGAATAACTGTACATATTCTTTTATAGGGCTTGTCTGTTGGGGTAGTTAACACATTCAGGATAGCCGCCACCGTAGAGAGTTAACCAGCTATACCTTGAATGTGTCAGATACCCCTAACGATACTAGCAAGCTGGTTTTATAATTAATCCGCTTATTAGTGGTTTGAGCGATCAGAGGGTGTGGTCAGCCGGTTTAGTTTGATCCGGCCTTCATCCTCTGGAATAACCAGACTATATTGAACGCTCGTTTGCCCGCAGTCGATTTTAAACCGATAAAGACCTTGAGGAAGACAACTCAAATTGAATACCTCGTTGTTGGTTTTGGCGGTGTTGGTGGCTCGGTACATATTTTGTGAAACCTCATCCTGAATTCTAATCAAGAGCTGCTGCTGAGCCGGGTTCTTGCACCATAGCCTTACCTTTTTGCCCTCAAGCTGTATTAACTGTACAGCCAGTTGATCAGAATCAGCTTGAGATGACTCAGCCATTTGCTCCTCAGGTGCTGGTAGTGAAAACTGTGGTCTGGGTGCCCATTGACCAGTAGTTGATAAATCGTACGATTTAATCCGGTCAGCCATTAAATGGCCCTCCACAAGCCTGGCCAGTAAATCGTCAAAGTCAGGTAAGGCCATCTTGGTCTGTTTTTCCACAATCGTCCCGCCAAGATGGTATTGCCCGAAAAGTACCGACCAATGCGCCCTGGCGGCTCTAGCATGGGTAAGTCCAGGGTAAATTTTACCCAATCATCACTGGTATTCATCTTATATTCAGCGCCGGGTGAGTCCGACCTGGTGACATCACAATCCAGCCCACTTTGATTCGTCAGCAAGTGCTCCAAGGTGATCTGCTTTTTGTCATCCGTGATATTGGCAATCGCATATTCAGGAAAAAAGGAGAGCACCGGCACGTCGGTGCTGGGTAGATAACCTTTATCGATGGCAATGCCAGCCAAGGCCGACACAAAACTCTTGGTGGCCGAGCGCAGTTCATGCAGTTTGTCGCGGGTGTACTCATAAAAATATTCTTCAAAGACCAGTTTGCCATCTTTAATGATGAGCACGCTATGCACATTGGGATACGTACCGTTGCTTATTTTTCGTACCATTTGACTGAGCAGCGCCGTGTCTAAACCCGATTGGGCCACATGGCCGGTCAGTAAGCCATCGGCAACCTGTTTAGGTTGTCGGTACTGATAGCCGTTTGCGGTATCCAGCCGGGCATACCAGAGCTGCTTAGTAAACGAAACGTTCTTGCTGAGGAGTTTAAAGTGGGTATTGTCTAGTATATAGCCGATGACCTTGTTGGAGGCATTCCGGTAAAACTGGAGTTTCTCCTGGGCTTTCGACATAAACAGGTCGTTGCCCAGGTAAGTCAATTCAACTTTCAACTCGCTAACGTTAATAAGGGCATAGAATCGATTGTCTTTGGGGAGGCCGCGATTTGAAACGGCGATTGATTTCGGTATTCATAAATTCCCTCATAGGCCTGTAGGGCTTGATAGGTAATCGGTTCTTGGGTCTGGGAAAAAGCCGGTGCCATAGGCAGCCCTACCCTCCGACAATAGACAATCGCTTTCATTAATCTGTTTTCTTAGCGTGTTGCGCTGAGAAACTGCTGTCGTTTCGTCTCGCTTAGAAAAGGTCAATTCCTGTACCAAGCTAAAAAGTCCGCCTGACGGCTTGCTATAGGGGTTTTAGCCATTCGTTTTGTACGATACTGGACATAACACCGGACAAGCCGGACATACTATGTCGCTGATAAGCTGTGGAACTGAAGCTATCAATGATGCTGGAACGAAGAATCGAACAGGAAGGCGTTTGTACAAAACTTCAGGCAAATACCGTTTCACCAAACGCCCCAATTACGAGGCAGATGCATGAATACTGCTTCGTCTCAAGTTGGAGCATTTTTTGAGAATGACCTTCTGAGTGCTAGTCTGTTGTTTTAGTCTACGTCTCATGCCATTCGTAGCATACGATCTAACCACCATGGTGGGACCTTGACAGACCGCATGCCTGAGCAACCTAAAAAACGCTTGCTGCAACGACTATTTTCTTAATCGGTTAGATAAATTCTAGTCAGCTTAAAGTAACACCCTTCCCTACAAGGCGGAGTAATGACCATTTTACCATCCTGGATAAGAAGACCAACGGAATAATATCCTGAACTCGCTTGTGGACTCGTGGACAGTTGAAGTTGTAAGCCAGCCTGAGTGGAATCGACTTGATAGTAAGACCAGTTGGCCAAGGTACTCAAATCATCCCCCTGTTTAGCCAGCCGACCAGAAGGCAAAAACGTTAATCCTTGAACAGGTCCTCCAGTGCTTATTTGTTTTACCTGAGTTCCTGTGGGTGTCGTCTACTTGATCTCGTACAGGGCCCAAGATCCCTGAATATGAAATCGATTATCGACCTGAGGAGTGGTTTCCGACTTAGAACAGCCTACTAGAGCAAGGAGGAAGATCGCGAGTAGTGACTTTCTGAAAGCATCCATAAACGAGTTGTTTGGGAGGAGGATTCGAACCGGTTAAGAATGGTTGTAAGCGGCCTTATACTTCCAGGGATTTATTCTGTTGTAATAGCTTAAGACAAACCCTGTAAAGTTTTTTCAGCCTTTTAAGCGACACTTGTATTATTTCTTTCGTTTCAGAAGAGCCTGCGTGCCCAGAATTAATGGACCCAAGTTCGCTTTACTGTTCGTCAGGATCACACAGCCACTGCCTAGCTCAGGGAAAGCGGAGATATGCGTGGTAAACCCTGGTGTGCTGCCATTATGCTGAATATCCCGATACGAACCCGTGTTTCGTACGCCCCACCCTAGACCGATGTCGTTACGAGTGGGCTGATGCGTTAAACGAATAGTCGGGCCTTGTTCCGCAATCTGGGCCTGGAGGTAAACCATCATATCGGCTAAATCGGAGTGAATAGCACCAGCCGGACCCAGGAAACCTTCATCCTGAAACGAGAATTCTCGCCCATTTTCGGTGTAGGGAAAGGCCATGCGGTTTTTATCGGTATCAAGCTGTTGATATGTTGTTTGCCTCATGCCTAGCGGTTTGGTAATATATTGCTTCAGTAACTCTCCATACGGCCGGTGATAGATCGTTTCCAAAATATGCCCCAGGAGGGCCATGCCCCAGTTCGAGTAGTCAAATTTGTAGCCCGGCAAGGTGTCAAGCTTTACCAAGTGAAGAGCCCCATAAAATAAACTAGAATCATAGTTGGCTTCTGGAGTGGCCGGATGGTAACCTGGTTGATTACCAATGTTAGGTGGCATGGGTGGTAGGCGGGCGGTATGGTTGGCTAAATCCTGTAAGGTAACAGGTTGGTTGTCAAACTGTAAATTCGGATAATCACCCGGCAGATAAGCTCGAATGTCATCGGATAGGGCGACCTTCCTATCCATCACGGCCTGGGCTAATAAAAGGGCTGTGAAGGTCTTGGTCACCGAGCCAATTTCATAACCCGTTCGTGAAGTAGGTAATTTGCCACTCCCTTTTTTGATCTCTCCATAGTGGTACATATAAGGTCGCCCGTCTTTAATGAGGCCAATCGAAAGTCCCCTTGCTCTGGGATCTCGAAAGTAGGTACGGGCTACGCTATCAATCGCCCGATCCAGATCAGTCTTAAGGGGGTTGGTACTGGTAATGGGGGGAGAGGTCGTCAGCAGCGAAACGGGGACACTTGAAAGGCCAAAACTGCTAAACTTGCCTTCCGGCGTCACTTTCAGAAACATCGTCATATCTCTCACCTCAAACTCAAGGTGATAGGAAATCCCCCCCTGGCTTCTTGCTGAGAAACTACCCGGATAATGTTACCACTGTTCCGATTACTTTTTAGGTAGCTAACGAGTTTGTTTTCAGAAATAGTCCTGGAAAATGAGGTATCCGCCAGTTGATAGATGCCTTTTAAGTCATCCCGATTAAACCGGGTAATGATGGAGTCGCTTACCTGACGATAAGGCAGCTGGCTGCTTTGGGAGAAGCTGGGAACTGTCATCAGTAACAAAGATCCCCAAAGCAAGAATAGTCGAAGCATCATAGCGTGCGCAGTTGAAAAGGAATGTAGTTTTTTGACTAGATGACCCATTCTTTGTTAGAATGCGTAGATGGGTAGCCGTCTTTCCTCGCCCTTGACTCTGTCTGGTTTTGTTTTGGAGTAAGTAGAGACAGAACGTGGCTATGGCTTTACGAATAGGCTGCATCATCATACAGCCTGCAAGGTAGCGAGTTAGATGCCTACGGAATAGAATGAAATTAGCGTGGTAGCCGCTTATAATTGTCGGAACCGGTTAGGGACGAAGCCGGTCAATTGGTGAAACGTGCGCGTAAAATGGCTTTGATCGGCGAAACCACACTGGTAGGCAATGTCGGTTAAAGAAAGGTGTGGCGACTTGATAAGTGCAATCGCTTTGGTCACCCGTAGTTTACGCATATATTCCCCCATTGTCGCCTGAAAGTACTTGGGGAAATATTTAGAAATGGTCACCGGATGTACGTCGGCAGCGGTGGCTAAGTCGGTCAAGGTGATTGCTTCATGCCACCGGTCCTGTATCAGTTCCTCAACGATGTTCACCCACGGCGGAATAAAACCTGGGCGTGATTCATTCAGCAGTTGATGAATAAGCATTCCGCGTGAAGCGGTGGAAAAACAATCCGTTTGCTGGAATTCCCGGTACAGTTTCAGGATAATTATAGCGCAGTCAGAGGTGGCCTGAATTCCATTTCCTAATTGCTCGTTTGTAAGCTGGTACTGGCTCAGAAAAGAGTCGTCAAGTTCAATGTTAATATGCTGAGCAGGGAATTGTTTCTGGATCGTCTGATGGGCTTCCCCAGCCGGATAAAAAGTCACACAGCCTGGGGTACGCTCCTGTTGAGTTGCTCTCCTTTTTTCCAGGTTACCCCTTGCAAAACCAGACTGATATGGGCGTTTTGATGACAATGCATCATCCCGGTGGGCTGGTCAGGTAGATAGGCGGTTCGATTGAGACGAAGCCCATTGTCCTGGAATGAATCGACTGCATCACCTAAAAATGCCCCTGGTTCTAATGCAACCATTTGGTATAAATTCGATATATAAACCTACTTCACGATTCTTATCAGCAAAGAGACATCCTATTGTTTTTAGTTGCATCTAGTGTTGCATTAAACTCCCCAATTAATAAGCATTTACACAATGGCTCTTTCGTCTCAGTTGGGAGCGAATTGTGAGACAGTGATTTTTCAATTACTGTCCAACGTCATCAGTAGCATACGAGAAAGGCCGAGCTGAATGTCATTTTCAGTTCGGCCTTTCTCTTTTCAGGTTGAGTATGGATCTTTTCCACCTCGTCGACCAAAGCTTTGAAACGGGCACTACCCAGGTCAATTTTGCAATCTCAAGAAAACAACATCGCCCCCATGAACATACTTGTCAAAACGTTTCTTTTGTTCGCTAGTATAGCTCAGGTTCGACTCACCGCTTCAGCACAAACATACCGCAACAGCATTGGCCTGTCTGTGGGCACATTCCGGCTTCACTCACTGGATGAGCAGGCCTCTCCGCTTCGGTATGCCGGTCTGGTAAAACCACTGTTTGGGCTATCCTATTGTCATCATTCAGAAAATTCGCGCGTCAATCTGAGGCTGTCTGGTGGAGCGGGCACCCTGACCCCCGATCGTTTCGGTACCCGGACGTACACAACCAAGTTTGACGATGGTACTCCCTACACCTACCAAATTTCGTCAGAACTGTATCATATCAATCTCGAAGCGGATTACCTCCGGCGCATCGGTCCGGCTGAACCAACCCGGGTCACTACCTGGGTTGGCGGTTCGTTTCAGGAGTCACTGGTGTACGCTGATGAAGTGGCTAATTTTCCCTGGGTCGTCAATACCGCCACGCTATCGCCAGTTATCCAGAGTGATTATGGGTTTGCCTCCAATCACAGCCTGACCGTACGGGTAGATATGGCCGTTGTGGGCCTAATCACCCGCGCCATTTGGGCCAGCTTCCCTAAGTCCACCCGCGACAATAACGTTATCGCCTATTTTAAGCAGGGTACGCATCCAGCCACGGTGAGTAAGCTGGGCAATGTAAACCTGCAGTTTGGGTATACGTATCGCATTAGCCCACGGTTTAGTTTGGGCGCCAACTACCGTGCCCGTTACCTATCCTATCCGGACCCTCGCCCGATTCGGTCCTTATCCAGTTCTGTTTCGCTGGAAGGCGAAGTTCATTTTTAAGCAACAATACATACGATCACGAACCATATGACCATGAAAAATTGGCTTACATTCTTCCTTCTGTTGTGGGTTGGCGCCCTGTTTGCATCCTGCTCCAACCGACTTCTCGGTCCTGAGCTACCCAATACCCCGTCACCAATTTCGACTATCTGTGGGGTGAATATGACAAACTGTATGGGGCTTTTGAGCCCAAAAAGCTCGACTGGAACACCCTCTATCAAACCTACCGGCCGCAGGTGAGCGAGCAGACGACCGATGCTGAACTTTACCGGGTACTGGTGGCGCTGCTTAATCACCTCGATGATAACCACGTTTACCTACGACCAACGGCCAATACACAGCTCCCCTGGTACAATGGGGCATTCTGGGGCGCGCTCAGGTAACGGATTATGATGGTGCCGTGGTAAACCAATACCTGATTGAAAGGCGAACGATTACTCACGAATTTGTCTGCGGAAAATTCGCGCATAAGGTGGGCTATATATTGCTGAAAGGCTTTGAAGAGAATATAGATACGTATGAGAAAACAATGGATTCGGTACTTACCTACCTTCAGGATACCAAGGGCTTAGTGATTGATCTGCGTGAAAATGGGGGAGGTGAAGACCGGGTCGGGCAGTATATCGCCAATCGATTTGCGACCGAACGGCATCTATCCTTTACCGCCCGTTTGCGCAATGGCCCCGGCATAGTGATTTTGGGCCTGAGTTGCAATTTTATACCGAGCCGGCCGGCCTTTTTCAATATACCAAACCGATCGTTGTGCTCACCAATAGAACGACTTACAGCACGGGCGAAACATTCATGCTGGCTATGCTTCAGAACAAAACCGTGACGCAGGTAGGCGATGTCACAGGCGGTGCTTTTTCGGACGCGGTGACGCGTGATTTACCCAACGGGTGGAGCTTCCGGGTTCCCATTGCCGATGTGCGGGACGCCAATGGCCATAACCTCGAAAGTATCGGCATTATGCCTAAAGTAGTCGTTCAAAACAAGCCCGAAGAACTAAAGGCGGGCCACGATCGGGCGTTGGAAACGGCCCTGGAATTGCTCCGCTAAGCCTACTCCCATATATTGGTTTTACAAAACCTGCCCGTATGATTCATTTAAATGATCGTTGGTTTCGCTTGGTTGGTATCCCGGTAATTGCTTTACTGGGTGACTGGATTTTTTACGACCAAATTAACCGGCAGCATGGCCTTTCCTTCTGGCTCGACTATGGCGTAAGTTTAGTCGAAGCATCCCTGCTGTGGACCATTAGTCGCTACGGTATTTACCGGTCGCGAAAGCGGTATCCAACCCTGAGTCAGACGCAGCAACGGATTATCTTTCAAGTAGCGTGGTTTATTCTGATCACTGGCCTGTTCAGACTGACCACCTCAGCGATTTACGATAGGACCATGATCTGGGGCTACCACTATGCCCCATTGCGTTACCTGTATAATATTGCCGTGGGTATCTTTTGCGTAATTCCCATTGCAGCTATTTATGAAGGCTTATATCTCTACCGACAGTGGCGATTGACCTATTTTGAAGCCGAAAAATTAAAGAAAATCACCCTGCAAACCCAGCTCGAATCCCTTCGGGAACAGGTTAAACCTCATTTTCTGTTTAACAGCCTGAACACCCTGCAAGGGTTGGTGATGGAGGGTGAAAAAGATCAGGCTGTCACGTTCATCATCAACCTATCGCAGGTTTATCGGTACCTATTACAGAGTAATGAACAGTTAATTATCCCACTGGCGAAAGAACTGGAGTTTATACGGGCCTACGTCGATTTACTCAAGACTCGTTTTGAGAACGGGTTACTGCTGCACATCGACATTGCCCCTGACCTTCTGGCCTACTGTCTTCCACCCCTGACCGTACAGATGCTGATTGAAAACGCCGTTAAACACAATCGGGTGTCTTCCAGTCAGCCACTTACGATTCGGATTTACACGGACGCGGCTCAGAATGTTGTCGTCGTCAATAACCGACAACCCAAACAATCTGCCGTAACCTCAAACCGAATGGGGCTAACCAATATTGCAGCTAAATACCGACTGTTGAACCAGGCCGATATTATTATCCATCAAACCGAAACAACGTTTCAGGTTTCCGTACCACTACTTAAAACAACCCCGGCATGAATATCCTCATTGTCGAAGATGAAGCGGTAGCCGCCCGCCAGTTAAAAGCCATGCTAAGCCGGGCAGGCAACGATATCGTTGTCCTGGCGGTATTAGACAGCATTGAAACGACTGTCGCCTATCTGCGCCAGTCGTCCCGTCCCGACCTGATCTTACTGGACATTGAACTCTCTGATGGACAGAGTTTTGCCATCTTTAGCCAGGTAAGCGTAACAAGTCCAATTATTTTCACGACCGCTTACGATGAGTATGCCCGGCGGGCTTTCGAAGTAAATAGTGTAGACTATCTGCTTAAACCGATTGACGAAGCCGCCCTAACGAAAGCCCTGGATAAATTTCGGCGGTTAAGCCAAACCTATGGTGGTATTCAACCGAACCAACTCAGCAACACCCATAGTCTACTGATCCCCATCGAGGAACTGGTTCGCCAGATCAATCAGTACCAGCCCCCGACTAACGTATTCCGGGATCGGTTTCTGGTACATATGGGGCAGCGCTTGGTACCCTGGAGGTAGCAGAAGTGGCTTATTTTTTCTCAGCCAATAAAGTAACCTATCTCAAAACGCAGTCTGACAAGCAGTATGCAATCGATTATTCGCTTGATGAGCTGGAACAATCGCTCGACCCCCGCCAGTTTTATAGAGCGAATCGGCAGTTTATTGTCAGCCACAAGGCTGTGCAGAAAGTACATGTCTATTTTACCAGTAAGCTGAAAGTAGATCTCAGCCCATCGTCTGATGAAGATGTCATTATCAGTCGGGAAAAGGCTATGGGGTTTCGGCGCTGGTTAGGAGAATAGTCGGAGAAGGGGAGTGTAGACCGAAGTTTGATCGGAGGGCAATACGCCAAACCACATATGACGACTTAATACATCCAACAGGTAAGGTTTTTTTATTAATACAAATACCGTTCATTTAAATTTCTTAGTCAGACTAAGGCAACCAGCCAATTTAGAGTATCGGTTAAACTCAATCAGCCCTATATGTAAGCACTTTTGTCTCATTTTGGAGCGTTTTAGGGAACGATTATTTTTACTAACTATCGACTCCAGTTAGCTGCACTCGCGGCACCTTCACCATACTAAAAAACGACAAAGCCCAACCTTCCCGAATCGACGTTTTCAACCAAAAATACCGATATTGGGAGCAACCTATTGGGTGCATCTGGCTTATGGCATTCGGTTTTGCGGATCTGTTGGTCTGCTTCCTGATTTTCCAACTAGGCTTTGTTAGCCTGTTTCTGTTTTCCCTAAACCGGGGTAAGCCAACCAGCAATGGCCTGCTCGGCGGTGTTTTCGCGGTGCTGACCCTCAACCTGCTCGATTCCTTACTGCTGGTCAAAGGCTTCTATGGCAACTACCCAAGCTGGGCAATGGGGGGAACAAATCTCGCTTTGCTAGTTGGACCCCTGCTCTGGCTGCACACCCAATCGGTCATCTGCCGGCACTTTCGCCTGTGCTGGCAGCACGGCCTGCACAGCCTGCCCTTCCTCGTGCTGACCGCTAGCTCGCTGATGGCCTACCATGCCCAGTCACCAGCGGAACAACGAAATATCCTACAGGCCATTCTCAACCAGCAGCTTCCAGCCCTGTTCTACGGAGTTTCCATTTTAGTTTTTAGTCACTTTTTTACCTACCTGTTTTTAGCCCTACGACTGCTTGGTCGCTATAAGCGAGCGCTCACGAACCAGTTTTCAGCCGTTCAAAATAAGAATTTGAGCTGGCTTTTTTCCACGCTTATTTTCTTTTTAGTGTTTTTCGTCCTCAGTTTGGTCCGTTCGGCGGTCGCTCATTCTACCCTGGCCGCTTACCAACCGGTGGTACTGGTCGTCTTGCTACTGGTGTTGCTGGTCTTCATCAATCGGTTTCTGCTTGGCGCCCTTCGCTCCCCAGAACTGTTTACCGGGCTGACCACTGACGAACTGACTCAGGCGAGTCCACTGGCTGGGGCCCGTTTGGCCGATACCAATCAGGACGGTAAGACACCCGCGCTTATCCATGGGCCAATGCTCAACCGGCTGGCTGACTACATGCAAACCCATAAACCCTATCTGGAGCCCGAGATCACCCTGGATCAATTGGCCGGCCGGCTGGGCGTCCGGCCAAAATGCTGTCGACGGCCCTCAACGAAGGGCTGGGACAGCATTTTTTTGACTATATCAATCGCCACCGGATTGAGGAGGCCAAGCGGTTGTTTCGTCAGTCAACCGACGCTAAACTAACGGTGCTGGAGGTGCTGTATCAGGTAGGATTCAATTCCAAATCGTCCTTCAACACCTTGTTCCGCAAATACACCGGCCAGACCCCCACCGACTACAAAAACCAAACAAAGCCCGTTTGAGGGGCTGCTGATCAAAAGTCGAACGGCGAAAAATGCGTTCGACTTTCTAAAGTCGGTCGAAACTGGAGAAGAGGACCAACAACTTTGTTGGGTACATCAACCCTTACGGCCATGCAACGCGTTGTTCTCTTCCGTTCCTTATTCACCCCACTTGTTCCAGCGGCCCTGCTGGTGGTCGGCGCCATCTGTCTGCTGCTGAGCTCCCCAAGTGGCTGCTACCCTAGGGCCCTGGCTGGCACCCGCCTTTTTTCTGTATTACGTGCAGCATACGGTTACCCAGCGCAAATGGCTCTGGCTGGTGATGGCCATGCTACCGGCCTCCCTGGCGGCCAACCTGCAGGTGATGCCTTTTCCCTGGTTTATCCTGCTGGCGGTACTGCTGCTGGAGGTGGGAAAAACCGCGTTGCTTTACCGGGTACACCGCTGGCTGGTCGGTGGGCAGACCGCGTTTAGTTGGACACTGGTGTTTCCGGCGCTGTGGACGGTGCGCGAGTTTATCGAAACGCGGGGCGACATGGGGACATTTGCCTCGATCGCCAATACACAGTATGCTTTCCCCTGGCTGGTTCAGCTGGTATCCTGGACGGGACTTTGGGGAATTACTTTTCTGCTGTATTGGTTTGGCTCAGTCCTGGGCTGGGCCGTGCAGGCGCGGCTGGCGGGACGCTCATGCAGGCTAGGCTTCAGCGTCTACGCGGCTGTGCTGGGTACGGTGCTGGGGTTAGGGGCTTACCGATACCACACCAACCAGGCGGCTCAAGCCCCCGCCTGACGGTTGGCGGGGTAACTGTACCAACGCTACCAATCCTGGAAGCTCTTTATCAGGATGTGACCGGGAAATCCATTCATCTTGATCCAACCGTATCGCCCGGTTCCCCGCCTTGCAGGAAGCTAATCGTGGCCTGCTGGCCTTCGTTACCCAGACAGGCCGCTTTCCGCTCGGGCAAGCGGCCATCCAGCATCAGCAGGATAGCTTGTTTCACCTTTCGCAACGGGCGGTGGAAAAAGGTGCCCGGCTGGTTTTATGGTCAGAGGGGAGTTCATTACTACTCAAGCAGGCCGAACCGGCTCTGCTGGCTCGAGGGCAGGCCTTTTCCGCTCGTCATCGCGTGTACCTGCTGATGGCCCTGGGAGTAGTGATGCCAGGGCCGATCTGGGCGGCTAATGGCACCAGCGTACGGCCTTTCCTGGAGAACAAGACCATACTGATTACCCCGTCAGGGCAGATTGCCAACGTTTTTTATAAGAACCATCCCGTCCCCCTGGTGGAGCCCAGCCGTTCCGGTGATGGCCAGATTCCAACATTGGCGACTGCCTACGGTAGGCTCGCCCCATCGATTTGTTACGACGCGGATCATATGGCCACCATGCAACAACTGGGCCAGAAGCGAATTGGTCTGCTGCTCTTACCCGCAGGTGACTGGCAGGCTATTTCCCCCTTCCATAGTTATATGGCTGTGTTTCGAGCGGTGGAGAATGGCTGCTCACTGGCCCGGCAGGTAAGTGGTGGCCTGTCGCTTTTTGTCGATTACCGGGGAAAGGTACTGGCCCGCCATGATGGCTACGCTCGGGGTGACAACCTAACGATAGTCTCCTTGCCCGTGAATAATGTGTCCACCCTATACACTCGGTTCGGGGACTGGCTGGCCTATGCAGCGATGGCCCTGCTGGCCGGGTTCGTTCTGCAGGCGATCCGGCAAAAACGACCAATCAAGCGAAAACCGATATCTACTCTATTCGTGTTGCCAGTCGCGTAACCCATATGACGCTCTTGGCGATCCATTCAGTAAGCCATCACCAGACGAATTATCCCTTTCTGATCAATCAATACGTGACTAGGGCAACTCCTGGTTAACTGGCTCCATCGGCATCCAACGGCATTAGGTCTAGGCCTATCCCTTGCTTATAGGTGTTCGAAAAACAATTAGTGGGGAGGCTACCCATGCCGTCCGGTTGCCACTTGCTCCATCGTACTCCTACCAACCGATTGACCTGGCCAGCCCCATGGGTATCCTTAGTGAATACTTTCAGGAGCTCACCGCTGACTTGCGAACGCAACGATTCAGGATACACTATATCACCGTTTAACAAATCGCTTAAAGATTTATATTTAGGCTGTTATCATAACCCAACTGGACGATCCATTACACTCATGAATACACCGCAAACGCAGCAAACAAAACGAACTTTCCGGGTCATTGCCTTACTGGGCGGCCTCTTCCTGGTGATCGGTGTCATTCTTCGCCTGAGTGGTTTACTCATCACGGCGACCTTTGCCATGGCCCTGGCTGGTGGCGTTGGCCTGTTACTTGGTTTAATTGGTATGGCAACGGCTCAACGAATGAAACCTAAATAAAAAGAGATAACGCACTGTTCTTAGCTTGGACTGACTATCCCTACATCTTGGTGTGTCAGGCACGGATCATTTCTAATAGCCTTATTCCGAGAAGCGGACGGCCTAAATGTGATTGCTTTGACAAAGCTTTTCGTCGTTCCCCTTTCTGACTAGCCGGTTAAACTTCGTTAAGTTATAACGATGCATCGCGCACTAAATAATCCGTTTTTGGAGCAGACCCATAATCGCTCAGTTATCTCAAGCAGGAGCGTTACTTGAGACGAAAGAACGTTCATATCCCTTCCAAAACGTTCTATAGCATACGATCCAGCTGCCGAAACATTATCTAAATTTACTCAATTAACTACCTACTTAACTGTCCGGCTAGATCGAACTACATCAATCAGGTTTTCTTTAGTCAAACTATCCATCCAGCTTTCGCAAATAAACTGTACATTGACAGACTAGCCAGGTATTCACGCTAATTAATGACTTCAAAGTAGTTTTGACCTTCACAGTCAAAAAGTTGATCCATACAGCAAAGTCTGAACGACTAATTCACTTTAGTTTTGTCCTATTAATCAGTGGATTATCAACCCGCCTGCTATATGACGAATGTGTATGATTTCCTGAAATATCAGCCCGAAACCTACCGGCAGCTCGTTGGCAAAGACCTGCTCATGGCGTATTATGATTGCCCACAGTCTCGTCAGCGCGATGAGATATTTACACACCACTGTTACCTAACGTTTTCGGTCAGTGGCAGTAAATGGATTCATCGGCAAGGAAAAACCTGGTTGTTTTCAGCGGGCAATCTGGAGTTTTGTAAGAAAGGAGGATTTATACAGGAAGTTTTTCTAGATAAAGGCTACCGGGCAGTAACGTTTTATGTGCCGGATGTGTACCTCAAACAACTCATTCAGAACTTCCGCCACTTTTATAGAGGTCAGCCTACTACTAATCAGGCAACAGAACCAATTATTGAACTGGCCATGAATGAAACCTCAACAGGTTTTATTCAGACCTTACTAAACTTCTTTGAGCAGGAGCTGTCACCAACGGAGACTATATTAGAAGAGCGGTTCCGGGAGTTTTTTTATTCACTATTAATTAATCCCGACAATCACACGTTTGTTGCCTATCTCAACAGCCTGACTGACCGCCCCCATACCTCTCTTTACGAGGTTATGGAAAGCAATTACATGTATAATCTGTCGCTGGAGGAATATGCCCGGATTGCGAATCGGAGTTTAGCTACGTTTAAGCGTGAATTTAAAAAACTGTTTGTGACAACGCCCGCCCAGTGGCTGATGCAGAAACGACTAGACTACGCGCTGGCCTTACTAAACACGACTCAAAAAAGCATCAGTGATATTGTTTTTGAAAGTGGCTTTGAGAATAGCTCGCATTTTAGCCGGGTGTTTAAAGACAAGTTTGGTGCCTCACCTTTACATTATCGGAAACAAAAACCGCTTCAGACAGAAGCCGGACGGCCATGATTAATGTCTATGAATTTCTGCGCTATCAGCCGAAGATTTACAAACAGTTCACTTGTAAAGACCTGCTGTTTGTTTATTACCACTGTCCGCAAGTTGTCAGAAAAGTAGATGTCTTTACCCATTACAACATTCTCTCCTTTGTGATTGAAGGCCGAAAGCTGATGCATCGGCCCGACGAAACCTTGTTACTGGAAGAAGGGCATTGCTATTTTCTCAAGACAGGTGCTTTTAATCAGGAGCTGTATCTAGATGAATGCTGGCGTTCCATGAATCTTTATATTCCAGACAGTTATCTGCAACAGCTTAGCAGCCATTACCAGCCGGAGAATAAACGAAAGGGCTTACCAGAACAGGCATTTAGACAGCTTAATGAACTAGAATTCAATCCGCTCACCAGGGAGTTATCGAAACACCTACTGGCTTCATTTGCTGAAGAGCCTACTCCGTCTGAAAATGTTCTTGAACAGCGTTTTCTGGATTTATTTCTGTCTATTCTGGAAGAACCCCGAAATCAGGCATTGGTAGACCACCTTAGTAAGCTGACTAAAAATACCCGTTCTGATTTATACACCGTCATGGAAACGAATTACATGTATAATCTGTCGCTTGCGGAGTTTGCTCAACTGGCTCACCAAAGCCTGCCCACATTTAAGCGGGAATTTAAACGTATATTCCATACGACACCTGCTCAATGGCTGATGCAGAAACGACTGAGTCATACCGAAGTATTACTGAAAACTACCGAAAAAAGCATCAGCGACATTGCGCGGGAAAGTGGTTTCGAGAGCAACTCCCATTTCAGTCGAGTCTTTAAAAGCCAGTTTGGCAAATCCCCACTCCAGTATCGAAAGCAGTTGATTGTTGATTAGACTAATCGTTTATATTCTTAATCCGTAATCCTCTTTTATGATGGACACACTTCATATTACCGAACTGCAAACGCGTGTGCGGGGACAATTGATTGATCCTCAGCATACAGACTACCATACTACCCGGAAGATTTATAACGGCATGATTGACAAAAGCCCATCGCTGATTGCCCGGTGTACCTGTGTAGAGGATGTGGTTACGATGGTCAATTATGCGCGTGAGCACAACCTATTGGTGGCGGTGCGAGGTGGAGGGCACAATGGTGCTGGACTGGGTATCTGCGATGATGGGGTAGTCATTGATCTGTCAGGAATGAAACATATTGACGTAGACCCCGATAAGCAAACCGTTTTAGTAGAAGGTGGCTGCTTGTTAAACGAACTGGACGCGGTCACACACCCTTATGGCTTAGCTGTACCAACTGGTATCAATGGAACAACGGGCGTAGCGGGGCTGACTCTTGGTGGGGGGGTGGGCTACTTAACCCGGCACTGCGGCTTAACTATTGATAATCTGCTGGAAGCCAACCTGGTATTGGCTGATGGAAGCGTGGCAAAAGCGTCTGCCAGCGAAAACGAAGATTTGTTCTGGGCGATTCGGGGAGGAGGAGGGAATTTTGGTATTGTTACGTCTTTCTTATTCCAGGCACATCCGATTAGCACCGTAGTCGCCGGGCCGATGCTGTGGCACATGGACGATGCCCGTGACATCTTACGTTGGTACCGAACGTTTATTAAAGAAGCCGCTGACTCGCTCAATGGCTGGTTTGCTTTTCTGACGGTACCACCCGGTCCACCTTTCCCGGAGGAACTTCATCTGAAAAAGATGTGCGGTATTGTCTGGTGCTACAGTGGCCCAATCGAAAATGCTGATTCTGTTTTTGAGCCAATACGTCAGTTCAGGAAGCCCGTCTTTGAAATGATTGGTCCGATGCCTGTACCCGTGATGCAGGGTATGTTTGATCCGCTGTATCCACCAGGACTGCAATGGTACTGGAAAGGCGACTACATGAACGAACTAAGCGATGAAGCGATCGAGCAGCACCTTACCTATGGCGAAGCCCTGCCCTCGATGCTATCGACTATGCACCTCTATCCCATCGACGGAGCAGCCTCGCGGGTGAGCAACGAGGCCACGGCCTGGGGATACCGCCAGGCCACCTGGGCGATGGTCATTGCCGGGGTCGACCCAGATCCGGCTAACAAAGATGTTGTTACCACCTGGGCACGCGACTACTGGCAGTCCTTGCATCCGTTTAGCGCGGGTGGGTCATACATCAATTTTATGATGGAAGAAGGCGAAGATCGCGTGAAAGCTACTTATGGGGCGAACTACGACCGGTTAGTCGCGATCAAAACCTTGTATGACCCGACTAATTTCTTCCGGATAAACCAGAATATTCCTCCGGTGCGTTAAGGTTTATTTCCATTTGATATCGGTTGTGTAAAAGCTTTCTTTCAACCGATATCTATCCCACTTGCTCTGTTTCCCCAGGTTAAGACAGTGCCATTCCGTCCCAGAGATGCCTATCCGTACTTAAAATCGGCAGCTTGGACTCGTTCAGCAAATAGGTTGTGGCACGGGTTGTGCCCCCTGCGACACCGTCGCGGCCGGTTCGGGGCTGCCCCTGCGGGCCGCTGCCAGGCGATCGTAGGTAAGTTGACCATCCCTAGGTTTATGCCCCCGATAATCGTCGAAACAGGACGAAACATGGCGCTACCAATATCGGCGGTATCTGACCGTCCGGCTATTGTTGTTTGTCGCCTTTACCGGAAAAACGACACACTCCTATTGTTTTTTTATCATCTATACAGTTAACCTTTATGTATTATGGAGCCAATCAACAAACATCCATCAACACCCCGTCGCGAATTTCTGGGTGCACTGACCAGTGGGGTAGCTGCGTTGAGCATAGCCACCCTTGTCAACCCTCAACCTGTGCTGGCCCACACCGGGCTTTCAGATGGGGGAAATGTGGATACGGCCGATGCTTGGATCAACTCGATTAAAGGTAAACACAAAGTCGTTTTTGATGCGACCCGCCCCCACGACCTTTTTCCCTTTGCTTGGCCACGCGTTTTTCTGACCACCAATGGGGCCACAGGTACCCCCGAAGCGGAGACTGGTGTGGTCGTCGTACTGCGCCACAACGCGATTCCGTATGCGTTTGAAGATCGATTATGGGCGAAATATAAGTTCGGCGAGGTGTTCAAGGCCACTGACCCAGCCACCAATGTACCCGCTACCCGAAACCCATTCTGGAAACCAAAGGCTGGTGATTATACATTTCCCGGGGTAGGTAATGTCGCCATAGGCATCGATGAATTACAAGTCAGTGGGGTGAAATTCTGCGTCTGTGATGTGGCAATGACCGTGTATAGTACAGCGCTGGCCCAAGGGATGAACCAAAATCCGGAGGAAGTGAAAAAAGATTGGATAGCTGGGTTGTTGCCTGGTATCCAGCCAGTACCTTCAGGCGTGTGGGCATTAGGACGAGCGCAGGAAAAAGGATGCGCATACATTTTTGCGGGTTGAGCCACAAAAAAACTTCAAATCACATTAAGTACATATTGGCTCCGCGGATTAAACTGACATGTATGGAAATCCTTGGCTTCTTTTGTGCCTTGTTAATCGGCCTCTTTCTGGGTTTACTTGGCGGGGGCGGTAGCATACTTACGCTACCGGTACTGGTATATCTGCTTGGGATTAGTCCTCTTTTGTCGACCACCTATGGGTTATTTGTCATTGGAACAACTTCGCTAATCGGCAGTGTTGATGGCATTCGAAAACAGCAGGTTCACTATCCGGCAGTCCTGCTGTTTTCGTTACCCTCCGTAAGCATCATTCTTTTCATCCGTCGATACGTGTTGTCAGCAATTCCTGACTTTATTCGGGTCACCGACACCATTTGGTTATACAAAGGCAAGGTATTTATGCTGCTATTTGCGGTTGTTATGCTGGGGCTTCTCTTCTGATGCTAAGAGACCGAAAACATTATAATCTGACTAAAACGCTCTTGTCTGGTCATGATTACGTCTTACTGGCTTTATCTGGCGTATTAATCGGCAGTCTCACTGGCTTGGCGGGCATCGGGGGTGGCTTCCTTATTATTCCAGCATTAGTAGTAGTGGTAGGATTGCCTATGAAACGAGCAATAGGTACGTCTTTAGTGATTATTGGGGTTAATTCGCTCATCGGTTTTTTGAGTGATACACGGTTAGATTATATTCATTGGCCGTTTTTACTAGCCTTTACCACGTTAGCAGTGCTGGGGATTGTGATCGGCTCGTATTTATCTCGATTTATCTCTGGGATTCAACTGCGAAAAGGTTTTGGTTGGTTTATTATGGGGTTAAGCCTCATCATCCTTGGAAAAGAGCTATGAAACCCGTTCGACCCATTTGTTGAGTCCAATTAGATGCCCGGATTCATGAGCAGCTAAATAAATACTGCGTCGTCTCACTTGGGAGGGTTAAATGAAATTACTTCCTATTTGTTCAAACGTAGACAAACGTTTAGTTTAGGACAACGAAGGGTATAGAGCAGATAATCCAGGAGAAGCTAAAAAGCCGAGAATTAGTTGATTATCAGCACTGTGTTAGACTTTTTAATGACAAGCGCTTAGCCTGTCTACTTAACAACCTGCTAACCTAAGCTGCTGAGAGAGTAGCCGTAGATTGCCTGCCTACTCTCCCGGCTCTTGTTTTGGCCGTGTGGCTAACTCCTGTTGAATTTGCTTCAAACTGTTGCGTATAACAAACACCAGGGGAAGCAACGCCAAGGGAGTAATTAACTTGGAGCTAAAGCCGGTATTATAGATGTTAATAGCGAGCGACGACACCAGAGCACCAATGAACAAGCCAATTACAAACCGAGTTGTCTTTTGCTGCTTGAGCAATTGCTCAGTGCTCATATTTTTTAAGTCTTCACTTTTCATGTGTTCAATATAAGAAATAGTATCATAGCATTAATTACTTTTTTACTCATGTATGATCAACGTAGTATGCTCGTAATCGCATTAATCTGGTAATCTCTCGAAACGCCCATTTTTAGAAGCACATCAATAAAATTTCTTTCGTCCTAGGTAGGAGCATTACTAGATTTTGTAAATTACAGTAGTAACTAACGACTGAGGCTATGGAACCGCATGAAATGAAACAATGGGAGAAAGTCCGTCAGAAAGGGATCCTACGTTACGTACTCAAGTATGGCTTTTTCATCGCTTTAGGCTTTGCCTATTTCAGTTGGCTCTCGCTTAATTCCTCTAAAATCACCGGCTTCGATATAGCTGGCATTACGATCACTGCTCTGGTGGGTGGCGTTGCTATAAGCCTACTCTTTTGGTACAGAAAGGACATACCTTATCAGTATATCAAGCAAAATCAGAAATTAGAATAAGCTTCTGGACCCGTATGCTACAGTGACCTAAAGAACCCAGCAGGGAAAACTAGGTAGTCAACTGCTAAAAACAAAAACCCCTACGCGTCAGGTTGGAGAACCGCTACGTAGGGGACGCGTGGACAAGGTTACCAATCAAGCCCACCGGGGTAAAGGTAAACCCATTCTAAACAACATCTAGTCTACATGTCAAAAACACCACTCAACCTCAAAGGAGTTCTATGCCGCTTATTCGTCTCGGGTAGGAGCGTTTTTAAGAGACAGTGATTTTACTTGCTGTCCAGTGGGCCCGCTCAGGCGGTGGTGCGGCATTCTGACCGGCCATCGCGGCTCAATCAACAAGTAGACGGTTTTAGAAGAGCTACATAGCTCATAATCCGTAGTTCTACTTGCTAAACTAAGCTGAATTTACCCTACTCTTGTCTTACCGTTGATACCTACATCTTAACCCATGAACACCAACTCAATTTTTCATCGAAGTCACCTGGCTGCCTATGCGCTGCTGACTGTATTGCTGAGTACATTACTAAGCCCAGCTCAGGCACAAACCGAGTCGGCTCGCGAGCGCGAGCTATTTACGGTGGTCGAACAGCCCCCCGAATTTGTAGGTGGCATGAAAGCCTATGAGTCTTATATGAAAGACAAGGTGCGCCAGGTAAAGGACACCTCGAGCCACAAGCTTACCGGTAAAGTGTTTGTTAGTTTTACGGTCACGGATCAGGGGGCGATTGAAGAGCCAATGGCGTTGACTCGTCAGGGGAGCTCTGAGGCCACGGAAGCAGTACGATTAGTGCAGAGCATGCCCGCCTGGAAGCCCGGCAAGCAGGCAGGTCGTGCGGTGAATGTCAAGTATAATTTACCGATTAACTTTAGTGAACGCTGAGGCAAAGGGATATAGCCAGGAGCGTACCGCCTTCAGCAAGACTCTCTCAGCTTCAGTTTTGAAGCCTTTTGGTTTGGGTTAAGTATAGATCGATGAAGTTTTTACCGCCTACTTCACCGATCTATGCTTATCGGAGAAATGGTAATCCTACAAATTATTGTCCTAATTATTTTCCGAAATTAGCTTTTTGACCGCTCATTTAGTAGTGGTAGGGAGGTGTGCGTTCAGAAAGGGCAGCATTATCTGAGATCGATACGGAGAGACACAAGCTGAGAAAATCTACGGAAGTTCACACTCCATTCGCTCCCTGGGACCAGCGGCTGAACCAGCCACCGCAGCTCAATCCGTAGTCTAACCATACAACCCTTTGAATCGGTCGATAAGTCGGCATCCCTACCTAGTTAGGGTAAAAACGTATCGACTACCATATCCGTCAGTTGATGGCTAGTCCAACCGGCCCACAAACTTTTTGCCCTTAGTACAGCCCAAGCCATCAGGCCAGCCCCTAATGCCAGCGCCACACTCTTTTCGGTTAACCCATGAGCAAGGCCGAATACCACCGACGTCCAGACGACGGCCCATAGTCTAGGCCAATATTTCACGCCACAAGCCAACAGCAACCCTCAACAAATGATCTCTTCATAAAGGTTAGTAACACCATTGATTCCGCAGCGATAAACGTCGACTTTAGGACTAAATTTTTGTCCCGTTGAAGCTACGATCAGTAATGGAATAGCGGCTAGTATCATTCCTGCCATAAGTCCATAGGTTAATGAAGGTAACCTACACGTAATCGTCCCACTCCATTGATCACGGTAATCCATTCTGAGAATATACTTGCCAATAAAGAGGAGGGCAAGTGCTAAGGGTAGTAGCCCAACGAGTCCATTTCCGTAATCATAAAACAGGACATGATTCAGTTTGTCGCTGAAGCCCAACCATGAGATTATAAATTGACGAGAAACTTGAATTCCATATAACCCTACGAAGATGAAACTGCTTAAACAGAATGGAATGTAAACCTTGTCATTAAGTACTCGCATCCTTCCCCAACAAACCCGAGTAGCGCCAGGAATAAGAAGCCAATAGACACCATTAAATAGTCATTCATAGGGGTAATTTTTCACTTGGTCTTGCAAGCCCAAGTAAGGCAAGTCAGTAAGTTTCACGGTAAGATACAAAGCCAGCAGGGGAATATAGAAGGTTGGTAAGCCAATCTGTATCCCATGGGGGTAAGTTTTCAACAAGTGGGTAGTGTCAGGAAAATATTCAGTTTATTAATGGGCAAGATTAAAGAAGCAGAAACATGAACGTTTCTTGTCTAGTTTTGGGGAGCCTTTTACGAGACTGATAATCGCCAAGTTAACTACTTGGCGATTTCAACTTTGACTACCCTCCTGTAAGTGGCTGGTCAAAAGCCGGTAAGGCTGCCGCTGGGTGGGCAAACAATCCCTAGCGATTGACCCCAAGGCAGATAGGGGTCTGTTAACCGAATGCTGTCTAGCTGACACGTAATTCAAGTCAAAAAATGTCATTTTGTCATTTTTTGATGCCTCTAAAAAAGCGTTAACCCTTTGGCATAGAGCTTGTTTAGGAGCTTTTTGACACGGTTTTATGTCAAACCTTTAAACTCTTTACACGTATGTCACTGGTTAAATTCAATGGAAACGGACAACTGCCCTCTCTACTGGATGAAGTCATGGGCAGAGACATGGATGAATTTTTCAACTTTAACCGCAACTGGCCCGGCATCACCCGCTCTCAGATAGGTACGCTGGTGCCCGCGGTCAACATCAAAGAACATAGTGAAGGTTACCAGATCGATGTAGCTGCTCCCGGTCTGAAGAAAGAGCACTTCAATCTGAGTCTGCACAACGGTAAACTGACGGTATCAACCCAGCAGCAAGACCAGCAGGAAGAAAAAAATGAGCAGGGGCAATACACCAAACGCGAGTTTAGCTACCATGCCTTCTCGCGCTCCTTCTGGTTACCCGACTCCTGTGATCAAGAGCAGATCCAGGCTCGCTATGAGGATGGGATCTTGCACATCGTGCTGCCTAAAAAGGAAGAGGCTAAGCCTAAGGCCCCCACGCAAATTCAAATTAACTAAGTAGCGTTTAAACCTATCTAAAGAGGAGGTGACTTCGGAAGTCACCTCCTCTTTTTTTGTCCCGCTCAAGTGGACTATATGCAGGGGTGTTGTAGAAAGAAGGCTTGCAGTATGAGAAACCAACAAGATCGATTTGTCTTGTAACGGCGAGAAAAGTAACGCCAGTCTTGTTTCGATTAATCCATAAAAAAGCTCCCATGTTGGGGAGCCTTTTATCCTCAATGGAGCGATTACTGAGATGAGTAATCCATGCGTAGATAGTTTGCCATTTTTCGTACTTTAGCTAAACCATAGCTGGTTAGACAATACGGCTATGAATAGCACTAACTTGCTGTAAACTAAAGTGTTGCACTGAAACCCTATCGTCCTTACAAGTAGTTTTGCGTCTTTTATGCGTTGACTTGTCTCCTTTTACGCCATTGATCATCCTTTTCCCTGAACGCTATGAAAAAATGGTTTCTACTTACCCTGGCTGTCCTCTTCCCCTGCTCACACGATCCCAATCAAATCAGCAAATTGTCATCGGGCAGATTGATAGCTTGACCTCAAAAATTCTCCACGAGAAGCGTAAAATCTGGGTGCATCTCCCCGACAGTTATAGACAGGAAGCATCAGCCAAACGACGGTATCCGGTCGTCTATCTGCTGGATGGCGATAGCCACTTTCCGTCACTGGTGGGCATGATCCACCAACTAAGCTCCGTCAACGGCAATACGATCTGCCCCGAGATGATCGTGGTGGGCATTCCCAATACCAACCGGCAACGGGATCTGACCCCCACACCGGGGGGCGGCATGATGCCATCGGCTGCCGACTCTACAAGACGCAAGAACTCGGGCGGAGGGGAGCAATTCACCGCCTTCATCGAAGGTGAACTGATTCCTCACATTGATTCCCTGTATCCCACGGAACCCTACAAAGTATTCATTGGCCATTCGCTAGGTGGGCTGCTGGTCATCAATACGTTGATTCATCACCCCAACCTGTTCAACGCCTACGTGGCCATCGAGCCGAGTATGTGGTGGGCTGATCAACAGCTGCTCAATACTGCTCAGCAGGTCATAGCCAGCCAGAAGTATGCGGGGAAAGCCCTGTTCATGGGTATCGCCAATACGATGGAGTCGACGATGGATACCTTACGGGTACAGGCCGATACGAGTGGCTCTACGAAGCACATTCGCTCTATCTTAGCCCTGGATCACTTACTAAAGGCTAATGGACAAACCGGCTTACGCTACCAGGGGAAATACTACGGCCTGGATGACCATAGCTCGGTGCCACTCATCGCTGAATACGACGCGCTCCATTTCCTTTTTGCTGCCTATCGATTCAAACTGACCGACCAGGACTATGAGGAAGACAATACCGGGTTAGCCGATAAACTGACCACCCATTTTAGGGCCGCCACCCGGCAGTTGGGCTATCCGGTGAAGCCCCCGGAAAGTCTGGTCAATGACCTGGGCTCGTATATGGTCTCCCAGCAGAAGTTTAAAAAAGCCGAAAGTCTGTTTAAACTCAATGTAGCGAATTACCCAGCCAGTTTCAACGCCTATGACTCGTATGGGGACTACTTTGTGGGCAAAAAAGACACCGTCCGTGCCATCGCCAATTTTCAGAAATCGCTTTCGCTGAAAGAGGCATCGGCAACGCGAAAGAAATTAGTGGCTTTACAAGCCCTAAGTAGCCCTGGCCCATCCCCCGCCGATAAGCCGAGAAACTAACCGTCTGCTTAGGGATAGAATCAGTTATGTCAACGCTGTCAACGCGGTTATATAAGTGGGGCAGCCGTCAGACCCGTATACAAGTATTTAACTAGACGCCCCATTTGAGAAGTAGCTATGTGGTTAGTCCTTTGTTTCACTTTGAGGAGCGTTTTTATGGGATTACCTGGTTGATCGGATTTGTATATACATGTAGAGTAACAAAATAGCCAAGCGATCTCAGCCATACAATTCCCCAGAAATAAACAGTGCCGCCCAATGCCTTAGACTACTTTCTAAACGAAAATAGCCACGGGAACAGATCTGGTTCTGCGAATACATTGGCGTCAATGTTATGCTTTCCCTCCGGGTATTCCGTGTATCGCGCATGTTTTGCACCGCTTTGTTGTAAAGCTTTAATCATGGCTCTATCAGGCCAGATGTTAATGACATCATCCATTGCCCCGTGAAAAATCCATACTGGAACGTTCTTTGCCCTTTTCGGATATAAGGCTACGTTTGCCTGCCCACATATGGGGAACACGGCGGCAAAATAATCTGGATAGTGCATGGTTAAATCGTAGGTGCCAAAGCCACCCAGCGACGTGCCACCCAGATAAATTCTTTTTTTGTCGGCGATTTTGTGTGCTGCCAAACTGTCCATTAAAAGCTTAACCAGCCTTTCAGGGGTGGATAGTGCCAGCGTGTTCATCTTATGGTTAACCGCTACGGTTGTGTCAAAGGGTGGACTCGGAGGATGCTTGAACCACATGCTATCCGAAGGACATTGCGGGAAAATAACAATGGCAGGATACTTATTTCGGATCGAATCAGTTAAAAAGAAACGACCCCCATCGGTGAGGTGCCGTTCATTGTCATTTCCTCTTAGTCCCGCCCCATGGAGGAATACGATCAACGGATATGACTTTTTTACGTTATAATCTACAGGATACATGATCCGATAAAGTAAGGTGTTTTTGCCCCGCACAAACACCGCCTTTTTATAGGCACTGAAATCCTGCGCATGTGAGAAATGAATACAAATCAATAGCGTAATTAGCGATATGAAATTTTTCATTTAAACTATTTAGAAATACGTTTTTAAACGGAATAGATGCGCATAACAGGACGCAGTTAACGTTTTCCGCAAAGCTAGGGCCTCCAAAGATTTTTCAAAATAAGATTGACGATTGCCTTGCTACGGCATATGAGTGGCACATAATTATTGACCAGACCAATCATTGTCTAAAAATTATAGTAACTCAATATGAGGGTATTTTTGAGACTATAAAATTGGTGATATATAATCAGGGTCAATAAGCCTGGCTTGTGGAGCGGTACTCGCCCCATTGGCTTGTTGTTATTTGGCTTCCCCTAATCACCCCACCAACTTCACCCCTAGTCAAGCCGGTAGCTCACATCGCCCACCAAACTGACACATCCGTTCGGCAGTCTGTATAACAAGTTGATTTTTGGAGCCAACCTTAAAATTAGATGGGGTCAAGCTAGGCTCTAGCCATGGCCAACTTCCCCTTTCAATGTTGCTTTTACTTTTATCCGGTGATGGTGCCCCCAATCAGCCATTTCCCACAGGATAGGCCGCAAGGTCTGACCATAAGCGGTAAGCGCGTATTCCACCGTGACCGGTTTGGTAGGCTGCACCGTGCGACTGATTAATCCGTTGATCTCCAGCTCTTGTAACTCTTTGGACAGCATTTTGGAGCCAATCCCGTTTACTTCCCGCATTAAGTCCATGAACCGTTTGTCGCCGAAGCTCAAGCACCCAATGATCGTGATCTTCCATTTGCCGCTTAAAATATCCATGGTATCATGGATAGCCTTGAGCTGACTGGGACAGCTCAGGGGCTTTTGATCAATAAATACTTTCTTGTTCATCCGTCTTGACGCAACTTAGTTTCTCGAAGGAAACTACTTTCTAAAGGGAAACCCATATCCAGGGTAAAGTTCGTCCATCTAGCTTTGTCAAAAAAGAGAGCTCATGAAAATAGATTTGACGCAGAAGGTTGCCATCGTTACCGGCAGCTCAAAGGGTATTGGCGCTGCCATAGCCAAGGAACTTGCCGCCTGTGGCGCAATTGTCATTGTCACCTATCATTCGGCGGCAAGCGATGCCGAAGGCGTGGTTAACGCCATCCAGGAGACAGGCGGACAGGCCATTGCCCTTCAGGCCGATATGGCCCGCCACACCGATATTATTGCTTTGTTAAAACAGGTCAAGGAGCGGTTTGGCAAGCTGGATGTGCTGGTGAATAACGCTGGCATCGCCCGATTCGGCCCCATTGAAGCGGTTACGGAGGAAGATTTCCTGGAACACTACCGGGTCAATGTGTTAGGTCCCCTGCTGACGATCCAGGAGTCGTTGAAGTATTTTCCCCAAACAGGAGGTAGCATTGTCAATATTAGTTCAGTAGGCGGACAGAATCCAGGGCCCTACACCAGTATTTATACCTCATCGAAGGCGGCCCTGAACGCCTTAACCGTATCTTTATCCAGAGAACTGGTGGATCGCCACATCCGGGTCAATACGGTGGCACCGGGTCCAACAGATACCGAAGGGTCAAAGGCGCTGGGCCTGGCAGGCAGTGCCATCGAAAAGGGTATGATTGCCGCTATACCCATGGGTAGATTCGGCAAGCCAACTGAAATAGCCCCCGCAGTTGCTTTCCTGGCATCGGATAACGCGGGCTGGATCACTGGTGAAAAATTAGCTGTATCGGGAGGAATGCGCTAAAAGGGAAACTACTCTAGCGAGCAGCTAGGGATGCTAAAAACAAGTCTCCTATGGGTCGGGAAAGGCTGTCTGCTTAAGCTGATGTATTGACCCCGATCGATACCTTGTTAATCGATAGCTATACTTTCTAAGCTCTCATCGACCCTGTTTCCCCCTACTTTCAATGTGGTAAACAGATACATGGACCTCTCTTTGTCTCATGGGGGAGCGTTTTATTGAGACTTTAGAAAATAGTAGCGGCAATATCAACTTAGTATTAAAAGTTGATATTGCCGCTAACAGACTTCTTCAATCGGTAAGAAGTCTGTTCAGAGTTACATCTTTGACGACACCCGTTTAATAGCTGTTTAGCCTTAGTTCGTCCTTTTGTTAAGCCAATTGAGAATGTCATTCATGACAACTTCTTTGTCTATGTCATTCAATAAATCGTGATAGTGTCCCTCATAAAATTTTAGCGTTTTGTCTGTTGATGATGCGTTATCGTAAAAATACTGACTCCCACTAGGTCTAGTGGCTTTGTCGGCGGTACCGTGGAGGATCAGAAGGGGCAGTTGAATGAAAGCCATTTCAGTCTTTAGCCGTTCGTCAGCAAGCGATAATTGCTGTATAGTTTTCGTTGGCTGTACTTCATTGGCTATAAGCGGGTCATTATTCATAAAGTCAACCACGGCCTGGTCTCGGGAAAAATCCTCGTTTTTTAGCCGCAGCACGTGGGCATGAGGGAATACGTGGCTTAGACCTCGTAAAACAGCCACGGCAAAATCGGGGGCAGGCACCTGAAACGCGAAACTTTCACAGATAAACCCGCTGAGCTTATCCTGATGCTCCAGGGCATAAATGGCCGATAAAACACCACCCGCACTATGTCCTAACAGGAATATTGGCAAGCCAGGATGAGCAGCCTGGGCTATATCTATTAACTTGTCGAGCTCTTTCACAAACTGTTCATAGTCAGCCATGTAATACCGTTCCCCGTCTGACATTCCCCTGCCTGGAAAATCAATCCCATATACGTCAAAACGCTGAGCTGTTAACTGTTCTGCAGACCATTGGAAATAGCCGCTGTGCGAATTAAATCCAGGAGCAAACACCACAATCGCTTTCGGTTTATCGACCGCTTTCCAATGTTTATAGGCGACATTCAAGCCTGTTTCCGAAATGAAACTATCTGTTTGGACCTGGCTAAGGGTTTGCATCCGATTTGAGTTGTTTTGGTGGCTTATAGCTATGGATTCATTAATTACTAGCCTGATTGGCTGCTTCTAGGATCACTTCCAGAACCTGGTTGGGCTTGGACAACATGGCTACGTGGCATGATTTCAGGATAGTTGTTTTGGCCTTTGCCCGTTGAGCCATTAAGCGTTCCAGATCGGGGTTGATGGTCTTGTCTTCCGAAGCCACAATATACCAGGAAGGTTTCTGTTTCCAAGCCACTTTACTCGCTATTCCTTTAAATACGTCAGGGGAAGTCGGCTGTTGTACGGCAAAAACCAACTCCTGTTCCTGAGCCGAAAGATCATTGGCAAATACTTTCGTTATGCCCTCTTTGGTAAGACTAACGAACCCACCTTCCGCTTGAAAAAATGAGGCAAGTTGGGTAGGAGCAGCCTTTTCACTTAATGAAACAACAGTTTCATCCTTTTCAGGGGCGTAGGCGGCCACATAAACCAATGCTTTTACCTGTGGATGATCGCCAGCTTCAGTGATCACAAAACCTCCCCAGGAATGACCAACCAAAACAACATCACCACCGGCAATAGTGATAGCCCGTTGGGTAGCAGCAATGTCATTCTCCAGTGTAGTAGTCGGGTTCTGCACGGATATCACCTTATAGCCTCGGGCAACCAGGAGCGGGATAACTTTGCTCCATGACGATCCATCGGCCCATAAGCCATGCACAAAGATAATAGTGGGTTTTGTTTCCATTTTTTTTGTCTGAGCGTTTAACGAGGAAATTGATAAGGTTGCTACGAAAACGAAAAGTAGAGCCAGGATTTTCATAAGATGTTGGTTATTAAGTGAAAGGAAATAGATGAAAACAGTCGAGGTCAGTTTGTCAATTGATAAACGTCATTAGAAGGTGGCAAATCAGACTCTTCCGTTGAACCAACGGATGATGTCCCTGATGATTATGGCGTTATACTTATCGTTGAGCAGATCATGATAATACCCTTCATATAGTTTCAGTTGCCTGTCCGCTGATGATGCATGATCCATAAAGTATTGGCTACCACTGGGCTTCGTGGCTTTATCGGCGGTACCATGAAGGATAAGCAAAGGAAGCTTGATAAGAGGCATTGCCGTTTTTAAATATGCTGCCGCCAGTAAGAGCTGCTGCATTGTCCGTGCTGGTTGCTTTTCGTTTTCCAGCAATGGATCGTTATTCATTGTATCCACAATAGCCCTGTCGCGGGAAAAATCTTCATTTTTCAACCTGATCAGCCGGGTATGCGGAATGATATTACCCAGGAATTTTATGATGGCCAGTGCAAAGCCAGGGGCAGGAATCTGAAATGCGAAGCTTTCTGAAATCAGCCCATGTAGCTTACCCTGGTTACTTACCGTATAAACTGAAGCAAACACCCCGCCTGCACTATGGCCTAATAAAAAAATAGCAAGGGCTGGATAGGCCGATCTGACAATGTCTACTAACAAATCTATATCACCGACAATAGCATGATAATCAGCAATGTAATACCGTTCGCCCTCCGACATTCCCCGGCCCCGAAGATCCATTGCAAAAACATCATATCCGTTTTCAGTTAATTGTGCCGCAAACTTTTCATAATAGCCGCTGTGGGAATTCAGGCCGTGAATGATCAGAACTATACCATTTGGTTCGTTCCTTGAAGTCCAGGTTCTATAAAAAACATTCCGGCCCTCGCTGTTACGGAAAACGGATGTCATTTGGGCTTTTCTTGAATTCATGAAACCTATTGTCAACAGCTTGAACCATCCTATCATTGATAAAAGGGCTGTAAACAATTTCGTGCCATTAAATGATCAAGAAGAAAATAAACTCAATAAAGTCCTGAATATCAGTATATTGTGATATTTCGCTAACGTGATAAAATAGGGGATAGCCCTTCCCCGCTCCAATATTTTTGGAGGCAATACGATCCGACTCCTAAACTTTTGGAGATGATGTTATTGAGCAAAGCCAATTCGGCCCTACCAGGTGCCTAAATCCTCCCGCTGAATACCCAACTTAGCTAGTCTGGCTTCCAGGGTTGTCGGCTTTATATTTAGTAATTCGGCGGCCCCATTGGCACCGCGGATGTGGCCTTTCGTTTTTTTGAGAACGGAAATAAGATATTCCCTTTCTGTCTCCCGCTGAATACGCCTAACATCCCCGAGGGTTTCGATCTCTATCTTGCTGGGTACCTTGTCAGTTGTACCCAAGAGGCTTTGCTTTAATTCCAGTTCAGATTTACCGTCATTGAGTATCACCGACCGCTCCAGCACATTCTCGAGTTCACGAATATTGCCCGGCCAGGTATACCCCTCTAATTCATCCATCATGGCTGCTGAGATACCGTTGAAATCCTTATTGAACTCTTTACAAAACCGGTTGGCAAAATAAAATGCCAGTGCCTGTATATCACTTTTTCGTTCGCGCAGGGGTGGTAATGTTATCGGAAAAACATTAAGGCGATAATACAGATCAAGCCTAAACCGGCCTTCGGCAACTTCACGTTCCAGATTTCGATTCGTAGCGGCTACAATACGCACATCGACTTTCCTGGGCGATTTGCCTCCTATTGGGTCAATTTCCTTTTCCTGCAAAACCCGCAACAACCGAACTTGCATGTCCAAGGGCATTTCTCCAACCTCGTCTAAAAATAGCGTTCCTTCATGAGCCTGCTCAAATTTTCCTTTCCTCTTTTCAATAGCGCCGGTAAATGCGCCTTTCTCGTGACCAAACAGCTCGGATTCGATCAGTGACGCCGGAATAGACGCACAATTTACTTTGATGAACGGCCCGGTTTTCCGCGCAGAGAGGGAGTGAATGGCCTGTGCTATGCTTTCTTTTCCTGTACCACTTTCTCCCAGTATGAGCACTGACGTTTTATACGGTGCCACTTGTGTTACAAGATCTAAGGCGGCCAGTAAAAGTGGATGCTTTCCGATAATGCTTTTGAATTCCGATACAGAGCCTTGCTGACCCTCGGTATGATCATGCTTTCCAGAGGCAGACAGCCGTATCGCGGACGTGGAAGATACCTCAGACCGGACTAATTTTTCGGTCACCCTGGTCAAACTGCTTACCAAATGCTTCAACAAGGCCATGTGGCTTTGTGTATACACATCACGCCGACGACTATAAAAAGAGTAATAAGCCCAAGATCCATTGCTAAGAGCGACGGGAAATACAAGGAATGACTCTATGTTGAAACAGGTTGACCAAACACTTTGCAAAGGAGTAATGGGGGTAGCATCGGTCGTTCCTCCATTGTAATAAGTAGCTACATGGGTATCTGTATTACTGTTTTCAATGATTGTAGATAAGGCGTCACTTTTTAGACCTGAAATGGTTAGTAGCTCATCCTTACCGATGAACTGATATTCATCAAATCCGGCGCGTAAATAGCCGTAATCATCAAACCGGGAAGCCGGAAGTGGTCTGGTTCCGCATACGATGAGATCAAATGGAATAAACGTTCGAATAGCCCGGGCAATCGTCAAAAACGTCTGTTTATCTTCCGAGTCTTCGAGGCTAATTTCCACTAGTTGTCTTTCCAGAAGTGCTTCCTGCCGTAATTTTGATTCGAGCCTGTTCTTGTGAATATATAGGGCAATATCCAAGGCTACCAGCAGATCTTTCTCCCTGAATGGCTTGACGAGAAAGCCATAGGGTTCCGTTTTTTTCGCTTCTTCCAGTACCTTTTGACTAGAATTGGCGGATAAATAGACAAAGGCAATATGTTCAGCTTTTAATTTTCGGGCCAGATCAATGCCCGACTCACTTCCATTCAATCGGATATCCAGCAGCACAAGGTCGTGTTTATCCTGTTGTAAATTCTGATAGGCTTCCTCAGCCGAAGTGGCGATACCACCCACACTGTAGCCAGCCTGCCTTAACAGGATACGGAGCGAATTGGCTACCACAAACTCATCCTCAACAATTAGTATCTTGGCGCTCATACTCGTTGGTTAGGAAATTTTTCAGGCAAATTTTTCTCCGAGTAGTGTATGCTTAATGGAATAA
The DNA here is from genome assembly GCA_003259005.1 of Spirosoma telluris. Taxonomy (GTDB): domain Bacteria; phylum Bacteroidota; class Bacteroidia; order Cytophagales; family Spirosomataceae; genus Spirosoma; species Spirosoma telluris. The sequence continues at coordinate 3,368,075 of QLII01000001.1, forward strand.
ACCGAACAGTGACAAGCACACCGTTACTGCTTTCAATGGTGAAGAACCCATTCAATTGCTTGGCAAGTCCCTGCATCAGCTCAAGTCCCAGCGAATTATACTCCTTTGTATCAAGTCCTGCAGGCAAGCCTATGCCATTATCCGATATGTTTAATACTAAAAAGTCAGGTCCGTCCTGTAGAAGTTCCAGACTCACAATCCCTTTTTGCCCACTAAGAAAAGCGTGCTTTATGGTGTTGACAATACTTTCGGTGATGATCAAACCAAGGGGATTGCCTGAGCTACATCAAGAGATAGTGCCTCAATAGTCTGTTTAAACGTAATCTGGCCTCCCTCATCGAAACTTTCCCGTAAGTAGCCTATCAGCTCATTGATGTATTCGGGCATAAAGACGCTGGAGGTATTTTCATCTTGGTACAGCTTTTGATGAATTAAGGCCATCGCCTGCATCCGGCGAAGGCTGTCCTTTACGGCCAGTTTGGCTGTTTCATCCTGCAAATACACCGATTGCGAATAAAGCAAGCTAGTTACCATCTGAAGATTGTTTTTAACCCGATGATGCACTTCCTTCAACAACCATTCTTTTTCTTTGAGGAGTTTGTCCTGTTCGGTAGCCAGTGTTTCCAGAAAACTATTTTTTTGATCCAGTTCTCGTTGATTCGCTACAAGTTTGCTGTTCGTTTTTTGTTTAATCAAATACCGGTTAAATAACAGCGCGATAATAATGAGCAGGAGCACCAAACCAGCCAACATGATATTTCTGGTCCGGTGTGCCTGTTCGGTCTTCAAACGCTCCAACTGATTTTGACTATTCAATAATTGGATGTTTTTATCTTTTTTCTCAGCCTCATACTTCACTAATAACTCTTCTGTTCGTTTCCGCTGGTCATAGCTAAATACCGAGTCGGTAAACTCATAACTATGCTTAAGGTGCCGGATCGCGTCCAGAAGACGCCCCTCTGTTGAATCGATTTTGAACAGGTTATAGTAATAATTATCCTTAGCTAATATATCGAATGCAGACGTAAAGTCTTTTCCCCGCTCGAGATAGTCACGCGCCTGCCTGGTTTTGCCAATGGTTCGGTAAAAAGTAGAAATTTGAAAATAGGCTGCAGGGAATTCATCATGGATGTATTCCCCGGAAATTTTTCCGCCATAGTCAGAAAGATCTGGTAGTTTCTTTCCGCGAGACTGTTCTTCTTTAAATTGGCATATGTCGTTCCCAGCAGAAAGGCAAAGTGCATCTTGTCAAAGTAGGAGTTGGGCGGATAGTTCCGCTTTGCTTCTTTAAGAAGGGACAATGCCTCTTTTGCTCTACCAATCTCATTGAGCGTTAGTACTTTGCCAATCACGGCTCTGTACCAAAATAACCTCGTTCCGAGTATCCTATTTTCCAACCCTTTGTCATACCAGGTAAGGGATTCATCCAATTTATGCAGTCGTTCATAGATAAGTCCTCTTCGCGTGTAGAAGTAACTGATAAATGTTGAATCGGCTTTGGAGGCTAAGCTTGCCAGACTTTTGTTCGAGTAGGATAACGCATCGGTAAGTAATCCTTTTCGATAAGCTAGCCAGGATAATGCATCGTAGGGATACTGTTGATGCCGAAAGTTTATTTGGGCTTGACGTTTGACAATCGTGCGCAAATAATTTTCGGCAACATCATACTTTTTGGCAACAAAATATTCGATGTTTATCAGAGATAAGGTTTCAATTTCTTTTTCTTTCGCATTTTCTTTTCTAAAAATAGAAAGGGCTTTTTCAAATTTTGCCAGCCTTTCAGGGTCTCCATAATGCAATAGTTCTCCGGCACGTAGTAATAGTTTGGCAGACGCCATTGAGTTTCCCGATCGATCACATAAGGTTACCAGCTCATTAATAAGTTGCTGCCCGTCACCGGCACGGCCAGATTGGTCGAGCCAATGAGCCTGAAGTGTCTTACACTCCACTTGCCATTGGATGGGCGCTTTCTTATTTAGTAGTAAAGCTTCATTGATGTATTTTGATGCCTGAGCAAGATCTGCTTTTTCGGAGCCTGGCTTAAAAACGTAGTAACTACCCAAGTCCAGCAATAACTGTAGACGTGCTTCCTGACGCTGCTTGTTAAGCAATGCCTTGGCTTCTGCTACTCTCCCGGCATCCAGCAACCTGGTTCCCGCTGACAGTTTCCCGTCAGCATTATATCCCTCATTGTAGGCAAGCAAAGGACTTAATTGATACACCTTGCAGGGGATGCGTATGGCGCTGTCCATATCGATCTGGCCCTGGCTTATGGTATGGATATATTGCGCCGTAATACGAATTAACAATCGCTGTCTGGCTACGTCGCTGTACAGTGAACTATCAGGCTGTGCATTGGCAAAATATCCGGCTATGGCAAAGATGACTACTAACCCTGATTTGAGTTTACCAAGATGTGTAAGGAGGCACTTACATTCCATAAAAGACGTATAGTTATGTCGACGCAATCAAAAGTATCTAAATATCAACCCCATAGGTTCAGTGTTATTATAAAGTTAATGAGTAAATAGATAAATAGTAATTTGAGCCTTTTTGTAAGACGACCATGTTAGCATTTGTGAAATTGGCTTAACTACTTGGTAGTTCCCTCCCCAATTTTCACTAAAAGATGCTTTTACATTTCAGTAACATTTTTTTACAACCATTAAGCTATATACGACTATAAAGTCCTGTAGATTGCTGAAAAGCAACCGCATCAAACTAGGAAAGGAATGAAATATGTACCCGTATTGGCTTTGTTAGCAATGGTTGTTGTTTATACGGCCTCGAATGGACAACCTAAAGCTGACCTCCGAAATATCACCAAGCTCCAAACCAAAGACGCAGTCACTGCCTACGGCCCTACCACTGTTACTCGGGCGATCAAACAAGATAAAAAAGGCAATATATGGATTGCCTCCTGGGAGGGTATTTTCCGCTATGATGGACAATCGTTTACCAATATCACTCGTAACGTAAGTTCGGCCCGCTTTTTTTCGCTTTTAGAGGATCGTAAAGGCAACTGGTGGTTTGGCTCAATTGGCTCAGGCGTTTATCGCTACGATGGCCAATCATTTCAAGAGTTTACCACCAAGCAGGGGCTGCTTAATAATGAGGTAGTTTGTATCTATGAAGATAGAAAAGGGAATATTTGGTTTGGCGTGAATGGAGGAGCCAGTCGGTACGATGGCCACTCATTCCGAAATTTCCGGCTGAACGGTGATGCTCTGACGGAAGATCGAACCGGCCAATCCTTACCCGATCTACGCCCTCCTAAATTTGTTAATGCTATTCTTGAAGACAAAACAGGCAAGTTTTGGTTTGGTACCCGGGAGAAAGCCTTCGTTTATGACGGAAAAGCGTTTACTATCTTAACTAACAAAGGCAAGCCTTTTACGAATGTTGGTACTATAATCGAAGATAAAAAAGGGGCTATCTGGCTCAACGGTAATGGTCTTTGGCGCTATGACGGCAGTACCTTTACCAATATCACCCAAGATCCTGTTCTTTATGTCTACGAAGATAAAAAAGGGGCCATCTGGACAAGCTCATTTAAAAACTCTTCTGAGCAAAATTGTGTACTTTCCCGTTATGAGGCTAAGTCATTGTACGACAAGAAGCCTATTGTAACCGAAATAAATTCAGAATTAGGCGTGCTATTTGTGATTTTAGAAGCTTATGATGGCAGTATTTGGTTGGGCGCCGATGGGGTGTATCGGTATAATGGAAATGGCTTCACTAACTTTAAAAGAAAAGATAGTCAGAAATAATAGGTGCTACCACAATAACTTACCCTGCTTCAAAGTCCCTAAAATTTATCCTTTTATGCTTTGCCTATGTTCAATTAATATACCGCCCGACAGGTGCTTTTGCCAAGGTATTTTGTCAGCAAAAAGGTGATTCTTAGCCTAAGGAGTCGAGTATCCGTTTCTAAAACATAATACGAACCTATTAAATACCGTACCTTTTCGTCTCCTCGTTCTGGCCGTTTTCGACCACGAAAAGGGTGCAAACAGTGGAGTTAATGGATGAGGAGTAAATCAAAAGCCGTTAAATTACCGAAGTGGGACCTGTACATTGTAGGAGGAGGTTTGATCGATGGTGGTAGCAAGTAAGAGCACGGCCGGTTTCCCGTTGTCAAACCAGAGTTGAGGGCGTTCCAGGTAACCAACGGGCTGTACGGTTCCGTTGGCCCATCGAATCTGCAGCGTCGATACCAGTGGGTGTTTTGCCAGATTCCAGTCGTAGCCGTCTCGGGAATCAAATAAGACCAGTGATCGTCCTGCTGATGTAAAAGCGCCGTGCATGTCTTTCACAATTGCCCAGTAGCGGTCGCCCTGATACCAGATGAACGGATCTTCAGCGGGGAAGTCCGTGCCTTTGGCATTAAATACGGTTGGGGGTATTTGGTAAAGGGCCCTGTCGGGCTGTTGGACGTAGCAACCATATGGACCACCGGCCCACCAAACACGCCGGGTCTTTTTTTACCAACGGCTTTGTATACCATCAGAAAGCCACCATCAGGCCGTTGCGTTATCGACGGATTGCTGGTCAAAAGCGCATCGGGCGCTGTTGAGTCGGGGCTTACGTCAATTAGTGGCGTGTCCGTTCGTATCCAGGGACCACCGGGGCTATCGGCTACAGCAACCCCAATGCGCTGATTGTTGCGGTGTACGAAGTTGAGGGTCTTCATGTTCTTGCCGTCACCAGTATTTCCCATGTAATACAGGTAGTACTTTCCGTTGAACTCGTGAACGGTTGGGTTATGCGTACAAAGGCCATCCCAAAACTGCGAGCCACGGGCGGGCAGCGCTACATCCTGAAAAACATAAGGCCCCAGGGGATCAGTAGCCGTAGCATGAGCCACCTCAGAATGAGTTACCCATGCATTAAACCCCAGTTCACGTCTCCAGCGTGAATAATACAAATGACAGATGCCATCTTTGCCGCGAACCATTGTTCCACACCAGATAAAGTAGGCCGAATCGCTCATAACCGCTGTGGTAGGTACAGGCTGTAGCATGGCCTGTATGTTCAGATCCGGTGCTTTTTCACCTTGACGGGGAGACACTGTTCGGCAACCGGACACGGCCAGCAAGCCTATACAAAGCAGGAATAATAGGAATTGTATGTGTTTCATGAGTAATCGATTAACGAATGGAACAAACAGCCTGGCTCCCCAAGCCCCAGTAGCCATACGATGCGGTAAGCTGTTTGGTAATTCCCGGCGGAACAGTGTAAGGGGCTATAAAAATGCCAGTATCAGGCCCGGTTTCCTGTACAGCTACTTTTACCGGGGCTTTATCGTCAAGCTGAACAAGGACCCAGCCTGATTCTGCTTTAGCGGGGTCCAGATTGAGGGCCGCTTTGAGTTCAAGACGCACAGCTTGACCCGCTTTGGCCGTCACCATTGGCTTTTTGCCCTGCTTATCCAGTATGCGAACGGATTGGGTGCCCAGGGGGCAAAGGTGAGTGTCGCCATCCAGCCCCGGTTCGAGATTGCCCAACCTTCAGTAGCGTAGGCGTTTTGCCCAATATGATCTACCTGCCCTTCGGTCGAATTAGTGGCAGCGACTGTTATGCCTGGTCGTGGAAACTGTGCATCAAGGGGCGTACCATCGAGCGTGCCGCGTACTTTACCAAGCATACCATAGCCATTGGGGTGGCTACGAGGCCAGCCGTTTTCGACTCCCTCCCAATAACCGTTGATAGCCAGCCGATCAGCACTTTTGTTGCTTAGATGCGCTCCGATGGGGTTTAGTCCAAAAACAAAGTTGATCTGCGACCAGCCGATGTCACGTAGCTCCCGGTCGCCCAGCAGATAAGCTACGGCAAACATGGAACCGCCAAGGGCCGGGGCTCCACCTAGTTCCTTGGTACGAGGGTGTGCCCATTCGGTAGCGCTGTGTACGCGATAGTGCCAGAAATTAGCCGTCTTCTGCTTCATATGATCACGCCAGGCCATCAGCTTCTCGCGGGTGCCTTTAGGCGCTTTGTCGGGGGCTACCAGCAGGAAGAACGCCAGTGCCTGTGGGGTAATATGCTCGGCATTTCGAATCCACCACATATGCCGGGGATTGTTGAAATCCCAGTTTTTGATGATGTCTTCAGCACTCTCCTGGGCCCAGCGCAGGTATTGATCCGGCTGCCCGTCGGCTTCTTCTTTCTCGGAGAGATACATATACAAATTACTGAACACCGACTGCCCGAAGGCGTTACCCATCTCGTTGAATTCCTGGAATCCTTCATCGACCCACTTGTTGCTGTACGTCCAGTAGCGGACAACTTTATGGCGATCATAGGCCTTCCACCGCTTACGGCATTCATTTCGGTACTTGAGGTAGGTTTCGCGGGGTAAATAAGGCTTCAGGAAACTATGATAACCCGCGCAAACGGCCGCCAGTTGGTCGAGTGTATTCCAGTAGTCGTAGGTCATACGTGGCTGACCTTCATAGCCTAGACTCCCATGCCGGTTGGCAACCGGGCCATTGTAATCGACATGGTGATAGGCAAATTCACCGTGCCAGAGAATCAGGTCAATCAGATCGGCCGTCTTTTTATCGCCCAGTTCGGTCGTCCAGCGGTCAAACAGGGCCGGATTCGACGCGTAAAAGAGTGTTTCAAAGGTCGTTTCCAGTCCATACGAACCCTGATCACGGGAGGGGCCACCCCCGTACACGTTGGCTTCATTAGAGTGCACCGGGTCTTCGGAGCCTCGTACATCCACGAAGAAATCATAAGCTAATTTCGACGAAATTCCTTCGATAAGATGGTCGCCAATGCGAAACGGCACCGACGGCTCACGCCCTTTTATGGAAATGATGTACTCTAACCGACCATTTGTAGGATTGAACGTTGAAAAATCACCCGCCCGATCTCTAATGGTTCCGTTGAAAACAACCGTTTTATCCGATTGCCGGATTACCTGAAACGGCGTACCATCAGCGGCTTCGTAGCAGACAAATCGTTTCCCTTCTCCCCGATTATAACCGGCCTGATTCACCAATGGAATTGCCAATGGCTTTGCCGGTTGGGCTATCCCCTTCACGGAGCAGGCAATCAGTGCAAACAGAATCAAATACTTCATTTTGAATAAGATAAAGGGACAAAAATATTCATAGCATGGGCGCGTTTCTGAATACCCATAGCGCCAAATAGGAGTTTGGGAACGCCTTTCTCAGTATACAAACAGGGACGTTCGAGCTTATCATCAAACGGTTGCCCGTTCGCCTTGTAGACAACCCTGCCGATTACTTTTGGATAAGGGGCAGGCTGCCAGTCATAACCATTCGACGAGCGCATCAAAGCAAGACCCTTATCGCCGGTAAATTTCCCCACAACATCGCGAACAATGGCATAGATTTTCCCTTTATACTGCCAGATGTAAGGATCTTCTGCCACCATCCACTCACTGCCCCGGTCACGGGCTTCAAAAATGGGTGCTGGGTGCTTGACAAATGGGCCCGTTGTGGATTGGGAAAAGGCCACCCCAAACCGGACCTTACCCCCTTTCACGGTATTGTTTTTTTCTACCTGTTTATACACCAGAATCACCCGACCCGTTTCGTCGATGGTAACCGCCGGATTCGATACCAACAGGGCGTCGTGAGCGGTGCTATCGGCACTCACATCAAGGACCGGTTTGTCGAATCGTTTCCACTCGCCTTCCGGGTCATCGGCAATGGCGACACCAATTCGCTGGTTGTTCCGGTATTCCCACCAGTTCGGATTCTCATAAGCCGTATGAGGCTTTACATAGGATTTGCCCGTTGAACCCATGTAGTACAGATAGAACTTGTCCTTGTAGGCAATCACAGCAGGGTTGTGGGTACAGACCCCATCCCAAAATTGGTTTCCCCGGGCGGGCAACACCACTTTTACATGCTGATACGGCCCTCAGGGCGGTCGGCACGAGCCAGAGCGATTTCGGAATGCGTAATCCAGGCTTCGTGACCTTTGTCGCGTGGCCAACGGCTATACAACATGTAAAATTTGCCGTTTTTCCCTTTGATCACCGATCCACACCAGATGTTGTAATCGGGCAGTACAAAGCGGTTGGCCTCTGGAACAGGTTGTACCATGCCACTCATATCAATGCTATCCATCGAAACGAGCCAGCCGTTTTTATCAAGTTTCGGCTGCTGGGCCAGGACCAGACAGGCCATCCATACGAACATCAGGACAAGGGTATACTTCATAAAATAGGGTATTGGAAGTAATTTTCAATCAGTCTGTTATGACCTAGATGAGCAGCCTGTAGAGGATGGGCTATTGCAAAACCTGATTTACGTTTATCGTCCGCCCGGCTATCAACCGAATCTGTTTCACCAACTGGCCATAACGTATGGTAACCATTCCGGTTCGGTCTGCCATCAGTTGCGCCTGACGAAGGACGCCGTTTTTCCAGCGCATAGCCACGGTCACACCACCCCGCGCCCGCAATCCTGAAACCTCCCCCTCTGACCAGACAGGGGGCAGTGCAGGCAGCAACTCTATTTCACCGGTATGGCTTTGCAGTAACATTTCGGTTATGCCCGCTGTATAGCCAAAGTTACTGTCAATCTGAAACGGTGGTCCTACCCCCAATAGATTTGGATATGATCCGCCGTCGTCGGAGTAAGCTGTTTTTGTTAAATCACGAGGAGTTACTAACCGCTGAACGAGTGCATGGGCACGCCCGGCATCCCGAAGTCGGGCATATAGATTGATCTTCCAGGCCGAGCTCCAGCCCACGCTTTTTTCGCCCCGGGCATTGAGTGACACCAGAGCCGCCTTAGCTAAATCAGGCGTCGATAACGGCCGGATCTGTCGGCCCGGATGAACCGCAAACAGGTGTGAATTGTGCCGATGGTGATCCTCTGGGTCGTCAACGTCGTCCATCCATTCCTGCAACTGCCCCCATTTGCCGATTTGCGGACCTAGCAACTGGTTCCGCATCGTTTCGATCTTCATACAATATTCTTTATCGACCCCCAGCACTCGGGCCGCATCGAGATAGTTGGTGAACAGATCATACACGATCTGCTGATCGTAGGAGACTCCCGGGTAGTCCGAGACATCCTTTTCGTTCCGTCCGGGCCCATGTTCCGGCGACCAGCCATCGGGCGTGATCAACCTGCCGTTTTTCCCCACGACTAAATGACTTACCCAATACTCGGTGACTGTTTTGAGCAGCGGATAAGCTCTGTCTTTCAAAAACGTCTTATCGCCCCCAAATGCGTAATGTTCCCAAAAATGCTGGCTAAGCCACGCACTACCCGGACGGTGAATATGCCAGCCAGAGGTACCACCCATTATATTATTCGTGCTGTATATAATCCACCCTTTGTCTGTTTTTAGTGCGGGATCAGGCGATTTTTTTTGCACCCTGGCCAGGTTCTCGACCCAGTCAAACAGGGGCATGTGGCATTCCGGCAGGTTGGTTTGCTCGGCTAACCAGTAGTTCATTTCTATGTTGATATTCGTCGTATACTGCGAATACCAGGCTGGCTTAACTTCGTGGTTCCACAAGCCCTGTAAATTGGCGGGCAAGCCCCCTGGCCGCGATGAGCCAATCAGCAGATATCGCCCAAATTGAAACAACAGCGCTTCAAGCGCCGGATCGTTTTTCCCCTGTGCGTAGGCTGTCAACCGATCAGGCGTAGCTTGTGCCGCTTCGGTACCGGAAGCACCCAGTTGTAAACGGACCCGCCCGAAAAGTGATTGATAATCGTTCACATGGGCCAACTTCAACTGATCAATCGACTTTTTTACTGCTTTATCCAGTTGGTTATTGAGCCTCTGATGAGGATGCGGGCCAACGAAGTTTCGGGATTCGTCATTGACAAATGAGGTACCGGCGGCCAGCAGCACCGTTACGGCGGTAGCTTTGTTGATGCGAATGCCAACGGGGGTTACCGAAACACTACCGCCTTTTGCCACTACCCGGACCTGAGCCTCATGTGTCATCCCATTTTCGAGCGTTCCGGTAGCTATCAGTTTGCCATCTTCTGCGCGAACAGGTGCCTGATGTGCGTCGCTTAATCGAATGGTTCCGGTGAGTTGGCCAGGTTTATTGGCAGAAAAATGAAGGACCTGTACCTGATCAGGAAAGCTGGCGAAGGCGGTTCGCTCGAACTGTACCCCATTGGCTTCGTACTGAACTGTGTGTACTGCGTTCTGCAGGTTCAGTTCCCGACGATAGTTTCGGATAGGCCCTGCCGAATCCAGATCAACGAACACATCGCCAAAAGGCTGATAGTAGCCCATTTTTTGCGTGGTTCCGGTCATCAGCGACTGGTCATTGAACTGTAGATGCTCCGTTCGGATATTCCCAAATAACATGCCCCCATTCGCCCATTACCAATGGGTAAGGCTTCCAGCCACTGCGTAGCCGGTTTTGCGTACCAAAGCACGGTAGAACTCTGGTTGGCAGTGGACTGACCGGCCGCCATCGTACCAATAACCATTTGACTGATAATTATCAGCCATGCACTTTTTCTCACTAAGTTGTTCGGTAATTTTTGCATAGATAGAGTGTTCAATTGGGAGCCATCCATCACTTTGCCACCATGATGACGCTATCCACCGCAATCCATTGGTTCGCTCCATCGGTATTTGACGTGAAGGCGACCACGACCTCGTCGCTCTGGACATCGATATTATCAATAGTGATTTGCTGCCAGCTCGATGTAGCCGGGATATTGACATAGCGTTCAACACCTCCCACAATAACCCGCATGCGTGCTACGGCCTGACCTCCGCTACTTCTGACCCAGGCTGTGAGCTTGTAGGTTCCGTAGGGAATATAGTCCAGCTTTTGTTTCGTCGTGCAGTTGTAGGGTGTGCTGTATGATTCATGCACCAGGTAGCGTTCCCCATAATTTGCATTCGCGGCATTCGTCGTCACATAGCTGCGGTCGGGCGTGTTGCCATAGGTTCGCGACTCGATCCAGCCAATGGGATAACCGGCGGTAGCGGTACTGGCATTTGTAAATTCAAAGCCAGCATTTCCAATCAGATTATTACCGGTTAATGGCTTTGCATAGTAGTTAAAATGTCCAACTTTCATGGCTGCTCCGGCGTTGGGTGGCGTAGCTACACCCCAGCCATAGTCACCACCCGGAACGGGGAGTGCCGAAAGCCAGAAATTTTGGGGAGCATACACATTCCAGGGGCTTGCGGTAAGCGATTTAGTGGCAACCTGTGTCCAGACTGTTGCCCCGTCGGGTTTATAATAATAGGTGATTCCGTCGGGTCTCCACTCAAACCCCATTGTAAACCAATTGCTGTTCGGGTTGGGCCAGACTGATTGCGAAATACTAGATGTGTGCGAAGGTGTATACACATGGTGGTTGCAGGCTAGTTGGCCAGTTGAGGAATTCTGTTCAAACCCATCAATCTCAAGCGCCGTACCGTATTGGGGCAGCTCATCGTTCTGCATCTGCGTGTAACCTTCATTGGCTGAATTGGTGCCAGGACTTAAACCCATCGTCCAGAATGACTGATGAAGACCCGGGTTGCTGAGTACAAACTACAACGAACTTCGTAGAAGCCATACCCAAACGTATGGGTCGAAATAACCCCGCCCCCGTAGTAATTTCCACCACTGTAATTGTAGTTAATATTCAGGGAGCCATTCGCCACAGTGACCTGACTGGCACTGTTATACCCACCCAGCCGATCAGTTGTTCTGTAAATCCACTCGGAAGCACTGGGTGTAGTGCCTGTGTCGAAGGTTTGTTGGTAACACAACGTGTAGCCCGAAACAGGCAGGCCAATGGCCGCAACGCGGGCATTGGCGGAGGTAGTCTTGACCACGGCTTGCTGCGTAACTACAGAAGCGGGCTGACATTGAAGCAGGGTGATACCCAACAAGGATACACCGAGTACACTTACAATCGTTCTCATCTAAATAAAGGGTAAAGGTGAAACTGGTCAGTTTAGGGAATGGCATAGCATCGCACCTCCATCAGGGAAGGAGGTACGTTACCGTTCATGGCGTTCAGATGTATACTTAGGCTGCTTGTGGTAATCGGTTGCGCAAATCGAATCGTGCACTGACTCAAGTGGTTATTACTCTGTTCGTAAATCCGTTGCTTCTGGTCATTACAGATCACAAAATCACGGACGCAGAAAGGCGTTTCTGTTTCAGGATGGGTCATCAGCACCGACTCCAGCGGGTGGTCAAAATCCGTATCGAAGCTTAAGACTACTTCCCGAATCTCTTTGACGTCGGGCCACCTTAGTGTCAGAGTAGGATGTAGATCGGTTGGGGCTGCTACCCAGGCGTTCGGTACGTTTGTTGGGCGTTGAAAGCCATTTCGTACGTTCTCTCGCCCAAACATCCGAATACCAGGCTCTAGTTGAACAGCCAGATTGTGGCCTTTGGGCCGACGCTCGGGCGTCCAGAATTCAAAAGCCTCTACGCCAATGTCGCCCGTCGGTTCCTGTTTGCCATAGTTCGATACAGCCGGGTTGGTTTTGTTAAACACCGACATAATACCCGACACCCGCGATTGGCTGTACTGAACCGACACCTGATCGTTTTTCAGGAAACAGATGAACGCGTATCCTTGGTAAGGCATTGGTTCCGAAAAAGTCAGGGAAACAGGCTGTCTGCCTTTCCGCAGGCTGATTTCGTGCCGTTCAAGGATGTTGTCCGGTGTGTGATTGTGTTGTTTACTGCTCACCCTAAACTCTACGACCAGGGTTGTATCCTGGGCCGCTACAACCCAAAACGTGAGTTGAGGCACTGGCCCTTCTGGCAATGGAAGCATCTGTCCCGCCGAATGCCGAAGCACCATCATTGGCCCATCGGGTGGCAATTCATGTAAGACAAACTCGCTCGATACTGAGAGTGTAGCCTGATGCGCCAGGTCCTCTTCATCCTCAAGCCGTAGCCCAGGAATATGCTGACCGGTTCTGAGTAACGCACGCTGGAGTTCGTTTAGCAGCTTAGGTTCGTTGGTGATGTGGCGAGGGTGTAAGCCCTTACGGGCGCAAAGTGCAGCCGCCATACCCACCGCCTGCCCACCATAGGCGCTCGTTCCCATGACCCGCGAAGAGCCAAATGCGACGTGTGAGGCCGAAATAATACGTCCTGCCAGAAATAGGTTGGTCACGTTGCGGCTGTAAAAACATCGATAAGGCAACGCATAAAGCCCTTTGCTATGCCATTGATTACAGCCTGGTTTTTCCGAAAATACGCCATCTGCCGGATGCAGGTCAATACTCCAGCCACCAAAGGCGACGGCATCAACATGCTGACGTTGCTCCACGATATCCTGCTGAGTCAGCATGTAGTCACCCTCAAACCGGCGGCTTTCGCGCTTACCCGGAATATGTCCGACCCATTCTAAGGTCAGGTTCGCAGCTTCTGGAAAAAGGCCCGAGTTTTTGATGTAATTCCAGGCCCCGTATACCACCCGCCACAATTCCCACTTGATGGTTTCGGTATCGTGTACGGTATCGTGTCTGCCCCCATATTCAAGCCACCACAATCGACAGCCATAATCACTGGTGTTGAACGAGCGAAACCGGGGAATCTGGGTGATATCGTCCAGGGCGTAGGCCGGAGGCACAAACCGCACGGGCTTTCCGGTATCTTTAGAGTAAAAGTAGAGCGAGTGGCCCAGTAGCTCACCATAGTCCGCCGAAGGAGCAAACTTTTCGCCAAACTCCTCCGTCGATTCGGCACCCATTCGAAAGGCCGCCCCTGCCTGGAACGCAACGACGCCATCGCCCGAGGCATCGCAGAATAAGGGGGCTACCAGTTCATAATTTGTGCTGTTTTGTGCGCAGAATGCCTGCACAGACTCGATACGCCCCGTCTTTTCAGTGGCCATCAATACGTTGTAGACTGCGGTGTTGAGCAGTAGCGTAATGTTGCTTTCCGTGACTACTTTTTCAAGCAGGATCGTATCAAAAATCAACGGGTTCCCCTCCGGGTTTCGATACAGGTTTTCGAGTAGCAGTTCGTCAATCACGCCCCCTTCCCGAGCCCAGCGGTTATTGTTGCCCATGTGCGAGGTCGCGCCGAGCACCCACAAGCGCACCTCGCTTGAGGCATTTCCGCCCAGTACGGGCCGGTCCTGTACCAGAACAACCCGAATACCAGCCCGGGCTGCCGTAATGGCGCAGCAAACGCCTGAAAGCCCCCGCCAATCACCAGTAAATCGGCGTCGTGCCGGATCGTCCGAAGAGGACGTTGATCAGTTGCCTGTTCGCGTATCATTCGTTAAGTCAATCGTTTGGGTGAATACCGTATGGCCCGTTAGTTTGTCAGTTTCAATCAAAATCCGTCGTTATTGGAGCCATGATGCAGCCGTTTCGGCTGGCTTTTTCAGTGGTGTCATTCTGGCTGCGGCCCGCCAGGGAATCAGCGCCGTGAGGAGCACTACCCCTGCCAGCAGGGCCGTTACACCACCCCCCTGCGAAGTCAAAAAGCTTAGCCCGAACAGAATGAGGGCTGTAACAACCAGCGAGACGGCAATGACCCGTAAACCAAACTGATTCTGGCGGCTTATCTCGGCGGCTTCATCGGCCTGCTCCTGCCCGACAACTGGCTGCTCGTTGGCCCGGATCGTTTCGTAGGCGAGATAGTCCAGACTGGCTGTTCGCTTGCGGGAAGCCAGCCACTCAGCCAAAGCCAATAGCAGGACGGGTGCCCCACCCCAATGACTATTTCTTCGGCTCTGCTGAGTTTAATACCCATCGTCAGCGGTAAAATGATCTTACCGATCAGATTCAGCGCTAAGGTGATCAGGGTGATACGAAGCGTTGTCTGGCCTGTCAGGCGTTTGGAGAAGAGCGCCCAGATGGGTGGTGCCAGTAGTGGGCCGCCTGTCACCGCGCCAATGGTCAGCACGACCTCTACGATACCACCGATGTAGGGTACCAGTAAGGCAATGACAATCATACCGATGCCAAAGCCCCAGGAAGACAGGCGGGCCACCCGTATCAACTGGCTATCCGTGGCACCGGGGTTCAGTAGCCCTTATAGATGTCGTTGGTAAACACCGCCGAGACCACATTGAGTGTTGTATTTGCACTGGCTGAGGTGGAAAAATACATGCCCGTCAGCATGAGGCCAAGCAAGCCGGGAGGTAGCACCAGTCGACAGATTTCGAGATAAGCATTCTCCGTATCCAGCCCCGTCAGTGATGGGTTGATCGTTTTGTAGATCATCGGCGGCAGCATCCAGATAACCGGGCTTATGAGATAAAGACCGGCAAACAGAAAGGCCACTTTTCGGGCCGATTTCGGGCTATCGACACTGGTATAGCGCTGCACAAACGTCCAGTTACCACCAATGTAGGCCACCTGGTATATGAAGAAAGCGAGCATAAAGCCAATGGTGTATTCGCCGTTGAGCAGGTTGAAAAAATCGTCGGGAGCTTTGGCGATGAAACCAGCAACACCCTCTACCTGATCGAAGGCCAGTGGCAACAGAATACAAACGGCGGCTGACAGAACCACAAACTGAAGAATATCGGTGACCATAACGGCCCAGAGACCTCCTACGGAGGTGTAGGCAATCATAAAAATGCCGAGCCCGATGGTCGTGGGGATCAGGGGTAGGCCCAGCGAGACGCTTACCAGTTTGCCTACCGGGTACAGAACCGACCCTTTGATGAAAATACTGACGAGCGTAAAAATGAAGATGTACGTTTTCTGAACGGTCAGGCCCAATCGTTGGCGGATGTATTCCGCTGCGGTCAGAACCCCCGTTTTTTTCCAGCGCGGTGCCAGCCAAAGTCCCGTTACCAGCGCCCCGGCACACATCATCCATTGAATGGTGATGGCTACCCAGCCGTGTTTATAAGCGATACTCCCCCAGGCAACAAATGTGCTTGCCGAGAAAAAGCTCATAAACAACGATAAGCCGCCGATGAACCAGGGAACCGCTTCGCCCCCGGCAAAGAATGATTTCAGGTTGCGGCCTGTGCGGGCAAATAACAGTCCGATGCCCAGCACAAACGCTGAAAAAAGGACAATTACCGCCGTGTCGATGGTCGTGTTCATGCGTTGAGTTTTAGTTGAATGTTGTACGACAAATCCGTGTCGTCATCGTCTGGTTTTGCTTTAACCGCCAAAAACAGGACGGAGGGTTTCCCGTTTTCAAGCCATACCTGAGGCTGTTCGAACCGGTGTAATCGTTCACTTACCCGCCCGTTAGCCCAGTAAATGTGAAAGTCGGATACAAAGGGTTGGGCTGCCAGCCGCCAGTCGAGGCCGTCAACGGATGTAAAGAGTACGAGCGATTCTTTTTCGGTCGAGCCTGGTCTTGCCTGTTGACTATAAAGACCCGGTAGTCTTTTACTATGGCATAGAGCCGCCCCTGTTGCTGCCAGATGACATTATCATCCGTGGGGAACTGCAGCGATTCGTGGCCAAAAACCGTAGTAGATTGCTTCGTGAACGGGCCAATCGGGCTGTTGCTCAGGGCTACGTGCATCCTGACGTTGCCCCCAAACGGCCTTGGTCCATCAGAAACACCCTTGTAAATCAGCACATACCTGCCATCGTTCCGGCGGGCTACGGTCGGTGAGTTGGTAAGCATGTGGTCGGTGCCGCCAGGCGTTGGTTCGATCAGAGGCTTGTCGAAGCGCTGCCACGGGCCCGCCGGATGGCTGGCGACAGCCACCCCCGCCCGCTGGTTGTTCCGATGAACCCACCAGCCCTCTTTGGTTCCATTGCGTGGGCCATAGTTGCCCGAATAATAGAGGTAATACTTTCCGTCGAAGGTTTGAATCAATGGATTATGCAGATTGTCGGCATCCCAGAAACCGGCCCTTCGTTCAAATACAGGGCCAACCATCGTCCACGGGCCGAGGGGATCGGCGCTGGTGGCATAAACAATCTCCGAATGAGTGACCCAGGCATTAAACCCTTCCTTTCGGGGCCAGCGGGCAAAGAAACCATGGCAAAGCCCATCGGCAGTACGAACCATGCCGCCCCCCCAGATAAACCAGTCCGGATCGCGCAATACCGATCGTTCCTGTACGGGCTGCATCATGGCATTGAGGTTGAGTGTGTCAGGCTCTACCTCAAAAGCCTTATGTGCCAGGCCCAAGGTGCCAGCCATGAGATACCGTGAACAGGTTGCTGCTGAAAGGGCAGCGGTCGATAGCAGAAAATTCCGACGGTTTAGAACGAGCGGGTTCATGAAGCAATGGGTGCAGGGTTAGTTGAGGTGTTTGCCGACAAAACGAGCCGTTTTCTGCCCAATGTCATTGAGCCCTGTCTGGTTATAATGCACGAAGTCTTTCATCCAGCCCCGTTTGGCAAACGCGTTCGTTTCTCGGTAAACCACATAAGTTTTAGGCAGTCGTCTGGTCACAGCAAGTTGGGCAGCCCGAACCGCATCGCTTCCGGTCGTTGTGCGTCCTGCCTGATAGCCCGTCTGCACGATATAAACCGGCACGGTACTGCCAAGGCCTTCTCTGAACCGATGAATAACGTCCATGAGTGCGTTCAGGTAATCGTTTCCCGTCATCAGCGTATCGGCAATAGCATTGGCGTCCCGTTCACCCTGAAGCCAGATGATACCCCTCAGTGGTAGCCCTGTTTTCAGCATAGCACGTTTGGTATTGGCTACCGATTCATCGAGTAGCGGTAGCTTACCCGTTTTAGCCCAGGTGCCATAATTGCCTAGCTCGGCCCGCTGATCACAGGAGGCTCCTCCCCGTGCTGTTGAGAGCAGTACAGTTCGCCCCCCTGTGACTCGGTGGAACTCCTGCGCAAAGGCAGGGGCCATACTGCCCGTTGATGCCTGCTCGAAATGACCTACCCGTTCACCAAACGGATCAGCTAGTGCCACCAGCGAATCGGTAGAAGCCAGATAAGCCAACGCTACACCGGGTGGGCAGACTACCGATTGAGCCGCCGTACCCTGTCCAACGGCATTGCTTTGACCAGCAATTAAAAAAAGATGCTGCTTCTGGGCCGTGGCCGTCGTACAGTAAATCAGAAATACGAATCCAGTGAGCCAATTCATTCGATATGAGGTAATATGGTGTAGATAATGAACGCTGTACTATTTCCAGGCAGGATTCTGCTCCAACTGCGAGTTGGTCAGAATCTCCAGGTTTGGTATGGGGAAGAAGCGATGTTTGTCCTGAACCGGGCGAGACGGGTAATAAGAGTTCAGTACGTTCGCTACCAGCTTAAACTTGCCCGTCCGTGTCAGGTCGTACCAGCGGTCGGCTTCATAGCATAATTCCCAGGACCGTTCCTGCAAAACGGCCTCAATGAAGGCGTCTTTGGTTAAACCCGGTGTCAGATCAGGAATACCGGCCCGCCGACGAACGGTGTTGATGGCCGCGTAGGCAACGCTGGTTGGCCCATTTTGCCGGGCTTCGGCTTCAGCTGCAATCAAGTACACATCGGCCAGGCGTAGAATTGGGAAGTTGTTTTCGCCATTGGCCCCGTTGGAGTTGGGGTCCAGGAACTTCTTGACCAGTACACGATCCTTTAGGGTTAAATCAGCCTGACCGATCAGCACACCCGCCGAATTCACATAAGCCGTATCCAGCAGTTGTCGCCGTTTGTCAATTGGGTTAAACGATTTATAGAACGACATATAGCCAAAGGCGGACCCGAAAGCTGTTTTTGAAAAGACGGGTGGTGAGTTCGCCGGTGCATAAAACCCAACCAGATCATAGCCAACCAATCCACTCAGTGCTGAAAATTCAGCGGCAAAAATCATCTCAGCACGAGCCGCATCTTCTTTGAGTGGGTTATAAAGATCCAGCACATTGGGCATGAGGCTATACCGATTCGACTGGAGTAAGGACTGCGCATTTTCGGCGGCTTTGGCGTAATTGCCCGCGTAGAGATAGGCCTTGGCCAGTAAGCCCTGAGCGGCTCCGCTGGCGGCTCGCCCCGGTCTTTGGGCTGCGCCGGAAGGTCTTTGACGGCCTGTTCCAGATCTTTTATCAAAAATGCATAGACATCTTCGGCTTTACTTTTAGAGGTTTCGGTGCTGGCAATGTCTTTCGTACTGATTTGTTTGAGCGGTACATCGCCAAAGGTTTTCACCAGGTGGAAGTAATAAAGCCCCCGTAGAAACTGCGCTTCAGCCAGGATTTGTTTTTTGCGCGCTTCATCCATCGTTACGCGGGGTACATTTTCGATGACCTGATTGGCCCGATTTACGCCATTATAACAGTGCTGCCAGTATTGTCCAATCAAATCATTGGTAGCGTCGTAGGAGAATACGGTTAGCTGCTCACGACCGACAACGGCCCGGGGAAAGCACTGGTCTGCCGAATAGTCGGGCACCTGCGTTCCTACCCGGCTATACAGATCCGTGATGGGTGTATAAGCCGCCGTAAGGGCTGCTTCGGCGTCGGATGCCGTATTGTAAAACTGGCTTGGCGTAATGAACGAATAAGGTTTTTCGGCCAACTGACAACTGGTCAGAGAGGATGCTAAGGCGATAAAAAGCAGCGGTAGTTGATAGATCCGTTTCATGGTTCAGGAGTACTTAAAACGTTAGTTGAAGGCCAGCAATAAATGATTTGGCAACGGGATAGCCAATGTTGTCGACACCCAGGTTCAGGTTATTCTGGCCGGCCGTATTCACTTCGGGATCGAAACCTGTATACTTCGTAATCGTAATAAAGTTGTTGGCGCTGACATAGACACGACTGTTTCTGAGCCAGTTTATCTTGCCGATCTGAGGGAAGGTATAGCCCAGGGTTGCGTTCTTGAACCGGACGAAGGAGCCATCTTCGATCTGGAAGTCGGACTGACTCACCCGCTGCCCTACCGACGCTTTCTGGTAGCGATTCGATGGGTTTGAAGATGTCCAGCGGTCAACTACTGTAGCGTATTGATTAAAGCCGCCGGATGCGCTTTCCATCCGAAGTCTCGCTACATTGAATAGTTGGTTACCCTGCACGCCCTGAATGAACAGGCTAAAATCGAAACCTTTAAATTTCAGGTTATTGGTCAGCCCGAAATAATAGTTCGGGTTTGGGTTACCGATAATATCCTGATCTGCCGCCGAAATAACACCGTCGCCATTCAGATCCCGATAGCGTATATTTCCTGCCGTCTTTCCGGTCGGAATGTTGTCACCCGTTTGGTATATGCCATCGAAGTAATAGCCATAAAATGAGCCGATAGGCGCTCCGATCCGAAGCAGGCTGGTATTTGAAAAGGCCGCTACGGAACCCCCTCCATCACCAGGGATGATCTCGGTTCGTTTGCCGTCAATCAGGGTCAGCTTATTCCGATTGGCCGATATATTACCGCTGATGTCCCATTTCAGCGGCCCATTCAGGACACCTACATTGAGCGACAGTTCGATCCCCCGGTTTTCAATACCCCCGAAGTTGCCGAACACCGAACCAAAGCCCGACGAAAGCGGAATCGCCCGTGAAAGCAGCAGATCCGTTGTCTTTTTAATGTATACGTCGGCGGTAAGCTGAACCCGGTTGTTCAACAGGCCAATATCTACACCCAGGTCGGTTTGGGCACTCTTTTCCCAGCGCAGGTCCGGGTTGGCAATGTTGGCCGCCAGAATGCCGATATTCCGAGTGTTGTTAAAATTGTAATTACCCACTGAACTCAGGCGTGATAACGAGTTATAAAGTGGAATATCCGCGTTTCCTGTGATCCCGAAACTGGCTCTCAATTTAAGGTCGCTCACAACCTGCTGACCCTGCATAAATTTTTCTTCCGAAACCCGCCAGGCTCCCGCTACCGACGGAAAAAAACCATACTTATTGTTGGCACCGAAGCGGCTCGATCCATCGACCCGGCCTGTCAGCGTAAGCAGGTATTTACTTTTGTAATTGTAGTTAATACGACCGGTGTAAGAATCCAGACGCCAGGATTGTTTGTTGCTGCTGATGGTGACAATAGAAGCCTGGCTCAAATTATCGTTCAGTACCAGATCGTTGGGAAACGTCTGCCCCGAGGATGCATCGCTGGTTTGTAGCTGGCTTTGGGTCGAGAACACACCCGTAAGGGCCAGACTATGTGCGCCGATTGTTTTCTGGTAATTCAATAAACTTTCGTGCAGAAAGGTGTTGCTGTAGGTATTTCCCTTCCCGCCGATTCCATTAACCTGAGCACCCGTACGGACGAATCGGTTAACGTACGAATCGCGGGTGTCATTCACCAGATCTCCACCAAACGAAGCCCGGTACGTTAGCCCATCAATAATTGTCCAGTCGGCAAAGATGTTACCCAGAAACCGGCGGGTTGTGTTGCGGTTCAGTACGTTGGTTGCAACGGAAATCGGATTGTTAATGTCGATATACCGGCCGCTGAAAATGGTCGGGTTACCCTGTGCATCATAAGGGGCTACAGTTGGAGGAGCAAACAGAGCCGATATGACGATGCCACCGGCACCCGCATCGGCCAGCGTTGAGGTTACCGCTCCATTGTTTTGCGAGTAGGTATACGTCAGACTGGTTCCGATCTTGAAATTTTTGCTGATCGTATTGTCCAGGTTTACCCGTACGGACCCACGCTTGAAATTTGAATTGATAATGATGCCGTCCTGGTCAAAGTAATTCAGCGATACATTGAACAGGGATTTGTCTGTACCGCCCGATACCGACAACTGGTGATTCTGCATGCCTCCTTTTTGAAAAATATAGGATTGCCAGTCGGTGCCTGCACCTAGCTGCTCCGGGTTTGGATAAAGGGGCTGCCCTGCAATCTCGTTTTCATACTGCGCAAACTGGGTAGCGTTCATGAGTGGCAGCATACGACGTATCTGCTGCTGGCCATAGTAGCCTTCATACGTAACCCGGGTCTGGCCTGCCTTCCCACGTTTGGTTGTGATCAATACAACGCCATTAGCACCCCGAGTACCGTAAATAGCCGTAGCTGACGCATCTTTGAGGACCTCGATACTTTCAATATCGTTCGGATTGAGGGTTGACAGTACGGAAAGGCGGTTGCCGTTGTCGGTACCGAAGCTACTACCGCCCCCTGCTAGTGGGTTGTCATTGCCTGAGATCGGAAAGCCATCGACCACATACAACGGTTCGCTGCTGCCACTAATGGAGCTGTTGCCCCGAATCCGTACACTGATGGTACCGCCCGGTGCACCCGAGTTCTGCGTTACCTGAACACCGGAGGCACGGGCCTGCAATCCCTGCACGAAGTTGGCAATGGGGGTTTGTTTTAACTCAGCCGCTTTTACCGAAGAGACCGCTCCTGTCAGATCGCTTTTCTTGACCGTTCCGTAACCTACTACAACCACTTCGTTAAGTGAACGATCATCTGTTTCTAGTACGATATTGACGTTGTTTTGCCCGACAATTGAAACCTCTTTCGTCTGGTAGCCGATGTAGGAAACCGTTACTACGTGAGTCCCCTCGGGAACAGAGAGAACAAACGCTCCATCCGCATTCGTAGTCGCCCCTATCTGCGTGTTTTTAACGATGACGTTGGCCCCTGGGATTCCCTGCCTGGTATCGGCAGAGGTTACTACGCCTTTGAGCGTGACCGACTGACCGGATTGCGCCTGACAATGGAGACTCAACAGGAGCATGAAACCGACCAGCCAACGGCTTTTTTCCCTGATGGCAAATGCTGTAAAAAGATCCATAAAGGTGATTGAGATTAAAGAGTTTGTATTGGAATAAGTCAAAATAGTGTTGATTTTCGAAAGCGCTCGAAAAAATCTACTAGTTCGTCAGAATCGGTTTGATTGGTTCTGCTCGTGAAAGTAATTCTTGGATTTTTTCCTCTTAAATCACCGAACAGTACAAATATTGAAAAATATAGTACTAAATTTTGGAGAATTTGAGGAATTATTTTCATGGGAACGCTCCCATTTTGTGGGAGCGTTCCCATGAAAATAATTCAATCAGCAAAAAATTGCTATTTTTCATTATTGGCATAGTACAATATTTACATCTTCATCCATATGAAGCGACACCAGGTAACAATAATTGACATTGCCCAGAAGTTGAACATTTCGAAATCCACTGTTTCGCGGGCGCTAACCGGGCACCCAAGTGTACGGAGCGATACGCGACAGGCGGTTATGGAACTAGCCCAGCAAATGGATTATCAGCGCAACATGTTGGCTATTAATTTATCCTCTAGTCAGAGCAAAACAATTGGCATCATCGTGCCTGAATTTGTCACGTCTTTTTTTCCTATTGTGATCATGGGAGCGCAGGAGATTGCTGCTCAGGTCGGCTATTCGGTACTGATCAGTCAATCGAACGAAACCTACGAAACAGAAGTAGCCAATGCGAAGGTTATGCTGGCTAATCGGGTAGATGGCGTGCTGATTTCAATGACACGTGAGACTAAAAATTTTGAGCACTTTGACGTTTTCAAACGAAAAGGGATTCCATTGGTCTTCTTCAACCGCGTATGCCATGACATTGAAACACCTAAAGTGGTGGTCGACGATTATGAAGGCGCTTTTAAAGCGACCGAACATTTGATTCTGCTGGGAAAAGAGCGCATTGCTCATCTGGCTGGTCCTCCCTCTTTATACATCAGTCGAAAGCGGTTGGAGGGCTATAAAGATGCATTGCGAAAGCATAAACGTCCCATCCTTGATGATCTGATTATCAGCTACGATCTGACGCTGGAGAAAGTGAAGATTTACGTGAAGTATCTGCTGGATTTGCCTACCCCGCCAGACGCGCTTTTTGCCGTCAATGACCCAACCGCCATCGAAGCCATAAAGGTGATTAAAGAACAGGGCTTATCAATCCCTGAGCAGATTGCCGTTGTTGGATTCAGTAACGATTACGGGTCTGCATTGATTGAGCCCGGTTTAACCACTATGGCCCAGCCTACCCGGGAGATCGGTCAGGTAGCCGCTCAGCTTCTGCTCGACCAAATTCATACGGATTCTTCGGTGTGGAAGCCGATCACACGGGTACTCAAGACTGAACTTATCATACGAGGCTCAAGCCAACGAAACTAGTACTCGTCCAATTTAGAATCTAGTTTGCCAAAGCACTAGCTTAGCCGAAGCTTTTCGCGTTGTAGGATGGGTGCTAGAATGCGAAAAGCTTCGGCTAAGCTAGTTTTCTTTTACTGATAATTGAGCAATGTTGTTGATGTGCAGGCTTTATTAGTGCGGAAACGTACCCAGCGGGCCTGGAAATCGGACGGGAACGTATGGGATACGGATTGACCAGGCTTTACCGTAAACGTCCTGTAAATCATCCATTGGCCCGTACCAACCGGATCAGCCTCCACCGTAAACGTAACAGGCGATGTAGCCTTGTGTGACAGGGTCAGGGTTCGTTTGTCGTAAAACCCAATCAGGTACGGGTCAGACGGGACGTTTGCAGCTACGGCCGTATTTTGCCAGGGGCCGCCATGACCAGTGGGTTTACCCAACTTCCAGAGGTCATCGATAGCCCCCGCCCAGATAGCGGCCTTTCGATCATCAGACACGACAATGTGCTCTTTTCCGGCAACTGCTGCCAGATCAATACCCGTCATAACCAGTAAACCTCGGTACGACGCGTAATCATTGATTCGGAGCCTGTGCGAGGAAATAGGTCTCACTTTAGCGTACCCATCGGCGTTTTCGGCGGGAAGTTCGTAGAAGGTCCCATGGCAGTTGAATAGATCCCGCTCAGTCGCCACCTCCCGACAAATACGTAAGCTACCTTCGTTCGTAAGCTTCGTAAACCGTTCATCGCTCAGGGGAAGCCGCCACCGACGGCCTTTTTCGTCAACAATCAGCACGGATGAGCCGTCGATGGTTATGACCTGTTTCGGGATCGCAAATTTAGCGTTGATAAACGACTGAGTCGAATCGTCCTTCTTTCGTACTAATTTCATGGCTGCATCCAGCTCGTAATAGCCAATGTCTGTGGGTTGGCTACCCGTATATTGCTGGGCCACTAATCCAAGTGAACGTCGGTTATTACCCAACCCATATAAAAGGCCGCCCGTTGTTGAAGAAGCCGTTAATGGACTCAGCCCTGCAAACATCGAGTTAGTTGTTTTATCCCGTTTATCGTTGGCTGAGTATGTAAAATGAGCAGATAGGCGAGCGGCTTTATCTGTTCTGATGCGAATCCATTCGCCGGGTGTATTGACAGCAAACGGTACTCGTAGGGTTTGCTCACTTGCCAGTGTGCTTGTTTGAAGAGGTGTCCAGTTTCCTGTTCCCGTTTTGTCGATCTCAAACGTAAGGGCCACCGTTTCCGGCCCGTGATTCTGCACCCAGACTGCGCGATTGGGCCAGCCAGCAAACAGGAATGGCTCTGAAGGAGTGCCCCCCGCTACCTGTTCGTTCATCCAGACAGCCCCTTCGGCAGTATTGGGGCCAAGTTGATCGGGGGTAGCGGGGCTGGTGAACCAAAGATTGGAATTCGATTGTCCCGGTCCTTCAATACCACCCTTTTCTTTTCTTTTATTCAGGAATTCCTTCTGGGCTGAATCGTCACAGCCGAATACCAGTTGATTGTTCCAGCGGGTAAAGTCGCCGATAACCTTCAAATAGGCAGACCGGGGCCGAATACCCGCCGTATTCGTAGTGGAAAACTGGCCGGGAAAGCGCCAGAATAGGCCATGCATTGTCATTAGATAATCAGGCTTACCCGCTTGACCAACATCGCGAATCCGGGCCATTCGGTATTCCAGCCGTGGGCACCGTCGTAGGCATGGCTGGCTTTGGGAAGCCGAAAAAACGTCCATTTACCATTCCCGCGTACCCCTAGCAAAACGGACTTATGATCCCACCCTGTTGCCCAGATTGGATCAGTCTGGGGATTCTGATTGCCATAAATACCACCGGGTCCAGTTACCTCTACAAATTGGTTCCGGCGAACAACAGTCCAGTCTTTACCGTTCCATTCGGCCAGAACCCCCGCTTCGACATCGAACTGTTTCAGCGCTAACGGGCCTGGTTCACCATTGTTGGAGTATACCATTACGCCCTGTCCCGAATACAGCCCTTTCCCGTGTGCCCCGGGTAGCAATGTGTTAGCATGGTTATTCGCTACGTCATCTTTTTTAGGTTGCTTTACATTGCCGTCGGGATACAGTTGGGTAGTTTTCAGGCTTTGGGTATTCAGCCGATAAAAGCCCTCTTCCATGGTAGCCAGCAGCAAGTCTTGCTTAGGATTCGTTAAATCCCTTGCCAGCCCTGTGTAGCGGCCAGGAGCTTCGGTGTAAGGAATCGTCCGAACCCGCCGTTGGTCATCAATGGCGTAAGGGCCAATAAATAGCTGATTGCTCTCCCGATGGATCATTCGGTCGGCGGGGTACCACCCTTGCTTTCAGGTCTGATTATCAGCTTCAGATCGGGCGTGATTTCGTATAATTTATCGGATGATCCGAACGGCAGGTGCGGGCCATAGGTAACTACCCATATCCGGTTGGCCCAGGGCACAACGGCCCCGGTGCCACATTCACCTTCATTATTATAAAAAGCCAGGTGCGGATATATGCCGCTGAACTGAGGATAAGCAGGCTGCTGAGCTTTGACCGTTGTTATGGCAAACACGCAACCTATAACAACTCGAATGGATGACTTAAACATGAGAAAATAGAAACATGATGAGAAATCTACAAAACGTAGATAGGTTTGCATACGGTTAGTAACCAGCGTTTTGTTTCATATTGGTGTTGATTTGGATCTCGGCTGCCGGGATAGGCCAAAGATACTGCTGATTCGTCCAGCTCGTCGGAACAATCAGCTTGATTAGCCCCGCATCAAACATGGGTTTAAAGTCGGCAAACCCATCCTCGTCAATAGCCGGTGTACTTGGGAAAAACCATAGGTTTTTATCGACAACCTTTGTTTTCAGGTCGTTGGGGTCAAGCATTCCATAAATGGGCCGAGTCAGGGCTTTCTCGGCCAAACGCCAGCGTACCAGGTCCATATACCGAAGTCCTTCATTAGCCAGTTCCATACGCCGTTCAATACGGATGGCCTTGCGTAACTCCTGCTGATTGGTGGCTGTAATGGCAGGATAAGCACTCGTAGCCGTTAGCGCTACCTCATAGGCTCTGGCCCGCACCGAATTGACGGCATCCAGCACGGACTGATCAATTTCATTCAACTCTGTTTTTGCCTCGGCATACATCAACAGCACGTCGGCATAGCGAATTATAATCTGATCAGGTTCGACCCGGTTCCCATTTTGCAGCCAGGTATCATCGATCCCTTTTTTCCAGACCAGCCCTGTATAGGAAGCAAACTGGGCATTCGCCGGTTGTCGTTGTTGGTCACCTGCGTATTTGTCGTAACGCGCAATACCCGCAACGCCGTTGGATTAGGGTCATAAACGAATCCTAAATGTACCGTACCGAACTCAACAATAGAGGCCGTGCAACGTGGGTCTCGATTTTTGAACGGACTGCGAGGTCATATAAAGGTGACTTATCAATTGGTAAACCATCTTTGCACAGATAACTGCAAAGCAGATCCCAGGTAGGGTCTACGGCGGCAAAACCTCCTGCATTTCGTGTAATCCGGTCCAGTACATTGGATGAGGCAATGTTGACATTCAAGGCAATAGATCGGGGTAAGCCAAAAACAATTTCGGGTGAGTTTTTAGTGGTCTGGATAAATAGGCTGGCATACGTTGGATGCAACCGATACTCGGCCAGATCCATGCAGGCTTTGGCAGCCTGAGCGGCCATTTTAAAATCCCCCATATACAGCGCAATTCGGGCTTTGAGGGCGTAAGCGGCCCTTTTGTCACCCGCTTCAAGGCCGAAGCGGGGTAGTTTTGAGGTAAAACGGCTGCGGCCTCGTCGAAGTCTTTATACACACTAGCCAAAACGGTTTTCTTGTCGGTTCGCCCTTTTGTATAAGCTTCTTCTATCGAAATAACGGCATCGCTATAGACGACATCGCCGAAATACGTAATCAGTCGCGCATATTGTGCCGCCCGATGAAACTTAAGTTCAGCTACATAGATGGCAAGCTTGGCCGGAGGTACATTGGCCTTGGTTATGGGGTTATCCAAAGCGGCTAAGGCGCGATTGGCACGCGCAATCGCTTTGTAGCTATTCCGCCAGAGCAGGGTCGAAGTCCCCCATTGGCTATTGGTCGTTCCCGCTTTTATAGGCGATAAGGTCGTTCGGTTAAACACATCGTCAGACAGCACTTCGCTTCCAATTCCCTCGTCAGGAGACCACCAGTCAGGCCGGTACAAGTCGTTAAGGGCCAGTGAAATTTCGGATTCGTTGGAATACCATTTCTCAGCCGAAGGTTGAGCCAGCGGGTAGAGGTCAAGACTGTTCTGACAACCAGCCAGAAAAAGTCCGAAGCCTGTCAGGGCGATATATAGGATTGATTTCATGATCATTCTTTTAAGAATTTACCGAGATTAAAAATTGACCGAAACACCCCCAATCAAGGTCGTGACGATGCCAAGTCCTTCGGGGTCCCACCCTTTGGGGTATCGGCTCAGGCACCATAAATCCGTACCGCTGACGTAGAGTCGGCAGCTTTTCATGAGCGCTTTACGGGCAAATCGTTCTGGAATCGTGTAGCCCACCGTTACATTTTTAAGGCGCATGTATCCGCCATTGAACAGCCAAAAGCTGGATAAGGCCCGGTTAAGTCCCTTGTTGGTCTCCGTGTATCGGGGATAGATAGCCGCTGCGTTTTGTTCGGGCGTGTTGTAGTTGCTCCAGGTCTGTCCGTCCAGCACATTAGGGAAACGCCCCCAGTTGCCCGTATTATAATCCGTGAAGTCGAGCATTGAACTGTTCTGTTTGCCAACTCCCTGTATGGAAAGCCCGAAGTCAAGCCCCTTATAGCCCAGGCGGATGGTACCGCCATAGGTCCACTGCGGTAACGAGCCGCCGAGGTACACCCGGTCATATTCGGGAGATATTTTACCGTCAGGTACACCACTCGGCCCGCTGATGTCGCGGTATTTCATGTCGCCCACTTTTACGTTCGAACTCAGTTTGGGCGAATTGTTGACATCTTCCTGGGTCTGATAGATGCCATCTGACATATACCCATACCACTCGTTAAATTGACTTCCCTGTCGTTTGATCTGATCACCCAGAAACTCGGTTCCTCCCAAATCGCCCATTACCGATTTAAATTGAGAGAGGTTGCCTGATACAGAATATTTTACGTTTCCAATCCGGTCGCTCCAGGAAAGATCAAGGTCGATGCCTTTCGTATTCATTTTACCCGTATTCTGATTCGGATTCTCAAATCCTACGAAAATGGGAATCTGTAAGGCTAGCAGCATATCCGATGTTTCTTTTTGATACACATCGCCCACCAGTCGAAGCCGGTCATTGAAGAAATTGGCATCCAGGCCGATATTCGTCGAAGTGGTCGTTTCCCAGGAGATGTTCTCAATCGCATATTGAACCTGAGCGGCCGTTTGCTGCGATGTGGCTGCCCCTGCCTGGTAGAAGAGCGCGTTGCCAAAACTAATGATGCCCAGGTAGGGGTAATTGCCGATCCGTTCGTTACCCAGTTTTCCCCACGAACCTCGTAGTTTCAGAAAGGATAATACGTTCTGGCCTTTCAGGAACGACTCTTCGCTCATAACCCAGCCCAGGGAAAACGAAGGGAATACACCCCAGCGATACTTGCTGTTGAAACGGGAAGAGCCATCACGCCGGACATTGGCCTGGATCAGGTATTTATCTTTGTAGGCGTAGGTGAATCGGCCAAAATAAGACCGGTATGCGGTTTCATAGGCAGAACCCGAATTGTCGCGGAAGGTAATAGGCCCCTGATCAAGATACGGATAGCCATCAAACAGATACTGGTCCCGTGAAGCAGACAGGCTTTCGTATTTGCTGTAATAGTTTTCAAAACCAGCCAGTGCCGTAACGTCGTGACCGCCAATCGTACGGGCATAATTGGCCAGTAATTGAGTGGTTAATGCCAGATTCGTGTTCCGTGACTCTACCAGCCGTGTGGTGGCGTTGGCCCCATTTTCTGAAAGCGTTACCACAAACTGGGTAGGGTCGGTAGCCGAATAGGCATCTATCCGTTTGTTGAAAAACTTCTGGTTGTTGAAATCGAAGATGGGGCGAGAATCCCCGTAATCTTCAACCCATCGATTGGCTTGACGTCGATACCAATCCGACCGCTGATCTGGTTATACAGGTTGGTATTTGTGCCGCCGTATTTAAGCCGGGCCCAAACGTTTGCGCCTGCTTTTCCATCCGCAACGCGGCCGTCGGACCAAATGGCCGGGTATACCGGAGAAGCAATACGTATTTCACCAAGCGGATCACCGTGTGTTGGATCAGTTGTCGAGGTACGTTTGAAGTTGAAATCAAATGTGGCGCTCAGGTATTTGTTCAGCGTAAAATCGTTGTTCAAGCGGGCAAAAATCCGCCGATAGTCTTTGTTATCGTAAAAGCCCCCCACTTTTTCATAACGAATCGACGCATTCGACTTGATCAACTTCGAACCGGCCATCATACTCAGGCTATGGGTTTGGCGGGGAGCGCTCTTTCGTAACGCCAGGCCTACCCAATCCGTATCAGGATATTTGTCGGGATCAGCCGCATTTTTTTCTGCGTAGCCATCTATTAAATCCTTGGTATAGGTCGGATATTGGTTAGTTCCGTTCCCGGCGTCATTCCAACGCAATTCATTGACTAATTGCATATACCGCACAACACCCATCTTCTGAGGTAATCGGGTGGGTGTATCTATGCCATTTTCATAGGAATACTGAACGGAAAATTGATCCCCCTTGGCTCTTTTGGTTGTGATTAATATGACTCCGGAGGCAGCCCGTGACCCATAAATGGATGAAGCTGCGGCATCTTTCAATACGGTAATATTCTCGATATCTGCCGAATTGACCTGATTTACGTCCGCGACTGGTATACCATCGACCATTACCAGGGGATCTGAGTTACCAATAGTAGTTACGCCACGTATGCGGATGGTGGCCCCACCCATGGCCCCATTGGATCCACTCCGGGTAACGACTACACCCGACATGGCTCCCTGCAACGACTGGGCCACTTGCGTTTCCCGACGCTCTTTAAACAGCTCGGCTCCAACCGATGAAACGGCCCCCGTCAGATCTCGTTTCTTTTGCGTGCCATACCCAACGACAACAACTTCGTTGAGCGACCGATTATCAGGCTGTAGCGTGATGGTCAGTGTTTCCTGGGTGTTTACGGTAACCTCCTGCATCTGGTAGCCAATGTAGGAGACAAGCAGAACGCTGGGGCGCTCAGGTACATTCAGTGTAAACGAGCCGTCGGCCAGCGTTGTAGTTCCCTGTTTTGTGTCCTTAATAAGGACATTAGCTCCTGGAATTCCTTCGTTGGTTTCGGCACCTACTACCTTGCCACGAATCAAGATATCCCGGTTGGACTGTGCCTGCACAAACTGATTGTGCAGTAAGAGAAGTATGCCTGCCCATATGCCTGCATACAAGTTTAGTTTACGAGTAAATGTGCGCATTCGATTGCGTATTTTGTGTGTGTTTATTGGAATAGTTCAACTGTTGCTCCAGGGAGAGCTTACTTTACTGACGCGTAGTGTTTCAGGATAATGATTGGAGGCTGGCTAAAAAAGTAGAGAATTAAATAGCCTCAACTCCTATACGGCAAAATCAGTACAAATTTTAACCTACATAGTACAATTAAAAGGCGGAAGCTGTGAAATTATTTTCATGGGAGCGCTCCCAACGTGTGGGAGCGCTCCCATGAAAATAATTTCACAACCAGCTTTTGAAAACAGTGCGTTATTCGTATAGTATAAAATTGGATATACATCTGATTTTACTACGAAAAAATAGACTGGCAACGGGAAGGCATTCTGATCGTCTGCATGTTATTAGTGAGAAAAGCCTTCCGTGAAAGGCAGTGCATCTCGCGCGCAAATCATTGATAACCAACAAAAAAGGAAGGGAATTTATTTCAGACAGACGTTCTCCTGGTATCTGACAATGGGCATCGGACCTCTAGCTACTAGTGTTTTCTAATTTAGATTCTCGGGGCGGCATCGGCCCGCAACGGCGGACCGTGTCCGACGCCCGCGCGGTAGTTTCTTTTGATTCTATAGGCTCTGATAATCAGCATTATAGAATCAAAAGAAACTAGTGCTTTGGCAAAATAGATTCTTTTGTTTCTATAAATTCTTCTGATTCTATTGTATTGACAATCAGATACGATAGAATCCAGAGAATCTATAGAAACTAAATTGGACGAGCACTAGTAGAATCAAAAGAAACTATTTTGGTCAGGCACTAGTAACAATAAGCTACCGAAGCCAGAGACATGAAGCATAATGTAACCTTAAAGCACGCGCTGATGTGCCAGGCATTTTCTGACTTCTGGCGCTCAAGATTAAGTTACCAACACAATAAGTAGACTGATGGAATCGCCCTCAATGGCATTGACAGGCTGGCCCGCCGATGATAGCCCAGCTTACCAAATAGCATGGCAAGCGAATTGATTCCTACAGATTACTGAAACAAGGAGACTCGAACGATAACCTATATACGTTTCAAGGTTTCTAAAAAATTACGTCCCACTTTGCAAATTGCACCGCAGGCCTGTCAGGGTTATTTCAACGTACGGCTTTAGACAAAATGCCTGACTTTCGCCAGACAAAAGCACATTCAACCGTTGTTGGTTTGTTCAGGGCGCGGTGTCCCGAATAGCTGAAACTCGCGCACACCGGGGTAGCCAGATGAATCGTTAATGACCAGTCGGAATCGTTGCGCCCGTACGGGTCTGATATCTTTCGACCAGTTGCCCATGTTTGTATCCCGCACCAGGGTTACCCATCGCCCGGCCTTTTGGTACTGAATCGTGAAATCCTTGATTTTTGATTTATTATAGACCAGTTCGCTGACCGCTATTCGGCTAATTGATTGCGATTTTCCCAGATTAACCTCCAGCCAGCCTGTATGCTGAAACAAGTTCATGACCGAATCGGACATATAATGAACATTGCGTCCATAATAGGCATTAAAATCGACGTCTGTCCGGCGTCCAGGTTTCCAGGCTGTATTTGGATTATCGTCGACGACAGCCGAGGCATCATGTAAGAAGCTGCCTAGGGCGCTCGATGCTCTGGCCTGCTGGCCATAGGATAGGGCGCCACTGCTGGTAAATGGCCGGATCGGCTTTAACGACGGGGCTGATCGATCGAGCGTGAGGGCAATGACAGTAGCCACCGAATCCCGGCTTAGGGCAGACAGATTAATGTATAACCCATCCGGTTTCTGGTTCACCGTTACGGGTTTCCCATTCAGCAACTGGGCTTTTTTTATCGATCCAGCCAGGGGTGGAAGCCGGATTTCGGCAGGCGATTCCGGAAACAGATACACGTAAACCTTGTTTTTACGGTACGTACTCACATACTGTCGGGTAGGCATGTACGGGCCACCGCGTACCTGATAAATGGCTTCAGCATGTCGGTTGATCCAGTCGCCCATCTCGTTTGTACGGCTCACGAACGATGCCGGAAAAACCCGGTGCTGTCAGGGCCGATGTTGAACAGCAAATTTCCGTTTCCTCCAATACAGCGCAACAGTGTCTGCACACATTCGGGCAGAGGTCGGGGTGTATCGCCGAATTTCCAGGCCCACTGATGGCCCATGTTGGTACAGGTTTCCCAGGGGACTTTTCCATATCCCGCTACAAAATTTTCGGGCGTGGCATAATCAGAGTACGGCCCAACCCGGGCATGGGATTCATCGGCGTAAAGGGTTCGAGTCGATTGTTGATAATAATATCAGGCTGTAAACGACGCGCCAGGTCGTACACGTTTTTGGGATGCGTTGGGCTGGGCCACCCTTCAAAATCGATCCAGAGCAGGTTGATTTTGCCATAGTTGGTCAGTAGTTCCCGAACCTGAGTCAGCATTCGTTTAACGAACACATCATTTGTTTCTGGATTCCGGCAATCTGCGTCTTTCCAGTCGCCCACCGAAAAATACCAGCCAATGGGTAATCCCTCCTGATGAGCAGCCTGTGCCAGTTCCTTACATACGTCACGGCCAAACGGAGAGTGCATGATGTTGTAAGATACCGTTTTGGTATCCCACAGGCAAAAGCCGTCGTGATGCTTGGCGGTCAGTACGATCTGTTTGAACCCATTCCGTTTGGCCATCCGAACCCACTCAAGCGCATTGAAGCGGGTCGGATTGAACCCTCGGTACAGGGAGTCGTAGCGAGCCTTCCCATAGGCTTGCCGTGACCAGCTTATTTCCTGGCCGATACGGCTGACTGGTCCCCAGTGTACAAACAGACTCAGCGGGTTGTCACGCCATCGTTGCAGACGGCCCGCATCTGAAGAAGCTAACTGGGCCAGAGCATAGTTGGTTACTAATAAACAACAGCTAAGAAGTTTTATGTATAAACGCATATTGGTCAGTGGCTTAGGATTGTTTGGTTGCGTACAGGCTGCGAAGCTATGTACCCCGCAGGCCGTAATACAGGATGTAGCTATAACAGAGTACCGGCACGGTAAAAGCCAGCCGAATGCTCAACGTATCCGAAATCAGCCCCATGATAGGCGGAATAAGCGCTCCGCCTACTATACTCATGATCAGTAGAGAAGAGCCTGTTTTGGTATATGCCCCCAACTGATGAATACTCAGTGTGAACAGGATAGGATACATGACGGAGGTGAATAAACCCACGCAGCTCAACGCATACAACGACACATAGCCCGTTGTAAGCATAGCGATGCTGACCAGCAGACCGGCACCAGCCGCGCAAAGTGTTAGCAACCGCGCCGAATTGACCCGTTGCAACAGCCAGGCTCCCGCCAGTCGTCCCAGCAGGACCAGGGCCATAAAGAGCGTGATGAACAGGGCGGCTTTCTGTTCGGACAAGCCCGGCAACTGTTCCGATTTAGCATACCGGATCAGAAAGCTAACAATGCCTACTTCAGCACCCAGGTAACAAAATACGCCCAGTGCCCCCAGCACGGTATGTCGAAAGCCAAAGATATCCTTAAGCCGGACTGATGACTCTCCGGTTTCGGTTAAGGTGGGCAGGGGATAAATAACAAGAGTAGTCCCAGTACCAAAAACAGGATCGCCAGACATAGGTAAGGCGTTTTAACCAGTTGGGCTTCGGCATTCAGAAAGGCCGTCAGTTGATCCGGCTTAAGCTGTTGTAGGCTGGCTTCCGAAATATCCTGCGTATGCAACAGAAATTGGGCGCCCACCAGCGGTCCAAGGGTAGCGCCTAACGACCCAACAGCGGAGGCCAGACTTAATCGGCTCGATGCGCGCTCGGGATCGCCCAGTACCGAAACATAGGGTGTGGCGGTCACTTCCAGAAACGTAAATCCAGCCGCCATAGTGAATAGCGCTCCCAGGAAAGGGGATAGAACCTGGTTTCAGCCGCCGGGAAAAACAAACCAGCTCCCAGAGCCGCCATCAGAAGGCCAGTTACCATACCGCCCGATAGCCGTAGCGCTGGATGAACTGGCCTACCGGCAACGCCAGTAAAAAGTAACCCCCGAAAAAAGCGGTCTGAACAAGCGACGATTGCAGATCGGTAAGCTGGCAGGCTCGTTTTAAGTGCGGAATCAACACATCATTGATGTTCCGGCTGAGATTCCAGATGAACATCAGGCTCATAACAACCAGCAGGGGTACAATAAATCGCAACGATGTTTTCATTCCGTTATATGTTCTTGAAGCGAGAAAACCGCTTTCATTTCCGCCCAGTGTTCTCCCGGCTGAGCCTCTGGCAACCGTTGTTGAAATTGTCCTATGAATGTAGCCCATTCAGCCTGACGAAGTAGTTTACCAATGCGCTGAAAGGCTTCTGATACGGTCAGATTGTCGGGTGTTTCAATAATCATGAACAGGTGGTTTCCGATTCGGTAAATCTGCATATCCACAATGCCACCTTCCCGGATACCCTGAGGAATCTCGGGCCACATATGTCCGGGTCGATGCAAGTGCTCATACTGTTCAATGAGTACTGGGTCATTTTTCAGATCAAGGGCCAGACAGGTACGCATTTGTGGAGAAAGCAAAGGGATGAATATGTCAATAAGCGGTTAGGATCAACGTGGCATTATAAATAGCTTACAGCGCACTTTTTCGGCCATATCCCAGCTCGGCACCACCGCTGACGGGCAGTATACAGCCGGTCATGAACCGGGCCGCATCCGACACCAGAAAGACGGCCGTATCGGCAATGACATCACCTTCGGGGCAATATCCTAAAGCATGGATGTCATCAAGGTACGTTTCTATCGTGGCCGGGTTGGGTTGCTGAGCGGCCCAGGTTCGTAACATAGGCGTCCAGACACCAGCCGGACAAATCGCGTTGACCCGGATCCCAAAAGGAGCGTAATCCAGCGCCATTGCTTTGGTCAGCGCGTTCATACCGCCTTTCGTGGCTACGTAGCCTGCGTGGTTAACCTGACCTATTTCACCCACCAGGCTACTCGTGTTAAGGATACAACCTTTCGTTTGTTTCAACGCTTCCAGACTATAACGGGTTGTCCAGAAAACGCTCTTCAGATTTGTCGAAAACAGAGCATCCCATTCATCTTCAGTCGTTGCATGCAAGGGTTTCGACGGGTTCGCAATGCCCGCATTGTTATGCACTACATCCAGCCGTCCGAAACGATCCAGGGCACCATCAATAGCTTTTTCTACATCCGGACCATGCTGCACATCGCCGACAAAACCCAGGTGATTTTCGCCCAGTTGA
Organism: Spirosoma telluris; assembly: GCA_003259005.1. Taxonomy (GTDB): domain Bacteria; phylum Bacteroidota; class Bacteroidia; order Cytophagales; family Spirosomataceae; genus Spirosoma; species Spirosoma telluris. Next base: position 3,404,671 of record QLII01000001.1, read on the forward strand.
TGGATTAACAGATCGAGCGCACTGGCATCGCGGTCCATCACAGCCACCTGGGCACCCGCCTGAATGTAAGCCAGCGCGCAGGACATGCCGATACCTGACGCGCCACCGGTTAAAAACACAACTTTGTTCTGTAAGGAGCTCATGATCAATTAGCTATTAAATCACTGCTACTACCCGGCTCCTGAGGTACCCGATAATAACCATCGACAATCCGGGCCGGTTGGGTAAAGTACTGCCGCAGATGAGGAATATGCTCCAGAAACAGATTCTCATGGTCCATCGCGATGTGGTTGAACAACACCAGATGCTGGTGAATTTGTCCCATGTCGCCTACGTGGGGTACGACTGGAATACCAAAGTGCCTGGCTAGCAGACTAATGGTCAGAAACTCCGAAATACCACCGACCCGCACAGCATCGACCTGGCAGAAAGCCATGGCACCCGTCTGCAAAAAGTTTTTGAAGATAACCTTATTCGGAATGTGCTCGCCCGTAGCCACTTTAAAGGGAGCCAGCGCATCGGCAATGGCTTTATGCCCCTGCACATCGTCGGGGTGAGTCGGCTCTTCAATCCAGAATGGGTTGATGCTGCTCAACTGCTGGCAAATGGCCAGCGCCTGCGGTACATTCCAGCGCTGGTTGGCATCGAGCATGATGGTTGCCGACTCGCCCGCCGTTTCCCGAATAAGCGAAGCTCGCCGAAGGTCTCGTTGAGGATCGTCAGACCCAACCTTGAGCTTCATGGCCGTGAAGCCGCGTGCCATCGCTTTTTTGTATTTTCAATAATCTGGTCATCGGAGTAGTTGAACCAGCCAATCGATGTGTCGTAGCCTCGGTAGCCGGTTTGTAATACGCCCGATCGATGAGCCCGGGTTGCCTGCGCCCGCGTGAGCAGGTCAATAGCTTGCTGTCGATTTAACACCTCTTCTAAATAGCTCAGATCGAGGGTATTGACCAGTTGCTCCGGCGACAGATCGAGTAAAAGTTTCCATAAGGGCACCTGCCGTATTTTGGCCCACAAATCGAAACAGGCGTTGACAATAGCGGCTAATGCCAATTGTACAACTCCTTTTTGTGGTCCCAGCCAGCGCAAAGAAGGTGAATCGGCCATTCGGCGATACATACTGCCGAAATCGGCCATCAACTCCTCAATGTCAAGTCCGACCAGCGGTTGAGCCAGGTAGTCAATAGCCCGGCAGACAAGATCGTTTCCCGCTCCCAGCGTAAAGGCTAATCCAACACCCTCAACGGATGTGGCTGTTTTTAGTATACAGACAGCGTAGGAATATTGGGGGTCTGATGGATGGAGTCCGTACCAACTCCTTCGCCCAGGGCAAACCGGCGATCCTGTGTTGATATAGCGGTAATATACGTACTAGTCGGTAGAGCCGTCACTTGTTTGTTAGCTTCACTGAACAGGGAGGTTGTTGTCATGGATGCTAGGTAAGCAATTATGTCATTTATGAGAATGTTTTGAGCTGTTTTCGATAATCGCGGGGCGTTACTCCCTTGATCCGTTTGAATTGTCGATTGAAGTGGGTGATATTGTTGAAGCCACTTTCATAAGCTACCGATTCAATGGGATTATACCGTTCCTGCATCATTTTGCAGGCGTATCCGATTCGGAGATCGTTCACGAACTGCGTAAACGACTTCTGCGTTCGGCTTTTAAAATAGCGACAGAAAGAAAACTCATTCATATTGGCCAGCGAAGAAATCTCGTCCAGCGAAATGTCGCGTCTGAAATTGGCAAAAATGAATTGAAAGAGCCGCTCCATCCGCTGTTGATCATTCTCTGAATAACTATTTACGTAATCAGGACTTGATAAAAGCCGATAATCAGTTGCGTGCATCAATCGGTCAACCAGTTTCAGAAAGGTTATAAGCTTAGCCATCCCTTCCTGGTAAAAAAGAGATTTAAAAAGGTCAATGAGCTCCGTCTTGATGGCTCCTGTATAAATAATTCCCCGACGGCTGATCGTCAGCCAATGGTCCAGTACGTTTCGACAACCGAAGCCCTCCAAGGAATCTACAAGTTGTTCAGGGTTGATATACATGGCCAGCGATTGAGCTCGCAGATGCTCACTACCCTGGAAATATTCTTCATTGTTGTACCAGACATGTGGAACTTCTGAGCCTAGAAAAACCAACTCACCTGGCTCAAAGTATTCGATGTTATTCCCAATGATGCGCTGACCTGAACTTTCGACGATATACGTCAACTGGCATTCATGATGAAAATGAAACTGCGTTGAATAATAGGGTTGTACAATTTCTTTCGTCAGGAATACTTTATTCGCTGAATTTATACCGAGAATAGCCTGAATGGGTTTCATAGAATGCTTGTTCATTAAACCGTACACATCGATAAGTCCCTATCTAACAGGTACTAAGTCAAGTCAACAATAGATAATTTTGTCCTATTAAATCTCTTAATTATTGTTTTTATACAAAGCTATCTTAGATACTAGCTGTATACAGGCTATATGTTGACAATTACTAACACAAAATTGACCTTTTAGTAATTTTAGGATTACTGTTGATTCCTGCCCCTTCATAGTAAGAAGGTATCAGGACTAATCAATCGAATTCAATCGGTACCGTATGCTACTGATTGAGTTGGACAGATATTAAAATCACCGAAATACGGCCTCGTATTGTACATTTCCGTACCTCACTTTTTTGTATGGATACCAGCGAAGTTTTGGTTTTCGCTTACGTTGATGCATCTGATGAGGGGTTAAGTAATTTAATGATGCATGAGGACGGACTGTATTGTAAGCATTGATCGCCTTGGTGACGGCTTCTTCTGCTGTTGAAAAAGAAGAAAACCCACGTGCTAATTTACAATCGTCTTTCAGCGAACGAAGGACGCGTTCAGCCATTGCATTCTCGTTCGGATCACCCGATTCAGTCATACTGATCGTGGCCTTAACTTGCCGTAATCGCTCTACATAGGCCTAAGAGCAATACTGTACGCCCCGATCAAGGGCTGGCTAATGTCCTTTCTGGCGAGTAATGCCATATTTAAAGCTTCTATGGCTCCTTTTGCATGCATCGTTTTGTGAAGTGACCAACCCACAATTTTACGAGAGAAGGCATCCATAATTACATATAGATGTAGATGCGCAAAATTAATACCTACCGGAATGTAAGTTAAGTCACTCACCCACAGCTCGTTGATTCTAATTGGCTTTATATCTTTCGCCTTATTAGGGTACTTGTAGTGCGGGTGGTTCGACTCTGTCGTAGCCACCTTGCTGGCCTTCTTTTTGGCCAGCATACCATTCTCTTTCAGTAGCGCATGCAAGCGATCCCGGCCTAATTTTATCCGGTGACGAGTTAGAAAAAAGCTTAATTCATGATGCAATTTATGGGTGCCCATACCGGGCACTTCACGTCGTATTCGCCTGACTTCCTGTAGGATAGCGTCAGTCTGAAAGCTCACTTTTTCCTGTCGCCTGGATGCCGCTACCAGGCTTGACGCACTCGGCCAAACAGTCGACAAATCAACTCCATACCCACTAAGGGGTAGCGACGAGTTAATTTTTCGGCCGCTTGGCGCCAGGCTTTTTTATGATAGGGATGTTAAATTGTTCTTCAGCGATTTGAATAACTGTTTGATAAGCTTCCGTTTGTAAGCGTAAGAACTGGTTTTCTTTTTCCATATCGGCCAGTTTACGCTCAAGTATTTTGACATAATCAGCATCCCGTTTCATAGTTCGACGACGGTTTGAGGGAGATAACAGGGGAAGTATACGGCACCGGTAGTAGCAGCGGTTAAGACGGCGCAACTCCGTCCCAGAGATGCCCAGTTTTTCCTCTAATTCAGAGGCCTGGACGCGTTCAGCGCGATAGGCCTCGAACACTTTCCATTTAAAGAGTCGAGTTTTCTTTTTCCTATACGCCACTAAGTCATTAAGATATGTATTCATACTGGATTTTGACTAGTATTTCCAGTAGCATACGACAAACGAATTACTAGTTTTTATATACATTATACTTCCCGGCAATCAGTCAACTATACGAATCAAACTTGCACAACCTTACGGCAAATCAAAACCTCTCTTTATCGATTCGAGGGAGTTGTCAATTGGAACCCGGCAGACTATGCTGACGCTGGAGGCTATTATATGACCTGACAGTATTGTTGCAGAAATGGTGATATTGATAATATTCGGAATCCATCCCAGGCGGGGCAAACGTTTTACTTAGAATTTCCAGCCCTATCCCAAAACGGTAAAGTTGCCTTTAATTCGTCTCCCGTTTTTGACCAGGTCGATGGGGAGTATCTATGCGTCAATGACCCCTTCCGGTTTTCCTTTGATGCTAAAGATGCGGATGGTGATGAGTTACATTATTCACTGGAAACTCCATTCGATCGTCTAGACCCTAATTTGGGGTAGGTAGTAAAAATGGGCTAAACGTTCAATGGCTTTCGGGGTTTAGTGCCGATAAAGCTATTCTAGGCACTCCCCCATTGACTGTTAATAGCCAGACTGGTGAGTTAACTGTTACGCCTACTTAGTTAGGCCTGTTTGTTTTTACGGTAGTGGTAGAAGAATACCGAAATGGGCAGAAAATAGGGCTTGTCCGCAGGGACTATCAATTATTTGTCGTCGATTGCCCACCCACGTCTCCCCCAGATCCAACAATAACCCTAAATAACCAGCCTACTACATCGATTCAAATCTGCGAAGGTAAAAGCGTTGAGCTGAAGGCTACATCTAATAGCAATTGGGACTATCAATGGAAGAAAGATGGTAACTCAATTCCAGGAGCCACCACCTCTACCCTGACCGCAACCGAAAGTGGTACTTATCAGCTGATCACTTCACTAAAAGCGCAATGCTCCAAGTCACGTCGTTCGGGTGAAGTAAAAGTGACTGTAACAAAATCACGCTTTAAACTAAAATCTACTGGCCCCTCCAAATTTGTGGGCCATCAGGTTCAGTATGACTGGAGGCCTTATCGGCAGGTGGCCTGACGTACCAATGGTATTTCAATGGAAAGCTTTTATCTGAGAATACACTTGTGCTTGTAGCCAGTCAGCCTGGCTCCTATTGGGCAATTGTTCGCGATTATATCCAGGGCTGCACTTCTTTTTCGGATACGATCCAGCTTATCAGGGCTGCTTTACCTATTGCAGTGATAACCACACAACGCTCTACAACGACAATCTGTAGCAGCGATTCGCTGGTACTGGCCACGCCCTACCAACTTAACTATCACTATCAATGGTCATTTAATGGCATACCCTTAGCTGGCGTTACTACGAATACCCTTACTGCCCGTCAGACGGGGCAGTACACGGTTACCGTCACTGATACAACAACCTGCCAACTGGTAAGTCCATCGTTTGCGTTATCGGTAGTGCCTGGCGTAACGGTTACCCTGGACTCCATTCCCAGGCAATGTGGTCCTACTGGGAGTAGCATCACGCTCACGGGTAGCCCATCCGGCGGTATTTTTGCGGGACCAGGTGTATCAGGAGACAAATTTGAGCCAGCCAAAGCTGGAGTGGGTCATCACATAATAACCTACAGTATAAAAAGTGATTTATCCTGCCAGCAAGGTATAGCTCAACGGATTGCTACAGTGTCTGCCCCAACTGTCAGTATTTCGCCCGCTCGGTCAGTGACCGAAATTTGTGCTGGCGATTCATTGCTTTTAAGCGCCCAAACCCCTCTCAATTCATCTAATTATTCATACAAATGGCGACTTGATGGTAAATCCTTACCGGGGAAAGAAAGCATATCGGCAAAACAGGCTGGCAATTATCAGGTGATTATACTGGATACGGAAGGTTGCCCCGCACTGTCACAGATATACTCCTTAACCATTGCACCAACAATCCATGTGCGAATGGATTCAGTATCTGCATTGTGTGGCACAGACCATCCGCCAATCACGCTTCAGGGCTATCCTGCTAATGGCATTTTTAGTGGTCCGGGGTTACAGGTAATCAATACGACCCGCATATAGCTGGTATAGGTATACATCTCTTAACGTACACAGTTAAGAGCACATTTGCATGTCAGAATGGTGAGGTTCAACGAGTGGGCATAATTCAGGCTCCTCCTACCGTCGATTTGGGACCAGATATAGAAATCTGGCGAGGTTCCTCCGTTCAACTTCATAGTGGTACTAAAGGAAGCTACCAGTATCAATGGACACCATCAATCAGCTTAAATGATCCCACTAGTCCAGACCCAGAAGGAAGACCCGACCAGACCACTCGCTATACACTAACTGCTACAGATAAGTATGGATGTTCAACGGATGCTACTATTGTAATTACTGTTTATGAACGTATTTGGATTCCAGATTCATTTTCTCCAAATGGTGATAATATTAATGATAGCTGGGAATTGCGCGGAATTGAGAGTTACCCATTGGCAGAAGTTACTATTTTTAATCGGTGGGGAGAGGTCGTTTTTTTCTCAAAACAATACAAATACCCTTTCGATGGAACATTACAAAATTCACCTTTACCAACTGGGGTTTATGTCTATCAAATCAAGCCTTCTCCATCACAACCTGTTCTAAGAGGTAGTCTAATGATTGTAAAGTGAATCGAACAGAGAGTAGTTAAGTCAAAAATATACCTTGCTATAAAGATGCATATATTTAAATGTAAGTTACAATAATATATATTTGCGGCTTTCCTGCGATTACTTAATCAATGTTATTCACTAGTCCACAATTTATTGTACTAGCTCTGCTAACTTTTGGTTTATATTATCTACCATTGCTTCGGCGATGGCAGGTGATCATCCTAATTGCCGCTAGTCTAACGTTTTATGGCTATAATCAGTTAAATCTATTGTGGCTCCTGTTGTTGTCCGTAACAATTAATATCGTAGCCAGCTATTATGTAATTTATGGGTCGCCTGGCTCACAAAAACTAGCTGCGGCCTGGGGGTCATTACTAATTTAGGCATTCTATGCTTCTTCAAATACAGTCCATTACTCGCTCATAGCATTCTTCCAGCTACATCAGAAATTGGGGCTTGGTTCGTTGCCTTACCCCTTCCCATCGGAATTTCATTTTTCACATTTCAGGGAATTAGTCTGGTAGTCGATGCCTATCGGAATCGACATGTGGACAGCTATCGCTCGCTTATTGCCCGTACTATGCTCAAACATGCTGAAATGGTCTTGTTCTTTAAGGCTTTTTTTCCTCAACTCGTATCAGGACCCATTGTTAAGGCTCATGATTTTCTGCCACAGATTAAGCCAAAGATGTTCAAGGCTGTTCGCTGGGAGTATTGCTTCCGGAAGTTGATATTGGGTTATTTCCTAAAAATGGTGATAGCAGACAACCTTAAAGACCACACATTTACGATTGCTTATCCCTATTTTGAGAACATGTCATCGCTGACATTAGTCGTATTGCTATTTGGGTATTCAATCCAGATTTTTGCTGATTTTGCCGGGTATTCATTAATTGCATTAGGCCTTGCGAGTCTGTTTGGCTATCAATTTCCCATTAACTTCAATTTCCCATATGTCTCCAGTTCATTTTCTGACTTCTGGCGACGCTGGCATATCTCATTATCGAGTTTTCTGCGTGAATATCTCTACATTCCGCTAGGTGGCAACCGTCATGGTGTAACCCGGACCTATTTGAATCTATTGCTTACAATGGTTCTGGGTGGCTTGTGGCACGGAGCAGCCTGGAGTTACGCAGTCTGGGGTCTGGCACACGGTCTCGTGTTAGCTATAGAGCGCTATTTAACGGATAAAGGCTGGTTAATCCCAAAATCACAACTGGCTAAACTGCTGAAAAGTATTTGGGTATTTTGTTTCGTTACATTGGTGTGGCTACTCTTTAAACTACCCGATTTCAGTCATGTATTGGCCTACCTGCGAGCTATAGCGCTAAATACCCATAAGCCTACTAATTCGGTATCGATTACACTAATTCTGATTTATGCGCTGCCAGTCGTTTTCTATCATCTATACTATTTATTTGAAAATCGGCTTCCAACTATCCATATAAACTGGTCACGGTGGGAGTTTATTAGCTATGGATTGATGGTGTTCATGATTATAACAAATAGCGGATCTGGAGGTACATTTATTTACTTTCAATTCTGATGATCAAAAAATCATTATTAATCTCAGTAGGATTACTGCTTATCTATACCATACTGATTGTTCATTTCTCGAACCGCTTTAATTTAGTGGGACAGACTACATCTCAGGAAAATATGGTAAAGGTGGAAGACTATCTATATCAGGCCGGTATGCATCGCGATACCATTCTGGTAGGATCGTCGATGAGCGAACGATTGGTAACGGATAGCTTGCCCGGAAGATGTTACAATTTAGCCATGTCAGGCATGTCGTCGCTCGATGGGTTACAAATCATTAAACAAGGCGGACATTGGCCTCGTCTTGTTTACATAGAATTGAACACACTTGCCAGAGGCTATACATCGGGAATTCTCAATAAATTTGACGAGCCTGGCTGGCAATTCCTTCTTACATACTTCCCATTCCTGCGTCAGAAATACCAGCCCGTAGCCATTTTCAAGTCACTTCTATATAATCGTCACCGTACGCCTTCCCCTGTTGGACTGGGTCAACCCGTTGATACCTTATTTTATGAAAAAGTCGTTCATGAAAAATTGGTAGTCATGCAACAAATGCCTTCGGACTCAGCCCTAAAAGCGAATGTACAGTTAGCCTACCAGTACATTGAGCAGTTACAGCAACATGGTGTTAAGGTGATTTTCTTCGAAATTCCAACTGATCTTCGTTTACAAAATCACGTATTAACGGCTACTATCCGTCAATATATACATAATTTTTTCCCCCCGGTCAATACCCTACTATTGACTTACCAGCAGATACCTATCAGACAAATGACGGTATTCATCTAACTCAGCCCGAAATTACCCGATACACGACTTATCTACGTCATCATCTTATTCAATTAATGGCAAGTAATACTAGCAATGTCGCCAGAGCAGATTGAGGTCATAATCTCTCCTCTACCACCCTTAACTAAGTTATCTTCAGTTGATACAATCACCTAGTGCTTTGGCAAACTAGATTCTAGTGGATTCTCGGGGCGGCATCGGTCCGCCGTTGCGGGCCGATGCCGCCCGAGAATCTAAATTGGACGAGTACTAGTGCTTTGCCAAAATAGATTCTATTGTTCCTCGGGGCCCCGCGCGGTAGATTCTTTTGATTATTTAGTAGTTGATTATCAGCACGGTAGAATCAAGAGAATCTATAAAAACTAAATTGGACAAGTACTAGGTTTTCCAAACCGTTTGGTCTGGATTGACATTTTACAGCTAAAGAAGTCAGGTACTCCCTTTCAGATAAAAGGCACGACCGTCTCTAAGCTCATGCCCCGTGAGCCTTTTACCAGAAAACTCGTACCAGTCATCGGATTATCCATCAGCCAGTTATGCAGCGAAAACTTATCGGGAAAATAGTAGGCTTTCGGTAAGTAACCCAGCGCGAAATGCATGTCTTTTCCGGCCAGAATAACCAAATCAAACTTACTGTCGGCGATTAGCTTACCGAGTGCTGCATGTTCGGCTTCGCTTTCGTCGCCCAGTTCATACATATCCCCAGAATCACTACTTTACGTTTGGCTGGCGTAGCCGCAAATTGGCGAATGGCAGCCGCCATTGAGCTAGGGTTGGCATTATAGGCGTCGAGCAATACCGTATTGGTGCCTTTGGTAATCACCTGCGAGCGGTTATTGGTCGGGTTGTAATCCGCAATGGCGCGGTTAGCCTCTTCGGGCGAAACGCCGAAATAATCGCCAATGGCCAAAGCCGCCAGCATGTTCTCGAAATTGTACCGACCCGGTAAATGCGTAGTTACTTCCTGTCCAGCCGAATCACGGTACACCACAACCGGTGACTCCTGCACTAATTCGATTGGTTCTTTGACAGTGCCTACAGCGGCAGCATCCACTGTGGCAGCATCCACGGCAGTTGGTTCCACTGCGGCAGTCTCCACTGCGGCAGCCTCCACTGCGGGATAGAAAATGACTTCGGCGAAGGTGGTTTCGGAGCGGGTGGTTTTCAATCGTTCGCGATACATGGCCATCAGGGTTTTGTCGCGCGAATTAATGAAGACCGTTTTGCCATTTTGAATGAGGTAATCATACAATTCACCCTTTCCTTTCCGAACACCCTCAATTCCGCCAAAGCCTTCCAGGTGCGCTTTCCCAACGTTGGTAATGAGGCCGTGCGTGGGCTGGGCAATCGAACAGAGTAAGTCAATCTCCTTCTGATGGTTCGCACCCATTTCAACAACCGCTAGTTCGCATTGCTCAGTCAAGGCCAGCAACGTCAGCGGTACGCCGATATGATTGTTCAGATTACCGACTGTGGCGTAGGTTCGGTAGTTCTTTGACAAGACAGCAGCAATAAGCTCTTTGGTCGTCGTCTTGCCGTTGGAGCCTGTCAGGCCGATAACGGGAAGGTAAACGTTTGCCGGTGGTGGCGGGCCAGATCCTGCAAGGCGGTTAGTCCGTCGGCCACAAGCAGACACCGTTCCCGATCTCGGGCCGCAACGGTTGGGTCATCAACCAGCACGTAACGAGCACCGGCTGCTAGGGCCTGTTCGGCAAATTGATTGCCATCGAACTTATCCCCTTTGAGGGCCACAAACAGACAATCAGGCGTAATTCGGCGTGTATCGGTCGATACACCCGTGCATTCCAGAAATTTATGATAGAGTTGTTCGATGTTAACCATCACATTCGGGCTAGTTTCTTCGTTTTCAATGCAAGATGTAACCGCAAAGGACGCAACTAAAATTTTGCTTTGCGCCCTTTGCGTACCCTTCGCGCTCTTTGCGTTTAAGCAATACCCAAAATTAGATGAAAAAGCTGTTTACGCTTTGTTTTTTGCTCAGCCCCCTGCTCAACTATGCGCAGTCTGGTGGAGCCTTTGGCTTTCGGTATGACCAAAGTCCAACAGTTACGGTGAATTCGAACGTACTGCTGAACCCCTGGGCGGGTGGCCTAAATACGACCCAATACTCAACGATTCGACTCAATGATGATACGCGTGACGATCTGCTCGTGTTTGATCGTTCTACGAATAAAATCAGTACGTTTCTGGCAATCGACAATCCGACCGGCAGCGGAATTGCCTGGAAATACGCGCCCGAATACGAAACGGCCTTTCCGAGGGTGCTGTATAGCTGGGTGTTACTGGTAGATTATGATGGCGACGGCAAAAAAGACCTGTTCACCTACGGTTCTGGCAATGTGCGGGTGTTCCATAACGAATCGCAAAATGGCCAGGTTGCCTTTACAATAGCTGCCGACCCGCTCATGACGCTGGGGTTAAGTGGTCTTAACATCCAACTCTATGTGGGAGGTACCGATATACCTGCTATCACCGATTACGATGACGATGGCGATATTGACATTATTACCTTCGATGCAGATGGCAACATCCTCGCCTATCAGCAGAATATGAGTGTTGAGCAAACGGGCAAAAAAGGGGGATTGATCTTCCAGCGCACAGGCAGTTTATGCTGGGGACACTTTCGAAAGGAATTCTGTAATGATTTTACCTTTGGTTTTCAGTGCGATGGATCAGGGCGGGTGGCCGCCCCTCCAGTCAAGCTAAGCGGAGCAAGGCCTTTGCATACCGGCAACACACTAACTGTAGTAGATACCGATGGCGATGGCAACAAAGATCTGCTGTTTGGTTTTGTAAGTTGCGAAAACATTGCCCGCCTGCGCAATGCAGGCCCCAACTCCGACAAGGCAAACTTTACAAGTTACGATAGTCTGTTTCCAGCCAGTAACCCGATTCTGTTTCCCGCGTTCCCAGCCGCATTTTTCGAGGATGTAGATGGCGACGGTCAGAAGGATTTACTGGCCTCTCCCAATGTGAATGCAAACGATAATTACGCCTTCGATTTTCGGGCATCGGGCTGGTACTACAAAAACAAGGGCACAACTCAAAAACCAGATTTTCAATTAGTTCAGAAAGATTTTTTGCAAAGCGATATGCTTGATCTGGGTGAACGGACGGCTCCGGCACTGGCTGACCTGGACGGCGACGGCGACCTGGACATGCTGGTAGGCTACGGTGGAGTTGGGCTGGGTAGTAGTTACCGAGGGGTATCTGGCAGTTTGAAAACAAAGGTACAACCCAGAACCCCGCCTTTGTGCTCATCACAACCGACTATCTGGGCCTGTCAAAATCCCTTTCCCTGATTAACGTTGTCCCCTCTTTTGTGGATGTTGATGCCAACGGCAGTATGGATCTCGTGATTACCGGAACGGCTACTCAGGCGGTTAACATACGCGTGTTGCTCAATAGTGCGGCTAAAGGTGCAGCCGTTCAGTATAACCTTGCCGGAGCCATACGCTGGCCTACCCCAGACTTAATGACTCCCCTGGATCTGCTGACCGTAACGGATGTAGACCGGGATGGCAAACCGGATCTGTTAATTAGTCGCTACAATTTTGGAACGATTCTCTACTATCGAAATGCTGGAACAGCCACTAGCCCTACTTTCCAACTACAAAATCAGACCTTCGGAGGCATTACCACCGACGATTTTGTGTATGCAAAAGCCCGCTCCATTGTTGTCGCTGATTTAAATGGCGATCAGAAAAATGAGCTTGTACTGGCCGCTACCAATGGAACAATCAAAGTCTATCAGTTCCCGGACCCTACCAGCCAATCTCCACTCACCTTAATCGACTCCTTATCTAGTATCGGTTTACCTGGAATGGGACTCATTGCCGCCCCCGCCGATCTTGATGGCGACCAACTACCCGATTTGATGCTGGGCAGTATAGCCGGTGGGTTGCGTTATCTAAAGAATACCTCGAAGAAAGTAGTTGTGACGGGTGTGCAGGAAGAGCCAACCGGTCCCTGGGCATTTCCTAACCCAACTGATCGTTACCTGACAATACGCCCCCCTTTCACTGGTCATGCCGAACTTCTTTCGCTTTCTGGTCAGACTATGTTACCAGCCCAGTCCGTAACTGTTGATACCGACACGATTATTGATTTGGGAACCCTGCCTGATGGCACGTATCTCTTGCGGCTTATGGCCGAGAATCATCCTACGCAGGTTCAGAAAGTAGTGGTCTGGAAATGACTTTCGGCTTCGCTGTTACTTACTCCCCTGTCGTCTATACACTACCAACGTAATCCCGAGGCTACGGGCAGACAAGTGGTTTTCCAATTTAGATTCTATTGATGCTGTAGTTTCTTTTTAGATTGACTATCAATACAATAAACCCCAAAGAACCTATAGACTCTAAATTAAAAGACTAGTAATTAGGAACTTTAGAAGGTGCAGCTAACTAAACTCTTTCAATTCCTGATAGTTAATAGAGCGATTGGATAACCTCAACTATCACCAGAAACAACTCTTAACTAAAGTAGTGATCCTATGGAAAATACAAACAACGCCGACCGGCAAGCGCCTGATCAAACATCAGGCAATTCGTTAAAAGGGCTATCCCCACAGCATAATAATCCGCCCGAAAATGATGAAGGAGACGATTCGGTTATTTATACTGGCCTGGGGGTCAATAACCATCCCGACATGTTGAACCCTGGCGATGAGGAAGCCTCAGATACCCTCCTGTTTACGGACACAGCCACTGCTCGCCATGCGACAGATGCAGTCTCTAATGCCGAGGAGCCTGATGAGTTTCCAGATGATATAGCCGATGATGATTTATCGGATGACGAGATTGAAGAACAAATTACCGAACTCGCTGAAGAAGAAGAGGAAGGGAACGAACGGTATTAGCCAGTTCAGTTCTCCATTTCCTAATACATAAAAAAGCGGTGTTGAGATTTCTCAGCACCGCTTTTTAGCTATAAATGAATTGGGTTTAGGTAAAAACCTTACGCTTAAACGATGATCTTAACGAAGCGCGCCTAGTCGTACAGCCCGTTTAGTTTGCCGAATTAGTAACGGCACACAAACTTGTGTCGGACAGCCACAAACCGTGGGTAGTAGTTGCACGGTCACATCCGTGTAACAACCCGACGCATTGTAAACCCGAATTGTGTAGAACTGTGCTGCAACTGGATTAGCCAGATTTGTCACAATCGCACCGCCTGTAGGAATGACCTGCTTAGCGCCTGATAACGAAGCGGTTGCATTGAAGCTGGTGCCCAGCGAATACTGGTAAGTGTAAGAAGCATTGAAACCACTCAGCACGATCTTGCCGTTCGCTTGAGCTACGTTCCCTACGCAGGTGACAGGAACAGCCACAGCCCGGAAGGTAGGCAGTGTATCTTCTTCGATAATGAAGGGACAGCAGCTAAAGTCAGGACATTTACCCGACACATTATCCACCGCCAGACTGTAGGTACCGGGGGCACTCACATCCAGCACATTGGTAGTCTGACCAATGAGTTCGACATTGTCTTTATACCACTTGTAACTACTGCGACCGGAGCAACTGTCAGCCGGAACGTATAGACATCGCCAGCGCACATGATAATGGGAATGGACGTACAAACCGTAGCCGTATCACCGGGAATGGTCGCCTTGTTGTAGAGAATCCCCGAACTGTCGGCTCTGGCCTGGAAGGTTAGTGACAAACTCTGTCCGCCACTGATAGTGGCTATACTCCAGCTGCTGGACGGAACACCGGCAGTGAATGTCGTACCAGCCGGTGCGGTGGCTGAATTGGCGACGTAGGTCAGTCCGATGCTTGACGAATCATGAACCACAACATTAGTGGCCGAGCCTGTACCGGAGTTAGTCAGCACCAGGGTGTAGGTGAGCACATCGCCGATTTTAGCCTTGGACTTATCGACAAATTTATCCAGCGACAACGTTGGCGCTGGCAGATAGAAACCCGCATCCAGGGTGGGATTAAATTCTCCTGCTGCCAGCGTCACGGACTGGGTTTTGCCCGTGATCAGATCAGCATCCGAGTCTTTAGCTTTGTCGGTACCTGACAAAGGAGCCGTGGTCGTATAACCTGTTGGGGGGTAAAGCCCACAACATAACTCTGACTGATACCTGCAGTCAATCCAGTGAAAGAGTAGAAGCCTGATGCGTTCGTGACCGTCGTTGCTGAAGCTACTCCGTTGGTATAAAGAATGACCGTCACGCCGGAAATTGGAGTATCTCCGGTATTCTGAATCCCATCTTTGTTAGCATCCAGAAAGACATAGTCACCAAGACCAGCGGAAGCGATCGAACAACTGAGGGGAGCGGTGTAGGTTACATTCGCCGTACCACAAGCGGTGGCGCTGCTAAGAACACTTACGGTATGGGCCAATCCATCCGAAACCAGCCCAACCAGTGTATAACTCACCGGGCCATTGCCCGTTAAGGCCACCGTCGTGTAGACGCTACCGACTGAGATGGTCAGGCTCTGGTTGGCTGTGGCGTTGGTGGCCGACACACTGCCGGTCACTGTATAGGTGTTGGTCGCCGTATTACAAACTCCCGCCGTGGCCGTAGCGGTTAAACTACAGACCGGCAGGGCCGAGGTAGTGATAGTCAAAGGCTGGGCATCCGAGCAAGCCTTGCCATCGGTAAGCAGGATGGTAAAGCTTGCGTTGGTGGCCGAGGTTGGTGTACCTGAAATCACACCCGTTGTCCCGTTTAGGCTTAGACCTGCGGGTAAACTACCCACTGAAACTGAATAGCTCAAGGGAGCCGTACCACCACTGGCAGTCAATGTCTGACTGTAAGCGGTACCCACCTGTCCATTAGGCAAGCTGGCGGTGGTGATGCTCAGCGAGCAGGTAGTGCAGGAGACAGGAGCCGAGAAGGTTGTTGCCAGACTGGCGCAACCGGGCAACGAAACAGTAAGTGTATGTAACGAACCATCAGAAACAAGCCCATTAAATACGGCCGGGGCGGTTACGGTGCCGATTGTGGCGGGCACGATAACGGTTACACTTCGCACACCGTCACTGACCGTCAACGTACCTGCCGAGGGATTGGTCATCGTCACCGTTACCGTATTGGAGAAGGTATTTGTAGCGGTTGAACATTGACCTGTGCTAACTACAGCACTCACCGAACAGACAGGCACAACAGAGCATGATGCAGGTGCGGTATAAGACGCAGAGGTTGTTCCGCAACCCGGCAGGCTAACTACTACCGGACGATTCACACCATCCGATGTTAACCCGTTAAAGGTCGCCACGAATGTATTCTGACTGATAGCCGTGGTTGAAAAAACAAGCGTGCGGCCAGCCGTGACAACAGAAAGACTGGCGCCAGCTGGCGGATTAAGTGCAGTCACGGTCGCGGTGGCCGAATAGGTGTTGGTGGCCGTTGCGCAGGTACCGACACTAACCGTTACCGATAATGAACAGACCGGAGCCACCGAGCAGGAAGACGGAGCTGTATAAGTAGTCGTTGTGGATGAGCAACCAGACAGTGTTGCCTGTACTGTATGTAAACTACCATCTGAGACCAGATCAGTGAAGCCTACTGTAAAGGTAGCGCTGCTACCCGCTGTTGTAGCGAAGGTGGCACTCTGAGGACCATCGATAATGGTTAGCGTACCAGTTGTTGGATTCGTTAGCACGACCACAGCCGTTGATGAGTAGGTATTGGTAGCCGTGTTACACACCCCCGCCGTGGCTCTGGCGCTCAGGCTGCAAACTGGAATTGCCGAACAAGAGCTCGGAGCGGTGTATGTTTGGGTAAGTGTACCACAACCCGATAATGCCGCAGTAAGCGTACGGGATGATCCATCAGAGGTGATTCCATCAAAGACAGCCGTAAACGTTGCCGTAGTAACTGCTGTGGTAGCAAAGGTTTGACTGGCTGGCCCGTTGGTGATGGTGAGAATACCTACCGTCGGATTAGACAGGGTAACCACGGCGGTCGAACTAAACGTGTTGGTGGCCGTCTGACAAATGCCAGCCGTAACGACAGCACTCATCGAACAGACTGGAGCTACTGAGCAGGCTACTGGTGCCGTAAAGGTAGCCGTTGTTGAACCGCAACCCGGCAGGCTAATCGTTGCCGTATGGCTGGCTCCGTCTGAAACAAGCCCTGCAAAGACAGCCGTAAACGAGCTGGTGTTAGCCGCCAGCACCTGCACAATGGGTGTCGAGCCGGGTAAGCTTACTGTGATAGTACCCGCTGGTGCATTGGAAAGCGTAATGGCTACACTAGCCGAATATGCATTTGTAGCAGAGGCACAAAGGCCAGCCGAAGCAGCTGCACTCATGGCACAGACGGGCGTCACCGAACACGAAGCGGGCGCCGTATAAGTCTGATTTACAGGCGTGCAAGCCGTATTGGAGAAGCTAGCCGTCACGGTGTAGGCTTGCCCGTTACTGATCAGGCCGCTATAGCTTATCGGGCCTGAAGCGTTCCCGGCGGGCACAGGAATCAGGCGGTCGGCGAAGGCCCCCGATGTGATCGTGATCGTACCGCTGGTAGGTAAATTAGTGGCGGTAACTGATCCGGATAGCACATAGGTATTGGTGGCCGATGCGCAGATACCCGGCGTCAGGGTCATGACCAGTCCGCAAGGGGCTACGGTACACGAAGCTGGAGCTGTATACGTAGCCGTAGCAGAGCCACAACCCGCCAGACTCACCGTAACCGGGTGGCTGGTTCCATCGGAAACCAGTCCTGTCATCGAATAAGCCACCGAGGTGGCCGAAGCAGCGATTGTAATCGAAGTACTGACAGTTCCATCGGTGATGGTGGCTACTCCCGCAATCGCGTTGGTCAGCGAAATTATTCCCGAAATACTGTATTGATTGGTTGCCGTATTACAACTACCGGGTGTTGCCGTAGCTAAAGCTGATGCAACTTTAATGGTCGCACAATTGCTTGTATCACTACACTGTTTAAGCGGAAAACTGCACCCTCCCTGTACGGATGCGATTACACGATAATACGTTGTTTGGGAGACTTCAGAAGGTTGGTACGTACTGCTGGTAGCCCCTGTTATATTGGTAAACCCTGCTGAGCAAGATACGGTACTTTTTTGCCATTGATAAGTAATTGCTCCGCTTCCCGTGGCTGGTGTGACAATGCTAAACGCCGTGGGAGTTGTACTACTACAAACTGTTTGATCTCCGGCAATTTCTGGTGCTGTTACACTGGCAAAATCAATGTTAACCTCTATGGTAAAATCACCACAGGCTCCTCCAGTATTGGAAAGGATATACTTCCCACAGCCGTTTAATCCGGTCACGGTAAAGCTAAGGTCACACTGATTGAACGTCATGCCAACATTCGTTTGAGCAGCAGTCCAGGTACCTCCACAAATTGGTGCATTACAAGCTCCAACAATTTGTGAAAGAAATAGTTTATCGCCCACCTTTACATTACAAAGGGTAGTATCTACTTTGGTGGAGGTATAAACAGGGCATGCTTCGGATGCAATACGAAGCGTTTTAGGATTTTGTCCGGGAATATTAGCAGCAGCAGCACCCAGGTAAGCTAAATCAGAGGGGCGAATCATAGCAATACAATCGCCATACGGCCCTGCTGCTACGTATAAAACATCTAACGTTTCATAATAAACAATTCCTCGCCCTCCTTGAAACCTCCGATTGGTGTTTGATCTTGCCGCTGACTTACACTTGCAACAAGATTTCCATTTATGTCATATTTCAAAATCCACGTTTTGCCAACAAAGTCTGTACTAGTGTAGTTGAACCATGGATCCTCGGCAATTACATACATGTTACCGACATTGTCAGAAGTAATACCCCAAAGCCAAGCAGAAGGAATCGGTAAGTTCGCTTGAGCTACTCCAGGAGGTACTGCATTTGCAGAAACTAATGGATTATAGTTCGTATGATTGATAAAATCTGCATCGGTAGGCTTAAATCGGTAAATCGCTTTAAGGCCATTGGCATCAGATTCCAGAAAACCAAGAGTGGCATACATAGTTCCATTTTTATCAATCGAGAGCCCCCAGTCTATTTGTGCATTATTAGTTGAATTATCAGGAACCCCATTTAATGTAACGTACCCCTGAAGCGAGCCATCACACAAAGCATATCGGCTTATTCGATTGTTATTATTCGAATTGACATATAAATAGCCATCTTTTGATATAATATTATACCCCGCATCATTAATGAAGTTTAAATCGACTAATGTACCATCACATTTGATTTTGGCGATAGGCCCACTGATTTGATTGGCCCCAATATATAAATTGCCGTTTAAATCCTGTCCTAGGCCATGTGGTGAGCCTAAACCTCCTCCAGCCGGAAACCAGGGTGTTGTACCATTACCGTTAGCAACCTCTGCTAATACTCCCCCTGTCCCAATTTTGAGTTTGTGAACAAAGCCATTTGTGTTGTAATCCTGAGGATCATTCAAATAAATATAATCAGTAACCTTACAGGTCTGTGCATTCACATCCTGCGGTATCCAGCTATTGATTAAGATCAATGTTATCAATAGTTTCAGAAGTTGTTTTGCCATTGTTTTCATTTATATGCTACTTGTAAAAAGTCGATCTTACATGCATGTGACTGAAGGAGTAGCCGGGTGAAGCCATTGAGCCTGAGGAATTCCAGCCGAATTGGGCCAGGTGCACCACCCACAACCGAGTATCCCCCCTACGGTTAGTGGCCGTATTGCCACTAAATCTTTGAATACGGTATCCGATACCTTGTGCCTGTGCTACACAAATAGACCATGAAGTAAAGGGTACCAAGCCCGATAGCCAGTATAATTACGAATCAGTTTAACAGGCAGTAAAGCAAGGTGTAGCTTCTGATGAACCCCGCCAACGAAGGATAAATAAACATTGCTTGCATAGATTACGACGGATTTTATGTTACCTAATGAACATCTTATTAACGTTCATTAGGTAGTTAGATCACAGCTATGCAAATTCTATACAATTGGTAAGTAGCAGATCAGTATTTGGAGATCAACAACATATTTTTGGCGACAAACGCCCATTTCCTTAAACAGATATTATAATAAAAAAAGGAAGCAGGTACTATACAATAAGTAGGCCACCATTATGCTAAAATAGTCACTTGAACAAAAATGATAGACAGGCTGATAACAAAAACCAACATCATTTGTAAAACAGCCTCATAGTCAGTCAGTTTATTTATCGATACCATACTTATATATTCTTTTATATCATAATTTAGCATAGTAAAGTATGCAAATTCATTTTCTTATATAATTATAAGTTACCATTATTGAAAATTATCAACGAAAAAGAGTATGAAAAAGCCCACTGTTCTAATTATTGATAACAATACGGCCCATACCTCTACTATCAAATCCTTGTTAATTGAGCTTAACTATCCCCCCCAACCACTATCGATCACCCATCTGACGCCTTTGCCGCTATACTCACTAAACGCCCTGATTTAGTCCTTATGGAAATCATTTGGAACAATCACCCACTAGGGTTGGATTTACTTAGCCATCTTGAAAAAGAAAGTATTCCTGTCATTATCATAACAAACTCCTCCGACCCCGACATTTATAGAAAAGCGACTACTACCAAAACAGCGATCGGCTACATTGTGAAGCCCTTCCATAAATATACACTGGCCTCCATGATGGAGAAAGTACTTGCTCAATACAGGCAACTCGCTACGAATACACTCTTCATTAAAGGCTCAAAAAATGAACGGCTCAAACTACGCTATAATGAATTGATTTGGATCGAAGCCGATGGCGACTATTGTCATTTGAACACGCCCACCAAACGATACAGTATCAAACAGTCAATGGTTAAACTACTGGAGCAACTCGATGATCGCTTCATTCGTATCCATAATAGTTTTTCAATTAATAGTTACCATCTGGAGAGTATTCTGCCTTCATCGGTTGAAATAAAAGGGCAGGTACTACCCCTTGGTCGGACTTACAGAAGTGGCCTGATCGAGAAAACCAATATTTTAAAAAACAGACATTAGGCGCAAGCCTGGGCAAAGTACTACTTTGCCAAAAAGATTCTATTGGCCCTATAGATTCTTTTGATTATCAGCGCAATAGAATCAGGCGCATGGACGGTGGACACGGGACATAGCTGCGCTGGAGCGGGCCGATGGCCACCCCGAGAATCTAGAAGAATCTAAATTGGACGAGTCTGGATAATTTCCTGGAGTGCTCAGGCAACCTGTAACCACTGATGCACAACTTGTGGCAGGGCAGGCGAAAAAATGGGTACTTCGGTTGAGTTCAGACTTTGCAGTTCGGTGGCGATATAGGACTTACAGGCAACAAAAGCCGATAATACATCCTGTTGCGCATGATCAATGAGTAGATAGTTGTACTGACGTAGCAATAAGTGAATCCGCATCACCAATTCAGGCTCACCTAAGAGTGTTTCGGTTTGAATTTTGCCTGGCCAGGGCGTAGGCAGGCAATTCAACCACTGCCTGAGGTTTTCACTCGCTTCCTGTTTGGCAGTACGATGAGCAGCAGCCTTTAAAGGTTGGTTTTCATCAGTCGAGAGCGAAAAGGCATAAACAACGGTCAGGTCGATTGAATCCGGCTGATTCGTCACCCATTGATTCACGGCTAAGGCTAAGTCGACGGAACAGTCGGTAAGCAAGAGGGCTTTTTTCATACGGCATCGCAACAAGTAGTCTTGTCAAAGTTACGCAGACGTCCACCCTTACAACTTGAGTTACCTCAGCCAAAAAGCTGATTCTGGTCATTAACAGGGTTACTTACCAGTTAGCCCGACGCAGTTTATCGGGTTTCAGCACCCGGATCCCTCCCCACTCACCTCAATCAGACCGTCCTGTTTGAACTCACTCAGGGTTCGAATAAGCGATTCCGTAGCCGTTCCGATAACAGCAGCCAGGTCATCACGCGAGAGTTGAATAGGTGGGGCAGGGTCACCATTGGGTAAGGGTTCCTGAAGCCGCAACAGGGCATCGGCTACACGCCGACGTAGGGAGCTGTAGGCCATGCCCAGTAATTGATCTTCTTTTTCGCTGACTCGTCCCGCCAATAGTCGCACAAACTGCCGTCCTACTTCGGGCTGGGCATTCAGCAGTTGCCGGAAATCATCCTTCGGAATATAGACCAGTTCAGCGTCATCGAGGGTTAGGGCAGAGTCCGTATAGGCTGTTTCTTCGAGCAGGGCCAGGTCGCCAAAAAACTCCCCAGGACCATACAGGCCAGTCACTAACTCTTTGCCATCGGTATTGGCTCTGGTTGTTTTAACCCGACCACTTTTTAGAAAATAGAGCCGTGTAGGCTCATCACCTTCCGTATAAACGAACTGTTTTTTAGCAACATGATGCGTTTTGCGATCAGCCGATAAGCTTTGGAGACTTCCACCCGTTTTACGGGCATCATCCAGAAACTGGGTCAACCCTTCCTGCTGTAGGTTATACGATTCAGCCCGGAGGTTCGTGAATCGGTTTAGGCGCCCTTCTACCGCACTAAGCAGCTCAGTATCATCAAACGGTTTGGTCAGGTAATCATCGGCACCCAGTTCCATTCCCTTCCGAAAATCAACCCGTTCGGATTTAGCCGTGAGAAAGATAAATGGAATTCCGTTCAGGTCAGGGTTTTTATTAACGATATGTAACACGCCGTAGCCATCCAGAACCGGCATCATGATGTCGCAGATAATTAAGTCAGGATGATCGGCTAAGGCCTGTTCAACGCCAAGTTTACCGTTTTCGGCGGTTAAAACCCGGTAACCAGCCAGTTCCAGAATTTCGGCTGTATTTTCCCGAATATCAGCATTGTCTTCAATGAGCAGAATCGTTTTCATAAGGAAGGAAATGTAAGTATAACGGTTGTACCTTCGCCTAACTCACTGGTTAGTTCTATGGTCCCACCTAACAAGTCGAGGTATCTGGCAACGATATGCAGACCAAGGCCGGTACCGGCAAAATTAGTCGCGTTTCTAGCCCGAAAAAAGCGTTCGAACAAGTGTTTTTGATCTTCAGTCGAAATACCAATACCGTGATCGCGAATAATGAGTTGAAAGACGTCTACCTGACAATGAACCTTCAAATGAATCACCTGATTGTCAGACGAGTATTTAATTGCATTCGACAGTAAGTTTACCAGAATTTTTCGCAATAATGACGGATCACTGCGTACAGGCTGTGGACAATCTAATTCGGATTGAACCTGTTGGCCGGTTTTCAGCATATCCTGTAAATCCGTTACGACTTCTGTCACTAATCCGGGCAAATCGACCCAGGCCCAGTCAGCCTCAAGGCGCCCTTCTTCGAGCCGTCCTACCGACAAAAACTCCTCTAAAATGTTGTTCAGATGATTGACCGAGGATTTGATCCGGTGCACATGGCGCAATCGTTTGTCTTGCTGATCGGTAGTTGGGTATTTTCCAATCAGCGACGCAGAGGTTAAAACGGCACTCAGGGGCGTTCTGAACTCATGCGAGGCCATCGATACAAAGCGGGATTTCAGTTCTCCCAATTCACGTTCGGCCACAAGGGCTTTGGCTAACTCATCTTTTGACCGTTCGAGTTGATGGAGGGTAGCCATGAGCGCATGAGTACGGTCGGCAACTTTCTGCTCTAACTCAGCATTGAGCTGTTGGATGCGACTTTTATGCTCCAGCAAGGTTTGTTCAGCCTTTTTTTTTGCCGTTATGTCAATAATATAGCCAACCGACAGCAGTGTGTTCTCCTTGTAGAAATAGCTCAGACTGATTTCAACCGGAAATATCGAACCATCTTTCCGTTTGGCATATAGGTCCCCCCCTGCCCCATGGCCCGCACCTGCGGATTGGCGTTGAATGAAGCGCGCAACTGGGCGTGCCGGTGCGCTGCCGAATCAGGCACTAGGGCGTCGATACCTAACGTACTCATTTCATCTTCCCCATACCCAAACAGCGCACAGGCATAGTGATTGGACGAAATAATTTGGCCTTGCTCATTAGAAACGATGATACCGATCGTAGCATGTGAAAAAACGGCCTCAAACGAATCGTCGAACATAAAATTAAAAGTTCGGTGCAAAGTACGTGTCAATACTGCAGGAGAACCTGATAAAAATCAGGTTTCTACCTGATCTAGCTCAGCGCGATCCGGCGAAAAGTGAGCCAATTTTGATGGATTAACTGGCATATTGTCATGACATCTCATTCTTCGTTGCTGACGGATTCACCTCAACGACCTGTGTTGTTGATCTTTACGTCTGCATCTCCAGTTCAACGTATTGAAATAGACCAGCTCATGGAAAAGGCCCAGTCATTACTAAACCCAACCGTAAAGATCATGCGTGTGAGTGCAACAATTCACCCTGAGGTGGTTCGTAGCTTTGGGTTTACGTCCCTACCTGCCTTTGTCTTACTCCAGCAGGGGATGGAATTATGGCGCTATTCAGGCCCAATAGATAGCCCCGAACTTTTCACTCAAATGCATCAGACGTTTTTGAAAACTAATTAACTGCCGACCAGCATGAATTCTATAACCCCAATTCATTCATCCCTTTTGATTGAAACAACAAATACCTGCCACCAGGACCATCAGCATTGGCAGCAGATTATTCGTCAGCAAGAGGAAGAAATTCGTCAGCTTCGATCACTTTTACTGGAAATAATGAATCAGTATAACTGCCGCAGCCTGCGTCATGATGCTGTTGACTACTATCGCGATCTGAACCATCTGCAATCCAAACTCGACCGGCTGAACCGCGACATGATTTGCGAAGGTGTTGATTGCCCAGCCGATACCCATCAACCAGCCTGCACGAATACCCGTTTTGGCTTGTCGGCAACTATTGAACGCCACGCGACTATGCTTGTAAGCGAATTTTCCCGAATCAAAGACGGTTGTCTTCAGTTCCTGTCGGGTATGATGAGTTTGAATATGCTATAAGTTTGGCTCCTAACCCATAAGCTATTATACTTGTTGCAATCTAGTAGCTGCAACATGTACGACCGTCTTCAAAGCCACATTGCCCGACTAGCTGACCTTACGGATGAAGAGTTTGCCTTTCTGAAAACACTCTTCATCCCTAAAAAACTGCGCCGGAAACACGACTTGTTACAGGAAGGAGACGTTTGTAAGTACATCGCCTTCGTCGATAAGGGATTATTACGGACCTATACAGTCGATAGCAAAGGAACCGAGCATATTATTCAGTTTGCGCTGGAAGGCTGGTGGACAAGTGACCTGTACAGCTACCTAACCAGCGAACCCTCTGGCTATACGATTGAAGCGCTCGAAGACTCCGAATTGTTGTTACTGGAGCTTAAAAATATGGAGCGCATGGTCGAAGTCGTTCCCAAAATGGAGCGATACCTCCGGATTCTGCTCCAGAATAATTACATAGCTACTCATCGTCGTATTGTACTATCGCTGAGCCAGTCGGCCGAAGAAAAATATACTGAGTTCCTACAGCGATACCCGGAGATTGTACAGCGGGTTCCGCAGCACATGATTGCCTCTTACTTAGGTATTACCCCCGCCTTTCTTAGCCGTATCCGGGCCCGAAAACACACTACCGATTGATTTTCCATTGATCTGGTACAACTGTTTTTCTTGTACTAGGTCATCGTTTTTCCCTACCCTTGGGCGGTAATTTTGTTGCATCATAACCTCAATGATTCAGCAAACTACTGTCATGAAGCTAATAATCGCCATTATTGGTTTGGGCAATTCAGGAACTGGATTGGCTACCCGGTTGGTCAATAGCCCTTACCGACTACTGCTTTTTGATCAGGACTTCTCCAAAGCGCAGGCGCTGACCGATCAACTACTCAGCACTACGCTTTCGGGCGATGTAGAAGCAGTCGACTGCCAGGTGAATGCGTCCTGGGAAGCCGACATCATTGTGTTGGCCGTTTCCGAATCCTCGAAGAAGCAATTATGCGACCGAATCAGGGAGGTAGCTACCTGCAAAATTATTATCAGCCTGTCTACCTCTACGAATGATGTTCATACTGACTATCTGAATACATATACGAATCAGGAGTGGCAACCATGGCTCCCTACTTCCAAAGTCGTCAATGTGCTGAATACGATAGGGCTGTCCAATGCATTTCTTATCGGCACGAATCTGGAGGCATTAACCACGGTTTCGGAAGTAATGCAGGCAGCAGGACTACATCCTATTGTTGTTGAAGATTGGTCAGTATATACTACACCCCGTGATTCAGTACAGCCAATCCGTTAGTAAATCAAATCGCTATGGAACGCAAGCAGTTTGTAAAGACCCTTTTAACAGGAGCAATCACCATGAATAGCTTATCAGCATTTAAAAAATTTACGGACGAACTGGACGAGAAAGGGCCGCTTATGCCGGTTCTGTTTGTTGGCCACGGATCGCCCATGAACGGGATTGAAGATAATGAGTTTAGTCGTCGATGGACAAGTATAGCAAAGGAAATTCCAACTCCTACTGCCGTTCTGGTTGTTTCGGCACATTGGTTTACCAGAGGGACTAAGATTACGGCCATGGATTTTCCGGAAACGATCCATGACTTTGGTGGCTTTCCTAAAGCGTTGTTCGACGTGCAATACCCGGCACCCGGCAATCCGATTCTGGCCAAAGAAACAGCTTCGTTGCTCCACTCGGCTCATGTTGAACTGGCTCATGACTGGGGTTAGATCATGGCACCTGGACGATTGTCAGGCATATGTATCCAGAAGCTAAAATTCCTGTTTTACAGCTAAGTATCGACTATACCAAAGGGCCGCAGTATCACTATGATCTGGCTCGCGAACTCTATGCATTACGAAGCAAAGGCGTATTGATTATTGGGAGCGGGAATATGGTGCATAACCTGCGCATGGTAGCCTGGGACAAGATGGACGTGCCCAATTTTGGTTTCGATTGGGCCAAATCACTCAACGACAAATTCAAGCAGTTGATCAGTGATGGCGATACCAAACCACTCATTAATTACAACAGTCTGGGTCGAGATGCTGCTCTCGCCATTCCAACACCCGAGCATTATCTGCCTCTGTTGTATAGCTTGGGTTTGCAAGGTGCTAAAGACTCCGTTTCGTTCTTTAACGACCGTGCCGTGGCGGGTTCGCTGACAATGACTTCAGTGAAGATTGGGTAATGAGCAGGGAGCAAGGGCTCGGGGCAGGGATTATAGCTGCCGCGCACCTAGCTCCCTGCCCTATCAATTCACTTTTATATAGTCTACTTCCTGCTTAGGTTGTACAATCGTAGACGGCTCTACACGCAGGATTTCATGCACATTACGACGGATAGTTTGGGCTATCTGATTCAGTGGCAGGTCATTGCAATCCAACCCGAACGGTTCCTCAATTTCGTCACCAATCATCTCGATACCAATTAAGGCATAGGCTGCCAGCGTAGTTGCCAGAATACCAAAGTACCCATAGTTTGATACAAGCACGAGCGGAATCAATAGCACATACAACGTAATGAATAGCTTGATAAAGAAGCTATAAGAGAACGGAATCGGTGTTTTTTTGATGCGTTCGCAGGAGCCTGTAATGTCTAATAATGCCTGATGATAAAGCCGAACCGTAATCAGGTCGGCATCGTTGACGAGACCATCCTGGCGTAATGCCTGAAACCTTCGCATCAATAAAGCTGCGAGTCGGCTTGGAATATGGGTATAATCGGGCAACGTCTTCAGTTCGTCATTACCCGTCTCTTCCAATTCAGCAAAATCAACGCCCGTCCGCAGATGCCCTTTAAGCGCCAGGGCAAAATTGGAAAGCATTCGGGCGAAGAAAATTCGGTTTGTCACTGCTTCATCGGGTAGAAGCGCATCCAACAGAACAGCCAGATTACGGCTATAATTGACGAGTAAACCCCACTGTCGGCGACCTTCCCAGAATCGATCATAGGCGGTATTGGTACGAAATACCAGCAGTAAACTTAATGTGATCCCGAGTAATGAAAAGAGGGTTCCGTCGAAGGGGACATGAATATCGGCAACATGCTGATCAATAAGTGTGAGCAGAATTCCATAGACACTCACATACCCCACTCGCTTCAAAAGCACCTGAATACTGTAGCTGGTATGAAAATGCTTTAGGGCGCCAAACCAATTTTTTGCTTCGTAGATAATCACCGATTGTAGAAGACTAGTGTGTTACTGTTTCCTGATTAAGGAATCAATATACACATTCATCTTAAACTTCCCGAAACGATTGACCTTTCGGGAAGTTGTTTTTATCTACCAACCAGGGCTAATTACCCGTCATTTTCCAGTCAAGAGGCCATGACACATTGGAATAACATCTGCCGGACCGATTGGCAATTGGTAGTCGGCAAGGCCCCGGCCAATGAGCAGCAGAGCTACTACGACAGTAGCTACGGAAAGCACCTTATTCAGTCGTTGGCGGCCTATAATCGTTATCCAGCCAGCGACAAGATTAACCCCCAGAAGCGCAGGTAAGGTACCAGCCCCAAACAAAAGCATGTACGAAGCCCCGCCAGTGGGGTATTGGTTGACAGTGTCCCGGCTAAGGCCAGATAGGTGAACCCGCAGGGCAGCAAGCCATTGAGGATACCTAATCCGGCAAAATCAGCCCATTTAGGCTGATATAGGTGCTGTCGAAAAAGCCTGGTAATCTGTGTATTCAGCCAGGGCCATCGTAAACGGGCAGGTAATCCTTGCCGCCAAAGGAAACTCACTAACAAAATAACACCACAGATAACGGCCAGCGGACGCTGCCAGCCCATCAGGTTCAGCCCTAAACTCATGGTACCGCCAGTGCGCCCAGTATACTGTAGGTGGCAATGCGTCCGGTATGATACAAAGCCACGGCTTTCCATCGCTGCCCCTGAGCTAACCGACCCACGGGCAAGGCAGCCACCAGCGGCCCACACATGCCAACGCAGTGCAGACTACTAATCAGTCCCGTCAGGAAAGCGGTGGTCAACCAGGGCGACATTCGTTTTATATAAATATCTGTTCCTCTTTATAATACTCCCGCTGCCCGTCCGACCAGGTGAACTGAACCCGCCAGTTGCCTTTTTCCAGCGATTTGGTGGGAATAACCTGTCGGATTGGATGCTGGGCAGTAATCGTTACCCGAAAATCCTGTTTACTGTCGCCGGGACGGTAAAAGGTGATTTCGCCTTTTTGGAGCGCACTGGGCAGCACAAACACGACCTGCTGCTGGTCTGCCTGATACGTCATAGTCGTAGCGGAGTTGAGTCTGGCATTGCTTACCCGATCGATGTGTTGCTGATACTCGATTTCGTTCTGATAGTAGTTTTCACTGACCAGATCAATGCGCTCACGAGTCATCTGGTACACCATGGTACCAATAAAACCCGCAAAAAGCACGAACACAAGAATGATTGATTTACCCCAGTTCATAATAGTAAAGAGTGAAAGTGCGAAAGAGTGAGAGAGCGAAAGAATAGTTGGCGAATAGGTTCGCTCTTTCGCTCATTGTACTGGTCCTAAAAATGTTGTTTTAACCCTATCTAATACGATGCCGTCGGAAACTACTTCGACGGTTAATTTGGTGCTGACCTCTCGGATGGATTTTTCTGGTAGCAGAATAAAAAACATTCCCTTCGTTAGCTCATCGGCGGGTGCTTTCGTAACGGGTTGTACCATCCGCAACGTAGCACCGGGATAATCGACCCGGAACGAAACCGGCTTTTCCTTGTGCGTTTTGTTTACCAATTCAATCAGATATAGGTTGGAAACAAGGCCGCCTGCTTCGCGCTGAAACAACTGCCCCGGTGCACGGAGTAGGGTTGTATCAAGATCACTGCGCGTCCACAGCAGGAATCCCCATACACTCATCAGCAACACGAGCACAACACTATACCCCATCATACGCCGGGTCATATGCCAGGGCTTACGCGTTTGAATACCTTCGAGCGAATCGTACCGGATCAGACCGCGTGGGCGATCTATTTTATCCATAATATCATCGCAGGCATCAATGCATAGTGTACAGTTCACACACTCCATCTGGGTCCCCTTGCGGATGTCGATACCCGTTGGGCAAACCTGTACGCACAGCTTGCAGTCGATACAATCGCCTTTGGGCGCTGAACTCGGTGCAAGGGGCAAGGGACGAAGAGTGGTCTGGGTAGCATTTTTGGCTAAAGCCCCAAGCCCTAAACCCTCTACCTCCAGTTCCACAGGCTCCTCGTGCCCCCTGCCCCTGCTCCTCGCTCTTTCTTGCCGCGCGGCTCTCCCCGAACATCGTCATAAGCAACCATAACCGACTGCTTATCTAACAAAACACTCTGCAGGCGACCGTATGGGCAAATGGTCGTACAAACGTATTCGCGTACGTAGGCAAATACCGTATAGAAAACACCCGTAAACAGTAAGATAATCGACAAGCCGCCTATGTGATTGGCCGGATTGTCGGTCATAATCGTCAGCAGTGCATCTTTACCGATGATGTAGGCCAGAAAGGTATTGCTGATAGCAAATGAAATCAGAAAGAAAAGGCTGTATTTGGCTGATTTCTTCAGGATTTTATCCGTTGTCCAGGGTGCCGCATCAAGTCGTCTCCGGGCATTTGAATCGCCTTCGATCCAGATCTCGATTTTCCGAAAAACCATTTCGAGGAAAACTGTCTGGGGGCACGCCCAGCCGCAAAATACGCGTCCGTATACGACCGTAAACAGGGCAATGAAAACGATAAACGCCAGTAAGCCAATGGCGACTAAATAAAAATCCTGTGGCCAGAAGGTAACGCCAAAAATATTGAACTTACGCTCCAGCACATTAAACAGAAACAGTGGCTGCCCATTATAGCTCAGGAATGGC
This sequence comes from Spirosoma telluris, assembly GCA_003259005.1. Lineage (GTDB taxonomy): Bacteria > Bacteroidota > Bacteroidia > Cytophagales > Spirosomataceae > Spirosoma > Spirosoma telluris. The sequence continues at coordinate 3,435,310 of QLII01000001.1, forward strand.
CCGGAAAACAGGGCTGCCAGAAATACCCAGGCAACAGCCGTCCGCCAACGGTAGAAGCGACCTTTCACGACGGGGATATAGCCATTGGCGTTTGGCAGGTGCTGTTTCAGTAACGGATGGAGCGTTGAGTTGAGGTGTCATTGGTTTTGTGTTTTGTATTTTTTGTCATGGCTCCGGCCATGACAAAAACTCACTGCATGGCCACTTTCTGCGCAGGCGCCGTTGGCTCAACCTTTTCACCCTGAGGCTCTTTAGCTCCAGCAGGCTTGGTACCTTGCAGCGACAATATGTAACTGCCCACTTGTTGAATCTGAAGAGGATTCAGTTGTTTTTTCCAGGAAATCATACCCTTTTCAGGAACCCCTTCGGTAACCGTATGGAACACGGCTTTAATGGTACCACCGTGTATCCAATATTCATCCGTTAAATTTGGACCAACTTTACCCTCGGCATTCTGACCGTGGCAGGCTGTGCAATACTGGTTGAACAGCACTTTCCCGGCTTCCATACCTTTCTTATCGTTGATCAGCGTAACGGTATTTTCATTGATTTTACCCGCTACGAGTTTAATAAAAGCGGCCCGTTCTTTTTCAGCAACGGCTACTTCCTGCGTATACTCCTGTTCCATCACATTGCCTTTGCCGATCACGTGGAAAATCAGGAGATACACAACTCCGAAGGCGATTGTACTATAAAACAGACCCATAAACCAGGGTGGCGTTGGATTATTAAGCTCCACAATACCATCGAAGTCATGATCCAGCATTAGGTCTTTTTCCTTGCTTAATTCATACAAGCCCGTAAAACGCTGCCAGGGAGTGCGCGTATCAGCCGCTTTAGCCACTTTGACGTCTTCAGGTGTCAGCGCCTGGCGCAATACATAGGCCATATTCAGCGTAACGGCCAGTAGTAGTCCTACGCCCACTGTTATGAACAGCATTATCATTACCCACAGCAAATCTTCGCCGGAGGTCAGATCCCAGATCGACTTTTCAGTAGCTGGGTCAAGAATTGTTGTTAAAAGAAGATTCATTTTTAGCTACGATTAGGGCTTGGTGGAGTCGTCCAATGGCAGGTTACTCATTTGCCGGAGATGCTGCTTATCAACAATCAATAAATACAGCCCGACCAGGATAAAAAAGGCAAAAAACGTCAGGAACGAACCGACCATATAGACGTCTGCTCCGGGAATTTTTGAGATGAATTGCTTGAACATGAGCTTTGTGTGCGTGAAGAATTATGAGTGGAGAGTGAAGAATAGTTAGATATATCATCAGTTTTTTATTCTTCACTCTTCACTCATAATTCTTCATTTAGATGTCGTTTCCATTTTCTTAATATCCGTTCCTAACCGTTGGAGGTAGGCAATGAGCGCCACGATTTCCCGGTCAGAACCGACCTTGATACCTTCCGAAGTTAACTGACCGCTGATTTTGTCAGCCTGTTTTTTCAGGTCTTCATTTGCGTAGGAGATCGCCTGATCGTCGTATGGAACGCCTACTTTTTTCAGGGCCGTCATTTTATCGCCTGTGTTCGAGATATCGAGTTTCTGAGTAATCAGCCAGGGGTACGATGGCATGATGGAGCCGGGCGACATCGACGTTGGTTCGTTCATGTGATGATAGTGCCAGGAGTCCGGGTATTTGCCCCCTTCACGGTGTAAGTCGGGTCCGGTACGTTTGCTACCCCACAGGAACGGATGGTCGTATACGAATTCACCCGCTTTGGAATACTCACCGTAACGTTCTGTTTCTGAACGAAATGGACGTATCATCTGACTATGGCAGTTCACGCAGCCTTCGCGAATATATAAGTCGCGGCCCTGTAGTTCCAGCGCCGTATAGGGCTGCACCGATGTAATGGTAGGTACATTCGATTTCACCATGAACGTTGGAATGAGTTCAATGAGCGAGCCAATCAGGATAACAACCAGCGAAGCAACCAGGAATGGGAAAGGCTTCCGTTCTAACCAGCGGTGCCAGAAGGCATCACCTCCGGTAGCCTTGTATAATTTGGGGAGCGCATGTGCTTCGGCCTCTTCATTGGCAACCAGTTTACCGGCGGCCATCGTCTTGAAGAGGTTATAGGCCATCAGGATGGCACCCACCAGGTAGAGCGTACCACCCACTGCCCGCATCATGTGCATAGGCAGAATTTGGAGCGTTGTTTCGAGGAATGTTGGGTATTTCAGAACGCTTTCGTTCGTAAATTCTTTCCACATCAGCCCCTGTGTGAAACCAGCAATGTACATCGGCACGGCATAGAATAGAATGCCCAGGGTGCCAATCCAGAAGTGGAAATTCAGCAGTTTTTTCGAATACAGGGTCGTCCGGTACATACGTGGAATAAGCCAGTACAGCATCGCAAACGTCATGAAGCCATTCCAGCCTAAGGCGCCAACGTGTACGTGAGCCACAATCCAGTCGGTAAAGTGGGCAATGCCGTTTACGTTTTTCAGCGACAGCAACGGCCCTTCCAGTGTCGCCATCCCGTAACAAGTCAGCGCCACGACCATGAATTTCAGAATGGCATCTTCGCGCACTTTATCCCAGGCCCCGCGAAGGGTTAACAGCCCGTTGATCATCCCTCCCCAGGATGGCGCAATGAGCATAATGGAGAAAACAACCCCCAGAGACTGCGCCCAGTCGGGAAGAGACGAGTACAATAGGTGGTGAGGGCCAGCCCAGATGTATAGGAAAATTAGCGCCCAGAAGTGTAGAATCGAAAGCCGATACGAATAAACCGGGCGATTCGCCATTTTGGGCAGGAAGTAATACATCATGCCCAGATAAGGTGTGGTCAGGAAGAACGCTACCGCATTGTGTCCATACCACCACTGTACCAGCGCGTCCTGTACCCCTGCATACATCGAGTAGCTTTTCAGGAAGGAGACGGGCATTTCCATTGAGTTAACAATGTGCAGCACGGCAATGGTCACGAACGTAGCAATGTAGAACCAGATGGCTACGTACAGGTGTCGCTCGCGTCGTTTGACAATTGTACCAAACATATTGATACCGAACACCACCCATACCAATGTAATGGCGATGTCGATCGGCCATTCCAGTTCAGCATACTCTTTAGACGTTGTAATGCCTAATGGAAGGGTTGCTACTGCCGATACAATAATCAATTGCCAGCCCCAGAAGTGGATTTTACTCAGCAAGTCACTGAACATCCGGGCTTTACAGAGCCGTTGAAGGGAGTAATACACGCCCATAAAAATGGCGTTTCCAACGAAAGCAAAAATGACCGCATTGGTGTGTAAGGGGCGGATTCGGCCAAAAGTCGTGTATTGGTTGCCCAGGTTAGCGGCTGGTGCAAATAACTGACTGGCAACAATAACGCCAACGAGCATTCCGATAACACCCCAGATGATGGAGGCTATCCCAAAATCGCGGACAATTCGATTGTCGTAGGAGAAACGTTCCACAGGTGTGTCACCACCCGGTGGCTGATGCCCAATGGCAACCGATCCTGTCGCTCGATCAGGCGACGTAATGGTAGTGGGTTGATTAAACGAAACATTCATAATAAACAAGTACAGGGGTTCTTATACGTTTGATTGAGTTTCAGGGGTGGTGGGTACATCGTCGTCCAGTAGCATTCGAATGGAGGGCGTATAGAGATCGTCCTGTTGCCCGGTTTTCATCGACCAGAAAAATGCACCCAGAAAACCCAGTGCCATCAGTAGACTAATCCCAATCATAAAAAAGATAATACTCATCGCCTTGTTGGTTTGTGGCCCAAAAGTGGGGCGATTTCGGAGGAGGAAATATGAGTTTGGTCAGGTGCTCACCTGATTTTATCCGGTTTGGGAATAGGCTGATAAAGGTCAGTTAACCACCTGATGAAGGTCAGCAAGAGAGGGAACAGCGTGAGTCAATTTTGCAGTCATTCTTGTCATTTATAGTCATTCATTGTCAAGAGCTGATTGAGTTAATAATCAAGAAATGACTATAACATGACGATGGCTGACTATTAATGACTACTAGATGATTATCGTTGCTTTCTTTCTGGCGCACTGGTACCTCTCGGTACTGATGCAAACATTTTTCCTCCATCGCTATGCCGCCCACCAAATGTTCACGATGAGCAAAGGCTGGGAAAAGTTCTTTTATATTTTAACGTTTGTTGGACAGGGTTCGTCGTTCCTGAGCCCGCGTGCCTATGGCATTATGCACCGCCTGCACCATGCCCACGCCGACACTAAATATGACCCACACTCGCCAAGTTATTCGGATAACCTGTTCGATATGATGTGGAAAACCCGTTTATTTTATAATGACATCCTGAACAACCGGGATACGATTCCGGCAAAGTTCAAAAAGGGGGTGCCTAACTGGGCGTTTATGGAATGGTTCGGTGATCGCTGGCCCGTGCGACTGGCCTGGGGTACGTCCTATACACTGTTCTATATTCAGTTTGCGCCATCCCCCTGGTTCTTTCTATTGCTGCCCGTACATTTTCTGATGGGTCCCGTTCACGGAGCGATCATTAACTGGTATGCGCATCGATACGGCTACACGAATTTCAAACTGGACGATACGGCTAAAAACCTGCTTCCCTTCGATTTCCTGATGATGGGGAATCGTACCACAACAATCACCACAAATACGGTGGTCGGCCTAACTTCGGTGGGTTCCGCTGGCACGAGTTCGACCCGGCTTATCCGATGATTCTTTTACTCAACAAAGTGGGTGTACTGAAGCTCCGGCTTGGGCGAGATGAAGCGTATATGTGATTAAAACTTCCCGAAAGCATTAAGCTTTCGGGAAGTTGGCAGTATTACCCACTATAATTTTCCTGTTACCTCATCCAGCGCATAGCCAATAATCCTAAAATTGGCCCTGGCAGCAATACATAAAATAACCAGCCAGAGAGACCAACCGTTGCCACCAACCAGGCCATAAACTGGATGGATACTACCGTCAGCAGAAAGCCAAAACAGGTAACAAGCGTCAGAATACTTCCCGGTTGTCAAGCGTAGCATGATTGGCAACGAGGGTTGAAAACTGCGGAGAGTCGCCAGCCGCTGCCATTCCCCAGACCAAAAGAAATATCGCGAATAGCCAGGGGGGTGTAGTGACTAGAAACGGCAGCAGTAAAATACACAGGCCGGAGGTCAACAATAGATACCGGGCCACTCGCGTACTACCAATTCGTAAAGCCAGATAGCCCCCACCCACACACCCCACAGCGCCCGCAGCAATCCCGCCAAACGCCCAGAGGGAATTCGTTAATGCGAAAGTAGGGTGCTGCAACTGGTAATAGGTGATTAGCGTCGGCAGAAAAGCCCAGAAGGTATACAGCTCCCACATATGGCCAAAGTACCCCAGCATGGCCGGGCGAAAAGCTGAAGGTTTTCCTAACGAAAGCAGCGTTTGAAACCGAAAGAAACTACCAGCAGGTTGTTTAGCTTGTGTGGGTACCACCAGTGTCAGCAAAACACCCCCGCTAATGGCTAATAAGCTGACGGATAAGATCAGTGTACGATATGGCAACTGCTCACCCAGGCCCCGCATCAGGTGAGGGAAGGCCGTGCCCAATACCAACGCCCCAACCAGAAACCCCATTGCCCGACCTAAAACAGGTTTAAATCGGTCCGCGGCAATCTTCATTCCAACAGGATACACACCTGCCAAAAAGAAACCAGTTAGGAAGCGACTGACTAAAACTGTTCCTGCGTTGATAGGCAGCAACAGCCAGACCAGATTCACGGTGGCGGCCAGGGTAACGGATATCAGAAATACATAAGTTGACCGAAAGTGGTCAGGGATCGCGAACAGGGAATAGAGTAAGGTGCCTGTGATAAAGCCAATTTGTACCGCCGAGGTGATCCAACTGCTAATCCCCGGCGAGTTGAGCAGGGGCTGAAGTTCAGGTAGAATGGCATTACCGGCAAACCAGAGGGACGTACCCGCAAATTGGGCAAAGACAACAACCAGTAGTTGACCATTGACACGTGAGGAAGCGAGCATTTTCAAAGATAGGCATTCAAACAGTTCTTGCAGAAAGTAAACGTCGTGCCACGGTTCTGAACCGTGGCACGACGTTTACTTTCTGCAAGAACTTACTTATACCAGCTTCTTCTCCCGGCTCCAGAAACGGTGCTGACCAATGGCCTCTACAAATTGCTTAGGAATGTCATTGTCTGTCGCATCCAGGCTGGTAATAACACCGTCGCTATCTAACAGCTTTTCAGCACCACCCGTGGCAGCGGCTTTCAGGAGGTCAACCCCTTCGCCAGTGGCGGCAATCGCTTTACAGTGCATGAAGGCTTCGTGAACAAATCGGATGGCTTCGTCTTCCTGCAGCAATGACTTCACACTGGACTGTCCCCTGGAACGTAAACAGCGTCGAACAGTACCGAAGCTGCGGTCTGTAAACTACCGTCTATTTTCATCGTTTCACCAGCCGATGTTTTGAGCATACCCAATCGGGGGCAATCAGGGCAATGATAGCCTTCTCTGCGGATAGCGCCTTTTTCATCGCATTCAGGGCAGAATCATCAACGCCATCAGCCGCCAGAATTGCCACCTGACGCGTTTTAATACCCACCTTTGGGGGATTCGCCATACTGAGCGCTGCCGAACTACCCACAGTAGCCTTAGCAGGTACAGACTGATAATCAGCCGGATTAATGTCGGCCGGAACGCTCTTATTTAACTGTACACCCTTCGACGAAGGCACCTCAAGGCCTAGCCCTTCAGCAACACCTTTTGCTAAGGTAGCATCAACTTGGGCCAGATGAATGAGCATCCGATTACGGATATCATCAACGACCACTTTACCTAGTTCAAACCGAAGGGCTTTTATCAGGTGCGTTTTCTCCGTATCCGACTGGCTGTTCCAGAACAGTTTCGCCTGGCTATAATGGTCCATAAAGCTTTTGCTCCGGGCCCGTACTTTATAGGCGTCAACCCGTTCAGGATAACTGGTAAAGCCGCCCTCCTTCTGCCCGGCCTGCGCCGGTGAATCGCCATTGATAGCGTTAGGACCATAACTGGTCCGGCCTACATTGATCGTCTGGCGCATATGCCCATCCCGCTGACCGTTGTGGACAGGTGCAATAGGCCGGTTAATGGGGATCTCGTGAAAATTAGGTCCTCCCAGCCGCTTCAATTGCGTATCGGTGTAGGAGAATAAACGGCCCTGCAAAAGTGGATCGTTGGTAAAATCAAGACCGGGAACCAGATGCCCTAAGTGAAAAGCCACCTGTTCAGTTTCGGCAAAGTAGTTATCCGGGTTGCGGTTAAGGGTCATCTTGCCGATGCGCTGCACAGGTACCAACTCTTCCGGGATTAGTTTAGTCGAGTCCAGCAAATCGAAGTCAAATTTGTGTTCGTCTTCTTCCTCCACAATTTGAACCCCTAGCTCCCACTCCGGATAAGCGCCCCTTCAATGGCATCCCAAAGGTCGCGACGGTGAAAATCAGGATCGCGACCCGAAATGAGCTGGGCTTCATCCCAAACGACCGAGTGAACGCCCAGCAGGGGTTTCCAATGGAATTTCACAAAGCGCGCTTTCCCATCTGCATTAACAAAACGAAAGGTATGCACCCCAAACCCTTCCATCATCCGGTAACTACGCGGAATAGCCCGATCCGACATCGTCCACATGACCATATGCATCGACTCGGGTGTAAGCGAAATAAAATCCCAGAAGGTATCATGTGCCGATGCTGCCTGCGGAATTTCATTGTTGGGTTCGGGTTTTACGGCATGAATAAGGTCGGGAAACTTGATGGCATCCTGAATAAAAAACACCGGCATGTTATTACCGACTAAATCGAAGTTCCCTTCTTCCGTATAAAACTTAACCGCAAAACCCCGCACATCGCGGGCCAGATCGGACGATCCCCGCGAGCCCGCCACGGTAGAAAACCGCACAAATACGGGTGTTTTTAGCGAAGGGTCTTGCAGGAAGCCGGCTTTTGTTAGCTCATTTTGGGATTCATAGACCTGAAAGTACCCATGAGCGGCCGCTCCACGGGCATGTACAATCCGCTCAGGAATCCGTTCGTGGTCGAAATGAGTAATTTTTTCGCGCAGAATAAAGTCTTCCAGTAAGGTTGCCCCTCTTGGCCCCGCCTTTAGCGAATTCTGATCATCGTTAACCCGAAGGCCCTGATTGGTTGTAAGAAACTGGCCGGTGCTGTCTTCCCGGTTCTGTTCCAGTTCCTCAAGCTTATCGTTCGTGTTGGTTTTGTTGGTTTCCTTAGGCATGATAATTCCAATTGGTCTTTCTTAATGAAGAGCGGAATTACCATTTTGTTGAAACCAGCCCGAAAATAATCAGGAAAGTGTGGTTACGGACACCCGATAAGTTGACGCGGACAGTCAACTATCCGCGACAGACCGTCCTTAAATCTTCCGCCAGCGCATGCCTAGTGTGGAAATCGCCAGCATGGTAGCCGAACTAATTGGCATCAGAATAGCGGCTACTACTGGTGAGAGATTACCTGTGAGTGCATAACTCAAGCCAATGAAATTGTACACTAATGAGACGATAAAACTGAACCGAATCAGGCGCATACCGAATCGGGTGTAGTTCAACATTTGGGGCAGTTGCATTAACGCACCAGCTTCCAGAATGGCATCACTGGCAGGCGTGAACTGAACGGTATCGTCGGTAACGGCAATGCCTACATCGGCCTGTTTCAAGGCACCGGCATCATTCAGGCCATCGCCCACCATCATAACCCGCCGATCGTTCGCCTGTAAGTGCTTAATGAAGGCTAATTTTTCTTCAGGGCGACAATTAAAATGCATCTGCCCAGTCTTTGGGAACAAGTGAGTCAGTTCGGTCTGGGCATGATCGTTATCGCCCGAGAGCAGATATAGTTGATGCGTTGTGCGCAAACTGGTCAGCATATCCTCTAACCCAGACCGATACTCATTTGGGAAGCCGAAGTAGCCCCGGTATTGACGATCAATGCTGAGATAAACTCGAGCGCCAGCCAGCTCGTGTTTTTTGACTGTGTCCTCACAGACTGCAACGGTCGGATCGACAAATGAACGCGTACCTAGTTTAACGATTAATCCATCCACAAGTGCCTGAATCCCATGCCCTGGCACTTCAGTAAAGTAGTCGATAGAGAGCGGTACATTGCCCGATAGATAGGTAGTTAGTTTACGGCTAAGCGGGTGCGCCGACTGTCGAACCAGGGATACGACCATAGCCCGTTCAATGGAACGCAGAGGACGGTCGAATTGCTCGACCACAGTATGTTGTGGGGTAGTCAGTGTGCCTGTTTTGTCGAAAACGATGGTATCGCAGGCAGCCATTTTCTCAATCACATCGGCGTTTTTGAGGTATAGATGCCGTTTACCCAGTAACCGTAAGCCATTACCCAGGGCAAAGGGATATGACAGCGAGAGCGCACAGGGACAGGCAATAATGAGCACGGCGGTAAATGCATTGATAGCTCGGGCCGGGTCATGATAAGCATACCAGTACAAGCCCACCAGGGCAGCTACCGACATAACGGTTACAGTAAAATACGTCCCAACGGCATCCGCGAAGGTGCGAATTCGGGAGTTATCCTCCTTCTGAAAGGCATCGTTATTCCAGAGCTGGGTCAGGTAACTCTGCGACACCTCGCGCACTACTTCTAGTTCGATAGCTTCGCCCACTTGCTTCCCACCTGCGTACAATAGCGCACCAGGTTCTTTAGCTTCCGGTTCCGATTCACCCGTTACGAAGCTATAATCAATCATGCCATGCCCTCTGTAAAGCAATCCATCGGCAGGAATCAACTCGTGGTTTCGCACCCGAATCCGGTCCCCTTTACGAAGCTGTGCCACCGGAATTACCTGTTCTGTGTCGAGGGGCAAGGGGCAGGGGGCAGGGATAAAATCGCTCGGCCTACCCTGCTCCCTGCCCCCTGCTCCCCGCCCAAGCACCGTTACTGCCAATGGGAAGTACGACTTGTAGTCGCGCTCAAACGACAGGAATTCGTGGGTACGCTGCTGAAACCATTTGCCACATAACAAAAAGAAAATCAGACCAGTTAGCGAATCAAAATAACCCGCCCCGTCGAGCGCCAAGACTTCATAAGTACCCCGAAAAAAGGCTACCAGTATACCGAGCAAAATCGGAAAGTCAATGTTAATCGTTCCCTTCCGTAGTGCCGTCCAGACCGACTCAAAATAGCCCGATGCCGAATAAAATACAACAGGAATAGCGAGCAGCAGATTGAGGATACCAAAAAGATGTTTGAACGACGGATCGGTAAGTCCCAGGTATTCGGGGAAGCTGAACAGCATGATATTCCCCGCGCAGAACCCCGCTACGCCAAGTCGATAGAGGAACGGTCGGTTAGACGTTTTTTGACCGGCCTGCACCACATCGTTAAGACTAATCAGCGGCTCATAGCCAATGGAACTAAGTAGTTCGACTACCTGCCGAAGCGTTAGTTCAGTGGGATTATACGTCAGGTGAACCTGTTTCTTCAGGAAATCTACCCGCGCCTGCTGGATATTGGGGTTAATCCGATACAGGTGTTCGAGCAGCCACAGGCAGGAACTACAGTGAATGGTGGGAATATAAAACGTAACCTTCGCGACTGATTCGCCCGAAAACTCCAGCAATTGGGCCACAATATCAGGATGGTCCAGAAACTCCAGCCTTGTCTGCCGCGTGCTATCTGTTTTCAGACTGTTACCGGGACGGGACTGACCAGATCGGCTTTGCCCGACAGTTGTTCGATGTCGTAATATTGGCAAAGCTGGTGCTGGCTCAGGATGCTATATACTGTTTTGCAACCATCGCAGCAGAATGGTTTATCATCAAGAACGATTGACTCGTCGGGACATTCGTTGCCACAGTGGTAGCAGATGGTTGATGAAATCGTTGCCGTACTCATACCTCAGAATTTGCAGGCAAGTTGGCACCACAACGCAGATTAACTCCTGATTATCATCAACCCGTAAGCTGATACCGCTCAGGAGTTAGCACCCGCGATTAAGCCATTTTTGCTTACACAATAGCAGGGGCTCGGTGCAGGGAGTCACGTGCAGGAAATGAGCACTAATCCTTTTTTCTTACTCCCAGCACCGCGCCCCCTGCCCCATGCAATACACAACCATGAATCCTCTTATCCAGAAATATAACGTCCCAGGTCCACGCTACACCAGTTACCCAACCGTACCTTTCTGGGACGAAACAACATTTAGTAAAGCTGCCTGGGTGCATCATCTACAACGGGCATTTTCGGCCACCAATTCAACAACGGGCATCAGCCTGTATATTCACCTCCCTTACTGCGAGAGCCTATGCACGTTCTGTGGCTGTAACAAACGCATCACAAAAAATCACGCGGTTGAAGTGCCTTATATCAAAGCCCTGTTAACCGAATGGAATCTGTATTGCGATTTACTACCAGAAAAGCCACGTCTTGCCGAATTGCATTTGGGTGGAGGGACGCCTAGTTTTTTTGCACCCAGTCAACTCGAACGGCTCTTAACCGGAATCTTTGAACGCGCCACACCGACCGACTTGCCCGACTATGGCTGGGAGGGTCACCCGAACAATACAACCCGGCAGCATTTGCAGGTCCTGTATGACTTCGGTTTCCGGCGCGTGAGCTTTGGCGTTCAGGACTATGACCCTGTGGTCCAAAAAGCCATTCACCGGCATCAGCCGTTTGAACATGTACAGCAAGTAACGGACTGGGCACGACAGATTGGCTATACCTCCATTAGCCATGATCTGGTGTTCGGGCTCCCGTTCCAAACGACTGATTCAATTGAAGATACGATCTACAAAACCCTGATGCTTCGGCCCGACCGCATTGCCTTTTATTCGTACGCCCATGTACCCTGGCTTAAGGGAAATGGTCAGCGGGGTTTTCGGGATGAAGATCTGCCTTCAGGCGATCAGAAGCGGGTACTCTACGAAACAGGCCGGGATTTGCTGGAAAGTGCGGGCTATACGGAAATTGGCATGGATCACTTTGCCAAAACGCACGATAGTCTGTACAAAGCCATGCAATCGGGTACGCTCCATCGAAATTTTATGGGATACACAACCACCCAAACGCGGGTATTACTCGGACTTGGAGCCTCTTCGATCAGCGATGTCTGGTCGGCGTTTGCGCAGAATGAGAAAGAAATAGATAGCTATACGAATCGAGTAATGTCGGGCGAGTTGCCCTTATTGCGTGGCCACGTTCTTGATGATCAGGACCAGTTTCTGCGCCGACAGATTCTGAACATCATGTGTCAGGGAGAAACACGTTGGCATATTGGCAGTTGGTCGAAACGGGAGTGGGAAGACCTGTCCAAGCGACTGGAAGGATTTCGGCTCGATGGCTTACTGGAGTATGATGCCGAGGGGTTACGTGTCTATCCCGAAGGCCGGCCCTTTCTTCGGAACATCTGCATGGCGTTCGATGAACGACTCAACTATGCCCAATCGAACGTCGGCCCGGCCCAAACGCAGATATTTTCACAGACGGTTTGATTAGTTGGTCACCTAGTGCTTTGCCAAACTAGATTCTATTGATTCTATATACCTGATTATCAACATCAACCGCGCGGGCGGCCCCGAGAATCCAAAGGATCAATAGAAACTAAATTGGATGAGTACTAGCCTCTATTCGGTTTTAGGAGATGTCTCCGACAGCATCCCTGCTGTCGAGCCGATAGGCTAAAATGATTAGCTAGTGTTAATCAGCCTCCCTAGCCTGATTGATTTGTATTAAATAAGCGCCGTTTTTTTATTCTCGCCGGGTTAAAACCCGGTGCAAAAACACAGCATATATCAATTGCACCGGGTTTTAACCCGGCGAGAATAAAAAAATAAAGCAATGTATTTCAGCGCTTAATTTGTTCAAATCAATAAGGCTCAACAGCAGGGATGCTGTCGGAGACGCTAGCAATGCCAGGTTAACGTAACCCAAAACGAATCGCCCGATTTGAGACCGGGCGATTCGTTTTGAGAGTCGGTACAGCTATTGTGTTACGTTACAATAAGTCGATTGCGATCATGAACAGGTGCAACACCAGACTGGTAGCAAAAGCAGGGAAAATATATTTTACGGGCATAGCCGACAACACGGGCACCAGTACTAGTAGAAAACAAAGCATACTCACCAGAAACTGCCAGTCACCCCCACCAAAGTAAAACATGCTCAGCAAGAGTGCTGGCGACAAAACACAACCCTGAATAGCGAGTGCCGAAACAGCCCAGCCAAAACGAGTGAATTCTGCTTTCGCAATAAAATTGGTATAAGCCGTTAACCAGCTAGCTTCAGAAGAGTGATCGGTAGATGCGTGCGTGAGCGTTGCCATAAGTTGTGCGCGTTAAATGATGGCACAAAATAAAGTGTGGCTCGGCGCACCTCGTATGACGTTCGTCAGGTCAAAAACTGATGTTTCTCAAAGATGCATGCAAAATTCTTCTCGACAGGATTTACAGGATAAAACAGGATTACTAACTGAAATAATAATCCTGTTTTATCCTGTAAATCCTGTCGAAAACTGTTCCTCTTAGTATCGAATTTCCCAGTACGGATTCTGGTGAGCCGTCATCTGCTCAGCAATATACTGGCTGATTAGTTTATCGTAATCTGCATCCGTAATTTTCTTGCCCTTTACTTTTGGCAATTTCAGATCGTCGGGCGTAAGCGGTCGGAACGCGACACCAATGGCTTCAATGATTACGTCGCCATCGTTGACATTTAATTCCAGGATCAGGCCGGGTAAGCCATTCATACGCTCGGGGCCAGCCGAGACTGGAATATCCTGCGCAAACCAGGCGGTAATCTTCTGTTTCTTAATCGGATCTTCGGTTTCCGCTTTCATACAGATATAGCCTGCTACTTCTTTGATTTGATTACCTATTTTCCAAACAGGTGTATGCAGCGAATCATCAATAATGTAGGTTTTACCCAGCATTTCGATGATGTCGTTTTTCTTATCCTTCTCAAAATTTCGACGTAGAACAAACTCTGATTTTCGCCACGAATACCCGCCCTCTTCTGGCTCATCACTATTGTAAGTGTACAGACTTTCGGTAGGGCTAAACGCCAGTTTCATCTTGATTCCTTTGTTATTCTCTTCCCAGTTTTTCCAGGTCTGCGCCATACGATCTTTTTGTTCCTGGCTCAAAAACGTCATACGCTTAGTAATTTTCAGCCAGTATTCTTTACGAACATAGGTAACAACGCCTTCCGTTTTCTGGGCCATTGCCAGGGAGCTGGTTAGCAGGCAAAGGATAATTAGTATTTTTTTCATAATCGACGTTTCAACAAACTAGTAGATAGATAAGGGACTTGTTGGCTCAGAAAAATCCATCCCGGCGCATTTTGGCCTGAACACCACGCATATTATACGTAAAGCCGATGGTAAAATACCGCGCCAGCGTCTGGATCGTTTCTGATTGCGTATAGTTGGCACCGCGGTTTAATGATACCGCTACGTTTCGATTCAGCATATCAGTAGCCGTGAAGCGAATTTCAGCCCGTTTGGCTTTTCCCAGAATATGGTACATCGACGCGTTCCAAATCGGAATCCGTTGATCGAAATCCAGTTGTGTATTTTTACTGATTCGGTAGTTCAGATTCGTATTAATGTAAAAATCATGGGGTAGTTTCAACGTTAGCTCACCCCCAAATTGTTATTGATAAACTGATTACGTATCGAGCTAATTGAAAATTCTGTATTGGTAACGCCGAAATTGGCATTTCCATAGAACGTTAACCAATCAACAGGTGTCAGGCTTAAGCGCCCTCCTACATTAAAACCCTGAGTCTTTGCCTCATTGAGTATATCGTTGATTTTGGCCGGGTTTTTCCCCAGGCTTACATTGGCGTTCAAATCCAGCGTCGCTTTGGTTTTCTTAAGTGGGAAGCCAAAGCCCATGTACGAATTGAAATTCTGACCACCCGATAGGTTTTCAGGTTTTATCACCGTGACCAATGTCTGTGCATTAGTGCTTTGACTATTCACGATTTGATTGACATACTTGGTGCCATTCAGACCTACATACAGGTTCATGAAGCTACCAGGATTAAAGTAGTTGAAACCAATGTTTATATTGTGGCCCAATTGCGGCAACAAATCGGGGTTACCTTCATTAATAAATAATGGGTTACTGTTATTCCGGATTGGCTGGAGCTGGAGTGAGGTTGGAATCTGAACGCTTACATTATACCCCCGTAGAGGTACTTATTATTTTTCAGATCGTAGTTTAAGCCCACGTTTGGGATCATGGTTGTAAACACCCGGCTAATGGGCGTAAATGTCGCAGCACTCTGATCAGGTGCAAATTGACCATTTAGTGTAAAGCGTTGGCCCGCCAATCCTACCGATACGTTCAAGCCCTTGTAGGAGTAGCGAACACTGCTTCCCAGCCGGTTATAAACGTAATTGTTTTTGTAATACAGACTTAACGTGTCGTTGTGAATATAGCGGCCATCTCCCCGATTAAATACATCGCGGTCTACTTCATCATTTCGCAGGCTAAAGTTGTAAAAAGTTTCCCAGGTAAATCGTTTGGCAAAGGGCTCTACGTATTGTAAACTGGCTTTGTATTCGCTCCGCACAATATTGTTGTGCTGATCCTGATGAACATCGGCCGATTTATCGGCTGCGGTAATAGGACCGGAGTAGGTATTTTGCGAATCCAGAATCAGGTTAGCGTTGTTGGTGTTAACTTCATACGTGGCACTGGCAGCCAAACTACGGCCTTTTTTGCTACGCATTTTGTGTCGATAAATTAGTGAATTCGACGAAGCGAACTGTTTCTGATCACTGCCATTCGTGCTTACATTATCGGTTGTCGCGCCATTGCTTCGAACGAGGCTCTGGGTTCGGGAAAGGTGCGCATTCCCAAGACCATACCGGCTATTGTTAATGAATACCAAGGTGTTAAGCGTATCAATCTGCTTTTCGTAACGCAAACTAACCCGGTGGTTTCCATTAAAGTTAACCTGATTACTGTTTTCTTCCGTTGTGTACGTGCTTTGCGGCAATGCCACATTACGCTGCCGGTTCGCATCAAGCTCCAGACGAGTCTGGTTGTAGTAGTAGCTGCCACTCCATTTCTTCTCTTTTGTATCGAAGTTGTAATTGGCACCACCCGCTGCATTATTGGAGAAACCGACACCCTGACGGCCGCTCACAGGAATACCAAGCCCTTCGTCGCCACTGTCAGAGAAGTAGAAGAAATTGCCTCCGCTAAATCCAAAATCAGCGTTCTGATTTGAATTATAGGCATTGCTCCCGCGAAAGTCCTGGTAATCATTTTGCGATAATCCCTGCTGGTTTGTGTTATTGCCCAACCCTACCAATGAAAACTGGTGCTTAGAATTGAATTTATTATAGATCCCTTTCACTTCGGCCCGCGCCGACACATTGTTGGACGCGGGTCCTGCCGCAGCCGTTATTTTTCCGAAGCCGCCTTTTTTAAACTCTTCTTTCAGCTCCAGGTTAATCGTCTTCTCTTTCTTACCATCATCAACACCCGTAAGTTTGGCCTGTTCCGTTTTGTCGTTAAAGACTTGCACTTTCGTAATGGCTTCGGCCTGTAGGTTTTTGGTTGCCTGCTTTGGGTCATTACCAAAGAAGCTCTTACCATCGACCGTTAACTTCTTCACATCCTGGCCCTGCGCCTTAATATTCCCATCCTGATCAATTTGCACACCCGGCAGTTTCCGGAGCAAATCCTCAACCGTTGAGCCGGGTGGTACTTTAAACGAGCTGGCGTTGTACTCAATCGTATCACCCTTTATGGTTAGTGGGGCTTTTGCCGTTCTGACCACTACCTCCATGAGTTCTCGGGTAATTGGCTTCAATTTCAGTTTACCGAGATCGATTACGGCATCACCGGTCGGCTTGATAACTTGATTGTGAGGGATATACCCGACAAAGGAAATTTTCAGTACGTAGTTACCTGCTTTGATATTTTTGAACGAAAAGGCGCCGTTGTCACCGGTACGGGTGAAGTTCACCATCGACGAATCTTTGGCGCTTAAGAGCATGACCGTGGAAGAAGCGAGTGGTGCCGATGCGGTATCAACAGCCTGCCCCTGAAGTGTAAAGCGAGCCGGACTGGACGGACTTTGAGCATAAAGTGCAGCCGTCAGTAGACACAATACGGCCATCAGGAAAAGGTTTCTCATGGATAGTAGAAGTAAGGATAATGGGAGCAAAGCTAAACCGATCTGCGGAACGCGGTTGGTCTGTTAACGTTTTTTAACTAGATTTATAGTAGTTAATTTAGTTAACGGTCAATTTGCCTTTTAATGAGTCGTTAATGAGGCAAAACGTTGCAAGTGGTATGCTATAAGAGAAGAAAAGGGGATAATTCCACAAAAAAAGTTTGGTCGCGGGGAAATATAGTTTCCCTGCCTAGCGGCTAGCCTCCAATACATCCCGAATCGCCCTGGCTTTTAGCAGGCATTCCTCCCATTCCTGTGCGGGATCGGCATCGTAGGTAATAGCACTGCCCACCGAAAATGAAGCATATTGGCTCTCAGCATTGTAGAGTAACGTTCGAATAACAACGCTGAAATCAAAATCACCCTCGGGAGTCACGAAACCAACTGCCCCCGAATACACCCCTCTCCTACTAACTTCCAGTTCGTCGATCAGCTCCATAGCCCTGATTTTGGGAGCGCCCGTCATGCTCCCCATCGGAAAGGCATTTTGGATAGCATCGGCCCAGGAAATATCATCGCGGAGAGTGGCCGATACGGTCGAAATCATCTGATATACCTGCTGAAAACCGTAAATACCAAAGAGTTCATCTACCTGCACCGAACCTGTTTTGGCGCTTCGGGCAAGGTCATTTCGCACCAGATCGACAATCATCAGATTCTCGGCACGCTCTTTTTCGGAACTTAGTAGTTGGGCGCGCAGAGCAGCATCTTCGTCTGACGTTCTTCCTCGTCGGATGGTTCCCTTAATCGGTTGGGATAAAAGGTTCCGACCTTCTTTCTTCAAAAACCGTTCCGGCGATGCGCCCATAACATACCGATCACCCATCTTGAGGAAACTCGAAAACGGCATAGGGGACCGCTCATTCAGGGCGAGATAGGTGGACAGCGGATCGAGGTCGATGTGCTCGGCAAAAAACTCGATGCAATAGTTTAGCTCATACACATCCCCCGCCAGAATATGCTGCTGGATTCGGCGAACGTTGGACAGGTATTCATTGGGCGTAACGCGGCATTGGATGTGAGCAGGGAGCTTAGAGCGAGGGACAGAGAGAGAAGTAAAGGCGACTAACTGGTTCCACAATTCGTTTGGATCACCTTCTCCCCGAATCACGACGATATCCTCCTCAAAGTCAATGATCCATTCAGGTTCCACAAAATAGGCATCCGGGAAACCTAGCCGATTGGGATTACGACTACAAAGCACCTCAAGTTGATTTTTGAGATCGTAACCCAGATAGCCAACTAAAAAGGATGGGTGCTCGCGGTGTGCATCCGCTAACTCCTGAATGGCAGTGGAGTCCGAAAATGAAATGACCCGTTTCTGTCCGACAAACAGTCGGTTTGGAAACGGGTCATTTGGGTAAGCAATTCCATTATTTGCCAGAAACGCGACAAATCCGTCTTTATGTGCCTGCTGGTTCGTAGCCCAGGTCAACGCATGCCCTCGAATTGTCGGGAGGTTGTCAACAGACACACACAGGCTATTCATTGTTACGTGTGTATCAATCGAACGTCAACGGCAATGTCCTTACCTTCAGCATTTTGACCGATGGTAAATTCGACTTCATCGTCAACCTGTAACTCATTGAAATCCGTATCGATCAAACTGGTATAATGAAAAAACAGGTTATTAGGGGGGTAATTCACGAAGCCATAGCCGGTTTTCAGGCTCCGGATTGTACTAATTTTACGGCCCTCTGGATCGTCATCGACCAAATCCGCTCCATCCGCCAGGTTATAGTTTGGCTCATCGGAGGATAAATAAGCCGAGTCATAGGCATCGCTTGCCGAGAGGCCGCCAGTAAAACCATTTCCATAACTACTGCCGTTAGCAGCTATTGCGGTAAAGGTTGGTCGGGCGGTTTGTTGTTTAACGAAAAGATTCTGAATAACCATATCGTTTCGGCGGCTCCGGTCATCGATCAGGCCGTGCATGCCTACAGGATACGATACTTCTTCCAGTAAATCCTGCGAGGTGCGCGTAACCTGTTTTTCACCCTGCTCATTCAGAAATTCAAAATCCCAGCTCAGGACCATAATTCGGGAGCCCAGCGTGTTCAGTTTACGAATAAGCGGCACATAATCACCATCGGAGGTAATGAGCACTACGACATCAAATTTCTTGTATTGGGCCAGTTCAAACGCTTCAAGCGCTAACCAGACATCAATGCCTTTTTCCTGCCGATAGCCCTGATACGTTTTTACGGGCAGGTAGTGTGTAACGACACCTTCCGACATCAGAATATCATCGAACAGGCGATCATAAAAAAGTTGATTACCGCGCTGATTCGCTTCGTGGGCATTCAACCGCCCACGAAAATAGTGTGCATCTACAATTTGGCACAGCCGCTCGTTAACACCTTCCTCTTCGGCCACCTGCCGCCGAATGAAGGCATGCAAACCTGAAATGCTAATACGACTACGACGTTCGTGAGAATAATTATAGTAGTTGCTTACGTGTAAAAAATAGTTACCGTCATAGAAAACCCCAATCCGGGTTAATCTGGATGCTGCTGGCATGCTGTACCTACGAGTTTATAATTGTATGATTATGTAAGAGAATACATTAAATTTTTCCTTTCTATTGAGGTTGGCTGGTGGTATATGGATTGTATGGCTACGAAAAAAAATGGTCTAATACGTAAGCTATTTTATTCGAATGAACTAAACGGGCAAATCAATTAGATAAAAAATTATTCACTAGGCCGACTATGTAGTCAGTAATAGCTAAGTATTATAAATAGTAGACTTCAATAAGCCTATAAAGTAACATATAAGTAGAACAAATTGGCGTGGGGACAATCCGAATAGCGCTAAAACTATTCTGCAAACATAACACTTTTTCGTATGGATTGCACTCTGGCTGTATCTTTGTCGACTTATTCCTGCACACTATGCAAAAAATTCTGTTTATCGACCGCGACGGCACACTTATTCTTGAACCACAACCCGATCAGCAGGTCGACTCATTAGCCAAGCTCGATTATATACCAAAGGCAATTTCGGCCATGCGCCTGATTGCCCAGGAAACAGACTACCAGTTGGTGATGGTCACTAATCAGGATGGCCTTGGCACTGATTCGTTTCCTGAAGATACATTCTGGCCCGCTCATAACAAAATGCTAGCCACATTTGCCGGTGAAAATATCCATTTTGCGGCCGTGCATATCGACCGGCATTTCCCGCGCGATAATTCGTCTACCCGCAAGCCCGGCACCGGTATGTTAACGGAGTACTTTTCGGATAACTATGATCTGGCAAACAGCTACGTTATCGGTGATCGACTAACTGATGTTCAATTGGCCGTTAATCTTGGTGCCAAAGCGATTCTTTTTCTACCACCAGATGGCCTGGCAACCGTGCAGACGGCTGATGTTTCAGGCATGACGGAGGCTATGCAGAACGCCATTGCGCTTAAAACCGATGACTGGGACCAGATTTATGAGTTTCTCCGATTGCCTGCCCGAACGGCTAGCGTTGAACGTACGACCAAAGAAACCCAGATTCGCGTCGACCTGAACCTCGATGGACGTGGGCAGGCCACTATTCATACCGGACTGGGGTTCTTTGATCATATGCTCGATCAGGTTGCCAAGCACTCGGGTGCCGATTTAACGATTCAGGTCAATGGGGATTTGCACATCGACGAACACCATACTATTGAAGATACGGCCCTCGCGCTTGGTGAAGCCTATCGCCGTGCACTTGGCGACAAGCGGGGTATTAGTCGCTATGGATTTCTCCTACCGATGGATGAAGCCCTCGCGCAGGTTGGCATCGACTTTTCAGGCCGCCCCTGGTTAGTTTGGGACGCAGACTTTAAGCGGGAGAAGATTGGAGATATGCCCACCGAAATGTTCTTCCACTTTTTCAAGTCATTCTCCGATACGGCGCTCTGTAACCTGAACATCAAGGTGGAAGGAGATAATGAACATCATAAAATCGAAGCGATTTTCAAGGCCTTTGCGAAAGCCATTAAGATGGCCGTTCGGCGTGATATAAAAGAGCTGGATAACCTGCCGAGTACGAAGGGGGTTTTATAGTCAGTTTGTAGTTTGAGGTTCGAGGTCTGAAGTTGATTGGAAGATGATCAACTTCAGACCTCGAACCTCAAACTACTTAACTATTTTCTGTTACTTTTGCATCTGAATTCAACTGAATACCGACATGGATTTATCAACTCCTTTGACTCTCCTGTTCTACGCTGTACTTCTAGCCGCTTCGTTTATTACTGGCCGGTGGTTAGAGCGGAATGACCGGAAGTATTAAAATTCGTCAATAGTCTTTAGCCAATAGCCAACAGTAACTACTGATGATTGACTATTGGCTAAAGACTATTGACTATTTCTTACTATGCTCGGTACTATTACCCGTTGGTTGTTTAAAATTGCCGGATGGCGAGTCGTTGGCCCCATCCCGGTCTTACCGAAAGCGATCTGGGTTGTCGCCCCACACACAACTAACTGGGATTTTCTGCTTGGGCTAGGCATTAGACCAACCATTCACATCTGGATTGAATGGTTAGGTAAAAGCTCACTATTTACCTGGTATGCAGGCTGGCTTTCCGAGCGTTAGGCGGCAGGCCTGTTTATCGCGATAAATCGCACAATTTAGTGGATGCTATGGCTGCTATATTCAATGAAAACGAGCGGCTTCATATCTGCATTGCTCCTGAAGGCACCCGTAGCAATGTTGCGAAGCTAAAAACCGGCTTTTACTACATTGCCCTCAAAGCCAACGTCCCCCTAATTCCGGTCGGCTTCGACTGGCCCCGCAAGCTCATCATTATTGGTTCCCCTTATACCCTACCGGCCAGTATGCAACTGATATGGTGCCTTTTTATGCGTTTTTCTCTCAGGTTCATGGTATCAAGAAAGACTGGCTGAAGCATTGGGAGGAAACAGGGGTGATCGCTTGAGTTAGACCTAACTCAAGCGATCCTTAAAGCTCTCGTAGCCATAGGTTTTAATCAACTGAAACGTTTCGTCTTCCTTCCAGATCCCGATGGCGGGTAAGTTCACGCCGTTGAAGGTGGTGGTTTTCACCATAGTGTAGTGAATCATATCGTCAAACACGAGTTTATCACCGATTTTGAGGGGTGCATCGAATGAGTAATCACCCATAAAATCGCCAGCGAGACAGGTCATGCCGCCAAGTCGATAGGTTGGTTTGTCGGCAACCGGTTCGTGGTATGCGTTGATGATACGTGGTTTATAGGGCATTTCGAGCGTGTCGGGCATGTGAGCCGCAAACGACGTATCTAAAACTGCCACATGAATCCCCTGGCTATCAAGCACATCGAGTACTTCTGACACCAGAACACCCGTTTGCCAGGCAATAGCAGAACCGGGTTCCAGAATCACATCCACGTTATATTTCTGCCGAAAGGCCGTGAGCAAATTAATCAGGTGATTGGTATCGTAACCCTCGCGCGTCATCAAATGTCCGCCCCCGAAATTGACCCATTTAGCCTGATGAAGCAAATTGCCGAACCGGGCTTCGAGGGCTTCGAGCGTGCGTTCCAGCGTGAATGAATCATTTTCGCAGAGGGTATGAAAATGAATTCCTTCCAACCCATCGGGCAACTGGTCGGGTAATTGGTCACGCGTGGCTCCCAGTCGTGAACCGGGCACACAGGGGTTATACATATCCGTTGCCACTTCGGAGTATTGCGGATTTACCCGGATGCCACAGGAAACGCGACCAACCGCTCTATCTTTAAATCGCTCCCACTGGCTCCACGAATTGAATGTCAGGTGGCTGCTACGTTCCACAACTTCATCAAAACTAGCATCCTGATAAGCAGGTATATAGGTATGCGCTTTCACACCCATATACTCGTTCACCAGTTTGATTTCGTTGAGCGAACTGGCCGTGGCACCACTTAGGTATTCACGAACGAGCGGAAATGCACTGTACATTGAAAAACCCTTCAAGGCTAGAATAATGGTTACACCAGCCGCCTTTTGCACAGAGTCTATGAGCATAAGGTTTCGACGCAGTTTGGCTTCTTCCAGAATAAAGCAGGGCGATGGAATAGCGGGTTCGTTGAGGTGCTGCAGCAAGGTTGTATTCATACCGCAAAGGTAGGAAACTAATGTCCTTTGCGTTTAGGAAAATTGAGCTTGAGCTCGCTTCTTCATCCTAGCCATAACCAGGGCCTTTCAAAACAAGTATGCCAGTGAAACTTCCATCTATCTCGACAGTAAATGACACAAACACATGAATGCAGATTTTATATTTTTCCCGAAAATCAGCTTAGTATAAGGCTAGTTTCTGAAAGGGCGGGGAGTTTGATTGGTTCATATCTCCCAGATATGAACCAATCAAACTCCCCGCCCTTTCAGAACTAAATTGATCACTCCAGTGTAAACGAGATGGGTAAATTATACTTTACCCGAACAGCTCGGCCCGACTGCTTCCCTGGTTTCCAATGGGGCATCTTATTCATGACCCGAAGGGCTTCTTCATCGCAGCCAAAGCCAATACCTTTTACCACCTGCAAATCAGTCAGACTTCCATCGGTGTTGACGACAAAACTGAGATAAACCCGGCCCGAAACACCTGCCGAAGCTGCGGAGCGTGGATAATTCAGGTTCTTGCTTAGGAAGTTCATCAGCGCATTCATACCACCCGGGTATTCGGGCTGCTGCTCAACCCTTAAAAAAGGCTCTTCAGTTTTGGCTTCCACCTCAACCGCTTTTTCCTGCACAGTAGCCATGCTGGCCTCAGGAGCAGCAATGACCTCCACCTCGCCGGAACCTTCAGCGGTTTCCGTACCGGAGGTCGCGTCCTTGAGTTGCTCAACCGTAGCAGGCGGATTCTCCTCAACGACATCCGCTTCGGGCATCACGACAGGCGGTAAATTTCGGACGGTATTCACCGTTGGCTGCTTCTCAACAGGAGGCAACTCGATGGGTTTTTCGGCAGGAGGCTCATTTAACTTCGTAAGGGTCACTTCAGTCATTGCCTGCCTGTTCTCAACAGATTCGTTAGGCCAGAACTTTTCGAAGAGGGTGGGAGCCGAAACCCCCAGCAAAAACAAACCGACGCCCAGCCCTACTGCACGGCTAAGCGTCGGTCGATAGTGTTGGCGCAGGTCGAAAGCACCATAGGCCCGATTACGAGCCTGAAAAATAATGTCGTCGTAAGTCAGCACGACAGCACTGGAGGTGGTAGAGCGAAACATAGCGTTAGATCGTTTATAACGCTTGGATGTAGGCGCTCGTTAGTTTCCACAAACAGGGTTATAAAGTATCATATTTCTTTACAATCAAAACGGCTTCGTTTTCGGTTTTGCCACTCAGACTTTCCTGTTTAACATACGCTTTCAACTCATCGGCATGGTCACTAAGGCTTTCAATGATTGCCTTATCGGAAAGCTTCACTTTTGTCAGGGTCTGATCGGGTTTAAGCACATAATATGTATTAACATCCCGGAACTGATCGTAGCGTTCACCACTCGCATATGGATTTTTATAATCTGCTTGCTTAAAGTATTTTGAGACTCGTTTCAGCAGGGCCGACTTACCCTGATAGAGTACCAGAAAATAGCCTTCTTTCAGGGATTCGTCGTTCGTTTTAGCCGTTGGAATATGCCGGAAAACATAAAATTGTCCATCTGCATTTTTAAGCTGAAATGATTTAACCTGATCGGCATTAACGATAATAGAGTCATTGCCAGCCCAGGTCCGCAGTAAAATCAGGTGCTGGCGATAGGCATCAAATTTAATCGGGACTTCCTTGTAATGTTGCCCGGCTACCATTTCGATCTGACCTTTATTCCAGGCTGGCAGGAAATAAGGTGTTCCCCGAAGCCCTTCGTATCGGTGATCCATCGTATTCACCATCGTATAGGGCCCTGCTCCTACAATCTGGCTCGTAGACTGATAGGTTTCATAGCCATTACGCTGAGCGTTGGGGTTGTACTGTAGATTGGCTTTCGTTGTGTCTGTTTTTTGCGCAGACGCACTCAACATGGACAAACTAGCAAGGATAGTCAGGAATAGAAGCTTCATAGTAAAATGATTTAGGATAGGGAAAGGAATTAGACAACAGATAGTGTCAGCTTACTAAGTAACGAAAATCCCGCCATGTCCTATAGCGGGATTTTCATTTTTAAGAAATTTTAATCAGGCAGGGTATTCATGCGGCAGTGGAATATTTACCCGTTCATTCACCGGCAACCCTTGTTTATTCATTTGCTCTATAAATGGATCGGGGTCCAGTTCTTCGCAATTCCAGACACCGGGCTTCATCCATACCCCAGTTAGCATCAGCATAGCGCCAATCATGGCGGGCACACCCGTTGTATAACTAACCGCCTGTCCGCGCACTTCGCGATAGGTTTCGGCATGATCGCAGTTGTTCCAGATAAAATAGGTCCGGTCTTCGCCATCTTTCACCCCTTTAATCTGGCAACCAATGCTGGTTTGACCGGTATAATTTTCGCCAAGCGAATCAGGAGCGGGTAATACCGCTTTGAGAAACTCAAGCGGCACAATGTCCATACCCTTAAACTGAACTGGGTCGATACGGGTCATGCCCACATTTTGTAATACCTCAAGGTGGGTCAGGTAAGCCTGTCCAAAGGTCATCCAGAATCGTGCCCGCTTCAGGGTCGGGAAGTTCTTCACCAGCGATTCCAGTTCCTCATGATAGAGCACATAGGATTCGCGCGGACCAATGGCCGGGTAGTCGATGGATTTATGGATACTCATGGCCGGAATCTCGATCCACTCGCCATTCTCCCAGTAACGGCCGGGCTGGGTAATTTCCCGAATATTAATTTCCGGGTTAAAATTCGTAGCAAACGCTTTTCCGTGGTTACCTGCATTGCAGTCGACAATGTCCAGATAATCCATCCGGTCGAAGTGGTGCTTAGCGGCATAGGCCGTAAATACCTGCGTGGCTCCGGGATCGAATCCGCAGCCCAGTAAAGCCATCAGTCCTGCCTGCTCGAAGCGTTCTTTGTAAGCCCACTGCCAGCTATATTCGAACTTAGCAACATCTTTAGGCTCGTAATTGGCAGTATCCATATAGTGAACACCTGCTTCCAGACAAGCGTCCATAATGGGTAAGTCCTGATAAGGTAACGCTACATTGATAACCAGCACTGGATTAAACGACCGAATCAGCGTAACCGTTTCAGCCACAACATCGGCATCAACCTGGGCTGTTTGAATCGTTACGCCGTGCATCTCCTGAATTTCGGCAGCAATACGGTCGCACTTTGCTTTGGTACGACTGGCCAGCATAATCGTTGTAAATACCTGACTGTTCATTGCGCACTTATGCGCTACAACGCTGCCAACGCCACCGGCTCCGATAATGAGCACATTTGCCATCTATCTGAATTTAGTTGTTAGTGTATTTTCTTCCGGTGGCAAAGATAGCTAAAGTCAATAAGCGGATAGGTAACGAAGTTGTTAACAGAAGTTCATCATTCGTTGGCGACTCTGCTGCTGTTCCTAAAAAGCAAGCAAAGGGCCCTCTTAAAAATGACCGGAACAATGGCATTTTAATAACAAACAGTTAGTATATTTGTTAAGTAGACAATTACTCACTCCCTAATCAACATTGTTATGAAATTCGTTTCTTCTGGTTCATCTGACTCGTTCGAACTCGCTATTTTAGGCTACAGCAAGGCGACCAAAACCTGGCGGGATCGTAACCGTTTGCAATGCCGATTTTCAACTTTCTGGGGGCAAAAGTCGGATACTCAATCCGCTCCGCTGCAAACCTGGGAAGTAAAGCGTTTACTGGTTGGTTTACGTTCACTCTGGAATAAAGCGACTACGCATGTCAGTCTCACCTTCTCGGAACCTGGCCTGAGTATGGAGGCAAAAGCGCTATCGGAGGATAACTATTGCCTCCAGATTCAACTCGACCATTCACTGGTTCCTTCCTGGCATACCTATCCGGATTTCCCAATGGAAATGGATATTCATTTGAACAGGAATCAGCTTCATGAAGCTATACAAGAACTATCTGGTCAGATAGATACCTTTCCCGAACGATAAATTAACGTCCTCCCCCCTTTGCGTGAATTCAATAGTCTGTATTGATGTAAAAGCAATAAGTATAACGTGAAAGATTTGCTACAATCAGGTAAGTACTATCATGCAGACTAGATTAAATTATTGTAAATCAACAATTTACCACAAACTCCCTTTACTTACGTTTAGCTAAGGCATTCTAATTTTGTTTCCTGAATCGTTTTAAGGTCATATTATTAAAGAGGCTAACCCTTAGTTAGTAAATCATATTTGCAATTATTATTATTATTTCTTGATATTATTTTTTGATAACATCACTGGTAATAACCATATTTGCATCTACAGTAGATTTGTGGATTGATTTAATTGACTAACCCGCCCACAACGGGACATTACTGAATCCTCTTTAAATAACAAAAACGACCCAATTGTATGAAAGTCGTCAAGCGAAGAAATCGCCAGATGACCATGGAACGTATTCTGCGCGCCATGGGTGAAGTAATGGCCGAGCGTGGCACTGAAAAGGCTGGCATCAACGCCGTTGCCGAGCGCGCCGGAGTGAATAAAGTACTTATTTATCGCTACTTCGGTGGCTGGAATGGTTTGCTGGAAGCCTATGTGCATCGCGGATTCTTCCTGTCTATGTTCAATGACAAATTCCTGGATTCGGTGCCCGACAATCTGGCTCCCGAAGCCCGGAGTAAAGCCTGGTCAGAATATACGATCCAGTTCATGCGCGAGTTTCGGAGCCGGAAGTCTTCTCAGGAATTAATTCGCTGGGAGATGTCGAATGGCGAAACCGAACTAGCCCGACGCCTGGCCGACTTTCGGGATCAATCCTACAAAACGATGGTTAGTAAGTTAGCTCCTTATTCTGCCTTCGATCCTATTGCCATTACCAGCCTGATGGTTGCAGCCGTCACTCACCTTGTATTGACCAGCAATCAACGCGACCATATCGGCGATATTGACCTCCGCTCTGATGCCGGTTGGGAACGTCTGGAAACAGCCATTCGTCGGATTTATTCCAGCCTGAATATTGCGCTTGAGCGTGAAAACGCCAAGACAGCCTAAATAAAATAGTGAAGAATGTAGCGTGAAAAGTGAAGAATAATTTTCCATATCCAATCTTATTCTTCACTTTTCACGCTACATTCTTCACTTATTCATCAGTTCTTCAATTGCATCGGCTTCGAGGGGTATATTCGCCATCAGGTCAATATTTCCTGACTCGGTAAGCAGCACATTATTTTCCAGGCGGATACCCAGCTTCTCTTCGCGGATGTAAATACCCGGTTCAACGGTAAAGACCATCCCAGGCTCCATTTTCCGGTATTTGTTGCCTACGTCGTGTACATCGAGACCTAAAAAGTGCGATGTTCCATGCATAAAGTACTTTTTGTACAACGGCGCATCGGGGTCCTGCTTTTCCACTTCAGCGCGATCCAATAACTTCAACCCAATTAATTCGGACTCCATTACCTTACCAACTTCCCGGTGATAATCGTCCCAGAGATTACCGGGCGGAGCATCTGAGTAGCCTCTTTCATAACCCGCAATACGGCATCATACACTGCTCGCTGGCGTTCCGTAAACCGGCCGTTAACGGGTACAGAGCGCGTCATATCGGCATTGTAGTTTGCATATTCGGCACCAATATCCAACAGAATCACATCGCCATCCTGACATTGCTGACTGTTGTCGATGTAGTGCAATACGCAGGCATTCGCTCCTGAGGCTATGATTGGACTATAGGCCGCTCCCCGAGAGCGATTTTTGAGGTATTCATGCATCATTTCGGCCTCAATTTCATACTCCCAAACGCCTGGTTTGATGAAACCCAGCAACCGTCGGAACATCTTATCGGTAATATCGATGGCTGTCTGAATAAGGGGTATTTCCTGTGGCTGCTTGATGGCCCTAAGGTAGTGCATCAACGGAGCCAACCGCTCCAAATGGTGAAGCGGATACTTCTGCCGGAATTCATCGATATAACGGGCATCGCGGGTCTGAACCTGTACACCTGCTCGTGTGTGCTCATTGGTATTCAGATAGATATACTCGGCCTCGAAAACCATTTGCGTGAAAATCTGCTCGAACTGGGAAGTCCAGTAGATTTGCTTTTGCGCTATACCTGTTACCTGTTCGGCTTCTGGTTTGGTCAGTTTATGGCCCTCCCAGATTTCGATGAGTTCACTGGTTTCGCGTAGAAACAGAACTTCGCGAAATTTTGGATCGGGATGATCGGGAAATAGTACCAGGCAGGTCTCTTCCTGATCGACACCGGTAAGGTAGAAAAGGTCGTTATTCTGCCGAAAAATCATCGTACCGTCGGCGTTGGTAGGCATGATGTCATTAGCGTTCACAACAACTAATGATTTTGCTTTCAGCAGATTAGTGAGTCGCTGACGATTGTGAATAAAAAGCTGGTTATCAATTGGGAAATAACGCATACGGCAGACCGTTGAGGCTGAATTTCTGTTTATTTTTGCAAAGAAACTCAAAACACAGAATAGTTTCAGCGTGTTTTGAGTTTAGCATTTCATAAGATTTTGCCGGATAGCGCTGACACCACCCTCCGGCAAAATCCGAATCCGTTTTCTGCCTGAACAACTTATGACACTTCGTTTGACTGTATTCCTCTGCCTGTTAAGTTCGCTGCTACAGGCCCAGCCTACCATTGCTCCGAAATACTGGGTGTTGCTTCGTGATAAAGATCAGCTAGCCGCTCCGGCTTTATCGCCACTATCACTTTCCCAACGACAGCAGCAGAATCTGCCCCTGGATGAAACCGATCAACCCGTTTCGGTAGCTTACCTAAATCAGTTCAGGCAGGCAGGAATACGACCCATTTGCCAGTCACGCTGGCTTAATGCGGTATCCGCTTATTTAACGACGGAGCAACAGGCACGGGTTCTGGCTATGCCCTTTGTGAAGGGTATTCAGGCCATTGATCCTGCGATTGTCGTTACCTCGCTCGATTTGCCCGTCAACCCGCAAATGGCACCGGTTATGACCCAGATTCAAGCTCCCGATTTTGCCCACGCGGGTCTGACCGGCCGGTTTGTAAACATTGGGGTGATTGATGCCGGTTTCTTTGGTGCCGACTCAGCCAATGCCCTAAAACACATATTTGCGCGCCAGGGTGTTAAGCGCGTGCGCGATTACGTGAACGAAAAAAAGACCCACGACAATCTATTCCGTACTCTTGAAACCATGTCTGACTTTCATGGCACCGAAGTGCTGGCGGCCATTGCCGGTAGCGATCCGCTTGAAAACATTCAATTTGGCCTGGCCACCGACGCTACCTTTTACCTGGCCCGTACCGACCAGGGAAACCGCGAGTATCGGGGTGAAGAAGATAACTGGGTGGCGGCTATGGAATGGATGGACAGCCTCGGCGTACGGCTCATCAATACATCGCTAGGGTATGCTAAGGGCATGAGTAACCCGAAAGACAATTATGAACCCAGCCAGATGGACGGCCATACGAGCCTTATTAGCCGGGCTGCGCAGATTGCCGCCGACAAAAAAGGTATTCTGATTATTGTATCGGCCGGTAATGAAGGCGATGATCGGTCGTGGCGAATCATTAGCACTCCTGCTGATGCACAAGGAGTTATGGCTATTGGTGCAACAAACTCCCGGCTCTGGAACCGGATTGGATACAGCAGTATTGGTCCAGAAAACCTACCTTATCTGAAGCCCAATGTCTCCTGCTTTTCGCTCTATGGCACCTCGTTGTCGGCACCGGTTATCACCGGTTTTGCCGCCTGTATCATGCAGGCGAATCCAAAGCTGACCAACAAACAGGTGATGGAAATTATTGAGAAATCGTCCCATCTGTACCCCTACGGCAATAACTATGTTGGTTATGGGGTTCCTCAGGCATCACGAGCATTGGCCTTACTTCGGAACCAGGAGTTGCCAGCAACCGTGCGGTCGGTGAAGGCTACGGGTAAAACCTTCATCTTACCTATTGAGACAGCCGAACAGGTTGTATCGGTCTTTCACAAGAAAGACGCCACCCACGTTTTGCAGCAGGAAGCCACTAAAATTACCAATGGCAAGTTGACCCTTCGCCGATCGGCTGATGAAAAACAGACAACAGTCGATTTGAAAAAAGAAGTGGTTGAAGTAGTTTGGGAATAGGAAACCGTATGAAGAAAAATTAATTTTCGTTTCAGACCGACCTTAACCTACGCACATAGATTTGCTTCCGTAATCAACAGTAAACAACAAATTGACTATGGAAACGAATGCCAAAGTAATCGCCCTTGCCATCCTTACAGCCACCTTAGCGTCTCCCTTTGTTTATGCACAACAGCCCACTGGTCCAGGCGATCCTGTTCTAGGCGTCGCCATGAATGCACCTGATAGTGAATTTCCAGGAAGACCACAACCCGGTGGTCCTGGCCCACGACATGGTAAACATGGTGGCCGTCCTGATGGCCCTGGAAAGCCACATGGTCCCCAAGATGCCTATCATCAGGGCCTTACCTCGCTAACGACCGTTTCGGGTACGGTTGGCCAGTGGACTGGTAATGATGACGCTATTCTGGATGGTTTTATGCTCAATGCCGGGTCTGGAGCCACTACGGTAAAATTTCCACCCCATTTGGGTCAGCAGGTACAGAAAGCAATCAAGTCGGGTAGTAATGTGAGTGTTACGGGCTATTCCGACACCAATCCGAAAGGTGAAACGTTCTTTCGAATGAATAGTCTGACTGCTGGTAAAATAACGGTTCTGGATACCCCTCCTACCCCTCCCGCAACAATGCCAGCTCCGCCTGAGCAAACGACGGTAACCGGCAAAATTGCAGATTATCGACTGGATCGTGAGGCCCGCGTAAATGGCCTGATTCTTGACGATAAAACCATTGTGACCATTCCAGCTCATGTGGCCTCTCAGCTCGCCAACCTGGCAAAAAAAGGCAGTACGATTACCGTACAAGGGTATCCGAAAAGCCTTCGGGATGGCCAAGTGCAGTTAGAAAAAGTAAATGTCCTGCGCGCATCAGTATTGACGATCAATGGGCAACAATATTTGGTTCGATAACTGACGTATTTAGGTAACTTTAGATTCTATTGATTCTTTGGATTCTATTGTATCAAGTCTCTGTTCTTCAGTACGATAGAATCTTATAATCAATAGAATCTAATCTAATTTTGCCTAATCCCTCTTTCATCCTTTATTCACCTTGAAAATTCTGGTTATTGAAGATGAGCGTAAACTGGCCCGATTTATCAAACAGGGGCTGGAACAGCATGGCCACGTAGCTGATCTGACCCATTCGGGTTCTGAAGGGCTTGACTTTCTGGCCGGAGGGCTTTATGACCTGGTTCTGCTCGACCTGATGCTACCTGGCCAAACGGGTTTCGAGGTTTTGCAAAACCTTCGAACCTTTGGGTTAACTGTTCCGGTAATTATTCTATCGGCCCTGAGCGATCCCGATAAAGTAGTGCACGGCTTGGATCTCGGCGCAGTGGATTATATGCGCAAGCCCTTTGATTTCAATGAATTACTCGCCCGAATTCGGGTTTTACAACGGCGAACCACTACCAGCGACAATGTAGTGATCCGGGTAGCTGATCTGGAAATGCGGCTTGTTTCGCACCAGGTCTTAAAAAATGGTTCGGTGCTTGAGCTAACCAATCGGGAGTTTGCCTTGTTAGAATTGCTGATGCGCCGGGCCGGGCAATTAGTCACAAAGAATGAAATTGCCGAAAAAGTCTGGGCCGTCGATTACGATATGGGCAGTAATGTGATCGAAGTTCACATCTATCAACTCCGCAAAAAACTGGATGCACACGGCCAAACGGGCCTGATTGAAACCCTTGTTGGCCGGGGTTACCGGTGCAAAACAGCATGAGCCTTCGGAGCCGTATCGTACTTGCCGTTACGGCTGTGTTTGCGGGCGTAAGCCTGCTCTCGGGTTGGCTGATGCTCAACCGCGCCGAACGAAGCCTGGAAACCGCTTTCGATCGGGCTGCCCGAACCAGAGCTGAGTGGCTCTTATCCCTTGTCAGTGTAGATCCCGTCGTACTTCCGTTACCAACCGATCAGGAACGGATGCAGGTCCTTTATCGAACCTATGGGCACACCCGTGAGCTTTTTCGAAGCCCTGGTTTTCCCAATCATATGAGTAAAAGCCGCCATAAACCTGCCCATCCTTTCTCGTATCGCGCCGTAACAGCTCAAACCTTTACGGGCCAGCTACCCGATGGAGAAGTTATGCTGACACTAGCGGTACCGGATGCCAGTTTACGACAGGACATTCGTCAACTTCGGTGGCTATCTGGATTAGGCTGGTTAGTTAGTTTAGTAGTAGCTTTTGCAGCTGGTTATGGAGCCGCTGGCTGGCTACTTCGTCCACTACAAGCTATTGTCGATCAAGCCAATACAATTAGCAAAGCAGCCGATAGCAGTCGAATTACACTACCCAAAAGTCGTGATGAGCTTTACCAATTGACCGATACTCTGAACCGGATGCTAGCCCGAATCCGGGAGAATGTTGACTTGCAGCAAAACTTCTTTGGGGCAGCCGCGCACGAACTGCGGACACCCTTGACCGTCATGAAAACCGGAATCGAAGTAACACTCAACAACGCGCAAACCGACCCCGGCACAAAATCATTTCTGACCGGGCAACTGGATGAAGTAAGTCGGCTGGCTCGCTTACTGGATGAGTTTTTGACCCTGAGTCGACCTGATGATGCCACCCAACCCCTAAACTTAGCGGAAGTCAGCCTGCCTGCTTTGGTGAATAACTGTGTTAAACAACTAGCCACTGTAGCCGCTGATTATGAGGTAACAACTCATCTTGATGCCGATGAGCCTGCTGGCGAACCAGTGCTGACCGATGCTGTTAAGCTAGAGCATATTCTACTAAACCTCATCGAAAACGCCATTAAATACGCCGTTCCAGATAGCGTTATTCGTATTCAGGTACGACACTCGGATAGATGGCATATTCGGGTTCAAAATCAGACCGTCCGCGAAAGTGGTCCTACGCTCGATCTAATGCAGCCTTTTTTCAGGGCCGATCTATTTAAAGAGGGGCATGGACTGGGGCTTTGGATCAGTCATCGGCTAACAACTTTGCTCAGCGGACAACTACATCTCGACTGGCAAGCGTTTACATTTACAAGTGAGCTATCCCTGCCTCCGTCTAGGTAATGCTTATAGATACTGGCCTTTGCTAAGGTAATTCGTTACATAATCAGTGATTCCATCTTCAAGGGAATGGAAATGTTTCTCGTAGCCAATCGAACGAAGTTTAGACATGTTGGCTTGTGTGAAGTATTGGTACTTATCCCGGATGTCGGCAGGGGTGTCGACAAAGTCAATTTGAGAGTCAAGACCGAGCGCGTAGAATGTATTCCTGGCCAGATCGAGAAACGTGCGGGCTTTGCCGCTACCTAGGTTATAAATGCCAGAGTTGCGCCGGTGATGCATGAGAAACGAACAGACCTCGACTACGTCTTTCACATAAACGAAATCGCGCATCTGCTCTCCATCGGCAAAATCAGGATTGTGCGACCGGAACAACTTCATTTGGCCCGATTTTTTTATCTGGTGATAGGTATGAAAAATTACAGATGCCATCCGCCCCTTATGGTATTCGTTGGGGCCGTATACATTGAAAAATTTCAGCCCAGCCCAGAAGAACGGTTTACGCTCCTGCTCCAGCGCCCAGATGTCGAACTCATTTTTCGAGTCGCCATAGGGGTTCAGTGGTTTTAATTGAGGAATTAACGACTCGTTATCATCATAGCCTAATTCGCCAAGGCCATAAGTAGCCGCCGACGACGCATACACAAGCGGGATCTGATAGTCAATGCAACGATTCCAGATTTGTTTGGAATACTCAACGTTCAGGTGCTCAAAAATCTGGCGATCAAACTCCGTTGTATCTGTACGGGCACCAATATGAAAAATAAATTCAACTTCCTGATAATTCTGGTCGAGCCAGTCGAAAAAATCCTCGCGATCAACCCGCTCCTGAATCTTTTTTCCAACCAAATTTGCCTCTTTCTCGGGGTACGAAAAATCATCTACCGCAATAATAAAATTGAAGTTTTCCTGATTCAACTTGCTGATCAAACAGCTTCCGATAAAACCGGCGGCTCCCGTAACGATAATCATAAAGTGGTGGTCGTAAACGTGTTCGTAGTGATAATTAGGTATGTATCAGCGCGAGTGAAGCAAAAACGCCCGTAAAGATACATGTTTTATATCGGACAATTGACTAGTAAATTTAGTGATTAAATTGTATTTTTTCAATATGATATAGAGTCAATGTTTAGCAGGCGTCTGTTCTATTGGTATACTTTTATACCGACAGAACAGTTCGTACCTTTGCACCTTATTTTCAAATCGGCGTTTCTGGCAACCGCCCCATCTAAACCAGAAAAATGGTCTATATTAACAGAATTGAGCATTTCAACGCAGCCCACCGGCTCTATAATCCAGCCTGGTCGGAAGAGCGAAACAAGGAAGTTTTTGGTCCCTGTGCCAACATCAACTGGCATGGTCATAACTTTGAATTAATTGTAACGGTCAAAGGTGAACCAGACCCCGATACAGGCTTTGTCATTGATCTGAAAGTATTGGGTGACATCATTAAACGGGAAGTTATTGAGAAAGTGGATCACAAAAACCTGAATCTTGACGTCGATTTTATGCAGGGTAAAATGGCCAGTTGCGAAATCTTCATCATGGAAATCTGGAAGATTCTCGAACGGGCTCTTGAACCCATTACCGATGCCCACCTGCACCAGCTTCGTCTGATTGAAACCCCGAAGAATTTTGTCGATTATTTTGGCGAATGAGTTTTTATGTAGGATGTAGGGTGTATGATATATGATGTGAAATTATCGGCCATACATCATACACCCTATATCATACATCTTTTATGAACTACTACCTCATTGCCGGTGAGCGCTCCGGCGACCTGCACGGTGCGAATCTGATTCGGGCGATTCATCATCATGATCCCAAGGCAAGCTTTCGGGCCTATGGTGGTGAACAAATGGAAGCCGCTGGGGCCGTGCTGGTACGCCACTATCGGGATATGGCGTTCATGGGATTTCTGGAGGTAGTTAAAAATCTAGGTACGATTCGTCAGATTCTAAAGGAGTGTCAGGCCGATTTACTGGTTCACCGGCCCGATGCACTCATTCTGATCGACTATGCCGGTTTTAATCTTCGTATGGCACGATTTGCCAAACGGCATGGCATTCGGGTATTCTATTACATCTCACCCAAAGTGTGGGCCTGGAATCAACGGCGAGCGCTAAAGATCAAGGCAAATGTCGACCGCCTGTTCACCATTCTGCCGTTCGAGACTGAGTTCTTCGCTAAATACGATTACAAAGTCGATTACGTTGGTAATCCACTGCTCGATGCGCTGGCCGATTTCAAACCTGACCCCAACTTTCGGGCTAAGTCGGGTTTAGGCGAAGAACCCATTATTGCCCTGTTACCCGGTAGCCGCCATCAGGAAATTACGTCCATTCTGCCCATTATGCTGGAGACCACCCGGTCGTTTCCTGATTATCAGTTTGTGGTTGGCACCGTAAGTAATCTTCCAGATGAACTGTATTCCAGTTTATTGGCTAACTACCCAACCGTGAAACGGGTCGACGATGCCGCTTACGATTTGCTTCATGTAGCTACAGCAGCACTCGTTACATCGGGAACGGCCACGCTCGAAACGGCCTTACTGACTATTCCACAAGTAGTTTGCTATAAAACAACGGGCATAAGTTATGCCATTGCCAAGCGGCTCATTGCGGTACCATTTATCTCACTTGTGAACCTGATTGCCGACCGGGAAGTGGTGAAAGAGTTGATTCAGAACGACCTTACTCCCGTTCGGGCAGCAACGGAGCTACAGTCTATTTTGCCGGGAAGTCCAGGACGAACAGTACAGCTAGCTGGCTATGCTGATGTGCAGAAAAAAATGGGCGAACCTGGTGCATCGGAGCGGGCTGGCCAATTGATGGTCGATGCGTTAAAGACGACTGGCTAATCCAGCTATCGTGGGATACCAATATCATGTAAATATGAATTTATAGTATACTATTTTACTAAATTTGGCGTTGACACTCACCACACCTTCGTCGTTCAATGCCTTTTTCAATCTTCCCGATCCACATTTACAGATGTGTCCTATTCTTATTTTTAGCATCCTTATTCATCACATTCATCTACCGGGCAGCCTACTTTGATGAAGCCTGGTTTGCGGAAGAGTCTTTTTGGTTAATACGAGATGGTCAGGTACGATCCGAGTTGTTTCATGGTTATAATGGCTGGGAAAATGGCCTCTATGTATTCCACAAACTCTTTGTATATGCAGGTGCGCTAGTGATGTCGATCACTGGGATTTCCGTTGCTTCCAGTAAACTAGTCAGCATATTCTTTGGCCTCTTAGGTGGCTATTTCGTTTGGCAATACGGTCAGAATAGATCACAAGAGCAGCAGTGGTTATCAGTAGTGCTCTATTTTGGGTGCGGTACCCTGATTCGGTATATTTCTGTTAACCGACCCGAAGCTATGTGCATGACGCTCGGGTTTGCTTCTTATTTAGTACTAGACCCACCCGGTCCGTCGTCACGACCAAAACCATTCATTGCAGGTGTGCTAGCGGGTTTAGCCGCTTTAACTCACCTTAATGGTATCATCTATTTACTAGCGGGCACT
Organism: Spirosoma telluris; assembly: GCA_003259005.1. Lineage (GTDB taxonomy): Bacteria > Bacteroidota > Bacteroidia > Cytophagales > Spirosomataceae > Spirosoma > Spirosoma telluris. Next base: position 3,473,186 of record QLII01000001.1, read on the forward strand.
GGCTGGCTTTACCTGAAAACAGGATGGCGATCAACTAGTATGTTTGCCATAGCAGGTGCCCTAACGCTAAGTTTGTATGGTCTGGATGCCTTTCTGGATGGAAATCTGTCGATGTTAGTAAAGCAGTTTCTGCATGATCCTGCTACCCAGCAAAGCCTGCACCTGGGCGATAAGCTTTCGGTTATGGCCGATTATCATCGAATCTTTTTCTACGGTCAAAATGAGATTGCCTTAACGGTACTGGCTATCCTTTGTGGTCTTGCCTTTCGACGCTCTATTACGATAACGCAGCCAATTTTTCTGTATACTGTATTACTGATTGGCTCCTTCTGGCTGCTTACCAAAAGTGTTACAGACATTTACTTTCTGCTGTTTGTCCCCTGGCTCGCTATACTGACCGCCCATTGGCTAAAAACCTACTTACCTGCCCAACCCACTTGGCAGAAAAATACAGCCAGGATTCTGCTGATTCTCTACGGACTTATTGCTGCCATACAGTTCGGTACTGTTTTACTAGAAAACAAGAATGCGCTTGATACGGAGGCCCATAACGCCTTACTAGCTAATCACATGCCTAACAAGAATACAAAAGTCATTGCCCCTATCGAGTTCTTCTTTGGCCAGATGGATAATTACAAAATTCTGGGGTTAACCTATTTCTATTTACTCGAACGAGAAAAGGGAGTCATTTCCCTTGATACGTTTTTTCGTCAGGCAGATCAGGCCCAGGTAGAATACATCATTAGTGATCATCGGTTGAATGCGAGTTACGACATTCCGATTAAAGCTCCTGCCCGGATAGGTGCTTACCAGCGTATTTTCCAGGATAGCTGGAATACCATTTATGCGCGCCAACACCGGTAGAATTTTCCACAAATGCCTGACCCTGTATCGATCAATTTACGATACAGGGTCAGGCATTTGTGGAAAGTTGATAAACGCACACCCTTGCCGGAACTAGCAGATGAAGAAATCAGAGCGTCTATTTCGTAGCCGTCAGTGTGAAGTCTGTACCCGCATCATCAGAGCCTTCGATGCTAATTTTGCTGCCACTAATTTTGGCGATTACATTTCCCTGATACTTTAACTCTACGTTACCGTTCGAAGCCTCTGATACCGATACACCCGTTGCCGAATCATCAGCGAAAACCTCGTTGGTCGATTTGTTAAGGATTGCCAATTGAATCGATACAGACGTAGCTGTCTCCCGAGCCAGGGTTATAGTGCCTTTCAAATTTGTGTCGCTGGCAGGGTAGGTTTTGCCGCCGGTCATAATCTCCGAGTATGTATACGTCCCCGCAATGCGGGCAGCCAGGTCAGGGGCTGGGGTAACGTCAGTCCCTTTTTTACAGGACGTTAGCGACGCAATAAAGAGCAGCATCAGCAAAGCTGAGAAACGGAAAGTTACTTGTGTTTTCATTGTATTAGTGTTGTTTTGGTAAAAAGAGGAAAGGTTCTTGATCGGGCATTGCCGATTTGATGAAACAAAGTTGGTTGATCGACCTACGACAATGAAGGACTCCTCTGGCCAACTGCCAAATGAGTAGTTTCAACTGGAAAAACTGCCGAATGAACCGGAAGACGGCTCCTCAACTAAGGACTGATTTAGACAACCAGCTTGTCATAAGTTAGGGCAGAAACAGCGCTACTTACCAAGCCAATACGGCCTGTTATTCATTTCGGGTAGGTCTTAATCCTGGCCGCAACCAGTTTTGGGTTATGAAAATGATTACACTCATCAACTGGGCCATTGTAGGCATCTACTTACTCATGCTGCTTCTGGCTTTCACATCTTCCAACTCGCAACAGGATGCCGCAGGCCGGGGTATGGCAGCCGGGCTTTTAGTTATGGCCTGTGTTTTTCTAGGGCTATTGGTAACGTTAAATCTCCTTCCTTACCCATTTGGCAGAATAACAGCGATGATACTGGGAGGAGTACCATTAGTAGCCTACGTACTTAGCCAGGTAGTAGGCCCGCTCCTTTCAGACTGGCGCAGAAAGCGTATGAACATGAACGGCGTAGTCAGGCCGATGGCTCTTATTATTTCAAGGATACGACTCGTCGGCAACTGGCCTCAGCTATTGCTCATTCAGATGTGAATCAACTACAAACTGGTTTGCATCAGCAGATTCCCAACTTGAATGACAGTGCAAACGAGCATATGACCCTGCTGGATTTTGCCACGAACCAGGCAAAGACAAGTTCATCGCCCAGCGCAATACTTTGCCTGGACTTATTGATGGCCAAAGGCGCTACTATCGAAAATGCGGATACGCTCCATCGGCCTAGCCACTTTCTGGCAATCGATGGAGAACCGGCACTTCTGGAATGGTTTTTAAAGAAGGGAGCGAATCCGAATGCGAAAGATTCGCCCCATGGCAAGCCAATTCTTTTTGAGGCACTTTACCTAAGTAGCAGCGATCAATATAAAGCAACCAAAATAGCCTTATTATTAGCCTACGGTGCTGACCCAAATGCGACTCCGCCACACGATGAGTTGGCAGTCGATACGTCACCGTTGCTTTATGCGGCCGATAATGAGCTGTGGGATGTTTGCCAGTTGTTACTGGACAAAGGGGCCGACCCGGCCTATAAAACACATAGTGGTCTCACTGTGCAGGCCGTAATGAATTACAAAGAAAAATCATACACGGAGGGCGGAAAAACTCCCCCTACGGAGCTGATCATGCTAAAAGAGCGGATAAATGCATTGCTAGCTAAGGCTTACTAATATGACGAATCGTTCCATCCTTTTCACGCAGATTAGGTTATCAATACCAAAAACCACAACCTGTTGCGTCAAAAGCTTCGGGTTGTGGTTTTAATTGATGTGGAACGGTAGCTAGCATAATCGGCCGGTTTAGTGGACAGGTGTCCGACGAACAGGGCGAGACACTACAGTTCCCACACCCAGCAACCGAGCACGCTCGGTTCGGAAAATGGTACGAATTTGTCTTGTCGTTTTCATTGTATTTGTTGTTTTGGTTTTTAAGAGGATAAATATTCGTTAAAATTTTGCGGTCAGTCCAAGCTTCACAGCCGAAACACCATAACCGACTTCGGTAAAAGCACCAACTTTGGGGCTGAACATAAACCGAGCACCCAGATGCAGGCCTACCCACAAACCGCTGTTATACGAGCTTGAATAGTAGTAGTCGGAGTACCCGGAACCTGCATAACGGAATCCCAATGAGGCACCGATATAGGGATCGAAGCTACTTGTTTCCACATTGAGGGCCTCACCTAAGTGATACGAAGCGCGAGCGCCAGTGTAAGCAAAGTTGTATCCGCTGCCGTAATAGGCATAGTTGTAGTGGTAGTAATCAAGAGAGCCCCTACCGAAAAGTTATTTTTCACATCAGCCTCTACAGATACGCCCACGGGGAAGCCTCCCCCATAATACGTCGCCAGACCAACGCCCAGATTGACATATACATTCTTGTGGCTCCGGTATGCCGACGTTGCCCGGGAGCGAACAGGGGCAGTATGGGCTACTGGCTGCGGACGAGTCTCCGCCTGACGGGCAACGACTGGCGCCTGACTGGTTTCTGGAGCTGTCGCCTGCTGAGCCTGCGGTTGAGGCCTGGTAGCTGTGGTTGTAGCAACCACTGGCTTTTTCGCCGGGCTCACAGCAGATCGGCTAGCCGATGAAGTAGGCCGGGTTGCAGTTTTTGATACTGGACGACGAACGGGCTGTTGAGCCATTACCGAACCAATTGAGAGGGAAAGGGCAAGGGCTAAGGCCGCGAATTGAGTACTTGTTTTCATGTTGTAGTTGTTGTTTTTGGTTTTTCTCTGAGGAACGATACAAACGTACAACAACCCCTACCCGTCAGGCCAGAGCCTTGTGGGTGAACTGCCTAAAGAGCCTTCTGAACTGTACAGGAAATGCGGTGAAGTGGTTTTAATTTTTCAGTGACAGGTGCGTTCTCAACCAACCACTTTCAGAAATCTGTTCAGAAAGTTCACCTCCTTAATAGTGCTGTTTAGCCTGAAATAACACCGTTCATCGAATGCGTTTCCCGCTGAATAGAGCACACTAACTTAATACAGGCCGATTCTCGTATATTTGTTTATCCTCCTAATAAACTGTCTACTACTTGATTAATGACTTACGAAGCCTGGTCTCCACTCTTTCTGGGTATGGTATTGGCAATGCTACTGGCTAATTCGGTTCAGTGGTTTATGTATCGGGAGCGCATCTACGGGATCTACTCTGTTTATACATTCATATGGGCTGTTTACTTCACGATCAACCATTTTTTGTTGCCCACTAACATTTCCAATTTTTATAAACTTATCCTCTCTTACTCAGGCTATATTCTTTATCTGGAATTAGCTAAAATCTTTTTGAATCTTCGGGAACGCCCCAGGTTTCTGCGCTGGGTGATTTGGGTGCAATGGTTACTGGTTGCCTATTGTGCTGTTAAAACCTACATTTACCTATTCACCGATTTCTGGCAATCCAAATTACATACTATCCTGCTTCAGCCCGTCCGGTTTGCCTTACTGGGTGTAGGGGGCTATATCGTCTTTTCGTTTTTCCGCTCGAAAGACGTTGTTGCCCGATTTTTTGTTGCCGGAACCGCTTCCCTGCTGATTAATCATGCCATAACTACTTTTTTGCTTATTCGGTCCTCCAATCTTAACCTACAGCTACCGTTTTGGCAACACCCCGATTTGTTCATTCAAACGGGCGTTGTGCTGGATTTAATCTTTTTTTCGCTGGGCATTTCGTATCGTCACCGGCGTGAAGCAGTTAACAAGGCGGTTCTCGAAAAAGAACTGGAACGCGAACGCGAGCAGCACCACCGCGAATTTCTGGAAGCCGATCTGGCCTTGCAGCGTATGCAACAGGAAAAGACGGAAATGCAGATGCGAGCTCTTCAGAGTCAGATTAACCCCCATTTTCTGTTCAATGGATTGAATACGCTTTCATCATTAATTGACGAAAGCCCCAGTCAGGCCGGTGAATTTGTGGATGAATTATCGACTGTTTATCGCTATCTGCTGCGGAGCAATGAAAACGAATTGACGACCTTAGCGATCGAGCTACGCTTTATCAACTCCTATTTCCATCTGCTCAAAACCCGCTTTGGCCGCTCAGTTAGCCTAGAGGTCTTGGTTGATGAAACCTACAAGGAGACGCTTATCCGCCACTTACCTTGCAGTTACTGGTCGAAAATGCCGTCAAACATAACGTAGTGCTTAGCCAGAATCCCCTCAAAATTCGTATCCGAACCACAGACGAGCATCAATTGATTGTTGAAAATAGCCTCCAGCGGAAAACATTGCGGGTTGAGTCGAATGGAGTTGGTTTATCAAACATCAGCACTAAATACCGCCTATTAGGCCAATCGACCCCACGCATTGAGGAAAAAGACGGCTGGTTTCAGGTCACGTTACCTCTGCTTATGCCACAGTCTATATCGGAGACTACCTTATAAAAAAACCTGCAGACCATGAGGTTCGCAGGTTTTTATTAGACAGCTAAAGGTGTACTGCCAAGGCAGTTACTGAAGTAAAATTAAGGAATTTTTCAGTAACTCCAATAGCTATTATTGCTTGATAAACTCACGGTGATAAGCGGCCCGGTAAAGCTCTTCCTGGGGCAGGCTTTTGAAATATTCATAGGTTACACGCAATCCCTCAGCCCTGGCAACTTTAGGTTCCCATCCCAAAATTGCCTTTGCTTTTGTAATGTCGGGCTGGCGCTGTTTTGGATCGTCGGTAGGCAGGTCTTTGAAAATTAACTGCTGCGTTGTACCAGTGAGCTTGATAATTTCTTCACCAAACTCTTTAATCGTAATCTCCGACGGATTACCAATATTAACCGGGTAAGCGTAATCGCTCAATAACAGTCGGTAGATTCCTTCAACCAAATCATCTACGTAACAGAACGAGCGCGTCTGGCTCCCATCCCCAAAAACCGTCAGGTCTTCGCCCCGCAGTGCCTGGCCAATGAAGGCGGGCAATACACGACCGTCGTTCAGGCGCATCCGGGGCCATAAGTATTAAAAATCCGAACAATACGGGTTTCCAGACCGTGGTAGGTATGGTAGGCCATGGTGATGGCTTCCTGAAAGCGCTTGGCTTCGTCATATACACCCGAGGCCCGACGGGGTTCACATTACCCCAATACTCTTCGGGCTGTGGATGGACATTGGGATCTCCGTATATTTCTGAGGTTGAGGCAATTAGTACCCGCGCCTTCTTTACCCTCGCTAAACCGAGGCAATTATGAATACCCAATGAGCCTACTTTCAGGGTCTGGATCGGAATTTTGAGGTAGTCAATTGGGCTGGCAGGGAGGCAAAATGCAGGATATAATCCAGTTCACCCGGAACGTGAATGTATTTGGATACATCGTGGTGGTAGAACTCGAAATTTGGCAGATGGAATAGGTGCTCAATGTTACGGATATCGCCCGTAATGAGGTTGTCCATTGCCATCACATGATAGCCTTCCTTAATAAACCGATCGCACAGGTGCGACCCAAAAATCCGGCTCCACCGGTAATTAAAACGCGCTTCATAAACTGCTTAGGAAAGTATTAAACACAGAGACACAGCGTTTTATTTCTGTGTCTCTGCAAACTATGTGTTTAAAGTAACTATGCCTTCTGTTCTACCGGCGCCAGAACAGGTTCGCGGCCTACCGAATAATAGGTGTAATTCTGCTCGCGCATCTGCTCGAGTTCATATACATTCCGGCCATCGAAAATTAGTTTATTTTTCAATAGCAGATTCATTTTATCGAAGTCGGGTGTCCGGAATAAAGGCCATTCCGTAATGACAACCAGTGCATCGGCATCATCTAAAGCCGCATATTGGGTATGGGCATAAGTAACAGCATTCCCAATTTGCTCCCGTACATTGTCCATGGCTTCAGGGTCATAAACCGTCACTCTGGCACCTGCGTCGAGCAGTGCCCGAATGTTATCCAGCGCAGGTGCTTCCCGAATGTCGTCAGTATACGGTTTGAAGGCCAATCCCCACACAGCAATCGTTTTGCCTGCCAGGTTACCCCAAAGTGCTCCAGAATCTGAGGCATCAACTTGGTTTTTTGCAGGTAATTCACCTCCATTACTGATTTCAGCACCTTGAAATCATAGTTGAAATCCTGCGCTGTTTTAGCGAGTGCCTGCACATCTTTCGGGAAGCAGCTTCCCCCATAACCAATACCAGCAAACAGGAATCGCTTTCCGATACGGCTATCCGTACCAATACCCGGCGAATATCATCAACGTTGGCACCTGCCCGCTCGCATAGGTTAGCGATCTCGTTCATGAAGGTAATTTTCGTAGCCAGGAAGGCATTAGCAGCATATTTGGTCATTTCAGCCGAGCGCTCGTCCATGAAAATCACCGGGTTACCCTGCCGCACCAGTGGGGCATAAAGCCGGTTCATGACGCCTTTCGCCCGATCTGATTTAGTACCAATGACGACACGGTCGGGTTTCATAAAGTCTTCGACAGCCACCCCTTCCCGCAAAAATTCCGGGTTCGATACTACGTCGAAGTCAACCTTGGCGTTGTCGGCAATGTGAGCATGTACTTTCTCAGCCGTACCAACCGGCACTGTACTTTTATCGACAATAACCGCATACTGGCTTAGGATTGGGCCAAGATCGCTGGCTACTTTCAGAATGTATTTCAGATCGGCGGAGCCATCTTCACCTGGGGGAGTTGGTAAGGCCAGGAAAATTACCTCTGCGCCTTTGATACCTTCTTCGAGATTCGTTGTAAAGGATAAACGACCTTCCTCAACGTTCCGGTGAAACAACGTTTCCAGGCCAGGTTCATAGATAGGGACAATTCCGTTGTTTAGCTTTTCAACTTTCCGTACATCAATATCAACACAGGTAACCTGATTTCCGGTTTCAGCAAAGCATGTACCCGTAACAAGACCTACATACCCGGTTCCTACGACTGCTAGTTTCATATAGTTATATCATCTAAGAATTAATAGCTAATTTATACAGACCAATTTGCCTGCCTAATGTTACAAAAATAGGAGTTTTTTAATAACCACCCACATTTGACGGATCGTAGTCGCGTAATGATTGATTAATCGGCCAACATCAAATTATGTATTTGGATGATTAGGGTAAAGTGTAGATTTGACACCCTTAAACAACAAGAGCCAATAGCAAGTTACTCAATTTCACGGATTACCACCATTTTCTATGTGGATTTCCGGTTAAGAATCCAAAAAAATGATTCGTAAGAACGACAGAAAAAAGGGTTGGAGTTAATCCATAATTTGTCGAAATTTCTATCTGTACATGCTATTCGATAGCCCTGTCTTATGACGAACGAAATTGTAGAAAATCAAGAATTAATAGCTCAGTCGGTACGTGATTTAAGTGAACGGCTGATTCGCCCAAACATTCGCCAATGGGATGAAAGTCAGCACTTTCCGTCAGATCTATTTCGTCAATTAGGCGAACAGGGGCTCATGGGTATGCTGGTACCCGCCGACTATGGTGGTACGGGTTTAGGCTACCGTGAATATGTAACCGCTATTGTTGAATTGTCCCGCGTTGATGGATCGGTTGGCTTATCGATGGCGGCCCATAACTCGCTCTGCACCAACCACCTTTTGTTATTTGGCAACGAAAACCAAAAACAAACGTACCTACCCCAGCTGGCTACTGGCGAATGGCTGGGAGCCTGGGGATTAACTGAACCAACACAGGCTCAGATGCCGGAAATATGCGAACAACGGCGGTTCGAGATGGTGATGATTGGGTACTAAACGGAGCTAAAAACTTTATTACACATGGTAAAAGCAGCCAGGTGGCCGTGGTTATTGCCCGTACTGGGAGCCCAATACGCCACATAATGCAACTGCATTTATCATAGAGCGTAGTACTCCCGGTTTTTCTGGGGGACGTAAAGAAGATAAGCTAGGTATGCGGGCATCGGAAACGGCTGAAATGCTGTTTCAGGATTGCCGTATTTCAGATAGCCAACGGCTAGGTGCCGTAGGGGATGGATTTATTCAGTCGTTGAAAGTACTCGATGGCGGACGCATTTCAATTGCGGCCCTAAGTCTGGGGATTGCCCTGGGTGCCTACGATGCAGCGCTCGCGTATGCCAAAGAGCGGGAGCAATTTGGCCAGCCAATCGCCAATTTTCAGGGTATAAGTTTCAAACTGGCTGATATGGCTACGGACATAGAAGCGGCAAAGCTATTAACCTATCAGGCTGCCGACCTGAAAGATGCTGGAAAGTCGGTAACGAAAGAATCGGCGATGGCGAAATTATTTGCGTCGAAACCGCCGTACGGGTCGCTAATGAAGCAGTCCAGATTTTTGGCGGTTATGGCTATACGAAAGATTTCCCGGTTGAGAAATTCTACCGCGACGCGAAACTATGCACGATAGGAGAAGGGACCAGCGAAATCCAGAAGCTGGTGATTTCAAGGCAGATATTGAAATAAAAGGAGAAAAGGAAGAAGGGGAGGAAAGGGAGAAGGGATTGCTCAGTGCAACTCCTTTTTCCCTCTCTTCCCCTTCTTTCTTTTCTCCCTTTACGTTATACAGCGCTGCTACGTCCCTTGATCAGGGCGGCAATACAAGAATGATCAGGGCACCCACAAAAGCGGTCAAAATTTGATCAAGCATACCGCCATCGCGACCGAATATCCAGCCGCCGACAAATCCACCCGCAATACCGAGCAGAATTTCAGCAAATAATGAAAACGAAAATCGTTTGAAAACGAGGTCGGCCAGCCAACCGGCTATGGCCCCTACCAGAATTGATACTAAGATTCCCATGATTGTTAAGCGTTGAGTGAACTTCTATACTAAAAACAGGTATATAACAGGGCCTGGTGTATTTTGTTTAGTTTCTCACCCCAATCACGGCCAGCATTCGCCCGGTTTGCCCCTGTTCAGCTCGGTATGAAAAGAACTCATCGTTATTCAACACCGTTGAAAAAGGCGAAACACCAATCTGGACGGGGGGAATACCAAATGCGGTGAGTTGTTTCGTATTGGCCCGCTTCAAGTCGATATACCCCTTGCCCGTTTCGACATCAACACACTTCAGCTCCGGCTCAAACTGCTCTGCCACTTCTGGCCCAACTTCAAACGAGCATTCATCAATGCACGTCCCCACATAGGCATAGCACTGTTCAGCAGAGGTGCCAAATTGCTGCTGCATACTGGACAACGTTTCTCTTACAATACCACCGACAGTCCCACGCCAGCCCGCGTGAATAGCCGCAACAGCCTGATGCTCACAGTCGTAAATCAGAATCGGTACGCAGTCGGCAACGGTTACCCCAATGAGTAAGCCTGGTTTATCTGTAATCAGTGCATCGTAGCCCTCAAAGCGACCAGCTTCCGTGGCATATAGAATTTCCGTGCCATGTACCTGATGTGATGAGGCAAACTGGCTGGTTTGGGCACCAATAGCCTCGAAAAAACGGCGACGATTCTCATTTACATTCGATGGATCATCGGCCGTATTGATTCCCAGATTCAATGACGCAAATGGAGCCGGACTAACGCCCCCGTGCCGGGTGCTTTCGGCGGCAATAAGCGTAGGGAAGCAGGTAAATATGGCGGGGATTTTATGAAGCGATGAAATGGTCGACACAGTTATCATAGAGACAAATAATTAGTGCTTCAAAATTAACCATTATTATCCTCCACAAACCGAATCAATTCGACAGTACGCTTTCTGTTCGCTCAGTCATCCCTGGTTTGCCACCACTCATCCAGCCAGCAAACCATTCCAGTAGTTTGCTATACATAGTACCAGCCATAGCCTATACATTTGATTCATCAACCAGGAACAATCCTGCTAACCAGTAGACAACAGCATAAACACATAACTAACATGAAAACCCTCATCAAATCGCTCGCATTAGCCCTTATAGTAGGCATAGCCTCTTCGTCCGTTTCTTTAGCTGATAGTAATCCAGGTACTCGCTCAGCAACAGTAGCAGCCTTTAAAACAGGCATTTACTCTACCCCTTACGGCCAATTGAACATTGCGCTCGATAAAGAAACGGGTGGCGCTGTTGATGTTCGGCTTAAAGGGACAGACGGCAAGGTACTTTACACCCAGCATGTGGGCAAAAACGAGCGGAGCTATCGGGTACGATTAAATATGACGGAACTGGCCGATGGAGTCTATCAGGTTGAAGTAACCAATGGCGTGGAAACAACCATCCAGAACGTGACTATTTCAACCTACCAACCTCAAAGCCCAAGCCGGGTTATATCGGTCAACTAAATACCACTATTCGCTATAGTTAAAACCCGCCCTGGTCTGACCAGGGCGGGTTTTAGTTGTTTGTAAAAACGAGTAAGAATAACATACATTAGATCTTCTTAATTTTAACAAGAATAATTCTATTGCCTACTTTAATGGTACGCCCATGCTTGCTTTTAGTCGTTTTATTTCCCTTAATTCAGGGGATCGCGCAAGCGTATGTCCCTGGTAGTAAACGCATAACAAAAGTATCCCCTCAACCCATCATCAATCAGTTTGCCCATCTTTCTGTTAAAGATGGGCTTTCTAATAACTCGGTTAGTTGCATCCTACAGGATCGAGAGGGATTTATGTGGTTTGGGACAAATGAAGGCTTAAATAAATATGATGGGAACACCTTCACGGTTTGGCAACCCGACCCAGGTAACCCCATTCATAGCCTCCAGAACAATCGCATTACAGGCCTGTGTGAAGACCACAAAAACCGATTATGGGTTATAACCGAAGGCGGTGGCTTGCATGAAGTCGACAAAAAAACGGGTCTTGTTACGCCACACCTTATCCGGACTACCAGGACTCATCAATGGAATAACCAACTTTCCCTGTATGAAGATAGTCAGGGGGTGCTCTGGATAAGCACGTTTGCGGGTCTGGCCCGTTATGAACCAGACAAGCATCATTTCAAGCTTTATCCGGCGCCCCAGGCCGAGGTGCCTATAAAAACCGTTTTTGAAGACCGACAGCATCGTTTCTGGGTGGCCACCAATCGAGGCTTGTATCTCTTTGATCGGGCAACGGGTCGATTTACCCCAATACCGATTCTGCCAATAGCCGAATCACAACCCGCTTTTATTTCTATTTATCAGGACGCGCAGGATGTACTCTGGCTAGGTACTGCCACAGCTGGCTACAGCTTATTTCAGCTTGACTTGCGCCATCAACCCTGGCAGTTGGTACCTTACAATCCAGGTGGACAGCTCAATTCATTTGTATTTCTGAACTCGATCCATCAGGATGCAGAGGGAATCATCTGGGTTGGAACGACGAGCGGGCTTCAGGCAATCGAGCCTGTCAACAAGCGTGTTTTCACCTACCGCCCTGACCCTACTATTTCGAAGGGTATCAGCAGCAACAATGCGCAGGCCGTTTACCATGACCGTACAGGCATGCTCTGGGTCGGTACTGATAACGGCATAGACCGGCAAGCGGTTACGCTAAAACCCTTCAGGACCTATCAGGTAACGCCTAATAAAGGTCATGCAAACTTGCCTGAAAACAGGGTCAATGCGGTATTAAGCGATAGCTACAATCAACTCTGGCTTAGTAACTTAAGTACAGTCTATCGAATGGAGCGTGGCAAAAACTCCGTTGAGAGCATCTCACCAAGCACACTAGGTTCTGTTGGTCAACATAAAAACTACCCTTGTGCCTTTCTTGACAATGGGTTAGATGGCGTCTGGCTGGGCACTACCGATGGCATCTACCGCTTCGATCAGGCTTCAGGGCAGTATTCCCGGTTTCCATCGGAAATGCCGGCTCAATTTCTGGATCGGGCCCCTAATGGTGACCTCTGGCTGGGGGCGAAGGCGGTATTGCCCGTTTCAATCCACTTACACACCATTATCAGTACTATAAATACAACCCGAATGAGACGCATACACTACCTGATCGGTATGTACATGGACTCCTGGCTAGTCGGACGGGCGACGTCTGGATCTTACTGAAGCGTCAGGGAATCTGCCGTCTGAATCCAGAAAGTGGTCGGCTTATTCGTTATATGGCCGGGCCAAAAGGCAGCTTAAATAGCAACGAAGTTCAGGGAATTTACGAAGACAAAGACGGAGTTATCTGGATTGGAACCCACCTCGGGGATTGAATCGGTTTGACCCAAAGACCGGACTTTTTTCGGCCATTACCCAACAGGATGGCATCCGGGGCAACAGTGTTGTAGGCATCACCAGCGACAATGCCGGTATGATTTGGTTCAGCACCGACAAAGGGCTTAGTAAGCTTGATCCACGCACCAAATCCATTCGTAATTATGAACTTAATAGTGGTCTTCCCAGCAATGATTTCCTGGAAAACGCCGTCTTCCGGAAGAATAACCAACTCTTTTTTGGTAGTCTGAATGGGGCTGTTCAATTCAATCCGGATAGCATCCGCGACGATACAAAGCCCTTTCCGGTTTATATTACGAAGCTGAACGTACTCGACAAAGCCCGGCCACTCACCAGCAATCCAGTCGTTCTACATCATGACGAAAATTTTCTATCGTTTGAATTTGCCGCTCTGGCTTATGTGCTACCCGAGCAAAATCAGTACGCGTATCAACTTATTGGCGTCGACAAAAACTGGGTACAAAACGGGAATCGTCACGTTGCCAACTACACCAATCTGTCGCCAGGAAGCTACACGTTTCAGGTAAAAGCTGCCAATAGCGACGGCATCTGGTCAGCAAAAGGAGCTTCTATTCAGCTTGTCATTCTGCCTCCCTGGTGGGCAACCTGGTGGGCATACAGTATCTATGCATTGCTCGTTGGCGGTGCGATCTGGGGTTATATCCGGTTTTATACGAACCGAATCCGGCAACAGCAGGAACTGGAATTCAATCGTCGGGAGGCCGAGCAACTTAAAGCGGTCGATGAACTGAAAACCCGTTTCTTTTCGAACATCACTCATGAACTACGCACGCCCTTATCGCTGATCATATCGCCGGTCGAGAAGCTCCTGGCAGGGCATCAGTTCGATCCCTCAACCAATCAGACCCTGGCACTCGTGCAACGAAATGCAAACCAGTTGCTGCGACTCATCAACCAGCTACTGGATCTGTCGAAACTGGAAGCCAACCGTATGACAGTCTCCCTAATGCGGGGTGAGGTTCCCCAGTTTGTTTATCAAGTGGTGGAGTCTTTCAGGCAGGCAGCCGAACAGAAAGGAGTAGCACTCGTGTACACTGCCGAAGAGTTTCCACCGGAGCACTTATTCGATGCGGATAAATGGGAGAAAATCCTGACAAATCTCCTCTCGAATGCCCTGAAATTTACGGCGCAAGGTGGGTCTATAAAGGTTACGCTGACGTCTGTTCTTTCGCCAGTTATTAAGGAGGTTTCTAGTGTACAGATCAACATAGCTGATTCTGGCATTGGCATTTCACCCCAAAGTCTTCCGCATATTTTTGATCGTTTCTATCAGGTTGACTACTCACTTACCCGCGCTTATGAGGGTACAGGTATCGGGCTCTCGCTCGTTAAGGAACTGGTTGAATTATTAGGGGGTACAATTAGCGTCGATAGTCAGCTTGGGGTGGGTACAACGTTTATGGTAACCTTACCGGTTCAGCCTTTATCGGCTAGTACTAATGCTCCAAAAATGCGCCTATCGGCAAACAAACATACTACTATTGAGCAGCTACCGGCTTCTACAAGTAGACTGAATTCCAATCAACCTCCAAAGCATGAACAGACGCCACGTCTTCTAATCGTTGAAGATAACAGTGAACTACGTGAGTTCCTGACCATGGAGTTGTCGGCTTTTTACCACGTACAAAATGCGGCCAATGGTGAAGCTGGCTGGAAACTAGCCCAGGAGGAACTGCCCGATATTGTGATTTCTGATTTGATGATGCCCAAACTGGATGGCTACGAATTGACGCGACTCATTAAAAGCCACCCCGATACGGATCATATTGCCGTAGTCATACTAACTGCAAAGGCAGCCCATCACAGTCGTATCGAGGGTTTACAGGAAGGGGCTGATGATTACCTGGCCAAGCCATTCCATTTAGATGAATTGCATCTACGATTGCATAATCTAATTACGCGTCAGCAGCGGATTCGTGACCAGTATCGTCGCCAATTTACCCTGCCAGACTCCCCTACTCCACTTGATATCACGAAAGATCCTTTCCTGCGTCGGGTTTATGAGTTGCTGGATAATCATCTCGACAATCCGTCGCTGAATGTTGATTGGCTAGCCGACCAATTAGCCATGAGCCGTAAAACCCTTTACCGTAAAATCCACAGTTTGATCCAACTGGCACCTAATGAACTGATTCGCCAATACCGACTTCGTAAAGCTATTGATCTCCTACGGGCAGGCCGTAACGTAGCCGAAACGACTTATCTGGTTGGATTCAAATCACCGTCGCATTTCACCATCGTTTTCAAAGAATTCTATCAGAAAACACCAACAGAATTTATAACCACCAATGGAAAAAACACCTAAACGGCATTTTTCGGGGCTCTGATCAACATAATGTCCCCAATACGATAGAATGTGACCCAAATCAGAAAGTCAATCTGCGCGTAACAGGCGAAATTTGATGATTCAAACCAACCTATCCACATATTAACTAATTCTATCCACACCATTTTTTATAGTAAGCTGGATCTCCAACTGAGCATGTTTTCCCGAATCGAAAACATTTTTCTGGTTGGGGACTTTTTTTGCCCACGATTTTAGAGTGGAAACCAACCTGCACGAAGGTGTTCGGGAGGTATCCACTCTTTTGCATTTAACAGCAAGTAGAACTACCCGTACCGTTCACTCAGTCACATTTGGTTTGCGACCACTCATCCTGCCCGCGAACCGCTCCAGTAACTTGTTATACATAGTACCAGCTATTGCCCATACATTTGATTCATCAATCGGGAACAACCCCGCTAAACAGTAGACAACAACATAAAACATAAACGACATGAAAACCCTTATCAAATCATTCGCATTAGCTCTTTCGCTGGGTGTTATTACCTCTGCCGCTTCATTCGCCAACACCAACCCCGGTACCCGGCCTGCCAAGGCGGTAAGCTACAAAACGGGCATCTACTCAACCCCCTATGGTCAACTGAACATCGCCCTGGATAAAGAAACCGGTGGGGCAGTTGATGTTCGGCTTAAAGCAGCTAGTGGCAAAGTGCTTTATACCCAGCACCTAGGTAAAAATGAACGCAACTTCCGGGTACGCCTGAACCTGAATGAACTGGCAGATGGAATTTACCAGGTGGAAGTGAGCAACGGGCTTGAAACAACCACTCAGAACGTAACCATTTCAACCCAGCAGCCTCAAAGCCCTGGCCGAGTTATTTCGATTAACTAAGTTCCATCACTCATCATCCTTAAAAAACGCCCCTGGTTAGACCAGGGGCGTTTTTTCGTTCTAACGTCTAAGTGCCGTATGCATTTTATTGAGTTAATTTATTTGTTCTATATTCAAGAAATTTTTGACCTTCATCGTGAAAACAATACTCAATGAAATCCGCTTGACTAAGGAAGTATCTTCGAATCCCGCTCATGCTTAGTAATCAACCCGTATCATCTACCACCGCCTGGTCTAGCGCTGCCACCGACACCGACTTCTGGACAATGCTGGCCCACACATTGTTACCCTCTTACGTGAATACCTGCCGTTGGTTTGCTGGTAAGGCTCGCCAGCAAACGGGCTTTTCGGTACAAACGATTCATTCGCTGGACTTGCCCGACGGCGATCTTGCTTTTCTATTAATTCTGGAGGCCAGTTATGCCGACGGGGTTCCAGAAAATTACCTCCTGCCCGTCTCCTTTCTGACTAAACCAGATGCCGCGGTACGAGCAGACATACCCGAAAAAGGCCGCATTGGTGAACTGACGCTCGATGGTCAGAGAGGCTTATTGATTGATGCCATTTACGACGAACGGTTTCGAGAGGTATTATTCACGGCGATTTATCAGAATCAAACCATAGCTCAACCCAACGGGCAACTGAATTTTCATCGGGGCAAAGGACTGGAAGAAGGCGATGACAAATTATCCTCACAAGTACTGCCGGTCGATTCAAGCAACTCGGCCATGACGTTCGGCGACAAATACTTTCTGAAGCTTTACCGAAAACTCTTCGAGGAAACCAACCCCGAAGTAGATATGGTCGCGTTTCTGACCGACGAGAGCAACTTCACCCACATTCCAGCCTTTGGTGGTAGTATTATCTGGAAACAACCCAATCGTGCTGATGTAACGCTGGGTATGATACAGCGCATGGTGCCAAACGACAAGGATTCCTGGATGCAGACCGGCGACTATCTGAATGATTTTCTGTACGGAGTGCCTCAGCGCATGTTTGCTATTCGGGAGGATGTGTTCGATAAAGTCGAATTGCTGGGTAAGCGAACCGGCGAAATGCACTGCGCCCTCTACAAGCCGAGTCGGGATGGCATACCCACCGATACAGCTTTTGCTCCAGAGCCTTTCACCGATGAGTATCGTACATTTTTGATTAAGCGTTTCGAGGATTTACTCGAACGGCGCTATGCGTTATTGATTGACAATTACACCAAGCTCGATCCGCTGGCACAGCGTTTGGCCTGGGTGTTTATGGAAGCCAAAGAAATGATCGAAACGTTTATTGCCGACTTCCGAACCCGCCCGCTCGACTCGCTCCGAATTCGGATTCACGGCGATTATCACCTTGGGCAAGTGCTGGCCACCAGCAGCGATTTTGTAATTATTGACTTCGAAGGCGAGCCAGAAAGTACCATCAGCGAACGCAAAATTAAGCACTCTCCGCTCAAAGATGTGGCGGGCATGATTCGGTCCTATCATTATGCAGTGTCGGCCAAACTCTTCAACTCGACAGAAACCGACAACATAGACCCTGACCATTTGCAACGCGTATCGGATCGCTGGTTTTACCTGATTCGTGACACGTTTCTGGATGCCTATCTGGATGTTTTTGGCGCTCCGCATCCGTTGTTCAAAAACAACAGTGAAATCAATTTCTTACTGCTAATCTATCTGCTCGAAAAGGCGGTCTATGAATTGGGATACGAAATCAGCTACCGACCGGCTTGGGTAAAAATTCCGCTTAAAGGCATTATTGACGTGGTCCGGGAAATCGAAAAAATTCGCCTGAGCGACGGCCACTCCGTGCATGATGTACCCATGCTCCAAACGGGTTTGTTGCAAACGAAAGGTGTATAACACTCAATCGATTAGGCCGTTCCACTAAACTCTCAATCCTTTAAATAATCATTGGCTTAGGCTCGAAAAGTCAGCAGGAACATCATTTTATAAAAAAACGTTACATTTGGCAGATAGACTGAAAAGCCATGAACACAGAAACGCTTACTCCTGACGAACAGGCCCGCGCACACTATCGGCTGGAATTCGCCCGCGCCTGGATGGCCCGGAAGCGACAGGAACAACAGGAAATGATTGAGGAAGCGAAAACTGACCCAAAAATTATCGCAGCTTTTGCTGAATTAGACCGTAGAGCCACCGAACGTGGAACAAGGATTATCGAGTTATGATTACCTATTTGTAGGTGGGCCAAACTACATCTACACCCTTAAAACTCGCTTTGGGGCAGCGTATGAAATAAAATTCAAGCCTAGTGGTTATCTGGTCGATAATCCAGAATTTGAGGCTCTCGTTTTTGAAATGGTCATAGTACTGACCAACAATCCATACGAACCCAGGCTACCGCCCGTCGATGCACTTATGTCCGCCACGATTCGATCCATCGTGGCGGATTTCTTTAAAACGCATGAGCGGGTAGTCATTTATATCTGCGACGACTCTGATTCTAAAGCTGATTCACGCCGGAAATTATTCGATCGATGGTTCGGGCGATACAAAAAAGAAATTTTCGTCAAGCTTAACGTACCACTTGGTATCGACGAAGCTGGTATCGCTTATTCGGTTGAACTCATATCCCGGTTTGATAATCCGTATTTCATGCCTATTTACGAGTCTTTCAAACGAACGATCTCCGGCGAAAAATAATAGCTCTTTGAGCGTCCCGCTTTTTTTCTAACTTTCCGACTCCTATTCCGTTCTACAATGAGCGCACTACCCTTTTAACCTATGGCAAAACGCAAAACGACTACGCCCCCGGCTCAACCCGACTCGTCGATACAGCCCATCTCTTCCGAACCCGTACTTACCGAATCAGCTCCTGTTGAAACACCAATACATACGGATGGCCCTTATTCCCGCTTTACCGACTTCGATATTCATCTGTTTCGGGCCGGAAAACACCAGCGGCTTTATGAAAAATTCGGGTCGCATGTTGTTGAACACAATGGCGTCATCGGCACCTATTTTGCTGTGTGGGCTCCTTCGGCCCGATATGTAGCTGTTATTGGCAACTTCAATGGCTGGGACAAAGGCAGTCATTCCTTAAATGTCCGTTGGGATTCATCGGGCATCTGGGAAGGGTTCATTCCGCACATTGGCCGGGGTGAAACCTATAAGTATTTTATCGTTCATGAAAGTGGGCGGGAACTGGAAAAAGGTGATCCGTATGCACACTGGTGGGAAGTTCCCCTAAAACGGCCTCCGTTGTGTGGGATACCTATTATGAGTGGAAAGATCAGGATTGGATGGCCAGCCGCCATGCTAAAAATGCCCTCAACGCGCCAATCTCAGTTTATGAAATGCATCTATCCTCCTGGCGACGTGACCCTAGCAATCCTGAACGGGAGCTGACTTATGGCGAAATTGCCGACGCGCTGGTGCCTTATCTACAGGATATGGGTTTTACGCACGTTGAGTTCATGCCGGTTATGCAGTACCCTTACGCCCCTTCATGGGGCTATCAGATTACGGGCTACTATGCGCCGAGCAGCCGTTTCGGTACACCACAGGAGTTTATGCAACTCGTTGATCGACTGCACCAGGCAGGCATTGGTGTATTGCTGGATTGGGTTCCCTCCCACTTCCCGGCGATGCCCACGGCTTGTATGAATTCGATGGATCGCATCTGTACGAACATCCTGACATGCGGAAAGGCTATCATCCCGACTGGAAAAGCTATGTTTTCAATTATGGCCGTCCTGAAGTACGCTCGTTTCTGTTAAGTAACGCCATTTTCTGGCTTGACCGTTGCCATGCCGATGGGTTGCGTGTCGATGCCGTTGCGTCGATGCTCTATCTGGATTACTCGCGTAACGCGGGCGAATGGGAGCCCAACGTATTTGGTGGTCGCGAAAATCTGGACACGATCTCGCTCTTCAAAGAAATCAACGAAGCTATTTATAAAGAATTTCCGGACACCCAGACCATTGCCGAAGAATCAACTGCTTTTCCGGGCGTTTCAAGACCGGTTTATACGGGTGGGTTAGGCTTTGGCATGAAGTGGATGATGGGCTGGATGAATGATACCCTCCGCTATTTCGAACGCGATCCGGCTTTCCGCAAATACCATCAGGAGGAATTGACCTTCAGTACGATTTATGCCTTCACGGAAAACTTCATGCTTCCTCTCTCGCACGATGAAGTTGTATATGGCAAGCAATCGCTGGTGGGTAAAATGCCCGGTGATGAATGGCAACGGTTTGCCAATCTGAGGCTGTTGTTCACTTACATGTTTACACACTCCGGGACAAAGCTGTTGTTTATGGGCGGAGAGTTTGGTCAAACATCAGAATGGAAATTTGATGATAGTCTCGATTGGCACCTATTGGATTACGGTCCGCATAAAGGGATGGCGGCCTGCGTAAAAGCATTAAATAAACTCTACAAATCCGAACCGGGTCTATATGAGCGAAATTTCAGCCCCGATGGCTTTGAATGGATTGATACCACCGACCGGGAGAACACGGTCGTAACCTATTGCCGAAAGGGTAATAATCCAGACGATACATTACTTGTTGTGCTGAATATGACCCCTATTCCGCGTTCTAATTACCGGATCGGTGTTCCATCTGCAGGTTCCTATCAGGAGGTGTTTAACAGTGATGCCACCGAGTTTTACGGCAGTGGGTTCACCAATACGGCCCTGATTGCCAGCGACGAAGAAATGTGGCACGGGCGACCTCAATCAATTCAGGTGAATGTGCCACCGCTGGGTGCCGTTGTTTTTAAAGTAGTGAAGTAGGTTTATTGAGTGAATGATAGAATGAGTGATTGAGTGAATACCGTCCGGTAGCATTATTCACTCAATCACTCATTCTATCATTCACAATTAAACCTCAATCGGCTTCAAGTCGAAATAGGTTTGAAAAACGGCGACTGCGGCTTCATTGGTGCGCGTCTGAAAATTATCGAGATACTGATGCAGGCCCATTTTGAAAATATCGGCCGTTTCAGTAAACTCAATCTCGGTGCGCAGTTTAGAAAGTGCCCGTTCGGCTGAGTTGCCAAAGCCCCCTGTAATGTTGTTGCCCGAAATTTCGTAAAGCGATAATTCGGCCTGCCGAATACAGTGCGCCACGGCACGCGGAAACATCTTATCCAGAATCAGGAATTCAACAATACTGGCTGGAGTCAGTGAACGATACTGCTGGCGGTGCATATTATACGCACTTACTGACTTCAACACGGCCGACCAGATCATCAGGTCGATGGTTGATCCAACCAATTCTACTTCGGGAAGTAGCGTGAAGTATTTTACATCCAGAAAGCGGGATGTCTTATCTGCCCGCTCCAGAAAGCGCCCCAGCCGACCAAAATGCCAGGCTTCGTTGCGGGTGATGGTCGCATCGATAATACCGTAAAAAAGCTGGATGCTGTTTCGAATTTCCGTAAAAAAATGTTGGGTCTGAATCTCACCCCACTGCTGTTGAGGAGATGTATCGCGCACCATCAGATAAAACTGATTCAGGTGCTCCCACATCTCTTTAGAAATTACTTCCCGAATGGTCCGGGCATTTTCACGGGCATAGCTCAGACAGCTCACAATCGAGTTCGGATTGCGCTTATCGAAGGTCATAAACTGAATGACATTCTCACGTGTGGGCTTCTTGTAATAGTCTTTAAACAGGTCATTATCAGCCGTTGCGATCAGCAATGGTTCCCACTGTTGATCGACGTTCGGTGGCAGATCGAGGGCCAGATTAAAATTCACACTCATGAAACGAGCATAGTTTTCAGCCCGTTCGATGTAACGATGCATCCAGTAAACAGAATTGGCAACGCGACTCAGCATAACGTATAAAGTTGGGATAAAACGGTGGATGACCAACAAAAATAGGGATTTATGCTGGTTCAACAAGACAATTAAACCTATTACAACTTATCAACAAAATAATCATCGCCAACAAGGCAACTTTCCATTATTCGCAAAGCTGACTTAAAATTCATAAAAAGTAGATTCGAAGGTACAACATGAGGTTAGAATAAACACCTTTGCCCCTTATAGACAGTAGTATATCTTTACTCCAAAGTTACGCAACCATATGACCTGCAAATTGTATTCACTAGTTACCCTCGGTCTGCTCCTGAGCACGGCCACTTTTGCTATGCCTAAACCGAATCCAACCAAACCAGGTCAGGCCGGATCTATTCAGGCGGCACCGAGTACTAAATTTTACGAGGTCCGGATTTATCACCCAACACCAGGTAAATATGCCGAAATTGTAGATCGTTTCCGGCAGTACACGACAAAGATTTTCGAGAAACATGGTATGGAAAATATCGGCTACTGGACACCCACCGATACAACCAACAAAGAGCTGATTTACATTCTGGCCTATCCCAGTCGGGAAGCCCGCGATGCCTCCTGGAAAGCGTTTGGCAGTGACCCCGAGTGGAAAGCGGTTGTGGCCAAAACCGAGGCCAATGGCAAACTGGTTGACCATGTCGATCAGATTTTTATGACCGAATCGGATATTTCGCCCAAGCTTAAGTTAAGCCAGAAATCGCCCGCCCGTACCTTTGAGTTGCGCACCTACACCTGCACCCCTGGCCATTTGCCAAATCTTCTCACGCGTTTTCGCGATCATACCATCAAGCTTTTCAGTAAACATGGCATGACGAATGTTGCCTACTGGGTCACTCAGGAAAAAGATCCAGCTACACAGCCCAAATTAGTGTATATTCTGGCACACCCCAGCGAAGCCGAAGGGAAAGCGCATTTCGAAGAATTCCGTAAAGACCCAAAATGGATTGCCGTTAAAGAGGCATCGGAGAAAGAGGCTGGCGGGTCGCTAACGACCAAAGTCGAGTCAGTGTACATGACCCCGACCGATTACTCGCCGATTAAATAATTTCGGCAAACATACCCTTTCATCAATCGGTTTCTGACGTAAACAAACAACGTTATGAAACCGATTGATCATTTTATGAGTACCTTTTTTGAGAATCCGGCGCGGTCTACATTATCGCGTCAGGATTTCCTTCAGTTAACAGGTCGTGGTTTGGCCGTTGGTGCTTTAGGGAGCACTCTTGCATCGTGCGAGAAGAAACCAGAGGCCACCAATACGACTTCCTCAATTGCCAGCACCCCAGCGGCCCGGTTCCCAAACTCCCCGCTACCTCCCCGCCCGCTACAGTTCCAGCCGACTCAAGTAAGCCGATTGAACTGGAACAAATCAAAGCCAAAACCGAGCAACAGGAAGGCCCCACACCTACGCCAATGCCTGAGGATAAACGTATTGGTTATGCGCTGGTTGGCCTCGGACACCTAACGCTCAACCAAATTCTACCCGCTTTTGGAGCTTGCACCAAATCGAAAGTGGTAGCCCTGGTAAGTGGTAGTCCCGAAAAAATGCAGAAAGTAGCAACTCAGTATGGTATCAAAAAAGAGAGTTGTTACAGCTATGCTGACTACGATAAACTGCGCGACAACCAGGACGTTCAGGCTATTTATATTGTGCTTCCCAATGGCATGCATGCCGAATACACCATTCGGGGAGCGCAGGCGGGTAAACACATTCTCTGTGAGAAACCGATGGCCAACTCAGTAGCCGAATGTCAGGCCATGATTGATGCCTGCAAGAAAGCGGACCGCAAGCTCATGATTGCGTACCGGATTCAATATGAGCCGCACAATAAGATGGTTCGCGAGATGGTTCAGAAAGAGCAGTTTGGCAAAGTCAAAAGTATTATTGCCAACAACGGCCAAAACTCCGATAACCCCAAACACTGGCGATTCAACAAAGCATTAGCTGGCGGTGGCTCACTCCCCGACGTGGGCTTATATTGCCTGAATACGATCCGGTTTGTGCTGGCCGAAGAACCCACTGAAGTGATGGGCTATGTACACAGTACGCCCAATGACCCGCGTTTCAAGGAAGTTGAAGAACAGGTAAACTGGCTTATGAAATTTCCGAGTGGTGTGCAGGCCAGTTGTGCTACCAGCTATGGGCATCACGATGATAAGAGTTACCGGGTGTTAGCCGATACAGGCTGGATTAAAATGGACCCGGCGTTCCCGTATACGGGACTAAAACTCGAAACGAGTCAGGCACAAGGCACAGAAAATCAAATCATTCAACATAACATTGCTGATAAAGACCACTTTGCTACCGAAATGGATCACTTTTCGGAATGCTTATTAGCGAACAAAGTACCCTTCACACCCGGTGAAGAAGGGCTTCAGGACCAGAAAATAATGGAAGCTATTTATCAATCGGCTCGGGATGGGAAACCCGTTAAATTGGAGTCCGTAACAAAGAAAGATGCCTTCCGGGGAGAGGAGCCGGCAGCCTGAACTGAAATTCTGTGATTGAACTGATTTAGCTGATCTTGACTTTTAAAATCAGTTCAATCACAAAATTCCAGTTTAGATAACCACAAATTCCACCCGTCTATTCTTCTTTCGACTTTCTTCGCTGTTATTCGGTGCGATAGAGTCGATAGGGCCACGGCCAACGGCTCTCAGGCGATTTTTGGCGACACCTTTCGAAACGAGATAGTCGATAACCGCCTGGCACCGGTCGCGGGAGAGTTTTACGTTCAGGTCAAAATCTCCCTGATTATCGGTATGGCCCCGGATTTCGATTTGTAAGGTCGGGTTTTCCAGTAGCAGACTAGCCAATTGATCGAGTTCTGCATAGGATTCCGGGCGAAGTACGGGGCTGCTCTGATCAAAATAGAGGTTATTCAGGCGGACAGGCTTCCCTTTTTCAAGAGCCCCGAACGGTTTGGCTGCTACTGCCGATACGGATACCGCAGTTGTGGCAACTGGCGCAGTTACAACTGGTTTAGTAACGGGTTTTACTGCCGGAGCTACAGGGTCTGGAGCGGCCTGGGGTTTCTTTTCGGCAGGTGGCGGTTTAGCGGCTAAAATGAACCGTGCTTCGTTCTGTACACTGTCCAGTCTGATTGACTTTACGAAATCGGCATACCCTTTAGCCGAACTACTTAACACATAGACTCCTTTGCTGGGCAGCACTACTTTAGACTGACCAGTCGTTGAATCCGATGTAAGCGTCATGGAGGTAGCTCCTGTAGCCTTCCCACTAATCGTAAACCGAACGCCGGGTATAATTTTATCGGTCTGCCGATCAACTGCCCAAACGGTCAGACTAATCGTAATTGGGGCTAGTATAGCGTCAAATTCATAGCGATTACCTTGTGGTGATAGCTCAATGATTCTCTTACCATTGGTAGATGTATAGCCGTCTGCCTGAACCTCAATTGACAACTCATCAGACACGGTAAACGTACCTTCGAGTCTGCCGTTTACCAAAGCAAAACGCTCGGTTTTACCCGTAACCCGCGATTTAATAATAGCAAAAGCGGCTGCCAATGGCTTACTAATGTCGCCAGCAAAAGCCCTGATTATTAAAATACTGGGTTTCGGTTTCTGATCGGAATAGACCCTGGGAGCCTGTTTTATAATCGGGCTGATCGGGCGCTGTTGCCCAAAAGCACCACTATAAACCAAAAACAGACAATAGAGGCTGTATCGAATTACCGCCAGCTTTTGCCACGAAACAGATCGACTAATCGGATAATCAGTCATTGGGTAAAGGATTATGACACCGTGGGTTGGCCCCCATCCACTTACCTAACGGATAAACGCCCATTAATGATGAGCTGTAGTTGATACGGGCGGATTAATCATAATGTGCGCCCGGTGCGTACCTGGGTCCATAATCCAGGGCATTCCAGGGGCTTCGGGTTTTAGCGGCAGACCCGTACTTTCGGCTGTAGCATAGGGTATATAGACCACATAACGTAGGTAGCCATCCTTAACTTCGCCGGTCGCGGCATCAAATTCTCCATCCTTGGCCGTGTAGGAGAACAAAGTCGATGGGTGCGTGGGCATTAGTAGCTTTTTATCCTTGACCTCCTGTTCGCGCATAGCCAGAATCTCAGCGGGTTTCTTACCCTCCTTTTTCAGGATTCGGCCCCGCTCCATAAATGGGTCGAGGTCTCGGTGATAGCAGGATACACTCAGCCCTTTCTGAGCAGGATCATCGGTCAGGCAAACGAGTTCATTTGTACCCTTCCGTAGCACAACAAACTCATTTTTAGGCGAATACCCATACACAGTCGCCCCATCGCGCTTATCGGCCGGGGCAGCCAGGACTGCCAATTTAATCTGTGCATCAGGAGCCGGTATAGTTGGCGTTTGTGCCAATGCTGTTGCCAGTATTCCGTGTAGAGTAACGAAAGAAATAAGGGTTTTCATGGGTAAAGATATTTAGGATTGATAAGAAGAGGCTAAGCAGCTATAGGCTAATTAGTAATGAAATCGGCACTGGACAATATGTAATCTATCCGCTTCAACTCTATAGACAAGACGATGTTCGTCGGTGATTCGTCGCGACCAAAAGCCCGACAGATTTTCTTTCAATGGTTCCGGCTTACCCTTGCCCTCGAAAGGGGTATGCATGCATTCTTTAATGAGTTCATTGATCCGGCGAAGTATGCTTTTTTCTGTTTGCTGCCAATAAATGTAATCCTCCCAGGCATTCTTATCCCACGACAAATTCATCGTTAGTCTTCAATCAGGTTGTGGGTTTCATACTCGTCCCGATCGGCTCGTTCAATTGCACTGATTAAGCGGTTGCGATTCTTTTCCGAACTCAGTAAGTGAAGCGTTTCTTTCAGCGAGTTATACTCTCTTAGTGATATTAGTACGACGTTTTTATTTTCACTACGATTAATAATGACTGTATCGCCGTCATCGCTAACCTGATCGAGTTTGGCTTTCATCGAGCGCCGAAACTCCGTATAATTGACAACTTGCATATATAGTTCTATTTACGTACAATTTTACGTACTTATTTCAGTATTTGCAACCCTAATTTCTTATTGATAAACCCGCGCCTGCAACCCAAATAATTCTGCGTAGCGACCATCTTTCTCCAGTAACTCGTAATGACTACCGATTTCAAGCAAGGTACCGTTTTCCAGCACCAGAATTCGGTCGGCCATACGGACCGTGCTGAACCGGTGCGAAATAATGACCGACGATTTACCCTCCGTTAGCTTACCGAAACGCTGGAAAACTTCGTATTCGGCACGGGCGTCAAGGGCGGCCGTCGGTTCATCGAGAATGATTAATTGGGCATCCCGCATGTAAGCCCGTCCCAGCGCGACTTTCTGCCACTCACCCCCGGAAAGTTCGACGCCTTTTCCGAATGAACGACCCAACTGCTGGTCATACCCACCGGCCAGTTTAGCAATGACGGTGTCGGCCAGACTTCGTTGTGCCGAAGTTTCGATGCGTGGCTGGTTGGTTCGTTCATCAATATCCCCCACCGCAATGTTCACCCCTGCCGACATTTTAAAGCGGGTGTAATCCTGAAAAATGACACCGATGTTACGTCGGAGTTCCATCAGATCATACTCGCGCAGATCATAACCATCGAGCAAAATTCGTCCTTCAGCAGGATCATACAGGCGGGCGAGTAGTTTAACAAGCGTGGTTTTCCCAGCGCCATTTTCACCGACAAGAGCGAGTTTTTCACCCGCCTGAAGCGTAAAGGAGAGATTGCGTAAGGCCCAGCGTTCGGAGTTGGTGTATTTGAAACCAACATTCTCGAATACGAAACCTTCCCGTATTGGATTTGGGAAAGCACGTACTGTTTTGGGCGAATGAATCAGCGGCTTGATAGCGAAATAATCGAACAAATCCTGCAAATAGATCGCTTCCTGAGTCAGGCTACTGAACTGAAGCAAAATACCCTCTAAAGAACCCCGTACCTGCCGAAACGATCCGGCAAGGAACGTTAGATCGCCAAGTGTTATCTGACCATTAACAGCCCGTAGTACAATCCAGACGTAAGCGCCATAATAACCCGCCGTTCCCAATGCCGTGAGCAAGGTTCCCCAACCAGCCCGACTAATGGCCAGTGCCCGATTTTTCAGGTAATATCCCCAGGATAATTCCTTAAATCGATCGATCAGAAACCCGGATAAACCAAAGATTTTCACCTCTTTAGCCGTTTCGTCACTGGCCCAATGTAACGCAGGTAATCAAGTTCGCGTCGTTCGGGTGTCCAGGAGCGTGAGAGTGAGTAACTACGTTGGTTGAAATAGTTGTCGCCAATAAACGAAGGCGTAACCGCAACCAGAATCAGTAATAACAGCCACGGATTATAAACTGCCAGCCCAGCCGCCAGAAAGCCTACCGAGATCAGTTCCTGCACCTGCCCAAAGACGCCCGAAAGCAGAACTGTTCGGCCCGTTGTCTGGCGCCGGGCGCGTTCGAGTTTATCGTAGAAGGTAGCGTCTTCAAACTGTTCCAGATCGAGCGTGGCTGCGTGTTCCATCAGCCGGATGGATGTCTGGTTGGCGAACAGATCGCCCAGCAAACTATCCATGAGCGCTACGGCCCGGCCCAATGCCGTGGAGAGAATCGCCAGCCCAAACTCGGCTCCCACCAGCCACCAGATGTAGTGCGAATCATCGGCTGCGGTCTGTTTGGAAAGCGCAACCACCTGATCAATAATCAGTTTACCGACGTAGAGTGTAGCCGCCGGAATAGCAGCCCGAACAAGCCGTAGAGCCGCATTACCAAGAAATAAACCGGCGACACTTCCCAGACTAATTTAAAAAATGCGGGCAGGTTACCCAGAGCCGCGAAGCGTTCGCGCCAGCTTACTTCGTCCTTAGTATCAGCGGGTTTAGTATTTGGAATTTCAGACTTTGCCATATCTAAAAAGACAAGGCTGGCCGGGGATTAGTTCATCTGGACCCACGAATGGCACAAGTCCAAATCATCAGCTTTCAGTAAGCCAGTTCATATAATTTTCGGGCGATACGACGGCCATTTCCGTACCGACATAAGCCTCCTGAAACGAAGTAGGGAACTTGGCTTTTGCCTTTGGATTCCACTTAAACTCAAACGCCTTTAGTTGACCACCCGCTTCTTCCAGCCAATCTATTTCCTGTTGTTGTGTTGTGCGCCAGAAATAATAGGCAGGTTGTTTGCCTATATATAGGTTTGCTTTGACCCGCTCGGCAATGATGAAATTTTCCCACAACGCCCCCACATCGGCCCGAAGTGATAGCGGATTAAAATTTTTGATAATCGCATTACGAATGCCGTTATCATAGAAAAACACCTTTTTGCTCTTTTTTAACTCATTCCGCAGATTGCGGCTAAGGGCACCCACCTGAAAAACAACAAATACTTGCTCAAGTAAACCAATGTAACGTTCTACAGTTGCCGGGTCGGTGCCCACTGTCTGGCTCAGTTCATAAAACGACACTTCACTACCTACCTGCAAGGCCAACGCTATCAGTAATTTCTGCAAAACAGTCGGTTTTCGAATGTCTTGTAAACGCAATATATCTTTATAGAGATAGCTATCGGCCAATTCTGCCAGTAGCCGGTCAGCCTCTGCTGAGTTCAGAACCACCTCTGGATAGAAACCATAAATAAGCCGTTGCTCAAGTAACCGTTGCTCCTCCCGTTGTGAAGTTTCGGTAACCAATTCTTTTGTGGAAAAAGGCAGAAGTCGGTACTCGAATTTACGCCCGGTTAGGGGTTCGTTGATGCCTCCAGCCAGCTCTAACGCCGACGATCCCGTTACAATTGTCTGAACGTCGGGTAGCTGATCAGCTAGCAGTTTTAGCGTTAGGCCAATACCTGATACTCGTTGTGCTTCATCGATAAAAAGTAATTGATTCGCGCCGACCAATGCCCGCAATTGGGTACTGCTTACGTTTTCCAGATCGGCCCGGTCGTCGGGCTCATCACAGTTGAGCCAGAGCGTAGGTCGTTGCGTTTGTCGAGCCAATTCGCGTAGTAGGGTAGTCTTCCCAACTTGGCGAGGGCCAGTCACAATGATTACTTTATTTCGAAATAAATCCTTTTGAATTGCCTCTATTATCTGGCGCCTAATCACAATTTTTAACTATTTTTTTAGAGTATACTCGTAAAAATAAGGTAAAAATTGTGATTAACTATATTAAAGACTCAACTCTGCCACTAACTTTTTAAAAGCCGCATAAGCCGGTTTAGGAGAATAATCATCGCGAAGAAGGCCAAATTGATAGAAAATATCTGGATTAGTTGAGTTGGTGTCGCGTAAATTGAAATAAGTGTAGCCACGAATATTGAAGGTTTCCCGGTGTTCATAAACAGCTCGCATAATAGCTTCCAGCATCTGGGATTGCCGTTCGTAGGGACGCGTGGGACTGGTAGGCCAGCCGTTTTCGCCAATGAATATAGGAACGCTAAAGGGTATAGCCGCCTGTGCCATATTTACATACCGAAACTGATGGAGTACGCCCCGTACGCCATCACTCAACACGACGTTAGGTGGCAACGGGACAAACACATCCGGGAAAAAATCGAGCGCTACATAATCGAGTGCAGCCACAAATGCTGAACCACCCAGCCGCCCAATTTCCGGCCAGAAATCGTCGTTCGAATCAAAGATAATCGTTGTACTAAACCCGACTCGAATCGATAAGCCCAGTCGACGGATTTCCTCCTTCGCGGCCAGGACACCTGCTATCAGGGCTGGGCGCACATCGGGTGAAATAGCGTCTCCACCTGCTTCCTTTGAATTGGGTTCTTCAGTAATCTGCAACGAAATTAAGTCTGAGCCATACTGCTGCACCGTTTCCTGTATGTACCGTATCCAATTCTCCAATGGATCATCAATGGCCCGGTAACAAAGAACAAAGTCAAGTTTTCGGGTGTCGGAGACATATTGCCGAGCATTTTCGGGTGTTGGCCAGACCGATTGGCCCTTACCAATGTATTGCACATAAGCCCGGACGACAAATGACTTTCCCTGGGGTTGTAAATCGTCTAAAGCCTCGCAAATTCGCGCAGCAATATCAGGCGAACCAATTGCCAGGCCACCCTCACTAGCCGGTATACCAACCGCGCTACCAGGATAAATACCAAACGTAAATGATTGCATATCATATCGGTTTATTGGGTGGCGAAGGTAGTCGTTCGCGCTTATGACGTCCCCACGCGAAACGGATTATAGAGCCCGTGAAACGGATTTAATGGCGTGTTTTGGGGCAACACAACTTTTCGGCGTAGCTTCGTTTTATGGAAATCATTTCAACCAATTATGGCAGTTACTTTGATGTCTATCAACGCAGTTATCCGCCTGAATTCCATAGCTGTGCGGGCTATACCGAAACGCACGTCCAACTAGCTGATGAGGTTTCGCAGGGCGTATTAAGTGAGATTTGTTTTCAGGGTGTTCGCCTTCATTACGGCCAATTTCAGACCTTAAAATCCGATACCATCCGAACAACGGAAGATTTCCCTTCGGTTGAAATGGTTTTTCAGCTCCAGGGACGCACCTCCGAGAAATCGTCTGTGCTCAATGGTTTTTCGGCACAACAGCACAATCTGAGTTATCGCCCCTATTGTGATAGTTTAAGCCAGTTCGAAGCGGGTTATCATCACTACGTAGGTATCCAATGTACGGAGACCTTCTTCTCCCGATTGGCAGACGACGATTCTCCAGCCATGGGTCGCCTGTTAAATGGGCTGGTTCGAAAAGAAGCGTCAGCACTTTCCGAACACAATCTGACGATCACTCACGCACTCCAGGCGCAACTAATCAGGTTAACGCAACGAAGAGAGTCACAACCTCTAAAACGCCTGTATCTGGAAGCAACCGTACTGGATGTACTACGCCAGCAACTAGAGCAGGCTGACCACAATCTGGCGAAACAAAAAACGACATTCCCCCCTCGCGATCGTGATAAAATTCTCGCGGTTAAAGCCATTCTGGATTCCGATCCGCTCGCAACCTATTCGCTGCTATCATTATCCCGGTTGGTTGGTCTGAATGACTATAAACTAAAAAAAGGGTTTCGTGATCTGCTAGGCACTACTGTATTTGGCTACCTGAATGACCTTAGAATGGAGTACGCTCGCCAGCTACTGCTGAATACCGACCAGACTATTGGCGAAATAGCGACTAAACTTGGTTATAGCGAAACGCATCACTTCTCTGCTGCTTTCAAACGAAAATTCGGTTATTTACCCAGTCAACCAGGCAGTAGGGCTAACCAGTAGGCCAAAGATCAGAATAAGCGAATTTTGGCCACTTTTCACTCAATTTAGGTTCATTTTATCTATCACCATGTACCCTTGACGATCTATGAAAGCTACCTCAATCCGGACAAGTTTGTGCCTATCGCTACTTCTATTTCTGAGCCTGACCGCCCGAAGCGCACCTCTTCGAATCGAAGAACCAACCGGCATCACATTTTTTAAGGGCTCCTGGAAAGATGTACTCGCCGAAGCCAAACGACAGAACAAACCCGTCTTTGTAGACATCTATACGACCTGGTGTGGCCCCTGCAAACGAATGGCCAGGGAAGCCTTTCCAGATGCCAGTGTGGGCAAAAAATTTAACACGAGCTTCGTTAGTTATCAGATCGATGCAGAAAAGGGAGAGGGTATAGTCCTTGCCAAAAAATATGCGGTGTCCGCTTTCCCTACGTCCTTATATGTAGCCGCCAATGGCGACCTGATTTACCGATCGGTGGGATATGGTGGTATCAAGGAAATGCTGACGGAAGCCGATAGAGCTGTCGAAGCGGCTAAAGATCCAAACTCGCTGCCAGCGATGGAAAAACAGTATGCAGCTGGCAAACGCGACCCTGCATTTCTTGAGCTTTACTTATTGAAGCGCGCCAACGTCGAAATGCCCAACAATGAAGCACTGAGCATTTATCTGAAAAATAAACCAAAAGCAGACTGGTCATCGGATAAAATGATAGCGCTGATCGCCGGCAATGCCACTACCTATGACGCTACTATCCAGGAGATTCTACTAAAAAAACTCGTTAATATAAAAGAAGCAACGGGCGACGAGGCCATGGTGTTTCGAAATAAGCTAAGCGAGGGTGTTTTTAGGTTAAATCAGGACCGATTCAAGCAGGCGATAGCCAGTAAAAACGAGCAAATGCTGGCCGAAGTCATTAACACCAATGAAATCTATACAAACGCAGCGCGTGGGGTAAACCTAAGGCCAGAACAAGCCGATGAGATGGCCAATCATTACCGGATGGGGTTTTACCTGCAAAGCGGTAACAAGGGTAAATATGCTTCACTGGTTGTAGCTCAGGCAACCAGGCTCATGAAAGTGAGGACTACTGACATCGACAGTTTAAACAAAGTTGCCTACCAGCATTTTGAAGAAGAATCGCAGTCATTACCAGACTCGATCAAGCGAAGTGACTATTTTAAAAATCAGCTGGCAGCCGCGAAACAAACCGAACCCCGACAGACAGCCATGAAACTCAATAGTTTGGCCTGGGACTGTTACGAAAACATCTCGGAAGCGAAAACGCTTGATCAGGCACTCACCTGGTCGGCCAGATCACTTGAGTATGATCGAAGCGCTATGCATCTGGACACGTACGCCCATTTGCTCAGTAAATTAGGGCGCAAAGCTGAAGCCATTAAACTTCAGCAGGAAGCCATTAATAAAGAAAAAGCAGTTGGAGGAGACCCGACAAGCTATGAGAAAGAGTTAGCTGTCATGAAGCGTAAATAAGCATTCAGCTAACCGTTTCGTTATCTTTCCAGAAAATCACGATCATTTACTAACGTTTGACTTGCTTTCTTTCATGCATCCCGTCGGTTCGCGGCTACTCCTATTCGTGGTTGTATTCACGGCAGTCCACCTAACTGCCCTGGGTACCACGCTTCTACCTGATGAACCAACCGGCATCACATTTTTTAAGGGCTCCTGGAAAGATGTACTCGCCGAAGCCAAACGACAGAACAAGCCTGTGTTCGTGGATATCTATACAAGCTGGTGTCCTCCCTGCAAACGAATGGCCAAAGAAGCCTTTCCTAACCCGAAAGTTGGCACCAAATTCAATGTCCATTTTATCAATTATCAACTTGATGCCGAACAGGGAGAAGGCGTGCAGGTGGCAAAACAATATGCGGTAGCCAGTTATCCTACAGCCCTCTATATGGCTCCCAATGGTACCTTAGTGCACCGGGCAGTGGGGTATAGTGGCATTAATGGCATGATTGATCAGGCCGATCATATGCTGGCGTTACCTCTCCTACGAACGACAATCGCCAAAGGTGATCGGGACTACGTCAGCGGAAAGCGCGACCCTACCTTCCTCAAAAAGTACTTATTGACACGTCAGGCACTCAACCGTCCTGCCAGCGATGTACTCGATGACTATCTTGATGCACTACCCGAATCAGAACGACTAGCTCCTGAAACAATGGCGTTTGTAGCTAGTGCCATTCAATCATCAACAACCAGGGCGTTTGAGTATCTGATCAAAAACCGCCCTGACTCCCTATCGGCTGACCTGGCTCAACAAACTCTGGCAACAACGGTATCAAGTGCGCTAAACCACGTACTCGACCTTGACTTTAAACTGGTCATCGCCACATCTGATGAGGTGTTATTGGAAACGGTTATTGCCAACAGTGAACGCAATATCGCTTCGGCTAAGCCCTTACTCATTCGGGAAGAGGCACAGAAACAGGAGGCAGCTAACCGCTACCGCCTGGTCTTTCTTCAACAAACCCAGCATCTCCTCAAATAACGGGTAATCACTTATCTCTCTTTAACTACCTCTAACACATGCATACCAGTCGATTTACCAAATTCTTCGAGCATTTTGCTTCCAAAGCCACTCAGGCTACTGGCTCGTCAAGCGCTTTTCTGTTAGCGCTGTTAACCATTATTATCTGGCTCATTACCGGCCCCATTTTTGGTTACTCCGATACCTGGCAGTTGATTATCAATACCAGCACCACCATTATCACGTTCCTGATGGTGTTTTTGATTCAGAAATCGCAGAACAAAGATTCACTGGCCATGCAGATTAAACTCAACGAACTGATTGCAGTAAACCGAAAAGCCAGCAACCGCCTGCTCAATGTGGAAGATCTGACCGAGCAGGAACTCCATGCCTTACACAGGTTCTTTGGCGAACTAGCCACAAAGGCAAAAACCGAAGCAAGCCTGTCGGAGTCGCACTCAGTTGAAGAAGCGGAAGATATTCACAACGAGAAGTTAGAAGTTCTTCATGAACGGCAGGCAGCACGTCGGTCTGAAAAACAAGCTGCCAAACCACAGAAAGAAGCCGATAAAAAGGCATCAGATAAAACGCCCCCATCTAAAAAAAAGCCTTTATAGAGAAATGGCACGTTGTTATTGAGAGTAGAGATAGGGCTTGTGTGGATAACCTTGTGCATAATCCTGTTTACATGTCGCCCGTCAGTTCACTGATAGGATTCAGCTAATTCCCTAACCCTGTCAGTGTATGTATATGCTCGGAATAAAATTCTTGTATTCGTTCTTTAGATTGAAAGGAGGCTTCTCATTGGCTATAACATGGGACTCGATCTGTTTGGCTGTTTGGCCATCACACCGGTAGTAGACGAATGTAAAATAGTCCGGATTACCAAACTGCGCCAGAATAGAGTTACCTGACCCTCTGACGTGTTTACCAAGGCGTCCAGCAATTGTATCGCCAGTGGCAACACCAATATAGACGACTTGACCTGCTGGGCTAAGAATTTGATATAGGCCAGTATCCTTAGGTGCATTTGCGCTGATGACGCTTGCCGAGAATTGATAAGGACCTTCCCAGGTTCGTCCGTATTTATCCGTATACATAAGGTACAGAATTTAAGTTGATTGCGAATATTCAACATTTTAAAATTAGTCAAAAGAAAGCCCAGGCCGATTTTACTTTCCGGTCGTTTTTGTCCATTTCATTGGTCCACAGTATGGTGCAACTTGAATCAGAAAGTACGTTTATTCGAAAGTATGCACAAACAGTCCTGATTTAAACAGGTTTATTACCTTCAAAGAATTGCCTGTTTTTGCTTTCAGTTCGTTTCAACGTATGAATCAGCTTCCTGATGCCCAGCCTACTAGTCTTTTCAGCGATGAAGAAGCGTTATTACGACGCTCTTATGACCAGTTACAAACAGCCCTCAGTATAGGCCTCATTGCAACCTGGTTCTGGGATATTGGAAACGACAAGGTATATGGCGACGTTAACCTGCTTCGATTATTTGGTCTATCGGAAGAACAGGAACACACCGGCCTGCCACTCAGCACATTCACCAATGCTATTCATCCCGATGATCGACTTCGGGTTACGCAATTGATTGACGAAGCGATTCGGTCAGGTTCTATTTACGAAGCGGAATATCGTATCACAGGCAAAGGATCAGAAAGCCGATGGGTGTTAGCTCGTGGTCGGTTAAGTTACAATGAACACCATCAGCCACTTACTTTTTCGGGTGTACTGATCGACGTAACCGGACGCAAACAGGCCGAAATGCGGGAGCAGGTTGCCGAAGCCAGTTTGCGGCTTTCTATCGAATCGGCCCGGATTGGTACCTGGGATTTTTATCCGCTTACGGGCGAGTTAATCTGGTCTGATCGTTGCAAAGAACTATTTGGACTACCTCCTTCAGCCGCAATCGACTACACCGTTTTTTTGGCCGGTCTCCACCCCGATGATCGCGAGCCAATTGATCGGGCGATACAGGCCGTTCTACAACCTGACAGCAGCGAATTTTTCACATGTGAATATCGAACCATAAGTTTCAGCGACGGGCAACTCCGCTGGATTCGCTCCAACGGGCAAACCTTTAAGAATAAACAGGGTGTTGTTCAGCGATTTATAGGAACGGTAGTCGATATAACGTCCGACAAGGAGAATGAAGTCTTGCTCCAACAGCGTGTAGAACAACAAACGCAGGATCTGGAGCGGCAGGCACATCAACTCCGTACTACACTGGATGCATCGCTTAATAGTATTATTGCCATGACGGCCATTCGGGATGAAAGCGGGACTATTGTCGATTTCATGATGGATACCGCCAACGCTGCCGTTATCCGAAGTA
Organism: Spirosoma telluris; assembly: GCA_003259005.1. Lineage (GTDB taxonomy): Bacteria > Bacteroidota > Bacteroidia > Cytophagales > Spirosomataceae > Spirosoma > Spirosoma telluris. The sequence continues at coordinate 3,510,407 of QLII01000001.1, forward strand.
ATTTCATGACACCCAACCAGATTATTGGGCGAACTTTGTTGACGGTATTTCCGGGAAATAAGGAAAATGGCTTTTTTGATCTGTATATAACCGTTGTTGAAACCGGACAGGCTGGGCAAAGCACTCAATACTACCGTGATGACTTCGGCCTTGAGGGTTGGTTTGAAGTATCGGCAGTGAAGCAGGATAGCGATAGCGTGGTGGTAACCTTCAACAACATTACCGAGCGAAAAAAAGCCGAACTGGCAGCTCAACAACAGGCTATTGAACTTAAAAAAGCCAATGAAGAGCTTAAGCGCTCCAACGAAAGCTTACAACAGTTTGCGCATATAGCCTCGCATGATCTACAGGAGCCCCTCCGACGGATTCAGGCGTTCAGCGACTTATTGAAAGGACAGTTTGCGGATAATCTTTCTGATGGCGAACGAGACATGCTCAGCCGAATTCAGCGGTCGGCGAAGCGAATGCAAATGCTGGTGAAAGACCTGCTTATCTATTCCAAGCTGAGTACCCAGCGCGAGCCATTCACAACCGTTTCGCTCAACGAGGTCGTTGACGATGTCATCAGCGACCTAGAGGTAAGTATCAGCGAAAAAAACGCGACGATCCAGATGGACACCCTACCGAAGGTATCGGGGAGTTCATCCAGATTACGGCAGCTTTTCCAGAATCTACTTGCCAATTCATTAAAATTCAGCGCTCAGGACGTAGCTCCCGTCATTCAAATTCGAGCACGAATGGTGCAACATGATGAGTTGCCTGCCCATTTACAGGACGTGCAGCCTTATCCATTCTGGCTCATTACCGTAGCCGATAATGGAATTGGTTTTGATGAACGCTACAAAGACCGGATTTTCACGCCTTTCCAACGGCTGCATGATAAAACTGTGTATGGTGGCACCGGAATTGGCCTGGCAATTTGCCAGCGAGTAACCGAAAGTCATGGCGGAGCAATCGATGTGAGTAGTCAACCAGGGCAGGGGTCTACCTTCAAAATATTTCTCCCTGTTCTTTAAGGAGCAGCTTAAAAAACGGGCAACTGACTACGGTGAAAAATAGTCTGATAATCCAGAAACGCCTGGGCTGCTGCGGCAACGACTTCATCGGAATATGCTTCGCCCTGGCGAGTTAAGAAAACACCGAAATTCTTCCAGTTACTACCCAAAGCAGCTCCGTAGCCCTGGTAAAAACGAGCCTGTTCAAGCAATGGCTGAATGGCCGAATTTTTCTGCAACATCCGCCAGATAACCATTCCGCCCAGCATTGACCCCTCACCCACATAGGCAGCCCCCAGCAACGCCACCGGCGACCAGTCGGCAAATAACCCCGGTATAGGTTGCGGTATTGATTCATTCAGATAGGCTAAATCGTTCAGCAACCAGGTTGTTTTTTTTCGAGAATCGGGGTCATAATCCTTAAAAAAATCGGGATGATGATCAATAGCCGCTTCGAGTGCCTGATGATACGTAAAATGAGTGCGGAGCAAATGGGTGTATTCTTCCACAGAAAGGTGTCCATTTCGCAACGATTCTGTATAAAACAGCTGCTCCGTTTGTTCGTGCAACGATCGGGTCTCGTTCCGCAAACGTTCCAGTAAAGTCATGCATTAAGTTGTTGAATAGTGGTTGGCACAGATTACCGATGGTCCATTCGGGTGTTATTCTCTAACCAGAAATCACACAGTTTACTGATTAATGAACCCGTTGCCTGGTAGCTACCGGGCTTGACCACGTAGGCATTAACACCGGCTTCGTAAGCCGACTTAATATCGTGAGGGCTATCGGATGTGCTAAAAGCAACAATGGGTAAAAAGCGGGTTCGATCGATCGAGCGGGCCTGTTGAACCACCTCAACACCGCTTATCCCGTTCAGATTTAAATCCAGCAAAACCAGTTTAGGCAACGAATGAGGCTGGTTTTTATAACGCCCCTGGCCCGTTAAATAGTCAACAGCATCGGCACCACTTTCGAGAACAGTGTAGGTAATGGGCCGATTCATCTTCCGTATCAAACGGCCGAATATATCCGCATCGTTCGGATTATCTTCAACATATAGGACATCTACCATGAGTTAAGCAGGTGTGGTCAAAGGAAATGAAACGGAAAATGTTGTACCCCGATCTGGTTCGCTATGAAACCAGATTTTACCCTGATGCCGGTTAATGATCCGTTTCACAATGGCCAAACCAACCCCAGACCCTTCAAACTGACGGGCATTTTCCAACCGCTTAAATAAATCAAACATCTTGCCAGCTTGTTTCATATCGAAGCCAATCCCATTATCTTCAACCGAATAAATGATCTCGTCTTCTGTTTGTCGTCCATTCACCCGTATAACGGCATTAGGGTTAATCGGGTATATTTAGCCGCGTTACCCATCAGGTTGGTAAAGAGTTGGAGTGTCATTGTCGGATCGGCAGATAAGGGTGGTGTATTCCCAATCTCAATTTGCAAGGAACGCTCTTTGGCTGTTACTAAAATCTCCTCCCGAATACCCTCCAGCAATGGTTTCATATCGACCAATTCTGTACTCAGATCAGTACGGCCCATCCGCGAATAATACAGAATATGCCGAATCAGACTCCGCATTCGCTCTGTTGAGTCAATAATTTTCTGAAACAATGCCTGCGCATCGGGATTAAAACTCTCCCCATATTCTTCCAGCAAAATTTCCGAGTAACACCGAATCGACGATAAGGGTGTCCGCAAATCATGCGACACTGTATAGCTGAAGGCATCTAATTCTTCGTAGGCTATCTGCAACCGCTGGTTTAGCAACCGGATTTCGTTCGCCTGCTTCGTTACTACCTGCAAAATATCTTCCCGTAATTTCACCACCGCTCCTATTTCGGCTTCACTCCAGGAAAGCGATGTATTACGTACTTGCTCAGTCCAGGCAGCAAAACTCGTTCGGGGTTAATCCGATGTTGGCCATCTGCGCTAATGGTTACTGGCTTATCAGGATTACCCGCCCACGTAACCTCCTGAATCTGTTCAGGCTTGAACCAGAACACGTATTCCTTAAGCTCACTGGACAACTCAATCGCCAATAAACCCGCTCCTATCTTACGAAAGGATTCAGCTGGTGGATACAAATTGGGAAGTTGATTGGTTTCCAGAAATGTTTCTGTGTGGGTTGTTGGCACCCATTCGGCCAATGCCCGAATCTCAGCTTCGTCGGGAGCCTGGCCCAGTCGGTAAACTTTATCATTAAACAGTAAAGCTGCCCCAGTTGCCTCCGTTACATCGAGTACCGTAACGGCCGATTTGATAAGTGCCCGTACCACATCATCAGTAAGAATCAACTGTTCGTGCAATCGCTGCCCATTCTGCGTGTATTGCAGCAGATTGGTTTTGTCTTCTTCATCCTTCCGAAACTCCAGGGCAGCCGACAGGAGCTGGCTGACAAATTTAGCCGCCTGCCGGGCCGGATAATCGACAAAGTGTGGCGTTGTATTGTGGCACGAAATCAATCCCCACAACTCACCCCGATACAGCAACGAAATACTCATGGATGCCTGTACACCCATATTTTTCAGATACTCAATATGAACTGGGGAAACCGCTCGCAGCACCGAGTGGGTTAGATCAAGCGGGCGATCACTGGGCCAATCGGAAGTTGACAGAATGCGGGCGGGTATACTGGTGGCATCCGCAATCAACCGCACCAGATTGATTTTATACAACTCCCGCGCCTGTCGGGGAATATCCGAAGCCGGATAGTGTAAGCCCAGATATGGTTCCAGATGGTCATCTTTTTCCTCAGCCACAACTTGTCCGTGCCAATCAGCTCCGAATCGGTAGACCATGACCCGATCAAACCCAATAATAGCTTTTACACGCCGGGCGGTATTTTGCAGCAAATCGGCGAGGGTACGGCTAGACTGAACTTCGGTTAACGCCTGCGCAAGCAGTTGCTGGTTGATGAGGAGGTTTTGCTCGTTGCCAATGGGTTCCCATTCGAGCAGGATGAGTCCCTGATACTGGTGAATAATCAGGTTCCAGGTTTTCCCATTCAGGGTTACCCGGCTTGGGTTCATGGTATCCAGGAATCGTTCCGGCTCCCTACGTTCAGGAGTTCAATCAATGTGGTTACGGGCAAGTCCGTATCTGCTACCAGCGCTTTGATAGACTGCCCCAGCAATTCCGGAGGAGGTATACCAACCAGTTCAGCTATATTGGCACTTACATGAACAATGGTATACGTATCAGGCTGAATAGCAACTAAATAACCATATGACTGGATATGGCCAAGAATATGAATGGGTTCGCGTTCGCAGTTTGTCAGGTCAACAGGTAATGAATTCATTGAGTAAGTTCATGGGATAAACGAACGACATAACTTATTGGTCAAAGGATGCCGCTAAGCCAGAAGTCGCAGTCACAAAGTGCAATATAAGCACCCGTCTACTAGAGCTAGCATAAATCTATTTAACTACACAAGATAGTGTATGTTCAGATAAAATTGGCGGAACCAGTAAATGCGGACTACCAAATGCATTTAGTTAAACCCACTATCGCAAACTCTTATTCTTTATGCCAAATCAGATTTTAGTGATTGGTAGCTCAAATACCGACATGGTCGTTAAGACCCAGAAATTACCCGCACCAGGCGAAACTGTGTTAGGTGGCACATTTTTCATGAATCCCGGTGGTAAAGGAGCTAATCAGGCGGTTGCAGCCGCCCGGCTTAGTGGGCAGGTGACGGTTGTCGCTAAAGTCGGAAATGATATTTTTGGCCAGCAGGCCATCGCTGGTTTTAAGCAGGAAGGGATCAACACAACCTATATACAGACCGATGGAGAGCACCCGTCGGGCGTTGCCCTGATCAATGTCGATGCCTCCGGCGAAAACTGCATCACGGTTGCTCCCGGCTCGAATGCCTATCTGCAAGCCAGCGAAACCGACGACGCGCTGCAAACAATAAGCGCCGACGCATTCGTACTTCTTCAACTCGAAATTCCGCTGGCCACGGTTGAGCATGTCGTGAAACAAGCCGCCAGACAGGGCTTACGCGTTATTCTCAATCCAGCTCCCGCCCAGCCGCTTCCAGCTGACCTCTTTCAACATCTGTTTTTGATTACACCGAATGAAACCGAGGCCGAATTGTTCACGGGAATCCGGGTAACCGACTTACCTACGGCCAGGCAGGCGGCCCAAAAGCTGCACGAGATGGGCGTTACCAATGTCGTCATTACACTTGGGTCAAAAGGTGCTTACCTCTCTACCGGAACGCAGGAACAACTCATTCCCACGCCCCCGTCAAGGCTGTAGACACGACAGCTGCCGGTGATTGTTTCAATGGTGCGCTAACCGTAGGTCTGGCCGAAGGGCAGGCGCTTCCTGATGCCATCGCGTTTGCCTGCAAAGCGGCCTCGATTTCGGTCACACGCATGGGCGCTCAGGCGTCGATGCCGAAACGGGAAGAAGTCGATTAACCAGTGCTTTGTCGAACTAGTGCTTTTCCAATTCAGCCTCTATAAGCACTGATAATCAGCACCATATAAACAAAAGAATCTAGTAGAATCAAAAGAATCTATTTTGGTCAGGCACTAGATTTTATTGATTCGTTGGATTCTATTGACTTAAATGAGCATCAACAATATAATCTAATCCCCTTCTCGCCTAAACCAGTTTACTATGAAAATTTTCTCCTTATCCATCCTATCACTTGCTCTCCTACTGTCGGCCGCAGTGCCCCCCACAAACCCGTTAAATCTGGAGCGCCAGCCTCGGTAACCCTATCGAAAACGGCGATTCAGGACAAAATAAAAGGCGGCTGGGCGGGCCAGGTTATTGGCTGTACATTCGGTGGACCAACCGAGTTTCGGTTTACAGGTACTATGATCAATGCCTACCAGCCAATTCCCTGGTATGACGGCTATATCAAGAAAACCATGACCGATATTCCAGGCCTGTACGATGACCTCTACATGGACCTGACTTTCGTAGACATTTTCGAGAAAAAAGGGCTTGATGCACCCATTTCCGAACATGCCAATGCCTATGCCAATGCTGAATATATGCTCTGGCATGCCAATCAGGCTGGTCGCTACAACCTTCTAAATGGGATGAAAGCGCCAGAATCGGGGCATTGGCTCAACAATCCGCACGCCGATGATATTGACTTTCAGATCGAAGCCGATTTCTCGGGCCTGATGGCTCCTGGCATGCCCAACACGGCGGTGAAGATTGGCGACCCAATCGGGCACATTATGAACTATGGCGATGGCTGGTATGGGGGTGCTTATGTAGGAGCCATGTACTCGCTGGCGTTTGTGTCTAACGATGTGAACTACATCGTTAAAGAGGCTTTAAAAACCATTCCAACGCAGAGTACCTTCTACCAATGCATTGCCGATGTCATTAAGTGGCACGATCAGTTTCCGAACGATTGGAAGCGCACCTGGTTTGAAATTGAGCGTAAATGGTCTGACGAAGTGGGTTGCCCCGACGGCGTGTTTCACTCCTTTAACATCGATGCCAAAATAAACTCGGCCTATATTGTTCTGGGCCTTCTTTACGGCGGGGGAGATTTTACTAAAACGATGGAAATCAGTACCCGTGCTGGCCAGGATTCCGACTGTAACCCGGCTTCGGCGGGGGGTATTCTGGGTACGATGTTAGGTTATGGCCACATTCCAGCTTATTGGAAACAGGGGCTAAAAGAAGCAGAAGACATCGACTTCAAATACACGACCATGTCGCTGAACGATGTGTATGCCCTGAGTATGAAACACGCCCTACAGGTTGTAGAGCGTAATGGTGGGAAAATCAACGGTGAGCAGGTTACCATTGCCCTGCAAACACCCAAAGCCGTGCGCCTGGAACAAGCCTTTACAGGTCACTATCCCGTACTGGCGCGTGGCATCAACAAAGAGATCGACGGCGAATACAGTTTCGATTTTGAGGGTATAGGGTTTGTACTCAAGGGAGAAGCCAAACCCAAAACCCGCAGTTCCTGGGATTACAAAAGCGATTTTGCGTTTAATGCCGAATTATACATCGACGACAAGAAAATCGAAAAAGCTAAATTACCCGTCGATTTTACCCACCGCCGGCATGAGTTATTCTGGCGCTATCAGCTTCCCAAAGGGAAACATACCGTGCGTATAAAGGTACTGAATGCCGACTCAAATCATATAGTGCGCATGGGCGAGTTGATTGTCTATAGCGATCAGCCTGTTCCATCAAAGCTTCGCTAGTAAATAGCAATTATCTAGCTTATGTCTCTTCGCTGGTTACCCTTCCTGCTTCTGCTGGCCCTGTCAGCCTCAGCCCAAAAGCCAGTTCCACCTGCGCTTCATCCCGATCCATTGGGTGCGTTAAAAGTCTATCAGGAAAATCTGGCGCAACTTCGGCAACAGCACCCGAATCATCGGGAATTGCCCAACCTGAAGTTTTTCCTGTTTGGCATGGGCGACCGCCTAAAGCTTATTTACCGACGTGGGCGATTACTGAACGCACTAACGGGCAATATTGAGGAGCAATGGCGTGTAAAAGAGGAAATTATCGTCCCGTCGGAATACCTGGTACAATTGACACTGACCGATGAGCAAGTCATTCAGATTCATGAAGATGAAACAGGCGTCTGGTTGCTACAATCCGGCAAGCGCCCCAAATTGATTCCCGGCACCCGAAGCCGGGTAAACTTACCTCGCTTCGACAACAATCCCTACGGGCCAGTACTCCGGGTACTGCACCAGGAAGTGTTGATTAATGTGATCAATGGTCGGCCCGTCCCGAATTTCCTGGTCTACTTTAAACCCAGGTATCGCGATGCGGCATTAATGGGGATGGTTCTGCAGGAAACCAAGAATCTACCCCTGATTCACGACTGGATCATGGCCATTCGTGACCCCTTCGATCGCAACAAAAATGCTGAAGCTGATAATCTGGGGCAGGCTTTATTCCTTGTTTCGCTGGTATCCGACAAAACGCACCCGGTTGTGCAGATGGTGTTGGACTCTGTCAGCCAATTCCAGAAGGGCACTTCTATAATCGGCCAAACGGACCATGCAGAACACCCGGTTTTTCAAACCAAGTGGCTAAAATATGGGCTAAAATCGCTCGGCTTGCCAGATGTCTACACGATTCCCAAACAGTACGACAGTTATTCGTCCCTCTTCTGGCTGGATTATAAAAATGAACACGTGGCAGGCAAAAAGATCGATGAGAGTACAAGCATGAACTACCCCTATTTAGTTTGGGCAGAAGATCATTTCTATGCAGAGAAACGAGGTCTCGTTAGCAATCTTGACTACCCTTGAGTTGGGAGCAACAGGCCAGCGATGCGCATTACCCTGGCCTGACCGTGCTGGATAAAGAGTTCGTGAAACAAAAATTGGCTTTCCCCATGCGTGGCACGCAGCAGAGATGTTTCTGTTACTTTGGCAAAATAGATTCTAGTGGGTCGCAGGGGCAATGGATTCTATAGTTTCTTTGGATTCGACCGACTATTAGCATCAATAGAACCCAAAGAAACTATAGAATCTAAAATGCGTAGTTATCAACGCGAGCCTGCAATTGTAAGGCCTGCTTTTATCGTTAAGTACGAATTATCAGCCGTCATCGTCAGGCCGGAGGTAGAATTCTTGACACTCGTATCGCCAACCAGATTATAGGCCGCTTCTACATGCAAAATCTTATACTTAATACCTACTCTGCCTAGACCACCAATGTTGGTTGTGACTGGTAATGGATAGGAAATTGACGAATAGATAGGGGTGCTTTTGTCTACATAATAAAAACCTACGCCCACGCCGATATAGGGTCTGAAAGCAAAACCCGTATTGATCACATAGTTCGCGGTTAAGGCAGCCGACATGATCGATTTCGCTTGTGTCGGAAATGAAAGATTCTTATCGAGGTATTCGGTACGCTGAACGAATGCCTGTTCGAGCCGCAAGCCCAAGTCCAGATTTTTTATAAACTTATCAAGCTCATATTGAGGCTCAAGGCTGTACACAAATCCGGCTTTCGCAAAATCGTTTTTAGTCGACCGATAGGTTGGTGACCCGTACCCCCGGCAATCGTAACTTTAAATGGTTTGTTTTGGGCAAATCCGGCAAAGGAAATTTGTAAGAGGAAAAGAAGGAATACCTTACGCATGAGATATAATGGTTTGTTTTTGACGATTGATTGAGGCCACAGTAAACATACCGCAATCATCGTCTATAGTCTTTACACCTAAACTCCTGTTTACGTTGCAACAGGACGATCTAAAAAACCGGGGGCTAAATTTGGGTGCAATATCAGCCCATTTTTACTTGCTTCAGCGAGACCCGCTGAATTTCTTATTGATCCAGGAAAATAATACCATCCCGGGTGATCCAGGCATGCGTCGTGGACTCGTATTTATCGATTTGATCCCCACCACCCTGCCAACGTGGGTCATGCTCCTCCTGCATCCACTTATCCAAACGCTGACGCAACTCTTTTTTGGGTTGGGCAAAGGCGGCATCGTTCGCCCGGTTATGAAGATTATACGGATCATCTTTCAGCACAAAGAATTCTTCGGCGGGCCGTTTCGCAAAGCCAAGAGCAAAGAGAGGTTTCACTACGGCATCATTCCGATGATCCATCATGTAAATTTTGGTCGGTCCGCCGTCTACATCGCCAAAGATGGAAGGTGTATTCGGAATCGTTTCATCACCTGCGGGCATACGGTCGGGTCGGAAGTTGCGGATGTAGAGATAGTCTTTCGTTCGAATGGCCCGCATCGGATAACCCGCGCCGTAGTCAAATTCGGGTCGGCACAGGCAATGGCGCTCACGCTCCAGAAAAACCTCGGCCCGGTGAACTGTCTTCTGACCATTCAGAACGGGTAGCAGGCTAATACCATCTAAAACCGGACGCTGTTTAACCCCTCCCCAATCCAGAAAAGTAGGCATCAGATCAATCAGATTGACAAACGACTCGTTGCGTTTAGGCTGATTGGCTTGCTTGGAAAAACGGCTGATCAGCAATGGAACGCGTGTACCATAATCATACAGGTTCGCTTTTGCGTGCGGAAAAGGCATACCATTGTCCGAAGCCACCACAATGATCGTATTCTCCAGTTGGCCTGAACTTTCCAGTTTCTTCAGCAAATCACCAATTTCCCGGTCGAATCGCTCTACTTCCGACAGATAATCGGCCACGTCACCTCTAATTTCTGGCACATCGGGCAGGAATTTAGGCAGGTGGATTTTTTGTGGATCAATACCCGATTTTTTTCCAGTACCTAAATCGAAAGGACGGTGGGGATCGTTGGTGCCAAACCAGAAAAAGAAAGGCTTCCCTTTTGGCAATTGATCAATAAACGGCTCGAACCCTAACTTGGCGGAGTCGCCTGCCGGATTCTGCGTATAGCCCATTTTTCGGAAATCGCCCGGTGCCCAGCCTTTACGATCAAAAGCCACCGAATAGCCTTCTTTCCTGAGTAACTGGACATAGGTTGGAATGCTATGATCGAGTCGTCCACACAGGTTCACGCCTTCGCCCAGATTATGTGGATAGCGCCCTGTTAGCATAGCCGCCCGTGAGGGTGTGCAGGATGGCGACGCACAATACGCATTTGTAAAAACGGTGCCATGCTGCGCCAACTTGTCGAGGTTAGGTGTCTTAATCGTATGGTCGCCGTAGATACTGGCATATGGATAACTCCAGTCGTCGGCCAGGATGAACAGAATATTGGGTCGTATTGCCGTTTCTTCTTTGAAGGAAAAAAGACTAAAGGCAAGCAGTAAAAGCAAACCTGTCAGGAGATAAACAACTTTCATAGCCAGACGATAGTGTCCTTAAAAGTAGTAGAAAAGAACCTATCGCAGGACAAAAAGATGAATATCGTCTTCGTTTTTAGGCAATTTTAATCAGTTATTAGGCTAGCTAAAGCAAGGTGAGCACCCTTTTATTTCCTTCATGAACGAATCTGTTATTTCTCTAACTCAAAGGCTAGCAGTACGTTTCCAGGGAGTTCTCCAAACAAGCCATAGCCTGAGTTAACAAACAGCATCCCGTCGGCAACGACTGGCGCTGAACCATCAATTGAGCCGCCTTTTCCCTCAATGCCATTCACAGTCTGATAGGCTTTCGCAGTATCATAGTCCCACAGAATTTTACCATCTGTGGTTGAATAAGCCCGGATATGGCCATCCAATGCTCCCGCAAATACCACCCCGGAATAACCGTTGGCGCGGCCGAATTCGCTTCAATGCAGCCTTTTTTACCTTCGCAGGGGGGAGCAGCCGCTTTCCAGACAACCTTTCCGGTGGCAACCTCCAGCGCAAATAAGCCCGGCGCAGGTTTGACCAACGAATCAACCTTAGGGTCTATGCCGTATTTATTATCGGCATTGGACGCATACACATACTTGCCATCCGTTGCCATACCCCAGTGAATACCCCCAGAGCTCCCCCCTGCCAATTCGGGTTTGCCAGATGACTTTCCCAGTCTCAGGTGATAGGCCATAGACAATACCAGCCTTCTGGCCAACGACCAGTATGTCTTTACCGGAGGCTTGTTTCACCAGAATGGGAGCCATCCCGAAATCAAAATCGGGGCCTACTTTTTCGGGACAGTTTGGATTGCCAGGGCAGGCCAGATTCCAGGTATCGTCTTTCGTTGACTGAAACGACCAGGCCAGCTTTCCCGTTTTCAGGTTCAGTGCCTGAATAGCATCGCTGGTTGTTGTAGCGGGCGATGTATAATTTTCGCCCGTTCCGAAGTAAAGTAATCCGCGTTTAGCATCGACTGTGGGACTGCACCAGACAATAGCCCCGATGGGCCGTAAAACGGCTGCCCGTTTTTCTTTTTACCGGCCACCTTTGCTTCCTCCGTAATGACCCGATGCCGCCATACTTCGTTGCCCGAACGGGCGTCTAACGCCACAATCTCGCCAGACGATGAGCAGCAGGGATAGGTAGGGTCCAGAACTGACACGACTTCGGTAGAAGTCAGGGGAACGTAGACCATATTATCGTAAACAGCTACGGAGCCTGTGTTGCCCGACTGAGGGTGTTTCCCGGCTTTACTCTCCCAGATCAGCTTCCCGGTTCTCACATCGAGCGCATAGGTATTGGTATTGTTATCCGTAAAATAGGCATGTATCGCATTTCCATTCTGAACAGTTGAAATAGCGCCCCGCACAGCAGCCTTTGCCTGAAAACGCCAGCCTATTTTTCCTGTTTTTTTGTGGATACTATACACTTCACCAAAGTGAGTCCCCATAATCAGCCAATCACCCACAAGAGCGGGCTTACTTCTAACCTGATTAACATCGGGAAAGGCAAACGCCCATTTGAGTTTAAGATTCCCGACAGTTGCGGGTGAAATACCGGCCTGCTGTCCCGACCGATAGCCTGTTCCTTCCAGGTTACCGCCCCAACCGGAATGATGTACCAGTTGGCTCTTGCCCTCAGGGAGCGAAAATGGCGTATAAGCTTCCTGGGGTATAGTCGTCTCTTTCAGGGCCTTGCTGGCGATCCATTGTGCTACTGCTTTCCGCTGATCAGTGGTTAAGTCTTTGGCTTGATCGCGCATTTTCCCCGTTTCCAGCGCGGCTAAAATGGCACGGGGAGGCATCTGAGCCAGCACAAAATAGCCAGGTGCTCCTACTCCAGCTTCGGCTTTATGGCAATTATTACAAGTAGCCATGTATACTTTCTGGCCCTCGGTTGCTACGGTAAAGTCTAGTCTTTGAGCAAAGCTAGCCGTAGACTGTAATAATGAAACAGTCGCTAGTATCCATAAACAGGTATACCGTGCTGATTGAACGAGTCGATTAGCAGTATTCATCCGTTGTAACTGGTCTATAATCAGTGCATTGATGGCACTAAAGGTAGATTGCTCATAGCCGCAGCACTTTAGTTTTTTGACAAACCACTACTCTTCTAGGATGAAGTCTGGCTTGAAGGGTATGAATTGCTTTTCGGTAGCTAGCCATGAAAAGCTATCTGAGGTCTAAAAAACCACCGGGTCTCTACTTGGCTGAAATAATCAGCATCAAGCCCAGTACGTAGCACAGCCCCATGAGCATCAGATAGCGGTTTGACAGAGCGGGTGCTCCCCGGAATTCGTGCCAGATAAAGACACCCCATAAGACGGCAATGATAGTGGCTCCCTGCCCCAGTCCATAGCTAATAGCATAACCAGCCGCGCCCGATGCCAGTAAACTGGATGCCATACCCATACACCAAACCATACCGCCAAGCATGCCAATCCGGTGATTACGTCGGCTCACGTCGCTGTAGAAGATGTCTCCGTCGGCAGGTTTACTGGCAAACCGACGCAATATGGGTAGGAACAAAGGGGTACTCGCAACAACGCCAACTGCAAATAAAACTAAAGCCGTGTACGGTGTAAGCAGACCTGACTCAGGATTAGTAAAGTCCATAGTCATGGATTTGGCCACGAAGTAAAAAAAGAAGCTCATCAGAAATCCACCCACCAACGAAGCCATCAGGCCTTGCGTACTGACTGAGCCATCCTTAGCTCCCTTAGCCCGATAGGCCATAGCACTGAAGACAACCGCCAGAAATATAGAGAAAACCCCACCCGATAATAATTTAACATCACCCACTGGCGATAGAATGTAATTGACAACAACGCCTAAAATCAGGGCCAGCCCAATGCCAACGGGCATTGCTACCGATAATCCAGCCAGTTCAATGCCAACCACAATGAGGATATTAGCGACATTAAATACAAAACCACCAATCAGCGCATAAAGCAAACTCTGCGTATTTCCCTGTTTAACATCAGTCAGAAACGACCGTCCGGCATCACCTAAGCTTCCTAATGTAAAGGCAAGCAACAGGCTGAGCAATAAAATTCCGTAGGTATAATCGCGGTAAAAAATGGTCGTGGGTACCGATTGGGTTGCCAGTTTCTGGGTATTGGCCCACGATCCCCAGCAGAGCATTGTCAGAAAGCAGACGACGACTGCTACAGGATAGTACGTAATGATAAACATATAAGGCTGAAGTGTTTAGGCAAGGATTATTGCAAGCTACAAAATGTACACATTATGGCAAAATGCTAACTCATTCGAAAATATAAGCGCAGGAATAATGTTCCGGTTTTCAGTTACCTACCTTTGTCCTCATGAATTACATCTATTTGTTATTTGCCTTTATAGTCGGCCTGGCTATTACAGTTCAGGCAGGCGTTAATGCTAATTTACGCCAGGCAATGGCGAACCCAATTCTGGCCGCTATCATTTCGTTCGGTTCCGGGTTTGTGGCGCTGGTGTTGATGTTTTTGGCGACAGGTGGGTCAACTCCTTCGTTCGAAACCATCAAACAAATAAGCTGGTGGAAATGGACGGGGGCGTTATGGGCGCTATCTATATGATTACTGTTATCGTTAGCGTTCAAAAAATAGGAACCGCCAACATGGTAAGCCTGAGTGTTGCAGGGCAGTTACTGGCAGCTCTTATCCTGGATCACTACGGATTACTGGGTTTTTCCATTCACCCAGCCAACAACTGGCGGCTACTGGGTGTTGGGCTAATTATAGCAGGGGTACTGCTGGTGGTGAAAAATTAATGGATAATGAACAATGTTTAATCAACCTTATTTGCTTTGACTGATCGCTCGCCTTGCATACATTATACATTACTCATTATGCCAATAAATTATCGCTTCTACCCATCTCTCCTCAACGTATTCTCGCGTTACGTAAACGGGGGAAACCTTTCTGCGCAGGAACTGATCGACTCGATCAACCGGGTTCCTACGCCAACTACAGCTGCGCAGGAACGGGGTATTTCGTTTGAAGAAGCGATTGTAAAAGGCACTCATGAAGATCGCTTTGATGCAGAGATTGTCAAAAAAGTCCGTAAACTTCTCCCCCGTCCCATTGTTGATACGCAAGTCTATTGCCAGTTGGAAATTGACGATGTACTCTTCTATGGGTATGTCGATTTGATTGGCAAATTCAAGGCAGTAGACCTGAAAACCACCGCTTCCTATCAACCGGGGCGCTATGTGCACAACCACCAGAATCTATACCTGCACGCGCTCAAACGCAAAGGCATTAAGCTGATGGAGTATGTGATTACCGATTTTGCCGATGTCTACGTAGAGAGTTACGCCTTAACTCACCCTATTGACAAACAGTTGGAAGAAATTCGCTTGTTCAAAGCGTTCCTGGATAAACACCGGCCACTGATCACGGATAAAAAAATATTTGTTGCCCCGGCGAGGATGCCGATACAGGTCGGAGACGGTTCTAACTTGCTGGCTCTGGCCGCTGCATCAATACCAACCTCTGGGAAACTTAGTTTCGTCGTACCTTGCGGCTATGATTCAGCAAACGTTACACCTCTATCAACGGGCTTATCGAGGCCTGTCACCATCGGTCTGGCTGCTGGCGGGGTGATGCTCATTAACCGGTGTGGCACCATGGTGTTGCCGTTTATGACGCTTTATCTCACGCAACATTTACATTTTTCGGTTACTAAGGCAGGCGTCGTAATGGCTGTTTATGGCGCTGGTGCTTTTGTTGGTACGTTTCTGGGTGGGCGTCTAACCGACCGATTTGGTTTCTATTATATTCAGTTTGTAAGCCTGTCGTTTGGTGGCTTGGCCTTATTGCTTCTTCAGTTCGTTGTCAATTTTTACGCTCTCTGCGGAAGCGTATTTGTCTTTACGTTATTTGGTGATTCGTTCCGACCTGCCAATCAGGCTGCCATTGCCCATTATTCTGATACCGAAACCCGCACTCGTGCCTTCTCACTTAACCGTCTGGCCATCAACCTAGGCTGGGCTGTTGGTGGAGGGGTAGGCGGCTGGCTGGCCAGTATCAATTATAGCTTCCTTTTCTGGGCTGACGGGCTGACTTGTTTAGTCGCCAGTCTGGTGCTCTGGTTGTATTTACCCGCCCCTAACGTTACCGGGAATAAACTGTCCACAGCCTCCATGTCATCGCCCCAGGACAGTGCGACCTCTGGCCAGTTGTCAACCAACAGCCCGTACCGAGACACGCTGTTCCTTGGTTTTGTTGTCTGCGCAGCCCTCTATTTTATGGTGTTTATGCAGTTGTTCTCGATTGTACCCCTGTTTTTGAAAGAAATTCGGCACATGAGTGAACGCCTGATCGGGTCGCTCATGGCCCTCAACGGACTCATCATCGTTGTGGTCGAAATGGCCTTGGTGTATAGTCTTGAACAGCAGAAACGACCCAAAATACCCCTGATTGTAACGGGCGTCATATTGACATCCGTATCCTATCTGGCATTGACCATTCCTGGCGACGGGCTACTTTCGGGTTTACAAATTGCCCTACTCTTTATTCTTTTGGGAACGCTTAGTGAAATGCTGGCCATGCCGTTTCTCCAGTCATTCACAGTTGAACGATCGAATCCAGCAACTCGTGGGCAGTATCTGGCGTTATATTCAATGAGTGGTGCATTCGCGCAAACGACGGCTCCAGCCTTCGGGTCGGTCATGGTCGCGAATTTCGGATTCTCCGTACACTGGCTGGCATTGGCTGGTATTAGTCTGGTATCGGCCAGTGGTTTCTGGTGGCTGGGGAAGCGATTGGCCTATGAAACCAATTCGAGTCTTTCCCCAGGAGAGTAATTCGATAATTATCTTTAGGGAACCCTTACTGGAAGGAATTTGCTATATTTGAATAGCATTGTTTTAAAAACGCATGAGATCATCATATAGCCGAAAATCAGTTGTATCTCGGCAAGCATTTAAACTAGCGACTCAGCGCTCACCTAGATTTTCCAGTGCAGTAGAGTCTGGTCAATCACGAACTCTCCTAGTAGATACAGAAGTATCCCGATTTAATCAAGGGCGTTTAAGAAGTTCTCTAAAAAATAGAAGTCAATTACTTCCTGTTTTATACCATAACCAACTCGTTCGTTTTAATCCTGATAATAAGTACCTTACCGGCCCTGAACAACTTTGGCTAATCGAATCGGTAATCGGTACACAGACTTTGGCCAAAGCACTGTCAATAGGGAAACCAATTGATAATCGACTCATTGAAAATCTTTTCAAAAAGGCTCCTTTTGCATTTTATCTCAGTGCCGATAAAGCGTATTTAGTAAGCTCAGATGATGAATTGACACAACTGGACTTTGGCCCGCTTACAGAAATCAGTGCGTTGACCGCCCTACAGCAATTTGGGGTAACGGCCTTAGAAAGAGTCAAAGAAAAAACAGCAGTTCGACTCTAATGCCGTCTGATAGTAATGCTATTTTAGAACGACTTGGCCCAGCTGTATTACCCTTTGAGCGTTCAAATTTTAATCGTGAAGTGCTGCCCGGCGAAGATGTAATTTTTCTCGACTATATAATCAGTTTGGAGTCGGGACAAGTTCCAGCCAATTGCCTTCGTTGCGATTCATCCGATCCCTCTTTGCTACCCTCCGACCTGAAATACCTTTGGGTTATTGATCAGAATGGGTTAAGAATTATCCATGAAATGACACCTAACTCTCTAGCCGCACGAGGTTGCGTTTGCCATACAAACATCACAGGCAATCGAAAAGCCTTTCAGGGTGGTGAATTATGGTTCGGAAAAGACGACACTATTTATGTCAATAATCAATCTGGCCGTTTCAAGGCTATAACGATTGCTCAACAACAAGCTGTTTTAGAATACTTTCGTCGACTTGGCTTTTCAGTTATCCAATTGCCCAACCGGCCTAGCTAAAACAGACAGTATGATTCACTCATTAACTCCGCTTCGGCGGTCCGATTTCGCTTTGAAACTCTGGCAAAAAGAAGGCGTTACAACCGCCGACCAAATCGAACGCTTCACCGTCGGGCGCGACCGTGAAATGGATCTCTACCTCGCCCCTTTCGACGTATTGGGCAACCTCGCTCATGCGCAGATGCTCGAAACAATCAACCTCCTCACGAAGGAGGAATTAAGGCTGCTGACCGATGAGTTAAAGAAAATATACCAGCAAATTGAAGACGGGCAGTTTGTTATTGAAGACGGGGTTGAAGATGTCCACTCGCAGGTGGAGTTGATGCTCACCCGATCACTGGGCGATGTAGGCAAGAAAATCCATTCAGGCCGGTCACGCAACGATCAGGTGCTGGTTGATATGAAGCTCTTCACCAGGGATCGACTCTGGCAGGTAGCCCAACGTGTTCAGCGCGTGTTCGAACGCCTGATAAGCCGATCCGAGCAACACAAAGACGATTTGCTGCCAGGGTATACGCACCTTCAAATTGCCATGCCTTCCTCGTTCGGACTATGGTTTGGTGCCTATGCCGAAGCCCTTGCCGACGATATGCTGACGCTTCAAACGGCCTACCGACTGGCTAACCGAAACCCACTGGGTTCGGGAGCGGGTTATGGTTCGTCGTTTCCGCTTAACCGCACGCTTACCACTGAACTGCTGGGCTTCGAGGGTATGCACGTCAACGTAGTGTATGCGCAGATGAGCCGGGGAAAACCGAGCAAACGGCCCTGACTGCACTGGCTGCTGTTGCCGCTACGCTCTCGCGGATGGCAATGGACATTTGCCTCTATAATAGCCAGAATTTCGGTTTCCTGACGCTTCCCGACGCATTGACGACGGGTTCCAGCATTATGCCGCACAAGAAAAACCGGACGTTGCCGAGCTTCTACGCGCCAAAACCAACCGAATGAAAGCCCTGCCAATGGAGGTAACGCTCGTCATGAGCAACCTCCCTTCCGGCTATCACCGCGACATGCAGTTGCTGAAAGAAATTCTGATGCCTGCTTTCGACGAAATTCTGGATTGTCTGGACATCACCGATTTCATGCTTGAACACATTCAGGTCAAGCCTAACCTGCTGGACGACCCTAAATATGACTTGCTGTTCAGCGTTGAGCGTGTCAATGAACTGGTGTTACAGGGTGTGCCCTTCCGTGAAGCCTACCGAATCATTGGGAAAGAAATTGCGGAACATACCTATAGTCCCTCCCGCGACCTGCATCATACGCATGAAGGCAGCATTGGCAACCTCGGCAATGACTTGATTAGTCAATCCATGGAGCAGGCCCTGGCAGGTTTCGGAGCCGCGAAAGCCCAAACGGCTATTGAGGGGTTATTGGGCTGAACAAGTTAATTGTGTAACTTTCCTAAAAACACAGAACGCCTATGATTACGACAATCGAAACCGTTCAGCCGCCCCGCGTGGATTCGCCCGTAGCGGATTCATCATCCATTCCCGAGTCGCTTATTTATGAGACGCTTAATGGTCGTCCATTGTACTACAGGGGGTATCGCGATGTGATAGCGGGCACTCTTAAATCTGAAGACCTTATGGGAAGTAGTGATTTACAAAGTATTCTAGTATCACTTATTAATACGCACATCACTATTAATCGCGACAAGAAACAGTACATTACGGCTACAAATGAATCGGGTTTGCATTTAGGTGTAGGCGATAACTTATCGGCAGACATTGCCCTGTTTGAAAAAGCGAAGTTGTCTAAACTTAAAGGCAAGTATTTCGATATAGCGCCCAAAATTGTGATTGAAGTCGATATAAAAATTGACCTCAATGCCATTGGAAGCGACGTAGCCTATATCTCCGAAAAAACACAGGAATTATTCAGTTTTGGCGTTGAGCGTGTGCTCTGGGTATTATCCAGTATTCGGAAAGTCATTATCCTTCATCCAAATCAGGATTGGATAACGACCGATTGGAGCAACGATATAACGGTCATGGAAGGCTGTGTGCTCAATATCAAAAACTTACTGGACGAGGAAGAAATTTCGTATTGATTGGGGCTTGGGGGAATAAGTGGAATGGGTGCACCCATTCCACTTACTACACAAATCACCTACTCAACCCGATACGCCACCAGACTATTCTTATAAAACGTCGGCACAATCAATAGTTTTTTCTTCGCCACGTAGTCCATATCCGCCGAATTGATTTTGGCCTCCCGCGTGTCTATCAACTGCTCTTTGGTGCCATCGGCATTGACATGAAAAATCTGCCCGTTCCAGTCCGAGACGAAATAGTTGCCTTTCCCTTCTGGAACGATACCATCTGTATTACCCATACCGTCAGCTAGTTTTGATATGGTTTTGGTAGCCAAGTCTACCGATTGCAAAGCACCTATTTTGGTGCTTCCAATCATGAGTTTATCCTTACCCACGGCCAGTAGACCATTGGGCTTATTGATTTCTCCACCCTCCATGAATACTTCCCATTTATCCTCTTTCAGACGGTAAATTTTGTCATTTCGATTGTCAGAAACGTAGACCGTTCCATCTTTTGCCACCGTTACGTCATTCAGAAAACCATCTTTACCAACGGCGTCCCAGGTTTTCTCAGCCTGACCGTTTTCGGTATTAATGCAGACCAAACGGTACACATCCGTCACGTAAAGTTTATTTTTATACAAGCCCATACCCTTGGGTGCATTTAAGCCGGACGTCCAGCGCAGGTTTTCGATTTTACCATCTAAGGATACTGTCGAGATAAAGCCGCTACCATCGAGCGCATCCGCTTTTCCATCAATATTGGCCACATATAGGGTGCTATGGCCATCATACAATACCGACTCAGGCGTACGGAGTGTTGTATCCGTCTCCCAGACTTTCACCAATTTCATCGGCTTCGGGCGAGCGGGTGGAGGTGTCAGCGCCAAGAGACCTATACCGGCAGTTACGGCAAGGGTTAAAAACGTAAATTGTCTCATGTTCTATTGATTATCAATTAATTGAAAAAAAATTAGTTGTAACATGCCGGGGTGATTGTTGATTGCTGGCGCATCTGTAAAAGGCATGATATGATTTTTCTAATTGTCTACTAATTTTCTATTCTAACTAGGAAACAATCGACAAACAAGGGTGTTTAAAATCCTGCACGCTAAAAAAATCAGGTTATGGAAAACTACCAATCCCTCGCTTCGCAGGTGCAAACACCAGTCGGGCAACTCAAGGACAGCATCCGCGATATGATCCGGCTGCAACGTGACTATCAACTTTCTGACGAATTGTTCTGGGAGGTGTTTAATGCTCGCGTTCTGCTCAACGAACAGATTGATGTCAATGCCTTCCTCAGTGATCTTAACGCGCCATTCGCTCTAGCTTAATGAACAGGATCACGCTACCATTTGTCATTAAGTAGTCAGGTATAGTCATTGGTTGTAAAAACTCGCGTAGCGTATTTCAGGAATTTACAATCAATGACTACACTTGACTACTAATGACAATGATTTCAACTCAACCTCACAGTAAACAATTCTTTCGACTTAGCGTAAACATACGCCACCACAAACAGAGTAACTACACCACCCAGAGCCACAGAGGGCACCGTGCCCAGTAACCGGGCCAACAGCCCCGATTCAAATGCACCAATCTCGTTCGACGAACTAACAAAGATGCCATTGACAGCGGCTACGCGACCGCGCATGTGATCGGGTGGAAAAATTTGAAGAATCGTTTGCCGGATAATTACGCTCACACTATCAAATGCCCCGGTTAATCCGAGCATGATGAGCGACAGATAAAAATTTGTCGATAGGGCAAAGACGATCGTTGCCACCCCGAAACCAGCGACAGCCAGTAGCATATTGCGCCAGGCGTTGTGCGTTGGTGGATGTTTTGTCATGTAAGCCATTGTTAAGAGTGCGCCTACAGACGGAGCCGCCCGCAGAAACCCTAACCCTTCGGCTCCTACCCGCAAAATATCTTCGGCATAGACCGGCAAAATAGCAACTACGCCACCAAACAGCACCGAAAACAAATCGAGTGAAATGGCGTAGAGTACAATTTGAGTTTTGAAGACAAAGCGGAAACCTTCTTTCAGACTTTCCCGTAGTCCAAGAACCGGCTCATTACTTACGGGTACAGGCTTGCGGTCAATTAGGGAAATAAGCAGGTAACAAACTGCCAGCAACCCGATAACCACAATCAGCGAATTATCGAATCCAACCCAGCTATACAGAAAACCAGCTAGCCCCGGCCCTACAATGGCTCCTGCCTGCCAAAACGAACTGCTCCAGGTGGCCGAGTTGGCATAGAGTTCGCGGGGAACCAAAAACGGCTTCAACGACGAACTGGCTGGCGAATAAAATCCTTTGGCAGTGCCAATGAGCATCAAAACGCCATAGATCGTTGCCAAACGGACTGTTTGCGACAACCCCGACACGATTGACGGCTGGAAAACTAAATACAGAATAACCGAGCCCAGCAGGATAACCAGCAAACTCCACTGCAAAATGCTTTTCTTATCACGCCGATCGGCCAGGTGCCCCCCGAACAGAGATAAAGCGATAAACGGAATGGCTTCTGCCAGCCCCACTAAACCCAGCATGAGTGGATCATGGGTGATTTTATACAGTTCGTAGCCCAGCGTAACCTCCTGAATCAGCAATGTTGCTGTAATTAGGAAGCTGTTCATAACGAAATAGCGAAATTCAGGAATCCGGAGGGAAGCAAAAGTATCGTTGGAGGTCTGTTGAACCATAATCACACAAACCGTATGTTTACGGCTTTATCGTTTCTAGTATAAGCAACCGAAAACAATGGAATCTCCGTTCCGAACCAGGGTAAAAATTTGTTGTATTAGTAGCCTCTCCGAAGCAAGGCTGGCTATTCAGTTGGGTGCCGATGCACTTGGTCTGGTAGGCCAAATGCCCAGCGGACCTGGTGTAGTGCAAGATGATTTAGCCGCCCAGATTGTCAACGCTACCCCTCCGCCCATAGCCACATTTATGCTAACCAGTGAAACCACGCTTGACGCTATCATCGCCCATCAACAGCGTGTAGGAGCCAATACGATTCAACTTGTGGATGCGGTGGCCCCGAAATCTACGCCCAATTACAGAACGCATTGCCTGCAATAAACGTGGTGCAGGTTATTCATGTCATTGACGAGCGGAATCTCGATGAGGCCCTTCAGGCGGTTCAGAATGGCGTCGATGCCTTGTTGCTGGATTCTGGCAATCCAACTCTGGCCGTAAAAGAATTAGGGGGTACGGGTCGGGTACATAACTGGCAGGTGAGTCGGCAGATTGTAGAGCAATCACGGGTTCCTATATTTCTAGCGGGTGGTCTAACCCCCGAAAACGTGCGCCAGGCCATCGACACCGTACGGCCCTTTGGCCTCGATATTTGCAGCGGAGTCCGAACGGGCGGCCATCTGGATGCCCAAAAGCTGGAAGCGTTCATGCGGGCGATTAACTAAGAAAGCAGGGAGCGGGGAGCATGGTCATGGAAAGCATTGCAATCCGTGCACCTTGCTCCCGGCGCCCTGCTTTATACCAAAAAACAAAAAAGCCCGCACTGATTAGTACGGACTTTCTGATCCTGCCGGATTGCCATTAAGCAACGGCAATCTCCTTCACCAACTTCTCTTCTTTTACCTCAATTTTTGGCAATTCAACCGTCAAGATACCGTCGGTATAAGCGGCTTTGATAGCATCAGCATTTACGGTTTTGGGTAAACGGAAGCTCCGCTCAAATGATGTAAAGCCAAACTCCTGAACGTTAAACTTCTCAGTCGTTTCTTCACTTTTCACTTCCGATTGATAAGCAATCGTCAGTTTGTTGTTTTCTACGTTGATTTTCAAATCCTCTTTTTTCAGACCAGGAGCGGCCAGGTCAAGGACAAACGCAGTTTCAGTTTCTTTCACATTCACAGCCGGTACATTCGGAGTCGAATTATGATACCGGTTGATTACTGGACGGCTATAGAATGGGTTGAAGAAAGTAGGGAAGTTGTTATATCGAACTAAGGTTGCCATTTGCTTATTTGGTTTATTAGGTTGTTTTACAATCGAACACATACACCCTAAATCAACTACCGTACCAACGCTATTTCATTAAATTATCACTGCCATTTTGTCTTAAAAAGAAATAAATGGGTAACAATAAATGACATTATGACTGATTTATACTGAATTTACAGTATATAAATGCATAATTGACAGTTTTTGTTAGGTAGTCTCTGATTTTGGATTTGAACAGCAGACTCGACGCCCCGCTTAATCATCATTCCAGCTTGGCTTAACGGCAACAAAAGCCTAATTTTATCCCCCTCAATACAATACTTGCTCACCAAAACTTCTGGACTTTTTTATGAAGCGACTTATTCTGCCGCTGGTTACTCTTTTTTTGTGCGCCAGACTGACGAATCCTGCCAGCGCCCAACAAACCGCCGTTGACTTTTTTGAAAGTGGCATAGCCAAAAGCAAAGCAAACGATTTTACGGGTGCCCTACAGGCATTCAGCATGGCCATTACCATGAATCCCGATAACTCGGCAAGTTATTACAACCGAGGACTTGCCAAAGCCAATCTGAAAGACCATCGGGGCGCGATTCTGGACTATGACCGTGCTATTGAACTCAACGGGAAAGATGCCCTGGCCTATCTGAGTCGTGGCGTTAGCAAGAGCAAGCAGGACGACCATCGGGGGCATTACTGGATTTCAGCCGGTCCATCGAACTAAACCCGACGATCCACAGGCTTACTACAACCGGGGCGTCAGCCGGAGTCGCATAGATCAGTATCGGGGAGCCCTGACCGATTTCACCAAAGCCCTTGAACTCGACCCAACCAATGCCCAGACCTACTACGTACGGGGGGTTACGAAACAAAAACTGGAAGATTTTGCCGGTAGCTTACCAGATTTCACCAAAGTGATTGACCTTACGCCCAAACGTCCCCAGGCGTATGCCGGGCGAGGTATGTCGAAGGTTGAGTTAAACGATTTTACGGGTGCCGTTACTGACCTTAATAAAGCGATTGAACTTAGCCCAGAAGATGGAGAATCCTATTTTTATCGAGGATATGCCAAAAGCAAGTTAGAAGACTACAAAGGTTCTCTCCCCGATTATGATAAGGCCATCGCGCTTAAAGGCGACAACTACCGGGCTTATTATGGACGGGGATTCTGCCGCAGCAAACTTGGCGATCAAAAAGGCGCGGTTCAGGATCTTAACCAGGCCATTGAAATGAATAATGTCAATGTCGACTCGAAGGTTGTTTATAGTGGCCGTATCAATCGCGCAACCCTCGATAAGTTGCGTGATGTTGTTCAGGAACGCAATAAAATTAATGAGTTAGGCAGTGAACGCGCCGAAGCCTATTTCAGCAGGGGCGTCAGTAAAAACAAGCAGGGCGATCAAAAAGCTGCTATTATCGATCTTAATAAAGCTATTGAACTCAGCCCAACCTATGCCGAAGCCTATTTCAGCCGGGCCTGATTAAGTCGGCACAAGGCGATCAGAAAGCCGCTATCATGGACTGCAACAGTGCCATTAAACTAAATCCACGCTATGCCGAAGTATACTACATCCGGGGCATTATCAAGCATAGCCTCGGCGACGAAAACAGTGGCTGTCTAGATCTCTCCAAAGCGGGCGAACTGGGGTATAACCCGGCCTATAAAGTAATAAGCGATTATTGTAACTAGCTCATTATTAGACACCAAAAGGGCTGACGCAGGATCATTGATGCGTAAGCCCTTTTTTATAGCGTTGATTCATTTTCTGACGCAAACCGCGTATTTCTGTATCAATCTTTTGATTCAGTTCGTTTATTTTTTGATGACCTCTTCAAACTTTCGATTAACTTCCTGACGAAATTCAGCCTGCTCATCAGCTAAACGGCTGGTTTTGATAGTCAGATTGGCTAAGCTTTCTGCCGTAGTATCCATATTCTGATCAAGGCGCTTAAATACCGTTAACATTTGAGCTTGCCCCTCAAGTTTTTGAGACAGTTCAATCATCTGTAACGTCAAACGGTCAATCCTTTGTTCAGTTATCATAAAGCGGCAATGTTATTTATTAGCCAACATAATCACTTAGGCTACTAATAATGTGCTATTTAATTCAACTTGCGTGATAGTCGCGTAGCGACAGTAACACAACCTGCACTACCTACTCAAACCGCAGGTGCTTCACGGAATCGCCCGATGATTCAAGTTCGAGCAAAGCGTCGATGCCAATATCCAGATGAACATTGACAAACTGCCCCGTCACTTTTTTGTCGCTCTCTTCGGTTTTGACACCTTCGGGTACTAACGGGTTATCAGATACGAGCAAAAGGGCACCGTGCGGAATGGAATTAACAAAACCTACGGTGAAAATCGTAGCCGTTTCCATGTCGATGGCCATTGTTCGAAGTTCGCGTAGATAGTCTTTAAATACTTCGTCGTGTTCCCAGATACGTCGATTGGTTGTATAGACTGTACCGGTCCAATAGTCCAGTTCGTATTTTTTGATCGTTGATGAAACGGCACGCTGTAATCGGAAAGACGGTAGCGCCGGAATTTCGGGGCGCATGTAGTCATTACTGGTGCCTTCGCCCCGGATGGCAGCAATCGGTAGTACCAGATCGCCAATCTGTGTTTTTTTCAACCCTCCACATTTACCCAAAAACAAAACTGCCTTCGGTGCAACCGCAGAGAGTAGATCCATAACAGTAGCCGCCATAGCACTGCCCATTCCGAAATTGATGATGGTAATGTTATTGGCCGTAGCCGTTTGCATAGCTCGTCCGAGACCAAAATCTCTACGTCGAACTTTTTGGCAAAGAGCTCAACATAGTTGATAAAATTGGTCAGCAAAATGTATTCGCCAAATTGCTCAATGGGTGTACCCGTATAGCGTGGCAACCAATTCTGAACGATTTCTTCTTTTGTCTTCATTTTTAAAGAGCGAGAGAGTGAATGAGTGAAAGAGCGAACAGTTGACGCGAGTTTTTTCCATTCTTTCGCTCATTCACTCTTTCGCTCTTTATCTTTGAGGTATGGCTCCGCTGAACCTCCCTCCTTTTGACTACAAAACTAAACAAGTCGAAGGAAAACTATATATTTTTGACTTATTGCGCCGGAAGTACGTTCGTCTGTCGCCCGAAGAGTGGGTTCGGCAGCACATTGTGAACTTGCTACTAACCCATTATGCCTACCCAAAAGCCCTTATCCGATCGGAAGGGGGGCTAACCCTAAACCAAACCCAGAAACGAACGGATGTCGTTGTATTTGACCGACAAGGCCAACCCTTTTTAGTGGTCGAGTGTAAAGCCTCACACATCACCTTAACACAAACCGTTTTCGACCAGATTGCCCGTTACAACCACGTCCACCGTGCGCCTTATGTAGTGATTTCCAATGGCCTAACGCATTATTGCTGCTGCGTAAATCACGATACGGCCGAAGTGCAGTTCATGGACGATTTTCCAGCATTTGTTTAGGCAAATGCTGAACCGAACTATAGCAGCAAACTTAGTGTTTTGGCAAAATTGATTCTTGTGGATTCTATTGATTCTCAGGATAATAGAATCCACAAGAATCAATAGAATCTATTTTACCAAAGTACAATAAACCTGTTCCTTTGAAGCGCCTTAGGGTACTCCCTATACACAAAAAATCCCCGATACCAGCAGGCATCGGGGATCAATAGGGATACTTTTCGCTTAGTTCGCTTTCACTAACTCACCCGAAGCACGGATAGCAATTTCATCACTAACGACAGCAGCAGGAGCCGAACCCAGCGTAAAATCACCACGCTTCACTTCACCAGTTACGATGAAACCAGCTAAGGTTTTCTTGTTCTGTGGGTTTGTAACCGGTCCTTTAAGAACGGCATCGAGTGTTACGGGTTTCGTTACACCGTGCATGGTCAGGTCGCCCGTCACTTTGTATTTGTTACCCGATACTTTAGTAACCGACTTGCTTTTAAAAGCCAGGGTTGGATACTTGGTAGCATCGAAGAAATCAGGGCTTTTCAAGTGCGTATCACGACGCTCCTGGTTGGTGTTGATGCTACTCACATCGGCAGTTAATTCGATTTGAGCATCTGTGAAATCATCTTTCGCCGATGTCATTTTCACGTCGAAATTCGTGAACTTCCCATCCACTTCCGACAACATCATGTGCGTTACGGTGAAGTTTAAGTTCGAGTGAGCTTTGTCTAACGTCCAGTTTTGAGCGAAAGCGCCAACTGATGAGAATAATAATGCAGCAAATAAGGTTGCCTTTTTCATTGGTTGTATGTAAACAGTTAATTGAATGTAAGGTATTAAGACCGGATCCTGTCGAGCAACTGGCTAAGGTAGATAGCCTCCTCTTCGGTCAGTTTGCTTCGTTGTATTTCAGACCACTCCGTCTGGTATACATCTAATTGATCCAGCAACTCCAGCCCTTTTTCCGTAATAACAACGTCAACCGCACGTCGGTCGCTGGGGCATTCGGTACGGAGTACAAGCTTCTTGGCCAGTAGCTTATCAACCAGTCGCGATGCATTCGACATTTTATCGAGCATCCGCTCCGTGATATCACTCACTTTTACCGGCTCAGGATATTGACCACGTAAAATCCGCAGCACATTGTATTGCTGTAATGTTAAACCAAATGGCTTTAACATCTGCATCTGGCTGGCCGCCATCCAGTTGCTGGTAAATATCAGATTCACCATCACCCGGTGGTAGGGCGTTTTGAATGGTGTGCTCTGCTTTATATCAGTTTCAATGGACATGCCACAAAGATAAGACAAATGTATTTAATGTAGCAACATTTAATTGAACTATTTTTTTTAGCGGTAAGGAATAATCTGAGGTGCAGACAAATCAAAGTCTCGAAACCGTAGGGTCGGCACTCCCTCAAACGCTGTCCGAAATGGTATGGTGTTGCCAGGAATATTTGGGTAATAGGTCAATCGAATCTGAAAACTGGTAAAGGTCAGGTTCTCGTTCCGTAGCCGAAATCCAATACCATAACCCTGATAAAGTGGGCCAGTCAGCAAAGGTCGATCGGGGAAATTAATGAGCCCCAGGTTAACGAACGTAACAAAGGCAACCCGGAAACCGATCAGGCTGAGTCTGGAGAAGAGTACGTTTTCATAGTTGATAAACCACCGGTTTGTTCCCCGAAGCGCATCACTGTTAATGCCTAATCCATCGGTATTGACGCCACTCCCCGTACTGCTTAAGGAAATGTATTCATTGTCGAATCGATTAATACCAACGGTGTAGCGTGTATTGAAAAAATGGCGCATATTCCCCCACCTGGTCTTCATAAGTGGACTAAAGTAATTTGATTCGAAGGAGAAAATAGCCTGCTCAACCTTCTGATTCCGCACATAGCCGCCAAGGTTAACCAGGCCGTAGAGATAACCAAGATGACGGACATACTTACCCTGCGAGAAATTCATGCCTGCATACAGTCGCTGGCCAAACTCAGCATTATCGAACCCGACTGTAGCTGCCACGGATTCTCCAATGGGAACGTCTTCCGTACGACCAAATCCATAAATAAGTACATCGCGGGTGTATTTACGACGCGAAAAGCCTACACTGAATAAGGTGGTGCGGCTATCCTGATAAATCTGATTCGTATCGGCAGTAACGGAGGGGCGTTTGAAATACTCATAGTTTGTATTTCGCAAGGCCACTATCAGCCGTGACCGGCCTTTTTCTTCTGTATCGCGCTGTTTGTAAAACAATCGGAACGACCGACCTATCCAAACGTCGGAATAATTATAGCTAACAGGTACGAGCAAAACACTGTCGTTACGCGTAATGAGCCGGTTATTAACCTGTGTATGGTTCAGTTCAATAGAGCCTGCATATTTGGTATCTGGCGTCAGAAAAGGTCGATATAGTTTAACGGCTATCTGTTTCAGATCGCGTAGGTAGAGCATATCGGCCTCGGCAGTCAGAAAGGTTTTTCCGATAAAAGGCACTTTGTAGCGAGCCTGGTATTCCGCTTTCTGGCGCGGATCATTTCCTGAATAGGCAAACTGAGCAAAAAGCTGGTGACCCAATCCACGAAAATTAAGCTGATCGAAACCAACGCTGAAGTTCGTAAAGCCACCAAATCCGCCATTAGGCAACAATGACCAGACATCCTGCGTAATTACGTACACATCCACAAACTGCTTACTTCCGGGCCGGGGTACTACCAGTATCCGGGCATCGTGAAAAATTGAGGTTGTACGTAATAGGCGCTCGTTGTCTCGTAACACCGTTGGATTAAGGGCATCACCTTGCTGGAAAAGCAGGTACGAATTGCGAATAACATGCTCACGTGTATTGGTATGTATGTTACTACCAACCCGCTCAAGCCAGTTATTCGGTTTTCGGAGCGTGTCATAAACCGTTTGGCCAAATACACCCAATCGGCGAATATAAATATCACCAATGATCCGCCCCTCAAATATCTTGAACGGATTGACTTCGATCTGGCTCACTTCCCCTGTTTGGATACGGCTGTTATAAACATCCCGAAACACAGCATCGTAGAGTTGGCGGGTAAGTCGATGCTTGTACATCGACCTTTTTAAGCGGCTATAAAATACACTGTCACGATGCATTAAAATGCTGTCGGTCTGAGCAGTCAGGTGAATAGCAGTCAGCGAATCGGTTGGGCCAGCAGGAATACCAATATGGCGAAGCGTATCTACTTTAATGTTGTCATCTGCTTTTTTTAAACGGCTCGAATCAACCTGTGCGGTAGCCGGCAGCCAGCATCCGAAAAAAAATAGCAACCACATCAGAAACTGGTGTAAGGCTGGTTTACTTTCGTTCGGATAGACTAGGTGCATTGGAGACGTAAACGGCAATTAGAGTTGTAGTTGACTAAATGGTTTAAGTGAGCAGAAGTTAATCTGTTTATACGCTGATAGGTAACGTTTTTTGGATAATACTTTAATTATAAACCAATTAAAACAGTAAAATAACAAGCCCAAATACCAACTCCTTAGCTGACTAATTGTTTTTGGAGCCAAAAGTCCCGCTGGCGTTCGGCTCCGAATTGGAAATAATGAAAGCCAAATCGCTCGAAACCCATTTTTTCATAAAAGGCGATGGCCCGGACATTATGCTCCCCACCCCTAACCAAACAGAGGTATAGCCTTTATTGCGCGTCCAGTCGAGGCAATACTCGATGAGCCTACGCCCCTGTCCCTGACCAATTTGGTTTTGTAAAAGGTAGATACGCTGAATTTCAATGGCATTCCGGTCCTTCATTCGGCGCGGGGAGCATAACGACGCAGTTTAGCATAGCCAACCGGCTGTCCATCAGCAGATTCAAGTATAAAAAAAGTAGATCGCCGGTCGGCCAGTTCCGTTTCCAGAATTGGGACGCTAATAGCCGACTGAATATAGTCCTCAACGAGTTCGGCAGGGTTGTGCGGTGGGCCAAAGGCCTCACGCATCGTTGTGGCAGCAAGCTCAGTAAGCGCGCTTACATCAGCGGTAGTTGCGAGTCGAATGGTCATAGTCAAGAATAAGCAATCAACCAATGTACGCAAAAACCCTCATTTTTGAATTAATTTTGCACTTCGCCTTATCAAGTACATGCTTACATTACGCTATCCACTCGTGCTGGCATCAGGTTCTCCCCGACGTAAACAACTGATGACCGATGCTGGTTTTTTATTCACGATAGAAACCCGGCCTACCGATGAACTATTCTCCGATACGATGCCAGTGAATGACGTTGCCGAATACCTCGCCCGTCAGAAAGCCGAGCAGTTTCTGCCTGATTTTGGCAACCGGATTATCCTCTGCGCCGATACCGTCGTGATTTTAGGCGATCAAATCCTGAATAAACCACAGGATGAAGCGGATGCCAGGCGAATGCTTCGGGCCCTGTCGGGGTGCATCCATCGCGTTCGGACGGGCGTTGCGATTCTTTCACCCGGTCCTGACGGCGAGCCACAACTTCACTCTTTCACCGACGAAACAAGCGTTCAATTTGCCTCATTGACAGATGATGAAATTGCTTATTACATCAAGGAATGTAAGCCTTTTGACAAAGCCGGGTCCTATGGAGCGCAGGATTTTATTGGGCTGGTTGGGATTGAGCGGCTGGAGGGTTCGTTTTATACCGTTATGGGCTTACCTACACATCGGGTTTACCGAGCCCTGAAACTATTTAGTTGTTAAGTTAGTCTGTACTGAATGACCACTGCAAGCTCTGCCCAATCTAATATACGTCCATTTCATACCAAGGCCGATTCAATACCCGTCGGGCATACCGGCGTTCATTACGAGATATTTGTTCGCTCCTTTGCCGACTCCAACGGCGACGGTATTGGCGACCTCAACGGCATCACCAATAAACTCGACTACCTACATGATCTTGGCGTTTCGGCTATCTGGCTCATGCCCATAAGTCCTTCGCCGAGTTATCATAAATATGATGTGACGGACTATCACGACATCGATCCCGAATACGGCACGATGGCCGATTTCAAACGATTGCTAGCCGAAGCTCATCAGCGGGGCATTGCCGTCATAATTGATCTGGTGCTGCACCATACCAGTATTCAGCATAACTGGTTCCGGGAAGCGTCCAAAGGGCCAGAAAATCCCTATTGGAATTACTATAAATGGCTGACACCTGCCGAGATCAAACGACGGAAACTAGCCACCCGTGATATTACTGCCGATTCGGGTGAGAAAAACCCCTGGCACTCCGTCCGGAACGCCACCTTTCCTGAACAATACTACGGCATGTTCTGGAGCGGCATGCCTGATCTGAATTTTGACTATCAGCCTGTTCGGGATGAGTTTTTTAAGATAGCCCGGTACTGGCTTAACGAGGTAGGTGTCGATGGATTTCGGCTCGATGCGGCCCGTCACCTCTATCGTGAAGCCGAAGAACCCAAAAATCATGAATTCTGGCAGGAATTCGGCAAGGTCGTTGAAGCGGCCAAACCGGGTGCCTACACGGTGGGTGAAGTCTGGACCCGCCCCGAACGAATTGCGCCTATTTCCGGGGGTTGAAAGCCAACTTCAATTTTGACCTTCAGCTGGCCATTGCCGAAATAGTTGGACAGGAAAACGACACCGAAGATTTAGTTGAATTCCTGATCTACGTCCATCATACATTTGGCAATGTCAACCCCAACTTCATTGATGCGCTGCTTCTGTCCAACCATGATCAGAACCGGATTGGCAGTTTGCTAAAGGGAAATCTTGACCGGTTGAAAGTAGCAGCGAACCTATTACTTACCCTACCGGGCCTACCCTACCTCTACTATGGCGAGGAAATTGGTATGCTTGGCATGAAACCTGACGAATACATCCGCGAACCGTTTTTGTGGGATGTTCGTGCGAAGGATACTCAGCGCACCCGATGGCGTCGGGGAAAGTACAGCACCAGCCAAACCGTTCGGCCACTGGCTCAGCAGCAGGGCGATCCAGATTCACTGTTCAATCATTATAAACGCCTGATTCACTACCGAAATAGCCACCCAATTCTGAATAATAACCTTAGTAAGCTCTTACCATCCGGTATTCGGCAGAAAGGCATTGTTGCGTTTATTCGGCAGGACGCCAGCGGTGGCCCCTGCGTTCTACTGGTTCATAACCTGACAAACAAACCTATTGAGGTCATATTTTCACCCGGCGAGGAATGGTGTCGGTGCATCGTATTTGAAACAATACCAGGTGGCTCGTTCACCGGCGATCGGGTTGTAGTGCCGGGTTATGGCTGTGTGGTTGTTGAGTAATCCGATTTATCAGATAGCTTTATGCTGGTACCGGCCTATAAAAACTGGCCGGTACTTCTGTTTTTCATGAATATCTATTTCGTTTTCTTACTGATCTTACTTACAAACGTCACCTTTGGTCAGGAACCGTCGGCCACGCGAATTACGAAGCACATCCATAAACTCGCTTCCGATAACATGAAGGGCCGAGGAACGGGAAGCCCGGAGAATGCCAAAGCCGCCCGCTATATCGAGAAATACTTTAAAAAACAGGGACTGAGCCCGTTAGGTACGATGGTTATTATCAATCATTTACAGCCAAAGTCCGGCGAGTCGTTGTTCCGGATAGCCTACGAAAAGCAGCTAATGTCATTGGATTTCTGGATAATGGCGCGCCTTATACGATTGTCATCGGTGCTCACTACGATCATCTGGGGCTAGGTCGCCAGGGAAGTTCACGGGATTCGTTACCTCAGGGAAAGATTCACAACGGTGCTGACGACAATGCATCGGGGGTAGCCGGACTTCTGGAAATGGCTCATTATTTCACTAAAAATGGCGTAAAAGAGCCGTATAATTTTCTATTTATGGCCTTTGGTGCCGAAGAACTAGGCTTACAGGGTTCGCGCTATTTTTTGAATAATCCGACCTTGCCGCTCGAAAAAATGAATTTTATGGTGTGTATGGATATGATTGGGCGCTATAACCCGATCGGGGCGTAGGCATTGGCGGGTACGGCACCAGCGACACCTGGCCAACCGTATTTAAAGGAGCCGAAAGTTCCATCAAATTCTTTACTGACCGTGCAGGCAATGGGGGCTCCGATAACGCAGCTTTCTACGCCAAACAGGTTCCGGTTCTGTTTTTTCATACTGGCGGTCATCCCGACTATCATAAGCCTACCGACGACCCGGACAAAATCGATGCTAAGTCCGAAGAAGCTATTCTTCGGCTGGAAATCAGGCTACTCGAAAACGCCTTACAACAACCAAAAATGACGTTTACACCCGTGAAATAATACTCTCTTCTCAACACTATGCGATACGTATTCTTAGTCTTAACGTTCATTTCCTTACAGACGCTGGCCCAGAAGCCTTCCCGCCCTAACATTATCTTTATTTTGGCCGATGACCTTGGCTATGGGGATATAGGACTCAACGGCCAAAACCTCATTAAAACCCCAAACATTGACCGGCTGGCGGCTGAGGGCATGCAATTTCCTCAATTTTACGCGGGTACCTCTGTCTGTGCGCCTTCGCGGTCGTCATTGATGACCGGGCAGCATACAGGGCACACCTACATCCGGGGCAACAAAGAAGTCAAACCGAGGGGCAACAACCTATTGCCGATTCTGTCACGACCGTTGCCGAACTCCTCCAACGAGCGGGTTACGCGACTGCCGCTTTCGGTAAGTGGGGATTAGGTCCCGTAGGGTCAGAAGGGGACCCAAACAAGCAAGGCTTCGACCGGTTCTATGGCTACAATTGTCAGGCGCTGGCGCATCGCTATTACCCGGATCATCTCTGGGATAACAACCAGAAAGTTGTGCTGACCGGTAATGAAAACCTACGTCAGGCCAAAGAATATGCTCCTGATCTGATTCAAAAACAGGCGCTGGCCTTTCTGGACTCCCGCAAGAGTGGTCAGCCTTTTTTTCTATTTCTGCCCTATATTCTTCCTCATGCCGAACTGCTCGTTCCCGACGATAGTCTCTTCCGGCATTACAAAGGGAAGTTCGCCGAAAAACCCTATGCAGGTGCCAATTACGGTCCTGATGCGAAAACAGGAGGGTATACCTCCCAGGCTTATCCGAGAGCAACTTTTGCTGCGATGGTAGCCCGCCTTGATCTATACGTTGGTCAGGTAATCGCGAAATTGAAAGCTAAAGGATTGGATAAAAATACGCTGGTGATTTTTACCAGTGATAATGGACCCCACATAGAAGGGGGTGCCGATCCAACCTTCTTCAACAGTAGTGGTGGCTTCCGTGGCGTCAAGCGCGATCTGTATGAAGGTGGTATTCGCGAGCCCTTTTTGGCCCGCTGGCCGGTGTCATTAAGCCCGGTAGCCGAAACGATTTCATTGGTGCTTTCTGGGATCTGCTACCCACCTTCACCGAACTAGCCGGTGCGCAAACACCAGCCCGCATTGATGGTGTTTCATTTGTAGCGTCGCTCACGGGCAAAGGAACGCAGAAAAAACACGACTATCTCTATTGGGAATTTCATGAAAACGGCGGAAGGCAAGCCATTCGTCAGGGCGACTGGAAAGCCATTCGATTACAGGTTGCGAATAACCCAACTGGCCCGGTTGAATTATACGATCTCTCGAAAGACCCTGCCGAAAGCAACAACGTAGCGGCTAAGAATCCTGAAAAAGCCGAACAGCTCGGGCGACTCATGAACGAATCACATATAGAATCACCGTTGTTTCCATTTATACGATTGAGAGAATAAAGTACGGTCTAGCTACTGTTAAAATCAATAAAGTCTACAAAAGGCAATGCTATCTTTCACTGACTAAACCTATCTTTGCCCAATTTATAGTTATACTGTTCTTATGGCCCAATCGACCCGTCGAACCGCCCTCAGTGTCCGCCATTTGGTGGGTATAAAAGACCTGACCGAGTCTGACATTCAGCTTATTCTGGAAACGGCCAGTCAGTTTAAGGAAGTTATTAACCGGCCTATCAAAAAGTCCCCTCGTTACGCGATGTAACGATTGCCAACGTTTTTTTTGAGAATTCGACCCGCACCCGGCTGTCGTTTGAACTAGCCGAAAAACGTTTATCGGCTGATGTTGTCAATTTTTCAGCCTCGGGTAGCTCAGTCAAAAAAGGCGAAACCCTGCTGGATACAGTCAACAATATTCTTGCCATGAAGGTCGATATGGTGGTAATGCGGCACAGTAGCCCCGGCGCTCCTCACTACCTTACCAAACACATCAAAGCCAACGTTGTCAACGCAGGTGACGGCACCCATGAACACCCAACACAGGCGTTGCTGGACTCCTTCTCCATCCGCGAAAAACTCGGCGATGTTGCTGGCAAGCGTATCGCCATTATCGGCGACATTACGCACTCGCGGGTGGCACTTTCCAACATTTTCTGTCTGCAAAAACAGGGTGCAGAGGTTATGGTTTGCGGTCCTAAAACGCTAATTCCTAAATACATTGAAGCGCTTGGCGTGAAGGTCGGACATGACGTGCGGGCGGCCCTGGCGTGGTGCGATGTAGCCAACGTACTCCGCATTCAGTTAGAGCGGCAGCAAATCAAGTACTTCCCCTCGCTGCGGGAATATTCGCTCTATTTCGGCATCTCGAAACAAATGCTCGACGAACTAGACCGGCCCATTGTGCTCATGCACCCGGCCCCATTAATCGTGGCGTTGAGTTAACGTCCGATGCCGCCGATTCGTCGCATTCCATTATATTGGACCAGGTCGAAAACGGCGTAGCGGTCCGGATGGCGGTGCTGTATTTGCTGGCGCAATTGTAGGAGTCTATACGAAGAAGGACTTTTCTCGTTATATTTGATAAAACCGATTTGCCGCCAATGGAACAGGAACTTCGCACGATACACCCTCCCCGCCACCGGGAATTCGATGATGACTTTTTCTTCGCCCTGTGTCAGGCCAATGAAACAACGAAGTTGGAGCGCGATGCCAACGGAAATATTATTCTCATGCCCCCACCGGATCAGAAACAGGACGTTATAATGCCGAATTCTCCATTGAAATAGGCATTTGGAATCGTCGTAAAAAACTCGGCTATATATTTGACTCCTCCACTGGATTCAAATTACCTAACTCAGCGGTTCGGTCTCCAGACATTTCCTGGGTTAGCCGCGAGCGATGGGACATTATTTCAGAAACGGATCGACAGGGCTTTGCACCACTTTGTCCGGATTTTATCGTTGAAATACGCTCGAAGAGTGATGATCTAAAAGAGTTGAAAGAGAAGATGGAAGAATATCGGGACAACGGTTGCCGATTGGGTTGGCTCATTGATCGAGCCGGAAAACAGGTATTCATCTATCGCGAAAATGGCTCGATTGAGATCAAAGGGGGAGCAACAGTTTCGTTATCTGGCGAAGATATTCTGCCAGAGCTGAGCATTCAGATTGAGTTGTAAAAATCGTTAACTCATACAGTAATTACACTATAGGTTATCGAGAGCCTTTATATCGCAAACAAAGCCGGATTGCTATTCAAGGCAGTCCGGCTTTGTTTTATGCCCATAAATTCGCTACTTCACAGCCTTTCATCTCTCCCAAACTAATTAATGAAAAACCTTTCCTCCCTCGCAGGACGGCTGGTTGTCCTCGTCTTGTACTTTACTCACTATGCTCACGCCCAGGTCCAGGAAGATATACTCAAAAAACTACAGGAAATTGCCATTATCGAGCAGAAAGTCATGATGCCTATGCGGGATGGCGTTCGGCTGGCGACGGATATTTACCGCCCTAAAACCGACAAACCCGTCCCGATTATTTTCTCTAAAACACCTTACAATTTCAACGCCTGGGGTGATGGCGAACTTCGGCAGAACTCATACCAGGGCGCACTTGATGCCGTAAAACGCGGGTATGCCTATGTCGTTCAGAATGAGCGCGGCAAATTCTTCTCCGAAGGGGATTGGGATATTCTCGGACCTCCAACGACTGATGGCTACGATGCGTTTTCGTGGATGGCCAAACAACCGTGGTCTAACGGAAAAATTGGAACACTAGGCTGCTCTTCTACGGCCGAATGGCAGATGGCGGTGGCCGCTTTAGACCACCCGGCGCACGCGGCTATGGTGCCCATGAGCTATGGCGCGGGCGTGGGGCGCGTGGCTCCTTTCATGGAACAGGGTAACTGGTACCGGGGCGGGGCGCAACAAATGCTCTTTACCACCTGGTTATATGGTACGCAGGTCGATGCTCTGGCCCGGCCGCTTTTTCCCAAAACAGCCAGTAGTGAAGACCTGACCCGCGTATCCCGATTCTATGACTTAGCCCCCGAAATGCCGAAAGTCGACTGGGCACAGGGATTGAAATATTTGCCCGTTCAGGACATCATCAAAAATGTGAATGGAGCAAAAGGAGTTTATGAGAAAATGATCGTTCGAAAACCAAACGACCCGGAATGGTACAAAGGTGGTCTCTATCATGACAATATGCCCTTTGGCGTTCCTAGCTACTGGTTTGCGTCCTGGTACGACGTCTCGACCGGCCCGAACATCGCCTTGTTCAACCACGTTCGTAAAAACGCAACAGACCCACAAATTCGCGACAATCAGTTCCTGGTTATTGCCCCCACGCTGCACTGTGCCTATAAACGAGCCACCGCAAATACCGTTGTGGGCGAACGGAGTGTGGGCGATGCCCGTCTGGATTACGACGCCCTCACCTACGGCTGGTTTGATTACTGGCTCAAGGGAGAAAACAATGATGTTCTAAAAAACACACCTCGTGTAAGGTACTACACAATGGGATCTAATAAATGGCAAACTTCCGATACCTGGCCGCCCGCTACGTCCGAAATGACCACTTATTACCTGTCTAGCGGAGGCCATGCGAATAGCCTCTATGGCGATGGGAAGCTTACCCCAAAACCATCTGGTAAAGACGAAAAACCCGATTTGTTTGCCTATGATCCGGCCTATCCGGTGCCATCGTATGGCGGCAATGTTTGCTGCACAGGAACGGCCATACAAGGCGGGGCATTCGATCAGCACCAGATGGAAGCCCGGCAGGATATTCTGGTCTATACCACCGAACCTTTTGCCAATGGCGTGGAACTAACGGGGTCGATTGAATCCACACTGTATGTTTCATCCGACGCCAAAGACACTGATTTCACCGTTAAACTGATTGACGTTTATCCGGATGGGAAAGCCTATAATCTGGACGAAACAATCCTCCGGCCCGCTA
Source organism: Spirosoma telluris (assembly GCA_003259005.1). Classification (GTDB taxonomy): domain Bacteria; phylum Bacteroidota; class Bacteroidia; order Cytophagales; family Spirosomataceae; genus Spirosoma; species Spirosoma telluris. The sequence continues at coordinate 3,549,702 of QLII01000001.1, forward strand.
CCGCGATGGCTTTGAGAAAGAAGTCTGGATGGATAAGGGAAAAGTGTATAAGCTGATCTTAAGTCCAATGTCTACCAGCAATTATTTTGCACCGGGACATAGTATTCGGGTTGAAGTCTCAAGCAGTAACTTTCCCCGTTTTGATCGAAACATGAATACGGGAGGAGACAATTACAGCGAATCGAAAGGGATAGTCGCTCATAATCAGGTGTTTCATTCGACGCAGTATCCATCGCAAATCCGATTGCCCATTGTAAAGAAGTAGGGCGAACAAATCCGCAAATCATACTGTTCTCTCAACAACCCCGGTCAATAACTCATTGATTTATGAAAGGCTTTCAATTTTCCGATTTCGTGCCGCCCGAACAGAAGGAAGGTAGCAACTTCGATAAACTGCTGAATATTTTCCAGCAGTTATTATTGCTGACATCCGGCGATGTAGAACAGGCCATGTCCTGGATGAGCCAGCTTGACCGGCAATACGGCCTGACCGATGATAAATATGGCATTGGTAATTTCTTCGACGACCTGAAGGAGAAAGGTTATCTGACCGAAGACAACCAGGAGGGTAAAATCGTGATGACGCCCAAAAGCGAACAAACGATTCGACGAAGTGCGCTGGAAGAGATTTTTGGCAAACTCAAACGGTCTAAGTCCGGCGGAAACCATAATACGCCCTATACCGGCACCGGCGATGAACTCAGCAGCGACCTCCGCTCCTACCAGTTTGGCGATACGCTGGAGCAGATTTCGATGACTGAATCCATTAAAAACGCCCAGATTAACAGTGGTGTCGAAGAGTTTCGGTTAATGGAGCGTGATCTTGAAGTGACGGAGAAAGAGCAAAAAACACAAACGTCGACGGTGCTTATGATCGACATTAGTCACTCGATGATCCTGTACGGCGAAGATCGAATTACGCCCGCCAAGAAAGTTGCCCTTGCTTTGGTCGAACTGATTAAACTGAAATACCCCAAAGACACGCTCGATATTGTTGTGTTTGGGAATGATGCCTGGCAGATTCAGGCCAAAGAACTCCCTTATCTGGAAGTTGGCCCCTATCATACCAATACCGTTGCCGGGCTGGAACTGGCGATGGATTTATTACGTCGGCGGAAAAATAAGAACAAGCAGATTTTCATGATCACGGATGGGAAACCAACCTGTTTGAAAGAAGGCATTAAATATTATAAAAACTCATTCGGACTGGATAGGAAAGTTGTGAGTAAAACGCTGACGCTAGCCGCTCAGGCCCGTCGGCTGGAGATTCCGATTACAACCTTCATGATTGCCTCCGACCCTTATCTAAAACAGTTTGTACAGGAGTTTACGAAGGTCAATAATGGCCGGGCCTACTACAGCGGATTACAAGGTCTGGGCAATATGATGTTCGAAGATTTTCAGCGCAACCGCCGGAAGAATATTAAGTGAGGTTTTGCTCCCATTTAGGCTTTCGAAAAATGGCGTGTTTTTGTCATCCCGACGCAGGAGGGATCTCTAGCATCAACCAATCATGAGATCCCTCCTGCGTCGGGATGACAAAACCGCAGCACTACCTGATGCCGACCTTCGCCGACAAAGCCATCGCTTACTACAATACCCTGGTTGCCCCAGCGAATCTGCCACCTGATATTGGTGTACTGAATCCCTATCAACAGCCAGAAGTTGAGCACATTGTTGGCGAGTTTTACAGCCGATTTTTTAGTGATCCTAATCCACGCGTTTTTGTACTCGGCATCAATCCAGGCCGATTTGGGGCGGGTGTAACGGGAATATCCTTCACAACCCCTCAGAATCTGCGTCGATACTGTGGGATTGATAATGACCTGCGTGATACGCCCGAGTTATCGAGCCGATTTATTTATCAGGTTGTCGAAGCGTTTGGCGGAGCCAAAGAGTTTTACAGTCAATTCTTCCTGACATCTCTCTTTCCCTTAGCCCTAACGAAATCAGGCCGGGGCACTGGACCGATCAATTACAATTTCTACGACGACCGCATAACCACCGAAGCCCTTTGGCCTGCTATAACTGAAACGGTTCGAACGCAAATCAACTTCGGCTATAACCGAAAGGTAGCCGTGTGTCTGGGACGTAAAAACGAGACCTATTTACGTCGACTCAACGACCAGCAAAGCTTTTTCGACCGTATCGTTACACTTGATCACCCACGTTACATTCTGCAATACAAAACAAAGGATATACCAATGTACCTGGAGCGTTATATCGCGACACTGCATGATTGCATAACCGATGTATAAACTTTTGAAAAAAAACGATGCTATTCAAAAGAATTTTGGAAAGTTTAAACAGCCTCTTTCTTACATCTTCGTTAATTCTAATGTAACGGTGTAGGTTTCATCCTTACCATCACCATCAAAGTCTTCCAGTTCTTTACCAGACAACTTCAAGACATTGCCACTAATAACGGTATCGTAGACGGTTACATCGCTACCACTGGTAAGGGTCAGTTTACTCCCATCCAACTTCCAGGTCGAATTATCTTCAACTGGATTCACATCGGTAGAGGCTGAGCATTTAGCGCCGGGGTTCCGGTAACTTTTCCACTCGCATTAAATATAATCGTTGTCCCTGTCAGGCAATCAACGAAATCATTCCCAAGCCCATTCGGTAGGGATTTGAAATAGGCTAGAACATCGTTGCTTTTTTGTCCGGTTCCCAGGAAATCAACACCAGGATCAATTTTATAACCTGAGATTTTCCAGCTTCCTTCAACCGATGACGTAGTTGGAGTTACGGTGTCATCACTACCTTTTTTACAACTACCGAACCACATTGGCATGGCGACGACCAACGCCCAGGCCATTAAACGAACTCCATGTTTAGTTTTCATATCGTACACTTTATTAAAATTTGTATTCGGTTCGAAATTATCACCCTCGTTCATATGACTAAAAAAGTGTTGAGCTAACGGTAAGGAGTGGTTCGTAAACGGTCATCGGATGGTAAGTCCATAAAAAAACGGCCCCTCGTTGAGGGGCCGTTTTTTTTATGGACTTACCGGACTTGTTATTTTCGCGTCAAATCCATCGTGTAGGTATACGCAACCTTAGTACCTGTGCCTAAGAAATCCTGACTATCCTGCCATTGAATCTGTAGTACGGTACCTGTTTTGAGAACAGTATATGCCGTTTTCGTACCATCACTTTTGGTAATGGTTAATGTATTCCCACTATAAGACCATTTACTAGTTGCATCAATACCTGTGATCGTACTAGGTGGTATCTTACTATTTTGGCAGGTCGTTGGATTATCTGTTGCAATAGCCCCACCTGTCTGGAATGTTAAGGTAATGTCATTCAGGCAGGTTGTGGTTAATAGTAACGGAGCAGCAGCCAGTAGATCTTCGTAAACTCCACCCACTTTTGGATTGGCTTTCAGCGCGGTAATTTTATAACTACCCTCAATTGTTGTAGTTATCGTAGGGTTCTCATCATCTTTTTTGCAACTATCAAACCACAGGGGAAGGGCAACAATTAGTGCCCAGATGAATAGGCGGGATGAATTAAGCTTTTGCATTTGTTTCGGGCTGTAAAGAGGTGATTAATTAGGTTTGGGCTCAAAATAGGCAAATAAATACTAAACTTGCGAGGCCACAATGCAAACCATCTGAATAATTAGCCAATGACCTACTCAACGAAGTAAAAGTATAAACAAAAAGGGCTCTACTCCTCACATCAACCATAATTCTCTAGTTATGCGCCTATTCCCGGAAAGTTCACAGCCTTCGACGCGAAAAAATGGGTTTCAATAGCTACCAGGGCGGGTATCAACTATATTACCATGACGAGGTCAGCACTACAGCCTCAAAAATCCATCCCGTTTTGAAAAAAACTGGAAAGTTTAAACAGGTTCACCTTTATAGAACTGGAAATGCCCTCATAAACGGCAAAAAAATAAGCCTAATCAAGTTTTTTCACGGTTGTAAGGTACAGCCACAGGATGAATGGCACGCACATATACTCACAACTACCTAACTTTACATGCTCGAATGGCAGATCGTTTCTTAACTTCTCTCTCCTTATATGCTCGTAACCACTACCTCTACTATTGAAGGCAAGCATATCACAAATTATATAGGTCTGGTAAACGGTGAAGCAATTATTGGTGCCAACCTTGTCAAGGATTTCTTTACGACCATCCGCGACGTAGTCGGTGGTCATTCAGGGGCTTATGTGCAGGCGCTACGGGAAGCAAAAAGTATTGCCCTTAAAGAAATGGTCGATCAGGCTACTCGTTTAGGAGCCAACGCGGTTATTGGAGTCGATTTGGATTACCAGACCATTGGAGGAAACGGTGCCATGCTGATGGTAAGCGCCAATGGTACGGCGGTAATTGTAGAGTGATACGAACAGGGTAGAAAACGATTTGCCTTATGCGCTTATAGACCTACAATTACATATGACAAATCGCCTATATCAGTTGCTCCTTATCGAAATCGCTGGATACTATAGTCATTAGACTGAAGTTTAGAGCGATCGCCCATAGCCGCGCTGACTTCTCCAATTCGGCCATTTAAGGTAAAAATCTGGTTATTGACTGCCACATTCGTTGTGGCCTGGAAATAGCCATTAGTATCTCTTTTCAGCACGACGGCCGATTGCCAATTGTCATTGCTGTGCAATTGCGCTACCTGACTTCCACTGCCCGTTACAACATACAAATCGTTATTCAACAGTGTCAGTCCATCACCAGGCAGCGCCCCTGTCCCTATCACTTCAGTAACGGCATTCCCATTTTTCAAATCCACCTTATACAACTTACCCTGGCCCGTGTTCGACACAATCAGGTAACCGTCAGGATGATAGACAATCCCATTCAGCCCAAATGTAGGACTGGTAAATCGTACATCATCACGCACAAGAATACTGGCTTGTCCGTTGCTGCTCACTTTATAAATAACTGGTGAAAATGAGTCTGTTACGTATATCGTCCCATCGGGAGTAATAACCAGATCATTGGCAAGATTTGGCTCAGCCGCAGGCAGCAGATCATCAAGATCAATCCGACGCTCTAACTGGCGGGTGCTGAGGCTGAAAATGAACAATTCGGCGGTTTGGCGAGTCGTTTGCGGGGCGCTTTTATCCGATGCGCCCTGGTCGTTGTTCGTCACGATCAACCGGTCACCGGCTACTTTTAGTCCATTTACACTAATCAGGCCAGGGTCCGACAAAAGATCCTCATAGCGCCCATCTGTAGTAACCGTACCGATTTTCCCCTGTGTCACGGACGAGATTACAAATTTATCTAACTGTGCAGAATAGGCAATTCCTTCCGGATACTGGCGTCGGGCTACGAAGTTAATTCGCTCTGGGAAGGAAGCATTGGGACTAAGCCGGTGATCTTCACAGGCGGTCAGGCAGATGGCAAATGCGCACCATCCGACTAGCTGGTAAGCGTTTTTCATAACGAAGTGGCAGTTTCTTTAGATTCTGTTGATTCTTTGGACTCTATCGTTTTTTTGGGTTTGATTAACATCGATAGAATCTATTTTAGACAAGCAATAGGTTTTTTTAACTCTCTAACCATGAATAGATGGGTATGTTTCTATATACCTGACTGAATCAGCTATTATTGATCGAACGACCAGCTTGGCTGCCTGGCGTCATTTGTAAAATACGGTTGTAAAAAAGGCGTCAACGAAAGCCTGTATGACTTTTGTTGACGCCTACTAAACCCTGCAATTTTTGTTGCCCTATAAATTTGGGGGATAACTGACAGATTCGGTTTAATACCGATCGTCGTCCTCTTCGTCTTCTTCCCCAAAGCTAGTGCCCGGATTGAACATAGAACCGAGCAAGTCTTTGAAGGATAAGCCCGTATCCATCGCTTTTTTACCAACGAGCGAATGTTCGGCCAGGCCGTGCAATGCGAACTCCATCATAAACAGTTTTTCGGACTTGCTCAGGCGCGCATGAAACTGATCCACCAAATCGTCCAAACCATCGATCGTACGCAGACGGGCTTCGTAATCGCGATTGGTCAGGTCGTTTAGGATGTCCATTGTATTCCCGTCGCCAAACCAGTCTGTAATTTTTTTGTAAGGGTTACCACGCTTATCTTTTTTGGCTTTCTCCGGATTCGGAAAATACTGTAAAAACTGATTCCGAATGGCTTTCCCAATCAGGTTCTGCGCCACAATGACTGGCCCTTCTACTTCGCCTTCATAAACCAGTTCAACCTTACCACAGATAGCAGGCACCACCCCATACAGATCGGCAATACGGACATGCGTTTCTTTTTCACCATTGAGTAATGCCCGTCGTTCGGCTGAGGAAAGTAGATTCTCATAGGCAGAAATGGTCATCCTGGCCGAAACCCCACTTTTCGAATCGACATATTCGCTCTCACGGGCTTCCAATGCTACCTGTTCAATCAAATCGGCGATTAACTCGTTGGTTTTTACCATGCCTGCTTGTTCTGTTTTGACAACAGCTTCCTGCATGGTAATCTTTTTCCCAATTTCAATGGATTTCGGGTAGTGCGTCACAATCTGGGAATCGATCCGGTCTTTCAACGGCGTTACAATACTGCCTCGATTAGTATAGTCCTCTGGGTTAGCCGTAAAGACGAACTGAATGTCAAGCGGTAAACGCAGCTTAAAGCCCCGAATCTGAATATCCCCTTCCTGCAAAATATTAAACAGGGATACCTGAATACGAGCCTGTAAATCTGGCAGCTCATTGATTACGAAAATACAACGGTGTGAACGCGGAATCAGACCAAAGTGAATCGTTCGTTCGTCAGAATAAGGCAGTTTGAGCGTAGCTGCTTTAATGGGGTCTACATCGCCAATAAGATCGGCAACCGATACATCGGGCGTAGCGAGTTTTTCGGTATAGCGATCGCTTCGATGCATCCAGGTTATAGGGGTCTGGTCTCCCTTTTCAGCAATCAAATCAATGGCAAACCGCGACAGAGGCAGCAGCGGATCGTCGTTCAGTTCAGACCCGGCCACAACCGGAATGTACTCATCTAACAAGTTGACCATCAGGCGTGCAATACGCGTTTTAGCCTGCCCTCGTAGCCCTAACAGGTTGATGTGGTGCATGGACAAAATGGCTCGTTCCACATCGGGAATAACGGTATCTTCGTACCCCATATACCCGGAAAAACAACTTCCTTTTCTTTGATTCGCTCAATCAGATTGTCACGTAGCTCCTGCTTAATTGAACGGGTTTGATACCCGGCGGCTTTCAGTTCGCCAAGTGTAGAGATCGCTAGTAATTTTGATGCTTTCAGGCTGCGGTAGTTCATTTGCGCTTAATGGATAATGTATAATGAATAATGGGAAATGAAGATTAATTGTAGCAAACACATTATTCATTTTCCATTATTCGTTACACATTAACTCTAACAGGCTTTCGCAAGAAATGGTTTTTTGACACTCAAATTGACTAATTTTACCAATCATGCGTCGGGTATAGTCTCCCGTTGCCGTTTATGAACTCGACTATATCACTTTCCTTTGCCTTTTTGGTACTTATTGGTTTATCGGGCTGTCGTGTCCAGAATAGCCCACCTGAACTAACTGGTTTATCGGCTAAACAGGCTTTTATTGGGGATAACCTTACTTTAACTGGGTATCAGTTTGGCCCCGATCCCACAGTAACGTTCGGCATTGCGACCTCAGCGGTAACGGCCCCGATTAGCAGTCACGACGATAATACCATTCAACTAAAGGTTCCACTGATTGCTCCTGGACCAACTCAGATTCGCGTTCGTACCGACGAGGGCACTTCTGATCCGCTGCCGTTTGACGCAAAGCAACCTGTTCCTGCCTTGGCCGCGGTTGAGCCCAGCAATGGGCTACCGGGTTCGATTGTGGTTCTTACGGGTACTTATCTCAATCAAATTAAGCGAATTAGATTCGATGACGTCCTTGCCGAAATAAAAGACAGTTCGGCCCAAAAACTCACGATTGTTGTTCCTTCTAAACTGCCTCATGGCCCGGTAGCTCTTGCCGTTGAAACGACAGGGGGTACAGTGACCAGCAAATTTATTGTGGCGGGAACACCCAAAATTACCACTATTAGCCCACTAAAGGCAAAACCAGGTACCGAGTTGGTCATACAGGGTCAAAATTTGATAGATGGTATTGTCAGTATTAATGGACTGCCTACTGATAAAGCCTTAACGACAGTCAAAGACACGGAAATTCGAACAACGATTCCGGCAACGGCAACCTCGGGGCTGGTAACGGTAACTGTGTTTGAGACCTTAGTAGCGACCAGTACCGATACCCTAAAACTTATTCAACCACCTTTCATTACTAACCTACTCGCCCTGGATGGCATTGCTGGTGATAAACTGCTGGTAAATGGCCGTAATCTCCGTGATATAACGGGTATGACGGTTGGCAACGTTTCGGCTACATTCCGAATCGTAAGTGACACTCAGCTTGAAGTTACGATACCTGCCTTACCCTCATCGGGTTCAGTCCAGATTTCAGCCAGTAGTATTGGCGGCAATACAACGGCCACTGATCCTTTCTTTTTCTACCTGCCTCCCTCAACCCTTGTGGTTACGCCAACGCGCCAGCTTCGCGGGCGCACCCTCACGGTTTCGGGCAAGAATCTTTATCGCATTACCACCGTCACAATCAGTGGACTTACCGTACCCATCACCAGCCGGAATGAAGGGGTTGATTTACTCATCGGGATTCCGGATAATGCCGTAAGCGGCTCTATTGTCGTTACGAGCCGGGCAGGGACAGCCTCGGTCCCTTTGGTTGTTGTGCAGCCGCCTGTGGTTACAGATATTCTGCCTGCCAAAGCCCGACCAGGTGAACGGATTGTTGTACGGGGTGATTTTCTGTTAAACGCACAGTTTTTCTTTAGCGGCTCCACAACCCAGGCCGCTGATGGTGGAAAAAATGAGGATACGGAGCGATGGCTTCTGGTATCGACAGATGCACAGTCAGGTCCTTTACGAGTCGTCAATGCCGCGGGCGAAATTATGACGCCTATGTTTTTTGCGCCCATCCGGTTAGTCACCATCACTGATTTCCTCCCCAAAACCGCTAAAATTGGCGACGAGATTACCATTACCGGGCAAAACCTGTCAACCGTAACGGCAGTACGCTTTAACGGGGGCACCTCTGCTCCGGCCACCTTCAGGCTATCGGGAAGTTCCCTGATTGCAACAGTACCAGCGGGTGCCGTGACGGGTCAGATATGCCTTACCAATGACGCCGGTACGCTTTGTACCAGCGCCAATCTGACGGTATCCAAATAGTTTATTACGTCTGAGGTAGTAAGTAATTTTAACGTGAATTCGAGCTTAGCCAGATCGCGTAGCGATCCAATGTTTGTAGCAGAAAGAAGGGGTGGCCTCTTACCTACAGGAAATTCAGATACAACTCCAGCCCGTAATACCTTGGTCGGCTCCAGGCAATTTGATTCCCCAGTCATATTCCCAGCCGTGCTGAATAAAGAGCGTATTCCCCAGATTCTTACCCCAGAGGGCTATGCTCCACTTGCCATTTCGCGGAGCCAACGACAAGCGCCCATTTACGATCGTAGCCGCCTGACGGGCAATAATGTCGGAATTAGAAATATCATTGAACGCTTTTCCTGTATGATTAATGTTCATTCCCAGAAACACCCGTAGCTGATCGGTAATGGGAAGTGTATATTCCGGAGCAACAGAAAACGTAAAATCAGGCGCCTTCAGCAGGTGGTTGCCCGCATAATTGACCGGGTTGCCCGCTTCATCGGTACCGAAGGGGAAATCAATGTACCGGAAATGCAGATAGCCCATCGAGACATCTACCCGAAAGTTTTTCAGCATACCCGAAAATTCCGTTTCAGCACCCCAGCCTCTGGTTTTGGGTGCATTAGCTACCCGTACCCGTGTTCCCTGATCGAGCAATTCCTGCTTGTTGATATAATCGGTATAGAACAAAGCCGCGTTAAAGCGAGTCCGTTCGCTGAACTTCGACTTGAAGCCAAGTTCGTAGTTGTTCACAAATTCAGGTTTAAATACCAGGCCGGTACCTTCGGGATCGGTGGTGACAGACGTATTGAACCCCGCCCCTTTGAAACCCCGAACAAACTTGGCATACCCCATGATGAAGGGAGAAAGCCGATAATCGAGGCCCAGATCGTAGGATAAAACCGTATTATCGGCATTTCGCTCCACGGGGGTGGCCTGGCTACCCACATTGGTGGCATAAATGTCGATTAACCCAAACGGTTGTCCATTGTAATATTGGTTCTGAACCTGTTGCCAGTAAGACAATCGGCGTCGCTCTGACGTTAACCGCATCCCAGCCGTCAGACGGAGTTGTTTAGTCAACGCATAACTACCCGAAGCAAAGGCCGCCAGACTACGGGAATGGATCGTACTGTTGGTGGTATACCCTTCGCTCGTAAAGAGAGCACCATTGGGCACCGGTGCACCGAGGATTTCCTCGCCCACTGGCAGAAAATCCTTTTGAAGCGAAAAGGTATCGATAGCTGCAATTTGCTCATTCAAAAAATACAGCCCACCGATGTAGGAAAACTTCTCATCCCGTGGCGAATGAATGCGTATTTCCTGACTTACGTTCCGGAGTTTCTGAGTTCGACCCAAAGAGACACATTGGCCGACGACACGTCATTATCCCGAAGTACGTATCTACCGAGTTGTTGAAGGCCGTAATAGAAGTCAATGTAGTACGACCTAGCTTAAATTCCCCCTTCGCTACGGTGCCATACTGTTGCCGATCAAACGTATTCGGAACATTTTGTTTCGTATTCATCCCCTCATCGGCAGGCACCCCCACAGGGTCATAATCGGGCTTGCTGGCATAGACAAAGGTGTTTTCGGCATTGCCATCTTTCCCGTAGTAACCGCGCAGGGTAATGAGTGTGTTCGGATTTGGGGTGTAAAGGGCCGATCCCCGGAAGCCGTAGAAGTTTGTTTTATTAACAACCTCAATGGCGGGGACTTTATCGGTAATATAACCATCGCGCCGGGTGTAGGTTCCTGTCAGTCGAACCGCTAATTTATTTTTGATGAGTTCCCGATTGATTTTCGCCCGTGCCTGAAAGAAGTTGTAGTTTCCATAGTTTAACTCAATCTGACCATTGTTGGCAAACTCGGGCTTCTCCGACACAATATGAATGACCCCTCCCACCGTATTCTTTCCAAACAATGTTCCCTGCGGGCCACGCAACACCTCAATACGTTCAATATCCATGAGCGTGGAGTTGAAGGCAAAGCTGCGGGAAAAATAGGCGTCGTCGATATACAAAGCCACCGTCGATTCAAAGCCTACATTGTCGAAAACCGTCGATAACCCCGAATTGAAAATGACACCTGCGAACTGAGCCAGGAATCGGTAACGAGATTCGGGACATTGTTCAACGCTTCCAGCGTATTATAGGTGCTCCGTCGTTCCATATCACGCTGCGAAATAACCGAAGCCGCAACCGGCACTTTCTGCAAATATTCGTCAACCCGGTTGGCACTCACCACGGCATCCCGCAGTTGCATATCGTTGCTCGTCAGTTGAAAATTAGTGGTGATCCGCTGGCTGGCGTTGGGTATGACTAGCTGGGTCATGTCCTGAAAACCAATAAACCGACCCACCAGCTCAACCGGGCGATTGATGCTGATCTGGTAATAACCTAACTGGTTCGTAATCGTACCTCGGGTTGATCCTTTAATGAAAAGCGAGGCTCCTATCAGGGGTTCACCATTAGAAGCCCGCACAACACGACCGGTTACAATTGTTGGCGATTGAGGATAAACTACTGTGCAACAAAGGAGTAGAAAAACATGGCCGATCAGTAGGGAATGTATAATCCCCTTACCGCTGCCGATTCGGTGCAGTAACTGGTTCATGATGAGTTAGGTGGGTGTTGTAACAGGTAACTTATTTATCAGAAGTCCCGCTTAGTTTGCCTTCGAGCATGTGCAGTGTTTTTTCGCGATAGAGGCCAACCTTTTCCCGATCGTGTTGTTCCTCAAATGGCTTGTTGCTGTACCGCGTTTTCTGGAGCAGCTTGGTTTCGCCAAAGACGATTGCCTTTTGCGGGTCGTATAAGTGGGGCTTGATACGAATTTTCAGTTCAAGAATGGTATCGAGCGTTTTGTCGAACACCCACCAGGCTTCGGCCTGATCGCCGAAATTGCGCGTAATCTGAATCTCATCGTCAATCAGCCCATCATCATATTGAAATCCCGACTCGGGTGCAGATAGATTATGAATGAACTCCTTACGAACATCGTCGGCCGAGAAGTTATAAATTCGAATGATATGGCTATCAATCAGCACTTTCCGATCGTATTCCAGCTGGACAATTCGCGTATTGGCAGCCTTTAGCTCCGTGGTTCGTTGGTCTATCGTGGCTAGTAACTGCTGATTTTTTGTCGTCAACTGGGCAATCTGATCATTCAACCCTTCGATACGTGTCAGTTGCCGGGTAATACTGTCGTTTCGAGATTCAATTACTTTTTGAAGACCCGTAATTTGCGTTTGCAACTGTTGATTTTCTAGCGCAGCCAGGGCAAGCTTTCCTCTGAGCTGATTGTTATACTGGGTAAGCGAGGTTACTTTTTTCTCAAGTACCTGAGTTGGGGAGTCCTTGGGCTTTACTATTGGGCCCTGAGCCTTTGCCAGGGCGTAATGTAGGAGTAGAAGAATGAGGAAAGGTAAACATTTATAGGTCATACTATTACATATTTATGGGTGAGTAAATATATGTAATCTGTAGTCCCTTAAAATACTATATCAATAAAAAAATAGTTGATTATTCACTCCATTTACCAGCCTGGATGGGCAGGTCTTTTCTAAGACCCACTTAGGTTGAACAACAGGTAATGAGTAGCCTTAAATTTGGGTGGCAATAGGCGAATGATTTACTTAGCAGTCAGCTACCTGCTTTTCCCGGCAATTATATGATCGACAAATTACTCCAGTACATCTCCCATTTCGATTCGCATCACCGGTTTATTATTGCCTCACTCGTGGCAGGCATCACTTATTTTTACATTCCCGAAAATTTTAATATCCCTGCCCAAATTACAACCGTCTATGTAGCTTTTGCGATAACGGTGTTGATTCTGGCCTGGACATCTATGCTGGTATGTCACCCCGCGATTTACCGAAACTGTCACGCCTTCAGGATTCGAGTCGGCTCTTCCTGCTGGTATTTGTTGTGGTAGCGGCTTTAGTCGGTCTATTTGCCGTTGTGGCCTTGCTCAATTCGATGGAAAAGAACCGAAGAGAACATATTTTGCTACCCATTCTGGCCGTTTGGAGCGCCTGGACGTTAGTACATACGGTTTTCACCCTTCGCTATGCCCACCTCTATTATGGTAATGACACCAAACTGTCCAAGCGGCCTGGTGGGCTGGATTTCCCCAAAGAACCCGAACCCGATTACCTCGACTTCGCTTACTTCTCCTTCGTAATCGGCATGACCAGTCAGGTTTCCGACGTGGCTGTTAGTTCAAAAACGATGCGCCGGACGGCCCTGGCTCATGGGGTTCTATCATTCGGATTTAACGCCATCATCATTGCCTTGACTATTAGCGGCTTATCAAAATAGATTAGCTCGAATTTCGACTTCCACCCTGCTTTTTTGCTTTTTCCAACTGCTCTTTTTCGTAGGCTTCCCGCTGACGTTTATCGGCGGTTAGGGTGCGATAAAGGCCGTTCAACACATATAAATCGTCGACTTCGTCAATGAGTCGATGGAGGTGTTCGCGCACTTGCGTAATATTCATGTCAGGTCGATTTCTATAACGAAATTACAACTGGTAACTGATTTTGCCCCTATTTCTAGTCCAGTAGATTTACCAACGAGAAGGTTCCTCCTTCTTCTGTCCGTTACTACATTCCAACAAAGTTGACGTCTATCTGTTAAACAGAAACTAACAGCCTGTTTTTTATAACCAAACGCTGTTTTTATGTCAAGTCAAAAATCCAAATTTCACCGGCAATCGTAAGTGTATTGAACCATTTGAAAAATGGCGAGCTTTCGCTGCATTTAATTAATTCGTTATGAAAAAACAGCAAAATGAAACAGAACTGACCATGTTACCAGGCCAGTTAAAGCCAGTTAAAGTAGGGCGTCGGTTATTTCTGTATTATGCAGGCGCATTAACTGCCGGAGGGGCCATGTTGGCGGCTTGTGGTAATGAAGAAAATCCGACTACTGTAATGGCACCGGTCGATTTAGGCACTGGCGATACCGGGATTCTAAACTACGCGTATGCCCTGGAGCAATTAGAAGCCGCTTTTTATACGCAGGTGATTGCTTCACCCTACAGTGGAATGACCGATGCGGAAAAGACCCTATTGACCGACATCCGTGATCATGAAATTATTCACCGCGAATTTTTCAAAGCAGCCCTTGGAGCCAATGCAATTGCAGGGCTAACACCCAATTTCGCGTCGATCACCTTCAGCGACCGGGCCAGTGTTCTAAATACAGCGAAAGCGTTTGAAGATCTGGGCGTATCGGCTTATAACGGAGCAGGTCCACTCATTACAAATCCAGATTATCTGGCCATAGCGGGTAAAATTGTCTCTGTTGAAGCCCGCCATGCCGCAGCGATCCGGGATCTGCTCAATCCAAAATCAGCTGATTTTGCGGGGGATGATGTTGTCGCTCCCACCACGGGCCTTGATGTGTCAAATCCACCAGCAACGGTATTGCCCATCGCCCAGAAGTACGTCAAAACAACCATCACCGCCACTAATCTTCCCAAGTAAACCTGACACAACGCTATGAATTTATTCAAATTAATATCTGACATTGAGCAGGTTGACCCCGAATTTAGTGATCGCTATAGTTTTTATTCACGTCGGAACCTGCTCAAATTTAGTTCGAACCTGATCGCAGCAGGCATTCCAGCTATCATTGCGGGTACGCTAAACAAAGCCCTGGCTCAAACCACAACGGCACCTTCGCAGGCGGCTATAGACGTAGCTAATTTTGCGCTGACGCTCGAATATCTGGAAGACGAGTTTTATCGTACCGGGTTAAGTACATCGGGTCTGGTTCCATCGTCTGACATGGCGGTTATTTCGCAAATCAGCAAACATGAAACGGCACACGTGGCTTTACTAAAAAGTGCTTTAGGTGCGGCTGCCGTAGCGAAACCAACCTTTAAATTTCCGGCTGGGACGTTTACAAGCTACGCTACTTTTTTAGCTACCGCCCGTGCTCTCGAAGACACGGGGGTCCAGGCCTATAAAGGGCAGGCTCCTGTTCTTATCAACGACAAATCTATTCTGGCAGTGGCCTTGCAAATCCACTCGGTCGAAGCCCGGCACGCATCGGAAGTTCGTCGGATGCTGGGACTGAAAGGCTGGGTTTCGGATACAACGAACACTACTTTCATGCAGGGAACGGTGAATTTAAAAACACTGCCCAATGTAACGGGAATATCCGACGATAATTTCCGGGGAGCTTTTGATGAGCCATTAACCAAAGCCCAGGTTTTAGCGATTGCAGCGCCATTTCTGGGATAACAATCATAATATAGGGAGGCCGGGAAACCGGCAGGGTGACGGAAGGCATCGGGGATTTTCTCCGGTGCCTTTTTTATGGTCATTAGTTGTCATTGATGGTCATTGATAGTCATTAGCTGTCAGACATTAGTAAGTGAGTTTCTCAGCCTGACTATGTTTGACCATCAATGACAACCAATAACAATCCCCGACAACCAATGACTAAATCTGGCCCGTTTTGACGAAATTCGCCAGTCTAAGCGATAGTACATGAAATTCCTCCGTATTCTTCTCAAAGTTCTTCTCGGACTTGTTGTCTTCATTTTGTTGTTTCTGGCTGTTAGTCTGGCACCGGTCGATGAAACGCCTTATCAGCAAATGCCCTATTATACCCAAACCAAACAGCGACTCGCGCAGCTCCCTGCTCCGCCCGTTGCCAAAGGCCCTCTACAGGCGGGTTGGGCTAAAGTGAATATTACTCCCCTTACGATACGCCTACCGGCGGCTATGGGGCCCGACGTGGTAAACACTGGCATGTGGTTGCCGATTCCATTTTTGCACGGGTTATAGTGCTGGATAATGGAGGCACCAAAGTCGCAGTGGTTGGTTTAGATTTACTGATTACCCCGCCAACTGTTATGGAAGCGCTCAAAAAACGCCTTCCAGAGGTCGGTTTACGCTGGGAGAATGTGTATACAGGGGCTATTCACTCGCACAATAGCATTGGTGGCTGGGCACCTGGCCTGGTTGGGCAGTTGATTGCGGGTGGATACGACGAGAAAATTGTGTCCCTCATTACCGATGGCATTCTGAAAGCCATTCAGAAAGCACAAACGACTATGGCGCCGGTGCAGGTGGGTTTTGGAGAGACGGATGCCAGCGATCATATCTACAACCGAATTGGAAACTCGGGCCCAACCCGCCCGCTCGATGGCATGATTCGGTTGCTGAAACTAAAGAAAAATACGGGCGAATCAGCCTTGCTTTGCACATTTGCGGGTCACGCAACGCTGTATGAAGACGATATGTGGAATTACCTCAGTCGCGATTATCCGGGTTCGCTGGTAGATCGACTGGAAAAGAAATCGGCCGATTTTGCCGTGTTCATGGCAGGGCCGTTGGCAGCACAGGCCCTCAGGCGCGAGGCAAAACAGATTTTCAGGAAATTCGTAATTACGCGGGTGATCTGGCCCTTCGTATCGAGCGAACCGTACCCCAAATTCAGACCAAATCCGACAGCACCCTGGCTATGTTCACGCTGCCACTGGGTCTGCGCGAGCCGCATCCACGCGTGATTGGCAACTGGCGCGTTCGACCCTGGTTGTTCTACGCCATCTACGGCGACTATCCATCCGACCTCAAAGCCTTACGTATCGGTCAAACGGTACTGCTGGGTACGCCCTGCGATTTTTCGGGCGAATTTGTGGCTGATTTCAAACCCCTTGCTACCCAAAAAGGAGTTAACCTCATGATTACTAGCTTCGATGGTGGTTATATTGGTTACGTCACTCCTGATGCGTATTACAATCGCCCAACCTACGAAACCCGCGACATGAACTGGTTTGGCCCCTATAACGGCGCTTATTTTGAAGAGATGATGATGGGATTGCTGAAGAAGATCTAGGTGAATAAATTTCAGAACAAATATCGTGTTGCATCAGCACGGGCCACATGGTGGAATTATAGCTGGGCAGGAGCCTATTTTATTACGATATGTACGGCTCAACGTCAGCATTATTTCGGCAAAATTCAAGATGATAACATGCACTTGTCGAATATAGGAATTTTGGCCGATGTGTTTTGGCACGAAATAAGACGTCATGCCCAACAAATCGAATTAGGATCGTTCGTGGTTATGCCTAATCATGTGCATGGAATATTGATATTAAACGAACCAATACCCATGACGCAAATCCGATCATTCCAGACGTTGTGGTAGAGACAAGGCGTGCCTTGTCTCTACAATCGCCACCACTATCCCAATCCCCCGCCGAACAACGGTTTCAGAATCAGGGCAAAAACACAGTTTCATCTATCATTGGGTCGTATAAATCGGCGGTTACCAAACACGCTCATCGGTTGGGTTTTGATTTTGAATGGCAGCCACGTTTCCATGACCATATTATTCGAAACGATATTGACTACCAACGCATCAACGATTATATAGAATCGAACCCCGAAAATTGGGACAAGGATCGGTTTTTTAATGAATCCGTATAATGCGGTAGAGACAAGGCATGCCTTGTCTCTACAATAACTATAACAACCCATGCCTATTCGTCTACTAACCTTCATCATTTTAGCAATCTGCCTTGCAGCCTTTGTTGTCCACCATCAGGAACCATCAGCCGTTATTCGGATTAACCTGCTTGGCTATCGACCTGACAGTCCTAAAATAGCGGTTTGGGCAAGTTTGACTGAGCAGACGGTAACGCAGTTTCAGCTCATCGACGAACAGACGAATCAGAAAATTCAGTCGCTGTCGGCAGGCAAAGCATTTGGTGCGTATGGGCCTTTTCGGCAAACGTATCGGCTCGATTTTTCAACCGTCCGAACACCGGGCCGCTATTACCTCCAAACCGATGATGGGGCCCGGTCGCCCGGTTTCCGCATCGACGAGACGGTTTATAAGGGCGCGGCTGACTTCTGTTTACGATACATGCGCCAGCAGCGGAGTGGCTTCAATCCTTTCCTGAAAGACTCCTGCCATACTCACGATGGTTACACGCTCTACGGCCCTATGCCCGACAGTACGCACATCGACGCGTCAGGGGGTGGCATGATGCGTCGGATTACCTGCAATATGTGACTACCTCCGCCAACGCTACCTATCACCTGCTGGCGGCTCAGCGCGATTTTCCGTCGGCCTTTAGCGATCAGCATCAGGCAAATGGCTTACCAGGTACCAATGGACAACCCGATGTACTGGATGAAGCCAAATGGGGACTGGACTGGTTATTAAAAATGCACCCTAGGGAAGATTGGCTCTTCAATCAACTCGGCGACGACCGCGATCATGCGGGTATGCGTATTCCGAAAGAAGATAACTTTTACGGGAAAGGTCTTGAACGACCGGTTTACTTCGCGTCGGGCCAGCCACAGGGCATGTTCAAGTACAAAAGTCGGGCAACGGGCGTGGCCTCAACCGCCGGCAAAGTGAGCAGTGCTATGGCGTTAGGCTATCAATTGCTACGAACTCGTCAGCCTGACTACGCTAAACGGCTTTGGCAAGGGTCTCAATCGGCCTATAGGCTTGGGTTAGACAAACCGGGGAACTGCCAGACGGCTCCCGGTCGGGCACCGTATTTCTATGAAGAAGACAATTATACCGACGACATGGAGTTAGCTACTGTGGAGCAACTCAATGCAGCCGGAGCGACAGGGAAACAAGCCACGAACTGGCAAACGACAGCGCTGAATTTTGCCCGGCAGGAACCTGTGACACCCTGGATTCTGAACGACACCGCCCGGCACTATCAGTGGTACCCATTTGTAAATGTCGGTCATGCCGAACTGGCGAAAAAGCTCCCTGCCAGTCAGCGCAGGACGGTTACTGATTTTTATAAACAGGGTATCGAGATCATCTGGCAACGGGCAAAGCAAAATGCGTTTTACCGTGGGGTGCCCTTTACCTGGTGCAGCAATAACCTCACAACCTCCTTTGCGACCCAGTGTTTCTGGTATCGGCAACTCTCACACGATACACAGTATGAGGCTCTCGAACAGGCTAATTTCGATTGGCTATTTGGCTGCAATCCGTGGGGAACGAGTTTTGTGTATGGTTTGCCCACCAACGCTGATACACCCGCTGATCCGCATTCGGCATTTACGCATCTCAAACAGTATCCTATCGACGGTGGCCTGGTCGATGGTCCTGTACGCGGAAGCATTTACAGCAAACTGATTGGCATAACGCTCTATCAACCCGATGAATATGCAGCCTTCCAGAGCAATGTGGCCGTTTACCACGATGATTATGGCGATTATAGCACCAACGAGCCTACGATGGATGGCACGGCTACCCTCATCTACTTACTAGCCGCTAAACAAGCCGAAAAGCCGATTTCCTCCCGTAGTACGACGCTCCAAAAAAAGCGGGCAAGCCAGCAAAAAAGCGTAGCCAACTACAAGCCAGCGACTCAAAATCAACCTATTTCAAAGGGGCTAAAATTAGAGGAGATACGTCGCTCAAACGACTCGCACTCGTGTTTACGGGTGACGAATTTGCCGACGGTGGCCTGACAATAGCCCGAACATTGCGAAAGCATGGCGTTCGGGCTTCGTTTTTTCTGACAGGTCGTTTTCTGCGAAATCCGGCATTTACGTCGGTGGTAAAGCTGTTAGTTCAGGCAGGAAACTACATTGGCCCCCACTCCGACCAGCATTTGCTGTACTGTGACTGGCGCAAGCGGGATAGCCTGCTGATCAGTCGGGAGGAGTTTGTGAACGACTTACGGGCAAACTATACGGCACTGGCTCGTTTCGGTAACCCCACGAAAGCAGTTCGCCTATTTCTGCCACCTTATGAATGGTATAACGATAGCATTGCGGTCTGGACAAAGGCAGAGGGAGTTCAACTAATCAACTATACCCCGGCACGCTAAGCCATGCCGATTATACCACGCCTGAGGACCGAAATTACCGAACCAGCGCGGTTATTCTGAATTCAATTCATACCTACGAATCGAAGAATCGGGCTGGTTTGAACGGATTTATCCTGCTCATGCACATCGGCACCGCGCCCAGCCGCACCGATAAACTTTATGAGCATCTGGATGAGTTCTTAACTGAATTTCGCCAGAAAGGCTATCAGTTTGTACGGGTTGATGAATTGTAACAGCAACTCAAAACTTTACGCATGAAAGAGAGTTGATAGGAAACCAGATTTCCAGTGATTTAACTGACCACTGCTTACTCAACGAACGATATTTTCTTATGCGTACGCTCCTATTTTTCTTCGCTGCCAGCTTGTCTGGCTCCTTTTGCCTGGCTCAAAACGACTCGACTAAAGTCATCAATCAGGAACCGGTACAAAAACAGGTTGCCATTCCGGGTATTGACACACCCATATCAGGTGGAGGACTAACGGCACAGACCCCAACAAACCCTATGCCACCGGTTCAGAACAACAAAAAACGAAAAACCCTTCCCCCAGCGACCCACGCGCCTTTGGCGTGTCGGTGCCCGTTGGTAAGGCAAAGAAAGATACGCTGAGAAATTAGCTTGTAACGTGAACCTCTGGTCCGCATAGTCATAAATTTTTAGCTTTCAGCTATGCGGACCAGAGGTTCACATTACCGTTAACTCGTTGGTTTATCAGGCAGTGGAGCGGATGCGTGAAACTCGGCATAAATCCGGTGCATATACTCGTCCAGTAAGGTCAGCACCCGGTCTCGATCCGGGGAATTAACAATTAGCCCAACGTGGTATTCGCGGTTGATGCGCCAGAAGATTTCGGGTTCGGTAAACACCGAAAGATCAGGCCATTGCTGACGAGCCAGGGATACAATCAGGCCAGCATATTTCTCGGTATCAACGGGGGGTACATAATGCTCCTTACGCGCAACGGCTACTTCCAGTTTAGCCCATTCGCGCCAGAGATTCACGCCCGAGGCTGCCTCGACCATTTCGGCAATGTGGGCGCCACCCACGCGGGAGGCTGTTTCCAGAAAGTACAATTCGCCATCATGGTCGCCCCGGATGTATTCAGAATGGGAAGCACTGTAGCGCATCCCGAAAGCCTCTAATACCTGATCATTAATCTGGTGCAGGGCGTCCGTTTCAGGTGTGTCGAGCGGTAACGTTCGGGTACGAAATACACCACCTCCGTGGGCAACTTCCATGGGTGTTGCCAGGTATTGGCTTACCCGCGTGAAAACCGCTTTCCCATCCACCGACAGTGCGTCTACGTGGTAAACTTTCCCCGGCTTAAACTCTTCAATCAGGTAATGATGGCGAAGATCGCCCAGCAAATGAATGGCCGACCAGGCTTCCTCTAACGAATGTACTTTCCGAATACCGGTTGTCGATGCTTCGGAACGAGGCTTGATGAGCCAGGGTGACTCGGTCGTCTGTAAAAAAGCTGTTACTGTTTCGTCATGAAACAACGAGCTGAAAGCGGGCACCCGAATACCAGCCGCAAAAGCCCGTGTTCGCATGGCCAGTTTATCCCGGAAGTAACGAGCTGTCGTTTGTCCCATGCCGTCGATACGGAACGTTTCCCGAATCAGCGCCCCTTTTTCTACATCGAAGTCATCCAGCGCCACAACCCGGTCAATTTTGCGAGAGCGCATTGCATGAGCCAGCCCTACGATCATCTGCTCCAGATCGTCGGGAGAATTACTTGGCGAGGGTAAGAAAAAGAATTCGTCGATAGCCTCACGTGGCCAGTTTTCATTGGCAAGCTTCTGATCCGTCAATAGATAAACGGTGTTGCCCAACTCTTTGCAGGCCTTCATGAAATCTTGCCCCTTGAGGAAGGTGGCTATGCACAAAAAAGACAACTGGCTCATACGACGTACTCTTTATTTTGACGAAAAAGATACGGCCAAAAGGCCAAACAGCGAATTTTTCTCAGCGATTTTCTACAATTAATGCCCGTAAATACGCTATTAATAGCCGAATACCAAATCCAGTCGCGTTTTTCTGCAAACCAAATTCCGTATCGGCAAATGCCATACCGGCAATATCAAGATGCGCCCAGGCCGGGTGATTTTCCGAAAACACCTCCAGAAATTTGGCGGCACTAATGGCTCCAGCGATTGGTTTTCCACTGAAGTTTTTCACATCGGCTACATCCGATTTGATGTCCTCACGATAGGCATCCCAAAGGGGTAACCGCCATACCCGTTCACCTGTTTGATTGGACGCGTCAATTAGCTGATTGGCCAGTTCATCATTTTGCGTAAACAAACCAGCGGCATGGTAGCCTAAGGTCCCAATAACACTGCCTGTCAGGGTGGCCAGGTCGATCAGAATGTCGGGTTGAAAGTTTCTGATCATATAGCCAAGTCCATCGGCCAGAATGACACGTCCTTCGGCATCGGTATCAATGACTTCGATGGTTTTTCCATTATACGCTGTAACCACGTCGCCAGGTTTGGTCGAACGACCATCGGTTGAGTTCTCGGTTGATGGAACAATGCCGATTACGTGAATGGGCAACTTCAGTTTGGCCGCTACTTCCACAGTGCCCAACACAGCCGCGGCTCCACCCATATCGCTTTTCATGAGGTGCATGTTGGACGACGTTTTGATCGAGACACCGCCCGTATCGAAGGTAACGCCTTTGCCCACCAAACCTACTTTCAGGGTGTTCATTACACCTTTTGGTTTATATTCCGTTACAATCAGAACCGGTGGCACGTCGCTGCCCTGGCTAACACTGAGCAAGGCGCCCAGCTTCTGCTTTTCCAATTCGGCCTTGTCGAGTATCGTTACGCTATAGTCATATTGACTACCTGAAGCCACGGCCCAATTGGCCAGCGTTTGCGGAATTTTATAGTTGGCGGGCGCATTCATCAAATCCAGGATTTGCCGCTGGGTTTGCGCAATCGCTTCGGCACTAGCTAAAGCATCCTCTGCGCTAGTCTCCTGATTTTCATTGATATAGATTACCAACTGACCTGCATCAGAGTAAAACAAAGGAGCCGTGGGTTTATCGGTTTGATAGAGTTTCAGATCATAGCCGCCCCACGAACACCCAGCACAACAGCTTCTACGATCTGGGCGTCAAATGCGGTTAAGTCGATGCCAAGCTGCTCAGACAATTTAGCCTTCTGATCGAAAAAAAGCTTTCGGAAAGCACGTAACCAGTCGATTTCCTGCGGTTTGGCCCCGATCCCAAGCAGGTACGTTCTGCTACCATCGGGCTTATACAAAGCCAGTACTTCTTTGGCGTCAGCCTTAAAATCGCGCTGTAGAATCGATGCTGGCAGAGCCAACTTTTGGGCGATACCGGTCAATTGATTGGCCAGTTCGTCCGTTTGCTCAATCGGAATAATCAGGTCGCCAGCGCCGGGCGATTGGGTACAAAGGGTAATCGTCATTGGGTTGTCAATTTTTAATAAAATAACCACTCTACCGCCTTCGGAAATTCGCGGCCCCAGTGGGCTTCCTGGTGTATGCCTGTAGGGTCGATGGAGAGATGCATGTCAATCGGATTTCCGCCGTACTGCTGGCGAGCCAATGCTTCGTTGAATCGCTGAATATTTGGCACCATATAACGAGACTCTTTTTCTCCGCCATAGGCGTAGATTTTCATCGGCACAGCAGCCTGAAAGCGAATGGCATCAAAATAGATTTTAGGCGAAATCCAGAGCGAGGGCGAAAAGACCATCAACCGCCCAAATACCTCTGGATGCAGCAACCCGGCATAAATGCTAATCAGGCCACCCAACGAACTTCCGCCAATACCCGTATTCACCGCATCGGGCAAGGTCCGAAACCGCTGATCGACAAGGGGCTTTAAGGTATGCCGAATAAAATCCAGGTAGTACTGCCCTCTGCCCGTACCTGCACGAGTACGCTCAAACGTAAACTCCCGGATACGCTCATCGTGGGCATGATCAATGGAGATGAGGATGACCTCATGATGATGTCTGGCAGCCAGAAGGGCCATTTTCTGGTCAATCTCCCAGCTTCCATAACCAACACCCCACCGAACAGATTCTGACCATCATGCAAATACAAAACGGGGTATCGTTTATCACTCTGCTCATAATCATGCGGAAGTAGTACATGAACCTGGCGAGTCTGAATGAGCCTGGGCACCTTGAACGTATCGCCAAGTAGTTCGATTTTAGGAAGAAACGCCGGATTAAAGGGCATCCCAAACCATCGCCAGTGCGGTACATATTCCCGTTTTGAACTTACCGCACGCGATACCGTCCGGTTGGCAACCGACTCTCCCGATGAATCCAGTTCAACATGCTCCCAGCCACCACGTGTGTATTTGTACTCCAACGTTTTAGGCAGGGCCATTCCCTTTGGAAACTCATACACAAACTGATTTTGCCCAACAGCCTGCATCTGAAACTGAGGCAAATCGGGTAGCCAGTCACAGAAATTACCCGACACAAATACCGGGCGATCGTCACTAAGGGGTGTACTGAGTTCTAATCGTAGCGATGAAGACATACGTACTGAATCTGATACCGGGTAGAGTTGGTTCAGATTCAGTACCAAATATTTACATCCTCTTGATTTTCAAGGACTTTTCATTAATCAATTCGAGTCCAGTAAAGAGCGATATCCAAAATCAATAGCCCCTTTACACAAACTCCCAGTCCTGAGTTAGTTCCTTCACCAGTGTGACCAGTTGTTTATAACTAGTAGGTTTCGTGAGGCATTTGTTAGCGCCTAACGCTAAGCTTCGCTTACAATCGGACTTGTCTGACGATGTAGTCAGCATCACAACGGGTAAGTGAGCAAAGTTAGGGGTGTTGCGAAGCTGGTTGAGTGTCTCAAACCCATCCTGACGATTCATATTAATGTCTAACAAAATCAGCGAGGGTAGTTCATCACAGTCTGTTAGCTGCGGAAGTAGTTCATCCCCATCGGTCAGCGTATGCACACGAATAGGCTTGTGTGTATCTTTAAAAGCCGAGCGAATAAACAGTTGATCGTCTTCATCGTCGTCAACGATCCAAACACTAGGGGCTGTCGGTAGCCTAAAGCTGGTTACGGGATGTAAAGTCATGACGATTCAGAGAGTATGGGAGTTTAACGGCGGATAAAGAAAAAACAAGCACCGACTGACTACGGTGTACTACGAAACAATTGTGAGACCCGGTATCCAATAAAATCGTTGGAATTAAGGGACAAGTATCAATTGAGCGACTATAGCGCCAGAACTATATGTGGAAGAGCAGAAGCTAAATATACTATTTTATCACTTAATTACCCAATAGTTAGCAGCCAATTTACTATTTATTTAACGGTATTATAATTCAAAGATTTCATAAATAACTACCTATTTATTTATCGGTCATTCCAATAAGCACGCTTCTTCTCCGGGTAATAGACCAACTACCTTACAATATGCCGTATGATTATACGAATATTAATTTAAAATATACTCATTTAAAAATTAATATTTAACTTTTTTCCTTCCCTTTCTTTATAATTAGTCTAATTACTACTTACTTTTGAGCCACATTTGTTCCTATCACATAGTAAACATGATAAAGTTAAACTTACTCTCTCGATTTGCCCTGATAGCTGTACTAGTAGCTAGCCTATCAGCCTGCAAGGATGAAGAAAATCCAACCACGGTTCAGCCACAGCTTCGGAAAACAATCGACTACGCAAAGCTGACAGACACGACGACCTACGCCAATTTCTTCGTTGATGATGCTGGTGCAAAAACAGTTGATCTGACTACGGGCGCCAATCGTCTATTGATATTCAGGGCGATTAATACCTACAATGGCACGGCCGTTGGTTCAGGAGCTACGCTGGATGCGACTGTGCTGAAAAATATGTTTTCGAATACAGGTAACCCATTTTCGGGTACAGCCAATACGGCCTTGAACACCTCAGGCGTACAATTACGTAATGTAACGGCCTCCTCTTTTTCCACCACCGACGCCGAAAAAGAACGGACAACCATTGAGGCTGGTTTTCCTAAAATTGCTACCGCCAGCAAATCAGTAACGGCTACGGCTTCAGAAGGAAAAGCAGGCAAATTAGGCACATACCTGGTTGACGAACAAGGCATTGAATGGGCGCAAATTATTCAGAAGGGATTAATTGGTGCTTTCCAGGTCGATTATATTGGCAATGTTCTTCTGAGTGACAAGAATCTTTCGCTTGATAACACGACCCTGGTTGCCGGGAAGAAATACACGGCATTGGAGCAAAACTGGGATGAGATTTATGGTATCCTCACCGCAAATCCAGTCTATGGCAGTAAAGCGACCGCTACGTCATCTGGCGAAAGCTTTATTGGTTCTTATCTGTGGGAGTACAACCAGGAAGATTTCCCAAAGATCCATAAAGCCCTGTTAACAGGCCGGGCAGCGATTGCTAACAATGATACAAAAGTCCTGAAAGAACAGGCAGCCTTTATTCATAAGGCAATGGAAAAAGCTATTTCGGGTGCTGCGCTGGGTTACCTTGCAAAATGGAAATCGGGCACAACAGATGCTGCTCGGGCACACGCCATGGGCGAAGGGCTGGGTTTTATCTATAGTCTGCGTTACGCAACGCTGGCCAAAGCCGATGCTGCTTTTTCAGATGCAATTCTCACGAATTTGATTGGGGCATCCAATGGTTTCTGGGGCCTGACAAATGCTAAAATCGACGCTGCTTCTACAGCCATCAAAACGAAGTTTGCTAGTCAATAGGCAAGGTTAAATGCTATCGTTTGAGGTTATATAAGCCGTTGAAACCGATAGAATCCAAAGAATCTTCTTTCAACTAATTCAGAGTGGTATTTCACGTACCACTCTGTCCCTTTTTACAATCATGAACCAATTCAGGTGGAAACAGATCGGGTTTGCATGCGCATTTATGGCGGCATTATGGGCGTGCGGAGGCAGTGGCACCGATACGCCAACTCCCACCCCAACCGATCAGGCCAGCAGCGACCGGAAGGCCATGCTGACCAACATTGCAGACAATATTATTGTGCCCAGCTACGCCAATTTCAAAACGAAGTTCGATGCGATGGTTGTCAAATCGGATGCGTTTGCAGCTAAACCCGACAAAACTACACTAACTGATTTTCGGCAGGCGTGGGTCGATGCGTACACTGAATGGCAAAAAGTTGAACTGTTTGATGTGGGTCCGGCGGAACAGTACACCCTGCGCAATTTCTTCAATATCTACCCGACAAGCGTTACTGGCATTGAAGACTACATTGCAACTGGTTCGGGTACGTTTGATGTACCGGCCTCGTATCCCAAACAAGGTTTTCCTGCTTTAGATTACCTCATCAATGGCCTCGATACCACCGACGATGCGATCGTAGCACGCTACACAACGGCGGCTGATGCCGCCAAGCGAATTGCGTATCTGAAACGACTAACGACTCAAATGAATTCGCAATTCACAACCGTTTATACCGCCTGGACAACAGGGGGTTATCGGGATACCTTCATCAACTGTACGGCCCTGAATGCGGGTTGCTCAACCGGGAAACTGGTCAATGGGTTTGTCCTGAACTACGAGCGATACATCCGCTCAGGCAAATTCGGGATTCCGTCTGGTGCTATGACAAACGGTACGGTGGCTCCAGATAAGGTAGAAGCTTATTATAAAAAGGATTTGTCACTAACCCTGGCAAAGACAGCTCATCAGGCTTCTATCGACTTTTTCAACGGCAAAAACGTAAAGACTGGTCAGGAAGGGCCAAGCCTGAAAACCTATCTGAATGGGATTGGGGCGAAAGACAGTCAAACCGGAAAATCACTGGTCGATATTATCAATGCTCAGTTTGAATCGTCAAATCAAAAACTCGCTGTACTCAAAGCAAACCTGGCCGATGAGATTAAGAGCAATAATGCGGCTATGGTTGCGGTCTATACCGAAATGCAAAAGGTGGTTCGGATGCTGAAAGTTGATATGACATCCGCAATGAGCATTACTATCACCTACACGGATAACGACGGGGACTAGATAAGTTGTCATTAGCTAGTCATTCGGTAGTCATTTATTTGTTATGTCCCGTTAAGCACAACTGTTTATTGCTATTTATGACACTGTGTAACCATCAATGACTCCTAAATGACCATCATATAAGATGCGGGATTATTTTCACAAAACTACATCAGCAGCCCCATTAGCGGTTTTTAGAATGCTATTTGGCCTGATGCTTTTTGGCAGCATTGTTCGTTTCTGGAGCAATGGGTGGATTGCTGATTTGTACATTACGCCACATTATTTTTTCCCGTTCTATGGCTTTGAATTTGTGAAGCCACTGGGCCAATATACCTATGTGCTCTTTGCGATTTGTGGCTTGTCGGCCCTTCTGATAGCAATCGGGTTGTTCTACCGGGTGGCGACGGTGAGTCTGTTCGTAAGTTTTACCTACATCGAATTGATGGACAAAAGCACCTATCTGAACCACTACTATTTCACGAGTATGGTTTGTTTGCTGCTAATTTTCTTACCGGCTCATGCCTACTTTTCAGTCGATGCCTACCGCCATCGCAGCTTGCTGGCCGACCAGATTCCGGTCTGGTGCATCGACTCGCTGAAGCTGTTTGTAGCCTTACTGTATATGTTTGCTGGTTTAGCCAAATTAAACAGCGACTGGCTCCTACACGCCCAGCCGCTGCGTATCTGGTTACCCGCCCATAACGACCTACCCCTTATCGGCTTTTTGTTCAATTATCCGTGGGTACCTTATGTGTTCAGCTTGTTCGGTTGTTTGTATGACTTATCAATTCCGATGCTACTCTGGAATTCCTCAACACGTTCTCTGGCTTATATAGCGGTTGTGGTTTTTCATGGCTTAACAGCCATGCTGTTTCCGATTGGCATGTTCCCGTACATCATGATTGTAACGGCTTTGATTTTTTTTCCGGCTAGCTTTCACCAGACAATCATTCGCCAACTTTCCTCTTGGCTATCAATCTCTTACCAATTTACTCGACCACAACGTTTGTACAGCTATCAACCTATAGTAGCCAATCTTGTGATAGGATTTTTTGCTATTTTCTTCGCCTTTCAGGTTGTGTTTCCCTTCCGGCACCTACTCTATCCCGGTGAACTACTCTGGACTGAACAAGGCTATCGGTTCTCATGGCGGGTAATGCTCATGGAAAAAGCAGGCTACGCTCAGTTCACGGTCAAAGATCAGTCAGGCCACCAAACCATTGTCAACAACACGGCCTTCCTGACCCCGTTGCAGGAAAAAATGATGTCGACCCAGCCCGATATGCTTCTACAATATGCCCATATTCTTCGGGATTATTACACCCAGGAGGGATTTAAAAACCCTGAAGTATACGTGGACTCATATGTAACACTCAACGGCCGTCTGGGAAGACCACTAGTTAGCCCAAGCGTTAACCTCGCCGACAAAGAGGATTCCTTTAAACATAAAGAGTGGATTACTTCCTTCAATGATACAATTTCTGGTTTGTAAGTTTTTGAAAATGCTGGGTAGAGTAAGGCTGCATAGCGGTCAACTGGTTGTAGAAACTAGCTTCACAACGTTAACCGCGTGCTACAGGTACTTATCAAGCCATGTGGTTGAATCAGCAACCACTTTGGGCTACAAACATGTCGCATCTACGTTACGTAAAGCATTTATTTATAGCATATTAACACTGGCTTTCTGCCTTACAATCACCTTTACCTTCGCTCAGTACCAGCTTTCAGGAATCTTACAGTTACGGCCCGATAGTTCAGCCATAAAGGGGGTTATCATTTACCTCGATAATGGGAAGCGGCAGACAGTGACGGATAGCCTTGGCAAGTTTGTATTTACCAATTTACAGAGCGGGCAATATGTACTGCATACCAGTTCGCCCGATTTCAAGACTACCAAACAGGCAGTTACTCTCGCCAACCAAGACCTATCTATAACGATTCAATTGGCTAGTCGGCAGGAAACCCTGGCTGAAGTAACCGTCACAGATAAGCAATCAGATTTTGGGTTTACCCGCATGCGGGGTGTGGAAAGCATGGGTATTTACGAGGGTAAAAAATCAGAAGTCATTATTCCCGACCAACTGGTAGCCAATCTATCAACCAACAACGCCCGTCAGATTTACGCCCGCGTGGCTGGACTGAATATCTGGGAAAACGAAGGCGCAGGTCTCCAACTTAGCATAGGTGGGCGCGGACTCGATCCCAACCGAAGTTCGAATTTCAACGTCCGTCAGAATGGTTACGACATCAGTGCCGATGCGCTGGGCTACCCCGAAAGCTATTACACCCCTCCTACCGAAGCCGTTGGCCGCATTCAAATTGTACGGGGAGCTGCTTCCCTCCAGTACGGAACCCAGTTTGGCGGATTGCTCAATTTCGTCATGAAGAAACCTGTCACCGACCGTAAGCTTGAACTAACCGCCCGGCAAACGGTTGGCTCTTTCGGGTTTTACAATGCCTTTACCAGCGCCAGTGGAACGGTTGGAAAGTTGAGTTACTACACGTTCTTTCAATACAAAAAAGGAGATGGCTGGCGTCCCAACTCACATTTCACCAACTACACTGCGTTTGCCGATATCGACTACCGTTTTTCAGAGAAAACAACGCTGGGAGTTGACATTACTCAGATGAGCTACCTGGCCCAGCAACCGGGTGGTCTTACGGATAATATGTTCCAGGAGAACCCTCGCCAGAGCAATCGGGAACGCAACTGGTTCAAGGTCAACTGGACCATGCCAGCTCTGCATTTCGACCATAAGTTCAATGGCAATAATGAGTTCAATCTGAGGCTATTCGGACTATATGCCTACCGGTACTCGCTGGGTTTCCGACCTAACCGGGTAGCCAGCGTTGATGATAACAGCGAGCGTGATTTGATCAGGGGGATTTCCAGAATTATGGGGCCGAAGCCCGCTATTTAAAACGCTACACGGTTGGCAAACAACAGGCCGTATTATTAGTAGGTGGTCGGTATTATCACGGATTCAACCACAGCGTTCAGGGATTGGGTAGTACCGGCAAAGACGCAGATTTCAACTTCATCAGCGACGCTAACGCCATTTCGTATGACTACCGGTTTCCCAACCGAAACGTATCGGCCTTCGCTGAAAACATCTTTTATATCGGGGATAAACTCTCCGTTACGCCTGGCGTTCGCTTCGAATATATCAAAACAACCGCCGATGGTTTTTATGGCACCATCACCCGCGATTTAGCAGGCAATATCATTAATTCAGCCAGTACGACGGAATACCGCACCAACGGGCGTCAGTTTGTGCTGGGTGGCATTGGGATCAGCTATAAACCGGTTGACCAGCTAGACATTTACGGGAATCTGTCGCAGAACTATCGGTCCATTACCTTCACGGACATGCGTATTGCCAATCCCTCATCGGTGATCGACCCCAATATGCAGGACGAAAAAGGCTATTCGCTTGATCTGGGCATTCGCAGTACGCAGACTACGCTCTACAATTTTGATGTCAGTGCGTTTTATCTGAACTACAACAATCGCATTGGCGAAGTGCAATTTTATGATGCCAATGACCGGGTTCTTCGTCGTCGGGGCAATATTGGTCAGGCAGTGATCATGGGTCTGGAATCCTATGCCGAAGGTGACTTTTTGCGATTGGCGAATCCAGCCAACACCAACTTAAGCGGAGTTGTGTTTGCGAATGTCGCCGTAATTCATTCAACCTACAAAGCCAGCGAAATTGCGGGGGTAGTAGGCAATCAGGTGGAGTTTGTACCCAATCTGAACCTGAAAAGTGGGATTCGGCTGGGTTATAAAAACCTGAAAGGGTCGTTTCAGTACACCCATCTGTCCAATCAGTTTTCGGATGCTACCAACGCGACCGAAGGGGGTGTATCGGCAGTTCTGGGACTGATTCCGGCTTATACCATTTTGGATGCCAGCCTATCGTACCAGTTCACCCGCTTTCGTCTGGAAGGCAGTTTGAATAATCTAACAAACGCAGTCTACTTCACCCGACGGGCAACGGGTTATCCAGGTCCAGGCATTCTCCCTCCGACGGCCGGAGTTTTTATCTGACAGTACAGGTAAAGTTGTGAAAACGAGTCCCATCGGTATGTCCTTCCCTTTTTTATCTAATACCTATAACATCCTCATTATACAGATACGCTGGGTGATCCAGCAGGTCGGAAGCTATTGAGCAGCTCTTTCGATGTATGGACAACTGATGAATCAGCTACGCGGCTTGGCAAAAAAATGAGTCGAATGTTCCGCTGCCGAGCCGCTACGCCGAAGTTCTGGATAGCCGTAATTACGTCACTGTCAATATAAGACGATTCCGTTCCGTTGATTTCGACAATGGAGTTATCGGGAATACTCTTCAGGAGTTTTACCAATTTGGCTTTGCTCAAAAACGATACATGGTCGCCCAGGCTTACGTGAATCCGTTTTATATCGCTATCCAACTCCATCCGCACACTGTGCGTATTCTGGTAATGATCGCGCAGGATGAAGAAAATACCCGTTGCCATGCCAATACCAATACCGGTCAGCAAATCGGTCAGCAAAATCGCCAGCACAGTAACGACAAATGGGATGAATTTCGAGATGCCTTCGGCAAAAACAGCTTTGACGATCTCGATCCGCGCCAGTTTGTAACCCGTTACCAGCAAGATGGACGCCAGACTGGCCCACGGAATTTTATTCAATAACGTAGGCAGTGTTACAACGCAAACCAGCAAGAGTGTTCCATGAATCAATGCCGCCAGCTTTGTTCGGGCACCGGCATTGATACTCACCGAACTCCGCACAATAACCGACGTAAGGGGAATACCGCCAATCAGGCCACTAATCAGATTACCAATTCCCTGTGCTTTCAGCTCGTGGTTAGCCGGTGTTTTTCGTTTCAGGGGGTCCAGTTCGTCCGACGCTTCCACTGCTAACAGTGCTTCCAGACTCGCAACAAGTGCAATCGCGACCGCCGATGTATATACAAGTGGGTTACTCCACTGCGAAAAATCGGGTAGGGTAAATAACTGAACGAAGGCCAACGGACTTTCGGGCACCGGAAGTTGTACGACATGGTTTCCCCGCAAAACCCACTCCGGAGAAATCACCCGAACCAGTTCATTGATACAAATACCCAGCACCACGACCACCAGCGCAGCCGGTACGTTTTTGGCAAAATCTCGCTGACGAAAAGCAGGACGCTCCCACACATAAAATACGGCTAGCGATATCAGTGTAATCAGAATGGCTACCCCACGGAATTGCCCCAAAGCCATGTGCAGTTGCTCAATGATATTAAACCCACCCGGCTGAAAGAGGGTGAGTCCTTCGGCAGCGTCCGCATCATAGCCCACCAAATGCGGTAGTTGCTTCAGAATCAAGATAATACCAATACCTGCCAGCATACCTTTGATGACCGACGATGGAAAGAAATTACTGACAATGCCAGCTCGGGCAAACCCCAGGCCTACCTGAATAAGGCCAGCGATGCACATAGCCAGCAAAAAGGCCGGGAACGAACCCAGTGCCTGAATAGCGCTTAATGTCACGACAATCAGGCCC
Organism: Spirosoma telluris; assembly: GCA_003259005.1. Classification (GTDB taxonomy): domain Bacteria; phylum Bacteroidota; class Bacteroidia; order Cytophagales; family Spirosomataceae; genus Spirosoma; species Spirosoma telluris. The sequence continues at coordinate 3,583,316 of QLII01000001.1, forward strand.
GCTTCTGGCCCCGAAATACTCAGGGCCGACCGGCTAAAAATACCAACGACAAGACCGCCGACAATACCGGCAATAATCCCCGCAAACAGCGGAGCACCCGAAGCCAGCGCAATACCCAGGCAAAGGGGCACCGCTACCAGAAACGAAATCGCTCCGCCCCGGAGGTCGCCCTGCAAATTACTAAAATCAATAGATTGAGAAATAGGTTGTTTCATGTTCATGTTTACTGTCTGGTTGTATCTTTAAATGAATAATGAACCGCGCGGGCGGCCCCGAATGAATACGTAAAGCAGTCGACCCTAACTAATTGACTACCAACAGAATTACATTATTCATTAAATTGACAACCGGTTTATAATTCATTGGACGCCACTGGATTTGGCGATGTGCCTAATGGGCTCGTTGATAGGTGTCGTAGGCTCGACTTTTCGATTTGGCGCAGTCGTTGCTCTAACCGAACTTTCTCGATGTATAACGAATCAGCTCGCTGGCTTTCCGCTTCATATTGAGCGCGATACCGATTTTCGTTCAGGCGATTATCAAAATAAAGGTTGTAGGCGACAAGGGCCCAGATCAACCCCCATACGACTACCCAGCTGGCAGGTTTTCTGAAATTAGTTTTTTCATTAACGTTGTTATCCATGACTCAAAATGGTTTATAGACCCACTTGACAATTCAGACAACAAAGTTCGCTTAAGCAACTACATGCTTAATTAAGGACCTCTTAGAAGGTGATGAGAGATCCGTTAGAAGTTGATTAGAGATCGATTAGAACGTCTTAGGCAGGCGAATCATAAAGGTTGTACCCCGTCCAATTTGAGAAGAAACATGAATCTGGCCGCGGTGAAGCTGAATGATTCGGTACGTCAGGGGTAGACCAACACCGTGCCCATGAATTCGTTTGACGTTTTCAGCGCGGAAGAAGGGTTCGTATATACTTTTTAAATCGGTCTCTGAAATGCCAATACCTTCGTCTTTAAACGTAATTGTTACCCACTGCTCACTGGCGCCCAGGATTACATAGACCCGTTTTTTCTCCGAAAACTTACAGCCGTTTTCCATCAGATTGAAAAAAGCCGAGTACAACAGCGATTTATTCCCCTCCAGGGTGAGTGAAGCTTGAACCTGATCCGATTCGCCCTCAAACGAGAAGACAACGACGTAGTCAGATTGCCGGTTCATGAGCATCTGCGCAGCCTGATAAATAATTTCATCAACACTTACTTCACTGAATTTCAGCGGTGTAGCACCCAAACTCACGAGCGTCAGGTCGAGGAGGTTATTCGTCAGTTTGTTCATGCGCTGGATTACACCCAGGGCAGCTTTCCACTTTTCTTCATGTTCTTCAACGGTGCGTCGTTTGAGTAACGTCACTTCAATTTGCCCCGTAATGATGGTGAGCGGAGTGCGCAGTTCATGCGATGCATTGGCAACAAAATTTCGCTGGACTTCAAAAGCCTCCTGTACCCGGTCGAGCATTAGATTGAAGGTATGCGCCAGTTGAGCCAGTTCGTCATGGTCGCTACCCGCCGTTACGCGTTGATCCAGATTTGACGCCGTAATTTGATCGACCTGTTTCACAACGTCAGAAATTGGCCTGAGCGTTCGACCAGCATAGGCCCAGCCTACAGCAGCTACTAAAGCCAGACTACAAACCAGCCCCACAATCATGATCGTCCCTAAATGACCAATTTCCTCTTTCCCATACTGGTCATAGGCCGAAGCAACCAGCACGTATTCCTGATTTTTATGCTGGTAAGTAAAGCCAACAATCTCGGATCGATTTTTCCGAAAGAATAGCTCTTTTTTGGTCCGAATCAGGGCCAGAACCTCAGATTTTACAATAGCACTATCCCGTGTTGAGTATAGAATCCGATTCCTTTGGTCATACACATTGATTTGCTCTTCGGGGAGGGCCGTAATGTTATTGCGTTCGATGATCTTAAATAACCGGAGGTCGATTTCATCTTCATCCAGCAGAAGCCGGGCCACATTTTTAGCCTTGTCGCTTAATCGGCTGTAAAAATCACGTTGTCGAAAATACTCTGCCGTGGCATACACAACGCCTGAAAACAGGAGCAGAATAGCCGCCACAATTCCCACGAACGTAACCAAAAGGCGAGTGCGTATTTTCATGAGCTAATCATCAGTGGCTTGCATAATGTAGCCAATGCCGCTAATTGTATGAATCAGTTTGAGCGGAAAGTCCTTATCTATTTTCTTGCGTAAGTAATTGACGTACACATCCACTACGTTGGTACCTGTATCAAAATTGAGATCCCAGACATGCTCCATAATTTCGTTACGGGTAAGGGCCTTATTCTGGTTCTTCATAAAAAACTCAAGCAATGCCAGTTCCCGAGCGGTCAGAACCAGCTTCTGATTACCCCGCTTTACTGCTTTGCTCTGTTGATTAAATTCGAGATCCGCAATTTTAAGTACAGATGCTTCCTGCGATGCCGCCCCGCTCCGCCGATTCAGCGCCCGTAACCGGACAACCAGTTCGCGAAACTCGAAGGGTTTTACCAAATAATCGTCGGCACCAGCCTCGAATCCGTTTACCTTACTGTCGGTGCTGCCGAATGCGGTCAGCATAAGAATGGGCAACGTGTCAAAGCGATTGCGAATCATGCGGCACAGATCGAACCCGTTAATAACCGGCAGATTTACATCTAAAATCACCGTATCGTATTCTTGTTCAGCCAGTTGCTGTTGAGCCTCCATCGCGTTGCCCGCCGTATCGGCTTCAAAGTCATATTCCTCTAAACCAGCTTTTATGAGCGATGCAACCTCCCATTCATCTTCAACAATCAAAATTCGCATAGTCGTGTCTTCTGGCAGCGGTTCATGAAAACAAAGGCTAAAATAAGCCTGTAGAAACCACTTTTATAGCATGAATCGCCAAATAGGTATCTAATGTAAGCACGTTAACTGAGTCTGACTGACTAACAGACTCAGTTAACGCGCTCGTTACTCCTCTATTGTGCCTCCAGAAACCGCACAACAATGACCGTATTCTCCTTACCTTTCGTCTGTTCATACGCAACCAACGTTCCATTCTTTGTGCCCAACACGGCCGGGTAAGTAGCGTCGACCGATTCAGGAGTAAGATAGGTAGTTGGGCTAACCACACCTCCAACCACGGTCCGCATACCAATGCGCTGCACAAAGGAGCCCATTTCGCCAGAACCATCTTTGGAAATCGACTCGTCCCACACCCACACCAGTCGTCCACCCGCTGAGGCAATCTGTGGGTGTTTGGCCCGGTTGGATAAGACACTGGATACCAGCTTATCAGACCCCAAACGGGCCAGTCTTAACCCGGCCGCACTCTCCTTACCTGAAAACCAGGTCGCCAGTATATCATTGCCTACCTGTGCCACTACAGGCCCCGCATGCGGACAAGCATTAACCTGCCAGTGATCGGCAAATACGGCTTGCGGCTTACTAAATGTTTTGCCACCGTCCATCGAAACGGCAGTACTCATGTCACGAGAAGCGATTTCACCGGATTTGTCCGATGGCAACAAATCGCGATAGGTCAGGTGAATCTGTTTCTTGGCATCGACAAACATATTTGTTCGGCAACACTGGCAGGCATTATCATCAACCAGCACAGCGGCACCAAATCCTTTGCCTTTCGTGGTCTGCGCAAACACAACCGGGCGACCTTCCTGCCCGGCAGTTTTTCATCGAGGAATACAACCCCGATTTCGCCATTGGGCAACCGCGTAATATCACTGAATGAGTGGCTCGTTCCGGGCCTGACATCCTGATGAACCGGCTTGGGTTCGGTCCAGGTTTGGCCTTTGTCGGACGACATAGTGTACAGCAAATCACCCGCAAAGCGCGACGATGGCGTGGAGTTTGGCACTTCAAAAACCGCCAGCAGCGTACCATCAGCCTTTTCGGCAATCTTCGGCATTCCTTCGGCATGAGCCGAGAGCGTAGCGGGCGCTTTCACCCGAATTTTCTCGCCAAAGGTTTGCCCACCATCTTTTGAGATGGCGAAATAAAATGCACTCCCTTTATCGCCGTTTTTTTCCACCCAACTTAATAGTGGATTGCCAGCAGCATCGGTCGTTAAGCGAGGGACGGACCCAACGAATTGCGGGTTGGAGATGGGGTTTCATTGATTGGTTTTTCAGCAATCAGACTGAAAACCAGGAGTGTGATTAGTAGACTTTTCATGGTTTGTTTAGTTAAACGCAAAAAGCGCGGAGGTTTCTTAAAGGGCGCAAAGCTTTTCCAGAGAAAGAGAATTAGTTTTCGTCCTTTGCGTTTTAGTGTTTTCCCGTAAAGTTGTACTGAACGCCAACCACAAACGTGCGTGGAGCCGCAGGCGTGTAGGTTGTTCGGTCGGTGGCGTTGTTGCCCCGTGTGGCGTTGGTAGCGAAGAGCGCATTGGTTACGTTCAGGATATTCGAAAACACCTCGATGCCTTTCCATTGGTAACCCATCCGGACATTCGCGAAATCATACCCGCCATAATTGACCGTATTGGTCTGATTCTGATACCAGCTTGCGACATGCTGCCATTCGGCCGATGTCCGGAAATTCTTCAGCCAGACTGGATAATAGCTGATTTCGGTATTCCAGAGCGTTCGTGGAGCCGATGGCATATCCTTTCCGTTTACGTTCTGAATGACATCGGAAGCCCGCTGACTCAGCGTAAATTCGACAAACTGATGTACCGCATGTGTTCCCCCAAAACGGAAAAACACCTGCTTCGACGGTCGATAGGTAACGCCCAACTCAATACCCCGATGCAATGTCTTTCCTGCGGATTGGTAGTCGGTTGAGTTATCGGGCTGGCGAATACTGAGCAGTTCGTTCGTGCCATTCATCTGGTAGAGAGCGGCATCAACGTAGATTTTGTTGTTCAGCATGGACGCCCAGCCACCGATTTCCATGTTGTCGAATTTGGCGGGTTGCAGGTTGTAGTAGAACAAATCGCCGGAAGCCGTGGGCGTGGTTCGTTTCAGGAAAATCGACGTGAGGGCTGGTGGTGAAAAACCTTTGGCATAGTTAGCATATAGTCCTTTGCCATTACCCAAATCATAGGTCGCCCCGATTTTCGGGGTAACCTGGCTGTAGTCTTTACCACCCGTACTTTTGTCGAGTGCATTGGTATAATCAAACGCCATGCGGTCGTAACGCAAGCCTGCCGATAAGCGCAGTTTGGGCAGTGGCTCGAAATCATACTGCACATAAGCCGCTACGTTATGAATATCGGCCTGATAGTTAGCCAACTGAATATCGGGCCGCTCTTTCACCTGGGTGTACCTGATCACTGATCTTTTGTCGGCCCGGAGTTCCGTCGTCAGGTCGGTCTGGTAGGCATAATAAGTATTCGGTGAGAGATCGAGCGTGGTTCCTACAATCAGTTTACTATTCAGGAAATTCAGCTTCTGCGTATGCTGGGCAATGAAACCATAACTCTTGAAATCATTGCTGTTGATCTGCCCCGTAGCTGTTGCCGCACCCGTTGTCCACCGAATGGAATAGGCCGGATTCTGACCCACGCTGTTGTTCCGTACAAAAGCCGTAATGAACGACTGAGAGCCGTCCTTCCAGTCGTGCTCTAAAGTCAATCGGCTTCGTAACGAGAATGTTTTGCGGTACGTAAAATCGGTGGTGCTCACGTACTGCCGGGCAAAAAAGGCCGTACTGTCTACACTCCCGCTGGTTTGCGAATTGTAATCATTATACGACAACGTACCCGTCAGGCGAGTTCTGGGTGTAAAGGCATATTCAAGTCGGGCGAAATACGATGACTTGTCATAGTCTGAACTAGCCATCCATGAATCACGCTGCTTTGATACGAAACCGCCCAGGTAAATACCAAACTTACCCTGCCTTGCACCGGCACCAAACTGTAGCCGCTTATACCCCATTGGTCGAACTGAATACCCACGCGGGCAGTTGGAACCGCTGTTGGGCGCTGGGTGATAAAATTCACTGCCCCTCCCACGGCTTCAGGACCGTAAATCGACGATACAGGTCCCTTAACCACCTCAATGGAACTAACCGTGAACTGATTCATTTCGAGCAGGGCATTGTGGTTAAACACGCCCATCGGCCGAATCGGGACGCCATCTTCCATATACAGAAAATACGCGTTAGTGGTCATGGGCTGTCGAATGGCCATCATGTGCTGTTCGTTGTTGAGGTTCACCATGAGCACACCTGGCGTTTTGTTAATGACCTCATAGATACTCGAAGGCTTGGTCTCGTTGATTAACTTAGCCGAGAGTTTAGAAATTGCGATGGGCGTTTCAGTACGTAGCGCGGCCTCCCGATTCCCCGTCACAACGACGGTTTGGAGATCTTCGGCGGCTGGCTCAAGCGCAATCCGAAGCGGCTGGCCCGCTAGTAGCCTAACCTCCTGGCGACGATACCCAACCGCCGATACGACGACTTTTGTGGTACTCGACACAACCGAAAAATGACCGTTTGCATCGGTAACGGCACCTGACTTGCCATCGGCCCATGACAGCGTGACGCCGGGTAAAGGTTCTTTCGTTTGGGCATCGAAAATGAGCCCTTGTTTTACATCCTGCGCGGAAGCAGCACAGGCAATCATAGCCCATAACCAACAGGTTACGAGTAATTTATAAATTTTCACAAGGATATTAGTTTAAGTCGAAAATCCATTTCCAAACCTCACCGGTTCAAAACCTGATAAGGTGTTTTTGCGAAAACGACTTAAACTCGGGGTGGCTGAAACAGGCTTCCCAAGGGAGCTACATACGAAGGGAAGCGATAGGTTGGAAAGCCAGTAGACAGGAGCAGCTTCCAAACCGGAATGAATTGAAACAAAAAGCCTGCCTGATAAAACAGTTGCATAACCGGTGAATTATGGACTCGCTCAGTTGTCTCTTTATCCTGCTTGTCCTGCTGCGCTTTTAGCTGTTTGGCTAAGTAGCATTTGCCATCACAGTGGAGTTGAGGCTTATCACGGTTTTCACAAAGTACACGGGCAATGTAGTCTTTATCGAGCTGATAATGCGCGATGATTCCCCACGGACTAACCGTTGGTAGCAGCGTTGCAAACAGCAAAATATAGAGAATAATAGTCCGCATAGGGTGTATTTTACCGTAATGATTACCTAAAAGGAAAGCGTTGGGTTACAGTTGCGCTGGAATCGCAAAAGGCCAAAAAGCAAGAAGTGAAGAGGCTAGACTCGGGGCGGCTGAAACAAAGCGGCCAGGGGTGCCCGATAATCCGACAAGATGTAAGTCGGTAGGTGGTAAACAAAGAAACGGATGGTTTGCGGCTCCATCAGAAACGAACTGATCTCGGCGCAAAACAGGGTAATAGTCGGCATATGCTGCAAACGAGAAGCCGTCTCTTTATTTTGCCGCTCCTGTTGCGCCTTCAGTTGTTTGGCCAGATAGCATTTACCGTCACAATGCAACTGGGGCTTATCGCGGTTTTCGCAGAGAACGCGGGCGATATAGTCCTTATTGGCGTGATAATAAGCAATGGTTCCCCACTGGCTGACCGCTGGCAGCAATGTTGCAATCAGGAGGATATAAACCAGTGCGATTTTCATCGGGCACAAAAGTACAGCGCAGTAGCTTAGGCTGTTCTTTTTATTTTAAAAACTTTACGGATTAAGCATCGTCGTAGCCTCACAAGGGGTGAATCAGATGGTTGTATTCCGTCCGGACAGCTAACAAGCAGTCAGCACATAAACAGCCTTGGTAGGTTGATCTAATATATTGTTGCTGATCATCAGTCAGTTGAATTGACTGACATTGGCAAAAATTGATGCTCCCGACGCGGCATTCAAACGTACGATGACAACGAGCACAGGCAGCGTGCTGGTGCTTATCGGACAATTGGCTTTCCATTAGACTGAACTTCCTGTTCAAAGGCAATAAAGTTGACAACTTCTTTTTGCCGGTTAACGATTGGCCGAATCACAATGTGGCACCAGTAAGGAGTCTGGTCTTTCCGATAATTTATTATCCGTCCACGCACGGGTTTCAGCCGATCAACTCCCTGTCGTATGCGTCGACGCATACGTGGTGATGTCGCTTCACCCTGCAAAAAACCGGGCTGTAGTCCTATGGCTTCCAGGCGAGAATAGCCTGTCATTTCTTCAAATCGGGCATTGACATATTGAATATGCTGGTCAATATCCGTTATCACAATTGCCCAGGCATCGCTTAGCAACTCCTGGCGGACTGACGATGGCAATACCCAGTCCTGCGCTTTTTCCAACGACATCCATTCCGCTGTTTGAGGAAGCAGGCTCGTTTTTTGCCTGAATTCCCAGCCCGCCAACAAGGGGCTGTGTAGAAACTCCCGGTGCTGGTTAGCTAAATATTTGTCGTAAGGTCCGCAGAAATCCATAATAGAACAAAGCTAACGATTAAATCCGATCCAGTGTGGTTTTGACTACCTGTTGCATTACTTCGCCTTCTACATTTGTGGGCATGAAAGGGGTTATGTGTCTTTTGTCGCTATGGATTCTTCTGCTAACGGGTTTACCCTGTCCAGATGCGGAGTGTCATGCGCAACCAAATAGGCTAACCAATGCATCGGCTCCTCACGCAACTAACGACCCCGATCATGGGCACAAAGCACCCTGTAGTCCATTTTGCCATTGCACAACCTGTCTCGGCTTTTCTATTCCCCTTCGCCTGGCCATCCCCTCTCTGAATTACAAAGCGTACTGATTCCTACCAGTCGAGCCTTTGTCTATCAGTCGCCCAATCAGTCAGATGTAGCCCTTTCTATCTGGCAACCGCCTAAGCTATAAGCGTTTTTCACGGATTTTGTTCAGGCTGGTCATACCATCAGCCCCTATGTTCCATTGTATCTCCATACAGGATGAAAAACGTTCTTCTATTTCTATTCTTTTCCCACTCCGTTTGGGGTGGGGCGTTTCGTCACGACACACTACACGTTGCCGCCCGCCACGCCTTCACGAAACAAGCGATTCCGGGTGCCACCATCCTGTTGATTGGTACCCAAACTGGCGCAGCAACCGATGCCACTGGTTTTAGCCGGATGGTACTACCGCCCGATGGCCCTTATCGGCTGCGCATTTCAGCTGTCGGTTTTCAGTCGGTTTATCATACCCTGATCGCATCAACTAAGGATACGCTTCAAATTTTACTCGAACCGTCCGAAGAATCACTCGATGAAATAACCGTGTCGTCCACCCGAAGCGGTCGGAGTGTTTCCGACGAGCCAACACGGGTGGAGGTGATCGACGGGGAAGAGTTGGACGAAAAAGCAAATATGCAGCCCGCTAACATAGCTGTCATTCTGCGGGAAAGCCCAGGAATTCAGGTGCAGCAAACGTCGGTTACGTCAGCGAATGCTACGTTTCGGATTCAGGGCCTGGATGGCCGCTATACCCAATTATTGCAGGATGGTCTTCCGCTGTATAGTGGCTTTTCGAGTGGGCTGAGCTTAATGCAGGTGCCGCCCCTGAACCTGAAGCAAGTCGAATTAGTAAAAGGCTGCCAATCAACCTTATACGGTAGTGGTGCTATTGCGGGACTGGTCAATTTAGTCACCAAAGAACCTACTCGTGAGCGGGACTTATCGCTGTTGATTAACGGAACCTCCGCATTTGGTCTTGACCTCAATGCCTACTACGCCCAACGAAACGAAAAAGTAGGGCTGACGTTTTACGCTACGCGTAACCTGCAACGTGTTTATGACGTCAACAACGACCAGTTTTCGGACCTCCCCCAAACGGCCCGCACGACCATCCAACCCAAATTTTTCTGGTATCCGACTCCAACCACGACGGTTTCGGCAGGAGTAATCTGGGTCCGTGAACATCGGGAGGGCGGGTATTTGCCGTCTATTGGAAGCGAAACGACCACCGGTTATACCGAAGCCAACGACTCCCGACGGCTAGCCACCCAATTTCGGCTGGAAAAGCGATTTAGCAACGATGCGGTCCTGACTGTCAAGAATAGCTATAGTCGCTTCAAGCGGGCAATTATCCTGCCTGATTACAGCTTCGATGGGTTGCAGCAGTCGTCCTTTTCGGAGGTGAGTTATTTTAAACACCAGAAAAAAGCCGACTGGATTGCTGGTCTCAACCTGTGGACAGATCGCTTCCAGAAGGAAGTACCAGCCAATACACTGGGAATCAGCAAGGTTTACAACCAGTCAATCGTCGGCTTTTTTGTCCAGAACACGCTAACAATTTCCGACCAATTTAGCCTGGAAACAGGCTTGCGCGCTGATGCCGTGGCAACACAGGTTACGGGTGCCACTAGCTCCCGGCGACCAAAGCTATTTTTGTTGCCCCGTTTTTCCCTGCTGTATCGTGCCACTGACCACTGGACGAGCCGACTGGGTGGTGGCCTGGGCTACAAAGCACCAACTATTTTCACGGAAGATGCCGAACGCCTGTCCTTCCGAAATGTTAACCTGGGGTCAATTAGCAGCGATCAAACCGAATCGTCGATGGGTTTGAACTGGGACATTAATTACCGTACCGAGTTGGGCGACAAAACCACGCTGTCCGTTAATCAGTTATTCTTCTATACCCAACTAAACCGCCTGACGGTGCTGGCACCTGAGGTAAATCAATACAGTTTTCGCACGGCAAATGGGCAGTTGTCTACCCGAGGTTTTGAAACGAATGTACGACTGGTCTATCACGATTTTCATGGGTTTCTGGGATACTCCTTTATTGATACCAAAAGGCAGTACGACAACCTGACAGGCATGATTCCGCTGACGGCAAAGCACCGACTTTATTTTACGACGCTCTACGAGACGGATCGGCTTAAAACGGGCTTCGAGGCTTTCTATTCGGGAACACAGCAGCGAACCAATGGCACCAGCACGCCCGCCTACTGGACACTCGGCTACATGATTGAGCGAAAATGGTCGTTTGGTCGAAACACAAAGGGGAGCATTTTTATTAACTTCGAGAATTTCCTCGATGTGCGGCAGTCGCGTTTCGAGCCGTTAGTGAGCGGTACGGTTGTACAGCCTACTTTTGTTACAGACATCTACGCCCCCACCGATGGTCGAATCATCAATGGAGGCATTAAACTAAAATTGTAGCGTGGACATCCTGTCCGCATTGCTGATTTAGCATATAACAATGCGGACAGGATGTCCACGCTACACAACTATCTATGGCGCACGACCATCACGACCACGCTGGTCATACTCACGGCCCTACCGTTCTGACCTCCGTTAACCGGGCGTTAATCATTGGGGCTATCCTGAACGCGGGCTATGTTCTTGTCGAATTTACACTGGGCTTCTACTATAACTCACTGGCGCTCATTGCCGATGCGGGCCATAATCTCAGCGATGTAGCGAGCTTACTGCTATCACTCCTGGCCTTTCGGCTGGCACGCGTTCGGCAGACGCCGAGCTTTACCTATGGGTATCGGAAGAGTACGGTGCTGGCCTCTCTTACCAATGCAGTCATCCTGCTCATTACGATTGGGGCCATTTTCTGGGAAAGTCTTCAGCGCTTTCGTCATCCCGAACCGGTGGCGGGTGGTGCCGTAGCCTGGGTTGCTGCTGTCGGTATTGTTGTCAATACGGTTTCGGCGCTGCTCTTTTTCCGTAATAAAGAGCATGACCTGAACGCAAAAGGTGCCTATCTGCACCTGGCCGTCGATGCCCTGGTTTCGTTGGGCGTAGTCGTAGCGGGTATTCTGATCAACTATACGGGCTGGACCTGGCTCGATCCGGTTATCGGTATTCTCGTTGCGGTTATCATTATGGGCTCAACCTGGCGATTACTGACCGATAGCCTGCGCCTGTCGATGGATGGTATTCCGATAGGCATTGACCTCCCGGCTGTATTAGCCGATCTGCGGGCAGTAACGGGGGTAAAAGATGTGCATCACGTACACATCTGGGCAATGAGTACGACCGAAAATGCGCTTACTGCTCACCTCGTTCTGCAACCGGGGTTATCAGACTCTCAGATTGTCGCTCTCAAACAGGATGCCCGCCATCGCCTTGAGCATCAAAAGATTAGTCATGCAACGCTCGAAACTGAAATCGTTGCCGAAGATGATTGTAAAACAGTGGTTTGCTGATTCCTGAATTAGTCCAGTCAGCTTATTGATTCAATTTTAGGCTTGCTCCTATCCCCAAACTAAGCGTTGCTCCCGTATCATAGCGGATGAGAAGAGCTTTGCCTATATAGCTATTCGGGAGATAAAGGACATGCTTAACCTGCACCTGGTCTTTACTAGTTGGCAGTCTGTTGCAGGACCATACACTTGGGTCATCCCACGAACCTGCCCGAACAGTGTACATTCCCAATGGGCATTCATTAATTGTTGTGAACTGAGTTGTTAGTTGAAACGGATTATCACTGTCACATTGAGAGCGTACCTGCCATTCGTAATCTGTGTTATTAGTCAGACCAGATAGCAAACAACTGGTACTGGTAATACCAGAAATAGTTGTCCAGGTCGATGTACCAGCCAGTCGCCACTGAATTTCATACCCCACCCCATCTTTCGAATCGTTCCAGCGTAACCGAGCCGACGTCGTTGTTACCTCCTCAGCCCGTAAGCTAATTGGCGAATTACAACGCGTTTGGAAAAACTCAGATGTGCCGTAATTAGGCTCACAGACTGTTCGAAGTTGCCATTCATAAAATGTATTATTAGCTAAACCAGTAAGGGTATAAGGAGCACTCACATTACCAGGAATAGTTGTCCAATTAGCAGTCCCGACTAATCGCCAACGCAAACCATAGGCCGATACATCGTTAGCAGACCACGTCAATTGAGCCGTACTGGATGTCTTATTAGTTGTCGATTTACCCTGATTGTCATAGGGATAACATGATTTTGTATACAGCACAATGGTATAAAAATCCCCCTCAGCAGCGCATCCTGCACGGATGCGCAATTCATATCCAGTGCCAGGTGTTAAACCCGTCAATGTATAAGGCGAAGTAGCTAATGGAACATCATTCCAACTGGTAGTACCCACCGCCCGCCATTGAAACTGATAAGTTGGCGCACTTTTATCCCAGTATATCCGCATCCAGTCAGTTTCTGTATAGAGGGCTATAGTTCGGGGTGAAGCGCACTCCGTTTTAAACTGTACCGGACTAGTGTACGCTGTGGTCGTGAGCCCACAACCAGTGGCTACAGCCCATTCATAGATTGTATTATTCGTTAAGTCGGTTATGACATACGTACTCGATGTAATTCCGGTCAGCGTAGTCCAATCCGTTGTTCCAACCACCCGATAGCGCACCGAATAGGTTGATCCAAATCCATACCAGCTTAGTAGCGCTGACTCAGAGCTTACATTACGTGTGGCAATAGAAGTCGGCAATTGACAAACTGTTTGAAATGAACTTGAATAACTGGCATTCGTTACATCGGTAGAGCAGACTGTTTGAATACGCCATTCATACAGTACATTATCGCTTAAACCAGTCAATATATACGAACTGCCCGTTACTCCTGTCACGGTATTCCAGGTTGGCGTACCAGCGATACGCCACTGCACTGACACTGGCAACAGAGTTAACGTCGAATAGCCAATGCCCGACCAGGCTAGCCGGGCAGATGTTGCGGTGATATTAGTAACACTCAAGAGATTCATGCGAGGGCATATTGTTGTAAAGCTGCTGCTAGCCTCATACGTTACCCCATTCTCTACGTAGCTAAGTCGAACCTCATAGGTTGTATTAGGGGTTAACCCCGTTAGTAAATATCCTTTTGTCGATAAAGGGCCGGTCGTTTTCCAGTCTCCCTTCTGGACTCGCCATTGGAGGATATAGTTTGTCTTATCCGGGCCATTTATCCAAGTCAAGCGGGCAGTCTGCGATGATATACTATCAGGATATATAGACAACGATGACGTGCCCGAATAGATCGTTGAGAATCCACTATACGTCAAGCCTGAGGAAAGTGTTTGACCAGCTACATTACATACGCTCTGGAGTTGATACACATAATATAATCCCGACTTAAGACCCGATAACGCATAGGCAGTTCCCGTCAGGCCCTTCACCTCATTCCATGAACTGGTCTGAGAGGCTGGTCGCCATTGCAAATTGACGACACTAGTTTCGGGACTCGTCACCCAGCTAAGTATGGCCGACTGTGTTGTTATACCAGAAACATACGTACTGGCAGGGCTAGAGCATTGCGTTACAAACGTGCTGCCAGGTGAAAAATTAACGGCACCACCGGGTCCGCAATCAGCACGCACCCGCCATTCGTATGTAGTATTCATGGCTAAGCTCGTTAACTGTGTAGCTGGGCTCGTAATTCCACTTACGGTAGTCCAGACTACTGTTCCGTTCACTCGATATTGCAGGGTGTAATTCAATTGTGACAATACATTCGGCCCACTCCAACTTAGCTGAGCCGTCGTAGGGCCTACCGAATTAACTGTCAGATCCTGAACGACCCAACAAGCAGTCTTAAACGATTGAGTAGGTGAAAAGTCAGACAAATAATCAGTTCCGCAATTGGTGGCAACTCGCCATTCATAGCTCGTATTATTGGTTAGACCCGTTAGAGAATAGGTTGATGTATTGATACTATAAGGAACTGTTGCGCTCATCCAGTTGGCATTTCCTACAGCTCTCCACTGAAGTAAATAGGATGTAGTCCATGAGGAATAATTATTCCACGATAAAAGAGCAGATGTAGGTCCAATCTGCGTATAGTAGCTATTTATATAGGGAACACTACAGTTCAACTGGAAAGTAAAGGGGTTTGAAAAGGCAGATGCCATGCCTGGCGAGCAAGCAGACCTAACTCTCCATTCGTAATTTATACCTGCGGTGACGCCTGTTAATGAGTAAGTTGTTCCAATAACGCCCATTATGGTTATCCATGTAGATGCTCCTGAAACCCGGTATTGCAGATCATGATTAAGCGACGATCCATCAACGTTACCACTGCCGTCATAATAAGCCCAGATCAACTGTACCGACGAAGCAGACAGAGGCCGGGTAGCAATTGGGTTAGGCATTATACACTGCATTGTCGTAGTACCTGGCGCAGAAAAGTCGCTAACAATCTCAGGTGAACACTGCCGTCGAATCCGGTATTCATAAGTGCTACCAGGTACCAGATTTGTTAATGTATAGGACTTACTAGTTAGTCCACTTACCGTATTCCAGTTCGGAGCGCCAACCATTCGCCATTGTAAGTCATAGTGGGTTATATACGTTGGTAAATACCAGGATACTGTCAGGCTTGTGCTGGTCGGCTGGTATGCTGATAGTCCATTGGGAATCAGACAAGTCGTTGTAAATGTCGGGCCATTGACAAAATCTGAATAAATCGAGGATGTACATAACGTTCTTATTCGCCACTCGTACGTTTTTCCCGAAGTTAGCTTGTAGAGTGTATACTGCTTTCCAACATAATTATAGGAAGTCTCACCGAAGTAAGGATCAGTTTCTATACCTTCTGGTTGAAGTATAATCCAGTTTGAGCTGCCTACTTCCCGATACTGAATCTCATACAGGTTGGTATTACCATTAATTTGCCAGTATAAACTGGCGGAATTATAATCGACATTACCAGTATTTACATTAGAAATTTGACCATTGCACTGTGTTTGAAACGTCTGCACGGCCGAAAAATCGGGCGTTCCAACCGAAGCACATGAAGACCGGACTCGCCATTCGTAGGTCGTATTCGTACTAAGACTACTTAACGAATATTGATTTGTCGTCAAATTAGGTATAGATATCCAGCCGTTAGCCCCCACCTGACGGTATTGAACTTCATAGGGAGCATAGTTGTAGGAGCCGTACCAGCTAATCGTAGCCGATGAGAAATTTATACTACTGGTATTAAACGAGGTTGGCTGAGCACAACTTAAGGTAAATGTTTGGTTATCGGCAAATGCTGATGCTACTGTAGATGAGCATACCTTACGGACACGCCATTCATACAACGTATTTGATTGCAAGCCAGTTAAGGCATAACGGTTGGTTGCAATATCTGAGATTATTGTCCAGCTTGGTGTATTACCAATTCGCCATTGTACGTCATAGTGCGCTCCAGACTCGCCTGGGTTCCAGACCAGATCAATCTTCGCGTTAGTTGCATTTTCCGTTCGCAGATAGGTAGGTATACCACACGTTGTTGTTATGGGTTGAGCCGTAGCAAATCCAGAATAGTCCTTTGCAGAACATACTCTACGTACCCGCCATTCATACGTCGTTGCGACTAATAAGCCTGTCAGCGTATAGTTAGTCCCAAGAATTCCTGTTACGGTTGACCAACTACCCGTACCCGCTACCCGCCACTGTACCTCAAATGGCCCGCCCTCCTGCGAATACCAGCTTAGTTGAAATCCACCAGCATTATCAGAATAACTAGATGCACCGGTAGGCGCCAGACATTGTGTCGTTAGTAGCTGCGTCGACGTATAAGCGGAAGCTACTGCTGGTGAGCAAACCGTACGTACTCGCCATTCATATACGCTGTTGTTCGTCAAACCAGTTAGTGTATAAGGCGACCTGGCATTCGATACGGTTGTCCAGTTAACAGTTCCGGCCACCCGCCATTGTAGTTCAGTGGCAAAAGAGGTCCATTGGATTGTAGCCGAATTAGCAGCTACAGACGTGGTAATCAGATTAAAGGGCAATGGGCAGCTTGTCTGAAACAGTTGTATATCCGTGAACGTTGATTTTGAGGTTGCCGAACAGGCCGTTCGTACCTGCCATTCGTAGGAAGTAGCGTTCGTTAAGCCTGTCAGAGCATATTCGGCCGACGTGATGTCTGTGATTAATGTCCAGGCAGTTGTACCGGCCAGGCGCCATTGTAGATCAAAAAGTCCATTACCTATGGGGCTATCCCATTTCAATTCGACGGCCTCAGGATTAGTTAGTGTGACACGAGCGTTCGACGGTGGAAGACAACGCGTCCGGAAGAGTGAGCCAGTACTAAAATCAGAAGTAGCCATAGCCGAACATATCGTCTTGACTTTCCATTCAAATGAAGTATCTTCAGGCAGACCCGCCAGATTCAGAAAATTGGAGGTCAATCCACTCACAACAGTCCATGTATCAGCCCCAGCCGGTCGCCACAGTAATTCATAAGTAGCTCCACTGGCTGATGTATACCAGCTAAGCTGCGCTGATTGATAGGTAATGGCAGTTGAAGTCAGGTCGTGAGGCAGATCGCATTTCGTCTGAAAAGCTTGTGTACTCGTATAAGCCGATGTATCGCCTACGGCGCATATTGATCGCACCCGCCATTCATACGTCGTATTATTTGTGAGCCCTGTCAATGAAGCATTTACAGTCTGTACCGGAACAGTGTTCCAGACCAGGCTGCCCGACGTACGCCACTGCACCTGATAAGTGGGGGAGTTGTCACTATAGTAGTACCAATTCAACGAAGCTGACTGATAGGTCAGGTTATTAACATAGGTATACTGCGGAGCTGGACAATTGGCATAAACAGAAGTGCAACATATGGCATAGCCTACCAGCAAGATGATCAGGTAACGAACGTTCATGAATAGAGGAAGAACTTGGGCGGAATTTTTGAATTCAAAAGCAATAATTCGGCCAAATCTTTCGCTCTTTATTCAGTAGATCTTTCGCAAAAAGCCCTCCACCCTATATTCATCTCCACTACAAGTGGCGATTGTATTTTTATTCCAATCGACCGTCAAACCTTTACCTGACTCTCTCATTCATAGGCAATTATATTCGGTATTCATACGTATCAAAATACGAGTTTATAATACTATCAGCTAACCGGAATCACTATCCACATTGGCCGCTATCTGGAAGACGAAGGCATTCAAGTGACCGAGTAAATTTTACTTACATTTCAGAAACGTATAAGCCGCAGCTGTAGCCAATCCACCAATCAAATACCAGCCAATGGTCATGGCAGCCGTAGCCGATGTGCGACTGCTGGGGGCCGTCCCTAAACCCAGTGGGCCGGGCAGACCTACCGCACCAACGCCAGCAACAAGGCCCAAGGCTGCGCCGGTCAGCAGCGCATCTTTTGGTTTGGCCAGACCAATAAGGCTATAATAAAGCGTGTTCGAGACCACATCACCCCCTAATGCCCAATCGTGGAGTTCATCATCGGCGGGTGGTTCTGCATCGGCACTTTCCATAACTTTTTTGATAGCGCGCACGCCCAGAATATCGGCACGTGGCGCATTGGGAATAAGTTGGCGGGCCGTTTCGTGAAGAACTGTCAGTACACAGGCACCAATCAGGCCACTTCCCAATGATGGCAGAATTGTCTTGTTTAAATCAGTCATATTGGCTTAACTTGTGAATCGGTCTACATGTTTACTGCTGTTCCTTTCTGTTACGTATTGGGCCAAATTTGATTCTTGTGGATTCTGCTGATCCTATGGTTATTATTGATTATCAAGCCAATAGAATCCATAGAATCGACAAGAATCAAACGTTAAACAATTCTGCCCTCATACTTAAGTAATCACGCAGAATTAAGTTGAATTAGATTCTATTGATTCCTAGATTCTATTGTAATGAAAATCAGTGAATTGATGAAATAGAATCCAAAGAATCAATAGAATCTAAATTTGCGCGATTGCTTAGAATAAGGAGCCTGTTCGCTTAGTTTGGGCCGGATTTTGACCAACAAACTGCTTTCTATCTCATGAAATTCTCTTTTCGAAACGACCAGACAGACGTAGCCTTTGCTGTGCTTCGCGAAGTTGGCCAGTGGCTCGTAGACAATGGCCAGGAACTCTGGGCTATCGACACACTCACGCCCGAAAACCTGTTGGATGAGTATACAACGGGCAATTTCTACGTGATGTATGCCGACCGTGAAGATGGAACCGAGCCAGAACCCGCCGGTGTCTTTATTCTGCAATGGGAAGATCCGTTGTTCTGGCCCGATGTACCGCCCAACACCTCTGCCTTTATTCATAAACTGGCCATTCGCCGAGCCTTTGGCGGGCAAAATCTATTTGCTGAAATTATCGACTTCGTCCGAACTGAGTGCTTCCGTCGGGATATAAAAACCTTTCAACTCGAAACGGACGCGACCCGCCCTAAGCTCATGCAGTTTTACGAACGCTATGGCTTTCAACCCACCTACCAACGCCAGATTCATGAATTCGGGCAAACGTTCCTCTGTCAGTTTTATGTGATGACATTTTAGAACTGGTGGATCTGGCACGACCCTATAAATCTAGAGGCCCGAGCGGTAAATATTCCCGCCAGTGACTTTTATTCCCATGCGTCCGCTCCTTGTCTTATTTATTTTCCTCAGCCTAACCAGCTGCCAATCCAGTTCTCAGCCTGAACCGGTACAATACAGTGTACCTGCTGAAGTAGAACCTTATCTGAAGTCATTTCGGGATGAGGCTAGCAAGCGCAACAAGTCCGTTTCAACGGCGAATTTGATTGTTACGTTTGGGACAGCGCAAACGGAAGAAGTCTGCGGGCAATGTGTACTGGAGAATGGCAAAACGCCCCGAATTACGCTCAACTCCGACGATTTCTGCTGGAAAACAGCCAGTGCCAATGAACGGGAATGTTTAGTGTTTCATGAATTAGGCCATTGCCTGCTGAACCGATCCCATAAAACGGATAAATTTCCGAATGGTGCCTATAGCAGCCTAATGAACCCAGACAATGTAGCAGTATACGCCACCTGCCGCTATCCTATTGGGGTGATGAGTGTGATAAACGCGACCGTCGACAGTATTATATCGACGAGTTTTTTGATCCTACAACCCCAGCGCCAGCCTGGGGGAAGTAATAAATGGATAATGGATAATTTAATGAAAATCATTATTCATTGTACATTATCCATTATCCATTATTCTCCTACTGAACTTTAATCAATTCGGTAACGGCAATTGGCCGACCGTTTTCGGTGATACCCTGTAGGGTCACCCGCAAGGTTCGGACAACGTCGGATAAAGGAAACACGAGCTGGCTATGCCCCTGGCTATCCGTTTGCATCAAGGGCTTCCAGTAGAGAACATCTCGCCGATCAATACGATCTGATACTGTAGGAGTTTGGGCTTCTGCCGTATATTTTGGCATATAAAACTCCCGCTGAACCGACGCATACCCAATGAGTTGCAGAGGTTTCATACCCTCTTTGGCCGTACTTTTCTGCTGGTCAGGCCGGAAGCGTTTTGTGTAAAAAGCAATAACCCCATTGCCACCCGAACCCATAGATGCCGGCAGTGCCCCCGTTTTTAAGCACTTCAATACGCTCAATATCGCCCGGATTAAAGGTCAACAAAGCGGTACCATCATTATCCTGAACAGTCATACCATCAATTAAATAGAGTGGTTGAGAGCCTAGTTTCAACGTACCTACCCCTCGAATAACTACCTGATAACTACCCGTTAAGGGCTGCTGGGTGACACTTACGCCCGCCACCTTTCCCCGCATCATTTCGTATAGATTCGCAAACCGGGGAGAGGTTTCATCGAAGACAAGCGTCGCGTCGGCTTCACTGTGCAGACTTGATCGTTGCACATCCAGAGGTCGCTCATCCAGTTTTTTGGCCCGCACCGTAACGGCTTTCAGGAGTTTAGCCGTTTTATCACGATACAAATCGGTATCACCTTCCTGACGAAGCCGGGCAGCCGTTAGCTGAGCTTGCAGAATTGCCCAGTTAGACGGAATCGTGGCCGTATCTGACTTCCATGAGGTCCAGGGGCCTTCCAGCACGAGGTGTGCATCTTTATCCGCAAAGTTTTTCAGTTGATGGTCTGCGAGTTGAGTCATTAATTGCACTGTATCGGCAAGCTCCAGTCCCGCCAGTCGAAACCGGCCCCTGTCGTTCGTTCCAGCCGACCGAACAAAGCCATGTTCAGGTACGGTAGATGCCACGATGACCTGTGCGCCCGGAATAGGTTGATTTTTTGCGTTCAATACGCGGCCCATCAGCGACACGCCCCCATGAGTTCAGTCGATGGCGTACCGCTTACACGTCGCCAGCCCTGGGTGAGCAGGAGATCGTCTAATGCCTGCGTGTTTCGAGCGAGTTATCTTTCACATACACATTAGGTTGCTCAACGCGCCCACTCAATTCGCCCGTTAGCAGTAGGTGGGTTTGTATCGTAGCCGCTGCGGTATCCTCCGGCACCTGACCAGCATCGGTAATCGAAGCCGATAAAGCAGCAATGGCGGGTATTCCTTCATCGCTTAGATTGATACTTAAAATTGCCTGCTCACGAGGCTGGTAGCGCGTTTTATTCAGCCCCACCAGTATACGTAGGGGTGTCAATCGTTCGGGCACAAATACGAGTCGCTCGGCCTGGGGGCGGGCAGCGGCATTGTAGAGCGTAATCTGATTAAGTCCTGGCGGAAGCCCCTCGGCAGGTAAATTCACCTTGGCTACTCCATTTTGCAACAGGATTTTTCGCTGGTCGACCAGGTGACCCTGCTGCTGAATGAGTACATATACAGAGTCCATCGAAGGCAGATTCGTACCTGAAATTGTTAAGGCCAGCAGGTTGGTATCGCTAACTATATCAGCCGAAAAGGCATAGCCTTCTTTTTCTGCTGGCGGTAGTGGCACCAGTTGATGCTGGTTGTTATGAACAACGTCGGCATAGTATTTTTTACCCGCTTCTGGCGTCATCACAAAGCTACCCATCCCAAACGCATTGATGGTCAGTCGGCAAACTTCCGTACCCTCGTTCGTTACAATCTGCCCCTGTGCCGATACGCCCAATCCGTTTGGGCCAACGATTTTAATGCCCAGTCGTGCTGGTAGTCCATTCACCCAGCGACCTCCTTCGGGTAATACCTGTACATCAAGCGGTTTTGGTTCGGGTTCGAATAGTCTTGATGATATATTCTGAAATAAATTATTAATGGCAATGGGCCGCTCAAAAGCCGGTCGCTGTTGCCCATCGTCCTCGTCGGTATAAGCCCGTAACCGATAGGTACCGGAAGCCAGCGAATCGGACAGTCGAAAATTCCCCACTGCGCGACCATCCGTTACCCGTAGCCACTGGTGTTGAACGAGCTTTCCGTTGGGTGTTAGCAAGTCCACATGAATGGCTGTTTCGCCCAAAAGACGACGGTTCGTTGCGGCATCGAGTAAATACGAACTTAACCACATCCGGTCGCCAGTAGCATAGAAGGGTTTATCGGTATGCACAAACAGAACGGGAGCCACTGCCTTAAATCGTTCGTTGAAGGCCGCAGCGATCCGCCCTAGGCGAGCGTCAGGCAGCAACAGTTTCCCCTGAGATACCAGGGGCGTACTGGTTGGCTCTACATCCGTTTTTACTGGTTGCCAATCGGCGGGTAGCATCGTTGACAGGCGATCGTCGGACAGTGACCCGGAGATGACCATGCCATTGGGCATAGTAATGGTTCCATCGGTGGTTAACTGTATTTGTTGGGTGGGCAACTTGATTTCTGAATAGGCATACCGGGCGTCCATATACGGAGAATAGAACGACACCGCATTGGTATAAAACACGATCAATGTCTTGTCCGATACTAATTGCCGCTCAAACGGTAATCGGCCTGGCTGTAGTAACTCCTTTAGCTTAAGCGGTAATAGATGCCCTTTTGTGGTATCCGTTCCAACCGAACCAGCAAGAACGATTCGGTTAGAAATCGACTTCATCGGCAGTACCGTCGGATCTTCCTGATAGACCAGAAATCCCTCCTTTTCGTAGTTTCCTTCTACCAGACTGGCCATCAAATGTCGGGTTGATCCTTTATAAGCAATCATCCGATTTCGGCGGAATCGTTTGGCCTGTCGTTCATCGGCGGGTTTCATTTCTTCAAAGTGGACACTACCGGCATAATATACCTTTTTGAACGACCCATCGAAGTACAGGAGGTCATAGCGTAGCTTATAGCCTAATGCCTGATTTTCAATAACAAGCGGCTCTGTTGCCGTAGCCTTCAATTGCCCGGCTTCTTCCTTGAAACTAAGCACATCGCTGTTCATAATCAGGCACTGGCTCCCAAACGGCTCGCCTAATAACTGGCGTTTAAACTGCCTGAGATGCCGCTCCCATTTCTTCTGATTTCCCCGAACCGTCACCGTAAGCAGCGTTTGGTCGCTCGGTTTCAGACGAAAATTGGCTCGGTTATTCGGGCTGGCATCCAGGCGGAGCAAGCGTTGCTGAGGGTGATACCCAACAAATGAAGCCACGATTTCCACGGTACCAAGTGGCACGCCTGTCAGGGTATAATTCCCTTGCTCATTTGTCAGGGTTCCGCGGGTGCTCCCATTGAGGTACACATTGGCGAATGGCATTGCCTTACCGGTGGCAGCATCGGCCACGGAGCCAGTTAGGGTGGTGGTTTGGGCAAACGCCAGCGAAGCCAGCCACATCAGCAGGCAGGTGGTCAGGCAAGCGACAGAGAGCCAGCGATTCATGAGGAGTTAACAAGTTGTTTGCCAATAGGAATAAGGCAAAGCTTAAGTGATTTTACTCAACTCATCGTCGGGGATTATCTCTTCCAGTTTTTCGCCCGAAAAGGCCACGGCCCGCTCAGCGAATAATGCCTTTGTAGCGGCCCAGGTTGTACGAAATAATTCACTTTTCCGGTAAGCTTCGAGTGCTTCGGCCGATGACCACAGGCTATAGGTCATCCGAACATTGGGCTGGTCGGGGTCTCGCCAAAGTTCGAGGTGACAATTGCCCGGAAACGAGCGAATATGCTGTTTCGACGCATCAAAAATAGCGTGAAACGCCATCAGTTTATCTTCCTGAAAGGTCATACGAACAATCCGAACGAGCATAAGTAGGTTGGATTTAATTTAAACACAGAGGCACAGAGAACACAGAAGAGAAAATTACTGAAAGTCTCTTTATATACTATTTCAATAATTACATTTACAATTAAATTCCTTTCCTTATATTCCCTACTCTAATAAAGTGCAACACTCTATGTTCAAATCAAAATTTTGCAATTATGGATGAGTTATCTTACAATAAACTTAGCAGCAAAATTATCAACGCATGCATTGAAGTACATCGAGAACTTGGGCCGGGGCTTTTAGAAAGCGTTTATGAAGAATGTCTCACCCATGAATTACGTAGCAGGGGATTATATGTGGAACGACAAGTTGAAATTCCAGTTATGTACAAAGGCAAAGAAACAAGTAAAACATTTTTTATGGATTTACTTGTTGAGGATCTAATTGTCGTAGAGCTGAAGGCGGTTGACAATTTATTACCTATTCACGAGGTACAAACCGTTACGTATATGCGGTTAGCTGATAAGAAGTTAGGATTACTCATCAATTTCAATGTGACTCAGATGCGACAAGGCATACGACGAAAAATAAACGGCAATTTGAATGAGTAAAATAAATTTAGAGATGTAGATCACAGGAAAACCCATAAAACTCTGTGTTCTTTGTGTCTCTGTGTTCAAATAAAACCCTTAATTCATGAATTACCGTACATTTGGCCGCACTGGCTGGCAAGTTTCAGAAATTGGCTATGGCATGTGGGGCTTAGCTGGCTGGACTGGCTCCGACAAACAGGAAGTTTTACGCGCTCTCCAACGCTCAGTTGAACTGGGGTGTAATTTTTTCGATACCGCCTGGGCCTATGCCGATGGCGTTAGTGAAGAGATTCTTAACCAGTTACTGAAAAACAACCCCGATAAGCGCCTATACGCAGCCACTAAGATTCCGCCCAAAAACCGGACGTGGCCATCGCGACCCGAGTTTACACTGGACGAGGTGTTCCCCGCCGATTACATTGTTGACTATACGGAAAAGAGCCTTAAAAATCTTGGTGTCGATACCATTGATCTTATGCAGTTTCACGTTTGGGAAGACGCCTGGGCCAATCAGGATGAGTGGCAGGAAGCAATTACGAAACTCACTCAACAGGGTAAAGTTCAGGCGTGGGGCGTTTCGGTCAATCGCTGGGAACCGAATAACTGTTTGACTACCCTTCGCACGGGGTTGATTGATGCCGTACAGGTTATCTACAATATCTTCGACCAGAACCCGGAAGATGAACTGTTTCCGCTTTGCCGCGAGATGAACCTCGGCGTTATTGCCCGTGTACCCTTCGATGAAGGCACGCTGACGGGTACGTTCACCAAAGAGACCACGTTTCCGGCCGACGACTGGCGGTCAACCTACTTTGTACCCGAAAACCTGAACAGCAGTGTCGATCATGCCGATGCGCTTCGGCCCCTGATTCCAGCCGGGATGACCATGCCCGAAATGGCCCTGCGCTTTATCCTGAGTAATCCCGACGTACACACGACCATTCCCGGTATGCGCCAGATTCGGAACGTAGAAGCCAATACAGCCGTTAGTGATGGAGCGGGCCTATCGCCTGAGTTACTGCACGAGTTGAAAGGCCACCGCTGGGATCGTACCCCTACCGAGTGGAGTCAGTAATAACGGATAATGAATAATGTACAATGGATAATGTACGATGATAATGAAGATTGAACAGCTAATTCATTGTACATTATTCATTATGCATTATCCATTGTACATTATCCATTATCCATTTTGGAATGAAAATCCTTTTAGTCGAAGACGAACCGGACTTACAGAAAGCGGTGCGGCAGTATCTGGAAAGCGAAGGCTACACCGTTACCACGGCTGATACCTTTGCACAGGCCACGGAAAAAGGGCATGATTACGACTACGATTGCATCGTGGTCGATTTGATGCTACCCGGTGGCAATGGGTTGGATTTGGTTCGTGCCCTGAAACAGCGTAAGTCAACCGCCGGGATTATTGTTGTAACCGCCAAAGACGCCCTCGCCGATAAACTCACGGGTCTCGATGCCGGTGCCGACGATTACCTGACCAAACCCTTTCACCTGCCCGAATTGAACGCCCGTCTACGGTCGGTACTACGTCGGCGATTATTTGGCGGACAAGCGCAGGTACAGGCAGGAGATCTCACACTATGGCCCGACCAGCAACGTGTGAGCATCCGCGACACCGACCTTAAACTAACGGGAAAAGAGTATGAACTCCTGCTATTTTTAGTCACGAATGCCGACCGGCTGCTATCGAAATCAGCTATTGCGGAGCACGTTTGGGGCGATGCCATGGATGCCGCTGACTCACATGAGTTTCTGTACACCCATGTCAAAAACCTGCGTCGGAAGTTAATTTCTGCCGGTTGCCCCGATTATATCCAGACGCGCTACGGAGCGGGCTATGTTTTCTCAACCCGAACAGTATGAGCTTGCTCAGCCAAACGGCCCGATACCTGTTAATCAGCGCTTTAGCTATCGCCCTGATTGGCTCAGTCGGCTTTTATAAGTTGATTCGCCACAAAATCCGGCACGAGGTTGATGAAATTCTAACGGCTGAGGTAAAACAAGTCCGGCAACGGCTCCAGTATAAACCCGTCGCTCAGATTTCTGAATGGGACGATAACCCACGCATCGAACACGCGCAAATCCCCATTCAACCCGAATTTAGGGATATGGTGCAACTCGATTCGTTAGATAATAACGAACCTATCGAGATGCGTCAGCTTCGGCAAACGGTGTTGGCAAAGGGTCAACTTTATCTGGTAACGGTTCGACAACCTTACTATGAGTTCAATGAACTGACTCGCGAGATGTCGATCGGGGTAATCATCAGTTTTCTGATCTTGATGGCCTTATCTGTGACTGTTGGGTTGGGACTTGCGCGTCGACTATGGCGACCCTTTTACGCTACAATTGATCAACTGGGCAGTTTCCAACTCGATAAAACAACGGATCAACCTTTTCCAGCCAGTCGTATTCAGGAATTTAATCTGCTCAGTCGTTCACTAGGCGAATTGACTCAGAAATTACGCCAGCAATTTTCGTTACAGAAACAGTTTACCGAAAATGCATCACATGAGTTGCAAACGCCTTTAGCGGTAGCCTCGGCAGAATTAGACCTCCTGCTACAGTCTGAGCATCTGACAGAAAACGACCATAGTCATCTGCAACGGGCAACCGACGCACTCGGCCGGCTGAGCCAGTTAAGCCGGTCTTTATTACTGCTTACACAGGTTGAGAATGACCAGTTTGCTAGTGATGAGCTACTGGATTTGAGCGCCTTACTGACGCAATATGCCGATGAGTATGAGCCGTTCTTTATCCATAAAACCATGACCGTTGAACGGGTAATTACACCCACAATACAGCTACGAATAAACCGGCAGTTAGCGAGTGTACTGGTCACTAACCTGCTTAAAAATGCAGCCCGGCATGGATGTGCAGGCGGATCTGTTTGCATTGTACTTACAGCAGGTTCGCTCACGATTTGTAATACCGGTGAATCCCTCCCTTTCCCTGACAGTCAATTATTTAACCGATTCGTCAAAAACCCCGCCCGCCCGATTCAACGGGACTTGGCCTGGCTTTAATAAAGCAAATTGCAGATCGTTATGGTTTGCAGTTGCAGTATGCGTTTGATACCACCCGAAGCAGTCATCAGTTTAGGCTCACCTGGTAAATGAACGGCAGAAAGCCTGTTCACAGACGATAGAAGCCTTTTTCAAGGGGAATATAATACGTGAGCCGGTAGGCAAATCCGCATTCCTTCCTTAATTTTGAGACCGACACCGTACCGTTTTGACTGCTTCCTCTCATGATAGTAAATCAATATATTATTTCTCCTGCTATTGTCTGTGAAAATTTTGATAACGAAGTAATTATCGTCAACATGAGCCGGGGGCATTACTACAGCCTTCGTGATGCCTCTTTTACTATCTGGCAGGGACTTGCAGCGGGCCTCTCTCCCGAAAACTTACTGGCTTATCTTACCACTACATATACTGTTGAGGAAAATGCCCTCCACCAGCCACTTCGTTATTTTCTGGACCAACTCGCAATGGAGGGATTGATTATCGAAGGAACGCCTGCCCAGGTAGATACCCTCCCAGCACCCGAAAATCGACAAGCGTTTACGTCCCCAACGCTGGAGATTTATACCGATATGGCCGATCTGTTAGCCCTCGACCCAATTCATGATGTTAGTCCGGTTGAAGGATGGCCTATTAAAAAATAAGGGTCATGCAAACCGTATTGGCGCAACCCACGGCGCAGTCTTTTACCCAGCAGCTTCTTGATCGCTGTCGTGCGTATCACCCAAAAACACCTGCCCGCACATTCCGCTTCGGCAACACAACATTGACGGCAGTATTTGTTGGAACGACGAACCCCGATTTTTTCACCAATGCCATTGCCCACCGGGAAGTTTCAGCTAGTCCGGCAGACCTGACCGTTTTTGTAATCGATTATAAAACCTCATCGCTGATGCTGCCTCTCCCCTGTTGGGACTGGCAACAGGCTGATGGGCATGGCACGATCCACGGATTAAGCGAAGGCTATCAGGGTTATTTTCAGCAGGATACGGGTGTATTCACCTGGATTACCTACGCCGAGCAGGTGGCAATCGTATGGGGAACGGATCTCTCAAATCTGCCCGAGTGGGAACAAAGCTTTCCATTTCGGTATGTACTGCATAAGTGGCAGGAACCTACCAATCGCTATGCATTGGTTCATGCGGGCGCAGTGGGCACACCTACTGGTGGCGTTTTATTGACCGGAGCTGGTGGCTCCGGCAAATCGACGAGCACGCTGGCTTGTATCAACACAGCTTTACAATACGCTGGCGACGATTTTATGCTGATTGATCTTGAGACATCGGTTGGGCATAGTCTATATAATGTTGCCAAGATTAACCCGGATAACCTCGACCGTTTTCCGCAGTTCCAGCCCTTCATTGCCAACCCAAATGCAGCCCGGGATCAGAAATTGCAGCTTTATGTCAATCAGCACTACCCGGCGGCTATGATCACAGACTTTCCGCTAAAAGCCATTATGCTTCCCCGTTTCTCGGGCACGCCACATACCACGGTTCGATCGGCAACGCGTGCCGAAGCGCTCAAAGCATTGGCCCCCTCTACACTGGCCTTGCTGCGGGCCGACCACCGTACGTTCCAGAAAATGAGCCGACTCATCCAACAGCTTCCGCTCTTCTGGTTAGAAACAGGCACCGATTTAACCCAAATTCCTGAACTAATCCTTGGCACCTTACAATCCCTGTCAGCTCATGATTCAGCCACTCGTTAGCGTTATTATGCCCGTCTATAATGCCGAACGATTCGTGGCGGAGGCTATTGAAAGCGTACTGAAGCAGGGTATCGAAGCCATCGAAATTATCTGCATTGATGATGGATCAACCGATCAGTCGGCCGCCATTGTGCAGTCGTTTGGTTCTGTCGTACGCTATTACAGGCAGGAAAATCAGGGACCGGCAGCCGCTCGAAATAAAGCCTTTTCGTACATCAGAAGCCCGTTTGTTACGTTTCTGGATAATGATGATTTATTCCCTTCCAACAAGTTGACACAACAACTCGCCCTTTTTGACCAAAACCCTGCCCTGGATGTCGTATTCGGGAAAACCCAGTACGTGTTTCTGGATGGCTCAAACCCCGAACGCTTTCATTTCCCGGATCAAACGCAAACGGTATGGAATATTCTGCTGGGCGCTGGTTTGTTTCGGACGGAGGTGTTTCGCCGGATTGGGTTGTTCAATGAAGCGTTGAAAATCGGGGAAGACCTGGACTGGTACAACCGGGCTAAAGAACAAGGTGTAACGATCCAGACAACCGATGATGTGATGCTACTCTATCGACACCACGGCAACAACTACACCCGCGATCAGGAGCTTGTCAAAAGTACCTTACTAAAAGCGATCAAATACTCGCTCGACAGACGACGTAATGAAGCGGGGGTTCGCCAGTTACCTCAGTTTGCTGATTTTCGACAATCGACTAACGCCGATACCCAATGAGCCTTTCCATCAGTGTTATTATTCCGGTTTATAATGCGGCACCCTATGTTAAGGAATGTATCGAGTCGGTATTGGCGCAGACTCGCCAGCCCCAGGAAATTATTGTGATTAACGATGGGTCAACCGATCAATCGCTGGACATAGTAACGCCTTATGCCGAACAATGCCTGATCCAACTCCACACACGGGAGAACAGAGGGGTTGCCAGTACCTTAAATGAAGCGCTGGAACTTGTCTCAGGTGATCTCGTTGCGTTTCTGGATGCCGACGATGTCTGGCTGTCCGATAAGCTTCGTCAACAGGTCATGCATCTACAGAATGACCCTGCACTCGATGCCTGTTTTGGTCACGTACGTCAATTTATCAGCCCCGGCTTACCGGCTGATATACAGGCTAACATCCAGTGTCCTGAACATCCCAGCCCGGCTGGTTAAAGCAGACGATGCTAATCCGGCGGTCTGCTTTTGACAAAACGGGTTTATTCAACACCGCTTACCATACCGGCGATTTTATTGACTGGTTCATTCGCGCCAAAGAAGCGGGGCTACAGTATGCCATGCTCCCCAACACGGTCACACTCCGGCGTCTGCATCGGGCGGGGCTGGCCTCACAAGTGCAGTATCACAAAGAGTTTGCCCATATTCTGAAAGCCGCCCTCGACCGGCGCACGGTTTACTAATTCATTATGGCCCTGAGTTTTACCAAATCCGACATCCAGCCCGAACAGGTTCTTTTGCTAAAGGCAGCTCTTTTTCCGGTGCCTGAGGCCCTTGCGTGCTGGCAACTCTGGAAAAAAGCCCGCCATCTGGATCAATTCACGGCAACCAGCGAGAACCTGTTGCCCAGTATCTTCGATCCACTCGATGGCGATTCACAACGGTTGATGCCGCTTGTTTACCGCAATCTGGAAAAGTCCGGCGACCCATTGATTCCACACCTACGGGGTATTTACCGCTATACCTGGATGACAAATCAGCGTTTTCTGGAGAAGATGAAACTGATCGTTGGTGCCTTGCATCAGGAAAACATCGATACGATTGTGTTAAAAGGCATTCCGCTTTCGCTCCAGTATTATGGCGATATGGGAGTCCGGTTGATGTATGATCTTGACGTGCTGGTACCCACATCCCAGGCAGACCAGGCCGTACGAGTGCTTCAGGCAGAACCTCTTTCTCTAAAGTCGAGTCAGTTTGAGATCAAACATCGTCAGTTATTGCACGCCATGCACTTGTGGGATAAGCAAAATGTCAGTGTCGATTTACATTGGAACCTGATTATTCAACATGCCTACACCGGGGCAGATATACCCTTCTGGAAGTCGAGACAACCGCTTGCCTTAACTGATTCTCTACACACCTATACATTATCGCCAACGCATCAGTTATTTCACAATCTGGTTCACGGATTTGCCTGGAGTGCGTCACACCCCGCCCCCATCCGCTGGATAGCCGATAGTTATGTTATTTATACAAAACCGACTGTGGTTATCGATTGGCAAGAGTTGCTTGATCTGGCCGAACAATTTCGGCTTACGTATCCAATTCGGCAATCTCTGCGCCTGCTACAGGCCGAATTCCGACTGGTCCTGCCTGCTTCTATTCGTAAACGTCTGGAACACATGCCGCTCAGTTCGGTCGAGCAGGCTTATTTCACGCTGCTGCGAAAAAAATCATCAAGTACGATTAGCCGAACAATTCGAACGCTTCGAAAAAAACGTCTTGATTATCAGTTATTTCGCCAGCAGCGCCCAGGTCCTACGCTACATCAATGGATGTACAAATGGATTCGATACCATATTGACTGGCCCCGGCGCGATTTACCTTTCTGATTGATGAGTACTCAGACCGCCCTGGTGGCGTTGTTGACCTTTGTTATTCACCTGATAGCAAGCCTGTCGCTCGGCGTGCGAATCGTTGGATTACGAACATTGCGGTGGGCCGTATCCTTTGCCCTCTTCAATGTGATGGTGCTTGTATCTCGGCTCGCCAATACCCTACAGGCTCCCTTGCTAGCCAAGAACGTCGAGCTAAATATTCGGGCGGGTCATCTTGATGAAATTGCCGATTTTCGGTGGATTATTGGTTCCGCAACCCTCGCAACGCTGATAGCGGGGGTATTTTTTCCTTCGTTTCAACGGCTGATGACACGAGCGGTTGATAGTTATTACCAACACCGCTCGATCGGGAAATTACTCGTTCGGAGTTTTTCCTTTCGGGTTGTCCAGGACATTCCCACCTATCTCAAATGGCCCGACCAGGCTAACTGGCAACACGTTACCAGAAATAGAAATGTACCCCTTTCTATATTTCTACTCAATGCGCTGGCCAACGCCATTATGACCATAAGCGTGCTGGCAACGCTCTATGCAGGCTATCTTAATCCAGACTTACGCTCAACGGCGGCATCCATGTCTGGGCTGATTAATGGGCTGGCGACCATTATACTCGTACTTTTCATTGATCCCACAATTGCGCTTCTTGCCGATGAAGTGGGAGCTGGCCGATACAGTGCAGGTTATTTCCGGCGGTATATCATCCTGATTTTATTCGCCCGACTAGTAGGAACCATTCTGGCGCAGTTTTTACTCATACCATTCGCTTATCTGATCATCTGGGTGGCTGAGCACCTATATGGCTAAGACCGCCCTTTTTACTAAGATCGAACGTCAACATATAGATACGTTTGTCTGGATAGTAAGCAGGCGCTTCAAATTCTCTTCATAATTCCTTCCGTACTTGCCAGCAAATTCTGTAGCTGATGAAAAATTTCTTTCTTGTTGGTTTACTCACGTTAGCCATTGCACCCGGATTTGGCCAGACTATTATTCGGGTTGAAGACAGTTTAACGCACGAACCTGTCATTGCTGCCACCGTTCGTACCCTTACCAAACCAGTTGTTGGCGCCGTTACAGACGTTACAGGCATTGCCCGGATGACTAACCTGCCTGCTGATGTTAAAGCCCTGACGGTTAGCGGGGTGGGTTACCAAACAGCGTCTTTCCCCATAACACCTAGCGTCGATACACTTGTTTTTCGACTGAAAGCCGAGGTAGAAGCCATTGATGAAGTGACCGTTACGGGTACACGCACCAACTCACGCATCGAAGATTTACCCATTAAAGTCGAAGTGCTCGGACAGGAGGACATGGACGAAGAAAGTGCCGTAGTACCCGGAAATGTGAGCAGCATTCTGGGCGATATTTCGATCATTCACGTTCAGCGCACCTCAGCCGTTAACGGCAATCAGGCCATTCGGATGCAGGGACTCGATCCGAAATACACCCAGATTCTGCGCGATGGGCTACCCCTCTACGAAGGTTTTTCGGGAAACCTCGGCGTGTTGCAGATTCCACCGCTTGATTTGAAACAGATTGAAGTCTTTAAAGGCTCTGTTTCAACGCTCTACGGTGGAGGAGCCATTGGTGGGATGATCAATATTGTCTCTAAATCGCCTACATCCCAAAAACCCGAATTTACGGCTCTGCTCAACCACTCGGGCCTTAAAGAAAACAACGTCAACGCTTATTACTCGCAACGTTATGGCAAAACTGGTTTAACCTTATTTACAGGCTATACGGACCAGAAAGCAGTGGACGTAACGGGGGACGGTTTTACCGATAGTCCGGGCATCAGGCAATTTAATTTCCATCCCAAATTTTTCTACAACCCATCGGATCGTACCAAACTGAACATCGGTTACGCCTTTACGAAAGAACACCGCGAAGGCGGCTACTTACCGGCGCTGGAAGGTTCGCTACCGAACGGCTATCAAAACATCACCGACCTGCAACGGCATACCGTCGATTTCGATGCGAGCCATAGTTCATCAGAACGAAATACACTAACGTTGAAAGGGGCTGTCAGTACGTTTCATCGCCAGAACACCGATTACCAGAAACTGTCTGACGGACGACAATCATCCATTTATCTGGAGGGAAATAATCTTGCCCAATTGGGCAAGCATAAGCTTATTATTGGGGCCAACCTGACCGTTGAAGCCTTCCGAAAGAACCCGGATAGTACCCGGCTTGTCGATTACACCTACCAGACCCTTGGCGGATTTGTACAGGATGACTGGCAGGTAGGTGAAAAAGTAGCCATACAGGCAGGATTACGTTTAGACCACCACAATACGTTTGGAAATTTCCTATTGCCCGGCTGTCGATTAAGTTGAAACCTGCTGAACCCTGGACAGTACGGTTGAGCGTTGGAACAGGCTATAAAACACCCAACCTGTTTGTTAATCAGACACCCGGAGCGTTGAATGTCAGCTTGATTTTTCCACGTCTGTTACCCATTGACGTAAATACAGTAAAAGCGGAACGGTCGGTGGGTGCAAACATCGACATTGCTTATTCCAAATCGTTTGAAAGTGGCATCTCTTTTCAGGTCGATCAGGCACTTTATTATACCTATGTCAACTCGCCGGTGGTGTCGGCTTTTGCCAGTACGTCAGGCAATTTAGGGGCCTATACACAACTCATTAACGCGCCTTACAACATCCTCAGTCTTGGAACCGACACCTACGTTCGACTCGAATACAAAGCTTACGAACTGTATTTCGGCTACAATCACACGCTCGCCCGTCGTGATGGCCCAACTGACAACACCTATTTACCGCTGGCTCCCCAGGACAAATTCTCTACAACAGTGGCCTGGGAAAATGAGCATTTTCGATTTGGAGTTGAAACCAGTTATGTGGGTACGCAATACCTCTACAACAACCAGAAAGTATCGAACTACTGGTTTTTTGCCGGAGCCGCCGAATATCACTATAATGATCACTGGCGGCTAGTCTTGAACGCCGAAAATTTGTTCAACATCAGGCAGGCCAACTACGAAACCGTTGTTCTGGGGTCCAATCCAACCGTGCAGCCCACCTTCCGCCCATCTGGGCCCCCTTGAAGGCCGGATTGTAAATCTGGCGTTGAAATACACATTGTGATGTATGATATAGGATATATGTTCCAGCAAAGCCATACATCATACATCATACATCATACCTATTTACTCCACCATCAACACCGAATGCACGCCCAACTGTGGCACAATCACCGTAGCCATACCGTCTGCATAGCGAATCGGTAAGCTCTTATTTTCCGGCTGCTGTACAATGCGTTTCGGCTTCTTATCCGTGCGAAGCCGAACGGTCAGGTTAGTCAGAGGGGGTACTTCGTCGTACGTAAATACCTGCGGATCGGCATGGCGGCCACCGGTATTGATCAGGTTTACGGCCAGTTGGTTGCGCTGCCGATTCAGGACAACATGCACAAGATGAGAACCGCTTACCTCGACCAGCGGCTTAGGTAATAATGACCGGGTTAGGGATGCGATAAAATCACGAAGTTTGGCCGACTGGTGTTTCTGGTAATCCAGACTCAGGTCAGCATAAACGGCCGTTAGTTGGCCTTTGCCAAACGAGGTTTCTGTGGCGATGACACCGGGGGCTGGGCCATCGGCTTCCGATTTAAGGAACTGGTCGACGGATTTTGTGTCTTTGCCGGTAATACCCACGGGTTGAAAAGGTCCCGTCAGCACAACAGTTGCCCCTTATACAACACCCATTTGGGGCCCGTTGTCAATGGGTTGGTAGGGGTTATCCCCAACTCCGCAGCAAACGAACGGGTTGTTTGAGCGCCAATAAGCAGCAGATGACCACCCTGCCGGGCATAGTCAAGTAGTTCCTGCCGGAATGCCGTATCCAGCGAGTCCTGCTGCGATACGACGATAACTGGATACTGATTCAATCGGCCCCGAAGGTGCTGTTCCGACAGCACGTCAACAGGTAGCTGGGCATCTAAAAGAGCGGTTAGCACCCCATTAATCCGCTGTGTTTGCCCGTTACCAAACAGCGACTGATTAAATGCGCTAACTGTCGCGTTGGCATACAGTAGGGCAATCTGCGGTATGGGAACGCTCCCCTCGCAGAAAGGCTGTCTGGCTCGAACAAAGCGGCTCAACTCGGCCATAACAGGCAGTTCGCGTAATCCAATTGAGGCATCACGCCGTTGCTGATAATACGCCTGAAAACCACCGCCAAGCGCGATAATTTCGGCCGCTTCCTGCATTAAATGAACCGCCGATTTCTGATCACCCTGCCGATGTATCGGATTGAATTCATACCAGAAACTCCACGACATCAAATCCCAGGGTTTGCGATAAAGTTGTCCCTGAGCGGCCATAATCCGCCCTTCCAGTGCCGCCGAGTTGACACTGCTACTCGGCGTCAGATCTCCCGACAGGAAGTCGACGTTGGTGTTGATGGGCTCCGGCATCATAGACGAATAGGCCCAATTCGATGCGATCCTGAAGGTTGGCCGGTGACGATGAACGGCATCTACATAATGCCCCATGTACTGAATAAACGACCGACGGGCAAAGTCCTTAAACGCCCTAAAGCCCGCATCTTTGTCTGAACGAGGCACCGTCTGAATACCCGTTTCAGCCCGAAACTTCGCCAGCGCCGTTGGTGAGTAATCCAGCACTGTCGCCCAGCACTCCCCATCGACCCACACGCCATCGGCACCATAGTCGGCCAGTTCATTCAATTGCGGAATCAGCAGCGAATCGACATAAGGACCGTGAACAGACGTTTTCGACGTATTGATGCTACCATCGGCTTTCTGGACAGCCCAGTTCGGGTGTTTAGTTAGGACAGTATCATCATAAACACCTGAATAATGCAGGTATAAGTCCACCCTATGCTTCCGGGTAACAGCTCGGTAGAACGCCAGGGGGTCGTTGACGATGTGTGGGGCTACGGTTGCATTCGCCACCTTCGACGGATAACTCGACACGCCCGGATGCCCCTTACAATCGACCTGAATAAAATCGGGCTTGACCGCAGTGAGCAGAGAATCCAGACTTTTTTCAGACAGATTTCGCCCGATCAGCGAATCTTTAGCGACGGCATGAAAATCGAAATGAAGCCCAAAGTACCGCTTTGAGTGAGACTGAAGCGGATTTGTTTTCGACTGCGCACGTAGCTGGAAACTGGAGAGGATAAAAAGTAGTACAAAGAAAGCCTTCATTACCGGTGGTTTGGTTGCAACCAGAGGAAGGAGAAGAGCGGTAAAGCTTACTGTTAGCTGGCCTAAATTATAGTAGTCAAAATGTAAGATAGATTTATCGTACGATGACTTTATCTTAAGATGGAATCATCGTACAAGAACTCAAGTTTAAACAGGTTTGCATTAACCGAGGCATGTGAAAAGGGAGAAAGGAAGCTAACCATTTCCCTTCTCCTTTTCTCCCCAAATTAATACTCCTGCGACAACGGGTGTACCATGAACTCATCAATCACCACATGGGCCGGGCGGCTAATGATGAACAGCATTGACTCGGCCATGTCTTCGTTCTGGAGCCAGCTTTTCGAGGTCTCGTGACCGTGGCCTTTCGCGTGAAAATTTGAGTCCACCAGGCCCGAATAGACGCCCGTTACTTTGATCCCAAACGACCGAACTTCCTTCCGCAAGGCACCGGTGAACGCTTCCTGTGCGTACTTGCTGGCCGTATATAGCGATCCACCCGCAAACGTGCGCTTGGCTACGTCCGATGCCACCACAACAATGTGTCCCGAACCCTGCGTTTTCAGGCTTGGCAAGGCCGCTTTGGTCAGGATAAATGTACCTTTCACGTTAGTTGCCATCAGGTCATCCCACTCACTGACGGTGAGTTCGTCTACGTTTTTGAAGATACCATAGCCTGCATTATTGATAACGACATCAATGTGTTTGAACTGATCAAGAGCGGTTTTAACGACGGCTTCCATATCCGATTCGCTGGTAACGTCGCCGGGCACAGCCACAATTTTACCCCGAGTATGGCCTTCTGTGGCTTCTTTTTCGAGTTGATTGAGTTCATCGGCGTTGCGAGCCGTTACAACAACGTTGGCACCATGCTCGGCTAAGAGCATAGCCGTTGCCCGGCCAATACCCCGCGAGGCACCACTAATAATGATGGTTTTGTTTTCGACGGTCATAGGATTAATTTTCTAACCGCAAAGGTCGCAAAGTTCACAAAGAAGTTTTCTGTCGGCTTATAGAATAGAACGCAGATTTTTATGGTGGTTATGATTAACGATGATTTTTCTCGGCAAAGCTTGGCTAAATCATAATCATCATAAAAATCTGCGTTCTATTTGTATAAAACAGAATCATAAAACGGCCATTTAATCAATGAAACATTTTTTTTAGACGAGTCTAAAACCAATTATAGTAAGCCTGCGTATCTTTGGTACAGATTTGATAGGTTGATTCCCACGAGTTGATGTTCGGTTTGCTCCACATACATCGGTTGCGCGTAGCCCGTTTGCTGCTTGGCCTATTTCTGGCTATGTGGCTCAACGGGGTGGTATTTCGCCATGCGCACCGCTTACCGAGCGGCAAACTGATTGTTCACGCTCACCCCTACTGGCCTTTCGGGAAAAGCCCGATCCTACCCAATAACCATACTGCTCAGGAAATCCTGCTGCTCGATCTGGCGGCTAATCTGCCCGTTGTTGTCAGCAGTTTTTTTGCCTTTCTGTTTCTGCTGCGTGAGCGTTTGCAGTCGGTTTTCCTGTTCAA
The DNA here is from genome assembly GCA_003259005.1 of Spirosoma telluris. Taxonomy (GTDB): domain Bacteria; phylum Bacteroidota; class Bacteroidia; order Cytophagales; family Spirosomataceae; genus Spirosoma; species Spirosoma telluris. The sequence continues at coordinate 3,621,614 of QLII01000001.1, forward strand.
GAACCGATCCTTTCAGTCTCATTTTCGTTTCCGTTGCTTCTCTCACCGGGGTCCGCCCCTCGTTTGGTAATTTCCTGATTGGCACACATCGGTCTCCGGGTCGATGCGTTGTGCTGTATTACCTGGAGTACTCAACCAAACGATAACCCCCTGAATGAATAAATTTTTCCTGCTGATTAGCTTCGGACTGAATAGTCTGGGGCTAAGCGTGCTATATGCACAACCCTCTCCCACCCGAATTATTCGTGGATCAGTCACGGATGCCGACAGCCACAAACCCATTCCATTTGGCAACATAAGCCTGACCGGGCAAAATAAAGGGGCCATCACCGACGCCCGTGGGCAATTTTCGCTATCGATCAAAGCGGATACATTGGCCCATGAGTTGATTATTTCCTGCGTTGGCTATAAATCCGATACGCTACAGGTTAAGCCTCAAACCGACCAGTACACGGCCACGTTGCTACCCGTTGTGAATGCGCTCAATGAGGTGGTTGTCACGGGGGTTACCCGTGGCACACTGATGCGCCAGAACCCGGTGGCCATTCTGGCGATCTCCGCCCGGTCCATCGAAAGTTCGACCAGTAGCAACATTATTGATGTACTGGTGAAGAACGCCCCCGGCTTGAATGCGGTTAAAACGGGACCTAATATTTCCAAACCGTTCATCCGTGGGCTAGGCTATAACCGGGTATTAACCCTCTACGACGGCGTTCGTCAGGAAGGGCAGCAGTGGGGTGATGAACATGGCGTTGAGGTTGATAACTACAACATCAACCGGGCCGAAGTGATAAAAGGGCCAGCCAGTTTGATGTACGGTTCCGATGCGCTGGCGGGTGTGGTAAGCATGATGCCGAACTACCCGAAAGATACCGAAGGTAAGCTCAAAGTAGGGTTTGTAACCGAATACCAGTCGAATAACCGGCTACTGGGTGAGTCGCTGAGTTTGGCATCAGGTGGGTCGCGCTGGGCGTGGAATCTGCGCGGCTCTGTTCGGGCAGCTACAAATTACAAGAATAAGATCGACGGTCGGGTTTACAATACGGGCTTTTCTGAACGTACCTTAACCGCCATGCTTGGCTATTCTGGGCATCAGGGCTACTCTCGTTTCGGGGCTTCGTTGTACGATAATCTACAGGGAATTCCCGATGGAAGCCGCGATTCACTGACCCGCCAGTTTACGAGGCAGGTTGCCGAATCGACGCTGGATGATGTTCAAAATCGGCCTATTGTTCCGGCCAGCGAACTGTCGTCCTATCACCTGAGCCCGCTTCATCAGCGCATTCAGCACTATCGGTTGCATACCAACAACCACTATCAGATTGGCAACGGCGAAATTGACTTGCTGTTAGCTTTCCAGCAGAATATACGTCGGGAATACAACCACCCTACCCAACCCGATCAGGCCGGTTTATTCGTTCGGCTGAATACCTTCAATTACGGTCTACGATATAATCTCCCTAACCTTGGCCAACTGGCGACTACGGTGGGTGTCAACGGAATGTACCAGTCCAACAAAAACAAAAACGGCACTGCGTTTCCCATTCCGGATTATAACCTCTTCGATATAGGCACGTTCGTTTTCCTGAAATGGCAGGCCGAAAAACTGACGCTTAGTGGTGGACTCCGTTACGACCGTCGGCGGTTGACCGGTGATGATTTTTACGTCCGAAACAACCCCAAAACGGGTTTCGATGAGCATGCGACTTTGCCCGATACTGCCGGATCAAAGTTGCAGTTCCCCGCCCTTCATCAGTCGTTTACCGGTATTTCTATGAGCTTGGGAGCAACCTACGAGTTCTCGGAAAAAGTAGCACTTAAAGCCAATATCGCTCGGGGCTACCGCGCTCCCAGCATCACTGAAATTGCTTCGAACGGGCTTGATCCGGGTGCGCACATCGTGTACATCGGGAACCGGAATTTCAATCCGGAGTTCAGTTTGCAGGAAGACATCGGCCTGACAGCCACCTTCCCGGATGTTAACATTGGAGTGAGCGTATTCAATAATTTCATTCAGAATTACATTTCCCTGTCACAACTGGTCGATGAGAAAGGCGAGCCGATTATTATTGTGCAAGGCAATAAAACCTACCAGTATCAGCAATCCTCAGCACAATTGTACGGTTTTGAAACGCAGTTCAGTCTGCACCCAACTACCTGGCGGGGCTTTACGTTCGACAATAGTATAGCTGTCGTGTATGGCTATAATCGGGGGCAACGGTTTACGGACGCGGGCGTTCAAGGTGAATACCTGCCCTTTATTCCACCCCTGCGCATATCGACAGGTGTAAGCCAATTACTTCCTACAAAATCGAAATGGCTGACGGACATCACAATCAAAGCCGACGTTGACTACAATGCTAAACAGGATCGGTATCTGGGTTTGAACAATACCGAAACCGCTACGGCTGCTTATACGCTGGTCAATGCAGGTATGGATGCATCGATTCGCGTGAGCCAGAACAAGCCTACCTGGCATGTGGTGTTTCAGGTCAACAATTTGTTCGATGTCGCCTACCAATCGAACCTGAGCCGGTTGAAGTATTTCGAGTATTTCACCCAGTCGCCCAATGGGCATCTGGGCATGTTTGGCGTAGGTCGGAATGTTTGTTTGAAGCTGATTCTGCCGTTTAATTAGTCTGAACCAGGATTTTTATGATTTGATTGACCGACTTTGATTTTCTAATTATACTGACGGACAACGGCTTACAAATATTATCTTGTCAGACGACTACCATCACAAGTATGATTAAAACAGAGTACAGATACTCAGAGTTGACGAGTAAAGTAATTGGATGTGCATTTGAAGTCCATAAGATACTGGGATGCGGATTTCAGGAAGTTATCTATCAACGGGCATTGGCCATAGAATTAGAGGAATGTGGCATTGAGTTCACTCGTGAATTTGATATGCCGATTTTCTTCAAAAGTCGGCATATTGGCTCTCGTAGAGTTGATTTTCTAATTGACAATGTAGTGTCTGTTGAATTAAAAGCGGTTGCTATACTCAACGATGACCACTTAGCCCAAGCGATCAACTATCTGGAAGCTTACAATCTTGAAGTTGGCCTGCTCATTAATTTTGGAAATTCAAGTCTGCAGTTTAAGCGGTTATTAAATAAAAAGTTTAGGAACCCAACCTGACTTCTCACTTTGCAAAAAAATCATAGTCAGTCAGTAAAATCATAAAAATCCTGGTTTGAAATGCCGGATCATCTGACCGAAATCCATACCCATCGCTAAGCCTATGACAGCCTGCGTGAGTCGTTTGGTTTTGGTTTCGATCGTTTTGGCATCCTCAACCCAGTTGCTGAAGTAATTCTGGTGACTCGGGCTCAGTTTCCGAAAATGCGCCAGCGCAGCTGGGTCGTCTCCCAGACAGTCGAGCAGGTCGGTGGATTGCGGCAGCGGATCGGTGTCCAGCTCAAGGGTAACCGTGATCTGTGTTCCTTCGTCCTCTTTTCCCATCCCCCGACGCATACCGGCATTAATGGGCATCATAAAGCCCCGTCGGGATTTATGGAGCGTCCCATCGGCAGTAGAGAAACTAACTTAATGGGGTGATTATCCAACGTTCCCTTCACCCGAAACGCCTTTTTCTGTCCGGGTTTCAGCTCGTCGGTTATGGCAAGCGGAATTTCGATGTAGGTCCACCGGGTTTTATCCCCTTTCTCACCAAACTTTTGAAGGGTCGTTGTAAATGAGGGCATAAGCTACAGGTAGAAAGTGGTTAACGTTTTTCAGAATAGTGTAGTGCCGACCGGGACGGTCGGTCGTAAAATCAACTATTTCTCTACCGACCGGGACGGTCGGCATTACAAGTACCGCGCCAGCGTAGCCTCAAGGGACGTTTTCATTTCCTGCACCAGACTAGCGGGTTGTAGTACCGTCAGGTGTTCGCCATAGCTGCGGAGGTGCATGAGCAGATCGCGGTTGGGTGCCAGTCGAAGGCGCACAACGCACTCCGTATCGGTATCACTCAGAACTTCCTGCGTCTGGTGAATAGGCTTTGCCGTCACATAACGCCCAAACAACGGACTAAAGGACAGCACAATATCTTCGACCGGCCCGTGACTATCCGTTATACCGTAGATATGCTCGAATAAGTCACTCACATTGGCCAAAACCGTAGGTGGCACATCGCAGGGGTCGTCGAGGAGTTCCAGTTCGCTCATGCGGTCGAGGGCAAAGGTTTTTTCGCCCCCACTCACGGCATCGTAGCCAATCACATACCAACTATCGGCCACTTCCCGTAGCAGAATCGGGTGCAGAATCCGCAACTTGGGACGATCGGCCGGAACGACAACCGGATTGGGTGTTTTCGGTTTGCGCGTGGTCTTCGCATTCGTTGCCGATACCACATCTTCATATTTCAGGTAGCGAAAGGCCACCTGCCGATTCTGGTTTACAGCCCGAATCAACATCGGCACAAACTGGCGATTGCCTCCCAGAATTTTCTCTTCAACATACACAATCCGGCGTGAGGTAGCCGGAGCCCCCCGGTCATCGCTTTTCACCTCGCGAATGATGTCCAGACTCTGTCGAACCTTTTGTAGTGCATTGGTCAGTTCATCGGCAACTGTGGCTCCCTGCGTGGCGGCTAAAACTTCGCGAGCATAGTCGAGTGCTTCCATATCCTCGGGTGCCAGCATTAGGTTCAATAACCGAAACTGCGGATTGCTATAATAATAGCCGTTGGCCCGTTTGTCATATTCAATGGGTGCGTCGTGGTCTTCGCGCATCCGCTGAATGTCCTTTTCGAGCGACGAGATGGAGCGGATACCGCATTTATCCTGACAGAGTTCAAATAGTTTCTGTTTGGAGTATCGTCGTGGGTATCGGCTGATGATTTCATCAATAAGTCGATAACGTTGAAAAGCAGAACGGGTAATTGGCATAAAACAATAATATAGTATATTGCAAGTAAAATACAAAGACTCCTACAGCAGTCATGCTTAATGATGGCAAAGTAGAGAAAAATAATTTCAACAAAAAAAGAAGGCCGTAAATAGATTACGTTTTAGGGGATATACTTTTGAATCGGACAATCACATAGACTTATCATGACTCATACCTCACGTCCTCGCACAAATACCCCGGCTTATACGCCCCGCCCGTCGCTTTCGACCCGGCAATTAGTTGACCTCGAACTAGGTTTGTTTTTGCTTCAGCAATTACACCCAGATGCCCCTGCAACGGCGCTACCTGATTTACTCCGGCCCGACGATACAAATTGGTCGGATCTGACACCCCGCCAGAAAAAGTACCTGAATCGAGGACGGCTTCTGTTGTCTCACTTTGCCTATAATCTTCACTGGCAGGATCTGTTAACCGCCTATGCCTCTGCACCTGGTCATCGGTTAGCTTATGACCTTAGCCCCGATTGCAGCCACTTTTCAGAAAAAACCGTTGGTTTCTCTCGTAATCGGCTTGGCGTTCTACGCAAAATGCTGGCCTGATAAATTCGTCATTGGTGGTCATTCATTGCCAGTAATGGTCATTGATTGTATACGATCATTAATAGCCATTACTGACAACGAATGACGCCCCATGAATGACTACTAATGACAAAAAATGACCATTAGCCATCTATCCTTATGCTCAACCAGTTGCTTCAACGGGTATGGAACCGCTCTGCTCCATCCATCATCGACAATACGGTTCGTCCGCACCCGAATACTCCAACTCTGTCTTCTGCTGAACAAGTTAGGCCAATAGCCGCCGAATCAACGAATCCGAACCTCCGAACGGTGAAGCTGATTATGGTAACCGCCGAAAACAACAACAAATACTATGAAATGCGTGAACAGGAAGATGGTACGTTTGATGTATTCTATGGCCGGGTGGGTGGCTTCCGAAACAAGGCTACCCATCCGATAGCGCAGTGGAACCAGAAGCTTCGCGAAAAAAAAGCCAAAGGCTATACCGACCAGACGCACCTCTACGCCGAATCCAGTCCGGCAACTGATGCCAGCACCATTGCCGAACCGGCAGTACGTGGCTTAATGAGTCGGCTGCTGGAATTAGCGAATCTGTCGATTTTTCAGAATTACGTCGTTACAGCACAGCAGGTTACCCGCAAGCAGGTTGAATCGGCGCAACAACTGCTCGACGACTTAGCCGCCTTGCTGACGGTCGGAATGGATACTAGTGCGTATAATACGAAACTGCTGGAGCTGTTTAAAGTGATTCCGCGCCGAATGACTCACGTTGGGCAGCATCTGGCCGATGAAACACCCCAGTCGGCCGATGACCTGCAACCGCTCCAGGACCGCCTTGCCGATGAGCAAGCCACGCTCGATGTCATGCGCGGACAGGTCGAACTGGCTCCGGCACAAGCGGCCCTAAATCAGGCACCACCAACGTTGCTTGAAAGCATGAACCTGACCATTGAACCCGAAACGGATAACCACGTATTGAAGCTCATCAAGCAAATGATGGGTGCCGATGCCAATAAGTTTGATGCGGCTTTTAGTGTTCGTCATGCCGCTACCGATGCCGCATTCAACGCCTATGTAAGCAAGCAACCGAATCGTAAAACGCTGGCTCTCTGGCACGGAAGTCGTAGCGAAAACTGGTTGTCGATTCTGAAAAATGGCCTGGTATTACGCCCAGCCAACGCGGTTATTACGGGAAAAATGTTTGGCTATGGGATCTATTTCGCCGATCAGTTCAGCAAGTCACTCAACTACACCTCACTGAATGGCTCGGTTTGGGCCAACGGTCGACAGCAGGAAGGCTATCTGGCTATTTACGAAGTACACGTTGGTGAACAACTGGAACTGACAAAGCACGAGCCCACGCATATGCAGTTGGATGCCAACGCCTTGAAGCGTCTGGATACCCGCTACGATTCCGTATTTGCCCGCCAGGGCGTGAGCTTGCAAAAAAACGAATTCATTGTTTACAACCAGGCGCAATGTACGGTTCGGTACATCGTCAGAATCAAATCGTAACATGGAGGCACAACGTAAAAAATTAGACCCGCTGGTCATCCGGTTTATTGCCACAACGCTGATACTGGCCAATGGCAGTACGACTACGCTGGATGTAAAAAAGTCACTACGTCAGCGTGGCTACGAAGCCCGACAAGCTGATGTTTCCCAATGGCTTCTGGTCATCTGTTTCTGGGAGAATTGGGCTGTTAAGGACAACGGTAAACACCGGATTTATTCCTTCCCGAAAATAGCGCTGCCGCTGCCCGTAAATAACTAACAGAGAACTACTTCTCTGGCAATTTGTGCGGAGAATCCATTTTTGTCATCCCGACTCAGGAGGGATCTCTATCATCAGGATAATAGAGATCCCTCCTGAGTCAGGATGACAAAAAAGCTATCCTGGAGAGGCCCATCTCTACAAAAATTGTCAGCGAACGAAAAAAGTAAAAATAATTTCAAAAATAAAGTACAACATAAAAAGATTACGTTCTTGTAGGGTGATATTTGTATAGAACAATAAACAAACATACAAATGAACACGCTCCTCACCACCGCCCCTGTTGCTCGCCCGGCCCTTGCCAGTCTGTTACGCTGGCAGGAGCCGCTGGCTAGTCGAATTCGGTTTCGGCACGCACTGCCGGGCATGGTGGCGAATCGCTTGCTAAACGTTGAATTAGGTTTGTACCTGCTGGCTGAGCTGGTTCCGATGGCACCGCCACAATCTCTGCCCGACCTGCTCAATGGCCAGGGATACATTTATCGGCAACGGCCTATCTGGTCACCACGCCAGCACCGTGCACTAAGCCAGGCTCGTATTCTGCTGGCACCTTACCTGGATCGGAGCGCCTGGTTTAAGGCGCTGGACAAATACGCCAACCTGTCTCCCGAGTTGCGTGCTTTTACCCTCAATGGTAACCTCCGCACCGACATCAGCAGCTATCTGCTTCGTGAACGGGTAGGTCTATTCTCTCGGGCGCTGGCCTAAGCAAAACGCGATCTGCGTATAGCATAAACTCGTGGGGTAAACACTCCGCGAGTTTTTCCACTTTTATAAAGTTGAGCTAACCTTCCTACTTATTCGAATGTATGCCACCACCTATACAACCTCTACCAATCAATGCACACCTCAACCAATACGAGAAACAAGCAGAGGAACTTTTAACTACGTACCAATCCGCAGATGCGCAACGGGTTCATCAGATTCTGGAACATGACCTGAGTTTTCGCCACTGGCCCGAATCAATTAGTCAGGACAAAGAATTTACACTGGCCGATGCTCAACAGCTTATTGCCCGCGTATATGGATTCGAGAGTTGGGGACAGCTGACACATTATGTCGATCAGGTAACGCAGGAGAATTCAGCAGTCTGGCAATTTGAAGCCGCCGTAGACGCCCTTGTTACTGGTAACATAGCCACCCTTGAATCGCTACTGCTCACAAATCCGAATTTGATTCGGATGCGTTCGATGCGGGTGCATCAGGCCATGCTGCTTCACTATATCGGGGCCAATGGTGTTGAAAACTACCGACAGAAGTCGCCCAGAAATGCTGTTGAGATAGCCCGCCTATTGCTCAAAGCGGGTGCCGAAGTCGATGCCCTAGCCGACACCTATGGCAAAGGCACAACGCTGGGACTGGTGGCAACAAGCATCCATCCCAGGCGGGCGGGCGTACAAATTCCACTCATCGACACCCTTCTGAATTATGGGGCTTCGGTAGATGGTGTATCAACGGGCTGGCCACCGCTGATGGCAGCTCTGGCGAACGGATGCCCGGAAGCCGCCGAAACACTCCGGCGAAATGGTGCCCGTGTCGATAGTATCGTTGCTGCCGCCGGACTGGGGCGACTTAAACTGGTGCAGAGCTTTTTTACGGAAGATGGGCATTTCAAAACCAACGAGTCCGATACACCAGCCTGGGGAATACATAAAGAGCCATCGGCACAACTGGAAAGCGCCTTCTTGTATGCCTGCACCTATGGCCATATCGACGTGGTTAGTTTTCTGCTAAGCCGGGATGTTGACCCAAATGCACAGGACACGGATGGACAAACCAGTTTGCATTGCGCGGTATTGGGTGGGCAACTCAATCTGGTGAAGTGGCTCCTGGAACGCAATAATCCGCTCGAAGTCCGTAACGTCTACGGCGGTACCGTATTAGGCCAGGCTCTATGGTGTCTCGCTAACGGAAACCCCGAGCTTGATTACGCTCCCATTATCGACGCATTACTAAGCGCGGGGGCCACGATTGAACCGGGAACCCTGAACTGGCTGGCACAACAGGTGACGCTATCGTCCACCAAAAGGATGCGTATTGAACACCTACTTCGGCAATATGGAGCGGCATCATGATGAGTTGCTGGACGGTAAGAAAAACTATTCGAATGGTACAACAGGGCATTAAATTTAGTCGTCACCTCTACTGGCTCCACCTGAACCTAGTCGGTTCACTGATTTACCAATCCAGTTTAGTCTGCTGGACCTATCAACCCATAGCACGATCTGTGGTTTGTCGGTTCATGAAGCAGGTGTTACGGTTGCGGTGAAGGCAAGGGTTCCCATTTTTTGTCATCTCGACGCAAGGAGAGATCTCAAGGTGGCGATTTAAGATCTCTCCTTGCGTCGAGATGACAAAAAACGCGGACAAAAACAATGCAAAAAGAACTGTGACGGGTTCTAAAATGTGCTAATTTGTACGCTTGTGCCAGTCCAGCCTTTACCCCCACTCTTTTTATGAACAGACGGAGTTTTGTTAAAGCCAGTTCAGTCCTCTCGGTCTCAGCCTCTGCGCTGACAGCCTGCTCATCGCCAAAATCGGAAAGTCCGACAAACGATACGTCTTCTTTTGCCGATGAGTTTGCACTCAATGAACTCACCATCAGCGACCTACAGAAGAAAATGCAGTCGGGCGACTACACGTCCGAAGCCATCACCCAACTTTATCTGGATCGGATTCAGGCCATCGACAAAAAAGGGCCTCGTCTGAATGCCGTGATTGAACTCAATCCCGATGCGTTGACCATCGCCAAAACGATGGATCAGGAACGAAAGGACAGCAAACTTCGGGGTCCCATGCATGGCATTCCTGTACTCATCAAGGACAACATCGATACGGGTGATCAAATGATGACCACCGCCGGTGCTTTAGCGTTAGAAGGCCATAAAGCGACCAAAGACGCCTTTATTGTCACCCAACTACGGAAGGCGGGGGCGGTTATACTGGGAAAAACCAACCTGAGCGAGTGGGCCAACTTCCGCTCGACCCGCTCCAGTAGTGGCTGGAGTAGCCGGGGTGGTCAAACCCGAAATCCCTATGTGCTGGATCGAAGTCCGTGCGGCTCCAGTTCAGGCTCTGGCTCGGCGGCCTCAGCGAACCTGTGCGCTGTTGCCGTAGGCACTGAAACGGACGGTTCCATCATTGCCCCCTCCTCATTTTGTGGACTGGTTGGCCTCAAACCAACGGTCGGGTTAGTCAGTCGTAGTGGTATTATTCCCATATCGCAAACGCAGGATACCGCCGGCCCATGACCCGCACCGTAACCGATGCGGCCATTTTGCTGGGTGCGCTGGTAGGCGTTGATCCAGACGATGCCGTTACGGGCGAAAGTCAGGGCAAGAGCGTAGCTGATTATACAAAATTCTTACAGGCTACAGGGTTGTCGGGCAAGCGTATTGGGATTGAGAAATCATTCCTAAAGGGGCATGAAGCTGTCGTTGGCTTGTACAAAGAAGCCATTGAGGTACTGAAAAAACAGGGCGCTACCATCGTGGAAGTGGAGTTGATGAAAGGGCTTCAGGACATGGGCGGTGCCGAATTTACCGTACTGCAATATGAGTTCAAAGACGGCGTAAACCGGTATCTGTCCAGGGCCAATGCACAGGTGAAATCCCTGGCTGATGTAATTGCCTTTAATCAGAAGAACGCGGCCAAAGCCATGCCTTTCTTCAAACAGGAAACGCTGGAAAGCAGTGAAGCCAAAAGTGATTTGTCTAGTAAAGAATACACCGAAGCGCTCGCCAAAACGCGCAACTGGCGTCAACGAATCGACAAACTAATGGCTGCTAACAAACTCGATGCCATTGGCGGCACCAGCATCGGTTTTGCCGGTTGCATCGACCTGATCAACGGCGACTACGACACCGGCTTTTACTTCTGTCCACCAGCCGCCATGGCCGGTTACCCCCACCTTACGATCCCGATGGGCACCGTTCATGGGCTACCCGTCGGCATTTCGCTCATCGCCAGCGCGTATCAGGAAGGCGCTTTACTGGCCATGGGTTATGCCTATGAACAGGCCTCGAAGAAGCGAGTGCGGCCAGGGTTTATGAAGTCAACGATTCTGGGGTGAAAACAAGAGCACATCTATTTACCCTGGAAAAGGTTAAGCGGTACTTCCTGCAAGGCAACCAGATATGATCTTTTGACGTTATATTAGCGAATCGAACGTATGTGATGATGAAAACTGCAACCAAACCCAGTAAAGTCCCGTCAGATAAAAGGCCCAAATCGAACTTGAAAGCGGCTTTGGGTAAATACAAAAGCATCATTGTGGAAAAGGATGGTTGTTGGGATGAAGACCTAAAAAAGACCATCCCTGATTGATGAAGTATTTATTGGATACTCATATTCTTATCTGGCTTCTTACCGATAATCCTAAACTCAGTTCTACTAGTAGAGTTATTCTCGCTGACGAAACCAATGAGTTCTTCTTTAGCACAGAGAGTGTCCGAGAAATGATTCTAAAGGCGAAAACGGGAAAATTAACATTACCTGCTGGTATTGATTTGTTGCTCTTCGAATTGCAGGATGAGTATGGCATTCGCCTATTGACAGTTAAGCCAAAACACCTAAAGCAACTCTATGCTTTAGAAACACCTGCCAATCATAAAGACCCGTTTGACCATCTACTGATTTGTCAGGCCATCGCTGAAAAACTGATTATGATCAGCGCAGACCGTAACTTTCCTCACTATCGGATTCAGGGTCTCCAGTTGGCAGAAAATGATGTTTAGGCTATCGGGATGGTGGTGCGTTATCGAAGAGGAAATTGCGGATATGTTCATTGAGAAAGGTAGCATCGGCGGGATTGCTGGCAGCGCCCGCAGTATGTCCCCACAAGGAGGGAATGGGTATTAATTGCACACCCGGTATAAAGGCCGCTTCATATTGGGCATCGCCCAGTGGGAAATATAAGTCGGTGGCGGAAGGCATATACAAAACCGGTACCTGAATGGATCGTAGGGCCGACTCGACATTTCCCGCAAATCCCTCGGTCGCTCCTACATCATGCCGCTCCCAGGTACGCATTTGCAGGATCAGGTCGTTGGCATCCGCCCCCTCAATGAAGTGCGTTCGATAGTTTTCGAGCACTTGGTCAAACGTAGTGCCGGGCTTGGCGCGGGCACGCCATAATTCCCGACGCCACCACTCCTGCGAGTAGAGCCACCCAGTCCAGACAACGGCGAATGCCTGAAGACCTTTGGTGGGCGGACTTGTGTAATCGCCATTCTTAAACGAGTCATCGGCGGTTAGCGCAGCGATCTGGCCTTCCAGACGAACCACTCCATGCGGATAGGTTTTTGCCGTTCCCGACGTCGCGACAATACGATTGGCAAACCTGGGATAACTCACTGCCCACTGAAACGCCTGCTGGGCACCCATCGAGAACCCCACAATGGCAGTCAGGTGCGAAATCTTCAACTGATCGGTCAGTAATTGATGGACGGCCTTCACATTATCCCGAATCGTCAGGATCGGGAATCGGGGGCCGTGAAAGGGTTCAGCCGTATTACTGGGCGAGGAGGAGCGTCCATTCCCAAAGAGTTCGGTAGCCACCAGGAAGTATTTGGTTGTATCCAGCGCCTTGCCGGGACCGATCAGCCACTCATAGCCCCGATACGTAGCCATGTAGTGCGACGGGAGGAGTATGGCATTATCAAGAGCCTGATTCAGATGCCCATAGGTGCCATAGACAATACGCGCTTTGGGTAACGTAACGCCGGTTTCGGTTTGGAAATTGTCGATAACAAACTCCTTCCGATTATCGGGTTTTGTCGATTGAGCCCATACCAATTGGGTCACCAACAGCAACAGTACTATCTTTTTCATCATCGAATGGAATAGGGCGTTGAGTCAAAAATAACGCCAATCCACGGGTATCCTTCTACGATGTTGTAGAAACTTCAGCAACGGAAATCAATCTGGCAGTTGTGGGGCGCAACGTAGAGAGAGGATTGCTAGTTGACCCACTCGTTGGTAGCCAATAAATCAGCAGTCAGGGTTTGTAGAGTTGTTGATTCCGAGTATCTAACCTTAAAATAGGCGTTTATTAAGGTTAGCTGGCATGGTTGGCATTAAAACTGATGGTTATACTAGCAACTAACCTCTAAACAGGCATTTTTTGAGGTTCACTAGTAATAAATCTTAACTTAACAACTCTGTAGCTAGGCCACATATTAATAAATTTCTCTGAAAACTGAGTTATATTTTTTTCACCAGATAGCCCTATTTATAGCCATAAGCAGTAGATAATTACGTTATTTTACATTAAATTGGAGTAGATATAAGTAGCAAAATTCTCCCTCAAAACCATCATATAACGGAAATTTCCGTTGCAAACGATAATGAATCAAGACCTAATGACTCGTTTATTTCGCTCTATTGAGGGCGACCGAGACGATGACATCGTAAAGGTGGCATATCGGATTGTGGAAGACGAGCGCAATAAGGGACATGATCGACTGGCTGATCGTCTAACCGACATTTTAGAAAAAAATCTTAAACGGCAGGGCTTTCAAGGCGAATTAAAGCGGCTAATACCACAGGGCGTATCAATCCCTACGGACACACGTAATAAGATGCCTTTGGCTACGCCAGTCGAGCGCGACTTGTTACGGCATGAGATGGTGCTTCCTACGGACATCGAAGCAAAAATTCAGCGAATTGAGAAAGAATATGTAGCTCGAGAAAGGTTGGCTCGATACGGATTAAAGCCCAAGAAAAAGATTTTGCTTTACGGGCATCCAGGATGCGGAAAAAGCATGAGTGCTGAGCGAATCGCGTGGAATATTGGTTTGCCATTCCTAAAAGTTCGATTTGAAGCCATTATTTCGTCATATTTAGGGGAGTCAGCCACTAATCTTACAAAGTTGTTTGAGTCATTAAAGACTTATCCATGCGTATTATTATTAGACGAATTCGATTTTATTGCTCAGTCTCGAACAACTACGCAAGACGTAGGTGAAATGCATCGAGTAGTAAATATTCTACTGAATCTTCTTGAGGAATATAACGCTCCAGGTTTGATCATAGCAACGACAAATTTGGAGGGTAATATCGATAAAGCTTTGTTTAGGAGATTTGATGATATTATTGAAATACCCTTGCCACAAGAACGAGAAATAGACTGTTTATTGAAAATGACTTTGTCGGCCTTCCGATTGAGTGATCAGATAGATTGGCCGAAAGTTGTTACTTATATGGAAGGCTTTTCGGCAGCTCTTATCGTGAAAATTGCTCAGGATGCAGCGAAAATGAGTGTTATAGCAGGAAAGGATCAACTATCACAAGAACTCATATGGCAGGCAACTAAGGAGAACAGTCAGTACAAATAATGGCTCTGTATGGGATTTGAACATTTGTCGCTTCGCGAAAAAAAAGTAGGTAAACCTAAAGCACCTCAGTTCAAAAAAAAAGTTAGTGAAGGAACTGCACAGCGAAACCGAAATTTTGGCCAACATGGAGCTGCTTTACGCCAGAGCTATAGTAATGTGCAAGGAGACTGGACCAATCTTCTAGCAGAAAGGCAAGCCTTAGGCATGCCACCTGTCCTAAATCCCAACCAAATTCCTGTTTTCTTACGTATCGATCCAAGCGAATTTGATATTGAATTTATTAAGAAAACTTTCAATATCGAAATTATCTCAGAACAAGGTAATGGTTACATTATAGGTGTCAGTACAGATAATTTTATTGGCCTTGAGGATAAGATTCAACGTTTTTTAAATCAACGGCGTGGAGGAGGTAGAGTTCCACTCTTGTGGAGTATTGAGTCTGGCAACCAGTGGCGTATTGATGAGATTTTATCCGAATCTCTACTTGCTAAATGGGGGTTAATTGACGACCGAGTTGTTTATCAAGTAGATGTAGGAATCGCTTGTAATGTAGTGGGAAATGACCCTCCTAAGCCTAGGCAGTTTGAAACAGATGATTCGTACGCATCAAGATTAGATGAATGGCGTAATGCACGTAGTGAATTATACGATACCCGATCAATGCAGCGACAGAATGATTTTGATCGTTTTCTTGTGGGTATCGAAGGACGTAGAGTAGGTTCAATTATTGACTTAAACGACAGTTTTGGCTGTCGTATAGAGCTGACCGGTGCAGGATTGAAGGACTTAGTGCTAACATATCCTTATTTATTCGATGTTAGTGAAGTCCCCATAATTAATATACCGGATTCGGGAAACAGCACGCTGCCTAACGTGTTTGGAGCTACTATAACAGCCCCAATGCCCAATGCTCCAAAGGTATGTGTGATTGATAGTGGCATTATGGAGGGTCATCAGCTTTTATATCCTGCCATTGACAGTACTTCATCATACTGCTTCATTATTGGACAAGAAACTAACGTCGCTGATGAAGTAAACAATGGGGGCCATGGTACTAAAGTAGCTGGCGCAATCTTATATCCTGATCATATTCCTGATAGCGGAACTTATGAATTGCCCTTTTGGATACAGAATGCCAAAATTCTGGACAGTTCAAATACTTTATCAGACTCCATGTCGCCTTCTGAGTTAATGATTCAGATTGTCAATCAGTATCGGCCAACGAGGTTATTTAATCTATCAGTAGCTTCACGGATTCCTTGCGAGCAAATCCATATGTCAGAGTGGGCGGCTACACTCGATCAACTAATTTGGAAACACGATGTGCTATTTGTAACAGCTGTCGGCAATATTCGATTTGCAGAAATTGTAGCGTATTTACAAAGCGCTATTCCTTATCCGAACTATTTACTCGACAGTGCCGGTAGTAGATTATCGGAACCATCACAGAGTAGCTTCTCACTGGCTGTAGGCTCTGTTTGTTTAGACAGCTATGAAGATGAAGATCTCCAATCCTTTGGTCAAAAAGACGATCCCTCTTCTTTCAGCAAAACAGGTCCAGGTATGTGGGGGACTGTTAAACCTGATGTTGTTGAATATGGCGGTGATTGGGTTCGAAAAAAAGTGTTTGATAATACGCTGATAACACAACATACTATATGTCCCCCTTTAGTGAGATCAACACTGCACGGAGGCTCTTTTGTAGGTCGTGATGATAAAGGAACTTCGTTTGCAGCTCCCAAAGTCACCCATATTCTAGCTGCTCTCCAACAGATATTGCCTAATACGTCATCGGCTATGTTGTATAGAGCCTTATTGGTTCAATCAGCCCGTTTGCCAAAAGAAAAATTTGTTAGGCCAACTGAAAAAGACCTACGCTTATATGGGTATGGTATTCCTTCAAAAGCACGTGCTTTAGGTAATGAACCTAATCGTGCTACATTATTCGCATCGGATTTTTTAAGCGGGAGTAAGGCACATATCTACACAGTTTCTATACCTGAGGATATTCGACGACCAGGGGGTGAGTATTCAGTACTGATAGAAGTTACATTAGCATTTAAAGCTAGACCAAGAAGAACAAGACGTAAAACGAATTCCTACCTATCAACTTGGCTTTCCTGGGAATCAACAAAAGTCGGCGAAAGCTATGATGTGTTTTCCAAACGGGTAGTGGAGTATCTTGATGGAGAAACCTTTGATGCGATTGAATATAGGCGACGTTCGTATGAATCAATGCCATGGAGCATTCGCACAAATGTATCTCATGGAGATGTAAGGGGATTTAAACGCCAGGATAGCACATTACAGAAAGATTGGTGTATTATACCATCTAACAAACTTGTCGAGGAGTTTTCTATTGCTATTGTAGGTCACAAAGGTTGGGACAAGGACCCGGATGCTGAAGCTCCTTACTCTATAGTTGTTAGTTTCGAATATTTAAATGCGGACATCAACGTTTATGAGCAACTTCGTGTCGCAAACCAGGTTGAGATTCAAATTCAGCAAAAAGTCTAATCGCGTGAACTCAGTCTTTTACTATAGCGTCCTGCAATACCGGTACGCCCAATCATTGGGTGAGGTGCTGAACGTTGGCGTGTTGCTACTGTTCCCTGAGCAACACCAGGCTGTTTTTCTACACCCCGAGCGGTTGGGGCGCATCCGAAAACTATACCCTAAGTTTGCCGAAAAGGTAATACGTTCCTACTTCAAGGGCATTGCCACCCGAACAAAGCAATTAACGAAACAGCCTGAAATCTTCGCCGATTACGAAGCGCATCCACGGCAACTTATTGACAATGAAATCCTTATTCGTGATAGTAGTGCCTTACAGTTTAGTGAGGTAAAAACATCGGTTTTATACACAGAGGATTTATCGGCAATCGGTGAGCAATTCTATAAACTGTATCTCTCGTTCTACGACGAAGACGAGTATAAGCCACGTCATGACGAAACCTATTTGCTGAAAGAATACAAGCAATTGCTTCGCCAGCGTCTGAATGGGCTGTTATCTCGTGAGGCTTTTGAGCAGCCTATTACAGTGAAGCCTGAGGGAACAAGTTTTGCCTATCAGTTCCCTTTTGCCTGGCAAAATGGGAGTTTTAACTTAGTGAAACCCGTTAGTTTTGATCTGAAATTAGAGCAGTCCATCAACGAGAAAGCAACGCTTAACGTAGGCCAATTCACTGTGCTTAATGACTATGCAGAACGGCGTAATGCCCGCTTCGATGTGCTAGTCGCCCGGCCGAAAGATCGAAAATTGTACAAACCCTATGAGCAGGCCGTTCAGCTATTAGCCAATCAGCCTCATGTCCATATTGTTGAGGAAGACCGTTTAGACGATTATTCAGAGAAGACGGCTGATGCACTGAGATAGACTCCAATCTTACGCAAACATATCCGCCACGACAAACTGTAACTCCGGCACGACAGGGGCCGCAGAAATAATGTCTTGTCCTTTGTATGTTTTTGAGTCGTCGGGGAAGTATAGGCGAAGATCTTCTGCCGCTTGGGAGCAATGTACCAGACCAACTGCGCTCCACCATCGAAATAGTCTTGTAGTTTATCCAGTACATCCTCGTAAGACTCCGAGTCAGATAACAACTCGATTGCGAAACGTGTATTAACCCGTTCTCCCCGGCGAATTGCCTCTTTTTGTTCAGTAGTAATGCAAGTAAGATCAGGTATTCGTTTCCGGTTTTGGTCTACATAGGAGTCCATCTCAGGCAGTAGTTCATTGCCTTGCCGGAATGATTCTGTTTGAACAAATAAGCGGATAAGAAAGCTGGTAATAAAGATTTCGTCCTGTTTCATGGCAGGTTTGGGAATGATACGCCCACGCACAAACTCATAGCTGCCTTCGTGTGGGTAGTGACGTTCCCACTGTTCAAACTCATCGACGGTTTGAAGGTGTGTTGGTAAGGCTGGTAGCGCTGGCGTTGCGATCATAACGGGTCATTCACTTAGTTAGTCAAATTTACAAAATAGGCGGCAGTAAGTCCATATCGTATATCTCTCCATGCCTACTTAACCCATTACGGCTTTAGCTGAAGGCTGGCGTACATCATATCGAGTAGGCCATTGACAATTGCGGTTTCGGCAAAACCCGGTTTGAGCCTTGACGAAACCACTTCGAAGGTGTAGGTGCCAAAAGCGGCATCGTGAGGAATATATCCCGAGCGGGCATAGCCGTTGGTTAGCGTAGTCATCAGGGTGTTGGCAAAGGGCGATTCTTTTTTCAAACGGGTGGAAATAGGGTTGAATACTTCTCCATTGACAGCCGTCAGGGCAATATCGCCCAGCCGGATCAAGCCTAGCCGGATAGGAATCGAATCAGCATCGGCATACGTACCCGCGTAGCCCGCCCGGCCCTCATCCAGCCGTTTGCGTCCGGGGCAGGTGATGATCCGTTGATCGGCCTGAAGAACAGGGTTGCTTAGCTTCCGTTTGGTACCCCGCATCACGTGGAGTACCTCCTCGCCCAGCAGTTGCCCCATTGACAGCAGCATCTGCTTTTGCTGCTCCATCAGCTTGATCACCTTCGGGTCTTTCCGATCCAGCCCTTCGCCACCGGGAGGCATTTTATTGCTGATGTCGATGCCTCGTTTGGCGTACTCTTTAACGCGGATTTCGCGCAAATCGTAGGTCTGCTGATAATAGATTGGATTCTGATCACCACAAGCACCCGTCGACCAGAGGGCTACGGTTTCGTCGTCGAAGTTGTTTTCCAGATAGCGCGAAGCCGCTCCCGGCACATCCCCGCTCACCTGATCGAACATGCCGGAAATAACCCCGTGCATGGCATAGTTGTAATAGATGGCAATGGGTTTACCGGCCAGCGATTCGAAGGTGACCACAGCCACGGTTTTGTCGGATGGGCCATCGTAATTCGGGCCTTCCCACCACCGGCGGGTTTCGGGGTCGATGATGTTGCGGTTCACATTGATGTAGGATACCCCTTCGCCATAGCCGACACGGGCGGGCTGTAGCTTGTCTTTCGCCAGTTTAACGGCGATGGCAATCTTCGACTCAAAGGCCTCTCCACTAATCCCAAACGGCACGCTATGCGTATGCGTGGCGGTCAGCAGTATGTTTCGGGTAGGAATGCCTGATGTGGTTGTAATTTTAGCCAGGATACGGTCGGCCATTTCGTCGTTCATGCCTCCAATATCCACCGAAACCAGCGCTACGATCGTATTGCCATTGTTGACGACGACAGCCCGTGAGTAGATGTTGTCGTTGATACCGAAATACGGCTTTTTCAGCTCGTTCTGCGCAGGGGTTATGTCTACTTTGGCCGCCCCTACCGAAAACGAAGCTGGTGGAGTCGATTGGGCCACAACCACGTTTACAGCGTTGATTAGCGCTATAAGCAACAGGCTTATCTCCCAAAATTTTAGTCGCGTTTTCATAGGTTTAGTCGATTATGCAGATTAGCAATCAAAGGCAAGTTGACGATAAAGATACCCAATAATTACCCCACGGTACCAACTCGATTGGGCAATCGTTGCATCACCCACTCCTCCCCAAGCGCTCCTGCTCTACCCGCCAGCCGTTTCGGTTGAGCAATTGAAACAACGCTTGCTCTTCATCCGTCAGATAAGGCAATTCAAGCAGCGATGTTGTTTCGCCTTTGCCTCGTAGATGCTCATGTGCGTCGAAGGTAGCGCGATCCATAAGCAGGGATTGGGTCTGGGGAAGTGTTTACGGCATTGATCCAGAATCAGGAAGCCGTGGGCGTCTAAATCGCCCCAGTAATAGAGGTGCTTGGCTGAAGCCAGTCGGTGCCACCCAGCAACGTAACGGCGAAACCACCACCCCAAATGGCAATACTGTCGGGGAGGTTCGGGAAGGTCAGAAAAGTGGTCAGGTTTTCGATGATGAATACGCGGCTTCCGCCCAGATGCAATGTGCGAAATTCGCTCAACCACACGCTGATGTGCGATAACGTAGGGTGTACACGTAACGAGGCATCCAGAAACCGAATTTTAATCATCGGCTCCTCTACGTACAGGTGAAAGCGTTTGTAGAAATCCGTTTCGTCGGCGTTCAGATGCTCCGGGATCAGATGGTCTAGCAGGGTGCGCAGAATAGGTCGGTTGCTTTCAATAAACTTGGTGGGCAGGGCAATCGGCAGGCTTCTCACATATTGCTGCGGTTTCGGATGCTGTAAAAAATAAGCCGTTACGGTCAGCAAATCGGGCCATTTATCGACCTGTTCAAGGATCAACTGAGGCATACGATCTAACAAAGGAAGCAACGCAGGCGATACAGCCTGAACCTGTTCAATAGTCTGGACAAAGACATCGTAATCAGCCTCTTTTTCTGTTAGCTTCAGGAAATCGTCAAGGCTGTCGAGATAAATTCGGGTAATGTAGTCATTCTGACCAACCAGCCTGCTTCCCTGCGTTGTCCAGCCCAACGAATAGCCGAAGCCCTGCACCGCTTTCGATTGCTGATGCAGGGCTTCCTGTTCCTCCCGTATCATGACAAACCGGGCTAATTTGTCGGCGGCTTTGTCTAAGCCAATCTGTGGAATATCTTTTGGGAAGAAGCTGTCAATTGTACCGTTTAGCCGGGCACGTAGCACGCCGAGCCACCAACGTTCGGCTTTTCGGCGAACTTCGTCGGGGCTAATCATCGGTCAATGCAGTTTTGTGCAATTCTTTAGCCTCTTGGTACGCTTTTATGGTCAGGTTTCGCACCTTCGATAGTTCGTCAATGCCTTTGGCGATATAATGCACGTGCTGAACATAGCGCTGGATAACATTGACTTTCTCGCCAGGTGTTACAATAAGCAGTTGCAGATTCATCCGCCCAAATAATTCCAGGCCATAGCGGGTACTTTCCTTTGAGCCACGCCCGAAGGCTTCGTCAATGACCACCAGGCGAAACGTCCGTGGCGAACCTTCCCAGGTAATGTTGTACTGATAGGAAATAGCCGACGCCAGAATAGTATACGCCAGTTTTTCCTTCTGCCCACCCGACTTTCCCGACGAATCGCTGTAGTACTCTTTTTCGGCATGGTTTTCTTTATACCGTTCGCTGGCTCCGAACGAATACCACTGCCGCACATCAGTCACTTTGTTACGCCATCGCTGGTCTACTTCATCCTGGCTCATCAGCTTGTCCAGAATCTGTTTAACATCGGTAAACTTCCGCTCGGCGTAATTGTCGACATCGCCCGACGTATTACTCAGGCAGTTACGCAGGTCGTTCTTGAAGGTGACAATGTCGGAGGTCGTAACGGGTTCGGGTACTAATTGAATGTAGGTATCCAGCGTAGGATCGTACGTGATTTCGGCCAGCCGTTCGTTAATTTTCTGAATTTTATCCTTTACGTCTTTTTCTGATTTACCAAGCTGCATTTGCAGATGGACAATGCTATTGATGGTACCTTCTTTCAGTTCTTTCCGAAAGCGCTCCTGATGACGCGGCAAATCGTCGTCTGTTATCCGCTGGTATAACTCTTCATAATCGTGGGCAGCAGTTGGTATTGCCCGTGCCTCATAATCACGACTGTCAACGGGAAACGCGTTGCAGAACTGCTGCATCTTTTTGACCACATCCTGTCCAGTACGCTCTTTTTGCCCGTTCAATTTGTCAATTTCGCCCTCCTTACCCGTCAATCGTTTACGGAGTTCATCCTCCTTTCGCTCAATATTACCGGCGTTCAAATCAGTTGTGCCAAGCCGGTCGAGGATAGCCGTTTTGTGTGCATCGGAAAGCTGATCGTCGGGAATGGTCAATCGGTTAAGTCGCTGCAACCAGAGCGGCAACTGCTCCATGATATCGTCGTCGCTACGGAAAAACGATTCCAGCAAGTCGGCATCCTGATTCACCACGCCCAGTGTATCGAGTGCATCGTAGAGTTTGTAAGCCAGGGCCTTCGTCTGGTTTTTCAACCCACCAACCACCTCAGCCTGTTTCTTATAGGCTTCCTTTTTCGCTTTAAGGTTTAGCTCTGTTTTCTCAATATCCTGCTCCAAGCGACTTAGTTCCGATGATTGTTCGGTTAATGCCTGTCGCTCCATTTCGAGTTGTTCAATTTCGGCAGCCATGCGGGGCCAATCCAGTTCCGAAAAATCGCGTTGTTTACGCAGTTCATCCACAGCCCGTTCCTGTTCGCCCAATTGCCTTACCATTCGCTCCTGTTCATCAAACTGCTTTTTTGTCCGCCCAAACTGCTCATCAAGCAGGGACAACTGGTTGTTTAACGCACTAATTTTCTCTTCGTTGCTCCAACCTAGTACATAGTTACGGCGGTTATTTAGGTCACGGCGGTCATCTTTCTCGTGCCGCATTTTACCCATTTTTACCTGTCCATTACGGGTCATGGCGTAAGGCGTCCGGCGAAACTCTTCCACCGATTCGCAGCAAATAAGGTTATGTTCCTGCCGAAGCTGCGTATCCAGCCAATCATAAAACGGACTATCGTCTTTGATATCCACTTTGTTCACTAATGACTGAGGTGAAATCCGATCAACATACCGATGTTCATGGCCGATGGTTCGGTAATAAACAACCCGTTTTCCAAGCTTGATATGCTCCATGACCTCCGCCACACGGCTGTAGTCGGTATCGTTGACCAGTAAACTCAGCCCCAGCCCATACAAACGATTCTCGATAGCACCTTCCCAAGCACTTTCGACTGGTTTTACCCGAATCAACTCACCCGCAAATGGCAGGTCGGCTTCAGCTAATCCGGCGGCTTCGGCAATCCGTTGACGAATCACCAGCCAATCACCGGGAATCTGTGTTTTACGTTGCTTAAGCGACGTAATTTCGCTCTGAAGTTCGTTGCGATCATCAGTTAGTTGCTGAAGTTTTTTCAACAGCCTATCACGTTCATTCTGAGCAGTAGTTCGGCGTTTTTCAAGCTGTTCAGCAACTGGATTTAGTTGCCGCAGATTAGCGGTAAATGTGTCAACATCAAGGGCTATTGGCAATTCCAGCAACTCGCAGCGTTCGCGATATAATTTAGCACTAGCCGTACGTTCGGCACGCAGTCTATTTTTATGGTCAATTTCCTGCCCGATAGTCGTAAGCCTGCGTCCCACCGAGGAGGTTTCGCGAGCGATTCGCAGGTCATTCAGACGGCTGATTAGCCCATCCACCTCACGTTCCAGCTCATCGCTTTTTCCAGCCTCAATGCCATAATACGTATCACAAGCCTCCAGTTCTTCCCGGTAGAGTTGAGCTTTGTGATAGGCAAAAAAGACGGGCAACTCCTCAGCCAACTGGGCCAAATCGGCAATAGCAGCTTCCTGTTGCTGATAGTCTCGCCAGCGACTCGTAACCGGCTCAAGCAGTTGTAGTTGTCGCCGGGCCTGTTGCACCGCTTCGTAAGCTGCGTTTAAATCATCAAATCGCCGAATAACGGTTTCAATCGTTTGCTCGATGTCTGTTTTACTCAGCATCTGCGCCCGTACAAAGTCGGTCAGGTTAGCCACCTGCTTCATGGAAATGGTCTGGTAGAACAGATCGAGCGCTTCTTCATTCCGAATTCCCAGTAGTGAGCGGAACCGGGTCGAATACTCCTCGAACGTATCATACACCCATTCCTTCTGTTCCCTTAGCCGCCGTTTGAGGTCGCGAATACTATCGAAGCCAGTAAAATGCTGTCGGATTGTCAGCTCCCGTTCCGAAACGACGAAAAACTTATGGGGCGAATCCGTTATGTCGGGCAACCAGAATACCTGTGCCAGTGTGACTACCTGATTGGTATTTTGGTTCGTGAAATAAGCCAGCAGGACGGTATGCGTTGTGGCCGGGTCACGCAGATAAACCGCTTTACTTTTATGCGATGTTTCCAGTTTCTCTCCTTGAACGCACCCAGTACATAGGATTTCAGGTTACGCTCCCGCTTATCGGACCCAGCGGCTTTGTTGTAGGTAATCCGGTCATTCCGTACCAGCAACGTGGTTAAGGCATCTACCAAAGTCGATTTCCCCGCCCCAATGTCGCCTGTCAGCAAGGCATTGTCGCCGTTGGGTTCGATCTGCCAGACTTTCTTACTAAACGTACCCCAGTTTAGTACTTCCAGACGGCATAGGCGGTAGCCTGCTTTAGCGAACGTGTCAGTCGGCGTCATGGTCAGGAGCATGTTTGAAATAGGTGAGTGCGTATTGGCGAAGTTTTTCTTCAAACTCGCTGATGAATTCTATATCGACAAATGAGTTGAGAATACGTCGAACTTCGTACTCATTGCCTTCACTCCCCAGACTACGTAGCAAGCCGTACCGCTCAAGCGTATTGATCGACTCATCGATCCGGTCGCGGATTTTGGCTTCGTCTGTCTGACCAGCATTCAGGAAATTGGTTAGCTGCTCATGAATATCAGTCCGGTTTACACGCAACATGTTTTCGATCGAAAAGCGCTGATGCTCAATTAACTGCTTACGAAGTAGCACAACCAGCAGCGTAGTTGGATAGTTAAGTTGCCGCTTTTCAATGATCGTGGGAAGTTGCTCACGAATGTCCTCGTCTACATCCAGTTCCTTCAGTCGAGCGTAGCCTTCAGCCTCATCGAGTTCCAGATCGCCACCCCATTCGGCAACATGTTTTCGAACCCCATGCTGATGTTTCAGAAGCAAACGCCAGAGTCGGTCCGCACAGGATTGTCCTGTTGCTGAAACAGCGGTCCTTTGTAGAGTGCGCCCAACACCTGCGCTTTTTCGATTTGAGCGATGTCCATCGTACAAGGATTTATCGAACAAAAATTATTTTCGGCAACTGAAGCGTACGTAATCCTTCGTCTGTAGTAAAGGTTATTTCATCCTGCGTGTCCTCACGAACGGTGGCTTTGTTCTGGGCTTCGCTCTGGGTTGCCAAGGTTAAGTACCCAACAATCTCGGCCAGTCCTTTGTGGGGAGGAAACTCGGTTAGTATGGTTGCCAGCGAAACCTGAGGGCGATGTCGTAATAATTGATCCACATTCGCTTCCAGTTGCTCCAGCGAAACATCATCATCTGTCAAAAGGGCCGATATATCGGCATCCTGTTCACCAGCGTCCACCGTTACAGAACGAATATTGATTACATTGGGGGGCCGAAACAACCGACGATTCAGGAAGAAATCGAGTTGAGGCTTGCCATCAATGTGCATTAGATCGCGATCTTTGGGTGGCTGCGGTTTTACGCGGATAGCTAATTCCAACACTGATTCGATCTTTTGCAAAACGTGTTTATGCTCCCGAAAGAAATTCGTCTCGATAAGTCGACGTAAGCTTTTTATGATCAAATCATTGGCCCTGTTGACAGTACCGCCTGCTTCCACCAAATCGAATTTGAGCCGTTCGAGATCACGTAACGCCAAAGTCGCATCTTGAAGCGCAGGTAATTGGACGACTTCGCTCATCAGCGCATCGAATTCGTCCTGTCTCGCCTGATTCATCAACAACTCCCAAAAGGCGCGAAAACTCTTCCCTGATCGCGTTCCCAGATACGTTCGTCAATCGTTGAAAAGAGATTATCTAAAAGACGTCCCTTCGAGAGTGGAGTCGTCAGGATTTCATCTCTCAAATCACGGTCAATGGCCCGGAAATTTTGCTCTACCTGCCGAAAATCAGCCAGTAACCGCCGGGCTGTTTCCTGCACTAACTGAAAATTCTCGCGGATACGTGTCGCGTTCCACACGTCGAGTTCACCTTGTTCAATGCGCTCAATTTCGGCTTCCCGCTCCCGAATTTCCCGACGCAACTGTTCAATTCGACTCGCTTTATCGCTCGAACTTCGATAGGCTAATTGCTCCAATAAATCGAACAAAACCCGCAACCGAGATTCCGTACCTATAAACTCATGTTGATCAAGCTCCTGGAGCCAGCGTAACAGTAGAACGGCGTCGGGTGTTAGTTCATAGAATGGCTCATCATGGAGTAAATCATCGTAAAACCGACGCAGCATCCCGTCTTTTGTCCACTCATCCAAATAGTCACGGGGTGTCCTGGCGTTGTTGTCCAGTTGATCGATGGCCAGTAAAAAGTCGGTAATCCAGTTAATTAGATCTGGCTCAAGGTAACGGCTATGGCGACGCTGCTCAAACGCTTCGTGTAAACACGACACCATGACCGAAAAACCATCCACTCGCTTGCGAAAAGCCGCCAACACAGGATGACGTTCGTAGAGGGTTTTGGCCCAATGATAGTCGAGTGTTTGTACTTTCTGAGACATAGGGTAGGCAGGTGTCGGATTACCTAAAACACAAACCTATACGTTAAGAGCGTAACCTATGTACGTTCTTTTAAAAGATAAAAAAATATTTTTAGTTGACGTACAAAATTCAACTGGAGAGAACCTAAAAGTCGACCCCTGCCAAGTGGTCGACTATATAACACACCTATTATTATGCAAACACCTCCGCCAGTGGGATGCTGATTTTCAGTGTATCATCTAGCAGCGTGTCGGTATGGGTGAATGTACGGAGGAGTTGTCATCCGCATTTCATCCTGCCGAACATCAATCGTCATTTTCGGATAAATAGCCAGATCAGGTACCGACCACCAGCCCCCTAGGTCAAGGCTGATTTCGGATAGAAATGTGAATCGATCTTTATAGCGAGATTTTAGTTCAAATCCGATATTTAGTTGAATGTAGGCATGCACTTTACCCGGCTTAGGCTTTCCGCTATCTTGCTCGTATGCCGACTGTTCTGTTACCGCTTCCATGTCACTCCAGCGTTTTAAAGTTTCTGTAAGTAGATCGAAATTATCAAAACGTGAGGCTAAACGTGCTCCCTGCGTCGGGTTTGGAGTCGGCGGTGAGCTGGCCGTTGTGGAGTTGCATGATCTGGCGGGGAAGCCTCAGCCCGATGCCGGAGCCGATTTTCCTAGTGGTCTAGAGAGGATAAAAAAGTCTATTTTTCCTTTAAAACCGACTCAATTTCTTGTCTCAAAACAGGTAAGCTTTTCATAACCACACTCCACACAATTACCTCATCTACAGCATCATAAGCATGAATCACTCGATTACGCAGATCAACAATCCGGCGAGCGTTAGAAATAGCAATTGTATCGTTTACTTTCAAAATACGATTCGTGGCTTCACCAATAATTTCTAATTCACGTTCAACAGCACGTTGAATGGTTATATTATTTTGATAAACTATAAAATCGCGCTGACCACCCAAGTGAATGTCAATATGGGCAATTGCCTCCAGAATGTCTATCAGCCATTTACGTACCTCATCATTCATAAATAGTCGTTTTCGTTTGCTCTAAACGCGCCAGGAAATAAGGGTTTTTAACCGATCGTTCGGTCACTAAATCAACAGGCCGATTCAGCACAGACTCTAATGCATGAGCAATTGTAAAATAGTTTTCACCATAACTAACCGGATCCAGGTTCGCATCAAATCCAATCAGTAAATCAACGTCACTTGTTTCCGTAAATTGGTCTGTACAGACCGATCCAAACGCATAGGCTCTTTTCACTCCGTTCTCTTTTAAGATGCGTGTGACGGCTGGCAATTGATTAGCTAAAAATGGATGGATCATGAGCCGGTTAATTCACTTCTTTAGATAAGCAGTAGGTCAACAACGCCTGAAGCGTCTGTAAGTATAACGAAAATTATCAAAACGTGAGGCTAAACGTGCTCCCTGCGTCGGGTTTGGAGTCGGCGGTGAGTTGGCCGTTGTGGAGTTGCATGATCTGGCGGAAAGACTCAGCCCGATTCCGGAGCCGGTTTTCTTGGTCGTGTAGAAGGGAATAAAAATCTGTTCTAAGGCTTCCGGTTCAATGCCCGGCCCATTGTCGGTCACGCGGATAACTACATGCGGCCCAACCGATTCAGCGTTGATGTCAATGATAGGTACAGTACCTTTCTCAACGCTTTCTGCGGCATTTTTCACCAGGTTCAGTAGCACCATTTCAATTTGAGAAGCATCTGCCCGAATCGCCAGATTGGGCGACCCAACCGTAAACGCAATCTGACACTGAGGGGCATTAGCCTGAGCCAGCTGCACAACCGTCCGCAACAGCGGCTCAACGGGTACGTCGGCAAAAATAGGTTGCGGAATGGTGGTGAAATTCCGATAGGCATCCACAAACTGCATGATACCCGCTCCCCGTTGCTCAATAGTTGTCAGGGCATCACGCAGGTCATTGATGGATTCACCAACAACAGAGGGTATCGCGTTGAACTCGTTATCACTCGGTAAGGCAAAGGGCAATAAATCGGTTTCGACAATATCGCGCATGGTACCCGCCAGCGACACAATGGGGGTAATGGAGTTCATAATCTCATGCCGTAGCACCTTCGTCAGGTTCTGCCAGGCTTCGAGTTCCCGTTGCTGGAGTTCCGAGCGGATGTTTTGCAGGGAAACTACCGTAACCAAGCGCCCCCGCAGCCGCACAGCCGTGCAACGCACCGATAGTTCCCCGTCGGCACCGGTTTGATAGGAAACCGGCGTGGGCGATGCTTTTGCAGACAGAAGTAACTCGCTCAACTCAGGGTTTGTTGCCGTCAGGTCATTGAGTGTTCGCAGTCGATAAATCCCCAGCAGTCGCAATGCTGCCTGATTGACCAACTCTACCTGCCCGGCCACATCGAATGTCAGCAAGCCCACGCTGACGTGCTGAACGATCGTGTTGACATAGTGCAGGTTGGCTTCTTTTTCGGCTCTTGCCTGCCTGAATGCATCCAGGACTTCGTTGAACTGGTCGTTCAGTTCGTAGAAAGAAGGCCCCAGATTGTTATCAGCCCGAAAGGACACGGCAAAATCGGAATAGCGTACCGATTCCAGAAACCGGGTCAATTTACGATTCAGACTGGTCACATAACGGTACAGATTGACCGTTATTATCAAATGCAGAATGACTAAAGGAAACAGCATCAGGCCATTCACCTCCTGAAGCCATAGGTACGTTATGGCACTAGTGAGCGCAACCACACCGACGATACGCCAGCCTATACCAAGAACGAACCGATTCATACTAAGCCGCAATCCAGCTAAACGGGTACTCCAGCGTAGGCACTTTGGTGCGTTCGGCTATCCGGCGCAAACGGGCAGGCAAAGCCATCACATAATCGCGGGCACGCTGTCCAGCATCGTTCAGATCGGTGATCGTATCGATCTTCCAATCAACCAGCAGGGATTCAGCGATCTCGATATAGTCGTAGGTCGTGTAAACACCCAGGCGCTGGGCCGCGTCCGAAAAATGACTGAATGTCTGGCCAATTTTAACACCCGATTCGCGCAGGAAGTGAGCAGGCATCACAATTTTCTTCCGCATCATATCCTCGAATGCCAGCATCATTTCAGACGGATCGACCTCAAAAATCTGCCGTACAAAATCTTTATAAGCTTTCGCGTGGCGCAACTCGTCGGAAGCAATTACCCCACAAATTTTCGACAGCTGATTGCAACCGGCCTGTTTAGCCAGGGTAGCCGTCCGGCGATGGGACACGTTGGTCGCCAGCTCCTGAAACGAGGTATAAACGAAATTGCGGTAGGGATCTTTGCCGGTCCCAATGTCGAACCCGTCGGCAATCAGGTATTGCGTGGATACCTCCATCGCCCGCATATTGACCCGGCCCGATAGATACAGGAATTTGTTGAGCAAGTCGCCATGCCGATTTTCTTCGGCGGTCCAACTCCGAATCCAGCGTGTCCAACCAGCAGGATTGCCCTGCTCAATTCCCTCCATGTCCATCAGCCACGACTCGTAGGTAGGCAGGGCTTCTTCGGTGATGGTGTCGCCAACCAGTACGGCTACATAATCGTACGAAAGCTCACGGGTGCTTTCGCGAAGTAATTTAACGTCATCCAGAAATGAATCTGTTGTTGAATCGGGCAGCAGATCAGAGGGTTGCCAATTGGTCTCGATAGGCTTAAGAAATTCATCAACGGATGCGTCGATTTTTTCACCGACGAATCGCATAACATCCAAACGTGTGCCAGATAAAATCATATAAACAAGTAACAACGAAACGGTTCAATTTTCCCTAGTGACTACAAAGTTCGGCTAAAAGAGTTGATGTTTTAGGTTCACATTCGTTTTTCTTCCCAACTGTACGCGACTCATGCTTAATTTTGGGATAAACTAGTTGCTGTGCTGACGCCTGTCGCCTGTATGAAAAAACTTCTGGATTACCTGTTGAGCAGCATCTACCTGCTTTATTTCGGCTTAGTATTATGTATTTTCCACGTGGCTCAGGTCGTTGCCTTTAACGTATTTGGCCGACCCGCCCATAAAAGAACAGTTGACTGGATGAATGCCAGTATTGCCTACGGATGGTATCTGACAGGCAGCACCATTCGCTTTACCCAACAACCCAATCTACCAACCGACCGTCCGATTATTTTTGTAGCGAACCACCAGAGCATGTTCGACATTTCACCGATTATCTGGTTTCTACGTCGGCACACACCCACCTTTGTGTCTAAAGTTGAACTGGCGCATGGTATACCGGGCGTTTCGTATAATCTACGCAAAAGTGGTGCCGCCCTCATCGACCGTAAAGACCCCAAACAGGCTATTGTCGAGATTGCCCGACTGGGTAAACTAATTCAGCAGAACAATTTATCGGCCATGATTTTTCCGGAAGGCACCCGGACACGGTCAGCGACTGGCGAGATGCGTCCTTTTGTAACCGGTGGAGTGGCGACATTGTTAAAAAGAGCCCCAATGCGCTTGTCGTACCGATTGCCATTCGGGGCACGGGTCACTTCAATCCAAAAGGCTTATTTCCGCTCACCTCGTTTTCAAAAATGTCGTGGACGGTACTACCCGGCATAGAACCCCGGACGAACCCCTGACGAAGTCGTTCAGCAATCCAGAGCAGCCATTGCCACCGAGTTGGGGCATTTTTGAGTTTGACTAAAATTTGCCTTCCTTTTTTGTAAGTATTAAGACAATATTCGTTTATTTACAGAAAAGTTTCACTTTCATGACACCCGACAAACGTTTAGACCAGATCGAACCTGTATTAGCGGATGTAGCTCAGAAAACTGACCGCTTAATCGAATCGAACGGGCAGATTCTGGTAATAGCTACTCGTGCTGATGCTAACGCCCAAATCGCAGCCCGAGGAGTAGCGGATTTGACCATTGAAATGCGTCAACGATTTGTTCAAGTGAACGAACGGTTCGACCAGGTCAATCATCGGTTTGTGAGGGTCGATGAGCGTTTCAACCAGGTCAATCATCGGTTTGTGCGGGTTGATGAGCGTTTCGATCAAGTCGACCATCAATTTGGTAGGGTTGACGAACGTTTCAACCAACAGCAGGAGCAGATTGACCAACGGTTTAGCCAAGTTGACGAACGTTTCGATCAACAGCAAAATCAACTAGATGAGCTTCGAACCGAAATGAGAGAAGGATTTTTACAGGTCAATCTGAAGTTTGATCAAGTATCACAAACTCAACAGCAAATCTTAACTCTCCTGTTAGATCACCTTAGATAGACACGGTACTCATAACCCAAATTTCTCCAGTCTTCTATACAATGCCTGTCTCGACAGGCCCAGTTCCCTCGCCACATCCGTAATGCTGCCCCGGTGCTTTTGCATAGCCTGTTGAATGAGTTGCCGTTCCATATCTTCCAGTTGCAACGTTTCGTTCACGGGTGACACCGATGCAGACCCATTTTTGAAGATAAAATTCGTCGGTTCCAGTAAAGTTCCTTGAGCCGCCCCTGCTACATCAGGCCGAGCCAGGATAACGGCTCGTTCAACGGCGTGTTGCAATTCCCGAACATTACCTGGCCAGCGGTATTGCTTCATTTCGGCTAATAATGCCGGGCTCAAGCCTGAAATCGAGCGGTTATATTGCTTTGCGTATTTTTTCAGGAAATGCTCGGCCAGTGGTCCAATATCGGAGGGACGCTCACGGAGGGCGGGTAGATGGAGTTCAATTGTATTGATCCGATAGAGCAAATCCTGCCGGAAAGCTCGTTCGGCCACACGCTCGTTCAAGTCGGCGTTGGTGGCGCAAATGAGCCGCACATCAATTGGTCGGGCTTTATTTGAGCCAACGCGCGTTACCTGACGCTGTTGCAATACCGTTAACAAACGAGCCTGTTGGGCAGGACTCAGGTTACCAATTTCGTCCAGAAAAATCGTGCCACCATTGGCTTCTTCAAACCGACCCGCCCGGTCGTCGCGGGCATCGGTAAAGGCCCCTTTTACGTGACCGAAGACTTCACTTTCAAACAAGCTCTCAGTCAGGGCACCTACGTCAACGCTTACAAATGGCTTATCGCGCCGGAGAGACTGGTCATGAATAGCACGCGCAACCAGATCTTTACCGGTCCCATTTTCACCTAGAATTAGTACGTTAGCATCCGTTGGGGCTACCTGTTCAACTGTATCCAGAACGGGCCGCATGGCAGAGCCAATGATGTTCGTTTGTTTGGTTGCTTTTTTGGCTGGCGAAACCGGGCTATCAGCTTTACCAGTATCGTCTGCCTGCTGATTGCCCCCTCCTTTATGAATAGCCCCACGAATGGTTTCCAGGAATTTATCATTCTGCCAGGGCTTCAACACGAAGTCGACAGCTCCCGCTTTAATAGCCCGTACCGCCATTTCAACATCACCATAGGCTGTAAACAAGACAACCCGCGCTTTTGGGTCAATGTCTAAAATACGATCTAGCCAGGCAAATCCCTCACGTCCGCTACTCACGTCACGCTGAAAATTCATGTCGAGCACAATCGCATCATACCGATTGTTGTTGAGCAGGAAAGGCAATTTTTCAGGATTCTTTTCGATATCTACCGAAGCAACGTGGCGCTTGAGCAGTAACCGGGCCGCCAGCAATACGTCGGGATCATCGTCGACGAGTAAGAGTTTAGCATCTTGCATACACTAAAGATAACGAGTTAGACGATTTGTTGCACGCTACTCTCGATTCAACAACGAATTACGGTTTTCTTACGTACTTTGACCCAGTAAAAGTCGTTGAACGGTCATTTATTGTCATTAGATGGTCATTGTTGTCATTGGGTGGTCATTCGTTATTGTCGACCAGTGCACAACAATTTAATAACAATAAATGACGATCAATGACGATCAATGACCACCTAATGACTGACACTTCTTCCCCTCTTACTGACCGTTGGTTTTATGCCCTTGTGGCCGTTGGCGTATTTCTGAATGCAACGGGCCTCTTTCCACCCGTGATGGAACTCGATGGTGCCCTGTATGCCTGCATTGCCAAACAAATGGCGCAAACCGGCGATTTCGTAAACCTCTATGCCGTTGGCACTGATTGGCTCGACAAGCCTCATTTCCCGTTCTGGGTCATTGCACTAAGTTACCGAATTTTCGGAATCAATACATTTTCATACAAGTTTCCTGCCTTGTTGTTTTTTCTGGGCAGCGTGGTATATACCTATCAGTTTACCCGGCTAACTTATTCAAAACTAACGGCTCAGGTGGCGTCACTGGTGCTCCTAACAGCATTTCACGGTGTCTTGTCCAATAGCGATGTGCGAGCCGAACCGTATCTGATGCCGCTCATTATCGGGCCTGTTTATCACTTTTATCGAGTTTTTGGGGGTGACAGATATGCCATATCTTCAAGATATGGCATATCTGAAGGCAATCTGCATCTGTTGGCAGGCTCTCTGCTGACAGGCTGCGCGCTCATGACTAAGGGCGTCTTTGTGCTTATTCCAATTGGGGCTGGTTTAGTACTGCACTGGCTGCTGACCGGCCATTGGCATGAACTTCTTAAACTACGTTGGTATGCGGCTATCGTACTCTCATTCGCCTTCACACTACCTGAAATTTACTGCCTGTACCAACAATTCGATTTACACCCAGAGAAGGTAATCTTTGGCGAGACAGGTGTATCGGGAATTCGGTTTTTCTTTTGGGACAGCCAGTTTGGGCGGTTCTTCAATACAGGGCCCATTAAAGGCGAAGGTGACAAATTTTTCTTTGTCCATACGTTGCTGTGGGCTTTTATTCCCTGGTCGCTACCCTATACATCAGCATTGGCAAGCGGCTGATTGATTTGGCTAAACGCCGGATTGGACCAGCGTTTCAGCCAGAATACATTTCGCTGGGTTCCGGACTGGCTACGTTCGTTTTGTTTTCGTTATCCGGCTTTCAATTACCGCACTACCTGAATATTGTTTTCCCGTTCTATGCGGTACTTACAGCCCAGTTTTTAGTTGGGTTAAACCCGACTAACCTGCGCAAATGGGCCTCTTGGCAAACAGTGATCGGCTTTCTTCTGATTATCGTCATGGCTGCGCTCTTGTGGCTCGTCCAACCCGCCGGACTAGGCACTGCTCTGGGCTGGGTCCTGACCATCACGGTTCTCCTGTTTGTACTCTTTCGGCAGAATAACCTACTGTCGCTAATGGGTCGAATGGTGGGCGTGATGCTCGTTATAGCCACCTCGTTAAATCTATTTTTATATCCACCTTTTTGCGTTATCAGGCGGGTATGGCAACGGCTGAGTATGCGAATACACAACCGACGCTAGCCAATCGCCCGACAATATTATACGAACCCGGTACGGGCGTGGGTGGTGGCAGTTTCTGGTCCTATGAGTTTTACGCAAAAGGGCCTATAGTATACGCACGCACAGATTCTACATTGCGTACACTGGTACAAGCAGGGCCCAAAACAGTATTCACAACGGCTGAGTATGTTGATTCGCTCACGACGCACGGCTTTAGTGTTCATCGGCTAGCCATCTTCCCGTATTACCACGTCAGCCAGTTGACGTATGATTTTCTTAATCCGGCAACGCGTTCGAAAACGCTTCTGCCCTATGTACTTGTAGAAGTGAAGTAGGTGGAGTAAGTGAAGTGAGTGGAGTAGGTGAAAGTAAGTGCAGTAAGTCAGTACACTTACTCCACTCACTTCACTTACTCCACCACTATGCCAAACCTCAAAAGCGGACAAATTCCGTCCGAAAGCGGACAGCATATCATACTAATAGCCCAACAAGTGCCTGATAATCAACACTAGCAATCAACTGGCATGACATTGGCACAGGTCTTTATAACGAATGAGGCACGAGCCCGTATTCGCTCTTTCACTCTTTCATTCTTTCGCTTACTTCTTAACTAATGGATCGCGTCTTACCTAAACGATTTTGGACTGTCCAACGCCTTGCTATCTTCGGGGGCGGTGCGGTAGTTCTAGGCTTATTAGCTTACACACTCTTTTTTGCCGACCGTCGGTCGAAACTGAACGTTGAAAAAGATAAAATAACCGTCTCCAGTGTAACAACGGGGCCTTTTGAAGATTTCATTGCCGTAACCGGCGTTGTACAACCGCTAAAAACAATCCGTCTCGATGCTATTGAAGGCGGTTATGTAACGCAGAAATTGATTGAAGGAGGTAACATGGTTAAAAAAGGAGAAGTACTCCTGAAACTTGAAAACCAGAGTCTGAAACTGAGCTTCCTCCAGTCAGAAACTGAAGCCAACCGACTCGTCAACGACCTACAAACTACGCGCCAACGCCTTCAGGTAGAGCGGTTTACTCTCCGAAAAACGTTAGCCGATCTCGATGCTCAGATCGATCAGGCAAAAGACTCTTACGACCGTCAGGCCAAGTTGTATAAGGACAAAGTGGTTTCGGAAGAAGACTATCTGAAAGCCAAGCGTGCTTATGAGCGGCTAACTGGTCAGCGTACTATTGAGATCGAAACGCAGAAGTACCAGGAAGAGAACGCTAAGTTCCAGATCAAACAATTGGAAGGCACCTTGCAACGTACGCAGAAAAATGTGGCTCTTTGGCAACAGACACTGGATAACCTGGTGGTTAAGGCCCCGGTTTCGGGTCAATTGTCCAGCATTGATGTGGAAGTTGGGTCAAACATTAACCGAGGCCAGAACATCGGCCAGATTGATGACCTGAATGGATTCAAAATGCGTGTCGGTATTGACGAGCACTACATTAGCCGGGTATTTTCGGGATTGAAAGGCTCCTTTGAGTTCAACGGTAAAATGCACGATCTGGAGATTAGCCGGGTCTACCCTGAAGTAAAAAGTGGCCGGTTTGAAGTGGACATGATCTTTCCGAAGGGAACGCCCGAAGGGATTAAGCGGGGTCAGTCCTCACCAATTCAGTTGGAGTTAGGAAAAGCCGCCAAAGCGACGCTACTGCCTGTTGGTGGTTTCTTCTCCGACACAGGTGGCAACTGGGTGTATGTGGTTGATAAGTCAGGCAAACGTGCCGTGAAACGCCCGATCACACTTGGCCGCAAAAACCCTGAGTTCTACGAAGTCCTGACCGGACTGGAACCCGGCGAGCAAGTTATTACGAGTTCTTACGAAAATTTTGGCGATAACGAAGTACTTGAATTTTAATTTTTTGACAGGATTTACAGGATTTACAGGATTTATAACGGCCTGCTTTATCCTGTAAATCCTGTTAATCCTGTCAAAAAAAAGATTATGATCCAAACAATTGACCTTCAGAAACTCTTCGCAACCGAAGAAGTAGAAACCACCGCTCTCAATGGCATCAATATGGATGTAAAAGACGGGGAATTCGTAGCCATCATGGGCCCATCGGGCTGTGGTAAATCGACACTGCTCAACATTCTGGGCCTGCTCGATAACCCCAGCGACGGACAGTACAATTTCTACGGCACCGAAGTAGCCAAGATGACGGAGCGTCAACGGGCACAACTCCGTAAGGGCTCTATCGGGTTTGTGTTCCAGAGCTTTAACCTGATCGATGAACTGACCGTTTATGAAAACGTCGAGCTGCCTTTGCTCTATTTAAAAACTCCGCCCGACGAGCGCAAAAAACGTGTTGAAGAAGCCCTGGAGCGGATGAGCATCATGCACCGCCGGAATCACTTCCCACAGCAACTGTCGGGTGGTCAGCAACAACGGACGGCCATTGCCCGAGCGGTCGTTGCCAAACCAAAGCTGATCCTGGCCGATGAACCGACGGGTAACCTCGACTCGAAAAACGGCGAAGAAGTAATGAAACTCCTTGGCGAACTGAACGACGAGGGTACCACCATCATCATGGTAACTCACTCGCCCTATGATGCTGGTTTCGCGCACCGTATTGTGAACCTGTTCGATGGTAAAGTCGTAACCGAGAACTTCCACGTGTAAATAACAAAAGGAGGAAAGGGAGGAAGGAGGAGAGGGAGTAAGGAGAGGAAAGGTAAAACAACAAAAGCGTTATTTCCTTCTTTCTTCTCCTCCTCCCTTTCTTCCCTCCTCCCTTTTTTCCCTCCTCAACCATGTTCAGCAACTATCTCAAAATAGCCTGGCGAAACATCCGCTCAGGTGGGGCTATTCCGTTTTAAACATCGGTGGTCTGGCGGTCGTGCTGGCCGTGAGCGTATTGCTATTTTGGTGGGTGAAAGACGAACTGAGCTTCGACCGATTCCACGCCGATGCGAACCGAATTTATCGGGTCAATGCTCATTTTGGGAAAGGTGCCGACGAAAACTTCTGGTCGGGTACGCCCGCACCAATTGCCGTAGCTGCCGCCCACAAAGTCCCCGGAGTTGAACAAGTTGTACGCGTATCGCCACTCTACGACTTCCGAACCTTTCGGGTTAATGAGGGCGCAGGTGTCAAAACGTTTTCGGAGAAAAACGATGATCTGGCCTATGTAGACGAAAACTTCCTGAATCTGTTTACGGGTTTTGTGGTACGTAGCGGAGATGTTACGAAACCGTTC
Organism: Spirosoma telluris; assembly: GCA_003259005.1. GTDB lineage: Bacteria > Bacteroidota > Bacteroidia > Cytophagales > Spirosomataceae > Spirosoma > Spirosoma telluris. Next base: position 3,659,782 of record QLII01000001.1, read on the forward strand.
CCATCGCCAAACTCGGTGGTCATGACCGAGGAAATGGCGGAAAAATTCTTTGGTACGCCAGAGGCTGTGGGGAAAAAGCTAACGGTTCTGGATAGTAATCGGGTCTTTACGGTGAGTGCCGTATTGGCCAATATGCCCGACAATTCATCGATTCAATCCAAGGTGTTTTTCCCAATGAGCCTGAAAAAACGGACTTTCGGCGGGAATGGTGACTGGAAGCGATTAGACGATGATTGGGGCAATTACTATTTTCAGACATTCCTTAAGCTGAGTCCTAGTATTGAACCCACAGTTATCGGCAAAAACTAACCGAGCTTCAGGCTATAGCCCGTAATACAAAACCGGGAGACTCCTCATCCGATTACCAGCTTCAGGCATTTACAAAAATCCACTTTTACGAACCAAATGGCAAAGACACAGGCCTACAGCAGGTTCGGATGCTGGGCCTAATAGCCTTGCTGTTGCTGAGTATTGGCTGTATCAATTATATCAATCTGACCACCGCCCGGTCAACCCGGCGAGCGCGCGAAGTAGGTGTTCGGAAAGTGATCGGCGCCGAATCGCAACAGCTTTTGGTTCAATTACTCGTTGAATCGTTACTGACGATGGGCATTGCATTGCTGGCCGCTATCGTATTGATTCAACTGATGATGCCCTATTACCTCGATCTGACAGGAAAAACGATCGGCTTCTCCCTGCTTAATCCGGAAGTATGGGGCTTGTTGATTGGTACGCTGACACTTACTGTAGGCTTGGCAGGATTGTATCCGGCCATCATGATGTCATCCTTTAACCCGCTTCGTTCCTTGCGTGGCCGGGGTGCTCAAACAGGGCAGGCAGGATTACGCAAGGTGCTGGTCGTTACTCAGTTTGCCCTGGCAACAGGCCTCATCGTAGGCACATTGGTCATCGGTGAACAGTTGCGCTATATCCGGGAGCGTGATCCGGGCTTTAATAAGGAACATACGTTCGTGTTTTATGCGGGCGATAAGGCGGCACAATACAAGCGCGAACTTGAAAAAGAAAGCAGCATCCGCGCTGTAGTTACTGCAACCGGCGGGCTGGTTGGCGGTGGTGGCAGCACCGGCGATACTGATTGGGATGGCAAAGCACCAGACCGCTCATTTATCGTTAATCAGCTCGGTATCAGCCACGACTTTATTCCAGCCTATGGCATCAAAATGAGTCTGGGCAAAAATTTTACAGGTACCAAAGCCGATTCAACGAGTTTCATCCTGAACGAAACGGCGGTAAGGCAGGCTGGTATCACCAATCCAATTGGCAAGCGCTTTAAATTTCACCAGACAGAAGGCCGCATTATTGGCGTCGTAAAAGATTTTACCACGGCATCGATCCGCTCCCAAATTCAGCCCATGTTGCTGTTCAGCATTCCAGGCGATAATGGCATCATGCACGTCAAAACAACGGGTCAACAGGCGTCTCAGGCCATTGCGGCTGCCGAGCGTCTCTGGAAAAAAGATTCGCCGGATAACATATTTGAATACACGTTTCTGGACGAAACCTATAACCGGATGTACCGTAATGAGCAGCGGACCGGCCAGTTGTTCAGCTTCTTCGCTGTCGTAGCGATTATCGTCTGCTGCCTGGGCTTATTTGGCTTAGCCGCCTTCACGGCCGAGCAGCGCACCAAAGAAATTGGGGTGCGAAAAGTGCTAGGCGCATCCATTGCCGGCATTATTACGCTACTATCAACAGATTTTCTGAAGTTAGTTCTGATCGGCATATTGGTTGCCACACCCGTTGCCTGGTGGCTGATGAATCAATGGCTACAGGATTTTGCCTACAAGATTGATATGGAATGGTGGATGTTTGTACTGGCCGGATTATTGGCAGTAGGCATTGCGCTACTAACGGTAAGTTATCAAAGCATTAAAGCCGCCCTGATGAATCCAGTAACAAGTTTACGTTCTGACTAAATCGCGTGGAGCAAGGCGCTCGGAGCAGGGACGGTCCGTCGTTACGGAAAACCGTGCTCCGAGCACCCTGCTCCACGCCCCTAGCCTATGCTAACCAACTACGCCAAAATCGCCATTCGGAGTTTGTTGAAAAACAAATTCTATTCGTCAATCAACGTCTTTGGTCTGACGCTGGGCATGGCGTGTGCCTTACTCGTCGGCCTGTGGGTAAAAGACGAACTGAGTTATGATCGTTTCCTGCCCGGCGTTGAAAACATATACAACGTGCGGGTAAATTACGCATTCAACGGCGGCCCTGTCGAAACGGCTATGTATACGCCGGGTCCGCTGAAGGAAGCCATTTCCCGCGATGTGCCGGGCATAGCAGCCATAACCAAACTCAATGATAGTGGGCCAATTCTGGTAAAAGCGATTAATAGTTCCAGCACTGAGAAATCGGCGAAAGAACAGGGAGAATATGCGTCGTCCGATTTTTTTGATGTATTTGAGTTACCTGCCCTCTACGGCAATCCCAAAGTCGCGTTAGGGCAGCTTAACCAGATCATTATCTCTCGCCGACTAGCCGAGAAGTATTTTCCAAACGAAGTTGCCTTAGGCAAGACGCTCCAGCTCGACAACCAGAAAAACTACACGGTGGGGGCCGTTCTGGAAAATTTACCCAGCAACTCGACACTTCAATTCGACTGGCTGACCAACTTCAAGAACTATGAGGAGCCGTGGATGAATGAGTGGGGCACAAACTCCGTGCTCATCTATGCACGCCTGAAGTCCGGTATAACCGTTGCCCAAACCGAGGCTATCCTGAAAGGTATTTTCCCGCGCTATGCCAAGTTCAATAACCAGGAGGCTCCTATTCTGCATCCAATGGCGGATATGCACCTCTATTCGGAGTACAAAAATGGAAAAGTGGTTGGTGGTCAGATCGAGTACGTCCGAATATTTTCCATCGTCGCGCTGTTTATCCTGCTAATTGCCTGCATCAATTTCATGAACTTAGCTACGGCCCGTTCGTCGGTTCGGGCGAAGGAAGTAGGAGTTCGGAAAGTAGTTGGTGCAGGCCGTTCCTCGCTGATCGGGCAGTTCCTGAGCGAGTCGATTCTCACGAGTTTATTGGCTATAGTGCTGGCACTAAGTTTTGTCTCCGCCATCTTACCAACGTTTAATACCCTGTTCGAAAAGCAGCTGACGCTTGATCTAACCAACCCAATCCTTTGGTTCATCATTACCGGCCTGGTGCTCATAACCGGCTTTTTATCGGGGAGCTATCCGGCGCTGTTTCTGTCGGCACTGCAACCCATTAAAACCCTGAAAGGTAGCGGTCCGTCGTCACGGTTGCAATTTGGTGCTGGGCCAGCGCTGTTCCGGCGGACGTTAGTGGTGTTTCAGTTTTCGCTCTCGATTTTCCTGATTGTCGGCATGCTGGTCGTGGGTAAGCAGATGAACTACCTCCGAACCAAAAACCTCGGCCTCGACCGGGAGAACATAGTGTATATACCCTTGGAAGGGGCGCTTGCACAGCCACAGAAAATGGAACCCTATCGGCGGGCAGTTTTACGCAATCCGTCTGTGGCCTCGGCTACCCTGGCGAATCGGTTGCCAATCGATGTACGGAGTAATTCAACGGATCTGAACTGGCCCGGCAAAGACCCTAAGCGCCTGGTTAGTGTGTCAGCGATGTCGGTGGGGAGCGATTTTATTCGGACAATGAATATCAAACTACTCGGTGGACGAGATTTTCGAACGGGCAGTTTGGCCGATTCATCGAATTACCTGATCAATGAAACGGCGGCTAAACTAATGGGACTAAAAGACCCAGTCGGCAAAGAAATCACGTTTAGGCGCGGCAAAGGACAGGTGGTAGGTTTGATGAAGGATTTCCATCTAAACTCACTGCACCAGGCGATTACACCCTTAGTAGTGGTCTACTATCCCGAAAACACAAACTTTCTGCTCGTGAAAACCCAGGCAGGAAAAGCGCAGCAGGCCATCGCTGATCTGGAACAGGTTAGTAAACAGTTCAATCCGACCTACCCCTTCACCTATCATTTCATGGATGAAGCCTTCGAAAAGCTGTACAAGGCCGAACAGCAAATCAGCACACTTGTCAATTATTTCGGCATGCTGGCTATCCTGATTTCGTGCCTGGGCTTGTTTGCGCTAGCCGCCTTCACCGCCGAGCAGCGTACCAAAGAGATTGGCGTTCGGAAAGTATTAGGGGCATCAGTCGCCAGTATTGTCACCCTGCTATCGACCGACTTCCTGCGACTGGTGCTGATTGCGCTGGCACTCGCATCACCACTGGCGTGGTGGGCGGTCAACAAATGGCTGAGTACGTTCGCCTACCAGACCGAACTGACCTGGTGGATTTTCGGTCTGGCGGGTATCCTGGCCATTGCAATTGCCTTCTTGACAGTAAGTTATCAGAGTATAAAAGCAGCGTTAATGAATCCGGTGACAAGTCTACGATCTGAATAAATGCGTGGAGCAGGGGGCACGGAGCAGGGACGGTCCGTCGTTACAGAAAGCCGTGCTCCATGCCCCCTGCTCCACACATAACCTAAAATCTTATGTTACGAAACTATCTCAAAATCGCGGTTCGGAGTTTGCTGAAGAATAAGCTCTATTCGGGCATTAACGTACTTGGCTTGGCGCTGGGCATGGCGTGTAGTTTGCTCATTGGCCTGTGGGTAAAAGACGAACTGAGCTACGACCGGTTCCTGCCCGACGCCGAGCGAATCATGTACGTCCGGGTCAACTTTCCTTACAATGGCGAACTAGTAACAAACTCCGTTACACCGGCCCTTTGCAGGAAGCCATTGCGAAAGATGTGCCGGTCGTAGCTGCGGTTACCAAAATCAACTACGGCCCAGAATTGCTGATTAAAGCCGTTGGCAATCAAACGACAGGCGAAAAAGCGGCTAAAGAAAAAGGGCATTATGCCACCGATGACTTCTTTGGTGTGTTTGATTTACCCGCCATTTATGGCAACCCCAAAGCTGCGCTGGCCCAAACGAACCAGATTGTCATCACGCGAAAAGTAGCGGAGAAATATTTCCCGAGCGGGTTAGCAATGGGCAAAACCCTGCAACTCGACAACAACAAATTCTACGTGGTTGGGGCCGTTATTGAAGACTTGCCCAAAAACTCCAGCCTGCAATTCGACTGGTTGGTTAACTGGAAAGTCCAGGAGCAGGACTGGATGACAAAGTGGGGGAATAATGGCTTCTATACCTATGTCCGTTTAAAGCCGAATACAACCGTAGCGCAGGCCGAGGCCGCCATGAAACACATTTATCCGCGCTTTGCGGGTAAAAACTTCGAGACGGGCTTACCCACCCTACAACCCATCACCGACCTTCATCTGTACGCTGAATACAAAAACGGAAAAAGCGTTGGCGGACGCATTGAATACGTTCGTATTTTCTCCATCGTCGCGCTGTTTATCCTGCTAATTGCCTGCATTAACTTTATGAACCTGGCCACCGCTCGCTCAGCGAATCGGGCGAAGGAAGTGGGGGTTCGGAAAGTGGTCGGGGCGCTTCGTTCATCGTTGATTGGTCAGTTTTTGAGCGAATCTGTTCTGACGAGTCTGGTGGCTGTTGTACTGGCTTTAGGACTGGTTTGGTCTGTACTGCCAACGTTCAATGAGGCATTCGGGAAGCAATTAATGCTCAACCTGGCGGAGCCAATGCTGTGGCTTATCATACTGGTTTTGGTGCTGGTTACCGGCTTTCTGTCGGGCAGCTATCCGGCCTTGTTTCTATCCTCGCTTCAGCCAATTAAAATCCTAAAAGGTCGCCTGCAATTCGGTTCGGGTCCTGCCTTGTTCCGCCGAACGCTGGTGGTGTTTCAGTTTTCGCTCTCCATTTTCCTGATCGTAGGGATGTTGGTGGTAGGTAAGCAGATGAACTACCTCCGTACCAAAAATCTCGGTCTCGATCGGGAGGATGTCGTATATGTACCGCTGGAGGGAGAAATTGCCCAGCCAAAAAAGGTAGACGTCTTTAGGCAGGAAGTGATGCGGAAGCCATCCATTGCATCGGCCACAACAACCATGTCGTTACCGGTCAATATCCAGAGTACATCCGGCGATTTGAAATGGCCGGGTAAAGATCCTAACCTGGGCACGAGTGTTTCCGTGATGGCCGTTGGGAGCGACTTCACCCGAACCATGAATATCAAACTGGTGACAGGGCGTGATTTTCGAATGGATAGTCCGGCTGATTCGGCCAGATACCTTATTAATGAAGCTGCGGCTAAACTGATGGGCATGAAAGATCCCGTTGGGAAAGAAGTGGAATTCTGGATGGGTAAGGGTCAGATTATCGGGCTCATGAAAGACTTCCACCTGAACTCACTCCACCAGGCCATCAGTCCGCTCATTCTGGTTTTTAATTCGGCTAATACGAGTTACTTACTGGTAAAAACCCGACCCGGACAAACTCAGCAAGCCCTAGCCGATCTGGAGCAGTTATCGAAGGAATTCAATCCGAACTATCCCTTTACGTACCATTTCATGGATGAAGAATATGAGAAACTATACCGGAGTGAGCAGCAGGTGAATACGCTCGTCAATTACTTCGGGATACTCGCCATTCTGATTTCGTGTCTGGGCTTGTTTGCGCTGGCGGCCTTTACTGCCGAGCAGCGTACCAAGGAAATCGGGGTTCGGAAAGTATTGGGTGCCAGCATACCAAACATTATTGGCCTACTCTCGACCGATTTTTTGAAGCTGGTATTGATTGCCATTGTACTGGCATCCCCCTGGCGTGGTGGGCAGTCAGCGAGTGGCTGGGCACGTTTGCCTATCAAACCGAATTGGCGTGGTGGATTTTTGCTGTGGCCGGTGTATTAGCCATCACAATTGCCTTCTTAACAGTCAGTTATCAGAGTATAAAGGCGGCAATGGTAAACCCGGTAACGAGTTTAAAAAGTGAATAAATGATCTTAAACGGTGTGAAGTAACTTTTGCTTTTTTCTGCTCGCTGTTGGCCTGGTGCCTTCAGCGAGCAGACCATTTGTAGGAATTCATAAAAATGTGTTTAAATCCAGTTGAAGAATGTCAGAAAAGGAGGATTCGGTTGTAAGGCCACCATCGCCCAAGCGATAACGGTACCATTGATGGGTTTTATAGTTGAAGACGAATCCTTCTTGGATACCATAAATGTCTTCATCAACAAGCCGGATGATTTTTCGCAGATCACTTTTCAGGCTGGTTGTCTGGCAAATTTCAATAATGATCCGCGTTTGCTGAGTTACATTATCGAAAAGAATAAGATCAGGTGTCGGACTGCGGTATGTAAAGTCGAGCATCATTTCAGGCAATGGTTCAAGCGAAATGCTTTTAGTACCATGATACAAATTACCTAAGCCCATTGTCAATAAGGCAATAATACGCTGATGAATAGCTGGAGCATTCACACTCATTTCGTCTTCGTTGACGAAAAACTTACTGGCTTCTGGCTGTGGAATATACATACCTAGTTCGTTTTTACAACCTGATCAAATATACAAAAAATACTTAACTGTATGCTTCGCAACTACCTAAAAATCGCCTTCCGAACGCTCTGGAAAAACCGTACCCACACGCTGATTAACATCGTGGGATTGTCGGTGGCGTTTGGTACCTGTGTGCTGTTATTCCTGACCGCCACATTCGAATTATCGTACGATAACTTCCACACCAACGCCGACCGCATTTTCCGGCTTAATTTCCTCTCGACCAACCGCGACGGGACTACGGATAAAGGAGCCACCATGCCTTATCCGATTTCACCTTCGCTCAAAGCCGAGTTCCCGGAGATCGAAGGCGTTACGCGCTGGTTTGATCGGAGCGCGGGTGTCCGGCGGAACAACCAGACCTACAACAAGGATGTCCGCATGGCCGATGCTGACTTTCTGAACATGTTCAGCTTCCCACTCCAGAAAGGCAACGCGAATACGGCGATGAACAGCCTGAGCGATATTGTTATTAGCGAAAACATGGCTAAGGATATTTTTGGAAAGGAAGACCCCATCGGCAAGCCGCTTCAGCTTCGGATGAACGATGCCTGGCAGGCATTTACCGTGACGGGTGTTGTGAGCAATGCGCCTAAAAACTCATCCATCGATTTTGATGCACTCATTCGCAGCGAAAATGCCGACGATTATCAGGAGTTTAAAACCCGCTGGGATCATGGGAATCATGATGTGTATGTAAAAGTAAAAGCCGGTACGGACCCACAAACGCTGCAACGGCGGACGCAGGCGTTTATGAATAAATATTTCGCGAAGGACATCAAAGAACGGCAGGAACAGGGCTATCCAAAAAATGAACTGGGCTTCCAGCGAAGCCTGCTTCTGGAACCCCTGCACGATGTGCATTTCGATACGGTTACCACGCATGGCGGAGGTATCAGTCGGGCCTACGTGTACACGCTGTTACTCGTTGGTTTGTTTATTCTGGCAATTGCCTGCATCAATTTCATCAACCTGACCATTGCGCAATCGCTCTCACGAGCGCGGGAAGTGGGTGTTCGGAAGTCATTGGGTGCCAAACGGGTACAGCTGTTCGGTCAAATCTGGGGCGAAACGCTACTGCTGTGTTTTGTCGCCTTCCTGATTGGCTTAGGCCTTGCCTATATGACCTTACCAACGTTCAATCGCCTGTTCCGAAGCTATCTGACCTTATCCGATTTCATGAAGCCTGTTGTTCTCCTGGTGACAGCGCTGGGCTTTCTGCTCATTACGCTGGTGGCGGTGGTTATCCATCCTGGTTCGTGACGCGCTTTAATGCGGTAGAAGTGCTGAAAGGAAAAGTGAAGATGAGCCGTCCGGGTTTATTACGCAATTCACTCATCGTCACCCAGTTTACCATTGCCTGCCTGCTCATTGTATGCACGATGATTGTTCGCCAGCAGATTTCCTACCTGCAGCAGAAACCGATGGGACTGGACAAGGAGCAGGTAATCAGTATCCCGGTCGGCAATGAGTTGAATGGAGCGGAAACGCTGAAAGCCATGCGCGACCGACTGGCAAATCAACCCAACATCACAGCCGTGTCGGGTTCAGGCGTTAACATCGGCGCTGGTTAGACGGCAGTTCATCGCGGATGATGTTCGGATTCCAATATGGCAAACGGGATATTACCTGCGATTGGCTTCGAATAGATATAGACTATCTGAAAACGATGGGCATCAAGCTCCTGCAAGGCCGCGACTTCAGCCCAGCGTTTAGTACGGATTCGAGTTCATCGGTACTCATTACGCAAAGCATGGCCAAAGCGTTAGGCGAAGCCAATCCAGTGGGCAAGTTCATCAAACCCGATGACAAAGAATATCAGATCGTGGGCGTTGTGTCGGATTTTAACCTGTACTCATTGCATCAGGAAGCCAAACCGATTACCCTGCAAATGCAGTCGAATTGGCCAATAAGTTATATTCTGGTTCGGGTGAATCCGCAAAACCTGACGGGTGCTATGGAAACCGTTAAAAGCGTCTGGAAAACCATTGCGCCAAAACAAGAATTCATTGGGTCGTTTCTGGATGCAAATACCGAACGCTGGTATAGAAAGGAACAGCGATTGTCAACCATTTTCTCGTCGGCGGCTGGCATTGCCATTTTACTGTCGTGCATGGGTTTGTTTTCCATTGCCCTGATCGCGATTCAACAGCGTACGAAGGAGATTGGGGTTCGGAAGGTGTTGGGGCCAGCGTTCCGAGCATTGTGGCCCTGCTTTCCAAAGATTTTTTAAAATTGGTTGTAGCTGCCATTGTCATAGCCTCGCCAATTGCCTGGTACGCCATGGATAAATGGCTGTCCGACTTCGCCTACAAGATTGACATTGAGTGGTGGGTATTTGCCGTGGCAGGTTCGCTGGCCATTCTCATTGCGCTGGTAACGGTGAGTTTCCAGAGTGTACGAGCCGCGTTAATGAATCCGGTGAAGAGTTTACGAAGCGAATAAATGCGTGGACGGTCCGTCGTTACGGCAGGGGGCACGGAGCAGGGACGACCCGTCGTTACGGAAAACCGCGCTCCCGGCACCTAAGAGAAAATATCGCTTAAGCTCAATTCAATTCCTGTTAATGCATCAGTAAGTGTATCGTTTTCGGAGAAGAAGCGGTATTTACCAAAAGCAGAATACACTGAAATTGCCTGAAAGCTGGGCATCACTAACCAGCAGGATTGAACACCAGCGTTGAAGTATCGCTCAAATTTGGCCAGAATTTCAGCGTCGGACTGAGAGGGTGACACAATTTCGATGGCCGTTAGAGGCATTTGGGTCATGGATGTAACATCGTGCAGAAAGTCGATCTGGAGCTTTGGGTAGATAGCAATATCGGGTACTGCATCGGGTCGTTCGGGCACGCTTAGATTTAACTCTGACAAAACGGTGAGCGTTTTTCGATACCGATAGTCTAAACTAACTAGCAGATTTTTCTGCACGTACGAATGATTTAAAGTGGGCATAGGTTTTCCGCGTTCCAATTCGTAAGCAGATACTTGCTCGATAGTTGCTTCCATAACCGATCGTATTTTTTGGCCGAGTAGAAATCAAATATAGAAAAAACGTTACAAAATGCTACGAAACTATCTCAAAATCGCCCTGCGGAATCTGGCGAAACACAAGGTTAACACGGGCATTAACGTGGCCGGGTTAGCCATTGGCATGGCGTGCTGCCTGCTCATTGTGATGTATGTTTCCGATGAGTTGAGTTATGACCAGCATTGGCCAAATGGGGAGCGTGTGTATCGGATGGCGCTCGAACGAAAATACCCCGGCCGTAGCACCAACTATGCGCTCATTCCACCGTCGTACGCTCAATCGGTTAAGAAGGAAATACCGGAGATAGAGCAGGTAACACGCCTATTTTCGGCGGGCACCAATGCGCCGGTACTCGTTAAACTGAATGGCCGAACGGTTGAAGAGAAGGACTTTATGGTGGTCGACTCAACCTTTTTTCAGGTGTTTCAGACACCCCTTCTGCGCGGTAATCCCAATCAGGTGCTGAGTCGACCGAATACGGTTGTCCTGACAGAAAGCACAGCCAAACGATTGTTCGGCCAGGCAAATCCCATTGGCAAGATGCTGGAGATTGTGCAGGGGCCGAAACTGGAAGTAACGGGCATCTGCGCCGATCCGTCGCACAATGCTCATTTTACCTATAACTTCCTGTCATCAACGCGAGGGTTTCCGCAAGCCGAACAAGTCAATCACATTGGGTTTTCGGCCTATACGTACCTACTCTTACGGCCCAATACAAGTCCCGAAACGGTCCAAGCTAAACTCCCGGCCGTGGTCGAGAAGTACGCAGCCGGTGAGGTCGAGCGCACGTTCGGCGTTTCCTATCGCGATTATCTTAAGGCCGGGAATGGGTATTTCTATTTCCTGCAACCCCTTCCCAGCATTCACCTCGACTCACATCTCGAAGCCGAACTTCAACCCAATGGGAGCCGGTCGCTGGTCTCTATTTTTTCCATCATCGCAGGTTTTGTATTGCTGATTGCCTGCATCAACTTCATGAACTTAGCCACCGCCCGATCATCGGAGCGGGCACGTGAAGTAGGCATCCGCAAATCGCTCGGCTCAACAACGCAGCAACTGGCCGCTCAATTCCTGACCGAATCGGTTCTGCTGAGCCTATTTAGCTTACTGGTTGCCGTTCTGTTAGTGGCTAGTTTACTCACACCGTTCAATACCATAGCCAGTAAATCGCTTTCGTTAACCTCGCTGGTTCGGTGGGAAACGCTGCCGTTATTGGTGGGCGGAGCTATTGCGGTAGGCTTGCTGGCAGGCAGTTATCCGGCGGGAGTGTTATCGGCCTTCGAACCGATTAAAGTCCTAAAAGGCAAGTTCTCCTCAACCCGCCAGGGACATTTGTTACGAAACGGCCTGGTCGTGTTCCAGTTTGCCATATCGGTGCTCCTGATTGTCAGTACCATCGTCGTATTCAGTCAGTTGAATTTCATTCAGCAGAAAGAACTGGGCTTCACGAAAGAATCGGTTGTGAAGCTCAAAGGCGCTTTTTTTCTGGGCAACAACACCGAAGCCTTTAAGGAGGAAGTGGCTAAACTATCGGGCGTAACCGGCGTGGGGGCACTACTAGTACGCCCGGCGAAGAAGGCTTTTTTGGCATTACGTTCCGTAAAAATGGCGAGAACGAAACCGTTACGGGAAAAGGCTGCGTGGTTGATGAGCAGTATCTGCAAACGATGCAGATGAGTATGCTGGCCGGACGACCGTTTAGTCGCCAGTTTGATGATTCGCTGTCGGTTATTCTAAACGAGGAAGCCGCCCGACAGATTGGTCTGACGAACCCCATCGGCAAACAGATTACCAGTCCTGATAATTTTGTGCAGAATAACGGTCAACCCGTTACGTACACGGTAGTGGGCATCGTTCGTAATTTTCACTTTGGCTCCTTGCACCAGCGCATTAGTCCACTGTTTGTTCTGAACGACCGTCTATTCAAAAAAGTAGACAATCAACTCGTAGTGCGGGTACGTACCGATGAACCAGAAGCCATAGTCGGCCAGATGGAGAGCATCTGGAAACGTTACCTCCCCGATCAACCCTTTCACTATTCCTATCTCGCCACCGACTGGAGTGATTTATACAAGTCAGAACAGGTAGCCCAGCGAATATTTGGTCTGTTTGCGATGCTGGCCATTTTCATTGCCTGCATGGGTTTGCTGGGATTGGCTATATATGTTATCCGACTGAGAACTAAGGAGATCGGTGTCCGGAAAGTGCTTGGCGCATCCATTCCAAGTCTGGTTGCACTACTCTCGAAAGATTTCCTGAAACTGGTCTTAATCGCTATTGTCATTGCCGCTCCCGTAGCCTGGTACATCATGAATCAATGGTTGCAGGATTTCGCCTATAAGATTGACATGGAATGGTGGATGTTCGCCGTAGCCGGTCTACTGGCGGTGGGCATTGCGCTGTTGACCGTGAGTTTTCAAAGTATCAAAGCCGCGTTGATGAATCCGGTGAAAAGTTTAAAATCAGAATAAACGCGTGGAGCAGGGCGCGCGGTGCAGGGATTGCTATTCCCAGCGCCGTGCGCCCTGCTCCGCGCCCCTCCCCCATGCTAACAAACTACGTTAAAATCGCCTGGCGGAATCTGGTTCGGTATCGGACCTACAGCCTGCTCAACATTCTGGGTTATCCGTTGGGCTGACCTGTGGGATTCTGATTTACCTGACCACGCAGTTTCACCTGAGCTTCGACACCTATCACGCGAAGGCCGACCGGATTTACCGCGTGGTGACGCAGATAAAGCACGACGATGTTCGCTTCTCTCGCGGAACGCCTAAACCACTTGGTGAGGTGCTCCGACGGGATTATCCGTTTCTGGAACAAGTCGCCCGCCTGGAGCGTCTGCATGGGCGGATTGTTAGCGTTCCCAATCCCAAAGGTGGTTTTCTGAAAAAATTCGATGAAAGCAAGACCTTCTGTTTCGCCGAGCCGCAGTTGTTCAGCGTGTTCGATTACGACTGGCTGATCGGCGATCCACTGTCGACTTTATCGACTCCAAATTCGGTGGTGCTGACGGAGAAATATGCGTATAAATATTTCGGCACAGCCAACCCAATTGGCAAAACCCTCCGCTTCGACAACCAGGCAGATCTGACGGTAACGGGTGTCTTGAAAGATCATCCTGGCAATACGAACCTCACCTACGAAGCTTTTATTTCCTACAGCACCATTGCCAGTCTGGCCAACGCGAAGGAGTCATTGCAGGCCTGGACCGACGTGAACAGTGAAGCGATGTGTTACGTCGTTTTACCGCCCGATATGTCCGCCGACCGATTAGCCAGCGCGTTCCCGGCTATCCGAAAAAAATACTATACCGCCGACGACCAAAGCGTTTACAGCTTTACACTTCAACCACTTAGCGATATTCATTTCAACTCCCAATATAGCGGTCGAATGAACAAAACGATGCTGGTTGCCATGACGCTGGCTGGGTTGTTTCTGGTGATATCGGCCTGTATCAACTTCATCAATATGGCAACGGCCCATGCGCTGAAACGATCCAAAGAAGTGGGCGTTAGGAAGGTGATGGGTAGTTCCCGCTGGCAGTTGTTCAGTCAGTTTATGACCGAAACGGCTATCATTACGCTGGTCGCCGTGGTCGTCGCGCTGTTTTTTTCCAATCTGGGCCTTCCGGCCATGAACAAGGCCATGTCAGTATTCAACGCCACGATGGTACTGACGGATTTGTTGAATCCGAAACCGCTGGCCGTGATGATTCTGGGCGTGGTGTTCGTTATCCTGCTGGCCGGTTTTTATCCGGCGCTGATGATGGCGGGCTTCAATCCAATCACTTCTTTGCGGGGTCGACTAACGACGCAGGCCGTTGGTGGATTTTCGGTACGCAGGGGCCTGGTGGTGGTTCAGTTTTTCATGACGCAGTTGTTCACTATTGGCGTTGTTGTGGTGATGACCCAACTGCGCTACATCCGGCAGGCCGATCTTGGTTTCGTGAGCGATGGCATTGTGCTTGTCGATTTGCCAAACGCCAAATCAGCCCAGAACGATCCACTCAAACAGGAAACATTACGGCAACGGCTGCTTCAGATTTCGGGCGTTCAGGAAGTGGCCCTGGGCAATCAACCGCCAGCCTCGGGCAATATCAATCAATTTCCATTCGTGTATGACACCCGAACGAAACCCGAAGGATTTGATGTCCAGTCGAAAATTGGTGATCCTAATTACCTGCCCTTGTTTGGCATAAAACTGCTGGCCGGACGCAATTTTCGGGCCGCTGATTCGACATCTGAGGAAGTAATTGTGAACGAAACAGTCATCAAGCGATTAGGCAAGCTTTCGCCTGGCGATGTGTTAGGCAAACGATTTAGAATCTGGGATACCGACAAAACGATTGTGGGCGTCGTGAATGACTTTTACACCAACTCATTACGAAACAGCGTAAAACCGGTTGTGATCGTCAACGACCTTGCTCAAAGCCATATGGTTGCGGTGAAAGTAAGCGCCACCGACTTACCTAGAACGCTGAAAACGGTTGAAGCCACGTACAACGATTTCTTCCCGGAAAAGGTCTTTAGCTACCAGTTTGTCGACGAGATTCTGGACGAGTTTTATCGGGGCGACCGGATCATGCTCGCCTTAACGCAGGTATTTTCCTTGATCGCCATTCTGATTGGCTGCCTGGGTATGTATGGCCTGGTTTCGTTTATGGTCGAGACCAAGAGCAAGGAAATTGGTGTACGCAAAGTGCTGGGTGCTAGCGCCTTTCAGGTTCTCTGGCTGTTTGGCCGGGAATTTGGCCGATTGGTTCTGCTGGGTTTTCTCATTGCTGCCCCGCTCGGGTGGTGGCTGATGAACGCCTGGTTGCAGGACTACGTCTACCGCATCCAGATTCAGGGCTGGATGTTTGGGCTCACGATTGTCCTGGCCGCCCTGATCACACTCCTAACCGTCTCGTTCCAGTCCGTAAAAGCAGCGTTAATGAATCCAGTTAAAAGTTTAAAATCCGAATAAATGGCGTGGAGCAGGGTGCACGGAGCGCGGTTTTCCGTAACGACGGACCGTCCCTGCTCCGTGCACCCTGCTCCACGCCAAAACCAAACACCTCATGCTAACAAACTACCTCAAAATCGCCTGGCGGGGGCTTCTGAAAAACCGCCTGTTTACGTTCCTGAATTTAGTTGGTCTGGCAACGGGACTGGCCGTGGCCCTGCTGCTGATATTGTATGTAAAAGACGAACTTCAGTTCGACAAATACCATACGAATGCCGACCGGATTTATCGGGTTAAGGCAACGGTTTCCTTCGATGGAAAAACCATGAAATGGGCCAACTCACCCAATGCCGTTGGACCGGCCCTGAAAGCCGACGTCCCGACTGTAGCGCAGCAGGTACGGCTACTTCGCCATAATTACGGGCAGACGGCTTTCGTGAACTCAGGCGAGAAGAAATTTGCCGAAAAGAACTTCTACTGGGCCGACAATAGCCTGTTCGATGTGTTCGATATTGGTTTATTGAAAGGAAACTCCAAAACAGCGCTCGATGGACCGCGTAAGGTCGTGCTCAGTCAGGCAACCGCCGACCGCTATTTTGGCACCGAAAATCCAATCGGCAAAATCCTGAATGTCGATAACAACGACACGCTGGAAGTGACGGGTGTTTACGCGAATTTTCCGGGTACATCGACGCTGGATGCCGACATGATTGGGTCGTTCAGCAGTGTGCGCTGGGCAAAGAATCCAACCTGGGACAACGCCAGTTTTGAAACTTATCTGCTGCTCACTCCGCAGGCTAACCCCGCTCAGGTAGAACAGCAAATGGCGGTCGTTCTCAATAAAAACGTACCCAAAGACAATCAATATTTCACGCTCGGCCTCCAACCGCTCACCGACATTCACCTGCATTCGGCCGACATTACGAATGCGAATACCACCCGCATCGGCGATTTTCAGCAGGTTAAAATTCTTCTGATTCTGGCCATTGTCATTCTACTGATTGCGTCGATCAACTACATGAATCTAGCCACGGCCAAAGCGCAGATTCGTTTTCGTGAGGTGGGCGTTATCAAAACCGTCGGCGCAACGATGCGGCAACTGGTCAGCCGTTTCTATCTCGAAACAGGATTAATGATGTCGATCGCGTTGGTACTGGCCATCGTCTTAGTGTCGCTTAGTTTACCCTTATTCAACCAGCTAACGGGCAAGCAATTACCCTTTCAGTCTCTGGTATCGCCCGAAGTAGTGGGTGGCCTACTGCTCATTGGGTTGATTATTACGCTTATTGCCGGCTCCTATCCAGCCTTTTACCTGTCGTCGTTTTCACCCAAATACCTGCTCAGCACTACGTTCCGAAACCAGTCGGGGGCGGGTTTATTCCGGCGGTCGCTGGTGGTTATTCAGTTCACGGCCTCGGTCGTGCTGATGGTGAGTACGTTCATTTTCTACCAGCAGTTGCAGTTTATTCAGTCGCAGAAATTGGGCTATGAACCCACGCAGGTACTGGCCATTATGACCTCGGCGGCAAAGGATAAAACGCAGATCGACGCCCTGATGAACGACTACCGAAGCCTGAGTAATGTCGTCGATGTTTGCC
Organism: Spirosoma telluris; assembly: GCA_003259005.1. GTDB lineage: Bacteria > Bacteroidota > Bacteroidia > Cytophagales > Spirosomataceae > Spirosoma > Spirosoma telluris. The sequence continues at coordinate 3,676,787 of QLII01000001.1, forward strand.
GGGCGCAGGCTTTCCCCGGCTATGGTGGCAGTGGCCGAACGATCACTAAATCAGACAAGAACAGCAACAACGCCAGCGATGGCATGGCCATTCGCACGAACCGGGTCGGGAGCGATTTCATTAATGTGCTGGGTTTAAAGCTGCTGGCAGGCCGCGCTTTTTCCGATGTAAAAGATCCTAAAGACACAACGGTACAGGTCGTACTGAACAAAACGGCGGTTGCGTATTTAGGCTACACTCCTCAAAAAGCGATTGGGCAGAAGGCACACAATTTGTTCGGTTGGGATCGGGCGGAAATCGTGGGCGTTGTCGAGGATTTCCATTTCGAATCGCTCCACATGCCCATTGGTGCGTATGCGTTTCACAATGCCGATACGGAGTCGCGGCCGTATCTGCTTGTCAAAACAAAGACAGCTCATTTGCCCGAAACCATGCGGCAACTGGAAGGCGTTTTCCAGAAAGACATGTCCGATTCGGCCTTTGAGTTCACCTTTCTCGATGATTTCCTCAACACGCTATACCGATCCGAACAGCGTACCGCCCAGGTCGTATTTGTGTTCTCAGCCCTGGCCATCCTGATTGCCTGCCTGGGCTTGTTTGGCTTAGCCGCCTTCACGGCCGAACAACGGACGAAAGAAATCGGCGTTCGCAAAGTACTGGGGGCTTCGGTATTCAGCATTGTGGGCCTGCTTTCCAAAGACTTCCTGAAACTTGTATTCGTCGCAATCCTGATTGCCTCACCCCTCGCCTGGTACGGTATGAATCAGTGGTTGCAGGACTTCGCCTATAAAATCGACATCGAATGGTGGATGTTTGCCCTGGCGGGCCTGCTGGCCGTGGGTGTTGCGTTGCTGACAGTCAGTTTCCAGAGTATCAAAGCCGCGTTGATGAACCCGGTGAAGAGTTTGCGATCTGAGTAGTTAACGAAAAATCTGTGTCAAATCTAATTGAATCCCTGTCGTCGGATCGTGAAAAAGCACCTCATTGAAGTATTTGACAGGGCTATTGGGAATGAACAACTGGATGGTTTTAACAGACGGCATAACAACCCAGGCCGATTGAACGCCGGACGGAAAATAAATCTTTCTGATTTTACTCGCCAGAACTTCATAGGCCTGTCGGGGTGACAGTATTTCGATAGCCGTAATGGGGGGAACGGTCATTTTAAGTACATCATCGTCCTCCCAGCTAAAGTGCATTTTGGGATAAATACAAATATCTGGAATGGCTGGCCCAGCCAGAAGGTCAAGGTCTAATTCAGTCAGGGCATCAAATTGGGCGTCATATTTCTCCATAATTTGATGGCTGATACGAACTTCAAGAATGGAATGGTTACGGCTAGGCATTGGCTTACCGCGCAGGATTTCGACTTCGGTCAGTTCAACTGTCTCTTCCATAGCGTAATGAGTTTTTGTAGTGATAGAAGTCAAAGATACCATAAACTCGCTTAATCATGCTCCTCAACTACGTCAAAATCGCCTGGCGGAATCTGGTTACTAACCGGGTAACGTCGTTTATCAACATTGTTGGACTGTCCATTGCGGTTGCGTGTAGCATCGCCGTTTTTTTGATTCTGAAAAACTTCTGGACGCTGGATAATTTCCATGCCAACGGCGACCGGATTTTCATGGTGGAATACACGCAAGAAGTCAATAAAGAAACGCAGGTATATGGCAATGCTCCAGCTCCCATTGCTACCGCTTTGTCTACCGATTTCCCTCAGGTGAAACGGGCGGTTCGTGTCCAGCGGGAAGGGGTACAAGTGGTTCGCAAGGAAAACCTGTTCGATGAAACGATTACCTATGCGGATGCTAACTTTTTCCAACTATTCACATTCCCGCTGAAGTACGGAAACCCGGCTGCGCTTGCCAATCCGAATGCCATTATCCTCAGCAGCGAAATGGCAGAGAAGTACTTCCCGAATCAGATTCCAATCGGGCAACCCCTTGCCATCGTTACGGGTGAGCGCGAACACAACCAGTTCATCGTGCAGGGTGTGGCCGAGAAATTCCCGAACAATACCGGCTTTGCCTTCGACCTGCTGACCGGCTATCACCCCGTTCACGCGTCGCTGAAGAATCAGGACTGGTCCTCTCACATCTACGGCGTGTTCATTGAGCTTAAGGAAAAAACCGATGTGAAGTCGCTGGCTGGGCAAATGGGTCGGTATGTGGCGTTGTATAATTCCAGGAACCAGGAGAATCCCATTAAATCGTTCATCTTCGATAACCTCCGCGATCCGGCCCCGAATGCCTACGAGGTAAACCGCCGTCCGGCCGAAGCCAACCACCCAATCACGACGGTTCTGTTTTCGGCTATCGCCCTGATCATGATGGGCTTGTCGTGTTTCAACTACGTCAATATCTCGCTGGGAGCCGCAACCCAGCGACTGAAAGAAATTGGCGTACGCAAGGTGATGGGTGGTACGCGTCAGCAACTCATCGCCCAGTTCATGATCGAAAACCTGCTGCTTTGTTTTGTTGCTCTGTTGCTGGCATTGGTCATCACCACCGCATTTCTGGTTCCCCTGTTTAATGACCTGATGGTCATGAGCATATCGCTTTCTTTTGGCCAGAACCTACCATTGTGGGGTTTTTTGGCTGGCCTATTAGCGTTTACGGCCATTGCTTCGGGAGCCTACCCAGCTTTATATGTCTCCGCCTTTAGGCCCATTGCCGTCCTGGCCGGAAAACTGAAATTTGGCACCAAAAACACCTTCAGTCGGGCGCTGTTGGTCGCCCAGTTCGTGCTGGCATTTATGTCGGTTATTCTGGGTGTTGTGCTGACGAGTGCGGGGGTGCAATGGAAAAATCTCGACTGGGGCTATAATCCCGATCAAACGCTGGTCCTTCGGCTTACCGATAGTACCCAGTTTACCATCGTCAAAAATGAACTGGCCCGAAACCCGTCGATCAGGACGATTGCGGGAGCCGAAAACCATGTTGGAGAATCAATGGGCCGGGCAACAATCTACATTGGCGATGTACAGGAAAATGTACTTCAGTACAACGTTGGTCCCGATTATTTTGACGCAATGGGCCTCAACCTGGCTTCGGGCCATTTTTTTACCAGCAACCGTAGCGCCGAAAATGCTGAATCGGTCATTGTCAATGAGTCGTTTGTACAGAAGCACAACTGGAAAGATGCCGCCGTTGGTAAGTCGATACGGGTCGATAAGAAATTAGTTACGATTGCCGGAGTCGTTAAGGATTTTAAACTAATGGGGTCTGGTGCGGCACGCCCGGCCATTTTTTTTGCTGCCCAGCCGCCTATGTTTAGTTATCTGGTTGCCCGATTCGATCCAGGAAGCGGCCCAAAAGTCGTAGCCAATCTGGAACAAATCTGGCAGGCTAAATTCCCCAATACGACCGCATCTCATTTTTACCAGAAAGATGTGTTCGATGGCTTTAACACCACGTTTCAAAACCTGTCCAATGGCTTTGGCTATCTGGCTGGCCTGGCTTTGTTGATTGCCTGCATGGGGCTGTATGGGTTAGCGGCTCAGCATTTCTCAAGACGAATGAAGGAAGTGAGCGTACGCAAAATGCTCGGGGCGACAATTGCCCAGATCGTGTTGCTGGTCAACCGTGAATTTCTGCTTTTGCTGTCCATCGCAGGCCTCGTCGCTAACCTGATTTGCGTTTTAGGTATCAAGTTATTACTTCAGAATACCCAGGAATTTACGGGTTCGTTCCAGCCGGGTATTGGCTGGTTCCTGCTCGCCAATACGGTTGTTTTCATCACAGCAGCCATCGCCGTTGGCACCCAGAGTTGGAAAATGGCGAATGTCAAGTTATCAAACGTCCTTAAAAACAATGACTGACTAGCACTCGTCCAAACTAGATTCTTTTGATTCTATTGAAGCTAATGGATTCTTTTGAACCTGATTGTCAGCAGAATAATAGCTATAGAATCTAGTTAGAAACCAAAGAATCTAGTTTGACAAAGCACTAGTAAATGACAACGAATGACTATTTCTTAAACTATGCTCTTCAACTACTTCAAAATCGCCTATCGAAACCTGCTTCGGCAGAAGGGGTTTTCGCTGATTAACATCGTTGGCCTCACCGTTGGGTTGACGTGCTGTTTTCTGATTCTGCTGTTTGTACGTCATGAACTCAGTTATGATACATTCCAGCAGAAATTCGACCGGATTTATCGGGTCACCTACCTACCTAAATTTGCGGGTCTGGAGCAACCGCTGGCCTTAACGCCACCACCAGCGTCGCCCTTATTACCCGCAAATTTTTCGGAGATCGAAACGTCAGCCAGGTTGTATCGGAGCAATGCCACAATTGAAGTACCCGGTCAGCAGCAGGTGCAGCGTGTCAAGTACGATGAAGAACGGTTCTTTTTTGGTGATTCCACCCTACTCAACATTTTCACCTTTCACTTTCGGCAAGGGAATCCGCATTCCGCATTAAAAGACAAATTCACGGTGGTGATTACCGATGAGATAGCCGCCAAGTATTTCGGCAAGCAAAATCCACTGGGCAAAACGCTGCTGTACGAAGGTAAATACCCACTGCGGGTAACGGGTGTGGTTGATCAGTTGCCTGATAACTCGCACATTCACATCGACTTGCTGGCGAATTACGAGACGATGTATGCAACTGAAAATGAAGCCGCTCGTCAGAATCTTCCGCAAAACTGGGTAATCTCGCATGGGTATACCTATGTGCTGCTTCGGCCCGGACGTTCCGCAGAAACGGTTAATGCCCGATTCCCGAAGTTTCTGCTAACGTATGCCAACAAGCAATTCGCCAAAGACATTGTGTACAAGCTGGAACCACTTCGGGATATCCATCTTCGCTCTGAAGCACAAGCTCCCCCAGAGCCGTCGGGCAGCATGACGTATCTCTACGTCTTCATTGGCATTGCCTTGATGACACTCTTAATTGCCTGCATCAACTTCGTAAACTTATCGACGGCACGGTCGCTGAAACGGGCAAAGGAAGTGGGTATCCGAAAAGTGCTCGGCAGCGAGAAGCAGCAATTGATTGCGCAATTTCTGGGCGAGTCGCTCCTACTGAGTCTCATTGCGTTAGTCTTCTCGTTTCTGCTCATTGGTGCGCTATTGCCCGTCCTGAATAACCTGACGGGCAAGTCGATTAGCATGAGCTATTTTTTATCCGACATCGGGTTAATTGTACTCTTCATCGGTGTCGCTCTGCTGACCGGAATCTTATCGGGAAGTTATCCGGCCTTTTTTGTCTCCGGCTTCCAGCCTATTGCTACCCTGAAAGGCAGTTTTGTGAGCGGGAAAGCCAAGGGGGGGTAGTCCGGCAGGTGTTGCTGGGGGTACAGTTCGTGGCGTCTATTGCCCTGATTATTGGAACACTGGTATCGTTCCAGCAACTCGATTACATGCAGAATCGGCCGTTGGGCTTCGATAAATCGTTCATGATCATGGCCAATACACGCAGCGATAAAATCACCAATGTATTCGCGAACCGGAACGACAGCACCTACCTACGGCTGAAAACATTCAAGGAAATCCTGCTCAACAACCCGCATATTCAACAGGTAACGCTCTCCAACCGCCCCATGGGCGACGGCTCCATCCGACGAAATGTAGTACCCGAAGGCCATCGACCGGATGAGAACATGTTTATTGGCTCTGTTGGCATCGACCATAATTTCGCACAGGCATACGGACTGAAGTTTGTGGCGGGCCGGGATTTCTCGGAAGCCTACCCAACGGATAAAACGTCGGCATTTCTAATTAATGAAACGGGTGTCAAGCAGTTAGGCTGGAAGTCGCCGTCGGAAGCGCTGGGCAAATCGGTGAATCTGGAAGGAAAGAGGGCAAGATTGTGGGGGTCCTGAAGGATTTCCATAATCAGTCGCTGCTGGACCCCATTGAAGGCACGTTGTTCTCTGTTGATCAGCCCCGTTTATCGCTTTTCTCCATCAAAATTCAGGCTCAGGACAAAGCCGAAACGCTGAAATTCATCCAGCAGGAATGGGACAAGTATTTTCCCGAGAAAGGCTTCAGCTATCAGTTTCTAGACGAACGTCTGGCCCAGCTCTACGAACGGGAACAGCGATTAAGCAAGCTCATCGGCTACTTTGCGGGATTGGCTATCTTACTTTCCTGTCTGGGTTTATACGGACTCGTATCGCTCGTTACGCAACAGAAAACTAAAGAAATCGGGATTCGGAAAGTACTGGGGCATCCGTTTCGAGTATTGTTGGCTTGCTGTCCAGAGACTTCGTTATTCTGGTACTGGTGGCGCTGGTCATTGCCTCGCCCCTTGCCTGGTGGGCGATGAATAAATGGCTGGCCGGATTCACTTACAAAATTGATATGGAATGGTGGATGTTCGCCCTGGCGGGCGTTCTAACCGTTCTGGTTGCGTTATTAACAGTGAGTTTCCAGAGTATCAAAGCGGCTTTGATGAACCCGGTGAAGAGTTTGCGATCTGAATAGCCGGGAGCCTGGAGTACGGAGACGGGCGGGGTTCTGACTCCGTGCTCCAGGCTCCCTGCTCCCGGCCCCACGCCCACCTACAGTTTATTAGCTTGCCAGGGTATCGTCACCTTTCCGGCTTTGATGTCCAGTGGCAACCATACATAGCGCGAATCCTCAAGATTTGTTTTGTTCCAGCGGTCAGCCATGAACAGGAACTTGCCGCGTTTTGGGTCGAGTGGAAGAATGTAGGTGCTTTGCGATCGGAATGTCGTTTCGGCATTTGGGCCTACGCAGGGATTCGCCTGGGTTGCCCACTTTCCCAACGGCGAGTCGGCAACGGCAACCGAGGCCGGGTTGGGGTTCCACCCCGTGCAGTCCGAGGTGATTAAGTAGTACTTCCCGGCCTGTTTAACCAGGGCAGGTGCTTCGCGCCGTTTGCCTTCTAAAATGCGAACATAGCGATTTGTTGGCCTTAGATAATCGTCCGAAAGCAGGTTGATGTGCATCGTGTTGTTGTTTTCGGATGCGTGAATCAGGTAGGCCTTTCCGTCGTCGTCCTGAAAGAGCGTCATATCCCGAGAATCGTGCCCGTTGGGTTTCAGACTGCCCAGATAGCGATAGGGGCCGGTTGGTTTGTCGCTCACGGCTACGCCCGCATGGGCATAACTATAATCTTTGTGGTCGATATGCATCCATAGCACAAACTGACCTGTTTTCTGGTTGTAAACCACCTTCGGGCGCTCGATGACGTTGCTGGTATCTAAATCACTCCGGCGATTATTCGTCGTTGCCGACAGCACAACCCCTTCGTATTTCCAGGCGTTCAGATCTTTTGACGAATAGCAGGAAATTCCCCCTGCCGGAACCCGATAGCATTCCCAACTCTGGCCGGGTACGAGCCACGTTTTCCCTTTTTTGATTTCCCCAAACCAGTAGTATATACCCTTATGCTGAAGAATACCCCCACCGTGTGCATTAATGAAATGCCCATCGGTATCTTTCCACAAGCCAGCTTGTTCGGTAGAATTTTTCACTGGTTGTTTCTTGGGTTGCGCCAACAGTAATCCGTTGCTAAAGAATAGAAATAGAGACAGTAAAAAGGAACTGGTGAGTGAGGTTTTCATAGACAGTAAAGGTACTGGATTGTTACAGATCTGCTGCATCCCCCCCCTGCCTGGGTCTGTCCGCAGTTGTACGCTCCTTGTCCAATTCCGGACATCCACAAGCGATCAACCCTACATAATCCATTAAAAATAAGTCAATTATCTTTTCGGTACAACATTTGAGCTAGTTTATTACTAGCCTTCTCACCGTCAAAACCATGCACAATTTCGTCATTTTTATCGGCCTGCTGTTTAGCTCTATTTTAAGCCATGCTCAATTGGTTACAGCTCCGATTGGGGGTAACAAAAAAGCGTCGGTCTCGGAGCAGATTGGCCTCACAACAGTCACCATTCACTACGATCGGCCGGGGGTGAAAGGCCGCGAAGGGAAAATCTGGGGAACGCCCGTTGCCCACTATGGCTTTCAGGACCTTGGCTACGGACCCGGCCAACCCGCCCCCTGGCGTGCAGGTGCCAATGAAACCACCAACATTACATTTTCGGATAATGTACGGATCGAAGGAAAGCCCTTAGCCGCTGGCACCTACGGGCTGTTCATGAACCTTGGCGAACAGGAAACGACTGTCATCTTCTCCAAAATAGCAGACTCCTGGGGTAGCTATTATTATGACCCGGCCCTGGACGTATTGCGTGTGACGGTTAAAAACCAACCACTTGACAAGTCGGTTGAATGGCTGACCTATTCATTTGTCAATCAAACGGATAGTACAGCCGCCGTTGCCCTTAGCTGGGAAAAACGCATGATTCCATTCACGGTAAGTACCGATTTAGTCGGGACACAGATGGCATCGTTTCGTCGGGAGTTACTCTCCAAAAACGGCTTTACGTGGCAGTCGCTGGTGCAGGCGGCTACCTATTGTCTGGAAACCAGCCACGATCTGAAACAAGGCCTGATCTGGGCCGATCAGGCGATTAATGCCCGTTACATCGGCCAGAAAAACTTCCAGACACTGAGCACGAAAGCCGCGATTCTGACGGCGCTCAACAAATCCAGCGAGGCCACGGCCTTACTGAACGAAGCGATGCCGATGGGTACGATCAGTGAATTGCACCAATATGGTCGCAGTTTGCTGGCCCAGAAACGTAATCAGGAAGCCTACGCCGTTTTCAAAACCAACTACGATAAAAACCCAAACCAGTTTACCACGAACATGGGCATGAGTCGGGCGTTAATGGCCATTGGCAAACCGAAGGATGCTCTGCCCTATTTGCAGGCTGCGTTGCCTCAGGCCCCCGACGCACAGAATAAAACCAATGTGGAGGCCATGATCAAGACTATTTCGGACGGGAAACTGTAGTGCCGGCCGTCCCGTCCTTTACTCCCTCCTCCCTCTCCTCCTTTCACCTTTATGTCTATGCTAACGAACTATCTTAAAATCGCCTGGCGGACGCTCCGCAAACAGCAGGGTTTTACATTCATCAATATTTTCGGCTTGGCCATTGGCCTGGCCTGTTGTATGCTCATCATGCTTTACGTGCTGGACGAGCTAAGCTTTGACCGCTACAACACCAAAGCCGACCGCATTTACCGCGTTCAGTCCGATATTAAGTTCGGTGGTAACGACATGCACTTTGCCGTTTCTCCTGACCCAATGGGGCCAACCCTCAAGAAAGATTATCCGCAGGTCGAGCAATTTGTCCGGCTGCACCAGCGGGGAACGTGGTTAGTAAAACGGACGGGTGAGCCAACGAGTCTGCGGGAAGACAATATCACCTTTGCCGATTCCACACTGTTCGATGTGTTTACTTTACCCCTCGTTTCAGGTGATCCCAAACGAGCACTGGCCGAACCCAATACGGTAGTCATTAGCGAAACGGCAGCGAAACGGCACTTTGGCAATCAGAACCCAATGGGACAGCCGATGGTGTTCGACAACAATAAAACCTTCAAAGTGTCGGCGGTGATGCGCGACATGCCCAAAAATTCGCATTTCCGAAGTGATTTTTTCCTCAGCATGATCAACGATGATTATCCCTGGGGGCAGTGGCTCAGCAATAATCATCATGTGTATATTTTGTTCAAGCCAGATACCGATGTCCAGGCGTTTAGTAAAAACTTCAACACCATTATTGAAAAATACATTGGCCCACAGGCGATGCAAATGCTCGGAACAAGCATGGATCAGTTCCGCAAGGCCGGTAATAGTGTAGGCTACTGGCTAATCCCGCTTACGGATATTCACCTCCATTCAAAGCAGCAGATCGAACTGGCTCCCAACGGTGACATCCAGTATGTCTATATCTTCTCGGCGGTGGCTTTGTTCATCCTGCTGATTGCCTGCATCAACTTCATGAATCTGGCCACGGCTCGCTCGGCAAAGCGGGCGAAGGAAGTCGGCGTTCGGAAAGTGATGGGGTCGGAACGGCAGCAACTCATTGGCCAGTTCATGACCGAATCAATACTCACTACGGTACTGGCTATGATACTCGCCATCAGTATCGTAGCCATAGCCTTACCGGGCTTCAATACCCTTGCGGGGAAAGACATGAGCATCATTCAGCTCGTATCACCTTATTACCTGCCGCTGTTAGTGGCCTTACCCATTGTGGTTGGGTTACTGGCGGGTAGCTACCCGGCTTTCTTCCTGTCATCTTTTCAGCCGATAACGGTGCTGAAGGGCAAGGTAAACGTGAGTTTCAAAAGCGCTGGCTTACGGAGTGGGCTGGTGGTCTTCCAGTTCATGATGTCGGTGGTACTTATTGTCGGGACAATTATCGTGTACCGGCAAATTACCTATATCCAGACCAAGAATGTAGGCTTCAAACGCGATCAAGTCCTTACCGTTAATGGCGTTTATGCGATGGGTAAGCAGGCTGAAACCTTTAAGCAGGAAGTGCTTCGTTTGCCGGGTGTGGTCAGTGGTAGTATTTCAGGATACCTGCCAACTCCCTCGAATCGAAACGATAACGCCTTCTTTGCCGAAGGGCAGACAAACCTGAACAAAGGCGTTAATATGCAGAACTGGGGAGTCGACTATGACTACGTAAAAACCCTCGGTATGCAGCTTGTTCAGGGGCGCGACTTTTCCCCGGCATTCGGTTCCGATTCGTCGGGTATTATTCTGAATGAAGCCGCCGTGAAGGTATTAGGCTTTAAAAATCCCATTGGTAAACGTATCTGGGAATTTAACGATGTACAGGCAAAAACCCAGAAAACGTACACGATCATCGGCGTTGTCAAAAACTTCCATTTCGAATCGCTTCGGCGCAATATCGGGGCCTTATCCCTGGTGCTCGACTCAAATTCTGGAGCCGCTTCCTTTCGGGTAAGTAGCACAAATCTGCCAGCACTGGTATCACAAATCGAAGCAAAATGGAAGCAAATCACCCCTAGTCAGCCATTTAGCTATCAGTTTATGGACGACAGTTTCGATGAGATGTACCGGGCCGAACAACGCGTGGGCACCATTGCGCTCACCTTTGCGGCCTTGGCCATCCTGATTGCCTGCCTTGGTCTGTTCGGGCTGGCGGCTTTCATGGCTGAGCAGCGCACCAAAGAAATCGGGGTTCGGAAAGTGCTGGGCGCGTCGGTAGGCAGCATCATTGGCCTGCTCTCTAAAGACTTTTTGAAGCTGGTTTTCATCTCCATTATCATTGCCTCGCCGATTGCCTGGTACGCCATGAGTCAGTGGCTCAACGATTTCGCCTATAAAATTGACATCGAGTGGTGGATGTTCGCGCTGGCGGGTATCTTAGCCGTAGGAATTGCCTTGCTGACCGTGAGTTTCCAGAGCATCAAGGCCGCGTTGATGAATCCGGTAAAATCGCTCCGGTCTGAGTAAGATCCAGAGAATGCTATGAAATTTTCTTTATTAATTATCTGTCTTGTCGGTTCTGTAACTCAGACGATTCTTGCTCAGAAGAACGTTTCCACTTCCAGTCAAAATCAGGAAAAGGAAAAGTATACCAGGGATTTACCAGACTTCATTCATACGGTACAACTTGAAGAGAGAGCTGATACAACGGCGAACGTAAGTTTTGGTGATTTCGATGGCGATGGGCACCTTGACATACTGCTGGTAAAGGGAAGACATTGGCCTATTCTTGACCGGGTTCTTCTTGGAGATGGAAAGGGCAGCATACGAAAAACGTATACCCTCGGGAAGGTGGCAGACCGCTCCTATACCGGTGGCCTGGCTGACTTTAATGGAGATGGCTTCCTTGATATTGCGGTTAGCAACGATAACCCGGATCGGAAACTTATTTATTTGAATGACGGAAAAGGCAATTTTAAAACTGGGTCTGAATTTGGGCTTCCTGAATGGCCGACACGGAATTTATCCATCGCTGATATCAACAAGGATGGATTGCCGGATATCATTCTGGCGAACAGAGGTGATTTGGGAAAGACATCCAATTATATCTGCTTAAACAGTGGGAAAGGACAGTTTACTGCGAATTGCCTTCCATTTGCGCCTTACCCTGCCACGACAATAGCCCCTGCGGACGTTAATCAGGATGGCTTTATTGATCTGGTTGTACCGCATCGAGACGGTGGTCAGAGTTATGTGTATCTCGGCAGTTCAGCTATAAACTATTCAGATACGCGTCGCATTCCATTCGGCCCCGCTGACGCTACTATTCGTGTGGCAGCCGTAGCCGATGTGAATGCAGACAATCTACCTGATATTGTAACTATAGATGAAAACAAAGGCGTAAGTCTCTATTTTGGCCAAAAAGATCAAACCTTTTCAATAGGTATTCGTATAGCTGATGCAACGATAGTTCCTTATGCACTTGCTCTGGTTGACCTCAACAACGACAAAAAAGTTGATATCCTTGTTGGCCATATAGAAGCTCCCTCAACTGTATTTTTTAATGATGGAACAGGTCGTAATTTTAACTTACTTTCTTTTGGTGATTCAAAGGGTACTGTGTATGGTTTTGCCGTTGGTGATTTCAATGAAGACGGAAAACTTGACATTGCTGCCGCTCGCTCAGACGCTACCAATGTTTTATACTTTGGCAATAGGAAACCATAGAGAAGTAGAATTTGCATCTCCGTGTAAGACAATCGACCCAATCCTGATTAATAGGTTCTAGAAGTGATTTTGTACATTTGGAAGTCCCTTCTACAGCCTGCTCCATGCTAACCAACTATGTCAAAATTGCCTGGCGGACCATTCGCCAACAACGATTATACAGCCTGCTCAATATAACCGGTTTGGCGCTGGGGCTAGCCACCTGTGGACTCCTGATTCAATATGTTCGGTTTGAACAGAGTTACGACCATATCGCAGCTGATGATAAACCCATTTATCGGGTGGAAAGCCTCTTTTATGGGGCAGGACATAAATCCGAACACTGGGCGACGAGTACGAACGGCTTTGCTCCGGCGATGAAAGCAAATTTTCCCGAGGTGGAAAGCTTTGCGCGCATTGTCTGGCGCAGTTCAGAGCGGGTTGTTCGCTACGAAAACCAGAAGTTTCGCGAACCACACGTCTGCCTGGCCGACTCTAACTTCTTTACCTTTTTCGACTATCCTGTACTGCTGGGCGACCGCCGGACCTTCCTGAACGAACCCAACTCCGTAGTCCTATCCCAATCCGCAGCACAGAAGTATTTTGGCGTGCAAAACCCACTAGGCAAAACACTGGAAATCAGTACCCGTGCTCAGAAACTGACCTGTCAGGTTACCGGCGTTTTCGCGGATTTACCCGTCAACTCGACCATGCAGTTTACCATGCTGATTTCCGGCAAAACGGCTCCTCCCCGTGCCTGGCATTTCTGGTATCAGCATTCGAGCTATACGTTCGTTCAACTTAAGCCTCATACTGATCCCAGCCGGGTAGAAGCCAAATTTCCGGCGCTCGCCGAGCATTATAAAACAGAGCCAACGATGCGGGATGTTACGTGGGGTATTCAGTTAGTGCCCCTTCACGATCTGCACCTCAATCCGGCTACCCCCAACGAAATTGAAGTGAAAGGCAACCGAACGGCCGTTAATTTCCTATCGGTGATTGCCCTCGTTATTCTGCTCATCAGTTGGGTCAATTACAGCAATCTGACCACAGCGCAGGTGATGTACCGGGCCAAAGAAGCGGGTGTACGACGCATGATCGGTTCCTCGCGACGGATGTTGCTTTATCAGTTTGTGATTGAGTCATTGCTGCTCCATACGATTGCCCTGGTGCTGGCCCTACCGATTGTATTGATTGCTGCGCAGTTGCTGCCTGATTCACTTCATCTGCATGCTGCGCAGGGCGTTTGGACTGATCCGGTTGTTATTGGCGGTTTCCTTATCCTCTGGCTAATAGGCATCGTGCTTACTGGCCTGTACCCGGCCTTTATCCTGCTGCGGGCTTCCCCAGCCTCGGTACTAAAAGGGCAATTCCGTTTTTCAGGAACCGAACGCTCGCTTCGGCAATCGCTGGTGGTCGTTCAGTTTGTCATCTCGGTGATTCTGATGATCAGTACGCTGGTTGTGTATCGGCAAACGGCTTACATGATGGCCCAGCGTCCTGGCGTGCTCACCGACCAGATCGTCGTGATCAAATCGCCCGTGAATACCCCTGATTATGCCAGTAAAATTGAGCTGTTAAAAAAACGGATCAACGCGCTGGCGGGCGTAGCCGCCGTAACAGGTTCGGGCTCTGTTCCGGGCAAAGAAGTGGGGCAATTCCTGGCCAATCGCCGGTTTGAAGCCCGTGAAGCCGACACCCGACTGGTCGAAATGCTGAAAGTCGACTTCGAGTTCATGCCGACCTATGGGTTACGTCTGCTGGCCGGGCGAGGTTTTGATAAGAACCGCCCCGCCGATTCAACGGCTCTGGTCATCAACGAATCGGCGGTTAAACAGTTCGGGTTTACCTCAATTGACCAAGCGCTTGGGCAAAAAATAGCCTTAGAAACGACCCCGAAACAAGCCAGCGAAATTATCGGCGTGGTTCAGGATTACCACCAACAATCGTTGCATCAACCATTTACGCCTATCATGCTGTTTATGGACCCGGCCTTTAGCTGGATTCCAACGGACTATTATTCCATCAAATTCCGTACGGATAATCCGCAACAATTACTGGGGCAGGTGGAGACTATCTGGGGATCGCTGTTCCCGGAATCATCGCTGGATTATTTCTTTCTTGATGAATTCTACGGTAAGCAATACCAGTCGGATAAGCAATATGGACTGCTGTTTACCCTATTTTCGGGCCTCGCCATTTTCATTGCCTGCCTGGGTTTGTTTGGGCTCGCTACCTTTTCGGCCCAACAGCGCACCAAAGAAATCGGCGTGCGCAAAGTACTGGGTGCTTCCATCGCTAGTATCGTGGCTCTGCTCTCCAAAGATTTCCTCAAGCTGGTGGTCATCGCCATTGTGCTAGCCTCCCCGCTGGGCTGGTGGGCTATGAACCAATGGCTCGCCGATTTCGCCTACAAAATTGAGATTAGCTGGTGGGTGTTCGCCCTGGCGGGTTTACTGGCCGTAGGCATTGCGCTGTTAACGGTGAGTTTCCAGAGTATTCGGGCGGCTTTGATGAATCCGGTGAAGAGTTTGCGGAGTGAGTAGAATAGTGAAAAAAAACTCTCGTAAATCTATCTATATGTGGGTGGATTTACGAGAGTTTTTTTGTGTACGTTATTATGTTCAAAAGCTAGCAATAATCATAACTACAAAAAGATACATATGAGAACAAGAGGAGAAGCATTAATTAATAAAGTTGAAGACTCTATAATTAAAACACAAAGCCTTATTAGCATATCTTATACTGAAGATTCATATTCAGAAACAATAAAAGCTCTTGGGGGTGAAATTGAAAAATTTTTAAAATCGGATGTTTTAAATTTATCAAACAAAAGTTTTTATGAATTAATAGAAGAACTCAAAAACTTTGGATTAAGTCCAATTCATATTGACTATCTACATGATTTTAGACTTTGTTATAATGGATACAAACATGCCCTTAATTTCTCCAAAACAATTTTCGAAGTAAAAACTATACTTGAAAAACTGAAGTCTTCATTAGAAGAAATAAATTCAAATAATTGGGGCAATGTTGGACAGCCTTATCAAAATAAATCAAAACGAATAGTATGGTTTGCGGGGTGGGATGACTATATAGGCGGCATAGTTGAATGTGATTTATTTATCCCAAACTATAATATTGATATGCCAATAGGTATTGAACACTTTAATATCGACTGGAAAGCTTGGGATATTATTATTAACAAGTTTACCGATTCTCACGAACTATTAATGGGAAAAGAACACGTATCTGAGAAAGCATATGAATTTTGGAAATCACAAAGTGATTTCTTGGGAGCAGGCGCTTTTAGGGTGAAGTCTCAGAATTTGTTAGAGCGTTATCTAAGAATATTGCAAAAAATGAAAATGAACTTATTCCATTCCTAAAAAGGAATCATGACAGTTATTCTGTTTATAGCGCGCTTATTTTCGCAATGTATGATACTTTAAGAGATGACAAATGGACAAGTAGTCAATCTTTAAAGGATGAAATATCACTACGAATGTCATATGACTATGGTGTTGATTTATCATCACCATATTTAAACTATATAAGCCACTTAGACTTTGAAACCATAAAGAAATATAGAAAACAACTTAGCCAAACTAATGATATTTTGTGGTTGGATGAATTTACATATCAAAGCAAAATAAATAAAACAATATCGGAGAAACTAAAGATAGCATTTGATAAAGATTTTAATATAATAACAAAATTAAAATAATTACAATTAACAAGTGTCTATCCCCTTTTTGCCTGATAGCTAGTAGTAGTCGAACCATTTTCCAACCCGGTTAGGGGCTTAACTGGGCGAAAAATTAACAGCCAGCCGATAGCCTTTGCCGGGTAGCTGGGCGTACTATTCAGGAACAATACCTGTCTGAGTCTACTCTACTAGCTGTCTACATGAAATTTTCTGGCTCTTTTCTTTTCCTGCTCCTTACCCTAGTCTCGAACTGTATGGCCGATGATGGTCGCCAACCCAAGCATGGTGTCAAGGCCGTAATGGATGGTGTTGTCACCCGCTTGTATAAAACCTACCAACCCCAGCAACTCGACACGATTCAACAGAATTTTGTGCTCTCTGTCCTGACAGATCAGGAGAAAAATGTACTAGCAACGCAATACTGGACGTTTCGAGCAAATGTCCCGGTCGTCGTCTCGCTGATGCGGGACCAGGAGCAGAAAGTTCTTCCGTTCTGGCTGAAAGACAGTGGATTCCGTAAGACTGAACTGGTTGTCAAAAACGAAGAGTACACCTATGAAGTCTGGCAAAAGACGTTCGATGCCGGTGTGGTCTCGTTAGGCATTAACGGCTTTGATAAACATCGGCCGGTCTATTTCATCAGCGTGAAGGCGCTGCATTCCGCTGATCCGTTACACATCACGCCTATTTTTCCGGCTCATCAAACATTCACCAAATTTCAAAAGGGGCCTATACCTACCACGACTGGAGCGATTTAAAACTCAGCGAAGTACCGGAATCCCTACGTGGCCAGACCTTGTTTCAGACGATTCGGGGAGAGCGCGTGAAGCCCACTTAGTAGGTGCTTTCCGTAGAACCCAATTTCCGGCAACAACCCAGCCCGATCATCTCTTGCTTACCTGGAGTGGTAACCCCGCCACCACCCAGGACATTCAATGGCGAACCTCCGCGTCTGTACCGAATGGCCTTACCAAATACTGGCTCAAGGGTACCCGAGACACCCTGATCAAAGCGGCTGCTCTCTACAAACTGGAAGATCGGCTCCTGCAAAATGATCGGTACGCCCATCGCTTTACGACGCAGCTAACAGGTCTACAACCCGGCAAAACCTATGACTATCAGGTAGGTTCCACCAAGGGCCGTTGGTCTTCCGTGGCCTCCTTTCAAACCCAATCCACGACGAAGGAAGGCTTTTCATTTATCTGGTTCGGCGATACGCACAAATCGCCCGTTTGGGGGAGATGGCTCAACAAACGCTGATTCGCCACCCCAACATTGCGTTTTACTCGATAGCCGGGGATTTAGTCAGTACGGGCTTACATCGGGATGAATGGGACGAATTATGGCAGCATTCAGGCACTATTTTTCAATCCAAACCGCTGTTACCTATTCCCGGTAATCACGACAGTCAGGATGGCCTGGGTGCCTGGATGTATCAGCAAATGTTCAGTCTGCCGCACAATGGCCCAAAGCACCCCGAGGTTCCCGATGAACAAACCTACGCATTTACCTATAAAAACGCGTTGTTTCTGATGATCGATGCAACGGCCCCTATCGAAGCACAAACCGCGTGGATCAAGCAGCAACTCGCTCAATCGAAAGCCGATTGGAAGTTTATGTTCTTCCATTTTCCACCCTACACATTTGAAGAAGATTACGCCGATATTCGGAAAGCCTGGGGCCACTGATCGACAAATACCATGTGGATATGGTTATGAGTGGTCACGTGCATTATTACATGCGCTCCAAACCCATGAATAACGAAAAGACGTAGCAACCCCCGCGCAGGGAACAATTTATACCATCTCCATTGGCATTCCCAGCGAGCATGAGATCTGGCCGGATGAACCGTATGCCGCACTCCGGTATAAAAACGGCCCCTTCTATCAGTTAATGGACATACAAGGAAAAAACTTACGTATACAGTCTACGATAAAGACGGAAAAGTTAAAGATGAACTGGTGATCTCGAAGTAGGGAATCGACTTAAGCTTGTCCTTTTATAGAAAATACTAAACCACTTTTTGTCATTTCTACCCAATGGCGTCTGTAAAGCAAGTCTGCTTAACTTTTTTTAACAGACTGAAAACAACCGTTCACGCGCCTTACTACTCCCTGTAAGAAACGTGAAGTATGCTCGCAAACTACGTCAAAATCGCTCGTCGTAATCTCTGGAATAACAAACTCTATACCGGCCTGAATGCCGGGGCCTGGCCGTTGGCCTGACGGCTTGCCTACTCATGGTACTGTACGTGAAGCACGAATTCACCTACGACCGTTTTCATGATAAGGCCGACCGGATCATTCGGGTCACCACGAATTTGACAACACCCGATGCACCGATAGCTGTAGCCTCCTCCTCCATCTTATTAGCCAGCGCCTTGAAACGGGATTACCCGGAAGTGGAAACAGCCGCCCGCTTCGAACCGGTGTCGGCCCCCATTCGGTATGGGACGAATTTGCAGAATGAACCCAATGTGTACTATGCCGAGCAGGCCATTTTTTCGGTGTTTAGCTATCCCTTCGTAGAGGGGAATCCGGCACAGGCACTGACCGAACCAAACACAGCGGTCGTTACCGAACGTTTTGCCCGGAAATACGCCGGACAGACAAGTATGCTAGGCAAGACGTTCCTGTGCAACAAAAAACTGTATCGCATTACAGGCGTCATGGCCGATTTGCCTTCCAATGCCGACATGAAGATCAGCGCATTGCTGGCAAAGGATTATTCGACCTACACCGACTGGCTCGTCGATGATTTTCCGGTGTATACGTTCGTTCTGTTTCGGCAAGCCCCTAATCTAACCGTCTTTGACAAGAAGCTAGCCATACTCAGCAAAACCTATATCCAACCCGAACTGAAGAAAGTAGGTGCAGCAGGTTATGCCGTTGTATTCCAGACCGAGTTTCTGAAAGATGTCCATTTTAGTCAGGGGAAACTGGGCGACATGCCGAAGGGAAACAAACAATATGGCTATCTCTTCCTCTTTCTGGCTGGTTTTGTGCTGGTGATCGCCTTGTTAAACTACGTCAATCTGTTGACAGCCAGAGCTACCGGGCGAGCGAAGGAAGTGGGCATCCGAAAAGCCAGCGGGGCATTACGACAGCAGTTGATCGGTCAGTTTATGTTCGAGTCGTTCCTGTTGAGTTCGCTGGCGGTCGTTTTGGCAATAGTCCTGTTGGAAATCACTATTCCCTTTTTCAACGACTTACTGCAAATTCAGCTTGTTATAGCCTGGGGTGACGGTTTGCTGATGGCGGGCCTTTCGCTACTGAGTACAGCCTTACTGGGTGGACTCTACCCGGCCTTTGTCTTATCCGGATTTGACCCGGCGGCTGTCTTACGAAAGCAATCGGGCCGGTTAGGACGCGGTTTCGGGCTTCGGCAGACGATCACGGTGTTCCAGTTTGTGCTGGCGGTGGGCATGATTGTCGGGGTGTTGGTGGCACATAGTCAGATGAATTACATGCAGCGGGTTGACCTGGGTTTCACGAAAGAGCAGGTGCTGACCGTTCACCTTCCCGACGATTCACTGTCCAGAACCTACGGCTATGCACTCGCCCATGACTTGCGGCAACGGACTGAAATCAAGGACGCATCGCTTGGGTCGGGAATCATGCCCGATGCCATCCTGGTCAAAGCAACGACACATTTTCAATCGGCGGGCAAAAAACGGGAAATCATGGGCAATTACTTATCCATTGATGAGCGCTTTCTACCGTTGCTGAACATCAAACTGGCGAGTGGCCGTAACCTATCTGCGGGTTCTGAAGCCGACAAGAGCGGGGGCTTTCTGGTAAACGAAGCCTTTGTTAAACAGGCGGGCTGGAAACAGGCCATTGGCCAGCCCTTGGAAGGATTCATGCACAAAGGCAAGGTTATTGGCGTGGTCCGAAACTTCAACTATCATTCCCTGCACACAGTCATTGAACCGGTCATTTTGGTGTTTAATACGACTCCCCCCGCCAATTTAACCTGAAAATGAAGCCAGAACAGTTGCCCCTGGTACAATCTGCCTGGCAAAAACATTACCCAGCCTTCCCGTTCGAATACACGTTTCTGGACGCGGCCTTTGATGCCCAATACCGAAAAGACAAACTCATGATCACCCTGTTCAACGGGTTTTCGTTGCTCACCCTACTGGTCTCCTGTCTGGGCTTGTTCGGTTTGGCGACCTACTCTGCCGAGCAACGCACCAAAGAAATCGGCGTTCGCAAAGTACTGGGCGCGAGTGTCGTCAGCATCGTGACGCTCCTGTCGAAAGACATATTGAAACTGGTGCTGATCGCCATTGTCATTGCCGCTCCCCTCGCCTGGTACGCCATGACCCAATGGCTCGCCGACTTCGCTTACAAAATTACTATTCCGTGGTGGATGTTTGCCGTAGCAGGTTTTGTGGCGGTGAGTATTGCGCTGCTGACGGTGAGTTTCCAGAGTGTAAGAGCTGCGTTGATGAATCCGGTGAAGAGTTTGCGGACTGATTGAAGTGATAGAACGCTATAACTGTTACAGGTACTACTTATGTTTGATAAAATTAAGAAGAAGTCTACCAACAATTCCCTATATTGGGCCCTAATACGAAATACGAATTAACAATACAATAACATGGAAGTTCCAGTAAAAAACTTAGTAGAAACAGTCGATTTAACTGCTGAGGATGCATTACTGCCAATGCTAGAATGTGTTGTTAACTCTATTATTAGTTTAGAACAATCTGACATCCCAAAATCTGAGAAAAGAATACAAATAAAAATTTGCAGAGGAAAGCATCCTCAAAGATTAAATTTCGATAATATCCAAACGATTGCTTCCTACAAGATTGTAGATAATGGAGTTGGATTTAATTCAAGAAATTTATTATCATTTCAAACTCCTTTTTCCCAAATCAATAAAGATTATGGCTGTAAAGGTATTGGACGTTTTACTGTCTTAGCTGCTTATGAAGAGTATTTAGTAGATAGCAATTATAAAGAACAAGGCAAATGGCACAATCGAACTTTTAAATTTACAGCTGAAAAAGAAATTGAGTCAATTAAATATATAGATACGAGCCATGAGGTTTGGAAAACTAGTATTGAGATAAAGAATTGCATTAATGATATAGTTTTAGAAAAGTCTGCATTGTCTTTAGCGCAGATTTCTGAAAGCATAATGCAACATTGTTTTATTTATTACTTAAACAACTCACTACCAATCATTGAGATTTATGATAAAATCAACGATCAATATGAAGTTATAAATCAATTATTTGAAAAAGTATCAAAGGAAAAAGAAAGGAGTTTCTCTTTAAAAGGAGAAAATTTTAAGTTATACATAACAAAAACGCCAAAAGAAGGAAATCGTAGGAATAATTATTTATACTATTGCGCCAATAATAGAACTGTAGGTGTTGCTAAAAACATTAAAGGTATAAATTCTATATTCACATACCCTATAAATATAGAAGGAAATTATTATTTTTTCGACATTTATC
The DNA here is from genome assembly GCA_003259005.1 of Spirosoma telluris. Taxonomy (GTDB): domain Bacteria; phylum Bacteroidota; class Bacteroidia; order Cytophagales; family Spirosomataceae; genus Spirosoma; species Spirosoma telluris. The sequence continues at coordinate 3,698,469 of QLII01000001.1, forward strand.
TTGTTTCTGATTTTCTAAACAAGAAAGTTTTTAAAACTAGGAATGGTTTCAATATTCCTAAAGAAAGAGAAAACTATATTTTTAATTCAAGTGAAATTATAACCTTTCAAGATATTGAAGAAAAAATATCTGAAACTCTTGAAAGTGAATATGAGTCATTTGTAAGAGAATCAAAGGAGAAAAGCTATAATGAAATAAAAAACTATATTATTGAAAAGGCCCCTAGATACAATAGCTTTTTACGTAATCCAGCAATTTTGCAATCTATTCCCCCAAATTTAACAGAAGACAAACTTGAAGAGTATTTGTATAGAATTTCTCATAATGCTCGAAAAAATGTAGAGCAAAACATTGACAAATTCATAAAATCTAAACAAATAAATGAAGAGGCAATTAATCAAATTATTGATGACATTAAAGCTAAAACGGCTTATGATGTAGACAGTTTGGCAGATTATATGACAAGGCGAAGAGCTATTATTGATTTATTTGATAAATTTCTTGACGCGGACGAAAATGGCGAATATAAATTAGAAGAAGATGTGCATAATTTGATTTTTCCGCTAGGTTTAACTAACAATGATTTAGATTATGAAAATCACAATCTATGGCTATTGGACGAAAGGTTTATGACCTACAAGTTTATTGCTTCTGATAAATCTATAACTTCTTATTCACAAATAAATAGCAGAAAAGAGTTAGATTTAGTTTTAGTAGACAATCCGCAAATGTTTGACAATCCGATAAGTTTTGGAGACAAAAGTAGCGGAGAGGTTAACTCAATGGTAATTTTTGAATTTAAAAGGCCAGGAGATACTGCCCATCAAAAGAGAAGTACTGATTTCCGCTGGGAATTTTCAGAATTGATTGAACCCTATTTTGAAGAGTTCTTATACCAACCGATAAAGAAAAATTACAAAGGGAATCAAGTAATTATAAAAGAGACAACTCCAAAATTCGGATATATTATTTTAGATTTTATCCCTGAGCCTCTTTCAAGATACAATAAAAATAAAGGCTGGAAAACAACTCCATTTGGTACTTTTTTCAAGATAGAATCTGAAATTAATATGCATATTGAGGTTATGACATTTAGGCAACTTCTTGAATTTTCCAAAAATCGACACAATCCTTTTTTTGATAGGCTATTCAAAAGATAAATACATCATTAACTTTCCGAAAAATAATTTCATCAAACATTTATCACTCAAATATCCTGTTTAGCAATAAAAAGTATCGTCTCGTCATCAATTATATAAACTAGCCAAGTATAATATTTCTCCTTACTATCTATTACCTCGGTAATAAGAGACAAAATGCCACTCTCTACCACCATCACCAAGACAATCCTCATTAACGCACCAGCTTCTGTTGTTTGGCTCCATCTAACAACGCCTGACTTGATGAAACAATGGATGCTGGACACCGATATGGAGATGGACATCATAACCGATTGGACAGTGGGAAGCCCGATCCGGATGAAGGGAGTTATGCACGGGATAGATTTTGAAAATACAGGCACAATCTTAACATACGACCCAGACAAGACACTCCAATACAGTCATTTAAGCTCGCTTTCGTGCTTACCCGATACGACCGAAAATCAGTGCGTACTCACCTTTACGCTAACGCCTATTGAGACCCAGATCCGCTTAACCCTGACCATCACCAATTTCCCGACAGAAGCTATTTTAAGACACCTTGACTTTTACTGGCGAACGGCGGTTGAGGTACTGAAACGTTTAATTGAGAAAAATTCGGTTGACCAAAGCATCCAGCAATAGTGTGGGGCGAGTCTGAAGGTGAGCCAGTCGTTGGGCTTCATCCGCCAAGAACTGAGTGTGTTCTACCTTAAAGGGACTCACCCCCACTGGACAATAATATATTGACACACACCAGATTCGTATATCTTCTAAGTTTTGTTTATTTGTAGGATCAATATATTTATGATAGTTTATTGCCCAAGAAACTGTTGAAGAGCCATCCTTTTCACGTAGTATGGGATTCAGGAAGCCTTATTAATTAATACGACTATGAACAGAATCATCGGTATTAGCGTAGGAGTAATCTTCCTCAGTACGATTGCTCTGACGATTCTGCCCACCTGGTTCAGTAAACCGGTTGACTACAATGCAGATGTCAAGCCGATTTTAAATAAGCACTGCATGAGCTGTCACGGGGGCGTCAAAAAAGCGGGTGACGTTAGCTTCCTTTTTGAGCACGAGTTAGTGAAACCCGGCAAATCGGGAAGAATTCCTGTGGTGCGTGGTGATGCGGAGGCCAGTGAGATGATCCGTCGTATTCTGACAGACGACCCAGAGGAAAAAATGCCAAAAAACGCTCCGTCTCTGAATCCGGACGAGATTGCGATTCTGAAGCAGTGGATCAACGAAGGGGCGGCCTGGGAAACCCATTGGGCTTACAGACGAATTGAAAAACCCGACGTGCCGTCGCTGGGGGCGGTCAGCAACCTGTTCGGTCTCCTGCCCAGCAAGGCGCAGAAGTGGGCAAACAATGAAATCGACAAGTTCATTCTCCAGAAACTAACCGAACAGGGACTGCCATTCTCCCCTGAAGCTTCCAGGGCGACGCTTATTCGTCGCGTCAGCCTGGACTTGACGGGGCTTCCACCCACCGAGAAACAGGTGCACGACTTCGAACAGGATACATCTGAACGGGCTTACGAAACCCTGGTAGACCAGTTGCTGGCGTCGCCCGCTTATGGCGAACGGTGGGCGGCAATGTGGATGGACCTGGCTCGGTACGCCGATACCAAAGGCTACGAAAGTGACGGTGGACGAACCATGTGGCCCTACCGGGACTACGTGATCAAGTCCTTTAATCAGGATAAGCCGTTTGACCGGTTCACGATTGAGCAACTGGCCGGTGACCTTCTGGGCAAGAACAATGAAGGATTTCCCCTGGAAGAAAACCTGATTGCTACGGGGTTCCACCGGAATACCATGACCAACAACGAGGGCGGTACAAACGACGAGGAGTTTCGGGTGGCGGCTCAGATCGACCGGGTAAACACCACCTGGGAGGTCTGGCAGGGCACTACCTTCAACTGCATTCAGTGCCATAGCCATCCGTATGACCCCATTCCGCACGACGATTACTACAAATACATGGCGTTTTTCAACAACTCCCGCGATGAAGACGTCTGGGATGAGTGGCCTAAGCTTCGTTTTTACAAAGGGGCTGATTCGGCCCGGGTTGCACGGCTCAAGCAGTGGATTAGGAAATACGACCCGGCTCAACTGCCCGAAAAAACACAGTTCATCCGAGTTCTTGAACCGAAAATCAATGCCCACAACTTCATACAGGGAGATGCTTCTACCTCGCTGCTTATCTCCTATTATGGCATTAAAGACAAAGGCAACGCACGCATTTCGCAGGTAAATCTTACGAACGCCGGGAGTGTGGTAGTACGGCTGACGACAAAAGCCCCAAATGCCATACTGACGCTCCACCTCGACCGGCTGGACGGTCCCGTTCTGACAACGGTTAGGGTCCCAGCCCGCGATACGGTTTTGGTCGCACCAATTTCGCCAGCAACGGGCAAACATGATGTATTCCTTTCGCTGAAGAGCACCACCTCACCACAGGAGTGGGTGAGGATCGACTGGGTATCGTTTCAGAAAATGCTGCCGGGCTCAGACCAGCCAGACTACACTCGAATCCTATCCGACTATAGCACCATACTAACCAGACCCGCCGAAAGCATCCCTGTTATCTGGGAAGGTAAGGGCGATTTCGCCCGTAAAACCCATGTATTCATTCGTGGAAACTGGATGGTCAAAGGGGCGGAGGTGAAGCCCGATGTGCCTACACTTTTAGGTCCTCTGCCCCCAGGATTGCCGCGGAACCGATTAGGGTTAGCTCAATGGCTGGTAAGCCGCGAGAACCCGCTCACCGGTCGCGTGATCGTCAACCGGTTCTGGGAACAGCTTTTCGGCGGGCATTGTCGAAACGCTGGAAGATTTTGGTTCACAGGGCGCTGAGCCCTCCCACCAGGCCCTGCTCGACTGGCTGTCGGTGCAGTTCATGGAGCAGGATCACTGGCAGGTGAAGAAACTCCTCAAACGAATTGTTCTTTCAGCAACGTACCGCCAACGTTCGGAAACCAATCAGGCAACAATTCAGAAAGATCCTTATAACCGATGGTTGTCGCATGGGCCACGGGTGCGGCTGAGTGCCGAGCAGATTCGGGATCAGGCTCTGGCTTGCAGTGGTCTTCTGTCCCGCAAGCTGTACGGGCCGAGTGTGATGCCTCCGCAACCGGATAAAATCTGGCAATCGCCCTACAGTGGAGAGAGTTGGATCGTTAGCCAGGGTGAAGATCGCTACCGACGTGGCATCTACACGTACTGGAAACGTACTGCGCCATACCCCTCCATGACCACTTTTGATGCGCCCAGTCGGGAGTTCTGTCAGTCAAGACGTATCACTACCAATACGCCCTTACAGGCGCTGGTCACGCTGAACGATCCGGTTTATTTGGAAGCGGCTCAATCGCTGGCCCAGACCATGCAAAAACGGGGAAAAACACCGGCGCAACAGCTACGGGCCGGCTACCAGATGCTCACCTTCCAGCCTATTGAACAACCGAAGTTGACGGTTCTGCTGGGTATTTACCGAGATGCATTAGCGACATTCAAAACCACCCCTGCCGATATGGATAGCCTATTGGTTTATAGCCGGAGAAAATCGCCTGAATTAGCCGCCCTGACAATTTCTGCCAACGTACTCCTGAATCTTGACAAGGTAGTCACTAAAGAATAACACCCAGCGTCCACGTTTCCAGATACGGACAAAAGCATTATGGACAAGCTATTGAACGAATTTCGACACATCGCCTTACAGCAGCAAACACGGCGGCATTTCCTGCAATCGGCTGGTTTCGGATTAGGGATGCTGGGGCTGGGCTCCTTACTGAACGCCTGCGGGACGTCGCAGGCTACTACCGCGCCCGCGACTCCCGCGTCAGCGGAGAAAGTGCCCCATTTTGCGCCAAAGGCCAAACGGGTGATTTACATCCACATGGCTGGAGCCCCTTCTCAACTGGAGCTATTCGACTACAAACCTGAACTGCTTAAATACCACGGCAAGGATTGCCCGGCGGCTTTTCTGGAAGGGAAAAAATTTGCCTTCATTCAGGGCGTACCGAAAATGCTGGGGCCGCAGGGTACGTTCAGGCAATATGGTCAGTCTGGTGCCTGGCTCTCCGACTACCTTCCTCACCTGCAAACCGTGGCCGATGAGCTTATTTTCCTGAAAGCCATGCATACGGATCAGTTCAACCACGCACCCGCCCAGTTGTTGCTGCACACCGGAAGTGCGCGCCTTGGCCGCCCAAGTCTGGGTGCCTGGGCCGTGTACGGACTTGGCTCCGAGAATCAGAATTTGCCTGGGTTTATTGTGCTGGCCTCCGGTGGCCGTCAGCCCGATGCCGGGAAAAGTGTGTATGGCAGTGGGTTTCTTCCATCGGTTTATCAGGGTGTACAATGCCGAACCGGGGGCGATCCAGTGTTGTACGTAACGGATCCTCACGGCATGAGTCGCAACCTGCGTAAAAAGACGATCGACGCAATCAACAGCATCAACCGGCAGATCTACGACGACGTGCAGGACCCGGAGGTTCTTACCAGAATTAGCCAGTATGAGATGGCGTTTCGGATGCAGATGTCTGTTCCGGAAGTGATGGACGTGTCAAAAGAGCCGCCTTTTATCCTGGACATGTACGGCGTAAAACCAGGCGAAGGGAACTTCGCCATGAACTGCCTGCTGGCCCGTAAACTGGTCGAAAATGACGTTCGGTTTGTGCAGCTTTTCGATTGGGGCTGGGATGGTCATGGTACATCATCGGCCGATAATGTTGAAGGGGGCTTGCGCCATAAATGTGCCCTTTCAGATAAACCCGTAGCCGCTTTGCTCAAGGATTTGAAAATGCGGGGCCTATTGGAAGAAACCCTGGTTGTATGGGGGCCGAATTTGGCAGAACACCCATGCAGGAAAATCGAAACGGGGTTGTCATGCCCTACATGGGCCGGGATCACCATCTGGAAGCCTTCACTATGTGGATGGCTGGGGGCGGCACCCGAAAAGGTTATACCCATGGGCAAACCGACGAATTGGGCTATTATGGGGTTACCGACCGTGTCCATGTCCATGATCTACAGGCCACCATCCTGCACCTGATGGGTTTCAATCATGAGAAATTTACGTATCCGTTTCAGGGCAGGAACTTCCGCCTGACCGATACGTCGGGGAAAGTGATTGATAAAATAATGGCTTAACCAACAAGCGTCCTTTACGTTTAGGATAGGGTAAGCGACCCGGTAGCCGGGGCTGCCTGCTGGATGTGCGGAACTAAGCCCCACAAGCCCAGCAAATATTGCCCGTTGACTTAAAGAATCGAAGCAAAATAAACGGCTAGGTGAGTATACATTGCCTTCCGAAATTCGTCGGGGGTGCCGTTCTTTAAAATGGCAAGTAGATCGTGATGGGTAACGGGGTTAGCAATTTCAATCTTTTTGTCAGTATTGTAATACCCTGTAAATACATGGTCAAACGTGGGCATGAGCAGGGTTTGAAACCGGCTGAATACGTCATTGCCCGTCATTTCATAGAGTTTGCCATGAAAGGCAATTTCTTCTTCTTTTGATACCGTTGCGGCATCTTGCTGACGGGATAGAATCTCTTCCAGCTCATTCAAATCCTTTTCGGTTTTCCGGGCAAACAGAAACTCTGGAATCCCCATCTCCAGAATAAGACGCATCTCGAAAATATCTTTAAGGTTACCCTGACTCAGCAGCGCCGGGTTTAATACCTTCTCGATGCCCACCAGCAGATCGGGCTGGGCCATGATCATACCGCGTCGGGGCCGAGCTTCAACCATACCCAACATGCGTAATCGGCTGAGTGCTTCCCGAACAACATTCCGGCTAACATTGAGTTGCTGAGCAATCTCCTGCTCATTGGGTAGCGCATCACCAGGCTTGAAGCCATTTTCAGTTAAATAACCTCGTAAGCTGTTCTCGACGCGATCCGTCATTGATAAGCTCTCCAGCGGCTCCAGTGTATCCAGTTTGGTGACAGACATAACAGACATAATAGTATTCCCGATAAAGGTGATGCAAGATAGCGCTTTGGCAAGAAAGTAAGCGTAGGAATTTATTTTTTTATACAAATTCATTGGTAATTATTTATGATTATTATATTTGTCCTACAAATAAATTTAAGAAGAAAATTTCCCTTACTGACCGAGTTGTAGAATAAACAATGTATGCCAAAACGTTTATCTAGATGAAAAAGAAGCTAAAGTCAACATTGCCGCTAGTTCTTTTGGTACTCGTCGGAATGTGTTCGTGTATACCGTCGATGGCTCAGCAGCTGGTGAAAGGGACAGTACGTTCCACCGAAGACCAGGCCCCATGCCATTTGTGACTGTGCTGATAAAAGGCGCTAAAACAGGGGCAACCACCAATGCCGATGGGAACTTCTCGATAGCGGCTACTTCAGGGCAAACCCTGGTGTTCAGTTTTGTGGGGTATAAATCCCGTGAAGTGACGCTTACTGCACAGACAACACTGGACATAACCCTGGAACCTGAATCCACTAACTTAAGCGAGGTACTGGTGGTAGGCTATGGCACACAGGCCCGGGACAAAGTAACGACCGCTATTTCGAGGCTTGATAATAAGGTGCTGGAAAACATACCGTATCAAAATGTAGCCTCTTCGCTACAGGGAACCATTGCGGGCGTGCGGGTGCAGAGTGTTTCAGGGCAGCCCGGCGCAGCTCCTCGTGTCATTCTACGGGGCGGCACCTCGATTAACAACCCGAATGGGGCCGCTCCACTTTACATCATCGATGGCGTAATTCGACCGAATCTGAACGACATCAGCTCGGAAGAAATCGAATCCATGCAGGTCCTGAAAGATGCCGCTTCGACCGCTATTTATGGGGCAAGGGCTTCGAATGGCGTGGTGATCGTAACGACCAAATCGGGAAAAACGGGCAAGTTACGAGTCAATTATCAGTACAATCTGTCGTTGTCGCAACTAGCCAAGGGCTACGAACTGGCATCGGCCAGGGATTTGATCACGTATCAGCGACAGGGCGTTCTGGCCACGGCGCAGGTTTCCGGAAACGCTACCTACCTGACCCAGTTGACGGGGAAGTCGGGCTACGGAACGGGCAACGATTTAACAAATTCGACCGCTTTTACGACCCAGTATCTTACCGATCAAAACAAGTATAAGCTGACCGAAGGCTGGGAAAGTATGCCTGACCCGGTTGATCCATCCAAAACGATCATCTTCAAAGGGACTAACTTCCAGGATGTTTTGTTCCAGAATGCGGTCTCACAGAATCACCACATATCGCTTTCGGGCGGGAGTGAAAAGGCTACATTCAGCGCCGGGATAGGCTACATGAACGCGCAGGGGATTGCCATCACCACCAACTACCAGCGCCTGAACTTCGACATGAACGGCGAATTGCTGGTCAATGATCGGCTGAAGCTGTTTGGCCGGATGATGTACTCCCGGTCGGGGAATAACCAGGTGTTTTCGAACAACAGCATTTTCGAACGGTCTATCGACGTTCCGATGACGACCAAATACGTTTTTGAGGATGGCTCCCTGGCACCTGGTCTGGCTATGTCACTTGGCAACCCTGAGTATTATCTGAACAAACTGAAAGGCAAAAATTCGACCACCAATCTGTCGATGGCCGTCGGCGGACACTGGCAAATCCTGCCCGGCCTTTCGTTCGATCCGCAACTTTCGCTCTATGAAACCAGTGGCGATGGCCGTTCGTTTCAACAGGCTTACTACAATGGCCCTACATCGTATATAACTACCCGTGCGGCTACGGGCCTATACGGCAAGCGAACTCAATACCAGGCCGATGGAGTACTCAGCTATGGCAAGTTGTTTCAGGGTGTTCATAATGTGGAGGCAAAACTGGGAATTTCCTACTATCAGCGGGATACGACAGGGCTGAGTGCGGCTGGTCAGGGGGCCTCATCCGATCTGATTCCAACGCTAAATGCCTCAGCAACTCCCGTATCGGTGTCGGGTTACGAAAGCCGACAGGTACTGGTGGGGTATTTCTCCCGGATCAACTACGACTATATGGACAAATACCTGGTGTCGCTGAATGCCCGGTACGATGGGGCTTCTAATCTGGGAGCGTCGCATCAGTGGGGATTCTTTCCGGGGGTTTCGGTTGGGTGGAATCTGCACAGGGAAAATTTCTGGAAAAGCATTTCGGAAGATAAACTGCGGCTGAAACTACGAGCCAGCTATGGTGTCAATGGAAATATTGCGGGCCTGGCCGACTTTCAGGCCCAGGGCCAGTATAGCGTCGGCTCATTGTATAACGGAAATGCGGCCATCACCAACACCATTCTGCCGAATGCAAATCTGCAATGGGAGCGGTCAAAAACCATCGATCTGGGCGCCGATATTGGCCTTTGGAACAACCGGATCAGTATGCTCGTCGATGTGTATCGCCGGGTAACCGACAATCTGCTGACCGATCTCAGCCTACCCCTATCGACTGGATTTTCCAGTGTGCGCACCAACCTGGGTAGCCTTGAAAACAAAGGAATCGAATTGGAGCTGAGAGCCAGCGTGTTGCCATCCAGCTCAACACTGCAATGGGTCGTTTCGGTGAATGCAGCCAAAACCCAGCAGAAAATCCTCAAACTTCCCGAAAACGGCAATGCCAATAATCGGATCGGTGGCATTGAAATCTGGGACGATGCGACCAAATCGTACGTATATAAAGGTGGTTTGCAGGAAGGCGGTCGGGTTGGCGATATGTTCTCGTATAAACAACTGGGGATTTATTCTACCGACGAGGAAGCGGCCAAAGCACCCATCGACTACCTGATTACCCGGAGCAACCGCACCAAATATGGCGGAGATGTGATCTGGCTGGATGCCGATGGCAACGGCTCCATCGATGCCCGCGACCGGGTGTATGTAGGAAACCCCTACCCTACCTGGACGGGCGGCTTTTCCAATACCCTGACCTACAAGGGGCTGAGTTTCTACGCTCGGGCCGATTACACAACGGGCCATACCATTTTCAACTATCCGCGCGCCCAGATGATCGGGCAGTTTCAGGGCGATATCAATATCTCAAAAGAAGCTCTCCAGTCGTGGAAAAAACCGGGCGACAAAACCGACGTTCCGAAATATTACTGGGCCGATCAGAACGCGCAGAACAACCTGTTCCGCAATGCTACGGGCGCCAACGGAAGCAATTCGAGGTACTACGAATCGGGCGATTTTCTCTGTTTTCGGGAAGTATCGCTGTCGTACAGTCTGCCTAAAAAATTGGCCAATGTCGCCAGGCTTCAGGGAGTTCGCCTGAATCTCACCGCGCAGAATCTGGGCTACATCACGGGGTATAAGGGCTGAATCCGGAAGAAGGCGGTACCGACCGAGGACGCTATCCACTCCCCCGGACTTTTATGTTTGGTTTGAATGTCACGCTTTAAACGAACAGCACACTCATGAAAAAGCAATTACGTCTTCTCTACATAACGCTGCTGGGAGTCATCATAGCCTCCTGTACCAATAATCTGGAGCTGGAACCGACCAGTGTCATCAGTAATGCTTCGTTCTGGAAAACACAGGACGATGCGGCTGGAGGTATCTATGGCATGTACGTCAATCTTCGGACACAGGCGAGTAAGAATCTGTTTTTGTGGGGCGAAGCCCGAAGTGAAACCGTTGGCGCTGGAGTGCAGGGGCTGGATGGCCGGGATCTTTTCTACCTGAACCAACTGGACGCGACCAATTCCGGGCCCGACTGGCAGGGCATGTACACCGTAATACACCACGCCAACCTGATTCTCAAGTACGTACCGGGCATTTCATTTACGTCGGAAGTCACCAAAAACAACATCCTGGCTCAGGCCTATGCCATGCGTGCCTATGTCTACTTCTGCATGGTCAGAACCTGGGGCGAACTCCCGCTGGTGACTGAACCTACCGAAAATTTTAACCCCGCTTCGGTTCAGCGGGAGCGGTCGTCGGTGGCCAATGTGTTTACCCTGATCAAAAGCGATATCGATAAGGGTATGGCTTTATTCCCGAACAATACCTTCCCGACCGGGCGAAACGTATGGAGTAAACCCGCCTTGAACGCCCTGAAAGGCGACGTATATCTGTGGACGGCCAAAAAACTGGCCGGTGGAACGACCGACTTAAATACAGCCCTGGAAGCCCTCAATCTGGTAAAATCATCGGATGTAGCCTTACTGAGCAACTACAATGATGTGTTTGATTACACCACCAAGGGTAATAAGGAAATCCTCTTTGCCATCAACTTCAAACGGAATGAAGTGACCGACAACGATTACGCGAACATGTATTTTCCACCTGCCTACGTGCCGAACGACATCAACAGCGATGTAGCTACAGCATTGGGCGTAGCCGCTGGTCAGAATTTCTGGGCACCAACTGCCACTTTCCGCTCGCAGTTTACCGATGACGATCAGCGTAAGAACGGAACGTTCCGGGAGATATATACGGCCTCTAGTGGCGTTTCGAAATTCTACGGAGCGTTTGCGGTCAAATTCAACGGCATGGTCGAGTTAGGCACCCGCTATTTTCTGGACGATTATATCGTGTATCGCTACGCCGATATTCTGTTGATGATTGCCGAAGTCAAGAATGCGCTCGGTCAGGACCCTACGCCCGAAATCATGCAGGTACGAACCCGGGCTTATGGCAGTAAAGTCAGCGCCCATCTGTTTACCAACGGCTCGCAGGCACAGAACGACGAGGTGATACTACAGGAGCGTTTGCTGGAACTGGGTCTGGAAGGTAAACGCTGGTGGGATTTGGTCCGCTTCAACAAAGCATTCGACAAAGTAGCCTCGCTGAAAGACCGTACTGGCAAAGATTATTTATTGCTCTTCCCGATCTCGGCCAATACACTTAGTCTTGAAAATAAGATCAGGCAGAATCCTGGATACTGACCGATCAGGTTCTTTTTCGACAATTTTAACTACAGATACATGTTTAGTAAATCAGTATTAGGAGGGGTATGGCCAGCCTTGCTTACACCCGTGCATCCTGATGGGGCGCCTAATTTTGCGGAGCTGGAAAAAATTGTCCAGTTATTTATCGACCAGCAATTAGGCGGTATTTACGTACTGGGCTCAACGGGGCAGGGCGTGTTGTTTACTGAAAAACAGCGACTCGACGTTACCAAAAGGTGATGGAATTGGTCGGAACGCGAATGCCGGTGATGACCCAGGTGGGGGCCATCAACACCCGCGAATCGATTCGGCTGGCCCAGGCGGCTGCCAGAGCGGGGGTGTATGGTATTTCATCGGTAGCACCAATCTATTACCAGGGAGGAACAGCCCAGGCTTTAGCCCACTACAGAGCCATCAGTTCGTCGGTCGACATCCCCTTCTTTCCATATCACGTTGGTAACCAGAGTATTTTTGGGGGCGACGCACAGGCTTATCTGGAGCAGCTCCTGGACCTGCCCAATATTCAGGGCATGAAATTAACCACCCAGAATCTGTACGAAATCAGTTTGATGCATATTCTGGCAGGCGACGACCTGATTTTGTTCAGTGGAGCGGATGAACTACTTTGTCAGTCGGCCTTGTGCGGGACCGTTGGGGCCATCGGTAGCTTTTACAATCTGTGGGGCGAAGAGTGCGCCTATGTGTACCAGGCCTTCAAAGCTGGTAATGTTGAACTGGGCAAGCGGTTTATGCTGATTTTTCAGGAGATTATTCACACCGTACTGCCCAATGCCTGGACGTTTTTTCAGCAGGCCATGCTCATGAAACACGGCATCGACGTTGGGTTGCCCAATCCGCCCTTAGGTCTGGGAAATCAGCCCTGGAAAGCGGAAAACGTACAGCAGATTCTGGATAAGATGGCGGTCGTGAGTGGTATTACCCGTAAATAATTTTCGAAGAGCTGATTGCCCATGAAGATGAATACAGTAGCGCAATTCTTTGCCTGTTTCTGGCTGACCGTTGGCGGCTGTCTGGCGCAGGAACCCGTGGTATTCAATGAACAGACCGGTAAGATCACCGTATCTGGGGCCTGGATTCCAAAAACGTTGACGAGATGAAAGGGCTTCTGATGGGACCGTTTACCCGCAATACCGATGGACACGTGGTAGCCATCGAAGGCCAACATTGTATGATTAGTAAAGATGATGGCAAAACCTGGCAATCGTATCCGCTGTTCGCAAAACCCGAGAAATTCAACATTTCGGGAGAACGGGCTATACTTAAAACGCGAAGTGGTGTACTCATCTTTGCTTTTCTGAACCTGGCCGAACGGAGCGGGTGGAAATGGGATCGTACCCTTTCCGATACGCCGGGAGCCATTCTACCAACCTATGCCATGCGCAGTCTGGATGGGGGACGTACCTGGCAGGAGCCGAAACGATTGCACACCGAACATACGGGCGCTATCCGAAGCATGATCGAAACCCGCGATGGGAATGTGATTTTTACCTCCATGATGATGCGGCACAATCCGGGTCACCATACGGTACTGACCTACACCACCCGCGACGATGGCCAGACATGGGAGCGTTCCAATATCATTGACCTGGGGGGTATTGGCGACCATAGCGGAGTTACAGAATCGACTATTGAACAACTCAAGGATGGACGCATCTGGCAACTGATGCGTACCAACTGGGTACATTCTGGGAAGCCTTCTCAGACAATGAAGGGATAACCTGGACCACCATCCGCCCTACGTCTATCGATGCCAGTTCGGCACCGGGGCAACTCAAACGGCTGGCCAGTGGCAAACTGGTACTCCTCTGGAATCGCCGTTTTCCCGAAGGCAAAACAACCTACCCGTTCCGGGGGGCGACCGGCAGTTTTCGGAAGTAGCCGCCAGCAACCATCGCGAAGAACTGTCGATTGCGTTTTCGGACGATGAAGGAAAAAACTGGAGTAAGCCCAAAGTGCTTGCCAAGTCATATACGATTCAGAACCGCGATACGGGCAAAGCCTGGATTGCCTACCCCTATATTTTTGAAGTAAGTCCGGGCCGATTATGGGTGACGACCATGCAGGGTGATTTGCGTATTGCGTTTAACGAAGCCGATTTTTATTGATTTACAGAACCGTATGAAACACATCGAAAAACTATCCAGTTGGAGACTATGGTGCTTGATCGTTTCGCTCGGATTCCTCTTGATGTCGCCGGGTATGGCTCAGGGAGTCAGGACAGACGATGCATCCGAACGAGTACTGCGGCTGGCACCGGCGACAATAACCCACGCAACAGCGAGGGGGATTTTGTAAGCCTGAAAGATGGGCGACTCCTCTTTATCTATTCACATTACACCGGAAAATCGACCGACGACCATGCCCCCGCCTATCTGGCCGGACGCTACTCCCGTGATGGGGGTAAAACCTGGTCGGCCCAGGACCGACTCATCGTAGACCGGGAAGGCGATATGAATGTCATGTCGGTGTCGCTGCTTCGATTACGGAGTGGGAAGATTGCCCTGTTTTACCTGAAAAAGAATTCGACAATGGACTGCATTCCGATGATGCGTACGTCATCGGACGAGGGCGAAACCTGGAGTCAGCCTACGGCTTGCATTACAGATAAAAAAGGCTATTTCGTATTGAATAACAACCGGGTGATTCAGTTGAAAAACGGTCGATTGGTGCTGGCCGTAGCGTTACACCGGACGCCCGAAACAGCCTGGGAAAACAAGGCTACCTTGTTTAGTTATGTTTCAGACGATGAAGGAAAAACCTGGACTACCAGCGAGCCTGTGCCCAATCCAACGTCGATTGTGACCCAGGAGCCCGGTTTGATTGAACTGAAGGATGGCCGGATCATGATGTTTATTCGGGCCGATCAGGGGTTTCAGGCCTTGAGCTTTTCGGCTGATCAGGGCAAAACCTGGAGTGCTGTTCAGAACAGCGATATTCATTCACCATTATCGCCCGCGTCTATTGCCCGCATCCCGTCGACGGGTGATCTGCTGATGGTCTGGAACAACAACAAAACCACCGACAAATCCTGGCACAAAGGGGCTCGTACCCCGTTGACCATCGCTATTTCATCCGATGAGGGAAAATCATGGAAACACATCCGGGATATTGAAATTGATCCCGACGGCTGGTACTGTTATACGGCCATTCATTTTACCGCCAAAGACGTACTTCTGGGGTATTGTGCCGGAAGCCAGTCGGCCAAAACGCACCTCTCGGTGCTTCAGATCCGAAAAATGAACCAGAAATCGCTGTATAAATGAGCGAAAGCGTGATCGAACGCAACCAGAGGGCCGCTTTCACTCAATGATTCAAGAGATTAATGGAGCTGTTTACAACACACGTAATCAAGGCATTGGAGCCTGGGCCGCATGTAGTATTCATTGCTGGCGTGCACGGCGACGAGTATGAACCCATGTTGGCGACCGAACAGCTTCAGCACTTACTTCCCAATGAGTTGAGGAAGGGAACGGTTACGCTGGTCGGGGTGGCCAACCAAAGCGCTTTTCTTCGGAGTGCTCGCTGTGGTGAGGATCTGTTGGATCTGGCACGTACCTGTCCGGGCAAACCAGACGGCAGCCTCACAGAACGGGTGGCATCGGACCTGAGCAAGTTGATTGAAACGGCTGATTATCTGATCGATCTGCATACAGGCGGGGTTATGTTCGACATTGCGCCCCTGGCCGGGTATATGCTGCATCCTGACAAAACCATTCTGGCAAGGCAACGTAAAATGGCGTGGGCGTGCGGCTTACCCATTGTGTGGGGAACCGAACCGACTCCCAAAGGACGGACTTTATCAGTAGCCCGCGATGCGGGGATTCCAGCCATTTACCTCGAATACGGTGGCGGAACAGGTATTCGAACACAGGTGGTTACCGCTTATCAGCAGGCCTGTTTGAACGTATTGGCTTTGCTCGGACTGGTTACCGCTACATATAGCCCACAGCCTGAGTCAGTGGTGTTCTGGGTGGAGGATTACCGGGACCATAGCGGGTACCTACAAGCCATGATGCCTTCACCCATCGATGGAATTTTTGTCGGAGAGGTTAGTCCAGGCGGTTTCGTTAAACAGGGGATCGCTGGGGAAAAGTCGTCGATTTCATTAATGGAACCGAGGCCGATGTATTTTGTGATAAAGACGGAATGGCGTTTTTGCGCCGGGAATTGGTGAACGTAAAACAGGGAGATGCCCTGGGTGGAATCCTGCCTATTTCAGAACCTGGTAAAATCGTAATCTATGCGTAAGTCGAACGTAGTCATTATAACGGGGGCAGCCGGAGGAATTGGCAGGGCTACGGCTCATGCCTTTGCCGCCGAAGGCTATCATCTGGCCCTGAGTGATCTAAACGAAACTGCCCTCACTGAACTGGCCGCTGAGTTGACGAATCAGTATACAACCGAGTGCCTGCCATTGGCTGGCGACCTGACCGACCATGCTTGTTTACAGGCCATTGTCTCGAAAACTGTAGCACAGTGGGGGCATATCAATGTATTGGTCAATAATGCAGCCTGGCGAACCCTGGAGAGCCTGCGAACCCTGAAACTGGACGACTGGGAACGAACCCTGAAAGTATGCCTGACGGCCCCGGCTTTTCTGACCAAATGGGTGGCCGAAGCCATGGAAACCAACGGCAATCCGGGCGTAATCGTCAACATTACCAGCATGATGGTCAATCGGCCTTCGGGGATGGGGCGGGCTATATAGCCGCCAAAGGAGGATTAGAAAGCCTGATTCGGGAGACAGCCGCCACCTACGGACGAAGCGGAATTCGGGTGGTGGGTGTAGCGCCTGGTTATGTCGAAACCCCATTGAGCCGGGATTATCAAAGTGAAGATGGGGAGAACATCAGTCAGCAACTAATCGATGAACTGGTTGATTTCGTTCCACTTGGCCGGGGAGCCGATCCATCGGAAATAGCCGAGGCCATTCGCTGGCTGGCCTCCGATTCGGGCTCGTATATAACCGGTACTACGTTGCTGGTTGATGGTGGTTTCAGTGCCAATTTCAACCGTTATTCGCTAAAAAAACGTCAATTGCCCAACGAATTTTGAAAACGATCTGGACCTATACGGAGCACTTGCCGCCGGTGCCTGAAGCTAACCGCCTATATCTGGGCGAAGGCGGAACGCCATTGGTAAAATCCCGCCATATCGGTAAAGCAATCGGTCTGGAGCATCTCTATTTCAAGCTGGAAAATCTGAATCCCACGGGTTCATACAAGGATCGGTTTGCGTCGGTACTGGTCAGTCAGATGCGGGCGGCAGGTCAAAACGTTTGCCTGGCTACGTCCAGTGGAAATACGGGCGCAGCGCTGTCGGCATTCTGTGCAGCGGCTGGTATTCCGTGCGTTCTGGTGGTAGTTGATGGAGCCCCCCTGCCAAAAGTCCGCCAGATGCAACTCTATGGAGCTGAAATCCTGATGGTAAAAGACTTCGGAAAAAGTGCGCAGGTCACCGAACAGGTATTTGCCAAACTGGCCGACATCTGTCAGATACACCAGCTCCCATTGCCCATCAGTGCTTTTCACTATTGCCCCTCCGCCATGCAGGGGGTGCAAACGATGGTGTACGAAATCATGGAGCAGTTGCCTCAGGCTCCCGACCACATTTTTTCGCCTGCCGGTGGAGGTGGGCTTACCCTGGCCATTGGTCGGGGGTATTGGCGGCAAAGGCAACCACCAAAGTCCATTGTGTGCAGCCCTACGGGAACGACACCATTGCCTCAGCCCTACGGTGGGGGCAGGAAAAAGCCACTCCCGTCGAGTATTCTACTTCCCGAATCAGTGGGTTGCAGGTTGCCAATGTGATTGATGGCGACGAGGTAATGAAGACCTGCCGACAGTTAGGTGGCACGGGCTATGTGGTTACGGACAAAGAGGTGTTCGACTGGCATCAGCAACTAGCCCGTCGGGAAGGCATTTTTGGCGAACCGGCCGGAGCCGTAGCATTGACGGGAGTTATTCAGGCTCTCAAGCTGGGCGAACTCCGCCCATCGGATGTGGTCGTTTGTCCGATAACTGGAAGTGGGTTTAAAGATATGAATGCCGTGGAGCGAAATTTTGAATTGCCGGACGTATCGGCAATCAACCTGGCGGAAGGTATCGACCGAATCGAGCGGTACGTATTCTAAGTGATTATCTGGACATGAACGAACAACGCCTTTTTCCTTCATCAATCTATCCCTGGGTAGTGGTAGCCCTGCTTTGTGTAGTAGGCTGTCTGAATTACCTGGATAGGATGATGATTACGACCATGCGGCAATCCATCATCGAGTCAATCCCGATGAGCGAGTCCCAGTTTGGTTTATTAACCTCCCTGTTTCTATGGGTGTATGGGTTCTTAAGCCCGTTCTCCGGGTTTCTGGCCGACCGCTTCAGCCGCAGTAAAGTAATCATGGTCAGCCTGCTCATCTGGTCGCTGGTTACGCTGATGACCTCCTATGTGACTACGTTCGAAGGCTTGTTGCTGACGCGGGCCCTGATGGGTATCAGCGAAGCCTGTTACATTCCGGCCGCGCTGGCCCTGATTGCGGATTACCACCAGGGAAACAGCCGCTCGCTGGCAACGGGTATCCACATGGGTGGTATCATGATTGGGCAAAGTCTTGGATTTATTGGCGGCTGGCTGGCCGAAGACCGAACCTGGAACTACGTATTTTTTTCGTTTGGTATTATTGGCGTCATCTATGCGGTCGTTCTGCTGTTTACGTTGCGGGACCCTATACCCGATTCGGCTCCGGAAAATCAATCGCTGGAAAAGCGCGTAGGTATGCGGGAAGCTGTTCAGGTTCTGTTTAGCAACCGATCCTATTGGCTGGCCATTGGATTCTGGGGAATTGCGGGCGTGGTTACCTGGATGATTGCAGGCTGGCTGCCCACCTATTTTCAGGAACATTTCAGGCTAACCCAACGTATGGCCGGAGTTTATGCTACGGGTTACTTTTACCCGGCCTCGCTGGTAGGCGTGATTCTGGGTGGTTTCCTGGCCGACCGCTGGAGCCGTCGTCATCCAAAAGGGCGGCTGTTTGTGCCCATCATCGGGCTGACAATCGCTGCTCCGGCTGTGTTTTTGGCCAGTAGTACGCAGATACTTCCCCTGGCAATTATTGGGTTCACGACCTATGCGTTAACCCGTACGTTTCTCGATGCCAACATGATGCCTATCCTGTGCCTGATTGTCGATCAGCGCTACCGGGCAACGGGTTATGGCATCATCAATCTGGTATCGACCAGTATTGGTGGGATCGGGTTATATGCAGCTGGAGCCATCCGGGATGCGCATCTGGATGTAAGTATACTTTTCGGGTAGGGTCAATTGCCCTGCTCATCTCGGCGGCTTTATTATACCGGGTCAAGCCATCGGCCAATCCGGAAAGAAAAACCAACTAAGTGCTTCGTATGATGAATCTGAATGAATTAAGGGAACAGCTTTATGTGGCCGTTCTGAGTGATGTACTGGATCAGATGGGCTATACTCATCAGGCCACTCGTATACCCTTTACGCCCTATACTGGAATCCCCAAATTGATAGGCCGGTGCAAAACCACCTTATGGACCGATATGTACGATATAGACCCCAATCCGTACGAACTCGAACTGAAAGCCGTCGATAGCTGCCAACCCGGCGACGTATTAATTGCGGCAGCAGGTGGCTCGAATCGGTCCGGCATCTGGGGCGAGTTACTGTCGACGGCGGCACGCAATAGCGGTTGCGTGGGCGTAATCGTTCATGGTGGAGTGCGCGACATCGACAAGATGCGGGCCATGCAGTTCCCGGTTTTTGCTACCTCAAAAAATCCCTACGACAGCCAGAATCGGCAACGGGTAATCGATATGGACGTAACGGTCGAGATTGACGGGGTCCGGTTTTCGCCAGGCGACATTGTGATGGCCGATGAAGATGGTATTGTGGTGGTTCCGAAGGCTATCGAGCAGGACGTAATTCAGGCGGCTTTGAACAAGGTGTCGGCCGAAAACGTAACCCGAGACGCGATTAAAAACGGCATGAAGGCTACCGAAGCCTATCTAAAATTTGGTGTATTATGAGCGCAAAAAAATCGGTGGTCACCGGCAGTGAGGTACCCCAAAGTCATTTACCCTTTTCACCCGGTGTTATATCGGGCAATTACCTGTTTGTGTCGGGACAGGCATCCGTCGATGACCAAGGAACGATTGTGACCGATACGTTCGCGGGCGAATGCCGTCGGTCATTCGATAATCTGAAACGGATTGTCGAATCGGCTGGAGCCACGCTCAATGATGCCGTTCAGGTTCGTAACTACGTTGGGCGGCAGGAAGACCTGGCGGAGTTCAACACCATTTACCGCGAATACTTCCGTGAACCGTTTCCGGCCCGTACTACGCTCATTGGTTGCCTGGGTGATGTGTTGAAATTTGAAGTCGATGCGGTGATTGCTCTATGAAAAAACGGATAGCCCTGATGGGTCTTTATCATGAAACAAATACGTTTATTGATATGCCCACGACGCTGGAAGATTTCCAGAACAATTTCTGGCTAGTTGGTGATCAGATACTGGCCGAATATGCAGGGGCGCACCACGAGATCAGTGGCGTAATTGAGGTCATAACGGCGACCGAGGATATGGAGCTTGTCCCTGTGTTTTATGCGATGGCCACACCGGGCGGCATGATCGACAAACAAGCGTTTGAGACCCTACTGGCCGAGTTATGGCACAACCTTGACCGGTGTGGTCCGATTGATGGCTGTGTCGTGGTACCACACGGTGCTGGTGTAGCCGACGGTTATCCCGACATGGACGGCCATTGGCTAACCGAACTTCGACGAAAACTAGGGCCGCAGATCCCCATAACGGGTACGCTCGACCCGCACGCCAATGTCAGTCCGGCTATGGCCGAAGCCACCAACGCGCTGGTGGCTTATGCCAGCAATCCACACGTTGACCAACGAATTGCCGGGCTGAAAGCCGCTCAGTTGCTGGTCAGAACGTTGCGGGGTGAAATCAATCCGCGGCAAAAGCTGGTACAACTGCCGCTGGCGATCAGCATCGAACAGCAGTATACATCGCAGGACCCTTGCAAGAGCCTGATCGCCACCATGAATCAAGTGGCCGGAGAGAAAAACTTTGTTTCAGCCAGTTTGCTGCTTGGGTTTCCGTATGCCGACGTAGCCGAAATGGGATCGGGCTTTTTGTTTATCGCTGATGCACAAGATGCTGACAAGGCGACCGACGATCTGGAAGAGGTGACTCATCGGTTAAGCGATTATGTGCTGGATCGACGGGCATCGTTTAATGGAGTAAAAACGAGCATCGAACAGGTATATGCAGTCTTGCCCGGTCTGGCCAAACCCGTATTATTGCTGGACATGGGCGATAACGTAGGCGGTGGGGGCCAGGAAATAGTACGGTTCTGATCGAATATCTGGAAAACAAATCCTATTCAAAGGGCTTTATCTGCCTGGCCGATCCTGATGCGGTAACCGTAGCGTTTACACATTCGCCCGGCGACCATTTTTCAATCACGATCAGAACGGTACAGGGAAGCTGGTCGACCGAGGTGATTTTATGGCAGTTGAGCAATGGTATTTTTAAGGAAGATCAACCCAAACACGGCGGGTTTGTGAATTACAACATGGGCAATACAGCCATTGTCGAAACCCTGACTGGCAATACCATCATGCTAACAAGTCGCCGGACACCACCGTATAGCTTAGGTCAGATGACCACCTTTGGGCTTGATCCCGTCATGTTCGATGTCATTATTGCCAAAGGTGTCAATGCCCCCATAGCTGCCTACGCATCGGTTTGCCCGAGCATCGTGCAGGTCGATACGCCCGGCGTGACGCAGGCCGACATGACACTTTTTGCGTATCGGCACCGCCGAAAGCCCATGTATCCTTTCGAAAACGTTAACCGTTCAGACAATGCAGGTAACCGTACAGAAATGGGTTGACGTTCCTTTTTACACCGAAGGCCCGGTAGTGAGCCTGGACGGACGTTGTTTTTTTACGACCCTATCGGGTGGCGTAATCGGTACGGTTGTGGAGAATGGAACGATTGAGCAATGGGGAAGCTCCGTATGTCCGAACGGACAGGTAATATCGGCTGATGGGTTTCACTGGGTCTGCGACAGTCAACAGGCTGGTATTGTCCGATTCGATCCGCAGGGTAATTTTATCGATTATCCCGCAAAAGACACGATAGCCCAGATACCGATTCATACGCCCAATGATCTGATTTTGGATCGTTACCAAAACCTCTATTTTACTGACTCCATTCGGGTGGATGGGAAAGTGCTTTTCAGAGGAGCAGATGGCACTGAAAAGTTGGTAGTCAGGGGCATTGATTACCCCAACGGCTTAGGCCTCTCGCCCGATGAGCGCATGTTGTACGTAGCCGAAAGCTATCGAAACCGGATTCTGGCCATCGAGTTGCGCGAACCGGGCGTGGCCCGAAGCAAGCCTGAAGTTTTTGCTCAGTTGCCATCACATCCGTCTGGCGAACCAACCCGTAACCTTCCCGATGGTATTGCAGTGGGCCCCGATGGCAGCGTATGGGTAGCCCATTATGGGATGCAGGCTATCCAGGTAATCGATGCAACCGGACATTTACGGTTC
This sequence comes from Spirosoma telluris, assembly GCA_003259005.1. Lineage (GTDB taxonomy): Bacteria > Bacteroidota > Bacteroidia > Cytophagales > Spirosomataceae > Spirosoma > Spirosoma telluris. Next base: position 3,721,099 of record QLII01000001.1, read on the forward strand.
AGTATTGATACCCAGCTACCGCTGACCAGTAACCTCTGTTTTATAGAATGGAGTAGGCATCAGCAGATTCTATTGGTGACCGGCGGCTATGGCGAACCGGGGCCAGGGCCGTGATGCATATTTCTGTAACACAAAAGAAGAATTAGCAATGCAAGTAGGACATCTCATAGTCTGGGTTCTTTTTATGCTATTGACAAAAAATGGGCTGGCTCAAACGACAATCCAGTGGGAGCCATTGCCAGAGCTGCCTGACCCAAAGGCCGGGCGGGCATGTTTGCCGGGGTAAGTAATGAGGCCATTATTGCCATTGGCGGTGCTAATTTCCCGGGTGCTTCACCCTGGGAGGGCGGTAAGAAAAAATGGTACGACGATATTTTCGTATTGGAAAAGGGCAAAAAAGGCTGGGTACGGTCTGCCCACAACTTTCCCGGCACGTGTGGCTATGGCGTTTCCATTACGTACAAAAATCAGTTGATTGTCATTGGTGGCAGCAACGCCAACGAGCATCTGACTCAGGTGATGGGAGTAGTCTGGAATGGCACCGATGTCGTATTGACCAACTACCCATCGCTACCGTATCCGCTGGCTCAGATGGGAGGCCTCCTCATCGAGGATATGATTGTATTGGTTGGGGGTAGTCAATCTGCTACGTCGGTGTCCATACGTACCTGTCTTATTCTGGATTTAAAAAATCTGAAGGCAGGTTGGCAACAGAACGATACATTTCGGGCGTTGCCAGAATTTTCCCGGTTTGTGGTGTTTACCATGGAGATGGTTACCTGTTTAGTGGGGAAACACAGGGGATCAATGCCAAAGGCAATAAGTATCGGGATATTCTGTTGGATGCCTACCACATTCAGTTAAAGCGGAACGATGGTATCCCGTCGCTGATATGGGAAAAACTGGCCCCGATGCCCAGAGGTATGTCGGCGGGTGGTGGTACGGTTCCATTGCTGAATGACAATCAGTTCTTTTTCTGGGGTGGAGTCGATGCCGTAACGGCTGGCTGGAAAACACCGGCCAAACATCCCGGTATTATTCGCAGTATGCTGATCTATAAGCCCAAAACCGATGAATGGGAGTATCTGGGGAAGAGCAGACCTATGCTTCCCGAGTAACCTTACCGGTTGTTTACTGGCAGGGATTGTGGGTGTATGTCAGTGGCGAAACATTCCCGGGTGTTCGAACGCCGTCTATCATCGGGGTCAAAGGTAGGTGACATCCAAACCTGCCTTTAGGTCGTGTCCTGAATCCCCTGATTGCGTTGGCGCAATTGAATACCCATATACAGTCTACCCGAATTTGTGCCCTTACATATAGTAACACCTTTTGAATTTAAGGGTAGAACGGAGTAACGATTTACTCTGAGAAAAATCGACTCTTGTATTGTTTGGGCGTAATTCCTTTGACGTTCTTGAAATGCCGGTAAAAATTAGAGGGATTTTCAAATCCGCTGTCCAAAGCTATATGCGCTATCGTATAGTCCGTTTTAATAAGTAATCGGCAGGCATGGCTAAGGCGTACTTCCGTAAGGAAATCAAAGTACGATTTATTAGACGTCATTTTAAAGTAGCGGCAAAAAGACGTAACGCTCAGGTTAGTAAGCTGTGCCACATCGTCAATCAGAATTTTATTCCTGAAATTTTGTAAGGTGAATGAAAGTACCTTTTCCATTCTACTTCCATCAAGCTGATTGAATTTTATGTAGTCAACACTGTTCGATAAAATCTCGTACTCTTTGCTTTCCAGTAAAATGACGTAAATTCTGAGCAAGTAAACAACTTTATTCAAGCCTGTCTCCTGTATCATTCGCCACATAAGCCGCTTGATTTTCTCTTTCGAATTCCCTTTGATGACCAGACCGGTTTTAGCTTGTTCAAAGAGTTTCGAAATTCCCTGCGTTTCGTATACGTTAAGAAATTCCTTTCCCAGACACTCCGGATGAAAGTGAAGTACTAAAGCTTCCACATGATAATCTGTAGAATTTGGGCTATTGCACTTCCAGGTATGTGGCACATTTGAGCCCATAAGAATCAAATCATCTTGCTGGAAATTGCCGATACTATCCCCTACGAAACGAATACCTTCCCCTTTTATAAGATAATGAAGCTCGATCTCAGGATGGTAGTGCCAGATAGAGCCGAACTGTGGCACTATATCATGACGAATACTGAACGCATTGTCTTTATGCTTGGGAACAATATGAAGTTTAGGTACCATTTTAGTTATGGCTACGGTTATATACGAAATTATAGAAATTCTATAATATTTTTAATTAATATGATAATATGTTGTACAAATTAGAAAATTTAAGGAATTCATTTTTACTGTAAGCCGTCAATCTTTGTCCTATTCTCAGTGGCAAAGAAAGATGGGACGTAACGATGCATTGCTGGCCTGTAGTGGAAACCTCAGGCCGTCGGCTAACCTCAAGTGTTGGCCGATGCAACAAAAAATGGGAGACGATCTGGCAGAGGCCTTCCGTAACTATTCATGGGAAATCAACAGAGCCCATGCTTACAATGAAGAAAAGCGGCATGGCTTTATAAATATGTTGACGGAGACCAGGATGTGCGCAAAGCCGCATAAATCAAGACCGCAACGCTCGTGAAGCTGGGAATCAACATAAATTTTTGCGGAATCTGATGGTTTAGTTATGGCTACCAATACGACTGGTTCTACGCCTATAAAAAATTAGCATATGACTAATTTACCGATATTGGATATCGCCATTATTATTGCCTATCTGATTGCAATGGTTTTGGTTGGTGTTTACTTTTCCAGAAGAAATACCTCAGCGGATGAGTTTACCCGAGCCGCCGGCCGGATTCCTGGTTGGGCGATAGGCATATCGATTTACGCTACCTTTTTGAGTTCGAACACGTTTCTTGGCGTTCCGGGTAAGGCTTTTGGCGGTAATTGGAATGCCTTTGTGTTCAGCCTTTCCATGCCGTTGGCGGCCTGGTTTGCCACTAAATACTTTATCCCATTTTATCGGAGCACCGGAGAAGTATCTGCTTACACTAATCTCGAAAAACGATTCGGTACCTGGGCCAGAACCTATGTCGTGATCTGTTTTTTATTCACTCAGCTAGCCCGAATCGGGTCTGTCTTTTTTGGCATTTCACTGACCTTACAGGCGCTTACCGGGTATAGCATGGTGACGATCATGGTGGTAACCGGAATCTGTATCGTGATATATACCGTGATGGGGGGATTGAAGCTGTAATCTGGACCGAAGTAGTACAAGGTATACTGAAAACGTTGGGGGCAGTTATCATTATTTACCTGGTGGTGAACGAAGTGCGGGGGGATTCAACGACATACTTAAAATGGGATCGTCTGAGAATAAATTCAGCCTCGGTACTATGACGTTTGATTTTGTCCATTCCTCGTTCTGGGTTGTACTGCTATACGGCTTTTTTATCAATCTGAATAATTTCGGAATGGACCAGAACTACGTCCAGCGATACCACGCAGCCACTAGCGCAACGGAAGCCAACAAGTCGGTATGGCTTTGTGTGTGGATTTATGTTCCGGTATCGCTCCTGTTTTTTAGTATAGGAACCTGTTTGTACACGTATTATATGCAAAACCCGGAGTTGCTCCGAAGTATTAAACTTCAGGCAGCTTCTGAGCAACTCGGGCTTGCTATTAACAATTCGGAAGTAACCCGGTTGGCAGCAACTATGAAGCCGTCAGATTATGCCGATAAAGTGATGCCGCACTTTATGGTGCATATGATTCCAACCGGTCTTTTAGGATTGATTGTCTCGGCCATTCTATCTGCGGCCATGAGTACGATAAGTTCCGGTATGAACGCGTCGGCTACGGTCTTCACCGAAGACATCTACAAACGGTACGTTAACAGGGGTTCGACCGAAAAGAACAGTTTAAAAATTCTTTACATCGCCACGGTTGTAGTGGGGCTAATCGGTATGCTTTGCGGAATAGCCATGATAGGCGTTAAAAGCCTTTTAGATGTCTGGTGGACGCTTTCCGGAATATTTGCAGGAGGTATGTTAGGACTCTTTTTGCTCGGTTTAATAAGCAAAAAAGCTACGAATAACGACGCCCTTACGGGTACTTTACTTGGTGTACTGGTTATCCTCTGGATGAGCTTCTCGCACCTCCTGCCGGTTCAATACAGTCATTTACGATATCCGCTACATGCTAATATGATTATTGTGGTAGGTACTTTATCAATTTTCCTGGTGGGTAACTTATCTCAAAAACTAAGAAGACAATAACCTATATGACGACTAAAAAATTTGTACCTGTCATGCTCACTCCATTTCAAGACGGGAATGCTATTGACTACAACATTCTGGAGGGCCTGATTGAGTTCTACCTGGAAGCCGGAGCGGGCGGTCTTTTTGCCAACTGCCTGTCGAGTGAAATGTATCATCTCTCCCAAGAAGAAATGTTGGCTTCCGTATCATTCATCGTGCAGAAAGTCAATGGAAGAGTTCCCGTAGTCGCTACCGGGACTTTCCCGGACACCCTGGAAAACCAGGCTGCATTTGTAAAAGAAATGTATCGTACAGGAGTCGACAGTGTGATTGTTATTACAAGCTTGCTGGCTGAAGAAAAGGATTCTGAAGACGTGTTTGAAGCCCGTGTCAACCAATTGCTTGCGTTAACGGACGATATTCCCCTCGGGTTTTATGAATGTCCTGTACCCTATAAACGGATTTTAAGCTCCGATTTTTTGGGAGAATTAGTCAGGACAGGACGTATCAACTATCATAAAGACACGTCTTTAAATATAAACAGTGTGCGGGCTAAGGTTGCGGCCAGTAAAGACGCGGAGGACTTTGCCCTATACGATGCCTACATGGTTCATGCGGTAGATTCCATGAAAGCCGATTCGGCAGGCTTATCCTGTATCCAGGGAAATTATTTTCCGGAGCTAATTGTCTGGTTGTGCAACCATTACAACGACGACTCCATAGAAGTAGATAAAGTGCAGCAGTTTTTTGCTCAAAATATGAGTGTCATGCATGATACCTACCCGCCAGTGCCAAATATATACTCGAAAAACGAGGATTGGGTATCTCTCAAATTTGCCGCAATGGCAGTGAAATAAGGAACGCAACCGACTACAAACATTTGGATACGCTGCTCTATCAATTCAACGAATTGGCACAGGAAATAAATCTAACCATGATAAGCCTATGAGCCATAAAGTTTGAGCTGGACAAAGAACCGTAATCAATTTCTAAACCGACTTTCCTTAAATAACGTAAAACTATGAATCGACATCGAATCAAATTTCGGCTGGCCGGGCTAATGCTGCTGTTTTCGATAACGGCCTTAGCACAAGATGTAATTACCGGGAAGGTAATTGACGCCAAAACCAGGGAACCCTTGCCCGGAGCCACGGTTATTCTTGAAGGAACGACGCTGGCAACAATCACCAATTCAGAGGGTACGTATAGTCTTACCGTTCCTAATCTAAACGGTAAAATTTATGTTAGTTACGTAGGTTTTTCAACCAAAGATGTAGCGCTTCTCAATCGAAAAAAGATAGATATAGAGCTTGAACCCAAAGCCTCATTACTGGACGATGTGGTTGTTATTGGTTATGGAACTGCCAAGAAGAGCGATATAACCGGGTCTGTGGCGAGCCTAACAGAAAAAAGCTTTAACAAAGGCGTTAATGTCTCTGCCGAACAGCTAATAGCCGGGAAAGTCTCAGGCGTACAGATTATTCAGAACAGTGGCGAACCCGGTGGGGGAATTACGGTAAACATTCGAGGAATGGGGTCTCTGAATGCCGGAAATTCACCGCTCTATGTAGTGGATGGTTTTCCGATCGATAACTCGGCCACTGTTAGTGGTACAGGTGCCAATTTTACGGGCATGCGCACTGCGAGAAATCCATTAAACTCAATCAACCCGGCCGATATTGCCTCAATAGAAGTTCTCAAAGATGCGTCAGCGACGGCAATCTATGGATCGAGAGGAGCAAACGGAGTGGTGTTGATTACGACCAAACGAGGGAAAGATGGTGGACTAAAAGTCAATTATGATACCTATTATGGTGTCCAGAACATCATGAATGATATTGACCTGTTAAGTGCTAGTGACTACAGGACAGTCATGAACAGTTTGATTGACACCGGAGCCGGAAGCGCCAGTTTAAAGGTTGATGAGTTTTCGGGAGGAACAGACTGGTTAAAGCGAATGTATCGTAAAAATGCGCCGATTAAAAGCCACAATATTTCTTTTTCAGGTGGCAATCAGTCCACTAAATACTACACGTCATTGAATTACTTTGATCAGGATGGCGTACTCATAAACTCAGCTAATAAACGATACAGTGCCAGAGTCAATCTTGAGCATACCAACAAGAATTTTACGTTTGGCACGAACATTACGTCGTCTTATGTTGCTGATTCTTATGTAGCTAACGGGATGGATCTGAACGAAAGAGCGGGGATAATCTATGCGGCTATTGCCTATGAGCCCACCCTTCCGGTTTTTGATCAGAACAACAATTATGTTCTGTCGAAAAACATGAACATTGATAACCCACTTGCCATAGCGAATGGAAAGACTTCTACGTCAAATCTTTACCGGACTTTGGGCACTGTTTATGGTGAGTTTAAATTTTTAAACGGTTTTGCCGCCCGATTAAACCTGGGTGCCGATATATCCTCACAACGCCGTGATACGTATGTGGATCGACAAACGATCGAAGGAAGAGCAAACGGAGGCATTGCCAGCGTATTGACCGGAACAAACAATAGCTTTCTATCTGAATTTACGCTGAGCTACAAGAAACGGTTTGGGAAGCAGGACCTGAATGTTCTTTTCGGGACTACTGCTCAACAGTTTAACTCGAATGATCAAACATCGCAGGCAAGTGGGTTTCCCTCAGATGCAACAAAAACAGACAACCTTAGCCTGGGAGACCCGACTCGTTTTATCGCAACCAGTTCGAGATCAAGAAATAGTTTGTTGTCTTATCTGGGGCGAGTAAACTATAACATCGCTGAGAAATACTTATTGACTACCTCATTGCGGATTGATGGGTCGTCTCGTTTCGGTGAAAATAATAAGTATGGTGTGTTCCCTTCATTCGCTTTTGCCTGGCGACTTGAAAATGAAGAATTCATTAAGAACGCGGAGTACATTACGTCGTTAAAACTAAGATCCAGTTGGGGACAAACCGGGAATCAGGCGATAGACAACTATCAGTCACTGACTACGTATACTACAGGTCAAAAAGCGGTAATCGGCAATCAGCAGGTAAGCACAACCACGCCGAACCGAGTGCCAAATCCCAACCTGAAATGGGAAACGTCGGAGCAACTGAACTTCGGACTGGACTTTGGTTTCTGGGGTAATCGAATTACAGGTAGTTTAGACTGGTACACAAAAACAACGAGGGATATGCTCCTGAACTTGCCGATCCCCCGTACCACCGGATTCACGACTATGATGACAAACATCGGATCGGTTCGAAATAGCGGATTTGAAGTGTTGCTAACTAGCAATAATCTTTCGGGGCCACTGAGTTGGGAAACTACCCTAAACATGACCTGGCTTACGAATAAGGTACTTAATCTGGGGGGAATTGATAACATTTTTACCGGCAGTGCAGGTGGTACCGCCAACGTGGCTATCATCAAGGAAGGATTACCTATGTATTCATTCTATGGCTATACGATAGACGGCGTATGGCAAACGGGCGATGATTTGACCACGACAAAAGACAATGTTAAACCGGGTGATTTCAAGTATAGGGATTTAAACGGGGATAAGGTCGTAAATGCCGATGATCGTCAGGTAATAGGGAATCCATTTCCCAAATTCATGGCTTCATTGACCAATAACTTCTCCTATAAGGGTTTCAATCTGAACATTTTCTTTGATGGAGCCTGGGGGGCAAAAATGTTGAACAATAACCTGGTTGATACGTATTTCCCGGCCAACCTGATGAGGAACCGTTTGTCGGAACCCCTGCTAAACCGATGGACCCCGTCAAACCCGTCAACTGTTTACCCATCCTTTATCAACCCGCTCGGGCAGGGAAAGAAAGAGGTAAATACCTACACGGTTGAAGATGCCAGTTTTCTTCGATTGAATACGGTAAAATTAGGCTATGATTTTACGTTCAAAAATTCGGTGGTAAGAGGTCTGGGTGTCTTTGTTACGGGACAAAACCTAGCCATGTGGACTAATTATAAAGGGTATGATCCTTCTATAAACCCAAATGGCGGTGGCGTCAGAATCGATTGGAATGCATTTCCAACAGCTAGAACTATCCTGTTTGGCGTAAATCTAAACCTGTAAAACCATGAAAAAAGAGATAAACTATATATTGATAGGTGTCCTAATTGCAACTACACTGTTTTTCACAGGTTGCAAGGACTATTTAAAAGAGGAGGTATTTTCACAACTAGCTCCTGAAAACTACCTGAAAACAAAAGAAGGGCTGACATCAGTTCTTTATGAAACCTATGCCAAGGCCGCCAACATGAATAGCAACAACTCTATTTATGTGCTTGGTCCCCAGGAGTTTGTAACGGATATTTTATACCAGAGTGGAGACAACGTAGAAGCTACCATACAAAACTACCGAGAATTTAACTGGGACCCGAACATGGACTTTCTTGTACAGAATTGGGATTCCTATTATCAGTGCATACGAGATGCCAATATTTTGCTTGAAAACATTCCGGGTTCAAACCTGTCGGCCTCAGAAAAGTCCCTGTACGAAGCCGAAGCCCGGTTTTTAAGAGCCGTGAGTTACTATAAACTGTATTTCTTTTTTGGGACAGTGCCGTTGAGAACCAGTACGTCGCAGGAATTGAGTTTGCCAAGAGCTTCCGAAGATGAGCTGAAGCAATTCATCGCTACTGAACTGAAGTTTGCGCTTGAAAACCTACCCAATCCGGGGGCGGAGGCTCAGAAGTATAGAGCCCATAAAGCCGCGGCTTCTGGCTATCTGCTGAAATTCTATCTGAATACCAAGAACTGGAATGAAGCCAATACGGTCTCCGCTCAGTTTTTGAGTTCGTTCAAAAATTATTCCTTATCGGCTAACTATAAGGATATGTTCAAGGTCGAAAATGAAAACAACAGTGAATACATTTGGGTAAGGCCGGCCATCGCTTCTTCAGACCGTGTAACAGCCAACAGCTGGAGTAATGTGTCATTTCCGGATAACTTTAAATCGGCACCTGAAGTGGGGCTGGTTTTTAAATCTACCTGGCTCAATTGGCCAAATGAATTCAGAATTTATGACAAATTCTATAATACGTTCGAAGCCGCTGATAAGCGAAAAGAGTTGATGATTACTTATTTTACAAATACATCTGATCAGCGAGTTGAGCTTCGTGGAAATGATAATATTCGTTCGTTTAAATACTGGCCTGATCCCAACAACGTAGGAGCTGCTCATGGAAATGATATTCCCGAAATAAGACTAGCCGACATTTTACTATCACGGGCGGAGGCACTAAACGAGTTGAACGGGCCTGGTCTTGAAGCCATTCAACTCGTTAATCAGGTTAGAGCCAGGGCCGGACTGCCCAACGTAATGCAGGAAACGGTCACCTCTAAAGAGACTTTTAGAGAGCTGATCCTGTTGGAAAGAGGTCACGAATTTTTTAATGAAGGACACAGACGAATGGATCTTATCCGTACCGGAAAGTTCATTTCAGACGCTCAGGCACGAGGTAAAAATGCCCGCCCCTTCCAACTGGTCTTTCCTATTCCTCAGGTTGTCATTGATTCTGATCCAGTTATTCAACAAAACCCGAATTATTAAAAAAGATGAAAAACATGCAACGTAAAGCAATTCTCTTCGCCTGTTTTCTGGCCAGTTGGTCTGTGATCCTGGCTCAGACAGTGCCGGGTACTATTGTTTGCTACGAACCCAGTTCATCCCAAAAATATATCGGTTCTCCAAGTTTGGTAACGTTGCCCAATGGCGATTACGTGGCTTCGCACGATTTTTTTGGACCAAAAAGTTCCGAATGGCAGCAAGCGGCTACCCGAATTTATTCGTCAACGAATAAGGGGAAAACCTGGCGTTATCTGGCTGAAATCAATGGGGCATTCTGGAGCTCACTGTTTGTACATAGAGGGGCGCTTTATCTGCTAGGACCAGACCGGCATCATGGTACGGTTCTTATAAGAAAGTCAACCGACGGAGGGGCTACCTGGACCAAACCAACCAACAAGGAGAATGGGGTATTGCTGACGGGTGAATTCCACTGCGCGCCCATGCCGGTAATCGAATACAACCGTAGGCTTTGGCGACCGATGGAGACGGCGCATGGACCTATATTACAATGGGGCAAACGATATGGAGCGATGGTCATGTCAGCGCCCGTCGATGCGGATCTTATGGATTCAAAATCCTGGCAAACGAGTACTCCCATTTTGTATGACAGCACCTTTAATAATGGCGATTTTGCCGGATGGCTGGAAGGCAACTTTGTGGTTGATAAAGACCAGAAAATGTGGGATATGCTCAGGGTGGCAAACAAAAAGTCGCCCGAAGAGAAAGTGGCCATGGTGTCCATAGCCCCTGACGGCAAAACACTGGACTTTGATTCTAAAACAGGTTTTATACCCTTTGATGGTGGTAGCAAAAAATTTGTGATAAAGTACGATACGCTGAGCAAAAAATACTGGACTCTCGCCAATGTAATACCCGACAAATACCGGAAACAGTTTCCCGACCGAAACCCTTCTGGCTTCCGGAATGTCCTGATGCTGAAAAGTTCGTTGGATTTAAAAAAATGGGATGATGTAAAGATTATCCTGGAGCATGAAGATGTCCTTAATCACGGATTTCAGTATGTAGACTGGTCGTTTGAAGGAAACGATATTATCGTTCTTTCCAGAACTGCCTATTTTGATGGAACCTCTAATGCCAAAAACAACCATGATGCTAATTATTTGACATTCCACAGAATTGAGGACTTCCGAAAAATTAAAAGTAAAATTTAAAAAATATACCCTGACGTGATTCGAAGACCACTACTTGTTGCACTAGAAAGGTGCAACAAGTAGGTTGATTTTTATCCTTTTCGCTTGTCTGGCAGGAGATATAAAAAGCCCTATGTGGCTATCCCTATGAAGTTATACCATTGGTTACTAAGTTAATGGAGGTGGGACTGTCAAACATCGCTACTTACGAAAGGGGAAATGCGTATTCTGTATGAAACAGCTTTGGATTATCGCTCTTAGTTTGCTGAACAGTTGTATGACACTTAATAATAGCCGGACAGTTTTGCCTACAGGCCATACATTACATCATAACGGTGTGTTTTCGAAAGATGGACAATGGATCGTTTTTGATGGCAGGAATGATGATACTAAAATTGGTGAAACCTCGATCATAGGTATCGTAAATGTTAAAACCGGAGAAGAAAAGATAATTTACAAAACCGCTAATCAGACCGTTTATGGACCTGGAGTGGGAGCGGTGTCTTTCAGCCCGGTGGACGATAAAGTAATTTTCATCCATGGATTGGCGGATGCGAATGCGGAAAAACCGTATGCCATGTCCCGAAGAACGGGTGTGGGCATTGATATTAACAATCCATACCGTTCTTTCTTTTATGATGCCAGAGATATACGTTCACCCTATACACCCGGATCGCTCCGTGGCGGAACACACTCGCATTGCTGGAGTGGAGATGGGCAACTAATAAGTTTTACGTATAACAATGAGTTAGTAGATGCTGACTTAAGGGCGGTGGGCGTTATGCTCCCATGTAGGCAGGGCGTTAAGGTGGATGCTGCCAAAGGGAACAATGATGGGATAATGTTTTCATCGATTGTAACGAATGTTGTGAGAAATCCCAGGCCTGGTTCTGATGAAATCAATAAGGCGTTTGACGAGTGTTGGGTAGGAAAAAACGGCTATAGGCTGAACTCAGGAGCCCACATTCCTCATGCAATTGCCTTCCAGGGCAACGTTCTGAACAAAGAGGGCAAACAAATTACGGAGGTTTTCATTGTCGATATTGATTCGAAAAAGATTCTGGCGGATTCAGCAGCCGTTGGGAAAGCAGGAGAAGGACCTCGCGTACCGGAAGGAATCCATCAAAGGCGGATTACTTTTTCTAAGAAAGGGCTTTCAACTACCCGGCATTGGTTGCGTTCAAGCCCTGACGGGAAATTTATTTATGCATTGGCAAAAGACCAGAATGAATATAATCAACTTACTCAAATTGAGGCAAATACAGGTGAGATGAGGCTTCTAACGAACAATAATTTTTCAATAGACTACTCATTTAATCTGAACAAAGAGGGGAATAAAATAGCCTATGTAGCTCAAAATTCTGTTTATCTTTTCGATCTGCTAAAAGGTGTTTCTACAAAACTTACCAGCAACGAGAAAGGGAAAATCGTAGGCGCTCCTTCTTTTTCCCCCGTGATCATTTATTGGTTTTCAATCAGTATACTACTGACCGAAACGGGAACGATTTTTTACAGATTCGAAAGATTGGTCTGCCTGAATAAAACAAGTCTTGGGCATAGCATAACCAAACAAACAGGGTAAATTTCCGATTTGCGCCCAATAGGCAAAAATTAAAAAACTTAAGCTATTGTGTTTTGACAAAAGTGCTATGTCAACAAATTTGAATGTTATACAACGAAATTTCGTCTCTCACACTTTAACTGAGTGTGAGATTTTTGGTTTGAAAGGACGATTCGCGAAATAAGCTACCATGTAATCGCTGATTGGCTGGCGATTCAGCCCCTAAGTTTTGTTCCTCGTACGACAGATTCAGGTCATGGCTTACGGCCCGTCCCAATTTGTTGATTGAATTGGGAGCTATTGTTCGGCCTGATCAGGTTTGGGTAAGGTATCATACCTCCCTCTTGCGGGTGGAAACTGGCCTTATTCGGACCAAGGTGGTCAGTACTTTGGTAAACAGTTTCAAAAGCGGCTTGCTAAATGGACCATTGGTCAACGAACCATTTCAAGGTGCGGCTAGAGACCAGAATCTGCCCACTCCGCAGGTGAACCCGGCTATAGTTGGCATCGCCCCTCAGGTAAAGCACATCCTGTGGATCAAAGTTGTTTACAACATATTTGCCTGTTACGAGATTCTTCATACTTATCTGCTTTCCAAAAGTACAACTATACAAGTCGATGGGTGAATACCGATAGGGTCAGCACTCACCCACCAGTCTTCGTCTTCACAAGCCATTAATGACTCGGGCGTAGACATTGTTGGACAGGTTGCCATCATACGTCATGGTCAGATCATCGGCCACATTGACTGTGATGCTGGCCGTACTGCCCGAATTGGCATTGGTTCGGGTGATGCTGAAGCCTAGGCTCGACTCCCCACCCCCGTTAATAAAGGCTCCTGAATTCATCATCAGCGTTAGTTGCCGGTTAGCCAAGGAATTGGTGACCGTCCACTGGCTGTTATCGATTGGGACACTACTGCCCCCTGATACCTGAATACTGGTTAGACTCGAAGCAAACGAGAGGGTGTAGCCGACCGGGGCGGTCAGGGTGATTCGTACATTGCCGGAGGAGGTGGGCAAGCCGGCCACTTCAAACACATTCACCAGAAAATTACCCACGCTGCCCGGGGCCGCAAAGTTGGCCTGGGGCAATTCCAGGGTTACGGTCAGATCTGAACCCACTACCGGAACACTGGCTGAGGCCGTACAACCGCCAGGGCTTGTCAGGGTGACCGAGTAAGTGCCGCTGGTGGTGACCGAGATCACCGCCGACGTTTCCCCCGTTGACCACAGGAACATTCCACTCCCCACTGCCGTCAGACTCACCGAAGGAGTTGCGTTGGTCAACGTGGCACTGGATGGACTGATGCTTACGGAGGCATTTGTCAAATTCTGACTCACCGTCGTGCTGGTGGTGCTCACACAGCCATTCACATCGCCCACCGTCACCGAAAAGGTTCCTGGGCTGCTCACCGTGCGGGTGTTGCCACTTCCCGGCACTACCTGGCCACTGCTATTGGTAAAGCTATAGCTGGTTCCGCCCGAAGCTGTTAGCGTTACGCTGGTCTGGGCACAGGTCAGCGGGCCGTTATTGATCAGGCTGGCTATCGGTAAAGCATTTACGGTCAGACTGGTAGTGGCCGTCACCCGTTGTCCTCCGCTGTTCACGGTTAACGTAAAGGTTTGCACACCCGACCCTAATGCTGTTAATACTACATTAAAAGCTGTGGCAGTAGTAGGACTTGGACTGCCAATTGGAGGCCCACCATTCTCAAGCGACCAGCTATAGCTGCCAGCTATATTCCCTATCGTAGCCGTAAACGTGATGGGGCTACCGACGCAAACCCGATTGGGTACCACCGCAAAGCCCGTTATGGTGGGCGTAGCATCCGTTACCACCAGATTATAAGCTGTACTGGCTGTACCCACACAACCGTTGGCATCGCTGACACTCACCAGCACCGAATAGCTGCCTGCCTGAGTCGGCGTGCCCGATAAGACCCCATAGCCCGACAGGCTCAAACTGGCGGGCAGGTTAGAACTAACAACTGAGAAGCTGTAGGTGCCACTGCCTCCACTAGCCGTGAAGCTCTGACTGAAAGGCTGATTCATGGTGGCCGTGGTAACGGAGGGGTTGACTACGGTCAGGCTGGTGGGTACGCTCGGGTACTCATAGGCCCCCGGTCGATGACGGTGTTGACGAAGCGAGGATTACCCGCAATATCGATCGTTGGCCCATTTGCCACCGAATAGGCCTGATTGCTCCCCGAGTTGATGGCTGGTGAGCAAGCGTTAAGCGCGACACTATTCCCGCTCACGAAGGGCGTAATGGTTGTGGTGAGGTTATTGCCCCCATCCGTGTAGCCCGTCACCGAAGGCTCAAACAGGCTGTAGCTGGCCGATAGGCTACCTCCATCCGTTAGCATAAAGGTGTTAGCCCCGCCGTTGTTGAACAGCACCGAGTTGATCAAGCTAATCGTATTGTTGACATTACGGTTGCCCTGGTTATAGATAGCTCCGCCACCCACAGTAGCTGTATTGTTTTGTAGCGAACAGTTGACCAGGCTGGGGTTGCTGATATTGTTATAGATAGCTCCGCCATTTGACGTAACCGTATTGGCTTGGAACCAGCAATTGATCAGGATAGGATTGCTGGCATTGATGTAGATAGCCCCGCCCCTGTCGGCTGTGTTCTGTTGAAAACTACAATTGATCAGACTGAAACTACTGCCTGTATCGTAGATAGCTCCGCCGTTAACTAACGCCGAATTGCTTTGCAGGCTACAATTGATTAGGCGGGGACTACTGCTAAAACTGTAGATGGCTCCGCCCCGCTCATCAGTTGAATTGTTTCCATTTGCATTGCCCCACTGATAACAAATCCATCCAGTACTGCTGTGTTGTCCAGACCGTTGTTGTCGTTCTTAATGACATGATAGCTATTGTCCGCGTTATTGGCAAAGTCAGGCCCATCATCCCCGCTCAGGTCGCCCGAAAGCGTCGAACTACTTGGCTGATCCGCTATGGGAATAATCGTCGGCCGATCTCCGAGTTGCCCTTCGGTTCCTCGGAAGCCTCCGTAAATCGCTACGCCCGGTTTCATTACAAAGCTGATACTGCGGTTAGTGCCGGTGGTGGGTTTGTACAGCCCCTGAGCCACCCAGACCTGGGCTCCGCAGGTGGTAGCCGTGTTGATGGCCGTTTGCAGGGCTGTACCCGCAAAGGCATTGGCCCAGTTGCTGCCATTCTGCAAACCCGCTCCATTCTGGGTCACAAACACAACCGTCCCGCAGGGGAGAGCTACATTGCTCACCGTCAGGCTGTAGGCCGCGCTGGCTACACCCACACAACCATTGGCATCGCTGACCTGCACCAGCACCGAGTAGCTTCCTGTTTGGGTAGGTGTTCCCGACAGCACACCTGCACTCGACACACTCAGGCTGGTGGGTAGGTTGCTGCTGACCACACTGTAGCTGTATTGGCCACTGCCGCCACCACTGGCTGTAAAGGGCTGACTAAAGACCTGGCCCACCGTAGCGGTGCTGATGGCCGGGTTGCTCACCGTCAGCAGGGTGGGGTTGCCCTGATACTCATAGGCACCCCGGTCGATGACCCCGCCGTTGTACTGGCGAGCATTGCCAGCCAGATCGGTGGCCGGGCCATTGGCTGTGCTATAGGCCTGGTTACTGCCGGTGTTGATGGCCGGTGAACAGTCCCGCAGCTGGGTGGAGGTGGCCGACACGAAGGGCGAAACCGTGGAGAGTAGGTTATTTCCCGCATCACTGTAGCCCGTTGCACCAGACTCAAACACACTGAAGCTGGCCGCTAGGCTGGGGCTAAATCCGTCCTCCAGCACAAAGGTGTTGGCCCCCCCGTTGTTGAAGAACACCGAGTTCACCAGTTGGCTTCTTCCATAATCCGAATACACCGCGCCCCCCTGTGGAGCCTGGTTACCCTGGAACGAACTGTTCGTGAGTTGCAGGGTAGCAGAACCGTTAGAGATAGCTCCCCCGTGCTCAGTAGCCACGTTACCCACAAAGGAGCTGTTAGTTACCTGCTGATTGGTTCCATTGAAGCAGACAGCGCCCCCATTTGTAGCCGTGTTGCTCACAAAGTGAGAATTGATGATTGTAGCTGAGCCGCCATTAACAAAGACCGCACCGCCCCCGTCTCCTCCTTCTCCCCGATTATTCTCAAAGACACAGTTAGTTAGCTTCAACGCTTGATTTTGACCTGTAAAATAGATCCCCCCGCTTCAGCTACAGCCGAGTTGCCCGTAAAGCGGCAACCCGTGGCTTCTAAGCTGGCATCTTGTACATAGACCGCTCCGCCATATTCATTGCTGGCCGAGTTGTTGATAAACTGGCATCGGGTGAGCTTGATCGATCCGGTATTTTGATGATAGATCGCCCCTCCTTCATCCTCAGACGTGTTATTTTCCAGCAGGCAGTCCGTTAGTTCCAACGCCGTGTTATTCCGACTGCCAAAAGCCCCACCTGCATAGCCCGTGTTCTGACGAAACGTACTGGTACCGACTACCACTCTACTGTTATCGTTGCTATAGATCGCCCCGCCCTCATTGTGTTTCTCAAACAGGCAGCCAGTGATGGTTATCGTACCGGTTCCTTTATTGTAAATAGCTCCACCGTTAATTGCTGAATTGGCCTCAAAGCGACAGTTTTCAATCGTAGGGCTACTATTTTCGTTGTATATGCCTCCTCCAGAGTTGAATACGTAGTTGTCGATGAAGAAGCAGTTGCGCACTGTTGGGCTAGCCCCTGAGTTGCTCATACCGCCCCCATTGGAAACAGAACCATCACTACCCCTTCCTTTCGTAATAACAAAGCCATCCAGCACGGCACTGGCCGTGAGGCCCGGCTCACTACGAACCACATGACCACTGTTGTCACTGTTAAGCCCGGAATCACCCGGTGTGCCAATGTCGCCCGAGAGGGTGCTGCTGGAGGGTTGCCCCGTAACGGGGTTCACCGCCGGGCGCTCTCCCAACTGCCCTTCGGTACCCACAAAGCCCCCGTAGATGGCCACCCCCGCTTTCAGCACAAAGCTGATGGTGGGGTCAGTCCCGGTGGTGGGTTTGTACAGCCCCTGAGCCACCCAGACCTGGGCTCCGCAGGTGGTAGCCGTGTTGATGGCCGTTTGCAGGGCTGTACCCGCAAAGGCATTGGCCCAGCTGCTGCCATTCTGCAAACCCGCTCCATTCTGGGTCACAAACACAACCGTCCCGCAGGGGAGAGCTACATTGCTCACCGTCAGGCTGTAGGCCGCGCTGGCTACACCCACACAACCATTGGCATCGCTGACCTGCACCAGCACCGAGTAGCTTCCTGTTTGGGTAGGTGTTCCCGACAGCACACCTGCACTCGACACACTCAGGCTGGTGGGTAGGTTGCTGCTGACCACACTGTAGCTGTATTGGCCACTGCCGCCACTGGCTGTAAAGCTCTGGCTGAAAGGCTGATTGATCGTAGCCGTCATAACGCTGGGGTTACCCACTGTTAGGCTGGTGGGTTACCCTGATACTCGTAGGCTCCCCGGTCAATCTGCCCGCCGTTGTACTGGCGAGCATTGCCAGCTATATCTGTAGTTGGCCCATTAACGGCGGTATAGGCCTGGTTACTGCCGGTGTTGATAGCGGGTGAGCAGTCCAGCAGTTGGGCGCTGGTGGCCGACATGAAGGGGAGCTAGTAGTGGTCAGGTTGCCTGGTCCGCTGGTATAGCTGGTGATGGCCTGGTCCAGCAGGCTGTATTGAACGGTCACGTTGAGAAGCGAATTAGCATTCGCTTTTGTAAAGGTGTTCGCCCCTCCCGTGTTCCACAGTACACAGTTTGTCAACCGGATGTCATTCTGAGAAAGCCCATCCGTGTTGGTGGTAACAACCCCTGCTGGAACGTTCAGGAACGAACAGTTGATAAATGCGGATTGATCGGTGGAATTAATCTGAGATATGTTAAGAAAAGGAATACCAGGGCCATTCATGTTATTGGTAATAACACAATTCACAAACTGCGGTGCAACCACTGATAAGACACCCGACGAATAATCATTCCCCTGATTGAATACCAATGCAAATGGGTTGTCGCGGAACACACAGTTTATGAAGCTGGGTCTGGTAATCCCCCCTTTTATACCCGTGTTAACTACAGAAATACTGCTATTATTACCGGTAAACAACAGGTTCCTATACTGCGGGCTGCTCTCACTGCCGAATCGTAATTCGGGCGAGGTTTCATTTGGATTGCCATTGCTATTGTTCATGACGGTTCCAAATCCTGAACCCGAGGAGGGCGGGGTGATAACAACTCCGTCCAGACTAGCTGTGCTGGTAAGTCGGCGAGTGTTGTAAATGAGGAAATAGGAATTGTTTGCCGGAGTACCATCGCCATCAACATCGGCCGAAAGGGTCGTTGAGGAAGGGTTGCTCAACGTGATGGGAGGGCGTTGACTCAGGTCGGTTTCAGTACCTTCAAAGCCGCCGTAGATGGCCACATCGGGTAGCAAGGAAAAAGCATCATCGAGGTTGTTAACCGACCTCGGTTTATACACCCCCCTAGCAATCCAGATCTCACGCAGGCTACCCAGGCAGGGGTACTTCAGGGCCAACTGCAAATCGGTGAAGGCATCCTGCCAGCTCAGTCCCGTGTTGGCCCCACTGGCGTTGGCCTTCACATATAGCCGCGTCACGCCTGAAGGCAATTGAGTCAGGCTGGTGGTGGCGGTAGTCGACTGTCCGGCACTCGCCACCGTTAAGGTATACGATTGTGGACCAGAGCCGCTGGCGGTCAGGCTCTGGCTGAAATTGCCGGTGGCCGTGCCGGATAGCGGACTACTGCCGTTGGTGAGGGTGTAGTTGTAGCTGCCCGTTACGTTACCCACTGTAGCCGTGAACGTAGCGGGAGTACCGGCACAAATGGGATTGACTATAGCACTGAAGCCACTGATAGTGGGTTTCTGGGCGCAAGCAAACTGGCCCGAAAGAACAAGCCAGAACAGGCTTACCAATCCGATGAAGAATCGAAGAGAATAGAAGTTTTTCATACACGTGTTGTCATAAAACGTAGTTCAGGACATTCCCCGTTACTACCCTGCGAAATAGCCGTTTCGCAGCCTGATGTGCTAACGCTAGGGTCGCATCGTTTAACGCTAGGGTCGCATCCATAAAAAAAAAGCCCGCTTGAGCGGGCATACAGGCATTTTCAAGGGCTTGCTAACCCGTTTCTGACAGGTTCTTACTGAACTGTGACGGTAAGAGCCCGTATTGTTCCTGAAACACTTTTGAGAAGTAAGACAGGCTTTCGTACCCAACCATATACGCCACCTGCGTAACGGTCTGTTCTCCCGTTTTCAATAGCTCGGCTGCCCTAGACAGTCGAATCTGACGAATCCAGTCTGTCGGGGAGCTATTGACAATCGCTTTCAACTTACGATGTAGCTGCGAACGGCTCAAGTTGGCCGCCTGAGCCAGTTCCTCCACGCCGAATGCCGGATTTTCCAATTGCTGAAGTACGGTATTGGTTAAATGATCGATAAATTTTTGCTCAACCGCGAGCAAAGGTGGCATAGGTAGGGCGGGTACAGGGTCTTTCTGGTCGGCCCGGTTCGAACGAAACCACTGGTAGAGCCGTTGTCGCTGCTGAATCAGATTACGCACCCGAGCCTGAATTTCGGCCTGGTTAAAGGGCTTGGTCAGGTAGTCGTCGGCTCCCAGCCCGAACCCTTCGATACGGTCCTCCACCGTCGCTTTGGCTGTGAGCATCACCACCGGAATATGGCTGGTGGCTTCCTGATTTTTCAGCGTTTTGCAAAAGCCGAAGCCATCGAGCCGGGGCATCATCAGGTCGCAGATTACAATATCGGGTAGGCTTGCGGTGGCTTTTTCTAATCCCTCCTGCCCATCCTGGGCTTCGAGGATCTGATAGTCGGCGGCAAAGATGCTGCGGACGTAGGCCCGGATGTCGGCATTGTCGTCGATGATGAGCAGGATATGGTCGGAGGTGGGCGTTGACGTCTCCGTGTTTTCCACTCCTTCGGCCTGTGTCTCCACGGGTCGCTGGTGAGAGTTGGCGGTTGGGTGAGTCGTTTCGGCTATCGGCAGCGCTACAGTAAATGTAGTGCCAACGCCTTCGGTACTGGAAACATCAATATGGCCATCCAGCACTTTTACCAACTCATGAACTAGAGCCAGCCCGATGCCCGTGCCTTCGTAGGGCCGGATGTTTTTTCCATCGACCATACCAGCGGGCCCCTGATAAAACCGCTCGAAAATGCGGGGTATCTTGTGTGGGGCGATGCCAATGCCGGTATCAGAAACGCTTATAGTCAACGGGTTGCTTACCTGCTCCGGATACTGCACGGTTATGCTGATGGCATGACCGGCGGGGGTGAATTTAAAGGCGTTGGCCAGCAGATTGGTCACAATTTTCTCCACTTTGTCGCGGTCGAAACTCGCCCATCGTTCGTGTTCATTCTGCGTAAACGTGAAGCTGATCTGACGGCTTTCGGCCAGTGAACTGAACGAGCTGGTCAGCATTCGGAAGAAAGCGGCCATGTCACCCGGTTCAGGTTCGGCCCAAAGCTGCCCGGCTTCGAGTTTACTCAAGTCGAGAAGTTGATTGATCAGACTTAGCAGCCGATTGGCATTGCGCTGCACCATCGGGAAACGACCATCGTGGGCGTACTCCTGTGCCATCTGTTCAACTGGCCCCAGAATCAGCGTTAGTGGCGTACGGAACTCGTGGGAGATATTGGCAAAAAACTGCGTCTTTATCGCGTCTAATTCGGCTAGTCGGCTGGCTTCCTGCTGCTCCAGACGAACCTGCTGCTGCAATAGCCACCGCTGTTTCTGGAATCGGTATAACTGCCAGCAAAGGGTTCCCAGCACCACCGCATACAACAACCAGGCCCACCAGGTCCGGT
Organism: Spirosoma telluris; assembly: GCA_003259005.1. Classification (GTDB taxonomy): domain Bacteria; phylum Bacteroidota; class Bacteroidia; order Cytophagales; family Spirosomataceae; genus Spirosoma; species Spirosoma telluris. The sequence continues at coordinate 3,742,490 of QLII01000001.1, forward strand.
AGAATGGTGGATGCACCTGTATCTGTAACGTTACGGGCTGGCTCCAGACCTCTCCATCGGCTGACCCCATCACCTCCAGCGTGTATTGGCCATCGGGTAGCTGGGCGTAATTGGCAAATCGGTTCGTACCAGCTTCCACCCACTCCCTGTCGATTCCCACCAATCGGTAGCGATATCGGTTACGGGCCGGGTTGGTAAAATTCATTACGGCAAATTCCAGCGTAATCAGATTCTGGTCGTAAGCCAGATCAATACGCGACGTGTTCTCGATACTTTTCGCCAGAATGCCGTCCGGGGCTCCCACCACCACCGACTCGTTGTTGATCTTTAGGCCAACAACGTGAACGTTCGGGGTGATGCTTTTGCCCGCTACTGCTCCGCCCGAAAGGCCGTTAGCCCATTTACCCCACCGAAAAGTAACTCGCCGGATGCCGTTTTGACATAAGATCCCGTATTAAACTCATCATCCTGGAGACCATCTACCTTAGTGTAGGTACGAAACGTGAATGTCCGGGGATTAAACTGGGCCAGCCCCCGGTTGGTACTCATCCATAGATTTTTGAACTCGTCAGTCAGTATCCCATAGACCACTTTGTTAGGCAGGCCCTGTGCTTCGGTGAAGTGCCGAAACTGCCCCGTTAGTTTATCGAGCCGCTCCAGTCCTCCACCTTTGGTACTCACCCATAAATACTGGTCAGGCTGGTTAGGGTCATCGACCATACTAGACACCACATCATGGCTCAGACTCTGACGATCTGAACTGTTGTTTTTGAACAAAGCGAAGGAAGGTTTATGCTGGACGTGGTCGGCTCTGACCAATCCTCTGGTTGTACCGATCCAGAGCGTACCTGCCTGGTCGAAATACAAGGCACCCACTTCTATTTCAGCTCCACGTTGGGGAAGCAGGTGTTCATACGTAAACACCGTGAAGGTTTCCGTTTCAGGATCGAACCGCAGTAGTTTCCCATTGATAGCACCAAGCCAAAGATGGCCCGCCTTATCCTCCACCGTCTGATTGAGATTCGAACCAAAGGCCGTTTGGACAGGAAGGCCGTAAACCTTCAGCAATTGCCCGGTAGCTGAGTACTTGAGTAGCTGATGTATTTCTTTGTTATAATCGATACTTGATACCCATAAAAAACCGGTTTTGCTCTGCATCAGGAAGTTCTTATGCGGAACGCTTCCACCTATTGCTTCAGTCAGGAAAGGGACGAGCTGATTATTGATCTGGTCAAACTGAGCATAGGACAGGAAGTGGTGAGCATATATATGCCCTGACTGATCCTGATAAAGATAAGTCAGGGATTTTTTTGGCAAAAATGACTTGAACTGATTGACTTTAGGATTAAACACCCGTAGCCCATAGCCCATTGTGCCGATCCAGATTGAACCGGTCTGATCTTTCATACAGGTTGTCAGACCCATCACGTCTGGCGGTAGAGTCGTGAACGCATTGCGTGCTGTTAGGCTATCCAGCGCAAAAAGTTGTTCGGGGGCAATAGCCAGAGGTATTGCAGGGTAGCCACTGCTACGGTAGCCGAATCGAGAAATTCTACCAGTGCACCAGTAGTTCCGGTGGGTAAATCAATTACTTTATGGGTACCCCGCACCCAGGCATGAAGCTGGTTTTGTTTCGTCGAAAACCAGTAATTTCCCTGAGCGGCATCATCGCCCGGATTCCATTTGTTCACAGCCAGGTTGGGTGGGCGATTTACCGGTCGCATATCCCGCATGTGTCGCCAATTGAAGGCGCACATGCCGTAGGTGGTTCCAACGGTCGCTGTGCCATCGGGCCGGAACTGAATATGATGGGCGGAGGCAATCGTTGCCATACCAACCAGCCTAATGGAGCTAAATCGGACCTGACGCGTAAAATTGGCACTGTCCGGGAAGTTGGTTTTCAAGTTAGCGGGCAGGGTAATTCTAAAAAGTTTGTCCTGATCAGTATTCACCCAAATGTTACCATCCGGATCTTCCGCCAGCAAACGAACTTCATGATTGCCTGCGCCGGGAGCATTCGTATCCCGGATGTCGATGTGGTAGAATCGCTGGGTTCGGGCATCATACAAATTCAAGCCTTGATTGAGGGTGCCTACCCAGAGCCAGCCCCGACTATCGACCAGCAAGGCAGAACAATTGTTATCGGAGAGGCTGTATTCGTTATAGGGATCGTGGGTAAAAACCGAAAAATTATGACCATCATAGCGATTCAGGCCGTCTTTAGTGGCCACCCAGATAAATCCTTTTTGATCCTGTTTAAGGTCGTAGATCATTCCCTGCGACAGGCCATCGGAAATGGTTAATGTCTGCCAGCCTTTAGGTGTGTGCTCGGCCGGTTGGGCAAGCAGCCACCAGGGGATCAGAACGAAAAGTAGGTAAAGGGTACGCATTGACTGGTGAATTGGCCCTTAAACTACGTAAATTTGATCATATCCGATTTAGTCCATGCGACTAAACTGCGGCTGGTTCAATCGAAGGTTTATCCAATAAATACATCGCTTAACTATATATGGATAATTATACGGCAAGTGGTATGCAACCCACCCGGGACGGTAATGTAGCCATTTGTATATCACTCCTGCTGGACGAATCGCTGGATCAAGGAAGCCACCTGCGATGTGATTCTGATTAAATACCTGTCGAATTCAGTCAGTAGATATGGGAGCCCGTTTAAGACCATACGAATGTTAGTGAATTCGGTGGCCCCCTTATCAGTTGCTTATTTTACAGGTGGCCTGTTAGTGGTTCTGTTAATGAGCACCGATCGCACAAACAGGGAACTATCAGGGAACTATAAGCAAGCATACACTAGTGCTTTACCAAAATAGATTCTATTGATTCTTTTAGGTCTACTATATTGAAAATCAATAGCAAAAGTAGCGACAGTATCAACAGATTCTACCGCGCGGGCGTCGGACACGGTCCGCCGTTGCGGGCCGATGCCGCCCGAGAATCTAAATTGGAAGAGTACTAGGTAAATCACTACTCACATCGTTGCGCATCTAACCGGAAATATCGGACAGAAACGGGCATGACGGCGGTGGTATCGACAAATCCTTTCAGGGCAAACACGCCAATGTATTTCGGGGAGATGCCAAATTCGTAGGTGCTGATTTCCTTAAACGAGAAATTGTCGACAGGACTGGCGGAGTACAAAAAACGAAATTTATTCCCTTGCTTTTCAATGCGAAACGCAACGTTTTTAAGGTTAGTAGCTGCAATTCGTCGCTCGTCGGCGTTGCCTAGTTGAAGCAAGGGTTGGTGAATAAATTCTTCCAGATTGCGGTCGGCTTTGCCGTTAGACGCAATGGCCTGAATCAGGATTTCACCGGGTTTATTATAGCCGCCAAAGTAGTTGTTGTAGGCAAGGGACAGCCGGACGCTTTTGCCCGTAAACAGCGTATCTTCCAACAGCAAAAGACCCGCCTGCTGCCAGTTTCCGCTGGGTACGAAATCCGTAAAATGCACCTCTGTACGGAAACAATCATTCTGAATTTCCCGTAGCAGTAAATTTTGTACACCTTGATGCTCACCCGTTTTAGGCCAGTTATCGCCTTTGAGCGTAAACAAGGTCAGATGGCCGGGCTTCTCCGCTCGGCGGTTCCAGAACTGGGCGTTTTTGTCCTGAACAAACCAGCCATTTTCGGCCAGATAGGCCTCATTTGACGTGTGAAAATCTTCCTGGATCTGCTCAACGGATGATTGCCGAAAAAACAGAAAACCACTGATGACCGCCAACAACATAAAGACTGCGATACCAGCAACCCAATGACCTTTTTGTGGCTTCCTGCTACTTGTTACAGGCTTAGGGATCAGGCCAGCCTGTTCGCGGTAGCGAAACCAATAGGGAAAATGCTCTTCTGTCTTTTTGCGCTCGGCTTCCGACGTTACGGGCGCATCGAGAACGTAGCGGGCTAATGTGTCGAGTGTAGCTACCGATGGGTTTTCCTGCTTACCAGATGAGGGATTGAGTAAAAAAGCGGCATAGTTTTTCACACTCCGCCAGCCTATCACCAGCCCGGTGCTTTCTTCTATTTCGGTGCTTAGGTGCTTGCTTTCCGGTTCGGAAAGTGAGGTATTCAGCGAATGACCAAAGCACTTCATGACCACCGCATTCAATAGCTCGGCAAACACCCGTCGGTCAAACTCATCCATGTGGCAAATACGTTGTCATTGAGTGTCATAAGTTGTCATTGAGTGTCATCCATCGCGAATCAGTTACCCATCAATCTTTTACAACGCATGACGATCCCTGACCATACCAAATGACTACTCATGACGGTATTTATAATTCCGTGACGTTTCCGCCCGAATTCCGCTCGTTTTTCGCCTTCCGACGAAGATTTACCGAAAAAAATCGTCGTCCATGAAAAACACCCTGCTGCTTATTTTCTGCATTACAACCCTGATTAGTCAAGCGCAACAACTCCAATTTCACTACGATTTCCGGCATTCGCTCGACCCTGAACTGAACCGGACCAATTTTGCGTCCATCACCTTCGAATATTTCAAGGGAAACGATTCGACGGGATCTTTCTTGTTCAAGATGCAAACCGACTTATCCGGCGAAAATAACAATGTCGGGCAGGTTTTTTTACAGGTCTCTAAGAATATCCGGTACTGGAAGCCCAAAATCGAACTGGCGCTGACCTATAGTGGCGGTCTGGGCGTTGCTCCACCTTCCTATGGGTTTTATATTACCAATACATTCGGGATTGGAGCGGCCTATCCGTTTCAATGGAAGGGTGCCTGGTTTTCGACCAGTCTGGTTTGCCGAACTAGTTTCTTCCCTAAACCAAGCCACGATCCGCAGTTTACGTTTTACTTCGGACGAGGCTTTTTCAACTACCGGCTGATGATAGCCGGAAGCCTGGTGGCGTGGAGTGAAAATCGGAATCAGGGTAACGATTTTACGAAAGACCTGAACGGCAAGAAAGTCGCGTTTTTCGGCGATCCGCAATGCTGGGTAAAACTCACGAAGTCCATTTCTGTCGGCTCCCGAATCAATCTGTTTTACCATACCCTGACCAATGAAAATCAGCTACAGGTTTATCCCACGCTGGCGTTGAAGAATCAGTTTTGACTCAACTATTCACCCCACCCCAACCCCTCCCCTGAAAACAGGAGAGGGGCTAATTCTGGTCACGTTTTAGTCACTCTCCTTATTTCAAGGGAAGTGACTAATTCTAATCACGTTTTAACCCCTCTCCTTATTTCAAGGGAAGTGACTAATTCTAATCACGTTTTAGTCACTCTCCTTATTTCAAGGGAAGTGACTAATTCTAATCACGTTTTAGCCCCTCTCCTTATTTCAAGGGGAGGGGTTGGGGTGGGGTAAAAAAACCTTAACATTTTTTAACGATCTGCTAATCAGAACAGTGAATACCTTCGCAGCAACAAACTGACTATCGAAAACTGATTGTCCATGCTCCAGAACTACATCAAAATTGCATTCCGTAATCTTCTCCGACGGCGGTTCTATGCACTGGTAACGCTACTCGGCCTGACGGTCGGCATTACATTTTTGTTGCTGATTGGCAATTACATTCTGGGCGAACTGGCGGTTAATAAAACCCTCCGCAATTCCAGTCAGCAGTATCTGGTGCGAAGCCACTGGAAAGAAGCCACTATGGGCATGGACATCACGACGCTGGCACCCATTGGCCCGACACTCAAGCAATTGTACCCCAATCTGGTTGCCAATTACTACCGGTTCTATGGCGTTACGGCCATCATCTCCAATGGACAGAAACATTTCCGGGAAAGTATACAGGTAAGTGACTCGACCTTGTTGCCCATGTTTGGTTTCCCGATGGCTTATGGCGACCCAAAAACAGCTCTCCTTGAACCAAATTCCATTGTCATTACAGCGGCCCTGGCTCAGAAATTTTTCGGCAAAACGGATGCGCTTCGCCAACAATTAACCGTACAAACACCCGCATCTGGCAAACAGGTATTCACGGTAACAGGTGTATTGCAGGAGCTAGCGAAGAATAGTGTTACCGATTTGGTAGCTATGCCGAATCAGGTCTTTATCCGATGCGCAATGTCGGTTATTTCACACCCGAAGCCAGTATGCGTTCGTGGCAGAATCAATACATTCCAACCTACCTGGAACTACAACCCGGCATAACCGCCGACCAATTAACGCAACCGATAGCCAAGGTGCTGGCAACCTATGCACCGCCGGGTTTCAAGGAAAATCTAGACGTATCGCTTAGTCCGCTGGACACATTCTACCTGAAAGGCAATAACGGTCTGGTCGAAAAGATGGTCCTTACGCTAACCATTATCGCGGTTTTTATTCTGCTGATGGCTGTGGTCAATTTCGTGAATATCACCATCGGCATATCGGCCACGCGCTTACGGGAAATCGGCGTCAGAAAAGCACTGGGTGGGTTGAAACGACAACTTATTGGTCAGTTCCTGGCCGAAGCATTCTTACTAACAGCAGTTGCTACAGTACTGGCCCTGGGTTGCCACGAACTGTTCCGATCGACCTTCATCAACTTGCTGGAGCGGCCAATGCCGTCGTTACTTCACTGGTCGCCGGTTGCCTTTGCTGGATTGGTTGGTGGCGTGTTACTGATTGCTCTACTAGCAGGTGGCTATCCAGCATTTGTGTTGTCAGGCATACCGTCTATTGAGTCATTAAAAGGCAAGTTAACGGCATCGGTACAAAAAGGAATTGGACTGCGCCGGACGTTGATTGTGTTCCAGTTTACGGTCGCCATTTTGGTATTTGTGGGTGCTATGGTCATCAGTCGGCAGGTAGCTTATTTTTTCAGCAAAGACTTAGGGTATCAGAAAGAGCAGATTATGACAGTGGCCTCGGTCCCGCGTGATTGGTCGAAGGATGGGGTTCAACGAATGGAAGGTGTTCGGCGTCAGCTTGCACGCATTCCAGGGGTGAGCGACGTAAGTTTTTCATTTGTCATTCCGGATGGAAGAAGCAGCGGAAGCGGTCAGGTATTCCAACATGGACGTGATAGTACCGATGCCGCTACAATGGAAGTGCTCACCACCGATGAACACTTCGCGCAAACCTACGGGCTACAGATGAAGGAAGGCCAGTTTTTCCATGCAAACGGTGGAGGTTATGATTCCACGCGAGTGGTATTGAACGAATCGGCGGCAAAGGCCCTGGGCTGGAAAGATCCCGCCAAAGCCATAGGCCAGCTTGTACGGTTTCCGGGGGTAACGTACCGCTTAGAGTCGATGGCGTTCTAAAAGACTTTCATTTTGGCTCATTGCACCAACCGATCAATCCGCTCATTTTCATCCATGTTCGGGCGAATCCCATTTACCGCTATTTCTCCTTTAAGCTTAGTCCGGGTAGCGCCGATCATTTGCCCGAAACCGTAGCCGCGATTAACAAAGAATGGGCGCGACTATTTCCGGATGCACCATTTGAATATTCATTCATGGATGATACGCTTCAGAAACTCTACCAAACCGAACAGCAGTTACAAAAAGCCTCCCGGTTGGCCACTACGCTGGCATTAATCATCGTGCTATTAGGCGTGTTGGGACTGGTGTCATTGAATGTAACCCGACGCACCAAAGAAATCGGCATCCGCAAAGTACTGGGGTCTTCGACCATCAGCATTGTCAATTTATTCATGAAAGAATTTGTGCTAATCCTCCTGATTGCCAACGCTATTGCCTGGCCACTTGCCTATTATCTGTTAAGCGACTGGCTCACCCATTTTGCTTACCGGGCCAATTTATCCTGGTCGCCTTTTGTGCTGGTAGCGTTTATTCTGGCGCTGCTAACGGGCTTAGTGGTGAGCGCCCAGGCCATCCGGGCGGCCCTGGTGAATCCGGTGAAAAGTTTAAAAACGGAATAAGAGAAGGAAGGAGGAGAGGGATAAAAGTGACAGATCAATTTCCTTTCCTTCCTCCCCCTCCTCCCTTTCCTCCTTCCTCTCCTTCTCTTATGCTACGTTCGTACCTCAAAATCACCCTCCGAAACCTGCGTTCGCAACGTGGATATACGGCTCTAAACGTAGTTGGTCTCACCATCGGCATGGCGGGCGGGCTACTGATTTTCCTGTTTATCCGGCACCACCTGAGTACCGACCGATACCACGCCAAATTCGACCGTATTTATCGGATTGTCCTGGATCTTCATCTCGATGATGGATCTATTGAGCACTACCCAGAAGCGCCACTACCCATGGCGAAAACCCTGCGAACAGACTACCCTCAGGTTGAACAGGCAGCTTTCCTCTGTGTAAATCGATCACTAACGGTTAGTGTAAAGCAACCCGGTCAGGCATCTCCTACACGCTTTCTGGAACACGACGGTACAGCTCTGGCCGAAGGTGAACTGTTTCAGATTTTCGATTACCAATGGCTGGGTGGTGACTCCAAAACAGCCCTTCGTGCCCCCAACAGCGTTGTGATGACCGAGTCGTGGGCCAAACGCTATTTTGGCAATAACGACCCCATAGGTCAGGTTATCGAACTGGATCATAAGGTCAATGCAACCGTAACGGGGCTCATCGCCGATCCGACAAAACCCACCGATACCAACATCGGCCTGTTCATTTCCATGCCCACCATCCGGCAACTCGACCCCGAGTTTAACGTCAATGAGTGGGGACAGTTAAACAGTAATTATCGGCTGTATTGCACGCTGAAAGACAACACACCTGCTACTGCCCAGCAACTGGAAACCACATTCCGGCACTATCGAAAAAACACTTTGGCGACGTGGCCCACGCTTTCCATTTTCACATACAGCCCTGGCTGATGTGCATTTCGACGTGGATCGCGTAGGTGGTGTTATCCGATTGTCGTTACTATGGTCGCTGGGATTGATTGGCCTATTTTTGGTCCTGACGGCCTGTATCAATTTTGTCAATCTGGCCACAGCGCAGGCATTTCGACGAAGTAAAGAGGTTGGGGTTCGTAAAACGCTGGGCAGTTCGCGCACGCAACTGGCATGGCAGTTTCTGCTCGAAACCAGTCTGATCGTGGTGATGGCTACGATGCTGGCCATACTACTGGCGTTTCTGAGTCTACCCATATTCAGCAACTGGGTTCATATTCCCCTCGCGTTTACGCCTGATCTGCCGATGGTTCTGTTCATTGGGTTATTAATGGCTATTGTTATCGTGTTAGCGGGTGGCTACCCAGCGTTTGTGTTATCAGGGTTCAGCCCCTGGGCGAGTCTACGGGGCAAGCTCACGGCCTCGTCGGTAGGCGGGTATTCCTTGCGGCAGGGACTGGTGATTCTTCAGTTCGTCGTCTGTCAGGCACTGCTGGTTGGGGCGCTGGTAGTAATGCGGCAGATGCAGTTTATCCGTCAAACTGATCTGGGCTTTCAGCAGGATAACGTATTGATTGTCAACCTCCCTTTTTCCGAAAAGAAATCATGGCAGGCCTTTAAAAGCGAACTGAGTCAATACCCCGACATCAAAGCGGTAACCTTGCAATATCGACCACCCTCGGCCAAAGTCATGAATGGTGGTTCGTTCAAATTCGGCTCCCAAAATGACTGGACTAACTTCCCAGTCCGCGAGCGACTCGCTGACGCTGACTATCTAAAAGCCTACAATTTACAATTGGTGGCGGGCCGAAACATCGTCGAAGGCGATTCGATTCGAGAGTATGTGATTAATGAAACGCTGCTCCATAAACTCGGCTTTCGCAATCCACAGGATATTCTTGGGAAACGGATGCAGTATTACCTGTCGTCGGTGCCGATGCCCATCGTGGGCGTCGTTAAAGATTTTCACCAACGGTCCTTGCATGAAGTCATTGCCCTTGTTTTATTGCATCCTTTCCCAATATGTATCGACAGGCAGGTATTCGCATATCAGGGGCGTCATCCACGAAAACCCTGGCTCATATTCGAAGCGTCTGGCAACGGTTATACCCAACCGATGTGTTTGAGTACGAATTCCTGAATGATCAACTCGCAAAGTTCTACGAAACCGAAACCACCATTTCGCAACTCGTCAACGTATTTGCGCTGATGGCGATGGTCATTTGCGGACTTGGGCTCTATGGGCTTGTTGCGTTCACAGTTGGGCAGCGCACCAAAGAAATCGGCATCCGCAAAGTGCTGGGGGCGTCAGTCGCTGGCATCGTGGGGCTCCTCTCTAAAGACTTCCTAAAACTGGTCGTGGTGGCTATCGTCCTGGCTTCGCCCCTCGCCTGGTGGGCCATGAGCACCTGGTTGCAGGGGTTCGCCTACAAGATCGACATTGCCTGGTGGGTGTTCATACTGGCCGGATTACTGGCGACCAGTCTTGCCCTACTGACGGTAAGTTTTCAGAGCGTAAAAGCTGCCTTGATGAATCCGGTGAAGAGTTTGCGGAGTGAGTAACGTGGGGCGTGGAGCACGGTGCCGGGTAGACCGAGCGCCCTGCTCCACGCTCCACGCACCTTGTCCGCATCTGTACGAAAACCGTCCGTTTACGGACACCTCCTCTTGACTTAATACACTTAATTAACTATTAACCAATTACTTGAATTTCTGGTACAGCATTTGGGCAACTATGTGTGGCGCCAACTTCTGTATTCCTCATGCTACGCAATTATCTGCTGATCGCTTTTCGCAATTTGCGGAAACACAAAACATTCGGGTTTATCAATATTACCGGCGTTGCTGTAGGGCTGGCGTGCTTTCTGCTGATTGCGCTTTACGTTAAGGATGAATTAAGCTACGACCGTTATAACACCAGGGCGGACCGTATCTACCGAGTTGCCCGAACCTTCCTTTCGTCGGATGGGACTGCCTCGCTGAAACTGGCACAGGCAGCCCCCCATTTGGCCCGCTGATTAAACAGGATTTTCCAGAGGCAGAGCAAGTCGTGCGCACGATCAGTAACGATGGGCTGGTCCGCTACGGCGAACATTCGTTCAACGAAGAGGATATGTACTTTGCCGAAGCGAATCTGTTCAAGGTGTTCGATTTTACCCTCATTAGTGGAAATCCCGACCTTGCGCTGGTCAATCCGTTTTCCATTATGTTCTCCCGACCAATGGCGGAGAAGTACTTCGGTAGCGAGAATCCAATAGGAAAAACCGTTCGGTTGAATAACCAGTTCGACATGACCGTTACGGGTGTTTATGAACCCTTACCCGCTCAGTCGCATTTCCATCCCACGATTTTAATTTCGTTCTCCACTTTAACGATAACCGGGTTTACGGTGCCGAACAACTGCGCACTAGCTACAGCAACAATTCCTTCAATACCTATGTGCTGCTAAGTCCTGGCTCAGATCCCAAACGCATCGAAGCAGCTTTCCCAGCGTTTCAAGACAAACATGTTCCGCCTGAAGAAGGGCGTAAAGCGTCACTCTGGTCAGTACTACATCTTCAAAAACTCACCGATATCCACCTGCGTTCGCATACCGATTCGGAGGTGGAGCCAACCGGCGATATCAGTTATATCTATTTGTTTTCGGCCATTGGACTATTCATTCTGTTGATCGCCTGCATCAACTACATGAATCTGGCAACAGCCCGTTCGGCAGGGCGGGCCAAAGAGGTTGGGATGCGCAAGGTTGTAGGGGCTTTGCGCGCCCAGCTCATTGGTCAGTTTTTGAGCGAATCCGTTGTGCTGGTAACGATCGCCCTAGGCATTGCGAGTCTGCTGGTCGTTCTCTTTCTACCAGCCCTCAACGACTTCACGCATAAGCAACTGGTGTTTAAGCAATTGCTCGACCCAGAATTTTTAGGCATTGTGCTTGGCATTACCCTGTTGACAGGTCTGGTAGCAGGCAGCTATCCGGCGTTCTTTCTGACCTCCTTCCGGCCATTAGGTGTGCTGAAAGGACAGATTGCCTCCACCATGCGTACGGGCAAACTGCGCCAGGTGCTGGTCATCACGCAGTTCGCCATTGCCATTGCCCTGATTATCAGCACAGCGGTGGTCTACAACCAGATGAAGTATATTCAGGACTATCGGCTGGGTTATGCGAAAGACCAGGTCCTGCTATTGCCGGATGTGGGCGATTCAACCACGAATTATGAGACCCTCAAACAACAACTTATCCAGACGGGCGTTGTGCGGGATATGGGCCGCTCATCCCGAATTCCATCAGGTCGGTTACTGGATTCGTATGGGGCTATGGCCATGAAAGGTGACACGATGGCACCGGTAAAAATTAACCTGCGTGGTCTGAGTGTCGATTACGATTTCATTCCAGCCTATCAGATTGGCATGGCCGCCGGACGAAATTTCTCCCGTTCCCACTCGACCGATACGTCGATGGTTGTGTTGAACGAAACCGCTGTGCGGCAATTAGGCTGGACACCCGAACAAGCCATTGGCAAACCATTCCAGTATGGCCCCGCTAAGGGTCAGATCATCGGCGTAACGAAAGACGTTCACTTTGAGTCATTACATCAACAAATGGCAGCTCTGGCTATGATTCTAAGACCTGGCCAGCTCAACTGGCTGTCGGTTCCCCTGAAAGGTTCCGTCCCAGCCGCTTTGCCGCGTGTTGAAACTGTCTGGAAGCAGTTCTTCCCGGAACGCCCATTCGACTATCAGTTTCTGGATGCCCGGTTCGACCGTCTCTACGCTCGTGAGCAAACGCAGCAAACGCTGTTCAGCGTTTTTGCCGGTGTGGCCATCCTGATCTCGTGTCTGGGCCTGTTTGGTCTGTCGATGTTCATGGCCGAGCAGCGCACCAAGGAAATTGGGATTCGGAAAGTACTGGGTGCGTCGGAAGTGAGTCTGGTGGCCATGTTCTCCAAAGACTTTATGAGACTAGTGGTTGTGGCGCTACTGATTGCCTCGCCCGTGGCCTGGTATGCCATGCACACCTGGCTCAACGATTTCGCCTACCGCACCGACATTCACTGGTGGGTATTCGTTCTGGCGGGTGGCCTGACAGTATTGATTGCGCTGCTAACCGTAAGTTTCCAGAGTGTGAAAGCTGCCCTGACGAATCCTGTTAAATCACTAAGATCGGAATAAAGGAGGAAGGGGAAGAAAGGGACGAGATGGATAAAAAACAGTACTTCCCTTCTCCCTCTCCTCCTTCCCCCTTTCCTTCCCATGCTAACAAATTACATCAAAATTGCTTGGCGGAACCTCTGGAAACACAAGCTGTTTTCGGTGATCAATATTGTCGGTTTGGGACTGGCAATGACGTTTTGTTTTATACAGCTCATTCAGATACGGAGCAGTTTTGAAAAAGACACCTTTCACCCTTACCCAGACCGAACCTATCGTCTGCTCATGGATGCTACGGCGCAGGATGGAAATGTATTTCACCTGGCATCGACACCGGTACCGTTGAGTGAAAAGCTCAAAAGCGGATACAGTGGCATTGACAAAACCGTCCGGGTTATCCGGACATTTGGCAGTAGCCTGAGTAATGGAATCAAATCGCTAAAGGTGAATGGTTCATACGTCGATCCAGCCTATTTTGAGATATTCGGATTTAAGCTTGAAAAGGGTAAGCCAGCGATAGAGCCCCGAACGGTGGTTCTGTCGCACGAAACAGCAGAGCGCTTCTTTGGCAATGCCAGTCCCATTGGGAAAACACTCACGCAGAAAGAGTTAGGTGCCTTTACGATTACGGGTGTTTTTGCCCCACTAAACGAAAAGAGAACCCACCTTCAGGCTGATCTGGTTGTGTCAATGGCCACCTATCCGCTACTCAACAAGGAGGTTAACCCAAATGACTGGCTGAATTCCAATGCTTATACCTTTGTCTTACTCAACAAGGGAACCCATGTCGAGGCTCTGGATCGGGCACTGGCCGACATCACCAACAAAAACGCACGCACTGTTGATTTCAAGGGAATGAAAGGCCATTCCTATCGTCGTCAACAGCTTAGCGAGATTTCTCCCGATTACGAAAACCTGCTCAACAACCCCTCTGTAGAACCCATCTGGAAGGTGGGCGTCAGCCTGCTCATGGCACTCATTATCGTTTCGCTGGCGGGTTTCAACTATATCAACCTAACCCTTACCCGATCCTTGAGCCGTGCCCGCGAAGTAGGCGTCCGCAAGGTAGCCGGAGCCGCTCGCTGGCAACTCACCATCCAGTTTTTGACCGAAACCGTTCTTATTTCATTCCTGGCGCTAGTTGTTGGCTATGTTGGTTTGCAGTTTATGCAGTCATTTATTCATGTGAGGTGGCTGAACTGGCGAGTGCAAAACATGCAGTTGCTGTGGGTCATGTTCATTGGATTCACCCTGTTTACGGGCCTACTGGCAGGCCTGTTACCAGCCCGGATTCTATCTTCATTTCAGGCTATTCATATTCTGAAAGGCGACATTGGGCCCGCTAGTTTAGGGAAAATCGGTTTCCGGAAAGCACTGGTCGTGATTCAGTTCGTGGTGGCGTTAATTTTCATGACGTTCAACGGAATTGCCAATAGCCAGTTTACGTATATGGCCACCGACAATGACAATTTCAACCGAAAACAGATTCTGAACGTCCCCTTGTCAGACAGCAGTGATTTCCGATTGCTAACGAATGAAATGGCGAACGTGGCTGGCGTAGAGCGAATTGGTGTTACATCAGCACTTTTAAATGAGGGCTCCGGGAAAGCTAAAATAAGCCAGATAACGGGCAAGGCCGAAGCTGGCATCGATGCCTTCATTTACTCGGTTGATGACAATTTTATCGACAACATGAGATTGACCTTTGTGGCTGGTAAAAATTTACCTAAGTCGACTTCCGATTCCAGCAGCCATTTTGTCGTGATCAATGAGAAAGCCGTTCAAACACTGGGATTCAGCAATCCGCGAGATATAGTTGGTCAGGAAATCAAGCTGAATGAGAACGACGTTCTGATTGCGGGCGTGGTCAAAAATTTCTGCTTCATGCGGTACGAGTTGCCTGTATCACCACTGGTACTGGGGTATGATCCTAACTACATGAAGGTGTTATCCATACAGGTAGCCGAAAACGCAGAACCAGATCAACTAACGGCGGCCTTGGGTAGTGTCTGGAAGAAGTTTCATCCTCACGAAGCCTTTGTCTATTCCTGGTATGAGCAACAGCTATACGAGGATTATAAAGAGGGTGGGGATCAGAAATTTATGGCGGTCATTGTCTTTATCGTTTTTTTGATTGCTGGATTAGGCCTGTTGGGAATGGTTACCTACAGCACCGAAAAGCGTACAAAGGAAGTCGGCATTCGCAAGGTAATGGGTGCTACGACTACTCAGCTAATGCAACTTCTGGCGGGTGATTTCCTCAAACTAATTCTGATTGCAGGCACCATCGCGCTACCACTAGGCTATGTGCTGGGAGGCTTGTTTCTCCAAATTTTCACCTACCACGCCCAACTAGGTCCCGGTGTCTTTCTGGTGTGTCTGGGGAGCCTTTTGCTCATCGGCTTACTTAGCATTGGCATCCAAACGTACCGGACGGCCCTCAGCAATCCAGCCAAAACGTTGCGCTCAGAGTAATATTAACCACAGATCGGTGCGCCGTTCTGTGGTTAAATCCTATTTTAAATTGTGTCCGCAACTGAACGAAAACCGTCCGTTTGCGGACACAATTTAGTATTCACCTAATTTTAATTACCTAAAAATCAATTAATTATAATCATGGTACGTCATTTGGGTATGTGTCGATAGCTACTTCGCTTAGCCCGTATAACATCGAGTACCCATGCTGCAAAACTATATCAAAATCGCCTGGCGGAATCTGGTCCGAAACCGCGCATTTTCTGCCATCAACATCATTGGACTGGCGCTTGGGTTAGCCACTTGTATGCTCATTAGCCTGTTCGTGCTTGATGAACTCAGCTATGACCGCTTCAACGAAAAGGCCGACCGGATTGTGCGCGTTATTTTCCGGGGGACATCGGCAGGCGGGAAAATGAACGAAGCGCACGTGATGCCGCCCACGGCGCAGGCACTTAAAACCGACTATCCGGAAGTACAGGACGCCACCCGGATTCGGATGGGCGGTGCGCCGGTTGTTACGGTCGATACGAAGACATTCCGAGATGCATCAGTTGCGTTTGTCGATTCCAATTTCTTTCAGGTATTCACCTTTCCTCTGTTGGAAGGCAATGCCAAAACGGCCCTGCTTCGGCCCAATACTGCCGTTATTACGAAGGCAATGGCCAGCAAGTATTTCGGCAACGCAGACCCTATGGGCAAACTAATTACCCTAAAAAGCTGGAATGCCACCTATCAGGTAACGGGCGTTATTGATCAGATGCCCGTCAATTCTCACTTTCATTACGACCTGCTCCTGTCCATGTCCAGTATCCCGGAGGCCAACTCCACGTCCTGGATGACCTCTGAGTTCTTTACCTATCTGGTGCTCCCAAAGGCTACGATTACAAACAACTGGAGACCAAACTACCTCAGACAGTCGAGAAATACATGGGGCCGCAATTACAGAAGGCGATGGGCATGAGCCTTGCCGAATTCCGTAAAAAAGGCAACGATATAGGCCTGTACCTACAACCCCTGACGGCTATTCACCTGCATTCGGATTTCGCGTTCGATCTGGGCACCAATGGCAATGTTCAATACGTCTACATTTTTGGGGCTATCGCCTTGTTTATGCTCATCATTGCCTGCATCAATTTCATGAATCTGTCTACGGCCGGAGCGTCAAAACGGGCCAAAGAAGTAGGGATTCGGAAAGTGCTGGGTTCGGTGCGGCAAAGCCTGACCAGGCAATTCCTGGTTGAATCGTTGCTGCTGACGGCTTTTTCGCTGCTCGTAGCCATTGCACTGGTGTACATGACATTGCCTCTCTTCAACGAACTGGCAGGAAAATCCCTGACCCTGAATTTTATAACTACTCCCTGGTTATTACCGAGCCTGTTGCTATTCGGTCTGTTTGTTGGCGTGCTGGCTGGTAGCTACCCCGCCTTTTTCCTGTCGTCGTTCAAACCGATAGCTGTACTGAAAGGCCTAAAGTTTACGGGAAGCAGCCATAGTATTGGCTTACGGAGCGGGCTGGTTGTTGTCCAGTTCTTTATTTCAATTGCCCTAACCATCGGCACAACCGTTGTTTATCAACAACTTAGCTACATTCAGAACAAGAAATTAGGCTATAACAAAGATCAGGTGCTGGTACTGCCCGAAACGTGGTTGTTAGGAAAAAACGAGGCTGTCTTCCGCGATCAGATCATGCAGGACTCGCGCGTTGTGAACGTAAGTACATCGAGCTACCTTCCCGCTGGCCCGAGCAACAACAATAACTTTTTTGTGTATCCCGAAGCCAACTCGACCCAGCTTGTGAAAACGCTTCGCTACGATGTCGATTACGCCTACATTCCAACCCTGGGTATGGAAATGGCCGCCGGTCGGAATTTTTCTAAAGCCTATGGCACCGACTCATCGGGGGTTATTTTGAATGAAACGGCCGCCAAAACATTAGGCTGGCCAACCAATGCGCTGGGTCATACCATTAGCCGCTCCGACAATCAGGGGCATACGAGTACCTACCGGGTTATCGGTGTGGTGAAAGACTTCCATTTCAAATCACTGCACGAGCCGATCTCCCCGCTGGTCATGACCTTGGGGCAAACCGGAGGTACCGTGATTTTGAAAGTGAAGGCTAAAGACATCAGCGGCTTATTGGCATCACTCAAAACGCAATGGAATCAGTTTACGGCTGATTCGCCCTTTACCTATGCCTTCCTCGATGAGCGCTTTAACAATACTTATAAAGCCGAGCAGAAAATTGGCCAGATTCTGGGTCTATTTGCCGGACTGACCATTTTCGTCGCCTGCCTGGGTTTGTTCGGCTTAGCCATGTTCACGGCCGAACAGCGTCAGAAAGAAATCGGCGTTCGCAAAGTGCTGGGGGCATCAGTCGCCAGTATCGTCGGACTACTCTCAAAAGATTTTTTGAAACTGATTGCCATTGCCATCATGCTGGCATCGCCTGTGGCCTGGTACGCCATGAATCGATGGTTGCAGGACTTCGCCTACAGGATCGACATTGCCTGGTGGGTATTCATGCTGGCCGGTTTGCTGGCAACAGGTATTGCCCTGCTAACGGTAAGTTTCCAAAGTGTGAAAGCTGCCTTGATGAATCCAGTAAAATCACTTCGTTCTGAGTAAAGGCCGGGCCGCCGTCGCGGAGGAAGAAGGAGAGGGACGAGCAGGAAGTTAATGCGTTTACACGTTCCCCCTCGTCCCCTTTCTCCCTCTCCTCCTTTCTCCCTCTCCTCCTTCCCATGCTATCAAACTACATCAAAATTGCCCTGCGAATCGTCAGGAAGGATGCTACCTTCAGTTTCATTAATGTGGTAGGGCTGGCCTCTGGTTTGGCGGTGGCACTGCTCATTATCCAGTATGTGCGCTTCGAGCTGAGTTACGAACAGTCAAATCCGCGAGCGAATCAGATCGTGCGGCTCAGCATAGATTATATGAACGGTGGCACGGTAGATGCGCAGGATGCCGAAACCTTTCCGCCAATTGGTGCCAAAGCCAAACAGGAGATGAACGAGGTGGTCAACTATACCCGCGTTTATGCCCTTCAGAAACCAACTACGACGGTTCAGATTAGCGATCGGTATTATGTAGTCGATAAAGTTTACGCGGTCGATTCTTCCTTTTTCTCGCTGTTCAATTACCCGCTGGTCCGGGGAAGCCGAAATGGTCTTTTTACCAGACCCGCCAGGCTGTGCTGACCGAAAAAATGGCGTTGACCTACTTCAAGACGCTCGATGTTGTCGGTAAAACCCTGAAAATCCCGAAGTCATCAAGCAGCGTTCTGCTGGAAGTAGTCGGGTAGTGCCAGATAGCCCGGCCAATACGCACCTGAAATTCGATATGCTGGTCTCCTACCCAACCATGCTGTCGGACTTTGGCGAATGGGAAAACAACTGGAACAACAATAATACGTACACCTATCTACAATTAACCGAAAACGCTCATTATGAAGGATTTACTAAATCGCTGGCGGCCTTCAGCGACCGGTTGATCCCCGAAAAGAAGCTAACAAATGATCGCGTAATCGGCCAGAAAATTGGCGACATCCACCTGTATTCGCACAAAACCTTTGAAACTGAGCCAAATGGCGAAGCCCGATCGGTGTACTTTCTGCTGGGTGTCGCGTTTCTGGTGCTGCTAACTGCTTTTGTCAATTATGTGAATCTGACCACGTCCAATGCCCTTGACCGGGCGCGGGAAATTGGCATGAGAAAGGTGGTTGGTTCCACCCAGGGGCAGATAAAAGCGCAGATTTTCACGGAAACTGTGCTGATCAATCTAGTTGCCGGTGTATTGGCCGTAGGATTGGTATCTACCCTATTGCCGGTATTTATTGAGGTATCGGGACTACCCGAAGGCTTTACCGTATTCAGGGACGTATTTTTCTGGGAAAGCCTGGGCGCGTTTCTGTTGCTGAGTATTTTACTGTCGGGGTTTTACCCGGCCTTCGTCCTGTCTGCGTTTGATCCGGTTACGGTACTCAAAGGCAATTTCTCACGCTCTACCAAAGGCACCTTGCTGCGTAAGTCATTAGTGGTTTTCCAGTTTACGATTACGCTGATTCTGTTGGTACAAACCTTCGCCGTGTATTGGCAGGTCAACTTTCTGCGGAACCAAAACCTGGGCGTAACTATCGATCATACCCTGGTGGTAAAAGCCCCCGTAGGCAACGAAGCCCGGCAGGATTACGGCGCATTTCGGCAAATGCTGCTCAATCAGTCGCAGGTAAAAGCAGTATCGCTTTCGAGCACTGTACCAGGCCTGGGGTCTACCCAAATGGGGTCAACGACGGGCATCAATTTGTCGGATGCTGCCAAGAAAACCTCGTATAATTATTACCTGACCCGGATCGACACGTCGTTTATCGGCCTGATGGGAATCAAGCTACTGGCGGGCAAAAACTTCGACATAACCACCCGACCCGGTTTCTCGGATACAACGAACCGGCAACTCATTGTCAACGAGGAAACCATCCGGCTCTGGGGCATCCCTACGCCCGCTGAGGCTATTGGCAAGCGGGTAGACCTTTGGGGTAACAAGGCAACGATTCGGGGTGTTGTCAGCAATTACCACTACGAATCGCCCAAGGCGGTTTACATTCCGATTATCCATATGTACTCGCCCAATTTTGATTCGTTCGCCAGTGTGAAGTTTGCGAGCGGTAATGCCAGCGAGCAACTCGCCCTGCTGAAGAAGGTGTACCAGGCCAACTTTCCCTATTCGCCATTCAGCTATTTCTTCATGGACAGTGAGTACGACAAGCAATATAAGGCCGATGAGCGCTTCCAGCAGGTGTTTGGTGCGTTGACGGGCTTCGCCATACTAATCTCCTGTTTAGGCCTGTTCGGCTTAGCGACGTTTACCGTTGCCAAACGCACGAAGGAGATTGGGATTCGCAAAGTGATTGGTGCCAGTACCGCTAACCTGATGATTTTACTATCGAAAGAGTTTATACGAACCGTCCTGCTTTCGATATGTATTGGCATCCCGATCACCTACTTTTTAGTCAAGAACTGGCTGGCGAATTACGCGGTCCGAATTGAACTAAGCTGGTGGCTTTTTGCGGTGCCTGCCCTACTGGTCATGTGCCTGGTACTAGTTTCCATTGGTAGCAAAACGATTGCCACCGCGCTGATGAATCCGGTGAAATCGCTTCGTTCCGACTAATTAATTGACGTCTAAAAACTTACTCAAATCTAAATTAACGTGAACTATGAGATTGTGTTGGCGGTATTTAGGGCTTCAAAAGGCATATGAGCCGAAAATGGATAGTTTTGGGTGCGAACCTGATAAAACTAACTCACTTCCGGACTCATATGCTGACCGAAATCTACGTTGATGTCGATGACTTTTGCAAGGCCAAAATGCCACTCATCGCTAAAGCCCTTCACCACTGCGGCCTATATAAAAAGTTGCACCCCAGTCAACTCACCCTTGCCGAACTAATGACCATCCTGATCTACTACCACCTCAGCCCCTACAAAAATTTTAAAGCCTACTACACCCGCCACGTGCTGACTGACCTGCGTCGAGACTTCCCCGATCTGGTCAGTTATGACCGCTTTGTGGCCCTGATTCCCCGCACACTTATCGCGCTGATGTTGTATCTGGCCTACCGCTGTAGCCGCAGTATACGCACTGGCCTGTACTATATCGACTCGACCTCGCTGGCTGCCTGCCATCCCAAACGCGCCCATCAGCATCGAACCTTGAAGGGCTTTGCCAGCTGGGGTAAAACCTCAACGGGTTGGTTCTTTGGTTTGAAGGTCCATTTGGTTATCAATCATTTAGGCCAATTGATGCAAGTTCGTATCACGGAGGGCAGAGCCCATGATGCGCAGGCTAACGTGCTGTTTTCACTCACCAAAGACCTGGTCGGATGGGTCTTTGGTGATAAAGGGTACCTACTCAATCTAGAGAAGCAAGCGTTTTTGGAGCGGGAGGGCCAGCTCATCTGGGCGGCTAAAACCCGCAAACCTAAGCAAGCCGTCGACTGGC
Organism: Spirosoma telluris; assembly: GCA_003259005.1. GTDB lineage: Bacteria > Bacteroidota > Bacteroidia > Cytophagales > Spirosomataceae > Spirosoma > Spirosoma telluris. The sequence continues at coordinate 3,763,887 of QLII01000001.1, forward strand.
CAGTGGCCGCGAAGCGGTGGGCTAGAAAACGCAGTCTGATTGAGACTGTCATTGGGCAGAGCAAGGCGGTGTGCGATTTAGAGCATAGCCGCCATCGCTCAGCGACCAATGCGTTTGTCAACGTCTATGCTAGTCTGGTCGCTTACTCGTTCTACGAGCGCAAGCCCACAGCTAGCATTAACATGGGGGACCGCTTATTGAAGGCCGCAGAGCCCAGTTGGGTACTAGCAGCTTAGGAAACAATCCCATAGTTCACGTTAAATTAAGTATGTCAGACAGCGCAGATGAATCAACCAGACCACCATTGCCAAGACGATACCGGTACCACTCGGCGGTTTTATAGTTGTAAACAAACCCTTCCAGAATACCATACAATCCACCTTCGATTAATCGGATAACTTTATCGAGGTCGCTTTTTACGGCTCTTGTATGGCATACTTCAATGATGACACGGGTTTGTTCCGTCTCGGCATCATAGAGTATCAGATCGGGAGTTGGCGGTCCGTCGTCACGGCTAGAGATGCCTTCGCCGAGCATGGTTTCAGGAAGTGGTTCATAGGCAATGCTTTTGCGATGATAGTACAATACACCCAGTTCGACGTGCAGTTTGGAGATAACGCGCTGGTGAGTAATTGGGGCATTTACACCCATCTCGTCCTCCATGACGAGGAATTTTTGAGGAATACGATTTGGATAGTCCATATCAATCTGATTTTATAAAAACACTGCTTGCCAAATATAAGTAAACCAATGCTTAAAAGTTATCTAACTACCGCCCTTCGCGCGCTGAAGCGCAACTGGAGTTATTCGGTCATTAATGTGCTGGGATTAACGCTTAGCCTGGCCTGTTGCCTGCTCCTCTTTCTGGCCATTCGCTACGAACTGAGTTTCGATAAGCACAATGCCCATGCCAACCAAACGTATCGGCTTGTTTCGTACAACAAAAAATCGAATGAAGATCGCCGGAACGTAGGTATCCCATTACCTGCCCTAGCCGCCCTTCGGAACGATTTTCCGAACCTGAAACAGGATGTCACGATGGTAAACCGCATTACCAATGTGGTGGTCACCGTGGGTGAGAAATCAGGCGTACCGGCTAAAAAGTTTCAGGAGGGCGATGGTGTAGTCGCGTTTGTCGAACCCGAATATTTCCGGCTGTTCGATTTCGGCTGGAAAAACGGAAGCCCCCAAACCTCGCTCAACAATCCGAATACGGTTGTGCTCAGTGAGCAGATGGCCCAAAAGTATTTTGGCACGAGCAACCCAATGGGGAAAACCCTGCGTGTCGAAAACAAGATGGATTTTGTCGTGTCGGGCGTTGTGCAGAACCTACCTGCAACGACGAGTATGCCCTTTGAGGTATTGCTGTCGTTTGCCTCGCTCAAGCAGTTTGGGGCTAGTACCAACTGGGACGACTGGCAGTCGACGTATGGGGGTGCGCAGATTTACTTAAAACTCCCTGGCACAGCGGACGATCAGCTCATTGAGTCGGCGCAGATGGACAAGCAATTGGTCGCGTTTGTGAACAAATACCAAAAGCCCGAAGACGCCCGCGACCTGGTTTACGCACTACAACCCCTAACCAGCATCCATACGGATACACGCACCGACAATTATGCCAAGCGAACCGTCAGCATGGAAATGATCTGGGCAATGGGTCTGATTGGCCTGTTTATCCTGATCACCGCCTGTGTTAACTTCATTAACCTGGCAACGGCTCAGGCCATTCGCCGGGCGAAGGAAGTGGGTGTTCGCAAAGTATTGGGCAGTTCGCGCGGTCAGCTCGTGCGGCAGTTTCTGGGCGAAACGGGTGTCCTGACCGGTATAGCCGTGATTCTCTCCTTTGTTCTTGCACAGGCAGCACTGCCCTACGTAGGCGAATTGCTCAATATTAAGCCGGGGGCAGCTACCTTGTTCGACCCAACAGTGATCGCCTTTTTGATTACGCTTGGCGTGCTCACAACGGCGCTGGCGGGTTTTTATCCGGCGCTGGTTCTATCAGGTTACCAACCCATTCTGGCCTTAAAGGGCAAGATTCGATCGTCGGGGCAGGGTGGAATCAATCAACTTACACTCCGTCGGGGGCTGATTGTGGGGCAATTTGCCATTTCGCAATTGCTCATCATCGGCACAATCATTGCCTACAGCCAGATGAAGTATTTCCGCTCCGCCGATTTGGGCTATAGCCGGGATGCTGTGCTCAACGTGTACATACCCGAGAAAAAGCCCGGTCAGTTAGAAAGTCTACGGGCAAAACTGACGGGTCTTCCCGGAATTCAGTCGATGAGTTTTGGCATGACCACTCCCTCCTCGACCAGCAACTGGACAACAGGTTTCCGCTTTGAAAACGACGAGAAAGAACCCGACTACGGCGTATTGATGCGTCCCGCCGATACGGCTTATGTACACACCTACGGCCTGAAGATTATTGCGGGACGGATGTACCAACCCGGCGATTCGATGCGCGAGTTTGTCATCAATGAAGCTTTCATGAAACGGTTAGGATTCCAGAAACCCGAACAGGTCATTGGTAAATTCATGACTGTGAATGGCGAAGAGGTAAAAAAACCAATTGTCGGCGTCGTGAAAGACTTCAATGCATTTTCGTTGCATCAACAAATCGAGCCGAGTGTATTGACCTCCTACCGCGACCAATACCGTAGTATGGGAATCAAACTAGCACAGGGCCAAACGAGTCCGGAAGCAATTAGCGGCCTGTTGAAAGAGGTAGAAACAGCCTGGAATGCGACCTTCCCGGATTTTGTATTCAAATACACATTCCTGGACGAGACCCTCGCTAACTTCTATAAGAGCGAAGAGCGGATGTACTCCCTCTTCCGGTTGCTGGCTCTCATTGCCATCTTTATCGGCTGCCTTGGCTTATATGGTGTGGTGGCGTTCATGGCAGAAACCCGAACCAAGGAGGTGGGTATCCGAAAAGCACTGGGTGCGTCGACCGCTCATATTTTTGGCTTATTCTCTATTGACTTCGTCAAACTCGTGCTGGTCGCTCTGGTGTTGAGTTCGCCCCTGGCCTGGTACGTGATGAATCAATGGCTCCAGAAATTCGCCTTCAAAATCGACATCGAATGGTGGATGTTCGCTTTGGCGGGCCTGCTGGCCGTGAGCGTTGCGCTGTTGACGGTAAGCTTCCAGAGTATCAAAGCGGCCCTGATGAATCCGGTGAAGAGTTTACGGTCTGAATAAATCCGGGGCGCGAGGAGCACGGGGGGGGGCCAACCGCGCTCCATGCTCCTCGCGCCTTGCCCCTTCCTATGCTAACCAACTATCTCAAAATCGCTTGGCGGAATCTGGTTCGGAACAAGGTGTACGCATCCATCAACGTGCTGGGGCTGGCACTGAGCCTAACCTGCGGGATTCTGATTTTCACGCTGGTGGCTTACCATTATGGCGTCGATCGGTTCCATACGAATGCCGACCGCCTTTACCGCGTCGTTATGGAAACACACCACGAAGGAATTGGCTACTGTATACCCTCCCTTCTCTGGCTGTTCGGGCAGGAGTTTGTTCGACTCACCCTGATTGCCATTGTTATTGCCTCACCCATAGCGTGGTACACCATGAATCAGTGGTTGCAGGGATTCACCTACAAGATCAGCATCGAATGGTGGATGTTTGCCATCTCAGCCCTGCTGGCTGTTGGAATTGCCTTATTAACAGTTAGTTTCCAGAGTGTGAAAGCGGCATTAATGAATCCGGTGAAAAGTTTAAAAACGGAATAAATTGCGATGAGCAAGGGTCGTGGAGCGGGGGCGTCAACCCTGCTCCACGACCCTTGCCCCATGCTTCTTAACTTAAACAACTTATGTTCAAAAGCTATCTCAAAATCGCGATTCGCAACCTTAGCCGTAACCGCCTGACCACTGCGCTCAACGTAGCGGGCTTATCGGTAGGCGTAGCGGCTTGTCTGGTCATCTATCTGATCGTTCAGTTTGAACTGAATTTTGATCAGAACATTCCCAACGCTGGGCAGGTGTACCGGCTGGTATCGAAGTTTAAGTTTGGCGATGAATTTTACCACAACCCCGGCTTATCGGCCCCAATTCCCGGCGGTGTTCGCAGCGAACTAGCGGGAGCAAAAACCGTTGCGGCCTTTCATACCAGCAGTTTTCAAGTTGTTGAAGTTCCCCGTCCGGGTGCCGAACCAGCCCGGTTTCGGGCGCCCGCAGATGAGCATGACTGGGTAGCTACTACCGATGGTGCCTTCTTCGATATTATCCCCCGCCAATGGCTAGCGGGTTCACCAAAGGCGTCGCTATCGAAACCGGGTCAGATTGTGCTGACGGAACGACAGGCCCGCCTGTATTTTGGTGATGCTAGTCCTGCCGTTGTAGGCCGTCGACTCATCGGGCAGCAGTACCGGGATACGCTTTCGTTGACGGTTTCGGGACTAGTAAAAGACCTCGACGCACCCAGCGATTTTGATTTCAAGTCCTTCATTTCCCTTGCTACAGTAAGCACCAGCAAAAAGCGCCGGGATAATCTGGGATTTACGGAGTGGAACAATACCAATTCATCCTCGCAGTGTTTACTCAAGCTAGCGCCCGGCACTAACCCGAAGCGTTTCGGCGAGCGAATCACCCAAATGGTCGAGAGTCATCTGCCCGCCACTGAGGAGAAAGGTAATCGCTGGTTGCTGCTTCAGCCCCTGGCCGATGTGCATTTCAACGCCGATTACGGTAGTGGAAGCCATGTAGCGCACCGTCCTACGCTGCTGGTTCTTGGCTTAGTTGGCGCTTTTTTATTATTGCTGGCCTGCATCAATTTTATCAATATGGCAACAGCACAATCGACGCAGCGGGCTAAGGAAATCGGGGTGCGGAAATCGCTGGGGAGCGCCAGAAGCAGTTAATCTTCCAGTTTTTGGGCGAGACCTTCGTACTTACCCTACTGGCAACGGGTATTGCAATCGTACTGGCCAAGGGAGCTTTGGCATACCTTGGCAATATTATACCGAAAGGTGTTGCCCTAGATTTTTCACATCCACAGCTGTATGTTTTTCTCCTTATCGTTGCCCTGCTAACGGCTCTATTAGCCGGAACTTATCCCGGTGTCCTTATTTCGCGGCTTTCGCCTGTGTTAGCCCTACGCAGCCAGACGAGTCAGGCGGCAGGCAGCGCGGGCCTACGGAGAGTCCTTATCGTAGGTCAGTTTGCCGTGGCGCAGGTATTCATTGTGGGCGCTCTACTCGTCGGTCAGCAACTTCGGTTCCTGATCAACTCTGATCTGGGTTTTCAACGCGAAGCCATCGTGACCTTCCATACGCCAACCAGCAGTTTTTTCAACGGCGACCACAAGGAGGCTCGTTTTACGCTGGCCGATCAAATTCGTAAACTGGCGGGTGTCGAACGCGTCAGTATGGCCAATCAGACACCCATTTCTGGTGGCTATTCTACGTCTACCCTGGAATATACAGGTAAAAAGGGAAAGCTAAAAATTAACGTATATCGCAAAGAAGCCGACACCACCTACATGGGGTTGTATGGCCTTAAATTAGTAGCAGGCCGTAACCTTCTTCCAAGCGATACCGCACGGGAATATATTATCAACGAAACGCTGGCGAAACGAATCGGCTTCCAGAATCCAGCCGATGCCGTCGGGCATGTATTAGCCACACTGCCCATCGTTGGTGTAGTAAGTGATTTTCATCATCGCTCGCTGCACAATGCCATCCAGCCTACCGCACTGATGAGCCAGAAAAACGATCTCCATACCTTCAATGTGAGGTTCCGGCGAAGCGGTGCCGACTCGTTCGACAAAACGCTGGCCCAAATCAAAACTCTTTGGGGAAACACCTATCCTGATGAGCCATTCAACCCCAAATTTTTCGACGAATCGGTCGCTGAACTCTACGGGAAGGAACGCAATCTGGGCAAACTTGTCACCCTCGCTACGGGTATCGCCGTCTTTATCAGTTGCTTAGGCTTATTTGGCCTGGTAACCTTCACAGCGCAGCGCCGAACAAAAGAAATCGGGGTACGGAAAGTACTGGGTGCATCCGTCGCCAGCATTGTCACGCTACTGTCCAAAGATTTCCTGGTTCTCATTCTCGTTGCGGTGTTGATTGCCACGCCCGTAGCCTGGTGGGGCGTAGATAAATGGCTGCAGGACTTCGCCTATAAAATCGACATCGAATGGTGGATGTTCGCTCTGGCGGGTTTGCTGGCCGTCGTAATTGCCTTGCTGACCATCAGTTTCCAAAGTATCAAAGCCGCGTTGATGAATCCGGTGAAGAGTTTACGAAGTGAATAAATGCATGGAGCAGGGAGCGCGGAGCAGGGGTTACAATTCCCAGCTCCGTGCTCCCTGCTCCACGCTTCTTTTTCCCCCGCCAAGCAACGTACGTGAGAAATTGGTGTCTATACAATATTGAGCGCATCCGCTCTGCAAAACAGTATAAACGACTAACAATCAACCAACATGAAAACGCTCGTAACCGCTTTATTGGCACTGACTACCTCGCTGGCTTTTGCCCAAAAACATACGTCAATTAGTCGTAACATCAACGACGATGGCAAAACGCTATCGATTCGGGTTAAGGGTACGGTCGATGATAAACCGATCGATTATGACCGCACCTTCGATGTATCCAATTTAAATAAAGATGAGCGGAATGCGCTTCGTGAACACATTCTGGATTCACTGAACGTCAGCATGCCGGCACCCGTTGCACCGCGCGCTCCGAGGACACCGAGAGCCCCAATAGCTCCGCGTGCCTCACTGGCCCCAATAGCACCCATAGCGCCTGTCCCTCCCGTTCATCCAGAGTCAATCGCGATCATCAGCAGCGATCAGGCTCTTGTATCCGTCACGAATGGCGATAATGAGACGATGGCCGTCGGTGGCAAAAACCCGTACACCAAGGAAGTTAAGTACGACTCTAATTCCGGGCAGTTATACCTGCGTTACAAGTTTCAGAAAGATGGCGATGATGTCACTTACGAACGTACCATTGACGCCCAGAATAAATCGCAGCAGGAACGGCAACGGATCATCGAAGATATTGAGAAGTCGATAGGCGTACCGAAAGCCGGGAAGTAAATAGGCAGGGAGCAAGGAGCTTGGGGCAGGGTGAAAACCAAGCTCTATGCACCCCGCTATAAGAAATCGTTCAGATCGATACCAAGCACTAGTGAAAATGAAGGGGTTTCCGTTATCCAACCCGTATCTTTTCGATACTGATACCAGTCTTTCGTTTTATAGTTGTAAACGAACCCTTCCAGGATACCGTAGTTATCTTCTTCGATAAGATGGGCAACTTTTTTAAGGTCTTTTTTCAAGCCCTCCTGATTGCATATTTCAAAAATGATACGACTTTCGGCGGTTTCGTTATCATATAGTAACAGGTCGGGTACAGCACTGGCCTTTGCTTCGTCAATCATCGTTTCTGGAAACGGCTCGAGTTCAATGACTTTGTCAACGTAATACAACATACCTAAGCGCGTGTTGAGCTTACTGATAACCCGCTGATGGTCTTTTGGACCATACACACTCATCTCATCTTCGTGAACCATCAAATAGTCGAAAGGCGGTTTGTTGCTGTACATAGGGTTTTGTTTTGACAAATCAAATATATCTAAAAACAAGCCATAACCGCTCATAACGATACACCTATCTCATTTTCACTGACTACCTGACAATCTACTGCTGATATAAGCTAAGTGCCAGGATGCTGCGGCTCACAACAAGCTAAGTTACGATTCTCTCTAGCTGTCCACAAACGGTCAGGAAAATCGTCCGTTTGTGGACATTACGATAAACATAGCGCTAATTACCAACTGATAACCAGACAATTAACCATTTGGCATAGCATTTGGTCTTGTCTGGATTAGTAAGACGTACCAGGCAGTGCGTTTTCTCTTCTTAACTTTAACGTACTACGGATATGCTAGGCAATTACATAAAGATTACGGTTCGGACATTCTGGAAAAACAAGCTGTTCAGCGGACTTAATGTGGTTGGTCTGGGCATTGGCATGGCGGCTGTCTGGCTAATGGTGCTGTATGTAGCCGATGAATTGAGCTACGATCGTTTTCATACCAAGGCTGATCGCATCGTCCGGGTCGTTCATTATGCACAGTGGCCGGGTGGAAATCTCAAACTCGCTCCTACCTCAGCGCCGTTTGGTCCCGCGTTGAAGAATGATTACCCAGAAGTCGAAAAAGCCGTTCGGTTCAATGCCGAAGGGGGTGGACAGATTACGTTCAACGATAAAAAGATGGACGTCAACAACATCTTCTTCACCGATCCATCGGTATTTGATGTGTTCACGTTCCCTTTTTTATATGGCGATCCAGCTTCGGCACTGACCAAGCCGCAAAGCATTGTCCTAACCAAAAGTGTAGCCGAAAATCTGTTCGGGGATGCTAGTAAAGCGGTTGGGAAAGTCATTGAGTTTAGCAACCACTTTCCGAATACCGTTACAGGGGTAATTGAGGACGTTCCGACCAATTCTCATTTGCAGTTCGGCGCATTGCGTTCGCTCCCAGACAATTACACCAGTGGCTGGCAGAGTTTCGAACTCTACACCTATCTGCTCCTTACGGAAGGCAGCAACTATAAAACGCTGGAAGCCAAGCTCCCTGGTTTTTATCAGAAGTATCTGAAAAAAGAAATGGGTGAAGTCGATTACCGAATGGAACTCCAGCCCCTTACGTCCATTCACTTAAACTCGCACTTAGACTACGAAATCGGCGCCAACGGCAACGCCCGCACGGTATCCATTTTTGCCGCAGTAGCCGCCCTGATCCTGTTAATTGCCTGCATCAACTACGTGAATTTATACACCGCCCGCTCGCTCAAACGAACCCGTGAAGTGGGCGTCCGGAAGGCAATTGGTTCCTACAAATGGCAGCTCATCGGGCAGTTTCTGACAGAGTCGATTCTGATGACATTGCTGGCGGGTGTTGTTAGCGTGAGTCTGGTTGTTATGGCCTTACCGTATTTCAACCAGATGGCCGACAAGACGCTGGCACTCGGTGGTCCGATCACGACGTTGCTAGTGGTCACCATACTTTCCGTATGCCTCGGCACATTGAGTGGCCTTTATCCGGCCCTCAGATTATCCGGTTTCCGGCCTGTAGCGGCTCTGCGGGGACAGCTTGGTAATCAGTCGGGAAGTATTTTCTTCAAGCAGTCGCTGGTGGTGTTTCAGTTTGTGGCCACGGTTGCCCTGATTGCCTGCTCGGGTATTGTATATCGGCAAATGCGATTTGTGATGCATAGCGACCTGGGCTTTAATAAGGAACAGGTGCTTACATTCCATATTGACAATGAAGACGTTCGCAAGCGTGTCGATGCCATTAAAGAAGCGCTGCAACGAAGCCCGCTGGTCGAAGGTGCAGCGGCAGCTAGCAATCCCATTGGCAACAATAATATCGGCGGAACGGCATGTTTTTCGAGCAAAATGGCGCGCTATCGTCCAGTACGCAGGTGGTTCAGAAATTCTCCGTCGATCCAGACTACCTGAAAACGCTGGAGATTAAATTACAGAGCGGACGAAATTTCTCAGAATCGTTCAAGAGCGATTTGTTTGGTGCTGTGTTAGTCAACGAAACCCTGGCAAAGCAACTTGGCTGGAAAGAGGCTGTCGGCAAGCGGGTAAAATACTACATCGATCAGGAAAAACACACTGCCGAAGCCCGCGTAGTGGGTGTCGTGAAAGATTTTCATACTTACTCGCTCCAGCACAAAATTGAGCCACTGGTATTGCAGATGCCCGCTCCGTTTGAAAAAGACAATATGTACGTCCGGATTCAGCCCGGCAAAGTAACCGAAGCGCTGGCCTACATCCAGTCAGTTTACCGCACCTTCGATCCGAGTGCCACGCTGGATTTTCATTTCCTCGATGAGAACTTCTCACAGCAGTACAAAGCGGAGCAGAAACAGGGCGAAGTCTTACTCACATTCACGCTTCTGGCCGTTCTGATTGCCTGCCTGGGTCTGTTTGGTCTGGCCGCTTTTGCCGCCGAGCAGCGCACCAAGGAAATCGGGGTTCGGAAAGTGTTGGGGGCCTCCGTAATGAGTATCGTGACGATGCTCTCCAAAGATTTTTTGAAACTAGTCCTTATTTCCATCGTCATCGCATCGCCTTTAGCCTGGTATGCCATGAACCAGTGGTTACAGGGATTCGCCTACAAAGCTGACATTAGGTGGTGGATCTTCGCACTATCAGGTCTGATCGCCATCGTTATTGCGCTATTGACGGTGAGTTTCCAAAGCGTAAAAGCGGCTCTAACGAATCCGGTGAAGAGTTTGCGAAGTGAATAAATTGAATTTAAACACAGAGGCACAGAGAACACAGAGCCTCAAAAAATCAACACATTAACTTCTGTGTTCTCTGTGCCTCTGTGTTTAAATAATGCCCTATTAATTACAAAAATCATACTGACTATGAATCATTTAACCAAGATAGCAACAACTCTTTTCTTCGTACTATCCGCCCTGTTCGTACGTGCTCAGACACAGGCTAAAGTTTTGCCCTCGTTCGATAAAGTCATTACCAGCCCCCACGTCAGTATTGTACTAGTGGCGGGTGAACAGGAAAACATTCAGTTGCAGTACCAGAATATTGAGCCTGAGAAGGTAAACTATTCCGTTCAAAACAAAACCCTGAGTATCTACCTCGACGATGCTAGAATCACGGTCAAGAATCGAAAATGGAAAGATGGGAATATGGAATTTACAAGACCGATTTACGACAAAAGCGTAAAAGTGATTGCTTACGTAACCTACCGAAGCCTAAACGGCCTGCAAATCCGGGGCGAAGAAGAAGCCACCTGCCAGAGTGACCTAACAAGTGATTCGTTCAAACTGAAGGTGTACGGGCAGGCCACGGTTAACCTGGCGGGATTAACCGCCAATAAGCTCAAAGTAAGTCTGTACGGTGACAACAAAGTAACAATCCAATCTGGTCGAGTCGCTAAACAACAGTATCGTATCTACGGAGACAATACGCTTAACACGGAGAAGCTGACGGGTGAGCTGGTTTCGGTTCATTCCTATGGTGATAGCCAGTTGAACGTTTACGCATCCAACCGGATCGGGGTCATGGCATTCGGCGAATCGAACATCAAGTACGCGGGTGATGGTAACCTGCGCAAAGGTCTGGTAATCGGCGAAGTAACGATCCGCCGGGCTGAATAATAACTGCGTGGAGCAGGGTGCAAGGGGCAGGGTGTTAGCTGAGCTCCGTGCACCCTGCTCCACGCTCCACACCCCTGCTCTATGCTACAAAGCTATTTCACTACCGCTCTCCGTGCGCTCAGACGCAACTGGAATTATACAACCATCAACATTGCCGGGCTCACCCTGGGTTTGGCTTGTTGCTTAGTGCTGTTTCTGGCCATTCGGTATGAGTTAAGTTATGATCGGCACAATGTCAACGCCGACCATACATATCGACTCGTTTCGCGCTTTAAAAGCCCAGAAGGTGATAATCGTAGCGTTGCTGTTCCACTCCCCGCCCTAGCAGCACTTCGGAATGAATTTCCTGAGTTGAACCATCAACTGACCATGGTCTATGAATTGTACGGGGCATTGGTAAAAATAAATACGAAGAAAGCCAGCAAATTTCAGGAGGAAGTTGGCACAGTTGCTTTTGTGGAGCCTGAATACTTCCGCTTGTTTGATTACCACTGGAAAGCAGGCAGTCCGCAGACGGCGGTGAAAAATCCGCAAACGGTTGTCTTGTCGGAGAGTATGGCCCACAAATACTTCGGCGACGAAGACCCGATAGGCAAATCCATTCGGATTGAGAATAAAATGGATTTCGTGGTGACGGGCGTCGTGCAGGACCCTCCTGCAACGAGTAGTCTGCCGTTTGGCGTCATGCTATCGTTCCCATCCCTGAAACAATACGGGGCCAACGGTGGCTGGGATGAGTGGGGCTCTAGCTACAGCGGTGCTCAGGTATACATGACCTTGCCTGAAAACATAGCTTCTGCACAAATAGAGCAACGCCTGGCACCCTTTGTGAAAAAATACATGGAGCCGGAACAGGCTAAAATTCTGCAATACGAATTACAACCGCTAACCAGCATCCACTTCGATGCTCAAACGGGAAACTCGGCGGGCCGCACAATTAGCCGACAAATGATCTGGGCCATGGCGCTGATCGGCTTGTTTATTCTGGTTACGGCCTGCGTTAACTTCATCAATCTGGCCACCGCTCAGGCCATCCGACGAGCGAAGGAAGTAGGCGTTCGGAAAGTTCTGGGTAGCTCACGAGCCCAATTAGTTCGGCAGTTTCTGGGTGAAACCGGCCTGCTAACAGGAATAGCCGTCGGGCTGGCTTTTCTGGTTGCCAATTACTCGATGCCCTACGTAGCCGAATTGCTTGATATTAAAGCAGCCTCGCTTGTTTTACTCGACCCAACAGTGATCGGGTTCGTGGTTTTATTAGCCATGCTGACAACGGTGCTGGCTGGATTTTATCCGGCGCTGGTCTTATCAGGCTACCAGCCAGTAATAGCGTTGCGAGGCAAAATAAAGATGGCAGGTAGCAGTCAATTAACCCTTCGGCGGGGACTTATTGTGTTTCAGTTTGCCATTTCGCAAATGCTTATTATCGGCACGATCATCGCGTATAGCCAGATGAAGTATGTCCGAACGGCAGATCTGGGATATAATAAAGACGCGGTACTGACGGTGAATATCCCGGATAATAAACCGGACAATTAGAACTATTACAAGCGAAATTGGCTGCGCTACCCAACGTAAAATCATTAAGTTATGGCATTTCAATCCCATCATCGGATGGCAACTGGTGGACAGGCTTTCGTTATGACAATGCCGAAAAAGAGGCCGACTTTAGCGTCGTGATGCGGTTCGCTGATACGGCTTACGTCAACACCTATGGTCTGAAACTGATTGCCGGTCGGATGTACCAATCTGCCGATACTACGCGGGAACTGGTCGTGAATGAATCGCTGGTGAAGAAACTAGGGATTCGGCAGCCTCAGCAGATTCTCGGAAAGTATATAGCCCTGGGTCGAAATGGGATGAATAAAAAGCTAATTGTGGGCGTTGTTAAGGATTTCAATACGTTCTCCCTACACGACGAAACGAACCCCTGCATCCTGACAACCCGGCGCGACGCCTATCATACATTGGGCATTAAACTATCGACGCAGCAGGGCGGTACCGAAGCCATCAGCCGGTTGATTAATGATGTTGAAACCAACTGGAATGCGACCTTCCCTGATTTTGTACTGAAATATGAGTTCCTGGATCAGAAACTCGCTAGCTTCTACAAGAGTGAAGAACGCATGTATTTGCTGTTCCAACTGCTGGCTGGTATTGCCATCTTTATTGGTTGTTTGGGTCTTTACGGCGTCGTCGCGTTCATGGCCGAAACTCGAACCAAAGAAGTCGGCATTCGGAAAGCACTGGGCGCGTCAACCACTCATATTTTCGGTCTGTTCTCGCTTGATTTTGTTAAACTTGTGCTGGTTGCATTGGTCATCGCTTCGCCCATAGCCGGGTATGTGATGAATAAGTGGCTGGCCAATTTCCCTTACAAAATCGACATCGCCTGGTGGATGTTTGTGCTGACGGGTACACTAGCCGTAGGCATTGCGCTGATAACGGTGAGCTTCCAGAGCATCAAAGCCGCCTGATGAATCCGGTAAAATCACTTCGTTCGGAATAAAGGCCGGGCCGCCGTCGCGGAGGAAGGAGAAGAAAGGGAGTAAAGGGACGAGAGGTATACAACAATAGCTTCCTCCCCTTCCTCCCTCTCTTTCCTCTCTTCCCTTTACTCCCCTCCTCCCCCTTCTATGCTTCGATCCTACCTCAAAATCGCCTTTCGGAATCTGGTTCGCAACCGGACGTTCTCCGCCATCAACATCGTGGGGCTGGCACTGGGTATGGCATCCAGTCTGCTTATTTTTCTTTGGATTCAGGATGAATTGAGCATTGGTACTCAGTACGAAAACGCGGCCAATCTTTATCGGGTGATGGAGAATGAAATTGCGGATGGCCGAATCGTTACCGATGAGGATACCCCTGGTATTTTAGCGGATGAACTTAAGCGGCAGTTTCCAGAGATTGTTCACGCGGCTGGCTTATCGTCGAAGGAAGAACACGTGCTGACGGTGGGACTAAAGTAGCCCGGCAGGCTGGACACTTTGCCGGCGCCGACTGGTTTAAGATCTACCGGATTCCCTTGCTGGCCGGAACAGCTCAAACGGCCCTCAATGCGCCTAACAATCTGGCCATATCCCGAAAACTAGCTGACGCTTATTTCGGAAATCCCCAATCCGCTTTGGGTAAATCTGTTCGATTCGACAACAATACCGACTTTCAGGTAACAGCGGTGTTTGAGAATCTACCCGCCAACTCGCTCGATAAATACGATTTTCTGCTAAACTGGGATCGCTATCTAAAACATAATCCCTGGCTTAATGGATGGGAAAACGGTGGACCTGATACGCGTCTTGAACTCCGGCCCGATGCTAATCCTGTAGCTGTAAACGCTAAACTCAAAACGTTTCTGAAGGGCAGAAACAAGGACATCAGCCCTACGTTCAACATCCAACTGTTTCTACAGCCTGAAACAGAAGCGTATCTGTATTCCAATTTTAAAAACGGCCAGCGCGATGGTGGCCGCATCGACTATGTACGGCTGTTCGTCATTGTAGCCGCGTTTCTGCTGCTCATTGCCGGGATCAATTTCATGAATTTAGCCACCGCCCGCTCCACCAAACGAGCGCGGGAAGTTGGCGTCCGAAAAGTAGTTGGTGCCGAGCGGGCATCCCTGATCGGGCAATTTATGGGTGAGGCTTTACTGTTAACGATTCTGTCCCTTGGACTAGCCGTGATGTTGGTAGACTTATTACTCCCCACCTTCAATCAGTTGACCGATAAGCAACTGCTTCTGCCTTTACATCAGCCTTCTTTTTGGGGATTATTAGCAGGCTTACTGATTGTAACGAGTGGTCTGGCAGGTAGCTATCCAGCCCTGTTTCTATCGTCACTTAACCCCGTTCGGGTACTAAAGGGAACCATGCGTTTTGGGGCAGGGGCGCTGTTATTCCGGCGTGGTCTGGTGGTCTTTCAGTTTGTGTTATCAATGCTGATGATTGTAGGAACGGTAGTCGTTTATCGGCAACTCCAGTTTATACAAACGAAAAACCTGGGCTATGACCGTGAGAACTTAATCAATATTCCCGGCGAAGGAGAGTTAGGCAGCAAATATGCCACTTTTAAGCAGGAGTTACTGCAAATGGCGGGTATTCAGTCCGTTACTCATATGATGACAAATCCACTTCGTAACGGAAACACCACCGATGGTGTGCACTGGGTAGGTAAAGATCCCTCCCTCGCTATTCAGTTCAATAACACGGCCGTGGGGTACGATTACACCAAAACATTTAAACTAAAACTGATTCGTGGCCGTGATTTCTCCCCAAATTTGGTACCGATTCAAGCAATTACCTCATCAATCAGGCAGCGGCTAAGCGGATTGGGTATAAAGATCCCATTGGGCAACCCCTCACATTTGGCAAAACGCCCGGAAAGATTGTCGGGCTGATTGAAGATTTCCACTTCAACTCGCTCCACGTACCCATCCGACCGCTTATTATTCGCCTGGGTGAAACCTGGTGGCCAAACAATATTCTGATACGCACCCAACCCGGACAAACAAAACAGGCTTTAGCCAGTATTGAAGCACTTTGCCGACAACTAAACCCCAAACTTCCCTTTTCGTATTCGTTTGTAGATGCTGAGTACCAGAAACTCTATAAAAGTGAAACAGTGGTTGGTACACTGGCTACACTGTTTGCATGCATGGCCATTTTTATTGCCTGCCTGGGGCTGTTTGGTTTGGCGGCTTTCACCGCCGAACAGCGTACCAAAGAAATTGGTGTTCGAAAAGTGCTGGGTGCATCGGTAGCGAGTATCGTGACTTTACTTTCCAAAGATTTTGTCAAACTGGTACTAATTGCCATTGTCATTTCGTCGCCTATTGCCTGGTACGTCATGAATCAGTGGCTACAGGGTTTTGCGTATAAAACGGATATTTCCTGGTGGGTATTCGCCTTAGCTGGTCTATTGGCGGTAGGTATTGCGCTACTAACCGTAAGTGTCCAAAGCATCAAAGCCGCGTTGATGAATCCGATGAAGAGTTTGCGCAGTGAATAGCGTGGAGCAAAGAGCGCGGAGCTGGGTAAACCGCACACCCTGCCCGCGCCCCTTGTCCGCAGGCGTACGAGAAAGTGTCCGCTATCGGACAACCGATTTCTTCATATATAGCGAAGATATTGATAGACAAGTAGATACGCACTTGGCACGATGATAGAGGTAGTCTATTTACTTACCTCAAATTCTGCTACGCTATTTCTGCCGGTTTTTATGAAAACGCTCTTTACCCTGTTCCTACTCTCGATTGGTTTCGGTGCAGTAGCCCAACGGTCGTCCAGCAAAAACGTTACGACCGATGGTCGGGAGCTTCGTATTCGCGTTGACATTGAGCAACAAGGACGCTCAGTCCATTATAGTCGTTCGTTCGATATAGAGGATATGGATAAGAGCGAAGTAAAAGCGCTGGAAACGCACATTATTGACTCCCTGGATCGGTTTGTCGATAACCAATCGAATGAACTAATCATTGATCGGAAACAT
Source organism: Spirosoma telluris (assembly GCA_003259005.1). Lineage (GTDB taxonomy): Bacteria > Bacteroidota > Bacteroidia > Cytophagales > Spirosomataceae > Spirosoma > Spirosoma telluris. The sequence goes on from QLII01000001.1 coordinate 3,780,534, forward strand.
GAAGCACGGGCCAGAAAAAGACAGGCGGAAATGCAGGTGACCTCCTATTCTCGTTCTGATGAATCGGCGCGTGAACGGATGGAAGCTAATTCCAATTCATCACTCTCTCCCAGTGATGTAGCACCCACGTCAGTACTGGTCAAAGAAGACAAAGAAAACGGTCGGCTTTGGATGCAGTATACCTTCGAGAAAGATGGCGAAGAACTAATCATCGAACGCACTGCGAATGTAATGGGTAAGTCAGAACGCGAAAAGCAGGCCATCATCAAAGAAACCGAACGGAGCTTCGGTATCAAGACTGGAAATCAGTAACGAATTTATAGCGTTTTCTACCCGCGCTACCCATTCGTTTGCCCGGCTTACTATCGGACATATAGCTGTCCACTATCGGACAAACTCAATAACGAAAAGGCTGTTTCCGACTCAGAAACGGCCTTTTCCTTTTGTGGCATAGCAGTTGAGTATAAGAAGATTACTTAGCTAGTGTGTTTACTTCACGCATCAACTCCCTAAACTATGTTTCTTAACTATATTAAAATCGCTATTCGTAACCTCCGCAAAAACCGGGTGTTCTCGCTCATTAATATTTCGGGCCTAGCCCTTGGTATTGCCACTTTTGTTCTCATTCTGGAATACGTTGCCTACGAACGTAGTGTCAACACATTTCACAAAAATCTACCAACGCTTTATCGGCTTCTTACCCAAACCCGCGAAGGTAATATCTGGGCAGACATGGCCCGGCCGTTGCCCCACTAGCCAAAAAAGAGTTTCCGGAAGTAAAGGAGTTTTGCCGTGTAGGTGAGCATTCCGCGAATGGGCTCGTGAGTGTAACAAACGATAGAGCAGACGGGCCGATACAGTCGTTTCGGGAAAGCAAACTAGCGTATGCTGACGCCAGTTTCTTTACGCTCTTCACGTTTCCACTCGTTGAGGGCGAAGCGGCTACGGTGATCTCTCAGCCGAACACCGTGGCCTTGTCGCAGTCGCAGGCCCACAAGTATTTTGGCGATGCCAGGCCAATGGGTCGGACGCTGACACTTAATAATCAATTCGGCAAAACGCTTTATACTGTTACGGGCGTATATGCCGATATGCCCCAAAACTCGGACCTATTTTTCGACGCGGTGTTTTCGCTGCAAACGCTGGCAAATCCGGCCAATCTTAACGGCAATGATTGGGCACGATTAGACAGTTTCTACGGTACGTATCTGACTACATTCCTGCAACTTCCTGACGACCAGTCTGGCGAATCCGCCAACTACAAAGCCTTGGCAGACAAGTTCAATGCGTTCAAAAAGAAAACAACTCCCGAAGACGAAAACCTGTTTCTGTTACAACCCGCCACCAATATGCACCTTGCCGCTTCTTTGAGCGACATTTACCGGACAAGCGGTAGTCTAGGGTTTGTGTATCTACTGAGTGGTATTGCAGGTTTGATTCTGTTGATTGCCTGGTTCAATTATATAAACCTCTCAACGGCAGGCGCGTTAAAACGGGCGAAAGAAGTAGGCGTTCGGAAAGTAGTGGGGGCCGGACCAGGCCAATTAATTGGGCAGTTTCTGGGTGAGTCTCTCCTGCTTAATAGTTTGGGCTTTGTATTTGCTCTGATGCTGGTTATGTCTTTACAAAGTACTTTCAACAAGTTTGTTCAGAAAGAGCTTTCGTTAACCATACTGAATGCAAACGGATTCTGGCTTATTGGCTTGATTTTATTGCTGGTTGGTGCCGTAGCGTCGGGCGGTTATGTCGCGTTCACCCTCACATCGTTTCAGCCAATTCAGACGTTGAAAGGTGCTTATCAGGCTGGGAAAGGTGGCTTTTTACGTAAAGCACTGGTGGTATCGCAGTTTAGTGCATCAGTAGCCCTGGTGATTGCTACGTTGGTTCTTTACCGGCAACTGCAATACATGCAGAACAAAGATCTGGGGTTCAACTGGCGCAACGGGTGGTCATCCAAGGCCCCCAGATAGACCTGAATGGCTCGTTTAAACCAGGAACAGCCGCCCTTGACCAACAACTCAGCCAGTTACCTTACGTGAAAAGTTTCTGCCAGACGGGCATCGTACCAGGCAATTTTTACAATTTCTCAGCAAATGGGATTACCAAACAAAACCCACGTACCGGTGATGAGAAGAAAAGCTATTCTATGGGTATCATCGACGATCGTTTCCTGAAAACCTACGAAATCGGGATCGTTGCCGGTCGAAACTTTACGGTTCGTGAAGCCGAATTAGGCTGGGAGAAAAGCGCCAAACTGATGGTCAATGAAACCGGAGCGAAGCAATTAGGATTTGCTTCGGCCCAGAAAGCCGTTGGTCAATTTATTAACTGGGGCCAGCCCTACGAGATTGTTGGTGTTGTGAAAGACTATAACCACCAGGGTTTACAACAAGCCATCGAACCTGTCATTTTCATGCCCCGCCGGTCGGTTAGCGACCTGACCGTTCAGCTGACCACTGACCCAGGCGAGGGTGGCCGGGTTCAGGAGAAACTAGCGGAACTGGAACGTATCTACAAAGCCAGTTATCCGGGTAATCCGTTCGAGTTTTATTTTGCCGACGAAAATTATAACAAGCAATACCAAAGTGAGCAGCAATATGGCCAGTTGTTTACGGTAGCGTCGGCCCTCGCTATTTTCATTGCCTGCCTGGGTCTGTTTGGTCTGGCCGCTTTCACGACCGAACAGCGCACCAAAGAGATTGGGGTTCGAAAAGTGCTGGGTGCATCGGTCAGCAGTATCGTTACGTTGCTTTCGAAAGATTTTTTGAAACTGGTTTTCATCGCCATCCTGATTGCCTCCCCCGTCGCCTGGTATGCCATGAATCGCTGGCTACAGGATTTCGCCTACAAGATCGATATTGAGTGGTGGATGTTTGCCCTGGCGGGTTTGCTCGCTGTAGGCATTGCCTTGTTAACCGTGAGTCTGCAAAGCGTCAAAGCCGCGCTGATGAATCCGGTGAAGAGTTTGCGGTCTGAATAATGCGTGGAGCGTGGTGCACGGAGCAGGTTCAAGAAACCTTGCTCCGTGCACCACGCTCCTATGCTCTCGCTTGGCTTTGCCGAGTGAGAATGGGGGGAACGGGGCAAGTGAGTAGCCCAATCTATATGAACTGGTAGTTACCATTTTCACGCAGATGCACATCTGCGTGTTTTTTATGTTGATGGCGCAAGGCCAGACCACGTTGGCTCCAGCTTGCGCCATCAACGCCATCAAAAAAAATTTTCTTCTTTTTCTGTAACCTTCCCAACTTCGCGCGGTTTCCAGTCCAAAATCCATTAAACCCGGTACCAATTCGGTTGAGCTCTCTGACAGACAACGCACTGATGCTGCAGGTAAAGGCAGGCAATATAGACACGATGGGCCTGCTCTTCGAGCGGTACAATCGTCCCTTACTCGGCTTCCTTTTCCATATGACGAACCAGCGCGAAGCCAGCGAGGATATGGTGCAAACGGTGTTCTATCGGATGCTCAAGTACCGGCATACATTTACCGGTGACGGGGAGTTCAAAAGCTGGATGTACCACCTGGCCCGGAATGTACTGGTGGATCATAGCAAGCAAAACAAACGCTCGGCTCATAATTATGATTTGGCCGACGTGGCCGACAAAGTTGGGGGTGGACCAGCCGCCGATGAGTCGATGCAGAAAGAACAGGAACTGGATATGCTGCATCGGGCAATGGCGAAGTTAAGTAGCGAGCATCGCGAAGTACTGGTATTGAGCCGATTCCAGGAATTGAAATACGAGGAAATTGCGCGGGTACTGAATACGACAGAGGGAGCGATAAAAGTGCGGGTACACCGGGCAATGAACGAGTTAAAGAAAATTTATCTGACGATTGAGAATGGAAAAACTGCCTATAAACTGTGAACAGATTAACAACCAGCTAACCGACTGGCTAAGCAACCAATTGCCGGATGCTGAACGGGTAAGCCTGGAAGCCCATCTGGCACAGTGCCCCACTTGCCAGGCAGAAGCCGATTCTACCCGGCAGCTCTGGCAGCTTATGGGAAATTTACCCACGCCAGAACCCAGCCCAATGGCACGTGTACGATTTCAGGCGATGCTCGATACGTATAAGGATACCGTTTCCGAAAATCAGGAAAGCATTTTTGATAATCTAGTAGCCAAACTTCGGCAGCTTTGGGTACCGCAAAACGCCCTCCGATTGGCCTACAGTTTGGTTCTGTTAAGTGCTGGCCTAGCGGGTGGGTACTGGCTAAACCATGCCAATTCGCCCACGGTAGCTTACAAACAGCAGATTGATACATTGTCGACACAGGTACAGGAAATGCGCCAGATGATGATGCTTTCCCTACTGGAAAATCCTTCGGCTTCTGAACGACTTCGGGCGGTGAGTTATACCCAGGAAATCAGCCAGGTGGATGAGAAGGTAGTGGAGGCTTTACTAACTACGCTCAACAACGATGACAATGTGAATGTGCGCCTGGTTACGCTCGAAGCCCTGGCCAAACTGGCTGATAATGCGAAAGTACGGGAAGGGCTTGTCCAGTCGATTGCCCGGCAGGATTCGCCAATGGTCCAATCCGCGCTGGCCGATGTAATGGTGAAATTACAGGAGAAACGATCCATTAAACCCCTCCGGCAACTCCTCCACGACGATAATCTGAACCACTTAGTGAAGGGTAAAATCGAGCAAAGTATCCGGGACTTATCCTGATCAAATAGACCGCAGATTTTTATGATTCTTAAGATCGACAATGATTTTCATTAAATCTTAACACATCCTATTAATCATAAAAATCAGCGTTCTATCACACGTTAAATATCTTAAATCCAAACAACTACTATGAAACTATTTATGATCCCCGTACTGGTGGGGCTGGTGCTCTCTTGTGCCCAATCGCCAGCGACTGCTCAGGAATTTAAAGAGCATGTCAGTAAAGAATTCACCGTATCGAAGGCTGCCACGGGTGCACTGGCCATTTATAACCTGAACGGCTTCATCAAAGTCGAAGGCTATTCGGGCGATAAGATCGTGGTAGAAGTAGACAAATCCATTACAGCGAAAAACAACCAGGACCTGGAAGCGGGTAAGAAGGAGTTACAACTTCAGTTCGATCAGCAGGGAGATAGTGTGATGGTCTACATTGCCGAACCCTACGACACCCGTCCACGGCGTAATCGAAACCGAGGATGGAACAACGACCGGGATGTCGACTATGATTTCACGCTCAACTTCACCGTAAAAGTCCCGAATCGGATGAATCTGGTCGTGTCGACCGTCAACCGGGGCAACGTGACCGTTAAGGATGTGGAAGGAACGCTCAAAGCACGTAACGTGAACGGAGCCATTACGCTCACCAACGTGAAAGGAACCACAGATGCCCACACCATTAACGGAAATCTCGACGTCGATTACGTAGCGAATCCCCCGAAAACTCATCTTATTATACCCTCAACGGGAATATTAACGTGAGTTACCCCGGCAACCTTTCGGCAGATCTGCAATTCAAGACATTCCAGGGTAAGTTCTACACCGATTTCCCCAACACCGAAGTGTTACCCGTACAGGCTATTAAAACAACCCAGAAAACCGGCGATGGGACGGTCTATAAACTCAACAAAAACGTCGCCATTCGCATCGGCAGTGGCGGCAAGACGTTCAAGTTCGAAACATTTAACGGAAGCATTTACATTAAAAAACAATCCTGATGAAAACGACAACACTACTAAATAAATTGACAATGGACAATGTAAAATGTAAAATGCTTGGTGCCAGCAATCCATTATCCATTATTCATTATTCATTATTCATTTGCCTTCTGGCCCTCGCCCGCCCACTAGCCGCTCAGAGTGAAGTAAAAGAGCAATTAGTCGTTCCCTTAAGTGACCCATCCAAGCCCGGCAATTTGCGGGTTGGTCTAATCAATGGTTCTATTCACGTAGTTGGCTACAGCGGTAAAGATGTAGTGATTGACATTGTGGCAAGCCCCAAACGTGGAAAACGTGACGACGATGATGACCGACCAGACCGGACAGCCAATGGCATGAAACGAATTGCAACGGGACTACCTCTCGACGTTAGTGCCGAAGAGAAAAACAACAATGTGAACATAAACGCCAATACCACCAGGCAAACTATCGACCTGACTATTAAAGTACCGCAGCGCTTTTCGCTCAAGGTCAGCACCGTTAATAACGGTACGATTGAGGTCGAGAATGTGAGCGGCAATCTGGAAGTCAATAACGTGAATGGCTATATCCATATGACCAATGTCTCTGGTTCAGCGGTTGCTAATACGGTAAACGGCAACGTGATTGCCAGCTTCAAATCCATTGATACCGATACACCGATGGCGTTTTCTACCCTGAATGGCAACGTCGACGTTACCTTTCCTTCTTCGGTGAAAGCGAATAGTAAACTCAAATCAGACCGGGGGATATTTATAGCGACTTTGATATCGACGTCGATAAAAACCAACCCAAAGTGAACCGTACTAGCCAGTCGGGTATGTACCAGGTCAAGATTGAGGATTGGGTGTACGGCAAAATCAACGGCGGTGGCCCGAAGTCATGATGAAGAACATGAACGGGAATATTTACATCCGTAAAGCGAAGTAGAGTAGCCACTTATCACAAACCGAAGATTCGTGTTTTTGTCATTCCGACGCGGGAGGAATCTCAACGTTGTGTATTAGTCAAGCTTGAGATTCCTCCCGCGTCGGAATGACAAAAAGTAGCTTAGCATTTTCTACAAAATCGACATTCATGCTTATCCAACACCTCATTACCGTTCTCTGCTTTTTTACGCCATCGACTGAGGTAGCGGTTGGGCAAACCCAGCCATCCAAGATAAAAGCCAACTCCGAAACGACCATCCAGCAATTGGGAACGGCCTTCGTTCAGGAGAAAACACACACCGGATTATCGATTGGTATTGTTCGAAACGGGAAGACCTCTTTCTACAATTTCGGTACTACAGAGAAAGGCCAACGTCAATTGCCCACGGAGAATACAATTTATGAGATTGGCTCAATCAGTAAAACCTTTGGGAGTCTGTTGTTGGCAAAGGCTGTTCTCGAAAAGCGTGCTCGGCTAGACGATGACATCCGACAGTATCTCGACGGTGATTACCCGAATCTGGCCTACGAAGGTAAGCCCATCCGGTTAGTGAACTTGACCAACTGGACGTCTGAGCTACCCGACAATTTCCCCGACCAGCCTGATCGACTCAAACAGGTTAGCCCCGACTCGATTCCGTTTAGGATAGTGAGTGAATTAACCCACTACACAAAGGAGGATTTCTTCAACGACCTGCATAAAGTTACGCTCAAGGCGGCTCCTGGTCAGAATCCCCGGCATTGCAATACAGCGGCTCAACTAGTAGGCTACATTCTGGAGAAAATCTACCAGATACCCTACGAGGAGCTAATCAGAACGAAGATCGAGGAACCGCTCCAGATGCATAACACGTTCGGGTCAACTCCTTCTAACCTATTTGCTAAAGGCTACGATAGCAAAGGCAACCCGATGCCCGCCTTTACCATGAAAGCGATGCAAGCCGCCGGTGGTCTTCGTTACAGCGCAGCCGATCTGCTGAAGTATGCAGCCTACCAGTTAGATGAGCGTGACAAAGCCGTACAATTAACGCATCAGCTAACCTGGGTAACATTGACAGTCAGGCCTTTGGCTTGAACTGGTTTCTGCATAAAACCATCGATAGCAAACGACAAGTGGAGCACTCAGGAGGGACCTTTGGTTTTGCCAGCTACTGCGATCTATATCCCAATCAGAACGTAGGACTGGTACTGCTGGCCAACGACGCCGACCAATCAACGCAATATCAACTGGGCGAGTTGTCCAAGAAGATTATGGACGCGTTATACGGCGAACCAATTGCCATGACGATGCTGACTACCGAACTAAAAAAGCGGGTTATGGCCAAGCTATCAAGGTGGTAAAAGATGTCCAGAAAAAACATCCTGAACTTTACCTCAACGAAAATTACGTGAATAACTGGGGGTATTCGCTCGCCGGGCAGAACCAACTACACGACGCTCTGGAAATTTTCAAGCTGAACGTCAGTTTATATCCTAAAGGCTGGAACACCTACGACAGCCTGGCCGAAACCTACGAACGCATCGGCAACCGCAAGCTGGCGATTGAGAATTATAAGCGTTCGCTGGCCTTGAATGCACAGAATACCAACGCCATTGAGTTCCTGAAAAAAGTCGGTGAATCTACTGAAAAGTAGGCCGCACCGAAGCCTAAAGCTGCGAATAACGGAAATAGTTGCCTTTGCTGAGCGAAGCAAGCAACCCGCATAGCGCAATCTGCATCTTTACCGCATAACAGCAAGCCTCTAAACCAGACGACTCCCCATGAATGCCTGGCTCATCTCCGCATTTTTATTATTTCCATACGGACTTATTAATCCAAAGCGGTCCATTGCAATCCCTACGCTGCTGAACAAAGCGTTGACCGATAATCCACTGAAAACATCGGTCGATACCCTTGTTGAACAGGCTGCTCAGCAATTCATGACAGCACCTGAGTCTGTAGGTCTTTCGCTGGGTATTTTTAAAAATGGGCAAACGTATGTGTATAACTACGGTACGGTTGAAAAAGGCAAAGAACAGCTCCCAACCGATCAAACCCAGTATGCTATTGCCTCTATCAGCAAGACATTTACAGGTGCCTTACTCGCGCAGGCTGTTGTTGAAAAACGCGTGAAACTGGGTGATGATATCCGTAAATATTTGACGGGTAACTATCCAAATCTGGAGCATGAAGGACAGCCCATTCGGCTTTTTCATCTGCTAAATCATCGGTCAGGCTTACCATTCCTGTTGCCAGATGTGCCGGATGCGTTTGCCAATACCGCCATACCATCGTCGGCGATTGCCACCGAACTACTGAAAAACTATACCCGTGCTGATTTTTATGAAGACTTGCATAAGGTAAAGCTGGATGCCATGCCGGGCCACATGTTCAAGTACTCCAACGCGGGAGCTCAGTTGATGGGCTATATTTTAGAGCGAGTCTATAACCTGCCGTTCGAGGATCTTATACGGATGAAACTAACGCAGCCGCTGGCCATGAACGATACAAAGATTGAACTAACTCCTTCAGACCAGCCGAGTTTCGCTAAAGGCTACAATTGCACGGGTGTACAGATGCCCATGGTACCCGATCAACTTCAAGGAGCCGGTGCGTTGAAATCGACTGTGGCCGATATGTTGAACTACATTCAGTGGAATGTATCTGAAGCCACTGAAGCAGCTAAACTGGCCCACCGCCCCACCTGGGGCGATATAGATCGGTATTCAGCGGGACTAAACTGGCAAATCCTCAAATCATCGGGCTACCGGGCTATTTGGCAGGATGGCAATATCCCCGGCTACAGCAGCCTATGCGTCAACTTTCCCGAGTTGAACATGGGAATCGTGGTCCTCTCGAACGAATGCGACCGCAAGACAGCCTCCCGGATCACTGCTTTGGCAAATCAGATCGCTAAAAACCTGGATGAGCGAGCGGTTATGTTGCCTAATTGATTTATTAGCCCAAAATAATTACAATTTTCCCCTAATTTTTCCTGTCCGTTACTGAACGCAGGGTGTCCGAAAACGGACACCCTGCGTTCATTTTATTCAGACAACACACTATTTGTCAGCTAGTTAAACTTACTGGTATAACATTTGGGCAAATCATAGTATATGAGCTAACTACGTATACAGTCAATCACTTATTCTTGTCCTTAAACTATGTCATACATCGCCATTCCCATCTCTTCGTTGCCTGGCAAACAGGACATCGAAATCGACGTAACGATCAACGGTCAGAAGCAGGCGCTGCACTACCGGGTAGAACTATTTTACTGGGGCGACTGCCGGGTGCCAACCTTCGACCGGGTAGAATGTATCCGGCAACTGCTGGCCGATTACGACCGTGACTGGACGCTTTATTACATTGGCTCCCCAACCGATGAGTTTGTACCGATTACATTTGTTAAGCGAGAAGATTTAGTCAAACAGCGAACCCTGCTCAGAGCCAGGTAATTGCCAAAAAGGTTCCGCTCATAGGGATATTAAGCCTTTCGTGTGCTTACCCTTTGACCAGATCCGCCAAAGGCACACCTTTAGCTTTTGGGTTAATTCATGAAAGCAATACGGGTACTCTGGGGGTCTTTTTATGGTTTCTAACGCTACAGGCACTGGCACAGCAGGGCTTGAAAGGGGAGTATTATACGGGAACGAATTTCGAGAAAAAAGTTTTCACCCGAATCGACCCTGCCATTAGTTTCAACTGGTCGGGACGTAATCCGGGGCCGGGTATCTCCCGTTCTTATTATTCCATTCGCTGGACAGGTAAGCTACTGGCTCCTGTTTCGGGTGCCTACACATTTAATGCAAAGGTCGATGATGGGATACGGGTATGGGTTGGCAATAAAAAAGTAATCGATGCCTGGCAATTGAATGATTCGAAGCGTTTCAGCGGACGAGTTATTCTGGAAGCCGGAAAGTTCTATGACTTACGGGTCGATTATTTTAATGACATGCTGGAGGGCGAAATTGACTTGTTATGGGTACTCCCCAATGCTCCCAAAACGATTTTCAACAGTATCAACAATCCCGGTGAGTCGATAACCGCTCAAAATTTCTTTCAAAAAGCAGCTCCCGAGCGAGTTACACTAATCAAAGAACCACCAAAGCCCATTCCTCCGAAACCCAAACCAGTACCCGTTGCCACCATTGTTCCAAAGCGCCCTAAACCGATTACGCCTAAACCTGTCCCTCGCTTACCCTTGCCACTGGCCAAAAAGTCCGCGGCAAAGCCTAAATCTGTCGTAGACACAATTGCCAAAGCCGTGGTGCCACCATCAGCCCGACTAACTCAGCCCTTCGAGGACCGTAAGACGGGTGATACGTTCGTGTTACGACAGGTTCAGTTTGAGCAAAGCAGCTATAGTTTATTACCAGAGTCATCGACCGAACTGGACAAACTAGTAACCGCTCTGAAGGCCAACCCGCTCTGGCGTATCGACGTAGCAGGCCATACCGATAATGTAGGCGATCCGAGACTCAATCTGGCGCTGTCGGAAAACCGGGCTAAAGTTGTTACAAACTACCTGATCCGCCATGGCATTGCTGAAAACCGACTTACGGCAATCGGATATGGCGGCACACGCCCTATTACCGACAATACTACCGAAGGCGAACGAAGCAAAAACCGCCGGGTCGAGATCACGATTCGGTAAGATTTATTAAACACAGAGCCCCGGAGAACACAAAGATTAATACCTCTGTGTTCTCCGGGGCTCTGTGTTTAATAAATACTATTTGTAGATAGCGAGCGCTTCGAACGTAGCGGGTACTGGCTTGGGCGCATTGGGGTTCGAGTTCAGTTCATTTTGTGGGTAAATGAACCGCCAGGGAAGTTGCGTACCGTTATTGGGTGTCAGCTTGATACCATAAGCCTCCGTACGCGTCCGGCGTTCATCGTTCCAGCCCAGGTGCTGACCATAGAAAGAGACGTAACGTTCCTGCAAAATTTCCCGAAGCAGCGCATTATCATCCGTAATACCATCGGCATTTTCAATACCACCAGCCGCAAAATCAGCCGCGACATAAGGGTCATATTTGTACGAACCAGCCGTCAAATAAGCTGCGTTGATATTGCCACCCGTATTTAACCAGGCCCGGTACGTATTTAGATAACCCAGTGCCGTTGCGAACCCTTTCCCGAACGTAAAGCCGACTCGGCCAGCGTCAGAATGTTTTCCTGGTAGGTAACAAGTGGAAAACTAGCCGTTTGGGCAAAGAAACCAGTGGTACCCGTCGTATTGGGCTCCATTTTGCCGGGGCTATTGACGCCAACTTCTAAGTAATAAAACTTAAACCGAGCCGTCTCAATGGTTTTTGAATTCCCTCTGTACTTAGCGTTTGTGGGATTCAGCAGCGTCGTGTTATACGCTCCTACGGCATTTATATCGCCCGTTCGCGTGCTTGCCAGAAAAGAGAAATACGAATTCTGGTTCACACTGGCCGTATTACCGTGTGGTGCATACAGTGAATTCGCATACACGCTAACTCCTGTCTGGGCGGCCGTATAGGCAGCATCGTACTGTTTCAGATCAGTTAACAACCGTGCTTTCAGTGTATAGGCTACCTGCGTCCATTTGGTAGCATCGCCAGCAAAGTGAATATCTTCGGTTGTAACGGTACCTACGCCCGATTTTAGATCGGCAATGGCGTCGTCCAGCAACGCGAGAAGTTTTGTATAAACCGTTGCCTGTGGCTCAAACGCCGGGCTGGGATATTTAGCAATATCCCCCGCCTGATCGAAAGGAATATCACCCCACAATTCGGTACCGGTGGCCAGCGCATTGGCTCGTAAGATTTTGGCAATGGCAACCATTTTCCGGTTTCCGAGTGCGGTTGCCTTCTCAATGGTGAGCAGCGCATTGGCATTCGTTGCCTGATAAACCAGGTTCCAGTCGGCATCATACACACCTGCCGTTACATTATAATTGTAATAATCCAGCCATTGCCGGTCAGCACCGGTGGCATAACCAGACCATATGGTTGTCAGGCGGCTGGCCATTCCCTCCTGAGTAGCCATGTTGGCAATCTCAGTACCAGTAAGCAGCAGGCTACCTGTTGAGGCAGTCGGATTGTTGGGGTCAACGTTCAGGTTTTCGACAATAGACGAACAGGCGAAGAACTGAAGACCAGCGACAAGGGCAAAAAATGATCTATATATGCGTTTCATAAGATTTTAATGGATAATGGATAATGCACAATGGCGAATGAAGAATGCACAATGGATAATAGGGTGGCTGTTAGTGAGTAGACTGTCACTCATTATCCATTATCCATTATTCATTTTACATTCTCCATTGTCCATTCTCCAATTAGTAATTGATTTTTATGCTGAACAGCAGTGACTTTGTGTTTGGACTATTGAAATAGTCCTGGCCACGTGAGTTACTGGCACCATTAAGTGCCGTTTCTGGGTCAATACCCACCATTTTAGTCCACAGAACTGGGTTACGTCCCGTTACGGTTATATCGATGGACTGCAACTTGGTTTTCTGACGGAACTTGGGCGAACTAATCGAATATCCCACCGAAATTTCGCGTATCCGGGTCCAGCTGGCATCCGTAACAAACTGTTCAACCAAGGTGCTGAAGCCCCCTCCAATGGAAGTATAGTACGACTGATCGAGCAATACCGGTCCGGCACCGAAATCCTGAATATTTCCCCGAACGGTACTCCCGGCGGCAATCGTTTTACCCGCGTAGTTCTTCAGATCCTTCGTCAGCGTTACCTCGTTCCCTACATCGGCATGCGTACCGAAGTTATAAAGCACCCCTCTCGTACCATTGTAGAAGTCGCCACCCTGGAACGTCTCAAACAGAACGTTCAGGGAGAGTTTCTTGTAGGATAGATTCGTTCCAAACCCACCGCGATAGTCGGGGTTCGGATCGCCAACAACGCCAAACTGGGGAGCTACTTGTGGGAAACCATTGGCGTTCAGATTCAGCGCACCCGATTCGGTACGCAGATATGTACCACCGTAGAGTGACGACATGGCATAACCCACTTTAGCCACGGTACTGGCCGTACTGCTGAAACCGCCCAACGTAATGATGTCTGTACCAGCCAGGTTCGTTACGCGGTTTATATTCCGGCTAACATTCCCAAACACATTCCAGTTAAATCCTTTCTTATTCAGGATGTTGTAATGCAGTTCCAATTCCCAGCCTTTGTTGGTCATTGAACCCGCGTTGGTGTATTTCGAGGTGTAGCCCGTCGAACCAGCCGCAGCTACGTTTAACAGCAGATTGGTAATTTCGTTTGAATAGTAGGTGAAGCCTGCCGTAAATCGGTTGTTCAGGAAGCGGAGATCAGTACCTACTTCATATTCTGTTTTTCGTTCGGGTTGCAAAAATGGGTCGCCTTGCGTGGCATTACGCACATAAGCTCCGTTGCCATATCCTGAGCCACTCAGGGGATTGGCCCAGCTGCTAAACGAAGCATTTACATAGGTCGTAGCATTTTTATAGGCATCTGGCTGTACCCCACGGTACCGTAAGAAGCACGTAACTTACCAAATGACAGGACTGGGTTATCGCGAAAAACAGGTAGTTGGGTAAACTGCCAGGCTACATCGGCCGATGGGTAATAGAACGTCGACTTCGTCTGACTCCCGAAGGTAGATCCCGATTCAGCGGCCACCGACGCATTGACAAATAACTGGTTATACAAACCCACATTCAGGGTGGAATAGAGTCGGGCCATCCGGCGATGTGTAGTTGTCCGGTAAGGTGCATCGTTGGATACCAGCGAGTTACCAAAGTTGGCAGGTGCATCGGGAATAATGAACGTGTTCATCGTACCACCCAGATTGAGGTATTTCCGGTCGTTCAAATTGAAGCCTACGATCAGGGTGGTGGTAATATCCTTGCCAAAGTCCTTAAATACCCGGCCAATCAGGTCGCCGTTCATTTCAGACTCTTTGTAGATAGCCTCTTCAAAACTTCCCAAACCGCTGTTTACCGCCGAGTTAACCGGGTAATTTGTAATGCGGTGATCCGTGTTGGCATCAATACCCGCACGAGCCGTAATATCAAACCAGCTGGCTGGCGTAATAAGCAGCTCTGAGCTCATGATGAAACGGTCAACTTCCGAGAAGTTGGTCAATTCATTGATGGCCCACAAGGGATCGTTATAGATTGGGTTTGCCAATGCCCCTAAGTAATTTCGGTAAGAACGCTGCCGGTTTGGGATGGCGCTGGCCGTTGGCGACGCGAAATAATTCCCTTTGTAATCCCGACTGTCGAAATCGGGAGCCGAGCGGAGATACCCAATGTAGAGGCCATTCACACTATTACTGCGCTGAATCCGGTTCGATGTCGTCCGGGCGTAGGTAGCATTGGTAGAGGCTTTGATAACATCATTGAAACGACGTTCGGAATTAAACCGAAGAGTTGTCCGATTATAATCGCTTTGGCCGTTGATGATCCCTTTCTGGCGTAGGTCACCAATGCTCAGGTAAAAATTCCCTTTGTCGTTACCACCACTGACAGACAGATTATTATCAATGTAGGTACCCGTCCTAAACACGGCATCCTTACGTTCCTGGTTATAGGTCTGCTGCGAGTTTTTGGTAATAATTGGGTAGTATGTCTTGCCACTATACGACTCAAAACGAGCGCCGGTCAGGTTAACAACATCCTCGCCACCAGCCCGGCTGGAAATTTTGTCGCCCCACGAATTGGCGACGGTTGGGTTATATACCCCATCTGACCCCTGACCGTAGTTAGTTTGTAATGGGTGCAGTAAATTAGGTGTATCGAACGAAACAGTCGTGCTATACGAGATATTGACCTTATCGCTATTCGCGCCTTTCTTGGTCGTAATGACAATGACACCATTGGCCGCCCGCGAGCCCCACAAAGCCGCTGCCGATGCCCCTTTCAGGATCTGCATGGAGGCAATGTCTTCGGGATTAATGTCATTCAGACGGGACTGTTGCGTAACCCCAGCAGCACCATCGCCCAGGGTTGAGTTACTGATGGGGATACCATCTACAATCACCAATGGCTGTGTCGAACCGGTAATCGTATTCTGCCCCCGAATCTGGATGTAGGAACCGGCACCAGGGTCACCAGCCGATTTCGTAATCTGAACGCCAGCCGCTTTACCCGACATACCGTTAATAACCCCCGTTTCGCCCGAGCGAACGATGTCTTTGGCTTCAATTTTCGAGGCCGTAGCCCCCCGTTTATCGGCATTCTCTTTAAAGCCTAATGCACTGACAATCACCTCGTCCAGCGAGGTTTCATCGTGTTGCAGTTTGACGGTAATCGTACTCTGATTACCAATAGGCACTTCAGTGGTTTTCATGCCAATAAAGGAATAAACCAGCACGCCGTTTTTTAGCAAATTATCGGGAACGGAAAGGGAGTAGGCTCCTTCTGCATTGGTCGATGCACCAATATTTGTGCCCTTGATCACGACGTTTACACCGGGAACACCCCCGTTGTCGTCGCCTGAAGTAACAATCCCTTTGATGACCCGGCTCTGGGCAAAGAGCTGCAAGGGGACATAAAGAGCAAAAAACAACATGAGTAGTAAACTTCTGTTTCGCATCTCACTTCACGATTAGGTTTATAAAAAGGAAAAATTACAGGTGAATACAGTGACTAATCAGCCATTGCAGCAACGGGTACGTATCTATATAAGCGATATAAAACTCGGGGCAGGTTTGCAGCGAAGTCTAGGCTGCAGGTACACGATCAGGCCACGTAAAACCTGGCCATCATTAAAAAAAATACACGCTGAACGAGTAGATTTTTAATCCAAATATAATCCCATTAAATGAACAAACACAACAGTAAATTTTGATTAATTTCATTTATTACCAATTATATTCTATTAATAATATTTATAATCAAATTTAATTTTATATTCTTTAAAATTTACAAAATTTAACCGTTATATCCATATGAAATAGTATGGGTCTCATCTCGTCGGGAATTACTCACTCACTCCCTACTGTTCACTATTCGAATTAAAAAGGTTATAAATACCAGTATCGTCTTGCCATTTCCCCATACTTGGCCCATATTTAAGAATCCTAAACCAACTATCATGAATTACTTATTGGGGTTATTGACGATTATTATATGCCTGGGCAGCACCGTATTCGCACAGTCCGCGTTAACCAGTACGCAGGCCTATGAGTATCTACAGAATGAACGAGGTCGTGCTCGAAAGACACAGGCAGGTGCTGACAAACCACCCATGGATAGTCTGAAAAAAGCGGAACAAATTTTACAGGCCGCTCTAACGTATTACCATCGCCCCGATGTGCAGGAACTGGCCAAAGGAGATGAATCACTTTTTTACCGAAAAAGTGATATTTCGTTTGATCTGGCTCGCATTCAGGCGAAACTGGGGAATACCGAAGCCGCTGTCCAAACCCTGATCTATCCGTTGAGCGGAAAATTTGCACCAGCGTATGCGGGCTACATGGATGAGCTTGCGGAGTTTACTTCTGTCCGGCAAAGCCCGATTCTGGCCCCTTTATTAGCCAAAGCACATGCATCAGAACGTTTATTTAATTCCACTGCACTCAAAACACCTTACAAACCCAATATCAGCGAAGATGAGAAAGTGGCGGGCCTCTCGAAATTGTGGTCAGAAGCAAAATATAATTTTGCCTATTTCGACCATATTCCCGATGTAGACTGGGATAAACTCTACCTCGATTATCTTCCAAAAATCCGGGCCAGCCGTTCTACAGTCGAGTACATGCGTGTCCTCCAATCATTTTGCGCACAACTCCATGATGGGCATACCGACGTTTGGGCCAACGATCTGACTCTGGTCGATTCAACGTCCCGGCAACCTCCTATCTGGCCTGTGCTGGTGGATAATAAAGTGCTCGTACAGGAAGTGCGATCAGATAGTTTAGAAAAGACGGGGATTCGGCCCATGCTCGAAATCGTGAGTATCGACGGCCTGCCCGTCCATGAATATGCTGATCGATTTGTACGCCCGTATCAGAGTGGGTCTACGCCACAAAACGTCAATGTAGCTACGTATACATATCGGCTGCTCAGAGGCCCTAAGGACAAACCCGTTGCGATTACCTTCCGGGAACCATCCGGAAAAACGTTTAGCCGACTATTACCCCGAACGGGTTATTCCAAATTAAAACCATCACCTGCGTTCAATTTTCGGATTTTGCCGGGCAACGTAGCCTACGTACAGTTAAACAACTTTGAAAACGATCAGGCTCTCAATGGGTTCAAGGCTGCCTTTGATTCGATTGCCACCACGAACGCGTTAATTCTCGATGTTCGGCTAAATGGTGGTGGTGATAGCGGCTATGGCTGGAACGTATTAGGGTATCTTACGGATAAACCAATGCAAACGGGCTCGTATTCATCAAGACTCTATAGTCCACTACGTCGGGCACGCGGAGAAACAATCGTGTTTGAGCCGGTCGAATCGGGAAATGGCGGCTGGCCTGCGAATGGACAGAAATTGTATACCAAGCCAGTAGTGGTTCTCACCAGTGGCCGCACGTTCTCGGCGGCTGAGGATTTTGCAGTGGTGTTCGATGCGATGAAACGGGGGACAATTATTGGCGAACCCACCGGCGGCAGTACCGGTCAGCCGTTAGTCTTTTCGCTGCCCGGTGGCGTAATGGCCCGCGTTTGCACCAAACGGGATATGTACCCCGACGGTACCGAATGGAATGCCAAAGGAATTCAGCCAGCCGTATTCGTTAAACCCATCGCATCCGATTGGCAGTCTGGTCGCGATACAGTATTGGAAGCCGCCCTGAATCACCTTGGCGTGAAAGAGCCGGTGGTCACCAAGAAGAAAAGTAAGAAGTAACTACCCCACCCTACTGTCCGTCAGCGAACTACCCTTGTCCGCTGGCGGACATTTTTTGCAAAAAGGAAATCACACAAAATCCTGAATGTAAACTAGTTACCATAGTGGCACACCGCTTGCTAGTAGACGATTAGCCGTTTATCAGTTGCTTAAAAGCGGAAGAAATCCAATCTCATGCAACCTTCATTTGCCAAACTGCATCTTTACAGCATAAACCAACAATCACTATGAAACGCAACCAGTTTCTACTAACCCTTCTCAGCGTAGCGACCTTCTCGCTGACCTCCCTCACCAATAAGCCTTCCGACAATAATGATACGCCGTATCAGACTAAGACCTTTTCGGGTAATATCAACGCTGTGCGAGCCGAAACCTCGGGCGGTAGCCTGACCATTGAAGGCGGAACCGACATGAACGCCAAAGTGGAAATGTATGTGCGGGGCAATAATGGAAACGGCAACCTCGACAAAGCCGAAATCGAAGATCGACTGAAAGACTACGATATTTCCATTGCTCAGGAAGGTGGTACCATCGTTGCCACAGCCAAACGCCACAACAATCTTACTAACTGGAAAAATAGCTTAAGCATCAGCTTTAAATTCTACACTCCCCGCAAGGTTACGGCGGATCTGCGTACGTCGGGTGGTTCTATTCATCTGGCCTCGCTGAGCGGTACACAGAAATTCCGCACGAGTGGTGGTAGCCTACACATGAGCGATGTAGACGGCGATATCAACGGACAAACCTCGGGTGGCTCCATTCACTTCGACGGGTGCCAGGCAGGAACCTCGGGTTACCTTGACCTACAAACCTCAGGCGGTTCTATTGAAGGTAAATCGTCGACGGGCAAAATGCGTCTGCATACCTCTGGTGGCAGCATCCGGCTTACCGATCTGAAAGGAGACATCGATGCGCAAACCAGCGGTGGCAGCGTTAATGGCGAGAGTCTGGAGGGCGATATCAAAGCAAGTACCTCAGGCGGTTCAGTACGAATTGCCAATATTGTTGGAAGTATCGACGCCAGCACCAGTGCAGGTGGTGTTGATGTAAGTATAACGAAACTGACTGGCCCTGTCCGTTTGTCGACCAGTGCCGGTAGTGTTCGGGTGAAAATGCCCCTCGACAAAGGAATTACCCTGAATTTGAGCGGCAATAGTATTAAAATCCCACTGAACAACTTCAACGGTGACACCGAGAAAGACCGTATTCGAGGCACATTGAACGGCGGTGGAATTCCTGTAACCCTGACGGCCAGCAGCGGAAGCGTTTATGTGAACCAGTAACTTATAACTACCAGATATCGTAGCGAAGTGTTCTGGTATTCATTCCGAGTCAATTAATACAACCTGATTCGTGTAATTTTGAGGCCCGCCCGAACATCCGGCGGGCCTTCTTTTTATGTCCACTTCGTTTTTCGACCGGCGACTAGTCATTAACACGGTTCTGACGTTACCCGGTAGTGCTTTGCTGTTGTATTGTATACGAGTCGCCACGGCAGCACATCTGCCTTATCTCGTTGCCACTATTTTAGCAACGACCCTCGGTTTTCTGGAGCCCCGCAAAGGCTGGTTTCTAGCGTTAGTGCAGGCAAGTACGATCTGGATTGTCTACATATTTTTTCTTGTGCACCCTACGAATAATTTCCATATTGAGCTCGAAAACTTTGGACTGTACGGTTCCATGATTCTCTCGTTTGTAGGGAGTTTTGTTGGCGGACGGCTCAAACGTATTCTGGATCGGAGCAAATCGGGGCGAAGTAAATCATAAAAACTATTATTCTCATGTTATAAGTCTCTACGAACGTAACGTCAATCATCAGGAGCAGGTTAGTCTCTGGCCATCTTTTCTTATCATGCTATTTTATACCATTACGCTCATTAGCATGATCGGGGCCTACAAACTGTTAAAGTAGCTAGTCACCGTACTATCTATAAATAGTCTCTTTTCCATCGTATAGAACTAGCTTCATTAATACTGGCCTTTGAGGATGAGTCTCTTTATAACGATCGTACTTCTGGAGCATTTTTCGTTCTTCAGAACTTAGTTCATAACTAAGTCTAAAATGAATATGCCCATTGATTTTCAGTTCGTCAAAAACATCAACTATATTTTTATAGGTTGATAATTCAGTTGGAATAATTGCGACTATCAATCGCTTATCGGGCACAAGGTGCATCAACTGCTTTCTAAGTCCTTCCGCCGAGTAATCAGTTTCTAAAAACTCAGCGCTTGAATTGTTAGCCTGATAAGTAAGAAAACCTATTCGGTTGTTACTTAGTAAAAATAATGAAGCATCAGCAAAAGGGAGGTCTACATAGCACCCTCTATCATCAGGAAATTCAACTTGCATCTGATTCAGCCGCTGTGTTGTCTTAATCAGCATAAAAAAAGTGATCATCAGGAAGGCAACGTCCACAAAGGGCGTCATATCAATACGAGGCAGGGAGCGATTTCGGCGGGTGTGCATAAGAAGGATAGTATCAGTTGTCAGTCAGATAATACGATGGCATGCGTAAAAACACAGTTTCTCGTATCGCAGAATGACGCATAAAGATCCGCTCGTAATAATTCACGATGAGCTGCTCTTTTCTATTGAGTTCCGAGAACGGCAGATAAGGAATCGTGCCAATCCGTTTAAGCTCCCTCAGTATAGTTTCTACATTGCCGAAGGTAGCTGACGGCGTAGGCTTTATAACAACCGCCACATCGCCATCTCCCGATTTGCCGACAGCACCTAATAAGGTACGGATACGCTCGGGCCGAAAATCCGTTCGGCGTATTTCTACCATGTCATCCCCCTGCCAATGCTGCATAAAGCCAATGGTGCCTTTATCTAACAAAAAGAGTGTAACAACTTTCCTGGGATAAGTCGGAGCTTCATATTTTCGGCAACCTGTTGGCACTGTAACGCCCATAATTTCAGGCCGTTGAATCGCTTTCATGAACATAAAAAACACAATCATCAACAGGGCTACGCCCGCAAAGGGAGTAAAATCAATACGTATCGGAGTTAGAGATCGGCGTGTTAGCATGGCAGTAGTTGTTTAGCCGATTGATGGCAGAAAGGACCAAATTCCACAAACGCAGTTGGTTTTCGTATCTTTACAGGACGTTTAGAACGTAGCCAATATGTTTCGTATTCCTAATAAACTGCCCTTCGCCAGCCTACTCCCCTCCTTCGAGGGCGACTTGTATTTCGATGAATCGCCTGAACACACCGCCCAGCGGATTCTGTATGCAACCGATGCATCGGTATATCAGGAAATGCCCATAGCGGTGGCGCTTCCCAAGTCCGTTGCCGACATCAAGAAACTACTACGGTTTGCCCAGCAGCATTCTATAGGATTGATACCCCGAGCGGCTGGTACATCGTTGGCAGGACAAGTTGTTGGCAGTGGCATTGTGGTCGACATTTCTAAATACTTCGGGGGCATTCCCGAAATTAACGTTGCTGAACGATGGGTACGGGTTCAACCGGGTGTGATCCGCGATGACCTGAATGCCTTCCTGAAACCCCACGGCCTGCTGTTCGGCCCTGAAACCAGTACGGCCAGTCGGGCTATGATTGGCGGTATGATTGGCAATAACTCCTGCGGCTTGCACTCCATCATCTGGGGCACCACGCGTGACCACCTGCTCGAAGTCCGGGCAGTTTTGAGCGACGGGGCCGAAGTCACCTTTGGCCCGCTTACCCAGGAACAATTCGACGCCAAATGTAAGGGTGAAAATGTCGTGAGCCCCTCGAACAACGACTGTACGTTCAATTCCGCGACTGGCTCTCAAAACCAAGCGTTCGTCAACACATCCGCGAGGGCTACCCAAGCCAACCGTCACCCGACGGAATACAGGCTATGCGCTCGATGCGATGTTGAATTTTTTTGAAGAGCGGAGAGCAGGGAGCGAGGAGCAGGGAGCGGAGCGCAATGCTGACTCCATGCCCCATGCCCCACGCCCCATGCCTTTCAACTTCTCCCACCTCATCGCGGGTTCGGAAGGGACGCTTTGTTTTATTACCGAAGCAAAACTCAATCTGCTTCCGCTGCCGCCTAAAGAAACGGCGCTGGTTTGTGCTCATTTTCAGACCATTCGTCAATCGCTTGAGGCCAATCTGGTAGCCTTGGCACATGGTTGTTCAGCATCGGAGCTGGTGGATGATTACATCCTGCAATTGACCAAAACCAATATCGAGCAGCTTAAAAACCGGGAATTTGTCGAGGGTGATCCAAAGGCTATTTTGATGGTTGAGTTTTTTGATGATACGGTGGAGGGCGTAGCAAAGAAGGCGAAGGAGTTTGTGGAGGAGTTGACACAGAAAGAACTGGGCTATACCTACCCCATTCTGTTCGATGAAGATACTAAAAAGCCCTGGGCCTTGCGAAAGGCAGGGTTGAGTATCATGTACAATATTCCCGGCGACGAAAAACCGGCCAACGTCATTGAAGACACCGCCGTGGACGTTCACGACCTGCCCGACTACATCGACGA
Source organism: Spirosoma telluris (assembly GCA_003259005.1). Classification (GTDB taxonomy): domain Bacteria; phylum Bacteroidota; class Bacteroidia; order Cytophagales; family Spirosomataceae; genus Spirosoma; species Spirosoma telluris. Next base: position 3,803,400 of record QLII01000001.1, read on the forward strand.
GTTGGACAAAATGGCCCTGGAGAACCACGGCCTGAAACTGGAGTATTCGGCCCATGCCGGTGCAGGCGAAATTCACGTCCTGCCGCTTATTAATCTTAAATCGTCAGAGGGCCGCGCGAAGTTTCGGGCGTTGCTGCTGGATACGGCGGCACTAGTCAAAAAATACGGTGGTTCCCTCTCCGGTGAGCATGGCGATGGGCGACTTCGGGGTGAGTGCATTGCCTTTATGCTCGGTCCCGAAAATTTCCAGTTGTGCAAGGATGTCAAAGACCTATGGGACCCGCACAATACGTTCAACCCCGGCAAAGTCGTCAATACACCACCCATGAACGAGTCCCTCCGGTCGGAGGCTGATGTCGTTATTCCGCAACCCAAAACCGTTTTCGACTTCTCGAAAGAGGGCGGTATGCTCGAACTGGCCGAAAAATGCTCGGGCTCCGGTGATTGCCGGAAGACGGAACTATCGGGCGGGACGATGTGCCCCAGTTATATGGCTACCCGACGCGAGCACGATACGACACGGGCACGGGCCAACATCCTGCGTCATTTTTATAGCAACCAGTCGACTCCCACCGATCAGGACTATGAGGCCGTCAAAGACGTACTGGATTTATGTCTGTCGTGCAAAGCCTGCAAAGCTGAATGCCCATCGAGCGTGGACATGGCACGTATGAAAGCTGAATTTACCCAGCAGAAATACAAGGAAAGTGGCATCCCTCTACGAGCACGCCTGGTTGGTAATTTCACCCGCCTGATGAAGATGGCCAGTCTCGTCCCTGGGCCTACAACGGATTCTATGAAACCGCTGCGCTACGTCGGATCGCGAACCGTGCCGTTGGTTTTCACCCCGATCGCACTATGCCCGAAATGGCAAAGACAACTTTACGAAAGTGGTGGTGGGAACAGAAAAAGGTGGAAAACGAACGAATAGGCCGCGAAAATCGAAATAACTACTGGCCATCGATTCATGCTAAACCAGCAGAATCGGGCACTGCCTCTATTTTGCTCTTTGCCGATGAGTTTACCAATTATAACGATGTTGAAGTAGGTAAAAAAGCGATTCTGCTCATTGAGCATTTAGGCTACACCGTAGTCCTTCCTAACCACCCGGAAAGTGGCCGGACATATTTGTCGAAAGGCCTGGTGGATGAAGCAAAAAAACTAGCCATTCAGAATGTTACCTTATTCAAAGACCTTATCACCGACGAAACACCCTGATTGGTCTGGAACCCTCAGCTATTCTGACGTTCCGGGATGAATACCCCGACCTGGTTCCGGTGGAGTTAAAAGCCGATGCGCTACGTATTGCCAAAAACGTATTCCTGTTTGAAGAATGGCTCGCCCACGAGGCCGATGCCGGACGAATTGATAGAAGCCTGTTTACGACAAAACCTGAATTAGTGAAGGTTCACGGCCATTGCCATCAGAAGGCATTATCCTCAATGATTCCGGTTAAAAAGGTACTATCGTTGCCCAAAAACTATAACGTCCAGTTAATTCCGTCAGGCTGTTGCGGCATGGCAGGTTCGTTTGGTTTTGAGACCGAACACTACGACTTATCCATGCAAATTGGCGAATTAGTATTGTTCCCTGCCGTTCGCAAAGCCGAAAACGCCATTATCTCAGCCGCAGGCACCAGTTGCCGCCACCAGATCAAAGACGGAACAGGCCGTAAAGCCCAGCACCCCGCCGAGATTTTGTTTGATGCGCTTAAGTAACGCGGGTTTCCACCTACGCTACAAAAAACCTTTTCCATTCTTCGTAGTTCTCTTTATACCTAAAACACTCATTATAGTCATGGAAAATTCAAATTCATCAGCCCTTAGCGACGGAGCGCAACAAGCCAATCTGGTATCCAACGAAAATGCCGAAGCAATGTTCGGTGCCGACCAGGGCGAAACAAATATGGTTAAACTCGTGGACGGCAAATTAACGCCCATTGGTGATACCGAAGACGATGTAGTGGATGGTCAACTTGCTAACCGGTATAGCTCCGATGAGGAACGAAGCTTGCAAGGGGATCAATTGAGAGGGAAAACCTACGAAAATTCTGACTCGGCCTTATACGCTGATGCCGGAATTGACGATGAAGCCATTCCACATGAACCAAACACGACATCAACTATTGCAGAAGCCGACCTCACCGGAAATCCCGATGCAGGTTCAACCGTAGCAACGGGTCTACCTTCGGAAGATGAACCCAGTACGCCTACCAATTCATTTGGCAGTTGGAACGTTATCGGAAGCAACAATGGCTTGGGAAACTACCCATCTGGAGATATGATTCCATCGACACCTGGTTCCCCAAATCCTATCCAGCCGGTGCCGGGCATCCCTGAAACGCCACCAACACCACCCGTACCAGGGCCTGAAATTCCTGAAATGCCGGGTACGCCTAAACCTGATGTTCCTGAAGTTCAGGACCCTAGCGAACCAGACCGCTCGCACGAAATCAATGCCCATGGCCTAAGTACGTTCACATCAGCGGCCCCAGGTGTTGTGGCTACAAATGGACCAAAGCCAGATGGTCACGTAGCCAAAACGAAGTACGAAGGCCTGCCAGAAGCCGCAAAAGCCGTCCCCGGAACAGAGGAAGGAATGGAAGATAAACCAGACACTGGCGATTCGGCACGCCCTTATGATGTAAATGCAAAAGACCGCGCTGAAAATCAGCCGGGTGAGCGGCCTGAAGAAGCTAAGGAAGCCCAAAAATTTCCCCGCGAAATGGCCGACGAAAGCAGTATAGCCGCGCAGGACATGATTTCCGGAACAGACCGCTCCGACCAGAAGTCAACCGAAGGCCTCGACCGAAAATACAACGATCCAGAAGCCGCTCGCGAGATGGCGAGTTGATATTTTTTTAAACCGCAAAGAGCGTAAAGGAACGTGTAAAGATCGCTAAGGGTTTTTCTCTGCGACCTTTGCGCTTACCTTTGTGCTCTTTGCGGTTTAAAACATACCTTTAGCTCAAAAATTTCAAACGCAATGAAAAAGCTACTCCTACCCTGCCTGCTGCTTAGTACCATGGCCTTTACGGCTCCCCCCAAATGGACATCGTTATTTGATGGCAAGACGATAAAAGGCTGGCACAGTTACCATAAAGATGGCGTTGTTGGCTGGTCCATTGAAGACGGTGCCCTAACCCCCGACGGTACGGGTGGCGACCTCGTAACGGATAAAGAATACGAAAACTTTGAACTGGAGTTCGAGTTCAAAATTCCCAAAGGCAGCAACAGTGGTGTTGTCTACAAAATCATCGACAGCCCCGACATAAAATCGACCTACATGTCCGGCCCCGAATATCAGGTCATCGACGACAAAGGTTATCTGGATGGAGAAGGCAAGCCTTATAAATTGAAAGATACCCAAATGACCGGCGCTAATTACGACATGATTCCACCCTCAGATTTTAGCGTTGCCAAAGCACCCGGTGAGTGGAACAAAGGCCGTATTATCGTCAACAAAAACCATGTGGAGCATTTCCTGAACGGCAAAAAACTAGTCGATTACGAATACGGTTCCGACAACTGGAAAGCACTGGTCGCTAAAAGCAAATTTGCCAACTGGCCCTATGCCACACCCCATGCGAAAGGGAAAATCGCCTTACAAAACCATAGCCCTAAAGAGCGCGTCTGGTACAAGAACATCCAGATTCGGGAGTTATAGGCTATCAGCCTTTCAATAAAAAAGCCGCTATTACTTTGAGCATAGCGGCTTTTTTTATTGAAAGGCTGATAATCTATAAATTACTGCCCTAGTTGTAGCCTGGCATTTGTGCTAAAATTTAGTTGTTTTGCCTGATCAAAACTTATTCTGAGTGCATTGGCCGTAAAGTTGTAAGGGACAGTCACATTATGTTTAATCTGCACGACATCGGCAGAGTTCGGTACGCGATTACACGACCAGATCGATGGGTTAGCCCAGGAGCCTGTCTGGACCGTGTATAGAACACTGCATGTCTGGAATAAAATTGAGGTTGAAAAGGCTGAACTCTCTGTAGCTGAGCACAACATTCTAGCCTGTAGTTCATATTGTACATCGAGTGTCAAATTTGCAATGATAATACTCGTAGAAGTTAGGTTGCTAATAACAGTCCAATCGGGTGTTCCTACAATTCGGTATCTGACATCGTACAAGGTATTGGCTTCGGCATAGTAGTTAGACCAGTTCAGTTTCACGGAGTTAGATGTCTGATTACTGAGATATAACGTATTGAGCGAATAGCATGGGTACGTGGCAAACGAATTTGATGTCGAAAAATCAGAAAATCCTCCATTGCTGCATCGGCTTCTAACCTGCCATTCGTAGCCAGTATTTGTTAATAAGCCCGTTAGAGTCGTGTTGATCGTTGTTAAATTCCCCAGCGTTATCCAGTCCGTTGCGCCTACGGGTCGGTAGCGTAAGTCGTAGTTAACATCGAGACCCATTCGATTCCAGACAAGGATAACGGAAGTAGGTTTCAGATTAGAAGTATACTGTCCGTCAGGAACTCGGCAGGAGGTTATAAAGTTTGGGCCTGCTACAAAGGCCGAATTATCGGTGGGGAACAGACCGTTCTAACCTGCCACTCATAGGATGTATTGTTGGTTAATCCAGTCAAACTATAGCTAAAACTAGTACTCGCATCCACTAAGGACAGATTGTTGAGGGTTGTCCAGTCTACCGCGCCCACACTTCGGTAGCGTATATCAAAACGCGTATTTGGCTCAACAAAGGCATTCCAGTTAAAACTCACCGATGTATTCGAAAGGAAGCTATATAAAGGGTTTGTTGGCGCAAAACAACCCGTTGTAAAGGTAGTACCCGCTGTATACGTAGATTGGTTAGTAGCCGGGCAAATTGCTTTGACACGCCACTGATAAGTGGTATTGCTAGTTAGCCCGGTGAGTTCGTATACCGTATTCGAACTGCCCGTAGCAGCAATGATATTACTGACCGTTGTCCAGTCTACACTGCTCAACGGTTTATATTGCAGTTCGAACGTAGTGCCGGGTTCAACTGCAGAGGAAGTATTCCATACCAGAGTAGCCGTCGAATTTTTGGCCGAACTGTACATATACGTGGTCGGCTGGCAACTCGGTGTAATATTGAGGGAGGCCGAAAAACCCGAATGTTCGCTTTGGGAGCAAACGCTTTCTATCTGCACTTCATAGGCTGTATTGGTTGTTAGCCCAGTCAGTGAGTACTCTTGCGTAGTTATTCCGCCAAGGGTTATCCAGTCAGGCGTGCCTATCACCCGATAACGAATCGTAAAGGTACGATCCATTTCAAAGTAGGCTGTGTACCAGTAGATCATAGCCACAGTCGAACTAAGTTTATTGAGCCTTAACGTAGGTATAGGGCATGATTGTGTTGTAAAGGATTGTGGGCTGCTATAGTCCGTAACAAGGGTGGTTGAGCCAGGACAGGTACCCTGTACCCGCCACTCGTAGGTCGTAGAAGACGTTAGGCCTGTTAGCGAATAGTAGGTACTGGTAAGCGCATCCACCGTAGTCCAGGTCGACGCGTTCAGCGCCCGCCATTGTAAGCTGTACGTTTCAGGATTGCCAGCGAACCAGCCAAGTGAAGTCGAAGTCCGGAGAGGGCTGGTTGTATAGAGCGATGGAACAGGACAAAGTGTAGTAAAACTTACCGGACCAACGTATGTGTCGGCATCGGTGGCCTTAATCTGCCATTCATAAGTGGTATTTACATTTAAATAAGTAAGGGTGGTGGTATTACCCTGCACGCCAGGAATCGTAGTCCAGGCGGGAGTCCCCACAATTCGGTACTGTAGGGTATAGCTGGCAATGTTGTTTCCAATACTCCAGTTTAGTCGGGCACTCGTTCCGGTGATATTTGTGGTAGTCAGGCCATCCAGGGGTGGCGAAATCTTGATGACCACGGTTGGGCTAAGGCTCCCTGTAGTAGTGTTGGATGGCCGGATACGGTAGTAATACTTTGTGTTAAGAACAGGGGTATAGTCTATGAAGGTCGTTACGTTGGGAGCTACCCCGCTAACAGGTACAAAATTCGAATTTGGAGAGGTGGACCGTTCAATGAAATACCCCATCTCGTTGCTGGCATTGTCCTGCCAGGTTATTATAGCAGTCGTTCCATCCTGAGTAGCCACCAGATTACTGGGTGCGCTTACGTCGGTAGCTGGCGCATCAAGTGTATAAGCCGTGTGACTTTGTCGAAGAGCAAGCCCAGCCTGCATCCGGTCATACTGGCCGGGGGTAAAATCATGCGCACACGGAAAATAATAGGACATAATGTTGGTAATGGAGGGAGAAAACGGGCTACCGTTGGCATCTCGGGCGGTGCTGCTGGGGTCATATTGTGGGCAACCGCTGGGAGAAGGATAAGTAAGGGAAGCTCCCACCATGTTGTAAGGGTCGGCGGGTGTATCGCAGATCAGATCCCCATCTGTAGCACAGTTGGCCCCTGCTCCACGCGTAACCAACTCGGTGGTTGTTCCTGAACCCAGTGAACCATTACCTGAATTCTGTCCAAATGTATGAATCAGATTGAAGCTGTGGCCTAACTCATGGGGAATCAGTCGATTTCCCAGATCGTTTTCCGATTCACTTCCACCTGTCAAAATAACTGAGCGAGTAGAATACACACCATTATCCGGGTAATAGGCAAATCCACCCAATCCCGGGTTCGAGAACTGATTGACATAATACTGATTCATGGCATTATGAGCGTCATACGAATCAAGCGGTTGAGAGCTATACGCATTGTACATGTCGTCGTTGTCGATGTAATCGGGCGATATCCCGGCAAAGTAAAACTGAATGCCAAAGCCGTTAAGTAGATAGTAGCTGTTGGTGCTGGCCATTACTTTATTCAGGCTACCCAGATTAAAACCACCGGAGCCATCGCTTCTTCGTATAATATGCGGTCGTATGGGAACATAGGTGATCGCTTGAAAGGCTGCCCCCGACGCTAATTTTTGTTGTCGGGCTGATTCAGCCTGGTTCACCAGCAATCGGGCTTTCTCCAGGGTAAGGTCTTCTGTGCCACAAAAAGGGATAACTGACGAGGGAGTTGTTTGAGCCTGTGCAGTTAGACAGAGGAAAACAAAAAAAAACAAGTAGTGCCGTGTGGAATGTATATGTTTTTGCATAAAATGCTACTAATTAATAAATAATGATTATAAAAAAAAGGTGAAACAGTATCAATTTGTATGATTTTTCCCAAAAAATATAAAATGCAACCTTTAAGGTATTAAGGTCATATACATTGGCAATAAGCATAGCAATTAAAAGAATCGTGTAGGCTAAGTAGAGAATTCTATAGTGCCTGGACTTAAGTACTTGGGCAGATTAGATGCTATTAATTCTGTTGATTCTGTTGATTCTGTTGATCCTATTGCGTCAATTTACTGATTTTGAGTCCGGTAGAATTAAGCAATCGCGCAAATTTAGATTCTATTGATTCTTTGGATTCTATTGCATCAATTCACTGATTTTCATTACAATAGAATCTAGGAATCAATAGAATCTAATTCAACTTAATTCTGCGTGATTACTTAAGCGGCCCTCGGAATTTAAATTGTGTGCAGCAGCCTTACTCCCACTTTAGCAGTTCAGTCCGGCCTGACAGTCTCTCTCAATTGCAAGCCGGACGTTAACAATGATCGACCAGGTAGCATACGCCTGTATAACCGCTAGGATCAGGACTACATACGTCAGCCAAACACGCTGTATTGCTTTCATTGGTTAAAAGAACTACTGATCGCTTAGCGTGTCATTATTAGTCAGGTATAGCCATGATTCGTCACTTATAAATAAGTAACTAATTATCAATAACTTACAATGAGTGACAATCGACTGACAATACCCGACAACGAATGACTATCTACTTAAAGCATTTAGAAGCGTAACCTTACTTAAGCTCAACCTAATACACCCCAGACTCTAATTTTATGAGAGGTGGATGTACTCTGGCAATGTAAGGGGTAGCTATTAATCCGGTAAACAAAAAGCCCGGTACAGCTCTGTGCACCGGGCTCAACCCTAATTAAAATTTTATTACAGCCGGATAATCTCAGCACCGATCGCGTTCAGGCGTGTGTCGATGTGTTGATAACCCCGATCAATCTGCTCGATACTATCAATGATGCTCGTACCCTTGGCCGACATAGCTGCAATCAATAAGGCAACGCCCGCCCGAATATCTGGCGACGACATACGAATACCTTTTAAGGGAACCTGCCGGTTTAGACCAACCACCGTAGCACGGTGAGGATCGCAGAGGATAATCTGGGCACCCATGTCGATCAGTTTATCCACAAAGAATAATCGGCTTTCGAACATTTTCTGGTGTATGAGTAGCGTCCCCTGCGCCTGGACGGCGGTTACGAGAACAATACTCAGCAAGTCGGGCGTGAAACCGGGCCAGGGAGCATCGGCAACCGTCATCATGCCGCCATCCAGAAAGCTTTCAATCTGGTAATGCTCCTGAGCGGGCACATAAATATCGTCGCCCCGGAACTCCATCTGAATACCCAACCGTTTGAATTGATCAGGAATGATGCCTAATTCGGGAATGCGACAGTTTTTGATCGTGATTTCCGACTGAGTCATAGCCGCTAAGCCAATGAACGAGCCAATTTCGATCATGTCGGGCAGCATAGTATGCTCGGTCCCTTTCAGTTCTGTAACGCCTTCAATCGTAAGTAAATTAGATCCTACACCGGATATTTTTGCGCCCATTGAGTTGAGCATCCGGCTCAACTGCTGAAGGTAAGGCTCACAGGCAGCATTATAAATCGTGGTGATCCCTTCGGCCATGACAGCAGCCATCAGAATGTTGGCCGTACCCGTTACGGATGCCTCGTCGAGGAGCATATAGGCACCGCGCAGATTGCTGGCATCAACCTGATAATAGCCACCGTCGTTAGCATCGTAGTTGAACTGGGCGCCTAGTTTCTCAAAGCCTAAAAAGTGCGTATCTAACCGCCGACGGCCAATTTTATCGCCACCAGGCCGTGGAATACGTCCTTTTTTGAAACGAGCCAGCATAGGACCCAGTAGCATAACCGATCCGCGAAGAGCAGCCGCTTTGCGCTTATACGTATCGGATTCCAGATAGTCCAGATTAACGTCGCTGGCCTGAAAACGATACGAGCTTTCTCCAATCTTAGTCACCCATACGCCTAAATCACCCAGTAGATCAATAAGCTGGTTGACATCACGAATACCCGGAATATTATGAATGATGACGGGTTCCTTGGTCAATAATACGGCGCAGAGAATTTGTAGCGCTTCGTTTTTTGCTCCCTGCGGAATAAGTTCGCCTTTAAGTTTACGCCCGCCTGTAATTTGAAAAGATGCCATTCGTAAAATAATGAAGAATGTAAAATGAAGAATGATGAATATAAAATGAGTAGCGATGCCATGATCTACCTGAAGCAGTCTTCATTTTAAACCGCATGGCGGGCCAGTCTTCATTCTTCACCAAAGGTTTTATCGTCTCCGACGTGGTCCGTCTGAGCTGTTATCGCGTGGTCCGCCATCGCGGTCATTACGGTTGCGGTCGTTGTTTCGGTTCGGTCCACCATTTCGGTTGCCAAAATTACGTTGCTGGCCACCATCGCGTGGTCCACCATCGCGGTTTGGCCGTCCTCCCTGATTCGAGCCTGACCCACCATCGCGTGGTCCGCCGTTGCGATTGCCGAAATTACGCTGACCACCACCATCGCGGTTTGGGCGTCCCTGATTTGATCCTGATCCACCGTCACGGTTCCGGTCGTTGCGATACGTATTTCCGCCGATTCGCTGGGGCTGATCGCCAGTGCGCTCACGGGGAGTCGCTTCAACAAGGCCCTCTTCGCGAATAAGCTTGATATCATTGAAAAGTTTACCATTCGAGAGTTCAATCAGGCTCTGGTAAATGGTTTCGTCTTCAACCGATTCTTTATTCCAGGCCTGATAAAACGTACGCATCAGGCGTGTCAGGTATGAAACAAAAGCCCGTCGTTCGTCGGGCTCTTCCAGAGCGGTAGCCTTTGCAATCAATAAATCTACGTTACGGCCAAAATGCTTAAACTTCAGATGGTGCGTATTGTAGGGAACCCGCTGGGGCTTTTTACCCAATGCTTCTTCAGATGGAGGAGGATATGGACTATCAACGTCCAGCGTAAAACCAGACATAATATACAGGTCATCCCACAATTTATTGTAGTAATCCTGACCATCTTTCATGTTGGGGTGAATCTGCCGCATCAATTCGATCAGGATATGCGCATAACGGGTGCGTTTTTCCCGATCTTCGATGTTGACCATATTGTCAACCAACTTTTGGATACTACTGCCGTATTCTTTCAAGTCCTTGTCGGATTTGTGATATAGAAAACAAAAGTACAAAGAAAGGGGCAGAGGGCAAGGAGCGTGGGGCAGGGCGAAGGGATTTGTTAGGTAGATTATGTTATTTTTGCACCCTGCTCTGCGCTCCTTGCTCCATGCTAACGAACTTTCGCACTGAACTTTCTGATACGATTCGATTGAGCGTCCCGATTATTATTGCTCAATTAGGGGTTGTCTTGATGGGGGTTACCGATAATCTGTTTGTCGGTCGATTGCTGGGTGCTGTTTCGTTAGGAGCCGCTGGCCTGGCCAACTCCCTTTCTTTCCTGATGTCGAGCATTGGCGTTGGTGGTCTGACGGTTGTAGCAGCTCTGGTTTCGAAAGCATATCATCAACAGGATGCCGCCAGTGTTAATCGCTTATTTCGGGCAGGCTTGCGGTGGGCATCTTGCTGAGCATTGTTCTGGGAGGATTGTCGGCCCTGCTGGCTTTTTATTTTGAGCTATTCGACCAGACGCCCGAAGTAACGCGGCTGGCGCGCAATTTCATGCTCATTCTGAGTGCATCCTTACTACCCTTGATGGTATTTGTTGCCGCTCGTCAACTTTGCGACGGCTTGCGCTATCCGCGTGTGGCTATGGCGATCACACTATCGGCTTTACTGATTAATGCCCTCTTCAATTACGTCCTGATCAAAGGAATCGGCCCCTTTCCAACCCTGGGATTGATGGGCTCTGCATTGGCTACGCTACTATCCAGGACGTTTATGGCTGGGGCTATGCTGCTTTATATCTATCGGGCTGACCGCTTTAAGGACTACCTAACGGCTGCTTATCGTTCGTTACCAACGACGGAAGACGTTTGGTTAATTCTGCGTATTGGCATTCCCGGCGGACTCACGTTTTTCTTTGAAGTGGCCACGTTTGCGCTGGCTGTCGTTATTGTTGGGTGGTTGGGCGAAGACCGGTTAGCGGCTCACCAGATTGCTATCAATATGGCATCGGTTACCTATATGATGGCCACGGGCATTTCATCTGCGGCTGCCATTCGGGTGAGTGCCGCCGTCGGGCGTGGTAGCCGCGAGGGTATCTGGCGGGCAGGCGTAGCCGCTTTTATGTTATCAGTAAGTTTTATGGGAGTGATGGCTTTACTCTTCCTGACCGCAAACGAGTGGCTAGTCACGCTGTATATTCGGGATAACCCGGCAGTTATGGAGATAGCGGCTTCGCTGGTTATTATAGCTGGTTTCTTTCAGCTTTCCGATGGAGTGCAGGTGGTAGCCTTGGGTAGTTTACGGGGCTTATCCGATGTAAATATTCCAACCCTTATTACCTTATTTTCTTATTGGGTAGTGGCCTTACCGCTGAGCTATGTGCTGGCTTTCCCGTTCAAAATGGATGCTATTGGCGTCTGGATTGGCTTACTAACAGGCTTGAGTATTGCCGCCGTTCTGCTGACATGGCGGTTTTTTGGCCGGGTCAAGCGCACAGACTTTTCTACGACAAGCGCCCCAGAAATGGTAATGCATTAAGCCTTACTTCATCATAGCCAGCATTTCAGCGCGTGTTGGGCGGTCAGGCACCAGTTCATAAGCAATGCCGTCACGATCAAGGTAATCCATAAAAGCGGCATACTTATCTTTTTCAACCGAAAACAAATGCCAGTTTTCGTAGGGTTCGTTAAATCGTTCCACTTCGGTTAGCGAGGCCCGTTTTTGCAGATTCTGATATTGTTTTGTTTCGAGGCTGCTTTGTTTGATGAGAAAATACCACATAGAACTAGCGTTAAATGTTAGACTAAATTTCGTGCCGATATAAAAACGAAAACCCGCGCAACAGTTCGCTGAGCGGGGTTTTCGTTTAATCCAACGATTAGGATACTTATTACTTATTCACGGCCAGGATATAATCGGCTAAGACAAGACCAGCTTCATTAAGATAAAGGTCTTTTTTCTTTTTAGGCGATGGCGTTCCGGCGGTCGGCGTTCCGGTTTCATCAACTGGGGCCGATGCCTGCGATACTTTATTGGCTGCGGCCCGTTTCCGTTCGGCTTCTTCGCGTTCCTTACGCCGTTTCGACTCCTGTAGCGAGACAACCGTATTTTCTTTGGCTTTCTTAAAATCAGCTAAATCCTGTGCCAGTTGTTTCAACTCGGGATCTGACTTGAGTCGCTGATCGAAACGATCACGCAGGCGGCTTAGAATTTTATCGTCAATACCACGCGACTGCTCATAACGGGTCGAGTTAATCTGATCCCAGGGTAAGGCGCTTGCTTGCGAACTTTCACCATACTCTTCGGCTGAGAAAGCGGATGGGAATTGAACGTCCGGTGTTACACCTTTATGTTGCGTGCTGCTACCGTTGATACGATAAAACTTCTGAATCGTCATCTTCACCTGACCTACTTTCTCAGGCTCTTTCGGTAACCATTGGTTCAGGTCAATCAGCGTTTGTACAGTTCCTTTGCCGAAGGTTTGACCACCAACAATGATACCGCGTTTGTAATCCTGAATAGCAGCGGCAAAAATCTCAGAAGCTGATGCACTGAAGCGATTCACCAGCACAGCCAGTGGCCCGTCGTAGGTAACAGATGGGTCCGGGTCAGTGTACACTTCCGTTTCACCACTTGATTCACGCACCTGAACAACCGGTCCCTTAGGAATAAACAGACCCGTTAGGTTGATCGCTTCGGTTAAGGAACCTCCCCATCATCACGCAAGTCAATAACGATGCCTGCCACTTTCTCCGCTTTCAGCGAATCAATGAACCGTTTCACATCACTCGTTGTGCTGCTGAAGCCTTCTTCGCGTTTACGGGCACCTTCAAAATCGCGGTAGAACATAGGAATGTTGATAACGCCAATCTTAAAGGTTTTACCATTATCCGTCACTTCGATGACTTCTTTTTTCGCACGCTGTTCTTCAAGCTTGATCTTCTCGCGAACCAGCCGGATTTCTTTAGGTGGAGCCCCCGCCAGGGCATTCGGCGAAACAATCTGAATACGAACGACAGTGCCTTTAGGGCCTTTAATGAGTTTGACAACCTCATCAACCTGCCAGTTCATGGTATTTACCATCGTGCCATTATCGCCTTGGGCCACACCCGCAATCTTATCGTTCACTTTGATCAGATTACTCTTGAAAGCTGGTCCACCGGGCAATACACTGGTTATTTTGATGTATTCACCATCTTCCTGTAACATAGCGCCAATTCCTTCCAGCGACTGACTCATTTCCTGGTTGAAGCGATCCGCATTGGTAGGCGAAAAATAGTTGGTGTGCGGGTCAAGTGCTTCAGCAAACGAGTTCATGTAAATCTGAAACACGTCGGCGCTCTTGATACGACCGTAAGCTTTATCAAGGTTGGCATAACGCTGGGTCATCGTAGCCGCAACGACACTATCTTTCCGATTGCCTAGCTTAAGTTCCAGCGCCTGGTTTTTCAGGATTTTACGCCAGAGATCGTTTTGCTCCTCGGCCGTTTTTGGCCAGGCGGCTTTCTCCCGATCGGTGTTGAAATTTTCATCTTCCGTGAAGGTAAAGGGCTTTTTTAACTGCTCTTTGATGAATTCGCTGCGCTCCTGAAAACGCTTACGAAAAATGTTATAGAGATCAAAAGCCGCAGTCAGATCACCATTCACGAGGGCGTCGTCAATCTGATAGCGGTACTTTTCAAAAGCGGCTACATCTGACGCAAGCAGATACGTTTTGTTGCCATCAACCTCTTTCAGATAATTATCCCATACGACTGACGACAGCGAGTCGTTTAACCGCACCTTACGATAATGATACTGAGTGAGGATCTTAGCAACCAGTGCTTCGACTTTCTCCTGTGAAATAGACGGCTTCAGGTCATCAACCAGCGATGACTTAGCTAATGCCTGCTGGGACGAAACGTCACCAGTAGCACCGTTTGAGGGGGAGTCCGGCTGAAAGCTCAGCATCAGCACGGGCAATAGGGTCACCAGATACTTTTTCATCTATATTACCCAGATTAATTGTGGATGAGCAAATGAATGATTGAGTGAATAATTCGCGTATATGTTTATTCACTCAATCACTCATTCACAATTCACTCATTGTTTAACTATATCAAGTAACTCAACATCAAAGATTAATGTTGAGCCGGGTTTAATGTCGGCACCGGCTGCCCGGTCGCCATAGGCTAAATCAGAGGGAATGAACAGCTTCCATTTTGAGCCTACTGGCATCAGTTGGAGCGCTTCCGTCCAGCCTCTGATTACTTCAGTAACACCGAATTCAGCTGGTGTACCGCGTTCTACAGAACTATCGAATACTTTACCGTCGATCAGTCGCCCTGTATAATGTACTTTAACTCGATCCGATGCCGTTGGTTTAGCACCAGTCCCTTCTTTTTCAACGGAATACTGTAAACCGCTGGCGGTAGTCACTACCCCTGCTTTTGTTTTATTCTCAGCCAGGAATGCACTGCCAATTTTTTTGTTTTCAGCAGAAGCTTTCATGCCTTCTGCATTGCGGGCTGTCATTTGCTTCTGCATAAAATTGTTCATCACCTGGCTGCACTGTGCCTGTGACAGCAGCGTTTCCTGACCTTTCATGGCATCTTGTAAGCCGCGCACAAGTAAGGCATTGTTGAGGTCAGAGATTCCCTGTTGCTTCAGATTTTGAGCCATGAACACCCCAATGCTGTAACTGATTGAATCTTGAGTAGAAGCTATCGTTGTTTCTGCCGTTGCGGGTTTAGCTGCTGTAGCTGGTTTGGCCGAAGCCGATTTTTTAACGACAGGTTTTTTAACTTGTGCAGTCGCAGAACCAGCGACAAAAACGGCCGACGCAATACCGGCCAGCATCCATTGATTAAACTTCATGCGAAAATGAAACGTGGTGTATGTAAACGAAAGGTAATGCTATTGAAACGTGAATGAATAGGATAAAAGTTTAGCTATGGGTTGATTCCGCCAAAAAATTGTTAGTTAACCCTTTCCAATCATACCCTAATTCTATATTGAATTAAGGTATTAAAAGTAGCTGAAAATTTGGCTTATGTCAATTTTGATTGCTTAAAGTACCGTTAATTTGGATGAACGGTTTCGTATGCCCGACCAATGGTGAATGGGTTAAACACATTATATCGGAAAAGTCTAACATTCAGCCGTTGTTTCTGTGTTTCATCGCATTTTTATTAAATTTTAATCGTACCTTTGCGCCCGAAAATTCAATATTAAAATCTCATTATACACATATGGAATCCGTAAGACCCGACGAGATATCAGCCATTCTGCGCCAGCAACTGGCCGGAACCCAAACCGAGGCTGAACTCGAAGAAGTCGGTACGGTGCTGCAAATCGGCGACGGCGTAGCGCGTATCTACGGCCTCTCGAAGGTGCAGGCCGGCGAATTGCTGTCGTTTGACAATGGGCTTCAGGCCATGGCGCTGAACCTCGAAGAAGATAATGTCGGAGCTGTATTGCTCGGCGATTATTCGGAAATCAAAGAAGGCGATACCGTTAAACGTACTGACCAGATTGCCTACGTAAACGTGGGCGATGGTATTCTTGGCCGCGTGGTCAACACGCTTGGTCTGCCAATTGATGGTATGGGCCCGATTCAGGGCGAGCTGTTTCAAATGCCTCTGGAACGCAAAGCGCCGGGCGTAATTTTCCGTCAGCCGGTAAATGAACCACTCCAAACAGGTATTAAGGCTATCGACGCCATGATCCCCATCGGGCGTGGTCAGCGTGAATTGATTATCGGTGACCGTCAGACGGGTAAAACTGCGGTGGCTATTGATACTATTATCAACCAGAAAGAATTTTACGATAAAGGCCAACCGGTATTCTGTATCTACGTAGCCTGCGGTCAGAAAGCGTCGACCGTGAAAATGGTCGAGCAAACGCTTCGTAAAGCAGGTGCTATGGAGTATACCGTTATCGTAGCGGCCAATGCATCGGACCCATCGCCAATGCAGTTCTTTGCGCCATTTACGGGTGCCGCCATCGGCGAGTTCTTCCGGGATACAGGCCGTCCTGCGCTGGTTGTTTATGACGATTTGTCGAAACAGGCCGTTGCTTACCGCGAAGTATCGCTGCTGCTGCGTCGCCCACCAGGCCGTGAGGCTTATCCAGGAGACGTATTCTACCTGCACAGCCGCTTATTAGAGCGGGCCGCAAAAATCAACGCCAACGACGACATTGCGAAAACAATGAACGACCTGCCACCAAGTCTGAAAGACAAAGTGAAAGGTGGCGGTTCGCTAACCGCGTTGCCGATCATTGAAACCCAGGCTGGTGACGTATCCGCTTATATTCCGACAAACGTAATTTCGATTACAGATGGTCAGATCTTCCTGGAGTCGAACTTGTTTAACTCAGGTATCCGTCCTGCCATCAACGTTGGTATTTCGGTATCGCGGGTGGGTGGTAATGCCCAAATCAAGTCGATGAAGAAAGTGGCGGGTACGCTGAAACTCGATCAGGCTCAGTTCCGTGAATTGGAAGCCTTCGCGAAGTTCGGTTCTGACCTTGATGCCTCAACGAAACTTACCATCGAACGTGGTCGTCGTAACCAGGAGATGTTGAAACAGCCACAGTATTCGCCAGTTCCAGTTGAACAGCAGGTAGCTATTATCTACGCTTCGACGAATGGATTACTTGATAAAGTGCCAGTCAATAAAGTGAAAGCATTTGAAAGTGAGTTCGGCATGGTACTGAGCGCACAGTATCCAAACGTTCTGAACGACCTGCGCGCTGGTAAACTGACCGACGAAGCTACGGCAACGCTCAAGAAAGTAGCCGCTGACCTTTCAGCTCAATATTAAAAGCAGTCTTTAGTCGATAGTCAACAGTCGTCAGTATTTTACTAGCTACTATTGACTATTGACTGATGGCTAACGACTAACACCATGGCATCCTTAAAAGAAGTACGCGCCCGGATCTCGTCGATTAACTCGACTCAGCAGATTACTAAAGCCATGAAAATGGTGGCGGCTGCCAAGTTGCGCCGGGCGCAGGAGAACATAACGCAATTACGGCCTTATGCCCAGAAGCTGAGCCAAATGCTCGGAACGGTTTCTGCAGGGGCTGAAACGGCTTCGGAAAGTCCTTACCAGCAGCAACGTTCCATTGAACGTGTGTTGCTCATCGTTGTTACATCCGATCGGGGTCTGTGTGGCGCCTTTAATACAAATGCCGTAAAAGGTGCGCTGGCACTTATCGACGAAAAATATTCGTCGCAGGCGCGTTCAGGGAATGTTGAAATTATGGCCATCGGTAAGAAAGGAGCAGAAGCGTTCCTGCGCCGGGGATTTAAAGTCAACACCTCGCACCTCGATATTTTCGGTTCGCTGAACTTTACTACGGTTCGTGCGGCTGCCGAAGATGCTATGGACGGATTTGCCAATGGACGCTATGATGTTGTTGAGGTAATCTACAATGAGTTCAAGAACGCAGCGATGCAGATCGTGCGGGCAGAACAAATGTTACCTATTGTTGCCACAACTCCTCCGGCTGGTTCGTCGGCTTCGATCAACTATATCTTTGAGCCATCGGAAGTAGAAATCGTTACGGAACTGATTCCCAAAACGATTAAGATTCAATTATACAAAGCCGTCTTAGATTCCAATGCATCAGAGCACGGTGCCCGGATGACGGCCATGGATAAAGCAACCGAAAACGCGGGCGAACTCCTGAAAGAACTTCGTCTGGTATATAACCGAACACGTCAGGCTGCTATTACTACTGAGATTCTCGAAATTGTAGGTGGTGCCGAAGCACTTGCCAGTGCCTAGAGCTAACCAGATTTAAGTATACAAAACGAAGCCGCTATCTGTTTAGATAGCGGCTTCGTTTTGTATAAGGCTTTTTTTGCGAACGCATTGCAACGGTTTGCCTTCTTATAGCGTCATAGATAAAGAATAGGTAAGCATTTTTGGGTAAGTTTTTCTGACATCATTCTTTGTGTAGCTAGCAACTACTTAAGCGAAAAGCCAGTGCGCTAAAATTACAGAATCGGCTTCTGAAAATGGAGCGGATTAATACGCCGTTAAATTTAGTTAAATCGACTTATTTATTCTGATTTACAATTAGTTGCAGTTGACCCGGAGTCGATGTCATAAGCTTAAAATCGGAACGAATATGACCTAGTTTTAGTTATTTAACTGTCGCATACGAATGACCGTTTTCCGAACGTTTATTAATCGGTTTGACAACAATTAACGACTCAAAATACATGAAATTCAAAGGCATAATCACCAGTCTGTTCGTCGTCGGTACGCTGGCGTCCTGCGCCCCGGCCATTACGGTCAAGTACGACTACGATCCTAAAGTAAATGTTCGGCAGTTTTCAACCTATCGCATTGAAGCTGACCGTCAACGTAACGCCGACCCCATTGTTGGGAGCAACCTGAATCAACGCCGAATTGCCGACGCGCTCGATCAGTCGCTCAAGGCACGTGGCTATAAGCCCGTAACTCAGGGGGAAGCCGATCTGATTGTTCGGTTCTTTATGGACTCGAAAGACAAACAGCAAATTCAGTCGAACAACATGTACTCACCTTATTCATGGTGGTATGGCGGTATGGGTAATAATGTATACTCTCGGCAATATGAAGAAAACCGGGTAGTTGTCAACGTATCTGATGCGCGCACCAATGATATCATCTGGCAAGGTTGGGCAACGGGTCAGCTAAACACCCGCAACAAGGAGCGCGACCGCGATCAGGCTTTCCGTGAAACGGTGACGAGTATCATGAAAAACTTCCCCGAGAGCGCTGGCCAGGATTATGGCGCAGCTCGCTAACAGGATGAGTGACCATAAAAAAACCTATCGTCTAAACAGATGGTAGGTTTTTTTATGGCCATAGCTTTTTGCTAATTTGTGGCCGCTTTATTTTTTATCATGCCTGTCGTAAGCCGAAGTGTTATTTATTCGCTTATCGCAGTAGTCCTTGTACTATTGTTGGGCATTGCGGCATTGCTCAGTGTGTCTTATCAGCGGCATCAGCGGCTCGAAGATGCCACTATTGACTTTCAGCGGAATCTTACACAGAAGGAAAGTAGAATAGTGGATTTACAGGCTAAACTTGCCAATTGCGATACCGTTCAAACCAATGCTCCAATTGATACGTCCTGGAGTACAGCTGCATCAGCCAAAGAATCAGATTCGACGCAAACTACCAGCCAATCTCCGCCTAAGTGGTAATTGGGTATTGAGTCATTGGTTAATAGACATTGCAACTCCCGAATTCACCTTAAGTACTAAGACAAAATTGTTTGTAGGTTGATTCTATAGATTCTTTAGGTACTATTGCTTATGAATCTGACGATTATCAACAATAGAATCTAAAGAATCTATAGAACCAAATTTGGTCAAGTACTCATTTCAGAAATTTTTCAATTGTCTGACGAATAATCTGCTGGCTTGTGGCAGAATTATAGCCCGGTTTTTGGGCTGTTGCAGCTAATCCATCCAGTTCCCGACTCAATACGCTGCCTTTTACCTGACCTTTTATGGCTATAGCATCCCGCTTGGGCAATAGTTCGTTCCAAACCGTGCGAACATCAGCCCAATAAGCCCGGTTTTTGGACCACCAATCTTTAGCAGCCTGGCATTCTTTCTCATCGGTACGTTTATAGGTGTTCAATCCTTTTTCGGACGCCAGCAGTTGGTCACCTGCTTCAGTACGGATGATTTTGTCGTTGTCCTGTTCGTGTATGTAGCCGTCTGGACGAATTTCGTGGTGATTCGTCCGACGCATGACGTTGTAATCGGTGCGCTTGGTGTATTCGCGACGAGGTAAGGGGGCATCAACTGTACTTTCCCAATAATGACGGCCATCGGCATGAATCCAGGTGGCCGAGCCTTCGTAACGAGGGCTATCATCGACTTCAAAAACCTTTTGCGTCCATTGACCTTTGACCTGAGAAGCCGGTAGCTTTTCGCGTTTCCAGGACGCATTCTGATCGAATTTGAGCAAGCTGGTATTCTGATACAGCCAGTCTTCGCGCCAATGTTTAACAATCATCGAATCGCTTACAACCAGCAGGTGTTGAATAACGAGTTTGGTTGGGGATTCCTCTTCTACAAATACCCACTCCGTGCCTTTAGCCGTGTATCGGTCTTTAAAGGTGTATGTTTTGTCGGGTGAGAACGTCTCTGCATAAAGAAAGCTGACATCATGACAACCACACTGCCCCTTAATAGCAGCTATGTCTTCGGTTTTGGGAGCCGTTTGGGCAAATAGATTGCTGGTTACTAACAGCAAGGGAGCGATTATTCCTGTGAAACGCATACTGAATGGGATGTTAGGTAAAGTTTAATTGACGAGACAAAGGTATTTTTATTTAGACTTTTTACAAATAACTTTTTCATTTGTTTGTAATGATTCTAAATAAAGCCTACGTTTGTGGCCAGAGTTCGGAAATGACCCAGCCTGTTTGATCTACTAATAGGCCTTTATTCATCAATACGATGCCATCATTACTACTACTTAGTCTAACACTTCTACAACCATTACCGCCCGATACTCTGAAAACAAGGGCATTGGATGAAGTGGTTGTAACTGCTACGCGTAACGAGCGGCCAATGGGTGCCTTACCCCTACCCGTTACAGTGATTAATGGGAAGCAAATTCAGCAAATGGGCAGTCTACGACTCAATGATGTATTACGAGAACAGACTGGTCTTGCCATCGTGACTGATCATGGACAAGGCATTCAGATACAAGGGTTTGGACCCGATTATACATTGATTCTAGTCGATGGAGAACCCATTGTGGGTCGCACTGCCGGAACCCTCGACCTAACTCGCTTAGCCGTTGGCAATATTAAGCAGATTGAAATTGTCAAGGGACCCTCATCGAGCCTGTATGGATCAGAAGCATTGGCTGGAGTCGTGAATATCATTACGCAAACTCCCAATCAAAGCGGATCAACGACCTCGCGTGGGAGCCTGTCTGCTCGATATGGTGCCAATCAAACCAGCGATTTAAGTGCCGATATTAGTAAACAATGGACAGTAGGAAAGTCGGGCAAATTAGGCCTTTATGCATTTGGCGACCGGTACCAGTCTGCGGGTTATTCACTATCCAACATATCGGCCCAGTCCCAAACCGGAAGTCAGACAGTATCACCCTTCACGAATTATACAGCTAACGGACGACTGATCTTTACGTTTTCGCCTAAGCTGAAACTGTCGGTGTCCGGGCGTTATTTTACGGAAAATCAGAAGAATGATTTCCTTATCGGGTCAACAACGCGCGTATCAGGCCCTGGAACGGTACAGGATTACACCCTGAATCCAGTCCTGACTCATCTAATTTCACCGAGCTGGAAACTGATTTATCGCTATTACCGCACGGGCTATTATACTAACACGGATCTGCGCTATACCGACACGCGCGAAGAGTACGACGCGAGTTTTTTTCGGCAGACCTTCAATCGTCCAGAAGTGGTAGCCGAGCGGCTATTCAACCCCAGGAATATTCTTACAGTAGGAGCTGGCTTTATTGCCGAACGTGTGGAAGCCACCCGCTATACTGAGCGAAAGCAGTTCAATACAACCTATGGATTTGCTCAGTATGAATGGATGCCAACCCTGCGGTGGACTGTTATTGCTGGTGGCCGTTATGATTCACATAGCCAATATGCCAGTCAGTTTAGTCCGAAACTATCAGCGCGCTATGCCATTAGCCAGGCTTTTGCCTTGCGGGGAAGTATAGGAGTTGGTTTCAAAGCGCCCGATTTCAGGCAGTTGTATCTAAACTTCGACAACGCGGTGGCGGGATACAGCGTCTTCGGAACGCAGGAAGCCGCTGCTGGTATTGCCCGCCTGACTCAACAGGGACAAATCGCTGAAATCGTGCTTGACCCCTCTCGCCTGGCTACTATCCAGGCAGAACGCTCGGTGGCTTATAATGTAGGTGCTCAGTTCAAAGCCCCTCAGTTGCCGCTAACCGCCAGCCTGAACCTATTCCGTAATGACATTAAGGATTTGATTGAAACACAGGTTATTGCCCATAAGACCAATGGCCAGAACGTATTCAGCTACAACAATTTAAGCCGGGTTTTCACGCAAGGAGCTGAATTAGAAAGCAGTTGGAAATGGGCCTTGAGAAAGGGTTACCTAACCTTAAGTGGAGGCTATCAGTACCTGGTGGCTAAAGATAAAGCGGTACTAGAGGGTATAAAAGACGGGAGTGTTTATCGTCGGAATCCAACAACCTTAGCCAGCGAACGTGTCCAGTTGAGTCAATATGGGGGCTTGTTTAATCGCTCCCGGCATATGGCGAACCTCAAACTGTTTTACGAACAACCCAAGAATGGTTTCTCGGCTTCCCTGCGGGGCATTTACCGAGGTCGATATGGTTTCGGTGACAGTGATGGCAACCTGATCCTTGACTCTGCTAATGAATATGTTAAGGGCTATATCGTATGCAATATTTCGGCGGCTAAAACCTGGAAGTCGCTCACAGTACAAGCAGGCGTAGATAACCTGACGGGTTATACCGACTCTGCGCATATTCCAAATCTGGCTGGCCGATTATGGTACACAACTCTGCGATGGGCATGGAAAGCCAACTCGTGAGAAGGATCAATTGGTAGACTAAATCATCCAGTTTTCACACTCAACGCGATAACGATATGAAATGCCAGTGCCGCATCTTAGCTGATTCTGTTTGTGGGCGTATACTCCTCTATGGCGATGCCGTTCCTGGGGATACCACATCGGCAGACCAACATAACATTGCCTTGCAATTCAACAACATTACGCAGTGGTTGTGCTACGAAGATTTTCTGGCTTTGGAGTGGAACGTACGTAGCATCGACACAACTGCCTACTTCGATGCGCATCCGTATGAAGAACGCATCCATCTGAGCACGCCGTCACGGTTCCTGACATTCAGTTTCAGGCCCCATGAACTCCTTGAGTTACGAAAAATGCTAAGCAAAGCGGTGGCGCGACTTCACTGGCTAGAAACCCTTCGGAATGCGCAAAACTAACGACCCATGAACGATGAAAAACGTCCTTGTTTTTCGAACCAATATCAATACCGACGAACGGCTCCATCGGGCGGCCTGCCGCTTGTGCAAACTACGCACAATATGCCGCTGGAGCGTTGACCTCGAAGATTGCGATTGCGTGCTGCGTATTGAAGCAGAAGCTTTAACGGAGGCTGAGGTGATTCGACTTCTGACACGGGCAGGCTTGGACTGTGCTGCATTGACCTAACAATAACCATAATACTAACCAATCAATATGAATATGCGTATCTACCAATTTGTCGCTGCGGTTTGCCTTAGCTCCGCGTTTTTTGCCTGTAAAAAAGAAGATAATCCCGTCGTTGTTGCGCCATTGACAGCCACAACTGTTAGTAGTTTAGCGGCTAATCCCAGCAGTGCTACGTCGGCAACGGGTCAGCAACCCGTTGCACCAACGGGCAAATACACCTTGTTCAGTTTTAAAGACAACAAGCAAATTGCCAATACCGATTCAGCTACTAACAAATGGGATGTCGGCTTCAGGGCAACCACAATCATTGTCAATGGAGGAGCAATTCGCACGGGACAGGGCGGAGCTTACATCTACACCGGTACGTTCGACGAACTGACAACGGTGCCTACGTCGGCCACCTTTGCACAGGACCAGAGCGCTACCCAATTGGCCATTACGGCCGCTTCGGGCATGGGCTGGTACAACTACAACCAGACCACAAATATCATTTCGCCCATTCCGGGCAAGGTGTTTATTATTCGCACGGGTGATGGTAAGTACGCCAAGATGGAGATTCTAAGCTATTACCAAAATGCCCCTGCCACACCCGATGCTACCAGTGCATCCCGTTATTACACGTTCCGCTACATCTATCAGCCAGATGGTAGTCAGACCCTCAAATGAATATAGCAAGCTCCTGTACCCTTACCAAAAAAGGCATCCGTAAATGGATGCCTTTACATTTTCATAGGTTGGTTATTTAAGCAGATTGCCAGCATGAAGTAAGTAGTTGGCCGAATTTGGTCAAATTACAGTCCTAAATGCAGTATGCTAAGCTGACGTTACGGAATTAGTTGTAGCAACATCTAATCCCCAAATATACCAATCTGGCTTTAATCAGATGGGGATTAAACAAGATTTTAAGTGAGATTTAACGCGTAGCGGCATTAATGGGCCGACTGGAGGCTGTGGCTAAAGGTAGCCAGCCCGTTTTTCCGTCTGAATTTCTAACTAATTGAAATGTATTGGTCAGCGCAAGTACATCGACGGCTGAACCGATCGGTAAGGATAGAATGGTTCCGGACTGGGTGTCGGCAGCTTCTAGTAAATTGCCTGAACTTGATAGTACGAGTCGCCGGAGTGCGCGATTCCCGGCTTCTATAGTAGCGCTGGGCACGTAGCCGGTCAGACCATTAGGTAGTTCAACACGCAACCACGTTTCGGTACCCCCTACAATGGTTAAGGCCGATGATTTGGGAAGTTCACCGAGGATGGGGGCATCGCTGTGAGGAGCTAGGCGAACAACTGACTTAGCCGCCGAAACCCGCACCGAATCCCCTAATCGTGAGGAGGTTAACAGAGCTTGTTTCGCGGGACCGCGTCCAAGTCGGATGTAAGGTAGTGGATCGGTAGCGCCATCGGTAAAACCATATATACCAAAATGCAGGTGTGGACCGGTGGTACGGGCATTCCCCGTATTGCCCACAAAACCGACGGTGTCGCCAACCGATACGTGCTGCCCATTGCTGACATTCCAGCGGTCGAGGTGGGCGTAGTAAAGGCGGATGTTTCGCTCATTATCAGCCAGAAAAGCAACATTTCCTCCGAGCGTATTGGTACCAACGCCGGTAATGATCCCATCGACCGATGCCAGCGCAGGCGTGCCTTTGGGTGCAAAAATATCAACACCTTCATGACGCCGACGCCCACCATCCCGAACCGCTCCAAAGTAACTGCTGATTTGGCGACTATCGCGGCCTTTCACGGGGAAGGCCAGCGCAGGCTCGCGGGTAACGGTTATGGTGTAGCTACCGCTGCGCAGTAGTTCCGGTTGAATACGAATCAGGTAAGACTGGGTTTTCCGGGGCTCCCAGGAGAGTATGTTTGTATCTGCTTTTGAGGCTGCCGTCAGGTTAGTTCTGTTACGCTCTTCCAGGGAAAATACATCAATAAACACCTTTGTTGATTTTTGCCCCTGAGTTTCGACTTGTATCAGAAAGCGGTCGCCCCGCTGTCCGTCGAGCCGATAGCCTATAGCAAACGCTTTAGTAGCCGAAAAGTAGCCGCTTTCCCGGTAAGGAACGGTAATCTTCAGGGAATCACGAAGCGCCCGTTCGCCAGCAGCGAGCCAATCATTGCCCAGTGCTGTGTGGTCGAGTCTGGCTTCCTTGAGCGACTGGCCGTACTGGTCATGTGGCGACGATGGCTTAAAGAGGTTTGCGGTTGGACCAAGGCCCGTGCAGGCACCAAAGCAAACCGTTACTAACCCTATGAAAAGAAAACGGAGTAGCTTCTTGATTATCATACTTATACTATAGTATTAAACGACTTTACCGCGATGATATTTTAAGCGAGACAGGTAAAAAACAATGACCAATCCTAGCAGAATACTTAAAAAGGGGGCTAAAACGGCAATGCCTGCGGCCAGCGCATACGTGACTGTACTAATGAGCAGACTGTTTCGAACGGTTTGAATGCGTACATCGGCAGCCGGTCGTTTGAGCAGCCTGTAATTATCAGTGGCGTAGTTCCACATAGTAAATAATGCACAGGATATACTGGCAAACAAGAGCATGTATAATCCCGATGAAAGCTGATTGGCGGGCGTATTGATGTAATCCGCCAGTAGCGACGTTGTGAAGGGAATAATGCTCACCAAAAGCAACAAGAGGCCATTGTAAAACATAAACCGGACATCGCTTCGCTGAATAACATTATACATCCGATGGTGATTGAGCCAGATAATGAAAATGGTCGTGAAGCTAATGAAGTAGGCAATGTAATCAGGCCATTGGTGAAATAGAGCCAGAGCCAAACTATGGTTTGATGTGGCCGCTTTCAGACTAGGTGCTTTTAACTGAAAGGTCAGCAGGGTAATGTCAATTGCAAAAACGCCGTCGCTGAAGGTTTCCATGCGAAGGGTTTCGTTTCCCTGATAATCGGCCATTGGTCTGTAGTTGAGTAGCTGTCTGACAAACGGTTAGTGTAGCCAATAAGTTATACTATCCCCCTGCTTTTAATGACAATGCGCCTGCTCTAATCGACTAGTTAGAGCAGGCGCATTACTGGAAGGATACGATACGTCTTAGCTTGTTTGTGATAGACTAAACCAATTTCCCGAATCGTCTTTAAAAATGGCTTCCGTGCCGTAAAATTCTACTTTAGGCGCTTTTGAAAAAACGACTCCTTTGGCTTTCAGTTCCTCATAGGTTGCAAAAATGTCCGTGGTATTAAATACACCAGCACTAAAGGCTCCTTGTTGAACGAGTGATCGCATCTGCTCAGCCGTTTCGTCGGTGAACATCATCCCTGAACGAATAGGCATCAGGGTAATTTCAAGATCGGGCTGATCTTTGGGACTAACGGTTAACCAGCGTGCATCAGGCCCCATTGGCGCATCGGTATTGACGGTAAGTCCCAATTTGTTAACGTAAAAATCGTAAGCAGAATCCTGGTCGAGCACATAAATACAGGTATGCGAAAGGCGATTTATCATAGCTGAAATAACTTGATGGTTTATACAAAAGTAGGCCACCAGCCTATGCCTGATTTATCGGAAATTGCTAATCTTCGTCATGAACATAACCGCTCGATGATAGGCAGGAAGGTATAAAGGCTCGCGGTTCCAGCCGCAGCCGTCGAGTGCGGTCAAGGCTGTGTTGACGAAATTGGGTAGGCGTCTGACCAATCTGCTTTTTGAATAGTAAACTGAATGAATACAAGCTCTCAAAGCCCACCGCATAGCTTACATCCTCAATACGCAGAGTAGGGCGACTGAGTAAAAGACGGGCTTTTTCGATGCGAAGCCGGATTAGGTACTGATGGGGTGTATACCCGTAGCTTGTCTTGAAAAGACGGATAAAATGGTATTTCGAAAAATAGGCTTCGTCAGCGATAGCGTTGAGGTTAATCTTCTCGGTAAAGTGCTGGTCAATAAATAGTTTGGCCTGTACCAACCGGCGATACCGATAAAGTTTTGGATATTCGTCGGGTTGCATGATAAGTACTTCTTTTACTGGCCTCGCTTCGTCAGGAAATAGACTGGTATGCCTAACCCTGCAATCAGCAGGCCCATGCCGGTGTTGAACGTTTTGGTATAGAGCAAAATCAGGCAAATTGTCAACGCTGCAATGATATATAAGGCCGGAACCAGGGGATAGCCAAAGGCCCGATAAGGGCGTTCAGTGTTAGGCTCAGTGCGCCGAAGCCGAAATAGTCCGGCAATCGTAACCATGTAAAAAACTAGGGAAGCAAAAGTGCAGTAATCGAGCAGGTCGCCGTATTTGCCAGATAAGCAGAGCAGGGACGCCCAGATACACTGTAACCACAACGCCCGACCAGGCACGGCATTTTTGTTCAAATGCGATGCCTGCTTGATAAACAGGCCATCTTTGGCCATTGCATAATACAGTCGTGCTCCTGCCAGAATCAGCCCGTTATTGCATCCAAAGGTTGAAATCATGATCAGAACGGCCATGACCGCAACGGCCACATTGCCAAAAACTGTTTCAACGGCGGCTGTGGCAACCCGGTCGGCAGTCGCGAACTGAATACCCCGACTAACGATGTCGGTACCGGACGGTGATCCTTTCAGGGGGAGCAGTGATAAATACGACACATTGGCCAGAAAGTAAATGGTTGTGACAATCAGGGTTCCGAAGAACAGGGCTAATGGAATGTTGCGCCGTGGATTTTTGATCTCGCCCGCAATGAACGTAACATTATTCCAGGCATCAGCCGAAAAAAGCGAACCAATCATCGATGTACCAAAGGCCAGTACCAGGGCAAAACCCGCCAATGGCAACACCTCTCCCGTGGCCGTTGTTGTGCTGGCGGCCCAGGCATTGGTGAGGTTAGTTGACAATAAGCCACTGCTCAGTCCGATAGTAATCCCGATCACAATCAGTCCAAGTAAGGCGATTAGCTTAGCGGAGGTAAACACATTCTGAATCAGTTTACCACTCTGAACACCCTGGCTATTAAGCCAGGTTAGCAAGACCAAACTCGAAATGGCAAAGAGGGAGCCCAGCGTGACTTTAATTGGCCCGAGCGCCAGTAATACATTATCGGGACCAAGGGCGGGAATAAATACGGCCGTATATTTAGTAAAGGCAACCGCTACGGCGGCAATGGTACCGGTCTGGATAACGGTAAAGACAGTCCAGCCATATACAAAACCGGTCAGATGTCCATAGGCCCGCTGAATATAAATGTATTGACCACCCGCTTTTGGCATCATACCCGCCAGCTCACCATAGCTTAAGGCAGCTGCCACCGTCAATACGCCCGTGAGAACCCAAAGCATGAGTAGCCAACCCGACGAACCCAGATTACGCGCCATATCGGCAGTAACAATAAAAACGCCGGACCCAATCATGGAACCGGAGACGATAAGTGTCGAGTCGATCAGACTCAGTGAGCGTTTAAATTCGGTGGGTTCAGCCACATCGGCAGACGGAACGGAGAGCGGTTGGTTTTCGGCCATGAGGAAGCGAGTCGCAGTAAGTTGAATTGTGCTGGGCGTTACTACCTACAAGAAGCGGCCAATTGACCAAAAAAGCAAGCTATTGCGGTAAAATCCCAAGTATCTCGGCCTGAACCAAAGTTACATCAACGAATTAGCCTGTTTTATTTTTAAGTCCACAGGGTGAAGCGCCTATGTTCGACCTGAACAAGCGAACTAGCTTCCTAATTCTGTAAAGTGCTCCATTAGGTGTGAGTTAGTACAACTCTCTGCCGTTGACGACTTGGTGGTTCTGGTTGTTTCGGTTATACTCGTAAAAGCTCAGGTACTGTAGATATGTTTCCTAATCCAGTCGTCTCAACGCTCACCGTTCGTATCTGTGGATTGCCAGGGCACCAATCCGCCCGATTAGAGTTACTGGATCTAAACGAGCAAGTCCTATTGCACTGGAACACTCAACGAGAAACCACTCCCCTACTGATGGATGAATACCCAGCGAGTAGTTATCTGGCATGAATCAACCTGGGAGATCGTCAGACTTACACGGCGGGCAGTGAAATTGTAGAAGGTCATAGGTATAAGCTGAAAACATGAACGCCAGATGGGGACAATTCTCCATCTGGCGTTCATGTTTTCAGCCACCTGTATAGCCATTCCCACCGCTTTTAAAGCCAGGGCTACCCGCTATATAGTCTCACAAATAGACCCTTCCCGCTTGTCGTAGTTTTGATATGTCAAAGGAACAACGGGTAGCCGACACACTCCTTTTTCATCGGCCTGAGTGATGTTCATTCAGGGCTAAGAACCTCATCAGATTTTAACCAGTCATTTTTAAAACTTCTATTTAAATCATGAAAATCGCTCAATTTATTTCCCTCCTTACCCTTGCTGGTCTTGTTAGCTTAAGCTCATGCAGCAAAAAATCGGACGATACGGTTACGCCGACTCAAGCCCAAACACAGGGCGGTTTCTCCGTGAAAATTGATGGACAAGCCTATGCACCAGACTTCGCCTATGCACTGGCTACGTCACCTGGAACCAATAACTATTACGCCATTTATGGCCTCGATAGCAAAACCAGTGATGTTGTGGTACTTGCCCTTCCCAATACGGCTGCCGAAGGGACTTACCCGTTAAGCAATGTTAATTTCGCATCTGTAACCTACGCGAAGGAAGAATTCTCGACGGTCAATGGAGGAACAGGAACCGTTACGATTAAGACGAAAACCGCAACGAACATAACGGGTACATTTAGCTTTACGGCCTATGATGTTACAGGCACGAAAAAACGGGTACTCACCGATGGTACCTTCAATGTAGCCATTCGATAAGAGAGGATAGGTATGTGCGTTAACTGGCCAGTTTCTGAGTAGACTGGCCAGTTTTTTATTACGTACTACGCTCATTATCCCACTTCCTCAGCCGCGGCTCGTCCTGACACACGGCCTGAAAAAATACAGCCCCCAGAAAGGTACCTTCCAAAGCCCTGTAGCCGTGCATCCCCCACCACCAAATCCGGCGACTTCGCCAGCCGCGTATAAGCCGGGAATCGGTTCGCCATTAACGCCCAGTACCCGGCTGGACAAATCCGTCTGGAGGCCCCCAGCGTTTTTCGGGTGAGGATGTGCAGGCGAACGGCAATTAGCGGCCCATTGGTTGGGTCGAGCAACTGATGCGGTTTAGCCGTACGGATCAACCGATCGCCGAGGTAGTGCCGCGCTCCCCGAATGGCCGTAATCTGTGAATCTTTGCTAAAGGGATTGAGAATCTGACGGTCACGGGCTACTAGCTCACGTTCCAGCGAGGCCGGGTCAATACGGTTTTCACCCGTTAGGGCATTCATACCGGCTACGAGTTCGGGTAATGTGTTTTTTACGATGAAATCGACGCCCTGACTCTTGAAGGCTTCTACCGGTGCGGGAGCCGATTTGCCAACGGCGCGACCTAACACCTGCCGCCAGCTTTTATTAGTTAAATCCGGGTTTTGTTCTGAGCCTGACAACGCAAATTCCTTTCGGATAATGGACTGATTCAGGACAAACCAGGTATACTCGTAGCCTGTCTGCATAATGTGCTTGAGCGTACCCAACGTATCAAAACCGGGAAATAGCGGCACAGGCAGGCGATTGCCGCAGGCATCGAACCACATAGACGAAGGGCCGGGTAGAATACGAATACCATGGCGGGTCCAGATGGGAGCCCAATTCTGAATGCCCTCGGTATAATGCCACATTCGGTCGCGGTTGATCAGGTTAGCCCCGGCCGTTTCGGAGATGGCCAGCATACGCCCATCTACATGATCCGGCACGCCCGACAGCATATGTTTGGGTGGAGTCCCTAAGCGCGCTGGCCAGTTCTCCCGAACTAGATCGTGGTTAGCGCCAATGCCACCCGATGTGATGATAATTACCTGAGCATGAATCGTAAATTCGCCAACAACCATGCGCGAACTTTTCTCCCCTCGCTTCACAGAACTAGGTTCCAGAATGTCACCCTGAATCCCATCAACCCTACCATTGGTCAGCAGCAATTCATTGACTCGATGACGGAATTTTAAGGTGATCAACCCCCGTTTGACCGCTTCCCGAACGCGGTGCTCAAAAGGGGCCAACACGCCAGGTCCAGTACCCCACGTGACATGAAAACGGGGAACCGAGTTGCCATGTCCGATGGCCCCATAACCACCCCGCTCGGCCCAACCGACAACCGGAAAGAAACGCAGTCCCTGCTGATGCAACCACGAACGTTTTTCTCCGGCTGCGAACGAAACATAGGCTTCTGCCCATTTTCGGGGCCAATGATCTTCGGGACGATCAAAGTCAGCGGTGCCCATCCAATCGTCCAGCGCTAGTTCATAGGAATCGCGAATTTTCAGGCGACGCTGTTCTGGGTGTCCACGAGAAACAATCCTCCAAATGACCAGAAAGCCTGTCCACCCAGATTCTGTTCAGGTTCCTGATCAACAATCAGCACCCGCTTACCAGCATCAGCCAATTCGGCGGCTGCTACCAAGCCTGCTAACCCCGCCCCAACAATGATAACGTCCGTAGTGTCTCGCATAAAATCACATACATGGAACGCAGATTTTTATGATGATTATGATATAGGCTTTTTTAAATCATTATCGAGTCATATTGATCATAAAAATCCGCGTTCCATTACGTGAAAGATAGGGTGGAGTTAAGCCTACTGATCCTATTTCGCTTCCGTCATTTCCAGTACCACACTCGTTCGGCGGGTGTTTACCTGTGGGTTAAAACCGATGGTCATCAGATAATTGCCTGAATAAGTTGTTGTGGAGGCATTGATTGAGGATTTTGCCTCTGGGTAAACGTTCAGTTCCTGAATTTTATAGGTCTTGTCGGGAGCTAATCCTTTCAGTTTAATGGGCGCAATGCTACCCGCTTTGTAACGGTCCTTAACCAGGTACGTAAACCATATCGCCCGATCCTGCCCCTCATTAACGAACATGGCCGAGGCTACGTCGTTCGTGTAGGGAGAGGCTAGTCGATACTGATCGCCCTGCCAGATGACGGTTTTGATCCGATCATAGGTCTTCAAAGCTTCCTGACTAAACTGCAATTCAGGTTCGGTCAGTTTGCTCACCACAATGTCGTACCCGATTTTCCCCATCATCGCAACGTCTGTTCTGAACTTAATGGGTTGCTTGCCCCAGTCGGTTATGTGGTTGCAACTCGCGATAGCCGGAAAGAAATAGGAGTAGTTCCACTGGATAAATATCCGTTCCAGCGGGTCGGTGTTATCGCTGGCCAGTATTCGGTGAAGTATTGCAGAGCACCGTAATCGACCCGGCCACCGCCCCCGGAGCAAAGCATCATAGGTAGAGTCGGATATTTGGCCCGCAGTCGCTCCAATACTTTATACAGCCCATGCACATAATCAACATAGAGGTTCGATTGATTTGGATTAGTGGCGGAATAGGCGTTATAAATGACCGCATTACAGTCCCATTTGATATAGCCCATCGTTGGATTTTTGGTGAGCAGGTCGTTTACCAGTCCATACACAAAATCCTGCACCTTAGGATTCGACAGGTCGAGTACTAACTGGTTCCGAAAATAATACTCCTGGCGATTGGGTAGTTTAAGAACCCAGTCGGGGTGTTTTTCGTAGAGTTCGCTTTTCGGGCTGACCATTTCCGGTTCCAGCCAGATGCCAAATTTAACGCCTGCACGTTCGGCATCTTTCACTAAATACCCGAGTCCGTGAGGCAGTTTTTTTACGTTTTCCTGCCAGTCACCCAGCCCCGCATGATCGTCATTCCGGGGATATTTGTTGCCAAACCAGCCATCATCCAGCAGAAATAAATCGACACCGAGTTTTTTACCGTCTTTGAAAAGGGCACTTAGTTTCTCTTCGTTGAAGTCGAAATAAGTCGCTTCCCAGTTATTCAGAAGTGTCAGACGGTTGCCTTCACCCTGGGGAATGCGGTGTTTACGTGCCCAGCGATGCAGGCTTCGGCTGGCACCACCTTTGCCTTTGTTGGAATAGGTGAACAGGAAAGCGGGCGTCGTGAAGTCAGTTCCAGAGGCTAATGTATAGGCCGATGCGTAAGGATTGATGCCGGGCAGAATACGTAGATTATGCAATGGATCAACTTCAAAGGCCAATTGATAATTACCCGACCAGGATAACGTTCCCGCAATGACCTCGCCCTGATCTTCCTCAGCAGGTTGGTTAAGAGCCACCAGAAATGACGGCGGCTGGAACAAATCGGCACGCGTACCCAACTTGGAGTCCAGTATCTTGATGCCCTCGGTAAGCAACACCTCGGAGGGATTCATTTCATTGGCCCAATCGCCGTGGAAATGCGTGAGGTAATAATTCTGAGCCGGAATATATAGGTTCGCCGACGCGTATTTTTGTAGCGTTACCGGCTTCTTTTCGGTATGCCGAATCGACGACCATTGCTCAATGACATCCTCTTTTTGGTACGCTTTGTAGTAGAGTGTCACCTCAAACGGATACTGTGGGTCTTTCAAATAAACTTTCGTAAGCACAACCCCATCGGCTAACGACTGCGTTTCGTGCCGAACGTACTTGAGATCGAGGGAGGGATTGCCATCGGCATGGGTCACCTGAATCGCGGGCTCCAGCAAATTACGGCTACCCGCTGGCGTATAGACTGAGTTATAAATCCCCGTATAATCTTCACCTCGTTTGCCATTGTTGGGGATAGCTGCATACTCAGCCGTATTTCGGAGTCGTGCTCCCAGATGAATAAGGGTTGGCGTTTGGTCTTTGTCTATTCGAATAACCAGTGCCGTTTGTTGGGTTTCAATCGCGATATGGCTGTCGCCGGGCGCGGCCTGCATCGGCAGTGCCATCTGAAAAATAAGAAATAGGAGCAAATAGGCCCGTTTCATGTCGGAGGAGTTTAGCGCTGCAAAATAGGCAATCATTCCATCATACCCAGATTCCTATAATCGGTTAATCAGTTGCCAAAGGGATTGATAAGCGCTTAGTCGAAAAGTGGGTTCGTTATTAAGGCATTTTTCGGTTGACTTAGTTAGGTGTGATTGAGCCAAAACATATAGATTAGTGGCTTGTCTTCCTCAATCCGTATATAGATGATAAAAATCCTGCTACTGTCTATTATTCAGGGCTTTTGTTTGTCGGTGAAGCCGACAGGTGCTACGCCTTACCTGGAAAAGCCTCTACAGGTAAATGACATTGTTTACATTCATGCTCCCAATGGACTGACCCTCCGAAAAACGGGTGCTAAGGACGGAACGAAAGTGGCTTTAGTGCCTTTCAATGGTGCGTCTCTCACAGTAGTAAGTCCTCCGGAGCCTGGTGTTCAGTATGTTGCGGAAACGATAGGCGGGTTTGCCGTAAAGGGCGGCTGGGTCAATGTAAAAACGAGTGAGGGGCTGGAAGGGTATCTATTTGAAGGCTATTTGTCTCGGTACAAGCCGCTGAACGTGAATAAACTGGAAGGGAATGTAGCCACAATGGATGGGTTCTACCGCACGATTTCACCCTTGAAAAGTAAGCGAACTACCCTGCCCTCTATCAATGGGTCTACCGAGCGTTATCAGTATGTATACGCTGATGGCACCCGGTTTGAGGAACAGCAATTCCCAGGTGGCGGTACGCAAATTTTAGACCTTCCTGCCGAAAAATTTACGTTGCAGGAAGCGTTGGTCCTCTTCCGGACTGCCTGGTTTGGGAAAGAAAAAACCACCGGCACGTACGATACAGCGAAGCAACGATTGACGATTATTGCGGAAGGAGGCTATACGCAGTTGACCATTCAGCCAAAAGGGAATCGACTGGTACTACGATTCGAAACGGCTGATTGAGGTTTACGATTGGCTGGTGAGTGATGCATCAGCCAATCATAAACCTCCAATCGTAATCACCTGACCTCAATTTCGTCAATGCCCAACTGGGCTGTTCTCCCCGGATAACGTAATCCCTCAGGTACCTTTCCTACGTTTCGGGCAATGATCCGAATGTAGCGGGTAGTAACAGGCTGAAAGTCGAATGGGAGACGAATAATGGCCCGTTTGCCACTTTCGGCAGCATTGGTTCGGGCGGTCAAGGCAGGCTTAAACGTCTTACCATCCTCCGAAATCGAAATTTCGACCTGTTTCGGCAAGCATATATTCTTCGCGGTATATTTCAGAAAACCAATCCGAACGCTCTCTACCGGTTCCAGTTTGCCGAGATCAATGATGGTGTTCAGGTCGTTTTTGAAGGTTACGACCCCAGCAACTTCATACCCACCAATGGCACCGGTAGTGCCGTCGGTCAGGCTATAATTTCGGTCGGGTCTACCGCTGGTTGGGGCGTTCAGGAGTGTATATGATTTTCCCGTGGCCTTCGAAACCAGATACGCTTTTTCTACCTTCGCCAGTTGGCTGAGTGGTTTGCCATTCTGAAAGGTTGCGACGCGAATGGTTGCCGATTTGCTAAGCAGAAGCGGCAGTTCGTAGCGAGGTGATTCCTCTGAGGGAATGCTGCCATCCAGCGTATAGCGGATGTCGGATGCGAATGTACCTGCCGAAATGGACACTTCTACGTGGCCATCTGGAGTTGGTTTAGCCGAAGGGAGGGCGTCATAGAAGGTTCTCGCATAATTGACGTTCAAGTGGGACAGTCGTTCGAAGTGAGTGGGCAATCGTCGGGTAAAATCGTCATAATTCTTCTGCGTCAGGGGTGTCCAGACGACCTCGGCCATAGCCGCTGCACGAGGCCAAATCATGTATTCGGCCTGATCGGGCGTAGCGATGTACTCCGTCCAGATGTTCCCCTGTGCGCCCAGAATGTACGTTGCTTCTGTAGGCGACAGGTTAGCTGGCGTAGGGTCGTATGCGTATACCTTCGCTAAGGACAGCGAGCCACCAAAAGCAGTTGGTTCCTGCGCCAGATCACCCTGATAGAAGTTGAAGTAACAAAACTGACCGGGCGTCATAATTACATCGTGGTGCTGTTTGGCGGCCTGTATTCCTCCATTGATACCGCGCCAGCTCATAACCGTTGCGTTGGGCGATAGACCACCCTGCAGTATTTCATCCCAACCAATAATCCGGCGTCCTTTTGAGGTAACAAACTTATCAATCCGTGTAATGATATAGCTCTGTAATTGATTTTCATTCTTAAGATGCTCGCGCTTCATCAGTTGCTGGCAGAACGCACTTTTGTGCCAGACAACTTTAGGGCATTCGTCTCCGCCGATATGGATGTACTTGCCAGGGAATAACCCCATTACTTCAGTTAGCACATCCTGTAAAAACGTAAATGTCTTTTCGGTTGGGCAGAATACATCGTCAAACACGCCCCATTTTGTTGCCACCTGATACGGTCCCGCCGTGCAGGCCAGTTCGGGATAAGAGGCCAGTGCCGCCAACGCATGGCCGGGCATTTCGATTTCCGGTATTACGTTGATGTGCTTCGTGGCGGCATAACGGACGACTTCCCGAATTTCGTCCTGGGTATAAAATTCATTGTACGGTTTCCCATCGAATAGCTGCGGATCGAAGTCGTCGTAATGCCCCCACAATTGTTTCACGTCGTCGGGAACCGATCTGCGTTAGTCTGGGGTATTTTTTGATTTCGATGCGCCAGCCCTGATCGTCGGTCAGGTGCCAGTGGAAGTTGTTGAATTTATGTAACGCCATCAGATCAAGGTATTTCTTGATGAACGCCACCGAAAAGAAATGACGGCTAACATCCAGATTCATACCCCGATACCTATAACGCGGTTTATCCTGAATCCGACAGGCAGGGATGGACAAGGCGGGGAGCCCCGAGTTTGGAGCAGGGAATAGCCCCCTACTCCAGGCTCCGGGCTCCTTGCCTAATACGGCTGGTGGCAGGAGTTGGTAGAGCGTCTGCACGGCATAGAAAAATCCTTTCGGGCTGGTGGCTTCAATGGTTACGAGTTGGGGAGTTACATCGAGATGATACCCCTCGTCGCTCAGGGTAGTATCTCGTAAGGGCAGAAACTGGATCAAATTTGCGCCAGTACTTCCACCTAATTGAGGTGTTTTGTCAAAATTTCGCACGGTAAGGGCCATACCGCTACTGTGATTGATCTGGTTCACAAACGACTCGGCAATGGCCTTCAGGTCAGCCTGCGCAACCGGCACCATAACCATTGTATGTTGACTAACAATGAATTCGCCAGCGCGGGCTTCGAGCTGGGCCGGACGCGGAATAATCGTATAGCGATCGGTGGATTGGCAAAAGGCGAGTGGTAGCTGCAAACTGAAAGCAACAATGAACAATAAGCGGGTAAGCATAGGAAAATTTTGCAATTGGCTACTAACTTGCCAATTCAAACTATAAACGTACAAAAGACTAAACCTTGTTGTACGCTGATCAACCAACACATTCTGGTAGGTGAAGAAATCGTTATTCACATTAATTTTTTGGGCCTACTGTGCCTGCTCAGTAGCGCAAACGCCTACCGAAGTTGGCTCTGCCGAAACGCATCATTATGCCATTGAAATTGCCGGAATCCGCGTTGGTACAATGACTGCTGTTCGCCAGCCACAGGCCGACAATCAGACGATATATACGCTCATCAGCGATGTAAAGGTGAATTTGCTGGTCTATACCGTCAAAATTTATTACAAAGTAATTAACCGATTTGAGGGGAAAAAATTGATGCTGTCGACCGTTGATGTACATACCAATCGGGGCGATTTTACCTCCCGAACGGAATGGAAAGGGGATCACTATGACATCAATGCTGACCAGTACAAGTATAAGCGTCAGACTATTGAAACCCAAAATATTGATTTTTCAAGTTCTCTTTTGTACTTTTACGAACCACTAGGACGAAATAAAGTCTATGCCGAGTATTTCGGCGATTATTTCACCTTCAGTAAGACAGCAGCCGGTACATACCATGCTGTGATTAGCGACCGGGCCGATGACTATATTTATCAAAATGGTCGCCTGGTTAAAATAGTGAAGCACAATTCATTGAAGAATTTCATATTGCGGCTGCTGGATTAGTAGAAGAGAGTCAGAACAGAAGTGCGAAGCCGCTGAGTATCGAGTGCCATTCAGATTGACTGGCGTAGTAGCGTACCCACCGTAACCCATTACTGTTAATGACGAAGCTATTCCTGATCGTGTCGGCTGGATTCGGCTGTTTCACCTTCTTCCTTTCCTCGGCTGTTGCCCAAACCAGCCAGTTTCTCGCCCTAAATGTTGCGACACCTGTTAAGGCTTTAACAAATCGACTAGCCTATGCTACCATCGAAGAAAGCCCGGTTCATTTCTGTGGAGAAAATATACCCACAAATCACCCGGCCATTGTTGAACGATGGACCCGTACACTCAATCAGCAGGCGGCTTTAGCCGCTGATTTAACCGTACTGAAACGCCGGGCCTCGGTAGTTTTCCCACTCATCGAACCAATCCTGAAACAGTATCGGATTCCGTCGGATTTTAAGTTTTTACCCCTGCTCGAAAGTGCCGTTACCAATCGGGCCGTTTCCCGAAAAGGAGCCGCGGGCTTTTGGCAACTGATGCCGCAAACGGCTCAATCACTTGGGTTGAACGTATCACACCGGCGCGATGAGCGGTTTAACCTCTTAAAAGCGACCCATGCTGCCTGCCGATACATTAACGAACTCTACGACCAATTGGGCTCCTGGATGCTGGTCGCGACAGCCTATAATGCCGGACCTAATTACATTCAGCAGCTTACCCGCCAGCATCCCGATATGCATCCAATGGCGTTGCCATACCGCGCTGCCGAGACGAAAGCATACCTGTTTCAGACCGTTGCCATTAAAGAATTATTGACCCGTCCACAAGCGTATCGTGACCGTTTAAGTGCCCGACATCTGGAAGCGCTAAGCGACGGAGCCGATCCTGTTGCATCAGCTGAACGGGCAGTCATCTTAGCCTCCTTCGACATGGATGAGCGGGATGTAGCGAAAGCAACCATCGGGCAAGAGACGCTGGATACGGGGGTAACTTTCGTGACCGATTCAACAACGACAGTGGTATTATTAACGGAAGATGAGCCTATCACCGAAGTCAGTCCTGAAAAGCCACAACTCACCCCTGCGACCAGTCAGGTTGCTCCAGTAGAAACGGCTCCATCTGTAATTCGATTAGTAACCCGCAGCCTCAGCGAAGGCCCGTTAACTGAAGGGAAATTGTGTCTGTTTCAGGTGGTGCAACCCGTAACACTCAACGGGCGTACCTTTGCCGTTGGGGATATGATTCAGGCACACATTGAAGTGATTGATGCCAACTCAAAGCGAGTTTTCCTGCGCACCGACCAACTAACCACGGCTCAAACTCAGGAAACAATTTCCCTCAAACTAGTTGCCACCGAACAGCCCAAGCAACCCGGCGTTGCCCTACCCACACGCCTGGAAGGATGGCAGTTAAGTTGGGAACTGTTGTAAATGCTGAATGAGTGAATGTTGAATGAGTGAATGGAGAGGCATAACTTTCTCCATTCAACATTCACTCATTCAACATTCACTCATTCAACATTCAATCATTCTAAAGTACTCTTGGGCCCTGCTTATTAATTTGGGAGACGTAGGCTTCGCTGGTGATGCCAACGGATAAAAAGGCCTGCTGCATAGCCGTACCAACCTGCTCAGCGGTTTGGGCATCGCGACTGAGAGCGAACATAGATGGACCCGAGCCCGAAATACTGCATCCTAGCGCGCCATTATCTAAAGCTGCCAGTTTGGCTTCATTAAACTCCGGGATCAGAATCGCCCGTACCGGCTCAATAATCACATCGACAAGCGAGCGACTAATCAAGTCGTAATCGGGCGTCATCAAACCCGCAATCAGGCCAGCTACATTCCCCATCTGGATGATGGTGTTTTTAAGCGAAACTTCATTTTTGAGGATGAACCGGGCATCTTTTGTATTCACCTCAATATCGGGGTGAACGAGCGTGCAGAATAAATTGGCCGGGGTATCAATGCGAATAACATCCAGTGGCTGATAACTCCGAACAACCACAAAACCACCCAGTAACGATGGCCCTACATTATCGGCATGGGCCGATCCGCAGGCAATTCGTTCGCCTTCCATAGCGAAAGGGAGCAACTTCATGATGGGTAATGGCCGACCAAGGAGTTCATTCGCGGCAAAAACACCAGCAACTGCACTAGCCGCGCTGGAACCTAAGCCACTGCCAAGGGGCATTTGTTTATGCAGCACAATATCCAGACCTACATCCAGCCGATTAATATGCTTCAGATACGTTTGAATAGCAATACTGGCTGTATTTCGACCTGCCTCGCGCGGCAAACGACCTTCATCACCAATAATGTCGGTAATTCGAATGCCCGGCTCATCGCTGGCAGTGAGGGTAATCTGATCGCCGGGATTATCAACAGCAAATCCAAAAATATCAAACCCACAGGCTACGTTGGCTACAGTAGCGGGGGCAAACACACGAATAGAATCCACGATAAAAGAGGGGGGCAACGAAACGCAAAGGTAATGATTTGAAGTGTAAATCAATTTTGTGTTTTATAGGCATATCTTGGCGATCAGTCCCGTTTTACTTGATTCGTATAAAGCCCAAATGACACCCTTCAAAGCAGGGCTGGTATAGTTTAAGTGTATCGTTGCTTAGATAAACTTGTTCAGCATAGTTACTGGTGCTGGGTATAAAGCGAATCTGTATCCTCTGATTCATGGTGTCAAGACGAAACTGGCTGAATGCCTGATATATCTTTACGTTGTCGCCCTGTGCCTGTAGATGCCCGTCGGCTGTAAACGTTACTGATTGGGCTGGCTTTGATGAAATCCTATCAATAATGTATCCGCTCCTGGTGAGTAGCCCCGCTCAAACAACTGCCATGTGCCAGGTAATCCACTTCCACGGATAAGTTTTATGGAATCATCGGAATGGCAATTGATCAGGGTAAGTAAGAGCGTCAGAATAATCAGCCAGCGGTTCATAAGTCTCCTCTTTCTACCTATGACTCTATGACTAGCCAAAAGGTTGGAAACACCTGTAATGAGTAGCATAACCTCAATAAGGATTATTACTTAGTACACTAATTATTATCACACTCATTATCAAGAAATTGTAATGAGCAATGGTAGATTAAATTTTTATTAATGCTGCCACGGTTTTTGAATTGGTAGCGTATAGTCTTCTATAACCGAAAGTGGTTTCTACTTTATTTTCCTAAACAATACACCAATGAAGAAATTGATTGTGGCTGGCTGCATTGTAGCGGCTTTGCTGGGTGGGTACGCCTGCACGAAAAGTTCAGACCTTTCTCCTGACGACACGAGTGCCACAGCTCGTACGTCATCGGTGTCATCAGGTTCGTCTACCAGTCCGCATAGTGGTACGGATACGCCACCTCATAGTGGTACGGATGGTCATGGCCCTCATGCTGGTCCACCGCACAGTGGCACAGCTACACCTCCGCATAGTGGAACTGATACGCCACCCCATAGTGGTACAGATGGTCATCCACACAGCGGCACTGCTACCCCTCCCCACAGTGGTACCGACACCCCCCCATAGTGGAACGGGTGGCCCTGGTGGTCCTCCGCGTGGACCCAAACATGGTTAATCATCAAGTAAAAAAGCCAGATTTTTTCAAAAGAATCTGGCTTTTTTACTTGATGATTTTATAAAATGGCCTACTCACCAAACAGGCTATGCCAAACGCCTTTAGCTTTTTCTTTGGCAACTTCAATTTGAAGAGCGGCTTCGGCTTTTAGCTCGTCTAG
Source organism: Spirosoma telluris (assembly GCA_003259005.1). GTDB lineage: Bacteria > Bacteroidota > Bacteroidia > Cytophagales > Spirosomataceae > Spirosoma > Spirosoma telluris. The sequence continues at coordinate 3,845,573 of QLII01000001.1, forward strand.
TTTAACCTGAGCGGCTTCCAGTTGTACTGCAGCTTCTGCCTTCATTTCGTCAAATTTATCTTCGGCTACATCCGATAATTCATCGGCTTTAGCGGAGGCTGCTGCAAAGGCGGTTTCGGCCTGAGCCTGTAAACTAGCCAGATTCTCGGCGGTAGACGCTTTAGCAGCTTCAAAATGCAAGGTAGCTTTCGCTTTTATACCGTCAATGTCAATATCTTTTCCAAGTTCCTGCGCCTGAGCAACCAGTTTGTCTTTCAGCTCATCGAGTTGGGCTGCGGCATCATTTAAATGCTGGCTTGCTTCGGCTTTAAAGGCTTCGAGCTTTTCGGCAGTTGTTGCTTTGGCGGCCTGTACGTCTTCGGCAACTTTGGCTTTTTCGTTGTTTTCCATAGGATTTACTTGTGGGATTTTAGGTAAAGTTGAGAAAATTGGCGGAAAAATAGCGCAGAATAGGACAAAAGGGGGTAGGAAGGAGTAGAGGGACGAAAGGGAGGATGGTAAAGATCAAGTTTAGCCAAGCCGTCGAATAATCAGACTATTTACCAGTTCAAAAAGGCCCGCTGGTTTAAGCGTTCGCCAGTTAGCTATGTCAAGCGTACCACCGAAGTTGATGTAGTAATCAAGATGATACTTCTTCCATTCACGTTCGATGAACTCCGGCGAATGAATGGCCGCAATCCAGCCATCTTCTACATCCTCAAACCATTCTTCGTAATAACTGTCGTCGGAACCGTGGAAGTTAAGGATATTCTCACTAATCAGAATGAAGTATTTAATACCCTCGTCTATGAGCAGGTCTATAACCTGCCGCTTAAGGTACATGATGTCATTATGGAGTGTATCGTTCCATTCACCAAATAATTCAATAACTACGAATTGTCGTTCGTAATTGGCAAACAGTATCTTGCAATACAGTGTTTCGGAGCCTATTTCATCCCAAAGCGGGTGGATGTAATAACCATAAATCGTATTTTCATACTGCTGCATGTTGTACTCCCGCTCATAAAACGGCGACTGCTCGTCTTCCGACGCGGTATAGTATTTCTCCCAGCCGTAGAAGGGTTCAATATCCTGCATAAGTCGATAAGTAAATTGATGAATAAGCGAATGAGCGAATAGGTGAGCCGAAGTTATTCGCTCATCCGCTTATTTCCTCATTCACTTATTATAAAAAACATAACGTTAACCTATACGTGATTGTTGAGGCAGATAATGGGTAAGTTTACTGCATGAAATCCATCAGTAAAAACATTCTGATTACCGGCGTATCAACGGGTATTGGCTACGGAGCGGCTAAACACTTCATTCAACGGGGCTATACTGTTTTCGGGAGTGTCCGAACGCAAGTGGATGCAGATCGGTTGCAAGCTGAGTTTGGTGAGGCATTTACTCCCTTATTAGTTGATGTAACGGATGCCGAAGCCGTGACTTCGGCGGCCCGTTGGCTCACAGAACGGCTGGCAGGGAGTGGACTGGGTGGTCTGATCAATAATGCAGGTGTTGCCATTGGTGGGCCTTTGCAATATCAGCCTATGAATGTCTTTAGGCAGCATTTCGAGGTAAATGTGCTAGGGTTAGTTCAGGTGACGCAGGCATTTTTACCATTGCTGGGGGCTCGCGCTAACCACCCCGTTCAACCAGGCCGGATTCTGAATATCAGTTCGGTCAATGGGCAGGTTGCCATTCCGTTTATGGGGCCTATGTCGGCTCTAAACATGCCGTAGAAGGGCTGTCGCACAGTCTTCGTCGGGAGTTGTCTTTATTTGGCATTAAGGTGGTCATTGTGGGACCCGGAGCCGTTAAAACACCGATCTGGGGAAAAGGGACAGACATGAGCCCCTATGCCGATACGCCCTATTACCCGGCGATGAAACGGTTTTTAAAGCAGGTCGCAGTGTCGGAAAATAAAGGATTCTCCATTGATTACCTCGGTGAACGCATCGTAGAAATTTATGAAACCGATCGTCCTCAGATTCGGTATGCGTTAGTGCCGGGTAAATTAATGGGCTGGATACTTCCCCGCCTATTACCCGCTCGGGTGCTGGACTGGGTTCTGGAACGTATCTAAGTTGTAATACCGACTGGGACGGTCGGGCGTATAATAGCGTGTAATTAAATGTTCCTTGCCCGACCGGGACGGTCGGCACTACAACTATGCTGAAACCAGCCTTTCAAAAAGACGAAGCTCTTCTTGCGACTATCGAAGCCGCTCGAAGCCTGCCTGATGCCCTGCAAATTTGGTGGCTTGGGCAAAGTGGTTTTTTGTTGCAGTACAACGGCAATCACCTGTTGTTTGACCCTTATCTGTCCGATTCGCTGAGCCGGAAATATGCCGATACAGACAAGCCGCATGTACGGATCTCAGAGATTGCGATCGAGCCCTCCCAATTAACCATGATCGACGTTGTTACGTCGAGCCATAATCACACCGATCATCTGGATGCCGAAACACTGTTGCCACTCATGGCGGCTAATCCAGACCTACAGTTTGTGATTCCTGAAGCCAATCGTACATTCATTGCCGACCGGCTTAAAACAGCCCCCCCTGCCCCATTGGCCTGACAGATGGACAAACGGCTACGGTTGGGCCATTCATTTTTCATGGCGTTCCGGCTGCGCATAACGAGATCGAACGAGACGCTGATGGACGTTGTAAATTCATGGGCTTTGTGGTGGAGTTGGGTCCTTATCGGGTGTATCATTCAGGAGATACGCTCTGGTATGATGGCATGGTGGACATCCTCCGGCCATTTACTATAGACGTTGCCTTTCTACCCATCAACGGCAACAAACCCGAACGACGGGTAGCCGGTAATCTGAACTCCGATGAAGCTGCCCGGCTGGGTCGAGAGATTGGTGCGAAGCTGGTCATCCCGCATCACTACGACTTATTCGAATTCAATACCGCTGACCCTGCCGATTTTGTTAGCGCCTGTGAGCAGTATGGTACACCCTACCATGTGATGAAGTTAGGTGAGCACATACGTATAAGCCGGTAGAAGCAGGTTTCAGGCAGCTTTGTTCTGTAACCGAACAACTGCCATGAAAAACGCCTTACTTCTCTGTCTGTTTGCGGCTTCTCCACTGCTGGCCCAGCCTGATACCACCCAGCAAAAGCCACTGAATTTCAAGATTCAGGTGGTTGATAATCAGATCAGCATTGGGTATGGTATGGCCATTGGGGATGTAGATGGCGACAAACAACCCGATATTCTGCTGGCCGATCAGAAAGAAATTGTCTGGTATAAAAATCCCGCGAATAAAACGAGTCCGTGGAAGCGGTACGTAATGGCTGCGAATCTGACCCCGCAGGATAACGTTTGCATTGCTGCCCGCGATCTTAATGGCGACGGACTTGTGGAGGTAGCCGTTGGGCAGGCTGGAATCCCGCCGAAACCAATGATAGCACCAAATCGGGCGCTGTTTTCTACCTCATTCGCCCACAAGACCCAACCCAACGCTGGGAACCCGTGCGGCTACCTCACGAGGTGACAACCCATCGCATGCGCTGGGCCAACGTTGGGAAAAATAATTACCAACTCATTGTGGTACCACTGCACGGACTGGGCAACAAAAACGGTGAAGGACGTGGTGTTCGGATTTGGGGCTATGAGTTTCCGAAAGACCTACGCGGCAACTGGAAACGACATTTAGTCGATTCGACCATGCACCTGACGCATAACTTCGAGATTTGGGAAGATGGCGACAATGGATCGGCAACAGGTCTGATTGTTGCCAGTAAAGAAGGGGGCAATATCTTCCAGTGGCGCAAAAAGAAATGGCTCCCTGTGGATGACGAATCGGCGAGTAATTCGCTGCCCTTACTGACCAACGATGTAGCAGGCATTGGGGAGATCAGACGCCTGAACAATGGCAAAAGCATTGCCACGATTCAGCCCATGCATGGGAATTTGCTTCAGGTAGAAAGCGGATTTTATTCGCTCAAGAAACCCCAAAAACTGGCTGGTGACAAACAAATCGATGTCCTAAGCGACATGCTTAGCCAGGGACACGCGTTGGTTTGCGGTGACTTTTTAGGGCTAGGAAACGATCAGATTGTAGCGGGCTGGCGTAATCCAAACGCGTATAAAAAAGTAGGCATTCGCTTGTTTAAACCGCAGGAAGTCAAAAATTGGCAGGGTTATCCGCTCGACGACAGTGTTCGGATGGCCTGCGAGGACCTGCAAGCAGCTGACCTGGATGGCGATGGTGATCTGGATATTATCGCGTCGGGCCGGGCAACATTGAATGTGCTGATTTACTGGAATAACCGAATACCTTAGAACGGTTTACGGTATTCGGTTTATGGTGGCGGTCTCGTGCGTTATTCATGTACCAATCTGCCATCATAAACCGAATACCGTAAACCTGACACCTAATGCCCCAACTGTCCGGCAAGCGACTGTAAGGCTGATGAGACAGCTTCGAGTCGGGTAGCCATATCCCCTTCTGAACCCATAAACGTACTGAACTCAGTTGTTTGCGTGGCTAAGGTGTCGAGCAATTGAATGAACTCGTTCGTATTGATCTCATCACTTTCCAATTGCGTTTTTACCTGTTCGAGCGTGTTCGTAAGATCTTTCGCGTTTTCGGCCTGACTGAGTTGAGCCAGCCATTGGTCAATAACTCCCAAGCCGCTTTGCGGTGTTTTGGGTCCTCCTTCACTCTCCAGAACGTTCATCGTTGAGTCGAGGAGTTCAGAGGATTCTTCGTGAGTCAGCATATTAGATCTGGTTAGTGAAACTTCGCAAGGCAGTGGCTAACTGCTTCAGCTGATTCATCGTCGTTGGGTCAACCGATGGTTCGTGCGAGAGGGCAAGAGTATGACTAGCCATACTGAGCAGCCAGTGGCGAATTTTTTCACCGTCAGGCTGTCCTGTTTTCAAATGGTCACGCAGGGCGGTTACCTCGGCCAGAATCCGCTCGGCACCCACATCGCCTGGTAGTGCATTTAGCCAGCCTTCCAATAATAAAATACCCTGTTCGGCTGATAGCTTGGCATGGCTACCGTCGCCCAATGCGCCCAGGGTATCATTCAACATTCGATGTTCAAGAGTTGTTCTGGTTCCTTCCATGGTTATGTAGTTATGGTTTTGTAGTCTATTGGTCGAAAAATGTATTGTGTCATTAGGATTTACTACCAAAACCGCGTAGAATTTTTGATAGACTTTCCAGACCGCCCGTCCAGGTACCCTCCGAATTGGCATCCTCGGCTACGGCTTGTGTTTTATCGGCCAGGCTCAGCAATAGGTCGCGGATATACTGATCGTCTGGTGTAGTAGCCTGCAAGGCTGTGCGAAGTTCACTGAGCTGGCCTTTGATCTGGTCAATATTTGGATCGCCCTGTAAGGCCCGTAGCCAACTGTCGAGCAACTTGATGCCCTGCTCCGGCGATATGGCAACTATATGCCCGTTATGGCGGAACGTACTAAGTGTATTCGTGAGCGCCTGTTCTTCCAGATTATTCGATCCCATCGTCTTAAAATTTACCCAATAACAGGTTTACTGTTCTCCAAATAACCCAATGGAAGGCGGTTTGTTTGCCAATGAAGAAGAACGAAACCCCATACCATCCACTCGCGCCGTATCGCTTCAGGGCGTATCCGCTTGGGCGGCCTGATCTTCCCCATTATCTCCTGTGTCGTCAGATTCGCCCGAAAACCGGTCTTCGGCCGATCCGCCATTGCTTCCCGTTGTGTCGTCCATATCGACAATAGGATCTGTAGGTAATTGCTGGTTCTGTGTCATTGCTATCTGGGGTTTTGTTGTTAATCAATTCGACTGACGGCTTGCCAGTGCAGATTTTCAAGTATGGCAATCAACTGAAATAGCACGGTTAGTTTGAAAAAAACCGACTCCTGCGTCGATTGTTCGCAGGAACAACCTATTTTTCTCCCCAAATGAGAAGTTGATCAGCTATGGACGCCACCCGTTTACAACCCGAATTACAGTATCAGTTTGCCCGAAGTGGAGGAGCAGGTGGACAAAATGTGAACAAAGTTGCCACAAAGGCTGAGCTACGATTCAGCGTCCGGGATTCGCTACTACTTACCGATGAGGAGCGGACGATTCTGGAAGAAAAATTAGCCAACAAACTAACCACTGAAGGCGAATTGGTGCTCACTCACCAAACCGAGCGGACGCAGTTAGGCAATAAAGAGAAGGTAACGAAGAAGTTTTACCGACTCATCGAAAAAGCCTTTGCCGTGACAAAACCGCGCAAACCCACAAAACCCTCAAAAGCCTCTGTTGAGGAACGGATTGCCCGCAAAAAGCAGAAAAGTGACACCAAGGTGAATCGGAAGAAAGTTGATTATTAAGTTGCTTTTTGACTTTATTTTAGAAAAAGTTAAAACCAACTAAGGGGATTTTTGCAAAAAGTTGTCTTATCTTATATAGACGATTGGCTCAACGAGAGACCAACCTGTTTACTCACAGGCTATGCAAGTACGTCAACTGATTGATCCCGTAAGCCAGCCTTTTCCGGCACATTCTACCGCCCCATATCTGGTTGGAGAGCCCATTGAGTCAATGGAAGAAAAGACCGTTGGCAATGATACGGAGCTATTTCTCCGGCGGACTTTTGAGGAGAACCCACAAAGAGGGTGCGAACTCCTGTTCCGGCGGTACCACCAGGCCCTATGCAGCCACGCGGTTCGGTTCGTGTACTCGAAAGAAACGGCTGAAGATCTGGTTAGTGACGTTTTTTGCAAATTCTGGAAAACCAAAGCCTATGAACGTGTAACGTCTTCCTATCGGTATTATCTATTTCAAAGCGTTCGTAATGAGGCTTATAATTACCTCCGTCTGGAGTTCCAGGAACTAGACGATATTGAAACCGCCGAAACAAAGGAAGGTGTGTTCAGCCAGCGACCCGATCAGATTGTTCAGTTCGAAGAAGTGCTGCATCGGGTAGAAGAAATGGTTGAATCACTACCACCACAATGCCGTAAAGTCTTTCTGTTAAGCCGCTTCGAAGGGAAAAAATACCAGGATATCGCAACCGAACTAGGCTTATCGATCAAAACCATTGAAGCGCATATTGGCAAAGCACTAAGTACGGTCAGAAAGGGCCTAAAAGATCATTGGCTATTGGTACTGATAGCTACCTGTGGATTTTTAGAACGGGGATTCTTAGAACCCATATGATTTAAAAATGAGGGGGAAGCGTCTGAAAATTCATAACTGATCCTAGCCGCTTCTGTATACCCTCATCGCATCATAAGGGAAGTTCACCAAAAGTTGTCTCATCAATAAGCAAGACACACCATGGATTCCGAAATCAATAAAGAACTGATATTTAGCCATTTCGCCCGAAAAGCCTCTCCGCTCCAACGCGAACTGATTGCAAAATGGCTTCACTCAACAGCAAATGAAGAGCAATACTACGAGTGGCTGGAAGAATGGGAAAACCGGAATCCACAGTACCTGACGCAAACAGAAAAGGCAACCCAGCAGTACACAGCTTTTTTAGCCGATAATCCGCACACCGAAGAGACTTACCCAAACGAAGCCCCCCTACCGCTGCCTGTATCGAGGTTCTGGAACAGGCCGTTCTGGTTAGTTGCGGCTTCGCTTGTGCTGGTCATGAGCATAGCGGGTCTGTTTTTTCGCAACCAGCTTGTTTACCAGACCTACACAACGGCGTTCGGCGAAACTCAATCCGTGAAACTGGCCGATGGGAGTACCGTCAGGCTGAATGCGAATTCGAGCCTGAAGGTACCTCGCTGGGGATTTGGGCAGACAAGCCGGGAAGTCCTCCTGACGGGCGAAGCCGATTTTTCGGTAACCCACACGCCTGACGATCAGAAGTTTGTGGTGAAAACCACGAATGATTTTGAGGTAGTCGTATTAGGTACGGAGTTCACTGTTTTTGCCCGGAAACGCGGGGCCAGGGTATTGCTGAACAAGGGCAAGGTTCAGCTCCACTATCAGGAGAATAAAATCAAAAAGCTGGTAACCATGAAACCCGGCGATCTGGTCACCCTCGATCCAGCCAACCACATCGCCTTGAAAACACGCAGGGAGTATCAGCCCTCCCCTACCGGAAACGAGAAACGGTTTGTCTTTGAGGAAACCAGTCTGGAAGAGGTGGCCTATATGCTCGAAGAGAACTACGGGCTTCAGGTGGAGATTAAAAACCGTGCATTAGCCGAACGTGTACTGATGGGTTCATTTCAGGCTGACAACGTCGATCAACTCCTGCTATCCATTTCGGAATTGCTTGACATCAATGTAGTAAGGCAGGGCAACCGAGTTCAAATTATGGACAAATAGCTGATCTAGCGTAACTCATTCAAACTCATGGGAATGCCTGTTGAGGAGCTTCATACTGTCTATGAATAACAGTAATTCCCGATAGACTAATAGATAAATCGTTGATAATCAAATTTTTAATTTTTTCTTGGAAACCAAAATTTACCTACTAATCTTTGCCCATCAATTAACAATACTAGTGATGCTTCCTACTGATTGATACGGATTTTGAGCTATTCGGCCTGGCCAGCTACTAGCCCACCAGAAGATCGTGATCAATCTATGAATCCCAACCGATAAACCATCCATGTCCATTTATTGGACAAGCAGTCAATCAATTCCTTACCTATTATGACAAATCATTTACGAAAAGTCTCCAATGTGGGTCTTCTGTCAATGCTATTGCTTATTGGACTCCGGCCCGGCTGGTCGCAGTCGGTTGTTCTGGCCAGTAATGTTCAGCAAAAGCGAACAGACGCCGACAAAGTAGCCAGCCGTCAACTCAAAGATGTGCTCAATGAGTTGAAGAATCAGTACGGGTGAACATCATGTTTGAGCTACGAACGGTCGATGGCCTTTCGGTATCACCCGATGCTCTTGATAGCCGGGCAACGCTCGATAAAAATCTGGAAAGTCTGCTACGGCCGCTGGGTCTACGCTACAAAAAAGTAAACAGCAGTTCGTACCTGATTCTGGGCGACAAAAAAGTAAAGAAAGTTGCGTTTACGGATGGGGCCACTTCAGAGCCGGCCCTCAATCAGGAGCAGAACACCCCAAACGAATCGGCTGTAAAAACGCCTGCTTTGCTTGCCGCGGCAGTGGCTAAAACAGACGCCCACGCTGTAGCAGATCCGATTACCGGCACCGTAAAGAGCCAATCTGGCGAAACATTGCCTGGCATTAACGTGGTGATTAAAAATACCACCAAAGGCACTAGCACTGATGCGAACGGAAAGTTTACCCTGGATGCACCGGCGAACGCTGTACTGGTCTTTTCAGGGATTGGCTTCGCTACACAGGAGGTATCGGTAAACAACCGTAGCCGCATCGATGTCTCGCTGGCAGCGGATAATAAGCAGCTTGATGAAGTTGTTGTCGTAGGTTACGGCACCCAAAAACGGAATAGCCTGACTAATTCTGTGGCGCAAATTGGTGCCGAAGAAATTGCCCGCCGACCGGTTTCCAATATTCAGCAGTCGTTGCAGGGACAGCTGCCGGGCGTTACGGTACTGGACCAGGGTGGATCACCGGGTCGCTCCAACACGGCTATTCGGGTGCGGGGCATTACTACCTTCAACATCAATGGTATTGGCAATACAGCCGGTACGAATAACGGGAGCGGTGGGTATGATATGACGAAGAACGATGCCCTGGTCATTGTCGATGGGATTGAGCAACGGTTGTCGGATATCAACCCAGATGATATTGAGACCGTTACGGTTCTGAAAGACGCTTCCTCGACGGCCATTTACGGATCAAGAGCGACTAACGGGGTCGTGCTCGTAACGACCAAACGGGCCAAAGGCAGTAAGGTGCAGGTTGAGTATAATGGCTATTACGCTATCCAGAATTCTATTAATAAACCGCACATGATGGGCATTGAAGACTATATGCGGATGCAGGTAGCGGCCTATACCAATGCGGGTTCTCCCCTACCCGCCCGTTTTACAGAACAATCAATACAGGCTTACGTTACAGCAACTGATCGGGAGAAATACCCCTTGCCAAATACCTGGTTTCAAACGGTTCTCCAGTCCGCTCCTCAGCAAAACCATACTATCGCTGTTGCAGGTGGTAACGAAGCGATACGTACCCGATTGAGCCTTCGTTATCAGGATCAGGCGGGTATTATCACACATTACGGCAGTAAAATCGGCGAAATTCGCCTGAATACCGATTATACGATCTCCTCGAAACTGCGCGTCAGTGGCGACATCAACTATCGCTATAACTATTCGCAAGCCCCAACCATCGATCCAATTAATTTCCTGCTGCATGGTTCCCTCTGGGCCGTTCCCAAATACGCGGATGGTACGTATGGCTTGAGTACCCAGGGAAACAACCCGTTGATGTATGCCGAAATCGGGGGTGATTCAAAACGGTCAACGGATTATCTGGCGGCCTATGTTAAAGGCGAATGGGAGATTGTTGATGGCCTGACCTTCTCGACTCAGGTAGCCGGACGAGGCTTTTTTACCCAGGAAAAGAACTTCGCCAATTCCTATGTAAACACCGATAAGAATACCAACATCACGAAAACGGTAGCGAATAACACCCTGACCGAAGTGCGCAATACCTTGCGGGAGTACACATTGACCAGCTTACTTACCTATGAGCGTGGAATAGGTGAGCACACTGTTAAGGGATTGCTGGGTTACTCGCAGATTGGAAATACACAAACGTTTTTGTCTGCCTACCGTGAACGATTTTATAACAATGATATTCAGTCGATTGGTCAGGGAGCCAACGATGGAACCAAGAGCAATAGCGGGAGTGATGCCCTCTACGGTTTACGGTCGTATTTCGGTCGGGTAAACTATGATTACAATGGAAAATACCTGGTCGAAGTAAACGGACGCTACGATGGATCGTCCAAGTTTACGGGTGCCAAGCAATACAGTTTCTTCCCATCGTTCTCGGCGGGCTGGCGCATTTCGAAGGAAGACTTCTGGCAGGGTTTGCAAAAAACAGTGAGTGATTTGAAAGTGCGTGGTTCCTGGGGGATAACCGGCAATCAGTCGGTGAATTTGTATAGCTACTATGCCGCTCTTGCTGCCAGTGGGTACGATTTCAACGGGGCCGCTGTACAGGGGTATCGGCAGACAACCCTGGCCAATACCGATCTGGGCTGGGAGTCGACAACGCAACTGGATTTAGGTCTGGATGCTTCCTTCCTGCGGGGTCGCCTGAACTTAACGGTTGATTATTACCGGAAACTGACCAGCGATATTTTGCTGAATCTCGATATTCCGGCTACGATTGGTTTGGTTGCTCCTCCCCAAAATGCCGGTTCGGTGGAGAACAAAGGCTGGGAGTTTAGCCTGAATTACCGGGAGCCAAAAGCGCATCTGGGTTTCAGTATAACCTGGGCGGCAACCTGAGCATCAACAGCAATAAAGTTGTTGATCTGAAAGGAACGGGGCCCTACATTCTTGGTTCGGATATTGACCCCGCTACATCATTGCGGTTGGCCTGCCAATCAATACGTTGTGGGGTTACAAAACCGATGGATTGTTCCAGACGCAGGAGCAGATTACCAATTACAAAGCGACCTATGCTGCCAATACGAAGCCGGGCGATGTGAAGTATATCGACGCTAATGGTGATGGCAAGATCGACGCCAACGACATGACGAACATTGGCAATACATTCCCCAAGTTCACGTTCGGGCTTAACTCGAATTTTTCGTACCGGAATTTTGAACTGAACCTGCTCTTCCAGGGAGCCGCCAAAGTAGATACGCGCCTGGCAGGTGCCCTGGCCGAAATGGGTAATCAGGAAGGGTTCACCCACTCGATTTATACCAATAACTACTGGACGCCCGAGCATACCGACGCTCGTTTCCCCCGACCGTTGAAATTTGATTTGCGGAATGTGGCTACCTCCGACCGGCTGATCATCGATGGGTCGTATGTTCGGCTCAAAAACATCCAACTAGCCTATTCACTGCCAACGGCCCTTGCGTCTAAAGTACGCTTGAATCGCATTCGGGCGTATGTGTCAGCAACCAATGTGTTAACCATTTCGAAGTTGAATGAGTGGAATCTGGACCCGGAAGCCGGATCTGGACGGGCGGTTTATTATCCGCAAACGTCGCTGTATACGCTCGGGCTGAACCTGCAATTCTAACCTCATCCACCTAGTCTCAGAAAGCTCATGAAATCAATAAAATATAGTGTACTCTCTTTCTTCGTCGCGATTCTTGGGGTAACCTTAGCCTCCTGCGACCGGGAATTATTAGATACCGTTCCCAACGACCGCTTATCGGAAAGCCTGTTCTGGAAAACCGAGAACGATGCCCGACTGGCCGCCAATTCGCTTTACACGGATCTCGACAGCACCAACCTCATCAGTTGGGACGCCATGACGGATATTGCCCATACCAACCAGCCGTTCGATGTGCAGGCCTATGTTGAACTGGGTCAGTACGATGCCACCAGCGCGAAGGTGTTTGGGGAATGGGCCAAAGCCTATAAGGGTATTCGGGCCTGCAATTATTTGCTGGAAAACGTCGATAAAGTTGCGTCGACCAACACGGCCCTGATTAATCAGTTCAAAGGGGAAGCGAGAGCCCTGCGAGCCTACCAGTACATTAAACTGGCTAGTCTGTTTGGCGATGTACCCCTGGTAACGAAGGCTATTTCGCTGGATGAAAGCCGCACGCTGGCCCGCACCCCCATTGCGCAGATATGGGATTTTGTCGATAAAGAACTCACCGATGCTGCCGGGCTGTTGCCCACAACCTATGCCGCTGCCGACAAAGGACGGTTTACAAAAGGGGCTGCGCTGGGCTTACGGGCACGAGCTAATTTGCTGGCGGGTCGATACCAACAGGCTGCCGAGGCTGCCGATCAGGTCATAAAACTAGGCATCTACGGGTTGAATGACAGTTATGAAAAGCTATTCACGGTAGCGGCCGAAAATAATAAAGAAGTTTTGCTGGATCGGCAATTCATCAAAGACACCTATCCCGTTAACGTATTCAATCTGTTAGCCCCTATAGTCAGAAAAGCGCTCAGAGTACCTACGTACCCACCAAGGCGCTCATAGATATGTACGAAACGACAGGGGGCAAGCTAATTACGGATGCTACTAGTGGCTACGACCCCGCTAATCCATACGCTAATCGTGACCCCCGGCTTAAGTTTTCTAACTTCCTGACGGGCGACGTATTACCAAGCGGGATCACCTTTCGCCCCGAGCCAACCAGCGGTACTGCCGATGCCGTCGGGAATACATACATTGCCTCAACGACTGGTTTCAACATCAAGAAATACGTCAATGCAGAGGATTATGCTAACCCGGCAAACAATGGCATTAACATTATTCTGCTTCGCTATGCCGAGATTTTGCTGACGTATGCCGAAGCGAAAATTGAGTTGAATCAGACGGATGCCAGTGTGATTGCGGCCATCAATACTGTTCGGAATGGGCGTTCTGATGTGAAACAACCATCCATTAGCAACAACGCTACCCAGGCCGAGTTACGGGATATTGTCCGTCGGGAGCGGACCGTTGAACTAGCCTTCGAAGGACAGCATCTTTTCGACATCCGTCGGTGGAAAACCGCTGCGACGGTGGTTCCGGGTCCCATTTACGGCATTACCTACAAAGCGGCCAATGGAACCCTGACAACGGTTCAGGTCGTGGGGATTAACCGTACTTTCGACCTGAACAGACACTACCTCTGGCCAATTCCGCAGAAAGAACGGAACCTAACACCAACGCTTAGCCAGAATCCTGGCTGGTAAAGATTTATTATACTAAAGCTATTTTGTCATGCTGACGAAGGAAGCATCTCAAGGCTTCATACTATTTTGTAAGGAAAGCTAAAGATGCTTCCTTCGTCAGCACGACAAAAAACATTATTTACCCCTCCTGTCATGAAGTCTGGTTTAATCACACTCAGCGTATCGGTTCTGTTCCTGGCAGGTGGTTTATTGATTGGTTTTACTCCCCATCAGGTATCCCCATCGCGCCGGAGTGCCCTATCACCCAACATCATTTATATCTATGCGGATGATCTGGGTTACGCCGAATTGGGATGCTACGGTCAGCAGAAAATCCGGACACCGAATCTGGATCAGCTAGCTCATGAGGGCATGCGATTTACACAACACTATACGAGTATGCCGGTTTGTGCGCCCGCCCGCTGTATGTTGTTGACGGGTAAGCACAGTGGCCATTCCTACATTCGGGGTAATTACGAAATGGGCGGTTTCCCCGATTCGCTGGAGGGTGGTCAGATGCCGCTCTATCCTGGCGCATTTACCGTAGGCCGAATGCTGCAACAGTCGGGGTACAAAACGGCTTGCATTGGTAAGTGGGGAATGGGAATGGCCAATACCACCGGCAATCCGAACGAACAGGGTTTCGATTATTTCTATGGCTATCTGGATCAGAAACAGGCACATAACTACTATCCAACGCACCTGTGGGAAAACGGCAAACCCGACCGTCTGAACAACCCCGTCATCGACGTACATCGCAAACTAACACCCGAAACAGCCACACCGGAGGCCTTCGCCTATTATCGCGGCAACGACTATGCGATTGACAAAATGGCGCAGAAAGCACTGGCTTTTGTTCGGCAAAACAAGAATGCGCCGTTTTTTCTGTATCTGCCTTCACGGTGCCACATGTTTCGTTGCAGGCACCCGAAGTGGCAGTGAAGGAATACATCGGCAAATTTGACGACACCCCTATCTCGGTCAGCAAGGATATGCCTCAACGCCATACCCGCGTGCTACGTATGCGGGCATGATTACCTACATGGACAAGCAAATCGGGCAGCTAATGCAATTGCTGAAAGAGCTGAAAATTGACGATAACACAATCATTATGTTCTCAAGTGACAACGGCGCTACCTTCAACGGCGGGGTAGAGGCTGCCTATTTCAATAGTGTGGGCAATTTGCGGGGCCTGAAAATGGATGTGTACGAAGGCGGCATCCGGGAGCCGATGCTGGCCCGCTGGCCGGGTAAAATAAAGGCTGGTCAGGTTACCAACCACGTATCGGTACAATATGATTTGCTGGCAACTCTGGCCGAACTGGTTGGTTATAAACAGCCATTCCTTACCGACGGCATTTCGTTTTTACCAACCTTGATGGGTCAGGAAACAGCTCAACAGCAACACCCGTTTCTCTACTGGGAATATCCCGAAAAGGGCGGACAGTTAGCCATTCGGGTGGGGAATTGGAAAGCGGTGAAAACCAATGTGCGGAAAAATCGAACTGGTTCCTGGGAGTTGTATGACTTAGGCAGTGATATAAGTGAGCATACGAATGTAGCCGCCCAACACCCTGATTTGCTTCGCCAATTCGATGCGATCGTTGCCCGCGAACATAGGCCTACCCATGTTAATGACTGGGAAATTGTTACGCCAAAAACCGCTGTTGCAGCTACAAATTGAGAGGCTATGTATTCAACCCAACTTCCCGAAAGCTCAAAGCTTTCGGGAAGTTAAACCAACAAGACACTACTTTAACATCAATTTCTATGGTTCTTATGCCTAAACGTTTATCCCGTCTCATATTGAGTGTCTTTGTATTCATTGGCGTCGGTTTGCTTATCACAGCCTGGATTGAGAAACCAGCACCAACACCACCGCCCAACGTCGTCCTGTTTTTTATGGATGATATGGGCTATGGCGATCTGTCTGTAACGGGGGCGCTTGATTACACCACGCCCAATCTGGATAAAATGGCGGCTGAAGGCACGCGCTTTTCCAACTTCCTGGCCGCTCAGGCCGTTTGTAGCGCGTCGCGGGCCGCTCTCCTGACCGGTTGCTATCCAAACCGACTTGGTATTTCAGGGGCTTTAGGACCTAATTCGCCCATTGGCCTGAACCCGAATGAAGAAACCCTGGCCGAGTTGCTGAAAGAACGTGGGTATGCTACAGGTATGTTTGGCAAATGGCACCTGGGTGATAACAAGAAGTTTCTTCCGTTGCAACAGGGCTTCGATGAATATTATGGTGTGCCCTATTCGCACGATATGTGGCCGTTACATCCTGCCCAGGCCCAGGCAAAATATCCTGCGCTTCGCTGGATTGAGGGCAACGAACAGAAGGAGGAGATCAAGGATTTGGATGATGCGGCTAAAATTACCGGGAACATTACCGAGCGGGCGGTTTCGTTTATTCGGAATCACAAGAAAAAGCCGTTCTTCCTGTATGTACCACATCCATTACCCCACGTACCACTGGCGGCTTCGGCCAGGTTTAAGGGGAAAAGTGCACGGGGTATTTTCGGCGATGTGCTGACGGAATTAGATTGGTCGGTCGGGCAGATTTTAGGGGAGTTGAAACAGCAGGGGATTGATAAAAATACCCTCGTTATTTTCATCAGCGACAATGGCCCCTGGCTGAATTACGGTGATCATGCTGGATCGACGGGTGGTTTCCGGGAAGGCAAAGGAACGTCGTTTGAAGGTGGTCATCGGGTACCCTGCCTGGTTCGCTGGCCGGGTGTTGTCCCGCGGGCCGGGTCAGCAACAAGTTACTGACGGCGCTGGATATTTTGCCAACAGTGGCGAAGCTCTGTGGCGCCCGATTACCCAAACAACAGATTGATGGCGTCGATTGGATTGCATTGCTGAAAGGGGATAACACCGTAACGCCCCGCGATAAATTTTACTACTACTACCGACGAAACAGCCTGGAAGCCGTCCGCCAGGGCGAATGGAAACTGGTTTTTGCCCACCCCGGACGAACATACGAAGGATTCCTGCCGGGCCAGAACGGCAAACCCGGACCGAGTACAGAGACGCATGAATTTGCAACGGCCCTCTACGACCTCCGACGTGATCCCGGTGAGCGCTACGATGTTCGGGAGCAACACCCGGATATTGTTGCCAAACTGGAACAAATTGCCGAGGAAGCCCGCGCCGATCTGGGCGATGATTTACAGAAACGCACCGGGGCCAATGTTCGTGAGGTGGGGCGAGTGAGCCAGTGAGGAATCATAGAAAACTCCCGAGGCTTTACCAACTTAAGGCTTCGGGAGCTTGAATAAATAGATCATCAAGCGCCCTGTCAATTCGGGCAAGGTGTCTTTCTTTATGGTAACGTTGCATTTCTTTCCATACAGTCGGATGTCCTTTTTTCTGCAACTGTTCGATCATATTGTCTAACTGCGCTTGGGAACTGCCAGCATCACGAAGACGAACATATTGAAATAATCGGGCTTTATAATCACCATATGCGTGCTCTCTAGCCTCCCGCAAGGTTTCACGCGCGACTTCATTGAATTGTAAGATCTCTTCAAAGGTGTATTTAGCACGCAGATAGTCTTTGGTTCCTTTCGGTTTTAGGATAACAAATTTGAACGAGCCTGGCGATAAGTCGAGGATACAATAGTCCAGCGGATTTTCTACCCGTGGATTTATAAGTGCGGCCTCGCCAGCAGGTGGCTGTGTAGCTGCAGTTCCACGAGGTGGGTTAACTATCTGGAAAGCACCTGTATCATGCCTAAAAACGGCGAACTTATTATTCTTTGGGCCATTACAAGGGCCACAGGCATAGACGTAATTGTTCCAATCAAATACTTTTTCAGGGTACAGGTCTTTAGGATAGATGTGCTCAACTTCATCGGCAAATGAATCTTCGCAATAAACACACCGACGAGCGCCCGAGCACATCTTGGTCAATGACTTTTTGACTTTGTCAAAAACATCATTTCCCTTTTTGTTCTTGTTACTGAAATTGGTTTTTGCTGAAGCTGACTTTGCCGCGAATCCAATCTGTTTGTCAATTTCTGCCTGAAACGTATTCAGCGAATCCAGAACATCCTGATCAGGCTGAACGTCGGGTAACTTAATCATCCTTCGGTGGGGAAAATGCTTCGGAGTTCATTTAGTTGCTGCTCTTCATCGGGTGAAATTTGGCCCATAATTGATTTAATATTGAGTTCTGCCAGTTCATTGAGTTTATCATTAGCCGACTCAGAACGAGCAACGTTATCACCGAAAGCATTAGTACCATAGGCATCCAGTACATTGCCGAAGACTAAGCGTTTTTTCTCATTTCCTGTTATTTCCTGAGCTACTTCACCACTACCTGGTGCCGGTAACCGCCAGATTGAGCCTTTCTCTGCCGCCCGACAAACAAGCGGGCTATGTGTCGTGACAATAAATTGAATATTAGGGAAGTATTTCGTAAACCATTGACCAATGTCCGTTTGCCAGGTTGGGTGTAAATGGGCATCAACTTCATCGATTAAGACCACGCCGGGAAGGTCGATAATCATTTTGTTTTGATCAATTTGACTAAACACAGATTTGTGTCCGTAAAATGTGATTAATTGTCTAATCAATTCAAAAGTCATGCTCAAGATTGACCTGTAACCATCACTCATTTGTGTTGCAGAAATTTGATTTTCGTTCGCATCCTTAAATGTTACCTGATTAGGACTTACCTGATTTATAGTGGTATTATGCGGAAGTAGTTTCGCTCCATTAATGAATTTCACTATACTCTTTAAAACTTCACCTTCTAAGTTGTTTTTGCGTTTGTTGATTTGGTTGTCAGAGTCTTTTATATGGAGATCTCGCAAATATGTTAACGCTTCACTAAGAGCTACATCTTCTCCAAAAACAGATAAATGTGCCCCAAGACGTGGATTTGTTTTATACAGCCCTTCTTTATCCAAGTTACCTCCAGTGAACCTTCTAAAAGGCCCATAAGCAGCAGAAAACCAAGCCCCTTTTCTCAAATCAAGTGAAAAAGTTTCGGTTTGCGAATTGCGCTTAAATACAGTTCTATTGCGAGTGATTATTTCGTCAAGAGTCGTATAACCTACTCCTAAGAATTTTAAATTAAAAATATTGGAATTTAAGTCTTCCTCATTGTAAACGTCGTCTGATGGGCTAGGCTCAAAATGGTCAACAAAACTGACTTTATTTATTAGAAAATTTTCTTCTCGCTTAGGTGATTCGTCAAAATCATATTCCGGATTTTTTGCTATTCCTACGGTTATTTGACCACTTTTTTTGCCCTTGCTTAGCCAGTTCTCCCAATCTTCTCGTGTGGCTAGAATATCTTGCTGATCAAGAACAGTTAGCGCCACTGATCGAACAATCGTAGATTTCCCTGATCCGTTATCACCAATCAGCACGTGCCAACCAGCTTCCTTACCCTCCGGGAAAGTCATCTGGAAGTGCTCGATGGAGCGAATGTTATTGATTTCGATGCGTCGGATATACATAGTGGGTAAAATTAAGAAAAGTCAGCGCAAGACGGTTATATCTATTGGGAATAGCAAGGGCTGAGCCAATGATGATACGAATGTAGATATGAAACCAGCCTCTGGCCACCAAAATTAATAAGCCGAAAATTTTGAAGTATTTAGAGATTTAGTACAACTTTGCTAATAAACCATTTTCAGAATGTCCCTGAACCTATTAACCGACAATGAATTGTTGGCCCTGCTCCGAGACGACGACGAGCAGGCGTTCAGGGAGTTATATGACCGATACTGGTATAAAATGTATGTGATTGCGCATCGTAAACTTCGGAGAAAAGAAGTGGCTGAAGAGCTGGCGCAGGAGCTTTTTGTGATGATCTGGCAGAAGCGGGAATCTCTGCGTGTGATCAATTTACAGGCGTTTTTAGGGGTGTCACTCAAGAATCTGATGATCGACTACATCCGCCGAAACATCCAGGAGGAGCATTATCTCGATCAACTCCAGCAGTTTTTTCCAGCCGAAACCTTTGCCACCATGGAGGCCGTGCAGTTGAATGAACTCTCCGAAGCGATTCAGAATACGCTGGCTAAACTCCCCGAAAAAACCCGCGAAATCTTCATCCTCAATCGGTTTGAACACCTTACCATTCGGGAGATTGCCCAGCGACTGAACCTGTCCGAAAAAACAATCGAATACCACCTCTCCCGGTCAACCACCTTCCTGCGCCAGAATCTGCGTGATTTCATGACCGTATGGGTTCTGTTTTTACTCTCCTAATAATGGGCGCGCACGGGCGGACCGGCTATTTTTATGATTGTTAAGATTAAATCGTACCTAATCATAAGCATTATAAAAATCTGTGTTCTATTCAAAATGAAAAAAAATCTAAAAAAAGCCTGATTGGTCTTAGGGAATTTTCAGAGTTGTTCGTCTATACCTTTTGTTAGACCGCCGATACGGACAAACGACTCAACGAATGGATGGCACTAAATACCAGGAATTACTCGCTAAATACCTCAACGGTGAGTGCACCGATGAGGAAAGAGCCTTGCTTGATCAATGGTATGATTCACTGGATTCTGAAATTACACTGCCGTCTACCGATATAGAGAAGAAGCAGCTTCTAGCTAAAAACTGGCAGTTACTGACCGCTCGAACGGTAAACACAACGCCTGTCAAACGCATCCGATTCAGACCCTATTGGATAGCCGCTGCGACCGTGGTATTGCTAAGTGGATTGAGTTGGTTCTTCGTCAATCAATCAGTCCTTGAACTACCCGCGATAAGCGAGCAGGTGTCAAAAACACAGTTGTCGTTTACAGAACGGATCAATACATCGGACGTCCCTGAGCGGGTCGTATTAAGTGACCGCAGTGTGGTTACCCTGCAACCCGGCAGCAAACTTCGGTATCCAATTACGTTCGCAAGTAACCAGCGGGAAGTAACCCTGGTGGGTGAAGCTTTTTTTGAGGTGCAGAAGAATCCGAATAAACCCTTTCTGGTCTACTCGCATGACCTGATCACGAAAGTTCTGGGTACCAGTTTTCGTATTAAAGCCTGCCCAACAGATCGGAACGTAACGGTAGCCGTGCGAACAGGACGTGTATCCGTCTATTCTCCTAAATTGGCAACGCAGGCTAAATCAAAATCTGACCCCGAAACCATTGGTGTGGTACTGACCCCAAATCAGCAGGTAACGTATCTGGGGCAGGAACATCGGTTGGTGAAGACGCTTGTCGAAAACCCCATTGTCCTGATTCCAGAAGTGGAACTAGCCTCTTTTACGTTTCAGAATGCGCCGGTCTCCAAAATCATGGCGGCTATTGAGAAAACCTACGGTGTTGATGTGGTCTATGATGAAGAAGTAATGGCTAATTGCTTTATAACGACCTCGTTAGATCAGGAGAATCTGTACGACAAATTAACTATTATCTGTAAGCTATTAGGGGCCACGTATAAGGTCATCGATGCGCAGATTGTCATTACCGGATCAGGATGTTAAGCAATTTGGCAGAATTGGATTCTATTGAGTCTTTAGATTCTGTCGATTCTACCCATCAACATTAACGATCTATCTGTACAATAGAATCAAAACAATTCATAGACTCTAATTGACTAATCTGTATGAGGAGAAACTAAACCGACGCTATAAAAAAGAAGGTCGGCGATGGGTCCAAGCATCGCCGACCGGATAAGCCCCATTTCGGTTCGTATTCCGTTGCATCCTCGTCAGATGTGTAGGGCTCGTTTGTCTTTGTCTAAATCCTGTAAACAAAAACGATCAAAGGTATGAAATTACCTCGACTTAGTCACGACTACGCGCGTACCCTTATGCGTATTACTATTGCCCAACTGCTGTGTACGGTTCTGTTCCTGAACATGACCTACGCCCGAACAGTCGAAGCCCAGGCTTTATTGGAGCAGTCCATTAGCTTATCCGTTGAGGATAAGGAGATTCGCCTTGTTTTGTCAAAAATTGAAAAAGCTGCCAGGGTTACGTTTTCCTATATACCACAGCAGATTCAGGCCGATCGGAAGGTGTCGATAAACATCTCAAATCAGCGTCTGTCCACAGTGCTGGATCAGCTGTTCAAGAGCACATCCATAACCTACGAAGTGGTCGGCAAAAAGCAGATTCTACTTAGCATTCGTCCGCCTTTTCAACCAACCACACCGAATTCGTTACCTCAACATGCTCAGCTTATAACTGAACCCGCAGTCGACAGAACCATTACGGGTGTTGTCAACAGCGAAAAAGGCGAAGGGCTTCCCGGGTTAGTGTGGTTATCAAAAGTTCTACACGTGGCACGGTGACCGATACCGAGGGAGGGTTTAAACTGAGTATCCCGATGAAGAGGTTACGCTGGTTTTTTCATTTGTGGGGTATATGAGCCAGGAAGTGGCTATCGGTAAGCGTACAAGCATTGCTATACAATTGCTTCCTGATCAGAAAAATCTCAACGAAGTGGTGGTCGTTGGATATGGTACGCAGCAAAAAGAGGACATCACCGGTGCCATTGCCATTGCGTCGGCCAAAGAGTTAAAAGATCCGCCCGTAGCGCAGGTTGCTCAAATGTTACAGGGCAAGCTGGTGGGCGTGCGCATTGACCAGGTAAGCGGACGGCCCGGCGAGGGGATGAATATCAAAGTTCGGGGCTCGGTGTCGATCACGGCTGGTGCTAACCCGCTGTATGTAGTCGATGGGATGCCCATTACCGGCGATATCAATACGATCAATCCGGCCGAAATTGAAAGCATCAGTGTATTGAAAGATGCGGCATCATCGTCGCTCTACGGATCGCGGGCGGGTAATGGAGTCGTCTTGATTCAAACGAAACAGGCGAAAGCGGGCAAAACGCAAATCGACTTTAGTTCCTATTACGGCTTTGAAAAGATCCCCGACGCCCGGAAACTGAAAATGATGAACGCAGAGGAATACGCCCAGTTTCAGAAAGAAATTGCGGAATCGAACGGTAGAGCCGTGAATCCGGCTTTCCAAAATCCGGCCCAATACGCTGGAAAAGGAACCAACTGGTTTGATGTGGTCACCCGAACCGGTGCGGTTCAGAGTTATAATCTTAGCCTCCGTTCCGGCACTAAAAACTTTCTTACCTCCGTTACCGGTGGCTATTTTAAAGAAGATGGTGTTGTGATTGGGACGGGTTTTCAACGGCTTTCCCTTCGTATAAATACCCTGTTCACGCCCAGCGATAAAATCACTGTTGGCTTCAATCTGGCTCCCAATTATGCCTATAACACCAATTTTGCGACCGATGGGGGCCGTATGGTACCGAAAATATTATTTCAGGGGCGCTGGCAACGAGCCCACTGGCCAGCCCTTATAATGCCGATGGGAGTCTGGCGTTGACGGCTTCGGACCCGGCCTCTTTTGGCAACCCAAACTGGCTACGCGTGGCGCAGGAAAAAGTGTATAAGAACAAAACGTATGGCCTGCTTTCTAATGCTTACGTTGAATACGAAATCATCAAGGGCTTAAAGGCCAAGACAACGGCCAATGTTCAGCTGAGTAACAACAACATATTCCAGTTTAACCCATCTACCATTGGCGTTTTGTTCACCCCACCACCCCGCATTCCGAGTGGCTCCGATAATACGACCCGGATGTACAACTGGGTGAACGAAAACTCACTGACGTATCAGAAGGAATTTAACGGGCATAGCCTTGACGCGCTAGTCGATTTCACCGCCCAGCAGTTTCGCAGCGAGAACAACCTTATTACGGCCACCAATTACACCGATGATAAGGTGCAGGCCGTTAGTGCCGCCGGCGAACCGTCGTTACCAGCGACGTACAGAAATGGGCCTTGCTGTCGTTTCTGGCTCGTCTGAACTACAACTACAAAAGTAAATACCTCTTCACAGCTTCTGTTCGTCGCGATGGTTCGTCGCGTTTTGGCCCCAACAATCGCTGGGGTAATTTCCCGTCGGCTTCGGTGGGCTGGATTGTTTCGAAAGAGGATTTCTGGCGCGTAACGCCTGTTTCATTTTTAAAGCTGCGGGCTAGCTACGGCATCACCGGTAATTTTGAAATCGGCAATTACTCCTTCCGATCGACGGTTGGTCCGGTTTATTACGACTTCGGAAATACGCTTTTTCAGGGTAGAGCGGCCAATAACCTAGGCGATAATAACCTGGGCTGGGAGCGAAAAAAGCAGTTTAACATCGGTGCCGATGTCTACCTGCTGAATGATCGGATTCAACTGACGTATAACTATTACCGTACAACGTCCAGCGACCTGCTCTATAACGTCTCGGTTCCCGTGTCGTCGGGGTTTAGCAGTATTCAAACCAACATTGGCGAGCTGAAATTCTGGGGGCATGAGATTGGCCTTAGCACGACAAATATCCGCAACAACCGGTTCACCTGGATGACCACTCTCAATCTGTCTTTCGACCGAAATCGGGTAGAAAAACTATCGACCGAGAAAACTAATGCGATCTACCAGGGCATGGTCAATTACGGGTTCTATAGTCATATATCGCAGGTCGGTTCGCCCGTTGGGTTGTTTTACGGAGCCGTTTGGGATGGCGTTTATAAGAATCAGCAGGATTTCGACAATTCGCCCAAATACGCTGACTCGCAGGTTGGAACCATCAAGTTTAAAGATTTGAATGGTGATGGTAAGATCACGTTTCCAGAAGATTATACCACAACCGGAACGCCCTGGCCTAAATATATCTTTGGCCTCACAAATCAGCTCAACTACCGAAATTTTGATCTGGGCCTGACGATTACGGGGAATTATGGAAACCAGATTCTGGCGCACTACGAAAACTGGCTGACCAATCTCGATGGCCCTTTCAATGTGCTGGAAGAAGTAAAAGACCGCTGGAAATCACCCACCGATCCCGGCGCTGGCAAATATGGCAGTGTGCAGCAGGGAACTACTTATCTGGAACGCGACCGATGGAGTACCCGATACCTTAAAGACGGAAGCTTCCTGTCGTTTAAGAACATTACCCTGGGCTATACCCTTCCGCTCAACGTAAAAACCATCCGAAGCCTGCGTGTATACAGTAGCATTCAGAATGCCGGGCTCATCACTAAATATCCGGGAAATCCGGAAGTGAACACGCGGAATGCAGCCAGCGGCAGTTCGCCGGGTGTCGATGAAGGATCGTATCCCGTTCCCCGCACGGTCAGTTTCGGAGTAAATATCGGTTTCTAAAAAAGAACTCGTCATGAAAATCAAACTCATAGCCCTCAGTATCCTGTTTTTTTCGCTAAGTGCCTGCCATGAATTTCTGGATGTCATTCCAGAAACGACCTTAACGTCCGATAGTTTCTACAAGACGCAGGCCGACTTTGAGCAGGCGGTCGGAGGTATTTACGCGCCACTCCAGGGTCTTTATAATCAGGATTGGATTCTGAACGAGATGCGTTCCGACAATACCTTCTTTATTTATAATGTTGCCCAACGGGGTGGAAAGCCGCAGGAAGATCCCGCAACGTTTACGCTTGAAACCAACAACACCTATACGTCGGGCAAGTGGACGAATTGCTACCTAATCATTGCCCGAGCGAATCAGGTATTGAAAACGATTGATGCTGCCAGTTTCGATGAATCCGTTAAATCGAACCTGAAAGGGCAGGCGCTTTTTTTGCGGGCGTTTGCCTATTTCGATCTAGTCAAAAACTTCGGGGGTGTTCCGCTGTTTCTGGACCCAGCCACAGGCTACAAAGACACGTTTAAAGCAAGAGCCGACGTCGCTGACGTCTATAAGCAAATTAACATCGATGCTGCGGCAGCCGCTAAATTATTGCCCGCCAAAGCTGCGGCACCGGGTCGGGCTACGTCGGGAGCGGCTTATACACTGCTGGCTGATGCTTACATGAATCAAAAAGCCTGGCCAGACGCTGAAACGGCACTAAAAACCGTAACTACGCTGGGTTATAGTCTTCTACCGGGTTATGCCGATATTTTCAAGCCAACCAATAAAGGCAATAAAGAGATTATTTTCGATGTGCAGTATGCGGAAGGAACATCGCAGGCAATCTATAATGCGTTGCCCTATCTGTTCATACCCATACTGGCCGACCCATCGATCATTACGGGGTTAAGCCTGCATCACAGCAAAACTACGGCGGCTACAATGTGCCAACGCCCGATTTACTGAAGGCCTATGAAGATACGCTCAAGGATCAGCGGTTTTCGGCCTCCATCGGTTTCTATACAGGCCCATCGCCCCTTATCGGAATAACGTCGTATAATCGTACGCCCTATATCAAAAAATACCTGCATCCACACGCTGTTTATGGGCAAACCGCCGATAATGGCCCGATCTATCGGTATGCCGAAGTACTGTTGATGCTGGCTGAAGTAACGAACGAGCAAGGTCGCCAGGCCGATGCTGTTGCTTATCTGAATCAGGTTCGAGCGCGGGCGGGCTTACTTCCACTGGCTGCTGGTAGTCAGACTGATCTGCGAACGAGTATTCTGAAAGAACGTCAGATTGAGCTGGTTTTTGAAAATAAACGCTGGCATGATCTGGTCCGAAGCGGGTTAGCGGTTCAGGTGCTGTCGGCCAAAGGGGCCAAAATCAAGGCAAACCCGCAGGCGTATTACTATCCGGCGGGTAGCGCACCTATCTCCACGGCTTTTAACGTTACAGACCGCGATCTACTTTATCCCATTCCGGTGAGTGAAATTATTACCAATCCTGACCTAAAGCAGAACCCAGGTTATTGACTTGAGTTAACCCGTATCGCGTCTGGTTAAGGGGGGTACGGGTTCCAATCGTTTTGTTTAAGCTTATGAAAACTTTTCTGTTTGTTCCTGCGATTGCCATCATGTTTCTAACGAGCTTTTTGCTCGTTTCCGCCAAAAAATCCGTCCCGCTTTTTGACGGTAAAACCTTCCGGGGCTGGGAAGGCGACACCATAAACACCTGGCGAATCGAAAACGGTACCATTGCCGCCGGCCGACCCGATCAGATGGCCCCGCACAACGATTTCCTGTGCACTACCCGTAGCTACGCCAATTTTGTGATGCGACTAAAAGTCCGGCTGACAGGCACGAAAGGATTTGTCAATGCGGGCATACAGTTTCGTAGCAAACGGTTAACGAATCCACCTTACGAAATGATCGGCTACCAGGCCGACTGGGGACCCAAATACTGGGGAAGCCTCTACGACGAATCACGTCGGAAGGTAACACTGGTCCAACCCGATTCCGTCCGACTAGCTAAATGGGTGAAAATCAACGACTGGAATACCTACGAAATTCGGGCCGAAAATCGGCGTATTCGCCTGTATGTGAATGGGAATCAAACGGTCGAGTATACCGAATCGGATGAAACCATTCCGCAGTCGGGGCTGATTGGTCTGCAAATTCACGGCGCAGGCATGACACAAGTGGCTTATAAAGACATTACGCTTGAAGAACTTCCTTAATCAATACCATGAAACGTACGTTCTGGATTGTTACCGCTGGTATTCTCCTGTCAAGCCTGTTTCTGGCGGCAGCCCGGTACTCAGCTATAGTCAATACTCGTTCGCAAGAGGACCCGTTCGAAACGCCCCGTACGGTTAGTCAGACCCCCTCTACGGTTCCGCTTTCGCCCACGGAAAGTATGAAAACGTTCCGGCTGCCCAAAGGGTATCACCTCGAACTGGTGGCCAGCGAACCGATGATTTCGGAACCGGTGGCGCTGGCCTGGGACGGCAACGCCCGTCTGTATGTGGCACAGATGGAAACCTACATGCAAACTGTACTGGCCACGGGTCAAACCCAGCCCGAAGCCGGGTCATGCTGCTGGAAGACACCAATGGTGATGGCAAAATGGACAAGAGTTCGGTATTTATCGATCACTTATTAATGCCCCGCGCCATTCTGACCGTTGGCCATGAACTACTGGTTAACGAAACGGACTCCTACGATATTTATGCCTATCGGGATACCAACGGCGATGGTAAAGCCGACAAAAAAAGGCCCGTGTTTCAAAGCAAACGAAAGGCGTTTGGTAACGTAGAACATCAGCGTAGCGGTTTGGACTGGAACCTGGATAACTGGATTTACGAAACCATCGATCCGATTCGCTATCGGTACAAAAACGGTGTATTGAAAGCCGATACACTGCCTAATGCCGCTGGTCAATGGGGATTGACCCACGACGATTACGGACGGGTATTTTTCAGCCGGGCGGCTGCTGGCATTGCGGCATCAGGCTTCCAGATCAATCCAGCCTATGGGCAGCTTGACTTTCCGGATGCCTTTGAAGAAGGGTTTAACCACGTCTGGTCGGCCATCAAAACGCCTGATGTGAACGGTGGCCCCAAAACCCTGCGTCCAGATAGCACCATGGCCGATTTTACCTCCATCTGCGGTCAGTCTGTTTTTCGGGGAGATCGACTCCCGAATAGTATGTTCGGCGATTATATCGTATCTGAACCCGTTGCCAGGGTGATCCGGCGGGCCAATATTCAGAACAAAGACGGGAAAGTGCTGTTGTCCAATGTCTACCATCAGGACGAGTTCATCTCATCGACCGACATGAATTTCCGGCCCATCAACACCTACACAGGACCGGATGGCTGTCTGTATATCGTGGACATGTACCGGGGCATCATTCAGGAGTCGACCTGGGCCCAGCCGGGTAGTTATCTTTACGATCAGATCAAGACGAAAGGGCTGGACAAGAACATACAACGGGGCCGAATTTATCGCCTGGTCTACGACGGCCTGAAGCCCGGCCCGGCTCCCAACCTATTGAGCGAACCCACGCGTAAACTGATCACGTATCTGGCACATCCGAATGGCTGGTGGCGGGATAATGCCCAGAAAGAAATCATTGTCCGAAGCGACAAATCCGTGGTTGCCTCGCTCAAACAAATTACGTTAGGTGAAAAAGGCCCATTAGCCGAACTGCCATCAGTCATCACCCGGATACATGCGCTGTGGACACTGGAAGGGCTGGATGCCCTTGACAAACCGACCGTGCTGACCATGCTAAATGATCAGAATCCGGACATACGTAAAACAGCCGTGTGGCTTAGTGAACCCTGGATCAAAAAGAACGATACCCAACTGCTCGACAAGCTGGAATCGCTAAAAAACGACGATAGCTACGATGTTCTGTCTCAACTGGTGTTATCCCTTTCGTACAGCAAAACCGAGAAAGCAAAATCCATTGCGCAGTCGGTTCTGGCCGCTCATGCTGATCACGTCGTGCTAACGGGTATAGAACGTACGTTGAAAAAAGCAGACGAGATCCGAAAAATTGGCAGTAGTCGATTGGCGGCATTGAATCCTGCCGATCGGCAACTGGTACGGGAAGGGGCTCAGATTTTTACGGCGCTCTGTGCTACCTGTCACGGGGCACAGGGAGAAGGGACACCCTCGAAGATTGCTCCCCATCTGGCCGGGAAATTTAAATTGTTGGAAAATCGCGACGAAGTGATCAAGATCCTGCTTCAGGGACTGACCGGGCCGGTCGATGGGGTTACATATCATGAACTCATGCCGCCTATGGGTACCAATAGCGATGAATGGATTGCGTCGGTGCTTACCTATGTTCGGCTGGAGCTGGGTATGCAGAGCTTTCCGGAAATGTCGTCGGGCTATATGAATAACTTCGTTATCGTTAAACCGGAGCAGGTCAAAAAAGTCCGGGAGCAAACGGCTAGCCGGACAAAACCCTGGACCTGGGATGAATTGATCAAGGAGCGGGATCTGTTGAGGCAGAGTAAGAAATGATAAACTAAGGGACTGACTACAAGCGCACAAGAAACCAATAGAGCTATCGGAGCATAATAAAAGAGGAAATTACTTAAAAGTAGCAACTACCTTTGCCCAATACTTAACTTTAAAGTGAATAAATTTGTAACGATTCGGCTTCTCAAGACGTTCAAACAGGTAGCCTACTATAGCTTTTTAGTAGATTGCCATGTTGGCCAATAGTGGACTAAAAACGAGTCAGACAGTGCAGAATAGCCCACAACTAATGGCTCACTCCCGATTTGCCAGTAGCAATGGCTCAACAACTCATTGAGTTGATCTAAACTACCGAATTGCTGCTAGATGGTAAACAAACAGCTTTTTAGCTATAATTGAACTACTCGATTAATGAAACTTACCGCTATGGACGCATTCGACCGTATTGCCGCCCGGACGCCCGATCAGACTCGGCGTTCAGTCCGTAAGATGCTGGATGTTGCTGATCGTATTCATGCTATTCTTGAGCAAAAGGGTATGACTCAGAAGGATTTGGCAGTTGCCCTTCACAAATCAGAATCAGAAATCAGTAAGTGGGTCAGTGGCACACATAACCTAGAGTTGAAAACAATTATTCGGATTGAAGAAGCCCTGGGTGAAGATATTTTAACGGTGCCCAAATCTAAAACCACTGCTTGATGACCTTCAGCAGGCAGTGGTTTTTTGCTACCATACATACCAATGGCTATGTGCAAAACAGACAGCAACCAAGACTTAAGTTGCTTTTTGAATTTGCTGAGATTAAAAAACCAATAGAATAATTAGAGAGAAAATGACAAGTAGTACACAAAGAGCAGACCTACAGAATAAAATTTGGAAAATAGCCAACGATGTCCGTGGCTCAGTAGATGGATGGGATTTTAAACAATTTGTACTCGGAACACTTTTCTATCGGTTTATCAGCGAGAATTTTATCAATTACATTGAGGGCGGTGATGAAAGCATCAACTACGCCGGTTTATCCGATGATGTAATATCGCCGGAAATAAAGGATGATGCCATTAAGACCAAAGGGTATTTTATCTACCCCAGCCAACTCTTTATAACTATCGCCAAAACGGCCAATACCAATGCCAATCTGAATACCGACTTAAAAGCTATTTTCGATGCTATCGAAAGTTCGGCCAATGGGTATCCATCCGAAGAAGATATAAAAGGATTGTTTGCCGATTTCGACACGACCAGCACGCGACTTGGCAATTCTGTTGAAACCAAAAACAGCCGGTTAGCCGCCGTTATAAAAGGCGTTGCCGAACTGAATTTCGGGAATTTTGACGATAGCCAGATCGACCTGTTTGGCGATGCCTATGAATTCTTGATTTCTAACTATGCCGCCAATGCGGGCAAATCGGGTGGAGAGTTTTTTACGCCACAAAGTGTCTCGAAGCTGATTGCACAATTAGCCATGCATAAGCAGACCACCGTAAATAAAATTTACGACCCGGCGGCCGGTTCGGGCTCTTTACTTTTACAAGCAAAAAAACACTTTGATAACCATATTATTGAAGAAGGGTTCTTCGGGCAGGAAATAAACCACACCACCTACAACCTGGCCCGTATGAACATGTTTTTGCACAACGTCAACTACGACAAGTTTAATATTGCGCTGGGTAATACGCTGATTGACCCTCATTTTGGCGATGAAAAACCGTTTGATGCCATTGTTTCTAATCCGCCTTACTCAATACCCTGGATTGGTGACGGTGACCCTACGCTGATCAACGACGACCGGTTTGCCCCGGCCGGTGTACTGGCGCCTAAATCAAAAGCCGATTTCGCCTTTGTCTTGCACGCCCTTAGCTATCTGTCCAGTAAAGGCAGGGCCGCTATTGTTTGCTTTCCCGGCATTTTTTATCGGGGTGGTGCTGAGCAAAAAATCAGAAAATACCTGGTCGATAATAACTATGTAGAGACCGTAATTGCGTTAGCACCCAATCTTTTTTTCGGCACCTCAATAGCCGTAACTATTCTGGTGCTGTCGAAACATAAGCCCGATACCAAAACGCAGTTCATTGATGTAAGTGGCGAAGAATTCTTTAAGAAAATGACCAACAACAATGTGCTGACCGATGCGCACATTGAAAAGATTATGGACATATTCGATACCAAAGAAGATGTTGACCATGTAGCCAAATCAATAGACAATACGGTTATTGCCGAAAACGAGTATAACCTGTCGGTAAGCTCCTATGTAGAAGCTAAGGATAATCGGGAGAAAGTGGATATTACTAAATTAAACGCTGAGATTGCCACAACCGTAGCGAGAATAAATGTACTTCGTAGCAGCATTGATGCCATTATAAACGAGATTGAAGGGTAAACGATGAGCAACGAAATAAGCCTGAAAAAAGAAGAATACGAACGTATTTTGAAACAAGCGGTTGA
This sequence comes from Spirosoma telluris, assembly GCA_003259005.1. Lineage (GTDB taxonomy): Bacteria > Bacteroidota > Bacteroidia > Cytophagales > Spirosomataceae > Spirosoma > Spirosoma telluris. The sequence goes on from QLII01000001.1 coordinate 3,877,356, forward strand.
GCAAATTCGTACAACCAGAATACTAGTAGCCAAGCAAGTAAACAGTGCCACACAATCCATTTATTGGAATTTGGGAAAATTGATTTCTGAAAAACAAGTAGCCGAAGGTTACGGCAGTGCTGTGGTCAATCAGCTTTCGGTTGACCTAAAAAAAGAATTTCCCGATATGGGCTTATCGCCCCGCAATTTGTGGATATGAAGCGGTTTTATGAGCGTTACTATTTGGCAGATGCAAAACTGCGACAGGCAGTCGCAGTTTTGCCGTGGGGGCATAATCTGCTGTTAATCAATAAGGTTCAATCACTCGAAGCTGTACTTTTTTATGCCAACGAAGCAATAGCCAAAGGATGGAGCCGGGATTGGTTGCTCAATGCCATCAAAATGGATAGCTTCAGCCATCATCAAACACAAATTAAATCGCACAATTTTAACGAAACACTTACTGCCATTGATGCAGATTATGCCAATGAAGTGTTTAAAGATCGTTACAATCTTGGCTTTTTGGGCATCACCGAACAAGTAAAAGAAACGGAGCTGGAAAAACGATTGGTCGAAAAAATCAAAAACTTTATATTGGAATTAGGTAAGGGGTTTACATTCATCGGTAACCAATACCGCTTAGAATACAATAACAAAGAGTATTTTGTGGATATGCTTTTTTTTCACCGTGGCTTGCGAAGTTTGGTAGCTATTGAATTGAAAATAGGCAGTTTTAAAGCCGAATATGTAGGTAAAATGAATTTATACCTATCCTTGCTTGATAAATTGGAAAGGGGAGAAACCGAAAATAATTCTATCGGAATTATTCTTTGTGCCGACAAAGATCATGTAGACGTAGAAATTGCCCTCCAGGACATCAATAAACCGATTGGCGTGGCCGAATATCAGCTTTTATTACCCAAAGACCAATTGCAGGATTTGTTGGTCAATGAAATAAAAGCCTATAACAACTAATTAGTTCGACATTAAAAGTATGAGTGAGTTAGCTAAATTTTTAGAAGGTGTTGAGGTAGAGTGGAAAAAATTAGGCGAGGTTGGTGAGTTTTTTAGAGGACGACGATTTGTTAAAACTGATATTATTTCAGAAGGCACACCGTGTATTCATTATGGGGAAATGTATACGCACTACGGTATCTGGGCAGATAAGTCAAAATCATTTGTAAGTCCAGAACTTGCATCTAAGTTACGAAAAGCAACTAAAGGTGATGTTGTCTTCGTGGCTGCCGGTGAAACTATCGAAGATATTGGTAAAGGAACAGCTTGGCTAGGTAATGAAGATGTGGTTATTCATGATGCTTGTTTTTTTTATAAAAGCTCATTGAATCCTAAATATGTAGCTTACTTTTCAAGAACTAAGTCTTTTCATGATCAGATCAAAAACTCAATCTCGTCGGGTAAAATATCAGCGATTAATTCAAAAGGGCTTGAGAAAGTAATTATTCCAATCCATCCTGTCGAAATCCAATCAGAAATTGTTCGTATTCTAGACACATTTACAGAGCTTACAACAGAGCTTACAGCAGAGCTTACAGCTCGTAAAAAACAGTACGAATACTATCGAGATAAGTTACTGAATTTCAGTGAGTTAAATAGGGGGGGGGTGATATGGACTAGTTTAGGAGAAATTGGTAAATTTATTCGAGGTGGTGGATTACAGAAAAAAGACTTTACTGAAACAGGAGTTGGTTGCATTCACTATGGTCAAATCTACACGTACTACGGAACATATACGGATAAAACCAAAACATCTGTATCTGAAGAATTTGCTAAAAAAGCACGTATGGCGAAACATGGAGATTTGATTATTGCAACCACAAGTGAAAACGATGAAGATGTTTGTAAAGCAGTAGCTTGGTTAGGAGATGAAGATATAGCAATAAGTAGTGATGCGTGTTTTTATAGGCATAGTTTGAATCCAAAGTACGTTGCTTATTTTTTTCAAACAGAACAATTTCAAAAACAAAAAAGGCCTTTTATAACCGGGACAAAAGTTAGACGTGTAAATGCGGATGATTTAGCGAAAATTAAAATTCCTGTCCCCTTCCCAGAAGAACAAGAATGGATCGTTTCCATTCTTGACAAATTCGATACCCTTACTACATCAATCAGTGAAGGGTTGCCAAAGGAGATAGCGCAACGCAAACAGCAGTATGAGTATTACAGGGATACATTATTAACCTTTCCGAAAGAGCATATAATGGCATAAGATGGGACAGTCGTTAATTGAAATAGCACAGACACTAAAGAATACGACGAAGAAAGTACAGTTAATCTATGCCTTCAACGGCACCGGAAAAACCCGCCTGTCGCGGGAATTCAGGCTCCTGATTGCCCCAAAAAGCATTGAAACTGAAGAGGAAACCAGTATTAAAATACTGTACTATAATGCATTCACCGAAGACCTTTTTTTTTGGGATAATGATCTGGATTCAGACGTAAACAGAAAGCTCACGATACGCCCCAATGGTTTCACCAATCTGGCCCTTACGTTTCTTCGGGATCAGGGTATCGATGGGAATATTGTCGCTCACTTCCAGCGTTATACGAATCCATTCTTAACCCCACGGTTCAGCCCTGATTTTTCGGAAGTAACCTTTTCAATAGACCGGGGCGACGATCAACGTATTAGTAATGTTAAAATATCTAAGGGCGAAGAAAGCAACTTTATCTGGTGTGTATTTTACAGTTTGTTAGAACAGGTTATTGAGGTATTGAACATAGCAGAGCCGGACGAACGCAGTACAGGCGATTTCAATAAACTGGAATACGTTTTTATTGACGATCCAGTTAGTTCATTAGATGATACACATTTAATTGAACTGGCGGTAAATATTGCGGAGTTGATAAAGTCGAGTACGTCTGAGTTGAAGTTTATTATCACTACGCATAATCCGTTATTCTATAACGTACTTTTCAATGAGTTTAACAATGCTGATTCACGCTATGGCTATAAACCCAGACACGGCATCAAGAGCCGGTTCGAGAAACTGAATGATGGTACTTTTTCGCTTGTTGAACAACACAAAGACTCTCCTTTTTCCTATCATCTTTTCCTTTTATCGGAACTCGAAAAAGCAATAGTGTCGGGTAGTATACAAAAATATCATTTTAATTTTCTGCGTAATTTATTCGAAAAAACATCCACGTTTCTCGGGTATAATAAATGGGAAGAACTGTTGCCACAAGAATCCCGCGAAGCATACTATAGGCGTATAATCAATCTTTCCAGCCATTCAAAACATAATGGAGAAGAAATTTCAATCATTGAAGAAAACGACAAGAGAGTGTTAAGTTACCTTGTCGGTGAAATTAAACGAGTGTACGATGAGACGTTTGAGCCTTCGGCAATGGACAGCAGTGCCAAGGAGTTTTTAACAAAAGCGATCAACGACTATAACGCTATGTTCAGAACCAGCTATAGCGCTGATAGTAAAGAGTTTCAGAATTACTACCGTGACCTGGCGAAACGGGTGAAGAGTAAAGAAGTTGACCTGCTTATTGTGGTCGGGATGTTTCTGACGGGGTTTGATGCCCCTACCCTCAATACACTGTTTGTTGATAAGAACCTGCGCTATCATGGATTAATGCAGGCTTTTTCGCGTACCAATCGTATTTATAATGCCACAAAGACGTTTGGTAATATTGTTACATTCAGAGATTTAGAACAGGCAACTATTGAGGCCATTACACTTTTTGGAGACAAGAATACTAAAAATGTTGTCCTCGAAAAGAGTTATGACGAGTACTTAGAAGGCTTTACAGACGTTGCCACAGGGGAAGCCCGGCGAGGTTATATTGATGTAGTAAAAGAGCTGAATGAAAAGTTTCCTGACCCTGATGCCATTGCAACGGAAAAGGAGAAAAAAGAATTTTCGAAACTTTTTGGGGAATATTTGCGCGTAGAAAACATACTACAGAATTATGATGAATTTACTAATCTAAAAGCCTTACAGGCCATAGATATACATGACGCTGACGCTATTGAAGAATTTAAAGAGACTCATTTCTTATCAGATGACGACATCGCTTCAATGCAAAAGATATCATTGCTGACAGATAGAACTATTCAGGACTATCGATCTACATACAATGATATTCGCGATTGGCTAAGACGTGAGAAAAGCGGAAAAGAAGCAGAATCATCAAAAATAGACTGGGATGACGTAGTTTTTGAAGTAGACTTACTTAAGTCACAAGAAATTAACCTTGATTATATTCTTGAACTGATATTTGAGCATAATAAGAAAACAAAAGATAAAGTTGCATTAGTAGAGGAAGTTCGTCGTGTTATCCGGGCGAGTATAGGCAACAGAGCAAAAGAGAGTTTAGTAGTTGATTTTATAAATGAAACAGACCTTGATGCCATTCAGAATAAAGCCGATATTATAGATTTGTTCTTTACTTATGCACAAGGAAAACAGAAAGCAGAAGCGTCAGAACTAATTGAAGAAGAAAATTTAAATGAGACAGAGGCAAAGCGTTATATTACAGCTTCTTTAAAGCGTGAATATGCCAGTGAAAACGGAACAGAGCTCAATGCTCTGCTACCCAAAATGAGCCCTTTGAATCCGCAATATCTGACAAAGAAGCAGAGCGTTTTCAGAAAGCTGACCTTATTTATTGAGAAGTTTAAGGGTGTTGGTGGTCAACTCTGAGTGCGGACAATGGTAGACGATACTCAAGTACACCAATCATTTACATATTGAATCTAAGTATTTATACTTTTATCCATGAATAATTATCATCAATGCCGTTCAGCCCCTACTCAAACGTTCAATAAACCTGCTTTATGATGAAAAGTACTGAACTACTGAACTGAACGGGTTTATTGAATGTAAAAAGGGATGTTTCCAACCTCTTACCTCCACCTTAGCCTCCGTCCAAGAAAACGTCCGATTCGGATCGAGACGCCGTGCGAAAATTTTACTAGCTGTCAACCGCAATCAGTCCCATTCGTTATTCGCGTCAATCATAAGAATCTGCGTTCTTTCATACCAACTCCCGCGTCGACTTCCGTATCACCAGAGCCGTATCCAGTACGTGGGTTTCGGGCATAAACTGTTGAGGAGAATTGATTTGTCGTAATAGTAATTGAGCCGCCAACTGGCCAATTTCGTGAATGGGTTGCACTACAGAAGTCAATGGGGGGTAACAAACGTACTGTGGGGCGCATTGGAAAAGCCAACTAGCGCAATATCGTTCGGGATCGACAGGCCGTTTTCCTGAATACAGATAAGGGCTTCTATAGCCGTTGGGTCATTGACGGCAAACAGCGCATCGGGTCGATTGGGCATATCCAACAGTAACTGAGTGCAGCTTCGGGCGCGCCCTTCCACAAAATCGCAGTGCATCACCAAGGCATCATCAATGGGAAATTGATGCGCTTTTAAGGCATCCAAATAGCCATTTAGCCGATTCCGGCCAATGGTCATATTTTCCGGGCCTGCCAGATGGGCAATCCGGCGGCAACCCGTTTGAATGAGATGCTGAACAGCCATAAATGCCCTTTATAATCATCCACCATGACCTTCGAGCCTTGCAGTTCATCGACAATCCGATTAAAAAACACGATCGGCAAGCCCTTTCGCTGGGCTGTCATAATGTGCTCATAATCATTCGTTTCCCGCGTAATGGCCAGAATCAGGCCATCGACCCGACTCGATACCATGGCCTGTAAATTATGCTTTTCAATGTCTAATGACTCGCTGGATTGCATAACCATTACCTTATAGCCAGCCGCATTGGCCACTTCCTGAATGCCCAGAATCACATTGGGAAAGTAAGCGTGAACGAATTCGGGTACCATCACGCCAATAATATCCGTCTTGTTCTTTCGTAAGCTGGCGGCAACGGTGTTCGGCTGATAATCAAGCTGATGCGCCAGATCCAACACGGCCTTTTTGGTTTCAGGATTAATATCGGGCGCATTACGTAAGGCCCTGGAAACAGTCGATATGGAGACATTTAATTTAATGGCAATGTCCCAGATAGTGGGTTGTTTACTTCTCATGGCTCAACTAGTCTGATCGAAGCGTTAGTGATTGCCTAATTGTATTTTTTATTGATATACGTTCTCCTGGAAAATGCCTTGAAAAAAGCCTGATTTGAACCGACGAACGGGCATCAATTAACAATCTATCATCTTTTCTGAAAATTTAAGCGTTCCCATACGCTTTCCGATAACGTTTCCGGTAACGTTTTTTCACAAGAAAACCTCAAAAACAGCCAATTCTACTTGCTATCCCACCACTTATTCCTATAAATTCGATGGTAGCACAGGAAATAGATAGGCTGTTTGGCCACCGTAGCCAGCTACTAAAAATCAACTTTACCTAATGCGAAGAAGCGGTACAATATAACTATTCCAATCCTGATAGGCTCATGAACGAAACTCTAAAACAAGTAGGATGGGTATTCCTCTTTTTATCCTTACTGGCTATCAGCACAAAGCTGATGGCGCATGGCACAGGCGGTATGGCACCCCAAGCCATTTCCATTAAAGGAACCGTTACCACCGAAACGGGTGAGACCTTACCGGGTGTGACGATTGCCGTAAAAGGCACAACCATTGGCACCACAACCAATGAGTCGGGTCAATACAGCCTTAGTATTCCAGACGCAAACGCCACGCTGGTATTCAGTTCGGTAGGCTATGAAAAGCAGGAAGTGGCAATCGGGAATAGAACAAAGATTGACGTCGTGTTGCAGCCCGATACCAAAGCGCTAAGTGAAGTGGTCGTAGTGGGTTACGGTACGCAAAATCGTCGGGACCTGACGGGGCGGTGGGGTCCATAAAAGGCAAAGAACTGGAAAATTTGCCCGTCGGGGTCCACTCGAAGCCTTACAGGGGCGGGTCGCCGGGGTGCAGATCACCAACAACAGCGGCTCGCCGGTGCGGCCCCGAATGTCCGTATCGGGGTGTCACGTCGCTGAATGCAGGCAACGACCCTCTGTATATTGTCGATGGGGTGCCCATTACGGGCGATATCAGCGTCGTGAATCCAAATGATATTCAGTCAATGGAGGTACTGAAAGATGCCTCCGCTACGGCTATTTACGGGGCCAGAGGAGCCAACGGCATTATTATCGTGACGACAAAACGCGGTAAAGCGGGTAAAACATCGGTTGGGCTGAGTACGTACACGGGTTTTATGGATGTCAGAAAAACCGTACCGATGCTGGATGCCTATCAGGAACGGGATTACATCCTGAATGCCGTGGCCAATGCCGGCGTTCCTGAAGTTCGGCTGGGGCTGGACACGCTCTTCCGGAATGGCGTTGCCCTGTATAATACCAACTGGCAAAATGAGATCTATCAACAGGGGCTGTTTCCAATTACGAAGTGTCGCTACGGGGTGGAAATGAGAAAACGACCTACGCGGCCAGTCTGGGGTATTTTAATCAGAAAGGGGTTATCATCAGTTCGGGTTATGATACCTATCGGGGTCGCTTCAGCATTGACCACCAGGCTTCTGCCCGATTTAAAACGGGGGCTAATATTCTGCTCTCTACCGCCAAACGCGACCGCGTGCCCGAAGGCGATGATATCAATGCCATTATTCCGAATGCCATGCGGAATCTGCCTTTCTCACCCGTGTATAACCCCGATGGTTCCTACACGTATCTTGACCAGATTCAACGGCCTAATCCGGTAGGTCTGGCGATGCTAACCTCCTGGTTTACCGTCAGCAACCGCCTGGTGGGGAATGTCTATGGCGATTATGACATCTGGAAAGGACTCACCTTCCGTTCGACGCTGAATATCGATTATGCAGGCACCCGCGACGAACGCTTTACACCCAGTACTATTCAGGGGGATCGGCCCGTCCGGGCACGGCTTCGTATGGCGACGTATTTACCTGGGTCAACGAAAATACGCTGAACTACAGCCGTTCCATTGGAAAACATAGCGTGTCGGGCTTATTGGGGTATAGTGTACAGCAATCGAAAAGTTTCAATCTGTCGGCGTCTGCCAGCCAGGGTGCCACCGATAACATTACCACGCTCAATGCAGCAGCCAGCCCAACGGGGGCTTCCAGTAGTAAATCGTCCTGGGGATTGGTCTCGTATTTTGCCCGCTTGAACTATAGCTACAACGATAAGTACCTGCTGGCGGCTACGTTGCGTCAGGATGGCTCGTCCCGCTTCGGGGCCGACAAGCGGTACGGTTTGTTCCCATCGGTTTCGGCTGGCTGGCGTATTTCGGAGGAGTCGTTTATGAAAAACATCGCCTTTATCAGCGATCTAAAGCTGCGCGCCAGTGTGGGTGTCGTTGGTAACCAGTCGATTAGTGATTTTGGCGCACAGGGTTTGTACAGTACCGGCAGCAACTACCTCGGGAAAGCCGGGATTGCCCTGTCGGCCATTCCGAACCCATCTCTAAGCTGGGAATCGACTACCCAGTCGGATGTTGGTCTGGACATTTCCTTACTGAACAACCGGATTAACCTGACCGCCGATGCCTATCTGAAACGAACCAATGCACTACTTCTATCCGTGAACCTGCCCACCACAACGGGCTTTGGTTCAGCCCTGCAAAACGTGGGCAATACGCAGAATAAAGGACTGGAATTCAGTATCGCTACCCAGAATATTGTGGGCGGTGCCGGGGGCTTCACCTGGAGTACAGCGTTCAATATCTCCTTCAACCGAAACAAGATCCTGAGCTTATCGAACAATAATGCCGACATTATCCAGACCAGTGCCGATGCCACTTTCTACGGAACGGCTCCGCAGGGGCTGGGGCGGGTTGGTGAGCCAATCGGCGTGTTTTTCGGCCAGCGCTACCGGGCGGGTATATGCCACTTCCGAGGAAGCCAAAGCCGCTAACATACGCGATGGCAGCGCATCGGGTCCCCTGTATGTGGCTGGCGATATGATCTACGTCGATACGAACGGCGATGGGATCATCAACGATGCCGACCGGTCAATCATCGGCAATGCAAAACCCAGGCATATTGGTGGATTGACGAATACTTTCTCCTATAAAGGTTTCGATCTGTCGGTGTTTTTGCAATGGTCATACGGCAACGACATCTTCAACGAGACCCGCGAGGCTTCGAACCGCAGTTTCGTTTACAATGCCGCCACGACTGAAGTGCTGCGGAGCTGGCGTAAGGAAGGCGATGTTACAGACGTTCCCCGTGGCACACCCAGTACCATTAGCCGGAACGGATTTGCCTCCAGTCGCTGGGTTGAAGATGGTTCCTATCTGCGCGTGAAAACCGCTACGCTGGGCTATACCTTTCCGGCGACCTTGCTCAAGCGCATAAAGATCGATAATCTGCGGCTGTATGTGTCGGGGCAAAATCTATTCACCTTCACCAAGTATTCGGGCATGGACCCCGAAGTGAACTTTCGCAGCACCTTACCGCTGCTCCAGGGAATTGATCTGGGCACCTATCCGCTGGTTCGTACAATCACCTTTGGTCTGAATCTGGGACTCTAAACCTGACCTTACTCATGAAAAAAATTAGCTATAGCACCCTGGCCATTACCCTAGTTATGTTGACTGCTGGCTGCTCTGATGTTCTCAATCAGGTGCCGGTAAGTGCGCTGACCCAAAGTTCTTTTTTCCAGAATGCCGCCGATGCGGAAGCGGCTATCATTACCGGCTATGATGCTTTGCAGGGTGACGATGTCCGTCTTATTACCTGGGGCGATGCACGGGCCGATAACCTCCGGGTTCCTGTAAATGAAATTGGGATTACGGATGGTGGTGTACTGGACTTTCAGAATGACAACATCAGCACCAGCAGTGGGTATGCCACCTGGAGCCGGTTCTATTCAGGGATTAACAAGGTCAACAATGTGCTGGCACAGGTACCTACGATTAAAAGTCCAACCATCACCAGCGTTCGGGATCGAATCATGGGCGAAGCGTACTTTCTGCGGGCGCTCAATTATTTCTATCTCGTGCGTTTGTGGGGCGCAGTGCCGCTGGTGCTGGAGCCAACCCTATCCCTGGACAAGGATTTACAGCCTGCCCGAACCCCTGCCGATAAGGTACAGGAGCAGATTATTGCTGATCTGAAACAGGCCGAGAAATTGCTTCCGCTTACCTACGCATCGGCAATTGAAACGCGGGGACGGGCTACGCAGGGAGCGGCTCAGGCTTTACTGTGTAAAGTGTATCTCTGGCGGAGTTCGTACAACCAGACCAACGAATGGCAACTGGCCGCCGATTACGCAGCCAAGGTGATCGCCAATACAAACTACAGTCTGGTATCAGGCGCCAACTACAGCACCATTTTCAGAAGCAAGAACACAAGCGAATCCATTTTTGAGCTTCAGTACAATTACAACAATCAGGAAACGAATGGTCTTTCACCCTATTTCCTACCCCGTAGCAGCAAAGTAACGACAGGCGGCAACCAAACGGTGATTCCGACCCAGAAACTGGTCGATGCTTTCGAGCCGGGCGATCTTCGGAAAGCGGCCAGTATTTATACCAGCGATCCAGCTACCGATCAGTTTCCTAACCTGCCCACGGTGGCCAAATACCTGGGCACGGTTGTAGGCACCACCCGCTATAGCGACAGTAATCTTATTTTTCTGCGATTAGCCGATGTGATCCTGATGCAGGCCGAAGCACTGGCGCAACTGGGCAAAACCGCTGACGCAACCGCCCTCGTCAACCGGATTCGGAACCGGGCCGGGCTGACTAACACCACCGCCAGTTCGAAAGATGCTGTTCTGCTCGCCATTGAGCAGGAGCGGTTTGTAGAACTCTGCTTTGAAGGGCATCGCTGGTACGACCTGCTTCGAACCGGGCGGGCGAAAGCCGTATTAGGCATTGATAAAAAAGCATTGATGCCTGTTTATTTCACCGAAATTCAACTGAATCCGAATCTATTGCCTCAGAATCCGGGCTATTAGTATTCTATGAAAGTAGATTCTTTCGATTCTGTAGATTCTATCGTTATGCATCAACCTATTGCCTTTACCCGAAACCCAGCGAACGTCATGCGCGTACTGTTAAGACTTGTAGGCATCCCGCTGGCCTTTCTGGCTAGTGTGATCCCCCATTTTTCAGGGGCCTTATACGCCCAGGATAACCGGCACATCTTGGCTGGGTCCATCATTCCCGACGAGACCTACAGCGATCAGCCGTATATCGTCAAAACCAACGATGGGGCGTGGCTGTGCGTGCTAACGACCGGAACGGGACATGAGGGAGCAACAGGTCAGCATATTATCACACAGCGAAGCCTCGATCAGGGTAAAACCTGGATGGATCGGCGCGATGTTGAACCCGGCGATGGTCCCGAAGCCTCCTATGCCGTGCTGCTCAAAGCGCCATCGGGCCGGATCTTCGTATTTTACAACCACAATACCGATAACATCCGGGCCGTAAAAGCCGACAATCCCCCCTATCCCGATGGACTGGTGAAACGGGTAGATAGTCAGGGGTATTTTGTCTTCAAGTATTCCGACGATAACGGCAAAAGCTGGTCGGATAATCGAGTGACGATCCCCATACGTAACTTCGAAATCGATCGAAAGAACCCCTATCAGGGCAAGATTCAATACTTCTGGAATGTCGGAAAAGCATTTACCGATAAAGGGGCGGCTTTTGTGCCGGTGCATAAGGTAGGTGGTTTTGGCGTTGGCTTTTTTACGTCGAGTGAAGGCGCCTTGCTGCGGAGTGCTGATTTGCTGACCATAACTGATCCGGCAAAAGCAACCTGGAGTACCCTGCCCGATGGCGACATTGGTCTGCGCACTCCGCCCAACATAGGCGGACCAATTGCCGAAGAGCAGAGCTTTTCGGTCTTGAGCGATGGCACCTTCTACTGCGTTTACCGAACCATCGACGGTCACCCGGTTTATACCTACAGCCGGGATGGCGGCCATACCTGGGATAGTCCGCAGTATTTGCGCTACGCTAATGGTCGGCTGGTCAAGCATCCGAGAGCGGCCAATTTTGCCTGGAAATGCGAAAACGGGAAGTTCCTGTACTGGTTTCACAATCATGGTGGCCACTTCATCCGCGATCATCCGAACCGCCGGAATATGGCGTATGAAGACCGAAATCCAGCCTGGGTTATAGGCGGTATTGAAGCAGATTCGCCCAAAGGAAAAATCATTCGGTGGACGCAACCCGAAATTCTGCTGTATGACGATGATCCACTGATTCGGATGAGTTACCCTGATCTGGTTGAGGACAAAGGCGCGTATTACATTACCGAAACCCAAAAGGATATTGCCCGAGTCCACAAAATCGACGAAAGCCTGCTGACCAAACTTTGGGGTCAATTCGATAACCGGACCAAATCGACTGCTGGATTGGTCGTCAATTGGGCCTATCAGAAAGGTAACTTCCCCCAAACTGTTGCGGCTCCGGCACTACCTGAGTTTTACAAACGGGATACAAAGAAACTGGAGCAACCGGGCATGAGTGTCCCTAATGGCTTTACCGTCGACCTGGCGTTTACGCTGAAACAATTAACCGCTAACCAGATTTTAGCCGACACCCGCGACAGCACCGGCAAGGGCTGGTATGTGCAGACAACGGATAAAAAAACGATTGAGCTGGTTCTGAACGATGGACGTACGCAAGCATCCTGGGCCTGCGACGAACGATTACTAACCGCGAATCAGCCGCATTACGTCAGTATCATTGTCGATGGAGGGCCAAAGATCATCGCCTTTGTGGTGGATGGTGTCATGAACGACGGGGGCGATACCCGGCAGTTTGGCTGGGGGCGGTTCAGTCCGTACCTGAAATCGGTGGTGGGAGCCCGGCAATTGACGTTGGGTAGTTCCCTTGATGGGCAAATCAAGCAGGTTTCGGTCTATAATCGGGCGTTGACTATTTCGGAAGCAATCGGCAACTACAACGCACAAAAAAAGTAAGCAAATCATTGAGTCCAAAGATCAGCAAAGTACCCTTTAGATAGGTTGGTAGTTAGTAAAGCCTCATCCGCTTGTATGCCGGTTTTCTTAATTAAACTAATGAGTAATGAATTGATTTTCAGTGACTTGTTGATTGTGCATTATACATTTTACATTGTCTATTAATTCACTTAACCTTCTCTCCAATTCGTTCATATACCCTTAACCCTGTCTACAGACGAGGATAGGCAACGCTTTTCCAAAAAAATCAACCAACACAAACAACTAAGTCTATGCAGTTAAAACGATCTATTGTCAACGCCAGTATCAACACGGCGAAAACCGTTATTGCTCATTTCGGAATGCATCTGCCGCCTTTTGCTCATTGGTCTGTCGAGCAGTGGCAGCAAGCCGGACCTGACTACAACGAAATCCGGGATTGCATGCTGGGTTGGGATGTAACGGATTTTGGCAGTAAAGACTTTTACAATATTGGCCGAACGTTGTTCACGGTTCGTAACGGCCGGATGAACCTACCGGGCTACCCGAAGCAATACGCCGAAAAATGGCTTATTGACCCTGAAAATCAGCGCGCTCCGGCTCATTTTCATCTCTCAAAACGGGAAGATATCATTTGCCGCGCAGGGGGCAATGTGCTGGTTCAACTAACGAAAGCCGATGCCGAGGGCAATCCATCTAACGAAACCTTTATAACGCAGGTCGACGGCTGTTCGCGTCGGTTAGGGCCGGGCGATATTGTCCGCCTACAACCAGGCGAAAGCCTGACCATTCATCCAAGAACGATTCACCAGTTCTGGGGCGAAGAAGGAACGGGCTGGCAGGTTGAGGGAATAGGTTATACACTCAGTGCCGAGATTTCGAGCGTTTGCGATGACCTAAACGATAACGTTTTTCTGGTCGATTACGGCGTTCGATTCCCGGAAATCGACGAAGACGAAGCGCGTATCTGTTACCTCTGTCATGAGTATCCACTAGCTCCTGCCGACCTTATTAGCCAATAATTCGCTTGCCTGACTCCTCATCCCTATGCGTTTCTACTCGATTCTGTTGATATTGGCTAGCCTGCTGCTGCTGAGCACGGGTGTACTCTATGCGGCAGGTAGCTCGTTTCCGGTAGAGCCAATGCTGGTACTGGCCCTGGTTCTACTGGCCATTGCCTTTCGTGGCTTCGCTGCTCTGAAAGGGTTTTCGTATACGATCTGGATTCTGGCTGCGGTGAGTGTGGCTATGCTTTATCCGGGCTATTTCTTTAGGGTCGGAGATTTTCAACTCAAGCGACTCATCGTTCCCTTTGTGCAATTGACCATGTTTGGCATGGGTGCACACATGAGTTTCAATGATTTCAAAGGCGTGATTAAAATGCCGAAAGGCGTCTTCATCGGCATCGGCTGCCATTTCATTATCATGCCGCTGGTTGGGTTTTCGCTTTCTCATCTATTCGACTTCCCACCCGAAATTGCTGGCGGTGTTATTCTGATTGGTTGTGTATCCAGCGCCATGGCATCTAACGTAATGTCCTACTTATCAGGCGCTAACCTGGCCTTGGCCGTTACCATTGGGGCCTGTTCAACCATCTTATCGCCCTTTGTTACCCCGTTCTTAATGAAATGGCTCGGCGGGCAGTATGTCGAGATTGATATTGCCCACATGATGATCGACATCACGAACATGATCATCATCCCAATTGTGGCCGGGTTCATCTTTAACTTATTCTATTACGATCAGCAAACACATCGGGCTAAAACCATTCAGCTCGTTGTGTTTGCGGGAATTATTGGCCTGACCAATGGGCTGCTTCAACTCATTGTCAACCAACCGATCGGTAATTTTCTGATGGCGCTGGGCACGTCACTTTTCTGGTTTTATGGGCTCCCTATGCTCCTGGCCATTCTTCTCAAAAAACGACCACAAATTAGCCGGGCAATGATCGAAAATTGTCTTTCGTTTGCCGCCATGCTGGGTATCGTAATCAATACCGTGATCATTACTGCTTCCGGACGCGATAATCTGTTGCAGGTAGGGGGTTTACTGATCATCACCTGTCTCCTACACAATATGATTGGTTTGAGTGTGGGCTATTTGACCGCCCTATTAGCTGGCCTACCTGAAAAAGACCGCCGGACGATTGCCTTTGAAGTAGGGATGCAGAATGGCGGGGTAGCCACGGGTCTGGCCTTACAAATGGGTAAAGTCGCTACGGTAGGGCTGGCGTCGGCAATTTTTGGACCGTTGCAAAATGTGACGGGTTCGGCACTGGCCAACTGGTTTCGGAAAAGGCCGGTAAAAGATGACAAACAGCCAGCACTAGCGGTTCACAAACAACAGGGACAGGAAAATTACCACAATATCTAGTAGCTTCACCCGGAGAACACGCAGGCATTTACTGATGTGAAATTCAATGGTTTTTTCGGCCAGCCCAAACAGTTCGGCAATTTCCTTATTGGCCAGCCCACTTCGACTGAGTTCAAAAACCTGGCGACTTTTTTCGGGTAGATTTTCCAGTTCCCGATTGTACACTTCCTGCACCTCGCTGAGTTGAATCCAGCTCATTCAGGGAAAAGGATTGATAAATTAGCCGCTTCCGCAAATGGGAAATAATTCGATTTTTAAGGGCTTAAAACAGATAGATCGCAACTTAGCGAGCCATACGCATCGAATTTACGTTTATGGCCTTAGGGCAGGCCTGTGGTACCGCGGCCGTGTTGGCTAATCAAAAGCGCGTAACGGTTCAAGCTGTCAACCAGGGAGAATTGAAAAAAAAGCTTCTGGCCGATGGGCAGGTTCTGTCGTTGAAGAACTAGTATTCGCTCAACTTAGATTCTGTCGATTCTTTGGATTCTATTCAGCTGGTAATAGAATCCAAAGAATCGACAGAATCTAAGTTGGCAAAGTAGTAGATAGGTTGGTTTAATAAACTCCCGGTAGATCTCTGCCGGGAGTTTTTGTATCGATAACTGGCTGATAATCTTCCTCAAACGAATCCATTGACAGGAATTATAGCGCAGTAGAAATATTTTTTGTACAATACTGAGTATTAGTTGAATTATCTCTCCTATTAACCAGAGTATCTACCGATATCATTACTTGTGAGGCCCTTATCCTAAATCGCTGGTAAATCGTAGGAGACTATGCTAAAACCCGATATACGCCATCAGCCGCAAAGCACCTGGGAGAAAACTGATGAAACCTTACTCTGGCAACAATTCAGAGAAGGGCATCAGGAGGCCTTTCAAGGCTTGGTTCAGCATTTTTATCGAGAACTGCACTTCTATGGTGGCCGCTTTACCCGCGATTCTGATCTACTAAAAGATTGTCTGCAGGACCTTTTTCTGGACTTATGGACCTACCGGCATAAGATTGTCCAAACGCCCTATGTACGACCTTATCTCTACAAATCCCTACGCCGAAAAATCCATCGGGAGATGATGCGTCATTCGGCTACAATGAGCGAAGAAAGTGTTACGTTCGACGATGTCAGTTCAGAGGAAATTACCGCCGAACAAGCCCTGATTCGTACCGAACTGTCCGATTATCAGACGGCACGCCTGAACGCATTATTAGCGCAACTGTCTGACCGGCAGCGGGAAGCAATTCACCTGAAATTTTACGCCGAATTGTCGAATGATGAAATTGCTGATGTACTGGCTGTCAACAAGCAATCGGTAGCGAACCTGTTGCATCGGGGCTTAAGCCGGTTACGAGAGAGCTGGCCATCGTTGCTGTCGTTGATCGGTAGCTGGCTGTTGAACGAAACGTTTACGAAATAATCCTTGTGCGCTGAGTATGGCTTTCCTCCAACGCGCCTATTAACAACCGAACTGGTATTGCTCGTACACGCTATGAAAACGTATCAACACTACACCGTCGAAGATTTCCTTACCGATAGCTGGTTCCTGGCCTGGGTGAAACATGACCAGCCCGAAGCGCGGCAGTTTTGGGAGCAGTGGCAGCAACAAAATCCACAACAGCGGGATACGTTGCTACTGGCCAAAGACATGGCGGAAGCCCTTAAAAATCGCCCCATACGTTGTCTACTGATCAGGAACGTCTGGAAGTGGACCGGATTGTTAAACTAACCCGACACGTACCGGCCCAGTCGAGATGGAGAATCACTAAAAACGCCTGGCGTCCCTATCATTGGCTGGCTGCCGCTTTGGTGCTATTGGTTCTGGGTGCAGGCTGGTGGCTGATTCAACGAGAGAACCCGTCAAGAGAACAGGCAACTATTGAATCTATTTCCGGACAGGATAAACCGGTAAACGATCAGTGGTTCAATCAGGTAAATGGCACCTCACAGCCCGTTACTCTTTCCCTGCCCGATGGTAGCCAAATGACGCTAATGGCCCATAGTCAGGCATCATATCCACGCTCGTTCGATGCCGATAAGCGGGAGGTTTATTTAAAAGGAGATGCGTTATTCTCGGTCATTCACGAAGGTAAACGTCCATTTTTAGTTTACAGTGGAACCTTGGTTACCCGGGTACTCGGCACCCGTTTTCGGGTTCAGGCACGCCCGGGCGAAACGCACATGATGGTATCGGTCATATCCGGTAAGGTATCAGTCATGGGGCAGAAAGACTGGATGGCTTCCCGAAAATCACCGAATAGCCGTACGGCAGGCGTAGTACTAACGGCTAATCAGCAGGTAACCTACGACGCGAGCCAGAATAGTTATCAAAAAGAACTAGTCTCTAAGCCAACAGTTATCCCTTCGGCATCCGAAAGTTTGGAAACCTTCAATTTCGATGATACACCGGCTACGAACGTTTTCGAGCGATTAAAAAAAGCCTATGGCGTAGAAATCATCTATGATGCCACGACTCTTCGGCATTGTACCCTGACAGCCTCCCTGGCGGGTGTCTCATTATATGATCAGCTCCAGTTGCTATGTGCGTCTATTGGAGCGTCGTATGAAGTGATCGATACACGCATCATCATTACCAGTAAAGGCTGTTCATAAAGCATAGATAAAAAAGCCCGCTATGCTGCGAACATAGCGGGTGTACTTGACCGATCAGGCGGCAGTTTCGGGCCATCGCCGATCGGTGTAGCTACTCCTTTGCCCGGAATAACTAAACCTACCACAAGTTATGTACAAGTTTACTAACCACGAAACGATTCGGATACTTATGCGAATCTCGCTCCTTCACTTGTTGCTTACGGTTGCGCTGATCAATGGGGCTTTGGCCGCTAAGGGCCAGGAGCTCCTTGACCAACGGGTAAGCGTTCGACTGGATAACAACACCGTTCGGCAGGCGTTGTTGACCCTGGAAAAAACGGCGCATGTCAAATTCGTTTACAGCCGCCAGATTGTTCAGATTGACCGAAAAATATCATTATCAGCTACCGAAGAAAAGCTGGCCTATGTGCTGGAACGGTTGCTGAAGCCATTGCAACTTAGATACGTAGTGACAGGCAGTCAGATTGCTATTGTGCGCGGCCCAACCGCAGACGATGTTGGCGAGGCAGAGACGCCCAGTACAACTGCACCGGCAGTGGCCGACCGGCAACTCTCAGGTACCGTCAAAAGTGAAACAGGCGAAGGCTTGCCGGGAGTGAGTGTGGTCGTTAAAAACACCACACGTGGAACTACAACCGATGCAGAAGGGAGATACAAACTCACAATTCCCAACGATGGACCGGCTGTCACGCTTGTCTTTTCCTTTGTTGGGTATCTGAATCAGGAGATCGCTATTGGCAACCGCACCACTATTGATCTACAGCTCGTGCCAAATGATAAGTCGCTGGATGAAGTGGTGGTGGTGGGGTATGGGACGGTTAAGAAAAGTGATCTGACCGGCTCACTGTCGCAGGTTAAAGCCAAAGAAATCAATTCATACCCAGCTACGAACGTTTTGCAGGCCTTATCAGGCCGGGCGGCTGGTGTACAGGTGTTGCAAAATACGGGTGCACCAGGAGCACCCGTCAGTGTGCGTATTCGGGGTACTAACTCCATTCAGGGCAGTAATGAGCCACTTTACGTGGTAGATGGATTTCCGCTATCGGGCAGTAATCCCACGGTGCTGAACAACGCAGATATTGAAACCATGGAGATTTTGAAAGATGCGTCGGCTACAGCTATTTATGGATCGAGGGGTGCTAATGGGGTCGTGTTAATTACGACGAAACACGGAAAAGCGGGTAAAACACGGGTCGATTTTGAGACCAGTTACAGCTCACAAACACTCAGGAAGAAACTGGATTTAATGAATGGGCAGGAATATGCGACCTTCTACAATGAACAGGCCGCGAATGACAAACTGAAACCTTATTTCACCCAGGATCAGATTAATGCGTTCGGGCAGGGTTTCGATTGGCAGAACCTTGTTTTTCAGAAAGCCCCGATGAAAACAACCGCGCTGACTATCAGCGGAGGTAATGAAAAAACGCAGTTTTCGTTATCGGGAAGTGCATTTAATCAACAAGGTATCGTTAAGGGCAGCGATTATAATCGGTACTCGTTACGGGCGAATATCAATCATGCCGTCAGCAGCAAATTCAGTGTCAATTTTGGCGGGACCCTAACCCGCCTGCAAACCGGCCGAAAGGATAGCGGGGAGGAAGCCGGGGTAATTCGATGATTGCCGGGGCTATTTCGGCTCCCCCTACCCTGACACCGTATAACGATGATGGTACATACCGGACATTGGCCATTGCCTATCCCTTTGTAGCGACTGACCTGGTAAACCCCCTCAATTTTATCAACGAACAAAACAACCAGACAAAAGCGAACGTTGCCCTGCTCAATGCGTCGCTGATTTTTAAGCCGATTGAGTCAATAACCATCAAAGTGTCGGGAGGTGTTGAAAATCGGGATGATCGTACCGATAATTATACGACCCGAAATTTTGTGAATTCCAGTGGTTCGGCTAGTGTTGGTACTAATCAATTTACCAGCCTGCTGAGTGAAAACACCATCAGCTACAACAAAACGTTCAATCAAAAGCATGCTGTTTCAGCCGTAGCCGGTTTTACCTACCAGGATTTTGTGAATACAGCTCTATCCGCTAGCGGAGTTGGTTTTCTGAGCAATACTCCCGAAACCTATGATCTGGGATCGGCATCAACGCCCGGAATACCCGGTTCTAGTTATACTAAATCGGTGTTGTTATCCTATCTGGCTCGGGTCAATTACGCCTATAATAGCAAATACCTGGCAACGGTCAGCATACGCAGAGATGGTTCTTCCAAATACAGCGAAGGCAATAAGTGGGGCTATTTCCCGTCGGCTGCATTGGCCTGGCGCGTATCCAATGAAGAGTTCATGAAAGACAACTCATTCATTTCCGATTTGAAAGTGCGGGCCAGTTGGGGACTTACGGGCAGTCAGGCAATTAAGGAATATGCGACGCTAAATCAGCTTTATTCGGGTAAAACCGTTTTTGGCGACGCCCTGTATAATACCTACGGGCCAAGTACGACCTTACCCGGTAATCTGAAATGGGAAACGACCGAGCAAAAGGATATAGGTGTTGATTTCGGGATTTTGACTAACCGAATCCTGCTAACGGCTGATTACTATATCAAGAATACCCGCGATTTGCTGAATAACGTAACCTTACCCTCTTCGCTGGGCTATACCACGACGATTAAAAATGTCGGCGAAATCCAGAACAGCGGCCTTGAATTAGGGATCGACAGTCGTGTTTTAACCGGGGCTTTCAAATGGGATGTCAATGCGAACATCTCGTTTAACCGGAACAAAGTCGTGAAGCTTTACGGCGGACAGGATATTCTGGGTGGAAACATTAATGTGGTGGTCATTAACGATGTGACGAATATTCTGCGCGAGGGCCGACCATTGGGCCAATTCTGGGGCTATATCGAGGATGGGTACGACGATAAAGGGAAAATAAAATACAAGGATACCGATGGCGATGGGAGCATTACGATCAAGGATAAAACCTACATCGGCAACCCGAATCCGAAGTACATTTTTGGGTTTAACTCAACCATGTCTTACAAAAACTTCGACTTAACGCTCTTTCTGCAAGGCGTTCAGGGGAATAATCTCTTCAATGCCAGTGCCATGGGGAGCACAATCGACTACGGCTTTGGCCTGAACATGCCTCGCGAAGTGTATCTGAATCACTGGTCGACCACCAATCCGAATGCAAAATACCCCATTATCAGCAACAGTGTGAATGCACGGGTTTCAAACCGGTATATAGAAGATGGATCGTTTGTGCGGCTCAAAAACATTCAGTTAGCCTATAATTTCCCGCTTCAGAACTGGGGCGTGAAGTGGGTAAGGACAGTGCAGTTATATGCTAGCGGACAAAATTTGCTCACCCTAACGAAGTACTCCTGGTGGGACCCCGAAGTGAACTCAAAAGGGGATGCTAATTCAACCACACAGGGTGTTGACTCCTACAGTTATCCCGTTGCGAAAACGATTACGGCTGGCCTTCGTGTCGGTTTTTAAAGAGCGAAAGAATGAATGAGCGAAAGAGCGCTCTGACCAGCAACTCACTCATTCACTCTTTCGCTCATTCACTCTTTAAAAATTAGTCCCATGAAAAAGATACTATTCCTACTCTCAATTATTGTTCTGACATCCTGTGAGAAATCACTTATTGAAGAGCCCAAATCATTGGTTGTCGAAGCCTTTTTCAACACCGCTACGGAAGTTGAAACAGCTACCAATCTTATTTACTCTCCTTTGCGGAATAGCAATTATTCCGTTTACGAAGCAACACTTGAATGCCAGTCCGATTATGCGAACGGCCGGGGCAGCTGGGCCCCACTTCACGTTTTTCAGGGCCTAGATGATGCGAATATCACCCGCGTAGCTGGTTTGTGGAACACATTTTATCTAAGCATTCGCGATGCCAATCTGGTTATAAAAAATGCACCCACTGGTAAGTCAATCAGCAAAGCAGATGTGGCCAAATACGTAGCCGAAGCAAAGTTTATGCGGGCCTTCAATTATTTTCAGTTGGTTCGAAACTGGGCAGGTGTGCCACTTCGTACGGAAAATAACATGGAGGTCATTGATTTGAAAAGAAGTACTGCCGATGAGGTATATGCGTTAATTGTCGCAGACCTCACAGAAGCCGAAACCAACCTGCCCGATAATCCGGCAGTAGCGGGCAGACCTACTAAATGGGCAGCTAAAACGATGCTGGCCGACGTCTATCTACAGCTTGGGAAATTTGCCGAAGCGCGGGATAAAGCCGACGAAGTCATTAAATCCAATAAATTTTCCCTGGTACCCACTGTGACAAAGACAGATTTTCAGGCTAAAGTCTGGGGTCCTGATTTAGTATCAACCACCGAGGAGATTTTTTATTTAAAATACGCCCGCCAGGTTAATCAGGGCAACTATATGCTCTGGATAAGTAATCATCCAGATACGAAGCTGTTCAATTTCGGAGGAGCGTACGTCATCTATCTCGATGTTACGAGTACCTACTATAAGTCCTGGAATTCAAGTGACCTTCGGAAGGGGCTTTGGGATCTGATTAATTTTGGCTTAGGTGCCAATACCCTGGTTAGTTCAAAATTTACTGACCAACTCGCAGTTTCTCAGGTGGGTGCCGGCAATGATGATCCCGTTTATGGATACTCCGACGTGTTGTTAATCTATGCTGAAGCCTCAAGTAGAGCTGGTAACGGACCAACGGAATCGGGTATGGAGGCACTCAACAAGGTGCATCGTCGGGCGTATGGGAAGGCCCCTGGAGTTGCTTCATCAATCGACTACAACCTTGCCGATTACAACGCGGCTACGTTCCTGGATTTGGTATTAACCGAACGGAGCTACGAGTTTCAATTGGGCGGAAAGCGCTGGCTGGATCTTAAACGAACGGGGAAAGTGAAAGAGGCCGTTCTGGCAGCTACCGGAAAAACCGTTGCAGATAAACACCTGCTCTGGCCCATCCCGGTTTCAGAAATGAATTACAACAAAGGACTTGATCCAACGAAAGATCAGAATCCAGGCTATTAACACCTGTCTAGTTTAGACCATTCAAACGAACTGTTATGGAAAGAAGGTCAGCTTTGGTAACACTGGGCGCAATGTCGCTGGGTGCTGCTTCTCCCAAATTAGAAACGGGAGAAATCCTGAAAGAACCCTATAAACTCACGAAACAAACACTGAAAGCTGATATTCTGGTTATTGGGGGTGGAACGGCAGGCGTGGTGGCGGCCATTCAGGCCGGTCGGGCCGGACGCAAAACCATCCTTGTTGAAAATGGGAGTCAGCTCGGTGGCACCACCACTACGGGTGGGGTGGCTTTCCCCGGTATATTTTTCGCCTGGGGGAAGCAGATAATCAGCGGAATAGGCTGGGAAATGGTGCAGGAAGCCGTAGCCCTCAATGACGATACATTGCCCAACTTTTCGATTCCTCACGGCAAAAATCACCCCAAACATCAGGTTCGGCTGAATGGACAACTGTATGCTATGCTGCTGGAAGAAAAATGCGTGCAGGCAGGTGTTCAGATCCGTTTCTATGAGACGCCCACGCAGATAACCTTTCAGAAAAACAACTGGGTTGTTGAAACGGTCGGGAAAGGCACCATGACCCAGATAACCTGTAACCAGTTGATTGACTGTACGGGTAATGCCTATGCTACGTCTATTGCCGGGTTTGATGTGTTGCGGGAGTCGGTGACCCAGCCGGGTACACTGATGTTTAAGCTGGGTGGTTACGACTTTAGTTCGCTGGATGTTAAGCTCATACAGGCTCGTTATCAGGAAGCCATTCAAAAAGGAGAGTTAGTAAAAACCGATTTTCGGAACAACATAATTGGCCTGTTACGAAGTGCCGGCGATAATATTCAGCACGTAATGGGTGCCGATTCCACAACCTCAGAAACCCATACGGTTGCGAATATAAAAGGGCGGGCTTCTTTACTGCAAACGCTGCGTTTTCTGCGCACCTTACCCGGCTGCGAAAAAACAAAACTCATCGATATGCAAAACGAAACGGCGGTTCGGGAAACCTACCGAATTGACGGCCATTATAAAATTACGCAAGCCGATTACGTAACCGGGAAACTGTTCGATGATTCGGTTTCCTATTCCTATTACCCAATCGACGTTCACGATGAAAACGGCGTTGTTCCCGATCATCTGGCCGAAGGGATCGTCCCCACGGTTCCGCTGCGGGCGCTTATTCCGAAAAACAGCCGGAACTTCCTGGTGGCAGGTCGGTGCGTCAGTAGTGACCGATTGGCGAACTCGGCGCTTCGTGTTCAGGCTTCCTGTATGGGCATGGGGCAGGCCGCTGGAGCCGCGGCTGTGCTGGCCAATATGCAAAACAAAACCCCGCTGGATGTTTCCATGAGCGACCTTCGAAAACTGCTGGAAGAACACGGCGGCATTGTCCCCGGCACCAGCTCAAAAGGCTAACTGCTGTAACAGAATAGATTAACCACAGAGCGGTCCGCCGTTGCGGCACTGAGAACACAGAGATTTTCAAGATTAGTTATTAGCGTACTCGCTTTTTGTCTTCTCGACAAAAACACCCCGAACAACTTTGTATCCTCGGTGCCGCAACGGCGGACCGCTCTGTGGTTAATCTAATTTTTAGAAAAGCGTATATGCGTGTACTGAAAATCAACAGATTATTTGCTTTTATCCTAGTGCCGTTACTCGTATCGGCCTATGACAGCATCGGGCAAATTCGGTATTTCCGTACACCTACCATTGCCCTGAAACCCGATACGACACTGGCCTTTATAGCCGCTTCGCAAGACTCGATTGCCAATGATACGCTGTTTCAAATTCGATCGAAAGAAGGGTATCCAATGGCCTATTTTCGAAAAATCAGGACCAGTGTATGCTTTGATAATAAGTGTCGGTTACTGAAAGTTAATTTGTACTGGACGAGTACAGGACGCTACTTAGGGTTTGATCTTCCTAAAGGTGAGTTTTTGAGTAAAGCCGAACATAAGCCATTTACACCGGCCGAATACGAGCGCATGAGTGAGCTACTGGCCGATCCGCTTTCGCTACTGGCTACGCTATCCTATGCCGAACTGGCACCTCAGGTAAAACCCCCAGACAAAGGAAGTGAAGTAGATGGCGTAACATCGGCTACGGCGAAAAATGTGCTGGAGTATGTAGTTGAAGGGGCCGCGTATACCACCTATAAAATGTGGCATGTAGTGTATGGATCAACGCAGGAGGATGTTGCCCGTTTAACCGAAAAATCGCTGTCGCCCGGCTTCATCCAGACGGTTCTGGAGAGCCCGGATTTAACGGATAAAATCTGGGCGTTGAATCATATTCGTGGATTCATAAAGCTCACCCCCGCGCTGCAAAACGCACTTTTGGGCTTTATCAGCCCGACTGATTATAATCAGGCTGAGCGCGCTATTCAGGCTTTTGGGGCAGGTGATTTACAAGCCAATACTATTCAACAGGCTTTGTTTACAAAGTTCAGAGAAGCTAATTACGCACTAAAAAAACTTATAATTAACAAGTTCAAAGAGGCTCCAATGCTTGATAAACAGGTAAAAAAAGCCTTTGCCGAAGATTTGACATTGTTGAATAGTGAGCTGATAAGCAATGTATTGGATCTGTTCAGAAAACATAAAGTCGCAGATGTTGACACCTGCCGAATGATAGCCCAGCTCCTGACGAACAGGAATGATTTAATCGCCCAAAAGGCGTTTACCTATTTAAACGCTACCCAGTCAATGATGCGTTGATCGAAAAGCAGATGAAGGAGTACAGCTTGAAGAAATGACATACGTTCAACAAAAGTCTGGAGAAAACAAAACGATTTCTGACAACACGACCAGTTTTGGAGGCCTGCCTACTTTAAAAAGCGTTTGATGGTAGCCTGAAAACGTTTGTAACTGAGGGCACCCGAGATATTAATCAAATAAACCATACCTCACCTTAATCATCATAAAAATCTGCGTTCTATATTAAATTAGATAGGTTGGTGTAAATCCCCGGTGGGCATCTGCCGGGCGATTACTTTTCAACTGGATAGATAGCTCCCAATATAAACCTGACAATAGTTGATTGCTTAACTATTTATCAATGAAACCATTTCGGGCCCTCTCTTAGAGAATAAAGGCGCGCACGATGCAGAAATTTTACTGATTGGAAACTACGCCTATCCTATACAGTGCCCGAACTAAATGGCTCCTAGAAAATTATACCCGTAAACAAACAGGCCTGGTTGCTAAAAAAACCGTAAAATCGTTAAAACAAGGCATCATTGTCGCTTGTATTAAAAGCAAATCGGCGAGCTATCAGTTTGCTACCGGACGCAGTCCAGCCAGGAAGCACTAAACCTTCTGGCCTAATTCTTGTCTTTACTGTAGAACCCGCCTACTTTAACGGCGAAACATAGTCCCTTAAATCAGTACACAACATGAAAACGCTCCAATCCAATCTATCAATTTGGGCACTTGCCACCCTTTTAGCTGGCGGTTCCTTAGTCGCTTGCGCGCAGGCGACAACGGGCACAACGGCAACGACTACTACCACCAGCAGTTCGGCCAAGACACAGCTTTTAGCTCCTTTACAGCAGACAGTTACCAAAATAAAGAAATTAGTAGCCACAGGCGATCCTGATTTTGACTACGCTTTCCAGGCTAAAATGCATACGCAGGGTGCACAGGATTTTCTAAAACAGGAGATTCAGAGTGGAAAAGACACCGCACTGACCCAAATGGCAAAAACACTCCTAACGGCTGCTAACTCAGATATAACTCTGCTTGATGAAACACTCCGTCAACTTAAACCGACGCGTCCTATGCAGGCCTATACGCAGCAGCAAAGCCGCAATATTGAGGCTATGAGCCTCAAATTGCAACAAACGGGCTCCAGTGACAAGTTGACCGGTAACCTGGATAAAAACTTTTCAACGCTGCTGCTCGATCAGCGTCAGGACGCCATCGACATGGCTACGACCTATCTCCAATACGGTAAAAATGCTACGCTACGCACCTATGCCCAGCAATTGATTGACAAATCGAAGCTGGAAATGGAAAAAATAAAGGCAATGACTAAATAAAAAGCCGCTTATGCTATGCATGTAGAAATGGTAGGTATATTCATGCCTACCATTTTTGTATGTATGGAAGTTGCCAATACCTTCATTCCAACGGCGGGCACTGTTGGCCTTTTACCCATGGTTACGTACTTTTTTCTGGTCGTGGCCATGTTTGTATTTTTAGGCATGTTTATTTTTTCGCTGGTCCCTAAAAAATCATCTCTCCCAGAGCAAGTTCCCCCCAGTACACCCAAACCCTGACTACTTGTATTGTTGCCATAGCAGGACTTACCTACTATCTGCTTCAGACCTGTTATCGCGACGTTCTGACCGAACTGGCTACGGTGAGTGACCCCAACGACCGTCAAACGCTCATCCGCGAGTCCTATAATGCTCTAAGCCAATATCGTTACATAGGCTGGTTTATCACTACGCCCTTACTCATGTTTCAGCTAATTTCTATGCTCGGGGTGCAACTGAGTGAAATTAAGCGACAACTGGCTGGACTACTGATGGCCACTTTATTTATGGTTTTTGCCAGCTATATCGGCCATGAGCAGCTTTCATTTGATAATGAAATTCAGATCGTACCCAAATTAACCTGGGGACTCATTGCCCTGATCGACTATGTGTTCCTTCTCTTTACCATAAATCGACTCTGGAAAGAGTTTGGCAGCCAATCCCATCCCGCCTTCCGACAAGCAGCTCTGATTATGGCTGGGGCTTGGGCACTTTACTTCATTGGCTATTTCCTGACCCTCGCTCCCATTGATTTTAACTGGATTCACCTGACATTTACGATTGTCGATATAGTTAGCCTGCTTAGCGTAGGGCTGATCATGTATCTGGTCAACACGAATCGCTGGAGCCATAATTTGTAACTAACTACCCATCACTTAGCCCGTATTTCTATGCGTATCGTCTACGGATTAACCTTACTACTTCTTCTATTTTTCAAGCCACTGGCTCAGGCTCAAAATGGTATTGTGGTTTTCCAGTCTGATTTTGGGTTGAAAGATGGGGCCGTGTCTGCCATGAAAGGTGTTGCTTTGGGCGTATCACCAACCCTAAAGCTGTTTGACCTTACCCACGAAATTCCAGCTTATAACATTTGGGAAGCCGCTTATCGACTCTATCAAACCGTAACGTATTATCCCAAAGGCACCGTATTCGTATCGGTTTGTGACCCTGGCGTTGGCACCGAACGGCATTCGGTCGTCTTACTAACCAAGTCCGGTCATTACATTGTCACTCCTGATAATGGCACACTCACCCTAATCGCTGAACAACTCGGCATTCAGGAGATCCGGCAGATTAATGAAGCCATTAACAGGCGCAAAAACTCAAACGAGTCCTACACATTCCACGGCCGTGATGTTTATGCCTACACAGCCGCCCGGCTGGCTTCCCACACTATTACGTTTCAGCAGGTTGGGCCGAAATTACCGAACGACGTAGTACGGTTGCCCTACCAGAAGGCAGAATACAAAGACGGAATCGTAAAGGGCACTATTCCTATTCTTGATAGTCAGTATGGTAATGTCTGGAGCAATATTCCGAAAGCGATGATTGAGCAACTCGGTGTTAAACCGGGGGCAACCCTTCATGTTCAGATCTCCCAACATGGCAAATCCCTATACGACAAACCAGTTCGATGGGTGAATACATTTGGCGAAGCCGCCATCGGCGATGATGTCGCCTATATTAATAGCCTGATGGATTTCTCCGTTGCTGTCAATCAGGGTAATTTCTCAGAAAAATATAAGGTATTCAGTGGATCGGACTGGACGATTGTTGTGCGTAAATAACTGTAGGCACTACCAATCAAACACTCTGCATCGTACTCAATTTCCGATAGAAGCCCTCATCTAGGGTTAGCAACTCATCATGCCTACCCCGTTCCACAATGCGTCCCTGATTAACCACCAGAATGACATCGGCATGTTGAATGGTGCTTAGCCGGTGGGCAATCACGAGCGTTGTTCGGTTTGCCATTAAGCGGGTCAGTGCTTCCTGAACCAATTTTTCGGACTCCGTATCCAAGGCCGACGTCGCTTCATCCAGAATCAGAATGGGCGGATTTTTCAGGATAGCCCGGGCAATACTGATGCGCTGCCGTTGTCCACCCGATAGTTTGCCGCCCCGATCCCCAATAATAGTCTGGTAACCGTCTGACTGGGCCATAATAAAATCATGGGCGTTGGCAATTCGGGCGGCTTCCATCACCTGCGCTTCGGTAGCGGCATTACCAAAGGCAATGTTGTTAAAAATGGTGTCGTTAAACAGAATACTTTCCTGGGTTACAATCCCCATTTGTGTTCGCAGCGAGGCCGTGGTACAGTCACGCAAGTCTACACCATCAATCAGGATCTTTCCAGCCGTGGGGTCATAAAAACGAGGGACCAGATCGGCAATTGTCGACTTACCTCCACCCGACGATCCGACCAGCGCAACGGTTTTTCCCTTTGGCAAGTCAAAGCTAATGTCACGCAAAACCGGCGTATCGACATTGTAGGCAAAAGATACGTTCTGCACCGAAATTTTATCCCGAAACTTGTCCAGCACAAGAGCACCCGGTTTGTCCTGAATAGCAGGTTCCGTATCAATCAATTCCAGCACACGCTCGCCCGAAGCCAGCCCCCGTTGCGACCCACTGAAGGCATTGGAAATGTCTTTGGCTGGGCGCGTCACCTGCGAAAAAATGGCGATATACGTAATGAATTCAGCCGCCGTTAACTCCGACTGACCACTTAATACCAATGACCCACCATAGAATAAGATACTAGCCACAACGGCGACACCTACCACTTCCGAAAAGGGAGACGCGAGTTCGCGCCGATTCGCCAGCGAGCGTATGGCATCCCGATAGCCTTCGTTTTCGCGCCGAAATTTGTCCAGAATAAAGCCTTCTGCCACAAAACCTTTCACGACACGCATGCCGCCGAAAGTTTCATCCAGCAGGCTTACCAAACCACTCAATCGCTGCTGACCTTCCTGGGCATCGCGCTTCATCCGCCGAACAAGGGTAGCGATGAATATGCCCGAAACCGGAATGACCAGGATAGCAAACAAGGTTAATTTGACCGAAATGGTGAGCAGCGCAACGATGTAGGCAATCAGCAAAAACAATTCTTTTGATGCAGCCGAAAGCGTATTAGCAATGGAATTTTCGACTTCCTGCACATCGGTCGTGGTGCGGGAAATGAGGTTCCCCTTGCGCTCATTTGAGAAAAAGCCGAGGTGCAATTGTAGGGTTTTCGCAAATACAGCTTCCCGAAGTTTTGCTACCATTCGCGCCTTAAACGACTCCAACTGCCTTACTGACAGGTACTTGAAAAGATTATTAAGTAGTACCGATAGAATAATCACAAAGCAAACAAACTGGAGTGCGCCAACTTTACCATACTCCTTAAATACCTGTGCGAAATAGTATTTGAAGAAATCGGTAAGACCGCTGGTCAGTGAAGGCGCAGGTTGATTCATAAATGCCTGCATCTGTTTGGCATCGACCTTATCGAACAGGATACTGAGCAGCGGAATCAGCAAAGTGAAATTCAATACGCCAAATACACTGGACAGCAGCGAGGTCAGAACGAACGGCGTCAGGAATCGCCCCAGCGGTTTGGCAAACGAGAGTAATCGAAGGTACGTTTTCATTGGTAGGTGCAAAGGTAAGTCTCAATGGAAAATTTTATACCTAAGACTTGGAGGTATATAGATTTCTTTTGTACGTTTGAACCATGAACGCTCCCAATAATTCCTCTTTACTGAAAGGTAGCCTATCGGTCATGATTTTGCGGTTGCTGGAAGACCGTGAGAAGATGTACGGCTACGAGATTACGCAAAAGGTGAAAGACCTGACGGCTGGCGAAATGATGATTACAGAAGGCGCCCTCTACCCTGCCCTGCACAAGCTCGAAGCCGAAGGTTTGCTCACCACCGAAACACAAATTGTGGATGGCCGTGCCCGCAAGTACTACTCACTCACCAAAACCGGACACACAGAAGCTGCCGGACGCATTGCTGAACTAGCCTCATTTCTGGAGAATCTGAATCTGGTATTGAAATTGAAACCCAGTATTTAAGTATGCCTACTCTCACCCAACTCACCGCTATTGACCAGCATCTACGCAAGGAAAACTGGTTGCTCAATGAAGATCTAATTACCGAACTCACCGACCATTACATCAACGGCATTGACGAGCGGCTAGCGCAAGGGATGGCTTTTGACGTCGCCATTCGGGAAATCCATTCAGGATTTGGCGGAAGGAAAGGATTGTTGAAAATGGAGGAAGATTATCAGCTAAGCCAGACAAAGAACAACGGACGAATAATTAGGGAAAAGATAGCTCTTTATTTTCGCAAGCCGCAGCTAAGTATTACCATACTGATTTTGGTATATACCTCAATTCGTGTTTTACCAGATATGTTTTTGAACTGGGGGGATAGCTGGATTTTCATTAGTCTATTGGGAGGTATGAGTGTATTGTATATGCTAGCACTTATCCATCTGATAAACAATTGGAAACAAACCAACAAAACCAAAGCAGTTAGTCAGGAATTGCGCGTGTTTCTACAAGTTATCTTTTCAGCAATAAGTCTTTGCTTTTACATTCATATCTGGATGCCAGTCGAACAGGTAATCATTCGTTACCCACTTCCCTCCTCAATAATTATTACCCTATTTATAATTATCGAACTCGCAACTTGTGAGTTATTATTCGATCAACTTCAAAAAAAGTCTATAGCCAAACCTGCCTAACTCACCATGCTCACCTCCGTCCAACTCGCCACCCTTGACTATCACCTTCGTGAGACAAACCTACTCACGAACGAAGAGCTAATTCTTGAATTAACGGACCATTACACGACTGCTCTAATCGAACGCATGGAACAAGGCATGACGTTTGAAACTGCCTTGGCAGATACCCAACAGGCTTTTGGTGGACGCAAAGGCTTACAGAAAATGGAGCGGCAGTATAATCGTGTAACGTTCCGGCATTATGACGAGCGGTGGAAGCAAGCTTTACTGACTCAATTTGAAAAGCCACTGCTTTGGCGGCAAACGATACCCGTAGCTACAGGACTGCTTCTTGTATCGCTTATCGGTTACTCCCCCAATCCAACTAATGGGCAGGAGGTAGACAACGACTTCTACAATGGTTTTGCAAATGGAACTCTAGCGGGTTTCGTAAGCTTACTTATGAGCCTGGCGTGGCCTTACATAAAAACTGTTTTCAAGTATGGAATCCACAACTTTCCTACAGAAGCGTTGTATCTGATAACACGCCACTCGGTTTTGCTTCCTATTGTCTATGGAATAGGCGCAATGGGCTTTTTCGGAATATTATCTTACTTACCGTACCCAATCCAGCCAGTACTAATTTCGCTTTATCTAATGGCAATTGGCTTATACATGCGAACCGGAAATATAATGTATGAGTCTCTGTACGAAGTTTTTCCAAATCGTTAAATCAGGTAATGAGCTGTTTAACCTTTTCAAAAAGATAGCGTAAAATGCGCTTGGGGCTGTAGTGCCGACCGTCCCGGTCGGGCCAGCATAAGTAGCTTCACGACCGACCGGGACGGTCGGCACTACAACCCCAAGCGCATTTTACGCACTTTTAAGTGAGATAAGAAAGTGTAAAAGGCTTCAATAGTTCATCTCGCCAACCCCTCATACAACGCCCAATACTCCTTCCCAACGCTGGGCCAACTGAAACTGGCGGCTCGTCGGCGTAGTCGATCTTCACGTAGTGGATTTTGACCGAAGTCATGTAGTCCATCATGCACAAGTTTGGCCATGCTCTCAGGCTCGAAATTTTCAAAATAATAGGCTTCCTTTCCGCCTACTTCGGGCAAACTTGTCAGGTTCGAAATGAAAACGGGTTTGCCGAACGTCATGGCTTCGGCAACGGGAAGTCCAAAGCCTTCTGTCAAGGATGGAAACAAAAACGCTTCACAATGGGCGTAAAGCCATAGTTTGGTGGCTTCATCGACGGCACCGGGCATCAATAATCGGTCGGCTACGCCAAGTTTCTCAGCCTGCTCACGGATGTGCTGGGCGTATGGATGGCGGTCAGGGCCAGCCAGCACCAGCCGATAATCGGGGAAGGCTTCGAGAAGCGGAAGTAGCGTATGTACGTTCTTCTTAGGATGAATAACGCCTACAAATAAGAAAAATGAGGATTGCGTAAATTGGGCTATTGGCGTATCGGCAGGTAGTTGGGCAGGAGTGTTTTTAGGATCGACGGCTACGCCAGTATAAACGACGTCAAAGGGCAACGATTCAGGAATTTGCAGATGCTTCCGTACTACCGACGCCGTAAAGGCTGAACCAGCCGTGAGCAGCGATGCACGATTTATTTTGCGCTGAAGCTGTGAAATTCGCCGGGCTTTTTTAGCGGCTGAGTAGTCGGCCCGCTCCAGGAAATTCAGGTCATAAATGGTCAGCATCAGCTTTGCTGACTGAGACCGACGTGGTAAATAAACGGAATCCTGATGCAAACAATGCCAAACGTCATATTGGCCTGCAATCCAGATCTTCTGACGCCAGGTTGCTTCAATATAGGCCACCGAATTCCCAAAAACGCCTGATTTACCTTTTGGTACCAGAAACGTAAGGGTCCACCCGTCCGGGCGTTGGCGAACCAGTTCGTGACCAAGATGTAGACACACTTGTCCCAAACCACTGTTGAGATCGCGCAGACGTTCGGCGTCGATGAATAAAGAAGGCATAGGGTTTCCTAAATTTTGGCAAAATTGTGAAATCTTAGGCAATACAGAACAAGATCACGTCCTACTGTTAAAACTAATCAACCTAAGATCGCTAGCTAACGAATCACCGTTCAGCTATATCTTTGCACTATGACTTTACAAAATGATTTACTGCTCCGCACCGCACGGGGCGAATTGACCGAGCGTGTACCCGTCTGGATGATGCGCCAGGCCGGTCGTGTATTACCTCAATATCGGGTTGTTCGGGAACGGGCGGGTAGTTTCATAACGCTGGCAAAAACCCCGAACTAGCCGCCGAAGTAACCATTCAGCCCGTCGATGCCTTCGATGTAGATGCCGCTATTATATTCTCCGACATTCTGGTCATCCCGAAGCCATGGGGTTACCCTACGAAATGATTGAAAGTCGCGGGCCAGTTTTTCCAACTACGGTTCGTAACATGACCGATCTGAGTCGGCTGCGGGTAGCCGATGCCGAAAGCGACTTAGGCTATGTGCTGGATGCCATCAAACTGACTAAAAAAGAATTGAACAATCGGGTACCGCTGATTGGGTTTGCGGGTGCGCCTTTCACTATTTTCTGCTACATGACTGAAGGCAAAGGCTCAAAAACCTTCTCAGTAGCGAAGAAACTACTCTATACTGACCCTGATTTTGCCCATGCACTGCTTCAGCAAATTACGGATAGTACCATTTCCTATTTGCAGGCACAAAAACGGGCTGGGGCCGATTTAATTCAATTATTCGATTCATGGGCCGGTATTCTTTCTCCAGAGCAATACCGGACGTTTTCGCTGCCTTATATCAAACAGATTTGTGACTTAATCAGCGGTGTACCCGTAACCGTTTTTGCTAAAGGCGCTTTCTTCGCCCGGCACGAAATTGGTCAGTTGAGTTGCGATGTCGTCGGACTTGACTGGAACATGGACCCACACGAGTCGCGTCAGTTGATTCCTGACCGGGTCTTGCAGGGCAATCTTGACCCCTGTGTCCTCTACGCTGATTTTGCCCAGATTCGGGCCGAAGTGAAGCAAATGCTCAGTTCATTTGGCCACCAGCATTACATTGCGAACCTCGGCCACGGTATTTATCCGGATACCGACCCCGACAAAGCCCGGTGTTTTGTGGATGCAGTAAAGGAGCTAGGTGCTGTTTAGAATCAGGTGTTATACCTTTTTAGCTAAAAAGGTATAACACCTGATTAATATGCCACATGCCTTAAATTATACTTCAACAAAAAATAGGCTTAAAGGTTGATTAAATTATAGCTTTATGCCAGTAAGCAAATCAGGGGAATGTGTTATGAAGGCAAATCATTTTTCGCTCTTTCGAACACCTGCCTAATGGAAAAGTTTACCAAAAAAAATGTAGTTCTACTCAGCTTACTACTTGTCAGTCGGCTAACCACCGCTCAAATTGCCTCCACAGCTATAGATCAAGATACAGTATTTCGACAAGTCGCTACTCATCATATTCATTATCCAGTTAGACCTGCTTCTAGAGCTATTTATGGCCGCTTCTATGCTGGGTTTGAGATTGATTCAACCGGACATATTCGGAACGTTTCAATAATTTATCCAAAAATGAGTATCCAAATGAGCAAACTCTATGGGTTTGATTATGAAATACAAAGGGGGCTAAAACATATGCCCCCCTTAAACCTAGTTTAGCAGGAAGCTATATATTACCCATCGCTTTCTGTTTTACACACTATGGTGAAGGAGCTAATCCAATTGTTCCCACTAACATCTTGCCCCAAGGCTATCAGGTAGGCGACCGCGTTTTGTTAAGAGAAGTAAAGGTTTTTGCTTCCAGTCCTAGCAGTCAGCGCGGCCTTAATTACTTTCCTGCCAGTAAACAGATTGATCAGTAGTATGTTGTCCTTATTACGCTACATTACAAATTCTCTTTGGCTTCTTCTTTTAGCAGGGCTTTATCGATTGGCACTACACCGACTGATTCGCAAACCAGCCCACCGCCGAGGTTCGACAAGCCTGCAATAATACCCGGTGACTGTTTCAGGGCGACACAGCAGGCAGCGATACTAATGACGGTATCGCCCGCCCCCGACACGTCGGCAATTTTACGAATGTGGGCCGGGAGCTTCAATGCCTCCCCATTGTAATCAATAAAAGCGCCCCGTTCCGACAGGGTAATGAGCGCGCCCTTCAGATTTAACGTTTCCTTCAACTGGTTAACAACGGCCTGAAATTCGTCGGCGTTATCGACATCGAAGTCAACTTTTAATCCTTCCCGCAATTCTTTCAGGTTCGGCTTAAAAAGTGTAGTATTCTTATAGGACAGAAAATTGCGTTTTTTAGGATCAACGACTGTTGGAACCCCCTGCTCATTGGCAAAATCAGTGATTTCGGCAATGGCTTCTTTACTCAGAACGCCTTTATCATAATCTTCAAAGATAACGACATGGCAAGTCGGAATCAGCTCTTTTGCTTTGGCAATTAACTGTGTCCGTTCGTCGGCTGTGATGTATTTGTCGGTTTCCGTATCCACCCGCACCACTTGCTGGGACCCGGCAATAATTCGTTCTTTAATCGTCGTAATTCGGTCGGCACTGCGAATAAGCCCCTCGCAATTTAGCTCCCGGTCACAAAGTTCTTTCTGGAGCTGGTCACCTGGCCCATCCGTACCGATAATGGAGCAAATAATCGCTTCGGCCCCCAATGACTGCACATTCAGCAAAACATTACCCGCACCCCCTAAACGCAACTCACGCCGGTCAACTGTAACAACTGGAACAGGGGCTTCAGGAGAGATGCGTTCAACACGTCCCCATACATAAGAGTCGAGCATGACATCGCCAATAATCAGAACGCGGAGTTTATCGAACTGGTCAAACAGCTCATCGATGGTCATATCCAGAACCGGATTCATAAGCACATAACAAGGTATTGAAGGTCAAAGAAACGAAAAAGTACCCTTTTTCTGAACATCGACACCTTCATTTGACTGTATGGAAGCCATTACCAGTTCGCCAGCCAGTGTAATAAAAGCTCAGGTTTTAGAAATAAACCCACTATTGGCAACACTAATCCAACCACCAGCCAAACAGCAACCCTTGGTATCGGAACAGCCTGCGAAGACTCCGATAAAGAGGCACTTGGCCGAAAAAATAGTAGAAATGGAATTTTGAGGTAGTAGACCAGTGAAATCAGCGCGTTCAACAAGCCCAGCGCAAAGAGAGCCAGTAACCAGGGATTACCATTTTGCTGATAGGCATCATAAAGGGCTGAAAACGAGAGAATTTTTGCGGTAAATCCAACGGTTGGCGGCAAGCCTGTCAATGCCAGCATAACTACCGTTAAGGCTACAGCTAATAACGGCTGTTTTGGCCCTAAACCGGCAAAATTACGGATGGTCAAATCGCGGCCATTGCTTCGAGCCAGTAAGTCGACCAGAAAGAAAGCGGCAAGCGAAATGAACAGGTAGGTTCCCATATAGAACAAAACAGCCTCAAAACCAGCCTGACTCATCGCCACAACCCCGACCAGCAGGAACCCTGCATGGGCAATGGTCGAGTAAGCCAATAACCGTTTCGCATCGGTCTGGCGAAGGGCCGACAAATTTCCAATCAGAATACCGGCCAGCGCCAGCACAGCCAGTGGCGTTTGCAGCGAACTGGCCGTAGCCCCACCCAATGAAGACTCAGCCGGGAGTGCCGTTACAATTCGCATCAATACCAGAACAGCGGCCGCTTTTGGCCCTACTGAGAAGAAAGCCGCTACAGGTACAGGTGCCGCTTCGTAGGCGTCGGGCGTCCAGACGTGAAAGGGCACACCAGCCAGTTTGAAAAACAACCCGGCTCCCATTAACAGAATGGCGACCGTTGCCACTGCCGCATCCTGCCGGGCGAGTTCTGCACCAAAAACATCAGCCGTAAGATCCAGTGTGCCGGTCATGCCGTAAAGCAACGACATGCCGTAAAGCATTATCGCCGAACTGATCGCTCCAAATAACAGGTATTTAATCCCCCTTCCGACGCTTTCCGGTCGGCGGTGAGGGCCGTCAATAAGTAGGAACAGATGGAAACCAGTTCGATGCTCAGGTAAATACTTAGCAGGTTGACCGATAGGCTCATCATAAATAAGCCCAATGTCATGGCAATCAACAGGGAGTACCATTCCAGGGGTAGTTTTGGTCGGCGGTCGAACTGGTCTGAAGTCGTAAACGCTTCATATAGCAAGACGACTGCGGCACTCAACGCAATGACGATCTGACTAAAAATGGCCTGATTATCAACAAAAAGCAGATGTGTAAACAAATAGCCCCGGTTAGGCAAAAGGCCTGCCCAGGCACCCGCTATCACGACAATGCCAACACTTAATCCGGCTAACCATCTACGTGCCTTTGCCAACGGCATGACCCGAACTAAAAACAGTTCGATAACGAGCAGCACACAAAAAGACGCCGACAGCCAAACCTCTGGCCCGAAACCGCCGAGGCTATTGATAATGTCGTTTAATTGGTCGGTTAGGGGCAAATCAGTGAGTCGTGAAGTGAGTGAAGTGAGTGAAGTAGGTGGAGTTAGTGAAATAGGTGGGGTTAGTGAAGTGAGATCGAAAATCTTACTCCACCTATTTCACTAACTCCACTCACTTTACCTACTCCACAACTAACTAAGTTTAAATCATGCCATCCTGATCAGGCCGGCCTTCATAGGTATGCAACTTAACCGGCTTCTGCTTTTTACGCATCCGAATGTTCAGGAATTCGACCAGCAGCGAGAACGCGATGGCGAAATAAAGGTATCCTTTAGGCACGGAACCTGCTTCCTGCCCAAAAATCACCACCTCTGACAAGTGGGCTCCTTCGGCTACCAGCATAAACCCGATCATAATCAGAAAAGCCAGACCCAACATCTGAATGGTCGGGTGTTCATTGACAAACGAGCCGACAGGACCCGCAAAAAACATCATGATCAGGATCGACAGCACCACGGCAATCATCATAATGGTTACGTTCTGCGTCAGACCGATAGCCGTTAGAATAGAGTCGATCGAGAAAACGATGTTCGTGACGGCAATCTGCGCCACTACGCTCGAAATGGTCGTTTTACTTTTTACATTGCCCGTTTCCTCATGATCTCCACCTTCTAGTTTATGGTGAATTTCGGACGTGGCTTTGTAGAGCAGGAAGATCCCACCGGCAAACAGAATCATGCTCTGCCCTGTAAAAGCCGCTTTTAACCAGCCCGCATCAACGTGCGTAAATGGCTTACTTAGCGAGATAACAAACGAAATACCCAGTAGCAGCACCAATCGGAAGCCCATAGCCAGTGCTAATCCGATGTTACGCGCTTTGGACTGATCTTTGCGGGCAAGCTTATTGGCCGCAATGGAAATAAAGATGATATTGTCGATACCCAGGACAATTTCCAGAAATGTCAGGGTTAACAGGCTGATAATGGATTCAGCAGTAAACAGGTTGCTCATGGTTGAACCGAAGTGAAGCCCAAAATTACCCCCTTCGAACCGGGTCTGCAACATCTTGTTCAAGAAAGAGCGCAGAACCTGACAAAAGGTTAGCTTGTTAGACGACTGGTGAATCCTGTGTCTGAAGCCCTAAAAAACATACAATTCGATAAATTGTAGATCTATCTGGACATTTAGTAGCTTTGGTGCAATCTCGTAACATATTATCTATCTTACTCGTTATGCAAGGAAACCCCTTGTTTTCCCTGTTCAACGTTAAACCGGTTTCATGCCAACCGGAAACTTAATTTATTGTGGCGAAACTGATCGTTCGTATTCTTCTGGGTATCCTTGCACTCGTCCTCTTGCTGGGAGGATTTGTGGTGCTTGTAGCCACGACACCCTGGGGCAGCAGTTTGTGACGAAACAGGTCAATTCCTATCTCGCCCAGAAACTTCAGTCGCCATTTCATATTGGCCGAATCAGTTACTCTATTCCCGACTGGATTGAATTGGAAGATGTGTTCTTCAAAACACCCAAAGGCGATACACTGCTCAACGGTGGACGAATGCGTGTTGACCTCGACATGTGGGGCCTACTGAATAACCGCGTAGCGCTGAACCAGATTGAATTAGAGCATATTCGCCTGAATATCAGCAGAACCCTCCCGACACAGCATTCAATTTCCAATATATTCTGAATGCATTTGATACAGGCACAGCCCCCGAGTCATCCGATACGGTATCGACACCAATGGCCATAAATCTGACAGGGATTGCCTTACGAGATGTCCGAATCAAATACAAAGATGATGTAACAGGAGCCGACGTAAATGCTTATCTGGACAGTCTTCGGGCTACGTTCGACAAGACGGATGTAGACAAATCACAATATCATTTATCCAATGTTACGGCCAATGGACTAAACGTTTATACGCGTCTGTACGAAGGCCTGCCCACTCCACCAAGTCCCGCCAGTAAACCGGGCGATACACTTGATCTTGCTTTAGGTAAATGGCAGATAAATCACGCTAAATGGGACATCCGCGTTGAAACAGCCGATTTTAAAACGCAGGGTAGCGCCGAGAAGTTGGCTATGGAGTCGGATTATTTTTATCTGGAAGGTGAAAAAATCGGCATTAAATCGCTCAATCTCACCAATGCCGACGTTGCCGCCATTTTAACAAAGCCAACCCAAAAACCATCAGCCACAGCACCAGCCACAACCTCGGTAGCAACATCACCAGGATGGCAGGCAAAAGTCACTAACGTTCATTTTGCCAACAACCGGATTCGATACGATGATGAAACGGCCCCCGGCAGAAACAGGGACTGGATTACGGTCATCTTGACTTACGAAATCTGGGTATTGATGGCCGTTTCCTGGTTTATCAGGATTTAGGCAAGCGTGGGCAACGGATCAGCGGCCAGCTTCGGAACGGTCGTTTCCGATCAACCAGTGGGTTTATACTTCAGCAGCTTGATGGCAATGTTCTCTATACAGATACGACCACTACGCTAACCAAACTCTATATTCAAACCCCTACTACGCTCCTGCGTGACCAACTGGTACTACGCTATGACTCGCTGGGTCAGTTAACTAATCCACGCTTTGCCAAACGGGTAAATGTTCGGGTAAACCTGCGCGACAGTCGCTTATCGGTAGATGACGTCCTGCAACTGGCACCGACTTTGGCCGACACGCCCCCGTTTGCGGGTAACAAAGGCGGAGTATTTAAGGCCAACGCCCAGGCAGTGGGAACGCTGGCCGCGTTGAACCTGCCTCGGGTTGAACTGACTATGCTCTCAGGGACTCGGGTTCGGGCTAATGGCAAACTGACAAACGTAACCGATCCGGACCATCTGGGTGTGGCCATGACGGTTCAGGAAGCAACAACCAGCCTGGCCGATATTAACAAACTAGCCCCTAAAGGCTCTATTCCTTCATCCATCGATTTGCCGAAGTCACTCAAACTGACGGGTAAAATTAACGGCCAGCTAAACGATCTCATTTTAGATGCAAAACTGGCTACGGAATGGGGTACGGCTGATTTCGATGGACGATTGGCTGGCTTTGTGACTGGCAAGAATCAAACCTACAAAGGAACACTCAATCTCAACCAGTTCGACGCAGGCAAGTGGCTCAAGCAAACGGGAACCATTGGCAAAATAACTGGACGGGCCACTGTTGATGGCCGTGGCATTGACGTAAAAACGCTGACAACCAATTTCGATCTGGCCATACAATCGGCCGACTTAAGCGGCTATACCTATCAAAATCTTGAGGCAAAGGGTCGATTGGCGAATGGACTGCTAAACCTGACAGGGGCACTCAAAGACCCGAATGCCAGTCTGACCCTCGATACGAAAGTCGGGTTGAAAGGCGACTTCCCAAGCGTAGTTGGCGAAGCGGTTATACAGGAACTGAATCTACAAAAGCTAAAGCTCTATAAAGATCCACTTGCACTCAAAGGGAAGATCATACTCGATATGACTTCTACCGATCCAGCCAAACCCATTGGCACCATTTCGGCGAGTGATGCGACCTTGAGTCTGAATGGAAAAAACTACCCTATCGATTCGCTTTACGCGAAATTAGGAGCCAATGGTGCAACAAAGAACGTAGTTGCGCGACTGCCGGGTGCCCAGCTCAAGCTGAATGGGCAATTTGACTATGCGCAACTCTATGACATCATTGCGGGCGAAATTAGCCAGTATATTGCGTTACCTTCACTGGCTTACAAGCGCATTCCACCCCCACACGCCTTTACGCTGGCGCTGAAAGCGTATCAGAATCCATTATTCCAGGCATTTGTACCAGCCTTAACCAAGATGGATACGGTGCGATTAGATGCTTATTTAGATAATTCCAGAGACACAACGCTCTCGGCTACGCTTCGAACGGGCGTTGTTGTGTATGATACCACCACCCTTCAGGGAAGCAGCTTTGCGATACGGGGAGCGAACAACCAGTTAAAGGTTGATGGGCGTATTGATGGGGTGCTCTATAATGAAATGACTATCCGTCAGACGGATCTGAACGGTGTAGCTGCCAATAACCAGTTCCGGTTTGCCATCGTCAATAAAGACTCCATCAATCAGGATTTGCATGGTCTGGCGGGAACCTTAAGCGTGGTTGACTCCAGTTACCGTTTCAAATTTGCTCCCAATGGCCTACTGACTAATTACGAACGCTGGAAAACAGATACAACGGGCTTTGCTCAATATGGAAAAGATGGTGTACTGATCAATAATCTACACATCGAAATGGGACAGCAGTCCCTCGACATTAGCAATACCGAACAATACGGCAATGCGCCCATTCGCGTCACTACTCACGATATTGAACTGGCGAATCTGGCGAGATTAGCCAATCAGGATACTACCTTGGCTAGTGGTCAGTTGAACGGCACTATCGTTGTGCGTGATTACATGAGTACCACCAATAAGCTCTCATTTATCGGGTCCATCTATGTCGACAGTCTTAACGTGATGAGCAAGCCTATTGGTAACCTCACCGCCCGATTTAACAATAGCACAGATGGCCGGATTAATGTCAATACTGTGCTCTCAGGACCTTATAACGACGCAACCGTAACCGGTTTTTATAATCCAGAAAACGCTAAACAAGCGCTGGATCTGGCTATCAATCTGAAGCGACTGGATGCCCGTACCATCGAAGCCTTTAGCTTTGGCGAACTGCGGCAGGCGAAGGGGCAGCTTACCGGCGACTTTACCGTAGCGGGTGCCCTCGACAACCCCATTATGGACGGCAGCGTGGCTT
Organism: Spirosoma telluris; assembly: GCA_003259005.1. Classification (GTDB taxonomy): domain Bacteria; phylum Bacteroidota; class Bacteroidia; order Cytophagales; family Spirosomataceae; genus Spirosoma; species Spirosoma telluris. Next base: position 3,920,126 of record QLII01000001.1, read on the forward strand.
TTGATTCGGTTGCCTTCAATATCAAACAGCTTAATGCAACTTACCATATTGACCAGGAAAAGCTTGCGTTTTCAGGGCAGACCATTACATTAAACTCCTTCAAGCTACGCGACGACAAAGGGCGAACTCTTACCACTGATGGTACAGTTGTCCTTAAAAACATACCCGATGTTGCCTATAATCTACGCGTTCGTGCCGATCATTTTCAGGTATTAAACGCGGCCCGAAAAGATAATGATTATGCCTATGGGCAAGCATCGATTACATCAGACTTGCGCATCAAAGGAACAGGTAGCAGCCCATCGATCAATGGTACCATTAAGCTTGACGAGGATAGTAAAATATCGATGGTCCTGCCCGATCAGTCGCTTAATGCTGATGAGTCGAATAAGATTGTTACGTTTATCAATCACAAAGACTCGCTGGTGTTGACGAAGTATCTCTACCGGCCAAAACCAGACAGCCTGAAAACGCCCAGACTAGCTTTCGATCAGCTTACCAATTCAACTATTTCTCTGGATCTGGAAGCAGATGAGAAATCAGAACTAACTATAGTTGTCGATGAGCTAAACGGCGATAATCTGAAGGTTCGTGGCAATGCCCAGTTAAACGTGGGCGTCAATGCGGCCGGACAGCTTACTGTACTGGGCCGTTATGAGGTGACTGAGGGCTCTTATTCGTTAACTTATCAGGTTCTAAAACGGCAGTTTGAAATTCAGAAGGGTGGGTATATCAACTTCACCGGCGACCCACTCAAGGCCGACATCAATATGTCGGCTGTCTATAAGGTTTCTGTACCGCCTGGTGATTTGATCGGAAGTGAGTCTACAGGCATTGATGCTGGCGGGTTGAAGCGCAAATTGCCCTTTGAAGTAGTCCTTGGCATTAGTAATAATTTAGCCTCCCCTAAACTGGACTTCGATATCCGCTTACCAGAAGTTGAAAACAGTTCAGATTTGTCGAATAATGTGCTTGGTACGAGTATTGAATCGAAGCTAAAAACACTACGACAAGATCAGTCCCAAATTAATAAGCAAGTATTTGCCCTATTGGTGCTCAACCGCTTCCTGCCAGAAAACACGTCGGATTTCTTCTCGGGATCAGATAATGGCGGATTGGATACGCAGGCCAAAAATATTGCGCTTGGCAGCGTTAGCAAATTACTTTCTGATCAGTTAGGGCGGCTGGCCTCCAATGTATTGAAGGGCTTCGATGTTGACTTCAACCTCCTGTCGCAAGCGGGTAGCGCCAATACAGGCGGCACCACGAACGGTAGCCGCACCGACTTGAATGTGGGCTTGTCCCGCAGTTTTCTGGCTGGTCGGGTAACGGTTTCGGTCGGCAAAAACTTCATTCTTGATAATTCAGCGAGTGCTGCAACGCCTAGCCAAAATCAGGTATTTGATAACATATCGGCTAATTATAATATTACCCGCGATGGTCGGTATGTACTGCGTGCTTACCGCCGGAATGATTATCAGGCCGTATTGGATGGGTACATTATTGAAACAGGTATTGGGTTTATTATTACCGTGGATTATAACACGCTGGCCGATATTCTACACCGTTCACCCGGTAAGCCCTCCTTGAACTGATCGTTATGAGCTTTAAAAAGACGTTAATTGGTATTCGGTCTTGGGAGGGCATCAACCGCCTTTCTTCAGCCGGTTGCCTGCTACTAATTGCTAGTCTGTTCAATGCCTGTAACATTGCGAAACACCTGCCCGCCAAAGAACGATTGTATATGGGTACCGATGTGGTCATCCATGCCGACTCGACTATTTCGCCAACTGATCAGAAATCGGTACAAACGCAATTAACAGACTTAAGCCGCCCCCGCCCTGTTAAGCAACTCTTTGGTTATCCCTATAAAGTCGGCTTATACTATCTCTTTGGCGAGCCCCGCAAAAATGGATTTCGGGCCTGGTTCCGTAAAAAGTTTGGTGAAGAACCCGTATTCGCCAGCGCAAAAGCGCTTTCGTCAAACATCCCGATTTTCAAGGCCACTTTGCAAAATTCAGGCTATTTTGGGTCCGATGCCACGGGGCATCTGAAGGAAGATGGCTACAAAGCACGGGGCGTTTACGATGTTAATGTTAAGCCTCGTTTCTACATCGACTCGGTCGCTTTCCTGGTGGACTCGACGCCCGTTCGCAAAGCGTTAAAGACGGCGTTGCGCCGAACGATTATCAAAAAAGGCGATCCCTACCTGTTCGATAATATCAAATTAGAACGGGAGCGTATCAGCCAATCCATCAAGCAGCGTGGCTTTTACTATTTCCTGCCCGATTACATAGCAGTACTGGCCGACAATGATTCCCTGGCGCACCGAACGAAGCTCTATTTTGCGATCAAACCCGAAATTCCCGATGCGGCCAGTATACCCTATTCGATTCGGAATGTATTTATTTTCCCAAATTATACTCTCTCAACGGCCCGTAGCGACACTAATGAGGCAAAAGCGTATCAAACAGAGGATCAGTTCCAGGTTGTCGATTCTACCCACCGGTTCAATTCAAAATTGTTCCGGGATATTGTAACCGTACTACCGGGTAACCGCTATAACAGCCGAATGCAGGATCTGACCCTCTCCCGTTTCATCAATGTGGGGGCGTTTAAGTTTGTCCGTAACCGGTTCGAGCCCGATCAGCAGGGCGATTCTGCGGTACTGGATGTGCGCTATTATTTAACCCCCTACCCTGAAAAATCAATGCGGGTAGAATTAGATGGCACCTCACGATCAACTAACTTCAACGGTACACAAGTCGTGCTTAGCTGGCGTAACCGCAATACACTTCACCGGCTGAACTGCTTACAGTCAATGTTAATGCCGGTATTGAATACCAGGTTGGCGATGCAGCAGAAGGAGTTACGAATTATCGTTTCGGGACGGATGCGACCTTAAGTTTCCCACGGTTAGTAGCCCCCTTTCGATTTCGGTACGACCAGCGGCAGGCATTGCCAAAGACCAATGCAACCCTAGGTTACCAAACGATTATTCGGGGAGGATTGTATCGGATTAATTCAGCTCAAACAACCTTTGGGTATGCCTGGCGACAGAATCAGCAGGTGGAGCATGTTTTTCAACCCTTTAATATTAACTACGTTTATGTGCCTCTTGATCGTGTTAGCCCACAAGTCACGGAAATAATAGGTAATACGGATATAGATCCAATAATAAGGCGGCAATATATTAATATCCTCAAATCTGATCAACTCATTCTCAGCAGTTTATATACATTCAACTACAATTCGCCAGCCCGATCAGCATCCCCGAATACTTTCCGCTTTACGGGCAATGCGGAAGCTGCTGGCAATCTGGCCAGTCTTTTCTTCCACAAGCCAATCCAAACCGATGATCGGAATGGGATTTTTGGTGCACCCTATGCTCAGTACCTTCGGTTTGATGCAGATATGCGTTACTATCGCCGGTTAACTCCTAAGATAACCTTAGCCAATCGGCTTTTCGCTGGAATAGGAATCACCTATGGAAACTCACAAGGCAGAGCACTGCCGATCACTAAACAATACTTCGTGGGGGTAGCAATAGTATCCGGGCGTTTCGTCCCAGAGCCATTGGTCCAGGGTTATTTACACGGGATACAATTCGAAACGTGCTCTTATTTCAGGACGGAGGGGGTGATATTAAGCTCGAAGCCAATACCGAACTACGCGCGAAATTCAACAAGTTTATCGAAGGCGCGGTCTTCGTCGATGCAGGTAACGTCTGGTCTTATTCAGACGTCGATACGTTTGGTCCGGAAGCCAAATTTTCAGGCGACTTCCTGAAACAGATTGCCATTGGTGCCGGTGTCGGCATTCGTCTTGATCTATCTTATTTCCTGATTCGACTGGATATCGCAACCCCTTTGCGAAAACCCTACAAAACAGATGGCAGCGAGTGGGTTGTCGATAAGATGGCCTTCGGCAGTTCCGACTGGCGGAAGCAAAATCTGGTATTTAATATTGGCGTGGGGTATCCGTTCTAAACTACTTTTTGTCATTCGTGGTCATTAGTTGCATGTGAGGAATTGGCAAGTAATGACCATGAATGCCACTATCTGACCACCAATGACTATTTATTTCAACACAGGCTGGAGTATTTTCCAGACCGTATTTGCCACAATTTTATGTCCGACGGGGTTGGGTGAATGCCATCGGGCTGGTTCAGTTTCGGGATACCGCCAACGCCTTCGAGCAGGAACGGGATAAGAATAAGCTTATTCTTGTCAGCCAGTTCGCTAAATAAACTCCGGAATTCCTTCGTGTAGGATGTACCCATATTGGGAGGAATCTGCATACCGGCCAACACGATAGTGGCCTGTGGACTTTTCTGCCGAACAGTATCAATAATCGCCTGTAGATTTTGCCGGGTGGCTGTCAACGGTAGTCCACGAAGGCCGTCGTTGCCGCCCAATTCCAACACAAATACCGCAACAGGCTGGCGCATCACCCAACTGATTCGGCTTTTTCCCCCTGCAGTTGTTTCGCCACTCAGCCCGGCATTCACAATGGTGTAGTTCAATCCGGCCGAGTCGATTTTCTGGCCTACTAAAGCCGGAAACGCCTGCGATGGTTCAACGCCATAACCGGCGGTCAGGCTGTTGCCATAGAACAGTATGATTTGTTTTTTAGCTGTATTAGCTGATTTTGACTCAGGCTGCGTTGCCTGAGCCGTCGTTGCGTTTGTTTTTGTATCGGATGAGCCACAGCCCCAGACCGTTAGGAGCATCAACAGGCCGCTTATCACAGAATAGAACGTTTGGCGATTCTGGCAGAACTTCATTGTTTCTATAGGAGTTAATTAACGAACACAGAGCCACAGAGAACACAGACGTTTTTATTTATTTTTCTTAGTGTTCTCTGTGGCTCTGTGTTCATCAAAAAGTCGCATCAACCGTTTTTTGTTCCATGAGTATTCTGCGCGTCGAAAATCTTACGAAAACCTATTCAAGCGGAGGCCGCGACCTGACCGTACTCCATAGCGTAAACTTCACCCTCGAACCGGGCGATACCTTCTCGATTGTGGGGCCGTCGGGTAGTGGTAAAACTACCTTACTGGGACTATGCGCAGGCTTAGACCGGGCCTCGTCGGGCAGTGTTTACCTGAACGATATTCGGCTGGATACGCTCAATGAAGACCAACGGGCCGCCATCCGTAACCAATATGTTGGCTTTATATTTCAGAACTTTCAGCTTCTCCCCACCCTTACCGCCCTCGAAAACGTGATGGTGCCACTGGAGCTTCGGGGCGAAAAAGGAGCGGCCAAAACAGCTCAGGCACTACTCGAACGGGTTGGTTTAGGCCAGCGTGGGCACCACTACCCTACGCAACTATCAGGGGGTGAACAGCAGCGCGTTTCGTTGGCGCGGGCATTTGCCAACCGACCTAAGCTGCTCTTCGCCGACGAACCAACGGGTAACCTCGACGCCGATACCAGTTCAACCGTTGTCGATCTTCTTTTTGAACTCAATCGCGAAGCTGGCACCACACTCGTACTTGTTACCCACGATATGGAACTAGCCGCCCGCACGCAACGCATTATCCGCATCAAAGGCGGCACGGTTATCAATGATAGAATGACTGAATTATTGAATGATTGAATAAATAGTCAAGCTCACGTCCCATTCACTCATTCTATCACTCACTCATTCAACATTAAATGAACACCTCCTGGCTTTTCAGAATGGCCTGGCGCGATAGTCGCCGGAGTCGTCAACGACTACTCTTGTTTATGTCGGCCATTGTGCTGGGCATTGCGGCTTTGGTCGCTATCAATTCCTTTGGAGATAACCTTGCCCAGAGCATCGATGATCAGGCTCGCGAACTCCTGGGGGCTGATTTGGTCCTATCGGCTAACGATTCAACTAAAGAGAAACTTTTTTACCCACTTCTAGATAAAGTTGCTCCTACTACATCTCGTAAGCTTAACAACCAAAGTTTAGTAGTTACCAGCCCTTACGAATATACCCGCGAAATTTCGTTTGCGTCGATGGTTTCGTTTCCCAAAAGTCAGGGTGTAAGGCTGGCTCAGGTTAAGCATTTAAGTCCCGGCGATTATGGGGGTGGAGGGAGTAATGACTATCCCTATTATGGCGAGTGGCAGATTATTCCGCAGTCAGCCGAAAAGCTATGGCGATCTAATTTGCATCGAGCCCCAAAAACAAATTACGCCCTAGTCGATGATGGGCTTATGATTCAGTTTGGGGCGAAGGTGGGAGATTCAGTAAACGTTGGAGGTACTTCCTATAAAATCATTGGTCGTGTATTAAAAACCCCCGGCCAATCGGCTGTAACTACCACTGTAGCTCCAACGGTCTTTCTGCCGTTTGTGGCTGAAGGTTTAATACAGCGCGGAAGCCGAGTTAATTACAAATACTACTTCCGTTTCGATACAGACCGGGACGTCGAAAAAATTGCGAAACGAATTGGGCCTGCCTTAGAAAAAGCAGGAGTCAGCTACGACACCGTGGAGGGACGCAAGAAACAAACCGGACGTTCCTTCGCCGACCTGACCAAATACCTGAGCCTGGTTGCCTTTGTGGCCTTGCTGCTTGGTTGTGTAGGCGTTGCCAGCGCCGTGCAGTTGTACGTCAAAGAGAAAGTAACGTCGGTAGCCATTTTACGAACACTCGGTGCCAGCGGACGACAGGCGTTCCTGATTTATCTGCTTCAAACAGCACTCATGGGGCTCATTGGTGCTATAATTGGCGCCTTGCTCGGCTCAATTGTGCAGTTAGTACTGCCACGCGTGTTCGGTAATTTCCTACCCATTACGGTCGAAACAGCCTTATCGGGGCCAGCTATTCTGGGGGGTATTGGCACTGGGCTGTTAATTTCAGTCCTTTTTCCCTGTTGCCCCTATTAGCGATTCGAAATGTTTCACCCCTTCGAACCCTACGCACATCTTACGAAGATGACCTGAGTGGACGTGATCCGATGCGGTGGTTAGTCTATTTGCTCGTCCTCGGTTTCATTGTCGGATTCGCCTACCTGCAAACGAAAAATCTGATGCTGGCTGTTGGCTTTACAGTTGGTTTGACGATTGCCTTTGGTGTTCTGACGGCGCTTGGATTAGGACTTATCTGGCTAGTACGCCGGTTCTTCCCGACTTCGTGGAGCTACGTCTGGCGACAAAGCTTGGCCAATCTGTATCGTCCCAATAATCAGACCCTGATTCTGGTAACCTCCATTGGGTTAGGCGCTTTTCTGATCGCAACGCTGTACCTCACCCAAGGATTATTGTTGGGCCGAGTCGAATTGTCGGGGAGTGGTAAGCAACCAAACATGGTATTGTTCGACATTCAGAATGAGCAGATTAACGGCGTACGAGCACTTGTAACCGCGCAAAAGTTACCCATTTTGCAGGAGGCCCCTATCGTAACGATGCGCCTGTCGGATATTAATGGCAAAACGACCGACTTGACTCGTAAAGACACCACCCAAAAAACGCCGAAGTGGGCCTTTACCCGTGAATACCGCGTCACCTATCGTGACTCCCTGATATCCTCCGAAAAGCTGACATCAGGAAAAGCACCGTATCAGGCCGATGGCAACATTTACATTTCCATTGAAAAAGACTTCTTTGACCGGATGCACCTCAAACTCGGCGACACGCTCAATTTCAACGTGCAGGGCGCTCCCATTCAAACCATCGTGGGCGGCACCCGCGAAGTCGAATGGAACCGGGTACAGACTAATTTCCTGGTTATTTTTCCGTCGGGAGTGCTGGAAAAAGCACCCCAGTTTCATGTATTGATGACGCGCGTACCCAACAATCAAACCTCAGCTATCCTTCAGCGCGGGTTGGTTAGTCGCTTCCCGAACGTGTCAGCTATCGATCTCGGTCTGATTCTAAAAACGGTCGATGAGATTCTGGCACAAATCTCATTCGTTATTCAATTCATGGCATTATTCAGCATTCTGACGGGCCTGCTGGTTCTGGCCAGTTCAGTGGTCATTAGCAAATACCAACGTCTGCGCGAAAGTGTTTTGCTCCGAACACTAGGAGCCAGCCGGGAACAGATCCTGAGTATTACGGTAGTAGAATATGGGTTACTGGGGCTATTGTCAGCCCTATCAGGTATTTTACTGTCGATTGTTGGTACCTGGGCCTTAGCCCGATTTGTCTTTGAAGTCCCCTACCGGCCCGATGCCATACCACTGGTGATTGTCACGGCTGTAGTAACCACGCTAACTGTGCTCATCGGCGTCTTCAACAGCCGTGAAGTGTTAACGAGACCTCCTTTAGATGTGTTACGGGCGGAGGGGTGATACGAGGGAAGTGTATGACTTACAAAACGAAAAATGCACCCCTTATTGCTCTTTTACGGTCACATAAAGTGTATCCGTATTGATGCCGGTAAATAGGCCAAGGCCATTTGTAATCGATGATGGGGGTGTGCTGATGTTTTGAGTAGAGGTGCTATTTTGTTTATAGAGGGCTGCATAATCGGGATTCAGGTGAAATAAAACGACCCTGTATACCCCAAAATACTGAAAGCTTTGTGACTGTATCGTCGTATTGTCGTATTGCTGGGGCTCACTCTGAAACTGACGGGTTGGAATAGTAACGGACGTACTGCCGGTATTACTGATTATGGGAACAGGGTTAGCCTCAACCGTGTTGACAACGACATAGTAATAATCACTAGTTGAATTTTTCCAGGTCAGCTTAATGGATGTGTTGGTCTGGCTCATACCTCCTGTGGAAAACCACCCGTACCACTACCCAGCGATATGGCCGTTCGGTAAATGACGGTTTGATCGGCCGAAAAACTAAGCGGCCGACTGGGTATAACGGTACTCCCCGACACATGGTTACCAGCGTAATCAAAGTCCAATTGATAGGTTTGTCCGCCTGTACAGGAACATCGGAACTAGCCTGATAGGAGCCATTGCCACGAGATTGAAGCGCATACGACTTAGCGTTGACGCTGATGCTAAGATTGAGATCGGTAAGGGGTTGTCCCTGACCGGTAGTGTCGTCTTGAAAAGGAACTTGCCTGGCAACTTTGACTAAAATCGGCTGACCAGGTACCAAGTAAGCTTCTATAACGGGTTGGCTGGCAGAAACAGACACGTTCGTGTCGGGTGTGCAGGCATTGAGTACAAACAGACTTAAGCCCAGCGCTAAGAGCGTATAAGGTTTCATAAAGAATTGTCTATAGAAGAGGTGGTTTACCGTAACCGATAGGAAATCGTCAGGTTGGGCGTAATACCCAGGTACGTGATGTCTGAAATAACTAATTGGCTGGTTGACCCATCACTAACAGACGTAAATTTTTTGTACCAGATATTTTTTCGATTGTATAGATTAAAGACAGACAGACCAATACTCCCATTTCGAAAATTGTAGGTAGCCGAGGCATCTAATCTGCTGTAGGCCGGAAATCGATTGGCATTTTTAGCGGATGGATTGGTAAAGGTCTTGCTGGTGCCATCCAGTAAGGTCACCGAATACTCGCCGACAATAGAGGTGTAGGGACGACCTGATGCGAATATCCAGGTCACACCAAAGTCGAATCGTTTCCAGTGGTAGTTGTTTATCGACTTAAACTCATGCCGAACATCCTGATTGGCGTAGTACGGTTTATCGGAGTAGGCGGCTATATTGTTCAGGGCTACAGCATACGTGTACCCACCCAGCCTGTATAGTCTCCTAGTTTTTTCTGTACTAGAAAATCAACACCCCTCACCGTTCCCGTGCCCGAATAAAAGGTTTCGCTGGGTAATAAGCCTCTGCCGATCTGCGCGGCATAACGTAGTGTATATTCGGTAACGCCGGATAGGTTTTTGGCATAGGCTTCTACGTCGAACAGATAGCCAGCCGTTTCATAACTGCCCCCGCAATAAAGTGTACGGATGAACCAACAGGTAAATAGGTATTATTGGCGAGTAACCAGAAATTTCGATTCCCCTGCGAGATATCTTCGCGGGTGACTTGTTTGGCAAATTGATAATATTGACCAACTGCTCCCTTCAGCTTGATTCGTTCGGTAAGATGATAGCTGGCCGATAAGCGGGGCTCGGTATAGAGTTGACTGGTTACATCATAGTAGGTAAGCCTGAGGCCCGGTTTCAGCAGCAACCGATTGTTAAACAGCCGAATTTGATCCTGAATATAGGCGGCTGAAAACAGGCCTTTATCATGTTTAGAAAGCAGGGTTAGCGTATCATTCGAACTGTAGGTATAATCGATCACATTTTGCGTTATCTGAATCCCGCGCCGAAAAAATGGTGTTCAGAGGCTTTAAACTCAATGTCACTTTTAGCCGTAAAGTCGGTCAGGTTGTTGTCTTCCAGTGTACCGGATTTCACGTTCTGATTCTCAGTCGAGCCCGTTCGCCGGATGGAGGTTGAGTTGGATAAATCCCGGTGACTGAAAAAATTGGAGTAGCTAACCAATGTATTGATGTAGAGACGGTCGCTCCATCGACGAGACCACTTTAGGCTTCCGCCCGTGTTCCCCAGTTCGACAGGTCCGTATTGCTTAAATTGTTGTTCGACGTAGTTGTACTACTGCCTATCCCTGGTCCAAAAGAAGGTAACGCTACGGATTGCGAGTTATCTAAATGATCCTGACCATTGTATACGCTCAGTGTAATCTGATCCTGGTCGGAAGGAAGAAACGTGACCCGGCCATTGAGGTCGTAAAAGTAGGAGGCTACTTGCTGGCTGGTTTGGCTTTGATTACTAAATCGTTGCCCGCCCGGCCCCTGCCCTCCTCCGGTAGGCCCCTGTTGTTGCGGGTCTGGCTGTTGCTGGACGTTTGAAACTGGTTGAATAATTTCTCATAGAGCGGGCCCTTAAACGACCGTCGGCCCGCAACCAGAAATGTTATCTTGCGGCCAATTGGCCCTTCGGCGTAAGCATTGACACTAAGCAGGCTTGCATCGCCACCAGCGTTAAACTGTCGACGATTACCTTCTTTTCCGGTTAATTCGGCCACGCCCGACAAGCGGCCGCCATATTTAGCATCGAAACCTCCCTTATAGAGCTGAACGCTTTTGAGCGCATTGTAGTTGAAGGCGCTAAAAAATCCATACAGGTGATCGACGTTATACACAGTAAAGCCATCGAACAGAACCAGGGTTTGATCGGGCGTACCCCCACGGACGTATAAGCCTGACGACGATTCGTTGGCAGCACTGACACCTGGCATCAATTGCAACGCCCTGAATACATCGCGCTCACCAATGTTAGGCAATTTGGTAAGATTACGCGGGGTGAGTTGAATAAGGCCGACTTCGTCGGAGGAGGCTTTCATGACTTCGGCCTTCTGAGCGACTATCGTAATGTCTGACAAGTCGATCACAGATGCTTCCAGTTCGATCCTTAGATTTCGTACCGATTTCTCGGGTTGTAGCTGAAAACGAAGATCCCGGTAGCCCAGAAAGCTAATCAGTAGCATGGCCGTATCGGTAGGTACATGCAGGAGGGTAAAATACCCGTCCAGATTGGTGCCTACGGTTTGTTTTGTCGCCACAACACGGACATGGGCATACGGCAGGCTTTCACCTGTTTTTCCGTCTACCACCCGGCCCGATACCGTAAAGTCAACTCGGTGGGGTTTGGTGGCTTTCGTTGGGGGAGCAGGAATTTCTTGGGCAAAACTGGCCGGGATACCCAAGCCAAACATGATAAAATAGATCAGATAACGGTAGGTCATAGGTAGTTGATAAGGGAGTATGGTACAAGCTCTTATGGGTTTCTACTCATTACGTCCCGATTGTGCCGATTCGTGGCAGAGTATCGGGTAAGGTGCGACATATAGGCACTATGTGACGATGAATAGCCATACCCTAACGACAATGATCTTAAAATCAGAAGATTAACGATTATTACAAGGCCACTTTAAGAGCGCTTTGCTGAAGTTTCGGATTGTCGACAGATGGCCCGCGTTTATAGACACATATAGACCATTGGTCTATTTGCCAATTGGACTGGCCTAAGCGGGCGTTACCTTGGCTTACGAATTCGCCTATAGCATATCCATGAATAAGCACTTCCCGCTTCTATTCGTTATTCCCGTGCTCATCTGGAGCTTTTTGTTCACCGTTCATGTAGTCCATGCTCAATTTGGCCCACCCGGTGGTGGCCCTCCAGGCGGAGGCATACCGGGTATGGGCGGGATGGGGAAAAAAGAAAAAACATTCAATCCAAATTTGGATGATGACCAGCCGCGGGGCAACAGTAAAATTACGGGTGTTTTGATCGACTCGCTCTCGGGTAAACCCGTTGAGTTTGCCACCATTGCCCTCATCAATACCAAAACGGGCAAACCCATCGACGGAACCACTTCGGATGAGAAAGGCAAGTTTGCCCTAACCAGGCTGGCTCCGGGTAACTATCGGCTCCAATACTCATTCATTGGCTACCGAAATAGAGAGTCGCCCTTACTTACGGTAGTTAAAGGGGCTGACTTGCCGGTTGGGTCGGTAAAACTCCAGCCCGATGTTCGCACGCTGGGTGAGGTCGTGGTAACGGGACAGGCCGCCCTTATAGAAAATAAGGTGGATCGACTTGTGTACAATGCCGACAAAGACCTGACCGCCAAAGGGGCGATGCAACGGATGTGATGCGTAAAGTACCCATGCTCTCGGTAGATCTGGATGGCAATGTTAGCCTACGCGGAAGCCAGAATGTGAAAGTGCTGATCAATAATAAACCGTCAACCATTGTTGCCAGCAGCGTGGCCGATGCCCTAAAGCAGATACCCGCCGATATGATTAAGTCTGTGGAAGTCATCACCTCACCATCGGCAAAATACGATGCTGAAGGCTCGGCGGGCATTATTAACATCGTTACCAAGAAAAATACGCTGGCTGGCGGCACCCTGAATCTCGACACGGGCGTTGGCAACCGTGGGTCGAACCTGGCGTTAAATGGCTCGTACCGGCAGGGCAAAATGGGGTTTACGCTGGGGGGATTTGGCCGGGCCATGTATAACGTTAAAGGAGCGTATAATAATACCCAAACGACCGGGCAAACAACCCTCGTCCAGTCGGCCAACACGCTTAACCACGGCCTATTTGGCACCTACCAGCTCGGCTGGGATTATGATATCGACAAAACTACATCCTTGTCGGCCAGTGTCCGCTATGGCGTTCGTAACATGATCAACAGCCAGAATAATCTGTTAACCCAGACTTATTTACCCACCCTAACCACACCAGAGTTATCGGGACGTAATGTTAAAACAACGAATTTGTCGGGAACAATTGACGCCAGTGTTACCTACACAAAAACGTATAAACCCCAGAAAGAGCTATCCCTGTTAGGACTTTACAGCCGAAACAACAACACCAACGACTATGTCGCTGATCTGTTTTCGGGTACTGATTGGCAAACCGTGTTATCGAGCCAGAAAAATGTGAATCCAAGTTACAATCAGGAATCTACGTTGCAGGTGGATTATCAAACACCCATAAAAACAAATCAATTGGTTGAATTGGGAGCGAAAGGCATTTTTCGGCAGGTCAACAGCGATTATAGCTATTATGTGGCTACGGGTTCGACCCACAATTATGAGGTGGATAACAATCGTGCATCCAATGCCCTTAAGTACGATCAGACGGTTACGGCCACCTATCTTTCGTATACGCTGGCCACCAAAAGTAAGTATACGATCAAAGCGGGTGTACGGTATGAGTATACGTTCATCAACGCTCAATTTAGCAATGAGTCGTCGGGCTCGTTAGCTAAAATTCCGGGATACGGCGTCCTGGTTCCCAGCCTTAACCTCTCCAGAAATTTGCGAAAAGGACGAATCATCAAAATTGCCTACAATCGCCGGATTCAACGGCCAGGGATTCAGTTTCTGAACCCTAACGTGAACGCATCCAACCCCACAAACATTAGTATCGGCAACCCGTCACTCTCGCCCGAATTAACCGACAACGTTGAACTTGGACTGGGTGGGCAGGTCGGTAAAATCTATCTCAACACCTCCTTCTTCGGACGACGTACCACAAACTCGATCTCCAGTGTTCGGGATACGATTTCTCAAAATATAGGCACGGAGGCAACTCCTGTTTACCAAAAAGTGATCCGCACGAGTTATCAGAATATTGGTCATGAGGATGCCTATGGGGTCAATATTTTTGCCAATGGCACCTTTTTCTATAAACTTCAACTGGGCGGTAGTCTGGACATCTACCATACCCATCTGACCAATAATGGGGATGCGCTCTATGGTTCGTCAAACGCTGGCTGGGTGCTGGGAGGAGGTCTTTTCTCAACGCTGACACTCACTAAAGGGTGGGCGATTCAGGCATTTGGTGGTGGACGTGGACGCCAGATTCAGCTCCAGGGTTACCAGGGTGGATTTGCCTTTTACAATCTGGGGATTCGGAAGGATATTGCTAAAAAACGGGGTAGCCTTGGCCTGGTGGCCGAAAATTTCTTCAATCACCCGTTCAAGGTTCGAACCGAACTAACATCGCCCATTCTGACTCAGAACAGCGTCACGAGCATGTATAATGCGGGCGTTCGGGTTAACTTCACCTACCGACTTGGTAAAATGAGTTTTGATGGGAGTGGCTTTCAGTTTGGGAAGCGGAAGAAGTCGATCAACAACGACGATGTGAAAGGGGATACCGGCAATCAGCAGCAGCAACAGGGTCAGGGAAACGGACCAGCAGGTGCCCCCCTCGCCCCTAATGGAAATGATTTTGTAGGGATTTTGTGTGGATGATAGAAAGTTATTTCTGTATTAGCCCACAGCTAATTGATTTGAACGAATTAAGCGCAGTAATACATCGCTTTTTTTATTCAGGCCGGGTTAATTGATTTGAAGGAATTAACCGACGAAATACATTGCTTTATTTTTCATTCTCACCGGGTTAAAACCGGTGCAATTGATGTGTTCTATGTTTTTGCACCGGGTTTTAACCCGGTGAGAATGAAAAATATCGGCGGTTATTTAATACAAATCAATTAGCGGTGGGCTGATAAATGGATTTTTCGTCGCTTAATCAATTAACCCGGTGGGAATAAAAAATACCGGTTCAATGAGCGGATACCAATAATTTGGATGACCAGCCTAATTTGGTTCTTACGGGTTCAGGAGGAACGGGGCGCCGATCCGTGCGCTTTTGGTACCCAGACTGCTTCTGGTTTACGTGGCGGGTACAGCCACCTATCAATAGGCTACAGGCTAGAAGAAAACAAAATGCTTTTTTCATATTATCCATCAATTATCGTCCGTGTCCTGTTCGATGGTTGGGTCAAACTCCCATAAGTCATCAAAATAGGTGGAGCCATTGATGCCGGTTGAAATATACCCCTTACCATTGATGGCAAACCCCACCGCTCGCTGCCGCGAACCACCTTCGAAAACGCCCAGGTCAGACCAGCTATCCTCCGTCGGATTGTATTCCCACACCGTTGTACTACCATCCCCAATTGTCACATACCCACGTGACCCGATGGCAAAGCCCACTCCATAACTACGGGCTACGTATTCCTCGTCATCGAAATCGTCCTTTTGTATCCACAGATCCTGCGCGGGGTCATAGGACCACCAGTCGCTTTTGGCAACGTCGCTGCTACCCGTACCGACATAGGCAATGTTGTTAATAACGAAACTAATAGCCCCCTGTCGTTTAGCCCCGCCATAGCTAACCATTTTCTCCCAACTGCCCGACGTGGGGTCATATACCCAAAAATCTTTCAGGTAATTCGTGCCATCGTGGCCCGTACCCACGTAGCCTTTATTATTGACCGAGAAAGCCACGGCGTTGCGCCTGACGGGTCCGTCGAAGGTGGCAATCTGTACCCACGTATTATCGCCTGGATTATATTCCCAAAAGTCCTTTAACAGACGATAACTTGCATCTGAGCCGGTTCCGACGTAGCCCTTGTTAGCTATGGCAAAACCGACGCCCGAGTTACGGGCAGCCCCACCGAAATCAGCTACTTGAGTCCAGGCATTACGAGTCTGATCAAATGCCCAGAAGTCTTTCAGAAGGTCATTTTTAGCATTGATACCTGTACCCACATAAGCTACCTCACCAATGACAAAGCTAGCTGCTGCACTTCGGCCAACCCCTTCGAATTGGGCCTGAGCACGCCAGTCACCCAGGGTTGTGACGTCTGAATCAGAGCAGCCTAGTAACAACGTTAGCCAGCTGAAGCATATAAACAGCAGGACGCGATTTGTCCGCTTATGAGTAAGTTGGTTAGAACATAGTCTCCCTGTAGAAGATTTAGGTAAACGCCTGTGAAAAGAAACCGTATGAACAAATTGATTTATCAGAGAAAATAGCGAAAAATGACCGATCCATTTGTAAAAGTAAGCCGGAATACCCTGTTGCCAGTTCGTAGTCTCATTAGATGGTGACGCTAAGTGTTTACTGGATCGAAAGGGCACTGAACGATAACTTGTCATACTGTAATTTCTGCGCTTGACTGGGTTAACCAGCCACCTTGCGTGGTTGGCCTATGCCCAATTACGAAGCCAGTTCATGGGATGTTGCACGCTTAACGCTGCCTGTAAGCATATTTACGCTATGTTATCCACCTGTGCCGACAAAGACCGTTTATGAGTAGATAACTAGCTGGACTTAGGTAAAATCACAGAAAAAACCTTTTCGTCGCTAAAGAAGAGCTTTTCGTCGGCAGATAGACTATTATATCGCTACATGAAGTCGAACTTGTGTATTTTGTCTGAGCATGAAATTCTTTGAACGGTATCAGACCTGGCTACACCTCATCGGGTGGGTGGGATTTATAGGACTTCCTATATTAACGCTGCCTAACTTTTTCTGGAACAGACAGGATATGTTCAGCATAGGACTGACCCAACTGCTAACCAATGGTCTGATCATTGGCTATTTTTACTTGAATCTTCATTCGCTTACACCCGCACTGCTTCAGCCGCAACCAAACTCAGTCCCGCCGTTCCCGCGTTTCCTGCTTTCGGTATTCATTATGCTGCTGAGTGTCATCCTTGTTAAAGCTATTTGCTTCTATGCCTTTCCGTTTACATTCATGCCCCCTTTTCAGCGGGATTTACGAATCCCCGGATCTAAACCAGGATTGGCAGTAGCGCCTATTCTGCCCTGGCCAGCTTTGTTTAGTTCGGGGCTTTCCTTTGGATTTGCTTTGCTAGTTAGTTCATTAATGGCCCTATTCCGGTTTCACACCCGTAGCCAGGAAATTCAGCAGTTAATGGTACTTGAAAAATTATCTGCTGAACTGGCTATGCTCAAGTTGCAAATCAGCCCTCACTTTCTGTTTAACACACTCAATAATATTCGCTGGTTAGCTCGTCAGAAAGCTGATCAAACGGAAGAAGCCATTGTAACACTGGGGCAATTGCTGCGCTACATGATCTATCAGGCCCAGCAGAACAAAGTAACATTACGCCAGGAAGTGCAGCATTTACAGCATTACATTGATCTACAAAAAATGCGGTTAACACCCCGGCAAACGGTTACGTTTACCTGCAAAGGTGATATCGACTCGTATGAGATTGAGCCACTGCTTTTTATTTCCTTTGTCGAGAATGCGTTTAAATACGGTCTTCATGGTCAGCAACCCGGACACATTCACATCTGGCTGAGTGTCATGAACCATATATTGACGTTTGGTACCGAAAATCCGGCGTTTCATACATGGATCGAAAAGTCGCAAGAGGCTATTCGATCTGATCTTAACCAAAACACGCCCGGCATTGGGATTGCAAACGTAAAAAAAAGGTTATTGTTTCACTATCCAGGCCAGCATGAGTTGCAAATAACCAATGAAAATCATTTATTCAGGATTGTTTTAACCTTACAGCTAGCGCATGACAAAACTACGTTGTCTCGCCATTGACGACGAGCCATTTGCCTTGGAAATTTTGGCTGACGACATCGGAAAAGTACCCTTTCTGGAGTTAGTAGGCCAATTTTCCAGTCCGCTGGAAGCCCATAATCAATTACGGCAGGGAGTGGTTGATCTACTATTTTTAGACATTCAGATGCCAACCTTAACAGGCACTGAGTTCCTCAGAACCCTCACCCAGCCTGCTCCAATGGTTATCTTTACGACGGCATTCGATCAGTATGCCCTGGAAAGTTACGAGCTGGCTGTAGTTGACTACCTGCTGAAACCCATACCCTTCGAGCGTTTTTTTAAAGCGGTCAATAAGGCGTTCGAACTCTTTCAATTACGAAAACCATCAACTGAGTTGGTACCAAGTTCAACGGGGTTAACAACCCTTGGCCCGCTTCCAGCGGAACGGGACTACTTTTTTATTTTTGTCGAGTACCGGGAAGTCAAGATTTATTTCGACGACGTGTTGTACGTTCAGGGGCTGAAAGATTACGTAAAGATTTATTCGACTCAGCAAGCAAAACCGTTCCTGAGTCGAATCACGCTTAAAGCTGTGCTCGCTCAATTACCCGGCAATGCGTTTTGCCGGGTACACAAGTCGTTTATTGTTGCCTTATCCAAGATCAGTTCGTCGCAACGTACCAATCTGTACATTGGTACACAACAAATTCCAGTCAGCAGCAGGTATGCGGACGATTTTGAGCGGCAATACCGGTCTTGCTAAGGTAGCATAACAAATGAGCAGCCTTTTGGTGATGTTAAAAAAGCCATGAAGCCCTATATTCCTAAAGTAACGATCTGCCTGCGTCTCGCGCTGGTGCTATGTGCCTACATACTGTTGACCGGAACGGCCCAATCCCGACGAAGCCGTGAAAATTTTGATAATCACTGGCAGTTTCACAAAGGGGGGCGAGCTTATTCTTCATGTACACGACAATTTTTAAGAGATGAAGCCACTCAGGCCGACCTTCACGAATAAACGAACGCAGCGAATGCGTAGTCGGCTACTGTTACTGGCCATGATTCTGTGTCCATTGGGGCGCTTTCCCAGACTAGTTTCTACGTTTCACTCAACGGCAACGATACGAATCCGGGAACGAAGACCAAGCCGTTTGCGTCCATCAACAGAGCGCTGGTGACGGCCCGCCGAACCACCGGGCCCGTATCGATCAGGCTGTTTAGCGGAACCTATCACCTAACCCAGCCAATCCGGTTTACGGCTGCCGATTCCCGGAAGGATAAAGAGCCGTTAACCCTAACCCCGTTGACAGCCAGCCGGTGGTTCTAAGTGGAGGTGCGGTGTTGACGAAGCTGAATTGGAAAGAAGGGCCTAACGGAATCTGGCAGACACCGGTTACTCAGGACTTGATCTTTGACGAACTCCTGGTCAATGGGAAACGCCAACGCATGGCCCGCTATCCCAACTTCGACTCTTCGGCCCGGTTTCTGGGGGGAACGGCTGCCGATGCCGTCAGTGCAGAACGGGCCGCCCGGTGGAAATCACCAGTCGGGGGTACGTTCATGCCTTGCACCGAGCCGAATGGGGTGATTTTCATTACCAAATTACCGGGAAAAATGAAAAAGGGGAACCAGCTCTAGAAGGGGGCTGGCAGAATAACCGCCGTATGGGGATGCACGCCCGACACCGCTTCGTTGAGAATGTTTTGGAAGAACTGGATACGACAAACGAGTGGTATTACGATAAAACGGCTAAAGTTCTGTTTTTCGACCCGCCAAAAGGGCTAGCCCTTAAAACCGCTACGTTCGAAACTCCGCAACTCGCTCATTTAATTGAATTTAGCGGTACGGAAGCCAATCCGGTAAAAAACATCCACCTGGCTGGCCTTACGCTCACGCAAACCATTCGCACCTTCATGCTGAACCGGGAGCCGTTGCTACGGAGCGATTGGACTATTTACCGGGGCGGAGCCGTGCTGTATGAGGGAGCCATGAATTGCAGCCTCGCCACCTGTACACTCTACAACCTGGGTAGTAATGCCATCTTTTTCAATAATTTCAACCGAAACTGTCAGGTATCGGGTTGCCTGATTCGGGACATCGGAGCCAGTGCCATCTGTTTTGTCGGCGATCCTAAGGCCGTCCGCTCACCGAGTTTTGAGTATAACCAGTTTGTCCCGCGGCCTCAGATCGACCGAACACCCGGCCCTAAAACAACCAATTACCCGGCCGACTGTAAGGTTTATGATAATCTGATGTTCGATCTCGGTTATGTCGAAAAGCAATCAGCAGCAGTAGAATTGTCTATGTGTCAGGGCATTACGGTGAGCCATAACACGATTTATGACGTACCCCGAGCGGGCATCAACGTCAGCGAAGGAACATGGGGTGGTCACCTCATCGAATATAACGATGTATTCAACACCGTGAAGGAAAGTGGCGATCATGGCTCGTTCAATTCCTGGGGCCGGGATCGCTACTGGCACCCGAACAAACGGGTACTCGACTCGATTGTGGCGACGAATTACGATCTCGTCCTGCTCGACGTCGTGAAGCCCATCATTCTCCGTTATAACCGAATGCGGTGCGATCACGGCTGGGATATCGATCTGGATGATGGATCGAGTAATTACCTCATCTACAATAATTTGTGCCTAAATGGTGGCCTAAAGCTCCGCGAGGGTGGTGGGCGGGTGGTGGAAAATAACATCATGATTAACAATACCTTCCACCCCCATGTGTGGTTCAAAAACAGCCACGATGTATTCCGCCATAACATCGTAACCACCGGGTATCTGCCCATCGGCATTACCAACTGGGGCCAGGAAATCGATCACAATATCTTTCCTGATTCGGTGGCCCTGGCCCAAGCCCGGCAACGCGGAACGGACCAGCATTCTGTATACGGTGATCCCCAGTTTGTCAATCCCGGAAGTGGTGATTTTCGGGTAAAGGACGGGTCGATAGCCCTTGCCGCCGGGTTTAAAAACTTTCCGATGGACAGCTTTGGGGTAGTTTCCCCCGCTTGAAAACGCTGGCCAAAACCGTACCACAACCAACCGTTATGAAGCTGGACAAAATCGGCGGTACCGAAACGGTTCAGTTTATGGGGCAGCGGTCAAGAATCTGACGACGCTGGGTGAACGGTCTGCAACGGGGATGGCAGAATCTCGAGGTGTGCTGGTGGTGGGTGTACCGCCTGGTGCAGAAGCGGCTAAGTTTCTACAGGTCAATGATGTCATTCTGTCGTTTAATGACAAAACAATTACTACGCTGAGAGACCTATTCGAGGCACGACTTCTGGTGATTGGTTCAAACACCAGCATAGTAATTTTTCGTAATCAAAAAGAATTAAAACAAGGAGTCGAATTACAAGAAAAACGATAGCTTAGACCTGAGGAAGCCCGTGATGGTAAGCGTTTTTGCAAGGAAAGATGTATGCTGGCTAGAGTATTACGCAGTGAACTAGCCGAGTCTGATTTTCGACCCTATTTTATGGTAGAAATCATCGGCAAATCGTGGACCGATCGGAAACTCCTGATTTCCAATGCGTAATTTCTTTTTTTGGAAAACGTCTACTTTATCGAGAGAAACGATAAACGATTGATGAATACGGGAAAATAAATGAACAGGCAGTAGTGATTCTATTGCTTTTACATTCATGCGTGTGAGGATAGGGTGTTTTCTGGAAGAAGTATATATTTTGACATAATCCTTCATGCCTTCTACATACAGAATATCATCATAAGCTATTCGTTGCGTATGATAAGCCGATTTAATCAATAAAAAATTAGACTGATTTACTTCTTCGTTGGCCTTACTCGTTCTAAGTTGATGGAGCAAAATCGCTCTCTGAACAGCAAGTTCTAACCGCTCAAATGGGATAGGTTTTAACAGATAATCCACTACATTTAGCTCAAATGCTTTTATTGCATATTGATCGAAAGCAGTTGTAAGGATAACCAATGGGGGGCTTGCAGCTCAGTGAGAAATTGCAAGCCAGAAATACCAGGCATCTGAATGTCAAGGAAAAGCAAATCAAATTGACCATACTCCAGTAGATTTTTAGCTTCATAGGCACTTCTCGCTTTGACTAACGTTAATTCAGGAATTTTCCCAATATCATCGGCGAGAATATCAAGGGCAAACGGCTCATCATCGACAGCTAAGCAATGTAGTTTATTCATTGGCCAGCGTGATTCTCAAATTGACTATAAACTGGGATAGAGTAGACTCAATTAATAGTGAATGCTTCATAGGATAATAGAGATCGAGTCTTCTTTTGACATTTTGTAAACCTAATCCTGAGCCATTTGGAAATTCGTGTGAAGGCAAATCAAAGCATGGGTTGATACAAAAGAAAAATAATTCTTTATCAGTAAGCTGTATAGCTATAGTAATTGCTGAATGCGTTTCACTATGTATACCAAATTTAAACGCATTTTCGACAAAAGGTAATAGGAGAAGCGGTTCGATTTTAATATGACCAGGTAGGGCTTCATGAAAAAAATCGATTTTAACATGAGGTGAAATCCGGAGTTTCTGTAAATTAATATACTTTGTAAGATAATTAATTTCTTCCCGAAGATATACTTGTTCATGCACTGCCTGATAAAGCATGTACCGGAGAATATCCGATAGTTCTATAATTGACTTTTCGGCTTGATCAGATTTTGTTCTTGTTAACCAACGTATGTTATTGAGCGTATTAAACAGGAAATGAGGGCTAATCTGAAGCTTTAAAATAGCTAACTCTGACTTTACTTTTTCGTAAATAATATCCTGGCTATACGCTTTCTGACGAAGCCTATCATCCAGAACAGCTAATAACGAACTTACAAGTATGATTAAGGCAAACACGATGATATTGGTAATCAATTGAGGAGGACTTAAAAATCTGCTACTGGCCAGATCTTTACGAATAGGATCAATTTTGGAAACTTCTAAAAAAAAGCCTTGAAGATGCTTCTTTAAAAATATAAAGGAAAAGCTATCTATTACAATGATCAGCATTAAAAACCCGAATAGGATAAGAATAAAGCTTAATGTATTATTATGCGAAATTAACCTTGGCGTTAATCGAAATAAATTGAAATAAAATATACCCATCAATAGCAGATCAATGCCAATTCGTGAATACACTAAATACTGAAAGGCATAGGCTGGTAAAGGCTTGAGAAAGGGCAAGGGAAATAGAAACGGTGAAACAATAAAGGCAGCCCAGCCAGTGAGATGAATCCAAATTTTGAAATTAAGTAATACGTGTAGGTGAAGCGCCCTATCTAGTGGCATTGGCAGTGTGGTCTGTGAATTCTAACTACGTTAACAGGGCCACATCTTAATAATACCAGCCCCTTCACTACCTCTTATTACGCCCAATTTTGCCTATGCGTTGCACGGCATGGATGCCTTACCCTGTTTAAATATCTACACAATTCGAGTGAATATCGATTCTTTACCACACCGGCCTCTATAGGTAGGTACGTGTCAGTAGACTTGAAGGGACAGGCTTATCTTATGTTTATTGACAAGACTTTTTACAAAACGCTGTTATTCTTACTTCCGATGTTTTATACCTGTTCTACTCAGGCGCAGCGGGTATTCAGTAAACAATCAGGTGAAGTTAGTCGCAGTTATCTTTATTATTTCACAAATGATGAGGGCACCAGCGTAGATAATGTGCCGTTAGTCATCATTTTACCGCAGAAGGGTGAGGATGCGCGTGCCGCATTTTCATCAAAGCAACGGTGGCTGTCTGTTAGGAAAACAGTGGCACTTTTATTCCCGAACCCCAGCGATAATCAATGGGATTGCATTGATACCAATAAAGCGAATCTTGATATAAGTTTCCTGGAGTTTTTGATAACTAGCTCTTACAGTGGTTTTCATACTAATCGCAACCAGGTTTATTTAATTGGTGATTCCCGGCAAACTTGCTTAGTGGATCAATTTAAAAAAAAATACCCAGGTCTACTTGCACAAAATCTTTCAATAGCGAGTCGCGATAGTTCTTCACTTGTTCAGGAGATTAGTGAGCTAATAACCAGTGATGTAAAAACGGATAAGCCCTATGCGTTATGGGTAAATAAACCCATCCTGCAAATCCCAAATCGATCCGATTCCATTCGGGAATTTAGCTGGCACAATCGCTTTGTTTTGGAAGTTCGTAAAGGGGGATTTTATATGCTTGGTTCAGCAAGGACGGGTATTACCGATAAAACGAATATGGATCTCAGTAATGCCCACTCCACCTTTAGTGTTCATGCAACAAAATGGCTAAATGATTCAATTGCCTGGTTCATCGATGTCGGTCGACTTAAAATTCCGAGCAAACAGGAAATGAATGGTGACAACATCAAGATCGGTGGAGGAATGGTTTTTATGGTCAGCTTAGGATTCAAATACGCTTTACCACGCCATAAATCCAGGCCTTATTTTTCACTGGCCAGTGGATTTATTCCTGTTATGGTTTTTGGTGGGTCACTAAATGCGTCTTCAATGAGTTCTGGAATGCCACCACCCAATTCGTCCAGCTTTAAGGCCGAAACCAGGATGGCCTTGCATACTACCCTGGGAACCGGTATAGATTGGCGATTTACGAAACGCCTTCTTTTTGGCGCTCATTTACGCTATATCCATTCAGCCAATTTTGAATCGGCAGGAAAAGTCGATGCGATAAGGGGCTTTCAATTCAGCTTGTCGACCGGATATATTTTCAATGCGAATAAAGTAAAAAACATACCCTTTATTTTTAACTAATTAAACGTGATGGCGATACGTGTCCAAAAAGGGTTAGTAATTATAACAGGTTTACTAGTTTATTTTTTTCTGAATCAGGCATATGGTCAAACTAAGTTTACGATAAGTGGAACCCTGAAAGATTCAACAAATGGTGAGGCTATAATTGGAGGGACAGTGCTTATAAAAGAAACAAAAAGTGGTATGTCCTCTAACGTCTATGGCTTTTATTCAATTACTCTTCCGAGTGGAAACTATACGGTCGAATACACATCTGTTGGCTATAAAAAGATTGAAAAAAGAATTAACTTAAATCAAAGCCGCCAATTGAACATAAATTTGTCGCCTTTAGTCCAAAATTTAAAGGAAGTAACGGTTGTCAACCAAAATACGGGGAGTGTCAATGTCAACTCAATTGACATGAGCGTCAATAAGCTTGATATTAAAACGATACAGAAATTACCTGCCTTATTGGGTGAAGTCGATATTGTCAAAAGCCTTCAGTTTTTACCGGGCGTGAGTCAGGTAGGCGAAGGTTCTTCTGGCTTTAACGTTCGGGGAGGCAGTGTAGGCCAAAATTTAGTATTACTGGACGAAGCACCTATTTATAATTCGTCGCATATGCTGGGATTCTTTTCCGTTTTTAACCCGGATGCTGTGAAAGATGTAAAATTATACAAGGGAGCTATTCCGGCCCAATATGGCGGACGTACCAGCTCGGTTCTTGATGTACGGCTAAAGGAAGGGAATCAGAAGAAGACAGAAGTAGACGGTGGTATTGGATTTATTTTCAGTCGTTTAGCGGTACAGGGGCCACTAATTAACGATAAAGCATCGTTTCTAATCGCTGCTCGACGATCGTACATCGATGCCATCGCTTCGGCACTTACCGGCAATAAGTTCGGGCTTAATTTTTATGATCTAACCCTGAAAGCAAACTACACAATTAACCCTAAAAATAGAGTTTATCTTTCCGGGTTTTTAGGTCGGGATAATTTTGGGTTATCAGATGATGCAACGTTTAATTGGGGAAATAAATCAGCAACGTTGCGCTGGAATAGCGTCATCAATAATAAACTATTTGCTAATGTTTCTGCTATTTTCAGTAATTACAACTATAACTTAGGCTTTAATCAGGATGATAATAATAAATACAAATGGCATTCATCCATTGCTAATTATTTTATAAAACCTGATTTTAATTATTTTATCAGTAATAATTCGGAAATAAAATTTGGGATTGAAGCTTCTTCTTACCGATTTGATCCTTCGAATACAAAAGGTATAACCAATGGCCAGGAAGTTGATAATAGCTTAGAAAAGAAACACGCGTTAGAAGCGGCTGCTTATTTGAGTCACCGATGGCAGATTATACCCAGGCTTGAGATTCAATACGGTCTTCGATTTTCTCATTTTGACTATCTTGGTGCTGGAACGGCCTTTACCTATAACGATACAATACCAGGAAAACGACGAAGTGTTGTCAGTGAAAAATACTATGAAAAAGGGCAACGTATTGCCTCCTACCAAAACCCGGAACCTCGTTTTTCGGTAAAATTCAGTCTGAACAACCAACAGTCGATTAAAGCTAGTTACGCCCGAACGGCGCAATACATACAGTTTATCTCCAACACAACGGCCTCGAATCCGCTAAACATTTGGACGCCGAGTACCAATAATTTAAAACCCACCCTTGCGGATCAGTTTACGCTGGGTTATTTTCTTGAGGTCGGGAAATCGGGGATGTATGAAGCGTCTGTAGAGACCTATTACAAACGGTCGTCTGACGAGGTCGACTATATCAACGGGGCCGAATTACTGAGTAATGCCTACCTCGAAGGAGACTTACTCAGCGGGCAGGGAAGAGCGTATGGTATGGAGCTCTATCTGCAAAAGAAGAAGGGCGATTTTACGGGTTGGCTCAGCTATACCTTAAGTCGGTCTGAATTGAAAATAGATGGCATTAATAAAGGTAACTGGTATCCTACCCGCTATGATCAGACCCACAACCTAAAGCTAGTGGGTTCGTATACGATCAATAAGCAGTGGTCTGCTACGGCTGACTTTGTCTTTACTACGGGGACTCCGACAACCTATCCCAATCAGCGAATTGTTTCCCAGGGCTATTTAATTCCCTACAATTCCAACGATTCTCGCAACGATATGCGGGTAAACGCTTTTAATCGACTCGATCTTTCCATACGCATGGAGGGTAACCCATTTCGAAAAAGTGGACAAGCCCGAAGAAACCGGGATTACGTGGTTTTTTCAATCTATAACGTGTACGGACGGAAAAATACGTTCTCCAATTACTTTGTCCAAAGTACACAAAGAACCACGATTGATCAGCCCCTGCAGGCAGAAGCCCACCGGGTTGCCATCATTGGAACAATGGTTCCGTCAGTGTCCTACAATTTTAAATTCTAAACGACTGCTTTGTTCCAAGCTGGGAGGACAAGCTATTCTTTATGAAAAACAGATTTAAATCTTGGCCCGTTTTATTTTCAGTTGTACTCAGTCCGTGGCTTTTGGCTTGTGATGATGAGATTAAGCTAAACACAAGTGGTTCATCACCAGTACTTAACGTGGATGCATGGGTAAACAACAAAAGTGAACCCCAAACGATTAAATTAACCTGGACGCAGGACTATTTCGAGAATAGCAAGTTACCGCCTGGCGTAAGTGGCGCAAAGGTTAGCATTCAGGATGATAGTGGAACGGTATTTTATTTCTCAGAGAAAACGTCTTCTGGCAGCGGCTTTTACACCTGGCAACCTGGTAATGGTCAGGTTCTGGGAAGCCCAGGCAGAACCTATCAGTTGATCGTTGAATACAAAGGAGAAACCTTTCTATCCTCTTGCAAAGTTGGCCGCGTACCTAAAATTGACAGCCTATCGTATAAATACGAAGAAGGACAGGGATTTATACAGGACGAATATCGAGCTGAATTTTGGGCTACCGATCCGGTCGGGAGTGGGGATACCTATTGGATTAAGACCTTCAAAAACGGAACCTTTATGAATAAAGCGAGTGAACTTAATATTGCGTATGATGCAGGAATTTCGGCGGGTAGCGGATTCGATGGCGTTACGTTTGTTTCACCGATCAGAAGTAAAATCAATCCGAATGAAGAGGATAGTGATGGAAGAAGAAAGGCGCCTATTGTCTATGGCGATTCATTATATGTGGAAATTCATTCCATTAGTTTGGCCGCGTTTAATTACTTCAACGAAGTGATTGACCAGACAGATAAAAATGGGGGATTGGCCGAACTATTCAACTCAACGCCAATCGCGAATGTCTCAAGCAATTTGGTAAATAAGAACCCCAATGGATCTGGCGTAGTCGGTTTTTTCAATGTAGCGATGGTTTCAGGAAAAGGAAAAAAGTTATCAAACTAATATTGCCTTACTGTCTTGTCCAAGAATCATTCTAAGGATAAAGGGGTGACAGTTTACAGCTTTATTCACGAACATTAGCCAGAATTTTATACGACAATTTTTTCGGCTGATGGTTTTGAGGCTTGCGGTGCCTCCCATGCGGTACGTTTTAGATGGTTTACTGCATAAGGCAAGAGTTCCTGTATCTCCATGCATTATTGGCGAATTGCACCTCACAATTAACGTAGAAGTCCGGTAGTTCAGGTCTTGCTTACGCAAAACTACGTGATTAGTAAAAGCCGTAAATCTTCTCTAAAAGATCGGCTCGTTGCGCTCGAACTTTGTGTCACCAAACACTACTCTTAACGCGCAACGCATTCATCATGGAAAAAGCATTCTGGTTCAACTCCTGGGAGTTAGAAGGCCATTACACCAGTTTTCATCGCAAAGACATTCATCCTTACCTTCCTAAACACCTGTCGCCTTTTTCGCTCGAAGGCCAATCGGTCTTTGTACCCCTTTGTGGTAAATCGCTGGATATGCTTTATTTCAGCCGATTTGCGAATCGGGTTATAGGCGTCGAAATTGTTGAGAAGGCCGTGCACCAGTTTTTTCAGGAGAACCTGCTTCCTTATAAACAGATCGGACGCCGATTCGTATCGGGCAATATCACCATTTTTTGTTGCGACCTGTTTACGTTAACTCCAGACGATCTGGGCACAATTGACATCGTGTATGACCGGGCATCGCTCGTAGCCTTACCCTATCCAATGCGGATGCGGTATCTGCAAACAATTGAACGGCTCACTCCGGTAGGTGCATTGAATTTCCTGAATACACTGGAATATGCCCCAGCCTTACCGACGCCCCCGTTCAGCATTACACCCTCAGAAGTAGCGAATTACTTCCCGAATTACGCCATTGAGCATGTCGAAAGTCCAGAATTGCCCAATCATGGCATGGTTCGTAAATTCAACCTGTCATTCCTAATTGAGCACGGCTTTATGATGCGGAAGCTATATGATTCGCCCGTTCACATTGACGAAGAAGCATTAGCGGAAACCCTTTAACCTATATTGTAATAGAAATAAGGAAGCCCCGGTTTGCAAATCAGAGCTTCCTTATTTCCATTGTGTTATATCAATCACATTGGGGCAGAAATCATACTCTTCTGGCTGATTGGAGCCGATTAACAGGAGTTGGGGAGACTTGGTAGATGGGTTAATAAGCTGCCGTACCTGTTCCTGATACCAGTCAGACCCCTGTCGGTCGAGGTTGGAGGTGGGTTCGTCGAGGATGACGACCGGGGAGTCTGAGAAAAACGCCAGGCCAAGTTTAACCCGCTGCTTCATCCCCGACGAGAAATACTTGATTTCTTTGTGCCGGGCGTGGGATAGAAGTAACTGATCGGCAATAATTTTTGAGGTTAATCCCGCTTTGAAGGGCTTAAATGTCTGGTGAAATGTCAGTAACTCATCCAGAGTCAGTTCCTCTATTAATTCCAGGTAGGGAGCCGCGATGCTTATCTGTCGAAACCAGTTATCGGGTTCGACTGTAATGCCCCTTAGCTGATAGGTTAATTTTCCTTCCGTAATCGGTAAACTTCCAGCCAGCAATTGCAGGAGCGTCGATTTTCCGCTACCGTTTGGCCCAACAAACGTATAGCTCGTTCCGGCGGTTAGCGTAAGCTCAACCCGCCGAAAAATCCACTCTTTTCGGTATTTTTTACCTAATTGCTCAGCAACGATGTTCATGAATGGATAATGAATAATGAATAATGAATAATGGATAATGATTACCTCAGTGTGACATTATCCATTATTCATTATTCATTATTCATTTTACATTAACCTTTAATCCCGTTCTCCGTGCGAGGTCGGGCCTTTCATAATGCCGCGTTCCGATGAGCGAATGAAATTGACAATTTCGTCACGCTCGTCAGATGGCGGCAATTCCAGTTCAATTTGCGTCAGCGCGTCGGCGTTGTTTAGGCCACGCATGTATATGTAGCGGTAGATTTCCTGAATTTGATTGATCTTGTCATTATCGTATCCCCGACGACGCAAACCAATTGAGTTGATACCCGTATAGGAAAGGGGTTCACGGGCAGCTTTCGTAAAAGGAGGCACGTCTTTACGAACTAATGAGCCACCTGAAATCATGACGTGAGCGCCGATTCGCGTGAATTGAAGTACCGAACTTGACCCGCCAATAATCGCCCAGTTGCCCATGTGAACGTGGCCAGCCATCTGCACATTGTTCGTAATGATGCAATGGTTACCAATCCGGCAATCATGGGCTACGTGGGCGTAGGCCATAATCAGGCAGTTGGAGCCGATTTCGGTTTTCCAATGCTCTTCTGTGCCCCGGCTAATCGTCGCATATTCGCGAATCGTCGTATTATCGCCGATATACGTACGGGTGTATTCGTTGTTGAATTTTAAATCCTGTGGAGTCGATGAAATAACCGCTCCCGGATAAATCTTACAGTTTCGGCCAATGCGTGCCCCTTCGTTGATCACCGCATGTGAACCAATCCATGACCCTTCGGCAATCTCAACGTCTTTGTGAACAATAGCAAATGGCTCGATCACCACATTCTGCGCAATTTTCGCTTCTGGGTGAATATAGGCTAATGGTTGAATCATTTTTTTTAAGTCGTTAGTCATTAGTCGTTGGTCAATAGTGGCAGAGCATAAGGCTCCTAACGACTACTGACTATTAACTGACGACTATTTTTTCTTTACCAGACTGGCAATCATATCCGCTTCGCATACCAGTTGGTTCGCAACGTAGCCACGGCCCTGCATTTTCACAATACCGCGTTTCATAGGAGAGGTAAACTCACATCTAAATATTACGGTATCGCCAGGTAAAACGTTGCGCCGGAATCGACAATTCTCAATGCCTACCAAAAACGGCCAGTAGTTCTCTGGGTCAGGCACAGTACTAAGTACCAGAATACCACCCGTTTGTGCCATTGCTTCAAGCTGCATGACACCTGGCATAACCGGATTGCCAGGGAAGTGACCTGGAAAAAACGGCTCATTCATCGTCACATTCTTGATACCCACCACACTATTCTCGTCTAAGGCAATGATTTTGTCAATCATTTGAAACGGATAACGATGGGGCAGTAACTGCGAAATCCGATTAATATCCAGTACAGGGGGTTGCATCGGATCGTACTGCGGCACCTGATTGGCCGCATTTTTTTGAATAAGTTTCTTGATTTTTTTGGCAAAGGCTACGTTAGCCGCGTGGCCAGGGCGGGCAGCCAAAATCTGCGCTTTGATAGGCCGACCAATTAGTGCCAGATCACCCACAACGTCAAGCAGTTTATGGCGAGCCATTTCGTTGGGGTAATGGAGCTTAATGTTGTTCAGAATCCCTTCCTGCTTGTTCACACTTACCTTTGGCTTGTGAAGCAAGTCGGCCAGGTAATCCAGTTCACCATCCTGCACATCGCGGTCTACAATCACGATAGCATTCGTGAGGTCACCCCCTTTGATGAGGTTCTGCTTGTAGAGCGCTTCCAGTTCATGAAGAAATACAAACGTCCGGCAGTTAGCGATCTGCTCGGGAAACTGACTAATGTCGTTCAGATAAGCATGCTGACTACTGATTACCCGCGAGTTATAATCGACCATCACCGTTATCCGGTAGTCGTTCAACGGCAGTGCAGCCAGTTCAATGTCTTTTTCGGGAAGGCGGTAATGAACGTATTCACTAACCTCAAAGTAATTTCGAGTGGCATTCTGCTCTTCGATACCCGCGTCGCGCAGAGCATCAATAAACTGGATAGACGATCCATCCATAATTGGAGGCTCAGGGCCATCCAACTGAATCAGGACGTTGTCTAACTGCAAACCAACCAGTGCGGCCAGCGTGTGTTCGACCGTATGAATTCGGGCGCCACTCTGCTCGATGGTAGTCCCGCGTGATAGATCCACAACGTTATCCACATCGGCATCCACAATAGGTTGCCCTGGCAGATCGACTCGCTGGAATTTATACCCATGATTCGTTGGCGCTGGCAAAAAGGTCATCGTTGCCTGAACGCCTGTATGGAGACCTACCCCGATACCGAAATGGCCTTCTGAATGGTCTGTTGTTTGGTGTTCATTATAAGTCTTAAGTCGTTAGTCAATAGTCGTCAGTCATTAGCTACTTTTTGCTGGCAACTACCGACTGTTTTTACGACTCTTTTTCGTTTTTCTTCTCCAACTTTGTTATTCGTTGATCCAGCTCTGGTAAACGCCGGAAAACAGCCAGGGATCGCATGCTCTCTTTCAAACCGAAAGCGGGCGAACTATTAATGGCGGTACCTTCTTCCTCAATACTTTTTCCGACGCCCGACTGCGCGCCAACTTTTGTGCCATTGGCGATAGTAAGATGACCGGCAAAGCCGACCTGTCCGGCAATAACACAGTTATCACCGAGTTTTGTGGAGCCAGATATCCCTGTTTGCGCAGCAATAACCGTGTTTCTACCGATTTCAACGTTATGTCCGATCTGAATCAGGTTATCTAGCTTGGCGCCTTGCCGGATAATCGTTGATCCTAACGTGGCACAGTCTACCGTCGTTCCGGAACCGATATTCACAAAATCCTCCAGAATCACATTGCCCAACTGTGGAATGGTTTTGTAGGTACCATCGGGTTGCGGTGCAAACCCAAACCCTTCGCTACCAATTACCGCGTTAGGATGGATAACGCAATACCGACCAATGATACAGTTGTCCAGAATCCGAACGCCTGGGTGAACAATGGTATTATCGCCAATGCTGACGTTATTACCAACATAGGCATGGGGATATATCTTGACGTTTTTTCCGATCTGGCAACCGCGACCTATATAAGAAAAAGCTCCCCGGTAGACCTGTTCTCCAACCTGGCTATCATCACCGATATAGCATGGTTGTTCTACACCAACGCGGGCAAAAATCAACTGTTTATGGTATTCTTCCAGCAGTTGAGTAAAAGCGGAGTAGGAATTTTCTACAAATATCAAAGCAGGTGAAACCGGCTTTTTAGGCTCAAATGACCGATCAACAATCACAGCTGACACCTGGGTAGTGTACAAATGCGGTTCGTATTTGAGGTTGGACAGGAATGAAATATCACCTGTCTGACCCTCTTCAATTTTAGCTAAACCGGTGATTTCCAGCGTATCGTTTCCGGTAACTTCGCCCCCCAGCAGTGTAGCAATCTGCTTGACTGTAAACTTCATATATTTTATGACTGCCGTCGCAAAACACCCATTATTCATGGGAAATAAGGCCGCTAAGGTAGCTAACAAATTGCACTTTCCCGCAATTTGTTCTGTAAGTGTATTAGGTAGCGTGAGTGGAGCAGGTGAAATGGGTGGAGTAGGTGTAATGAGTGAAGTAGGTGGAGTTTGTTAATTGTACTTACTCCACCTACTTCACTCATTACACCTCCCCCCTTCTTTACCAACCACTAAATTTCTTGCCCAGCACACATAGTATCGGCGAACGATATTGGTCAGGACCTGAATATTCGACAAATCCGATGCATCGGCAATGTCAATCACCTTCCCTGTTTTTAATTTAATAGCAATCCGGTCACCTGAAGGCAGGTAAGCCGCATTCGTTGCCTGGCCTTCAATCAGAAAATAAGAAAGCCAGTCATCAGGCATACCTGTTTCTCGTAATTGGTTTTCAAGCTGCGTCAACAACTCGCCAGCAAACGGTTCCGTCGATAACATAATTTTAAACAACTTCCGATCAAGCAGCATTTGGCAAAGCATCGACAACACTGGATCGGAATGAGAAGCCCCCTGTTTAATGCACGCCCAAATATCGAAATCATCGAGTTTAGTGAAGGCATCAAGGTAGTTGCGGTTCGTTTGAAAATCAGTCAGCGAGATGCTTTCGCACAGAAATAACCGGAACGCATCAGAGGCAAAAACTGGCTCTCCACTTCCCTGACGACTCAGGAACCGGGCCCGGCGCAAAATCTGAATCAGCATCGACTCGCAGCAAATCGAGGTTTTATGCAGGTACACCTGCCAGTACATTAGGCGTCGGGCGTTTAGAAAATTTTCAACGCTTAAAATCCCTTTTGCCTCTACCACCAATTGATCATCAACCAGATCAAGCATTTTAATAATGCGTTCGGCCCCAATGGCTCCCTCAGCAACTCCTGTATAGTACCCATCTCGGTTGAGATAATCCATCCGATCCATATCCAACTGGCTCGAAATGAGCTGGTGGAAAAAAGGTCGTTCGTAGGTTCCCTCAAACATTCGAATAGCCAATGACAACGCTCCCCCAAACTGCCGGTTAAGATCGTGCATAAGCATAAGCGATATATGTTCATGCGGCACATTGTCCAGTAAACAGCACTCCAGTACATGCGAAAATGGCCCATGCCCAACGTCATGCAACAGAATGGCTATCTGCGCCGATTCGCATTCCTCGCTGGTGATCGCATGTCCTTTACTTTGCAGCGTACTCATCGCCTGCCCCATCAGGTGCATAGCTCCCAAAGCGTGGTGAAAGCGTGTATGCAACGCTCCTGGATAGACATATTCCGACAGGCCCAGCTGTTTAATTCGACGGAGTCGTTGAAAATAGGGGTGCTCGACTAAATCGAAGAGCAGCTCGGAGGGTATGGTAATAAACCCATAAACAGGGTCATTCAGAATTTTCTTCTTGTTCGGCGTTGCCATTAAGCAAAGATAGCTCAGATCGGATTATAGCCGGGTATTAGCCATAAATTGATAGTAGAATAGATCGAAAATATGGTCAATACTGCAATCCTGTCAAAAAAATTCGTAAATTTGCACCGCTGAATCTGAGCGATCAATCAGCAACGGGCTTGTAACTCAGTTGGTTAGAGTGCCTGACTCATAATCAGTAAGTCGTAGGTTCGAGCCCTACCTGGCCCACATTGATAATCAGCCGTTTAGCAGAGATGTTAGACGGCTTTTTTATTTAGTTGTCATCTATTTTCCTGAGTGGTAGACAACGACGATAACGATTCAGACCGGGATCAGAAGCTATAGTCTGGTTTTTATAGCAAACTTAGATTCGCATAAGTATAAAAACAGCAGACAACCTCCAGGGAAGAATCCATGGCGAGACAAGTCGTTTAGTAGCTTTTATAGTTAGCTATCTTCCAGTTATCAACTGTATTCAGCTTTTCTTCGGCTGCGGTATTGCCCTGACCGATGAATCCCGTCAGGAGAAAATGTACTGTGAACACTTGGGTTCATGTTCTTGATTTGAGGGGTTTAGAAAAATTCGAGTGGCGAAGCGCCAAATGGTAGCGATTGTCTTGAATACAAACCTATTTTGTGTGCTACAAAACTTCATCTTATTTTTAAAAATCAAGACCTTTCCACTAGTATTAAAAGTAGCCTTTACGGATATAGAAGTATTGCTCACACCGGCTAAATCAGTAAAAATGGTAGTAATATCCGTAATCTGTATACCAGTTACCAGTAGCCTAAATGAGACCTTTGTAATGATCGGTATTATCTACAATCTTAAATGAGTTCTATAACCAATAAATCCTGACGCTGTGGCTACATACAATTTAAAAGTTAACGGAAAAATCAGGCAGGTAAACGTCGATCCATCAACGCCCATGCTTTGGGTATTACGTGATCATCTGGACATGCCCGGCACCAAATACGGCTGCGGAATCGCCCAATGTGGAGCCTGCACGGTTCATCTGGACGGAATGGCAGTACGCTCCTGCCAATTACCGGTATCAGTTGTTGGCAAGCAAGCTATCACCACCATCGAAGGCTTATCAGCAACGGGCGATCACCCTGTTCAGAAAGCGTGGCTGGAACATGATGTGGCCCAGTGTGGGTACTGTCAGGCGGGACAGATCATGAGTGCGACTTCGCTCCTGAAAACCAATCCTAAACCCAGCGATGCCGAGATCGATGCCGCTATGAGTGGCAATATATGCCGCTGTGGCACCTACCTGCGCATCAAAGAAGCGATCCATTCAGCTGCGAAGAAATAAATTGGGCATAGTTAGTCACTACTTGGCATTCATAGGCATTGCTTGCTTTTCGCGACAACTAACTACTTATGACGGTCAGTGACTACACAATAACAACCTTTAACTATGAATACGACAAAGACTTCTTACGACAGGCGTTCCTTCTTAAAAACCTCCCTCCTTTCGGGGGGGCATGCTGCTTAGTGTGAGCTGGCTATCGAGTGTAAAGGCCGCCGACAAAATGGAGGTATTGAACCTGCCGGATCAGTTGGCTCAACTGAACGGCTATATTCAGATTACGCCCGACAACGTTATCAAACTCATTTGCCCTAACCCGGAGTTTGGGCAGAACGTAATGACCTCGTTGCCGATGATGGTAGCCGAAGAACTGGATGCTGACTGGAAAAACGTGGTTGTTGAGATGGGGCCTCACGACAACACGAAATTGGGTCCCCAGTTTACGGGGGGTAGTAATTCCGTTCGAATGTATTGGAAACCACTCCGCGAGGCCGGGGCAGCCGCCCGCCAGATGTTGTGCGAAGCAGCCGCCCAAACGTGGGGGTACCTGCCAGTGAAGTGACCACTAAAGCAGGCGTATTGTCTCATGCGAGCGGGAAATCGGCGAAATATGGCGAAATGGCCAGCAAAGCCGCTACCCTTGCCGTGCCGAAGGGCATGAAACTAAAAGCCCCGAACGAATTTACTGTTGTTAGAAAGTCAAAAAAGAACGTTGAAGGCAAAAAAATAGTTACCGGCAAGCCACTTTTTGGATTGGATTATCGAACTGATGGTATGTTGATTGCCATGATTCAGCATCCCCCTGCCTTCGGCATGAAACTTAAATCGTTCGATGCGTCGCAAACCCTCAAAATGCCGGGCATCAAGGATGTTTTCAGCCTAAAATTGTATCAGGACGGTTTTGAGCAAGGCGGTTTCGATACCCGTACGTTCAACGATTTATTGGTTGTGGTGGGCAAAACGACCTGGGAGGTCATGAATGCCCGTAAAAAGTTAGTGGCCCAGTGGGAACCGGCTGGCGATACCAAAGATACGATGATGGGTAGGGGCGGAAAACGGGAGGTTACTGTACCGGGAGGGCTTGAAACGACAAGTACCCAGCTTGAAAAAATGCAGGAATTGGCCAGGAAACCGGCTCAACAATTACGGAAAGACGGCGATCCCGAAACGGCGTTCAAAAATGCAGCTCAGATTATCGAACGCACCTATAATGCTCCTTTTTTGGCCCACAACTGCATGGAACCGATGAATTTCTTCGCCCACGTGACCGATGAAAAAGCCCTATTGGTAGGTCCTTTGCAAGCGCCGGGTTGGGTAGAGCCGACACTGTCAAAACTATTAAATCTGCCTGCAGACAAGATCGACATTCAGATGACACGGATGGGAGGTGGTTTTGGTCGGCGGGCATATGGTCAATATCTCTATGAAGCGGCTCTGATCTCCAAACAAGCGAAAGCCCCGGTCAAACTGATCTACACCCGTGAAGATGACATGACCTACGGCATCTACCGTCCCATGTACACAGCTACCTATCGTGCCGCGTTGGATGCGAATAAAAACCTGATTGGATTCCATGTGAAAGGGGGCGGTATACCGGAACATGCGATCCATGCCAACCGTTTCCCGGCCGGAGCTGTTGATAACTACCTGGCCGAAGGCTGGGAGATTCCATCCAACATAACCATTGGGGCCTTTCGCGCCCCGCGCTCCAACTTTAACGCAGCCGCCGAACAATCCTTTCTGGATGAAGTAGCGGAGGCCATGGGCAAAGACCCCATTGAGTTTAGGCTGGAGCTTTTGAAACGAGCCAAGGAAAACCCGGTGGGCAAAAATAATGAATATGACGCCGACCGGTATGCGGGTGTACTCACACTGGTACGCGATAAGTCGGGCTGGAACAAGCCGGGTAATGAGAAGTACCATCGGGGAGTGGCTGCTTATTTCTGCCATAATTCCTATGCTGCCCATGTGGTGGATATGGTGACCCGTGATGGCAGCCCCTATGTCGAACGTGTCTTCAGTGCGATGGACTGTGGTATTGTGGTAAATCCTGACGCGGCCCGAAATATGGTGCAGGGAGCGGTGGTCGACGGAATCGGCAATGCGTTTTATGGTGCTCTAACGCATAAAAACGGCGCTGCCGAGCAAAGCAACTTCCACAATTACCGGATCATTCGTCATAACGAGGCCCCTCAAAAGATTGAGGTTCACTTTGTTGAAAATGACATCGACCCAACTGGCTTAGGTGAGCCCCCCTTCCCGCCCGTGTTTGGCGCGGTGGCCAATGCGTTGTATAAAACCACCGGCAAACGACAGTATAACCAGCCCTTTGAACCTGAACTGGAGAAGCGGATTTAATACTGGCGATCTGAATGCATTGAGCGGGAACGGATTGAATCCGTTCCCGCTCAATGCATTCAGTCAATTAGTTATCATGCATAAAGACTAGTGGTCGACCGGTTAATTCTCATGGAGCATCCTGTATTCATTGGGCGATTGGCCGACCTGCTGTTTAAACAATCGGATAAAATGCCGGGGTACTTGAAACCTAACTCATAGGCTAGTTGACTAACCGATTTACTTTGGTCAACTAGTCGTTCTTTGGCCATACCAATATCCTTAGACTGGATATATTCCTGCGCTGTTTTACCCGTTTCTTTCTTGATTAGGTCACCCAAATAGTTAGCCGACAAATTTAACTCACCCGCACAGTAGGCTACAGAAGGTAAACCGATTGTCTGAGATTTATCAGTTTGATAAAACGTGTTCAACAAATTCTCAAACCGCTCTAAAATTCCCTGATGCACATGATTCCGGGTAGGGAGTGCCTGGAAAATGTTAGCCCTGACATTTTCCAGTGTAAGAGCCACTCATGTTATTAAGCATTAATCAGGCTGCGCGTCGTCCTGATCGGCACTCTCGCTCGTACTTCCAAAAAGCTGTTTGAGTTAAATTTAACGTGAACTATGAGATTGTGTTGGCGGTATTTAGGGCTTCAAAAGGCATATGAGCCGAAAATGGATAGTTTTGGGTGCGAACCTGATAAAACTAACTCACTTCCGGACTCATATGCTGACCGAAATCTACGTTGATGTCGATGACTTTTGCAAGGCCAAAATGCCACTCATCGCTAAAGCCCTTCACCACTGCGGCCTATATAAAAAGTTGCACCCCAGTCAACTCACCCTTGCCGAACTAATGACCATCCTGATCTACTACCACCTCAGCCCCTACAAAAATTTTAAAGCCTACTACACCCGCCACGTGCTGACTGACCTGCGTCGAGACTTCCCCGATCTGGTCAGTTATGACCGCTTTGTGGCCCTGATTCCCCGCACACTTATCGCGCTGATGTTGTATCTGGCCTACCGCTGTAGCCGCAGTATACGCACTGGCCTGTACTATATCGACTCGACCTCGCTGGCTGCCTGCCATCCCAAACGCGCCCATCAGCATCGAACCTTGAAGGGCTTTGCCAGCTGGGGTAAAACCTCAACGGGTTGGTTCTTTGGTTTGAAGGTCCATTTGGTTATCAATCATTTAGGCCAATTGATGCAAGTTCGTATCACGGAGGGCAGAGCCCATGATGCGCAGGCTAACGTGCTGTTTTCACTCACCAAAGACCTGGTCGGATGGGTCTTTGGTGATAAAGGGTACCTACTCAATCTAGAGAAGCAAGCGTTTTTGGAGCGGGAGGGCCAGCTCATCTGGGCGGCTAAAACCCGCAAACCTAAGCAAGCCGTCGACTGGCCAGTGGCCGCGAAGCGGTGGGCTAGAAAACGCAGTCTGATTGAGACTGTCATTGGGCAGAGCAAGGCGGTGTGCGATTTAGAGCATAGCCGCCATCGCTCAGCGACCAATGCGTTTGTCAACGTCTATGCTAGTCTGGTCGCTTACTCGTTCTACGAGCGCAAGCCCACAGCTAGCATTAACATGGGGGACCGCTTATTGAAGGCCGCAGAGCCCAGTTGGGTACTAGCAGCTTAGGAAACAATCCCATAGTTCACGTTAAATTTAGTATTGCCCTACCTGAATAGACTGACTATCTTAGGTTTTGTAAAGCCCAGTTGTCCGAACAGACCTGCAAAAAGCGGCTCTGTTTAAAACATTCTCCTTTCGCAACTAGATAATCTGGTAGGATATTCAAGCATCTATATGGTTTTAGTAGTAAATGAACACGATCAGGTATTACATACGGCCGACAAATGGCAGGCCCATGTTGAGGGGACTCTACACCGGGCCTTCTCTATCTTGATTTTTAATCAGCAAGGGGACTGGCTCCTGCAACAACGAGCTATCGAGAAATACCATTCCGGCGGATTATGGTCTAATAGCTGCTGCGGCCATCCTATTCTGCCAACCGATTTGATCGGGCAGGCAAGCCGACGATTGGAGGATGAGCTTGGCTTTCAAACGCCATTACAACCTTTATTTTTCTTTCAGTACCGGGCAGAGGTGGGTGCAGGGTTAGTAGAAAACGAAATAGATCATGTTTTTATCGGCCAATATGAAGGACCCGTCCCTTTTAATCCAGCGGAAGTAAAAGCTATCCGCTGGGTGAACTCTGACGTCCTCGCACGTGAACTGTGTCAACAACCGACCAACTTTACTCCTTGGTTTCACCTGCTGCATAAGCAGCTAATAAATGATGGTTTGTTGGTCAAGGCTTTAGCAATAATGGCTGAATAAAAGGTAGCCAAAGTGATGATTGATTTCCGCATCAAATAATCACTTTGGCTACCTTTTTGTAATGGAATAACAGGATTAGGATATATAGTAAATTAATAGTATGGAAAGTGAAATGTAGTCGTTAATATCTATAAAACAACTCATAGTTTATCATTGATTAAAAGGAGTAAACTACAGGTTTACAGTTTTTTAACGACTAAAAAATTTATGACAAAAAATTACTAATTCATGACATAAAAGTGCGAATTGGCAGGATTTTGGCTGCATTTCATGCAAAAAAATAACTAATCCAATGTCCTCTCCCAAAAACATCCATTTATTGAAAGAATACATCAAAACGTTCATCGCAACGGAGGTAGTCTTTCCCGGTATTCCACCCGACAGTGGGGTGTAACGTTTAGCCATTCAGAGCTGGCTGCCATTTATAATGGCCTTAATGTTGTTATTCGCAAGGTTCATCCCCTTCAGGAAAGAGCCATGATTGCGGCCTTCGAGCAAATCGATGCATTAAAACCCGTGGATTTGCATTGGTTTTTGTCTGACTACTGGCGGGAAATTGTAGCCATTTTAAGTATCCACTTTACCTCCAACGGGGTTAAAGGTTACCAATTCAACTTGAACCTGCATTCGGTATTCGATGGTGTTCATGTTCGGGCTGTCTGATTACGGTTCTAATTCACCATGGGCAAAAAGCCATGCACAGAAGGCCGTAACACAAAGGGAAACATGAGTTATCCCTAATTTAAGCAGGATTAAAAAGAACCTCCTTTCTTAGCTTCGAGAATCACCACAATTCCAAAGCTAGAAAGGAGGTCTTTTTATGTCGTCGACATGGCCAAAAAGTCCAGGATGACAACGTACTTTAGACTGAGCAACCCAAGATGACTAAACATGTCAGGGTAGGCTCAACTGTCAAGAACGAAATAGCAGATGAATAAAGGCATTCGGATTGCACCAATTAGTGTGCACAGTATATTTGCCTGAAACCTTCACTACTATGAAAAGCCGTCTTTATACTATTCTATTCTTATTCATTGCCAGTATTGGCTATTCACAAAAAGTCTCTATTCCTAAAGGAGCCAGCCGAATTGAAGTAACATCTACCTTATCTGACTCTACTCTGTATGATATAATTTCCTTTAGGCTTGAATCGTTGGGATTTTTTATTGATCAGACCGGCAAGGAGAAAGATTATTTGATAACAGAGTCAAAAAAAATGGATGAGACCATCTCGATAAAAGTGATTGTTACCATCCAGGGCAATATCGCTGTTTTTAGAGGGCAAGGAGATGCAGAAATACTAGGGCATCAATATACCAATGTGCCTTTGGCCTACAAAGGCTCTGGTAGTGGTCTTGAAAAGCAGGGCTTTTTAGCCTTGAATGAATTAGTTAAGAAGCTATCCAAAACGATGGGCGCTTCCAGCATTACCTATTTAATGCCTACCCTTGATCTTAGTGAGTTAGACTGCTAGTTTATCAAATCGAAACCAGCCTAAGAGCGCAGCTTTAGGCACTACCTCCAGTTATCTATACGGCCATTATTTTATATCCTAAAACGCGATACCAGCTTATCTACTGGTATCGCGTTTTAGTTTACTGGCACCCTTATTGTTCTACCTTATAGTCAATTGAAATAAACAATCCAAGAGCAGGTTTAATCGCTACAAATAGCTGAAACAGCGGGTGTTATCCAGCACAGAAAGAGAGTATAAAATAGGCCCCGTGATAGGATTTGCATTATATTTTCATTAATTATTTAATTTTATCATTAAATAATTAAACATTTGTTCTTTTTTACCAATACATACAGTATGGGTGCTATAGTAAAATTATCGACAAAGAACGTCATCGATCTTTGGTTTGCCGAGGACACACCAATTAGGCAATACAAAATCAGAATGAATCCGAACCTGTGGGCAATGTGCCAGCAGGTCAGTAAAGACTTTAAAGCTCCTTCGGGGAGATTGATTCCGAGTCAGTACCGAAAGTCGGATAAAGTAGCATTCGCCAAACTTGTGTTAGACAAGTTTGACGAATCTGAATCCGTTTCGGACAAGGATTTAGTTGAGTTAGCGTACTAAGCCAGGTCGAAGTGACAAGGCTCAACAGGGCAGGATGCAGTTAATCCTTTAGTTGCCCTTGTTTAGATATGTCCTCACTAGATGTAATAACTACAAAAAAAACCCAGCCATTCAGTGGCTGGGCTTAAGCATTTATGGGTTAGCCTGAAGATGATAACCTTGAGACTCTGGCCCTATAAAAAGTAACAGATTCGCCACAAATCGCTATTTATCGGTCTACCGTTCCTGCATAGATCCGTCAACTTGGCCCTGGCAACGCCTAGTCAGCTTAATTAACATTTAACATCCAGTTAAGGAAATTTGGTCGGAAATGGGGGAATAAACTCCTACCTTTCTGCCCATCTCACCGTATAGTATACCCTATCATGCCCCTACTCACCTTTACGACGGCTGTACCAACAAATCCTGATAGTGATGGCCTGGATGTCTTGTTTTACTATAAGACACATGATTCGCTCATACGACAGAAAATTCACCTGGTTG
This sequence comes from Spirosoma telluris, assembly GCA_003259005.1. Lineage (GTDB taxonomy): Bacteria > Bacteroidota > Bacteroidia > Cytophagales > Spirosomataceae > Spirosoma > Spirosoma telluris. Next base: position 3,963,284 of record QLII01000001.1, read on the forward strand.
GCTCCGCCACTTCACGGAATATGACAGCTGAGGAAAAGATCGCCTATATGCAACGATTGTTTACGAGCGCAGTCGCCTACATAAAAGCGTACTGGAATAGACACCATAAATTGCCCGATGAGCAAACGGAGGTTCATCAGGGAGTCGATTTCACCTTACAGACAGACCAAAAAACGGCCTGGAAGGGTTATACGTTAGATTTGATGTGATGTACGGGAATATCACCAGGCGAGAAACTTCCCGAAAGGTTTAACCTTTCAGGAAGTTCTAATATAGCTTTCTTCTAAACCGGATACTGCCACTCGCCCCGATAGGCCCGGCTCAGCAATTTATTAGCTTCAGGGTCATTCAGAATTTGCTTACCGTCCCACTCAACACTCCGGCCGAGTTTTAGCGATAGCATACCGAGTAAGGCCATGTTAGTAGAACGATGCCCAATTTCGATGTCGCAGACGGGTAATTTGTTGGTTTTAATACTATCGAGAAAATTGGCCCAGAGTAAGGCAATGTTCTGATCATCAGGTTTATCGAGTTGGGCATCCTGATGAATAACTGGCTTTTTCGAGTCAGAGGGGTAAAATGTCCAGCCATCGAGCCAGCCCATATGGAACGTGCCTTCGGTTCCGTAGAAATACACGCCTACCGCTTGTTGTGGATGCGTTTTCTCCGCCATATTACCGCCAAATGTCCGGTGTTCCCAGACAGCCGTAAAATTATCGAATTCGAAGGTTGACACCTGATGGTCAGGCGCGTCTGTACTATCCTGTTTAATGGCTCGTCCGCCAGTCGAGTACACTTTGCGGGGATGATTTTCTTCGGTTACCCATAGGATCTGATCCATCCAGTGAATACCCCAATCCCCAAGGGTACCATTGGCATAATCCAGAAAATTACGCCAGCCCCGCGGGTGCATCGCCGGATTATAGGCCCGGAGAGGGGCTGGTCCACACCACATATTCCAGTCCATTTCGGCGGGGGCTTGCCCATCGGGCGTGGGTTGACCAGCCCCACCGGCATAATGCACAAAGGCGCGCGCCATACCGATTTTTCCAACCTTCCCTGATTTTATAAACTCCCGACCCGACACATTGTGGGGCGACACACGCCGGTGCATGCCCACCTGGCACATCTTCCCCGTCTGCCGGGCGGCTTTCACCATGGCTTTGCCTTCGTTAATGGTATGGCTAATGGGTTTTTCGACGTACACATGTGCACCTGCCTGCATGGCGGCAATGGCAATGAGCGGGTGCCAGTGATCGGGAGTGGCAACAATGACAATTTCTGGCTTTTCTTTGGCCAGCATTTCCCGATAATCGCGGTAAAGTTTGGGCGTATCGGAGGTTAGTTTACTTAGCTCGTCGCTGGTTTTCTTGAGTTGCCGTGTGTCTACATCACACATAGCTACAATTTTCGATTGCCCGGCCTGCACAGCACAGCGTAGGATATTACCTCCCCACCAACCTGATCCTACCAATGCCGTCCGGTATTTCTGGGCAGGCTGACGCGTAATGAACGCGCGAACCTGAGTTGGATCGGTAATAAGGGTAGCCCCGGCCAGAGCAGACGTTTTCAGAAAATCAGTACGGTTCATCAGAGAAACAAGGTTATCGGTTATGACGTTGACAGACCAATGGATAGGCCTTTACCTTGTCAAAGATGAACATGCTGTTTTTTTACCGTCAGTTACCCAGTAACGGTTTTCCCGACAATGCCTGCATCAGTAAAAAAGTAACTACCAGAAAGTAGACAATAGTCAATACAATGACCTGATGCGTTTGGCGAGCCACATAATAGGCAAACAACGGAATCAACTGAAGAGCATGCATCCAAAAAAATGGGCTACCCGCAAATCACCATGACGCGTACTCCAGTTTAGTATGGGTAAACCCGGACCGCCATCGGGTGCACCAACCGTATGTGCCAGACGACCCGCCATTACAAACCCTTGAAATGCAAATAAGACAAACACCAGAATTCCCAACCGGATACCCCAGATATACACGGCATTGGCAGCGGTTGTATCGAGCCGAAAAAAGAGATACCCTATGTAAGCCGTCCAGCCCGTAAACACCGTAATGGCCAGCCCCATGAGACTGAACAGCAACCCATCGCTAGGTGATGCTATATTAAAATGAGACAATTTACCGCGACTGGCCTGCCAACTAATAACCCCCAATTCAAAAACAAACACCGTTACCATGACCCAGGCGTATAGCTGCACACTGCGCTGTTGCGGCAATAGGATTACGAACCACGCCATTGTCCAGGCCAGAATGGCGGTTGATCCAAAGAATTTCATGGGTTTAATGAACGCATTAATTCCCAATACCTGCCCCTGTGTAGCGAGGGCCAGTACTCCACATACCAGCGTTCCTGAAATCGAGAACCAGCCGAGCTGGTATAAAACGGCATTGCGGTCGTGCAGGTTGGTTAAAATAGAGGTCATAAAGCGAATGAGGCTGGTTTAACCTGAGTACGGACTACACGAATCAACCAGTACAACAGCAGGCCAACAGGGCCCAGCATGAAGCAGAAAAACAACGGAAGTACAATCAGCCAATGTGGAATCGCTTTCTCCTGTGAATCACGGACAACAACCGTACCCGCTACCAGATCGAAGGCGAGATAATGAACCCAACCGGCCAGCATGACGCCATCGCCACCCGTGGCAAACAGGTTTTTCACACCTGGTAATGACCCGAACGCAGCAAAGTCGACGGGCCCACTGCTCACTAAGTACATAACATAGATGACAGCCAGACAAACAGGAATGCTATATGAATTCATCAGCCATCTCGTTACTATCCAACGAGGGGCAAACACCATCAGTAGCCACTGTGGCAGTACCAGCATATTGGCCAGTTTAAAAACAGCTTCGGGAGACATATTTTTGGTTTACTGTTTCAGGTTTTTCGGGTTTACGGTAAGCTGCCATATCAATAATCTCAGGCATCAGCTCACCATAAACCACATACCGTATGCCCAACGCCATCACTTCACTTTTGCCTGACCTAGTACCCGGAGTAGATTACCACCCCAGATTTTGGCAATGTCCGCTTCCGAATAGTTCCGACGAACGAGTTCGGCTGTCAGGTTCTCGATTTCGCTAACGTCTTCAAGACCATTGACACCCCCACCCCATCGAAATCGGAACCGATCCCCACATGATCGATACCCGCAATTTTTACGATGTGGTCAATATGATCGGCAATGTCAGTCAGGCTGGCCCGCTCTGAGGCATACACTTTTGATACCGAGTCACTCAGGGCCGCTATCTTAGCTTCCATATCGGGTGTGGCCACTTTCCCAACCCGCGACATCCGGATTTTGGTTTTAGCCGCCCGGTGTGCATCTGATGGTTTTTTCAGATAATCACTCACAAAATTCACCTGCACTACGCCACCTTTAGCCGCAATGGCCTTGATCATATCATCAGTCATGTTACGGGGAAAATCACAGAGCGCCCGACAGTTGGAGTGCGACGCAATGACGGGGGCTTTCGAGAGGGCCAGCGCATCATAAAAAGTACTGTCGGCCACGTGCGATACGTCGATCAGAATACCGAGTCGGTTCATCTCGGGAACGACCAGCTTACCGAAATCACTCAACCCGCCGTACATTGGGCCATCCGGGTCGGTCGATGAATCACCGATGAGGTTATTGGCAAAGTGCGTTAGGGTGATGTAACGGCAACCAAGGTCATAATAGGTTTTGAGCATCGACAAATCCTTTCCGATAGGATAGCCGTTTTCCATCCCAATAAAAACGGCACGCTTGCCCGCTTTTTTAATCCGATACGCATCGGCTGGCGAGGTTGCCAATTCGGCCAGATTTGGGTATTGTTTCAAGGCTTTATGAATTAAATCGAATTGATTCAACGCATTCTGTTTTGCCTCGGCGTGTCCTTCGTCGGTACGCGGTCCCTGCGACGTATAGACGGCGAAAAACATGGCGTCCATACTCCCCTTTTTCATTCGGGGAAAGTCGATCTGTGAGCCATCGCGTTTGGTATCGTGCGAAGCACCCACATCGAAACCTGGCTTTTGCATCATAATGGGAGCATCGGCATGGGTATCGAGGGTCAACACCTTCTGATGAATTTTGTGCGCTTTTTTAGCGATAGGATCATCAGAAGAGGGAGACAGAAATGATAAAAGAAACGGCAGGAAGGGTATTAGCGATGACGTCATCAGTTGAGGAGTTGGTTGTATGGTGAAAAGTACACAATCGCGGCCCAAAACGCAAGGTCACTAGGCTAACGAGGCTTATCTGCGTAGTAAAGTCCTTGGTTCTTAGCCTATTAGCCATCGTTATAAACAAAAAAGGACAGGCTGTTAAACCTATCCCTTACTTCCAACCGTAAAGACAATGGCTTAGCCCTTTATGCTACTTAAATAGGTCTTATTGCCATTCTTGTTAATGTAATATTTGCCACCCCGTGGGCCGGTCATTACTTTTTCTCCATTAGGCCCTTTTTTAGAAGGGTCAACAGGTGCTTTGTAGTCGGCAGGGGTTGCTTTTTCTTCTTTCACGGCTGGCGTCGATGCTTTTGCCGTTTTACTCATCTTATCATCTTTGAGTCCCGCATTATCAGCCGCTTTATCTGCCTTTTTCGCGGCTTTATCCATCTTCGCATCAGCCGTAGCAGCTCCTTTATCTACTGCTTCTTTACCCTCTTTTTTAGCCTCCTTAGCGGCTCTAACCTTCGCCATTTTCTCATCCATAGCTGCCTTTTTAGCCGCATCGGTCGTGGCATCTGCGGTACCCTTGGCATCCGTTTTAGCCGCTTTCGCTGCATCCTTGGCGGCTTTCTTGTCTGCTTTAGCCTGATCCTTAGCGGCTTTATCGGCATCGGTCATTGCGTCTTTTTTAGCCTCCTTAGCCGCTTTTTTGTCTGCTTTAGCCTGGTCTTTGGCCGCTTTGTCGGCATCGGTCATTTCTTTTTTGGCTTTACTTTTCGATGCTTTATCGTCCTGGGCCATTCCATTGAAGGCAACCAGTAAGCCAAGTGTAAAACAGACTATTAACAAGTTCTTTTTCATGATGATCGGATTGGGGTTTAACTGGAAAAATAAAAAACGTTAGGTCTTGAGACGGAAAGATGGGCATAAAATCACGCATCTGTCACTAAAAATGTCTTAAATTTTTCTTAAATTTGATAGAAAGATAGTAGTCCGTAGCCGGTCACCAACAGCTATTTAGCTCGTCCTATCTACGCCAGTTTGCCCGGCGCATAATCTACTCGGAAAGACGTAATGACTAGTATAAATCCGGCCCCTACGGCCAGCCCCGCCGATTACCTCAAACGTTATTATGGCTATGATCGCTTCCGGCCCATGCAGGAAGCCATCATTCAGTCTATTCTGAGCGGGCGCGATACGGTCGTATTGATGCCAACTGGCGGGGGCAAATCGGTTTGTTTTCAGATTCCAGCACTGATCCTTCCTGGCCTGACAGTAGTGGTTTCCCGCTGATTGCGCTCATGAAAGATCAGGTGGGTGCTTTACACTTGAACGGCATCCAGGCAGCTTTTTATAACAGTACTCAAACCAGCAGGGAGCAGCGCGATATTGAAGACGATTGTATTAGCGGGAAACTCAAACTACTCTATGTTTCGCCCGAAAAACTACTGACCGAGTCGTTTTTTCATTTTCTGCAACGTGTCAATCTCTCCCTGTTTGCCATCGACGAAGCCCACTGCATTTCATCCTGGGGACATGATTTCCGGCCGGAATATACCCAGCTGCACGTTCTGAAAGAGCAGTTCCCGGCCGTACCAACCATTGCCCTCACCGCTACGGCCGATAAGCTCACTCGCCATGACATTGCGACCCGGCTTGGCATGAACGATCCAGCGGTCTTCGTGGATTCGTTTAACCGTAAAAACCTGAGTTTGCAGGTTCTACCCGGCCAGAACCGCATTCAGCAGATTATTAAGTTGTTGCAGCAGAAGCCCGATACGTCAGGCATTATTTACTGTCTGAGCCGAAAATCGACCGAATCGTTGGCGGCTAAGTTGCAGGAGAAAGGATTCAGTGCGGCTTTCTACCACGCTAAAATGGACCCCGACGACCGATCGAAAACCCAGGAGGCTTTCCTGCGCGACGACGTGCGTATTATGTGCGCTACCATTGCGTTTGGCATGGGCATCGATAAGTCGAATGTGCGTTGGGTGATTCATTACAACATGCCCAAAAACATCGAGAGCTTTTATCAGGAAATCGGACGGGCGGGCGCGATGGGGCAGCCGCGCAGACGGTTCTGTTTTATAGCTTTGCTGATGTGGCAACGTACAAGGAAATGCTGGCCGAAAACAGTCCGGCCAACCTTGGCTTACAACTGGCCAAATTGGAACGGATGCAGCAATACGCCGATGCCCACACCTGCCGACGCCAGATTCTGCTTTCTTATTTTTCGGAAGAACTGCCCGAACCCTGTGGTAACTGCGATGTATGCCGGGACCCACGCGTCACCTTTGATGGGACCATTCTGGCCCAGAAAGCCTTATCGGCCATAATTCGGACAGGCGAGCGAGTGCCGATGAATTTATTGATCGACATTTTGCGAGGGTCGCGAAGTCAGCAGGTATTGCAGGGGGGCTACGATCAGGTAAAAACCTACGGCGCTGGCCGTGACCTTAAATTTGAAGACTGGCGAAACTATATCCATCAGCTCATTAACATTGGGGTCATTGAAATTGCCTACGATCAACACTACGCCCTCCGTCGGGGCATTCTGGCCGATCAGGTATTGTATGGCGGACGAAAAATTGACCTTGTTCGGCCCGACGATGCCCCCAAGCCCGTGGTCGAAAAAACAAGAACCAAAACCGAAACGCAGCGCGACGACCTGTTCGAGCGACTGCGTGTACTTCGGAAGAAACTCGCCGACGAGCAGAACGTACCGGCCTACGTTATTTTTACGGATACAACCCTCGAAGACATGGCTCGTCAGCGACCTATCACGCCCGATGCGTTGCGGAATGTAAGTGGGGTAGGAGAGCGTAAACTCCAGTTGTTCGGAAAGCAATTTCTGGACGAGATTCTCAGCTATGTGCGGGGGCGGGTGCAGGCTGGCGAAAAGCCCAAAGGATCGACCCAGCTAGTGACCCTCGATTTATACAATAACGGCCTCACAATTGACCAGATTGCCGCCGAGCGGCAACTCACTACAGGGTCTGTTGCGAGCCACTTGGTTCAGCTTTCCAAGTCGGGCTACGATATTGATTTAGTCTCACTTATCGACCCCTCCGACCGGCGTGAAATTGAAAAAGCTATTGCCGTTGTTGGCATTGAAGAAGGTCGTTTAAAGCCTGTTTTCGACTATTTAGGGGGTCGTTATGACTACGGTAAACTGACACTGGTCATGGGATTGCTGTAGCGATAAAATCCATTTTCTTACTGGACCGTTGGATAATTCTTAGGAAAATAGTTGGTATATACCAGAGAATGCGTTAAGTTCGTATTCAAGTAGTAAACAAGCCCGTTAGCAAAGGACGGGTTTTGTCGTCTATATGTATCACAACAACTACTATAATTTTGATAAAAGAAGTAAGTTTTTCATTGCTCATGGCCGCTGTAAAAACGGGGCCGGGTATCACTACAACGGCGTACCCGTTCTCCATTTTCACCCCTGACACGAGCCGAATTCTTCCCTCAAAAGGCCTCAACAATCCTGAATTATTAGTCGTCGATTCGACCAAACGCCTGTTCCCGATTTACTTCTGTGGAGAAGAAGTACCGGTTAATGAACCGCGGGTGTCGCGCCGGTGGGCACAAACCTTACGCACCTATGGTGCACAGGAAGAATTCCTGTTCGACCTCCGTTCCCGGGCATCTGAGTTTTTCCCAATCATTGACCCCATTCTTCGGAAGTACAAAATTCCCCGCGATTTTCGGTTTATGCCACTGGCTGAAAGCGCCCTGGACAATCGGAGCGTATCTTACCGGGGAGCCGCCGGTTACTGGCAGATTATGCCTGGTACAGCCCGCGAGTTGGGGCTGAAAGTAAATGGTAAAGTAGACGAACGGCTTAATCTCGAGAAAGCAACAGTAGCGGTTTGTCGCCATTTGCATCAACTCTACCGGGAATTAGGTTCCTGGACATTGGTTGCGGCTGCTTACAATGGTGGTATCACCCACGTGATGAACAAAATGGAGCAGCAGGGGCAGACAAGTTATTACCGACTCCGTCTGCATCGTGAAACAAGCCATTATCTGTTCCGGATTCTGGCATTCAAAGAATTACTAACGAACCCGCGCCAGTATGCGCTTCTGTTACGTGGCTCAACCATTGCCGAGTTAACTAAGCCACTACCAAGCTGGCATAAGCCTCTGGCTCTACCGAAAAAAATCAAGGATGCACCAACCATCGAACTGGTTGACGAAGATTTTACCGATCCAACCTGGGGACCTCGCCCCAATACGGCGCTAACCAAAGCTCCGTCGGATACAGATCAGCTGATTGCCAGCGCAGCGTTGGCCAAAAACACCCGAATGCACCAGATGCCGATTTAGAAAAGCAAGGCCAGCATCTCCCGATCAAGAAACTTATGATGGGTTTGATGGTGCTCCGATTCCGTCGGCCACGGTTTCTGCAATCGAAAAAAGGGGAAGGAATACGCCCTTTGCACTTCTGGGATTGGTTATAAATTAACAACGTGTAGTGGGTTGAACGAGTGTAGTAGATAGTCGTAACTGATCTACTACACTCGTTCAACCCACTACACGTTGTTATCACTATATTAAAGAAATAATAAACTATAGTGTTACTATAGACTAAAATCAAAGTCTAAACAGCATAACCCATAGAACTGAATTTGCTGTTTAATGAACTTGTTGGCCTCACTCTCGTTGGCGACTGGTCTGGTGGTGACAAGTGTTTCTGACCTAACCTGCTTGTTTCACACGCCCTCAGCTAGGTCATTGACGCCCTATCCCACCGTCTCGGTAGCCGTTGATCCGGGCCTGACCAGGATGTTACCTCCCGTTTATTTCTGTGGAGAGTCGGTCCCTTTGCACGAAGAAGCCGTTGCCCGCCGGTTAGTATCTGCTCTGGCCCGAAATACGAATCAAAATCAGGCAGTCTATCGCATTCGGCAACGGGCGGCTGTATTTTTCCCAATCATTGAGCCGATCCTGTCCAGGCACCGTATTCCTCTGGACTTCAAATACTTGCCATTAGTCGAAAGTGCACTGACGGGCATGGCTGTATCTCCAAAGGGGGCCGTAGGCTATTGGCAGTTTATGCCCGCTACAGCTCGTGAGCTAGGGTTAAGCATACAGCCTGGCTACGACGAACGGCAGAACCTTGTTAAATCAACTAACGCAGCCTGCCGCTATTTGCGGTATCTATACAATCGACTGGGTTCCTGGACATTGGCCGCTGCGGCTTATAATAATGGCATTGGTGCCTTGTTGGGCAATATTCGTCGGCAACAGCAACGTGACTATTACTACCTCCGCCTGAACGCCGAAACGGGTAAATATCTGTACCGAATCCTGGCCTTTAAGGAGCTATTTTCCAATTATCGCTCGTATGATCACCTCATTCCTGAGCGCATGATGGCCTACCTCAGCGAGCCGCTTAGCCCTGACTCCGATCCTGATGATGAGGGTGTACTCCTGCCGGAAGTACTGATGGAAGAAGCCACGAAAGTAGCTGTAAATACGCCCGTTCAGGAAACCTTGAAGCCAGCCGCAGGTCAAACGGCAGACATACCCCTTCCCAATGCGGCCGATGTGTTTCGGGGAGGTATCAAAGCACGACTGATTGAGTCGGCGGGTGTTGAGCGAGGGCAGGTATGGGTCTTTCACCTCATTCGTGACGGAATGGCCGATGGTAAACAAGTTGAGGAAGGCGATGTGCTGTATGCAATTGTCGAAGATGTCGATCCCAAAACAGACAAAATCTATTTGCGTGCCGATCGGCTTTATTCGGCCAATGAAAAACATACCTACCCGATGAATCTGTCAGCCATTGATGCCTCAACGGGTCGCATTGGCATCAAACTACCCGATGTTGACCAGATAAAAGCAGGCTGGATTCTGACGTGGAAAACGTTGTGAATTGGTATAATTAGTGGAGTAAGTGAAGTAGGTGGATTAGGTGGAGTAAGTGAAGTAAGTGTCACAGACTGCTACTCACTTCACCTACTCCACTTACCACACCTAATCCACCAACTGAACTAAACCCTGAAGGTGATTCGTTGTCTATGGGGTAATCAATAACTCTTTATTTTGACACTAATCATCAGATGTGCTATTTTGTTGTTTCTGAGCATTTTATCGTTTAGAACGATTGCTATAGCGCAAAAAAAATCGACTCCCTCAAAAGGCAAGACGACTCGTAAGACAGTGGTTCAACCGCGCCCATCACTTGAACCACAACGGTTGCATTTTTGCGGTGAAGTGGTTCCAACTGAACAGGGAGACGTATCGGCGAAACTGGCGTTTGCGCTGGCAAGCAGTTCCGGTTATATAAAACATGTGAATGGATTAAAGGCGCGTTCGGCCCCGTTTTTTGCGGTTATCGAGCCTATTCTCCACAAGTACAACATTCCAAACGATTTCAAATACCTGCCGCTCATCGAGAGCGCCTGGCAGTCAAACGCCGTATCGGCGGCTGGTGCCATTGGCTACTGGCAGTTCATGGACGACACCGCTCAGGATATGGGACTCTCCATCGCCCCTGGCCACGACGAACGCACCGATCTTCTCAAATCGACCGAAGCGGCCTGCAAGTACCTAAAGTTTCTTTATAGCAAGTTGGGCTCCTGGACACTAGTAGCCGCTGCTTACAACGGCGGTGTAGGTATGGTTCAGCGTAAAATAACGAAGTCGGGCCATCGCGACTATTATGCCATGACCATGAATCCCGAAACAGGCTACTACCTCTACCGGATTCTGGCCATGAAAGAGCTGTTTACGAATCCATCCTATGGCATTGGGTCGGTTGGTATCATGCTGGCCTCATCAGGGAGTCTCTATGAGCGGGAGCGCGAACAGGCCCGGCGCATGGGCTGGCTCCAGGACGATGAACCTGAGCCTGAAGGCGTTCCCATTGAGTCGTTCCTGGATATGGGGAAACCTACTAAAAATGAAGCGATGGTTATGGATAGCCTGTTAACAGAACTGCTTAAGAACAAGCCAGTGTCTATCCCCGTTTTTGTCGGCGATGTAGCTGCCCGCCTGGTTCGAGCTGGTCTTCCTAAAGTAGGCCAAAGCTGGGCATTCACCCTAACAGAGGATGTTCAGATCGGCGAGGATGCGCTAAAAACCGGTGATTTGCTGTATGCCATTGTCGATGATGTAGATGCGCGGGGCAATTTATTTTTACGAGCCACCAAAGCGATTTCCAGGCAGGAGAATACAACCATTGCCCTTACCTTATTAGCCATGAATCCAGCAACGGGCCTGGCCGGTGTCCCGCGTCCAAAAGCGATCAAGCCCGGCTGGATTGTGCAGTGGAAACTGTGATCACACGGGCAATCTCGTCAGAACACGGTGATGGTAGGGCTGAAAACCGTCCCACGGGACGTGCTGCCCGTCGCCCGTTACTTGTCTTATGTATAATATTCACCGTTCCAAGGTTCAGAAAATGCTATAGTGCTACTGGGCATAAGCTCTACCGTCTCACCTTCTTCATCGGCTACCAACCCAAAAACTTCTCCATCAATTTCGGTTTGGAAAAGCTCAACTTCAATGTCACTAAACTCATAGGGGCCTCGCGAACTGACCATTTGCTCCAGTTTTGCGGTTGTGTCTTGTCGCTCTGAGGTAGTACCTGCATACCAGTACTCAAAATCTATAAATCGGCCATCTTCATCAAAGAGATACAAGACTACATACTCCCGTCGGAACTTCTCCCAGTCTTTGCCATTCGGGTAAGTGCCAGGAAAAAAGAATGTTTCGTAACCGAAGAACTGAGTACCATTATCATATTTTCCCAAGAAGTGGGTATGATAATTCTTTTCCCGCATTATAGGTATTTTCTTGGGAATAGGCATTCGATCTTTTGTTAATAAATAAAAAGCTTCTCGTGTCGCAAGTAACCCGAATAACTTGACAAACTCTGCTAAACGTGGCGTTTGCTTTGTCAGCCGAAAGCCCGAAGTGAAAACCCAAACGCTTCCCTCTGGGAAGTGCAACCTGTCGCCGGTAACCCGCTTTGAACGCCCAGTTTTGACCCGCCACCCAACACCCGCGAGGGCTGATGGTGGGCAAGTAACTATACTGAACACGAACGACTCATACCTTTACACCCTCGTTTGATGTACGCATGCCCTCTAACGTACTCATTATCAATTAGGCGACGAGATAGCAATTAACCCTAAATCTTGACTGCTAATGTCAAACTTGACTAACTTTTTCTTGATCTGCCGGATTTGTTGCTGCTTCACCTGCTCCAGATCTCGAACCAACTTTATCGGTTCATACGCTTCTCCAGCTGTCAACATCTTATAGACCACAACAGCCAGCTTCCGAGCTGTAGCTGTGATGGCCTTGATACGACCTGCCTTATACGCAATCCGCTGGAAAAAGGCCGTCAGCGGATTGGGCTTTTTCATGTTGCCCAACGAGTTGGCCACCATTCGAAACGTATTGGGCAAGGTCGACCTGTTCTTCAACGTCCTGCGCGATAACACCTTGCCACCCGATGCTTTGTTGTTAGGAGTGAAGCCCAGCCACTTGGCAAAGGCTTTAGCCGAATGAAATTTGGTAATCGACTCACCCACCTCAGCCATGAACGTTAGCAACGCATCTCGACCGCTCCGGCGGTTCTTACGACCTGCTGTCGGGTCACTACTGAGGGGTGGTTGTTTTAATCCGTTGGTATGGTCGATAAAATGGCGATCCAGTTCCTTGTCTAGTTCCGTGATCTCAATCTGCAAATTCAGATATAGTCGGTAACAACTCCTTACCTCGAAACGAATCGCCTGAGTCCAGTTACCTCGCAGCAGTTCAATAATTTCCATTGGCCTCTTTTTACAGCTTGCATCCACCAGAGCCGCTAGTTTGTCGGGCTGCTCTTCCCCTTGACAAATGGCGGCAATAATCCGAAGTCCTGAAACCGAATTGGTGTCAGTCAGCACCGCATCCAATCGCACATTACCCGCCCTAAGAGCCTTCTGAATACGCCGGATGTAATCGGCGGCATTCTCCACCAGATTTCTCCGCAGCCGCACTAAGGGTCGGATGAGAGTAGAAAACTCGTCGGGTAGGAAGATAGGCGGTAGCAGGCCCAGACTGTGCAGGGTACGAATGTGGATGGCATCGGACGTGTCCGATTTGAAGCACCGGTAGTTTTTCGTATTAACACCAGATGTCACTAGCACCTCAAAGCCCGCTTCCTGAAGTACACTAACCAGTGGTTTTTCATAGCCTCCAGTGGCTTCCATGGCTACCTGTTTAACCCCATTTTGCTGCAACCAGTCTGCCAGTCGAAAGAGTTCTTTGGTGGACACACCAAACTGGCTGACATCATTTTTGGGATCATCCCCAACCGCTACAACGTGAAACTGAGAGCCCACATCAATTCCTGCTACTTGCTGATGAACAACAGGCATTTGCTGATAGTCTTCCTGCTTTTTCATAGTAAAAACGGGTTAACAGTAAAAGACAAGTGGCTATCAGCGAGCTATTTTTTCAAACAAAAAGTAGGATGTGCGGGGTAATCGAGCAGCCACTCGGTTCCACCAGTTGTATGTTCAGGGCAGCCGTTCACCAAAGTGATTGGCTGACAAATAGCCAAATCGGGAGGTTGGCCGGGTTGTTTAGCACCAACAAAAGAGGACGATCTTCCCATAATGGACGACTGATAGCTGATTAAAATTAGTACAAATCGGCCTATTTTGTTCTCATGCGTTATCGTGTATGTGTGCGCCCATGCACTCAACGGAGGTTGGGCTGAAAATTCTCCAACGGGGCGTGCATCCTGTCTACGGAAAGCTGACCCACGCGGAGCGCACACACTTACGGCATTAATTTAGGACCTAACCAACCCAACCAAATCCAGAAACCTAACAAGCCACCAACCAGCCCGCTTACAAGAAAGGTTAATCGCTGGGTCTTCGGTACTACGCGCAAGGAAATAAAAGCAAGTACATATAAACCAGCAAGACCCGTAATTAGGCTAATGGTGGCCGGCCAGAGTTGTAAATCGTTAGCTATTTTCACTTCATCCATTCGGCTGGACCACTCTCCCTTCATGAGCATAGCATAGATAGCCATCACAAAATTAAAACTTTGCCTCAGCCAAAAAAGAGCAACGAAAATGATTAACCATACAGCCACAGAGAGCGTTTTTTGGCCCCTCCACCATTGCCGGTTCAATATAAGTAAACCCCATCCAATTGTCCCCGTCATCATCGTCTGCACCGGCCCACCTAAGTGAATAGGAAATAAGGTTTGTTGTTGCTGCTGGACTAAGGTTTCATAATAGGGCTTTTCGGGAAAGTCTACGCTGTCAGCAAGAAAATAGTGTTCACCCCGTTTTTTGATGAGTTTGTATTTATCGCGTAGAGCTTTGATAGCTTCAGCATTTTGCCGATAATGGGTGGGCATTTTACCAAAATCAGTGTATCCGTAATGAATGGTGGCATCAAAACCGTAATATTTGGCTACAATATAATGACCAGCTTCATGGGAGATAGTACCAACGATAGTGAAGCCGATGAAACCAATTGTTAAGCCAACCAAGAGTTTAGGGCAGAAATACCACATTCAAAAGTAATAGTAGCGGGTTACTAATTAAGATTTAAATCTGTCCATTGCCCAGTTAGGGCGTTTCCTATGTCGCTCACAAGCTGCCTGACAAGCTCAAACCTATCCAACTAGAGCGTTTATTTTGTCGCAGACCGGGCTGAAATGCAAGCCCAAAGCCGCCTGACGGGGCGTTCCTCGTGTCGCAGGACAGCCGAAAATGGAAGCCCAAACTTCCCATCTGAGCCGGGCGGTTTGTCGCCCAGAAGCTGGCTTGCACGCCTTACAGCCTGTTCGTTCCACCCAACATGGTATTGTACGAAAAATCACTAAACTATATTAGCCATGTAAATCAACGAGAACTAGTTTAGTATTCCCTCCCAAAAGGCTTTTGTAAGTGCATTAATTATGGCCAGGATGTTCTCAATTGCAAGTACTATTTTAGCTCATTAATTTCCTACAGGAAAAACACCTTTTTTATAGGATTTACCAGCCTTCTGGCTCTATAATTGGCACATTCCCATAGGTATTCCGGCAATCGCCATCCGGGATGATTTGGCTGCTGATGAAGCTCACTAACGCCGAATAAAAGACAACATTAGGATAGTTTTGTTGCCGATACCGACGCCGAGTTACCGATGTTACGGCGAAATAGCCTCTGGCTAAATCGGTGGGATCGCTGGCATTCACCAAGTTGCCGGTAACGGGTGCAGGTAGCGGATCGAAAATGCTGCCGGTGCGGGCGTTTTGCTGCTGATAGAGCTTCCAGAACTGGTAATTCGTTTGGGTCATCCCAAATTGCTGCACTTCGACCAACTGCGGTCCAATGGCATAAATCGGCACCTGTAAGACAAACCGATTCCGAAGGGGGTTTCCATTGATCGCTTCGTCACTATAGATATTGACCACATCATTCGACACTGGTGTCCAGCAGCGGTAGTTGCACTTACTGGGATTACCCAAACTACAGGGTACGCCCACCGAAAGCCGGGTTGTATACCCATAAGCCGACCAGCGGTAGTAGTTCTGCTCATTGGCCGGGTCATTTGTGTTGATACCATACGAAAAGGCATAGGGAATTGTCAGATTCCCCGTTTTCACCAGAGTTGACGAAATGCTATCAATTACGGGTACAGCAGGCATTCGTTCCGATTTGGTAACGTATCGTTTGCCATCCGCCAGTACAACGGTGAGGCTGTAGGCCCGCCCAACCTGTCCACGAAAGGTTGAATCGGTGGTTCGGTATAGCCCCTGCCCTACCGATACAAAGCGCGTCGACCGGTTCTGATCATCGGCGATCGTAACCTGGGCTTCTTTTACATACTGGTCGTTGATACTCTGCCCATTTGTTCCGCCATATTTCCCGGTATAGGTAAGGCGAACGGTATAAGGCGGAGCTTCATTGGTGATCTGTCCCTCTACGACCAGGCGGGGTTCTTCGGTGCGTATGGGTAAATCAACCTGATCAATGCAGGTGACTAACAGTGTTGATATACTTACCAACAAGAAAAGTGTTGTACGAGTACGCATAGGTTCAGAAGCCAGGTGGATCGAAACGTAATGGAAATTGGCCAGGCTTAGTACACAAAACACCACTCTGGTTTATTGAGGCAATAAATGACTGAACACCAGGGCGAAAAATATCTTTCGTATCATAATAACGAATACGGCGGATGGTACTGGCGTAAACATCAAAGAAACCTCTTGCCTTGTCCGTCGGGTCATCTGCGTTTACCAAATTGCCGATCACGGGTGCCGGAAGCGGATCAAAAATGCTACCTGTCCGGGCGTTTTGCTGTTGGTAAAGGAGCCAAAACTGGTAGGATTCCTGCGTGATAGCATACTGTTTTACTTCAACAAAATGAGGGCCTGTTGAATAAATAGGTGATTTAATCACAAACCGATCGAACCTATTCCCATTAATATAATCATCCGATGCAATGTTGACCTCCGTGTTTTGAGTAGGTACCCAATTATAATCACCACATCGTATAACTCCGTATGACTTTGCCAACCATCGATAATAATTACGCTGATTAGCCGGGTCTTTTACCACAGCATAGAACCGAAAAAAATACTGGTCGAGCCCAATTTCAGTTCGACCAAGCTGGACATATAGGCTATCGATCACGGGTACGTCAGGCATCTGTTGGGAAGTTGAGAGGTATCGCTTACCATCGGCCATAACGACTGATAGACGATAAGCCCGGCCTATTTGCCCGCGAAATGTCAGATCTGTTGTTTGATAGATTCCTTGCCCTATTGCTCTAAACCCCGTCGAATGTCCCTGATCGTCAGCCAGGCTAACCTGCGCTTCTTTTACATATTGATCGTTAACGTTTTGACCAGTAGGACCTCCATACTTACCAGTGTATGTAAGGCGAACGGTATAGGGTGGAGCTTCATTGGTGATTTGTCCCTCAACGACCAGACGAGGTTCTTCCGTCCGAATAGGCAGGTTAACCTGGTCTATGCAGCCAATTAAAACACTCAGAATCAGAATATAGCTAATGACTCGACGCATAGCTAGAAATAGAAATTGTAAGCGATGGACGGAATCATGGTGCCAAATACCGATAACCGGTATGACTCGGTTCGCTGATTAAAACGGGTGAAGTAAATCGAGTACGGGTTTTTATGCGCATACACATTATAGATACCCAGCGTCCAGATACCGTATCGCTTTTGTGCTTTATTAAACCGCGTGTCTTTCGAAAAGGCGACATCCAGGCGATGGTAGTCGGGAATTCGGTCGGCATTCCGACGGGAGTAGTCTTGCACAACATCACCGTTATACGTGTATTGCCCGTCTGGATAGGTAGCCGGAACACCTGTATAGTACACGAAGTTTGTCGAAAATGTCCAGTTATGCGACATACTCCAGCGAGCCTGCATATTCAATGTGTGTGGCCTATCGATATACGATGGGTAGTAGTCTCCCCCATTGATACGAAGCTCATTGAACGGTGTTTGTACGGCAATCAGCGAGCGGGCATAGGTGTAGTTGAACTGGCCCGTGAGCCGCCCGGTATTCTTACTTACCCCAAACTCAACGCCATACGCCCGTCCGGCAGCATGCAGGAGAGCCGTTTCGATTTTCGGATTGAGAATCAGGTTGGCTCCGTAGCGATAGTCGATCTGATTCTGAAGTCGTTTATAATATCCCTCTATACTGATCTCAAACCCATTATCCTGTACATTCTGGAACAGCCCCAGCGACACCTGATCGGCAATCTGTGGGGGCAAATAACGGTCGCTCAGTTTCCAGAAATCAAGTGGTGTAATCGCGGTTGTGTTCGAGATAAGATTCAGATACTGACGTGTTCGGCCAGCGCTGGCTTTGATGGCCGTATTTTTGGCCACCTGCACCCGTAAGGCCAACCGGGGTTCAACCCCTCCATAGGCCTGAGCCACTTTCCCGCTACCATATTGCACCGAATCAACAACCGTTTCAGGCGAAGGGGGCAAATTTTCTGCGTAGCCATACACGGTTTGTGGTCCCAGCAGGGCAAAGGCTGAATAACGCAATCCAGCCATCAGAGTGATGTTAGGGGTTAGCTCCCATTCGGTATTCACATAGGCCCCAAGCTCCCGGCCCTGTTCCGGGTTAATTTGCCGGGCGTTGATACTGGAGTTCTCGCCTGTTGGCCGAATGGCTCCCGTCTGATTACCATACAGAATGGCATTGATGCCAAGCTGAATTTTAAATGATTTAGCTACCGTATAAAACACATCGGCTTTACCCTCTTTCTGCTCAATATGCGACGTAAAGCGAAAGTTCAGATTGGGGAAACGCCATCTACATTCAGGAAATAACCACTGTAAAGCGCAGACAGATTAACCTGAAGACCCGGACGAACCAGGTAACTCCACCGCCCTGTCAACACATTCGAGTGCCACCCATAGAGTGTATCGCCCGGAAACCGGAAATTATCCTGACTCCGATAGGCCGATAGGGATAGGGTGTTCCGGTCGTCGGGTGTGTAGGTCAGTTTAATATTTCCGTCGTAAAAGAATGCCCGGCTATTTTTGACACTGGATGTCGGGAACAATTGCAGCAAATAATTAGGAAAAGCGATACGACCCCAGCCAGCAACGTTAGTTTTTTACTGATGGGGCCATCAACCACCACTCGCGCACTCACCGGACTGAGCCCACCCGATACCCGCCAACCGTCTTTATTCCCGTTCCGGGTACTCATCAATAACAACGACGATACGCGCCCGCCATACTGCGCCGAAAACGCCCCTTTGTTCAGGCTTACATCCTGCACCATATCCGGGTTGATATTCGTGTAAAAGCCCAGCAGGTGAGAGGTATTGAACAGGGGTGCTCCATCGACCAATACCAGGTTCTGATCGGCACGCCCCCCACGAACGTTGAAGCCCCCGCCCCTTCGCCTGCGGTTGTCACCCCGATTGTAGCGTAAGCGCTTTTAAAATATCGGGTTCGCCCAAAACGACCGGCATCCGTTTCAGTTCGGGCATACTAATTAGAATCTGGCCCATCTGAACGTCCTTAATATTTTTATCCTTGCGGGTGGCCCGTACATCGACCTCCTCCAGATCGGTGGAACGGGGTTGAAGAAAATACTCAACTCGCTTATTGAAATCCAGGACAATCGTTTCGCGGCCCCGGAAATAGCCTACTGCCGACACATATAGGGTCAGTACACCCGGTGGATGGGCAAGCGTAATGACACCAGCGCTGTCGGCGCGTGCACCGGCCTTTGTTTCAGCAACGAGCAAACTGGCTCCAGGAATCGGTTTTTTGGTGACGCCATCCCGTACCACTACACTCAGGCGAAGCTTCTGCTGGGCGATTACGGATGAAGAAAAGGCAAATAAAGAAAAGAAGTAGAGCAGGGTAAACCGCAATTTCATAAGGCCGAGTCGTGGAATAGTCTACAAAAAGAACTGTAAGCTACAAAAATGACGGCATTATGGGTTATATGCTCCAGTATCAATTAACGATTTTTTAATTAGCCTACTTACTTTCTAGCCAGCGCTTTCCGGTATGTATCAATGGCGCGCTGCCGGGCCAGAGTATGCTCAACGATTGGTTTCGGGTAAGTGGGTTCATCCAGTTCAGGAACCCAATGGCGTATATAGATGCCTTTCGGATCAAACTTCTTTGCCTGTAAGGTTGGGTTAAACACCCGAAAATAAGGGGCGGCATCCGTACCTGAACCCGCAGCCCACTGCCAGCCACCATTATTAGCCGAAAGGTCATAATCCCGCAGTTTTTTAGCAAAATAGGCCTCCCCCCAGCGCCAGTCAATGAGCAGGTGTTTGCAGAGAAAACTGGCGGTGATCATCCGAACTCGGTTGTGCATCCAGCCCAGGGTATTCAATTGGCGCATCCCGGCATCGACAATAGGATAACCCGTTTGCCCCTGACACCATTTTTCGAACTCGTCTTCATTGTTTCGCCAGTCTATCTGGTCATACTCGCGCCGAAATGAGTTCTTTTCAACGTGTGGAAAATGGTCGAGCACCTGGAAGTAAAAATCCCGCCAGCACAGTTCAGTTAAGAAGGTCTTATCCTCGGCGGCTTTTGCCTGTCGGGCCAAATCCCGAATACTCACCGTCCCAAATCGCAGGTGTATGCTCAGTTGGCTAGTCCCGTGTGGCAGAGCCGGAAAGTCGCGGGTTTTATTGTAGGTATCCAGTAGTTTATCTGGTACGGTTCGATCTGGGAATGGCTCCCCTACTGGCAGAAAATCCATCTCAGCTAAGGTGGGCACTTTCTCCGGGCTAGTTTTCCAGAATCGTTCGAAATAGTGCTCTGTTGGGTACGATTTCAGGTAAAAATCCGTCAGCTTTTCCCGCCAGTTACGGCTGTAGGGCGTGAAAACGGTGTAGGGTGTTTTTTTGCCGGTCAGTACCTCATCCCGCTCAAAAATCACCTGATCTTTACTGGTATGAAACCCAATACGATGCTCGGCCAGTAGCTTGCCAATAGCCTGGTCACGATCTTTAGCATAGACTTCGTAGTCATGATTGGCAAATACCTCAGCTATGGTAAACTGCGAAATCAATTCGGTCCACACCTCAATGGGCTTACCATAGCGAACAAGCAGGGTCGATCCCATTTTAGCTAATTCTGTATGCAGACGATTGACCTCCTGCACCAGAAACTCAACCCGACGGTCGCGCCGGTCGTCCAGATCATCGAGAATGATACGATCGAAAATAAAAACGGGGATGACAGGGCGGCCACTTTTGAGCGCATGATATAAAGCTGTATTATCGTGCAGACGTAAATCGCGCCGGAGCCAAACCAGCGAGAGCGGTTCAGACATAAGTTCGGGTGAAGTTGATTAGGAGGCTAACCAATCGTGAACCGAAAAAGTTAAGGCACAAAAAAGTCAGCCGTTATCCCAGAAAGGCCGGGCAACGGCTGACACTGATCGCATAGTAGACTTAAGGCTTAAAGCGAAGCCGAACGGTATGTACCTGTTGGGCAAATTCACTTACATCTTCGGTATACCCTTTTAGTTTAAGGCCTGTTAACTGGCGAATCAAATCATTATTAAGTTGTTCATTCTGACTGAACACCTCAACCTGACAAAGTTTGTTGGCCGAGTTTATCCGAAACTGAACAACAACAATACCCGCCTGCTGAATAGGTTTGAGGGCATCCGGGTACGAGATGTATTTCGCTAACTGTTGCTCCAGGGTTGCCTTAGAAGCTTTCGGTTTGTGCGTAGTGATCGGCGCAGCGTAGGCTTGCGTTGCCAGGAAGCCTACCAGCATGAGAAGAGCGAGATTCTTTTTCATGACTTCAAACGGATTAAATGATCGAACAAGGCGCTCTCGACTCAGATCGGCAGGGAGCTTCAATAGCTAATATTAATCAAATAGTATGTCAATATTAATTTTATGTTATCTTTTTTTATCAACCTCACCCTGTTCTATCTATCTATAATTTGTACTGTAGCCCTATGATTTGATACTATATTTTGATTTTTCTATTTTTATGACATAATCTACTCTTAAATAAGCACTTATACCTATCTTCTCAAAATATTATTTCCCATCCCAATGTTAATTTAATGTTAAGAAAAAGGTATTTTTATTTTAAGGTGACTAGAAGGTCAGGACTAGTGGGGCTATAAAACAAGAAAAGCCTGGAAGCAACTTCCAGGCTTTTCTTGTGTAAACTGTATATAGTTGGTCAGGCAATCTCCAACTCACGGTCGCCTTTGCGAGAGCGAGAACGGTCACTTGGCTGAATGCGAAGCAGAATACGCTTTTTGATGCGCATCCAACGCTCGTAGAGTTTCGACTCTTTCAGGAAATTCCACTTTTCATCTTTCTCCTCTTTCTTATGCTCCTCGGGGTCGTATAGCATACCTGTGCACAGGCAGTGCTTCCGATTGGTGCGCGTCAGAATATCGAAGTTGGCGCAGGTTTGACAACCTTTCCAGAACGACTCATCGCCGGGTAACTCACTCAACGTGACGGGCTGGTAGCCCAGATCCGAGTTGATTTTCATCACCGCCAAACTGGTTGTGATACCGATAATCTTGGCCGTTGGGAACATCGTCCGCGAAAGCTCAAACGCCTTCGCTTTAATGTGCGTCGCAATGCCGCTCTTACGATAGCTGGGATGGACAATCAGACCTGAGTTGGCCACAAATTTCCCGTGCTCCCACGTTTCGATGTAGCAAAAGCCTACCCACTCACCCGTAAGAGTCATAGCGATAATAGCTTTTCCTTCGAGCATTTTCTCCATCACATAAATGGGCGAACGTTTGGCGATGCCAGTTCCCCGGGCTTTCGCACTCTCTTCCATTTCACGGCAGATGGTTTCTGCTAATCGCAGGTGGTCTTCGTTAGCCACCTGAATAATGTATTGATCGTTGACTATTTCTGGGGTGATCATTGTCGTTTATTGGCGGTTGTGAAGCCGCGAAAACGGAGACAGCGTAATCCGAGCTGGTTTGTTGTGATTAAATAAAACGAGAAAAAAGGCGGAAATAGTTTACCACATAGGCAAACAAAATGATATAGTCCTTTCGGACCTAAACCGAAATGGCGTAGTATGGAAGAAGGTCGGTAAGTAGACGAGCTTTGCCATTGGTTTGTGCGAAAACGCGGACAATGTTAGAGAGATTATCCGGGTCTTGCAATTAAATAACGGTTTTTTTTCAGGATAGTTCGTCATCGGTCAAAACATACTAACTAATCGTTACAGACAATAGTGTTACACCGCTAAAAATCAGGCATTCACGTTCGTTGATGCCTCTGCCACTACCTACTGGCATTATTAACGACCAAATGGCAAGTTTAAATTTTGATAAGTAGCTTGCAACTCTACCGACCGTTCCTAACCATGTTACACCTCCGTAAATCCCTCTATCGTATCCTCGAAACTTCGGCAGGCAAACGCCGGGGAGTGAGTCTGGCCTTCAATCTGGTCTTGATCACCATTATTACCCTGAATGCCATTGCCATTGTTCTTCATACCGTACCCGAATACAACCAGCAGTTTGCCCGCTTGTTCACCGACTTCGAATTGTTTTCAGTTGGTTTCTTCACCATTGAGTACCTGCTGCGTGTTTGGGTGAGTGTCGAGAATGAAAAATACCATCACTGGTTCTGGGGGCGGCTACGCTACATTGTCTCAACCAGTGCCCTTATTGATATGCTGGCCATTTTCCCGTTCTATTTCTCGCTGTTCGCTACCGACCTGGCCATTGTTCGGATTCTGCGGCTGTTCCGTATTTTCCGCCTGTTCAGGATTTCGCGCTATTCGCACGCCTTTCGCCTAATTCAGAATGTAGTCAAAGAAAAGAAAGAAGAACTGGTACTGAGCACAATGCTGGTTGTTTTCATGCTCATTATTGTGTCGAGCCTGATGTATTATATCGAACATGCGGCCCAGCCTGATAAATTTTCAAGTATCCCGGCCACCATGTGGTGGGGCGTTACAGCCATGACAACGGTTGGGTATGGCGATATTCATCCCATCACTCCTTTAGGTAAACTGCTGGGCGGTGTTACTGCTATTGTAGGTATTGGCTTGTTCGCCTTACCTACCGGTATTCTGGTATCCGGCTTCAATGAGCACATCCGTGATCAAAAAATACCCCGACGCAAAGTATGCCCTCATTGTGGGAAGGAGATTTAGTGGAGTGGGTGTTGGTGGAGTAGGTGAAGTAGGTGGAGACTATGCTGTTTTTTTTCGTTCCTTTAAGTAAGCGATATACCCATTGAGTAGCTTCATCAACTGTTGATAGTGCGTACGTTTCTCCTGTAGTTGGTCAGTTGTAATATAGCCTCCATCGCAGGCACAAATAAGATGATCTAGACATTCGGTAAGTGAGCCTCTGGCTTGGCGGCAAAACTGAATATTTTCCTAAAAATGATAGCGACCATATCCTTCAGCCCTATTCGCACAAATACTTCGACTAGCTCGGATAAGTTGATCTGCCAGCCGGTAACGTTCATCAGTAGGGAATGATTTTACGAGTAAATCAATAGTCTGTCTAAATTTTCGGGCTTCCTGCCAGACAATCAATTCTTCAAAACCGCTGCTATTTTCACGTTCCATGAAGTATAAGAGAAGAGTAAGCAAATAAAAAAGTAAACTAAACAAGAAATAATAAGCACATAACTTATTTTACCTACTGCACTCCCTCCACCTACTTCACCAACTCCACTCACTCCACCCATTTCACAAAATACCTTTTGCCTTTCACCCCCGACAGTGCTAACTTTGAGTATGGAAAATTTCGTGGTCTCGGCCCGCAAGTACCGTCCCGCTACCTTCGACACCGTCGTGGGTCAGGAGCACATTACTACCACACTTAAAAATGCAATCAAAACCAATCACTTAGCGTCGGCATTTCTGTTTTGTGGACCGCGTGGGGTTGGAAAAACGACTTGTGCCCGTATTCTGGCCAAGACCATCAACTGTCAAAACCTGACTGCCGACGGCGAAGCCTGTGATCAATGTGAGTCGTGTGTGAGCTTTAATCAGAGTGCGTCGTTTAATATTCATGAGCTGGATGCGGCCTCCAATAACTCGGTTGAAGATATCCGTAATCTGATTGACCAAGTCCGTTATCCACCCCAATCGGGCAAATACAAGATCTATATTATTGACGAGGTACACATGCTCTCGTCGGCAGCCTTCAATGCCTTCCTGAAAACGCTGGAAGAGCCTCCCTCCTACGCCATTTTTATTCTGGCTACGACGGAGAAGCATAAAATTCTGCCAACCATCTTGTCGCGCTGTCAGATTTTTGACTTTAATCGGATTCAGCCGGGGCATATTGCCAACCACCTCGCCAGTATTGCGCAAAAAGAAGGGATTACTGCCGAAACAGAAGCCCTCGACCTGATTGCGCAAAAAGCCGATGGCGGTCTACGCGATGCCTTGTCCATGTTCGACCTGAACGTGACCTTTTCCGCCGACCGGATTATTCGGTATAAGGAAGTGCTGGATAACCTGCACATTCTCGATTATGATTATTATTTCAAACTAACAGATTTGTTGCTGGCGGGCAATCTTCCCCAAAGCCTCCTGACGGTCGATGAAATTCTGCGAAAGGGGTTCGATGGGCATCAATTTGTTGTTGGGCTTTGTCGCCATTTTCGCGATTTGCTGGTCTGTAAAGATGCCGCTACGGTTCAGTTGCTACAAGTGACCGAAAACGTTCGGCGACAATACCTCGACCAGGCGGTCCGTGCACCCATGTCGTTTTTATTGTCGGCACTGAGTCTGGGGGGCCAATGCGACATGAATTACAAACAGGCCAAAGACCAGCGACTACACACGGAATTGTGGCTGATGAAACTGGCCAATCTACGGAATCTGCTCAATTGGGAATCATTGCCTGATTTACCGCTCAATGGCGCACACAGTGTAGAAGCAATCACAGTCGGTCAGGTGATCGCCGAAAAAAAAAACGCTGGATCGACACTCAGCAGTCCCCAATCACCGCCTGAAAACAACCAACTAACTGAAAGCCATCCCATCACGAGCGAACCCGTGAATGGTTACCAGACGACTAAGCCCACCAATGGTGCCGTAACCAATGGGACGGTTCCGTCAAATGGGCATTCGATGGTAACTAATGGGGCAGCCACAGCAGTGGCAATGGTTAGTACTCCCGACAAGCCGGATAGCTCAACCAAACCGAAGCCTATTCCCCAACACGGCCCGCGAGCAGTCGCCTTCGACCAACGGTTGCTCTGACATCGGGGCCGGTTCAGCCTGTAGCTGATGTGGACGTAGGGCCGGTCGCCGTAACAACAAGTCGTCCTGATAAACCGTTTGACCTTGATGATTTGCAGGCAGCCTGGGCAACCTTTGCCCGAATTCGGCGCGAAAAAAGTGATATTACAACCGAGCAGGTCGTCCTGAATCGTGAGCTAACGCTCGATGGTACAACCATTCATCTTAAGCTCGACAACACCTTACAGGTAGATTTTCTAACCGAATTGAAACCCGATCTACTAGGCTATCTCCGTAGCGAACTTCAGAATAGTCAGATCAAGCTTGAGCACCAGGTGGTTTTTCAGGAAGTGAAGAAAATGATTTACAGTTCGCAGGACAAATACAATTACCTCGCCGAGAAAAACCCTGCCCTGCATGAGTTGAGGAAAGTTTTGAATCTGGATGTGGACTATTGATGTGTATGAAGTATGATATATGATGTATTCTGCGTCAGCAATACATCATACTTCATACACCCTATATCCTACATCACTTATACGCTTTTGCTTCTTTAATCAACGACTTATATTCCCCTACAGACAAAGCCTTTTTATAATAGAGTTCGGCCTGATGTCGATTATTTGCACGGGCGGCTATGCGCGCCAACCCCGCATAGGCAAAGGCCAAGTATTCTTTCGTATAAGGCTCGTTGAATGGTAATTTAAGGGCTACCTGATACGATTCAGCGGCTTCTTTGTCATCTTTATCAGCTAACTCAGCCAACATCC
Source organism: Spirosoma telluris (assembly GCA_003259005.1). Lineage (GTDB taxonomy): Bacteria > Bacteroidota > Bacteroidia > Cytophagales > Spirosomataceae > Spirosoma > Spirosoma telluris. Next base: position 3,989,946 of record QLII01000001.1, read on the forward strand.
CGGTAAATGTATGGAAGGCGAGCGGCACTAATTTATTGGGCATCTGCTTCAACCGCTGCACATAAGGTCGCGCTTCAGCATAACGACCCGACAGTAATAATGCTTCGGCATAAGTCATCGCAAACAGCGGATTGTTCGGGTATTTATCGACCAGGTATTTCATGTAGCCAATCGCCCGCGTCGGATTCGTTTCGTGTTTCAGAAGTAGGTGAGACAGGTAGTAATTGGCAACCGGACGCATAAATACGCTTTTGCGCGTTGCTATATCCATCTGTTTTATCCCCAGTGCAATATCGCCATCGGCAAAGAAAAACATGAACGGCCTGACAATCGGGTGGTCAATCGGGTACCGTTCGACGTAATAATTGTAGAGTCCGGTGGTGAAATAGAAATCGGGATTTTTATCCAGTAGTTTAGAACCGTCCTGCAAATAATTATAGGCCTTTTTCGATTCACCAACCGCTTTTAAGGCTTCTCCCTGGTTATTATAAAGCGATGCCATATAGCTATGACAGGTCAGCATAAAAAAGACGGCTTCGGGGTCCGTTTCATTTTTGGCCAGCATTCGCTTGGTCAGTTGCGTAGCTTGCCCCACCACTTGCACAAATTGCGCAGTAGCCGCTTTATTCTCGGATAAGGGCATATTTTGTATATCCAGTTGTGTGGCCCGTAGAATAAAAGCAACAGGATGCTGGGGATAACGTGCCTGAAGCTGTCGAATCAGGTCATCAGCCTCGGTAAACTCAAGGTTATAAATATGGTCGAGAGTTTTTGTGATCGTTTGCTGTGCGGCTGGATCACTCATGACCTGCGCTGGTGCCAGCAAGGGAAAACAGAGCCAGATGAGGCTCAGAAAGGACTTTTTCAGAATGGACAAAGTAATAGACGCAATGAAGTCGTTTGATTCTATACAGCCGGAACTGTACTTTTGTTCAATGCGTAGTAGTTAACAAGGGCTCTACGCAAAAGTTTCTTATCCATGATTCATTACGAACAGTTTGTTTTAGATAATGGCCTTCGGGTATTCGTTCATGAAGATGAATCGACCCCGATAGCTGCTGTCAATATTTTATACAATGTTGGCTCACGCGATGAAGACCCGGCCAAAACGGGTTTTGCCCACCTCTTCGAGCACTTGATGTTCGGTGGTTCGCGAAACATTCCGAGCTACGACGAGCCGCTGCAAAAAGTGGGTGGTGAAAACAATGCCTTCACCAGCCCCGACATTACCAACTACTATATTACCCTCCCCGCAGCGAATCTGGAAACGGCATTCTGGCTCGAATCGGACCGGATGTTGAGCCTTTCCTTCGACCCACAGGTGCTGGATGTACAGCAAAAAGTGGTGATCGAAGAGTTCAAGCAACGCTATCTGAACCAGCCTTATGGCGATGTATGGCTTAAGCTTCGCCCATTGGCCTATCAGCAGCATCCGTATCGCTGGGCAACCATTGGCAAAGACATCAGTCATATCGAAGAGGCTACGATGGACGATGTTAAATCGTTTTTCTTCAAATACTACCTGCCCAACAATGCGATTCTGGTCGTAGCTGGTAACGTAACCGTCGAGCAGGTGAAGCAGTTGTGTGCGAAATGGTTTGCTCCCATTCCGGCCGGTGATCCTTACATTCGACAACTCCCCAAAGAACCCAAACAAACCGAAGCCCGGATGATGGAAACAGCAGCGAAAGTACCGCTGAATGGCCTCTATAAAGCCTACCATATGCCCGGACGGTTCGATGTGGATTTTTACAACGCTGATTTGTTGAGTGATATGCTGGGCCGTAGTAAATCATCGCGGCTGTATCAGAAGCTACTCCGTGGCAATCCTATGTTTAGTAGTGTCAATGCCTACATTACAGCATCTATTGATCCTGGCTTACTGATCGTACAGGGGAATCTCAACAAAGGCGTTTCGCTCGAAGAAGCAGATGCGGCCGTCGAAGCCGTTGTGCAGGAGTTTATAGACCAGACCGTACCCGAAGACGAGCTGGCCAAAGTAAAAAATCAGGCCGAGGCCACCCTCGCTTTCTCGGAAGTCGAATTACTGAACCGCGCTATGAACCTTGCCTACGCTGCCAACGCGGGTAACCCCGATTTGGTCAATCAGGAGGCCGCTCAGATCCAGGCAGTCACACCTGATGCTATTCAGGCCATGGCTAAACAGGTATTACGGAAAGATAACTGCTCGACCTTGTATTACCGAACTGCATGAAAATTCGCGTAGGACAAGGGTACGACGTTCACCGCCTTGAAGAAGGTCGACCGTTCTGGCTGGGTGGCATTCTGATTCCAAGTACATTTGGACCCGTGGGTCATTCGGATGCGGACGTGGTTTGCCATGTTTTGTGCGATGCTCTACTCGGGGCCGCCAATATGCGTAACATTGGTTACCATTTTTCGGATAAAGACCCGCGCTGGAAAGGCGTTGACAGTAAATTGTTGCTGGCCGAAGTTCTCCGAATGGTGCGGGAAGCAGGCTACGAAATCTCGAATGTGGACGTAACGGTTGTGCTTCAGGAACCGAAACTCAATCCACATATTCCAGCTATGAAAACCTGTCTGGCAGATGTGATGGCCATTCCCGAAGATGATATTTCCATAAAAGCCACCACGTCAGAGCACATTGGGTTTGTAGGCCGGGGGAAGGTATTGCCGCTCATTGTGTGGCGCTTATAGTTAAGGTGAATGTCTAATGGATAATGTATAATGAACAATGGATAATGATTATCCACTAACAATCAAACCCTTAGCATTATACATTATCCATTGTTCATTATACATTCTACATTATTCATTATCCATTTATTTACATACAACCTCTTTATGAAAAACCTGCTTTACCTTCCGGCTCTCCTTCTGCTAGGAGTTGTTGCCTGTGGTCAATCCACAAAGTCGAATCAGCCCCCTGAACCGCTGGGTTTCGAGGAATATGATCCCGTTTCCACCCTGAAAGTACCCGAGCATAAACTGACACGGTCAAAGTACCCGTTCATCGATGTTCACAACCATCAGTATCAGATGGATAATGAGGATCTGAGCAAACTCATTGCCCAGATGGACGCGCTGAATATGGGCCTCATGATTAACCTGAGTGGGCGTGGATTTAGCAATAGCGAAACGGAAAGCACCAAGTTTTTCACCAGCGCCCTGGCGAACATCCAGAAAACCAATCCGAAACGAATAGCCCTATTTACTAACCTTAATTTTTCGGATGTAAACGACAAAGGCTGGACGGCTCAGGCGGTTAAAATGCTCGAAGAAGACGTAAAGAAGGGTGCCAGAGGGTTGAAGATTTACAAAAATTTAGGGTTGAACGTCAAAGACGATAAAGGCAATCGCGTTCGTGTAGATGACCCTCGTCTGGACCCTATCTGGGCAAAGTGTGGTGAATTAGGCGTTCCCGTTCTGATTCATACCGCCGATCCAAAATCTTTTTGGGACCCAATGGACCGCTATAATGAACGCTGGCTCGAACTAAAACTTCACGCCGGTCGCAAACGCTCCCCAACAGATCCTGTCCCCTGGGAGCAACTCATCACTGAACAACACAACGTATTCCGTAAGCACCCAAAAACGACGTTTATTGCCGCCCACATGGGCTGGTACCCAAACGACCTAAACAAACTCGACAGCCTGATGAAGGTATTCCCGAACATGAATGTTGAGATAGGTGCCGTTATCGCGGAACTAGGTCGTCAGCCACGCGCCAGCCGGAAGTTTTTTGAGAAATATCAGGACCGGATTCTGTTCGGAAAAGACAGTTGGGTGCCATCCGAATATGCGACCTATTTCCGGGTCCTCGAAACAGACGACGAGTACTTCCCGTATCACAAAAAATACCACGCGTTCTGGCGCATGTACGGCATGGGTCTGCCCGATGAGGTTCTGAAGAAAGTGTATTACAAAAATGCGCTACGTATTATTCCCGGCCTGGACAAGAGCCAATTCCCAAATTAATATTTTAAACCGGATTTTAAACGCAAGGGGCGCAAAGAACGCTATGAATAGCTTGTTAGATTAAAAATCTTTGCGAACCTTGCGTTTTCCCTTGCGCCTTTGCGTTTAAAAAACCCAATGAAAATCACTCAAATCAACCTCTATCGCTACGACATCCCACTCAAAGCGCCCATTGCTATTTCCCTTGGTACGATTGAAAATGCCCGGAATATACTGGTCGAGATTCAAACCGACGAAGGCATTACGGGTTGGGGCGAGGGTTCACATTTGTGGATGATTGCGGGCGAAACCCAGGCTTCGGGACTGGCTGCTGCAAACGATATGGCCAGGCTGCTAATTGGCCAAAGTCCGCTCAATATTGAAGGCTGTATCAATATCCTGACGCGCTATCTACCAGCTCACCCGACGACCCGCTCAGCCTTCGATGTGGCGCTTTATGATATTGCCGCCAAAGCCGCCAACCTACCACTTTATCAGTTTTTAGGCGGTGAAAAACGCACGCTCGTAACCGACGAAACGATCTATATTAATACCCCCGAACGCATGGTTGAGGATGCGCTACGGATTCAGGCGAAGGGTGCCGAAGCCATCAAAGTGAAACTCGGCACCAATCTGTATGACGACATCAAGCGTGTGGAAGCCATTCGGAAAGCCATCGGCGATGCAATTCCCATTCGTACAGACGCCAATCAGGGTTGGGATGTCGTTACAGCTACGGGGGTATTACGAGCCATTGGCGACTGGAATGTGCAGTATTGTGAGCAACCCATCAAACGGCATAACATTGCAGGCCTTCGCCAAATTCGGCAGAAAACGACAGTGCCCATCATGGCCGATGAAAGCCTGTTCGATGCACCCGATGCCATCCGGCTCGTTCGCGAAGAAGCCGTCGACTATTTCAACATCAAACTCTCGAAGAGTGGGGGTATTTTTGAAGCCCTCAAAATCAACGCCATTGGCGAAGCCGCCGGAATTCCGTGTATGATTGGGTGCATGTCGGAGTCACGATTGGCCCTAACCGCGAATGCTCATTTTGCTTCCGCTCGCCAAAACGTGCGTTTCTTCGATTTAGATGCCTGTTTCGAACATGCCGAAGACCCTGTTTATGGGGGCATCATCTACAACGGCTACCAGATCGAACTCCCCGAAACACCGGGTATTGGTGCCGAAGTCGATTCGGCATTTTTGAAAAAATGTACAATGAATAATGTACAATGAATAATGCAGAATGTGTCATATATAATGGATCACGATTCTCACCGCCCATTATCCATTATCCATTATCCATTTTACATTACCATCTCATGACCATTACCACCGTTCAGTCTGACGCTGATGTGCAGGGTATTCTGACCTTGCAACAAGCGAATCTTCGCAAAAACGTACCTCTTGATGTGCAGGTTGATCAAGGGTTTGTAACGGTGGAACATGACCCACAAGTGCTGACTCGCATGAATCAGGCGGCTCCAAGTATTATTGCCAAAGATGGCGATACCGTTGTGGGCTATGCGCTGACTATGCTTCCCGAATTTGGGGCTGAGGTGCCAGAGTTACTGCCTCTTTTCTCATTAATCAATACGCTTACCTACAACGAAAAACCGCTACAGGATTACCCCTGGTACGTAATGGGGCAGGTTTGCGTAGGCGAAGGTTACCGGGGGCAACGTGTATTCGACCGGATGTTTCAACATCATCGGGAGGTTTATAGCGATCGCTATCAATTGCTAATTACAGACATTTCAGCCAACAATGTACGCTCGTTGCGCGCCCATGCCCGTGTGGGGTTCGAAACGCTACACGAATTTTACGACCCGGTCATCGGCGAAACCTGGGTAGTGGTCGCCTGGGATTTTCAGAAGTAGATTTCTAAGAGTTTGACGTTTGTAGTTCGAAGTTTGACGTTTCTACCACGTAGTTAAACTACAAACTTCGAACTACAAACATCAAACTGTAATGCGCCTACTTTTACTGCTTTTACTGGTCACTGCTCCCCTTCTTGCCCAGCCGCTTCCGCAAACATTTACCACCGCCAAGTCGCCCGCAGAAGCTGGCTTCTCTGCCGACCGGTTGAAACGGCTGGATAGTTGGCTTCAGGAATTAATTGATAAGGATATTGCCCCGAATGCGGTTACGTTCGTTGCGCATCGCGGCAAGGTGGTTCATTACAAAGCATTCGGTTATAGTAATCTGGCCAAGAAAACGCCCTTGAAACGTACTGATTTGTATCGGATTGCTTCTCAGTCGAAAGCCATCACGACCGTGACCCTAATGACCTTGTTCGAGGAGGAAAAGTTTTTGCTGGACGATCCTATTTCAAAATACATTCCAGCCTTCAAAAACCCGAAAGTGCTGGTTAGTTACGACAAAAACGATCCTGTTGGAGGCAACTATAAAACCCGGCCAGCAAAAAGTGAAATCACAATCCGGCAGTTACTAAGCCATAACGCGGGCATTCCCTACGAACACCCTTTGGATCAGCGGCCCGAATTCAAGGTCCCGTTTTTCAACTCGACTGCGCCCGACAAGCTTGAAGACGTAATCAATAAACTCGCTACGCGCCCACTCCTTCGCGACCCCGGCACCGACTCCACTGGCGCAGGTTTTACCTATGGTCTCAACATCGATATTCTGGGGCGGTTGATCGAAATCCTATCCGGCAAACCCTTTGATGTAGCCATGCGGGAACGGGTACTGGAGCCACTCGGCATGGCCGATACCTATTTCTATTTGCCCGATAATAAAGCCAGTCGTTTGGTGGAGTTATATAGCAAGCCGGGCATGGACAAACCCCTGACACTGCACATGAACGAGGCCTACCGGAATTTTGCCATATCGGGTGCCAAAACATTCTTCTCGGGCGGAGCAGGCTTGGTTAGTTCTGTAGAAGACTACGCCAAACTCTGCCAGATGCTGCTTAATGGTGGCACGTTCAACAACAAACGGATTCTGGGCCGTAAGACCGTTGAGATGATGCTTCGGAATCAGATTGGCACCGCCGAAGTCTGGGATCGGAAAGACAAATTCGGACTTGGTTTTCAATTGATTACTGAGAATTCACATTATGGCGATCAGGCGACGCCGGGTTCATTTACCTGGGGAGGCATGTACTGTTCCGAGTTCACCATCGACCCGAAGGAAGAACTTATCCTGCTGATTTTCACCAATGTGCACCCATATGCCTACTACGGCGATTTTGTAAAGAAATTTCGGATTGCTGTCTACCAGGCGTTGGAGTAAACATAGGATTGGCGCTTCTTTCGTTATCTATAGAACGCTGATTTTTATGATCCTTATGCTTTATCATGATTAAATACAATTTTGAGCCAATTCGTCTAGTAGAATAAGACCGAAAAATCAGCGTAAATCATAGTCATCCTAAAAATCAGCGTTCTATTGATTATCAATCTGTCACTCAAACTGAACTCCTATGAATCCGCAAAAAACTGCCGTTGTTCTGATCGAATACCAGAATGATTTTACGTCGCCAGGGGGTAGCCTGCACGATGCCGTTAAAGGTGTTATGGAATCGACTAATATGCTGGCGAACACCCTCGATCTTGTGGCCAAAGCCCGTGAAGCGGGAGCCGTTGTTATTCATTCGCCGATTAGTTTTCAGGAAGGGTATTTTGAAATTACGAAGCACCCTTATGGCATTCTGAAGGGCGTAGTAGACAGCCAGTCGTTCCGTAAAGGTTCATGGGGCGTTGACATTATCGACTCCCTGACACCCCAGCCCGGCGATATTGTGCTGGAAGGTAAGCGTGGTCTGGATGCATTCGCCAGTACTAATCTGGACTTTATTTTACGCAGCAAAGGGATCGAAACCATCGCCTTAGGCGGCTTTCTAACCAATTGTTGTGTAGAATCGACCATGCGCTCAGGTTATGAAAAAGGATTCGAGGTGATTACCCTGACCGATTGTACGGCCACGCTAAGCGAAGAAGAACAGGCATTCGCCTGCGCTAAAAACTTTCCCATGTTTTCGAAACCGATGACCCATGAGCAGTTTTTAGACGAATTGACAGGTGAGGCCGTTCAGGAAGTCGAAACGCGAGGCTATTCTGCCTGAACCAACAGATCTTTTCTATTTATCCATTGATAAAACCGGCCCAACCGCTTAGGCAAGGCCGGTTTTGTTTTACCTGGCTTTCGGCGAAATCTCTATTTGCGTACAGTAAGCGACCACTTAACAAGCATTTAAGACAGTTCACGACGGATAACCGCTACCTGACAGCACTTTATCTTTATTTGCGGCAGACGGTTATTTACTTTTGCAGTTACAGTTACTAATGTGCATTTCCAACCCATGCTCAAAAAAATTGGTCTTATTGTCGTAGGGGTACTGGCTATTTTACTTGTCTGGCAATGGGAGCTAGTCAGTTATGGCTGGATGCAGGCGAAAGGTCAGGTACAGATTTTGTGGAATACCAAACCGGTTGCTGAAGTGCTGGCCGATCCTGCATACCCCGATTCGTTAAAGCAAAAAATAGAACTTATCCGCGAAATCAAGCGTTTTTCACTAGACTCGCTTGGTTTGAATAAGTCCGGAAGTTACGAATCGTTTTACGATCAACAGGGAAAGCCCATTTTGTGGGTAGTAACAGCAGCTGAACCGTACCAACTTGTTGCCAGACAATGGCACTTTCCTATTATCGGTACGTTTTCGTACAAAGGTTTCTTTGAAAAAGACCGGGCCGATTCGCTGGTGGCAGGCTTGAAACGAGAAGGGCTGGATACGCGTATTGGCGAAGTATCGGCCTGGTCGACATTAGGATTTTTAAATGACCCGATTCTGTCTAGTTTTCTGGATAGGTCGGAGGGAAGCCTGGCCGAATTGATTATTCATGAACTGACACATGGCACCTTATTTGTGAAAAACAGTTTAGAATACAACGAAAACCTGGCTGACTTCGTCGGCGAATATGGAGCCTTGCGGTTTCTGGCGCAGAAGTACGGCAAGACATCGGCTCCCTATCAGAACTATCTGGCCACGAAAGCGTTTTATGAACGTTACGATGAACACATTTTGCATGGGACCCGTCTGCTCGACAGTTTGTATAAGGGCTTTAAACCGACAACGCCCAATGTAGTCAAAGACTCATTGAAGTGGCAAACCATCCGACAAATCGTCGATTCATCGGATACATTAACCGACCAGCGAAGTGAGACAAGTCTACGCTCAGTAAAAAAGCGACGGCTTACAAAACTAAACCTACCCAATAATGCGTATTTCATTGGGTACTTGACCTATCGAAAACAACAGAACCGTTTTCGGCAGGAATTTGAAAAACGATTTGGAGGAGATTTTAAAAAATACCTTACATACCTTAAACAGACCTATCCATCTTTGTAAAATAAAGCCCGGCTAACGGGTAGTGGTAGTATGAAGAAGTTATTGATTGGCATCGGTATTTTATCTGTTCTGACCACTGGCTTTGTGGCAATGAACACCTATCGGCGTGTGCCGAACAACAGTTTCGGGCCCGGTGAACACCTTGAATATCGGGTTCACTATGGGTTTATAAATGCGGCTGAGGCCGTTGTAGATGTTAGCCCAACCTTGTATAAAGTAAACGACCGCCCCTGCTACCGGGTTAATGTGGATGGCCGTACGGTTGGGGCTTTCGATCTGGTTACGCGCATTCGTGATACCTGGCGCTCCTATATCGACACCTCGGCCATTCTCCCACAAAAGTTTTATACCAGCCTACAGGAAAATAAGTATCGCAAGGAAGAAAACATCACCTTTAATCACGAAACCAATACGGTGAAAGCGGAAGAGCGCACCGAAAAAGACGTGTTTAAAGTGCCCGATAATGTCCATGACCTGATCAGTGGCTATTATTTCCTGCGAACGATCGACTTTAACAAACTTAGTAGTGGCCAGATCATTGAAGTACCTGCTTTCTACGATGATACCATTTATAATATGAAGGTTCGGTATCGGGGTAAAGATGTTGTCAAGGCAAAAGCGGGCAAGATTAATGTCATTAAGCTTAATCCTGTTTTACCCTCGAACCAGCTCTTTAAGGATGAAGAAGCCATTCGAATCTTCGTTTCTGACGACGCCAATAAAGTACCGATAAAAGTTGAAGTCGATTTTTTTGTCGGCTCGATGGTGATGGATTTAAAACAAAACTCGGGTCTGAAACAACCATTGAAGTTTTATTAGGCTTTTCTTAAAATTACTCCTAAACAAGATGAGGCCCGATTAATAATCGGGCCTCATCTTGTTTAGGAGTAATTCAACGCTATCGACGAATTCGTTGTATCACAAACGGCACACACTTATCAGGCAGGCAATCACAAACCTGTACCTCCCCTGAAAGTTCACTGTAACAATCTGTTTCCGTATACACCCGAACCCAGTACAAACCTGCCTGCTGTAGCGGAACCAGTATTCCATTGGCTGGTAACGGTGTTTTACCCGCTGTTATAGGCGTTCCGGCTCCAAACGAGCTTCCTCGTACCAGTTCATAAGTCAGTGAGCCAGGGGTAGTACTGAGTTCCCCCGTTAGTATGATTGTATAGGCATCTGGGCCGGCACAAACAGAGGTTATTTTTTCCAGCGTTGGCTTTGGATTAACGGTCAAACTGGCAACTGCAGTGGTTACACTATTGCCAATCGTGCAGGTTGCGATAAAATTCAATTCCGTTGGACTCGTAATGCCAGCCAGAATGAGGGTCGATACCGATACAGAACTGCCACTAGAGGGCGTTGTCCCCACCGACCAGGTGATGGTACCCAGTTCGCAACCGCTGGCTGTTAGAACCGCCGATTCGCCAGCGCAAACGACCGCATTACTCACGGCGACATCGGCTGCTACGGTACAACTTAGGGGAGCCGTATAGGTTTGGCTAATCGCTTGTCCCGCATAGCTTACACTCAGGGAATGTAGCCCTGTACCAGAGGGTAAACCAGGCAATGAATACGGTACCGAAGTCATCCCAACGATTACCGATACCGTTGTCGTCGCGGTGCCATCCGTCAGGATCATCGTGTCTGTAATGGCATTGGTCAGCGAGATTGTCCCGGTAAGGGTGTACTCATTCGTGAGCGTCTGACATACGCCCGGTGTAACGCTCAGCGCGAGCGCTGGTATGCAGGTATTCTGTGGCAATACGGCCGATACAATGGTATAACAGCAGGGTCCATTGTAAATAATAATCGAATAGCTCGTGCCACTGGTGCTCGTAGGGTTCGCCAAATCCGTATAGCTTACACTCCCATTAACCACCGTCTGGCTATTGGCAGTAGCGGTATAAGCTGGCGGAATGCTGGTTGTGTACAGAAACGTTTTGTTGCCATTCTGAATACCCGTCAGGTCGATTCGACCATCATCATTCGCCACGATGCTACTGGCAGGACAGGTAGGTGCCGTAACCGATACGCTGGATACAGCGGTTGGCAGGCAATAAAATCCGACATCGAAACTATGATCTACTGACCCAAGATAACTAGTCGTTACACTGATAACGGGAGCCGAAATAGCCGATATGGTTGACACCTGCGCATCGGAATCATTGTTATCATTGAGTGTTACCCCGGTAGCATTTGCTACGGTAAGCTGGTATCGCCCCTCGTTAGCAGTGAGCACATTATCCGCATATTGCCCCCGGTACCAAACATGATCTGGTAGGTCGTGTTGGGTAGCAGGGCTGTCGTTGAGCCAGGAAAAGCGGAAGCCGTGGGCGTGTAGGTAAAGTAATATTCCCCATTTGCATCGGTCGTGGTGGTAGCAATAACTGTAGTACCCTGGTACAATGATACATTCACTCCCTGCAACCCTTTTTCATCCGGGTCCTGCTCGCCATTTTGATTGCTATCCAGCCAGGCGCGATTCCCTATTTGCAGATAGTTGGGTAGGTCACAGTTCAGGGCGACACCACCCAGCCCGGTTGCCTTCCCGAATGTACCCCCATCTCCATCTACAGTCCGGTATACTACATACGCACTGGTGGCATTACTCCCAGATGTGTACCAGCCCGTAGTATTGCTCAGATAGCGCAACCCGCCCGACCAGGCCTGATCGTTAAGAGGGTCCATGGTAGACGCAACCACTTCGCCCGAACCAGGCCGAATAGCGACTGATCCATTAACGTTTTCGGCATGAACGAGTGCTCCTCCATAATAGAAATCATCGTTATAAAATTCACCCCCTCCTGGTCCCTGGTTATTGTTCGTACTGGAACCGGTGTTTGGTCCCGCCTTACCCCCATTTTCCAGTACATACGTTCCGTTGCTGAAATAAGCCCGCAGAATGTCGCCACCACTGATGTTACTGTAGTGTGTTTCATTAGGAGGATTCGGGCTAAAATTTTGGTAACCAAGTTGTAAGCCTGTGCGATCATTAAACCCTAATACCATCGACCCGTCAATATCGAACTCAATACTGGTCAGAATAGGTTGTGGGTTAATTATGAAATTGTCTGTTCCGACCACCCTGAGATTAGCAAATGTATCCTCCCACGGAAACCAGCCCCGCAAACTAAAATCGGTACGGTCAGGGGCACCTTTGGGATACGTTAACGGAAAGTCAAACACAACCGTATACGTACCGCCACTTCCCAAACTGTTCCCAGTACCAGGTGTATAGGCGTACACGACAGCACGCAGGTCACTTTTGTCTTTACTTGTCGATGCATCGCAGACAGTTCCAATATAGACCTTTCCCTGGTAGGTTTTTAACCCCCAGATTCGACGGGTCCCCCCAGGCATACGTTATCAGTGGGCAAGGGGTGAACAGCCCAGTCGCTGGGCCCTGGTGCACCAGCATTAGGAACACGCAGCGAATAAAGTTGCCCATCATTCAGGTTAGTGAACCACAATAGCGACCCATCTTCTGCCAGTTCCAGATCGCCAATACCCACCTTACCTATCTGACTGAACCCCACCGGATCATAGCTGGCAGCAGTTGGTGCAGTGGGCAGGCCGCGGTCACTGTTCGATGGCATTGTACCAAGATCAATACCAAGATCGACTAGATTGACAAATAAACTGGTATTAGCGGTGCCAATGGTAGGTCCCGAAATATCAGTAACATATATGCCCCCTAACCCGCCCGGTCCAAGGCCAACATGCCGACGCATGACCGCACTGGTATACAACCGTTTTGTGAATTTGCTATAGGCAAGTCCCCATAACGAACCTACCTGACTAGCGCTTGCCATGGGTGTCATCTGGCTTACATTTTTATTACCCCGCAACGAGTAAGGAAAAGCAACAAGGGCATCCATTGCCCCAGAGCTTGACCCATTAGGCAACGGATCTCCATTGACAAAACAGGGCACCATAATCAATGGATCGGTCTGGCAGAATTCCTGGGCGTTTAGTACGCCTAAATCGATCTGACAATTGGGCTCACTAACAAACTGCACGGTCGTGCGGCCGTCCGGCCCATTGGGCGTCCCGTTGCCAGCATAGGTAGGGATATTCGTAAACTCAACCCGAACAGGATAAGCCCCGCAGGTACAGCAATGGTGTAGTTACCTATCGAATCGGTGGCGGCAGTGTAGCTGGTACCCGTAGTCGTTATCGCCTTAACAATAATGTCGGGCAGGCCGGTTGATTCACCGTCCTGATGAATGCCATCGGCATTAAAATCTTTAAATACGGTGCCACCTAAGCTTGTGCAGACAGGAACAGGGCAGGGAGCTGGAGCCGTTACATTGTCGGTTACCACGCAGTTGCCATACGTAACGACCACATCGGTAGGCGCGCTATCAGCCTCAATTTCAAAGGCTACTACCTGTGGGCTACGCACGTCTGCATCTGTTGCTGTCGATACATTCCGAAGCGTGATCGTTTTGGTCTGATTTCTTACCTGAATGGTAATAGTGGCGCCATCTGGAATAGCGGTCCAGCTTACTTCGGCACTCAGGGTTGCTTTACTAATTCCGCTTACCGAATAACAACCAGACAACTTCGTCTTCATCGTAAGTCCACAGTCGTTAGTTGCCGAGAAGGGGGCTGAAACCGGTTGGTGGGTAGCTTTTGATAAAGTAGCTGTATCTTCCAGCTTAGTACTATGGTGCGACTTAGCCGTATCTGGATGATCCTGATTCGGCAGTTTTATAAACAGCAATTGAATAAATAGTGAAATAAATAATCGTATTGTCATATTATATCATTAACAAATTGCCAAATAGTTATTTGTAAGTCTTTAAGGCTAAATTATTTTACAATATTCATACCATCAGGTCGCAAAAAGCCTGAATTTGTTGCCAACTAGCCGTTAAATACAGCAAGGTTTACTTAAGTTTCTCCAGGCCAAGGGGGCGGCCATAGCAGCAAAAATCACACCAGAGAGATGGTTTAAACAGGTAGTTTATTAGTCGGCGAACCGAACTTTCCAAAAACTAAATAGATTCGTTACTTTTAAATCAGATACAATTCATTATAGATGGAAGGCAGTATGGGGGCATGGTGGTCCACCCGGCTCTTTGCTACCAAAGACTACGCTTAATGGATAGGAGGTAACCATATAGTTATAACGAATGCCAAAGGGATTGAAGAGCCCGTTCCAGCCCTGTTAACCGGCTCCAGCGAACCGACCAGAATGCTTGTGTTTCCGCCCCGAAACCCGCATAAAACGTGCGAATCGATAGCTGCTCTGGGCTTTCAAAATCAAATACGACGGGCACTCCACCCGGTATCTCGTTAGCCCACTCCTGAATAATCTGATCAATAAGTAATGTGCGGGCATACCCATGCCGACCTGTTCTGGACGCGGCATTAAACAGGTAGATAATGCGGTTTCCCGCGTGCGCAAATAACGCACCGGCTTCGACCTGCCCATCACGAATCGCATAACGCAGTGTGCAAGAATTTCGCTGGCTGAGAGCCGCAAAAAGATCCTGTAAAATAGCATAAGCCCATTCGCCTACCCCCCTTCAATACGACCAGCATGATTGTCCCGAAAAAGCCGTATTAAGGGCACCAGATCAACCGAGTCAATAACTGTCCAGTTGGCAGCCAGCGCCCGGCGAAGGTTTCTTCGACATTCGGGCGTATAGTACTGATAAATAGGCGCATAACCCATTGACAGATGCAATACCTGAGTCGTACACAGTCGGCAGGAATCGAACTCAGCAATAAGACCCGGATACGGAAAACGAAGCACCGAACCATACCGGAACTGCCTGTAAATGAGTTGATAGAAAATTGACGAATCAATGGTCAGATCGGAAGTAAATACACCCAGTATCTGGCAGAAAAAAGGCTGATGCACCCGCCAGACATAGGTTAGGCCACTTATATGCTTCCGGCGTAAGGGTACCGGCATGACTGCCCGATACCCGCCTTCTTTGTCCGGCATCACAACGCCAACCCATTTCCAGTCGGGCGCAGGTAGCACCGCATCTAAATACCAGGAATACGCATACAGGATTTGCTGGGAAGAGGTAGCTACGCAGGCATTCCAGGCATCGGGGTCGATGTGATGGCGAGGAACAATTTCCAGTAGTTTTGTCATGCTGACGAAGGAAGCATCTTAATGTATCCCAATAGATTCTCCAGGAAAGTTTAAGATGCTTCCTTCGTCAGCATGACAAAAGTCTTATTTAAACTGCGCTTTCAGCTTCTCAATCGCATCGCGGGTTTCGGCATGTTTAGCCACCAGATCACTGATGGTTTGCACCGCATGAATAACCGTGCTGTGATCACGCCCACCAAAGTGGTAACCAATTGACTTGAGCGACAGGTCGGTTTTTTCTTTGGCTAAATACATAGCAATCTGCCTCGGATGAACCAGTTCGCGCTTCCGGCTTTTGGCTTTCAAATCGGCGATGGTCACATTGAAATAATGGGCAACCGCTTCCTGCACGCTATCAATCGTGACTTCGCGATCCGAATCGACCACAATGTTGCGCAAGGTTTGTTTAGCCAGTTCGAGGTCAATATCCCGCCGATTCAGGGATGCCTGCGCCATCAGCGACACGATAACGCCTTCCAGTTCCCGCACGTTAGTGTTGACACTGTGGGCGAGGTACTCAATCACATTATTCTCGATATAAATACCTTCGGCCTGGAGTTTTTCTGGATAATGGCAATCCGTGTTTCCAGATCGGGGGTTTGCAAATCGGCGGAAAGTCCCCATTTGAATCGGGACAACAGTCGATCTTCCAACCCATCCAGTGCCCGTGGAGCCCGGTCGGACGTCATGATAATTTGCTTGCCCGACTGGTGAAGGTGGTTGAAAATATGGAAGAAAATTTCCTGCGTTTTTTCCTTTTTCTGCAAAAACTGTACATCGTCGATCACCAGTACATCGACCTGCATATAAAACGAGGTGAAGTCACGAATACCATCGCTTCGGACGGCGTTCAGGAACTGGTTAGTAAACTTCTCGGATGTAACATACAGCACAAATTTGTTCTGGTTGTTATTCTTGATGTAGTTACCGATGGCCTGCACCAGATGAGTTTTTCCCAGTCCAACGCCCCGTAAATCATGAGTGGGTTAAAAGATGTAACCCCCGGTCGCTCGGCAACGGCATAACCCGCCGAACGAGCCAGCCGATTGCAGTCCCCCTCCACGTAATTATCGAACGTATAGCCCGGATTCAGATAGGAGTCGAGTGTAAGTGAATCCAGATCTTTAAAAATAAAGGGGCTTTTGATCAGATCAGGGTTGACATTGTCTGGTTTTGACGTTTGGGTTGACTTGGTCGTGGGGATATTTACCGTAAGCGGGCGGTTTTGCTCATTCCCCTTATCAACAATGATGGAGTATTCTAGCTGCCCATTTGGGCCAATGGCCGTATCCAGCGCCTTACGCAGAGCATGTACAAAATTCTCTTCAAGCCACTCGTAAAAGAACTCACTCGGCACCTGAATCGTCAACACATGTCCATTAAGCCGCAGAGGCACAATGGGTTCAAACCAGGTATTGAAGCTTTGTTCGGGTACAATTTCCCGAATAACATTCAGACAGCGATTCCACACCGTCGTTATTTCACGCTGCATGCTGGCTGAGTAGTTACATTCACGGGAAGACATTTCTAATTACGGTTGGGGTTGCAAAAAAGGGAGACAAATATGAGGAAAATATCTGACCCGGCCATACGAACGCTGCCATGTTTTTTAGCCGCACTACCTTGCTTTCCCAATGTTAAGCTAAAATTACGTGATTCAGCCGGAACGTCAAGGGGCGTTTTAAATCCCTTTGAATAATGCAATCAAGGTATCCATTCAGTCGTTATAAACGCCATTTTCCCCCGAAAAGATAAAAAGAGTACATTTACCGGCATATCGCCTTAATCAAACAGGATGGAACCACTTTTTTCGTCTTTATTTCCGACTACCGACAAATCGGGCTGGCAGACGCAGGTTCAGAAAGAATTGAAAAGTGAGGTAGCTTATGAAGCGCTGCGCTGGCACACTAATGAAGGTTTCACGCTGGAACCTTATTATACCGCAGACGATAGTACGAGCCTGCCACTTGCCACCATTCAGGAAGTTCAAAAGCAAGTTCCAGGCTGGCTAAATGCGCCTGAACGGTGTATAACTAATGAAAAGGCGGACAATTTCAGGCTTCGGGATGCCCTCACTCGTGGAGCCGATGCCCTGGTGATTACCTTTTCCAGGCAACCCGATCTGGCCACGCTATTGAATGGCATTAAACTCAGCGAATCCCCTGTTTTCTTTCGGTTCAATTCCGGGCAAACCCGAATCGACGGGGCCGAGCTTGTACGCAGGCTGAAAACCATAGCTCCTTATCAGCTTAAAGGAGGACTACTCGCCGATATAGATGAAACCGCTGCCGAAATTACCCATCTAACGGCTGATTCGCCCCAGTTTCGGACGATCTGCGCCAGTAGCCATGCCTTTCACAACGCCGGAGCTACCGCTACGCAGGAATTGGCCTTTACGCTGGCTTTGCTGGCCGACAGCTATGATCAGCTTACCAATGAGGGATTAACGATTGAGCAACTCGCACCGAAAACGATGGTATCCATCTCTGTAGGAACGAGTTATTTCCCGGAAATCGCCAAACTCCGCGCCCTTCGGGTTCTGTTTAGTCGATTCATTAGTCATTATTCCTTATCCATTATCCATTACCCATTACTCATTCACGCCCAAACCTCCATTTTCTACGATTCTACCGCTACGCCCTATACCAATTTACTCCGGGCCACTACCGAATCGATGGCTGCCGTCATGGGTGGATGCGATGTACTCACTGTGCATCCCTATGACACGGCTTTGGGTCAATCGGCTGTGGCTGCAAATCAGGAGTTTGCGGAACGTATTGCCCGAAATGTATCGCTGTTATTGAAAGAGGAGAGTTACCTGGACCGGGTAGCGGACCCATCAGCAGGCTCTTATTACATCGAGACGTTGACGCAGAAGCTAACCGAAGCTGCCTGGAACCTGTTTCTGGATGTTGAGAAACAGGGAGGTTATGCGAAGGCACTAGCCAATGGATTTATCCCTGCCGAAATCGAGCGTTCCTATCAGGCAAAAACCGAAGCCGTACGCAGCGGGAAGGTATTGGTTGGGGTAACGAAGTTTCGTTTTGATGAACCAACCACGCAAACCGATACGATTTCTGAAACCGTTCCACCAAAGCAATCTACAGGCTTATTTCCCGAACGGCGGCTAGCCCAGGAGTTCGAGTAAATCCCGACAACGTATGCGCCCCAACTTCAGCAAACTACAAAACCAGACCAACGAAGGCAGTGAGCAACTGGCAAACCCAATGCCCGCTGCCCAACGTCCCCTGCCCTTCACTACTGCCGAAGGAATCAAGCTCAAGCCACACTTTACGGTTGCCGATGTTGCCAATAGCGACCATCTGGGCTATGCTGCTGGCATTCCACCGTTTTTGCGTGGTCCTTATGCCAGCATGTACGTTCGTCAGCCGTGGACCATCCGGCAATACGCCGGGTTCTCAACCGCCGAAGAATCGAATGCCTTCTACCGACGCAATCTTGCTGGTGGGCAAAAAGGCTTGTCGGTTGCGTTTGATTTAGCCACCCACCGAGGCTATGATTCCGACCACCCGCGTGTAGTTGGTGATGTGGGTAAAGCAGGGGTAGCCATCGACTCGGTGGAGGACATGAAAATTCTTTTCGATCAGATTCCCCTCGACCAGATGTCGGTGTCGATGACCATGAACGGGGCTGTGCTTCCGATTATGGCTTTTTTTATCGTAGCGGCTGAAGAACAGGGGGTTCCGCCCGAAAAGCTGTCGGGCACCATTCAGAACGATATTCTGAAGGAATTCATGGTCAGGAACACCTACATCTACCCACCGGAACCTTCCATGCGTATTGTAGGCGACATTTTCTCATACACAAGCCAGCATATGCCGAAGTTCAACTCCATCAGCATCAGCGGCTACCATATGCATGAAGCAGGTGCCCCCGCCCAGCTCGAACTAGCCTATACCCTGGCCGATGGACTTGAATACATCCGCACGGGCCTGCGGGCAGGTATGGGTATCGACGAGTTTGCGCCCCGCCTGTCGTTTTTCTGGGGTATTGGCATGAATCACTTCATGGAGATTGCCAAGCTACGAGCCGGCCGGTTATTATGGTCAAAAATCGTGAAGCAGTTTGAGCCAAAAAATTCCAAGTCGCTGGCTTTACGGACGCATTGCCAAACCTCAGGCTATAGTCTAACTGAGCAGGACCCATTCAACAATGTGGCCCGCACAACCATCGAAGCCCTGGCAGCTGTACTGGGTGGAACGCAGAGCCTGCATACCAACTCACTGGATGAAGCCATCGCCCTACCTACCGACTTTTCCGCTCGTATTGCCCGCAATACCCAACTGTATTTGCAGCATGAAACAGACATAACGCGTGCTGTTGATCCCTGGGGCGGATCGTATTACGTTGAGTATCTAACAAAAGAATTAGTGGAGAAGGCCTGGGCATTAATGGACGAAGTCGAGCAATTAGGGGGTATGACCAAAGCCATTGAAACAGGCCTCCCTAAACTCCGAATCGAAGAAGCCGCTGCCCGTAAGCAGGCGCGTATTGATTCGGGCAAAGATGGGATTATCGGGGTAAATCGGTACAAACCCGCGACTGAAACCAGTATCGAACTACTCGACATTGATAATCAGGCCGTGCGCGAAAGTCAGTTACAACGATTGAAAAAAGTAAAAGAAACGAGGAATCAGGAAAAGGTAGAAAAGGCACTGGCAGCTATTACAGAAGCGGCATTGGCCTCCTCAGCTCTCGCTCCCTCCTTGAGGGGCGAAGCCCCCGCTCCGAGCACCCTGCTCCCTGCGCAAAACCTCCTCACCCTTGCGGTTGAAGCGGCTCGCCACCGGGCAACCCTTGGCGAAATTTCTGATGCTATGGAAAAAGCCTTTGGCCGACACAAGGCCACCATCCGAGCCGTATCGGGTATTTACTCGGCTGAGGTATCCGACGACGAAAATTTCCGGCTGGCCCGCGAAATGAGCGACCGTTTTGCCGAACTCGATGGCCGTCGCCCACGGATTCTGGTTGCCAAGATGGGGCAGGATGGCCACGACCGGGGTGCCAAAGTCATCGCAACAAGCTTTGCTGATTTAGGCTTCGACGTTGATATGGGCCCCTCTTTCAAACACCTGCCGAAGTTGCCCGGCAAGCCGCCGAAAATGACGTGCATATTGTGGGCGTATCGAGTCTGGCAGCTGGTCATAAAACGCTGGTGCCCCAATTAATTACGGAGTTAAAGAAAATCGGACGCGATGATATTATGGTTATTGCGGGGGGGTTATTCCGGCTCAGGATTACCAGTTTTTGTATGATGCGGGCGTAAAAGGCATATTCGGACCGGGGACTGTGATTTCAGTGGCGGCCCAAAAGATTTTAACGGAATTAATGCAGGATCAGGCTTAACCGCAGGTTTATTAAAATAAATGCTGGTTAGCACATAGCCGGTAAATTTTCTCCCGGCTCCGCTTAATCCGCATCTTAACGGTACTAACCTTTAGATTATATAACTGGGCAATTTCCTCAATACGCATTCCCTGTTCATATTTAAGCCTTAAGAGCGTTTGTTCATTAGCTGATAGACTTGCCATGGCCTGTTTAAGCTGTTGAAGTGCCTGTTCCTGAGTGGGCATATCTTGCCCTTCATCGGTATAAGAATCCCGTTCAGTAGCTTCATCAAGGGTGGAAAGCGTAAATCGTTTCGCTAAGCGAAGCTGGCCAGCACAGTAATTATGGGTAATGGAATACAACCAGGTTGAAAAACTTGATCGCTCATGAAAGGTATCTAACTTACTAAACATCTTGATGAAAATGTCATGGGTAAAGTCATGGGCATTTTCGGTGTCTTTGGTTATGGATAGGCAATGCCGGTATACTTTATTAGCATACCGATTATAAAGCGTCTCAAAGCATTCATTAGGTTGACCCGGTAAGTATTCCCGAATCAAGGCTTCGTCGGTAAGTAAAGTAGACATAAGTGAGTTTTGTTGGGCTTGACATGTGGTTTAATGAAATAAAAATGGCAGATCTATATTTCTCAGTTATCTATATTCGATGAACAGCAGAATTTGCCGTTTTTTGGGTAATTATTGATCCATTTTTGCAAACTATAGGTTTCCAAATAGGCAGTTGCACGCTTCTGGTAACATCTTTAACCCGATACAGCCTTTATGAAGCAAGTGTCCGCGTATTATTTAGGACATATAATTACCAAGACACCTATTTATTTTAATAAATTGTTTACATTAGTACTTATTAAAGTACTTAAAATTAAAAAAAGCATCATTATTGTGCACTTATGAGGCCTGACATAGACGTGGCATCGACCCAGCTGGATCAGAAAGATATGACCATGGAGGAAGGAAGTCGACTGGAGCCTATGACCCTAAGTTATTCTCTGGATAGAAATTTGCTAAACGAATTATACGGAGATGATATAGACTATGCCACCAGTATGTTCGAGACGTTTCTGGAAGAAGTCCTTCCGGAATTCAATACGATTGAGCCTTTACTTGAGCAGCAACGCTGGGAAGATGTGCGTCAACTGGCTCACAAACTAAGACCTACATTGGGTATGGTAGGTTTATCGGATATGGAGATGCTATTGGCTCAATTTGAAGTGGCCGTTGAAACGAGCGTTGAATCGAAACGAATTCATCGTCTCTGGCACCTATTTCACGCCGACTTGATGAGCTGTAAGCCGCTTGTCGAGGCCGAATGGCAACGCCTTCTGACAAAAACTAAGTCATGATCCTGAAGTGTATAATTGTTGATGACGAAACAATGGCTCGCAAGGCGTTGCAACGGCTTTGTGAACAGCACGAGTCCCTCGAGGTAGTTGCTATTTGTGAGGATGCCAGCCAGGCCCTGAAGATCCTGGCAGATCAGGAAATCGACCTGATCTGGCTGGATGTTGAAATGCCGGAGCTTTCAGGATTTGATTTGCTGGACCGGCTTCCGGCTATGCCCCAAGTCATTCTGACAACGGGAAAAACGGATTATGCCTTCGATGCCTTCCAGTACCAGGTGACAGACTACCTGAAAAAGCCCATCGCACAGCCTCGGTTTAAACTAGCCGTTGAAAAGGTGCTGGCCATGCAAAAGAAGCAGGAGCAGGTGCGACAGGGCGATAATAAAGCTATTTATGTCAAGAGTGACGGGCGGTACGTTCGAGTCCCCTATGATTCGATCATGTACATCGAAAACACAGGGGACTACGTCAAAATCCTGACCAGCCAGCAGGCATTTGTGGTCTATACCACCATGAAATCGCTGGAAGAGAAACTGGGCACCCAGTTTCTACGGGTGCACCGGTCGTACATCATCAATCTGGACAAAATCGTCGATATTGAAGAGAGTAATTTAGTGGTAGCCGCTAAAGTCATTCCCATCAGCCGCGCCAATAAGGCTGAATTGATGAGTCGATTAAATTTATTGTAGAGAATCAATAGAATCCAAAGAATCCATATACAACTCAGAGAAGCTTGTAGCGCGTTGTCGATGTGTCGGCAGAGGCAGAACCCGGAATCTCTTTAAACGGATTGAGCCAGTTTGTTAACCGATGCCACCGCTTGCTCATCTTATGGGTTTGCTTAAGTAAGAACCGATTCCAGCCGCCAACAGGGTTATACTGATGCCAGGGAGTCATGCGCAGGTAATGATAAAACTCCTCCTGATACGCCTTATTGAGATGGTATGAGGTATAAATCGGCTTCACTCCGGTAAAGTGAATAATATAGGGATTAGCTTCATCAGACTGCGCATAGCAGTTCCAGCGCCGGTCGAGTTCTAGCCACTGATTGGCCAGTACGACATTCAGGCCATATTGATCAGGAAACACGGCGTATTTAACATTCTCCTCAATGCAACGAATAACCCGCTCCGTAATCTGCTGCTGACGCCAGGCAATGGGATTAATCACTAACAGGCCCGAATTAAAGATCTTGGTATCAGCCTGTAAGCCTAATTCCTGGTAATTACGATAGCCGCCCCACGAGCTGCCTGCCACTTCGGCCCGGTCTACAACAGCGCCTACTAGCTTGTTACCCAAATCAATAGACCATAAAGGCGTTATATCCTGATGGGCGATCATATCAACGTCCAGATAGACAACCTTCGTCAGTTCCTGAGGTATAAAATAAGGGATAAACAAACGAACAAAGACGTTTCGGGGAAACGTGGAGCGATCCATTGGTAGGACTACCCCGGTGGCAACGTCTCGTCGATGGATAGCCAATGAACAGTAAAGACGGCGGGATTGATAGCCCGCAAAAGCTTATTTCTGGTTGACGAATGAATACCGTCATTCACCAAATAGAGATCAAATTGAGTAGGTGAGCTTAGCTTAGCTTCAATCGACTTGAGTAAAGAAGCCAGTAAGAGGGCAAACCGATTATCACAGATCGTGACAAGGGTGAGATGTTGATTCGAGGACATAAGTACATCAATGGTATGGTATAGAACGTATTATACAGATAGAATAACCCATGCTGTGATGCCGGCAATAGCTAGCAGCGAGTAGATAATATAATTCAGCACGGTTGAATGATGATTGCGCGTATTCATGATTAGTTAGAGAGATGGGTCATTTTTTATTGGTTTAGACAGTGGTTACCAGCGCAGTCACTTTATATTTATTAAAAGGTAGTATCGGAAACAAAATAAGATGCTATTCCTTGTAGTGATGGCCAGAGGCTGCCTACGATTGGAAATGATCAACGCGTTACACTTGCTGTAGTGGAGTCAGAACTGGACTTTATCCCCTATGAATTTAAAGGGGCGTTTGCCGACGCGGTTATGGCAAGATAAAATCTACCCACTCGGTGTACTAAAATGGACGTTAGTTGTCCACAATCGTACACCCCATTCGTCACTCGACAAAACAAATCCCCTAACTATCAAGCTGTTATCAGTTTGGTATAGTAATTGAACCGGTACGCATGTATCCCCTTGACTCGATCAGGTAGTCTAATTGAGTCGGGTAACGATATTGAAATGGAGTTTAGGTTAAGAAAAACGTGAAGGCCATGCTCACCTTGAAGCATGGCCTTTTTGTATGCCCCTATGCCTTCGAACCAGCACAAGCCTGATTTTAGGTTTTCGTAAACGTATTTTAAGCTATTTATAAGCTCATTTTAAGGCGTTTATAATCAAAAGAAGGGCAAGAGGAATCTATCTTTCCACCTTAAACCTTCGAAGCTTATGAAATTCCTTCTTTACTGTTTATTCATCGCTCCATTGCCACTTTGGGGCCAGGTTGATAGCCTTCCGTCGCAAGCAGCAGCCAGGCTTAAACCAATTGAATTCCGGGAAATTCCTTATACTTATACGACTCACAGTACGAGCACATACAGAGGCAAAACCAGCACCACTTACTCAACCCATACGGGTATCCGGCGTATTTACAGCTACGATGGTATCGACGTAGACAACCCAAAGACTGAACTCTGGCAGTATATGGATGCACTCAAGGATGCCGATGTACAGTATCAACATCTACAGTTCGACGACATTGTGGCTCGCCAGCAAACAGCCAGCACAGTTGGCGCTTCGATAGCCATACCGGGCCTCCTTATGATAATTGCAGGAGCGATAGAGGCTGCGTCTTATAAAAATGCGTTATCAAAGCAAAAAACTGCTTATTATCAAACATCGACATCAACTCCAAGTACACCTACCACTACCGGCCCTACGCTGGCAAATTGTTCGTCATGGATTGGCTATGCCGGAACCTGGGAATGTATGAGTGGCCCCTATGCCGGACAAAAAACTACTACTGACCCATTTGCTCCGGTAACGCCTTCTCCGGTACCAACACAGCCGATCGCTCAGCTGGGTCCGCCGACAACGGTAGACTTGCCCGATGGTAAAGGCTTGGCGCTTGGTGGTGCAGCAGCTCTTTTAGTCGGTATAATCGTAGGCGCATCGGCCAGTGGCGATGCCGGCGCGGCTCTTCTGAAAGCAGTTCAGTATTACAATCGAGCATTGAAACAAAAGTTCTCGTGGGAGCTGCAACCCTACTGGCAATACAATGCCACGGGTATACGGTTGGTAGGTCATTTCTAAAATGACGCATACGAGTAGATTTCAGGCCTTGATCAGCTTCCGTTTTTTTGCAAGTCACTTTACCTATGACCATGAAAAACGTACTGGCCAACACCTGGCTGATTGCTATCGGGCTTTTCTTCCCTATTGCCTATAATCAGGCAGCAACTCTTCTCATTCCTGACAAATCACCCGCTAGTCTTCAACAAACGAAGCCAACGCCAACCAACGGCTGGCGGCAACTCTTCAATGGTACTGATCTCACGGGATGGAAACACGTCGGAAAAGGGCGAATGTCAGTTGAAAAAGGGCTCATTCGTGGTCATGGTGGCATGGGCCTGTTATATTGGACAAAAGAGAAATTCGGCAACTGCACGCTACGCGTAGTGTATAAAATGCAAAAAGAGAATAGCAATTCGGGTGTGTATATTCGGATTCCGCTTGAGCCTCGCGAAGAATGGATGCCCGTTCATTATGGTTACGAAGTACAAATTGACAACCATCCCGAAACGTCTAAAGAAGATGACACGCACATCACGGGAACGCTCTACTCGCTGAATAAACCGCTGGCTAAACCCGGCAAACCCGGCCCGGAATGGAACACGATGGAAATTACACTCGATGGTCCCCGTACTATCATTTCTGTCAATGGGGTTAAAGTGACCGATTACAAAGAAGGTGACCCGGTACCGGCACGTAAATTTGATTTTGAGCCTTACCGTGGTTTACGCCCCAATACGGGCTATATCGGCCTGCAAAATCATGGGGAACACGATGTTGTCTATTTTAAGGAAGTCTCGGTAAAGCCGCTCACAAAAAAGTAGCCTCATGCTACCCTTGCAGATTACTCCCACAATCGTTCTTTAATACCCATGAATTACCGCACAATAAACAAGCTCTATCAGCTAGTTAACCTTACGTTTCAGTATACCTTCAGCCACAAAATAGGCCAAGCCTTTCTGTGTATAGCGCTCCTGTCAGCAACAACAGCATCGTTACTCATTGCTCAGATCCCCAGGGACTATAAAGGCAAACCCTTCAGGGATGCCGAGTACACAAAAGGTGCCCAGTTAATACCCGGTCGTGTCGAGTTAGCCTATTATGATCTCGGGGGCGAAGGAGTTGCCTATCATGATACCGATCCAATTAATAAGGGCAGTGGAGAACTCAATCGCAAACCCGACCATCAGCGACCGGGCGTGCCTGAGTATCTGGTCCATTTCAGAGAGAAAGAAGGCGTAGATCTTTCGTTTACCAAGGACTTCGCCGATTTTAATCACCCCAACAAGGTCGACCCGAAAGTGAATCAGTTATATATTGGCTGGCAGGAAGATGGCGAATGGACGAATTATACGGTCGATATTAAAGTCCCTGGTCAGTACAGAATCATTACGGTTTATGGCTATCAGGACAACAAATCATCGTTATGGCTGAATAATAAAAAAGTGATTGACCTGGTTTTACCCGAAAATACGGGGGACTATCATCGCTGGACGCAGGCCACAGTGGGCGAAATTACCTTTCCAGTAGCCGGGCCCAATCTGCTCACCCTGCATTACAACAAGGGCTCTAATCTGGCTTATCTGGACTTTGTTCTGGTCAAGGAATTGCCCGCTAATAAATAACTCTAACGTAAATTTGGGATTAGCGTTTCAGGCTTTCGGAATACCGTTCCTGCAAGGCAGTTTTCAGCACTTTTCCGGCCACATTCTTCGGAAATTCGTCCAGCAGCATGACGGCCGAAATCTTCTGATAACGAGCTTCCAGGTGTTGATTCGTCCAGTCTTTTAGCTCATTAACCGAAATACCTTCAATCAATCGGACAGCCGCAATGGGCGTTTCGCCCCAGTCAGGGTGGGGTACACCAAATACGGCGACTTCGGCAACAGCCGGGTGACGAATTATGATTTCTTCAATGTCTTTCGGATAGACATTTACGCCACCCGAAATAATCAGGTCTTTCTTACGGCCCACTAAAAACAGATAGCCATCGTCGTCAACGTAACCCAGATCGCCGGTGTAAAGCCAGCCATTCCGAATCGCATCGGCGGTTTGGTCTGGCTTTTTGTAATAACCCGATGTCAGAAAAGGTGCCCTGCCAATAATTTCACCGACTTCACTAGTTGGGCATTCACAACCCGTATCATCAACAA
Organism: Spirosoma telluris; assembly: GCA_003259005.1. Lineage (GTDB taxonomy): Bacteria > Bacteroidota > Bacteroidia > Cytophagales > Spirosomataceae > Spirosoma > Spirosoma telluris. Next base: position 4,017,538 of record QLII01000001.1, read on the forward strand.
TTTTCATCTCCGAAAACCAGATTGGCCGACCTACTGAACCGGTTTTTTCAGCCGAAACAGTCTTGTCCAAAACTGTCATAAAACCTTCTGTCAGGCCATATAACTCGTAAAATGTATTCGGGAAGCGTCGGATCAATTCTGCTTTCTGCTCGTTCAATAAGGGTGCCCCAACGGATAGGATGTATTCGATTGTCGGGAGCTTATCGATTGTAAAGTCAGGGTAGCGTAGACAGGATGCGATTTGGGTAGGCACCAGAATCGTGTGCGTAACGCCCTCACTGGCCAGGGTTTGCAGTACGGGCTGCACTGAAAACTCCTTCAGCAACACATAGGTACAGCCAATGAACATAGCGGGCATAAACGTCAGCATGGCCCCGTTGAACACAATGGAACCCGAGTGCATAATGACGCTTTCGGGCCGGATACGATAGGCATTGGCAAACAGCGTCCCATACATAGAGCGGACAAAATGGGAATGCATAATCCCCTTGGGCAACCCGGTTGTTCCACTACTATACATAATGTTATACAGGTCGTCACCATCGAGTTCTGGCGTGGGAGGTTCTACCTCGGAAGCAGCCTGCCACAAAGCGGAATACGATTGCCAGTTGGGTTGCTCGCCATCGGTAAGCCAGTAATTGGCTACGGGAATGACTAACTCACTGCGGACTTCATCAAGAAAAGGCGCATGGTCAGCATCGGTCAGAACAAGACCAGAGTCGGCATCATTGAGCAGGTTTATCAAGCCCTGTCCCCGCACCATCGGGCTCATGGGTACGAGAACTGCACCCAGTTTGGCCACCGCCCAGAAGGCTTCATACAACTCACGACTATTGGGCAGCACCGTTGCTACTTTATTACCCTTGCCAATACCTGCCGCCCGCAACGCATTGGCCATCCGGTTGACACTCCGGTTCAGTTCCGCAAACGTAAGTCGTGTATCGCCAAAGACGAATGCCAGATGATTGGGTCGGAACTGAGCGTGTTGAGTCAGCCAGTGATTGATGGTAAGGGGATACATAAGTGATACTCTTTGATTCTGTGTATGTCTCCGGCAGCATCCTGCTGTCGTAGCCGAAGGCTAAAGGGTACCTACAATTTAGCCTTCGGCTACGACAGCAGGATGCTGCCGGAGACAATTCTAAGAGGCTTTAGCCTATGTACCTATCGATTCTACCGGCTTCAACATAGGTGCGAACAGATGAATGCACAACCACGCTAACAGATAGGCGCTTCCGCAAAGCAAAAACAGATAGTTATAACCAATGGTAATGTCACCCTGCGCTTTGTAGGTATCCAGCAACGCACCTACCACAATCGGGAAGAAAAGTCCACCCAGCGAACCTGCCATGCCCCTAGCCCAACAACCGAACTAACAGCTTTCTTCGGAAACATATCCGAAACGAGCGTAAACAGATTGGCGCTCCAGGCCTGGTGCGCGGCAACGGCCAGACTAAGCAAGCCAACGACTTCCCAGATGGAGGTGGCGTAGCGGGTCAGCACAATTGGCACAATGCAGAGCGCATAGAGCAGCATGGCCGTTTTTCTGGAGCGGTTTATGGTCCAGCCCCGGCGAATGAAATAACCCGATAAATACCCGCCCCCGACGCTACCGAGCGTAGCCGCCGTATACACAAAAATGAGCGGCAAGCTTGGCTTCTTTAGGTCCAGATTGAATGAAGAAGCAAAGTAGGATGGCAACCAGAACAGGAAAAACCACCAGACCGGGTCGGTGAATAACTTACCCAAAATGAACGCCCAGGTCTGGCGATAACGAAGTAAATCCAGCCAAGGAATCGACTCGCCTGTGGTGCTCTCCGCATCACTGGTAATGTAGACTAACTCATCTGCCGATAGCTTTTTATGCCGCTGTGGATTTTCGTAACTCCACCACCAGAAGATAAGCCAGATGAACCCAACCAGGCCCGTCAACACAAAGGCCATCTGCCAGCCATAGATGCCTAATACCCAGGGAACCAGGATGGGGGCCACCACTGCGCCAATGTTCGTACCGGAATTAAAGATTCCTGTTGCCAGCGCCCGTTCTTTTCTAGGGAACCATTCGGCTACGGTTTTGATGGCTGCCGGAAAATTCCCCCTTCGCCCAACCCCAGCAGGGCGCGGTAAAACCCAAAGCCAAATGTGCTGGTTGCCAGACCGTGCATCATAGCGGCTATGCTCCACAAAAAAACAGCAATACCATAACCTAACTTGGTTCCGATGGCATCAATCAGGCGACCAAAGACAACATAACTAAAGGCGTAAGCGGCCTGAAACGCCATCACAATATGACTGTAATCGGTTTCAGTCCAGTTGAAAACGGTTTCCAGCGTGGGTTTGAGCAGGCTGATTACCTGTCGGTCTAAATAGTTTATAGTCGTAGCGATGAACAGGAGCACTACAATTCGCCAGCGGTAGTTGGTCATGATTAGTAAGCGATGGTACGTTGAGTCTGGCTACTTTCCAGCGCTAAGTCAATGACACGGGCAAGTTGTTGGATATCAGCAGGCGTGATAGCGGGTTCGGCTCCGTTCACAATCGCGTCGTACAGGTTATCGTAAAAAGGCGTATAATTGCCGGGAGCGCTTTCAATAACCTCAGCCTTACCATCCCGATAAAGCGTTCCCCAGCGATCCTGTGGTTCAACGCCCCAGTCTGCCTGATTTGGCAATTCATTGAGTCGCTGCCGTTCTTCCTGCACATCTAACCCACCTTTAATAAACGAGCCTTTTGTGCCATGTAAGCTATACCGTAGATGATTCTGATAAACCAGCAGATTGGATTCAAGCCGGACGATCTTATCTGGGTAGCCTAATTTTATATCAAAATAATCAGGAACATGGCTCCCCGGGCGGAGAATTCGGATGCTGGCCTGAACCGTATCGGGTTTGCCAAACAGGTTCAACGCCTGATCGAGCAGGTGTGGTCCTAAATTGTACAGATTACCCCGGCCTGGACCCGGTAGTTCTTTCCAACTCTGGGAATTGGGCGGAACGGGCGAGTAGCGATCATACAGACATTCGTAATCCACAAGCGCTCCTAACGCATCGTCGGCCAACAACCGTTTAATGGTTAAAAAATCGGAATCCCAGCGCCGGTTCTGGTAGGCAGTAGCGATACAGCCCTGACGCTGTGCTAATTCCAGTAACTCAATCGCTTCGGCTTCAGTGAGCGCAAAGGGTTTTTCGACAACAACGTGTTTGCCGTGTTCGAGAGCTTTACGAGCATACTCGACATGCGTTTCGTTGGGTGAACAAATGAAAACCAGGTCGATAGCTGGATCGGCGAACAACTCATCGGCTGTGGCAACCCACTCAATCGACGAATCAAATTCACGAACCGCGTCAGGTCGGCTACTGGCGATTTTCTTTAACTGAAACTTCGGATTAACGGACAGAAACGGCGTGTGGAAATACCGGCCTGACAGGCCAAAGCCAACTAAACCAACTTGAATAATTTTTGGCATACCAATTAGAAGATAAGCAGCATTAACGTAAACTGATTCTATTGATTCTTAGGGCGCTATTGATTTGCTGATCAGCAGCATAACAAGGTCAATAGAATCCACAAAATCAATAGAATCTAAAGTTACCTGATTGTATAAAATCAGGGTATAGTGGGTAAAGCAAAAGCAACGTACTTATCTCCTGATTTCGTATTCAATTTTCCACCACCGCACGCAATGACAACATATTGTTTACCCTCCACCGAATACGTACTGGGCGATGCGTAGCCCGCGGCTGGCAACTGAACCTGCCACAAGACCTTACCCGTCTTTTTGTCAATCGCTCTAAATTGCCCGTCTTTACTGGCCGCAATAAACAACAGGCCACTGCCCGTTACGAGTGGGCCGCCGTAGTTATCGGTTCCGGTGGCCGGTACACCTTTGACCGTTAATTCTTTGTATTCGCCTAAGGGAACCTGCCAACGATGCTCACCTGTGTTGAGGTCAATGGCCGTAAGTGTGCCCCAGGGTGGCGCACTTACGGGATAGCCGTTGCTGTCGTACCAACGATTGTAACCCGTATGCTGATAGGGTAAGCCTGCTTTCTGGGCGCTTACGGTTTGTGTACCCTTGCCCTTATTGAACAGAAAATCGACGATGGCATTACGTTCTGCTTCGGGAAGGTGCGAAAACGAAGGCATCATGCCACGCCCTTTCAACAGCACCTGATGAACCGCATCGGTTGACAGTCGGGTTTCCAGACCTAGCAACGACGGATAGGAGCCATCATGATTTCCCCGACGGTCGGCACCGTGGCAGGCAGCACACCGCAAACTGTACAACTGTGCTCCCGTTACGGAGGCTTTCCCAGCGGGTTGCTCCTTCATAACCAGCGAGGAAAAACAGGGATTCTGCTTGGCAGGAATGTAAATCACCCCCTCCGGATCAACCGCCGAACCACCCCATTGGGCACCGCCATCGGTACCAGGAAAAAAGATGGTCATTTCTGACGTCAACGGAATATAGGGGCTACCCGTGTGGGCTTTCCGCAGCGTGGCCACGATTTCATCCCGATTAGATGCCCAGGAATTGATATCTTTTTCGGTGAATGTCTGCCTGGTAAAGGGGCAGGCTTCGTTGGAATAGGCTGCGTTCGGCTGGGTTGTTCGCCTACGACGGCAGCCGTTGGGAACGCTTTTTCGACCACCGGGAACAACGGTTTTCCGCTGACCCGATCGAAGACAAAAACATGCCCCTGTTTGGTCGTTTGCGCTACTGCGTCAATTTGTCGGGGCCGACCGTCGGGGCCTCTTTGTGTAACCCTTAGCAGGCTGGGGGGGCAGGTGGGTCGCGATCCCAGATGTCGTGATGCACAAACTGAAAATGCCAAAGCCGTTTACCCGTTTTTGCATCCAGTGCCAGTAAACAATTGGCATATAGGTTATTCCCTTTTCGATTGCCGCCGTAAAAATCGTATGCCGCCGAACCCGTCGGGATATACACAATGCCCCGTTCCCGGTCGATGGCCATCCCCGCCCAGGCATTGGCACCACCCAGCCGTTGACGGGGATTGGCAGGAGCCCAGGTGTCGTAGCCAAATTCACCGGGTTGCGGGATGGTGTGAAATGTCCAGACTTTCTGTCCTGTACGCACATCGTAAGCACGCACGTCGCCCAGCAATGCGGTTTCGCCTTCGGAAACGCGCACGCCCACAATAACCAGGTTTTTGTAGATGGTGTTGGGCGTATTGGGTTGCACGTAATTATCGGCACCGGGTCGTTCGATACCTTCTTTCAGGTCAATTCGTCCGCCCTGACCAAAGCTGTTGATGGGGTTACCTGTTTGGGCTTCGAAGGCGTAAAGCCATTTGCCAGCCCCAAACAGAATCCGTTTATCTGATCCCTCGGCCCAGTACGTTACGCCCCGGCTGGTGGTTCCGCCATTATTGGTTAGCTTCGTTCGCCAGATCTCCTGACCCGTGGCCGCATTCAAAGCAAACGCCTGTGTATTGGCCGACACACCATACATGACTCCATCAACAATAATTGGATTGCATTGCATCTGGGTTCGATTTCCAATGGTATCGGCCCCGCCCGATGCATAGGTCCAGGCAGTTTTCAATTGCTGCACATTCTCCGGATTGATTTGCGTCAACGGCGAATAATGGCTTCGGGCACCGTCACCGTTATACTCTGCCCAGTTAGTATCGGGCAGGACTGGCGTAAAGCTAAAACGGAATGCGATAAGGAGTAACGACGCAATGAGTAGCAGGTATTTCATGATTCCGAAAAATACCGAAAGGTTACCAATGAAGTGCTCAGGCAGTATGATTGCCTGGGCTTTTTATAAAGCCCAGGCAATCCCTTTAATACCCTGGATTCTGCACTATTTTACGGCCAAAATTGGCGTCGATAAATTTTTGGGGAATGGGGAAAAGGCCATTTTTGGGCTGAATCGAATTTACTGTGGTGGCGAAACCATTGTATTTGAGGGTTCGCTCCACTAGTTTGCCCGTTCTATTGAGAGTTAATCGACGAGGCTCTTCGATAATTAACTCCCGTAATCGTTCATCAAGAATATAGTCTATGTCAATCTGAGCGGCCAAAGCAGGTTTAGCATTGGCTCGTTTGCGCACTACATTTATATCTTCGGCAGCTTTTTGTTTATCGCCTTTCAATAAGTAAGCTTCTGCGCGTAACAGGTAGGTTTCCGCTAAGCGCATCATTGGCCAGTCATTACTGGTTTGGCCCGATGACGCACTGGGAATTGCATTTTCCACTTTTCTAAATCCAGGGAAAATATGATATAGTGTATCAAGATTGGCGTGATACTTTACCTCCTGTTTGAAGTATTTTGATGTCGGGTTATTGTAGTACCACTTCCGGCGTATATTATAAGGGGAGTTGCGCAAATCAGCTGGATCATCCCAGATGTCGTATACAATGTGATTGCTTGGTCGAATAAAACTTACTCCTCTCCCTAAGCTATCCGCTAATACCATGCCTGAAGCGCCAGATGGGTCTTTAGCGTCGAAATACCGAACCCCCCAATGACGAAGCCATTGGTTGCCCCCACCTGAGCCTTGTCCGCCAGCGGTCTGATACTCAAACTGAATAACCCACAAATTCTCCAGATTCCCACCCGAACGATTAATGTTACCAGCTTTGAATAAATCCGAAATGACATCTCCTGGCTGGGCCTTTGCACTGCCGAAACGGGTTGTCATCAATTGATTACGACCCGATGAAATGACCGAAGTGGCAGCAGCAATCGCTTCATCGTAATTACCCAGACTAATGTTGACTTCGGTTAGCAAATGATCCGCAGCATCTTTTATAATACGTCCTGGCTGAGGCTCTGTCAGTGGTAACCATTGCGATGCAAATTCCAGATCGGCTTTAGCAAAGGCCAATACATCTTTACGGGCATTTCGCTCATAATCTATCTTGGGTTCGGTAGCTACCCGGTCGGCAATGGGTACATCGCCATAAAGATTGGTAAGTAGGTTAAGGGCGTACGCCCGAAAAAAACGGGCTTCGGCAATGACGGCATTTTTCTGGGCATCGCTTGTCCAGACAGCCGTGGGCCGCTGAGCGTAGTCGATAATCTGGTTAGCTCTGGGTAACATCGTCAGGTAACCCCATTCCCAAAAATAATCAACAGCAGCGTAGGTGGGCGTAAGTTGCGTGGAGTAGTCTCTCAAATACGTATCCCGTACCCCAATAGAGCCCAGGTCTGTGCCATAATGCACGGCCCAGTATTTATTGGCATCGTCAGGGGCCATTAGTTCGCGAGTACCCTGATGCAAGGCTGTAATAGCACTTTGAAAACCGGCATTACTCACCAGCGTTACATCGGGCGATAAAAACGAAAGGGGCTTTTCGTCCAGAACCGATTCATTGCAGGCTTGAGAAATCAAAATAAGACTCAGTCCTAATAACCATTTCGTTAAGTGGGGTATATTTTTCATCGTAAATGTCGGCTAAGAAATTAAAAGCTCATATTCAGACCTACCGAAACAGTACGGGGCATGGGAAAATCACTTGGCGTACTACCACTTTCAGGGTCCATGCCTCGCCATTTCGTAAATGTGTACAGATTTCGTCCGCTCACATAAGCTTTCAGATTGGTCATTTTCAGGCGGGTAATCAGCGAGCGAGGAAAATCGTAGGAAAGCGATACTTCCTGAATCCGGACAAAGTCCCGGCTTTCATAGTACCCATGATTATAGGGGTTCGTATAGACCAGTGAGGAGACGGTATTGGATTTATTTTCAGGTGTCCACCAACCCGTATCTATAAAATTAGAGGCTCTTCCGGTAAGGTTTCCATTTCCGTTACCACCCGCGTTCTGAGTAAGTGCTAACCGGGGGTCGCTGCCCAGCCAGCCTTGCAACGCATTGAGCATGACCATCAAATTAACATGACCATAGCGAAAATTATTGGTAAAACTCCAGCGATACTTGGGTTGTAGCGTTCCCAGAACCTGTCGGTCGTTGGCGTCAATGACGCCATCGCCATTGACATCCTGAAGCCGTAAGAAACCCGCTTTTTGCCCGGCAGGAATCTGATCGCCTACCTGATACACACCAGCTATTCGGTAATCGTAAGCGACTGAGACGGGTTGGCCGATAAACCACTTGTTACTCACATCATTGTCTTCCACTCCGTCGCCATTGGCGTCACTTCGATAGAGATGAACGATCTTGTTTTTGTTCGTGGAAAACGTCCCATTACTACTCCATTCAAGCAAGCCTTTTTTTATATTCAGTGTATTGACTGTCAGTTCAATGCCTTTGTTGTTGGTCGATCCAACATTGGTTAGGATAGTGGCAAAGCCAGTTGGCGAGGGTAGCTGACGAGTCAACAACAGGTCTTTGGTATCCATGCTGTAAAGCTCAATTGTACTACTAATCCGGCCTTTCCAGATCTCAAAATCTACGCCCAAATTGGCGGTTGTGGTCGTCTCCCATTTTAGGTTTGGATTGGCCAGATTTAGTGGATAAATGCCCGTCGACGTAGTACCGCCATCCCCATAAACGTACTGAACCTGACCTTGCTGAGTGAGTGACTTATAGGCTGAGATGGCCTGATTTCCTACCGATCCATAAGACGCTCTGAATTTGAGCATATTAATCAGAGGAATCGCTTTAAAAAAAGGTTCATCAGAAGCGATCCAGGCTACGGCTGCTGATGGGAAAATTCCAAACTTATGACTGGCACCAAACACCGAATTACCATCGCGTCGGGTAGTAAGGGTCAAGAGATACCGATCTTTAAATCGGTAATTGAGCCGAATCATGGAGGAGATCGCGTTGACATCGGAGGCCGACGACGTATTGGTTTGTATCTTGGCCAGGGCAAGATTATTCCACCCATTTGCATCGCTGGTTCCCGTAAAATCGCTTCCCGAAGCCGTGATCGATTCGGAATAGGCCTCATTTCGACCGTATAGCAGCGTCAGATCCAGATTGTGAGCCTCGCCAATCTGGCGGCTATACGTCACAATATTTTCCAGTACCCAGTTTTTATTTAAATCGGTTTGCCGACTGGCGCTACCCGTATAATTCTGACTATTGCGCTGATAAATCGGGGTAAAATTATCCAGGTTATACCAGCGATAATTAGGGGAATAATTGACTCGGTAGGTTAAACCTTCCACAAATGGAATATCGACAATACCGTAGAAGTTGGCGAATAGATTTCGCTGAATCTCCCGGTTTTTCTTAATTATGGCATCAAAGAGAATACCCCCGATCAGGCCATCTTCATTCGCAACAGGTGCAGGATCGGTATGGGCGGCATCCAGCCAGACATTACTAAAAGGAGACGTTCCGTAGGCATTGATCACACTCCCCTCGTTGCCAGATAGATCCCGCTCCGCAAATTGGGCATTCACCCCAATCTTAAGCCAGCTGGTGATTTGATTGTCAAGGTTTATTCGCGCGCTGGTGCGTGTGGCTTTATCGTTGTAAATGAGCCCTCTATCCTTGTTGAAATTGCCCGAAACAAAGTAGTTCGTACGTGCAGAACGTCCTGAAATACTGACATCATAGTTCTGAATTCCGGCTACCTGAGATACCGCTTTCCAGGGGTCAACAGTGGTTCCGGCGGCATAATTTTTAGCTTCTGTAGGGGTCATATACCCCCCAATCTTGCTTAGGTCTGCATCCAGACCACTTTGGCGTCGCCATTCCAGGGTTTTCTCAATGTAGCGATCTGGAGTCAGTAGCTTGGGTTTATAACTCCAGGAGGAAGCGCCGTAATAGGAGCTAATTCGAATCGTCGGTTTTTCAGATGTGCCCCGTTTAGACGTAATGAGAATGACGCCATTGGCGGCTCGGGCTCCATAGATGGCCGTTGCCGACGCATCTTTTAACACTTCCATCGACTCTATATCGCCTGGATTGATATCATTGAGGCTTCCATCGAAAAAAATACCATCCAGAATAACCAGCGGGTTATTACCAGCCGAAATGGAGCGCTGGCCTCGCACCAGAATTGTTCCTGCCTGGCCGGGTCGGCCGTTATCAGTAAACTGAACCCCAGCGACTCGGCCTCGTAAAGCCTGGGAAACATTGGTATTAGGCAGATTTTCAGTCTGCTTCATGTCTATCTTCGTCACAGAGCCCGTCACATTCCGGCGCGACTGTGTTCCATAGCCCACCACCACCACTTCATCAATAGAATTGGCGCTGGGTTTTAGTTGAAGGTTAATGGTGGTCTGATTGCCAATCGTTACCTCCTGGGTTTCGTAGCCGATAAACGAGAAAATTAGTGTGCCTTTACTCTGAGCATCTGGTATGTTGAGTTTATACATACCCGTTCCATCAGTTGCGGTACCAATCGTGGTTCCCTTTACAACAACGCTTACACCCGGTAAGCCATCGCCGGTTTCGCTGGTAATGCGTCCACTAAGTACCAGTTGGGCAGGTACATTGGCTGTTGATACTGCCTGGTGAGCTTCCGTAATGCCATCTATTGGCAGTGAGGCTATGGACGTAGCAGTAGGGTTTACCAGCCTGCTGGTATTATCCTGCCTTTTAACAGGTGTTATCAAGTACGATTTACCTCGTTTACGATACGTCAGTCGAAGTGGCTTTAATAGATTGTCAAGCCGCTGCTCCAGTTTACCGGTTTGCCGAATTGCATCCATCGATACCGTTAATCCATCGACGGTTGATTCTTCGTAGAGAATATTTACGCCGAAGGTGAGCCCCCATTCGTTCAATACATCTTTGAGCACACGAACGGCCGTAGCCGGATGAGCAGGCTGTTGGCTTAGCGAACGGGCCGACGCCATGTACTGGGCCTGAATTGGTAAGCCACTACTGGTCAATAGGAGTACCAGTACAACTACGGGAAAGTAGCCGTGTATTGGTCGCATCATATACGTAAGGGTTGAGGAATTTAAGGATTAACTGAGTTGAGAGTTGAGGAAATGGATAATGGATAATGGATAATGGATAATGGATAATGGATAATGGATAATGGATAATTTAATCCTTCTACACTTATTCATGGTCATTGTCCATTATCCATTATTCATTATCCATTTAGTTGCCAAGTGGCTGTATATCAATAGTTCCACCGCTTTTAATCGAACGTACCTGCAGTAAATCGACCAGATCATCGACCAACTCGTCGGGCTTCTCGGCCCTAAACACACCCGATATTCGACGTTGCGCGAGCGTGGAGTCGGTAACGCGCACGGTCAGGCCAAAATTTTCCTGAATCAGTTGACAGATTTCAGCCAGGCTGGTCTGATCGAACGTAAAGCGGTGCTGTTTCCAACTGGAAAATTTCGCAGGCTCGGCCGTAATCTTCCGTTGCAACTGCCCCGACTCATTAAGAGCAACCCAATCACCGGGTTTCATCAATAGCTGCTTTCCGGGTTGGTAAAGCACTTTCACCTGACCCCGGCTGAGGATGACTTTCCGGCGCTGGTCCCGCGCGAAAACGACAAATTCGGTACCGAGTACTTCCACAGCAAAGTCGGTGCTGGTGCTGACAATAAACCGCTGATGGTTCGGCAAATGACTCACATTAAACTCAGCTTCACCATCTAGTTTAACCTCTCTGCCCCGCTGACCAAATCCCCAGCGTGGTACCCACAGGGTTGAATTAGCATTGAGGGCCACGTTCGTACCGTCGCCCAATCGGAACGACTTTGTTTCGCCATAAGCGGTTCGATAGGTCTCATACCGAATCAAATCCCGGTTCAGATACCCCCGATCGACAGAACGAGCAGGACCGAAGCAGCCCAGAACCATATCGACCGACTGGTCCAGGAACCACCCTGCGAAACGGCCACAAACGGACTCGGCTCAAGGTCGGCCTCAATCTGTTCCTGTTGTACAGCGGCCCGAAAACGGTCTAACGCGGGCTGAACATCAGCACGGTACTGTGGATGCTGACTTTCCCACTCATTGAGATACTGATAATACAGTACTCGATTTTCAGGCTCTTTTAACCAGTCGGCAATCCACTGCTTTTGCAGGGCTGTACATTTCCCGGCAAAAAAGTCAAAAAGGAGTTGTTTTGGTGGTGGTTCTGGCATGGCTTCAGTTGTCATTTTCAGTACGACAAATTCGAGTGGATAAACCCCATATGCAGAGGAGTAGATTGTCATTGCTGGTCATTCATTATGCAGCCTTCAGCGAATGACCCTTAATGACAACCAATGACTATTTAGGACAAAGAATTTAAGGAGATGAGGCTTACCAGAATAAGCCATTCGCCGGTCAGGTGGGTACGTAAGCGGGTCAGTGCACGGCTAATGAGGTGCTCAACGGCTTTCTGGCTGATATGTAATTCTTCGGCGATATCAACGTAGCGCTTTCCTTCGTACCGATTCAGCATGAACGCCTTGCGACATTGGGGCGGTAGCGCCTGGATTTCGGCATCGAGCCGATGCGCTAACTCCTGAAAATGGATGATCGCTTCCGGTGTATCTGTATCAATGAAGTTGTCGCCAACCTCTGAATCGAACGACTGGGTGCGGCTTACTTCCTGCCGTAGATAGTTATAAGCGCGATTACGTACCGCCCGGTAGAAATAAGCGCCGTAGCAGACCGTAATTTGCTGGTAGGTGGCATTTTTCCAGAAGGTCAAAAACACATCAGATACAATGTCTTCGGCTACTTCTTTCGATAGCACAAAGCGAACGGCGTAGCTACACAAATTCTGGTAGTAGCGATGGTAGAGTAACTCGCAACCCAGTTGTGGATTCTGCTCAAAACCGCGCCGAATAAGCAGTTCCGGGTCGTTTGTCGACAGCGGCACGGGCCCCGCTTCTTCTGGCATAGTAAACGGAAACGCTTTGGGAGCGTCAGAAAACAGCGGTGAGTTTCCCATCAGCTACAAGGTCTGTTTTATGGTACAACCTTATGACAAAATTGGACTATCTCACCCCATACGCTATAGAAATTATTTTTGTAATTCTTTCTATAGGGTCTCCAGAGGCAGATTTTTAGTGATAAATAGACTTGTTTCCCTGGTTTATCGCCAATTCAGTACCCACCCAGCCATCGATTAAAACAACAAATCCGTCGATTTGTAGCGCGTGTTCATCTATCCATCCTTCATATTCGGAAGAATAGTAGCAACTTACCGTCATTAAAAGTATTAGATAGGATCTTGGAAAGCGGGCCAACTTTGTTAGTTCGCTTTTTTATTTTAGGAAGATAAGCCAGCCTGTATTCTACCCAACTTAGTCTATAAGTCTATCGGCATTTCCTACTCGACACTGACATTAATGCGCTGGCTATTTGTGAAAGGAAGCCCAATAGCGGCCTTGTGAAGCCAGTCCAATCCCTTTGAAGCTATACCGAAATATAATCTCCTGAAACGGGATGCTATACCGATTCAATAAGTCCAGAAGGCGCATTTCGCTAATGATCGTTCCATCAACATCAGCGGTAAGGATATTCTCACTATTAGCCGGATCGACTACCAATTGAGAATTGCAGCGCATTAATTCAAGATTCAGCGCGGTAAGTTGTTGGTCAGACATGAGCCTAGTGAGATGGAGACAAAGACATAACTGAAAAGACAATTCCTTCCTACAAACAGAAGCGAATTGACCCCTTATTAGTTCTTTTCAGGAAACGCCATCAGCAACATTTTCCAGCAATTGATCTTATTTGAAACTTTCTTATTCTCAATAGGTTATATACCTGTTGAATCCAAACTTATATGTTCGGTTCCTACAGCCAACCCCCGTTTGTGGGAGTTGGTTGTTTTGTGGCTCATCCAGTTACTGCCGCCATCTCATCCCCTTCAGGCAGCGTCTAACTCCTAATCAGTACGAACTACACTAGTAGCGTAAACCCAATTTTCACTCATGGCAGCCAACACATTAATTATCATTACAGGATATGGTTCTGTTACCCCGAAACCGTGGAGAAAAGCTTACTTAAATAGCAGCGAGGAAAGTGCGAATCAACGATTTCTGAAGGAGCATCCCGGCGCACGAGATACAAGTAGTATCACCATTAGCTTCGACGATGAATTTTCGATCAATTCCAGAGGTGAAGTGTCAAACAATTAAGCGTGCCTGAACGCAGCCTATAAGTCTAATGTCAACTGCCCGCTCGGCACGCTGGCTACCGTTTGCAAGCTGGATAATGACACGCCTAATAGGCGAACGCCTTTCTGTAAAGGAAACAGGGAAGATAGTAAGTCGACACTGATCCTGGCTAGGGTCGATTGATCGGCGATGGCGCTAAAAGCCGTTCGACTGCGGGTAATCTGTTGAAAATCGGCATACTTCACCTTGAGCGTAACCGTTCGGCCTAACACGCCGGTTCGCTTACAGTAGGTCCAGACGCTTGTTATAAGGGGCTGCAACTCAGCCTCCAGTTCAGTATATTCAGTCAGGTCCTGCTCAAACGTATTTTCGGAACCCACTGATTTACGTTCCCGATCTGGGGTTACGGGCCGGTTGTCGATGGCCCGGGCGATGTTGTAATAATGATGGCCCACTTTGCCAAAATGATCCAACAGAAACGCTTCGGTTTTCTGGCGTAAGTCCAGCCCGGTGAAGATACCTAGCTGGTTCATTTTTTCGGCCGTCACACGACCAATTCCATGAAATTGACCAACTTTCAGGACTTCAACAAAGGCCAGTCCCTGATGGGGTTTAATTACAAAGAGACCATCGGGTTTACGATAATCAGAAGCCAGTTTTGCCAGAAATTTATTATAGGAAACCCCCGCCGAGGCAGTCAGGCCGGTTTCCCGTTTGATCTGCTCCTTAATCGTCTGGGCTAACTGAGTAGCCGTCGTTTGGCTGGACAAATTATCTGTTACGTCCAGATAGGCTTCATCCAGCGAGAGCGGCTCTATAAGGTTCGTAAACTGGGCAAAAATGGCCCGTATCTGACTGGAAACGGCTTTGTAAACATCAAATCGGGGTTTTACAAAAATCAGATCCGGACATTTTCGAAGCGCAATGGACGAAGCCATAGCCGAACGAACCCCAAACTGGCGAGCTTCGTAACTGGCAGCTGCCACCACGCCACGCTGGCGGGAGCCACCCACGGCGAGGGGCTTGCCCCGCAGCTCAGGATTGTCGCGCTGCTCAACCGAGGCATAAAAAGCATCCATATCAATGTGGATGATCTTTCGGGTAGTAGGCTGCTCCATCAAAAATCTAGGCTGCCGTATGGACAATCGGCTGGCGAAAACGGGGTCACCCTGATTAAATCATTTTATATAAGTCGGCCAGGATGTTAACAGTTTCCCAGGAAAAAGGAATCCACCGATCACGGATGCTATCGAATACTTCCGTTGCCGGTTCGCAGGCAAATAGTTTATAGTCGAACTTGGGGTAATTGCTAACCAGATAACCCGGATAGTAGTAGGCTTTTTGGTACAATTGAGCATGCCTGATTTTCTGAAGCATCAGGAATTTCCCTAAACTATGTTTGCGATAGTCAGGATGGTAAAAATTCATAATGCCCGCAATGCTTTGTATGCCATTATCGAAGACTCCAGCGGCAATTAGCTTGCTTCCATCCCGCACTTCAATAACATACGTATCAAACATTGTATACGTAGCTCCGTTCATCAGGCAGGACTCAACCGATTCGGGGGCGTCAAAATTGATGGACGCTCGATATAAGGCATACAGATTTTCTAATTCCGACGAAATGGTAAGCGGCTTAACGGCCACCGAGAATTTTTCATTACTGCGCAATAGCCGGAGTTGCTTTGTCCCATAGGTAACATCGGCCAGGGTGATCCGCAGCCAGTGCACAGCGCAAAGGGCGTCATCGAACAGCACAAATCGGCAGGTAAAAATGTCCTGCTGCATCCGAAAATACCCCTTACTGAGGCACAAATCCAGCTTATATCCTTTCATGGGTGGGGCCTCTAGTAGATCCTATTGCTTCTGTAGATTCTTTCGGAACTATAGCATCAATAAAATCCACAGAATCTATAGCATCTAAACTTACTTTCCTGTTGTTATCTCATCATAGGCGGCTTGCAGGCTTCTAATGATGCCGTCGCCCTGCCATTCGGTTACGCCTGGAATAGCCGTTGCCTTCAGGACTTCTTCTTTGGATTTCCCCGCTTTAACCTCTCCCCCAACAAACACCAGTAGCTTTTCCAGATAATCCTTAAACGCCTTTATGTCTTCTTTGCCGCCCGTAATTTTTTCGGGATCGAAGGCGTGGCCAAACACAAAGATGGTTTTGTTATCGAAGGTCGACAGGGTTTTGTCCAGGGCGACAATCCAGTTTTTAACACTGGCTCCGGCACTTTTGTCCACATTTGGATACCGACGGTTCGACATTAAATCGCCCATGTGCAGGACGTTGGCATTTTCAAAATGAATCAACCCATCGCCATCCGTATGCCCCGGCCCGAAGTAATAAGCCCGAATACTCTCGCCACCGACTTTCTGTTTCCAGCTATCGGTGAATGTGATATCGGGATAGAGTTGTTTATCTTCGGTTTTTGCTTTTTCGGCGACGGCTTTCTGGTTTTTCAATGAATTTTCGTGAGCGACCACATGACCCGCCAGGCCTTTAAAGGCAATATTTCCCGATGTATGGTCGCCGTGGTGGTGCGTGTTGATTAACAGAGGGAAGGGTTTATCGTCTGTTTTTTTCAGGGCATCAATCAAATGTTGCGCCTGTTCAGGAAATTCAGAATCGACAACGACCCAGCCTTCTTTGGTTTTCAGATAGGCAATCGTACCCCTTTTTCGGTAAAGACACCCACCGTATCGCGAATCATCTTCATTTTAAACGGATCATCGGCTAACCGACTGGCAAACAAGGACTGATGAAACAGGGAAACACCCCCTAAGGTCAGACCCGTATGCTGAACGAAATTTCGGCGATTCATAAATGTATTGATTCGAGGTTAGTGGTTTTTAAGGCAGCGGAAAACTGATTTGAAAGATACTCAAAAAGCGGACACTACCTCAAAGGCCAGGCTAACCTTGCCAGTACTTTTTGAGAAAGTTATCCCTTGCGTTAGCTTTGGGGAAGTCAATCCCCTCTTCATCTCTGTTGTTTTATGGTCGATCAACTTATTGAGGCACGTCAGGCGTCCCTGGGTAATGGATTTGCGGTAAGGCGTATTCTACCGTACCGGCTTCGGCGTATGCTCGGGCCGTTTATTTTCATGGATCATGCGGGGCCCGTCAGCTTCACACCCGAGCAGGCGCCTACCATGGATGTACTCCCGCATCCACACATTGGCCTTTCTACGGTCAGCTACCTGTTCGATGGGCAGGTGACGCACCGGGATAGCCTGGGCGTGCAACAGATCATAAAGCCTGGCGAAGTCAACTGGATGACTGCCGGAAAGGGTATTGCGCACTCCGAGCGGTTCGAAGATCCAGCTACCCTGGCAGGCGGCTCGCTGGAAATGATCCAGACCTGGGTGGCCCTGCCCGAAGCCAATGAGGAACAGACGCCAACGTTCGAAAACTACGCATCAGGAGATCTACCCATTTTTACCGACGCAGGTGTGTGGTTACGGCTGATTGCCGGGGATGTGTTTGGGCTTAAAAACGATGTCAAAACACACTCGCCCCTGTTTTATGCCCATGTAGTTCTCCAGCCCGGTGCTCGCTTTGGGCTACCTCAGGGTTATGCTGAACGAGGAGTTTATGTGGCTAAAGGAAGTCTGGAGGTGAGCGGACGAACGTATGGAATCGGTCAACTACTGATTTTTACCCCGGCAATGATCCGGTGCTGGTAGCCCGTGAAACCTGTACGATTATGCTGCTTGGTGGCGAACCCTTAGGCGAACGGTTCATCTGGTGGAATTTTGTCTCGTCTCGTGCCGAGCGGATTGAGCAGGCCAAAGCCGACTGGCTGGCGGGTCGTATTGCGCTCCCTCCTAATGACAATACGGAGTTCGTTCCCTTACCGAACGACAAGTCAAGACCCGCCGGAACTCCCCCACCCCAGCCATTGTCCTGATCAATGGATAATGAACAATGGATAATTTAAGCTAACCATCAACAGTAGTTATTCATTGTTCATTATCCATTCACCCAATTGCCCCACTAGTCAGTAGAGCAGACCCATCACATACCTTTTCAGTTGGCAACAGCGTCGTTTATAAAACAAGCGGACCCAGCAATCAGTAGACATGGATAAGATAATGGCTAAATCCCGGTGGTACCGGCTCCTACCAATTGCGTTTATCACCTACAGTCTGGCTTACTTAGACCGGGCTAATTTTGGGTTTGGGGCAGCCAGCGGCATGGCCACTGATTTGCACATCACCCCCCAGATGTCGTCGTTGCTGGGCTCCCTGTTTTTCCTGGGCTACTTTTTCTTTCAGGTTCCGGGGGCAGTGTACGCCGAAAATCGAAGTGCTAAAAAACTGATTTTCTGGTCATTAATCCTGTGGGGAGGACTAGCTATGGCAACAGGTATTATCAGCAATGTAAATGCGCTGATTGTCATTCGCTTCATGCTCGGTGTGGTCGAGAGTGCGGTCATGCCAAGTATGCTGCTCTTTCTGAGTCGGTGGTTTACCAAAGCCGAACGTTCGCAGGCCAATACGTTTTTAATTCTGGGCAATCCGGCTACTATACTCTGGATGTCGGTGCTGTCGGGCTATTTAATTCAGGCAGTGGGTTGGCGATGGATGTTTATTCTGGAAGGGCTTCCGGCCATTATCTGGGCTTTCTTCTGGTGGAAACTCGTCAATGATAAACCCCAGGATGCCAACTGGCTCACCGAGTCCGAAAAGCAGGCACTGGCCGACCAGCTACAGCGAGAGCAACAGGGTATTAAGCCCGTTAAAAACTACGCAGAAGCCTTCAAGTCCAGGGTGGTTATTCTGCTAAGTTTACAATATGCCCTATGGAGCATTGGTGTGTATGGGTTTGTCATGTGGCTTCCGTCCATTCTGCACGCGGCACCGAATATGTCGATTATCAAAACCGGCTGGTTGTCCTCAGTCCCCTACGTCCTGGCGATTATTGGTATGTTAAGTGCTTCCTATTTCTCCGATAAAACCCAGAACCGGAAAGCCTTTGTCTGGCCTTTTCTATTAATTGGTGCCCTTGCCTTCTACGGTTCGTACTTATTGGGGGCGGACCATTTCTGGCTATCGTTCACCCTCCTGATCATTGCCGGAGGAGCCATGTATGCGCCCTATGGTCCTTTCTTTGCCATTATTCCAGAGTTATTACCCAAAAATGTAGCTGGTGGTGCTATGGCCCTGATTAACAGTTTTGGTGCCTTAGGGTCTTTTATTGGTTCGTATATTGTGGGGTATTTAAACGGAACAACGCATGGGTTCGGAGCTTCCTACATTTTTATGGCGGGTTCATTATTACTGTCGGCATTGATCACCCTATATGCGGTAAAGAAACCGATTTCAGCCAATCTAGTTGTACCAACGAAAAGTACGGTACCCTGACCACTAAAACCCACCCCCTTGTTTCACAGTTCTTTGATTCGCTAAATGCCTCCCGCTTTTTATAAAAAGCGGGAGGCATTTAGTTATAAGCCTGACAGGGGTTGTTCGAACCAGTTTTCAGTAAGTTTTTTTGACCAAAAAGTCACTTTTAGCGTTTTTTTAACTTAAAAATTGTTTTTTTTTAGTTGGTTTCTTTAATTGGTTTCAAAATTTGTATCGGAGCCTTGAACCATGCTTCAATGCCCTTCCCGGACAATGAATAGCTGATAGCCCTTTGGGTCTGTCGAACGGCCTCTTTTCTGAGCGTCTGGAGCTTTTCCTTATAATGCATATTGGTAAATAGCTATTAGTCAACTAGTAACTAGTATTTACTATTGTCCATTTTAACCTTCTTAGTGTGCGCGATTTCACTTAATTTCTATCCCTTCATGAATACGACTCTAAAAAAGAATGTTCAGGAATTTAATCGAAACGTACGTGAAAATGGGGGCTTTCTTTACACGACGAATGCCCAGTTTTCCTCACATGTTGCCAACAAACGCATTTCAGACGAAATCTTTAAACTAATCAAACCCACCTATAAAACGCTTGTGGATATTGGTTGTGGCGACGGAATGTATACCAACAACATCAAACAGAATTTTCCTCAGCTTGATGTGCATGGGTTTGATCCGGCTGGCTCGGCCATTCAACTTGCGAAACAAAATTATCCTTCCGTCAAATTTGATACGATCAGCATCCTCGACGACAATTTACCGACTCCTGCCCGAAAATATGATGTGGCTGTTATCCGGGGCGTGTTGCACCATTTGTCCGATCAGCAGAAAGCCATCGCGAATGCCTTTAAGCTGGCAGATAATCTGATCATCATGGAGCCGAATGGAAACAATCCCATTTTAAAGCTCATTGAACGAACCTCCCAATACCACATTGAACATGAAGAACAGTCGTTCTTTCAATGGCAATTAAAAAAGTGGATTCAAAATGCAGGTGGTCAGGTAGACTCCTGGAGTTATGTAGGTTACGTTCCTTTTTTCTTCCCAACAGGCCCTGCTAAGGTGATTTACTTTTTTCAGCCCTTTTTGGAGAAAATACCGGTACTCAAGCACATATTCTCCGCTCAGTTTATTATCTCGTGTTCGAAGCGTAAATGAACCCGGCAGGCGCAACTGTAACCCAATTCATTCATGAGTTTATCCAAGCCGACGAAGGCAATTCTGACGGCGATTCTAGTTCTGGCGTTTGCCTTGCGGGTGTATCATTCCAGCACCTTCGGTATTTACCTCGATGAAAAATATACTCTGCTCATCTCGCAGGGTATTGCCATGGAAGGGGCTAACCAGCGGGATGTGTTTTTCACGCCCGGCAAGACCTATTTTACACCCGGGAATTCTGGAAAGAAAAGTCTCTTGATGATTTTATAGGCGCCAATATTCGGGGCGATATTGGCAATAGCCCTAGTTACTACGCGGTTTTGTGGGTATGGACCCAGCTATTTGGCCTGAGTGACTTCTCCCTTCGTTTCCCTTCTGTTTTATTCAGTACGCTACTGGTTGGCCTGGTCTTTGTGTTTGTACGCAGGCATTTCCAATCTGAACGCCTGGCCTTACTCAGCGCGTTTTTAACCGCCATTGAACCCTTCTTCATTGCCTATAGCCACATGGCTCGCAATTACTCGATGAGTTTTTTTTTGACGCTGTTGGCAACGCACCTGTTTTTGCTGATCCTAAGCCGAAACCAGGCAGGACGAGCAACCGGCAAACTCATGCTGGCTTATGGACTGCTATTTGTCACTGCTCTGCTTTCCCACTACCTAACCATCACTGTTTTCCTATGTCACGGCCTCTATGCGCTGATCTATGTGCGACCGGCGCGCCGTTGGGTACCTTTTCTGGTGACGGGTCTGGTAGGTATAGGGCTGGTATCATTATGGTTTCTGTTTGGTGGAGGAGCCTATACGTTCAAAACGCTTGCCTACCAGGCCCAGTTTTATCGCAACCTTGCCCTGACCGATCCCTATAAAAATGGGTTTGGGATTATTCTACCGGCCACACTGCTTAACGTTGCCGAGCGGTCTGCACCGATCTGGGCGGATTTGTTTATCATCTCAAATGGATTAGGGCAAACCGACACATTGGGTATTCGAAATTTAGCCATTGCTGTATTTTTTGGTTTACTCGCCGTGGGACTCCTTTTTCGTTACCATAAAATAAGCCCATTGCCCCTATGGGTTTTCCTATTCTACCCCGTATTGCTGCTAGCCGCTTTACCCCTGATTACGGTTGTGAATCTTCAATTTGTCGTGGTGGCAGCACTCCCTTCGTTTGCTTACCTTCTCCTGCTGGCCATTCGCAGGCAGGCAGGAGAAGGGCGGTTAGCCCTTCTGGTCTTCGTCGGTATGCTGGCCGTTGTTCCTACCCTGTTTCTGATTATCATGTCCTTTCGCAATGGGCATACGTATGGCATTACCCAACGCTATTCGGGCTTTTCATTCCCATTTAGTGTTATTCTGGTATCCTTACTGCTACAACAGCTTATCCGCCTATCAACCGAATTCCGGGAAATACTAGTCGTCGTTTTAGTGATCCAAAGTTATTTTGTATCCCGGTTGCTATACCACATTTATCAGGACGAAGAGCCCAAATACACCTACTTCGCCCGCCCGCGCGAACCTAATCCGTATTATCTGGTCGCTCAAAAAATCAAGCAGGCTTATGTACCCGGCGATACGGTACTTTATCCGTCTGTTCGGCTCCATCCCCGCGACGAAATTGAGAAAACGTACTGGCCTTTTTCCATCCAGGACGCTCAATTGACAAACATGTATTTACCCAAAGATGCGGAGTACCTACAACGAATGGACACGACCGAGGTCAATAAAATAACGCTGCTAAAAAAGTCTGGGCAAAAAATTACCTTGTTTGATCTGAAAGGAAATACATACCGCTATTAGGCATTTATGCGTTTACGGCCAGCAATTGACGTAACTACGTAACTCTATGGCCACATATGCTGTATTCACGCAGCAGGAGATTAGATTTAGCCCCTGGCTTGACTTACTGGTTCGTAAACCCTCAACAGCCGAACCTTGTCAGTATGATTGACGGCTAAGCTGATTGAAGATAGTCAAAAAGTCTAATCTCGTTAATCCAAGCGTGATACATGCAAAAGCTGAATGATAAATGGATGCGCATTATTGGCGTTCCATTGCTCTCCTTAACAGGACAATGGATGATGTATGGCTATACCAACATTCCGTACCCGAATGATTGGCGCATTCCGTTTTTCTTCATTCTGGGAAGTGTACTTGTCTGGGAAGCCAATCGCTGGGGCATCATTTTATCCCGTCGGCGCTATCCTGAACTAAACCAGACACTCAAGCGGGTTCTGTATCAACTGGCCTGGTTTGTCTGCTGGGCCAGTGCGATCCGAATCACGCAGACCCTTTTCTATGAGTTTATTGGTCTCTGGCCAGCCGAAGATTACTTTCGATTCAAGCCTTATTTCTTCAATACGCTCGTATCAGTCGTGGGTACCGTTCAGATTGCAGCCTATTACGAAGGGGTTTATCTGTATGAGCGCTGGCGAGTATCCTATACCGAAGCCCTGGAACTCAAGAAAGTGAATCTGCAAAGCCAGCTCGATTCACTAAAAACACAAATTAACCCCCATTTTCTGTTCAACAACCTGAATTCACTGTCGTCGTTGATTACCACCGATGCCGAGCAGGCCGAACGATTTCTGGACGAGCTATCGTCAGTATACCGCTACCTCCTTCAGCAAAACAGCCGTGACCTTTGCCCACTCGACGAAGAAATGCAGTTTATCAATGCCTACTTTCACCTCATCAAAACCCGCTATGGCGACGGCATTTTTCTGGTGAATGAGATTGAAAGCCACTACCTGGCTTACCGAATTCCACCCCTCACGCTTCAGATTTTATTCGAGAATGCCATCAAGCATAATATCATTCTGACCGACCGGCCGCTGACCATTAAGTTATATACCCAGGAGGGGCACCTATACGTAGAAAACAACCTGCAACAGAAGAAGATAGCCGTTCCCTCCAATCAGATTGGCTTACAGAACATCATGATGAAATACAAACTGCTCGATCAATCGTCCATTATAGTTTACCACGATGAGCAGCGGTTTCTTGTTGGCATTCCCCTGCTCAATCCGTGATGATCGAACGCAGATTTTCATGATTAGTTATGAGTTAGCTATGCTATTGACTCTTAGCACAAAAAATCATAACAATCATAAAAATCCTTGGCCTATTCATTCCTCAATGCCCGTTCGCTTTCCCGTTTGAGCGATCAACACAGCTCGACAAGGCCCGATAGGTATGATAAGCCGATTTCCAGATATGCCCCTTCAGGGCTGTCTTACGCTCAGGGTCCTTGTCCAGGCCTTCTTCATACCACTCCCCGTACTGATGATCAATCAGATACGTCTGGCAGTATTGCCAAAGCAACTTATAATTAGCAAAATAGTGCATGGGATCGTTAGGGTATTTATCAGCCATGAGCAGTAGGGTGTTCAACCCTTCGGCCTGCGTCCACCAGTTTTTGCTTTCATCAATAATCGACATACCGGGTTTGTCCTTGAAATAATAACCCTGATCGTAGAAGCCACCCACGTGTTTATCCCAGCCGTTTGCCAGGGCGTGGTCGACCATCCGTTTGCCCACCTCTAGGGTTTTAGTGTCATTTTTCAGGCCCAGCGCGTGCGAGGCCTCCAGCATCAGGTAAGCCGTCTCCACATCATGCCCAAACGAAACATGATCCAGATTGCGGTGCTTGAGCACAACGGCTTCCGACGAGTCGCGAAAGGAGACGGGTTTCCAATCGGGTTGCAAAAACAGGGTCAGGTTGCCTTTGGGTGTCGTAATGACATCGCGCACCAAATGGAGCATTTCAGCCAGGCGTTCACGAACCAGCGGGGCAGGCCACACGGCATAGAGTTCGGTTAAGGCTTCCAGTAAGTGAATCGAACTGTTCTGATCTTTATAGCCAGTACTCGCTGTCGACGGGACCGATGCATCGCGCTTAACGGGCGTACCATCCCGACCCAGATTCTGGAAATAGCCTTTGTGAACGGGGTCGTGGCTATGCTGTTCCAGCCAGTTGAACGACTTTTTCGCCAGATTCAGCGCAGCCGTGTCGTGCGACATGTGGTAATAGGCACTCAGCGCGTAAAGGCCAAACGCATTTCCATAAGCCTCTTTCGTAGAAGCTCCTTTGGGATTACCCTGCCGGTCGACCAGCGTATAAAATCCACCGTATTGTTTATCCCATAGTTTGTCCCGAAGAAACAGGAAGCCATGTCGGGAATTTTCCTTATAGTAAGCCACTTCTGGATAGCGCTCGGCGGCTTTGGCCGTTGTCCAGGTATGGCGGGCCTGCGTAACAATCATTTTATCCTGTGGCCCCGTGGGTTTGAAGTCGTAGGTGAACGTGCTCAGGAAACCACCAAACTCCTTGTCGAGCGCCTGTGGATACCATTTATTGAGCATTTCGGTACGAATCGACTTCTCCATTTCGGCAGCAATCCGCATTCGATCATCGCGTGTTTTCTGAGATAAAACAGGGTGAGCGAAGCCTGCAATCAGGCAGATGGCACTAAAAACAAAGAGACTGTTTTTCATATAGATAGACTATAGGAATGTGTTGCTATTGGCTTATACTGATTCGGCTATTTTCCGTTACCACAAGGCATTTCCTATACATTCATACCCGTTCTTTTTATCAGGCCTATCCATAAAGTGCCTGTACCACCAATTACACTACAGTACACCATCGGTCAAATCAAGTCCACCGCTTTCCGCTCAAATTGCCCCGAATATCAAGTCGGCTGATTTGCTACGGATTAAATTTGCTGTTTTAATTCTACTTTGTCATTACTACAGGGCCGCCCGTGCGGTCAGGTATCGTCATCAAGTGCTCATTAATTGTAGATTATTGATTTTTAGGCATTTATTTAATGAAAAATGACTATCAATGACAATACTTGACACTAAATGACTACCGCCTTACTTGCGTAATCCTCATCACTTAACCCCAATAAGGCGCATGATACGCGGAGTTCGCTTATGAAAAAAAAACCTATGAACTTGTTGACCCGTTGGCTGCATAGGTTTTCCGAGCGTACGATCGACTGGATTATTCTGGTTTTCATTGCGCTGATTATATTGCTTATGTTATACCTGTTTTAAGTACCAGCCTCCTCTTCCAATGCGTTGTTTCCTGTTCGGTCTGCTGGTTGTTCTACTGCCTTGGTCAGTATCGGCTCAAATGCCGAGCTTAAAGCTTGAACACCTGACAACCCGAGAAGGGTTACCCTCCAATGATGTCTGGTGCCTGAACAAAGATCGGCAGGGCTTTTTGTGGATCGGTACGGGGCGTAATATCTGCCGATACGATGGCTACAATTTCCTACGACTGGATAGTCTCAAACTAGGCTATTGCTCCGGCGTTTCCACCGACTCCAAAGGCGATATATATACCTCGAACGACACCCGGGGTCTTTGCAAAATCGACATAAAAACGCTGGCTGTAACAACCGTAGTCAAGAACGACTACGATGATGCCGATCCCAGCAACGACCTACACGAACAGGGCATGGTCGATTCCTACGATCAGGTGTGGGTATGCGACTACACATCGGTGCAACGCTATGATCCAGCCACCAAAAAACTCCGTCGATATACCTTTTCAATGACTGCTTCGGGAGGAGACGTGTATCAGTATGCCAGCTTTTTTGAAGATGCCCAGCGAGTATTGTGGGTCGTGTCGGAGTTGGGACTCTATCGCTATGACCGCAAGCACGACAAGCTCATTTGTCTATTGGGTAAGGAAGCGATTTTGCCCCAGAACCGCATACCAATTCGCTTGTGTAAAGCCTCTGCCGATGCAGCCGGAGACCTCTGGATTGGTGGTTATGAATATGGTCTGGTTTGGTTTTCACCGAAAACTCAGTCGTTCCGCATTCGAAAAGAGGGGTTTGATCATACCAATGTGGTATGCGCACGCGAGTCGCAGGATGAAAATGGACGAAAAATTCTGTTCGTCGGTACGGATGATGGCGTTAGTATTTACTATCCCGACCGGAACGAGCTGTATCATTTACCCGAATTCTATAATACCGGGATTCAGGTCAAGGATATGCAGGACGATAAGGCCAATGGTATCCTGTGGATCGGTACGGGAGAAGGCATCTTCAAATATCGGTATCGAAACGTGGGCATTCACACGGTTGATCTACCGTCCAGTATTGTCCGGCTACCAGTAAAGATTACCAGCATTTTGCCCATTCCCAACGGTGCCTACCTGTTGGGCTTGTCGCATTCAGGAGCGCTCGTCTGGACACCCACTACCAATCAATTCCGGCGACTAACCTACCCACAAACGCAGTTACCCAGCAATTTCGATGGATTCAGGGGCAGCCTTTTGCCTTCACGGATAAAGGAGTTTTTGTAGGCGATCTTCAGCAGGGGCATTTTTCGATGTATCAACCAGCCGCCCGTCTGTATAAGAACACCGATTTCCGCGATGGGCTACTCGACCGAAAAGGTCGGCTCTGGATTGCCAATTTGAACGACGGTGTGAAAGTAATTGACCCGGCTTCAGGTCAGGAAATCAACCTCTGGCCCGACAAGGAAAATCGAAAATTATTAAATCTGACCTATATCAAGGGCATTCTGGAAGGCATTGATGGTCGGATATGGGTAGCGACCTGCTCCCGTGGACTCTTTTATTTCGATGAAAAGCGGGCCGAATTTATCAACATTGAAAGCCTTCCGGTCAATAAAGGAAAATACATTGGTGGAGACTGCATCAATGGCCTGCAACGAACGGCAGACGGTTCTATCCTGATTTCCAGTTGGGGGGCGTATCCAAACTCTCAAGCACAGGTCAGATCCTGACTACGTTCGAGTTTAAAACGGATGCGCTCATCGACACCTACTGCTCAAACATCGCCGAGTCGCCGAATAAGAACCTCTGGTTTAGCACAAATGAAGGCATCAATATTGCGAACCCAAAAAATCACACCATCCGCTATATAACCACCATCGAAGGGTTGCACAGCAATTCGCCGGTTGGTTTCTACTACAGCCCGGCCAATGAATTGTATCTGGGTCACACCAATACAATCAATATACTGGATGTCAACCTGTTAAACAGGCAGATCACAAAACCACACATCGCCCTCAGTTCACTTGAAGTGAAAGGCAAACCGGTTCAGCAGGATGTTTCGCAGGAAATCAGCCTGCAACCCGACGAGAACGCGATCACCCTGAGTTTCTCGTCATTAAATTATGAGCCAGCCTCCAAAAATCAGTACAAATATCAATTACTGGGCTTAGATACCAGTTGGGTCGATCTGGGCGATCGGCATATGTTATCGTTTACAAATCTGGCTCCGGAAGCCTACCAGCTCAACATCAAAAGTGGAAATGGCAGTGGTATCTGGACCGATAAGCCGCTGGTCGTTCGTTTTACAGTGAAACCCCATTTCATGGCTACCTGGTGGTTTCGTGCCTTAATTGGCCTGTTTATAGGTGGTCTTGTAGTAGGGATGATGCGCTGGCGCGTTAATGCCCTGGCCGAACGAAATCGTACCATCGCCGAACGAAATCGCATGGATTTGCAAATTGCCGAACTGAAACTCAGGGCATTGCAATCACAGATGAACCCCCATTTTCTGTTCAATTCGCTCAACTCAGTTCAAAATTACCTGCTCACCGACCGGGGTATCGAAGGGGCCAAATACCTGTCAAAGTTTTCCAGACTGGTTCGGCGCATTATGGAAAACTCGAACCATCAGTACCTGCGCTTCGAGCAAATTATCGAGACCCTGCGTATGTACGTTGAAATGGAATCGTTTCGTTTCAATCACGAATTTCATTACGAGTTCGCTATTGACGACAACGAAACCCTATTGGATGCGCTGTTGCCGCCCATGCTCCTCCAGCCCTATGTCGAGAATGCCATCTGGCATGGACTCATGCCGAAAGAAGGCGAGAAAAAGCTGAGCATCTCAGCACACATCGACCGGAATCACATTTACTGCACCATTGAAGACAACGGTGTTGGCCGTAACCTGACACCTCAGCGGGAAGGGCACATCTCGCGGGGACAGGAGATGACAAAAGGTCTTTTCGAATCGCTCAGTCGGAAAGACAGCGAAGCCCGGCTGGCAATTATAGATCTCTTCGATGCCAGCAATAACCCGGTCGGAACCCGTGTCGAGATGACCATTCCAATCGAAAAAGGCTAGGGCCGTTCTGGCTGCTCATTAATTACTTAGTAGTCGGTAGAATGCGTTAGACTGGGCTTTCTTAGGTAGACACAAACCTATAATACGACTAGCCTAATGAAACGTCTAAAACAAACCCTTCTAGCTTACCTGGCCAGCTTGTTTTTGCTATCCGGTGCTCCGGCTCTGGCGCAAAAGAACCTGGGCATCTTTGAAGGCAGTACCGACATTGGTGCGGTGCTGAAGCCTGGTTCGGCACAGTATAATCCGAAGACGCATCAGTACGAACTCTCCGGCTCAGGCTACAATATCTGGTTTGATCATGATGAGTTTCATTATTTATGGAAACGCATGAAAGGCGATTTCATCCTCTACACACGGGCAGGCCTCATCGGAAAGGGTGTTGACCCACACCGCAAGGTGGGCTGGATGGTTCGGACTAGCCTCGACGGCAAATCGGCCCATATCAACGCAGCCGAACATGGGGATGGCCTGACCTCGCTACAATTCCGACGCACGACCGGGGCCAACACCGAGGAAGTTCGCTCGAAACTAACCCATGCCGATGTCATCCAGTTAGAACGCAAAGGAAATACCTACACCATGCGGGTCGCTAAATTTGGAGAACCCTTTGTAACCGAACAGGTGACCGACCTGAATCTGGGGGATGAGGTCTATGTAGGCTTGTTTATCGGGTCGCATAATAAAGACGTCCTGGAGCAGGGCACCTTTCGCGATGTGCGCATCAGCGTTCCGGCCCATGATGGCCTCGTGCCCTACCGCGAATACCTGGCCAGTAACCTGGAAATTCTGGACGTAGCCACCGGAAACCGGCAGGTGATTTTCAATGTGCCCAAATCCATTCAGGCCCCCAACTGGATGCCCGATGGGAAAAATCTCCTGTACAATGGTGATGGTTTGATGTACACCTTCAACCTGGCAAAAGGCCAGCCTGCGGTTTTAAACACGGGCGATGTAAAAAATAACAACAACGACCACGTACTCTCTTTTGATGGCAAAATGCTGGGTCTGAGCAGTGGCGTTAAGGAACTGGGAGGCTCTATCATTTATACGGTACCGGCAACGGGTGGTTCGCCTAAACAGATTACCCCCAAAGGGCCCTCCTACCTGCATGGCTGGTCGCCGAATAAGAAGACGCTGATCTTCACCGGTTCGCGGAATAACGAGTTTGACATTTATAGCGTCCCCTCCGACGGCGGTCCTGAAGTGCGGCTAACCGAGGCTAAAGGACTCGATGATGGTCCTGAATACACGCCCGATGGGAAGTACATTTATTTCAACTCCAGCCGTACGGGTACGATGCAGGTTTATCGCATGAAACCGGACGGCAGTGAACAGGTAGCCATCACCAATGGGGAATTTCACGACTGGTTCCCGCACATCTCTCCCGACGGCAAATGGATTGTGTTTCTTTCTTTTTTGAAAGAAGAAGTGAAACCCGATGATCACCCGTTTTACAAGCATGTCTACCTACGCCTGTTGCCTATCTCAGGGGTTGGGCAACCGAAGGTGATTGCCTACATCTACGGGGGTCAGGGTACGATTAACACACCTTCGTGGTCGCCGGATAGCAAACGGGTTGCCTTTATCAGTAATACCGCAGAAAGCAGCATCAGCCCTGTTGAGAAGTGAAGGACTCTCATTTTGTTACCATAAATTTAATTTTAAAAACAAAATATTAAGTTTTTATAAAATTTGGTATAATAATTGTTTATTTTATTTCATTCTGTAAACTGTGGGCACAGTTATAGTAATGTAGATGTATACAGGAAACGCTGGCTCCTATAGGGCCAGCGTTTTTTTATGGATGTGTAGGTCTATGCTTCTTAAAATCAGACAACGGGCAATTTCCAGCCGTTGTGATAATGGGCAGCCAGCAGTGCATTTGCCTGTGTATCGTTTTTGAAACCTTTTGCGGCAGCATCCCAGTACACTTTGCGGCCCGTTTTATAGGCAATGTTGCCCATGTGGGCATTAATGGCAGCAATACTTCCCGTTTCAATTCCGCACTTAAGCAGGCTGGCATCATTCGCTTTTATGGCGCTGACAAAGTTTTTTGTATGCTCGTTCAGGTAGTCGCCGTTACGGGCCTGATCGGGAATATCATCCACTTTATACACTTTAATCCCATTCTTGGTTTGGGTTTCAGGCAGCAACGACCAGCCATCCCGATTTAGCACCAGGGTCGCATTGTTGCCAATGAAAGCAATGCCTTCAGTACGGCCATAGTTGCCACCGTCGATGCCCGTAGCATGTTCCCAGAGCATATTGAAGCCATCGTATTCATACACGGCCTGCAAGGTGTCGGGGGTTTCGGAGGCATCGTCGGGATAGGCCAGCTTGCCACCCGATGCCATCACCGATTTGGGTGCTTTGGCGTTCATGGCATAGAGCGCGATGTCGATTTCATGAACCCCCCAATCGGTCATCAGTCCCCCTGCGTAATCCCAGAACCAGCGAAAATTGAAGTGGAAGCGATTCGGATTGAACGGCCGTTTGGGCGCTGGTCCCAGCCACATATCGTAGTCAACGCCAGCAGGGGGCGCACTGTCGGGCCGAACGGGTACGGGGTTCATCCAGCCCTGATACGCCCAGACTTTCACCAGACGAATATTACCCAATTTCCCGGACCGAATGTATTCAATGGCCTTTTCGTAATGGGAGCCACTGCGTTGCCACTGGCCTACCTGCACAATCTTGTTGTATTTTTTGGCAGCTGCCAGCATCAGATTACACTCTTCAATACTGTTGGCCAACGGTTTTTCGACGTACACATGCTTCCCTGCCGATACGGAGTCGATCATGGCCATGCAGTGCCAGTGATCTGGCGTGCCAATAATGACGGCATCTATATCTTTATTTTCCAGCAGTTTCCGATAATCCTTAAAGAGCTGGGGTTTATTTTTCTGCATGGTTTGTACATCAGCCGCCCGTTTGTCCAGCACACTCTGATCAACATCGGCCAGGGCTACACATTCAACATCACTCATCAGTAAATGCGAGCGAAGATCCGACCAGCCCATGCCATTGCAGCCAATCAGCCCAACCTGAAGTTTATCATTCGGGGAAACCGTTTTGCGCTGACTGGCAATGGCTTCCAGAGATGGGAGGCTAATGAGTCCGGCTCCGGTAGCGGTCAGGGCAGAGTTCCGTAAAAAATGCCTGCGTGAAGTTCTCATACGATTATCGGGTTTAAAAATGGCTTGACGATGCCTATCTACCAAAGCACGTCAAGCCATTTACCTAATCAATCGGCAGGATAGGAATGTCTCGTTTACATCCTATTGCCTGGTCAGTTTAGTAGTCATTGACTCGAACGGAGTCTTCGCCGTTAAGAGATAGAGACCTGGTGACGTTCCATCGAGGGCCACGCGCTGCTGTTTGACCTCAGCATCCTGATAAACCGTCTGTCGATTGATCTCATGCCCCTGTAAATCCGCCAGAATCAACTCGACCCTCTGATTCAACGCATTTCGAATTTCAACCACCGCCTGATTCCCCTCAGCGGGATTACCGAGTAGACGAATCTGTAGTGGCCCCGAATTTTCAGTCGATGGTGCCATCAATCGGGCCGATGATACAGGCTCAGTTCCGTATACCAACTGGCCTTTGTAGTACAGGGTAATGTGGTTGTTCTCGGCAAAGGGCGCACTGGCCTTGAAGGAGTAATCGTTCGTTTCAGTAAAGGCTGACCAGTCGGCTTTAGCCGCTCGAAATTGAATACTCCCTGTGCTACCCAAGGCCGCAAATACACCGGCACTCGGTTTAAAGCTAAACTCCAGATAGGTATCAGCCCCAGTAAGGACTGGCGTTACCGATTTAAACTGTCCTCCCAGATTAGCTGCGCCCATTTCAGCATAATCGATCCAATAGTTCACGCTAGCCTTCCCATCTGCTGTAAACCAATAACGCATCGTTAAATCGCTATAATTTACGGGCACATTCCCCACGTTGTTAATTTTCAGATACGTACTGATTTGATTACTGGCGGTGTTCGTGTTTTTGTTCTCCGACAGGACGGTGAACTTCATGACCGATGCCACGACCGCAGGCTCCGTCCCCCAGATCAATTGTGGCTGTCCACCAGCGATGGTCCGGTATACTGTAATATGGTCATTATCAGCATAAGCCGTTCCTGAGCGATAGGAATAATCATCCGTTTCATTAAACGTAGCCCAGTTTTGATTCGCCAGTCTTGATTGGATAGGGCCTGATTTGGCATTGGCACCCAGGTTACCAGCGGAGGCATCGAAGCTGTATTCAACATAGCCATCGGCCCCCTGATAGGCTTTAGCCGTTCGCACATACGTCATTTTGACCTTATTCGTCCCTAGTTGCGCATAGTCGATAAAGGCATTAATGCCCGCAAAGTTTTCGGCCGTAAACCAATAGCGCACCGTCAACTCAGCATAGGGAACAGCAGCCGTTCCGGCATTAACCAGTTGAAGTGTGGGGTTAATTGAGTTGTTGGTTGTCTGCCCATTGTCGCCATCCAGGGATTGCACTTTTACCAAAGCAGTGCCTGCGGGTGCCACATAAGTAAAGTTTACACTATTGGAAACCTGACCGTTTAGGGTTACCACAACCGCCTGGGGCCCCGCCGAACCCGATGGACTGGTAACCACCAATTGGGTATGGGTCTGTTGGGAGATCACCGCTGGTTGCCCACCCATCGTGACATTGGCCGAGTTTAGCCCAAAATTGACGCCTGTCAGGGTTAGGGACGTGCCACCCGTGGTGGAGCCGCTGGCCGGAGTGATACTCGCAATCAGAGGAGCATCATAAGTGAAAGCTAAGCTGTTGCTAACCTGTCCATCTGCTCGGGTAACAACCACCGGCAGGTTCACCCCCTGACCCGAAGGCAGCAGACACTCGATTCGGGAATGCGACCAGCCTGCACCCGTCAGGCTAGCTCGCACTCCACCAATGGTGACCACCCCACTCGTACCAAAGCTTTGGCCTGACAGGCTAATCACACTGCCCCCGCTGGTGGGGCCACTGGCCGGAGCGATGCTGGTAATTGAGGGAGCATCGTAGCTAAACGCGACTGAACTTGTGGAGAGCTGACCCGATACCGTGACCACCACGGGCAGGTTCGTGCCTTGCCCAGCGGGAACACTCACTACCACCAAAGTATGGGAATAGGCCGTTACAGGAGCGCTTACCCCACCGATACTCACTACACCACGAGTGCCAAAGTTAGTGCCAGTCAGGGTTAGTGAAGTACCCCCACTGGTGGACCCATGATTGGGCGTGATACTGGCAATAACCGGTGCGTCATAATTGAACAAAAGTGAATTAGCCTGTTGCCCAGTTACGACGAAGGTCACCTCCTGATTGAGTCCCTGACCAGTTGGCAGGTTCACAATAACAGCCGTATCCGAATAAGAAGCCGTAATCGGTGCTACTGTTCCACCGATGGTCACGATGCCACCGTTGCTTAAGTTCGTTCCCGTCAGGGTTAACGAGGTGCCGCCACTGGTCGAACCATGCGTCGGGTTAATGGCGGTTAACGTCGGGGAATCAGCCACGTAGGTAAAACTAACACCATTGGAAATTTGCCCATCCACAGTTACTTGAATCGCCTGAGCACCCACTGGACCCACCGGACTAGTAACCACGAGTTGATTAGGAGTCTGAGAGCTAATCGGCGCGGCTTGACCACCCATGGTAACGTTGGCGTACCCGCTCCCAAAGTTACTACCCGTGAGTGTTACCGAAGTACCTCCTTTGGCTGGCCCGCTGGCTGGCGTGACACTCACGATCTGAGGAGGATTATAGCTGACCTGGATACTATTGCTGACCTGCCCATCCGACCGGGTGACAATCACCGGCAGATTGGTAATCTGGCCTGAGGGGAGCGTACAGATAATCCGGGTAGCCGACCATCCACCACTCACCACGGAAGCGGATAAGCCACCAATGGAGACCGTGCCATTTGTGCCCAGGTTTGTACCGGTCAACTCCATCGAGCTACCTGCTGGCCCACGAAAAATAGTGATGGCATTGATAAAAGGCGAATCAGCGATGCTCGTTAATGTAGCACCAATGGGGGGAGAGAAGTAGAGTAAACGACCAGACGTACTCGTAGCAGGATCTTCATTTGATTTTCCTAAACCAAAGGCCGACACAAGCAGAATGGCCAATCCCGTGAACAGACTAGTTCGGATTAGTGGCAACCAGTAAACAGATGATTTCATAGTATAGCAGTAAAGAGGCCAGGAATTTCGGTCAGCTAAACTAGTGTGTACAAAGCCGGAGAAGGAGCAATTGTCGGTGAATGACAGCCCTATTGTGGTGAGCAGCGAATTATTGTATGTCACACAAAAAGAGAGAATTAGACTCCAACTAGATGACGATCAGGTTAGTTTGCCGCAAATCAGTATGGAAGGAAGGCATCGAAACTGGCATGTGATGCTGTATTTCACTACTTTTAATTGTCCCCCTGGGCTTTAGCCCGTTTAGAGCCAATACGCATAACACCGGGCTAAAGCCCAGGGGACAACCTCATTCAACGCAATCCTATGAACGTACTGGCTGTACTGCTAGGCATCTTATTCGTAAACGCGGGCTTTGCCCAGGCACCGGCAAAAACAGAGCGCTATGAACCGTTTAAAACGCTGATTCGTGAACTGGATGATACCACTCGGATCGCCCAACTGATCCAGTTTCATGAGCGCAAAAGCGATTTATATCAGTTTTCTGAAGCACATCAGGCACTTACGGAAGCACTGGCCATAGCCAAGCGTTTACGGGATACGAAAAGGATTGCGAACGTGTATTTGACACTCGGTTTATGGTCGGCCAAACAAAACAACTACTTACAGGCGATCCAACAGTACCAGAAAGCCCTTTCCTTTCTAAAAAGTCCTACTGATGCGGAGCGTATCCACCAGTTGTATATTCAGATTGGCAATGCCTATCAGCACACACTCGACCTGAAAAATGCCGAATTCTATTACGCCAAAGTCATTAATGCCCAAGCACCAAAGGCCAGTTTGCTTAACCAGTCCTATGCCTATGGAGGGCTGGCTAACCTGGCCGATCAGGTGTACGATGGTCGAAAAGCAATGTACTACAACCAGAAAGCGCTGGCCGTTGCGAAACAGTTAGGACGATGGGACGAATACTATAGCAAACTGGCCAACCTCGCCTTTAACTACAGCGACCTGAATCGGCCGCAGGAATCCATTGCCCTTTACAAACAGTGCATGGCGTATATTGAGCGAGTACAAAAAGAGAACAGGTCCAATCCAGTCTTCGAGCGGCATTTCAGGATGGCGATTTACGACGGCATGCCCTACCCGCTCATCACCCTCAACCGGTTCGATGAAGCCGAGCAATACGCAAAACTGGCCCTGAAATATGGTGATCAGGACAATGGCTATCAGAAACTGCATCGCATGTGGGCCTATGATGCCTTGAAGCTTCTCTACGAAAAAAAAGGAGATTATGCCAAAGCCTTACAGGCGAGCAGGCAATGGGCCGTTTATCGGGACAGTATCCAGAATGAGGCCCGGGCCCGCCAGTTTGCCGAGGTGGAGACCCGCCACCAAACGAAGGAAAAAGAAGATCAGATTAATGAATTGAATAGCACCCACACGCAGCAAACCCGGCAGCTTTGGGCGGGCGTGGTCGGCATGACGCTGTTAGTCCTCCTGGTTGGAACGATGATCTGGCAATACCGCCGTGTTCAGCGGAGCCGCACAAAAATTCAGCAGCAGTCCGATCAGCTATCGCTGATGATGAAGGAACTGCACCACCGGGTCAAAAATAACCTGGCCATCATTTCCAGCCTGCTTAAACTACAAGCGAATCGGCTGGACGACGAGAAATCTATACAGGCTGTCCGGACGGGTCAGCAACGGGTCGAGGCTATGTCGTTGATTCACCAGCGACTCTATCAGACCGATACGATTACCACGGTCAATATGCAGGAATACCTAACCGATCTGACCCGGGGATTGATTCTGGCCTATGGGTATGAACCGGACAACTTCGCCCTGACGCTGGAGGTTTCGCAACAGGACGTTGATATTGACCTGGCCATGCCACTGGGCTTAATCGCCAATGAATTGATTACCAATGCCTTTAAATACGCATTTACCAGTCATCGACATCCCCATTTGCGCATCGTTCTGCTTCATCGGGATGGGTTTATCCTGGAAGTTCAGGATAATGGACCCGGTATTGACTCAACCTACTGGCAACAACGCAGCGGACATACATCGTTTGGCAAACGGCTGATCAATTCCCTTTGCGAACAGTTGGATGGCCACTATGAACTATTGAATCAAAACGGCACACTCTTTCGACTCCATATCCCGGAAAAGGTATTGGGGGCCTAGCCAGATGAATTCCCGAAACCCGTTTACCTACTAACTTCTGTAGTCTACCTACACCCTATAGTTATCTGCAACTTTCCCAAAAATCCCGATTTGACTTACACTAGTTTTGATTGGTTCAACTACTCAAAAAGCAGCATAAGTCATGGATCATACAAATACGCTGTTACGAAAAACACCGGTTGCGATTGTGGGGATGGCGTCGATTTTTGCTGATGCCGAGAACCTGACAACGTACTGGGAAAATATTATTCAGGGCACCGATAGCATCAAAGAGGTGCCTGAAAACCGCTGGAAAATCAGCGATTACTATGATCCAGACCCGACTACTCCCGATAAAACCTACTGCAAAGTAGGCGGCTTTATCCCCGAAATCGACTTCAATCCCCTGGAGTTTGGCCTACCGCCTAACCTGCTGGAAGCTACCGATACAGCCCAGCTCCTGAGCCTGGCCGTGGCCCGGGATGCCTTGCTGGATGCAGGCTATGGTCTGGGTTCTCCCAAACTGGACGCCCAACTCCGTGAACGAACGGGGGTTATTCTGGGCGTTGGTGGCGGGCAGAATTTGATTCTACCCCTCAGCACCCGCCTGGAATCGCCGGTTTGGCGAAAAGCTATGCAATCAGCTGGTTTGCCGGACGCACAAATTGAGCAGATCGTTGAAAAAATAAAGGCAGCTTACATTCCCTGGTCAGAAGATGCGTTCCCTGGGTTGCTGGGGAATGTGGTGGCCGGTCGGATTGCCAACCGGTTCGACCTGGGGGAATCAACTCAACCGTCGATGCAGCCTGTGCGGCTTCACTGAGTGCTGTCAAAATGGCCCTGAGTGAGTTGATCGAAGGTCGGTGCGACATGATGCTGACCGGTGGCGTTGACACCAACAACTCGCCTTTCATGTACATGAATTTCAGCAAAACCCCCGCGTTTTCGCTGAAAGGAAGCATTCGCCCATTTGATCAGGATTCCGACGGTATGCTGGTGGGCGAAGGACTAGGTATCATCGTTTGCAAGCGTCTGGACGATGCCCTTCGGGATGGCGACCGGGTGTATGCCGTTATCCAGGGGATGGGTAGTTCCAGTGATGGCCGATTCAAAAGCATTTACGCTCCTCGCCCCCACGGTCAGGCCATAGCCATGCAACGGGCCTATGATGAAGCGGGGTACGATGCCTCCACCGTCGGCCTGATCGAAGCCCACGGTACGGGTACGGTAGCGGGTGATCTGGCCGAAATAACCTCAACGAAACAGGTTTTCGGAAAATCCAATCTGACGCTCAACCACATTGCGATAGGCAGTGTGAAGTCACAGATTGGCCATACGAAAGCGGCTGCGGGCATCGCGGGTTTGATCAAGGCGGCTCTGGCGCTGCACCACAAAGTGTTACCCGGCACCATCAACGTAAACCAGCCCAACGCCGAATTGGCGCTGGACAATTCAGCCTTGTACGT
The DNA here is from genome assembly GCA_003259005.1 of Spirosoma telluris. Classification (GTDB taxonomy): domain Bacteria; phylum Bacteroidota; class Bacteroidia; order Cytophagales; family Spirosomataceae; genus Spirosoma; species Spirosoma telluris. Next base: position 4,055,960 of record QLII01000001.1, read on the forward strand.
GAATACCCAAACGCGCCCCTGGTTTCGAAAGGCGGCCCATATACCCCGGCGGGCGGCCGTCAGCGCCTTCGGCTTTGGGGTGTCAACCTGCATACAACCTTAGAAGAAGTCAATAACGAACCAAACGGGAATTACCGGCAACACACGCTTCACCACATCATTCTGCTGCACCAGACCAGCGATTCGTTGCTGCTAGACGCGTGTCGCCAGCAGTTGACATTGCTACAAACAGGCGAGGCTAAGCACGCGTTGAAACGCCTGGCTCATCAGTCCAAAACGACGAAAATTCCGGCCAATCATGCCCGGTTGGGATTCGTAGCCTCTTCGGTTGCTGAAGCCTGTCAGAAGCTAAAACGGGTAATTGAGTTTCTGGAACGCAACAGCGGGCAATCAGAATGGCAGCACCCCATCGACGGTATCTGGTACCGGCAATCGGCACTGGATGAGACACATAAAGTGGTAGCCCTTTTTGCCGGACAGGGTTCGCAATACGTGAACATGGGGGCCGATCTGGCCTGTACCTACCCAACCGTTCGGGCAGCGTTCAACCAGGCCAACCGCTTCTTCGACGCCAAAGGTCAGAAACCACTCACGGAGGTTGTGTTCCCGATTCCGGTTTTTTCGGATGAAGAACGGCAACAGCAGACCGATAAACTTCGGCAAACGCAATTCGCCCAACCGGCCATTGGTGCCATCAGCGCAGGCCAGTATACGCTACTAACCAACGCAGGCTTCACCGCCGATTTCTTTGCCGGACATAGCTATGGCGAGTTGACGGCACTCTGGGCAGCCGGGGTTCTGGACGATGATGGGTTTTATGGCCTTTCCAAGATCCGGGGCGAAGCGATGGCGGCTTCATTCTCCGCTGATCCGGGCAGTATGCTGGCCGTAAAAGGAGATCGGCAGGCCGTTGAGCAGCTGATCAACAAGCGCGCTGGGGTTTGGGTATGTAATATTAACTCGCCCTCGCAGCTTGTGCTGGGTGGCCAGACCGATACACTCATCCGGTTGCAGGAAGAGGCCAAAGCCAGCGGTTTTCAGGCAACCTTACTCCCCGTTTCTGCGGCTTTCCACACGCCACTGGTCAGTCAGGCTCAACAGCCCTTTACCGACGCGATCAGGCAGGTTTCTATCGCAGCCCCTACCGGTCGTGTTTTTTCGAACACGACCGGGCAACCCTACCCAAACGATCCACAACAGATCAAAGAAACATTGATCAGGCATATTGTAAACCCGGTGCGCTTTAGCGAACAGATTGAAAACAGCTATGCACAGGGTGGGCGAATATTCGTTGAGTTTGGCCCGAAAAACATTCTGAGTATGCTTGTCGCGGAGATTTTGGCCGGTAAGTCACACAAGGTTATTTCGCTGAACGCGAACGCAAAAAAAGATGGCGATAAACAGCTCCGGGAGGCCATTGTTCAACTCACCGTTCTGGGTCAGGCACTTCAGGGCTTTGATTCCTTCGAGCAACCCTATGCCGAACCAGCCGTCAAACCCAAACTGACGGTAAAAATCAGCGGTCATAACTACGTCTCGGACACGACAAAAAAACGCTACGAGCAGGCGCTCAACACCCCCGCTATCGATACGCATTCCCTCTCCAATCTCATCGAAGACGACATGAACCCAACAATCACCCAAATGCAGGCCGATCTGGCCTCGTTGATGGACCAGCAAAATCGGATCGAGGCTCTCTTAAAAGCCCTTGTGCACTCCAGTACCTTTACAAACAGTCAGCCCAGTAGCAAGCCAGCAGTTGTATCGGTTAGCTCAGACCTTCCGGTGGTCAATGAGTACTCCGCACCCGTCGCTCCTGTCGTCGAAAAACCAGTAGTCACCGTTGATTCTAAACTCATCGAAACGAGTCTCCTCTCGGTGGTGGCTGAAAAAACGGGTTACCCTGCCGAAATGCTCGACCTGAGTATGGACATGGAAGCTGATCTGGGCATCGACTCGATCAAACGGGTGGAAATCTTCGGCACCATGACCGAGGCTCATCCATCGGTGCAGGGGGTAAAACAACAGGAACTGGCCGAACTGCGCACCCTTCAGCAGATTGTCGAGTATCTGGTCACCAAAATGATCCCTGAGCAAGACACCAGCGCACATTTCGTTCAATCAACTGAATCAGACAATAGGCTTTCCGCTCCAATTTCCACAACCTCAACCAACCCTTATCCTCAAAACGGCCCATCAGATCAGCCAGAACCGACAATCCCCACCCCTTCAGCGCCGGGGATTCCCATCCCTGCGAAACCCGCTGTTGACCCTACACTCATTGAAACGAGCCTGCTCTCGGTGGTGGCCGAAAAAACGGGCTATCCTGCCGAAATGCTCGACCTGAGTATGGACATGGAAGCCGACCTGGGCATTGACTCGATCAAACGGGTGGAAATCTTCGGCACCATGACCGAAGCTCATCCATCGGTACAGGGCGTAAAACAACAGGAATTGGCCGAACTACGAACCCTTCAGCAGATTGTCGAGTATCTGGTCGCTAAAATGGCAACAGGTCGGGAGGTCGCTGTCGAAAAAAAGTAGCCGCCGATACCGTCAGTCAGCCCCAGACCCGCTACTCGCCCGGAAAATATCCCAATGTGCCACGATCCGTGGCCACCCTGCGTTATCTTCCTGCCCCGGATGCGTTACTGATGCCCCAGGAAGGCATTACACTGGTTATCAACGACGGATCGGCTATAACACCGCGCTCTGCACGGAATTAACGACGCAAGGCCATCAACTCGTTGTCCTGACCTTTCCGACTGGCATAAGTGCCGCCAGACAGTCGTTCCCGGCGGGCATAACAGAGCGCAAGCTTCCAGACCATCAGGAGGAAACAATTCAACGGACACTGAGTCAATTACCTGCATCGGTCAGTCAGGTTATTTATCTGCACCCGCGCCTTACGACGCCTATCGATGTGCAGACGTTTGCGGTGGCACAGGAGAAAGGCGTTCTGAAAACCGTTTTTTTCCTGGCAAAATACGTAAAGCAATCGTTGAATGCAGGCAACTGGCAAACCCGCCCAACCTTCCTGACCGTTACCCGACAGGATGGGGCTTTGGGTACCGCCAATTCGGGCGGGATGCGATTTTAGGTGGTGGTCTCTTTGGTCTGACCAAGTCGCTGAATCTGGAATGGCCCGGTGTATTTTGTCGGTCAGTCGATTTATCGCCGGAACTGTCGGCAGTGGAGGCTGCGGAGAAAATACGTCAGGAGGTATATGACTCAAATAGCTGCTTAACCCAAACGGCTTACAACGCAGTTGGTAAGCGATATACGCTGGTAGCCGAGCCGGTAGCCCCGTTCCGGAAATCGTCGTTAAGCGCCCGAATCAACGAAAACAGCGTATTTCTGGTAACGGGCGGTGGTCGGGGCATTACCGCCACCTGCGTCAGTCAACTGGCCGCGACGTTTCGCTGTACGTTTATTCTGCTGGGTCGAACCGAACTCCAAACCGATGAACCCGCCTGGGCGCAGGATCTCTGCGAACCCGCCGAGTTAAAGCGGCAAGCCATGGAAACCCTGAAAGCAGCAGGCGAAAAACCACTTCCGCGTGTTGTAGAGCGCATGGTAAGCAACGTCCTGGCGCAACGGGAGATTCGGGCCAATCTGGATGATCTGAAAATACAGGGAGCCACGGCCTTTTATCGGTCAGTAGACGTGACCAATCCTGAAGCCGTAAAAACTGTTCTGAATGAATTAATACCTCAAACAGGGCCTGTTACGGGCTTACTCCACGGGGCTGGTCGACTAGCGGATAAATTGATCGAACATAAAACCGAAGCCGATTTCGATGCGGTCTTTGATGTTAAAGTACAGGGGCTGGCTGCGGTGATGCAGGCGGTATCGCTGGCCGAGCTTCGGCACGTTGTTTTATTCTCTTCGGTAGCAGGATTTTACGGTAACGTTGGCCAAACCGACTACGCCATGGCCAACGAGGTACTGAATCGCTTCGCCTATCTGTTCCGCAAAAATTGCCCGCAGGCGCAGGTTGTTTCCATCAACTGGGGGGCCTGGGATTCGGGCATGGTCAGTCCGGAACTCAAAAAAATGCTCCTGGCGCATCAGGTCGAATTGGTTCCTTCCGATGAAGGTCCACGCGCCCTGATCGACCAGTTGAGTGAGCAGGCACAGGATCAGGTGCAGGTTGTGCTGGGTGGCACCCTGCCCATTGCCAAAGCCGTAACAAGCGAACCCCTACGCACCTATACCATTAATCGTACGCTAACGCTGGACGCGAACCCGTTTCTGGAGCATCACCATATTCAGGGACACGCGGTATTACCCATTAATATCGCCAATGTCTGGATGGTCCAAACCGCCGACACCCTGTATCCTGGCTTTCAGCTGTATCGGGAAAACAAGGTAAAGCTGTTCAAGGGTATCGTCTTCGATGGCCATCAACCAACTGATTTTCAGATTGTGGTACAGGAACAGGAAAAGAACGCAGACCAGATTCAGGTGCTGGTAACGATCCAGAGCCTACGCCTTGGGAAGCTCCCACTACCCCATTATCAGGGGCAGGTTCTATTGGTTAGTCAACGCCCCAAGCCACCTGTCGAACCTCTTCCCGACATTCAAACGAGTGTTCCGGTGGTAGCCGATGCGTCCGTTCTGTACCAAAACGGCACGCTCTTTCACGGGCCCGATTTTCAGGGGGTCAAACAAGTGCTTTCGTGGGATGAAACCAGCGCCTTATTGCTGTGTGAGCATCCGGGCCTGTCCTGGGAGCGACAAGGGCAGTTCCCGTCTTCATCCATCAACGGTTTCCTGACCGATATTATGTACCAGGGGCTGTTGATCTGGGTGCGCCGGTTTCATGATTGCGCCTGTCTGCCACTCACAACGGGTTGTGTAGACATGACCCAAGAGTTACCGTTTGGCCGACCCTTCTACGTGTCGCTCCGGGTGGTACAATCAACGGAGTTCACCATGGTAGCCGACTTAACCGCTTTTGATGCAGTGACGGGTGTGGTTTTCCTGAAAACGCATCAGGCCAGTGTCACCATCAGCCGGACGCTACAATGGGATCAGTCCGAACGCATAGCGAGCTAAACCCATGAAAACAGGTCGAACAGGGGAGCAAATAGCGGTGGTGGGCATGGGCGCTTTATTCCCAGACGCAACTTCACCAGAGCAGTTCTGGGCGAATCTGGTTGCCAACAAATCGGCAGTCAGTCAGGCAACAGAGCGCGACTTCGACATTGATCCGACCCTGTTTTTCAACGAAGAGAAGGGTACGTTAGACACTTTTTATTCCAGGCAGGGTGGCTTTATCCGGGACTTTTCCTTTGATCCGGAAGGTTACAAACTTGACGCACAGATCTTGCTTAACCAGGATCGCCATGCACACTGGTGCCTATACGTGCCCAACAGGCGCTTCAGAACAGCGGTTACTGGCAACACGACCGCCTGAATCGGTGTGGGGTAATCATGGGTAATCTGTCATTCCCCACCCGAAAATCTTGGCAAATTCTGTCCAATCTGTATGCCGATATGGCCCGACAATCGCTGGAAAACCAGACGGGCGAATCCATACCGCTCCCGCGTCTTTATCCGGCAACGCTGGCTGATTTTCAGGACACCCTCATTGTCAGCACGCCCTCGTCCCTGATTGCTCAGGCGCTTGGTCTGTCTGGGCCCCATTACTCGCTTGATGCCGCCTGTGCCTCCAGCCTGTATGCCGTGAAGCTGGCCTGCGATGAATTGCGTAACGGAAACGCGGATATGATGCTGGCGGGAGCTGTCAATGGCGCTCATCCCCTTCAGATTCACATTGGTTTTTCGTACTTCCACGCCTACCCGCTCGTATCTGAGTCATCGGCCCCACTCGATCAGCAATCGAGCGGCCTGACCTCTTCCGAAGGAGCGGGAATGGTTCTGCTGAAACGGCTTTCTGACGCCCAACGGGATGGGGATACGATTCACGCCATCATCGACGAAGTGAGTTTGTCGAACGATGGGAAAGGCGAATTTTTACTGACCCCAAATCCTAAGGGGCAACGGTTGGCGTTTGAGCGGGCCTATAGCCAAACGCCGTTTGGCCCTGAAGCGATCGATTACCTTGAGTGTCATGCAACCGGCACCAAACTGGGGGATAAAACGGAGTTGAACAGTATCAGCGACTTTTTCGGTGCATCCGTTCCGTATATCGGTTCTGTCAAATCGAACGTGGGTCATTTGCTGACGGCAGCCGGTATGACCAGTATGCTAAAAGTCATTCTGGCCATGCAGCGGCAGATTCTTCCGGCAACCATTGGTATTAAAGCGCCCCTTTCCTCGGCAGATGGGCAGGTCGGCGCGCGACAAGTAATCCGCGAAAATAGAAGCTGGCCCCGAAAAGGCACTATTTCCCGGGCGGGTATCAATGCCTTTGGCTTTGGTGGCACCAACGCTCACATGATTGTATCGGCTCCGGCTACCACCAGTCAACCGGAAACGGCTCCCGTCAGTCAGCCGCCGGTACCCATGGCCATTGTGGGCATGGATCTGCATATGGGCAACTGCGAAAACCTGGACGAGTTTTATCAGACGCTGCTGTCGGGCCGACAACATTTCCGGGAGTTGCCCCCTGAACGCTGGAAAGGGCTGGATGCCTTATACCAAACACTGGATGCCGTCGGTCTGCCCGACAGGAGTCAGTTGCGGGGTGCCTGGATCGACGCGTTCGAGATTGATTTACTACGATTTAAAATCCAGCCGAACGAAGCCGAACGAACGACACCGCAACAGATTTTGATGTTGAAGGTGGCCGATCGGGCTATTCGCGATGCCGGACTGGACAAACTGGAAGGACAGGGAGCCAATGTCGCGGTGATTATTGCGATGGAAACCGAACTGGAAATCTATCAGCGTCTGGGGCGCTGGCATATGGAGTTGCAGGTTCATCGTGCCGTTCAGGATGCGGGACTGGTGGTCAATCAATCAGCACTGAATGAGTTGACCCACGAGCTAAAAAACGTCATTTTCTCTGACTTCGAAGGTCATTCGGTTGGTGAACATACGGGCTTTGTGGGTAACATTATTGCGAGCCGAATTGCGTCATTGATGGATTTTACGGGACCGGCGTTCACAGTTTCATCCAGCGAAAATGGGGTTTATAAGGCACTGGAGATAGCCCGCAATTTACTATCCAGCCGTGAGGTCGATGCTGTCGTTTTGGGAGCCGTCGACCTGGGCGGTGGATTTGAACAGGTGCTAACCCGGCAAGCCATCCACCCTATTCAGACCGGACCCGTGTCAATGGGCTGGAACCACAGCAGTCAGGGCTGGGCAATTGGCGAAGGTGCCGGTGCGATTGTCCTGAAACGGGCGGATGAAACGACTCATGATCGCGTGTATGCCCGACTCGATGATCTGGCGATTGTGCAATCGGACTCCACGAGTTTACGCGGAACAGTTAGTGCCAATGCTGTGACGGAAGCCGCCCGACAGGTACTGCATCGGCAACAACTCAACCCATCCGACATTGGCTATCTGGAAGTTTCGGGAAGTGGTATTCAGGCCGAAAATCAGGCCGAAATAGCGGGACTCACCCAGGCGTATGGCGGGACCGATAGCAGACTCACCTGCGCCCTGGGCAGCAGTAAAGCCCATATTGGGCATACGTTTACGGCTTCAGGTATTGCCTCCCTCATTCAAACGGCGTTGTCGCTCTACTATCGGTTACTGCCGGGTGTTCCTAACTGGGAAGGCCCATTTTCGGCAGAGCCGTTTGTGGGTTCTCCATTTTACGTTCCTGACTATTCGCGACCCTGGATTCCAGAAAAAGGAACGCGACTACTCAGGGCAGCAATCAATGGCCTTGCTGCCGATGGAACCAGTGCCCACGTGCTTCTGTCAGAAGGGACTCACCCAACCCAGGATCAGCCGTCGTCGTATCTGCTGCGGGGTGGTGAGCGGCTTTTCCCGATTCAGGGAAAGACTATTGACGAATTGGTAGCAGGCCTGGCTGACATCGAAAACCAACTGACGACGAACTCATTCAGCCGGATTTCCGATCAACTGTGTGCTGGCGTTAAGTCGTCTTCCGCACCGGTTCAAACGCTGGTGCTGGTGGCCGGATCGAATGGGGGACTGAAGCGGGAGATTCGTTTTTTCAGGACTGGACTTACGCAGCATACGGCTCCGACGAGTCCGCTACAAACACCGGCGGGTAGTTATTATACGCCAAATCCACTTGGTGCTATGGGCAAGCTCGCGCTGGTTTATCCGGGTTCGGGGAGCCCTTATTCAGGCGCAGGTGCCCTACTGTTTCAGGCGTTCCCGGCGTTGTACAATCTACTGTATAAACAGGGGTATGAACCCGCCGATGCCCTCGGTGCCGATCTGTATCCCCGCAACCTTTTTGCCCTGAGCCCGTCGGGGAAACAGGAAGCTGAACGCCAGTTTCAGGTCAACACACCCGCTATTATGCTGGCGGGCTGTACCTTCTCTGGACTGTTCACCCGAATACTGGAAGATTATCTGGACGTAAAAGCCGACGCTGCTTTTGGCTACAGTTTGGGTGAAGCCAGTGCGCTCTTCTACAGTCAGGGAATCTGGAGCACGGCCAATGTGGAGGAAAAGTTTGTTCAGGCTCCCCTATTCCGGGAAAAAGTGGGTGGCCGGATGACCTTACTGGCCGAACTCTGGCAACTTCCCGAAGCCGAAGCACGGGAGCGGTGGAGTTCCCGATTGATTCACCAACCCAATGGGATTCCGGGCTACCCATCGCTGGCCGACTGGTACCGGCAGGCCGTTGCTCCTGTCGAAAGCCGGGTATTTCTGACGTTTATCAATACGAACACGGAGATTATCCTGTCGGGAGACTCCGCCGATCTGGATCGCGTGCTGGCTACCCATCAGTTAACAGCTATTTCCCTGACGATCAACAATGTGGTGCATCACGAGTTTTGCCGTCGGGTGTCCAGCGAACTGAGGACGATGCACCATCTACCCGTTCAGCAGGTTCCCAACAAAACCATTTATTCCAGCATAACGGCCGAACCGCTGGCAATCAACAGTGATGTGCTGGCCAACAACTCGCTGGAGGTATGTTGTCAGGCAGTAGACTGGCCGCGTATCATTCAGAAACTGGCAACTGACAACCATAAGCTGTTTATTGAAGTGGGTGCCAATGCTACCTGCTCCCGGTGGATTTCGGAGGTAGTAGCCGATCAGGACCATGCCGTTCTGCCCATGGATCGAAAGGGCTCCAGTGTGCTCCGCAATCTGACAGGACTCATGGCCAGACTATTGGCGCATGGCATCCCCGTCAACCTGGCTCCTTTTTACGAGCGTCTATCAACGACAAAAAGCCCCCGCAAAGCCTTACTCAAAACGTTACGTACCGGGGGGCCACGCTTCGAGTCTCTGGTGCTGACGCCGGAAAGTCGAATGCATTTCTCCCAACCCAGTAAACGAATCGAACTCATGCTGGTCGAAACAAATACCTCTTTTTTAACCAACTACCCGCAATCAGCCACGAGCCAGACAACCGTTCTGTCAGGTGGTCAATCCGAACCGATAGCCGACGTTCTGGATAGTCTGCCACAGCCCCTGGCAGAAAATGGTCTATCCATACAGGACTATTCAGACCCGAATCGTCTGCTGAATAAACCCGTGATTTGGGATGAAGCCGATCTGCTGACCTTTGCCAGTGGTAAAATTCAGGACGTGTTTGGGGAAGACTACGCCATCATCGACACCTATCCGCGCCGGGTGATGTTGCCTAAACCACCCTATCTACTCGTAAGCCGTGTGACCAAACTGGACGCAAAATGCCACGAATACAAGCCGTCGCGCATCACAACCGAATACGACATTCCCTACCAGTCGGCGTTTACCACCGATGGTCAGATTCCTACGGCGGTAGCCGTTGAATCCGGGCAGTGCGACCTGCTCCTGATCAGCTACCTGGGCATCGACTTTGCGAACAAGGGTAACTATGTATATCGGCTGCTGGATTGTACCCTAACCTTTACCGACGACCTGCCATTTGAAGGACAAACCCTGCGTTACGACATCTCAATCGACCGTTTTGTGCGGAATGGTCCCAATTTACTCTTCTTTTTTAGCTACCGATGCTACGTCGAAGAGAGGCTGGTGCTGAAAATGGATGGTGGTTGCGCTGGCTTTTTCAGTGATGCCGATCTGGCATTGGGGCAGGGGTTGTCTTTAGCCCGCAGGAAATCAGCCAGCGCGCCAATCGGCAACGAAAAGCCTTTACCCCTCTGCTCGACTGCGCCAAAATCGCCTTCTCGACCGATGATCTGATAGCGCTGGTACAAGGAGATCTGGTCAACTGTTTTGGTGAGGCTTATTTGCCTAACGGTCGGAACCCTTCGCTCCGATTACCCCCGCATGACATCCTGATGCTGGACCGAATCACGCGGGTTGACCGACAGGGTGGTAGCGCCGGACTGGGTTTCATTGAGGCCGAGAAAGACCTTCACCCCGACGACTGGTATTTCCCCTGTCATTTCCGGGATGATGAGGTGCTGGCGGGTTCCTTACAGGCCGAGGGTGGAAGCCAGCTCCTTCGTTTTTACATGTTGTTGCTGGGTATGCAACGGCTAACCAAAGATGCCCGCTTCCAGCCCGTGTTGAACGTGCCTCAGAAAGTCCGGTGCCGCAAAGAGGTGCCCGCTAAGGTTGGGAAGCTTCTGTATCAACTGGATATTCGGGAGATCGGCCTGGTACCCGAACCCTATGTTATCGCCGATTTAACGATTCTCTACGAAGGTCAGATCGCTGTTTTTTTCGAGAATCTAGGCCTGCGACTACAGGAGAAAGATCAGCCGTCGTATCAGAAAAGCCTATTGCCGCGTCAGGAAGGCATTTATGTCAAGCCTGTCGATAAGCCGGTACTCTTGAACGAATTTCATATTACCCAACTGGCGCTGGGGCCTGTTTCCAAGTGTTTCGGTGAGGAGTATGACGTATTTGAGGGTCGGGCGCTTTCACGGCAACCCAACACCGACCTTCAGTTGATTTCCAGAATCCTGTCCACAACAGGAAAACGGCACGTATTTACGAACAAACCGGTCATGGTGAGCGAATATGATGTGCCTGCCGATGCCTGGTTCTATAAGCAGAATGCCGCTCCGGTGATGCCTTATTCCATTTTGATGGAGATTGGCCTGCAACCCTGTGGCTTTCTGGGTGCCTATCTGGGTACGACGCTGATTTTCCCCGATAAAGATCTGTTCCTGCGCAACCTCGACGGCGACGGCAATTTGCTGCGTCCGGTTGATCTGCGCGGCAAAACGATCACCAACCGAGTTTGTCTGCTGAGTCATACGGCACTGAATGGGACGATTCTGCAACGATACGATTTTGAGTTATCCGTCGATGGCCAACCCTTCTATCAGGGAAGTGCCTCGTTCGGTTGTTTTACGAAAGAAGACCTGTCGAATCAGATAGGGCTGGACCGGGGTGCGCACGTAGCACTCTGGTACAAAACCCAACCCGCCGACCAGTTGAACCGTCTGTCGTTTAAACTCGATTCGCTTTTCGGACGCATGAAGCTGTTTCGCTCGGTCAACCCCGCTTCTCCCCATCTGCATCTGGCCAGCGATCAGTTAGCACTCCTCGACCATGCGATTGTAGTTAAAGAGGGCGGCCACTACGGCAAGGGCTATGTGTTTGCCCAGAAGTCAATTCAGCCGCATAACTGGTTCTTCACCTGTCATTTCTATACCGATCCGGTTATGCCGGGCTCACTGGGCGTGGAGTCGATGCTACAGGCCATGCAGGTATTTGTGCTTCAGCAGGGTCTGGCCGATGGCCTGGCGGGGGTTTCATTTCAACAGGCGGCACCGCACAAAACCGTCTGGAAATACCGGGGACAAATTTTGAGCAGCGATCCCGACATGAACCTGGAAATCCATATCAAAACGATTGAACGAACCCATGAGTCGTTGCTACTAACAGCTGATGCCAGCCTATGGAAAGGGCCATTACGCATTTATGCCGTGACTGACTTAGGATTGCTTGTTCGTTGATCTTAGTCTTAGTCCAGATTCTATTGATTCTCTGGATTCTATTGTCTTTCTAATCGCCGTTTACAACCTGTAGAATCTAAAACTCACCACCCATGACTGCGACGTTACCATCCATAGAATCCCCACCTTCAAACGGCATCAGCTATAGCCCGGCATCCGTAACCGCCAAATGGTTTGGTGACCAGCGCATGGTCCGTTTCGATCAGACGGGTATTCGTCAACTCCTTGAAGCCGGTGGCGAAACCTGTTTCTGGGTACGCGATGTACAGGGGCGAATCGGTGCTACCACTAGTTTCGGCACGACCGATCCGGCTCAACTCTGTTCGATGGAACTGCTGGCAACTCTGCCCCCCTACCGGCCCGAACAGTTTGGCGACCCATTGTTCCGGCAAACGTATGGCACCCGCTATGCGTACATGGCGGGTGCCATGGCCAATGGCATCGCGTCCGAAGCATTGGTTATTGCGCTGGGCAAGGCGGGGATGCTGGCATCGTTCGGTGCCGGAGGATTGGTCCCCGCACGAATTGAGCAGGCGATTGACACCATTCAGCAGGCACTTCCCAACGGCCCTTACGCCTTCAACCTGATTCATAGCCCCAGCGAAGAAGCGCTGGAGCGGAAAGCGGTTGACCTGTATCTGCAAAAAGGCGTAACGGTGATTGAAGCCTCCGCCTTTTTAGGCCTGACCGAACACGTTGTTCGCTACCGGGCAGCCGGTATGCAGCGTCGTTCTGATGGGACTATTCAGGCAACCAATCGGGTTATTGCCAAAGTATCGCGGCTCGAAGTCGCTTCCGTTTTCCTGAAACCTGCACCAGCCAGTATCCTACAGAAGTTGGTCGACACGGGCAGCATCAGTCCAGAGCAAGCCCAAATGGCGGGTAGTCTACCCATGGCCGATGACATTACCGTCGAAGCCGATTCCGGGGGACATACCGATAAACGTTCACTGGTTTGCTTATTACCAGCCATCCTGAATTTACGGGATCAGATTCAGGCAGAGCAGAAGTATGCGCAGCCCGTGCGGATTGGAGCGGCCGGGGGTATCAGCACGCCCGAATCGGTGGCCGGGGCATTCGCGATGGGGGCATCTTATGTCGTAACAGGCTCGATTAACCAGGCTTGTCGCGAATCCGGCACCTCCGATCATGTGCGGGCCGTTCTGGCGCAGGTCAGTATGACCGATGTCATGATGGCTCCCGCAGCCGATATGTTCGAACTGGGCGTGAAACTCCAGGTGGCGAAGAAAGGAACGCTCTTCGGGCCTCGGGCGCAAAAACTATACGATTTATACAATGCCTACCCAAGTTGGGAAGCCATTCCAGAGAAAGAACGAACAGTCCTGGAAAAGACCGTGCTGGGTGAGTCCTTTGTAACGATCTGGGAACACTGTCTGGCTTTTTTTTCGGAGCGGGACCCGGAACAGATTACGCTGGCAACCGATCATCCAAAGCGTAAAATGGCGCTGGTGTTCCGCTGGTATCTGGGTCTGTCATCGGTATGGGCCAACCGGGGCGTTGCCGGTCGCGAGCTGGACTATCAAATCTGGTGTGGGCCTGCCATGGGCTCGTTCAACCAGTGGGTGAAAGGAAGCCGACTGGAATCCTGGCAAAACCGATATGTAGCCGACATAGCCGACCAACTTCTACAGGGGCTGCCTACCTGAATCGACTTCAGTACCTGGCCATGCTGGGTGTTCAACTGGATTCCAGCTATCGGCAAGTATGCATTCAATGATTCTTATTGATTCTATAGATTCTGACTATGATCATACCTGTACGGGCGTCGGACGGACGATGCCGCTCCGAGAATCAAAAAAACATAGAATCCCCATGAATCACCAGTTACTAATCCGCGAGCAGCATGAGATAACGCCTGATTTAACCCTGCTCGATGCCGATGAACTCGCCCGCTACCAGCGCCTGATTAACCCACAAAAAAAACTGGAGTTCGTATCGGGCCGAGCGTTTCTGAAGCAGGTACTGGCCGAGCGGTTAGGCGTTTCACCAAACACCATTTCGCTCGCCATAACGGCTAGTGGCAAACCGTATTTACCGGCTCTCGCCAAAACGACCATGCCCTATTTCAACCTGTCGCACGCCAATGGTTACTACCTGATTGGCCTATCCAGCTTCCCGATTGGCGTCGATATTGAACAACCTAAAGCCATTGAGCTTACCCACGTTCGGCACTTCCTTAGCCCCGACGAATACCAGCAGCTAAAGAGCCTCCCCAAAGCCTTACACACCCCCTTGTTCTTCCGGCTTTTTACGGACAAAGAAGCCTTTTTGAAAGCCACCGACAAAGGGTGGGCACTGGACGATATTCGGTTTCAACTGGAAAACCAATACTGGAAACTAACCAACCCCGGCGATTCCTTCCAGTTCTACCAAACGGATTACAAGGACAGTTACGTGTCCGTTTGTCTGGACATGAACCCGATTCATCCAAAAATTTCGACACCATCTGCCACCCGCTAACCCGATAAACGCCATGTCTACCCAGCCCGTTATCACCCTAAAATCGGCGGCTGATCTTAGTGCTACCGAGATTGCCGATTGCTACGCACTGATTGCCCGTACCGGTTTTTTCTTCGAGCCCGGTTATCTGGAAGCGGCCCACGTGGCACGCAACCCAACTATGGTACTTGCTCATCAGAACGGGCGGCTGGTTGGGGTACAATCGTATTCATTCTACCAGGTTCAAACGCCCTTTCGACGCCGGAAGATGCCTTTTCTGTACGGAGGAATCAGTTTTCAGGATAGTACGGTCGTTGGGCGCGGCATTGCCCATCGCATGTCGGTGAGCTACATGCGGCACGCGCTGGGGCCGTTCTGGATGCTTCGATCCTACGCATTTCTATTTCGAACCCCCAACCCTAAACTCATGCAGATCATGAGCTTACAGCATAAACTCTATCTGCCGAACAGCAATCGGCTTACGCAAACACTGATTCGGTTTGCCAGGGAGTTTGCGCAACGAGAGCGAGCCATTCGGTACATGATTGATGATCAGTTGGTCGTACACACGCCTGATGACGAACGAACGCCAACCGAAATCACTGACCAATGGCCCTTGTTTTATCGGGCTTCGCAGGAATCGTTCAATAAGTTAGTCTTTGACCTGAAACTGATCGTTCAGGAAGAAGATCGTCTGTATCTGACAGATAACTACCTGCTGGTACTGGGCCGATCTTCGCGCGTTGAGCTGCTGAAAGCGATCTGGAAACTCGGTAGCCGGTGGCTGAGCAAACGGTTAGGGGCATCTACGAAATCAACGCTTCCAGAACAGACTGGCGCTTACGCAGACACGCCCTCCCTTCAGGGCTAATCGTGTATTGTCTCCGACAGCATCCCTGCTGTCGAGCCGTTAGGCTAAAAAAATATCGGCAAGCGTTCATCGGCTAAATCTAGCCTGACGGCTTGACAGCAGGGATGCTGTCAGAGACAATACACGATTAGCTTTCGTAGAGAGGCTATAACAGCCCTATCCACCCATACGGGCTATTTGTGTATTCATAAAAATACGTTCAGGAATGAGCAAGAAAAAGATACTGATTTTTGGGGGAGGCATCTCCGGCCTAACCGTTGCCCATGAGTGTATCCAGCAGGGGTTTGAGGTGCATCTGTATGAAAAAAAGAAGTATTGTGGGGGCAAAGCATTTGGACTCAAAAATGAAGATGGCCTGCATATCGAGCACTCCATTCGCGTCTATGGATCGAGCTACCACCATTTGTTCCAGACCTTACGGGAGATTCCTACGACCAACGGAAAATCCGTTTTCGACCATCTGACGGGTTTACCGGGAGTTATACTGGCCTCTTGGGAAAATCCTTCCCGAAATCAGCTCCTGCCTACAGCCTACGCCACCCCCAAAATACGCAAACTGCTGGTCCTGCTACGAATTCTGCGAAGCTGGCATATTACTACCCGTGAAGCAATCCAGTTTATTCGCCTGGCGATGGACTTTGCCATCCGTAGCGATGCCCGGAAGGCTCGACTCTATAGCCAAAAAAGCTTTGCCGAGTATGCCCGACTGGATGCCTATTCAGAAGCCTTCCGGCAATTTCTTACCGCACTGCTCGATATTACGGTGGCCGCCAAACCCTATGCATCAGCAGACGTAATCCTGCCTTTATTGAACAGGATACTGCTCCCCGGTACAGTGGCCGGTATTTCATCGAGTATGAACGTTATGAACGGTCCCACGAATGAGCGATTTATTGATCCCTGGGTCACGTATTTAAAAAGCCTGGGTGTTCAGTTTCACATGACCAGTTCGCTCGATGAAGTCGTTATCGAAGCGGATCAGGTAACTCGTGTAGTGGTTAATCAAACGGACGTTACCGAAGCGGACGCCTTTGTGCTGGCACTTCCTTATCAGCACGTAACCCGTCTGGTACCGAGCCTTCATCTACCCAAAAAAAACCACCGCGAGTGGAGTTTTAGTTACCAGTTTTACCTGCGTGACGTGCCTCCCGACTTAGTGACCAGGCAGACATTTAACCTAGTACTGGACTCACCCTGGAAACTGGTTTATTGCATCGAATCGGAACCTCTCTGGAAAAATGTTGACTTTCGGCCCGATGTTCGGGGCATACTGTCTGTCACCCTGTCGAATGTCGATACGCCGGGACTCCTGACCCATAAACCTCTGCACGCGTGTACCGATCACGAAGTCCAGGCTGAACTACTTCACCAGATTGGCTTTACGTATCCAGAACTTATCCTGGAATCCCGGCTGGACGCAACGGTGGCCTATCTACCCGAAGCGACCTATCAGCAACGCCAAGCGGAATTTATAGGCTGGGACAGTTTTCCACCCAATGAGCACGGCTATCGATGGCTGACGGACAGTACGCTGTTTATTCCCGAAGCAACAGATGGGTCAGCGATTTCGGTAGAAACTAACCTCCCCAATCTTTTTTTGGCGGGTGAATTTATTTACACATCTTACCGCATACCTACGATGGAGCAGGCGAATGAGTCGGGGAAGCTATGCACCGCTAGTATTTGCCGATATTTCGGACGTTCTTACGATAAAGCAGGTCAAAAACGTCCTGAGCCACCATTCCGAAGCCTTCGCCGAATCGACCAATGGCTTCATAGGCGATAAGAGGTTGTGGGTTCTGTAGATTCCTATGGATTCTCAAGAATCTACAGAGTCAAAAGAATCTACAGAATCCATAAGAATCCACAGAATCCATAAGAATCCACAGAATCAATAGAATCCATGTCAATCAATAGCAAACCGCATCCCGACAGTAGGCCGTTTATTGATTACTTCTATAAATGGGAGCACGAAAAAGCCGATCAGGTGTATCTGCGGCAACCCCTGGGCGATACGTATATTGACTATACCTGGCAGGAGGTTGGTCGGCAGGCTCGCTCCATGGCGGCCTACCTGCGCTCCCTTAATCTGCCCCGGCAAAGTCCTATTGGTCTGGTCTCAAAAAACTGTCCGCACTGGCTCATTGCCGACATTGCGATTCTCATCAGTGGACATATATCCGTTCCTTTCTACCCAACTTTAACCGCCGATCAGCTCCACTCAGTGCTGGAACATAGCCAGTGTACGGTGCTATTTGTGGGGAAAGTGGACAATTGGAGTAGTATGCAGACGGGTGTCCCAACGAACGTTTTATGCATCGCCTTTCCCGAGAACCAGCCGGATGCCAAACTACGGCCCTGGGATGACATCCTGACAACGTACACACCCATGATCGACAGTCCGAAACCAAAACTGGACGACCTGTTTACGATCGTCTATACATCGGGCACGACCGGCACCCCCAAAGGTGTTATGCTCGACTATCGGGCTGCCGCCCAGGTTGCCGAATGGGCCCGTGCCAAGACCTTTCAGGACTTAGTGGGTGCACGTTTTTTCTCGTACTTACCCCTTTGCCACGTAGCCGAGCGCAACATTGTCGAAGCCATTGGTCTGATTACGGGCGGCACTATTTATTTTGTCGAGTCCCTCGCGACTTTCTCCAAAAACCTGGCCGCTGCTCGCCCAACCCATTTTTTGGCCGTTCCCCGTATCTGGACAAAATTTCAGCAGGGTATTCTGGCCAATATGCCCCAAGCCAGGTTGGATAGGCTCCTCCGGATACCCATCGTCTCCAGCCTGGTTAAGCGAAAAATCCGTCAGCGTCTGGGACTTAATGATACCGTCATGATTCTGACCGGGGCAGCTCCTACCCCGATTCCGCTGATCCGGTGGTTTCGCCGATTAGGGATTTGTATTCAGGAAAACTACGGGATGACCGAAAATCTGGGAGCCGTTTCTATGATGCCTGCCGACCAGATCAAGGATGGAACCGTGGGGCGGGTCAATGACGGCATGAACGTTCGAATTGATCCGGATACGGGTGAAATCCTCACGCAGGCAGCCTGGAATATGCGGGGCTACTATCGCGATCCAGAACTAACCGCCAAAACCCTGACCGCCGACAACTGGCTTCACACCGGTGACCTAGGTGAACTGGACAGTGAGGGCTATCTCCGAATTACGGGGCGGCTTAACGATTTGTACAAAAGTGCAAAAGGCGAATTTATTAGTCCTGCAAAACTGGAATTCGGGTTTAGTGAAAATCAACTGGTTGACCAGATTTGTGTGCTGGGACCCCAGCTACCCCAGCCGATTGCCTTACTGGTTCTTTCGGAAATTGGGCAAAAGACGCACCCAGGCGAGGTGGCTACTAGCTTGACGGATACGCTAACAGCTTTCAATAACCAATTGCAGGCTTATGAGCGCATCAAGAAAGTTATCCTTGTCAAAGATACTTGGAGTGTGGACAATAACCTGATGACACCCACCCTGAAAATCAAAAGAAAGGAGATCGAAAAACGCTACCTGTCAACAATAAACGCCTGGTATGATCAGGATGATGTTGTCGTGTGGGAAGCCTGATTTTGGCATAAAGAATTAATGTACAATGAATAATGAATAATGCCAGGATGCTGACCATTATCCATTGTACATTATCCACATCACAACCCATTAATAATCCGGGCATACACGTTATTGGCCGAATTGCCATCGTAGGTTTGCGAAGCATCATCCTTCACATTGATGGTAATGCTGGATACGCTACCGGGACTGGCCGTCGTTCGGGTAATGGTAAAGCCTAAGGTTGTTTTGCCATTGGCGGCAATGGTTTGTCCTTGATTAATGGTCAGCGTTAATTGACGATCAGCAAGATTATCGGTAACGGCCCACTTCGTATTATCTACAGCCGTTGGGTTTTCCACACTACCCGAAACGTCAATTGTCGTCAACGAATTAGCATACGAAACGATATAGCCAACGGGTGCTGTGATGGTAATCACAATCGAACCGCCAGGAGTTGGCAATCCGCCAACTTCATTCAAATTGATAATGAAATTGCGTGTAGCGTCCGGACCACTATCAGCAAAATTCGCCTGAGGCAGAATCAATGTAGGTGTCAGATCGGCTTTGACAGGTGCCCCAAGTGTCGCTATATCACTGCGAAACTTCTTGACGTTATTTTGGGATAGCTCCTTGGCAATGGTTCCGTCGTTGTAATAAACCGCATCCCCATTATCGATCAGCACCTGAATCTGGCTATTGTCCGCCAAGGTAGCAGGCATCTCCACAATAGACTCAAAACTACCGTTTACAGCCAGTGTTGACAGATTATCATGCCGAAGCATCGGCGCATCCGTTGGCATGCCTGTCCAGGTATAGAGTCTAAAATTGTTGGGAGGGGTACCCGTATCGCTACCTGCTGGCCCGGCAATGATGAGGTATTGATTCGCGGCATTTTTCCGGATTTCCCGAATGCCACGCCCACCTAAGTCAAGCTCGATGGGTGCGCCAAACGTAGCTGATCCCTGCACTCCGCCATTGACGGCCAAAATACTGGTCAAATTCGTAACTGGAATGACTAAAGCCATTGCCCGAGCGGGTAACGGTACCTGCGGGGCGCGAAAGCCAATGTACACCGTACTCCCATCCGGAGCAAACTCCGCCCCTTCAATGTTGTAGCCAATCGTGGATTTCGAGTCAACAGCCGCATCCGCACTGGCTTGCAGACCGTAATAATTAGCCCCTTTTCCATGAACGTTATTCACATCCCAGGCAATAATGTCTTCGCGCAGGTAATCATACCGACTCACGTAAGCCAGCGTTGTATTGGCTCCGTTCAGGGTCACATCCGTTGCAAATACCCGGTCGCGGTTCGGGCGTGCCCCCCTCCTTCTTTATTGCTTTGTGAGCCAATCCAATAAATGCGATTTCCTGAAATCACGGACGCTTCAATATCCACTTCGCGAGGTACTCCTCCTGATACATCCGGTAAGGCCAACGACGAGCTATAGTCGAAGCCATTGATTGGCAAACCGGAGTTCTGGCGGTTGTAGAGTCGTAAGACCTGGCTTTCGTCGTCACCAACGAGCATGTAGGTAGCATCGACTACAATCGCAGTTGAGGCATCACTTGCGCCAGTATGAAACCGGGTCGAGCTGGGCGTGGTCGAAGCCGCCGATGCTGCGTAATTAATTGCGTAGTTCGCGGTGTTCGTACCATCCGACACGACCACCGTTACTGTAGCATAGCCAACACCGGCAGGCGTAATTTTGAGATTCCGTAGTGCATCGGTTCCAGAAAAAACCAGATTAGCGTTTGGCGCTACTGCCTGATTGCTGCTACTCGCTGTCAGTGTCAGGTTGCTGGCAGGAGTGTCGGCATCAGCTACGCTAAAGCTCACACCAATTGTACTGGCCGGATCAGTTGGGTCATTAATGACTCCACTGATCGTTGGCAAATTCAGGTAAGCGGTATTGGTACTGGCAACCTGGATCGTTGGAGCAGCACCAGCCGCTACGTCGTTGTCCAGAATCGTTACGGGCACACTACGCACAGTAGCGGCATTGTAACCAGCATCACTACTGCTGATTCCATGCGTGATTGTCATTGACTGGATTCCCTCCACCAGAGCATCGTCAACAGCAGTAACGGTAACCGTCTGGGCTGTACCAAAGTTAGCGGGTGTAAAGGTCAACGACGTTGGGTTCACTGTTAATTGAGAACCTGGAGCAGGTGTAACAATCACGTCGGCCGTTGGTGCATTAGCCAGGGCTACGGTATAGGTACTGGCTGCACCCCCTTCGGCTACCGTAAGACTGGTACCGGCGAAGGTGACAAGGGTACGCGGAACAGGGGTGAAATACCCACCGGGGTTGCCAATATCTCCATTCGTGGCTGCATAGGAAAACTGAGCATCATTAATTGTGGATAGTACCCAGCCTGCAATCGTATTCGTACCCAGATTGGCGCGCTGCGTCCAGCCACTGATAGCCTGCGTCCGAATGGTACCAGCGGGCGTGGTACCCTGATCATTATAGGTCAACCGATCAACCTGCGCATTGGCTCCATCATAGAGGTTGATTTCGTCGGCACGGGCAAGGTTTTCGATATTGTTACCAATAATTTTCACGGTTGTAGGTAGCCCCCAGAGTGTACGGAAGGCACTCGCTGAAACCTCTGTGATAATAGCTGATTCGTTGGGCTGAAGCGTGCCGAAGGGTGTCAGCGAAAGTACGCCTGGCGTGCGGTGGCTATCATCGAAACTCCAGCCAGTCATATCGACAGGCGTATTTCCTACGTTGGTTATTTCGATAAATTCACCGCCACCTGCTCCTGGGTTATACATGTATTCTGTGATCCGAATTTGGCCTGGTGTACCAGGCGTATTGACCGATACCGAAAATGTTGTACTTATTGTGTTGCTGGCGGGGTCAGTCGCAACGATAGTCACTGTCTGTACGCCCGTTGCCGTAGGGTTCCACTAATAATACGGGTGATGTTATCGGCGGATAACCCATTGCTCAAGCCCGTAATAGCGTAGCTTAGCGTTTGGCTTTCGGGGTCCGTAAAGGCAGGAACCGTAAAGCTAAACGCCGTTCCAACAGTGGCCACCTGATTAGCTATCGATGGCGCTATAGGCGGTAGATTGTCCGAGCCAATGGCCGTCGTGACGGCCGCAGCGGAGTTATTGGTTTCATTATTCTCGGCAATGGTATTCGATGGATCGACCAGGGCAGTTCCGCTCATAAGCGCACCCGTTACCGTTGGCGTTACGTTTACGGTCAGCGTCGTACTGGCTCCCGCAGCGAGCGCTCCACCCGAAAATGTTACAATACCTCCCGATTCACTACCCGTGAACCCACCGGCGTCGCCTGTTGAATTGTAGGTAGCACTGGCCGAAGCAGGCAACGCAAACTGAACAGCAATCCCCGATGCACTGCTATTCCCCTTATTACTAACAACCAGTGAATAATTGATCGGTTGGTTGAGTGTAGCCGAAGTTGGAGCAGAAAGACCGATGGTTAGATCCGGGCTTATGGGGGCAAACGCAATCCCCCGGAAAGCGGTGTTAGCAGGAGCCGTTGCCACTAAGGTTCCGGCTGCGGTTATGGCCGTTGTTGCACCCGTAATGGTTGCATTATAGACTGCTACATCGGTTACTTTGTAAATCGTATTGCCAGCATTCGTACCCAGCGTCGTATACAAATCGACCGCATCACCGTTCACGGCACCCGTCAGTCCTGTCACTCCGCCAGTTACACTACCCCGTGCCGTCCAGACAGTTCCATTATAACTATACTTAAGAATACCGTTTGTCTGGTCGGCAATATAGAGCAGATCAACACCAGCAACTGCGGGGTCACGGTCAAAGAAAACGAACGCATAGGCGTTGGACGCGCCTGCCTGTAAGGTTGTGGTTTGGCCCGTGGTGGTTGGCAGGCCCGTTCCTATCGACGATACACCCGTAAACGATCCCGTACTGGAAGAAACATATAGCTGATTAGTATAGATACCAACAATACGGGTATTGGTCGGTGCTGAACTAAGCTGTACGCCCCGTCGGTTGCGCCAAGTGTTGTGTAGCGTACCCCACCCAGCGTACTTGTCGTAGCTGTTCCGGCCGTCCAGAACTGAGTACCATCATTGGAAACCGCAGATCGAATATTATTTGTATTGTAGGCCCCTGATTGAGGTAAAATCGTCGTGGTATTGATATTCCGGGCGGCATCAACCCGGCCCACAACCCGGTTAATACCAGTTGCACTGGCAACACCAGCGGTGGCTACGGCGGCATCATAGCCAACAAGGACAAGATAACGACCATCGGCTGATCGATTGAGGGCTCCCTCTGAACCAGCTGATCCGCTCATGGTCAGTCGGGCATTGGCACCGGATGCTGCTGTTGGCATTGGCAGGGTGTTGATCGCTGCCCCGCCAGAAGGACTATATTCGACCAGGTTAATTGGGGTTGCGGTACTACTTAATGGAGTAGTGCCGTCGCCTACCCGTAACACAACGAGATTTCCTGGGGTATACTGTGCAAAAAGAGGTGGTGCAAACATTGCTCCTGCGCCGAGCAGTAACGATGCAGTTACTAACAATACTCGCATACGTTGAGTCCGTAGAGTCTGTTTCATAAAGGGTTATAATTTCTCTTTTGCAAAGCTACTACCCCCTTTCTGGCCTTATGTTACCCTATCATTATGTTCCAAAACATCCTAGATAATGATTATATAATAATTACCTCTTTACGATATAGAGCATTTCAGCCCATAAAATCACCTTCCACCGAACCAGAGAGATCCCTATAACCTATTGCTGATTATCCAGGCGGCCAACGTGTATACACAGGACATTAGAAGCTGAGAATCTGTAAAATACTGCAAAAAAAAGAGACCAAAGTTGGTCTCTTTTTTTCTTTTCTCTTAACCTAATCTACAATATATTTTTCTTTAAATTTATTAAGTATCAGTATTTACAAAAGATAAAATAATAAGACAGGAACTACTAAAAATAGAAATAGAAATAGAATAAATAAAGCCTTCCATCGCCAATGGTAATTAACATATCGACTATTACCAGCGACTAAATTCATCAACTCGTTCACCCAATGGCTAAACATTCGGTAACTACTTTATCTGTGATGCCACAAAGGTAAAGAATGAATTAATGCCCTAACGTTATGAAATCATTATCAATAACAATCCACTAATTACCAATCACTTATCACCTAATCTACAACTTATTCCGCAATAAACCAAACAAGTAATTCTCCAGAAAAAAAAGTCTAAAATAATAGCATTACTACTTTATAACTTATGAGTCTTTCGATTCGATAATTGCGCCGTAATGCTGTCTTGATATCTAATTAGTACCACCCTCTAGGTTTTAAGCGCTCCATCTGTTTAATAATTTTACCTTAACAAACATCAACAGGGAACGAATTACCTTTGTAGTAGTTAAACTAAATTATCGATATGCGCTTTATCGCTGTTTTCAACCAATTTCAAACGTCTTACGGCTTAGGGTTTGATAGTTTTCTCGATGCTGTCGATTTCCTGTTCTGGGGCTACGAAGACCATGAATTGACGCCAGAAGGTGTTTATGATATCTTAACTGACCAGGCAACTCCCTATGAACATGCAGGACAGTTACTTGGCTCTGCCAGCCCTTCTTCCATTCGCACCATTGCCAAAGATTACCTGTCAACCATTCGTCAAGTAAGCTACTTTATGCACCCTAGTGCTGGTTAATGACCTATTACATCTTTAGCAAAAGTTCATTCATAGAGCTGAACTTTTCGCGGTTAAGCATCAGAAAGAGGTCGTTTAATAAATAACAGGCTATCAACTCCTGTCCTAACCCCTTAAAGAAGTAACAAAATCAACCCCTCGAAGTTGTAGAAACGGACATGATAGCAGGATCTATGCTCCTGTCATGTCTTCAACTTATCCAGTAATAAATTCTGCTATCTACGATCACGACAAAATAACATGGCTCATCACCGATTGAAAGCAACCTTGACTAACATTAACAGCCTCTGGTTTGGAGCTGATACACCCATCCGCCAGTATAAAATCAAGTCGAATCCCGAATTGTGGGAGGCTTGTCAACGGGTTAGCCGGGTGTTCAAGGCACCCTCTGGCGCATCAACTATTGACTACTACACAAAATCGGATAAGAGTGCATTTGCGAGAGCTGTTCAGCAGAAATTATATCAGCCCACTGCCAGTCAGCAAGCTTATTATTGCCGTCAACTGGAGTTTGCCTGATACATAGCTCTGCTCAGCACTACACATACATAACACTGACAATCAACAACTTAAAACTTAATATTTACATAATACAGCAGGCATTTATATTACATTAGGGTAATACAGGGGGCTATAGTTTTGCAAAAACATTAAGCTCCTTCTCATGCGGAAACTATCCTTTCCTTTTTCACTCGCCACTGGCTGTACACTCCTTGGCGGCCTTTTAGTTGCTGCCTGTCAAGATCACCGGATTCCGGCTGTTCTACCTTTGTTTTCCGAAGCGGCCAATCCAGCCGTGCTGGCTACGTCTCCCAATGGAACCGTAATTTATAATGGTGGATTTGGGTCAGCTATTGCTCAGGACCCCAACGACCCAACCGCCTTTTATTTACTAACTGACCGGGGCCCAAATGCTGGGGGCTCAGTCGCCAATTCCATCATTTTTGGTAAAGCCGATTTTACCCCTCAGATCGGTCGGTTCCGTGCGATTGGCAATCAGTTGATTTTGGAACGAACCATTCTGCTCAAAAATTCAGCCGGGCAGCTGCTCACCGGCCTGCCTAACCCAGTTGGTCAGGGAAATACGGGGAGATTGCCCTTGACCTGAACGGAAAGACGATTGCGCCCAATGCGGATGGCCTCGACTCCGAAGGGCTTGTGCTGGCATCGGATGGGTCATTCTGGATAAGTGATGAATATGGCCCGCACATTGTCCATTTCGATGCTAGCGGCAAAACCATTGAGCGCATTAATCCATTCGGTACGGGCACTGGCGGGCGCACCCTGCCTAAAGTGCTGGCCCGGCGTCGGCCTAACCGGGGTATGGAAGGGTTAACCATAACACCCGATGGCAAAACACTGGTTGGTCTGATGCAATCGCCCATGTACAACCCTTCCTCAGGAGCCGTATCCGGATCAACCGTGATACGGGTGGTCACCTTCGATATTGCCACGGGAGCCACGAAGCAGTATGTCTATCTGATGGAAAACTCGAGTTTAACGGGCTGTAGTGACATTGCGGCTATTACCAATACGACCTTTCTGGCACTGGAACGTGATGGCGATTATGGAGGTAATCCGGCAAAACCCGCCACGTTCAAGCGTATCTATAAATTCGATCTCGCTGGCGCAACCGATATTTCTGACCCATCGAATGGCGACGCTGGTAAGTTATATAATGGCCTGACCGTGGAGCAGCTTAAAGACAAAACGGGCTTACAGAATGCGGGTGTGGTGCCCGTTACGAAAACATTGGTTTTCGATATATTAACGCAGATTTCACCGGTTTATCCACACGATAAGGCAGAAGGTATTTCCATCCTTAGCCCTACCCAGTTAGCCATTTCGAATGACGATGATTTTGGCGTAGTCGATAATGGGCAGAACGGGTTCACGGCCAAAATCCTGCCAGCAACGGGTAAGGTTGACCTCAATCGAATCTATTTCGTGACCCTGTCGGCGCCGTTGAAGTAACGACTCTTGCCAGACATAGCAAGTCACTTCCTAACAGAAGTGGCTTTTTTTATACCGTATTGACAACGACACCTGGTTGATAACAAAACCTTCATACTACGGATACAGAGCGACACGCTATCTTTATAGATTCGATTAATACCTACAGCATGTGTCTCGTTTATGTCCATAAGTTCTGCCACGCTCGCGGTCTTTATTCATGGTTGACACTCGTATGCCTGGTCGCCTGGACTATCGTTCGTATTCAGGTATCGGCCCAGACGCTCACTAATACCGAACAGCTATCCCGTCAGTATCCCGACTCGGCTTACCGGCTCATCAAGGTCATGCTGGATAAGGCCATCAGTCAGAGCGACCAACGAACAGAAGGCGATTGTCTTCAACAAATTGGGCTATTGCTCTACCATCAGGGGGCTATGTTCAGGCCATCGACTACCTGCTCCAGGCTCAGAAAATTTTCCTCAACACCCGTGATGCCAACCGACTGGCCCGCAATCGCAATGAACTCGGTACGGTTTATTACTACAACGAACAGGTAGAGCGGGCACTGAGCCAGTTTAACGAAGCCCTGGCTTTTTACCGCCAAAGCAACAATGCCGAAGGTCTGGCCCAGACCTATGCTAACATTGGGCATATCTACGAAAAACGACACGACCCCAAACAAGCCTATCGCTACCAGAAACTAGCCCTGGCCAACAGTCTAGCGGCAAAGGACGTGACCAGCCTGCCGAAGATCTACGAGAATCTGGGGAGTATTTTTGAAGATGAAGCTCAATATGACTCGGCTTATTATTATTACCAGAACGCGCTGACCCTTACCCAACAGACGCACGATGAAATTGGGCAGATTGAAATCATCAACAACCTCGGCGATATTTTCCGAAAAACAGGTCGATTTGAACAAGGGCTGAAACGCTCCCGTGAGGCCATGCAGCGGTCACAGCAAACAGGGGAAGTATACCAGCTTAGTGCGGCTCTTCGCGACATGGCCAAGACGTATCGGTTACTGAACCAGCCCGACAGTGCGTATGTCTATCTGGAACGAAGCCGCGATTTCGTAGATGCGATTTATGCCGCCGAAAATACCCGACAGATTACTTTACTGCAAACGCTCTATGATGTTGAACGGAAAGACAGCGAAATTGCGCAGTTGAACGCCCAGAAACGAATCGACTTCATTATCATCCTTGCCGCCAGTGTCGTGTTGGTCTTAATTGGTATTCTGGGTGTCGTAATCATCAGTCGGCAGCGGCTGAAAATCCGGAACGAACAGGCCCTCAATCAGCAGAACCAGCAGATATTCCAGACGCAGAACGAGTTGATGCAGGTTGAGTTGAAAAACCAGCAACTGGAAGAAGAGAATCTGAAAGGGCAGCTTGAGTTGAAGAGCAAAGAGCTAACTACCCATACTCTGCAAATCATTCAGAAAAATCAGGTATTGGAAGAACTTAAAGAGGACCTGACGGCCATTCTGAATGATGACAAACGGGACCAGAAAAAGCAAGTCCGACAACTGGTGCAGAAAATCACCCTAAACTTCAGTCAGGATAAATACTGGGACGATTTCAGAACCATTTTCGATCAGGTTCACCCCTACTTCTTTACCCAGCTCACGCAGCAATTTCCCGATTTAACCGCCACCGACCTACGCCTGATTGCCCTGCTGAAGATGAACATCAGTTCGGCGGATGTCGCCACGCTACTTGGCATTTCGTCGGATAGTTTGCGGGTATCCCGGTACCGGCTCCGCAAAAAAATGGGACTTGCCGAAGGCGAATCGCTCTCGGCCTACATTCAACGGTTTCCTTCGCAACCGCTGGCATCACCTGAAAACAGCACGATATAGGGGATTTTGCCGCCCTTCACAGTTAGGCAACAGTTTGGTAACAATAACATAATGGACAACCCTCAACAGCATACACCACTAAATATCAATTACTTACAAAGAAAATAACTTCATTGTTGCCTTTCTGTTTACACTCCTAATTGACTTGTTGCCTTTTTGTTCACGGGTCAAATTTGCCCGACTCATCTCCTCCTCCTCACCTTTGCGGCATCAACTAAATAGGGCCTTTGCCTCTGGGTAGGCCACGTATTAGTTGCCATTCGCAAACTACATGAATCGACTACTACTGACAATCGTTTGCCTGCTGCTTATCCCGAAGGTCTGGGGTGGCACTATCCGGGGACGGGCCGTAGATGCCATTACAGGTCAGCCCGTCATTGGGGCGACACTTATTCTGGAAACGACTAAACTCTATGCGGTATCGGGTTTAGATGGCTCGTATCTGATTAAAAACATACCCATCGGAACCTACAAAATTCGGATCAGTTACGTATCGTACCGAACCATGATCCGCGATATTCAGCTAACAAACGACGAGCAGATACTAACGCTGGATCTACCTCTGGAGTCTGAAACCGATCGGCAAATTGCCGAAGTCACGGTAAAAGCTAAACGCGACGGCAGCAGCGACCGCACAGCCCGCGACCTCGAACGGAATGCCCTGCAAGTGACCAATATCGTATCGGGTCGAACCATCGAACTCTCGCCCGATTTGACCGTTGCCAATGTCATTCAGCGCGTGTCGGGCATTTCAATTGAGCGCAACAGCAATGGCGATGGGCAGTATGCTATTCTGCGTGGCATGGACAAACGGTACAACTATACGCTGGTCAACGGGGTGAAGATTCCCAGTCCCGATAATCGGTACCGCTACGTGCCACTCGACATTTTCCCGGCCGAACTCCTCGACCGGCTGGAAGTGTATAAAGCCCTGACCCCGAGTATGGAAGGCGATGCCGTTGGGGGAGCCATCAACATGGTGATGAAAGATGCACCCGACCATATGACTGTTTTGGCCAATATCTCGTCGGGCTATAGCGAGCTATTTTTCAATCAGCCCTTTGTTAGTTTCGACGCCAACCACATCAACTCAAAGTCGCCTTACGAGCAGTTTGGAAATCAGTACAGTGCCAAATTCGCCGATTTTAACAAAGCGTCAACAACCTACACCCGCCAGGCCCCCTCCGAACCTACTCGGCAGTTTTGCAGTGGGTAACCGATTCTTCAACCGACGGTTTGGCGTTATGCTGGCGGGGAGTTTGCAAAACACGTTCCGGGGTAGCAACAGCCTGTTTTTCAGTGGCGATGTGGTCGATACCCTGCGCGGCATAACCCTTACCAAACAAAGCGAACGACAGTATTCCGAGCATCAAACGCGCTATGGCCTTCATGCCAAGATGGATTTCCGCGTTAACGATAACAACAAAATCCAGTGGTTCAATGCTCTCATTAGCTTGGCCAACCAACAGATTCGGGATACCAAATCAACGGAATTGGGCATTGGTGGCTTCGATCCGGTGCTGGGCAATGCCACCCTGGGCTACGAAACGCGCTCGCGGTTAACGAAACAGAAGATCTATACCAGCACCCTTCAGGGAACACATCAATTAACACCCGTTTTCGGCATCAATTGGTCGGCGGTGTATTCATTGGCAACCAACGAAGTGCCCGATCAGACCTATGTACCCTGCTGGGCATACGCAAAAATTTTGTGGAACAACGGACAACCGTTAATGATGGTCAACGTCGATGGGAACACAACTCCGATACGGACCTGGCGGGTTATCTGAATCTGACGCTGAAAACCAAGCTGGCAGGCGTAGCCGTCGAATGGATGGCAGGGGGCTTGTACCGCGACAAGCAGCGCACTAATTTTTACAACAACTACACCCTGCGGCCAAGCAATCCCTTCGCTCAGTACGGCATTGACTTCACGGACTATAATCAAATCGCCTGGACCATTCAGAACCCGCTCGGTTCGGTGGCATCAGCCCTGAACTATGATGCGACAGAGAAAACCGCATCGGGTTATCTGCAATTCCGTACCGTCGATCAGCCACTTGAAGTAACCGGTGGTGTTCGCATCGAGCATACCGATCAGCGGTACGCCATGAAGTTCCCGATTGGCGAAGATAATCCGACGGGTAGCCAGATTTATACCGATGTGCTGCCGAGCCTGCATTTCCGTTACCGGCCAAACGAGCAGACCAACTGGCGGCTTTCCTACTTCCGGTCGCTGAACCGGCCCGGCTTTTTTGAGATCGTCCCCTATAGGATTGTCAATGAGGAATATCAGGAACGCGGCAACCCCAGCCTGAAACGGGCCATTGCCGATAACGTTGATCTTCGGTATGAGTTTTTCCCCCGTCCGATGGAGCAGTTTATGGTCGGTTTATTCTACAAGCACATTCAGGACCCTATTGAATATACACTTCAGAAAGATGCCATCCGGGGTCAGGATTTGTACTATGGACCCGGCAATTTTGGCAATGCAACGAACCTCGGACTGGAGGTCGATGCCATCAAGTATTTCCGACAGTGGGGAGTAAAGGGCAATTATACCTACACCAATTCCAGCATTACCACACCCAAGTCGAAGCGAATCCGCAACGCCCAGGGCGACCTGGAAACCATTACCGTTAACCAGACACGGGCACTCTACGGCCAGTCGGCACACGTAGCAAACCTATCGTTGCTTTACAAAGATACCGAACATGGCTGGGATGGTCAGTTGGCGGCCAGTTATACAGGTGGACGCATCAATACAGTCTCTCAATTTGTCGATAACGATCTGTATCAGAAAGGTTTCATTCAGATGGACGCATCTGCTGAAAAACGATTAGGGCATGGATTCCTCCTGTTTGCCAAAGCGAATAACCTCCTGAATACGCCCACTGAAATTTTCATCAATAATGCCAGTAGTAAAAATTCAGATGTGCCCAACCAGGATCTTTCCGGCAAGACCCTCATCCGGCGCGACTTCTACCAACGCTCCTATGTGCTTGGCATCCGGTATAAACTGTAAAAACAATAGAACGCAGATTGTTATGATCAACATGACACATTATGATTTTCCAGATTCTTTAAATCATAATGTGTCATACCAGTCATAAAAATCTGTGTTCCAAAAAAGTCAACAAATTCATAATCAATCAATAACCATGAAACAAGTATTTATTATAGCCGCTCTGTCGGCTGCTGTGCTGGTGGGTTGCTCAAAGAGCGACGACACAAACAACCCCATCGTTACCCCAACGCCTGTTGTGAAAGAAGCGGTATCGGGCGATGTGTCGGGCACCTGGACGAAAGGAAACACCTATAAAATTACAGGCCATTTACAGGTGCCAGCCAGTACGTCATTAGTCATTGAAGAAGGTGTCAACGTGGTTTTCAGCGACTCAACGGTAAAACCCGAATTGATCGTGAAAGGCAATCTCTACATCATGGGAACATCGGCGAATCCAGTAAAGCTTACGGTACCCGATGCCTGGAAAACAACTGCCAACCAATGGGGTAGCCTATGGGGTGGCATCATTGCGGCACCAAGCTGCGCCGAGCTGCTGATCGACAACGCCATTATTGAATACGGTGGGGCCGTAACGACCGAAAGTTCACCTTCGGTAAAAGCAGGCTTGTACAAAGCGGCTGCGGGCAACCACGTTCCGGCAGTCAACTACTCGAATGTAAATGGCAAGCTGGTTATCGTCAATAGCCGGTTGAACAACCAGAACGAAGATGGTTTTTACATCGAAGGCGGTAAGGTCATTATTGCCAACAACAAGATCTATACGCAGGGTGTATCAGGTGGCGATGCCATCAACATCAAGTCGGGTGTGCAGGCCGATGTAGCATTTAATATGGTATATAGCCCCAACACCAATGCGCTGAAGCTCTCGAACTCCGGTGACCGCGTGCCGCAAGCCTATGTAGTTGCCTATAACAACACGATTGTGAATGCGGGCTGGCGTCGGCCTACCATCAAAGGTGGTTCGATCTGGGTAGAACTTAGGGTTCGGGCTGAGTTGTACAATAACCTGCTGGCCAATGACCGGTTTGGCGTAAAACGCGATCCTAAAAATGCCGAAGATGACCGCAGCAAAGTGAGCAATAACCTGTATTACGGGGCCACTCAGGACGGCGTTACGGGTTTCCAGCCTAGCACTGAAATACTGACCGGCACGAATGATGTCATCAGCAAAACCGTTGGCGACAATGATCCTAAGTTCGTAAACTACCCACTCACGACCGATTCTAAAAACGCGATCTTCAACACAGCCTGGGATTTCCGTTTGCAAGCCAGTTCGCCCGCCATCGGTAAAGGAACCACGAGCTTCACACGTCTGTATGCTGATGGAATTTCGTTTGCCAATGGCACACTTTACAAATCGCCAGCGCCATCAACAACCATCGGTGCATTTGGTACGAACTAATAAATAGATCAGAAAAAAACTTCCCGAAAGCTTTGAGCTTTCGGGAAGTCGATTCCGTAGTATTCATGAATTACCGTCTGGCGATCTTCTTACCCCTCTTTCTGGCTACCTGCCAGTCTACAGCCCAAACTCCTGTCAAGCCCGTTGTCATCACCGATACGGTCCGGCACGACACCGATGATCCGGCCATCTGGATTAACCCTGTCGATGCCACGAAAAGTCTGATTATTGGCACGGATAAAGACCAGGATGGTGGCCTGTATGTGTTCGATCTGCAAGGCAAAATCGTCCGGGAAATTCACGACCTCAAACGACCCAATAACGTGGACGTTGCCTACGGTCTGATGCTAGGCGGTAAACCCACCGATATTGCCGTAACGACCGAACGATTCTCGCACAAGCTTCGGATTTTCTCGGTGCCCAATATGAAACCCGTTGATAACGGTGGTCTGGATATGTTTGTTGGCGACACAGCCAGTGGTTTCCGCGATTTAATGGGGATTGCGCTCTACAAAACAGCATCGGGGGTATTATATGCTATGGTTGGCCGTAAAACGGGCCCAACCGACGGCTCGTACATTGGCCAATATCGACTTGAAGATAATGGAAAAGGCCAGATTCAGGCTACGCTGGTTCGGAAATTCGGGATGTATAGCGGTAAGAAAGAAATTGAATCCATTGCCGTTGACAACGAACTCGGCTACGTCTATTACTCCGACGAAGGAGTAGGTGTTCGCAAATACTACGCTGACCCAGAAAAAGGCAATCAGGAACTGGCTTTATTTGCAAAAACGGGCTTTGCAGAGGATCACGAAGGTATTTCGATCTATAAAACGGGGCCTAAAACAGGTTACCTGCTTGTTTCAGATCAGGGAGCGAATCAGTTCCACATCTTCCGGCGCGAGGGTGAACCAGGCCATCCGAATGAGTATAAGGTCCTGAAAATAGTGAAAGTAGCCGCTCAGGTTAGCGATGGCTCTGAGGTGACGAACATACCCTTAGGTAAACAATTTCCGCATGGATTGTTTGTGACCATGTCGGAAGGGAAAACATTTCACTATTATCGTTGGGAGGACATTGCGGGTAAAGATCTGAAGTGAGAAACGAGGAGTAACGTTCGGGAGGAGTAAAGCAGAGGATAGTGATGCCTGTTGGCTTACAGGCTTCCCGAACGTTTAGTTACCTTAAGCGTCTACCGGCTTAGCGACGACTTTAGGCTTCTTGGCGGCTACTTTTTTCGGCTTTTTAGTCGCTTTGACAGCTTTCTCACCTGCCTTATGTTTCTTTTCTTCCTTCGCCAGAAGTTTAACTAATTTCTTGGCTAGTTTGTCGGCGGCTTTCTCAATAGCCTTTTTCGCTTTCTTCGACTGCTTGATCGATTCGCTTATCTTCGTTTCAACAGACGTAGCAATCGACTCAGCGAGGGCCTTTTTTTTAGCTTTCATTATTCGGTTTTGTTAGTGCCTGGAGGTAATAAAAAAATCTACAAATAACTACGAAAAAAAAGGCATAAACAAAAGCCCAATGTTAAGTTTTTGTTATCATTTAGTCGTTTTTTTTTGTGTTTCAATGCCGTTGACTAAACACAAAAAAGCCTGAAATTGGCCAGTAGAGGCTGAAAACAATAGCGACTCACTCAGTATGTAGCCCTAGACTGAGTGAGTCGCTAAAACAGGGCAAATTTTTCCTTTACCTGCGTTGTCACATACTGTAGCACCAGACGCTGGCCAGCCAGCACCCCACGAAACCATACACATCTGCTCTATTTCGGTGCTTGTTTTGTCTCCCGTTTATAGGTGAGTAAGCGACCTCTGA
Source organism: Spirosoma telluris (assembly GCA_003259005.1). GTDB lineage: Bacteria > Bacteroidota > Bacteroidia > Cytophagales > Spirosomataceae > Spirosoma > Spirosoma telluris. The sequence continues at coordinate 4,090,604 of QLII01000001.1, forward strand.
CTGCGCTCATAACCTGATTCAATTGCCTATATGATTGACTCTGGGTGAGCTGTATAGTTCGAAGTATTTCAGCTTCCCGGGAAGCTTCCAGCGTTAATTCATTAAACTGACGCGCCTGCTCCCGAAATTCCTTCAGACAATAGGCGGGATTAACGGGGATGAAATTAACAATCTGTAATAGGTCTAGTAACCAACTGAAGTATTGCCCCAGCAACGCATACGAATCTTCATGCAGGCGCAAGTCTTTATAATGGACTGGCTTTCGCCGGTTAGCCGGAAAACTGGGAAGCGATAATCGGTGGATTTTCAGATACAGTATTTTAATCAGATCGTTGGCTACCGTCCCCCTTTAAATTGGTAGCCCGTATCCTCCCACAGTCGCTCGTTTATCGGCTTTATACCACACTCAGCATCGTATGTTAATTGGGTGCGTTTCTCACAAACCTCCCAGTACCGATACCATTGTTCATCAAACTGCTGATTGGTCAATTCAATCCGTTGGATGAGTGCCAGAAGAACCGATTCTTCCGAGGGAGAGTCATTGCCAGATGCATTCGCCCATTTTCTCAGGCTGGCGCTGAGTTCAACAGCTTGAGCGAGCTTTTTGGCCAATGAACCTTCATAAGGTGTTAGGAAACTGGTTTCTCTGACTGGGATTCCCATAAAATGGCCGTAAAAAGAACCCGACCTCCTGTTTAGAAAAAAAAGTTTTTGTTAATGCAACTCACCCGTTCGTAATAGTTTGCTAACAAACCTATCCTGAAGTAATTATTCGAATTAGTTAATGTTACATTTCAAGTTGACAAGCCAACTAATCAGGCAAATAAACCACAACAAATCATGAGTTAAAAAAGGATTAAGAAGAGATAATAGAAGCGTAATCTTGGGATAATCTTGGGGTAATCTTGCGTCAGTAGGTTTGTAGACCGAACGTGGTCAAGCATTCACCTACTAAGCGTGACAAGCATTAATTCCCTTCCCTACTTATAAAACAGGACAGTGCCCGAAACGGTCATAGCATGACCCAATCATCCACTCATTATCTCAAATTGGTGTCGCACGAAAAAGCTGGGGCTTTGCTCTGGCTTTTTTCTTTAGCGCTTATGGTTGGTATACGTTTCCCCGGTTAGGGCAAGCCGGGCAATTTCAGGATTGCCTTCAACCAACAACTTTAACGAGTTAACATTGGCTTAACACCTGTCCAATTTCGTTGACTTAGCTTTGCGGTGTCAACTTCCTTCCTACAATAAAGGATTGACACTCTTTAACTTGTATTGGGTTAATCCCTTCATTTTATTAAACTTCTTTATGCTAAGCAAACGCTACTCCTGGCTGGTTGCGTCCATCTGTTTATTACTCACCACCTCACTTTTTGCTCAAACACCTGGTATCATTAAAGGGCAGATAACGGATCTTCTCAATAAAGAAGCATTGATTGGAGCCGGTGTACTCGTTAAGGGAACATCGCTAGGTGGTAGCACAGACATTGAAGGCAACTTCATTATTAATCGGGTTCCGGCTGGTCGATATACACTCGTTATTTCGTCGGTTGGCTATCAAACCACTGAGATTCCGAACATCACCGTAGATCCTGATAAGATAACCTTAATCAACACGACGCTGGCTACCGATCAGAAAAGCCTTCAGGAGGTAGTTGTACGGGCATCTCGCAACAAAAACACGGAGATTGCGGTCATCTCGCAGATTCGCGAGGCCCAGCAGGTTGTGAGCGGTATCTCGGCCGAGCAAATTGTTAAGTCGCAGGATCGGGATGCGGCCGAAGTGGTTCGCCGTATTCCGGGTGTCACCATCGTTGACAACCGCTTCATTAACATTCGGGGGTTGAATGACCGGTATAACACGGTCTGGTTAAATGATGCCGTCGCGCCGAGTTCGGAAACGGACCGTAAAGCGTTTTCATTCGATATTATTCCGGCGAATCTACTGGACCGGGTGCTGATTTTTAAGACGCCCTCGCCCGAACTACCCGGCGATTTTGCCGGAGGCATGGTAAAGGTATATACCCGTCAGCCAAGCTTTACCGAGCGATCGCTTAACATCAGTTATACGGTTGGAGCGCGTGCCGGAACTACATTTAACAACTTCACGCAGGACGTAACGAGCAACAAAGATTGGCTGGGCCTAGGCTATGGCGACCGCAAGCTTCCAACAGCTACACCAGATGTCAACGGGGTAATTCCGACAGCGCAGGCCAAATCGTTTCCCAATACCTACCCACTCACCACGAAATCAGCAATGCCTGATCAGCGATTTAACCTCAGCTATCTGACAGGAATTAAGCTCGGCAACAAATCGCTGGGTAGTTTATCAGCAATCAATTACTCCAATACATTTACGACGTTTAACATTAATCGATTAGACGCCTTTCGCGAAAACGTTTACAATCAGGATAAGCAATATTCTAACAACGTTCGCCTGGGTCTGATGCAGAACTTCATCTATTCCTTTGGGAACGGGTCTAAATTAGAGTTTCGCAACATGTTTAACCAACTGTCGCGCAATCAGGTAACCACCCGTAATAGCTTTGACGAACAGGGCGTTAACCAGACCAAGTACAGCTATGCGATGGGCTACCAGAGCCGACTGGCTTACAATGGCCAACTGGCCGGTTCGCATACAGTCGATTATAAAGGTGGGCTGGCAATCGACTGGGTGTTGGGATACGCTAACTCGAACAAACACGAACCCGACTACCGCCGGTTACAGTACAACGCTCAAAGCAATCAGGCTATCCTACCACAAAGTGGAGTTGATTTGTTCACCGGTTCGCGTTTGTATCAGGACTTGCAGGAAAATATTTACAGCCTCAATCTGGGTGTAAAACAAAAATTAAACGACAAGCTGGAAATCAGCCTGGGTACGTACATTGAAAATAAAGATCGTACGTTCACCGCACGCCAGTTTGGCTACTCTCTATCGTCGATCAGACCTAATTATACCCAGCTATTATCACAACCCGTTGGGCAAATTTTCAATACAAGCAATGTTGAAAAAGGAGTAGGGTTCGACTTTGAGGAAGACGGCAATAGCATTTCAACAGTACCTGGTGTAAAGGCAAATTACAGTTACGACGCCACGAATAAGCTGGCGGCTGGCTACCTATCTGCCAATTACACATCGGGCAAAATAAAACTGTTGTTCGGAGCCCGCTTTGAGCACAATGTGCAGTCGATTGTGGCGGGTTTACAGGGCACTCCTATTAATCGCAGCATTACGACGGATAAACTATTACCATCCATAAACTTTAGCTACAACATTACGGAGAAATCTCTTTTCCGACTCGCGTATGGCCGGACATTGAACCGCCCCGAATTCCGCGAATGGGCGCCGTTTGTTTATTACGACTTTGATTTGAATGCACTTACGTATGGCTCTCTTTATCTGCCATCTGCCGGGAACGGTACCGTAGGCACGTTGCTGAAAGTAGCCGACATTGATAATTTCGATCTACGCTATGAGTATTACCCGTCCGATGGAGAAAGCATCCATTTTGGGGTTTTCTACAAGAATTTCAAAAACCCCATCGAGTCCAGTATCGCAAATAATCCATCGAACCTGGCCTTCACATTTATCAATGCACCTAGTGCGTATGCCGCCGGTATTGAACTTGACGTTCGAAAGAAATTGGACTTCCTGGGTGGTTCCGTATTTAAAAACATGATGGTTTTGTTTAACGGATCATTAATTAAAAGTGAAGTTAAAGTGGGTGACCAGGAATCCTGGACGCCTAACCGCAAGTTGCAGGGTCAATCGCCCTATGTAGTTAACCTGGGCCTATATTACCAAACCAATACCTGGCAATTCTCGGGACTCTACAATGTATTCGGCCAGCGTATTGTGTATGTAGGCAGTGGCAACCCGCCTTTTTCAGAAGTTGTCGAGATGCCCCGTAATACGGTCGATATAACGGTTACCCGTACGATCAGTGATCGTTTCTCCATCAACGCTGGTGTATCGAACCTACTCAATCAACGGGTATTGTACCTTCAGGACGACCCGAACCACAAGAACAATACCTTCGAACGGGCAAGTGATCCTCGCTTTATCGATTACAAACCTGGCAGTTATTATACCCTCGGTGTTCGGTACCGTTTCCTCTAGAAAAAGCCTTTAACACAAACGCCCTCTCCGACAATTTCTGTCCGGGAGGGCGTTTGCGTTAAAATTTACATTACTAATCAACAACGCTTATTAACAATTTAGTAACTCTTTTAACACTGATAATCAGAGGCTTTTCAGGCAATTTTGCCCGGTCAAAACGATTCTTAAAAAACATTTCCCTAATGAAAGTCAAAAACACACTTACTCGCCATTTTATGCTGACGATTGTCAGTCTGATGGTAGGAAGTATCTTTTTTGCCTCCTGCAAAAAAGACGATGAAACTACCCCTACTCCGACGCTAAGCATCTCGAGCTTCTCGCCAGCTTCAGGAGCAGCCGGTACGGTAGTAACCATTGCCGGTACGGGTTTTAGTTCTACACCTGCCAGCAACAGTGTAACGTTCGGTACAACGGCCGCTACAGTACTGGCCGCTACGCCAACCGCATTGGTCGTAAGTGTACCAGCTGGTATCTCTGGCAATTTCCCTATTTCGGTTTCGCAGACTGGGGTAGCTGCGGTTAGTTCGTCAAGCCAGTTCAATGTAACTACAACATTAAGCAAACCGGTAGTCACGCTGGCGGCAGCCATCACGGCGAACCAGAACTGGACAGCCGACAATATCTATTTACTAACCGGCTTCGTATATGTACGTAGCGGTGTAACGGTAACCATTGCGCCAGGTACGATCATCAAAGGGGATAAGCTCTCGAAAGGCACCCTGATTTTTGAACCAGGTTCTAAAATCATGGCTCAGGGTACAGCTGCCCAGCCTATTATCTTCACGTCAAACCTGGCTCCCGGCCTACGAAACCTGGGTGACTGGGGTGGACTGGTTATATGTGGTAAAGGTCCTCATAACGCTGCTACGGGCGTAACGGATGCATCAAAACTACCCGTTGTAGAAGGTGGCCCAACCACACAGGTATCGGCTATTGATGGTCAACGTAACGATGCTGATAATTCGGGAATACTGAGTTATGTTCGGATTGAGTGGGCTGGTGTGGCCTTAACACCAAATAACGAGATCAATGGTCTATCACTTTATGCAGTTGGCTCAGGTACGCAAATCGATCACATTCAGGTTTCCTACGCCAATGACGATTCAATTGAATCATTTGGTGGCTTGCAGAACATGAAGTATACAGTGCTGTATCGGGGTATTGATGACGATTACGATACAGATAATGGGTATTCAGGCCTAGTGCAGTTTGGTCTTAGCATCCGTGACCTGACCATTGCTGACCAATCTGGTTCGAAGGCGTATGAGTCAGATAACGATGCTGCCGGCGATGCAGCTCTGCCTCAAACCTCAGTTGTGTATAGCAACATGACGAACATCGGGCCCACATCCGTAACGATGAACGCAGCGGGTACGGCAGCTGTTGTGGCCGCTTCGACAGCGAATCCAAATGCCTCCGCTCAGAGCGCCAACTATGTATCAGCCGTACATATCCGCCGGAATTCGGCCCTTAGCTTGTTCAACTCAGTCGTACTGGGCTGGCCTGCGGGCGTATTACTGGACGGCACAAACGTTGCCACTAACGTTGCTTCGGGTAAAGTGGTGTTGTCAAACAACATTATTGGTGGTAACCTAACAGGAACCGTAAATGGGGTGGCTAACTCCAATCGGGATATCATTTACATTTCAGGATCAGGCGGTGCTGGTAGCTTAACACCGATTAACCAGTTGGGCCCTGATTCATCGGCCTTCGGAGCAGCTGTTGGCCCAGTCACGGTTCTTAACAAAAACAACCGTCGGTTACCAACTACAGCTTCCTTCCTGCTGACGAATGCCTTCAACTATGATCCTCAGTCAAACGGCTCAAAACCAGATATTACACCAGCAACGGGATCGCCTGCTCTGACGGGTGCTGCCTACACACATGCTAAACTAGCGCCCGCATTCTTCGACAAAACACCGACTTATGTTGGTGCTGCCGGTACGTCGAGCAATTTTACAACAGAAGCCTGGGTTAGCTTTAGCCCGCAGTTCACTGTTTATCAATAAATTACATTCACCAATTTATTTCTACAGCAAAGCCTGAGCACATTGCTCAGGCTTTGCTGTAGAGGCATTTTCACCAACTATGAATTATTTCATTTTCTGCCTGTTCGCTGTAACGGCATGCTTAACCGGGTGTTCCGGCAAAAAAGAGGATCAAACTCAGACTACAGCCGTCAAAATCTCCCTTCCTGACTCGATTGACCACGCCATTTATGTGTATGACCAACGTCTGGACATTAAAATGAAGCGAAAAGTATATGAGCCTACGCCCGGTACGCTGGTTACTATACAGAAATGGTATGAATTCGGGGATACGGCCCGCTTAGTCAAAATGCGGGCTGAAACCCTGACAGGTGATACTAAAATGGAGATTACAGTTTATCACTACATTGAAAACAAGCTGGCCAAGCTACATGAGTATCAATATGACAAGCGATGTGCAGGGAAACAAAGGAATGTATGACAGAAGCCAAGTATTATTTCGCCAATGATAACTTATTTATGGCCCAGAAACGGGCAAACGATGGAACTCACACAAACCCACCCGTTATTGAGCGAGGCAGTTTTGACACTTTTTTGCCCGACAAAAAGCTACTCCTTTCTAAGCTGGAGACACAAAATCAGGTCAATAAAAAATATGCTTCCCTTCCTTTTCCTAAACCTCGGCCAGAAAAAGGAACACCGGTTAAGATCTAGTGCTTAAGCAAAATAGATCCTTTGGATTCTAACGATCCTCTTGACAGATAATACATTGATTATCAAAACGAATAGAATCCAAAGAATGTATAGAAACAATAGAATCTAAATTGAAAAACGCGAGTAAGTTGGGTTGTAAAGTAGCAAAGGGAAGCTGGCGCTTAAATACGCTGGATCAACTCTGCTACTTTATGTACCTCCCGGCCCACAATGTGATCAATAATAGCCTGGGCATGTTCGCGTCCATTCTCGATGAACACTTTCTCGGTATAAATCCCGGCCAGCACGGTGCCACAGACGTAAAGCCCTGGTACGTTTGTTTCAAACGTTTCTTTATTAAAAACAGGCACTTGCGTCAGCGGATCTAATTCAATACCACAACGGGCAAGCAGTGCCGCGTCGGGAATATAGCCTGTTAGGATAAAGACGAAGTCGGCAGGAATCTGGCTTTCTTCACCGGTTTTCAGGTTCGCGACCGTCAATTGATGCTCGTCAATCCGGGTAACGCACGAATCGAAAACTGTTTTTATTTTCCCCTCTTTCACCCGATTTTTCACATCGGGCACCAGCCAGTATTTGACGGTACTCCGAAAATCTTCGCCCCGGTGTACAATCGTGATATTTACATCATGCCGGTATAACTCCAGTGCCGCTTCAACAGCTGAATTGGATGCGCCGATGATCACTACATTCGTAAACGAATATTTAAACGGTTCATCGTAGTAGTGTGATACATGAGGCAGGTTTTCACCGGGAATATTGAGCCAGCGTGGACGCGTGAAATAGCCCGTCGCCATAATCACCTTACGAGCCTGATAGCGATGGCCGGTAGTGGTTGTAATGGTGAATAGCTCTCCTTCTTTCTTCACGTCCCAGACCTCCTGAAACAGGTTGAAATTCAGGTGGTAATAGGCTGCTGTTTTCCGATAGTACTGGAGCGCTTCATCACGTCCAGCTTTCACAGACGAAATCGAGAAAGGAAGGCCCCCTATTTCAATGTTTTCGGCGGTCGAAAAAAAGCGCATCCGGCGCGGATACTGCCGGATCGATTCTGTCAGGCTTCCCATTTCCAGAATCAAGTGGCTTAAACCAGCTTTAGTGGCTTCAATACCGGCAGCCAATCCACAAGGGCCACCGCCAACAATAACAACATCAACTAGTTGCATGATATAGTTTTTGATAAAGCCGACTTTTCAAGGTGAAAATCCCCTGAGTTATCAGAAAGCGGCCTTTATCGATCTACCAATAGAATAAAGATCGTCAATAAAAACAACGAAGAGTTAGTATCAAAGATTCCTCCTAATGACCATACAGAATAAACATCTAGCCCAAAAACTACCTTTTAGTAGATAAACTAGGAAATAGAACAAGCCACAAATCGGATGATTCAACCGCAATCGTATATCTATACTTACCCCATAAGATACCTATTCTCACATATAGGTACCGTTAAGTATATTTATTAATAAATAAGAAAACATGTAAATTTCTTTTCTGTTCTTTCGTAAACTAAAATTTCTCAACTATGAAACGGACATTTTCATTGACTATTTTGCTCGCATTAACCATTACACTGCTTAGCTGTTCAGAAGGCCCATCCGAAAAAGTACTGGATTCCATGACGCCAGCAGCCAAAACTACCCGATCCGAAGAAGCTTTCCCTAATCAGCGAGGTACGCTTAAAAACGGCTTTCTCAATGGCCAAAAATAAGTTATTATCTCATTGGTAATCAGGCAGTCTTCCAGAGCGATATACTCCTACAGGCAGATGATCTGAAAGAACAGACAGATGTGCATACCGAAGGAACGGGGCGTACAAAAACATCATCCCGCTGGCCTAATAAAGTCGTTTATTATTCGATTGACCCGGCCTTACCCAATCAGACTCGTGTTACGGATGCGATTGCTCACTGGGAAGCCAATACACCTATCCGCTTCATTCAGCGTACTACTCAACGAGGCTATGTTCTTTTTAAAACTGGCTCTGGCTGTTCGTCAAGTGTAGGTTATTCGGGAGGGCTACAGTATGTTAATCTGGCTAGTGGTTGCACGACAGGGAACACGATTCATGAAATCGGGCATACACTAGGACTCTGGCATGAGCAAGCTCGTGTTGACCGCGATACGTATGTGACAATCAACACAGCGAACATAATTACAGGTTACGAAACAGACTTCCAAACCTATGCCCAGCGTGGGCAGGATGGATTCGACTATCCATCAGGCCTGGATTTTGGTTCGATCATGCTTTATGGCTCGTATGACTTTTCGAAAAATGGCCAACCAACTATGACTAAGAAAGATGGGTCAACCTTTATAGGTCAGCGCAATGGACTATCACCTACGGATATTTACACCATACTCACTATGTATGATCCAGCCAATGCACCGGCCATTTCCAGCCTGGTAAATACGGGGCAACACTAAACTACGGTGCCTCTAACTGTCTTACCCAAAGTAGCTAATTACCGATTCGTATAACTAGTTACTTTGGGTAAGATAGTTACAATAAATAGCTTATCTGACTCGCCGGATAGTAATGGGTACGCAAACAGGCACGTGGTTCATACATGGGTCATCATTATCGCTGGGCAATAGCTCAACGGTGGTTGATATAGTACACCCTTTAACGCCAGTCGCGGTAACTGTATATTCGCCGGGGATCGTAACAACAGGTTCAGTCTCTGTACTCGTAAACCCATTTGGTCCACTCCAAAGCAATGTAGCACCAGGTGCCTCGGCAAACAGCGTTGCACTACAGTTTACACAGGGTAAACCAGCTCCGCCGGCAGTTAAATCAGGAACAACCGTATCCGACGTTACACTAGCCGTAGCTGTCGTAAATGAACTTGGGCAAGCTGGATTACTAATTGTGAGGGTATAGGTACCCTCAACCGATACAATTGGATTCTGTAACGAACTCGTAAAGCTACCCGGTCCGGTCCAGGAATAGGTTGCATTAGTTGCTTTAGATCCATCGCCATAAAGTGCCTGCCCAGTTAGTGTGACCTGTTTCACTGTACAATTTAGCTCACCTCCTGTAGCTGTAGCTGATAAGGATGGGGTAATCTGAATAACGGTTTCACTTGATTGCCGACAGGCTTGATTCTCTGGAATAGGATAAATAAGGACATACACATACTGCTGTGTGACAGCAGACGAGGTGTTAACGGTACTAATGGCTGGATGATAAATTACAGCCCGGTTGTTGGCATCTGCCTTAACCGTGCCAAGCACAGTCCCTCCACTTCCATACATGGCGGTACCCGATTGAGGGCTACTAAATACTACGAAGCGGACAGAATCAACACGGCTTAAGTAGTTCCCATCGGCAGCGATAGAGTCCAGCGCAATACCTGCACATATACCGATCGTATCTTTTTCAGCGACTACTTCGGGACAGGAATAGACCGACAAATCATTCGTAAAGTCATTCTGACCAGCATCCAGCGACGTCACCGAAATTACCGCTGACCCACCCACTAACCTGGCATCGGAGTCGCGCAGGCCGGGGTCGGTAAAGTTTGAACGATTAGCAGGCGAGAGCCAATAATACCGTTGTGAGCTGGAAGCCTGTCGGGCACCCCGAGCGGCTAACCGACCACCTGGTGCGCCTATCGGTTTAGTCCCACCCAGCGTAATATCTAACTTCGGTAACTGGAGAGTATCCATCCGAATCTGGTACTTATGATTATAGAGGAGCCCGCCCGGTACGGTTGTGTTATTAAAATAAAACTGTCCACCATCGTGGGTTGTCTGTGTACCAATCTGAATGCCTCCATTTTCCATATCATGCAGCGTAAGTACAATACCATCGATACCCGGTTCATAAGCATCCTGAATACCGTCCCGGTTATCATCAAACCAAACACGGTTCCCAATCTCAACGGGTGCGGGGTCGCAAAGGGCTTTCCCATCGCCGAGTCCTGATGCTTTCCCAAACGACCCTGGCGCAACACTGTATAAGACATAGTTACGATTAACGGCACCAGTTTTTGTGTTAAATACTTTTAGCCCCCTGACTGATATACGTTTTCAATCGGGTCAAAGGCAGATGTAATCACTTCCCTATAGCCTGGAATATACGTTAAGGCACCGTTCGTCACTTCAGCGTGGGCAATGTGGTCAATGAAAAACCAGTTATCCTTACCAAAAAACTCACCCCCTCCGGGCCCTTCATTGTTACCAACCCCACTCCCTGTCAGACTGCCCGACTGTCCATTGTTTTCAAGCACATAAGTACCATTGGAAAAAGAAGCCCGCAGCAAATCCCCCCTGTAAAGCCATCATACAGACCATTCCCATTAGGATCGTGGTTGGCAACACCCGCCATATGACCAAAACGGTCCATAAAGCCAATTAGCATGGCACCATCCTCATCGAATTCCAGATCCGTTACAAGAGGTTGAGGGTACATGACAAACTTAGGGGTATCGCCTATGCCACAGGCGGCAGGCCATACGTCTGTCCAGGGCAGCCAATGGTCATATTGAATACAGGTTCCGGTCAAATCGGCCGCCCCCCGTCGAAAATCAAGTGGAAATGCCAAAACTTCGGTAAATACCGGCGTTGCCGCTGTTGGATCAACGCTATAGATGGTTGCCTTGAGGTCGCTTTGTAGCTGCGATGTTTCAGCAGAGCAAACTACCCCAACGTAGACTTTACCGTGGTAAACTTTGACGGCCCAGGGGCGAAAATCAGCGTTTGAGCAACCTGGATTTGGAATATCCCACGATTTTACCGCCGTAGCCGATGTGGGCGCAACGGCGGGCGAATCGACAAACAGACTGTAGAGCTTTCGATCTTTCAGGTTAATAAAATATAGGGTTCTGTCATCCTCCGATATATCAATGCCTCCGAAGCTTATCCGTCCCGCAGCACTCATGGAGTTGGGATCGGTGCTGGCCTGGGTTTTGTCACCAAATAAATTGGCAAGCGGATTACTATGCGGATCATCACCCACGTCGATTCCTAAGGAACTCACCGACATGAACGTAGTTGTCGTACCGGATACTACGTCTGTTATATAAATACCGCCTGGCCCACCCGGCCCGAAACTCATATGCCGTTTAGCGACAGCTGTGCTAAAGATCTTTTTGGCCCGCCGATGGTAAGCAAGCCCCCATATGGCCCCAACTTCGCCAGAGGTTGCCCATTCGCTGGGGGGAAATTACTTGCGCCCGCTACTCCCGACGCGTTATAAGGAAAGCTAACCAGAGCAGGTCCATGTGCTGCCAGTTTATCGTCGGGCACAGGGTTGCCATCCCGATCCGTTGTGATCTGGGTATTGCCATTGATATAGCAGGGAGTAATCAGAGTAATCCCCGTTCGCTGGCAATAGTCTGCCGGATAGTTAATACCCAGATTTGCGTTATCAATTGGTGCTTTCACGAACTGCACACTTGTTCCATTGCCCGTTCCATAGGGGCATTATAGTCACCGGTCGGGAGGCCAGCGAATTCGATGCGTACTGGTTTACCAGCCGGGACATCAGCACTACTAAACGAATAGGAGCCATCGGCAGCCGATGTTGTTGAAATCGGGTTTTACTGAGGTCTACAAAAGCCAGAACGGTTACCCCCCTACCCCACCTCAACAGGTAGTGTATCGGAGCGAACACCGTTCAAGTCAAAGTCCCGGAAAACAACACCTTTCACCTGCGCACTGGCAGTTGTTATGACAGCGAAAATCACCAGAAAAGCTATCAGCCATTTCCTATAGGGATCGGTTGCGGATACATAAACTTGTTTCATAGATTGAGAACTTTTCGTTGGAAAAAGGAATGGATAAGCGTGTTTGAAACAATAAACTATTTTCAAAAAATGGGTTACATAAAAAACTAGTAACTTTTTTATTATTTTTTATTGTTCACAAAATCAAACAGACAAGCATCCATTAGACAAAAGGCTTGCCAGATGGCTGGCGGTTTTGTCTGTATATTTACTGCCTATACAGCTCAAACCTGTGGAAAACCAGTCAAATACGTTGTTTTCGTTAATCGAGAGCGAAGAAATAACATTCTTCGCCGACCTGATTTTGCCAATTCCGGTACCAAAATTGTTCACCTACCGTGTTCCCCGAGGAATGGCCGATATACTCAAAATTGGTGCCAGAGTGATTGTCCCATTTGGCAAGAAAAATAGTCGGGTACTAACGGCGGTAGTGGCTAAGCTCCATAATTCACCACCAACGGCCTATCAGGCTCGTTATATCAGCGAAGTGCTGGACGAATATCCGCTCGTTACGGGCTATCAATTGGAGCTATTCCGGTGGATGGCAGAGTATTACATGTGCTGTATCGGGGATGTCATGAACGTAGCTCTTCCTTCTGGATTGAAGATTTCGAGTCAGTCGAAAGTGCAGCTCAACCCAGATTTTGACTACCCAGAACTGCTAACCGAATTTGAAAGTATCCTGCTGGCGGAACTCAAAAAACACCCGGCTCTTTCCTATGAAGAATTGGGTCGGCTGGCTGGCGAAGGCACCAATGTACCCGCTCTGATTAAGTCGCTGGTAGGAAAGAAAGCGGTTATCGTGTTTGAAGAAGTCCGGGAAAAGTACATCCCGAAAATGATCCGTAAGGTCCGGTTGCATCCCAACTACGAAGAGAAGGAACAGCTACTGGTCCTGCTCCAACGACTCGAAAAATTACCGAAACAGCAAGAGGTTGTCATGCGCTACCTGAGCCACGTGCCCATGCAGCGTAATCCAGCCCTTAATCAGAAAGGCTTGGACAAAACAATTCTGAATCAGGACGACGAGCTTTCGCAATCCTCCCTCACAACCCTCATTAAGAATCAGGTTTTCGAAGCGTTTGAGGTTATCCAGCCCCGCTTTTCGGACAATGCAGCCCCGCAGGCAGAAATAAAACTAACGGATGCCCAACAGACTGCTTCATCGAAGATCATGGCGCAATTTGAGCACCAGAACGTTGTGTTACTGCATGGGATTACAGGAAGCGGGAAAACCGAAGTCTATATCGAACTCATTCAGCAAGCCCTTGGTAGTGGCTCACAGGTGCTGTATCTGCTCCCCGAAATTGCGCTGACTACTCAGATTGTGGTGCGTCTGCAACGGGTTTTTGGGGATAAAATGGGCATTTACCACTCCAAGTTTTCCGACAATGAGCGGGTGGAAGTCTGGAAAGGTGTCGTTTCTGGACAGTATCAGTTTGTGGTCGGTGTGCGTTCGGCCGTTTTTCTCCCGTTCGACAATCTGGGCCTGATTATCGTGGATGAAGAACACGAAACCAGCTACAAACAACACGATCCAGCCCCGCGCTACCACGCCCGCGATGTGGCCATTATGCTGGCACACTGGCAACAGGCCAAAGTGCTGCTGGGATCAGCGACTCCCGCCCTTGAAACCTACTTTCAGGCCAAACAAGGCCGATATGGATTGGTAGAGCTGTTCCAGCGATTCGGCGATGCCACGCTGCCTAACATTCTGCTGGTCAATCTCCAGAAGGAAAAGAGGCAGAAAACGATGAAAAACGAATTTTCGTCGGCCCTGCATGACGCCTTAGAAGCAAACATAGCGCGCAAAGAGCAAAGCATTCTGTTCCAGAACCGGCGGGGTTATTCGCCCTACATGCAATGTGAAGACTGCGACTGGACGGCGGAATGCCCCAACTGTGCCGTAAGCCTGACTTACCACCAGCGCGACGCCGAACTGCGCTGCCATTATTGCGGCCATAAAGAACAGGTTCCCCGCACCTGCCCGACTTGCGGCTCTACCAAAGTGCGTACCATCGGTTTTGGCACCGAGAAACTGGAGGATCAGTTGCAGATTTTCTTCCCGGAGTCGAAGGTGCTGCGGATGGACTTAGACACGACTCGCGCTAAAAACGCTTACCAGCAAATTATTCAGGAATTTGAGACAGGCCAGGTCGATATTCTGGTGGGCACCCAGATGATTACTAAGGGCCTGGATTTTGATAATGTGAGCTTAGTTGGCATTTTCGATGCGGACCGGCTCATTCACTTTCCCGATTTTCGGGCTACGGAGCGCGCTTTTCAAATGATTACGCAGGTAAGTGGCCGGGCAGGCCGTCGGGCAGGGCGACAGGGCACCGTATTGATTCAGACGCAAAATCCGGAACAACCGATTCTGCAAAAAGTAATTCAAAACGACTACAAAGGCTTGTATGAAGAAGAGATTCAGGAGCGGCAAGACTTCAACTATCCGCCTTTCTGCCGATTGATAAAACTTACCGTCAGGCATACCGATAAAATCATCAGTCACCGGGCTGCTGAACGCCTTGCCGCCGAGCTGACCGACGCCTTGGGTAGTAGCCGAATTCTGGGACCCGAGGAACCCTTAGTCGAACGGATTCGGAACCAGTTCCTGTTCGATATTCTCATCAAAATCGAGCGCGACAAAGTGAATATAAAAGCCGTGAAAGCCTTTATTCAGGATCGCATCAACGACATCCTGACCGACAAGGGACTACGGCAGGTGAGCATCGTAGCCGATGTGGATTGTTTGTGATTTTTTCGTGTTATTGCTAAAAACTCATACAACTATGCTGGCAACGGTAACAGGAACCTACACAAACGGGCAGATTATTCTGGACGAAGAACTGCCGGTTAAAAGCGAGAATGCCAAAGTAATTGTGACACTTGTAGAAGATGGCGTCCAAAGTCAGGAAAAGCCGAAACGTACGCCTGGCTTAATGAAAGGGTCTTTTTGGATATCGGATGATTTTAATGATCCGATTGACGACCTAAAAGATTATATGTAATGCAGCTTCTATTAGATACACATGCATTGGTTTGGTTTTTGGAAAATGATGACCGCCTTACAGATAATGTACTAAACGCCATTAACAAAGCCGACAACGTATTCGTAAGCCCGGTCAACGTTTACGAGATGGCGATTAAAATAAAGCTAGGTAAGAGTATAGGCTTGAATCGACCTATCAGTGATGCTATTGAATTGAGCCAACAGTCAGGCTTTGACTGGAAACCGCTCCAAAAGCAGCATTTAATGGCTTACCAGAGCATTCCCCTTTTTGGTCACCATCGTGATTCACGGTCCGACGCTTCGGTTTGATCGTCTGCTACTAGCAATTGCCCTCGCCGACGGTCTGACAATTATTTCGTCAGACCACAATTTTCCACTCTATAACGACCTTGTCGCAACCCTCTGGTAAGAGCAACCGTGTAAGGTTTCAGGTAAAATTTCCATTAATACGACTGTTTATTAGCCCATCCGGTTATTTTTGCACCGGCTTCTGGCCGATTTTGCCCAATTTTTCCCGTATCATGTCAAAGAAAACCAAGATCGTGGCCACTATTGGCCCGGCTTCCGAAACGAAAGAGCAATTGTTGGCATTAGCCAAAGCTGGCGTTAATGTGTTCCGGCTAAATTTCTCGCACGGCACTCACGAAGACCACCTTATGCGGCTTACCCGCATCCGCGAACTGAATGCAGAATACAACCTCAATCTCTGCGTATTGCAGGATTTACAGGGCCCCAAAATCCGCATTGGTAACGTCGAAAGTAAAGATGGCGTAATGATTATTCCCGGCCAGGAGCTTGTCTTCACCAACGACGACATCATTGGCACCGCCGAGCGTGTAAGCACTCCCTACAAAGACATGTATCGCGATGTTCATCCAGGCGAACGCATCCTGATGGACGATGGGAAACTGGAAGTAAAAGTTCTCCGAAAAGAAGGAACCGACGTCGTTACGGAAGTCGTATATGGGGGTTCGATGAAGTCGAAAAAAGGCGTAAACCTGCCTAACACGAAGGTATCGATGCCCGCCGTAACCGAAAAAGACTGGGCTGATCTCGAATTTGGTCTTGAGCATGATGCAGAATGGATTGCCCTGTCGTTCGTACGGGAAGCCTCTGAAATCATAGAAATTAAAGAGTATATCAAGTCGAAAGGCAAAAAGAGCCGCGTTATTGCGAAAATTGAAAAGCCTGAAGCGATTCAAAACATCGACGAAATTATTGCCGCTACCGATGGTCTGATGGTAGCCCGTGGTGACCTCGGGGTTGAATTACCTGCCGAAGAGGTGCCGATGATTCAGAAAATGCTGGTTGAGAAGTGCAACAAAGCGGGCAAACCTGTTATTGTAGCTACGCAGATGCTCGAAAGCATGATTGATGCCCCCGCCCAACCCGTGCCGAAATCAATGACATTGCCAACTCTGTGATGGACGGTGCCGATGCAGTGATGCTCAGTGCCGAAACTGCATCGGGCAAATACCCGATTCTGGCTGTTGAAAGCATGGCAAACACCATCAAACAGGTTGAAACCTCGACGGATAAAATTTATTATCGCTACCACGCGTATGTCAATGAGCACCCAACCGAAAACGTGCTAAACGATAACGTGGTGATGAGTGCCTGCCGACTAGCTCGCGACACAAAGGCTAAAGCCGTTATTGGGATTACCAACTCAGGGTATACGGCCGTACGGCTTTCGCACCACCGCCCTAAAGCCGATTTGTACGTTTTCTCCAATGATGCGCAACTGCGGAATACGCTTGGTTTATACTGGGGAGTTCAAGTTCTTCCCTATGAACCCGATCTAAGCCTGACCGTTGACCAGACGGTTGAAGCAATTAAACAAACCCTGATCGGGCAAGGCAAACTGGTATCGGGCGATATTTTCGTCAATACACTCAGCATGCCTTTAACCCAGTCTCGCAAGACGAATACGGTGAAACTGAGCACGGTAGATTAAAAAAAAAGTCGACAGTTAACAGTCGGTAGTAGCTAGTGAAGAGTCGGTAATGGTGTTTTACAATCGACTCTTCACTAGCTACTACCGACTGTTTTATTATGCAAATGCAGGCTGCCTCTGTAAGTTACTTTTCATCAAACGACCCTGCTTTACCAGCCTGTGAATGAATTTCATCTTCTGGACAACGACCGGGGTAAATACTTCGGGAACCATATCCAGTAAGCCCAGAGTCCGATTCATTTCATTGAGCTTAATCCCTAACGCTTCATACTTAACAAGTAGGCTCTCCAGCGGAGAGCCTTGAAAATCAACCGATTCTTCGGCTTCCAGAAGCAGGTGTACGCTTTCGGCAGTATCCAGAATCGTAATCATTTCCAGATAGGCTCTGAATGTCTCCGCAAAGTCTTCCCAGGGGTGCATACTGGCATAAGCGCTAATGTAATTGAGTTGCCAGTTGGACTGAGGGCCATACTGATAATACTGGTTCATCGCCCACGAATAGTTGATGCGGGTATGGTCGCCAAATACAATTTTACAGTCATCTTCGCACCTGTTCCGAACCAATAATTGCCAGTAGTAATGCCCGATTTCATGATGAAAATGGCCAATTAACGTACGACGAGCCTCGCCGAAATCTACCCGTAATTTCTCCCGCTCAATCGGATCGGCTTCTTCGATGTTGATCGTTATGGTGCCATCGGCGTGGCCAGTAAATACTTTTTCGGCAATAATCGCATCCGTTCCAGCCTGTGTTATCTGAATTACATTTCCTTTAAAATCAAAAACCAGGGGAAGGGGAAAACCATCGTATCTAGATCCGTAAGGCAGTTTCAGTAAATCCAGCGTATAGATCAGCCGCCGTTTAGCAGCTTCGAGACTAGACCATTTTGTCTGATTGCCGGGTACTGTCATATCAGGTACAATCCTGTTCAAGTTACAGCATTTGCAATAGGCATCCGCTTCCTGCCAGATCGTTTTTACCGCTACTAACCGATTACAGACCTGATAGTCCCGGTAATTGGAGCACTTCGTTACGGTAGCCTGACAATGATTACAACTATACGTATGGGCATCTATGGGATCAAGTGACCGGATTCCTTCGCATGTTGGACACCAGCCTACCTCTCTATGGCAAACAACACAGGATGTATTTTCAAAGTGTAATGTGTTTCCACATTGACAGGGATATATTTTCATTCGAAAGATCAGTTCAATAAAACGTGAGTTAAAGCTTGCCAGCCTTTTAAATAACTACCCTCGGGCCAAGTTGTTAGGTAAATCTGCCTGATTATTCGCTCAATATCAGCTTTTTATTCGCTCGGATGCCTTAGTTATCGTTGCTCTGGCGAACCGAAATACAGCTTACCCAGCCACGTATGCAACCCGTACTATACTTGCTTTTCTGGCTGATAGCCTGCTATTCGTTTTGACATTTTCACGTGAGTGACATCTATTAAAATAACCCGAGAAATTGCATTATTACAGAATATAGTTTCCTTAATTCAACAAAATCCAGAAAAAAAGTTGGCTAGATCTAATATCAAGATAATTTTATCACCGCTAATAGCACCCACCTAATTCACAACTTCAGTTATTCTCTTCATGGCTATTAAAGTTGCAATTTCCCATAAAACAACCTATAATTTCGATAGGCTGGTAGGGCTTAGTCCGCATATTTTTCGACTTCGGCCCGCTCCGCACTCCCGCACACCCATTGACGGGTATTCATTTAAAATTTTCCCCGAAAACCATTTTATCAATTGGCAACAGGACCCATTCGGAAATTATCAGGCACGGGTTGTCTTTCCGGAAAAAACCAGGACACTCCGCATTGAAGTAGAAGTGTTAGCCCGATTGGAGGTAATTAACCCATTCGATTTTTTTATCGAGGAATATGCCGAAACAATCCCCTTTCAGTATGACGAGCATTTACTGTCTGAACTGGTTCCTTATCTGGAAATCAAGGAAAACGGCCCCTTGCTGAACGAGTGGATTGCGAAAAACCGAATCGATGAAAACATAAAAACGGTTGACTACCTGGTGCATCTTAACCAGAAACTTAACCAAACCCTCGGGTATACTATCCGGATGGAACCGGGTGTCCAGTCCTGCGAAGAGTCGCTAACCCTACTGAGTGGCTCCTGCCGCGATTCTGCCTGGTTGTTGGTACAGGCTCTCCGGCATTTAGGCATTGCCTCCCGCTTTGTCTCCGGCTATCTGGTGCAGCTCACCCCCGATGTTAAATCGTTGGATGGCCCCTCTGGTCCCGAAGCCGATTTCACCGATTTACACGCCTGGGTGGAAGCCTATGTACCGGGTGCAGGCTGGATTGGCCTCGACCCTACCTCAGGACTTTTTGCCGATGAAGGACACATTCCCCTTTGCTGTACGCCCCACTACAAAAGTGCGGCCCCGGTTACGGGCGCGACCGATGTAGCCCACGTTTCGTTTGACTATGAAAATCAGGTTTTTCGCATTCTTGAAGATCCAAGAGTAACAAAACCCTATACCGAGGAGCAGTGGCAGCAAATTCTGAAAGTAGGCCACGATGTCGAAAAGGATTTGCAGGCCGGCGACGTACGCATGACGATGGGTGGCGAGCCAACTTTCGTTTCCATCGACGATAGCGAAGCCCCTGAGTGGAATTCGGCCGCTGATGGGCCGCTTAAACGCAAATTATCCTATAACCTGGCGCTTCGTCTGAAAAACCGGTTTGCCCACGGCGGACTGCTGCATTTCGGGCAGGGAAAGTGGTATCCGGGGGAGCTGTTCCCTCGTTGGCAGTATGCCCTCTACTGGCGGAAAGACGGGCTGTCGATCTGGAATAATGACGATCTCATTACGAAGGAAGAACAAACGTCTTATACGCACAAGGAAGCTCAGCTTTTCATTACTGAATTAACCAAATACCTCGGACTAAGTACCAGTACGATTCTACCGGCCTATGAAGACCCCATTTATTGGGCATTGGAAGAAGACAAACTTCCGGTGAATCTCGATCCGCTGGCCTTTGATCTGAGCGATTCGATTGAACGACGAACGCTGGCGGGTATTCTGGAAAGAGGCTTGAACAACCCGGCTGGTTTTACTCTGCCGCTTGATTGGAATCCCGACACAAATGCCTGGGTAAGTTGCCGTTGGGAATTCCGTCGAAAAAATTGCTTTCTGATACCGGGTAATTCACCCATTGGCTTACGGCTGCCGCTTTCGTCGTTACCGGAAATACCGGAAGAGCGAAAAAAATACGCCATCGAACGAAGTCCGTTTGAAGAATTACCTGATTTAGGTACTTATCAGGACTACCAATCGGTTGTGATGGCACGATACGGGACAAAAGCTCCCCCTATAAAGCGCCGGTCCGAAAAAAGGCAAACGATAAAGCAAAAAAAGCCCCCGTCTTTGAAGTCGACACCATCCGAACAGCCTTGAGTGTTGAAGCACGCGAGGGAATTCTTTACGTGTTTCTACCACCTGTCGATTATCTGGAACACTACCTGGATTTAATTGCGTCTGTTGAAACCACCGCCGAAAAACTACAGATGCCGGTGCGGATTGAAGGCTATACTCCTCCCTCCGATTATCGAATTCAGAAATTAGTTGTTTCCCCTGATCCGGGTGTCATTGAAGTGAATGTACACCCGGCTGCCAATTGGCAGGAGTTGGTCGATAACACGACAGCTTTGTATGAAGAGGCTTTCTTTGCCCGCCTGGGTACCGAGAAGTTTATGGTCGACGGACGGCATACGGGTACGGGTGGTGGCAATCATGTGACTATCGGTGGAGCAAAACCGTCAGATAGTCCGATACTCCGACGCCCTGATCTCTTGCGTAGTCTGCTTACCTACTGGCAACACCACCCAGCGCTCAGTTACCTGTTTGCAGGGCCCTTTATTGGCCCAACCAGTCAGGCTCCACGCATGGACGAAGGCCGGGATGAACGCCTGTATGAAGTTGAAATTGCATTTGGGCAAATACCAGAGAATGAAGAGGTTCCGTTTTGGATGGTCGATCGTATTTTCCGAAACCTTCTGGTCGATATTACCGGCAATACCCACCGAACCGAATTCTGTATCGACAAACTGTATTCGCCTGACTCATCGACGGGGCGGCTGGGTATCCTGGAATTCAGGGCCTTTGATATGCCTCCGCACAAACACATGAATCTGGTGCAGACACTGCTGGTGCGGGCGTTGGTGTCGATGTTCTGGAAACAACCTTACAAGAAGAAACTGGTACGCTGGGGAACGGAGCTGCATGATCGGTTCCTGCTTCCGCACTTTGCCTACCTGGATATGGTCGATATTGTAAACGACCTGAAATCGGCTGGTTATCAGTTCGATATTTCCTGGTTCGATCCCTTCTTCGAATTTAGATTCCCCGGCATGGCACCATCATTATGGATAATATTCAAATGGAACTCCGGCTGGGCATCGAACCCTGGCACGTACTGGGGGAAGAGTTATCGAACACGGGAACCGCCCGTTTTGTCGACTCGTCGCTGGAACGCCTACAGGTAAAAGTGAGCGGGTTCGTAGAAGGACGCCATATACTTGTCTGTAATGGGTGTCGCGTCCCCCTTCGGAATACGGGCATCAAGGGCGAATATGTATCAGGCATTCGCTACAAAGCCTGGAATCCTACCTCGGCGCTTCACCCGACCATTGGTGTCGATGCGCCCCTGGTGTTCGACGTGATCGACACCTGGAATAATCGGGTTCTGGGCGGTTGTACGTATTTTGTATCCCATCCCGGTGGACGTAGTTTTGATACGTACCCGGTCAACAGTTACGAAGCCGAATCGCGTAGAATTAGTCGGTTTTGGGGTTTTGGTCATACGCCCTCCCAAACAGAGGAAATTCCGGTCACGGTGAAGTCGCTGCCGAGCATTTCCCGCTTTGTAGCCGAACATAAAAAAGACCTTCGTATGGATACACCCGTTGAATTAGTCAATCAGGAGTATCCAAATACGCTTGATTTACGTCAGTTTTGGCGGGCAAAATAAACAGTAGCCGTTAGCTAACACGAACATGGTTTCAGAATCTACCCGTAGTTTACTTGACTTATATACCAGTAAACTAAATTCGTACGATGAAGTATTAGCACCCAATGGGGCCGTAAAACCTCATTGGGAAAACCTATTTTCGTCATTAGATAAGATCGGGAATGATGAACTGAAAAACCGCTCTCAGGAGATAAAAAATAAAATCCGGGAAAACGGGGTTACGTATAATATTTATCAGGGAACGAGTGGTTTAAATAGCCCCTGGAAATTAGATTTAATTCCGTTTTTAATTGAGCAAAAAGAATGGCACGCTATTTCGAAGGGGTTACAGCAGCGTGCCATTCTTCTGGATTTAATTCTCCGTGATATTTATGGCGAACGAAATCTGATAAAAGAAGGCATTCTTCCTCCCGAATTAGTGTATAATAATACGGGCTTTTTTCGGGCTTGTCAGGATGTAAAATTACCAACTCAGAATCAATTGGTGATGTATGCTGCCGACATGGCTCGTGGGCCGGATGGTCGGATGTGGGTGGTTGATAATCGTACGCAGGCTCCTTCAGGATCAGGGTATGCGCTGGAGAATCGGGTGATACTCACCAAGATAATGCCCGAGCTTGCCAAGGATATGTATGTTAGTCGGTTATCTCCTTTTTTCACGCAGGCGCAACAATCTATTTTTAAATTATTCAGAGAAAAAACCGATTTTTTAAATGTTGTCTATTTAACACCGGGACCTAATAATGAAACCTATTTCGAACAGGCTTATTTAGCTTCTTATTTAGGTTATACACTGGTGCAGGGCGATGATTTAATTGTGAAGAATGGGTTCGTCTGGATAAAAGCCATTGACGGTTTACAACGAGTCGACATTATTATCCGGCGGGTTGACGATGAGTGGTGCGATCCTCTCGAACTCCGTCTCGACTCGAAACTAGGGTTCCTGGCTTGCTCCAGGTAATCCGGAATGGCCATGTCATGGTGATAAATCCCCCGGCAGTAGTGCAGTGGAAAACACGGCTTTTAATGCGTTTTTGCCTTCCTTATGCCGCCATCTTTTACGCGAAGAATTGCTCTTGCCATCGGTGGCAACCTGGTGGTGCGGCCAGCCCAGGGAGCTTCAGAATACGCTGGATAACTTACACCGGCTGATCATTAAAAAAGCGAACCGAAAACAGGTATTTCGGTCGGTATACGGGAAAGAACTGTCTAAAGAGCAATTGCAGCAGCTACGGGCACAGATCCTGAAAAACCCAACGGAATACGTAGCCCAGGAAGAGGTCAGTTTTTCGACAACGCCCGCTTTCGTCGACGATCGTATTGAACCCCGTTATGCCGCCATTCGGGCCTTTTTAACCGCTACCCCCAATGGCTATCAGGTCATGGAAGGTGGACTGACTCGTAGTTCGGCCCAGAAAGACAAGTTTACCTTTTCGAATCAGTATGGCAGCGTATCGAAGGATACCTGGATCGTATCTGACGAAGCCGAAGTCATCCGGGAACGCATAAAGCTTCCGGGCACCTCCTACCAACAGTCGCAGACATCGTTACCGAGCCGTAGTGCTGAAAATTTATACTGGGCTGCTCGTTACAGCGAACGTAGTATGACCGCGACTACTTTCCTGATGATTACGATGAATGCCTTAAACTTTCAGCGAAATTTTGGCACTCAAAATAAAACGCAACATATCGACATATTACTAAAAGCACTCTCTAGTTTAATTAAAATCGAGCCACGTTTTTCGGATAAAAATAAGGCAGACTTTAAAAATCCTTATCCAATTATCGCGGATAGCATTTCGAATGCCGCTAAGATCGGAACGATTACATCATCTATTCAGTCGTTCATGCGGGCCATGATTGCCGTTCGCGAACGGTGGAATAATGTAACCTGGCGTACAATTGATGTCATCGAAACTATAAACGAAAAACTACAGCAAATTCGACCCGACCAAAATCCAAATGATATTCACAATACACTCACTAACTTACAGAATAAACTATTTACTTTTTATGGAATCGTTAGTGAATCTATACCTCGGAATAACGGCTATTATTTATTTGAATCAGGTAAATTAATTGAGCGTATTCTATCAAAAATAACGATAATTAAATCTATTTTTAGCATAAAAACAGAGCAATTTATTGAAAATGAGTTGATGGAAGTTGTCCTGATGAATCACTTTGCCTTATCGCATTATCGGGCTACCTACAAGACAAATTTCGAAATGGAATATGTATTGGATATGATTTTATTGGACAAGCAAATTCCGGCTTCACTTGCCTATTTGCTGGATTCACTGGATCATAGCCTTAGTCAATTACCTCAATCGTCAGCGCGGCTAAGTAAATCAAGGAAAGCCATTTTAGAAGCCTCTACCCAAATAAAACTGATTGATGTATCCGAAATAGCAGCCGTCGAGACCAGCTCTCAGGCTTATGAAAAATTAGACGCTGTATTATCAAATGTATACTCGTTAATCCTGTCAGTATCAGACTACACAACCAGTCAATATTTTAACCATACGGCCCCGCAGCATTCTATTACCGAAACAATTATTGATCTGGAAAATGAATTATAAGTTAATTCATCGGACACAGTACAATTACAGCGAAAACGTGAATAACTATCATGGATTAGCCTGTATAATGCCTAGAACGTCTCTTCGGCAATCGTGTCGTGATTTTTCGCTGCTCATTTCCCCCTTGCCTGATGAGGTTTATTTACGCACTGATTATTTTGGCAATACACTTCATTATTTTTCGATCTACAAACCACATAATAAGCTTACAATTTTAGCCAAAAGCAGTATTGAAACGCGTTCTTCCCTGGTCACCGATTTCTTCATGACGAATAAAGAAGTCAAAGAAAAAATTCGGTCGGATCGTTCGCTAAAAAATGAACTACTCGATTATATGCTGCCAAGCCCATTCGTTCAATGGGATAGCGAGATAAGCCGTTTTGCTCTCGATTGTTTCAGTGATAATCAGTCATTTTACCAAAGTGCGCGCTTATTATGCCGCAAAATTTATTCTGAGTTTACCTACGTCCCCGGCTTTACCACCATCCATACGCCACTCAAAACAGTGCTGCGGGAAAAAAAAGGGGTTTGCCAGGACTTTTCACACCTGGCTATTGCCTGCCTGCGCAGTATGGGCTTTGCCGCCCGATACATTAGTGGTTACCTCGAAACCCAACCTCTGCCCGGCAAAACCAAGTTACAGGGGTCAGATGCGACACATGCCTGGGTATCGGTCTATGTTCCAGACGTTGGTTGGTGCGATTTCGACCCAACCAACGATTTAGTGCCTCAGGAAAGGCACATTACAACCGCCTGGGGACGTGATTTTGGTGATGTATCGCCCTTAAAAGGAATTATTTTCAGCACGGGTAAGCATACCTTTCAAGTGGCTGTCGATGTTGTACCGATGTAAATCCTGTCGAAAACAACTTTCCCTTATTTACGAAAACAAAAAAAAGCCGCGAAACCAAGGGTCATCGCGGCTTTTCCGTTCTCACTGAAAATGAAGAACTTTATTGATGCTATTAATCTATTAACTCAGTTGAGTTAAAAACGGTTCAGGCTTTTTCTACTTTTGGCGTTTCTGCGACAGGCGTTTCTGTCACTTCGA
Source organism: Spirosoma telluris (assembly GCA_003259005.1). Lineage (GTDB taxonomy): Bacteria > Bacteroidota > Bacteroidia > Cytophagales > Spirosomataceae > Spirosoma > Spirosoma telluris. The sequence goes on from QLII01000001.1 coordinate 4,116,765, forward strand.
TCGCTTCTGGGGTTTCAGCAACAGATGCGTCCTCCTCAGTTTCCCCAGTTGTCACGTCAAAGACTTCGGGGGCAAACTGGCGCAGAATACCATACCAGCTAACTAGTTTTTTAATGTCGGTTGTCCGCACGCGATCACGATCATAGGCGGGTACAACCGAGGCCATAAAATCAGCTAATTGATCCGTTGAGCTTTTAGGCTCAACGGGTAATGCATCACCATATTGTTCACTAATTGCCAGTAATACAGTGCTAAGCGATACAGATTGTTCCTCGCTGTCATCATCGACATAGATGGAAATATCATTTAGTACCGACACGCGAGCGGTTGGACCCATCATCGTTTTGGCCTTTTTGTCATCTAATGATTCGACAATAACGCCCGCCCGGCCAGGTTTCAGAATTCGGTAAAGGCCGCTGTATCCAGCCACATTGGCAATCTGTTTTAATGCTTCCATAGAGAGACTTTGTAAATTGGTAACGTATAGTTTGGGCGGTGTATTGCCCATTTAATCGGTGAAAGAGCGAAAGCGTGCACGCGTAAAGCACTACTTGCCCATTTTTCGGCCTTTCACATTTTCATTCTTTTTCGCTTTCAAATAGCCCTCATTTAATGGTCGGATAAAGGATAGTATATCTTCCCGTCCAGTTGAGGTGATGGCTGAGGTAACAAAAAAATCCGGCACTTCCTCCCAGTCCTCAAGCAGTTTGGCCCGATAGGTTTCGAGGGTAGTCTGCAATTTAGTTGGACCAAGCTTTTCGGTTTTCGTGAAGACAACAACAAACGGCAACCCCCGTTCGCCTAAATTGCTCATGAAGTCAAGGTCTAGTTTCTGGGGCTCAATCCGCGAATCGACCAGCACAAAAATACACAGTAAATTGGGCCGGGATGTCAGATAGCCATCAATAAGGGCTGCAAATTTTTCGCGTTCGGCTTTACTCACCTGTGCATAACCATAGCCCGGCAAATCGACCAGATACCATTCGTTGTCGATAAGAAAATGGTTGATTAACTGCGTCTTACCCGGCTTTCCCGAAATTTTAGCTAAGGTCGAACGGCTCGTTAGCATATTAATCAGCGACGATTTTCCAACATTCGAGCGGCCAATAAAGGCATACTCAGGCCGGTCGGGTTTGGGGCATTTGGCCGGGTCGGAGTTACTGATAAAGAATTCGGCTTGTTTAACAGGCATACACGTAAAGAGTCATTTGTGGTCGTTGATGGTCATTAGGTAGTCATTTATCGTCCCTGCCAATTAATGACTACCTAATGACCATCAATGACCCAATGACACTATCTAAAAACGACTGCAAAGTTCGGAAAGATTACCGAGAATGGCACGTCATTTGCAATTTGTCCTGCTGCCTGCTAATTTGCTTCATAAACAAGTGATTGCGGAAGAAACGAAAATCGCTTGCTGGCGCGTTATATACTCAGAAAACCATCAAAGACCACCGGTTTGCCGGTTCGACTATGAAAAAAGTATTTTGGCTACTGGCCATTCTCCTAGTTGGCATCAATGCCCAATCAACTCTTGCCGTCCCTCATTCAACCCGGCCAAACCCGGCCGTCACTAAGAAAGTTGCTCCCAAAAGTGATGCCGAAGGTATTCAATTTACGGAAACCTCCTGGAGAGAGATTTTGAAAAAGGCCAAAGCCGAGAAAAAAGTAATTTTCCTGGATGCCTATGCCAGTTGGTGCGGTCCCTGCAAAAAACTTCAGAAAGAAGTGTTTACCAAAAAAGCCGTTGGTGATTTTTACAACAGCAAATTCATCAATGTGAAAATGGACATGGAGAAAGGCGAAGGCCCTGCTCTGTCGCAGGTTTATCCACTGGAAGCTTACCCAACGCTGCTGTTTATTGATGGCAATGGCAAAGTGCTCAAGAAAGTATTAGGCCTGCAAACACCCGAAGATCTGATTGCCATTGGCAAAAGTGTGAAACCAACTGGCATCTAACAGATTCAGCTATTCCAAATGAGTTCAGGTAAAAAAAGGGTCGGTTTCTCAAAACCGACCCTTTTTTTACCTGAACTCAGAATTAGTCTGGACAGTATTTTTCATACCGGACTCCGACATCCCCCTCCACTCAATCACCTGTTTAATTAGCGACAGCCGACTTACGCTGGGCTACATAGGCACTGAAATAGCCTAGCTTGGCCCCGAAATATTGGTGATCGGGTTGGCCGGAGTGCTACTGTCGGTTGGGCCACCGGCCAGTCGCTTAAAGCTGTTGAAATAAGCGTATACGTTCTCGTCGATGCACTGCATTTCTACGCCTACCACATCGCCTTTACTGATGGTCTGGCTCGTGCGTAGTATGCGGTTAGAGGTCTCGCCATTCGAGAGCCGGTCATCGTACACAAACACATCGTCGGTCGCTTTGTTGTTTATTGTCAGAATGAAACGATAGTAATTTGTTTCGCTGGCGGGGTCGGTAAAGCTGGCTTCTACTTCGTAGCCACTCTTGTTACCACTGCCCGGCCCGATACTACTGCCGCTGCCTGCCTGGGATCTGACTGTAATGGTAGTAAAGGCAACCGTTTTCGGTACCTGGCTTTCAGCATGGTAGGTTTTGCCCTCGGCCTGTACGTCGAGTTGGTATTTTTGCCCCACTTTTCCCGTCAGTGCCGTGGTTTCATATACGCCCGTTGTGGTTTCTTTAAATTGTACAGTTTGCCCTTCGCCGTTGGTCATTTTTACCACTGCGCCCGATACGCTGGGATATACGTTCGATTGGTCAAAATTGACTGTTTTCGATAATTTCACCTGGCCTTTGTCGGCACTTAAATTGGCTTCAATAACCAGTTGGGTATCGGCCGTATTCAGGTCGAGAACAATTACTTTTTCGCAGGAAGTCAGTACAACCAGCACGAGAAAGAAAAGACAGATTCGGTTCATAAAAAATAACTAGTTGGCCACCGATTCGAGGGTGTACTTGATTTGAAAAGATTGTATTATCGGTACTATGGCAGTCAGTTAATAAAATTTGAAATTCCAGCTAATCGACGGCACCTGTTTGAACAGATAGGTTTCAACGGCCTGTGTTTTCGTGGCGTCGTTGGGGTCGTTCTGAAACGAAATCTTGTAGGGGTTGGCCCGTCCGTAGGCGTTATAGAGACCAAAAACCAGCTCGGTCTCGTAGTTTTTTCGCTTTTTTAGCGTTCGGGTGGCGCTCAGATCAAGGCGGTGGTAGGCGGGCATTCGATAGCCATTCCGCTCGGTATAATAGTACTGAGTGGTGCCGTTGACCTCGTACTTGCCACTCGGAAACGTAACGGCATTTCCCGTCTTGTAGACCCAGCTAGCCGAGAGCGTCCAATTTTTCGTGAGCGGGTAGATACCCACCAGCGCTACATCGTGAGTTTGGTCTTGTTTGGCCGCGTACCAGTTGCCCTCGTTGATGCCCGCAATCTGCCGTTCGGTGCGCGAGAGCGTATAGCCCACCCAACCCGTTAACCGGCCTGTTTTCTTCTTGAGTAAAAACTCGATGCCGTAAGCCCGACCAATGCCGAACAATAACTCGCCCTCGATTTTGTCGTTGGCCCGTATGTCGGCCCCTGCCGCAGATCGATCTGATTTTGCAGCTTTTTATAATACGTTTCGGTGCTAAACTCGAAGCGGTTATCGGCCAGGTTGCGGAAGTAGCCAAGGGCCACCTGATCGGCAATCTGGGGTTTCACGTTGTTACTGCTCATGATCCATAAATCCGTCGGATTCGAGGAGGTTGAGTTCGAGACAATGTGCATATTCTGGGTATTTCGGGTATACGATGCCTTCAGTGAACTAACGTCGTTGAGCATGAAACTGGCCGAAATACGGGGCTCCAGAAACAGATAACTCTTCACGACCTGCCCTGATGTGTAGGTCTGAGTGGAGACTACGTTTCCGTCGGCGTCGTAGCCATAAAAATCACCGGCACCAAGTAACGAAAACGACGACAGTCGCAGGCCATAGCTGACGTTAAGCCGGGTGGTGGCTTTCCAGTCGTTGCTGGCATACAGGGCATTTTCCAGCCCATAGCGATCCTGTAAAGTGGGGGGTGTGGCACCCGTAGATGTGGAGCCTGACACCTGCCCCGGCGTTACGGTATGGTAAATGCTGTTGAGTCCTAGTTTGATGGCGTTGGCGGGGTTTGGAAAAAACTGAAGTTCCTGCTTGAAATTCCAGTCCCGGATGCGCGACGTGATGCTGAAATCGTTGCTGCCGCTGGTGTTTGAAATTTTGTAGCTGTAGTCACTGAAGATCAACGAGGTGTTCGAGAATGTTTTTTCGTTCAGGAGGTGATTCCACCGAAAGGTTGCTGTGCTATTTCCCCAGTTGAGTCCAAAGGTAGAGCCAAACCCCAGCACATCGCGTCCCAGATAGCCCGACAAAAAGACCTGGTTTTTCGCGTTGAGCCGGTAGTTGGCTTTGGCATTCATGTCGTAAAAGTAGAGAGTGTTGTTGCTCAACGTCGAACTCGACGACAGTTTGAGAAACAAATCGGCATACGTACGCCGGGCAGTGACCAGCAACGAGCCTTTGTCTTTAACAATGGGACCTTCGACATTCAGGTGTGAGGAAATAAGGCCAATGCCGCCACTAGTCTCCACTTTTTTGTTGTTTCCCTCATTCATCTTAATGTCAATGACCGACGATAGCCGACCACCGTATTGGGCCGGGGCCGAACCCTTGTAGAGCGTCAGGTCTTTGATGGCATCGGAGTTGAAGGTCGAGAAAAAGCCAAGCAGGTGATAGGCGTTGTACACCGGCGCATCGTCGAGCAAAATCAGGTTCTGGTCAACGTTGCCGCCCCGTACATAAATACCGCCACTTCCTTCGCTGGCATTTTTTACACGGGCAGGAGTTGAATGGCTTTGAGCACATCGCGTTCGCCAAAGAGCACGGGGAGCTTGCTAATTTCGGCAATATTGAGTTTCTGAACACCCATGATAGACTGGGTTACGTTCTGATTCGATTTTTCGGCTTTCACACTTACCTCCTGTAAGAGCAATTCGTTTTCACCCAGGGCAATGTCCCTGCGGATGGTTTTGGAGAGAGCCAGCGGAATGGTTTGCGTATTGAAGCCAATGTATTGAACCAGAATAGTATAATGTCCTTCGGGCAGCGTAAGCGAATAAAAACCGTAGGTATTGGTGCTGGTACCCGTGTTGGGCAGTTCTTTGACCTGAACCGTGGCACCAATCAGGGCCTCTCCTGTTTTGGCCTCCCGAATGGTGCCGCTGATGGTGAATTTAGATTGAGCAAAGGCAATAGAAAAACTAAACAGATAGAAGATATACGGCAGGCATTTTTGCATAGTGAATGGTTGTCAGTCGGTATCTGCGAGATTGACGAACGAAACTACGGCGGAATTGCCAGGCCATTTCGATGTGTAGAAGCATCGCCAATCTGTGTAGAGGTATGGGGTAATATGGCGTAAAATGGATTGATACCTTTGCAAACCAGTGTTGAGAATTATGAAAAAGGCAACGCAGTCTTTATTTGATCAGAAATACAGGGTGGTGCTCCATGTCATTCTTTGGCTGTCGGCGGTAGTTATTCCGCTGTTTGTTGTTCCATTTTACATACACCTCGATGAGCATGACTTTTGGTTAATTCTTCCGTCAAAACTTATTTGTAATGCACTAACAGCGGTGTTTTTTTATACGAATTATTACATATTCACCCCTAACTGGATTACGACAAAGCAATCGTCCCGCTTTATCGTAATCATTGTTGCCTTCCTATTAGTATTAATCGCTATTGATACGGCTTATTTTCAGTTTTTTTTAAAGCCAGTCTTACATCAGCATCTTCTCCGAGGCCCAAGAACTGGTCGATTATTCGATATTGGAAAATACTTAACCCCACTTCCTAAATTAGCGGGTATCGTTTTTTATTTTTCACTAGCCCTGGTTGTTAGTTCAGCATTAGCCATTAGCCAATACCAAAAAAGACAACAGGAAAATCAGCAGGAAATTGAAGTAGCTAAATTGACGGCCGAGCTAGAGGTACTGAAGCTGCAAATTAGCCCTCATTTTTTATTCAATACCCTGAACAACATTCGCTCGCTGGTTCGAAAAAAATCGGACAATACGGAAGAAGCGATTATAAAACTGGCTAGTATGTTACGCTATATGTTGTATGCCTCAAAAACAGATAAGGTGCCTTTACAGAAAGAAATCGACCATTTAAATGATTTTATTACGCTCCAGAAACTTCGCTTAAGTAACCCCGGCAGTGTATTATTTCGGGTAGTAGGTAATGTTGAAGGGGTTGAGATTGAGCCACTGCTCTTTATTCCCTTTGTCGAAAATGCATTCAAATACGGTATTCATGCCAAAAAGCCGTCAGCCATTCAGTTTTCGTTGACGACCTTACTCAATGAGATCCATTTTGACAGTCAAAATCACCTATTTACTGACATTACCGATACCGATGAAACGTCGGGTATTGGGCTCGATAATGTTCGAAAACGACTTCAACTTCACTACCCCGGCCAGCATGAACTAATGATTTCAGAAATAGATGGCCTATTTATGGTAAAGATGAAAATACGGTTGTCCCTACAGGGTTGAAACCTGGATGAACGAAAAAATTGTTATTTCAACCAGTCTAAAATTTAAAAAATGAGAAAATTACTTTCTTCAAAAAACCTTGCCATGCTGTTTGTCATGGTAGCTGTAGGCTGTACCAGCAACACCGTCGTTACCAATACGGCAAGCACATACACGGGTACAGGCTCGGTAACGCAGGGAAAAGCCACGACCACAACAGCTAATTTGTTCTCATCAGGCATTAGAACGGCCGGTATAGGCACTATTACATCAACCGATGGTAAAGCGTGGACAGTGCCTGCGGATGTCAATTTTACCGATGCCAGTTTTCCATTCGCTTCTGATTTATACAATTCCTATGTTTCAGGTCATTCGTATGTCTCAACAACGGCAGCAACAGCAGCACTCGCAAGCAAAAATATCGTAACGATTGATGCCGACGGTGACCTGTACACGGCCTATATTTTTGGCGATAACTATTTTGAGATGTACGTCAACGGCATTGCTGTTGGCAAAGACCCTGTGCCTTATACCGATTTCAACTCGTGCATTGTGCAGTTTAAAGCTAAAAAGCCCTTCACCGTAGCGGTGAAATGCGTAGATTGGGAAGAAAACTTAGGCATGGGTACGGAGGTGCAGGGAAGTACATCCTACCATATTGGCGATGGCGGATTTGTGATGGCCATCAAAAATGCATCGGGTACCATCATCAGTACAACTGATAATACCTGGAAAGCCCAGACATACTATATCTCCCCTATTTCAGATTTAGGTTGTTTGACAGAATCGGGCACTGCACGCTTATCGAGCAATTGCTCAACGGCGGGAGGTGCATCTGACAGCTATGGCATCCACTGGGCGTTACCAACCGATTGGTTTAAAACCACCTACGATGATGCGAATTGGGGGGCGGCTACTACTTTCTCAAACAGTACCGTTGGCGTCGATGGCAAACCTTCTTATACGCAGTTCTCCGATGTATTTGACAACACCACAAAAGACGCGAGTTTTATATGGTCTGCTAATCTTCTTCTAGATAATCTGGTCTTATTGAGAAAGAAAATAGACTAATTCTAATAAGCTTTTTTGTGAATCTTCAGATGAAACTCCGTTGTGTAGCCATTGATGATGAACCGTTAGCCTTAGAAATTCTGGCCGATGATCTGTCGCGCATTGACTTCCTGGAGGTTGCAGGCACGTTTCTGTCGGCCGTTGACGCACAGGAGTTTTTAAACGATGAGGCTGTAGATCTGGTATTTTCGGATATTCGGATGCCAACATTATCGGGAACGCAGTTTCTACGGGGCTTGGAAAATCCGCCGATGTTTATTTTTACCACTGCATACGAAAATTTTGCCGTAGAAGGATTTGAATTAAATGTTGTCGACTATTTACTCAAACCAATCCCCTTTGACCGATTAAGAAAATCCGCTAAAAAAGCACTTGAACTATACCGGTTACAAAAAAACGATCAACAAAAAGATGCCTTCTTTTTCGTGTTTTCGGAATACCGAAAAATAAAAATAATTGAAAGCCAAATCCTCTATATCGAAGGACTGAAAGATTACGTAAAAATATTCCTGGCAAACCGACCCAAACCGATTTTAACCCGACAAAATCTAAAAAAAATAGAAACGCAGTTAACGGAGACGAAATTTTACCGCGTGCACCAATCCTACATTGTGGCGGTTGATAAAATAACCTCTACGCAAAAAAACTCGCTCATGATTGGCTCAGTAACAATTCCTATTGGGGGCTTATACGAACAAACATTTAACAAAAAATACTATCCCCGGTAGAATGACGTACTGAATGAAGGTTTTTTGGCAAGCGAGCCAAAGAAATATTCTTTTTTGAGCCTGATTTGATGTGTGGCGAATTAGGTATGATGTCTCGATTTCTCCAATATTCGTCGAATTTTCCGGGCCATTTTCTTATTAATTGTCTGGCGCTTAAATCGCGTTTTAAAAGCCGTTCGAACTTGCGTATAATAGGGCGTTTCGCCTAATTGCCGGACTAAGCCGGCTACATCGCCCGGATTAATGACAAGACTATTGGGGAGGTATTCGCGCACAAAGGTAGCGGCATAACCAGCTACTCCAGCAATAATTGGTTTATCGGTAGCCCCATACTCAAACAGTTTAGAAGGCAGCACCCGCTTACAGGCATCAATATCATTCAGGTGCACAAACAGATAATCAGCGTTTTGGTACTCAGCCAGTAATTCCCTTCGGTCGACAGGTGGGCGCACCTCAACATTGGTGCTATTAGTTGCCCTCAGGGCAGCTTCCAGTTTCTGTCGGGCTCCCCCATCACCAATAACCAGAAAGCGGTATGCCGAACCCAGTTGCCGGGCTGCTTCCGGAATAATGGTGTGCAACCCCTGCCCTTCACCGATATTACCGGCATAGAGAATGGTTTTTTGAGGCTCTCTCTGGACTGGCTGGCTAATTGGAACATTCATAAAGGCCGTATCAATACCATTTGTGAAATAGCTATAGGTTGCCTGACGAAACGGCTCGAAGTACGATTGAAACCCTCTGGAAACCAGATTGATGTGGCTGGCATAGCCAAATGTATAGTTCTCTACAGCACGCAGTAGTGGATTCAGAAGCCCATGAACTAGCGGAGATTTAACCACATCCAGAATCGCTTCCCGAAATAGATCGCGGATATCTAAAAAAAGCAAACCAGACTGTTTTCTAGCCAATTGGGCACCCAAAAAGCCGTAAATAACCGCGATGAAGAAGCAACAACCAGGTTGTATTTCTGCGCTTGAGCGAGTCGGTAAGCGCGCCTGTAATAGACGAAAAAAGAGCATATCTGGCCAATAAAACCACTTTTATGGGTCGGTACGGCAATACGATGAATCGAGATCGGGCAACCGCCATTATACCACTCTTCCTGTTCTACTGCGGCTGGCTTATAGGAATCATACCGGTTTGGCTGGGTTGTGATGACCTGAATGGAATCATTAGCCGTTAATTGACAAGACAGTTCATTAACCAGTGCCGTGTTTCGAAAAGCACCGGGGCCTATGTCTGGCTCGAAATAAAAGGTAAGATAAAGTATGGTCATCCCGAGAGTAGTAGCGTCGTTTCCAGGCTAGTTATGAATGTCACTTCAAGACATTGCCCCGGCTGAAGGCGGTTGAAGCCATCGGCCATAGCACAGCTTATGACGCGAAATGTTGGTTTAGTCTCTGAATGAAAGGACATTTTTACGGAGCCTGCCCGTACGCAATCGTCGACGAGCTGTACGGGGACAGTGAGATGGAAATAAAATCGGGCAATACCCGACTCTGTAGCCTCGGTTTTGTTATTTGCTTGTAGCAGACGATCCATTATAAAAAGACGGGTAGATTCCATAAACCAGGTTCGTTCATGAACGATACTCAATTGTCGATACCCATCATGACGGGCAGACAATTTCGTCTCGGTATCGGTCAATATGGTTACTCGCGCCCGATTACCAACCCGAAAAGCCGCCCAAACTTCAGATGAGTTGTGATTGTGCACAGTCACCGTATTATGGGCAGCCGTACTACGCTCCCACGCCCGCTGAGCATCTTGTAAGTAGGTAGACGTAGAGTTATCCACAACCAACGGATAGTTATCCACATAGAGTACGAATGAAAATGTATCAGCGTGGGCATGACCCGGCTGATGATCAGGTCCGACCAGCCCAACATCAATAAACAGTTCGTAACGTTCCTGCCGAAACATCCGGTAGCCACTAACCGTCAATGGGACTGAATTTTCTGCCTGTTTTGGCCATAGGACTTGCGCTTTCTGCTGAAGTTGGGCCGTTGTCAGCGAAATCCCTACCGCAGCGTCATTGACCATAGGCACATCGCCATTGCGAAACGTAATCTCGTTGAGCCAGCCCAGCATTTGGGTGGCTTTTTCAGTTAGGAACAACTCAAAATTGGCATCTCGGTGCCAGGGCTGATCCTGAATCATGAGCAGGCTATCCAGCAATCTGTCGAGCAGTAGCTGGTGATACATCGGGCTGCGTTCGTCATGCCCGCCATCGTCCAGAATTTGGCTTACCAGTTCCTGACGAATACGTCCAGATGCTTTATCGAACCAGGGTTTGTGACGGAAATAGAAACTGCCAATGAGCAGCGCAAAGCCGTTTTCGAGCAAGTGATTACCCGCCAGGTGGTATTCAAAGCGTTGACGTAGCAGCATGACCTGCGCAAACAGATGCTGATTGATGCGCTCATCCTGAATCTGGTGGCGACTCAGAAACTGAATCCAGTTCATAATCCGTAGCGAAGTTGGATAGGATTCCAGCCCATCCCGCACCAAATCTGTCTGGCCAATGAACGCATGAATCAGACTGAGGCCAACCTCAATCTCCATACCCGGTTGATTCAGGAAATCGAAATAGTTGAGGTTATACGTCCAAAGTTTGCCGTAATGGCTGTAGTTCCAGTCAATTTTATCGGTAAACTGAACCGACAAATTTAAAAACGTGAATACTCCATTCTGCCAGGATACAGGCTTATCAGTTGGCGGTACGTTGAGGAAATGCCCTTGTGGAATTCTTCGGGGCAACGCTAGTTTAGGCCGACGGCGCAGTCGATGCCAAAGTTGAAAAACGATCTGCCGGAACGTCAGATGTCGCACGGTTCGCCAGAGCAGTCCGAACCTAATCATACTGGAGCCTCAGTCTGGCTCAATCCAATCCCGGCTACGTCGATCCAGCGATTTTCGCGCAGACTTTGCAAGGCTCCCAGCGTGGTTTGCGTCGTATTCATAAGCTCGGCGAATGGAATCAACGAATTTCCACCGTTTCGAACTTGCTCAATCAACCGCTTCATCTGCTCGGTGTGGCCTTTATCCTGTCGGCCTGAGAAACGCGAAAACCCCTTGAAGCCATAGCCAGTCAGTTGCCGAAAATTGTCCAGGATCAGCGTTCGCTCCTGCGAATAGACTTCGATGCGTTCTTTGGGGTATGCATTACTACCGTTGCTGAAGTAGTTAATCACCCCCGTCGATCCATTTTCGTAGCGCAGCAGCAGCGATGCCGAGTCACTGGTTTCGGTTGGCAACTGGCCCATTGCATTGATGCACACGCTACGCACAAAACTGCCGGTGAGGTAGGTAATTAAGTCGATAAAATGGCCTACTTCGCCAAGAATTCGTCCACCACCTACGGCGCGGTTATGTACCCACGAATTTGTCGGAATAAATCCTGCATTGATTGTAATGACTACATTTATGGCTATTTCAGGGCTACCCAGCAGCTTTTTCATTTTCTGGGTAAAAGGCGAAAACCGACGGTTAAACCCAACCATCACTAGCTTACCCGATGCCTGTTGTGCACTGATTAGCAGAGGTAATTCATCCGTATAGATCGCTAAAGGTTTCTCGACAAAAACATGCTTACCCGCTTGCAGGGCTTCGACGGTTAGGCGGGCATGACTATCGTGGCGGGTTGCTATCACAAACAGGTCAATGTCGGAATCGTTCAGAATTTGCCGGTAGTCGGTTGTACTTTGCCCGATGCTGTATTTTTTCGCGAGTATCGCAGCATTCAGCCCGCCAGCACTGGCAATGGTTTTGAGCGTGCCACCTGCTGATTTTAAAGCTGGCAGTAGTATAGAACTGGTAAAATTCCCGGCTCCAATAATACCAATCGTCCCTGGAGTCTGCTTGTATCGGTAGTCATTTAGGCGTATCAGACCAGTCAGGCTGACTGCGTCGGGGTAGGTCAACAAGGAGGCAATTCGATGCGTCGATTTTATATCGTCATAAATCCGGGCGTAGTCGGCAAGCGGAACCTTATCGGTAATGAACGGTTCGACGACAAGCTGTTTACTCGCCAGAAAATGCAGAATTGTCTGAAAATTTCGATTCTCGGTCCAGCGAACGAAGGCCAGGGGGTAGTCTCTCCCCTCCTGCTCATAGGTAGGGTCATACCGGCGGGACCATAGGAACAGGATACCTGAAACGTCAACTCTTTTTCGTAAAACTCCGCCCGATTCAGATTCAGTCCCACGGCACCAATCAGCACAATTCGTCCTCGCTGGCGACTCATTCGGGCCGCCTGCGATAGGAGTTCATCCGCTTGAGAAGACGCCGTAATCAGGACGCCATCAGCCCCAATAGTATCTGTAAAGGATCGAACTGCTTTCACCGGATCAACGCCAGCCGCTGAATTTACGACTACAACGCCTAATTGTTCAGCCAGTTGACATTTATGTTCGTCTATATCTATCCCAATCACGCGGCAGCCATTCAGCCGAAGCAGTTGAGCTGTTAATAGGCCAATCAACCCCAAACCGATAACCACGATGGTTTCGTTAAGCGTTGGCTTGAGGAGACGAATTCCCTGTAACCCAATGGCACCCACAACCGTAAACGCAGCTTCGTCGTCATTGACAGTCGCCGGAACCGGAGCGACTAACTTACGCGGAACGCAAACGATTTCGGCGTGTGGGCCATTCGAGACGACACGATCGCCAATCCGGAGATCCGTAACACCATCGCCCAGGGCTAACACCTTACCCACGTTGCAATAGCCCAGCGGCAGGGGCTGATCGAGTTTTGCGACCACCGCTTTCAGGGCTGGCCATAAGCCATCTGACTGGACTTTTTCCAGCACCTGCTTCACCCGCTCGGGTTGCTGACGGGCTTTGGCAACCAGGCTGGCTTTCCCAAACTCAACCAGCATCCGCTCGGTACCCAGCGATACCAATGACCGTCGGGTTTGAATCAATACCTGCCCGCGCTGCACCTGGGGAGCAGGTACTGTTTCGAGGAGCGTTTCACCGGTTTTGAGGTTTTGGATAAGTTGCTTCATCTTTTTGCCACAGAGTCACGCTAAGGTTTTTCTCTGTGGTTCTTTGTGTCTTCTCTGTGCATCTCTGTGTCATATAGTAGTTTCGCAATGCGCCCGGCGGCCTTTCCATCCCACAAGGGCGGTATGCAACCGATTTTCATACGACCAGCCAGAATCTCGACCACCCGACCCTTTACCGTTTCCGGATTCAAATCGGGAATGAGTTCGTTGGTGCCGAGGCCAATCGTCACAGGTCGTTCAGTCGATTCACGAAACGTTAGACAGGGCACTTGCAGATAGGTTGTTTCTTCCTGAATCCCTCCTGAATCGGTAATGACGACAGCCGCGTGTTCCATCAGATTCAGAAATTCCAGATAACCCTGGGGTTCCAGAAGCTGGACGTTGGCCATGGTCTCAAGTTGAGCATTCAGGCCAAACTTATGCAGACTAGCACGCGTTCGTGGATGCACCGGGAACAGGACAGGTCTAAGATTTGCCACAGTTTCAACAAGCGTTAAAAGCCGCCTTAAACCTGCCTCCGTATCTACATTGGAAGGTCGATGCATCGTTATCAACACATACTGTTCAGGCAGTAGCCCTAAAGCACGAATCGGGTTCAAGTCGTTCGCTTTCTGTCGGTACTGCACCAGCGAATCAATCAGCACATTCCCCACGAAATGAATTTCATGGGCAGCCATCCCTTCGCGCAGAAGATTGTCGACTCCAGCCTGCTCGGTTACAAACAGGAGGTTCGACAGGGCATCTGTCAATATCCGGTTACGTTCTTCGGGCATCCCATTATCGCCTGAACGCAGTCCTGCTTCAACGTGCGCCACCCGCACACCGTTTTGTGCCGCTGCCAGCGCGCAGGCAAACGTACTCGTTACATCGCCTACGACAAGCACCCAGTCAGGTTGCTCACGATTCAGGATAGGCTCGAATTTCAACAAAATGTCGGCTGTCTGCTGGGTAGCTGTTGCGGTGCCTATGTTAAGGCAATAATCAGGCTGTGGCAGATCAAGTTGGTCAAAAAACACATCGCTCATGGCTGCGTCGTAATGCTGGCCCGTGTGGACGATTTTCGACTGAATGCCTGGGTAAGTCAGAAAGGCTCGATGCACGGGAGCTACCTTGGCAAAATTGGGTCGGGCACCAACAATACTGAGAACTTTCATTCCATCGTTTTTTGCAGAGATTCTGTACACAAAAAGGCCTTTTTCCGGTAGACTCCCACCAGTAAATTATTTGTATATTCCGCTGCCAAAAATGGCTTTAACAATCTTGAAACGGGGTCTTGTCCTGAGAAAAAACCCGTTTCACAAACGTCGAAGCTAAGCTCCAGGAGTTTTCGATTAAGGCTTTCTTTGGTGGCCGTGTGGCGGATATAGGCATAATAAGCCGGGTGTTTACTTAACCAGAATAGTGTTCGTTCGATGGTTCGATACAGGCTCCTGTGGTTTGGCATAGAGACGATTAAAAGCCCGTTTGGTTTCAGAAGCGCCCAGGCTTGTTCAAGCATTCCGGTCATATCGTCCATATATTCCAGGAAACTCGACATCAATACGATGTCCTGTGGAGCGTAAGGTGTTAGAGTTTCAAGGGGTAGCGACTGCACGATGTACTGCACAGTAGCCGACGGCTTTTTCTGTTGGCTTAGGGCAATCATGGTTGCCGACCCGTCGATACCGATTACAGTACATCCTTTACCGGCGAGGTAATTGCTAAAAATTCCTGGTCCACAACCCAGGTCGATAACGTGATCTGTAGCGTTGATGTAACGATCAAATAAGGCTTTCCAGATCCGAAACCGCTCCTGAAAGGCTTTCGACGATTCGTATTTACGGGTAAACTCGGCGGCAATCGTATCATGGAAACCTATGGCATCTGTATTGTTCATCATCAATCCGTGATAAGCTCTGTCGATCGTTTATTCAGGCCCAGTACCTGCTCATAAAGGCGTACCCATTCGTCAGCACTATCGACGATCGAAAACTGCTGGCGAGCCAGTTCAATGGCCCGTTCACGATAGCCCATGTATTCATTGGGTAGCATTTTCAGGTACGTTTCGATCACTTTCCGAAGTTTATCGGGCTCATTGGCTACCCAACTACCTACCCTCTCTGTTTCGAGCAGTTGCCAGGGGGTGTTGGTTGACGCGACGACGGGTGTGCCCTGCGCAAGGGACTCCATGACAACATTGCCAAAATTCTCGGAATGGGATGGCAAAATTGTCAATCGGGCATTGGCATATAGGTTCTCTTTTTGTTCGCCCTTCACCAGACCAATAAACGAAACCTTCGAAGAAAGCCCCAGGGTCTGCACTAGTTTTGCGAGTGTTCGTGCATAGGCTTTGTCCATGTCAGGTCCGGCGATTTTCAGGACATAGTCGCTTTCAACAAACAACTTCGATGCACTCAGCGCTATAAGCAGACGGTCAATAGCCTTGATGGGATGCAGTCGCCCAATGAAGAGCAAATAGGGCTGGCTTGCCACATCAACCGGGTTTGGCCCAACGAAGGGGGGTAACTCCATTCGGTTTCGGACTTCGCCAACCAGAGCATCTGCGCCAAAATGCTGCTGAATGTGTGACACCTCCAGGGTGCTGGTGGCATGAAACTGCACGGCCGGATTGAGTCGTTTGACTATCGACAGGATAAATCGCTTGAGACGCGAACGAAAACATAAAGCTGTCGGACTCAACTCACCGTGTGGCGACCAGACAACGGGTTTACTCACCAGCCGACTCATAAGCACCCACCCTATAGAAGCCGGATAAAACAAACTATTTACATGCACAACATCCGCTTGTTGAATAGATTTCCAGCCCTCCCATAGGTGTTTAACGGGTAAATAGAAATAAGGATTTCGCGTATAAATTACCTCTCCACAGTCAAGTGTTAGCCATTGATTCAGCGGTATAGACGTTGGCAAATACTGGGACGTAGCCACTATTCTTACTTCATAGCCAGCCTGCTTTAGCGCTTTTGCCTGCCAGTAAATCGTATTGCTGGGACCGCCCATTTGTGCCGGATAAAAGCAATCGGCAGACAGGAGGATCTTCATAGCACTTGTTCAACTATGGGTTGAACCTCAACGAATTGTACCCCTGCAAGTTGCTGATAGATAGCCTCATACCGCAAAGCAGCTACTGCCATTGTGTAACGTTGTGCATTCCTCCTGCCTGCGTCAATGAGCGACTGGCGATACGCATCATTCTGAATCAGAAGTAGAATACCTTGTCGAATAGCGGTTACATCAGTTGGGTTCACACAATGAGCGGCATCCGAAGCAACGGTACGCATAGGCTCCAAATACGACGTAATAACCACTCGTCCAACCGCATTTGCTTCAAGAATAGGCATTCCAAATCCCTCGTAGGTCGACACGCAGGTGACAATATCACAGGTTTCATACAACTGGATTATTTCCACTCGACTTAGATCGACGTAATTCTTGTAGGTAATTCGGCGTTGGTGCAGTTCACGGGTGATGGAATCGGTCAATGGCCCAACAAGAATCAGGGTACAGGCAATCCCTTCGATGGCAGCAATCAGCCGCGACAGGTTTTTATGAGGGGCTGTACCCAGTTGCAATAATACCGGGTGATTTTTCTGAAATGTAGCAGGTCGATACACAAAGGCGGGGTCGTAGCCATTCGCGATAACAATGGCTTTTTTAGCTACAGGACCCACATACTGCATCAGTTCGTGTCGTGTTTTTTCTGAAATTACCGTGACAACAGCAGCCCGACGAATGGGCAAATAGTACCAGAACAGCCAGAAAAATGTATACCGAAGCGGCCGATTCCGATTCCTTTCCAGAAGGATACAATCATGAATGGTCAGCACCGTTTTCGATTCCGGCAAGGCCAGCGCTGCGTAATGAATATCGCCCGTGATATGAAAAATAGTAGCCGAAGCAGATCGCAGAAAGCGTAGATTTCGCTTGATACTCTGCCATCCGCGACTAACATACGGTAAGTAAATCCGGGTTGTCTGAATATCTGGATGCCGGTCAACTTTACGTTGAAGACTTCCAAACAATTCTTCAATACTATGCCCTGTACCCAGGCTACGAAATAGATAGGCAATAATCATAGATCCATTAAAACTCAATACCCAGGCGTTTCATCGACCAGAATAAACTGGCCATGAACAGCGCACTGTTGACTAAACTTCCCCAAGTCGATAGCAGATCGGTCTCCATTGTCAGACAGCCGATATATAGCATTGGCAACCATAAAATGAGCGACGGAATCCGATCAGCCAGGCCAAAAACAGACTGAAAAGAGCCTCGCAACAACAAGCCATAGAAGCAGGAAAACAGAATGCCTCCGTAGCCAAAATTCACGTATCCTTCGCCTACTGGCGAAAGATTGATACTGGTGTTTTCAAACTGAGGCAGCGTTGTGAAGCGTCGGATATTTTCGTAACCGCCGGTTTGAGGTTTATCGGGCCAAAGCAGGCGGGGAATCATTGGATAGACCAATGCCAGTAACACCTCACCGTTTGCATAGGCTTCATGAGTAGGCACTTTGGCCATAGCACTCCCAATCATAATTCCCTGATTGAAGCGACCGAACGATGCAAAAAAGTGCCTACTATTCAGCAGCTTTTCAGGATAGGTAAGCCGGTCAAGCAATAACTCGCCCATAAGGCCCGCATCAGCAGCCCGTTCGTTCCGAAAGTGCCCCCAGGTTTTATAGCGATATTCCGCTTTAATCGACTGAATCACCAACAAAAAGGCAAAAGCTAAACTAAGCAGGATAGCTTTTGCCCGAATGGTAAGCGGATTTGCTACACTAACCGTTCTAAACAAGAGCAGGAGTAAAAGCCAGAAAAACAGCTCGCCAAACATACCTGTCCGAACGGTATTGACGAGCAGCAGCGTAAAAACAAGGCCAATCAGCAAAGTCCGAAATGCATTTCCGGAATAGTAAGCGTATAAGACACCTACCAATAGGCAGTACATGGGCAGTGTACTCGCAAAGGAAGGTACGGTTGACAGCCCTAGTTTCATCAGAAATCCAGCAACGCCAATGATAAACAAGACGAAGCTAGTTCCTTTTCGATGCCTGAGATACGCCACCGCTCGCTGAATATATTCCCGGTGTGAATTGGTCTGGGGGTGGCTGGTAAACCCATATAGCCCTGCAAGAAACGCCATACAAGCAGGTAATGCATAGCTAAAATAGGTAATTGAATCCATAGGCATTGATGCCGGGAAAACCCAGTATGTAACGGTTGGTACAGCTAAAATCTCAAGAGCAGCAATGAAACCAATCCACTCTAAAATGGCAATTCGCTGACCTATCCGTTCAACGAATAAGAAGCATGTGTATACTGACACCGAGATGGCCAGTGCTTCATAAAACGAACTATCTGCCAACCATACCGAAAGCAGAAAGGCTATATAGCTCAGTATTAGTCGTTCCACTCCTCATCTACCAGTAAATTTCCCGAATCGAACAAGGGGACTAATCCTATTGTTTGCAGGAGTTGTTGAACCCGTTGGTCGAACGTGTGGTGCTGCTGAAAATGTGTGTATTGCTGCGCTGCCAGTGCGTACCGCATGGCCGGTCGTGCCAGATAATACCGAATTTTATCAATGGCATCGTCTATAGTCCGATAGGTTACCTGCTCTGCCGGAACACCGGTATGAGCCTCGATTGTTGCTTTATAGTCACACAGCTGAAAAGCGCCAATGCCGTTGATTTCAAAGTATTTCTGATTGACTGAGCTTATTTCAGCGTAATGAAAGTTATTGAAAACGATTTTGGCCCCGTACATCAGGCGACTCTTTTCCAGACCGCCCAGATAGCGCTGCTGACATACCGAATTGATCTCTGGACGCAGGTATGGACCCTGGATACCATACACGGTTACCTTCACACCTGCCCGCATGAGTTGTTCAATCATCCGGGCGCGATAGGCGTACAAATTCCCAAACACCAGCACATCAATACCGGTCAGCCATTCGGCAACGGCTTTCTCAACGGGTGGTTTTTGGTGAAGGCGGTGATTAAAGCCTTCGGGCAAATAATGGGCATTTAGCCCGGCTTTATGGCGTAATGTGTCAACGATATAGGGTTCTTTGGAAAAGTAATAGTCAAAATCGGCGGCAATGATCTGCTGCTTTTCAAGGTTCGACAGGGGATCTGGATTCATTTGTACGACAAGTACAGATGGCAACCGTTTTTTCAAGTACTCGACCAGCATGGGGTGGAGATGGCGGTACACAATTACGACCAGATCGGGCCGAAGTCGTATGATTTTATCCGCGATAGTTCTACTGATAGCCCGATCATACAATTCGACGAACCGTGACATCCAGTAATTAATTTTAGAGGAGACAGGCAATCCATCGGCAACGTCGAGCAGCGAGGCATCATGGCCCAATGCCCGAAACGAGTCATAGAGCTGCCACTCCAGCGAATTAATCAATCGACTACCTACAATGACTACGTTCATAATTCCGTTCTGCTTGTCTGATCAAAGTTGCCAGTAGTCTAACCCATCGTCCTTACTCATTCGATATAATCCTTTCAGATCCAGCAGAATAGGCGAATGCGTCATGAGTGCTTTGAAATAGGCGATGTCTAAATTCCTGTAGGCATCATGGCCAACGGCAACAATCACGGCATCGTATTGGCTGGAAGGAGTATCAATCAGGCTCAGCCCGTATTCATGAGCCACTTCGTTTGGCGACGCATACGGGTCAACTATATGCACGTTGATCGAATACTCCATGAGTTCCCGTACCAGATCCGCTACTTTTGAGTTGCGTATATCGGCAATATTCTCTTTAAAGGTCAGGCCCATGACGAGCACCTTTGTTTCGCCAGGGTTTTTTGAACGCTGTAGGAGCATCTGCACCAGTTTAGTAGCGATGTAAGCAGGCATACTATCGTTTACCCGACGCCCTGAGTTGATTACCTGCGGTTCGTAGCCTAGTTGCCGGGACTTGTGGAGCAGGTAATAGGGATCAATACCAATGCAGTGGCCTCCGACCAGGCCGGGTGTAAAGGGCATAAAATTCCACTTCGTTGCGGCTGCTTTAAGCACTTCCTGGGTGTCAATACCCATCTTGTCGAAGATAATTGCCAGCTCGTTCATCAGCGAGATATTGAGATCCCGCTGAACGTTCTCAATTACTTTAGCGGCTTCGGCAACCTGAATACTTGGCGCCATGTAGATACCCGCCCTGATGATACTCCCATATACCTCAGCAATCGTTTGGGCAGCTTCCTCATCACTACCGGATACAACTTTACGGATATCGGACAGCGTTCGGGCCTTGTCACCGGGATTAATTCGTTCGGGCGAATAGCCCAGCTTAAAATCAGTTCCCAGCCTCAGCCCAGAACAGGATTCAAGTATGGGCAAACAGTCGCCTTCGGTACAACCTGGATAAACCGTCGATTCATAGACGACATAATCGCCCGGCTTCAGCGCAGCGCCAATAGCAGCCGATGCCTGCTGCAACGGGTTTAGATTCGGAACTTTGTAGGCATCGACTGGCGTCGGAACGGCCACCACAAAAAAATGTGCCTGTTTCAATTCACTGGGGTCGGCGGTAAAAAGAATGTCGGCCCCCATAAATGCATCGGACGATAATTCCCGAGAGGGATCGTCAGATCGCTGTAGTCTGGCTACCCGATCAGGGTTATGATCGAAACCGATAACCCGAAATTGCCGGGCAAAGGCAAGCGCAACCGGCAGGCCGATATACCCTAAACCGATGACGGCAATTTTCTTCTCTTTCTGTCGAAGTGCCTTTACCACGAGTTGAGTTTTATTAAGTCAATGGGTATCCTCTGCTATTATCTCCTTTAGTCGGCCTGCTACATTAGCTTGCCGAATCAGCACAGCCAGCACGCTCGTTATCAGTCCTACCAGGGTAAAAACCAACACGATTAGCATGCGCCTGGGCGCTATTCGCTTAAGCGGTACGTTAGGTGGTTCGAGTACGTTAAAGACGGGCGTTCGCTCCTGTACGTTCAGCTTAGCCTGCTCAAACTGGCGGGATAGTTCCGTATAAACGCTTTGCGCAATGATCAGTTCAGCCTCCATACGATGCCTGTCGATAGTGGTGGTCTGCTGCACAACCGCTTTATGGTTGTCGTTATAATCAAATACAGCCAACTGGGCTTTATGGTAACGTTGACGGGCATTGGCCAGTTGCTTATCATAAAAGTCTAAATCCTGTCGGGCTTTTCCCGTTCTATAAGTCGTTACGTACTCCGTCAGATAGTTTAACGCGAGTTGAGCTACTGTAGCCGCTGCCTGAGCATCAGGCATTTGGGCCGTAATGGTAATGACACCTGATCTCGTATCGAGTTTGGCATTCACTCGCTCGCCAATTTCCTCCGCTACTTCCTGTTGTTGCACCGACAAATGCACCGGTCCTTTAATCATATGGGAAGGCGAGTGTTTAGTATCCTCCTGTATGTCAAATGCTAGTAATTCTTTCCATGACCAGCCCATATGACCAGCCGATAGAAACTGACCAACCGTTTTCAATGGCTCTTTGCCGGTAATAGGCGCATCAATCAGAAAAAGAATAAAGGGAGTACTTTGCAACACGTTCGGATATAAATCGGGTCGAACAGCGTCCAGGTCTTCAGTATCCGAGAAATCAACCCCCGCAAAGCCTGCCATCGAGGATAAGCGCTTAAATAAATCGTTTGCCCCCGTATTCATCTCCGGTATAATCCGTGCCTCCGACCGAAATTCCGACGGCTGTAATAAAGCCGTTATGGCGCCTATTACGGCAAACGACACCGTTCGTTTGGCAACACGCAGCCGAGCTAGCCAAATAGCCCGTATTACGGCCTCGGCTGGCAAATCAACCCAGCGGCTAGGGACTAAAGTGGCGCTAAATTCCGTCGACGTTATCATACAACTACCTAAACATGTTGCAGCCAGCCTGTCTTTACTAATGGTGAAATGTGGCTATATGACGACGAAAAGCAAAAAAAGTCTCCATATTTCAAAAAATAGGAGACTTTTAGCCTTTAGTTAAGCTTCTACCGATTCAAGCCAATACAAGTAAATAAATCATAATCAATAGCTTAACCTGACCCTTTACAGTTACGTTCAGCTCAAAGGCTGTCGTAATTTCTTCATTTTATAATCGTTGCATCAGCCGAACCACCTGCTCGTTTTTCCAGGCAACAAAGTCCCCGGCCTCAATGTGTGCCCGAGCTTGCCGGACTAGCCAGAGGTAGAACGTCAGGTTATGCAGGCTGGCAATCTGCCCACCCAGCAACTCATCTGATTTGACCAGATGCCGGAGGTAAGCTTTCGAATAAAACGTACTGGCATACCCGCCTAAGCCCGCGTCGATGGGGCTAAAGTCCCGGTTCCATTTTTCGTTTTTGATGTTGATAATTCCTTCCGTCGTGAACAACAACCCATGCCGGGCATTTCGTGTCGGCATCACACAGTCGAACATATCCACCCCTAAGGCAATTGCTTCCAGGATGTTAGCGGGTGTTCCAACCCCATCAAATAGCGCGGCTTATCGGCAGGCAAGATACTATTGACCAACTCAATGGTGGTATACATCTCCTCGGCAGGTTCGCCTACGGCTAATCCACCAATGGCATTTCCTTCACGTTCTTTGCCAGCAATTGTTTCGGCCGACTGACGGCGCAAATCTGCGTAAGTACTACCCTGCACAATTGGGAACAGGGTTTGCCGGTAGCCATAATGCCCTTCGGTTGAATCGAAGCGATCAATGCACCGGTCAAGCCATCGGTGCGTCATTTCCATCGACTGCCGGGCGTATCCATAGTCGCAGGGATAGGGTGTGCACTCATCGAAAGCCATGATAATATCGGCGCCAATGGTTCGCTGAATATCCATTACCCCTTCTGGGGTAAACGTATGTTTTGACCCATCGATGTGCGACTTGAAGGTTACCCCTTCTTCCTTAATCTTCCGCGTATTAGACAGTGAATAGACCTGATAGCCCCCGAATCGGTCAGAATAGGCCGTTTCCAGCCATTAAATGCATGCAAACCACCGGCCTCACGCAGTACATCGAGGCCCGGTCGCAGATAGAGATGGTACGTATTGCCCAGAATAATGTCGGCGTTGATGTCGGTTTCAAGCTCACGCTGGTGAACGGCCTTTACCGTTCCAGCCGTACCGACCGGCATAAAAATTGGCGTTTGAATGGTCCCATGATCTGTTGTGAGCGTTCCCTTTCGGGCTTTCGACTGGGGATCATGCGCAGTAATCGAAAATGTCATAGTGCAAAGATACGGAGGAAAAGCAGGAGAGGGAGGAAAGGGGCGAGGAGGAGGAAGGAATAAAACTTCTCTTTTCTCCTTTTTCCCTCCTCCCTTTCCTCCCTTTCCTCCTTCCTCCCCTTTTTCCTCTATCTTTGCGACTTCGTTCAAAACCAACGCAGTAGCGAGTAAACTTGTCCTTCTAGTGATTATAGCATTACTGATAGCCTGGCTCCTTGTAGTCAGTATTCAGCTCATTTATATCCTCTTCGTTTTTTCCCGAACGGCTTTCTACCGCCAACCCGAGCAGAATGTCCCAAACGTACAGGCAACTTCCCGCACCAAATCTATATCCGGTATTACCATCGTCGTTTGCGCCCGCAACGAACTGGCGAACCTGACCGAACTATTGCCCTTACTAAATGCCCAGAATTATCCTGATTTTGAGATTTTAGTCATGGACGATCGTTCGACAGATGGCACCAGCCTGTTTCTGGAAAACGATATTTCTCATCTGCAACACGTTCGATTTATTCGTATCGACAAAGAGCATGAGCACGTTACGCCTAAAAAATATGCGCTTACCATTGCGCTGAAAAAGGCCGCTTACCCCATTGTACTGCTCACCGATGCCGACTGTCGCCCCGCTTCCGACGGGTGGTTGAGCGGTATGGTAGCTCCACTGATTAACGACCAAAAAGGCATTACGCTGGGCTTCTCCCCGTATGAACATCGGCCAGGTTTACTCAATTTGCTCATTCGATCCGAAACCCTCTTTACAGCTGTACAGTATTTGTCACTGGCTTTAGCAGGTCGGCCGTATATGGGTGTCGGTAGGAATCTGGCTTATCGCACCAGCCTGTTTTTTGCCAACAAAGGATTTTACACTCACATGAACGTGACAGGTGGCGACGATGACCTGTTTATTAATGAAGTCGCGATAAAACAAAACACGGCGATCTGCATCGACCCCGATACATTTATGTGGTCGAAACCCAAAGAAACCTGGGCGGAGTGGCGGCTCCAGAAAAAACGGCACCTGAACGTAGGCAAATACTATAAACCGGGCAACAAATTCCGACTGGGCCTGCTTACCGGTTCGCACGTGCTCACCTGGGTGATAGCCTTTGCCGTGGGCATCGTCGTGCTCGTTCATGAAGTAGTTCCTTATTCTTTCACAGCTAACGAATGGTTACTTTTGCTGGCAGGAACGGGTCTTTTTGTTTTACGGGAGCTCGTGTTCTGGGGCATCGTTGGCCGAATCAGTTACCGACTGGCACATACGGTTCACTGGGCGAGTATACCCTTCATCGACTTGTTGCTGGCCGCCTACTACGGGCTGGCAGGGCTTAAAACTGTTTTCAGACGTCGTAAAAAACGACTTTACTGGCGATAAACTTAATGTATAATGAAGAATGAATAATGTAGAATAGCAGACCTGGCCCATTATCTATTGTTCATGCTTCATTTTTCACTCTTCATTCTTTACATGAACCTTGATCTGATTTTAAAATACTTTCCTACGCTAACGCCCGAGCAAAAAGAACGCTTTGCCGCTTTAGACGGGTTATATCGCGACTGGAATGCGAAAATCAATGTAATTTCGCGGCAGGATATCGACGCCCTCTACGAAAAGCATATCCTGCATTCGTTGAGTATTGCCAAAATTGTCCAGTTCAAGCCGGGCACCGAGATTTTGGATGTAGGCACGGGAGGGGGTTTCCGGGTATTCCGCTGGCCATTCTTTTCCCGATGGCCGATTTTCATCTGGTCGACAGCATCGGCAAGAAAATAAAAGTTGTGCAGGAGGTAGCGGATGCGCTGGGGCTTACGAACGTGAAGGCGGAGCAAATCCGGGTGGAGCAATTATCGACTACCTACGATTTTGTGGTGAGTCGGGCGGTCACGCGTCTGAAGCCCTTTTTGGGTTGGGTGCGGTATAAAATCCATAAAGCGGGTAACAACGACCGCCCTAATGGTGTTTTGTACCTCAAGGGAGGAGACCTTACTGAAGAACTAGCCGAAGTGGATGACCGTTACCGTGTTTATGACTTATCGGACTATTTTGAAGAACCTTTTTTCGAGACCAAGAAAGTAATTTATATACCTAAAAAATAGTATTAGGAGCGAGGAGTGAGGAGCCATCCGGTTCACTTTTCACATATGCCGGACGGCCCCTCGCTCCTCGCTCCTAATACGCCCCTCATTATGCCAAACGAAAAATTCCGATCCAGCAGTTTTAAAGACCCACTTACCCCCGACGAGGTTGTGTTCAACGATAAGGGAGTTACTTTCCGCGCCCGCAAATTGATTGGCGGTACGGATAACTTTGTCTTCTACTCTGACATCTCGGGGGTTGAGATCGACAATGGGTTATTCTTCTCAACGGTACGGGTCATTCCGCGTGCCCGTCCTGAGATTGTGATCAGCAATTTCTCCAAAGGCGACGCTCGCCGGATCAAGGAATTGATTCTGGAGAACGTGCCCAGCCACCGTCCTGATCAATTTCGTTAAAATTTACACGGGCCTTCCCGCTGATTGCCATTAAGTTATCAAAAATTTATAGGGATCAGCGATATTTTTTAGGGCTTAGTACTTGCGTGGTATCGGGAATCGCGCTACTTTTGCACCACGATTCCCCGAGTTCACACTCCCGAATAGCTCAGTCGGTTAGAGCATCTGACTGTTAATCAGAGGGTCGCTGGTTCGAGCCCAGCTTCGGGAGCCTGATAATCAAGCACTTACGAATAATTTGTAAGTGCTTTTTTTATTTTCTTACCCACTGGCTCGCCCAGATTGGATATATATGCTACTATAAAATTACACTGTTAAGCACTGATACTTTTATAATAGCATATATAAGAACGTTTCTGCACTAAGGATTCGGCAATACTATTGGTTCGTTTATTCCGGCGAAATGATCTGTTAGAGATAGAGAATTTATAATACTGATTTAACCAACCGGGAGTGAAGTAGTTAGTAGGTGCGCCTTGGAGTCAATATGTTGAGTGTGACTGCTACGCAAACTACCCGTGTTCCACAGACATGCAAGATTTGTTTAACAGCCACCGAAAGCTATTAGCCTCTTCTATTTTAGCGTTTCTGAGTGGCGCTCTGGTTTTAATTTTTCTATCAATAAAACATTAAACGTTTGCGGCTCTTCCCAGCAGGGTAGATGAGCTGACTCCTCGAACCATATCAGTTCTTTAACTGGGGCCATCAAGGATTCATAGTAATCAGCTACCAGGGTTGCCGGACAGTTAAAATCATAGCGCCCTAAACAAAAATAGATCGGAATGGTGAGGGCTAGAATTTGAGTTTTTAAATCCATTCGTGGCCATATAGTTTCAACCATTGGGTAAGCTAGACGTTGTATTTTATTGATCTTTAACAGATTAAGTAAGCTGTATTCTCTGGATCGTAAAAAGAGTTGGATACCAGGCATTTTAAGATTCTGATGTTGCGCTCCACCATACTCAGGTTATGTCGCTCTTCGTTATGTTTTACTTTTTTGTCCGTTTGGTTCGGACCGTCGATTCGGCCAAACTTTTTTCGGATCGGGACTTGTAGGCCTTGTAATTGCCAATTTATTGCTGGCTGCTTTTAGCGCCGACCCCTCCAATCGCGAAACTAGCCGTTACCTCCCCGTAGGAGCTTTTACTTACGAAGTCGTAGACATCACCCGGATAAATAGCCGCTATCCCAACGGTTCGAGGGAGTATATTGTAAGCAAGACTAAGTCCAACATGAGCGACTTTAAAACCGGCCTGGATCATGCCGCCAAACTGATTGCCCCCAGCGATTGCACTCTTAGCGATGTCTTGGCCAGCGATAGAAATCGGTAGAGCGGTACGAGCGAATGAATACACACCTATACCGGCTCCCACAAAGGGTCGGAATCCATTAGCGGTTAAATAATAATGGCCCGTCACCAGAGCCGAAGCCACTCCTTTGGCTTCACCCGTTGTATTCCTAGGCGCAAAAGCTATTTGGCGAGCCATTACCGCTAGGGATAAACGAATACCCATCTCAAAATGACTCGTTAGGGCATATTTCGGCTCAATCTGTAAAGAAAGGCCACCCGATGCACCCACGGGTTTGGCATAGCCCAGCGCCAATTGTAGGCTAAATGGCTTATACGACTGCGCTAGACTTAATGAGGAGGCCAATAAATTAGCTAGAAAAAAAGTAAAAAAAGGCTTCATAATCTGTAGGGGAAGCGAGGTAACGACTTGCTTCTTAGAAGCTTACTCGGATTTGGGGGCCAATATGTACACCCAGTAAGGGGAAAGCTGGTTGGACAAAACCACCGGCCTTGACGCCAAACCCAATTCTGTTGGCCAGTAAATAGTACCCTTCCAGGCTGATTGGGAACTCTAGTTGAGTAAACGAAGCCTGGTACCACTCGTTCCGATAGGAATAGTCTAAGCGCTGGTTCAAAATGCCTGCACCAGCTCCCAGCTGTAGATTAAATTTATTGGTTGCTATCAGGGCATATTTGGCCATCGCATACCCATGCCGCTCGGTCCCCCGTGCGTTTGGGTTATCCAGAATATAGATAAACTGCGCATAAATAAGGCCGGTGGGAATAGTGGGTATATCATCATAGTAGTCGAATTTGCCAGCCATAAATCCCGCTGTAACCGTCAATCGATTGGTAAGACGATAGCCCATATCAGCCGAGACATAATCTCTAAGTTGATTTTTTTTGAAGCTTGGGCTGCTGTATCCCCCATAGCTAAAGGTGAGCTCATAGGTCTTTTTTTGAGCTAAAACCGACAATGGCGTTACCCAGAGTAAAGTCAGAAGTAAAGCTTTCATGGATAGGATAGACGAGTTTTCTTACAGATACTTAAATGACGAGTAGAGTTGGAATTCTCCTTTTCTATTTTATTTCCTAACGTGCATGGCTGTAGCAAAAGTCGATGAAGGTTTATTTTTACGGCATTCCGTTTTCTAACCCGAGCGAAATTCCAACTAAAACGGCTCATTCCTGGTCTACCGATAAAATGTCGGGTATGAGAAAGACAATTGGCTTCTTAGGAGGGTGGTATAGTCGTGCTGAATCGGACAGTGTGTACTACACTAAATAGCTTGACACAATATAGTTTCATTTCGTTAAGCCCTCTTTGGCGTTCTTGGAGGTAACGACCTTTCTAGAGGCTTGTTACCGCGGCTGAAATTGAATAAAATCTCCAGTTTGCGCGACTGGAAGTCGGTGGGCCAAAATCCGTTTATTCTTATCCAGTATGTTCATCGTGGGCATTACCACCATTTTTAATGCACAGACTTGCTGTCCAAGATCGTACAGATAATGTCCGTTTGTGGACAGTATTTAATAACAAAAAGGGCTATTCCTGAGCAGAATAGCTTTTTTTAGTTTTGGCAATAGATTTGTACGATAAAATGTAAACTAATAAGCGAAAGCTATGCGTCGCACGTATTTAGGCGAGTTTGAAGAGGTTGTTTTGTTAATGGTAGCCATTCTGGATGGGGAGGGTTATGGCGTTACCATCAGCCAGGCACTGGAGAAGCATACGGGCCGAATCGTTACATTTGGCACCGTCCATAATACGCTCATTCGTCTGGAAGAGAAAGGTTTTGTGACCTCGGAATTGGGCGGAGGTACTACTGAGCGGGGGGGCGACGCAAGCGCCTATTCCGGGTAACGGCCCTGGGGAGTCGGGCGCTTCAGGAGATTCAGCAGCTTCGTCAGGAGCTTTGGCAACTGATTCCACTCAAAACGGTGCAGCTTATTAGCCTATGAATTCGCCAGATATACACCCACCCCACTGGGCCCACTGGCTCTTGACCCAACTACATCCTGAAGAAACCCTCGAAGAAGTTGAGGGTGATCTGGATGAGCTCTATACGTACTGGTATCATCGAGCGGGGAAAACGCAGGCTATCTGGCGCTATGTGCTGAACGTAGTATCCGTGTTGCCGCCCTTTGTGCGAAGACGAGAACAAAAACGATACAATCAATTTCCTAATCCAACAAATACGACGATGCTACAAAACTATCTGAACATCGCTCTTAGAAGTCTGTTGAAAAACAGGGCTTATTCGTTCATCAACATTGCAGGATTAAGCATTGGTCTGGCCTGTGCCATGCTTATTATGCTGTATGTTCAGGACGAAGTAAGTTATGACCGCTTTCATACAAATGCCAATCAGATTTATCGCATATATAAACAACAGACAAGAGAAGATGGCAGTATGCACAATGGCAGCTATACGGGCTATTTTCCTGGCCCTCGTTTTTCGGCAAGAATACCCGAAATACAAAGTTTTGTTCGCTTTCAGCCGGAGCAGGTAACGATTAAAACGGGTACCGACATTCAATCGCAGTCTGTCAGTCTTGTTGATTCTAACTTCTTTTCTATACTTAGTTTTCCTTTAGTAAGCGGTGATGCTAGATCAGTATTAACTCAGCCTAATGCTGTGGTTATTACAGAAGATATGGCTATAAAATATTTTGGCAGTTCAAATGCTGTTGGTAAGATAATCTCTATAAACAGAAATAATATTTTTAAACCATATATAGTAACCGGCATCGCCAAAAATTGCCCACAAAACTCGTCAATAAAATTCCAGTTCCTGCTACCGCTGAACATTTCCGACCAGGACGAGAGCAATAACAATAACTGGTTTAATTCTTTTCTCAGCACGTTTGTTGTACTTGCTTCTGGCTCCGATATAAAAGCGGTGCAAAACAAAATGAATAAGGTATTTGAGTCAGATGCTGGTGAAGCTATCCGTGCAATAAAAAGCAAATACGGTATAAAAAAGATTGGCATCTCTTACAACCTGGAACCACTCACAGACATTCATTTGGGCAAGGTAGTGCCCGACGAAGATGAAATGCTAGCTGATAAAAGCAATCCCGAATTTTCTTTTATTCTTTCTGCCATTGCCCTTTTTATACTGCTTATAGCCTGTATCAATTTTGTAAACCTTACTGTAGCCCGATCAGTAAAACGTGCAAAGGAAATTGGCGTCCGTAAAGTAATAGGCAGCACGCGTCGACAATTGTTAATACAATTTCTTAGTGAGTCATTTATCCTTTGCTTTATCGCTTTTGGCTTTGCATTTATTATTACACTGGTTGTGCTGCCTGTGTTCAATCAATTAGCCAATAAAGTACTTTCTCTTTCTTATTTATTCAGTATAAAACTTCTTACTTACTATGTAATTCTTTTCGTGCTTACAAGTTTACTAGCAGGATTTTATCCGGCTGTAGTTTTATCGAGCTATAACCCTGTACAAACTTTATATACTCGTTTTACTCTTGCCAGTAAAAATTATTTACAAAAAACACTTGTCATCGTTCAGTTTGCCTTGGCATCTTTTTTAATTATTGGTTCTATTGTCCTCTTTTTACAGTTCGAGTATCTTACAACCCAACCTTTAGGCTATGATGACAGTGATTTGATTATCGTAGGTAACTATCAGATAACCCGAAATAAAGCGACTTTATTCAAGCAAGAATTAACAAAAAATCCTAATATACTTGATGTTGCTCCAAGAAATAGCGGTTACAATGGTAACACAATAAAAATAAATGGCGATAAGCCTATAAATATTTCTATTGAGACCATTGATGCGGCTTATTTACCCATACTTAAAGTGCCGATTATTGCAGGTAGAAATTTTTCTGCTGATTATCCTTCTGATTCAACCCATTCCGTTTTGGTGAATGAATCATTCGTACAACAAGCCGGGTGGAAGCAGCCCATTGGCGAAAAAAT
Source organism: Spirosoma telluris (assembly GCA_003259005.1). Lineage (GTDB taxonomy): Bacteria > Bacteroidota > Bacteroidia > Cytophagales > Spirosomataceae > Spirosoma > Spirosoma telluris. Next base: position 4,148,087 of record QLII01000001.1, read on the forward strand.
AACAAGCTTCGACAACGATAATTACACAGTAATAGGTGTGGTGAAAAATTATCATTATAAGCCTTTAACCGAGAAAATAGAACCACAGGTTTTTACTATGAACCCTGCAAACAGATATGGAGTGCTGTATATAAAAATCAAGCCAGGTACAGAAACGGAAAGTCTGCAATACATAGCAAAAACATTCAAAGATTTATTTCCGTTAAGCCCATTCATTTACAATTTTAAACAGGAGCAAAACAACCAGAGTTATGCGGCAGAAGCCCGGTGGAAACAGATCATTTTGTTGAGCGCTATACTGACCATTTTTATTTCATGCATCGGTTTATTTGGGTTATCTGTATTATCAGCCGAAAAAAGAACAAAAGAAATTGGCATACGCAAAGTGCTGGGCGCTTCAGTAAGCAGCATTGTATCTACCCTGTCAACCAATTTTATAAAATTGATTTTTATAGCCTTAGCCATATCAATACCGTTTGCCTGGCTGGCAACAAGCAAATGGCTACAAGGTTATCCTTATCGCATAACGCTTAGCTGGTGGCTGTTTGCATCAGCTGCCCTAGTAGTGATTGCGGTTGCCTTATTAACGACCAGCTTTCAATCGATCAAAGCGGCAATGGCAAATCCAGTGAAGTCTTTACGAAGCGAGTAAGCCCTGTCAATTAACAAGCCACCTTGCTACGGATGATAAGATACTTATCTATTGTACTATTCCTACGGTAGATTTTGCCTGACCTTTTTACTTTTAAACGCGTGCAGTTATGCGTATCGACAGGCTCTTTGCCAAAAAATGGCTTATAAACACCTTTATTTTTGTGCTATTTCTTTTTATTAGACCAATGGCACAGAGTCAGCCAAACGTCTATGACGCGCCGACACCTCCGGATTCAGCGAAAGGCTATTGGCGACTCTATACTGATTATAACAGTGGTCTGACACGCGTCAGCTTTTATACGACTAACCATGAACTGCTCTATCAGGAAAAAATGAAAGACCGGTACATTAAATTGACCAAACGAACCGTAGCTCAGTTTAACGATTTACTGATGAAGCTGGTGGATGGCCATCTGGTGGCCGACCGGGTTAGATCGTACGATTTACTGGTTAGCACCCACGGAATCAATCCACCCCGCTTTTCGCTTTCCCAAGCTGTTGAGCAACCTACGGAGTCACCCCAAACTCCTTCTGATCAACTTTTGGTAAACTTGCTGCCGATTCAGGACAAAAAGGTAAAACTGTGGTATAGAAACCTGACTCAGCAACCACTCCTGATTAGTATCAAAGATGAGTTTTCACAAAATATGTACCGAACAGTAAGCCTGGCCAAAACCAATAGCGAGTTGTTTAATCTGAGTCAGCTTCCCCCAGGTCATTATCGATTTCTTATTGAGAGCGGCCTAAACATTGTTCACTATAGCCTAATCATTCCGGAGGAAGATGGATTCATCAAACTAAACAGGGTTTCTTCCCTGTAAGCCCGCTTAGTCCAACCGGAAAAACATCTTCCGGAATAATGAAAATTCTCCAAAAGTATTGTGGCTAGCCTTAGAAAGAACTGGACATTGTGCCAAGGTCTTACGAAAACGCTGGTTTTACCATCTATCCATTGGTCTCGCTCCGGCGGTGGTGCGCAGTTCCCCGCCGGGACATTCCGACCGGTCACTGCGGCTCAATCCGTAGCATACGAAGCCAATTTATTCTGTAACCATTTAGACGTAAGTCAGTTTCCTGCTCGATTTTAATCCATTTACTACTGAACTTACTAGTACTAATCATGAAAGCCCTTTTCTTGGCTGGTGTGAAATTTTCCTGCCTATTTATTCTACTGGCATTGTCCATAAGCACGCTAGCCCAAAAAAAGGCGATCGTGGATGATACTATCCCCAAACAATATCTGCCTAAGGCTTTACAAGAAGACTTCTTGATTTTTAGAAAAACCCTGCAAACTACGTATCCTAGTCTATATCGCTATGCCGATTCGGTTACCATCAATACGTACCTGGACCAACAATTTTCCTTGCTCAATAGGCCGATGAACGAAACTAAATTTTATAAAATAATTGCGCTCTGCTGTGCGCGTCTAAACGATGAGCATCTGATTGCTAAACCTTCGCCTGACTATTTCAGGAATCAGTTTTTCAACAAGATTAAGATTTTCCCCTTTACTTTCAAGATCATCAACCGCCGGTTTTATATTGTTAAGAGTGCTAGCCGCCCATCACCCATTAAAGTGGGTTCCGAGCTTATTTCGATTAACGGTCGGCCCATGGAAGAGATCTTAAATCGGTTACTGCCTGCTATCCCGGCCGATGGCTATATTCAAACGTTTAAGATTCGTCACCTGGAAGATTACTCGACCACTCAAGAAGAGAATCTGTTTGATTTATTGTATCCCATTTTTGTCGAAGAAGCCACATCATTCCGTCTGGAGTACATTTCGCCGGACCAGCCCTCAACCAAACAAACCGTAGTTGTAGCTGGTCTGAGCAAAGACGAGTATCGAACATTTTTTCAACAAAGGCAGGTTCTGGAAAAACCACTCACGTTTACGTATTTGCAAGATGATGTAGCGTATTTGAAGATTAGTTCGTTTCTAGGCTGGCACAGACAACGGTTTAAGCAAAACTTTGATTCGCTGTATCAAGCGGTTTTTAATGAACTCAAGGTTAAAAACATTCCTCACCTGATTTTGGATCTACGCAATAACGAGGGAGGAGACCATACGGGGGAGGAACTGATTGCTTACCTATTAAAAAATCCCTACCGGCACTTCGATTACCTTGAGAAAAAATATGTCGGCCTACCCCGGTAAGTACGTATCTAGAGAACGGAAAAAAACTTTATGTAGCAGATTCGACCGTTTATAAAACGGCATCCGGCAGCTACCGACCCAAGCCAGCCTACTACCTACAATGGACACCCCTCTTACTGGAGCAGTTCCCTAAAGCAACTCATTTCAATGGGCAATTGACGGTGCTGGCTAACGGGGCGACAGGCTCCATGGCTGGAGTTGTATGTAGTTTTCTCAAGTCGAATCAGCGAGCGGTCTTTATTGGGGAAGAAACCGGTGGGGCTATGGAAGGCCCCACGGCGCGATCTTTTACGAAATTAACCTTGCCCAATACGCATATACGGATTGAGGTGCCTTTAACCAAAACGGTTCATGCCGTACGGTATACCAAAGGCAGAGGGGTCATTCCTGATTATTGGATTGAGCCGATAATCGAGGAGCTAATTGATGGTGTGGATACCGAACTAAACTTTGCTCTGAAGCTACTTAATCATTAGTAGACCGTGTTTTGTTGGCTGTTTTTCAAAGACGGCTTTTAGGCAGGGCCTCCTTTCGGATTTGTGAACTGAGAAGAAACTAAGACTGACAAACAGCACCCCTACCCCTATCGGCTCAGCGTTTTCAACAAGCTATCCTATCTTACCTGCATTAATTGTATACGCCTGTCTATCAGCAGCGGTTAAAGACATTGTTGATTCCTGATTTCCAAACCTTTACATGCACAAAGCTTAACGGTTCATAGTATAGATGGATCAGAAATCAGTCTATTTAGGCAAATCTTGCGTGCCGTTCCAAGTCTGGTGATTGATACTGATAATGACGCCCCGCTTTGTAAGCTGTTGCTGCAAGGCTTTCGGATTTAGTTTTTGTACATCCATTTTCTGATTGACAGCCATAGCCGCTGCAATGCCTGCGCTGTTTCCCAATTGCATCCAGGTCGATTCAACCCGCAGAGAACAAAATCCAACATGCGAAGAAGAAACGCATACGGGAACAAGCAGGTTTGTGCATTCGCTCCTTTTCGGGGTAATAGCCCGGTAGGAAACCTCATAGGGCTGACTAATGGGCTCCCAGATACGGCCTTCATTAACAAACTGGGTCTTCGAGACAGCCACGCGCTGAACATGGTGACAATCAATCCAATGCGACCCTAAACAGATGGCATCGGGTTTCGTACGTTCCTGTAAAATATCTTTTTGCGTTTGAACATAAGCGCCAATCATGCGCCGTGCCTCCCGCACGTAGAGATAATAGGGAAAATTCTGATTGTCGGTAAATTCATCTGCACTAAATCCATAGCCAGCGGTTTCGGTTCTGAGTGCCGGTGGTACTGATGGATCGTTGGCTAAGTAATACATTAAGCCAAGGGTCCAGTCTTTATGATCCTGATAAATAGCAGAACGTCGGGTATAGTCGGCCTCGGGATAATCGACATTTCCGCCAAAGTGGCCTAATGAAATGACCGCTTTTTGTTTGTTATTGGTCTCAAACTTTCCCTTCGGGTAATTCCAGGAATATAAATCAATAATATCGACCAGTTTCGTTTCCGGATGATTTTTCAATAAGCGCGTTAGTAAGACATAGCGTTCGGGCTTGTACGAATCTGGCTTAGGAAAGGGCCGGTGGTCAGGCCTGGTTGACATCATCAGCCTGAAATTATAATTCATGACCCGGTCACTAGCTTGCCCTTCGGTTAGCGTACTTCGTTCAACAAAGCCAGGGAGTAGGTGCCCGTTGTCATCATAAGGGGCCGCTTCAATGGGTGCGTCAATAAAGCGTACTCCCGCCAATGATTCACCATATTGCTCCCGGCTCTCTCGTCCGTGCGTATGTGAAACACCAGCTCGTGCCATCAGGTCGCCTTCATAGGTAGCATCGATAAATGCTTTTCCGATAAATTGTTTGCCATTTGTCAGGGTAATGGATTGAATGACTGTACCCTGTTTTTGAGCCGACTGCACGAACGCTTCATAAACGAGAGTGACTTTGGCCTCCCGGAGTAAATCCGTATATACTTTCTCGGCCACATGCGACTCAAAGTAAAAAGTAGGTCCATTTTTGCCGTACTCTTTACCCAACCGCTCATAAAACTCAAGGGGTAAACCTGAGTATGTTTCCTCAATCATGTGTTCAGATTCAGACGTACCAATGCCGCTGGTGTTCAGCCCACCTACGTGCCGGGTTTGTTCCAGAAGTACCACACGAGCGCCTTCGCGGGCAGCGGCTACAGCTGCGATAACTCCTCCCGGCGTCCCGCCATAAACAACTACGTCATACGAGTTGGTCTGAACAGGTTTTTCTATCTGAAAAGAACTGCAACAGATGAGCAGTAAGCAAAAAAAGGAAATCGATTTCATCGTAAAAGCAAGATTTATAAGATTTCAACTTATTAGGTTATTAACCACAGAGGCACAGAGAACACAGAGAAAATAAATGAAACTCAATTGTTTATATCTCTGTGCCTCTGTGGTTAATAACCTATTTAAAAACCAGGATTCTGGGTTAGCGATGGGTTAGCATCCCGCTCAAAGGTGGGTATAGGAAAAAGTAGATATTTCTCGGAAACCGTATAGCCCTGTGCCTGAGCTGCGGCCAACAATTTACCGGTACGTAGTAAATCCCAGCGCCGGTGCCCTTCTCCAGCCAGTTCCCAGCTTCGTTCCTGCAAAACCGCGTCACGGAACTGAGCCTGCGTAAGGCCTGCCAAATCCTGCGGCCCCGTTGTGTTTACGCCTTTTCTGGCCCGTGCCCGCACCTGATTGATCGCTGCGTAGGCATCGGCACCAGGGCCAGCCAGTTCATTAAGTGCCTCCGCATACATGAGTAACACATCGGCATAGCGAATGACCAGAAAATTATTTCGGGCCGCTCCCGCGCCACAGGCATTCGGGTCCCAGTATTTATCCAGGTGAGGTCCTGTTCGGGATAGAACGACCGTACCATTGGCCAGGGTTTTCTGGGTAATAACGGCCACCTGCTTGCGATAGTCACCCGCCACGAACGAGTTTGCATAGCTATCCGTAACCTGCAAAGACCCACCCGTCAGGTTAATGGGATAGCTAAAATAAATGGCAAAATTTTCGGCCATCGAACTACCGTATTTCGGCTGGATACAACTGAACTGGATCGAGAAGATATGCTCCGGGCCATTTTCTTTTTCGGGTGTGAACACGTCCCGATAGTCGGCCACCAGGCTGTAGGTTTTTGAATCAATCACCTCTTTGGCTTTTGCAGCCGCATTGGTCCAGTCTTTACGGGTCAGGTATACTTTAGCCAGGATTGATTTGGCGGCCCCTACTGTAGCCCGGCCAACTTCGCCAGCTGCGGTGTAACTAACGGGTAAAACCTTTTCGGCATCCAGCAAATCCTGAATAATCTGTTGATAGACTTTATCCGTTGGATCACGCGGGATTTTGACATTAACGACGTCGGTCGTCGTTTTCACTACTAAGGGAACATCGCCGAAAGCCCGGACCAGATTGAAGTAATGCAAGGCCCGCAGAAATTTCGCTTCTCCAATAATCTGGTCACGGAGTTTGGTGTCCATCGCAATTTTAGGGACGTTTTCGATGACTCGATTAGACCGGTCGATGGCGACGTAAGAGTTGGTGTAAAAGCTGTCGAAATAGTTAGTCGATGCGGTATATTTAAACTGATCGATTTCATTGACGGCCGGATCGCCATCGGGCCGAACCAGGAGGTCATCTCCGCTCAAATCGCCCAGGACAATCATGGGTATCTGGTATATAATTTTGGCCCGATCGTAAACGGCATTAATGGCCGTGGTTGCATCGGCGGCTGTAATGAATGAATTGGATTCGCTTAAGAAACTAATGGGCACTTCTTCCAGATTACTCTGACAGCCGACAGTCACAAGCAGCCAGCTTACTAAGAGTAGCAATCGTTTATTTTTTTTCATGGCTATTCATAAGGTTATAGGTCTGACAGGGACTTAAAACGTGATAGTACCCCCAATCGTAAACGTGCGGGAAGGCGGATAGGCGTAATTGTCAATGCCGTAGGTGGTATTGCTGGTGAAGTTCGAATTAACTTCAGGGTCATAGCCCGTGTACTTGCTGAACGTGAGCAGATTTTGGCCACTTACATACACCCGAGCTGATCGGATCACTTTTGTTTTCAGGGGTAACCGGTAACCCAGTGAGACGTTTTTAAGTCGTAAAAAGGAGCCACTTTCAATCAGGTACGAGCTATTCGTAAAATTCCATTGCCGGGCTGAAGGTCGATTGTTAGACGGTTTTTCTGTTTGCCAGTGGTCATCAATAAAGCTTTGAAGTGCAGTGGCTCCCGGATCGATTTCCGTGACACTACGGGTATAATTGAAAATCTGATTGCCCTGCACACCCTGAAAGAAGACCGAAAGATCCAGTCCTTTGTACGAAAACGTATTCGTTAGGCCATAGATGAATTTAGGTAAGCCGTTCCCAATGATGGTGCGATCCGTAGCATTATTGAACACCCCATCGCCGTTCACATCTTTAAAGCGGGGTGCCCCGCCTATATCTCCCGTTTGAGCCAGCGCGCCAGCAGCCTTAACCGCGTCGGTTGTTTGCCACACACCGTCAAAAACCCGTCCGTAAAAGGAGCCAATGGGCTCGCCCACTTTAACGATCGTTTGCATACTGGTACCAGGATCGGTGACCAGATACTGATCTGCATCGGCCAGGCGGGTTACTTTATTTCGGTTCGCCGAGATGTTTCCCGACGTTGTCCACTTGAATTTTCCATCGATGTTTACGGAGCTAATGCCGAGTTCAACACCCTTATTTTGGAGACTGCCTATGTTTCGAATCACGGTCGTAAAACCAGTTGTTGCGGGAAGATCGATACCAAGGAGCAGGTCGGTGGTTGTTTTAACGTAATAATCGGCCGTTACCTGAATGCGATTATTGAGCAGACCCAGATCAAATCCAGCATCGAATTGCGCCGTTTTTTCCCAGCGTAAATCGGGATTGCCAATCGTTGCGGCCTGGGTTGTTACCACTTCCGTATCGCCAAAGACGGAACGGGAAGTCACGTAGGAAGGCAGCGAATTATAAAGCCCAATTCCATCATTACCCGTCAAGCCATAACTCAGGCGGAATTTCAGGTCGCTGATCGCTTTACTATTTTTCAGGAACAGCTCATCCGACACACGCCAGGCAAAAGCACCGGAGGGAAAGAATCCATACTTGTTGTTAAGCCCAAATCGCGAAGAGCCATCAATCCGGCCTGTCAGGGTGAATAAATAGCGATCCATAAACCGGTAATTTACCCGGCCTAAATAGGAGTTCAATCCCCATTTTTGAACGGTAGTCGTGGGAGCAAGCAATACAGAAGCCTGTCCCAGACTATAGGCCCCAAGGTATAGTTGGCAAAGTTCTGGGCTTCCTGATACGAGCGATCTTCCCGATTAGACTGGAAGGTAATCCCCGCCACGACGTCGAAAGAATGATTGGCATTCAGCGTCCGGGTGTAGTTTAATGTGTTCTCATTCAATAGATTTATGTTGCTCGACGTACCATTCGAGCCATAGCCATTTACGGTGTTGGCTGCCAGCGTTTGGGGCGTGTAAAAGACATAACGTCGGGTATTGAGCAGATCGACGCCTACACTAACGCGAGCGGTTAAGCCGTCCAGTAGTTTGTATTCGCTAAACAGATTTCCCAGCACCCGATCACTAAACAGTACATTGGTAGAGGTTCGTAACAAGGCAACCGGGTTGGCAATACTGGCCATTCCCGATCCCGGACCAACATTCAGTAATTGCCAATTGCCGCTCGCATCATAGACCGGACTCGCTGGCGAAATGGTCCGGGCCGCTCCCACTGGGCTGCCGGTATAACCGGTTTCGTTAATGCCATTGTTAATACCATGACTCACGGTGAACGTTGTACCAATCTTCAGTCGGTTACTTACGCTCGCATCCAGGTTAATCCGGCCTGTATAGCGTTTGTAGTTATTGGTAATAATGATGCCATCCTGATTGAAATAATTCCCACTGACCAGATACCGAAGTTTATCCGTCCCCCCGAAAACGAGAGCTGGTAGTTCTGCATCGGGGCCTGCCGGTAAATTTCCTTCTGCCAATTCGTGCCGACACCATACTCGGACGGTTTTTTGGGATAGGCCGTTGTATAGCCAAACCGTTCAGCGAAACCGAGATTTCGGAGTTGTTCATTTTTGAGGGCCGTTTGTTCTTCAGCCGTGGCAAGCTCAAGCATTTTGGTGATGTTCGACACCCCGTAATACGCGTCAAAATTGACTGTCGAGCGACCTTCCTTACCCCTCCGTGTGGTAACCAGCACGACCCCGTTTGCCCCACGGGAACCGTAAATAGCCGTAGCCGATGCATCCTTAAGCACCTCAATGCTTTCAATGTCATTGGGGTTGATCGTGGAGAGCACATTCGGAAAATTGGATGAACCGCTGGCCCCTTGCGCCGATGATGGATTCGTGACAGGAAATCCATCAATAACGTACAGCGGTTCATTACTGGCCGAGATTGAATTACCCCCTCGTACCCGAATGGTGACGCCCCGCCTGGTGCGTTGGAGGAGTTCGTTACCTGTACACCTGATACCCGGCCTTGCAGAGCCTGGTTAAAGGACGAGATCGGTTGTGCCGTCAGCTCGGCGGTACCAATGGATGCCACCGCACCCGTCAAATCCCGTTTCTTAACAGCACCATACCCAATCACGATAACCTCATTGAGGGATTTGTTGTCTGCTTTCAGGATAACATTGATGGTCGTCTGGTTCCCGACAGCCACTTCCTTCGGTTCATAACCGACATAGGAAAAAATCAGTACAGCATTGGCCTCTGGTACCGAAAGTCGATACGTTCCGGCAACATCCGATGTGGTTCCCCGGTTTGTCCCTTTTACTACCACATTGACCCCTGGCAGCGTCTGACCGGTTTCATCGGCTATAGTTCCGCTAACGGTCAGTTCTGCCGGAACAATGGCCTCCGCCTGAAACGAAGCCCGGGTTTCATCGGCGGGCCCCACTGGACTTAATACAATCTGACGCCCCACCACTTCGTAGCGTAACCGGAGCGGTTTAACGACTCTATCCAGTACGTCACCCAGCGACTCATTGGCAGCCACAACCGTGACTTTTAGGCTAATAGGAATTTCACGCGGGCGAAACGCAAAGCGTATATTCGTTTGGGTTTCTATTTCTTTCAGCACTTTTCGGAGCCCCTGGTTTTCGAGTCGGAAGGTTACTCGTTTATTGAGTAACTCCTGGGCATTGGCGTCGAAAGCCAGTGAAGCCCCCGCAAAAATCACCGCCAGAAGCGCTTGTAACAGCGAGAGTTTCATGAGGTGAACGAGGGGTTGAAGGGGTACTAGTTTTTTCATTAGTTTTACCTGTTTTTGGAAATTTTAGGACAAAAACACCCCCTGCATCTTTTCTGAGATGCCTGCGATCCAACTGCGTGAAGGGGGATTTTTAACATCCGTAGTGCTCGTAACACTACGGATGTTCTGTTTAGAAACGCTCTCTGTTGCTTAGGATTAGATGGTTGAAAAGGTGGCTTAATTCGGTTTCTGACAGCCTTTACTATAAATGACTACCTGCGCATCAATGAGCTTGTAGTGCGCATCCAGTACTTTACAGATGACATCTAACTTTTGAAAAAGATCTTCATCGTTGAGACTCAGTGTTAGCGTACAATACCGCATGACCTCTTCGTCAAAAATGACATCGATGCCATACGCTCGCTCAATCGCATCAAATACCTGAGCCGCAGACGCATCATCAAATCCAAATGGCTGCACATCATTTTGGGGGATAAGAAGACGAGGTTTTTCAACCAGCGTTTTATTAAGCGTTGCCCCATCACGCTGAAAAACGACTTTTTGATTCGGGTGAGCACAATACCTTTCGATTCTGGATCATGAAGCCGGCTCGGCTGGTTGGGGTATACCGAAACCCGTCCGGTTCGTACGGACACCGTCACCGTTGGGGCATCTGCGAGGGCTTTAATCTGAAAGCTCGTTCCTAACACTTTGGTGACCAGCCCGTTGGCATAGACAACAAACGGCCGTTTGGGATTCTTTTTGACGTCAAAAAAGGCTTCTCCAGTCAGATATACCTCACGCTGAACGCCTGTCAATTCAGTCTGGTACCGCAATCGCCCACCTTTCTGCAGGTTAATCCGACTACCATCGGCCAGTTGAACCTGCATGATCTGATTCGCTTCATTAACCGTCTCAACCCACTCGTCGGTAGTCTGGGCTATCTGTTTCGCCGGGAATAACTTTTTCGCAGTCTGTTGTCGAACCAGAAAACCAATACCGATGACCAGGAAAATCGATGCGGCAATTTTCCAGCCCCGCTGCCAGTTCAGCCAATGGATCACCGGAACCGGGCGCGACTCTTCCAGTGTGTTTTCAATCCGATTCCAGAGGGCATCTACCGTTTCATTCGAGGCCGGTATCTGTTGGATCGCCTGCAAACCGGTAACCAGACGTCGGGCTTCCTCTACCTGATAATACCGCTCAGGATACTCACGCAGAAATGCCTTCCAAAACGTCTCCGTTTCGGGCGTGGGCGAGCTAATCCACTCCTTGAAGTAGTCGTCAGCCGCCAGATCTTCTGCATTAAATTGATAATAATTCATGGTTGTATCGCTTTAAAGTAGTCTTGTCAATTCGATCCACAGCAGCGATAGCGAAAAAATACGGACAACCTCGCGGAGTGTTTTCAGGGCGGAGTAAATGAATCGACAGGCCGACTGGTAATTGACGCCCATAATCTGGGCAATCTCCTCATTGCTGAAATGCTGGTAGAATCGCAGGTTTAGCGCTTCCTGCTGCCGGGGTGTTAGCAAGGCGTAACTTTTGCGAAGCTGTCGATGCAGTTGGTCAACTTCCTCTAGCTCAATGAGATTGTTTTCTATAACAAAGTCATCAGCCGCATACAGGGAGGCCGAGTCTAGATTAGCGGCCTGAAAGAACAAATCCCGATTCCTAATCTTATTGATTTTATTCCGCAGCGACCGAAATAGGTAGAATTTAATGGAATCAGTATCGCTTAGGTTAGCCCGGCTCTGCCACAGTTCGATGAACAGGTCATGGATGCTGTCTTCAATCAGTGGTACATCATTCGTAACCTTATACCCATAATTCAGCAGGTCATGGGCATAGAGCCGGTACAGCTGTTGAAAAGCCGCTTCATCGCCCTGACGAAAGGCATACCAAAGATCGTTGGGAGAAGAAAGGCTTGCCAAATATTTACGAGTTAATTGTACGTTAGCAGGGTATGCCTGGATTACACTACTATAACCCAGGCACCCCTATATACTAATGCCAATTTTATAGGCTTTTAATCCTATTTTTTTGATAAATATTTTAAGAAGCGCTTTTAAGCGTATAATCATTCGCTCTTAATAGGCTATGGCATCTACTGTAGCCTGATTTAGATTGAGGAACAGTCCATTTTAAAATTGTGGAGCCTATGACCTATATACTCAGTTCAACCCTCATTAGCGATCATGTGGGCAACGGATTAGATTACTTTAGAGGTAACGGATGATAACCTAACAATACGATCACTGGAGGCATTACCGGCTTACTGGAATGACAAAAGTATGAACGTGGGACTTTTAGGCGACTGACTGAATCAACCCACCACGCGGGATACGGCTATCTCCTCGGTGGTGCCGATGTCGCACAATTATTTGCTTTATCCTGCACACGCAGATTTCTCCCAAATTCCTGTTGTCCATTTACTCACTTACTTTCTCAAAAAGACCCGCGATCAGGCGATTTGCCGCAGTGGTGCATCATCCAATACGTACCACTGACACTATACATTACTTATTCGGCAATTTTCACTTCCTTGATCCGGCTCGGTAACCACACCTGCATGGGACTTTTCCCGCGATTCGCCCAGGTATAGTACGGAATCGCCGTAATTAATTTAGGTTTTATTTGTACACTTAGCCCGTCAGTTGCTGCTTCAACAATAGATAGGTTGGCTTTTATCGCAATAACAGGTTCGTCAAGTACCTGATGCGATTTCGTTGTGAACGTTGCCTTGTTCGGCACAAGAATATTATAGGCCCGGCCTTCATTATCGGCACCTTCTACGCAGTAGACCAAAGGACCACGTTGTAAGGCCACCCGATCCTGATCAGCTTTTACGTCTGTTCGGGCAGTCACTTGCCGAACATCCATCGGTAATTTCACCTCAACAACGTCGCCTTTTTGCCAGGTCCGGTCAATAACGGCATAGCCTTTTTCCTGACGATACGTCACCGGTTTACCGTTCAGCAGAATGTTGACTTTTTCGTCTCTGGTGTCGGTAAACTGATACAGCTTGCCGGGTGCCGGTACGTTTTCCGACCAGCCGGGTATTCTGACGTGTAAGGCATAAGCTACCTTTTTGGCTGGATTAACCGTAATCTTCACGTTACCTTCCCACGGATAATTGGTTTCCAGTTGCAGCGGCACCGTGTTTTTGCCGATCGTAAAGGTGGTATTACTGGCTACAAACAGGTTGACCCAAATTCCCTGCTCCGAACGACCGTAGATGTAATCGCCCAGCGATGCCACCAGCCGGGCAATGTTCGACGGACAGCAGGCCGTACCGAACCATTCACTACGTCCATAATTACCGGCCGACGAGAGTGGATTGCCATAGAAGAAGCGGTCGCCACTCAGACTGATACCATCCAGTGCACCATTGTATAAACTCCGTTCCAGCACGTCGATGTATTTGCTTTCGCCCGTGAGTGTATTCATCCGCTGATTCCAGAATACCATGCCCACCGACGCGCAGGTTTCGCAATAGGCTGATTCGTTGGGTAAATCAAAGTCTTCCGTAAAGCCCTCGTTATGACCCGACGAGCCGATACCACCCGTCAGATACATGTTCCGGAAAACGACATCTTCCCAAACGGTTGTCATGGCGTTCATATAGCCCTGGTCATTGGTGGCGGCTGCCACATCAGCGGCACCGGTGTACTGGTACATGGCCCGAACGGCGTGCCCGGTAATTTCTTTTTGCTGCTTCACCGGTACGTCGTCCTGGCAATATTTGGGGTTCTTCCACTCATCCCAGATTTTACCCTTACCATAACCCGCCCACGCTGATCCAGAAACCAGTCAGCCAGTTTCAGATACCGGTCCTGTTTGGTCAGATGGTAGAGCCGCATCAGGGCCAGTTCAATTTCCTGGTGACCACTCACCCAGGGACGATTTTTGACCCGAAACGTTGAATCAATATGGTCGGCAAAGCGTATGGCTACATCCAGTAATTTTCGCTTGCCCGTGGTATTGTAATAGGCAACGGCGGCTTCGATCAGGTGACCCGCGCAGTAGTCTTCGTGCCGTTCCATATCGGTCCAGCGCTTGTCCAGGCCCGTCAGCGTGTAATACGTATTGAGGTAGCCATCTGGCTGTTGAGCGGCCGCAATCTTATCAATCCACTCATCGGCTTTTTGCTGAACAGCGGCATCCGGATGATTTTTGAGCGAGTAGGCCATGGCTTCAATGGCTTTGTAGACGTCGCTGTCGTCGTAGTATATGCCTTCATGTTTTTCCCCTGTTTGCGGGCCACTTTTTCAAAATTGCGAATCCGCCCCGTTTTCTGTTCCGTTTGAACAATGCAGGCCTGGAGCGTTGCCGTAGCCACTTTATCCATCTTCGGTTTCCAGAAACGATCGGTAATCGTCACCTGCGAAAATCCGACGGGTTCAAACCGCTGAACCATCAACTGGGCATAGCCCGATAGGGCCGTCATGCCCACGATGGCAATTGTGCAGACGGATACGTGTATAGCTGTTCTTGTAGCTTGACGAGACGATACTAGCATAGGAAGTGTGTTTTCAGGCATTATTTTCGAATAACCGGGAACTGAGAAATACGTAGACTGGTACAACCGTAGGGAATTAAGATAACCTCTTCGGCTTCTTTCGCGGTTTCCAGTTGATAGGTGATGCTATACGGAATCGGGCCGGTCATTTCATTGTAAATACCCCAGGATGGAATGCGTTTTGCCTTCGTTTTAATGAGTAGTGGTGCCTGTTCGGGCGTCCAGGGAAAATTAGAAACGGGGCCTTTCTTTTCGAGTTTGTACTGGTCCTCAAGCTTGCTGTCGGGCACCTGAATCAGGGCATAATTCCAGGGGGTTGTCGGGAAAACTTCGTTGTACGTAGTGCCATAGTCAATCGGATCTTTTTCATTTTTAACGGGTTTAACCTCCTCCCCGATTTTCAAGGCATAGGTAATGGGACCCGCTCGACCGACATGGAGTTCTCGTACCAGTTGTTTTTAACAATATGCATCGGTAGCTCCAGCTCCACGACGTCGCCCGATTTCCAGTCGCGCACAATCGTCACCACTTCGTTACCGGGCGCTTCCTTCCAGCGCTTCCCATTGATTTTTACCGTGCCATTCTTACACCACTGTGGTATGCGAAGGTGAAAGGGGAACGTTACGGATTTTACAGTCTGATCGACGTTAACCGTAAATTTGATGGCCTCTTCAAATGGATACCCCGTTTCTTCCTTAATCGAAACGGCCGTACCCTTACCAACCGTTATGTTTACTTCACTCGGCGAATACACCAGAGCTGCCACTCCTTTATCATTAGTAGCATACCACAGATTCTGTACAAATTTTGGCCAGCCCTGATGCATGTTCGACGTGCAACACGGATAACCGGATAGCAAGCCAAAACAAAGGTCGGTTCCGCCGTGGTTGACGTCGAAATTGCGCGTGTGTCGGGTGGCCATGACCTGATTGGCCTGCTGAAAATACTGGCGGGTCATGAAATCGTCCGAAACCTGAGCGGGCAAGGCATTAAAGGCTACTTTTTCGAGGTGGTCGGCATAGGCTACGTCGCCGGTAATTTCCAGCATACTTTCCAGCGAGAACATCATTTCGACCGCCGAGCATAGTTCTGACCCCTGCGTTGGGTTGTTGCCGTGCAGGGCTTCGTCGCCCCCGTATAAACCGTGTGCCATGCCGTTGTATTTTCGAATATCGGCAAAGCCTTTCTTCGTCGCATCCAGGTATTTCCTGTCGGAATGATGCTGATAATAAATGATGGGGGCTTTGATTCCCTGTGCCAGATTCACGCAATGAATACTGCCAGGTTTGGTCAGGAGGTCCGTATTTAGAAACGCATCGGTGTAATCAAATGTCTGTTTATGAACCAGATCGCCTAACTCCAGCAGAAACTTATCGCCCGTAATGTTATAGAGCCAGTACACCACCATCAGGTTATCGCCACCGCGGTAGCGCGCCCAGAAGGTCCAGTGATCGAGCGGTTTACTGGGAAGCTCTTTCAACTGATACTTAAAATAGTTGGTCATCAGCTTGATCACCCGCTTATCGCCCGTGGCCGAATAATATTGTTTCAGAATCTTCAGCATGACCATTTTGGGCCACCAGTCGCGGCTGTTATCACGCTGAACGCCGGGCTCTGGGCCGTAGTCTTTAGAGGGGCCGAAATAGCCGTCAGGCTGCTGGCTGTTAAGAGCCCACTCCACCCAGGGTTTTGTTTTGGCGATAAGCTCCTGATCGTCCAGAATATAAGCAAGTGGTAAAAGCCCATCGATCCAGTAGGGTCCCCGCTCCCATTGATCACCATCGCCACCCAGCCAGCCATTCCGGTTATTCATCACCAGTGGATACAGCTCGTCCAGTTTACCGGTTGCCCCATTTTTCTGACGAATCAGCATTTCCTTTAACCAACCCTGTGGTTTAATGGCACCAAGCGGCAATTCGATATACGGGTTTTGCCGTAAAGGAGCCCGGCTACCCACGTAGGTTACCGGCTGGCCTTTCCTTGTGTTTACCTGTCCAACTGCCGTCAACGCAAAACATGCCAGAAGAAGGTGAAGCGTACCGTTAATTTTCATGCCGATTACTCAAATAGTGATAGTAACTCGTTGTAAAGAAGCAGAAGAAGCCTTTTCTATACCATTCACAAAAACGCGAAGGCCTATTCCTTTTCCATATTTCGTTCCGGTTTTGTCGTACAGAATGGTCAGCGTTTTTCCATGATACGGTACTCGATCCAGGCAGAAATAATCCCAGGTGTTATCGGGCAGCAGTGGATTAATAACGAGTTGATTACCGTGTTGCGGGCGTACGCCAATGAGGCCAGCTATAATATGATCGCAAAACGACGAATGATTATAGTCTTTGCCGCGTTCACGACCGCCCTTTTTTTCAGACCAGGAGCCGGCTTCTATCGTCGATAATCGAGTGCGAGAGATCCAGTCACCGGTGTAAGGATTCAGGTTTTCATCGATCCACGGCACCCGATCTCCGTCTGGCAGAATACGTTGCTGCGAACGGCTATACGTAATCAGTAGTTTCCAGTAATCTCGCTTATCCACTGCATTTTGCTTGTAATCGTTCAGCAAATTGGCCAGGGAAGTGAGGGTTATGGCGGTAGCGAAAGGCCAGCTCGGGCCATTCCACTGACACTCATGCCCCTTGTACGAAAGCTGAAAACCAGGATGCCGCTGTTCGGTCGTCGTTGGTCCGTAGGGTGCCCAGAACCCGCTTTCATCGGTTAATTGTGCCCAGGCGATGGCCTGTTTTTCGTCGGGGATTGAAAAATACCAGGGCGTAAACCCGTGTAGTTCCCGAACATCGGCGCGGGCTAACGTACCGGTTCCGCGTGGAATAACTTTGAAGAATTTAGCCTTGTCGTCCCACAGCTTACTCAGAATCTGCTGGCGAATTATGGCCGCTTTTTTCGTGTACTCCTCCGCAACGGTTTTATTGCCCGCCATTCGCGCAATGGTCACCAGCGCCTGAGCATTTCCGAACATATAGCTGTTGATGGTGGCCCGGTAGCCCTGATTTTTTTGTCCCAGTTGGCCAGCTACCGAGATTTCCATACCGTCGCGGTTGTCCGTTTGCCAGAATAGTCCGGTCGAATCCAGCCGCATCTTTTCCCATTCGGTGAAATCGGTCAGAAGGTCCGGCAGCAGATCCGTCAGAAATGTCGTGTCGGGATGCACTTTGGCGAATGAACTGATCGCATCCGTCACCCACGAACTGTACGAACGCGGACTAGCCCCGGACCGAAACCAAAAACGGGCGTACTCTTTCAAATACCTGTCATCCCGTAACCAGCGGCCTTCGTAAAAATGATGCCCTGCCGGACAGTTGATGGAATTGTATTTTCCAGCCCAGGAAACATCCGGCAAAAACTCAGTGATGATGTAGCCCGCTGGCGTTTGTTTCAGGTGCTTTCGGTACGTCCACCAGCGAAAGTAATACGTCTGCTCCAGTTGCTTATCGGGGCACTCGAACAACGGAATATTCTGCGAAAGAAAATCCCAGGCTTTAGCATTGGGAATCAATTGCTTATACAGTTCCTCGTCGGCACTATTGAAAGCCGTTACATAGGGTTTAAACGTACCGGGTTTCAGAATAAAACCCTGCGCCCAGGCCATTCCACTCAGAAATTGACAGCCCAGTAACAGGAAGCAAACAGTCAATCGTTTTTGCATCGTTGCGTTTTTGTTAATCACTGAGTGGGCTCTTGCCCAAATCTTTGGACGTAGCCAGTGCAATTACCCGTCCTTTCGTACCCACGGCATTGTAGAAGTGATAGACCACGCCGTTCCACTTGATTACCCAGGGTTTGTGCGCGTAGGTTTTGTCGAACGGTTCGGAAGGCGAAACCAGGTCATCGCCCTGCCAGTCGGTCCAGTTGACGAGATCATACGAGCAGGCAAATCGCTCGAAAGCACCGGGTTTCCAGAATGCCCCAAAGTAAAACATGACATACAAATCGCCAATTTTTGTGATCTGCGCATCTCCACAAATGCCTGTCTGCCGGGAAATCAGAGGCTGCTGACCGTGCCGCTTCCAGTTCGTCATATCGGCAGAAACGGCCATCGCGATGGTTTCAAAGCCATTGCCTTTCGCATCTGGTTTTACACCCTTGGCATTGTAGTACATCACAAACGGATAGCCCGTTTTCCTGGCCTTATCCCGAACAATCAGGCTTTTATAGATGGTTTTGTTATCGTACCAGCGCGCATCGGGGTCAACCGCCGACAGGACTGGTTGTGGCTGGCGTTTGGTTTCGACGGGTTTGGCCAGGTCGTTCGTTGTGGCGATACCAACGCCCAGGCGGCCCGCTTCATACCCTTTCTCCGAACCACCCAAGTATGATAGCCAGTAGCGGCCTTTGTAGTTCTCGGGTTCATACGAACCGCCCCAGTCGGTTTCTACCAGCGCAACGTACCCTGCTTTCTGGGTAGCATCCCAACCGGTTTCTGTAAATGACATCAGTTTGCCCAGTGTCGTCCATTTCAGCAGATCATCACTTTTTGCCAGCCAGGTTTCGTAGCCTTTACCATCGAAAATGATGTAAGTCATGTACCAGTTTTTCTCCTTTCGGAAGATGGTCGGGCTGTCCACCATCCGCCCCGAATCGGGTTGTGGTAGTACAATACCGTATTTGAACGGCGTTTTCACCTCGTCGAAAACGGTCTGCATTCGTTCAGTTGACACAGTGGCCGACGGAGATTTCGACTGCCCGAAGGAGCACACACAAACAAGAAAGAAGACGATCGTTAAGATTACCCGGCACTTGTTCATTAGGAAATTCATACTATTTGTAAGCTGGATTTTGTTCCAGCTTCGGGTTGGAGTTAATGGCAATTTGGGGCAGTGGAAATACGGCGCGATGAGTGCCATTGGGTTTATGGGAAAGCCAGCTTTTGGTGGTGTAAACGCCGAAACGAATCATATCCCGGCGTCGGAAACCTTCCCAGGCAAACTCCCAGCCCAGTTCGTCCAGCAGACGACCGTATTTGACCGTTGTATTGATTCCCGGATCAACCACTTTGTAATTTTCGACATATCCATATTGATAACTGCTTTTTTTTCGAGATCCGCAGCCATAACGGTTGCCTTTGCCGGTGTGGCCGCGAAGGCGCGGGCACGTACCTGCGAAACGACAGTGGCGGCCTCAGTACCTTTTCCGGTACGCAATAAGCATTCGGCCTGCATCATCAGTACCTGAGCATAGCGGAAGAACGGAAAATCGGTACTCAGGCTGGCCAGTGCCCCTGTTTTACCTCAAATTTATTCATTCGGTAGCCTTCTGCTTCTCCCGTATATAGCCCGTCGGGGATTTCTTTCGTAAGCACAATGTTTTTACCAGCTTGGTCGTAGGAGCCTTTTAAAGGTGTAATACCGTCTGCGGCAAACTGCGGACCAATCATCCAGGTAGCTGCCAGCCGTCCATCGGCCGGATCATAGGTATCAATGAATTGCGGAATACCTTTGGCCGAACCCGCCCCCAGGGCGTATCCTGCATACCAAACTTGTTTTTCAGGGAGGCATGCCAGGAGAACATTTCTACATTAAAACCGCCAGCCTGGTTTTCGTCGAATGGAACAGCGAACACAATCTCCGGCGAATTCTGATTATTGGTAACAAACGGTGCCCGAAGGGACGTCTCGAGCTGATAGTTACCCGAAGCAATCACGTCGTTGCATTGCGTAAGGCACTCCTGCCATTTGGCTTCGCCTGAGTATACTTCTGCATTTAAATACACGTTGGCCAGCAGGGTTTTAGCGGCCCACTTATTAAACCGCCCATACATCAACTGATTCCGTTCTTCACTTAAGCTCGGAATGGCCTCAGTAAGCTCTTTTACAATAAACTGATAAATATCTTTCCGGGCCGTTTTACCCTTAAGTTCGTCGGACCGATCGGCAATCAGCGGGACATCACCGAAGTTATCGCAGAGCATCCAGTAGAAAAATGCCCGGGTGGCCCGTACCTCCGCCACCATAGCCTCTTTTGTCAGGCCGGTAGGCAGGGTGATTTTTCCGCTGCTAACTTGGTCAATAATCCGGTTAGCGTTAATGACGCCTGCGTAAAAACTATTCCACATATTACTCATCTGTGGATTCTCGGAGTTCCACGTGTGCAAATGCATTCGTTTGTAAATACCGCCATCATCCCAGCCCGATGCGTTAGCGGGCATCACAATGCCGTCGGCCGTCGATTCCTGCGCCATGTAATAACTGGTATGGCTTATCAGGCTACGCATATTGGCGTACACAATACTCATGGCCTTATAGGCATCGGTATAGGCGTAGGACTCTTCTGTAACTTCGGAATAGATTTTCTCTTCGAGATCGTTGTTACAGGCACTCAGGGTGAGACCTAAAAGCGAAATTGTAAAGAGGTAGGGTTTTATGCATTTCATGGTATCGGCTGTTAAGGAATAGGTCTATCAATCGAATGAACTCTAGTCGAAACGTTAGAAGGTCAGCATGGCCCCAGCGGTGTAGCTGGTTGTAGCCGGATAGCGATTTTTATCATCAACGCCAGGCGCCAACCCGCCAATACTCACTTCAGGATCAATGCCTTTGTAACCGGTAATCGTATACAGATTGGCCGTTGACAGGTATACCCGACCCCGTTTGATGTACTTGTTTTTCAGGCTCAGATTATAGCCCAGCGTTACGTTATCGATTTTCCAGTAATTTCCGTTTTCGAGGTAATAGCTAACGTAATTGAGCGACTGATCGTCGGCGAGCGGGCGTTTCCCATAAATTGGATCGTAGGCGTTGGTGCGTAGATTGCCGCGTGTCAGCATTACGGGAGCACTCCAGAACATTTCGGTCATGTTGAGAATCTGGAAGCCAAACGCGCCCCGCATCGTTACGTTCAGATCGAAGTTTTTATAGGTAACGGTGTTGTTCCAGTTCAAATATCGTTTAGGTAAGCCATTGCCAATAATCTGCTTATCGTCGGCCTGTTGCTGGGCAATGGGCTTCGGCTTACCGTCTTTTCCTTCAATAATCCAGTGACCGGCTTCATCAATGTCGACGGTTTTAAACCCCAGAAATTTCCGATCGGCTGGCCAACCTGCACGCGGTGGGTAACCTGTTGAATCGGTTCGCCCGTATTACCCGTATCGAAATAGCCGCTGGCGAGCGCGAATCGGTCGTTCGACAAGGACAGGATTTTGTTGGCATTGGTCGAGAAATTAACGGACGTAGCCCACCGGAAGGAAGTCGTTTGAACGGGTACTACGTTCAACTGCACCTCTACCCCTTTGTTCTGCATGGAAGCCGCGTTGGCCGTGATGGTGTTATACAGATAAGGGGGTGTAGGAACCGGAAAATCAGCAATCAGATCCCGGGTTGTCCGTTGGTAAAAATCTATCGACCCCGAAACCCGGTCATTGACAAAGCCATAGTCTACGCCCAGGTTAATTTCCTCCTTACGTTCCCAGCGTAAATCCGGGTTTGCGTTGTTCGATGGATTGATCGCCTGAATCCACTGCCCATTAATGAATGCATACGTATTAAAATTGATCCGGTTCAGCGACAGATACGAGCTACCAGGCTCGGTACCGGTCACGCCAAAACCCGCCCGTAGTTTAAGTGTCGATAGTGACCTGACATTCTGCAGAAACGATTCCTTCTGCACATTCCAGCCCACCGAAACAGCCGGAAAATTGCCCCATTTATGATTAGCCCCAAATCGGGACGAACCTTCGCGCCGGATACTGGCCATCAACAGGTATTTGTTCATGAAGCTGTAATTCACCCGAAAAAAGTAGCTGATCAGCTTGTTTTCCGACTGCGACGAACTTTCGGGAGCCTGGCCTCTTTTCAGGGCTAACCCCGCTCCGATGTTGTTATAGGAAAAGTTATCGGTCGGGAAATCCCAGTTTTGCATATAATAATCTTCGGTATTGTACCGACGCCAGGTATGCCCACCCAACAACACGAAGTTGTGATCTTTAATGGTCTTGTTATAGTTGGCCGTCAACTCAAACAAATCATCCTGCGTGCGGGTCGTGCCGCGTGAGGCAAATCCATTTCGTCCACTCCTTGCCGTTGAATAGTGCCGCTTGGTCTCATAATACCCGCGTGTACTGTTGAACATATCCGGGCGAACAACGCCTTCACTTCCAGTCCCTCGATGGGAGCCAGTGAGATGGTGCCGTAGGTTCGAAGATTATTGTTTCGGTTCTCCCCCGCGATTCTTCGATCAGCGCCAGCGGGTTCATGTAGTCGGTTTTATCGGTACGTTCCGTCCAGTTGCCATTGGCATCCCGAATCGCTTCCGTCGGGTTAAATGTCAGCGCATTCCGGTATACCAGCCCTGAGTAGGTACCTCCATCCACGGCAAAATATTTTTGCTGATAGCCACTCAGGTTAGCGTTGAGTTTCAGCAGGCCGTTAAACATGGTATGATTGATCTCAATGCGGGGATACAAAATGGAGTTGTCCGATTTTTTCATCACACCGTTCAGACTGCGGTATTCCAGACTCATGATGTAGTTGGTTGACCGTGAGCCGCCCCGTAAGCTGATATTATGCACCTGCGAGAGCGGCTTTTGCGTTACCTCGTTGAGCCAGTTGGTATTACTGCCATAATCCGTAGCACCCGGCTTTTTCTGACTCACCAGCTGACGATATTGATCGGCATTCATGAAGCTAAGCTGGCGCGTCTGGCGCTGCGTTGTGAAATAGGAATTTACCTCAATCGTAGGCGGGGTTTCGCCTTTTACTTTTCGAGTCGTGATCAGAATGACGCCGTTGGTTCCGCGCGTTCCGTAAATGGCAGCTGCCGATCCATCTTTGAGCACATCGATCGATTCAATATCTTCTGGTGCTACGGTATTAAGCGCCCCTGGTACGCCATCGATCAGAATCAGCGGAGAGGAACTGGCGTTGATAGTCGCATTCCCACGAAGCGAAATCTGAGCGGTTGACGTTGGATTGCCATCGGGCGTGATAACGCTCAGGCCCGCGACTTTTCCCCGAATCAGTTGAGCAGCATCCTGAACCGGGCCTTTCACAAAATCCTCGGCCTTTACACTAGCGATAGCACTGGTAATCTGCTCCCGTTTCTGCGTACCATACCCCACCACCACTACTTCGTTCAGCGTTTTCTGATCGGGAAGCAGCCTCACGTCAAGAACTGTTCGATTGCCAATTGCCACTTCCTGATTCTGATAACCCACGAACGAAAAAACGAGCGTCGAGGCCTCATCCGGTACATTGAGCCGGTATCGCCCATCAGCATCAGTTGTTGTACCTCGCGTCGAACTTTTAACAACTACGCTGACACCCGGCAAAACCTCCCCTGTTTCGCTGGTGACAACACCATTGATTACCTTGTCAAGAGCCTGAATTGGGTTAGTGGCCTGCGGTGAAGCAGTCTGAAGCGAGCTTGCCGTTGGCTGGGGTAATATGGGTAAAGACTGTATGTCCGGGGATGGCTCCTGATAGCTCGTTTTCAATTCGGTACCTGCCATCAGAATTACGTAGGTAACCTTACTAACTTTTTTAAACCGCAACCCAACCGGCTGTAGCATTTTGGAAAGGTTTCGCTCAAGGGATTGGCTGGTTTGAATCTGACTGGTTGATACAGAAATTCCTTCCAGCAATTTTTCTTCGAAGAGAATATCGACGTTGTACTGTTTTTTTACCTGCATCAGCGCTTCTCGTAGTGTAAGCGTGCCTGATGATGAGGTAGTGTTGCCACTATTTTTAACCCGATTTTGGGCCAGCAACTGGGCTTGCAGGGGCGGAATATCCAATAGATATCCCGTTATTCCCGCTACTAAAACGAGAATTCGTAAGGATCGAATCATGTAAGGAAAGGGTTAAGGGGTCAACTAATGAACTGGGGTTAGTACAAATGTTTCTACCGATTGATCAGGTTGAATCGTTCGGGTAATTCGGACATTCAGTATATCTGCGATCACGCGCAATACATCATCGACTGTGTTAGCCTGAAACGTTCCTCCTACCGTTCGCCGGGCCAGGGTCGAATCAGAAACCACTACATTGACACCAAACTGCTCGCTTATCTGGTATGCGATTTCCGATACGGGTGTGTTTTCAAACATAAACCGATGATGTTTCCAGGCCTGGTGGGTCGATAATGGCTGTTGGTGCCGTAGCGTGAGTTGCCCTTTCATAGACAACGTTGCGACATCACCGGGTACCATGACAACAGGCTGGGCCTTCAGGTTGGTCAGCGACCGTAGTTGAACCTTCCCCTGGTTCAAAACCACCTTAGAACCGCGCTCCCGACTATAAACAATAAATTCAGTACCTAATACCTGCACCTCGAGTTGATCCGGTGTTCGGACAATAAATCGCCGATTGTCCGGTAAATGCTGGATAGCAAACTCAGCCTCACCGGTTAACTGAACTTCGCGGCTACCAGTCCCAAAACCAAAGCGAGGAATGGTTAAGGCCGAGTGGGCGTTCAGACTCACCCGACTGTTATCGGGCAACAGAATCGTCCGAACTTCTCCATATCCGGTTTCATAATGCTTATAAAACCAAAAATCACGCAGCAGATACGTGCCTAGGAGTAGAAAAATACAGGCAGCTGCCCACTGGTAGAAGCGAATTCGATTGCCCAGCGAACGAACAGGCGTTTCAGGTGTAAAACCAGCCTCGCTGCTGCTGCCAGAGCGAAGCCCGGCCAGTTCCAGCGAGCGCAGGTAAGCCTGCTCAACGTTTGGTTTGAACTGCGTATTTTCACGCTCCCACTCTTCCAGCCACTGAAAATACAGTTCCTGGTTGCCAGGCTCCTCTAACCATTCCTGAACCAGAGTGTTCTGCAACGGCGAGGTTTTTCCCTCGAACAGATGCCAGATTGTTTGTTTCGATAGAAGCGGTTTCATACGTAGAGTGAGCTGGTTGCTAATGAGAGTGAAAAAAGCGTCTTTAGCCCTTGCTCGATCGTCCAGAAACCGAATGTGATCAGCGCCGTGACGCATCCATATTCCCGAAGTGCCTGACGCAAAATGGACAGTACTTTTGTAATATGTCCCTCTACAGTTTTCACGGAGATCTGTAATTCGTCAGCAACCATTGCGTTCTTCTTCCCTTCAAATCGACTCATAATGAATACCTTCTGACTTTGAGGAGGAAGTGAGCGAATTACCTGTTCAATTTTAAGATATAACTCATTGAATTGTAATTCCTGTTGTGGAGTGCTTGGAGCCGCATCCGAAACGATCTCGGAAAAATCTTCCGTTGGGACCTCGCGTCCGAATTCTTTTCGCAAATGCGCAAAGGCGGCATGCCGGACGATTGTAAACAGGTACGCTCGATAAGAGGTAGTGATTACGTGCTGTAGCTGCTTTTGCCAGAACTGACCGAATACCTCAATGACCAGGTCTTCAGCAACCTCTTTGGCATAGACAAAGCGGACTGCATGACTGCAAAGCGGCTCGTAATATCGCTTAAATAGTAATTCATAACCCTTTCGAGGATCGGCTTCAAACGTTTGCCTGATGAATAACTCGGAATCGACGAAGGCAGGTTGGGATGCATTCGAATTGGTATCCCCAGGTCGTAGCCACTGGTGTCGACCAGAATCGGATGTATTCTCAAACGGAGTCAAATGGTTCATGCAACAGGCATTGAGCGGATTTACCTATAAGAGTATTTTTTTTCCAAATACCCTTGCCCCTCCTATCACTTTTTTGAAATGATTTCTACGAATTGTACTAAACATATATTGCATGATAGTACCTAAACATCCTGTTAATTATAGTGAAACTACGGATTGGCTTCCTTTTAGGAAAAAAGTCTCAATGCCTTTGGCTGGTTTTAATGAGTGTTACTTAGTGTTTTGTCCCACAACCATTCAGGTTGATTACTATACCTCACTTAGGCTATCTCGACTAATCACCGTCGCAACAACTCTACTTATTTTGCCCACATAGGCATGGAGAACACGGAGTTTTATTCTGTGAAAATAAAACTCCGTGTTCTCCATGCCTATGTGGGCAATAGCGCTGCTATAACGGATAAAAAGAAAATCGCCTGATGGTAGTTGATCTAGTTAATCACCCGAAACAAGCGGTCCCAGCGGACTTTGTGCCAGATATCAGCCGGAACAGGATCTATTGACATCCAGACAAATACAGCTTTACCAACAATGTGATCTTCAGGAACAAAACCCCAATAACGGGAATCCTCCGAATTATGGCGGTTGTCGCCCATCATGAAGTAATAATCCTGCTTAAACGTATACGAAGTTATTGGCTGACCATCGATGTGAATGCCGGATGGGGTTAATTCGACCTTCTTATTCTCTTCATAGCGCTCAATGACCGGCCCATATACAGCAATCGTTTGCTTATTTATGGGTATGGTTATTCCTTTTTTAGGCACTGTAAGCGGACCGAAGTTATCCTGATTCCAGGGATACGCAGAACCGCCGTAAATACCGGGCGCTCCTTCTCCTCCTTTTTCCCGCATGGGTTCAATGCCCTTCACCCAATCGAATTCGGCAAATTTATTCTTGACTTCCTGCGTCATATTGACCCGATAGCCAACCAGTGACGACGTTTTTGTCGACTCGTTATAAGCCTCAAGCGGTTGCCAGTTAATGAAGGGTCCCTCAGGCGATTTAAAATCATTGACGATGTCGTATTTTCGAAAAAATCGCTCGTCCAGGACCTCTGTGGTTTTTACAAAATAAGTTGTTTCTGATCGGACGGGCGTTGGAAGAACCTTACCGTTGATATAAACCTGCTCCTGACGAACCTCCACCACATCGCCCGGAATACCGATACAACGTTTTATAAAATTGGTCTTTAAATCCGTTGGGTATGCAGGTTCGCCAGCTTTTGGAGGTGGGTAATTAAAGACGACTACATCCCCATTTTTCACATGGGTAAAACCTGGCAGTCGATAAATAGGCAGTTGAATAGCCGTGCTATAGGATGGAATATCAGTCCCCCAGATTTTCTGATGCGTTAGTGGTACCTGTAGCGGTGTCTTAGGGGTACGAATACCATAATGAAGCTTGCTGACAAATAAGAAATCGCCCACCATCAGACTGTTTTCCATCGAAGGCGTCGGAATGGCATAGGCTTCGAACGTCAGAAACCGGATAAGTGTGGCAGCTATAACTGCAAAGAGTACCGAATCGAACCATTCGCGAATGGGTGATTTTTTGGGATTGAGGGATTTATGACCACTTGTTGTTTTCGCTTTTTGCATAAACTGATGGGATTGAATCAGGACTGAGTATCTGAAAATGAAATATAACCATCAGTGCTAATAGAGCGATCTCTATTTTACACCGATGGTTATATCGTTAGCTAAACGCTAATTTTCGAACTGTATCATCAAAACCAGAGCTACAGAATTGCCCACTGTTCATCGGCGAAACCGAACTACACTTGTCTCAATAACCCCGCGCGGTATTGTCTGCCCTTGGATCAGATGCTCCTTCGTAAGAACCATCGGGACGAATCAGCACACAGTCCATACGCCCAAGTGTGTTCGTAAGCTTTTCCAGAGTGTAGCTCCGGCTTTGTAGGGCCTGAATTGTGGCATCAGAAAAGGCCCCGTTTTCAAAAATGGTTTTGTCGGGTAGCCATTGGTGATGAAACTTGAGGGCATTCACAGCCTGCTGCATGGTCATGCCATGTTCGATAACATTCAGGATGGTCTGGTAGACCGATGTAATGATTGTTGAACCGCCCGGTGTGCCCACTACCATAAAGAGTTTCCCGTCTTTTTCCAGAATAGTTGGCGTCATAGAGGATAACATTCGTTTGTTAGGCGCAATCGCATTAGCCTGATTACCAATCAAACCAAACATATTCGGAACGCCCGGTTTCACACTGAAATCGTCCATTTCATTGTTCATAAAAAAACCGGCTCCCCCAATTACCACCCGGCTACCGTAGCCGCCATTCAAGGTTGTAGTGATACTCACCGCATTACCCGCTTTATCAACTACCGAAAAGTGTGTTGTTTCGAGGCTTTCATAACCGGGGACAGTCCCCCTTTGACGGCCTTACTATCCGTTGCTTTAGCCCAGGAGAAATCAGTCCAGCGGGTACGCAGATACTCAGGACTGATGAGCTGACTGACGGGCACTTTCACAAAGTCAGGATCACCCAGAAACTTTGCACGGTCGGCATATACGCGTCGTTCGGCTTCGATCATTACCTGTACCGTACTGTCGCGGTTCCAGCCCCATTTACGGAGCGGGTACGGCTCTGTCAGGCGCATCATTTGCAACAAAGCCACTCCACCGCTGGAGGTTGGCGGCATCGTAATGACGTTGTATTCCTTATATTTTGCCTGAATCGGCTCACGCCATACCGAGTGATAGTTTTTCAAATCTTCTTCTGTAATCAGTCCTTTTCCACGAACCATTTCTTCGGCCAGCAACCGGGCCGTTTCACCTTCATAAAACCCGGCCCGACCCTGTGCCTGAATCCGTTGCAGCGTTTTTGCCAAATCAGCCTGTACGAATAAATCACCCTTATGCCAGGTTAGTGTATCAGTGGGTAGTGTACTTTTCAGGAAGTAGGTTTTTCCAGGATTGATGGTATTCAGATCGGTTTTGATCCGGTTCAGACCCAGGGCATCGCGCTCGGTTAACGCAAACCCTTTAGCAGCCAGATCAACAGCGGGTTGCAACACCTGCGCCCAGCTTAGTTTTCCAAACCGTTTGTGCGCTTCGGCCATCCCATCAACCGAACCCGGCACACCACTCGCCAGGTGACCACTGATGCTCAACCCAGGCCGAACATTGCCCAACGAATCAAGATACATGTTCTGCGTAGCACGGCCAGGGGCTTTCTCCCGATAATCGAGCGTGTATGCTTTGCCATCGCTATCCCGATAAACCATAAAACCACCACCACCAATATTACCCGCGCCCGGATACACCACTGCCAAGGCGAATTGAATCGCGACGGCAGCATCGACGGCATTACCGCCCGCTTTTAGGATATCCAGCCCTACCTGAGACGCTTCGGGGTGAGCCGAAGCCACCATGCCATTACGCCCGGTAACGCCAACGCGGTCGGAGAAGAAGGGCTTTACCGTTGGATCTTCATCACGGTACTGATAAACACCCTGACCCTGCGTTACCTTCGAATCGGTAGTTTTGGTAGCTGTAGTGGGCGATTGCGTTTTGCAGGCAGTAACGCCCAGCGTAAAAAGCAGAACAGGTAAATAGTAAACAATGCGTTGATTCATAGGTGACGCGTCAATTAGGTTGTAGTAGCCCTGTAAACTACAAAAATAATGGTATCCAACTGATACCCAAATCAACCACTTATCCGCCAGAAGTTTGCCCTTGTCCGAAATTCGTTGGCAAAGAACGTTCTGTGTAGTACTTTCATAGATTGGAAAGTCATTCGCCGAGCGGAGCGTTATCCATCGGCAGTTCGATTTTACCTATTCACCTTTCGCTCTTTGTATATCGATGCGATTTATTCGTCAGACTTTTGAAAGTTTTCGGTTCGCCTGGCAGGCTTTGCGCTCGAACCTTCTTCGCACGATGCTCTCGTTGTTGGGCGTAACCATTGGTATTTTTGCCATCATAGCCGTTTTCACACTAGTCGATTCGTTGGAGCGGAATATCAAAACCAGCCTCTCGTTCATTGGCGACAAGGTTGTTTATATTGAGAAATGGCCCTGGGTTTTCGATGGCGATTTTCAATGGTGGAAATATTTTCAGCGGCCTGTCCCTACCTATAACGAATACAAATTCCTGAGCGAACGACTCGAAAATGCCCAGGCTGTAGTCGCCATGAGTTTTAAAGGGCGAGTGACTATCAAGCGGGATAACAATAGCATGTCATCGCTTATACAGGGTACAACGCTGGACTACAATAAGATATCGGATGTACCTATAGAGCAGGGTCGTTATTTTACACAGCAGGAAATTGACGTAGCCCGGAACATTGCCATTATTGGGTCTGATGTTGCGGAAAATCTGTTCCCTGGACTAGACCCTATTGGTAAGACATTCAAAATCAGTGGTCTGAAGTTTACCGTTATTGGCGTTCAACGCAAGAAAGGCGAAAGCATTATCAACGTAGGTGGCAACCCCGATATTAAATGCCTGATTCCGTTTGGAGCCTTCTCTAAAATGTTCCATTCGATCAATCCGAACATTACGATTACGGCTAAGGGCTATGATAGCGATGAAGGCCTGCTCGAACTGGAGAGTGAAATTCGGGGGCTTCTACGCACCCGACGCGGGCTGCACCCCTTACAGGAAGACAACTTTGCGATTAACCGACCCGAAGCCATTGCAAAGGCTATAAGCGGCATTTTTTCCGTTCTAACAATAGCGGGCTGGGTAATTGGTGGATTTTCAATTCTGATCGGCGGATTTGGGATTGCCAATATCATGTTCGTTAGTGTGAAAGAACGCACGAATATCATTGGCATCCAGAAATCACTGGGCGCAAAAAATTACTTTATCTTATTTCAGTTTCTATTCGAGGCTGTGCTATTGA
Source organism: Spirosoma telluris (assembly GCA_003259005.1). Lineage (GTDB taxonomy): Bacteria > Bacteroidota > Bacteroidia > Cytophagales > Spirosomataceae > Spirosoma > Spirosoma telluris. Next base: position 4,179,152 of record QLII01000001.1, read on the forward strand.
GTTTAGTGGGAGGGCTAACGGGTATTTTCCTGGTTTATCTCCTATCATTCATGAACCTTGGTAGTCTTGATCTTGAACTAACGGCGGCTAACATCGCGCTGGGCCTTGGGGTTTCAAGCATCATTGGCATCCTATCGGGTATTATTCCCGCTTTTTCTGCTGCCCGTCTGGACCCCGTAATTGCCATACGAGCAAAGTAAATGTGATGTATGAAGTATGATATATGAGACAAGGTACATCCTATATCATACTTCATACATCACATTTACTCTCCTTTCGGGACTACCAGGACAACATCCTCCTTCTCGATAATCACCTGTCCTGGAGCAAGGCCCTTCGGTTTACGAACAAACTTTTTGGGGGTAACTGTAACGGGGCAGAGACTATCGGTTCGGCGTTTTGAGAACCAGGCGGCTAATTCAGCTGCCCGTTCAATCACATGTCGGGGAAACGTCTTACCCGCCTGGTATTTTATAATCACATGCGACCCCGGTACATCACGGGCATGAAGCCAGAGGTCATCTTTGTAGGCGAATTTCAGCGTCAGTAAGTCGTTGTTTTTCGCATTTCGGCCAATCAGAATACGAAAAGTATCCAGTGTTACCTCTTTAAACAGAGGCCCTGCTTCACTAACAGATGAAGTTCGTTCGCTCGGATCAATGAATAAAGAATGCTGTTTCACGTAACGCCTTAACTCCTTAAGGGTCTGTATCCCGTCCAGATCAACTTTTTGCTGACTAAGTCGACTTAAGTCAGCTTCACGGTTAGCAATTAACTCTGTGAGATGCTGCTCTTCAATTTTTTCATTTTTTGCCTTGCGATAGAAATTTTCTGCGTTTTTCTGGGGGCTTAAGTCCGGCTTAAGCTTAAGGACAATTGGTTGATCGCGGTAGAAATCGTATAGGGTTAACCGTTCAGGTGATTTAGACCCGGGAACCGGCGGTATATCATGAAGATTGGCCATCAGAATATGCCCCATTTCCTCATGACTAATTCCTTCTTCCCGTGATATGAGCCGTTGCATAGCACCCTCTAACTGCCCTTCAGCCCGTTTCTGGCGTTTTTCGAGAAGTCGTAACAGATTCGCTTTCTCATGTTCAAAATTACTTAATCCATTATAAGTGATGTAAAACCGACTGGCTGCTTCAACAGGATCTGTAAACTCCCGCTGTATTTCACCAAAAGGTAATAGACTGAGCGTTGGTTTGTGATGAAATCGGGTCAGGTAATAACGGGGTTGTTCAAGTTGTCGCAACGTATCCTGAATAACCTCCCATTGTTGTTGTGCATTAGTTACGCCAGACTCCGTACTTTCTGCTCCGCGCTCACGAATCCACTCATTGACTACTTTCCCAAACGTCGGAAATAGCTTTCTGTGGTCGAAATTAGCCCGTTCAAAAGCCGCATAGGACTGGTCAATTGGTCGATCAATTGCGGAGAATATAAGTTGCTCGTCGCTTACTAATTGGCGATTAAATAAATCAATAACCTTGTCATCCTGAAAGGCTAGCAGGTTAGGCCGGTTGCCGAAGAATTTAAACACGAACGAGTAACCACCCTCAAGCAGAATAGCCAGACAGCGTTCGTTCAGAAACGACCGAACGCCGATCACCACCTTTTCCTGCCCAGCTTCGCCAACTACGGTCTCGAATAAATCAATGCTATTGGTACGGGCACGCTGCACAGTCTCAGGAAATAATAGTCCGGAGAAATCTGGCCGCAATGTGGCTTTAATGTAAAACGGTTTGTAATAGTTGATTTTCCCTTTTGCCTGAGCAAAAACCAGTACAACCTCGTCGCGATCCTGGCTAAAACACTCCATAAATCGGAGTCCCTCTGAAACAGTATTAGGTAGTTCTGAAAATAGAGCAAAATTACCCAATAAATGAGATTCAAGAACTGGAGCAAGCTGCCGTAAAAAGTAATAGTTCGTGTGCATATAGACACAAAAATACGCCTAGAATCGCTCAGATCGTTATTTTGCCAAGAAGAGGTAAAAACAGAATGATATTAAAATTTTATATGACTATTTAAAGAATACATAATTTTACCAACATACAATATATTGACTATCAAAAACTTATTAAATTATAAATATAATTTTTTATATAAATAACCCCTATTTAACATTGTCATAATGACACATTTATTAAGATTTCTCTTTGAAGTATAACTAAACTAACCTAATATTGATGCGTTTAACTCAATATAAAACCAACCTAATCTTCATGAAAGCAACGCTCTACAGGTTTCTGCAGACCGCTTTTCTGGGCGCAGTACTACTGCTCTGGGGCTTAACAGCCTCTGCCCAAGACCGTCGTCTGACGGGTAAAATTACGGGTACTGATGGTCCAGTGCCAGGTGCCAACATAGTACTGAAAGGTACCCAAACAGGTACCAGTTCCGACGCAAACGGTAACTTTGCATTAAACGTCCGGGGAGCTAGCCCGGTACTGGTCGTATCAGCCATTGGCTTTAAAACCCAGGAAATACAAGTAGGGAATCGCACAGCAGTTAGCGTTTCTCTCGAAGATGATGCGACTGCTCTTTCCGAAGTGGTGGTAACCGGTTATTCGACCGAAAACCGTCGGGATGTGACCGGAGCCGTGTCGACCGTAAAGCCTGCCCAACTCAAAGTGGTGCCGTCGGCTAACGTTGAGCAGCAGTTGCAGGGCCGCGTAGCGGGGGTAACCGTTATCACCAACGGTCAGCCTGGTACCTCCAGCCAGGTTCGGGTGCGGGGCTTTGGTTCTTTTGGGGGTAACCAGCCGCTGTATGTGGTTGACGGGGTGCCTACCCAGAATATCCAGTTCCTGGCACCAGATGACATCGAAAGCACCACCGTTCTAAAAGATGCTGCTTCGGCTTCGATTTATGGGGCTCGTGCCGCGTCGGGTGTGATCGTGTTGACCACCAAGAAAGGGCAGCGCCGGGCTCAGAAATTGAGCGTTAGTTACGATGGTCTGTTTGGAGCTACTGATCCGGGCAAAAGCCTACCGATCCTCAATCCACAGGAGCAGGCTGACTGGTCCTGGCAGGCGCGCAAAAATGACCTTTATCAGGCAGGAAAAACGCCGGATGCCACCAGCTTCGCCGGTATCGCCGGTGGTCAGTATGGTTCGGGCTTAACTCCAGTTCTACCTGATTATCTGCTGGTTGGTAGCCGTTCGGGCTTAGCCGCATCCGCTGTAGATTTAACTGCGGAAGCCGCTAAGTATAACGTTAACTCCGCCAACGGTGCGATCTACAACGTCATTCCCTCTAACAAAGCGGGTACTGACTGGTATGCGGCCATTACCCGCGTAGCTCCGCTGATGCGCCATCAGCTTGGTTTCTCAGGTGGTACTGAAACCAGCCGTTTTTATATCAGCCTGGGTATGCAGCAACAAGCGGGGATTGTAATAAATAATGACTTCAAGAAATACAATCTCCGCGCTAACACCGAGTTCGATATTACCAAGAAACTCCGTTTCGGCGAAAATTTCCAGATTTCCTACGTTGGAACCAAAGGTATTTTAGGTGGTGTAGGTAACCAATTGGGTAACTCAACCAACAACAACTCCAGTGCTGCTTCAGACGAAAATGAAGTGTTGTCGGCTTTCCGGATGCCTCCAATCATTCCAATTTATAACTCCTTTGGTGGTTATGCGGGTACAGCCGCTCCGGGTTTTAACAACCCTCGTAACCCGGTTGCTGATCGCCAGGCACGTGCTAATGATAGCAACTTCAACATTTTTGGATTCGGGAATGCCTATTTAGAGTACGATGTCCTTCCTTCGTTGACGCTTCGGAGCAGTCTTGGGGGTAATTATTTCAGCAACTACTCCAATAGCTACGGCCGGATTCAATACGAAAACTCAGAGAACAACACGACCTATACCTACAGTGAAGGCTCGGGTTATGGCTTAGCCTGGACCTTTACCAATACGGCTACCTTCAAACAGAAATTCGGTCGGCATGATGTATTCGCCATCGGTGGTATCGAAGCTCTGAATACTGGTTTAGGCCGTAACATCAATGGTTCAGGTCAGAACCCATTCTCAACCGATCCTAATTATGTAACGATCAACACTACCACTCCGGGAGCTACTCGCAGCGTAGGTAGCAACTATTTCCTGGGGAATAAATTCTATTCTTTGTTTGCTCAGGCTCGCTACACCTACAACGATAAGTACATCCTGACCGGCGTCATTCGTCGGGACGGTTCGTCCCAATTTGCGGCTACCAACCGCTACGGGATATTCCCGGCCGTTTCGGCTGCCTGGCGCTTGTCGTCGGAAGAATTCATGAAGAACCTGCCCTGGGTGTCGGATTTGAAAGTACGGGGTGGATACGGTATCATGGGGAACTCCAACTACCTGAGTGCTACCAACCAGTTTAACCTCTATGGTGGTGGGGCTGGTCAGGGCTATGACATCACGGGATCAAATGGATCGATTGCTTCAGGTTTCTTTAGGAGTCAGATTGGTAACCCTGCGGCTAAATGGGAATCCAGTATCACCTCCAACATTGGGATTGACGGAACCTTCTTCAATAACAAGCTGGAAGTTGTACTTGATTTCTGGCAGAAAGACACCAAGGATCTGCTCTTCCCCTTGTCACTACCTGGCGTAGTGGGAGTTCGCTCAAATGCACCCTACAAGAACGTAGCCAGCATGCGTAACAAAGGGATTGACATCTTGGTGACCAACCGGGCACACTCTCAGGTGATCTGACTTATGAAGTAACCGGTATCGCTAGTTTCCTGGATAATAAAATTGTTGATATTGACCCATCGGTTCCTTACTTCACGGCGGGTGGTACTCGTTTGAGCACCAACGTGGTTCGTAACCAGCCTGGTCATGACCTGTCATCGTTTTTTGGGTATAATGTAATTGGTCTGTTCAACAGCAAGGAAGAAGTGGCCGCTGCCCCAACCCAGGATGGCGCGGCTCCAGGTCGTTTCCGGTATCAGGACACCAATGGCGATGGCAAGATTGATGCCGATGACCGTCAGTTCCTGGGAAGTCCAATTCCGAAGTTCACGGGTAGTATTACCCTGACGCTCAAGTACAAAGGCTTCGATTTGAACACCAACCTGTACGCTTCGCTGGGTAATAAAATCTTTAATAACCAGCGCTGGTTCACCGATTTCTACCCATCCTTCACGGGTGCAGCTATGGGTGGACGCGTGCGGGATTCATGGTTACCAACTCATACCAACACAACGGTGCCCATTTTCGAGAGTGCCTCCAACTTCAGTACCAACACGCAGGCTAACTCATATTACGTGGAGAATGGTGCCTATGCCCGCATGCAGTACCTGAATCTAGGCTACACCTTCCCCGCGGTCGTACTTAACAAAGTAAACCTGAGCCGCTTACGCTTATCGGTATCGGCCACCAACCTGTTCACCATCACCAAATACTCGGGCTTAGACCCAGGCGTAGGCGGATCGGCTGACCAGAACTTCGGCATCGACGTGGGTAACTACCCGGTTCAACGTGGTTACAACGTTGGTTTAAGCTTCGGTTTCTAATAACATCAACCTCATCTTATACATCGCACGATGAAAACATTTATAACCAAGGGAACTGTAGCGACCGCCATGCTGGTGATGGTTACCTTCGCTTGTCAGGACAAATTTCTTGACGTACCGGCCACCGGCCAGTTGTCGGGGCTCAATTAACTTCCAAGGCGGGTCTGGACGGACTCTTGATTGGGGCTTATGCCCAATTAAACGCCCGGGGCTTTTCGCAGTCGGCCAGTTCCTTCAACTGGGTACGAGGTAGTGTTTCAGGAGGAGATGCTAATAAAGGCTCTAACTCCGGGGACTTTAACGCCCTGACGCCCTTCCAGACATATGGTATTTTACCAACAAGCGGTGAGGCAAACGCGAAATGGAATGCCATGTATGAAGGCGTTGCCCGGTGTAATTCGACCCTGCGCTCGCTGGCATTAGCTGGTTCAGATGTGACGGCGGCCGATAAAGCCCGCATCTCGGGTGAAGCCCGTTTCCTTCGTGCTCACTACTACTTCGAACTAAAGCGTGCCTTCAACAAGGTTCCTTACGTGGATGAAACCAAAGATTACGGTACGGGCATCGAAGCCGTTCCCAATAGCGCGGACATCTGGCCAAACATTGAGACCGATTTCAAATATGCTGTTGACAACCTGCCCGTTTCTCAAGGTGCTGTAGGCCGAGCCAATAAGTGGGCTGCTACGGCTTATCTGGCTAAAGTCTATCTCTATCAGAAGAAGTATACAGAGGCAAAAGCACTCTTCGATCAGGTGATTGCCAGTGGGGTAACCTCCGACGGTAAGAAGTATGCCCTGGTGGCCAACTTCCAGGACAACTTTAACGCAGCTAAGGACAACAGCTCGGAGTCAGTATTCGCCATTCAGGCGGCTGCCAACACGGGTAGTTCGGACAATGCCAACCCTGATCTAGTACTAAACTTCCCCTACAACACGGGGTCGAACGGACCGGCTGGTTGCTGCGGATTCTTTGCGCCTAGTTTTGAATTAGCCAACTCGTTCCGGGTAGATGCCAATGGGTTGCCTTTACTGGATGGCTCGTACAATTCGGCGGCCAATCAGTTGAAAACGGATCAGGGCATTGCTTCGAGCGCACCATTTACGCCCGACGCAGGTCCAGTCGATCCTCGTTTGGATTGGTCATTAGGTCGTCGGGGTATTCCTTATCTGGATTGGCAGGTACACCCCGGTCTGGACTGGATACGTGACCAAGGTTTTGCAGGTCCATATTCGCCGATCAAGTTTGTCTTCTACAAATCGCAGGATAAATCCTTAACGGATGGTAGCTCATGGACGGATGGTTATTCGGCCATCAACTACAACATCATTCGGTATGCGGATGTGTTGCTAATGGCGGCCGAGTGTGAAGTGGAGGTGGGTAGCCTATCCAAAGCGCTTGATTATGTGAACATGATTCGTAGCCGGGCTAAAGGGACGGCTTATGTAAAAACGGCAGCTGGTGCAAACGCAGCTAACTACCAGATCGGTCTGTACACGGCATTTGCCGACAAGGCAGCGGCTCGTACGGCGGTTCAGTTTGAGCGGAAGTTGGAGCTCTCGGGCGAAGGTCACCGGTTCTATGACCTGGTTCGTTGGGGCACGGCGTCAACGGTGTTGAATGCTTTCATCGCTTACGAAAGTAAACTGCTACCAGTGGGTTACACGGGTGCTAAGTTCACTGCGGGGAAGGATGAATATATGCCGATTCCCCAGACCCAGATTGATTCTCAGGGCAAGAGTGTTCTGGCTCAGAACCCTGGTTATTAAGCTGAAAGCCTAATAATTTTAAATGAAGCAGCCCACCTTAACTAGTTAAGGTGGGCTGCTTCATTTAAAACATACTTCACCGTTGATAAGTTATTAGCCTATACAACAACTAGACAATTATCATGGCTAATCACAAAAGCACAGACCAGCCAGGTTCTAATGATATGCAGCCTGGTCGCGAACGAAGCAGAAATCAGAACGCGCGAAATAGCGGTGGCCAACGGCCCAATGGAGAGAAAATGATGACTAATGCAAATAAAAGTAAACAGGGGCCCGAAGATGAGCACCTGTGGCCAACCCAAAGTTGATTTATATGGCGAGTATAGCCATTAGTGCTATACTAACAGTCGAGAATAAGCATCATAAAATAACATAGAATGGCTACTGAATAATGCATCATGTATTATTATTCAGTAGCCATTCTATGTTATTTCCATAGCTAGATCAAAACTGCGCTAAGCACCGATAACGAACTTGGTGTACCTCGAAATAGTGGAACATGTAGAGTCCCAATGGTTATCGAACCCATACGCTAAAGACGCTGTTATTCATCTGGTAACCCACCCTTGAGGCTGGTTTCTTAAAAATTAATATAATCATTTGTGATCCTAGCCGACCCAGCGGGCGGCACTACATAATGCTTTACCCCAATACCTTAGAACAAAAATTAGGTTTCGATACGATCCGTGAACGACTCAAAGAGGCCTGTGTCAGCCCGTTGGGACAGGATTATGTGGAGAAAATTCGGTTTACGGATAATGTGCAGCTTATTGACAAGCTCCTTCAGCAAACGACTGAATTTAAACAGATTGTTCAGTACGAACCAGACTTTCCGAATAGCAATTACATCGATGTTCGCCCGCATCTTAGCCGGGCACGTGTAGAAGGATTAGCACTGACTGAAGCGGAATTTTTCGATCTTAAACTAGCGTTGAGAACCGTTCAGGATTGTCTGCGTTTTCTGTCCCGACAAAGCGATAGTAAACGTGACGAAGGCACGACATTCCCATTCCTGCGCGAACTGGCAGGGCCAGTCGGTGTCGATAAAAAATTAACTGAAGCGCTTGAGCGCGTCATTGACGACCGGGGCAATGTCCGTGATTCTGCCTCGCCCGAATTAGCCAGCATTCGCCGGCGGATTATTGGTGAGCAGGCTAATCTTCGTAAACGCCTTGATAGCATCATACGACAGGCCCGGCAAAACGGCTGGATTCCTGATGACCTGTCGTTGACAGTACGAGGAGGCCGACTAGTTATTCCAATTGCTGCCGAGCACAAACGCAAGATCAAAGGCTTCGTACATGATGAATCGCAGACGGGGCAAACGGTGTTTTTGGAGCCTGCCGAAGTATTCGATGCGAACAACGAAATTCGTGAATTGGAATACGCGGAACGGCGTGAAATCTATCGAATTCTATTAGCCCTTACAGACCAGGTTCGCCCGCATTTGGAGGACCTAAGAAAGGCGGTCAACTTTCTGGCGCAGATCGACTTCATTCGAGCGAAGGCTAAACTAGCTGTCCAGTTGGATGCGATCATGCCCAAGCTCCACGACCGGCCTTTTGTGAATTGGATAAACGCACGCCATCCATTGCTCTACCTCTCCTTTGCGAAACAAGGCAAAACGGTAGTTCCGCTAAATGTCCGATTAGACGATAAAGGACGAATTTTAATTATTTCCGGTCCGAATGCGGGTGGAAAATCAGTAGCCCTAAAAACCATCGGCTTACTGCAATACATGTTGCAATGTGGTCTCCTGATACCCATGGCCGATTACGCTGAAATGGGCGTTTTCCAGAATTTGTTTATCGACATTGGCGACGAGCAATCGCTTGAAAATGACCTTAGTACCTATTCGTCGCACCTAACGGCCATGAAGCAGTTCCTGATAGGTGCCAACAAGCGAACGCTGTTTTTAATTGACGAATTTGGTACGGGCACAGAGCCTGGTTTAGGGGGTGCCATCGCCGAATCCATCCTGGAAGACCTCAATAAATCAGGTGCTTATGGGGTCATCAATACACACTATACGAATCTGAAGGTAATGGCCGACAAAACGTCGGGCTTGATTAACGGGGCTATGCGCTTCGATGGTGAGCACCTGGAGCCACTGTATCAGCTAGAGATCGGTCGCCCAGGTTCGTCGTTTGCGTTTGAGATTGCGCAAAAAATTGGTTTACCCAAAGGCGTTATTGATCGGGCGAAGGAAAAGTTAGGAACTCAGCAGGTGAACTTCGAGAAGTTGCTGAAAGAACTGGATATTGAAAAACGAGTTTTCTCAGAGAAGAATATCGAAATCGGTATCAATCAGCGAAAACTGGCTCAGCAACTCGCTGAATATACGGCGTTGAAAACCCGTCTGGACAACGAGCAGAAGAAAATCGTTAACGATGCGAAACAGAAAGCGAAAGCCCTCGTGCAGGAAGCTAATCAACGCATTGAAAACACAATTCGGGAAATCAAGGAAAACAAGGCTGAGCGCGAACCGACCAAACAGATTCGGCAGGAATTAGAACGATTTGAGCAAAAAGAACTAAAGCCAGAACCCGTTATTGTCGAAACGCCCAAGCAAATCGAGGAAGAATTCGAGAAGGATGGTGGCACCATTACGGTTGGTAGTTATGTGCGCGTTGCAGGCCAGAACACGATTGGTGAAGTGCTGGCGCTACGTGGTAAAGACGCCGAAATTCGGATCGGTGATTTGAAATCAAATGTCAAATTGAACCGGCTTGAAAAAGTGAGCAAAAAGACGTTCAAAGAGGCAACCGACGTACGCGACGACCGTCCCCGAAGCCAGGGCGTTGATATGAATGAAAAGATGCAGAATTTTAGCTTCAACCTCGACATTCGGGGGAAACGGGGCGAAGAAGCTCTTGGCGAAGTCGATCGTTTTTTTGATGATGCGCTGATGCTGGGTTATCCTGAGCTTCGTATCGTTCATGGAAAAGGCGATGGCATTCTGCGAACGCTTGTGCGTAATCACCTGCGAAGTTATAAGCAGGTAGGTAAAATGGAAGATGAACATGCCGACCGGGGTGGTGCAGGCGTAACAATTGTGAAAATGAGATAAGTAATTTGTCGTTCGTAGCTACGAACGACAAACAACAAACTATAACATGACAAAAGCAGTAATTTTTGACATGGATGGGGTCATTGTCGACACAAATTCGCACCATCGTATTGCCTGGCGGGAATACTACCAGCGCAATGGAAAAAGCTTAAGTGACGACGATTTCGTGCAACATGTTTCAGGAAAGCACAACACAGACATTGTCGCTCATTTATTTGAAAACCGGCCACTTACGTCAGAAGAAGTGATTCGTCTAAGCCATGAAAAGGAGGCTCTTTTTCGGGAATTATATAGCCCAGTCATTCAGCCTGTTGCGGGATTGATCTCTTTTTTGAAGGCCTTAAAAGAAGCTGGTATTCGTACGGCAGTGGCCACGTCGGCTCCCGTCGAAAATCTTGATTTCGTAATGGATGCACTGGAAATACGGTCTTATTTCGATGCGCTACTGAACGAAAGTATGGTTGGTCATCCAAAACCTGATCCCGAAATTTATCAGAAAGCAATGGTCATGTTAGGCGTTGAACCAACAGAAAGTGTCATTTTTGAGGATTCAATGACGGGCATTCAGGCAGCCAAAGCATCGGGGGCCTTAGTCGTTGGAATGGCTACTACCCAGTCTCCTGACGAACTTCGGCCATTTGTGGACGACATAGCAAAGGATTTTACAGAAATGACGCTGGATCGGGTTCAGCAGCTGGTTAAGTTTTTTTAACAGCATTTAACGATTTCAACACGTATTTTTGTGGATATACCCTTGGAAGGCCTCCGTGTCTTATAGGTTCAGCACAATCACATATGGCCTACAAACGCCTATTCATACTCTGTTTTATCAGCCTCCTAAGTTGGTCAGGCAGTGCCTGGGCGCAGGGCAAATATGTAATTGGGACGGTTATCGACCAAACCACAAAAGGTGCCGTTGATAAGGTCTTTGTCGTGAATCAGCGTACCCGGCAACGGGCTCGTACCAATGCAAGCGGGCGTTTTTTCCTAACCGTTCAACCCGGTGATTCACTTATTCTAACTAGTCAGCTTTATAATCGTACTGGCATTCGCTATGACGGGTCTGACAATCCAACCATTATTGCGCAGGCCCTCCCTCCTATGCCTTACCGTGTAGTCGACCTTGCCGAGGTGACGGTAACCGGGAAGCGTTACGAAGAAGTAAAACGTGAAATTCAGCAGCTACTCGATGAGCCAGTCGCGTCAAAAAAAGTAACAGGGGAACAGGCGTTCGACCGCGTAGCTGATGGGGCAGGTATAACCCTGCTCTACGAAATGTTTGGCAAACGCCCCAAATCGGATCGGAAAGCGTATTTCATCATGCAACAGGACCGGCGCCACGCGCTGGCACTGGAGCGGTTCCGACTGCTGGTTGAACAATCGACGTCACTAAGAGCAGAGGAGGTTGATCGATTTTTTGATTTCTGCGATTTTGATGACGAGTATCTGCTTAAAGCCGAAGACTATGATCTGATTAATACCATTCAGCAGCTTCGCAACCGATTCCAAAACGGAATCAATCGTCGCCCCAGCCGAATTGCAGCAGACCCAAACCAATCCCTCCCAAAACAGCCAAAATAGCTTCATTTAACGTGAGGGAGCTTTCTTTGTCCGTACAATCCTGAGTTTGTTCATCAATTCCTTCCGGCTAGGAGCCGGGATGGAAATAGCCGTTTCATGATTAACCAGGTATAAATAAGTAGACTCCAGCCGTTCCAGGTAATTTAAGTTAATAAGGAGTGACCGGGAAAGCCGGTAAAAATTAGGGGTTGGGAAGTATTGAGCCAGATGGCCCAGATTCATACTGATATAGTAGGTCTTTTTAGTCCTTAGATAAATCTGTACATACGACCCATCAGCTTCGACATACAGCACATCATTCGGGTCTATTTTTTCGTGGCCATTATCAACTGGTAAATACAAATAACTGGAAACAGGAATATTAGTCGTGATTGACAATGTCGATTGAAAATAGTGATAGGCCAATTCGACCTGTAATTTTAATTCATCGTGCCGAAACGGTTTCAGTAGATAGGCAACCGGCAACGTTTCTTTGGCTGCATTAAACGTTGCAGGTTCCGAATTAGCCGTCAGATACATAATCGGCATTGGATGAATGTCCAGGAGCCTCTTCGCCGTTTCGATCCCATTGACCGCCGAACCTTCTAAATGAATGTCGATCAGAGCCAGATCAGGAGGATTACTTTTTACGGCTTTCACAGCATCCTGATACGTGCGGGCAATTGCCGTAACAAGATGGCCAGCTTCCTGAAGGGTTTCTCGAAGATCCATAGCCGTAATGGTTTCATCTTCAATAATCAGAATTTTTAACGGAATCATGAATGAGCACTGAGTTTAGGGCGTTGATAGTTGCTAGTTGAATAGGGGTTTACCCACGCTCAGCTTCGTTATAACTTAAACTCCATCGTGAATGTAGTCCCCGTAGACTCAGTTTTGTCGGCCGAACTAAACTGATAGGTACCATTGAGTTGCATGACCTGTGCCTGAATCAACGACATACCAAATGACTTGGTTTGCGGATCGTATAGGTCATCTGTTTGTATAACTGGCACTTCGAGGCCGGGTCCATTATCGGTCACTTGTAGGTATAGTTTCGCATGTTGAGCGTAACAACGAACAGTCAAATGAGGATTTTCATTTTGGGGAAATGCATATTTACAGGCGTTGGTTATCAATTCGTTCAGGATTAAGCCAAGCGGAATTGCTTTATCGGCCGATAGACTATTCGTGTCAATAGCATACTGCACCGTTGCGAAGGGGTATCCGAAGGATTTTAGTACGCCATTAACCAATTCCTGAATAAACTCATCCAGATTGACCACCGCTAATTTATCGCCATCATATAATTTTCGATGGATTATGGCCATCGACTGCACCCGAAGCCGACTTTCTTCTACCGCTTTTTTAGCTGCTTCGTCGGTCAATCGTTTGGCTTGTAGACTGAGCAGGCTCGATACGACTTGCAGGTTGTTTTTAACGCGGTGATTTTGCTCTTTAATCAACTCCACATTTCGGTGGCTGATCCGTTGATTTTTGCGACTCAATCGAAAAAAAACGACGCTCATTCCAGCAGCTATTACGAATAGGGCGAATGTAGCCAGCGTAAAGTATTTCTGTAATTGTAGATTTTGGGCATTCAGATTGATTTCCTTTTTCTGGGCGTTCAGGAGTGTTTTTTTTTTTCTGTTTCATATTCCATACTCAGCCGGGTGAGAGCCCCGTCATGATCTGCCAAAAGCCTGATCCGCTCTAATTCATTCAATTTTCTCAGACGCCGGAACGCTTTATCCCACTGTCGAGTAGTTTCAAAATAGGCAACAAATTGAATTGCCAAATCCACCCGAATCTCATAATTATTCAGTTTTTTACTGTTGTAAAGGTCTTCGGCTTTGACTAACGTTTGAAAAGCTTGTTTAGGTTTACCGAATATCAAATAAGCTTCGGCCAAATGCATCATAGTGAAAGCCAGACTAGTCACTTTATCCAGTTGTGTAAATAAATGCTGTGCTTTCTCCAGGTAAGGGATTGCTTTTGGATCGTTAACTTGCGAAAAAATTGTCCCCAATTCCAGATTTACTTCGGCTATGCCAGGGGCATCGTTTAGTTTATAACATAGTTGCTCTTCTTTTTTATAATAGGAAATAACCCGGTCGAATGTCGACGGATTCGGTGGCTTCTCAGCGCCCCATATTGCTCCATAGACATGAGCTAAAGCACCATAGGCCCGTATCAACGCCTTATCTTTATTTTTCTGAGTAGCTTGCGCAACCTTCAGCGAAAGCGTAGCATAGTGCAGTGCTTGTTTCAAACGACCGACTCTAACTTCATTTTCACTAAGTCGTACATACAGGCGACTGAGTTCCATAGAGTTGCCTAGGGGTTCATGAATGCGTATAGCTTTCACATAATAAGCCTGCCCAGTCTGGTAATCACCAGCAAAGACATACGCCTTCCCATATAAGTAATAAGCTTCCGCCAATAACAACGAGTCGTGTTTGGCGAGAGCTTCCTGCTTAAGTTTCGCAGCTTTCTGAATTTTTTCAGGATTTAATTTTAAATGAAGCGGTACTTGTGCCATAGCCCTGCCAGAAGCCCACCCCATATTACCAATAAATAGGTGACGTATAAAGCAAAACGAAACATTGATGTGTGGAAAAAGAAGAATTCCGACGACTGGTTTGGCACCAAATCTACTCAAACAGAAGCAGTTTTTAACATCAACTTTTCTCACAAGACAAAGACACCATTTGGTGAGAAAAAGCACTGTGTTGGTAAACCCGTCGTTGCTAATAGCTTCAGACTTAGACAAATTTGAAAAGGCTTAAGGCGATAAAACATAGCATTGAGCCTTACTCAACTGTTTGATGTTACTCATATCCTGTATTTCCGTTTCTATCCATCTGCTAGCCTATCCACTCCATTAAACTTTGTCCAGTTTATGAACGTCCGTCCCAAACTAGTATTCTTTGCCCTGCTAAGAAAACAGTACCCTTGTTAATATGAAAGGGAGTGCTGCCAACCTGCCAAGAGACAAGAAACACTTCTTTGTTTGGCTAAATGCCTTTACCACGTTTTCTGATTGTATTCATTTCTAACCAATAAACTACCATGCTACACAAAATGACGATAAAAACTACCTGTTACGCCCTTACCATCTTCCTACTAACGCTGGTCATGGGCTGCTCTAAAAAAGAGGATGCTGTTGCTGCACCCGACCTGGCGGCTTTTGCTGCCGGGACATATACAGTGACGAGTGTAACTTCAGGAGGAAAAACCTATACTGGAGCATCTATTATTACTGGAACTGCCGTTGTACTAAGCCGCGTGAGTGATAATGTTGTGAGTGTTGTGCAAAAAGTACCTGGCAAGTCAGATATCACTCTCTACTCAAGTTTACCATTGAGTGGCACTACTACGGCAATCTCCTTTCAACACAAGGCTACTAATGGCACAATTAGTGGTAGTCTTGCAGGTAGGGTTCTCAGTTATAACACCGTTT
The DNA here is from genome assembly GCA_003259005.1 of Spirosoma telluris. Taxonomy (GTDB): domain Bacteria; phylum Bacteroidota; class Bacteroidia; order Cytophagales; family Spirosomataceae; genus Spirosoma; species Spirosoma telluris. Next base: position 4,194,526 of record QLII01000001.1, read on the forward strand.
TCAATGATGACACGTCGGAGGGCTTCATAGCTTCCAAGTGATTCATGGGGTCACCTGCAGTTCCGAATCATTGGTCAATTTCTCCTAACCGATCTGCTCATGGCTACACCATCTCCCCCTTCAGCACCTTCGCCGTCCTATTTACATGACGGCGAAGGGACTTGTCGATTCTTGTTTGTTGTCTTGTAGGCATAATGACTGCCTTATCACTCAGTAATACGCTACTGATTTACAAAGGCATCATATAGTGCCAATTTCCATTATTTTTTCAGAAAGCCTGTTACGTTGCCCTAAGCATAGGTATAAACTGAATGAAACAGCCCAATTATACATTGGTCATTCTATCCACGCCATTTAACTCCCTCCATTGCTGAAAAACGACAAAATACTCATGCCCTTTCCAACTCGATTTAGCCAACCCAACAGTTGTTAAACTAACGGACTTTGATGGGGCAGCCTTCTTAGGCTACTAGAATCTACAAGGCAAAACATTGGTCTTCACGATTAGCTCGACTACCGGAACAGCTATGGATAGCAGTTGTAGGATCACTAGCCTAAAATAGCAACACGTCAAATCGGGCGAGTTGACACGTCATTTATAGCTCTTCTAACTTCCTCCTTGTATTTACCAAAATCCACACTCCATGAAACATGTTTACAAGATCTGGTTGCTTTTACTAACTGTTTGCTATGCCTGGACTTTACAAGCCGCTCCTGTCGATAGTCTGACCGTCTCGAAAGTAGCTACCGCTTATCTGAGCCAATATGTGGATCGCTTCGAAGGGTTAGAGTGTGTAGTAAAACGTACCTCTACCGACGGCACTGCCCTCTATTATATTTTCAATCATAAGAATAATAAGGGCTTTATCATCGTCACCGCCGATGATGCCTGTTTCCCCATTCTTGGCTATGCCACAACAGGCAATTTCGCGCCCGATAACATCCCTCCGCAACTCGACAAGATGCTCTTTCACCGGGCTGCCGAAATCCGTTTCATTAAACGGGAGAAATTTACAGCCAACGATGAAATAAAGCAGTTTTGGCAACGATTGAAATACCCACCTGCTGCTGCCCGGCTCGGACAGGCACTGGCAGTAGGGCCACTGCTAACTACCACCTGGAATCAATCGCCTTATTACAATGATTTGTGCCCAGCAGACGCCAAAGCACCGCAGGCCGATGGTTACAAAGTAGTCAGTGGCTGCGTGGCGACTGCGATGGCTCAGATTATGAAATATCATAATTTCCCAAAAACAGGCCAAGGCGTTTATTCATACACACACAGTAAATATGGAAGGCTCAGCGCCGATTTTAGTGGTACTACCTATAACTGGACCAGTATGCCAAATCGGGTAACGAGCCGTAACACAGCCGTAGCAACCCTAATGTACCATTGTGGAGTAAGTGTCAACATGGACTACGATATCAGTACCAGCGGTGGCAGTTCGGCTGCTACTGCGGATGTGGCGGAGGCACTGAAAAAATATTTTGGGTATGCCTCCTCAGCAAAGTATGTGAAGCGAGAGGGTATGTCGGAGGCAGCCTGGACGGCTCTATTAAAGATAGAACTTGATGCTAAAAGGCCCATACAATATCGGGGAAGTGGCTCAGAGGGTGGACACTCATTCGTATGCGATGGATATAGTAATGATAATACATTTCATTTCAACTGGGGTTGGGATAGTCAATCAGATGGCTATTTCAACATCAATGCACTCAATCCAGGGTCGTTAGGCACAGGGGGTGGAGCGGGTGGATTTAATAGTGGGCAGGGGGCTGTCATAGGTATTCAACCAGCGGTGGCGACTAGCTCGTCTTTCGATTTACAGTTGAACAAAAAGATAACCGTTAACCCAACGTCAATTGACTTCGGCGATGATCTAACTGTCAGCTTTAATATCACTAATCAAGGGAATGCGCCATTTCAAGGCGATTATTCGGTAGCCATTTTTACAAATACCGGCGATTTTATCAACTTTATTGACCAGCCTAAAACTAACTTCAGTCTGCCAGCTGGAAATAAGTATGTCAGTGATTTGACGTTCACCCAAAAATCGCTCTTTCTGTCAGAGGGAAATTACCTGATTGCAGCCTATTACCGAGAGCCTCAAAAAGAATGGCAGTTGCTTGGCAAAGCTACTTTTGCTAATCCATTACAGGTAGCCGTAAACGGCGTGAATGATAATTTAAAGATGTACAAAACGCCATTACAAACCAGTACATCCCCAATCTACCAGAAAACCCCATTCACTGTAAGTTGTAATATTGCCAACTTTGGAACAACTACGTTTGAAGGTGACTTGAGAATGACTTTATATAACTTAGATGGATCATACGTTTCCAATATAGAAATCAAAAACGGCCTTTCTTTAACTCCCAATACCTATTATTCATCTACTCTGGAATTTAAAACATCAGGGTTAGATGTACCCACAGGCACCTATCTAGTGGCGCTTACGTACAAACGAAAAACGGAGACATCTTACTCAATACTAGCCGCTTACAAAGATAGTAATGGCACTTACCCAAACTTGATTCAGGTCGTAGTAGCAGCCGTTCCTTTAGTTGCCGATCGGTTTGAACCAAACGAGAAAGAAGCGCAGGCCTTCTCGCTCCCCATGTCGTTCGTTAACAACGTAGCATCTATAACTACGGAAGGGTCTAATCTGCATGTTGGCTCTGACATTGACTATTATAAACTCAATGTTGCAAGCGGATATACCTACGAAGTCAAAGCCCGAGTTCATGACAGTGATAATTCGGGTAATGGTAAAACGTATACCTCTGACATTATATTCAGCTATAAAGTAGGCAGTGGCGCTTACTCTGATGTCTATGATGTAAGCATAAACGATAGTAATGATAAAATTAACCTAAAAGATGCCAATACTGTTATTTTCAAACTAGCCCCATATTTCGTTGGCGAAAAAGGCACCTATCTTCTTGATATTCAAGTAATTCGAAAACAGATTGTGTTGGGCGTTGAAGACGAAGGATTAAATGAGCAACTCGTGGTTTATCCCAACCCAACCACCGGACCGATCACTGTTCAAACGCCAAACCCGGTTAGATTACACGCGATAAACGTCATGAATGTGATGGGGCAGAAGGTGATGGAGCTCGATTATAAACAAGTAACCGATAAGATAAACCTTGACCTGTCGCGCTATCCGGCTGGTATGTATTACCTACAGCTCACAAACGACACCCAATCAATCACCCGGAAAGTCAGTCTGATCAAATGAAACAACTAATCCTGTTTTTGTTCCTGGGCCTTACCACCGCGTGTATGGCCCAGGAACAGAAGGCAGCCTCTGCATACCGGGGCCAGCCTACGCTGATTTATAAAACACGCAAAGATTATCATAACCTGGTGCCGGTTCTACTCTCGGAGGACAAAACCACCATAATTGCTTACCCAGGTCCAACGGATATTTATTATCAGGGGAAACTGGCTTTACCTACTCGCTTAAAAAATGGCTATTGGCTTGACAATCGGGGTATTGGTCTTAACGTGGCTTTTCTAAACATCACCTATCAGGCTTATGCAAAGCTGTCCGAAGTACCCACCCTGGCCGAGTTGACTACTCATATCATTGATAAAAATCCACTGACAGTACTGTACGATTGTGGCAACCGGTCAAGCTTTAAAAATGTCGTTTCTGACCTAAACAGAGCCATAGAAGCTAAAAAGTTAATGGTCTATCGAAGAGTAAAATGATTTTCCTCCGAAAATTCGATAGTATTTTCTTAGCCATCATAAACCGATTAATACTCACCATGCAGCCATTCAACTACCTCATTTCCATATACCTATTTGTGGTTTCAACCCCACTATTTGCACAACAAGAGTCAAATGCTACAGCAAAAGTGTACTTTATTCATTCAAATAAATTTGACGGGTTTTCGACTCCTTTTGATGTAAGTGTCGATGAGAAACAAGTCTGTAAACTGCACAATAAGCACTATTCGATTCATGAAATTGCACCTGGCCCTCATACGTTCAAGGCAAATTATTCCCTGATGCACGTTAAGAATGGCATTCAAGGCATTAGTTTTTCGACCGAGCCGGGTAAAACGTATTATGTGCAGGCGATCTACCAAAAGGGGTTCTTCTCAGCAAAGATTATCTGCTCGGAAATTACCGAAAATACGGCAAAAACGCTTTTGCCTATGCTCAAATTAGACGATTGTAAGTAGTTAGTTCTCTTTTGTCTGGATAGGAAACGACACGGTGTCCCCTACTCGTATTACCCCATCTCGCACTACTTTCGCCGTCATTCCTCCATGACCGCGCATGGCATTGTAGCCTCCTGCCCCCAAAGCTGTTTCCATCTTGGAACATGGATGGCATTGTCCCGTAATTTCAAGAATCGCATCACCAATCTGAACTTGGTGGTCTTTGAGTGCCAATAGATTCAGGCCCGATACAACTATATTTCGGCGTACAAGGGCCGGATCGAGTGTATCTTGTCCAGTAAGGGCAGCCACCACAGGCAAGTGTTCAGCCTGGATAAGGGTAACGTGCCGATTACCGCTACGTCCGCTATAATGGTCTCCCAAAATGCCTTTTTTCTCTGAAACCGTAATCTCATTTACGACCACTACTGGCTCGCGCCGTTCTGGTCGAATACCAATCCACTCTACCCGACCGGGGCGCGGAAATACGTTAAATAAGTCTTTGATATTGTCCACCGGGATTGAGTTAATTTAGGGATTAAACGGATTTTGCGTCTTGATGAAGTTACTAACAAAATCAGATTAATTCCTAAATCAGTTCAATCCCGATCAATAGCTCATATACGTATTCGTCACCGACCCGTCGTCAAATAAATCAACGAGAGCGTAACCGGCTCCGGTATGATGGTATTTGCCAAACCACCAGGCTCCGCTAACGGCCCCGTTGCAGTAATACGAAACGCCATTGTAATCGACCCGGTCTGTTAAATGAATATGGCCGCTGAGAGCGGCCTTTACGTTAGGATGACGATGGAATAAATCGGTGATGCGAATCGTATCGCTGTGCATCCAACGGGCGGGCACGCTCCAGTTCTCGTCAGCGAAACGTTGCCCATCGAAGAATACGCAGGCCGCCAGAATCGGCACGTGGGAGATAATCAATATGGGGGTCTCCGAAGAGGTATTTCTCAGGTCAGTTTCAAGCCAGTGGAATTGCTCATCATCTAAATGGGCAGTATACCAGCTGCCGTCAGCTTTGGGTTGTACACTGTCTAAAACCACAATATGCCAGCCATTTTGGTCCAGACTATAGTATCGTTTTGGCATGGCCAACTCATCCATTGCCCATTGGCGGCCCTCTTCAAAGCAGATTTTGGTTTCCTGGCGGCACCATATGTCATGATTACCCACACAACTCAACAACGGTAAGGCATTTTCGCTGCGGAGCACATCCTTATAGAGTCGCCACTGCCGATTAACGCTGTCTTTGCCCCGACCGTGAGCCTCCATAATGGCATCGCCCCCGTTAATAAGTAGATCAGGTTTATCGGCTAACCCTTGTGCGTGATGCAGGCATTTCTCAAATCCTTTGGCTGCGCCCACCAAGGGTTGCATATGGACATCGGTGAGGTGTGCAATACGCAATACCCGTTTTTTTGATACTGTAGCTGCCTGAGCAGCACAGTGATTAAACGAAAGAGCCGCAAGGCCCGCACCCATTTGCCTGACTATATCCCGGCGCTTCATGCAAGCCTACTTTGGTTTGGGCAAAGTACGGCATAGTCTATGACCTGCTGATTACCTGTGTTTTATGCTTTTGTTAGGAAATGCGTTAACCAATAGTGGAATTTGTTCATAGCAAAATCAGAACACTATAGTAGGCCCACTTAGTCCATATCGGGTTATTAATGCAAAACCCCCTGCTCTAAAAGGGCTGTCGCTAGCGTAGAAGGCCCAGAAAAAGGTCCTGAAGCACCCACCTTTATTGTTGCCAGTGCCGCTCCAAATTCACCAGCCTCCTGCACTTGTTTTCCCTGTACACGCTTCCATAAATAGCCTGCCATGTACGTATCACCACAACCGGTGGCATCAACAACAGCGGTCGGCTTGAACGCTGGAATTTCATAAAAAGCACCTTCGGTATAAATCAGCGACCCTTCGCTGCCAAGCGTTATAATCACTTCGCGTACACCCAGGTCCGCCAGATACTTTGCGCCATCCCATGCATTTTTTCGACCCGTAACTAGCTCCATTTCGAATTCATTGGCCTTTAAAATGCTTACATACGGAAGTATTTTCTTTTTGGCAGGCCAGTCCTGATACACTACTTTTTTATTCCAGACACGCCGTAAGTAGCCCTGTATATCTAACGATACCAGCCCTTTTTTCGATAAATTCTGAATCAGCTTTACTGGAATGTCATCGGCAAGCAGTGGTCCCAGATGAAATACTTTGGCATTTACGTCAGGCATTTGTGAGAGGCTGAAGGGAGATGCTTTTCGCAATACCTGTTGCTCCGGTGATTCTGGTCTTCGCTATAGGTGTTTTGAAAATAAACCGTGTGCGCGCTCGGTAAGGTGTACACGTCGATCCCTTCTGCCCGCAAATCATCCACAATATAGTGCTCCTGCAAGGCAAGAGCCGTGATTAATTTATACTCAAGAGTAGAATGCAACAGTGTTTTGGAAAAGTAAAACGAAGTTCCTCCCGGCATATAGTTCACCGATTGAGGGGTGACAACTTTGTCCAGTGAGAGGTGGCCAATTGTGCAGATGTCGATCATGATTTGTGTCTATCCACCTGTGACAGACTACGTTTAATGGTTGAAAAGTTTGGCGCTATCAGTACGGAAAGCCACTACGTTTTACTGCTCATTTTTAAAATATATTGACATTTGATCCTATTCAGCTAGCCAATACTCGCAATAATTTTATATAATGAGTTGTTTTAATCATAACATTTAAACAATTGATTAAAACATTTGACAAATATAAATAACCATCTGTATCTTTACTGCATCAAAACCCATTAATGATACAAATGGTTAGTTCAACGGAAGAGAAAATCAAGGAAGCAGCCAGGAAAGTTTTTTTAGAAAAAGGCTTTAGCGGGGCAACCACCCGCGATATTTCTAATGAAGCAGGACTGAATTGTGCCTTGATGAATTATTATTTCCGCAGTAAGGAAAAGTTGTTCGCTGTAGTTTTTGAAGAAATGCTTCACCTTTTCTTTCAAGGCATGACCACGGTGCTGAATAAGCCCATTAGCCTGAAAGAGAAAATAGTTGAATTGATAGAACACGATTTTCAGACGTTCAAGCGCAATCCGAGCTTGTGCATCTTTATTCTGAATGAATTACATCGTGACCCGGACCATTTGGTGAATGTTATTCAGGGGGCCAAAACTCAGGCGGCCTTACTCTTTGAACAGCAGCTAAAGGAAGCCATTAATCAGGGCATTGTTCGCCCCGTCAGGATGCAACACGTATTGAGTCTTCTGCTAGCGAATACGCAGTTTATTTTTCTAGGGAAAGGCATTACCATGAATACCTGGCAAATGAATAACGACACTTTTAATGCCTATGCTGAAGAACATAAACAGCTTGTTACGCAGATGATTATCAATTTTTTATTTATAGATGCATAAACTGATTGCTACCGGCCTGGGTATCGGCTACATCCGCAAAGGTGGAGGTACGGTGGCTTCGGTTGTGTGCTGTGGTATTTGGTATCTGGTCCGACCTGGAATGGTTCAACCCGGTGGTTATCCGCTTTTTGCTCCATTACTAATTACTGTCCTGATTACGACTATTGGAATTTGGTCGGCTAATGTGGTTGAAGAGGAATGGGGTAAAGACAGCTACCGTGTTGTTATTGATGAAGTAGCGGGGATGTGCCTCAGTCTGTTGTTCATCCCAATTAACGAAAAAAGCCTGTTAGCGGGCCTTGTTCTCTTCCGTCTGTTCGATATAGCCAAACCTTTTGGTATCCGGAAGCTGGAAAAGCTGCCTGGAGGCTGGGGCGTTATGCTGGACGATCTGCTGGCTGGACTTTACGCGAATTTGGTCTTACAGGGTTCTTTGGCATTAGGTTTTTTATAAAAGCGTATGCGAACATTTTTAAAAGTTCAGGCCACGTCCCTTATGGCGAGTGGCATTGACTTTCTAACAACGATTCTTTGTGTCAGTCTGTGGCACTTCTGGTATTTATCGGCCAGTATAACAGGGGCTATTGGTGGCGGACTGGTCAGTTTTATTGTGTCAAAAAAATGGACGTTTGCCGAAAGCCGTCAGCCCGTTGCCTCACAATTCAGTCGATTCGTTCTTGTCTGGCTCGGAAATGCAGGGGCTAATGCCACCGGACTTTTCGTTACCACTCATTTTCTAGGCGTCCAATACTTACTGGCCAAGACCGCTGTGGCCATTTTGGTCGGTGTCACGTACAATTATTTTTTACAGAAAGACTTCGTCTTCACCATGTCATGAACTATCTACTTCGTTGCGCGTCCTCTAAAACAGTCCTGCTCCTGAGTGGGTTACTGCTTTTATGTTCTGGTTTAACCCGTGCGCAGGTGACCACTGTTACTGGAATCATTATTGACGGCGCGACCAATCAGCCGCTACCTTTTGCCAACATTGTTTTTGTGGGTACTACAATCGGTACGACCAGTAGTGAACATGGAGCTTATAAGCTAACGGCAACCGGTAGCTTTTCCAAAATCGCCGTTTCGTTTATGGGGTACAAAGCGTTTACCAAATCGATTACGCCGGGCTCAACCCAACAGGTAATTATTACACTGGAACCGGATGCTCAGGTATTGAATGAAGTGGTCATTCGCAAAAGCAAGCAGGAGCGTTATCGGAATAAAAATAACCCGGCAGTAGAGCTAATTCGCAACGTGATTAGTCACAAAGAGCAGAATGAGATTGGCCATTATACCTACGCGGCTTATGAGGAATACGATAAACTGCAATTCTCGCTCAGTAGCCTCTCTACCAAAGTATCGGAACGAAAGATCTTCCAGAAATATAAGTTTCTGCTAAATAACCGGGATACCACTACGTTGCCGGGGAAATCACTGTTGCCGATTTATCTGGAAGAAAAGGTATCGGATACTTATTACCGCAAAAGCCCACAGAAGGAAAAAGTCATTGTTAAAGCCAAAAAACGGGTCGATTTCGGACAGTATTTTGACAATAATGGACTCAGTCTGTATCTGAACCGGATGTATTCAAAAGTCGATATTTATTCAAACTCGATTTTTTTGATGACCAACCAGTTCCTGAGTCCCATTGCCAATAGTGCACCCACGTTCTATCAGTATTATCTGGCCGACACCATTATGGTGGGTACAACCAAACTAATCGGGTTAAACTTCGTGCCTCGTAATGGAACCGATATGCTGTTTGAAGGCAAGATGTATGTAACGTTGGACAGTAACTACGCCGTGCAGAGAATTAATCTGTCGGTGAACCCAAAAATCAACCTGAACTGGGTTCGCGATTTACAGATTCGCCTGCAATTCGACCAGCATATAGACGGGAAGTACTATCTCAGCAAAAGCGATTTGCTGGCCGATTTCGGGATTAGTAAAGGCAAGGGGGCGGCATCTTTGGCCAGCGAACGCTGTCTTACCGCAATTATAGAACCGACGAAGCCCATCAGGACGCGTTTTATGAGGGTCAGCCACAAGTGGTAGAAGCCGATGCCGCTACTAAATCTAATGAGTTCTGGATAGCCAGCCGCCACGACTCGCTGTCGGCTGCCGAATCGAAGGTTTATACAAACATTGATAGTTTGAAACGGATGCCCTCGTTCCGACGAACGATGGAGGCTTTAACGTTCTTGTTAGCGGGTTATAAATCTTTTGGTCCTTTTGAAATGGGGCCAGCCAACACGTTCTACAGCTTCAATCCGGTTGAGGGATTTCGGTTGCGCGTGGGGGGCGTACTACCCCTGAGTTAAGTAAACGATACTATGCCGAAACCTATGCAGCTTATGGGTTTAAAGACCAGCGCTGGAAGTATTTTCTGAGTGGAACATACTCCATTAATAATAAGACCATTTACCAGTTTCCACAAAACTACGTTCGGGCGAGTTTCCAGCGCGATACGAAGATTCCGGGGCAGGAACTTCAATTTGTACAGGAAGATAATTTTTTACTGTCCTTTAAACGGGGAGTTAATGACAAGTGGCTCTACAACGACACCTGGCGAATTGACTATGTTCATGAATTTGAAAACCATTTTTCATACAACATTGGGTTTAAAAACTGGCAGCAATCGCCAGCAGGGGCCCTCCAGTTTAAGCGGGTCGATGACAATGAAACTACGCCGTCGCATACACTAAATACCACCGAATTTTCGCTGGAAACCCGCTGGGCACCGAATGAGCAGTTCTATCAGGGTAAAATTTACCGCGTGCCCATTGTGGGCCGCTACCCTGTATACACGCTACGCTTTACCGCAGGGATAAAAGGGCTACTCGGGAGCCAGTACAGCTACCAAAACTTAACAGGGAGTATTAGTAAGCGCTTTTTATTGTCCCAACTGGGATACTCAAACGTAACGCTTCAGGGGGGCTACATTTTCGGACAGGTGCCCTTTCCGCTGCTAACCATTCACCGGGCCAACCAGACCTATGCCTACCAGTTGAATTCATATAACCTGATGAATTTCCTGGAATTTGTCAGCGATCACTATGCCAGTCTGGCTATCGATCATTCGTTTAATGGATTTTTCTTTAACAAAATTCCCTTGTTCAAGAAGCTAAAATGGCGGGAAGCGGTTTCGTTCAAAGCCCTTTACGGTGGTTTACGGAGTCAGAACGACCCAGCTCAGAATCCGTCACTGTACGAGTTCCCGACGAATGAATTGGGTGTACCAACCACCTACACGCTCAACAAAACGCCTTACATTGAAGCCAGTGCAGGTGTTGCCAACGTGTTTAAGTTTTTCCGGGTTGATCTGGTTAAACGACTCAACTATTTAGATCATCCAAATGTGTCGCAATGGGGTATTCGCGCCCGCGCTACGTTTGATTTTTAACCTATTACGCCTACTTACTATGCAACAGGCACTATCCTTTCGCACAAAAATTCAATTCGGGATTTATACCGTCATCAATCCCGTCGTCAGAGTACTCATTCGGCTGGGGCTAACGCCGAACATGATCACGACCATCGGTCTGGTTTTAAATATCGGTGTGGCTGGCATCTTCATTTTGGGGGCCCAGCAAGGCAACCGGGGCGATTTAAGCTACGTTGGCTGGGCAGGTGCCCTGGTGTTGTTTGCCGGTTTATTCGATATGCTGGACGGACAAGTTGCCCGACTGGGCAAAATGAGCTCGCTCTATGGAGCGCTCTTCGATTCGGTGCTGGATCGATACAGTGAACTGATTATGTTTTTGGGCATTTGTTATTACCTCATTGCCCATCACTATTTTCTGGGTTCGCTGTTTGCCTTTATTGCCCTGATCGGCTCGATGATGGTTAGCTATATCCGTGCCCGCGCCGAGGGCTTAGGCATCGAGTGCAAGGGGGGGCTCATGCAGCGTCCCGAACGGGTCATTACGATTGGCGTATCAGCGCTGGCGTGTGGTTGTCTTGCTCCTTTACTTGGGCCTGATTTTAAGGTGTTTGTACCAGGCATTCCCGTGCATGTCTTTGAAACCATGTCCATTTTCACCCTGCCGTTAACGCTCATGGCGTTTATGACCAACATAACAGCCTACAATCGGTTGATGGATTCCAAAAAAGCGCTTGCAAAAAAAGAGAAGCCTGCTTTACAAACCAACGCAGTGGTTCTGGCGTTTCTGGTAGTAGCTACCAGTGTAGGTCAACCCGTTTCGGCAAAGGGATTGACTACTGGTCAGAATCAGGACAAGCCTGTAGTAACAAGCTTTCCAGTACCTAAACCCCTCCCAAATCAGTTATTTTATCTTCAGCGAGATCCTAATGCCAACACAATTATGTGTACGCTGAATGTAAAAAACGGTCAGTTGGATAAGGATGACCCCGTTCATGTTTTCTGGATCCGGTACACCGAAGAAAGTCAGCATAAGGAGCTTTCCTACATTCAGCGCACGTTTGCGTACGGCATTAAAGCGCGTGCCCTTTCGAACGAGGAATACGAATTGAACTTCGTTTCTTATAAGAAATTTCCGCTACGTTTGGCCAAATCGGAGCGAGACTCCGGTTACTACGTGTATGCGAACGTGAACCAGAAAAAAGTGATTCTAAAACGTCTTTATGTTCATATTGAGGGCGGTACGTTATGGAAGCCTAATGTAAAGTATATTCAGGTAGAAGGCGTTAATGCGTCTACCGGCCAGAATACGGTCGAACGGATTATGGTCTGATCCCGTACTTGTTTACCAATAAAATGATTTCTAATTCGTCAATTGCCAGCCCCTCTCGTTATAAACAGATTCTAACACTGAGCCTAATCTCACTGAGTTATCTGCTGCTGTCCTTTGTGCTGGTTGGCTTCAAGTCGGATCAGTTGGTGCTGGTTGGCTTAGTGAATGGGCTGTATTTTGCCTCCGACCAAAGCCGTAAATTTCTAATCGGTTTTTCGATTTTCATTGTGTACTGGATCGTATTCGATTACATGAAAGCGTTCCCGAATTATCGATACAATGATGTACACATTGAATCTCTTTACCTGCTGGAAAAGAAGCTTTTCGGCATTGCCAGCGGCTCGTCGATTCTGACGCCTAATGAGTATTGGCTGGCTCACCGGACAACATTCCTGAACGTATTGACTGGGTTGTTTTATGTAAGCTGGATTCCGATCCCGCTGCTATTCGCTACCTATCTTTTCATTAAAGATCGCCCGGCGTTTTATCCCCTGGCACTAACGTTTGTCCTGGTCAATCTGCTGGGGTTTGTTATCTACTATGTATATCCGGCCGCTCCTCCCTGGTATGTACAGGCATACGGCTTTACATTTCATGCGCACACGCCCGGAAACACGGCTGGTTTAGCCAATTTTGATCAGTATTTTGGCATTTCGCTTTTCAGCTCTATCTACGCCAAAAGCTCGAATGTGTTTGCCGCCATGCCATCCTTACATTCGTCTTATCCGGTAATTGTTCTATACTATGGACTGAAGAATAAAATGGGTCTGGTCAATATATTCTTTGCCCTAGTAATGGTCGGCATCTGGTTTTCAGCCGTCTACACCAGTCATCATTATGTACTGGACGTATTGGCGGGTATTACCTGCGCGCTGGTCGGTATTACATTATTCAACCGTGTCCAGAAAACAAGTTGGCTAACTACGTTTATTCACCAGCTAGTCACGTTGACGAGCTAGTGCTTTGGCAAAATTGATTCTCTTGATTTTAAAGATTCTTGGGATTCTATGGCTCCTGATCGTCAGCACGACTGGACAGGAGAGCCTGATAATCAGGAGCCATAGAGTCAAACTTACCGACCAAACTTCAGGGTTGTTCCAATTCTAAAGCCTAACCCCTGATACTTCGCGTCCTTCCACTGCGAGATAACTTCTACCCGGAAGAAAGGCAAAACCTGCGGAATCAGGCCATCTAGCCCATAACCAACTTCTGTGTAATGCTTTGAGGCTGGCGTATACAAATAATGGACGAACAGGTTTTCTTTTAAGCCAATCAACCGCACCAGCGTTAGTTGCGTGATCAGGAATTTACGAAACTCGCCCAATACGTGTGCTTCGGCAAAATGCCTCCCGGTACTGTACTGATAATACGGTAGCAACCGATAAGTCGATACGACATCACCCTGCTGGAAGAAAAACTCATTTCCGGCGAAGTGCTTAAAATCAGGGAAATACACTTTCCGGTCGTTCAGAAAGGTACCCGCGCTAAGTTGGTAATTTAGCCTGCTCCGGATACCCGTTTCAAACGAGTGACTAATGCTGCCCTGTACAAAGTCATAATCAGCCGCATCCGCCGATCCATCACTAATGGCTTTTCGGTAATTAAGCGTCAGCAGGGGGGCGTCATTATTTCGCTGGGCAATACGCCGACCGTTGCGAATAGTATATTGGGTAGTCCCTAATTTAGCCGAAGCGGTTAAGTTTAGGATCAGGGCATTGTGCCCTGGGAAACTGGTGCTGGCAACTTCCGCGTTGTCGGGGCGGTTCGACGTATAGGCTCGATTCCGCCAGTCAATCCAGGGCTTCAGGTCTTCCTTATAATTCGCCAATTCGGTTCGCCGGGCATACTCCAGACTGCCTGATAAGGACACTCGGTTCTGGAACGGCGACGCGCTGATGCTCAGATTTACAAATTCTTTCTGGTAGAGTTTCATGAAATTCTGCTCAAACAGAAGCGTCGTCAGCGAATTCAGAAAGGGGCTAATCGGGTTATCCGGATTGAGCTGATAGAGGTATCGTCCGCCCGTTAAGCCAACCCGCGTGTTTTTGTATTGGTAGCTGGCCTGTCCATAGCCTACAAACTGGTTTGGCCCAAACTGATAGCGGCCCGTCCCGCCAATATTCCACTCGCCCAGTGAAATTTTCCTAAACCGGTTGATGGAGTCAACTTTCTTCCAAAACCGTAGATTTAGAGCACCTTCCAGGCTATACCCTTCTACGGTGTTGTACTCAATTCGGGTCAGCGGGCTGGTATAAATCAGGGAACTTCGTTTCGACAAGCGCCAGGTATGGCCAAATAACACTTTGTCGAAAGAAAATTTATTGGGTGATTTTTTCTTCTGGGCGGTGCTGTCACGACGTGTCGTGTCGTTCTTAACCTTTGCTTTTATTTCATGCGTTAAACCAAGGCTGTCGGCTTTCCGGTAGCTTTTGATTTCGGCAGTGGTTAATGGCACCGAACGCAGCGAATCCCAGAAGACATTTGAGCGTTTACGAGCGAGTGAATCAACCACCAGCGAGTCATCTCGAACCACTGTTACGTCCTCTTTCCGATTCTTCCGTGCCTGCTTCTCCTGTTTTTCGTATTCCTTGACCATCTGGCGCAGGTTTTTGGTCGAGAACTCCTTCTGCTTTTTCACCAGCTCATCGAAATTCTTCCCTTTTATATCGCCCTTAGCCAGCGTTTGGGTGGGTGGTGCTTTCTTTTCGTCAGCTACTTCAATATCCTCGACAAAAGCAGGATTCACCACAAATTCAGTGAAGGTCAAATTCCGAATATAATAGCCTGTAGCCTTTACACCCAGATAAGAACCTTTCCCCTCATAACGTTGGTTAGTTGGCATCCAGACACCTTGAATTGGACTGCATAGATGACGAATAGTTAAGGCTATCCCGATGTTATTGACCGTTTCTAGCTGCAAACTATGAATGGCCCAGGTGTTTTCAATTATGTAGATAGTGCCCCTAAAAACGCCCTCGCCATACTGCCGGGGAATGACCTGAATTTTGCTTACCTCAACCGATTTACCATCTGGGCCTGGTTCCCGAAACGTGCCCTTATATTCAAATTTATAATACGCAAAGGCTTTGGGCGATAAAGGTGATACGGTTCCTGCGATGGTGGGGTTATAAAAGCTGGCGTTATAGAATTGGTTCGGGCTCAGGAAATCCCCCTGCGAATTACGATTCGCAATGATCCGTTGGCGGTAGGTATTGGGTTGGCTAAACGATACTTCGGCTACCGTTTCATTGAGCAGTGGAACGCCCACTTTGAAGTTAGCCTCTTTTTCGGCCTCTTTCAATTGTTTCCGAAAGGCCATTTCAGCCAGATTGGGGAGGTCAATAACTGTAAACGACGATTTCGTATACACCCGTGCCTTAAATCGCTGCACCTGTAACTGGTGAAACCGGCTCTTGGCAATGGCCCTGCGCATAATTGTATAAGCCGGATCTTCGTTACCTGCCTTCGTCTGTACTTCAGCCAATCGTAATGCCTGTTCCTCCAGCGTGGCATCCAGCGTAGCAAATCCCGTTTCGATTTCGACTGATTTCTGGATTGTCTGAAAGCCCAGGTATTGAAAGACGATGTCGTATTTGCCGGGTGTCAGTGCGATTTCATACCGGCCTTCAGCATTCGTAATCGTACCATTCTTGGTGCCTTTCACAATAACGGCGGCAAAGGGCAAAGCCTCTCCCTGAGCATTTTTGACCGTACCGCGCAGACCCGTTTGGGCAACAGCGCTTAGTGAATAAAAACAGACCACTAGACTAAGTAGTATAAATTTCATGAAGTAATTGGCTTTGACAACAATGCGAATATATTAGTTAAACAATGCTGGATTATTTTTTTCGATGAATGATCCATTTTCAGCTACGAAAGGTAGATGCAAATCGGCCGCCGAACGTTGTCCGTTATTTGTTAAAAAACTATAACCCGTCTTGCGTATCTTGCTCCAAACTCCTCACAACCTGAAGTCTATGCAAAAATCAATACACTTCTTCTTTAAATTATTCATTTTTTCACTCGTTCTCACGTCTGCAATTGCCCAATCATCTTCGCCATCTGTTGTCTTGTCCGAACGGGAACGGGCACGGGTGATCGACGAAATTCTGGACGACCGCTTTACCAATTTCCTGCCTCAACTCATGCGTCGCGAAGGACTCGACATGTGGGTTATCATCTCCCGCGAATACAATGAAGATCCCGTTTTGCGAACAATGCTGCCTAGTACATGGCTCTCGGCCCGACGACGAACCATTATCGTGTTCTTTGATAATGGTAAGGAAGTCGAAAAACTGGCCATTGCCCGTTACGATGTGGGTAACTTGTTGAAAGGTGCCTGGGATATCGACGTTCGCCCTAACCAATGGGAAGCGCTGGCCAAAATCATTGAAGACCGAAAGCCGAAAAAGATTGGGCTAAATATGTCTACCAATTACGCACACGCGGACGGGCTATCGTTTTCTGAACACGAAGAGTTTGTAAAAAAACTACCCGCCGACTATCAGAAGCGCATCGTTTCGGCAGAAAAAGTGGCCGTTGGCTGGCTCGAAACCCGAACCGAAAAAGAGATGGCTATTTATCCACTCATTTGCCGACTCTCACACCAGATCATTCAGGAAGGGTTTTCGGAACAGGTCATTCAACCGGGCGTTACTACGACTGATGATGTAGTCTGGTGGTTCCGTCAGCGCATTACCAACCTGGGCTTAGACACGTGGTTTCACCCAACTGTTGACGTCCAACGGGCCGACCAAGAAGACTTCAACCACCTCCGTACGTTTTCCAAGCGTCCCGACAAACAGGTGATCATGCCTGGCGATTTGTTGCACGTTGATTTCGGCATCACCTACTTACGCCTAAATACCGATCAGCAACAACATGCTTACGTATTGCGCCCTGGCGAAACCGATGTTCCGGAATCTATCAAAACAGCGTTCAAACAGGGCAATCGCCTACAAGATATTCTAACCGAACAATTTAAGGCGGGGAAAACGGGGAATCAGATGCTATTGGCTGCATTGGACCAATCGAAGAAGGAAGGAATTAATGGTACGATTTATACGCACCCTATTGGTGTTCACGGTCACGCAGCTGGGCCAACCATCGGTTTATGGGATCAGCAGAAAGGTGTTCCTGGTCCCGGCGATTATCCGCTAATGCCTAACACAGCCTATTCCATTGAACTCAATGCCGCTGTCGAAATTCCTGAGTGGAAAAAAGTAGTACGCATCATGCTCGAAGAAGATGGCTTTTTCGACGGCCAAACCTTTCGCTACATCGACGGACGGCAAACCGAGATTTATACCATTCCAAGGAAATTGGGATATGTAAAATGACGTAGAGCCGCAAAGGATTGCGGCTCTATCGCGTCAGCAAGTTCGTTGCATCGACAATTTTGGCGTGTACAAAAAACCATCCGGATAAGGAGCCGCAAGGGATTGCGGCTCTACGTTATTTCACCGGCGAGCCGTCCCGTATCTCTTCCGTAGCTGTGGTGATTAGCGGATCTCCTTCCGTTAACTGGCCAAATATTTCGATTTTATCGTCGGCTTCCAATCCTTTTTTCACGGGCACCCATTCCGCTTTATGATCCTTAACCCGAATCACGAAAACACCCGATGTTGCATTGACAACCGCCGATTTCGGCACAACAAAGGTGCTGGTTTTAGTGGGTAAGGGTAGATTTACTTCGGCCACCATACCGGGCAACAGTTTTCTGTCATTGTTAATCACATCTACTTCAACTCGCTCCGCCCGCAGGCGTTTATCCAACGCACCTGATAGACGTTTTATCTGTCCCGTAAATTTCTTGTCGGGGAACGTCTTGACGGTGAAACTCACCGCGTCATTTTGCTCAACATAGCCGGTATACGCTTCAGGCACCGAGATAACCAAACGTAGTCGCTTCTGCTCGGTGAGGACAAACAATGGAAATTCGGAACCCTTGCCCGCTGGACCGATATAGGCACCCGTGCTAGCGTTACGTGCGCTGATGATCCCATTGAACGGCGCCCGGATTTCCAGGTATCTCTTCAAATCCGCGACTTCCCGGTAAGCCGATTTGGCGGCTTCCAGTTGGGCGAGGTCGGCATTACGCTTTGCTAAAGCCAGGTCAACGTCGTTTTTAGAAACAGCTCCAGAGAATTTACTGGCTTCCAGTACCCGCTCATAATTGGCTTTACTCCCAATAGAAACAGCCTCCTGTGCCTTAAGTCTCGATTCAGCCGAGTTCAGTTGCGCACTTAGCTCAGGCGCTTCGGCCAGGGCCAGCAACTGGCCCTGCTTCACTTCAGAGCCAACATCGACATTCAGCGATTTAATAAAGCCGCTCACTTTGGCGTAAATGTCCACATCACGGAAGGCAACCAGTTCACCAGGTATGTGCAGCGATGAGGACAGCTTGCCTTTTTTTAGGGCAAACACCTCAGCAGCCGCAGGAGCTTCAGCCTTTTCGGTTTCTTTAGCCTCTGCTTTACTTTCAGGAGAATGACAATTGGTAAGCATACTAGCCAGCAACAAACTGCCTGTAAGCGTAAGCAGACTGCGTACTGGTTTATTAATTAGCCGTTTCATACGAGGGGGAAATGTAATATTTACTGTCTTTATCTTCGGGGTCAAGCGATACCGATTCGGTGGTGGTTTTACCTTGTACCCAGGCAAAGGCCAATGGCAGAATAAACAAGGCTGCAAAGGTCGAGGCAATCAATCCCCCAATAACGGCACGTCCTAGTGGAGCCGCCTGCGAGCCACCCTCGCCTAAACCGGAGGCCATTGGAATCATACCAACAACCATTGCCACGCTGGTCATTAAAATAGGCCGCATACGCAACGACGCAGCTTCTCTTGCCGATAGTAGGGCATTTCCATTTTTCATCCGAAGTTCTTCCGCATTGGTCACCATCAGTACCGCATTGGAAATAGATACGCCCACCGACATAATCATGCCCATGTAGGACTGCAAATTAAGCGTCGAACCGGTAAGCATCAGTAAAACCAGCGAACCGACCAATACCGCAGGCACCGTACATAACACAACCAGCGATACTTTAAATGACTGGAAGTTAGCGGCCAACATCAGGAAAATCACCATGATAGCGGTAATCAAACCCGTTTGCAAACTGTCAAGCGTGTCGATGAGCACCTGGGTCAAGCCCTGCATTTTTACGGTTAATCCACGGGGAAGCTCACCCAGGGAGTCGATGGCTTTTTGGACATCTCTGGCTGCTGTCCCCAGGTCAATATCATTCAGATTGGCCGTTACAGATAGCACCGGTATAGCACCAATATTATCGTTTTCACCGTAAGTCGTTCCCTGTTGAAGCGTAGCTACATCGCTCAGAACCGGGCGGTTCGAGTTCGGAGAAATGGGTATCTCGCCCAAATCATTGATACTTGTCATCTTATTTTCCGGAACCTGCACCTGCACCGTATAAGTTTGGCTTGATTTGGGATCGATCCAGACACTCTTTTCGGTATAGCGCGATGACGATGTAGCGGCAATCAGCGAGCGGGAAATAGCCGATATATCCGTTCCTAACTGAGCTGCCCGCGTCCGGTCAATGTTGACATTAATAGCGGGCGATTTGGTAGCCTGGCCAATCTGAACATCACGCAGATAAGGAATTTTATTCAGTTTAGCGATTACCTTATTCGCATACTCTTCGTTCTGTTGTTTATTCTTCCCCGACAGTTTCACTTCAATAGGCGTCGGCGAACCCTGGCTAAGAATCTTGTCCGTTAATTCAATTGGCTCAAAGGAAAGTTTAACATCAGGCAGGGCCTTTTTCATGCTGGCTCTGAATTTATCCTTCAACTGATCCAGGTCAACATCATAGTCTTCTTTCAGACTCACCTGCAAAACACCTTCCTGCGGACCGGCCATAAACAGATAGATCGGGCTCGTTGAAAACTGGGCACCGTGCATACCCACCATAGCGGATGTAATCTCGACGTTCTCTTTACCAACTAATTGATTCAACACATCAATGGTTTTGAGCATGGTAGCTTCAGTCTTTTCAAGTCGGGTGCCATCGGGCTTACGGATGCGCACCTGAAACTGACCTCCACTCACTTTGGGCAATACATCGCGCCCAATGGAGGTGATCAGCAGGAATGCAATTCCCAATGAGCCAACGACATAAACCAAAACAATAGCTTTTCGGTAAGGAAGCATTCGCCCAATAAATCGGACAAAACGCGCCCGTATACGCTCAAAGTAACTGATTTTTCCGTCGTGATTAAGGTCTATCTGATGAGCCTGTTTTCTTTTCTGCTCCAGCAAATCTTCGGGTTCGTGTTTACCATTACTAGTTGAACCTGCTTTGCCGTTGGCTTTAATCAACTGGGCATTTACAGTATCGTGCTTACCTGCCTTCCCATTACTAACTGGATGGTGTTCTTTCATCATCCAGTTGGCCAATACGGGCACCAACGTTTGGGCCATTAGGTATGACGTGATCATTGAGAAACCAATGGCCAAGGCCAGGGGCAGAAACAATGCCCCTGGAATGCCCGTCATTGTAAAGGCAGGCGCAAATACGGCCAGAATACAGAACAGAATCAGGAGTTTCGAGAAGGCGATTTCCTTACAGGCATCCCAAATAGCCAGGGCCTTGGGTTTACCCATATCCATATGCTGGTGGATGTTCTCAATGGTTACCGTACTTTCATCGACCAGAATCCCAATAGCCAGCGAGAGACCGCTCAAGGTCATGATATTGATCGTCTGCCCAAATAACGACAGGAACAAAACCCCCGAAATAATACAGGTTGGAATCGTAATGATTACGATCAATGCACCCCGCACATCGCCTAGAAAGAGCAGTACCATCAGACCCGTTAAAATAGCCCCAATGGCCCCTTCCGTCATCAGGCTTTCAACGGCATTAATTACATAGACCGACTGATCGAAGGTATAAGTAAGTTTTACATCTTCGGGCAATAAGGCCTGGAAACGCGGTAGAGCCGCTTTCAGATTCTGAACAACTTCCCAGGTGGAGGCATCCGCCGATTTGGTGATAGGCAAATAGACGGAGCGTTTTCCATTGACCAGCACATACCCTTGTGTAATATCGGCACCGTCTTCAATCGTGGCGACATCTTTCAGATACAGGTTTTGAACGGTTCCCGTATAAAGCGGAATGTCGCCGAAATCCTGAATATTCTTGACCGTTGTATTGGCAGGCGTAAAGTAATTGAAGTCGCCAATGCGCACGTTTCCGGCGGGAGTTGCCTGGTTATTGATGCGTAGTGCCGCCACCAGTTGATCAGGTGTCAGGTTATGCGACCGTAATAGCTCAGGATCAGCTTTAATGACAATAGAACGGGCGTTACCCCCAAATGGGGCGGGCGAAACCAGCCCCGGAATAGACGTAAACCCAGAGCGAATATAGACGTTGGCCAAATCCTGCAATTCATTATTACTGCGCTTGGGGCTGCTCAACACCAACTGCCCAACTGGCAAAGTAGAGGCATCGAAACGGAGAATAAACGGAGGTTGCGATCCGGGCGGGAAGCTGGACTGAGCACGGTTCGAATAAGCGGACACCTCGGCAGCAGCCTGCGCCATGTTAGTGCCTTCATAAAAGGATAATTTCAGGAGCGTAATACCCTGAATATTTTTGGTTTCAATGCTTTTTACCCCCGATACATAAAGCAGCAGGTTCACATACTGTTTCCCAAAAAACGACTCCATCTGGTTGGGTGTATAACCGCCAAAAGGTTGAGAAATATAGATAACCGGCAGATTTAAATTCGGGAATATGTCAATCTTGATCGAACGAACGGCACCGATGCCGAAGTAGAATAAGCTGGCTACGATAACCAGAATCGTAATTGGCTTCCGTAACGCAGAGCGGATTAAATTCATAGGAAATTAAAATCAACTTAAATTCACAACTCAGTTGAGTTAATCAACCGATTTACCTGTCAGCTTTTTACCTGTTCAAAAAAGCCAATCCAATAAAACCCAACTTTTTCCATAATACATCACATACATTGATGTATCACCTTTAAAGTTAACAAATTTGTCTGGCAATTTCACTCGTTCCATCATGCTCTTTCAGAGGTATTTACGCGATCACGTATAACCTAAACTTCCTGATTACTAGACCATTCCTAAGTAAAAACACCTACGGACAGAGCCCATCTCAATTGGCAAAATGTGATATAAATCAGCAGGAAACGCGATTAGCCTCCCATTCATAGTTGTCTATTTTCCAAGCAATTTATTCGCGAAAACTACCCAAGTGAACCAGCCATTTGTTTGGCGACATTCTGGTTAATCGGATCAGATATGCACAAAAAAAGTGTCGGGTTAGTCAACCCGACACCACCGTAAACTGAAGACCGTAAACCAACTATGCCAGGCGGTTAATACAATTCAAATCTTCGAACGCAATTTTCAGGCGTTGTACCATACTTTCTTCGCCTTTACGCAGCCACACCCGTGGATCGTAGTATTTTTTGTTTGGCGAATCAGCACCTTCGGGGTTACCCAACTGGGTTTGCAGATAGCCTTCTTTCGCTTTGTAGTAGTTCAGGATACCTTCCCACATGGCCCATTGCATGTCGGTATCGAGGTTCATTTTCACAGCACCGTACCGGATGGCTTCCCGAATTTCTTCGCGGCTCGAACCCGATCCACCGTGGAATACGAAGTTCACCGGTAGTGGTCCCGTTGCATATTTCTCCTGAATGTATTTCTGGGAATTGTCCAGAATGATCGGCGACAGCTTCACGTTACCTGGCTTATATACGCCGTGTACGTTTCCGAAAGCAGCGGCAATCGTGAAATTGGGCGAAATTTTGCTCAGTTCTTCGTACGCGTAGGCTACCTCAGAAGGTTGTGTGTAGAGTTTAGAATCGTCGACATCTGAATTGTCAACGCCATCTTCTTCACCGCCCGTAACACCCAATTCAATTTCGAGCGTCATGCCAATTTTGGCCATCCGCTCAAAATATTTGGCGCAGATTTCAATGTTCTCTTCAATCGGTTCTTCCGACAGATCGAGCATGTGCGACGAGTACAAAGGCTTACCCGTTTGGTCGAAATGTTTCTCACCAGCAGCCAGCAGGCCATCAATCCAGGGAAGGAGTTTTTTAGCGCAGTGGTCGGTGTGCAGAATTACGGGCACGCCATAGAGTTCGGCTACGTGGTGAACGTGCAATGCACCCGAAATAGAACCGGCAATGGCGGCTTGTTGCTTATCGTTCGGCAGGCTTTTGCCCGCATAGAAAATACCACCACCGTTTGAGAACTGGATGATAACTGGTGAGTTAACAGCTTTTGCTGTTTCTAACACGGCATTCACCGAGTCAGTACCGACAACATTGACGGCAGGCAGGGCGTAATCATTTTCGTTGGCGTGACGGAAAAGTTGGGTAACGCCTTCGCCGGTCACAACGCCGGGGGCAAAACGGGTGGCTACTTCGCTCATGATTAGGGATATTTTTTGGATTCGTTCAAGAAATAGTTTACCGAAAATACGACCGGCTAACCTATCTGATTTGAAGGGGTAAAGTTGGGGATATTCGTGGAATATTGCTACCTATACTGCTTGATGTTCTGCATCTATCACCTCTTTGACAAATTCAATTAACGCTTTTGATCGAATAACTTCTTCGTGGGCATACTGACTCAGGCGCAACACAAATATCTCCTGTTCATCCTTTGGCAGAGACTCGAAGTGTATGTCGTACTCGTTCCGAATTTGTGCTATTTCTTCTGGTGTAGTGGCCAATTTTATTCGCTTGTAATGACGGTCAAAATCAAATAATTCCATCGCTTTATTGGTCAGATTTAAGTTTGTTTACTAAAGTTATCAACTCGTCGCGATTGTCCATAAGTGCTTCAATCTCATTCCATGAAACTTTTTTATTGATCAAATCTTCAATTTGAATGTTTATTACTCTTAGTTGGGCTTCCAGCGAGCGAATCATCACCTCTCTGATGTGTCTTGGCTCATTCATTAATGCGAAACGGCGGGTAAATTCAAGAAATAAAACTAGCTTTCAAGTACGGAGTTTTCTCGATGATTTGCAATCATTCGTTACATTCTCCCTCTGAACACCCAGTGCAAACCAGGATACTATCTCTTTGGAAAAGAACCTATTGCAACCCACTTCAGAAGACTATTACTGCTATTGATATGTGTTAGCATAGGCAACAAAAGCACCTTACCGAACCACCTCAATGACCCCCTTTTGGGTAAACGCCCCGGATAATCGACGCCATTACCCTCTAGTTTATAAGCATATACGCCACTCATAACTGGCTGACCATGATAGGTTCCATCCCAGGTAGCCCAGCCCGACGGCGATGAAGTCCCATCGGTAGCTTTATACAGAAGTTCACCCCAGCGGTTATAAACAGTCAGCGTCATCTGGGCGGCACCTGAGCTATAAATAACCAACACCTCATTCATACCATCCTGATTGGGCGTAAATGCACCAGGCACGTAAACGGCTGGCCGCACAGGTGGACATCTGGGAGTTATGCGTACCGAATCACTTGCCAAACATCCGGCTGAGGTACGCACGGTAATCGCATACGTAGCATAGGAATATGCTTTCAAAAATTGAGTAGTCCCTAGAACTTTCCCATCGCTGGTCCAGGTATAGGTCACATCCGGTATAGAACCCGCATTCAGTTCCAGATAGCCATTGCTAGTATTGGCCAGGCAGGTATCTATCTGGTGTTGGCCTAGTTGAAGCGTAGGGATTGGATGTAGGGTTACCGCTAATGTATCCTTACTTGTACAACCACTACTGGCATTAAAAGCGGTTACTGGATAAAGACCACTTTGACGCGCTAAAACAGTCGTCCCCGTAGCTGTGCTCCCGTTGGGCAATTGCCAGCTAAACGTATTCCAGTTAGTAGTCGGACTTACCTGCACCGTGAGCGTATCCCCACAACCCGAACGAGTTGGCGTCGTGACTTGAAAAGGCGCTGGAGGAGAAAATGTTGCCGTTACCTGTTTTTCAGCAAAGCAGGTTGCATCATCAGGATCGGTGACTCGTACCCGATATGTCTGACTACCATTAATTTTAGAAACAGTAAGCGAATCCAGTTGATCACGGGGTGGCATAATGCCGGTTCCGGTCCATTGAATAGCGCCACCACTGGCATGGGCATTGAGTAAAAATGTACCACAGGAATCAGGAATAAGCTTCGCAGTTGGATTTGCCTCCACCAGAACCACCCGAATGTCATTGGATGTTTGCTGCCTATCCTGGCATTTTGTTTCGCGTATTTTAAGTTTATACGTCCCTGTTTTATCTGGCTTCAGCGTCGATTTATTGCCACCAGCAACAGCCACATCATCCACATACCATTGGTAAATCAGGTAATTCGGATCGAGGTTAGCAATCTTCGATTCCAGCAAAAAATTATTACAACCACCGGGCTTTTTAAGCGATATACTCACCTCCGGTGGCAACACAAGTACTTCGTCCAGTAGAAACGGGAGGCCCGCCCTCGCTTTGCTCCCACTCAGATTAACCGCCTGAGATACTAACCCACAGCCCGTTCCCGGCTGATTTGGCTGATTGATAGCCAGCAGATAATCTTCTCCCGGTGGGGTTCCATAGATTCTGCCATCGGGGGCAATCTGTAAAGCCCCAATACCGGGAGAGGTATTCGTTTGCCCCTGGACTGGCAGCGTCGCATTGACCGATAAACCGGCTACGTTAATCTGGTATATCCGTTTACTGAACATCGAAGAAAGATACAGAAGGTTGTTATCAGGGGAGAATTCCAGCCCATATGCCCCAACGGTTTCGGCACTTTCCAGTTTTACCGGATTTGAGATAGCACCCGTTTTGTTGTCAAAATCAAACACTTCCAGAAACCCACTCTGTATACTATCCGAAACAGCAACTGCCAGTTTCCGGCCGTCGTGCGACGGCTTCATGTACCCTTTATTTTGTTGGTGCGTACTATGACCTGCTCCAGCTAATGATTGATGTGTACTACCAACTTTATATAAGGCAGGTGTCAGAATCAGGCCGTTGTCATTAATCAGATAAACCCGGAACGTATTGCTCCCGAAATCATGCGTAATAACCCAATGATTCAGGTTATTGCAATGCTTGATAACCGTAATTTTTTCTGAAGATGCTCCTAGTAATAGCTTGTTTTTATAAGTTAATCCGCCCAACCCGGCGTTCAGATTCATATCGACATAGGCATATTGAATCCCGGTATTCTGGTTTTGGGTAGCTACCGAAAATACATAAAACTGCTTGTCACTGTTCTGATAAGGCACGATCAGAGCCGACTGCGTTGACTGGCTATTACCTCCCAGGCCAGTAGCCCCCAGCATTACGGCATGGTTTCGGTTCCAGATGGTACTGCCATTGGTATAGAAAAGCAACTGCCCATTCCCGTCCGACATGCTAGCACAGCCTTCGGCAGAAATCAATTTGCCATCCGTCAGCGCCTGAGGTGTCGAGCTATTGAAGGTAACTCCTGCGCCGTTTCCAAAATACCAGTTCGCATAGCTTTTTATGGATTGTGCCTGAACGGGTAGCCATAGAAAACACGAAAACCACAGGCTCATGTACAGCCACATAACAGCCTTTTTTCTTAGCCTGGGAGGAAAAGAGAAGTGTTTCACGTATAGCGATGAGTAAACTTAATCCGACAAAAAGAAGTCCCTGCAAAGACAAACAGAAATTGAATTTCTACTTATTCATACACGACCCTTTTTCGAGGTTAGTCGTTGGAGGATTTACAGATTAAATTTAGCGGTGAAACATACTAGTTGGAAGACGATCAAAAGCACAAAGCGCATAGGCGCTATTTCGTAAGACCGTTTTTTCTACCAATTTTGACGAGCTAAACTAAACCCTCTGAAATCTTGAAAACGCTCTTCTTCTGCCCATTCTGGGGTATGGAAAACCTGTCTTATACGGATGCTGCCAAACGCGTAAAAACGGCTGGATACGATGGCATGGAAATTGCCGCCGGGCCTGATAAACGAAATGAGGCTGTCCAGGTTATGCATGATAACGGTCTCGAACTAATTTTAATGGCCTTTGGGGCGGAAGTAACTTTACCGAACACAAGAAAAAATACCACGACGATCTGCTCGACATCGCATCCTACAAGCCGATGTTCATTAACGCCCATACCGGTCACGACTATTTCACGTTCGAGCAAAATGCTGAGTTGATTCAGACCGCAGCCGATGTAGAAAAACAAACGGGCGTGCGAATTCTGCACGAAACCCATCGGGGTCGATTCTCGTACAGTGCCCCCGCCATTCAGTATTACCTCCTTAAATTGCCTGATCTGCGCCTAACCGCCGATTACTCCCACTGGGTCAACGTAGCCGAATCGTACCTGGCCGATCAAGCCCAGAACGTTAATCGAGCCATTAATGTCAGCGACCACATTCATTGCCGCGTGGGGCATCCTGAAGGCCCACAGGTAAATGACCCTCGCGCACCTGAATGGAAAGACGCGCTCGAAAGTCATGCCAACTGGTGGGATGCCATCCGCGCCCGGCTGCAAAAGGCCAATGCCTCAACGCTAACTGTCACCTGCGAGTTTGGCCCGGCAGGTTATCTACCCACCTTACCCTATACGCAGCAACCTATTGCTAGTCAGTGGGATATAAACGTATTTATGAAAGACTATTTGAAAAAAAGGTGGCAGGTTTAGCAAGTTGAGCACAACGAATTATGATGTTCGCTATTTACAGTATGATTTTTGCTGTATACCATAGATTAATTCGTAAATCGTACTACATCAGCGAATCGTTTCTAAATCGTAAATTTGAGTATATGATTCGTATCCTCTACCTATCCTGTCTGCTTCTGTCTACCACCCTCCATTCGGTACGGGCGCAGTTGGCACAATCATTACGCATCGAAATTCCTTCTAATCCGGATGAAGCCGAATCGTTCGACGTAACCCCGTTGAACGAGAAAGGGGTTCTGATGAGCATTCGGACGGGTGGTTTTTATGAGACAACCCCTGTTACCTTCAACTTTCAGAAATACGATATTAATCTCAAATTACTCTGGAAAACGACGTTTAAACAGGATACGAAATATAAACCGATAGAAACCTATAACAACGACCAGTACGCCTATCACCTCTTTCGCGAATACGACACCGACCAATTCCAGTTCCTTCGGCTACACCTCGACGACGGCGTTGTCGAAACATTCGAAGGACGTTTAATTGACCAGTTTGATGTACACCAGTTTAAGGTGATGGGTAGTCAGGCTTATATCGGTGGCTATCATCATGGCCGACCAGTTGTGATGACGTTCTCCTTCTTCGACCAGTCAACCAAAGTATTGCCAGGCATGTATGTTAACCACATGGAAATCAGCAGCCTGGAAGTTGATGATGTTCGCAAAGAAGTAAATGTATTGGTTCATTCACTCAAACGTCATTGCAAATTTTCGATTAGAACCTATAACTACGATAGCAAGCTGCTCCGAACGCTGGATTTCGATGGAGCCGAAAAAGCACTCATTTCCGGCAAACTCCTCCCTGTAAACGAACATGAATCACTACTCGTCGGTAACTATTCGACCGATTGCACGCCCTATTCGCAGGGGGTTTATGTGACGCGGATTCGACACAGTGACTCGGGTAATGTTTCAGGTAGTGCTGCTACAGATGCGCCCACTACTGAAATTCAGTATATTGAATTTTCTCAGCTTCAGAATTTCTTCAATTATTTAAAACCCAATCGGCAGCAAAAGCTGCTGGCACGGGCAAAAAAGAAGAAAGATGAGGGTAAAGATTACAAATTCCGCTACCGGCTTCTGGTACATGATCTGCAACCTACGGCAGATGGCCTCACGCTGGTTGCCGAAGTCTATTTCCCGCAATATCGGGGCAGTGCGCTTGGCTACGGAGGCTATTTACGCGGGGCCGACCGCTACGAGGGCTATCGCTATACCCACGCATTTATTTGCGGGTTCGATAAACAGGGTAAACTCCTGTGGGATAACTGCTTCCCCATTAAAGAACTGCTTAGCACTGACCTGACCGAGATGGTGCAGGTATCGCAGCAGGGCGATCGAATGATACTGGCCTATCCAAACGATGGCGAAATCACGACAGAAGTGATTCAGGGCAATAAGGTCCTGAAAGAAACCGAGAAGTTTAAGCTTCAGACCAATGCGGAGAATGAGAAAGTAACCTTTTCGGCACAGGATAATCTGATGGCCTGGTATGGCCAACACTTTTTAGCATGTGGTTTTCAGAAAATTTCTCCATCTAAACACATCTCGACACAACGGGAAGTCTTCTACCTGAACAAGCTGACCTATAGCGAAGAGAATCAGCCCACTAAATCGACCAGCGCTAAGACTAAAAAAAGTGACGGATCAGACCGATGATCAGATTCAACACGATACTGACGATAATACAGGTGACGATTGGGAAATAGAACCCTCCCCATTTTTTCCTTCAATTCGAATATCGCCCGGCAAGCGACCCAGCCAACTTAGCTTATCGCCCAAAAAGTAGACAACCAGGCCGATGAGCAGGATGGCGACCCCAATCAGGATAATGTATTTGCCAATTACGGAATTCATAGTATCGAAATTTACTACTTTTTTGTTATTCCTCCCTACGAATACCTGTCCCGGCCAAAATGGCAAAAATGGAGTTTCTAAAATAAATACAATATACCTAAGCCTTCTCTTGCTTTTTCAGCAATTTATTCTTAATTTTGCACCAGATTTTACAAGCGACATCCGTCGCGTCTCTGTTACTCTCCTTTTTACACGCTGAGTTAGGTCTGACAGAGCCATAGTACGGATGTACAGATGGGTTTCTGAGTGGACGTTCCGCCGTGTCGGAACATTTGCGCGTGGGCTAATCGTCAATCGGTCGTACCGGTACATACATAATCCGGTCGTTGTTCGTTCCCCCTTTTGATGAGGGCGGGGGAAAATTGGGTCCTAGTTGGGTCGTTGGGCAGCTTCGTTCGTTGGGCAATTCTCGCAATATCGCGCCGTTCACTGGCACACACTCGTCTTTGTTTGGATGATTTATTTTATTTAATCATTTCCAATTAATGAAAACGAAAACAACCAAAGCCGTTGATCAGAATGATCTTCTGGATATTGAAAAAGTAGCCGCCGAAATGGCCGCTAGCGCAGTTTCGCCAGTTACTGCTGAAATCAAAACGGCAAAAATCCCTAAAAAGAAAGTAGCAAAATCAACTGAAGCCTACGCTGATGATACAGCTGTTGAGACCGTTGTTGAAGGTATTGCCGATAAAGTGATTATCGTGGCTGATGCTCCTGTCACAGCAGAAATCGAAGCCGCAACACCTGCTGTAGACGTGGCTCCTAAAGTTGATCCAAATCAGATTTTATTCTCCAGCCTGGATATTTCACCTGAACTATTACAAGCCGTAACCGATATGGGCTTCACCAGCCCATCGCCGATTCAGGCCGAAGCGATTCCGCCAATTCTGGCCGGTCGCGATGTGATTGGGCAGGCGCAAACCGGAACGGGTAAAACAGCTGCGTTTGGTATTCCAGCCCTTGACCTGATTGATGTTCAGGATCGCTCGGTACAAACGCTTATCCTTTGCCCAACCCGTGAGCTAGCCTTACAGGTAGCTGAAGAAATTAAGAAACTCGCTAAATACAAGCGGGGTGTACGTATCGAAGCCATTTACGGCGGTGATTCCATCGAACGGCAGATTCGTTCGCTCAAAAGTGGTGTTCATATCGTAATTGGCACACCAGGTCGTGTTATGGACCACATGGAGCGTAACACCCTCAAACTCGACCACGTTAAGATGATGATTCTTGACGAAGCCGATGAGATGCTGGATATGGGCTTCCGTGAAGATATCGAAAGCATTTTACAGGATATGCCCGAAGAACGGCAGACGATCCTGTTCTCGGCTACGATGTCGAAACCAATCATGCAGATTACGCAGAAATTCCTGCAAGATCCTGTATTAGTGAAGGTTGTCAAGAAAGAATTGACGAACGTCAACATCGAGCAGGTATATTTTGAAGTGAAGCCAAAAGCGAAAGTTGAGGTAATGTGTCGTCTGATCGACATGTATGACCTGAAATTGCTGTTGGTATTCTGTAACACCAAACGTAAGGTTGACGAAATCGTAGAAGATCTGCAAATCCGTGGCTATCAGGCCGAAGGCTTGCACGGTGATCTGCGCCAGTCGCAACGGACAAACGTAATGAGCAAGTTCCGCGCCGGTACAACCAGCATTCTGGTAGCGACCGACGTAGCCGCTCGGGGTATCGACGTGGACGACGTAGACGCCGTTATCAACTTCGACATTCCACTCGACGAAGAATATTACGTACACCGTATTGGCCGGACGGGCCGCGCTGGCAAATCGGGCCGGGCGTTCTCGATGGTTGGTCGCGATGAAAAATATCGTTTCCGCGAAATTCAGTCGTATACCAAAGTGCGGGTTGAAAAAGGCGTAATTCCTTCCTTTGAAGATATCGTTGGCGTTCGTAAGGCTCGTTTCATCGAGCAATTGCAAGAGACAATCAAGGAAAGCAAAGACCTCAATTTATACGACGATTTACTCACTCAGTTGCACCACACGGGCTTCACCACCGAACAAATCGTAGCTGCCCTGGTGAAACGCAGCATGGGTCTGGAGAAAAACGAATTTGCCGATCAAAACCTAGGTCTGGAAGATGACCGCCGTCGCGAAGAACGCGGACGTGGAAACGACCGTTATGCCGATCGAGGACGTGATGAGGGACGTGGTCGTGGTGAAGGAGGAGGACGCTTTGAAGACCGTCGGGGTGGTGGTAATCGCTTTGGCGAACGCGACGACCGGGGTCCACGTTTCGGGGATCGCGAGCGCAATGACCGCCCACGATTTAATGATCGGGACGACAAACGGGCTCCCCGTGACGGAGAGCGCAAGCCTTATTTCGACCGGGATGACAAACGCGTTCCCCGTGAGCGTGAAGCGAACATGACCCGTCTGATGGTTAGCATCGGTCGCAAAGACTTCGTTCGTCCGGGTGACATTGTCGGTGCCATCGCCGGTGAAGCCAACATTCCAGGCAACAGCATTGGTAGCATCGACATCTTCGACAAATTTACGTATGTGGATGTACCGAAAGATGTAGCTAACCGCGTTGTTGACGTTATGGAAGGCAACACGATTAAAGGTCGCCGGGTAAATATTGAAATTGCACGGTAAGATTTAGCGATTACGTATACAAAACGCCAGGTGGGTTCGTCCTCCCTGGCGTTTTTATTTTTATCCATCCAACTATTCAATCTATGCAACATCCAGGTTAACGCCTTGTCTTTTCGTCTGAATAGTGTAGAACAAGGGGTAGTAAAACCGAGCTCCGTGCACCTTGCTCCACGCCCAACCCTGAAACACATGCTACGCAGCTACATCAAAATCGCTTGGCGAAACCTCTGGAAAAACAAGACGTTCTCCTTCATTAACATTCTGGGACTGGCCTTAGGCATGGCCTGTAGCCTGCTCATCATGATTTGGGTGCAGGACGAACGTCATATGGACCGCTTCCATAAGAACGACAGTCGGCTTTACCGGGTAATGGAAAACCAGCACTATACAGGTGTTATCAACACCTATGCCTCTACACCGGGTATTCTGGCCGAAAACATTGTCAAAGACATTCCCGAAATTGAGCTGGCGAGCCAGATACTCTGGGAAAATACCCCTTTGTTCACGGTAGGCAACACCTTTGAGAAAGAGAAAGGGCGATTTGTACAGGGTGATTTCCTGACGATGTTTTCGTTTCCCCTCAAAGAAGGTAATCCCAAAACAGCCCTCAAACGTCCCGACGGGATAGTTATCTCTCAGAAATTAGCCGACAAATACTTCAAAGGCAAGGACCCGATGGGAAAAACTATCCGAATTGACAACACAGATGACGTAATGGTAACGGGCATATTAGCCGACATTCCTGAAGCCTCCTCGCTGAAGTTCGATTTTCTGATGAGCTACGACCGCTGGCAAAAAGCGAACAAGTGGGCGCAGGAATGGGGCAACAATGGTCCCCGATGCTACGTGTTGCTTGCCCCAAACGCGTCGATCGACAAGGTAAATGCCAAGATCAAGAATTA
This sequence comes from Spirosoma telluris, assembly GCA_003259005.1. Classification (GTDB taxonomy): domain Bacteria; phylum Bacteroidota; class Bacteroidia; order Cytophagales; family Spirosomataceae; genus Spirosoma; species Spirosoma telluris. The sequence continues at coordinate 4,227,934 of QLII01000001.1, forward strand.
TGTTAAAAGCAAAAATAAAGACAGCAACGTGGATCTGTTTTTGCAAAACTACGGCGAGTCTTACCTGTACTCGAATTGGGATGCAGGAAAGCAAAACGGGGCCGAATCGAATACGTAAAAACATTCTCAATTGTCGCCATTTTCATTTTGGCCATTGCCTGTATCAATTTCATGAACTTAGCCACGGCTCGCTCTGTCAAACGATCTAAAGAGGTGGGCGTCAGAAAAGTGGTGGGCGCATATAGAAACAGCCTGATTGGTCAGTTCCTTGGGGAGTCATTGCTGATTACTTTACTATCTCTGGTATTCTCGATTCTGATCGTATTCCTGATCCTGCCGGTCTTCAATGCCTTAACGGAAAAGCACCTCTCGCTCGATTTTTCCAATCCCACCTTTTTGTTATTACTGATTTCATTGGCGGTTCTCACAGGCCTGATTTCGGGCAGTTATCCGGCCTTATTCATGTCTTCGTTAAATCCCGTTGTCATTCTCAAAGGGGCATTGAAGTTCAAAGCGAGCGCTACGTATTTCCGCAAAGGACTGGTCGTACTTCAATTCGGCTTGTCGATCATGCTGATTCTGGGCACCATTGTGGTCTATCGGCAGATTCAGTATATCCAGACCAAAAACCTTGGCTATGACCGCGAAGGCCTGCTCTATATGCCTTTAGAGGGCGATTTAGCCAAGAACTTTCAGGCATTCCGGCTGGAATTGGAACGAGAACCGGGGATCAAATCGGTCACCTGTGCCCAATCAGATCCCCTTGAAGTGGGCAGTTCGACCCAAGGCGTTAAATGGCCGGGTAAAGACACAACCCAACTAATTCTTTTCAGCCAGAACGCCATCTCCTACGATTACATAAAAACAATGGGTATCAAACTGCTCGCTGGCCGCGATTTTTCGCCAGAGTTTAGTACAGACACCAGCAATTACCTGATCAACGAAGCATCGGCCCGGAAAATGGGGTACAAAGACCCGGTCGGCAAGGAGATGACCATGTGGGGTAAAAAGGGCAAAATCATTGGCCTGATGAAGGACTTCCACTACAACTCACTCCATACGGCTATTGACCCCCTGATTTTGCGTTTAGAGCGTGGCGTCAACGATACCACAAATTATTGGGGAAGTGTGCTGGTACGCACCCAGGCAGGTCAAACCAAACAAGCCGTAGCGAGTCTGGAAGCTAGTTTTAAGAAGTTCAACCCGCATTTCCCATTCAAATATTCCTTTACGGATCAGGAATTTGCGAACTTATATAAGTCTGAAAATACGGTAAGCAAGCTATCGAGTTATTTTGCCTTCCTGGCCATTTTCATTTCCTGTCTGGGTCTGTTCGGACTAGCTACCTTCACGGCCGAGCAACGCACGAAAGAGATTGGCATTCGAAAAGTACTGGGAGCCAGCGTGACAAATCTTATTGGGATGTTATCGAAAGAATTCATCCAGTTGGTCCTGCTGGCGGCTTTCATTGCGTTTCCGTTAGGATGGTATTTCCTGAGCGGCTGGCTCGAAAAATACGCTTATCGGATCAATCTTGAATGGTGGTATTTCATCGTCGCCATCCTATCCGCTGTCGTGATTGCTTTATTTACGGTCAGCTTCCAGAGCATTAAAGCCGCATTGATGGACCCCGTGAAAAGTTTACGAACCGAATAATGTAGAGACGCAATCCTTTGCGTCTCTACTCATAATAATACCCGAAGATGATGCCCATTTCATCTTCACTGGTTAGGCCAAAATTGACAGCTTTACTGGTCGTATTGTTGTACGTAATTTCAGAGGTCAGCCCTTCCCCTTTAAGTAGGCTGATGGGGGTGGCGAAGGTGATAATGTCCGGATGTTCCCAGTCGGTGGAGGTGTAGACGACTTCACCATCACGCGTGCCACCTTTAATTTTAATAACGAATTTCTCACCCAGCTTGTGCATGTGCGACGTGAGCGTCAGGACTTTACGCGGCTTATCGAACGTAAACGACTTGGTCATCGTCACCCGCGTATTAGCGGGGAGGTTGAGGTTTGTGTTGCTTAAGTTCAGCGTTTGAACCACAAACTTCACGGTAGATTTATCGATCGTATACAGATTGATCTGGGCTTCACCTTTCATCACGGCAGTCGTTTTATTGACAAAATGTGAATTCAGATCAAAGGAAGCCCCGGCAGGAATCAGCAAAGCGGCCCCCGCCGGAAATACATAGTCTTGATATTGCGCCTGCGAACCAGCCAGATAAATGTGGTTCGACATGGAAAGAGCCGTCAGAAGATTGAGGGAGTTGTCGGGATTCCGAAGGTCTCGAATATCGTTCAGGTTGGGAAGTGTACTTTTATTCTGAAAGTCATAAGCCACAAAATGGTGGCTTCCGTTACGCATTTTGGTTTCGTAGCGGTTCACGTAGATATCCTGCGTATTGCCTACCATTCGGCGCGTAAATAATTCCCGTTCGAAGTTGGGTTGAATATCGAATAAGGGAACGGCCATTTGATAACCCGTTCCAACAGCGGGCACTGTCAGGGGATCATAAGTAGTCACCGTAACAGTCTTATCATCCAGCAAGGTCGCATCGGCAACACTGCCCGTTTTAGGCGCTCCAGCTTCAATCCAGCGCCGAACAAACTCGATTTGCCCATCGGGCAAGGTCGCTCCACCCAGCGGCATCGGATTACCGTATTGCTTTCCCGAGTGATGGCTAGCCGAAATATTTAGTTTATGATACAGTAAACTCTCTAATGAGGCAAAGGCTTTTACACGTTTGAGGCCGTCCGCTTTAGCGTCGCTATTTTTTGGGTCAACGCCTACCAGATTGGCATAGGCTACTCCCGCAGCCAGCACAAGCCCGTGCTGGATAAACGTGCCATCCTTTTCCGATAAATGACAACCTGATGTTGCACAGGAAGGCGTCAGAATTTTTTGCTGAATCAGATCGAATGAAGCTATGTCTGTTGGGTCAGGCGAGTCAGTAGTCGTTTTACTACAGGACACCAGCGTTAGCAGCAGAGCCGATACACCAATGCTAATAAGGCCTAAGCGCGTAGAAGTCAGGAAGTTCATGATTTATTTAGGCACAAAGAGGCCTCTCGAAAGATAACGTAAAATCCAGGAATTTCCGTTAATTATTCATTAAAACTGTAAGATGAAATCCTGTTTGGGTTGCTCCCTGCGGAAGAAAACCAGCCCTACCCAGAATAAATCGACCGTCACACTAACGCTTGGGTGCGCCTTTATGTAACCCCAGGCCTGTTCCATTTCCTCCGACCAGTGAATATCGTCGAACACAAATACGGTGTCATTATGACTATTCGTCAGGCAGGTTTCGAAGTAACGGACAGTTGGCTCGTATCGATGATTGGCATCAAAAAAAGCAAAATCAATGGGACTACCTGCAGCCACGGCAGAACTCAGAGTTTCGTCTAAGTTACCCACAACGATATCCACATTCTCAATGCCTAGCCGGTCAAAATTCTGTCGGGCAATTGCGGCCGTTTCGGGACATCCCTCAAACGTTAGCACATGACCGCCATAGGGCTTCGAAGCTTCGCTCAGATAGGCGGTGGTTATCCCCAATGACGTACCCAGATCGACAATATTGGTTGCCTCAAATCGCTGAATAAGCCGAAATAGTAGTCGACCAAAGCGACCTGGTTTCTGCGAATGACGGGCAATATCACCGATGGTACGCTGACGAGACGGGTTTACTTTAGAACCGGCTCCAAAATCGGCAATCGTTATAAGTTGTTTACTCCTGCGAAGTTCTTTTCTTAACGTCTGGATGGGTTTAAACAAAGCTCGGGAAGCCCATTTGACCCGAATAACATCGGTATATAACGCAAAGAGAAAAGGAGAATGAAGCGAATGTTCGTCGCGGGCGCGACTTAGATAACGAAGATAAGCGGTAATCAAAATGAATAATGGATAATGATTAATGTAAAATGAAAGCCATTGGCTCTACTTGAATGTTAATTGAGCCAATCATCACTCATTGAACATTTTTCATTATACATTGTACATTAATTTAACTTATAAGGAACGACCATGGTGAATTCGGGAATACCAATACGAAGCTGTTTGCCATCGATCATGCGCTCGACAAGGTAAGTCCCCGTCATTTTTCCAATACTTGATCGCAGGTTACAGCCCGATACATATTCATGAACCTCGCCCGGCTCAAGAACAGGTTGCAAACCAACGACCCCTTCGCCTTCAACTTCGCGAACCGTTCCGTTCGAGTCGAAAATCAACCAATGGCGCCGGAGCAACTGAATTGTATAGTCGCTGGCGTTTTCAATGGTGATACGATAGGTAAATACGTAATGGGCCTGAAGTGGACTCGAGTAATCGGCTTGATACTCAGTCTTCACGCTAACTTTTACGCCTTCTGTGACTGACGAAACCATAAATTTAGTATCGTTTGCAACCTTAGAACGAAAATTAAGTTGATTAGTTTTGTTACGCAAGAACTGATCTGAAAATATTTTCAGATATAGCCTTCTGGCGTTTATAGGCGTATAATGCCTTATCACCCTTATCAGTTCCCTACATGAACGTATCTATTGCCGAATCGTGGAAAATTCGCCTGCAAGCGGAATTCGACAAACCCTACTTCATTGAACTTGCTGAGTTTATTCGGCATGAATATAGTACACAACGTGTTTATCCACCAGGGCGCCTGATTTTCAACGCCTTCGACAAATGTAGTTTCGATAATACCCGTGTTGTTATTCTTGGTCAGGACCCTTATCATGGCGAAGGACAAGCGAACGGGCTGGCTTTTTCGGTAGCCGATGGCATTGCCAAGCCACCCTCTCTGATCAATATTTTTAAGGAAATTCAGGACGATCTGGGTAAGCCTGTCCCAAAATCGGGAAATCTTGAACGCTGGGCGAGCCAGGGCGTTATGTTGCTCAACTCCACCCTCACGGTTCGGGCTGGCCAAGCGGGTTCGCACCAGGGGAAAGGCTGGGAAACCTTCACCGACACCGTTATTAAGCTAATTTCAGATGAAAAGCGAAACGTTGTTTTTATGCTATGGGGAGCCTATGCCCAGAAGAAAGGGGCCGTTATTGATAGCAAAAAACACTTGATTCTGAAAGCCAAACACCCCTCTCCTATGGCGGCTAATTATGGCGGCTGGTTCGGGACTAAACATTTTAGCCAGGCAAATGCGTATCTGGAAAGTAAGGGATTAGCGCCCGTGGAATGGTAGGATGGTTTACGGTACCGTAAACCGTCACCGCGTTTTATAATCCGTTTGCAGACCAGCACAAATCCAGTTAGCCAAGGCCTGTCGATTATCGGCCAGTAAGAACCGCTGCTGATCCTTATCATTACGAATATTACCCAACTCAATGAAAACGGTAGGCGGATGACTATTCTTAACCACATATAAACTACTCCGATCGGAGACCGTTCCTAAGTAGTTTCGGGTAGGCTGGCTGCGTTTATAGCCTGATTTAAAGCTTTTATGAATATGTTTGGCCAATCGTTTGCCCACTTTGCTATTCTCATGATGATAAAAAAACACGTCGATATTCTGCCCTTCACTCCGGCTATCGACATGAATGGTCACCATTCGCTGATAGGCTTCCCCATGTTTTCGATGTAACTTATTGACTGCATCTGTCGATTGGCGCAGCCGTAGGGTTTGGTTGAGTGGAATTTTTTGATTGGGATAGGCCACTTCATCATGGTCCAGTTTCAACACATTTGCATCCCGTATACCATCGTTCAGGTCACGAACGATCATGTAAATAGTCGCCCCGTGTTCCATCAAGGCGCGAGCCAGCCGGATCGTTACGTCATAGGCATACTCGTCTTCGGGCAGTATGTATTTCCCATATTTTCCGAGCGCACCTGGGTCTGGCCCACCATGCCCGGATACTAAATAATAGACCGCTCCTCTCAGTTTCTGATCTTTAACAGCAACGTGCGCGTATTTTGGCCCTAACAGCGCCATCGACAGGTTGGTATTCACCTTCTTTTCAGCCTTTGCAACAGTTACTAACCTGGTTACTTTACGACTGTTCAACCGCCCTTTGTTACCAGCATTATGCTTGTTACTCTTTTTCGCCAGATAGCTACCTTTCCCTTTAGCTAAAGCCGAGGAATAGTCTCCATAAGCCAAAAATACCAGCAGGAAAACCCAAAACCAGGTCTGATTGCCGCCAGTAAATTTAAGAAATGACGTAGTGTTGGCATTCATAAATAATAACTATTTCGACGTATAGACTTATAAACGAGCAGATTAGTTGCCAAATTGTAGATAAACCAAACCCCCAAATTTGCTACGACCTGCGTAAACAAACTTAGGGGTTTACTTGATTTCGGCTTCGGTTCTGTTAATCGATTGTCCGGAACAGGCGGTTCCAGCGAATTTTATTCCAGATGTTAGCGGGATTCGGATCGAGCGACATCCATACGAATACCGCTTTACCGACAATATGGTCTTCAGGAACAAAACCCCAGAATCGCGAATCGAGCGAGTTATCACGATTATCGCCCATCATAAAGTAATAATCCTGTTTGAAGGTGTACGATGTAATCGTTTTCCCGTCGATTTTAATACTCGTAGGTGCCACTTCAACTTTTTCGTTTCCTTCATAAAGCTGAATGACAGGTCCATAGAGCGCAATCGTCTGGGCGTTGATCTGAATCGTTACGTCTTTTTTCGGAATGGTGATTGGACCAAAATTATCGTGATTCCACTTGAACGTTGGAGCGCCATAAATCATTGGAGAAACTTCACCAGGCTTTTCAGACATAGGCTCAATACCTTTTACCCAGTCAAATTCCTTGAATTTGGCAATCACATCTTTTGTCGTATTGATGCTATATCCAACCATAGTCGACGTTTTAGTCGAATCGTTATACTGTTCCAGCGGCTTCCAGTTTTCGGTAGGCTGACTGGGGTCGCGGTAATCATTGACAATCTCGTACTTGCGGAAGAAATTGGCATCGAGTACTTCGGTCGTTTTAATGAAATATTTCTGTTCGGCGCGGGGGGGCGACGGAAACGGCTTTCCATTCACAAATACTTCACGTTGCCGTACTTCCAGCACATCACCAGGAATACCGATACACCGTTTGATGTAGTTAGTTTTCAGGTCAACGGGATAGTCGATGTTATCGTTAAGGTACTTGGGAGGCACGTTGAAGACAACCACATCACCGTTTTTAACGTGCGTAAAGCCTGGTAGCCGGTATGATGGCAGTTGAATAGCTGTGCTATAGGATGGAATATCGGTACCCCAGATTTTCTGGTGTGTAAGGGGAACCTGCAACGGCGTACGAGGGGTACGGGTTCCATAATGCAGCTTGCTTACGAACAGAAAATCGCCCACCATCAGGCTGTTTTCCATCGACGGCGTTGGAATGGTGAATGCTTCCATAAACAACCACCGAATCAAGGTGGCAGCCACTACGGCAAAAAGGACGGAATCGAACCACTCGCGAATGGGCGATTTCTTAGTTTTAGCCGGTTGAACGTCGGCTCTGGTTTTTACTTCAGACACGTGGACTAATTATGAATGATGAATTATGAATGATAAATGAGCTGCTGAATCAAGGGAGTCTATATAAATGAATAAACGAAATTACGAAGAGAGAATGGTTTTATTTCACCATTTATCATTCATAATTCATCATTCCCCTAACAGATCATCCATACCAAATACCCCTCCCGGCCCACAAGCCATTCGGCAGCAACCGTTGCACCCAGTGCAAAACCCTGCCGACTGTGTGCTACGTGGGATATTTCTATTCGATCCACATCCGATTCATACCGAACCGTATGCGTACCAGGAACGGTCCCCTTTCGCAATGATTCAATTTCAATGGCGTCATTGCCAGCAGAAACGGGTTCATGGCCTTCCTCGTAATTAACCCAACGGCGTTTGATAGGCATATATTCCATAACGCCCTCCGCCAGTGTAATAGCCGTTCCGCTTGGGGCATCTTTCTTTTCGGTGTGGTGAATTTCGGTCATTGAAACATGATACGATGGATAGTCCTTCATGAACTTTGCCAGCGTTTTATTCAACCGAAAAAACAGGTTAACACCAATGCTGTAGTTCGATGCATAGAAAAAGGCTCCTTTGTTCTCACGGCATAGTGCTTCAATTTCGGTGCGATGACTGAGCCAGCCCGTTGTCCCACAAACCACCGGCCAGCCACGTCCCAGGCAATAGGTTATATTTTCAGCCGCTGATTCAGGCGAACTGAATTCGATAACGACATCGACCTCATCAGGTTCAAGGTTGGCTAAATCGGCGTGATTGTCGGCATCAATACGACCAGCAATCTGATGGCCCCGGCCGATCGCAATCTGCTCGATCGTTTTACCCATTTTGCCGTAGCCAAGAAGTAGAATGTTCATAATAAGTTAATGGGAAATGAATAGTTGATAATGAATAATGGATAATGCACAATGAATAATGGCTGTAGTAAGTCAAGCATTATTCATTGTATATTATCCATTATCCATTTCTCATTATCCATTATTCATTTAAACGTAAACGCCACCCGAACACCCGGCACCAAACCGGCTCCGGGCATTGGAATTACATTAGGTTCGACAAGCATCGAAATGTCGTCGGTTAAATCAAAGGTTTTCAAATGAGCCGCCACATTCGCTTCTACAATGTTTACGGCATACAAAACTACGGACAAAAGAATATTCAAATCCCGATAGCGACGATATGTATCGTAGGCATTCTTCGCACCCGATGATGTATAAAAGTATTGTTGACCTATAAGGACTTTATCCGGGATCGTGCGAACTGCAGATACCGAAATTGCCTGCGTGATGCTGGGAATACTGGGAAACAAAGCAGGGTCCAGTTGAACTTTATATGCACCCGCTGTAACATCTCCAAACAGCAAACTATAATAGCCTGCTGCGGCTTCCTGAGCCAACCCGCGATATTTAACGAACAAGTACCCCATCACGCCAAAGCCAGCGTAGATGAAGGGGATTTTATAATACTGCCGATTGTAGGCCTGCCCCAAACCGGGCAACATGACAGAACGTATCGTTGCTTTTTTCGGAATAATCTTATGAATTTTCGCTTCCTGCTTTGCGGTTACGCGCAATGTATCGGGTCCGTCTAATGAAGTTGAATCATCGTCTGGCGTCAGTACAGATTTACCCACCTGAACCGGTACGCCATTTCGTCGGATGGTGCTGGGAATGGTATCGGTCGCCGAACCTACTTGCCGAGTTGAATCAGTAGCGGCTGGTGTTGGAGCGGGTTTTATTGCCGGACTCTGAGCAAAAAGCGCTCGGTCAGGACAAAACAACAACAAGAAAACGATGAATGAGATTGAAAGCGGATTCATAAACAGACAACGTCTAGAGCCTCCCTGATGCGTCCGTTTGCCCTCCCTTTTAAAGTAATTTAACACGATTACGGCCACGAGCTTAGCTCTGCGAGTTCAGTACCTCCAGGATTTTGGTCAGCTCTTCCTGCGAAGTAAACGGAATCTTAATTTCACCCTTGTGCTTCTCATCCGCTTTGATCGACACGCGGGTGCCAAACAGCGATGAGAGCTTAAACTGAAGGCTTCGCATTTCCTGCTTAGGCAACGTAATACGCCGGGTATTCGTCAGTTCATGCGCATCGTCGGACAGGTTCCGAACGGCCTCTTCTACTTTCCGTACCGACCACTCTTCATCGACAGCCTTTGTAAAAAGGCGGATTTGCGCATCAGGATTCTCAATATTGATAATGGCTCGGGCATGGCCCATCGAAATCTTATTATCACGCAACGAAGCCTGAATTACAGGGGGTAATTTCAGCAGCCGGATGTAGTTATTAACCGTTGTCCGGTTTTTGCCGACGCGCTCGCCCAATTCTTCCTGCTTCAGACTACACTCGGTAATGAGCCGCTGATAGCTGAGGGCAATTTCAATGGCATTGAGGTTTTCACGCTGAATGTTCTCAATCAGCGCCATTTCCAGCATTTGCTGGTCATTGGCGGTGCGAACATACGCTGGAATACTCGTCAGACCGGCAATTTTAGACGCCTGCAACCGGCGCTCACCTGCAATTAGCTGATAGCGTTCTTTGCCTAGCTGCCGAACTGTAATCGGTTGGATAATACCCTGTGTGCGAATCGAGTCCGCAAGTTCCTGAAGAGCTTCTACATCGAAACGGGTTCGGGTTGAAAAGGGTTTGTTTCAATCAGCGATAGCCCAATCTCGGTCATCGTGCTGATGGACTCGAACGGCGACGGCTTCGACTGCCGACTGACCGATTCGCTATCGTGCAATAAGGCACCCAAGCCGCGGCCCAATCCTATCATCTTCTTATTCGGTGCTTTGGTGTTTGCGTTGTCCATACGTAAAGATGTATGACGTAAGATGTATGATATATGGTACAATTAGCCGGGGCAATCATACATTATATATCATATATCATACATATTTTTAAGCTTCCTGCGGCATCAAGCCATTCTTAATCAGAATCTCTCGGGCCAGGTTCAGGTAACTGACGGCCCCTTTGCTATCAGCATCCTGCGCCAGAGCCGGAACGCCAAAGCTGGGCGATTCGCTCAGCCGAATGTTACGCGGAATGATGGTGCTAAACACCATCTGCTGGAAATGGCTGGTTACCTCCCCCACAACCTGATTCGACAGACGAACACGCAAATCGTACATCGTTAGCAAAATGCCTTCGATCGCCAGATGCGTATTCAGCCGCGACTGAATGATCTTTATCGTATTGAGCAACTTGCCCAATCCTTCGAGCGCAAAATACTCGCACTGAACCGGAATAATGACCGAGTCAGCAGCGGTCAGGCTGTTGATCGTAATAAGACCTAACGAAGGCGAGCAGTCGATAATGATGAAGTCATACTGATCGCGAATGCTATCGAGTGTTGTTTTCATCTTATCCTCCCGGTTCTGAAGGTTGATCATTTCGATCTCAGCCCCGACCAGGTCGATGTGGGATGGCAGTAAATCCAGATTCGGAAAGTCCGTCTGAATAATGGCATCCTGTGGGCGAACGCCCTCGACCATACATTCGTAAATGCTGTTCTCGATTTCTTTCGGATTGTAACCCAATCCCGACGTGGAGTTCGCCTGTGGATCAGCATCGACAATGAGCGTCTGAAATTCGAGGGCGGCCAAACTGGCGGCCAAATTGATTGTTGTCGTAGTTTTACCGACGCCCCCTTTTGGTTGGCGATAGCAATGACTTTACCCATGGGTCTGTGCGTTGCAGTCCCAAAGATGCCGGTTAGTTTCCACGAAAGCAAGAACTGTTCCACGGAATGTTCCACAAAATTTAATTGGGTAGGCTTCTGATGGCGACTTCACAACCAATCCGTAAGGTTCATAATCACTTAATCGGGTGAAGGATTGACGATTACCTGAAGACAGGTATGTTTGCCTCCAATCAACTAGTCAATGTATACTTCTCGATCTGTTCTCAACTACGTGTAGAACCTCTATCTTTATCCTTCCGATCTGGCTGCCAATTCTTTTCTATGAAACATCCTATTACTCCCGTCGCTTACGGTATATTTCTGCTTTTTAGCCTATTCCTATTGGAAGGCTGCCACCGATTCAGCCCAACAACGTCAGTAACCAGTTCTTCCACTGGTTATAAGATTCCTTCAGATGACAGCACGTTATATGGTGTCAACTCGCCGTTTATAATGCCTTACAATCGCATTATCGACGCAGCCGGGAAATCGGTCAGCTTTGGGGATGCCAGTGCAGAAAACCATAGTCTGGATGCGGTATTATTACCTGACAAGAAAACGTTAGCCGTTGAAGATCGCTATGGAGTTGCGTTTTTCGATATACAAAGTCAGCAACTTATTTCACGATGGGACTATAATAAGGGGTCGAGTGTTAGAGGCAGCATGAGTTCCTTCTCGGGCATCAAGGCGATTGTTTACCACGATTCGACCTATATTTTCTGGGGAGCGGGTGGTCGTGGGAAGCCAAACTCCTATGTCATGCAGGCCGTTTGGAATGGCAAAAACGCCCGATTAGTTCAGACCATTCCGTTTGAAGCCATAGCTCCGGCCACCATTGCGTTACCTAACGAAGTGGTAGTTAAGGAAGAGGCAGGTGAGTTATACCTCTATACCGTCCTGAATGGCAACAACCAGTTCGTGAAAGTTCGGGTAAAAGACAGGAAAGTGATATGGACAGTTCCAACAGGTGTTGCGCCCTTTGGTCTGACCATTCTTGGCGAAAAAGCCTACATCACTAACTGGGCAGGCCCCGTTCCCGATGCCACCAATGGTTTCGAAACGGCTGGCGTTCCCTGGGGAAGTGCGTATATCGACCCCAAAACGGGGGCTATGGCGCGGGTACGGTGTCAATAATCGATATAAAACAGGGGAAACCAGAAAAGGAATTGTCAGTTGGCCTGCACCCAAATGCCATCATCAGTAGCCCCGATCAGCGATTCCTGTACGTCGCTAATGGTAACAGCGATTATGTATCCGTGATCGATGCACAGGCCCAACAGGTTACGGATTCCATTTTTGTGGGCTTATTCAACCGGGGCAACGGCTACATTGGCAGTACGCCAAACGCCTTAGCCATCAACCCCGAAGGCACTACGCTCTATGTAGCCAATGGGATGGATAATGCCCTTTGCGTGGTTGCATTGGGCAGCAAAGCCGCTACGAATGGGAAGGGAAGCCCCCAGATAAAAGGGTATATTCCAACTCAGGCCTATCCGTCAGGTATTGTTTTGAATAACAATGAACTCTACGTAATGAATCTGGAAGCCGTTGGCGCACGGGTTGCCAATCCCGTCGATCAGAGTGGACAAGGCAGAAATCCAACGAAGAAAGAGCTGAAAGCCTATAACTCGCATAAGCAATTGGCATCTATTTCCTTTATTCCCGTACCGGATGAAGCTCAACTAGCTACGTTTACCGAAAAGGTAAAACAGCAAAGTCTTCAGTTTCGGTTGGCGTTAACGGAACAGGTTCCCCGGCCAGGCGTAGCGCCCCGACCCGTTCCCGAGCGCATTGGCGAGCCATCAGTCTTCAAACACGTTTTATACATTATCAAGGAAAACCGTACCTATGATCAGGTTCTGGGTGATATGCGCCAGGGAAATGGCCTGCCTGAATTATGCATATTCGGCGATAGTGTAACGCCTAACCAGCACCGGATTGCCCGCGACTATCTACTGCTCGACAATTACCATGTATCGGGCAAATCATCGGCCGAGGGGCACCATTGGGCTAGTGCAGCGATGGTTACTGATTATACCGAAAAAAGCGTACGAGCCTGGTTCAGAAGCTACCCGCACGTGTTGTATGATGCGCTGGTCTACGACAAAAAAGGGCTGATCTGGAATAATGCCCTCGATCATGGCAAAACCGTTCGTATGTATGGGGAAGCCTGCACCTGCCAATACAACGAGAAGCAATACGACTGGCGCAGTTTATATGAGATGCGAAAGGAAGGCAAACCTTTTTCGTATACCAATACCACAACCATTTCCCGAATCAGACCGGTACTTTCCATGGACTTTCCGGGCTGCAATGATGAAACTATCAGCGACCAGATGCGCGCCGATGCGTTCATAAAAGAACTGAATGAAACAGCCGCCAACCCAAACGCCGATTTGCCTAACCTGATGGTGATGTCGCTACCGAACGACCATACCGCTGGGGTAAATCCAGCGTTTCCTGTTCCCAGAGCAATGGTTGCCGATAATGATCTGGCTGTTGGTCGAATTGTGGATGCGATTACGCACAGTCGGTTTGGGGCATCGACCGTTATTTTTATTACGGAAGACGATTCACAGGCGGGCTGGGATCATGTATCTGCTTATCGAACAACGGGGTTCATTGTTAGTCCTTACTCACGCCTGCAGAAAACCGTGCATACAAATTACAATCAGACCTCTATGGTTCGAACGATGGAGCAAATTCTGGGTCTGCCGCCCATGAATGTCCTTGATGCAACCGCTTTGCCTATGTTCGACTGTTTTTCGGATAATCCAGACCTTTCCTTCAAATACAAAGTAGTACCGAATCGGGTTAACCTGACCGATATGAATCCATCGCCAGCAGGTTTGAAAGGCACCTCACTTCGTTTTGCCAATCTGTCGATGCGCCACGGATTTTACCATATTGATCAGGGGCACGACGATCTGTTAAACCGAATTTTATGGTTTACCGCCAAGGGGAAAAAGCGGTACCCTGCGGAACTGGCAGGGGCTGAAGAAGAGGATGACGATGATGATTAGTTCACTTTAGTATTGCTCATAATTAAGTAGAATCTAAAGAAAACTCGATTACAGAATTAGCACATAGGTAATAACTTTATTGATCACGGTTGTCATGGGTAAACACTCAACTCTTAGTTACGGATTCAGTCTGCTTCTATTGCTTGCCTCGGTGATCGGTTGCCATCGACAAAACAACTCAGCCCGATCAGCGGAAGAGGCAGAAACTTACCAAAAACTAGCGGCCAAGCGCGTCAATTTACCGAATGGCTGGTCTCTGACTCCACCAGGGCGTAGCCTCGATCTGGATGATTTGCCCCTGAATCTGGTTGTTTCTCCGTCCAAGAAATATCTGGCTGTCACAAATAATGGTCAGAGTACCCAAAGCATCACGCTGATTGACGCCAGTACAGAACAGATCCTGGATACGGCTAAAGTGGGCAAATCCTATCTGGGCCTGGCGTTTAGCGCCGACGAAAAAGTACTCTATGCGTCGGGCGGGAACGACAATAAAATTCTGGTCTATAAAATCGAGAATAGCCAGCTAGTGCCCAACGAGCCAATCGTATTAGGAAAACCCTGGCCCGTCAAAATCTCGCCAGCGGGTTTATGCGTGGATGATACTAAAAACCGGCTTTACATTGTCACGAAAGAGGATAGCTCTCTATACATTGCCGATACCCAAACAAAAAAAACGCTGGCTAAACTCAATTTAGGCGCTGCCGCCTACACCTGTTTATTATCGCCGGATAAGAATGAGCTTTTTGTTTCGCTCTGGGTGGCTCGAAAGTGCTGGTCATCAATGTGAATACACAAACCATATCGGCTCAGATTTCAACCAATAAAAATCCTAACGACCTGCTCCTCACCCACGACGGCAAGTACCTTTTTGTTGCCAACGGTAATGATAATACGGTAGCTTTGATTGACGTAGCCAAACGGCAAATCATTGAAACCCTAACCACCTCGCTCTTCCCGAATGCACCCCTAGGCACGACACCCAATGGCTTAGCTTTGAGTGACGATGAGAAAACACTCTACATTGCCAACGCCGATAACAATTGTCTCGCGGTATTCGATGTCAGCCGGAAAGGGCACAGCCAGTCGAGCGGCTTTATTCCCACCGGCTGGTATCCTACATCCGTTAAAGTGATTGGTTCTAAAATCTTCGTCACCAATGGAAAAGGGTTTTCATCGAAAGCCAACCCCCGTGGCCCTAATCCGGTACGCACCCGTACCCCACAGCAGGTAGGCCCTAACCCACAGGCAAACCCCGGACCCGTGCAGTATATTGCCGGGTTATTTAAAGGAACGCTCTCGATCATCGACACGCCCGATATCGAAACACTGGCGGCTTACTCGCGGCTAGTCTATGCCAACACGCCGTACACAAAAAGCAAAGAGCTACAGGCAGAAGGCGAAGTGGGAAACCCAATTCCAATGCAGGTGAGCAGGAACGGCTCACAATCACCCATCAAGTATGTGTTTTATATCATCAAAGAGAATCGTACCTACGACCAGATTTTGGGGATATGAAGGAAGGGAATGGCGATCCTGCTCTTTGCCTGTTCCCGGAGAAAGTGACGCCTAATCAACATGCATTAGCGAAAGAATTTGTGCTGCTGGATAATTTCTACGTCGACGCCGAAGTCAGTGCGGATGGACATAACTGGTCCTCGGCGGCTTATGCCAATGATTACGTTGAAAAAAACTGGGTAACAAGTTATGGCGGACGGGGTGGCACCTATGATTATGAAGGCCAGAAAGAAATTGCGCACCCACGCGATGGATTCATCTGGGATCATTGCCAGCGGGCGGGTATTTCGTTTCGGAGTTACGGTTGGTTTGTGGATGGCAAACCCAATATTAAAGTGCTGGATGGCCATTACTGTCCTGAATTTAAAGGCTTTAATCTGGGCTATATGGACACGGATCGGGAGGAAGCCTGGGAAAAAGATTTCGATGCGTTAGTGGCCAACAAGACATTACCCAGACTCAATACGTTACGTTTGGGGAACGATCATACATCGGGGGCCAAAATCGGCTTACCTACGCCCGATGCCGCCGTTGCAGACAATGATTTAGCGGTTGGCAAATTCGTTGAGCACTTGTCTAAAAGCCCTATCTGGAATGAATCGGTGGTGTTTATTCTGGAAGATGATGCCCAAAACGGCCCTGACCATGTTGATGCCCATCGTTCTATTGCGTTTATGGCGGGTGGGTTTGTAAAGCGCGGGTACGTCGATCATACGATGTACTCAACCTCGGGCATGTTACGCACCATCGAATTAATTTTGGGGCTCAAGCCAATGAGCCAGTACGATGCGGCTGCTACGCCCATGTGGCGCTGTTTTGCGAAGAAAGCCGACGCTACGCCCTTCAACGTACGGGAAGCAGGAGTTGATCTGAATCAGAAAAACGTAGCCGTCAATATCAATTCCAAACGGTCATCGCTGTTTAACCTGACCCGCCCCGACGACATTGACGACCGTATTTTCAGCGAGATTGTGTGGCAAACGGTGCGCGGAGCCAAAAGCATTATGCCTGCCCCTCGCCGGGGAGCCTTTGTTCGATTAGGTAAAGGCGAAGAGGAAGAAGAGGACGATGATGATTAGAAACTGAAGTACCAACCGTCCCGGTCGGTACTTCAGTTAAACAATTTTACCCGAATTGACGTAGAAATCAGACAGTAGGGCCAGGAACTCTTCTTTCCGTCGGCGCGACACTTCCACTTCCGTATTATCGCTCAACCAGACTTGTCCGCCATCGCCTTTAACGTAGCGCTTGATGTGTTCGAGATTGACGATGTTGGACTGATGAACCCGGAAGAAATAATAATTGTCCATTATCTCTTCGTACTCTTTTAGCAGCCGTGATACCACAATTGGTTTGCTGCCGACCAGATGAAATTTAGTATACGACCCAAGCGATTCGCACTGGATAATATCGGTCATCTGCACAAAATGTATGCCTCCGGCTGTAGGTAGAGCAATGCGCTGGTGCAGGTTCTTAGTCCGTTGGCTCAGGCTGGATTGACGCGGCTCGTCGATATACTCCTGCAAAATTTTCACCTGCTGCGGGCTGACGCCTACCAACTGGGCTTTATATTTTCCGACTGCCACCTGAAGCTCATCAGGGTCGATGGGTTTGAGCAGATAATCAATAGCGCTGAGCCGAAACGCCCGAATGGCATACTCCTGATAGGCGGTCGTAAAAATAACCCCAAACTCAGCTTTCCCGAAAGCCGCCAGTAAATCAAAACCTGTTTTCCCCGGCATCTGAATATCCAGAAAAATCAGATCAGGTTTCTCATTTTTGATAAGCTCGATGCCCAAGTCTACGTTTTTGGCTTCGCCAACCAGGTCAACATCAGGACAGAGCAATTGCAATAAGTTTGATAGAGCCTGGCGGGCATTAGTTTCATCGTCTATAATAACAGCACGGAGTTTTTTCATAAGGCTAGGTTTTCAAGGTGCAGCAACTATCCTTGGCGTACTAAATATGCGCAAAAAACAGGAGGTTTTATCACACACTAAAGAAGACCAAAACAAAAAGAATGATCAATGTAATAACCACCAGTACAATCCAGTCAAATCCTTTTTCGACAAACTTAAAAACTCTTTTGACAATGAATCCTGGCCATTTTTCTTCCTAAACTGATCGTCCTCTTTCATACCTTCACCCTCCTTTTCCTGTACTGGATAAATACCCGTAAAGATGTGCCAATAACAGATCTTGGTTTAGCTAACTTGATACCTGGGGGTTAACGGGTAGAAAACGGTGGAATTGACTTGATATATGGTTAACGTGATAGCCAGTCTCATGAAACTACTGATTCTTCTTTTTTCCTTACTGATCATTAATACGGCCCTTTCTCAAACAACCCCACCCCGGCTCATTATCCGTGGTGACGATATGGGTTATGCACAGGGCGGGAACGAAGCGCTCATAAAGTGCTATAAAGAAGGCATCGAAACATCCATTGAGGTACTTGTACCTTCACCCTGGTTCCCGGAAGCGGTCAGTTTGCTGGCTGAAAACTCATCGATCGATGTAGGTATTCACCTGACCCTCAGCAGTGAATGGGATAATATCAAATGGCGACCCATATCCGATTGCCCTAGCCTGAAAGATGCCGACGGGTATTTTTATCCGATGATTTACCCGAATAAAAACTACCCTAAACGCTCTGTTGTCGAGAATAACTGGCAGTTGGCCGATGTTGAAAAGGAATTTCGGGCGCAGATTGAGCTGGCATTAAAAAAGATACCCCGTATTAGTCATCTATCGGGTCACATGGGCTGCACAGGTATGGGAGACGATGTAAAAACACTCGTTAAAAAGCTGGCGAAAGAGTATAAGCTCGACATTATGCCCAATGAGCTGGGTGTAGCAAACATAAGCTATGTGGGTGCTCATGCGACCTCACAGGAGAAAATTGAAAGCTTTATAAAAATGCTCGAAAGCCTGGAAGCGGGCAAAACGTATCTGTTTGTCGACCATCCCGGACTCGATACGCCAGAGCTTCGGGCTATTCATCATATTGGCTATGAGCAGGTCGCCATCGACCGGCAGGGCGTAACCGATTGCTGGACAAACCCTAAAGTGAAGGCCCTGATCAAAACTAAAGGTATCCAGTTGATTAGCTACAAAGACCTGGCGAAGTAAAGAGCGAAAGGGTAAATGAGCGAATAGTTACCGGAGGGCTTCACTCTTTCACTCATTCGCCCTTTCGCTCTTTACCCTAGGCCCACACTTTTGTCCCTTCCGTGCAATTTCGGCACATCTCGATTTCGGAGCGGGAACGAAACAGCGTTTCGCGGAAGTCCTGGTAAGCTGAACCATGCCAGAGATCAGCGAAGGATTGGGTCTGTAAATCACCGAGCCGGTGATGAGCATCCTTGTCGAAGCAACAGGGCACAACGAGGCCATCCCAGGTAATGACACAGGAGTGCCACATTTTCCAGCAATGATCCCCGAAACCGTTCTTGATTCGATAAGTGCCGTCGGTCTGGGGAGCATAGCGACTGTATTGATCCATCGTCGGAATCAAATCGGAACCTTGTTCGTATTCGTAAATCTGAGCCGTTTTCAGCCCCACTTCATCGACACCTAATTCGCGGGCTAGTTTTTTAACTTCGGCAATCTGGTGCTGATTAGGTTTCACAACCAGAAATTGAAAGACGACATGGGGCGTCCGGGATTTCAGTTCTTTTTTCCAGCGCAGGATGTTCTTCGTGCCTTCGAGGACTTTTTCCAGCTTCCCTCCCACCCGGTACTGCTGATACACTTCCTGCGTGGTACCATCAATCGAAATAATGAGTCGATCCAGTCCCGACTCAACCGTTTTGCGAGCATTGGCATCGGTCAGGTAATGTGCATTGGTACTGGTGGCGGTGTAGATGTTACGCTCAGTGGCGTAGCGTACCAGCTCCAGAAACTGCGGGTGCAGATACGGTTCGCCCTGAAAGTAAAAAATCAGATAGAGCAGGGTATCGTGGAGTTCGTCGATGGTGCGTTTGTAAAGGTCTTCGCCCAGCATACCGGTTGGGCGGGTGAAGGACCGCAGACCGCTGGGACATTCGGGACAACGCAGATTGCAACTCGTGGTCGGTTCAAACGAGATCGACATGGGCAAACCTCGCTGCACCGGGCGACCCGTCTGTTTTGCAACGTAATAGCTGGACAGCACTTTCAGCGCATTGGCCACCCGTTTGGGTGTCAGTTTAGAAGCGAAATTAAGGCCGTCGAGTACGTTGCGATTCATGCAAACAAAGGTACGGTTGAAAGCGCTACCGGAACACCTTTTTCAAATCAATCGAAATACCGTTGGTGGGATCTGTGAGGAGGTTATTATGGAAAACGAGTTCTTCAGCATTTGGTTGTAATATTACCACTGTGCGAAATAACGGTTGTACGAGCCAGTATGATTTAGTTCCAGCGGAAAAATAATCCTGCGCCTTGGCCGTCAGCTCTGTGTCGGATTGAGAAGGTGAAACAATTTCAATAACCGTTAGCGGCACTTCGCTCTCTTTTACCTCATCCTGCTGCCAGTTGGATGCTTCCGCCGGAAAAATGCTCAAATCGGGTACTAATGGTGGATTCGGGGACGCCAACGATTGTTCACTGCGAACGTCGTATTGATCTTCATAAAAAACTAATAGCTCTTTCGACAGGCGAGCCTGTATGCGTGAATGATTCTTGCTGGGCATGGGTTTACCTCTCTCAATCTCATAATCCGTCAGTGCGGGCTGTTCAACAACTGCTTCCATTTCGTTGACTGATTTATTTCAAAAAGTTAGTTTACTACGATTAAACTCTAGGCCCATTGCTAGTCATCTCCTCACCCTAGTAACTCATTTACCGAAATACTGAAATCTTCTAGAACAGGCCGAGCCGAACAGATGTCATCATCGGAGCAGATTTGTACGATTTTGCGGGAAGTGTAAATATGGACTTCCTGATTTTCCGGGAAGATGTGCCAAACTACCTGTACGCCAGCCTTAAAATACTCGATTCGTTTAGCTTCTACCTTTTCACTCTCGTCAGTCGGAGAAATCACTTCGATACAAAACGCTGGAATGGGTTCATCGTCTTCATTGCGAATCTGCTCATCCGAAAAGTAGGCCATGTCAGGCCGTCGCATCTGAATACCACTCAGCATCACGTCCTGTTCGCAGATTAGTTCACCGCCAGCCTTATGAGCATTTGTTTGTAAAAAAAGTCGATTAAGAGCCTTAATTAATTTAAGGTGTTTACGCTTCATACCCGCGAATTTGATCAGTTCCCCATCATTCCATTCATATTTAGAGCCATCTACCGGTTCGAAACGGAGGAATTCTTCGAATGTAGTCGGTAACGCACTCGTTTGAGATTGAGTCGGTATCATGATCGTACACTAATGCTCGTGAACTATATTCTGCAATATACCCCAAACGATGGGTTAGTCAAGCTTGTTCCATCCGCCAAATTCGGCAACCTTCTTCCTCAAAAACCACCTCCCCCTTAGGCAGTTCGGCCATTGTTTTTGGCAGGCTGCCTGTCATGCTAGCCGCAAAAATGTAGCCTGGCCGGTCCGCCGGTGCGGTGGACTCGCCCGTAGGATCATCATGCGTCCATGCAAGATAGCTCCCCTCTCCTTTTTTTAAGGAGAGGGGCTGGGGGTGAGGTGCAACCAGCCATTTGGTCTCTTTCCCCGCAATTTCAGGCCAGATACGTTCGGCAAACAGACGCATGCGTGAGATGGCGTCAAATTGATCGGCGTTTTGGCCCCAGATAAATGGGCCGTGCGTCACTTTGTCGGGCAGGCGGTCATCTTCAATCCAAAATACGTAAAGTTTTGAGTATTCTTCGTTAGCACCCCGCTGTTCGTGCAGATTACGCACCTCGAAACCCAGGCCGATATAACTGGGCATATCGGTTAGAAAAAGGGCGGTAAAGTAGCGAAACAGGTTGCCCGTGCGATAGAACTCATCGAATCGGGGGTCGTCTTTATCAGCCGTTATCACCGTAAAGTTGGGTGCAAACCGGCGCGTTTTCAGGTAGGTGTAATAGGCTGCCAGCTGGTGTTTAAATAAGTCAGAGCCAACCACCATCGCCTGCAAATCGCCCAGCGTCGAGTCGGCTTCAATGGCTTCGAGGTGGTCGAGTTCGTTGCCATAACCCATTGTATCGGGCGGGGCCAGGAACGTCTCAGCAAAAAACGCATAATAGGGCGCTCCATTGGCCTGAACGTATTTTTTGATAGCCCGCAATGGGTCATAATAGTCTCCGATCACCGCAGGAACACCACCCGGCTGCATTTGCACGTGCGCCATATCACCCCGCATAAAGTCGAAGTTATACGCACGCTGACAGTCATGCACTTTGCGGCAAATGTATTGCCAGGCAGGCAGGTTCGGCCGGTCGAAATCAAGCTCCCAGTTTTGGTTATTGTCTTTCGATTCATAGAAACGATAGCGGGCCAATGGGCCAAATACCCGCGACATGGCTTCGGGCTTATCAAAAGCATATTCGTACCAAATCTGACCGGCATCATCGACGGTGAAAGTCGTTTCGTCGATGTGAAGACCCCGATAAGGAGGAGCCATCGTCATCGGCAAGGTCTCGAATCCCTGCTCAACAAGGTAACGAATTAACGCCACTCGCCGACTCAATCGGCCAGCATAGTCGTGGGGGTTACCAAAGAGAATACGCAGGCGCTGGTCATCGGTCAGAATGGCGATTTCAGTCGAGAAGAAAACGTCTTTAGCGAAGGTGAGTGGGGTGCCATCGGCGGCCCCGCGAAATTTCAAAAACTGCCAGATGGCATCTTCTACGTACTTATAAACAAAACTGGAATGATCAGCCAGTTCCGTTGGTTTACCCGACTTCACATCGCGCTGCACCCACTCGAATAAGGAAGGACAAGCCAGTACCATTTCCGAAAATCGGTCTGTGTGCGGAATAACATCCATGCCCACCGTGCGGCCCATGGCATGGAGCAGGTTTATGACTACTTTAAGCTGCTTTTCAACGGTATTAAGAGCGGGTATGAAACTGGCCAGTGCCACATCGAAAAACTCCGGGTTAATTTGCCAGCTCACCATGCCATACAAACTACCGACCACGCCCGGTTCCCAAATAGGCAACAGGTGAATGCTATCGTGACTGGCTGGAATTGTTAGAACATAGTTAATAATATTCCAGAACGACCCAATAGTCCGGACGTTTACGCCAACCATATTACTCCGTTTAAGCCACGAACCATCCGAATAAATCGAGGCTGGGCTTTCAATCGTTTCGGCAGGATTTAATGCCCGACGAAGGCTATCGTTCCCCAATCGTTTGTGCAGAATTTCGAGCGTCTGATAGACCGAAAACTGCACCGCGGTTTGAGGCAACAGGTTAGGAATAAACGACAATTGACCAGACTGATAGGTCTCGGTATACCTCCGATAGTGCTGATACCAGTCGGCTTGTAGATTGGCGATAGAGCTGGACATAGAGCAAATGTAAACGCACTTTTTATAAAACCAAATGCCTGTCTTTGTGTCATTTAGACACGTACGACATCTTTTGGCAATTATACAGGTACCTTACTTCCGCTAATTTCTTCGTTCTGATGATAGCTTTCGGTTCAATACGTTTGTAGTACTTTTAAGCGATGGTTTTTATTGATACGAATATGCGGATTACTGATAAGATGAAATAGTATACCACTGAGTACCAGGGTTCCAACAACAGGCAACGTATTACTATAAAAGCCTCTATTGTTCACCACGTCGGCTAGCAAATACACCCCTCCGGCAATCGGGAAGAGGGTTCCTGCCGCCGTAACGAACGGAATCCGCCTGTGGAGCATAATCGTTTTTACTTCATCGAACCGGAAGGTTACGGGTTCATCGCGATTCATGACTTCGTTAGCCATCAGGATGCTGAACGTACTGTCTGTCACATCATAAAGCTGTTCGTTATATTTCTCACCCCGCGCTTTGAAGTGCAGATCATCGCCAATAAAATAACGATACCGATGGAAGCCCCCAAGCGTATGATTTACATCGAGAGCGAGGTAGCGGGAAGGGCGAAGCAGAGCGGCATACGCAGTACCCTTTCGTTGTAAAAGCTGTTCGGTCGTGAGCGTATCCTGCGGCTGTGCATACACAGCTGAAACTACGAACAAACAAACCAGAACCAGATAGGAGCGAAAAATCATAGTATTAAGAAACAAATCAGGTGGTTTCGGTAATAAAGCCAAAACTACCTGATTTGTTTCTTAAAAAAATGTTAAACGGGAAAGACGTGTAAATGGATAATGAACAATGGATAATGTGCTCTTTTTCGGCGAGGTATTATTTTGTTAACATTCTTGCAGCGCCCTGATTATCCATTGTTCATTATCCATTTACTGATCCAGCACCCTTCCTTTGGGAAACTTAATTTCGTAGCGGAATGTCAACGCACGGCTTTCTCCGGGCTGAAGCGTCAACCGGTAAGTCAGTTTGCCGGTTTCAGGAGTTAGTTCGGCTCCACCCGCGTCCGTAAGGGCTACTTCGATGCGGCTGTCGGTCGAGACTGGAATCTGATCATAGATCGTCAGATTGACGGGCTCCTGACGGGTATTACGCAAACTGATTCGATAGGCGTGTCCTTCGCGCTGATTACTGCCAATCGTTTTCCGACTGTTTACATCCTCAATTTGTTCGCGTTTGGCAACGATGCGTTTGTCGCGTCCCAACGAGAGGCCCAATGTATCTTTAGCTTCTGTCAAGTTGATCTTCGATTCACCGACAAACGTGCCCTCGAAATAAATCCGGGCTGGGCCATTGAGCAAATTGAGTTTATCCCAACCCGTAATCTGGGCAGTCAGGAACGCGTCATTGTCTAATTTCGGCGTCAGCTCATAGCGGTAGATAGCAGGAAGTTCGGCCGTCTGTACATCGACCAGTTGCGGGCGGCCATTCGTCAGAATTGTGTACGGAATAGCAATGACGAAACTAACATTTGTTGGTTGGTCAACGGCCTGTGTTACCGTTGCAGTATTCACCAGTTGAGGTGCCGGTGCTGCACTGGGTTTACTCATCATACGTTGCGCGCCCCCGGCAGGTTCTGCGGCCACCGATTCATTTAATTCCTGAATAGCAGCGGATTTGAATCTAGGACGAGGCTCATAGAAACCTATGTAATCGGGGGATAACTGCGGCTGATAACCAGGCAGGGCTGGATTGGCCGTCGAGAGAATCAAGCGAACATTCTGCCAGTCGAAACCCGTATTCTGATAAACCTGCGCCTTGTAGGCCATTGATGCCGGGCCTTTCGCATCCCGAACCCGAACATCGTAAATCGGCGACCAGCCTGCATTGCCCACTACATAACTCAACTCCAGTTCGACGGTCGTGCGGCTCTTTGCTGTTAGCGTTACTTCAATTTCGCCCACAGGCCGTTCGCGTTTGGCATTCTGCTCGTTCACCTGCGCATCGAGTCGGTCTACTCGTTTTTTCTGTTCCACCATGCGCCGGTTCAGGAACAGCAGTTCCTGTCCAATTTTGGTGAGTCGTTCCCGATAAAAAGCAGCCATATCGGCTACTTCTTTGACGGTTGTACCCGTTGTTTTACCGCCCACTTGCTGATTCGCCAGAATAAGTTTCTTCTCCTGCTGTAAGACATCCTCCTGCACTGTCAGTAATTCATACGCTTCCCGATTAGCCCGGAGTGAATCTTCCAATCGTTGTAAGGAGGCTGGTTTAGTGGCTTTTGTCAGGTAATTGGTGCGAAACTGAACGCCCTGAATAATGGCATCCCCTTTGCCCGACACCTGAATACTCTGGGGGTCTGTCTGAGCGGGTGCATTATCAATAACCAATCGGGTCGTACCGGCGTCTAACGTGGCTATGGCCTGAGCCGATAACTGGGCGCGGGTCAAAAAAACAGTTGCCTGTTGAAGTGTAGCCTGAACCCGTTGTTCATCGGAGGCTCCAACCTGCGCGAAAACCAATCCCGTATGTAAGCAAATGGTGGTGATTATCAATAAAATCTTCATAGTTGCAGGATGTTTAGGCCCTGTAGATTCCATAAGCGGGTGAAGCGTTTAATTATTTGACGAAACCAATGAAATAATTCGCCCGCTTGCAGAACTTTGCCACCATGATTACTGCCGACCAACTTCGAACATTTACCGAACAAATCTTTATAGCCATTGGCTGTTCCGACACCGATGCCCGTTTAGCCGCCGATGTACTCGTTAGTGCCGATCTACGGGGCGTCGACTCCCACGGGGTAGCGCGTTTACCTGGCTACGTCCGACTCTATGACGCTGGCCGACTAAACCCAAAGCCACATATTAAAATTGTTCACGAAACACCGTCGACGGCGGTTGTCGATGGTGACCGGGGACTGGGTCTTGTTGTAGGACCTTGGGCGATGCAGGTGGCTATCGAGAAAGCGCGAATTGCCGGAACAGGCTGGGTAGCGGTGCGCAATTCTAATCACTTCGGTATTGCGGGCTATCATGCCCTTCTGGCCACAGAGTACGATATGATCGGACAGGCGATGACGCATGCAGCCCCACTGGTGGCACCTACGTTTTCGTTAGATAAACTCCTGGGCACAAACCCGATTGCGGTGGCGATTCCAGCTGCTACCGAACCTACTTTTTTAGCTGATTTTGCCTCGACAGCCGTTGCTTATGGCAAGCTCGAAATTCTACAGCGTAAAGGGCAGGATATTCCGCTCGGATGGGCACAAAACGCCGAAGGTCAGCCCACTACCGATGCCAATGCCATTCGTAATGGTGGTGCTTTACTCCCCCTCGGCACCGACCGCGAACATGGTTCGCACAAAGGCTACGGATTGGGGGCTATCGTCGATATTTTTTCGGGAGTACTCTCTGGAGCAAATTACGGTCCCTGGGTACCTCCTTTCGCTACAGCAGGATTCATGCAAGCCAATGAAGGCGTAGGTGAAGGAACAGGACACTTCTTCGGGCCATGCGCATTGATGCCTTCCGACCTGCCGACGAGTTTAAAACGCATATGGATACCTGGATTCAGCGATTCCGTCAGGCAAAAGCCGTTGAAGGCAAACAAGTCCTGATTCCGGCGACCCCGAGCGCATGATGGAAGCCGAACGACTCGCCAATGGGATTCCGGTAGTTGAGCCTGTGGTAAAAAGCCTGGAGGAATTAGGCGAACGCTTTGGGGTAAAGTTGTAGAATAGAACGCAGATGACACTGATCAAACTAATTTAACGTGAACTATGAGATTGTGTTGGCGGTATTTAGGGCTTCAAAAGGCATATGAGCCGAAAATGGATAGTTTTGGGTGCGAACCTGATAAAACTAACTCACTTCCGGACTCATATGCTGACCGAAATCTACGTTGATGTCGATGACTTTTGCAAGGCCAAAATGCCACTCATCGCTAAAGCCCTTCACCACTGCGGCCTATATAAAAAGTTGCACCCCAGTCAACTCACCCTTGCCGAACTAATGACCATCCTGATCTACTACCACCTCAGCCCCTACAAAAATTTTAAAGCCTACTACACCCGCCACGTGCTGACTGACCTGCGTCGAGACTTCCCCGATCTGGTCAGTTATGACCGCTTTGTGGCCCTGATTCCCCGCACACTTATCGCGCTGATGTTGTATCTGGCCTACCGCTGTAGCCGCAGTATACGCACTGGCCTGTACTATATCGACTCGACCTCGCTGGCTGCCTGCCATCCCAAACGCGCCCATCAGCATCGAACCTTGAAGGGCTTTGCCAGCTGGGGTAAAACCTCAACGGGTTGGTTCTTTGGTTTGAAGGTCCATTTGGTTATCAATCATTTAGGCCAATTGATGCAAGTTCGTATCACGGAGGGCAGAGCCCATGATGCGCAGGCTAACGTGCTGTTTTCACTCACCAAAGACCTGGTCGGATGGGTCTTTGGTGATAAAGGGTACCTACTCAATCTAGAGAAGCAAGCGTTTTTGGAGCGGGAGGGCCAGCTCATCTGGGCGGCTAAAACCCGCAAACCTAAGCAAGCCGTCGACTGGCCAGTGGCCGCGAAGCGGTGGGCTAGAAAACGCAGTCTGATTGAGACTGTCATTGGGCAGAGCAAGGCGGTGTGCGATTTAGAGCATAGCCGCCATCGCTCAGCGACCAATGCGTTTGTCAACGTCTATGCTAGTCTGGTCGCTTACTCGTTCTACGAGCGCAAGCCCACAGCTAGCATTAACATGGGGACCGCTTATTGAAGGCCGCAGAGCCCAGTTGGGTACTAGCAGCTTAGGAAACAATCCCATAGTTCACGTTAATTTAGTATGATTTTTATCCGCGTAGATCATACTAATCAGTGCCATCCGCGTTCTATTGTGAATGTCTAAACCAAATCTTACATGAATTACCGAAAACTCGGCAAAACGGGCTTTAACATATCCGAAATTAGCTTAGGCACCTGGCAGGTGGGTGGTAAATGGGGCGATCCCTTTAGCCACGATAACGCCGATCGTATTCTTAACGACGCCGTTGATGCCGGAATTAATTTCATCGACACGGCTGATGTGTATGGTGATGGCGAAAGTGAGAAAGCCGTTGGGCGGTTAGTACGCTCGCGCTCTGAACAAATTTTCGTGGCGACTAAATGCGGTCGTCGTCTGCAACCCATACGAACGAAGCCTACCAACCCAACGTATTGCGCAACTTTGTGGAAGACAGCCTGCAAAATATGGGTCTGGAAACGCTCGATCTGATTCAACTCCACTGCCCACCAACAGACGTATATTATCGACCGGAAATTTTCGAACTGTTTGATCGGTTGAAAGAAGAAGGAAAAATTCAGAATCTGGGCGTCAGCGTTGAGAAAGTGGAAGAAGGGTTGAAAGCCATCGAATTTTCCAACGTAACCACCGTACAGATCATTTTTAACATGTTCCGGCAACGGCCCGCCGAATTGTTTTTTACCGAAGCCAGTCGTCGGGATGTGGGTATTATTGTTCGAGTACCCCTGGCCAGTGGATTGCTGACGGGGAAATTCGGCCCAGATTCCACCTTTTCGGCAACGGATCACCGCACGTTCAATCGGCAGGGTGAGGCTTTCGATAAAGGCGAAACATTTTCGGGGGTAGATTATGCCACTGGCTTAGCCGCCGTTGATGAACTGAAAGCAATTTTTCCCGATGATACCAATTTAGCCCCCGACGCACTCCGCTGGATTCTTAGCTTCGATGCAGTGAGTTGTATTATTCCGGGTGCATCAAAACCAGAGCACCTAATATCGAACCTACAGGCGATGGGACGCCCCGCTCCTTCACCAGAACAGATAGCTGCCATAAAACGCATCTACGACAAACACATCAAAAACCCGGTGCACTATCTGTGGTAAACTGTGGATTCTATTGATTCTGTGGATACTGAAGATTTTATTGCCCTGTTATGGCACACAACAGAATCAATAGAATCTACAGAATCAATAGCATCCACAGCTTACCACAAGCTCTGGTTAATTTCTCCCAAAATAAACTTGAAATCCTAAACTAATATTCACGGCTTTAGGAATGTTGGGAGTCAGCGCATTTGTCGTACCAGCGACAAAGCTATTCAGGGCGCCAATGTCGCCCCCTGTATAGGCCAATGCCGCGTCAAAGCTTACATGCCTATTCAGAAAGAAAGCGACCCCACCTGTTACACTGTAGATCACATCGGTACTTGACGCCGAATTGGACCCATTATTGGACACCGATGTATTAACGACCCCTACCGATGTGCCAAGGAACGGTTTTACCTGAGAGGGGCCAAAGTAATAGCGTAAGAAAGGACTCAGGCCAATCTGGGTCAGTTTGGTATTGTCTGAACCTAGGTACAAGAAAGGTATCCCAGCTCCAACGACCAGACCCTGACTAACAAACCAGCCGTAGGTTGGCTGAAGGCTAACAATTGTTGAATGCCCCTCGGTTGGAATAACTATATTGGCCACATTAACGCCCATCAGGCGATTACCCTTCTCCGTTTGAGCCATTGTGCTCGATACCCCTGCAATAAAAAGAGCGAGTGAACAGACGATTGCTTTCATAACGTGTATCTATGTTTAGTTTAGTGAACATACAGCAAGACAAAACAACCGTTTCTTTTGTTTGTATAAGTAGTTGGCCAAATTTGATTCTATTGACTCCTATGGCTTCTTTTCGGCTGATTATCAGACCAATAGAATCGACAGATCTAAACAATAAATAATTCTGCTTCGTATTTAACGCTAGCAAAATTTAACTAAAGAAAATCACCGTTTGTGAGTGGCTTATTGCCACAATCGTCAGAAAATTCAGCTATGTGTTGTTGCTCGATCCTCTTCCACCCACGCTCTCCTACATTATAAACTGTATGCTTTTTATGAAAAAGCAGTGCAATCCGTTAGTTTTCTTTACTTTTATAGCGTTTTATTTGCATAAAAATTCGGTATTCCATATTCTATTTGGCCCATCTGCCATTTGTAAATATATTGTTCCATGAAAAAACAAAACACCCGCCAATCCCAGTCGCAATCACTCAATGGTATGACGCAGTCACAGGGCCAGGCTGCAGCCAACTTTTCCTTTATGGACTACCAGACTGAGAATTTTTTTGATGAGATGTTCGTCAACGAGACGCAGGTGCGGGCGGGCTATGTCCCTTTTCAGCAGCGCGTTGAGCAGCTTACCCGTGAAGACCTCATCGGGCGACAACACGCTGCCGAACGCGCACTGATGAGCATGGGCATTACATTCAATGTGTATTCGGAAGGTGAAGGTACGGAGCGAATTATGCCGATTGACATTATTCCACGTGTGATTGAGTCGGCCGAATGGAACAGGCTTGAAGAAGGTCTTATTCAACGGATTAAGGCTATCAAT
The DNA here is from genome assembly GCA_003259005.1 of Spirosoma telluris. Lineage (GTDB taxonomy): Bacteria > Bacteroidota > Bacteroidia > Cytophagales > Spirosomataceae > Spirosoma > Spirosoma telluris. Next base: position 4,258,481 of record QLII01000001.1, read on the forward strand.
ATGTTTTTGGATGACGTCTATAACGACCAGCGTATCCTGAACGATGGCGTTGTACCGCGCGACCTCATCGAGTCCAGCAAATCATTTCTGCCAGCCTGCCTGGGTGTACGACCTCCCAAAGGTATCTGGTGCCACATTACCGGCACCGACCTGATTCGGGGTGACGATGGCACGATGATGGTGCTCGAAGATAACCTTCGATGCCCCTCTGGCGTATCATATATGCTCGAAAACCGGGAACTTATCAAACAGACATTTCCTGAAGTTTTGACCCAAACGGGCGTTCGTCCGGTATCCGACTACCCAACGCGGCTGCTTCAGATGCTCCAGTTCATTGCCGATCGCCCAAACCCAACGGTGGTGGTATTGACGCCCGGCATCTACAATTCAGCTTATTTTGAGCACTCCTATCTGGCTCAGCAAATGGGTGTTGAACTGGTCGAGGCCCGCGATCTGGTTGTGTCAGGAGGGTACGTAAAAATGCGTACCACTAAAGGCTTTCAGATTGTCGATGTTATTTACCGACGCATCGACGATACATTCCTGGACCCTCAAGCATTCAACCCAGATTCGATGATTGGCGTGCCGGGCATTTTTGAAGTCTACAAAAAAGGACGTGTGGCTCTGGCCAATGCCCCCGGTACCGGTGTTGCCGACGACAAGGTAATTTATGCCTATGTACCACGGATTATCCAGTACTATTTAGGCGAAGAAGCCATCATTCCAAACGTACGGACCTACATCTGCCGGGAAGAAGAGGATTGCAAGTATGTACTGGAAAATATCGAACAGTTAGTAGTTAAAGAAGCCAACGAAGCGGGCGGTTATGGCATGCTCATCGGCCCCAAAGCCACGCCCGAAGAGCACGAATTATTCCGGCAGAAAATTAAAGAGAATCCGCGTAACTACATTGCCCAGCCTACCATTTCGCTCTCGCGGGTTCCGTGTATTGTAGGCGACCATGCCGAAGGTCGTCACGTCGATCTACGCCCTTATATCCTCTACGGTGATGGCGTCAATGTCATTCCAGGTGGCTTAACACGGGTAGCGCTTCGCAAAGGCTCACTGGTTGTCAACTCCTCACAAGGTGGTGGTGGTAAGGATACCTGGGTGCTGTATTGAATTTGAAGTTTGTAGTTCGAGGTTTGAAGTTGGCTAGCGAAATAACTTCAAACCTCGAACTACAAACTTCAAACTATAAACTCCCTACCTTTACACCCCAACCATGACAAAACTGCTTTGCCTGATTTAAGTATCATTATTGTCAATTACAAAACGCCCCGGCTAATTCTCGATTGCCTGACTTCGATTTACGCCTATACCCAGGGTATTCAATTTGAAATACTAGTTGTTGACAATCAGTCAGAAGACAATAGCCAGTCCGTTATCCAGACGGCTTTCCCGGATGTGCGCTGGTATCAGATGGGCTACAATTCGGGCTTCGCACGGGCTAACAATCTGGGGATTCGTCAGGCTCAGGGACGTTATGTTCTGCTCCTCAATTCAGATACACTCCTGATCGATAATGTACTAACAAATTGTGTTCGGGTACTGGATGCACAGCCCGATGTAGCCGCCGTAAGTGCGATACAATTACAGGCAAACCGACAAATTCGCCCAAACCTATACACAACGTTTGGGCAAATGCGCCGGGCATTTTACATCTTACCGCCTTCGCAAGCCTCTCAACGACTCCTGAATCGACTCATGCCTGACCCCCAGTATGCAGACCCTAACCAGGTCGAATGGCTGTCAGGTGCCTTTCTGATGACCCGCCCTTCTGTTATTGCCAAAGCGGGTATGCTCGACGAGAGTTTCTTTATGTATGGCGAAGATGTAGAATGGGGGTATCGGCTAGGAAAACAAGGCAGGCTCTTACTCCTTCGGGACCAGCAATTCGTGCATCTGGAATACGGCAGTAGCGAAGACAATCAGCAGCACATAGTCACACACATCAACCGTTTCAAATCGCAGGTGCAGGTTTCGCAGTTACTGTGGGTACGCAAGCAATACGGTATCGGGGCCTACCTCGTCCTTATCCTTCACTACATCAGCATGATTCCCATTGTATTTATCGGGAAGATGGCCATTAATCTGCGTAACCGTCGGCGGCCCTGGGTCGATCTTGACAATCAGTGGGCCTTTACCAAACAGGTTGGTGTATTCCTGCGGTTTTTCGGAAAAACACTACTCAATCAGCCTGGATTTTATAAAGTCTGATTACGCGTTGCACAAACGCCAAACGAGATACACTTTCCCTACGGAAATCGTTGTAGTTGAAAACGGGATAACTTTATGCGGTTCGTTTACACACTTGGACTGTTGAGCCTATTTTTAGGCGCAGTACTTTGCCCTAGCGTTAGTCAGGCTACGCACGTACGAGCCGGAGAAATTACGACCAAACGCATCTCCCAAACCTCACTCACTTACCAGATTACCTTTACGGCATATTTTGATGAGGTGGGCGGTAAACCAGCCTCTGACATAGCAGAGTCTTACACATTTTGTTTTGGGGACGGCTCTACGGCAGAAGTCAAACGATTTAGCCGAAAGTTTATTAATAGCAATACCTCTTCCGTCGACATTTATACGACAACGCATACATACCCAGGTCCAGGGACATATACCATTGGCGTAACGGTTCAAAACCGAAATAAGGGCACCATCAATTTGCCTCCACCGGACGACTCACAGAATATTGCGTTCTTCGTATCGACAACGATTCTGATCAATCCGGCTCTGTTAACCAACTCCACCCCCGTGATGCTCAACCCACCCCTGGATTCAGGACGCGTGGGTCAGAAATTCTGTCACAATCCTGCCGCCTACGATGCCGATGGCGATAGTCTCGCTTACCGATTGAGTGTGCCTAAAACGTCGCTGACAACCAATGGTTGCCAGGGGAGAAATATTGCAGTCTATCAGGACCCCACCCGGTTTAGTACGGCCAGTGAAGCGGGCGGAGCGCCTACCTTTACCATCAACCCCATCACGGGTGAACTCTGCTGGGATGCGCCGGGCAAGGTGGGCCAGTACAACTTTGCTTTCATCATTGAGGAATGGCGCAATGGCGTGCTCATCGGGGAGATCACCGGGACATGCAGATCATTGTTGTTGATAGCCCTAACAAACGGCCTATCATTAAGCCCATTCCCGATCTGTGTGCCGAAGCGGGTACCTTGATTACCCAACCCGTCACGGCCACCGATCCCGATGGACAACGCGTCATCATTTCAGGATTTGGCGGAGTCTTTAACATTGGACCTGATCGCCAGCCCCTACCCGCAGCCGAATTAATTCCGCCTGCTTATGCCCGGCTTATCAATGGTGATCTGGTACAGAACCAGCCCGCCACCGCCACCTTCTCCTGGCAGACCAGTTGCAGTCAGATCCGCGATGCGCCCTATGATGTCACCTTCAAAGTGACCGATGTACCCATAAAACCCACCCCTTCGCTGGTCTCCTTCCAGACCTTCCGAATTCAATTGGTGGGACCCGCCATCAAAAACCTCACAGCCAAACCCACCGCCACTGCTAATGGACGAGCCATCCAGCTCACCTGGGATGCCTATGCTTGTGGTAATCCAGGAACAACCATTAGTATCTATCGGAAAGAAGGTTGTGTTCCCGATGACCCGGACAAATGCGTCACTGGCGTGCCAGCAGGCTATACCAAAATAGCCACCGTGCCCAGCACCGCTACCACCTATATCGACACCACCACCCTCAAACGGGGCGTCTCCTACGCCTACCGACTGGTGGCCGTCTACCCTGATGTTAACGGCGGATTCAATGGGGGCGTCAGCCTCTCCTCCAACAAAGCCTGCCTCGAACTGCCCCTGCTGGCCCCCGTCATCACTCAGGTCACCGTCGACTCCACCAATACCTCCACCGGACAGATTACCGTCCGGTGGACAAGACCCATCGGACTCAACCCCGGTGACCTGGGCGCCCCCTACCAGTACCGGCTCCAACGAGCCACCGGGCTGGCGGGCACCAACTTCACCCCCATCGCCACCATCAACACTACCCTCGCCCCCACAGCGGCCGACACCCTCTTCGTCGACAAAGGCACCTCCAGCTCCGCCCTCAACACCGAGGTCAATGCCTACCGCTACCGGCTCGAGTTCTACTACACAGCTCCCAATGGCACCCTGACCCAACTCGACATTACCGAACCGGCCTCCTCGGTCCGACTGGCAGCCGCCCCCGCCAACCGACAGATCACCCTCTCCTGGCAGGCCAACACCCCCTGGTCCAACGACAACCAGATCCACGACATCTACCGATCAAGATCAGGGCCCAAAGGACCCTTCAACAAAATCCGCGAAGTTAAGGTTACCACGCCCACCTACAGCTTCACCGATGATGGGTCGGATACTTTCCTGGCCGATGGCAACACCGCCCGGACCCTGTCGGCAGACTCCTCCTACTGCTACCGGGTGATGACCAGGGGCCAGTACACCGATCCGCAACTGAGTCGGCTCGTCCTGCTGCCAACTACAGCCAGGTCTTCTGTGCCTCCCCCTCCGACACGACCAAGCCCTGCCCCCCAGCCTGAAGGTGGACAGCCTGAACTGTGCGGCTCTGAGCTCAGAGGCTCTCTGTGACCAGAGCAGCTTCACCAACAAGCTCAGCTGGCAGCCTGGCGCGGGACCCACCTGTGATCCTAACATTGCCAGTTACAAGATCTACTATGGTCGCTACCAGACCGACACGCTGGGCTGCTGACCAGTGTGGATACCCCCACTCTGAAGTATGACCACAGTGGGCTGCCGACGGTGGCGGGTTGTTATTATGTGACGGCCATCAGCAAGCGGGGTCTGGAGAGTCTGCCTTCCAACCGGGTGTGTGTGGATGCCTGCCCGAGTCTGGTTTTGCCCAATGTGTTCACCCCCAATGGGGATGGCAAGAATGATGTGTTCCAGCCGCTTCGGTGTCCCCGGTTCGTTACCAGCATTGGTTTTGTGGTCTACAACCGGTGGGGAGCCAAGGTCTATGAGGGAACGGGGGCGACACTGGCCTGGGATGGCAAGAGTCTGGATGGGGTGGACCTGCCCACGGGTTTGTACTATTATCAGGCCACGGTGAGTTATGCGATGCTGGATAAGAACGCTCCGCCCCAGATCATCAAGGGATGGGTTCAGATTCTCCGTGAAGGCGTATCCGCCAGGTAAAAAGGGAAGTGGGTGGAGTAAGTGAAGTGGGCTGCATAAACTCACTTCATTTACTATACTCATTTCACCTACTCCACTTAATTTACTAATTTGCCATTAACCCATATCCAAACGGGATATAGTTTTGTCAGTTGAAATCGTTGTAATTGAAAAAGAATAATTTTATGCGGTTCGTTTACACACTTGGGTTAGTATGCCTTTTTCTTGGCGCAGTATTATGGCCCAGCGTTAGTCAGGCTACCCACGTGAGGGCGGGCGAGATTACGACTAAGCGCATCTCTCAAACCTCACTCACGTATAAGGTTACCTTTACAGCTTACTATGATGAGACTCCTGCCGGGAAACAGGCCGCTAATCAGGCAGAGCCTTATACCATCTGTTTCGGCGACGGTACTACCCTAGAAGTTAAGCGAAGTGGCCGTGTGTATATCAATGGTAATACTTCCTCTGTTGACACCTACACAGCGGTTCATACCTATCCTGGACCAGGGGTGTACACCATTGGAATAACCGTACCAAACCGAAATCTTAATACAAAAAATTTACCGGCCCCATCCGATAACATTCGGTTTTTCGTATCAACGACAATTCTGATCAATCCAGCTCTGTTAACCAACTCCACCCCCGTGATGCTCAACCCACCCCTGGATTCAGGACGCGTGGGCCAGAAGTTCTGCCACAACCCGGCCGCTTTCGATGCCGATGGCGATAGTCTCGCCTACCGATTGAGTGTGCCCAAAACATCCTCAACGGATAATGGCTGTACGGGCCCTGCAATCCCGGGCTATCAGGATCCCACGCGGTTTAGTACGGCCAGTGAAGCGGGCGGAGCGCCTACCTTTACCATCAACCCCATCACGGGTGAACTCTGCTGGGATGCGCCCGGTCAAGTGGGCCAGTACAACTTTGCTTTCATCATTGAGGAATGGCGCAATGGCGTGCTCATCGGGGAGATCACCCGGGATATGCAGATTTTTGTTGTTGATAGCCCTAATAAACGGCCTATCATTAAGCCCATTCCCGATCTGTGTGCCGAAGCGGGTACCTTGATTACCCAACCCGTCACGGCCACCGATCCCGATGGACAACGCGTCATCATTTCAGGATTTGGCGGAGTTTTCAATGTAGGGCCTGATGGAAAAGCACTGGCTCCTGGGGAGTTAATTCCGCCTGCTTATGCTCGCCTTATCAATGGTGATCTGGTACAGAACCAACCTGCTACGGCCACCTTCAGTTGGCAAACCAGCTGTGCCCAGATCCGCGATGCACCCTATGATGTCACCTTCAAAGTGACCGATGTGCCTACAAAGCCTACCGCTTCGCTGGTCTCCTTCCAGACCTTCCGAATTCAATTGGTGGGACCCGCCATCAAAAACCTCACAGCCAAACCCACCGCCACTGCCAATGGACGAGCCATCCAGCTCACCTGGGATGCCTACTCCTGTGCGAGTCCGGGCACTACCATCAGCATCTACCGGAAAGAAGGCTGTGATGATGTCATCTCAGGAACCTGTGTCACCGGCGTGCCAGCAGGCTATACCAAAATAGCCACCGTGCCCAGCACCGCTACCACCTATATCGACACCACCACCCTCAAACGGGGCGTCTCCTACGCCTACCGACTGGTGGCCGTCTACTCCGATGTTAACGGCGGATTCAATGGGGGCGTCAGCCTCTCCTCCAACAAAGCCTGCCTCGAACTGCCCCTGCTGGCCCCCGTCATCACTCAGGTCACCGTCGACTCCACCAATACCTCCACCGGACAGATTACCGTCCGGTGGACAAGACCCATCGGACTCAACCCCGGTGACCTGGGCGCCCCCTACCAGTACCGGCTCCAACGAGCCACCGGGCTGGCGGGCACCAACTTCACCCCCATCGCCACCATCAACACTACCCTCGCCCCCACAGCGGCCGACACCCTCTTCGTCGACAAAGGCACCTCCAGCTCCGCCCTCAACACCGAGGTCAATGCCTACCGCTACCGGCTCGAGTTCTACTACACAGCTCCCAATGGCACCCTGACCCAACTCGACATTACCGAACCGGCCTCCTCGGTCCGACTGGCAGCCGCCCCCGCCAACCGACAGATCACCCTCTCCTGGCAGGCCAACACCCCCTGGTCCAACGACAACCAGATCCACGACATCTACCGATCAAGATCAGGGCCCAAAGGACCCTTCAACAAAATCCGCGAAGTTAAGGTTACCACGCCCACCTACAGCTTCACCGATGATGGGTCGGACACCTTCCTGGCCGATGGCAACACCGCCCGGACCCTGTCGGCAGACTCCTCCTACTGCTACCGGGTGATGACCAGGGGCCAGTACACCGATCCGCAACTGAGTCGGCTCGTCCTGCTGCCCAACTACAGCCAGGTCTTCTGTGCCTCCCCTTCCGACACGACCAAGCCCTGCCCCCCAGCCTGAAGGTGGACAGCCTGAACTGTGCGGCTCTGAGCTCAGAGGCTCTCTGTGACCAGAGCAGCTTCACCAACAAGCTCAGCTGGCAGCCTGGCGCGGGACCCACCTGTGATCCTAACATTGCCAGTTACAAGATCTACTATGGTCGCTACCAGACCGACACGCTGGGGCTGCTGACCAGTGTGGATACCCCCACTCTGAAGTATGACCACAGTGGGCTGCCGACGGTGGCGGGTTGTTATTATGTGACGGCCATCAGCAAGCGGGGTCTGGAGAGTCTGCCTTCCAACCGGGTGTGTGTGGATGCCTGCCCGAGTCTGGTTTTGCCCAATGTGTTCACCCCCAATGGGGATGGCAAGAATGATGTGTTCCAGCCGCTTCGGTGTCCCCGGTTCGTTACCAGCATTGGTTTTGTGGTCTACAACCGGTGGGGAGCCAAGGTCTATGAGGGTATGGGTCCCACTCTGGCCTGGGATGGCAAGAGTCTGGATGGGGTGGACCTGCCGACGGGTTTGTACTATTATCAGGCCACGGTGAGTTATGCGATGCTGGATAAGAACGCTCCGCCCCAGATCATCAAGGGATGGGTTCAGATTCTCAGAGAGGGCGTATCCGCCAGGTAAAAAGGGAAGTGGGTGAAGTAGGTTTATCCAGCCCACTTCACTCACTCCACCTACTTCACTTAATTTACTTCATATTATGATACACCGTCTGCACATCGTCATCTTCTTCGATGCGCTCGATGAGTTTTTCGACGTCGGCGACTTCCTCGTCGGTTAACTCTTTGTAATCGTTGGGGATTCGCTCGAATTCCGCCTGTTTGATTTCGTAGCCTTTTTCTTCCAGAAATTTCTGAATGCTCCCGAAAGCGGTGAACTCGCCATAAATAATATACTGGTTAGCTTCATCGTCGAGCTCGACGTCATCACCCCCAACGTCAATTAATTCCAGTTCCAGTTCTTCCTGATCAATCCCATCTGCCGGAATCCGGAATACCGATTTACGGTCGAACATAAAGTCGAGCATGCCCTGTGTACCCAGACTACCGCCTAGTTTGTTCAGGTAACTACGAACATTGGCAACTGTACGGTTGTGGTTATCAGTAGCGGTTTCAATGACAAGCGCAATGCCATGCGGGGCATAGGCTTCATACACGATTTCTTTATAGTCCTCCTGATCCTTAGACGAAGCTTTTTTGATGGCTCGGTCTACATTTTCTTTCGGCATATTAGCCGCTTTGGCATTCTGGATAATGGCCCGAAGCCGACCATTACTATCAGGATCGGGACCGCCACTTTTGACGGCCATCACGATGTCTTTTCCGATGCGGGTAAAGGTTTTGGCCATTTGCCCCCAACGTTTCATTTTCCGGGCTTTCCGGTATTCAAATGCGCGTCCCATTGTTTAAAAGTGAAGAATTAAGAGTGATGAATGAAGAATAAAAGTCTAAATGATATGAAGCTATTCTTCACTCATCACTCTTAATTCTTCACTAAATATATCTACATCTACCTGTCCCCGCAGCAAATCCTCGAAGGTTTCGCGCTGGCGAATCAGGTAAGGTTTCCCTTCATAAACCAGTACTTCAGCAGGCCGAAAACGAGCGTTGTAGTTCGACGACATACTAAACCCATAGGCCCCCGCATTCTCAAACGACAATACATCACCAGGGCGAACCTCAGGCAATGGACGGTCGGTGGCGAAGGTATCCGTCTCACAGATGTACCCCACAACATTGTAGGTTTTCGTAGAACCCGCCGGATTCGAGATATTTTTGATGTCGTGATACGAATCGTACATCATGGGTCGAATAAGGTGGTTCAGGCCGGAATCTACCGCTACGAATGTCCGCGTAGGGTTTTCTTTGACAATGTTCGTTTTGACCAGCAAATGTCCACTCTCACTAACCAGAAACTTGCCCGGCTCGAACCATAACTCTAATTCACGGCCATATTGCTGGCAGAAATTCTGGAACGCAGCCGACACCTGACGGCCTAGTTCGGCAACATCCGTAATGTGATCACCCTCTTTATAGGAAACTTTAAACCCACTACCGAAATCAATAAAGGTCAAGTTTGGGTAGTCGCTGGCCAGATCGAACAGCACGTCGGCTCCTTTCAGAAAAGCATTGGCGTTCTTAAAATCCGAACCGGTATGAATGTGCAAACCCGCCACTGAAATCTGATATTGATCGACGATGGCCAACATATCGGCCCGTTGTAGAATCGAAATACCAAATTTGGAGTCGGCATGGCCCGTCGAAATTTTAATATTTCCCCCTTCACTAATGTGCGGGTTGATCCGAATACTAACCGGCACCTGACTCCCATAGTTTTGCCCAACCCATTCAAGCAGTGGCAGGCTATCCACGTTCAGTTGGAGCCCTAACTCAATGGCTTCGCGGATTTCCCCGAACGAAACCCCGCTGGGCGTAAACATAATCTGGCTGGGTGAAAAACCGGCCAGCATACCCATCCGCGCTTCATTAACCGAAACCGAATCCATTTCCACGCCCTGCTGCCGCATCAATTTCAGAATCGATACGTTGGTAAGCGCCTTCGCTGCGTATTTTATCTTAAGGTTAACTCCGGCAAATGAAGACCGAAGCAAGCCAATTTTTTCGATAATTTTATCGGCATCATATACATATAATGGCAGCCCGAACTCGTCGGCTATGTCCAGTACATCAACGCCCTGAATCTGGTAGGTTTGGTTATTTAGTTGCATAACTTTATCAAACGAGCCGCAAATATAAGCAACAGGTAAAAGACCTACACAGTACCTATCAAATGCGAGTCTTTAGATTCTTCGGGAAGACAGTCATTTCCTAAACAAACCTGCACGTCAACAAGCTACTCTCGTTTATAGTAAAGGTTAGCATTCTGTTTCACAATAAGTTTTTTGAAACGTACTGATTGTGAATCTGGCACTTCAACACGGTGACCATCCATGATCGTGATTACGTCCTGTGCCCCAGGGACACAATTACAGCTCCACGTAGCTGGATTATTCCAGTTACCCGAAGCAAGTGATCGAATTCCGCCAAAGGCAATGGTTGTTTGTGTATCAAAATTTACGGGAATTGGCTCTTCATTTCCGACGCTATCAATAGCAACTGAATAGAATCGGTAGGTTGAATCAGCCTTACCTATGTAGGAAACCTCTTTTAGAGAGGTATTGGTAACAACAGGCTTATAAGTTCCTCCGTTGACTGATACATAAACATCATATAATCTTACTCCCGCTCCAGTATCGCTACCGTCCCAGCGTAGGGTAAGTGTCGTATCACTGCTTACCGAAGGTAATGGCTGAATAGTACTTTGGGGCAACGTTTTATCAAGTGTGTTTGTCCAGGCAGGCGTAGGAATTGGCACATTATAATCAAAAACGATGGAAGCTCTGTTCGTTATCGTGGCAGCGTGCGGTAAATCGGGTTTTGCCTGTATGGAAAAGAACAGGCTTCCCTCCCCTTCAGGAGCCGTTTGATTGGGTGGCAAAAAGCCCAGAATAGCGTCTTCGGTTAGCTCCATTGTGACTGGGTCAAGCGCGGTGTAAGTCGCTTTTAGTATGCCCGTCGAGTCATTGAAATTAGCCTCCATCCTCACAATCAACTCTTTTGCCGGACGTAAATCCCAATCACGCAAAAATGACTTTCGGCCCGGTGGTGCATAAAAATTGGTATCGGCTACGTTGAAATACCCAAATTGAAAGGTCGAAAAATCGAACTTGTTGGCGTTAAGGGTATCAAGCACCTGCACAAACTGGGCAGCGGCCGTAGCGGTAGGGTAGTTTTCAAAACGGATCAGATAGGTAATCGGATCTTTATCGGTTATGTAGCGTTGCGCATGTACGCCGACTGGGCCAATTTTATCGTTGGGGTCTTGGGAGGTTATTACAGCAGGGTTTATTTCACGCTCATTCTTCGGATTTGGAAACATACCTGAGCAGTTTAAACCCGTATCAAATAAACTGGGAATCCAGTTTCCTGCTGCTGCCAGAACAGCAGCACCAACACCAGCAACAAAAGCACCCTCAGGTAAAGCCAATGTTATACCAGCTGCCAATCCTACCGATTTACTACAATCTAATATTGCTCCAGAAATAGATGACAAATAATCGCCAGCAATTGGTTTGTCATTTGTTGACTTACTAAGTAGTGAACCTTCAATTGATGAAAGTAAGTCTGAAACGTTGTTAAAACAACCCACGAAAGGTGCCCAAGGATCTATTCCTGCTAAAGCTTTACCAACAGCTGTGGACAGTGCAGCATTACAGTCCTGCGAAAGTTGGGTCATTGGTGAGCCAAAAACGGGTGTCCCAACCCACATCTTGGCGTTAAATTTAGTAGTTTTTGGTTTTAATATGATAGGTAAAGACAATACAGTCTCGGCAGACACGTTCACCATAAGCCAATAAAGCCTTCCTGAAAAAGGTTTGCCCTGTAGACTATCAAACGTAAAATACCGTAGCGAGTCAGAGGGTACGGGTGTGTTAGTTCGACCAATTAAATCAAATTTAAAAGTGACCTCTGTTTCTTTGTTTATCGCAAAATATACCAATACGCCGTGGGCGTCCGTTTCACCCCTGTTGGCTATAGTTAAATAGTACCGTGCAGGCTGGTTGATACGTACACTAGATGGGCCTACTATACTACCATTCAGAATTGGAGCCGTTGCCTGCTTGATTTTAAATCCACTCCGAATTAGGATTTTCTGATAGTTCGGCAATGTCAGTTCAATATCCCAATCTCCAATGGATTTCGCGCGTAAATTAAGTACTGCCTGTACTCGAAAATTATCCGGATATGTCAATGAGGAGTCTGGTACTACAATTGGTGTTTCGCCATCTTTGAGCAATCTTACTTTTGTACCTGCTGATAGATTATACCCGTAAAAATTGACAGTCACATCTCCTTTGGTACTGCCAATTCTTGGGAAAAAGTCAACCGTTTCATTAAAAAAAGTCGATGGAAATGCTACCTGTAATAGCGACTGACGCGGATTACCACCGGGTACAGGTTGTGGATAAAAAAACAATCGGTTACCGGCAAAAAGAGCAGACTCCGTCGTATACCATTGAGGTCGCTTAATGAAGCATTGAGAAGCATATTTTTTACGCTCTGTATTGAAATACGTTAAGGCAGCACAGGGCGACTCTGTAGTTGTTCCCCACCCTAAAAACATATATTGCTCCTTAGCCAGACTACTTCTTACCAACTCACCAGTACCAAAACTGTGTATGACACTGCCCGTAATGCGATCAATTAAAAAATTGGTGAATTGATTGGGTTTGGGATTCACATAGGGACCAATCTGGGGTTGACTTCCAGAAATGAATACGTTATTACCGGAAATGGCAATGGTTGAAACAGGATAGGCAGGGCTTGGATTCCAGTTAGTAAGTTGGCCAGTAAACCGATTGACAGATGCGAGGTATTTACGGGCAACTCCATTGATTTGCGTAAACGTGCCACAGATGTATAACAGATCACCAACAATGGCGAAATCGGTAATACTCCTTGCATCAGCATTTAGCGTAAAGGGCAGCACAGAGCCATTCACCGAAATAGCAGCCATACCCGACGGGCGCATTTGCCCATTGGCCGATTCGTATATGCCAAGCGTGTATAGCACCGTATCGACCGGTAGTAACTTCGTGAAACTTTGGGATAAGGTGCCCTGATTCAAAAATCGAAACGTACCCGGATTCAGTTTATCACCCGTTGGAATATCATAGGCCCCAATTGATTCATTTGGAGCCCGCTGCCCGGACTGAACTACCCAGAGTACGTTATCGACCGTTGCCAGTTTATTGACTGCCCATGTGTTGGTGGGTTCATTTGGTAGAAACGGAAACGTTTTCGGAATCACATCCTGCGTAACGGGATTCAGCAGTGCCAGGTGAGGGCGGGACGTGTATTTATAATAGGAGTCGCCAGCGCGGGCCAGACAAAACAGCTTGTTTTGATAAGCATAAAGGATAGTAGAATTTCCTACGACAGAAGACGCCTGCAAATCCCAGTTGGTTAATTGATTGGTTGCCAGATCAATGGCTGCCCAGTTTTTTCTAGATACACCGTTTACCTGGTTAAAAAACCCATACAAATAAACCCGATTACCTATCACAGAAGCTTTGGTAACGGCAGACCTGTAGACAAAGCCACCATTGTCATTCTGAAACGTGAATGTATCTGGATTCCAGCCGCTTAATGAAGTTCCATTGGCCAGGTTGAACGCCTGAAGCACATAGGTGTCGTTGTTGGTCCAGACTGGCAGATAAAGAGCCTGATTATGCACGAATATACCCTGAGCTGATATAGCCACGCTATGGGTATAGGGCACCTGATAGGTCCAGCTTGCGGGTAGTGTTGCCGTATTGGTCGTATCGAAGGCAGCAATGCCCATGTGTGTGTACGAACCCGGCGTATTACCAGCTACAAGATAATCTACAATGACTTTCCCACCGGCACAAAAAACAATACTGCCATTGGCAGTCTGACCACTGGCAACTGTGGGCGTCCAGTTCCGGCGTTGTCTGGTCTGAAGATCAATAGCTATTACGTTGCTACCATAAGGTGTATCGGTTGAGTCTCGCAAATTACCACCCACTGCATACAAAACGCCACCATATTCGACAGCCCTGCTGATACCTCTACTTTTGGGAAAAGCAGTTGCCATACCCGTACTGGCATTCAGGGCGACGATACTCGTTAGTTCTCTGCTGAAGCTATCATTAAAACCTCCGATAGCATATAGTAGATTCCCCCGTTTGAATAGCTTCAAAACGATACTCCGCTGATTATCGAAATCAGGCAATAGGGTAGAGATGTTAATTGTAAAATTTAAGTCAATCCGATAGTCGGGCAGAATATGCACCACCCCCACTTGCTGTATGCTATCGAATCGTTTTCGTTGATCGACCTAAAATTGCTGCCTGCTACATACCAGCCGTCGTTATCATCGGAGATAACATCCTGCACAACGTCGTAAAATCGGGGAAAATTGGCGTCTGGTATATCGCTGCCATCGGTAAACATGGCAACGGAGCCTACATTTGTACCTATGCCATCGAACTGGCCAGCCACAAACAAACCGTATCGTTCATTATAGGCCATATCAGAAACATTACCCAGGGGGTGTTTCGTAAACGCTGAAGACTTTGTGCCTGAACCGTTAATGATGTAACAAATAGAAGACAGGAAATAAGATTATAGTATAGTTTCATGGTAGTGGTTAGAAGTTGAGTAAACTTAAATGAAATATTAACTTTGAAGAAATTGATTTTACTATTTTTTTAATCCTCAACCTAGGTACGTATACTACTGACCATCAATAAATTAAAAATTCTAACTTCAGCCTTACAATTTCTATTATATCACATGAGTCGCTGGTTTCTCCTTCTTACTATCATTGTCACGATCAGGTTTGGCCCTAATTCGTTTAGTCAAACCCGCCCTTCTAATTATAAGACTCCGCTCCAGTCTGGCCCAATGGTTGGTTATTCAGACATGCGCGAAGTAATGCTGTGGGCACAAACGAAACAGCCCGCCAAAGTCCAGATTCGCTACCACGAAACCGATAAGCCAGGCGTCAGTCATCTAACCAACGAAGTACAAACCAACCGGCAAACGGCTTTTACAGCCCACCTGCTCGCCGATCAGGTGGAACCCGGAAAAAAGTACACATACGAACTGTTGATCGAGGGCCAGAAGGTGAGCCTGCCCTACCCGACCCAGTTTCAGACCCAACCCCTATGGCAGTGGCGGACCGACCCTCCGACGTTTCACTTCGGCGTCGGAAGCTGCACCTACGTCAACGAACCTGAGGTGGATCGCCCCGGCACGCCCTATGGCGGAGGATATGAAATTTTCACTGCTCTGGCCGCTCAGAAACCCGATTTCATGCTCTGGACGGGCGATAATACCTATACCCGCGAGGCCGACTGGAACAGCCGTAGTGGGGTATTACGCCGGTACACGCATACGCGTTCGTTACCCGAAATGCAACCATTGCTGGCCGCTACCCACAATTATGCAATCTGGGACGATCATGATTATGGCCCCGATGATTCTGACCGTTCTTATTGGCTGAAAGAAGTTACGCTGGATGCATTCAAGCTGTTTTGGGCTAACCCCAATTTTATCTTTCCGGAAAGCTGTGCAGGAACCTTCACCTGGAATGACTGTCAGTTTTTTATGCTCGATGATCGCACCTTTCGGGCACCTGACAAAATGCCCGATGGGCCTAACAAGGCCTATTTTGCGGATAAACAACTACAATGGCTACTCGATGCACTCACGTTCAGCAAAGCAACCTTTAAGTTTATTGTAACGGGTGGGCAAATCGTTAATCCAACGAAATCATTTGAGAATTACGCTATCTATGGCACCGAACGTGACCGGCTGTTTACATCCATTACCGAAGCCAAAATTCCAGGTGTACTCTTTCTAACGGGCGACCGCCATCATTCGATTTTACACAAATTAGATCGGCCAGGAACCTATCCCTTATACGACCTGACCATTTCGCCCCTGACTTCCGGACCATCAAAACCATTAGCTGACGAGTTGAAACTACCCACTTATGTCGATGGCACCTTAGTAACCGACCGAAACTTCGGCCTTCTGAATGTTAGCGGCCCTTGTCTGACCGGGTGTTAACAATAAAAGTCTATGATCAGAAAGGCACCGAACGCTGGACAAAAGCCATACGAGCGAATGAGTTGAAATAAGTTTATGGTTTACGGTATTCCGTAAACCGAATACTATAAAACACCCCCTTAATGACTTTCCACCAATTCCCCGATTATGCGACCCTGTCGCAATACACAGCCGAGCATATCGCGGCTATTATTAACCAGAAACCCGATGCCTTGCTGTGTCTAGCTTCGGGCGATACACCTATTGAAACCTATCACCGGTTTGTGGATTTAGTAAAATCTGACAAAGTCGATATTAGTCAGTGTACGTTTGTGGGGCTGGATGAATGGGTTGGTTTCGGCCCAGAAGATGTGGGCAGTTGTTCCTATTACGTATTCCGCGATTTGTTTACGCCCCTGAATCTTCGCCCTGGGCAAGTTCATGTATTCGATGCCAAAGCCCCTGATCTGGCAGCAGAGTGTGCCAAAATCGACGCAGTTATTGAGTCGAAAGGCGGGTTAGACGTATTGCTCGTGGGTATGGGGATGAATGGCCACATTGCCCTCAATGAGCCAGGGACACCTTTTACGCTGGGTTGTCATGTCGTTGAACTAGCAGAAAGCACAAAAACGGTTGGCCAGAAATATTTCGAGAAAGAAACTACGCTGACCCAGGGTATTACCATCGGCCTGCGTCACCTGACTGAAGCAAAGGAAGTTATTTTGCTGGTCAGTGGAGTGAAAAAAGCACCTGTTCTGCGCGACGCCTTACGAGGCCCCATAACGGAGCAACTTCCCGCGAGTATTCTGCAAACACACGCTAATGGTCAGGTCTGGGTCGATGAAGCCGCCGGAAGTTTGCTAATGAGTTTTTGAGTTTGTAGTTTGAGGTTTGAAGTTCCTTCGGGAGCCAACCTCAAACTACAAACTTCAAATCGTTTGTCTACTACACTGCCCGCCGTTTCCCGACGAACTGAAATCCTTGCCGGTATTTCTACGTTTCTGGCAACGATGTACATCATTGTTGTCAATCCGGCCATTTTGAGTCAGGCCGGACTACCATTCAGTGGTGTGTTGACCGCTACGGTGCTGCTATCCTTTTTTTGCAGCCTGATGATGGGCCTTTACGCCCGCAACCCGATTGTGGTAGCGCCTGGTATGGGTTTGAACGCCTTTTTTACCTTCACCGCTGTAAAAGGCATGGGTATACAGCCCGAAGTAGCCCTTGGGGCAGTGTTCTGGGCGGGCGTGCTATTCCTGCTACTCTCCGTGCTGAACATTCGTTCGGCCATTGTGCGGGCCATTCCGCAGCCATTGAGGTATGCGGTTTCGGCAGGTATCGGGTTGTTTATCACCCTGATTGGCTTTGAGAATGCAAAGTTCATTGTGGCAAACCCCGCTACCTTAGTCAGCATTGCTCACTTCAACGACCCCATTGTCCTGACGTTTATCTTTGGTTTGCTGCTTACGAGTATTTTAGTGGTACGCGACGTGCCTGGGGCTATCATCATTGGTATTGTTCTGACTACTGTGGCCGCCTGGCCAATCGGGCGGCTCTGGGGCGATGCATCGGCCGTTAATTTCGGACAGAAAACGCTGGTTAATTTTCAGAGCATTTGGGCCGCCCCCGACTTTTCATTGCTGGGCAAACTGGACTTTATGGGTTCTCTATCCTGGTCACTTTGGCCAGTCATTTTTGCCTTTGCGTTTACGGATCTGTTTGATAGTTTGTCAACCTTTGTCGGTGTGGCCGAAGCAGGGGGTTTGCAGGATGCCGATGGTAATCCGCATAACCTGAATCGGTCCCTGTTAACCGATGCGGTTTCGACAACCCTCGCCGGTTTGCTTGGCACGAGTCCCGGAACAGCGTATATCGAGTCGGCCGTGGGGATTGCGCAGGGCGGGCGAACGGGACTGACGGCCATTGTTGCGGGTTGTTGCTTTCTGCCATTTCTGTTTTTATCGCCTTTGTTGTCGGTCATTCCGGCCATTGCCACCGCTCCGGCCTTGGTGCTGGTTGGTGCGTTTATGATGAAGCCGATCACGCGCATCGCCTGGGGGCAGCTAGACGATGCATTGCCCGCTTTTTTGGCCCTTGTTCTCATTCCGTTCAGTTATTCAATCACGCAGGGGCTCATCTGGGGATTTCTGTCGTGGACAGTTATCAAGGTTGCCGTTGGCAAAAGTCGTGAGGTATCGTTGGGGCTGTGGATTGTCGACGTGTTTTGCGTACTAGCGCTGACGAGCGGGCATTGACAAACCCGATTATCAGCCCAGCGTTTTAACGCTGGGGCTACAGCAGCCAAAATGTCATTTTTAACCGTTTTAACGGTTTTTATTAGGCGAAAGAAACCGTTTTAACGGTTAAAAATAAGTTCGTCTTTTCCAGACTACCGATTAAAATTGGTGGCTGATATTTCTTATAAACCGCTTTATGGTAACCCTCTTTAGTATGAAAAAAACAATTCTATTTCTCCTTTTTCTTTCCCATTTCACGTTTGCACAACGATATAAACCCAGGAATATCACCGGCTTATTGGGTGCGTTTGGTGCCGAAGTAGCCTTAGTTAAAGAACAATTGCAAAACCCCAAAACCGTTATGGTCGATGGTGTCACCTTTACGACGGGTCGCATTGGCAATCAGAAGGTTGTGGTAGCGGAGACGGGTATCGGCAAAGTCAATGCCGCTATGACTACGGCGTTGATGCTTGACCATTTTCGTCCAAAACGCATCTTGTTTACGGGCATTGCGGGCGGCACGAATCCAGATTTACAACCCGGCGACATTGTTATTGCCGGTCGAATAGCGCATCATGATTACAGTTCTATTACCGACAAAAACACCCCAACGAAACAAACGCGCAATGCGATCACAAAAGCCTTCAATCCGGTTTATTTCCCAGCCGATTCAGCCTTGTTACGCCTAGCCGAAATCGTTGTAAAGAGTGTTCCACTGGAAGGCATCCCGCTGGCATCGGGGGGCGTTTCTGACCGACCCGTTAAGGTGATGACCGGAACCGTTGTAACCGGTGATGTCTTTGTCGCTTCATCAGAAAAAGGCAAAAGTCTACGAGCCGATTTCGGAGCCGATGCAACTGAAATGGAGGGGGCCGCTATTGCTCAGGTCTGTTATCAAATTCAGGTGCCTCTCCTGATTATTCGCAGTCTCAGCGACCGCGCCGATGCCGAAGCCCATATTGCCTACGACAAGTTTTACCCCACGGCGGCCCGTAACTCAGCTAAACTAGTTATTGCGTTGGTCAAGGCATTATAGCTCAGTTGGCAAAAATCACAAATACAATTGCACCATTTTCTGCCAATCATCGGCCTGATGAGCACGACCATCCCAGAGATATAGTTCGTGCGATACGTTTTTAGCCCAAAGCGTTTCGCTCAGGTTCAGGTTGCTATGCAGGAAAGGGTCTTCGGTGCCAATGGTCATCACGATTTGCATGCGTCGTAAGTGGTCGAGGATAGCGCCGTCATTTAGATTGGGAAGAAAGTGATTCGGGCTATGGTAATAGATTTCCTCGTCGTAATAATCATCGAATAAGCCCCGAAATTCAGCAACAGGCTCCGACAGATTATACCGACCGCTGAAAGCCGCCACTTTCCCAAACCATTGAGGGTGTCGAAGCGCGATATTCAGGGCATGATAGGCTCCCAGGCTACAACCGTGTGAAATCATGAACGGCTGTGGATTTTTCAGGCGGGAAAGGGGTAGGACTTCGTTTAAAATATACTGCTCGTACTGACTATGTCGTCGAATACGATCCTGAGGGGGGCATACCGGTTGTAGACACTTTCACGGTCTACACTATCTACGCAAAAAAGTTGTAACCAGCCATTTTCGATTCGGTCAGCGAGCGCGTTGACGAGTCCCAGATCTTCGTATTCATGAAATCGACCACGGCGGGTTGGAAATACGAGCACTCGTGCACCTGCATGGCCAAACACAAGCAACTCCATGTCACGACTCAGATTTGGACTAAACCACTTATGATATTCACGTTGCATACCCCTATGCGTTAAATACCCCTGAAATTGCGACAAGTAAGTTAAACTATTTCTATTCGTCAGATAAACAAATTATTAAAAAACTGGGGCTTGTTGTTGAAGTGTCTGTTGCCACGTTCGATAGCCAGCGGGGCTCAAATGCAATCCATCGGCTTCAAAAAACTCACGCCGGGGGCGTCCGTCAGGACTGAGCAAGGGAGCCGACATATCAATGTAGGTATACTCAGTATACTTTTCGATTTCACCGGCAATCAATTTATTCGCATACCGAATCTGATCAGCAATGTTCCAACGGGAAGGACTAATTTTTATTGACAAAAAATAGAGTGAAACGCCGGGTAATAGGCGGCTGAGTTTTTCAGCGAAGGTGCAGAAGAATAGGTATACTTCTTCGGGGTGCCGCCCATCGCCGAGGTCGTTATCACCCGCATAAAACACAATAGATCTGGGCTTTGCAGGAACAACTACCCGCTCGAAAAACCAGGCACAGGCGGCAAGCGTAGACCCCCAAAGCCTAAATTGAGGGTATTAACTTGGGGAAAATCCTGCGCCAGTGTTGTCCATAGTCGAATGGATGAACTACCATAAAAAACGACCCTATCCGAAGCCGATGGTAAGCTATTCAATTTACTTTCTAATTGATTAATTTCGGCTTCGTACCAGACCATTCAGTTGTGTTTATCGATTAACGTTTATCCTAAGTAAGAACTAAGGCAGACTTGTTCGTATGTTGATTCTATAGAATCAAATTTGGCCAATACTTACCTGGGTAAATATAGATTCTTACTTTTTCACAGTCTCAACTTCTTTTTTCACTTTTACGGCTGCCAGTCCTGCCATCCACTTCCGGATCATATTGGCAAGGGGCCTAAATTCGATTAAAAATCCATCGTGCCCATACAGCGAATCAATTTCTTCATAAGCTGCATCAGGAATATGGCGCGCTAAAAACTGCTGCTCGACCGGTGGGAATAATAAATCTGATCGAATTCCAACGACTAAGGTATGCGCTTTAATCTGCCCAAGTGCATTAAGTATACTTCCCCGGTTCCGGCCAACATTGTGCGAGTCCATGACCTTTGAAAGCGTCCAGTACGTAAACGCATTAAATCGCTCTACCAGTTTTTCACCCTGATACCGTTGGTAGCTGGCTGATTTATAACCATCTAGCTGCTCATTATTATCCAGGGCCTGGGTGAATCCATAGGTATCGTAGTTCCGATACGAAATCATGGCCATAGCCCGAGCCGCTTTCATACCGGCTAAACCCGCATCGTCGCGCTGTTCGCGCCAGGTCGGGTCGGCTTCAATGGCCATACGTTGTGCTTCGTTGAACGCAATACACCAGGGCGAGGCTACAGCACTAGCAGCAATGACGATTAGATTTTCAATAAGATTCGGGTGAAGAATCGCCCATTCCAGCGCCTGCTCCCCTCCTACTGAACCGCCAATACATGTATGGATTTTTTCGATATCCAGTTCCTGCCGAAGTAAGTCCAGGGCATTAACCATATCCCGAATGGTGATCATCGGAAAGTCATGGTGGTAGGGTTTGCCAGTTGTTGGATTGACAGATAATGGCCCTGTAGAGCCATAGCATGAACCCAGCACATTGGCACAGACAATAAACTGGCCCGCTCCAGCGGGAGCTTCTGGGTCAAAATATTTACCTGGGCCAACCATGCCACCCCACCAGTCACCCGCGTCGGCGTTACCCGTTAGGGCATGACATACCCACACAACGTTCGACCGATCTTCGTTGAGTGTACCCCGTGTGGTATAGGCCAAGCGAAACCCCGGCAAGCGCTCGCCCGATTCGAGCCCGAATGAATACTTATAATCGAAATACTGGAGATTCAATCAAGTTTGTAGTTTGTAGTTTGTAGTTTGAGGTTTGTAGTTTACCCTGTAACAGCCAACTACAAACCTCAAACTACAAACTGTTTAACTCAATACCGGTTCGGCAATGTTGGCAAACGCCTGTTCGAAGTCGGCTTTAATATCGTCGATGTGCTCGATACCCGCTGATACGCGCAATACCCCTACCTCAACGCCCGCACTGGCCTGCTCCTGCTCGCTTAGTTGCTGGTGGGTAGTGGCAGCCGGGTGGATAATCAGCGTTTTCGAATCGCCAACATTGGCCAGATGGCTTACTAATTTCAGGCTGTTCACAAACTGATCGGCGGCTTCGCTGCTTCCTTTCACTTTAAACGAAAATACCCCGCCAAACCCACGTGTCAGGTATTTTTTAGCAAGGTCGTGGTAGGCACTGCTTTCCAGACCCGGATAGTTCACGAATTCAACCTGCTCGTGTTGCTCAAGCCACTGCGCCAGCGCCAGCGCGTTCTGCACCGTACGGTCTACTCGTAACGACAGCGTTTCCAGCCCCTGCAGTAACAGGAATGAGTTGAATGGGCTAATGGCTGGGCCATAGTCGCGCAGTCCTTCAACCCGGGCACGGATGATGAATTGAATATTGCCAAATGGACCACCTACCCCAAAGACATCACTGAATACCAGACCATGATACCCTTCCGATGGCTCACTGAACTGTGGATACTTGCCATTCCCCCAGTTATAGGTGCCCCATCAACAATTACCCCACCAATGCTGGTACCATGTCCACCAATCCACTTCGTTGCCGACTCAACGACCACAGCCGCGCCGTGTTCAAGCGGTCGGAAGAGGTAGCCCCGGCCCCAAAGGTGTTATCGACAATAAGTGGTAAATCGTGTTCCTTTGCCAGAGCCGCAAAGGCATCGAAATCAGGAATGTTGAAACCAGGATTCCCAATGGTTTCGAGATAAATCGCTTTCGTTTTTTCGTCAATCAATTTCGCAAACGATTCAGGTTTATCACCGTCGGCAAAGCGGGCTTCGATTCCCAGTCGTTTGAACGAAACCTTAAACTGATTGTAGGTTCCTCCGTAAAGGAATGAGGTTGTTATGAAGTTATCGCCCGCACTCAAAATATTGCTGAGCGCAATAAACTGAGCGGCTTGCCCCGACGCGACTGCCAGCGCAGCAACGCCCCCTTCAAGAGCCGCCACCCGCTTCTCAAACACATCGGACGTAGGGTTCATGATCCGGGTATAAATATTCCCGAACGCTTTTAGGGCGAACAAATCAGCCCCATGTGCCGAATCGTTGAATACAAATGAAGTTGTTTGGTAAATAGGAACCGCCGGGCATTGGTAGCCGAGTCAGGTTCCTGCCCAGCGTGTAGCTGGAGGGTATCAAAATGAAGTTCAGACATGTGTTTAGTAGTTAGTGGTTTATGGCTTGTTAGTATCGGAATCGCAGCCGTGGATAATCAGATGGTTTCCGGTAGTGATTCGGATAAATGGCATGGGAATTAAGGAAGCGAGAAATAACAATTTTGAAAACTGCTCTACAAGTGTATACAGCAGTGTGCACGATAAACCCTCCCGGTTTTCGTAGCGGTTAGTGGGTAATGGTTAGTAGGCCCTATGGGCCATACAGTGCTGAATGTAGAGCATGTGAGATCCGATTTATAGTCCCTAAATAACTTTAGGCAGGAGTTAGCACCTTGCCATGTGGTAGGTTGCCAGTGGTTCACAGAGCCTGATCTCTCCCCACTTCTTTATAAATCAACGCGCGCCGGTAAGGTCAATATGACGCGTAGCAATTGACTTGATTGCGCAAGTATACTAGCCAAACCGCGCGAATCCAAACGTCGTATGCTTTTTCTATCCGTTCGCACATTTTTTCTTATTTGTCAACCAGCAGTCATTCATCGCGTCAATTCATTGTTTACTTTTGCAGTAAGACACCCGCCCCATGAATCAAACGTATCGCTATAACCGTGAAAATGCCACTCGCGTGGCTGGAGTCACGTCGTTGAAAGATGCCATTGGGCAGTTGTTGAAAGCTTATCAACTCCAGACTCGCTTTAACGAAACGTATCTGGAGGCTTTTTGGGGGCGTATGATGGGGCCCGCGATTGCCTCCCGTACCAATCGGCTTTATGTCCGCGATCGAAAACTTCACATTGAGATTGGTTCGGCTCCGCTTCGTAACGAACTTGTTAATGCCAAACAGAAACTCATTCAGTTAGTCAATAAAGACATGGGCTCTGATGTGATTGACGACGTAATATTCATTTAAAGTTCATTTACTGAAATAAGTCAGAATCTCTGACTTATTAATGAAGCACTTACAAAGATACCTTCTCGTTCGTCAACTGGTTTGCAAACTCCCCCATTGTATTGAAATCGCCCAGTGGTTTCAAATAGCGCAACAGGTTTTCAACCCGGTCGAGGAGTTCATCCCGCGAATGCCTGCGCACGTAAGTCGGGATTTTCTGGTAACCCGACAGATCCGTAAATTCCCAGGGATGAACGTACAGGTTCAGAAAACCATCGGCCTCCAGCGTTTGTCGACAGAGTAATTTGTAGTAAGCAAACGGGAAGTTCTTTAGGCTCAGCCAAAATAGCGGTAGCCGTAATGTCGGAGTAACCGAAGCTGGAATTTGCCAGACGCCTACCTCCTGAAACGGATGCCGGGGCTCGCCCCAGTGATTGTATCGTCCCGGAAGCCAGGTAGGGTGTAACGACGAATTGTACTGATAACCAGCCTCGTGCACATCATTCGGATTAACATAACCCATTCGTGCCCGACGAAAACCGTTACAGGACGTTTTAATAACGCTTCCAGAGCCAGGCGGGATTTGAGCAGGTCGGCCGGTTCGAAGGTTGTATGAAAATAGCCGTGCGACGCGATTTCATGTTTTTCGGCTAACTGCCGAATAAGCTCAGGCTCATGGAGGGCGTAATTGGCAGTGGTGAAAAGCGTGGTGCGGGCACCTACTGCATCAAATCGCTGAGCCAGTAACCTTAACCCACGCGTTGAAACGGCCACTTGTTCACTCAGAGGAATGTTGTGACCGAATTCAACGGCAGTATCAAATTCTTCTACATCAACGGTGAATAAAATATCTCGTCCACCTCGGTTGGGGATTGCCATGTTGTTACAGTCTCCTCGATCTCGCTCGTATCGCCGATGATATAGGCAGGTCGTCCTTTCACTTCGACGAACGTTTTGCCCAAATATACACCGATAATGCCAATCATTATGAACTGTACACCACCAATCAGGACCAGCAATAAGACCAGGGTTGTCCAACCCGATACAGTGGCATTTGTAAAATAGTGTTCATATAGAGCTTCAGCCCCAAATAAACTGGCGAGCAGAAACATCCCAAAACCAAGCAATACCGACAGATACAGGGGTCGAGTCGAAAAAGACGTAATACCCATAGCGGCCAGTTGCAGCATTTTCCGGAATGAGTATTTAGAACGACCGGCATAACGGGCGGCTGGTTCGTAAAGAATCCGGCACTGTCGGAAACCGACCCACGAGATGGCCCCCGTAGAAACAGGTCGTTTTCTTTAAATTGCTTAAGCGTGTTTACCACTTTTCGGTCGAGTAACCGGAAGTCAGCAGCCCCATCTTCAATTTGCAGATTCGAGACGTTACGCAGGATTTTATAGAAATACTTCGATGTCGTACGTTTAAACCACGACAGTTTAGGATCAGGCCGCCGAACCGTGTAAACCACTTCATAGCCTTCACGCCATTTAGCCACAAGGGCTGGAATCAGTTCGGGGGGATGTTGCAGATCAGCATCGAGACAGATTACAGCGTCACCACGAGCGTTGTCATATCCTGCTCGCAAGGCCATCTGGTGACCAAAATTCCGGGAAAACGAAAGGAAACGAACTACCGGATACTCTTGACTTAATTGCCGAAGCACATAACGAGTCTGATCTGAACTACCGTCATCAACAATCAGAATTTCGTAGGATTCATACTGTGCCATAACAGCCATTAGCCGATGAACCAGTACAGGTAAATTCTCTTCCTCGTTAAAAGCTGGCACGACCAAACTGATCATACCTGAATGAAATTTCATAGTTTATTGATTAGCCAAGACCGTTACGGAGCGGGATTTCGTTAAAATCGGGTTAAATATAGGTATATCTACCTAACAATCCTAAACAAGCAACAATACATGATGAAATCTTTATTTTACACGACTCACACGCTATCCAGTTATAGCTGACTATAAGGCAAATCGAATTATAATTCACACCAACTCGTCTAAAAGCATCTCTCCAGTTTGCCTTCAGATTAATGATTCCGTAACACCAGGCACTATGATGAGTACCCATGCTAGCCTTGCTCTGGCAATTAAATAAGCCGTTGAATAGTTCCTAACCGTGACGATTAGCCCATCAAGCTAAATAGAAACGATCAAGGGCCGCTATTTTATATAAAACATGATTTCAATAAATACCTCACTTAATAGGCCAAAACCGTAGTTCAGGCTAACTTTGTTTTATCGCCTTCCACAGTCCATACGATTTGTTTACAACCGGATTAGCAACTCATGAAAATTACTACTCATCAACTTGTAAAGCAGAAACAAACTGTAACAGGTATCATTCTGTGCCTTGTATTGACAATGCTGGCTCAGCACCTGGCGGCTCAGGGGCCGGCAGTAAACAAAGCCGATTCAGCCTATGTCCGTGAAAACTACACGAAGCTGGAGCGCATGGTTCCAATGCGGGACGGCATAAAGCTGTTCACATCGATTTACGTGCCTAAGAGTACCGATCAGAAGTATCCAATCATGCTGGATCGTACACCTTATAGCGTGGCACCTTATGGAGAGGACAAATACAAAACATCGATTGGTCCATCTATGCTTTTTGCGCGGGATGGCTACATCATCGTCTATCAGGATGTACGGGTAAGTATATGTCAGAAGGGGATTTTGTGGCGGTGCGGCCTTATATCCCTCATAAGAAAAAGAAGACCGACATCGACGAAATTTCTGACACCTACGATACCATCGACTGGCTGCTCAAAAATATTCCAAACAACAACGGGCGCGTAGGTACCTGGGGTATATCGGCACCCGGTTTTTACACGACAACAACCATCATTGACGCGCACCCAGCACTTAAAGCGGCTTCACCTCAAGCACCTGTAACAGACTGGTTTATGGGCGACGATCGGCACCATAATGGCGCATTTTTCCTGATGGGCACCTTTTCGTTTCTTTCTTCTTATGGCCAGCCTCGCCCTGTCCCTACGCCCAAGAATAGTCCTGGCTTTTCGGCTTTTGGCACACCAAGTGGTTATGAGTTTTACATGAATCTGGGACCTATCAAAAACGCCAATGAGCGGATTTTCAAAGGCAAGAATCTCATCTGGAATGAGATGATGGATCACGAAGCCTATGATGAATTCTGGCAGGCTCGCACGCCCGTTCCTTATCTTAAGAACATCAAACCGGCTGTCATGACCGTTGGGGGCTGGTTCGATCAGGAGGATTTATATGGCCCGCTTAATGTATACGCCGGTATTGAGCGGAACAATCCACAGTCGCCCAACTTATTGATTATGGGCCCCTGGATTCATGGTGGCTGGTCGCGTGGGCCGGGCGAAATACTGGGCAATATTCGCTTTGGCAGCAAAACTTCAGAGTTTTACCGGGAAACCATCGAATTTCCTTTCTTCGGTCATTACCTAAAAGACAAACCCGATCCACAGCTTCCTAAAGCTTATATTTTTGATACGGGTGCCAATCAATGGCACAAGTACGATCAATGGCCTCCCAAGACGGCTCAGGAGAAAAAACTCTTCTTCCATCCGAACGGAAAACTATCGTTCGATCCACCTCAAACCAGCCCGACTCCGTTTGACGAGTACGTGAGCGACCCTAAAAAACCGGTTCCTTATTCATCAGAAATTCGGAACATCCGGGGCAGTGATTTCATGTACGAAGACCAGCGCTTTGCGGCTACGCGTCCCGACGTAATGGTCTACGAATCGGATACCTTAACGGAAGATATGACCATTGCCGGAAATGTCCTGGCCGATCTGTTCGTTTCTACCACCGGCACCGATGCCGATTTTGTGGTTAAACTGATTGATGTCTACCCGGCCAATGCGCCGAACAACAGCCCAATTGCCACGACAAAAATGGGCGGGTTTCAACTACTGGTACGGGGTGAAGTAATGCGGGCCAAGTTCCGAAACAGCTTTTCAAAGCCTGAAGCCATGAAGCCGGGCGAGGTCACGGAAGTAAAGTTCAACATGCAGGATGCGGCTCATACCTTCAAAAAAGGTCATAAAGTAATGGTACAGGTTCAAAGCTCCTGGTTCCCACTGGTCGATCGTAATCCGCAGACGTTTGTCAATATTTATAAGGCAACCGAAGCCGACTTCCAGAAAGCAACCCACCGGGTGTATTTTTCACCTCAACAGCCTTCAAGTGTCATGGTGAGTGTGCTTAAAGACCCTAATTGATAGTCAGGATATTACTCAACAAAGCTCCGTTTGCTAGTAGCGGTTTCGGTTGGAAAATCGGCTGGAATCGGAATATCGACTTTGCCGGTGGCAGCCCACTGAGCGCCCCGTTGTAGACAGGTGATAAATCCAACGCATTCGACTGAATAATCGACATGGCCCAGGGGAGTGTGAAAAATCCGGCCTTTTCCGTAGTTGATTGTCATCAGCATAGGCTCGTTTCGGTCGGTGCCTTTATTCTCTTTTGATGAGTAAGCCGTTGCCAGCACGGTCATGTTTTCGGCGGGCCCGCGCAGGCGGTCATACATCTCATCTTTGGTGTGCATCCAGGTTAGTGGCATACCTTTCGTAATGGGATGGTTAGCTTCCCGAACGGTTATCAGGAATTCGTTCTGGGCACCATGTGATCCGGCACGGCCGGGCTGTGGATCTCTGATTAGTTTTCCCTCGTTATCGTAATACACAAACGGGCCGTCTTTTTCGGTACGGTCCCCCCAACCACCGAGACCGATCATTTTGTTGTAGGCGGGCCACATGGGAAACGAATTATCAGCCGCGTGGACTACAACCAGGCCACCCCCTTTTTTGATGAAGTTCTCAAAATCGGCCTGGGTTTCGTCGGACCAGGGAGCGGCATTCCAGCCAAAATTGCAGACGACGAGATCGTACTTCGAGAAGTCAGGGTGGAAGCTGGAGTCTGCCCTGGCTTTGGGTAAGGCTTTGGTTTCAGGAACACCCGGAATTTTATACTTTTCAATCAGGTCAGCTCCGTTCCAGGTATAATAAGACCGCTTTACATCGACCGAAAACTTACCTGTTTCTTCGAGGTAGCGCTTCATCATAAACGTGATTTTAGGCCATTGCTCATGGTTATTCTGTCCATCAACAATTAACGTCCGAATGATTTTAGCCTTCCCTTTTTGGGGTGATTGAGCCAGCATCATATTGCCGGTAACGACGATCAGTACGAGAAGAGCGTATAGCGATTTCATAAATTTTTGGTTGACGATACGGAGCATAACAACTATGGATATTCAGCAAGGGGTTCTACAGTTGCTACTTCTTCAAAACAAGTAATGGCTTGAATCTACTTTAGTGTTAGGCTATCCCTGGCATTCCACAGCAGTTAAGTTCCTCAATTCTTTTTTACACAAAAGAAAGCTGTTTAGGATTTACTTTTTAATGAATCAGTGTTTGGCTTTGCGTAAAGAACCTCTGTGCTGACTGAACCTTACCGCTATTCCACTGGCTGAACCAGCGTAAGCCGCGCAGCTTCGAGATCGAGTTCCTGCTCCATTTTACGAAGGACATCTACATCCAGCAAACTACTCTGACGCTGCTCCATCAAGACTGTCCGCTCAACGTCGATTAGCTCCAGCTGAAGCCGGATGGCTTGCTGATAAAGTTCGGCGGGTCGCTGGGCGTTGTCCGATGCCCGAAGCATGCCACTCAATTCATTGATTTTCAACTCATATTCATTTTTCACGTAGCTCAGCACATCATCATGAACGGAACCCGCCGAATGGTTGGCTTCGATGTGAGTGATTACCTGAAGGGCCATTTTCCGTCGAAGCTTGCGTTCTTCGCTCTTTTCGTCAATCTGCTCCCGAACATTCAGCGCTTCAACGATCACTGGCAAGGTTAGTCCCTGAACAACCAGCGTGATCAAAATGACAATGAACGTAATAAACAGAATCAGGTCACGGGCTGGGAAGGGTTCCCCATTGGGCAGCGTAGTGGGTAATGCCAGGGCACCTGCCAGCGAAACCACCCCTCGCATACCTGCCCAGCCAATCACCGCCACCTGTTGCCAGCTCGGTTTGGCCTCCCGTTTCCGAATGCGGGCACTTAGCCAGCGAGGAATATAGGCTCCCGGAAATACCCACACAATTCGACACACAATAGCCACGGCGCTAATGAGTAACCCATACATAACCGACTCGGGCAGAGAGTATCCATTTAGATTGGAAACGATCATGGGTAATTGCAGGCCAATCAGAATAAATACCAGGCCATTTAGTAGAAAAACGACGATCTCCCAAACCGAATTGACCTGTAACCGGCTGTGGTAGGAAAACAACTCCGATGTACGAGCCGACAGGAAAAGCCCGGTTGCAACGGCTGAGAGAACCCCGGAAAGATGAAAGTTTTCGGCAATCAGGTAGGCTCCGTAGGGCGTCAGCAGGGTAATGGCCGTACTGATAACAGCGTCTTTACTAATGATTCGGTGTACCCAAAGCATAATCCAGCCAATCAGCAACCCGATGGCTACGCTAACGATAGCAATACCCACAAACTGAAGCCCGGCCTCCCACAATACAAACCGATTCGTTAGAATGGCCACCAGACCATAGCGGTAAATAATGAGGCTGGTAGCGTCATTCACCAAACTTTCCCCTTCCAGCACGGTCGTGATGCGCTTAGGCACATTCAGGCCACGCATCACTGATGAAGCGGCAACCGCGTCGGGAGGGGCAATGATGGCACCGAGTAAATACCCCTGAGCCAGCGAAAAGTCCGGAATGACCGCGTGGGCGACCAAAGCCACCACCGTAGAGGTAAACAGCACCAGCCCAACGGCCAGCATTGAAACCGAACGGCTATAGAGTTTCAATTCGACATTGTCGATTTGCCAGGCAGCTGCATAGAGCAAAGGAGGGAGAAAGATTAAGAAGACGGCATCAGGCGACAGTATGTCCGATGGTAAACCAGGTATCCAGCCAACAAGCAATCCGACAATAACCAGCAAAATTGGGTACGATAATCGGAACCGCCGGGCCACTACAGCCAGCAGCGTTGTTAAACCAAGTAGCCCCGTTACAATTTCAATTGGGTGCATCGTGTGAACAGAATGGGATATGATTCGGGTTATGCAAGAGCCGGACAAATTAGCGATAACTTTGCTAACAACCCTACTCGGTTTGTATGCTTAGTAACAAACCTCTACACTATGAATTCATCGACTCGCCAACTTACCAACCACACGCCCCAAAACAGCCAGTTGGTTGAGCAGGAAGAAAAGCGTCCCGACCTAGGTTTCGGCACGAAATTAACCGATTCAAAGGTACGGCTGGTTAATCAGGATGGTAGTTTTAATCTGGCCCGAACGAACGGCTCTCTTTGGGATCGGTTGAATATTTACAATCGACTGATTACCATGAGCTGGGTACAGTTTTTTAGCTGGATCTTAGCGGCTTATCTGTTCACCAATACCCTATTTGCGGGAATTTATTTATTAGCCGATGCCAGTACGCTTATTGGTATCGCCGACGAAAAGCTAAACGGCCCTTTCTGGAAGTGCTTCTTTTTTAGTTCGCAAACCCTTACCACAGTGGGTTACGGCCATATTTCGCCCAATAGTTTTTTAACCAGTTCCATTGCGGCTTTCGAATCCATGATTGGGTTACTAGCCTTTGCCCTGGCCACTGGTCTTCTCTATGGACGGTTTTCGCGGCCAGTAGCGCACATTCGTTTCTCGAAGCAATCCGTTTTTGCCCCTTATCTGGATGTAAACGCCTGGATGTTTCGGATCATTAATACCCGCGCCAACCAGCTTATCAATTTAGAGATTACGGCAACCCTGTCTCGGCTGGAACCCAAAGGCGATGGAACACTTACCCGAAAATATTATGCGCTCAATTTTGAACGGAATAAAGTAGCTTTCTTTCCGGCAAACTGGACGCTGGTTCATCCTATTACCGAGAAAAGTCCGTTTTATGGCCGCACGCCCGAAGAACTCGAACAATCGGACACGGAAATCCTGATTTCCTTTCAGGCGCTGGACGATACGTTTGTGCAGAGCGTTCATACACGCTTCTCCTACCGATACGACGAGATACGCTGGGGTCATAAATTCCGACCTATGTTTGATGGTGATCAGCAAACCAGACTCGACCTGGATAAACTCGACGAAACCGAAGAAGTTGACCTGAATTGATATATAGTTTGACGTCTGTAGTTTGAGGTTTGAGGTTGGTCGCCAGTCCTCAAACCTCGAACTACAGACGTCAAACGTCAAATTACAAACCCTAACCTGAATGCTCCCCCTTTTCTACGTCCCGGCGATACGGTCGGTGTTGTGGCTCCTGCCAGTTGGTTTCCTTATGCAGAATTAGCCGAGGGGCTACGAATTCTGCGCGACGATTGGCATCTCAACGTCATTGAAGGCGAAAGTCTGCACGCCATCGACGGCCCTTTCGCTGGTTCTGACGATCTACGCCGGGCCGATCTTCAACGCCTGTTCGATGATCCAACGGTGCGGGCCGTATTTGCCGCTCGTGGTGGCTATGGCTGTTATCGCATTGCCGACGATCTGGATTTATCGGGCCTACAAGCCAATCCAAAGTGGCTCGTGGGTTTCAGTGATGTAACAGTACTCCTGAGTTTATTGCAAAACTATGGCCTTGTGAGTCTACACGGCTTAATGCCCCGGCAGTTTGGCGATCCAGCCCGCGCGGCCTCGCAGGAATCCGTTCGGCAATGGTTATTTGGCGAGTTTCCGGCAAATTACGTTGTACCAGCGCATCCGCTTAACCGGCTGGGTCATGCGAAAGGAACGCTCGTTGGTGGCAACTTAACCATGCTTGTCAACTCAATCGGCACGCCCACTGATCTGGATTTCGAAGGAAAAATTCTTTTCATCGAAGACGTCGACGAAACCTTTTTCTCCCTTGACCGAATGATGACCCAACTCCGACGCTCAGGCCGATTAGCCAAGCTGGCAGGCCTGGTCGTTGGTCAATTTACAGACATGAGAAGCAACCAATCGCTGCCGTTTGGGAAAGATGCCTTCGAGATTATTGCCGACACTATTTCAGCGTATTCCTATCCCGTTCTGTTCGATTTCCCGGCTGGTCACATTGAGTTTAACCTGGCGCTTCCCATTGGAAAATCAGTAGAGTTGGTAGTTGAGACAGGAAATGCACGTATTGATTTTCTTTCGACAGGATTAACAGGATAAAACAGGATTGAAGTACGGGCAAAAATCCTGTTTTATCCTGTTAATCCTGTCGAAAAACTTATGCCTTTATCAAACGCTGTTATCTGGATTACGGGCGCATCGTCTGGTATAGGTGAAGCCATCGCCCTAGAAGTAAGTAAACTAGAAAACATCAAACTCGTGCTATCGGCCCGACGGGAAGACGAATTGCAGCGCGTGGCCACCCAGACAGGCTTACCCGCTTCGGCTGTATTGGTCTTGCCAATGGACATGACTGAGCTAGCTAGCTTACCGGCTCATGTAGAAACGGTACGTCAACATTTTGGGCGAATTGACTACCTCTTTCAGAATGCGGGAATTACGCAACGCAGTGCGGTTATCGACACCGATTTCTCGGTCTACAAACGCATTATGGACGTAAATTTCTTTGGTGTTGTAGCGCTCACCAAAGCCGTGTTGCCCCTAATGGTAGCCCAGGGGAGTGGTCATTTTGTCGTGACAAGTAGCGTGGCAGGCAAGTTAGCGACGAAACAACGATCTGGTTATTGCGCTAGCAAACATGCGCTGCACGGCTTTTTCGACGCACTGCGGGCCGAAGTTTATGAAGCAGGATTGCGCGTAACGATTGTTTGTCCCGGCTATATCCGGACGGCTATTTCGATCAACGCCCTCCGCGCTGATGGGCAGACGCACGGCAAGCTGGATGAAAATCAGGAAAAAGGGATGGCTCCAGATGAGTTTGCACAGCGTTTATTGAAAGCAGTTTCTTCCGAAAAAGAGGAAGTCTATATTGGCGGCTCAGAAATCTACGGCATCTACCTTAAGCGCTTCCTGCCGGGTTTACTGTCGCGAATTTTGCGAAACCGTCGAAATTAGTTTGACGTCTGTAGTTCGAGGTTTGAAGCTGGCTGACGCAAGAATGCTAACGTACCAACCAACTTCAAACCTCGAACTACAGACGTCAAACTAATTTACTGCCCGCTTGCGGTGGTTAGCTCTTTAATAGCAATTCCCTTACTGGCAAATTCCATATAGTCAGTAGTCAGACGGCAGAGGGATTTCATGCCCAGTACAAAACCACCTTCGTCAATCTGGAAATCAGGGGTGTGGTGTGGGGCTGCATCCTCTACTTTTTTACCCTTTGTCATGCCCCCAAGAAGAAGAAGAAACCCGGCACTTTCTGCTGGTAGAAGGAGAAATCTTCAGCACCGGTCTGGGCTGGCGTCAGTTTGATATTGTTCTTACCGGCAACCGCTTCAAGGCTCGGCACCATCTGATCCGTCAGTTTAGGATCGTTGTAGGTAACCGGGTACATGATATTAATTTTCACATCGGCTTTAGCGCCTGCACTTTCGGCAATATTCGTTGCCACTTCGTTAATCCGTCGATGAACCAGTTGTTGCGCTTCCGGGCTAAATGTGCGAATCGTACCAATCATATTCGCTTCTTCGGGAATAATGTTCTGCCGAATACCACTGTGCAGAGCACCCACAGTTACGACAGCCGCATTATCGGTGAGGGTAACGTTACGGCTAACGATGGTTTGTAAGCCCATAACTACCTGCGCCGACGTCACAATTGGGTCAACGCCTGACCAGGGAGCGGCACCATGCGTTTGCTTCCCTTTAATTTTAATGGCATATGAATCAACAGCTGCCATGGTTGCACCAGGCCGATATTTTATCGTGCCCACTTCGGTTTGTGAGTTAATGTGCAGACCGAAAATGGCATCAACTTTCGGATTTTCCAGAACACCTTCTTTAACCATTAGGTAAGCACCCCCTTCTTCACCTTCGGGAGCACCTTCCTCGGCGGGTTGGAAAATGAACTTAACGGTACCCCGCAGATCATTTTTAACGGAGGCCAGTATTTCGGCTGTCCCCATCAGAATGGCTACGTGCGTATCGTGACCACAAGCGTGCATAACGCCCGTCTGCTGTCCGTTATATTCGGTTTTCACCTGGGATTTGAATGGTACATCAACCCGTTCCGTCACAGGCAACCCGTCTATATCAGCCCGTAAAGCCACAACAGGGCCAGGCTTTCCGCCTTTGAGTAAGGCAACAACGCCCGTTTTGCCAACCCCGGTTTTCACCTCCATACCCAGCGATTGCAGGTGAGCTGCTATTTTAGCTGCCGTTTGAAATTCACGATTACCCAGCTCTGGATGTTCATGAAAATCACGACGCCAGGCAACTACTTTTTTCTCAAGACTTTCGGCGGTTTTGTCCATCCGCGCATTTAACGTTGCCACCTGGCCGAACGTTGTTTGCGCGATAAGGCCAGCGAAGGCCAGTGAAGAAACAAATAAAGTATGTTTTTTCATTACTATGTATAATTTTTGGGCACAAGTTAAATTAGCAGTTCAAGTTACGCAGAAGGCAGTAGAAAATATGGATTTTTTAGTGATTTCTCGAATTACCATTCCTCCGAATCCTATAAAACGACTTTATATTTTTCTTTTATATCAATAGCCAAAACTTACCTATTCACCCATAATACCTTATCGAAACAAACCAGACTCAATGACGTTGACTAATACTCGGCCAATTTAGTTTCTCGGGGCCGCCCGCGCGGTAGATTCTTTTGATTCTATTGATTCTGATAAGCAGGTATCTAGTACCAAAAGAATCTATTTTGGAAGAGTACTAATTTATGTATACTCAACGCAAAACAGTCATGATTCGAACATACATCAATGCTTTCCAGATTGGCATTATCGCTGGCATGCGCAGCATGATGGCTCCCGCTTTTGTTAGTTACAAATTGTCGCATGCATCATCAAGGCCACTCGTCGACTCAAAACTTCACTTTCTGGTGTCGCCCAAAGCAACGATGGCGCTAGAACTGATGGCTGGTGGCGAACTCATTGGCGACAAACTCCCGAATACGCCCGACCGCACTGCGCAACCTCAATTATGGGGTCGAATTGCATCGGGGGCCATGTGTGGAGCAGCCCTTACCGAAGCCGATAATCAGCCGATTGCATATGGAGCAATTTTAGGGGCTTTGGGAGCTGCTGCCGGAACGTTCGCTTTTTTTCACCTTCGCCACTGGTTAACGCATGAGAAAGACGTGCCCGATACGCTGGTTGCCTTAGCCGAAGATGCCCTCGCCATTGGTGCGGGTCTGGTACTTATTAATGATGAAAAGTTTGGTAGCCTTACAGCCTGATTCCAGGTCGATTCTTATTTAGTCAACAGAAAAGGCGCATTCAGAATGCGCCTTTTCTGTTGGAATAGCCCAAAACCTTTCCAGTATTGTATCTTTGCATCCCCAAATTGTCTTCATCAACAGCATCCTGATTAACTTGCGCGACTGATTGGCAGTCTGTTTGCTATGGCAATAGACAACACAGTCCTAATTCGCGTATTTACCCTTTCGCTTATCCAGTAATGCAGGTTCTTAAATTCGGTGGCACCTCGGTCGGTTCCGTAGAAAGCATCAAACAAGTTATCCAAATCATTGATACTCATCGCCAAAACGGTGACCAGATAGCCGTTGTGTTCTCGGCAATGGGGGGTGTTACGAACCAACTCATTGAAATTGGGCGTATGGCTACGTCGGGTGAGCCAGATTACATGGAGTTGGTTCGGCGGATTGAAGATCGGCATTTCAATGTAGTAAAGGCACTGATTCCCATAAAAGAACAAAGTAAAGTATTCGCCCACGTTCGGGGATTATCAACGAATTGGAAGACTTGCTGCGGGGTGTATCACTCATTCGCGAGCTGACCCTTCGTACCCACGACCTTATCACGAGTTTTGGCGAACGGTTATCCACAACGATCATCACCGAATGTGTAAAAAGTCGGGGGATTCCAGCACAGTTTTGCGATGCCCGCCAGATCATCAAAACGGATGCACAGTTTGGACAAGCCGAAGTAAATTATAGCCTGACCAATCAACTCATTCAGGAGTACTTCGCGAAGTCGACCGCCACTCAGATGGTAACGGGCTTTATCGGGTCGACCGAAAAGAACGAAACCACAACGCTGGGCCGGGGCGGTTCCGATTACACCGCCAGTATTCTTGGCGCGGCTCTGAACGCGGAAATTATCGACATCTGGACCGACGTCGACGGCATGATGACGGCCGATCCGCGCAAGGTGCCCAATGCCTTCAATATTCCGACCATCACTTACGCCGAAGCCATGGAACTCAGCCACTTCGGAGCCAAGGTGATTTATCCACCAAGCCTACAACCTGCCTTTGCCCGGAACATTCCAATCCGGGTGCTTAATACCTTTAACCCCAGCCACGAAGGCACGGTGGTTAGCCGCACCGCCGAACGGCGGCAGTATACCATCACGGGTATTTCGAGCATCGACGACATAGCCCTTGTAAACGTGCAGGGCTCGGGCATGATTGGGGTAGCGGGTGTATCGGCGAAGTTATTTGGGGTATTGGCCGCGCATAAAATCAGTGTCATTCTCATCTCGCAGGCATCGTCGGAACACTCCATCTGTTTCGCCATCGACCCACGTGGGCCGAGAATGTGAAAACGATTCTGGATGCTGAATTCGCTACCGAAATCGAACACGGCCACATCGACAACATCGCCATTGAGCGCGATTTGTCGGTCATTGCAACCGTAGGCGAAGGCATGAAAAAAAGCTCGGGTATTGCCGGAAAGCTATTTTCGGTACTGGGCAAAAACGGGGTCAACATTGTAGCGGTGGCACAGGGCTCATCGGAGATTAACATCTCGGTGGTTATCAACAAAAATAACCTATCCAAAGCCCTTAACTCACTGCATAACATCTTCTTTCAGTCCGAAGCACGGGTATTGAACCTGTATTTGGTTGGTACGGGCCTAATTGGCAAAACGCTGTTGAAACAGATTTTCGATCAGTCAGAATTCCTGCGATCAGAGAAATTACTGAAGGTTTGTGTAGTGGGTATGACGAACACCAAAAAGATGCTGCTCGACCCAAAAGGCGTTGCGCTGGACGATTGGCGCGAACGGCTGCTTACAGAGGGCGTTACGACCTCGTTACCCGCGTTTGTCGACAAGATAAAAGATTATAACCTCCCCAATTCAGTGTTCATTGACTGTACATCCGACAAAGACATTGTACAGTTTTACGAGTCGCTGCTAGATAGCAACATCTCGGTCGTCACGCCCAATAAAGTAGCCAACTCCGGCCCCTATGCCGAGTACCGGCGACTGCAACGGACAGCGCTGAATCGAGGAGTTAAGTTTCTCTACGAAACCAATGTCGGAGCTGGCTTACCCATCATCAACACCGTGCAGGGACTAATGACCGCTGGCGACCGTTTCCTGAAAATCGAAGCGATTTTATCCGGTACGCTATCCTTCATTTTCAACACATTCCGACCCGGCACATCCTTCGCCGATGTGGTGCGGGAAGCCAAAGAAAAGGCTACACCGAACCCGATCCACGCGATGATTTGAGCGGCCTGGATGTGGCCCGAAAAATCCTGATTCTGGCGCGCGAAGCCGGTTTCCCTCTTGAGCCGGAAGATGTTACAATAACGCCTTTACTACCCGAGTCCTGCCAGACAGCGCCTACGGTTCCTGCCTTCTTTGAGGAGTTAGAGCACAATAATGATTACTTCGAAAACCTACTTGCCGAAGCCGAAGCAAAGGGAGAAAAACTACGCTTTGTAGCCCATTTCGAGAACAACAAAGCCACCATCGGCCTGCGGTCAGTGAATGCGGAACATCCATTCTACCAACTAACCGGTGCCGACAACATCGTTTCGTTCACCACCGAGCGTTACAAAGACCGACCACTCGTGATAAAAGGCCCCGGCGCAGGTGCAGAAGTGACGGCCTCAGGCGTGTTTGCCGATGTGGTGAGTATCGGAAGTTATTTGGCGTAACAGCAAGTCAGCACAGGGACAGAGTATAATAAAACCACCGAAAAAATCGTAATTTCGCAAACGACCATAGCCTTTTCCTGTGCTTACTGACACTCAACAACAACCTCTCGTTGAACGCATTCGTGACATCGGCCATGCCGAAGCTGTCCGACGTTTTTTTGGGTTGCTGAAAGACTTGATCGACATTGTTAATCTTCCCAATGGCGATGCCCGCCTGGCATTTGTAGTAAAACAGGACAAGTCGTCAATTACAGCCAATATCAATTTCTTTCAGGCCTTACGGATTCAAAAACCACGCAGAGGGGAGGTTGAGTATCATCTAACGATTAAAAAATCGTATCAGGATCGGTTAAAAAGCATTGAAGAATTAGTCTTTGAGCCATTGACCGAAAAGTCAGATTATCTGGCAGTTATCATTGGTCAGTCGAACGTGCATTTACTCTATACGCCGGTCTTACGCACCGGTTGGGAAGACTGTCTGCTCGAACTGGTGGAAAGTACCAAACGCGGTCCACACCTTGCCCGACACAATGCCGATGTGTATCGGGCGGCCGAAGACGAAGCGTTTTTGAGTGAACTCATCCGGTTGGCCGATGATCCTACACTCGGGGACCGAATCCTGAATGGTCAGGTTGTTGAAGAGCCAGAAGCGAACTACGAAACGGAGTCGCAACTTCCCAAACAGCCCATAACCTCATTCTCTTTGGCCCACCGGGTACAGGTAAAACCTTTGCGTTGCAACCGTATTTACGTGATCAGAATGCCAGCCTGATCACGTTTCACCCATCGTATAGCTACGAAGAGTTTGTTGAAGGCATTCGGCCAGAGGTCATCAACGGGCAAATCAGTTACAAAATCCGGAAGGGCATTTTTCATAAAGCTTGCCAGACAGCCATTCAACAGGCAGGTTATGGAACAATTGCCGATTGTCTCAACGACTCGGCAGAAAATCGTCAGCAGAAATTAAGAAGAGCCCCCGCTCATTATCTGCTCATTGACGAAGTCAACCGGGCCAACGTGGCCAGTGTATTTGGCGACCTGATTACACTCTTTGAATCTGATAAACGACTGGGTGCCGAAAACGAACTCTGGTTAACGCTACCTTATTCACAAGAGCGATTTGGCGTGCCGATCAACCTGTTTGTCATCGGAACAATGAACACCACCGACCGTTCTATTGCCCTGTTAGACATTGCCTTACGTCGGCGTTTTTCGTTTCGAGAGATGCGGCCTGATCCAACGATTTTAGGCGAGATTGAGGGGATCGACTTAGCTCAGTTGCTTCGAACGATCAACGAACGGATTGAATGTCTGCTTGATCGAGACCACCAGATCGGCCACGCCTATCTGACCCATATTGAAACCTACACGGAGTTATGCGAAGCCTTCCGCGACCGAATTATTCCGCTCCTTCAGGAGTACTTTTTCAATGATTGGGCCAAGATTCAGTTAATCCTCGGCGATAATCCGGCCTGGGGCAAAGATCCAGACCAACGACTTATTTGGATTAAACGAAAATACACGGCCAGTGCGGCCAGTAAACTATTCGGCGAACTGCCTGAGTCGATGGACGAGGTCGTCACCTATGAAATCAATCCGGATCTTCAACAGGGCAATTATGAACAAGTGCCTAGTGATACGTTTATAAGAGTTTATCAGAAACTGTAAGTAGCGCGGACATCCTGTCCGCCGTATTACAATTATCCCTGCGGACAGGATGTCCGCGTTACTCATGAAAGCACTCGTTCTTACAGAATATAATCAGTTCGATTTGCAGGATATACCCAAGCCAACGATTCGGCCGAATGAGGTGTTGGTACGGGTGCAGGCGGTAGGCATTTGCGGCTCCGACGTTCACGGCATGGACGGCAGTTCGGGCCGACGCATTCCGCCTATCGTTATGGGTCACGAAGCCAGCGGTATCATTGCCGAAGTCGGTGCTGAGGTGCGCGACTGGGCAACCGGCGACCGCGTTACCTTCGACTCAACGGTGTATGCGCTCGATGACTGGTATAGTAGACGCGGGCAGTATAACCTGAGCGACGGTCGCGAAGTGGTAGGTGTGTCAACCCCTGACTTCAAACGGCAGGGAGCATTTGCCGAGTATGTATCGGTACCACAGCACATTCTGTATGCCATTCCCGATAATGTCAGTTTCACGCAGGCAGCACTCGTCGAACCGGTAGCCGTGGCGCTTCATGCGTTGAGCCTGACACCAATTCAGGTGAATGACTCGGCAGTTGTGGTAGGCGCTGGTATGATTGGCCTGTTCGTTATTCAGGCGCTGAAATTGGCTGGCTGTAGTACTATCATTGCGATTGATCTGGATAATGATCGGCTCGCATTAGCGCAAACATTGGGTGCTACACACATAATCAATGCCGGAGCCCCAGACCGTCAGAGTGGAGACGTAGTAAAACAGGTGCAGGCACTTACACACGGACGTGGAGCTGATGTTTCATTTGAAGTGGTGGGTGCAGGCCCAACGGTTAAAACCGCCATCGACTGCGTTCGGAAGGGTGCGACAGTTACGCTAGTAGGTAACCTTGCGCCTACGGTAGAAATCCCTCTACAAGCCGTTGTGACACGCCAATTGCGGCTGCAAGGTTCCTGTGCTATCAATGGCGAATATGAGGCAGCCTTAGCGCTCATTTCGTCCGGCCGTATAAACGTAGAAGCGATTCTAAGTGCCGAGGTTCCGCTGGACGAAGGCGCCGACTGGTTCAAACGGCTGTATGCTAAGGAGAAAGGGCTGATTAAGGTGGTGCTGAAACCCTGATGACAATTACTGAGCCGGGGTATATTGAGTAAGTTGGTTGCCAATCTGTAGTTCGAGTAAATTAGTTGACAAGATCGTAATTGTTGCAGGACTATTAGCGCCACATTTGGTGTATGGACAACCAGACAGAAAA
The DNA here is from genome assembly GCA_003259005.1 of Spirosoma telluris. Lineage (GTDB taxonomy): Bacteria > Bacteroidota > Bacteroidia > Cytophagales > Spirosomataceae > Spirosoma > Spirosoma telluris. The sequence continues at coordinate 4,300,774 of QLII01000001.1, forward strand.
TCTATGTACTGAATAATTACGCCATTTCGCTCAAATCGGCTGCTAGAACAGCAGGGAACCGACGTGAGAATGCCATTCCTGCGATAAATAAGCGTACCATCTGGCCGATATTCTGTATCATAATAAGCATCTGCATCATATACAGCCCACGTTGAATCATTTACCCCGCGTGTCTGGAATACATGCCAACGCTTGTATAATAGGCTAGCTGGGCCAATAGAATCATCGCTATGACAGCCGACGACCAGAGTCAGTAACAAGGCTACCGAGAGCAGGAGATTTTTCAAATTAAGGGTACAATTTATAGGTGGTAATTCCATATGCTTGTTTGATAACCAAATTACTATCGGTCAGTACATTAATTTGCCAGGCGTCACCTGGGGACACACAGCTTGCCGAGGCACAGATAGGGTTTGGCATTCGTTCTGGAAATGGAATATCCTCTACATCAACAAGATCCAGGGTATTGCCTTTACGCTTAAAGCGGAAAGGTGAGCAGCAGGGATCATACTTTCCATTATCGCCGTACAGAATCGTCCCATTCGACTTAAAGGTGACAATAGACCACTGATTCGTTGGTGATACATCCACGGGTTTCCCATTGGTATATTCTATCTGTGTCATTCGCCATCTTCGATATAACAGATTACTGGGGTTGCCTCATCTTCGTGGCAACTGGTTACTCCAGTTATCATCAGCAAACTCAATACCCAATGTTTCATATAGTTTTTCCATTTTTCGAGTAGATGACTCTCATTTGAAGCATTTAGTTGGAATACGCTTTAAAAATAATGCCTACTACTCCTATACGCATTGCCATTCTTGGCCCCGGCAAAGTGGCCTAGAATAGCAGAAGACGTTTTTTCGTATATTGGATGAAAAACAGCAAGCATATGAACGCCATCAACATACAAAACCAACCTGATCGCTACGTGATTAGTATTGATAAGAAAGCTGTTAGCCAGGAGTTCATGCTTGAGTTACTTGAACGCCTACAAATAGAACAATTGGCTCAAAAAGTAAATTTTGACGATTCGATCCTGGCGCTAGGCGAGGAAATAAACACCAACTGGTGGCAGCAGAATAAGCACCGCTTTATCAAAGAAGACTAGTGAAGAAAGTCATCATTGACCATAATATTCTGTTTGCGGCTATTCATACCAATACGTCTTATACGAGGCAACGATTGCTCGATAGCCCGCTCGCTTTTTATACACCCAATTACCTTATTGTTGAATTGTTCAAACATCGGCAACGCATCGTCGAGAAGTCAAAAGCAACAGAGGAGGACGTATTAAGTTATCTGAACCAGGTAATTCAGAAAGTCCATTTCTTTAACGAAGAATTGATAAGCCTCGAAAACTTTTTCACCGCTTACCATCTTTGCAAAGGCGTAGACGAAAATGATACTGCTTATGTCGCTCTAACCCTGGAATTGGATGGCGAACTATGGACACGAGATGAAGAATTAAAAGCTGGGCTTCGCTTGCGTGGGTTCGACCGATTTTTTAATGAAACAGCAATAAAATAATGCCTACTCCTCCTATACGCATCGCCATCATTGGCCCCGGCAAAGTGGCCCATTTGCACGCTCAGGCCGTTTTACAAACACCCGACGCCAAATTAGTAGCTGTCTATGGCCGGACATATCAGAAAGCAGAAGATTTCGCAAACCAATACGGCATCCGGGCCTACAGTGATATATACGACATGGTTGATCGCGAAAATGTAGACCTCTGTCTTGTCTGCACCACGCATCCAGCTCACCGGGAACCAACCGTTGCGGCCCTCAATGCAGGTTCGCACGTACTGGTCGAGAAACCCTTGGCGTCATCGCTTGACGACTGTGACGCGATGATCGAGGCCGCCAAACGAAACAATCGCTATCTCGGCGTCATTAGTCAACGGCGGTTTTATGCTCCCTCCATGCGTATTCGGGAAGCCATTGACGCTGGCAAAATTGGGAAGCCCGTACTTGGTACGATTCAGATGCTGGGCTGGCGGAGTGAAGAATACTATAAAAGCGACGACTGGCGCGGTACCTGGGATAAAGAAGGTGGGGGCGTGTTGGTCAATCAATCACCCCACCAGTTGGATTTATTAGTATGGTATATGGGCGAAATCGATGAAGTATATGGTGTATGGCGAAACCTGAACCACCCCTATATCGAAGTTGATGACACGGCTTTGGCCATCGTGAAATTCAAAAATGGCGGCCTGGGCAACATCATTGTGAGTAATTCGCAGAAACCCGGCATTTTCGGAAAAGTCCATGTGCATGGCGAAAACGGCGCATCCGTAGGCGTTCAGACGGATGGCGGCTCTTTATTTATAGCGGGTATGTCGAGCATTACCGACCCACCCGTCAACGACCTCTGGACGATACCCGGCGAAGAAAATCAACTGGCTCAATTCGTTGCAGAAGACACGGCCTTTTTCAACACCATTGACGCGACAGTTTATTATTTCGGCATCCAGATTGCCGAGTTCTGCGATGCCATCCGCAACAATCGCCCTCCACTAGTAACCGGCGAAGACGGGCGCAAAGTAGTAGCCCTTTTCCAGGCCATTTACGAATCAACCCGGACGGGAATGCCGGTGAAGTTGTGAAGTAAGTGGAGTGGGTGAAGTAGGTGGAGTGAGTTATACACCCACATTACTTACTCCACTCACTACACCTACTCCACTCATTTCACCCACTCAACCAACTAAAATTAATTCGCAGGATCTGCTGGCGTACTGGTATTGTTATTACGCTCGATCAACGGATACGGAAAAAAGTTGCGGTTCCGCTCGGCACCCGTCGCACCTGGACCTGGCCGATTGAACCGGCGGCTATCTTCCAACCGGAAACCCTGATAGGCTAGTTCAATCTGGCGATTCCGGAAAATTTCCGTCAAAATAGCATCAGCCGTTTGCGCACCCGAATAAGCAGGCAGACTAGCTCCCAAACCAAACACATCGGTAGCTGCCGTTTTGGTCAGTACTTTGTTCAGGGCTACTACGGCGTTGGCCAGATCACCCTTACGGGCATAGGCTTCAGCCTGGATTAATAGTATTTCTCCCGGCAAATAGACCGGAACAGCCGCGTTGTTAGCCGTATAGAAGGCGGTCGCAACAACAGGTGCTAAAGCCGTATTACTACTGGGCTTCGTCAAGAAAGCAATTCGTTTATCGCTTGGATCTGGAGCAATCGCGCCCGTCAGCCCAAGATTGGCATTGGTCGGCTGAATCACGTTCAGGTTACCAAACGTGGCTTCGAACAATGGATTACGGGTGTTATCGTCAAAATTATAGACTGACTTTTTCGTCAGATCCACTTTGGCAGCTGCGGCCAGCGCTTTGTCATAATCACCCGAAAAGAGCGCATACCGGGCAATCAGCGCCTGAATCGTATTGGGAATATCAATTCCCGTTACCACCTTTCCCGTAAAATCTGCTGATACGGGCGCACTGGCCACCTGCGTAGCCGCTGTTTCGAGCGTAGCAATGGCTGACTTGAATACATCCGCCCGAGGCACAAATGGCACATTGGTTCCTGTCGTAATAGGTGACTGCTCGAAAAATAACCCAAGCGTTCCCAAGGATAATGCCCGAAAAATAGACGCATAGCCAATAATTCCGCTCTTTGTACCTGCATCCGATACAACGCCCGTATTGGCCAGAATCAATTCGGCATTCGACCGCACCAAGTGGCTTTTTGTCCAGAGGTTAACGACAACACTAACAGGTTTATCAGTAAAAAAAGAAAAGGGGGGAAAAGAAAATGCTCTTTTCCCCCTCTTTCTCTAATTACTATTCAGATTATATTATTGTTTAACTACTTTCTGTGATAGTACCTTCATTTGCTGTTCAGCTTGATATTCTAAACGCAATAAATATACTCCTGGAGGAATAATATTGGCACTATTGGCTTTAAGTGAAGTTTGATGCGTTCCAGCTGTTCCATCGAGCGTAGCCTGATTTACAACTCGCCCCATAATATCAAAAAGCTTAGCCTTTACTTCACCTTTTTCAGGTACTTGATACGAAAATGGCAATTCTTCATGAAAAGGATTTTCTCCTAAAGTTAAGTTAAATGGTACCACTTCTTTAACTTCTTCAGCCGCTATGCGTCCACTAATATTTCCACAAGAGCCAATAGGGCCTGAAATCTTCTGCATGATATCTATTGAATTAACAATACTCCCGTCCAACGGATACGTCTTACACAAAATCACCTTTTTTCCCGTACTTGTGAGGAATGTCAATCGTAATACAAATGACATAGGCACATTCATAAATTCTGGTAGTTGAGTTACGTCATATGAATGATTTGGATTTTCTTCCGTACGATCAAAAATTGGAATTGCAGCATTTGCAGCATTTATAAAATTTAACATTTTACTTCCTTGTTGTGAATCTTGATAAAGAACTGCAATTTCTTTACCTACTAAGGTCATATCAATATTAGGATTAATAACAAGCTTAGGTGTGAGATCAGGAAATTGTAGCCACACATATTTACGATACTGCCCATTTCCTACGGAATAAGAAGTACAATGTAGGCTAAATTCGTCCATCCCAAATCGTTTTAGGCTAAAAACCCCCCAAGGAATACTTTGCACGGGTTTATATAATCCTGGGGTATTATCATAAGGCAGATCGTTAGTTAGACCTAGATATACTTTACTTACCTCCTGTCCACCCTGCTCTAATGTTCCAGTTATCTTCCCAGTTACATCACCTGATAAGTAGTCTGTAAGAAATAGTTTGCATTATTTTTTAACTTGCCCTCATGGGACGAGTAAACACGCCGATCCTGAGCGAGGAACAACGAATCGCTTTGGAATATGAACTAAAAACCAATGATAACCATAGCTTTCGAGCGCGCTGCCAGGCCATTCTGCTCAAAGCGGCCGGCCGCTCTTCAACAGATGTAGGCCAGATTGTGGGCATGTGCCATGTCAGTATCAATAGCTGGCTGAAACGATTCAAAACCAGTGGGTTAGACGGACTCAAGACTAAGCCCGGACGAGGTCGAAAGCCCATATTGACCAAGCAAACCGATACAGATGCTGTACTAGCAGCCGTCAAAGCCAATCGCCAACGAATCCAACTAGCCAAAGCTGACTGGGAAACAAGTCGTTCGGCTGGTAGCCAGCCCGTCAGTGAGAGTACGTTCAGGACTTTTTTAAAAAGCTTGATGGCCGATACAAACGCATTCGTCGACGAGTAAAAGGCCAACCAGACCCAGCCGTGTATGCTTACAAAAAAGAGCAACTCGCGGAACTGGAAGGCCTTGCCCAGCAGGGGCTCATTGAGTTGTTCTATGGCGACGAATCGCAGGTGTGTAGTGCGGGCTATGTGCCCTATGGTTGGCAATTTCCCGGCGAAGAGGTCTGTATTCGGGTTGAGAAGGGCTTTAAACTGAACTGTTGGGGCTTGATTAGCCGGCAAAACAAGTTGCATTGGGCCACCACCAATCAACGAATTACAGCCGCCTTTGTGGGTCAACAACTGGATAGCTTGTCGTTGTCGATTCATAGACTGACGGTGGTAGTGTTAGACAATGCCAGGGTTCATCGAGCCGCATCCATTCAGCAGATGCGTCCCCTATGGGAGGCCCGTGGGCTATACTTGTTTTTTTTGCCGACTTACTCTCCTCACTTAAACATCGCTGAAACCTTGTGGCGACACTTAAAAGGAGGCTGGTTGAAGCCGGAAGATTATGCAACCGCAGATGATTTAGGGTATGCTCTCAATCGCTGTCTGGCAAACGTGGGCAAAAGACTGATCATCAACTTTAACCAATTTAATGCAAACTAATTCTCAAGGACTACTTATATTAAATCGTTTAACACTATTATTAGTCTCATTTCCTCCAGGGAAAATACCTACTAAATACTTAAATAGCGAGCCTACATCTGCAAGAGTTCCCAGAAAGGAACCTACGCCAGAAACCCATTTAATAAATGAAACCTTAGCCTCTTTTTTACCATCACTATTATCATCCTTGCTGAATAAGTCTCCTACACTTTTAAAAGCATCTCCAACTGTTTTAACTCCATCAGTCCCATCTGTTTCAGCTGTGATTGTTCCTTCACCACTTAGCCTTGCTGTCAAATCTGCCTGAATATTTCCTTTAGCAAAAGGAGATGTAGCTACTTGAAAAACAGTTTTATGATTATCTGGATCATAACCTGACAATATAAAATCAGTATACATCCAATGTTGAGTAGCTACTGAGAAGTTAACTTGTTGAACTGGGTTACATTCACCAGGCTGTAAATCGCTATTATAGTCATCTAAATAAAGATAATTAGGATCGGTAGCAGCATAGGAAAGGAGTCCTGTACGTTTAGATTTAGGCTGATCCTGGCCACATTTCCAATTCCATTGTTGCAGTCGCCACATAGCGTAATTTACCGAAGAGCTAATCTGAGCACGACTATTGTATTGAGGGTTAAGCAAAAACATTCTTAACGTACCAGAGTATTTATTATATAGAGCAAAAAAGGCATTGGTGGACCAGCTGTCACACCATCTGTACGTTGAGCCCCTAAATCTTTAAATGCTAACATCCAGCCATTGGATTCATTATAATCATCACTTCCAGAAAAAGAAAATTCAGAAAAATTCTCAAAGAACGGAGAATAAGTTGTTTCAGAACGAAAGTCAGTTGCCGTAATATTATAAAATGTATTAAAATAATTAAGGCTCTCCCAAAAGCGGTTCAAGGAAAAATTATCAGGTTCTGTTGCTGGAGTAAGAATACGAATGCCGTTACCTACTGGTAGTAACGAGGGACCACAATCTGAAAATTGACAGTTAGCCGATGTACGAGCGGAACGTCCAATTAGAACTTTAGGGTCATATTGGTGATTACTAGTAGGTGGATTAGTTGTAGTGTGTGGATCATTCTCGGCAAAACAACTAGCAACGCTTGAGCTCATAAGGCCCGTAGCCACAAGCCAGTGCTGGGGTTTGAAATTACTCCCATCCTGATAAGCGGCAAACAAAATACCATTGTAAAAATGGGCGTATATAGCCTCTGTACCATTGAAGGTGAACAAATATTGACCCTCGGTATAAGGACAATTTCCAGTTGGCGGGTTGGTTGTGGTGGTGTGTGGGTCGTTCTCGGCGAAACAACTGGCTACGCTTGTTGTCATTAAACCTGTAGCCACAAGCCAGTGCTGGGGTTTGAAATTACTCCCATCCTGATAAGCAGCAAACAAAATACCATTGTAATAATGGGCGTATATAGCCTCCGTGTTGAAGGTGAACAAATATTGCCCCTCTGAGTAGCTACAGTTGCCCGTTGGTGGATTGGTAGGTGGATTCGTTGTAGTATGTGGATCATTCTCGGCAAAACAACTAGCAACACTTGAGGTCATAAGGCCCGTAGCCACAAGCCAGTGTTGGGGTCTGAAATTACTCCCATCCTGATAAGCAGCAAACAAAACGCCATTGTAATAATGGGCGTATATAGCCTCCGTGTTGAAGGTGAACAAATATTGCCCCTCTGAGTAGCTACAGTTGCCCGTTGGTGGATTGGTAGGTGGATTCGTTGTAGTATGTGGATCATTCTCGGCAAAACAACTAGCAACACTTGAGGTCATAAGGCCCGTAGCCACAAGCCAGTGTTGGGGTCTGAAATTACTCCCATCCTGATAGGCAGCAAACAAAACGCCATTGTAGTAATGAGCATACACCGACTCGCCCCAACTAGTGGTAAACAAAAACTGCCCCTCTGAGTAGCTACATGAAGATTGTGCCCAAGTAGTACTCGTAAAAGTTAGGCAGAAAAAGATAATCATTTTGATTACCCAATCACGTAAAATATTTTTTTTCATAAATGTATTATTTATAAATATTAGGATGCCAAATAGCAAAAATACTGTACTAGATAAAATATTAAAAATATTAAAAATTAATTAAAATCAATCATCAACATTATTGCCTGATAACGGGAGAGTATTTGTTGGTCATAGATCTGTATTAATTTGTGGGTGAGTTAATAAAAAGATAATCCATTTAATTACGAAATGTAGTCATAAATGCCTAGGCAAACCATGAGTTAATCCGCTTTCATGTTGAAAAAACGAACTATCTTTTTTTAGTAAATTTGAATCTTTTATAAGTCATACTCTACTTCATGATCAATCGAAAACTAGTCAGACAGCTCTTTGCTGCTGCTTACCTGATTGCTTACCTGGCTACACCCAAAACTACCGAAGCGCAATCCAAACAACGCTATACCAATCTTCAGCAAGCCATTTTTTCGGGTGGGCAATTGAACGGCTCGCAAGGGCCTCGTAGTGTGAACTGGATTGAGGGAGGCAGTAAATTCTCCTTCATTGACGGTCAGAACACGATAAAGACGCTGTCGCCCAAAGACCAGAAAGAGGAGGTTATTTTTGACGGTAGCCAGTTGAAATTCCCCGGTACCGACAAACCGTTCGCTTACGGTTCGTTTCAATGGTCGAAAGACTCGAAGAACATTCTGTTTCAGAGTAATTTCCGGCCCGTTTACCGGCGGTCGGGTGTATCCGATTATTATGTTTACACTGTAGCTGATAAGAGCCTGAAACTCGTGGCCAAAGACGCCCAAACCGCCGAGTTGTCTCCGGATGGCCAGAAAATTGGTTACGAACGGGGCGGAAATCTGTTTGTATTTGATTTTGCGACTCAAAAAGAAACCCAGCTAACCAACGATGCCAAAGCTGCCTTGCTGAATGGCCGATTTGGCTGGGTTTATGAAGAAGAATTTGGTCTGGCGCAAGCCTGGGAATGGTCGCCGGATAGCAAGTTTATTGCCTTCTGGCAGTCGGATGAGCGGCAGGTACCGATTTACAAACTCACTGATTACAAGGGTTTCGACGAGAAATTCGACTCTCTGCCCTACCCTCGCGTTGGCGACCAAAATCCAACCGTTCGCATTGGCGTGATCGAGATTGCCAGTAAGACGAACCAATGGATGAAAGTCGATTTAGGTCGCGACGGCGAACCGGATGGCTATATTCCGCGCATCTACTGGACGTCGCAGGAGGGGCAAATCGCGCTGATGCATTTAAATCGGAAGCAGAATCACCTACGCCTGTTTATGGCAAATGCCCGCACTGGCGATGCCAGGCAGATTATGGAAGAAAAATCGACTACCTGGGTTGATGTGTTTGATTTTTTTGCGGGCATTAATCACCTGATCTACTTTCCGGCAGGTATTCAGGAATTTTACTGGGTGTCGGATCGCGACGGTTATGCACATCTGTATCGCTACGACTATACGAGTAAGTTGCTAAATGCCGTCACAAGCGGAAAGTGGGAAGTTACGTTTGTCCACCATATTGACCCAAAGACTAAAAAAGTTTATTTCACCTCTACCGAAGCCTCACCCCTTGAGCGGCAATTGTTTGTCGCTGATCTGGATGGCAAAAACAAGCGTCGCTTAACAACAGTACCGGGTCGGCATACCGTAAACTTCTCCCCAATGGCCAGTACTTTATCGACAAATATTCAAATGTTTCGACACCGACCCAAGTCGAACTACGCGACATCAAAGGGCAGTTGATCAAACCGTTGGAAACTAATCAGAAAGTATCCGATTACGTTGCCAGTCACGATTATGCACCTAAAGAACTGGTCAACTTCACTACGTCTGATGGTCAACCCATTGACATCTCGATCATCAAACCACTTGGTTTCGACCCAACTAAAAAGTACCCCGTTGTGATGGATATTTACGGCGGGCCGGGTGCCCAGTCGGTGTATAACGATTGGGGGGAACCGGCTGGCATCAGTGGTTGGCGCAAACGGGTTATGTGGTCGTGAGTGTCAACAACCGGGTAGCGGTGGGTATGGCCGCGATTTCGAGAAAATCGTTTACGAGAAGTTAGGGAAATACGAAAGTCTGGATTTTGCCGAAACAGCAGCCTGGTTAGCCAAGCAGCCTTGGGTAGACGGCAATCGGATGGCGATTCGGGGACATAGTTACGGTGGCTATATGAGCAGCTATACCATGCTCACGCACCCTAGTGTATTTAAAGTGTCGATCGTGGGTGCCCCCGTAACAGACTGGCGGCTTTACGACTCCATTTACACCGAACGCTACATGGGACTGCTTCCTGAAAACGAGGAGAAGTATAAAGCCAGCGCCGTATCCCCTTATGCCAAAAACCTGGCAGGCAAGATGTTCATTGCCCACTCCACAATGGACGAAAACGTCCACGTTCGAAATACATTTCAACTCTTGAACGCGCTCGAAGATGCCGGTAAAGATGCCGATCTGCGAATTTATCCACCTGGTGCTCATGGCGTGGCATATAGTGCTGGTACGCAACTACTTTTGTATCAGCAGTACACGACTTACCTGGAAACTTACCTGAAAAGTGGTCCTTTAAATTAATCGTCTGGAAGCCCGGCAATTGCTGGGCTTTTTCATTTTTCAGGCCCATTATAACAAACCGTATAATTTGTTTTCAGTAAAATTTACTAAGTAATCAGGTAATACGCTGAGCAGAAAAATCCCTTTAAAAACTACTAAAAACCAATTAATTGTCTGTTTTTATCAATTAAAACGGCTGGTTTGGGACTAATTTATTCGAACAGTTTTTTTGTAACGACAAAACAAAGTGCCCGGTCGCTTGTTAGTTAGTTCAGTAACTACTTACGGGTTCGTAGGTATATTATTCACTAAACGATCAACTGTTATGAAAAAGTTAATTATCGCTGCATCCGTATGCAGCCTGCTTTCCGTAGCTCAACTTGGATTTGCACAGGCCGTTCAGGAAGGAAAAGCTGCCAAAAAGGAAATGAAAGCCGAAAAGAAAGTGGCTAAAGCCAATGAGTATAAACATGAAGCGGCTACTCATAAAGGCTTAGAAGTTAAAGGCATTTCGGACCCAAAAACAAGAATGGCGAAAGCCGACCGGAAAATGGAGAAAGCCGAAAAGAAAGAAATGAAAGGCGAAGCGAAAGAACTAAAAGCAGTCGCTAAAGAAAAAACCAAAAAGGCTGCCGGAGTTGATTAATCATAGATAAATCAATAAAAAACCGTGGTCTGATTCGACGAATCAGACCACGGTTTTTTATTGATTTATTATACTAAGGCGTTCGTAATGCCCGCCGAATCACATCCTCAACACTCAGCGTCGGCTCAGCTTTTAGGGCATCATCCACGCTTTTCTCGGCAGTTGGCTTAGGAAAGCCTAATGCCACCAAAGCTGCCAGCGACTCTTCACGAACGGGGTCGATAGCCGACTGACGGTAGGTAGGGCCATTGGGCACAATCCCCGACTTTTTCATTTTATCCCGGAGTTCGAGTATGATACGTTGGGCCGTTTTAGCGCCAATACCCTTAATTGCCTGCACCGCCCGAACGTTTTCGCCTAAAATGGCTAATCGTAAATCACCGGGTTGCATAGCCGAAAGCATGCCCAGCGCCGTATTTGGACCAACTCCCGAAACACCGATCAAATCCAGAAACAGTGATTTTTCGTCGGCGTTCACAAAGCCATAGAGTGCCTGTAAATCTTCGCGAAACAGGTGATGAATGAATAGTTTAATTCGGTCGCCACCGCCGGGTAGAACAGCATAGGTTTGAAGAGAAATATGAACCATATAGCCTACCCCTTGTACATCGATGATAGCATGTGTAGGGTCTTTGTGGGCCAGGGTTCCGTCTAAATAAGCAATCATTCGTGGTTTGGAAAGGCTTGTCTTTAAGCCTGTTGTGTGTAGATAAAGATACGAAAAACCCACGACTTTTTCACTAAAATCGTGGGTGTATATTGACGTTACAGGGTCTAGGTTTAACCAACAATAAGCTTCTGACCAGGCCGGAGAGCATTGCTCTTGATATGGTTCATTTTCTTAAGCTGGTCGATGGTCAGATCGTACCGCTGGACAATATTCCAGAGCGTATCGCCACTTTGTACCCGGTGGTAACGAGGCTTGTAGCGATTCGTCTTGGCCAGTACTTCTGCCTTTTTACGGCCTTTGGCCGTACCCTGATCAGCCAGCCGCTCGGCGCGGGTTTCGGCAACTTCTTTCAAAATGGTTAACTTTTGTCCCTTCTGAATTTTGGTTGACCGCAAATGATTCCATCGTTTCAGGTCATACAGTTCAACATTATATCGATCAGCGATCTCAGTCAGGTTATCACCTTTTTTAACCACATATGTTTGCTTGCGGGGCTTCCGCATAACCACTGTCTCAATGTCATCTTCGGGTTCATCGGCCGATTCGGCCACGGCAAGTTGGGCAACTGAGCCAGGCGCTTCTTCCAGACTTATATTAGCCAGCGGATTCCGATTCAATGCCGTCCAGGCACCCATCGAATCAGTACCGTATCGCACATCTTCTGCACTAGCCAGCAAAATATGCTCCATGCGGCCAGGTATCCGCCTAGCTGAGTCCAGAATGGCCTGGCGACGTGATGCAAAATAGGCATACTGCTCTTGTGGTATACGCAGCGGATATCGGTTAGTGCGTTCAGGCAGGATAGTTGTTGTAATAGCCGGATTCATTTTTTGCAAATCGGCTAATGCCATCGTGCTATGTTTGGCAAACGTTTCCAGATTGAAATAACCGCTTACCTGAATGGTGTCATGCGGAATTGGGTATTCAAAATTTTCAGCTATGATACCATGATCGCCAGCATGATTCATCAAATAAGTGAATGCTACAAACTGGGGTACATAGCCACGGGTTTCTTTCGGCAAGGCATCGTAAATGGTATAGAATGAATCACCCCCAGATCGGCGCATTGCCCGTTTTACGGCACCGGGCCCACAGTTGTAGGCAGCCATGGCCATTTCCCAATCGCCAAAGATGTTATATAAATCCCGCAGGTATTTACAGGCAGCTTCAGTGGCTTTCACGGGGTCCATACGCTCATCCACATACTCATCCTGAGACAAACGCAGGTCACGACCTGTTCCGGGCATAATCTGCCAAAGCCCTCCTGCTCCAGCTCGTGAAATAGCGCGGGATTTAAAGCTGATTCAACAATAGAAAGGTATTTCAGTTCGTCAGGAAGGCCGTATTGTTTCAGCATTCGCTCATAGAGCGGAAAGAAAAGCGGCATCCGTTCAAGCATAGTGCGTGTATAGCTTGCCCTTCGGAACGTGAAGTAATCGACATAAGCCTGTACGGCCTTGTGGTAATTCAAGGGAATGTCTTTCTGCAACTTCGCCAGCCGTTCCCGGATCAGGCTGTCAGGTACGGTTGGTACATACGCCAGTGTATCTTTCTTGACGATCGTACTGTCCACCATTCGTGGCCCGAATTGAATCGTAGTCTCAGCGTAGGTCACTGTTGCCAGCCCTACTACCGCACTCAACAGCCCCATTCTCAACAGGCTACGGTTCAGATAGTTCATACAGGTTTCGTTACGTGTTAAATATGAATGTATAATGCACAATGATCAATGTATAATAATCGTGCACTAGTGCTCTTCCAAAATAGATTCTATTGATTCTATATACCTGATTATCAGAATCAATAGAATCTATTTTGGACGAGTACTAGTGTATTCTACATTATTCATTCTTCATTATACATTACAAAGTCCTTGCCAATGCGACTAAAGCCCCTTCGGCAAACGGAGGAGCCATTAGTTGTAAACCAATTGGTAAGCCATCGGCGTCAGTACCGTTTGGAATTGATATAGCCGGATATCCTACTACATTGGCCTGCACCGTGAAAATATCGGCGAGATACATTTGCAAGGGATCATCCGTTTTTTCACCCAACTTGAACGCCGGTGTCGGCGTAGTAGGCGAAAGTAAAAAATCATAATTCTCAAACAGGCGTTCGGTTTCCTGACGAATCAACCGCCGGACCTGTTGCGCTTTGGTATAATAGGCGTCGTAATAGCTGGCACTCAGCGCAAATGTTCCCAATAAAATCCGCCGACGCACTTCTGCACCAAATCCTTCTGTACGGCTTTTTTTGTACAACGTCAAAAGGTCCAAGGCTGGTGTATCAGTCGATACACTTCTGTATCCATAACGTACGCCATCGAAACGCGAGAGGTTCGATGAGGCTTCGGCAGTGGTCAAAATATAGTAGGTCGGAAGGAGATATGTTAAAAGGGAAATATCAACAGGTTCTACTATATACCCAGCCGCTTTCAATTCGTTGATTTTACCTTTAGTAGCTTCCCGAATGCTCTCAGAAACACCCGCACTCTCGACACCATCGCGCAAATAAGCGATTCGTAAAGGTCGGTCAGGAAGTGTGGCCTGGGAATAAGCTGAAACGGGCTGACTCGAAACGGTACTGTCAAAATCGTCGGGTCCTGCCATTATTTCGAGCAGCAGAGCAGCATCATGGGCGTTGTTGGCAATGGGTCCAATGCAATCGAAGGAGGAAGCGTAGGCAATCAGGCCCCAGCGGCTAATACGTCCGTAGGTGGGTTTCAGACCTACGACTCCACAAAAAGCAGCCGGTTGCCGAACCGAACCACCCGTGTCAGAACCAATGCTGGCCAAACAAAGCCCGGCCTGTACCGCTACTGCCGAACCACCGCTTGAGCCGCCAGGCACCCGGCTGGTATCAGCAGCATTACGAACGGGACCAAAGGCTGAATTTTCATTCGATGAGCCCATGGCAAATTCATCACAGTTCTGCCGACCAATGATAATCACATCTTCATCCAGCAGCCGTTGAACAGCTGTTGCGGTAAATTGAGCCGTAAAATTTTCCAGAATCCGGCTGCCAGCCCGAACACTGTGCCCGGTATAATTGAGTACATCTTTTATACCGATGACCATTCCGGCCAACCGACCTGCCTGACCAGATGCCAGCTTTTGGTCAACCGCATCAGCCTGTTGACGGGCTTCATCGGCATAAACTTCCGTAAAAACGTTAAGATCTCGATGTTCGTCGATACGAACGAGGTATTGCTCTACCAATTGACGGCAGGTAACGGTGCCAGTTTTAAGATCGGCCTGAACAGAGGAAAAGCTACGATAGGGGGTCACAAAGAATAAATTATGGTATTCGGTTTAGGGTGGGCTGACGCAGAATTGCTTTCGCCGATCCGCCGGTGCGGTCAGCCCATCGTAAACCGAATACCGTAAACTAAATACCTTAAACCATAAACTAATAAAAACAGACAATCAGACGGTTCCAGATTGGTACCGCCTGATTGTCTGCTGTCATGTCATATAACATGACCTACCTTATTTCTCCGACTCTTTCAGACCTTCTTCGATATTTTCGCGAACGTCTTTGGTAGCGTCTTTGAATTCTTTGATGCCTTTACCAAGTCCCCGTGCGAGTTCGGGAATTTTTTTAGCGCCGAACAACAGGAGCAATGCCAGGAAAATAAAGATCATTTCCTGACCGCCCAAACCCATAATAGCATAAATGCTTGCTGAAACCATGATTCCTGGAATTTGAATGTATGCAAAATTAACAAAACTCTCTCGTACAATCTATTAAAACGTAGTGAAACTTACGTACTATCGGTTGATATAGTTTTCGGTATAAGGTATTTAGTTTGTCGTTCTAACCATAAACTGAAAACTGTATACCATCTACTGAAAACCTCACCCTATTTTAATAGTCTCAACCGGGCGGGATGATTCCTGCCGTGGATTGGTCGCCGTGTATTCCCACTCCCGAAACTTCTCAATGTCCTCTTTAATTCCATTGAATAGCCAGAACATGAGCGCAATATCATCTGTCAATCCCACGATCGGTAGAAAATCGGGTAAAATATCAATTGGTGACACAAAGTAGATCAAAACGGCAATTACCCGAAGTAATGTTTTCCAGGGCAACTGACGGTACTCGCCTGATGCATAGGCTTTCAGCAAACGGGTAACAACCCCCAACTGCTCTCGAAAAGCGGTAAAGTTTGCTCCCGAAAGGCCACCGCTTTTGTCAATAGCTTCCCGGATTAAATCATACAAACTTCGTGTATTACGAGCGTATCGGGCGGCACCGTCGCTGGCCCGCTTAAAGAAAATGGAGGATAGAATCCTGGATATAAGTGTACTGTTCTTCATTGAATTTTTTGCCATTCCGGTATGTGCCAGACAAACAAAGTAAGGAGTGGTACGTATCTAACAACTTTCGTTCGTGATATAAACGCAGGAACCTTAGCAGAAGTTTTATTCTGACCGCTATTGGTTTGTCTTGACGGTGAGACGTACTTTTGCGGTCGTTTGTTAACCCTTTAATTCCGAATACTGTATGAAAGTTACCGTAGTAGGTGCCGGGCTGTTGGAGCCACCTGCGCTGACAACATTGTTCGCCGGGAACTTGCCCACGAAGTTGTTCTGCTAGACATCAAAGAAGGTATCAGCGAAGGTAAATCGCTTGATATGCTCCAGGCATCGACCTTGCTCGATTGTGACATTAAGCTGATAGGCTCTACCAACGATTATGAAAAAACAGCCGGGTCGGATGTTGTTGTAATCACCTCTGGCTTACCCCGCAAACCTGGGATGACCCGCGAAGACCTTATTGGTATCAACGCAGGCATTGTAAAAGGGGTAACAGAAAATATCCTGAAACACTCGCCCGACGCGATTTTCATTATTATCTCGAACCCAATGGATACGATGACCTACCTCGCGTTGAAGTCATCAGGACTACCCAAAAATCGGGTTATCGGTTTAGGTGGCGCATTGGATTCGGCTCGCTTCAAAACTTACCTATCGCTGGCGCTGAACTGCTCGCCAAACGATTTGCAGGCTTCTGTTATTGGTGGTCATGGCGATACGACCATGATTCCATTAACACGCTTAGCCACTAAAGCAGGTGTACCTGTAAGCAACTTCCTGGATGAAGAAACCCTGAAAAAAGTAGCTGCCGACACGATGGTGGGCGGTGCTACCCTGACGGGCCTGATTGGAACCTCGGCCTGGTATGCGCCGGGTGCAGCCGGTGCGTACATGGTCGAAAGCATTCTGCGCGACCAGAAGCGTGTGATCCCCTCCTGCGTATTACTTGAAGGCGAGTATGGCCAGTCGGATATCTGCCTGGGTGTACCTGTCGTTTTGGGTAAAAATGGATGGGAAGAAATCATCGATTACAAACTCACCGACGAAGAGCAAGCCGCCTTCAATAAATCGGCCGATGCCGTTCGGAACATGAATGGTGTGCTGAGTACACTGAATATTGGCGTATAAGTGAGACCCACAGAACTAAAAAAGCCTGCTCATTTACGAATGAGCAGGCTTTTTTAGTTCTGTGGGCACTATATCTAGCTCTCTTCCTTAGTCACTTTTAACCGCTTTACCAGCATCGGCAAACTTAACCCCTGCCCCACTAACGTAATTAAAACGGTCACGACAGATATGAAAATGATGGTGTCGCGTTGCGGAAACGTACTACCATTGGCTAACGTAACGGGCAGTGCAATGGCTGTAGCCAGCGAAACAATACCCCGCATACCAGACCAGCTAATAATCAGGCAGTTTTTCCAGTCCAGTTGAGCATCTTCGAATCGGCTGTCCTGGGTTTCCGAAAGGCCCGATCAATATTGATTTTTTGCAGAAATACCCTGGCCATTCGGATAGCTAAGGCTATCAGGCAAATTAGAAAGCTATACCCAATGAGCGGCAAAATCTCCTGGCGATCAATATTGCCAAGCACATAGGGGAATTCAAGTCCTATAAGTACAAAGACCAGCCCGTTTAGGATGAACACAATAATTTCCCAGATGGCTTTAGATTGAGCTTTTGTCCCGTCGGGGAAGAGCTTTTTGGCAAACTGAGAAATCATCAGCCCCAGCGTAACAACGGCAATAACACCCGAAACGTGAAGCTCTTCTGCTACTGAATAGGCAATAAATGGCATTAACAGCGTAAAGCTGATAGCAACCAACTTGTTTTTCGGGATTCGTTTAAGAATGAATGCCAGAATTTTACCAAGTACCCATCCCACGGCAAAGCCTCCGGTTATCAATAATAAAAACTGCAAGCCTGCTTTCCAGAACACAAACGAACTACCAGCAACGGCCGCCACCGACAGGCGGTAGGCGATCAGGCCTGAAGCGTCGTTAATCAGGCTCTCGCCCTCTAAAATCGTCAGGGTTTTGTGTGATAAACCCAACCCTTTGGTTATGCTCGTGGCAGCTACCGCATCGGTGGCCGACAAAATGGCTCCTAATACAAAGGCGAGTGGCCAGGTCATGCCTGGAATAATGAAATAGGCCGTGATCGCGATTCCACTGGCGGTTAGAAAGACCAGCGCAAATGCCAGTGTGGAAATCGTATTGATGTTCTTTTTAAATTCGGTCCAGGAGATATTAAAGGCCGCGTCGTATAACATCGGCGGTAGAAAAAGCAGAAAGACAACATCTGGATCAATCTCAATTTTTGGCATTCCCGGAATGAATCCGACGGCTATTCCCGCAGTGACCATCAGAATTGGATAGGGCAAACGGATCTTATCGGCGACTGCTGATAAACCGATCATGACGGCCAACAGAAATAAAATGATGCTATAATTCTCCATAAGGATAGGAAACGGTTGCTATACACGTAACGAGGTTACCGTTACGGGGCGGCTCAATGGATTTTGTGTTTATAAACAGCCTGAACGAATACTGCATCATTGCAACCTGTTGAATTAAAGCCCAAATCTAATCGTAAATGGCTAAAGCATCCTGGCAGTTTCCGTAGGACAAAGACTTAAAAAACTAAATTTGACTTGTGCACTGACAAGCAAAAATTCCCGCCAGAATCTGGCGGGAATTTTTAGTCAAGATAAATCTGTGGTTTTGTTGTCCGGTAAGTATTTGGCAAAATTTGGCTCTCGGGGCCGCCCGCGCGGTAGATCCTTTAGATTCTATTGTTGATAATCGTCTGATTCATAAACAATAGCACCTAAAGAATTCATAGAATCAACCTACAAACAATTCTGCTTTAGTACTTATTTGCAATCGACTTAAATAAACACCTGGTATTGTAAGGTCAACTGACCCCGTCGACCCGAAGGAGCGATCTGCGAACCAGTTGTTTCGTAATAGGGCCGGTTCTGGTAATCGAGTGTCAGTTTACCATTATGCCCTTTTATGAGGTAGTTAATACCAATATTATAGACTCCTAAGGTTTTTGTCACACGCTGATACGTAGCAACCTGGGCCTGCATGTATGGCATGAGTGTCCCATTACCCAGTCCAAATAAATCCCGCTTCATGAGGTAGCCGAACTGGCTATAAACCACGCTACCCGTTCCGAACATAGGGAAAGCATTGCCCTGAGTACCCCTAGCCCACCAGGCGCTGTTGCAATTCCCGTGGCTGGGTTCATAATGCCGTTGTAGCGCAGGTAATTAGTTCCATAATCGGTGTGAAAATAGCCCAGATAGGCGTTAACAGCCGTACCGGTCTGACGGTTGACCGGCATATCTAAAAATGCAGCAACCGACCACAGATTCATATTCTGATAAGTTGTATCAGCCGATCCTGTTTCTTTCCGCCACATGGCATTTTTTTGAGTAATGAAACCAGCTTCCAGATTAAAGATTTTCTTGGCACCCAGGTAGGTACCCGTCATATAACCGGGTGTTTGATTGGCTTCTTTATCGAAAAATTGGTAGAGGAATAGCCCCTGGAACTGCTTGTTATGGCCTTTAAGCGCAAAATTTGAGGTAGCTCCCAGTGCAGGCGGAGCTGCTCCATTCGTTTGAACGGGAAATGGATCACTAACCGCTATACGGTAGTCGATTGGGCCTACCTGACCACGGGCATATAAACTTAGCTTACGAGAGAATTGATCCGTTTGGTCAACGGTCGCCTGAGCAAATACAGGCACGTCCAGGCTCATGATTGAGCTAACACTGGGCGATGAAAAACGGGATAAACCATTTACAATCGTCAGGCCACCCCCTATTTTTAGATAATCTTTATTTTTCCAGACTATATATTCGCCTACGGCATCGTGAAAGAAGGCCGCCACTTTACGGTTCGATGGTGTACCTGTAGTATTAAAGGCAGGAAAGCCATTAACGTAATTGAAGTTATTCATTCCGAACTGGAAATACATAAAGACGTGGTCGCTAATCTGACCAAATAATTGTATCCGGGTTCGGCGCAGGCCAATATCAAACGTATTGTCTTTAGGCTCCTGAATAACCGTTGTGCCAGGGTTACTCTGATTAAGTCGTAGCCATGTCTGATTTAGAAAAGTAGCTTTAAAAAAGTGTGTTCCTGATTCGTTCAGGTTGTATTTCAACTCATTTTTTTCTGGAGTTGGTTTAGGTTTAGGAGCAACTGTCTCATTGACAATAACTGGTCCAGCTGTGATGATGACCGGTGCCGATGGTTTGGCAGTATCGGCGGTAGGTGTAACGGCTTGTTGAGCAAATGTTAGTTGAGTAGTAATCAACAGGGCACCCACCCAGACAGTTCTCAGATTTATCTTCATTTAACTGCTGTTATGGTATTCATGCAAAACTATGCTCGTGGATTAAGTCAACCTAAAAATATGGTTAAATTGTAATTAAACTTAGGTTATAGCTTCCTAAATTGGCGTTTTTCCAATATAAATAGGCGTAAAAAAGCCGTCTGTTCGCGAACAGACGGCTTTTACACTACTTGATAAGATTGACTATACTTTGGCTGGATTAGCCGGTACGGGTTTCTCTTTCTTCCCGCTAAATCGGGCCGACAAACGGCGAATCCCGTTAAATGCATTCTCAAAGGTTAAATAGACGGTCGGCACCAGCACAAGCGTGAGTAAAAGCGAACTGATCAAACCACCAATGATGACCCAGGCCAATCCATTTTTAGACTCCGATCCATCACCCGTAGCTAAGGCCATAGGCAGCAGCCCAATCGCCATCGCAATGGTCGTCATCAGAATCGGGCGTATCCGTTCGCGACCCGCTTCTACCAGGGCATCAATCGTACTTTTGCCCTCTTCTTTCTGCGCGTTGGCAAAGTCGACCAGCAGAATAGCGTTCTTGGCAACCAGGCCAATCAGCATAATCATCCCCAGCATAACAAAGAAAGAGATTGGTTGCTCGGCCAAAGCCAATGCCAGAAAAGCTCCGATGATAGCCATCGGAATGGAGAACAAGACCACAAATGGACGGAAATACGAGTTATACAACGCCACCATCAGCAAATATACAAACGTGATGGCCAGACCTAAGGCAATCCCAAGGCTACTAAAGGCATCTGACTGCCGTTCCAAGTCGCCCTTCAGTTTATAGGTTACGCCACCCGGTAATTGCTTGGTCTTCAGAATATTGTCGATCTCCGTACCAACCGTACCCGTCGGGCGACCCACTACGTTGGCATTGACAAATAGAGAACCAACCCGGTTATACCGTGTCAACTGCGTAGCACCTGTGCCCAATTCCAGATTAGCAATCTGCCGAACTTCGATCAGTTTCCCTTTTCCATCGGGCACGGTCAGGTTGCCCACATCGTCTTTACTCTGGCGATTAAACTTATTGAGTTCAACCCGTATGTCGTAATCACGACTACCGACGCGGTATTTGCTATCGGTATTTCCAGAAAACGCCGTTTGCAAGGTTGCGCCTATATTCGCTACAGAAACTCCGTATTGCGCCATCTGGCGACGGTCGAGGTTTACTTTGAGTTCTGGTTTAGGATCGTCTACCGCCAATTCAACGTCGGTTGTTCCACTTACCGATTTTACGACTTGCTTCACAATAGCGGCTGCCTGTTGCAAATCCTGCTGCGAATTACCCAGTAACAAGATCTGAATTGGCGATGCATTTGCGCCACCCGTAATCCCTATCGGTGCCGATTTGACATTCAGGCCGGGCGTTTTCATAATCTCGGCTTTCGTCTGGGCCGCAAATTGCTCAATGGTAATGGTCCGTTTCTGCTTCGGCAGGATGGTTACCGTAATTTCGGCTTTGTGGAAGGGCGTTGATCCCAAACCTCCACCCGATGCCGAACTTGAATAACCCACGTTGCTATTCACTTTCGTGACCAGTTTATTCTGCATCAGTTGTTTTTCAATCTTCTGACAGATACGGTTCGTTTCGGCCAGGCTATTGAAGGGTTCGCCTTCAATCTGCACGATAAATTCGCCCTGATCACTCTGCGGAAAGAAGGTCGTTCCGATGAAGCCACCACCCACCAGGCCAAAAGAAGCAATCAGCAAGGTAATGGCCGTGATATATACCCAACGTTTGTGCCCCAGACTCCAGGTCAATAATCGGGCGTAACCATGTTTCAGCGAATCAAATTGTCCTTCAAACCATTTCAGGAAGCGTTTGCCAAGCCCACGGCCGTTTAAGTCTGTTTCTTTCGCAAAGCGCGAAGCCAGCAAAGGCGTAATGGTAAACGACACAGCCAATGACATAAGCGTTGAGAACACAACCACCAGCGAGAACTCCCGAATGATATTCGCAATTAAGCCTTGCACGAATACCAGTGGCAGGAATACAACTACGTCCACCATTGTGATCGCCAAAGCCGTAAAACCAATCTCGTTCCGACCATCGAGTGCAGCCGTTCGGCGATCTTTTCCCATTTCGAGGTGACGATAGATATTCTCCAACACCACAATCGAGTCATCGACCAGAATACCCACGACTAATGACAATGCCATCAGCGTCATCAGGTTGAGTGTAAAGCCCAGCAGATACATCGGTACGAAAACCGAGATGATCGAAGCGGGCACCGATACCATGACGATAAAGGCATTTCGGATACTGTGCAGAAACAGCAACATTACAAGCGCCACCAACACAACCGCAAACTCAAGGTCAAAAATAACCCCATCGGCCGATGCCAGTGTGTAAGTCGATGAATCACTGGTGATTTCAAATTTCAGGCCGATATTGGCATATTGTTTTTCGATCCCACCCAGAATACCCCGTACCTGCTGGCTAATCGCCACGGCGTTCGCATCAGTTTGCTTTTGAATCGAAATACCGATGGATTCGCGCCCATTAATCCGGTTGATCGTCGTCGCATCCGAAACGCCATCGGTTACGGTGGCTACGTCACTCAACACAACGTTCGTTCCATTCGTCGATGTAACCAGGGCAGCATTCCGAATCTGGTTGATGTCGGTAAACTTACCCGCCAGCCGGATAGCGTATTGGCCTGATCGGTTTCAATACGACCTGTCGGATAATCGAGGTTAGCGGAATTGACGGCCTGTGTTACCTGGGCCAGCGAGAGGTTGTACAGTTTGAGTTTATTCGGATCAACGCCAATTCGGATTTCGCGCTCGCGCCCACCGGTTAGTGTCACCTGACCTACTCCATCCACTTTCGTTAGCTGGGTACGAATCTGATCATCAACCAGATCGTAGAGTTTGGTCGCTTCCAGATTCCCCGAACACCCATCCGAATAACGGGCACATCGTCGGTCGAGAACTTTTGCAGCGTCGGTGATTCTACTTCATCGGGTAGCTGCGAGAGCACGGCGTTAACTTTCCGTTGTGCGTCCTGCAAAGCCTGATTGGGATCGGCGCTGGCGGCTAGTTCAATCTGAATAATGGAAAGCCCTTCCTGACTGGTCGAGCTAATGTTTTTCAAATTTTCGAGCGATGACACCGCATCTTCGAGCTTACGCGTTACGGAGTTTTCAACCTCCCCGGCAGCTGCTCCCGGATAGGTAGTAATCACAGTTACAACGGCTGCATCGAATTTAGGCAACAGGGTATAATTCAGGCTTTTATACGAGATGAAACCCAAAATACCCAGGATGGTAAAAGCCACCACAACCAACGTCGGGCGTTTAATGGCTATCTCTGTTACTGACATTTCTTAGTTTGTAGTTCGAGGTTTGAAGTCTGTAGTCTGTAGTTTGTAGTTTTCTGCTTAGGCAACTTCAAACTATAAACTACAGACTTCAAACTAATGATTAAGGATTCACCGCTACCGACGTATCTGCCTTCCCCTGAGCACCGCTCTTCTGATTGACAGTCACTTTAGCCCCGTTCGTCAGGTTTAGCTGGCCGTTCACAACCACGGGTTCGCCCTGTTTCAGGCCATCAAGCACCTGGTACTGGTCACCATTGTCGTAGCCAAGCCGGATTTTACGTAGGCGGGCTACATTGTTCTGCACTACATAGACACTGGCGCTGTCGGCCCCACCAACCAATGCCCGACGTGGAATAAACAAACCAGAAACCCCTTGTTTAAAGGTAAAGTTTGCATTGGCCAACGTACCCGCCTTCAACTGGTTTTTGCTATTGTTGGTCAGGTAGATTTCAACGGGATAGTTGTGCAGATCATCCCCTTTTGGGCTAATATAATGCACTGATCCCGAAAACGATACACCTGGAAATGCCTGTGCTGTAACGCTGGCTTTGTCGCCAAGTTTGAGCTGATAAACCGCCTGTTCCGGCACGTTGACGACCAGCTTCAAATCCTGCAAATTAATGACCGATGCGATTACAGCACCAATGGCCACATATTCGCCATTTTCCACTTTTTTGTCGTACACATAGCCACTAATGGGTGCAATAACAGCTCCATTACCCAGAACCCGTTGTTGTTGTTTGGTATTCAGCAGAGCCGTTGTATACTGATCTTTATATTTCTGATACGTCTCCTGGGTTACGGCTCCCCCTTGCAATAGTCGCTCATAACGCTCCATTTCGCGTTTGGCATTGGCAACGGCCGTCTCATTATTTTCAACAACAACGCCCTGAACGGGTCCTGAACATAGCCAACCTGCTGTCCTTTTTTAACATAGGTACCCAGTACCAATTTAAAATTCTGGAGCTTTCCCCGTGTTTCGGCAATAATATCTCCTTCGTTCTGCGCTTCTACCGTTCCCAGCAGCGACAAGTTCTGATCGAGACGCTCGTAGGCAACAGGCTGCACGTCAACAACAGGCGTTGTCTGAAATTGTACCGACGATGTCTTGGCAGCATCAATATCTTTCTTGTTGTTTATCAATCGGAAAGCAATCAGCGCGATCAGGGCAGCTACCGCTCCAATTATAAGAATTCGTTTCATGGTAACTGTTTATTTTTGAGTGACGTATTGAAGAATGGTTCCTTGTGAATTTTCGTAGTCCAGGCGAGACTGATATAAACTAATAAGCTTGTTAGCCAGATTGTTCTGAGCAGTGGTCAGCGCATCTTTGGCATCAATCAGCGTTACGGATGTGGCAATGCCTTCCTTGTATTCCAGTTCAGTAACCGTCAGAATTCTCCGGGCCAGGGTAATATTGTCGCGCTCGCGCTGAATGTCGGTCACCAGATTCTGGTAGCTAACCTGTGCATTACTCAGGCTCAACTGTGCTGACTCGCGGGCCAGAATTTGCTGTAGCCGCAATGTTTCGAGATTCAATCGGTTTTCACGGTCGCGGTATTTTCGCTGGTTGCCATCGAAAGGTGTCCAGGAGAGTGTGAGGCCAATTGTTGAACTCTTAAACCAGGGCAAACTACCATCGAAAAAACTGAAGGTCTGCCGTTGGGCGTTCGTGGCATAGGTCCCATAAAAACCAAGTGACGGAAAATAGCCCCGGTTGTTGGACTGGCGATTTAAGTCCTGTAATTGCGTGTTCAAAACTAACTGCTTGAAGTCAGGGCGATTCTCGACAAAACGACTATCGGCCATTGGCAATTCATTCACCTGCAATTCCTTCTCGATCTCCAGCGGCTGAAGCACCAGCGTTTCGGCAAGCGGCATTCCCATCTGGTATTTAAGTTGGTTAATCGCCTGTTCGTAATTCCGATTTGCCTGCTCCAGTTGTGACTGTAGATTATTCCGATTCAGTTGGATTCGGCCAAAGTCGATCTCACGCGTGGTTCCGTTTTTTAGCCGCACCTGCTCCTGCCGCAACAACGTATCCGACGAAGTCAGGTCACGAATGGTCAGGCGTTTCTGCAAATCAATAACCAGTGTCTGGTAATACGCCCGTGCAATGTTGTATGCCTGCGTTTGTTCGGCCCGTATCGTTGCCTGCGCCTGCACCTGGGTCGAAATTTTAGCCGCTTTCAGGGCCAGCCCAAACGAAGGATCGAAGAGTTTCTGATCGACCCGACCCGTCAACGTAGTATTATACTGAGTTCCAAATTGTACAGGAACAGGCGTACCCGGCGTACCAAAAAAATCACCTGGCAGCAACTGAACCGGAATTTTGACATTATCCAACACTGACCCTGATACCGAAACCTGTGGTAAATTTCGACCAATAACCTGCTGCGTTTGCGCTACGGATATCTGCTCATTAACACGAGCGATCTTTATGTTCGGGTTGTTCACCCGTGCATACTCCACGCACTGCGCCAGCGTATAGCCGCCCGATGGCGCCGTTTGTGCGCTGGCCCAACTCGCCAGTAGACTCAGCGTCAGCAGCATCAGCGTCGTTTGCTTCATGCTTTTCATTGTTTATAAAATCTAATCTTAGTGAAGTAAAATGGGTTATAAGCTTTTTATAAATCGGCGGATGGCCCGTTCGAACAGTTGGGCAGGTTGTTTAAAAAGAGCTACCATGTTAGGGTCTTGTACTTTTTCAAGCATTTTGGCCCCCTGTTCTGGCCGAATATTCGTAATCAGGTTGATATAGCCCTGCATCAGACAGAACCAGTTGAAAATCAGTTCACCCATATTTTCTGAATCTGGACTGACCTCCCGAAATAGGCCTTCAATTTTCTGTTTGGCCTCCTCCATGCCTTCGCGCATCATATCCCGTTGCTGCTCCATGCGTTCCGGGTTATGCATAAGCCGAAATATTTCAGGCTTCTCGTTAGCAAAGGCCCACTGTACCATCGACAACCGGACAATCTTTTCCTCGGCGCTCAGTTCCATTTCCAGAATCTCATCAAATACCCGACGATTTTCGGCATGTCCTTCTTTCACAATGTTGAGTAGCACATCTTCTTTGTTCTCGAAGTGTTCGTACACAATCGGGGGCGTGTAGTCGATGGCATCGGCTATGTTCCGAATGGTAACGGCGTTCCAGTCTTTCTCGCGGGCTATCTGCCGGGCCGCATCTAGAATTCGCTGTCGGATTTCAGCCTTTTGCCGGGTTCTTCGATCTATAACACTCATTATCTAACAACTTTCAAATTATCTAACAAAGATAGATTTTATTTGTTTCGTCAAATTCGATTTTTTCTAAAAATTGTATAAACGGTTGATTTTAACGTAAGAAAGGCCATTACATCCTGAAGATGCAATGGCCTTTCTTAATAAAGTACTACTATTTGAAAATTAGATCTAAACTGAGAATTACAGCTACGAACAACTTCCCGAAAGTTCAAAACTTTCGGGAAGTTCGACCAATAGCATCAAGGCATCCAGTCGCAGGCGGGCAAAAGCCACTCCTGTCCGGTGTCGATTGGCATGCCATCGGGTGGTGTTTGAGGGGTTGTTGGCTTAATATCAGCAACATTACCCTCTGACCGACGAATCTGATCGAGCGCAAACAGATGATGAGCGGCTACTTTCGGGTTTGTAGCAGGACTAGCAAGCTTCGTTTTCAATTGATTAATTTTTAGTAAAGCCACGGCCCGTACCTGGGAGGTTCCTTCCTGATTATTAGCCAAATCAATCAGTTTCTGTAAAACCAACTTATCCGTCAAGCGCTTTACTTCGGCCTGATAACTATCGGCCGGGTCTGCCTTATACCAGGTAGCACCCATTAATTGATCAAGCATGGATTCCAGGCTCAGTTGAGCCGGATCGAGGGCCGACTGTGCGACCAACCGACTGACGCGCTCGCTATTCATCAACATCTGAAGTGTCATACCGGCCGCAGCTTCGGGTGCCGCCAGAGGATCGAACGATAGCCCCGTTCGACGTTTGAATACTTCCCGAGGGTTAGGATCATAGCGGAATGGATGGGGTGGAATGAGCGCCAGTATGGGCTTGGGAACCGCCAGAAAGGCTGGATCGATTGTGGCCAGTAAGGCATCTAAGGCCCGTTTCTGCTCCTGAACCGGAACGATCGACATAACCGGTTGCCCATCGCCACGAAGTGCGTTGGTATAAAGTTGTCCGCCTACCACTTTCGAAGCGGCTTCAACCTGATACCGGTGAAACATGTACATGGGGACCAGCACCTCTTCGAGCGTTGCCATTGGTGTACCGACCGGAATTTTCTTCGCGGAGAAATTGGCCAGCGCTATCCGCCGAACATCGGATACACGCTTTAACTCATCAACCGCATTGGCCCCATTATCCCACAAGTGTGTACCGGGGTGAACAGAACCTTCGGGCCGAGCATCTTTATCGGTCAGGAAGGTCAGTCCCGCTTTATGCATGTCGTTCACAATCTTATCTAACGCCTGTTTTTCATCGGCACCGGCGGGAAACTGCTCATAGCCATACCGGATGCTCCATTTGTCGTACTCACCAATATTTTTGGCATACGCATCGGATAGATCAATACTGGCTCCTTTTATTTTGGCAACCATGGTTGGATAATCCATGACAGAAGCCCGGCCAAACATGCCGCCACCCTGTGTACTGGAGATGTAATTATGAGGAAGCCCCAGCGTATGCCCAACCTCATGCGCGGCCAATTGCCGTAAGCGCTCAATCGACATTTGCATCATCGGATCGGAGGCTGGTGCCATCGCGCTGGCATAATCACCGACCAATCCCTGCGCAATCAAATAATCCTGTCGAACCCGCAACGAACCAAGGGTTACTTTCCCTTTGATGATTTCGCCAGTACGTGGATCGCTAATACTGCCTCCATACGACCAACCGCGCGTCGACCGGTGAACCCATTGCACCAAATTATACCGAATATCCATTGGATCAGCGTCGGCAGGAAGCAACTTAACCTGAAACGCATCTTTATAGCCAGCGGCTTCAAACGCCTGATTCCACCAGGCCGTACCTTCCATCAGTGCCGACCGAATGGGTTCTGGCGTACCAGGATCTATATAGTAAATAATGGGCTTAACGGCTTCACTCACAGCTGCCGACGGATCTTTTTTCTCCAGCCGGTGCCGCGAAATATAGCGTTTCATGATTGGCTGACTAACCGGAGTCGCATAATCAAAATACTCGATGCCGCCGTAACCAATGCGTGGATCGAATGCCCTGGCTTTAAAACCAGCATCCGGCAACTGGACAAATGAGTGGTGTTGGTGAATCGTAACAATGGACGGTGTTGGCACTACTTCACGCAAATAAGCCCCTGGATTATCACCCGTTAGGGTAATAATCATCTCAAATTCGGTATTCTGTGGGAAAGCTTTAGTATGTGGCAGATACATAGCACTACGTGCCGGATCGAGTTTGAAAGTCCCTTGCCGGGTTCGGGTAATGGCCTGTATCGCTCCAACAGCATCCTGCATTAGAAAAGGAGTAAGGTCAACTAAGACTTTGCCACTTTCTTCAGCGGCAATCTCGAAGCCAGCATGAACGGATTTAGCAAATGACTCTTCAACGGCACGGCGTTCGAGTGGGTCGTTGCTGATGGCCCGGTAACTATAATTCGGCTCGATCATCAGAACCTTATTACCGCTGCGCTGAAACTTCACAACATGTTCCTGTCCCAAACGGCCTCGGTCGAGGCCGATGTCGTTGGAACCGACACCCTGCGCCAGTGATGGGTAGTACAAAAGTTCGGTGTCGAAGGAGGAGATTTCGAGCCAGATTTTCCCTTTTTTAGCGTCCCAGTAATAGGTCAGAAAACCGGGATTTCGCTCCATGCCCGCCGTAAACGCAGCAATACTGGCCGATGAGCTGGTGCCGGTGAGTGCCTGGGCAAAAAGTAATCGAGTAGCTGTCAGTAAGCAAAGAAGTGTAAGTAAGCGTTTTCGCATTTTTAGCAGAGGTTGTAGTTGCTGCTCAAGTTACGGCAAAAACGCTTATTAGGAGTGAAGAGTGAAGAATGGAGAGTGAAGAATAATTGCGACAACTTATTCTTCACTCTTCAAACGACCTACCGAATTCGGTCGGAACCCCGCACCAGCTTTTCATCCCGACGGATGGATCGGTTCGCTAATGCATTGAAAACGAGAGCCGCAATAATGGCGTAAAAGCCTACCAGAAATGTGCCCTGATCGGTAGGAATACCATAAGCCTTGGCCATATAAAGCGTACGGTAAAGTATAATGCCCATAATGGCTGTAAGCATTAAGGCATTGGCCGCACACAAAGCCGTTTGGGTCAGTCGATTACGGTATTGAAAAATAGCATAGAGCGACACTAAGCCTACTACGGCAATTAATAGCGCTAAATACCAGATTGTATCGGCATACGTCGTAATCCCTTCCTGGTGAGTGTATTGGAGGGCGGATAGATGCGCCATCTCTGGTGACTTCAGTCCGGCTTTTTCCCAGATTGGGTTAGTGAGGGCAATGCCCATAGCAACAGTAATAAGAAACAAAAATACTGTCTGAATGCGTTGAATCATTGTTTGTAATGGATAATGTATAAGGGTTAATGTATAATGAGTTCGTACGTTAACCATTCGGGGCCGCCCGAGCGGTACATTATCCATTACACATTAAACTAAGTGCAAAAATAACCCAAAAACTGATAGCTTATGAAAGCAGACATTCGTCTGATTGTAACTGCCGACGGTTCACACACCGCCATCAATCAGGCACTCGATAAAACCTATCATTCGATTCATGGGGCCTATCAGGAATCGCAGCGGGTTTATATCGAACTGGGTTTGCTGGAGGCATTCGAAAAATTCCCGAATGACGAGTTACATATTTTTGAAATGGGATTTGGAACGGGGCTTAATGCTTTACTGACAGCTCGCGAAGCCAATATTCACCAAAGACGCGTAATATATACCGCTATTGACGCCTATCCGATAGCGGCAGAAGACGCACAACAGTTAAATTTTGATGACCTGCTGACCACCAATTATCTGGCAAAGCTGCACGAATCTCCCTGGAATGAATCCGTTGATATTACGCCCTACTTTATGCAAACCAAAGTAGAAAGCCGGTTGGAGAACTGGGACACCAATGAGCGTTTTCACCTGATTTATTACGACGCCTTTGCCCCCACTGCCCAGCCCGAACTATGGGAGCCAGAAATCTTTGTGCAACTGGCTCACTTATTGCTACCTGGAGGTATGTTGACCACTTATTGCTCAAGGAGTTACGTACAGCGAAATATGCGGGCAGCAGGACTAGTTGTTGAAAAACACCCTGGCCCACTGCACAAACGCGACATTATTAGGGCTGTGAAGATGGCCTGAACCGTTTAACTTCTAAACTATTTACGTTCTCAGCGCATTCCTTTGCTGTCAATTCGTGTAAAAAACCATGATTTTACTAATTTTATAAACCACCGAACGTTATTAATCTAAACAACATCACTTGTATGAACCGTCTGCTTCTCTTTTTTGCTGCCTTCGTTCTGCTGACGATCAGCGCCTTCCGAACAACGCTGCCGACCGAGCGGCCCATAAGCAATCCTGCTGACGAGCGTAAACACATCAATTGGCTTACGATTGAACAAGCCTACGCGCTCACGCAAAAGAAACCCAAAAAATTTGTCGTTGATGTCTATACTGACTGGTGTGGCTGGTGCAAAGTAATGGATCGCGAAACGTTCTCGAAGCCCGGTATTGTCGATTACGTCAATGAAAATTATTATCCTGTTCGATTCAATGCCGAGCAAACTGCCGATGTAACACTGGGAAATCAGACATTCAAATACGTAAGCGGAGGAAGCCGGGGTGTTCATGAACTGGCGGCTGCCTTGTTAAAAAACCAGATGAGTTATCCTACGACAGTGTTTTTAGACGAGAAATTCAATCTTATCCAGCCAATTGCCGGGTACTTAGAACCGCGTACATTCCATCAAATTATTACATATTTCGGTAAAAACTACCATCAGAAAGAGCCATTCGATCAGTATAAAATTGGTACCTATAAAGAATTTCAGTCAGCCTTAACTGCGAGCAAATAAATAGGCCTATTTGTAACGCGGGTGGAAACCCGCGCTAGGGAACTCTATAAGTTTCAAAGCGCGTGGGTTTCCACCCGCGTTATGTATTTTTGTAGCCTTTCATCAACCTTAACTTTGCAACGATGACAAAACGTGTAGCGTTTCTTTTCCCAGTAACTATAGCCATTGGTTTTATGGCGGCTGGTCCTCCTAAATTTATTGATCCGCAAAACATGGATTTATCCGTGAAACCGGGCGATAATTTCTACCAGTATGCCAACGGGAACTGGCTTCGTAAAAACGTAATTCCAGCCTCCAAAACCTCCTGGGGAAGCTTCAACGAATTAAGGGAGAAAAGTCTCTATGCAATGAAATCGCTGCTTGAAGACGCAGCAAAAACCACCACGAAGGGCCGTTTATACCAAATGGTAGGTGATTACTACGTGAGCGGAATGGACAGTATCACCATCGAGAAGCGGGGTTTCGATCCTATTAAAGCCGATCTTGCCCGGATTGACAAGGTCAATAATAAGGCTGCTTTCTTCGATGAGCTTGCCTATCAACGTACCCAAAGCAATGGCATGTTATTTGGTTTTAGTGTCGTGCCAGATCGAAAGAATGTCACTAAATACCTGCCCCAGTTTAGTCAGGGTGGTACTAGCCTCCCCGACCGCGATTATTACCTAAAAAACGATGCCCGTAGTCTGAAAATTCGGGATGCTTACCGCGACAATTTAACGCAACTCTTTGTCTTGATTGGCGAAGAGCCAACCCAGGCATCGCAGGACGCCGATGTAGTCCTACGCGTCGAAACCGCTTTGGCAAAGGCCCAGATTCCCCGTGTTGAGCTACGAGATCCGTACAAGACCTATAATAAGATGACCGTTGCCAGCTTTAGCCAACGGACACCCGGCATCAACTGGGCCGATCAGTTGCAGAAATATGGAGTAAAGGGTCAAGACACGGTACTGGTTCAAAGTCCGGCTTTCTTCAGGTCGCTGGATAGTTTGGTAGCGATTACCCCTATCGAAGACTGGCGAACCTATATGCGCTGGAACATCGTCAAAGGTGCCGCCCCATACCTCAGTGATGCATTTGTGAAGCAAAATTTTACCTTTTCAAAAATATTGACGGGGCAGAAAGAACAAACCCCTCGCTGGCAGCGTGTGAGTGACTTAATCGACGGTACACTAAGCGATCTATTAGGACAACTGTACGTAGAAAAATACTTTAAGCCAGAAGCTAAGCAGCGGATGCTAGCCTTAGTTAACAATCTGGAGGCATCCTTTCAGGAACATATCAAAAAACTCGACTGGATGAGTGAGGGCACCAAGAAAAAAGCGCTTGCTAAATTATTGGCCTTCAAGCGTAAAATTGGCTATCCTGACAAATGGAAAAATTATGAAGGAGTAACTATTACTCGCAATGATTTCTATGGGAACGTAAAATCGGCAGGAAAGTGGTCGTACAACCACATGATTAACCGACTAGGCAAACCTGTTGATCGTACAGAATGGGGTATGACTCCGCCAACCGTAAATGCTCAATATAGCGCAGTCAATAACGACATTTCTTTCCCGGCGGCCATTCTTCAATTTCCTTTCTTTGATTTCGATGCCGATGACGCCGTTAACTATGGCGGAATCGGGGCTGTCATTGGCCATGAAATGACTCACGGTTTTGATGACTCTGGTCGCCAATTCGATGCAGACGGCACACTTCGTGACTGGTGGACTAAAGACGATGCAGCCAAATTCAAAGAAAGAGCCGATCAGGTAAGAGATCAGTTTTTTGGATTTAAAGTGCTGGATTCAATCAAAGTAAACGGTCAGCTAACTCTTGGCGAGAACCTGGCTGACCTTGGTGGTCTAGCTATTGCCTACGATGCGTTCAAAAAAACCCCACAAGGCAAATCGAGTGGGAAGAAAAGCCTGATTGACGGATTCAGCCCAGATCAGCGATTCTTTCTCTCCTGGGCGCAAATATGGCGCAGCAATCAACTCCCGAATCAACAGCACAACGTATTCTGACCGATCCACATGCACCGGATATTTACCGGGTCAATGGGCCTCTATCGAATATTACCGCCTGGTACCAGGCCTTTACTATTCAGCCAGGCGACAAGCTCTACAAAAAACCAGAAGACCGTATAAAGGTCTGGTAGTAAAACCGCCTTGCTTTAAAAGCCGGACATCAGTCGATTGAGTCCGGCTTTTTCATGTTCAATAAAATGCAAATCAGAGTTTGATTAACTTTCGGTCACTTTGACCAAGCTTGGTTGCTGGTCAGGCAATCCTAAAACGACAAGCCCTGCCTAAGAATGAAAACAGCCTATTTTTTACTCGCTCTGGCAACTACAACCCTCTCCTGCCAGACCAAACCGAAACAGGAAACAACTACTACGTCAACAGCGGCCACAGCTACAGAAGATAGTGCAGCCATGCTGGCAAAACGACCTGGACCCGATACACCAAGATCTGCCGCAGATCGCTTAATCAGAGCACTTTACTTCGAGCACAACGCGAAAGAAAACCCGTTTCGTGAGAAAAAAGACCGGGCGCTGGTGGATCAATTCTTCGCAAAACCAGTTGCCGATCTGATCTGGAATGATGCCCAGAAATCACCAGGAAAAGTAAACCGAACCAAGGTAAACTTACTCTTCAATGCTCCAGACACAGGCATCAAAAAAACGTGGGTACTACCCGCTGTAATAGGTGGAACACGAGCCATCGTATACGTTACATTTGAAAACAAAGCCAAACCCGAAGAACTAAAAATTGACATGAAGCAACTTGCGGGTCGGTGGCGAATTACAGAGATAGTTTACCCTGATGGGCAGCAATTGACCAACTTATTGCAGTAAGATTTTCCAGCGTTAAAAATTATTTTTGAAGCTTCTGTTGACAACACCACAAAAACGTGTAATTTTGCAACTCCAAAACCGGAAGCGGGGTTGGAATTGTTCTTTAAAAGTGTTTTTCGGGGAGTTTCCAGAGTGGCCAAATGGATCAGACTGTAAATCTGCTGGCGTACGCCTTCGGAGGTTCGAATCCTCCACTCCCCACCAAAGAGAGTCGATAGTTGCCAGTCAAAAAGTATTTTTCACTAAAGACGGTTGACCAACAGGTATCGACTCTTTTTTTTGCGGAAGTAGCTCAATTGGTAGAGCGATAGCCTTCCAAGCTATAGGTTGCGGGTTCGAGACCCGTCTTCCGCTCTGTTAATGAATAATGTAAAATGAACAATGTATGATTTCAGAAATCATTATTCATTTTACATTAACCATTACTTATTAATTAAGTAAGCCGTTATAGCTCAGCGGTAGAGCACTTCCTTGGTAAGGAAGAGGTCCGGGGTTCAAGTCCCCGTAACGGCTCAAGACTTTCTCGTGAAGTCTTTTTGACGGGACCGCCCGTGCGGTATTAAGCCCAAATGGCGTCAGACCTCAAACGGAATGATTTCGCTGGGTTTAATTTATTTTCAGCGAATTCATCCAATAACAAAAACAGTTCACAATAGCGTTTTAAAAACATGGCAAAAGAGAATTTTGACCGCTCGAAACCGCACGTTAACATCGGTACGATTGGTCACGTTGACCACGGTAAAACGACGCTGACGGCTGCCATTACGAAAGTGCTGGCCGGTAAGGGTCTAGCAGCAATTCGGGACTTCTCCTCGATTGACAACGCTCCGGAAGAAAAAGAGCGTGGTATCACCATCAATACATCGCACGTTGAATATTCAACGGCGAACCGTCACTACGCCCACGTTGACTGCCCAGGCCACGCTGACTATGTGAAAAACATGGTGACTGGTGCTGCACAAATGGACGGTGCTATCCTCGTGGTAGCTGCAACTGACGGACCAATGCCTCAGACTCGTGAGCACATTCTGCTCGCACGTCAGGTAGGCGTACCTCAGCTCGTTGTATTCATGAACAAAGTGGACATGGTCGACGATCCTGAACTGCTTGAACTCGTTGAGATGGAAATCCGCGAGCTATTAAGCTTCTATAACTTCGACGGCGATAACATCCCTGTTATTCAAGGTTCGGCTCTGGGTGGTCTGAACGGTGATGCGAAATGGGTTGCTACCATCGAAGAATTAATGCAAAATGTAGATGATTTCATCCCACTGCCTCCTCGGATGACGGATCTTCCGTTCCTGATGCCGGTAGAGGACGTATTCTCGATCACGGGCCGTGGTACAGTTGCTACCGGTCGTATTGAGCGTGGAATCATTAACTCAGGCGAACAAGTTGAAATCCTGGGTATGGGTGCTGAAAACCTGAAATCAGTTGTAACGGGTGTTGAAATGTTCCGGAAAATTCTGGACCGTGGTGAAGCCGGTGACAACGTAGGTCTTCTGCTCCGTGGTATTGAAAAAACCGATATCCGTCGTGGTATGGTTATTTGTAAGCCAGGTTCGGTTAAGCCGCACTCGAAGTTCAAAGCTGAGGTTTATGTACTGTCGAAAGAAGAAGGTGGTCGTCACACTCCATTCTTCAACAAGTACCGTCCACAGTTCTACTTCCGCACCACTGACGTAACGGGCGAAATTTCGTTGCCTGCTAATGTTGAGATGGTAATGCCAGGTGATAACATCACGATTGAAGTTGTTCTGATCAACAAAATCGCTATGGAAAAAGGTCTTCGTTTCGCTATTCGCGAAGGTGGCCGTACCGTAGGGGCGGGTCAGGTAACTGAAATCCTCGATTAATTGTAAGTATCTTAAAACAAGTGCATTTCTTATAGAGATGCACTTGTTTTTTTGATATTAATTCGTACTTTTGCAGTCCGTTTCAGAAAGAGTCAATAGTTGCCAGTCAGTAGTCGATAGTAATTTATCGATAATTGATCAAAGCTGTCGGCTACTGACTGGCAACTATTGACTAAATATACACGGGTGTAGTTCAAGGGTAGAATAGCGGTCTCCAAAACCGTTGATGGGAGTTCGAATCTCTCCACCCGTGCAAATCCTTTACATCGAATGGACAAGTTTATATCGTTTCTGAAAGCCTCCTGGGAGGAAGTTCAGCATAACGTGACTTGGCCTAAATTCAGCGATCTGCAATCCAGTTCAACACTGGTACTGGTAGCTTCGCTGATTTTTGCGCTATTGGTCGGGTTAATTGATTTAGTGTTCGAGAACGGACTGAACGCATTTTATCAGTCATTCTAATAATTAGTCATTCATAGTTATTTATGGTCATCAGTTGTCATTTATTGTGCAAACAGGACGTAACAACAAATGACAACCAATGGCTATCTAATGACAACTAATGACAACTACTATGAGCGGCATACAATGGTACGTCATTCGGGCGGTGTCAGGTCAGGAGAAGAAAATCAAATCCTACCTCGACAATGAGATTATCCGGCAGAAGTTGGACGAAGTAATTCCGCAGGTTTTAATTCCAGCGGAAAAGGTGTACGAAATGCGTAACGGAAAGAAACGCGTTCGGGAAAAATCATTCTTCCCTGGCTACATCCTTATTTCGGCTGATCTGGGTAATAACCGGGCCCTTGACATGATTTTAAATATGCCGGGTGTATTAGGTTTCCTAGGCAATGCTCAGGTTGGCACAACGTCGAAAGTCCCTGTTCCACTGCGTCAAGCCGAAGTAAATCGCATCTTAGGTAAAGTTGACGAAGAAGCGCAGGAAGTTGCCGCACCAACCGTTGGTTACCTGAAAGGGGAAAACGTTAAAGTTGTGGATGGCCCATTTGGCGGTTTCATTGGCACTGTAGAAGAAGTATTCGACGACCGGAAGAAATTGAACGTCGTTGTAAAAATATTTGGCCGGAATACTCCGGTAGAACTCAGTTACGCACAAGTAGAAAAGGAAAGCTAATCGTAAGGTTAGTTCTCCGTGGCCTGGCATCCTATGCTTCCCTCAGAGGATGGCCAACCAAAACAAGTTGATTAACTGCAAATGGTGTGCGGATTGGTTATGTGACGAACCAATAGGAAACCAAAGCAGAAGCGGGGCCGCCCATGCGGTCGTAACTCAATTACCACAATGGCAAAAGAAGTAGGTGGCTACGTTAAGCTGCAAGTCAAAGGCGGGCAAGCCAACCCCTCACCTCCGATTGGTCCGGCGCTGGGTTCCAAAGGTTTAAATATCATGGAATTCTGCAAGCAATTCAACGGCCGGACGCAGGACAAAATGGGTACGGTATTGCCAGTTTTGATTACGTATTATAAGGATAAGTCCTTTGATTTCGTCATCAAAACTCCGCCCGCACCGATTCTGCTGATGGAAGCAGCGAAGCTGAAAGGCGGCTCTGCTCAACCAAACCGCAAAAAAGTCGGCTCAGTTACGTGGGATCAGGTTCGGACAATCGCGGAAACGAAGATGCCTGACCTGAACGCATTCACGATCGAGTCGGCAATGAAGCAGGTGGCCGGTACGGCCCGCAGTATGGGAATCACGGTGACGGGCACAGCGCCATTCGAGAACTAAACAGACTTGCCGAAGCAAACACAGAAATGGCTAAGTTAACGAAAAAACAAAAGGAAGCCCAGTCGAAGTACGACGCTGCCAAAGAATACTCGCTCCAACAGGCGGCTGAGATTCTGAAGGAGATTTCGTACACTAAATTCGATGCTTCCGTCGATATTGACGTTCGGTTAGGCGTTGATCCGCGTAAAGCTGACCAGATGGTTCGTGGCGTTGCTACGTTACCTCATGGTACAGGTAAAACGGTTCGCGTATTGGTGCTTTGCACCCCGGACAAGGAGAACGAAGCGAAAGAAGCAGGTGCCGATTTCGTGGGTCTGGACGAATACATTCAGAAAATCGAACAAGGCTGGACAGACATCGACGTGATTATCACGATGCCGAACGTCATGGCTAAAGTTGGTCGTCTGGGTAAAGTTCTGGGACCACGCGGTTTGATGCCGAATCCTAAATCGGGTACAGTAACGCCTGATGTAGCGAAAGCAGTTCGCGAGGTGAAAGCTGGTAAAATCGACTTTAAAGTTGATAAAACCGGTATTATTCACACCAGTATTGGTAAAGTATCGTTTACGCCAGAAAAACTGGCAGAAAACGCGCAGGAAATCATTTCTACATTAATGCGTCTGAAGCCTTCATCGGCTAAAGGTACATACGTAAAAACGATCAACCTGTCGAGCACGATGAGTCCGGGAGTAACGATTGATAAAGGCACAGTAGCCGGTATTTAAGCCATGAAGCGCGAGGACAAAGGAGCAATTATTGAGGAATTAGCTGGTAAGTTCCAGTCGATTCCCTTCTTCTACATCACGGAAGCCAATGGCATGACGGTTGCTGAAACCAACAATCTCCGTCGGATGTGTTTTGAGCGGGGCATCGAGTATAAAGTGGTGAAAAATTCATTCATCAAAAAAGCACTCGAACCCCTCGATACGGATTATACGCCGTTCAACGATACGGTGCTGCATGGTCAATCGGCGGTGATGTTTCACCCCGATAATGGCAAAGCACCAGCACAGCTTATTAAGGAGTTCCGTAAAACGAGCAAAAAGCTGGAATTGAAGGCTGCTTCAATTGATTATAGCCTATTTATTGGTGCTGACCAACTCGATACGCTCATCGCACTGAAGAGCAAAGAAGAGTTGATTGGCGAAATCATTGGCCTGCTGCAATCACCTGCGAAAAACGTCATCTCGGCGTTGCAAAGTGGCGGCAACAAATTGGCCGGTATCCTCAAAACGCTGTCGGAGCGCGAGGAAGCAGCTTAGCTGTAACGTGGACTTTCTGTCCGCTCTTTTTCCGGCAAATTAAATGCGGACAAGATGTCCGTGTTACAAACATATTGTATCACAATCAAATTAAGAAAATACTACAATGGCAGATTTGAAAGCGTTCGCGGAGCAGCTTGTAAGCCTGACAGTTAAAGAAGTTAACGAGCTAGCTACTATCCTGAAGGATGAGTACGGCATCGAACCAGCTGCTGCTGCTCCAGTAATGGTAGCTGGTGGTGCAGGTGCAGGTGAAGCTGCTCCAGCTGTTGCTGAGAAGACATCGTTCGACGTCATTCTGAAGTCGGCTGGTGCTGCTAAACTAGCTGTCGTGAAATTAGTAAAAGACCTGACTGGTCTTGGTCTGAAAGAAGCCAAAGAATTGGTTGATACAGCTCCAAAAGCAGTAAAAGAAGGTGTTGCTAAAGACGAAGCAGAAGCACTGCGGAAACAACTTGAAGAAGCTGGTGCTGAAGTAGAAGTTAAATAAGCAGATAGCTCTCTCGCATATCGCTCCAGGCAGGGGAGGCCAGACCAACGTCTGGTCTTTTCCTGTTTGGAGACTTTTTGTCTAAGCTCTTGCAAAAGACAAACTTATTTCTATTGCTCTATGTTAATTATTCACGCTCCTTGGGTTGGGTGACACCTGGAGCCTGAATACCGCTTAGTTAGAGTGCCGTGGCAAATCTTCGCAACGCACTCATTGAGAATCGGTTACGCACTAAACGAAGCACAATCTTGGCGACAAACGCGAAAATCAGTACGCGCAAAAATTTTGCGACGATTCAGCCAGTGATTGGATACCCAGATTTTCTGGACATCCAAGTAAAATCCTTCAAAGATTTTTTCCAACTTGACACGCCCTCCAACCAACGGTCGGAAGAAGGTTTGTTCAAGGTTTTTCAGGAAAATTTCCCTATATCCGACTCCCGTGAGAATTTCAAACTGGAGTTCATCGATTATTCCGTCGATCCGCCGAAATATTCGGTCGACGAGTCTATCGACCGGGGACTAACCTATTCGGTACCTCTGAAAGCAAAACTGCGCCTATCGAACAATGACCCCGACAACGAGGACTTTGAGACGATTGAGCAGGAAGTATTTCTGGGTAACATTCCGTATATGACCGAGAAAGGCTCGTTTGTCATTAACGGAGCCGAACGGGTCATTGTTTCCCAGTTGCACCGTTCGCCGGGCGTGTTCTTTTCGATGAGCAAGCACACGAATGGTACTAAACTTTATTCGGCACGGATTATTCCCTTCAAAGGCTCATGGATTGAGTTCTCGACGGATGTAAACAATGTCATGTATGCGTACATCGACCGGAAAAAGAAATTTCCGGTAACGACGCTGTTACGTGCCATTGGCTTCGGCTCGGATAAAGACATTCTGGATTTATTCGGTCTGTCGGAAGAAGTTCCTGCAACCCCTGCCAACCTGAAGAAGGCCATTGGCCGTCGATTAGCGGCTCGGGTACTGCGCACGTGGACGGAAGACTTTGTGGATGAGGATACGGGCGAAGTAGTTTCCATCAGTCGGAACGAGGTGCTCTTAGAGCGCGACTCGGCCATCTCGGCAGATGACATTGATGTAATCACGGAATCGGGTCAGAAATCAGTCATCCTGCATAAGGAAGACATGAACATGGCCGATTACAACATTATTTATAACACGCTGCAGAAAGATAGCTCTAACTCTGAAAAAGAGGCTGTGGAGCAAATCTACCGGCAGCTTCGGAACGCCGACGCGCCCGATGAACAAACAGCTCGTGAAATTATTCAGAGTCTGTTTTTCTCGGACAAACGCTATGACCTTGGCGACGTAGGCCGTTACCGGATTAATAAAAAACTCCAGCTTGACATTTCATCAGAAATGAAGGTGTTAACCACAGAAGACATCGTGTCTATTGTGAAATACCTGATTGGTCTGATTAACTCGAAAGCTGTCGTCGATGATATTGACCACTTAAGTAACCGACGTGTTCGGACGGTAGGTGAGCAGCTATATGCACAATTTGGTGTTGGTCTGGCCCGAATGGCGCGGACGATCAAAGAACGGATGAACGTTCGGGATAACGAGGATTTCAAACCTGTTGACCTGATTAACGCCCGGACTTTATCGTCGGTTATCAACTCGTTCTTCGGTACGAACCAATTATCGCAATTTATGGACCAAACGAACCCATTGGCCGAGGTGACGCACAAGCGTCGTATGTCGGCACTGGGACCCGGTGGTCTATCGCGTGAACGGGCTGGTTTTGAGGTTCGTGACGTACACTATACGCACTATGGTCGTCTGTGTACCATCGAAACGCCTGAAGGTCCGAACATCGGTCTGATTTCGTCGCTGTGCGTCTATGCTAAAATCAATAGCATGGGCTTCATCGAAACCCCCTACCGAATTATCGAAAACGGGAAGGTATCGATGGATAAGCCAGTGATGTATCTGACAGCTGAAGAAGAAGATACGCACTATATCGCGCAGGCCAACGCAGGCATCGACAAAAAAGGCAACTTCCAGGTTGATAAACTGAAGGCACGTTTTGAAGGTGACTTCCCGATGGCTGAACCAGCGAACGTTACCTTCATGGACATTGCTCCGAACCAGATTGTATCGGTGGCGGCTTCCATGATTCCGTTCCTTGAGCATGACGATGCTAACCGCGCCCTGATGGGTTCGAACATGCAACGTCAGGCAGTACCGTTGCTCCGTCCTGAAGCTCCAATTGTGGGTACAGGTCTGGAAGGGCGTGTGGCTGTTGACTCACGGACGCTAGTAATCGCTGAAGCGGATGGTGTCATTGAGTTTGTTGATTCGACCAAGATTGTTGTTAAATACAATCTTGATGATGATCAGCTAGCGACGACATTCGACGAAGACCGGAAAACCTATAAGCTCATCAAATTCCGTCGGACCAACCAGGATACGTGCATCAACATCAAACCAACCGTGCTGAAAGGCCAGAAGGTGAAGAAAGGGGATGTACTGTGCGAAGGGTATGCAACACAAGCGGGTGAGTTGGCGCTGGGCCGTAACATGAAAGTTGCTTTCATGCCCTGGCAGGGTTACAACTTCGAGGATGCTATCGTGATTTCGGAGCGTGTCGTTCGTGAAGATATCTTCACCTCGATTCACATTGAAGAGTTTGAACTGGAAGTACGGGATACAAAACGGGGTGAAGAGGAATTAACCTCCGAAATTCCAAACGTATCGGAAGAAACCGTTCGGAATCTTGACGAAAACGGTATTGTTCGCGTTGGTACGGAAGTAAAAGAAGGGGACATTCTGATTGGTAAGATTACGCCGAAAGGGGAAAGCGATCCAACGCCAGAAGAAAAACTTCTCCGTGCTATCTTCGGTGATAAAGCCGGTGACGTGAAAGATGCGTCGAAGAAAGCACCACCGTCCTTAAAAGGCGTCGTTATCGACACCAAGTTATTTGCCCGTCCGGCCAAAGAAGATCGGGGCAAGCATAAAGACGAGGTAAAAGCGCTGATGAAGAAATACAGCCGCGAACTGAATGACTTCCGCGCACGCATGATTGAAAAAATCGTGCCGCTGCTGGATGGCAAAACCAGTGCGGGTGTTAAGCATAAGTTCGGTGATGAGATCGTTAGCAAAGGAGTGAAGTTCAACCGCAAGAATATTACGGAGAACCTCTTCCCGGACAAAAACGCTTATCGCGACGAAAGTAGCTATGCAGTGCCGGAAGAAGCCAACCTCTTGTCGGACATGAATCTGAACGATTGGACAGACGATCCAAAACTGAACGAGATGGTTGTTGCCTTAGTGAAAAACTACAACAATCGTCGGAGTGAGATTACGGGGCGTTTCAAACGCGAACGGTTCACGCTTGAAGTTGGTGACGAACTGCCCGCAGGTATTGTGAAACTGGCCAAAGTCTATATCGCCAAAAAGCGTAAGCTGAAAGTAGGGGATAAAATGGCTGGTCGTCACGGTAACAAAGGGGTTGTAGCCCGGATTGTGCGCGATGAAGACATGCCGTTCCTCGAAGATGGAACGAAAGTGGACATCGTACTGAACCCGCTTGGCGTACCATCCCGGATGAACATCGGTCAGATTTACGAAACCGTATTAGCCTGGGCTGGTCAGAAACTAGACCGTAAGTATGCAACACCGATTTTCGATGGCGCAACGGAGCAGCAGGTTGCTGATGAATTGAACGAAGCAGGTTTGCCATCGTTTGGTCGGACGTACCTCTACAATGGTCTGACGGGTGACCGTTTCGATCAGCCTGTAACGGTGGGTATCATTTACATGCTCAAACTTGGCCACTTAGTGGACGATAAGATGCACGCCCGTTCTATTGGACCCTACTCGCTCATTACACAGCAGCCGCTGGGTGGTAAAGCGCAGTTCGGTGGTCAGCGGTTTGGTGAGATGGAAGTGTGGGCGTTGGAAGCTTTTGGAGCCTCGAACATCCTACAGGAAATTCTGACCGTAAAATCCGATGACGTAGTCGGTCGTGCGAAGGCATACGAAGCTATTGTAAAAGGTGAAAATCTGCCAAAGCCAAATATTCCTGAGTCGTTCAACGTACTCGTTCACGAGCTACGTGGTCTTGCACTTGAAATTACATTAGAGTAGATAGTCATAAGTCGTCAGTCGATAGTTAAGGGTAGCAAAAGCTGCTGAAAACTATTGACTGATGACTGACGACTTTTTTAAACCTATAATCTCCAACCAATGTCGTTCAAAAAGAACAAGAAACTCAACAGCGACTTTGCCAGTGTGACGATCAGTCTGGCATCGCCGGAGTCTATTTTGGAGAGTTCCTACGGCGAAGTGACACAGCCGGAGACCATCAATTACCGGACCTACAAACCCGAAATGGGCGGCTTATTCTGCGAGCGCATCTTCGGACCTGTAAAGGACTGGGAATGTCACTGCGGTAAATACAAGCGGATTCGCTATAAAGGCATCATCTGCGACCGTTGTGGTGTAGAAGTAACCGAGAAAAAGGTTCGCCGGGAGCGTATGGGCCACATCGAATTGGTGGTGCCTGTTGCGCATATCTGGTACTTCCGCAGCCTGCCCAATAAAATTGGGTATCTGCTGGGCCTTTCGACTAAAAAACTCGACCAGGTTATTTACTACGAACGTTATGTAGTAGTACAGGCGGGTGTGAAAGCAGAAGATGGTATCAGCCAGCTCGACTTCCTGACGGAGGACGAGTATCTGGATATTATCGACAAACTGCCCAGCAGCAACCAACACCTGGACGATAAAGATCCTAACAAATTCATCGCCAAAATGGGCGCCGAAGCGTTGGAGATGTTGTTGTCGCGGGTAGAGTTAGA
Source organism: Spirosoma telluris (assembly GCA_003259005.1). Taxonomy (GTDB): domain Bacteria; phylum Bacteroidota; class Bacteroidia; order Cytophagales; family Spirosomataceae; genus Spirosoma; species Spirosoma telluris. The sequence continues at coordinate 4,345,596 of QLII01000001.1, forward strand.
CGAATTATCGTACTCACTTCGCCACGCTGCTGCAACGGATACGTCGCAACAACGGAAAGCAGAAGCACTGAAACGACTGAAAGTCGTTGAAGCCTTCCGGGAAGCCAATGGCCGTATTGAAAACCGTCCTGAATGGATGGTGATCAAGATGGTTCCGGTTATTCCACCCGAACTGCGCCCACTCGTCCCACTGGATGGTGGCCGGTTTGCTACCTCCGATTTGAATGACCTGTATCGCCGGGTTATCATTCGGAACAACCGTCTGAAGCGTCTTATCGAAATTAAAGCTCCCGAAGTAATTCTCCGTAACGAAAAACGGATGTTGCAGGAAGCCGTCGATTCGCTGTTTGACAACTCACGTAAGGTAAACGCCGTTCGTTCGGAAGGTAACCGTGCGCTGAAATCGTTGTCCGATATGCTGAAAGGGAAGCAAGGTCGTTTCCGTCAAAACCTGCTCGGTAAGCGTGTCGACTATTCAGGTCGTTCGGTTATTGTAGTTGGTCCTGAATTGAAACTGCACGAGTGCGGTTTACCGAAAGACATGGCAGCTGAATTGTTCAAGCCGTTTGTTATTCGCAAATTGATCGAGCGGGGCATCGTAAAAACGGTGAAATCGGCCAAGAAAATCGTAGACCGGAAAGATCCTGTTATCTGGGATATTCTGGAAAACGTACTGAAAGGCCACCCTGTTCTGCTTAACCGGGCTCCAACGCTTCACCGTTTAGGTATTCAGGCGTTCCAGCCGAAACTGATCGAAGGTAAGGCTATTCAGTTGCACCCACTCGTTTGTACCGCCTTCAACGCTGACTTTGACGGTGACCAGATGGCCGTTCACGTGCCACTGGGCCAGGAAGCTGTCCTTGAAGCGTCGTTGCTGATGCTGGCGTCGCACAACATCCTGAACCCTGCTAACGGTGCACCAATTACGGTACCGTCGCAGGACATGGTATTGGGTCTGTATTACGTGACCAAAGGTCGTAAGAGCATTCCTGAGTACCCAATTGCTGGTGAAGGCATGACATTCTATGGCACCGAAGAAGTAATCATCGGTATCAACGAAGGTAAAGTTTCCAAGCACGCCAATATTAAGTGCCGGGTGAAAGTTCGGGACGAAAATGGTGATCTGGTTTATAAAGTAATCGACACCGTAGCAGGTCGTTTGTTATTCAACCAGGCCGTTCCGGAAGAAGTGGGTTATATTAATGAGCTGTTGACGAAGAAAAAACTTCAGCAAATCATTGCGCTCATCTTCAAAATTTCGGGTGGTGCCCGGACAGCTCAGTTCCTTGATGAAATCAAAGAACTTGGGTTCCAGATGGCGTTCCGGGGTGGTCTGTCGATCGGTTTGAGCGACATCATGATTCCTGAAGCCAAACAGGGTCTTGTTGACGAAGCGAAAGCCGAAGTACAGTCGGTTTGGGATAACTACCTGATGGGTCTGATTACGGAGAATGAACGTTACAACCAGGTTATCGATATCTGGACGCGTGTAAACTCCCGTCTGACCGAAACGCTGATGAAGCAGCTCGAAGCCGATCAGGGTGGATTTAACTCGATTTACATGATGATGCACTCGGGAGCCCGTGGTTCTCGCGAGCAGATTCGTCAGTTGGGCGGTATGCGGGGTCTGATGGCCAAGCCACAGAAAAACCTGCAAGGCTCGGTTGGTGAGATCATCGAAAACCCAATTCTGTCGAACTTCAAAGAAGGTCTCGACGTATTGGAATACTTTATCTCGACACACGGTGCGCGGAAAGGTCTAGCCGATACAGCTCTAAAAACGGCTGATGCTGGTTACCTAACCCGCCGTCTGCACGACGTAGCGCAAGATGTTATTATCAGTGAAGACGATTGCGGTACCCTACGTGGCCTGCAAGTGTCAGCCCTGAAAGATAACGAAGACATCGTTGAGCCACTGTCCGAACGGATTCTGGGTCGTACTACGGTTCACGATATCTATGATCCGCTCACGAAAGTACTAATTGTTGCTTCGGGCGACGTAGTAACAGAAGAAGTAGCCGCTCTGATCGATGAAACGAGCATTGAAACGGTTGAAATCCGTTCGGTGTTAACGTGTGAATCACGCCAGGGTGTTTGCGCCAAATGTTACGGTCGTAACCTGGCATCGGGACGCATGGTCGACATCGGTGAAGCTGTAGGTGTAATTGCCTCGCAGTCCATTGGTGAGCCAGGTACTCAGTTAACCCTTCGTACCTTCCACGTGGGTGGTACAGCGTCTAACATCGCGGTTGATGCGTCGATCAAAGCGAAATTCGATGGATTGATCGAATTGGAAGAAATGCGGACGGTTCAATCGGAAGACAGCGAAGGCAATCCACAAACGGTCGTAATGGGTCGTTCGGGTGAAGTTCGGATTGTCAATCCAGCTGACCGTAACGTGGTTCTGATCAGCAATAACGTTCCTTACGGTGCGTTCCTGCGGGTGAAAGATGGCGATATGGTGAAGAAAGGCGACGACATTTGCGCCTGGGACCCTTATAACGCCGTTATCCTGTCAGAATTGACCGGTACACTGAACTTCGACGCTATTGAAGATGGTATCACTTACCGTGAGGAATTTGATGAACAGACCGGCTTCCAGGAGAAGGTAATCATCGAAACCCGCGATAAAGCGAAGAACCCAGCCATTATTGTTCAAGGCACCACAACGCTTACGTTGCACTTACCTGATAACGAAGGTGGTCCATTACAGAAGAGCTACAACTTGCCTGTTGGTTCACGTCTGGTTGTGAAGGAAGGTCAGAAAATTAAAGCGGGTCAACCGCTGGCGAAGATTCCGCGTAACGTTGGTAAAACTCGTGACATCACGGGTGGTCTGCCACGGGTAACGGAATTATTCGAAGCGCGTAACCCGTCGAACCCAGCTGTGGTGAGCGAAATTGATGGTGTTGTTACTTATGGCGCCATCAAACGTGGTAACCGTGAAATCTTCATCGAGTCGAAAGATGGTACGAAGAAGAAATACCTGGTTCCCCTGTCGAAGTTCATCCTTGTACAGGACAATGACTTTGTTCGGGCTGGTGCTCCGCTGTCTGACGGTGCCATTACGCCAAGCGATATTCTGGCCATCAAAGGTCCGACTGCCGTTCAGGAGTATCTGGTAAATGAAATTCAGGAAGTTTACCGTCTGCAAGGGGTGAAAATCAACGATAAGCACATCGAAGCCATCGTGCGTCAGATGATGCAGAAAGTTGAAATCATCGACTCGGGTGATACCAACTTCCTCGAAGGACAGGTTGTTGATAAGTGGGCGTTCCGCGAAGAAAACGATAAAGTACTTGATGCTAAAGTGGTTATGGATGCTGGCGATTCGCCAAACTTCAAACCGGGTATGATTGTAACAAGTCGTCAGCTACGCGATGAGAACTCAAGCCTAAAACGCCGTGATATGGCCCTTGTGACCGTTCGCGACGCTATGGCAGCTGTTTCGCAACCAACGCTGATGGGTATCACCCAATCATCGCTGGGTACCGATAGCTTTATCTCGGCGGCTTCCTTCCAGGAAACGACGAAGGTATTGAGCGAAGCCTCTATTCGTGGTAAGCGTGACGTACTGGACGGTCTGAAAGAGAACGTTATCGTAGGTCACCTGATTCCAGCCGGTACAGGTCTTCGTCGTTACCAAAGTGCAATTGTCGGTTCGAAAGAGGAATTGGAAACAGTTACCGAATCGCGCGAACAGTTTGCTCGCAGCAAGAAACGGGCGACGGTGTAAACGTCGATCTAGTCATACAACTAAAAATGCCCCGGTCAGAAATGGCTGGGGCATTTTTTATTAAATCAATTAACTAATAAGTAAACATTGCCACTAACGTAGCGCAAATTTGGTGATTTACAGTTTTATCCAGGCTCCCAATCTTTTTTACTAAACGTGATTTATCTACACTTCGCTCCTGATCTAGTACTACTTGTCCATCGCGCCCATCGAACTGGCAATTAACTCGTGTTGGGTAGGGCTTACGGGTACTCGTTAGTGGAGCAACGATAACTGTATTTAAATACTGATTAACTGAGTCGGGCGAAATAATTACACAGGGACGTGTTTTAGCGATTTCACTACCACAAGTTGGATCTAAAGAAACCAACCACACCTCGAAGCGACTAATTACCACTGCCATTCGGTTTGATCAAAATCATTAGACATAGCCTCGAACAAGTCTTTTTCCGGTTTATGTCCATCTTCAATCGCTTTTTGAAACAATTGATCCCAATCGGCACGCGGGTCTGCTTTCATAGGGCGGAGAACAATAGCTCCATCTATCACCTCCAAATCAATCTCGTTTTCAATCCCCGCCTGTTGAAGTAAAGGTCTTGGAAGAATAATTCCCTGAGAGTTACCAATACGTCTGATATGGACTTGCATAATCTGATAGTATGTTATAACAAAGGTATAACAATGAATAGAAAGAAAGTAGTTTGCACAAATTGTAATTTATTCTTCTAAGTCTAAAATCGGATGTAGTAGATCGTGTATAAAAGTTCAACCAACTAAGTTAGGAAGCTACCGCATCAACTCATCAAACGTGATACTCACGTAGTATAGCCCGCCAATACGGGCCAGCCCATAGCCCTGTGCATAGTATTTGTTCAGGATATTAGTACCGCCCACTTTAATCACCGATTTCCAGACCGGGACTTTATACGACACCTGCGCATCTAAACTCGTCCAGGAGGGTAACCAGACATCACCTGCTGTTGTACCTTGCTCAAACCAGGTTCGGTCTGTCCATCGGTACGTAAGCATAGCGCCTAAGCGATCAGTCAGGCGAGGGTTGCTCAAACTGATGTTGTATCGATTTTCGGGGGAATTGAAGAAGTTGCGCCCCTTTTGCACCACTTCAGGATTACTCATTTTACGCTTGATGATCGGTATACCTGCGTTATCATTGATTACATTGCCTTGTAGATCCTGAAGGGTTACAGTACCAACCTGATGGGCATAATTGCCCGTTAGCGTAAAGCCACCGCCAAGCCCGTACTCTGCTCCTACGCCCCAGCCATTTACAAAAACCTCGTTGGCGTTATTCAAATTAATTTGCAGTATCCGGTAAGCATTTGTGGCTAAATCGGCAATCTGGCCGTTTGTAGGTTGATAAAAATTCTGGGCCGCAATGAAATCTGTGTATTTACTATGAAAGTAGAATGCGTCGACATATAGTCGATTCTGAATCAAGGCCTTATAACCTACCTCCCAAGTTTTCAGCTTTTCCGTCCTAAAGCTGGCCGGGCTATAGGCCTGGTTTTGAAGTTGTGTTTCAGTGATACGTCCGGCAGTAAAATCGGCCACATCACTAGCTAAATAAGCTGGATTCGACACCAAACCCGCCGACTCGGCTACGGATTGTAAGCCCCCCACTTCACCCGCTTTCCCAACGGCCGGAACCGCGAACAACTGCCCTGGCGAAGGATTTCGAAACGCCGACTGCCACGAGCCTCGAAAGCTATGCGGTCCAATGCTGACAACGGCCGACGCGCGCGGTGTAAATCCACCATTGAGGTACTGGTTCTTGTCGTATCGAAGGGCTATTGTTGGCTTTACCCTTACGGTTGTATTTATACGTACTTCTTTGGATGCCTGCACATAAGCCCCATACTCATTGATAGTATATTCGGAACCGTCGGCTCGCAAGGCAACGGCTGTGCCACCTGTATTCAGCGCGTAGTGTCGAATGCTGCCTCCCACAATGACCTCTGCCACCGCTAACAATTTTGTGAGGTTATACATACCCTCGTAGTGCCAAAGCGCAGAATTGTCGCGGAAGCGCAGACCTCTGGCACCTCTGTAGCCCGGAACTGAATCGGTATTGTAGGTATTGGCAAAGGCATCGCGCACAGCATTGAATCGGTCGGAACCGGGCAGGTAGCGCCCCCGGTCAGCCGTGCCGCGAGAATCGCCAACGGTGAATTTATTGTCGATATAAACCTGCCCAAATTCAGCTGCCCATTGGCCCAGCGATTTCCAGCTATTGTTAATGACCGCAGCCATCTGGCCTATGTTCCAGGCTTCGGCTTTTTGCTGGGTAGTATAAGCCCGTAGGAAGAAATTGTCACCGCGCAATTCAGCCTTAATCTGATGCCGCTGATAGTCAGGAAAGTACTCTCGAAAATTAGCTGTGCGAATAAAATTGCCATTTCCATAATACCAACCCAGTGACGCTTCAATGTTTCCGGGCAGTTTATAATGAAGTGACATATTGGCCCGGTTATTAAATACCTTGCCATTCGTACCCAATAGCTCAAGTTCTGTATAGCCAGTCCGCGTTACTAACTTATTCTGCAGCAACACATTGGCATAATCTTTTGGAAAAGTATAGGAGCTACCATTTCCGCTTATTTCATCGCCATAACTATTCAAACCGTCATACTGAAAGTTCATATTGGCGTTATCGTTCGGTATATAGCCAATACCAGTCGCAATACCACCCCGGCTAGGATCTGTTGCCAGGAAGTTAGCGCGAGAACGAGTCTGGCGATCACTATAATCGTCGGCGATGAAATCAGTACCGCTAAGCCGTTGAAAATTTACTTTAAATGCAAAGCGGGAACTAAGCGCTTTCGCATATCGAATGGCAATATCACCATAACCCTTTGGCCCGAAATCAGCTTCCCCGAAGTTATTCGCCCCAACCTTTAGCTGAACACTTAGTCCCTGATACATGAATGGGTTTTTACTAGACGTAAGCATCAGTCCCTGCAAGGCATCTGGCCCATAAAGCGCCGACGAGGCCCCGGAATCAGTTCGATATTGTCGATATCCAAATCCGAAATGCCCGCTACATTACCAAAACCAAAGCCCAGGCCTGGCGAACGGTTATCCATGCCATCGGTCAGTTGCAGGAAGCGATTGTTATTATTAGCACCGAAACCCCGCATGTTAATCGACTTAAACGTTAGGCTTTGGGTTAGCAAATCGACACCTTTCACCTGCTGAAGAACATCAAATGAATTAATAGCAGGTGACTGTTGAAACTGCTTCCCCCCGAGTTTCTCGACGGTTACACCCACTTTCTGAACAGCTTCAGGTATACGGCTGGCAGCTATAACGACCTCTTCGGGAAGCATAGTCTCTTCGGGAAGACGGACAATAATATTCCTGAAGTTACTTCCCCGCACTAGTATATCCTTTCGCTGATAGCCAATAAAGGATACGCTAATTGTTAGGGGCAGGTCGCTACTGGTCTGCAAGGTAAACTGACCGTCGTTTTGAGAAGTCGTACCAATGTTCGTTCCCCGGATAATAATGGTTACTCCAGCCAGAGGCTGCTCTTTATCGTCTGTGACAATACCGGCAAGGTTTATTTGCGCCTGCACCATTGATATAGCCAGGGTCATAAAAGCCAGTAAAAGAAAGAGTTGCCTCATACACGACTTATTGAGTAAGCAATACAATAAGAAAGGTAAACAAAAATAATATAAAACAGAAAAGCTGTTTACGCTATTAGTAATAGCGTAAACAGCTTTTCTGTTTAAAAATATATAAGTTGAGGGCTTAGAACGTGTATCGCAACGTAGTACCGTATGTTCTTGGATCACCTACAATACCGGCATAATGCCCTGCACTTCCTGGGGCCGCCAGCAACTGCTCGTAATAGTTTGTGTTAAATAGGTTTCTGGTCCAAATAAAAATCGATATTCCCGTAGAAGCCCTAAAACCAAGGCGGCTGTTCACTAGTGAGTAGCCATCAATATTTAAATATTGAGAAGGCGATGGACTGGACGAAAAAGACGAGCGGTAAAAGGCATCTACTCCGAAGAAGTAATTTCCTTTTAATCCGAAAAACAGTCCACTAGTGGTTACCTCGCCACCTACAGAACCTGACCATTTTGAGATGCCCGGTAACACACCCCCCGAAATATCTTTGAATGCTTGCTCGCCACCCGTTTCTTCGAGCGGTACCGGCGCATTTTTGAATGATACATACTTACCATCTGTATAGGCAACGGCTGCGTTCAGGGTTAACCGATTCGCTACCCGTATATTCCCGTCAACCTCAACACCCATCACACGCACTTTCTCCGCATTGGCCAGATAACCTCTGTTCACACCTGGCTCAGGCGTTTGTACCTGTGTCTGAAAGTCGTTGATTTCAGTGTTATAAACGACCAGATTCAGGATGGAGTTAGGAGATGGTTTTGTTTTCAGGCCAAATTCGAGGTGGTTTACATGTTCGGGCTTCACTCTGGCCAGATCAAGTAAGGTCTGCCCATTGGCCGTTGGTAATCCGCCAATATTAATCCCGACGGGTTTGTAGCTTATCGCATAGGTTCCAAAGGCATTGATTGCCTTCCCCGCTCTATATTGCAGGGTAACCTGGCCAGAGAAATTACCTTCAGATACGTCTGTATCGAACGCCTGGTTCGTATAAACTCCATTCTTTAAGGCTAGTAAAGCTGGGTCGGTCGTTTGCAGCCCTCCATAGGTCTCTCGTTTATAGTTGGCAACCTTCTTATCATAATTATACCGGACTCCGGGCAAAACGTGAATTTTATCGGTTAAAGCCCAGTCAAGTTGCCCAAAGGCAGCCAAACCGGTGCTCTGGATTCTGTTAGTCGTGCGGATACCGAAGTTATCGAATAGACCTGGCGTTTTCCAAAGAGCACTAGTGGAGCTTTGCGCAAAACGCCATTGAGCAGACCCAGCTTCTTCGGTCTGCACGGGGTCAGATTTTAAATCCTGCCAAAGACCGAATAAACCAACAACACCACTCACTCGGGATGAAATTTTACCCGCATACCGTATTTCCTGCGACCATTGGTCGTGGACGGAATTACCTGAGGAAATCGTAAAGACAGGTAAACCGATATAGTCACGGTCATTCAGCGGAGTCCATCTCCATTTACGCCAGGCCGTTGTCGAGGTCAGTGTACCGTTGCCGATTTTAATATCTGCATTCAGCGATACCCCACCAAGGTTATTATCTGCTTTTGAGGGTGTATCAAGGTCCACAATCCGGTCAAACGCACTTGAATAAGGAAGTTTATAATTTAAATCGGCAATGATAGCGTTGAACTGACGATAGGCCGCTCGTTTAGTAGGAACAACCCCAGCCACAGGCCAACCATACCCATTCGGTTTTTGCTCGGAGACATCCCCAATTAAGGTAATTTTCACATTATCAGATGGCGTATAGAGGAGTTGTGCCCGTACACCCATATTGTTAATGTCGTTGATTGGAAGCTGGGTATGTACATTATAAAAAGTCCCGTTCCGTTGCGTACCCGTAAATGATACCCGTGCTGCCAGCTTTTTACTCAGTGGCCCTGTGAGTGACCCCTTAGCCTGGATATAGCCATAATTGCCATAACTCAGTTCAAAACTACCACTTGGGGTAAACCCAGCAGCGCGCGTTGTGATGTTAAAGGCCCCGGCTGTTGTATTTTTACCAAATAACGTTCCTTGGGGACCTCTTAACACTTCTACCTGTTCAATGTCGATAAAATCCAAGGCTGTAGCCGCCGGGCGGGCGTAGTAAACGCCATCTATATAGAATCCTACACCGGGATCAATACCATCGTTCGTCAACCCATAGGTGGAGCCTAAGCCACGAATATTAAGCGTCGTATTCCGGGCATTGGAGGCATATAACTGAACGGTAGGCACTAACTCTTTCAACCGGTTTACGTTGAAAGCACCAGCATCTTCGGCACGGTTACCACTAACAACGGAGATAGGGATAGGGACATCCTGTGCCGACTCCTGACGTCGTCGGGAGGTAATGACGACATCGGATAACTGATTTGAACTCTCTTCGAGTTTAATGTCTACGTTATTATCACTTATAACAACTTCTTTTGTCTGATAACCCACAAATGATACGACAACCACAAAAGGGAGTTTTTGCCCAGTAAGTAGCTTGAATTCTCCATTCTGATCGGTTGGACCACCATTGGTTGTTCCTTTGATCACTACTGTGGCGCCAATCAAATTTTCATTCGAGCGGGCGTCAACAACTCGTCCAGTTACTGTTGAATTTATAATTGGGGCATTTTGAGCAGATAAAACTAGGGGCAAAAGCGTCAACCCTAGTAAAAAAGTTGCCTTTAAAATGTGTTTCATTCCTACTAATGTTTGGTGGTAATCGTGATTAGCGATGCCTCGTTTGTGGTTGTTTATGCAATTCTCCCTATTCTCCCGGTTGTAGATAGACTATTAGTACTTATAGTCTATTGAATTAATAGGTTATACAAAACAGCAGCATCTATCCTTTACTTCCAAACAAAAACTAGAAAATTCGAGGGGGGCAGTTATTTTCTTGCTTAAGAACTAGTTTATCTAGCTATAAGTCAACATGGGCAACTAAGATTAGATTTTGACTAAGGCTCAGTTCTAGGAAACGGGTTAAAACGCAACCGATTCAGCTAACTTCACTGAAAGTAACCTGTCAACTCCCCATAACCAAGTACATGACCGTTCATAGCATCGAGGATCATGTGCTTATCAGGTACTATCGAGAAAGCAAGTAGTTGATCAAGCGCATAGACCCGGAATACATAGGCATGACGACCGGCCGGCGGGCATGCCGCAATGAATGTTGACTTACCCATCGAGTTTTTGCCAATCTTGCCACCCAGCATCTGCATCTGTTCAGAAGTAACAGCTTCGGGTATACTACGTACCGAGGCCGGTAGATTGTAGATAACCCAATGGGATAGATTAAACACTGGAAAAGCAGGCGTCGGCACATCATAATCGGTTGTTAAAATCACGTATGATTTGATGGCTAGCTCGCCTGTTTCCCACATCAAGGCAGGTGATACACCTTTTCCCCGACAACTACAATCCTCAGGCATATCGCCGTTCGGCGGAAAGGAATTACTTGAAAGAGCTATGTTTTTTTTGAGCATAGTCAGGTACTTTTCTTCCTTCTCGCGTCCATATTTTGCCCGAATATGCATGCCGATTACTATTACTACTACCAGCAGAAGTATGCCCGTAGGAATTCGCCAGAATTTGCCCATAAAAAAAGCTGGTTAGATACGCCCTCGCATCTAACCAGCTGATTATTAATAAAGTTTAAAATAATTCGTTTGCCAACCTAGTAACCAACAGGTAAGTGCGTGACTAGGCTGCCCGGCTGCTTTGTGGGCGACGCAAAATAGTCGAACGCAACGGTTGTGAAGCTTCTTCGATTACCTGTTCGGATACCATACCTAAATGATTCGCCCGTTTCAGTACGTAGTCGAAAGGCAAGTTGAAGTAGTTGGCCACTTCGCTCCGGAAACTATCTGGAAAGCGGGTTAAGCGCAGGCCAAAAAACTTGCGAACTTCGGCTTCGGGAAGCATAGCGGCCAGGGCTACACGTTCGGCTTCTGCCAGTAATTCCTTTCGTACCGGAAATAGATACTCAAGCCCAACAGAGGCTGTTAAAATGTTCAGAAATAGGTTTTTATACATAGCCGACAACTCGGCTGGCAGAATGACCCACCCCTGCTCGCGAAACTTACCCGAAAAACCCGTCAGGCCCTGCTCGCCACGAATTTCACCAGCGATGAATTCATCCGGGAAACGTAGTCGCTCATCGGTTTTCTGTAGCCGGAAAACAACGGCTTCAACAGGGCTTTTATGAAACAACAGCGTAGCAGGTATAGCCCGCGTATTTTCCCACTGGTCGGTCATCCGCATAAACAGGCTCTCGTTAACAGGCAGGTTATCGGCGTTACCCAGGCTAATCAGTATTTGGCGGAAAGCGGCCAGAAAGTCAATCTGGAGCTGGTTTGGATTCGAGCGTCCTTTTTTCATGCGGATTGAATAGCCAGATACTGATTTTTACACCAAAATCCGGCCCATTAGTATGGTTGTCTGTTATAAAATCGGGGAGGTAAATATACATAATAACACACTGATTACAAAGCCGTAACACAAACATAATTACAACTTGATAAGCACCTGAAAACAGGCTTTGTTTTGACAGGATTAACAGGATAAAACAGGATTTCATTTTTTCCCATAATCCTGTTTTATCCTCTCCTGTCAAAAAATGTATCTAAACCAATGTTGAATCAATAGCCCTATGCTCGCGGGCGTCAAACCGTTTCCGAGCTTCCACAATCTGCTTACTGTGATTACTAGCCCAATCACCTAGTTCGATGATCTGTACTAAAAGACTTCGGCCTAAATCCGTCAACTCATATTCCACCCTGGGTGGAATTTCAGGGTAAATCCGGCGCGTCACCAGACCGTCGCGCTCCAGCGTCCGCAGTGTTACCGTGAGCATCCGTTGCGAAACGCCATCGATGCGTTTTTTCAATTCATTGAAGCGAAGCGTGCCTGCATCGCCCAGGTGAAAAATAGATAAAGTTGACCATTTATCGCTGAAACGGGCCAGAATATGGCGAATTGGGCACGTCCCCCCTTCCGATTCCACGTTTCCTAAAATTTTTTGCAATTTTTCTTCCAACCTATTCCCCTGATAATCAACAATAGTTCTCTCCATGTGCCTGACGCAGAATAAAGTGCCTTCTTGTGGTAGTTATGATGACTCAATACCTTTGAGTTACCAAAAGTAACTAAGAAACTAAAAATAACAATCATCTTATGATCGCAATTACCGGAGCCTCTGGCCACTTAGGAAAAGCCACGCTCGAATTCCTGCTTACGAAAACGAATCCCGAATCTATCGTTGCCATCGTGCGAGACCCACAGAAACTTACCGACTTCGCGGGTAAGGGCGTGGCTGTCCGTCAGGGCGATTACACGGACCAGGCATCATTCGTAACAAGCCTGGCTGGCGTTGATACGTTACTCCTGATTTCCAGCGCTGTATTGGGCGACGAACGGGTTAATCAGCATAACAATGTTATCAATGCCGCCAAGGAAGCTGGTGTGAAACATATTTTCTACACCAGTGCGCCTAACCCATCGCTGGAGTCGAGCTTCTCTCCTGCCATTGACCATTTCCGTACCGAAAACCTGATTCTGGAATCTGGATTGACGTACACTATTTTCCGCAACAACCTCTACCTCGATCTACTCCCCATGGTCATCGGCGACGCGGCTCAATCGGGTAAACTCTATTATCCGGCTGGCGATGGTAAAACCAGTTTTGTTCTACGGACAGACATCGCCGAAGGGTTGGCCAATGCTCTAACCAGTGAAGGGCACGAAAATAAAGTCTACGATATTGGTTCAACTACGGCCTGGTCCTTCAGTGATATTGTAGCCAGTCTGAGTAGTGCCCAAAAAACGGTAGAATACATTGACATTCCCGGCAGTGCTTATGAAGCTGAGTTAGTCAAACATTTGCCTCCCGTGGTGGCCAAGATTTATGCTGGCATGGCCGAGGGCATTAAGAAAAACGAATTCAATGTGCCTTCATCAACGCTGAAAGAGTTGTTAGGCCGTGAACCGGTTAGTCTGGACGCGTATTTGAAAAGTGTGGCGTAAAGCGTACACGTTGCGCTTGCATTCAGTTAGTTCAGTCCTAATGAGGGTTTATCAAAACCCGATATATAACTGTATTGTGCGATACTATTGTCTACGGCAGCATCCTGCTGTCGCAGCCGAAGGCTAACCCAGTAGCTATAACTTAGCCTTCGGCACCAACAGCAGGATGCGATCGTAGACAAGTATTTATTTCGCTATTTATCCCACTATCCATATAAACAGCATCCTCCTTTTTAATTATACACGTATTCCTACCAATAAAGACTATTTTTGCCATACGATTATACCGTTCGCTTATATACCGTATGCCGCGACCTCTTCGTCTTCTTCATCAACTCCAGATTTATTCATTAGTAGTAGTCCTAAGCCTATTCTGGCTATGTACGGCTCACGCGCAGCCACGGGCTAAAGCAACCTCGCCCACTAAATTCGAGCTGGTTGAAACAACAATCAGCGACATTCACTGGGCTTTCCGAGCCGGTTCCCTCACGAGCGAACAGTTAGTTAAGGCCTATCTGGAACGTATTCAAACCTACGATCAGCCGACTAAACTCAATTCGATCATTCTTGTCAATCCAGATGCTATTGCTACCGCCCGCGCCCTGGATGCTGAGTTTAAGAAAACGGGAAAACTACGTCCACTGCATGGCATCCCGATTATCGTAAAAGACAACTTCAATACAAAGGGATTACAAACTACCGGCGGGTCAATCGCCCTAAAAGGGTTTGTTCCCACCGAAGACGCCTATCAGATCAAGAAACTACGTGAGGCTGGTGCCATTATTCTAGCCAAATCAAATATGGCCGAGTGGGCGTTTACACCTATGCACTCGCAGAGTTCGATGGGGGGTGAAACGCTGAATCCTTATAATTTAGCTTATGTACCAGCCGGTTCGAGTGGAGGAACGGCAGCAGCTGTGGCGGCTAATTTAGGTACAGTCGGCCTGGGTTCGGATACGGGTAATTCAATTCGGGGGCCATCGTCCCATAACGCACTCGTGGGCTTTCGAACATCGCTGGGATTGGTGAGTCGCTATGGCATTATTCCGCTTTATACGCGCAACGATGTGGGCGGGCCGATGTGTCGCACGGTCGAAGACGCGGTCCGGGTGCTGGAAGTTACGGCAGGCTATGATCCCAACGATCCGATCACGAAACATAGCCAGGGCAAAGTACCCAAAAACTACACCCAGTTTTTACGGAAAGATGGGCTGAAAGGGGCCCGAATTGGCGTATTGCGTCAACTGACCGCCACGAATATTCACCCCGAGATTAAACAGCTTTTCGACCAGGCCATCGCCGACATAACGCGGTCGGGCGCGGAAGTTGTTGATGTAACCATCCCAAATTTCGACTCCTTACGAGCCAATCAGTGGTGTGCCGATTTCCGAGCGGATATCGAAACCTATCTCCGAACCTTTGTGAAACGGGATACCCTGAAAACCCTGGAAGACATCATCCGCGTTGGCGGTTATTCCGACATTGTTCGTAACCGGCTACTCACGCAGCAAACGCATTCGGGCCGCGCTAATTACCCCGAAATTCCCTGTGGCGACCCCTTCACCGATCCGCTCCGGATTGTGTACCGAAAAGCCGTTGAAGCCGAAATGAATCGGTTGCATGTGGATGCTTTGATTTACCCAAGCTGGAATTATCCACCCGCGCAGGTTGGCGATGCGAAGGGATACAAAGGCGACAATAGTCAATTAATCGCGCCCGCTACCGGTCAGCCTGCCTTTACCATTCCCATGGGTTTCACCACGGGCGATTTACCCGCCGGCATTCAGTTTTTAGGGCGTATGCTTGATGAGCCCACCCTAATTAGACTGGTTTATGCCTATGAGCAGGCAACGCATCATCGGGTAGCGCCAAAGCGGTTTGGGACAATCGGGCAGTAAAGACTTATGCCTGGGCCAATGCTCTGACTTGGTCCAGACAAAATGCATTCCCTTAGTACATCAAATTTATCATCAATGAGCCGATCATCGTTGCACTCAATTTTCCTATTTTTTAGTCTACTCACCTTCCTAAATGGCCATGTCCTACAGGCCCAATCCTTCACTAAGGTCGAAATTGCCCGTTGGCAGCAGCAGGCGAAACAGGTGACCATCACCCGTGATACCTGGGGCGTTCCGCATATTTATGGCAAAACAGATGCTGACGTCGTTTTTGGCCTTCTATTCACCCAGTGCGAGGATGATTTTGGTCGGGTTGAGGAAAACTACATCACCTCTATTGGGCGGCTGGCCGAAGTGGAGGGGGAATCAGCTATTTACCATGACTTGCGGGCACGGCTGTTCCTGGACACGACCCAGGCTATTGCCATTTATAAAAAGAGCCCACTCTGGATGAAGAACCTGCTGGATGCCTTCGCCGATGGAACGAACTACTACCTGTATACGCATCCGGATGTGAAGCCCCGGCTTCTGAAACGATTTCAGCCCTGGATGCCGCTCATGTTCAGCGAAGGTAGCATTGGCGGCAATATCAGCGTGGTTTCGACCGAACGACTAAAAGCGTTTTACGAACAGCGAAAATCAACCTCCTATATTGACAACGGTGACCATTACGAACGTGAATCCATTGGCTCGAATGGCTTTGCGATTGCACCCGCCAAAAGCGCCACGAAAAATGCCCTTCTACTGATTAACCCGCATACATCTTTTTACTTCCGGTCGGAGGTGCATATGGTTAGCCAGGCTGGCCTGAATACCTACGGAGCTGTGACCTGGGGGCAGTTTTTTATCTATCAGGGCTTCAATGAAAATTGCGGCTGGATGCATACCACCAGCTATGCCGACTCCATGGATGAATATCTGGAAACCATCGAAAAGAAAGGCAAGGCGCTGTATTATAAGCATGGCAAGGACCTCAAGCCCGTTCGTACCCAAAACGTACGGATTCCCTACAAGACAGCCAGCGGGATGCAGTACAAAGACTTTACCATGTATTTCACCCAACATGGCCCTATTGCGGGGAGAAAGACGGCAAATGGATTGCCATCGACATGATGAATACGCCCTTGAATGCACTGTCGCAGTCGTATCTGCGAACCAAGGCCACTGGCTATGACAGTTTCAAAGAGGTGATGAAGCTCAATGGGAACGCATCAAACAACACCATTTTTGCCGATAAAAACGGCACTATTGCCTACTGGCACGGCAACTTTATGCCCAAACGAGACCCCAAATTCAATTGGGACGAACCCGTAGATGGCAGTAATCCCGAAACCGACTGGAAGGGTCTGCACGCGGTCGATGAGATCGTGCAGGTGCGCAATCCGGCCACCGGCTGGATTCAGAATTGCAACTCGACACCATTTACGGTGTCGGGCAGCAGTAGCCCCGACAAGAGCAAGTACCCTGCCTATATGGCACCCGACGCCCAAAACTACCGGGGAATCAATGCCGCTCGTGTCCTGAGCCAGAAAACCCTATTTACACTCGACACGCTTATTGCTGCCGCCGATGACCCACATCTGGCTGCGTTCGACGAACTACTCCCTTCCTTACTGACTGCTTACCAAACTGTTTCGTCAGAGGCATCGAACCAGTCGAAAGACCTGGCTGAAGCCATTGATGTGTTGAAAGCCTGGGATAAATCGTACGGTAAAACATCGGTTGGGCAAACGCTGGCCATCTTCTGGGGGGAAAAAATACAGAAACTGGCCCGAAGCCGTGCGGCTGGCGACCAGCGGTTCGATAACCTGTCACTAACCGCCTATACGATCAGCAGTACTACACCCCAGGAAAAAGTAAAAGCCCTGGCCGAAGTCCTGACCGAGCTTACCCGCGATTTCGGTACCTGGAAAACCCTTGGGGCGACATCAATCGCTACCAGCGCTTAACCGGCAAAATCCAGGAAACGTATGACGACCAGAAGTTAAGTATCCCCGTTGGCTTTACCTCTTCGGCCTGGGGCTCACTAGCAGCTTTTGCGGCCAGAACGTATCCCGGTACAAAAAAACGGTACGGCAGTGTGGGCAACAGTTTTGTAGCTGTCGTGGAGTTTGGCAAAAAGGTAAAAGCCCGCTCAGTCGTGACTGGGGGTCAAAGCAGTCAACCCGGCGACAAGCACTTCACCGATCAGGCTCCGCTCTACTGCGACGGCAAGTTTAAAGACGTTTTATTTTACCCCGAAGACATTCAAAAGCACGTTGAGAAGACGTATCATCCGGGCGAGAGGTGAGTATTGAAGTCAATGGCTAGGATTCCTATGCCATCAGTCAGCCCCGCCGTTTAGTCATTCCGTTGTCGCAAAATTGGTAGTAGTAGCACCTACTAATGCCTTTACTCGAAGAGCAAAAAAATTGCCTTGGTTAACCACTCGCGGAACTAAAGGTGCCTGATGATTAGGAATAAATAGTTCCGCGCTTTAGCGTCCAATAGTATGTTGGGTGATTGTCCATAAATTAGCTTGCAAAGCAGCGTCTCGGCGACAGGTTGCACGTCTCAGGGGTTAGAGTTAGGCTTCCGTTTCAGATGACAGGCCAATCGCACCGTTAGGCAGGTTTTGGGATTGCATTTTCGATTTTTTGGTGACAGAGGAAGCACTTGATTAAATTATTTATTTACCGAAAGTAAGTTTCAAATGAAAATTTTAGCTCTATTTTTCTCTTTTTTTATTGGAAGTCAGGCATTAGGACAAGGCTATTTATTTAAAAGCGAGAACATTCAAGTAACTTTTCCACGTAAGCCTATAGTTGACACGACCATGACAGTAGAAGGAGAACGAATCAGATCGATGATCGCCAAAGATTCACTATCCAATTACTACCTTACTTTAAGTGAAAAACTCGTTAAGGCGCCTGAGAAAAATAGTCAGGATGTAGGTTCTTTCATGGACGGAGTTATAGACAGCATGAATGAACGATACAAGGCCACAATTATCTCTAAACGAGAATTAGAAGTCAATGGGCAAAAAGTAGGTGAGTATTACACGAAAGGATACTACGGACAAGTACCTATTTTTATCAAATATTGGGTATGCTTAAAGGATGCAAAAATTATTGTCTGTCAGCATCTTTACTCAGTAACTCATGAAGCGCGTTTACAAGCCAATCAACGCAGGTTTTTTGAATCTATAGTTTTGTAAACACACTAAATTCGCTCCGCATGGGTGGGCTTCCGGCGACAGGAAGCACGTCCCGAAGGAAGGTTTTAGCCCAACATAACGGGTGTGTAAAGGTGCAAGCGGCTTGTGTTTAGGTGAGTGACTCCCCTACCATCAACACCCGTTGGCGTTGGGTGCGGGTCCATAAAGTGTTTGTGTGCCAGCGTTTCGGAGACAGGTTGCAGGCCGCAGGGGTCAGGTTCTTTTGCTCATTCGGTAGGTTCCGGTTGACAAGCCAACCGCCCCACAGTTTGGGCTTTGACCGGCGGGGCGGGTTGCCTGCGATAAAGGAAACGTCTTGGTAAATCAGGCCCGACAGAAATGGATTTGCTACGTTGGCGAGCTTCGCCAGTCGACCTAAAAATCGGATTGTGCGTTTTGCTCGCTTCGCTTGAGCAGGCTACCGCTGACAAGACGCACGTTTCTATGTTTCGATTAACTTTGCTTCATGCAGACAGGCGTTTACATTCCCATTATTTCGGATTACGGTTTCAAAGCCACTTTCGGCAACGAAGCTGACAGTTTATTCCTTCGCACCGCGTTACAGGCACTGATCAAATCGGATACACCCATCCGTGAAGTACATTTTGATAAGAACGCTTTCGAGGCACTCACCATTGACAGCCGAAGCGGTATTTTTGATTTGGCCTGCACCGATGAAAACGGTAGTCAGTTCATCGTCGAAATGCTGTTGGGCTTGGCTCCTCACTTTGTGCAACGCATGAAGTTTTACGCTTTACACAAGTTCAATACCGTAGTCGAACGAGGTGAGTTCGACTACGCTAATCTACCTAAAATTTACGCTATCGCCCTGTTAGCCAAGAATATCCTGCCAACAGCTCAGTTTCATACCGTTGCCAACCTACGAAGCGAGACCGGTGAAATCATTGATACTCAACTAACGTTTATTACCGTAGAATTGGCTAAGTTTAACAAGCAAGTAGCTGAGATAGAAACTGACTTAGAAAAACTGGTTTATACCATGAAGACGCTTCATACAACTGAACCTACGCAGTACCCGGCTTTCTGGAATGAGGAATGGCTTAAGCGTGCTATTGATGAGTTAGATACGCGGAAGATGACTCCAGAAGAGCGAGCGTATTTTGCGCGTGTGACAGCGGCCAACGCTGAAGCGGTCAAGGCTGAGAAGCAGAAAATTCAAGAAGCGGAGATGTCGATAAAAACCGAGACTGTTGCGAAATTATTAAAGCGTGGCAAACTCACCATCGAAGAAATAGCCGAAGACAGTGGTGTTAGCGTTGATTTCGTACTTGAAATTCAGCGAGGGCTTTTCAAAAAGTAATAAGGCAAGCTCACCGTCGACAGGCCGCACATCTCAAAATGTCCGCTTGGGGCTCGTTGGTCGGGTTGCGGTTAACAAGGCAAACACTCCGGTCAGGCAGGCCTGGGCTTCCATTTTCTGGTGGTGGTTGACAAGCCGAACGACCCGACCCCCTTAATTAGGACTACCAAAGTATTATTTCAAGACTCAATCGTAAATGAAATGACACAGCCAATAATCAAACTCAATCCCCATCTTTTTTTTGGCGGCAATTGCCGGGAAGCAATGGAGTTTTATAAAAGTGTATTTGGTGGAGAGTTAGTCCTCACGCTCTACGGAGAAGGACCACCAGACGCTCACAAAGACCCTAAAGCGAACAGTGAGGAGATGAAATCAAAAGTTATGTTTGCTAAACTGAGTGGCGTTATTACCCTTTTAGCCAGTGACAATCCTAATAATACTGAAGCTGAAAATACAGGTCAGTTTGGGTTATCGCTGGAGGGCTCTGATGAGTCTATATTCAAAGGCTACTTTGACAAGCTGGCAGAAAAAGGGCAGATAACGGCCCCGTTAATCAAGCAGTTTTGGGGAGATACGTTTGGGATGGTCACTGACTTGTATGGTGTAAACTGGATGGTCAATATTACCGCAAATAGGGACTAAGTACGTGACGAGGAAATAATTCTAACTGTCCTATTTTTTCGCTCCGCGTGGGGTAGCTCCCTGTCGACAGTTAGCATGTACCGAAGGAGAGTTTTCAGCCCAATCAAACGGGTGAGTCAAAGTGTAATCGGCTTTTGTTCAGTTGATTAATTCAATCGCCATCAGTGCATGGTGGTGTTTACTGAACACAACACGTCGTTCTTTAATTTTCGGATTTCGTGTGACAAGCTGTACTTCGCTAACAAGGAGCATTTGCATATCGGTTGGCTTTGGTCGACAGGTCAAACATGGAGGTAGGCAACCTCGACAAGCCGGGCGGGTATCGGTTGACAAATCGCGCCCCTTAAGAGGTCAGCCAGACTACTTTATTTCTGCTCTACCAAAAACATCTGATCGTCTTTGCCTTTTAGTAGATAACCGCCCCGTGCTTTTACAATGAAATACTTCATTGGCTCACGGTCAATTAGTTCTGCCTTTCCTTCTGCTTGCAGTGAAATTGAGCTAGGTTGCAAACAGAGTGAGTCTCCTGTAAATCGCCAACTAATTGAACTGTCTTTAATGATTTTATTCCCTCTTCTTGTTCGGAACGTAGCGATACCTTCTTTGTGAAAAAGAAATAAAAGGTGTAAATCATGTCCGGCCTTACTGGTATCTCCTTCCTCTCCGATCATGAATGTCTTATTGGAGAGGTCGATTACTTTGGTTGCCCATTCTGAGTTGGCTACTTTTTGCCCTAAAGCTAAAAAGGGAACAGAAAGTAATAGAGCTAGAAGGCAAACGGGTTTACAGGCAGACATAGGACTGATTTATTGGACAAAACAAAACTGCGTTTGGTTTGTGATTTGTATTCGATACTGATCGTAATATTATCTAAATGCTCGATTAATTCATTGGAAAAACGGATGTATTGTGTCGTCATCGCTCTGCGTGGGGTAACTCCCCGTTGACAGGAAGCTTGTTCCATAGGCGAGGAATCAGCCCAATGGGTAGGGGGCATAAAGGCTTAAGTAGCTTTTGTTCAGAAAGATAACTGGCACGCCATTAGCTCCTGTGGTCGTTAGATGGAAGGAACAGCCAGTTGCTTACTTCCGGGTCGCGGACGACAGTAGTATGTCTCGCAAGGCAGTGTTTGGGTTCGTTAATTGGCCCTACTCGACACGAGAAACGTCTATGCAAGGACAGCTCAATATTCGTTAGGTAGCATTCCAGCGACAAGCTAAACGCCTGGTCAGGAAGGCCAACATTTTTGAATAACAGTATTCACTAACAAATGAATTTAACAACCATTCCGTACGTAACCTATGAAACTGGTTTACCACAATCCGGACAACACATTTTAGGGCAGCTTCGCGGAGAAAATGTCATTGTTTATCAAGCATTTAATCCTCAAATTGTTGACTATGCTATTGCTAATCAACGATTCGGTGGCCCAGCTTACTCTTTTTCGAGGATGTCATGGATAAAACCTAATTTCCTTTGGATGATGTACAGGGCAGGCTGGGCAAAAAAGGAAAATCAACAAAAGATTTTAGCGATTGAAATCAGCTTAAAGAACTTTGAAACCTTGTTGGAAAAAGCGGTCTATTCTTCTTTTCAGCAAGCTGTTTATTCTACCAGAGAGAAGTGGGAAGATAGTTTGGCAAATTCTGAAGTTAGATTGCAGTGGGACCCAGACCATAGTCCGACAGGGAGCAAGTTGGAAAGGCGAGCTATCCAATTGGGTTTAAAAGGCGACACCTTAAAGTTATTTGCCACTGATTGGATTGTGTCAATTGAAGATATTACCGAATTTGTAATTGAACAGGATCATCGCTTTGTAGAAAAGGGCGAACTGGACAAGCTAACAGTGATAAAGGAGCAAGTGATTCCAATTTCAACTCCGCATCTGATTTCAAAACTGCAATTAAGTAGTTGATTCATGGCGAAGCTTTCATGTGACAGGCCGCCTGCCCGTCGTAAGGTTTGCAGACCCTCTAAATAAGGGTGTAAAAGTTGAAGCAACGTAGCGCAAATCCGATTTGGTTTATAAATCTTGTAAAATTATTTCAAATTAAGAAGAGCTTAACTTATTAACCAAATATAGTTTTTATGAATATGGAAGAAAGAAAAGTAAAATATCCTTTTAAAACTATTCTTGAAAAATACATTTCCGAGATTCTTGTCATTTTCATTGGCATTTCAATTTCTTTTTTCTTTGATGAATGGAGAGAAAATAGAAAAGATGATGAAACGGTAAAAAAACATTTAACTGTTTTAAGAACAAATTTAGTACAAGATACACTGAAACTAACAGTTATGATAAACCATGGTCATAAGTTAGTAAATAGCATCAATAAATTGACTTATTTTAAATTCGATTCAGAAATAAAAGATAGTATTAGTTTTCACATTGATAACGCAGCCAGTTATTTAGTTTTTAAGCCAAATCAAATGGCATACGAAGAAATCAAACAAACTGCACATACAAATTTGATCAAAAATGATTCTCTAAAAACATCATTCTTATCCTATTATACATCAACAATACCTTATTGTACAGAATGGTGTAAAATAGATGAAACCCATACAATGACACAATTAATTCCAGAGATGAGTATCTATTTCCCTGTCGTGATTGACTCATTAAACATTATTTCTTCAAAAGAAAAGATTAAAGCATTAAAGGTAAAAAAATTAAGAAATTTACTTTTAGCAAATACCATTTACAAAAAAGAGACTATAAATACTTTTGTTTTCACTAAAAAGGCCACTATAAATCTTCTTAAAAGAGTTGATGATGAATTGAGAAAATAACAGAGCCGGAATTTAGCCGAACCCATCAGTTTTACATCAATAACGAAATTAACGTTGAGTTGCTAAGAAATTATTTTAGTCAAAATGGCGTAGAAGCCCTATGGAATATTGAAAGGTCACAGGTGACAGTATGCTTGTCTTAAGGGAAGATTTGCAGCCCAACTATTTATATACGATAAGGCACCTAAATCGTCAGCGTCACATAAATTTGTTGTAGGTAGAGAATAAGCAGTAAAAACAGCGTGTTTGCCATCGTTGAATATACGGGCGGGCCAGCAGTACTATGAGATGCTTAATAAACCCCTAAACCAAACCTAAATCCCCAATAATGAGCTTAAAAACTACATTCCTTTTCATGGCAGCAGTTGCTACGTTTTACAGTTGCGCTAAAAAAGAATCTACTCCACCCATTGTGGGTACCTGGGAATTAATTTCGGCTACAACGATAGAAAAAGATACGAGTTTTTCTACGTTTGACCCGACGCATAAAATGATAAAAATCATTAACCCCACACACTTTGCGTTTTTGAATCATGCGGTATCACCGAACGATTCGTCAGCAACCCGCTTCAGTGCGGGCGGAGGGAAATATACCTTAGCAGATAGCGCTTACACGGAAAATCTGGACTACTTCACCGATAAGGCATGGGAAAACAACAAATTCGAATTCGTAGTGAAAATTTCCGGTGATACGCTGATTCAAAAAGGCGTTGAAAAAGTCGATAAGCTAGGTATTGACCGGGTGATTATTGAAAAATACAAACGGGTCAAGGAATAACCAGCAACTCACCAAACCACGGTTAGTCCTTCGCTGGTATACTTCATTACGTTTGCATCCTTGCTGATCAGGACTTTCTTATAAAAATTTACAGCCTCGTAGAGATGGGTCGCCGTAGGCATTTTTATAAGAAACAGCCCTGATACCGAGGGTAACTGGATACATGAAAAAGCGCGATGAGGGTGGCCTCATCGCGCTTTTTCATGTATGATAACTCCCCTACTCCACCGTTACTGATTTTGCCAGGTTTCTTGGCTGATCAACGTTTCGACCACGCATCACAGCAATATCGTAGGCCAGTAGTTGCAGCGGCACGACTGATACCAGCGGCATGAGCATCTCATGAACTTTGGGGATTTCAATCGTGAAATCGACGATACCGGGCAGGTTCGTGTCACCCTCGGTTGTGATGGCAATAACCCGGCCTTTCCGGGCTTTCACTTCCTGAATATTCGAGACAACTTTCTCGTAGGAACTGTCTTTGGTGGCAATCACGACCACCGGCATGTCTTCGTCGATGAGCGCAATTGGCCCGTGCTTCATTTCGGCGGCTGGATATCCCTCCGCATGGATGTAGCTGATTTCTTTCAGCTTGAGGGCCCCTTCGAGCGCTACAGGGAAGTTTAAGCCCCGCCCCAGGTAAATGAAGTTACGAGCGTAGGTAAAGATGTAGGCAATTTCTTTAATTTTATCGGCAGCCTGTAGTACCTTTTCGACCTTCGCCGGAATACTTTCCAGTTCGGCAAGTAACTGCCGGAATAGCGAGTCAGAAATGGTGCCCTTGCGTTTAGCAGCCGCCAGAGCCATCAACGTTAGCACCGTTACCTGAGCCGTAAACGCCTTCGTGCTGGCAACGCCTATTTCCGGCCCGGCGTGGGTGAATGCTCCAGCATGAGTAGCCCGCGCAATGGACGAGCCAACCACATTACAAACGCCAAATATGGTTGCCCCTTTCGATTTGGCCAGTTCAATAGCCGCCAGCGTATCGGCGGTTTCTCCCGACTGCGAAATCGCAATCACGATATCGCCTTCTTTGATAATGGGATTCCGATACCGAAACTCCGATGCGTATTCTACCTCAACCGGAATCCGGGCCAGTTCTTCAAAAATATACTCAGCCACCAGGCCCGCGTGCCAGGAGGTGCCGCACCCAATAATTACGATCCGCTTCGACTTGGCTAGCTTATCCAGGTAGTCGCGCAGACCGCCTAGTTGAAGTGTCCCTTCATCGGCTCTTACGCGGCCCCGCATCGAATCGGCAATGGAGCGTGGCTGCTCGAAAATTTCCTTGAGCATGAAATGGTCAAAGCCGCCTTTTTCGATCGCTTCTAACTCCAGCTCCACTTTATGGACATAGGGTGTAGTAGTTGCATTATCGAGGGTAACCACTTTTAACACGCCCTCTTTAATGACCGCAATTTCGTAATCGTTGAGGTAGATCACGTCTTTGGTATATTCGACAATGGGCGTCGCGTCAGAGGCCAGGAAGAACTCATTTTCGCCAACACCAATCACCAGCGGAGAGCCTTTACGGGCAGCAATCAGTTGAGTGGGGTCAGCTTCGTTCATAATCACGATAGCGTAGGCACCTACCACTTCCTGCAAGGCTAACCGTACTGCTTCTTCAAGCGTACCGCCGTTGTTCTCCCAAATATCTTCGATAAACTGGCCTAACACCTCCGTATCTGTTTCGCTGGAGAAGGTGTGGCCCTTTTTTAGTAATGCCTGTTTAATAGCTGCATAGTTCTCAATGATGCCATTGTGAATGATGGCCAGCTTTTTATGGAATGAGTAGTGCGGGTGGGCGTTCACGTCGTTAGGTTCGCCGTGAGTAGCCCAGCGAGTATGTCCCATGCCAATGGTCGAGTGGGTGTCTTTTCCCTCTAACTCGTGCTCCAGCGCAACCACTTTGCCTTTTTTCTTATAGACCTTCAGCCCCTGGCCATTCATCAACGCTACGCCTGCACTGTCGTAGCCCCGATATTCGAGACGCTTTAACCCTTTTATCACTAATGGACACGCTTCGCGGTGCCCTACATACGCTACAATGCCACACATAATCAGTTACCGGTTATGAGTTCTCAATTACCCGTTGGGTGGGATTCTGAAAGATAATCTAATTTCGGTAGTAAAATAAATGCAAAAAGCCGGGTATTCCGGCTTTTTGCTAGGTGATTTACAACTGATGTTACGCCATACTAGGTTTAAACCTGGCGTAAGGTAACGACGTAAAGTTTAGCCAGCTAATTGCGTATACAGGTTGTAGTACCGATCCGTTACATCTTCGTCTTCAACGGTTTCAAATTTGTGTTCGGGCAAATCATTCAGGATGGCGTTCAAGCTCTCGCTCGATTCTTCTTCGGCGCGTACTACAGCATCGGCATAGGCCGAACCAATCCGAATGAATCCCTGAAAATCTGCCGTCTTTAATTCAGAAAGCATCTCATCGTCAATGTCCATCATGCGAGCTTTCTCGATGATATCGCCCTGGAAGCGGTGCTCAAACGAATTGTTATAGACCGTAAAAACCGACTTCGTGTCTTTAAACATCGGATCGTTTTTGTAAGTCGTTTTCAGATAAAGCGGAATCAGCGCCGTCATCCAGTCGTTACAGTGAACGATGTCAGGAGCCCATCCGAGTTTCTTCACGGTTTCCAGAACACCTTTACAGAAGAAAATAGCCCGCTCGTCGTTGTCGTCGTAGAAGCGATTTTCTTTATCATGGAAGACATATTTCCGTTGAAAATAGTCTTCATTATCAATAAAATACACTTGCAATTTCGCGGTCGGAATCGATGCCACCTTTATAATCAGTGGCTTTTCATCGTCACCTACGGCA
This sequence comes from Spirosoma telluris, assembly GCA_003259005.1. Taxonomy (GTDB): domain Bacteria; phylum Bacteroidota; class Bacteroidia; order Cytophagales; family Spirosomataceae; genus Spirosoma; species Spirosoma telluris. The sequence continues at coordinate 4,372,468 of QLII01000001.1, forward strand.
ATATTAATACCCGACAACCGTACTACCTCATGCAACCGATTTTTGCGCTCATTAATCAGCCCAAAGCGCGGCACCAAAATTCTGATTTCCATCCCACGCTCCTGCATGGCCTGCGGCAGTTTGCGGACGAAGTCAGCGACATCAGACGTTTTCAAGAAAGGATTGATTTCGCTGGCGACGTAAAGGATGCGTAATTTGCTCATAAGTAGGGAAGCGTGTGTTGTCTTGAGAGAACCAAAAAACTTGCAAAATTATACAAATTTTTCCCGTATTTCAATAAGTTTTATCCAAAAAAGATGCGGTTCACGTATCATTGCAGCCGAAAAACAACAAAACATCCAGCATGACTCGTTTCGAGACAATTTCCAGTCTTCGTCAGAATATAGCCAGCCTTCAACCTGAAAAAACAATTGGTTTTGTCCCAACCATGGGGGCATTGCACGAAGGTCACCTAACCCTTATTAAAGCCGCCCGCCAGGAAAACGACATCGTTATCAGTAGTATCTTCGTCAATCCTGTTCAGTTCAATAATCCCGACGACTTAGCCCGTTATCCGCGTACGCTTGAAGAAGACAGCCAACAACTCGAAGCGGCTGGCTGCGATCTTGTTTTTGCTCCGTCTGTAGCCGAAATGTATCCCGAGTCGCCAGCCCTCCGGCTAAATTTTGGGGAGTTGGAAACCGTGCTGGAAGGTGCCTTCCGCCCAGGGCATTTTAATGGGGTAGGCATTGTTGTTTCCAAGCTGTTTAATATTGTGCAGCCCCACCGTGCCTATTTTGGTCAGAAAGACTTGCAACAGGTAGCGGTCATCCGGCGGCTCATCCGCGACCTGAGTTTCCCAATCGAACTGATCCGCTGTCCAACGGTACGCGAGGCCGATGGGCTGGCCATGTCGTCGCGTAACCGTAACCTCACCCCCATCGAGCGCGAACAAGCTCCTGCCCTATTTCAGGCATTGACGCTGGCCCGTGAATTAATACACCAAGGCCACAGTCCAGCGCAGGCTAAAGCGGCTGTAACGGACATGTTCAGTAGCCATCCAAATTTTCGGCTGGAGTATGTCGAAATCGTGAACGCAGATACGCTCCAGATTGCTAATGAAATACTGGCTCCGGGGCAAACGGCCATTTGCCTGGCGGCACATCTGGGTAAGGTCAGACTGATTGACAATCTGGTGTTTTAAGGTGCTGGATTTGCCACACGCCAGGCCGTTTGAAAAACCAGGGTGGCTCTCTTTTGCAGGGCATCATAGACTATTTTATCAGCTGTATCAGAGGTCTGGTGATAGTCGGCATGTTCGCCACTCGTAAAAAACAACGCCGGAACGCCCTGTTTAGCAAAATTGTAGTGATCGGAGCGGTAGAAGTACTGTTTGGGGTCATTTTCGACATCGTACCCACCCCGATTTAAGACGAGATTAACTGACTGTTGATTAGCAGCCTCAGCCGCTTTTTGTAGCTCTTTGCCCTGTATGTCCGTAATCAAATAACAGTAATCAGGCTTCTTCCGATGCTCATAATCTATCCGTCCCACCATGTCTACATTAAGATCGCCTACGAACTGATTTAGCGGAATCGGACTGTTATACACGAAGTAGTTAGAGCCCAGCAATCCCCCTTCTTCACCCGAAAATAGCAGAAATAGAATACTCCGGCGTGGTCTGATTCCTTGCTGCGCTAAACTGTCGAACACTGCCGCTATGCTCAGTACAGTTGCTGTCCCGGATGCATTGTCGTCGGCACCATGAAACGTCCGTCCTCCAACGCGCCCTAAATGATCGTAATGAGCCGATACGACGACCACTTCTTTTTTCAAATCGGTTCCTACAAGCAGGCCAGCTACATTATCACCAAATAAAACCTTGCTGCTGTCTTTAGCCGTGAGCGGAGCTGGCGCAAGTTCGTGACGTTTGTAGGTAGGATATGCGGAGCTATATGCTCGCGAATTACCAAATAAAGCCACCTCCGTGATGGTAAAGGGGAATGTTTGCCGAAAGGAGCCACGAACTGAATCGAGCCTAAAAACGGATAGCAAATGACTCTGCCGAAATAGTCTGACACAATAAAGAGCAGCCTCACGTTGCCCTTGCCTACCGGTTTCACGTCCTTGTAAACTATCAGAAGCCAGTAGATAAACGTGCTTTTTGAGCAATTCAGCCGGAACCAAAACCCGGGAAACATCTGGCTGGGCGTAGGCTTGTGTAAGGGTACAAGTTATAACCATAAAGAACAGGCTACGCAAGCAGTGTATTATATGCATAAAACAGATTGCATCTTCAATGAGTAAGCCCAAATATAACCTAAATCAAGAAAATAGCTACCTGTTAATTTACAATCCGAAAGGCCATTTTCGCCTTCGCCCGTGAGAGTGCATTAAAATGCCACCATTCGTATTCTATAGGGGTAAAGCCTCCCTGACGCATGGCTGTACGGAGAATTTGGCGATTGTCGATTTGTTTCTGGGTTAATTTTCCGGCTCTCAGGAGTTCTTTTTCGCGAGATGGGTAGGCCAACTCGCCAAAGAAGTCATATTTCGTACCCATATCCAGGGGTTCCGGTGCGCCGGATCGTCCTTCCTTCGTAGCCACTGTTAAATCGACCGCGCAGCCGTAGTTGTGAATAGATCCCTCGCGTGGGTCGGCTACGTATTTCCGGCGCTCACGTTCGGATAGGTTAGGCAAGGCATTCCAAAGATTCCACTGTGCCGAACGGGGGCGGGCAGCATCGTATACCAGCAACCGTAAGCCAGGATGGTGTGCTTGTAAGTACTTGCTGGCCTCGGCGAGTTTCCGGGCTGCCATAGGTTGCATATAAGCCCTGGTAAGATCGCCATAGACATCTTTGCCAACAAAGTTATCGGTCGTGGAATACTTCAGTTCGACCAGAATAGTTGGGTCAACGTCCTGCACATTCACCAGGCCTTGTTTTTTCATAGCCTGCTCAACTTTAGGCTGGGCAAAGAGCGAAAGAGCGAAGGAGTGAAAGAGTGAAAAAACCAGTAAGACGAGAGGGGTTTGCCGCATTATTATGGGTAGAGAGAATTGGTTTGAGTCAAATGTTGCAGTAAACTTACAGGATTTCTAAATTGACAGATGCGAATAGCTTTGATGCATTATCAATGTATAGTGTAGCAACACGCTTTCGCTCTTTCATTCTTTCGCTCTTTTTAGAAGATGGCTCTTAACTACATCTGGGTTGCTTTTTTCGTCATTGCTTTTCTAGTCGCACTAGCCAAACTGATTTTTCTGGCGACACCGAAATCTTCAAAATCATTGTCGAAGGGTTGTTCGATTCATCGAAGGTAGCCGTCATGGACATTGCCTTACCGTTGGCGGGTGTCATGACGTTTTTTCTGGGCTTGCTGAATATAGGCGAGAAAGCTGGAGCCATTAACTTTATGGCCCGCATTATTGGCCCCTTTTTCAACAAACTATTTCCCGAAGTCCCCGTAAATCACCCGGCCAACGGTCAGATGATTATGAACTTCTCGGCCAATATGCTTGGCCTGGACAATGCTGCAACGCCTTTTGGCCTGAAGGCCATGGCGAGTTTGCAGGAGTTAAATCCAACGAAAGAAACGGCCTCAAATGCCCAGATCATGTTTCTGGTACTGCACACGTCGGGGCTAACCATTATTCCGCTGAGCATTATGGCCCAGCGGGCCATTCTGGGAGCCAAAGACCCATCCGATATTTTTATTCCATGCCTGATTGCTACCTATGTTGCCACAGTTGTCAGTATGATTGCAGTCGCTATAAAGCAACGCATTAACCTGATCAATACCACTGTATTAGGCTGGCTGGGCGGCATTACGAGCCTGATTGCGCTGGCATTATGGTTCTTGTCGACCAAAACAAAAGAAGAAATTGAAGTCATCTCGAAAGTAACGGGCAACCTCATTCTGATGCTCATTGTGGTATCGTTTCTGTTAGGGGCGATGCGCAAAAAGGTAGATATTTTCGATGCCTTCATTGAAGGCGCAAAAGGGGGCTTTGAAACCTCTGTACGAATTATCCCCTACCTCGTTGGCATGTTGGTAGCCATCAGTGCGTTCCGCAATTCCGGGGCAATGGACTATGTCATAGACGGGCTGAAGTATGTATTCAGCCTGACCGGCATAAACACAGAGTTCACGGATGCATTGCCTGTTGCGCTCATGCGGCCCTTGAGTGGTTCGGGGTCACGGGCGTTGATGATCGACGCCATGAAGCAGTTTGGGCCTGATTCATTTGTTGGCCGGTTAGCCTGCATGTTTCAGGGTGCCGCTGATACCACGTTTTATATAGTGGCTTTATATTTCGGCTCGGTAGGTATCCGCAATTCGCGTTATGCCATTCCATTCGGTTTATTCGCCGATTTAATGGGCGTTATAGCGGGTATCGCATTGGGCTATTTCTTCTTCCATTAAACTACCTGACTGTCTGATTCTTTTTCTTGATCGCCTTTTCTGCATGCCCTAAACGCAAGTTGTATGGGGGTTTGGCCTAGCTTTTGTTAATGTATTAATGAAACACATGAAATTTCATTAAATTATTCAATTTTAAATGTAGGTACACTTAAGCTCTAATTCGATTAAATCTCCATAGAGAATATTGCATTTTAGGATTTATCTACTACATTTACTGCCTTATTTTTATTTTCTCCTAACACTTCATCAACTACGCTTTATGAGCAAACTTCTATCAGGAAGTTGGCTACTCTTGCTATTATCCTGTTTGCCTGCATTGGCTCAGGACGTAGCCGTGAGTGGCCGAGTCACTTCATCCGACGACGGGGCTACCTTGCCAGGTGTGACCGTACAAGTAAAAGGTACAACGCGTGGAACCACAACCGACGCTAGTGGAACGTACCGAGTGAATGTACCTGCTAATGGCCGATTAGTGTTCAGCTTTATTGGCTTTGCTACTCAGGAAGTGGTTGTAGGCAATCGATCAACCATTGACGTTGCCCTTAGCAACAACGCCAATAACCTGAGCGAGGTTGTTGTAACAGCCCTTGGTATCGAGCGCGATAAACGGACGCTTTCTTATGCCACGCAGGAGGTCAACGGCGATCGACTTGCCCAAAAAGGCGAACCGAACATTCTGAATACGCTGCAGGGTAAAATTGCCGGGGTTCAAATTACAGGGGCCAGTGGTGAGCCAGGTTCGTCAACCAACATTAACATCCGCGGGATTCAGTCGTTTACCGGAAATAACCAGCCACTTTTCATTGTGGATGGTATCCCCATTAGTAACGATGTTGACCGCACGAACGCCGGACCAAACGGAACCCTGGGAGGGCCGCAATCCTCAAACCGTGGGTTAGACATTCCACCCGATAATATTGAGTCGATCAACGTTCTGAAAGGACCTGCTGCCGCTGCCCTTTACGGCTCACGGGCTGCCTCAGGGGTTATTCTGATCACGACGAAGTCAGGACGGGGTCTGAAGAAGAAAAACGAGGTAACCGTCAATTCAGGAGTTACCTTCCAGGAGGTGTATGGCCTGCCTAAATACCAGAACGACTATGGTCAGGGAACGTTAGGGGTTTTCAATGCGACCTCTACGGCTTCATGGGGGCCTAAGTTTGGCTCAACCCCTACACTCGACAACGGTTTATTAGTACGGAATGCGACTAACCCAACACAGTTGGACCCAACGCCACTAATCGCAACGCCAACGGGTTATCAGGGCACTATCCCAAACTCGACTACCTACCAGGCTTACCCTAACAATATCAAGGACTTCTTTAATCGGGGTCAGATCCTGAACAACTCGGTCAACGTGGGGGGTGCTTCTGCCGATGGAAAGAGTAATTACAACGTTACGATTGCCAATACCCTACAGAAAGGGGTGGTGCGCCAATCAGAATACCAACGCACCAACGTTAGTTTTGGAGGAGCAACCCAGTTGACCAACAAACTGAAAGTCGGAACTTCGGTCAACTATATATACACCTATCAGCGGAACTCCCTAACCGGGAACGGTGCATCTGCCTTTGGTACATTAACGGCCGTACCCCGCAGTTATGACCTGGAAAATCTGCCTTATCAGGACATAAATGGGAGAAACTTTTATATTGGCTCCACAGAGAACCCAATCTGGTCGCTGGAAAAGAACTCGACCAAAAGCTATACGGACCGCATTATTGGCAACGTCAATTTCAGCTACGATATCGTAAAAGGCATTAATCTGTATTACCGTGCTGGAATAGATACCTATACCGACCGTCGGAAACAGATCTTCGGACTTGGCTCGGGTCGTGTGCCCACCGGTGGTGTATCGGAGTTCACAAACTACCGGCAAGAGATTAACAGTGACCTTATTTTGAGTGGCCAGAAGCAGAATGTATTGCTGGAAGGCCTCAACATCGAAGGCCGCGTAGGTATGAATGTGAATCAGCGTAAAGCGCAGTTCATTGACGCCGATGGCCAGACGCTGACCTTACCCAATTTCTTCAATTTAAGTAACGCCACGGTCTACTCGAACAATACGTCTGAATCAAATTCACTACGTCGGTTAGTTGGGTACTATGCACAGGCCAGTTTATCGTATAATAACTATGCCTTCCTGGAGTTTACCGGCCGGGCCGACCATTCTTCGACACTACCCGCGTCGAACAGTACCTACTTCTATCCGAGCATATCGGGTAACGTGATTCTGTCGGATATGTTCGGTTTCAAGACGAAGACCCTTTCCTATCTGAAACTCCGCGCCAGTGCTGCGAAGGTAGGTAAAGACGCTGATCCTTATTTGCTCCAAACTACCTATGGCTCGACTTCGCTGGGCAATAACGTAGCCAGTTTGGCTTTTCCGATTAATGGTCTGAGTGGTTTTTCAATAGGTAGCCGGATTGGTTCAGGCGATAATCTTAAACCAGAATTCACGACTTCTTATGAAGTCGGAACGAATATCGGTATGTTCGATAACCGGTTAAGCTTTGATGTATCCCTTTACAGCTCTGTCAGTACCGACATGATTGTTAACGTAGCACAGGCGGCATCGACAGGCTACACATCGCGGACAACGAATGTAGGTCGGATGACGAACAAAGGGATTGAAGCCCTTATCTCGGGCACGCCGATTCGTACCAAGGATTTCCGCTGGGATGTAACGGTGAACTATACCTTAAACCGAAACGAGGTCACCGATATTATTGATGGCGTAGCCAGCTTTAACATTCCCGGTAGTTCATTCACTGGAACGGCTCCAAGTATTGTGAAAGGGCAGCCTTATGGTGTCATTCTGGGCAACAAAAAGCCACGCGTAGATGCATCTACCTCAACGGTTAGCAATGCCGCACAATATAATGGGCAGTACATTATCAATGCCACATCCGGTTTGTGGAATCCAGAAGTTTCGGGACAGAATATATCGAACCCCAACCCGAACTATCTGGCCAGTATCCAGAACACATTCCGTTACAAGGGCTTTTCGCTGGGCTTTTTGTTAGATACCCAGCAGGGCGGACAGATTGTATCCTTCACGGTAGGGCAATTGCGCTCAGCGGGTTCTTTGTATGAAACAGGCGTCGACCGCGAGAAACCACGGATTATTCCGGGTGTAATTCTGCAAACTAATGCCGATGGTACCAGCACCTACGTGCCTAACAACATTCAGGTTAGCGCGCAAAGCTACTGGCAGGGATTTGGCTTGCAGAGCGACCTGAATGTCTATGACGCAACTCGCTATAGCCTCCGTGAAGCTACGTTTGGGTATGAGTTGCCAGCCAAACTGCTGAGCAAAACGCCTTTCGGCAGCATCTCACTGACCTTCGTAGGTCGTAACCTGCTCTATTTCGCTCCAGGTATCCCGATTGATCCGGAAGTAAACACCCAGGGCGCTGGTAATATTCGGGGCCTTGAACTACAGAGTGCACCAAACACACGAAACTACGGTGCCAATCTCCGTTTAACGTTTTAAGCTGATTATTTCCATGAACCATATACAAAAGACTCTTGTGCGCATTTCGCTGCTGGCTCTGCCGTTAGCGGTTAGCCTACAAAGCTGCAGCGACTCTTTTTTTGATGTCAACACGACACCGAACAACCCAACAACCGTACCACCGACCGTACTACTGACTACGGTTGAATATGATGCCGCCTTCGCCAGTTCCAATGACCTGAACCGGATTGCCGAAGTATTTGTGCAACACGCGGCTGGCGTTGGTAACCAGGTGGCTGCCTATGACGTATATAACATACGCGGTGCATCCGATAACCAGTGGAACGGTGAATTATATGCCGGGGCACTCATCAACGCCCAGCAAATTATCAATCAAAACCAGACCACGAGCCCTGCCTATGCGGGTATTGCGAAAATTTTAAAGGCTTATGCCTTTAGTATTACAACCAATATGTGGGGCGACATTCCCTACTCGCAGGCATTGCTGGGGACGAACACCTTAAACCCAAGACTGGATAAACAACAGGACATCTATCTGGGTAATTCGAGCCTTGGTATTCAAAGCCTGTTCGATCTGGTGAAAGAAGGGATGGCTGATCTGGATAAGCCCAATACGGGTATTGTACCGGGCACCGACGATGTCGTCTATGCCGGCAACCTGCCAAAGTGGAAAAAACTGGGCAATACAATGCTCATGCGGTTAGCCATTATTATCAGTCGTAAAGATCCGGCTACGGCTAAAAAAATGTTCGAAGATGCACTGGCTTCGCCAGCAGGTATTATTAACGATAATTCCCTTGATTTCCAGGTTGGTTTCAGTACAGATCTCGGCAAGCAGAATCCTATCTATTCATTCAACTATGTAAACCGCCCTGCTGATGGCATGGCTAGCTCACGGTTTATTGATTCGCTGAATTTCTATAAAGACCCTCGTCTGGCAAAATACTACACGACCATTGCGAATGGTACCTATGCCGGATTCAATAATGGGAGCAGTGCGGCTGCTCCGGCATTGGCTAACCGCTCGCGCATTGGTTCTTATCTGATTGGTGCATCGGGCGAGGCTCCTATCCGGATGATCACGAACTTCCAACGGGCGTTTATGCAGGCAGAAGCCGTACTCACCCTGGGTGTTGCTGGCAATGCACAGACATTTTTCCAGGAAGGAATTCGCGCATCCATGCTAAAAGCAGGTATTGCAGCTGCTGATATTGACGCCTACTTTAAAGCGAATCCAGGCTTTGTAACCCTGAGTGGCAGCCCTGCAAACCAGTTAAATCAGGTGATGACCCAAAAATGGATTGCCAATTTTGGTATTGGTCTGGAGGCTTACGACGACTATCGCCGGACAAATTATCCAAATCTGGCTCAGGTATTGAACCCTGCGGGCGACGATGGCACCCGACCCGTTCGGTTACCATACACCGACAATGAGATTCAGCGGAACACCAACGTGCCGAATCCGGGTCCTAAAACTAACGAGAAGTTGTGGTGGGATGTTGACTAAACCATTCAGAAATCAGACACAATCATGAAAAAGATACTATATATGCTGGCAATGGCGTTAGTCGTCAATCTGTCGGCTTGTGAACAGGACAAAAACGCACCTGGTATCCAGGATTTACAGGCAACCGACAATGCCGTCACCTTCACTGGCTATAAATACTTCGAGCGTATACCCATTGGGGAAACGTCAATAGCAGGCGGTGGCGCCATTACTATTACCATGACCCTCCCCGACGCGAGTCCAAGAACGTTTAAGGAAATAACACAGGTGGGTGCGTCGACAATCAATGCTAGTTTGAACCAGACTACGTTTAAAACGACAGCTAATACACTGGCATCGAAAATTTCGGCCACGGGTAAAACGGCCACATTTACGACGACCATTGCCAATTATTTGGCATTTAAGAAGCTAGCCGCCATGCCCAGTACGACTGCCTCAAATGGTATAGTGACCTATAGTGATATGCAATTTTTCTTCCTTCTTACGCTCGATGATGGCTCAACGGTAATTCCAGTTGAGTATCGGGTTCGGGTTCGGGCATAAGTAGTACTCGAAAATAAGTAAAAACACCAGCTTTCACGGGCTGGTGTTTTTTTATGGGTAGTCTGATTCAGAGTAAGAATCAAGGCTTAAAAATGGACCTTTTCTACTCTTTAATTAGCAGTTTTTATAAGTAAAATAACGATCAAAACGTAGGCCATACCCAATGAGTAATTCACGGAATTATTCAATTTAACTTATGCGTAAAATAAAATTTCTACATTATCCATAAATTCAGTAGAATATTTTATTTTTTAATAGAAAGCAGAATATTTATTCCAATAAAATACAATTAATAGATATAAAATAGCATTAAAATGTAGCATAAATCTTGTTTATAATAAGTAGTTAAACTAGCTTTTTATTTACTTTAACAACCTGATAAATAAGTGTTTCTTTACATAAATCGTGTCTCAAATACATTAACAATGAGTTAGTTAAGTAAAAATACTTAGTATAGCCCTATCTCTTTCTATTTGTGCGTATGATCTCTATTTGCCCTACCATAAACCGATACCATATACTTAAACAAGCTTATACCAGAGGAGACTCAGGTACTTATCGTCTATTTCCCTGATTTTTTCAGTATCCGACTTCTATAGCCCAAACTAGTGATCCTACATCGGGATCTCCATTTTAGGTATTATTAGAATATTACAAAAAACCTCCTATAAAAATAGTGTCAATTCATCTTCTATACATTAACTTTGTTTCCCAATTTTCAGCACGTTTAGTATAATTAAATCTCTACTTACAAATGAAGAAAATTTTATTTGGAAGTTGGCTTCTTTCCTTACTCTTCTGTCTTCCTGTTTTAGCACAGGATGTAGTGGTAAGTGGCCAAGTTACTTCATCAGACGACGGGTCTACCCTACCAGGGGTGACTGTACAGGTAAAAGGTGCAAACCGGGTACAAACACCGATGCACAGGGTAATTATCGTTTAACAGCTTCTGCGAATAGCACGTTAGTGTTCAGCTTTATTGGTTACACGCCACAGGAGGTTGCTGTTAACAGACAATCAACTATCAACGTTAGTTTAAAGGGGGATTCTCAGCAACTGAATGAAGTAGTTGTTATTGGCTATGGTACACAGACCAAACGCGACGCAACCGGTAGCATTTCCTCCGTGAAAGGTTCTACAATTGCCAATATGCCCATTCAAAGTTTTGAGTCGGGTTTAGCAGGCCGTACAGCTGGTGTTCAAATCACAGTACCAAACGGCGTATTAAACAACCCGCCTGTTTTTCGGATTCGTGGTACAAACTCAATCTCGCTTAGCTCGCAGCCATTAATTGTTGTTGATGGAGTTCCTACTTTTACGGGCGATTACTCTTCAACAAACGCACCTGCTAACCCGCTGGCCAGTATCAACCCAAATGATATTGAAAGCATGGATGTAGCAAAAGACGCTGCCGCAACTGCCATTTATGGTAGCCGTGCTGCGAATGGTGTCGTATTCATTACAACCAAGCGCGGTAAATCAGGGGCTGTTAAAGTTAATTATGATGGCTGGGTTGGTTTCTCAGACGCCTACCGGTTACCCTCACTACTGAATGCGCAGGAGTATATTAACTTCAAAACGCAGGCGGTTGCGAATAACCCTACGGCAAGCGCCATTAAGTATAATCAGATAAACGATGCCAATGGTAATCCTGTTGACACGAAATGGTACGATCAGGTTTATCGGCAAGGCGTTTCTCACAGCCATAATGTGAACATTTCAGGTGGCTCTGAAAAAACTAATTACTATTTCTCGGTTGGCTATTCGAAGCAGGAGGGTATTCTGAAGAAAAATGATTTTGAGCGGATTAATACGCTGTTCAATATGGACAGTAAGCTTAGCAAGCTGTTCACAGTTGGGGGAAAAATCTCTTACTCTAACGAGAAAAACTTATCGGCAACGTCGTCAGGTTCACTGTATGGTGAAGCATTTAATACAGGTGGGTTAGGCCGTCTGGCTATTGTACTTCCTCCTATTCTTTCGCCTTACAACAACGACGGTACGTATAATACGAATGGAGCCGCCATGGGTTCATCCAATATTAGCGGAATTAGCTCACTCTCGTACTACAACCCAGTTGTTCTGCTCGACAACAACCGGTCTAACTCAGAAAGCAACCACATTCAGTCAAACATCTATGCGCAATTAAAGCCTGTAGACTGGATCACGTTAAGAAGTACCTATGGCATCGATTATTTATTGATCAGTAATGATCTTTTCTGGTCGCCAAAAGGTGGAGATGGCTTTAGTTATGGTGGGTATGGTACTGCGGTTTCAGGAACCTACAAAACATGGGTATGGACGAATACAGCGCAGTTCGACAAAACGTTTGCAGCTAGCCATAATGTTAGCTTACTAGCTGGTCAGGAGCAACAACGTCGCACATCAAACTCATTTGGTATTAACCGTCAGACCTTATCGGATGATGCTTACAACCAGATTCAGGCAGGTTGGGTTACCAACAACCCTTCTGGTATGAGTTTTGGCGAAAACTACCTGCTATCTGCTTTTGGTCGTTTAACGTATAACTACAAAGAAAAATACTTCCTGAGCGGCAACGTCCGTCAGGATGAATACTCGGCGCTGGGTGAGAAGAAAGGGGTATTCTGGGGTGCATCGGCTGGCTGGGAAATTACCCAGGAAGGTTTTTGGAAAGCAGCTCATCTCGATAATGTATTCAGCAACTTTAAAATCCGCGGTAGCTATGGCAAAGTAGGTAACATTGGTGGTATTGGCGACTATACTCCCTACTCTACCTATGCTTCTGGCTTATATGGGGGTGCCTCTACATTGTATTTCTCTAACGTAGGTAATCCAAATCTGAAATGGGAAACAAGCACGAAGACGGACGTTGGGTTCAACTTTGGGTTGTTCAATGATCGGATCACGGGCGAATTTGCTTTATATAAAAACGATGTCAATAACCTGATCCTGTATGTAGCGCAGGCTCCATCAACCGGCCTACCTACCAACCCTCCACAGAACGTTGGTACGATGTATAACAAAGGGTTAGAATTTTCAGTCAACGCTCGCGTAATCAACACAAAAGCGTTCCAATGGAATTCAAACTTCAACATTACGTTTAACAAAAACGAAGTTACTTCACTGGCTCCCGGCCTGAACGTTATTCAAACCGGAATCGGCGGTGGTACCAGCGAAACAGTTAACCAGACCGCTCCAGGCTATTCGTTAGGGCAATTGTGGGTAGTTCGTACGAACGGGGTTGATCCAGCAACCGGCAAGCGAATTTTTGTCAATTCGCAAGGTCAGAATGTGTATTATCAATATTATGCGCCCACTGGCCAGTATCAATATTCAACTACGCCTGACGGTGCCACAAAATACGCAAATGCAGCAGGTGGAACGGCTATTACCCAGGCAACCGACGGCGTAATGTACGCGAATGTATTACCGAAACAATATGGTGGCTGGGATAACACGTTCAAATTCAAAAACTTTGATTTGAGTGTCCTGCTTACCTATCAACTAGGCTTCTCTGTTTATTATGGTAGTAATGCTGGTTTGCATGACCAACGCTGGTGGAACAACGCTAAAGATGTTCTGACCGATGCGTGGCAGAAAGAAGGGGATACCGGCAAGAAATACGCTCGGCCTGTTTATGGTGATAACGTTTCGAACGGTTCGGCAATACCCTTGGATATCAATGTTTTCAAAGGAGATTTTGTAAGACTCAGAACGGTATCGTTAGGCTATACGCTGCCAGCAGCGCTAACCTCAAAAGCTAAAATCAGCAATTTGCGGGTTTATGTAAGCGGTCAGAACCTAGGTATACTGACCAAATATCCTGGTCCAGATCCAGAAGTATCGTCGAACGGTGCCAGCAGCAACAACAGTACTTCCTCGCAAGGTGTCGACAGAAATACCATTGGTAATGCACGTACAATTACGGTTGGTTTACGGGCAGGTTTCTAATACGTTTCATCAAAGATTTTATGAAAAAGAAAATAATATATTCGGCCGCCTTATGCGTACTTAGCTGGGGTTTTAGTGCCTGTAACCGAGATCTGCTTACCCCAATTCCCCAAACGTCGGTATCCGATGCATCGGCGTTCAGTACAGTCAATCGCGTACAAACACAGTTGCTATCGCTTTATGGATCGTCGAACTCAACCAATATTGGCGGTCTTAAAGATGGTAACTTATATGGAGGTCGCTATGTAATCTATGGGGATATTCGTGGCGAAGATTTTATCAACGAAACCGGTAACCTGATCACAGGTTCTGATGTGTGGGCAGAAAACCCAACCAACAGTGCAACCGCCGTTACAACCCTGTGGAATTATGCTTATTTGACTATCAACAAGTGTAATATCTTTTTGGACGGAATGGCAGCAGGGGGTACTAAAGTTGTAGGTGCCGATTTAGGAAAACAGTACATCGCTGAAGCCAAACTGATTCGTGGCCTGGTCTACTATAGCCTGCTTCAGTTTTATGCCCGCCCTTATGCTGATGGAAGTGGCAGTAAGCCTGGTCTTCCATTGCGTCTTACTGGTATCAAAGGGCTGGCCAGTCGGACTTAGCAAGAAGTACAGTGGCGGAGGTTTATACACAGGTACTGAAAGACCTAAACGAAGCAGAAACGGATTTGCCAGCAAAATATACGGCTGCTTCTGACAACGTAACCCGTGCCCATAAGAACACGGCGATTGCGCTGAAAACACGTGTTTATCTGAGTATGCAGAACTACGCCAGTGTTATTACAGAAGCCAACAAAATGGTAAGTGCTACGGCCCCATTCTCGTCGCCTTCAAACGTTCCCAATGCATTGCAATCAGATATTACGTCGGTTTTTACAACCTATACGACGCCAGAATCTATCTTCTCATTACCCATGACATCTACCGCAGGAGATAACCCAGGCACGCAAAATCAATTAGGGTTCTATTATTCCCCTACAACGGCTAATGGTGGTGTTGGCAACGGAGAGTTTTCGCTAAATCCAAACGGCATTATTGCCAATACGGATTGGAAACAATCGGACAAACGCCGTTCCTTCATTAAACAGTCAGGTACAACAACCGTGAAAAACTGGCTTAACAAATACAAGACGGCTAGTCCTTATACTGACTGGGTTCCTGTAATTCGTTATTCTGAAGTAATGCTGAATCTGGCTGAAGCTAAAGTACGTAGCAGCAACACCGTCGATGCGCAGGCAGTAGCTCTGCTAAATGCTGTACGGAATCGTTCGGATGCTACGACAACCTATACAGCCGCCAGCTTTGCTTCTTCTACTGACCTGATCAATGCCATTCTAACAGAACGTCGGATTGAGTTTTTAGGTGAAGGACTCCGTAATAATGACCTGATGCGTCTCTTGCAAACTATTCCTGCTAAAGGAACAGCGCAGGCGAAAGCGCCTACCGATAATGGCTATATCTGGCCAATTTCAGCATCAGAGCTATCTCTGAACAAGTTAGCTACAGATAACTAATTCAGTAAATCGGTTTTATGCACAAAGGGTTATCTCAACAGGGGTAACCCTTTTTTGTTGGCCTCCAATTCAGAGTCGTGGCTGATGTAGCACCGATTACTAGCCGAAAATGCGTATTTTAGAGGACTATTACTGGTCTTAATCATGAATTTACGAAAACCCATAGGGTTATTTATACCCGCTTTTTTCTTTCTCCTTACCGTTACAAAAGCCCAATTACCCATTCATGCTACCCGCTGGAAAGGTACCATACTAGCTCCTAATGCGATGCAGGTTCTAATCGATTTTCGAGACGATACCCTGCTGGTTACTAACGAAACCGATAACAGACTCCTCGAAAGGATGCTGTATGAGCAAACGGGCGATACCCTGGCCATTCGGAAAATTGATGGCCAAAGTTCCTGTCAAACAACCGCAACAGGTATTTATCGACTTGTCTATATCAATAATGGCGAAGAATTCCTGCTACAGCCCATTCGCGATACCTGTCCCGAACGACAACAGGCTTTTGCTACGAAAACACCTTTCGTCCGACTACGCCCCGACAAAAATCAGCCCTCACGAAACTGGCCTTATCTCGACCCAGTAAGTGACTCGGTAGCCGGTATCAGTCTGTACCGAGCCTATGATTTATTAAAAGATCGAAAGTCTGTTCCGGTAGTGGTTGGGGTGCTTGATTCGGGAGTCGATATTGCCCATGAAGACCTGCGGGACGTTATCTGGGTGAATCCTAAAGAAAAGCCGGGCAATGACCTTGACGATGACAAAAACGGCTACACCGACGACATCAATGGCTGGAATTTCATGGGTGCCAAAGATGGTACAACCTATGAATACGATCAGCCGGAGATTACACAGACCTATATACTACTGAAAAACAAATACGATAAGATTGACCCAGCAACCGTCAGCCCTGCCGACCGACGCCAATACAACACATATCAACTGGCAAAAAAACAGTTCCTTCAGCGCTATAAGGCCTATTATCCCAAATACCTGGCCTTTTCCGATACCACAAAATTCTGGCAGGTTGCTCAGCAAATTCAGGCCAAACTCCCCGATACGGTCACCTCGTCGATTGCTATTCGTACCGTCGATTTTGGGACCGATTCGGTAGCAACTGCCGTCAGAAGCATTTTAGCTGATGCCTATTTACCACAGTATGGATCATTCCGTTCCTATAGTAAATTGGTTCGCAAGAATTGGGAGCGCTTTCGGCAGGCGATGGGCAGCGAGGCTGATATTGCCTATAATCCTGATTATAACCCCCGAAAAACTGTGGGCGATGATCCCGCCAATTTAACCCAGCGGTATTACGGAAGCCCAGCCATGCGCATTGGACAATCGCAGCAGTTAGCCATGCATGGTAGCCATGTAGCGGGTATTATAGGTGCCAAACGGGGTAATGGGAAAGGTATTGACGGAGTGGCCGACAATGTTCGGATCATGCCCATCGCCGTTGTTCCATCCAACGGTGATGAACGGGATAAAGACGTTGCCAATGGCATTCGGTACGCCGTTGAAAACGGAGCGAAGGTCATTAACATGAGTTTCGGCAAACGGCTATCCCCTTTTAAAGAGGAGGTCGATGCGGCCATTCGTTTTGCGGAAGAACGTGATGTACTCATCGTTCATGCGGCTGGCAACAATGGCGAAAACTACGATTCACTGCCAGCCTATCCTTCGGCGAAGTACGAGAATGGTCAAACAGCGAAAAACGTGCTTGTGGTAGGCAACAGCACATGGCGGGTTGGAGAAACACTGCCCAGCCGTTCCTCTAACTATGGTATACAAACAGTCGACCTCTTTGCACCAGGAACCGCTATTCTGTCAACACTACCTCATAATCGCTATGCCAGCTTATCCGGCACCAGCATGGCCTCGCCCATGACAGCGGGCGTAGCCGCTCTCCTGCGGTCTTATTTTCCGAAACTAACGGCCGTACAGGTCAGAGAAATTCTGATGAAAAGCAGCTATCAACCGGATGTTCTAGTCCGAAAACCAGGCCTCTCCACGCAGAAACTCCCCTTCAAAAGCCTGAGCCATTCGGGTGGATTGCTCAATGCCTATGAAGCAGTGAAAATGGCGCTGGGGAATGAGTAAAGAGGGGAGTGGTGGAGTAAGTGAAATGAGTGAAGTAGGTGGAGTGAGATCCGAATTGTTCGACTCACTCCACCTACTTCACTCATTTCACCAATTACTTACCTCTTACCAGTCAACCTCTTTTTTATCATGCCAGAATTTACCAGTCTCGGATTGGGGCGCATCCGTGGCTAGCCAAACGATAGTCTCGGCCCCTTTTTCAACGGGTCGACTGGCGTTAGAGCCCCCATGTCGGTGCGGACCCAACCGGGATCAACACAGTTAACCGCAATATTTTCTCCTCGAAGTGCCCCGGCAAATTGCCTTGTTACGGCATTGAGGGCTGTTTTCGAGATGCTATAGGCAGGTGCATAAGTTGTCATGTCGTTAAGCGCACCAGCACCACTCGATACATTAATAATGCGCGCGCCCGATGTGCTTTTTTGCAGATGCTCCAGAAAATCCTGAATAACTAAGATAGGGCCGGTCACATTGGCTTTCAAGGTTCGGTCGAGCATTTCAGTGTTCAGGTGCAGAATATCTTCGCCATGATCTTCGAGCACACCGGCATTGTTCACGAGCACATCCAGATGATCGGCTTTTTGCGAAAATGTACCACAGGCCGTTCGGATACTAACCGGGTCTGTTACATCGAGGTGTATAAAGGTCGCTTCATAGCCAGCCTTACATAATTCTTCGGAGGCTTCGCGCCCTTTAGCGGCATCGCGGGCACCAATAAACACAGCAAAGCCACGCTCGGCGAGCTGCCGCGCAATTTCTTTCCCAATTCCTTTATTGGCTCCTGTAATCAGAGCCGTACGCTTATGGTGAGTGTTCATACTACACTAAATCTCTATAATCTTAAAATGTTCACAAAAAATCAACCGTATACTCAAGTGATTGACCGTTTCCTAAGTGCTGAAACAAAATTTAGTAGTTTAGCAGCTATTCTTACTTAGTGATTTTAGCAACTGCTTATCAATGAAATCATTTTTTTCTGTTTTGGCTCTTACACTCGTGCCCGTTGGTTTGGCTTTAGCACAAACAGGTTCGGCTAGTGGCTCAACAACAACTGCTTCACCTAATCGGCGGCAGGAACTGTACGACCAGTATCACGGGATCACTAAAAAACCAGCCACAACCACAACAGCCACAACCCCTCCACCTACGTCTAAAAACAACCGTACAGATAAACAGCAGTCGCCAAACAAGACCGAGCCGAAACCACCAGTTGTTGCAGCTACGCCAACGCAATCAACAGCAGCGGAGCCAGTAGCAGATCGTACTCAACGGGTGGCTACGACCAGCACCAAAGCAGACGCGGCAACTGGTAGTACATCGGGGGTTCGGATTGGAATTCGGGGCGGGGTTACTTATTCCGTTTTTACCGAGACGGTAGCAGGTACAGACCCAGCTGTAGGCTTTGTTGGGGGTTTGACATTTAACCTAGGGGCAGGCCACGTTTCATTTCAACCCGAAGTCAACTACACACGTTACAGCACCAAGGTAACAAGCTTTGGTTTTACGGCTACTGAGGCCGTGGATTTTCTTGAAGTGCCTTTATTTCTGAAACTATCCACAGGAACCTATGCTGGAAGCCGCTTCTTCCTGAATATTGGCCCCTATGCAAGCTATGCAATGAGTGCGAGTATTGACGGCAAAAAGATATCGCTTGATGGCAAAAATAATCGTTTCGGCTTTGGCGCAGGGGCCGGTATTGGAGGAGCCATAAAAGCAGGACCTGGTCATGTTACACTTGAAGTTCGCGGCTTGTATCCCCTGGGCGATGTAGATAGCGGCTTCAATACAGATTCAAAGATAATCTTCGGGCAGGGAACCCTTGGGTATATATTCCCTCTCGGAGGCCGGTAATAAAAAAACTTTCTCATAGAGTGGGTTTTTAGAATGGCGACAACCAATTGAGTGTCGCCATTTTTGTTTCCCCCCTCTTCCATAAGGCATTACTCAATAGGCAAATGTGCCAAAATTGATTCTAATTGATTCTAATATATTGATAAAGAAGCAGCAGAATCAAAAGAATCGATAGAATCTATTTTGACAAAGCACTAGTGCTCGCTATAAACGGCGTTTAGACAAAGGCCAAACTTTTGGCCCACAATTCGGCGGCTTGTTTGTTCGTATTATCGCCATGCCTGATTGACTTAGGCTTTGAATCGGCAAAAAATCCGCCCGATCCACCTGATTGTCCATCTTTCTTTTGCAGAACCGCAATTGGAGCCGTTGCCAGATAAACCGACGTTTCGGCACCCCGCTCCGGGCTACGCATAAACGGCCTTGCCAGGTTCATCATAAACCCTAACGCACCTGTAAAATTGGTACCAAAGCCCGAGTTAACGACGCCAGGGTGGACAGCATAAGCGGTAATTCCTGCTTCGGCATAACGATTAGCCAATTCCCTGGTAAACAATAGGTTAGCTAACTTCCCGTCTCCATAAGCAGACAGGACGGCCAGGTTTTCGTTGCGCTTGAAGAAACGCGATGCACTGCCTAATGCATAAGCCGCTGATGAGAGATTGATAATCCGGGCTTCGCCGGTCGCCTTGAGCAAATCCATCAGATGATAGGTAAGCACAAAAGGGCCAATATGATTGGCAAAAAACGATTTCTCAATGTTGTCGATAAACTCAATAGTATCAGGCGAGTATCCAGCATTATTAATCAGGACATCCAGTTTCTGGTGCGTACGATTGACCTGCTGAGCCACCCGACGCACTGAACCCAGATCGGTTAGATCGGCCAGGAGCAATTCGACAGTTATGGCGGGGTTAATCTGCTTGACTATTGCCATAGCCTCCTTCCCCTTCTTTTCATTACGGCATACCAGAATCAAATTGAATCCTCGCCGTGCCAGCGCCTTGGCAGTGGCCAGGCCAATACCAACGTTTGCCCCCGTAATCAGTGCTGTTTTCATGTATAGTGGACTAGGTTAAGTAAGTGGAGTCAGTAAAATAGGTGCCGTGAGTTGACTAGTCCTAACCTCACAGCACCTATTTTACTGACTCCACTTATCTTCCCAAATCAAAACAGCAGTTTCCAGCCGTTAAAGAATAGGTCTTTACCAGGTTGCCCCGACCAGGTTTCAACAGCCTCATCGGGTTCTGAGATACGGCTTTCCTTTTGTACAACAATGGCCGAAATACCTTTTTCAGCCAACGAGCGGCAAATGCTTTTAGTGGTTTCGGTTACGTGACCTGCTACTAGTCCTACTGTGGTTTCGTTGGTTTTCATGGTATTCGGTTTTATTGTATGTGCAAACAAATTTTTTAATAAATTTTTTAAATGGGTTCCCCCAATGCCTTCGTCGCCTTCACAATCTGTTGGGTCAACTGGCAAACATTGGTTTCACCAATAATCTGAGAGTAACGGGCTCCTACCCGATCCCAGGCCTGGGAAATTTCGGGCTGAATCGCTTCACCCTCGGCGGTTGGATAAATCAGTGTTCGTTTTCCCTCCGACTCCCGGCGAACAAACCGTTTTTGCTCCAGCTTTTCCACCAATCGTGTAATCGTCGATGGGGTAAGACACAGTGTTTCGCTCAATTCTGACGGGGTTATACCCGGTTGGGCCACCACTTCGCATAGCATGTAGGCATGTGAATAGCACATACCAAAGCGACCGAATTCGTCATCACCAATGGCTGTAATGGCACGAGCTAATGCATTGGCCGAAAACAGCAGACAGGCACTATACCGTGAGGATAACTTAGTATCTTCAGCTACGGCAACTTCCTGGTTATTCATAATTCCTCCTTATTGTCTGAACAAAGGTAGTCAACGATATTTGTATGTGCAAACAATATTTAAAAAAAGTAAATAGTAGAGTGAGTGAAGTAGGTGGAGTAAGGTAAATAAGTGGAGTAACTCAAATAGTCTCGACCTCACTCCACCAACTCCACTTATTTACCTTACTCCACCTACTCCACAATTTACTTCCTTGGAAGATGTACTTCGGCCATCATACAGCGGGCGGAACCCCCGCCATTGCGTTCAATCGTAGCCAGATCGAAGTGAACCAGGGTAGCATAATCGTCTAACTGATCGACTTGCTTGGGTGTAAGGGACGCTAAAGCGCGGGTCGACATGACCAGTAGCTTCTGGCCTTTTTTCGTTTTCACCATCAGCATATTACCGGCAAAGCTGGCCATTTGCTCCAGTGAAATCTCTATTACCCGTTTATTCAGATTTTCCAGTTCCTGGCGAACCATGAGCCGTTCATCGGGATCGGTGATAGCCGCCAGACAGACCACGGCACATGAATCTGCAATGCACATGAGCACGTTGGTATGATAAACGGCTTGCCCATTGGCATCGGCCGCACTGAATACAACCATCCGATAACCCGTTTGGCGGCTAAACTCAGCCAGTACATCTGGATGTGTACGGGGGACAGGCTGGCAAAGGCCACGCGATTCATACGATCAAACACCAGGCTACCCGTGCCTTCCAGAAATTTTCCCTCCTGCTCAAAGTGAGTTAAGTCGATAATTTTATCAACATGATAATTTCTGGCCAGATCATCGATTATATCTTGCCGACGTTCGAGTCTACGATTTTCAGCCTGCATGGGATAGAGCACAACCCGACCACTCGCATGAAAAGAGACCCAGTTGTTTGGAAAGATAGAGTCGGGGTATGGGGTTCAACCGTATCTTCATACACCATCACATCAACACCCAGGGCCTCTAACTGACGGGCCATTTCATCGAATTCACGCTGGGCATCTTCCTGGGCTACATAGTTCGATTGCTTAGCCAGTTTGCTATCCTGAAATGCGTTGGATTCGGCAGTCTGTTCGTTAAACCCAAAGCGAACAGGGCGAATCATTAAAATACGGGAAGTAGCCTGAGATTGCATAATAGTCTGTGAATCAGTTAGCCAGTGAATCGGTTAGTCCCTACCACTGAATCCGTCAGCAAATTAGCACCGATGCATCAATTGTTCAACGATTTAGATAAACAGTCCTATATTCTTGCTTAAACTATTGTCATCCCACTAGTGCTCGTCCAATTTAGTTTATATAGATTCTTTAGATCCTATCGTATTGACAATTAGATACGATAGAATTAACCGCGCGGGCGTCGGACGGCCGATGCCGCCCCGAGAATCTATAGAAACAATAGAATCTATTTTGCCTAAGCACTAGTACTTTAATAAAATAGATTCTACTAGATTCTATTGTTGCTATTAGGCTGATTATCAAATCAAAAAGAATCTATCAGAATCCTATAGAATCTAAATTGGAAGAGTACCCGTTCAAATTTCCTCTCGTAATAACGGTAAACTCATACAGTGAGACCCTCCCCGCGCCCGACTCAGCTCAGCAGAAGGAAGCATAATAAAGGTATTTTCGATGGTGTCGGGCGAGGATTGACCCCGCTCGAATCGCTCCAATAGCTTACCCGCCCCAATGACCTCAAAACCAGCGGCCCGGAATGCATCTGCCGTTTTTTCATTTCGATCGTACCCAACTACTACACCATCTTTCAAGGCCAGTAGATTACAGGAGTCGGTCCATTGCTCACGGGCACCAAATGGAAATTCATTATTTCCGGAATAGATAAACTGGACTGGCTCAGTAGCGCCCAGATCATTAATACTAATATCAGCCAATAGGTCTTCCAGGTTTTCGATTTCGATGGGTTTGTGTTCCAACCCCTTCATAAATTGCAGAATTTTCAAATCCTCCGAAACATCTTTGGGGGCGAAAAAGTGAATAACATCTCGCTTCCTGGCTTCATCACCGGTTCTCGCCAGGGCACCTAACAAGACCCATACATTACGCTTCACCTGCGTGAACACGGTATCAATGTGCATGTAATCTCGCTTTTTCGGAATTTTAATGACCGTTACCTTATCGACCAGATTTTTACTAAAGACCAATCGCATGACTTGTTGAGCTGCGTATAGAGTGGTGCGTTCGCTAACGCCTATCATCAAATGCCGCTTAGCAATCATCATGACGTCTCCTCCTTCGAGCGTTGAGCGGGTTATATCACGGTTTATATCGGCATCGGGAAGCAGAAAAGCGTGTTCGTTATCTGGAATTTCAATGATTTTGTCCTGATAGTCCGCAAATAAAGAATGATGAAAGAAAATATACTGTGCCAGCAGGGCCTCGCGGGTACGAGCCAGTTTAGCTGGTTTATTGAGCAGGATATGGTCATTGATAACGATGCCAATATCGCGGGTAAAAATAAAGTTCGGTAAAGGGGCAAACAACATTGTCAGATCAGGCAGCGAGCCTGAAATCATAATCTTAGCTAGTTCAGCCGGCTCGTGCTGGTTTAATTGCTGCTGCGTACGAAAGGACGTTCGTTCGATTCCGCAGATGGCTGCAATCAGTCGAATACGAATAGCTTCGTCGGCTAGAATATCAGCCAGAAGTGACTGAATATCAATAACTTTATCCGACTTAAAATAGGCAGTATGATCAGGTTTAAAAAATGACCGATCCGAATCAGGCCCAATCTTGGCTATGTTACCTCGTACTTTATCCGGATCTAAAAAATAGAGCAGAATCTTCACATAATAATCGTATTCATCCCGGCGCATCATATCCAGATGTACGATATCTTCAAATAGCCAATCCTGGGCTTTAGAGGGTACAACCTTACCTAACCCCCGATCAGGACTGTGAATGAGCAACCGCTTGAGTGTACCTATTTCGGAAGAAACGTTAATATAGGGTAGCTCTGATTTCAGGTGCATATCAATCATCGAATGCTCCATATTGCTAACTTTTTGCTCGTTTGTCATAGCTAAATCCAACCCGTATTTACCTACGGCTATTGGCTTCGAGATTGCAAGGTACGGGATTGATAAAGGAAATAAAATGGGGTTATGTTATCACTATTCAACCGGCATTTTTATAAAACTCTATAGCTCTATAGGATAATTATACTATTTGCTTAAATAAAGTACGCATTGATATACTTAAATTCTATAATATTAACTTACTTTGATACATTAGGGTTTTTTGGTATACAAATTGTAGGGAAAGCAAAATTTGTATATTTTACATATAATCTATAATCAACTAAGTATTAGTTACCTAATTATACATAAAATATCCTTTTTTTTACCTCTTCTAGACAAACGGCATATTTTTTGGCTAAGCTGTAGTCGTGTTGTTACATGCATCTACAAATCATACGCATATGCCCACTTTTATTGCACAAAGAACTAACTGGTTAGTTCCGCTTATTGTACTATTTGTAATAAGTTCGTTACCGGTTTTAGGACAAACAATTACGGGGACAGTATACAGGGACTTTAACAGTGATGGTAAGTATACGAGCATACCATCCTCTGGAACATACGTCTATGGAGAGCCTGGCGTCTCAGGAGTGATCGTTAAAGCGTATAACGCCAGTGGCGTTGCCTCTGCCTCTGCCACTACGAACGCAGGCGGATCATACACGCTAACCGTTGGTTCATCCAGCCAATTTAGGATTGAGTTTACCAGTCTGCTTACGGGTGACTATGAAAGCTTTCGCGGAACGGGCAGTGCCACATCCGTACAGTTCGTCAATGGAGGTACCAGCAATGTAAATCTGGGCGTGAACTACCCCGTTGACTATTGCCAGCTAGATCCACTGGTCATAGTACCTTGTTATGTAAACGGGAATTCTACGGGAACAGGTTCGGGCACGGCAGTAGCTGCCAATCGGGATGTACTGATTTCTTTACCTTATAGCAGCACAGGCGACTCCCCCACAGAGAATCCCATTGCTCTCAACAGTCAGCTTGGTACTGTATATGGCGTCGCCTATCAACGAGAAGCTAAATACATTTTCACTTCGGCCTTCCTTAAGCGGCACTCAGGCCTTGGCCCCGGTGGTGCAGGCGCAATCTATCTTACAAAATCGTCAGGTACAACCTATACCCACTCGGTATTTGCTACCTTACCAACGGCTATTACCGCTGTTACGGCTGCTGGCAGTACAACAGTAGCCTCCAATACAACGCGAGGACTTTCAACTTCAGCAGCCTCTGCCAACTATGATCCATTGATATTTGACCAGGTAGGCAAAGCGGGGCTAGGTGATATGGAACTATCAGATGATGGTACTGAGCTGTTCGTCGTCAACTTAGGAGACCGGAAGTTATATCGAATTCCGATTGTTAATCCTACCAGCGCCACACCAACTCCCGGAACGATCACTAGCTATACAATACCTACTCCTACGCAAACCTCAGGGAGTCAATTTCGTCCTTTTGGGTTAAAGTACTATCGAGACCGGGTGTACGTTGGTGGGGTTACCACTAACGAAGCCGTGTCGACCACAGTAAGTTTCGGGGTAGGTTCGACAAGCAACACGCCGTTGATCACTCGGGATACAACGGGCATGAAAGCCGTTGTCTATGAATTTAATCCTGCAAATGGCAGTTTCACAACTGTCCTGACCTTTCCGCTTACCTATAAAAAAGGAGCATCTGACAATGACCAGACAGGATCAAGCCGGGCTGATCGCTGGTTCCCCTGGGTTAGTGTGCAACCCTCTTACCCCAACCCAACAGCCGGGCAACTTCCTAACCGATATGCCCGAAATGACCTCGCCAATGCCAGCCATCCCCAACCCTGGCTGACTGATATTGAAATTGATGTTGATGGGTCAATGATCATAGCCCTTCGTGACCGTTTTGGCGAACAGTATGGCAACCAAAACTACGGTACAGATGCCCCCAGTACGCAATTATATCGGGCCATTGCTCCTGGTGATATTCTACGAGCGGGTAAATGTTCCCCCAATGTCAATCAGTGGACAATCGAGAGTAATGCTAAGCTATGTAATGGGGTAGCCACATTAGGTGCCGGCACGAATCAGGGGATTGGGGGGGAGAATATTATTATGCCGATGCTATAAGTTCAGGCAATGCCAATGGCCCCTATCACGTAGAGATGGCCCTGGGAGGGTTAGCGTTATTACCGGGATATGGTGAAGTGCTCTCTACTGCCATGGACCCTACAGACAATACAGATGCAAATGGGCTGAGAAAATTTAAATCGGATGGCTCGGGCAGTCCTGCCACCAGCACACAAATCTTTTATAGCGGTAATAATGTAGCAACTTATGGGAAGGGAAATGGGCTCGGCGATGTAGGTCTGGCTTGTAATCTGGCTCCTATTCA
The DNA here is from genome assembly GCA_003259005.1 of Spirosoma telluris. Classification (GTDB taxonomy): domain Bacteria; phylum Bacteroidota; class Bacteroidia; order Cytophagales; family Spirosomataceae; genus Spirosoma; species Spirosoma telluris. The sequence continues at coordinate 4,399,089 of QLII01000001.1, forward strand.
AATTGGCAACCGGGTTTGGGTTGATTCAAACAACAATGGTATCCAGGATCCTGGCGAAGGCCCTCTAGCCGGGGTAAAGGTTACTCTATCCGGGCCAGGACTGACCTCGCCTGTTAGTGTAACAACCAACGCTAGCGGTGAATATTATTTCTCCAGTTCCACGAGCGGCACAGCAGCTACTGGCTATGCCTATAGCCTGACAGGGTTAACCAGCGGCAGCTCGTACTCCTTAACCTTCCCAACCAGCGCCAGTGCTGGTACACTGCTGCTTAGTAACAAACCTAACTCGGCTACGGGCACTAATACGGATGTAATTGACACAGATCCTAACGCAGCTGGCCTTATCAGCTTCACGCTGGGCCAGGCAGGTGAGAATAACTTCTCATATGATGCTGGCTATGCACCCTGTATTCCGCCCTCTTTAACGGCCATAGCTAGTAGCAATACGGTATGTTTAGGAACACCGATTACCCTAACCGCTCAAATTAGTCCAGCTGATAGTTATACATATACCTGGAGTGCCCCAGCCAGTGTTACACTCACAGGAGCTACTACTGCTACAGCTACCGCTATCGGCTTACCGACTGGCACAACCACATTCACAGTTACAGCAAGTAGCAGTCCTATATGTTCAACATTAACAACTGTTTCCGTAACAGTTAACCCGCTACCAACAGCAAGCCTGACCTCTGCCACTATTTGTGCTGGTCAGTCCACAACGATCACTGCTACGGGAGGCACCAGTTACAGTTTCTCCAATGGAACCGTTAACACTACGGGATTACTAGTGGTCTCGCCGGTCAGCACCACGGCTTATTCAGTAACTGTGGCCAATGCCAGCGGTTGTACAAGCAGCACAACCTCTGCGGTGACAGTCAATCCTTTGCCTACGGCAAGTATGATATCGGCTCCCTCGGCCACTATTTGCGTTGGTCAGTCCGTAACTCTGACAGCCACCGGAGGTTCTAGCTATACCTTCTCCAACGGAACTGTAAATAACACTGGCTTACTGGTTGTGAGTCCTGTTAGCACCACGGCTTATTCAGTAACAGTAACCAATGCCAGTGGTTGCAAAAGCACTACAACTGCTTCCGTAACAGTCAACCCGCTGCCAACAGCAAGCCTGACCTCTGCCACTATTTGTGCTGGTCAGTCCACAACGATCACTGCTACGGGAGGCACTAGTTACAGTTTCTCCAATGGAACCGTTAACACTACGGGATTAGTAGTGGTCTCACCGGTCAGCACCACGGCTTATTCAGTAACCGTGGCCAATGCCAGCGGATGCAGAAGCACCACTACGGGCACCGTGACAGTGATGCCACAGGCAGTGCTGAGCCTACAGGCCAGCGCTACGCTGGTCACCGTGGGATCACCTCTTAGCCTGTCAGCTATTGGCTGTGTGGGTACGGTCAACTGGTCCACCGGCGCTACCGGAGCCACCCTCAGCGTCACACCAGCCAATCCGACTAACACCTATTCGGCTACCTGTACCACCGGACCAGGCTGTTTCACCACTGCGTCAATCACAGTCAATACCGCTCCCCCGCTAGTCTGGTCGTCCTCTCGGCCACGGTTTGTTATGGCAATTCGGCTACCCTGGTTGCTTCGGGCTGTACGGGCACGGTGACCTGGAGCAACAGCACTACCGGGCTTACACTGATCACCCCTGCCCTGACCAACTCCACCAGCTATACGGCCACCTGTACCACCGGAACCGGTTCGACCACCACCGCGGTGGGCAACGTGACAGTGATGCCCCAGGCAGTGCTGAGTCTGCAGGCCAGCGCTACGCTGGTCACCGTGGGATCACCTCTTAGCCTGTCAGCTATCGGCTGTGTGGGTACGGTCAACTGGTCCACCGGCGCTACCGGGGCCACCCTGAGTGTCACACCAGCCAGCCCGACCAACACCTATTCAGCCACCTGTACCACCGGACCGGGCTGTTTCACCACTGCGTCAATCACGGTCAATACCGCTCCCCCCGCTAGTCTGGTCGTCCTCTCGGCCACGGTTTGTTATGGCAATTCGGCTACCCTGGTTGCTTCGGGCTGTACGGGCACGGTGACCTGGAGCAACAGCACCACCGGGCTTACACTGATCACCCCTGCCCTGACCAACTCCACCAGCTATACGGCCACCTGTACCACCGGAACTGGTTCGACCACCACCGCGGTGGGCACCGTGACAGTGATGCCCCAGGCGGTGCTGAGTCTGCAGGCCAGCGCTACGCTGGTCACCGTGGGATCACCTCTTAGCCTGTCAGCTATTGGCTGTGTGGGTACGGTCAACTGGTCCACCGGCGCTACCGGGGCCACCCTGAGTGTCACGCCAGCCAATCCGACCAACACTTACTCGGCTACCTGTACCACCGGACCGGGCTGTTTCACCACTGCGTCAATCACAGTCAATACCGCTCCCCCGCTAGTCTGGTCGTCCTCTCGGCCACGGTTTGTTATGGCAATTCGGCTACCCTGGTTGCTTCGGGCTGTACGGGCACGGTGACCTGGAGCAACAGCACTACCGGGCTTACACTGATCACCCCTGCCCTGACCAACTCCACCAGCTATACGGCCACCTGTACCACCGGAACCGGTTCGACCACCACCGCGGTGGGCAACGTGACAGTGATGCCCCAGGCAGTGCTGAGTCTGCAGGCCAGCGCTACGCTGGTCACCGTGGGATCACCTCTTAGCCTGTCAGCTATTGGCTGTGTGGGTACGGTCAACTGGTCCACCGGCGCTACCGGGGCCACCCTGAGTGTCACACCAGCCAGCCCGACCAACACCTATTCAGCTACCTGTACCACCGGACCGGGCTGTTTCACCACTGCGTCAATCACGGTCAATACCGCTCCCCCCGCTAGTCTGGTCGTCCTCTCGGCCACGGTTTGTTATGGCAATTCGGCTACCCTGGTTGCTTCGGGCTGTACGGGCACGGTGACCTGGAGCAACAGCACCACCGGGCTTACGCTGATCACCCCTGCCCTGACCAACTCCACCAGCTATACGGCCACCTGTACCACCGGAACCGGTTCGACCACCACCGCGGTGGGTACCGTGACAGTGATGCCCCAGGCGGTGCTGAGTCTGCAGGCCAGCGCTACGCTGGTCACCGTGGGATCACCTCTTAGCCTGTCAGCTATCGGCTGTGTGGGTACGGTCAACTGGTCCACCGGCGCTACCGGGCCACCCTGAGTGTCACACCCGCCAATCCGACCAACACTTACTCGGCCACCTGTACCACCGGACCAGGCTGTTTCACCACTGCGTCAATCACAGTCAATACAACGCCTAATTGTTCGATTAGTCTAACCACAAGTAGCTTACCAAGCGGTATTGTTGGCCAACTCTATAGTGCAACCCTAGCAGCAGCAGGGGGGATTGAACCCTACAGTTTCTCTATTGCAGCAGGCACACTACCTACTGGACTGATACTCAGCACTAACACTGGTGTTATCAGTGGCATACCTACTACTAATGGTAGCTTTAGCACCACAGTGGTTATAACCGATAGCCAGAGCTGTTCCTTATCCGTGCCTTTAAGTGTGCTTAAAATCGACCTGGCACCCCTATGCAACATGAGCGCCGTGGTAACCCCTGGGCTATGCAATACAGCCACGAATACATTTACTCTTTCTGGAACAATTGCCCTGACGAACAATGCCACCGGAGGAATCATCGTTTTGGCAGACGGCCTGCAAAGTACATCTGTCAGTGTTAGCAATGCAGAAACAGCCATTCCCTTCTCTGTGACGGGACTCTTATCGGATGGCTCCCCCCATTTACTACTAGCCACACTGAGCGGATGTGGCACTACCAGCACCACCTATACAGCCCCACAGAGCTGCTCTATTACGCCATTGCCCACCCTATCGTTGGAAAAATTGGTCGATAAGTCCAAGGCTAAAATCGGGGACGTGCTTACCTATACCATCGTGGTAACCAACAGTGGCACAACAGCGGGAACCAATGTCGTTGTTCGGGATTCCAGCACAACTGGACTAACCTACCTTGCCAATTCTGCGACTGCTCCCGTAGGGACGACGTTTATCCAGGGATTGCCATTTAGTACCTGGACAATCGGGTCTATCAACGCTGGACAAAGCCTTTCGCTCACCTTCCAGGCCAGAGTCGATAGCTCAGGTATCCTCTACAACAAGGCAACCATCCCAGGGGATACGGCAACTGTTTGCACCTCCGTCCCTTTCATCATGTGTGCAGGAGACTCCTATGAATTTACACTCACCGCACCCACAGGACGAAGTAGCTACAAATGGTACAAGGATAATGTCGAAATTAGTGGTCAAACCACCAATGTGCTCACTGTTACCGGACCCGGCACCTACAGTCTGGCGGTCGATAATGTCTCTGGTAAATGTCCTGACTTCAGTTGCTGCCCCTTCATCATCGAAGAGGATAGCCTGCCTACCTTCCAGGCACTGGCCTTACCCGCCACCTGTGCGGGCAACCAGGCTCAGGCAAATGGTAAAATCGTGCTGAGTAGCTACAACCCGGCTTACACCTATCAGTACTCGTTGGGTAGTAGCTTCAATGAGGCTGCTGTCCTGTCGGGGGCTGCTCAGGTTATTCCTGCAGGGGGCGTACTGATGAGCAATCTGGCCAGTCCGGCCACGACACAGGCCTACACGATTCGGGTCTACAACGCATCGGGTTGTTACACGGATGTGACGGTACTGCTGCTGCCCACTGTTTGTGGTTGTCCGCCTGAGGTGTGTGTGCCTTATGTGATCAGCCAATCCAAGCGAGCCAAACGAATTGGCGATCCCAGATAGACCATAAATAGCTGTAAACACGAGTCATCCCGAATTTTGGGTCTAACTAAACAAGCGAAAACCTCCTGAACTTTGTAGTTTGGCAAACTACAAAGTTCAGGAGGTTTTCTAATGAATACTGCGGCAAAAAAACCAATTCTGAGCAAGAATGGCCACTATCAGTGGGCCTTTTTTACTAACAGCGCTTAACCTAGTTCACTCAAAGCATTGTTGAGGAATTAACTACATTGATCGATGTGCGGCACGCACCTTTACCCAACTTCCGATCACTTTGCTGTGCTTTCGGCAACGCATAATGACCTACTATTGAGCAAATAGGGCATAAGCTGGTTTTTCATCTTAGCACGTACTTTGGTAATTAGGTGTAACCCGCGCTCATAAAAGTGTTCAAAGAGCACACTTAAATAGCCTTTGTCGCCAATGCAATGCCCTTTTAAATGATCTAATAAATAATGCAGGACTTGATGATTGTTGTCAGCCACATTCCCTGTTGTTAACAAGAAACTTACGATTTCACCAAACTGATTGATCACCAGGTGAATTTTAAGGCCGAAGAACCAGCCCGTAGAACTCTTGCCTCGGGCAGCGATGTCGGCAAAGACCCGATGGGAATGAATGCGACGATTGTCACAGACAGGAAGTTTTTTACTGTCCACAAAATAAGTACCGGTAAACTGGCTTTTACGACAGCGACGGAAATATAATGTGTAAACATGTATAAGCTAGCAGCGTGACTTGACCTGGGTATTCAATGGTACTCGCACATTCATTCGATTTTAGGACGGGTAAAATCATTTTTGTTCAATAAAAGGCGGGTTTTCACTATTTAAAATTCTATTAATGAATGGCATGCAACAAGATCAAGCTTCCGTTAAAATCGTTCACTTAAACGTTCAATTCTGGCTGTGTGGCTGTTTTTTTATAACTAATTCGCAATCAGCCCCGTGTGCTTTTACTTATTGGTAATGTGACCGTACAGATGGTTCCTTTTTTTCCTCACTAATTAACTCGAGTTGGCCACCATGGAGTTCGACAAATTGTCGGGCAATGACCAAACCTAAGCCAGTTCCAGGAGCCTCGTTGGTGTTACTGGCCCTAAAGAAGGGCTGGAAAAGATTGGATAACTCCCCGGCCGGTATGCCGATCCCTTCGTCGGTAATCTGTAGGATACAACTTTTCGCAAAAAAGGTAAGGCGTAGTCCAGGCGACTTTTCGGAGAATTTAAAGGCGTTTGACAACAAATTTATCAGCACATGATTGATTAGTTTCGCATCCAAATAAACTAAACAGGGGGATCCCGTTATCGACAGCTGAACGCTTCGGTTGTCACTCCGCTGGCTAAAATGGGTGGCCACAGTCTCTTCGCAAATCGAAACAAGATCTGTCCAATGGGGGGCAAACTGAACCTTCCCTGCCTCAATTTTTCCGATCGTTAAGATATCGGTCAGCAGACTACCGAAGTGATCGATTTGCTGTTCGATAACAGCCATGTGTTTGTCAATTGCCCCACGGGCCCCCGCAGAGGGTGAATTCAGATACAGCTTTATTAACTCGGCACTGGATTGAATGGTCGTTAACGGGGTTCGAAACTCGTGCGAAGCAGTAGAGACAAATTGCGACTTGAGCTGGTTCAGTTCCTTCTCCCGCTTGAGGGCCTGCTGCAGGACGAACTCTTTCTCTTTCTGGCTGGTAACATCATTGGCAATGCCGATATGGCGCACGATCTCTCCGGCTTCATTGTGGACAATAAAGGTGCGAATCAAAAACCACCGTAACGGCTCGTCTTTCGCTTGTAGTCGGAAGTATAATTGGCCTTCTATACCGGCTTTATACTGCTTAACAAAGGCTAAAAAGGCGGATCGGTCTTCGCGCAGAACGGTCTTCATAAACGAAAACGGCTTTTGCTGTACCTGTTGGAATGTGGTGTTCCAGACCCGCTCAAAGGCGGGATTGACATACAGTAACTGAAAAGGCTGAGCCGAATGAATCCAGAAGATCTCGTCGACATTGTCGGCAATTTCCTGAAAGCGCTGTTCGCTTTCCTGAAGTTGTTGCTGGGCGGCCTGCTCCGCCACTTGAGACTGGAGTAGCTGCACATAGAGTGCTTGCTCCTGCAGTTCCTGTTTTTGTTGCAGCACCTCACTGGCACTAGCCAGCACTTGATTTTGCAAAATTAACTGCCGGGCTTGGATGCCTTTTACCCGCAGACGATACAGCGCATAAAGGCAACTCAACAGCAGCAAAGCCAGTAAGCTTTTAAACCACCAGGTGAGCCAAAACGGTGGTGTAATAACCACGGTCAACGTAGTACCCTTGTTATTCCATATCCCATCGTTATTGGCCGCTTTTACCTTGAAAACGTAGGTTCCAGGATCCAGATTCGTATAGGTTGCCGTTCGTTTTGTCCCGACGTAATTCCATTCTTTATCAAAACCATCCAGCCTATACGCATACTGATTTTTTTCTGGAACTGTATAATTTAGCGCCGAAAATTCAAACGTAAATACCGATTGTTCAGCCGAAAGGGTTATTAAATGGGTTTCACTAATTTGTTTTTGAAGTAACTGATCTCTATCGCCAACGGAAACCGATTTATTAAAAACCAGAAAATTAGTGATGTAGACGGGCGGAATGAAGGTATTATCCTTCAGACTGTCGGGATAAAACGTACTAAACCCATTCACCCCCCAAAAAACAGTTGTCCGTTTGCCGTCTGATAGCTTGAATTATCCCGGAACTCATTTCCCTGCAACCCATCGGAGACCGTAAAATTACGAAACTGCTCCGTCTGGGGATCGAATCGGGAAAGACCATTGTTGGTACCCAGCCACAACTTGTTGTGATGATCTTTTTGGATGGAGCAAACAATGTTGCTGGCTAAGCCATCTTTTTCGGAATAGGCCTTGAACGTTTGTTTACGGGTGTCAAAATAATTTAAGCCCCCCCTACAGTGCCAATCCACAAGTTCCCATTATCGGCACTTCGAATTGACTGGACATTATCATTGGAAATACTGTTCTTATTTTGGGGTCATGCTGAAAACGCCTGAACTGTTTTCGAGTCTTGTCCAGTAAATTTAGCCCCTTGTACGTACCGACCCAGATCGCACCTTTTTCATCCTGGAAGACAGTGGTTACTATATCGTCACTAATACTGGCTTTGTCATTCGGGTTGGTGCGGTAATGCACGAAGGTCTTCTTGCTGACATTGTAAAAATTAAGCCCGCCTTTCCAGGTTCCTATCCAGAGATTACCCTCATTATCTTTCAACATATTGTTTACATCGGCGATAGACAAACTCTGACGATCATGTTCGATTGGCAAGTGATGATCGAATATCCCCGTTTTAACGTGGAACAAATCGAACCCTCCATTATGATAGCCAAGTCCCAAAACATCAGGCGCTACTCTGATTACGGATATAATATGGTCATTACTGGGGGAATTTTTCGTCCTTTCCGAATGCCTATACTGCTTAATTTTTTTTGTTTTCTGATCAAACAAATTGAGCCCTCCCCCATCGGTACCTATCCACACCGCATTGTTCATAGGCTCACCTGAAATAGACAAGACAATGCTATTGCTCAGACTGTTGGGATCATTCGCGATTTGCCGGTAGGAAACGAATTTATTCCCAAATTTCGGCACAAAATTTATGCCCCCGCATAGGTGCCAATCCACATATTGTCGGCGTCATCCTTATAAAGACAATAGACCGAATTATTATTTAGTGAAGCGTTGTCGTCTGGATTGTGCTTGTAGGTAGTAAACTTATGAGCAGTCGTATGATAGATACTTATTCCCCCGTTTTCAGTGCCGATCCACAGGTTTTTCGCTTTATCTTCCTGAATAGACAGAATATCATTATGGGCAATACTTAGGCTATTATGCGGATCATGGAGAAAGGTGCGAAATGAATGCGTAGTTCGATTATAAATCGACAGCCCACCGCCATGCGTACCTATCCACATATTTCCAGCCTGATCTTTGTATAAATCTTTAATCCAATTAGACTGGATACTGGTTTTAGTACGTGGATCTTTCCGATAGGAGATAACCTGGTTGGTATTACTATCATATTGATAGAGACCATCTTCCGTACCGAACCATAAAACGCCCTGGTCGTCTTCGGCAATTCGGTTAACAAAAGCGCTAAGCCTACTATGTTGCCTTTCAGTGATTGCCCGGTAGGCTGTATAGGATCCATTTTGAGGATTGAATAAAAACAAGCCACTATCCGTCCCCAACCATATTCTGTTTTTACTATCCTGAAAAATGTCATTAATGCTATAATTGACCTGTCCATCCGGGTAGTGAATGAACCTGTTTTTCGCTCGGTCGAAGCAATTCAGACCATCCGCCGTACCAACCCAAAAATTTCCCGCTTTGTCTTCTAGTATATCCTGAATGTTGCTATTAGAAATACTATTTTTATTGGTAAGATCCTGCTTATATTTTGTAAATGTATACCCATCATATTTATTAAGCCCATCCTCACTGCCAAACCACATAAACCCTTTTTTATCTTTTAGAATGGCAGAGACATGGCTTTGTGAAAGTCCCTGATTGGTGGTTATATGGGTAAAATTGATCGGTTGTGCCTGAATTAGGTAAACATTTAAACTGAATATATATAGGGAAATGACAGTAGCCTTGCGCGTTGGTTTCATTTACGATAGGTTAGTCTTCAAGAATGGTGTCTTTAAACGTGTGTTAGCCAGTATCAGATGGGGTAGATTTGCGAATCGGATAACAGGGATTATTTGGTTGATTTAGCTACGTTCGCTTTCAGGCTGAAGGTTATCAGCTTCAGGGTATAAGGCACTTTCTAAGAATAGACTTCCCTTATTGCACGTCCAGGAAGTTCGAAAGCTCAACTTATAGGAGTTAACCGGTTGACGCTTGGTCTACTTATTGCCAGGATGCTTTCGCCCCTTAAGAAGCTGGCCAACTTTCTTTCCTAAACTAACTCGTCAATCAACTAGAAAGCTCGTCTGGTAGCCACCTTATTTACTTGATTAGTATCAACCATAGTCCAGTTGGTTCGCCAGAGCGAACCGGTTTTTGAACCGATCAGGAATGGCATGTTGATAAACTGGATTAGTTGATAACGATCAAATTAATCTATAGACTTAAATAATAATGTAGGGCAATTGAGAATATTACCCTACAAATAGTTTATGTTATTTTGCAAATAAATAACATAATATTTCTATAATCAATAAAAAGCTATACTGAAGTGACTAAAATCGCCAGGAGTGAATGGATGAATTCCATACTTTCGTGTAAGTCCTGGTATTGTTTAGTAAGACATGGGCAGAGAAAACAGGCACTCACATTTGGTTCAGGTTTTGGCTCCTGTGGCAATGGCGATTAATCAGGTGTCAATTATACCGGAAGCAGCCTTTGTATATATCCCAGATTACTCAGCTGAGTAATTTTGAATGAGGGAGCAATAACACCGTTCATTATTTGTAGTAGGGAGTAGTTGATCAGGCCACTGTTCATCAAAATGTCCGAATAAATCCAAGGCAAGACACCAAAGTGGGGGATACCTATCCATACCGTTCAATGCTTTAATTTGTGAAGGACAAATTTTTCCAGCGTATTAATGGCAGGGTTATTTGCCTTGTGTTTGATCAAGGATACATGCGTATCGGCTAGTTTAGGTAGCCAGACCGAATCCAGGGCCTGCAAATCCCCAGGGATCATAGTCTGAGGCATGACTGAAATGCCCATACCCGCCCGTACGGCCGCAACAGCCCCCGCATAACTGGGACTCGAAAAAACCAGACGCCAGGCACGACCAGCCTGCTGTAAGGACTGAATGGCCGAAGCCCGATAGACGCAGGGCTGGGGAGCCAGCACCAGCGGAACGGGTTTTTTCGAGTCAATCAGGCTTGCATCGCCAACCCATCTGAGTGGCTCCGACCACACATCCAGGCCGTTGGGAAAGTCCTCCGGCCGGTTCATCTTCACCAATACCAGGTCAAACTCTTTCTTCTTGAAACGATCGAATAGATTGAGAGTCAGATCACATTCGATATTGAGCAGAATTCTAGGATGAATACGGGAAAAATCAGCCAACACGTCGGATAAATACACACTGGCGAAATTCTCGGGAAGGCCAAAGCGCACTTCCCCTCTAATTCCGGCTCTTTAAATCGGTCCAGCGCTTCCCGGTGAAGCGCAAAAATTCGACGCGCATACCCCAGGAAAATTTCTCCCTCGGGCGTCAGCGTGAAGGCTTTACCCCGCACCAGTAGCAACTTTCCCAATAGGTTCTCCAGCTTGGTTATCTGCTGACTGATCGCCGATTGGGTGCGGTTTACCCGTTCGGCAGCTTTGGTAAAACTCCCCGTTTCGGCAACGGCAATAAAACATTGTAAGGCGATGGTATCAATATTCATAAGATTTTCTAATGAAAAGTATTAGAATTTCGAGCTTTTCTAATATTAGAAATGCTAATACATTTGAGCGCTGAAACAAAGATAACTTATAAAGACAATTTCAAATGACTCTAATTTTACCCGACAAACTGTTCCATCTCGACAGGCTGTCCATAATCCTGATGGCACTGGTTATTTTCATTGGGGTATGCGTTGGCAGCTTTGCGTACCGGTATCTGAAAGGGGATACGCAATATCGACCGTTTTTTTTTCGGCTTGCGGTACTGATCGGCTCGGTCATAATCATGGTCAGCGCGGATCATCTGCTACTGCTGTTGATAGCATGGTGTCTAAGTAATGGGCTGCTGGTTCGCCTGATGATCTACAAAAAGAACTGGAAGGCCGCCAAAGCCGCCGGGTTGTTAGCCACAAAAAACTTCGTCTGGGGAGCCATATGGGTAGCCAGTGCCTTCGTACTATTTTATACAGCAACCGGAGAAACCAGTATCCAGGCGCTGGTTCACCAGCCAACGCTTTCCTCCACTACCTTGCTGGCTTTGGGCCTCCTGCTGATGGGTGCCATGACCCAATCGGCCATCTGGCCTTTCCACCGCTGGCTGCTTAGTTCACTCAATTCGCCCACGCCGGTTTCGGCCATCATGCACGCCGGGCTGATCAACGGAGGAGGTTTTTTACTCGCCCGGTTTGCGCCCCTGTATCTGCAAAGTCCAGCGCTACTGACAGTATTGGTCGTCCTTGGATTCTGCACAGCGCTGCTGGGTACCTTGTGGAAGCTTATGCAACCGGATGTAAAACGCATGCTGGCCTGTTCGACAATGGGGCAGATGGGGTTTATGGTCGTGCAATGCGGACTGGGGCTGTTCCCGGCTGCGGTTGCCCATCTGGTCTGGCATGGGTTGTTCAAAGCGTATCTGTTCCTTTCCAGCGGCAGTGCGGCTCAGGAAAAACGGGTTGACCTGCGCTATCCGCCCGGTCCGGTTGCCTTTAGCTGTGCCCTTGTGTGCGGGTCAATCGGTAGTTTCTGCTTCGCCATCTCCAGCGGAAAAGCCTGGATGTCTGGTGACACAACACTCGTATTGATAGGGGTGGCTTTTCTGACCGCCAGTCAATTCGCCCTGCCGATGCTCCAGTCGAAACCGCTGCAAAGACTGCCCCTGGCCTTGATCGGTACGGGACTTTTTGGGCTAGTCTATGGGGCAGCGTCCAGTTGATTACCGGGTTTATGGCGCCGATGGGTTTGATGCAACCACAGCCTCTGAATGGCTTTCACCTGGCGGGCATACTGGCCCTGACACTAGCCTGGTTGTCCCGACTATTCCTGCCAACAGCCGCCCAGGCAGCCTCCTCGCCCGACTGGATGCTGAAAGGCTACGTGACGGCACTCAATGCGAGCCAGCCACATCCTGACACCATAACCACCCACCGAAACCACTATCAATATCAATAAACCCATCTTTCCAATCATGAATACAGCCGTCGTGGATACAGCCATCGTGGATACAGCCATCGTGGACACAGCCGTTTTAATCGAAGCAGACGATCAACGTTTACAGTCAGCCGAAAACCTGAGTACTGCCCAGGTAGCTGATCTGGTGGCGCAAAGCTTCAAAATCATAGCGCCTTTCTGGCCCCTGAAAAACCTGATTGCGGTCAATCCGCTCCAGGGGTTCGAGGATTTACCCTTTGAGGAAGCCCTGCCCCTGGGCAGTGCCTATTTCCAGCAAGCTTCTTTACCCGAACCAATGGAAGCCGTCAATCGGCAAACCATCAAATGGTTGCAGGCCTATTTTGACGATGGTCAGGCTACCCTGCCCATGCCCCTTCGCCAGGAAGGCTTATATGCCGCCTGGCGACAGCTTGCCCGGCATGATGCCTGCTTACATGAGAACGATAAGCAAAAGCAGGAATGGTTGACCACCCTACCTGAAAACCCGGTTCAGGCCATACAGGCGTACCTGCTTCGTGCAGGCATTGCCCCCGCTGAACAGGCGCAATTTCTAACCCTACTGCTCACCACGCTGCCAGGCTGGGCGGCCTACATCCGGTACCGCACCGACTGGGCCGGTCTCGATGCCGACCATCCCCATCCGGCAACCCAGACCGAGTACCTGGCCATGCGACTCATCATCACCCAGTTGCTTTGGCCGGATGCGAAAGGGTTATTGAGCTGGCATCAGGCGGTGCTGGAACAGGCCCAATCAAAAACAAACGTGCTGGCGAACATTCAGCAGGCGGAAAACACATACCGCCTGTCGCTGCTTCAGCAACTGGCCGCCCAGCCCCTGACCGAAGCACGCACCCCCGACGCCCAGCTTGTCTTCTGTATCGATGTTCGGTCGGAGCCATTTCGTCGGGCACTGGAAGCTACGGGCCACTATCAGACGTTGGGGTTTGCAGGTTTCTTTGGGGTTCCGGTTCAGATCACCGATACGGTGACGGGCGAAACGCATGCCTCTTGCCCGGTGCTCCTCGCGCCTAAACATACAGTTTACGAATCACCTTGCTGTAGTCCGGCCGAAGGAGAGCAGGATCGTAGGGCGTATGGTCGTCAGACCAAGTTCAGCCAGCTCTATCAATCCCTGAAATATAGCTTCACGACGCCCTTTGGGCTGGTCGAGAGTCTGGGACTGGCCAGTGGTATCTGGATGGGATTACGCAGCCTGACACCCGGTCTGGCGTCCCGGCTCAAGCACCGAGTTAGCCAGTCGATCCGAAAACCGGTGGCGGTAACCCCATCGCTGGAGACGCTACCCCTGGCCGACCAGTGTGCGTATGCGGAAGGAGCGTTACGTTTAATGGGGCTGACCCACCATTTTGCGCCACTGGTCGTTTTCTGTGGTCATGGCAGCACGACCCAGAACAACGCCTATGCAACGGCGCTTGACTGCGGAGCCTGTGGCGGACGACACGGAGCCCCAAACGCCCGTATTCTGGCAGGCCTGCTCAATAGCACGGAGGTTCGAACATATCTCGGTCAGCAAGGGATTTCGATACCAGACACCACTCGGTTTATAGCGGCCGAGCATAATACGACCACGGATGAAGTTACGCTCTATGGCAATGAGGCATCCGAAACATGTAAAAAGCTGACACAAGATCTAGCCAAAGCCCGGCAGGCCAACAGCCTTGAGCGGCTTAAGCAGATGCAGACAACCGCAGATCATAGCGGTGGGGCACAGCAAACCTGGCTGCGGTCGCAGGATTGGGCTCAGGTACGTCCCGAGTGGGGTTGGCACGTAATGCGTCCTTTATTGTCGGCCCACGTGAGCTGACGGCGGCCCTCAACCTACAAGGGCGCTCTTTTCTGCACTCCTACGACTATACACAGGACCCAGCAGGTTCCTCGCTCACTACGATATTGACGGCCCCGATGGTTGTCGCCGAATGGATCAATACGCAATACCTGTTTTCGACACTAGACAATGTGGCCTTTGGCGGGGGCAGCAAACCAACGCAGAATATCACCGGCAAGATGGGCATTATGCAGGGGAATGCCAGTGACCTGATGACCGGCCTGCCTCTGCAATCGGTTTATGCCAGTGACGAGCTTGCCTACCATCAGCCCCAGCGCTTACTGACGGTTGTCTATGCCCCCGACCACTACTGGACGCCGTTATTCAGGCGCAACCGGTACTACAAAAACTGTTTAAAAACGGATGGGTACAGCTGGCCTGCATTGAGCCAAAGGATCGCCAAACGTATCAGTTAACTCGGGCACTGACATGGCAGCAAGCGAACTAAAACACCCATCCGTATATGCAGGCACTTGTATGATCCTCACCACCAGGCATGCCAAATCGATTGCCCTGGCTCCCCCCTTTTGGAATCAGTTGGGAGCCAGTATGCTGGAGTATGTCGTGAACACGGATCAACAGGGAATGTTTTCTGATAAAA
Organism: Spirosoma telluris; assembly: GCA_003259005.1. Taxonomy (GTDB): domain Bacteria; phylum Bacteroidota; class Bacteroidia; order Cytophagales; family Spirosomataceae; genus Spirosoma; species Spirosoma telluris. The sequence continues at coordinate 4,414,187 of QLII01000001.1, forward strand.
TCGAACAGGTTGGCAGCGCCCTGGATTGTGCCCGGCGCAAATGCGAAAGGGCCCTGGATAAACTTGGCAACAGGGTCGGCTACGTTTTGGCTAGTGAGGGCCGCTTTGGCCCCCATCCCTTTCTTCCCTTCCAGCCCAGCGATGAAGAAGTCCTGTATTTCATTGACCGAAAACGGGGGTTCCATCTGCATCTATCCCAACTCAGTAAAAAAACGAACTACAGTATGGCTCGTTTAGCGGACTGGGAAACAGTACTGGCCTTTGCTCAGGCGGCTGGATTTCCCTCTCATGCACTCATTGTGCGGCCGGCAGAACGCCGATCAATTGAGCCGATTTTCAAGGGGATTCAAACGCTGTCCGATCTGGAAGCGGCTTTTGGGGAAGTAATGCGCCATTCGCGGTTAGGTGCCGTTTGGGTAGAAACGGATATGCGGGTTCAATTTAATCCCACTCGCATGCAGGTCATTGGTGAACTAGCCGCCACGCTGGCCGCACGCCTTTTGTGTTTATGCCCGAACTGCCACACCCCTGGCTGGGGGAAAGTCCGTGTGGAGAAAGGCTTACCGTGTCAGGCGTGTGGTAGTGAAACGGAACTGGCAAAAATGGAAATCAAGGGTTGCCTGAAATGCACCTATGAACAGGTAACAGATCTTTTCGATGGTCTTAAGCAGGCTGACACCGTCTACTGTCCCGTTTGTAATCCATGATCATGGTGATTTAAGTAGTTCAAACGTTTGAGCCGCCAGGGCCTACCGCCAACTCTTTTTCGTCGAGTTTGATACAAGGGCCTCAGCGCATTGTTGCTTTTGACAAGCTTCCTAACTGACTAAGACATCAGTTAATGAATAGAAAAGAGCCTCTTTTTTAGGGCAATTTATAGAGTAACTGAAACAAATGGGCTTTGTAACTCTCCCCAATGGGCAGTTCCAGGGAGCCAAGTTCAATATCAGTGGCCGTAAAGGCTGTGATGTATTTCAGGTTGACGATAAAGGAGCGGTGAAAGCGAGTCAAACGCATCGGCGATCTACGATAAAACCGCAGAGTAGTCCCCTTAGTCAATCAAACGCCCGGCCTTTCATATGAAGGGCCGGGCGTTTGATTGACTAGCTGTTCAGGAATCACGTTTAGCAGATATGAAGGCGTTTATTCAAAATTTATTTCAGTCCTACATCCCAAACAGTTCTTCAAACTAGAATACCTTTTTCACGTAGTGGCAATCTAGATCTCAGGAATTCGACTACGAACTAAAAAGCGCCCTGAAAAGCCTATTTCGGTATATATGACTAGTTTACAAGTGTCTGTTCACTGTAAATCGAGACTAAATTTAGTTACCATTTATATATTTAAACAAACATAAATAATTATAAATTTTATATTTAATAAACATCCAATATACAATAATTGATAAATAAATCCTTACAGCAATAACATATATCCATATATGGCACATCCTTTGCTATGGAGTTTTGGATTTGTAAACAAACTAATTCCTTTACTCAACCAATTAGCAGTATGTCTAGGTTTATTGTTTCTCAATACATATTTCAGGGAATTTATACTACCTACTTACGGCAAATAAGTCTACCTGGATTTAGGGCTCTACATATCGTAATTATCCTCCTGCTTTTGAGTCAGATAGCACAGGCACAGTGTACAACAACCCTTACAGTCATTCCTGGGCTATGCACTACTACGGCCAATACCTACTCCACCACAGCAATTGTAACCCTCTCTAACCCAACAACCGGTATACTCACAATCACCGATGGCTCACAGAGTGCAACCTTTGCAACCACCCCCATTAGTTCGGCTACATTTACGGCGTTATTTACGGGTTTGATATCCAATGGAGACTTGCATACCGTAACAGCCGCCTTATTTGGATGTACACCCTCAACAGCTACTTATACCGCTCCAGGCTCCTGTACGCAACCTGCTGGCACTCAGCTTGCGTTGACGAAACTAGTCGATAAAACCAAAGCAAAGATTGGCGATGTAATGACATATACCCTGGTCCTGACTAACACGGGCAGTACCACCGCGACCAATGTTGTTGTCCAGGATTCGATGTCTACTGGGCTTTCCTTCGTACCAGGATCAGCGACTATTCCTGCTGGTACTACATTCACACAGGGAGCCCCAAGAGCACATGGAAAATAGGAGCTTTATCGACAAACCAAAGTTTTAGTTTAACCTACCAGGCGATAGCCGATAGCTCGGGGTACTTTATAATCAGGCTACTATAGCAGGCGATACGGCTACGGTCTGTACATCCATACCCGTGTTGTTCTGTGCTGGCGATACCTATGTTATCCAGCTAACAGCCGCACCAGGTCGCTCCTCTTACAGATGGTTCAGGGATGATGTGGAACTCACTAGCCAAACCACTAATATTCTTACAATAACTGCTCCTGGCACCTATAGCCTGGCGGTGGATAATGTCTCCGGCAAATGCCCTGACTTTAGCTGCTGTCCTTTTATTGTTGAGGAAGATACCCTGCCTACTTTTCAGGCTATTGCTGTACCAGTTACGTGTGTTGGCAATGCGGCTCTAACCAATGGGCAAATTGTCCTGAGCAATTTCCGCCCTGGTTACACTTACCAGTATTCATTTGGTGCTGATTTCAATCCAGCCGCTTCCCTATCCGGTCCAGCTAAGGCTATTCCGGTCGGTGGTGTGATTGTAAACAATATCGCGAATCCAGTCGTAGCTCAATCATACACGATTCGGGTGTACAACGCATCGGGCTGTTATACAGACGTAACCGTGGTTATGCTACCAGCCATTTGCTGCAATGTAAGTGTAGTAGCAACGCCCGGTTTATGTGCCCCCCTTACGAGTACTTACTCAACGACTGCTCTAATCAGCCTGACGAATCCGCCATCAGGGACACTGACGCTTAGTGATGGTCCCAAAAGTTTAACCTTTGCGACTACTGCTGGCAGTTCAACCACCTTTACGGCTACCTTCGACAATCTAATCTCAGATGGAACCAGCCACACTGTAGTACTAAGTCTACCCGGTTGTTCGACTACTAGTACCACCTATACCGCGCCGGCTTCCTGTAACATCGGGCTAGGATTAGCGATCACCGATCCGGGTGTCTGCCTACCAGGAACTAATACCTACAACACCACGGGAGTCATCAGTCTGATCAGTGCCGTGGCCGGAACTGCCACCATCACCGATGGAGCCAGCACCACAACCCTCTCCATCAATGCAGGAGCCACTTCTGTGCCCTACTCCCTCAGTGGACTCCCCAGTGGAACAGGTTTACACACCGTGACGGTCAACTACCTGGGGCAGACGGCCAGCACTACCTATACCGCCCCTGCATCCTGTTCAGTATCCCCCATCTGCTCCATTAGTGTCGTGGCCACACCAGGACTTTGTCAAATAGCCACCAATACCTTTACCACAGTAGCCCTCATCAACATTACCAATCCAACCACGGGCATAGTAACCGTCTCCGATGGGCCAGCCAGTCTGACCTTTGCCACCACGGCTGGAAGTAGTGCATCCTTTACGGCGACGCTGGCCAATATCATCTCTGACGGGGCAAGCCACACCCTGACGGCTTCCTTACCAGGTTGTAGCACCACCACTACTACTTATACGGCACCAGCCAGTTGCTCAATTGCCCCTTCCGTCTGTAACCTGAGTGCAGTGGCTACGGCAGGACTCTGTTCAACAGTTACCCATACCTACTCGGTTTCAGTAGTAATCAACCTGACTAATGCCCAGCCAGGCTCACTTATCGTTGACGTATTCGGGGCAGCCTCCAGCAGCCAGGCTGTTTCGAATGGAACCAATTCATTTACCCTTGTCTTCGACAATCTGATCCCAGATGGGCTTAATCGGACCATCACGGTGAGCCTGCCCGGTTGTGGGACCACCACAGCTAGCTTCACCGCGCCGGTCTCCTGTTCAGTAGCGCCTGTCTGCTCGATCAGTGCGGTGGCCACACCAGGACTTTGTTCAACAGCCACTAATACCTACTCCTCAACGGTTGTTGTCAGTCTGACCAATCCAACCACAGGAACTCTGACGGTTACCAATGGTGGGCAAAGCCAGACCTTGGTAAGCAGTCAAGCCACGACTAGTTTAACAACAGTCTTCGACAATCTGATTTCAGATGGATCTAGTCATACGGCTACGGTAAGTTTGTCTGGTTGTGGTACTACCACCGCTACATTTACCGCCCCGGCTTCCTGTTCAGTAGCCCCCATCTGCTCACTTAGTGCAGTGGCCACTGCGGGACTCTGTGCATCAGCTACCAATACCTACTCTTCGACGGTGATTGTGACCCTGACCAACCCAACCGCTGGTACACTGACCATCACCCATGGAGGACAAACCCAGACGCTGCTGACCACTTCAGCTACCACCACGCTGACGGCCACTTTCGACAATCTGATCTCCGATGGAAACAGCCACACCCTGACGGCTTCCTTACCAGGTTGTAGCACCACCACTACTACTTATACGGCACCAGCCAGTTGCTCAATTGCCCCTTCCGTCTGTAACCTGAGTGCAGTGGCTACGGCAGGACTCTGTTCAACAGTTACCCATACCTACTCGGTTTCAGTAGTAATCAACCTGACTAATGCCCAGCCAGGCTCACTTATCGTTGACGTATTCGGGGCAGCCTCCAGCAGCCAGGCTGTTTCGAATGGAACCAATTCATTTACCCTTGTCTTCGACAATCTGATCCCAGATGGGCTTAATCGGACCATCACGGTGAGCCTGCCCGGTTGTGGGACCACCACAGCTAGCTTCACCGCGCCGGTCTCCTGTTCAGTAGCGCCTGTCTGCTCGATCAGTGCGGTGGCCACACCAGGACTTTGTTCAACAGCCACTAATACCTACTCCTCAACGGTTGTTGTCAGTCTGACCAATCCAACCACAGGAACTCTGACGGTTACCAATGGTGGGCAAAGCCAGACCTTGGTAAGCAGTCAAGCCACGACTAGTTTAACAACAGTCTTCGACAATCTGATTTCAGATGGATCTAGTCATACGGCTACGGTAAGTTTGTCTGGTTGTGGTACTACCACCGCTACATTTACCGCCCCGGCTTCCTGTTCAGTAGCCCCCATCTGCTCACTTAGTGCAGTGGCCACTGCGGGACTCTGTGCATCAGCTACCAATACCTACTCTTCGACGGTGATTGTGACCCTGACCAACCCAACCGCTGGTACACTGACCATCACCCATGGAGGACAAACCCAGACGCTGCTGACCACTTCGGCTACGACCACGCTGACGGCCACTTTCGACAATCTGATCTCCGATGGAAACAGCCACACCGTACTGGTCAGCCTGCCCGGCTGCTCAACCACCAGTGCCTCCTACACGGCTCCGACTTCGTGCCGGGTTGAGCTGGGCTTAGCCATCACCGATCCGGGGTCTGCCTGCCGGGAACCAATACCTACAACACTACGGGGGTCATCAGTCTGACCAATGCCGTGCCAGGAACCGCTACCATCACTGATGGAACCAGCACCACGACTATTGCCATCAGTGCAGGAGCCACCTCTGTGCCTTATTCACTGACTGGGTTGCCCAGTGGAACGGGTTCGCACACGGTCACCGTCAGCTATCTGGGGCAGACCGCCAGCACCACTTATACCGCACCGGCCTCCTGTTCCATAGCCCCCGTCTGTAGTTTAAGTGCGACGGCCACCGCTGGTCTCTGTGCGACGGCCACCAACACCTATTCGGCCTCCATTGTGGTCAGTCTGACCAATACCACTGCTGGTATGATCACCATCAGTTTGCCCGGCACTACACCGGTGAGTCAGACCCTGGCCGCCAACACACCTACCTTCACTGCGGTCTTCCAGGACCTGCCCTCCGATGGAGCTACCCATACAGCAACCATTAGTCTGCCCGGTTGTGGCACTACTACGGCCACCTACACCGCACCAGTTTCCTGCTCAGTAGCGCCCGTCTGTTCCATCAGTGCAGTGGCCACCCCTGGACTTTGCCAGTCGGCTACGAATACCTTCACTAATACAGTAGTGGTAAGCCTGACCAACCCTCAAACGGGTATTCTCACCGTCACGGATGGACCGGCCAGCTTAACCTTTGCCGCCGTGGCGGGCAGCAGTGGCTCATTCACAGCTACATTCGCAGGTATTAGTTCAACCGGTGCCAGCCATACGGTAACGACCTCCTTACCAGGCTGTTCCACCATCTCGACTACTTACACTGCGCCGGTTTCCTGTTCTCTAGCCCCTGTCTGTAGTCTGAGTGCGACGGCGACGGCGGGACTCTGCGCAACGGCGACCAATACCTACTCGGCAACAGCGGTGATCCAGCTTACCAATCCAACCGCCGGAGTATTGACCGTGACCGCTGGGGTTCAAAGTGCTACTTTCGTCACGACAACGGCCCCCTCAGCTACCTTTACAGTGGTCTTCCCCGGTTTGCTTTCCGATGGGGCTACTCACACAATAACGGCCAGTCTGCCCAGTTGTAGCTCGATCACAGCTACCTACACTGCACCGACTTCCTGTTCAGTAGCGCCCGTCTGCTCGATTAGTGCCGTGGTCACGCCAGGACTTTGTCAAATAGCCACCAATACCTTTACCACAGTAGCCCTCATCAATATCACCAATCCAACCACGGGGATACTTACCGTCTCTGATGGGCCAGCCAGTCTGACCTTTGCTACCGTAGCCGGAGGTAGTGCATCCTTTACGGCGACGCTGGCCAATATCATTTCTGATGGGGCCAGTCACACCCTGACGGCTACCTTACCAGGTTGTAGCACTACCAGTACCACCTACACCGCACCAGCCAGTTGCTCAATTGCCCCTCCCGTCTGTAGCCTAAGCGCGGTAGCTACGGCTGGTCTGTGTTCAACGGCAACCAACACCTATTCGTCAACGGTGGTAATCACCCTAACCAATCCAACCGCAGGAACTCTGACTGTTACCAATGGAGGGCAAACCCAGACGCTGCTGACCACTTCAGCCACCACCACACTGACGGCCACTTTCGACAATCTGATCTCCGATGGAAACAGCCATACTGTAGTGGTCAGCCTGCCCGGCTGCTCAACCACCAGTGCCTCCTACACCGCACCAGCTTCCTGTTCGGTGACACCTTTGCTGGCCGCTGTCATTACGCCCGGCAACTGTAATTCAGCCACTAATCAATATACCATCTCAGGAACCATTAGCCTCACGGCAGCCATTGCGGGCACCATCACCATTAGCGATGCAACAGCCTCCACCACCCTCTCGGTCAGTGCGGGCCAGACCTCCGCTAGTTTCAGCTTGACTGGGCTTACCGCCGGCACTGGTTCGCACACGGTCACCGTGGGTGCCATAGGTTACGCCCCCATCAGTCTGACTTACAATGCCCCCCTTCCTGCCTGGTGAATGTGGCCCTGAGCGTAACCCCTGGTCTTTGTCAATCCGCCACCAACCAATACAGTATTTCAGGGATGCTCTCGCTGACCAATGCCGTGGCAGGAACTGCTACCCTCACCGATGGGGTAAACACCACAACCCTCTCGGTTAGTGCAGGAGCCACCTCGGTGCCCTATTCGCTGAGTGGACTTATCAGTGGAACGGGTCACACACGGTCACCGTCAGCTATCCGGGGCAGACCGCCAGCACCACTTATACCGCACCGGCCTCCTGTTCAGTAGCCCCCGTCTGTAGCCTGAGCGCAGTGGCCACTGCGGGACTCTGTGCATCAGCTACCAATACCTACTCTTCGACGGTGATTGTGACCCTGACCAACCCAACCGCTGGTACACTGACCATCACCCATGGAGGACAAACCCAGACGCTGCTGACCACTTCGGCTACGACCACGCTGACGGCCACTTTCGACAATCTGATCTCCGATGGAAACAGCCACACCGTACTGGTCAGCCTGCCCGGCTGCTCAACCACCAGTGCCTCCTACACGGCTCCGACTTCGTGCCGGGTTGAGCTGGGCTTAGCCATCACCGATCCGGGGGTCTGCCTGCCGGGAACCAATACCTACAACACTACGGGGGTCATCAGTCTGACCAATGCCGTGCCAGGAACCGCTACCATCACTGATGGAACCAGCACCACGACTATTGCCATCAGTGCAGGAGCCACCTCTGTGCCTTATTCACTGACTGGGTTGCCCAGTGGAACGGGTTCGCACACGGTCACCGTCAGCTATCTGGGGCAGACCGCCAGCACCACTTATACCGCACCGGCCTCCTGTTCCATAGCCCCCGTCTGTAGTTTAAGTGCGACGGCCACCGCTGGTCTCTGTGCGACGGCCACCAACACCTATTCGGCCTCCATTGTGGTCAGTCTGACCAATACCACTGCTGGTATGATCACCATCAGTTTGCCCGGCACTACACCGGTGAGTCAGACCCTGGCCGCCAACACACCTACCTTCACTGCGGTCTTCCAGGACCTGCCCTCCGATGGAGCTACCCATACAGCAACCATTAGTCTGCCCGGTTGTGGCACTACTACGGCCACCTACACCGCACCAGTTTCCTGCTCAGTAGCGCCCGTCTGTTCCATCAGTGCAGTGGCCACCCCTGGACTTTGCCAGTCGGCTACGAATACCTTCACTAATACAGTAGTGGTAAGCCTGACCAACCCTCAAACGGGTATTCTCACCGTCACGGATGGACCGGCCAGCTTAACCTTTGCCGCCGTGGCGGGCAGCAGTGGCTCATTCACAGCTACATTCGCAGGTATTAGTTCAACCGGTGCCAGCCATACGGTAACGACCTCCTTACCAGGCTGTTCCACCATCTCGACTACTTACACTGCGCCGGTTTCCTGTTCTCTAGCCCCTGTCTGTAGTCTGAGTGCGACGGCGACGGCGGGACTCTGCGCAACGGCGACCAATACCTACTCGGCAACAGCGGTGATCCAGCTTACCAATCCAACCGCCGGAGTATTGACCGTGACCGCTGGGGTTCAAAGTGCTACTTTCGTCACGACAACGGCCCCCTCAGCTACCTTTACAGTGGTCTTCCCCGGTTTGCTTTCCGATGGGGCTACTCACACAATAACGGCCAGTCTGCCCAGTTGTAGCTCGATCACAGCTACCTACACTGCACCGACTTCCTGTTCAGTAGCGCCCGTCTGCTCGATTAGTGCCGTGGTCACGCCAGGACTTTGTCAAATAGCCACCAATACCTTTACCACAGTAGCCCTCATCAATATCACCAATCCAACCACGGGGATACTTACCGTCTCTGATGGGCCAGCCAGTCTGACCTTTGCTACCGTAGCCGGAGGTAGTGCATCCTTTACGGCGACGCTGGCCAATATCATTTCTGATGGGGCCAGTCACACCCTGACGGCTACCTTACCAGGTTGTAGCACTACCAGTACCACCTACACCGCACCAGCCAGTTGCTCAATTGCCCCTCCCGTCTGTAGCCTAAGCGCGGTAGCTACGGCTGGTCTGTGTTCAACGGCAACCAACACCTATTCGTCAACGGTGGTAATCACCCTAACCAATCCAACCGCAGGAACTCTGACTGTTACCAATGGAGGGCAAACCCAGACGCTGCTGACCACTTCAGCCACCACCACACTGACGGCCACTTTCGACAATCTGATCTCCGATGGAAACAGCCATACTGTAGTGGTTAGTCTACCCGGCTGCTCGACAGCCAGTACTACCTACACGGCTCCGACTTCGTGCCGGGTTGAAGTGGGCTTAGCCATCACCGATCCGGGGGTCTGCTTACCGGGAACCAACACCTACAACACTACGGGGTTATCAGTCTGACCAATGCGATAGCTGGCCTGGCTACGTTGGTGGACGGGAGCAATAGCCTTACTCTGGCAGTCAGTGCGGGGGCTACGTCTATTCCGTATTCCATGAGTGGCCTTATCAGTGGAACGGGCACACACACGGTCACCGTTAGCTATCTGGGACAATCCGCCAGCACCACTTATACCGCACCGGCTTCCTGTTCAGTAGTCTGTAGTGTGACAGCCGTAGCTACGGCCATACCAGTTACCTGTGCAGGCAATTCTGCCCTACAAAACGGCAAAATTGCAGTAAGTGGATTTACAGATGGAGATACGTATCAGTACTCGGGAGGTACCGTCTTCAATCCAGCCGTATCTTTATCGGGGCCAGCTCAGGTGATTCCAGCAGGTGGAGTGATTGTCAGCAACCTGGCCAATCCGGTGGCGTCTCAACCCTATACAGTACGGATTTATTCGGGCCAGGGCTGTTATAAGGATTCGACAGTTATGCTCTTGCCGACCGTCTGTACTTGCCCAGCGGCTTCTTGTGTGCCACTGGTTATTAAACAGACAAAAGGTGCCAGGAGGTATGGTGTTACGAGATAAAGATCAAAATACGTATAACGCATTCTTCTAGCAGCGATTTATAAGTAAAGTCTACGAGTAGCTACGCTTCTCAAAAACAACTAGATGATTACCAAAACCCGCCTTTCGAATGCGGGTTTTGGTATTTTATACATCGAATTAAGATTATATATAGGCAAGAATTCGGCTAGCCAACTTTTAAACGCCCTATTTTGTTACCCTACCAGAACAGATACCGTTTGATCTGTTAACTTTGCGGCTTTGTTTGCCCGTCACGCAATAACTTATTATGTTATCCATCAGTAATTTACAAGCCTCAATAGGCGAAAAAGAAATATTAAGAGGTCTCAATCTGGAAGTCAACGCCGGTGAGGTTCATGCTATTATGGGCCCTAATGGAGCAGGCAAGAGCACACTAGCCTCTGTTCTGGCAGGCCGCGAAGACTATACTGTAACGGGTGGACATGTCTTATTCGACGGAAAGGATTTACTGGATATGGCCCCTGAAGAACGGGCAGCCGAAGGTATTTTCCTTGCCTTTCAGTATCCCGTTGAAATTCCTGGGGTTAGCACGACTAATTTCCTGAAAACGGCCCTGAACGAAATTCGTAAGTATCGGGGGCAGGACCCACTCGATGCCGTGCAGTTTCTGAAGTTGATGAAAGAGAAAATGAAACTCGTTAATATCGACCAATCGCTACTGAGCCGGTCGCTGAACGAAGGTTTCTCGGCGGAGAGAAAAAGCGAAATGAGATTTTCCAGATGGCTATGCTCGAACCGAAACTAGCGATCCTGGATGAAACCGACTCAGGGCTGGACATTGATGCACTACGAATTGTAGCCGATGGTGTAAATCAGCTCCGGTCGCCAGAACGAGCCACGATAGTCGTAACTCACTACCAACGTCTGTTAGATTATATCGTACCCGATTATGTGCACGTCTTATATAAAGGTCGCATCGTAAAATCGGGTCCAAAAGAACTGGCCCTCGAACTGGAAGAAAAAGGATACGACTGGATTAAAGCCGAAGCTGTATAATTCAGTGAAGAATGAAGAGTGAAGAGTGAAGAGTATCCTGCTCTTTATTCTTCACTCTTCATTCTTCACTCTTCACTGAAAAAAGATGACTCCCTCTTACGCATCCTATAACGAATTTAAAGACCAGTTGCTGGCGGCTTTCCGGGACAACGAGGAGCGCATGAACGGTGAACGAAAAGCACCTGTGCATCAACTCCGACGGGCAGCTCTGAAGCAATTCGATCAGCTTGGTTTCCCGACGATCCGTCACGAAGAGTGGAAATACTCCAGTGTCAATGGCCTGCTTAAACAAGCTTTTGATCTCGATGATACCACAACACTGACAGCTGACGACCTGGCTCCGTTGGAAATTCCGAACCTTGATGGGAATCTGTTGTACTTCATCAATGGCCGTTACCATCCAGAACTCTCGCGACTTGTCAGTCCGCCTGAACAGGTAAAAATTACAAGTTTTGCTGAAGCACTCAAGGCTGAGCCTGAGTTAATGGGCATACACTTCGCCCATTACGCCGATTATCAGGACAATGCCTTTACAGCTTTGAACACAGCCCTGGCCAGCGATGGCGTAGTGGTACGTGTACCTGACAATACAACGGTTGAGCAGCCAATCATCCTTCGTTTTATTACCGATACCCGCACAAAAAATATTGCCTCGCAACCCCGTAACCTGATTGTTGTTGGCAAAAACGCGGAAGTAATGATGGCCGAATCGTATCGGACCCTCGGCGAGGGAACAAGCTTTGTGAACGTAGTCACTGAAATCGTGCTTGACCGCGATGCCCGGATGCAATACTACAAAGTGCAGAACGAAACCGAAAAAGCGTATCATATTGGTACCACGCAGGTGAGTCAGAAAGACAACAGTCATTTCTATTCCGCTACGGTTACGCTCAACGGAAACTTCGTCCGTAACAATCTGAATATTGTGCTCAACGGCCAACATGCCGAAGCGTTCATGTATGGATTGTATATGCCTAATGGTCGTCAGCACGTGGATAACCACACGCTGGTGGATCACGCCATGCCCAATTCGTACAGTAGTGAACTGTATAAAGGTGTTCTGGACGACAATAGCACAGGGGTTTTCAACGGCAAGATTTTCGTTCGGCCCGATGCACAGAAAACTAATGCGTATCAGTCATGCAAAAACGTAGTGCTGTCGCCGGGTGCGTCGATGAACACGAAGCCCCAATTAGAAATCTTTGCCGACGATGTGAAGTGTTCACACGGTACTACCACGGGTCAGCTAAACGACGAAGCCCTGTTTTACATGCGCTCGCGGGGTATTCCGAAAGATGAAGCCCGCACGTTGTTGCTGTATGCTTTCTCGCAGGACGTACTGAGCCAAATCAAAATTCAGCCTATCCGCGAATACCTGGAACGCGTTATCACGGAGAAGTTAACCAAGTAGAGTTAATGAATAATGGATAATGAAGAATGAATAATTGCCAAAATCACATTATTCATTCTTCATTATCCATTATTCATTTCTATATGAGACTACTTACACTCGCCTGCTGGCTTATCATCGGTGTCATATCGGGTGGTGTCGCATTCGGCCAGAGCCTGCAATTCACCTTCGAAGGCGATTCACTAACGATGCCTCTGATTCGGGATAGCCTTCGGGGTATTTCGGGCCTTGAGATTGTGCCGGCTACTGGCGAGTGGCATCTGGTGAGTGACCGGGGCTGGCATTTCGTTTTTACCAACATCAGAACCCTCCGCGATTTAGGCGATTCCTCGCACCTCAAACTGGCGCAGAAAAACCCCTTCTGGTTTGAAAGTGTTCGCTATGATGCCCGAACCAGCACTTACTTCTGGACGGATGAACACGAATTTGTTACGTCAGTGCTGTATGGAAAGTCGGTTCGTGATAGTACCAGTCAGGTTTTATTAAAAATACCGGTACCCGCGCCTAATAAAGGGCTTGAAGGATTGGCAATTACTTCGTCGGGAAACCTGTGGGTTGCCCCTGAGGCCGGTTGGGAAGGCGAAACCCGGATGAGCCAGGATACGATTACCTTTTTTCGCTACCCAAATCCACTTACTGATGATCCTGTTGTTGAGCGATTTGCCTATCCAATCAACCGCTGTGCTTTTGCGCAGGGTGAAGAGCGCGTGGGAGGTATTTCGGAGATACTGGCCGTCGATGACCAACGCGTACTGGTACTGGAACGATGCTACGACGCCAGCCAAAAACGGGTTACGGCGAACTTATACGTGGCCACTGCGAATGAGAAAACGCATACCCTGACAAAAGAACTGGCCTTCGATTTTAATCGTCAGTTCCCCGGCAGCGTCTGCAACCTCGAAGCCATGGCCTGGGCTGACGAGCAACACCAGACACTTGTGCTAATGGCTGATGATAATTTCCGCCAGAATAAAACCTTACGAAATCAGGTGATTGTTTTACGAAAACGATAGACGCTGGATCGAACCTAACCGTACTCGATTTGCGTTTTAGGAACAACACGTTTGTCAGCGTTATCGTATTTTTTTCTCTCGTCGTGACTACCTCATGCAGCCAGCCATAGATAATACCCTTGATATTCAACGAATTCGCCAGGATTTTCCGATACTCGATCAGGAGATTAACGGTCGACCATTGGTCTATTTTGACAATGCAGCCACCAATCAGAAGCCACTTTCGGTAATCAATGCCCTGACGCGCTATTATGAGGGCTATAATGCCAATATCCACCGGGGTATCCATCATCTGGCCGAACAGGCAACCGCTGCTTTTGAAGCATCCCGCCGGGCGGTTCAGGAGTTTTTGAATGCGAAACACTGGCAGGAAATCATCTTTACCTACGGCACGACTGACGGGATTAACCTGGTGGCTCAGAGCTATGGCCGTCATTTCCTGAAAGCGGGTGACGAGATCATTATCTCGACCATGGAGCATCACTCCAACATTGTTCCCTGGCAGATGCTCTGTGAAGAAAAAGGGTGCATCCTGAAAGTTATTCCCATCAACGACGAAGGTGAGCTATTGCTGGACGAGTACGAAAAACTACTGTCCGAGAAAACCAAGTTCGTTTCCTGCGTTCACGTTTCCAATTCGTTGGGAACCATCAATCCCGTCAAATTCATCATCGACAAAGCCCACGAAGTGGGGGCCGTTGTACTGATCGACGGAGCGCAGGCCAGCTCTCACCTTGATCTTGATGTTCAGGCACTTGACGCCGATTTTTATGTTCTGTCGGCTCATAAACTCTATGGTCCAACGGGCATGGGCGTTCTCTACGGCAAGAAAGACATTCTTGATTCGATGCCACCGTATCGGGGTGGCGGTGAGATGATTAAGGAAGTAACCTTCGCCAAAACAACCTACAGCGATCTTCCTTATAAATTCGAAGCGGGCACGCCTAACATTGCCGATGTAGTAGCCGTAAAAACAGCCTTCGAATATATGGCTGGCTTAGGTAAAGAAAACATTGCCGCTCATGAAAACGATTTGCTTCTGTATGCAACTGAGCAGTTAAATGAACTGGATGGCCTACGCATCGTAGGGCAGGCTAAACAAAAAATTGGGGTCATTTCTTTTGTACTGGATGGCATTCACCATCAGGATACGGGTGTCATTCTGGATCAGCAAGGCATCGCCGTTCGGACGGGTCACCATTGCACCATGCCATTGATGCAACGCCTGGGTATTGCCGGAACTACGCGGGCCTCGTTTGCGGTTTATAACACCAGAGATGAAATCGACCGACTTGTAGTAGGATTGCGTCGGGTGCAGAAAATGATGTTGTAATTGCTAAATTCTTATGACTATGTTCCCTGAGGAAATCTTATTGGATAAGAATCAAGTGCTCGCCAGTCTTAGTGAATTGCCTGACAAAGTATCTTCGGAAGACTTAATCGAGCGCATTCTGTTCATCAAATTGATTGAAAGCAGGCTACGTGAAACGGCTGAAGTCCCTCATGAGCAAGTTATGCAGGAGCTTAAAGCACTAAAGCAGAAGAAGTTAGCAGAATTGACTAAAAAGGCATGATTGCTTGGAAAGAGTCGGCCAGAGAAAAAGTCCGAGAAATTTACGAGTACTTGTTTGATCAGTCAATTGCCGTTGCTGACGAGTGGTCGGATGAGTTAGAGAAAAAGTTAAGTTTGATAACTAAATTCCCAGAAATGGGACGAATGGTACCCGACTTTTATATTTCATTCATTCGCGAAGTCTTTGTTGGTAGGTACCGATTAGTTTATAGTACGCAAGAAGAAACGCTAAAAATACTTGCTATTCGTCCAATGGGTCGACCTTTAGGCAAGTTATGATTATGACCATTAACGAAAAGCAGGACGAAATCATTGAGGAGTTTGACTTGTTCGACGATCAGCTCGACAAGACGCAGTATATCATTGATTTAGGTAAGAAACTGCCCCCTATGCCGGAAGCCCAGAAAAACGACCAGAACCGGATTATGGGTTGCCAGTCAAAAGTATGGGTAGATGCTGAGTTGAAGGACGATAAATTGTATTTTTACGGTGATAGCGAGCCAACGGCCCAGATTTCCAAAGGCTTAGTGGGCTTACTGATTCGGGTACTCTCGGGCGAGAAACCTGAGGATATTGCCAACGCCGATCTTTACTTTATTCCACGGGTCGGTATGGGTAATCTGATTACATCCCTACGGGCCGGAGGGCTGGCTTCGATGATTGAACGCATGAAAGCCTATGGCCGGGCCTATACAGAGAAAAGTCATTCGTAGTCATTAATAGCCATTCAGTTGGTGAACGATCCATACATGACCATAAATGACGCAACGCAAATGACGCAACGCAAATGACAATAAATGACCTCTATCAATGACAGACGAAGAATTAAAAGAACAAGTTGTACTAGCCCTGAAAGGCGTATATGACCCCGAGATTCCGGTGGATGTATATGAACTTGGACTTATTTACGATATCAAGATATTTCCGGTCAACAATGTTTATATCCTGATGACGCTGACCTCACCTTCCTGTCCTTCGGCGGGTTCTATTCCGGCTGAGATCGAAGAGAAAGTGCGGGCCATTGAGGGTGTCAGCGATGTAAGTGTTGAGCTGACCTTCGATCCTCCCTACTCCACCGAACTGATGTCGGAAGTAGCGAAATTAGAACTGGGTTTTATGTAAAATTTAAGTCGCTAGTAGTTAGTCAACAGTCGTCAGTGAATGACACTAAACTAATTACTAACGACTATTGACTAAAATTAATAACTACTAAAAAGATGTATCCTCCTCATTTGCTTATCCCGATGCGGGAAGACCTGACCAGCGTCGGGTTTGAAGAATTAACTACTGCCGATGACGTAGTAAACACCATGGAAAACGCCGAAGGCACAATGCTTGTCGTTGTGAATTCAGTCTGTGGCTGTGCAGCTGGTGCAGCTCGTCCGGGTGTGAAAGCAGCGTTAGCCGCCAGCCCTGTGAAGCCCGACAAAATGGTTACTGTATTCGCGGGTGGTGACCTGGAAGCGGTTGCTAAAATGCGTGAATATCTGTTGCCTTATCCTCCATCGTCGCCTGCCATTGGCATTTTCAAAGATGGCGAGTTAGTGCATTTCATCGAGCGGCACCACATTGAAGGGCGTTCGGCGCAGATGATTGCCCAGCACTTGGAAATGGCGCTGGAAGAGTTCTGTACGCCAGCAAACGCGTAAAAAAAGTCGATAGCCCCCAGTCAATAGTAGCTTACGCATGCTATATTATTGACTATCGACTGGGGCTATCGACTTTTTTTACGTTACCGCAAATGCCTTCGCCAGAAATCTTGATAACGGCAGTAAACAAAATACCAGAAAAGCCATCGGGAAATTAGCGAATGCTGCCACCCACGCAGCATTCATCACAATAAGTGATAGTACGCCCGCTTTTACGGCCAGACCAATATTCCGGCCAACGGGATCTTTGACCGCTCGCCAGAGTGGGGGGAAAATATAGTAGCCGAACAGAGCCAGAAAAGGCAAAGCCGTACCCAGTTGTTGCTGACGTTGAGCCAGTGCAGCCACACAACCAATAACCAGCGCATACAACATCCCGGCAACGCGTAATATGGTTGGGCTTCCTCCATGCACTTCGCCCCGGCTAATCATCGTGATCGCGGCAATGTAAGCAATCGGCACCAAACCTACCCAGGCCCAGGGCATCACCTGATCGGGTAGTATGCTTACGCCTAACAACAAATTCAGCCCCCGGCACAGCCCCATATTGACTGGTCCCAGCCAGTTATGGTGCTTCCCAAAACGGTCGTACACAAGCGACGCAATGGAAATGGCAATCGCCAGAAGGCCCGCCGTCTGATTGACCATAAAGGATGCCCCAATTCCTACTACCAACAAACTAATTCCTAACCCAATAGCCGCCGATTTGCTCACTATCCCACTTGGAATGGGTCGTTCAGGCCGTTCGATAGCGTCCAATTCAGCATCGAACACATCGTTAAAAACGACTCCCCCCCATAAAGGCCAACCGTTGCCAGAGACAACCAGCCAGCCGGAGCCGGCGACGATTCGGGAATTAGAAAATAGCCCGCAATAGCCATCCCTGCTAATACATCGGCAATAGCGGTGACCAGATTGGCTGGACGGGTAAGAGACAGAAGTGCTTTTACTTTCATTGAGTGATTGAGTGATTAAGTGATTGAGCGAATTTTCAGGCGATTTTATTCGCTCAATCACTTAATCACTCATTCACTCAATTATTTAATTATCGTTGATTCCTTGTCTACTCGTGGTGCCTGACCTCCACGCAACACCGAACTCCCATTATACCGTTGGCTTTGGTCAATACCAATCGGTTGGGTTAGGTCTTCCAGGCTGATTTGACCACTTTGGGCAAAGGCCGTTAGGGCATTGGTGAACGTTACTAATTTAATGGCTTCATCCGAAATACCCCGTTGTTTCATCAAAGCAGCCGTTTTCGGGACAGCAAGCGGATCGCTGATGCCCCAATCGGCGGCCGAGTTGATCATAATGCGTTCGGGGCCGTACTGCTTTACAACTTCCACCATGCGTTCGTTCCCCATTTTTGTAAACGGATAAATCGTGAATCCAGCCCAGAATCCCCGGTCGAGTACTTCACGCACCGTTTCCTCATTGTTATGATCAACGATGACCATACCGGGATCAATACCATGCTCAATCGCAATGTCCATACTCCGGCTGGTTCCCTGTTTTTTGTCGCGGTGGGGGGTGTGAATCTGGACAGGTAGCCCTGCTTCTCGTGCCAGTTCCAGCTGCGCCCGGTAGTACTTGTCCTCGGCGGGGGTCTGATCATCGAAGCCAATTTCACCCACACCAACTACACCTTCTTTATAGATGAACAGCGGCAGGATTTCCATAACCTGCTCAGCTAATTCTTCCTGATTCGCTTCTTTGGAGTTGAGTCCGATGGTACAATAGTGCCGGATACCAAACTGCGATGCCCGAAACCGCTCCCAGCCCACCAGACTGGCGAAATAATCCCGGAACGAGTCGACACCCGTGCGAGGCTGACCCAGCCAGAAAGCAGGTTCAACAACAGCAACTACGCCTGCATCGGCCATAGCCTGATAATCATCAGTTGTTCGGGAGGTCATGTGAACGTGCATATCGAAAAACGACATGCCCCGAATGGAATCCATAAAATCCATAATACGTCTTGGTTAACCGCATTTGGCAAATACGGCAGGTAATTCGAGGGTAAAGTTCTCAAAAAAAGCGGGTCTGTCCCACATGATTTTTACCCATATTTTAATTCAGTTTCCGCAAACTTCATAGTAGTCTATTCGTTTTATAGATAGCTAACAAATACAAGTATGCATATGCTTCAACAACACAAGTCAGGAAAAGGGAGCCTTTGGGCCATACTACTGCTACTGACAGCAGTTGGGGGCCTGTCATCCTGCCGCGAAAATGCAGTTAATGATTTAAGCCCCGCCGATAGTCCGGTTTATATTACCAACTATGATCGCTCCATAAACTTCGGTCAGTATAAAACGTTCAGTTTGCCCGATTCGGTTATTATTGAATCGAACGATGCCTATGCTATGACGCAGAATAGTATTTCCACTCGATTTGTAACGAATGTGGCGAGTGCTCTGACAAGTCGGGGATTTAAACGAGTAGCAAAAGGAGACAGTGCCGATTTAGGAGTGGCCATCATTCGGGTTAATAATCAGTATACAGGAGTGGCGTCAAATCCTTATTCCTATTATTCAAGCTATTGGGGATATGGTGGTTTGGGGGGCTATGGGTACTCGCCCTATTACCCCAGTTATTACACCTATCAGGTGACAGACCAATATTGGGAAATTCAGATTGTTGACCTGAAAAACCGCGCCAGTACGAGCAATGGTCAACAGCAGTTAAATGTCATCTATGATGCAACAATCCGAGGTACCGACATCACAGATACGCAGGCCGTCGACCTGGCAACCACGGCTATTTTCAACCAATCGCCTTATTTACAGGTAAGCCAGTAAGAAACTATGAAACGGATCATCGCAATCATCGCCCTGTTTGGTCTGACCACGTCGGCCTGGGCGCAATATAAAAATGAATACAATCCGGAATCATCCATCTATGACCGGTATGTCACGTTCAACATTTCAGCCCGGTATGGCGTCTCGTTCCCGATGGGCGGACAACAGGGCTATATTGATAAACTATCTCCAACCAACCTCGCGCTGGATGCCGAGTGGTTATTTCCACAACGTTTCTCGATTGGGCTAAAAACAGGCTATCAGTATGCGAACCAGCGATTGCCCCGGCAGGTATATCAAAATGGCGATGAGTCTATCTCGGCTGTTCAGACCCGGACCTTGTCAATAATTCCGGTTATGGCTTCACTGTCCTATTATTTTGCCGATAACGCAGCGGCTATCCGGCCTTATGTGCAAATGGCTGGCGGGGGTGCTTTTGTCGATTACACCAACTATTTCGGGCCATTAGCCGACCAGAAAAGTGGTTTTAAAGGGGCAATTGCTCCCGCCATTGGCCTGAAATATTACGGCCGACGGGAGCAGGGATTTGGTGCCGAAATTCAGGCCCAATACCAAAACGTTTTCTTTAACTATGACTTGCTGAAAAACTCAGCCCCTTCCCTGATGCTATCAGCGGGGATTGTCTATCGGTGGTATTAATTAGTTTGACGTTCGAGGTTTGACGTTTGATGTTGCTGACATATAAAAAGCTTATGCATCAGCCAACGTTAAACTACAAACCTCGAACATCAAACTAACTCATCAATTCTTCCATATGTTGTGGCAAACTACGCCCGGCAGCTCGGCGTTCGGCAGCGAAATCGGCCAACGTTTTAGCGAGTCGGGCGTTATTGCGTTCGTTCAGTCCCGTAATCTGCGTAACGTCTTTATCGGTAAAAAACGCCTTCATAACCAGTTGATTCCAGGCAGGTTCGTCGAAGTAATCGGCGGGGTACGGGTTGTGAAGCATGATCGCGGATTGCACATCGGCGATGTTGTTTCGAATGCCTTCCGTTGCCTGAAATTTCCACGCTTCAGGATGCGCCAACACGGGTAGCGCCGAATAAAGCGCCACTAATTCATTCATTTCAGCAGCCTTAAATAACTGGCTGATGGTGTTCACATAAGTCGTCTGGTCATCGGCAGGAAGCTGGAGCAACCACCATACCCGCGCCAGCCGGTCGATGGTCCAGCCTGTAACGGTAAAGCCCGGTCGAATGCGCTCAATAGCGAAAGCCATATCCGAAGGAACTTCTACTAACTGTTTTCCCACAAAACGCGGCAGGGCGGTGAACACGCGATAGAACGCGGAGACTTGCGGACTGGCATGAAAGGCATCTGCCTGCTGCTGCAGATAGTTAACCGCTTTTTCGGAGTTAGCTTGCTGTTCGATCAGATAAAACAGCGTTTGGCTCATCTGGGAAATATTCATGATGCAAAAATACTTTCATAATTCGTTCGCTTCCTTACAAAAATCACATTAGTAGATGACTATACTCGCCTTTACGTAGTCAGGCTATGATTTCCTGCTGACTCTTCATTCAATCATGAAAAAAACAATACTTCTTTCAGTTGCATTCATTTGTTTCACGAACCTATGTGTTCTCGCCCAGCAGGCAACGGATTACGTCTGGTGGAACCCTGCACAGGCCAGTACGCCCGTAATTGAAGGGCAAGCGTGGTCTGGTAAGGCCATTCAAAATCCGTATGATCGGTTGCCCGCTCAGGCCGAAAAAAGTGTGCGAAAAGACGTCTGGAATTTATCACATAACGCAGCCGGACTCCTTATCCGATTCAGAGCCAGCACCGATCAAATCGTGGTTCGATATGCGGTGACCGGGAAACAGGCACTGCCGCATATGCCCGCAACGGGGGTTAGTGGGGTTGATTTGTATGCCATTAACAGCGACGGCGACGCGCTTTGGTGTGCGGGTAAGTACACCTTTGGCGATACCATTCAATACCGGTTTACTGGCCTCGAACCCAATGACCCTTACCATCAGAAAGGTCGCGAATACCGTCTTTATCTGCCCCTATACAATTCCGTCAAGTGGCTTGAGATTGGCGTACCTACCAGCGTAACCCTCACTCCCCTACCCGTTCGGGCCGATAAGCCGATTGTGGTCTACGGTACATCCATAGCACAGGGAGCCTGTGCATCGCGACCTGGCATGGCCTGGACAGCTATTTTAGGGCGCAAGCTGGATCGGCCCGTAATTAATCTGGGCTTTTCGGGCAATGGTCGACTGGAAAAGGAAGTGGTTGATCTCTTGCCAGAAATCGATGCGAAACTGTACGTACTCGATTGTCTCCCGAACTTAGTGGCCACTGTAGGCATCAAACCCGACGAAATAAAAACCCGCATTAGTGAATCAGTAAAAGCCCTCCGGCGACAAAAACCGACGACTCCAATTCTACTAGTCGAACACGCGGGCTATACAGAAGGCAGTTTGAATCCGACCCGACGGCAATTATACACGGATGTGAATGAGTTGATGCAGCAGGCGTTTGCCCAATTGAAAAGCGAAGGCATTCAGAAACTGTATCTGCTGCCCAAATTGGCCATTAATCTATCCAACGATGCCATGGTAGATGGCACTCATCCCACGGATTTGGGAATGCAGCAATACGCTGATGCCTATGAACGCAGCATCCGCCTGATCCTGAATGAACCTATTGGCGAAGTCTCTACCATGAAGCCCCTTACCCAATATCGTGACGCGCGCAGCTACGATTGGGAAACTCGCCACCTGGCTATTCTGGCGCGTTTGAAAAGCAATCCACCGCGCATTGTTTTCTTCGGAAACTCCATCACGCATTTCTGGGGTGGCGAACCAAAAATAGAAAGGGCCTCAGGCATTGATAGCTGGAACGCCATCATGGAGCCGCTGGGTGTACAAAACATGGGCTATGGCTGGGATCGCATCGAAAATGTGCTGTGGCGAGTGTATCATGGTGAACTCGACGGCTATTCTCCGGCGCAGATCGTTGTCATGATAGGCACTAACAACCTTCAATACAACACTGATGCCGAGATTGCCGACGGGCTTGGCTTTTTGGTGCGCGCTATGCAGGCCCGCCAACCCAATGCGGAAATTTTGCTAATTGGCATTTTACCCCGTCGGCAAATGGAGCCCCGTATTGCGGCCCTGAATCAACGCATTGCGCAGGTAGCAGGCGACCTAAACGCTACGTTCATTCAGCCGGGCACTATATTTCTAAAGTCGGATGGAAAAATTGATGAGGCTTTTTTTAGCGATGGTTTACATCCAAATGCCGAAGGTTACCGCCAATTAGCCGCCAAACTAGTGCCTTTCTTGAAAGCCGCAGAAGTAGCGCCAGCACCCAAAGGCAGAAAAAAATAACTATCTATTTTAACCTAAACCCAACGTGACCATGCTATTTATCACGCAATTAATCTACATCATTGACGGACAAGAAGCTGTGTTTGAGCAATTTGAGGCCATTGCCATTCCGGCAATTTCAAACTACAACGGGCGGCTTTTACTGCGAGTAAGACCCGACGCCAACTCGTTTATTGAACACACGATTGACAAGCCCTATGAAATACACCTTGTAGAATTTGATACCGAACAGGATTTCAAAAACTTCATGCATGACGAAGAGCGCAAGAAGTTCCTGCATTTAAAAGAGCAATCCATAAAGGCATCAATCCTGATTCAGGGGACAAAATTGTGAGGTTATGCGTAGTTGCCAAACCACGTCTAACACAGGATTCTGGAAGGTGTTTTGTGATAGTAATCCAAACTATTTTTAATGAGAATGAAAGCGGATGTAATAACTGGTAAACGATTTGTATTTAACATCAAAGGCAATTCCTTCCGGCTTGTGGCTGACATAGAATTTAAAAAGAAACTTATCTTCATTGTCTGGATCGGCACACACGCTGAGTATGACAAAATAGACGTAAAGACCGTTAGATATGTTAAAAGTGATTAAAAACGAGCAGGAGTACGAATCTGCTTTAGAACGTGTTTACGACCTTATGCAAATGGATATGGTAGACGATTCGACAGAATCTGACGAGCTGGAGGCTTTGGTACTTTTTATAGAGCACTATGAAGCCAAACATTACCCAATTGCACCGCCATCCCCTTAGAAGCAATCGCTTTCCGCCTGGAACAATTGGGGAAACAGAAAAGTGAACTAAGTAAAATATTAGGTGGACGAAATCGCCAATCTGAGGTACTCAATGGTAAGCGTAAACTAAGCTTAGATATGATTCGTAACCTCCATTCTATGCTAGGTATTCCTGCTGAAAGCCTTATAGCTGCTTATTAATGGGGGTTCCAGTTAGTACGCAACAGAACATAATCCTAAGCATCCACAACCTACTTCTTCGCCTTCGGATGGGCCTGATCGTAGGTTTTCTTGAGTTGCTCCAGACTGGTATGCGTGTAAATCTGGGTTGCAGCCAGGCTACTGTGGCCGAGCAGATCTTTAATGGCATTGAGGTCGGCACCCCGATTGAGGAGGTGTGTGGCAAACGAATGACGTAATACGTGTGGGCTTTTCTTCTCAAGCGTTGTTACAAGCGTGAGATTGCGTTTCACAATCCGCTGAATCAGAACCGGGTAAGCAGCAACGCCCTTGTCACTGACAATCAAAATTGCTGGATCAGCCTGACCCGAAAATTCCTTTTCTTTCAGTTGAGTATACTGCTGTATAAGCTCGAATAAAGGTTGCGTTAGGGGATAATGCGGTGTTTGTTACGCTTCCCCAACACCATGATGGTCTTGTCGTAGAGATTTACGTCGGCAGTTTTTAGGCCAGTTAGCTCGCTCAAGCGGATACCTGTGCCATAAAGCAATTCCAGCACCAGCTTATCGCGGACGCCCTCGAACGTATCCGGGAACTCAATGTCGTTGAGCAGCATCTCCATCGGCTTCTCTTCCACATACTGCGGTAGCCGCTTGCTCGCTTTCAAGGCCTGAATTTTCGCCATCGGATCGAGGTCGATTACCTTCCGGCGCATCAGAAATGCATAGAAACTTCGCAACGTAGCAATCTTGCGGTTCACCGACGACTTATCCATGTCGGCTTCGACCAGACTCACAATCCACGACCGAATATGCCGAAAATCAGCACGCTCAGGCTGATCAACGTTGCATTCTGTTGCCAGAAACAGCGTAAACTGCTCCAGGTCATTGGCATACGCCGTAAGCGTATGATGGCTCAGCCGTTTTTCGTACCGAATGTGCTGGAGGAAATCTGAACAAACAGTTTGCCCTGCGGGATTCATCTGATTTTCCATTGTCAAATTTAACCTGTTTTTTGTCATTCCGACCTTAGGAGGAATCTCAAAGTCGTGTATTAGTCAAGCTTGAGATTCCTCCTAAGGTCGGAATGACAAAAAATAGTAAACAAAAAAAAGCAGCAAACATCCCTGCTTGCTGCTTCTATGCCTTGGTTGGCGATTGGTATCGTTGACTGCGCATTCAACGACCCACTTATGGCCAACTGCGCATCACCGGCGGATGAAATCCTATTGCTCGGTGTGGTTGCCGTACATTCTTTCTTTGTACGTGGCCTTAATAATCTCTGTGCGACGCTTTACCGACGGTTTTTGGAAAGCCGTCCGCGACCGCAACTGCCGTAACACACCCGTCTTTTCGAACTTCTTTTTGAAGCGTTTCAGGGCCTTGTCAATCGACTCGTTGTCTTTTACGTTAATGATAAGCATTGTTAATTTTTGTGTTTTAGCTAAAAACCGGGTGGCAAAGGTAATAGATTTGCAGCTATGAAACAAGCCATTATTGACTTAGGTACCAACACATTCCATCTCTTCATCGCCGAAACGACCGATACAACCACCACAACCCTGTTTCGCGAAAGCCTGCCTGCTAAAATTGGTCAGGCAGGAATTAATCAGGGTATTATTACTGAAGAAGGCATTGGGCGTGCTTTGGGGGTACTGACGTACTTCCGGCAGCTACTCGACCAACACGAAATCGCGCCAGAGCAGGTAGTAGCCATTGGCACAAGCGCCATTCGGGTAGCCCGGAATCAACAGGAATTTATCGACCGGGTTCAACAGGATACGGGTATTCAAATCCAGGTTATTTCCGGCGATCAGGAGGCTGCCTACATCTATGAAGGCATTCGGGCGGCTGGGGCATTGGGTGACGAAACAGCGTTGGTCATTGACATTGGCGGAGGTAGTGTCGAGTTTATTCTGGGTAATCAATCCCGGATTTTCTGGAAACAGAGTTTTGAAATTGGTGGTCAACGGCTCCAGGAACGGTTCATGCCCGGAGCGCCGGACCGTTCTGAGCCTATAAGCGCCGGGAGCATTCGCCGATTACACGATTATTTTCAGGAACAACTGCTGCCGCTGGCCAACGCCATTCACCAATACCAACCGGCTGTTCTGGTTGGCTCGTCGGGTTCGTTCGATACGCTGGTCGATATGTGGTATATGCACGAGCAAGGCCACTTACCGGACCCGAATCAGGCGACCTTCACCTTACCCATTAGCGAGTTTTACCGCGCCTATGAATTGCTTATTACGAAAAACCACGCCGAACGCATGCAAATTCCCGGCATGATTGAACTGCGCGTCGATATGATTGTGGTAGCCGTCTGCCTGATTGACTATGTCCTGAAAACTTATGGTATTTCGCACTTAAGAACGTCGACTTATTCATTAAAGGAAGGCGTTTTTGCTTCACGGGCCAATGAATAATGTACAATGTATAATGGCTAATGAACGATGATAGGTAAGTTTAGCACTAAATAGGCTTTTATTACCATTGTACATTATACATTATTCATTGTACATTAACAGTAGATGAAAGCCGAAACCAACGACCGATCCTCTTACCGAAACCTTATCTTCACGGCCTTACTCATTGTATTCGTAGGCGTCGCCTTTGCCTTTCCAGGTCTGTTCCTTAGTATCGGCGATTTCCAACTGAAGAAGCTTATTGTCCCATTGCTGCAAATCATTATGCTGGGTATGGGAACAACCATGTCGATTAAAGATTTCGAAGGGGTTATTCAGCAGCCCCGTGCAGTATTTATTGGTGTGGCCTGTCACTTTCTAATTATGCCATTGCTGGGCTACACGTTAGCCAATACCTTCTCATTCCCACCCGAAATTGCGGCTGGTGTCGTATTAATTGGCTGCTCACCCAGTGGATTGGCTTCTAACGTAATGTGTTTCATTGCTAAAGCTAATGTGCCGCTGTCTATCACGGTTACTACGCTCTCAACACTGCTGGCACCGTTTCTGATGCCTGCGCTAATGAAATTGCTGGCAGGTCAATTCATTGAGATTTCGTTCCTGAAAATGATGGTCGAGATTATGCAGATCGTTATTGCACCTGTAATTGTCGGGCTGATTCTGAACCGGATTTTCCGCAAATCGGCGGTGATGCTGAACCGCGTTATGCCGCTGATGTCGATGGGCGGTATCATTCTTATCGTCGCCATCATTGCAGCCGCCGGGCGCGACAGCTTGTTAACCGTTGGCTGGACACTGGCTTTATGCGTGTTGATTCATAACCTTTCCGGCTTCACGCTAGGGTATTGGTCGGCACGTTTGTTTGGCATGGATGAGCAAAGCTGCCGGACAATAGCGATTGAAGTAGGCCTCCAAAATGGCGGATTGGCATCGGGAATTGCCGTACAAATGGGCAAAGTAGCTACGGTAGGTCTTGCCCCTGCCCTCTTCGGGCCCATCATGAACACTAACGGCTCACTGCTGGCCACTTACTGGAGTCAGCGTCCGGTAAAAGAAGTAGCTTTGAGTGAGCCTTCTACCCGACCGGTGTCCTCGCAGGATGCTTGATATTTGAGATTAAACGCTATATCTATATGAACTGTTTATATGCTTCAATTATCAGAAGATGGCCTTTTACCACCAGGTCGCCATCGTTGCCAGATAGATGATTTTTTCGATTTGTTCGTGCAAGAATTTACGAACAATGTTCATCGGCAACGACTTTTTCAAGAGTGGAAATCCTATTCTGACCGTTTACGTACTAGAGTCGGTCAGAATAGATTAACCCAATGGATTGACGGCAGTTTTGTCACCAATAAATCCATTCCCAATGACATTGACTTTGTCACCTTTATTCCATGTCACCTATATGAACCATGTGAAGATGGGCTAATTGAATTTTATTCTACAGTTTCACTTCATGACAAGGGTTTAGATGCTTATATATGTCCTGTTTATCCGATTGAACACACTAGTTATCAGCTAACTCGACAGTATAAAGCAGTTTGGCAAAATCGATTCAAAAAAAATAAATACTCTTCTGGCGAGAAAGGCTTTTTAGAGTTAACATTGTGATATGTTACGGGCAAAGACAACAGAAGAGCAGATAAATGACGTGCTGGAATTATTAGCAGGTACAAACCGTATACTCAAAAAACTATCACCGGAAACGAATCGGCTCATGTATTTACAGGAGCAACGGTTGAAGGGTCAGTATCAACAGCAACTTATAGCATTATTGGATGAATATCCCGCAACCTTAATTGTATCGAGGAAACGGCTAACATCAAAATAACTTTCTAGTAGCCTGTCAACTCATGGCAGGTTATTTTTTAATCCATAAAGTTGTATATACAACTTCTCTTTCTAATCTTTACACCATGAATCCCGAAACCTATTGTATTGCAGGTCGATTGCGGATGCTGGCACGGGTCATGACCGGGCGTTATAACGACGCCTTCACGCAGGAAGGGGTTACGTTTGCTCAGGCAGGTTTACTGATGCACATCTTTGCGCTACCGGGCGTTCGGCAATCCGAGTTATCGAAACGATTGCAAATCGAAAAGTCAGCGATGAGCCGGGATGTGCAGTTGCTACAAAAAAATGGCTGGTTGACCGATAACCTTCGCAATGGCTTATTTCTGACCGAAGAAGGACGTTTGTTGGCCAAACGTTGCCATAAAATCTGGAAAGCACTTAACCATCAGGTTCATGAAGAACTTGGCCCTAATGCCGTTGATGGACTTTCTACATTATCTGATAAAATTCTAACCAATACCAATTAAGTAAACCCTACTATGACAACCGAACTCCTATCCCAACTCTGGCAAATGAGCCAAGGCGCTTCACAAGGGCCAATTCGCAAGCTGACGCCCGATAATTACCGCAATCGGTTAACGCCCGAAACCGCTTCGGCGGGTTTTATAGCTCTCCACACAGCTGAGGTTATGCATCGGTTTGCCAATATGCTTTTTGATCGGGAAATCAGTATTCCTATTCAGGCTACTGGCCGCGTTTCAGACGAAGGCAAGCCGCTTGATCTGGTAGCGATTCTGCAATTGGTTGAGGATAGTTTTGCGATGATTGCCGACCAGATCCACCAAACAAGCGATGACCAATGGGCTGAAATCATCTCCTCTCCTTTTGGCGAAGTACCTCGCATGCAAATGCTGACGTTTCTAATGCATCATAACTCCTACCATGCCGGACAAATTGCTCAGGCGATCAAAAAGGGGAAAGAGTTTTCCTTAGTTAGCTAAGGTTTTCCAAGCTCCATACTCAAACGTATCGGCATTTAGTCAACTACTATTCAGCACATTAACATAGATTTCATGCTCACTGACAACGAAATTCAACGGACACGGACTTATTCTTGGGAAGATCAAACCATTGGGGCCAAAGTTGGGGCCACCTTATCGGGTCTGGACTACTTACAGGGCATGATGGCAGGTCTGTATCCTGCACCAGCCATTGCCAATACGCTCGACATGTCGGTTGAATCAGTCGAAGAAGGCAAAGTCGTTTTCTCCATAGTACCGCAGGAATTCCATTACAATCCAATCGGCGCTGTTCATGGGGAGTTTTCTGCACTATGCTTGACTCGGCACTCGCCTGCGCTATCCATTCGACCTTGCCCATTGGAACGGGCTATACAACACTGGAATTAAAAGTCAATTTTATTCGCCCCCTGACGGTCAGAACGGGCAAGGTGCTCGCCATTGGAACCCTTGTACATGCCGGACGATCAGTAGCAACCGCAGAGGGCAAAATTGTGGATGAGCAGGGGAAACTCTACGCCCACGCAACGACCACCTGCATGTTGTTCCCTTGGAAATAATAGCCAAAAAATCATGACAGAACACCATTTGCCGGTTCAACGGACGGCCCGTTATTATACGCTCGGAAAATTAACTGCCCAGACCAAAAGCATCTGGTTCTGTCTGCATGGCTTTGGACAACTGGCGCAATATTTCGGCCGTAAGTTTACCGATTTAGATGATGGCCAAACGTTGATTGTGGTGCCCGAAGGTTTGTCGCGATCCTATGCGGACGCCAATTATCAGCGGATTGGGGCCTCCTGGATGACCCGCGAGGACCGCGATCACGAAATCAGCGATTATGTGCTTTACCTGAATTCGCTTTACGATCTAATTTTGGATGGACGCCAACCTGAAGAGACTGGATTGACAATTACTGTATTAGGGTTCTCACAAGGTGCAGCGACAGCCTGCCGATGGCTCAACGCTAAGCATGTCCATGCCGACCGGCTCATTTTATGGGCAGGCTACCTCCCGCATGGCCTTACCGATCTGATTACGCCAGCTACACTTGATACGACCGATACACATTACGTGTATGGTCGGCAAGACGAATATCTTCGGGAACTGCCTGACATTGAGGGGTATTTAGGCCGATTACAAACCGATATACCAACCTTAAAGATAACTGCTTTTGAGGGTACGCATCGTGTTGAACCAGAGGTATTGAAAACGTTAGTGGCTACTGCGCGCAGGCGATTCCGTAACCGCTGAAAGAATGACGTTTTTTTGTACCCACCCGCAACGATCACCTCACCCAGAAGCGTCTGATCCTCAGCCAGCTTAATTGAGAGCGGTTCCGAATGGTCGGGGTACTTGTATTTCGGTCGTTATAAAGCCAATCATGGCAACGATCGCAAAACCGGCCCGTATCCACAGACTTCATATCCTGCCATTGCTGTTGGCAAGGAGTATCGACTGCGAGTTGAATGCGTTTCGTTGCCATACGGATAAGCACCCTATTGGGGTTCTTTACTAAACCACCCGAACTACTCAATGTATATTTTTTAGCATTACCGCTCAGATCATTTAGAGCGATATAGAGCCAGAAAGCCCGCTCAGTCATTTCTTCAACATCGAAATGAGAATTGTAGCTAGCAGATCCCATCTTAAAATAGTACGATTTCCCTCGCTCGAATTTAACAAAAACCGGCTTCTGTTTTGGGGGAGCAGCAGGCGCTTGGTAATCATTATCAGAATAGGGCGTTTCTTTAATGATTCCCAAACTATCTTCATCTGTTTCAATCAAAACGTAGTTATTATTTTTTATTATAATGGGTTTATTTGGGTTAAGTGTGGTATAAAACTGAACTCCCCCTAACGTCTGCGCTCCGTTTTTGACAAGATAAATTCTGGTTGGTACAGATTGGCCATAGCCCAAATAAGCCATTAGGCAAAATAGAAAAATGAAGAACGTTGTTTTCATGACCGGTTTATGATTCTGTATCACCTTACTTATAATATCCCCAAACTTCTCGGCTGGCTGTTATTGGTTTCTTAACAACCATGGGTATAACAAACTCCTCCAGCACAGTACGACCTTCCAGCCGCTCGTCAGGCAAACGATTGACTGGCACGTGGGCACTTGTTTTTTCACTCATATTCGTAAACGTGAAGGCAATTGGCAATGCATACTTTCCGCTAAAGTTTGCATCCACATCAGGGATCTTTTCCAGGCCGTTTTTCACTGCTTCGATAAAGCCAGCCCCACCATTATCGGGACTGAGGATAACTATATTTTTAATCCGGCCTTGCTCATTAATTTCAAAACCAGCATAAACACGGCCATAAATCCCCTGCGTCCAGGCTTCACTCGGGTAAAGGATTTTATGATGGAGACCCTGATTGAAAACAGGGTCTTTACTTAACGGTGCCTTATTGATCGCATAGCCCATTGGGTAAATTTGCGAAGAATCTGAATGAATAGCCGAAGATGACTTATTCACCCAGTCGGTGGCGGTTAGACTGTCATAATACGCCAGAGCAGCAGCCACATCGGCCAGCGTTAATTTCCTGTCGGGTAGCCTTGCCGCAATTTTTTCCGATTGATCATACAGGGCAGCTAGTACGGAGTTTTTCGTTAAAACAATAAATTCGGGCTTGGCTTCTCCTTTTCGGATATAGTAGTTACTCAAGGTTTTATATTCTCCGGCAATTGAATTTTCCTTTACAAATGTATAGCCATTATTTATCGTCAAATACGAATCTATTCGTTTTGCCAAGCTCAACAGTAGCTTTGTCGGCCCATCATATAATACGGTAGCGTAGAGCCGATAGTCAATGCCAAGCAGTTTATTTTGCTGGCGAACAAACTCATTACCATTAACTGTAAATACTTCTGGTGTAACCAGTTTGGCTGTTGAATCGCCTGAAAATCGGCATAGGACCTCGTTGTTAAGCAGATTGTAGGCTAGTTCGCAGGTGATCGCCTTTCCATGGGTATCTAACCAAATTTTGCCTTTCTGCCAAACTGGAAAGGTAAGAAATGGGCTTCCCATATACGTGTACTTATTATAAGCTGTTGTACCTATTGTGCCTGGTCCATATCGATCAACAGTTGTCAAAACTTGCCCATTTTCATTCTGGTAAACTTTGAATTGGGCAAAGCTTTTGGGAAGGGATACGTGCAAAATCGATAAAATCAGCGCAAGCCGAATCATCGCTTGAGTGTTTTTCATGGTGGTGGTTTCTAAGCGGTGAATGATTAATAGCAAAGAAACTACATCAATACAAGTATAGTGTTAAACGAAGGTTAATTTGTACTTATATAACACAACCACTTCTGATAAATCCTTGTTGGAGTTGCCTGCACTACCCAATTATAGTAAATCAGTGTTCTGCGGGATGCCCACCAATACGTTGCCCGTAGCAAAGTGAGCAATTAATTAGAAAAGGAAATAGGTAAAGGATACAGTTTCTAATCATAGCTGTTTTCAGTAATCCTC
This sequence comes from Spirosoma telluris, assembly GCA_003259005.1. Lineage (GTDB taxonomy): Bacteria > Bacteroidota > Bacteroidia > Cytophagales > Spirosomataceae > Spirosoma > Spirosoma telluris. The sequence continues at coordinate 4,446,993 of QLII01000001.1, forward strand.
TACCTAAGACCTACAAACGCGTTTTACCGTTGTATTACCTAAATTTCACTTCCGATAAATAGTTGTCGGTGCCGCCTGCGCACCCGCTAGAATGGTCATATCGGCAATCGTAACGTGGGCGGGAGCCGTTACAGCATAAACGATTGTATCAGCAATATCTTCGGCTGTAAGGGGTGTAAACCCTGCATAGACCTTAGCTGCCCGCTCGGCATCTCCTTTGAAACGCACCACAGAAAACTCCGTTTCCACCGCGCCGGGAGCAATATTTGTCACTTTAATACCATGCTGAGTCAAATCCAGACGCATGCCTGTACTGAGAGCTTCAACAGCGGCTTTACTGGCGCAATACACGGCTCCGTTGGCATAGGTCTCTTTCCCCGCAACCGAACTCAAATTCACGATATGTCCACGTTGGCGCTCAACCATGCCTGGCATAACGGCTTTTGAGACGTATAACAACCCCTGCACGTTTCCGTCAATCATCTGGTCCCAGTCGTCAGGCTCACCCTCCTGAATGGGCGACATGCCATAGGCATTCCCGGCACTGTTCACCAGAATGTCAATCGCCTGCCATTCTTCGGATAGTGTCCGAATCGCATCATCGACTTCAAGCCAGTTGCGTACATCGAAGTTAAGCGTTGTGACAGCCGTTTGTTGGCTCAGTCGTTCCTGTAATTCGTCTAAACGTTCCTGTCGGCGACCACAAAGAATTAATCGAAAATCAAGATCTGCGAACGCTTCGGCGGTAGCGCGGCCAATCCCGGAGGTGGCGCCAGTGATAAGGGCAATACGAGACATAGCAAGGATTAAAAAGTTGATACTGCAAAGATAAACCGGCTGTCGAACGTTTATAGTTGGCAGCCAGCAATTCTGTTTTATCTGTTCTCAGGCAAACGTAATTAACGCTATTCAGGAGACTTCTTAACAATGACTTATCGCTAATTGGAGCGATTAACGAATCCCTGAAATAACCCGAGCCGAGTTTGGTTAGGTTTTTGCAATGCATGAGTTAGGCCACGATTTCAAGAGAAAGCAAGTTGCCGGATAATATGCCAGCAATCTTTTACACGAATAATAATGGCTGAGCTTATAGAGTATACCTTACATTACCTGTTGTTATGCTACCTGAATTCTCGGTTGTGATCCCAACGTATCAGCAACCGGCCTTACTTCTTAAATGCCTTGATGCCCTGGGGCGTCAGCGGTTACCCCGCGATCAATTCGAAATTATTGTGGTCGATGAGGGTAACTCACCTGAAACAGAGACAGCCGTTCTACTTTTTGCGAAACAGGTAGCTCGCGACGGCGATCCGCTGGAGGTCCGCTACCTGGGTCAGACTCAACGACGTGGTCCAGCTGCGGCCCGCAATCGGGGTGGCGGGCCGCTCGTGGGCGTGTTATTGCCTTCACTGACAATGATTGCCTGCCCGAACCGGAATGGCTATCGGCAGCGCTTCCTTATTTCAAGCGTGGTGCTCAGGTCATGAGTGGCCAACTTCGTGTCCACTTACCGAACCAGCCAACGCCCCTCGACCGAACCGCCACGATCTTAAAAAGAGCCGAATTTATGTCGGCTAACTGCTTTTGTCGAAAATCGACGCTTGAGCGTGTTGGCGGCTTCGAAGAAGCGTTTGATACAGCCTGGCGTGAAGATAGTGACCTACAGTTTAAGTTTATTCAGGCGGGTATTCCAATTGCCAAATGCACCGAAGCTGTGGTTGTATATCATATACGGCCTTGTCCCTGGTATGGCCTGTTGCGCGACGAACGAAACAACAGCTATGATGCATTACTCTATAAACGTCACCCCAATTTATTCCGGGAACGCATTCCATCCTACCGGCGACAGGTGCTCCAGTATTATGTATCGGTTATTAGCATAGGCCTGGGTCTGGCGGGTCTGGCAATGGGTCATGGAGCTATGGCTCTGATTGGCCTAAGCATCTGGGCTATCTTGTCGGCGGACCTGATCATACGCCATTTGCCTCAGGACCCCTTAACCGGAACAGCGATCAAACATGCCGTTATAACAGCGCTGGCTAAGCCGTTCCTGTCGGTTTACTGGCGCCTATATGGAGCCTTTAAATACAGGGTGCTGTATCTATAAGCAGGGGGCAAGTAGCAGGGTGCAGGGTGATCATCCATCGTTTTCCTCATTCTCTTCCCGCGCTCCATACACCCAGCCCCGAGCTATCCGCTTATTTTCTCTACAACAGGGCTTTTTTAAGGAACCATTAACGATTCGATTGTATTTTTGACAGATAAAGGCAGTATTACTCAACTATCTTTATTCGTTCATGAATCATTTGCATCAGGCGTTCAGTGTTCGGTTTACGTATACTGTTTTCTTTACTACTCAGCTTTTTACTAAGGCCAATTCACTGCTATCCGATTTTTTCAGACAGCAGTCTACTAACGATGCCCGTAAAAAGCTTCTTTTTGTTATTGATTCAGGGGTTATGGATGCCCATCCCGACCTACAAGCTGAGATTAGAACCTATTTCACCCAACATACTGATATTGTTGACCTTATCCCGGAGCTACTGATTATTCCTGGTGGTGAAACGGCCAAGAATGAACCCATTTTTGTGGAAAAAATTGTGGATGCTGTGGATAAATACGGCATTGACCGGCACTCCTATGTAGTGGCTATTGGCGGTGGATCAATTCTGGATTTAGTTGGCTATGCGGCTGCTATTTCGCACCGGGGAATCCGGCACATTCGCATTCCCACAACCGTACTGTCGCAGAACGATTCGGGAGTGGGGGTAAAAAATGGCGTCAACTATCGGGGAAGAAAAATTTTCTGGGGACTTTTGTGCCGCCCGTTGCGGTTTTTAATGACAGTTCTTTTTTAACTACCCTCGATGATCGGGACTGGCGGTCGGGAATTTCGGAAGCGGTAAAAGTGGCGTTGATTAAAGATGCCAGCTTTTTCGACTGGATCGAAGCCAATGCGCAGGCGCTGGCAACCCGTGATGCCGCAACGATGGACTACCTCATCCACCGATGTGCCCAGATGCACCTCCAGCATATTTCGGGTGGCGATCCCTTCGAAATGGGTTCATCTCGCCCGTTAGATTTTGGACACTGGAGCGCACACAAACTTGAGCAACTCACCAATTTCGAGCTACGACATGGGGAAGCCGTTGCGATTGGTATTGCGATGGACAGTTTGTACTCATACCAACTTGGCTGGATTACCGAGCATGACGCCAATCGTATTTTGACTACGCTACGTACTCTTGGCTTTTCACTTTATCAACCCATGCTCGATGCCAACAATAGTACGGGCGTGCTAAAAGGCCTTGCCGAGTTCCGAGAGCATTTAGGCGGCCAATTGACGATTATGCTGCTGGAAGCAATTGGGCGGGGTGTCGAAGTGCATGAAATGAATCCGGATCTCATTCGGCAGGCAATTGCTACCCTTAAAGAGCAGGAACAACAGGCGCAACTCGTATGAATTATCCTGTCTTTGGCCATCTCGGCTACTGTACGAATATCCACCCAGGCGAAACGTGGGCCGATCACTTTGCGGCTTTGCAACAGGCCATTCCAGAACTAAAGCAACGGCTGTCGCCAAATGCTCCCTTTGGTATTGGGTTACGCTTAGCCAACATAGCCAGTGAAGAACTGGAACTACCCGAAAACTTAATCGCTTTCCAACACTGGCTGGCGAACAACGGTTGTTATGTGTTTACGATGAACGGATTTCCGTTTGGTGGATTTCACCACACAGTCGTTAAAGATCAGGTACATACACCCGATTGGACGTCCGAAGCACGGGTTGACTACACCAAACGGCTATTTCGAATTTTATCCGTTCTGTTACCGGTCGATGAGTTGGGCAATGCGATTCAGGGCGGCATTTCAACGTCACCCCTCTCCTACCGGCGTTGGTTCGAGTGGGAACAACCCGCGGCCCGCGACTATATTTTTTCACAAACGACCCAAAATGTACTCGAAGTCGTAGCCGACCTGATGCGCTTACGACAGCAAACTGATCGGTTGATGCACCTCGACCTGGAACCTGAACCCGACGGGATTATTGAAACAACCGACGAGTTTATTTCCTGGTTTACAGACTACTTGTTGCCCATGGGCATTGAGCAGATCAGCGAAGAATTTGGCTTGACCGACGAACAGGCCGAAAACGCGATCTGCGAACATGTTCGGTTGTGTTTCGACGTCTGTCATGTTGCCGTTGGTTATGAAAAACCAGCCGAAGTGCTGGCCAAATTAAAGGCTTATGGGCTACGGGTTGGCAAAGTACAGATCAGTGCCGCTCTGAAAGCCGAATTTCCGGACGATACGGAAGGCCGCGAAACCATAAAGCAGGCTTTTGCTCAATTTAACGAGCCGACCTACCTGCATCAGGTGGTGGCGCGTACACGATCAGGCGAATTATTGCGCTTTGCAGACTTACCAGAAGCATTGGCCGCTTTCAACGACGACCATGTGGAATGGCGCGCCCATTTCCATGTGCCGATATTTATCTCTGAATACGGTGTATTGACATCCACCCAGGACGACATTCTAGCCACGCTTACTTTACAGGCTACGAATAAGTTTACGAACCAGATGGAAGTAGAAACCTACACCTGGGACGTTTTGCCGGATGATCTAAAGCTTGATTTAGTTGACTCAATTGATCGTGAAATGAAGTGGGTAATTGGGAAAAAGTAATGTAAAATGGATAATGTAGAATGGATAATGAACCAGTAATCATCCTTAATCTACGACTACATTCGTTTTGCATGATTAATTATTCATTCTACATTATTCATTAACTCATGCAAAAGACTGTAGTACTCGATGTTGTCGGCCTGTCGTATTCGCTGATTGGTGAACACACGCCTTTTCTGAAACAGTGGTTTGCCAATAAACACCAGGCCACGATTGATCCGATGCTTCCGGCGTTGACCACCTCGGTGCAATCTACGTATGTGACGGGAAAGTGGCCCAGTGAAACAGGTATCGTTGGCAATGGCTGGTACGACCGCACCGACTCGGAAGTGAAATTCTGGAAACAGTCTAACAAATTGGTGGCGGGTGAAAAAATCTGGGAACGGGCAAAAAAAATCAACCCCAATTTTACCGTCTCCAAAATGTTCTGGTGGTATAACATGTATTCTACCGCCGATTTTTCGGCTACGCCAAGACCACAATATCCGTCGGATGGGTTGAAAATACCCGATTGCTACACCCACCCCGGCGACCTCCGCGACAGGCTACAGAAAGAACTGGGGACGTTCCCGCTGTTTCAGTTTTGGGGACCTGCCACCACCATTAAAAGTTCACGCTGGATTGCTGATGCATCCATACTTGTCGATAAGTGGCATAATCCAACGTTAACGCTGATTTATTTACCGCATCTGGATTATTGTCTGCAAAAATTTGGCCAGGATTTTTCAAAAATCGCGAACGATCTCCGCGAAATCGACGACGTTTGCCGAGACCTGATTCAGTATTACGAGAAGCAAAACGCTGACGTAATCGTGTTGTCAGAATACGGGATTACGAACGTAAGCAAGCCAATTCACATCAACCGGATTTTGCGGGAAGCAGGTATGATCCGGTATCGGGAAGAGCGTGGTTTGGAGATGTTCGATGGCGGGGCCTCCCCTGCTTTCGCTACCCCCGATCACCAGATTGCTCATGTGTATATTAATGATCCGTCAGTTTTTGACAAGGTGAGATCGTTGCTGGAAAAGACGCCGGGTATCGAGCTGGTTCTGGATAAGGAGCAGCAAAAAAACTACCACATCGACCACGAACGCTCCGGTGACCTTGTCGTGGTTGCCGATGCCGAAAGCTGGTTTACCTATTACTATTGGCTCGATGACGCCCGCGCTCCAGATTATGCCCGGCTGGTAGCGATTCACCAAAAGCCAGGCTACGATCCAGTTGAAATGTTTATGGACCAAACGAACCCGCTTATTAAACTCAAAGCGGGATATAAACTAGGCCGTAAATTGCTGGGCTTCCGCTACCTGATGAACGTAATTTCGCTGGATGCTACGCTCGTCAAGGGTTCACACGGACGAATTGGTACTGCAACCGAATATCATCCCGTATTTGTCAGCAGTAAAAACGTAGGCAAGTCACTGTCGGCTATTGATGTATATGACCGAATCTGGGATGCGCTGTCCGTTGAATCCGTTGAAAAACAGATGAAGTGAGTTCTTGGTTATTCGACTGAAAGCCTGTAATTTAACTGTATGAAAGCCTTCCTCGTCCTTAGCCTGCTTGTTTCTGCCTGTATTTCTAACCGGCCAGCGGCAATCAATGCCCCTGCCGACGGTGCTGAATATTACCAGCCTTATCAGCCTCTGGCAGTTGTGCAGCCGCGGCTTTATCCTGATCCACAGGGAGGACTTGGCCACTCACAGGACCCTGATATTCGGGTAACAGACATTAAGCTGACGGCCAGCTATACAGTATTGTATTTAACGTTTGGCAAAGACCCGAGCGGCCGCGACAACAATTACTACGGCACCAGTAGTATTTCGTTTAACCCAAAAGCCGTATTAGCCTCGGCAGATGGCAAGAAAACGTATGCTCTTGTCAAGACAGAAGGCATCCCTATGACACCCGAATCGCGCGAGATTAAGAATGATGAGAAAGTCCCTTTCGTGTTGTATTTCGAGCGTTTGGACAAAGGCGTCGAATCGTTCGATTTGTTTGAGTGTAAAAGTGATAATCAGAATTCCTGCTTCAATGTCGCCGGCATGAATATTCATAATCCGGTTAGTTCAACAGCCTCGCAGAACTAACAATTCCACTAATTTCTCCATCAACATCGGGTTAGCTTATTCAGGCTAACCCGATGTTGTTTTATGGCTATCCAATCAACTCAATAAAAAGTAATTTTTCTGCCAGCGTTTTCTACACATTGTTCGTCTATGCCTTTATAGACCGCTTGTCGTTGACAAACAACGTTATCGCATCATGAAAACGATTTCCCATTTTTTGTATGTGTTCGCAATCAGTGTGTTCACCGGCTGGTTAAGTGCTGGATGCAGCCAGGGCACAACCGAAGCCAATCCGCAAAGTACCTGCCGCATTCAGCAGTACAATGCCGTATCAAAATCGGCACTTTCCAATACAGTCAGCCAGACCACGTATGAATACGACCAACTGGGTAAGCTGACCAAAACAGTAACCACGTTTACGAAGCAATCTACACCCGCAACAAATCAACAAACAAGCACCACTACCGTCTTATACAGCTATAATGCTGAAGGGTATTTAACAGCGATGAACTCCCAACTTACGACCATAACCACAACTGCGGGCAAAACCATCACAGAAAAGGTATCTATGGCCAACAGTTATTCATACACCAATGGCAGGCTGAGCAGTGCCAGCAAGCGAACGGTCGGTGCCTACGGTCTGAACACAACCGTTAGCGAGTTGTATGAATACGATGGAACCGGTGCGCTGGTAACGAAAACGGCACAAACTCACTACGACTATGACCCGACCATAACGCATGAGATTCCAGGTAATCCAACAGGACCGTTGCAAATCTGGACCTACCAGCAGAATGTATTGATTGATTACGTTGAAAAATCAGGTACGTTAGTGTCTCGCCCGATTACGATTCAAAACGGTTTAGCAACGTCAATCACGATTCCTGACAATTATAAAGTTAGTTGGGAGTATGATAACCAGCAGCGGCAAATCAAACTAGCTGAGTATGTTAATGATACACTTACGAGGACAACCAGTCAAACCTGGAGTAATGCAAAGCCAGCTATAGCCTCTTTACCCGTCTTTAAGGGTTTTCCCGTAACGGCTCCGGCATCCGAATTTGGACAGGTGGGTGTTCTGGCAACCTCTACCTACGTGTACTGGAATTCGGTCAGTAAAAAAATGGAGACGTTTTCAGCACAAACATCCCTTAGCCAAACAAACACACAGGGGTATGTAACAAACGTCACCACAGTCGTTAAACATCCAATAGCGGCCGATCAGGACGAGACAACGACCGAAACCTATACCTATTCTGGTTGCCAGTAATTCATACTCAACGGTTCTTTCAACTTGACAGAACGCCCATTAGCTGATATTCTGAAAGACTGCCGCCGAGGTCGGGAGGCTGCCATGCAAGCGTTTTATGAGCGCTTCTATAGCTATGCCCTATCGGTTTGTCTAGCCTATGCCAGCGACCGCGAAGACGCTCGGGAAATGCTCAATGATGGCTTTCTAAAAGCATTTCGGCATGTAGGCGACCTTAAGAATGAGGCCGTTGTGATACCGTGGCTACGGCGCATTATGGTAAATACTGCCATTGATTATTACCGCCGAAACCGAAAAAGAGCACTGGACACCTCAACCGAATTAGTCGAGTATAGCCTTCAGGAACCCTACCTGAATGATGAAGCAATCTTTTCACAGCTTTCAGTCGAGCATATTCTGACGGTGCTGCATCAATTACCGACTCCATACCGTATGGTTTTTAGCTTATATGTACTCGAAGGCTATACGCATCGTGAAATCGCCGACCAGCTTGGCATTGCTGAAAGTACATCACGGGCGCATCTGTCCGAAGCCAATCGGTTGTTACGCCGTGCCTTGACCACCCAAATTCCTACTGACCATGAGCGAACAAACCGATAAACCGCTCCATGACTGGGTACGTCAGTCGCTGGATACTTACCGACCCAACTATGATCCGACCGATTGGGTACTGCTACAGCGTACTTTACGGCGTCGGCGATGGATACGCCGGGGAGCTTGGGGAAGTGCAGGTTTATTGTTGTTCGGTTTCCTAAGTTGGTTGATAATTGACCGGCAAAACGAGAATACGGCTTCTAACATTGACAGCGTAAGTCGCAGAAAGTCAATACGATCAGCTGACTCTACCAGGGCTGACAATTCACCCAAAACAACTTCGTTAAGCGTCAATCAAAAAGTACAGCAATCGGCCATAATCCGATCGCCATCGACTCCGATCTACTCTGCTCAGGCCGTAGAATTTGTAGCAGTTCGTTTGCCTGCTCCGCTGAACCCAGTTCGACAAGTCAACCCATTAAAGAACAACTTAACCGAACAAATTCACCGGCCCCAGCTTATCGCGTTCAGCCCGGAAGAAACGGTTATAAAGCACCAAATGATAACCGGCGATTTTGGTCCTGATTCTACATCCTACCAAACACTGGCCCGTAATCTACGTTCGTGGCCCGATGCCGTAATCGTCTGCGACCTTACGACCAGTATGTACCCTTACACTACGCAGTTGTTCGCCTGGTTCAGGAAAAATGCACCCAACTCGACCATCAGGGGCATGGTATTTTTCACCGATTGTGATAGCCTGGGGCAACAAACTCGGGCAGGTGGCCCAGCAGGCCGTATGTTCATTACCCGAGAACGCAATCCGGCGAATGCCTTACCTATTCTACTGGATGCAGCCCGCAACACGGTTCACAATGACGATGATGCCGAAAATGACATAGAAGCGCTCCTGGCTGCCCAGCAAGCATTTCCAGAAGCAAAACACCTGATTCTACTCGCTGATAACATAAGTACTGTTAAGGATATGGCCCTGCTGACTAAGATCAGGAAACCTGTCCATGTTGTACTTTGCGGAACAACGGGCAGTGATACGACGCTGGCTTTTCAACCCGATTATTACACAATTGCCAATCATACGCAGGGAAGTCTGCATACACTCGAAGACGATTTCACTCCCAGTAGCTTATCGCGAACGACTACGCTTCGCGTTGGCTCAATCTATTACCGATACATACCTCGCAAAAAGCAATTCAAACCCACCCCGTTTGATCACCGGCCAAGGCATTTTCTAAACTTAATCTGGTTCTGATCAGGTAAACCTATCGCTCAGTCAAGAAGGTACTTATCTTTTTTTATTCATATATACCGAATGCATCAATGAGACGTTAGTAGAGCATAGCGTTTTTATCTAGTTTGTACCTGGTTATGCCTCTTTTTTCATCCGTTAATCGTCGTTTACGCGTCCCTATCCTTCTTACAACTAGCCTGATTGTTAGCATAGTTACACTGGCTCAAGTTAATTTAACACACCGTATGCTTACTGGCTATTTTCTAAGTAACGATGCGCCTGTTAATAAAGGGAAGCCTACCCTTTTTGTGTTTGAGCAAGCCGAAACATTTGAACAGGTATTTAAGCCTGCTGCCACAAGCAAGCGTCCCGACGTTGTGAATTTTGCAAAAGAAATGGCGATTGGCATTGCGCTCCCGCCAACAAACAAACCCCCAAAGCTCTCGGTTAGCAAGGTATTCGTTCAGGACTCCATTTTGACCGTCCGCTATATTCGCATGGCCGATACGACGCTAACGCATAATCCACAGTCGTTCACGAGCCAGCCTATGCTGCTGCTGGCTATTCCAAAGCAGACGATCTTGAAAACCAAACTCGTTGAAAATGGAAAGGTCGTACAGTTAGTTAAGAAGCACGAACACGAATAAAAGCCTTCTAGAGCGACTTTGGGGTCATAACAAGCGAATAACGCGTAAATCGCTATCTAGTTTAAAGTATCCACGATCCAGAAATCCAATGATCGCATTTAATTTCGCATCAAACGGCGTATCACCGTAGGACACCGCCCCAACGCCAACCACATGTACATTGGTGCGACCCGCCCGGCCACGGGCTTCGGTGAGTAACACCTCTGGTTTGTATGGACAGGCAACGTAAGTGTCACAGAGCGTTGCATAGTCGGCAAGAATACGGTTACAGTCTGTTTCTGACAGGAAGTCGACGCCGTGGCGGGGAAGCTGGTTTTGAAGTTCCTGAATTCGGTTCATGGTTGCAAGCTACAGATTTTGATTTAAAAGCATTTGCCAAATCATATATGCAGTTTATCTGAATGACTAAGCCCTCTTAATTCAGTACGCAAGCTAGCCCAACAATGCATAAAAAGCCAGTTACCCCTTTAGCAACTGGCTTTTTAAGTAAACCTATATGATTTTGAAACCGCTCCTGCGATCTGCCTGATCAAGGTAAGTTAATACTTATTAATAATCGAATCGGGCAGTACTTTCACGTCGATTCCAAAGGCTTTCAGCAGGTTCGCCCGATTGTTCTGCCCATCGACATAGGCTGGATTGACGACCATCGACCGATTGTAGTAGTACGATGCCAGCTCGAGTTTCTGCCGATTGTTCTGGGTCTGCCCTTCACCCTGATAGATTACCCCTAGGTTGTTGTAAGCTGGGGCATAGGCATTAGCCGCGCGAATTGTCTGTTTATAGTAATACTTGGCGGAATCGACGTTAGGCGTAATTTTCTGAAACACGTATGCCATTGAGAAATAGGCTTCCCCAAAATTGGGATAAATCCGGGTTGATTCCTGCAAGTGATCAAGCGCCCAGCGCCCATGTTTATTGGCATGCGCAATATTAGTGTCAATTAACGTCTGCGCTTTCTTCACCTGCTCCAACGAAGGTTTCGGCTTGATGGCATTTGTGGCGTTGGCAATTGAATCGGCCTTTGCACGATCCTTAAGCCCTTTTTCAATCCACTCATTCGCTACGTGCCGCTGCACCTGACAGCTATTTGGTGCATACGGTAGTGCCGAATTAAAGAGTACAAAATTATTTTCCCAATCCCGGTTGCGCTCCACGGTTTTAAACGAGTACAACCCAGCTACAACGGCCATTAGACCCAGCAGGGGTGCATATCGGGCTAACACGGGCTTCGGCGAATCATCCGATTGGCGAACCAACAATTTCTGTAAGGCCCAGATCAGTACAAATCCAAAACCCATAACAGCCGCGTAGGAAAAGCGTTCAGCGAAAATCCCCCCCCGAATCCAGATGAAGCCCAGACCCGGTGCCATCGTTACAAAGAACCAGAATATGCCGAATCCCCAAAGCGTGCGTTTAATAAATCCTTTCCAGGCCAGCCAAATCAAGCCTAAAAATGTAAAGAAGCCAGCCCATGTTAATATATCCCCTTTTCCGCCCGATGGAATGACATTATACGAGTAGTCATATACCAGCGGGTGAGGCAAAATGAGTAGCCGCAGGTAATATTCGAGAAACTTAAACATGGTCGACTTTTGGGTCTTCTCGATCGCATAGGGATAGTTAGCCCAGTCAATGGGGGGCGTTCCGCTCAGCGTACCAATCATTTTCTGTTTCTGATAGAAAAACAGAGCCGTAACAATCAGAAATGGCCATAAACTAATGAGCGATTGCCAGACATTCCGACGGGCAAACCAGTACTGCATAGCCGGAATTAGAGCCAGGCTGACGATGGATGATTCTTTGGACAGAAAGGCAAAGTAGAGCGATGCACAGGCAAGGCCCACCCAGCTTCCCGATAAGGCTCCCATGATCAACACGCCCAATATACCACCTGCTGTACTACCCAATGTATTCACCATCAGACTACTACCAATAACCCAACCACCTACAATGGAAAAAAGGCCCAGCACTCCGCCCAATGTCCAGTCGGAAGCAGGGCCTTTGAACCAAAATGGAGAGTCAGATTCTAAATGCTTCCAGTAAGAAAGCAACATGAGCGAAATAAACAGGAAACTCAGAATTTCATCGCGGCCTTTTATATTGGCAACAATCTCGGTATGAAGGGGATGCGCGATAAAAACCAATCCGATTAAAAATGCGGTAATGGTTTGCCTGGTCAGCCATTTCTGTAATAAGACACCAACAATTAAACCCGTTATGCCATACAAGCCCGCATTAATCATGTGGCTGATATTCGGATTATCCTTAAAATATTCCTGTTCCATCGCAAACGTAATCAGCGACAGAGGTCGGTAGTAGCCTAACGAAATATTACTAAAATGCCAGAACTCTGTGCGAAGCAAGTCAGGAATACCAGCCAACCCTTTTTTAACAAACAGGTTCTGCCCGACGGCAGCTATATCGTCCAGCGCGTACTGGTGCCCAAACGTATTTATATACAAAGCAAATCCTAACAAAGCCAGGATTGCTGGTGGCCACCACTCAACAGGCCGTCGCTCAATGGGCAAATCGGTAGTAACAGTCGGTTTGGTCGTGGTTGGGCGAACGGGAGGGCGCTGCGCGGTTTCAACCGGGCGAGTTGTGTTAGGCCGCGCTGTACCCTGGGTCGAATTTGGTGTAGGTTTGGGCGCTACTGATCGAGGATTCTCGTAGCCAGATGATTGCTTTTTTTTAGCCATAACAGCGGATAATCGTCTATTTTAGGTCGCTTAAATTCTCTGGTTAGATTAAGTACTTAGGCAAATTTAGATTCTCTGGATTCTTTAGATTCTTGGGGCCGGCCCTACGTTTGAAATAACTTCCTGTTTACAAATACTATAGAATCTAAATCTGCATGATTACTTAAATAATAGGCTACGTCGAGAATCACTACATTTATGGATTGATTGTAAAGTTCCGTAAGAATGTCAGCAAAATCAATTCAACTTCATCATCCGTTCAAAACTATTATTTTGGCGGTCAGTCTGGGACTGTTAATGAACGGTTGTTTGACCGTTCGTCCGGCAGCATCCCCATCAACGAGTGGAGCCTCCGCTAACCTCGTTCGCACCAGTAATCTTGCCCTCGGCAATCCGAGTGGAGCAGGTACAAGTGATCCTAACAACTACCTGATCAGCCGAGCGCAATACATGCTTTCGTATAGTCGTAGCCGGGGCATTGCCAATTGGGTAAGCTGGTATCTGAGTCCTTCCTGGAAAGGTGATGCCAAACGAACAACCGAGTTCAAGCCAGATCCAACCTTACCAACAGGCTGGTATGCTGCCCGGCCAAATGACTATACCAACACGGGCTTTGACCGAGGTCATTTGTGCCCATCCGATGATCGTGATTCATCGCCCGAAGATAATGCCGCCACGTTCTTCCTATCCAACATCGTGCCACAAGCTCCGAGGCATAATCGGGAGGTATGGAAAAGTTTAGAAGATTATGAACGGCAACTGATGAGCAACGGTAACGATGTGTATATTATTGCTGGTGTTAGCGGTACGGGAGGTACTGGACAGAACGGTTATGCCACTACGATTGCGAATGGAAAACTGACCGTTCCAGCCACCCTCTGGAAAATACTGGTCGTAGTGCCTACCGGCGCTGAAAATACGTTTCAGATTACGGCCAACACCCGTGTTATTGCGGTAAATATCCCTAATAATCAAACAGCGGCCGACAAACCATGGCGGGCTTATCTAACCAGCGTAGACGAACTGGAAACTCTAACCGGCTACGATTTCTTATCGAATGTGCCGATCGAAGTCCAGCAGGTCATTGAAAAGCAGATCGACGGTGGCAATAGTTGATTATAAACACAGAAACACGGAGAACACAGACTAGTATCGCTCTGTACTCTCCGTGTCTCCGTGTTCATACCTGAAGGCTTATGCAGCTACTGCTGATACCTGCGGCATGGCCTGAACAAGGGGCTTCATTGGAATTCGTTGGGTGCGTCGGCGCAGTAGAGCAATAGCTTCCTGATCATTGGCAAACGCTCCGTTTATATTGACCATATTTCGGGCTAGTACATCATATTTCTTAAACATGAGTAAAAAGAAAACTTGCCCAAAGTCGATTCCATCGAAAACGACGGCCTGATTCTGTGCGTACTTATCAATGGTTTTCATGAAAAATGTTGGATGCTCGGTCCAGTGCATAGCCGGACGAACATGGTGGCTAATATGGTACCCATCATTCCAGCACTTTCTATTATATCGCACGTTAATACACGTAATACTATTTTTGTAAGCATTACCTGGGTCCTCAAAGTCCACAAACGAGTGTTGAGTCCAGTTGCCCAGCATTGCAATGAATCGATAAATAAGGAGGGGTAACAAAAATACCAATACCGTGGCGGGCCAGCTTATAAAGCACAATCCAATACAAACGACGGCAAATACAATCTCACCGGTTAAGGCACGTGTCGCTAATTTCGGGCGATTTTTCTGACGCAGGTAATTCAGCAAATTGCGCACACCAATTACGAAAAAGCGGCCAAAATAGGCCAAAAAACTCCGGAAGCTGTCTCGTTGGAATGTCATCGTACTACTATCATCGTCTTCCAGGTTATTTTCCGGGTGGTGCATTCCGATGTGATGACTATAATAGGTTTCGGGCGTATGGCCAAAAAACGGAGCTAGTACCCAGGGGAGGTAGTAGTTCATCCAATTGTATTCAGACTTAAAAAACTGCCGGTGGCTTGTGCAGTGCAGCATCAGACCGAAGGGCCCTTTGATGCCGAGATTACTAAAACATAAGTGTAAGAATGCCACTCCCCACCAGGCCCAGCCCGTCAGGAAAGGCATATATAGCAGAACGCTCAACGGTATGAGGGTCAGGGTAATGCGGATGGTAAGATAGATAAAGGGTAAATCGCGCTCGTCTTTAATATACTGAAGAAAAAAACGATCAAGCCGAGTGTACTCTCGTCCCGTGAACGTAGGATCATGCAAAGTGCTCAATAACTTCATGCAACAGATACGGTGATTAAGGGGCCATTAAAAAAGGTTCGGGCTGTTTCAATTATCGTTCATAGCGAAATTGAAACAGCCCGAACCTTTGTATACTACAATACTAACGAAAAAAGAAATTAAATTGACGTATTCGTTGACAGAATAAAATTATTTTTCTCAACGGCGTGTCCACCAAACTCATTACGAAGAGCCGCCACGACCTTTCCGGTGAACGTATCGTCCTGTAGAGAGCGATACCGCGTTAATAGTGATAAGGCGATTACAGGTGTAGGTACACCCAGATCCAGGGCGGCTTCGAGCGTCCATCTGCCTTCTCCCGACGAGAACATTCGGCCTTTAATTGCCTCTAGTTTAGGATCTTTGCTGAAAGCATGTTCAGTTAGTTCCATGAGCCAGCTGCGAATTACTGAGCCATGACTCCACATTTTGGCAACGGCTTCAAAATCAAACGGAAACTGACTTTTTTCCAATACTTCAAAGCCTTCGGCAATGGACTGCATCATGCCATACTCAATACCGTTGTGTACCATTTTGGTGAAGTGGCCACTACCAGCCGGCCCCGTATATAGATAACCGTCTTCAACGGAGATGTCCCGGAATACACCATGCAATGGCTCAATCACGTCGGGATCTCCCCCAACCATGGTGCAGGCTCCATTCAGCGCACCACTAATCCCTCCACTCGTGCCACAATCCAGGAAACCAATGCCTTTTTGTTTAAGATAGTCATGTCGGAGAATTGAATCTTTATAATGAGAGTTACCACCATCAATAACGACATCGCCGGGTTGCATAACAGCCAGCAGTTGTTCAATAACCGTATCAACCAACGGACCGGCAGGAATCATCAACCACAAAACGCGTTTCTCAGGCAACGCATTATAAAGGTCTGGCAAGGTGTTAGCGCCCTGAGCCCCTTCATCCTTAACCCCCTCTACCAGAGCTGGATTAATATCGTAACCAACAACGGTATGACCATGCTTTACTAAGTTACTAACGAGGTTGAACCCCATCTTGCCTAAGCCAATGAATCCAATATGCATAACAATCCATGATTTAAGCGGTTAATTTGGCGATTTTTTTCTTTCCTCCTTCTACCGATTAACTAGAATTTAATTAGGCAGATAGTTTAAAAACGGCATGTCTAATTAAATTCTATCTGTACAGGCGACTAACTATAGGTTTCACAAATTCATAGTATCTCTATCTATTATATAAATTAGTAGACTGCAAAAAATGCACAATAACATTTCTACATCTCAACTTATTAAGATACAGATAATAATTATATTTCTGCCCGAAATAGTCTCTTACTAACCTAATCCATTCTTTCAAGATGCAAAAATTATCCGTAACTACCCTAATTCTGTTTTTCTGTTTAATAATCCGACTGGCATCAGCCCAGCAAACAGCTGCTGACCTTTTTAACGAAGGTATCCAGAAAAGTAATGCGAAGGATTATCCTGGAGCCTTACAAGCCTTTTCCGCAGCCATCATTCTTAATCCTGAGAACGCACCAAGTTACTACAACCGCGCTTTAGCCAAGATCAGTTTAAACGACATTCAGGGCGCCAATCTTGATCTCGACCAGGCCCTTGAGCTCAACTCCAGTGATGCCAACGCCTACTTATACCGAGGACTGAATCGCACTCGGCAGGAAGATTTTCGGGGCGCTATGCAGGATTTTAACCGGGCCATCGAATTGAATCCCAATGATGCCTTATTGTATTATCAGCGTGGACTGTGCCGTTTGCAAATAAATTATCTAAACAGCGCACTTGCCGATTTTAACAAAGCCGCGACCCTGTCTCCTACAGATGCGAACATTCTGACTGCCCGAGGAAACTGTAAAATGCAGCTAAACGACTATAAGGGTGCGTTGGCGGATTTTGCATTGACGCTTGAAAAGGCACCCAACAAAACGCAGGCACTGGCTGGACGGGGCTATGCCCGCTTTAAACTGGAAGATTATAAGGGTGCCATCGCCGATTTTAATCGCGCTATCGAACTCAGCAAAGACGAAGCGGAGCTTTATTATCATCGTGGTCTGGTCAAAACCCGACTGGGTGAGTTCGAGAATGCCGTGGCTGATTTTGACAAAACGGTTCAGTTAAGCCCTAATCATTTTAAAGCACTCTTCAGCAGAGGCTTCTGTAAGAGTCGGCTGGGTGGCACTAAACAAGCCATTGGCGATATTGATAAATCGATTGAAATGGGGACTGTTACTAACCAGAATAAAGCCTATTACAGTGATTTTATCACCTCCAGTACAATGACGCTATTAGGTTCAATTGTACAGGATCGCTACAGAGTTACAGAGTTGTCTGATGACCGCTCAGATGCTTATCTGATACGGGGCATGCTTAAAAATTCGAATGGTGAAGGAAAATCAGCTTTACAGGATCTCAACCGGGCTGTTGAATTGAATCCTACGAACGCTGAAGCCTATTTTATACGGGGTATGGTTCGCTCCTCACTTGGCGATCAGAAAGGCTCACTGATTGATTGTAATAGCACAGTGAAACTTAATCCTCGCCATGCCGAAGCCTACTATCTACGGGGTATCATTCGCTATGATTCGGGAGATGAGTCTAACGCGTGCATCGACCTGAGTCGTGCAGGTGAATTAGGCTATTCACAGGCCTATAAGGTCATTGGGGCCAAGTGCAACAGTGTACAACGGGCCACAACAGCAAAATTATAGTGTTATTAATTCATAGCGCTATAAAGACGACTCATCCGGTCGAATTTTATAGCGCTATGAATTAAAGGGTTTATACGTTTTCTGAACTACCCAGCCAAGAATAACACCTAAAAAGGCACCCAAACTATCGGCAGCTAAATCAATCCAGTCACCACTTCGATTAATAGGCAATGTATATTGTAACAATTCAATAAGCCCTCCAAACAGTATTGCGACAACAAATACGTAGCTAATCCGAAAACCTGCTAATATCCATAGTACGACAAATGGAGCAAATATTCCGGCATGCAGAAATTTGTCATTAAAGGATGTCAAGCTATCGGGTAATTTATCATTAGGTGTAAGGCAACCAATCAGCATAATGATAGTCCATGCACTAGCCAGCCAGCGAAACAGAATGGGTGGAATTTTCATACAGTTGATTTCAATCGGTTTGTTGTCAGAAGAAGGAACAGAACAAGGACACTAAGTAAATAAATTACATTTCGGCTGTCGATAACCCTCTCCCCAGTGCGCGGTATTGCTCATCCAGCGCCAGCAAAGATAGATAATAGGATAGTCCGCCTAATGCTGATAACCCTGCCAGGGCACTTAGACCGACATACAATAGAAAGCAAAAGAATGCCCCGAGCACGAAAGCAACGACCTGATTATCGTTGAATGTTGATGCCCATAAGCCCACAGCAACAAACACCCCGCCAGCAATATAATCCCCAGATAGGACCCAAATACGCCCGCTGAGTCGATATTGCCAACGGGTGAACCGAGTTTATAGAGCGTGAAATAATAGATCAATGTGGGCAGTAAGGTAATGATCACCAATAGCCAGCTCGCCAGGAATTTCCCTCCCACAATTCCCCAACGGCTAACAGGCTTGGTAAGCAGCCATTCGAGCGTACCTGAACGTACCTCATCGGCAATGGAGCGCATCGTAATAGCGGGCACCAGAAATAGCAGCAGGTAGGGCGTCAGGTTAAAAAACGTACCCATGTCAGCATATCCATTTTCAAGCAGGCTTGTGTCTGGAAATACCCATAATAGCAAACCCATGGCCGTCAGGAACACGCCCATGATGATATAGGCGATAGGCGACGAGAAAAACTGATTGATTTCTTTACGAAAAATGGCCAGCACAATGAAAGAGTTTGTAGTTTATAGTTTGTGGTTTGAGGTTTATAGCCCCTCAGGTAGCTAACTACAAACGTCAAACCACAAACTATAAACTTTTTATTCAAACGGATTGGTTTTGTTCCTGCGTATGAAGGCCGCAATAATCAATGAGAAAATTACACCTATCAGAACCGTCATGAAGATACCAATAGCAAATGCTATCCCTGGGCTTTGGAATTTTTGCATCATTTCTATTGCCTGATCAATCTGCTCATCAGACAGATTGCCCTGCTCTTCCATTTGCTCGCGAACCTGTTCGGCTAAGTGCTGCTGGAATCCAGGATCAATAATCTGCGTATAGAAAACCGTAAACAGAGACGATAGAAATCCAGCAATGGCCGATAATAGCGTGCCTAAGCTCATGCCTTCGCCATAACTCATATAGCCATCGTTAGCAGTACGATAATCACGCATGCCCAATACTAAGCCAACAATCAGGATCGCATAAATAACGAGACTAAGTGATCGATTTGTTGCTTGATCGAGAGTGTATAGAATGATCGAGTATACAACTAAAGTTATACCGGTTATCAGGCCCCATTTCAAGGCAACACGAGCAGTAGAAGTCTGGTTATTCATGGCCGTAGTTTAGGAAATCGCACACACTATTGCAGAACACTGTAATCCTGTTTGCGGAAAATA
This sequence comes from Spirosoma telluris, assembly GCA_003259005.1. Lineage (GTDB taxonomy): Bacteria > Bacteroidota > Bacteroidia > Cytophagales > Spirosomataceae > Spirosoma > Spirosoma telluris. Next base: position 4,466,949 of record QLII01000001.1, read on the forward strand.
AGTGAAATAATGAGTACAGGCAATACGGCTAAAGCCGTTTTTTTTGTCAATTCATCGGGAAGAAGTACAGAAGGCTGCATGGAGGTAACCTTCTGCCATTGCTCGGCAAAGGTTTCTGGCCCAAATTGATCTGTAATCTGCTTTTTAGCTTCCAGCAGAAGCTTTTTCGAATTTACCACATACTCCGCAAATACGCCCGGATCAATTTGCGTCACGAACAGATAGATTAGCCAACTCGTCACTAAGGCTGCTACGGTATTAAGTACATAACCGATGGTTAGTCCTTCCCACAAATGAAGCCGACCATGGCCAATATATTTCCGATAATACCAGATAGTCGCGATCATGACAATAATGTGAATGCCATAATCCAACACCCGAATATTCCCTAAAGCAGGCACGCCGATAGCATACAATGCCAGAAAATACAGGAAACACAAAACACCCGTCAGCAATCCGGCCAGAAGCGGGATTTTTAGTAACGGGTTCGAAAAATAATTCAGGATACGTTTCATTTGGTTGGCTTAAATTGGCCATTATGTACGGTTCCGACCACGCGCCCCGTAAATGATTGGTCAAAAAACGGCGAGTTTTTCGATTTTGAGAACGTGTGTTCGTATATCCATGTACGAGTCGGATCAAAAAGCGTCAGGCGGGCAGGCTGCCCCTCTGCAATGCTTACGGCAGGAAGCCGCAGAATCTGCCGGGGCCGGGTCGTCAGCTTCTCAATAAGCTGCGACAGGGATAAGCCTTTATTGTATGTTACAAGGACAGGAAAGATTGTTTCCAACCCAGTAATACCAAACTCGGCCTGATCGAACTCCAGGTTTTTACTTTCTGCATCCTGGGGCGAATGATCGGATACAATCGCATCAATCGTACCATCAGCCAAGCCCGCCCAGAGAGCTGCCACATCCTCTTTCGCACGAAAGGGTGGATTTACTTTCAAATTAGTATCAAAACCCGCTAAGGCCGAATCATCGAACACAAGTTGATGAGCCGCCACATCACAGCTTACGGGCATACCCTGCGCTTTGGCCTGCCGAATCAATTCAACCGAACGAGCGGTTGAAATAGTGGAGAAGTGAAGAACGCTCGGAGCGGGGCGCTCGGAGCCCGGAGATGACTCCCGGCTCCCTGCTCCCTGCTCCCCGCTAAGAACATAATCCAGCAATCGCAGGTCGCGCTCAACAAGTAGTTCTTCGGCCAGCGCAGGTATGCCTTTCAAACCAAGGAGTGTGCTTTGAATACCCTCATGCATTTGACCAAAGCGGGTCAGCAACTGCTCTTCGGGGCGATTCATGAGTAACCCATTAATGGGTTGCAGATACTGCAAAGTTTTGAGCAACAAGTCAGGATTTTGCAGTGGATGGGTACCGTCAGAAAATGCAATGGCACCAGCGTGATGCAGATCAAGCATTTCTGTAAAGTCTTCGCCAGCTGCTTTTTTCGTTACAGCAGCAATAACGTGAACGGTTACTGGCTGTCCCTCAGCCATACGCCGGACATACCCAAGTGTTCCCTTATCGTCAATAACGGGCTGTGTATTGGGTAACACCGCAATATCGGTAAAACCACCGGCTGTAGCCGCCTTACAAACGCTGGTCAGATCTTCTTTATGCTCATAGCCAGGATCTTGCGCTAGTACACGCATATCGGCCCAACCGGCTGATATATGCAGATTATCCGACTCAATGACCAGACTGCCAGAACCAACAGACAGGTTTTCGCCTATTTGACGAATCAGGCCGTTTTCAACCAGAATATCAACCACCTGCCCATTTAATGATGAAGCAGTATCAACAACACAGGCAGAACGGATTAGAAATTGCATAGAAAATTGCCCTCTGGCTTTTGATGAAGAGGGCTGCACAAGTGAAGTAATTATCTAAAAAAAGGCTCCTTTCGGAGCCTTCTACTAGTCTATTTCAGGGAATCAGGCACCTACCAATTCCCGGTAAGCATCGGCGGAGAGCAATCCGTCTTTTGCAGCTACATCGGCAGGCTTCAGACGAATGATCCAGCCTTCGCCATATGGATCGCTATTTAACAATTCGGGGCTTTTTTCAATTGCTGGGTTCAGTTCGAGAACTTCGCCTTCAATTGGCAAAAACAAATCCGATACCGTTTTGACAGCCTCAACGGCACCGAAAACTTCCCCTTGCCGAGTGATTGGCCTACCGTGTTGACATCGATGAAAATAATATCGCCCAATTCATTCTGTGCGAATTCGGTAATGCCCACCACTGCGGTACCGTCATCTTCTATCCGAATCCACTCGTGATCCTCCGTATAGCTTAGTTCTGCGGGAAAATTCATTGTAAGGGGGTCTTAATTTATACGCACAAAATACGGTAGATGATACCGGATTTGCAAACGGTAACCAGTAGAATGGCATACCAGTGATGCAGAAAGGCTTACTTTACCACTGTCGATTGATTGGGCGAAAAATTATAGGCACCAAGCCGGTCGCTACTTTGCCGCTGAATCATCCACTGCGGATACGGCTTCGTCGTGGCGCTTACCTGGTCGAGTTGCTCAAGCTGCTCCGTGGTTAGGCTAACTTCTACAGCCTTGATATTATCGGCAAGCTGATCGGTATTTTTTGCTCCAATGATAACGCTTGTTACGCCTGGTTTGGCCAGCACCCAGGCCAGGGCAATCCGCGCTACCGAAACACCATGCGCTTCGGCAATAGTCTGCATCACCTCAATAATATCATAGGCCCGCTCCTGATTGACCGGAGGAAAATCGAACGCCAGCCGACGCGAATCGCCTTCGGGCTTGTTGTCGCGGGTGTATTTACCCGACAGAAAACCACCGGCCAAGGGGCTCCAGGGCAAAATCGCCATTTGCTGGTCCTGTACCATGGGCACGATTTCATTTTCGAGATCACGCCCGGCAATCGAGTAGTAATTCTGGGTCGACACAAATTTCGTCCAGCCGTTTTTCTCGGCAATCCCATTTGCCTTCATAACCTGCCAGGCCGCCAGATTCGAACAGCCAATGTAGCGCACTTTGCCGCTCCTGACCACATCTTCCAGCCCCCGCATAGTTTCCTCCAGGGGTGTTATTGGATCAAACCCGTGAATCTGATACAGGTCCACATGATCGACCTGAAGACGTTTCAAGCTGCCTTCTATCTGCTGCATGATTTGCAGACGTCCTAAACCAACCTGATTCTTACCTTCGCCCATACGCCCACGAACCTTGGTAGCAATCACGAGTTCATCGCGCGATAGCCCTAACGATTTCAGGGCCTGGCCCAGCAATCGCTCTGACTCACCAAACGAATAGACATTGGCTGTATCAATGAAATTAATTCCACTATCCAGAGCTGCTTTAACAATATCGTTAACGGCGTTCTGCTGAAGTTCACCCATGGCTTTCCAGTACCCATTGCCGCCGAAGGTCATGGTACCGAGGCAGATTTCGGAGACTAATACACCGGTATTTCCGAGCGCGTTGTATTTCATACGTTTTTGATTGGGGTTTATTAAGTCAACCGGCAATTAAGCTGATTGTTGATTTAATTGTCTTGTTTACTAGCTCCTTAAGCAAAAAAACGAGTGTCTATACCCTGCCTGAACTGTTCGTCGCCCACCTGTAACCGTTGGGCGTAGAGGGCTTTGGCATCTTCGCCTGCCACATAACGTAGCTGATTTTTACCATCCGTAGCGGCTTCGTAAACAACTTCGGCGATTTGCTCGGCAGTAGATTGGAAACGTCTCCGTTCCGGATCACTAAAAACACTCATTACTTTTCCAACCAGATCGGTGTAGGCCTCATGCTGTACCAACACCAACGAGCGGCTGGCGAAATCGGTCGAGATGCCTCCCGGCGAAACGGTTTTAATGCCAATACCAAATTTCGACAATTCAAAGGCCATGCTTTCGCTCCAGCCTTCCAGTGCCCATTTGGTAGCATGATAAACCGAATTGAACGGGAAGGCGACCAATCCCCCAATGGAGGTCGTAGTAATAAATAAACCTGACTTTTTCGCCCTAAAGTGGGGGATAAATGCTTGCGTTACTCGAATTACACCCAGCAAATTTGTATTCACTTGCGTTACAAGCTGCTCGTCGGTTGTGCCTTCTAAAGGACCGGCCAGGCCATAGCCTGCGTTGTTGAATACGACATCGACTTCGCCCATTGCCAGAACCTGTTGAACGGTAGCCTGTATCTGTTCAGGATTCGTAACATCTAGCGGCAAAAGTTTAATGGCTGGAATTTGTGTAAGTTCCGCTTCGTTTTCGGGTTTACGCATGGTCGCAATCACGTTCCAGCCTTTGTTGGCAAACAGCATAGCGGCTGCTTTACCAAGGCCGCTCGATGCACCAGTAATAAAAATTGTTTTTGACATGGTTGAGAATGGTTTCATATTCGTATAGCGAACAAATTGGAGCTAACTCCAGAATTCCCCAATACTGATTTTTTTAGAAAAATGTACATCCGCGAATTAGCTGACCGAACCGGCCTAACGCCCGATACGATACGTTTTTACGAGAAGTTGAATTTATTACAAGGTAATCGCCAAAGCCGGCGGGGACATCGTCAGTACGACGAATCGCATGTGGCTGGACTCTTACAGATTAAATTTATCAAAGCCATGGGCTTTACCCTCAAGGACATACAGGAGAAATTCATCGACTGGCGAGCAGGCAGGCTTAGCAATTTAGAAAAACGAGCCATTCTGGAAGCACAACTCCAGAAAATGGACGAAGCAGCCGCCGAAATCGAACAGGTCAGAGTGTATTTACGAAAAAAGATTGGCCTATTTCCTGATTGATTCTACTACAATTTATTCAGCCAGATTAAACTTCACCTGCACACCACCCGCCGTGGTAGCCCGCTTGAAGGAGTTCGAAACGAGTGGGTCGTTAAACGTCCGGTCGAAATATAGGTTGAAATTCAGGCGCTTACTAACAATATAGCTGATCTGGGGGCGCAACTGGAAGTTCACGTTACCCGCCGTAACAATCTGCTCAGCATCCAGCTTCCGCTGAATGGTTCGCGTATCCCGGAAGGTGAGTGCTAAGGAGAACGTCAGGTCGTTTTTTAACTTCTTATAGGCCCCATTAATCCGGAACGGAATTCGGAAGTTTTGTCGCGTGAAGCCCATAGACGCGGTCAGATCTTTATTACTCAATTCGGCAACCTGAGCGTTCGACAGGCTTAAGGCTACATCGCGGCTCTGGTTGTAAGCCAATTGGCCACTAATCCGATTTTTCGTCTGAAACTGGACACCAATCATGGGTGCAAACTTTTCCGACATCGTAATCGTACTCATTGCCACAATGGGAACAAACTGGTTCAACTGGTTGGTAAGCGTTCCAACCCCAAAGTTCTGTACCGATAAGTTTACATAGGCCGCTCCATAATCCAAATTCGAGATGAAGTTGCCAACGCTATAGGTCGATGAATAACTATGGTTGATTGTGAAGGCAGAGAAATATTTACGAATAAACCCTAATCCTGAAATGCCGTTATACGTAACCTGCCAGTTCGGTAGTGGGAAATTGTAGAAGGGCGAGAATTTCGCTTTCTCTTTTTTCTGACCACTGTAGGCTGCAAAAAACGAAGGGATGAGCACATCCTGTGCATTTAAATCATAGGTGCCAGCCCTATTGCCTTCCCTTGCGGCTGCATTAAGTTTCTGGCTAAAGTAGTTTCGGTAGCTCTCAAGACTATCGAACAAGACAGAACTATTGTCGGAGCGTAATCCTTTAAACGCTGTCCGGAACGACCAGAACGACATACTGAATTGGCCACTCCGCACCGGTGTCTGGGTTTCAAACGGACCACCCTGCGAGCCAGGCCGGTAGTATTCCTGATAGGCATCGGTTCGGTCGAGTCGCCAGTTTATCTGCATCCGGAAGTCTTTAAACGGTTCCAGAGTTGTGCTGGCGGTAAATTTCTTCGTGATATTCTGTTGAAAAGCAGTATTCTGAACCGTACTGGGTGATAGCCAGCCTTTCTGAGCGGCTTTATACGCAATACTATGATCCTGGCTACCCAATACAAAACCCAGACCTGGTGCGTTTTCGGCACTAAGTCCAAAGAATTTTGGTGTTGGCAGGAAACCTGGCAGAATCGTGGACTCCAGCAAATTATACGAGAAGTTAATACCCCGCACAGTCAGCAAAGCGCGCGTAAAGTTTTTGAGTATTTTACTGTCACCACGTACAATATCTTCAACATCACCAGGGTTACGGGCAAAGTTTTTCCGAACCGGCGCGGGTGTATTGGCAAAGCGCAGGTACCGAATTTTGTTATACAGCCTGATTAAATCAACTCGTCCCGTAATGCCTTGTTCGCGCTCATTGCGAATAACATTACCAAAGGGCACACCCAGCGAATCGACAATGCCATAAGAGTTTGCCTGGAACTGATAGCCAACCCTATAACTGGCGTCGGCAGCAATCCAGTCGAGTAGGGGAATCTTGTCTAATGGCAGTCGATAGGTAGCCCGGATATCCTGTACGAAGTTTTTCATGCGACCCAGGTGTTTGATGCTATTGATAATCGAATCACGTTTTGCCTGGGTATTGATATCCCCCGCCGGTTCGTCGATAATCGCATTGGCCTGTGCATGATACGTTAGCACTAAGCTGCGCGTCAGGTTCCAGGTCAGATCGTAGTAGCGATTAAACAGAAAATACTTCTCGAATTGGGGCAGAATACCGTTCGTTGTCAGGTCTGATGAGCGCAGTTGGGTTTTTATGTAACTCCGATCCATATCGGTACGAATCGATACCAGAGACGGTAGCAACGTCAGGTTAAAATCTTTGAGCCAGCGCAAATAGGGAGCTTCAAACGAAGCCACATTCCGGAAAGGCTCAAACGGCTTTGGCTGTGCGCTGTAGGTATACGAAATGCCCCTCGATTCTGTCGTTGCAGGTATTCCTGCGTCAGAATGTTTGTGCGTTTCATATCGTTGAACGCATAGGTAAACGCAAAATTTTCAAAATCCCAGAAGTGCGATTTCGCATTCGGATTGGTTTTCACCTTCCTCACGTTCGAGAAATTATACCCCCGTCGTGTTGTATTATCCTGCACTAACTGGCGGTAACTGTCGCGCTCGGCTTCCGACGATTTTGTCGACAGTGAAGTTTGCAGCGGGGTATCTGGGTCTAACGGGTCAAAGTGCGGATCGACGTTACGGTGATCATAATTGACGTAGAAAGGAATCTTCAGCCCCCATGTAGCGGGCAAAAATTTATCGATAGCAAGAGCCGACGATAATCCAAACTCCGTAGTTGTCTCTAGGGCCCGTTCACCTATACGCGTCTGTACTCCTCCGAAACCAAAGGTCGTAATGCGGCCTGAAGCTGTAAGCGTGCCCAGGTCCGCTAATTTCATATTTACCGAACCCACAGCTGCCATCCCTGCATGCTGGTCGTAGCCGCTGGCACGCAACTCATCGACCCAGATCGTGAAGCTTTTCGGTCGTTCGCCATCGCCCAGTATTTTTGGATTACGCATTCCAATCATAATCGACTGCACCGAACTCAAATCAGGGCTACCCACTACAGTTAGTAAATAACGCCCATTGGCAGACGACTGCGTAAAGGGCAACGACGTCTTGCGGCCAAACTCCCGATTCCGATTGGCTTTAAGGTCAATTAATTCCTGTAGTGCCAGATCCAGCGCATTTTCGTCAGGCCAAACCACTTCAGGTGCCTGATTCCCAGCAGGTGTAGCTATCAGTTGGGGAATTTCAATTTCATAATAGTTATCGGTATAATCTGTACCAAGCCGTACAAAAGCAGATACTTGTTTGTTCGCATCGTCACTATTGTTGTTGCTATGCATATGCACAAACATTTTAATCCGCTCCCGAAACAGCAGATTGTAGTTTGTGTTTTTGAACGCTCCCCGCGAATCGCCATCGCGTAGGTTCGTTACGCTTAAGCGCATCGACTGCTCGTTCAGTTCAACAATGTTAGGCTGTGTGTAGTCACGATCCCGAACATAGCCCGGCGGTACAGTGTATTGGTATTTATCGCCACCCGCAGTCGTAGTTTGGGTACTGCTGTTTTCTTCGATGTTTACGGTTGAGACGGTGAAGTTGGCATCATAGGGTTCAGGAACTTCCTGCAAGCCATGCTGGGTCAGATCGCCGGTATACTTACGATATTGGTTAGCCTCCATCTGCAATTCGGCAAACCGAAGCACAACGGGGTCAGCAAAGTTGGTCAGGTACATCCGCATAAACCGGATAGATTTATACCCGTTGATGCTTCCTACTTTCCGCAAGGGTTCCCGCACCGGAATCCGGAACTGATACCAGTTTACGGGGCCACCCGGCGTGTTCACCGTTACCTTATCAACGATGTATTTACTCTGGCCAACTTCCAGCTTATCAGGCTGTAGGTCTATCTCATATTCGTAATAGGCCTCATTGTCATTGATGGTATTGTCGATATTAAGGTCTTCAATATCAGGCAATGTGGTCGATGCGGGCGTCAGATATTGGTTGGCGCTGGTGTTTTCGGGCGAGTTGTTTTCCATGCCCATGAACTTCTTATACCGGGCAACAATGTACTTCTGCTGGTCGGCATCGTCGCCGAGATAAAATTTGAAGTCATCGCCGGAGGGGTCCTGCTCAATCTCGGCAAATGCATCTGCACTAACCTTCGGGCGGATTGCATTCAGGTAATTCCTAAAAAAGTCTTTCTCGGCCGGAACCCCGCTTGGAATAGTTGGTTGACTACTTAAGCCATCCAGACCAATATCCTGTTGCGCCCTGGAGCCGGTCTGAAATGCATTCGTAACAAATTGCCGTGTGGGTGCTCGTCCCCAGGCAGTAGCATCGGTACCGGGATTGCGCGTACTAACGGCCGAGTCGAGTGGAAACCCATTTTCAAACTCGTAGCGGCTATCCTTAACAACGTCCTCTGAAACATCACCCAGGTTAAATACTAATTTCCCTCCACCCCGACGACTTCCACCCTTCAACGTCTGGTTAGGGTTTGGACCATAGCGAATGTCTCCCGCATCACCCTTCACAAAGGGGTCCATAAGCCAGAAGGTGATGTTCTCTACGTTGGCATTGTCGAAATCAATGTCTGAAGCAATGGCCCGGGTCACCGCACCAAAGTTCTGCGTAGGATTTGGCAGAAGCCCATTCACGTCCAGATTCGGGTTGTAGTTATACATACCCCGTTCCGACGGAAAATAAGCTACGTCCAGGATATTTTCCGGTAACTGCACGGGCCTTGCCGACCGACCGGGGAATAGCTCCTGCGGCAGGAAAGGACGTTCATACATGTGCTTGTTAGCGTCTTCAACATCAATGTTCGACGATACCCCCAATAACCCGGTTGACCCAAAAATACTCGGGTCAACCGTGTAGACCGAGATACGGGCACGGTTGTAGGCAAATGGTAGTGGATCAGCAAATGACCCTTGCGGAAATTGCTGAGGGTAGCACCTAGTCGCCAGCGTGTTGGTTGGCGAGTCAGATCGAAAATAGTACGGGCCGCTTCAAAATCATCCAGATAACTCTCATTTCGGGCTTTCTGGTTAGTACCCGGAAAGAGTTGGGCAACCTCGCCATTGAACTGGATGGTCGACATTTCCTTGGTTTGTACGCCGGGCAGAGCATCCAGCAAGCGCGTCAGACCAGGAGCATCTTTGCGAATATTTGCATTGAGGCCCAAAATTGTGTTGTTAACGGGCTCATTACCAAGGGCTACACGAGTCAGAAAACCAGCTGGGGTTTCTTTCATATGCATGGCGGTCAACCCTATGATAACATCCTTATTGACAACATAATCCAGGTGCGTACCGATGAGCGTTCGTATCTGATTCTGAAACAAATCAGGCTGTTCGTAACTGATCCGAATCTCACGGCCCGAATTGGTCACACTCTCATTAATGATCCGAAGTTTGCCAATCTGAGCTTCGAGCACATAGTCTGTCCCGGCCACCAGCGGAACGCCACCGGCTGTCACCGTAACCGACTGTTCATTCACCCCGTATGGCAATTGTACTTCGGCACCGTTGCCCGACTGGAATGACCCCTTCAGAAAAAACTTGTCTTTGGCAGCAAGTTGGGCAGCATCGGCTTTCGTAGTCCGATAAAGCTCATTAAAGACGTATTTCGCCTTCAGATTGTCTTCGTCAGCATCAAATTGCTTTTCCAGATACGATCCGAAAGGTTCGAGTACAGGAAAGATAATTTTCCCGTAACGGCTATCTATTGTATAGTTTTCGACGTAATCGAAATTACCATCGGGCTGAGCATCCAATTGCTGGTTGAGCCGATCCATGCCAAACAGTTGCACCAACGGACGGTTCTGCGTCCGGCGGCCTTCCTGTAGGTTAGGATTATCGATACCCGTTAGGTCATCTTTGTAAATAACCCGCAATTGAAAACCCTGACGGGTGATTTGGGACGTACTGAGCCCATAGATGTTTTTCATCATCAGGTTCCACATGGGCAACTGTAGGTTGTTGCGCAGTGTAGCCGATTTTAACAATTTCAATACCAGTACTTCGTCACCTTTTCGGGCCTGATAATCTTCGGTCAATTCGCCAACTTTATAGCGTCGGCCCTGATAGGTGTATTCGTAAGCAACCGCCAGAATTTCGTCGTTGCGAAGAGGGGTTACGAGCGAAATATAGCCCAGATCGGCCTGGAGTCGATATTCACGGTCGGTCAGGCGCTTGGCACCCCGTAGCAAATCGAAATCCGTTCCCTTACTTAGCTGGAATGTAGTCGTTAGTTGATCGTTCGTCTGATCTACCTGACGAAACGCGCTATTGGTGTTCGCGGTTAGCTTAGTAAAGAGTCCATTGGCAGTATTGGCAGTAGGCGTCAGGTTATTCCGTGAAAACGGGGACAAGTTCGGGTTGGTCTGACTATAGGGATTGCCTTCACCCAAGTCCTGAAAACCGGCAATATTTCGAAGTGATTCGGTCGTATTGGTACGGTTCGTTACATATACTTCAATCCGGGTCACGTTTACCCCTGACGTTACCTGAGGCATTGTTTTCAACGAGGCCTCGTAGTTAGCCCGAAAAAACTGCGACAGGAAAAAGTGCTGGTTTTCGTCGTAGCCGTCAGCACGGATTTCAAACGGACGATTCGATGTGCCACCGCGAAGTACAATTTCACTCTTACGTGACCGTTGCTGTGAAGCCACCAGGGTAGCGTTCAGTTTGCCAAAACGTAACTGCGTTTTAATTCCAAATAGATTCTGCACGCCCGGAATCAACTGGCTGTTGACTGCCCAACTGATATTACCCACTTCAAGCCCCTGTAAAATGCTTTCGTTCTGAGGGGTAAATCCGGGCATTCCGGGGGTAGTCATTCCCGGCAGCGTTGGAGCCCCTGGCAGGGTGGGTGCCTTCGGTAGGCCAGGCAATCCCTGACCAGTACCAAAAGCGGGAAGCCCACCGCCCGGCTTATAGTTGAGCTTTAGCGCATTTTCAAAATTAAAACTCGCCTTCGTATCGAAATTGGCCAGAACGCCGAGTTTCTCTCCAATTTTACCATTGAAGTTAATACTGATCTGCTCATTGAAGAGAAAGTTACCACTACGACGTTGCCGAACAGGATAGGCCGGGTTATCATTAAACTGGTAGAGATAACCGAAATCGAGCGTTACAAAGCCATTCGGTTTAAAATCAACCTGACTACCGCCAAAAAGCCGGTCAATAACAGGCGGCAATTCGAGTTTTGGAATTAATCCACGCCCACTCAATGCACTCTGTCCGTCTCGTTTGGCACCATATTCACGCCAGACACTTTGCTCAACACGCTGATTCTGCAGTTGATTATAGGTCGAAAACGGAATCGACTCTGCGGGCCGATACGGAAGCCCGAACTGTGATGGCGGCAATATCGGGCTGGTTGTTGCCGAACTCGTGGCCGACATAGCCGGTGAGGTCACGTTCGTTTGACCCTGTACTGAATTGGGCGTTGGGGCTCCAGACAACGACACCCCCGTCCGAACCCGCTCGCTAACACCAATACGCCCCTCGGGATCAAGTCGAAAATCGGTTGAGACGCCTTTGGGGTCACGGAGAATAAACGGCGATTTAGACGGTCGTTCGGAGAAACGCGTGGCTCGCCGGTCAGGCCAGTTTATCGTTGGCCGACGGTTAGCGCTACGAACCGCCCGAATGCTATCGGTTCGATCCTGAAGTGCTTGTTTAACCGAATCAGCCCGCATAACAGCCCGTCTACGGGCATTGGCTCGCGCGGAATCGGCGGCAGCCTGCTGACGTCTTCCGGCCGCTCCTCGTTGGGTAGGGGCTGGCTGGCTCTGGCCGATGCTTACACCCAGCCCTAATAGCAGCCAGCATCCCATTATCAGCCAACCGTTCGGAACGAACAGGAGCCTGCTAATGGCAAGAATGAAGTGACTGGCAACAGAACTGTGAACAAAGTAGTGGTTCACCATCGGGGGTACTTTCAGGTTCAGTATGAGTAGCGAGGATACGTTCTTCTATCAAACGGCCAAAATTAGGCCATTCGTCTAATAGGTCAATAGATTTTTTAATGGGTGGTTTTCTTTAGCTGTGCCATAACCAGGGTATAAACTTACACATTAATCTACCTTCATGCGAATAAACTGACCGTCAGTTTCCTGGATATGAAACCATAAGCGGCCTTAGTTAAAGCCGATCTACAATTACCGGGCCATATTTTCGCGAAGTTTAGGAACAAAAATCGTTGGGGCTGAGGGAACCGTTAGCTAGTCACTCTAGCAGGATGTAGGCAACGATTCAAGGAAAATGTTCTATACTTGAGCATGGAAATTTCGTTCATCGGCGCCGGTAATCTTGCCTGGCATCTTGCGCCAGCTCTTGAAAACGCAGGACATCACATCAACGAGGTGTATAGCCGCCAGCTTCAGCACTCCCGTCAATTAGTCAGTAACCTCTATGACGCACGAACCCATTCGGAATTAAATTTTGCCGACAGTCCATCCCGTTTATTTATTCTGGCGGTTTCGGATCAGGCACTCGAAGAGGTTTGCTCACGATTAGTGCTACCCGAAAATGCGATAGTCGTGCATACCTCAGGTGGACAATCGCTGCAATCACTGGAACGCTGGATGGCGATCTATAGCGATGTTCCCGTTCAGACCGGGGTTTTCTATGCGTTACAAACATTCACCAAAGGGCAGCCATTCCTGGCTTTTGAGGAAATTCCTCTTTGTATAGAAGCCTCCGATCCGGCTACAGAAGAGGCATTGGTTCAGCTAGGACAGGACATTAGTGATATTGTCTATTTGATAACCTCCGATGAACGCCGAACCCTGCATATAGGTGCCGTGTTAGCCTGTAATTTTACAAATCATCTGTTAGCCCTTGCCCATGACCTGACTACGCAGGAGGGGCTAGAGTTCGATTTACTCCGGCCTATCATCGAAGAGACCTTCCGAAAAGGATTGGCAGCGCCAAATCCCGCCGATGTGCAAACCGGTCCAGCCCGGCGAGGTGACCTGACAACAATTGATACTCATTTGGCTTATCTTAGCAACCAGCCTCGCGTATCTAACGTATATCAGGTACTCACAGAAAGCATTCAACGATATTATAAGAAGTAAAATCAATGCGGCATTAGCATCTACAGAATCAATAGAAACTACCTAAAAATTCATGAATCAACCGATCCGTCTGCTGGCAATAACCTTACTGATCCCGCTCAACTGCCTTGCCCAATGGCAACTGCAAGCTGTTGGCTCCGATGCCAGCTTCAGGGCAGTAAGTGTCGCCAGCCCTGATATTGCCTGGATTGGTGGTACCAAAGGCACGTTTGTTCGAACAGCCGACGGGGGAAAACCTGGCAAACGGGCACTGTCCCCGATGCCCAAGCCTGCGACTTTCGCGATGTCCATGCCGTTGACGCTAAGACGGCCTACCTCATGAGTGCTGGCCCTGCGGAGAAAGGTCAGGCCAGAATTTATAAAACCGGTGATGCTGGACAAACCTGGACGCTCCAGTATCAAACCCAGCAGCAGGGCGTATTCTTCGACGGAATCGACTTTTGGGACAATCAACATGGGATTGTGTTTAGCGATCCGATTGAAAACAAATGGTTTATGCTAACTACCGACGACGGTGGGAAAACCTGGAAACCAGTTTCGCCTGCTACATTACCCCTTATGGAACCGAATGAAGCGGCTTTTGCGGCCAGCGGCACCAGCCTTGTCGTACATGGAAAGCGAAACGTCTGGATTGCGTCGGGCGGGGGCGCTATGGGCGTGTATTCCGCTCCAGCGACCGTGGAAAGACCTGGAATGTAACGAACACCCCCTTGCCCGCTGGCGAAGCAACCGGGTTGTTTGGTATGCATTTTTTCAGTGATAAAATCGGGATGGTCGTGGGCGGCAACTACAAGCAGGAGCAACAACCAGGGCCCAATGCCGCCATCACCCGCGACGGAGGTCAAACCTGGCAACTCGTTGCTCAAACCAATCCTCCTGGCCTGAAAGAAGCGGTTGCCTTACTACCCGGCGATCGATTACTTACCGTTGGCCCTTCCGGAACTAGCCTGTCTGCCGACCAGGGACAAACCTGGCAGCAACTCGATACAGAAGGATTTCATTCCATGGGTTGTGCCAAAGGCACCTGCTATGCAGTCGGCGCTAAGGGAAAAGTAGCCGTACAACAGTTTAAATAGTTTTCAGGAGCGATTAAAATAGCGTGTGCCTTTCTATCGTTATTCAGCCGTGTTGAACGATTAACCACCCTCGGTTATGCCAGTGAGAGCGGCTCTATCTCTATTTATTCTTTCCGTATCAGCGGCTTTCTTTAGCCCACTATCTGCCCAGATTCCTAGTAGTCCCGGCACATTTATTTGTAGCTATACAGGTGGGAACGTTTCCCCTGATGTCCTTTGCTCACCCAAAACCTCCTCCAATGGTCACGCCGAGCGCGTTGTCGACCGGATTCTAAAGCCAATTGGTTTACTCCGTAATTTCAAAGTTATTGAATGCTCCAATACCGACAACTGTTTCGCAACCGTTCTGAAAGGCCAGCGATTTATTGTTTACGATGGCGCTTTCATGGCACAAATTGAAGAAGAAACCGAAACAGATTGGTCGGCGATCAGCATCATGGCGCACGAAATAGGGCACCATTTGCAGGGTCACACGATTGACGGGCGTGGGGGTCAGCCGATAAAAGAAATTGAAGCCGATAAATTTTCGGGCTTTGTCCTGCATCAGTTAGGTGCCTCGCTGGAAGAAGCGACGATAGCGGTAAAAGCGCTGGGCAATGAACACGCTACCCTGACGCACCCAGCTAAACCCGCCCGTATTGAAGCGATTCGAAAAGGCTGGCTGGAAGCCGAAGCCATGTATCCCAAAAGCCGGACGGCGGTAAAAACGCCAACTGCTATGGCTCCAAAGCCAATGGCCGCCAATACCAGTTTAGCCACGACACCGTCTCGTCCGGTTGTTGCTCCCAAAGCGCCTGTTCAGCGGCCCGGCACTCGAACGACCGTTGGTTGTGTTTCAGGCGATTGTCAGGATGGAACAGGCGTATTTGTTTACCCAACCCTCGAACGATACGCGGGTGAGTTTGAAGAAGGCGACAAGCATGGCGAAGGCACCGAATATTACGCCGATGGCAAAGTGAAATACAAAGGAAATTTCCGGGATAATCTCCGTTCTGACTATGGGGTGTATTATTATCGCAATGGCGATAAATACGCAGGTTGGTTCCAGAATAATGTTCCCAACGGAAAGGGAACCTACTATTTCGCGGATGGTGATAAAATCGCGGCTACATTCAGAAATGGGCAGCCCGTGCAATAAGCAAAAAGGCTGAATGAGGGATTGCCCATTCAGCCTTTCTTAGTTATTTAATCAAATTTCTATGTCAATCGATCTTGAAGAAGAGTGACGATTTGGTCGAATCGTTGATTCATTTCCACTCGTAGCGTATCCACCTTACCATCAACACTGGCTATTTCCTGACGGAGGTTGACTTCAATATTGGTAAGCTTAGCATCAACATTAGCGATCTCCTGGCGCAGGTTAACTTCAACACCAGTAATTTCCTGACGAAGGTTAACTTCAACACTAGTAATCTCCTGACGAAGGTTAACTTCAACAGCAGTAATTTCCTGGCGAAGATTGACTTCAACACCAGTAATCTCCTGGAGAAGATTGACTTCAACACCAGTAATCTCCTGGCGAAGATTAACTTCAACACTAGTAATCTCCTGACGCACGCTGGAGAATCCTTCCTGAACATTAATAGTCAGGTCAGCTAAGCCAGTGGCAATCACATTGACATTCTTTTCGAGGCCAGGTATCTTGGATACCTCATTAATAATCTGGCCATTGCCTTCAATCAGGCGATCAACCTTCTGAAGTACATCAGCCACTATTGGCTCCAACTGGTTAAGGCGTTTGTCCGGTGTCATACGGGCAAATGTAAGCAAATATCAGATTAAAATATACAAACCAACTACTCTTTTCACTGTATGATGAAAATAAATAGCTGTACTAAAACGCCGAAATCGTCTTCTCGATAATATCACACGCTTCGTGCATTTGGGCTTCATTAATCACAAGCGGGGGAGCAAACCGGATTTTATCGCCGTGGGTTGGTTTCGTAAGCAGACCATTATCTTTTAGTTTCAGGCAGATTTCCCAGGCGGTTTCATCACCCAGGTCAGGACGTTCTGTAATGACAATAGCGTTGAGCAATCCTTTTCCCCGCACCGACTTAACGAGTTCTGTTTTCTGACTTAAGGCAGTCATGCGGGCACGAAAAATTTCACCCATCGCAGCCGCATTCTCAGTCAACTTCTCATCCTCGACCACCCGAAGCGCTTCCATCGTTACAACGCAGGCGAGGGGATTGCCGCCATAGGTTGACCCATGTTCACCAGGTTTAATAGTCAGCATGACTTCGTCAGACGTCATTACGGCTGATACGGGCATGGTTCCGCCTGAGAGGGCTTTTCCTAATACAAGCAAATCAGGTTTGACTCCTTCGTGATCGCAGGCGATGCGTTTACCCGTACGTCCAATACCTGTCTGTACTTCATCGGCGATGAATAAGACGTTGTATTTTGTACATAAATCACGCACACCTCTCAGATAGCCTTCGTGCGGAACGACAACACCTGCTTCGCCCTGAATTGGTTCAACCATGAACCCGGCAATGTTGGGGTCACTTTTGAATGTATCCTCCAGCGCGTTGAGGTCATCGTAAGGAATGACAATATAACCTGGCAACAAGGGGCCAAAATCATTGGTGCTGCTAGGATCTGTTGATGACGAGATAGCCGCCAGGGTCCGTCCCCAGAAGTTTCCGGCAGCAAACACTACTTTAGCCTGATTTTGCGGAATGCCTTTGACTTTATAAGCCCACTTGCGCGTGAGCTTAAGCGCTGTTTCGCCCCCTTCGGCACCCGAGTTCATGAGTAAGGCTTTGTCGAATCCGAAATATTCGCAGAGAAATTTCTCGCAAAGGCCAGTTTTGTCATTATAAAAAGCCCGTGACGTCAGGGTCAAGCGCTGGGCCTGCTGAATCATGGCGTTAATGATACGCGGGTGGCAATGCCCCTGGCTAACCGCACTGTAAGCCGACAGGAAATCAAAATAGCGTTTATCGTCTACATCCCAAACGAAGACACCTTCGCCCCGGGTTAATACCGCCGGAATGGGATGATAATTGTGGGCCCCGTAGTGCCACTCCAACTCCATAGCCTTATCAGCAGCGGAGATCGATTTTGTTGGTTCGATTATCATAATAAGAAGCGGTTAAAATCTGCAACCAATTGGTCAACCCGACCGTTTGTTTTCAAAAATACGGCTTCTTCGACAGACGCCCAAACACGATGAGATCTCAACCGCCTAAGAAAAAAATACCCCATTTAGCGGATGACGACTATTACTACACCCCGAAGGCTATGTAGTTTTTACGGCTAGTTATCACCTTAAACGAGGGTATTGCTGCCAGAATGGATGCCGCCATTGCCCCTATGGATTCAAAAAAAAGAAAGAATGACTTGCAGATTATGAATTATTTAGCGAATTTTGCGCCCTCATACGGAAAACGAGTACGGTAATGGCCAGAGTTTGTCAAATCACAGGAAAGCGCACACGCACGGGGAACAACGTTTCTCACGCTAATAATAAAACAAAACGTAAATTCTTCCCGAACCTGCAAAAGAAGCGGTTCTTCGTTGAATCAACCGGCGAATGGATTACGTTGAAAGTGGCTACATCGGCCATTAAAACCATCAACAAAAACGGTCTGGAAGCTACGCTTCAGAAGGCTTACGAGCGCGGTACCCTGTCGCTCTAGTCGTTCGCAGAATAGTTCATCGAGCCTCTTCCGGTAAGGAGGAGGCTTTTTGTGTTTTCTTTAAGTCGATAGTCAACAGTTGTCAGTCACGAGTACACTGGCACGGGTCTAGCGACTATTGACTGACTACTAACGACTATTACCCATGAAACTAACCTTTGAAGACCTCATTGTTTTTGAGAATGAGGACTATATACTGATTAACAAGCCACCTCATGTAGCCTCGCTTGATGAACGGACACCCGACCGCGGTGGCCAAAGCATTGTGCGAATGGCTAAGGCCTACTATGCTGATGCTCAGCTTGGCCATCGGCTGGATAAGGAAACGTCAGGTATTCTGGCGATTGCTAAAAATCCGGAGGCTTACCGACATCTGGCCATGCAGTTTGAGCACCGTGAGGTCACGAAACGCTACCACGCGGTAACGAATGGCGTGCATAATTTCGAGGGCATTTCGGTATACCTGCCCATTTCGCCAATCAAGGATGGAACTGCCGTTCGGATTGACCGTGAAAAGGGTAAAGTAGCCGAAACGATTTTCAATACCCTGCAAGCGTATCGAACAACGACGCTGGTGGAGTGTATGCCCGTAACGGGCCGGATGCACCAGATTCGCGTGCATTTGATGTGCCTGAAAGCGCCCATTGTCAACGATGCGACCTATGGCGGGAAGCCGGTCTATCTATCGGAGGTAAAGCGTAAATTCAATTTAAAGGAAGGCACGGAAGAACTCCCCCTGATTCACCGGGTTGCCCTTCATGCTTACTCACTGACATTCACGCTATTGGACGGCGAAGAACAGACCTTTATCGCTCCCTACCCTAAGGACTTTGGCGTACTGGTCAAGCAATTGGAGAAGTTTGCCTAAAGGGAGTGAAGAATGTAGAATGAAAAGTGAAGAATATTTTGTTGTAAAAGTCATTCTTCACTTTTCATTCTACATTCTTCACTGAAATTAAATCTCCGTTCCTTCCTCAATTGGTTCGGGAATGTGGTGGGATTGGGTGCGGAACCGTTTACGGATATATCATTCTTGTAGCAAATTCGCAAGTCTACGGGCTGTGATTGCAAGTCCAGCCTTCCCTAGGGTCTGGATGACTTCTTGGTCGGTCTTTGGTGGATTTTTGAGGTTCGCCACCTGCGCATGAAAGGCTTGGATAACTACTTCAGGATTCAATTCAAGAAGATACGTGATAAAATCATCTGGATGCTGCGCTTCTACATCGTACTGACTCAAATAATCATTGGGAAAATCTTTAAGATTAGCCGTCACTATGATATGAGCCTGCCCCCGAATGGCAGCCGCCAGAATATGACGGTCGTCTAGATCGGGTAGATTAATTCCATTAATCAGGGCTTCATAATAATGCACGGTTGCATCTGGAAAAGCCCCGTTCATAGCCTTGGTTGTCCGTAGAAGTTGGGCGACAGTTAAGTCGGGGCGATTGAGCAACAAATTTCGAGTCCATTCCTCGTGAATTCTATCCGTCCATTTAGGCATATATAATCCGGCATCCGCCAAGTGAAGCAACAGATCACGTATTGGGGCCGGATAAAGTACGCAGGCATCCAGCAAGGCTGTGAGCTTTGAAACCTGAATCATTCGTAACCCAGATTAAGCTCCTGTGCCTGTTGGGTTAAAAACTGTAAATTTTCTTTTCGCGTCTCCTTTTGATGGTTTGCATAAACCAGTACGTCTTCCAGTAACATACGCCGGTGGCTCCCAACCTTCTTAAACGGAATAATTCCTTCTTCCAGTAATTTGACTACATGTGGTCGTGACACATTCAGGATGCCAGCCGCCTGTTGCGTACTAATCTCCGAATCGGACGGAATAAGGGAAATTGCCTTTCCCTGCGCCATACTGGAAAGGATAACTGCCAACAGATGCAGTGCTTTATCTGGTATAGTGATTGACAATGAATTAGCCTGTATCTGAATACCTCCTTGTTCCAGCCCTTTCTTAGCAATCGCCTTCGTAAACAACGGAAGCGATTCGAGCGCTAGCTGCTGATCCTGTAATGTTGGTCTTTCAACAACGGCCTCCATAGCTTCTATAAACTTTGTACAAGTATAGTAAACGAAATAAACGAAACAAAGTTCCTCACTCTGTAGCTATAGTGATATTTGTTTCCTTCATCGCCGTCCCATTCTATTCCTTTGGCAACTGGGGCGTTTACACGTTTAAGGTATAAGAACGGTATGAGAAACTTTTTTTACCGTTAAAAGAAAGAGTACAGAGAGTTTACTAATATACTTATCCTAAGCGACTTACTAAATAATATGTTCTATATTTGAGAATTACAGGATACATATAAAATAAAAAGGTATGCGTAGTCAATTCTCTGCACAAGAACCATCACTTGGATATCACTACCAGATTCGCTACGCTTTATATCTTCTATTAAAAGCAAAGGAAAAAAACGACCCCTTTATTAAACTTGAAAATCTTGACGATGTAGAAGTTGGCGCTATAAATGAAATAGAACTTTATCAGACCAAATTTCATAAAAATAAGATTGCAAACTTAACAGATGCTAGCGTTGATATCTGGAAAACTATTCGTGTGTGGAGCGAAATAATTATTAATGAAACTATTGATGTAGATAGTGCTATACTTGTATTAGTAACAACATCTGAAACTTCTCCAAATTCTATTCTATACGAATTAACTGAAAACAGAACGGGGAGTAAAACAATTTTAGATATTATCAAAAAACTTAATGAAGTAGCTAGTACTTCAACAAATAGAGAATTGAAAGAGGCTTTTGAGGTTTACAAAAAGCTTAAGGATGAACAAAAAGAAAAACTAGTTAAAAGTATTTATATAAGAGATAGAGCTTTAGGCTTTGATGAATTGAAAAGAAAAATCACTGATGAAATAAAAATATTTTTGCTTCCAGAACAACTTGAAAGCGCTTTTCAAGATTTACAGGGATGGTGGTATGAACAATGTATCCAACACTTAGAAAATTCAAAAGATAAAATAACTTACCAAGAGGTTTGTAATTTTATTAGGTATTTTATCGACAAGCAAAAATCTGACAATTTACAAGTAGATATGAATATAGCTCAAGCAGAAATAAGTGAAGAAGATTATAATGAAATGAGTTTTGTTAAACAGTTAAAAGAAATAAATTTAGGCAAACATTCTATAACACAAGCAAAACGCGATTACTATAGAGCAAATGAGCAACGATCTAAATGGATAAGAGAGCAATTGCTAAATCCGCAAGAAGAAATTGACTATGATTTTAAATTAAAGGATGATTGGCAGGGTAAATTTGCTTTTTTACAAGATGAAATTGAAAGTGAAGCAAATGAAATTGTTAAAGAGAAGTGTCTCCATTTTTATACAAGCTATTATGGAACAAGTTATCCGAATATTTTCATCCGCCCAAGAGTTACAGATATTTTTGTTGTAAAAGGAAGTTGTCAAATGCTTGCAGACAAAAAGGATATTGCTTGGCATCCCAATTATTTGAAAATTTAACACTTTTTCTATGTTACCAAACTGGGAAGAAAGGCCCGTAGCTGTGGCTCATCTGCTTAACCCCGCCTTTTGTGGCGAAGTAATAAAACGTTGTATTACAGAATTTCAAAAAATCGACAAAATAGGATTATCTTTTCAGTTAAGTTTCCTTATTTTGCCCATAATTTTAAATAAAGATATTAGAGAAAGTTTACCTAAAACAAGTGGGAAAAATTTTATAACATGGATTGAAGAGAATCAAATATTAAAACAAGAATTACCTATATTAATAACAAATGTTGTTCCATATACGAAAGAAGCTTTAATGTTTCTTTTGATGTACAAAATTGTTAAAATAAATGACAAGGGTTATTTTGAATCGATAACTAAAAATAAGCCTTTAACAGAAGAAAATGAAGTAGTAGAGTGTTACAAAAAGGCTGAATTATTAGGAAAATTATTTGCAAAAGCTGGCGCAAGCCAACTCATTTTCATTAGCCTAGGCATTAAACCATAAAAATAATGCAAATTCTTGACATCATTCTTTACAGTGAAAGTGGAAAACAAAGGACTTTATCATTTGATATCGGTAAAGTAAATATTATTACAGGTGATAGCAAAACAGGAAAAACGGCGATTATTGACATAGTTGATTATTGTTTGGGTAGTAGTGATTTCAAAATAGCAGAAGGAATAATTAAAGAATATGTTTGGTGGTTTGCTGTTAGATACCAACTCAAACAAGGGCAGATTTTAGTCGCCCGGCCTAACCCAATTAAGTACGAAAGGAGCGCATCAGACGTTTATTTTTTACAAGGTGACGTAGTTTCTATACCAAACTTTCGAGAATTAGAAAAAAATATTACTGTCGATATTTTGTTACAGAAACTAGAAAATATTATTGGAATTGGGGAATATACACATCAGGTAGAAGGATACACACGACCAGATACACCTGTAACTTTTAAACATAGCAGATTTTATTGTTTTCAACCACAGACTGACATAGACCAAAGAGATTTTTTGTTTTATAATCAAAAAAAAGAATCTTGGGTTGAGCAGTCTATGAAAGATACCTTACCGTATTTTTTAGGAGCAGTTGAGACTGAGAGCGTGAAGCTTGAAAGACAACTTGCAGAAAAAAGAAGGAATTTAAATAGGCTAGAAAGGGAGTTTAAAGAAGCTCAATCTGTCGTAGAAAAAACAATGGGTCAGGTATTTGAGCTAGTCAACGAAGCGAAGCAAGTAGGTCTAATCCAAATATCAGAAACTCCCAAAGATCGTGAAGAAGGCCTAAAAATGATTCAAACGATTTCGGAGAATGATGTTATTCAAGAACTACCTGATGCAGAAAATGAAGTTTTAATAAATTTGCAAGCTCAAAGAGATATAATAAGTAAAGAACTTTATGCTTTGCGGCAAAATATTAAAGATACCGAAAGTTATCAAAAAGAAACCCAAGGTTATGAAAGCGAAGTAAAATATCAAGCTTTAAGACTCGAAAGCATCAATATATATCCTAGGAATCAATCAGTTAATAATTCAATTTGCCCTTTATGTAATAATGTACTGGAGCAAAAAATTCCTATTATCGAACAGATAGAAAGATCTTTATTGAGCTTACAAAACAACCTTGAATTTACTAAGAAAGAACAGCCAAAACTAAAACAATATATTGACAATTTGTACAGACACCGTACAGATTTAAATACTCAATTACAGGAATTCGAGAAGAATATATCTGCAATATATAAGGAAAGAGGAGAAGCGCAAAGATTAAAAGATTTAAATGTACGTAAAGGAAGAGTATTAGGTAGAATTAGTCTCTATCTTGAAAGTAAATTAGAGATAAACGACTTCTCAGAAACCCAGCAAAAAATTTCTTTACTTAAAAGCGAGATAAATAATTTACAAATTCTTCTAAGTGATGAAGAAAAGGATGATAGGCTTGAAAGTATACTTGATCAAATAAACGTTCAAATGACTTCTTGGTCAAAGGAATTAGACTTAGAATTCAAAGACAGAAGTATAAAATTTGACCTTAAAAAGCTAACTCTGTTTATTATTTCGCCTGAAAGAAAGATAAGATTTGACCACACTGGAAGTGGCGAAAACTGGGTTTCGTATCACTTGTTAATCCATTTCGCATTACATAAATATTTTGCATTGAATCAGCGACCTACTCCCAATTTCTTAATACTTGATCAAATGTCGCAAGCTTATTTCCCTCCCGAGAGAGATTTAAAAGGTACAGGCGAAGTAGAACAGAGTGAGGATGACAAGGCTATTAAACGGCTTTTTGATTTTGTGTTTAACCGTACAAAAGAGTTAGATGGGGGAATGCAAACTATTGTGATCGACCACGCCAAACTTAATGATGATAAGTTTACGGAGGCAATAAAAGAAGAGTGGCGTAAAGGCAATAAGCTTGTACCAATGGATTGGATAACTGGAAATAAATAGAGGGAACAAATAGAATAGTGAAATAGGGCAGTATAGGCACAAATTGAGCTTCTTGCACCCTAGAAAAGCCCTGTTGATTAGCCTTTTCGCTGCACCTGGGTGCCAGCCCCAAATTCATGTTTAACCCCCAATTAGACGTTAGCAAGCAGGCAGGCAGCCTGCTTTTTTATGTGGTTTTGGCCCCTTCTATACCCTAATTTTCATTGCAATACTTGAACACGCTAAGTTTTATCTGGGGATGGTGCTTGTGATGTTGCTGTTGATCATTCTGGCTCAGAAAATAAAAGTGGCATATCCGGTGTTGTTGGTGGTAGCTGGCCTTGCCATTAGTTTTGTCCCCGGCGTACCGATGCTTAACATGGACCCTGAACTGATCTTCATTATCTTTTTACCATCACTATTGTACAAGGCCACCTACTCGCTAACGTTTACGCTGCTTTACCAGCAATATTCAAAAGCAAAAAGGCGTGCCACGGTTTGGAACCGTGGCACGCCTTTTTGCTTTTGATAACCTCAAATCTCCGTTCCTTCCTCAATTGGTTCGGGAATGTGGTGGCCGGTTGAGTCCACTGGCGTTGGGCGTGGACGACGGCGATTCACAATATAGAATAAAGGCGGAATAATTAGTGGGGCGAAAAATAGCGTTGTCGTCAATCCTCCGATGATTACAGTAGCCAGCGGGCGCTGTACATCGGAACCAATACCACTCGAAATAGCTGCTGGTACAAGGCCAATGATCGCGACAACCATGATGGCCATAATCGCCCGGAACTGCTCCTGGGCGGTTTCAATGGTAATCTCCAACAGCGACTTCGGATTATTGATCAGGTTACGATTCAAGGCCGATACCAGCAAGACACCCGCCATCACTGAAATTCCAAAAATCGACACAAAGCCGACACCTGCCGATACATTGAAGTTATAGCCCCGTAGCAATAAAGCGCCAATCCCGCCCGCCAGTGCGAATAGTAAGCAGGTCAGTGTAAGCAAGGTATCACGAACGTTGCCATACAGCATAAACAGGAACAGAAATACGACCACAATCGTCAGGGGAATCGAGATGGCTAATTGCCCACCCGCCCGCTCAAGGTTTTCGTACTGACCGCCATAAATAACGCTGTAGCCTTCGGGGATTTTAACGTGCTGACGCACTTTCTCACTGATTTCTTTCACAAAACCACCCTGATCGCGCCCCCGAATATTCGTTCGGACTGTAACCATCCGTTTGCCGTTGATTCGGTAGATATTTGTCTGCCCCTGCACATAGCGAATGTCAGCCAGTTCATTCATCGGGATCAAAGCACCCGTTGCGGAGGGGACCTGTAACAGGCGAATGGCATCAATGCTACCCCGGCTTTCGGGGGTAAAGCGAACAACAATGTCGTAGCGTTTGGCTTCGTCGTAAATAGAACCAATGGCTTTACCACCAATGGCTGCTTCGATCATGTTCTCAATCTCGGCCACATTGATACCGTAACGTGCAGCAGCCGGTCGATTAATTTTAATAGCTAACTGATCCTGAGGACCTTCCTGTTCGATATTTACGGATACCGCTCCATTCATTGCCTTCACGAGTGCAGCAATGCTGTCGGCTTTGGTACGCATCAGGGTCAAGTCATTCCCGACTACAGAAATGGCTAAATCGGCGGCACTGCCTGTCACAATTTCCATCACCTGATCAATAATGGGCTGACCTGATGAGAAAAATGCACCCGGAAAGGCTTCCTGTAACTTACCCTGCATGGAACGCACGATCTCTTTCTTCGAGATCGTATCCGACCAGGTACTATAGTCCTTCAGGCCAATTAGAATTTCAGTACGATCGGTTGGGAAGGGATCGGTTCCGTCATCATTCCGGCCTGCCTGTGTGATCACAAAACTAACCGGCTTGTATTCGCTGATAATGTCCCGAATCTTGGGCGAAATTTTCGCGTTTTCCTGAATGGTGATGCCCGATGGCATAAACGCCCGCATAAAAATAGACCCTTCATCGAGTTCGGGCAGGAACTCTGTACCGAGTTTTATACCGAAGCCAATCATGATCAGCACAATCACCATTCCAATGCCTACAACCATACCGGGCACCTTCATTAACGTAGACTTGAGCAGCCACTGGTATCCACTCTCCAACGGCGATAGCAGGAAGTTTTTATGTTCTTTCAAAGGCTTGCCATTTGGCGCAAGCACCTTGCGAAAGGCAAATGAAATCAGGACTGGAATAACGGTTAAGGCGCAGATTAACGATCCGATTACGGCAAAGGACAACGTGAGTGCCATTGGGCTAAAGAGCTTCCCTTCAACCCGTTGCATCAGCAAAATAGGCATATACGCCAGAATGATGATCGTGACCGAGAAGAAAATCTCCCGTGCTACTTCCCCCGCCGACTTGGCCGTGACATTCACAATGCCCTGATTCCGATCGGCAGGGCCAGACGCTCGATACCGCCTGATCAGATGCTCAGCCATGACGCTGGCGCCATCCACAATAATGCCGAAGTCGATGGCTCCCAATGAGAGAAGATTCGCTGGAATCCCGACCAGTTTCATCAGAATAAAGGCAAACAGCAGCGAAAAAGGAATCGTGACGGTGACCACCAAAGCCGCCCGCAAACTACCCAGAAATAAGACGAGGAGAATGGCAACAATGGAAATACCTTCAATAAGCGTGTGGGCAACTGTTTCGAGCGAGTGGTCGATCAAAAAGCCCCGGTCGTAGAGCACCCGTAAATGCACACCTTTAGGTAACTCGCGTGCTTCCAGATCCGCAATTTTCTCCTTGAGTAATTCCAGCACTTCACTCGGGTTTTCGCCCCGGCGCAGCAACACAATGCCTTCCGTTGCCCCAATTACATCCAGACTTTCGTCAGGAATTCGATACCCAAGAATACCCGATGGCGACGGCGGATTGATTTCAACACTGGCCACATCGCGCAGTAATACCGGTACCCCTTCGTTGGCTTTCAAGACGATATGTTGCACATCATCAGGGGTTTTAAGTGCTCCTAAACCACGTACCGCAAATCCCTGTCCCCCCCTTGCAATAATATTACCACCCGTATTCTGGTTATTTTTCTGAACGGCATCGATCACCTCCTGCAAGGTCAGGTCATATTTCCGCAGTTTAGCCGGGTCCGGAATTACCTGAAACTGCTTAATGGGTCCCCCAAAGGTTGTCACATCGGCCAGTCCAGGAACTTGCAGCAATTGCGGAATAATAACCCAATCCTGCAAATCGCGCAATTGCATGGGCGTCATGCTTTCCGGTGCTTCGATCACATAGCGGTAAATCTCACCAACCGCCGTCGTCAGAGGAGCCAGTTCGGGCGAAACACCATCGGGTAGTTGCGCGCCCGTAAGCCGCTCCATTACCTGTTGGCGGGCAAAGTAATCCGTAACGGTCTCGTCGAAGTTTAGTTGAACGACAGATAAACCGAAAATTGTCCGTGAACGACGATCCGTTACATGAGGCACGCTATTGAGTACCCGCTCAATGGGTATAGTCACCTGTTGCTCAACCTCCTCGGCTGCCCGGCCATCATATTTTGCAATGACGATGACGTTCGTATCGGCAATATCGGGGTAAGCTTCAATCTTCAGCAGTTTGAAGCACCACAACCCCAGACCCATCACCGCCACAGCCAATCCGACTACGATCCAGCGATTTTTAAGGGAAAATGTTATTAGTTTCTGAATCATATTTTTAATGGATAATGTAGAATGCAAAATGTAAAATGACTACTGGCCTCATTACAAATCTCTCCCTCATTGATTTGTCATTATTCATTTTACATTCTACATTATTCATTTCTTCTTTAGTACCCAAAACTTAACCCTTTCAATTGCAACACATTGGCCGTCACGACCTTATCATTAACTTTCAAACCGCTTTGCACAACCACCCGATCATCCCGCTGCTGGCCCAGTTGTACCGCTCGTCGTTCAATGGATTGGGGTCCTGTTTGCACAAAGACATAATCACGACCCTGTACGGTTACGACGGCATCACGCGAGGTTGTCATGAAATTCCCTTCAGTAACCCCAAACTGCACAGTCGCAAACATACCTGCCTTGAGCCGCCCATCGGGGTTAGCAACCGATATGCGGAGTTTAATCTGACGGGTGGTGTTATCTACATAATCATTAACATTGTCAATCCGGCCCACAAATCGTTCGTTGGGGAAAGCGGTAAAATTGAGCGTACAAACCAGGCCCTGTCGAATACTACCAAACTGATTTTCAGGTATCTCACAAACAACCAGAATCGTGTTCGGGCGGGCAACACGCAATGCTTTCGGGTCAAATCCAGCCAGTTTCAGCGTGGCTTCATCCGAGATAATGGCTGCTTCTTCATTGGCCAGCTGCGTTTGAGCCTCAATGACTTCTTTGCCTGATGCTGCCCCATGCGCCTGCAAGTCTTTTATTCGATCCAGGTTCCCTTTCTGAGTTTGAATATTGTTTCTATGCTGCAAAATCGCCGTGTAGTTGTCTGACAAACCAGGATCATCGAACAGCACGAGCCGCTCTGACGGTGTTTCAACGGAACGTACCACCATGGCCGCCACATGACCAGGGGCCGAGAAATCGGTGCGGATAGCGGCCAAGCGGGCAGGCTGGGTTGTAAACGGGCGCATCATGACCAAATCAGGAAACATAATACGAACACCGTCGGTGCTTATGGTCGGGCGTGGTATGGATTTGACCGCAGTTTTGGGTTTTTCCTGGCAAGCCATTGCCAGAAACACTAGCCCAATTAGTATAGGACGAAAAGTCATTTTTTAGTACTGATTGATCTGCCCGGTTGCAAACAGCAGCCGAACATAGTTTTGGCGGTAGGTATAAAGCGTCTGATAATAAGCCGTTTGCGTGTCGAACCAGGAGGTCTGTGCCTGAAGTAAGTCGATCAGGGTTGTGGCTCCGCGCAGATAGGCATAGCGAACAGATTCCAGCACGCGATCGGCATCACGTCGAATAACGGAGTATCGATCAATATTCTGGCGACTGATCATAAAGGACTGATAAGCTGTTTCAACTTCCGACCGAATTCGGGCCTGCACCAGCGCAGCCGCCTGCCCCGCCTGATCTTCCAACACCCGTGATTTCTGAATTTCGCCCTGATTTCGACTATAGACGGGAAGTTCAATCGTCAGAAATACACCCGCATACGGCACGGAATTCTGTGGGTTCCAGATTAACCCAGCTTCATTACGGGGCTTGGCTAACACCTGCTGCAAATCGACATTACGACGGGCCGATTCGATGTTTGCTTCCGCAACTTTCACATCTGTTCGGGTAGTAGAGGCCAGTCGAAATAAACTATCTGCCGAAGCATTTATCGTTGGATATAATCGCGATGGGATTGTAAAGTTCGGTTGAATGATGGAATCATTCATCGCCACGTTGATACTGTCGGTCGTTCCAAGTGCCAGGCGTAATTCATTTAACCGGTTGCTCAAATCCTGTTGGGCCGTACGGGTTTGAATGTCATATTGGTCCGAAATCAATTGCGTCCGGGTCAAATCGGTACTGGTGATGACCAGATCTTTAAGCCGCACTTTATTCAATTGAACCAGTGTATCGACGTTTGCTTTTGCACGTTGGAGCAGGGCCAGTTGAATACGGGCATACCAGGCATCGAGGTAGCGGTTGGCCGCGTCGAAGAGCACATTGCGTTCCGTTTCGGCTACACTCCGAATAGCCAGATTGGTGTTAGCTTCGGCAAATCGGTTACGGTAAGTTCGCTTATGAAAAATGTCAAACTCTTTAGTCGCCTGCAACCAAAATTGCCGCCGTTGCCGATTCAAAACGCCCACATTTTCAGCACCTAGTGAAGGTACTCCCTGCGCTTGTGTCAATTGAAAAAGGGTCTGGTTATTAAGAATTGGATTCGGGCGTAAGTTCGCCGTGGTCTGATCTGCCTGCGCTACGTTGATGTTGAGCCGCTCAACCCGCAAAGCGGGGCTATTTGTCCGCACCTGTTGAAGAGTCTGCCGTAAGGTCAGCGTAGATTGTGCCGAAACAGGGAAACGAAACAGGCTTACAAACAACAGAGAATATGAGGCAATTTTTAACGTCATTCGCTTTATTAAGAACAGAACAAAGTAACAATCCAACGGCTCTAATACCGCAAAACCTCAATTAAAAGGTAGTTAAATATACTTAACGAGCGTTCGTAGAATGTTGAAAATGGGGCAGATGTTGCCTATATATAAAAAGCTACCTATCAGTTAATACCTACTGTTGATCTTATGTAATACTACTTATTTCTGAACCAGCGTCCTTACTATTTCACGAAACAATCCCCTTCCGAATCAAAACACAACCACCAACCGTAGCTATGAAATACCTTTCCCCTATCCTGGCCTTTGTCGCCTTTCTGCTTTTAAACGCCTGTGCTAAACCCACCTTCCGGCTCATTGATAAACCCATTATTTTCGATGAAGAGCGTAAACAACTTTCGCTCGAATACCTGGCAAAACGGCATGGCATTCAGCAGCAACAGCCATACATCAAACCAAAAATGATTGTGCTTCACTGGACCGCCGTTCCCACGCTTGAAGCAACGTTCGATATTTTCAATCCATCCCTATTACCCGGCCGGCCCGATCTTCAAAAAGCTAGTCGATTAAATACATCCGTACCCTTTCTGGTCGACCGGGATGGTACCATTTTTCGATTACTTCCCGATACGACTTTCGCCCGCCATTGCATTGGCCTGAACTACTGTGCGATTGGTATCGAAAATATTGGCAATAATGATTTGACGAAAGCCCAGATGAAAGCCAATGTGCAACTGGTACGTTATTTGAAACGGCATTACAAAGGCATCGAATACCTGATTGGTCATTATGAGTATAAAGACTTTATTGGTACGCCGATCTGGAAAGAAACCGATCCCAATTACCTGACCGGAAAAATCGACCCCGGCAAATCGTTTATGCGGAAAGTCAGGAGTCGGGTAAAAGATCTCCACCTGAAGGGAAGTCCTGGCCTGGGCGGTGAATAGAGTTAGGCTGGTTAAGTCCAGGTTTGTTCGCTTTCTGACCATTATGAGGCTATGTAGGACCTTTAGCCGAAAAAGCCAAGAGAGACTATGAAGGAGATTTTAGGAAAGTTGTTAGTCATTATGATTAGTGTAAGTATCAGCCTATCATCTTGTATTACCACTAGAATTAAACCGCTTATTCCAGTAGGTAACGAACTGCAAGGGGATACACTTTCGGTAAAAATCTTTCTTCTAGAAAGAGACATTCCTAACGATATTGACCAGTTGGGCGTTGTTTCCATATCTGTTAACTCCAGACCAACTTTATCTATCGATGCACAGGTGAAACGACAGCTCCGAAAGGATTGTCAGCAGATGGGGGCTAATGGTGCCTATCGAATTAACGATGGCACTTACTATCCAACGGTTGTAAGCTATGTAGTCTTCAGGTATAAAAAGTAGCCATTTTTACGCCTAAGTTCAGTTTTTAAATGATGATCGCCAATCTATATTGATTGCGGGTCTTTTGCGATACGATCCTGGCAGACTGGGGATGAGCAGCAACTGCCCCGATACGCTGACAACAAAGAGATTTGGTTAAATCTCCGGGATCGTTTTCCCCATCCCTATACACCAGCCGATGCGCACCAATGGATTGAGTATGTCTTGAACGCTAGGCCAGAAACCAACTTTGCAATCACTGTCAATGGAGAAGCAGTCGGTGGCATCGGCTTGCTTCTCCATGACGATATTGAGCGGTACACGGCTGAGGTAGGCTATTGGCTAGGCCAGCCCTATTGGGGGCAAGGAATCATCACCCATGCGCTGCAAGCCTTTACGGACTATGCCATGCCCAAATTTGAGTTAAATCGTATCTACGCGGTTCCTTTTCTACGCAATTCGGCGTCGATTAAGGTGCTCGAAAAAGCGGGCTACCAGCGTGAAGGAATTATGCGCCGAAGCGCCGTTAAGGATGGACAGGTAATCGACCAGGTTATGTATGCATATACCGTTTCCTAGTTCACTGCCCAACGTTTGCCTTCCCAAATTTGGTCCCAAAAAAGTCGCCTTTATTCCAGGTGGGCCGCTGGTCGTCCTGAGCCGTTAAATAGCCAATCAGGAACTGCAACTGCGCGTGTTTGGCCGCAGCCTTGAAATCAAACGGCTGGTTCATATCATCCTGCGGAGTGTGGTAAATGGTTGCCCGCCAGTCGAGGTTGAGCTTGGTGCCATCGAGGTTGGGATTACCCGTTTGCGAACCACTTTTAACGAAAAGGGCCGGAATTCCCTGCCGAACAAAACTGAAGTGATCGCTTCGCATAAATACCGTCTGTTCTGGAATTGGGTCGGGGCTAATTTGAACCCCCAGGAAAGCAGCCGCCTGTTTGACTTCCTTATTCAGACTCGAATGTTCGGCTCCGTAGGGAACAATATCGAGTAACGGGTGAAAGAAGAAAGGCATATCTAAGGTCAAGTTAGCCACGATTTTGTCTTTCGGCACTGTCGGATTACTGGCGAAATAATCGGAGCCCAGCAGGCCCATTTCCTCGCCCGTTACCCTACAAACAAAATGGATCGCCGGGGCGCTTTCGGCAATGACGCATAAAGACGCGCTGTTTCAAGCATAATGGCAACACCCGATGCATTATCGTGGGCACCATTGAAAATAGAATCTCCCTTTACGGGTCGGCCAACGCCCAGGTGATCGAGGTGGGCCACCTGCACGATGTATTCATTTTTCAGTACGGGGTCTGAACCAGGCAACACGGCTACTACATTGAAGCCTGCAATGTCTTCAGCAATGTCGGTCTGCGTTTTCATATGAACCGACACATTGAGCGGAAACGCCTGCGGGCGGTTTTTCATCGCCTGACCTATAGCCTCACTAAACGAGGTGGGCGCATTGGCAAACAGTAATCGCGCGAGTGAATCGCTGATGGAGGCTGCCCCTTTCAAGCCTGGAAATGTGCTTTTAGGCTTCCCTTGCTTATCTAACCAACGCGTAATACCCTGCCGGGCACGGGGAGCCGCCGTTTCAATACGACTACGAAGGTCGGTTGGCAAGCTGAACGCGATTGTCCCAATGGCCCCATGCGCTACCGCATTTTCTGCCTTGGACGATGTGTTATAGGCACGTTGATTAGACGGAAACGTAGCGGGTGCTCCATTCAGGAAAGCCACAATTTTCCCTTTTACGTCAATGTCTTTATAGTCGTCATAACCGAGATCAGGAGCCGAAACGCCATAACCAACAAAAACGACAGGGGCTGCCACGTCGCTGGCTGGATGATCGGGATTGGGGTTCAGAATAAATTGTTTTCCATAGAAGAGTGGTTGTTCGCGGCCATTTGACACCAGCGAAAGCGAACTGTTCCGTTCGTTAACCTGCCACCGACGCAGGGGCACATTCTGCCGAAAGGCGTTATTCTCTCCGGCGGGCTGAAGTCCCAGAGCCTTGAACTGGCCCACCACATAATCGGCCGCCATCGCAAATCCTCGCGTACCGGGTTTGCGGCCTTTCAAGGAATCGTTAGCCAGAATCGTCATGTGTGTACGAATGGCTTCCGGTCGAACAGTTTTTACGGCTTGTTGAGCGTCTGCCGGAATGGCACTGGATTGCCCCATTAGCCGATTTATGCCAGATAGACTAATCAATAAACCAAGTGCTATAGCTGTTGTAAAATGTCGCATTGAGAAAGATGAAGACGAAAAAAGATTAGCTAATATAGGCCACAGTTTCAGGAGAACAAACTGAACGGGAAGCTGAATCAACTTTAGGTTTAATTTCTATACACTTGCGTAATTGGTAGTATATTCGGCGCCCCAATAAGGCAAGAAATACCATCAACAGGCAATGAAGAAATTACCCATCCTTATCGACTGCGACCCCGGCCACGACGATGCCGTTATGCTTATGCTCGCCATCGGCAGTGGTCTATTTGATATAAAAGCCATTACTACCTCTGCTGGCAACCAGACACAGCAGAAAACCCTGGCGAATGCCTTACGACTCAAAGAATTACTGGGTTCTGACATTCCGATCTATAAAGGCTGCGACAAACCTCTTTTCCGGGAGCTGATTATTGCCGACTATGTGCATGGTGAGATGGGTATGGACGGCCCGATTTTACCTGAGCCTACCCTTAAGCCCGAATCACTGTCGGCCATAGAAGCGATGGCCAACATTCTGGCTGAAAGTGAGGACCCAATAACCCTCGTACCAACCGGGCCGTTGACCAATATTGCTACCTTTCTGCTGGCGTACCCCCATCTGAAACCAAAAATTAAACGGATTTCATTGATGGGCGGTGGTGGCTTTCGGGGCAATATGACCCCTACAGCTGAGTTCAATATCTATGTTGATCCCGAAGCGGCTTCTATTGTGTTCAATTCCGGCGTTCCGATCACAATGTGTGGACTTGATGTGACACATAAGGCGCTTGTTTTCCAGGAAGATATTGAACGATTCAGAGCAATTGGTAATAAATCGGGTAAGGTAGTTGCCGAGTTAATGGACTTCTTTTCCATTTTCTATCGTCGGGAACGCCCGGAACTGGAAGGTGGGGCCGCCCTGCACGACCCCTGCGCCATCGCCTGGCTCATTGACCCAACGATGTTTACCTCAAAAACATGCTATGTGGATGTCGAAGTAACAGGTAAACTAACCCTGGGTACCACCGTCGTCGATTTTTTCGATGTATGGAAGAAAAGCCCAAATACTGAATTCGTGTATGATATCGACCGGGAGAAATACATTAACCTGATTTACGAAGCCGTTCAGAAACTGCCTTAAAGAATGGAACGCAGATTACAGCTGATTCAAAATGATAAAAATCTATTTAAATCAGCTGTAATCTGCGTTCCATTCTTTCTAAAACCACGGCCGTCTAACCTTAAACGATCGTTTCAGGCCACTGATCATGAGGAATGCCCCCAGGATGCCGAAAATAATGGCCAGGATGGTGACGTGTAATATAGCGAAGACAACGGCAACCAGAATGATAAGTACGGATGCTTTGAGCTTCCAGCTAATCCGTTGCCACCAGTTGAGTTCGGGACGCAGTCTCATACCCAGGCTCTGCCGGATTTGATTCCCTAATCTGAGTTTTTTCTTGGGCTTTGGGTCCGGTTGTTTATCGGTCGATTCAGTCTGACTGGAAAGCATCGACTGTATCCGATGCATGCGTCGCCCAATAGTCGTATTGGTCGACTGGGTTGAGCTTTTTTTCAGGCTGGCCACCGCCGTAGCAACAGAAGCCAGCATCGTATCCATAGGTTGATCAACGACTAAACTTGAATCGGGCAACGTACTTTCGGCGGGTGTCGTTGGCTTTTCAACCGCTAATCGTGCTGCTGCCGGATGGGGAGAACGTTGGAAATAGGCAACGGGCCGGTGGCAGGATGAAAGAAAAAGGCATAACGCAGCAACAGAAAGGACAATGGCTTTTTTCATCAGGTCGTGAGTTGGACGAACAGTACTAGCGGAGACAAAAATCCCATTTACAACGAATTGAGATGGTCGGTTAATATGGCACCAACGAAAAAGCCTTCAATTAGTCATGTAGCTGGCCTACCTTTGTGGCTATGAATCCAGACAATGATCCCCGGCCCTGGCAGGTCGAAAGCTCCGAATATATTCACCAACTACCCTGGTTTACGGTGCGTAAAGACGCTATTCGGATGGAGAATGGCGGTGCTATTCCCAATTACTTCGTCTTTGAATATCCTGATTGGATCAACGTAGTAGCCGTTACAACCGAAGGGCAACTGGTGCTGATTCGGCAATATCGCCACGGCATTGCGGGGTTCACTACGAGCTTTGCGCAGGTGTGGTTGACCCAGGTGAAGAGCCCCTCATAGCCGCCCAGCGTGAGTTGCTGGAAGAAACCGGCTTCGGTGGTGGCCACTGGCAACCCCTGATGACACTCTCCGCCAATCCGGGCACGCACGCTAACCTGACACATGCGTTTCTGGCAACAGGTGTTGAAGTAAAGCAGACACAACACCTCGAAAACACGGAAGAAATTACGGTGCATATTGTTTCACGAGAACGTACGATGGAGATCATTAATAACGGCGAGATGATGCAGGCTCTGCATTTGGCACCGTTGTTGAAATATCTGTCGAATCAGAATTTATAGGATTACTCCAACGATAAGTATCTTTGCCGATTGATTGGACTATCAACTCAGTAGCTTTTTACAAAATCATAGTCAGTCAGTTAAATCATAAAAATCCCAGTTCAGACAAGTGATTATCCCTCTTGCCCTCCGCGCCGATCAGACGCAGGAGTATTATTTTTCCGTGAAGCTGGCCGAAGTCCGTCGTATGCAGGCGGCTGGTCATGACATTATTAATCTCGGCATTGGCAATCCCGACCTAATGCCCTCTGCCAATACGATTGATGCGCTTATCCAGTCGGCGCAACAGCCAGCTTCGCACGGCTATCAACCTTATAAAGGTACGGCTCCATTACGGCAGGCTATCGCTAAATTTTATCGTCATACCTACGGTGTTACGCTCGAGCCCGACACCGAAATTTTACCACTTATCGGTTCTAAGGAAGGGATTACCCACATTTCGCTGACCTTTTTGAACGAAGGCGACGGTGTACTGGTACCTGAGCTTGGTTACCCGGCCTATCGGGCGGTAAGCCGAATGGTGGGAGCCAATGTTCACGAGTACCCACTTTTGGAGCATGATGGCTGGCAACCCGACTGGGAGGCTATGACCGATTTGGTAGCTAAATCATCTGAAAAGACCAAGATTATCTGGCTCAACTATCCACATATGCCCACGGGTGCCCCCGCTACCCGTGCCTTGTTCGAGCGAGCGGTTCGGTTTGCGCATGACCATCAGGTGTTATTGTGCCACGACAATCCATACAGTCTGATTCTGAACAAGAAACCACCGATTAGTCTGCTATCGATAGATGGGGCAAAAGACGTCGCGATAGAGTTGAATTCACTGAGCAAATCGCACAACATGGCGGGCTGGCGTATTGGCTGGATGGCGGGTGCCAAAGCCTATGTCGATGCGGTGTTAACGATTAAGAGCAACATCGACTCAGGACAGTTTAAGCCGTTGATGGATGCTGCGACGGAGGCTCTGGGCAACTCCGACGATTGGCACCGGGAGCGAAACGCGGTTTATCAGGGTCGGCTAGATGCCGTTCATGCGTTTCTGGATGCGTTAGGTTGCACTTATACCACCAATCAGGAAGGATTATTTATCTGGGCTAAACTCCCTGACTCTGTTGAATCGGCTGAAACACTGGTCAATGACCTGCTTGAGAAAAAACATGTTTTCATTGCCCCTGGGTTTATTTTTGGCCCTAAAGGAAATCGATACGTACGGGTGTCATTGTGCGTAACTAAAGAACGAATCGAAGAGGCTGTTAAACGCTTAAGCTAATGGTTGTCAGTATTATTGGTATAGGCCTACTCGGCGGCTCATTTGCCCTGGCGGTACGGGAGAAATACCCCAAAATGCGCTTTATTGGCGTCGATACCTCTCCTGTAAATGGCCAGCTCGCGTTGGCGAAGGGAATTGTCGATGACGTATTGCCACTGGACGAAGCCGTAGCGCAAAGCACATTGGTTGTCATGGCCACGCCCGTCAACATCATTATCGACTTGCTGCCCACGGTACTCGATCACCTGCCAGCGGGTGCTACCGTGATCGACTTAGGCTCCACTAAAGAATTAATTTGCGCCATAGCCGATGCACATGAAAAGCGGAGCCAGTTTGTGGCTGTTCACCCCATGGCTGGCACCGAAAACTCAGGCCCTGGTGCTGCGTTTAAGGAGTTGCTGGCCGGTAAAAACCTCATTATCTGTGACCGGGAAAAAAGCAATGCCGATAGCCTGATGCTGGTCGAGAGTTTGTTTCGGGATATAGGCATGAAATTATTTTACATGACTCCTCAGGAGCATGACCTGCATCTGGCCTATGTATCGCACCTGAGTCACATCAGCGCGTTTGCCCTTGGCCTGACCGTACTGGAAAAAGAAAAAGACGAACAGGCTATTTTCGATATGGCTAGTACAGGTTTCAGTTCGACAGTTCGTTTGGCGAAAAGCTCTCCACAAATGTGGGCTCCCATCTTCGATCAGAATCGCACGAATGTGTCCGACGCACTGGCTGCTTATATCGACTTTTTGCAGCAATTCAAAGAGGTAATTGATAATCAAGATGTTAAAACCTCGCTTGATTTCATGCAACGGGCAAACGTCATTCGGCGGGTGCTGGATGGAATCGAGAAACGGTAAATTAGTATATCTGGTAAAAAACCAGGATCATGACAAAGACAGTTGTTCAGGAATCATTGGAGAAAATGTCTGATGAATTTCCAGTAGAAGATTGATTGAACGTTTGTTATTTGTTCAGAGCATCCAGGAGAGGCTACTCCAATCGGAATGAGGAGAAACCGTACTTCATCCAGAAGTACGGACACGTTTGAAAAAATGGTCAGCATAATGTTTACCAATCGGGCAGTTGCGGACCTTGACGCCATTGGCGAGTAGCGTGCCTATTATTCGCCAAGTTATGCCAGTCATCTACAGGAGCTATTACTGAGAAAGCAGACTTGCTTCGACAACATCCCGAAATGGGTCGCAAAGTACCTGAATTTGACCTTTCTTATTTACGGAAATTGATTCCCAAATCGTATAGGATTGTTTATAAGATCGTCAGTCCCATCCAGATAGATATCATCACAATTCAACCCAGTTCACAGAATATGTCGGAGCGATTTTTCGATACGGAATAGCTGGGTAATTATGCGGAAAGGGAAATAATTCGTCGTTTGCCTAAAGCAATGTAAATAGCCTTCGCAAGAAAAGAGGGTATTTTGAGATTAATGCCTACTTTTTCAGTTCTAGCTAGTGCTTTACTAAACTAGATTCTTTTGTTTCTCGGGGCGGCATCGGCCGTCCGACGCACCGAGAATCTAAATTGGGCGAGTACTAGTTAGCTTAGCTTATTGGCAATCGGGCGACAACGCTTGTGTGATACATCAATTAATTACCTACTAATAAATGAGCGCCACGGAGAATAAACACCTGATGGAGACTATTTTCGCTGAATTGTCAAAAGGCAATGATCAGCCCTTTTTGGAAGCGATGGCCGAAGACATGCAATGGACTTGGATGGGAAGTGGGCAATGGGCAAAAACCTTCCAAGGAAAGCGGTCCGTAGTTAACGATCTGTGGGGGGCAGTGAAAACTACCTTGCTTCCCCCCTATAAGGCGACCGCTACTCGTGTTATGGCAGATGGTGATTATGTAGTGGTCGAAGCAAGTGGTGATAATAGAACGCCTGATGGCAAGATTTATAATAATCGCTACTGCTGGGTATGTCGTATTGAGGCCGGTAAACTACGAGCGATAAATGAGTATATGGATACGGAACTTGTGACCAATACCTTTCAGCAGTAGGCTTTGACTTTGCCTCACCTGATTGAGTTAATCATCAACAAAGGGAGCCTACAACCCACTGGAGCTTATGGCGTCACGATTGCCGACGAACTCCAGCAACGCTTCCAACGTACCACGTCGGTGACGGGAGTGCATGTGGTCTTGTATCGCTTGGAGGAGAAAGGCCTCGTTAGCTCGGCCTTAGGCGGAGCCACCCTAACCCAGGGCGGACGGCGTCAACGACTATTCACCCTAACGGCGGCTGGAAACGTTAACCCTTGAATGGGCCCTCCGGTGCTTATTTGTTTTACCTGAGTTCCTGTGGGTGTCGTTTGCTTTATCTCGTATAGCGCCCAAGATCCCTGAATATGAAATCGATTATCGGCCTGGGGAGTAGTTTCCGACTTAGAACAGCCTAACAGAGCCAGGAAGTTTATTCTTCTCACTTTGGGGAGCGTTTGTTGAGAATGAGTGACTCGTGGTTACAATTCCAGTAGTACAACTAGTTAATTTCATGGACTCGTATTTGTTACACTCCAGTTAGCCCTTTCCTATTTCTTCTCCAGTAGCTGGTTGACGAGTTGTTTTAATTCATCCACTTCAGAGCGTAGTTGCTGGTTGATTACTTCCTGCTTGGTGGCTCTGCTGTCCTGCTCAATGCCGTACAAGGTCAACTCCTCCACCTTTTTGAGTAACGTAGCATTCATCTTGACCAGATCCACTCCCGCCCTCACTTCTTATCATTGATACTCTACCTTATGCACATTATGGCCCTTATGATGATTGATCTCAAAACCGTGTTCCTGGCTGATTTAGACTGGAGTTTAGCTCTACAAATTGTTCTGCGAACCTTAATCATGTTTTCAGTCATTCTAATTTTCTTACGACTCTCAGGCAAAAAAGGGGTTAGCCAGTTGTCAATCTTTGAGGTCGCTATTATCATTGGGCTGGGTTCGGCTGCAGGCGATCCGATGGTCAATCCAGATAATGCCATTGTACCCGCCCTAATAGTCTTTGCCACTATTCTACTGTTTTATCGGTGCATCACTTGGATGGCCTCCCGAAACGAACAGTTTGAAACCTTGTTGGAAGGTGATCCGGTCTATGTCATTGAGGAGGGTGTCTTTGTCTTGGATTCGGGGGAGAATACATTTGCCAAGGATGAGTTTTTTGCTGAGATGCGGCAACAGAATATTGAGCACCTGGGGCAGGTACAAACCGCTATTCTAGAAACGAACGGGAATCTTAGTTTTTTTTACTACGCCGACGAAGACGTCCAGCCGGGTTTACCAGTGATGCCCAAACTGTACCACAAAAAAAGCAGCTCATTAAGTCAAGGTGGACAATACGCCTGTACAACTTGCGGCCAGATCGAGCAGATAACAGCTAGTCATCATACGTGTCCGCGCTGTCAGCAAACGGAATGGGTCCAAGCTGTTCAGACCCAGCGCAGAACTTAGGAATAGCATGCGATTAACCTGATCGTCCAATAAACGCTCGTTTCCATCGGTATTCACCATTTACGAAAAATAAAGTCGTTGATCGACAATCGTATGGTACAGGTTGGGTTGGACAGCTAGAAAAATCAGCCTTTTGTAAGATTAACCTTGTTACCTTTTTAGGCAAATGTTACTTAGCTTTTTTAGTAAAATGTAGCAAATCCAGTTATCCAAAATAGTCTAATCCTTGGACGTTTTAAGGATGTTGCTGTTTCAGCAATTGCTGAAAATCCACACGTTTTCGCAACCGCTGCCAGCGGGCGTCTGCCTGGTAGGCCTGGGCCGACACCCCTTCTGATTTTTGAGGGGATTTTAACGCCTTTCCTAGATAGACTACGGCCAGTGAATCTCTGCCCTGAAGGCTATGCAGTTCAGCCAGGGAGTCCCAATAGTCGCCTACCTGTCCCGCTTGAGAAA
The DNA here is from genome assembly GCA_003259005.1 of Spirosoma telluris. Taxonomy (GTDB): domain Bacteria; phylum Bacteroidota; class Bacteroidia; order Cytophagales; family Spirosomataceae; genus Spirosoma; species Spirosoma telluris. Next base: position 4,508,490 of record QLII01000001.1, read on the forward strand.
TGGCAATGCGCAGAGCCTCTTCTGCTTTTTTAAAATCTCTACGAGCCATGTAGCCATAGGCTAATATATTATAAATGGGAGCGCTCAGTCTAGTCTCTATAGGATTGTGCTCCACCAGATGAATTAGGGATTCAACGTCATTTTCCCGGGCATAGAACCCGGCTAAATAAAAATTAGCAGTCTGAGCCATATTATCAGCCTGGGACGGTAGGCCTGGCTCACTGACTTTACGCATGTTTTCGACAAATAACTGCTTGTATTTTCGGGTCGTTGCTGAATCGGCCTTACTATGAGAGCCTAAGGTCATATAAATTTCTGCCCGGGTATAATAAGCCAACTTGTCATTAGGGAATTGCCTGGCTGCACTATCCGACCAAGCAAAGGCTTCTTCATAGTTCAGACTATTTAAAGCCACGGCAACTGAAGTCATATAGAAATAATAATCGGTCATCAACTCCCGATGTTTTTTCAGGTACGTATATACCTTATCCACCATCACCGAATCTTTCTTGATCATATAATACGTAATCAAGGCTTTCGGTGAGCGCACCTTCATAATTTCCAGCGCGGCTTTATGAATCAGGTTTTGAGCGGGTTCGTGCCGACTGATAGCCAAGGGCTGGGTAATTTGGTCAGATACCTGTATAGATACGTGTTGACTCGAGTCGCTGAGGGTAATGTATCCCCCGATGGTTTTATCTTGCTTGCCCAGCAGGGCCAGAATGGATTTAGTAACGGCCCGAAGATTAAACCCTTCAACGGAAAGCTCATTCAAAAACTCCGTATTATCGTCATTACTGCCCACCATAGACCGATTCATGCCATAAATACTGTCCATGATGGCGTCGATCTCGTCGAGAATGGCTTGTTTGACAACTTCACCGCTGTAGCCCTGTTCTACCCATGCGGGGGGCACTCTAAAGTCCTGCACATAGTAAATGGTTTTCTTATACTCCTTGCGCAGGTAAATACAAAACGCAATAAACAGGCTTAACCAAAGCAGTTTTACGCCGACACCAAACCATTTTTCAAATAATTCAAACCAGGCTAATTGTTGAAGGCTTTTTAAGAAGGATCTGACCCGTCCAGTGGTTGGACTAATAGCGTTACGTTCCACGTTTTATATTACAAAAAACTTTGTGTTTATGAGCATAATGATTTCCAGGTAAGCAAGATAAGGAAACGAGGCAGCAAATACGGGTCGTCTCCAATAAGTTGTTCGCACTATTTCTCTACCCGCCATTATGGAATGGCACTGGTCAGAAATTAGTTTTTGTAGCCTGTCAAAGGAGGCCTTGTTGATATATCTTTTTGATATGGAGCAAACAAAATATAATAACAAGAGCGTTTAATAAGAACTTATCACTTGCTACCCTTGATTGAAAAAAGCGCTATTCGCAGTAATACGTTTTACCGTAATCCACTTCAGTATCCTGACCAGCTATTCGGCACTCTGCAATGGATGGCTTATACAGTACCTCTAAACGGCTTCAATCTTATATAATCTTCCTTTTTATTCCCTGCTCTACTCCCTAAATGGGTGAGAACAGAAATAGATTACGTTTTGACGGTATTAGTATTGGCAAACTAATTGGAACGACTAAACATGAAAAAAGTAACGGCAATAGGAGGCATCTTCTTCAAATGCGATGACCCGAATCGCATGAATGAGTGGTATGCCCGTCATCTGGGTTTACCAGTGACGGCGTACGGAACCATGTTCAAATGGCGCGATGCCGAAGAGCCCAGCAAAGAAGGAACTACGGTTTGGGCCACCTTTGGCAAAGACACGACTTACTTTGGGCCCTCGGCAAAGGAATTTATGATCAATTACCGGGTTGAGCAGCTCGACGAATTGGTTGAGCAGCTAAAAAGTGCGGGGGTGACCATTCTGGATGAAATTGCGGTTTCTGAGTACGGAAAATTTGTCCACATCTTGGATCCTGAAGGGAACAGCATCGAATTGTGGGAGGAAGTTGGTTAGTTTTTGTCTACGCTGTCAGACGTGTTCACCCTAGACGCCTTTGTCATGAGGAATCCGTTATAAGTTAGCAAACAGGCGGTTCAATTAAACATTGGAATGTTTCGACAAAAAACGAGCGATTTTGGTTGGGTAGCCGATTACTCTAAAGCGGTAAGCAAGAGCGCTTTTACTTCTGCCACCTGCCCGTTGGGGACTGATCTTGCCTGCAGCAAAATCCGGTGATGACCAGCAGGCAACTTAAGTTTGCCCAACGCCAGCCACGCCCAGGGCTTTTCATAAACTTCTTTACGAGGAATCCGGTCCGGGCTGGGCGTCAGGGGCGGGTCGAAACTGGCTCGTATCGTTTGTTGAAGAGTCTTATTGGTGGCTGTAATGGTCAGCAGTGTTCCAACAGCGGCAGTCGGAGCGGTGTATTGAAGACTCAATTGATATACACCCGGTCTATCTACGGTCACATCCCACCAAATTGAATCGGCGGGTGACTGCCAGTTTATGAGCCAGTCATTCGCCCAGCCGTTGCCCTGTTTGTAGCGTACCTTACCCGAAAAATGGGCTTCCGGGGCTTGCAACAACACCCGTCGATCCGCCACTGGAACCGGCCGGGAAAGACTTATCGTTTGGGACACGTCTCTGAACCAGTGCTCGTAGGTAGTTTGCAGGGTTTGCACATGTTGTGGCTGCCTGGCGGCTAGATCCGTCGTCTGCGACGGATCATCAAGCATATCGTACAAATGGATTTGCCCCTTTTGTTGAACCAACCGATACTGAGCCGTTCGAACCGCCCCTGGCTCGGCTGGAAGGCCGTCTGCGCTCATCCCGGCAACGTGGGTGAACAGCATGCGATCGGGCAGCGTATCGGTCTGGCCCCGCAACAGGGGCGCCAGGCTGCGGCCATCAATGGGGTTGGCGGGTGTAAAGCGCAAATCACACAAACCGACCAGCGTCGGTAATAGATCGATGTGGGCCGTATTGGGGCGTATACGGGTTTCAGGACGTATCTTACCCGGCCATCGCATGAAGAGCGGCACGCGCACGCCCCCTTCATCGACTGAGCCTTTGATGCCTTTCATCTCCCCATTGAAGCGGTGGCCGTTAGGACCGTTATCGGTTGCAAACACCACAATCGTGTTTTGGGCCAAACCCAACTGGTCCAGTTTGGTCAACAGCCGCGCCACGTTATCATCGACGTTTTCAACCATGCCGTAGATACTGGCTTGCTCATCGTCGAGGCCTTTGGCTTTATACTTATCAAAATACCGGTCCGCCACCTGGTGGGGGCTGTGGGGGGCATTGAAGGGCACATAACAGAAAAAAGGTTTGGTTTTATGCTGACTGATAAAGTTCAGGGCGGCATCGGTCAGTACGTCGGTGATGAACCCTTTGGTAGATACCATCCGGTCGTTATGCTGCAAGTCGGTATCGAAGTAATTATTCCAATGGCCCGCACAAAAGCCCAGAAACTCATCGAATCCCTGACTATTGGGGTCTTCGGGGGCATGTTCTCCGTTATGCCATTTGCCAAAACAGCCGGTGACATATCCGTTCTGGCGGAACACCTCGGCCAGAGTGAGTTCCGTGCTACGCATGCGTTCCCACCCTGGGAGACCGAAACCGTACCCGTGCGGAGGTGGTAGCGGCCCGTGAGCAGGCTGGCGCGGGTGGGGGCGCAAAGCGGGCTGACGAAGAAGTGCTCGAACCGAGCTCCGCTGCGGGCCAGCTGGTCGAGATTCGGTGTTTCGACAAATCGATTTCCATGTAGGCTCAGGTCACCCCAGCCCTGGTCGTCGGTCAAGATGAACAGTACGTTGGGTCTTGCAGGGTCTGGTGAGGTGCTATTAGAGGGTCCCCAAGTGATCCATGCGCCGATGAGGAGCGCAACCATGCCTGTCCAAAATGGGATTTTCATCAATAAGAGTGGATAAGCGATTCCAAGCCGGTTTATGACGATTCAGCGTCTGGGGCTAGTCAGTTGATAAAAGAAAATAGGTTCCTTCTTTACTGGAAATTGTTCTCAAAACGTCTGCTCGAAGAATTAATTACATAATCGCTCCTCCGTCGCTTGTTAAGAGCGTTTTCAACCTGGCTATTAAAGAACAAGCTGATTTGCTACCCATTCCACATACGAAGTAGGTCACAGCTTTAATTCTCGGTAGAAATTTCCAATCAGTTTGATTACTAACCCAGGCTTGTCATTAGGAATATTATGTGAGCTTCCTTTGGCTAAAACCAATTTTCGATTTTTATTGGCATGAACAAGATTGCGCTGAGCGGTTTGAAACCGCTCATTTTCTTTTGCTTCTAGGAATGGACCTGTCTCTGCCATAACATTCAGAATGGGGATACCAGGCGGCAATGGCAACTGCCTAACGTAGTTGCTAGTTTGTTCCATGTTGGCCAGCAGGTGGTATAAATTTATATAGCCACCTTCAAAATCTTTGCGATCAAGAGTCTGAAAGTATTTTCTAGCAGAGGCCATATCTTCATAAGATGGTATTCTCGGGTCAAGTAAAACTATGCCTTTCACTTGACCGGAATGCCGTGCTGCGAATACCCGGTTATAGAACCCACCAAGTGAATGACCAACAAGAAGAAAATTGGCATTTTTATAGCCGAAAGCGGTCAGAGCTGCCTCCAAACTTTTGATTTCCTGCAATATTGAATAGTTGGTTGTATCAAGAGTGCTTTTACCAAAACCAGCCCGATCGTAAGTAATTACGGTGGTTTGAAGCTGATAATGCAGGACGGTGGCAATGGAATCCCATTGCGAGGCATCTAGTCCTCCTCCTGATTCGAAAAGTATCGGAGTTCCTTTACCCTCTAGAATTTTGACATGAAGTGAGTAAGGACTCACCTTAATTAGTGTATCTAGTCGCTGCGCATCCACGTTTCCAGCGACTAGCAGCATGACGAAGAGAATGCGAAAGATCATTATCGGAAAATCAGATAGGATGGGTTAAATATAGGGCCAATATTGAAGACTCCTATTGTGACATTGCAACGGGTTTTGCCTTCTAAAACGCCCATTTACGAAGCAACCATTATTTTGTTTCTTGTCAAGCTACGTAGCAGTAAACCGTCGCTCGGCTGAGATGAAACAACTGACCAATCTCTAAAATCGTATGGGTTTTAAAAGTATGCATGGACTTCACGGCTCGTGCTTTCACTTGGGCCTCGGCAGTAAGTCCTTTCGGTCGGCCGCCTATTCGTCCCCTGGCACGTGCTGGGACCAAGCCCGCTTTGGTACGTTCACGCATCAGATCGCGCCGGGTGGCCCTCTCAGGTAGCTATTTTAGACGATTGGTTTAATTGGAGTCTATTAATAACCAGTTTAGTAAAAAACAACTTACATTTGATTCTATCGGGTTAACTTGGCTTTATCTGGCTTAGTACCCCCTAGTCGATGTGTTTTTCTGGCCCAATTGGATCAGGCATCCACAAAATAGCTAGTCCCTCTAAATCCTTCGAAAGGGTAAGGGGCTGGGTTTCGAGCAACTACAAAAAGCTAAATAGTAGCGACTAAGCACCGGTTTACGTGTATGGAAATGCCTATCCAACCCTACCCCATAACGGGGTTTGCTGAACTTACCCCCAGCCCACGTACCCTGCTATTTTTTACCCCCTGCTTAATGGACAAGGCCAGTTAGTGGACTTACAGTTACACCCCAGGGAGTCACTTGCTGATAGGCCCATACAGCAAAGGGTTTATCTGTCTGACTGGATGTCTCCCCAGGTCAGCTCTTCTCTGAACGACTTGTGGCTGTCGTTGGAAAAGGGTAGCCCTTGTCGTCTTACCTACCAGCCGACACCCACCACGTCGGGACAAGCAACGGTCACACCCATTAACGGGGGTATTTAGTCGAGTTTTTACCCCTGACCCGGCCCTGCCTGCCAACTCTCTGGGAGAATCAAGGAGTACCCAGCTCCCGGGGATGAGCGCCATCTATGGAACCCCTCCTTGCTTCAATCGCTATACCAACGCCTTCCCGACCAGCAAGTCATTATTTATGCCTATGAGCCACGAGAGCAGACGCTTCAGGCGCTAAACCAAAAGGTCGGGGATAAACGGCCAATCCTTATTCCCCTGGCTGGCATCCAGATGCTCCGGGAGCAACACATGATTCATTGTCAGCAACTCGAGGCTCACACCCCGGGCATAGCGTCCCTGCTGGGTTTGTTTGAAAACGGCTATCGTTCTTTTGTGATGGTGCCCCTGCTTAAGGACGAGCAGTTACTGGGTGCCCTGGTAGTAGCCCATGAGCAGGCCCATTTTTTTACCAGCCGCCATCGGAAACGTATCCAGCAACTGGGCACGGAATTGACTGCTAGCCTTTCGTTCCGGTTAAACCCACCCTCAAGCCTCCCCCGCCACCGAAGGCCACTCCTCAAGTACTGGAAGCCATTCTATCCCATACACCGGTGGGACTAGCCCTTTTCCAACCCCTTAAAGAAGGGGAACGAATCGTTAATTTCGTCTGTGTGGTGAGCAATCCGGCTAATGCCGCCCTAATGGGGCACCGCCTGACGGACATGGTGGGTCAAACCCTTAAAACCTTGTTTCCCGGCACCCTACAAATCGGCCTTTTTGAACGGCTGGTGCAGGTCGCTCAACGTGGGATACCCCAACACTACCAGCAACAGGCTGAGTTGGCGGGCATGTCGATGTGGGGGCGCTTTTCCTTAGTCCGGGTGGGCAAGCAGGTGCTGGTCACGGTCACGGATATAACGGAGCTCAAACTAACTCAGGCCCGGCTGGATCATAAAAATGTTCAGTTAGAGCAACGAGTTGTGGCGCGTTCCAAACAGATTCATAATCTGACGGTGCTGCAAAATGCCATCCTCAAACACGGGGGGCAAGCCATTATCTCCACCAGCATCGATGCGGTCATCCAAACGGCCAATCAGGCTTGTGAAAAATTACTGGGCTATTCCCCGCAAGAACTACTCGGGCAGTTCGTTCAGGTGCAGCCGGGCACTGACGACAGTCCGTTTCCGGTCATTTCCTTTCAATCCAGCCGACCAGCCACTGGAAATCCAGCCACTATCCTGCAGCAGACCCTCAATGGGGAGAGCTATCGCTACCTGGAAGGGGGGCTATCACCAAAATGGGGGCTTCCGTTCCCATACTGTTAGCCGCTATTGCTTTGCAGGATGAGCAGGGAACCACCATCGGTTACCTGGGAATTGCCTCCAATATCTCGGCCTTAAAGACGGCCCAGGCCCGGCTTCTCCAGAAGGACCGGGAACTGAGTACCTTCTTTGAGAATGCCCTGGACATGCACTGCATTTCCGACAGCGGGGGCGTCATCTCGACGGTCAACAAGGCCTTTCAAGCCACCCTGGGCTACTCGGTTGCTGAGCTTAAGGCGATTCCTTTTTTACACTTGATTCATCCCGACGAACAAAAATGGGTGTACCAGAATCGACTGCAATCGATCCTCCAGCAACCCGTTCGCAACCAGATCAATCGAATGCGTTGTAAGGACGGTACCTACCGAATCATTGAGTGGAATGCTATTGCGATTGATGAGGTGGTGTACGGATCGGCTCATGACATCACCGAACGCCAACAGACCGAACAGGACTTAAGGAGCCTCTCGCAGCGGTTGCAGTTGGCGACCCAGGCCGCTGGCCAGGGCATCTGGGAAAGTAATCTGGAAACAGATAGCTTGATTTGGGACGATCGGATGTGGGCCTTGCATGGCCTGGAGCCTGGCCGACCGGATTGGAGCTTTAAGTCGTATCTAAACCTGATCTATCCCGATGATCTGGCCGCTTTTTTGGCGCAGTCTCACTTGAGTCAATCGGGGATAAGATCTGGAACCTGACCCGGATTGTACGTCCGGATGGGGCCATCCGCTATATTGAAACCAATGGTCTGCTGATAAAGAACCCACAAGGGCAACCGGTTCAAGCCATCGGGGTGGCCTGGGATGTAACCGATCGGAAGCTGGCTGAAGAAGCCCTGCGGGAGAGCGAACAGCGGTTTCGGGAGATTGCCGATAATGTCGATGAAGTGTTTTGGATACACTCGGCTAACCCGTTTCGTTTACTGTATATCAACCCAGCCTATGAACGGATCTGGAACCGTACTCGTCAGAGTATCTATGACGATCCTACTTCCTTTATGGAAGGAATTTTGGAAGAAGATCGGCCTGCCATGATTGATTTTTTTCAATCATACCTAGCTGGTCAGGAAGGTCAACTGGAGTACCGGTTACAGCGGCCCGATGAGTCAATAGCCTGGTTGTCAGTTCGCACGTTTATCATTCGTAATGGGACCGGCAATCCTGTCCGCTATATTGGGATCGTCAATGACATCACCAGCCAGAAAGAAAAAGAACTGGTCCTTCACCAATCCCTCCTGCGGGAACAGGAGCTCAACCAGCTCAAATCCCAGTTTGTCTCCACGGCCTCCCATGAGTTCCGTACTCCCTGACCACCATTCAAACCAGTACGGAACTAATCGAGATGTATCTGGATGTACCAACCAGCCAGGCCTCGATCCGAGGGCATATCGGCGTGATTTACAAGGAGATCGAGCACGTGAGTGAGCTACTTTCGGATATGTTGACCATTAGTAAAATTGAAGCGGGTCGGGTCAGCTTCCATCCCCGCTGGCTGGACCCCATCGAGTTCTGTTCCCAGTTAATAACTACCCACTTTAGTGCCCGCAGTGACCACCGGCGGGTGCAGCTTGAGCGGGTGGGGGCACCTTACCGGGCTTATCTGGATGAGAAACTGATGAGTCATGTGCTGATTAATTTAGTGTCCAATGCGTTTAAATTTTCTACCCAGAATCCCCGATTGATCATACGTTTTGGGATCAGTGACTTACGGCTGGAGGTGACCGATTCGGGTATTGGCATACCGGCTGGGGATATGGCTAACTTATTTCAGGCTTTTTTCCGGGCTAGTAACACGATCGGCATACCGGGGACGGGGTTAGGGCTGGTCATTGCCCGCCAGTATGTGGAGCTACATAAGGGGCGGCTTACGGTCCAGAGTAAAAACAAAAAAGGAAGCACCTTTACTATTTGGTTACCACATGTACCGGAAGACGTTTAGCCACTGGTAGTCGACTATAAGTTTTTGAATCAACTGTGCTTTTTGCGCGTCTACGTATGCCGACTCACATCCTATTGATTGAAGATGAAGAGCAAATTCGAAAAAACTTGCTGGAAATTCTACAGCTGAAGGGCTATCAGGTTACGGCGGGAGCCGACGGTCTGGAGGGTATCCAGTTAGCCAACCAACAACCGCCGGATTTAATCCTTTGTGATATCATGATGCCCCAGTTGAGTGGGTATCAGGTATTAGCCCATATTCGAACGCAAGAATCGTTAAGGAGTGTTCCCTTTATTTTCTTAACGGCCAAATCGGACATGGTGGATTTGCGGCAAGGGATGGAGTTGGGGGCCGATGATTACCTGACCAAACCCTTTAGCACCAAAGATCTGCTGGGGGCAATCGAGAGTCGTCTCAAACGGCATCAACCCAAGCCCACCCCTCAACCCTCGCCCAGTTGTCTACTGACAATTCAGGGGCATGCAGAGGGCGGGAGTATGATCCTAAGCGTAGCCGATTGTCTTTACTTTTATGTGCACACCAGCGCCTATTACGTGTGCCATCCGCTGGGGATCTTTCAGATCGACTTAACTATGGCTGAATTAGCGGCCCAACTCGATTCGACCCAATTTTTCAGGGCGAATCGCCAGGTGATCCTTCACCGCAAAAGCATCCAAAAATATGCCTATTGGCAACAGGGAAAGTATTGTCTATTTCTAAGCGATGGCGCAAAAGCTAAGGAATTTATTATACCCAAAGCTCGATTTAGACAATTAAAAAAGTGGTTAGCTGGCGGGTCTGTTCGCTTCGAATCAAATCTTACCGACTCTTGAGCAATTTCACCGTCCGAACTTGCCCCTCTGTGCGTACTTGGACCAGCTGCGTACCGATTCCTGGGGCTAATGGCAAGTTGACTCGCCCACTATCAGTGGGCCAATCCAACCGCTGCTGGTGATGGCATCGACCCTGCATGTCCATGACCGTCACCTCTACCCAACTCCCCATAACGCCCTTAATTTCTAGTTCCACCTGCTGGCTCTGTACCGGATTACCAAACACATTAACTTGTAAGCCATTACCGACCTCACGGGCTGCCTGACGGGCACTTCCAGTACAGGCGACCAGCCAGAAGTAGTTATAGGCCGAGGTCGTGTTGCCCTGCTGGGCAATCAGCGTTAGCAGGGGCTGATCCGTCGATAGGGTCTGGCTATATGGGCCAGCCTGAGTCGTGATTACTCCATTGGTCATGGCCAGCACGATTTGCTCACCCGTCAGCCCGGTATAGTGAGGAGTAAACGTCACCTGCCACTGATTGCCTCCCAGATTCTGACATCCATTCGTGGAGACGCTAGCCAACGTAAAGGGCTGAGTGGCTCCGTTCACGGTGAGTTGGAAGCTAGTGGAGACAAACAAGCCACTTGGATCAACCGCCGTCACACTAATTGGAAAACTACCCGTGCTGGCGGGCGTACCACTAATAATGACACCCGTTAGGTTCAGGGTCGAGGGAAGACCGGATACGATATAGGTTAAGGGGTTTCCATCCGGATCGGCAAAGTAGTTAGCCAGGCTGAGTTGGTAAGCTTGCCCTGTCTGGGTTGCCTGAGGAGGAATACCGGTGGTGGTAGGCGGGCGGTTGGGCGTAGTCGTGTTACAGCCAGCCAACCACTGATAGTTATAGCTACTTAGGACCCCATCCTGCTGGGCAATCAGGGTAATGAGTGGATTGCTGGTGTCGAGATTGAGGCTATAGGGGCCTGGTTGGGTGGTTAAGGGGAGCTGCTGATAGACGGTGAAAAAGATGGGCTGTTCTGTGGTACCCACGTATTGGGGGGTGAAGGTGAGTTGTCGTTGGGTATCCGAGATGGTCTGACAACTAATCAGGTTGACACCAGTAAGGGCGAAGCTTGTGGCTGATGGGTTTACCGTAATGATGATCGGTACCCAGGCGGATTCATCCTGACTATTCACGGTATTATGCGCGTTGACGGTCAGGTTCATGACGCCTGTGACGGTGGGCGTGCCGACGATAGAAGGAGGGTAGGTCGAATACGACAAACTCAACCCATTGGTCGGTAACTGGGGTGAGGTATAGCCCGTGCTGTTGTCGTGCAGTAGGACTGGTATCTCGTAGTTAAAGGGTACCCCAGCGGTGGCCGTCAGACTAATGGGTGTAGGAGCATTGACCGTGATGATAATGGGTACCCAGGCCGATCTATACACACCATTCGACGTATTGTGTGTGTTGACGGTCAGGTTTATAACACCCGTTGCGTTTGGCGCACCGACGATAGAGGGAGGATAGGTGTCATACGACAATCTCAATCCATTGCCAGGTAGCTCTGGCGAGGAGTAGCCCGCATTATTTTCGTGTATTAGGACCGGTATCTCGTAGTTAAACGGCACCCCAGCGGTAGCTGTCAGGCTGATGGGTGTGGGCGGGTTGACCGTGATGGTAATGGCTACCCAGGCCGACTCGATCTGATTATTCACATTCGCAGTCGCGTTTATGGTCAGATTCATGACGCCCGTAGCATCTGGTGTGCCGAAGATAGACGGAGGATAGGTGTCATACAACAAACTCAATCCATTGGCTGGGAGCTGCGGTGATGAGTAGACCGCATTAGTATGGGGCGATAGAGCTGGTATCTGGTACTCAAATGGTACCCCAGCGGTAGCTGTCAGGCTGATGGGAATGGGGGCGATAGCCGTATTTGGTTCACTAAACGACTTTGTAGACTGAATTGAATCGGTCTTAATGAAAGTAGCCTTAACCTCCGCCTGCAAATTCCAGCAGCCAAGCAGTAACAATCCAATTAACCAACCGAGCGTCCGAGTAGAAGTAAAGGTAGACATATCAGGAGTGTTTAAGTTTATGAAGCTTGTGGCACTCCCTAATACTACTAAATTCCTGATATTAACCCCTTACATATGTGTAAACGGTAAATTATCTTATTGAATAGTCCACCCTTAAATTACTCTTTCGTTAAAATTCCCAATCAAGAAGCAGATACACGAACGTATTATGGTCTCACTGGGGAGCGTTTTTTCAGACATGGAAATGACGACACTCCAGGCCAGGTTACGTGCGGCACACCTTCATTTCCTTTGACCTTAGGAATTTTCCTCTCGAACAATATCAAGTATTTCCTCCGCTAGCCTTTGAATCCGCTGCTCAATAACTTGCAAAGGCTGTCCTGTTTCTTTAGCGATCCGCTCGGCTTCAAGCTGTTCAAGCACCCGTAAATGCGCTTGCGTTACTAACAGCAACTCCTTTAATTCAAGTATATCCAGGTGCATTTTCGGATGGTTAAGTTTACAGGCGGTAAGTTAAGATGAATGCTCCTTCGTCTCAAGTGGGAGCGTTTTTATAAGACAGTAATTTAGTAATATTTGCCCAACCAATCCCTGGCGTATTTATTTGATTCTACGGTTGAAGCTTGACTCTAACATGCAACAGCTAACCCGTGACCGAAACGGCGGATCGGGATTTAAACTACCCAACACTTGAGTGCAGGTGATGTATCATTAAAAATGGATAAAATTTTTATTCAATTATTGGAAAGACTAAAAGCATGATTACATTTGTAGACCAAAATACGATTTCGATCTAGTCGTTCCAATCATGGATAAGGATAATGTGATCTCGCAGTCTATCATTGAAGCCGCCAAAAAGCTGATGCAGCAATATGGCTTAAGTAAGACCACTATGGAGGATATTGCGAAAGCCGCCGGCAAAGGCAAAAGTACACTCTATTATCATTTTAAAAGTAAAGAGGAGATTTTCGATGAAGTCATCGGCCAGGAAATGGACAGCTTTTTTAAGGAGGTCAAACTGGCTGTCGATCAGGAAACGACACTCCATACCAAACTGAAAACGTATGTGGTTCGTAAAATTCAAAGCTTACAGCAGAAAGTAAATCTATACCGTTTTGCCATCGAGACGGATGCGTTGACCTTACAGATCAATACGCAGTTCAGACGGCTACGGGAACGATACGACCACCAGGAAGTGGCCTTGATTCTGTCCATTCTTGAGCTAGGCATGACTCAGGGGGTCATCCGTCAGCTAAAGGAAGCCGAATTAGCAATGCTCGCCGAGTTACTGGTTACCTGGGTACGGGGGTAGAACTAGACGTGATTACGTTCAACAAATTCAGTTCGTTACCTGACCAAGCTGACTTACTGGTCGGGATCCTGATCAAGGGATTAGGCGAGTAAGTCCAATTGCCCTACTACACCGACTGGCGTGTAGTTTTTTTTGCTACAAAGGCAGACCAAAATACGAATTTAGTCTGCTTGACTAACAACTAATTTTACCGTTAAACCGCATGAGACACGAATTAATTGGGCTGATCATCGTCTTGTCAGCCTGTTCACAAGAGCATCACTCCCAACCAGAAAGCCTGCCTGCTTCTGTTCGGGTGCAGACACAACGGGCCAGTACAGGAACGAATCAGTATACCGCCAGGTATAGTGGCATCATTGAAGCCAGACAGGTCATACCCCTCAGTTTTGCCTCCCCCGGAACCGTAACCGCTATTGCCGTGCAGGAGGGCCAGGCCATTCGCAAAGGACAGCTGGTAGGACAAGTGGATGCCGCTACAGCGAAGAACACCTATCAACTGGCGTTGCAAAAACAGCAGCAGGCGCAGGATGCGTATAACCGGCTGAAGCCCATGAACGAAAATGGAACCCTACCGGAGATTAAATGGGTAGAAGCCCAGACCGGGCTGGCTCAGGCTAAAACGGCCGTCGCGATTGCTCAAAAAGGAATCACGGATTGTCATCTGTACGCGCCCGAACCGGGGATCATAGGCCGAAAACTGGTTCTGCCTGGCATGAATGTGCTACCGGGTACACCGGTGCTGGAACTGCTGGATGTCAACACGGTATACGCCCGGATTGCGGTTCCCGAGAATGAAATCAGTGCCATTAATAAAGGCGCTTCGGCTCAGGCTACCATCCAGGCCATCGGAAAAAGTGTTTCGGGGACAGTGCAAGACGTAGGCGTTTCGGCCGATCCACTTTCCCATACGTATCCGGTCAAAATTCAGCTGAGCAATAGCAGAAGAGCCATCAAACCGGGTATGCTTAGCGACGTTCGGCTCAATCTGTCGGTGCATACAGCGGGCTTACTGATTTCCAATAAAGCCCTACAACAGGAAGCATCCGGTCAGGAGTTCGTATACGTTATCGTTAATCGGGTTGCTCAGAAACGGGCGGTAAAAACGCTGGCCTTGGTTGATCAGCAGGTATTAGTAACGGGGGAACTTCAGCGCAACGAAGACGTTGTGGTGGCTGGTCAGAGCAAACTGAGCCCCGGTACCCAGGTTCAAATCATTCACTAACGGGTATGGAAAACAGACGGATGAATCTGATTGACTGGGCCATGACGTATCGGCAAATTCCTATACTCCTGACCTGCCTGCTGGTGCTGTTTGGTAGCTTTGCCCTCTGGAAAATGCCCCGGAATGAATTTCCCGAATTTACGATTCGACAAGGGGTGATCGTGGGCGTTTATCCCGGAGCGACCTCCCGGCAGGTCGAAGAACAACTGGCGACGAAAGTGGAAAGTTTTCTGTACGGATTCAAGGAAGTGAACCGCGAGAAAACCTATTCCATTTCCAAAGAAGGCATGCTGATCGTGTTTGTCGACGTTAATAACGATGTCAAAGACCCGGATGCCTTTTGGGATAAAATCAAGTTTGGGCTTAATCAGCTCAAGATGCAGCTTCCCCCCAGGTCATTGCGTTGATCGCTAACGATGATTTTGGGGATACATCCGCCGTCCTGCTGACGGTCCAGTCAACAGAAAGAACCTACAAGGAACTGGAACGTGATGTGAAGCTAATCGAAACGGAACTGCGTAAAATCAAAACCGTCTCGAAGGTAAAGCACTACGGACTTCAACCGGAGCAGATTACGATCTATCTGGATAACAATAAACTGGCTCATTATGGAGTACGCCCATTATCGGTGCTGGCCGCCATGCAACTGGAGGGGTCCGTATATTATGCGGGCGAAGTAGACAATACCCAACTCATTACCCCCATCCACATTCCCACCCATTTCCAGTCCGAAGAAGCCGTTAAAAACCAGATTATTTATACCGATCCGACCGGAAACATAGTTCGGGTCAGGGATATTGCCCGTGTCGTTCGGGAATACGCCGAACCGGATTCTTACCTGAAAAACAATGGCGAGAAAAGCGTTCTGATTTCGCTGGAAATGCAGTCGGGCAATAACATTGTTGATTTTGGCAAAGCGGTCAGCGAGTCCATGACAACGATTCGGACCAAACTGCCCGGCGATGTAACGATTGGTACCATTGCGGATATGCCGGGAGCCGTGGGGCATTCGGTCGATCATTTTCTGCTGGAGTTTTTGATTGCCATCGTCGCGGTTGTGGTTGCTACCATGCTCTTCTTACCCTTACGCGTAGCAACCGTAGCCGGCGTGACGATTCCTATCTCCATCCTGATGACCATCGGTATCCTCTACCTGGTTGGCGTCGAACTGCAAACGGTTTCGCTGGCAGGATTGATTGTGGTGCTGGGTATGGTGGTCGATAACGCGATTGTCGTGATTGATAATCATGTCGAACTCCTCGATCATGGGTTAACCCCCTATGAAGCCGCCCGGCGAAGTGCGACCGATTTGGTTGTGCCGGTCTTCTCGGCGACGTTGGCCATCATTGCTACCTACATTCCGATGAGCTTTTTTCTGTCCGGTATGGTCGGCGATTTCGTTAGCTCCCTTCCGATTACGATCGGGGTAGCGCTGCTGACCTCGCTGCTGATTGCCTGTTTACTGGTTCCCTACTTGTGTTATATATTTATCCGAAAGGGCGTAATAAAAGCCGAAAAGACTGACCAACGGAAAAGCTTACTGGAGTATTTGCAAGCGGCTTATGACCGGGCGCTGGATCGGGCCTTCCGACTGCCCCGCCTGACGATTACGCTGGGTGTCCTATCGGTGGTACTGGGCGGATTCCTACTGGCGCTGGTGCCCCGTCAATTATTCCCAAAAGTAGAACGCAACCAGTTTGCCGTTGAAATTTACCTGCCCGAAGGAGCCACCCTGCCCCAGACCTCGGCCGTTTCTGACAGCCTGGAAAAGCGGCTCATGGCCGATAAGCGTGTCGTGAACGTAGCCGCCTTTATCGGTACCAGTTCACCCCGATTTCATACGACCTATGCCCCTAATTTCCCGGCTAAAAATTATGCCCAGCTGATTGTCAACACCCAGACCGCAGACGATGCGCTCGCCTTACTGAACGACTACGAACGAACCCAGCGCAATGCGTTCCCCAATGCATACGTCCGCATGAAGCAACTGGATTTGCTCAGCACGGCGGCTCCCATTGAAGTGCGGATCTCAGGAACGAATCTGGACAGTCTGAAGGCGGTGGCCGGGCAGATAGAAACGGTCATGAAGCAGAATAGTGCCGTGATCTGGGTCCGAACCGATTATCTCAATCCGCGTCAGGGTATTCGTGTGGGCGTAAATGATGAATTGGCCAACCGGCTGGGATTGACCCGGGGTATTATTGCCACTTCACTTTCTTCGGGTCTATCGGGATTTCCCATTGGCACCATTTGGGAAGAGGATTATCCGGTTACGGTTAAGATGATCAATCCGCCCGCGGAGCGAAATGGATTTGACGATGTTCTGAATCAGCACGTTACTTCTCCGTTTGTTGGCGTCACGGTCCCCATTCGCCAGCTGGCTACCCTGACTACGGACTGGAGCGAAGGCCAGATCATCCGCCGGAATGGGGTAAAAACGATTACCGTACGAGCCGATGTTCAACGCGGCATCCTGCCTTACAAAGTACTGAGCCAGCTCAAGCCCCGGATCAATACCATTGATGCCGGTTCAGGCATTCAGCTTCAGTATGGAGGGGAAGAAGAAAGCGAAGTCGAAAACTACATCCCACTTACAAAAGCCTTACTGACGGGTGTTCTGCTGATTTTCATGATCCTTTTATTTCAGTTCAATAGCCCAAAGCTGGCCCTTCTGGTCATGACGACCATGCCCCTGAGTTTTCTGGGCGCCGGTATCGGACTGATGCTGACTGGCTATCCGTTTGGGCTTACATCTTTTCTGGGAATCATGAGCCTGATGGGGATTGTGGTTCGCAATGGGATCATCCTGATTGACTATGCCCGGGAGCTGCAAACCAAACACGGTATGGGGCTATCGGAAGCCGCCATGGCAGCCGCCCAACGCCGGATGCGGCCAATCTTCCTGACTTCCTTTGCTGCGGCCATCGGGGTGGTACCGATGATTAGTAGTGGCTCAACGCTCTGGGGCCCATTGGGAGCCGTTGTCTGTTTCGGGCTACTGGTTTCAATGGTGCTGACCTTGTTTGTCTTACCCGTCCTCTACCAACAATCGTTCAGGAAACAATCCCTTTTACGCAATGAAACCGATTTATAGTTTGGTCATGGTGGTATTAAGTATCCACCTGGCCTATAGTCAGCATCCGCTCAGCTTACAGGCGAGTAAAGAACTGGCGTTAAAAAACAATGTTACCCTTAAAAACAGTGCACTGGAAACCGAAGCGGCAAGGCAGATCAAAAAGAATGCCTACACCAGCTATTTCCCGAAGATAAATGCTCAGGTTTTGGGCATTCAGGCTATCGATCCGATGGTTAATTACCAGATGCCGGGCGGAAATCTGCCTGTCTACGATGGCGATCCGGCTAATTTGCTCACCCCAACTCAGTTCGCTTATTTTCCGGGAGCCAGCATTCAGGCTCTCCAACGGACAGGAATAGGGGTTTTATCGGTCACACAACCTGTTTATGCCGGAGGCCGGATTCACATTGGCAATCAGTTGGCCCAGTTGGGCGTAGACATTAAAGAAAACCAGGAGCGACTCACCCACGATGACATCTTGTTAAAAACTGAGCAACAATACTGGCAGCTGGTTTCCATTCAGGAAAAACGAAAGACAATTATTCACTATGAAGACCTGTTAACCACTGTGGAGAAGCAAGTTAATGACGCCTATAAATCCGGTCTGATCATAAAAAACGATATCTTAAAGGTACAGCTTAAGAAAAGCGAATTGCAGGCCAACAAAAGTAAGCTGATGAGTGGTCATCAACTGGCCTTACGTCAGTTCTGTCAGACACTGGGAATTGCGTATGATTCGACGCTGGTGGTAAACGAAACGCTGGGCGACCTTCCATTGCCCCAGAGTGTTTATACTGATCATGATGCCGCTCTTCTCCATCGAATAGCGTATCAGCTGCTGGAGCAATCGGTGAAAGCCAGTAAACTACAAACCAAGTTAAAGGAGGGCGAGTATTTACCCCAGGTGGCTGTCGGGCTGGTTGGTTATTATGCCAATGGTCTTATAAAGGGTGGAAATAGCCTGAGCAATGGACTCGTCTACGGCACCGTCTCCGTTCCTGTATCTGACTGGTGGTCAGGAAAATATATGGTCCAGGAACAAAGAATACGCGAGCAAATGGCTGGCAATACGCTGACTGATACGAAGGCCTTATTAAAACTGCAAATGGATAAAGCCTGGGTTGATGTCATGGAATCCTACCGGCAGATTGGCCTTTTGGAACAAACCCAGATGCAAGCAAGGGAAAATGTAAACGTGACACAGAGCAGTTACCGCAGTGGCCTGGTTACCGTCGCCGATCTGCTGGAAGCCCAGGCCCTGCTCGGCGAGACAGAGGATAAACTTGTCGAAGCGAAAGCCCACTATAGACTAGCTGTTTCAACATATTGGCAACTCACCCATTCTTTGCCTTAATGCTCGTTTAATTTCACATACAGGCTTCTGAGTCGGTCAAAAAGGTGGCATATAAAAACAAGCTACTAGTGGGTAAGGTCTATATAGTATCGAGTGGTCAAAAGTACACTATCGCTATCAACTCGATTCACGCTAACTACTCTCGTATGCAACAGATCGTAGTTGACAGTTATTAAAGCAGGCAGTTCAAAAATACGCCCTATTTACGGACATGATAATAGTTGCCGTCTCAAGCAGGAGCGTTATTTGAGATGCGCCTTTCATAAGTAGTTAGCCTGTTGGTTCATACTTTGGATAGCATTTAACCGCGTAATAAAAACGTCAAAAGCACGTATGCTCAACTTGAGAGCGGCTTTACTTTTTTTTGGCTGCTTACTGCTAGGTATGTCACTGGGAGCGGCATTGGCTCAGCTAATCGCCTTTTTAGCTGGCGACATTAAGCCCATCAGTTCCTTACCTACGTTTATCCAACAAGTCGCTCAACTGCCTAATGGCTGGTATATCTTCATCGCTGGTCAGGCTATTAGTCATTTGTTCACTTACTTAATCCCGGCTTTATTCTACTGGTATAGGTTTGAACACAATCGATGGACTGATTTCCAAACCAAACCTTTAAAGGCAGTGGCGGGGCTATGGGTTGGCCTTCTAAGCGTGATTGTTATTCTACCGTTCAATGAGCTAATCATTAACTGGAATCAGCACTTAGAACTACCAAGACTACTAGGAAACCTTGGGGGTTGGATGCATCGTAAACAGCAGGAAAGTACCTCACTTACAAATCAGTTAGTGGCTTTTAACTCGGTAAATCAGTTTTTGATTGCCATACTGGTCATTGGCTTTATTGCTTCGATTGGTGAAGAGGTATTCTTTCGGGCTATCATTCAACGGAAACTAATCGAATGGACGGCCAATGTCCATGCTGGCATTTGGGTAGCTGCCCTGCTATTTAGTGCATTCCACTTTCAGTTTTATGGCTTTTTCCCTAGGGTTGTCTTAGGGGTATTATTTGGCTATTTATACGTCTGGTCAGGGAATATATGGGTAGCTATTCTGGCTCATTTTATTAATAATAGTCTGATTGTCATCACCACCTATATTCAGCGACAACCTGCCTATTTACAACTTGAAGTAAAAGTAGATACAGGTACTTGGTTCTGGGTGATTTCTTCAGCTATTGGGGTACTAATTTTGCTGTTTTACTTTCACCAACTAAATCATAAACGTAAAGTAGCGTAAAGTAGACTGTACTAAAGAACGAGCATTTACTGAGAATGTAAAAAGGGAGTTACAAAATTACAGTACAACGCCAAGCAATAGCTCGCAAAGTACATCACCGCAAAATCAGCTATGAATAGCTACTTCTTTTGGATTAAATCCAGGCAGTATTGTAATTGAACATCCCGCTTCCTAAGCAAGTCATCGACTGTTGGAATAATCTCATAATCAGGTATTGTACCACGATCTGGATAGATAGCCGGTTTGACGGCATTCACATAGTTGAAGCGGGGAATCAGCACATTTAGCTTACTATGGGGCAATTCTATTTTTAGCAGTTGGCCCGACGAATTTCCGTAGTAGCCTCCCCCGGTTTCTTCGCCAACAAACTGGGCTCTTCCGTTACTTTTAGTAATCGCACAGAAATCCGCCGTCGTTGAAAACGACAACCCATTAATCAGGATGTAAACTTTTCCTTTGAAGGATAGCTCCTGGGCTAACTGACGGTTCAACAAGTGATTTTCTGCCACCGTCGATTTTTTATGGGTGGATTCAACAGTGGTAAAGTAGTTGAATGGGCCTTTGGCTAAATACGAAAAAAGTAAAGCGCCATATTCATCTAATCCACCCGCATTGTTGCGTAGATCCAGGATTAAAGTAGCTGGTTTTGTTCTGTTAATTTCAGCAAAAGAGCCTTGTAGAAACGCCCTAAAATCAAGCTTTGCATTGCTGAGTCTACTTTCATCAAAAGTGGTTATCGTCATCAGGGCCACATTCGGTTGTGGGAAGCTTAAGTCCACCAGTTTACCCGTCGATGCCCGTCTATCGAACGTACAGGTAAAATTTTTAACCAACTCAGCTCCAATCGTTGCTGATCTTACGTGCTTATCCCTTGGTTTATAGTCGATCGTCAGTGAATCACCGTGGCCAATAATCCATTTATACAGAAAAGGGAAAGCGCCGTTGTTTACCGTGTGGATTTTCTTGGTCTGAATGCTGCCATCCGAAGGCAAATACGAAAACAAGTCTTGTCTGATCGCAGTAATTGATCGGTTATTAATCGAGAGCAGTTCACTACCTACCTCAATTTGACCGGAGTTACTACAGACGATAAACGCTTTATCGCCAGCAAAGTAAAGATCGATAGGAAAGAGTTTGGTTGAATCCTGATACCGTCTCACTAAAGCCCCCGTAAAGGTAGTCCCAGTATGTGCATCTTGAATATGACTAATGCTGAACAGGATTTTTTTAGCAAACTCACTGCTTGCCAGGGGACGATCAATGGAAAGCAGGCAGCTGTCCAGTAGCTTATCTATTTTTTCTTTTGCCCGGTAGCGGTACAAACCAGGATGTTCGTGTTTCAGGTAGTCCCGAAAAACCACAAAATCCATAGCTAGTTGTTCCGTGTTCAAGGGCAACTCGGATTGGCCACTCGTAGCCAAGCCGTTAGGGACATTCCCAACGACGATTTGAGTAAGGCACGTATCTTTTCCCTGGAGTAAAATGTTAAATGCATACCGATGACCCGGTTTGACCGAGAAAGCAATCGAGTCAACATCGGTGTAAAAAGTAATCGTTTTATTGGTAAAGGGCTCTAAGGCCGTGTACGTATCAGGCTTTAGTTGGGGCGACACTGTCCATATACCCTCTCGAACAACATACCCATCTTTGATCCGTACCTGAGTGGAGTTCGCCTTGATTAACGGTAAGGCGGGTTGAGCCAGTAAGGGAGCAATCGGTAGCATAACCGGCAAAAGTAGGGCAATAGATACCCTTACCCAAAAGGGGTGATCAATTCGTAATTTCATGATTCGACGCGTTTATTTTTTAGAAGAAGACTGTTTCAGGAAAAAAAAATAGCCAAGGAAGCTGGCCGCCAGGCAGAAAGCCAGGATTGCCAGGGAATGGATACCCAGGGGCAGAGTAAAATGAATCAGGGTAAAGCCTAGACCGAGCCCCAACCAGATAGAAAACCACTTGATGCTGGTAAGGGCTTCGTCTGTTTCTCTGGCAGGTATTTCGGACACGCCCAATTCCAAAGCTCTTCGTTTTAGTTGATAGTCAAACAGGCGTTTAATCACTTCGAGCAGGACCAACAAACCAACTCCCCCGCTAGAATGGCCACCCCAAGTGCTACCAAATCCCGATCAATATAGGGCGTAGCGGTTTGTGCCTGAACCATGCCAGGGGCCATCACCGCTATCAGTGCTGGAATCTTTTTTAGGATACTCATTTTTCGATTTGTAGTTCTACTGGATTAGACCGAACCTCCACTCATTTGTTGCAATTCAGCTAAGAGTAAGCCGCTTCATTTTGTCCAGAAATTCCTGATACAGGCTTATAACCAGGAAAATCAGTAAGCTGCTACTGGTTAACAGGATCAGGTAAGTGGCCATTGACGAAAGCCGCGTAAATAGACTGGCCAATTCGTGGCTAGTCCAGTAAACAATGCTTCCTAGCCAGCTCACCAAGACCAACACGATAAATCCTACAAGGGTACGACTAAAATCAATGCTTGGCTTAATTGGCTCTAGCTGAGAAATCACCTGACTCGCTAGATCAATGTTGAAAACTGGTTTTTCCAGGTTAGCCACCTCTTCCAGTACTGATCGGTAAAGAGTAGCCTTTAGCTGACACTCTTTACAGGTAGCCATGTGCGTAGCCCACGGCTCAAATTCATTACCCTGCTGGAAGACAAACAGTTGTATTTGCTGATCCGTGAGATGGGAGGTATTCATCCGATATTGGTGTTATAAATCCGTAAAACATGTGCTTTCAGGGCTTTCCGGGCTCGGAATAAATAGCTTTTAACCGTCCCCTCGGGTAGTTGGACGATCTGTCCAATTTCCGAATAGCTTAATTCTTCCTGGTGATAGAGAGTAATCAAGGTCCTATAGATGGGATTTAGTTGGTCCATGGCACTAGCCACCAGTTGAGAAAGTTCTTCCCGCATCAGCTGGCCTTCAATTTCATTCTCAAAAGGTGTGGAAAATCCTGGGGAGGGTTCTCTGTCAGAGTCCCCAATCGGTACTAGTGCTATTTTTTTTCGTTCCAGGTGGTGCAGACACGTATGGTAAGCAATTTGTCCAATCCAGGTGGAGAGCTTTGCCTGGAATCGAAACCGATCTAACTGCTGATAAACCTTCAGATAAACATCCTGAGCGAGGTCTTTGCGGTCATCGGAATTGGCAATCATTTTGAAGATGATTTGAGCCACTAAGCCCTCGGTCTCTTTGATGATCTGGCTAAAAGCCCGCTGATCACCAGTTAAGACTTTACGGACCAAAATTCGGTCATTGGATAGTTGATTCGGTAGGCTCTCCACTACCTGGATTAGACCGAACTTGACGAGAAATGTTGCAACGTGTGGGTGGTGATTTTATGAATCTTGGCCTACTGTGTGACTTGTCCTGAAAAAAGTTGACCACAAACTGGTTAACTTATGGATCAACTCAATCTATCACCCATGCAACAGCATGAACTCACCATGCGCCAAATGGTGGAACAAATTCACTTGGGCAAACTCAACATGGACCAAGCCGCTGTCCAGTTCAACGTCAACCGAAAGACGGTACGGCATTGGGTGGATAAGGTAGAGAAAGAGGCTCAAACAAACCAAGAAATAGTCTCTGAGCTACCCAACCTACCTCCCCTTCAAAAGAAAGCGGTAACCCCTCGTTCCCCATTACAGAGTGAGGATCAACATGAATTGCGAGCCAAGGTGCATGCACTCGAACAAGAACTGGAAGTGGCTAAATTCAAAGCCTTGTATTATTCGACCATCGTTAAAGTTGCCGAACAGGAGCTAGGCGTTGATATCGAAAAAAAGTCCGCTACCAAGCCATCCGATTCATGCTCATGAATTACCCTAATCTGCACATTCGGCAGTTAGAAGGATGGCTTGGGTTTAGCCGACAAGCCTACTATCAATATTGGCAGCGGCAAGCTGGCCAGAACAATAGCGAGTCCGACGTAATTAAGTTGGTCAAAAAACTGCGTGATGATCACCCAAAAATGGGTGGACGAAAGGTACATGATCTGCTCAAAGCGGAGATGGCTAAAAAAGGCATCAAGATGGGACGTGATGCGCTTTTTGAGTTATTGGCAGCTAACGGCCTATTAATCAGGAGAAGGCGACGGCGGGTTAACACTACTTTCTCTAGACATCGGTTCAGAAAGTATCCCAATTTGATCAAAAAAATGGTCGTTGAAAGACCCAATCAGTTATGGGTCGCGGATATAACGTATTGGTTCACAAACTGCGGGTGCCTCTATATTTCCTTTGTGACCGACGCTTATTCGAAACGGATCATGATTTACATGCGGTGCATTCAGTAGCAGCTCTACAGATGGCCCTAGAGCATATCAACCCCCAGATTGGCAAAACGTTGATTCATCATTCCGACCGAGGGCTACAATATTGCTGTGCCGACTATATTGCCTTATTAGACTCGTTTGAGGTTCAGATCAGTATGACCGAGACTGGTGATCCCTTGGAGAATGCGATTGCTGAACGGGTCAATGGCATCATCAAGAACGAGTATTTAGGACACAAATCGGTTTACTCGTTGGCCCAAGCCCGATCGGTACTTGAGCAAGCCGTCTTTTTATATAATTATAAACGGCCCCACTTAAGTTGTGACATGTTAGTGCCTGAGCAAGCCCACCGAGGGAGGGGAAACTGAAGCGACGATGGAAGAACTACTTTTACAAGAGAGAGCTAGAAAACCTTGTGGTCAATGAAAAACCGGACTAACTTAGACTGGTCAATATAAAAGGGGATTAACAACAAAACGGTCAATGCTTTTCAGGACGGGTCAGCGAGAGTACTATCTCAAAAACCGCCCATTTTAAGTGACTGTTGACCATTTTAAGCCAACTGACCCAATCTTACCACTACTCAATCTCAACTTACAATCTCACAAATCAACGTATCATTTCCAGCGATAGGTGTGAGTTTGTAAGACAGATTTTACACTAAATGACGAACTATCTCTCTTTCCGCAGAACTACCCATAGTTTTCCATAGTCTCACTCCGCACATTTCGTTCATGCAACGGGCCAACGTCATTCGGCGGGTGTTGAACGGAATCGAGAAACGGTGAAAAAGTAAAACTTTTTCTGATTGATGACACAAAACGTAGTTCAATTGGTTTATATCTCAGGGCACCGCTAATGGGTATGTCCTGGAACCTGAATCAATTGAATACCTATGCAAGCAAGTGAACAATCAGCCGGTCTCAAGTGGCCGCTCAGGCTGGTACCATTACCATCGGCGGAGATCTAACCGTCAACCGTATGGCTTATGGAGCCATGCGTATCACGGGCAACGGCATTTGGGGGCCGCCCAGCGATCATGACGAAGCCATTCGCGTACTCAAACGTTGCCTCGATCTGGGCATTAATTTTATCGATACGGCTGATAGCTACGGCCCTTACGTTTCAGAAGAACTCATTGCCGAAGCGCTTCACCCCTACCCCGATGGTTTAGTCATTGCCACCAAAGGCGGGCTATTACGTACAGGCCCGAATCAATGGCCAGTAGATGGGAGCCGGAAACACCTTCAGGAAGCCCTGAATGGTAGCCTGAAACGGCTGAAAGTCGAGCAAATCGACCTGTATCAACTACACCGTTTCGATCCCAAAGTACCATCTGACGAATTTCTGGGCTTTTTACAGGAAGCTCAGCAGCAGGGGAAAATTAAGCATATTGGTTTGTCGGAAGTAAGTATTGAGCAGATTGAGGAGGCAAAAAAATACTTTGAAGTCGTGTCCGTGCAGAATATGTACAACTTCGGTGAGCAACGATGGAATGACGTCCTGAAATATAGCGAGCAGAATAACATTGCCTTTATTCCCTGGTTTCCACTCAATGCCGGAAATGTAGCCGCTAACAATGCGATTAAGAAAGTAGCTGCCCGGCACGGCGCCACCGACTATCAGATTGCCCTGGCCTGGTTACTAGCAGCTTCGCCTGCCATGTTACCCATTGCCGGAACCTCGTCTGTCAACCATTTGGACGAGAATGTACAGGCCGCAGCCATAAAACTTACCGACGAAGATTTGAAGGATATGCCCCTGCCCAAATGAGGCCTACCGCAAATCAGTAACCCACTGGTTATGTAGAACAGCTAAATAGAGTAACAAGCAACAAAAAAGGGATGACCTGAGGTCATCCCTTTTTGTTGGAGATCAGGCCCTAGGAAGCCTTTTCCAGCGAGGTGATTTTGTCGTGAGCGACCTGGAGCTCACTGAGTTGTTTTACCAGATCTTCTTTGATATACGCTGGAATATGATCCTTGTCAATGGCGTCCTGATAGGCTTCAATCGCAGCGTTTTCGCCAAACTCAACCGAGCTCAGAACCGCATCACGATCTTTACCTGTCAACGCTGATTTAATGTCGATCCAGGCACGGTGAATCTTACTGGTCACATCGGTTGAGGTAGCATCCGAAACACCTGTGCCGTCAATCCGTACAATATGATCAGCCAGTTGGCTGCGGAAGTTCTGGCTCTGGATTACATAGTGCCTGAATAGGTCGTCCAATTGGGCATCTTCGTTGTCTTCAATCGCTTTTTCATAGCCCTGAATGCGATCGTTGTTGATTTTAACCAGTTCGTTGAGATCGTCAACAATTTCTTTATTCGTGATCATAACAGTTGCTTTCTATGAGTTATTAACTGAAATTACAACCAAGTGTGCGCCTGATTGTTCACATATAACCCAAAAAAGAGAGGCTCATTGACGTAGATTATCCAGTCAGTGAGCCCCTCTTTTTTCCTAAATTACTAGTACTTTTCGAATTTAGATTCTATAGTTGCTTGGGATTCTATCGATTCTGATAATCAGGTATCTAGTATCAAAAGGATCTATCGCTCCGGCGACCCGGTAGAATCGATAGAATCTATTTTGGAAGAGCACTAGTAGCTTACTTGGTCGAGGTGACACTGCGTAACCGTAAAATCGATCCTTTCTCGAAAGAATTCTGGCTTTCGATGTTGGTTAGCGAAATTTGGGTAATAACACCATCCCATCCGGGCAACTGGCTGGTGTTAATTTCATAGGTGCGAAACTGCCCATCGCCGACAATTGGAAAATCGACATATCGACCTGGCATCTCCATAAAATCAACCTCATCGGATTTCCGCCAGGCAAAACGGGCCATCGTTCCTTTTGTACGAAAAGCAGCATCTATATAAATTTTAGGCACATTGGCTGCATACCAGAATGACATTGGGCTCATCACCCGAAACGTTCTTATGGTTGAATCATCCCGCATCCACAGCACATTCAACTCATTCTGAATCGGCCAGCCCTTGTCGCGCGTGTGATGGAAATACCACCCCTGTCGATCATTGACAAATTTATAGGTAGGCCCCGTGGGAGGGCGGGGCTGAGCATAGGCAAATTGCCGGATCTCAGGCAATGAACCAACGATTAATGTGTATTCAAACTCATACTGTCCGTTATGATCAATTAATAAATGAGGCTGGCTGGTTATATAACCCGCAGGTTCATCAAACTCCCCCCCACTCGGCTAACCCCAAAACCAGCCGACCCAAATCGTACTTCATTCGGCTTATAGAGACCAACCCCCGGCCTTCCGCATTCAACAGGGCAATCCAGTTTTCACTACCATATCGGTTCGTCACCTCCTGATTTGTATATTCCGAGACAGCGTCATTGGTAAACGGTTTAAGGCCCGTATAGGTAATCATCCGATAGTAAGGGCCATTCAGGTATACACACGGAACCTCCTGGGTCCGGGATTCATACTGAGTCGTGTCGGCCCGATTAACAACAATCTTGCAGCGTACATGAATTGTATTGTCCTTCAGTTCAATCCAGTGCTCGAATGTACAATCGGCAGGTTCATTAAATAGGGGCCAGATCAGCGGAATTGTCTTGACATATAAGGTATTCTGCCCTTGCTGATAACTAACGACCTGAGCAGGATGGTTATAATAATCACCCGTCTGAACAGGATTCCATCCCAGATACCGCCATTGGTACACGGGGTCTTTGCCATTTACACTGTATGGATAAGGGCCTGCATAAATCGAGGTCTGTATTTGTCGCCCCAGATCACGACTGTTGACCATATTGACACTACTACCTGCTTCGGTTAAATAGGTGATTGCTCCGCCTGCGTTGAGATCAATTCCCATGCGGATCTTGTCGTTTTCCAGATAGAGCCGCTTTTGAGCAGAAGTCTGTGTCTGCCCAGGCAAGCCCCCTGATGGTGGGTTCGGAACAACGGGGGCTTTGTAGGGGTCTGTCGATGGGTAGTCGCGCACACAGGTGACAGCCAGACAACTAACCAGAACACATATAACTAGTAGAAAAGGGCGGATCATAAACGTGGTATCAATGAATCTAACTAGTCAAAAATAGACATATACAGGGCACTTTCCAATAAATTTCGGTTATGTTACTGACTGGCTCTGTTCGGCAATATCTATAAAAAATGCCGCTAACCGACCTGTCATCCCTACCTTCAGAACCCTTTTTAGTTAATACGGCATAAAAAAAACAGCCTGTCGAGCTTAGAATCGACACTATCGCATTATATTCTACAATTGTCCTTTTCCATTCCCCGCTAAACCCCTAATTTTGCAGGATTTTTGACCAGACCCTGAATCGGCTGGTAATCGTCAGGCATATCGCTCAACTTACTATCATTCAGGGCCGCCCATGCGGTTCATTGTCCTGCTGAAAAATGCCAAAAAATTCCAACATTCGCTCGGTTCTTATTATTGGTTCAGGCCCCATTGTTATTGGCCAGGCATGTGAGTTCGATTATGCTGGCTCACAGGCCGCTCGCTCTATCCGGGAGGAAGGCATAGAAGTGGCGTTGATAAATTCAAATCCGGCCACCATCATGACCGACCCAATCAACGCCGATTATGTTTATCTGCTGCCATTAGAGAAAAAGTCTATCGTCGAAATCCTGAAAAAGCATCAGGAAATGGGCCGCCCCATCGACGCTGTTCTGCCAACGATGGGTGGACAAACGGCGTTGAATCTGGCCATTGACTGCGACAAAGCGGGCGTCTGGCAGAAATACGACGTCAAAATTATTGGCGTCGATATTAAAGCCATCGAGACTACCGAAGACCGGGAGAAGTTCCGGTTGCTGATGCTCCAACTGGGTGCCGGTGTTTGTAAAGGACGTACGGCACGCTCGTTTCTGGAAGGTAAAGAAATTGCCCAGGAAATTGGCTTCCCACTTGTCATTCGGCCGTCGTTTACACTCGGTGGCACGGGAGGTGGGTTTGTGAATCGACCTGAAGATTTCGACAAGGCACTTACCAATGGGTTGCACGCATCGCCTGTGCATGAGGTACTGGTTGAACAAAGCGTAATGGGCTGGAAAGAGTATGAGCTGGAGTTGCTGCGCGATAACAACGGCAACTTCATCATTATCTGCTCCATCGAGAATTTCGACCCGATGGGTATTCATACCGGCGACAGTATTACGGTTGCCCCGGCCATGACCTTACCCGACACACTCTACCAAAAAATGCGCGATCTGTCAATCACCGTAATGAGTGGCATCGGGCAGTTTGCCGGAGGGTGTAATATCCAGTTTTCGGTTAACCCGCAAACGGACGACATCATTGTTATTGAAGTAAATCCACGGGTGAGTCGGTCATCGGCCTTAGCGTCGAAAGCAACGGGCTATCCGATTGCCAAGATTGCCGCTAAAATGGCTATCGGGTATAATCTCGATGAGCTTATTAACCCCATCACGGGTACAACATCGGCCTTTTTCGAGCCAGCTATCGACTACGTTATCGTGAAAGTACCCCGCTGGAACTTCGACAAGTTTCCGGGTGCCGACCGCTCGCTGGGTCTGCAAATGAAATCGGTGGGCGAAGCGATGGGGATTGGACGGAACTTCCAGGAAGCCCTACAAAAAGCCTGTCAGTCGCTCGAAATTCGTCGGAACGGACTCGGTGCCGATGGTCACGAACTCACCGACCGTGCGGCCCTGACCGATAGCCTGCAACACCCAAGCTGGAACCGGCTGTTTCACATTTACGATGCGTTTAAGGCCGGTATGTCATTCCGCACGATTCAGCAACTAACGAAAATCGATCCCTGGTTTTTGCACCAGATTGAAGAGTTAATTGAACTGGAGCGCGAAATTCAACAGTACGACCTGGACGATATTCCACCCGAACTGCTCCGTACAGCCAAGCAAAAAGGCTATGCTGACCGCCAGTTAGCGCATTTGCTTCAGGTGAAGGAAAGCAAAGTGTACAACTACCGTCAGGCGCATAATATCCGCCGGGTGTATAAGTGCGTAGATACCTGCGCAGCTGAATTCGAGGCCAAAACACCGTACTATTATTCGACGTTCAATAACCAGGTTCCCATCACAACCGACCATGCCGAGCCAGTTTCTGACTTGCCGGGTAACGAGTCGATTCGGAGTAACCGCAAAAAAATTGTGGTGCTGGGATCGGGCCAAACCGCATTGGTCAGGGTATCGAGTTCGATTACTCCTGCGTACACGGTATACTGGCAGCCAAAGAAGCGGGTTATGAGACGATCATGATCAACTGTAATCCGGAAACCGTTTCGACAGACCCCGACATTGCCGACAAACTGTACTTTGAGCCGGTTTTCTGGGAGCACGTTCACGCCATCATCATGCATGAACAACCCGAAGGGGTCATTGTGCAGTTAGGTGGTCAAACGGCCTTGAAAATGGCCGAGAAACTAACGCGCTACGGTATCAAAATCATCGGCACAAGTTGGGAAGCCCTCGACTTAGCCGAAGACCGGGGCCATTTCTCGGCCATGCTGAAGAAACTGGACATTCCGTATCCGAAATTCGGAACCGTTCGGGAGTCAGAAGGTGCCATTGAGTTGTCGCGTGAATTAGGCTTCCCCTTGCTGGTACGACCAAGCTATGTACTGGGCGGCCAGAGCATGAAAATCGTGATCAACGAGGAGGAACTAGAGCAGCATGTGATGAAGATTTTGCAGGATATTCCCGACAACAACATCCTGCTCGATCACTTCCTCGAAAACGCCATCGAGGCTGAAGCCGATGCCATTTGCGACGGCGAAGATGTGTACATCATCGGCATTATGGAACATATTGAACCGGCGGGGATTCACTCCGGCGATTCCTATGCCGTGCTACCCACATTCGATTTGAGCGAGAATGTTATCCGGCAAATTGAGGAGCACACGAAGAAGATTGCCATTGCGCTTAAAACCGTTGGTCTGATCAACATTCAGTTTGCCATCAAAAATGAGGTGGTCTACATCATTGAAGCCAACCCCCGTGCCAGCCGCACCGTACCCTTTATCTGTAAGGCGTATCAGGAGCCTTATGTCAACTACGCCACCAAGGTGATGCTGGGCGACAAGAAGGTGAAGGATTTCGATTTCAAGCCTGTCAAAAAAGGGTACGCGATCAAGATTCCCGTGTTCTCGTTCAGCAAGTTCCCGAACGTAAACAAAGAACTCGGTCCCGAAATGAAATCGACTGGCGAAGGCATCTATTTCATTGACGACCTAACGGATGATTATTTCCAGAAGATATATTCAGAACGGAATCTGTATCTGAGTCGGTAGGAAGTTCTTTTCAAACGCAAAAAGTCGCTTAGAGCTAAGCGACTTTTTGCGTTTGAAGGAGTCTAGAACCTTATTGATTTCTAACAAAACTGCTACCATAGCCATCATAAACGTTATCACCAATTGACAGTTGGGTCGTTGATAGCGACATAATAATTCCGCCACTAAGAAAGTAACGAGCATTTTTTGCCTGACTACCAGCCTTTATTTTTTCAAATTCAATCCTGGGCTCCTCTTTACCGGAATAGATACTGTGCGCTTGGCCAATTCGAACGGTTCCACTATAAGCCAGTGTATCGTTCTGATATATGCTAAATTGACTATCGTCGGTGAATTTCATGATAATGCGTTCTCCTGGAGCAGGTTTAATGATTGCCCCACCAAAACCGCCTGATGATCCTTCCCAGAGCCACTCACCAATAAGTAATTGTGGTGTTGGCTCTTTACTACAGCCGCCCAGTAAACCGCACAAAAGAATGGCAAGATAGATTCGTTGGAAGCATTTCATGCTATTAAAATCGTTGGTTTTGTCTTTTTAAGAAGACTCCAATTTCTGACCGATAGTTGGAATCATTGTAGGTAAACCTTTCTACTTTAATAGCCTGTCCCTCAAACACAACGGCCTGACTTGTTCATAAACAAGTCAGGCCGTTACACCTTATCAACTAGCAACTTAGAAACCTAAACCAATCGTAAAACCACGAACAACTGGGTTTCCGGGTAGTGTTGCACCAGCCGTAGCGGCACCCGTTGCCAGGTTAATGGTATACACTTTCGTGCTGTTACCACCCGTACGCAGTAACGCATAGGCCGTACCGGTTGCTCCGCCAATGTCGAACCCATTGGCACTTTCAACATCGACACCCAATGCACCCACCGAAACCAATGTCCCGTTATTCGGTGGGTTTTGCATGAATAATACAGCACCTCCCGCCCGAACGTCAATGTCGTATAAGGTTGTAGTAGCCGCTCCCGCAAAGTTGTTCGTATAAGCAGCGGCTGATACATTTGGGGTCCCACCTGCCGGTGAGAAAGCTAAAGCCCCATCAGTAGCCGCTAAGGCCCCATTATCTGGAATTAGCCGCAGGTTCTGGCCGGTATTACTTACCACGCGGATGCGATCGACCGTTGGGTTAAAATCGAAACCGAAGTCCGTTCCCGACAGGGTAAATGCTCCCGCACTACCAACCGGTACGGCACTCCAACTGGCGGTTGCTGTAACGGCAATTGTATAAAGTCGGCTGGAACTACCTAATGCATACAACTGACCATTTACTGGCCGGGAATCAATCCCCAGAATCGACTCGCCTGGCTGAAGACCAGTAAGCGTTTTCGTGGTTGTAGCAGTTAAGCTGACCGGATTGAATATGAGCAGGTTATTCGAACCATCGACAGCGTAGGCAACTGGATTAGTGGGAATAGCCAGACCAATGATGGTGCCGGGCAGATTGCCCAACTTCTGCAAACGACCTGTCGACAGGTTGATTTGATCCAGCTCCGATGATCCGTTAAATTGCACAGCTACAAGCCCTTGTGTGTTATCATTAGGCGAAATATCGAAGCCAGCTGCACCGGATATATCCAACCCAAGGGGACCAACGTCGGTTAAGGTGCCGTTGTTTGGCGGATTCTGGATATATAAGCGATCGGTAGCAGGGTCAATGTCGTAGAGAGTGGTCGCCGTTGCCCCTGCACTGTTGTTCGTATACGCCACCTCCGAAATCATAGCTCCTGATACACCATTAATCGATCCATCTGTAGCAACCACCAGTCCCGTTTCAGGATTCAGCCGCAAATCCTGTCCGTTATTCCCAACAAGGCGAATACGATCCACGGTTGGATTAAAATCCATGCCAACCACATTGGTGGCCATGCCAGGTGTAAACTGCATAGTTGTAAGCGGGCGGGCCTCAGCCGTTGCAGGATTAATGACAAATAGGCGACTCATACTGCTCACGCCATACAATTGGCCGGTCGCTGGTCGAAAATCAATTGAAATCATGCGTTCGCCAGCCTGAAAATTCACGCCCGTAATTACCAGCGTTGACAGGGGCACACTCGGGTTCTGGATATTCAGTCGCAGCAACTGATTCGCATCATTTAATGCATAAATGGTCGCATCGGGTAAGGTGCCGGGGTTGGGAGGCAGGCGGTGATCCTGGCAGGCAGTCAATGTTACTAAGGAACCAATCGCCAATAGGCCAGCGAGGTTACGAAGGTATTTTGTGTAAAGCGTAGTCATAGAAAAGTTGTTCAGAGTAAATCAGAAATGCAACAGCACTTGACTATACGTCAATACGCGCCAAACGGATTTATGAAGATTAAAAAGAAATTAAATTTTTTTTAAACAGGGACTTTACGTTCAGGCTAACTACCAGGATTTCTTGAGACTTATATATCCCCCAACGCATCGGGCAATAACTCGCCCCGATCCAGAGACAGCGTAGTGGTTAACGCCATACCCGACCAGAAAGGCCATTGTGCAGCTACCAATGTGGATAACTGATGCACCACTTGTGCATAAGGTTGTTTATACGACCCGAAATTCCGACTGTAGGAAAGTCGCGTTGTGAGCACCGGCCCCCGCCGAAACGCACTTATTGTCCCAGATACCACGCCACAACCCGGTTGTTCGGATAAAAACCATTGCCTCCGTACTCATTGCTAATGGTTGGCGTTAAGTCAGGCCGAGGCATGATAAACGGTGTACCAAGGGTACGACCTCTATACGACCAGCCCTGAATATATTGGCTATGATTGAAGTAATTGTCGGCTCCCTGATAGCGGGCGGTTGGATCGAAGGTTGGCCCACTTTGATCAGTGGTTGTCAACCATTCGAGCACAAGCCGCTGAAAGCGAAACTTCGGTCGAGCGGGGGAGCGATTCAAAAAACGCAAACCCGTCAGTCCATCTGGCACATTCTGTAAAGCCAGTCCCGATGCGTCGTCATACATATGCTGGTGATAGAGTAACCAGTTTTGCTTATCTCCCTTCCACTCAAAGGCTATATCGTAACTGCCCACGTGATTTCCTAAGCGATTGGTTCCGTCAAAATCCGTAAACCGGTTATTTTCCAGGGCATCCGGGTAGTGCCCGATAACGAGCGACAGATAATCCTGAAACGATGTTGAGAGGTGGCCATCCACCGCTAACGGAGTGCCAACCAGATAGTCGGCATGGCCACCCCACTGTACCTGATGATTCAGCCCACCATAGAACTGAAACCGCCAATGGGGTTTACCAATCCGCCCATATAGGTATTTCTGATGGAGATAACTTCCCTGAATATACGAGTCGATAAGCCAGCCATGGGCATACCCAACCCGAAAGGAAAGTAGTTTTTTGGTGAACCCAATGGGTACATAATCGGGGGTTTGCAATTGTATTTTTGGAAACGGCATGGCATTGCCTGACCAGGCCACAAAACCTGAAGTGAGCAAGGTATCGCCCAGGCCAGCGACTTCGCGTCGGTTACCGCCGTAGAGCTCTATCACGCCAAAACGTATTTTCACATAGGCATCGGGCAGCAGAACGGCCGGATTATCGGATGTGGACGAGGGACCAGCATTAGCAACGGCATACAGCCCAAACCCCCAGTCGAAGCGGGATTTTCGCTTCGGTAACGAATCGGGCCTGGGTTTATAATCACGCTGCATCCCCAAGCGAACCGTCCCGAATGCCCCCCGTACGGGCACTACATTGTACTGATTAGCGCGTAGCCAGAATGGATTCTGAGGGTCTGCTGTTGCCAGCCCACCCAACTCAACCGAATAACGAATGGCCCCTGGAGCCGGAACCGATTGAGTACGGCCCGGTAGTATAGTCAAAAAAATAAGGGCTGCAATCAGGTAAAGTGTCCGCATAAGTCGATAAACACAGGGTGGGGCATATCTACCCGTAAACATACGGCAGAACGGGCAATTGCGATTACGTACTTTATTGTTCGTGTTTTAAAACATCTTGCCCCGGTTTTCAATTTATATATGAAACTTATCTTTACCGTATAAAACTTGTCTTTACCGGATGACAATACCCTCTACCACACTCAATAATGGTGTTGAAATGCCTTTGTTAGGTTTGGGCGTTTTCGCGCCAAGCCAGGCCAACGAAGTACAACAAGCAATTGAATGGGCACTCGAAATGGGGTGTCGGCTCATTGATACCGCAGCCGCTTACGGCAATGAACGCGAAGTCGCCAATGCCATCCGAGCCAGCGGAATTCCCCGAAGCGATATTTTTATTACGACCAAAGTCTGGAACGATGATCAGGGCTATACGCGAACCCTGCGGGCATTTAACCGCAGTCTGGAGCGGCTTGGGCTTGATGTTGTCGATTTATACCTGATTCATTGGCCCATAAAAGAACATCGCCACGAGACCTGGCGGGCCCTCGAAAAAATCTATTCTGAAGGACGTGCCCGTGCCATTGGTGTCTCTAATCACTACCCAGCTCACTTAGATGAACTGTTAGCCGAAGCTCACATCACACCCGCCGTCAATCAGTTTGAGTTTAGTCCCTATAGCTACCTCCCCGAGATATTGGACTATTGCCGTGAAAAGAACATCCAGCCCGAGGGGTACGCGCCTTTGGTACGGGGCGAGAAAAATAACGACCCAAAACTGGTTGCTCTGGCCGAAAAGTATGGCAAAAGCACCTATCAGCTACTAATTCGGTGGTCGTTACAGCATGGCGTTGTCACGATTCCGAAATCGGTTAAGCGCGAACGGATTCAGGAAAATTTCGATGTCTGGGATTTTACCATCTCCGATGAAGATATGGCCCAGATGAATACGTTCTACGACAATACCCGCATAGCCGACGACCCGCGCGAAATTTCGTAACCAGCAAGCTGTAGTACTCAGCACCTTTGTTCTGAGTACTACAGCTTGCTCAGTATGGTTGGTTCGTGAACGACACAGTCAAGAGACCAATGCTCGTGCAACAGGTTAGCTAATTCGCGCAATCCCCATACTTCAGTTCGGCGATGACCAACGGCAATAAAAGCCATGCCCGTTGTGTCAATGGCCTGTTGGCCTGGTTTGCGGTAGGTTCCGGTCATATACAAATTGGCCCCTTGGTCGGCAGCCTCCCGCACAAGCGCATCCGTCATGGCGCCCACTACGGCAATTCGGTAGCTGGCAGGTTGCCATCCACCCGTGTCAGATCCAGCTTCGGCTCGATCATAGCCTCCAAACACGGTTTTGACCAACGAAAGCCACTCATCAAATTCCCGCGGGGCAATGTCCATTAGCATACCAAGCGGTCGTTTATCCAGTATTTTACCCCCTGAATGACTTTCCTGTTTGTAGCCGATTGGCTTCAGTTCACCAATAGCTCCCAGTTGTTTGGCCAGCCGGGGATTGTACCCAATGGTTAGTGTTTCATCAAAGGGCAAATGATGGGTTATAATTCCAACATCGGGGGGAATGCTTGTTAAATCGAGCTGCCAGGGGCGATGTAGCCAAAGGGCATCCACCTGCGTTTCAGTGATCCAATCGGATAGCTTAGGAAACGGCTCCAACGCTAGCCCAAGTCGTCGGACAGGTCGTTTGGAGGGTAGTAAATGCCACCCTGCTCTGCATCTGGATAGCGATCAGTAGTTAGTTCCTTCTGCAAAAAATCAGTAAGATCGTTTAAAAAGAATGGTGACGTAGGCATAGGCAAGAGAATGACTAATTGATAATGAATAATGGAAGCGCCCGTCATTATCCATTTTACATTATTCATTATTCATTATCCATTTACTTAACTGTATGCCCATCGGATAGTTTGTAAATGACCGTTTACTCAATCGAATTTGGTTTTTTTGGAAAGAAAATAGTAAGTTTGCAGCCTTAACTGCAACCGCTAGTCGGTTAGCCAACGCCGATGAAGTTCCTCGCTTAAAAACCTCCTGAAGGTTTTTCTTTTCTTCTGATTGCTGTCACCTGCTTTTGCCAGAGTGGCCATTCTCATTTTTCAGATCATCCATTCGCTGTCAGTAGCCCGTTCGGCTTCGGCATACTCTTTTGTTTCAATGACCAAATTCTTTCGGTTATTCCTGGCCGCATTGCGTGGTTCGGAAACCAACTTTACTACCGGTAGTATTAACCGGGCTATTTTTCTGTTATCCGTACCGATGATTCTGGAAATGGTAATGGAATCACTCTTCGCAGTGGTCGATGTCTTTTTCGTAGCCAAAATCGGCACAGAAGCCATTGCTACCGTGGGCCTGACGGAGTCGGTACTAACTATTGTCTATTCCATTGCAATTGGCTTGAGTACCGCGGCTACAGCCCTGGTATCGCGTCGGGTTGGAGAAGACAACCACCGAGGGGCGGGTCACGCCGTTGGGCAGGTCATTCTGGTATCGGTTGGACTGGGCTTATTGATGGGCGTAGTCGGTTTTGTATTTGCCGAAGACATCCTGCGCCTGATGGGGGGAGACTCAGCACTTATTAGCAATGGCGCGGGATTTACACGGATGATTTTCGCGAGTGCACCCGCCATCATGCTGCTGTATACACTCAGCGGGTGTCTGCGCGGTTCGGGTGATGCATCGGTAGCCATGCGGTCGCTTTGGCTGGCCAACGGGGTCAATATCGTTCTGTGCCCTGTGTTTATTTTTGGGCTAGGGCCCTTTCCAGAACTTGGTGTCATGGGGTCGGCAGTAGCCACCACCATTGGCCGGACAATGGGCGTGTTGTATCAGCTTTACGCCCTGACGCGGGTAAAAGGGGTTATTCAGGTTCTCCGATCCGATGTGTCGCCCGATGTGAGACTTATTCGTAATCTGCTCGGTTTAGCCATTGGAGGCACCAGCCAGTTTCTGGTCGGTTCGGCTAGCTGGATATTCCTGACCCGGATTTTGTCCACCTTTGGTAGCGATGTGGTGGCGGGTTATACCATTGCCATTCGCATTATTGTGTTTACGATTCTGCCTTCGTGGGGGATGGCCAACGCGGCTGCCACGCTGGTTGGGCAGAACTTAGGGGCTGGTCAGCCCGAACGTGCCGAAACCTCCGCCTGGCGGGCGGCTTTCTGCAACATGCTCTTTTTAGCTGCCGTTGGTATTGGTTTCTTTCTGGGAGCTACCCCAATCGTCGGTTTGTTCGACAACAATGTTCGCGTCGTTGAAATTGCCGTCGAATGCCTGCGGGTCTTTTGCCTGGGCTATCTGTTTATGGCGTATGGAATGGTGCTGAGTCAGTCGCTCAATGGTGCGGGCGACACTCGAACGCCTACGCTTATTAACATTGTGTGCTTCTGGGTGGTTGAGATACCACTAGCGTATACGCTGGCTCATGTGCTAAACTGGGGCCCTCCGGGTGTATTCTGGTCAGTGGCCATCAGCGAAACGTTACTGGCCGGTATCGCCATCTGGATTTTCCGGCGAGGACGCTGGAAAACCGTTCAGGTTTAATTTTCTGACAGGATTTACAGGATGAACAGGATTTTTGATGCTTTTTCAATCCTGTTTATCCTGTAAATCCTGTCAGAAAAATGACACCTTTCTTACAGTTGTTTTGGCAGATTCTCTGCCGAAACTTTTACTGAATAGAGCCCGTTATAATTTACAGGCCTATAGCCTTTTGCGAATGAATATCATCTTTGCTCGAAGGCTATAAACCGCCTAATCACCTTTACGAATTTACATGGTCGAAACACATAAACCAGCCGAAACCGCGGTGTTGGTCGCGCTGATTACACAAAAGCAAACCGCTGACCAAACGAAAGATTACCTGAACGAATTAGCCTTCCTGGCCGAAACGTCGGGTATTAAAACGATAAAATCGTTTACCCAAAAACTGGAACATCCCGATAACCGGACGTTTGTGGGGAAAGGAAAGCTGGAAGAAATTCAGACGTTCATTCTCGACAATCCGGTCGATTGCGTCATTTTTGATGATGACCTGAGTCCGTCGCAGGTACGAAATCTGGAAGATAGTTTTAAGGATATTAAGGTACTGGATCGTAGTCTGCTCATTCTGAATATTTTCTCGATGCGGGCCCAAACGGCCCAGTCTCGGGTGCAGGTCGAGCTGGCACAGTACCAATATATGTACCCTCGCCTGACCCGTATGTGGAGCCACTTAACCAGCCAGAAAGGCGGTGTAGGTATGCGCGGACCGGGGGAAAAAGAATTGGAAACTGACCGTCGGATTGTGAAGGACAGGATTTCTTTTTTGAAAGAAAAACTGGCAAAAATCGATAAGCAGAGTGTTACCCGTCGGAAAGAACGGGACCGTTTAGTACGGGTAGCACTGGTAGGATACACGAACGTGGGGAAATCTACACTCATGCGCACTCTGGCGAAAAGCGACGTGTTTGCCGAAAATAAGCTCTTTGCTACGGTCGATTCAACCGTTCGCAAAGTGACGCTTGGCAATATTCCGTTTCTACTAACCGACACCGTTGGGTTCATCCGTAAACTGCCGACAACACTCATCGAGTCCTTTAAATCGACACTCGACGAAGTCCGGGAAGCGGATATTCTGGTTCACGTAGTCGATGTATCGCACCCCAATTTTGAGGAGCAGATTGAAGTGGTCAACGCTACGCTGGCCGACATTAAAGCTGCCGACAAACCTATGGTGCTGGTCTTCAACAAAATGGACCGATTTGAGCCGAAAGACGAATGGATGGAGAAACCCGATTCGGATGATGATGACCTCACAGATTTACACGAGGAAGTGATTGTTCCGGTAGCTGTGCGTCGGAAAACCGCGCTTGAGTACCTAAAGAAAACGTATCTGGCTCAAAAAGCAGACTACGTTGCCTTCATCTCGGCTGAAACTGGCGAGAATGTAAGTGAACTTCGCGAGTTGCTGTACACATTGGTTAAAGAGCGGCATTTTCAGATTTACCCCAACTGGGTTAACATACCGCTCAATGAATCAGCCGAGCAGTTTGGCGACGGTTTGGCGAGTTGACGGATTTTTGACAATTTTGTATCCTAGCGAGCGGTCAAGGTTGACCGCTCCTTTTTTGGTCCTGTAGTTCAACGGATAGAATAAGCGTTTCCTAAACGCTTGATACGGGTTCGATTCCCGTCGGGACTACGAAAATGGCCCACAATAATCTGGAAATCAGATCATTGTGGGCCATTTAATTTATAATGTATGTACAAATCTTCTGTCTAGCACAGAGAATTAGATCAGAAAAATAAAGATGTATTTTTGGCGCTCACCTTTTGCACCTCTTATACTAATTGCCTAGCACATCAGATTAACTGGCAAAGATGGCTATGCTTAGAAGAGCATTGATG
This sequence comes from Spirosoma telluris, assembly GCA_003259005.1. Lineage (GTDB taxonomy): Bacteria > Bacteroidota > Bacteroidia > Cytophagales > Spirosomataceae > Spirosoma > Spirosoma telluris. The sequence continues at coordinate 4,549,379 of QLII01000001.1, forward strand.
AAACTTGGTTAATTAGGGGAACAAACTATATAACATCGGACAAGGGCTGTAAAGGCGATAACAGTAGGTTGTCAGCTTAGCCTCATTATAAGTAACTACATTCACTAATAAATTCACCGAACAATAAAGTGATCTGAATTATTCGCCATAAAGAGAAACTAATGGTCTATTTTTAAGGAAACATACTTTATACGATGAAAAATAAATACATTAGACTTGATAATTGAGAAGTTGGTATCATGATGCCCACATGCCCGTGCGAGGAGCGTACTTTCGGAAAGGGCTTTTTACTCGCAGGTTATGTAAAGCACAGCCAATGCTGACCATCCGATCCCGAACATCATAGAATTTCAATCGGATTCGCTCTTTGAGTATGCGTAGGCGTTTGAGGCCAGCAATGGCGTGTTCGATCACAACTCGTTCCTTGGAAATATGGCGATTCACTTCTTTTTGTTGGTCGGTAAGGCTGGCCCCCGCGGCTTTTTAGTCGGCTGAAGGATGGTGACTCCAGCCGGATTATAACCTTGGTAACCAGTATCTTGCCGTAGTTTTATGCCCACAATCCAAGTCAGTTGCTCTTCATCTAGGAGGGCTTTATCATGCGTTTTTCCCTCATAAGTAGGGCTTACGTAGAGAAGTTCACTGGCTTGGTCGCTGACGATCTCGTTTTTGCTGGTGTGGGCTTTGCTTTTACCCGAATAGTCTTCTTTCTGGGCCTCATAATCGGTCTTGCGCTCAATAGGGCGTTCGGTAGCATCGTGATTAAAGGTATCATCGGGGTGGTTTTGTAATTGCTTGACCAGTCCTTCACTATCACGGGCAGGACTCAGGCCCATTTTATGAAGCGTCTCATCTAGAAGCCGTTGCAATATTTTTACTAGACTCGATACCTTGGCTTGGGAGAGGTCATAGACCGCTCCATGAAACTCCTGTAATTGATTGCCTTTCAGATAAGTGAGTAGGAATAATAGTTTATCGCTGCTGGTGGGCAATTTTTCATCCTGATGAGGTTTGAAAGCGGGTAACTTCCGTTTTTTGCCTTCGTAGGTATGATAGCGGAAATAGCGCTCACAAATGGGCGAAAAGTGTTTCAGCAGATAGTCGAATTCGCCACCTTTCAAGCTGGTCAGAGCGAGTAGTCGGCGCTCGTTTGCTTTTATCTCGTCATACTTTAGCATAAGCAAAATTACAAACTCGTGCATGCACACGTTACAATACCAAAATTTGACTAATAACCTTTATTCTCTTATGCTTATTATTGGGTAGTTGTACGATAGTAAAAGCTCAGTCCTTGACTAACTATTTGGCTACCACGCCTAATTCCGTAACACCTGGAAATGATAACACTTTTGTTGGGCCCTCTGCTGGTAATAATAGTACAACAGGAGCTTCTAACGTTTTCCTAGGCTCATCTGCAGGAAGATCAAATACAACTGGTGGTGAAAATGCTTTTGTTGGAACGATTGCTGGTTTTTCGAACACAGAGGGCTTTAAGAATACTTTTCTAGGAACTGAGGCAGGCTATTCAAACACAACAGGTGGGCTAAACAATTTTATAGGATCTAGGGCGGGTTATTCGAACACAACAGGTCATAACAATACATTTTTGGGCATTAGTGCTGGCTCTACAAATACAACAGGTTTCGCTAATATTTTTATAGGATCTTCTTCAGGCATGTTTAATTCTACAGGCAGCACCAATACCTTCATCGGGAATAATTCAGGCAATAAAAATACTACTGGAACCAACAACTTAATGATGGGAATTAGTACTGGATTTTCTAATGAGACTGGCCTTGATAATACTATAGTAGGTGGTTATGCGGCTTTTTACAGCAAGACAGGGTATGCTAATTCCTATCTGGGAATATATGCTGGCTACTCTAACCAAACTGGCCATAATAACGTAATGGTGGGCGATTCGGCTGGCCTTAATAATACTGTTTCTGGCAATGTATTTGTTGGATCTAAGGCTGGTCTTAGCAATACGAGTGGTACAAATAATGCTTTTCTTGGCTATCAGGCAGGTAATTCAAACACATTTGGCTTTAATAATACATTTATTGGGTCATTGGCTGGGCAAATTGGTACAGAAGGATATAATAATACGTTTATCGGATCATTTGCTGGGAATGCTAGTTTAAAGGGGGAAAACAATACGTTCATTGGATATGCCGTAGGAGCTTCTAATGAAGGCTCCGAAAATGTATTTGTAGGCGGGTATTCAGGGCGTTTAAATTACTCTGGAACAAGCAACACTTTTTTAGGTTATAATGCAGGCTATCGTAACTCAACAGGAACTAAAAATACGTTTATTGGCAATCAAGCTGGATACTATAATACGTCCGGCTCTAATAACATCATTATTGGCCCCAACTCCGGTACTGCCATAACAACCGGCGACGACAACGTTTTAATGGGTTACAATAGCCAGGCCGAGGATGGACTTCACAATGCCACGGCCATTGGATCGGGTTCTCGTGTCGCTATCAGCAACGCGCTTATCCTAGGCAATAAGGCAAACGTTGGTATTGGTACTTCTGCCCCTACGGCTCGACTGGAAGTAGATAGCGAAGTCGATAACGAATCCGGCATACGGTTGAGTCGATTAACCGCGAATAGTCCTTCACAACTGACTACGGCCGATAAAGTACTTACCGTTGATGCTACAGGCCGGGTTGTTTTAGCACAAACAGGGCGCTATACAGTCCAAAGTGTAGCGGATTGGTCAGATAAAGTATTTGCCCCTACCTACCAATTACAACCACTCACTGAGGTTGAAAAGTACATTAAGGCTAACCAGCATTTGCCGGGCGTCCCTTCGGCCGGGGAGGTTGTCAAGCAAGGCGTTGAGGTCGGCAAGATGGAGGCTAAATTGCTCGAAAAGGTCGAAGAACTAACCCTTTATAGCATTCAACTAGAAAAAGAGCTACGAGCTACCAAGCAACAACAACAGGCTAAAATTGATGAATTAGAGAAGCTAGTCAAGAAACTATTGGAAAAGAAATAAGTAGCCTGCTGCCATTAAAAGTCGTTCACTAAAATGGCTATATTACCAAACCAAATCCTAAACGCTTAACTCCATGAATCGCAGAATTTTGATCGTTACCGGCGATGGTGGCGAAAGTTACGAAACCCTTTATGCCGTTCACCGCTTTCAGGAAGAAGGCGACACGGCCGTGATTGCTGCCCCCAGCAAACGCCGGCTAAACCTGGTGATGCACGATTTTGAGCCTGGTTGGGATACCTATGTGGAACGACCTGGCTATTGTCTGGCCTCAGACCTGACTATAGAGGACATAATTGTAGATGATTACGACGCGATTCTACTGCTGGGTGGCCGCGCTCCCGAATACCTACGTAACCATGCTGTACTATTGGAAGTTGTCCGCGAGTTTGACCGACAGGGTAAATGGGTCTTTGCCATCTGCCACGGTATCCAAATTCTAGTTACGGCCGGTTTAGCGAACAACCGAAACCTAACGGCCTACGAACATGTACGCACCGAAATTGAGATGGGCGGTGGTAGATATTCCACTCAAGAGGCTGTTCGGGACAAAAATATGGTAACAGGCCAGACCTGGCAATCGCACCCTGACTTCTATCGGGAAGTCTTTGCCTGCCTCAAAGAAGCGGAACTGGTGGATAAGTAATCAAACACAGCAACAGCTTAATGACCGAAGCTATGAATCAATTAAGCAATCGCCCTAATGCTTTCTCAAGCTAGATTCTTTGGATTCTATTACATTGATAATCAACAAAAAAAGAATCTACAATGCAACAGAATCCTCTAGAATCTAAATTGAAAGAGTCCTAGGAATCCAGATAGAGACGGTCGTCTCGCCTTCTGATGGGGTTTCAATCGTTAGTCGGCCGTGGTTTAGCTCCAGGATCTTTTTAACAATGGATAAGCCCAGCCCAAATCCCTGTTGCTCATACTGCTTACGGTCGAATTGTTTATAGGGGCAATTTGGTCGCGATACTCTTCTTTGAAGGGTTGGCCTTTGTTGGTAAACGTAAGGCAGTAGTCTGCTCCATCGCACGCTCCAGTTAGCTTAATCGTTTCAGCTGAAGCGGAGAACTTATAGGCATTATCGATTAGCTCTCCTAAACAGATTCCAAGATTTTCTTCCGAAATCTGGAGTTGCGCACTGTCTACCTCAAGCTGGTAGCTGATGGTTCGATCCTGCCGATGGGCAACCGTCAGTACGCAATCATCAACAAGTTTCGTCGTGATGGATGTACTTCCAGTAGAAAAATAATCAAAATCAATATGTGAAGAATCTATATGCTGTAACACATCCATCAATTGAATATTGTCCAGCGATCGTTTCAGCCGCAGGCCGCTTATCTTGATCATCGTTACCATAGACACGATTTCTTCTCCCGTAAACTGCTGATAATCATCAATCAGCAGGGAAGAAAACCCGATAACGCCAGCCAGAGCGGTATTATATTCATGAGCCGTTATAGAGGCTAAGGTATGGCTATATTTATCCAGTTGGCTCTTTAAGTCAGCCTTTCGCAGGATCTCCCGCTGCAACCGGCTCTCGATTGCAGCCAGCAGGTTCTCAAGCGTAAAGGGTTTTGTGAGGTAGTCATCCGCCCCTTGATTCATACCCCGTCGTATGTCAGCAGAGTCCGTTTTGGCCGTCAGGAATATAAACGGGACAGTAGCGATCAACCGGCTCGTCCGAACCGCTTCCAGCACTTGATAGCCATCGACCTCCGGCATCATAATATCGCACAGAATCAAATCGGGTGCATGGAGCATGGCCTGGCTTATTCCCTCCCGGCCAGTAGCTGCAGTTTCTACCTGAAAGCCCTCCAGGGTAAGCAGTTCTTCTACATTTTCCCGTATCTGAACATCGTCTTCAATAACCAGGATTTGAATGGGCATGCTTATAATGGGTACAGGTAAAAACTGCATGGCTGCTTGCGCTTAAGCTCGGTTGCTTCGGCACATAGCATGGCGCACTAAGTCGTCAAAATAACATATAAATCAACTTAATATTACTTTTTAAACAATAAGTTAGCCAATTATTAACACAAAATTAGATGTGACGATATTTCTAGTAGTGATCTATCTCAGCCAGGTCGATAACTTTACACATAGGATCTAAAAAACTACCTACAAGGCTGAGGTATTTTTTAGTCGATACAGCAACGCCATGTCTCCCCTCACCCGCCAGCAACATATTATTTTTCTAGTGACCGCTATCCCTATGGCGGCACTGGTTGCATCGCATGTGGTATTCAGTCAGGTATTTCCTGGGCAGCCAGGCTATCAATTCCCGTGGGCGTATTTTCTGACGGTAGCCACAGTCATGTTTTCCTGCTGGCAAGTCAATCTGTTCATTTTTCACTGGCTGGATACCCGCTTACCCTTCTGGGAAAATCCAACCCGTCGTCTGATTGCCCAAATACTGGTGGGTGGTTTTGCAACACTAGTAACGTTTGCCTTCGTGTTTCCGCTAGCTCAACGGGTATATATACATCATTGGCCACCCATGTTCATCATCCTCAGAGGTGTAATCGTTTGTATCACCCTGGCAACGCTGGTTAATGGGGGCTATTCGGGGCTGTATATTTTGCAGGCTTTTTTTTCGGAACGGCAAAAGCGTGCAGCCCCAGTTCTGGTTGATTTTCCAGCAGAACCCTTAAAACATGTCTCCTTAACAGCTTCAACATCACTCGTTTCAATTGATGTCAGCACGGGCCAAGTTCGACTACCGGCCAATGAAATCGCTTACTTCTACTCGACAGGTGGGCTGGTTTTAGTGGTAAAAGCTGACGGCCAGCAACTAACAACGCGCTACTCTTCTTTTTCGCAACTAACGTCCGGGCTGGACAATCACTATTTCTTCCAACTCAGTCGCCAGTTTATTGTGGGTTTAGGCGCTGTTCGGGCCGTTCAGGATGATGTAAACCGCAAGCTTGTGGTTACGCTTGTACCCGCTTTGCATAAGCAACAGGCTAAGCAGGAGGTGATCGTTAGCCGCTACCGAAGCCTTGAACTTAAGAAATGGCTACAGGCATCAGCGGTGCCCTGACCATTCATGTGCCTTTTCGGTACCATTCATCAATGTACTAACAAACAGAGTGAGTTGAGCTGACTAAGGTTGTCTTCCTTTGTGGCTACAGGCAAGGGGTTTGCCTGAACCAACATGGCTATGCAACCCAATCTCTCCCATTTATACGAAGCGACACCGCTCTGGTTAGACATCTTTTTTGCGGCAACAGCATTCCTTACAGTAACGATGCTCTATCTGGTCGTTCGGCAGGTTTCGATTTCAGGTGCCACACGCGTACTTATTTCAAGCTTGATCTGGCTGGCGGTTCTGGCAGCGCTGGCACACAGTCACTTTTTTGAGCAACTCAATGCCAGGCCACCTCACCTGATACTAGTGCTGGGCCCACCTTTGCTACTAATCAGCGGATTGATGATTACGGACAAGGGTCGTCTATGGATTAATCAATTACCCCTGTCGAACCTAACGTTCCTGCATACGGTTCGCGTACCAGTCGAGCTAAGCTTATATGCCTTATATGTTTACCAGCAGGTGCCCAAACTCATGACATTTGAAGGGGGGAATTACGATATTCTGGCGGGTCTTACAGCCCCCATTATTGCTTATTACGCCTTCAGCCGGAAACAGGTATCGCCCCGCTGGCTCTTGTTCTGGAACCTACTCGCGTTAGGCTCAGTGTTGAATATTGTTGGACATGCCCTTCTATCGACTCCCTTTCCCTTCGAACAACTGGCGTTTGAGCAGCCCAACGTCGCGATAATAAAATTTCCTTATGTCTGGTTACCTGGCTTCATTGTTCCAACCGTGCTGTTTTCCCACGCGGTGGCCATTCAGCGGTTAATCAAAGGTGAGCGTTCTCTTGCATAAGTAGAACGATTAGTTGAAACCGGAATAGAGATAAAAATCACGAACCTGTTTAAACTTTCTCTTTTATAGAAACTAATCGCCTGCTTTTTGTCATTTCGACGCAGGAGAAATCTCAAGCTTGACTAACAAGGGATTTTGAGATTTCTCCTACGTCGAAATGACAAAAAAATCTAGCCAGTTTTAACGGATTTTGGAAAGCTTAAACAGGTTCCATTACTTATTCGTGTAAATCAAAATGGATTCGGGTTGAATCACAACGGATTCATTTCCAGCTACAGTCAATGGAGCTGCCACGGGGCCACGCCATTGTGGGTCAGCTGAATCCAGGAATTTTTGCCAGGGTTTAGTACTAACTGCCAGCAGGAGAGACTGGGGGTCCTTCGAGAAATTCATTAGGCAGACAACTGTCTCCGATTCAGCTAATTGGCTCTCTCCGGACTGTTTGCGCTGACGAAACAGGGTGAGCGTTTGTCGGATTTCATCGACCACAACCGCCACCGATTCCCGATCTGGGTGACGTAACGACGAATGCTTACGTAACGCCAGTAATGTCTGGTAATAGCGAAAAAGTGTCTGATGCGGCTCCTGAGTCAGTCGTGACCATTGCAATTTCGACCGCTCAAATGTTTGCTCGTCCTGTGCATCCAGCAAATCTACGTTAGGTGCCCCCACATCCGGAACGGGGGTACTGGTACGGGCAGCGGGCGTCTGAAAAGCGGCAAACTCCTTTTTACGCCCCTGCCGGACAGCCTCAATCAAGGCGGGGTCCGAATGGCTTACGAAGTATAAAAATGGGTTTAGCTCCCCCCACTCCTCGCCCATAAACAACATAGGTAGATAAGGACTACTGATCACCGCCCCCGCCATCAGTTTCTGCATCTCAAAACTCACCAGCTGACTTGGCCGTTCGCCCAGCATCCGATTACCAATATGATCGTGATTCTGCGAGAAAACCACAAATTGCCGTCCGGCATGACCCGCCGTCGATTTCCCAACAATACGGGCACGCCGGGGCATGTAGGTACCATCGTAGACATAGGCATCCTTATACGATTTGGCCAGGTGCTGAATACCATTATAGTCGGCATAGTAGCCCTTTCGTTCGCCACCAGCCGCCACCCGAAGTGCATGATGAAATTCATCGTTCCACTGGGCATCCATGCCGTACCCCTTATCGGCCAGCGACTGAATAAAGCGGGTTTCATTCTGATCTGACTCAATAATCAGGTAATGCTGCCGACCCGTTTGGCACATCAACTCATCGACGTATTCCTTGATTTCGCGTAGCAGGTGGGTTTCCCGTGCGTCGTGAATAGCATGAGCGGCATCAATACGCAGGGCGTCGATATGAAAATCCCGAAACCACATCAGTACATTTTCAACAAAATACCGACGAACGCTATCGCTGTAGTCGCCATCGAAATTGAGCGCATGGCCCCAAGGTGTCTGGTAGCGTGTGGTAAAGTAGGGGCCATAATCGCCAAAGTAATTCCCTTCCGGCCCCATGTGGTTATAAACAACATCGAGCACCACGGCGAGTCCTTTCCGATGGCAGGCATCGACTAATCGCTGCAATCCCGCAGCCCCCCCGTATGAGTACTGCACGGCGTAGGGGCAAACGCCATCGTATCCCCAGTTTCGGGTACCTGGGAACTGGGCCACGGGCATAATTTCAATGGCGTTAATACCCAGTTCCAGCAAGTAATCCAGCCGGCTTTCGATTCCCGAAAAGGTACCTTCGGGCGTGAACGTTCCCGTATGAAGTTCGTAAATCAGGTAGTCTTCTAGCGGTAGATTATGCCAATTGGCATCTGTCCAGGCAAATTTTGTTAGATCAACCGCCTGCGATGGGCCATGTACACCCCCAGGCTGTGCCAACGATGCGGGGTCGGGTCGTTCAATTGTACCATTCAGCACAAATGTATACGTGTCGCCAGGCTGGAGCTGGTTGGTCGTTGTCTGCCAGTAATTTCCATCATTTTGTAGCGGCACCGTTAAATCCCGATTACTAAAACGAAGGTCTACTGATTGGGCCAAAGGTGCCCAGACGCGCACACAGGTACTATCTGACGTAAACGTAACGCCCAGTGTCCGGCGGCTAATGAGTGCTTGATTCATACGTTGAGGCTGCTGATCGGGAAAACTACGATGCAGACACAACAAGTCACCAACCCGATGTGTTGGCAAAACGGGCAAAAATGAGTCTACATTACCCTTTCCGCAAGCGCCGGTACACCCGAATCGCCACCAGTAGCACGACTAGCAAAGCAAATAGACCGAGCATACCCCACAACATATTCAGGGCATCTTTCAAGACCACCAGAAAGACAATGGCGAACAAAAACAGGGTAGCGACCTCATTCCAGACACGAAGCTGGGTCGATGTATAACGAAACTCCCCTTGCTGTTCCTGCCGAAAAATAGCATGACATAACCCATGATATACGTACAAACCAGCCACCAACAGGAGCTTATAAATTAGCCAGGTAGGTGTTGATCCATAATTATACCAGGTAGTCAAGCCCAGCAACAACGTAATAACGGCCGATGGCCATGTAATGCCAAACCAGAGTCTACGCTGCATCAACAGCAGTTGCTGCTGAAGAACACGACGACCCGGCTCCTCCAGCGGCTCGGCTTCGGTTGCGTAGATGAAGAGCCTTGGCATGTAAAACAAGCCTGCAAACCAGGTCACAACAAAAATAATATGCAGGGCTTTGCTGTAAAAGAACGTCATGATTCAGCGCAACGAGAAGTAGGTTTTCGGGTAAAGATACAATCAAGATCGTATCCTGATAAAAATCAGTTGGCTCTCCTATTCTTATCAACACCCTCCCCAAGCGTCACTGCTACCTTTATCGATGAATTTGGCAGAAAACAGCCTGCCTTTCATAGCTTATTTTTCTATGAGTAACCCCATTCACAGCTTCCATATTCCGGTCATGGGCCTGGCCTATACCGTCGATTCTCCGTTTAAAGTTGCCCGTTTTGGCATTAACTCCGTTTTGTCAATTGTCGAAGATCGGTTAATTGAGTCCATGCGTAATTATTATTACCAGCAGGCCAATGAACCGTATATCCCCATCCCGTCTACGGAAGAAAACTACCGGGCAAGGCGGATAACCGACTACCTTGATCTGCTGAACCGGACGGTGCAGGCACAGATGGAAACGCTGAAAAATGCCGCTTTTGAAACAGGCTCCGAGCTTGTCAAGTATTTTGAGATGCTGCCCGACAGTAGTTCGCTGAAAGGGTTATACCAGAAGATGATCCAGTCGGACAGTGAAACAGAAAAAGCCGGCCTGGAAAACGCCTTAAGAAGCCAGATTAAACCCGGTAGCATTGATGTCAACATTATGACAAAAGTTGACAAAAACAATCTGGACTCTACCGGGCAGGTCCGTGAAAATGGCTCGGATGCGCTGACAGCCTTGCAGGGGTACGCGAACAGTACGCTGACTAACTCATCCATTATTTTCTCTGCCGGACTCAATCCTCGACTATTTAACTACCTCGAAAACTGCCCTGAATTCGATGCCAAAGGTCTGGGCGAGTTTGATAAAAAGGTGGTGATCAAAGTGAGTGATTACCGATCGGCCCTGATCCAGGGAAAATACCTCGCCAAGAAAGGGGTTTGGGTCAGTGAATTTAGGGTGGAATCGGGACTCAATTGTGGTGGGCACGCCTTTGCCACCGACGGCTATCTGATGGGGCCGATTCTGGAGGAGTTCAAACAGAAAAAATCGGAACTGGTCGATTCGCTCTTCAGCCTTTATACCAATGCCTTACGCCAGAAAGGCAAGACCGTTTTTGACGAGCCACACCCCATTAAATTAACGGTTCAGGGTGGAATCGGTACGCATGAAGAAGACCTGTTTCTGCATCGTTATTACGGCGCAGAAAGTACAGGCTGGGGAACTCCTTTCCTGCTGGTTCCCGAAGCGACTACGGTGGATGACGACACCCTGGCAAAACTTCAAAAAGCAGGGCAGAAAGACGTTGTGCTGAGTAAAGCCTCCCCCTTGGGCGTGCGTTTTTATTACCTGAAAGGCACTAGCGCGGAAGTGGAAAAACTAAACCGGATTAAGCACAATCGACCCGGTAGCCCATGCACTGAAAAACACCTGGTTACGAACACCGAATTCACCAAAGAGCCCATCTGTACCGCATCGCACCAATACCAGAAGCTAAAACTGGAGCAACTCAAATCGCTTGCCCTGCCCGTTGCCGAGTACACGAAACAGGTAGCCGAATTGGAGGAGAAAGAGTGTTTATGTGTCGGCCTGAGTAATGCCGTTTCGCATGTATACGGCGTTCCATTTTTGAAAAAACTACACGCCGTCACAATTTGCCCAGGTCCCAATATTGCCTGGTTTTCAAAAGTTGCGTCCTTACAGGAAATGACCGACCACATCTACGGCCGGACTAATTTACTGACCAATCAGGAACGCCCGCATATGTTCCTGAACGAGCTAACCCAATACCTGAATTATCTGGAAGAACAACTCGCCGACCTGGACCTCGCTGATCTAAAACGAACCACCTATCTGCGAAATTTTAGCCGAAATCTGGAAGATGGAATCGCCTATTATCGACAACTAGCGCCCAGCTTATTGAGCACGCCAGCTACAGAAACCGCTTTTTCTATAGGACTTGCCCAGGCTCACGAGCGCCTGTTAGCTCTCACGAAGGCATTCTTACCTGCGTAAGCCGTAACGAAGAAGTTACTGGCTATTTCGAATCAGGGTTACGTAAAACCAGATCACATTCTTGTAATCCTTGACACTGATGCGCTCGTTAGTGCCATGAACGCCAGCCGTTTGCGCTTCCGTGATGGGCATGGGCGAAAACTTGTAGATAGAGGACGTTAGCGCCGAATAAAATTTCGAATCCGTAGCGCCAAGCATCACATTTGGCGCTACGATTACGTCAGGAAAAATACTTCGGATCGTTTTATGAATCGTCGTGAAAGCAAAATTGTCGGTGCTGGACAGAGGTGCGGGGTCGTTTCCTTTACCCAGAATACTCACCGCAACACTGTCATTGTCAATAATTTCCTTCACTCGACCAATAACCCCATCGACCGTATCGCCCGGCAATAACCGGAAGTTGACCGTAGCAACGGCATCAATGGGAAGCACATTGTCTTTGGCCCCAGCCCGGAAAATAGTGGGCGCAGTTGTCGTGCGCATGGTGGCATTCCCCGACTTTGTCTCCCCAATGATTTTCTTGATCATTGGGCTAAAAAGCCATTGGTTGGCAAAGATGATGCGCTTTTCAAAGGGTACTTCCGAGGCCAGATAGTCGATTAGCCGATCTACTCCCCCATCCAGGCGAGCCGGAAACGGATTATGCTCTAATTTACTGATGGCTTCGGCCACCATACCGATGCTGGTTTGCGCAGGCGGCATCGACGAATGACCGCCTTTCCCAATAGCCGTCAGTTCCAGACTCAAATACCCTTTTTCAGCAATACTGATCAGGGCCACAGGCTTATTAATACCTGAAACACCTTCGGTCTTGATCGCGCCCCCTTCATCCAGAATATATTCCAGCGAAACTCCTCGTTTTTTCAGCGCAGCCGCAATGGTTTGGGCACCCCGTTGACCTGATGTTTCTTCGTCCTGCCCAAATGCCAGCAGTAGTGTCCGTTCAGGCTGAAAATTCGTGTGCAACAGGTATTCAACCGCTTCAAGCAGGCCCATCACACCCACCTTGTCATCGAGTGTGCCACGTCCATAAAGGTATCCATCGTCAATAATGCCTGCGAAAGGAGGACGTTTCCACATACCCTGGGTACCCTGAATAACCGGAACAACGTCGTAGTGCCCCATCAGCAGCATGGGTTTTAGTGCAGGATTGCGGCCTTTCCATTCGTACAACAACCCATATTGATTGAATGTCTGAGGGTTTAGTCGTTGGTGAATAAGCGGGTAAGAAGCGCGTATGTACGTCAGGAATTTATCGAATTGGGTTGTATCCGTCAGGGTGTAGTCTGTATAGGAAACCGTCGGAATTCGAATGGCTCCGGCAAAGCGCTGAATCGCCGAATCGGATACGTTGATCGGTGTGGCGGGTGGAACATTGGTTAGCTGATGCGAGGTCAGCCGGAAGGTATTCACCAGAAGAACAATAATGAGTAGAACGAGAGAAAGAGCGAGGACTCTCCAGAAGAAACGCATGCGCTGAACCAGATAAGTTGTGAAGGGTGTGATCGGCTACCCCAAGTGGATTGCACTGAATAGCTATACTGGCTCAAAAACGCCAATATTCTCCACCTAACCAAATCTTATTTCGCAAAACTTATAAATTTAAAAATTTTTAATCATTAACTACTTTTTGTCATTTCGACGCAGGAGAAATCTCAAGTTTACGTATTGGTCAAGCTTGAGATTTCTCCTGCGTCGAAATGACAAAAAATACCCTGTCTACTCCACTCCCTTTACCTGCATCGGCAAGGTATAAACGGACTCCGATGCGGTGATAAACAAGAGCTTACGGTCTTTGCCGCCAAAGCAAACATTACCCACCCAACGAGACGGTATGGGTATGTTGCCCAGTTTAACCCCGGCTGGTGAATAAATCGTAACCCCCCGACCTGAAATGTATAGATTGCCCTGACTATCAAGGGTCATGCCATCAGACCCCTGCGGAATAAAAAGCTGCCGGTTGGACAAGGTGCCATCGGCATTGATCTGGTATTTATAGGTTTTACTATCCCGAATATCGGCCACATACAGAAACTTCCCATCGGGCGTACCCACAATGCCATTAGGCTGCTTTAGATCACCATCCACCAGCACCGCTTCCTGCTTGCCCTTGGGTAAGTAATAAACTTTCTGCCCGTCGATATCGGGCTTTTTCCGCTCCCAGTAGTCGCGTTGGTAGTACGGGTCTGTGAAGTAAATACCCCCTTTGGGATCAATCCATAAATCGTTTGGCCCATTCATTCGCTGGCCCTGAAAATTAGCTAGCAAAACGGTAATTTTCTTGTCCGGACTAATTGACCACAATTCGTCTTTTTCATCCGCGCAGGAAATCAGGTTGCCTTTTTTATCAAAATACAGCCCGTTGGAACGACCCGTTTTATCCATGTACAGCGACAGCTTACCATCGGTGTCGTATCGCCAGATTTTATCATTGGGCTGGTCGGTGAAATAAATATCGCCTTTCTTATTCACAGCAGGCCCTTCCGTAAAGGTAAACTGACTGGATACCTGACGAAGTGTAGCACCCGGTGCCACTACCTTGATCGAATCCAATCCTTTTCCCATGTCTTGTTGAGCTAATAAATTACTGGAGACGGCTAGTAGAACAGCCAGTGCCAATCCCGCTTTGCAATACGTAGTCATAGGTAGCGTTTATAAATCGTTTTCTATAACCACTAAGCTTTACCAGTCAAAAAACTAACCCTTACCCACCAAAAGAATGACAATACTTGACTACGTAATGACAACGAATGACTATCTGTTCAATTACCGAATCGGTGTATCTCTGGAATCGGCATAGGCTTTACTGAAATCAATTTTTGTTACCTGACTGGCCACGTAGCGAATGCCCTGAAAGATGTGTTTGATAAACGTGGCGTCGCTTTCGTAATCCGTTTTGGCGTGACCGAGAGTTGTGCACCAGGTATAGCCGCCATCGAAATTGTAGTACCAGGCGGAGGGATACAGCTCGGTATAGGACCCTCCAAATTGTTTCACCTTTTCGGGCTCGTCCTGATTAAGGGAAGTCAGGTCATTTGCCATGATGACTGTGGGGCCGGGAGACATGTTTTTGGTGAAATAAAACTCATCTTCTTTCTCCCAGATTTTCGGCAAGCCCTGCATCGACGGATGTTTTGTATCAATTATCTCCGCTTTGAACTTCTGAAACTTGGGATGCCACGCAAACGTACCACCCAGCATTCGTTTGAACCAGGCCCAGTTTCGCTCTGTACCCATTACGGAATGAACACCCACAAAGCCGCCACCTGCTTCGATGTACCGCCGAAATGCCAGACGCTGTGCGTCAGTATCGAACACATCGTTATTGGTGCTGGGGAAAATGAGTAGCGTGTATTGTTTCAGGTTTTCTTCGGTGAAAACGGTTGGCAGATCTGACACATCCACGGCAAAGCCATTCTGCTGGCCGAGTTTCTGGATACATGCCACCGCATTGGGGATGTTGTCGTGTACATACCCCTTGCCGTTCTTCGTGTACACCAGCACTTTTACTTTTTTCCAGTTTACGTTCTGGCCAACCCCAACCCCTACTGTGAGCAGGACCAAATACAAAGCAGACAACCCGATAGCCGTAAGTCGATTCATAATTTATTCAACGATTTACACCGAAAAGCAAAGCGTATGGGTTATCTACGCTTGCCCGTTAACAGGCAGTTTGACGAGAAAACGTAGCCGGCCCGATTACTTCACCGTTGCGTCTTCTTTAGACTTCACCCGCGTCAGTTTGATGTTATTGGGTCGGGTTAGCACCAGCGGCACATCTTCAATGATTACATTACTGGTATCCAGGCCATAAGCAGCCTGGGGGGTAAGGCAATGCGTTTGAGTAAGAGATACCCCTGCATAATGATTTGCGACTGTATGGGCAGATCATTCTCATAGGACAAAAAGGAACGGAATAGTACGAATCGAAAATCGCCCGGTACCCGATGGACATTGAGTGACTGATAGCGACTTTCAATGGTTACTTCTTTATTTTTCACCATGTCTTCAACCACCAGTCGAAACAGCAGATTTAGCCGGGGTTGCACGCGAAAACCGAGGTAAAACGTAATGAAATAAGCGTCTTCATGCGCCAACGTATCCACCTTATAGCGCATCACATAGGGCTCATCTTCTACGCACAGATGCAAAAACCAGTAAATATCCGCTCGTTTGGGAGCCCGGTTCAGGATGGAATACAAGGTCTCTGACTCAATTTTACGCGCATCTTCGGCCGTCGTCAGATACACCAGATGCGTAGCGAATTTGGGGATTTCAAGGTCGTTACTCAGTTTTTGCAGCAGCGGTAGATTGTCGGGCAGCGAGTCATAACGAATGAGTTGTGCCTTAATGGCTTCCCCTCGTTGCCAGAATAACATCATTGCCATTAGTAACAGGCCCAGCGTAACCGAAATCCAGCCCCCTTCTTCAAACTTCACCAGATTAGCAATCAGAAAGGTGGTTTCGACCGTTAGAAATACCCCCGTAACAGCAACAATCAATAGGGGGTTTACGCGTTTCACTCGCAGATAGGTACTCATCAGTATAGTACTCATGAGCATGGTGAGCGTTACGGCCAGCCCAAAAGCGGCTTCCATATTCTTGGATTCCCGGAAGTGCAATACGATCAGGATACATCCGGTCATCAGCCCCCAGTTCACGAAGGGTACATACAGTTGCCCCCGGAAATCGGACGGATAAACGACGAGCTGCCGGGGCCAGAGGTTCAGGCGCATGGCCTCGCCCACGAGCGTGAATGAACCACTAATCAGCGCCTGCGACGCAATGATGGTAGCCAGGGTTGCCAATCCAATACTAAATACGACCAGCGGAGCAGGTACAATGGAATAGAACGGGCTGGTCTCACCCATCCGCTGACCCAAATGCTGCATCATCCAGGCCGACTGACCGGCATATGAGAGCAGCAACGTTAGCTTCACATACCCCCAGCTAACCCGGATATTACCCCGCCCACAATGGCCCATGTCGGAATAAAGGGCTTCGGCTCCGGTTGTACACAGAAACACGCCCCCCAATAGCCAGAAACCACCTGGATACTCAGCCAGCAGCCGAAAAGCCCAGACAGGATTCACAGCTTTCAGAACAGAGGGTTGCCCTAACAACGCCCAGAAGCCAATAGCCCCAATGAACGTAAACCAGACCAGCATAATAGGCCCGAAGAGTTTTCCTAATTGCTGCGTCCCAAATTGCTGACTCACAAACAAGGCAATCAGAATCCCGATGACAATGGGAACAGTGTCGAGATGGGGATAAAAAATAAGCAGGCCCTCAATGGCCGATGCAACCGAAATAGGGGGGTAATCAGCCCATCGGCCAGCAGAAAGGAACCCCCAATGACAGCCGGATACATGAGCCATCGGCCCGTGTAGCGACGAACAAGGGTATAGAGTGAAAAAATGCCTCCTTCGCCCTTGTTGTCGGCCCGGAGGGTGATAATCACATATTTGATCGTGGTTTGCAGCGTTAGGGTCCAGACCACACACGATAACGTACCGAGTACCAGTGTCTCGGTCAGGTCTTTGCCGCGCGTAACAGCCGCCAGCGTATAGAGCGGTGAGGTACCAATATCGCCGAATACAATACCGATGGCCACCAGGAGTCCCTGGGCGGATACCTTATTTATTGACGAATGAGATGTAGACATGAATCCAATCGTATAGAATTAGTTACCCTCAAAACTACGGCACACCTTCGTTGTTTTGACTTATTTTACCCATTATTTCATCGGTACAGGTACGCGCCCAATAAGATGCTGACTCCCTTACAACAGGATATAAACGATCTGGCCCTATTACTCGAAGCGGATTTACACAGATTTGTCGGATTTTCAACCGGAATAAATCCGACAAACTACCGTTTACTCACTTCGTTGAAAAAACGTTGGAATTGCTAAAGGCGACCTATTCCTTTACAAAAGAACCAACCAGACTACGAGACTAAAGAGAAGTGGACTAAACTATTTCTCACTGATTATCAATCAGTTTTAGTTGAGCGATTTTACGTCTTTGTATATGTTGGGTGCGGCCAGACAAGCAGTAAAGTGTGTTTGCGGGCTTCGTGTGACAAGTTACACGTCCCAAAGGCTGTTTGGCTCGTTGGTCTGTTTCGGTCGACACGAGAAACGCTCTGGTTAGGGTAGTTAGAAATGGTATTTGGCACGTAGCGTGTGACACAAGAAACGCCCCGATTAGGATAATAAACAAGGTATAACTTCAGAACAAATAGCATATTTATGTATTCTGCTGCTGATATAGATTTATACGAGAGATGTGTCTACCCCGTTTACGGGCATTTGATGGGACACACTAAAATTTATAACTTATCAGAAATGGAACAGAATAATTTCATAGAAGAATTTATCAGGATAAGGAAGGAAACGGATGATGTAATTCTAAAAAAAATGTTGTTTGATAGTAACTGGCGTTGTAGCTTGGTTGGTGCTTGGCTAATTTTTTCTAAAAACAAGGGGAATTTTACTAACTGGATAGGACAGTTTTTACTTCAAGGTAAAGCTGGCGTTGTTGGGTATTGTTATGCGCTAAACAAATTTGCTACTTTGGGTGGCGCACAATTTCTGATAGATTATTTACGAAAAGAGTTACAATTTGATAGGTTTCCTCAAGAAAAATTTCAGGATTTTGCATATATATCATTATTAAATATTGACCGGAAAAATGGTCAAAATAATATTCAAGAGATACAAATATTGTGGGACAGATTTGTGAATACAGAATATTCTAAATCTGGATCTAAACTAATAGATTCTGAGAAGTGGGGTAACGTTGAAGGTAGAAGTTTAGAGTTTGAAAAAATGTATAATTTCATTGACAATATTTAACTAATCGGCATGAGAGACTAAACGACTATGGACTGGAAGTCCATAGGTTGAGAAGCGAATGAAATTCGCCGTTTCGGTTGAAACCGACTGAAAGCCAACCCCTGAAAGGGGATCATTCCAGAATAAAATTCTCATCCCCATTCGGGTGTTCTTTATGATGATCCAAATAGGTCTGCAACAACTCATCGGTAATCGAGCCCACGCTCCAGGCTCCATAACCAATCCCCCAAAAATGACCGCCCCAATACCGACGTTTCAGCTCCGGGTACTCAGCCAAGAGCAGTTTCGCACTCCGACCCTTCAGCCGTTTGACCATGTCGCTCACACTCAACGAGGGTGGATACGATACATGCAAATGGATGTGGTCTTTGCTCACAACCCCTTTCAGAATCTGTACGTCCAGCGCATTGCAGGTTTGCCGAATCAGGTCTCGACAACGCAGTTGAACCTCCCCTGTCAGCACCTGATACCGATACTTGGTGCTCCACACCAGATGAACTTGCAATTGATGCACCGAATGACTGCTCGACCGTTGCTGCTTCATCCCGCAAAGCTATTAGAAATGAGTAGCAACTAAAGTCTTGCCCTAAAGGGCATAGCTTTGACTAGCGTACTTGAAAAGTAAACAAGTACTTGATTTTCTTGGGCACGCACAATGATTTCACGCTCTATTCCTGTATAATTGGGGAGCAAAGTTTCGAATGCTAACGAATCTTGAAAGGAACCCATACGGCCGTTTGATAAATGGAAGCGCAATTTACAAGTAATCCTTTTCGCTCTGCATGGGATAGCTTTCCGTCGACAGGATGCACGCCTTAGTGGAAGCTAGGCAGCCCAACCAAACGGGTGTGTAAAGGTTGAGGAACGTTTGTTCAATTAAGTTTCTCACCCACCATCAACACCCGTTGGCGTTGGATGGCCCGGACATAAATCCCTTGTATGCCAGCGTTTCAGTCGACAGGGTGAACGCACCAGTGGTTAAGTTTTTTTGCCCGTTCGGCGGGTCACAGCTGGCAAGCCAAACGCCCGGTTTGTCGGGTTTTTTCTTCTAAGACAAGATTTAAACGAGCTAGATCTGTTACTCGAACTGGCGGGGTTATGCCTGGCGGTACAACTCTGGTCTCAAAGCCCCCTCTCGGAGTTACGGCCCCCTTACTTCGGCTAGTTAATCTCCACTAACTTCCCGTTCGACTGGCCTAGCTCACGACCCCATTTAGCAACCGCATCCAAAACGGGCAGGAGCGACAGCCCAAACTCAGTCAACGAATACTCAACCTTTAGCGGTGGCTTATCGGTAAATACCTCCCGCCGGATCAGGCCATCCTCTTCCAACTGTTTGAGCTGAATACTAAGCATTCGCTCAGTCATCTGGGGAATGAGTTTCCGGAGTTCACCAAAGCGTTTTTTGTCATTTCGTAAATACCAGAGCACAACGGTTTTCCATTTACCACCGATGTAATCCATCGTGATGTCCATCGCGCAATGGTAACGCTTCCCATTCATTTCTACGGCAACTTCCTGATCGTTTAGTTTCATATTCTCTACGCTACCATCTGGTCTATCACCCGAACGAATTAAAAAATTCGGTACTACCATTTTTGATAGTTATTGCGAAGATAAAAAGCTATAAATAAGTTTGCAACTATAAATTTTATAGTACAAATCAAGCTCAGATATGGCACAGAAAATCGCCGTTTTAGGAACCGGTATCGTTGGGCAAACCTTTGCCGAACGATTAACCGCTTTAGGCTACAGCGTTACGATAGGCACCCGCAACGTAGCCGATACATTGGCAAAAACAGCACCGGGGCCGTATGGAAATCCCCCGTTTAGTGACTGGTTGAAAGCAAATGAAAGCATTAGCCTGGCCACCTTTGCCGAAGCCGCTCAGGAAGCATCGGTTTTGTTTAATTGCACAAAGGGCGACGCGTCTATTGAGGTATTGGCTCTGGCTGGAGTGGAAAATCTGTCAGGGAAATTACTGATCGACATGGCCAATCCACTCGACTTTTCGAATGGGTTTCCGCCCTCCCTGTCGGTTTGCAACACCAATTCGTTAGCTGAAGAAATTCAACGGGCTTTCCCTACCCTAAACGTTGTGAAAACATTGAACACCATGAATGCCAGCCTCATGGTGAACCCAACGTTGCTATCCGGCGAACACACCGTTTTTGTTAGTGGCAATAGCAGCCAGGCCAAAGAGGAAGCCATCGAATTTTTAAAAGCGTTTGGCTGGAAACAGGCCAGCATCATCGACCTGGGGATCTGACTACCGCCCGCGCAACCGAAATGCTATTACCCATCTGGGTGCGACTTTATAGTGTGCTTAAAACCCCTGTATTCAACTTTCACATCAACACCGGTCAACCAGCCCAGTAACCAGTACTTTACCAAAATAGATTCTGTTGTTTCTGTTGATCCTTTGAATTCTTTTGGTCCTTGATTATCAACAGAATCTTTAGAATCTAAATTGGACTAGCCTCTACAGGCCCTTCATACTACGCCCTCACTGGCCATCAGTTCAACTACTGGTGGCTTTTTTTATTGTCGAGCCAACCATATATCAAGCGGGTTCTACCGGTTTTCGCCGGGTTGCCTCCATTTATCAACCCGGCTAAATCAAGGCCAAGGGCCGTATTAATTTTATCATACATTCGTAATCACAACAACAAAATACGGGCATGGAGAGGGGTGAGAATTTTACCAAACTGGGCTTATCGAAGCCGCTTAAAGAAGGGTTAAGGCGATTTCTGGAACAACGTTTTGACTGGATTGCGTTACTGGCAATCACGCTGATTATTCTATTTATTCTGGTCGTTTTTTAACGTTTACCAACCCCTCATCGCATGAATCAGGACACGCTTTTTCAGGGTATTATTTTCGGGGGAATCTACGGTGTCAGTTTCTTCATCGTTTATCTATTCGCCCGGCAGAAATCACCCGCATCGGCTCTGCAATTCACCGTAGGTAGCTGGATCGGCCTGATGGCCTTCGTACTCATTGGTGATGGCCCCACGTCCTGCGTGTTCTTTGTAGTCATCTTCTTTGCCTCTTTTTTCGTCTTCCGCACGAAAGCAACCGGTAGCCTGAAGGATTTTTTTACCGCCAATAAAATTTACAAGGCAACCACCGTTCCAGAGCAGGTTTCCAACCTCCTGGGCACTCAGTATTACTCCTGTGCCGAGCTGACGCTGACCAATCCATCAGGCGAAACTATTCAGGCAAACTGGTGGCAGGGCAGGGCATCGTCTATAGTCAAAGCCGGGAGTGTTTATGTTAATTCCTATTCCTATTATCTGGCCATTTCGTTCGCCCCCAATACCATTAGCGAGGCATTCAAACAGGCTGCCCGTGCCAAAATGGATACGTCAGGGTTTACCTTTCGGCAGAAATTTAAGCGCTGGTTTGTACTGGATACCAAGACTCCTGTCCGGATTACTGAAACAGAGGATGGTAGTTTCGTGATTATCTGGCAGACATATCACGACGTCGAACGCTTCAGGCACTATATCGACTGGCTCAAGGCAAATCTGTTCGACACGACGCCCGTTGAGGTTGTCAAGAAGCCTTTAGAGGAGGAAAGTACGTCCATTCTACAACCTGAAGTCGTTACACGTCCAGCTATTCCAACCAGCAGACACCAGCATGAACAGGCATTGGGCCTGGCTCCGAACGTATCCGTACATAGCCGTCGATAATTCCAAAAATCATGAATTTCCTGGTCAAAAAAGTAGTAGGTCCGTTTGCTTCAGTAGCCATTACGCTTATTGGTCTACTGGTACTAGGTTGTGGACCCAGTTCACGACGGGGCTACCGGATTGAAAAAGGCGAAGTGGTTATCTATACAGGCTGGCCCGCTTCCCGTTCCATCATCGGAGAAGCGGATGCCGATTCGTTTACGGCAATCAATGACGAATACGGTAAAGACAAAACCCATGTGTTCTACATCGGAAAAATCATTCCCAACGCCGACCCAGCCACGTTTGAGTATCTGTCGGGCGCTTATTCAAGAGACAAAAACAATGGCTATTCCCGCGATAAATTAATCAGCACCGACGGCCCCCATGTCAAGGTCGTTCCCAACATAAATGATACTCCTACGAATGTAACGGCCGAAGGTGCTCCCTATGTTCGCGATAGGTATCGGGTTTACAAAGACACGTTTATCATTGAAGGGGCTGACCCAGCTTCGTTTGTTTTCGTACCGATGTTCAACGGTAATTACCTGACGCACGATAACCGACGTGTCTATTTTCAGGACAGGCCGATAGAGGGAGCTGATGGGGTACATTCCGAAAAGTGTCGGACTTTAATTTCTGCGATAAACACAGTGCCTGGGGCCTGGTACTGGGTAAGGATAGTTACTGGAGCCCGATTAAGAATGTTGACGTCGACAATTTCTCTGGTGCCGGACAATACTATGCTAAAGACAAACAACGGGTCTATTTCAGCGACCACGTTGTGAAAGGTGCTGATCCAGTCACGTTTAAAGAAACAACTTACCTACAGGCTAAAGACAAAAATAGAACCTACTCATCAGGATTCGGCGCTACCAATCAGAACTAACCCTCTATGAATCAGAAAATTACACAACTAGCCATTCTGCTCTTTCTGCTTGTTTGTGGAGGACTAGTACCAGCTATTGCCCAGACCTATACGCTCGAAACTATACCTAATCCGAAGCAGAGTCAGAGTTCGCACTACGTCAGCAATCCCGATCACATTCTATCGAATGCAGCTGTAAGTCAGCTCGATGCGATGCTGGGAAAGCTGGAAGATTCGACTACGGCTCAGGTAGCGGTCGTGTGCGTGAACTCGATTGGCGAGAGCGTCCCTAAAGACTTTGCAACGGCCCTGTTTCGGAAATGGGGACTGGGTTATCAGAAGAAAAATAATGGCTTACTGATTCTGTTAGTAAAAGATCAGCACCGAATCGAAATGGAAACGGGTTATGGCTTAGAGGGTATCTTACCTGATGCCATCTGCAAACGGATTCAGGCCGAAAACATAGTCCCATTGGCTAAAATCGGGGATTTCGACGGTGCCATGATTGCGGGTGTTCAGTCAGTTATCAACCGACTTAGTACGCCAGAAGCCACCAACGAAGTGCATGACGATTCGAAAGCAAAGGCCGACCGACAAAGTAAACCGCTCGAAGATGGTGCACTTTGGCTCTTTTTTGCCCTCTTAACCCCAGCCATGTTGGTACTCAGGCTGATTATATTCTTCCTCAGAAAACAGAATCCCATTGCTGACAAAATCGAAATCACGATTGCCCAATCGAAACAGCGAGTCCTTTGGGCCGTTCTGATGTATGTCGTCATGCCATCAGCCGTAGGGCTCATGGTTGTCCAGCTCCGGCAGGACCACTGGCTGCATAGCTGGCAAATCCTCCTCGTTTTCTACGCCGTTCCAGGACTGGTTCTGTGGGATGCCCGACGACGTCGCATCAAGACATTCTACCAGCTTTTCGGCACCATGACTGAGTCAGACCGTTATGTGCGTTACCGGGCCGCCCATCTCAACGGTCTCGGCAATATCCTGTTATACCCCATCCCCTTCTGGTGGCTGAAACGGGAAGATGAAAAAGCGCTCTACGCCATTCGCAATGCAGCCCGAAATTCGCCGGAAGGCTACCCACTTACCAAAGTACCGGTAACGCACAGAGATGCCTTTTTGACTGATTATCAGCGAACTGAACAAGGCCTGTGTACAGTAGACTACGATGTCTGGCGGAATGAAGCCCATGCGAGTACGGAGACGATTGGCTACGAAAACATAAACAATACCGCGTACGCTCGTTGCTCCAAGTGCGGATCAAAAGCGACGTATTTAGTCAAAAATCGAGTTGTCAAAGAAGCAACAAATGAGCGCGAAGGCCGGGGAGCCCATGAGTATGCCTGCAAAGCCTGTGGCCATCATCACGAAACACAATATACCATTGCCATAGCCCAGCGGAGTACGCCATCGTCGAACGCAACCACATCAACGACTTATTCTTCGTCGGGTAGTAGCAGCAGTAGTTCATGGAGCGGATCATCAGATAGTTCATCAAGTAGCAGCAGTTGGGGGGCGGTAGTTCGGGGGCGGTGGCGCGGGTAGTAGCTGGTAGTACTTATGTGCATCAAAAAATACCTCGAAAATCGCCAGTTGGAAAAACGAATCCGACGGCTGACTGAAGCAGAACGGCAGGCTATTCTAAAGGCATCGCCCTTAGAAGCAGGGCTTTTTCAGGGCGAAGGGTTTCATGTTTTCCTGAAAAGTGAGCCCGATTTCGAAAAAGCCTATGTAGATAGCCTGGGAGAGATTTCGGCGCAGGCTGCCGAAGACTGGATCATTCGCCACTATCTGCTGCCCGAGACGAAGGAGAAGCAGTAAATCATTTATGAGAATGTTAAACACAGAGCCACAGAGTTTTAATTAGCAAGTACACTATGGCTTTGGGTTCTCTGTGGCTCTGTGTTTAAAAAATTGAACCAACGTAATGTGTTTCAGGAAATACCGCCAAAAAGGTCGAGTGGAAAAGCGGCTTAAGCAATTGACGGAAGCGGAGCGACAGGCTATTTTGGAAGAATCGCCATTAGAGGTTTTCTGGGCACAGGGAACGGGTTTTGCCATTCTCAAAAAAGATGAACCCGACTCAGTCAAATCCTACGTGCATGGGATAGACGAGATGGATGGACGGGTTGCCGAAGACTGGATTATCAGACAATACCTGCTGGCTAACGATGAAAACCGCAACTAAGGTGTTTATAGGATTTATAGCATTGGGAGCCGTACTGGGCAGTATTATGAGCTTTTTTGGGGGACGTAACGCCGGGAAGAACAGCTATTTTGCCGCCAATGCACCCGTCAAAGCCATCAAGTTCCCCCTACCCTTTCCAACTGACTTGCTCTATCAGGCTTCGCCAGACTCGACAGTGTTACTTGGCGTGCTTAAACATGAACCCGGCCTGTTTGACATTAGCGCATTTGATCGGGCAACAGCGAAGAAATTATGGCAGTTGCCATTTGTGGGGAACATAGTAGGTCAAACCAGCGAGCAGGTGCTGGTGTATGAAGCAAAGACTTCGACGGTTCATTTTGTAAATCCCCGAACCGGCCAAATTACGCGTCAGGTTTCGCCCGAACCCGCTCCGCTGACGAGTCCGTCGAGCCTCTACGTGGGTATGGCGTTTACCGATGATCTGTATTTAACCACTAAGCCGCTTTATCAGGATGTCATTGTAAACGGCAAGGTGGACGATTCCTGGAAAATCGGCATTACCGCCAAAACATGGGAAGGGAACAGGACAGCCTGGTTTTTACCACCAGCCAAACAAATCGTAATCATTGACTATCAACCCATTGTAGCAGGCAATAAGGTATTAGTAATCAATACAGAACAAAAAATTGGCGAGGGCCATTCCTACCAGATCATCTCACTAAAAACGGGCGAAGAGTTGCACCAGAGCGTTACGGATGGAACCTACTATCCTCTTAGCCAGGCTCTCTTCGTTGAACGAACTCTCACCTTTGTCCGGCGGCTCGATCCATTCACCCAGCGGGAAATCTGGCGACTCGATGGCAGCTTCTCCTTTGGCCAATTGTGGCAATTCGGCAATCAGCTTTCTATCCTTTCCCGCCATTCCGATGGCAGGCGCAATACGATGCGTATAGTCAATAGCGTTAGTGGCCAGTTGCTCACACAATTCGATTTACCGTTTTTCAACGAAACATCCATCACAGGCGCTTACCTAACCCATGAACATCAAGTCTTTCTGCATTTCAGGCAACTAAATTTCAGCGATCCCGGCACGCTCCTGTATGACTACTGGGTTCGGTATGATCCGCAAACTCAGAAAGCCCTGTGGCGCACCGACTTTCACAGTGAATCAATCAGCAGTTTACTTCCTTTTATCACTCTTTAATCAAATCAATCCATGAAAACCATTCTATTCGGCCTGAGCAGCGTGCTCGGCCTATTCACGACCCCGGCAGCAGCGCCCAACTCAGCGCAGGACCTAAAAAACTATCTGACCATTCGCGAGCAGGTCAAAGCGATGGATATAACGGCTCTGAAGAAAATAGCAACCAGCCCCGACGAGAAAACGGTAAAGAAAGGGCTTGCAACCTATTACACCTTTATAAAAGCCCCCTTGCCAGAGAACAATCCGGCGGCCGGAAAAGCGGCTGTCGATGCCCTCGAAGCCTCAGCGAATACCTATATGGACCCGATTGCCTATGTAAAACTAGCCATCGTTTACGCACAGGATAATCCCTCATTCAACATTAAACAGGATCGTACAAAATCGCTGAAATACTTGTCTATTGCGTGGGAAATTGCTGATTTGTCAGACAGGGCGACGGGCGACAATGCCTTACTAACACTCATTGTCAACAATAGCCTGGGTCTTGGCGATGGCTTTTATGCAGACAATACGAACGGGAAGTTTGCCATGAAAAAAGCCCTCGATACCATCCGACCTGAGGTTCTGGCTGCCCGTGGCCGATTCAAGAAACTGTATAACCTAACGGTAAAAGATGAGGCTGTGGGATCTACGAACGTTGAACGGCATTACGGCGGATAAGATCAGCGAAATCACTAACCACTTTTAGGGTCGTTCCCACCATCTATAAAGTCAAATCCGCCCCGCATAGAGTTGCCATCCACGGACCTTGTAGCCGTATTAAGTTTGATCTGTCAAACAAATCATAGAACGCTGATTTTTATGATGGTTATGAGAAATTATGATTTCATAGGTCATAAAAATCAGTGGGTTATTCACGCTTAAACTACTCAAATCAATGGAACCAATTAAAAATCCTGCCCCAGCCAGACCCGAAGACGTAAAAGCCGCGCTTGCCAATGAGCAATTCAACCGCGTTCATACGATGATTCAATGTTACGTTGAATCGATTGGACTGACCAAAGACCAGACCTACGGTGCTAAAAACAACAACTGGCTTTGGAAGAATGGCTCCGCAACGATTGAGGTATACATTCAGACCATTACGTTTGAAAGTGGAACCCGACGGGATTACCTCCGCATTTTCTCACCCCTGCTAGAAGTACCCGCCAACAATCTGCTGGGCTTCTATCGCCATCTACTCGAACTCAACGACTTACGACTGGGCGTAAAGTTATGCATTGCCCCAAATACCCAAACTGTGTATGCTACCTACGAACGCGACATTCGGGGAATGGACTACCAGGAACTAACGACCTGCATTCGTGATCTGGAACTTTGGGCCGATGAATTGGACGATCAACTGAAAATACAGTTCCCCAACTGGTCGAATTGAGGATTGGCGTATAACTATGTAAGTAGGCAAATTTAGATTCTGATTGATTCTGTGGATTCTATTGATTCTGTAGATTCTTTGCCCCTATAGCATCAAGGCGCTGTTTTTCAATACAATAGAATCAATCTGAATCTACAGAATCAATAGAATCTGTTTACTCTAATTCTGCTCATCCATGAAATTGCTACTCACTATTTACCGAATCCTGGTAGCAATTTTCGCGCTTGGCTGGTGGCTAACGGCGCTTTTGGCAGCTTATGGCGCATGGCTTTATTTCTCAGGCAACGGTCGTCCGTAAAAACCCAACCATGAAACCGTTTCCGCTTTTGTTGATCAGCCTGCTTTCTTTTTTGTCGGGATGCCTAACCCGGGAAGATACGCATCCCGATGTACCGCTTCTCCCCAACGTTGATAATACCCGGATTCGGGTTGATTCAATACCGAACACAACGATACATAGTTTTATATTCTCGGCCGATAAAACAAAAATCTATGCCATTGTCCTGACGGCTTCGACTGGTGTGTTTGCCGAACATACCCTTGTCGAATACGATCAACGGGGCAATCGACTGCGCCAGCTTCCGTTAGGGGAAATGAGTATTCAGCAAACGGAGCTGGCCTTATTGCAACCGGATTCGCTACTGTGGCAACATGCCAATATATTCCATATCGTTGACCTACAGAAGTTTACCGTTATCGACGAAGTGCATACCTACTGGACTGGCAACTACCCAGAGGTGCAAAAAGACAAAGACCAGGCCAACGTAGACGACGAGAGCAAGGCATGGTTCCGCCAGAAGCAAAAGGAAATCGGCAAACAATACGACATTCAGAAAACCGATTCCGTAACGTTTGCGGTACTGGAAGGGAACAAGGCCAATGCCGATAAATACTGGGAGGCCATTCGAACGGCTCACGAACAACAAACTCAGTTTGAATCAGACCGACGCGAGCATTATTATGAAGCATATGTCCTGGAGCGTATCCGGTCGGGTAACTTGTTTTTTGGGTATCGAAGTCCCGATGGATACGGGGAGTATTTGTTCACCAAATTTCCGGACGGTAGCACAGTCGCGTTTACGCTAACGAAGGCACTCATCCAGAAAACAGAGGTTCGGTTTTTACAAAATGATGTAAATTCCAGGGTCACCATCGACCGGACCAACGCTCGTTTCAACTTTTCGGAAGACCAGTCGGTTAGCGACAAAACAAGCGCACTACGCACAACCGAGAAAATCGTTACCAAACGCTCCAGCCTTCTGTCGGGTGCAACGCCTGATGAATTCCTGTTTTACTACGAGCTGAAACTCGGCCATGAAACAGCTCGCTTCAAGTGGCTCTATCCGCTTATGCTGTCCAACGACTTTTACCTGCAATTGGCTAACGGTTCGGCCTACATACTAAAACAGAATACGTTATACTGGTTTCATTTTTAAGAAGTTATGGCCATTCGCAGTTTAGTACTCTCCTTCGCCCTGACCTTTTGCCTAGGCTATTCGTTTACCGTCGGCCTGACCGATCCCAATTCGCTTCTAAAGAAAATACCCGATTGGTTAAGCATACCGATGTTTGTTGGGTTCTTCCTGTTATACCTGCTGGCAACCTGGTGGGCTTTCAAAGGATTTAGTGAACACAAACTCACAGCCCTCGCGTCGATGGGATTTTGTCTGTTCGGGCTGGGGATTTACGCTACGGTTTTCCTGATGGAACTAGGGCATGGCAAACCAACACCGGGTCAATATGATTATGACTTCACCACACTTGATCCTACTGAAAAAGCCATTGTTGCGCAGATCGCTCATGAGGCTGGATTAGGCTTGCAGAATGCCGTTTTTACCGAACACTGGCATATTGGCCAGGCCGAAAAATCTGCCGACACCACCAAAGGTTTTCAAATTTGTGTGCAAAAAGGACACGTAACCGCGCTCAATCTGTCGAATCATCCAATCGGGAACCTCACACGCTTCTCGCAACTCCCCCAACTGGGCGATTTGTACCTGAGAAACTGTGGGTTATCAGACATGAGCGGCTTGCAATCAACAAAGCTAGGCCGACTGGATGTGTCTGACAATCAGATTTCCGACTTAAAAACGCTACGGGGATGCCCCAATATTCAATGGCTCTTTGCCATGAATAACCGACTGAAATCAACCGATGGGCTCGCTCAATTTAAAGGTATTGTCAGCACCGATTTCAGAGGAAATTCAATTCCCTGATTCAGCAAACCCTTCTCTCATTATTCATGTTTGATGCCCTCTTGCCCTTCCGTCAGCTCACTTATCAAACCGAGTTAAGCGCGGACCAGATTGGTCAACGTTTAAGCGATAACGTGATCACCGGATTTAGCTTTTATAGCAAGAAACCCTACTTTGGCAGTTTCACGCCCTACAGCTTTTCGGTGCAAAAAACGAGCAGCAACTTTAAACAGCAGGGTATTAGCCCGAGCGTGGACGGCATGTATAGGATCAGCAATGGCAACATGCTGGTTACACTCAGTATACGCCCAAACACGGTTTGGGTTGTTGCGCTTTTTCTGTTTGCTTTTCCATGCGTGTTCTTTATTGTACTCGCCATTCCTGAGGTTTTCAGAACCGGAGAAATTGAAATCCTCATCCAAAGCCTTTTCCCGGCTACGCTTGTATACGGCATTTTCTGGCTCATTTTTCAGATGCAAAGCAGTGCTGCCATCCGCTTCTGGGAGCAAACCTTACAGTTGGAGAAACTCCACCCGTAAAGCGAAACCCACCACTTTTCAGGCAAACGCCACCTATTATCCAGTCATGCTTTTGGGGGCTCAGGATTCAATTAAGTTTGATTCAACAAAGACTCCTCTTCAACTCATGACTGACAAACTTCAAGTCCTCTGCTTCGGTGCCTTCCTCATGGCCTATTACTACTTCGTATTACGGAAGTATAATACGCTGGGTTTCCGTATGTTCTCGCTGTTTTTCTTTATCGGGGTTAGCGTCTGCTATTGGTGGTACGGCAGTGAGCAAGACCTGAAGAACATTCAGGCAACTGGTATTCCTACACAAGCACTTGTCCTGAAAAAGACCACTAATAGCCTGGAAGTTAGTTTTACCGGCCCATCGGGTAAATCGTTGGTACGCACCCATACAGGCGGCATTTCTGTCGAAGAATTTGCCGCCTTGACTGAAGGGAAGGCGGCTCCAATTTTGTACAGCCCTAAAAGCGATACCTTTTTCTTAACCAGTAGTTTCCAGCGTCAACGAAGCGACACTATTTATATCCTGGGGTTTGCCGGAGTCCTGTTTCTGATTGGTACCCTGTGCTGGATCTTCCTATACAAGTACCGAGTTCATGCCTATGAAGACGGGACGATTTACGAATACGTAACCGACGAAAATGGCAAGGTTGTCCTTGACGATGCTAAAAGCGGCTTCACCCGATCCCTGCGCAACTACTCTACAATGTCTAAATTATTCCAACTCTTTTCGTGATCACCCTGGCGATGAAATCAGTATTTCCCTATTTGGTCATGTTCGTTTTATTCCTGGCAGGCACTCGGCTGGTGAATCGTCAACAGACCTATATCCGCTCAATTCAAGAGTCGACAGCCGACAAATCCGCTTCGTTTACGGGCATGCTTGCTACCAATGAGCCTGACACTGGATTAACCGATGTAGCTGATAATCAAACCAGTTCAGGCAAACAGACGGGCGGTAAAAAACGCACGAATTTACTTATACGATAAACCCAGGATGGTCGGAACGTCCGCCCGGTTCGTTCAGGCCATCATACAGTCAAGATAATGAAATTTTCCTCTTTTTTCGCACTACTTAGTTTGCTGGCTGCACAAAACCTGCTCGCCCAGGATGGCAATTGGCGCATTGAAAAAGCGCAGCTGCCCGATGGTAAATCCTACGATGGCACCCTCACTATCTCCCGAATCGGCCAGTCGTTTAGCGTAGACTGGAAAACAACGGCAGGTAATTACCGCGGTTTAGGTCTGATGGCCGACGGCAAACTATTTGTGGGTTACGGCCTTAACGGCGGCTACGGTATTGTAGTCTATAAAATGAACACGGCTTCTCAGCGCATTGAAGGGATCTGGACGGCATCGGGCCTGGATGGTGCAACCGGCACAGAATCACTTACCGGCCGCGACGGCAATTATGACCTGGTTGGTACGAACCCCGACGGGCGGCCTTATCGTGGGAAATTAACCCTACAAAAAACGGGCGATACCTTTCAGGCTCAATGGCAGGTAGCCAATCAAGTCTACAATGGCGTAGGCTTCATGACCAGATCGCCGGGTGGTGGCGATTATTTAGTGATTGCCTACGGGCCGGGTCAGGCTTTTGGCGTGGTAGAATATGTCATGGCGGGCAACAAAGCCAGTGGCCGCTGGGCTATGGGGGGTGGTAGTCAATTTGGTATTGAAAATATTACGCGCTAATCCTGTAATTTGCCTCGATTGAGTAGATTTTGATTCTTTGGATTCTGTTGATTCTTTGGATTCTATAGTGCTGCCAATTATCAATCAATAGAATCCAAAGAATCAATAGAATCAACGGAATCTAATCGTAGGCTCTTCACTATCAACGTATGCGATCCATATTGGCCTTCCTGCTGGTTTTTGCCGCCTGTTGGGGAGCCCATGCCCAAATGCCTACGTTGACATTCGACTACCTGACAACAAAAGAAGGGCTGCCTTCCAATGACGTATGGTGTATTACCAAAGACAAACAGGGCTTTTTGTGGATTGGCACCGGCCGGAGTGTCTGCCGGTACGATGGCTATACATTTCGTACGCTGGATGACCAGAAATTAGGCTACTGCTCCGGCGTCTCAACCGATTCTGCGGGTACGATCTACGCGTCAATTTCTACGAAAGGCTTATGCGCCATAAATCCCGAGACCTTTACCGCCGAAACAATTCTTCCCAATAATTATCAGGATACAGATCGTTCAAACGACATGCACGAGCGGGTGTTTGTAGATTCCTATAATCAAGCCTGGGTAGGCGACTATACATCGGTGAAACGATATGATCTGGCGAGGAAAAAACTTCGTTTGTACGCACTTTCTTCGGTAGCCAACATCCACCAGGACGCTACATTTTTTGAAGACAAGCAACGACAGCTCTGGGTAATTTCGGAAATCGGACTGTATCGCTACGACCGCCCAAACGACCGACTTATCTGTCTATTAGGCCAGGAAGCCCAACAAGCCATCAACAAACGCCCCGTTCGGCTGGAAATGGCCTTTCAGGATACAAAAGGCACAATCTGGGTTGGTGCCTTCGAATCAGGACTACTCCGTTTTTTGCCCCCGGCTGGAGGGCCTCGGGCTGGATTGCCCCGGACTGGAGGGCCCAACGATCAATCGTTTTCATTTCTACATAAAGAGTTTGCGAATCAGAATGTAATCTGTGGGCAGGCATCCGTCGATGCCAACGGTCGAAAGTTACTATTCATCGGCACAGAAAAGGGGTTAAGTCTTTATTATCCAGACGAAAACAAGGTATATCACCTACCCGAATTTTACGACAAGGGTATCCATATCAAGGTCATGTATGACGATAAGGACAATGGAATTCTCTGGATTGGCACTCGCAAGGGATTGATAAAATACCGCTACCGAAATCCAGGCATTCATACCATCGATATCCCGGCCAACGTCGTTCGGTTGCCGGTTGAAGTCACCAGTCCATTAACACTTCCAGACAAGAACTTCCTGCTAGGCTTGTCGCACTCGGGAGCATTGGCGTGGCAGTCGTCGTCGAACCAGTTTCGCCTGTGGCCTTATCCCACGAGTGCCTATACGTATCGACTTCAATGGATTCAGAATTGCCCGATGGCGTTTACCGACAAAGGCATATTTGTAGGCAACTCGACTAGTGGTACGTTTTCAGTTTGGCCCGTAGCATCCCGCTTGTTTACCTCCACCGAATTCAGAGATGGCTTGCTGGACCAAAAAGGGCGATTCTGGATTGCCAATATGACGGAAGGAATCAAAGTGGTTGATCTATCAACAGATACTGAACTGAAACTATGGACCGAGTCGGTGGGTAAACAGCTTAGTCAAAGTAATTATATCAAAGCGATTACCGAAGGAGCCGATGGAAAAATCTGGGTAGCCACCTGCCCCAATGGCCTGTATTACTTCGATGAACAGCGATCCCGTTTTGTCAATATCACGGAACTACCCAGCAACAAGGGCAAAAGTTTAAGCGGGCTCTGTATCAACGCCGTGCAGCAGGGCGAAGGCGGGTCCATGCTCATGGCTAGTTGGGGCGGGGTCAATAAAATCTCATCGACAGGTGAAATTCTGGCCTCGTTCGACTACCAGCACGATAAACTAGCCGATACGTATTGCGCCAATATTTGTGACGACAAAGCCGGCAATCTCTGGTTCAGCACCAACGAAGGAATCCACATTGCCAATCTTAAAACCCGGAATGTCAAGTACCTTACGACCATAGAAGGGCTGAATAGCAACGACCCGGTTGGGTTTCTGAAAAACGGATCGAATGAGTTGATTTTAGGGTATATTAACTCGATAAACATCCTGAATATTAATGCACTGATACGCACCAAAATTATTCCGCACATTGCCATCAGCTCCGTCGAGGTAAAGGGAAAAATGCTGCATCAGGATCTAACCAAAGAGATTGTCCTGCAACCCGACGAAAATTCGATCACGCTCAATTTCTCAACCCTTAATTTTGAACCTGCCTCCAAAAATGTATATAGCTATCAATTAGAAGGGTATGAACCCAACTGGGTCGATCTGGGCAACCAGCATACCGTTTCGTTTACGAACCTGCCTGCCAAATCCTATACGTTGCGGGTACGAAGCAGTGACAGTTTCGGGCTAAAGAGCGATAAACCGCTGGCCATTCAACTCACCATAAAGCCTTATTTTACCAATACCTGGTTTTTCAGAACCCTCATTGGTTTATTCATTGCTGGCCTGATCGTGCTCATGATGCGCTGGCGGGTAAACACCCTCGCCGAACGAAACCGGCTGGATTTGCAGGTAACCGAATGGCGGCTGAAAGCACTCCAGTCGCAGATGAATCCACATTTTCTGTTCAACTCGCTTAACTCCGTGCAGAGTTATCTGCTCACCAATCGAGGGGTTGAAGGAGCCAAGTATCTATCGAAGTTTTCCAAATTGGTGCGCCGAATTATGGAGAACTCGAACCATCAGTACCTATCCTTCGAGCAGATCATTGATACGTTGCGCATGTATGTCGAGATTGAGTCGTTTCGCTTCAATTATGAATTCAGCTATTCGTTTGACATCGAAGACAATGAGGTTTTGCTCGATGCCCATCTACCACCGATGCTCCTGCAACCCTATGTGGAAAATGCGATCTGGCACGGGCTAATGCCGAAAGAAGGCCCAAAAACGCTAAAAATCACGGCCCGAATTCAGAACGATCACATTGTTTGCATGATCGACGATAACGGCGTAGGACGCGCGTTTGCTCCCCGTACTGAAGGTCACATCTCACGGGGCAGGAGATGACAAAAGGAATTTTCGAGTCGCTCCGGCGGAAAGATAAAGAAGCAAAAATAGACCTAATTGACTTGTTTGATGCTGACAATAACCCGGCGGGAACGCGGGTAAAAATGACGATCCCCATCGAAAAAGCGTAGCGTTATGAATCAACTTCGTGCTGTATTAATTGACGACGAGACAAATGCCCGCGAGGCACTCACCAACCTGCTTCGTATCCTTTGCCCGGAGGTAACCCTGGTTGGCGAAGCCAAAAACGCGGATCTGGGTATCGAGCTGATCAAAAAAGAGAAGCCTAATCTGGTCTTTCTGGATATCCAGATGCCGGGCAAAACGGGGTTCGATTTGCTGGCGAGTTTCGATAAAGTGGATTTCGGGGTGATTTTCACAACGGCTTATCAGGAATTTGCTATCCGGGCGTTCCGGTTCAGTGCCATCGACTATCTCCTTAAACCCATTGACCCCGACGAATTACAGGCGGCTGTCGAGAAATTCAAATCGCAGATAGCGGGGGTAAATCCGCAGCAGCTCCAGATTTTGCAGGAGCACCTGGACACCACCCCAAGCCCCCGACTGATTAAGCGCAAAAAGAATGACAATCAGCGTATTGCCTTACCGACCGCCGAGGGTATTCACTTCGTGCAAATGACCGACATTATCCAGTGTGAATCGCTGGGTTCATACACTAAATTCCATCTGGTTAAAGGCCCGCCCATCGTGGTGTCGCGATTGTTGAAAGAGTACGAAGAGATTCTGGATAACTACTATTTTTTCCGCGTCCACCAATCCAATATCGTTAACCTCGAACACATCAAACGCTACGTAAAAGGCGACGGTGGTCAGGTCTGGATGAGCGACAACACCGAAATAGAAGTATCACGCCGTCGCAAAGACGAGTTCCTTTCGCTGCTATCTGATTTTTACGTGAATTCGGGAAAGTTGAAATAGGACGCGTATAACGTAATCTCGCCCAAGTTGTATTTACTCTGTTTACTAATTTAGCTGACCTACTTAGGAAATGCTGATAAAAAAGCATGTTTGCTAGGTTCCAGCTGACAAGCTACATATCCCATACAGTTGAAAGGGAGCAAGTAAAAATGCATTTCTACTCTCAGGGAGATGTAGGGATTGGAAAAGCAAAGGTATCGACTCCATCTCGGTGAGTTCAGTTTGAAAATAGTTGTCCCCGTTCGGCCTAGTTCAAACTACGCCATTGTATTATCAGGTCTCTAAGCGACTTTTTTGTAGACAATTATCATGCTTCAGGTAACTTTGTCGCATGGGTAAACAGGCCAGCCAATACGACAAGATTTTCCTTGAAAATCTTGAAGCCGTTATTCCGGGACTAATGCAAAATGTACTTGGCATCACGGCGGTTTCATCGGAAGAAATCCCTGATGATATTCAGCATACAAAAGAACGGAAGCCTGACGTGCTAAAAAATATTACTGACAGTCAGGACAATACGTTTATCATGCAGATTGAGTTTCAGGTAGCTGATGAAACTGAAATGGTTTACCGCATGGCAGAATACTATGTCATGCTGGAACGGAAGTATAAACTGCCTGTTGAACAGTTTGTCATTTTCTTAGGCATGTCTAAGCCACAAATGCCTACTCATCTCGGCAGTAAACGAATGAAATTTGAGTTTCCTTTGATATCGTTTTCCAGCCTGGACTACCGCATTTTTCTAAATTCAAACCAACCCGAGGAAGTGGTTTTGGGAGTACTGGCGGATTTCAAAGGTGAAAGGCCGGAACGGGCATTACAACAGATTATTGAGCGCATTGAAGAAACGACAACAGGTGATTTTCCGTTAAAAAGGTATTTTCAACAGTTGCGAGTGTTAGCGCAATTGCGTAAGTTAGAGAAGAAGCTAAAGGAACTGGTTATGGACAACATTGGTAAATACGTAAGTCAGGAGCGGGACGTAGCCTATATGATAGGCCAGGACAAAGCACGGGAGCAGGAACAAACCAAATTTGTCACTAACTTACTGGCAAACAGTGATTTTTCTATTAAAAAGATAGCAGAAATCGCGGGTGTACCTATTAAGTTTGTCAAAAAGGTGCAGCAAGCACTTTCTGCAAACGGGTAATCTTCGCTTCGCGTGGGTAGGTCTCCTATGACAATGAGCAGGCTGCAAGGTCAGTGTTTTCAGCCCAACCTTCCATGTGTGTAAAGGCTTCCTTTGGTCGCCATCAGCACATAGTGGCGTTGGGTGGCAGGCCACTTTTTGAATCATTGGTCGGATTGGGTGCGACATAGGGGACAATCCAGTCAGGCAGATTTAGTTTTTCATTTCCGGGTTTCGGCTGGCAAAAGAAGCGCCTGAAAAAGGTAAGTGATTTAAAAAAATATATAGTGGAGACTATCAAGAACATTCTTAAAGCTTTGATAAGCTGGACTCTTGTGCTTAGTATGATGCTTTTGGAAGGCTTTTTGGGTCCGATAGGAAAAGGCAAATTGGCTAATGTTTTGACTGGGATAACAATTGTTGTGCTAGTAGTAGTGTTTATTCGCTGGTTAGTAGTTACCTGATTTAATATAAGGCATGACCTTTATTACTGTAGAGTTAGCTAAGTTTAACAAGCAAGTTGCTGATATTAAGACAGACTTAGATAAATTGGTATATACCATGAAGACGCTTCATACTACCGACCCCACGCAATACCCTACCTTCTGGAATGAGGAATGGCTCAAGCGAGCTATTGATGAGTTGGACACGCGGAAGATGACCTCAGAGGAGCGGGCGTACTTTGCCCGCGTGACAGCGGGCAATGCTGAAGCGGTAAAGGCTGAGAAACAGAAAATCCAAGAAGTAAAAGAAGAAGAAAACCGGTCCGTAAAAACAGAAACTGTAAAAAAAATGCTGACTGCCAGCCAATTATCAGTAGAAGATATAGTAAACTTCAGCAATACATCTGTTGATTTTGTTTTGTCCATTAAACAAGATCTTTAAGTCGGTAAGTGACTAATGACTGGCTTTGTCAGGGGCTAACAGGACTATTTATGACCGACCCCATTATTACGTATAGCATTCAACTCCATCCCATCTGCTCCGCCACCAACGCCCAACTATGGGCTTCGCACTGCCAGCGCATCTGCACGATAGATCGGTCAGCGAAGCGACGCAGCAAAGGTTGTTCGTAAGCGGTGAGTAAACCCGCAATGAAGAAATGAAACGTCTTGACATCCTTCTCAATTCCGTCGAGAGGTGGCATAGGGGCTGATTTGCCTAAACGGCGCAACGCGGTTGCCAGCATGCACTGCTCCACACGATTGGTAGCTTTACGTACTTCATGATACGCATCATCAATCAGGCGAGCGCGAATAGGTTCCAGTTCAGGAATGTCGAATGCGGCCATTAGCCTCGCCATATGATAGATAATCAGTGACGTTCGGGCGTAGTGGGGTGCACACCGAAACGGTTCCGATACATAACGCCCCGACTCCACTACCGACCGTAGATACGTCAGCGAATCGGTATCGTGCTGGTTTAGGGGCAACTTGTACTGATAAATGCAATACAGCAGGTTGCTCAACGCACAGGCGTCAAAATCGACGCCCATATTTTTGCCAAACCAGGTTGAATAGGCACGTAGATGCCGGTAATCGGCGTAGGTATTCCGGATTTGATGCCGCTGGCTGCCATTAGCGTGCAGGCTCAGTTTATCTTTTAGCCAGCGCTTATCGGTTTGGCTCTGGTTCGTCGTTAGGTAAACCATAGCCGTATCGTCGATGTCGTCAGGAATACGAAAATGCTCGAAACGGTGAAACAGGCGCCCATTCGGGAAATGGCGAGACGGGCGGGTTGGCCAGAAGTTGTAGGTATTCAGGCCATCTTTATTCCGGAAAATTGGGTAAGCAGCTACGGCCCGTTCGGCAATACGGTCAATCAGGATTTGGGTTTCAGACCGCACCCGAGGCCGTAATGACAGTAAGGTAAAAACAGTAATGGCCGTAAAGAAAACATTCGTATCTTCTCGCCGATAACCGATTGTATCATTCCGACGAACCGACGGAAACAGGCCATCTTCATCCTGCAAATCGGCAATGCGCTGAATGATAGTGTCGGTCGTCAGAGCAGTCATAGTTTTGGTAAAAGTACTGTTTCATGTGTTCTTTTTTTAACGATTAAGGTTAGATATTTGCCACCTGATCCATTGACCTCATCAATGCCAAACCTGATTTTATTCGACGACCCAGTTATCCGAACTGCCCTGCTGCCCTTCACCTTCACGCGACCGGTAGCAGAAATTCGTGTAGGTATCCAGACACTGACCGAAAAATGGTCCGATGTGCTTGGACAGGCTGGATCGTTTTTAACTGAATCGTACCTACAGGCCAAATTTCCGCAGGACGCCGGTGCTGATAATTGGTACATCAGCGGGGCTGTTTGCCCAACAGCAGCGCTGCACGAAGCTATTTTGGCCCTGGCACCTGGTACGGGTCTTATTACGGCTGGTGGGGTCGTGCTGGCCGTGCGAACAAATCGTGCGTTGTCTGCTCCACCAACGGTTAACGATGAGTATGACTTTCAGACATTTGCCGAGCCACTGACGATCATTTACAACACCTGGGACATTTTCACGAATAATGGTGATCAGATACGGGCCGATTTTGCCCGCTTAACCGCCAATCGCACATCAGCGCCCATTACCGACCCATTCACACGCTGCTATGCTCCCGAAAACATATTTGTAGAATCCGGCGCTACCATCCGGGCGGCCATCCTGAATGCCGAAAATGGCCCGATCTATATTGGCAAGAATGCAACGATCAGCGAAGGTTCTATTGTGATTGGACCGTTTTCACTCGGCGAAGAATCGACCGTGAACTGGGGCGGCAAGATGCGCAGTAATACCACCATTGGCCCATTCTGTAAAGTTGGGGGCGAGGTAGGGAACTCCATTTTCTTTGGCTACAGCAACAAAGGGCACGATGGTTTCCTGGGCAATTCGGTAATTGGTGAGTGGTGCAATCTGGGTGCAAACGTGAACAATTCGAACCTCAAGAACGACTATAGCAACGTTAAACTCCATTCCTACGCAACCGGACAGCTCGAAGATACGGGCCGTATTTTCTGCGGGCTGATGATGGGCGATTTCACGAAAGCTGGCATTAGTACCATGTTCAACACCGGCACTGTTGTAGGCGTTAGTGCCAACGTGTTTGGCAGTGGATTTCAGCCAAAACATGTATCCTCTTTCCTGTGGGGTGGGGCTATCGACGGTTTTGCCACCTATCGACTTGACAAGGCGCTTCATGTGGCGGCCGAGGCCTTCAAACGACGCAATAAAACGTTCGATAAGCAGGAAGAAGACATCCTGAGAGAAATCTTCACGCTGGAGCGCACACGATCATTTGACAAACCATCCCGGTTCGACTTATAGCTTCTCGGGTTGATTAATTAGCTCTCTAAAAATTAACTCCTAACTGATTTCCTCCACCCCCAACCTCCTGAAGGGGGCTCAGTCCGAGCACCAGCAAAGCCTCCTTCAGGAGGTTGGGGGTAAGGCCAGATCGGTTCTACTAGTCGGGCATATCCCGGATAGTTTGTTCTCCACGGATTTATGCAATTTTCCGAAATAATTGGCCAGGAAGAAACCAAACAGATGCTGCTGCGGGCGGTTCAGACGAACCATCTTGCTCATGCGCTGCTGTTCGATGGCCCCGAAGGTAGTGCGAACCTGGCGTTGGCCCTGGCAATGGCCCAATACGTCAACTGCGAAGATAAGCAGCCACAGGACGCCTGCGGACGATGTGCTTCCTGCATAAAAATCCAGAAACTTGTACACCCTGATCTGCACATGGTCTTTCCGGTGGCAAATCTGGCTAAAGGAAAAAACTCAGAAGCGTACCTGACCGATTGGCGAAAGTTTCTGATCGATCAACCCTATCGCACCTTGCCCAACTGGCTCGAAACCATGGGAGCCGATAATAAGCAAGGCAATATTTCGGCTGAAGAAGCCCGAAATATCCTGCAAAAACTGTCGCTGAAAGCGTACGAAGGCGCGTACAAAATCATGCTTATCTGGCTCCCCGAGTTAATGAACATAACCTCGGCCAATGCGCTGTTAAAAGTGTTGGAGGAACCGCCCGCCCAAACGTTGTTTCTGCTCGTAACGAATCAACCCGATAAGTTGCTCATCACTATTTTATCCAGAACCCAACGGGTGGCAGTGCGTGCGTTTACGGATGAAGAAGTGGCCACCTACCTCCGCCAACAGCTGAATCTTGATGAAACCACTGCCCGACGTCTGGCCTACCTTGCGGATGGTAATCTGGCTGAAGCGTTGCAACTGAGTCGAAATGATACGGCATCGACGGATCAGCATACCTGGTTTGCTGAATGGATGCGTACCTGCTACCGGCAGGATTTAATTTCGCTTATTAAACAGGCTGATCAATTCGACGGTTTTAGTAAGGAAAAGCAAAAAGGGTTGCTGGAGTATAGCATTCGTCTATACCGGGATCTGTTCCTCTGGCAACAGGGAGCCGCCGAATTACTACGGTTACCAGATAATGAAATGGCTTTTGTCAAAAACTTCTCTAAAATACTGACGATCAACCATATCGAACGAATCGTACACGATCTAAACGAAGCCACTTATCATCTCGAACGCAACGCCCGCGCCAAAATGATTATGCTGGACATGTCCCTAACGTTCAGCCGGTTGATACGCGTGTAACGGTTTGGAGTCTGAAGTTTGATGTTTAATGCGACAGCCAACTTCAAACACCAAACTACAAACACCAAACTAAGAATGAAAGCCCGAACGCCCAAGCCTAAACAAATTATCGGCATGACAGACCTTGTCGACTTTCCGGATTTACGTCTCTTTGATGTGCAGGCCAAAGTTGATACAGGGGCGTTTACGTCGGCATTGCATTGCAAAGACGTTCGGGTGGTAAAGTCGGGAGTGCGTCGAATTCTACGTTTTTTGCTGATTGACAAAACCGGCGAGGAAGCCCGGCCGTTCTATAGCGACGAGTTCAGTCAGCGCATGATTCGGAACTCATTCGGCGTGGCCGAAAAACGATATGTGATCAAAACCCGCATTGTTTTGTTCGGGCGTACGATTCGGGCAGAGTTCACCCTTGCCGACCGCGAAAACCTCAAAAACCCAGTGCTGCTGGGCCGTAAACTGCTCCGTAACCGCTTTATCGTAGACGTTTCACAGAAAAATTTATCCTATCAGAAAAAAAAGTCGCAAGTCAACGGTCAAGCGTAGTTAGTAAAACGAATTATTCGCTTTTACTGTCCACGCCTATCGACTGCCGACTATCGGCGAACCACTTTTATGCGTATTGCCATCTTATCGGCTAAGCCTGATTTATATTCAACCCAACGACTTCTCGAAGCCGCCAGTGAGCGTGGCCACGAGGGTGTTGTAGTTAATCATCTGAACTGCCAGGTTATGATTGAAGGCGGCAAGCCTTCGGTACTCTATCAGGGCCAGGAATTGGATTCATTCGATGCAATTGTGCCGCGCATTGGAGCCTCCGTAACCGACTATGGCTGTTCCGTTGTGCGGCAGTTTGAGATGATGGGCGTTTTTACAACGGCCAAATCACAGGCCATTATGCGCTCCCGCAACAAACTGCGGAGTTTGCAAGTGCTCTCGAAAGCAGGCGTTGGACTCCCCAAAACGGTCTTTGCCAATCACCCTAAAAATGGCGACATCACCCAGCTTATCAACCTGGTTGGAGGACCGCCTGTGGTGATTAAGCTACTGGAAGGAACTCAGGGCATTGGGGTTGTCCTGGCCGAAACGACTAAAGCCGCCAAGTCGACAATCGAAGCCTTTTATGGCCTGAAAAAGAACGTTTTAGTCCAGGAATTCATCGCCGAATCCAAAGGCTCTGACGTTCGGGCGTTTGTCATTGGCGGGCGCGTTGTGGGTGCCATGAAACGGCAGGGTGTCGAGGGTGACTTCCGGTCAAACATCCACCGGGGCGGCAATGCCGTTGCCGTTGCACTTACACCCGAAGAAGAGAAAACGGCAACAGAGGCCGCCCGCGCCCTGGGCCTGAAAGTCGCAGGTGTCGACATGCTCCAGTCAGACCGGGGACCATTAGTGCTGGAAGTCAACTCATCGCCGGGCCTGGAAGGCATAGAAACCGCAACGGGCATGGACATAGCGGCCCTCATTATCGCCTACATCGAAGAAAAAATCCGTGCTGACGAAAACGATACGGTGGGGGTTTAATGGATGAACAATGGATAATGTAGAATGAACAATGTAGTTTTACCCATTATTCATTCTACATTATCCATTATTCATTAAATGGCCCTCGACCCTGACCTGAAGAAAGCCATTGTCCGAATGTCGGGCGTGGAGAAAGATAAATTGCTGCTGCGTTTAGTGGCCAAAGATGCCGTGCTGACCGAGCGACTTCAGTTTGAGTTGGTAGAAGAAGGCAAAACCATTGACGAACGGCGGGGCCTGATTCGGGACTTCATTGACCGAACGGCCAACCTCCACGCCGACACGGCAGGCTGGCTCATGATGGATATGCGGACGGTGAGCGGCTACATCAGCCGCCATTTAAAAGTCACCAAAGACAAATATGGCGAGGTAGAGCTGATGCTGTACATGCTGAATACGTTCTACGACAACAACGCTCCCCTGCTTCAGAAATATAACTCCCGCACCGATAAAGCCGCGGAGTACATTGCCAAACGGACCGACCAGGTTCTAAAAAAAGCCGCTAAACTCGATCCCGATTACCACATCGAATTTGCCGATGAGATCAATAAACTCCTCGGCTGGGTCAACAATACAGCCTCAGCGCACTACGCCCGGATAGTGGGCCTGCCGAAGGAATGGGTTGTATAACATTAAAGATTATATTTGATAAAACGTCAAGACTATGGCTACTGCAGATTTGAAGTCAATCTTACATCAACAAATTGAACGCCTTTAAGACCCTCAAGACGTTCAGGATTTACTGCTAACGGTAAGCGAGTTTATCAGCCAGCGCACGAATATGTTTATCGAAACGCCTGAATTACTCACTCAGTTAGAAAAAGCACTTTCTTCGGCGCAGAACACCCACCTGACGCC
The DNA here is from genome assembly GCA_003259005.1 of Spirosoma telluris. Lineage (GTDB taxonomy): Bacteria > Bacteroidota > Bacteroidia > Cytophagales > Spirosomataceae > Spirosoma > Spirosoma telluris. The sequence continues at coordinate 4,593,696 of QLII01000001.1, forward strand.
CCATGATGTAGTAGCGAACGAAGCAAAACAATGGATTACACAATAGTCTGGTCAGATGAGGCTAAAGAAAACTATCGGATCATTGCGTTGTATTTAGTAGATGCATTACCCAAACAATCGGGCTACGCCAAAGGCGGCTGCGGCTGCCAATGCACCAATCAACATTACTTTCAACGCGCCACTCAAAGGCGGCTGCCCAGTAACTTTGCTTTTGAAATAGCCAAAAACAAACAAACAAATCAGGGTTAGGCCACAGGAATAGAAGAGGGCTTCGTGGGGAATTGTAATCAGAAAATAAGGGGCTAAAGGCACCAGGCCACCAGCGACATAGGCCAACCCAATCGTTAACGCGCTTTTTGTAGCTCGGTTCGGATCGGGTTCATCGAGGCCTAGTTCGTACTTCATCATGAAATCTACCCATTTTGTCTTGTCTTTGGCCAGTTCGTCGGCAATGGCGATTTGTAAGGTTGGGCTAAGCCCCATGTCGGCAAATACCTCGCGTACCTCTTCTTTTTCGCGTTCGGGAACCGTCTCTACTTCCATCACTTCGCGCCTACGTTCCGATTCATAGTGATCGGCTTCGGTACGACCGGCCAGGTAGCCACCCAGCCCCATGGCAATAGCCCCGGCAACAATCTCGGCAATGCCTGCGGTAACAATGAGGGTTGAACTGGATACCGCCCCACTTAGACCTGCTGCCAGCGCAAACGGTACCGTAAGCCCATCTGACATCCCGATTACGATATCGGAAATAAAATCTGAACTCCGAAGGTGCTGTTCCTGGTGCGCTCCATGCGGATGGCTGTGGCTGGTGTCTGGCATACTGCTCGTCTGTACGTATAGGCCGTTCTAATTGTATTCGGCGTATAAATGTATTGAGAAAATCACAGAACGGCAGGCCCAATCAGCGTAAGCCAAATGCATACACAGCGTACACGAGCAAGAAACCCAGTACGACCAGCACTAAACCGGTTAACCGGCGTTTTTTCAGAAACAGCAGTAACACCAGGCCCGTTAGCGAAACCAGCGTCATAAAAATGGCCGCTCCATCAATCACCAGCGACCAGTTCCCACCCGTATCCCGGCCTTTGTGCAGGTCGTTCATCACAGCGACCAGCCCCATACGTGTTTCGGTGAGTTGATAGGTTCCCTGTGCCCGGTCGATGGTGGCATCGGCCGAGTAGCCCGGCCCCCGAAACGAGACTGAACACTGTCGGTCATCAATCCGAAAGTCGCTGACGGCCCCTTTAATACCGTGGGTACTTCGCAACTGCTCAACAATAGCCAGTTTATTGACCGCAGCCGTATCGGGCGTATTTACCCAGGAGAGCAGGACTTTTCCTTTGTAATCTGTCGCACTAAATTGATCGTCGAACCAGTCAGCGTGATTTAGCGTCAGGCCGGTTACGGCAAAAAATAGCACGATTACGAAGCTAAACACCGACAGATACAGGTGCAACCATCGACTTATGGCCGCCCCTGCCGTTTCCAGGCTGGCGTACCTGCTGAGCCAGAACGAGGCTTATCCGGATCAGCGGGCGTCGGCTTTCTGGCGGTAGTCCAGGGCTGCGGTTGCGATTTCGACATTGCCAGTCAGCGTTTGTTGTTTAAGTTTTCCGTTAAAATCCATTGCCTGCCGAATAATCTGGTAGGAACCATGTTCGCGGCGGCTTCGATGCAAATAGTATATTTAGCCTGCTTCACGTATTGTCCGGCGTTGTCTTTACCATCCCACTGAAGCGAGTACTGACCGGGCGAACGGGTGGCACTACTAATCGAATTGGCATCAAAGTCTGAACTGCGTTGCAAAGCATAAAAGTCGCGCAGCTCGGGTAGCCAGCGGGGCTTGTTGTACCAAAGTGCCAGATTCCGAACGGGCTTTCCATTCTCATCTTCAATCCAGACCGCCACGAAAGGCCGGTGAGAACGACCCTGAAACTGAGGCAATTCGAAACTAATCAGCAGTTCCTGATCCGGTTTCCATAGTTTGTCTTTCCAGGCAGATACGGTCATCAGACGCGCCGATGCTACCTCGCTGGCAGGACTTTCAGGCACAGCCAGGCCGTTCCAGCCGGGGCTTGTGTGCTGCTTGCCATCAGCCGTCATAATGAAGAATTCAGTGCCAGGAATGGTTGTAGCGAGTTGGGTGCTCTCGGCTGGCGTCAGTATGTTAAACGCGGTTGCTAAGGCACCTGCCGTTACGGCATCAGGATGAATGACAGTAGCGCTGGCTATATCGTTGGCAGGCTGGCCTGTTCGCGGGTCAATGATGTGCGACTGCCAGTTTTCGCCCAATTGAATACCCCGCCGATAGTTACCGCTGGTGGCAACAGCCCGATTTTGAATGGCTAATCGGGCCATCATCGCGCCGTTTTCAGCATCGGCCTGCGGATTGGCCACAACCATCGGTTCTGTCCAGTTTCCCCGAACAACCAAGTCTCCACCCCCATTGAGCACAATAGCCTGTACATCGGTTCTGGTTAATGCAGCCTCAGCAGCCCGGTCGAGTACGTAGCTCTTGGCGAATGTATGCAGTCGTAAGGGTGTTTCACCAAGGCGGGTTGCCGTTTGAGCAGTTGGATCTAACAGCCAGTGCCGCTGCCCGACTGTTGCGAGGGCCAGCTTCAGATCGACTTCTAAAGGGAGTGTATTTTGCTGGGATGCCCGTTGCCATAGTTGGCTGAGGTGTTCTGCACCAGCATTGATTGCCCCGCCGTTCGGTCAAGCCATGTATCGAAGTGGGTAAAAACGGCAAAAAGATCGCTCGAAATGGGAACAGCGGTGCCCTTAGTAGATAGCCATTGACTGAATTCACTGTCGGGGCGGTGGCTGCTCAATACCTGGCTTAGTCGTTCAATTTCGGCCAGGGCCACCTGCTCAGCCTGCCGGGCAGCCCCATACGAATGGGCTACGGCTTTTAGGGTGAACGATGTACCCAGTACGTTTTCAAAATGGCTGATATACATCCCTACGCGCTGCGTGGGCATCTGTGCCGTAAGACCGGGAGCTAGAAGGGCATAACCGGCAAGTCCAAGATTTAATGCGCTCATCAGGTTGTTCTCTGTACTAGTTCAAACAAGGGGAAAAGTTGGCAATACACTAAAGACAAATCAGCAACCCCGTACCGTTAACGATAGATTGGGTATTTACTGATGCCAACGAAATTGTTAAGGACCCAACAAACAGGAAATTTAATCTGGCTGAATGCCAGGTTTCAGGGGTTGAATACCTCTTTTTTAAAATCGGGTAACAGTCGTTTTAGGATACTATTTACTCATAATTGACAAAAGAGGGTGGTTCACCTTCAGGATTCGTAAGACCTATTGTGCCAGGTTTTATGAATCGCAACGGCGAACCATCCTCTTTGTCAGACGTTGACAGGTAGCAGGAATTACTTATTCATTAAAATAGGCCGTAAACTTCAGTTTGATCGCATCATCCGCTTTCATACCCAGTAAAGAGGGCTGTTCGATAGCAAAATCCGTCATTCTAATAGCAAAATCACCTGTTACAATCAGATTATTTCCGTCGCCTTTTCGCGTGCAAACCAGCACAGTCGGCCTGGTAACCCCGTGAAATGTAAGTTTTCCCGTTGCTGTCAGTGTACCATCCGCGCCAGTCTGTATAGACTGGCTAACAAAGGTGACATTTGGGTAGCGTATTCCGTCGAGTACTTCCATCGCGTGCGAATCCCGGTTACTGTCTTTGCTATCAAACGAAGCGATCTTGATGGCTACCGCTACGCTCGTTATCGTTTTCGTAGCCTCATCGTACATAATCGCACAATTCACATCGTGGCTAACCGCATCCCAGGTATGTAGGGGATGGTGCATGGTATAGGTAACCGACGATGTTTTTTTGTCGGCCATCAGTTTCTTGCTGGCGGTAGTGGCAGCCAACAGCAGACTAATTAGCATAAGGCTAGCCAACCCGCGCAACGTGGATCTATAGGTCATTTTTTCGAAAAGACAAGGTGAGAGTTTAGAATTTAATCGCAATAATCGAGGCAGCAAAGGCCCCAAATGTTGTATAGGCAACCGCCCGGTGAACAGGCTTCAGCGCTTCGTTTTGTCGAATCATGCCCGCCAGAATATTTGTCGCGATCATACCGGTCAAGTGGACAACAGCTAGGTATTTATGCAGTTTAATGCCACTCAATCCTTTACGGTCGGCAAGTAGTTTAGGCGGAGCCGTAAGCGACAACAGGGCCGTTGCCCCGTAGGATATATTGATGAGCGTAGCCGCTGTCTCATGCGCATTTCGAAGGCGCTGGTAGTCAGCCCCCTGCGCATTGTAGAGTTTAGCCCCCAAAATACCTTGGGTTATAAAGCCAGCCAGCGTCACAAATCCCATCACCTGGTGGGCCACTAACATCGAACGGCGTATTTTCAGTTCTTTCTCACGACCTTCTGTCGTTAAAGGAGCAATATTCATCACGCGGAGCAGTCCCTTCGGCCCCAGAAAATCTGCTGGGTAAAAATCATTTTATGCGGGAGCAACGGGGTCGCAACGGAATCCGTCAAACCAGCCAGCATCTGATCGGCCGAGGTTGTATCAACCATGGTGGATGCCGGACGGGGCACAGTCGTAGTGTCCTGCGCCTGTATGTGATGGCCAACGCACAGCAGGAGAAATAGAAAAACAAGAAGTTTTTGCATGAGAATTTAAAAGGTAAGCGTCATCCCTGCACCCATTCCTTTGGCGCTCGGGCCAAATTCTAGCCCTACAGTTTGTTGGTGCTGATTATAACGGGAGGCTGCCCGACGAAACTGACGGGTTGCTTTGTGGTCGAGTACAAGAGACGCTACACCCAATAAGACACCACCACCTACCAGGGCCATACCGACATGATCACGGCCAAAACCAGAACGGCGTCCATCATTGTCCATCGGCGTATTGGCGGGAGGCCCCTGATTCCGATCCCGGAACCCAAACCGATCATGGCCAGCAAGGGCTACTCCGGCTCCAACGCCCAACAAAGCCACTGCCGGAACCGCCGTTATAACGGCCCATTTGCGATATGACTGTCCATGACGGTACGCTTGCAGGGCATCATGATGATTCGCCAACAAGGATCGGACTTCAGTACGGCTGAGTGGATCACCCGTTGAACCAACAAAATAACGACTGAACAACCCGCTGTTATAACGCAGTTTTTCCAGTCCGGGCTGGGTGGACAAAGCAGGTGCATCAGCAGAAGGAGTAGAACCAACAAGAGTCTGTGTCGACGCGCCAAATACATCTTTCGTTCCGTTCGCATACTTCACCAGCAGCAGATTGGCCACATTGATGGTGTAAATGGGACCATCGGGATTATCCTGTCGACGGTATTTCAATTGCGAGGGCGACACCTCCAGTACTTTTACCGGCAATTCGGTACCATTTCTAAAAATGAGGTTATCCTGTGCATAAGTAGCCGTTGCAGCCAGGAGGAATAAGCAGGCAATGATAATTCGCATGGTAATTCGTTGTTTACGGTTGGGCGAAAGCGCTTTCAATAGATAATACGAGGGATTCATGGGCAGCCGCTGCCTGGCGAAGGAAAATAATCTCAACAAGAGCTTGTTTGACGCTACAGCATAGCACCCATTGCCTAGGAAATTGTCAGTATGTTGCCCGATTGCGAGATCGTATAGATGGTTAGCCCATGGCTACCTTCGCTGTTTAAGCCCTTGCCATTCAAATCGTAGCGGGCACCGTGAGCTGAACAGTAGAATTCATTATTACGAAGCTGGATTCTCTTTTCGCCTTCATGGCTGCATACCAACGTGACGGCAACATAGCCCTGCGTCGTGTTGGCCACGACGACGTTACCAGTCACGATGTACCCCCAACAGTTTTTAAGGCCGCGTTGGCGGAGCTGCTCAGATCAACGGTTACAGGACTGGACAATGGAGAAGGGGTTATACCGGCCCCTTTGCAGGATGTGAGCGACTGCCCTGCACAATACACAGCTAGCAGGGCACTACCCCGAAAGCCTAACTGGCGAAGAAATTGATGACGACTGAGTGCGTCGGTTTTGGTTGACTGTGACATATATACGGCGTTTAGGTAGGAATACGAAGTTTCCGTTTGAAGCCGTTGCCTGTCTTTGAAAAATAAATGAGATAGCTAAATCGAAAAATTACTTGAATAAATCGGTAGTGGTATTTAAGCACTTGGGCAAATTTAGATGCTATTGACCCTCTGGATTCTATTGTACCAATATGCTGATTTTCAGTACAATAGAATCAATAGCATCTAAATCTGCCCACTTATTAGCAATGGATATTGTGGAGAATCTAGAAGCTGCTCCTGGCAACTTTCGTCAAATTGTTAGCCAATTGCAGATTAAGTAGCTGGCATAGAGGCCTGCGAACCGGATTCGAGATAGTCACTGGCCACTACTTGAGATATGCTCATTCGGGTCTATTTTGCAACTGGCACTAGTGGCATGCTTACTTCAAGTTGCTCCATAACTTTTGGATTTAGTAGCGTGGGTTTCCCCAGCGCTACTAAAATCACCACGTTCGCTTACTCATCACTTTATCCAGTTCAGGCCGGGTCATAGTGCCTAATTCAGGGTGTTGACCGAGCCATTTCAGGAAATCGGTTTTGATTTCGTCGGTCCACTGGCTGTCAATCTGGCCGGTGGTGTATTTCCCTGATTTAACCGTTTCGAAGCCGAACTGATCTTTACGGACTACAAACTCAGCGGTACTGACAACCTGCTCGGCCATGTGGGCGGGCACAAAAAGGACGCCTTCCCGCTGGGCGATTACCAAATCGCCGGGTAGTACCATTACATTGCCAATGCGGATTGGGGTGTTGAGGCCCATGAGCACCATTTCTTCGAGAAACGAGGGGTGGAAGTCACGGACAAAGGCGTTGAAACCTTTAATAGTCTCCAACTCCTGCAAATCTCTGGCGGCACCGTTGAAAATAACGCCATTGCCTGTTTTGCTGAAAATGGCATTGCCTAAGGTGGCTCCGACCAGGGTTCCACCACCAATTTTGCCAAACCCATCCGCTACATACACATCCCCTTTCGTAAGGGTTTCGATCGGCCAGGTATTCGTATTGCCTTTGCGTCCCTGTTTGGTAATGCCACGTTCCTTAATCGTCTTCTCAACATCGGGCCGACTAGGCATAAACATAGCCGTTACGGCACGCCCGGTTACAGGAACATCATTATGAATCAGTTTCCAGTTGCCCTCAAACTGATTGGTATACCCTTCGTTTTTTAAAACCGTCCAGGCATCGTCAAGCCCAATATGCTTAGCCCGTTCTATTAAATTATCGGAAACTTTCGGGCGACCATCAGCGAAACGCTCTCCTTTCCATTCCGACGTCAAAAAGACCAGCTCGTCTTTCGGAATTGTTTGCGCTAATGAAGGACCTATAGTGGCAAGACCAAGGATTATTGACAAGACAGCGTACTTACTGTTCATTGAGGTAAGATTTGGTTAATGATTTTACTAAACACAAATTAATGGCCTTCTTTGGCTAAATAGGCGTCTACATCTTTTTGTGTGATGGCTAATTTCTTAGGATACTTACCAACCCAGGTTCTGAATTCACCTTTGATTTTTTCGGACCAGTCGCCGTGGATTTCGCCAGATGGATACTTGCCCTGTTGGAGAAGCACCCGCTCAAATTCATCACGTAAGGCAGTCATTTCGGAAGCTGAAACCAGTCCTTCAACAAGGTGAGCCGGAATGAACACCGTGCCGTATTCGTTGGCAAAAACAGCGTCGCCGGGTAGTACCGTCACTTCACCAATGCGAATGGGTGCATTAATAGACGTAGGTGTCATGTCTTTGATATAGGAAGGATCATGCCCTTTGACCCAGGCATTAAAACCCTTTGTATCCTTTAATTCCTGCATATCCCGAACAGAGCCGTAAAAGACGACGCCTTTCCGGTTTTTCCATAAATGGCATTTCCCAGGCTCGACCCGATCAGGGTACCATCTTTAATTTTACCGTAGCCATCGGCCACATAGATGTCACCTTTGGTCAGGATGTCGATTGGCCAGATGTTAATCCCTCCTTTTTGAGAGCGCCCTTCGGCTTTGCCCTGCGCCCGTACCAGACTATCGAGGTCAGGGCGAGTGGGCATGAACTGGGCGGTTACAGCGCGACCGGTCATCGTTTCGCCGGGCTTAAGAATGACCCAGTCTTTTTCAACCTGATTTCGGTAGCCTTTTTTACCTAAATACCCCCAGATCTGCTCCAGCGTACAATTCTGTAAGCGTTCCAGAACAATATCCGGAATCTTGGGGCGACCATCCGGGAACCGTTCCCCTTTCCAGTTCGAGGTTAGGGCGGTTACGTATTCAGGGGATGAGCCTATTCGTTGTGCCTGAGCTAAAAAGCTCACCGAGAAGGTGATAGCGGCTACTGCGACGAGTGTTTTCTTTACCATTGTTGTAAGTAGAGTTGGTTAGTCAATAGCACTCATTCAACTAGATAAGTAATTGATCAACTTTAGATTCTATAGATTCTGTTGATTCTATTGTATCAAGTTCCTGTTATTTAGTACAAGAGAATCAACGGAATATATAGAATCTGATCTAACTAAATTCTGTAGATTCTATCGTGTTGAAAAACAATGGCTTGCCACAATACAGCCGAAAGAATCAATAGAATCTAAAGTTGCCCAAGTACTTAGGTAGAATGGATTGTGTTATCTGAAAACGAAGGGGTTTAAAGGAATTCTAATCAAAAAGGCTACACCATAAGTAAAATACTGCCATTGATCAACTTATATGAATGCTGGACTATGTAAGAGCCTCATACTGCTTTATTGCCTTAAACCCCTCAAATTTTTGCCATGAAAAATATTTTCTCCCGGTTGTCGTCTCCCGACAGCTCTTCTGACCGCCGTGACTTTTTCCGTAAAGCCGGGCTAGGTGGTCTATCACTCGGCCTTATGTTCGACAAATCGCCGGATCAGGAACTGGAGTTTATTACGCAGAAGGTAAGTCGTTATGCCAAGCCATCGGAGCTGAAAATTACGGATATGCGGGTGGCCATTCTGCAAGGTGTGCCCTTCAGCAGTCCAATCATTCGCATTGATACGAATCAGGGCCTTGTTGGCTGGGGCGAAGTGCGTGACGGTGCCAGTGCTAACTACGCATTGATGCTGAAAAGCCGAATTCTCGGTAAGAATCCCTGTAACGTAGAGCAGATATTCAAGCAGATCAAGCAGTTTGGCGGTCAAAGCCGGGCCGCTGGGGGCGTCTGTGGGGTCGAAATGGCACTTTGGGATCTGGCCGGAAAGGCCTATAACGTACCGGCTTATCAACTTCTGGGTGGTAAATACCGTGACTTTATTCGGCTGTATGCCGATACACCGGAAGCCGATACTTACGAAGGCTTTGCCGAGAACATGAAGAAGCGCAGAGATCAGGGCTACACGTTCCTGAAAATGGATTTTGGTATTGGGATGCTGGCCGATCAGCCGGGTATGCTAGTCAATGCCAACAACTGGAGTGTTAAAAGACAGTGGAATGATTCTGAACCAGGTAAACTGGGCAACTATGCCAACACAAAGCACCCGTTCACCGGATTCAGGTCACGAAAAAAGGCTTAGATCGACTGGTAGAGCACGTGGGTAAAGTACGTGATATTGTTGGATATGATACACCCCTGGCTGCCGACCACTTTGGCCACTTCGACGTGAATACGGCTATTCAGATTGGTAAAGCCATGGAGCCATTCCGCCTGGCCTGGCTTGAAGACCTTGTTCCCTGGTTCTATACCGACCAATGGAAGCAAATTTCGGACGCCATCGACACCCCAACGCTAACGGGCGAAGATATTTATCTGAAAGAAGGCTTCATCAAGCTCATTGATGCCAAAGCCATTGACATGATTCACCCCGATCTGGCCTCATCAGGTGGTTTACTGGAAACCAAGAAAATTGGCGACTACGCCGAAGAAAAGGGTATTCCAATGGCCATGCACTTTGCGGGATCGCCCATTTCGATGATGGCGAATGTTCATTGCGCGGCTGCTACGGAGAATTTTGTTGCCCTTGAGCACCACGGCGTTGACGTAAATGGTTGGGAGGACCTGATAACAGGTATGAAACCCATTGTTGAAAAAGGCTTCGTCCGCGTTCCTGAAAAGCCAGGTCTGGGTGTCGAATTGAATGAAGAGGTTGCCAAAAAATTCCTCAAGAAAGGAGGCACCTGGTTTGCCCCCACCGACGTTTGGAATACCAAGGATTCTGCCGACCGGGAGTGGAGTTAGTAGTCATCAATCATCAGTCAATAGTCGTTAGTTAGCAGGAAAGGTGAATCACTGTTAACTAACGACTATTGACTAACGACTGTTAATTTACATCAACAAATTCTCCAACGCCTTTGTCAAATCCGTATACTGATACGTAAACGTTGTCTCTTCGGTAATGCGTTTGTTGAGCACATAGTTACCCCCAGTGACAACAATGGCCATTTCGCCGTAGAGAAGCTTAATGGCAAAAGCTGGAATGTTAGGCAGTAGCATTGGCTTATGAAGCACCTGTGCAATTGCTTTTGTCAGCGTTTCATTCGTGACGGGGTTAGGGGCAACAGCGTTATAAGCTCCCCGCCACGATTCGTCAGTTAGGGCCTGAATGTACATTCGGCAGAGATCGTCGAGGTGAATCCAGGACATGTATTGCTGACCAGAACCGATAGGGGCACCTGCTCCAAGTCGTACGGGCTGCACTAATTTAGGTAAGGCACCGCCGTCCATCGTGAGCACAATACCCGTTCGCATTTTCACCGTTCTAATACCGAGTGCCGCAATCTGATCTTCTGCCCGTTCCCAGGCCCGAACCACCTGGGCCATAAAATCGGAACCGCCAATGCTGGTTTCTGTCAGTGGACGATCACCGGTATCGGCACCATAATAGCCAATGGCTGAGGCACCAATGAATGATTGTACGTGGTGAGCAGTTTCCTCTAATGCCTGAGCCAGCAGTTCCGTCGATTGCGTCCGGCTATTCAGAATTTCGTCTTTACGTTCGTCGGTCCAGCGCCCATCGGCAATGCCTTCTCCGGCCAGGTGAATAATATGATCGGCGGTGGTAATGGCTTGTGGATCAATTTCTCCTTTTTTTACATCCCATTGATAAACACGTACATCGGGAATCGTTTTTGGCGACCGGCTTAGTAAAGATACCTGATAGCCTTCCTGTTGAAGCAGTTGCGTTAGGCGACGACCGATTGAGCCGGTGCCTCCTGTAATCAAAACCGTTTGGTTCATACGTCCGTGATTGAGTTGGTGGGTATAACTATATAACGTACCAACCAGACAGGTTGTTTAGCCCAATCGTGGTGGCTATTCTGGAGATTTGACCCTAAATGTCTGATTTTTAGTCCATTTAATCAATAGTAGTAATCGCGTTCGAGTAGACGGTTATTTTTACGTATATATGCTATCAATGACTAACCCATATCGGTATGAAGATTCGGCAATTCATTGGTTCACTACTACTGATGCTGCTGATATACAGCACTGGGCAGGCGCGTACCTATACGGAAGATGAAGGAAAAGCGGCCTGGGCGAGGCTCCAGCGTCAGCCACTTACCGAAGCCACGTTCCGGGAAACCTGTGACCTAATTCAGGATATGGGCCAAACCAATCTGCCATTAGCCTACGAGTGGCTGGCTCACTATGTGCCCAAAGTGCAAAAAACGGGCAACCGGCGCTGGACGCACATTCTGCTAATTAACTGGGGTAAGGCAAAAGAATCGCTCAATCATTTCGATGAAGCTGAACCGCTGTTCCGGCAGGCACGCCAGAATGCCCGCCCTATTCCCAAATTATACTGCGACGCCCTTACCTACACAGTGCAGCTCTATTATAGTTGGGATAAACCCGACTCACTAACCCATTATTTAGCCCTCGGCGAACGGACTGCCCGTGCTATTAATGACAGTGAAACCCTGGCGTTATTACTTGATTTTCGAGGAGCCTCCCGAAGTCGAACCGGGCATGCTGAGGCTATGTGCGCTGATTTTAATGAATCAATTCGATTGGCAAGGGGCTTGCCAACCAAATACGCGCTGTTTATGGCCAGGCATAGTCGCGCTTCGTATTGTCTGACCAATCCTCAGCAACAGGTGATGGCCTTTGATAGCCTGCTCGAATTAGCGAACGATAGTAGTCTGGCCCGAAATCCTCGATTTTATGAACGGACAACCGTTTATTTTCGTAGCCCACGCCCAACGGTTCTTTTCAAACTGGCCCAGCTAAACCTGTTGCTAACAGATTACGAGAATGCGGGAAAGTTTGCGGATATGGTGTACGATGCGCTCGTTCGGCCTAATCCCAAGGCCCCTAATGTTCCCTATTTTAACGCGGAGATGGCAACGATTCGGGTTTATCAGGGGAAGGTTAAGGAAGCCAGGGCATTTCTTGATTCGTGCCGACGGCAGTTTGGTGTCACCGAATCCCAAATTCCGTATTCCGGCTATTTTTTGGCAGCCGGACTACTGGCCGAGCACGATGGGCAATTGGCCAAAGCCGTTGATTACTACAAACAGTCGTTAACAAAAGGAGCCGCATCCGGTTCGTTTTCGCGTATTCCCCTCGAACTTTTTTACGTTAGAGCCTTACTCCGAACGGGAGATTACGCGAAAGCCCGGCAAATGTTATTGGGGCTGACAACAGCCGCAACCAGTAATCAGTACTCAGCAATTGGTTTGTATTATTACCAGTCGTTGGCTGATCTCAATAAAGCTCAGGGAGATTATGCTCACTATGGGCAGGCTTTAGGTACCTACTATGCCATTCGGGATTCGCTCACCAATCTAAACCAATACCGGGCTGTTCAACAGATTCTGGCTCAGGTGCGTATCCGCGATAAAGAGGAGCAGATTAACCGTCTGAATACCGAAAATGCGGCTCGTGAGCGGCAGCTTCAACGCGAACGACGATTCTATGGCGTCATTATCACCCTGGCGTTGCTGGCGATTGTGTTGCTGGCCTTGTATGTTCGAAACCGGCAGGTCCGCGCCCGTCAGCGGGAGGCACTCCAGCAAAGTCAACTGGAACAACTCGAAAAGCAACGACAAATTGACCTGATGCATAGCGTTATGCAAGCCGAAGAAAACGAACGCCTGACCATTGCCGACCAGCTTCATAATGAGGTAAATCCGTTATTGGCCGTGGTATTGCTCAACGTGTCGTCGGCCCTGGAAACTGTAGACAATAACACGCCCACCGGTCCAAAGCTGCGTAAGGCACAGGATGTGCTGGCTTCTGTGACGAGCACCGTGCGCGGCATTAGCCACCGACTGACCCCACAACTCATTGAACAGCAAGGCTTCAGGCGAGCAGTAGAGGAATTGGCCGAGAGTATCAATTTATCAGAAAAAGTTAAGATTCAGACGATTGTCGTTGGTTTTAAAGATGCCTTACCGATCCCATTTCTGAGCGACCTTTATCGAATTGTGCAGGAACTGGTGCATAACGTTATCCGGCACGCACAGGCTACAGAAGCCACCATTGAGGTTATTGAACACGATCAGCACGTAGCGATTCTGGTGGAAGACAATGGCGTGGGTATACCGGCCGACACGGTGGGCGACGGACAGGGATTGCAGACAATCCGAGCCAAAGTTGCCCTGCGTCATGGACAGATGGACGTACAGCGTAAAGTGGAAGGAGGTACACTGGTTGTTATCGACAATATCGAACTGCCCAAACATGTCGTTGGTGAAACGAAGCGCGCCGAATCAAAAATTAGTTAGGGATAACTATTTTAGGGAAAGGTTGTGGACCACAATTTTAAAGCTTTAACTGTCGATCTACTCCTATGCGTCTTCTCCTTGCCGATGACCACCCACTTTTGCTCGACGGACTGCGAAGCGTGCTGTCTGACCTGCCCGATACCGACCTGTTACCTCCCGTCAATAATGGACACCAGTTGCTCGATTACCTGCATCTGCACCCGGTAGATATGGTTTTACTAGACCTGAATATGCCGAAAACCGACGGACTGACAGCCCTTAAACAGATACGTCGGGACTTCCCAGCCGTGAAGGTCATTGTGTTCACCAGCTACAACCAGCCACAACGAATTCGGGAAGTGCAGGCATTGGGTGGGATGGGTTATTTACTCAAATCGACGGATGCACCTACGCTCAAAACTGCCGTGCAGCAGGTGTGGTTAGGCAAGCCCTGGTTTCCGACTTTACAACCCACTGTTGAGCCGCCCAGTCGTACCTCTGCTAATGCCGCTGATTTGCCCAATGATGCCTTCATGCAGAAATACCAGCTTACCAAGCGCGAGATCGAAATTATTCAACAGATCAGTAGCGGAGTAACCACCCGGCAAATTGCCGACGCACTCGCTGTTAGCGAGTTTACAATTAATGCCCATCGGCGTAACATCGCTCGTAAACTGGGTATCGACACCCCCGTTGGCTTAGTGAATTTCGCCCGGGAGCAGGGACTGATCTAATCTGTTGACATGCTGCGTGAAAAATCGTTAGCATTAACTATTTCATAGCGGAGTGGCTAAGGCGAGTTTTGTTGAGCAAATCAACGGCTACGCTATAATTAATCACCCGCATGAAAAAGTACTCCTCATTTCTGCTGATTTTGTTAATGTTCGGGCTGCGCCTGCAATTGTCACAGGCACAAGTACTCACGAATCGGACGGTCGTAAAGTTTAACCTGTCGGGTGTAGCCATAAATAGTTATACCGTACAGGTTGAGCGCGTCCTGAACCGGCATAGCTCCATTACGTTATCGGGCAGTTATACCCCCAATAATACGCCTGTACCGTTCAAAAATGCCCTTCTGGATCAATATGGGGAAAATCAGGATGCCCGACGCGCTATTGAAACGACCTTGTTTAATAAGAAGATCGGAACGCTCGAATACCGGTTTTATCTGGCGGGCCATGCGCCTACGGGCTGGTATCTAGCGCCCTTTGTGCGGTATGCAAGCATGGACATCAGCAACGACTATACCTACACACCCAGCGATGGCATCCTGCACCATGCGCATCTGAATGCTAGTTTCAGTGGAGGAGGGGCTGGAATTTTGTTAGGCTACCAGTGGCTGTTGGGTAAACACGTTGGCCTTGATCTGTGGTTGCTGGGGCCTTTCTATGGTATGCAGGTGAAATCCACCTTCGTTGGTGAAGATCCCCTCTGGCCCAGCCTGAAACCGGCCGATATTGTGAAGCTCAAAAACGATATCGACAATACACAACTGCCACTCTATAGCGTGCAGTCATCGCTGAACCTGCCAACCATTACAGCCACCTTAAGCGGGCCCTACTACGGAGTTCGGGCGTTTGGGCTGGCATTTGCCTATAGTTTCTGATCAGTAACCCAACAATCTTACAACTCAGCGCCGGTAAAGTAGCTTAAATCTGCTTTACCGGCGCTGGTTTGTTTAACCAATGAAGAAGAGCTGAGTGGAGCTGAATTTAGGCAAAGGATTCAGTTCCTGAAAATTATAGTAGGTCCAGGCAACGGCGCAGGTCTATTTTTACGTAGTGTGTTATAGACCCACTCTCCTAGTATCTGTGCTATTTCGACGAAGCAAATCCCTGGCCCTGCCCGAGGTAATCGAAGGCTGTCGGCGTGAGAAACCGGCTGCCCAGAAACAGCTATTTGAGGCTTATTACAGTTTTGGCGTAAACATCTGTCTGCGCTACGCTGACAGCCGGGAGGAAGCGGAGGAAATGTTCGACGATGGGTTTCTGCGGGTACTCAACAAAATTTCGTATTACGATCCTGAACAGCCGTTCGAAGCCTGGTTCCGTACGGTGATGGTTCGCTCGGCTATCGACCATTATCGGCGGCATAAATCCCCGCTGACGTATGTGGATATGGATGAGGCCTACGATATTGGGGAGCCGGATAATTTGCTGGAACGCCTGGCCGCCGATGAAATTCTGGCCGTTGTACAGCAACTGCCACCTGCTTACCGAACCGTTTTTTCGTTACATGTTGTGGATGGCTATTCGCATCCGGAAATTGCCCAGATGTTGGGCATTTATGAAGGTACATCACGCTCTAACCTGGCTAAAGCACGCCAGAAACTACAGGAACTGCTTATTGAATGGACATCTACAAGTTCAGTAAACCGACGAAACTATGTCTAGCGAACGTTTCGACAAACTGATGAAAAAACAATTGGAATCGGTCAGGCCGGGTTATGATCCAAGTGCCTGGGATCGTTTCCAGAAACGGCTACCCCTGGTGGGCTTCTGGCCGTGGTTATTCCGCTATGGTGGATGGGCATTAAGTGGACTGATGTTAACGGGCTGGCTGACAACGCTCTATAGCCTGCACGAAAACCAGCAGCTTATGCGGCAGTTGAGTAAAACGCTGGCCAGGCCTGCACTGACTACCATGCCTGCTCCCGTTGCTTCTGGTTCCACACCGACACTGACGCACCGGGTCGATACGGTCTACATTGTGAAGCGAACGGTTGTGGAGCACCGGCATTTTTATAGGGTACCCGGCTCGCTTCCGGCCGAAGAGAACCCGCTTGCTCAAACTGATTCACCTGATTTGTCCGTTGAGCCACTCACCGGGCAGAACGAGCGCTTACCGGAAACGACTATAAGTAGTTCAAAAGCGGCAAGTGGCCGATTACAACCCAAGGTTGGTTCGAAACAGCGTACTGGATTGGTAACTAATCAGCCGACACTTGCTGCGCGGTCGGGAGAAAAGGCTACGAATAGAGCTAGGCCAGGAGTTATTTTACGTACATTGGCCGATTCGACGCAGGTGCTCATCAATAACAATGTGCTACCAGAGGAAACCCTGAGTACTCCGAATCAGCCAGTGCCAACGGAATTATCCAGTCAGCCAAATGCCCGTCCAGATTCGGTATCGGTTACCCCTAAACAGGGCACAGTAACGACTCCTGCGGCTGCACAAACCCAGCCAACTCAACAACGCCGACCGGTGTTTCAATTTTCGTCGCTGAAGCCTCGTGTTGGGATCACGACCATGGTGGCCCCGCATGGCGTCGGGGTAGGCCCTGTCATCGAATTATTTCCTGGGGAAAGCCTGGGTCTGTCTGTGGGATTATTAGCCTCTCAGCTTCGCTCCGAAAATCATCGGGGATTGAACGATTTCAATTCAGCTACGGGCAAAGAATTTATTAATCAGTATCAGGCATTTTTGCCCGCTCAGTACGATCGGATCGAAGATATATCCATTCAGACATCGGTCATTAGTTTGCCAATTAGCCTAACCTATTACGTTCCGTTACGCCGACGTTGGTCACTGCTGTTTCAGACGGGGACCAGTTTTGATTTAAGTGCCTATCAGCAGGTTTTGTATGAAAGTTATTTTCGCGGGACTGAGCAGCACAACTCGTTTGAGGTAAAAGTGAAACCTCAGATCTTTCACAACTTCATGTTTGGGGCAGGTCTTCAATTCCATAAATCGCGCATTTCGGGACAACTTATTCCGTATTATCTCTATGATTTTCGACGTATTGTCAATACTCCGAATGGCAGCAATTTTGGGCTAAAGGCAGCAGTCTGGCTAGATTTATTCGGTAGTGGTACTTAATAGTTGATATTTTTCAAGGTGGTCAAATTGTAATAATAAGCCCACAGCCTGAAGGGTAAAGTGAGTAGACACGCTTGTTTAGAAAAAGATAGACTCTTTCGAACCAAACGGCCGATCCGGCGGCCCGGTAAAGCGTTGCCGGATCGTATTATTGAGTCGTTCACTATGAGCTGAAGCGTCTCAAAGAATTGGAGGGCGAAAGTCTCCGACTTAAAAAGATATATGCCGAGCTAAGTTTATGAAATCCTCAAGGGAGCTTTGACAAAAAAATGGTAAGGCACCCCGAAAGTCAAGGTATATTTAGGTGGCTGGTTAATTACTAAGGGATTAGTCAATGCAAAGCCTGTCATTGGATAGGTATGAAGAGGATGTCCATGTGGCAAAACTGGCAACGAAGCCATTTAGAGATGGATTATCATTCCCCCTTTGAATACTGTAGTAGGCAATTCCAAAATGTTGCTTAAAGGTTTGTCTATAGTTTTGTTGCCAGTCCACTATTCGCAATAATGACAACTTAATCAAATGAGAAATATCACTAATTGGCTAAAACAGCTCCTTTTATCCTTGGATTCGGCCGTTTCTAACCTCATTAATTCCTATTGGACGTCGGCTGATACTACAATGAAAGCTGCCTGGATAGCTACCCTTACCACACTTTTGGTGGTTGGGCTTCAAAGCTGGCAACAAAAAAAACGCGATGAGGAACAGCAGAATAGTACTGAGCAAAAAAAAATGAAGTACTTAAATTTTATCATACAGGACACTTACAAGATAGTTGAGTTTTATAATTCAAATTCTCAAAAATTAGTTAATACTTTCAATATAAACCCCTTTCTTATAGAAGAATATAGCCATTATTCTGCGCAAAGTCTGGAAGTAATTGTAAATAAACTGAATCAAGAAGATTATTATTTGGCATCAACTACACAATTAAAAGGAGACGATATTGCAGAAGTTTTTTTGATTTATAACGCCCTATATCTACAAATAAAAGATACAAAAGGTCACCATATTGCTGAAATGGAGAAACTGAAACAAACTCAAGATGATTTTTCTAATTCTATCAGTGACTTACAAGAAAGTATCAATAAATTACTACTTACCAAAAATTTTAACTCAGACAAGGAGAAGCTTGGGCAAAGACAACTTAATGAACTTATGGGGAAAATTAAGCCTATTATTCTTAAGGATCAGCCGTATAAGTCACGATTATTTGATTCTAAAAATGTTTTTATAGAGCCGGTTATTAAAACCCTAGAACCTTACGATGGAATTGAAGGCGATTTGCGTAACGTTTTATTGAAAGCCTATGATGCACGAATTAAATATAATCTGTGTGTTGTTCATTTGAGAAATATGATAGACTATATTACGACGAATGGCAAAGAGATTAATTATGAAATAACCCGTATTAAAGAGCTTACTGAGCCATTGGAGGCTTATATAAAGAAATTGCCGAAATAATAATCCTTCACAGCTTTCAACTATTATAACTTCTTTAAATACCTATTAGCATTAGTGTCAAAAGGCTTAAACTCTGTTATTAAATAATCTACAATTGAATTTTTTGCCTTGGGATTGGTGAATTGATGTAGAATTACGTTCTTACGGGTGTTATTTTCAATGACTGTTTTATAGGTAATGTGTGAAGCTACTGGTTTTAGATCTTCGTCAATATAAACTTCCCATACCTGTCTCCATTCTCCATTTCTGGCAATAAAATCTATTGTATATATCCACTTTTGATGACTATCAAAAGGCAAGTATCCTAATTGTCTTGACGTCACAAGTTGGCTTTTTTGTGAGGGCAAGGTTCCAACTCGAAAATTGTACCTTTCATTGAGGTTTAGGGATTCTTTATAAACCTTTAGTGCATTTTGGTCAACCCAAAAATCATCCCAAGGGAGCCAGGGCACAATCTTTATTTCAACATCGTATAAAGGGTATTTACTGTTAGAGATAACAGCTACCTCTGCTTTCTTGTCACTCAGCGATTCTGGGTAAATATTTACATAGCAATAATTGTCGCCACCGGTAACGTAGGTTTGTGTCTCCTCAGTTAATTTAGTAACTCTTTCCTGAGATTCGGCTAATTTTTTATAAAGCTCAGCAATTTCGGCACTCTTTGCAGACTGGTCGTCAGCACGCTGTATTAATTGGTTTTGAAGCCCTTTAATTTCATCACTATTTAACCTCTGAGTATATGCGTATTCATCAACTTTACTTGCATATTCTTGGCTTTGTTTCACTAACTCATCTCGAAGTTTCTGCTGGTCGGCCTTATTTTACTTTTCTGTGAGTTTAGTAGCAATAAAGGTTAGAATAAGAGTAATTAAGCCACCAATTAGAATGATATTAGCCGGAGTAAACATGCTTTTCGAGTCATTAGCCATTAGTAATTTACTTTTCAAGTACGCTAGTCAAAGCTATGCCCTTTAGGGCAAGACTTTAGTTGCTACTCATTTCTAATAGCTTTGCGGGATGAAGCAGCAACGGTCGAGCAGTCATTCGGTGCATCAATTGCAAGTTCATCTGGTGTGGAGCACCAAGTATCGGTATCAGGTGCTGACAGGGGAGGTTCAACTGCGTTGTCGAGACCTGATTCGGCAAACCTGCAATGCGCTGGACGTACAGATTCTGAAAGGGGTTGTGAGCAAAGACCACATCCATTTGCATGTATCGTATCCACCCTCGTTGAGTGTGAGCGACATGGTCAAACGGCTGAAGGGTCGGAGTGCGAAACTGCTCTTGGCTGAGTACCCGGAGCTGAAACGTCGGTATTGGGGCGGTCATTTTTGGGGGATTGGTTATGGAGCCTGGAGCGTGGGCTCGATTACCGATGAGTTGTTGCAGACCTATTTGGATCATCATAAAGAACACCCGAATGGGGATGAGAATTTTATTCTGGAATGATCCCCTTTCAGGGGTTGGCTTTCAGTCGGTTTCAACCGAAACGGCGAATTTCATTCGCTTCTCAACCTATGGACTTCCAGTCCATAGTCGTTTAGTTAGTCATTTTACAACAAGCGTTAAATCGATATAAACTCTACCGTTACCTTAAGGCCACCTTAAAACAATTTAGCAGAGGTACTCGCATCTTAATCCTCTACCATGTTCCGGCATAAGTCAAATGGAGAGCCTTGGCTGTAATTATGCCCTTGTCTATGTATATAAATTAGGAACGTAACTTTTGTTGTACCTATCGTTGTACCTAAAACGAAAAAAGCACTTAACATTAGATGCTAAGTGCTTGATTTTCAGTGGTGGGAGTTGACGGGTTCGAACCGCCGACCCTCTGCTTGTAAGGCAGATGCTCTGAACCAGCTGAGCTAAACTCCCTTTATTGTCCCTTCTGCTGTTGCGTTTGGGAGTGCAAATATAAGAGGCTAAATGGCCCTTATGCAAGCGTTTGCTTGAAAAAAACTGAAAAATTTTCTAAATGACTGATTATCAGCGAGAGTATACATAGACAGTGGCCATAGAATGGAACCACTACATAGCTAATGAGGTATTGGCTCTGGCGATCGCAACTCAGCAGAACGCATAATTGCATGCCCTATTTACTCCGGCACTAACGCATACTGGTCAATTGTATTTCCCGTTTTACGGCTTTCGGCTGTGCGTTCCAGACGTAGCGATACACCATCGGGCTCGTTCAGGATATAATACTCCACAACGCCCCCCGTATTGGTTGGCTTAGGGTTCAGGTTCGCTAAAATCAGTCGTTTGTTGTCCGTTGAGATTGTCCAGGTACCAACGGTCAAGCGGCCATCGACATCCTTCAGGCGCACGGTATCTGGTCTGCTCAAATCGAGTCGAAAGTTCGTGTAGCCCGGTTTTATGTTGTTTGTAGCCCCCAATGTAAATACCAGTAAATCGGCCTCTTTCACTGTATTGGCTTTCCAAACTTTGTTGATCAGCGATGTAATGGGTGTAACCGTTTTGGGTTGGCACCCTGCCAGAGCAGCCAGCAGAAGTATACTCAGCAGGGATAGTCTAAATAATTGCTTGTTCATGGCAGCAGAATACGTTTGGCAAGTTTGCGCCCATCGGCAACAATCGTGATGATATAGAGCCCAGTAGGCAGAGAATCCAGATTATAATCCCAGCGATCGGCTGGGCGCACGTTTCGGTTATCTGTCAATACAATTTGCCCGTTAGCGGTTTGTATATAAAGCGTGGTTTGGGCTGTTGTGAACCAGTTGGTCATGACGTGCAGCGAACGCTGGCTCACAAAAAGCGTCGTATGGGTTTCCAGTTCATCTTCGACCGCGATGATGACTTCCTCGACCCGCGCTGTTGCCACGTTCGAATAATTAGAACTGCCTGCCGTATTGACGGCTTTAATGCGATAATAGTAAGTCGTGAATTCCTGCAAACCCATGTCAACATAGGTTGTCAGCGAAGCAGGCTGTTGCTTGATTTCGGTAAAAGGCCCATTGGGGTTTGTAGCTCGTTCAATAACTACCGTAACGGCCGTTGCACTCAAAGCAGCCCAGGTCAGCTTGATCTGGTCATAATCAAACACCTGAGCGACCAGATTGGTGGGCACAGCGGGGGGGCTAAAGGCGTAGTGGCGCAGGCAGGGTCGGTATACCCCGAATTACCAGCGGCATTTTTCGCCCGAATCCGATAGCAATATTGAGTGTTATCAGCCAGGTTCTTGTCTTCATAGGTAGTAGCATTGGCAGGGACCTCCCCTACTTTGGTGAACGTAGCCGTCGCGCTGTTGCTTCGCTCAATCTCAAAGCCGCTTTCGTTGGTTGAGAGGTCAGCCCAGGTCAGATTAATCTGGCTCGTTGAAATCACCGTAGCGGTCAGGCGGGCGGGTGCTGCCGGGGGTACGTCGGGGGTAGTGGCACAGGCCACATTCGTGTACCCTGATGCGCCAATTGTATTTTTCGCCCGCACCCGGTAGCAATAGTTCCCGGCAGGCGTTAGGCCCAGATCCTGATAGGTGGTAGTGTTGGCGGGCAAATCGGCAATTTTCGTAAACGGTGCCGTTTGGCTACTGGCCCGCTCCACCTCAAAGCCCGTTTCATTCGCCGATCCATCGACCCATACCAGCGTAATTTGCGTGGCCGACGTAGGGGTAGCCACCAGATTAGTTGGGGTAACTGGTGGCACGTCGGGTGTGGTGGCAGTTGCTGTGTTGCTATAACCCGAGGGACCAGCCGCGTTGACCGCCCTAATTCTGTAATAATACTTCGTATTGGGGATTAAGCCTACACTCTGGAACGAGACCGCATTAGCAGGAGCGTCGCCAATTTTGGTCCAGGTTACGCCATCCGGACTTCGTTCAATTTCGAAGCTGGCTTCATTGGCCGACAAATCAGCCCAGGCCAGATCAATCTGTGTTGCAGAAATAACCGTAGCTGTCAAACGAGCGGGCGCTATAGGCGGAGCGTCGGGAGTGATGGCAGTGGCCACGTTGCTATACGGGCCAGGACCTGATGCATTCGTAGCCCGAATCCGGTAATAATAGCGGGTATTTTGAGTTAGTCCCGCATTGCCGTAGGTTGTGGCATCTCCTGCAACACTGGCAATTTGTGTCCAACTATCGGTACCGTTCGGGCTCTGTTCAATCAGTATATTAGTGGCAGTTGCTACCGACGTCCAGGTCAAATTGATCTGGGTTGTTGAAGCTGCCGTAGCTACCAGACTTTGTGGAGCCGCTGGCGGGCCAACGGGAGTAGTCGCATCGGCCGTATTGCTATAGCCTGACGGTCCAGCCGCATTAATGGCCCGAACACGGTAATAATAATGCGTTTGGGGGCTCAGGCCCTGATCGCTGTAGCTGGTGGCGTCGGCACTGAGGTCAGCAATTTTGGTCCATGAATCCGTACCGTTGGGGCTGCGCTCGAGCTGAAAGCCAGATTCATTGCCTGATAGGTCAGCCCAGGCCAGGTTGATCTGACTGAATGAAACTACCGTTGCGGTCAGCCGTGCTGGAGTAGCCGGCGGCACATCGGGGTAGTGGCGTTTGTTACATTGCTATAAGGCCCATTATTTCCGCTGATTACAGCCCGGAGTCGGTAATAGTAGCGGGTGTTGGGCGTTAAACCCGCGTCGCTGTAATTGGTGGCGCTTCCGGCAGGGTCTGCAATTTTAGTCCAGCTATCGTTGCCATTGGGACTTCGTTCGAGTTGGTAGCTGGTGGCACCTGATACGCCTGTCCAGGTGAGATTAATCTGTGTTGTCGAGGCTGCTACAGCTACCAGATTTTGTGGAGCGCCTACAGGCGGGGCTTTCGTGGTACCACAGGCTTCGTTGCTATAGCCCGAGTAGCCCCCAAATTGTTTTTAGCCCGAACCCGATAGCAATATTGAGTCGACGCACTCAGGCTTTTATCGTCATATATTTTTGACGTCAAATTGGTAGCGATGACTACGTAAGGGCCACCCGGCTTCGTGGCCCGTTCCAGTTCAAACGTCACGGATTGTGCGTTGGCATCATTCCAGAAAATCTGAAGCTGTGTATCCGAGATCACTAAAATGCTGAGCCCACCGGGAGCTATGGGTGGAGGTGGGGCTTGGGTAGTGGCGCAGGCGACACTGGAGACTTCATAACCGGCCTGAGAAATCCGGTAACAGTATTCGGTCCCTGGATTCAGACCATTGTCGGTATATTCACCCCGTCGGCCAGCGTGGTCGCTATCTGGCTCCAGTTGCCCGTCTGGCCGGTTCGGCGTTCAATACTAATGCCCGTTTCCTTCCCGAACCGATCCCAGGTCAGTTTAATGGAACTGCTGCTGACCGCTTGGGCAACCAGGTTCTTGACGTTGGTTGGCGATAGGGGCATGGTGGCACAGGCAACAGTGCTATAGCCCGACGTTCCGCCCGTGTTGCGCGACCGCACCCGATAGCAGTACTGCGAACCACCCGACACACTCAGGTCCGTAATCGTCGGTGTTCGGCTGTACGAAACGGTTTGCAGCAGTGTGAACGGCCCACCCGAGCTGGTACCGCGCTCAACCTGATAATCGACGGGGGTTGAGCCCGAGCCGTTGTTCCAGGTC
Source organism: Spirosoma telluris (assembly GCA_003259005.1). Lineage (GTDB taxonomy): Bacteria > Bacteroidota > Bacteroidia > Cytophagales > Spirosomataceae > Spirosoma > Spirosoma telluris. The sequence goes on from QLII01000001.1 coordinate 4,618,241, forward strand.
AACTTAATGCCACTGGTACCCTGCGCAACTGCCACTAAACCCGTTGGATTGCCGGGGGGCGACAGCGGTGTTGTTACGGTAAACTCATTCGAATAACCCGAAAAGTTAGTGGCAAAGCCTGCCCGAACCCGATAAATATAGGTCGTGTTTTCGGCAGCGGTTTTATCCTGGTAGGTCGTTACATTGGCACCTACTTCGCCCACTTTAACAAACGTGGTAAAGTCTTTTCGCTCGATTTCGAACTTGGTTTCGTTGGTCGAGTTATCCTTCCACGACAGATTGACCTGGTTGTAGGCCGCTGCTGACCCGGTCAGGGATGTGGGCGCGTTGGATTGGGCGAACAGGCCGGTCGATGCCAGCATGGTAAAGCCCAATACATACTGAAAGAGGTGCTTTTTCATCGGTTATTTGCGGTAAGTCACCTTCCCGGTTTCACTCAGTTTAGATTGGTCCTCGGGTAATACAAGCCGTACAGCATATTCGTACACACCCTCAGTTGGCAGGGCTGTGTCGGTGAAGGTATTCGTGCCCCGCACCTGTTTGTAAGTCGAGATAGCTTCGCCGTTGATACCCCGATAGATGAGGTAGTGATACATCGTCTCTGGTGGTTTGCAGACCCATTCGATCCGGATTTGTTTTTGCTTTGGATCATATACCGCTTTTAAGCCCGAAGGAGCCGCCACAACCAATTTGCGGAGGTCGATATACTGAGCCGATACCACAAACGATCGCTCGGACTGTAGTCCACCCCAATCGCGCGCCACCAGGCTGTATTCATAGGTTTGTTCATGGGTTAGCGCACTATCGAGCACCACCAGATTGGCCGTTGGATGCCCCGGAATTTTGGTGATCTCCCGCCAAACACCGGTTGGTTCGCGCCGGTAAAGCGTATGCTCCACCACATCGTCGCTTAGACTGGGAATCAACCGGAGTCGGATTGCATGGTTTTCGACCAGTGCGGCCTGAATAATGGGTGTGGCTGGTGGCACTTTATCGGGAAGGGCTACGGTAATTGGGGCCGAGAAGCCAGAGTGGTTATTGCTGAAATCAACTGCAATGATTTTGTAAAACGCCTGCCGGGTTAGCGTGCGGCTGGGGAGTGTATCGACAAACATCGAGTCGGCCAAAATTCCAATCGTGCGTTGTTCATAGTACTCGTTATCCTGTTCATACGATCGGTACACTTTATAGCCAAGCACATCGGATTCGGGGCTGTTGGGCCACTGAATGGTAACGATGCCACTGGTGTCCACTTTTGCTCGAATACCTTTAGGCGCAATGGGCGGAGTTCGGTCCTCGATCATGGCTGTAATGGGCGCGCTGTAGGCCACATTCCCGGCCGTATCTACCACGGCCACCACGTAGTATTTGCCGAAATAGGGCACTGGTTTTTCATTCGTAAACGTCCGGGCCGACGGGGGAGTAGTGTCTTATTCAGGGGTTGATAGGGGCCGCCAAACTCACTAGCCTGGCCAATGTAAAAACCTTTTAGATCGGGTGCCGGGGCGGGCAATGACCACGTAATGATAATGCGTCGATTGTCTTCAACCTTTTTCTGGATGTCAATGGGAGGTCGGGGCGGGGTCAGGTCGCGGCCATTACCTACCAGTACTTTAGATACGGGGCTCAGGTCACCGAAGGTGTTAATGCCAATGATACGGTACTGGAATTTCCGGTAGTTTACCCGTACTGAATCTGTGTATTCGACTTCTTGTGGATTTTTGGGTAGCCCCGAGAAGCGAACAGTGGTGTCGGGCGGGGCGGCTACATAAGGAACCTCATTGAGCCGGGTGAAGGTCTTCCCGTCGGAACTACGTTCAACATAATAGCCCGAAAAATTGCCGCTTTTATGATAGCGATACCAGCGCAGTTTTACCACTTTATCACCTGATTCGGTCCCGGCAACCTTCGGTGCAACCAACGAATCGACCCGCCAGGGCAATACCAGTACGGTGGCTGTATCGGTCAGGTCGCCGGGTTTCGGTTGAGGCCCATTGTTGATCCAAAGACGATACATGCAGCGTGTTGCTTTTCGGTCGAAGGTGCGGTCGGTCCAACGCAACCCCAGCGCATTGGCTGCAGCCGCCGAAAATTCAGCCGCCATGGCCGCCGTGAGTAATTGGCCCTGCTGCTGCTGGTACGTCTGGTAGAAATCGCCAATAGTACCTTTGGGCGACTCGCTATAGGTTTTGCCGTGCAGGATTTGGGCGGCAATGGCCACAAAGCGATCATTGCGCGGCAACCGTTTTTTCATCGAATCGAGCGTCCAGGGGCGTATCGGAGCAACCGTAAGGCGTTTCCGAACGGGCCTGGCTTTAGGGTCACCAAACTCGATGCGTTCCAGTACATAGCCGCGTTTGTTGGCCGCCAGCCAATATGCGCCCTCATTTACATTCCAGCGCAGCACAATCGAGTCACCATAGTTATGGGCTTTCATAAATAGATTGCGTTCACGAACTGCCGGGCGGGCGGTCGATTTGGATTGGGCGCAGGTCGGCTGTATCAGAGCCAGCATAGCCACCACTACAAGCGCGGGTGTAAAAAGATTTCTGACAAATCGCTTCGTTGATTTCATGGCAATTGCTGAAGGAGGGTTAGAAGCCGGGCAGGTAAAACGATCCAGGTACGACGGGCAGGACAATAGGTGTAGAGCTATCGTTTATCGAGCCAATGGTGAACACCTTGTTAAGGCTGGTGGTGGGTACTAATTCATCGTAATTGGCACCGTAGGTAAAGACTGCCGTAAACGGAGAGGCTTTTGTGCGTTGCGGGCGGGAATCATAATCGAAATAGCTTGTTGAATTGTAATAGTTATCCTCCGTAAACTTCCAGTACTGCTCTTTTCGGTAGAACTTACCCGTAAAATCAAGGATACCCAGCTTCATCGACGGCGACGCGGCCGTAATCATATTTCCGTCGTAGGCCAGCCCATCCACGTTGTAAAGGGCTTTGTCGAGCTGCTTGTAGTCTTTGTTTTCGTAGGTAGTCTTTGACCAGTCGTTATAGATGTATTTGTTATACACCAGTACTGTTTCGGCATTCGGATCGTGGATATACTTGGATAAGTAGGCCTGATCACTCAGATTTTTGTCGGCTGAATATTTTTTGGCGAGCAATACGTCATTGTAATTCAGACCCACCAGAGCTTCAAAAATGCCGATCAATGCGCCTAAATCCTGCCCAGCTAATTTGTCACGGACAAAATCAAACTTTATGGAGCTGCTGGCCGGGTTATACACATTTTTGTCGGGGCCATTGTAGAACAGCACCCGGCGGGGCTGCCCGTCTATTGCCACAATGTTTCCAATGTATTGTTCACGGTCGTATACCCTTGACGATGTATACTGTGTAAGTGTCTGAGTCTTAAAATCGGGACTTACATAATGATCGCCGTAGCTCCCCGTGCCGTCTTCAGTCAGCCGACGCATTTTGTTATAAATCTGCGTGCGGATTTCTTTCTCATAGGGGCTATCCTGATACGGCGTACCGATAATGGGCGTTTCAAACGCCATCAGCGGTTTTTTAACGGTGAATTTGTCATATACCTTCAGATCATCGAAAAGCTCTGCCTTGTCGAAACGTTCATACGACCCTGTGCTGGGTTTGAGCTGAATTGTCTGGTCGCCGAGGTAGTCGGTGGCTTGTAGGTTCAGAGCGTTTATTTTTTCAGCAAAGGTGTTGTACTGGCTGGTGGCGAAGCTAAGACTGAACAGCTTTTTGCTTTGGTTAGCCTGGTTTACTGCGGCCATTGACTGCACCGTGCTCAGGTTTAGCGAAGTACGGTAGAGTTGCAGTTTGGGGCTTTGATCCAGCGTTACATACTTCGAAGATGACAAGGGCTTGTTCGACGCTGAACTTGCCGATTTAGCTTGCCGACTGATTTCGAGCGTGTATTTCTGTTTGTTTTTTAACCCAGCCGGTATCGCAAACGTAAGTAGATTGACTCCATCGTATGTCATCGGCACGGATAGCAGGCTGTTGTCGCTTCCTTTAAAATTGACGGTATACTGCATTCCGGGCTCTGATAAACAAGCCAATTTTTTATACTCCATCCGCAGGAAACCGGTAGGCGCGTGTTTTTTCAGGAAATAGCGCTGGCCTTCGATGGGCCAGGTGCGGGTGACCTGCTCGACCGGAATGTAGTCGGGTTGTTTGCCCAGGGTAAACGTGGTGGTTTTGGACTGACTGCGCGGTTCTCGTTTCCCCGTGTCAGTATTCATCGGGTCCTGGAAATTTTTGCTGTACTGTCCCCCACAATTTCTTTAATAACCACCGTTTGCGTAAGCTGGCAGGTCGCATAATCGGGTTGGTAGGCATTGACCGACAGCGTGTAGGATTTCTTGCTTTGATCCCATTTAACCGGATCTAAATCGGGGCAGGGTTTGAAACTCCCACCTTTAGGCTTTACCAGAAAAACGGGTTCGCCGGGCTTGAATACGTAGTACCGGATGTCATCACTCGAAATGTAAATCTTAAAGGTTTTGTCCATTGGCATATTAAAGGCAACTGCCATCGTAGGCACGGTCGAGACGTCGGTCTCGCCATCGTCGGGGTCATTTCCGAAATAATGGCGAGGTCTTTTAAAGGATCTCCGTTGTAGACGGGCATACACTTATCGCCGAAAGCAAAATTCTGGGTCGTCTCCACCGAAATCAGTCCATCGAGCACTTCACCCTTTACTTTCACCTTGCCGTCGGCCCAGGTTGGGTCGGGGAAGCCAGCCTGAAGCAAAGCCCCTGCCTCTAACGTCATCAGATTGACGGAGCCACTGAAGAACCAGACATCGACGTACAAATCAATGCCTCCTCCGAAATAGGCGTAGGCCTGGCCTTGACCATACCAGCCGTTTAGACCGGCAGGGGTGGCATTACTGCCGCCACATGTCATGTTTTTAGCCAGGGCAACATCGAAGCCTATAGTTGCTTTGGCCCATAGCCGGAATGGTTGTACCTGTACTTTGAGGTTACCATCTAATCGCCCGCCCAGCAGCAGTTTGAAGTCGTTTCCGATAGGCGTTAATGAGGGCATAGCCCGCTGGTTGAAGGCCGTTTTTGCTTCGGGGAGGGTATTGCTGTTAGTATCCGTCAGGAAGTCGTTAACCTCTTTGGGTACAGGCGGCAGCCCCCCTAAACTTGGTCCGCTCCCAGTGGCCATGTAGGCGCTGGCTGCCAGGTAAGCCTGGATGGCACTATCGTTGTTGCCAGTATTAAGAAACGTAACTTTTACCCGGTTTCCCTCGTCGGCCGGGTCGCCGAGTTTTATACACCAATCGTCGCCATTCGATACGTGCAGCAGAAACGGCACGTGGGTTTGCATAGCCATGAAGGTCGCGTCGATACCGATGGAGGCATCCAGTACTTTCTTGCTATAATCGTAAGTAATGTCCATCGCAGCATGGGCAATGCCATCGGCTCCGTCGCCATCGCCCGTTTTACTCATCACATTGGCGTTACCATGCAGGTTGAAGCCGCCCATACTCCCATGCGAAAAGTTGATGGTGAGGGCCAGGCTGGAGTTAAACACCTTTGGGTCGGCCAGGCCCGCATAGATTTTTGCCGTAAAGCCCCAGTCGCCTTTTTGGGGCGAATACGTTTGGCCAGATAGGGTTTTGCCTGGGTTGCTGAGGTCCACGGCCGGTAAGGGGTCTTTGTTGTCGGCGGTTGGTTTGGGTAACGAGGCAATGTTGGCGGCAGCTGTGCCTAAGGCCATGTTGTAGTGCATACCACCGCCTAAGCCTGTGAGCACGGCGGGCCCAACCAGCGGAATGCCTGTTCCGAATTGTACGCTACCGTCGACGAAGCCGTACTTGAACCCATTGACGTTGCCGAATAGCATGGCCATCTTCAGGTTCACGCTTATGCCGGGCAGCGTCACGGCGGCATTGCCTTTAATACCGTTGCCATACTTTGTGTCCTGATTGAAGAACGCTACGCCCCCCTTAACGGTTAGCGGCCCAATAGCTCCATTGATGCTCAGGCTACGCGGGTAGGTGCCAACATAAGCTGGTTTAAACCGCCCACTTTCTGTCGTTACCGTTCCCAGAAAGTCGACCGTACCTTTAGCCTGAATAAAATTCTTGTCGTCATCACCGTCGCCGAGGTGCAGGCCAATCCCAAACCGAATCCCTGCCCCTTCTTTCGTGCTGACAATGGTAGGAGTATCAAAATTGATGGGAAAACCGCCCAGCGATCCGGTTGGTTTTTCATCGGGCGGGGTTGGCCAACCGGGTTCATAGGTAGGTGGTTCGGGACCACTGCCACCTTTACCGGGGGTTGGCGTTCCTGCTCCCAGGCCTGCTGCACAAGTCGGGCTCAGGTTCCAGCTGCCTGTGCTTAGAAACAGCCCTGAACTGCCAAGGGGTGTGGCCCCGTTTACGGGCGTGTTGGCAACAGTGAATTTTTCAAAACAGAGCTTAGGTAATAGGGCGTTAAGGGTATTGCCCACCGTTCCTGTACCCGCAAACTTCTGTACGTTAATGGCTACTTGCCCGCATAGGCTCATCGTTACAGAAGTTGTCTGGTTGGCCGGATGAGTAATCTGAATACTTGTATTCTGATTCAGATTCATATTGGCGGCAAACAGCGGAATGGTATAATCTGGGGCTGGTTTTGTCGTGAATTGCAAAGCATCAAAGCCCCCGCTAAGGTTACAGGTATATGAGAAGAAACTGTCGCTGATGGGGAATTGTAGCTTCCCGATAAAGCTGCCGCCCTTGTTGCTATTTTGTACGATTAGCCAGTCGACATCGTCAATCGAGAAGCCAAAACCGGCCAGTGAGCCGTTGGTATAGTCAAGTACGGGTTTGTTTTTCGGCGCGGGGGTGATGTGGCCGGTAAACTTCGCTCCACTATCAAGAATACCGCCCTGCACCATTACGCCAATGCGTGGGTTACTTTTCAGCGATGAGGGTAGTTCGACGGTCAGTTGGTTAAAGTAGATCCCATGCCAGGTGACGCCAGTTTCGCCGGTATACTCTGCTGGCAGATTGAAGCCAGGAGGATTGATCTTGTCAGAATGGTCATACGCTATATTCGTCCCTGAGAACGTAACCCCTTTCAGCAGGGGTAATTGAAACGGAGGTAGCTTGACATTACCAATCCAGTCGACCCATTTATCAAAATCGGCGGTGATAGTAGCAATTACGTCGCCAGACTTGTTCTTGCCCGTTCCATCATCTAATTTCAGTATGCTGCTCCCGAGGTTCAACTCCATCACGGCATGAACCTTATCGAAATCGCCATTGACAATACTGGCGTATGTGCCTTCGGGCTTGGAGCTGTTTGGGTCACTTTTCTTGATGACCATTTCGGGTACGATGCTGCCCGGTTTCGGTATCGAAAAGTCTTTAATTAGGTAGAGCGTGCCGGTATCGGGGAGTTTTTTCTGAGGGCTGGTACATACGTCCACAGCCGCCAGAAATAGATTCAGGTTGGCTTCGGGTATGGATACCCCATGACCAGATCCATCTCGGCCCCAACCGGGCTAAAGTTCATTTGGTTAATACCAATGAGGCCAATTTTGCTGTCGTATTTGAGGGGTAAGGGAATGGCAACCGCTTGTTTGGCAGCCTCAACGAGGGTGGTTGTAATCTTGTCGAAATAGTCATTGGGTAAGCCGCCATACCCCCAATCTCGCCCAATGGAATGTTGGGCAGGCCCGGACCACTGCTGTCGGAGCCGACAATACCGTCGAACACCTGATTTTGTCCGTTCACCTTCAGCGCCTGAAACGTCACCTTGATCGGTACGCCATTCCAGCTGACGCGCCCGGTGCCGGTATAGCCGCCGTTCTGAAATTTCGCCTGATAGATGGTGAGGTCAAACTCGCCGACTTTTACTGTTTTGCCATCCAGCGAACCACTTTGTGGATTCAATTCATTTGGTCCCGACCCGATTGGTATTGCCCGACAGATTTTCTTGCTCTTCATGACCTTAGGCTGGTCTACCACATTGGCCAGAGCCGTATTACTAGTCGGCGGAGTAGAGGCCGTTGGTATGTTCAGCCCCGGCACGACCACAACAGGCGTTTGCGCCAGCTCAATACCGGGCGTTTGCGACTGCACTAGTTGCGGCAGACCCGTGCCGTAGGTAAATAAGCAAACGGGGCTCTTGCCATCATTCAGGAAATTGAGTTTCCCCGACCGATCCACGGCCTGAACCCGCCAGGCGTACCGTTTGCCCACCTGCAAAGGTGGCTGCGTAGGTCCGTACAAAAACGTACTCGTTCGTAAATTCCGAACCTCTACCCCCGACTTCGGCAACGCTACGGCGTCGATAAATACATTGGGATCAACATCTACCTGGGGTAACTCCACTACCCGAAGCGTATAGTCCACCTGGGCGGGCGATACGCCAACGGGGGGCGTCCAGGTAAACACCACGGTCTGGGGTGTTGTAACGGGCACATTCGCGTCGCAAAGGGGCGCAATCAGAATAGGAGGCTCAACCGCCCGAACCACAATGGGAGCCGAGCAACCCAGCGGAAACTCGGGCGAAAGTGCCTGTCCAAAGGCGACGGCTGCTGTATTGGTTGCGGTTTCGTTGAACGCCCGCACGCAGAGTTGATACGTACCATCGGGCAGCGGGAACCCTCTGGATAGCAGGTTCTTGTCGATACCCGTTACCTCAATCTGGTTCAGGTCAAAGAGGCCTTCCAGGTCGTTTCGGCTCAACAATGTCTGGCCGGGAGGAATGGTTAGTGGGCGGGGTGGACGATAGTTGGGTGAGGTGCGAATTTCGATGCCGTTATCGCCCGTTAACTGGCCCGACAAACGAACCTGATAGGTCTGGCGCCCCGTATTGATGATAAAGACGCGCACCTGCTGCCCGGCTCCGGGATAATCCTGCAGATAGGCACTGTAGGGCGGTAATACACTCACCTGAATTTGCAACGGGAACGTCTGTGCCTGAGCGAGGTGAACAAAAAGAAGTATTAACACAAAGAAAAGGAGCCGGACCGCCGTAGTGGTTTTCACGGAGGTCACAAAGAATCTCTGTGTTCTCTGTGCATTCTCCGTTTCCTCTGTGTTTAAACAAAAATTAAAATGAGATTCCATAGCCTAGATTGCCTCTGAGTTCGTTGAACGTCTGCGTCTGAATGCCTGTATTCGAATTCAAATAGTTGAGTGATAGGCTCAGACTTTGCCGTTTGGCAATCTGATAGCCCGCATTCGCCGAAATGGTCAAGATCTTACCCAGTATGCCCGATTGCTGATTAACCAGGTAGCTGGCGCTGGCCGAAGTAGTTAATTTCTTATCGAAAAAAGCCTGCGTGGCTCCCAGCGTTGGCCCGTAGAACCGTACCGTTCGGTTGCTGTCGCCAACGGCCATGGGCAACTGCGTTTGTGTGTACGAAAGCATTCCATTGAAGCCCCAGCCAGTAGTCGTTTGCTGGTAGAAATAGCCCAGATTCAGGTTGACATTGTTATTCTCGGTCTGGCTGGCCGTGTTGGCATTCAGATCGCGGAGCTTCTGGTAGGTTGTGGTTAACGTAAAGACCTGAAGCACATCTTCTTTCTGAAGTGTATACCGTGTATTGACCGTTGCCGAAAGGTTATTCTGTGCCAGGCGCACCGTGTCAATAATAGGTCGAATACCGGCTTGTTGGCTAATCCCGTAGTTAGACAGTTGTACATCGACGCCAAATTTGGTCGCCGGATTATACGAAACGACCAGCGAGCCGATTGTCCGGCCGGTACGGGCGCTTTTGTTCTGCGCCAGATTATCATATTGAACTCCGTAGCTACCCGACAACCGGAGCTTACCTTCCATCAGGGTGAGGTTAGGTGCAATGGCATAACTCTCAATATCACTCTGAAAATAATAAGCGCCCATTGTCTGAAAATTAGGGTCGATCCGTTTGTACTGGAGTTTGATGCCCGCCTGCTGGCCCCGGTAGCCAATAGCGGCCTGCGTTGCCTGGGTCACCTGCGTCGATAGGCGGGGCGTCAGCCATTGGCCGAAGAAGCGCGTAATGGGGCTACTCCCCTCCCCAGACACGATGGTGGCCCGTACATCGCGGGTAAATGCACTCACAGCCGCGTCTAATTCTACCGTAATGTGTTTGATAATCAGCAGCCTCGTGGTTATGCCAACCACCAGATTTTCAGCAGGCACCACTGTTTGGGTAGCAGACTGCGGCACAGAGATAATAGAGGTCGAGTCATCTTTGGCGCGAAGCATAATCAGATCAATGTAGTTGCCCGGTTTTCCGTAGCCAACCTTCACGGCATAGCCGGTACGCTGATAGGCCGGGATAATATCGGGTTCGGCCAGATTCGTCGAGATAGCTTTGTTGAAACGGCCATACACCGCACCCAGCCGCAACTTACCCGGATTTAATTCAATGCCACCGCCCAGAAAGGTGTGCCCTGCGAGCGTGAACGGTGAGAAGGATATGTTGCGGTAACCCGCATGGACGGTCGCCCATTTATACGTTGGTGAAACGCCGAACTGATTGAAGGGTTGCCGAAAACTACTGCCCTGATTGCCCAGTACCGCCGAGAAAGGAAGTGAAATGCCACCGGGTAGAGCAACCGTCACAGAACCGCTCAATCCAAATGGCGAAGGTTGATTACGAGCGGGAATACCACTAGCGGTGTAAAATCCAGCATAGGCATTCAGCCCACCCGATACGTTTACCGGTAACGATTTGGGGGTTGGTGCATCGGTTTGAGCCCATGTTGGATAACTCAGCCAAAACCCGCAACAAACAAGTAGTAAAGATGAGCGCATTCCCTGACACAGGTATGGGTTTACTGTTAAATACCTATGCCAAAACTACTTATCGTCTGGGCGCGCATCAATCGGATAAATGTATGATAGGGAAACTACGCTGGTTAGCCTTATAGCCTTAACGTTCTGATTATTAATTGTTTGAATTTGAAGATTGGTCAACTTTGTAAAGTAGAGTACGTAGTTTTACCCGGTTTCACGAGTTACTATCCGTTTAACCCTAAACAGGGACAGAGCCACGGGCAGGCTTTCCTGCTCGTACTTGTTTCACCTAAGCCTGGTTGGCTTACGGTTTTCAATCCATCTTTCTCTGGATCAGCCTCTTGAATCAAAATGAGTTGGGAAGAGATATTAACCCTCCCCGTCGAACGACTGTCCCCTGCCGATGCAATGCGTCGAATGAAAGAAGCAAGCGTAGAGTCAAAATCAAAAAAGTAACTCTTTCGATCATTGCCAGATCGTTGAACCCAAGTGAATAGAAGACGCTGACCCCTACTCAGTATCAATTCCCCTATTTTGCAACTTGGTAACCATTCCATATCTCTTCTGTCGTTTTCTTGTCAGCAAATCAAATTCATTAAAGTGACACAGCGAGCGTGTCACAAAACCGAAACCTTTTCTGTTGTATATTCGTCCAGAACCTAGTAGAGCTATGACGACCAACAACATACCCACCATCACCGAAACACCCGATGCTTTCGTCGTAAACGGAATAGTCGTACCTAAAATGAAGCGGGGCCAGATGAATGCGTATGACCCGGCACTTATCAAGGCCATTGGCGCGGATTTGTTCTTTCAGTTAGTCTCCCCTAAAGAACCTGTCCCCATCCCTGACCTTGGCTTTACCGACGCCGAATGGGACGATATGGAAAATCAACTCCGTCATGACCAATGATTTTCGATACGAACCTGATTCTTTCTACACCAACATCTCTCCCACCCGCCCGCAAATAATCCCGAAACGCGTCGGGCTCATTAATCTGCACTTGCCCCGGTATACCCAACACAAACCGGCCAATGCCCACCCAGCTACGTACTGTGCCTTCGTAGGTATAAGGGAAATCGGTATCGTCGGGATTGGGCATGATGTCAGGGCGCGTTAGTGGGTACGCTTCCGTTAATAGGTGATAGGCCTGATAGGTGAGTCGAAGTGATACTCTCTTTTGGTCGCCCGGCCAGTCGAACGGGTCGGTGGGGACTTCAGTGGGTGGTTTTGTCTGGGCCGTTTCCAGGACAACAACGTCTTCAATGCGCTGCGTTTTGAACGTTTTTGCCGTATTGGATTCGGGCTCATAGGCCGTCAGTTGCGTAAAATTCTCGGAGAAACTATAGGGTTCTACCAACCGGTCGCTGATGGAGTTGCTGTTGATGGAATGGTAACGCAGTAACCGCACCTGCCGCCGATCGCGGATGGCGTCGGATAGGCGATCCATGTAGCGCCGGGCATGACGCGGAGTGCATTCCAGAATTTGCGCTAACTGAGCGAGGGTTTTACCGGGGCGCTGTTTTAACAGCCGGATTAAGTTGAGGGTACGCGCTAAATTCTGCTGGGCAGCCATGTGTGGGTAGATTGGTGCCCAATAACACCAAATTCCACCATATATAAAACGAGGAAATTACGGTAATTGACAACTAGTGCTTTGGCAAAATAGATTCTTTTGATCCTATAGATTCTTTTGATTCTATCGTATTGACAATCAGACACAATAGAACCAAAAGAATCTATAGAAACTAAATTGGACGAGCACTAGCCGCCCTTTACTTGAACAACCCCGTTTTCAGTGCTTTCGCCACCGCTTCGGACTTGGAGTTGACGTGCAGTTTTTCGTAGATATTGACAATGTGGGTGCGAACCGTACCCATGCTCATTGTACAGTGGTGCGCAATGAGTTTATAGCTATCTCCTTCAACCAATCGCTGAAGCACTTCTTTTTCTTTGTCGGTCAGCAGAAACGTGTTGTTCTTAGGTTGCCGAAAAGCCTCCAGTACTTTCAGGGCAATGGACGGCGTCATGGCCGCACCCCCATTCATTACTTCCCGAATGGACTCAATGATTTTATCGGCGGGTGTTTTCTTCAACAGGTAGCCCACAGCTCCTGCCGAAATAGCCGCAAAAATGCGTTCAACATCTTCAAATACGGTCAGCATCAGAATTTTAGGACGCGTTGTCTGTTGCCGGATAAGCTTAACGGCTTCGATACCCGTGCGTCCGGGCATGTCGATATCCATCAAAATGACATCCGGCTGGTTGTGCAAAACCTCTTCCACGGCCGTAAGGGCATTGGGGTATTTGCCGGTCACGATCAGATCGTCAGTTGCATCGAAAACCAACGCCAGGGTTTCACGCAGAGAGTCATTATCATCGAAAATAGAGACGCGAATCATGGAGTTAGTGTTTTCTAAGCGTAAAGCGTAGCCTTAAACCGCTTTTATCAGACAAAAATACGGTATCGACCAACGCTCGTAAATCGGATAAATGTATGACTGTTACGGATTGACGACCAGTTGCAAACGAGTTCCCTGCCCCGGTGCCGACTGAACGTCTAACGAACCACCCACAGCTTCGGCCCGCTGCTGCATACTGCTTTGTCCGGTGCGTTCACGGGGCTTTGTCACATCAAAACCTCGTCCATTGTCCTCAATCAACATCTCAAGCTGATCAGTTAGCCGGGTAACCCGAACGGTGGCCTGCGTGGCCTCCGAATACTTGACTAAATTATTAATGGCTTCTTTTCCAATTAGATACAAATTTCGTCGAACTTCCATTGACACAGGAATATCGGCCAGAGCAGGATCGGTCTGAAACGTGAAGCTAATCGCCTTCGACTCCATCAGCGGTTGCGCGTACTCCTGAAGTCGCATGGCGATTCGTTGCAGGGAATCATTGCCGGGATTAATGGTCCAGATAATCTCATCCATAGCCTCCAGAATCTGGCGGGCATCGGTGTTAATTTTTTGGATAGCCCGCTCAACGGCTTCCGGTCGTTTTTGGGCAATAAGACTGTTCACCATCCCACTCAGCAGCGAAATACTACTCAGCGTACTGCCTACTTCATCATGCAGATCATGTGCAATTTGCTTACGCAATGCCTGGGCTTCTTCCAGCCGCCGAAGTCGGGAACGGTTCAGTAACCAGGCACTAATAGCCAGACCCAGCAACAAGAGCAAGGCCCCGCCAAGAAGCAGCGCATTGGTTTGTAAGCGTTTATTGATCAGTTCTTTTTCGCGAAGTTGAGCCTGTTGGCGGAGCAATTTTATTTCCTGTTCTTTCTTTTCGGTCTTGTACTGGGCTACCAGTCGTTGCACTTCGGCGCTGGTTCGCACTACCGTAGTCGAGTCAATTTGCTTATTCTTTTCAAGCTGATAGGCATAGGCCTGCTGAAAATTTTTCATGCCGCCGTACAGGTCGGCCAGGCCCTGGGTATAGATGGCTATTTTGTTTTTGTCGTCTAACTCGTTAGCCAGGGCAAGCGCTTTTTTCATGTTTACCTCTGCCCGCTTATAGTCTTTGAGGTCTTCATGTAGCTGCCCCAGATTGAAATAATCAGTAGCCATTGCCCCTTTATTCCCTTGCTGACTGGACATAGCCAGGGCCTGCTCTATGGCGCGTTTAGCCTCCTCAAATCGTTTTACTTTTCGTAAGGCGAGGCCTGTATTGACTAAAATATCGGCCTGTAACAAGGCTGACTCGGCCTCTTTGGCGTGTTTGAGAGCTGTACGGTAATAGGCCAGAGCGTTTGTTTCCTGCTCGAGATCATCATAGCATCTGCCGATATTTTGTTCGGTAATGGCCATGCCATAAGGAGCGTTTAACTTCCGATTCAAAACGAGTGCCTGTTGAAAATACGCAATGGCTTCGCGGGGTCGCCTGGTATCTTTCAGCGCAAGCCCGACCCCTATGTAGGTATCTTCATTACGGGGCTGAATAGCATACTGATCCTGCATACGAAGCGACCGAAGATAAATTTCGAGGGCTTTTTCGGGCTGATTTAGATTGCGATAGGCCGTTCCGAGGTTCGTCATGGCGTTTGCCCGTATACGTGGCGAGAGCTTATTGGCCTCCGCAATTGCCAGGGCCTTCTGGAGATAGTCCAGGGTTTGTTGTGGTCTACCCGACAGGTAGTAATTGGCACCCAGGAAGGTATTTGCCTGATAGATGCCCCGGCTAAAATTTAACTTAATCGCTACTTTTTCGGCCACGCGCAACAACGAATCGGCCCGGTCATAATTAGCCCTTGTGCGGGTAGTCAGATTACCCATCCTGAGCAGGGCATTGACGTAATTGGTATCGGTTGGCTGGTGGGTTTGCACATAGGTTTCCAGCGAATCGAGCGATTTGGGTATTTGGGCGTTTACTATATCGCTAGTCACCAGAGCCAGATAGAGTGCAGTCAGTCGTAAACAGGAAAGTAATTTCATCGATTTCAGTGCAGGGTTAGATCGTATTTTATCCGGCTATAGTGGTTGTCAACACCAGGCGGGTTCCCTGTTCGGGAGCTGACTGAACGTCCAGTGATCCTCCCATAGCTTTGGCCCGCTGCTGCATACTGGTTTGCCCGGTGCGCTCACTTGGCTGAGTACGGTCAAACCCACGGCCATTATCTTCGATAACTACGGTTAGCTGGCCTTTTTGATGGTCGAACCACATGGTGGCCTGTGTAGCTTCCGAATATTTAACTAAATTAGTAATAGCCTCCTTCCCAATGAGATAAAGATTTCGACGAATTTCCATCGAGATGGGCAACTGATCTAACGTAGGGTCGGCTACCATCGAGAATTGAATATGTTTCGACTCCATAAGCGGCTGAGCGTACTCCTGCAAGCGTAATGCAATCCGATGGAGGGAGTCATTACTGGGGTTGATGGTCCAGATAATCTCATCCATAGCCTCCAGAATCTGGCGGGCATCGGTATTGATTTTCAGAATAGCCCGCTCCACCGACTCCGGCCTTTTTTGAGCGATAAGGTTATTGACCATGCCACTCAGCAGCGAAATACTACTCAGCGTACTGCCTACTTCATCATGCAGATCATGTGCAATTTGCTTACGCAATGCCTGGGCTTCTTCCAGCCGCCGAAGTCGGGAACGGTTCAGTAACCAGGCGCTAATAGCCAGACCCAGCAACAAGAGCAAGGCCCCGCCAAGGAGCAGCGCATTGGTCTGTAAGCGCTTATTGATCAGTTCTTTTTCGCGAAGTTGAGCCTGCTGACGGAGCAATTTTATTTCCTGTTCTTTCTTTTCGGTCTTGTACTGGGCTACCAGTCGCTGCACTTCGGCGCTGGTTCGAACCACCATGGTTGAGTCAATTTGCTTATTCTTTTCAAGCTGATAGGCATAGGCCTGCTGAAAGTTTTTCATGCCACCGTACAGGTCGGCCAGGCCTTGTGTGTAGTTGGCAATTTGTTCTTTATTGGCTCGCTCTCTGGCCAATTCAAGTGCCTTTTTCAGGTTCTCTTCGGCAGGCTTGTAGTCTTTTAGTTCTTCGTAAATCTGCCCCAGATTGAAATAAGCCGTGGCCATGGTTCCTTTATTCTGCTGCTTCCGGCCAATGGCTAACGAACGCTCTACATAGGGAATGCCTTCTTTAAATCGACTTGACAATTTCAGGGCTAAGCCGATATTGACCAGAATATCAGCCTGGAGCAACTCATAATCTACCTCTTCGGCATGCTTTAGTGCCATTCTGTAAGAAGCCAGCGACTTATCATACCGCTTGAGGCCATCATAACAGATCCCCATGTTATTTTCTATAATGGCCATGCCACGGGTGTTTTTCTCCGTGCGCATTAGGGCCAAAGCCTGTTCATAGTAAACCAGGGCCTCTTTGGGTTTATTCAGTTCCCGATAGGCGTTGCCCAGGCCACCATAGGTAGTGGCAATGCGTGGCTGTACGTTATACCGCTCCTGAAGGCGAAGGGACCGCAGTTGCATGGCCACTACCTTATCGTACTGCTGTAATTTGCTCAAGGCAGCTGCTACGTTCGATATGGCACCACAAATAAAGCGCGGACTCAGTTTGAAGTTTTCGGCCGTTGTCAACGCCTTCTGGAAATACTCGACTGCCTGTTGCGGTTTGTCGGTCAGGTAATAGATGGATGCCAGGTTGGTATAGGCTCTACTCAGCCCTAAGCCGTAGTTAAGTTTGAGAGCCACTTTTTCCGATACGCGGAGTACGGAGTCAGCGCGATTATAGTCAGGATTACCTTTCTCGTGTAGCTCACGGCCCATCACGTTTAGGGCTATAACATAGTTGGTGTCCTGACTGGTATGCGTTTTCAGGTAAACCATCACCGAATCAAGGGATTTGGGCACCTGTGCAGTGGCAACTCCCACTAGCAACCCATTCAGTAGCCAAAAACCAGTAAAAAACGTTGAGTATAAGATGCGCATAATCTAGTATTCTATTTTTTTACACTACTTCAGTTCGTAAATGAAGTTTTGTTCCCTGGCCTGGCACTGACAATACCTGCAACTTTCCGCCCATTGCTTCTGCCCGCTGCTGCATATTCTGTTGCCCGTTTCGGGTCGTTGATCGATTTGTGTCAAAGCCCTTCCCATTATCTTCAATTGAAACAGATAACTGCCCCCCTCCCGATCAAACCGAACAATAGCCTCTGTCGCTCCCGAATATTTGACCAGATTGTTAATAGCCTCTTTACTAATCAAAAACAAACTGCGCCGAACCTCCATCGAGATCAGCAGACTATCTAACGTTGGGTCAGTGACGAACGAGAACCGAATAGCCTTCGACTCCATCAACGGCTGCGCATACTCCTGCAAGCGTAGCGCAATCCGAAGCAGCGAATCGTTGCCCGGATTAATGGTCCAGATAATTTCATCAATCGACTCCAGAATCTGGCGAGCATCGGTGTAAATTTTCTGGACCATTTTCTGCGCCGTTTCCGGTCGATTCTGGCTCAGCAGGGTATCTGTATGTCCGCTCAGCAAGGAAATACTGCTCAATGTGCTCCCCACTTCATCATGCAGGTCCTGAGCAATTTGGTTTCGTAGGTTCAGCGTTTCCTGCAACCGTCGGAGTCGGGACCGATTGAGCAGCCAGGCACTTAGGGTAGCCCCCAGCAAAATAACTAATACTCCTCCCCAAGCACTACATTGTTGCGAAAGCGTGTTCGTTCGGTTACCTGTTGATGAAGGTTGGCTTCCTGTTGGAGCAATTTGATTTTCGCTTCTTTCTTCTCGGTTTCGTACTGCGTAACCAATTTCTGCACGGCT
Organism: Spirosoma telluris; assembly: GCA_003259005.1. GTDB lineage: Bacteria > Bacteroidota > Bacteroidia > Cytophagales > Spirosomataceae > Spirosoma > Spirosoma telluris. Next base: position 4,636,208 of record QLII01000001.1, read on the forward strand.
ACATTCGTGCGAACCGTAGTAGCCGAGTCGATCAGGTTGTTCTTAGCCAGCTGAAATTCATACGCTTCCTTATAATTTTTTTGTTCAGAATACAGAGCCGCTAAGCGTTGGGTAAATTCATTGATGGATTCGCTAGCTTGTCGTTTCTGGCTTAAACGCAGCGCAGTTTTCAGATAGGTTTCGGCCTTAGTATAGTCTTTTAAGGCCTGATATAACAAGCTTAAGGTAGAGTTAGCCGAAGCCATCGACTGTAGGTTCTGCTGCTTTTCGGCGATCCGCAATGATTTCTGGGCAAACGGTAGCCCATCGGCAGGGCGCTTTAGCTGTTCCATCATCCGGCCAATATTATCCAGTGCATCGGCCTGTAGTAAGTCAAATCCGTCCTCTTCTGCCAGACGAAGTGATTGCTGATAATGTTTCAGTGCTATAGTAGGCTGCTCCAGATCGTCGAAGAGATTACCCATTCTGTTCTCCGCAATGGATACGGCCCGTTTATCCTCATGGGTTTTAGCGATGTCTAATGCTTTTTGAAAATACGGTAATGCCTGTTTCGGTTTGCCTAATTGTTTCAGTGCCTGACCAGCCGTTATATACGCATTCGAGCGGGGAATGAGCTGATATTGCTCCTGAATACGGATGGCTTTCAACGACGTTTGCGCGACATTCTCCCATTGCTGTAATTTTTCATATGCTACTGAAACATTGGCCATATAATCATACAGCTCCTGCCTGGGTCTATTTTTCGTTTCGGCAAGCTCGACCGTTTTTTTAAAATAGACTAAGGCTTTCTGCGGATCATTGGTCAAAAACCAACGGGTTGCCTGGTTCGTATAACTCCCCAGGAGTCCTGGTACCCAACCAATGCGCTGAGCGAATTCTTCTGATTTATGGAGTAATGAATCCGCCCGTTCATAATTCGCCCGCTCATACATGAGCTTACGAGCTGTGCGGTTTAACGCCCGAACGTAATTAGAATCGGTTGGCGGGTGTGTTCGAAGATAGGTATCAAGAGAATCAATTGAATTGGGAATCTGCGCCAGTACAGGCGTGATTAAGAAACGGAATACTAGAATAACTAAGAATAGGTAGCTATGCTTCATAATCACACATAGAGTCAAAAGGCTAAATATCAATTAATTGTCGAACATTCGAAAATTGATTTAGGCATCGGTGATTAGAGTCGCAGCTGAAGCCGTTCAATCAATTTTTTACAAAAATTGGTATGGATTCTTGCCCACTAAACAGTGTTCATTAAATTTGTACTGTTAATAAATAAATCAATGGGTATTGTCGAGCGGAAAGAGCGGGAGCGGGAAGAAATGCGGCAATTGATTCTGGATGGTGCTCAAAAGCTTTTCCTGGCCAATGGCTTCGAAAAAGTGAGCATTCGGAATATTGCTGACGAAATTGAATACAGTCCCGCTACGATCTATCTGTATTTTAAAGATAAAAACGAACTGCTGTTCGGGCTGCACCAGCGGGGGTTCATTAAAATGGTTGGCGAATTTCAACCCTTGCAGTTCTTGACAGACCCGTTTGAGAAACTGGTTGAAATGGGGCGTTCCTACATCCGTTTTGCGGTTGAGAACCCGGAACTCTTTGATCTGATGTTTATTATGAACGCTCCTATGGATAAACTCGATAAAGAGGATTGGGTGGAGGGCGATCAGGCATTTGGATTACTGATGCAGGTGGTGCAGGAATGCATGGATGCGGGTATTTTTCAAAAACACAATGTTCAGTCAACGGCGATGATGATCTGGAGCAGTATTCATGGCTATACCGCCCTGTTTTTGCGGAAACGCCTGGGCATGTTCCCCGAATGTGACCGCCAGCCAATCATGGATGAAGCCTTCAATCTGTTTTGTGAAACGTTACGGCGGGGGTTGTAATAAATGATTCTGTGGGTTCTATTGATTCTGGATTCTATGGATTCCGTGAAAAATCAATAGAATCCACAGAATCTTAAGAATCAATAGAATCCAGAATAGAATCTCTATTTTTTTGCCCACATACTAAACACTGTTCATTAATTGATAAGCGATTATGAAATTCATTTATTGGTATATACGCTATCTAAGCCTGCTTTTGCCACTATCGGCGCTTGCTCAGCCGACCCCTTTTAGTCCGTCAACGATTCTGGATGGCTATGTGCGGGAAGGACTGGCCAATAATCTGGCGCTTCGGCAGGAGTCGCTGGAGATTAGCCGGGTCTCGGAATCGCTCAACCAGGCGAAGTCGTTATTTTATCCGCGTATCGCCTTCAATCCGACGTATTCACTGGCAGCTGGTGGCCGACGGCTGGAGTTCCCGGTGGGCGATCTACTCAATCCAGCTTACAAAACGCTGAACCAGCTTATTGGCTCCGATAAATTTCCGACCAATATCGAAAACGTGAATCAGTTACTGGCTCCCAACAACTTTCACGATACCAAATTCAGCGTCAACTACGCTTTGTTTAACACTGATATTCAATACAACTACCTGATTCAGAAACAACTCGTTTCGGCCCAGGAGGCTCGCAAGCGCGTGGTAGAGAACGAACTTCGGTATAACATCGCTACTGCCTATTACCAATACCTGCAAACGCTCGATGCCATTCGAATTTTTCAGAATTCGCATACCCTGTTAAGCAGTCTGGCCAGGCTAAATGAAAAATTCGTGAGTAACAACGTAGCCACAAAAGAAGTCGTCACGTCGGCCCGATACGAAATCAGTAAGGTCGATCAGCAACTGGCCGTGGCGCAGAAAAACCGGGAAACAGCCCGTGCGTATTTCAACTTTCTGCTCAATCGTGACCTGACAACGGCTATCGAAGTGGATTCAACACTTACCAAAATCCTACCCGAAGCGAAGGAAAACCTGACTGACTTACAACAAACGGCACTCCATAGCCGGCAGGAACTGGCTCAGTTGGGTGGCTCCATCCAGGCGGCTCAAACGGCGGTCAAACTAAACGAAGCAAACGCTAAAATCCCGAATGTGTATGTGGGCGGTAATGCGGGATTCCAGGGATATGGCTATACGTTTCAGAATCAGGCGTATGTAGTTGCCCAGATTGGTTTACAGTGGGATTTATTTCGGGGCTACGAAAAACGGTCAAAAATCCAGCAGGCAAAAATCCAGACGGATGCCTTGCAAACACGTATGGCTGAGGTTCAACGGCAAATTCAGTTGCAGGTTTTGCAGGCTTACTACGACCTCAACGCAGCGACAGAAAGCTTAACGGCCACCCAAAGCGGCATGGTCAACGCCGATCAAACATTTCGGATCATCGACAGCAAATACCGAAATGGTCAATCGCTGCTGATTGAGTTTCTGCGGTATCAGAACGATCAGCTAACGGCGCAACTGCAATACTCGCTGGCACGCATGGACGTACTGGTAAAACGGGCCGCGCTGGATCGGGCGGTGGCTGTTGGGCAGTGAGTATCAGCCCACCGCTTTAGCTGTGGGTTTTATGTAGCAACGAGGTAAAAAGAAGTCGTTTAAACGACTTAGACCGCTGAATGATCTTTTACCATACCCACAGCTAAAGCGGTGGGCTGATACAAATTCGAACACGTTCCTGTTGATTTTTTCACTATCAAAATCATGAAACTAATTCATCTTCTTCTTGCACTTTCATTACTAGTTACGCTCTGGGCATGTGGCAGCAAAGCCAGTCCCGACGAGAAACAGGCCACTGCCTCAATTGAAGAGACCGTCGTTCCGGTCAAACTATCGCCGGTTAGTACGGTTGTGCGGGCCGAACCCGTTGTTGCCTCAGGTCTGGTTTCCTCGGCGCAGGAAGCCCGGTTATCCTTCAAAATTGGCGGGATTGTTAATCGGATGTTCGTTGACGAAGGTCAGTCGGTTCGCAAAGGTCAGCTACTGGCCACGCTCGACCTGACCGAAATCAATGCCCAGGTGAGTCAGGCGCAGTTTGCCAGTGAAAAAGCAGAACGCGACCTCGGACGAGTCAAAAGTCTTTATGCAGATACAGCCGCCACGCTCGAACAACTCCAGAATGCCACTACCGGCACCAGTTTAGCGAAACAGAACCTGACCATAGCGAAGTTCAACCAGAATTACGCCCAAATCCGCTCGACGGTAGATGGGACGGTTACGCGCAAAATTGCCAATGCGGGTGAATTCATTGCACCGGGTGGCCCGGTCTACACGATTTCGTCCAATCGGCCGAACGACTGGGTGGTTCGCGTAGGCGTATCCGACAAAGACTGGGCGCGCCTACGGATCGGTAACCGGGCCAGTATCAAACTCGATGCCTACCCCGACAAAACATTTAGTGGCACCGTCAGTGAGTTGGCGCAAGCCGCCGACCCAGTCAATAAACTCTACGAAGTAGAAGTACGAATCAATCCCGGTGGGGTGAAGTTTGCCCCTGGTCTATTCGCCAAAGTAACGCTCGTTCCGGCGCAGAGCCGTAGTTATACACTGGTGCCTATCGAGGCTATTGTGGAAGGAAACGGCAAGGAAGGCTTTGTGTATTTATTGGCCGAAGACAAGAAACACGTTCGCAAGATCCCCATTCAAATCGGCTTTCTTGACGGCGATAAAGTATTGCTGACAAATACCCTGGAAGGTGTAGAAGACGTAGTTACCGGCGGCTCAGCTTATCTGACAGAAGAATCAACGGTGGTGGTTAAGTGAATGGATAATGAATAATGTAAAATGGATAATGGTATGGAGGAGACTGTGAGTGAATTCTGGGTTCTTGAGCCAAGAGTCGTTTACGAACAAAAGCCAAATGCAATACTCGACAAATCGTTCGCTTTTGCTATTCGCATTATTAAACTCCATAAATGGTTGTGTAAAAACCATTTTGATATTGCTCCATTGGCCAAACAGATTCTCAGAAGCGGTACATCTATTGGTGCTAACGCCGAAGAAGCGGACGCTGCTTATACTAAAAAAGAATTTGCCTCCAAACTTGGCATCTCTCTTAAGGAGACAAAAGAAACAAGGTACTGGCTTCGTCTCTTACGCGCTACTGATTATATAGATGAAGCTATGTTTACCTCTCTTGAAACAGATACTAATGAGATGATGCGCTTGTTAACAGCTATTCTGAAAACCGCACGTGAAAACTTAAAATGAATAATGGATAATGAAAAATGTGTAATGGATAATGACTATAGCCATGGTTATCAATCCGCTTGCACAACAGCCATTGTCCATCAATTATTATACATTATTCATTAACCATTATACATTATGTTATCCGAATTTTCCGTTAAAAACTGGCAGTTTATGCTGGTGCTGTTTCTGGGCGTAGCGGCTCTCGGCGTCAACTCACTGCTGAACATGCCACGGGGCGAAGACCCCGAATTTACGGCCCCTAGTTTTGCCGTTGCCGTTATTTATCCCGGCACCGATGCGCTCGATATGGAGAAGCTGGTAGTCGATCCCGGCGAAGCCCGGTTCAATGCGCTGGAAAGCATGAACCACGTGATTACCAACGTGGATGATGGCCTGGCCGTGTTCCGGCTTGACTATGATTACGGGGTTGATCCTGAAGAAAAGTACCAGGAAATCATCCGGGAAGTGAACGCCCTGAAAGCCGAACTGCCTACGGATATTTACCGAATCGACATCAAGAAGTTTTCGCCAACTGACGTCAATATTGTGCAGGTGGCCCTGTTGTCGGAAGTCGCTTCGTCCAAAGAAATGGGCGATTATGCCGATAAGTTGAAAGACGAGCTGGAGAAAATTAAAAGCCTGAAAAACGCTGAAGACTGGGGTATCCGGCATCAGTTGTCCGAATATCGCTCAACATCGAAAAGATGGCCCAGAATGGTATCGCCGTCAATCGGGTGTTAGGGGCACTTCAGGCTGAAAACCTGAACATTCCGGGTGGAAATATCCAGGCTGGTACCCGGAAATTCAACGTAAAAACTTCCGGCGATTATCAGTCACTGGACGAAATACGAAATACCATCGTTTCGACTAATGGCCAGAAAATCATTTACCTGCGCGATGTCGCCGACGTTGATTTTAATTACGAAGATGAAACCCACATCACCCGCCTGAATGGCCACCGGGCCGTACTCGTAACGGCCGGGCAAAAAACGGGCGAAAACATTGCCAAAGTTGGGGAGCAACTGAACCCGGTAATTGATCGGTTCGCCAAAACACTGCCACCGCACATTACCCTCGTTAAAAACTTCGACCAGACGGTTAGTGTCAATAAACGGCTTTCTCACTTTGTCCAGGATTTTGGCTTGGCCATTCTATTAGTGTCGCTTACGCTGCTTCCATTGGGCTTCCGGGCAGCGGTGGTCGTTATGATTTCTATTCCGCTATCGCTCGCGATCGGATTGGCGGGACTCGATTTTCTGGGTTATAGCATCAATCAGCTCAGTATCGTTGGGTTAATTGTAGCCCTGGGGATTCTGGTCGATGACTCCATTGTGGTGGTCGAAAATATTGAACGCTACCTGCGCGAGGGATATTCCAAACGCGAGGCCGCCATCAAAGCCACCAGCCAGATTACCCTGGCAGTTATTGGCTGTACAACTACGTTGATTCTGGCGTTTTTACCGCTCCTGTTCCTGCCCGAAGCCTCTGGTGATTTCATCCGTTCGCTGCCAATGGCCGTCGTGACCACAATTCTGGCCTCATTGCTGGTATCGCTGACAATTGTTCCGTTTTTATCGAGCCGGATTTTAAAAGAAGCGCATAATCCAGAAGGTAACATATTTATGCGTGCGCTGAAGAAGGTCATCAGTGGCTCCTATAGCCGTCTGTTACACTGGGGCTTACGTCATCCAGTTGTTACATTATTGGTGGCAGGGGTATTGTTTACAGGGGCCTTATACATGTTCAAAATCGTTGGATTTGCGCTATTCCCCGCTTCCGAAAAACCCCAGTTTCTGATCAACATTGATACCCCCGATGGTACCAGCTTATCTGAAACTGACCGCGTGGCCCGTTATGTGGAAGGCGTTCTGAAACAGGAGCACGACGTCAAATACGTTACGACGAATGTAGGCCGTGGTCAGCCCCGAATCTATTACAACATCATTCAGCGCAACGAGTCGCCCAACTACGCCCAGTTCTATGTGCAGTTAGTTGACCTGGAACCCGCCGAAAAACGAGTGCTGATTGATAAGCTGCGCGAGCGATTCAAGATGTATCCGAATGCGAAAATCGAAGTAAAAGACTTTGAGCAAGGCCCCGACCAGGAAGCTCCGGTAGCCGTTCGGGTGTTTGGTGAAAATCTGGATACATTGAAAGTGATGGCTGCACGTGTTGAAACGGCTTTCAAGCAAACCCCCGGTCTGATTTATGTCAATAACCCGCTTTCCAGCCAAAAAACGGACTTGCGCGTACGCATCAATAAAGAGAAAGCCGGGCTCCTGGGCATTTCCATTGCCGACGTCAACCGGACAATCCGTTTAGCCATTGCGGGTCTGAACGTTGGAACATTTAAAGAGCCCAACGGCGACGATTACACGATTAATGTAACACTCCCCAAAGGAAAAGTTGCTAATCAACGCGTTTTGAGTGATCTCTATGTCAATACGTTAACAGGATCTGCGGTGCCCCTGCGTCAAATTGCCGATCTGGAATTTGAAAGCAGCATGAACCAGATTCGCCACTACGATAAAGACCGCTATGTAACGATTACAGGATTCGTAAAAACGGGCTTTCTGGTCGATAACGTATTCAACGGGGTACTATCGAAGCTGGATAAGATGAAATTCCCAACGGGTTTCAGTTACAAGGCTGCGGGCGAACTGGAAAGTCGCGAAAAATCCTTTGGTGGGTTAGGTACCATTATTCTCATTACGGTTTTTGGATTCATCGCCGTGTTAGTATTGGAATTTGGCACCTTCAAAAGTACACTGATTGTGTTATCCGTCATTCCGTTGGGTGTTATTGGCGCGGTCATCGCTCTGTATTTATCGGGGAATCCGTTCTCGTTCGTGGCGGTTATTGGTCTGATTGCCCTGATCGGTATCGAAGTCAAAAACTCCATTCTTCTGGTCGATTTCACGAACCATCTACGGGAAGAAGGGATGTCGTTAATTGACGCCATTCAGGAAGCGGGCGAAATTCGGTTTGTCCCCATCGTACTTACCTCATTGACCGCCATTGGGGGCTTGATTCCGTTGGCCATAGAAGGTAATCCACTCTATTCGCCACTGGCGTGGGTAATCATTGGTGGACTGATTTCCAGTACGTTACTCTCGCGTGTGGTTACACCAGTGTTATATAAATTGCTGCCGCCAGGGGTTACGGTAAAAGCAGTTGCCGTGCAGGAGCCGGAGTTGGCATAGAGCGCTAGAAAAACTTGATTCTAGTTGATTCTATTGATTCTGGTTGATTCTAATAGAATCTATGGAATCAACCAGAATCAATAGAATCAAGTTTAGATACTCGTTCATCAACGCACCAACACCTTTATCACGCGTTTTTGGCTAGTTAGTAGCACCTCCAGCCAATATAATCCCGCTGGCAGAGGCTCGTCAAACACCAGATCGGCCTCGCCAGACTGGCGCTCCAATCGCCCATTAACGACCTGTCCCATTGCCGTTACTAACCGAACAGTTGCGGCATCGGCATTCCACAGGCGGAAGTGAATGCGATCAGGATTGGCCGGGTTGGGGTACACGGCTATGACGGGTTCATCAGCCCGAATAATGGCTTGTATTGGTTTGAAGCTTTGCGTAGCGCCATCCCGGTCAATCTGTTTCAGGCGATAATAGTTGACACCGGGTTGGGGATTCAAATCTGTCAGGCCATAGTATTGCCGGGTATCGGTCGTGCCTTTGGCAGCTACTTCGCCTACGGTTGTGTATTCGTCTAAATCACGGCTGTGTTCAACCAGAAAATGATCTGCGTTGTATTCCGATGTGGTTGTCCAGGCTAGTTGAACACGGTCACCTTCAGGTTGGGCCGTGAAGGAAAGCAGGGTGATTGGGAGTGGAGCACTGGTGACGGTGCCGTTGATGGTTAGCTCATCTAAACGGAGTGCACCGCCCCCATTAGGTGGACAAGCGTAAATGCGAAATGTAACTGGGTTAGCTAAACTAGCAAACGAACTCCCCAATCCTACATTTACCTGTTGAAAACTAGCAGATACCCCTTGCTGAACAAGATCACTGCCATATCCATCCAAACTGGACCGAACCCGAACCGATTGTGGCCCAGTATTTCCCATAGGACTAACGGAATGATTTACGTAAAAGCTTAAGCTGGTTAGTGTAAACGTTTGTCCATTAAGTGGCTGTACCGATACCTGAATGTATTCACCGAAATTACAACCGCCCGACTGTGACCAGTAGAGTATGTTGGCTGCCTGTCCGCTTTGACCGGCTACATAACCGGCTCCAACACCCGTAGCAAGGCCTATGCCTACAAAATTGGCACCGCCCGTTCCAACGTTCGGGTTGTTGGTATTGCCGTTCGGGTTACCCTCAAAAGACCATGTGGCCGTAAAAGGCACTGTCTGCGCATAACTTATCTGGATAGCAATCATCCAGATAAGCACAGAAACTACGTAGCTTTTCTTTATAAAAGGCATCATTGTAGTGACTTACAAGTTCTGCCTGCAATGTATTCAGAAAATCAATAAGTCACTCAATAAATAAATTCACCTACTTCGCTTTGTATGGTAACTCGTTTGCCGTCATGGGCTTCCACGCGCCCGATTATCTGAGTCTCAATGCCAAATGATTGGGCAATGTCGATAACTTGTTGGGCGTAGGTTTCCGGTAAATAAATCTCCAGCCGATGGCCCATGTTAAAGACTTTGTACATTTCCTGCCAGCTTGTACCGCTTTCGGCCTGAATCAGCCGAAACAAAGGTGGAATGGGGAAGAGATGATCTTTAATAATGTGCAGGTTATCGACAAAATGGAGCACCTTGGTTTGCGCACCACCCGAACAATGAACCATTCCGTGAATGTGTGGGCGAAGCGCATCCAGCAATACTTTTGCTACGGGTGCATAGGTTCGTGTAGGCGAAAGAATAAGCTGTCCAACGGTAGTGCCGTTCGGGCGGTTCGACGTATCGACGGTCGGCACTACATCTGTTAACTGTTTTGAGCCGCTATAAATCAGACTACTGTCGATGGCGGGATCAAAACTCTCCGGATATTTTTTAGCCAGGTAATGCGCCAATACGTCGTGGCGGGCCGAAGTCAGGCCGTTGCTCCCCATGCCTCCGTTGTAGGCGGTTTCGTAGGTTGCCTGTCCATAAGAGGCCAGCCCAACGATCACATCACCGGGTTGAATCCGGTCGTTGCTAATCACCTGATCGCGACGCATCCGGGCAATGACCGTGCTATCAACAATGACCGTCCGAACCAGATCGCCAACGTCGGCAGTTTCGCCACCGGTGCTGTAAATCTCGATACCATGATCCCGCAGCATTTGTAAAACTTCTTCCGTGCCGTTGATGATTTCGGCAATCACCTCGCCCGGAATCAGGTTTTTGTTCCGTCCGATCGTCGATGATAACAGCATTGGGCCAGTGGCTCCCGCACAGATCAGATCGTCGGTGTTCATCACAACCGCATCCTGAGCAATGCCTTTCCAAACGCTCAGATCGCCCGTTTCGCGCCAGTACAGGTAAGCCAGCGATGATTTTGTGCCAGCCCCGTCGGCATGCATAATCGTGCAGAAATCCGGATCACCCGCCAGCGCGTCGGGTACAATTTTGCAGAAGGCTTTCGGGAAAAGACCCTTATCGAGTTGGGCGATGGCGTTGTGAACGTCTTCTTTACTGGCGGAAACTCCGCGCTGAGCATAGCGGTCCATTCAGGAATGAATAATGTAGAATGAATAATGTACAATGGGTAATGCACAAAGGTAAGTACGTTCTACCAGTCATTATCCATTGTACATTATTCATTATGCATAAACAATTCCCGCTTCGGCCTGAACAGCATCCAGTAATTCCATTAAATTCAGGCTATCCTCCAGCGACCAGAGTGGGCTTTCGGTTTTACCTTCGGCTAAGCATTGCATCACGTGCTGGGCTTCGTAATCGTACCCAAAGGTTGTCCGCTCGAATGTGAATAATTGGTCGGGTTGGTCCTGCTGCCTGAGCGTAACCCCTTTCGTTTCATGAAAACGGCTGTGAATTCGAATCTGGCCCGTTTCGCCCTGGATCAATCCAATGCAGTCTGTATCGGCCATAATTGTGCTGTCGAGCAGAGCCAGTTGACCATCAGGATAGGTCAGCACCATGCCGCACTGTTCGTCAACGCCGGTTGATCCGAAATTTGCCGATGCTTTAACGGTTGTCGGTTTACCAAGAATCAGGTAGGATAAGAACAGTGGATAAATACCAATATCCAGCACCGAGCCACCCCAAGCGCTTTATTGAACAATCGTTTTTCGGGCAGAAAGGGAGCTTTAAAGCCAAAATCAGCCTTCACCGAGACTACCTTGCCAATGGCACCCGATTGTACTAATTCCAGTGCCTTGCGTATACCCGGCATAAACCGACTCCACAAGGCTTCCATCAGAAAGACACCTTTCGACCGGGCCGTTTCAACCATTTCCCGAACCTGTTGGCTATTCATGGCAAACGGCTTTTCGCCCAATACGGCCAATCCAGGCCGGGCTCCCCCCCATTGAGCAGCATCATGACGTTCTCGTGGTGTTTGACATGGGGCGTTGCTACGTATACCACATCTAAGTCCGGCAAGGTGAGTAAATCTTCATAAGCACCAAAGGCGTGAGGAATCGAGTATTCCTGCGCGAACTCATTGGCGCGCTGCTGATCGGACGAAGCAACGGCGTATAGTTGCGCGTCGGGAAGGGTGAGTAAGTCCTTGGCAAATTTGTGGGCAATGCGGCCCGGTCCTAGAATTCCCCAGCGAGTCATGGGTACAGGTAGATTTAGATGAGTAGGCTATTGGATAAGATGACCACCTGGTCAGCCACCAAATGTATCTTTTTTTTCTAAGTTGCAGTTTCACCAATGCCTCTTTCTGTGAAATACCTTCTGTTATGCCTCCTCACGTTTAGTTTTCTTTTCTCATTTTCGTATACAAATGCGCAGATTGTTGAGCAACCCGATCCTCTACGGCCTTCTGTACCAGACTCAAGCAAAGCCAGCAAACGCGATTCAAGTAAAACCGCAGCTAATCAACTCAAAGCCGATACTCTTAAAAACGTAGTTCCTCCACCAACTATCTTTCGGTACCGTTTCACAGCCGACGGCACTGCTACTGCTGGGAATGTCAGTCGTACACTCCTGCAATTGACCAGTGCAGTTGACTATCAGTTGAGCAACTATTTCAAGTTATCGAGTAACCCATCGTTTGTGTACGGCAAACAGAATGGAATACTGGCTGAGCGTGAGTGGTTCGGTGATTTACGAACAACCTATCGGTACGAAAAGCGACTCTATTATCTGGCCTTTGGCTCGTATGAACGGAGTAATCTGCGACAAATCAACCATCGCTGGACAGCCGCTGCCGGAGTTGGCTACAAACTCCTCAACCATAAACGGGCTTACATTTCGATTACCGACGTTGTCATGCAGGAGTACACCGATTTCCTAGAACTGAACGACATCAATATCTTCAGAAATTCCGCCCGGTTATTTGGTGAATATACCTTTGATAAAGACCGATTTACCATCACACACACCGCCTTTTATCAACCTGCTTTAGGGCAATATAACGTCCGATGGAATGCCAGCCTGAGTGTACAGATAAAGTTAACGCAGGTTGTGAGTCTGCGTTCGACGGTGGCCAATGCCTACGAGAGCCTGATTGTGCCAGGCCGACAGAACAATGACTTCCGGTTCACACTGGGATTGGTGTATGAGAAAAAATAGTCGTTAGTCGCAAGTCGTTAGTAGCTACTGTTGACTAACGACTTGCGACTAACGACTATTTTTACTGTTTATCTGGGAAAGGAATAATCAACTTTTCGCCCCGGGTGGCAATGTCTTTGCTTTTTTTGTTCGCTCGCATAAGCGCTTCCTTACTGACGCCGTACTTCTGGGCCACAACACGCAACAAATCGCCCGGCCCAACGGTATGAACCGCCATTGCTTTTACGTTTAGCTTCGTAATCCCTGCTTTAACGTCGCTCTCCGAAACGCCTGGGTTGAGGGCTTTCAGCGTGGATAGTTTCATATTATACCGATTGGCGACACCATAGAAGGTTTCGCCAGCGCCTACTGTATATGTACTTGAGACACCGCCCGGTTTGACTTTAACTCTCTCAACGGCAACTTCCGTTTTTGGTTTTTCCACTTTGGGCTTAACCTCAACAGGCTTTTCTATCGGTTTCTCCTTGGGCTTTTCAGGAGCAGGTTTTACCACGTCTGGCTTTTCGTCAGGAGTAGGTTTGCCATCGTTTGTTTCGCGATTGTCTTCTGCAACTTCCTCTGCTTTGGCATTTGCTTCGGGAGCCTCGACAGGTGGTGCGGCCTGTGAAAGATCGACGGGTGCTGGCTGCGACGATGTATCTACTTCTTCCGGAGACATGAGCATTTCCGGGCCGTTCTGCGCCAGCGGTTGTTGCGAAGTCGTATCGAGTGCTACATTGGTCAACTCATCAGACCCATTCGTATCATCGGTAATGTACCCGTAGCCTACATATAGTAGGGCAGCAATCAGCCCTACTAGCACCACAAGCGTGATAGCTGGCAGGCTGGAATTTCCGGCTGGGCGAGGATTGGAGGATTGGTTGTCGGGGTCCATGGGTTACCTAAAGAATGGATAATGAACAATGAATAACGTATAATGCGTATAGACCAACAGAGAATTATCAATTATACATTTTTGATTATTCATTTAGTTAAAGAGGTGTGGTTAATTGCTGGCTCATTTGAGCCACTTTTTCCTTAAGCTCTTCTTTAAACTGAACGAGTTTTTGGGCTACTGTCGCATCAAACGTACCCACAATTTGAGCCGCCAGAATGCCCCCGTTTCGGGCACCATCGAGCGCCATGGTGGCTACGGGTACGCCACCCGGCATTTGTAAAATAGACAGAACGGAATCCCAGCCATCGATTGAGTTGCTTGATTTCACCGGAACACCTATTACAGGTAGCGTTGTGAGTGACGCCACCATGCCCGGTAGGTGAGCGGCTCCACCTGCCCCGGCGATGATAACCCGAAGCCCACGATCACGGGCTGTTTTTGCATAATCGACCATTTTCTCAGGCGTTCGGTGGGCCGAAACGATGTCCATTTCCCAGCTTACGCCCAACTCGGTCAGAATGTCGGCAGCCTCCTGCATGACCTTGCGGTCGGAAAGACTACCCATGATGATACCTACCATTCAGAATAATTGACTTGACTCTCTGCGAAATAACACAGATTCAGGGAGATTTCGGGAGTATAGTTCCGAAATTTTATCGTAAATCTAAAACCAACGGTCGGGAATCTGATTTTCCGTCTTATAGGAAAATCATCATACTATCTTTACTCCATCGAATTTACGGCCTAAAACAGCTACATCATCGGCTCCGAGGTAGTCATGCAGGAGCGTGGCGTAGATTTGCCGAAAATCGACGGAATACGTCAGGTCGCCTTCAGTTAGTTTCGTCAGGTCTGGTGCTTCGTTCAATACCCGTTTGGCGGGTAGCCCACCCCCGATCAGAAACACGTTATTGGCTGTACCATGATCGGTTCCATTGCTGGCATTTTGCTTCACCCGCCGACCAAACTCCGAAAAGGTCATCAGCAACACATCATTCTGCCGACCGGCCGCTTTCAGATCCTTCATGAATGCACCAACGGCCTCAGCATATTGCCCAAGAAGTCGCTCCTGCTGCCCTGGCTGATTGATATGCGTATCGAAACCGCTGATCGATACATAGTAAACGCTTGTACTAACACCCGCCTGAATGAGTTGCGAAACCGTTTTTAGCCGGTTGCCGAGTTCACTGGTTGGGTAAGTAGCCATCGTCGTTCCCACTCGGCTTGTTTGGTCATATACATAAGCTGCTGAGGAAACGGTTTCGGCCAGTGTTTTGTAGAGATAGGCCACGGATTCCGGCTGGTTGGTCGTATGCTCTTTGCTCAGCCCCGTCACCAGTCCGCCACGGGTTTGATTATACAGTTTCTTGGGATCTAAAACTGCCAGACCGTTCAGGGTATCGCCTTTCATGGCCAAACTCAGGGTGTCGTCCACTTCAATGGTTCGAAACGGTTGCTGTTCTTTACCAGCACAAGCCGCATCCAGATAGCGGCCCACCCAACCCGAGTTCACATACTTGTCCGAATCGCTGGCGGTTTGCCAGATGTCCATCGAACGGAAGTGAGAACGGTCTGGATTTGGATAGCCGACATTGTTGATGACGGTTACCAGGCCTTCGTCATACAGCGCTTTCAACGAGGTCATGGCCGGGTGAAAGCCAATTTCATCGTTCAGCGTCAGTACTTTTTCAGGTTTGATGGCAATAGTAGGTCGTTCGCGGTAGTAAATATCATTCCGGTAGGGTACAACGGTGTTCAGGCCGTCGTTGCCACCTGAGAGTTGTACCACTACTAAAATTTTACCGTTCGATGCGGATACCTGACCCAGCATCTGTGTTTCGTAGGCTTTCAAAAAGTGCGGAATCAGCATGGTGCCCGCCGTTGTAAAAGCCGATTGTTTGAGGAAGTTTCTACGGTTCATAAGTTTAATGAGTGAATGAGCGAATGAGTGAATAATTACTTGCGTCAGCTATTCACTCAATCACTCATTCGCTCATTCACAATTAAGTTAGTTGATACTCCGGCAGGCTCATGAGCGCTGTGGTGATGGCATGAATTTGTTCGGAACGGGACTGACCAGGCTTAGCTTGCTTGCTGATTAACTCGCGTTGGTCAGGACGAAGCGGAAAGGGTATCAATGTGCTGGCAATGGCATCGGTCAGGTTGGAATCGGGTATTTTAGCGAAAGCAGCCTCAAAATCGGCCCAGTCAACTTTTGTCTGGAAACGTGAACCACCTTTTCGGGCCAGCGACTGCGTATTCACGTCCCCATCCTCTTTGGGCTGCACGGCTATTTCGGCGGCTTTCAATATGTAACTTGGCAACTGCATTCGAAAAAGCAGGCTCGATGAGTCGATCCAGTTTTTACCGCCCGGCCAACCCGCTACATTCGGTGGGTAGAACAGAAGCTGACCTAACGTGCGTTGCACAAAAATCTGAGATTGTGGCTGCTCAAACTGCACACCCAGTGTATGACGCAGCCCCGCCAGCAACTCAACCGGCGACTTAATATGGGCTCCTACGTTTTTAGGATCGTAAAACCAGTCTGACGTGAAGATGGTCTCCAGCAGATCGGTAATGTCATAGTTACTCTTGTAAAATTGAGCGGCTAGTTCATCAACTCGCTTTTTGTCTTCGGTTTCATTGACGAAGAACCGATAAATTTTCGCAGTAACAAACCGGGCGGTCTGCTTATTTTCGAGCAGCATAGCAATCACATCTTCGCCTTTGAAAGCACCCGTTTTTCCAAAAATGGTTTTCTCACCTTCGTCGTGAACCTGCTCCCGAAAAATGAAATGCCCATCGGGTGTGAATTGCCAGCCTGTAAAGGCGCGGGCTGCCTCTTTAATATCGTGTTCTGAATAGTTACCCCGCCCCAGGGTGAACAACTCCATTACCTCTCGGGCGAAATTTTCGTTAGGCGCGTTTTTACGGTTCTGCTGGTTATTCAGAAACTGTAACATAGCCGGCTCTTTCGACACCGCCATCAATAAATCACTGAATTTGCCCAGCGCGTTTTGGCGAATGGTATTGGCATACTGCTGCATGAACAGCGGATTACGGCCCTGCGTCCGGCAGGCAAAATGACCGTGCCAGAAAAGGGCCATTTTTTCGCGCAGGGCAGCTTTGCCGATGGCCATTTGATCGAGCCATTGCAGATTAAGATCCCGCACCTTTTCGGCATTGTCGCGAATGCGCTCTTTCAGCATGTCTTTATCCAGTTGCCCATTCCGAAACAGCCCTTTGAGCTGTTTTTTCGTTTCGCTCGTATCGGCCTCAACAACACGTAATTCGGGCACGGATTCACTGTCGTTGAACAACTGCCGCACTACTTTTTTCAGCGATTTACGGGAGGCCGCATCAAGCTCAGCGGGCGTTGCTCCGAATCCGGCCCGGGCGAAGAGATACCGCATTTGTTGCTGTCTGGTTTGATTCGTCATACATATCGGCCATTAGCTATGGAGGTATGACAACTTACAAGGAAAAGCGTTTAATCAGGGAAAGATTAAATTTTTAGTAACTGATTGACTATCTAAGACAATAACTAAGGTATAGCGTTTTGGCCGGGTGTCAGCATGGCCAAACGATTGTTATCGTTAGCGTAGTATCTTTTACTCAATGGGCAGAGTCACGGTAAATTCGGTAAATTCTCCCGCTTCTGTTTCCACACTCAACAGACCACCATGCCCTTTTACGATGATGTCGTAGCTAAGGGATAGGCCAAGTCCGGTGCCTTCGCCGGTGGGCTTGGTTGTAAAAAAGGGTTGAAATACTTTCTGGCGAACTTCATCGGGAATGCCCAATCCATTGTCTTTAATCCGGATGACGAGCTGCCCGTCGACCTGAGCCGTTTGAATCCAAACTGTCGGTACGAAATCGGGTTCTACTTTGCTTTTCTGCTGAACGGCGTAAAACGCATTGTTGAACAAATTCACCAGAACCCGTCCAATGTCTTCCGGTACGATATTAACAGTAGGCAGATTGGGCGCAAAGTTGGTCGTCAGCTGCGCATTGAACGATTTATCTTTGGCTCTCAGCCCCTGATAAGCCAGCCGGAGGTATTCGTCGACCAGCGCGTTTAAATCGGTGAGTTGTTTCTGGCCCGAACTGACCCGACTATGCTGGAGCATACCCCGAACAATACTGGCAGCTCGTTTGCCGTGATCACTGATTTTCTGGACGTTTTGACTCAGGTCACTTAACAGATCGGTTTCCAGTTCTTCGTCGCGCTCTCCGGTAGGCTTTACTCGCTCTTCGTTAAGCTCTTCGACCAGTTCGACCGATACTTCGGCAAAGTTGTTGACGAAATTGAGAGGATTCTGAATTTCATGGGCGATGCCCGCTGTAAGCTCCCCCAGGGAGGCTAATTTTTCCCGTTGTACTAATTGTTCCTGCGTTGCCCTTAATTCGACCAGCGATTGATGCAGCTCTGCGGTTCGCGCATGAACCTGTTCCTCTAATACTTCATTCTGACGGGCCAGAAGGTGTTGTTTTTCCTGCTCCTGGGCTAGTGTTCGGGCGGAGAGCTGTTCGACCTCCCGGAGGTTATTGCCCAGCGCTTTATAGGTTCGGGTATAATCGCGTACTAAAGAGAGGGACAAACCAACGGGAATGCTGAAAAGAACGCCTGCAACGAGCAGTATGAAAACGACCAATATGTACTCGATAAGGCCCTTTATAGCGGATTCAGCAATAGCGAGAATAAGGGCACATACAATAAGGAGCAGGAAACAATAGAGGGATGCTTTGAGCGAATTCCAGGGCAGTCGAGCATCCTCATCGTTCATTTTACGGCCTAACCAGCTTATCCGGATATAGTCGAGGATGATCAGCGATAAGGGAATCCAACCGAATTCCTTGAGAAGACTGCCTATGCCAATGCGGTAGAGCTGGTCAATTACTACGGTGATAATCACGCCATAATATATCCAGCTTCGGCGCAGGTGTAGGTACTGATAAACGGCGGTAAGAAATAATACAAAGGCCGCATGCAGGCTCACATCACTAATTAGATCGGTTAACGAAACATAGGTAAGCGTGCCGACATAGTCATTTAATTCAGCCATAGTGGCAGTAAGAGCAAAAAATAACATACCCCAGGCCAAGGTCCGATTAATTGGCTGGCTTCGATTCGCCCGGTAAAACAGGAAATGAAGTAGGGCCAAAATTCCACATACACCTATCAAACAGCCTGCTAATACCGCAGACCATTCGGTTTCATCAACTAATGAACTGCCCACCTCATCGGCGTCTTGAAGGTGAAGGCTAAGGGGGGAAATATCGGTTGATGCCTGAACGACAGGGTCTCGCCGAAACCGATAATGAACGGCTAGTATGTGCTGGTTCGTATCGGTAAACTGGATCGGGACGAACCGGATGATTCGTTGAGAACCACCTGAATCGAAGTGGGCAGGTTTTACTATGGCGAATAATCGACCATCCAGGTAGATTTCAGAAGAACCAAACTGTTTGACGACTAACCGAAGGTCTTTTTTGAGAACACCCGTTCGAGGGTGTAACGATTGACGAAACCAACCCTGGTTCTTTTGCCATAGCGTATCATTTAATTCAATAGCTGTTTCGATAGACTGTTTTCGCCACGACTTGTCATTAAAGGCCGAATCGGCCCAGTGCTTATTATCCCCAGGCATAAAACGCCAGGTGTCTCGACCCAATTCCAGACTGCTTTCACTTGCAATCCGTACCACCTGACCTACAGCCGTATTAGTGATAAGACCGGCGAAAATCACCCAAAACAGTAGTCGATTCATGGGTAAAAGGTGTTTGAGAATAGGGTAAGTCTAAATTCAGGGTAAACTAATCTTTATTGTGCATTTGTTGTCTAATTGAAAAAGAATAATCCAGTGAAAACAGATAAACGAGTGCGTTTTCTATTAGCGGCCCTGCTCATGCTGATGGCCTTATCGACTATATACGCTCAACCCAAAGGCTATACCTTAGGCGATGCTATAACTGATTTTCGGCTAAAAAACGTGGATGGTCGTAGCATTTCGCTGGTCGACTATCGTAGCCAAAAAGGGTTGATTGTGGTTTTTACCAGCAACCATTGCCCCTTTGCCAAAGCCTACGAAGACCGGCTCATTGCGCTGGATCGCAAATTTTCATCACAGGGTTTTCCCGTGTTAGCCATCATGCCCAATGACCCGACAGCTTACGAAGAAGACTCATTCGAAAATATGAAAGTCCGAGCCCGCGACAAGAGTTTTCCGTATGCCTACACCATCGACGAAACACAAACCACAGCTCGTGCCTTCGGGGTTACTCGTACACCTCAAGTATATGTACTCAAGCAGATGAATGGACAGTTTATCCTCGAATATGTGGGCACAATTGACGACAGCCCACAGGACGAAGCAGGTGTCCAACGCCGATATGTCGATGACGCTGTTACCAACCTGCTAGCCGGTCGACCCGTACAATCGCCCATTACAAAGCCGATTGGGTGTGCGATTAAGTGGAAATAAGGAGGAGGGGGATAAAGGGACGAGAGGGAGGAAGGATGATTAATGCCCAAAGCAGCCCTTCCTCCCTCTCGTCTCTTTACTCCCCTCCTCCTCTTTCTGGCATGGCCTTTGCCAATAGGGTTGATAGAAATCAAACTACACACAAACAGTTATGAAAAAGCCCCAATTAATACTGACCCAACTCCGCAATGTTACTGGTACACTTATGTTGGTAGCTTCACTGGCGTTACTGCAAGCCTGCGGTTCGGATGGCAAGAAAGAGTCGCGTACCGAAGACGCATTGGAGAAAACAGGTGATGCTATTTCTGCAGACACTAAAGAGGCTACGGAAAACACCAAAGAAGATTTGAAAGAAGCAGGTGAGAAAGCCGATGCCAAATCGGATGAACTAGCCGCTGATTTTAAGCGGGAACGTGACGAAGCAGTCGCTAAAATGAAGATACAGAAGGATAAACTGGATGCGAAGATTGACGAATTAAAGGTAAAGGCAGACAAACAAAGCGACAAAGCGAAAGCCGAAACCGAACGCCAGAAAGCGAAGCTGGAAGTAGAACGGGAGGAATTGTCCAACGACATGGAGAAGGCTAAAAATGCAACGGCCGATGCCTGGAAGGATGTGAAAGCGGGTTTTAAAAGCGCGGGCCGTGATATAGGAAACGCCTTTGATAAAGCAGGCGATAAATTGAAGAAGGACAACTAAGTTTATTCGTTGTTTTTTGTAAACGGTGCCGACTCATCCAAGAGTCGGCACCGTTTTTGTTTAGAAGTTGTGGAGCCAATTCCTCAGTTTTGGGGATAGATATACAGTTACTACTTGTATTCCAAGAGGGAAAATTGTTATTTTGCGGGCTAATATTGACTGTTAAAAGCGAAATGTCTGTCATTAATAAGATCAGAGAACGTTCAGGGCTGGCTGTAGGCGTGATTGCCGTTAGCTTGATCCTGTTCATTGTGGGTGGAGATTTGCTCGGCGGCCGTAGTCTGCTGTTCGGAGGGGATCAACAAAAAGTCGGGGAAATTGCCGGACAATCCATTGATTATCAAGAGTTTAATGCTAAGGTAGACGAACTGCGTGTACAATACGAACAACAAACGGGCAGGGCTCCTGGCGATCAGGAAATGGGTCAGGTTCGGGAGCAAGCCTGGAATCAGATGCTGTTCGAAATTGCTTACCAGAAAGAATTCGACAAACTTGGCCTTCAGGTTTCGCCCGAAGAACTCGTCGATATGGTGCAGGGGAACAACATCAGCCCCGCCGTTCGGCAGGCATTTACAAACCCCCAAACAGGTGTTTTTGACAAGAGCTCGATTATCAGCTACCTGAAAGGCTTAAAGAATTTGCCCGCTCAGCAGCAGGCTGCCTGGGCTAGCTTTGAGAAAAACTTAAGCTCGAATCGTCTGCGTGATAAGTATGAGGGACTGATGCGGATGTCGGTATTTGCCACTACGGCCGAAGCACAGAAGGAATACCAGGCGCAGAACTCGAAAGCGAATGTAAAATTCCTGTTCGTTCCATACTATACTATTAATGATACAACCGTTAAGGTAACCGATTCGCAATTGCAGGATTACCTGAACAAACATAAGGACGAGTATCCGGGTACAGACAGCCGTTCGATTCAATACGTAACCTTCTCGGTGGCTCCGTCTAAAGAAGACAGTGCCACCTTGTACACTGAAATCAAATCACTCGCCCGTGGCCTGGGTGCAGCCACAAACGACTCGACCTTTGCGCAGCAAAATAGCGACGTTCGTGTGCCGCTCTACCTGACAGCAGGCGAAATGCCAGAACAGCTTCGGGCCTCAATTCCCACTTTCACGCCGGGTGGTATTTATGGCCCCTTCCGTGAAGGAAATACATATTTCATCTACAAATACGGTGGTACGAAGAAAGACACCAGCTTTACCGCCCGTGCCAGCCACATTCTGATTCAGACGAAAGGCCTTGCCGATTCGGCGAAAGCAGAGGCTCGTCGGAAGGCAGAAGGTATCCTGAAGCAAATTCAGGGTGGTGCTAGTTTTGAAGCACTGGCGCAGGCTAACAGCCAGGATGGTTCTGCTCAGGCAGGTGGTGACCTTGGTTATTTCAAAAACAATGGCCAAATGGTGAAACCTTTTGAAGCAGCCGTGTTTGGCGCTGCGGGAGCAGGGTTGATTCCTCGTCTGGTAGAAACCGAATTTGGCTACCATATCATTAAAGTGACGCAACCTAAAACCAATACCCTCTATCGTATAGCGGCCATTGGCAAAACGATTGCACCTAGCCAGACAACGCGTGATGAGGCCCTGCGCAAAGCCGATGAGTTTGCATCGACGGTACACAACAAAGAAGAGTTTGATGCCAAAGTGAAAGAAGATAAGTCACTGGTTGTTGCTACGGCTGATCGGATTCCGGAAGGAGCTCCGCAGATTAATGCATTGACAGGTTCTGAAGTGCGGCAGATTGTTCGCTGGGCGTTTAACGACAAAACGGACCTTAATTCTGTTTCAGAACCATTTGAAGTAGGTGATCAATACGTAATTGCTGTGTTGACCAACAAAACAGAAAAAGATAAAGTAGAGGTTAGCGATTACCGCAATGAGTTGACTGCCAAAGTTCGTAATGAGCTGAAAGGTGAGCAAATCATTAGTAAACTCGGCAACGCCAGCGGTACGCTGGAAAGTATTGCGGAAAAATATGGTTCGGGTGCCCTGGTTGAACTGGCTGATGATGTTAACCTGGCTACCGGCTTCCTGCGTAGCGCGGGTGTTGACCCCGTAGCGCTTGGAAAGGCGTTCGGTTTGAAACCCGGTAAACGTTCGAAACCATTTGCGGGCGAAAGTGGTGTATTGATTATGGAAACAGCTTCCCTGACACCAGCTCCAGCCATTGCCGATTATACAATGTATAAAACGCAGCTCCAGCAAAATAATAGCTCACGGGTAAGTTTCTACATCAATGAGGCTATTAAAGAAGCCGCTAAAGTAGAAGATCGCCGGGCGAAGTTTTATTAGAATTTCATAGTTAATTCAACTAAAAAAGCCTTCCATTGACTCAGCGGAAGGCTTTTTTAGTTAGATAAATACCAAAAGGTAGGATGGGAATAGAATTTATTAAGGTTTGTGTTCTTAATCAAACCCTGACAGTTTTGGAGAGTTTCCAGCCTACCATTCCGTTTCAGTTACCCGGGTTTATTCTCGAGAATTTTGCCTTAACCTCAATCGATCAGTAGAATGGCGTCTTCCAGGTGAATTTCAGTGGTTTTGAAACCGGAATGGCAAATACGGTATAAAGTAAAAATAGCTTTATACCGTATTTGCCATTCCAGTGTGAGCGTAATCAAAACGAATGAATAGTAGTAAGGTTACTTA
Organism: Spirosoma telluris; assembly: GCA_003259005.1. Lineage (GTDB taxonomy): Bacteria > Bacteroidota > Bacteroidia > Cytophagales > Spirosomataceae > Spirosoma > Spirosoma telluris. The sequence goes on from QLII01000001.1 coordinate 4,659,726, forward strand.
ATGAAACACCAAGCCTGAACTTGGTTGTAAATCCAGTTAAATGCCAAGGACATTCTGAGCGGCCAGCGAACTCATAGCCATAATAGTCCATTGCGGATTGAGATGCATGCTCGTGGGAAAAACAGAGGCATCAGCGACGAAAACATTAGAATACCCTATCACTCGAAAAGTTTCATCAACAACGCGCTGGTCCAGAATTTCGTTGGAAGCTGTCGGACCTGCCATTAAATTTCCACCCTGTGGATGAGCGGTATTCAAATGAATGGTGCTGGTTGATAATGGATAGGTGTCAATGAATCGGTCGAACTGCGTAATATTCCCAGGGGATAAATCAAATTCGATGCCTGGCTGTAGTGGTACAGTAGCGTTTAAGGCACCGGCACCCTGCCCAATTCTCAACAAAGTTTTCAGCGCATAACGAATATTTTGTTGATCGGTTGTGCCCAGACGCCAGGTAAACGCGCGTCCGTTGAGTAAATCAGCTTTGGGTAGAATCGTGCCGTTCGGTTCCGAACCGATGAGCACGCCAAAATTCAGTAGTTGTTCATATTGGTTCATCAGCTGGGTGTGACGACCGAAGTAAAATGGCAATGATAAACCGAAAGCACTAGGCGGGTTGAAATAGGTTTCAAAAACCATTCGGGACTCTCCGTCAATAGCACCCATTGTAATCTGCTCGCCATCATATGCGCGAATTTTTTCCTTGAAGGTAAAGACCAATGGCATGGCAAAATTACAGCTCATTCGCTGACCAACAGGGCGAGCTACCCCACTTCGCATTAGGAAATGACTGCTTGCAATAGTACCACCGGCCACAACAACCGCTTTTCTGACCTTAACCCGTTTTAACTGGCCCGAAGCCAGCCGGATTAACACGCTGGTGGCGCAACCGTTTTGGTGGTCAAACTGGATGGCTGTTGTATTTGAGGAAACGGATACGCCTTTTTCTTGATTAGCAGATAAACCGTTGGATTCTGCCCAGGGAATATACGTTTCCAGCATGGAACGTTTCCGTAAGTATTTATTGCCTAGGTTCCATAAGCCATCTCCAATAGCATTAACACCGTTTACGTCAGCAATTTTGGCTTGCTGAAGAGGTTTTGCTGAAGAAGACAAAGAACTGTTAAACGCATTGACCCCCTGAATGAATCGGTTGGCAACTTGTTGATTAATGCCCCCAGCGCCGAGAGGAGCTATTCCTAACTCACGACCTATCTGATTATAGGCATCCTCCAGTCCACTCAGAGAAAGCCCGTAATCCCGTTCCCATTTTTCCTTAACAATTGATGGCATCTTGTAACAAACGGCGTTGTTGATAATGCTGCCTCCACCTACGCATTCGCCTTGTAACACCGACATATCGGCTCGTTTGGTCTGTTGAAGACCACCTTCTTTGTACACTTTGGCCATCATCTCGATTTCCCGGTCGTTGAAATCCTGAAGGGGGAATACCGGCCACCCCGGTCAATCAGGAGAATACGAGCGTCTGGCTTTTCGCTACTGAGCCGGTACGTCATTACGGCTCCCCCTGGACCGGAACCGATTACGATATAATCCACTTCGGTTGGGAGCGTAGGCTCATTGATGGAAGTCGACAAACGCGGAGCGGGTCGTTGAGGAATTGGAGGAGGAATTGGAGGCTGGTAATTAAGTGGATCGGTTTCGTTGCGCGGTAATTGAGCTACCCTCGCAAATGGCGGAGGAGTTGGCAAAGCCTCCCCTTGAAGACGATCTCGCGCGCCTGGGGCTACGTAGCCAATCTGATGCTGTTTTTTCAGCGTGGAGTAGGAAGCAAATAGGACAATGGAATGAGCGGCAACACTTAGTTGATTGGTTAACTCAGCCAATTCAGGTAACCCCGACTGCTGCCGCTCAGCAAGAGGTCGGATCAAGTAGTGGCGAAGATAGTAAAGTTGCTCATTCGGCGACATTGTCGAGAAAGGGGGTCTGAACCCCCAAATTCCACTCAATACATTTTCAATCAACCAGAACGGAAAATTGAGCAGGCCTCGTTTGCGGCCCCGGATTGTGCCGGCATATCGATCAATTGCCTGTAATACCTCGCCACTATCTTCCGGTCCTTCAGGAAATAAAGCCCGGTGCATACACATAACATTCCGCGCACTTGAGGGGTAGAATGAAGTGATCGTGAATTCGACGTTGTAATAAAGCCGGCGAAAGGCCGTCAGTATCGCGGATAGGCTAATGTTGATGACTAAACTCAGCGTAAACAAGGACTGAATCGAAACATCAGCACCTCCTGGCTGACTAACGTAGACCTTAGCAACGATGAGCCAGCCTAGAGCTCCGATAATTCGGATAAGGTATCCCATTAGGAGCGTACCCACGAAAAAGTCGCGCAGTGATTCATTTCGGGCAATAAGAAAACAGAGTAAACCGATAACACTGTACATGGTAACGGCATTGCCCAGTGTAGGTTCTGGTCCATGAAAAAGAACGCCTATAGGTGTTGACGGATTAAGTTGAAAGTGGCACCAGAAAGCCACTATAATCATGGCCACCGCCAAGGCACCAGTTAGCCAGAAGGTCTTCTGAAGTAAGGTTGCCGGGATAGAAGCTATGTCCTGAAAAACAACAGCTTTTTCAAACTGATAGCGTACTGGTTTAGAACGGCTTATTATCCAGAAAAAAGCGACAACCATCAGGCCATCAATAATAGCCGATAGGAGCAGAAAATTACGATATGGATTATGCCCGATAAAGTAGAAAAGTAACGAACTGGCTACCGATACAGCATGACCAATCAGAAGAGCCAGTGTCGTATACCAACGTAGATAGACATTGTAGGCTCCCATAAAGGCCAGCCGGATCATAAAGGCCAGTTTCGCCATTGTACACAGCGCCAGGAATGGATTCTGATAGGTAGTCTGGAACAGCTCCCCCACTTGTTTCGGCCAGGGCGATGCCCCAAGACCGCCCAGCAGAAGTAAGAGTAGATAGGCGAAATACGAAAATCCTAATACGCTTAAAATCCAGTACCCGGCATCCCGTCCGGGCTTCTCGACGGGTTCGTCCGACCAAGCTTTCGGAACCGTTGGCGGGGTACATCATTCGTCGACAAGTGGCCAAAAATAGCTAGACCAACCCGCGCTAACCATAGGCAGATTGGTCCGATCAGCAAGCCGTCAAAAGAAAGGGTAATAAAAAAACGAAGCGGCAGCACATGGATGGCATCGATAAATGTACCCGGAACATACGTCCACAATGCCGGTTTGCCCAGGTCCCGAAAATGAGCCTGTATGTACAGATCCAGCAAATACAGCGGCAGGAAAACCAATAAATAAGGTACTACCGAGCTGGATTTTCGCAAGAAAAATACAACCGGTGCAATCAGGAAGGTGTAGCCAACTACTTCGGCCAGCATGACCCATTTAGATTGAAAAGCAACTAAATTAAACTGATAAACAATAAAATAAAGAAGCAGGCAGGTGATAAGGGCAGTAACGCCCATCAGCACCAGTAGACCAGTACGAGGGCTAACCCTATCCAATGGATCACTGGCCGTATAGCCTTTTAAGTTGAAGGGAGGTAGCATAAAGATGGTGGGGTTTAGAACTTCACAAAATGACTTAGCGCTTGTTAATTAGGATCATTGGTTCGGCTCGCTGGGCGTCGTCATTCCAGTGCTCGAGCGCTAACGTATCCCAGTTTGTCGGCTTATGGCGGGGAATGCGCAGAAATGTGAACATATGGTCGGAGCGAATGGCGGCTATCGAATTTTCGATTACTGGGATCCACGTACCTGTATTCAGATATAGTAGGTTTGTTTGGCGGGTCTGGGCTGCAATATGCGTATGGCCGAACGTTACCAGTTGTAGCGTCGGGTTGTCTCGAAAAACCGTCTCTGCCAAAGGCACTAGGCTATCGGGTTGAGCCAGTTGAAAAATAGCCACCAGTCTTCCTGCAAAGTAGGAGACAACTAACCAAACTATATTCTGTATGGCCATCGGCCAGGCTGAAACACCCTGTAGCAAATGCCCGATAAACGTCCAGAAGAATACAATAATTGGCCCGCCAACAGCGAGTAAAAAAACCAGTAATCGCTGAAATACATAAGCATAATAATGCTTTGGAATAATCAGGATCACGAAGGGAATATGCCAGGCCAGAAATTTAAGGGCCAGCGGAAACCGCTCCCGAATCAGAATCGGCAAGATATTGACAGAAGGCCGAATGTTATCCAGAAATGGATAATCCAGTTCAATTCGGTTCAGCAGGTACCGGTTCAGAAAGGAACCAAACGGTATATTTAATTCCGTAGGCGTATCGTCCAGCACAGAGCCGCCCTCCACATGGCTATAAGGATCGTAGCGATGCCCATGCTCAATATAAATTTGCTCGTCGATCAGCAGGCAATCCTCAAAAAAACAAACCTGTTGTCCCAGTTGCTCTTCGGTGATGGAGGTTGACATTCGTAAGGAAAGTTCTCGACGCAGGCATCGCTGGACTAATTTCCAGTGCCATTCCAGATCATGATTACCTTTCGTTATCCAAAGCTGATTCCCCTGGTTTAGCCACTCACCCAATGCATTAAACAATTCGGCATGTCCATCCATCACCAGCCGAAGTTTCCAGACCGATTTGTAATCATCTGTCCTTAAACCAAATTTACGTTCTTTCGGGATAATGGACCGCTTGAGTTCCTGCACCGATTTAGAGAACCCCAGATCGTCTAACAAATAGCTCCAGGCCAGAAAATCAGTATCTGTTTGAGGAGTTTCAGTGACGCGCAAAAAATCAACAAAATCCCCATTGATAATCAATATAGCTGTTTTGGACGCCTGGGTTTGCGACATGGTTTGTAACCAGCGACAAAAAGCAGCATCTGAAAAAAAGTTTTCAGTACCTGAAAAGCAACCATCTTTCCGCTTGCCAGCAGCCAGATGCAAATCACTGATAATAATAAGATCCTGCTCTTGAGCCGATTGTTTTGTAATTACTTTTTGGTCGTTAAGATCGTGCATGGCTGGATGGAGGGCAAATTTCAGGTAATGGGATGAGAATAGGTCCTTGGGGTATTATTAGTTGAAAAATAAGTGTCTTTTATGATTTACACTAGTGCTAATACCGTGAAAATCAAGGCCGTTTTATTATACGGTAGCTAATCGGTTACTGCTATAGAAAATAAATCCAGCCATTCATTCAGCTCATCGATTGGCTGTAAAAACCGGGAAATTTCCCATTGTGTGAGCCCAATTCAAGAGGGACCTTTGTCGACGGTTTTTGGATAAACTACTTAGGTCGAAAAGACAAACGAAACGTATCGCCCCATTGGTCAGACAATGGACATTAGTAGTTACGACATGGACTTTTTGCTTTCACAGTATTCAATCCTTCATCGCTTATTGATATGGTATTAAGTTGGGACGTAGTTGCCAGCAGAAAAAACTGGTCAGCAGAACTTCTCCAGGCAATAAAAACAAATAAAGCCGTGCTGGATGCTGGCAAGATGGAGAATTTTATTACAGGCTATCAGGAGCTTTCGGCTGATTTACAAATAAAATGCTGGGCTGAGCTCATCGTAGCGATGGCTAAATTCGAATCTGACTGGAATCCGCATAGTATTTATCATGAGCTACCACCGCTCGGCGTTGACTCTGTGGGCTTGCTTCAGCTTAGTTATGAAGATCAGAATCTATATGCCCTGGAGCCGCTTAATCGGGAACAACGAAATTTAGAAGACCCACTGGTCAATCTCCGATGTGGGGTAAAAATCTTGGCGCATCTGGTTGCTAAAGATAGCGTGATTGCAGATACCATTATCGTTGATAATCACCGAAAATACAAAGGTGCTGCCAGATACTGGTCGGTACTACGGGAGGGTGACAAGCATCACCTCAACGATATTCGGCATCTAGTTCAACACAACGTAGGTCTATGACAGAGCGTGATTTGAAAGGTAGCTTTCTGTCGACGAACAAGTGAGAGAAAACCCCATTTTACCAGAATAACTTTAAGCCAGGTGATCGAGTAGAATTAGCCTGCTAGTTGGGATGACCAGGCCAGAGAGCCATCCTGATAATACCAGTTCTCCAGAACGCTATTTGCAGTAAATTCCAGAAGGGCAAACCCATTTTTGATGCGCAATGCGTTCCGAGGGTCTGTGTCTCCCAAAGGAGAATTTGTATAAAATGATATAGAAGGCTTATTATCGAACCAGGCAGCATGACCAATCGGAATAGCGGCATTACCCTGACACCTGCATTTTACGGTCCCGGCAGCCGACGTCTCTGAATAAACGATGCCATTATGGACATGCCCAAAATACCAGTAATCCGGCTTCTTACCTAACGCTGATACGACATCAGTCCAGAGACTATTTTGCTGGTCGCCTATCTCATTCAGCGGGTTATGATGGGTAAGAATCATGATTTTCTTTCCACTGACTCCAGCTTGATGCAATAGTTTTTTCTGATCCGGATCGGTGACGGCTCCATCCAAATACATGGTAGCCTGAGGAGCATTATAGGCAGAGTCAAGCCCGATAATCAACCAGTTACCAAAGACAATGCTGAAAAATGTAGCCCCTCCCTGCGCCTTAAATAAAGGGCTAACAGCAGGATCGAGCGCCACCTTAAACAGGCCGTGCCCCCCATAATACATTTCATGATTTGAGTTCAAGGTGAAGTTACCCAGAGGAGCATGATGATGCCAGCTATCAACCAATTTATGCTGTTCCTCGACGTCCATGCCAGAGTAATACACATCACCAAGATGAATAGCTATATCAGGTGCCTGCTTGCTAATCTGTTGCATTACCTGTTGGGAGGGACTGGCCGCCAGATGTCCGTCCTGATAAGCTCCAGTACCCCAATCGCCAAACACCGCCACGCGTAAGCTGGGCTGCGGGAGAATCTTAATGGGAATACTAGTTGAATTGAACGGTACGATCTTTCGTATACCCAGTTTTACTAATAAAAATTGGAGTACAGAAAGCACCCATCCTGGATCTAAAAGCGCATACTGAGCCGTCGACACTAATGAGCCATCGCCTTTTACTACACCCGCTCCGTCAAGCCGGATCAACCACCGTTCCCACTGAAGTGCTATTATATGGCTGACCGGGACTCCTCCCAAAGCATTCAACCCTTCTTTAATTCCTTTAAGAATAAATCGGACTTCTGAAGGAACATTGGGCATCATTCCATTCAGAAAAAAAAGGCACCAACCAAATTCGATGTTGCCGGCTGTGTTGGGCGAAAGTGGTACCGGGCTATCCATCAATTGAATCAGCTGACGTTCACTAGCTTCCAGAAATGACCAGACCTGATCAAGCCCTAGATTCAGGCCCAAAATGCCAGCAAGATTCAACTGATTACGCTGGGCTTCCAGATTAATAGCAAATTTTTCTGTAAATACCATGGTATATATCGGCCAGGGGTGTGAATTTAGGTTGGATAAACACAGAAGGCATTCAGTAGCTGGACCGCTTCGTCTGAACTTATTTTTATTCAGATAAAGCATTTATTCTCATTCGGACCTTACATACGCTACCTATGAAAAGAGCAGATTACATTACCTGAGTCAAAATCCTGCCAGCAAGCTTACCTACCCTCCTTATTAAATCTTACTTTGGACAGCAATAATAGGAAGGCATGTATTCACACCAACTATAGGTCTGACGCAATTTCGCCAAGGTTATCCAGTGACGATTTGAATGAGGATAGCCAGGAAGATCGAAAAAAGGCATACGTAAAGGAGCCAAGCGGGAATAACTAGTTCATGAATCAGGTGAGTAAAGCTGACACTATTTACTATATACCACAACGGGAAAATTCCCGTATTTACTTTTCTTACACCTCTAAATCTAATCCTAGATCATACGATTCGTTCATTATAGGTATCCAGAATAGTTACCGGTAGCCCTTTTAGATAACTTTCAGTGGTTTTCAAACTGGAGTGACCACACATCGTACCGATTGCCGTAAATCGACAAAGTTCATCCTTCTACTTATCATGAGTTCGTCGGTGCATACTACAAATAGTCTCTTCCTCGACAAGTTGTGGCTATTTGATTTACTATTCTCGCCTACAAACTCCTGTAGTTGACCATCATAACCACACGGTTAACAACATTTCTTCCCGCAAGAGCTACCATCCCTTTACTTTTAGAGTCGTGGCCATACGGCCTTATGCATTCCCGGCTTTAAGTCTAAACTGCTCATGTCTACCTCCTTACTATCCTCTCTGGCTCAGCCACTAACAAACTGGCTATTTCAACCCGCGTCCTGGTTAGTAATTACATGCTTACTAGGTAGGCCTCTGCTCGCTCAAACCAATTATGTGGCCACCACCCCTAACTCCCTCACGCCAGGTACCCGAAATACATTAGTAGGTAATGGAGCAGGTAACGCTACTTTGACGGGCTCATTCAATGTGTTCCTAGGCTACCTAGCAGGCCAGTCAACGGTAAGCAGTAATGCAAATTCCTTTATTGGAGCCTATGCCGGTGCAGCGACTACAACGGGGTCGAATAATTCTTTTATTGGTTACGGAGCAGGATCAGCAAACACAACGGGTAGTTATAATGTCTTTCTGGGCTACTTAGCAGGCAATACCAATACGTCAGGGGCTTATAACTCGTTTCTGGGTTTACAGGCGGGTGAAGTAAATACAACAGGGTCGAATAATGCTTTCATGGGAGCCTTTGCTGGTCAATCTAATGGGCAGGGGAAGAACAATTCATTTATTGGAGCGACTGCAGGCCAAGGGAACACGACAGGCAGTAATAATTCCTTCCTGGGCAACGATGCTGGTCGAGCGAATACGACGGGCAATTTCAATACGCTTATGGGCACTACAGCTGGCTATTCCAACACTATAGGACAGGCCAACACCATGCTGGGTTATGAATCCGGTTATAATGCACAGGCAGATTCCAACACATTTGTAGGCTATAAATCTGGCTACCTGACCACTAGCGGAAAAGGTAACACGTTCTTAGGGGTCGAATCAGGTAAAGGGAATCAAACCGGAAGCCACAACACGTTTGTGGGCAAGGGAGCGGGTCCAACCAACAGTGATGCGAACGATAATGTTTACATTGGGTTCCACACGGGCAAATACGGCACTGGGTCTCGAAATACATTTCTTGGCACGCAAGCCGATGCCGTGGTCCATAATCTGACCAATGCTACTGCTTTGGGGTCGGGGGCCACGGTAGCCGTAAGTAATGCGGTCATATTGGGCCATCAGGCAAACGTTGGTATTGGCACCTCAGCCCCAGCCGTTCGCCTGGAGGTTGTCAGCGAAACCCCCGATGCTAGTGGACTACGGTTAAGTAACCTTACAACGAATAGCGCCGTTGTGCGTTCAACCGATCAATTTCTAACGGTCAATGAACGTGGTGATGTCATCAAAGCCCGGTATCAAATCCGTATTGCCAACGCAAACGAGTGGAGTGATAAGGTATTTTCTCCTGCCTATAAGCTACGTCCATTGGCCGCTGTAGCAACTTATATCGGCCAACATGGCCATTTACCCGGCGTACCGTCTGCTGACGAGGTTGTCAGCCAAGGGGTAGACTTAGCAAAGATGAATGCTACGTTGCTCGAAAAAATTGAAGAGCTGACTTTGTATAGCATTCAACAGGATAAAAAGCTTCAGACGATAGAACAAAAACAGCAACAACAACAAGATAGAATTGACGAATTAGAATGCTTAATGAAACAGGTTCTGGGGAAGAAGTAATACCTCTCTCTAGGCTATACCTCCGACTTAGGGTCAACCAATAGCTGCTTTATCCGATCAAAAGCCCCTGCCATCACTGGTTAGGGGCTTTTGATCGGTAGCCAACTATAGCGTTGCTATTTCTTTTCCAATAGCTGCTTAACGAGCTTTTCTAGCTGATCAATTTGCTTCTGCTGTTGAATACTATACAAGGTCAACTCTTCAATCTTCTCTAGCAACTTGGCGTCCATTTTGGCCACATCTACTCCCTTCTCGACCACTTCAGCTGCACTAGGTAAGCCCGGCAAATGACCCGTTCGATGGATGTGTTGCTCGACTTGGGCTAAGCTTCTTAGTTCATACCCCTTCTCGAACACATAATCACTCCAGTCTGCGGTCATCTTTATAGCTATCTTTACCTTCTCGGTCAGAATACCTTTGCTAACAAATAGATTATAATCTGAAGGAGTCTTTTCCACGCCCTGACCGATGATGACCCCTCCAGGATTGGCATTCTGTACATAGGTGCCGGTGGTTGACCATACCTCAGCCCCTACCCTGAGCGAATTGGTGGAACTGCCTAATATCACATTCCCCGATCCATCAACAGTGAGAAACTTGGTTACATTGGGCTGGCTGGCAGGTGACGAAGCCGTTAAGTTTTCCAGTCGCAGTCCAGACGTATTGGGTGTGCCTGAGGTTAGGTGTAATTTGACAGAAGGAGCCGTGTTGCCGATGCCCACATTGGCTGCTGCCCCTAGGATTAGACTATTACTCGTACTTACCTGGGCACCGTAGCCAATTGCCGTTGCATTTTGTAAATCTGGATTGCCTGTTAACGCTCCGGCATTTGTGCCAATAAATGTATTTCCGCTACCACTAGTATTGGATTGGCCAGCACCCGATCCTAGCATAACATCTCCAGAACCAGTAGTATTGAAACCGCTATTTAGACCCACAAATGTGTTACTCACTCCTGATGCGTTTTTTGAACCCGCCCCATTTCCTAAGAATGTATTGAAATTACCAGTGGTATTCGCATAGCCTGATCCCTGCCCCAAAAAAGTATTATACGTGCCCGTTGTATTCAATGTACCAGAAGCTTGTCCAACAAATACATTATAGGAAGCGGTAGTGTTATAATAACCAGCCCCGTGACCAATGATGGTATTATTGCTATCGGTGGTATTGGAATATCCAGAATAAGACCCTAGAAAACTGTTAGCAGAACCCGTATTTATATGGCCCGCAAAGCCCCCAATAAAAGCGTTATAATATCCTTCTACTTTTTCTACACCTCCAGACGAACCAGAAAGAGGTACTGATCCTGCAAAAGCGCCATGATAAACGTTCGTATAAGAATAATAAGGAAGTTGCTGGGCCATTATGGGGCTAGCCCAAAAAGTGAAACGAGGAAGAAGAGCTGCTTCATGGGGGTACACTAGTTAGTTGATTCAGGAAAAGTTTCAATTTGTCCCGCATTACTCATCCGTATATAAATAGCCTGGTAAACTGCCTGTTTTAGCCAACAAATAACGTCCTGACTAGTCATTCGCTCCTGATTTAGTATTATATCCTGTTTGGCCTACCCATGAAAGTATTCTGAAGTCCTATCTTATGGCTTACCCCTGTTTCATATTTCAAGCATATATTATCGGTACCGGTCATCGGCTGGCTCTTGAATCAATCACCTGATGAGTAGTCAGCCTATAAAGCTGTGTTTTTGACGCATCTATTGAACGAACATGAGTCGATTCAAGAGGTACATGAATTGTTATTTCGAAATTGCACGAATCACCGGAATTGAATCAGAACCAGCATCTCCAGAATACACCTTGAACGAATTCCCAACAATTAACCCTATGCAATTTAGACTAATCTCCTTAGTAAGGCTGTGTCTCGTCAGTCTGTTTTTGACAACAACTAGTATAGCCCAGGCCCAGCTTCGTTTGCCCAAATTGATTAGTGATGGGATGGTGCTGCAACGGGATGTCCCGCTCAGGCTTTGGGGATGGGCAACGCCAGGCGAACCAATTACGGTGCGGTTTAAAAACAGGAACTACAAAATGATCACTGGACCCGATGGGCAATGGCAGGTAACGCTGCCACCCATGCCAGCAGGCGGACCATTTACGATGGAAATTGCGGGCAAAACGCGGCTCGAACTAAAAGATATACTGATTGGCGATGTGTGGTTTTGTAGTGGACAAAGCAATATGGTCCACCAACTGAATATTCATGACGTTACGTATGCAAAAGAAATTGCAGAAGCGAACTATCCGCAGATACGGCAGTTCTGGATACCGACTCTGACGAACCTGAATGGTCCCCAAAGCGACCTGCCATCTGGTCAGTGGAAAGCCGCCGTTGGTGAGAATGTGCGCCCGTTCTCTGCCGTGGCTTATTTCTTTGCCAAGAAGCTTTACGCAACCTATAAGATACCCATTGGCATCATCAACGCCAGTGTAGGGGGTACACCTATTGAAGCCTGGACGAGCGAAGAAGGTTTAACCGATTTTTCGACATTGAAAGCAACCATCGAAAAAAACAAAGACACGACCTATATCAACAGCCTTACGCGGCCCGGCCTGAGCCAAAGACAACCTGCAACGGCCAATCGGCCAGCGCCACCCGTCGATTTAGGACTGTCGGGAAATACCAAATGGTACGAGACATCGTACATACCTAAAGGCTGGCGATCCATTAATATTCCGGGCTATTGGGAGGATCAGGGTATAAAGGAGTTGAATGGGGTCGTGTGGTATCGGAAAGAAATCGACCTACCCGCTTCAATGATGGGCAAGCCTGCTAAAGTTTTTCTGGGGCGAATCGTTGACGCCGATGAACTCTTTATCAACGGCCAGTCGGTTGGTAAAACAACGTATATGTATCCCCAACGCCGGTATCCGGTGCCCGCGAATCTCCTCAAAGCGGGTAAAAATATATTTGTAGTACGGGTCACCAACAATGCCGGTAAAGGAGGCTTCGTACCCGACAAACCCTATTGTATTTTCGCGGGTGCCGACACGGTTGATCTGAAAGGAACCTGGCAGTATAAAGTGGGCGTTGCCTACCGGCCAATCGCAGGCGGAGGCTTTGGGGGCGGAATCAACGCTCAGAATCAGCCATCGGCCTTGTACAATGCTATGGTAGCCCCGGCAATCAATTATGCCATCAAAGGTTTTTGCTGGTACCAGGGAGAAAGCAATGCCGGTAAGCCGGAGGAGTACACAACACTACTGCCTGCGTTGATCAATGACTGGCGACGCCTTTGGCAACAGGGCCCACTCCCCTTCCTGTACATCCAGCTTCCCGGCTTTATGGACTACAATTATCAACCCTCCGAAAGCGGTTGGGCGGTGTTGAGGGAAGCGCAACTCAAGGCCCTGTCTATACCCAATACCGCCATGGTTGTGGCAATTGACCTGGGTGAATGGAATGATATTCACCCAGACAATAAGAAAGATGTTGGCGAACGGCTGGCCTTGGCGGCCATGAAAACAGCCTATAAAGAAACCCTCGTTTATTCAGGGCCATTGTATCAATCGGCTGCGGTTGAGGGCAACAAAATTGTGGTTAGTTTTACCAATACCGGCGGTGGTTTGATCACCAGAGATGGAGAAGAACCGGGTGAATTCGCTATTGCAGGCCCGGATAAAAAGTTCGTCTGGGCAAAAGCTCGACTAGACGGCACCAAAGTGATTGTGTGGAGTGATGAAGTGCCCAATCCTCAATACGTTCGCTATGCCTGGGCTGATAATCCGGTCAACCCGAATCTGTACAATAAAGAGGGTCTGCCAGCCTCTCCCTTCCGAACCGACAACTAATTTTTTCTAAACCAAACTACCATGCAAAAATACCTGGCGTTTGTGCTGTCGATGATTCTTTCTTACGGGGGATAGCCCAGCAGGTTGCCATTGACAGCAGTAAGTACCCTCCGCTTAAAACCTTTACGGCCACTCAGGATCAGGCAAATATGATGCAGCAACTAGGCATCAAAAAACTAAGACCTGGTCCAAGTCCCAACGAGTCGGAACCTAACCATGCCAACTACGATGAGGCCCAGGCGGACCCCTGTCCGCAACTGCCCGATGTTCTCACCACCCGAAACGGAAAAAAAGTAACCACGCCCGATCAATGGTGGAAGGTGCGTCGGCCCGAACTGATTGAGGATTTTGAACGGGAAATGTATGGCCGAGTCCCTAAGAATGTACCCAGGGTAACCTGGATAACCCAAGTGACCGACAACGAATTGGTAGGCCGAATTCCAGTGATAGCCAAGCAATTAATTGGTCGGGTCGATAACAGCGAATATCCGCTGATCAATGTGAACATTAACATGGTATTGGTTCTGCCGCAGAACGTAAAAGGACCGGTACCGGTCTTAATGATGTTTGGTTTTCTACCCCCGGCATTGCCAGCCCCAGCTCAGCCTTCGCTCGCCGACATGGAGAAAATCAACTCGACCTTTAAAGAATTGATGATTAAGCAAAATCCGGAGATGAAGGCCATTTTTGACCGATACCCAGCTTATGCTCCCATCACAAGACTGCCCGGCCCCAATTTCTTTGCACCAGCCCCCAACGGCGATTCACCACCCACCGAACAACTATTAGCGGCTGGCTGGGGCTATTGCACGCTGGAGACCAGCAGTATCCAGGCCGACAACGGGGCTGGTCTGACACGGGGAATTATTGGCTTGGTAAACAAAGGACAACCACGCAAACCTGACGACTGGGGTGCCCTCCGGGCCTGGGCGTGGGGGCGTCTCGCGCCCTGGACTATCTGGAAACGGAACCACAGGTAAATGCCAAACAGGTTGGTATTGAAGGGGTTTCGCGGTATGGGAAAGCCGCTCTGGTAACCATGGCCTTCGATCAGCGTTTCGGCCTGGGTTTGATCGGTTCATCAGGAAAAGGAGGCACGACGCTCCACCGACGGGTATTTGGCGAGGCTGTTGAGAGCCTGGCCAACAGTGGCGGTTATCACTGGATGGCCGGTAATTATTTGGCATATGCAACCGATGAATCCTCATTTGGCCGCAAAACAGGTTGTGACCTTCCAGTTGACTCGCATGAATTGCTGGCCCTTTGTGCACCACGACCTACTTTCGTTAGTTATGGCATACCCGAAAAAGGTGATGCTAAATGGCTTGACCAAACCGGGAGCTACAAAGCAACCGTGGCGGCAGGGCCTGTATTCAACTTACTGGGAGCAAGAGGCTTAGGCGTAAGTAGTGATTATACAAGCGAGAAAATGCCACCTGTACTGACCGGCTTAACAGACGGCAAATTGGCCTGGCGACAACATAATGGTGGTCATACAGATGCCCCTAATTTTCAATATTTCATTCCCTGGGCCAGCAAATTGCTGAAGTATGAACGAACGGCCAAGTAATACTCAGGAACTTTCAGGATGGCCTATACTAAAAGTACGTTTTGCCGATGGTGCATGAGAACAGGTGACTTTACCATATAACCAACAATAAAAGGGCCTTACTTGATAAAAGAAGCTTAAAACGGATTTGCTAATATCCAAAATTAGATGGAGATTATCCAACTTTTTCATTTCTGTTTGAGCTACACACTATAGTCAATTTCAGGCCTTTATGGTAACCAGAGAATCCATTAACAAAGAGGCAGTAAGTAACCTATACCGGAATTATGTTCTGGCGATGCTGACGTTGGTCTACGTCTTCAACTTTGTTGACCGGCAACTTCTGGTCATCCTTCAGGAGTCGATAAAAAAAGAGCTCAACTTGTCGGATACGCAGCTTGGGATGCTTTCCGGGTTTACGTTTGCCATCTTTTATGTTACGCTGGGTATTCCCATTGCGCGTCTTGCCGACAAAACCAACCGCAGGAATATTGTGGCAGCGTCCCTGGCCATCTGGAGCCTAATGACCGCCAGCTCGGGTCTGGTGCGAAATTTCACTCAACTGCTCTTGGCCCGTATTGGCGTAGGGGTTGGAGAAGCCGGGGGAAGTCCGCCAGCCCATGCCATGCTCTCCGATTATTTCCCACCTGAAAAACGGGCCACGGCGCTTTCGATTTACTCGACAGGTATCTATTTCGGGATATTGATGGGCTTTTTAATGGGTGGCTATTTGAACCAACAGCTCGGCTGGCGAACTGCCTTTTTTGTCATAGGTATACCGGGAATTATTTTTTCATTGCTGTTTTATGCGTTGGTGAAAGAACCTCGCCGTGGAGCCACGGATGCGAATCCAGCGTTGGTCATTGAGTCACCTTCATTACGTGACGTATTAACGCGATTATATTCAACCAAAACCTTCGTTTATCTGGCGCTGGCTACTGGTTTGCATGTATTTTGTCTATACGGAGTGAATAACTGGGCACCCTCTTTTCTATCGAGGCTTCATGGGATGAAGAATTCAGAAATAGGCGCTTTACTCGGCCCAATTTTCGGCATTGGCGGGGCTGTCGGTTCGTATGCTGGTGGGCTGCTGACTGATTACTTCGGAAAAGTAGATAAGCGATGGTATTTGAAACTTCCAGCCTATGCCATTATCATCTCTATCCCTTGTGTAACTGGGGCCCTTTTTTTGCAGAATACAACCTATGCGTTGATCTGCTTAGGGTTAACCGCGTCTCTTCAGAGTCTATATTTAGGGCCTTCTATTGCCGTGTCTCATAGCCTGGTTCCGTCGTCGATGCGTTCGCTTACGTCCGCTATTCTGTTTTTTGTACTCAACCTGGTTGGGTTAGGATTTGGGCCGCTGGTTGTCGGAATGATCAGCGATTGGCTCACTCCCACTCTGGGTACTGAAGCGCTGCGATGGGCCATGTCGATCGTAATCGTTATCAGTTTCGGATCAACTACTCTCTTTTTGATGGCTGCAAAAAAACTACCGGCCGATCTTCAGTCGATACGTTGACGCTACAACATTCTATTACTAGTTCTCCCAAAACCATGAATCGTTACCTCATCGTCCTGTTTATTCTGTTTACGTTGCTTATTTACTCCAGCCCAGTCCAGGCACAAGTTAAAATCCTGACTGAAGCGGCTCCGGCAGCAGGCGGCTTTTCCGCTGCCCGCCTTGCCCGACTGGACTCAGGCATGAGTAACTGGGTCAATCAGAAATGGGTGAACGGTTCGGTTGTTCTGATAGCTCGCCATGGCAAAATTGTTTTCTATAAAGCGCATGGGTACAATGATCTGAATACGAAAGTGCCGCTCGACAAAAACGGAATCTTTCGCGTTGCGTCTCAAACAAAAGCGCTCACGACGGTAGCCGTCATGATGCTGTGGGAGGAAGGGAAATTTTCCCTTGACGATCCGGTTTCCAGGTTCATTCCCTCTTTCGCCAATCAAAAAGTACTGAATACCTTCAACGCAAAAGACACCACCTACACGACTGTTCCGGCGAAACGGCCTGTCACGATCCGTGATCTGCTGACCCATACATCGGGGTTAGGGTACCCAGCCATCGGCCCTCCGGCAGAAAGTGCTATTTATGCAAAAAATTATATGACGGGAGGAGTTGGCGTAAAGGGGCAAAAACTTTCCGACGCCATGACTCGCCTGGGCAGCCTGCCACTCTTTTTTCAACCCGGTGAACAATGGAAGTATGGGTTAAATATGGACGTATTAGGCTATTTGATTGAGAAGTGGTCTGGTTTGACACTCGAAGATTTTTTTCAGAAACGGATCTGTCAGCCACTAGGCATGAAAGACACCTATTTTAATGTGCCACCCGAAAAAGCCCCCCGATTGGTCAATTTTTTCCTTGGCGATTCTACCGGAAGAATCCAAAAGCAGAACTCGGTTTTTGGCGGAGCACTCGATATGAACTTCCCGCTTCAAAAACACGACTATTTTTCGGGCGGTGGCGGTTTGTCATCTACCATTTATGATTATGCTGTTTTCCTGCAAATGTTGTTAAATGGTGGGGAATACAACGGTGTGCGGCTGTTGGCCCGCAATACGGTGCGGCTGATGACCATGAATCAAATTGGCGACCTGAGCCCCAATGTCGGTGATCATGCCAGCGATAATAAATTCGGGTTTGGCTTTTTGGTTATTTCTGAAAATGGAAGCAGGTTTACCCCTAGTCAGGCCGGTACTTATTCCTGGGGTGGCGTATTTTCAACCTCTTATTGGGTCGATCCTAAAGAGGATATGCTCGTATTGATATACCGGCAAATGTGGGGACCGTATGTTGCTAATACGGATAAAGCCTTTAAGCCTTTGGTCTACCAGGCAATCAATGATTAATAAATAGATCATTAGTAAGCCTCTAGTCTCTTATCCTTTTACTAAACCTGATCTGGCAAAGTAGAATTAAATGGGTAGCTTTTCGACCAAATCATTAACCCAAAGACTCAATTGTTCATGCGGTTATTTTTTTATCTGCTCCTGTCCCTCTGCTTACCTGATCTGCTACAGGCTCAAGCCCTTATAAAAGATATTCGGCCTGGTACACCCAGCTCAAAGCCGGATCAACTGGTTAATGTCAACGGGACGCTTTTCTTCGTTGCCGACGACGGAGAGCATGGACCGGAACTTTGGAAGTCAAATGGTACATCTGCCGGGACAATTCTGGTCAAGGACCTTATACCCGGTCCTGCCGGATCAGCCATTAACGATATGACTCCCGTCAACGGCAAGTTGTTCTTTAGCGCTCTTAGCCCTAGCTCGAAAACCCGGCAGTTGTGGGTATCTAGCGGCTTTGCTGCTAATACTGTAATTCCTTATGATGGTCATAAAGAAGCCGAGGTCCGGGATGCCAGTCAGTTGACAGCCTTTGCGGTTGAGGTATACTATGTCAAACATGGCTCTTTAGGCGGTACTGATCAGTGGCTGGTACAACACTCCGATGGATCTCCGTCGGGCACCAAAGCGTTTTTACAGTTCGGTTTTGACCCTGTCAAGGAAGGCAAACAACCACCTGCCTATTTCACCTACTTAACCGGATCTATCTATTTCGCCTATAAAGGTGATCTTTGGCGGACCAATGGGCAGAGTGGTGCTACGAATTCGTTTGTGGTGAAAGCGGGCACTGATCCCAAGTCATTAGTCAATTACGGTACGTCCTTGCTGTTCATTGGCGGACCCTCTCAGTCTGAGTTGTGGAGTAGTCAGGGAACATTGGGTAGCACCAAGAAGGTGCTAATTCCAACCGGAGGTTCTAAACTATACGGCTTAACGAGGGCCGGCAAATATGTCTTTTTCTCAGCCGGTACTGGGGCCAAAGAGGTCTGGGTAACGGACGGGACAGCCCAGGGGACTAAAAAACTGGCTAGTCTCTCGGGGCCTATTGGTAAGCTAATTAACCTTTCTACGCCCAATCCGTTTCAATTGGGCGACTATAAAACCTATTTCACCACCGCCCCTACGAACGAGCTTTACTTCACAGATGGCAAAAGTGTTACCAAAGTAACCGGCGCGTTCAACGGTCCGGTTACTAGCCTGGTCAAATTTAAGGAATCACTCTATTTTACGGCGGCTAATGGCTTATTCCAAACCAGCAACACCCAGGCAGTGCCCGTATTTACCTCCAACAGCTCGATTAGTAACTTGGCCGATGTAAACGGTCGATTATTTTTCAGCCATGATGGGCCAGCTAGCGGTGTAGAGCTCTTTGGACTTGGATTTTTGGCTAAATCCATTCCACTTCTCAAAGGAGCGGGTAAGGCTAGTCAGGCACAAAAGTAATTCGAGGCCTATAAGATTCGATCAGCTAGATCAGAGCTTCCTAAAAGCGAAAGAAGCCTGGTCATAACCAGGCTTCTTTCTTTCAGTTTTCTTAACGTTGAGTATGTAATCTATAAATACGCTGCCTTTAATTGCTGACAGCTAGCTAATCCTTCGTTGATTACCTTATAGCGTAAATTGTGCCAAACTACTTTCATTGAATTAAAACTCCTAATAATGAGGCACTTAAGTATTATTACTTTCGCTTGCCTTATCTCCTCGCCTGTGTAGATAGGGGTAAGCCTTCCACATAAGTGTGGGTATTTTAGGGCTTGATTCCCCAGCCTCAATTAAGTATGACCTACCCAATTAGAGCCGATTGGCACATCAATCTATAGGCGAGCCGATGGGACAGACAGGTAATTTTCCAGGGGCAGGAGTAGTGAGCAATGCTAAGAAGCATGATAGTGATTTACTAACTTTGCGCCATGAAAGCAACACTAGTTATACTCGCGCTCACTATGCTGGCTTGTCATAGCCAGACGAAGGAAGAAAATTTAGATGTCAGCAAGGGCATACGCGTCAAGAGGGGTTCAGACGGCAAGGTTATCGCTGTGCCAGATAGTTCACGAATGGATAGTCTTTAGAAACGATGCTGAAACACTGACGGCTTTCTGGCCTATTATTTTTAAAACTAATTCGTTAATAAATGGTCATGTTTTCAAAAAAACTAGCCCAATGAGACTAGCCTTTAAGAGTCTGTATATGTAATGCCAATAGATAAATATGGCGATTAGTCAACTCACCTAAAAACAGCTAATTGGTTGAGTGACAAAATCGCCATCTAATAAACTTAGCATCGAATTATTGTTCATTTGCATCAATTTAGAACAACCAAATTTATAGGGTGTGAATAGAAGACAAAAGCTCGGTCGATTGAGTCGGACATTTTTTTTGTTACAGGGATAAACCATGCTTTCATACTAATTTTGTAGATTAACAAACCATTTCAATGTGTAATTCTCAACTGCCAGCGGATTCGCCCCTCGATGAGCTGATGCTGGCCGAATCAAGACTTGTGGCACTGACGGCTGAGTCGGGCAAGGAGCAGATTGCTACTCAGTTTACTCAATTCAGGGAATTACTCTGGCAACTGATTGTTGGCGCACCAGACTCAGCTCCGTATGCGCCCGCCTGGAACTTGATCAATTTGCATGCAAAGATTGACCTGTTGTATTTCGAGCAGGGGAATCTGGCAGCACTGGCGAGGGTACAGGAGAAGATAAAGGA
Source organism: Spirosoma telluris (assembly GCA_003259005.1). Lineage (GTDB taxonomy): Bacteria > Bacteroidota > Bacteroidia > Cytophagales > Spirosomataceae > Spirosoma > Spirosoma telluris. The sequence goes on from QLII01000001.1 coordinate 4,680,363, forward strand.
AGCGATTCAGCTGTTACCCTGATGGCTTATCTTTCTGGCTGCTGGGCGGAGCCATCGGCCACCTTCTTAACATTCTAGTATTCGGGCGCCAATACCTGATTTTCTTTCCCTGCATTTCCGACGGTTTCGGCGCTATAACTAAACACCCATGCTCTACTGGGTGCTTTACGGATCGTATCTGACAATAGAAATGAGCCTGATAGCCCTGCACTGTGCCAACTGGCACTCAGTAAGAAACGACTCCAAATTGATTCGCCCGGAGATCGATTCTGATAATCAGACATCTAGTATCAAAAGTATCTATCGCTCCGGCGACCGGTAGAATCGATAGAATCCATTTTGGAAAAGCACTAGCGTTTACAAGTAAATGCTAATCTGAATAAGAAATAAACTCGAATCACATAGAACGCGCCTGACTTGCCAATAAACGAGATGAACTAATTTGTTTTGCCAGAGCAAAAAAATAACAAACCGTCCACTGGTTTATCAGGCGCGCCACTACACATATGGGTATTGCCCTTAAGACTAAAATCATTAACAAAGCGTTACCTTTTTCAATAAAAAAAGCTAACCCCAAAGAGGCTAGCTTTTAACAACCCATATATGTAATGCCAAAAATAAAAATTGGCAATTATGAAACTAACGTAAAAACACCAATTGGTTGTGCTATCATATCGCCGATTAATAAACTCAACATTGATTTTCTATTCATTTTCAGCAACTTAGTGTTAGCCTAATTTATATGGTGTGGATAGAACGCAAAAATGCCCGGTCGATTGAACCGGGCTCTTTTTTTATTGAAACCCTACTGGCAAAGAGGCTCAATCTACGCCTACACGGTCTCCAGCATTAGCATAAGCTCCCGAACTGGTCATTCATCGACTCCAGTAACTTCAGTACTTTATCGTAAGTCGTTCGGTCAATGTGAGCCGGATCATGACTGCCTAGCATTTCGTATAGGTTATCGTTTTCCTTCATTACCGTTTACAGGTATTACCCTTTAAAGTTATATTTACCATGTATCCGTCCAGGCAACTAAAACATTTTTTAGTTTATATATGCAATAAAATATTAACTATTAATTTATTTTTTACAATAATTGATTATGTTGCATACATCATAAGTCAATGTATATGAAAAAAAATCTACCCAAAAAACAGGGTATCAAACACTTCGAACCTCATTCAGTACTATACTTGACGGGGGATGCTAACTATAGCCGTATTCACCTGTTAAATGGAAAGGTATTTTTGTCCTCCTACAACTTGAAGTGGTTTGCCCAGAAGTGGCCCTCCTTTCTACGACTTCACAAACAAGCCCTTGTGAATCCTGCCTACGTTCATCATCTGTCGGTGGCCCCTACTTTACAATCCGCCAGCTATGTAGTCATGCAGGATCAGGTCCAGCTACCTATTTCCCGTCGTCGAGTTTCGGGTATCGTTTATCACTTTAGGCAGGTATAGAACCGTATGTTCTTTCTGCTGATTCAAACCTAGAAAAGCTGTAGCAATACTGGTATTAAACGTTTTTCAACGCTCACGCGATTACCAGGAGAAATAGCTTGATTCATGCCGAAGGTATTTCTGAAAGAGCCTGCCCATGCTCAGTAGAAACCCTATGCCCTTTTTTAACTTATCCACAGTTATCCCTTTCCTCTGTGGATAAGTTTCCTGGTCTCGGCATCACACCACAATCTGAGGGAGTAACACCCTCTTTGGTCCTGGTGATAAAGTAAAATAGGCCTATTCGCGTAAGAAACTACTACACTGGCAAGATTTTGGCAATGTGAGTTAGCAGGAATACAACTGCAATGACCTATTCAAAAAATATATACTTGCTGAAAGAATACATTAAGACGCTAATTGCGACAAATACTATATTTCCAGGTATTCTACCCCGAAAGTGGGGAAATGAGTTTAGCCGGTCGGAATTAGATGCTATTTACCTTGGCCTCAAATTTGTCCTCCTAAAAGCTCATCCTCTTCAAGACATTGATATGATTGATCACTTTAATCAAGTTGAAGAGGCCAACTTAGCAACGCTACATTGGTTCCTGAGCGACCACTGGGAGCAGATCGTAACGCTACTGACCTTCTATCCTGATTTGGACGAGAGTTACCTGTCCAACTAAATTAACGCCAGCTAGGAGATTTTTGACCGCACAGCAGTCTAATGTTTCTGGGCCTACGGCACTTAATCGAATCACAATCAGTGAACTAATCTCATAGCTGGCATTTAATCAGGAACAATGTGCCGATTGTTGTACGGATGATGATGACTAAAAGGATGGTTGGGAGCCTACACTTCCTAGCTCGTGGGGTCAAGTTGATTAATAGCCTAGACTCAACCGGAGGTAGTATGAGTCTGGTAGCATCAGAAGAACAGAAGAGGTTCCCCGCTTAATGAGAGCAATTAATGCCGATAACTAAAATGGGGGTTGCTAAAACAAGCAGGATTAGGAATAAAGTGTAGCTTACAGGCTATTCCTACATCCTTTAATCAGCGTAATCCCCATGGCTAATATCCACCAATTTTACTTAGAACACATGGCTTCCAAAACCGGCTACCGAGCCACCTGGGAGCCAAATCGCCCACTTACCATTGGGGCCATCGTTAAACTCGAACAAGGGGTTTTCTCCATTCAGAGTAGCCTGGAAAAAGAAGGCATTCCCATGGAAGTGATGGATGACACCTCAGAAGGCGTCCTCGATTATTCGTCTAGTGGATCGGTGCAGGTTGGCGTGAAAGCCGCCGGTCAGGCACCCCTGGCAGGTAGTGCCCTGACCGATGCCGACGCTGGTTTTAGTATTGATTTCTCCAGCGATAAATCGATTCTGTTCCAGGCAGACAAAACGAAGACCATCCAGATTACAAACCTGGGGGCCATTGAACGTGAAGTGATTCAGCGAGTAAACGCTGGAAGCTGGCCCAAAGACTGGCTGATTGTCACCCAACTAATGCAGGCTACTACGGCCACCATCATTATCTCGTTCAGCAGCAATAGTAAGATCGACCTTAAGGCCAGCGCCAACGTAGGTACTCCGCAGTTGAAACTAACCGATGCCTCACTGGGCCTCAGCGTTGTCAGCGAAAAGGGAAGTCATTTTAAATCAATTGCGGCTAATGGCATAACCCCTTTATATCGGGTAGTGGGGTATCGACACCCGCTATTTGGGCATGAACAATTAAGCAACCGAGATGATGCTGACGAACTAAAAAAAGAACAGTTCCGTATTCAGCCGTTCGATCCAGCCGAACTGAACGAGGAAGCGAAATAATCAGCCAGGTTTAGATTCTATTGATCCTTTAGAAATTATCTGCCCCCCCTAAATCGCCTGAAGGGGACTTTGCTCGCACTTAAGCAAAGTCCCCTTATTGACTTGAAGTAATTAAGCACAGAAAAGTCCATCTATCAGCTCACCGCTTTAGCTGTGGGTTTTGGAAAAGAAATTGAATGAAACCAACCGTTTCAACGGTTTCCTGGGCACTGAAACCGTTGAAACGGTTATAATACGGGGCCATTTTTATGAACCCACAGCTAAAGCAGTAGGCTAATACAGGTCCAAATTCGATTCGGCGCTTATTTAATACAAATCAATCAGGGACTTTAGGGAGTTTTCAGACTCGTGATACTATAATTTTCAGACAGCTTCTTTTAAGCGAATCCACAGCATCAATAGAATCTACAGAATCTAAAAATCCCCCATAAGCCTTCTCATGGAATCAACGCTCTATGCCCTCCTGGTGGGTATCAATGATTACCCGACAAAACCGCTGCAAGGTTGTTTAACGGATCAACAGTCACTGGAAACATTCTTGCAGTGGTATCAGCCCGACCCGACCAGGCTCCACCTGAAAACCCTGACCAATGAGGAGGCTACCCGCGATGGTGTCATCGAAGGCTTCAGTCATTTTAAGTCGGCAGGACCGAACGATGTATGTCTGTTTTATTTCGCCGGGCATGGCTCCTTCACAACCGCACCCGTGGGTTTCAATTCGCCAACGAATCGGTTTCATCAATCGCTGGTTTGTTGGGATAGCCGACGAACCGGCGGTCGTGACCTGATGGACAAGGAGTTGGGGTATCTGATCTGGAAATACTCATCAGGGCTTCATAAAGTAGCTCCCCGCTTTGTAGTCATCACCGATAGTTGCCATTCGGGCAGTGTAACGCGCGAACTGGCCGAAACGCTGTCGGGAAGCCTTCAGGAACGAACCCTCGAGCCGATGATGCCGGTAGAGGCTACCGAGTATTATGGGTTCAATGAAGAAGTGAATGGGCAACATGGGTATGTGGTCAGTCAGGAGGGAGGGCACGAGCGGATTCAGGTGCAAACCGGGCCGCATATTCACCTGGCTGCCACCCGCGATAATCAAACGGCCAAAGAAAATCAGGTAGATGGGCAGGTAAGAGGGTTATTTACATATTCCCTACTCAAAGCACTTCAGGAAAGCAAGGGACTTATTGGCTACTCGGAACTGATTCGGCGGACGGAACTACAACTAAAGACTTTCGTTACCGACCAAAATCCACTGCTAAGCGTGGAGGCATTGCCTTCCGAAACCGCCAGGGATCAATTTTTGCAGCGTGACGCGCTCCCGTTTCAGCGAACCAACTGGGTGTATTTCAATGCCCAACGAGGCTGGTGTATCGACGTAGGTTCTCTGCTTGGTGCTTCGGCACACGATGAAATCCTGCTGGAAAATGGACTCAGAACGAAAATTACCGAGGTCTTCCCCGAAGAATCAGCCATTTTTGAAAAACCCGGTCTGGAACACGACAAGCGATACAAAGCGACGTTGATCCCGCAACAGATCACCAAATTTGCGCTGGCTCCAACGTTGCCCTTAACGGCAAAGACATTGCTGGAAGGAGTCGATACCACTGGTCTCCCGCTTCTATTCGTAACCGACACTGATCAGCAGGCCCGCTTCCGAATTCAGGCGACGAACAATCTGGTTTACGCATCAGGCCTGGCCGATAGTAAGCCGTTGTTTAAAGGACGATCCCTCGAAACGAAGGCTGATGCGGGTCTTTTTCTGGAAGACCTGCAAATGTTCTGCACCTGGAATCAGCTATTAGCCCTCCAGAATCCAGCCTCGACCCTGACCGATCGCGATGTGAAGATAACGGCTACCGTAGCCGTGACGGCACCAGCGCCCGATTATGACCCAACAACCTTTGAGGAAGTGGCCGATTTGGCCAAACCCATTGGTCTGTATTATTTCAACGATGCCTCCCCTGCGCTGCAAATTACAATTGAGAATCGGAGCGATCGGGAACTTTGGTTCCAGCCATTTTACTTAGGATTTGACTATTCGATCAGTAACAGCAGCCTGAAAGCCTTTTCGCTTGAGGCAGGCGACACGGCCAATCTCACCTACACCTACAGAGGTAAACCAACCGATGTCATTCGACTCATGGTAGATAAGAAATACCGGGATTTGGGCTATACGGAAGTCATTGAATACCTGAAACTGATTGTCTCTACCCAGCCTCTGGAAACTGGCGTGCTAGATCAGTATAGGCAGGACGGGCTAAATCTGGCTCCACGGAGTGAGCGGGATGTAGCTCAGACAGAAAAGGCAACTAACCGTGGGCCAGATGTGGGGATAGAGGAATTTGCCAAAGAGTGGATAACCACTACGCTTGCCTTCCAGATCAGCTACCCGGCTAAAGGTGCGTCTATTGCAGCAGGTGGCCGCTATGAGTCGCCCGGTATACGCATTCAGGTACCCGCTGGTTTCGAAACCCGGTTTGCCTGGAGCAGTTCGGGCGAAGTCAAACGTTCATTGGGCGAGCTGACTCCCCCGAACAGGTGATGGGCAATGCCTCCCTTCAGCCCTTTAACTGGCTCACAACACGCGGGGAAGCCGCTCCCCTCAATGTGCTGGAATTATATGACTTTACCAATCGGGAGGTTATTTCGCCGGAGCAGCCGCTATTGATCGATTTCCCGTTCAGCCCCGATACCAATCTGTTGGCGCTGGCCATCGACCCAGCCACCGGCCTCTATTTTTCAGCGGGTAGTCAGCTAGATAATGGTACGGTGGCGATTCATACGTTGCCCGATGAATCCATTTCGCAGCGGAGTCTCTTTGGCTCAATCAAGATCTTTTTCTATAAGGTGGTTTTGAGCAAAGTTGGGATTGCGTATACATACCCCCGTTTAGCCCTGGCCACGCTCTCCAACGATCTGGAAGTCATCTACGAAACCGATCCGAAGAAGATTCAAAAAGCACTCCAACCCGATACGGTAAAACATATTCTCCTGTTTACGCACGGCATCATCGGCGATACGCTCGAAATGACCAAAGCAGCCCGGCTGGCACTCACCGCCGACGGAAGTCCCATTGAAACCAAAGTCGATGCCATCCTGACCTTCGACTACGAGAACCTGAACACCCGCATTCAGGACAACGCCCGACTGCTGAAAGAGCGCTTGGCCGACGTAGGTATCAAGGCACAGGACGGCAAGCAGGTGACTATCATTGCCCACTCGATGGGTGGCCTGATTACGCGCTGGATGATTGAAAAACTAAAGGGTGATGCCTTCATCGACCGGCTGATTCTGTGCGGTACGCCCAACGAGGGAACACCCCTGGCCGATGTACGCGACGCAGTGGAGGTGCTACTAACCTTTGCGGTGAATGGTGCCTCGTTTTTAAAGCCCTGGCTATTCGGTATCAATCTACTGGGTAAACTGGGCGCGGATGTATCGGTTTCCTTCAAGCAAATGGATATGGTAACAGGTATTTATGAGGAGTTGAACGACAAAACAGACCCTCAAATCCCCTACACTATTATTGCGGGGGATATCCGTCAGATTGGCCTGAATCTGACGCCTGAAATGACCCTGATCCAGAAGCTCTTTACCCGACTGGGCCGGGCCGCCACCTACGACCTGCTCGACAAATTAGTTTTCAAAGCTTCCAACGACATTGCCGTAGGAACGGAAAGCATCCTGTCCATTCCCGGCTCCGAAAACTGGACCAAATCACCCGTCACGTTCACCGTCGCCTGCGACCATTTAAACTACTTCATCAATCCCGAAAGTTTGCGTGTATTGGGGAGATTGTTTTGAGGAATATAGTAGGTAATTGATTATCTTTCAGTAGTCTATGATTTTATTATGCCCACACTACTACTTGCCTTTGCCAATAGCGATATTCCTGCTGAACGTCTAGATACTCTGACCGCCGAATATGAGGGTGTGTCCAGTGCTTTACGAGACCGGGCAGGTCAACAGGATTTTATAATTGTTTCAAATCCGATTGCTAAGAAAGTTTCGTTTACTGAAGATCTTCGTGTACATGAACAGGATATCTGCCTGTTTTTGTTTAGCGGCCATGCCGGTCGTGACCGATTGCATTTTGAAGATGGCCCAGGTTTCGCATCTGGAATAGGTGAATTGCTCAAAAAAAGCAAAAATCTAAAAGTGGTCATCCTGAATGGCTGTTCGACCGTCGGACAGGTAAATTTATTGATCAAATTAGGCATTCCAATTGTCATTGCAACTAGTTCGCCCGTAGGCGATGAAACAGCTACTAAGTTCTCAATTGCTTTGTTTAGAGAGTTATCTCAACAAAAAGTATCAATTAGGGAAGCATTTGAGCGTGCTATATCTGCGGCTAAATACGCTACGGGGCAGATTCCAATAAATAACTTCACTAGCGAAACAGATAAGACAAATGAAGATGGTATAAGTGGTGATGAAAATTTAATTCATATTATTGAATCCTCTCGAGGGCTCGATACTGGCGAGAAAGAAAATGATAATGATAAGCCACTTTGGGGTCTTTATTGTCAAGAAAAAAATAAGGACCTTTTAGAGAGTTGGCACTTGCCGACTAAATTCAGGAACATAGGAGGCAGTGGGGAGAGGTAAACAAAGAAATTCGAAGCGCATTAGAGCAAATTGCGGAGAAGTACTCTGTTCCAACTGATAACGTACTGCATAGGCTACCCTATGTGATTCATTTGCCTATACGAAAATTATTAGCTCCAGAATCATCAGAATCCTTCCCATTTTATGATACACCTTCATGGGAACGATTTCAAATGCTTTTATACGCTTATCGCACTATTATTAATTTAACAACTTATGCACTGCTAGCACTAACATGGGAAAGATCGCTACGAAAACCAGCACTCAATCAATTACCGGAAGAGTGCCTTGAACTCATTAAAAATACCTTGTTCACAGCGAATAGCTCTGATAAAAAGCTATCAAATCTGGATTTGCTTAAAAAATTAGGACTGTTCTTAACGGCAGATCAGCAGGACAAATTCATCAGCCAGTTTGCTATCCTGATCTCTGAATTAGATGAGAATGAATACCGTTGGGCCTTAGATGATCTGGAATCAAAAGTTAAGAACCAAGAGCATTATCGTGCCTATTTCCCGGCTTCTCCTGATCCAGATGCTTTTACCTTTTGTTTAGAAACAGAACATAGTTTAGCCATCATCATGATACTCTTCGGATTCTGGGTTAACTATAGTTTGACATCTATAAAGGATATTGGATTTCTGAAATTTCATCGCTTAAAAGAGAGAACCTATCTGCACCGAATTGTACAGCTACAATACGGTCATGTTAGCGTAAAGCCAGATGATGATCAATTTTCGATTCCAACTCCTTTAGAGACAACCTCCATCATCTTACATCTACATGATAAATGGAGTTCTGGCGGTTTGAATTTATCTCCTTTTTTAATCGATAGAAATGCACTGATCAGAGCACCCAAAGCAGATTTACATTATTTATTATCTTTTTCTACTCAAGGAAAGGGGGCTTTTTGTTATCGAAAATTAAATTCTTACGAAGGTACTTGGGATATTCCATCTAAAGAAAAACCTAAATCGGTACTTCCTACAAAAGAAGCCAAAGAAGAAGCTATTTATCATGCATTGCTTAAAAAGCAAATAACTGCTTTTGCTCAAACGGTTTTAAATAAGTCACTGGATGAGCTATGAAGAGCCCTTTTAAATTTCTAGATTCCTTTACATTAGCCGATAAAGACGTTTTTTTCGGTCGAGATGCAGAAACAAAGCATCTCTATCGGCAGGTGCAGCAAACCCCGTTGCTGATTCTTTATGGACTATCAGGGACAGGAAAAACCAGTTTGGTACAATGTGGTTTAGCAAGTGAATTTGATGGACCAGACTGGTTGCCAATTTGGGTTAGACATCAGACAAACATTAATGTCTCTCTGCAAACGGCTATTAAGCGATTGATGCCTGAAATTAAAGGCAACATCTCTGAACAGATTCAGCAGCTTTACGAACATTTTTTACGTCCTGTTTACTTAATTTTTGATCAATTTGAGGAGCTATTTGTTCTTGGCACAACCATTGAACGCGAAGAATTTATAACTACATTAAAGAATCTTTTGGAAGATGAATTGCCCTGTACAATCCTTATCATTATTCGAGAGGAATTTTTAGGGCGATTATATCCATTTGAGCGAGCTATTCCACATCTCTTTGAGTTCCGAATGCGAGTGGAATTAATGGACTATGATAATGTTAAAACTGTTTTGCGGGAATCCTTTCAAAAATTTAATATATCAACTAAAGAAATAGAGGGAGACCCTAAGGAAGCCTGCTTAGATGAAATTATTCAGAATGTGAGTCTGGAACGTTCAGGGATTGAATTACCCTATTTACAGGTCTATTTAGATCAGTTATATCGCGAAGATTTTAAACGTACCTACCCAAGCCAACTGATACTAGATGGACAAAAATGGCCTCAGATAGAGTTTACTAAGGAAGAAATAAGTGAATTTGGCAAGATTGATAAAGTATTAAACAAATACCTTGATGAGCAAATCGAGCGAATTCAGACAAAACTAGTAGAGCATACACCTGATACGCCTACAAATGCCGTAAAAGCCGTTCTGGATGGGTTTGTATCAGACGAAGAAACGAAACGACCTTTACGCTACGAACGCGACAGCAAAATTATCAAGCCGGACGAAAGTCAACGTGCATACTTTCCTAAACTCGCCGATAGTGATTTGACCATCTGCCTAGAGGAGTTAGAGCGGGCTAAACTTCTCCGTTTTGAGCCAGACATTATAGAAGTAGCCCATGATAGTCTTGCCAAGATCATATATGCTCAGCGAACCGATGAACAGCGTGAGCAAGACAACATGAAGCGTCAGATTCGTCTGGCAATGACTACATTTGATATCACTGGTGAATATCTAACTCGAAAACAATTAGCCAAGTTTGAGGATATATTGCCTCAATTGGAAAAGGATGCGAATACATTTTTTGAAGATAGTAAATCTTACAGGGATAGGGAGGATGAGGACAAAATAGAAAAAGAGAGGCTTCAAAACAAGAAATTACAAGACGCACTCACTCAGGCATTAAATGCAGAACAGATAGCACAGCAAAACCAACAACGAGCTGAACAAAACGCAAAAAATAATAAATATTTAATATATTGTTTGGTAAGCATATTCGCAATAGTTTCCTATTTCTTTTCTTCCTATATAAGACAAAATGAAAAATTAAGACATCAAACAAAAACGGCGGATAGCTTAGCTAAAGCTGTAGCTTATCAACTTTTAAAAGCCATCGAAGAAAAAAATGGGCGATTACAGATTGAAATTAATGATCAAGAACGAAAAACTAATATTTTCAAAAGAGCTGCATTTCCAAATAGTTTAATACAGCAAGCAGAAGATTCAACCAGAAAACTACATAAAGAATACAAATTAAATAAAGAAAAAGAAGCCTTTATAAAAGCAAAAATACGATGAGATATCTATTTGTCTACTGGTTATTATTTTGGTCCTACAATATATCATTTGGGCAAAATGACAAAAAATACATAAACAATAAATGCCCCTATTTTAATAAATTAATTCAAGAAATAAAGTCTCTTTCTTCAAATAATAATAGGAAATATGCACTTGCATTAAATAAATTATATGCTCTAAGAGAATATTGCCCAGATGGATCGCTCATCATTGAGAAAGAAATACAGGATATTATTTCTAAGATGAAGAAGCAAAAAATAGATTTAGAAAAACAGGTTAAGCAAAATAATAAACTTATCAGCCGATTTAGCTTTTCGCATAACCGAGCTTGGGCTTATAGAAATGGAAAATTTGCAGTCATTAATAGAATAGGTGATACCCTAACTTCATTTCAGTTTGATAATCCTCAGAGTTTCTCGGTCAATGGAACTGCCTTAGCCCAAAAAGCAGATAAAAATTATCTTATTTTTAATGACGGCCGTGTTTCAGAGCCCTTTATCTATATATTACCTACGAATAATAGTTGGTATATAATTCGCGGTAAAAATGGTGTCACATTCTTAGATAGAAAGCTTAATAAAGTTTCAAACTGGGATTATTATGACAAAATATTTCAGTCTTATCCTTTCTTTAAAGTACTTAAAAATGACAAATGGGCCATAGCCGACAAAAATGGAAATCTTTCTACAAAATTAAGTTTTCTTGAATTAGATGAAATATACGACAAAAAATCAAAGGAGGTGAAAAATAATTACATCTGGTGTGCCCGTGCTTTGAATGGTCTATGGGGATTAGTTAATCTAAAAGACACTCTTATTTTAAAAGCTGAATATGATGAAATAACAACATTTAAGCATGGGTATGCAAATATTAAAAAAAACAATAAGTGGGGCTTAGTTGACTCAACAGGCAGGATCATTGTATCACCACAATCTGAAAAAAAAGTAGCATTCAATTCAAACGGCTATTTTTGGATTTACAAAGAGAAAAAATGGGAACTAATTAATAAAAATAATAAACTTATTCTACAAAGGCAATTTGACCTTATTGATCAATCACAAGAATTCACTGGTGGCTATATTTGGGTTGGTATTGAAAATAAACTAGCTTGGATTGATTCAACAGGTCAATTAATTGATAAGCAAAAATTTGATTTACCAGATGGAGATGCAACCGGTGGCTATATTAATAATCAAGGCCACAAATTTAACAACGGTTATGCTTGGATCAGAAAAGATGGCCGATGGAAATTAGTTAATAGTAAAGGAGATTTTGCTTTCGATTCCACATATATTAACGTCCAAAATTTTATTGAAGGATACGCTTGGGTGGAAAAAACTAATAAGTGGGGGTTGATCAATATGAAAGGGGAATATATAATTAAGCCTCAGTATGATAGTGCTAAACGCTTAGGCAATGGCCTCAATCAAGTTTCAATTAATGGACAATCGAAAATAATTGACAATAGAAACAAAATAATAAATCTTCCAGAAAGACAGCCTGACACAAATCTTAAATCTATTTTTGTATTGCCTTTTAAGAAAAAAGTCGACTTTTTGGATGATTTAGCTCGAATTAATGAATATGGTGAGCATTTTATCATAAATACAAAAGGTGAAGTGATTGTAGACTGGGAACTGCATAATAAGCAAATGACTGAAAAGAAGTCAAAAATTAAGTGATCAACTCTATTCCGTCTACTTCACCAAACACAGCAACAATTCCTCCCCTCATCCAAACCTTCGCCTTCCTCCACCCCAACCCTGATTCGGCCGGAATCAAAAGCTTGCTGGTAGGTGCGCCGTTTGCCTAATTCGCGGTAGAAACACTCGGAGAACAGGATGGCTTTGTCGTCACCAATTTTGGTGTTGGTGCCAATCACCGTTGGTACGCAGACGGCGAGTTCCTGGGCCAGGTCGCGGGAGAGGCAGGCGTTCAGGACCACGCACTCAATTTTCCAGGCCTCGTCGGTTTGTAGAACTTGAAACAACCCAGCCATGTCCTGGCTGGAGGCTAGTTTCGGATTGCCCTGCTCGTCGGCCAGAAAAATCCCTTCCATAGAGCCATGTCCGGAAAAGTGGACAATCGTTGGCTTTTCGTATTCGAGGGCGCGGTCGAACTGGATGTTTGTCACCTCAAAGTACTTCACATAGGAAAAATCGTCGCGGAAGGGAGCCAGTCGTAGCTCTTCCCAAATCTCGTTGGATTCTTTGCCCAGCAGCAGTCCCGTTTTAGATCCCGCAGCAATGAAGGCAATTTTCCGGGTGCGGGGCATCTGGCTTGGGTCGGCGGTGACCTGGATTGATTTTTCCAGTACGGCTACGTCTTTGGTCTTGCCATCGAAATGGCAGGAAACCTGTAGCAACAAGGGGAAAGAACCAGTAGCCAGGGGAGTTACGTTGATTTTCCACTCCGTATACTCGCCTTTCACTAAGGCTTGTTGCTCGCTGGAAAGTGACCTGATTTTGAAGTTCCCCTCATCCAGATCAACCAGCTTCACACTCATCTCATCGCAAACCTGAATGGATGCGTGAACGCTAGTGCCACTAATCTGCATGTCTTTCACGTCCTTATCGCCCAGACGGATGATGCAGGTGGTCGATTGACCCTGCACCATCGCGTCGGGGATGGCATAATCCATCTGCCCCGGTCGTAGCGGTGACGCCGGAACGGGCACCGCTTCTTCAGGGGGAGCAACTTCGGCGGGCTCTTCGGGTGCCATCATTATTGGCACTAACCACTGCGGGTCTAAAACCAGCTTGGAGTCGTTTTCCAGACGAAGTTGGAAGCACAAGTCGGGGCTTTGATCGGCCAGTGCTTCCTCAATATGTTTCGTACTCAGACGATATGGACCAATCTCCAGCTCGTCCGCATTGGCAACCCGGTTCAGTTTCAGGAATTGCTCTACCTGAGGGCGGTACAGAATAGCATCCGGCTCAATCAGGTCGTTAATGGACTTTTTTTTTCAGCCCTAATCTTTTCAATTACCTCAATGAATCGATTCGCTACCAGTTGGAACCCTTCGTTGGTCGGGTGGATTTCATCGAACCAACTCGTTCGGTTCACCACGTTTCGGACATTGATGTACGATATATGATCGGCAAACTGGGCAACCACCTTTTGCAGCCGTTCGTTAAACGCATCCATAATAAAATGAATGCACTGCTCCCGTTCGGTTTGGGGCTGGATGTTCTTTTTTATCAAATACTGCCCCAGCCAGCTTGATTTCCCTTTGTTGATAGGGTCATTGGTATCTAAAGGAATCACATAATCGTAGCTGTGAACCAGGATATGCAGATCAGGATAGCGGTCGAGTAATTGCGTAAACATATCCCCATAAAACCCTTCCAGATCGTCAAGCTTTTTGGTTAAGCCCGCATTGAAGTATTTCTGAAACGTAGTATCATTTGGGTCGGGGGTATCCCGCAGAAACCCTTCAAACTGTTTCCCTAAAATATCGTTCCCTCCTCCGCTCACCAAAAAGAAGTCAACTTTTTCTTCCTCAATGGCATCCAGATACTCCCGTTTTTTCAGGTAGTTCTCCAGTGTATCCCCGGCCTCGGCAAAACTACGGATGGCGTAGAGTTTATACAGATGGTCGATGGTATCCTCTACCAGAATCGGGTACTGAAACCACGAGTCGCCTTCGGCCACAATCCGGAGTCGGTTAGGATCTTTTTTGAGATTCCGATACCGTTTGCGTCGCTGCGCGGATTCAATCTGATTGCCCAGAAACAGTTTGATGTCATCAATAATAGTCTTCTCTCCTTCCGGCACCTTTAGCCCTTTTTTGATCGCTGGCTTGAGGTCCCAAATCGTTGGCTGGCCGGTCTTATCCATATTAACTTCACAATAGAGGCCAGCCGCGAAATAGGCCGTTTCGTCCCATTCCAACAGCGTTTGGAGCCTTTCGGCTAGAAGCTGGTTGTAGACAGGGTTCTTGAAAACCAGATGCAGAGTTTGGGTTATCCATCCCGAGAAACGCACACCCGTTTCCAGCCCTCTTGTCTCCTCAGTATCCAGTCCCTTATCCAGGCCTCTATCTTTATCATCAGCAGTAAGCGGTTGGGGTAATTCTTCCAGAATGAGCGCTTCGGCATCAAACTCGGTGGTACTGACGATGAATTTTATGGCCTCCTGGGTTTCTGGCCAATTATAATCCTGCTCTACCTTGCCTAATTTCAGATTGATACGATCCTGACCATTTGGGCCTAGAAAAACGGATTTTCCGGCTTCTAACTTCTGCACCAGATGGGGCAAGAATTTGAGATAGCACTGAAACTCCTTGCTCAGATAAGCCGCACACACATACAAATCCTGGGGAGTGGTGTTGGTAATTTTAATCTGGATCGTACCTCGCCAAGCCTGATTAACAAGCTCATAGGTAAGAGCCACTGTCCCGTTCGAGGCATCGATAGGCTCGGTCGTTCCATTGCCCATCACCCGCATCAGTTCTATCTTGAGGGCCTGTTCAGGGAAATTTTCGGGAATGATCTGATTCTGAAGGTTTTTGATAAAATGCCACCTGGAAATGTGCTGTAAGGTACCCAGCAGCTTCTGTTGGTTAGCCGCTGTAACAAAGGGCAACGGACGAATCAGGGGGCGGTAGGAGTCATTGGGGAGCGAGAGATAAGCCTCACCAGCGCGGATATGAACGGTGTAATCGGCCTTTTGCGTACTACCGTTATCATTCTCAGCCTTCCCATGTTTGCCCGCAGGGGCCGCTTCGCCACCAAAGGAAAAACTACCTTTTGCCGATGCCTGCAACGAAGCCATCACCTCCTCCGTCTCTTTCGGATTACCGTCATGGTTTTGCACTTCAACAATAAGTTCCTGCGCCATTAAGCCGGATACGATGGCTTTGTAAATCGTTTGGGTGTCGAGCGATCCGGTGTTGGCCAAAACCGTATAATCGACAAAGACACCTCCCTGTTTAATCGTAACGGGAAAGGTTTTGGTCGCGTCCTGCGGATCAACAAGCGTGATTGCCGTCGTGGTATCGACGCCGTGAATGGCACCTACATTCAACTGCCAACCGGCGTTGGCGTTGGCGTTAAAAACCGCTTCCGAAATGGTTTGCTGAGGAGCAATGGGTTGGTTGAAAACGCCCCCACTTAATGCTTTTTCAGGCTCAACGGGGCGTATATACGCGGAGTTTGCTCGTAGCCCACCCGCATGTACTGCCGAATCCGACTACGGAGGGTGTTATACGACAGGTTGCCACCGGAATCAATGAGCGTTTTTAGCAGTGTTTTGGTAAAAATACCTTCACCGGCCACCTCAAGCGCTGTTTGATCCGACTCGCAGGCAGCCATCTGGATATGCGCACCCTGGGGTAAAAAATCAACTGGTTTTCTGCCAGCGATGGACGCTTCAGGAATTTTCTCACTGAACAGAAATTCAGACCAGCTACGGGCTGGAAAAGCTCCGCCACCAGGTCGCATGACCCGTCGTTCAGCAACATCCTTGCGCGTGGCCTCTACCAAAGCAATATTTCGCGTATTATCGCCCGAGTGGCAGCAATCAAAAATTGTAACAATATGTGCGCCCGTTTCTTGGTACAGCTCGTTAATCAGAAACCGTAACTCTTTGTCAGTCAACAAAAACTCGGAAGCCTTGGCGGTACTGCCATCATAACAAACCAGGCATTCGAGTTGGCCATCTGTCTCGTCCCAGATCGGGTCGGCCAGTTCCTGCGTTCCATGACCAGAATAGTAAAATAAGATGGTATCGTCTTTCGTAGCCTGGCTCAAATGGGTCCGAAACCCCTCGATAACGCCTTTGCGGGTAGCCTGTCCGTCAATGAGTTTCCTGATTTTGCCAGTTGGCTTACCCGGCAAGGCAAGGTCAAAAGTTGTACGCTGGGTAAGGTATTTCTCGACCACACCCATATCATGTACGCACCCATGTAGCGGATTAACCGTGGCATAGTTATCAATTCCCACTAAAAGGGCGTATAGATTCCGGGGAGCTTCCGCTTTTTTTTCATCGACAGGCTGTTCGTCAAAATCATTGGGGTTATAGCCTTCATTATCCGTCGTTTCCCCTTCGGCCTCAAGCAGGTTTCGAGTTTGGGGGAATAAGGCTTCTATAGCTTCTTCCGATGTCAGTTCACGGGGAACCATGTGCCGGTTTTGCGGAGTGGTCGGAACATAGTGAGCAGCCTGTACCCCGTTGATTACTGTAGCCCAGTCAAAAGCGGGCCCGATGTCCCATTTTCCGCTTGAGCGATAGTTAATATGGGAGACAATGCCCTTGAATGCAAGGACATCGGTCGTTGTTTGAAACCGTTTCGGTTCGGGTAGAAACTGGCGCGGAATCGTAAACTTACTGGTTAGGTAACGCAACAGAATAATCAGGCTATCATATTGCGCCGGGGTGTAGGTGGGATAAAAGGACTGGTCCCGAAACGGCGTCGCCATTTTTTGATAAGCGGCCGTATTGGTTTGAGAGCAGTACAAATCAACTGGTCCAATTTTTCCGGTATTTGGGTCTTTCAGACGGGAATAGATCGTTTCCAGATTACCGTCGCGAGGCACCAGAAAGCCATAATTAGAGATTTCAATCCCAATGGTTGCTTTATCCTGTGGATTCCCGGTACCTTTTTGATTGCCAACCCCTTCTCCTAAATGGCCCGACCAGAATTTGGGCGAAAAGAGTTGGTAAATCGTTCCGTCTCTGGCAATCACAAACGCAACAGATACATGCCTGTCCTGCTGAGTGAGACTTTGCATATCTGAACGAAGGTTTCCTGCTGTGAAATGAAGGACAATGCGTTGCTTGGGATGCTCTACTGCGTGATAATAATTGGTACGATGTGGTGTAAACACTTTCCCTTGTAGGGTAAGATTTTCATTCGGCACAGGCAGGCTAAAAGGAGTTAACAGCGATGAGGCTTCCTGTCGGAAACCAGCTTCTAGTTGGGGCAGGCTTTCGAAACGCATTAGTTTAGGAGGTCTATGTGGATGAGTCTGATAATGAGGAGTAAGTATAGACTAATACCTAAAAAAAATGGCTAAATTTTGAGTTAACGGTAAAACACAAATCGGGCTACTTTTAGGCGTTTGTTAGCTGTCCTTATTTCGCTTGAAACGTATGTAGTTTTGGGGTTCAGGGCCAACTGATATGGTCGGCCTTAAACCCTTGAGCGCGCGAATCAACATCCATAATAAGTTGGCTTTACAACTTATTGTGATAGCGGTATCCTTCACTCCATACGACGCAGGAAACTTTACTCAAAAAAAAATCCCAATTAGCAATTGCTAACCGGGATTAAAAAAGGAAGGTATAAACAAAGGATTAACCAAGCCTAAAAAGCCATATGAGTACTAGCCAAAGTGCAGTGACTACGATCGCAATCAAAAGTACCCACGGGCTAAGGTCAGGTAAATCCTTCAGTTTCATGTGTTCGTAAAACTAAAGAGTTGCCAAGAAAAAAGCGAAAAAATATGATCTAATGGCCTGATAATTAGATAATTGTACCATTTAATCAAAATAATGCCACATCAAGTAGTTTATTTTAAATAATAGACTATTTCAATAGACTATTTCCAATCATTCAGTAACTCACAAAAAATAGTATAGACTTTGATGAACTCTTCTTATCCTACTTCTTTATTTCGCAACAACCTTTGGTCACATGTTTGCCTAACTAGTTACACAACCAATCAGTCAATACCATCGAAGCTAAGCTAACCTGGGAAAACTAAAACAGTACAGCCTCGCCAATAATGACGAGGCTGTTTTTGGTTTAAATTGCAAGTACATCTATGGGTTAGATAGCAAATACATTATTAAGACGTAAGAATTGCCATATGGACACAAAAAATGTTGGCGCCAAGGGCACCAACATTTCATCTAACCCATAAGTGCCTACGACATATATGTGATAAGCGTAAGCAGAAACAAATTAGATATAAAAAATTAAAATGAGTAACATATTGATCGTATGGCCAACGGATAGTTAACAAAAAACACCCGTATTATGAGGTTCCATCGTCTTTTAAATTACCTTTTTCCGACCTGATCAACTGACTATAAGCTCATTACTATGCTGTAACTTAGAGCCAGTTTGAAAAGGTATTATTGCCCTTGCTGGTATACGATTATTTGCACGACAACCTATCTGTGATCTATAATGACGATACGACCAGATTTTTCAAAACTATCGTTCAGGCAACTTGACATTATGCGTTTACTAGCCCAGGGGTTAGATGATAACGACATTGGTACCCGTCTGGGACTATCAACAAGAACCATTGCTGGCCATAAACAGCTAATACTGGCTCGTTGGGGATTAAGCGACATGGCTGATTTAACGCGTATAGCTAAAGAGACGTTTTTATAGATAAATACCATCTACCTGGTAGTTATACTGGTAGCAATAGTGTTTTGGTTGTTTCTTAAAAAGCGCACGAGATAAAATGTCAGGCATAAGGGAAAATGAGAAAAGCCCCTTCCTTACGGCTGGGGCTTTTCTCATAGGTTGGTTAACTATTCTTATGGATTAGACTAAAGTATCTAATTCTTAGATAACAAATCTGCCATATGGTCACAATAAAAAGCACTGATTTCGATAAAATCAGTGCTTTTTTGTTTAAATCTAACCGTATCAGCTCAATTGCGTTCGGGCCACACCGAAAGATGAGCAAGTGCAGGATACTTAATTGCTAAAGTCTACATCCGGCCGCTCCATTTTACGCTGGCTGCGTTTGGCGGTATCGCTACCCAATGGCAACTGTATCGACAACTTATAGAACCGTACTTCCCGACGATTCATCGACACCTGGTAGGCACCTGGCTGATCGTAAATGCTGATAAATCGACGAGAGTTGAACAGATCATTGACCGTGAAGGCGACACTCGCCCTGTTTTGCCAGAAGCCTTTTCGAACCGCAAAGTCAACGCCCCGTACTGCCTGCCGATAGCCCTGCAACGACGGAGCTTTGCCATCATTTGTGCCCGTTAGCTGCGCCGAGATATTGGCTGGGAAGCGATAAGTCAGGTTCAACTTGGCGTTATAGGATACCAGTTGATTTTGCAGATTAACTGATTGCAGGATCACGTTGAACACGTTCAGGTTGGCTACTGCGCTTAGGTTTGGGCCGATGTTAAATTTCAGGGTATTGTCGAAACCGTAGCGGATGTCGGCTTTCACATTGATGAATGTCGTTACTAAAACCGACGAGTCGGTTGCCGAAGGCTGGGTGAAGGGCTTGATCGTGTGATCTTCGTAGATGTAATAGCCTGAGGCCAGCCAGTTTACACCACCCCAACTCTTGTTATAATTGATCTCGGCAGTGTTGACAAATTCGGGCCGTACAGCTGGGTTACCAATCGTAATGTTCTGGCGGTCATTAGCCTGGATGCCAATGAACAGATGTCGAAAGTTAGGCCGCCCTACTTTTCGACTCAGGCTAATACCGATTTCATCCGTCTCATTCAGCTTTTTGGAGAGGGCAAACGAGGGAAAGAAAGACTGAAACAGATTCTGCCCGCTGGCCGATGGGTAATTATAGCCAAAAGTCGTTGTATCGAGTCGGGAGGTACCATGCAAACTCGACTGTTCTAAACGCAAACCAGCTTGTAGACTGATATTATGACGAAACTGACGCGTGTATAGCACATAGATAGCGTTCACGGCTTCGGCAATCCGGGCATCCTGCGAGTAGCTACGCAGCAGTGTATATTGCTGCGTGTCGTTATCCAGTCTGTTAAAGAAATATTGCTGATCCCGGATGTACGTGTAACTGCGTAGCCCCATTTCGAGCTTCGCAGAATCACCCAGCGGGTGGGTATAATCGAGTTGGGCAATCACCTGATCGCCGTTGGTGCGCCCCGTAATTTTGTCCCGCTCGGGAAAGCCTGCCTGTGTAACTCCAGCTTCGTTCAGGGAGGTGGTGAGCCAGTCGGCTGCGTTGGACAGGTGGTTGCGGCTGTAGGAAGTAACAAGACTCAGCTCCTGACCTTTACGGGCAAACTGGTGCTTCCAGTCAAATTCAAGCCCGATGTTGGTAAATGCATTGTGTGGTACCGTCGTTCGGTTACCTGAACTGGTGACGGTCTGGCTTAGATTCCGATAATCGTAGGGTTGCGAACTTACCGTATTGAAGGCACCGCCCACAACCGTACCCGCCAGGGATAAAACATTCCGGTCATTAAGCCTATAGTCAGCAGCAATGCGTCCGCTTTGGAAGGTATTGTTGAGGCTTATATCGGTATTCTGGTTAAAGTAATTCAGCGGACTTCCATCGACCTTGCGATTCGTTCTGTAAACATAGCCCGTTACCGGATTTTTGGTAGCGTTGACCGAGTAAAAGCTCGTCAGGTTCCACTTACCCCGGCGCCAGTCCAGATTGAGCGTCCCATCGAACCGCGAATTATTGCCAATACCCGCACTGATAATCCCGTTATAGCCCGGCAATCTGTTTTTCTTCAGCACCAGATTAACAATTCCTCCTGATGTAGAGGCATCATAACGAGCCGACGGATTGGAAATTACTTCAACCGATTCAATCTGATTGGCTGGAATCTGGGACAAGGTCAACTGGGTAGGCTTGCCATTCACGTAAATGGTCGTCGCCATGTTACGAAGGCTGGGATTACCGCTTTCATCGAGGGTGATGGACGGGACGTTTTTCAAAACGTTTTCGGCGGTACCGCCAATGGTAGTGAGGTTTTTAGCGACGTTGAACGTCCGCTTCTCCATCGTCATGGAAATGGCTCCTTTCTCACCCGTCACCTGCACTTCTTTGAGCATACTGGCGTCAGGTTTCAAGGCAATCGTGCCTACATCTGCCTGCTTCTGATCAAGTTGAATTCGTTGATCGATGGTCTGGTAGCCAACAAACGTAACCCGCATACGCAACGAACCGGCTGGCAGATTCGCTACAACAAATACCCCCTGGTCGTTGGTCTGACTACCCGTAAGCAGGCTATCTTTTCCGCTTGTCTGGGTAAAAACGGCTACCGATGCAAAGGGTAAGGGTTGCTTCGTAGTGGCATCAATCACTTTCCCCGTTAGTCGGTTGTCATTGGTTAAGGTGGTCTGTTGGCCAAAACCAGAAATAGGCTCTAAAAGACTCAATAAAAGGAAAATAACCCGAAAAGTTGGCTTCATAATGGGAGCAAAAGTGCTGACGAATATTGAAGCAAATTTGAAGTTTACACCGATTTGAGCCGCTTCTATAAACTATACAACTTATCCCATGATTCCTTATAGATATATGGTATTTCCACTAGTAATCCGACTTGTACTGTATAGGGAAAATTACAGTTAACGTCAACCTATCTTCAGATTTACCGTTTTAGTTTGTGCTGTCAAGTTGCCCATGTAGGCTAACGATCAGACTACATCAAGATTAAATTGCAGCAAAAAAGGCACCCTACCAACGGTTAAATTAACCGTTGATAGGGTGTATTAAGGCTAGCCAATAAGAGTACCTGGGTATTTTTCAGTTCTTAACGTGAATTCGGAATTAGATGGATTAATTTTCAGTGGATTAAGTGCTGTAGGCACAAGATGTTTGTAGCAGAAGTTGGTTCGCTACACGATCTGGCTAATGCCGAATTCACGTTTCATAAGTATGTTGTCAGGTATAGTCATGACAATACCTGACAACGAATGACCATTTATTTACTTAACTCAAGGCATTCCGACAGAAGTCCATGCATTTTTTTACTTCGGCTACCGAGTTGGAGCCCGCAGGTATCTGGTATTCCAACTCGATTGAAGCCGGGAAGGTATATTTCTGTTCACGCATGAGTGTCAGCACCTGAAGTAAGGGCGTATCTCCTTTTCCCCAGGGCAAGTTTCCCTTCCCATTAGCTGGTAGCTGACGGTCTTTGATGTGCATACTCGAAATACGCGTATGTTTCTGGCGAATCAGGCCCAGCGGGTCGGGCTGACCGGCTGCTATGTAATGGCCTAAATCAAAATTCATCGCATTACCCGGCGATTGCGCCAGAGCCGTATCCCAGAACGTAGGGGTTTGCTGCTCATGTCCGTGATACCCAACCCGAAGACCATGTTTTTCAGCCATTTTTCCCAGTCTGAGCGTTTGGTCATCATTACCGGGGTGTTCGACCGTTACCTGATTGGCCCCTAATACTTTAGCGGCACGCATACCATAGTCAATATCTGCATCTGTATTCTGCATCCCAAATGCATCGGGTTTGAAGCCATAGATGGTCACGCCTGCCTGATTGTACATCTTGCGAACCTTCTCAAACTTATCCATGGGTGCCGACAGCCGCCATTTGGCCACCTCCGCCCGGTAAGCTTTGGTTTGCGCATCGGCTTCAGCCAACGTTTTTTGTTCGTCTTCGGTTAGCGTCTGATTTTCGCGTCGTTTCCGCATTAACGGAAAAATAGTCTGCATATTAACCGGATTCTTGGGCGCCCCGGCAAACGATTCGGCAGGACCACCCATCAATTCAATGGCACTGATGCCACTATCCAGTATGTATTGCAGGGTAGCTTCGGCACTTTGGTCGGGCATATCCCGAAACGAGTACGTAATGACCCCGATCTGAACGCCATTGATCAGCGAATTCGGCTTATTCAGATTGCGGATAATGGCGGGTGCCCCAAAAAGCTTGTTGCTGCCTAGTACCGCTCCCGATACAAGAGCAGCCGTGGTGCCCAAAAACTGACGACGTGTTGACTGGTTTTTCATGTTTTCTGTAAGATTGATTGGATCAGGGAAATAACGATTTCGGGTTATTGGGCAAATACTTTTAGGTGGCCCATCGACCACGGAATTTCATCCGAATCTGTGGGTAAGCCTTCACTCAGTTGCATTTTCAAAAATTTGGCTTTTGCACCCGTAAGTAAAACGATATTATCGCCCGGAACGCCTTTCGTCTCGGTCTGAACGGGTCGCCAGGTTTTGCCGTCACTGGATACTTCTATCGTAAAAGCCCGTGGATAATTATGAATAAAAGGAATCACCATGGAGCCAAGTGGCTGACCCGGTTTTGGTTTCCAGCCTTTTTTTATTGACTGGGGCGACGTAAACTGTAATTCGGCCAGGTTTACCTCTTTCGGAAATTCAATCTGGTACCACATCCCTTTTTCCTGCTTCCCTCCCGTCGACCAGCCTTCGTAGGTAAAGGCAGTGGCTGGCGACACATTACCACCAATACGGGTAGATGCCGTATGGCTAGCGGTCACGGTCAACGACTGTGGTTGGAGTTCATAAGGGATTAGTTTCGAGAGTTGGGCATATTGATAAGGCCCTTTCTGGTCGGTCGTTTTTTTACGGACGGCGGCCACCTGCTGCGGGGAAATCAAGGATGCATCGTTGGATAACCCATTGCGGATGTACGAAAGCACATCAGCGACCCACTCATCGGATTGCTCTTTCATACTCGCCATCAGGCCACCCGCATAAGTTTTTCCCTCGATTGGTCCTTCCAGCCCATTCAGGACAACCCGAATGGCGTAATCGGGATGCGACTGGATATGAATGGACCCTGCCAGCGCCGGGGCCAGCAGTCGTCCGTTTCCGGCGGGTGTACCCATCCCATTGTTACCGTGGCACTGCGAACATAACTCGTTGTACACCAAGGCACCACGCTCTACCTGCGCCTTCTGGGCCGCGCTCAACTCGGGGCTCCAAAGGGCCCCATGTTTCGCTGCTTGGGTGGGATCAGGATTTGCTCGCCTATCACTTTTACACCCGCAGCCTTATTACTGGCCATGGCTGTTTTGATATTGGTTTCTAAATCAGGCAGTTTCAAAAATTTGGCGGTCAGCATGGCCTGAATCTGCACATCTGTATTCGCATCTGCCAACGCTTGCCTGTAGTTCGCTTCCAGCGATTTATCCCCTGCTTTATACAGGCTTTCGCTGGCCCGGAGTGCCTGAATACGCAATCGGGGCTGGTGTCGCTCAACATTTTTTGCACAACACTCGTTTTCAACGCATTAAGCCCTTCCAGTGTCCACAAGGCATGGATTCGGGCCAATGGATTTTTATCGGAGAGGGCCATCGCTGTTAGTTGCGGTACAACAGAGCGATCATTGCGCTGCACTAACACTTGCTGAGCGGCATCGCGCCACCAGCCGTTAGGATGCGTCAGATGCCTCAGTAGATCGGCTGTCTTTTCCGCATACATGTTGGGGTGCGTTTTGTCCCGCTCCTTCCCTTCATAGGTAATGCGCCAGATACGGCCCAGCCCCACAACTTTGTCAAGTTGATACTGCTCAATCTTGGTTCGCAGATAAGTTCCTTTCTGAGTCCATTGTCCCTCCTGAATGATGCCGTGGTACATGTCTGTAATGTACAATGTACCATCGGGAGCAGTGGTCATGTCAACAGGTCTGAACAGCGGATCGGTGGAGCGTAGAAACTCCGATTTTTGATCCTGATAGACATTGTGCAGCGTCGTCAATCCTTCTGTAACGACGGGATTAACCTGGCGGACAATCCGGGCTACAGGCTCACCATAAAAATACTGTCCTTTCAATTCAGCGGGCAGTCGATCACCGCGATACACGTCATTACCCGCCGAGCCTGTCACATGATTGAGTGAGCCATCGGGTTGGCGGACTTCATCCATACCACCCTGCATATCAGCCAGTTTAACCGCAGCACCCCAGGGTACGTCGAAGCCTTTGGCAAACTCATTTGGCACCTCGAAATTGCCGTATTGGATCGGGAACTGAAAATGCGAGGGCAGTCCAATGGCTCCGCCCTGAAACCACAGTTTACCGTCATCATCGTGGGTAATTCCCCATTGAGCCCGGTTAGCGCCCGTTTTTTCGCGGATAATTCCATTTGGTGTTTCCCGGATTCGGAAGGCATTTACAGTGCTATAGAGCCAGTTGTCCATGCCCCAATACATAAAAGCCTGCTGATGCTCTACATTGCCCGACCGACCATACTTATTTGTAAAAAACTCTTTCTTATCTGCCTTACCATCGCCATTGGTATCGGTGTATTTATAAACATTGTCGGCATCCGACTCCATGGTCAGGATACAGTCTTTTCCATAGGGCAGTACGAAGCGGGGAAAAATCAGGTTATCGACAAAGGTGGTTCCGGTTTCGTAGATTCCATCGTTGTTTTTATCTTCCCAGCGCGAGATCCGGCTTGTTGGTTGCAGTTCATCTTTCGAATCAGCCGTGAGCATATAGGTCCGTAGTTCCAGTACATACATCCGGCCATTGGCATCGAAAGAAATGGCCCCCGGCTGCTGAATAGCTGGTTCGGTCAGAATGGGCTGGATTTTATAGCCAGGAGGTAATAAGAAAAGTTTAGCTTCTTCGGCTGGTGTGAGCGGCTTAACGGGCTCTTTAGGCGCTAAATCGATACCTTTCCAATCTGGATCTTCGGGATCAGCCCCTTCGGGGAGTTTCACTTTGGGTAGGGTATCACCGAGAACGTAAGTTGATTGCAACCGAATTTGCTGAACGGGATCAAATCCAATAAAAGACGATAAGATTACCGCAACAAGAGCAGTTGTCAACAGGAAGGTAGGGGCATTTTTTATCATAGTATCATAGAGTTTCCAATCCTGTAGTAATCACGTTAGCCTGAAACTAGCTATAGGTTACCAAAAGCAAGCAAAGCACCATTTTTTCACATAAATGTACAACTTCAATAGATCATCTGGTAATAAAAGACGACAGATCGGCTGTTTTGCTCGATAGATTGGATGTCCATAAATTCACCTGCTTATGAAGCCAGGAAACTACCTTATCCTACTTATCGTATTGCTACCAACTCTGTGCAGTGCACAGTTGAAGATTTTCGGGCTGGGCCGCTATCGTATTGAGGTAACGACACCTGACTCACTGCCTAGTGATTTTTCGGAAGACGAGCCATCGTATGTCAAAGGAACCATCGCTTTGCCGTGCACCCATATAAGGACCTTTAGTTCATTAACTACGGAGGTCGCTGGTGTTTCTGTAGTTAATCTTTGTCTGGCCTTTTATGATAACAAGCTCTTTAAAATCACCTGCGACTACAGTGCTAAGCTAGAAGAGGTTTTTAGCCGAACCTATGGAAAAGGGGTCGCCGAACCGACACGACGTTTTTCCTTCTGCGACAAAAACAGGCCGATGTTACTTTGGGGGAAAGCTGGCAAACTGGCGATCAGATCGCCTATGTTGTCCATACCAGAGGCCATACGTCCGACTGTACGATGCAGGAAACAAATAGACTCATTATAACAAGCCAACAATTGTCGGCGTTGGCATCCGACTGTGACGTAAGAAATAATGATCTATTAATTGAGGAGTTTGAGAAAGTCCTCACTAATCGCCAGGAACAGAAGCAGGGAACCAAGGAAGAGAAAGAGTGATAAAGATTAAAAAGACACGGTACTTCCCTATGCCTACAGGGCGATCTCAGCCAATATGAACTCTCTTGAGTCGTCCACCAAAATAGACCAATCCAATCTTTAAAAAATACAATTTAATCAATTCGAAATAAAAAGGCTTAGGTAAGTACATTTACTCATTTTTCCTGCAAATAATAATTTTTGGGGCACTAGCCAGGATTTCAGACTTATAAATTCAGTTTTCAGCAGACACACCGCTTAATAGATTTGTCATATTTTCTTATGTCTAAATCATCTGGAAATAGGGTAGCTACGTATGTATTAAAACGACCCATTTTAGCTAATACACTACCCATAAATCATGCTCACTTCCTTAACAGATGAAGAAACGATTCGTCAGTTTCTAGCAGACAAACCGAACCAGTGCTTCGAGACCCTTTATAATCGGTACGTTAAGAAAGTTTACCGGCGTTGTTTGTCGATGACGAAAGATTCTGAGAAAGCCGAAGACTTTACGCACGACATTTTTCTGAAAGTATTCAGCAAACTCGATGCCTTTCAGGAGCGGTCCAGTTTTTCTACCTGGCTGTACTCGATTGCCTATAACTACTGTTCTGACCAGCTTCGGATAGCCAAACGACATAATTTCGCGCCCATAGAAGAAGGGCTTAGCAAGGAGCTGCCTGATTATCAGGAAGCACAACTACACGAAGAAACGCTACAGGTTGTCAGGCAAGCGATGGCGACCCTTTCAGTCAACGAAAGAACCCTGCTCCGGTTAAAATATGAGGACAGCATGAGTATTGAGGAGATCGCCCAACTGTATAATCTCAAATCCAGTGCCGTCAAAATGCGACTGAAACGAAGCCGGGAGAAAGTACAACAGTTCTGCTCCATACACTATTCCATATAATAGTATTGCACCACTCTATAAATGGAGCGAGTTGTAGGTACGGTTACCATCAGTCTAAAGTCGACGAAGTAAACCGGTTCTATTTTCATAGATTGGTCTCTTGGTAGAAATACGTAATTTTGGATAGCCAACCCTGGCTTTCCTCAGTTATGAAGCTACCAGCATATTCCCATTACGACTCGCTCCTGCAAGTCATTGTGCTGCCTTTATTTATTGGCTTTTTAAACTGGCTACTACTTGGACATACCTACTGGCAAAACTGGACAACATTTGGTATCGCAACGGGGGTTACCCTGGTCATCTCGTTCGGCAACTGGTATACCAACAATATCATTTCCCTAAAAATACAGAGCCTCCATCCGGAGCCTAATCAATACCTGATCCGGACAGTCAGAATATTTATTTTCTGTGCCATCAGTTCATGCCTACAAGTCACGGTTATTTATAGCATCTATTACTTGCTTAAGCTGCCGGGCGTTGACTTAACCATAACGCGGCTTGGCTTAGGCTGGCTCTTCACAATACTCGCCGTGGCCATTGTTGTCATTCTTTATGAAAGCATACACAATTTCGGCCACTGGCAACAATCGCGTCGCGAAGTCGATACGCTTAGTAAAGCCCAATTACAGGCTCAGCTAGATACGTTGCGCCAACAGGTTAATCCACACTTTTTGTTTAACAGCTTAAACTCGCTCATCTCCCTGATTGGCGAAGACCCGCGCCAGGCCGAAGTTTTTGCCGAAGAACTAAGTTCAGTGTATCGGTATCTGCTCCGTAATAATGAGTCGGAGCTAACCTCTCTGGCCAATGAACTTGAGTTCATCCAGTCCTACTTTCACCTGCTCAAAACTCGCCATGGTGAAGCCCTGGTCCTGGAAACCAGTATTCATTCTGGCGCAGAAACCCGACAGCTCCCCCTCTAACACTCCAATTACTGATTGAGAACGCCGTAAAACATAACGTTATTCTGCCCGACCAACCCCTTACTATCTCGCTCGTAACCAATGAGCAACACCTGGTGGTGAGTAATAATTTACAGCGCAAACCCAGCCGTATCCTCTCGAATGGCATCGGTCTGAGTAACATTTTGACTAAATACAAAATGCTGGGGCAGCCTATCCCAACTGTAGAAGACAATGGAGAGGAATTCCGGGTTATTCTGCCACTTTTATAGGAAATGTTGCGTTCATATATCCCTTTCTAATCTTGCTGAATCTGATTCAAAAAACGGTTATTCACTAAACAGGATGGCCGCTGAAAATCCAGCTGCCGACGGAGCACAAACCAGCGACGACGGGATACCGGCAACGTTACACCCGTGCTCAGATGAAATACGGGTGTATTTGAATCATATTCCACCCGTTCGATGAACTTCCGATTGACCATATAATGGCGATGCAGTCGGAGAAACCAGGAGGCAGGCAATTTGGCTTCAAACCGTTTCAGTGTATACGGAACCAGTATACGCTTCCCATTGGCAAACTGCAACCAGGTATAATTGAGTTCACCCTCAAGATAGACGAGGTCGGATACAGGTAACCATTGTGCCCCACTACAATTATCATAAACCCGCAAAGGGGGCCAATCGAGTAATTCAGACGAAACCCAATGGCCGTTATTTACGTAAAATGCCATAATGTTGAGTGATCTATGAGTTTTACAAGACAAACCGGGGCTACTGATACTCAGATGAATGCCCCTCATTCTATATTCTACAAACCCAATGCCAGAACCAGCATATGGTCTATAAAATCTACAGATTCAATTTGCTTAACTACAGAAACAATGATTTCTACTCGTTAGTAAGATACACTAGCCTAAAAAAGTATGTAGTAACACCTGCTAAATCAATCCGGCAGGGGGCTAACAAAAATTAGGCCGAGAGAGCGCTTATGGGTTTTACGACGGGTATATACGTAATACAGTAAAATGGGGATTGTATAATATTGCTTTTTAATCAAACTATTTTTACCAGTAGGCCTCAGTTAAGATAAAAAAGTGCCAATACAGCGAATAATGGGCTATTGATTCGTATAAATTTTTTACAAAAAACAGCTAATAATATCCAAAATAGTCAAGAAACTGCCCTAAATCAATCTGATAAATAAGGTAAACTAGGCTAAACACAGGGCATTAAAGACGCTAATGAGATTGTTTATGGAGGCTGTTTAAAACTTTTTTTCGTAGAAAAATCTAGGCTGCTTTTGTCATTTCTCCTGCGTTGAAATGACAAAAAATCCAGCAGTTTTGACAGATTTTAGAAAGTTTAAACTCGTCTATCAATAAAAAAAGTCCGGCAGTTGGTAGCTACCGGACTTCTCTACTTAAAATTACCCTAAAATCAGAACGTTGGCTGCGCAACGATATAGTTCCGAATTTCGCTTTTAAACGCCCGGAAGTCGGCATGAAAGCTATCCATTTCCTCACGAAGATATTGATGATCCTGCCGCGTATCTGTGTCTAACACATGGTCAAACCGCACTCCATTGGCCACTTGCCCATCAATCTCCTGTATCTCATCCGATAATCGTTTAATGAGCCGCCGAAAATGGTGGAGCTGACTAATTTCAGCTTTCCAGACTTCAGCATCCGTTGCCTCACTGGTCATATTCTCGCCCAAAGACCCCAGCAGATCTTCCCAAAAATCAACTTCCTGAAGGGCCAGCGATAGTTCATTGCGCCAGATTCGGTGCATCATGTGCACTTGATTTAGCTGACGATATTTTTCTGCTCTCATCAGAAATAGCGATTAAAGGTAGGTGGCAAATGGAATGTCTTCCAGTTTTGATGCCTTATCGGCTGGAGAAACCGTTGGCGAATCGTAGAGAGCAAGTAGTGGCACCCGCGGATGGTAAGCCACAGAACGGGCGACACTGTTGTTCAGTACTACATCGAAGAAGCTTTTATGGTGAGGAAGCACAACCAGCATGTCGACCGCATGGATGTCTAGATAAGCATTAATACCCTGGATTACATCCTCATCATGAATCGTATAGGTATCGGTCTGAAGATTATCCAAAGCGCTCATCACATACTGACGATTCAGGTCTGAAATCGGGGGCGTGTGTTGTTTTGGGTTTTCGATGGTCAAGAGGGTAAGTTGAGCCCCTTTCCGATTAGCCAGATCGTTTAGCATACTAAGCGACTCAACATCATTAACAGAGCGGTAGTCGGTTGCCAGCACCACATGTTCCAATGGTCGAATAGGGGCCGAAGATGGAACAACCAGCACATTTGCTTTTGCGGTGCGGATCATGCCTGTGGCTACGCTGCCCAAGAGTTCACTCCGTCCGAAACCAGTTGCGCCAGTCACAATCAAATTAAAATGCTCCTGCTTTAATAACTCTTCGGCTGCTCTTTCCGGACTACCAGGAATAACCAGTGACCGGTAGGTGTGATAGTCAGGCACGGGTTGCTCCGTTATTGTATGTTGTAACGCCTGTAACGACTTTTCAGCTTGCTCTCGTTGCTCGGCTAGCAAAAACACGCCACTATACCCTACTTCTGGCTGAAGAGGAAAAGAATGAAGTAAACAAAATTCAGCCGCCGTGTCGGCAAATAGGGCTTGCGTAAACGAGATTGCATGTTTCGATGCAGCGGAGAAATCAGTCAATAACAAAATCTTATACATAGTCGTGTTTGTTTATAAGGCGTAGTCTAAATTCGATAGGTCTTCAATTAATCGGGGTTTGTCGCTGCTCCCATCATCGTAGAGAGTCAGCATAGGTACCGGCGGCATGTAAGCCAGGGAGCGGGTAACACTATTGCCGGTCAGGATATCAGCCAGGCCTTTGTGTTTGGGAATCGTTATCAGTAAATCAACCGGGTGCCCGGCCAGATAATCGTCAATTCCCTTTCGGGCATCTGGCGATTGGAGATGGGCCACAGTTGGCTCAATAGGCGCCAGAAATTGCCGGATACGCACTTCCTGCTCAACCCGAATGGATTTCTTCTGGGGTGTATCAATAGTCAATAAAGTGAGCGTTGCTCCTTTTAGCGATACAATCTCCTTAACAGGACAGAGCAGTTTACAGCTCTTCAGATTGGCAAAATCAACAGCTAGTACGACACTACGGATGGGCTTACTGTCGGTATCGACTGGCACAACTAATACATTGATGTTCAGTTGGCGAATCAGTTGGGTAGCACTATTGCCAAACAATTCATTTGTCCCATCTTTCTTGCCACCAATGACAACTAAATCGTAGGCTTCTTCGTCAAGTGCCTCCCGAACTATGTCAATCAATTTACCGGGCTTTGCCGATGAGCGGAAGGTATGCCAATCGACATTGGTTTGCTGATGTAGCTCCTTTACAACATCCCGCAATTGACTAACAAAGGCTGCATGAACTGTTTCGGCAACGTGCTTTGGACTATAAAAACCATCGGGTTCTACTGGATAGGCACAAAGCAGGTGGAAATCAGCGACCGTATCGCTAAAAAAAGAACGGGCATACTGAAGGGCTTTGTGAGCGGCTTCTGAAAAATCAGTTAGCAGGAGGATCTTTTTCATGCGTTCTTGCGCGGTTAACGTCCAGAGATGACCCGACAAAGTTGACGAACGCACAAAACTCTAAGCATGATGCCCGTCAGTTGACATACTGATAGAATTCAGGCTACTAGTGTGCTTGCCCAAAATAGATCCTATTGACACTAATCTATTGGCAATCAAAGTGAAAGAAACGATAGACACAAAAGAATCCATAGAATCTAAATTGGACAACTATTAGGCTGGTACCGTAGTATCTATTAAACCCGCTCCAGCAGCCACCAGAGGGGTTTTCGGCGACGAATAATTTTGTAATGCTGCTGCACATAGGTCTGGATATGCTGTTGAGCTTCGGCAACATCATCGGTCAGGCAGATCAGCTTAAGATCCTTCTCGCTAATGGTTCCTACCCGAATCATGTCCTGCATGTAGGCTAGTAGAGGCTGGTAGTACTCGCGCCCCATGAGCACGACGGGGAAGTTATGAATCACGCCTGTCTGCACGAGTGTCAATGTTTCAAACAGTTCGTCCATTGTGCCCCAGCCTCCCGGCATAACCACAAAGGCATATGAGTATTTTAGCAACAACACTTTCCGAACAAAAAAGAAATTAATCGTTACCCGGGTATGCAGATATGGATTAGGCTGTTGCTCGAAAGGAAGGCGGACATTGCAACCCACCGAACGGCCCCCTGCTTCAAAGGCACCCGGTTAGCGGCTTCCATGAGGCCAGGGCCACCTCCCGTCATAACGGTGAAACCCAACTCCTGGATGGCACGCCCCATTTGTCGAGTAAGGCTATAATAAGGATGGCCTTCCCGAAAACGGGCTGATCCAAAGACCGTTACGCAGGGCCCCACAAAATGTAAAGCGCGCAGTCCCTTGAGAAACTGCCAGCCAACCTGAAAAATAAAGCGTAACTCAGAACGTCGACCTTTGGGGCCGTCCAGTGCCTGCGTGAGTGTATCATCCAGCAATGGGTGAATGCGGGGCGCGGATTTTGAGCTTCCTGAGGCTCTATGGGCTTAGTCATATGCAGCGTTGTTTTGACACAAGAAAACCCGCAACGAAACCGTCACGGGTTTTATCTCCCGTTCCCTCTTTAAATGTGTAGTCCTTGTCAAAAACCTCGTGGTCTACTAAACCACTGTAAACATATAGGATATTTAGCGAACAGAATCTGCTCTACCTCAGCCTATCTCCTGATTTTGGTCAACTAAACGCAAGCA
Source organism: Spirosoma telluris (assembly GCA_003259005.1). Lineage (GTDB taxonomy): Bacteria > Bacteroidota > Bacteroidia > Cytophagales > Spirosomataceae > Spirosoma > Spirosoma telluris. The sequence continues at coordinate 4,714,055 of QLII01000001.1, forward strand.
ATTCGTGACACCAGACACTAGTCCGACTCGAAACAGCGATCAACTAAGTAGGTAGCTCTAAGTTGACAGGCATTGCCATTTAACATAAATAACTAATTATCAAATACTTGCAATAAATGACTATTTACTGACAATCCATGACAACGAATGACCATTTACTGAAACGGCAGAAGTACCTGGTTCTGATCAATTACTTCGTTCACATTCCGACGGTTATCCTGGTTATAAAGCTGATAAAAAGCCCACGCTAGTAGTAAGGTTGCCGGAAAAGCGGAGCCAAGCCCAAGAGGTGCAATGGCTAAACAAAAAACTATGCCCCCAAGACAACCTGCCCGAAACCAGCGCCCTCTCATGAGCATGGCCCGGCAATCAGGATCTGCCCAACGGCAATACTGAGCACCATTGGCTGAATGATCTTATCGAAAGGCCCGAGAATAAACCGGCTGTATAACGGAATGGCATAGTCTGCATAACTCTGGTAAACCCAGGGTGTATCGAGTACCGTTCGGGTATTGACAAAAGCCGCAATTGCGAATAAAAGCATGAATACAATCCGGGCAACCGTAGGCAAGCGGTAGCTGGCCACGACCTGCCCAACAGAAACGACGTTTGTAACGACGTAAGCAATTGAAATAAACGAGTCTAGCGTTTCCATACCGATTTGTTGAATTAGGTTTATTCTTTGGTTTCACTCCGGCCTGTTTTACTTAGGATACGAATGCGGTATACTACTGTAGGGCTTGGTTCTATGTGTGCATGAGCAGCATCTTCTTTTACGGGCGCAATTCGTCCCGGCCCAAGCCGTTGCTCGGCATATTGCCGCTCATCGCCCTGTAATTCTTCGTATATGCCCTGAACAACAACGCTACGCCAACTGGAAGGGCTGCACACATCATCGACCTCGAAGCAAACAGAGGGATTCTTTCGTAACAGCTGGGTTTTGGTGCCCTCATGGGTTTGTCCATAAATGGCATGTCCATCATAGAGATAGGAGACCGGCAGAACCAACACCTGCCCATCAGCAGCACAACCAAGGCGGCCAAAAAACTGAGTACTCAGCAAATGGTCCGTTATTTCAGGTGACAGATCACGTAACATAGCGATTAGCAGGTTTGGGTATAAGTCAAAATTACAACTGGCTTTACACCTGCTCCCGGAGTTTTGTCAGGCAACGACATGACTTTACTCAAGTGATGAAAATCAATTAGTTACATGTAATTTATCATGCATAAATCGGCTTTAATTGATCTGATTTGTGGGTCATCTAAACAATTCTACTCATGAAAACCATCCTTGTTCCTACTGATCTTAGTCCCATGACCGACGCCGTTTTATCAGTAGCCGTTGGTCTGGCCCGTACGACCGGTGCCGAAATTGTCTTATTGCATTCGGTAACCTACCCCACCATGATGCTCACATCTGCTTACGCAGAAGCCTTACCTATTGTTACAGAAACTACCCTGGCCTCCTACGAAAAGATTGAAGAGGACGCTCGCAAGGTTCTGGACGGTTTTTCCAACAACCCAGCTTATGCCGGGGTCAAGATTACCCCAATCTTACTCACAAATGGACAAGGGCTAGTGGGAGCGATTACGGATCAGCCAGCCGACCTGATCGTGATGGCTTCGAAAGGTGCATCGGGCCTGGAGGAATTATTGATTGGTTCCAACGCCGAAACTGTTGTCCGTTATGCCCATTGTCCGGTACTGGTTATCAAACATCCCGTTGCCCATTTCCAGCCAGAAAACATTGTCTGTGCCGTGGATGTCGACGACAAGCTGAAGTCGATCAAACGGTATCCCTTTCAGATGGGCGAGCAGGGACTTCACCAGTTTCTGTATGTAATTACCCCCACCGATAATCGTGATCCAGATGGCGTACGTGATTGGGTAAATGATTTTGCCTGTGCCAAAGGCATTACCGAATTTGAATTTGTGACACGTCATGCCCGCAATGTACCCGATGGCATTCTTGAGTATGCCGAAGCAACAAAAGCAGATCTGATTGTGCTGTTTACACACGGCCATAAAGGCTTACTGCATCTATTGGAAGGCAGCGTAGCCGAAGATGTTCTGAACCACGCCAATACCCCTGTTTTGATTATGCGGGCTTAAGGCTCAGAAAATAGAACCAATCAGCTGACTATCAATTAATAATACATAACCAATAACCCAATAAAGCCGCCTGGAAATCAAATTCCAGGCGGCTTTATTAGTTAATCGATCTATGTCACTCCTACTTATGACTCATATGCGTATGCTGATTTTGAAAACAATGCAAGGCGCAGGCAATGTTTTTGTAACTGTCATGAACATTCGCAATTTTGTTACCCTTGGCATCAAAAATATCGCAGGTATCGTCAGGCTTGTCTTTGATTGTAAAGACAAGTTCGCCGTTGATATCATAGTAGGTCTTTCCGTCTTTACCTATTCGGCCCATTTTTTTGCCGGTTTTTGCATCGACCAAGTCCCCCTGTCCGTCCACAAAGGCGATCTTCTGCCCGCTGGCATCCTTAATAATTCGATCTTTACCTACTAGCCCAATTGATGTGCCCTTGCCATCTTTGATTTGCCCCTGTGCATTGATGCTCATCGGCTGCTTGTAATTAGCCGACTGGCTAAAGAGTAGTGAAGGAAGCAGCGTCATGGCCGCTAAGAGAGTCCATTTTTGTACTTTTTTCATGATGATTGTATTATTGGTTAAAATCTACTGTTAAGAATTTTCATTACTGCCCAAAACGGCCTTAATACAGTTCAGGTCTATTGTAGTCGATATCCGTAATCTCCCATTGGTAATAATCGAAATCACCTGTAGGGAGTCGCCAGATAACGTCACCTTTAACCGGAATGGTCACCCCATCCATTTCCTTCCAGGCACGAACCGGGATATACCATTTTTCCAGTTTTCCCTCTTTCCCGCCACCCATGTAGCGGTTAGCCGACACATTGACCAGCCGATGCTGCTCATCAAAGGCAAACACAGCAGTTGCCGACACTCCTTGGTAGGTCATGGTTGCCTGGGCGTGGGTAGAATCAATCGCTTGCCAGGTTATATAGGGGCTAAGCGCTGCCGATGGAAACCAGCATAACTCGCCCAGATACCGAAGCAGTGTTCCCTGATCGGTTTTGGCATCAGACGCATTGACTACTGGCACTAGTGAGAGTGCTTTAATGAGCATATTACCCTTTCCATCAGCGTATTTATCACGCCCTGCCAACGGCAGAAAAGGCAGCATATGCACATCGGCTTCCCAGACGAAACCGGGCCGATCGACTGCAAAATACTGTTTTGCTTCGGTTGGCATCCATTTTCCATCCGGGCTGGTACGCATGAGGCCGTGTTGTTGCAATCGTACAGTATGAACGCGTTCTTTGCCGACCACACCGCTCGCCAACATCCACTCCTGCACAGGAGCAGGTAAGTCATGGAGCATCTCACGCGTAATAACTCCCGGAACAACAACGGGTTGCTTAAGTAGTTGAAGAACTTCCTGATCGGCCTGTTTTTCAAAGCGGTCGTGGGCATAGACAAGCACCAGCACCATAGCAATGATGATATTGGCAAAAGTGCCTGCTCGGGCATCTGTCCAATAGACAATAATGAGTGACTGAGACATTAGTACACTGACTAACCCAACACCCGACCACCACTCTCGATTGATCAGGCAACCCACCATAGTCACAAAAAAACCTAAGCAGGTCAGGAGCCACAAGATGCCTGACAGTTTAGAGGCTTCATCGGATAGGGTTATAAACGATTTGCCACTTAACTGACTTATACTAGCCAGGTTCCATTGCTTAAGAAAGCCCACCGCATGAATAAGCCCATGGGCAAACAGGAGCAGCGCAAACAACGAACGAAGCATAAGTATGGCTACTTAGAGCGTACTGATTAACACATGGATGCCTTAGTAACCAGCGACATTTGCTGGTTTTCGTAGAAGCTGAATTGATTGAGCAGGCTTCGCGCAATCTGCCGCTGAGCCTCTTCAGTAAGAAAGCCCTGATGAGCCGTCAGCAATACCTTGGGGTGCTTACGTAAGCGGTTTAGCAGGTCGTCTATGATTGGCTTGTCAGAAAAATCGTAGTGAAAATAGGCCCGCTCCTGTTCATACACATCGGCAGCATAGCCGCTTAACCGATCACAATCCAGGGCATTGAGTACCGCTCTGGTATCTACTAAACGCCCTCGGCTGGTATTGACCAAAATGGCACTGGGCTTCACCAGAGACAGCGTATGGTCGTTGATAATATATTCGGTTAGGGGGGTCAGTGGGCAATGCAGGGCAATCACATCGGACTGATGCAGTAATTCACCCAATGAAACATAGGTTACGCCCGTTTCGAGTAGTCGGCGATCGGGGTAGATGTCGTAGGCCAGCAATTTACAGCCAAAGCCCTGCATAATGCGGATAAACGCCTTGCCAATATGCCCTGTTCCAACAACGCCTACGGTTTTGCTATGCAGGTCTATACCCGACAACCCGTCAATAGTGAAGTTACCTGCCTGCACCCGCTGGTGCGCTTCAGGCAGGTGCCGAATTAGCCCTAGTAACAAAGCAACAGCCTGTTCAGCTACCGAATAGGGCGAATAACCGGGTATATGGAGGAGATTCAGGCGCAGGTCGCTAACCGCCAATTGGTCTACATTGTCCAAACCAATGCATCGCATGCCAATCAGATCAATCCCTAGTCCTTTCAACTCGTGAAGAACAGGGCGACTCAGATCATCATTGACAAACACACACACCGCCTGATTCCCTTTCGCCAGATGCGCCGTAGCGAGCGTCAATGTTTCGGGAATGTAGGTAATTTGATGATGAGCACAATATTGATCGAACCATTTTTTCTCGAAAGGTAAGGCACTAAAAAAGGCTATATTCATAGAAATGACGGCTAACGATTGACACACCAAAATTGGGTTATCTACCTATGTCATCTTATGATGTAACTCAGAGCTACAGTTGACTTTGCGCAGGTTGCTATAGACTGGGTTTTAAAAGGGGTTAGGGATGTCGAAAACCACCCCCACCAATACCCAGCGTCAGGAAAAATCCCTGGGGTGAATACCGTACAGGCGATACAATGGTAGCTCCGTTTCGGTCACCATGCCACTCGTTGGAAGCAGTCGATAGCCGATAGCCTGCCCGAATACTTAGCATCGGCCCAGCATATAGATTCGGATCAGAACCGGTTTTCAAAACGAGCCAATCGATGGTTAGCCCTATATCTGTGGCCAACCCATCGAGTACGTAAGTTGTAGGAACACCGCCAGGCAAAGTCGAATTGACGTTAAACGAGTTAATGCCAGGCCCGACAATGGGGTATAGTTTTGTTCGTTTTGTATGCCACGCTATCCACCCAATCCAGATATGTGCATTCGACGCCGATGATTCGATCACGGTTTGGGTAGGGGCATCCTGAACCCGTTTATTAATGAACGCAGAGGCCCCAGCGCCAAATAACCATCGGTTTCTACGGCCATAAATTTCGGCCCCAAGCATACGGTACTGGTCATTACCAGGCGATTCAGCAAGCTTACTTAGCTGTTGGATGGCGGTAGCTGCTCCTGGCCATATGCCTATGCCTCCATAGAAAAATCCAGCCCCTCCCCGTATAGCCTGCCCCGCTCCTGCTATTGGCAACAAGAGCAGAACTACCAGAAATAACCCACGGTAGGCGCCACCCGTTTTCGATACAAAGACCTGTTTCACTGTCAGAGTGTGTTCAGGAGTAGGGTGGCTTCGGCTTCATAAATAGTCGAAAGCCCAGCCAGGAAAGCGTCGGGAGTCAGCGATATGCTGTTGATTCCTTTTTCTGTCAGAAACTGCGCAAAGTCCGGATTATCGCTGGGTCCCTGCCCACAAATACCCACAGGTCGGTTAGACAAATGGGCCTTCCGGATCAGCATCCCAATCAGGTCTCGTACTGTCGGATCGTTTTCATTGAAAAGCCCCTGCACCGTCGATGAATCGCGGTCAACGCCCAACGCCAGTTGAGTCAGATCGTTGGAACCAATTGAAAAGCCGTCGAAGAGTTCGGCAAAGGATTCGGCCTGGATGATATTGCTGGGAATTTCAGCCATAACGTAGATTTCCAGCCCATTCTCTCCACGGGAAAGACCGAAATCATCCATGACCTCAAGCACTTTTTTTCCTTCGTCAACCGTCCGGCAAAAAGGGATCATGAGTTTGACATTGACAAACCCCATCTTGTCGCGAACTCGGCGCATTGCTTCACACTCCAGCCGGAAACCATCCCTGTATCGTGGATCATAGTACCGACTGGCACCGCGCCAGCCCAGCATCGGATTTTCTTCTAAAGGCTCAAAATAACTGCCTCCCAGCAAATTAGCGTACTCGTTCGTTTTGAAATCGCTCATCCGAACAATAACGGGGCGGGGATAAAAGCTGGCCGCAACCAGTGCCACCGACTGAGCCAGTTTGTCCACAAAAAATTCCTTCTTGTCGTGATACAGGTGCGTTAGCCGGGTAATCTCCTTTTGATCAATCTCGTCAGTTACCTGATCGAAACGGACTAGCGCCATTGGGTGAATTCCGATCGCATTGGCAATAATGAACTCAAGCCGCATCAGGCCCACACCATCGCCAGGAAGTTGCGACATGCGCAGTGCCTGCGATGGATCGCCCAGAATGAGCATGCATTGGGTCCGGGGTTTGGGCAAGTCGGTCAGTTTAATTCGCTCCTCTGTAAACGGAACAGCTCCTTCGTAGACAAATCCCTCCTGTGCATCCAGACAGGAAACCGTAATGGTGGCTCCATCTGGAATAACCTCCGTACCATTATTGGTACCTACTACTGCCAGAGCACCTACTTCACGGGCTACAATAGCCGCATGGCTAGTCCGCCCGCCCCGATTGGTTATAATAGCCGATACTTTCTTAAGAATCGGGTCCCAGTCGGGTGTCGTAATGTCGGTTATCAGAATATCGGTCGAACAAATCGAGGCAGGCACCTCTTTGGGTGAGCCCACCACCCGCGCAGTTCCCGTCACGATTCGCTGACCGATACCTTTACCCTGGGTTAGGGCCTTCCCCGGTACCTGTAGGTGGTACTCGGTAATTTCTAACGCTGCTGGGCGGGCAGCCGTAATAGGGCGCGCCTGCACAATATAAAGCTGTTGATCGATAGCGTCCTTAGCCCATTCGATATCCATTGGCCTGCCATAATGCTGTTCAATCAGTAAGGCCCAGCTTGCTAATTGATTTACTTCGGCATGGTTCAACACCCATTTTTCACGTAAATCATTGGGAGTCTCAATATTCAGGGTCTGCTTATCCGCTTCTGTGGTAGTGGCATAAATCATCGTAACGGACTTCTCCCCCACTTTCTGGCTGACAATGGCATTGGGAAGCCGATTAATCGACGGCTTGAAGACGTAAAACTCATCGGGATTAACGCTCCCCAGCACAACATTTTCGCCCAGTCCCCAACTCCCGGTAATCAGCATCAGGTTTTCATGACCCGTATCGGGGTCAACCGTAAAGCATACCCCAGACGATGCCTGATCGGAACGCACCATTTTTTGTACGCCCACCGATAGGGCAACCTTCAAGTGATCGAAGCCGTTATCATGGCGGTACTTAATAGCCCGGTCAGTAAACAGCGACGCATAACAGGCCTGACAGGCTACCAGCAATTGTTCTTCCGTTTGAATATTAAGAAATGAGTCGTGTTGACCTGCAAAACTGGCATTCACCAGATCTTCGGCAGTAGCGCTACTTCGAACGGCCACCTGAATCGAGTCAGTATAGTGTCGTTGTAATACATCGAATGCCTTTTTGATAGCTTCTATACAATCCGGCGGTAACGTCGCCTGCTGAATCAGTTCCCGAATCTGACTGCCAACCGTAGCCAGATTGGAAAATTCCTGTACATCGAGCGTATCAATCAATTGCTGGATAGGCTCATATAAGTGGTTATATTGAATAAAGTCACGATAGGCCTCCGTTGTTAGCGCAAAGCCATCCGGAATACGAACCCCATAGAACCGTAGTCCATTAAACAGTTCGCCCAGGGATGCATTTTTACCACCCACCTGGGCAATCATGCCATTGTTGATCTGGCTGAAACGAAGTACCCATGTCTTCATGTCTGTAGTCGATTTAAGATGCGGCTGCAAGCTAAACAAGGCTCTGACCTCCACAGATGAGGAACCTTAGCTAGTCATCTGATTATAATCAAGTTAACCCATGCGTTCAATCAGAAAAAGGCAGAAAAACAAGAGCTTGCTTTGGGGAATCAACCAATCACCGACTCATGATGAAAACGATTCTGGTTCCTACTGATCTTAGCTCCATAACACACTACGCGCTTGACGTAGCCGTTGATCTGGCCCGTACATACGAGGCCGAAATTGTCCTATTGCATACCGTGCTCAATGAATTTACCCCCATGGCCGATTGCGTTACTGGCATGGCGTATGACATAGGTCCCGTCTACGAACAATCTCAAAAAGAAGCAGAGGAAATCCTCAACAAACTGGCCGAAAACCCCAGATATACGGGCGTGACTATAAAAACCAGATTGGGTAGTACCATTGACGGATTGATCCACTGCATCAATGAGCAACCCGCCGATTTAATCGTATTGGCCTCCAAAGGAGCATCGGGCTTGATGGAATGGCTGGAAGGATCACACGCTGAACTCATTGTTCGGCACGCCAACTGCCCGGTCTTGGTTGTTAAGCAGCCTTTAGGGCACTTCCATCCCAAACGTATCGTCTGGGCTATTGATGTCGATGAGCAATTAAAGCAGCCACACCCTTCTCCATTTCTACTGGCAGACCAGGATCTCCACCAATTTGTATACGTACAAACACCCTCCGACCATAAGCAGCCCGAGGCTATTCACACATGGATGCAGGAGTATGCACTGGCAAAAAAAATTAACGCCTATTCGCTTGACATCCGAACAGATAAAACCGTAGCCACAGGCATTCTAAATTATGCCAAAGACAAAAAAGCAGACTTGATCGTCTTGTATACGCATGGACATAAAGGACTACGGCACTGGATTGAAGGGAGTGTTTCCGAAGACGTTCTGAATCATGCCAGCATGCCCGTTTTAATTCTGCGAGTCTGAGGTTAGCCATTTACTTTATACACAGGTCTTTTTTCTGTCATTCCGACGTCAGGAGGAATCTCAAAGTTGACTAGTACTTGATGTTGAGATTCCTCCTGACGTCGGAATGACAGAAAAAAAAGATTTCAGCTCTGTTTTAACAAGTTTAGACAGCTTCATACTAGTGCTTTGGCAAAATAGACTCTATTGTTTCTATAGATTCTATTGATAGTTAAATAACTGATTATCAAAATTATAGAAGCAAAAGAATCTATAGAAACAATAGAATCTAAATTGGACGAGTACTAGTCTAATTTAGGCACGTTATAACGACCCCTAAAGCCTGGTTCAATTACAGAGACCAATTTCTGTAGTTGAACCAGGCTTTAGTATTTCACCAGAATGGCAGCCTCCCAGGCTTACTTTGCAAGTACCCGAACCGTTTTATGCTGGGATGGTGTCGCGACTTCGAGTAGAAAAAGGCTGGCAGATTCGGTAGTCAGCGGCAGTACCAGTCGCTCTATGGTTTGAGCCTGTTCAATCTGCTGCTGATCAAGTATACGTCCTCTCATATCGGTTAATTTCACCGTTAGGGGTCTACCTTCAACACCCGTGACTTCGGCTATTACTTTCTGATTGACAACAGGATTACCTAGCAAGCGAACCTGTAAGTTCTCGGCTTCTGAAAATGTAGAGGCAGCCTGGCGGGCACCACTGTTACAATGGGTCGTATATTGTGTAGTATATTCCTGGCCACTCTGACGGATATACAAAGTGAACACCATCCCATCTCGTTGGTAAGTGGGCACGAAAAACTCAGGAGATGTACGCCAGTCGCCAAGCCCCGGTACTTTATACTCAATAGGCGTTCCATTTCCACCCGTAGTATTGAGCACTAGCTTACCTATCTCACACTGGTAGACAGGGGAATAAAGGTTAACTGGTTAGCGCAGGCGCTTGTGTACTGACTTGTATACTCTTTCCCACTCTGACGAGCATAGATAGTGTACACCATTCCGTTACGCTGGTAAGTGGGGACGAAAAATTCGGGAGATGAGCCCCAGTCGCGCAAGCCGGGCACTTTATACTCAACAGGAGTTCCATTACCACCCGTGATGTTGAGCACCAACCGACCCGTTTCACACTGATAGGTGGGCGGGATGAGCGTCAACTGGGTCGCGCAGGAATTTGTGTATTGTGTAGTATACTCTTTCCCACTCTGGCGGGCATAGAGGGTGTACACCATCCCGCTGCGCTGATAAGTGGGGACGAAGAATTCGGGAGAAAGCCCCCAATCACGCAGTCCAGGTACTTTATACTCAACGGGAGTTCCATCGCCACCCGTGATGTTGAGCACCAGCCGACCCGTTTCACATTGATAGGTTGGTGGGATGAATGTCAATTGGGTCGCGCAGGAATTTGTGTATTGTGTAGTATACTCTTTCCCACTCTGGCGGGCATAGAGGGTGTACACCATCCCGTTGCGCTGATAAGTGGGGACGAAGAATTCGGGAGAAAGCCCCCAATCACGCAGTCCAGGTACTTTATACTCAACGGGAGTTCCATCGCCACCCGTGATGTTGAGCACCAGCCGACCCGTTTCACACTGATAGGTGGGTGATAAAAAGGTGAGCGCGTCTTTCTGCGGTGGACTGGCAACTCCCAGTTTAACTACCCAGGCATCCTGATTGCCATGATTACCGCTCACATCCCCATTATTGGACGTTGTCGAGCCAACCAGTATATAGCCTCCATCAGCTGTTGAAGTAATGGCTTTACCTTCATCAGCACCAGTGCCTCCATAGGTCTTTTGATTTATGATTTCCCCAGAACTATTGAGTTTAACCAGCCAGGCATCATTATTACCATGATTTCCACTTACATCGCCGTCGTTCGAGTCAGTCGTTCCTGCCACAAGATAGGCTCCGTCGCTTGTTGGCGTGATGGCGTATGCATTATCCTTTCCACTACCGCCCAGTGTTTTTTGCCAGAGTAAGTCGCCGGTGCCACTGAGCTTAAGTATCCAAGCATCCCCGTTGCCATGATAAACTCCCCTCACATCGCCATATGGGCCATCAGCAGATTCGGTGTAACCGGCAACCACATAGCCGCCATCGGGGGTTGCTTTAACACTATTCGCATAATCCTGACCGTTTCCCCCAAAAAATTTATACCAGGTTAAATTCCCGTCGCTGTTAAGCTTACTTACCCAAACATCATAGGTATTGTACTGAGTATGATTTTTAATGTGATCAGTCCCTGTACTGAATATAGCACCTTGTATCTCATAGGAAGACGATCTGCCAACGACAACACAGCCGCCATCCGGACTTGCCGTTATGGCATATAACAGATCATCCCCGTAGGTACCACCAAAGTAATGTGCCCAGCTAATAGTCCCTGAGTCACTTAGTTTTAGTACAGCAAAGAGACGAGCTGTTGGTTTTAAGCCTCGATTAAAATTATAGCCCGCTACCAGATAGCCCCCGTCGGATGCGGTAATAATGGACGTAGCATATAAACCTCTTGCTTCATCTTTGTACTGTTTCCAAACGATCTCCCCAGCGCTGGTAAACTTGAATACCCATAGATAGATGGGGATGAACGGGTTGAAACCACTCATATCACCATCCCGGGAAGTCGTTACCCCCGTTACAACATAGCCGCCATCGGGACTGGCGGCTATGCCGCTGGCCTGATCGTCGCCCGTACCACCAATTGTCTTTTTCCAGATAATGGCACCCGCACTATTGAGTTTAACGATCCAGGCGTCATGGACTCCTCCGCGATAATCACTTACATCACCATCATTGGAAGCTGTTGAACCGACCACCACATAGCCACCATCCGCAGTTGGCAGGACAGCTGTAACCGAATCATTCTTCGATCCGCCAAGCGCCTTTTGCCAGTTGATAACCTGTGCCGTAGTATAACTCAGGCTTCCAGCCCATAGCATAAAAACCAGCAGTAAGGGGCTCAATGTATGGCCTGATAGCTGGGTAACTAAATGAACTAACGAACGTAGTCGAGTTCTCATAATTAGCGAGACTTAAGGATAAACAAAAACTAACAAGCTGATTTAAAAGACATTAACAAACTAACACAACTAGCGTGATTTGCCAGAATTGCGTTGAAGCCTAAGCAGAGTATAGGTGTGTATAAAGGCATTTATTGCCTATCAGACAACACTGATTTCCTTTTCATCGTGGTACTGTAATCGACCATCCGACCAGTTGAGTACTACGCGCCAGATTCCCTTGGCAAGCTGTGCGGTCGATACAACATGACGTGGCTTTGTATCTGGCGCTACCGAAATGTGGATTTCATCGCGTGCATTGGTTGCTCGGCTGAATGTTAGATCACCTTTACGAAAAGACATAGGTAGCACAAAGGCCAGCAACTGAGAAGTGGGTTCAAATGTCATGGCGTTAAAGTCGTAGATGGCTAGTTTGGGAATATGCCAATTGGCTTAACAAAGGTGGGTACGACAAACCTGCCAGTCGATGATACACGTCAATCAACGAACTGATAGTTTTCAGCTAACCCCTGACAATCATCAATGAGAGGCAAAGGCAGCACCAGTACTTTTGAGCATGTACTTCCGACCTCGTTTGTCCTCTGTAAACATGCCCACTTTACGTTATCTGATTATTCTGCTGGCCCTACCCCTTGTGTCTGCCGCACAAACCAGCGACGACTGGACCCGCCTGCGAACCTATGGAAATGCGATTGGTATTGACAGCCTTTGCCCAGTGCCCGATGCCGCCTGCCTGACCACCTATTTTACTCAGATTGTTTATGGGAAACCCAGCCATCGACTTAGCTACCAGGGTTTACGCCAGCAGATCGATACAACCCGATTAAACCGGCTTACACAGCAGTTTCTGACCGGGGCAGACTGGTGCCCGCTACTGGATTCACTAGAATCACATGATCCCACGTATCAGCAACTGAAGGAGTATTGCATGCGTTGCCTGGTTGACGATTACATGGCCGATTCATTAACACTTGAACAAGTCAAAACAACCCTAAATACCTATCGCTGGTTGAACCGCTTTCCAGCCGACAAGCGTGTGTTGATCAATATTCCTTCGGCTTCGCTTCGGGTAGTTGATCGGCAGGGAACGGCGCTTCTGAACAGTCGGGTTATTGTTGGCAAGGCCAGTACGCCAACGCCTTGTTTTACGGCCCAGATCACGGATATTGTTACCTATCCTTACTGGAATGTTCCCCGCTCCATTGCGATTAAGGAATTGCTGCCACAAATCCGGAAGAATCCCGCCGTTGTGCTGGCCGATATGAACCTTCAGATTATCGACGCAAAAGGGCGAATCATGCACCCCGATTCGGTAAACTGGTCGGGCAACCTGGCGAAAAACTTCCCATATCGCCTGCGGCAGTCAACGGGTTGCGACAATGCGCTGGGCGTGATGAAGTTCACAGTCAACGATCCCTACGACATCTACCTTCATGATACCAATCAGCGGTCTTTATTTACCCACCGTAACCGCACGCTTAGCCACGGCTGCATCCGGGTAGAAAAGCCGATTGAACTGGCCAATCTGGTCCTGGGGTACTCGCGCTTCGAACCCTCTTTTCTGACCACTTGTCAAAAACAGAATAACCCCAGAACCATTCGGCTGCCGAAGCCCATTCCGGTTATCATCACCTACAATGTCCTTGATATAGATGAAACAGGGGCTATTGTGGTCTATAAAGACGTATATAAATGGTGGCAGGACAACTTGTAACTGGAGCTAAAAGTCAGACTTTCTTAACGCATGAAAAAGCTAGGTAAGATAACAGGCAGGTTAGTGCTGGGCATTGCCATTTTCTGGACGCTATTGACCATCTGGGCTGAATGTACGGGGCCGAAACGAAGTTGGGAATTAGGAAATCAGCCTTCCCGCATAAACGTATTAATTGTGTACGATCCTGACCCTTTCTATAATTTAGATGAACAGGTAAGTCGCTCATTTGGCCAGGCCCTGGCGAATCAGGGTCTGGCTGTACGCGTTGCAACCGTTGCAGCCGCCAACGAATTCAAGGATCAGCCGGTTGACCTGTATGTGTTTTGCGCCAACACCTACAATTGGCGTCCTGACTGGGCAGTAAGCAATTTTATTGAGCAAAAAGCCCTACTTGCCAATAAACCCGTTGTGGCCATTACGTTAGGATCGGGTTCTACCGATGCATCCCAAAAGGCGTTGGAGAAGTTGATTCGGGACAGAAAAGGTATTCTTCTCGACTCCCGCTCGCTATGGCTAAGCAGGCCAAATGACGAATCCCGCCTAAACGAATCAAATACCCAGGTTGCGGTTTCGATGGCCCGTAAATGGGGACAAAAGATTGCTCAACAAATTAAGTATTGAGGTAGCTTAATCGGCGAGAGTAAGCCGCCCCCTGGTGTTACCAAATTATTATTCTTGCCCATGAACTGAACATGAAGTACGAAGGGCAGGTTAATTAGTCAGGACTTTTGCCAATGGCACTGAGACAGACTTGATAACGACAACAATCATTCGTCTGGCTGACTTTCTTCAATCTCCAGAACGCACCTAAAATTGACCTTTGATGGTGCTACGTTGCCGATACAAACCTGATAATATGAACGTTACGAACAACCCCAGTCTCTCCTCTGCTACTCGCCAGATTGCTTATTTTTCTATGGAATTCGCCTTTGCCCAGCCGCTTAAAACCTATTCGGGTGGTCTTGGCTTTCTGGCGGGATCACATATGCGCAGTGCCCATACGCTACAACAGCCTATGGTGGCCATCGGTATTCTCTGGAAGTATGGCTACTATGATCAGGTGCGCAAAGCCGATCAGACAATGGACGTATTGTTTATGGAAAAACAGTACAGCTTTCTTCAGCCAACCAACCTAAAATTTCAGATTACGGTCAACCATGCACCGGTATGGGTAACGGCCTATTATCTGCCACCTACCGTCTTTGGCACTGTGCCAACCTACTTTCTCTCAACGGATCTACCTGAGAACGACTATCTGGCCCAAACGATCTGTCATAAACTCTACGACGCTAATCCCGAAACCCGCATTGCCTCAAGTATTCTATTAGGCATCGGTGGAGCTAAATTACTTGAGCAACTGAAATTGACGCCAGATGTGTATCACATGAACGAAAGCCATCCGCTCCCGCTGGGTTTTTATTTATACAGTCAATTGGGCAACATGGAAGCCGTTCGGGAGCGGTTAGTATTTACCACACATACCCCCGAGGAAGCCGGTAATCCACGAACGCATATTCGTTTATTGGATCGAATGGGGTTTTTCAATTACCTGTCGCTAGACGAGGTTCGGCAGATTACGGGCATCAGCGACGATCAGTTCAATTGGGCACTGGGCGCTTTCCGACTGGCCGGACGCGCCAATGCGGTCTCGAAACGACACCAGCAGGTTTCTCTTGATATGTGGGCGGGTTACGCTAACCTCTGCCCGATTTTATCCATCACCAATGCCCAAAATCAGGCTTTCTGGGGCGATCCCATACTACAGATGGCCACAGAAAACAATGATGATGTTCGACTAACGGCTCGAAAGAAAACGCATAAACAATCTCTTTTTGACGCAGTAGCCGACCAAACCGGCGATATGTACGACCCTGATGTATTTACTATGGTCTGGGCCCGTCGGTTTGCGGGTTACAAACGCGCCGACCTGCTGCTTTCAGATCCCGACCGATTCCAGCGATTGATGACCAACAAGCTTTATCCAGTGCAACTCATCTGGGCTGGAAAACCCTATCCGTTCGATTATGCCAGTATCGGCACATTCGACCGGCTGGCGCATGTGTCAAAACAGTTTATCAACTGTTCAGTCCTGGTTGGCTATGAGATACATTTGTCAAAACTGCTGAAACAGGGTGCCGATTTATGGCTCAATACTCCCCGCCTGACGCGCGAAGCATCGGGCACCAGTGGTATGACAGCCGCGATGAATGGCGCCCTCAACTGCTCGACCAACGACGGCTGGATACCTGAATTTGCCCGAAATGGGGTCAATAGTTTCGTTTTACCTGAAGCCGATCTGACGTGGCCCGCTCATGAACAGGATGCCTTCGATGCCGACAATCTTTTTACGCTTCTGGAAACGGTTATTCTGCCCATGTACTATGAGCAGCCAGCCCAATGGCTTCGTATGATTAAAGCCAGTATGGAAGATGTTGTCCCTTATTTTGATGCGGATCGAATGGCAACCGAGTATTACGAGCAATTGTATTCACTCCCTCAGCCTACCAGACAGTTTACCGAGTCGTTAAATTCAGAAGCTGTTTTGCTGACAGACTCAGTTGGCTAGAGGATATAAGGCATTAAGAGAAGCTGATTGAGTTGAATTAACTAATCGCCGGTATTTTTTCACTCTCGCCGGGTTAAAACCCGGCGCAAAAATCAGACGAATGGGCTGCGCCGGGTTTTAACCCAGTGAAAATGAAAAATATCGGCGGTTAATTAATTCAACTCAATAAACCCGGTGCAAAAACATAGAACACATCAATTGCACCGGGTTTTAACCCGGCGAGAATAAAAAATAAAGTGCATTTCGGCGATTAATTCGTTCAACTCAAAAGGGGTCAAACTTTGTTTTGGCAGAACCGACATTTGCTCGATTATTACCTGGCCGAATTGTCAAACGGAAGGATCACCGTGATGGTTGTACCCCGATTCAATTCACTTTCCAGAGATACCTGGCCACCCATCAACTCGACGTAGCGGCCCACGATATGTAAACCCAACCCTGTACCGGCAATGTTCAGCACATTTTTGGCCCGAAAAAACCGTTCGAACAGATGTTCCTGGTCTTCTTTTGAAATACCTACCCCTGATCCTCTACAGACAATGTCAGTTGACTGTTCAGACACGCACACCGCACCGTAACGATAGACCCTATGCCAGAGTACTTCAAGGCATTGGAGAGCAGATTGACCAGAATTTTTCGCAGCATCGAGAGGTCTAGCCAGACTGGTGTTAGACAGGCTATCTGGGTGCGGATACGCTGGTCAGCTTTTAACATACCCTGCATATCGGCCACTACTTCACCCACTAGCTCTGCCAGGTCGACTTCTGATGCGTGAGCCTCAATTTTGCCCTCTTCCAGTTTCCCCACAGACAAAAACTCTTCGAGAATATCATTGAGGTGGTTAACCGATGCCCGAATACGGCTCAGGTGCCTCTGTCGTTTATCCTGCTGATCGCCACCCGGATACTTTTCAATTAATGTAGTTGAGGTGAGTATAGTCGTTAGTGGCGTACGAAATTCATGGGAAGCCATCGACACAAAGCGTGATTTCAACTCGCCTAGTTCCCGTTCCGTCTCCAGTGCTTTACTTAGTTCATCTTTCGACTGTTCCAACTGTTCGAGCGTATTCAGAAGCGCCTTGGTTCGGTCGGCCACTTTCTGTTCCAGATCGGCATTGAGCTGTTCAATGTGGTCGCGGTGAGCTAATAGCTGCTGTTCGGCTTCTTTTTTGAAGGTAATATCAATGACATAAGCCACTACATATAGCTCGCCTTCCAGCCGAAAATAGCTCAGACTTACTTCAACAGGAAAGACTGAACCATCCTTACGCTGGCCATGCAGATCACGATTATGCCCCATAGACCGTACATGTGGGTCGGCATTGAATGATTGACGCAGTTTTTCATGGTATCGGCTCACGCCTACGGGGACAATCTGCTCAACAGTTAGCCGTACCAATTCGCCCGCTTGATAACCGAACAACCGATCAGCAAGTTGGTTAGCCGATACAATTTGTCCTTCTGTATTGCAAACAATAATACCAATGGTAGCATACGAAAAAATGGCTTCGTAACGACGAACACTGTGCTCTAACTCCTGCTCTGTCTTATGTTGTTGGTCCTGATCAATAAGCCTGACCAGTGCATAGGGTCGATCATTCGCACTAAACGTACTAATGATGAATTGCCCCCAGAATGTTCGCCCATCTTGCCGGACAATCTGCGTAATTTCTTCGTGATAGCCAGACGCAATAATTCGATCAATTAGACTAGCCCAATTTTGATCTTCCAGAGGCTGGGTACGCAGCGATCTTGACCGAATTGGATCATTTAGTAAGTCCTGCTCTGACGAAAACCCTAACAGCCTAACTCCCACCTGATTAACCCGAACAAATTGCTCTTTGCGCAGATCATAAATACCAACAAAGTCATCGCTTTTCTCGAAAAGCAAATCGGTTAACGAGGATGAATAAAAATCGGCTAACATACCAGTCAATAATACTCCTACTGGCCCCTGCCAATAAAGTTCCTACGCCAAATTACAGGGTATTTTGCCAGAAATTGACGAATACTACCTCAAAACTCAAATGAGACCCTACTAAGTATCATTTATTAATTTTTCACCTACTTACTATAGCCTATCTATGGCCCATCCGTCGTATAACAATCAGGGATGCGCCTGACGATCATCAATTTATTTTGCAGGCTAGGGCCCCACTTTTACAAGCTAATCGTAGTTATTTATTTATAGTGTTATGGAAGACCATCCCGTTATGAAACTTGGCGATCCTTCTCCCATACTGGTTCCTGCCAGATCGGCAGTTTTACTGATTTTTATGCCTTCTGATCAGGAAAACCGCCAGCAACGGGCGGCATTACTAGCCATGACCGATTGGCTCCAGAAACGCCTGGGAGACTTAGTACGTATACACAAGATAGATCAGGTTAATTACCCTGATGTTGTGCAGAGTTTTGATATTATCAATACCCCCACTTTCGTTCTTATCCGTCAGGGAATCGAATTATGGCGTCAGGAAGGTATGCCCGATGAGGCCGTTCTTGCCAATTTACCCCAGCATTTAAGTAAGTAGTTAGTTGTAGTCAGGTAAGTGAATGGACAATGGATAATGAATAATGTAAAATGAATAGCAATCAATACCTTAGTAATCAAATCGTTATCCATTATTCATTGTCCATTGTCCATTGTCCATTCACTTACCTGACTACAACTGACTACCTACTTAAAACAGGCGCCCCAGAAAAATAAGCAGGATAGCACCGCCCACCGCAATAAGCAAGTTCATCAGCAAACCGTCATTGTCAGGGTCATTTCCAAGCTTACGAGCGACAAATCCGCCTAAAAAGCCACCTACAATACCCAGAATAACATTAATATACCAGGGGTTATGGCTTTCCATAATACGGCTGGCAATGTAACCAGCAACCCCACCGATTAGAATAGAATACAGAAAACCCATAGATATAAGCGTTTAGGTGAATTGCCATCAGGCAATACAATGGTACAAAAAAGCAAACAGTATTAAATTATCAAGGATTAATTTGACTCAAAAAGAGAGAGGCAATGGGTATAAACGAGGCCTACTGTTATTTTTACTCAATAGATAGCCACGATACTGTTTTAAGAGATAGCCCTTTGTAGTTGCTCAAGCTTATGACTCCATTTTCTGTACCCAAACGCCCTGGGTTTGCCCGAAGGGCCGTTGTCCTTTCTGCAGCCAGTTTACTAATTGGCGGGGTTTTTATCGGTGCTTATCAGAACCGGAACCTGAACGCTGCCTCAGGTAATTACCTAACCAGTCTGTTTGCTCAGTTGAGCGACGATGATAAACACGACCCCAAATATGCCGTTGGGAGCCTGAACGTTGCACCCGGTTTAGAAGCTACACTCTTTGCTGCCGAGCCCATGCTGACTAACCCCACCAACATCGACGTGGATTCACGGGGGCGGGTGTGGGTGTGCGAAGCCTACAATTACCGTCCGGCCATTAACGGCAACCCAACCCATAAAGAAGGCGACCGCATCGTAATCCTGGAAGACCAGAATGGCGACGGTAAAGCCGACATTTCGAAAGTATTCTACCAGGACCCAAGTATTGAATCTCCGCTGGGAATCTGGGTTCAGGGCAATAAAGTCATTGTTTCTGACAGCCCAAATGTTTGGGTACTGACCGATGAAAATGGCGACGATAAAGCCGACAAAAAAGAACTGCTCTTTACGGGTATCGGGGGCGAACAGCACGACCACGGCATGCACACTTTTGTGTTTGGGCCTGATGGAAAATGGTATTTCAATTTCGGTAATGAGGGCGGTCAGCTTCTCGATAAAGACGGTAATGCGATCACCGACATCGCTACCGGAAAAACCATCAATAAGCAGAACTTCAGGATGGGCATGGTATTCCGTTGCGACCCTGACGGAAAAAATGTAGAAATGCTCGCTCAGAATTTCCGCAATAACTATGAGGTTGCCGTTGATTCCTATGGCACCCTCTGGCAGTCGGATAACGACGACGATGGCAACAAAGGCGTTCGGATTAATTACGTAATGGAAGGGGGCAACTACGGCTACACCGACGAAATGACGGGTGCTGGCTGGCAGGCCAATCGCGAAAATATCGAACCCGAAATTCCCCGTCGGCACTGGCATCTGAACGATCCCGGCGTTGTGCCCAACCTGCTTCAGACTGGTGCGGGTTCGCCAACAGGAATGATTGTCTACGAAGGTAAACTCCTGCCAGAAGTCTTTCGTAATCAGATGATTCACTGCGATGCAGGGCCGAACGTAGTGCGGTCATATCCGGTTCAGAAAGACGGCGCTGGCTACAAAGCGGAGATTGTGAATGTTCTCGAAGGGACACGTGACCAGTGGTTCCGGCCTGCGGATGTGTGCGTAGCTCCTGATGGTTCGCTCATTATTGCCGACTGGTATGACCCCGGTGTGGGTGGCCACCAGGCGGGCGATCAGAACCGGGGACGCGTCTATCGTGTAGCCCCACCAAACTCGCCCTACACCATGCCGAAAGTGGACCTTACAACAACGGCAGGTGCCATTGACGCCTTACAAAGCCCGAATATGTCGATTCGCTATGCTGGCTGGCAGAAACTGCGCGAACTGGACAAAAAGGCGGAAAAACCACTGGCCAATCTGTATAAAACCTCCGAAAATCCGCGCATGCAGGCCCGTGCCTTGTGGCTGCTGAGCAAGCTGGAAAAAGGCCACAAGTACATCGAAACAGCCCTAAAAAGCACGAATCCCGATTTGCGTATTACAGCCCTCCGAGCCGCTCGTTCGCTAAAAATGGATGTCATTCCGTATGTTAAGCAGCTGGCTAATGACCAGGATGCTCAAGTGCGCCGGGAATGCATACTTGCCCTTCGTCGCAGTGCATCGCCCGATGCTCCGGCTTTGTGGGCGCAACTGGCCAGCCAGTATGATGGTAAAGACCGCTGGTATCTTGAAGCCCTCGGCATTGGAGCAGAAGGCAATTGGGATAGCTACTACACAGCATGGGTGAAGCAAATGAACGGCGATCCGTTGGCAAATGCGGGTGGCCGTGACATTGTCTGGCGGGCCCGTACCAAAGAATCAGTCCCGATGTTGGCTAAACTAGCGGGTGACCCTTCTGTTGATATTAGTCAACGGCTACGGTATTTCCGGGCATTCGATTTTAATCCCGGCGCTACCGAAAAATCAACTGCGCTGCTGGGTATTTTGCAAGCCAATAGTAACTCATCTGATGTTACCAAACTAGCCCTGCGCCACCTCGATCCAGCTTTTGTAAAAAACTCATCGGTTGCCACCACCGCGCTCAATAAACTGATGGGCGATGTGTATGGAACGCCGGAGTACATCGAACTCGTCACGCGCTATGAACCGACTTCTGAAAATACGCATCTCAAAGAGTTAGCCATCAAAAAAGCAATGGAGGGTATGGGCCGGGATGCCGCCCGCCAATTGCTGAAGCAGGGCGGAAGCCCACTCGTTTGGTTAGCCATTGATGGCAACGATAGTGAAGCCGCAACCAATATGCTGATCGCCTTACGTCGTATTGGCAATAAGGAGTCGATTGACATTCTGAAACGAGTGGCTTTAGATGAAAAACGCCCGGCGGCACTCCGCCGGGAAGCCACCCGTTCATTGGGAGGGAGTATGGAAGGTGCCGATTTGGTAGTAAGTCTTTTAAAATCCGGTGATATAAAAGGCGACTACAAAAAGGCGGCCGTACAAGGTGTAAGTAACGATTGGCGCAAAAACGTCCGGCAGCAGGCAGCGAGTTTCTTAGACGGTGGCAAGAGTGCTGAAGGCAAAAAACTACCCGGACTCAATGAATTACTTGCGTTGAATGGAGACGCTACACGGGGGTGACTACCTTCAAAAACAACTGTTCTACTTGCCATCAGGTGAATGGTGAGGGAATGGATTTCGGGCCAAAGCTTTCCGAAATTGGCTCTAAACTACCCAAAGAAGGCCAGTATCTGGCTATTTTACACCCTGATGCCGGTATTAGTTTTGGCTACGAAGGCTGGGATGTTAAGTTCAAAGATGGAAGCTCCATGGTTGGTATTGTATCCAGCAAAACCGAAACCGACCTGCAAATGAAATTTCCCGGAGGTGCCGTTCAGAATTACAAGATGGCTGATGTCGTCTCGATGAAACAGCTCGATTCGTCCATGATGCCATCGGGCCTACAGGAAGCCATGAGTACCCAGGAATTAGTCGATTTAGTTGAATATTTAGCCAGTTTAAAAAAGAAATAGAACCGGGACCTGGTTCAGACAACCATTATGCAACGACGCAACTTTGTAAAATCAACCTTTGGCGCGGCTGGCTTAGGCCTGACGGGTGCCTCCGTTTCGGGCGCATCTATCGCTGAGAACTGGCATTCGCAGCCTAACTTCCTGGCTAAGAATAATTTCAAACTCAAATATGCCCCGCATTTTGGCATGTTTGAGAACAGCGCAGGCAAAGACCTCATCGACCAGCTAAAGTTTATGGCCGATATGGGTTTTACGGCCATGGAAGACAATGGGATGATGGGACGCGACCCAGCCTTGCAAACCAAACTCGGAGAAGAAATGGCCCGCCTGGGTATAACGATGGGTGTGTTTGTGCTTGACAAAGGAGGAAATGGACAAAATACCCTGGCCGCCGGCAAGCAGGAGTACATCGATATTTTCCTGAACGGCTGCAAAAAAGCCGTTGAAACAGCCAAGCGATGTAACACAAAACTTACAACGGTTGTACCTGGCGATTTCGAGCGAAAACTACCGATTGGTATTCAAACTGGTAACGTAATTGACGCTCTGCGTCGGGGAGCTGATATTCTGGCAGCGGGTAACCTAACGATGGTTCTGGAACCACTCAGCGACACGCCAAACCTGTTTCTTCGCACCTCCGATCAGACCTACGAAATATGCCGGGCGGTAAATAGTCCTTCATGCAAGATTCTGTTCGATATCTACCATATGCAGAAAAACGAGGGGCATATTATTCCGCACATTGATTGGTGCTGGAGTGAAATAGGCTACTTTCAGATTGGTGATAACCCAGGCCGTAACGAGCCAACTACGGGTGAAATCAATTACAAAAATGTATTCAAGCATATTTACCAAAAGCAGAAAGCCGAGAATAAGGAATTCATTTTTGGTATGGAACACGGAAAATCGCAACAGGGAAAAGAGGGCGAAGTTGCCCTGATCAAAGCCTATGTCGAGTCTGACAGTTTTACTGTGTAGATAAAAATAGAACCTCCCGAAAGTTCAAAACTTTCGGGAGGTTTCGCCTATACGTAAATGTCTTTCCTAGAGAACGACAACTGAGTTCTCATCGCTCGAAACGCCACTGGCTACATATTTATCAGCAGCCCAATCGTTTGTCCAAGTCGTACCATCCAAAATGTAGCGGTATTGGTACTCGCCACCCACTGGCAGTTCAACGGTCGTTTTGTACGAGCCATCTTTCTGCTTCTTCAGAACCTGGGCACTAGGGTCCCAGCTATTAAATTCACCGGCCAGGGCGACCGTTTTAGCACCGTTGACGGCCTCAGCCGACAATTCAAACGTTACTTTTGCAAGTGGTTTGCTTTTTAGAAATTGTTTGGCAACTGCCATAGAGGTTTACTGTTTGGTTTCTACTGCAAAATTATAGTACAATATTAGTAATATCATAATTATCAGTAGGTTATACGTCAAAATTCTTCAAATAATCATAATTTATAATTCTTGTTTTATACTTGGTAATCTAAAAAACGTCCTATTTATTTGCCCAACTCAGGCAATGCTGAGTAGTGTGTCAGCGATAGTTCTAATGCTTTTTATCCGTTCTGACTGTGAGCCACTTACAAAATTGTAAGGCAACTTACGCATGTCAAGCTCCTTTCGAAAGCGAGTCAGTAGTTCTAGTCGGCGATGTCCCTGATCGCGCAGCTCATCGGCAACCCAGGGAACGTCGATATCTAGCAGTATATAGGCATCATAGTGTACCTGATGCTCCAGTTCATAAAGTACAGACGGTACTTCGTGCAGGTAAATTTCCGAATAGATTTGAGTCGTAATTACATCGGTATCGCAGAATAAAATCCGGTTTGCGTGTCGCTCGGCTTGGCGTACAGCGTCTGTTTGTGCCTGACCGATACGAATAAAATCATCCAGAACGAAGTCGTTTGAGGTGATCATCGCACGGGCCACTTCGGGAACAAAAATCGTTTCATAGTCGGTAGCTAGCTGCTGGGCTAATGTTGTTTTCCCAACGCTTTCAGGCCCGTACAGGCATATTTTTTTAACGAAATATGGACGTACCACCTCAGGAATAAACGCCCAATACCGGGCTGGTTGCTGCCGAATCAGTGTGGCCGATACAGGAATCTGCTGGCGGGGAGGATCAAAAGCCACATGTCGCAAACCCGAATGATGCGCCAACGGAACCGCATAGTCCTCTGAGGAAAAAAACACACTTACATCGGGGAAACGTCGCTTAATAAAAGCGGCCCACAACTTAGTAGCCTCCCACAAAGGCAACGTTGGATCGTGAAACTCATTCGTTTCTCCGACTACTTCTATACTCGGATAAGGAGCCAATAATTCAGTCAACCAGCGAAGCCGGAGATCGGGCGAAATTACATCATCGGGCGACATGGTCATCGATACGATTAGTCGGTCACATTGCCTGCGCGCGAACTCAATCAACGCCAGGTGCCCGCTATGAACCGGCATAAACTTTCCGAAAACCAGACCCGTTGTCATGCTATCTGACAAAAACATATTCGCCTGTACCAAACGGATTCAATACCAATCGGGTAGCCTCAATTGAAACTACAGGCATCAGCTTCCCGCCTAGTGATGACATACATAAAGCTGTAATTCGTACATTATTTCCTTCGATACTATATTTACCACTACCACAACCCAGAAAACTATACTCACCTGGTTTCGTATTTTCATACGATTCCGTAAATGTTCCATTCGTACCGAATGTGACAAGCACACTTTTGTTGGAAGGTATAGTGACAGCCGTACAGGCTGAACCACTGACAGGCTTGCAATAGGAAGTTAACTGCCAGGTGCCTACGAGATCATCCATTGGCGTTAACGTATCGGATTTCGAACAAGCCAGAGCTATCCATACAGAAAGGATAAATACAACGTGCTTCATGGTTGATTATCGGTTTTGCTTATTAAGAGAAGACCCTCAAATTCAACAAAAGGTTGTTGAGGCATCGTCTAAAAATTAACCATTTCAAGAAGCTATTTTAAGGCTGTTTGTGGCGAATAACTTCGATACTCCCGTGTCCAGTGCCAGGCTCCCTGAAAGGCAATCAGGCAGAAAATAGCATATTCAAAACCGACTAATTTGACCCCTTTGTTGAAGTACATATAGGTACTGATGATGTCAATAACCAGCCATATCCACCAGCATTCCAGCTTTTTATGAATCATCATAAATGTGCCGATGATACTCATAACCGTCGTAAACGAATCCAGATAGGGAAAGGCACTTGGCTTGCTGAACATAACCGGGAACCAGATATGTAGATTCTGCGCAAACGTCCCAAGAATCCCTGTAGCTACCACACCACCCGCTAAAACCAGGACCAATGGACGTCCTACCAGTCGGGTAATTCGGAGTTCGTTTCGCTGATCGGCTTCGTCAACGGTAGGGTGCGTCCAGCGCCACCAGCCCTGTAGGTTTGTGATAAAGAAAAACACCTGCAAAAACATGTCAGGGTACAACTGGATCTGATAAAATAGAAAGAAAAAGAGCAGGACGCTGGCAGCTCCAATCGGCCAGCTCCAGACATGCGCACGAGCGGCCAGCCAGGTAGCCAATGACCCACTTACCACACCGAAGAACTCCAGATAACTCATCGGGTAATCCCATAGCGTAAAGAAAATGGTATGGATGTCAAAAAAATTAGGCATGAATGGCGTTTTCAGTAGAGATTGTAGCTATTTAGTGCTACGAAAGTACGGATTAACCTTTTACCTGAACCTTTATGCAACGTATTGCCATGCTTGGGGGCGGCTTCATTGGCCGCTTCTATGCCGAATCTATTCACGGTCAGCGCAGCCGCGACAAAGTGGTCGCTATTTATGCCCGCCGTCAGGAAACCGCCGATAAATTTAAAGCGGACTACGGTTGTGATTTCGCTTCGACCGATATGGAAGAAGTCATTGCCCATCCCGATGTGGATATGGTTTGTATTGCCCTCCCCAACAACATCCACGAAACAGCGGTCAACCTCTGTGCGAAACACAAGAAATCGGTGGTTTGTACGAAGCCGCTGGGCCGTACGGGTGAAGAAGCCCTGCGGATGATGAAAACGGTTGAAGAAGCGGGTATTTTTGCAGGCTACCTGGAAGACCTTTGCTATACACCTAAGTTCCTGAAATCGCTGGAAAGCGTCAAAAATGGGGCCTTGGGCCGAATTCTCTGGGCTAAATCACGCGAAACACACCCCGGCCCCCACTCCGACTGGTTCTGGGACAAAGAGCAGGCCGGTGGCGGCTGTATGCTCGATCTGGGTTGCCACTGCGTCGAAATCGCCCGGAATTTTATCGGGAAAGATGTGAAACCGGTTGAGGTCATGTGTTGGGCCGCTACGCAGGTAAAACCCATCGACGCCGAAGATCATGCCATTGCTTTAGTGAAGTATGAAAACGGCGCCATCGGCCAGTTTGAAGTAAGCTGGACCTTCCGGGGTGGCATGGACCTTCGTGATGAAGTGATGGGAACAGAAGGCACGATCTGGATCAATAACTTCCTGCGGACGGGCTTCGAGATGTTCTCGACAGGTAAAGGTGGTGATTATATCGCCGAAAAAGCGGAATCGAACACAGGCTGGCTCTTCCCCGTCGGCGATGAAGTGAATGATCTTGGTTACAATCACATGTTTACCGACATGTTCAAATCGCAGGAAGAAGGCCGCGAACCCGCCGAAACGTTCTACGATGGCTATGTGGTCAATGCTGTGCTGGATGCCGCTTACAAATCGGCAGAAACCAAGCAGTGGGAAAAAGTGCATTTACCCGTCTGGCGTGGTCAGGAAGGTCTCAAACCTGAATCAACCCTGGTCGAGTACGACGCTGACCATTACCTCATCAAGCAGGAAATGACCCACGACGGCCGCAACAAAGTGATTTTGAAAGAGAAAGCGGGCGGGAAGATTATTGAGCGGGATATTGTGTAAGTAATAGGCGCTGGGCCAAGCAGTTTAGTTCAACTTGGCCCGACGCCTATTATTCGCCTACTAGAATAGTATTAGCTATATAAAATCAAAGACCGGTTGGCGATAGCCGGTCTATTTCGTTTATTGCAGTACGAAGTACAATTCGCTTATCCAATAGTACCATGTGGTTAGAAAATAAAAAGATTGTCGTCATTGGGGGCACAACGGGCATGGGCTTATCGGCCGCGTTGGCGTTCGTGCGTGAAGGGGCGCAGGTGGTTGTGGTTGGACGGAATCCGGAAAGTTGTACAGCAGCAGAAAAACAATTGGATGGTAATGGACTGGCCATGTCGGGCGATGCTTCTGACCCGCAAACGGCTCCTAAAGCCATTGCCCTTTGTCAGCAGATCTTTGGCGGTTTTGATGGCCTGTACCACGTAGCCGGTGGCAGTGGCCGACGTTTCGGCGATGGCCCTCTTCACGATATTACACTTGATGGCTGGAATTTCACGGTTAATCTTAACCTAACTTCATTGATGCTGTCTAATCAGGCAGCTGTCCGGGCATTTCGGGCGCAAGGAACTGGTGGTGTTATCCTCAATATGGGTTCCGTACTGGGCGAGCGCCCTTCACCTACCTACTTTGCGACGCATGCCTACGCAGCCATGAAGTCGGCAGTCATTGGCTTTACAAAGTCTGTCGCAGCCTATTATGCGAAAGACGACATTCGGGTCAATGTGCTGGCTCCGGCTCTGGTTGAAACACCAATGGCCCAACGTGCAACGAATGACGAAGCCATTCTGGCATTCACGAAGACCAAACAGCCTCTTGATGGGGGACGTATCGGCCAACCCGACGACCTGGATGGCGCTGCGGTTTATTTCATGTCTGACTATTCAGCCTTCACCACCGGCCAGGTGCTGACGGTTGATGGTGGCTGGAGTGTGAGTGAAGGGCAAGTCTAAGATGTATCAACCATGATCGAAACGCCCCGTTTGACGTTAATCCCGCTGAACCTCGATCAACTTCGGCTACACATTGCCGATAAGCACCGGTTGGAAGCCACATTAGGATTGAAGAAAGGGCATCGCGAAGCCGTAGAGCCGGTTCTCAGTATCATTACTCATTTCACAATACCTCGGTTGCAGAACCCTGTCTTCGATCCGCTTTATCATACCCTTTGGCTGGCCATTGACCGTGAGAAACAGCAATTTGTGGCCGAAGCCAAGTTTAAAGGAGAACCCGACGAAACCGGAACCGTTGAGATTGGCTACGGCACCTATCCAACGGTACAGCGGAAGGGCTATATGACCGAAATGGTAGGTGGCCTGATTAGTTGGGCAGGTCAGCAACCGGGCGTGTTACGCATTGTAGCCGATACAAATGCAGAGAATGTAGCTTCTCAGAAAGTATTGGAGAAGAATGGCTTCCGATTGTTCGACCAAATTGAAGATATGCTGTGGTGGGAATATAACATTAGTTAGTTAAAAGCCAACCCAAAAGTGCTTTTGCCTATCAATACCCAACCCCTTTACTACCATGCAGCCCGTACCTATTAAAACCACTGTTGTCGGCTCAATGCCTTTTCCGGGTTGGCTCGAATTTTCCAGTCAGCACCTTGATCAGTTTGGCCCGGCCGACATCAATGAAATGATTGAAGATGCGGTTGTTGCCTCTGTTCATGACCAGGTTTCTGCCGGACTGGACGTCATTACCGATGGCGAGCAAACCCGCTTCGACTTCAATCTGTCGTTCTATGGCTATATAAATGGTATCCAGAACAACGAAACCGAGCTACGTCGCTTTGGACCGCCCGCTCACGACCAGCGCGGCAAACACAACATCATCGAGCCGCTAACCGCTCCTAATGGCTTGGGCGTTGTTGAAGAATATCTTCGCCTGAAACGACTGGCTCCTGAAGGTCAGGGCATTAAAGTATCGATTCCAGGCCCCTACACGCTCAGTGGACGCTTATTACCCGGAAGTTTATACAAGGATCGATGGGAAGTAACGGAAGCCCTATTGCCTCTAGTAAGCAAAGAGATTGCCACCTTAGTCGAACTAGGTGTACCCGAAATTTGCGTCGATGAGCCTTCCATGTCGTGCTACGCGTATCGGGAAGACACTAAGCGATTCGTCGATATTTTCAACCGGACGGTAGCACCAGGCGTAGGCAAAACCCGCTTATCCATGCACTTGTGCTTTGGCAATTACAAAGGTCGGTCGGTAGGAAAAAAGACTATAGCACCTATGCTCCCCGATTTTCTGGACATGACCGTCGATGAGCTTCATTCGGAAATGACCATCCTGAATTTCTCAGAAGTAAACCTTCTGGAACGCTTTGCCGAGAAGTTTGACGTGGCAGTTGGTGTCATTGATGTAAAAAGCTACTACATCGAAACGCCCGAAGATGTAGCCGAACGTATCCGGAAATGCCTCCCCTACGTTCCAGCCGAAAAACTAGCCGTGGCCCCCGATTGTGGCTTAAGCCAAACCGCCCGCTGGGCCGCCAAACAAAAACTGGCAAACATGGTGGCTGGGGCCAAGATTGTGCGAGGGGAATTGTAGTACCGACCGGGACGGTCGGTGCTACAATTCCAGGCCATCAGCCAGTTCGCAACGCTCGTTGCCTAATTTATCGACGCTTTCATCGAGCAGCATTTTCGTTTTGGCATTGTCGAAATAGGCTGCAAAGGAGGCACGGAGTTCTTTGCGTTTCATGGCTTCCAGAAAACGTCGAACATCGTCCGACGTTTCGAGCAGAAGCGGTGGCACTTCAGTAGGTTTTTCATGATCGTCTTTCGCGACCATCGTAAAATAACTGGTATTGGTATGCTTTACGCTACCGATTTTCACATTTTCGGCAATAACTTTAATCCCCACTACAAGCGACGTCCGGCCCACATAATTGACCGACGCCATCAGCGAAACCAACTCACCCACTTCAACCGGTTGCCGAAAATTAACCCCATCGACCGACACTGTTACGCAATACTGACCCGCGTGTTTAGCCGCACAGGCATAAGCCACCTTATCCATCAGCGACAGAAGTATGCCTCCATGTACACGACCTCCAAAATTGGCATAGGATGGAATCATCAGTTCAGTAAGTGTCGTGCGGGAATGGCTAACGGGTTTGGCGTTCATAACCGGGATTTTTGTGATTATTATGACTGACTTTGATTTTTAGAGCGGAAATCTGATAAAGCATGAAATAAGGGATAAAAATGAAGAAGCCAATCTGTATAAGATTGGCTTCTTCAAAAAATCAAGAAAATCAATTAAATCATAAAAATCCTGGCGGGACCGCCCGCGCGGTCAGACAGCGAAGCTCTCACCACAACCACAAGTCCGGCTGGCGTTCGGGTTTTTGAACTGGAAGCCTTTGCCGTTCAAGCCGTCCGAAAAATCGAGTTCGGTACCGGCTAAATAGAGAAGGCTCTTACGATCTATCAGAATCTTAACCCCTTTATCTTCAACGACGTGGTCGGTTGGTTGCTGCGTAGCGTCGAATTGAAGATCGTACATCAGGCCTGAGCACCCGCCCCCTGAACACCTACACGAATGGCGTAGTTTTCAGCCAGGCCATCCTTCTGACGGAGTTCAACAATTTTATTTTTGGCAATTTCTGAAACCGTAACCATAGTCGTAATCAAGTCAATGTTGACGCATATCAATGCTTTCTCTATAACTTTCGGCCAAACGGAAAAGTTCTGTTCTATGTCTGGGCCAAGCTCTGGCTTGGCCCTTTACATTATTAACAAGGGCCAAGCCAGAGCTTGGCCCAGACGACTATGCTTACAAACGTCGAACATATCGGGATCGCCGTTCGCGATATTACCACGTCGAACGACTTATTTACGAAGCTGCTGAACGTAGCCCCCTACAAAGCCGAAACCGTTGCGGCAGAAGGTGTCATGACCTCCTTTTTTCGAATAAACCAGACCAAAATTGAGCTACTCGAAGCGACCAGCCCCGATAGTCCGATCGCCAAATTTCTGGAGAAAAAAGGGGAAGGGATTCATCATATAGCTTTTGAAGTCGAGAATATTGAGACAGAGATGGAGCGGCTAAAAAATGAAGGATTTACCCTATTGAACGAAATCCCAAAACGGGGAGCCGACAATAAATTAGTTTGTTTCCTCCATCCCAAGGGCACAAATGGAGTTTTGATTGAATTGTGTCAGGAAATTAAGGAGTGAGTAATTTGGATTCAATTGATCCTGTAGATTCTATTGATTCTTTAGGTTCTGTTGTACGAAAGATCAACTGCTCGGCGTCAATAGAAGCATTAGAATCAATAGAATCCACAGAATCTAAACGTATCAGTATGAAGGAAAGAAAGAAAGCAGTACTCGTTGCCCTGTTCGTTTTAATCGCATCCGCTGTTCAGTGCCAGCAACCGGGCAACTTAGCCCGTTACACCCAACCCGGTGTTGATGTTCAGAACTATGCATTTGCACTAACACTGAGTGATTCGACCAACCAGATCAAAGGTGAAACTACGATTCGCTTCACTCGCACCGACGACCGGCAAACCGTTTGGTTCGACTTAATCAGCCCGAAGTCTGATTCAGCCCAGCAGTCCGACGGGTCGACGGGCATGAAAGTGCGTTCCGTAAGTCTGTCTGATGGTAAAGCCGCCCCATTCAGCCAGCGAAATGATCGGGTATTTATTAACCTGCCTGCCGCTCCCAATCAGCCGACTGAAGTGGTTATCCGTTATGATGGGACACCCGCAAAGGGGTTGATTATCAGCCAGAATAAGTTTGGCGAACGCACGTTTTTTGGGGATAACTGGCCGAACAACGCCCGAAATTACCTGCCTGTTGTCGATCACCCGTCCGATAAGGCAACCTGTTCGTTTTCGGTCAATGCGCCTGCTACGTACCGAGTCATTGCAAACGGTAAATTACTGAATGAGAGTCCACTACCGAATGGTCGAAAACTAACGCGCTGGCAGGAGAGCACACCCATTCCCACAAAAGTGATGGTGATTGGTGCCGCCCGATTTGCGGTCGAGGAAGTTGGCTCGGTGAGTGGGGTGCCGGTGCAAAGCTGGCTGTATCCAAACGACAGTCAGAAGGGTTTTATCGACTACCGGCCAGCAAAGGAAATTCTGCAATACTTCATCGACAAAATTGGGCCGTACTCCTATGAGAAGCTGGCCAACGTTGAGTCGACCACGATTTTCGGAGGGATGGAAAACGCGAGTTGCATTTTCTACAACGAGAAAGTAATTGTGGGTCACAAGGATTCGGATGTGGAAGCGTTGCTGGCGCATGAGATTGCGCACCAGTGGTTTGGCAATTCGGCCACTGAGTCTGACTGGTCGCAGCTTTGGCTCAGTGAAGGTTTTGCTACGTATTTCTCGGCCCTCTACCTCGAACATGCTTACGGCAAAGACACGCTCAACGCCGTGCTGAATCAGAATAAAGGCCAGATTTTCCGCTACTCAGCCCTAAAACCCAAAGGCACCATCGTTGACTCGACCACAACGAACCTGATGGATTTACTAAACCCGAACTCCTACCAGAAAGGCGGGTGGGTATTGCACATGCTCCGGAACGAAGTAGGCGATGACGTGTTCTGGAAAGGCATTAAGACCTACTACGCAACCTACCGTAACCGAAACGCCCAATCCAGTGATTTCCAGGCCGTGATGGAAACCGCATCCGGCAAGAAACTGGGGCAGTTTTTCCAGCAATGGCTCTACCAGCCCGGCTACCCCGAAATCGTATGGGGTTCAAGTTATGATGCCGCTAAAAAAGCACTGGTCATTGATGTCCGGCAGGCGCAGCGTACGGGCGCGTTTTTTGTTGTACCGCTCACGTTCAGCATCCGGGGGAGCAACGGAAAAGAAATCACCCGCACCGCCCGCCTGACCATGACTGAGCAAACCCAAACGTTCACGGTCCCGCTGGCTACCAAACCCGGTTCCGTTGCCATCGATCCCGACAATACCGTGCTGATGCGGTCTACCGAAATGGGCAAGTAAATAGTTATCTTGCTCCTGAAATTATGTCTCAAACAGCATCCTGCTGTTTTTTGCCTACAAACAGCAGGATGCTGTTTGAGACATCTCAATCCCGATAATTGCCTATTTCATGCTCAAGCGCGTTTCCATCCAGAACTTCAAGAGCCTAAAAGACGTCACGCTCGACTTGCAAAAAGTCAATTTGTTAATTGGCCCGAATAACTCAGGCAAGACGAATTTTTTGAAGGCATTTAACTTTCTGTATCAATATTTTGATGGCAATAAAAACATTGCGGATAGCGCTCATTATAGAAAAGATATCGCTAACCGTATAGGGATACATTTGATATTTGAGGAATCTAATCCAGAAATAATTCATGAAAGTTATAGGCATATTCTTTTTCAAAAAACCTTTGACTTTAAAGCCCGTGAAGTATATGGCATAAGATTTGGTTGGGGCAAAGATTGGAACTTAAAAAATGTTGATATTCAGGAAAATGATGATCCTGGTATAGATTTATTAATTGATTATACTGGTGAAATTATTGTATACCGGCCTGATCCTAATAAACTAAGCAATCCAGGGCCTGTGGGTGTTGGAAAAGAATCTGTCAATGCTGACACATCTAATTTGGTAGGCTTTTTAGATCTTATGCTTGGTAAATACCGTAGAACCGTTTTCAACCAAATCGAAACAGATTTGCAGAAATGCATTCCAGAGTTTAGTGAAGTTAATTTAGAGGATATACCATCTTCTAAAGAGTTAATAAAACAGTTTGGAGAAACCGCATTTAAACGTATTGGATTAACAGATAGGCAACAGGATGTAATTTATTGGGCAAATGAACTTTCAGAAGGAACGCTATATTTTCTTGCTCTTCTATGCATTATTAATCAGCCTAATCCTCCTAAACTACTTCTCCTCGAAGAACCTGAGCGGGGAATTCACCCACGTCGGATTCGGGAGGTAATGGACTTTATTTTTCGGTTGGCGGAGGAAAAAGACATTCAAATTATCCTCACAAGCCATAACGAACATGTGCTAGATGATTTTTCGACACGCCCAGAAGCGGTCTTTGTATTTGATAAAGATGAGGAAGGGGCTACCTATGTTCGCAATCTACAAACAGACATTATTGAGCCGACAAATAAACGCAATCGCGAGTTAGGACTTGATGAAATTGATTTGACGACGAACCTAAGTGAAAACTGGCTTTATGGACTATTAGGAGGAGTTCCCTCTATTCCATGAGCAAATTATTGAGGTACACGTTGGTTAGCGAAGGCTTTGCTGAGTACCAATTTATTCCAGCTTATATGGAATGGGCTGCTAAGCAAATCGGCGATTTGCAGGTAGTTAAAAATGATATTCAAATTGCGATAACCAAGAACCCAAGCCTATCCAAAGTTTTACAGGAAGCAGCAACCTTGTGCGCCAGATCATTCGCCGATGACAGGAAACCCTGTCATCTTTTTATCGCTGGCATTGACTTAGATGAAACGGATTTCACCGACGATCTTGAGATACACGGCAAGCGTATGCATGAATTGAAAGAGAAAATGGGCAAGGTCTACAGGCAATACGAAGAGCGAACCATCCTATACGTTCCAATTCAAGCCATTGATTGTTGGGTACATTATGCTCAGCATAACGCAACGGCCAACAGTCTGGAATCCACCGGAAAAGACGAAACAAAAAAGAAAGTCTATGGCGTAAAGAATCCCGACCGGCAACGTATTGAAAAGGTAGTTCGTGAAACGGCAGCGAAAGCCGATTTTGCCAAACTCGCTAAACAATCCCGCAGCTTCGCTGACTTTCACAAGCAGATAACTGCTTTTCTGGAGCAGTATAGCAAGCAACAATGACCCAAATGCAGGTTCAAAACTAGCTGATCTGTCATTCCACTCATCCATGCCGTATGTATGGTATGTTTATAGAAAAAGGTCTCCTATGCAGCACTAGCATGCCGTAGGTATGCAACATTTGCGATTGATTGCATACCTACGGCATGCTTGATCATGCACAAAAACATCCTTCTCTATAAACATTCGATCCCTACAGGATCAGGCACAAAAACAGCCACGGCCTCACGACCGTGGCTGTTTTCATCATAAAATCATCGCTAAATTAGTTCAGCGTGATAGTGCGGGCGGCTGTCTGTGCTGCCTTCGTGGATAGCGTGACCGGGTAAACCGTTACGTCAGATCCAGCTACCACTTCAACGCGATAAGCGCCATCGTTCAGGTTCGCTAAATCGAACTGGAAATGGAAATTACCCTGCTTTTTACCAACCAATTGACTACCAAACAATGTACCATCAACCGATCGTAGGGAAATGACCATTTTTTGACCGGGAGCCCGTTCAACAAACACATTGAGCTTGGAAGGCGTTGCCGATGGGAAAACAGCCACTTTATAGGAACCCGTCGTAACGGTCGGGTTTGTCGATGTAGTTGGGTTAGGAGTTCCGGTTGCGGCAAACGTAGCGGTACTCAGTAGCAGGGCAGTTAGTAAGGATTGAGCAAAGGTTTTCATGAGATTTAGTAGTTGTTGTTTACTGGTCGTTATCGTGTTGTAGAGGAACGGCTCAAAGGTATGGCCCTTTAAATTTCCCTTGAATAGAAGTTTGGATGGGAGCGCAAAAACGATGAACGAACGGTTAAAAATCCATGACGAACCGTTGAATAAGGGGGCCAATTAGTGAAAAAATAGTCAAACGAACTGCCGGTTTCCCGCGTTTACCTACTAAACCACAGAACTGAACTCTAGCCGACATGAACTATTACAACTCCATCATCGACACCATTGGCAACACGCCCCTGGTGAAACTAAACAAAGTCACCAAAGGCATTCGGGGGACTATTCTGGCGAAAGTCGAGTATTTTAACCCGGGAACTCGGTGAAAGACCGTATCGCTGTCCGCATGATTGAAGATGCCGAAGCACGGGGAGTCCTGAAACCTGGCGGTACGATCATTGAAGGAACCAGCGGCAATACGGGCATGGGGCTGGCACTGGCCGCTATTGGCAAAGGCTATCGATGCATCTTTACGATGGCCGATAAGCAATCGCAGGAGAAGATTGATATTTTGCGGGCCGTTGGTGCGGAAGTGGTCGTTTGCCCCACCAACGTAGCCCCCGATGACCCGCGTTCGTATTACTCGGTAGCCAGGAAGCTTAACCGCGATATTTCTAATTCACTCTATCCCAATCAGTACGATAATCCCGCCAATACGGCTGCCCACTACGAAACGACTGGCCCTGAGATCTGGCGCGATACTGATGGAAAAATTACGCATTTCGCGGCTGGCGTGGGTACGGGTGGCACTATTTGCGGCACGTCGAAATTCCTGAAAGAACAGAACCCAAATGTAGTCTCGATTGGCCTGGACACCTACGGTTCCGTCTTCAAGAAATACAAAGAGACGGGCATTTTCGACGAAGGCGAAATCTATCCATACCTGACCGAAGGTATTGGGGAAGATATTCTGCCTCAAAATGTCGATTTCAGTATGATCGATCACTTTGTAAAAGTTACCGATAAAGATGCCGCTATTATGGCCCGACGCTTATCTCGCGAAGAAGGCTTATTTGTAGGCTGGTCGTGTGGCACGGCGGTGCATGGGGCGCTGGAGTGGGCGAAGGAAAATCTCACTAACGATGATGTACTGGTCATCCTCTTACCCGACCATGGTACGCGCTACCTCGCTAAAATTTACAACGACACCTGGATGAAAGACCACGGTTTTCTGGAAGACCGCGCCTTCAAAACTGCCCGCGATATCATCCATCACAAAAATAGCGGTCCGACGCATCGGCAATCTCAGCTAACGACGATCGGGTCGGCCGTATCGGTGAGTCAGGCCATTCAGGTCTTGAATCGGCAGAGTATTTCGCAAATTCCGGTGACAGACGAAAATGGGCATATTGTGGGTAGCCTAACCGATTCAACCGTTTTAAATCGACTCATCGAAGACCCAGGGGTAAAGGATCATCCAGTCAGTGAGGTTATGGATAAACCGTTCAAATTCGTGGGGTTAGATAACACAGTTGACGCCCTTTCCTCACTCATCGACCGCGATAACAAAGCCCTGCTCGTCCGCGACGAAAAAGAGCAGGTGCACATTATTACCCAAGCTGATTTGCTGGCCGCCATGACGAATTAATGTAGCATGGATGCGGGTTAATGGATACATTGAACTAGTGAAATTCGTATCTTGCACTAAATCATAAGGCTATGGTAACAGAAGCAGCAACTCCGGAGTTGGCAGTCCCACAGCAGATACCTTCCTACTTAATTTACGAAACGCTCAATGGACGTCCTTTGTATCGAAAGGGCTATAAGGAGGTATTAGCGAAACGAAAAACTCCCGGCGAAATCATGGGGTGCAGTGACCTACAGGCTATTATTGTATCGGCGTTACACGCCTATATCTACAATCACGCCAATCGTAAAGCCTATTGGGTAGTTACCAATGAACCAGGTTTACACATTCAGTTGGGCGACAATCTATCCAATGACATTGCCGTTTACGAGAAAGAAAAGGTAACTATTAAAGGAAAGTTCTTCGATGTAGCGCCGAAAGTTGTAGTCGAAGTCGATATAAAAGTAGACCTCGAAGCATTTCCAGCGATGGAGCAGGATTATATCTACGAAAAAACGCAGGCAATGCTTGATTTCGGAACGGAACGCGTTATCTGGATTACCACCAAATCCAGAAAAGTATTTGTTGCGGCCAAGAGCGAGACCTGGATTACGCTTAACTGGGATGCTACGGTATCAGTAATTGACGATGTAACGCTGAATGTAGCGGCTATTCTTACCGAAGAAGGCGTTTTATAGAAAATGTAAAATGAGTAATGGTTAATGTATAATGAAACCTTGAAGGCATTATACATTAACCATTATTCATTTTATAGTATACTCTTACCGCCGGTTATCCCCGCCCTCAATCATACTCAGGTAACTCATGTAGCGGCTTTCGGCGATTTCGCCTTCGGCGACGGCTTCTTTGATGGCGCAGCCGGGTTCGTTGAAGTGCAGGCAATTGTGGAAACGACACTGGTTCAGGCGGTCGCGCATTTCGGGAAAGTAATGACTAACCTCTTCTTTTGAAGTGTCCATCAGGCCCAATTCTTTAATACCCGGCGTATCGATGATGTAGGTATCGGGTGCTAATTCGAACATTTCGGCAAAGGTTGTTGTATGCACGCCTTTATTGGCAAAACTCGACACTTCGTTGGTACGTAGATTCAGTTCAGGGGCAATCGCATTCACCAGCGAGGATTTACCCACACCTGAATGTCCTGACAACAGTGTGACTTTATGGTCGAGTAATTGCCGGAAGGCATCGACGCCTTCGCCCTCAGTCGCCGATGTAGACAGGCACTTGTAGCCGATACGTTGATACAAGTCCATGATCTCCTGCTGGTATTCCAGCCCTTCGTCATTCAGAATATCGACTTTATTGAATACAATGGTGGTCGGGATTCGGAACGACTCTGCCGATACCAGAAAACGATCAATGAAACCCAGTGATGTTCGTGGCATGGCCAAGGTGGCCAACATCACAGCCTGGTCGAGATTAGCTGCCAGAATATGCCCGTGCGCTGTTTTGTGGACAGACTGCCGGATGATATAGTTTTTACGGGGCGAAATATCCGAAATGACTGCCGTATTTTCGGCTTCATCTTCAACCTCAAAGAGCACCCAGTCACCTACAGCAATCGGGTTGGTAACCTTCAGGCCTTTTAATTTGAATTTGCCTTTCAGCCGACCCTGAAAAATATGTCCATCTGTGTTACGAATTTCGTACCAGGAGCCGGTGGAACGTATGACTAAGCCTTTTTGCATTTTAGTTAAACACAGAGGCACAGTGACCAGAAAAAAATCATGCCCCTATTTTGTGGTCTCTGTGCCTCTGTGTTTCAATAAGTGGTTTACAACCTGCATAACCTTCGCTGTCGCGCCAATGTTCCTTAGCACATAAGTGCGGCTCACCTGAGCGGCTTTCGACGGGTCAGTATACTGTTTTTCGAAAGCAATGGCTAACTCTGATGTGTTATTAATTGGAAAGGCAGCGCCTTCATTGACCAAATCAACGGCTTCCTGATACTTGGCATACTCAGGCCCCAAAAGAGCGGCACACCAAAGGTGGCGGCTTCGAGGCTATTATGCAACCCTTGTTTGAAGGCGCCACCAATATAGGCAAACTCGCCATATTGATAGAGGGATGAAAGCATGCCTACATTGTCGATAAAAAGTGATTGCGTAGTTGAGTAATTTGTTGACGGAGAATCAATTAACTGAGAATAACGCGCCGATGGATGGGTGAGCTGACTACGCCAGCGTTCAATTTCATCGTCGTGAATTTCGTGGGGAGCAATAATAACGTTCAACGGCTTGTCGAAGGTATTTAAAAACGGAATCAACACGGCCATATCTTCCGGCCACGCGCTGCCCACGACGAGCAGTGGTTTTCCATCTTTAAAAGTACGAGCTATTGGAATTTCTTTTTTTGCAGAAGCTACCTGTGCTACCCGATCAAATCGCGTATCGCCCGCAAGGGTAACCTGGGTGATGCCAATACTTTTTAATAGCTCAACCGACTCCTGATTTTGCACCAGAATGTGATCGAAATAAGTTAACATATTGCGGTAGAAACTTCCCCAGGGCTTAAAAAAGAGTTGATCAGGTCGGAAAATGGCCGAAAACGAAAGGATTGGTACGCTGGCCTGTTTCAGTTCACGGAGATAATTGTACCAGAACTCGTACTTGATAAAAAACGCAATAGCAGGCTTTACCAGACTAACGAATTGGCGGGCGTTGGCGGGTGTATCGGCAGGCAGGTATACGACATAATCGGCACCTTCGTAATGCTTACGGACTTCATAACCCGATGGTGAAAAAAACGTAAGCAGAATTTTATAGTCCGGGTAGCAGGTTCGAAACGCTTCTATAACAGGCCTCCCCTGCTCAAACTCGCCCAGTGAAGCGGCATGAAACCAGGCAATAGGAGTTTTATTACCAGCGAGTTGGCGGGTTAGTTTACTGGCCCAGTCTCGGCGACCCTCCACCCATTTTTGAGCTTTTGGATTAACTGGGGCTACCAGTTTCAGTAATTGCTGAAAAACAAAAATACCTGTGTTATAGAATCCTGAAAACAAGCGATGATTCGGTTGGTTATATTTAGCAAAACTACACACTCCCAATCAAACCACCTGATTCATGAAAACCTACGACACACTGACCGAAGCGCTCGACGACCTCCGTAAACAGGGCTTTACCCAGGATTATAACCTCAAATCCGATCATCTGCATTGCCAGCCCGACGACATTGTATTACGCCCCGCCGACTTCGATATCGTTGACGTTTACCGCTTTGAAGGAATGACCGATCCGGGCGATGAGTCCGTTTTGTATGCCATTGAAGCGAAGAATGGAAACAAAGGTGTATTACTGGATGCCTATGGCGCTTACTCTGAAGCGATCTCCTCCGAAATGGCCGAAAAGCTCCGCTACACGCCTGAGAATTAACGAACTTTTTAGCCTCTAAAATGCTTTTACGTCAACAGAATATATGTTGATCAATGAACTGGAATAAACTAACGAGCGAAGCTCAACTTGATACCATAAAAGCAGAGTCGGCGAAGCACCCAATTCTGATTTTTAAGCATAGCACAAGTTGTTCGATAAGCCATATGGCCCTCAGCCGGATGGAACGCAATTGGAACGACCAGCTTGGTGTTAAGCCATATTACCTGGACTTACTGGCGAACAAACCCATATCCAGAAAAATTGAAAATGAGTTCGGGGTTGAACACGAGTCGCCCCAAGTGTTACTGATTCGCAACGGAGAGTGTGTTTACGATGCCTCTCATATGGCAATCTCCTTTGCTGGCTTGCAGCAGGCCGTGTAATAAAGGGCGGAAAGGGAGTAGGGGGACGAAAAGGAGAAAGGGAATGCAATAGCTCCCATAGTCCCTTTCGTCCCCCTACTCCCTTTCCGCCCTTTATTCTTTCAACGTAATTTTAGCCCGGTGGCAAACACCCCCGATGGGTGGATTAAACTTCGACACACTGACCTCAACCGATTGCAGTTCAGTGTATTTACTGCGAATTTCCTGAATAATTTGATGAGCAATATGCTCTAGTAGCCGTGCGGGCTGTTGCATAACAGAAACCGTAATCCTATATAAATCCTCGTAGTTGACAGTGGCACTCAGGCGGTCGCGCCGGGCGGCTTCCGAGAAGTCGGCGGTTACGATAATATCTACTGAATATTTATTACCGATTTTCTGTTCCTCATCGTAAAAACCGTGGTAGGAAAAGAATTCCAGCCCTTCTAACGCAATTGTTCCCATAGGTAAGGCAAGATTTCACTCGCCGTAAAGGAAGCGGGTTCCATCGGAGTACCGCACCATTATTTTAGACTAAATCTGGTCGAAAAATGAGCCGCCTTTCTTGGCTTGTGCCTCTTCTGTGGCTTCATTCAAGGCAGCCACTGGCTCAGGCGTGTTTGCTTCGGCCAGTATCGACTCCGGAGTGTGTTCCTCAATGGCAGATTCTGTTTCTACAGCTGCTTCACTCGCTTCTGACTCAGTCGTTTCAATAGCCTCTTCCAGTTTTTCGGTCATAGCTTCATCTTCAGGAATCGCTTCTGGAATAAACTTGTCGCGTTCGATAAGAGGGGGCAAATCGGTAGCATCGATGGCAACGGGTTCCGAAGGCACTTCAGCAGGCATTTCGTTGTCGGCTTGCTTCAGTTCGTCTTTAATCTGCGTGGATACTTCGTCGATTTTACCCTTCAAATTCTGCTTGCTGAATTTCTTCTCAAACCGTTCGACACTATCAACTGCGTTACTGGCGAGGGTTCGTATTTGAGCCGCCAGATTGTCTTTATATCCCTCCAGCGCTTTAAAGTCGTGTTCCAGCGATTTCAGGTCATTGAGGATATTATCTTTCAAATAACGAGCCTGATTTTCGGCGTCCTGAACCATTAAAGACGTCTTTTTACGGGCCTCGGCCAGAATATCCTCCGCCTTCTGTTTGGCTTCGTTAATGTATTTTTCCCCTGCGGTATTCGCCTGTTCCGCAATCTGCGCACTGTTCTCTTCGGCTGATTTCAGGGTACGAAACAAAGTCATTTCTATTTCCTTCAACTTGCCTAACTCTTTCTCGGCTAGTTCAAGCTGCATTTTCAACATTTTATATTCGCCGGTTACACGTTCCCATTCCTGAGAGAGTGAAACCAGAAATGCGTCAACATCTTCGGTTCTATAACCGCGCAAGCCCTTCTCAAATGTGTGCTGCCGGATTTCGATGGGCGTAATTTTCATTGGTGCGCTTAGGTTTTAATGAGTTACTGATTATCAGATAAAGGTGAAATAACAGCCATTCTATGGATTTTACAAAAAATAGCCCGAAAAATAGGGGGATTCCTATTTAGTACCAGTTTAGTAGCTCAATTTCCATACCGAAATTGTTCGGTCGTCGCTGGCGGCAAGGAGTTGATTCACATCAGTCCAAAGTAGTTTATT
The DNA here is from genome assembly GCA_003259005.1 of Spirosoma telluris. Taxonomy (GTDB): domain Bacteria; phylum Bacteroidota; class Bacteroidia; order Cytophagales; family Spirosomataceae; genus Spirosoma; species Spirosoma telluris. The sequence continues at coordinate 4,757,097 of QLII01000001.1, forward strand.
GACTGATGTGCCATGACCCGCGTGACGTGCCCGATCCACAACTTTCAATAACCGATACGTTTCGGCATCCCAGATCTTAATTGACTTATCCATACTAGCCGTTGCCAATAAACGGGCATCTGGACTGAATGCCAGATGATTGATGGCAAACATATGCGCGACAATATCGTGTTGTAAAGCATAGTTTTTCTCTACTTCCCATAGTTTCAAATGGGCGTCGCGCCCGGCGGTTAGCAGGTATCGAAAGTCCGGAGAATACCCAATTGTGAATACTGAATTCGTATGAGCCGGAATAACCTGCTTGAGTGTATGGGTCACTAAATCAAAAATACGCACAACATTATCACTGTAACCCACGGCAAACTCACGCTCAACAGGATTTATAGCGATAGACCGTGCTGATTGATCCGATGCTTTCAGGTGTTTTCGGATCACAAGTTGATCGGCATCTACTATAACTACCACGCCATCGGAGAGCGCGACAAAGGCCTCATTTTTATAGAATTTAATATCAAAAATGGCGGCTGATGTTAATTTTAAGGAAGCCACTTCCTTCTTTTGGGCCGGATCAATGACGTGGATACCTTCATAATTTTGGCCAACCCAGAGCAAGCCGTTTGCTGGATACAAGGCCAGCGCATAAACAGATGCCGGTACCATAGCGATCAATTCCCCAAGATCAGGGCGATCCAATCGCCATCTGACCACCTGTCCATCACCACCTGTTGAAAAAAACTGGTCAGTCGACAAACCGTGTTCGAGCGTGTAAACGGGTTCGCGGTGCCCCCCAAATGTGTCTATTTTCTCTACAATCACTTTATTGGTAAGTCCAGCGAGGACTATTCACAAGAGTATAAGTATCTTCACAGGTCAGATTCCTGAATTCAGGATCAGCGTTGACACTCTCCCGGCTAAAGCGCGGGAGATTCCTGATTCAACGAGGGACTAACGCCCCTCTCCACAGGCTTGAAATCGGCACTGTCCATGCCTAAAAGATTTTGTTTTACAAATGCAAACCGAACGATGTTGTTAGCTGCCAGTATATCCCTATCGTGTGTTGTGCCACAACTAGCACATGCCCATGACCTGTCTTTCAGGCTCAAGGCATGGTTGAGGATGCCGCATGTACAGAGTTTACTGCTCGGTTCAAAACGTCCGATTTTGACAAGGTTCTTGCCCTGCCAGTCGCATTTGTATTCCAGCATGGACATGAAGCTACTCCAACTCACATCGGCTATTGCACGAGCAAGTTTGTGGTTCTTCATCATGCCGGAAATAGCCAGGTTCTCTACGCAGACCGTTTGGTTTTCACGGACGATACGAGTTGAAACCTTGTGTAGAAAATCGTTTCGCTGGTTGGTTACTTTTTCATGTTGCCGGGCCAGCCGGATACGGGATTTAGTTCGATTGTTACTGCCTTTCTTCTTCTTACTATGTCGACGGGAAAGTCGCTTTAGCTTTTTAATCGATTTTTTAAGGAATCTAGGGTTAGCAACTTTCTCGCCAGTAGATAGGGTAGCAAAGTCTTTCAGGCCAACATCAATACCAACGGCTAACGACTGGTTGGGGCTGACCTGGCCGGTATGCTATCCAACGTTTCAACTAACACCGACGCAAAGACCTTGCCTGTAGCGGTTTTAGATACGGTTACGGTCTTGACAACACCAGCAAACTCCCGGCTGAAAACGGCCTTGACCTTGCCGATTTTAGGTAGTTGGATGGTCGAGTTAACAAAATCAACCTTAACGTTCTGTGGACAGGAGAAGCTATGCCGATTGTCTTTTTTTGACTTAAAGCGGGGGAACCCCTTTTTCTCCCGAAAGAACCGGGTGTATGCTGAATCAAGGTTTAGCAGGGTGGACTGTAATGACTGGGAATTTATCTCTTTCAACCAGTCATGTTCTACTTTCAGGGCGGGCAATTCCCGCTGTATATCGTACCGGGATAGTGATTTGTTTTCGGTCTGGTATGCCTGTGTTTTTTTTGCTAAAGCCCAATTGTACAAAAACCGCACACTGCCAAAATGCCTGTTGAGCAATTGGGTTTGTGTAGGGTTAGGCGAAAGCCTGTATTTGAACGCCTTGAGCATACTCAAAAATACAAAAATTTACTTAGCGAAACACCTTATAAACGCTAACATTTTGGCCTGTATCCCCCGGATAAATCCGGGAGAATTAGGCCAATCATTCTCTTAAAGACCAAAGGTCGTTAAACCTTTCTTTTTCTCGAACGTCTTCCGACTTTTGATTTGTGACATTACAAATAAACGATAACTGTGTAGTCCTACTCCGGGCCATTACTGACGACGAACCAACGCTTCGGGCAGGCTTGCCATTAACCCATGTGGAACGGGACGAACTGGCTCATATTACCCACCCGGCTCAGCGCGTCGAATGGCTGGCGTGCCGGGTAGCGATCCAGCAATTGACCGAAGCTCATGGTCTACCCTACCAGGGGTTACAAAAAGACGAATTTGGAAAGCCTTCGCTGATTGGAACCCCCTGGCATATTTCCCTTTCGCATACAAGCGGCTGGGCAGCTGCCGTATTGCACCAAACCAGACCGGTTGGCATTGATATTGAGCCCATTCGGGAACAGTTTAGGCGGGTCGTACCTCGTGTTTTATCGGCAGATGAAATTGCCCATGCCGACAATAATCCGAACCGGCTGGCAGTGTATTGGTGTGCCAAAGAAGCTCTTTATAAACTTTACGGAAAACGTCAACTCACCTTTCGCGAGCATCTGCACGTTGAGCCCTTTGCCGATGAGGCCGACCAGCTTGTTGGTCATGTACGACTCCCCGACCATAAAGAGCAACTGAACGTCGGCCCGGTAACAATCAGGTGTTTTCAAGTTGGGCCGGGCTTACTCGCCGTGGCATTTTAAATGTACCAGCAAATTAAGAGCTTGATTTGACTAACTATCTTTATTTAAAATCACGAGCTATAACTCTTTTGGGAGTCTAATGAACACGGGCTGAAGCTCGTACGTACAAGTACCCAACTCCCATTCGATAAGGAAACGCAATATTTTGCGGCTCTACACGCTTTTTCGGTAAAAAGTGGGAAATTTACCCTGCTGCGATAGCGGCTAACCCAATGTACATGGCACAACCAACTACTTCTCAACGCCAGAATACGCTCCGCCGAACTACTGATCGTAACGAACCCCGTCCGCGCATACCTACTGGCAAACCGGCTGGTCACGCCAAGGGTAGTGCGTTCAACTGGGGAGCCGCTATTGATCGCTGGTTCACCGACCAACGGTCTACACTCACACTCGGCGTTCTGTTAATGGGTACGGCCATAGGCCTACTCGTGGCTTTTATATCCTACTTGCTCAATGGTGCTGCCGATCAAAGTGTAGTGGGTGCCGCCTTCTCGGAACCATTGGCCGAATCGGCTACCGAAACCCGAAACTGGGTTGGATTAGTTGGCGCTTACATAGCCCATGCGTTTGTGTTCCGCTGGTTTGGGGTGGGTGCGCTGGCTATACCGGTTATTGTGTTTCTGGCCGGTTATAAACTGACATTCAAAATCGAGCTACTGCCTTTGAGTCGCACCACAACGGCTCTGCTGTTTGCAGCCGTCTGGTGTAGTTTGCTATTGGGCTATATAGTATTGGTGACAAAATCAGTGGAAACCGCCAGTATATGGTGTGGAGGAATCGGCTACGAGCTAAATGCGGCACTTTATAGTCTGTTCGGCTGGGGAAATCTGGCATTTATCCTTTTTCTGCTCTTCTTGTTTATTGTCTATTTCTTCAATGTTCGGGATATAAAGATGCCGAGCTTTTCCCGCCCGGTTCGTCCTAAAGCACCCAGACGTCCAGGAAATTCGCTGCAAACCTATGAGGAGAGTGAGTTTGAGGAAGAAGAGGACGAACTTGATGAGACAGAACTCCACCCAGATTTGGACGTTGAGCCGGTTAATTCGTTCGCGACTCCTGTTGCTACTGATGAGAGCCCGAGTCAGGAAATACCAGTATCTGATATTGCCACGAAAACGACTGGTGTTACCCTGACCATCAAAAATCGGGAGGCTGTCACCGATGAGCTGGATGATGCCACTGAACTCAGTGCAACACCAGCCCCCACGTTTGAGCCAGATCCGTTCGAAGACGATGATTTAGTGGCGGTTCATGGGTTGTATGACCCAACCCTCGATCTGCCACAATATCAATACCCAACCAACGACCTGCTGACGGAATATCAGAATAGCCGAAAAGCGCAGGTTTCGGATGACGAACTGACCGCGAACAAAGAGAAAATTGAAAATACACTGCGGAACTTCGGTATTGAAATCGACTCTATTCAGGCGTCCATTGGACCCACGGTTACGCTGTATGAGATTATACCGGCGAAAGGCGTTCGGATTTCCAAGATTAAAAGCCTCGAAGACGATATTGCCTTAAGCCTATCGGCTCTGGGTATTCGTATTATTGCTCCCATGCCTGGCATGGGAACCATTGGTATTGAGGTGCCGAATAAGAACCGCGAAATGGTCTCGATGCGATCAATGATTGCCAGTGAGGCCTTCAATAGTAGTAAGTTCGATTTGCCGATTGTGCTGGGCAAAACCATATCAAACGAAATTTACGTGGCCGATCTAGCTAAAATGCCTCACTTGCTTATGGCAGGGGCAACCGGCCAGGGTAAGTCAGTTGGGTTGAATGTACTTCTCACCTCACTGATTTATAAAAAACATCCTTCGCAACTAAAGCTTGTTCTGGTTGACCCGAAAAAAGTTGAACTTACTTTGTTCAATAAGCTGGAACGGCATTTTCTGGCAAAACTGCCTGATGCCGAAGAGCCGATTATTACCGATACCAAGAAGGTTGTCAATACACTTAACTCACTTTGTATTGAGATGGATAACCGGTACAATCTGCTGAAAGACGCGGGTTGCCGGAACCTGAAAGAATATAATGCCAAGTTTGTAAAACGTCGGCTTAATCCCGAAAAAGGGCACCGCTTCCTGCCTTATATCGTCCTGATCGTTGATGAGTTGGCCGACTTAATGATGACTGCTGGCAAAGAGGTCGAACAACCCATTGCCCGATTGGCTCAGTTAGCGCGCGCCATTGGAATTCACCTCGTTGTGGCTACGCAACGGCCTTCTGTAAACGTCATTACGGGGCTAATTAAAGCCAATTTCCCGGCTCGCTTATCGTTTAAAGTAACCTCAAAAATTGATTCCCGCACCATTCTGGATACGGGTGGAGCTGAGCAGTTGGTGGGTATGGGCGACATGCTTCTCTCGTCCAATTCAGAGATTATCCGGCTCCAATGTCCTTTTGTGGATACGAATGAGATTGAAGACCTCTGCGAGTATGTCGGTAATCAGCGGGGATACGATGATGCCTATGCGTTACCGGAATTTGTAGGTGATGATGGTGGTCAGACCGATGACAAAGATGTAGACCTCGGCAATCGCGACCCGATGTTTGACGAAGCTGCCCGGCTTATTGTCATTCACCAGCAGGGTAGTACATCGCTGATTCAGCGAAAACTCAAACTTGGGTATAACCGGGCCGGGCGTTTGATCGACCAGTTAGAAGCCGCTAAAATTGTTGGCGCCTTTGAAGGCAGCAAAGCCCGAGATGTACTGGTGCAGGATTTACAGACGCTGGAGGAGATGCTAAAACGACTTAAAGGGGAATAGTAGAGTAGAGTTAAAAGGATTATTAAACTTTTCCATCAATTTTCCCGTCTAAGAACTATAGCTAATCTGAATTGACGAGTCATACACCTACAAAAATGAAAAAAATAGCATTGATACTGAGTCTGGTTTTAGTTCTGGGTTTTCCAGCCTTAGCTCAGAAAGACAAACGGGCACAGGCCATTTTAGATGCAATGAGTAAGTATTATAAATCGCTAAAATCCTATCAGGCAGCCTTTACGTATACGAGTGCAGGAGCAGGAGCAAAGGAATCGTATAAAGGTGATTTGATCGTAAAAAATGAGAAGTTTCGCTTACTATTGGGTGGACAGGAGGTATTTACGGATGGCAAAGTAATGTCTACGTATATCAAAGAATCCAATGAAGTAAACGTTCAGGACTACGATGCAGCTGGCAGTGGGGAATTGAATCCTACCCAGATCTATACCATTTACAAACGGGGTTTCGACTACCGTTTTCTGAAAGAACAAAAGCAGGGCGGCCGGACTGTAGAGGTGATCGAACTTACCCCTAACCGCCCGAAGAGCCCGATAGCGACGGTACAGATTTCTGTCGATAAGGCTGACAAATCTGTTCGCAACTGGCTGATCACGAATAAAGATGGTAAGCGTACAACCTATGCCATTACGAAGTTTACGCCTAACGTAAATACACCCGATACGTATTTCATTTTCGACAAATCGAAATACCCGGCGTTGAAGTTGTTGATTTACGGTAGGAAGTGTAGTGAGTGAAATAGGTGTAGTAAGTAAAAGAAGTGGAGTGAGTGCAGTAGGTTTTAACTTATTACACTCACTCCACTTCTTTCACTTACTACACTTTCTGCCCAAACGCCAGGTCGCCCGAATCGCCTAAGCCGGGAACAATGTAAAAATGCTCGTTGAGGTGGTCGTCGATAGCTCCCAGCCAAAGATGGCATTGGGGAAGTTGTTGCTGCACATGACGAACCCCTTCTGGACTGGCAATGATAGCGGCAATATGCGTTTGAGACGGGATTCCATAACGTAATAAAGCGTGATAGACTTTTTCGAGCGAACGGCCCGTGGCCAGCATGGGGTCGCAGAGAATAAGGGCTTTCCCGCTTAGATCGGGACTGACGATATAATCCATCGCGATCTCAAACTCTTCGTTTTCTGATGAGGAAGCCCCCCGATAAGCGCCCGCAAAGGCATTTTCAGCCTGATCGAAATAATTCGCGAACCCTTGGTGAAAAGGCAATCCGGCACGAAGAATAGTAGCAATAACCGGCTGTTGACGAAGCACTTGTGTATTGGAAATACCAAGTGGGGTCTGCACATCTATCGTTTGATAGGGCAGTTTTTTTGAGATTTCATACGCCATTAATTCACCAAGTCGTTCCAGGTTCCGGCGAAACCGCAACCGATCCTGTTGAATGGAAACATCCCGAAGTTCGGCGATGAACTGATTGGCTAGCGAGGGTTGCTGGGCAAAAACAAACATGGTTTGTGGGCTTCTTTCGCCGTAAATTAGCCCCAAGGTTGGCGTATATCCAAACCAATTGTCTAATTTAAGCGGTTCATTGGGTCCAATCGGTTTTCTAAAGTGGCCTGAATGGGTCAACAGCCAGTCAGTTACATGCGCAGCAACGTTTACGTTTTCTGTTTTCTTTTCCTTTCATTAAGTGTTCGGGCACAAAGCCCATTTGTGCCTCTCAATACAGATTATTACCACCTGATTGACCGGTTCGAAATTCGGCAAAATCGCTGGGCACAAGGGTTCCATAGCTCTGTAAAGCCGTATAACCGCCAGAGTATTATTCAGTTAACGGATAGTCTAATGGCTCACCCTACCCGTCCCTTATCAAATACGGATTATTTTAACGTCGACTATCTTCGCAATGATAGCTGGGAATGGGTTACCCCTTATGATACTATACGGCGAGACCCTTTTACCCGGAATAAGGTAAATTCGTTATCGGTTGGCGATAGCCATCAGCCGCTCTTAAAACATTTTTATCACAAGAAAGCTGATTTCTATAGTTTACAAACGCCAGACATCGATCTGCATGTGAACCCGGTTGTGTATGTAGGCGCGGGAGCAGACATAACCTCCAGCTCAACGAATGCATCGTCGGATAAACAACAGGCTCTATTCGTCAATACACGCGGATTGGAAGTACGCGGAACCATTGGGCGGAAATTAGGTTTTTATACGTTCTTTTCTGACAATCAGGCCATCTACCCCGAATATATTCAGCGTTATGGCCAGACATACGGCCAGACCTATAACGCGCTTGGCGATACGGCTATGACAGCCCCAGGCGAAGGTTTCGTGAAGAAATTCCGGACAAATGGCGCCGATTTCCTGTCAGCACGGGGTTACTTTACGATTAACGCACTCAAGGTTATCAATATCCAATTTGGCCATGATCGGAATTTCTTTGGTAATGGTTTTCGGTCTCTATTACTATCTGACAACAGTCCACCCTACCTGTTTCTCAAACTAACAACGCGATTAGGAAGCAAAATTCAATACACGAACCTATTTACTTCCCTGCAAAATACACAGGCACCCAGGGCTCAGGATGATAAGCTTATCCCCCCTAAGTTTGCGGCTATGCACCACCTCAGCATCAACTTCAACGACCACATTAATCTGGGGGTATTTGAGGCCGAAGTATTTAGCCGGGATCGCCTGGATCTTAGCTACCTAAATCCGATTATCCTCTATCGGTATGTTGAGTCAAGCCTCGGCAGTAGCGACAATGCTTTTATCGGCATTGACTTTAAAGCCAACTTCTTATCGCATTTTCTGGTGTATACCCAGATTATGATCGATGAGTTTCGCCTTAAACCCTTATTGTCAGGTAATGGCGATTGGACTAATAAGTTTGCCTTACAGGTTGGAGGCAAGTACATTGATGCATTCAATGTGCCAAATCTTGATTTACAGGCTGAATTTAATCTGGCCCGCCCTTATACATATTCACACGAATCGTCAGCTACCGTTAGTTCGGGGCAAACCAATTATGCGCATTACAGCCAACCGCTGGCCCATCCATTGGGAGGTAATTTTATGGAAGGACTGGGCATTATCCGGTATCAGCAGAAGCGTTTGTCAATCAATGGGATTGCTGGTGTGATGATGTATGGTACCGATCCAACCCCCACGATTAATTATGGAGGCAACATCCTGAAAGACTACACGACCCGAATCCGGGAAGAAGGCAATTTTATAGGTCAGGGCCGTAAAACGATTATTACCTATGCTGATGTACGCGCATCGTATATGATTCGGCATAACATATTTCTGGAAGGTCGTTTGCTATATCGCTTTCAGGATAGCCAGTACCGACCCGATAGCTATACCGAACAGGTTGGTAGCTTTGCCCTCCGCTGGAATTTGCCCTACAGAAACTGGGTGTTTTAAACTAAGTTGTAAAGTTATAGAGTCATAAAGTTGTAAAGTCTATACGCTTTAACTCTTTAACTTTGCAACCATATAACTTTATCAATGCTTGATCTCATTCGCCAGGAACTGACGGAAGCTCAATCCGTTCTGGATACATTTCTCAGCAGTCCCGATCAACTCGCAGCCATCGAACAGGCCGCTACACTCATGGCTGATGCACTTAAGGGTGGTCATAAAATTATTTCCTGTGGGAATGGTGGCTCGCACTGCGATGCGATGCACTTCGCAGAGGAACTTTCGGGGCGTTACCGCGACAATCGCCGTTCGCTGGCGGCTATTGCGATTTCAGATGTTAGCCACCTTTCCTGTGTCGGCAACGATTTTGGCTACGAATTTGTGTTTTCGCGCTTTATCGAAGGCTTGGGTAATGAGGGGGATGTACTGCTCGGCTTAAGTACGAGTGGCAATTCCGGGAATATAATTCGTGCCGTTGACGCTGCCCGGGAAAAAGGAATGAAAGTGATTTTGCTAACCGGGAAAGACGGCGGTAAACTAGCTGGGAAGGCCGATGTCGAAATTCGGGTGCCGCACTTCGGGTATGCCGACCGTATCCAGGAAATTCATATCAAGGTTATTCACCTGTTTATTCTGTTGATTGAAAAGCAGGTCATCTGAACCTGGTTTTTTGATTTTACTGACTGAGCCTGATTTTTGATTATCCGAAGTTTGCTTTTCGGTGAAAGCTGAGCAAGAAATCAAAGTCAGTCAGTAAAATCAAAAAAATCCAGGTTTATAATTGCTTCAGATACGATAACTTCCCAATGATATGCTGTTCCTGCTGGCGATCTGTAGCCCGTAGTGAACCGGCGTAGGTACCCTTATTGTAGACGATATAGAGAAACGAAAGCGGCTGAAACTCCCATGAAAGCCGGATATTCCAGACGTTTTTATCGGTGTAGGTATTACGTTGAAAAAAACTAATTAGTTGTAAACGTGGATTAACCGCCATCCGACTCTCAATGCTATGTAAGCCAATCGTACCCGAATACCCGCCTACGTTCCTGAAATTGTTTAGCTCACTGCTCAGCGTAAACGCCATGTGCGGAATGGGAGCCAGTACAATGGAACCCCGACCATAATTTAGATTTCCATCGTAATAACGACCTGTTTCGCCCGTAAACTGAACAGATGCTTTTTTCGAAGGATCGGTACTAAAGATGAGCTGGTAACGCGTGTAGTGGTACTTCCCTGATGCAATACTGAGCCCTAAAGGCCGGTAATCACCCTCATCCAAGCGCTGAAAGGTTGGATTAGCAAACAAACCAAGGTTACCGCCATTCTGGAAGGTTAGCCAGATCGGATTAAAGTTATATTGAGCTTCCTGTAAATAACCTGTTGAGGCCTTGTGATAAAGCTCCATGAAAGCCCCTGGCTCAAAATTACGTACCCATTTCGGTAACCATTTGCCTCTGTTAACCAAATACAGACCTGGCGTTGTAGCGATGACATTACTACGCGAAACAAATCCCATTTCCGGATTGAAACTCTTTGTTACAACCGATTCAGTCCACCAGGCCACTACTTGATTCGTTCGGTAGAATAGCTGACTATAGGCAGATATGCCCTGCTGGCTGCCAGCAGAACCAAAAGTGCCCATGACCATAGCGCTGTAGGCTAGTGTTTGGCTGAGTCGAAAGAATCCATCTAGGGCAACTGTACCGTTTTGCCTATCGGGAAGACTATCCGTGGCATGCACGTTTTTCAGCGTGACTAAACCACCAATGCGATTTTGACGGCCAACGTTTTCACTGTATCGACCAACAACAAAATCGGTAGTTGGGCTACCGGGAATACCTCGCTGCCTGACCAGCATCCCGCCGTAATTTCTGTTCAGTGAACGATACACCAATCGCGCACCAGCATCAATCGGTACGGGCGCGCTGGTGCCGTCGGGTAGTGTTGCCAGGCCAATGGTACGGCTGAAGAAGGGTTGAATCACCATACTACCCCCTTCGCCTGTATCTTTATTTCCCGGTAATCCAGCACCAAACAGACTAGCATTCTCCAGAAAAAAGGCTCGCCGTTCCGGAAACAAGACAGAAAATCGGGTGATATTATTCACCTGACGATCTACGTCAGCCTGGGCGAAGTCGGTATTCAGGGTTAAGTCCAGAACCGTATTCGGATTGATTGCCCACTTTAGGTCGCCACCCAGTTTAAGACCTGCCGTTTGGCCATACCCTACTTCAGTGCCCGTATAGCGGTCGTCACTGATTAAGAGATAGGGTTGAATACGGATATTAGGCGAAGGCGGAGGTGGCTTTAGACCCGTAATTAATCCGGCATAAGCTACCCGACTCGATGTAAAGGCTCTTGGGTAGGGCGACCAGGCGGATAATTCATTGGAATACCGCCGTCGCCGAAAGAAATTAATCCCCCACGATTGCGTAGAGTCTGTTGAACGAACGTAGCGAAGCGTTTGCCAGGGAATCTGCATCTCGGCCACCCAACCCGAATCGGTGCGGCTGGTACGCACTTTCCAGAAACCATCCCAGTCTACATCATTCAGTAAATCATCGAATGAGAGCAAATCCCGCTGGGTACCATACGGATTTGTGGCAAACGTCATGGCATTACGCCGATCGTTGAAACCGTCAATGACTACGCCAAACAGGTCGTGCGCCGACGCCGAAAAGTCCCGTTTGAAATTCGGCGTTCGAATTCCTTTTCGCCCTAAAGTGTCATAATTTATAGCCGCAACATACAGAAAATGACGGTTATACAAGACCCGTATATCCGTATCAAAATTAGCAGGCTTGCCCTGCGTAGGATCGACCTGTATAAACCGGTTTACGGGTTGTGCCCGTTGCCACTCAGCTTCAGTCAGATGGCCATCAATTTTGAGCTTATCATTTATTTCAACAGCCTGGATAGTCCGACGCCTTACTGACGGCGCAAAAATTACCGCCTGGCTCGTAGAGGTTTTATCCTTTAGACCAGGTTGCTCAGCTTCACGTTTCCGAATAGTATCTGGTAGCGCCGTGTCTGATTGCGCCGTAGTTGGAACAACTGGATTGGTCTGAGCGACTGAATAAAGGGGAAGAAGTGCTACTAGTATACAATGGCGGATAGACGCGGGTAACATAAAAGAACATAGCTTACTAAGTCAAAGTAAGCACAGCCCAGCCATACGGGCCTTATTTTTTCGTTGAACGGCCCGTTAAGCCCGTTTATCGGCTAGTAGTGAAACCGATAAAGCCTGATTTAATAATCGCCCCCAGCACCACCGCCACCGAAGCTACCACCGCCAAAGCCACCGAATCCACCGCCACTATCGCCACCACCACTACTCCAACCACCGCCACCTGAGCTTCCCCAGCCAGGGGTTGGAAAGAACACAGGGCCACCCCAGCCACCCCCACGATTGCGGTTGCTGCCTCCCCCTCCACCCCGGTTCCGACGCGCGATGATGAAAATGATAATCAGAAAGATAATCAGGGCGATGAAAATCCCACTTCCACCGTCATCTCCCGTATTAGCGTCAGAATCACCTTTATATTCTCCTTTTGCCCGTTGAATTATTTCAGTTGTGGCATCGTCCAGACCTCGGTAGTATTGCTCCTGTTTAAAGGCTGGCACAATCGTATTTGTGATAATCCGCTTGGCAATGGCGTCAGGAATGGCTCCTTCTAAACCGTAGCCGGGTGCAATAAAGATTTTGCGCGTCTGGGTGGCCCAGGCAAGAACCAACCCATTGTTTTTACCCTTTTGCCCAACTCCCCACTTTCGACCCACCTGAAAGGCAAAATCACCAATCGGGTAAGGCTCCGTTGTTTTAACAATGACGATTGTGATCTGGGTTGAGGTCGAGTCGTTGTAGGTGCGGAGTTTCTGCTCTAATTGCGAACGCTCGCTACTGCTCAGAATGCCCACGAAATCATTGACCAGACGAGGTGGGTTAGGTTTATTCGGAATTACCGTATCAGCAGCTGATTCCTGAGCCCACAAATTAGCTGACGTACTTAAGAAGAGTACGATTAAGCTAAAGCGAAAAATTCGGGTAATTTGATTGACGAAAAGGAGTACGTTCACGGCAGTATCAGTCAAACGAAATATCGTCGGCGAGTTCGTTGGTGTCGTCGCTGGCGTATGGGAAGTACTGTTTCAACTGTTGGCCAGCCCGCTCAATGCCCCGGCTCAGTCCTTCGGCATAGGCTCCACCCAAGAAATGACTACGCAGCAGGTTCTTGGTGCTTTCCCAGAAGTCAGAAGGCACTTTCGCATCAATTCCTTTATCACCTACCACCGCAAACTTTCGGTCGGTATAAGCGAGGTAAAAGAGTACACCGTTCTGATCCTTGGTTTGGTGCATGCCCAACTGAGCAAACACCTCAATGGCCCGTTGTACAGGGTCGGCACTGCTGCAATGCGCTTCAACATGCACCCGAATTTCACCCGACGTAGCCTTTTCTGCCTGACGAATGGATTCGACAATGCGTTGCTGCTCGTCGGGAGTGAAGGGGTTCATGAATTAAATAATGTATAATGAATAATGTATAATGGTATTGACTGCCATTATACATTATTCATTGTTCATTTTACATTAAAACTGTACTGTTGGAGCACTTTGCGCAGCTTGCGAAGCCTCGAAGAATCCTTTTACAGGGAAACCGAAAATCCCGGCGAAGATATTGTTCGGGAACGACCGCACCGATTGGTTGTATACGCGTACTGCCCCGTTAAAATCATTCCGGGCTACAGAAATGCGGTTTTCAGTCCCTTCTAATTGCGCCTGTAGTTCAGAGAAATTTTGGGTAGCTTTTAGCTGAGGATAACTCTCGGCAACAGCCAGTAGGCGTGATAACGAACCACTCAACTGATCTTGCGCTGCCTGGAATTTTTTAATATTTTCAGGCGTCAACTGGTCAGCGTTCAGGTTAATACCGGTTGCATTGGCACGAGCCTGGATAACAGCGGTTAAGGTACTTTTTTCAAAATTAGCCGCGCCCTGCACCGTCCGAACGAGGTTAGGGATAAGGTCTGACCGACGCTGATACTGAGTCTGAACCTGCGCCCATTTTTCCTGTACTACAGTATCATTCTGAACCAGGCCGTTGTATGAGCTACAGCCGTACATGCCCAAAATAAGGGCGATGACCACCACGATAATTAACGATTTTGACATGGTATGTTGGAGTGCAAAGGTTATTATTGGATTCAAAGTTGGCCAAAACTACTAATTTGTTTATGTAAAACTACGTTAGCGGTGTTTTTCCCACCTTTGCGATGTATTTGTATGGATGATTGGTAGCCGCAAAACGAATTTAAACATTGTCTAACGAATGAATCTTGACTTAACTGGCAAAACGGCCCTTGTGGGGGTAGTACACAGGGAATTGGCCGGGCTGTGGCTATTGAATTGGCCTTGCTGGGTGCTAACGTTGTCTTGATAGCCCGCAATGAACAAAAGCTAAAAAGCACATTGGCAGACTTAAATACCGGGAAAGGACAAACGCATCGGTACATTGTCGCTGATTTCAGTCAACCGGGAGTTGTTGGGGTAGCCATTACAGCGCATTTAGCCGAATTTCCTGACCTGCATATTCTTGTTAATAACACAGGTGGCCCGGCTGGTGGGCCATTAATTGACGCTAAAGCCGATGAGTTTGTACAAACGTTCCATAACCACCTCTTGAACAATCAAACGCTGGTACAGGCAGTTGTACCAGCGATGAAGCGTGCAGGCTATGGACGCATTGTTAATATTATTTCAACCTCAGTCAAGCAGCCAATTATCGGTCTTGGTGTTTCGAACACCATCCGGGGCGCAGTTGCCCAGTGGGCAAAAACCTTGTCGCTGGAGATTGCCCGCTATGGTATTACCGTGAATAATGTATTGCCAGGGTATACGCAAACGGCGCGTTTAGAAGCCGTGCTGGCGATGCGGGCTACTACGTCCGGCAAATCAGAAGACGAAATAGCCCAACAAATGGAAAACGAAATTCCGACCGGGCGCTTTGCTACGGCAGAGGAAGTAGCGGCCGCAGTAGCCTTTCTTTGCACGCCCGCAGCCGCATCAATTAATGGCATCAATATTCCAGTTGACGGCGGAAAAACGGGAAGTCTTTGAAAGTGACTAGCACTTTGCTAAAATAGATTCTGTTGATTCTTTGGATTCTCAGGGCAACATTGGTCAGGGTTTGAAGCCTGTGTGCCTGTTCTGATTATCCGAACGAATAGAATCCAAAGAATCTATAGGGTTAATAGAATCAATTTTTCCAAAGCCTTAGTCGTCAGTCAATCAACTACACCACTGTTGACCGACAACTGATTTAAACCAGGTTATTTTTAAACGCGTAGGCGACCATGCCAGCAGTGTTTTTGGTACCAGTTTTTTCGAGAATTCGCAGACGGTGCCCTTCTACAGTACGAGGGCTAAGGAATATTTTTTCGCTAATCTCGTTGGTTGAAAGTCCTTCACAGATTAAGGTTAGTACTTCTTTTTCACGTTCCGAGAGTAAGATTTTGCTGTTATAAAACGCATTTACAGGTTTTGTCGCATTGGGTTTGTTCGTCATCTTACGCAACATAGCCTTCGAGACAAACTCATTTAAATAAACGCCCTCATCGATTACCTTCCGAATCGCTTTCTCCACTTCCCCTGCTTCTGCATCTTTCAATAAGTAACCACTGACGCCTTTTTCAAGCAAATGCAATACCATTCGATCTTCGTCGTGCATGGTTAGCACAACGATTTTAATGAGTGGGTAATTCTCGCGCAGGTAGTCGGCAGTAGCGGTGCCATCCATAACCGGCATTTGTAGGTCAAGGAGGACAACATCGGGCATTTTTCGAGCAATTTTGTCGATAAGTTCCTGCCCGTTACCGGCTTCCAGAATCAGTTCGAAATCATGAATCTGGCCGAGAATGGTAGCCATTCCGACGCGGAATAGGGTATGATCGTCGCAGAGGGCTAGTTTAATTTTTCGCATAGAGGAGAAGAGTTAACACTTGTTACCGAATCAGTCGTAAAAATTGACTGTTCGACAAACAAATTAACTCATTAAATCAACAGGCTGTGCATCATGTAGATGAACCTGCACATGAATCTGTGATCCACGACCCGGTGCCACATCGAATGTGACATGTCCGTTCACTACATTCAGGCGGCTTTCAATGTTGCGAAGGCCCAGGCCACCCTGTTTATTTTCCATAACAGCGTCGAAATCAAAGCCCACCCCATCGTCTAGTACCGACAGGCGAATCTCTTTTTCAAATGTAAACACCTGAACCACAATGTGCCGGGCGCGGGCGTGCCGAATGGCATTATTGACTAGTTCCTGCGCAATTCGATACAGCATCAGATCCAGAGCAGGTGGAAAGTGCGTTTCCTCATCAGGGTAAATCAATTGTATGTCGGTTTCACCATCGGTAGCGCGGTCGGCGAGTTCTTCGAGGGCAGCCAGTAGGCCAAATCGCTCAAGCGTGGTAGGAACCAGATTTCGGCTGATACGCCGGACATTGGTCATTGTCTCGTCAATCATGGAGCGGGTTTTCTGAAACTGAAACCCAACCTTTACTTCGCCCCCCAATTGCTGTTCTAACTGATTCAGGCTCATTTTGGTGATTGACAACATGGTGCCAATACCATCATGCATGTCCTCGGCGAGCCGTTTACGCTCTTCCTCCTGCCCCGAAATGTGGCCTCCATCAAATCCCGCCGATGTTGAGCCTGTAATTCTTTGAACGCCAACTGTTGCTTAGCCTGTTTTTGCTGATAGTAGGCCACGAAGATGATGATGAACACTGCCATCATTAATAGTACAGCCGTACCTACAGCAATTACAAAACCAGCATCTATTGACATACTATTTGTTTACCCTCCATCTGGATGAAGTAAAGTTGACTAATCTTAACTTGAATGTCAATGGGTTATAGTAGGATTGAGCAAGCGGCAAATGATAAGTGAGCATTATTCATTATAGGTTTTACAAGTTTCTTTCCAAACCTATAGTAAATTTTCCTGATCGTATTTACTAACCCAAAGCCCGTAAGCCGATAGTAGGCAGAAAAAAATGAATAATATCTGAGTAGCGTTCCAATATTTATCAAATACTTCAGCAGGGACTTTATTTATGTCTTTATACCAATATTCACTGAAGAGCATAATAAAAAACGTACCTGAAGCATAGAGAAGCAGCCCTGCGCTAAACCAGAACATAGTGTGTAGTAATACATTATTCACACGCATATCAACTAAAATTTTGTTGAAATACGCTAAAGATAAACTGATAGATAGCAGTCGAAATATTGATAAAGCCCTAACCGAAACCCTGATCTCACTATAAGAAAATAAAATTATGCTAAGACATACCAAGGTTAGGCTAATAATAATTCGTTTTGATAAGCGAACGTCAAAGCAATAATAATAAATTATACCAATTAAAACTGTCTGGAAAATGGCTTCTAAATTTTGGATGTAAAATGTATTAAGTGCATATAGAACATGCCAAAGGGCATAAGTATCTTTGGCAAAACAAAAAATAAAAAACAGCCATATATAAATGGCGCTCTTATTTAAGCTTTTTAATCTAATTGCACCTAATACAATAGGAAGACTACTACTCAAATGAGAAAATAAATCAATAGGATATTTTGCCCACAATTCTAGTAGTCGATCCAGCATAATCTAATTACTGTTTCCACAATGTTGTGGGCAAGTATAACCATCACCGACTGTTCCTCCCCCACTACCATCACCACCGTCATCCTTAAGACCTCCAGGTAGCGGCAAGTCTCTACCACGAGCATCTACGCCCGTTAGCAAAACACGAGGATTTAGTTTGCCCTTACCTGCTTCGGTAGGCTTACCCGTTTCATCTTCCCAACGATTGGCATAATGAACACGGATACCCACACAGCCCGGTTGTTTGAACAGTTCATTGATCCGGTTAACACCGAAGAACTCCGAGCGAGTATAATCGCCTTCTTTATGGCCACGGGCTAACTGACTACTACGGTAAGCTTCTTTCATTGACTGGGTTTCTTTCGTGTTCAGAAAGCGCCCAGCATTTTCATGGAAAACATTTTCATTCATAAGAAAAAGGAGTAAAAGTGGGATGATGTAGGCTATATGGAGATGGACATAATCGGAAAGCGGTACTAAAATACGATAACTGCCATAGGATAACAACATTAACTACTATGCCCTTAACGCAAATAAATCCTTGATTATCAAACAACTATACCTTGGAATTTATTTATTAATGCGTAGTTCTACGTACCAAAGTGCGGACTTTTGCCTGTTTAAATTCGGCGACAGAAAACCGGTGTTTTTTCGCTTAAATGAATAAGCTCCCACGATCTACCTTTGTCGTATAGCTAATGGCCCGCAATAGGTATTCATTAGCAACGACATTTCTCATAGGTTAGGTTAAGATAAAAACGCCGGAGCAATTGCCCCGGCGTTTTTTTATAGATGTTATGTTATTAGTTATTACTTCAGCAAATTCAGCAGGTAGGCCCCATAACCGCTTTTTACTAAGGGTTGTGCAATGGTGGCTAGCTGGTCGGCGGTAATGAACTTCATACGGTAGGCAATCTCTTCGGGACACCCAATTTTTAGCCCCTGCCGCTCTTCGATGACATGAACGAACTGGCCAGCCTGCATCAACGATTCAAACGTACCAGTATCGAGCCAGGCTGTTCCCCGATCCAATACGCCTACCTTCAGCTTACCACGTTCCAGATACACTCGGTTTATATCGGTAATTTCCAACTCTCCCCGAGGTGATGGCTTAATGTTTTTAGCGATCTCAACAACTTCATTATCATAAAAATACAGTCCGGGTACAGCGTAATTTGACTTTGGCTTCTCCGGTTTTTCCTCAATAGACAAGACATTGAAATGAGCATCGAACTCAACCACGCCATAGCGTTCAGGATCATGTACCTGGTAGGCATACACTACGCCCCCATCAGGATCATTGTTCGCCTGAAGTAGTTTTGACAGGCCCGAACCGTAGAAAATATTATCGCCCAGTACGAGGGCTACTTTATCGTCGCCAATAAATTCTTCGCCGATGATAAACGCCTGTGCCAGACCATCGGGGCTGGGTTGCACAGCATACGTAAACTGACAGCCCAGGCGGCTACCATCGCCGAGAAGTTTCTCGAAATGCGGCAGGTCGTGTGGTGTGGAGATAATCAGGATCTCGTTGATGCCCGCCAGCATCAGAATGGACAGTGGATAATAAATCATCGGCTTGTCATAGACCGGCATCAACTGTTTCGAAACAGCGAGCGTAAGCGGATGAAGACGTGTGCCAGACCCTCCGGCAAGAATAATTCCTTTCATGGTTGTTGAATGAGCGAATGAGTGAATGAGTGAATGAGTGAAAAGCGGGCGCAAGACTGTTCGGCCGGATGGTATTCACTCATTCACTCATTCACTCATTCAAAATTTATCTATTCGCGTACATTCCCTGATAATAACTCTGGTAGTTTCCCGATGTGACATTATCGAGCCATTCCTGATTGGACAGGAACCAGTCAACCGTTTTTTCGAGACCTTCTTCAAACTGGAGCGAAGGTTGCCAGCCCAGCTCGTTCATGATCTTGTGAGCATCAATGGCGTAACGGAGATCGTGTCCGGCACGATCCGTAACGTAGGTAATGAGTTGGGCCGATGTGCCTTCAGGACGACCTAGCTTACGATCCATAATCTGACATAGGAGGTGAACCAGATCAATGTTTTTCCACTCGTTGAAACCACCAATGTTATAGGTTTCACCTAGTTGACCCGTATGAAAAACGGCATCAATAGCGCGGGCATGATCGACCACAAACAACCAGTCGCGAACGTTTTCGCCTTTTCCATAAACCGGCAAAGGTTTGTTGGTCTGGATATTATGGATCATCAATGGAATCAGCTTTTCGGGAAAGTGATTCGGGCCATAGTTGTTTGAGCAGTTTGATAGCACGACCGGCAATTTATAGGTATTGCCATAGGCCCGCACAAAGTGATCCGAAGCTGCTTTTGAAGCCGAGTAAGGCGACTGTGGGTCATAGGCCGTTTCTTCGGTAAAAAAGTCTTCGGGATTGTGTAGAGAACCGTATACTTCATCGGTCGATACGTGGTAAAACCGCTTGCCGTCAAAGCCTGACGCACTGTCCTTCCAACTGTTTTTAGCCGCGTTGAGCAAGTTCACCGTGCCAACTACGTTCGTCATGACAAACGACATTGGGTCGGTAATGGAGCGGTCAACGTGCGATTCGGCAGCTAAGTGAATCACCCCATCGAACGACATTTCTGCGAACATATCCTCAAGGAATTTCGCATCGGTAATATCGCCCTTAATAAAGGTATAGTTCGGTGCATGCTCAATATCCGATAGGTTGGCCAGATTGCCAGCATAGGTCAGCGCATCGAGATTATAAATCTGGTATTCAGGGTACTTGGTAACAAATAGACGAACAACGTGCGATCCGATGAAGCCGGCACCGCCAGTGATTAATAGGTTCATTTTCTTTCAGTTTGACGTTTGATGTTCGAGGTTTGACGTTCAAGGCTTGATGCAGGCTGAAACCGATGTTTATCTGGTTTCGCAACGCCAAACCTCAAATGGCAAACTACAAACTTATTTTCTGCTGCCATTGCCATGCATCGCGTAAGGATTCAGCTAAGGAACGGCGGGCTGTCCAGCCCAGTACGTTATTTGCCTTCGAGACATCCGCATAGACTTGCTCAACATCACCCGGCCGACGTGGCCCAATAACGTAGTTTACCTTGACATCGGTTGCCTCCTCAAAGGTTTTAATAACGCTTAGAACCGTTTCGCCCCGACCTGTGCCAATATTAATAACATCATAGCTGGCTTCTGTGGTGTCTTCATTGAGTTTCCGCAACGCTTGTACGTGAGCATCAGCGAGATCCATTACGTCAATATAGTCACGAATACAGGTGCCATCTGGCGTATTATAATCATCGCCATACACAGTTAGGCTAGAACGAATACCCGCAGCTGTTTGCGTAATAAAGGGAACTAGGTTAGCCGGAACACCTAATGGCAATTCGCCAATTTGAGCCGATGGATGGGCACCAATAGGATTGAAATACCGAAGCGCCATCACCTTAACAGGTAT
The DNA here is from genome assembly GCA_003259005.1 of Spirosoma telluris. Taxonomy (GTDB): domain Bacteria; phylum Bacteroidota; class Bacteroidia; order Cytophagales; family Spirosomataceae; genus Spirosoma; species Spirosoma telluris. The sequence goes on from QLII01000001.1 coordinate 4,778,294, forward strand.
TTGAGCCCGCACTGCATCCCGAAGAATGTCTTCCCCAATCGACTTGGTATTTCCATAGGGAGACTGCGCCGGGAGCCGGGGTGTCTCCTCCGTTACCGGAAGTTCTTCAGGCTGTCCGTAGACCGTACAGGACGACGAAAAGACTAGATTCTTTACGTTATGCTTCGGCATTAACTCCAGAAGCAACAGCAGCGGATCGAGGTTATTACGGTAGTATTTCAGTGGTTTGGCAACTGATTCGCCAACTGCCTTGTAAGCCGCAAAATGAATAACGCCAAGGGGCGTTTCTTTCTGGAAGATATCATCCATGGCCGCGGCATCGTTGCAGTCGACAGCGTAGCATGTCACATCCCGCCCCAGAATAGCCCGCAATCCAGCGAGTGCTGAGCGTTCGGAGTTGGAAAAATCGTCGATAATAACCGGCTCGAAACCGGCTTCAACTAGCGAAACTACTGTATGCGAGCCAATAAAACCGGCACCGCCAGTAACCAGAATTTTGGGAGAATTGCCTGTGGGAGTCAAACCGTTTTTTATAAAAATTTTGTTACTACTTTAGCATAGCAACTCGTACAACCCGACAAAAGTAGTATATTCAGGAGGTTTACGAAAGCAGTATTTATTCTAGGGTTATCCCGCAAAGCGGCACAAACACATGAATGACAACGAATTGAAGGCCCTTATTTCGCTCTTAGACGACGAAGACCAGGAGGTTGTGGAGCATGTTGAACAGCGAATTCGGCAAATGGGCGGGCAAATGATCCCGCTTTTAGAAACCGAATGGGAAGGAAGTTTCAATTCCACTCTCCAAAAACGCATCGAAGAAATTATTCATGATCTTCAGTATGAATCCGTTTTAGATCGGATGCGCGACTGGAAAAATGGTGGGGCCATGGATTTGCTGGAAGGACTCTGGATTGTGGCAACCTACCAGTATCCTGACCTTTCGCTTGCCAAACTTAAGCAGGATGTAGAGCAACTATTCTACGACGTTTGGGTGGATTTTAAAGCCGATATGCACCCCGACGAGCAGATCAAGGCGATGAATACGGCGTTCTTTTCCAAACTGAAGTTTGCGCCCAATACCAAGCATTTTCACTCACCCGCCAACTCAATGATTAATCAGGTACTCGAATCGCGTCGGGGAAATCCGATTACGCTTTGTGTACTTTACATGCTCATTGCCAAGCGATTGAATTTACCCGTTTATGGAGTGAATCTGCCCAATCTGTTTGTGCTCACCTATAAAAACAGCAGTGGCGTTCAGTTTTATATCAACGTCTTCAATCGGGGTCTGATTTTCACAACCAAGGATATCGACCAATACATTGATCAACTGAACATCAAACGATTAGAGACTTTTTATCAGCCTTGTACCAATGCTGATATTGTTCGGCGTGTGTTACGAAATTTGACCCTGGCGTTTGAGAAAAATGGGGATACCGACCGGGTGCGTGAGGTCGAACAAATTCTTAACGCCGTTCGGGACGATGGGGATGGATTGCCCTTGTCGGATTATACACAACGCTGATGTAGTGCTTAAGCAAAATGGATTCTGTTGATTCTTTGGATTCTGTAGATTCTGTTGATCCTATCGACTTGATAATCAGAATCAATAGAACCAACAGAATCCAAAGAATCTATTTTAGCAAAGTACTGGTTTGCAACAATGCTTTGTTGATACGCTTGGCCAGGCCGGGGCCTTCGTAAATAAAACTAGTGTACACCTGAACCAGACTAGCACCGGCATTTAGCTTCTCCCTTGCATCGTCGGCAGAAAAAATTCCGCCAACACCAATGATGGGAAATGCGGCCCCTGACTGCTGATGCAGATATCGAATTACTTCCGTTGACCGTTCGCGCAGGGGCTTTCCACTGACTCCACCTGCCCCAATTTGCTCAACATCGGCCGGGTTTGTTTTCAAACCAGCACGGCTAATGGTTGTGTTCGTTGCAATCACGCCCGCAATACCGGTTTCAGCCACGATGGCAATAATGTCATCCAGCTGTCCATTCGTCAGATCGGGCGCAATTTTCAGTAGAATAGGTTTCGGGGCAGGCTGTTTTCTATTCTCCTTCTGTAAGGCCGTCAGTAATTTTGTCAGGGGTTCCCGTTCCTGCAAATCGCGCAAGCCTGGTGTATTTGGGGAGCTAACATTGACTACGAAATAATCGACGGCATCGAACAACTCCCGAAAACTAAGGATATAATCGGTAAGCGCACTTTCATTGGGCGTATCCTTATTCTTCCCAATATTACCACCAACAATGACCTGCCGATTTCCCCGGTTTCGGGCAAAGTGCCGAAGTCGTTCTGCCGCCGGGCCAACGCCTTTATTGTTGAAACCCATGCGGTTAATGAGTCCGCCATCGGCTTTCAGGCGGAACAAACGAGGCCGGGGTTGCCTGGTTGAGGACGAGGAGTTACCGTTCCAATCTCAACGAACCCAAACCCTAAATCGCTTAGCTCACTAACCAGGTCAGCATTTTTGTCGAAGCCAGCCGCCATACCAATGGGATTTGGAAATGTCAGGCCAAAAACGGTACGCACTAAACGCTTGTCTTCCAGGACGTAGAGTTTCCTGCAAATAGCAGATACCCCTGGAATGGCTAAACCTAGTTTAAGTAAAGTCGTAACGGTATGGTGAATGGTTTCGGCGTCGAAACGAAACAAGATCGGTAGGATAATGCGCTTGTACATAAACGCAAAGATACAAGAGAGCCGACCGGCCCGGTCAGTATGCGGCAGAAAGATTCTATAAACCGACTGCGGTGGTCGGCTCTCCAGTTAACCAAATAAGTCGGATGACAAGTATCGATCTCCCCGGTCGCAGATGATACAAACAATTTCGCCAGACTCCAGTTCTTTCGCCAATTCAATAGCTGCATGAACGGCTCCCCCACTACTCATACCGGCAAAAACGCCTTCAACACTGGCTAACTTACGGGTCATCATGGTAGCCTCGTCGGCAGATACTTCCATAACACGGTCGACACGCTGGGGTTCAAAAATTTTGGGCAAATAGGCGTCAGGCCACTTCCGAATTCCCGGAATCGAGGAGCCATCCGTCGGCTGACAACCTACAATCTGTATAGCAGGATTTTGCTCTTTCAGGTAGCGCGATGTTCCCATAATCGTACCAGTCGTGCCCATGGATGACACAAAGTGTGTAATGTGTCCATCGGTATCACGCCAGATTTCGGGGCCAGTCGTCCGGTAATGCGCCAGATAGTTATCAGGGTTACCAAACTGATTGAGCATCAGGTAGCCCCCTTTCGTTACCTGTTCTTCGGCATAATCCCGGGCGTTTTCAATCGTTTCGGTCAGGATCACTTTCGCACCGAAGGCCTCCATCGTCAGAACACGCTCACGGGTCGAATTGGCAGGCATTACTAACTCGATGGCGATGTCATAAAGCCGGGCGATCATTGCCAGCGCAATACCCGTATTTCCACTGGTTGCTTCGATGAGCTTCATGCCCGGTTTTAGATCACCCCTAGCCAGAGCGCCCTGAATCATACTGACCGCAGCCCGGTCTTTTACACTGCCGCCAGGATTATTGCCTTCGAGTTTGCCGTATAGCTTAACATTAGGATTGGGATTCAGGCGGTTCAACTCAATCAAAGGTGTATTACCGACTAAATCAAGCAGGGTTGCCATGCTGATTGGTATAAGACTGGTTCTTCAGTGGTGAAGGTTAAAGCCCGTTAATAAGTTCGCTAGATAGGTGATTCTGCGCGAATCTGGCCCGAATCGATCCCTTTGATTACCTAATCAAATAGGGTTTTAGGGCTGTTATTTTACGAAAAAAATAATTTTCGAACTAGCTAATGGCTTGATAATGAATTTTATGTAAACTTGCTAAAGTAGAACCACCCAGGTTAGTCGTTTCTTGATTTACCCCATTTTGGTTTCCTAATTCACACCTCTTAATTTCTTGACTTCATGAAGACAATACTACTATCCAGGCCGCTTACGAATGTACATGTTGAAGAAATTGCGAGGCAATTCGCCATGCCCGACTTAACGCTTCCGTTCTGGGGAAGTCGTAAGAAAATGCCTATGCATCGGATTGTACGGTTAGAAGGCGAAGGCAATTACACCTTATTTCACTTTGCAGATGGCAGTCAGTTAATGGTATCCCTGACGCTAAAAAAAATGGAAAGTCGGCTTTCGCCCAAAGTGTTTGCCCGCCCCCACAAAAAAAATATTATTAATTTACTCTACCTGGAAGCCCTCCACCCGGACCACCAGCAACTCAGCGTAAGTCTGGTAAATGGGGATCGAATTGAAGTGTCGCGCCGGAAAGCCAGCCGCTTTATAAAGCAGGTACGAGGTTTTCAGCAGGAATTGCTGGTTCTTGACGCTAAGCCCACAACGCCCATGCTGGTAGCTGCCTGATGGGTTTGGTGGAGTAAGTAAATAGGTGCAGTAGGTGCAGTGAGTGAAGTAGGCCGTACCAACGCACTCACTCCACTTATTCCACTCACTTCACCTACTTTACTCATTCCACCTACTCCACTAATTACTTCTTCAGCTTCGCTAATTCTTCGTCCCGAAGAGGTCGACGCAGAATTTTGCCTACGTTCGACTTGGGCAGTTCATTCCGGAATTCAATAACGCGGGGTACCTTGTAGGGTGTCAGGTTTTCGCGGCAAAATTCCTTGATCGTTTCAACGGTCAGGTTAGGGTCTTTCTTCACCACAAAAATTTTGACTACCTCCGTCGATTTTTCGTCAGGGATGCCAATGCAGGCTACTTCCAGCACCCCTGGGCATTGACTCACCACATCCTCGATTTCATTCGGGTAGACGTTAAAGCCCGACACCAGGATCATATCTTTTTTGCGGTCAACGATTTTGAAGAAGCCATCTTCATTCATGACACCTACATCACCCGTTTTAAACCAGTCGCCTATCATCGCCTGGGCGGTTTCTTCGGGACGGTTATAATAGCCTTTGAATACCTGCGGGCCACGGGCTACAATCTCACCTGCTTCACCAATGGGCGCATCGGTCCCGTCTTCACGAATCAGTTTCATTTCTGTACTAGGCCAGGGCAGGCCAATAGTCCCTACGCGTACGGTTCCATCAATGGGATTTGAGCACAGTACCGGCGATGTTTCGGTAAGTCCATAGCCTTCGCAGGGGGTATTACCAGTGAGTTTGGCCCACCGTTCGGCTACCGCCGTTTGCAGAGCCATGCCACCTGCCGAGGTAACTTTCAGATGACTGAAATCGACTTCACCAATGCGCGGGTGATTAAGCAGGCCATTATAGAGTGTATTGACGCCCGTAAATGCCGTAAACTTATACTTCTTCAAGTCGTCGATAAAGGCATTCATGTCGCGGGGTTGGTAATCAGCAGGTTCATCGACCCACTTTTCAAAGCCGCCAATGCATTTGTCGTCAATGCATACACATGATACAGAGGTAACGCTGCTACGTAGATACCTTCGCCATCAGGCACGCCCCCGGCTTCATCCAACTATGCTGTCCCTCCACATTGGCAATAATATTTCGGTGGGTTAACATGGCCCCTTTCGAGACGCCCGTCGTACCGCCAGTGTATTGTACAAACGCCAAATCTGTATTCTGAATAGCAACTGGCTTCATTGGCTGCGTACTTCCCCGACGTAGTGCATCATTGAATGAAATGGCATCGGGTAAATTATAGGCAGGAACCAGTTTCTTGACATACTTAACTACGGCATTGACAAGCTGCTTCTTAGGAAAACCCAGTAAATCGCCAAGCTGCGTAACCACAACATGCTTAATGTCTGTGCGGTCAATAATTTTTTCCAGATGACTGGCGAAGTTGGCCAGAATCACAATCGCTTTGGCACCCGAGTCTTTAAACTGGTGCTGCATTTCACGCGGGGTATACAGTGGGTTTGTATTGACCACCGCCAGGCCCGCCCGCAACGCCCCGAACATAGCGACTGGATATTGCAGTGTATTTGGCATCTGTATGGCCAGCCGGTCACCTTTCTGGAGACCCAGGTCATTCTGCAAAAACGACGCAAATTGTGCCGATAATTTATCTAATTCACCGAAGGTCATTTGTTTGCCCATACAGGCATAAGCGGGTCGATCAGCGAATCGGCGGCATCCTTCTTCGAATAGAGCCGCCAAGGAGGAGTAAGCATCTGGATTGATCTCGTAGGGAACACCTTTTGGATAAAAGCGTCTCCAGGGATATAGGTCTAGTGTTGATTCCGTATTCATGTAGAAATGCTGGTTTAAAAGCAAATGTACTTCGCTTTGGTGCTTAGGTAGACGGGCAATTTGTAATTGGCTATGTTCGTATCACTATCGGTTGAATTGAGTTGATAACCCCCATTCATAAAAATAAGTCTTATCAGTAGCTGGCATCATACTACTAACTATCAGGCTCTATAGTTATTGCCAATAATCACCGATCCGTACAACAAAACTAAGGAAATTGTTCAATTTTATCCTGAAGTTACACAACGTTTCCATCACAAATACAAAAAAGCCAGAACCATAAGTCCCGGCTTTTTTTATTGACCACTTGTACACCTATTTGACCACTTATATAACAATGGTTATTAAGTGCAACATTGGCTGAGGGAATGCGTCATTAATTTGACGCTCAAGAGCGTTTAAGTTAAGAAATGAATGCGGAAACGCCGGAACTGTGATGAGTCCGGCGTTTTTTATTTCCATGCACCATGTGCAAGATAATAAATCTTTTTCAAAAGCACTATGCGTCAGCTGATTTATGTAACTCTGGAGATACAAAAACATGCCATTATTAATTGGCGGTAGATATACGGTCCGGTTCCAGGGCATGTTTTCAGTGATAACGGCCATTGCATTCCTGTTTATGGCTAATTTCATAGTTACTCCATGGTTATTATAGCTCATGGCAGTCATTGGTGGAATGGTCACGGCAACGGTATTAGCCCTATTGATCTGCCCCATTAGTTACTGACTCTTTTAACCGGCACCACATACATCGACTCAGCGACTTGGACTAGGCGCCCCCTTTAAGTTCATTTTATAATTAGGAGGTAGCCAGGTTTTAGGCAAGAACATCCGTTCAGTAAATTTCCTAACTTATATGTAAGAATTGACAGGATTTTGAGCATTTATGCAGTCAATAAAACTCAACCGCCATGAACAGAAAAGCCAACACTACTCTTCTGAAAGAGTACATTAAGACGTTAGTTGTTACTGAAGTAGATTTTCCGGGTATTCAGCCTCGCAAATGGGGAAACGAGTTTAGCCGCACTGAGCTACAGGCCATTCACTTCACACTGAAATTTGTCCTGAAAACAGCCAGTCCCAAAATTGCCCCTATTCTGCTGAATGCCTTTAAAGACGTGGATCATCCGGGCATGAACATGCACTGGTTTCTGTGCGATTTCTGGCCAGAAATTGTCCCTTTGCTGACCAAATTCAACGCTACCCAGATCCATTACCCGGATGGACGACCAACAGATCATCAGAACGTAGAGCCCGTCTCTATGAATGCGCTATTCTTCCCTTCCTAAACAAGGGGAAGCTTGCCTAATCCTGAACGACTACACTTGTCAGGAACTCAACCTAATCTTGTGGGCCAAGAAACAAAAAAACCTCATGCATAGCGTATGAGGTTTTTTCTTCTGTCTATGTGCTCCCGAAGGAAAATGAACCAGCCTTGGGGTTCAGCTCCTTGCAAAGTTTTGGGCCAAAATTGTGAAAATCTTGGCCCAAATACGCCTAGTCTATGGGGGCATCTACAACCCGGATAACCTTCCACATTGCCCGGATGTTTTTGGCATCTATTGGGAACGGGTCATATTTCGGGTTATCGGCATGAAGGAAAAGTTTCCCATGTTGTTCAATGTCATTATTGATAATCCTGCGAATCACAAACTTTTTGCCATACATGACGGCATATACTCCGCCATGTTCATGAAGGAAATTTTCTGGCGCAATCGCTTCCCCTAATACCTTGTCCCCGTTTCTAAGTCGGCTTTCCATAATATCGCCTTCAACTTCAATAACTACATGGCTTTTGTTGAGTGTAATGTTACTGACTGTTACGGGAAAAGTTTCTGACAATGCTTGGATAGAATCATTGTCTTTGTAGGTGTTAAGTAAAGTGGTTTTGTTACTCACGGTTACGAATGGTAAATGGAACGTTAAATTATCGTTAAAAGGGGCAATCGCCCGCAAATTACCAATAAGCACGTCGTCATTTACTAGTACGTTAACTGAGACATCAAAGAGGTTGGCCAATGCTAACAATTGGCTTGTATTGGGTTCAGCCCTATTTTTTTCCCACTTCTGTATTGATTGATAGCTCATTCCAAGACTTGCACCTACGGCCTGTAATGTCAGATTTTTTGCTTTTCTGTATTTTCGGATAGTAGCGCCCAAGGCCATGATGTCTTCCATTTAAAAAATATATAGGTGAAGATTTTACTATTATACTATTGGTTTTACTACTAATAGTAGTATTATTGTGTCAAAAATGGTACTGCACACTTTAGCAGTGTCAAAAGTGACATTGTAAATATATGAATAAGGAAGCGCATTCAAGGCAGAAACCAGACGAACACTTTATCAAGCGGGTAAAAGGTGTAAAATCAACCTTGAAAGGCACTAACTGGAAAGCAATTTTTTTGATAAGGAACCCAGAATGGAACAATTTGACAGACTTGAGCTATCTAAATCGGGTCTACTTATGTCGGACGGCTGACATTTACGTGACTGAAGAGCTTGAAGCGATTGCCTTAGAATTACACCCAAAATACACTGATAATGTGTAAAATACTGTAGTATTTTTTGATGTTTAACCATATAACCAGTTTAAAAATGAATCCTAAACCGAAAGCCCCGGTAGTTATTACAGACATAGTTGGGCTAGTGCAAAGCCAAAATTCTCGGGCGCAAGTAACCCACTTATTTATTGAAGAAGCGGTGGGCGGTGCCCATGACTATTCATTGACCATTGTAGCGCCTAAGATTAATATGGCCGGGATGTTACTCACGGGTAATGGTTTTCGAATACTGAACCTAGAGTCTGAACGAGTGGGTGAAAATGTGGTAGCCGTGGCGCTGGTTACCGTTTGGGATTTGAAGTAGTATTTTTTTGATGTTTAACCATATAACCAGTTTAAAACCATGATTTATTTATTGGGCTACTCTTCCCACTTAGGCCACGGCTCAACAACTGCCGCTTGGATCCTTATCCTGTCTATTGTTATCGTTTTACCCTTCTTCCGGACTTCCCGCCAACGCTAATGATTTGCCTTAAAGAAGCAATGGAAGCTGACTTTGATAGAAGTCAATTAGCCAATGAAAGTGACCGGGCGCTGAATACCCTTCAAGCTAAGACCTATTTGGCAATTTCTTATTGGGACGCTTTAGGACCTTCTAGGACACTTTCTGAAGTCGTATTTTATAATCGGCTGCGCTCCCTCTCTGATTACATCGGGTCTTTGCTGACTGTCCGCTATGGTTGCAATGATTAATCCTTTCACCACTCCCTAACAGACTTACTTTCATGAATTTATTGACCGCGTTAAACCCGCGGCCTGTCATTGCTTTGACTGGCGCGGGTAAGGGAAACACTTTGCCCAAAAAAGCCACTATAACCGTTCCGGCAAGCCTGGATTGGGTTATTCGTCGGCGGATTGTGAACGTTTGGCAACAACTCAAGAAAGACGAATATGCGTCTGAAACAAGTGAAGCTGACTTGGCCATGTTGCATTTCGCTTTTGGTCCTTATGAACATACAGCGGACTATCAGTTGACATTACACGGATTTCAATGGATGACGCTTTTTAGCTTCCTTCAGGAACAAACGGATTGGTATTTTCTATGGAGTTCAGACGTAATTCCGGCATTAATGCAAAAGTCCATTCATGATGAATTGAAGGCATTTATAAGCGATTTAGAACGGCTTTGTGTAGGGGTTGACGTGTTCGCTTCACGTCCAATCGAAGGAAATGGGTAAGGGCTAACTATGTAGGACTTCCGCCGGTCGATGACGGGCGGAAGCTTTTTCTTCCCCCATTTATTTAGCCCGTTGTTATGAGTAAGCGAATAGAAGTAAAAGACCTCTTGGCCATTGACGGCGGCTTGTCGTATATAATACACCGTTACCCGGATGCTCGGGATAGTGAAACCAAGCCAAAACGAAAATTCAAGATCAGGAATGAAAAGACCGCTTCCGCCGGTCTGAAGAAATTAGAAGACGGGACCTGGATCGTTACTGACTTTGGTGGAGAACATAAAGGCCGTAATGCAGTGGCTGTTTGCCAGTTTGAAGACAATGTTGATTTTGTAACGGCATTGAATACAGTAGCCGCCTTTTACCAGTTTGACGGCGTGGAAGTTCAATCTGCTAAACCTGGATATAATAGTTGGTTTGCCAAACCGGACGAATCGCAAGGTTGGATGACGTTCCAGGAAAAGGAATTTGAACTGTATGACGCCTTGGCAATCTTCAAGATTGGTGCTTGGTTGGCCCTGGGGCGGGATGATGACGCCCGGTTAGTGGCCGCTGTCAAACTGTGTACGTATTACCACTTAAAATGTCTGAAGTCGTACACGTACACAACGGACGGCAAAACGCATGAATACAGTTCCAACGAACACTTCCCAATTTTCCTTTGGGATGAAGGAGACTGGAAGAAGCTGTATAAGCCCAAAGACAAAAAAGAATTCCGCTTCCAGTATTATGGCACAAAACCGGAAAGCTTCATTCATGGATTAGACCAAGCCCAAAAAAAGTTTGGCCAACTTCAGGCCAAGGCAGATGAAGAATATGACCCGGATGACGAAGACGCTGAAGAAAACCGGAAGGATAAAAAACTTCCCGCGTTCATGCTTTGCTCGGGCGGTTCTGACGCGTTGAATGTGGCCGCGTTGGGCTATGAAGTAGGCTGGAATAACAGCGAAACGGCCAAGCTAAAAGCCACGGACGTAAAAGAGTTTTTCCGGATTGCCTATGACGTTTACAACATTCCGGACATCGACGCGACCGGCCTAAAGGAAGCCCATAAATTGGCCATGGAATTCCTGGCGATTCGGACCATTTGGTTGCCGATGGAGTTACGGACCTACACTGACGAACGGGGAAACCCTTGTAAAGATGTCCGGGATTTTCTGAAGCATTTCCGCAAATTCCACTTTGAAGAATTACGCCGGATTGCCCTTCCGTATCAGTTTTGGGATGAAGATATGAGCCGGGATGAAAAGACCGGAAGGCCCAAAGTTAAGTTTGGCAAACCCATTGTAAAATACAGTTTCAACAACGTTCACGGCTACAACTTTTTATTCCGCAATGGCTTTGCCCGGATGCCTTCACAGAAGGAAAAAGAGGGCTTCATTTTCGTCCATGTTGAAAATAACGTGGTCAAACCCATTGATACGGGCAAGGTGAAAGACTTCATTTTTGGCTTCCTGGAAGATCGGAAAATGAACGTGGATTTACGCAATAGCATGTATAGAACGCCACATTTATCAGACTCCTCCCTTGGCAATTTACCCATGTTTGTGGGCGATTTCAAGACCTACGGACCCGATTATCAGTATATGTTTTTCAAGAAGTCAGCTTGGAAAATAACGGCTTCTGGCGTCAAAGAAGAAAAGGGCGGAAGCCTGGATAAATTCATTTGGGAAAACAAGGTCATCAACCATAAAGCGGACGTGATGAAACCCATGTTTTCGATTCAGAAAAAAGACGGCGCTTGGGACATCGAGATAAAAGACAAGTCTTGTTTGTTCTTCAAATTCTTGATCCAGACCGCCCGCGTTCATTGGCGGAAGGAGTTGGAAGAACGGCTGAAGCTATGCGAAATGGACGCTAAAGCCCGCAAAAACTACGCGGAACAATACGGCTTCAGTGAAGAAGAAGTTGCCCAAATGATGGGTCATAATACGGCGGAATTACAAGCGGCCTACCGGAAGGAATATCAATTCTCAATTGACGGGGGATTACTACTTCCGGAAGAAATAGCCGAACAAAAATTGCACTTGGTCAACCGTATTTTTTCCATTGGCTACGCGATTCATCGGTATAAAAACCCAGCCAAACCCTGGGCAGTTTTTGCTATGGATAACAAACTATCTGATGACGGGGAAAGCCACGGTGGAGCCGGGAAAGGGATTGTGGCCAAGGCGCTGTATAAAGTCTTATCCAAGGTTCAGTTAGACGGTCGAAATACCAAGTTGGTCGAGAATCCCCACGTATTTGAAAACGTAGATACCGACACAGATTTAATCCACGTAGAAGACGCCAATGAGTACCTAAACTTTGGTTTCTTCTTTGCGCCCTTAACGTCTTCAATGACCATTAACCCGAAACAAAAACGGTCATTTGAAATCCAATTTGAAGACAGTTCAAAGTTTTGGTTTGATACCAACTTTGGGGACCGGATGACAGACCCGTCATCATTGCGCCGGAAGCTATACACCGTTTTTGGTGACTATTACCACGAAAATAACGGCGATTATAAAGAGTCTTGGACGCCCAATGATGACTTTGGCAAAACGCTGTTTACGGACTTCACGGCTGAAGAATGGAACGCGTTTTACAACTTCATGGCCCAATGTTTGGCCTTTTATCTAAGCTGTGAAGAAAAGATTGTCCCGCCCATGGCCAACGTGTCAAAGCGGAACCTTATGTCCGAAATGGGGGACCATTTCCGCGGATGGGCGGAAGTGTACTTCAGTCCTGAAAGTGGCAACCTGGACAAATTGGTCCTGAAGGAAGAAGCCATGAAGGATTTTGAAATGAGTACGAAGCTAAAAACCTTCAGTTCCCAACGCTTCCTGAAGGCACTAAAAGCGTGGTCGAAATACCACGGCTATACATTGAATCCGGACGAATTACTAAACAGCCAAGGGCGTATTGTTCGCCGTCCTGACGGGACCGGAACGCCCAAAGAAATGGTCTATGTACAAACGCCTGGACAAGACACAAATGAGCTTTTATAAATGATGTTTAACCATACAGGAAACCATGACTAGCCAGACGAGAGAAGAAATTGAATTGCTAATAGATACTATTAGTGAACACGCCAGTACGCTGGATGACTTTGCCGTAGAAGAATCGGATGAACATGAAACCGAAGAAGACCGGGAAGTCCGAAAACTTTTATTCTTCAATTGGCAAACGTTAACCAAAGCAATTGCCCAATTAAACGCAACAAAATCGACCCTTCAGAAACTAATCGACAAGAACTGATGAAATGGTTAATCTGGTGGCCCGCTTATGCCTTTCTAGGTTTGTTAGTTCTATTAGTTGGTTTGGCTGCGATGTTAGTCTTTCCGCGGCTTTTAGACGGGTTTGGCAATGATGAAAAGCTGATGGTTAACCGATTTAATAAGTGGAACCGATGATGCTATGACTAACAAACGCTTTGTTCATCTCTATACGTGGTGGATTACTCCCAAGGGAACGCGTCAATTTTGCTTGGTTGATAAGTTCGGAAAGTTCGTTGACGAAGCCGCGCCCGGCAGTAAAGTGTCCGTTTTCAAAACTACCCAAGTAAAGCTTATAGAAACACTGAATCCCAATCCGGTCAATTATTCTATAGAAGATTTTTGGGACTTGGTTGATCGCGGCAAGTTGATTGAATATATCCCCAATGTAACAACTGCCAGTAAAGGATAAATTATAGGTTGTGCTGATACATCTAAAAACAACAAAAATGCCCGTCTGGGCATTTTTGTTGTATAACCCTCTATTCTTATCTTAGGCACTCAAATGTTAATTTAAGTCTAATATGTAGTGGAAAGGCTTAGATTTAGCTCGTTAGTTAATATATTGCCACTTATACAACAACTAAAAACTAGTCATGGTATCTCAAAAGTGGCCCAAGAGACAGTGGGCAGATATTAAAAAGCGACTGGCAACAAACTTCCCCGCAAACTTTCATACAGACAAAACAATTGAAATGCTAGATCACTGTGTTTTAGCTGATGAACTGAAAATACTTACTCCTTATATAAGCCTTGGACGTTTATGCTTAAGCCGTAATACGAACCTTGCGGACTATGATTGTCCTTGCATGTATTTTCACAATGACCAGTACACTGTTTCAACCTACGATAACTTGAATAAATGGTACTTTAATAGCTCAAAAGAAGCAGTGGAATTTGTCAAGCAGAACATACCTCTTATTGTATAATTCGGAGAACACTCACTTGATGTTATATTGACCATTCTATTCTTTTTTCCATAACATAATTCGTAGTTATAAAACAGGGCTTGAAAAAGTGTAAAAATCTGCCTGTAGCGAAATTTATCTTTTTTTTAGAATTGTAATTATCTCCGTTGGAAGTCAACTAGCTCAAAATTCTCTTTCTGGTGCATACCTTCAATTATAAGTAGGCAGTCATTTTGATCAATTAAACTGAAACTTTTATCATGTTCTAGCTCGAAATAGAGACCATTTGATTCATCTGGTTTGCCTTGCCACAGATATTCTTTAATACAAACTATTTGTCCATAAAGAAAGGGCTTGTTGATTGTTCTAATTGGATAATCGAATTCATTGAATACCGAGCTTAGAGGGGTTAATATAGGATCTTTATCTAGTAGTTCAACAAGGGAAGTTCCATCAGATACAGTCACTTTATGCCACAAATTATCTGTGGTCTTTACAAACAAAGCGATCAATTCACATACTGTTTCTTGATTCAGTTTGAAGGATAGACTCCTCGCTTCTTGTATGTTCTTCCCAGTTAAGTTATAAACACGTATGTCTTTCATAACTCGTTAGAATTGTTGCTATTCTCAGAGTAGTTTTATAACTACGATTATGTTATTCGAATTTATCAATAAAACAATTAACAACCCCATACGTGTCTATTCTTGAAAATAGATAATCTTTGCTCATCGCCCTGGCTGTGCTACAATAATAATATCTTGTGAAGATGGAGTAGGTTGGAGGGAAGAACCAAGTGGAGGGATGCGGAATCCTTTACCTACTATGTACTCATAAAAAACCCCTGAAAATCTGCCAACCCCGCCTTCGTAAAAAGTAACAGGATTAGTTTCTAAAAGTGAAAATTGATAATCAAAATTAGTTAGCCGAACCCTAACCTTTTTGCTGAAAGTAGATTGAATACCATTCTGCCAATAAGTGGTTTTCATGGCCAGCTGATCTGACTCTGTAACGGTAAGTTCTACAGTAAAGTTACTAATGCCAATTTTATTAATTCCAGGCTTATAACCAGTCGAGCCTGGTAATAACGAAAAAAGGGTATCACCTGAGTCGATGTACTCTGTCACGATGTATCGGCCAGCAGCCCCATTAGCCACCCCGGTGAATTTGTCGTCAGGTTGACAAGAAAGCAAACCAATGAACGTAAAGATTATAACTAGCTTGTTAATCAATTGGAATATGTGCTAATAGTAAAGTCTTAATAAGAATTTTCTGTTGTATAAGTGCTTATATGTTAGTCAACTGGATTAAATATAAGCTATAAATGGAATCTCTTTTGATCATAGCTTAGAATGGACAATTGAAATCTTAGTAAGTTAACGTGAACTATGGGATTGTTTCCTAAGCTGCTAGTACCCAACTGGGCTCTGCGGCCTTCAATAAGCGGTCCCCATGTTAATGCTAGCTGTGGGCTTGCGCTCGTAGAACGAGTAAGCGACCAGACTAGCATAGACGTTGACAAACGCATTGGTCGCTGAGCGATGGCGGCTATGCTCTAAATCGCACACCGCCTTGCTCTGCCCAATGACAGTCTCAATCAGACTGCGTTTTCTAGCCCACCGCTTCGCGGCCACTGGCCAGTCGACGGCTTGCTTAGGTTTGCGGGTTTTAGCCGCCCAGATGAGCTGGCCCTCCCGCTCCAAAAACGCTTGCTTCTCTAGATTGAGTAGGTACCCTTTATCACCAAAGACCCATCCGACCAGGTCTTTGGTGAGTGAAAACAGCACGTTAGCCTGCGCATCATGGGCTCTGCCCTCCGTGATACGAACTTGCATCAATTGGCCTAAATGATTGATAACCAAATGGACCTTCAAACCAAAGAACCAACCCGTTGAGGTTTTACCCCAGCTGGCAAAGCCCTTCAAGGTTCGATGCTGATGGGCGCGTTTGGGATGGCAGGCAGCCAGCGAGGTCGAGTCGATATAGTACAGGCCAGTGCGTATACTGCGGCTACAGCGGTAGGCCAGATACAACATCAGCGCGATAAGTGTGCGGGGAATCAGGGCCACAAAGCGGTCATAACTGACCAGATCGGGGAAGTCTCGACGCAGGTCAGTCAGCACGTGGCGGGTGTAGTAGGCTTTAAAATTTTTGTAGGGGCTGAGGTGGTAGTAGATCAGGATGGTCATTAGTTCGGCAAGGGTGAGTTGACTGGGGTGCAACTTTTTATATAGGCCGCAGTGGTGAAGGGCTTTAGCGATGAGTGGCATTTTGGCCTTGCAAAAGTCATCGACATCAACGTAGATTTCGGTCAGCATATGAGTCCGGAAGTGAGTTAGTTTTATCAGGTTCGCACCCAAAACTATCCATTTTCGGCTCATATGCCTTTTGAAGCCCTAAATACCGCCAACACAATCTCATAGTTCACGTTAAGTTACAATTTATGCAGACTCGTAAACGGGTCTTTTTTTGGCTCAAACCCGACCCCAACTGGTTTCCCTTCAACCCTTCCACAAAAAACATTCAGTTTTTTGTAACATTGTAAACAGAGGGTAAATATATGGCTTATTAGTCTGGAAATCAGTTGATAAAGTTTTATATTTTATTTGTTAACAGGTTTAAAATGTTACAAAAAATAAAAACAATCTCTCTTAAAGGGGGGGCTGTTTTTAAAGCGGTTTTCGCTGTTACAAAAAAAATAGGGTTTTGATAAAAAAATGAAAACGAATTTGTAACAGAAAAATCTTCTGACAATCAACTAGTTGAGACTCAATGTTAGGATGTTACAATGTTACAAGATTTTTGACCCTTAGTACCCTTGGTGTGTAGGAAAATATGCACCGGGGTTGCCTTGGTTTTGGTCAATATTAGAAAGTATGGAACTATGATAAATACAATTTTTAAAGAAAATTTTGAGGTGGTAGTAAAATTCAACTAATAGTTGTATTGTGGTTGTAAAAAATAGAAGATGGCTGTATATTTAAGGGCTAATCACTTAAAAACCTGCCACTTACTAATATGACTTTATCAGTTCCTGTAAAGCCACACATCAAAGAGTTTTTCCAATCCGCTGAAATGCTTGGCCCGGAACCCATTCAAATCCGGCGAAACTCCCGAGTTGGCGAATTAATAGCCGCCGTCTTCAGTCAGTATCCACTACGCGGGGAAGATTTGGAAGACCTGGAAGCGGTGGAAATCCTGGAGCCAACACACCTTCATTTAAAGCTGACTTTTGAGCTTCAACCGCGGCTGATTACTGACGGAAAATTGCTTCAGTTCGGAAAGGTGCTGGAAACATTTTTTGAAATGTATTCCATTGCCTTTGTCAAAGGGCGGATGGATGTTTACCCAACCATGAACGGAGCCGCCGACCGTTTTGTCAAGGTCCATCAAATCTCAGACGAACATTATTCGGCGGACGCCGTCCGGAAAATGGTGCAACGGAGCCGGTCCGCGTCGGACCCGTTCTTCACTAAGCTTTCAGTAAATGAAAAAAGAAATGTTGTCCAACTTTCAGCAAAACCCGTCCAAGTTGCGGCCTAAGTTGTCCAACGAGGGGGGTATTTTGTCCAGCCGTTTCCAGTCCAATTTATGACCTTACCTATTCTTGATTACCCTGGCGAAATCATAGCGCCCTTAACGCCTGACAACGCCGGGGGTATTCGTCAACTCCGGCTTATTCCGGCCCAATTCGTGGCCCTACTGAAGCCGGAACGCTTCCCGCTTCCAACCTTAGCCGGATACCCGGATAATATGGTTTCTTCTCAACATCTGACATTTGCGCCCGGTGCTTCCCTTATGGATGTCGATGTAAGGCCCGAATACTGCTCTTTTACGGACATCATGGATACGGACGCCAATGGGGAGTTATTCCGGCCTACAATTCAACTCATTATCCCCAAAATCCGGCCTGACGTGGTGGCCTGGGTGCAAACATACCGGGCGATTCGCTGGCTGGCCTTCCTGGAAGACCGGAATGGCTATTTCAGAATGGCCGGAACGCCCGAACAACCGCTTTCCGTTGCCGCAACCTTTGGGCAACCAATGGGCAAGGGAAGCAATCAAACCATTTTAACCTTTACGGGCGCTGTTGAACAACCGGCCTATTTTGTAACGGGCATTACAGACGCTGTTTTACTGTATGTCGGTGCGTTCACGGATGCCTTTGGGTTTGGGTTTGATACTTAATTAACACAACATGCAAACAATCAGTGAAGTCAACGCGGACATTGACAACGCGATTAAAGACACTCCGCCAAAAAATGTTAGTCCGGCGGGTTTACGGGTTATTCTCAAGAAAGTGACAACATTTGTTGATGACCTGACCGCCAACAAACTTTCAGCCTGGTTTAAAGTAGGTGTAGGAACGCCTAGTCTGAATGCAACAGATAGCGTTTACCGAACGGGCAAAGTCGTTATTGGGCGAACGACGGAAGACATAACGGGGGCGGCTCTTCAGGCCGAAAGTTTTTCATTGGGGTCGATTCTGTATAGTGTTGGCGGCTACTTTGACCCAAGTGTAACCGATTTTGATACGATAACGCAAGTTGGAATTCATTGCTTTGGCGGGTCCGGTTGGCTGGCTGGCGGGCATGGACCCGGAACGGCTTTTTCATCGGTGTTTCCCTTTGGGGCTTTGATTGTTAGTCGTGGGGTTGGCGGTGGCTTCATTCAGCAATACATCGACAACAATTCAGGCTTTATTTATGTCCGGCAAAAATGGGTAACAAACGCTTGGGGTGCGTGGTATAGCCCTAACAGGCCAACCGATTTGCAGATTAATAACTCCCTGAAATTTGACAATACCTTGGCTAATAAAAAGGTTGTACTGTATGATTCAGGAAGTGACCATCAATTTTTTGGCTTTGGCATTCAAGCGGATACGTTCCGGTATCAACTGGGGACAACCAGCGGAAGCCACGTTTTTTATGCCGGAACTTCACCTGCAACTAGTAACGAATTGGCCCGGTTTCAGGGAAATGGGTTGGCTGATTTTGCTTATAATGGCCGATTTAAAGGGAATATTACGCCGGGACCTGGGGCGGGGGTTGAAATCTGTTATAGTGCCGTACCCAATTCAGGCAGTATTATTTGTTATGACCGAACGGCAGGAGTCTATAAAGATTTATTGATTGATGCCGCTACGCTATTGCTTAATAGTGGCAACGGTGGCAAGGTAGGCGCTGGAACGACAACGCCTACGTCAACGGTGCATATAAAAGGAGCAACAGGGCATCAACAATTGCGGCTTGAAACGGCCTACACGCCTACCGGAACCGCAGACGCCAACGGCGCAATTGGTCAGGTTGCCTGGGATACTACCTATTTCTATATCAAGACTTCCGCGGGATGGAAACGGACCGCGGCTTTAGCTACTTTCTAACATGAACGGAATTTTAAAACCAATTTCGGCGGAAGCCGTGACGGGATTCAAACGAATAGGAATCCACGAATTTTTTGGCATTGCGGCTAACCTGGAAATGATTCAGCAAATCCGGGTTCGGGTCCTGGATGAAGCCGGAACACCCATTGTCCAGCGGATTGCAGACGACGAAAACTTGAACCCATTGCAAAAACAAAATGCCTTACAACGCTATCAGGACCAGATTATTACCAAGCAAACCGAAGGGGCGTTTGTTGATAGGACCGGGAAGGTAGTGCCCGCCGATGCAGAAGGCGCAATCCCCCAACGGATGTTCATTCAGGGAATCACCCTGGGAGCACTGAAGGCCATGGGCGTCCCTATTACGGATGAAACGTCAGTAGCTAGTTTGCTCTATAGTCTGATAGGAAACGAGATTGGCAACATTGACGCCCGCGGGGATTTGTAAGCATGGATCAACCCATTATTGTCCGTTATCTGGAAGAGAATGAAAAGCCGGACCGTTGGGCAATTGTGGAGCCGTTAACCTTTGAAACGCCCGCCGGAACGGTAGAAGTCCCGGCGGGCTTCATTACGGACTTTGCCAGTGTTCCGGTTTTTCTTTGGGGATTCTTCCCCCCAATTGGCCGTCATAATCGGGCGTGTGTGCTTCATGACTATTGGTATGATAACCGATTGTTTGAAGACAGCCTTGGACAAGAAGCCGCCCGTCGCTTGGCGGATGACGAATTGTTGGCCCGGATGAATGAAGCCCGGCCACATCGAAAAATTCGGAATTATTGCATGTATCTGGCTTGTCGATGGTTTGGCCGTTCGTGGTGGATTAACTAGCGTATATAAATAGCCGTTAGCCCGGACCAACCAAATGGTCCGGGCTTTTTTGTGCCCTACAGGATTGTGTCCTATGGGTTAGCCTTGGGCGGCAATATCGTTGCATAACATTTTTTATCTGCAACGATGTTAGACCGAATTATTGCCGCAAAATGGGCACTTGAACCAACGTATCATAACCGCTTGGCGCTCATTGCCCAACGTCGGCTTGAACATGGGTTATCTCCTTTTGACATCATCAAGGCGGAAGACCGTAAACAGCCTTATATAGTCGAAACGTCCGACGAAGACGGCCCAAAGCCCAAGGCTGGGACCGGATACGAACGCCTAGGCCGGTCTGCCCAAAAGTCGGGGCAAGTGGTGGTTTTGCCCATGATTGGCGCAATAAGCCGGTATGGGGACTTATGTTCCTGGGGGGCGGAAGATTACGCCGGTTGGATTATGGAATTTAACCAGGATTCCAACGCGTCCGCTATGGTGCTGGAAATGAACGGCCCTGGTGGGGAAGTGGATGGCATTGAAATGCTGGGGGAAGTTATCCGGCAATCTGAAAAACCCATTGTGGCTTATGTGGCGGGTTGGGCGGCTTCTGCTCATTACTGGCTTGCGAGTCAATGCCGGGAAATTGTGATGGAGTCAGAAACCACATCTTCCGTGGGTTCCATTGGGGTGTTGGCCATGCACGTTGACTAT
Source organism: Spirosoma telluris (assembly GCA_003259005.1). Taxonomy (GTDB): domain Bacteria; phylum Bacteroidota; class Bacteroidia; order Cytophagales; family Spirosomataceae; genus Spirosoma; species Spirosoma telluris. The sequence goes on from QLII01000001.1 coordinate 4,799,333, forward strand.
TCCGCTTTCTACGAAAAAGAGGGCGTAAAGGTCAAAATTATCCGGTCGGAAGGTTCGGAAAACAAAGCCCTGTTTAACTCGGTCGAACCGCTGACGCCCGAATTGGAAGCGGAAGTCCGGGCGGAATTAACCGTCATTCGGGGGACTTTCATTTCCAACGTTTTAGCCGGTCGGCCTAAGATCACCGACAAAGCCGATACGCCGGGCGGTGTCTTCAGCGGGAAAATGTTCAACGGCAAACAAGCCCTGAAGAATGGCTTGGCGGATCGGATTGGCTACTTGGGAGACGCCATTTATAGGGCGGATTTATTAGCCCGCAAACAAGCTGCCTAAAGGCCCGCGCTGGCCACAGTGAAAGTCAATGCAAATCCTTTAAAATCAATTAATTAATCATGAAGCAAGTACGTATCAAATTAGCGGATTTATTCCGCGCAAAGTCCAACGAAGAATCCCAAAAAGAAGCCGGAGTTGCTGAAGATGATGGCAAAGAATCGACCGAAACCGTAACGACGGACCGCACGGAAGAAGGTGGTGAAGAGACGGAAGAGTCTGAAGAAGAAAGCGGTGAAGAGACGGAAGAGTCTGAAGAAGCGCCCAAAGATTCGGGCAATGGGGAAGCCCAAGTGGTGGAAATGTCCGCGGCTGAATTCGGTCAACTAAAAAAGGACGCGGCTTCCTGGCGTTCTGCCAAAGCCGAATTGGAAACGTTGCGGGATTGGAAAGCCAGTTTGGATGGCATCAGCGGTGGCATGGCCAAAGATGACCAAAGTACACGAAATGGCAAAAAAGGACCTTCCGTTCTGGATACCTCCTGGAATCAGGCTGCTATTGCTTTAGCTGAAAAAGTCAAGTAAAGCCGTCCTATTGCCCGGCTGAAATCCGGTAGAATTTCGAGTCCTGAAAACGCTAAATGCAAACTTAATTTTTTAACCAGTTATGCCAGATTCGTTAAATCTTACGGCCTTGGCCGCGTCCCTGGAAACGTATGCAAGGGACAACCAAGAACATATTTTCCTGAAGGCGTTGGTTCCGGGCGTTGGTAGTGGGATTGCCAATTCTCCGATTGTTCCTATTTCGGAGTACATGACCATGATGCAAGCCACGGACGAAGTAGTCCTGACCAACTTGGAAGTGGGTGACGTGGCACAGCCCGGCGGCAAAAACACGTTCAACCCAAGCCAAAACGCGGTGAACTTCAAGCCACGTAAAGGGAAGGTTCGTCAGGCCAAGGTTGATTTGCAGTTTACGCACACGCAAATTATCGCCCTATACAAGTCGTATATGGGTCAGGTTCGGGCCAAGAATATTGACCCGCAAACGTTGCCGTTTGAAGAATATATTACGGCCCGCGTGATTGCCAAGTTTCAGGAAAATATCCGGGTTCAAACCCTGTACAATGGTGTTTATAATGCCGCCGGGTCAACGCCTTTGGACATCAATGACGGGCTGAAAACCCAACTGTTGGCGGCTATTGTTGCGGGTGACATTCCGGCGGGCAACGTCATTGATACGGCGGTCATCACGGCTACGAACTGTGTTTCGGAAACGGAAAAAGTATTGGCCGGTATTCCTGACGCGGAATTCTACGGTGGTTTAGTCTGCGTTTGCTCGCGCCAATACAAAACCAATTACGAGTCTGATTATCGGACCCGTTGGGGTACGCTTCCCTACAACCAAGGACAACTGAAGCCCAATATTGTAGGAACGGACATTCCCTTCATTGTGGAACCCGGTTTGGCTGGTTTTGGTCGTCCAATCTTTACGCCCATTGGCAACCTGGTTTATCTGTATGATGACCTTTCCGGCGCTGATACGTTGGCGGTCGATTACCAAAAACGGACGCGTGACATTGCCTGGGTAATGGACGCTCAAGTAGGTTCCGGTATTGCCGTAGCGGAACGCGTCTGGACTAACGACGGCGTATAAACATGTCAACCGGGTCTGAAGCGATTCAGGCCCGGTTGACTTTATCCAGTTAATTCAATTCTAACAAGTTCACGTTTAATTTATTACACTGTGAAAGCAAAAACAGTTATTTCCTTTTTATTGGCCGCGGTTGCCTTTGCCATTGCGGTCGTTTTGCCCAATGAGTTAATGGCCTTGGCGCATGATGTACAAACCCAAGATTTGCTTCATCATGCGCCCATTTTAGGTATGGCCACGGTTAGTTTAGCCAACCTGGACGGAACGTCTTTCCAGACGCCAAACCCTGGGGAACGCGCCTTTTGCTAGTTGTCAACTGTAAAGACATTTCGGGCGTATGGCCTAAACCCGCGGACATAGTAACTGGGGAAATCGCAACGGGTCCCACAATGGTAGCCACGGCCAAAATTGCCACGTATCAGTTTCCGGACGGAACCTTCAGTTTACAGGATGCCCAAGACGGGGAACCGGGCTTCCAGTCCTATAAGCATACTGCCGGGTTTATGTTGGCGGGCTTCAGCAAAACGATTACCGCCGAATTAGCGAAACATTTGAATTCGGGTTCGTTGATTATTGGGGAAATGAATGACGGTCAATACTCGCTTGTGGGCGCTACTGATAACCCGCTATACATCAAAGCGGCCTTTAACTCGGGCGCTAAAGGTTCAGACAAACGCGGTTATACGCTGAAGGCCGAACAGGATGGCTTTATGTGGGGGGTTCTGCCAATTAAATCAACGGTGGTGACTGCTTTGACGCTGTTGCCCTAATCTTTAGTTAATGCTGACAAAATACGATTTGGTCAACGTCCCGGAAGGGGGCGTTGACCACTTGGTCGAATCCCGGCGCTATTCGATCAATGACCAACTGACAGACCAAGATGCTGAAGTACTAATCAACGCCGGATTAGGTCACTACTTCAAGCTAAAACCAACAAAAGCTGATGAAAAAGATAACCCAAAAGCCAGATGAATTAACCGTGGTTTTGGATCTATGCGACGAAGATGAACGGGCGGAACGAATCCGGGCCAATGCTGACGCGGAATTATCTATCATGAAGGAAGCGTCCCGAAAGCGTCAGGAAGCCGCGGAAGCCCTGGCAGAAGCATACCAAGAAGACCGGCGGGAAGCCTAGCCAAACACTCAATTATTCATCCAAAAAAAGCCGGTATTGTCCGGCTTTTTTTGTGGCAAAAACTACCATGAACAAACCGGATTTATTTCCAAGCCTGACTGAATTTATAGCCGCGTCGGACATCAATCCGCGGGCGCTTCGACTAGCCCTTGATAGCTATTTGGAAAACGTCAACGAGATTATGAATGTGGACTATAATCACTATGAAAACCCGTTTGGGTTTCTTCAGGCTGAAGGCTACCGGCAAACTATCAATAACTTTTTCAACCTTTTGAATGATGACAGAACAGGAATGGAAGAACCAACGAAGCAAAGCCAGTGCCAACCTGGAACTTCTGAAGATGAAAAAACGGGGGGGATTGGTCAGTCAGGAAGAACTAGACGAAGCCAGCCGGATACTAAACGCGTTGATGACTTACCAACCGGAAGCGGTTCCGGAAATGGCCGAAATTCAGCCCGATTGTCCAACCATTCCGACAAAAGCAGGAATTGAAATTCCGGTTATGCCGGTGGCTGAATTTACGCGCTTACTAGAAGAATTAACCCTTCAGAAATCCGAATTCCATAAACAAATGGCTATTCGGTGCAATAAGCTGAAGGATATTCCGGACCATGAATCCGCCAAAGAACTGGTGGACGAAATTGACCATTATTATGAACGCCGGACGGAAATGGCCGTCAAAATTAATTTCCTAAAGGCTAACGGGCGCTTGCCTGAAGATTCGGGCAACAATCAACCGGCGGAAGATTTGCAATTGAAGTTCTTGGAAAACCTTCCAGCGGATAAGTATGAATTGTCAAAGCTGTTAACTACAATCCTCCCGAATCTATCCAAGGCCCGCGGAAAGCTTCAGGCGGTCAAAGACCAAGTAAAACGGGTTCATTATAGCCAGAAAGTGGCACGATTGGAAGCGGAAGTGGCGTTGATACGGAGTAGAATTAAGGCTTTATCGTAGTTTAGTATATTACTTACCACCTGAACTACAATATCTAAAACGCATAAGCCTCATGGAATACAAAAAAAACCATACAATCCCAAGAGTTATTTTAAAGGAATGGGTTTCAAAAAAAGACGGCCTGGAAGGAGTATTTGTCTATGAAATAGATAAGAAAAAAGAATACTTTTCTTCAGCTAAGGGTGGAAGGGGGTTCTCTTTCGCAATAACAAATTTTTTATATGTCCCCGATATTGACGGCAAAAAACACCCAAACCTTGAAAAATGGAAGAGTGGCTTGGAGAGTGTGCTATCTAAATTTATAAGATCGATTAAAAGCCAGCAAGTAAAAGGGTTAGTAAAAGATAATGCAGAACTTGCACTAATCCTAATGTCAATTATTTCATTGGATGCTACATCAAAATATGATATTGAATTAGGCTATAAATTTTTAATAGATAATCCAGAATATAAAAAATTAATAAGTGGTGAGCCAGAGAGAGAAATAAAAATACTTTTACTGGAAAATGCTGTCAATTCAGTTAATGAGGAAATTAGTAATTATGAAGCGATAGAATTTACCGTACTTACCGCCGGAGAAGATAGCGAGTTTATCTATTGCGATAGACCGCTAATCTCAAAGCCGTTCGATGAAACCTCTTTCATTGTGCTTACGAAAAATACTCTACTAGCTTTTAAAAATGTTAAGGGCACATCTACAATAGAATATAAGGAATGCAGGCCAGACATGGTTGATAATGTAAATCAGCTTATGGTGGAGCGATCCCGTGAATGGATTATAGCTTCGAAACAAGCTATTTTAGATAAGTATAAAGCAATAATTGGCTCTGATAGGTGGATAAGATCTGTAAAAGAAGATCGTATTGTATATACTCCAATTAAAAATTTGAAACACGGTAATTATTTTAAAAGTCTTGAATAATACTGTTATTAATTCACATTATAAAGAAAATTCAAATGTAGCTCTTTCGAGTTTTCTTTATAATTAGTGGTCGTGCGAAAAGCTGCATGGGAACCGGCCTATTGTATTCTTTATCGACGTAGTGACCTTATCGAAAAAAGAAAGCGGCCTTGATATGGAGTAGAATTAGTATTATAATTTAGAGTTTTAAATGTCGCTTCTATGAAAACACCACTACATCTATTTATTGGCCTGTTACTGTTAGTGTCAACGGTACAAGCCAAACCAACACCTACCGATTCGCTAAAGGCTCAACAAGCGTTGATAAATAAGAGGTTTGATAGTCTTGCAACAGGCTTGCAAAAGTTATCTAGGACTAATGATTCATTAAATAAGGAATTGACTTACTTTCGGGCAAAGGAAGATTTCTATGTAATGGCTGTGGATAGACAAGGGAGTCATTTTGAGTGGTTTATAGCTACTTTAATAACAATTGCTGGATTGATCTCGTATAGTTATTTTAGCCGTCAATTTAATATAATAAAAGGTGAAGGAGAAGCACAATTAAATAGCTTTAAAGAAGAACATAATTTAATGGCGTCTGATTATGTAAAGGTAAAAATTGATTTGTATAGTAAAATCGCTAAAATAACTAACAATATAGACGTTTATAATAGTAAGAATAGAAAGAGTTTACTACGGCAATTAGATGGTTTAAATTTGCGGCTTGGTTGTATAATGTTTGCTAAAGAAGCATATATGCTATCTAAGGGTGAAGAAAGAGAGAAGATTACAGATGATATAGCTAACTATGTAATTCGCGTAAACAATAAACTTGATCAAATAGATTTAGAACTTAAAAGTGTAGAAGATAAAAGTACATATATTGGAATAATTAAGAAAAGATATGAAAATTCTGTTCCGGTTTTTGACGTATTAATCTCACAAAATAATTCGTCATTTTCTTCCAAACTAGCGGCAACTAAAGATCGTTTGTCACAATATTAGGTTTGAATTTTTAATCATCAAATAGTAAGAAAGCCCAAGCGGATTCCGTTTGGGCTTTGCTGTTTTTTGATGTTTAACCACATAACCAGTAAAAGTCATGAGGTTGACGGCAAAGCTACGGGGAAACCCGTCCTGTTGTATGGCTTAGGGCGTCAGTAATCTTGTCGAAAGACGAATTCACGGACGTATATGGCAAAAAGTAAATCCTTGGCCCGGCTGAAGAACAGGCTTCAGGTTGAACCGGACAAGCTGGATAAGTACATGGACCATTACCTAAATGGTACGCCTTTAGATGAAGAAGGGGTGGTCATGTTGGAGCGTTACCGGAAGGCTTGGTCCTGGCTATCCATGGGAAGGCCCTATGAAACCATACTATCCATGTTAATGAAGGATTACCGCCTTCAGGAACGGCAATGCCGCTACATTATAGCGGAATCCGTTTTCCTTCATGGCAATGTCAGTCAGTTAGACAAAGCTGGAAAGAAGGTGGCTTCAGCCGCGTTTTATCGGCTTATTGCCAACATGGCAATGATGAACCAGGAGTTTGACGCGGCAACCCGCGCTTGGGAAAAAGCGGACAAACTGGAAGGGTTGTTGGACGAAGAAGACGCCGGTTGGGACCCGGAAGCATTCACCAAACCGGGCAAGTTCGTCTTCATCAATAACGTGAATGTCCTTCATCAACAACTTAAAAAAGGGATGGAAGACGATGAATAAGAAGGAGAAAATCCGGGAAATATACGCCCATGCTAAACAGCAAAAATTCCTAAAATCCCGCGCTCGTCGAAAGACGTTTTTGGGTGGCCGCGGCTCGGGCAAAACCACAACGTTAGGCTATACCAATGGCCAAGCGTTTGAATGTATGCCGCGGGCCAAGTTCATTTTGACCGGATTGACCTATATACAACTCGACTTGATTGTACTTCCTGAAGTCAAAAATGCCCTTTCCCGAATGGGCTATTTTGAGTATTCCAAGTCAACGCCCTGGGGGTGTACGTAGTTGGTCAACAACCGCCCGAACATTGGGTCAAGCCCTATTCCGCGCCCGGAAAAAAGGCGTGGCAATACTGCATGACCTTCATTAATGGCTATTGTATCCAATTAGCCAGTCAGGACCGGCCCGATAGTCAACGGGGTATCAATTCGGACGGCGTGTTTGTCGATGAATCGGCTACCATGTCGGAAGACTTTTTAAACAAGATCATTCTTCCCGCAAAACGGGCCAATAAATTAGCGCCCTTTGCCAAGCATCATTTGCACCTATGCTTCTATGATTTCACGTCCGCGCCCTGGACCGTGGAAGGGGGTTGGATGCTGAAGACGGAAGATAAATGGAAAGCCGAATTGGAGTTACGCGCCCGGATGACCGACGCCGAAAAATTGGCCGTTCCACCCTCAACTTTATTCCTGGAAAGTACCTGGGAAGACAACCGGGAAGTCCTTCCGGACAACTATTATAAGGACCTGGAAGATACCCTGGACGCCCTGACGCTAGACATTGAAGTATGGAACAAACGCTTTACCCAACGGCCCGATGGGTTTTACTATGCCTTCAATACAAGCAAACATTGTTACTACAAAGCCTATCGGTATGAACACGATGACAAGACGGGCTTAACGCTCCATCAATCCAATGACTACCGGGAAGATAGGAAGCTGGAAGTTAGTCTTGACTTCAACGCGGCTATTTGCTGGCTGGTTATCTGTCAGGAAATCGGGCGTGAATTTCGCCAGATAGACAGCATCTTCAAGAAGCCTACCATTGGCATACAAACCAACCTAGTCATCCAATTGGCGGAAGCCTTTGACCTGACCTATGGCAAGCATCCAACCAAGGAAGTAGATGTGTGGGGGACCCGTCAGGTAGGGCAAAGTCTGCGGGTACATCGGAAAGTAATAAGCCTTTCCTGGATCAGTTTGCAGATTATTTAATTAAAAAAGGGTGGCGGGTCAACAGGAAATATACTGGCTTTCAATACCCTTCCCATAAAGATAAATACCTTCTCTTGAACTACCTGTTTGAAGAAGAGTCAGAACGCACTCCAAGACTCAGGTTCAATCAGATTACGAATAAGCCTTTTATCATAGCCCTGCAACAGACCAGGACCAAGGACGGCTTCCAAAAGGACAAGGGCAGTGAACAGACGGCCAAGAATCGGGAGTATGCCACGGATGGAACGGACGCCTATGACTACATCATCTGGGGTAAGTACAAGAAGCTGATGCCGTCTGGGGTCAAGCGTGGCTTCAGTAATTCGATAGTCATCCTATCCCACTAAGCAACCTAGTTAACAACGTTTTATAATCGCTTTTTCAAGCTGGCAATTGCCACCCGCGGTAAAGGGTGCGTTGGGCTGAAATGTGTAAAACGGCGCTAAAATTGGAAACCTGAATCCAATGGCCTGTTTGATAAGGAATTGCCGGAAAACAGACTGCAATCCATTATCAAACAGGCCCTTTTTATGACCAAAAAACCGTCCTATTGATGCTGAAATGATCGAACTAAGCTTGCCATGAATTCAACAAGCTCAAGAATATGGCAAACGAGAAATTGCAAGTGACCCTGAAAACGGTCCTTCATTCCATTCAGGAAGCGGGAACCGAATTCAGCCTGAAGTTTCGCAAAGCAGACGGAAGCATTTCCATTAAACCTAGGGTGAAGAAAAACCCAACGGCGGCAAAATCTTCTGCCGCGGGTTATACAGCCCAGCCTAAAAAGGATTTGCCGTCCCTTCAGCGGAACATGAATCAGGCCGGAGCGCTGATGCTGTATGACTGCGCGAAAGGCCAAACCTTTGAATGCAAAATCCGGCGGTTAGTTGAATTCGATGGAATGACCATTTTTCACAATTACTAACATGACCAAAATACGGAAGCTAGGTTCCAATTTTTACGTTCTTCAATCCGGCAAGGTTGGGGCGGTGGCCACGTTCGGAGACACGGACACGTCCTATGCGGCCAAGCCAACCGGGGGCGCTGGAAGCCGGGGGGACTATGTGCCCTGGGGTGAAAAGAATGACCAATTGGCATTGATGCACCAATTAGCGTCTGAATCCCCCAACAAGTGGTCATTGGTAAAAGTCCGCCGGAATTTCGTAGCTGGCCGGGGTATCTATACCCATGCCGACGAAAAGGCGGGGCAAGGTTCTGACACACTTTTTGTGCCCAAAAAATTCCCAAGCTTTGAAGCCTGGCGGCTACTGGCTGACTATGACCGGGTTTGGATTCGGAAAAACTTTCAGTATGCCTTTTGTGGCAATGCCTTTGTCAAATTCACCTTTGGAACGGATAAAAAGGTGGCCAACATGGAAGCCATTGACCCGTTTAAAATCCGCCCGCGCAAGCTGAAAGCGGGGAAACGCGGGTATCTGCCTTTATCCTCAATGGCAACATGGGCACTAAGTACTATAAACGGGTGGATGACTTCACCATCCCGGCCTTTGATCCAGCCAACCCAACCAAGTATCCCGTTTGTATCCTTCATCTAAAGGATGATATTCCGGGCCAAGATTATTTTGGGTTTGCGGAATGGTGGTCAACGGCAGAATGGGCGAAAGTGGCCAACAAAATCCCAAAGTTCCATGACTCGGGCTTAGACAACGGCTATAACCTGAAGTACCACATTTCGATTCCGGATGACTACTTCGACCGGGAAGACCAGACGGAAGAAGAAAAGGAAGCCTTGAAAGCCCAAGTGCTTCAGCAAATGGGCGAAACCCTGGCTGGTATCGAAAACACAGACAAAGCCCTTGTTACCTTCCATAAGGTGGACATCAACGGGAAGGAAATTTCCGGAATCAAGATCGAGTCATTGACCAACAAAATGTCTGATGACGCCTATACATCTTTGTTCAATACCGCCAATATTGCCCAAGCTTCCGGGCATGGGGTTCTTCCGGTTTCGGCGGGTATTGATACGGGTGGGAAGCTAGGTGGATCGGGCAAAGAGCTAGAAGCCGCGGCCAACTATCAGCAAAACTTCCTGACGTATGTAGACCGCTTTATCCTGCTGACGCCTTTGCGGATTGTCAAGGCAATCAACGGGTGGGAAGCGGATATGGAATTCGATGTCCGCAATATCCAGCTTTATAACTATGACGTGACGCCAACGTCTTCCGGTTCCAACCCAAATTCTACTACCCATGCTAATCAATGACATCGCGGCTTTGAAAGCCCAAATCGGCGGGGTTCAAAAAATCATGGCTTGGCCAACCTGGGAACCCGCCGTCCGTCAGTCCGAACAGAAGTATATAATCCCGGCTATTGGTCAGGAATTGTACGTGGAATTGATTGGCCTGACAACGCCAACCAGTGCCCAACAAGCCTTGTTGGACCGACTGAAAGCGGCCACGGCTTTTTTTGCCTACCTGGAAAATATGCCGTTTTTGATGACGGCCACGGGGGACGCCGGAATGGTGGTCAGTACGCCCGCAAATACGGCGGTCCTGACAAAATGGATGTATGTGGCCGTTTTGAAGGATATAACGGCCAAGGCGGATTTCTGGTTGGAAGACTCGCTTCAGTGGCTCGAAACTCACGCGGCCAGCTTTCCAACCTGGACGGCGTCTTCCGCCTATACGGTCAATCATGGCCGCTTGATTTCATCGGCTACCGAATGGACAACGGCGTTTCCGGCGGCTAAAAATTCGCGACGTTTATACCTGTCCGTTCGCGGGTATTTATTCAACGCGGAGGATTCCGTTTTACAGACCATTTTAGGCGCTGAATTCTATACGGCCCTAGCCAATCGGCTGAAGCTGGCAAGTAGCACGTTCACGCCCAAGGAAGCCAAGGTTCTGGCGCTTTGCCGGAAGTTTGTGGCCAATAGTGGCTTTGTGGACGCCATTCCGTTTTTAAATCTCAATGCAGACTTCCGGATTGTCTCCGAAACGGACGGTATTATTAACGAAGACGAATTGGATATTAACCGGCTGAATGCCGTCCTGAAGACCTGTCAGGACGCGGCCACGTCCGCGGCTCGGGAATTAACCGACTACCTGAACGCCAACGCGTCTTCCACGGTATTTCCGGACTATTTCGCGTCAGACCGTTACCGGGTTCCGGTGGTTGGTCGAACGCCCGGCTTTCAAAATGATTCATCTAATCCATTTTTTGTTCTATGAAAATTGCCCTATGGTTCATCCGTCGAACGCTTCCGTTTTGGTGGATTCTGGTTGTGTTAATTATCCCCATTGCTAGGGTTTGCCAAACGGTGGATTGGTCCTGGGTGGCGGTAACGCTTCCCCTTTGGTTGCCCATGGCCACGGTGGTCCTGTTGCCTGGGTTAGCCCTTCTTTTTGTCATCCTTGTTTCACTTTATAAATCAATTACCCGGTAATGGTAGCCAAGTCAGACAACAAAAAAGGCCCGTTTGTGGCCGGAATGCACCCTAAACCAGAAGCGGACATCCGCCCATTAAACGGCCATAGCTTTTCCGAAGAAGCCCTATTGGAAACCGGCCTAACGGCGGAAGAACTGGAATTGATGGAGCAGGAAAAGCAAATTGAAACCCGGCGGATTCAGATTCAGCAACGGAAGCAAGCCGCCCAAGCGGAAGCCCAAAACAAGCTGTTGACCGCCCGCGATAAGGCCAAAGAAGCCGCGGCCAACTTCCGCCGGGAAGCCCGGAAATGTACCGATGAAACCGAAAAACGAAGCCTGTATGAATGGGCCACGGAAGCAGACAACGAAGTCCGGAAAATTGAATTGGAGTTGGGAATTGCCCATGAAGTGGGGCAAGAATCCGCGCCGGAAGACACCCGCGGTTTCTTTGAACGTAACCGATTACTGACGGCGGTTCTTCAGGTGGTTGGCGTACTGGTGGCCATTCTGTATTTCCATGGCAAGTTCAATAGCTTCCGGACGGAGATAGAAGCCATGAATCAGGGGTTGGCTGTCGAAAAGCAGTTACAACCCTATGACGAAACGTCGCTCCAAAAGCTAGTCTATGAAAAGCTAGTGGTCTTTGTGGACCTGCCCATTGCCTTGTTGGTATTGTTCTTAATCGTGCCATTCGTGGGATTTTATGTCCTACCATTCCTGAAGTCAAGGAAGGATTTTTACACCGAATTCTTTGAAGACTTAACGCCGTGGCAACGAAGCATCATTACAACCGTATTTTCCTTGGGCTTGCTCTTTTTCTTGGCCCTTTCGCACAACGTCAAACCGTAGCCCAAAGCACCAAAGCCAAAACGCCAAAACCGGCGGTTGACCTACTGATGGGGCAACCGCCGGTTTTGGCGTTTTCGGACGAATTGGTCTTGCGCCAAGCGGTCTTTGATTCTGCCGCCCGCTTTGTGGGGATGACTGAAAAGTCAAACAACAATGACGCGGCCTGGATAACCCTAATTAACAAGACCAACGGCCTTCCTTCCCGGTCGGCTTATTGTGCTTCCGCCTTCTATTACGTTCACATCCGGAACGGGGTGAAGCTTCCGGTGAAGTCGGTGGGTATGGTGGCCGCTTACTTCAGTGACCAAACCAAAATCATTTATCGGCGTAATCAGCGGGGCAACCATCGGGTGGGCCAAAAGCCGCGCCGGATGGATGCCGTAAGCCTGTTTTACTCCCATGTAGAAGGCATTGCCCAAGACCATTTTGACCCGGAAGAAGAAGACCGGGTGAAGTGTATCGGCTTCAATACAACCGGCGGCAACGGTACGCGGGGCGGCTGTTACATCAATTTCCGGAAGACTTCCGAAATCAAGCTGATTGCCAATTGGGTCAGTCCGTACTGGCTAAAGACACATCCGGCAAACAACTAATTTTCAATCAATTGTTTATACAAACCAATTACCATGTTCAATATTTCAAAGCGGAATAACGCCGTTTTAGTTGAAGACACAAATGGCGGGTGGTCGATGCAGATAGACCGGCCAATCCTAGAAGTATCCGGGAAACAGTTGACGTTTTGGGATGAGCGTCAGCGGGTCAGTATGGACCAAAGCGACATTAATCAAATCAACGGGGCAACGGCTCCGGTTGCCTTGGCGGATGTGCTGACCAAAATCCGGGATGAAGTCTTGGCCGCGGATAAAACCGTTGTGGGAACGTCTCGGGATAAATTCCGGGACGAATTCTTCAGCTTTGACACGGTCAACAACTGGGACTTGATTCAGACCGGCACGAACCATGTTCTTTCCGTATTAGGAGCCGCGGGCGGGGCAAGGTTCCTCAATATCAATACCGGAACAACCATCAACACGGAAACCATTATCCAGTCGAAAGGAAGTTACCGCTTCCCGGTGAAACTGGCGTTTGCCTTGTCAATGTCGCAACGGATAGCCAACCAGGAAGTCTTTGTTGAGCTGGTGTCTGTGAATGCCGCCGGGGTGGTAGAAACGGACGTAACCTTCCCGTCCACCAACTTCAATAACGCCCTGAATGCGGTTGGATTCAAGTTCGATAGTACCACGGCCACCAACGCCATTTATTCGGTTCGGGGGTGTGGAATCTCTGAATTGGCGTCAGCATCAACGCCCGTCACCATAACAACCACGGCCACGGGTTCTTCCCCAACTTCCTTCCGGCGGGTATTTTTGAAATCGTGTCTGACATGGAAGAAATGGTCTTTCAGACTCGGGCTATTGATTCCATCGTTGGGGCAAACCTGATCGGCAAACGGACCCAATACATTCCGGACCCTGGCAAGGATTATAAAATCAGAATCCGGGTCCGAAACCTGGGCGTTGCGCCCGCGTCGGCCACGGATGTCCGCTTGCATTTTGTACGGCTCTTAGACACAACCCGTTTCACGGTGGATTTTGCCCGGCATATGGGGCGAACCACGGACCAGGCGGATAGTTTGCCGGTGGCTATTACCAACGCGCCAACGGTTACGACAGTGACAACGGTTGGGACAGTCACCAACATTTCCACACTCAACCGGGCGTTATTGGACCGGCTTCAGGTGGTGGATATTGCGTCAGCGGCCATTACAGCCACGGTTACTTCCGCGGGTATTTCGGTGCTAAACTCCCAAGGTCAGTCCTTTGGTTTTGCCGTGACGGCCATAACCGGCACAACGCCCGCGGTTGATGTCAGTATCCAGGAAACAATGGACGGCACCAACTGGAAAACGATTTATGACTTTGAACGGGTAGCGGCCAACGGGTATTTCACGTCACCTTTACTTCAGATAAAGGGCAACCAAATCCGGTACGTTCGGACCGTGACCGGGACAACGCCGTCAATAACCATGTCCGCTTTCCGAATTCAAGCCAGTACGGAAGGCTTGTTTATCCGTCGAATGATTGACCGGACAATCAACCCACTGACGCTTTCCAGTACCACGGCCACGTTGGACGCTGAAGCGGCAACGGCGGTGCAGTTGACCGTTTCGTTGGGCGCTTGTACAACGGTTCCTTCTTACCAGCTTCAGTCATCGGAAGACGGGACAACCTGGACCACTATTGGGGCAACGTTGGCCGGTGTTGCCTTAACTCAGGTGCAAGCGGTGGTCAGTGGCTTCATGGGGAAATTCGTCCGGGCTATTATAACCACGGCGGGTACGGGTGTCACCCAAAACTTCGTAGTTCTGAAGGCAATCCGCTAGGCTATGGCGGAAGAGTTTATCTATGCCTTTTTATGTGGTGTCAGTGCGGTTTGCCTAGTGATAGCCGCGCTGACTTGGCCACAAAAAACCGTTTCCGGAATGCCGCGGACCGTTCCACCGCCTATTCCGCCAAGTAAATCCAATCAAATCAATGAAATCAATGAAACAAGAATTAACAATCCTTCAGCGGTTGTTGGCTCCAACGCCCAAGCCGGTCAGAAATCTAGCTGCCGTTTGTGCGCTGGTTGTGCTAAACATCCTCTGGACTAAATGGCTGATGTATTTCCATGATGAACAGCCGTCCGAATTGATGAAGCTGACGTTCATTGCTGGCTACATATTGGCGGGCGTTACCCTTGGTCTATGCTTTAGCGTCGATGAAGACGCGCTGAAGAAGAAAGCTGCTATTGATAGTATTAGTCAACGTTTAAACAGCCGTAAACAACGATGACGTGGCTGTTGACCCTATGGTCCTGGATTCGTCAGGACTGGAAGCGGTTTGGGTGGGAAGTAGCCTTGGCCGCCATCCTGGCGGGCGTCAGTTGGGGCGTTGGCTACTTCCTGAACAATAACACGCTTCAGGCTTGCCAAGATGAACGAACCGTCTTACTGAAGCAAACGCGGCAACTTCAAGCGGAAGTTGACAAGATTCATTACGAAGGCTTACTAAGTGCCAAAGACCTACAAATTAGCGCAAAAGATGAAAAAATATTGGAGCTTAACCGGAAAATTGCTTCTGATAGTATTCAGCACCTATCAGAGCTTGACGCTATACGGGCAATCAATCAGTACGTCCAAAAAGGCAAAGCCCGCAAATGATAGCCTGACCGCTGTGACCCAATATGTAGGCAACGCTCGGGCGGTCCTGGATTCGTTGAACTCCTATGAATTCCTGAAGGCTCGAACTACCCAACTACGGAATGACCTTCAGGCTTCCCAAACGGAAAAGCTTGGGTTAAGGCTGGCAAACATCCGGCTCAAAGTAAGCTTGGATAGTTGTCAGGCCGGGGGCAAATCCGCCGGAAAACTGGAAGGGAAATTGAAAGCGGCCAAGGCTGAAAATTGGGTTTGGCGGGGAATGGGTTTGTTGGCGTTATTGGATTTAGGACTTCAGATTGCAAACGTGTTCAAATGAAGAAAGTGACCATTGAAGGCCAATCGTGGCAAGTGCCAACGGCCTGGGACGAATGCACGGGGAACAAATTCAGCGGTTGTTGCCGCTTCAGTTAATCGACTTGGACGAAGCCCAACCCATTGGGGCGGGTCGATTAAAAGACATTGCCCTGAAGGAGTTGTTGCCCCTTCCGGCGGACGTATGGGTTGACCTGACAACGGAACAACGCTGGAACCTTGGGCGTCTGACGCGTTGGGTTTGGAAAGAGCGAGTGACCAAAAAGCCGTTTGATTCCTTTACGGTCGATAGCGGTAAGGGGAAGCCCATGACCTATTTGCTTCCGGATGACAACTTCAGCAATACCACGGCTATCGAAATAGCTATGGCCAATATCCACTATTTGGGATTTACCCGCCCTGAAAAGCCGAATCAAAAAGCGGTGTTGTCCTTAATCGCTACGCTATGCCGCCCGGAACGGAAGGACGTGAAGCAGTTCCGTCAATCGGTGGATTGGAATGGGGACCAGCGGGAAGAATACAACACGATTTTGGCCGATGAACGCGCCGGAACGTTTGATAAGTTGCCTATTGGGACGGTTATGGCCATTACCCAATATTTTGAAGCCATGAATAAAGGCTTTCTTCAGTCCTATAAGGACGTGTATGAACCGGACCCAAACGCGGATGAAGAAGCGCCCCTATATAAAAACGGGGAAGGCTTAATCACGACGTTGATGGATGTGGCCAAGACCGGCACGTTTGGGGATTTCGACAAGGTTTGCAAGCAAAACGGCCATACCATTTGGCTGTATTTACGGGATAATAACTTGAAGGTCCGCCGGGCCAATGACAAGGCAGAAAAGGACCGATTAGCGCAGGAATAGTTTTGGTTAAGCAGGTTAGTGGAAAGCCCGGTCTGCGTTGTAGTCGGGCTTCTTTTGTAAAATTAATTTGTAAGATAAGATACGGGCAAGTAGGTATAGGGTACGTATTCCTTATATTGCACGAAAATCTAGCTAACTGCTAAAGCCGTCTATGGCGGAGACGTTTTAAGATAATAACTAGAAACTACTTCTATTAATGTGCACAAATCATAGAGATAAATTTAAAATAAAGTATGATATATTTTGTTTCAACAATATAAAATAGTGAATAAGTGTTTAGATGAGAAACTCAATATTTCTGCTATAATTTCACATAGCGATATGGAAAATGAACTTAAAATAAGAATTATAAAAGACTCTAAAGGTAACCCCTTGTCGCTACAGGCTATAACGCTTGAAGCCGCTGAATCATTGAAAATATTCATTGATTCATTAGTGGAACTTGCTAGGCTTTATGAGGATAATTCTGAATTCAAAATATCTCTATTAAATGGCTCTATTGAAAGTTGCCTAGTTTTTCCTGCTCAAAATGAGCAAGTCACTAAAGATATAAACGATATTTTGACAGGTAAATCATTAGACAATAAGAAAATCAAGGCATTAAAGGATATACAAGATAAAATAAAAAGTAATGGATTAGATTATGAAGTTTTATGGAAAAATAATAATGAAATAATTAATGTTACCCAAAAGTTTAAGGGTGAAAATTTTTCCTATAAAAGAAGACGTAATGAATACGAAAGTGAAATTGTATTTTTGTCAGGGCAACTTTATGAAACTGGCGGAAAAACAAACACTAATATTCATATACATGAATCAAATATAGAATACAAGATAGACTGCACAGTGCAGGAAGCTATTGCAATTAACAGCCTACTATACGAAAATATATATTTGTCTGCACTAAAGACAACTAGAAGTGAATATAAGCCAACATATCAATTAATAGATTATTATTTAGACATAAATGAGCAAAAATTCATAGCTGAATTTTACCAGAATATAGTATCAAATGATAAATTGGAAAAATTTGATTTATTGCACGAAAAAATATATGATTTGATTTTAGAAGATAGGCTCAACGACTTAAAGAAAATGATAAAAATATTTGATAATGAATTTACTGAAAGAGGTATTATTAGAACTATTTTAATGTCTTTGAAGCCTGTAATAAAAAAAGATGATTTTTTAGGTATAAAGCCATTATATCAAAGTCTTTCTGATACTTTGAGAGTAAGAAGTTTAAATCACACTATCTAAGTATGAGAATTAGAGGTACTTTGTTAAGATTTAATGATCATTCTCTACCTGAAAATTTTGTTTCTTTGGCTGTGCGCATTGATAATGAAAATTATGAGCCATACCATGCTGCTATTTTAATAAGGCATAAAAAAATTGATTATTTGCATCATTTTCCAGGTGGGGACCCTCCAATTGTTGTTGAAAATTTTAATGAACATGGATGGTATATTTATAAAATACTCAAATCGTCTAATAATAATGATCCTTCAGAAATCGGGGCAATTTTACAATATTGTAAGAGAATTTGCACCCAAACTAACATTACTTATAGTTTTATAGCTGATGGTTCTTCCTACAGTGAGACGGGAGATTTTTTAAGTAAACTTGGGCTTCCGGAGTTTGGGACTTGTGTAGGATTTTGTTTGAATACTCTATCGGGTATCATCATAGATGTTGACGATTCGCTTGTTGAGCTAACTGATTGGGATGACAGTGAAATTAATTTTAGATACGATGCTTGGAGTCAAGCAGAAGCAAGAAAAAAATATCCAAATTTAGACTGGAATTTATACTATTCAGTAAAGAAAAGAATAACACCTACTGAGTATTTATGTGTGTCATATTTTGATGAATTTCCAATAAGAAAAGCGTCAATAAGCCAAATAAAAAATTCTGTACTTGAAGAGATAAAAAAAATATATTCTCCGGATTGAAAATTTCTAATTATTAGAAATCAAGTAGAAAATGGCTTATGAAAATATATAAGAATACGTAATAAACTGTTACTAAGTTTTCTTAATATGCAATTCTAGGTAGATCATTTACATTATTAGATAAAGCCGCTCCATCAACTAAATGACAGAGCGGTTTTTATGTCCTACTATATTTTATGTCAAGATTATAGCTTCAAGCATCAAATCAAGATGCTATGATGCTAAACGCCAACTTGCGGACGTTCATTGACTATTTCAAAACGTTTGCCCATGACCATCCGGACTTAAAATTCTTCTGCTTTGGGTCCGTCGAAAAGGGGATTTCTTTTGCTCGGTCACTCCCTGAATTTGATTACCCAATGCTATGGTTGGAAGAACCTGTCATCAATACATTGGATAATACAGTAGCCCAAATCAATGACCGTTTTATTGTGGGTATTTCCTGTTTAATCATTGCGCCCTTGGATGACAATGAAGCCCAAATTGACGCCTATGGAATGGCCTATCAGATCATAACTGACCTTCAGGCAAAATTGAGGAAGGACCGCCGGGCGGGAACTATTGACGTGGAATTCGAAGGCCAAAAGAAGTATCCGGTTTCCCAGCTATGGGCGGACGGTCACTTTGGCTTCAGACTGGAATTTGGGTTGGATATGAACATTAACGCAACTATTTACGGGTAATGCCTACACTATTTTCACCGTTAAAATTGGCCCAAAATCCAATTGTTGTCAACGTCGATGCTGCCGACCCAATTACAATTGTAACCCGGTCTGGTTTGCGGTATTTTTTGGAACTCATGGTCCCGGACTATTACGGAGCCAATACGTTTAGCCGATTGGTAGAATTTGAAGGCAGTGAGCGCCCACCCGAAGCCGTGGCCGGTGGCTACATTTATAGGGGCGCTTTCTTTGAGCTTCAGGACCAATTAGACAGTTTGTTGGAACGAACGGCCCCAACCTTTGGGCAAGTGGGCATTTCGGTTTGTGATGGGCTAATTACGCCCTATTATGTCAAATACCGGATTGAAAACAATGACGTTACTATTGTTCAACAAAGCCTTCCGGTTCAGTATGCCATCAAAGCGGGTATTTCGGAACGGGATTTTTCCGTTTACAAGCATAACTTCTTCACCGATTACATTGGTAAATCCGGGCGCTTTCTGACCTGGGGGGAAGATGGGAAACGGGTTCAACCCAATCAACCGGAATTCCTGTATTGGCTTTGCAACTGTTCACCACTTCCCGCCGGATTGAAACTTCAGGTGGAAGTTTTGGGAACGGCTTCCGTTTACCCGCCGGACATCTTTACGGCTGCAACCCTAGCAAGCATTACGCCCATGACGGTCTATTGCTTGGCCGTGGGGCCGGAAGCCCTAGGCTTGACAACCCGGCCCGGCGTGGTAGCGGGCTATAAAGTTTGGTTGGAAGATTCCGCCGGGAATATCCTGACGGAAGTACGGTCCTATCGAATGGACCCGGAATTCCGGCGCAATGTCCGGTTTGTCCTTTTTGCCAATAGCCTGGGCGGTTATGATACTCTTTGTTTGACCGGCCAAGGGGAAGAAACGCTGACGTTAGCCCGGAATATTTCGGACCGTTATCCAGACTATGCCTATAATCCCCAATACGCCGAAAAGGTCATAAACAGCGCAACAGGTGAACGGCAATTAACCATAAATACGGGCTGGCTGAAGGAGTCAGGCCGGAATTACCTTCAGGAATTGGCCTTGACGAAAGACGCCTATATTGCTACGGACCGGGCGTTTTTGCCCTTGATTCCGTCAATGGATTCAATCCGGCATTGGGTCGATGATGAAGGCCCAATTGGGCGTCAGCTAACGTTTAAGTATGCCAATCCAGAACGCAACTTCAGCAACCTTCCGGCCTTGACCATTGCCCAAGCAAGGGAAACGGGGTGGCGTCCCAAGGCCACGGCCTGTTTGCTCGATGACAACGGACGCCGAACAGGAAAGAAGGGTGTTATGCTGATTGAAAAGTATTATTTAGACGATAATACGCGGGTTGTCGAAACGCCTATAAAAGCCAATACGCCGGGAACAGCGGGTTATATTTCGCCCGCTGACAGCGCCGATTGTGCCACAACGCCTTATCTGTCGGTTGCCGTCAGTGGAGCCGGAAGCTTTGTCCGGACAACGTGTCCGGCTGGGCAATTTGGCGGGTATGCCACAATAACCATTCCGGCGGGAACCTACGGAAGTGAAATCAGTCAGGCAGACGCAGACGCCAAGGCTTCCGCGGCTTGGGCGGCACTCAATACCCAAGATTATGCAAATACCAACGGGTCCTGTGTGCTTGGGGCGCAATACTACGCGTGGACAGTTCCGGGCGGTAAATTCCATTATCGGACCAATTCGCCGGTAAACTTTTACATCTATTCAACGGGTAGTTATCCGGCTGGAAATATCTGGACATTGCCTTCCGGCCCGGACGTGTACGCAATAAATACCAATGATTTGGACTTGCCCATTGGTGTTTCTGCAACATCCGCCCAATGGGTGTATGAAATGAAAAGCCCGATAGGAGCCGGAACCGGCCAAGTAAAGATTTACGTGAATGGAGTTCTGAAGGAAACCAGAACGTTGGATTACAATTCCGGCGTTGGTCGTCCGCTGTTTAACGGCTTTACGGGTGTAGCGGGTGACAAAGTGTATATGGAATTCACCCACATTCAATTTGGAAGCTGATGGACGAATTTTTAGAAGATTTTACAGACGAAGCCATTGAAATTGCGTCTGAATCGGTGGAAGCCTTCCGGCGCAATATTGAACGGGCTGGCCTGGAACTGACGGACGAATTGAAACGGGACTTTCAATTCCATGTATTGCGCCAAGTCAATCTGTTGACGATGGAATTTGACTTCCGGGAATATGGCCGGTTTAAGGATATGTCCTTACTCCGGTATTCGTCCCATATACCGCCCATTGATGCCATGGAATTCTTCGTGGATAAGATTGGCCTGGACAAATTCGCCTATGTGGAAGGCTACCAGGGCAAGCAGGTTCCAACCGTTAAAAATGCAACGCGCCGGATTGCCTGGGCTATTGCCATGGGTAGACGCCGGGTTCCATCGGTGAAACGGGATTACCGCGGAACGTGGTACAATGACGGTAAAATGAAGATCATCAATGCAGCCAAACAACGGGTCCGTTGGCGGGCGTCAGAGTGGATTGCTTTTAACCTGAAGAAGAAAATAGAAACAGCTGATTTATAGTAAAAAAGGTAGCCAACTTTGGTAAAATACAAAGTTGACTACCTTTGAGATTTTGTACTTTTATCAGCTTGGTTTTATAAATGTTTAATAAACATTATCAATCAAAATCTAAAGAGTACCCTTCGTTATGAATCATATTTTGTAAGGGAGTCGTAATATGGTATTTTAGGTTGTGTTGTTCGTTTAAAATCTCAACTAGTCCACTGATAGTGTCCATCTTTTCAAGCATTGGTGCAACGTAGCTTACTAACAATGTCTCCACACTTCTTTCTCGCTCATTGAAATCCACTAAAGAATTCATATCCATTAGGGATTCTATATCGATAGGAACATCACTTAACATACGTACTCCAAAATTCAAAATATGTCCTCTATCAAAGGACATATTTTTTAGATCAACAACTTCACCTTCAGTTTTGTAATATACACTTATTACTATTGTAAACTTGCCGTCTATCCCGCCATAAAAAGGCTTTCTGAATTCTATCAGGAGGCAACTATTAGAGGTGTTTTTGATCCAAAATCCTTTTCTACCAGTACAGTACCCAAACGGTCGTAATACTTTCTCTAACGATTGATACACCCATTTGAATTTGTTACCTGAGTTCATTGTAACCCTGTGATTTCTGTTTTATAATTGCCTATATATTAACCTAAAGGCGTTTAATGGCAGTGAAAGTAATTATTTATAAGTATTAGTCAAGAAGAAACGAATATTAAAAAAAAGATAAACAGCCAAGAAAATACTGTCCTGTTACCTGGAAAAGCTTCAGACCAACTTGGTCTGAAGCTTTTTTTATGTAATCCATGAACAGCACAGAAACCGCCAAATTAAAGGTGGAGATTGAAGGGGACGAAGCCGATAAAACGCTGATGTCTCTTCAGACCGAAGCCAAGGAAATCAACAAGGCCCTTCGGGATATGAAGGAAGCCGGGGAAGAAGGGTCCGATGCCTGGAAGGAGTTGAAAAACCGGCAAAAAGAGGTCAACGCCGAAATGAAGGATATGGTGAAAAACATAGACCTCAATGACGCGTCCATGACCGAGTTGCAAGCCAGTTCACGGCTGTTAAACAAAGAGTTGCGGGACCTGAAAATTGGGTCGGATGAATGGATTGCCAAAATGAAGGAAGTTCAGGAAGTCGATGACCGAATTAGTAACGTCCGGAAGGAAGTCCGCGGACTGGATGATGATGCAGACAAACAAACCGGAACTTGGTCAACCTTCAAAGGGGCGTTTGCTGGTGCCTTTACGTTTGATGCCGTAACGGAAGCTGCGGAAGCGATTTGGGATTTCGGTAAAGATGTCTTGGACCTGACGGCCAAATTTGAGAAGTACAACGCGATTTTGGCCACTACGTTGGGGAGTACGGAAGCCGGGGCGGAAGCCTTCCAAATGATTCAAAAGTTCGCGGCTCAAACCAACTTCAGCGTTGACGAATTAACGGACAGTTACATCAAATTAGCCAACCGCGGACTAAAGCCCGGTCAGGATGAATTGATGAAAATGGCAGACGTGGCCAACGCTACCGGAAAGCCCATGGGCGATTTGGTAGAAGCCATTAATGACATTAATAATACGGACCGTTGGAATGAATTGGGGATTAAGGTTCAAACCAATGGGGATAAAGTTTCTATGACTTTCAAGGGGATGACCCAAGAAGTTGACCGAACGGAAGCGGGCGTCATGAAAGCCATTGAAGCGTTTGGAGAAATGCCGGGCGTAATTGGTATGACGGAAAAGATTTCCGGCACTCTGGATGGTCAATTGTCGAACCTGGGGGACAATTTTGACCGATTGAAAACAACCATTGGCGGAGATTCAACGGACGCCTTTAGGGGCTTGATTAAGGTGGGGAATGAACTGATTGACGCCTTCATCGAGATTTGGAAAGGAACCCAGCCCGTTCGGGATAGCATGGGGGACGTGGTTGACGTGGGGGTCCGGTTTGCCCAAACCTTTGGAACCTTACTTTCTGCCCTATTTGGCTATGAGGAAAAGGCTAAAGCAACAACCGTCATAACCGACGCCATTACTATAGCCTTCCGGCTGGTAGCTACAACCTTGATTTCGTCGGTTGCCGCAATCCAAGTAGTTGCTGACGGCTTCAATGCCCTAATCAATAAGGGGAAAGAAGTGGCTAATTTCTTTGGGGCTAGTTTCAAAATAGATCCAAAAGCAAACTTTGACACGTTGGCCAAAAACTTCGATGCCAACGCCAAAGCCATTGATAAACTTTGGGAAGATTCGGAAGCAACCCGGCAGGAAACAACCAAAAAATCCAACGCCAATATTGTGCAGGATGCCCAAAAATCGGGGCAAGCCATCACTGCGGAAGCCAAGAAGGAATCCGAAAAGAAAGCGGAAGCCGCTGAAAAGGCGGAGCAAGACAGCCTGAAGAAAATTGCGGATATGCAAGTCCGGGCTATTGCTGACGAAGCCCAACGCAAGATTGCTGAAATCAATCTTCAGTATGACCGGGAAGAAGCCGCCGTCCGCAAATCGGTAGCCAGTGCCACAACCAAGGAACAGCAATTGACGCTTCTGGCTACCGAACGGGAAACCAAAATTGCTAAAGCAGAAGAAGACGCCCGCGCTAAAAAGGAGAAAGAAGAAACGGACATCAATAACAAATTGGATGCATTGAAGGCCAAGTTGTTGACCGATGACACCGCCCGAAAAGTGGCCGCTTTGCAAGCCCAAGCCCAACGAGACATTGACTATGTCAACAAATACATTACCGACGAAACCCGCCGGGCGGAAACGGCAAAAGCGATTAATGACAAGCTAACTTCCGATGTGGAAGCCGTCAATGACAAGCATAGGGCGGACGAACTGGCCAAGAATGAGCGTAAGCGCCAAGCCGATGCAACGGCCACAAAGCAACTATTCGACAATGAGTATAAAGAATTTGTGGCGTTGTCGGATGCCAAGTTGATCAATGCCAAGGATAACGCCCAAGCTATTTATGACAACAAGCTTGACCGGCTGAAGGGAGAATATGAATACAACCGCCGGAAGCTGGAAATGGAAGCGGCTGAAGAAAAAGCCAAGAACGCGGCTATGGTTCAGGATGCCGACCAAAAAGCCAGTTCAGAAAAGGCCATTGATGGCCGTTTGAAAGCCCAATTGACGGCGGCTGATGCCAAATATGAACAGGATAAAACGAAGCTAAATGAAGAACATTTGGCCCAACGTCGGGCCAATACCAAAGAGTTCTTTTCGGCGGTTGACGGGCTTATGGAAGGGGATTATTCCAAGTTTATGGAACTGCTGAATAAGAAGCTGAAGAACGATGCAGCGGCCAATGATAAGAAGCTTCAGAATTTCACCAAAGCCGGGGAAGAAATCCTGGACGTTGCCCAACAAGGCGTTGACGCATTGATGAAACTGAATCAGGTGTACTTAGAAAGCCAAATCAAAAAAATTGAGAAAGAAAAAAATGAACAGATACAAGCTTGGAAGGACAAGTATGACGCTGGCGCAATTTCAAAAGAAGAATATGAAAAGAAGGTAGCCGAAATTAACGCCGAAGCCGCCGAAAAAGAGAAGGAAGAAAAACTGAAAGCTTGGCGTCGAAATAAGGCGCTTATGATTACGCAGGCAATTATGGCCGGGGCGCAAGCCGCGTTAATGTCACTGGCAACCTTGGGTTGGCCGTTGGGTCTGATTGGGGTGGCCGCGGCTGCGGTGACAACGGCGGTTCAAATCGGCCTGATTAGTAGTCAACAACCGCCCGATTTCGCGAAAGGCGGCTATGCTAAAGTAAAAAACGCGGGTGTTGTTCGGGGAAGTCGGCATGGCAATAGTTACGGAGAAGCCGGAATTGCCATGATTGACCGCCGGTCCGGTCAGGAAGTGGGTGAAATGGAAGGGGATGAACCGTTTATGATTCTTTCGCGCAATACCTACCGAAACAATAAAGATGTGGTGGATATGCTATTGGATTCGTCATTGCATCGAAACGGAGCGCCCATCTATGGCGACGGCGGAACGTATGGCGATTACCTGGGTGGCAACCGGCGAACCTACCGGAAAGGGGGTATTGGGCGGATGTATGCTGACGGGGGCTATTCAGGCGATACGAGTTATATAACGGACTCGGCGGAAGTGACGGCGGCTACGGGTGTAGTTGGCGATACAGCGGGCGAAATCCAGCGTAGTCAAACCCTGATGAATGACATCGTGAAAAATACGGGTTTGACCGTGGACGCCCTGGCAGACATGAACGCGTTTTTGGCCGGTCATTTCCTGGACTCACTCCGGGCGCAAAATGACGATTTCGCCAACGCCATAAAGGGGCAAACCGGCCAATTGGTCAATGGGCAAGGGACGGCAAACATGCTGTTGCAACAAATAGCCGATAAGAATTTAAGCGTGTCGGTTACGTCGGTGGTCAATGTCTGGAATCAAATCAACGTCGTGGTTGACAAATCAAACTTATAAGTATGGTAGATATTCGATTGGATGGGCAAAGCGTGGATTTGTTATCAAAAACCACGCTGACGCTAGAAGCGTTTAACCCCATGTTAGATTTTAATACGGTTCAGGGTTCGCGGGTGTATGCCTTCAGCTTGCCCGATACGCCCAAAAATCGGCGGATTTTAGGTTTCTTCAATGAATCCCAAGTGGTGTTTACCAACCGGAAGTTTTACTGTGAAAAGTACGTCAATAGCCAACTGATTGAACGGGGTTATGTCATGATTCAGGACGCGCCCGCGGGAAGCTATAACCTGTATTTTACCCAAAACTTAGGGGAAGCCTTTGGTGACTATCAGACCAAATTGCTATCAGACATCAACTTTGGGTCCGTGGCCGCGCCGGTTAGCCCGGTGGTTAATCCGGACATCCTGACGGATTCCACCTTCTTCCCAACCATTGAAAACGCTGGCTTCTATGGCAACCAAGCGGTGGCCGGGTTTAGCGGCTTCATCAACAACTATTCCGGCAGTGCATTTGACGCCGTTGGGCGGGTCCCCATGCTGTCTTTGCGGTGGCTGTTTAGCCAGTTCGGAAGCCTGACGGGTTGGAACTTCAGCGGGAATTTTCTGACAGACCCAGACCTGAAGCGGTTGTTGCTCTATAACCTGACTAGTTTGGACGGGTTGGCCAATCTGACCTATCAGAACCATTTGCCGGACATGACCTTCCCGGACGTTCTGAAGGAGATACGGAAGCTATTCAATTTATATTTGGATTTCGATGTCCGACGGAAAACACTGAACATCGACTTCATTGATAGGATTCTGAAGGCAGAAGTCCAATTGGATTGGACGGCTAAAGTTTCGGCCAACCAAACAAAGGTTCCGGACCTTCAGAACCGTTTAGAATTGTCGTATGTGATTGACGGTAATGACGCCCTTTTGAAGCCCATTCCGGCGGCTTTCGATAAGCATTCAACGCCGGAAGTAGGGAACGCCATTGGGGGAAGTGTAACGCCTATAGTCAGCGCCTTTAGTACGCTTCAAACCAATCCCGGTTCCGGCTTTGCTATGACTTCCCAGGCGGGTATTAGTCCCAACAACAAGGACAACGCCAACCGGCCAACGCCCAAGTTATTGTTTTGGAATGGGCTGGTGGGTGGCAAGCCCAATGCTACCAATTCCAGAAGCGGGAAGGCCCTGGCTTGGAGTGGTTCCGGGAATTTGGTGGACACTTACTGGAGCCAATTTGAACGCTTCAAAGTGAATTCCTTCCTGATTCGTAAAACCATCATGTTCACGCCCGCGGACTTAGCCCAATTCAGTTTCAAAAACAAAGTCCACATCCGCGGGGTGAATTATGTGGTGGGTAGTTATAAGGCCGTCTTGGGTGCAGATGAAAAGGTTATCCCGGCGGAATTGGAGTTGTGGAAAGCTTAGGTTATTAAATACGTTAGCCTTTGATTTGTAGTAGCATGAAAAAAGGTTTAATTGTTGATTAGTGTTCGATTGGGATTTGCGGTAAAAAATTAAATCACTAAATAGATATTTTACAAAGTATTTTTATTAATTTTCATTTCACTAACCGACTTTTGGGGAAATAACTCTATAGGCAGTGAGCCATTTTCTCCAAAAGTTGGCCTACCTACGAAATACTATGACTGAAAAGCCTGATTATATTAAGGAAAGGATAAAGCTAATCACAGAACTGGTTAAGCTGGTTTTTAGTCTTTTCCTAACTACTGTAGCAGGTACTTTTGTATTAGTAGAAAAACCAGATCTTGATAATAAAAGCGGTTTTTTAATTATATACGGTGGTTTCTTTTGCCTTGTTACATTAGGAGTAATTATTGTACTGATTTCATATATGTTTGAATACATGAAATATTTAAATCGCTAATATTTATGCTGTATTATTTTGCATATACATTAATAACCGCATTTTTCTCGATCATAATTTGGCTATGCTACTCTGTAATTTCTAACTTTGGAAAAGACAAAAAAGAGTTTAAATTGTATTATATTGACTTATTTGAAGGTAAATATAATATACTGGAAAATAGATTGAATCTCTTGAGTAAAGAGTTAGAATCATCAGAGGTGGAGATCAAGTTTCCAGAACTGGCACGCGTAAAAAAGGAGATAGAATTTTTAAAAAAAAAGGTCTTGGAGACAAAAAAACAGGAAATTTCTGATCTTAGGGATCAGTTCTCTATAAATATGATAGATAGAGTTCGTGATAACATTGAAAATCTCGGAAAGGAAATAGAGTCTTATGAAATGAAAATAAAGAGAAACAATATTTCCTAAAAGAAATTTCAATTAACCTTAACTAGATATAAGTTCACGAACAACGTAAAATATTGCCGGAATAGTATTTCAAAAACAGAGTTCTTTTAAGCTACGTTTGAGCTGTCTTCTTCTTCTTTCGTAAATATTGGGTTGGGTGCTTCCTTCTTGAAGAGCTTGTCAAAAACATTTATTTTCTCCTTCTTCCGCTTTTCGCTAATGTGAACGTACTTCATAGTCGTTCCAAGATCACGGTGACCCATATAGTCCTTCAGCGTTACTACATCACCGCCCATTTCAATAAATAGGGTTCCGAAAGTATGCCGGGCGGTATGCGTTTTGATTTTAAAGTCAATGCCTACCGATTGGCCTATTTTGCCCAATTCCCGGTTTGTGTATTGCTCGGAAAACGTTTCAAACAACCGGCCAACTGACGATTCAATCAGATTTTTAGCTAGTGTTTTAACTCTCAATCGTTGACGGGTAAAGCCGTTTTAGTTTAATTCGGGCATCCTCCGCTGTAAACTGCCAGTCTACTTTGGCCAATTTATCATTTCGTTGGCTTACCCAAGCCTGTACTTGCTGATCGAACTCGGCCTGGCTGGCTACCCGATGCGTTAAGCCTTGGCGGGTTAGGATGCTTAATTCAATTTCAGCTACGTTCAGCCAGGAGCCATGCTTAGGTGTATAGACAAAGTCAATCTTTTGCAGGATAGTGCGCGCCCGTTTTGGCTCAAATACCTCATACAAGGCTGCTTTTCGGTGAGCCGATAAGTTGTCCTGTACCAAGGTGATCCGGTCCGCATCCGTATACCATTCTTCCACAATACGGCCCACTACCTTCGCCCATTCGATGCTGTTATGACTCTGGGTGACCACCACCTGCCGCTGCCCAGCCAAGGGCTGAGCGACCATAAAGATCTCCACGACACCCTCTCGTTTGTACTCATAATCAACATGGTCAACGCCGTTTTTATCTGTGAAACCCAGATGGGTCTCGCTAACTAATTGCCGACGGGCTTCGTCCAGGCATACAATTGGCCGTTTCTGGTCAAATGGACGCTGGTATACATCCAGTACCTCTTCCATCTGGCAGACAAATTCGGCAGAGGCTTCGGGGATTACCCACGACTTGACCCGCCAGGGCTTAAGCTTGTTTTTTTCAGCATCTTGCGCACCGTCTCTCGACCAATTGTTTCGACATAGTTCAATTCGATCATTTTCTGGGCTAATAAACGTACTGTCCAGTGTGCATATCCAGCCGGTGGATTACTACACCGTAGCGCAATCAGATGAGCCTCTACTCCGCCATCAAAAACGACATCTTTATACTTTTCGCGCTTTTTACCATTGAGGGCAAACTCGAAACCATCTTCTACAAAGCGCTCCCGTAGGCGTTCAATGCTACGAATACTAACCTGATAGGTGCTTTTAATGTGTTGATCTTTCAGCCAGTCAGGTTGGTTCTCATCGGCAGCCAACAAGACATAAGCTCGTTTAACGGCCTGACTCTTGGCATTGCGTTTGGCAATGATAGCCTGTAAGTGCTGGCGTTCTTGATCGGTCAAGGTGACATGGTACTTTTTCATAGAGGGCGTACAAGGTTTACCTCAAAAATACCCGTCAGACACAAAAAGTCAAAACACTAGTGAGTGAAGCGGAACGCGGATAGTCTTTTGTTTGCCCAATGTTTTCTTTGGCATAATAACCAACCAATCACCTTTTATGTGTTCATGGGAAACTGTTTTTGCATCGCTGATACGTAAGCCAGTGAAACAGGAAAATAGAAAATGACGTAAGATAGTGCCCCAACTTTCGGGCGTTGTATTATCCTGGAATAGATTGACAAGACTTTCCAATTGGTCTTCCGTCAGGACATCCGGCCACGTTTCGGGCTTGGTCACTTTAACAACTTTGAACGGGTCATCAAATACGTTGCCGTCTGCCAATGCCCGCTTTACGTAGGTCCTGACGTTCTTCATATGGTTTTCGACGGTAGAAGGGATGTTGGCCCGGTCTGACTTCATCCAAGCCCGGAAGTTTTCCAACATCTTGGGAGTAACGGCGCTAAAGGCCAAGTGAAGCGTTTCCGGATCAACCTTTGCCCCTTTCTTGGCTTTGCGTTGTTCGAATGCCCAAAACTCTTTTAAGCTGTTTAACGTGGCAATCTGACCCTTCCAAGTTCCCTTTTCTATCTTCTTCCGCTTATATCGTTCATTGGCGTCATTCAAGAAAAACTTCAGGAAGTCTTTTCGGGAAGTAAAACTGTTGTACTCCTTCAGCAATTGGGCAATTGTCAGCGTCTTTTGGCTCAATCGGTATTCCTTGAAGATTTCGTTGATCTTCCCAACTTCAGTATCAATCATTAATTGATAGTCTGAACAATCCTTGTCTTCCTTCTGCCTGGGTAAAATCTTCCCGGCCTTTTTATCAAAGAAATCTCTCGGCCAAGACAGCTTCAGAGGTATTTTATCGACTTGGCTATCAATTGAGACATACAAATACAGGGGGCTTGTTCCGTCTTTCTTTACAAATTCGTGTCTAATGATGACTTTTTTCTTGAAGTTTTGGGTACTTCCCATTGTGAAAAAATTGTGAAAAAATGGGTGGGAAAATCCGATTGGGAAAACGATTGTAAAAACAAAAACCGCCTATACAACGCGTATAGGCGGTTTTTCTACTGTTTCGTGCTCCCGAAGGGAGCCGAATGGGAGTCTGATTATTAGACCTTTAGGTACTATTAAAAATACTTCGTATCAAAACAGTATCAATGTCATTAATGATATAAACAGAATGTTCTCTTAATAGATGTTAATACAGTGCTCCCAATTAGTTGGCTCTTACGCACTTTGTGTGGCTTAGCATCGGCTAACGATAATAAAATCCGTGTAATCGGCTTGAGCCATGTTGGTAACATGGACAGGTGGCCTGCTTATCAATTGAATGGGCTAGCAGGATGTAGCCTTCGTGATGGGGCTGGCAGTCAATAATTTGGCAATTGGGAAGATAAACAGGAAATGGAAGCTCAGTGTTCATTTAGACAGAACAACAGAAGCTGAAAATCAGGTCATTTTGTCAATCACACAAAGTGCGTAAGAGCCAACTAATTGGGAGCACTATAATAGCTCCGTGGCGGATTTACTCGAAATGTGCTAGCTACCCCAATGACGTTGATTTAATGGTAAAGTAGCATTGGCTTGGTTGTGCCTTTGTCAAAATAATGGCATCTCTCATAAAATTATTGAAAATACCAATTATTTTATTGCTGTAAGCTTACAGAAGGAATACCTACCTTTGCGGCCCCAATTCTTTTAGCAAAAGAATAGAATTGACAGCAGACATCCTTATAAGCAACTGAATGTTAGATAGTTGCCATAAAATTTAGAGGCATAATTTTTGTGCCATCTGTTTATTATAATTCATGAATGTAGAAGTTGACACTCTTTTTTTAACAAGGTTCCAATAAACCTATATCGCTATTATTGGTTAAGAAAATAATTATCTTAATATTGTTCAACTTCTTATTCACAATATTGAAATAATTATTTCCCTGACCAGTGGAAGTGACATTTGATAACCCAGAATTACGACTAATCTGCGAAGATGACGATGTAACCAATGAGACTTATGGCGAATCAACTGCACAATCAATACATGATTGGGTAGCTGATTTTCAAGCTGCAGTATCGCTAAACGATATCATAATCGGCCAATTAACCCAACTCGGTGATGCTACTTTCAGAGTCAACTTAACTGACGATTTCGTACTTTATTTCTCTGTGGTTAATAAGAAAACAACTCAAAACGCAAAAGGGGAAATAAATAAGGAATCTGTCAATCGCATAAAATTATTACGTATCGAATCACACATCATTACGCAATGAATTCTTTCCAGCCAAATTGGGCATCCAAACCCGGGAATACAATTTTAGCCATTCTACGTGAGCGGAAAATATCTACCGAAACATTTGTTCAGCAAATGGGTCAACCGGTTGAATGTGTTCATCAACTAATTTATGGAAGTAAACCTATTACCGTAGAAACAGCAAACCAATTATCAAAAGTCTTAGGTGCATCTGAACAATTCTGGCTTAATAGAGAAAAAATATATAGAGAAGCGCTTTCATCAATAGATAAAATTAATGAAGATAAGTGGCTTAAAGATATTCCATTTAAAGAGATGGTTAATTTGGGATGGATAAGAGATACTGATAATAAACTTGAGACTTGCTTGAAGTTCTTTAATATTGAAAATGTAGATCAATGGCATAAACAATATAGATTACGTGTCAGAGAAACAGTATCATTTAGAGCTTCACCAACATTCAAATCTAAACTTATTCCTATAACATGTTGGTTAAGGCAAGGCGAAAAAATTGCAGAATCAATTAGTTGCAAACCTTGGAATCCAACCGCATTAAAGGGAGCAATTGAATCACTTCGTAAGTTGACCAAGGAAAAAAAACCAAAAACATATATCCCTAAGCTAAAATCTATTTGTGCTGAGTGTGGCGTAGCTGTGGCAATTGTACGTACTCCAAAAACAACTAGTACATATGGTGCTATCAAATTTCTTTCTAAAGATAAAGCACTACTAGTATTGAGTTTTAGATACCGTTCTGATGATCAATTCTGGTTTACATTTTTTCACGAGGTAGGCCACCTTCTATTACACGAAAGTAAAGGTATCCTTGTTGATGGATTAACAAATGACGATGGCGCATCCGCTGCGAATTCAACAGTCCAGGAACAAGAGGATGAGGCTAATGAGTTTGCAGGAGAAACACTTATCCCCAGTAGATTTCATGATCGCTTGAAAAACCTAACGGGGAATACGCGTAAGATAATAACTTTTGCAAATGAAGTGGGAGTTTCTCCAGGTATTGTGGTTGGCCAGATGCAGCACTTTGGCTATATAAGCAAAGCTTATTTGAATAACTTTAAGAAAAGATATGATTGGGACGATATTCCCTTTGAATCAGTAATGTAAACTATATCTGTGGTGTTGAGTTATCCATGTCAGCACCACAGAAAATTTATCCTTTAAAATATTCGTAAGTAGAAGGAGCTTTCTGCCAGTTGCATAAAGAATCTTCAAGTACTTGCCAGCCATAATATAATTCTAAATAAGCATTCAATTCCCGTAACTTGGCCTCAAGTTCTTTCGCACTAACTTTTGCATTGGTAGAGCCTTCAAATAACAAACTGGCTCCACGACGAGGGCCAGTCGCTTCATTTAAATAGGCAGAACCCGGCGTTATCTTAGCAAGGTCTAATTTACCGATCATTGTTAAGTAGTCAAACTTAGCAGTCCTACCGAACCTAATAA
Organism: Spirosoma telluris; assembly: GCA_003259005.1. Classification (GTDB taxonomy): domain Bacteria; phylum Bacteroidota; class Bacteroidia; order Cytophagales; family Spirosomataceae; genus Spirosoma; species Spirosoma telluris. The sequence goes on from QLII01000001.1 coordinate 4,833,035, forward strand.
CGTCATTCATTGACTTATATAAGTAGCTGAATAATACCTCTTCATCATCTCCTACACTGTTTATTGCTGCATTGATCATTTGAGTGTGCGATCCATGCGTATTAACCCAATTGACGTAGCTAACTAGTACTGAGTCAGTTCCCTTAGCCTTAAGTGCATCTAGAGATTCATATTTCCTGTGATTACCAAATTTCCCTTCTTTTAATGCCTCTTGGTTTTGAATAAGCCAAGGCCTGAAAAGGTTTGGTGCGCTGTTAATTGCCTCCCAGTCCCATAGTTGCCCACTTCCCAATTGTCCGTAAATATCTTTGACTAATTTCCATTCATATTTGGCATGTTTACCAAAATGAACAAAGAGGAAAATTAACCAAAAAGCTTCATCAAAATTACCTTGACTTTTGTGCCATATAGCTGCTTTTATTGGATCGAAATGAAAGTATGTAGGATCTGCGACTTGCCCTGAACTATACACATTTGTCTTAATTGCAGTTATATATTTGATACGTCTTACACTATCAACTATTTGTTTAATTAAACACTCTAAATTTTGAGTCGTATTGATCCCAGGCATAGGTATATGGTGACTAAAATCAGTCAATTTCTCCCTTAGTTCACTTGCTAATTCTTTATTTTTTTCTCTCATGGTCTTGCTGTAGCTATTTTGTTTTCAAGAACACTAGCCCTTTTATCGATGTAAATAGAATAGGACTTATCTTCTAGCTTACTGTTTATAGTTTTTAATTGATCGACGTAATTTCTTATATCATTAGAATTAGTCGATCTTTTACCTCTTTTTGAAAGAGAAAAAGCGTACAAAATATACACAAGATCAGCCCAATAAGGATTTAATTGTTTTAATCTAGATGGCTGTATTTCTCTCCCGTTGCGTAAATCGTCTTCTATAGTTAATATTATACTAATTTCTTTCCAAGGATCACCTATAGGCATTTTAGACATAGGAAACTTTGTTGAGTGAAAGCCTACATCCCGATATTCCTCAGCTCCATCTCTATCATTATTATATAAATGTAAACTACCAACTGCATGGTTATACTCCCCAAGGCCAACGTTTAAGGATCGAGCTATAATTTCCTGAATCATTGTGAAAGCAAAAATGTCATGAGGCAGCCCTACAAACGCATCATTAGACCGCATTGTAGTAAACATATGTAATCGATCATCACGAAGAAGAAATTGTAAAGTACAGGTGCATGGTATTTCTGGGTGCTTTCCAACTAGATCCTCTGCATTAAAAAGTTGAATAACTGCCCTTCGAGAAGTAGATTTCTCTTTTAAAAGCCTCAAGATATTATCAATTTGGTTGATGCCTCTTAGATCAAATAATCGAGGGCCGTACCCACCAAAGATAGTTTTCCCATCTTCAGTTTCATCTTCATACCTTTTAATATAATAAGTTATAAAATCAAGATTATTACCCCCAGAGAGATACCACAGCAATTCACCTAATGCACTGAAGATAGTGCCTTTAGTTTCATCTCGGCTCAATCGTTGCCTAGGATCTTTGAGGTTAAGTATAGCACCTATAATTTCACTACTGGGGCCTAGTCCCTTAGTAGAGTTTACTCCTTCTGAGCGAGATGAAAAAACGTTAGGCTCCCTTTCCAAGAGTTTGCTAAGAACCGAGTGCATTAAATCATCTATCGTTTGTGCTGATATGTACATATGGGGTGGATAGTTGTTATTATACTAAGTTTTAAACATTTCTATTAATTTATGAACTAATGGAATGTCAGCTTCAGCTAAATCATAATCAGGAAGATCAGTAATTCTAACCCAATCAACCTGATCATGATCGGTTAAAGTTATTTCTCCTGAAACATAGGTCGAGTTATATGCGAGTAATTTAATAGAAACAGTAGCGTAATGATAAATACTGGTATCGAAATAATTACCTGTTCTAGTTCTAATTCCCAATTCTTCGCTTAACTCTCTTTCTAATGCATTCTCAGCAGACTCACCCAATTCTATCTTTCCCCTGGAAACTCCCACTTACCAGCTAAATGCTTCTGCCTACCTCGTCTAGCAAGTAGAACCTGTCCGTCTTTCCAAACAATTCCTGCGACAACGTCAATCATACTTGTATGTATTTGGCAAGTAAAATTACCTCAAAAAATACTGTTCATTAAATATTTAATTATAATCCAAGATAAACAAAAGCGTGGATAGAGTACTACTTAATTCAATGTTCAAGATGGGAATCCCATCTTGAACATTGAATTAAGTAAAGTTTACTTCTAAAACTCTCGGGATATATCAGTATTAGGCGAAACGTATTGTCACAACCGATGGTTTACTTTAACTGCCTATGGGTAGGATATGTAAACCTTGATTAAGTAAACCAGGAAAATAAACCACCTTACGTCCAGTTCGGCTTTTTTTTAGTCGCATTTCAACGGTATTCTAAAACCATCGTTTTAGGATACCGGCAATATTTATGGCATACTAGCTATACCCCACAACGCTAACCTTTAATTACCTGGTCTCCTAGATGGAATGGTCTATGAGATCCGGAATCCATAGAACATTCCATCTAGGCTGGCCAATTCGGCCGCAATAGTTAAAAGGGTATAGGGGATATCCTGTCGACCATAGACAGAAATGACTTTACTCCAGCCAAATTCTGGATCTAGCAAAGTCATTTCTGTCTATAGTTGGTTAAAGTGTGACAGTGCGCAGTATAATGACGATCGATGAGTCACAGTGTGAGTGAGCTGCGGGTAACGTACCAGGTTAATTCACACTGTGAGCGTCCGGATTACAGAGAACACCGGCCTTTCACAGTTGCAATTGGCTTCTTTAGCCGCAAATAAAATAGCCTTACACCAATTGGCATAAGGCTATAACAACATCATCATAACACTTTACTACACGAATAGATCCTACTGATTTTGTCGATTAATTATCAGAACTACAATAAGTATAAGCAATGCCGCTCCTCCACCAAATAGTAACATTTGATTCTGTTTCGCCCAACTTTGAGTTTGTGTCGAATTAGATTTAGTTGCTACAGACACAGTAGGTGTAGCAGTTGGTAAAACAGGATAAGTAGGAGTTGGCGTAGGCTCGGGTGCGGGTGCGGTAGGAATTGGCGTTGTAGCAGCTACAACATCACTATATGGGCTATTCCCCGAAGCTGAAACCGCTCTTATTCGGTAATAATAATTAGTATTAGATTTTAGATTTTTATCGGACCACATAATGTCATTAGCCCCAAAAGATTTAATTTTCGTATAGGGTCCGTCATAGTTTTCTGACCGTTCTAATTCGACATTGGCGTTTTCTGGGTTAAGCCATATTAAATCGACTTGTGATGAGGTAGCTGGGTTAGCTGTTAGAGAGGTTATAGGATTAGGTGCGGGCACCACCTCTGTAGGTAAATCATACCAAGTTATATCCCGATCTTCATAGAAAACATTACCCGTGAAAGTGGGCTGGTCGCCAATAAATCCAGTAGCTTTTAACCATTTCTTGCCATCTGTTCCAGACACAAGTATTCCATTTGATAATACTTTATCAAAATCCCGGTAGTTGTGCCAATTATCGTCAATAGGTTGTTTGGTTAAATAGGTAAAAAGGGTGAATAAATCCCCCTGCCCATTGATGGGTAGTAATCGGGCGCCCTTAGGCGGAGTTGTTTTTTGGTCTGCCATTTTAGTAGATTGATGATGAAATGTACTAGTGTACTAAGATTTTACTCAGGATTACCGCCGTTACACCATTCTGAAAGTCAGTTATTACCGATTATCCATCGAGTTATTACTTGGGTGTTACCAACCATCCTTTGAGGTATTACCTAGGTATTACCAAACCATCCTTTGAGGTATTACCTGACTCGATATTACCGGTATTACCTTGTCCAGACAGTGGTAATCCAGTGTCCAGACGGTATTACCAAGCCGGTAATACCGTATCCAGACAGGTAATACCGGCTTGGTAAACCTTGTCTAGGCAGTATACCCAGGTGGTCCAAGAAAGGTGTTACTCATCGTCATCGTCTTCCTCTTCCCATTCATCGTCTTCATCGTTTACCTCTGTCTTGACACCTGACTCTACGGGTGTACTACTTGCAGGCACCTCCTGGTCAAACGTCTGCACCATGAATGCTTTGATTTTTGCCTGATACTCGGGGCCATAATCGAAGTCAACAGACGAGCCAGAAAATAGACCCGTAGTTTGCTCTTCCTGCTCTTCTTCCACTTCAGAAATAATGAAAACTAGACCCTGATAAATCAGCAATCGGCGTTCGTCAATCTGGTGAGCTTTACAAAAGGAGACAACCTTATCTTTGATTGATTCAGCCTGTTCTAAAAATTCATCCACTTCGTCACCTGACCATCGGCAGTCATCACAGTTGTCTAAGACTTCCTGCAAGAGTCGATTATAACGGTTGACTAATTTGTCCTGCCTGGCGCGTTTACGGAAAGTCTCGTATTGCTCCTCCTTGCCTGGCATCGACTGTAAGAGCCGTTGCAATTCCGCATAGCGGTCATCTAAGGACAGTCTTTCCTGTGCCAGTGCTTGTTCCCTCTGGGCCAGTTGTTCAAGTTGGCGGCCATGTTCGCGCGAGGTAACCGCAAATGGATTACCTCGGCTTAAAATCTGTTGTTCCTGCTCGGCTAGCATCTGGGCTTGTTGATTAAGTGCCTGGCGATCCGCTTCGAGCTTAGTTTGGAGCTGTATCAACTGCTGTTCCCGCTCTGCCAACTCACTAGTAGATAGAGAAGAAAAGGAAGTTGGATGAAGGCCAGAGACAGGAAGTTTAGCCTGTTCCACATAGGGACGAGGTTGTTGTTTTAGAAACTCGTGAACTCGTGATTTGGGAACACCAAGCTCAATTCCAATGTCACGAATAGAGTAACCCTCGCTACGAAATTGTAACGCTTGGTTTATCTGCTGTGGAGTAAGTTGTCTTGCCATCATAATGTGTTTAAAGTCTGGCACAACATTACAGCACAAAAAAAGGACGCTGTCGTGTTAGCGTCCTAAATGGATAGAAATGGAACTTATGTCCAAATAAGTCTAAGCGTCATCATAGGTGATCTCCCAAGGGCCAAAGGCATCAACTATTTCAAGAATCTGTTTTGGCCATAAAATACGGTCAGAGCCAAAGTTCAATTCATGCTTGTCAAGCCTCCGTTTAAACTGTTTTTCACTCATTTTATACAATTCGGCTAATTGTCTACGAGTCATACAGCCTTTAATAATGATGGTAGTTTTCATAAATAATTACCAGCTTGGAGCAATGCTCTTTTTTTCTAGCATCAAACCCAGTGACTTTAAATAAATGACTGTATCTCGCATATCGCTATGGCGAAGATGTCTCTGCAACCAGTCAATCGACGCCCCCACTTTATAGGCGTTCACCACTCCAGTATGCTTCCAGGAATACAGCGTCAACTCGCCGTTATACATCCCCGCTGCCACTAACGCATCATGGTGCCGCTCTGACACCCGGTTCCGGGCAATCTGTTGTCGACCAGGAAGTAGGTTCTGACTGAACAAGTAATGAGTTGGAGGAAACCGATCCAAATTCATTTCGACAATGACCTGCCGAAGACTTGGGGTAATTTCCACATATTCCGTAAACTGCTTTCGACTACCACCTTTGCTGATAGATGGAGGAAAGGCAATTCGGTTTTCGATTAATTCAATATCCCTCACTTGTAGACGCATTAATTCTACTGGGCGAACAAATGCCTGATAGATAAAGCGGGTATAAGTAAAAAGAGTAGGGTCATGCTGACGTAAGAAGGTCTCAAATTCGGATCGTTGCGGGTGAGTAAAAGCTAAGTTTTTTCGGCTCGTTTGAACGGGTAAAGACTTTACCTTAGCCGCTGGATTCTTAGCGATATATTCTCTGTCAATTAGTTCGTCGAAGATAGTCCTGAGCCCCTCAATCAAATTATTTCGGTATCGGCTTGACAGTTTACGATGATATATAATGTAATCCGAGAACTCGTAAATATGCCGGGCAGTCGTTTGACTAAGCAATAAATCAGCATTCCCATAATGCTCTAAGGAATCCACAAACCGACGCAATACATTTCGGTAGCTTTCACCAGTTCGCGTTCGATATGCGCTTTCCTTAATCACAACGATTAGTTCTAAAGCGGCTACGGCAGTAATGATGTCGGGTGAAACTCGTTGAATAGGGGTTGGTGGCGGAATGATAATGGGCACCGGCTCTTTCACTTTGAGTTTATAATATCCATCCTCAAAGAGTTTGGTAATAGTGGCAATTAGACTATTTCCCCAGCGTTTTCTTTCATCGGCAGTCTTATACTTAGCCGGACAATATTTAGTTTGACGAGCTAGCCCACCTGCACCTTGATTCAAGGTAGTATCCCAGGCATAATACTCGACATACCAATGTTTCGTAAGATCGCCTTTTCGCGTCTTCAGCTCAGGTAAGCGGTAAAAAGTGGAGGCAGGTGCTGGTGCAGGTGCACGTTTCACAAAACCTCTTTTTGGACTGCTCAATGGGGTAGTTTTCATAGCCTAGTCAGGGATAATTAGTTATTATTTTCAAAAGTGATTTTCAACTATAGCATTTTGGGTGCCAACCGTCACAACCGTCACAACCACTTTTTTAATGGACTGATAGACAGAATTTTAGCTATTTTTTAATTATCTAAAATGGTTGGTACATAGTCAATTTGGTTGTGATCGGTTGGTACTCTCACTCGCAATTTTTACTGGCAAGAAAAAAATGATTTTTGTTTAATGAAACTAGGTACCAACAGGTACCAACCAGTACCAACCAGTACCAACCAAATTCAAGGGTTTCAATAAATTATTATTAGATTAATTTATTGAAAATCAATTACTTAAAAATATATATAGAGGTGGTTGGTACCGTTGTGACGGTTGGTACCCATTTTTGGAGAATTAAAAAGCACTTTCATTTATCACCTTGATTTCCTCTAGCTGGTGGAGCGGTTTATTAATTTTAGGAGGTTAACCAGGTTTTACAACCGGTTCAGCTTCATCATCTGTATGATCCTGAAGACTGAAGTCTTCAACGGTTTCGGTCAGGTAGGCATAATCAAAGGCAAGCGCTGTAGTGCTGACCTTAGCGAGCTTGATACCGACGGCATTACAGATAAATTCTTTCGTATTACAGAGATAGGTTTTGAAGCTGTCTTGATCCATATTCTTAAGCCCTTGCTCACGAAGCGATTTAGCGACCATGGGAAAGATGTTATTCAGCTTAATGAACAGAACGGGCTTACCAATAGGGTTTTCGGGATCATTAAGCGAGATATTTTTAGGCGTAGATTTTTTGTTAACTGAGACTTCAACATGGACTTTTTGCATGATCCGGTAGTCAATCCCATTCTTAATTTCACCTTTACGACATAGATACATGATCGTTCGCCAAAACTGTGAAGTCTCTTTTGAATTGCCAATCAGCGCGTTCTGCGAGGAAATTATGGAATTAGCTGTGTGCCTGAGACTCGTTTCATCAAATGGAAAATCTAGCTTGTCTTTCAGGCTCTGAAACGTGGCCAGCAGGATCGCCATGTTTTTGGTTATCCGGTCATCAATTCCGCGTTTCTCAAAATGCTTCTTGATGAGCAGAAATTCAGCATCGAACGACTTCATAAATCGTTCGGAAAATACCTCTCGAAACTGGGCTATGTGAGCGGTCAGATGAGATACGCCTTTCTGTTCCACATCCGCGTTAAAACGGGAATGCATGTCTTTTTCTCCAGTTGTATAATCGGTTTTAGTGAACTGTAGTAGTATACAACGGGTAAACAAGGCAATATCGGCGGTAGGTAATTCCTGGCCGGATACAATGCAACCTGAATGTACTGGAATTGACTTGTTACGGTTGTCCCTCGTATTATCGGATTTAGTATGACCTGCACCATCATAGGCGGTTTTGAGGGATTGTACACGCCCGTAGTCGATGTTATTCTGATACTCATCGAACCACACCACTGCATTACGGAACTCAGCAAACTGCTTATAAAAAGCAACTGCCGTACCCGTGTTTAGCATAAATGGAGGACGTGGCTCGCCAAATAAGTGCATCGTTGACCAGGCCAAAGTTGATTTCCCTGATTGAGGGGGGCCAAACAGGTATAAATGCGGAAAGAACCGGAAATGGTGAAAAATGATGTCTCGAAATAGGCATGAAATATAGAATAGCAAGCCAATCCGGCCGTTGCCATTCAGGGCATAAATGTCGCAAAAGGTCTCAGCATATGCCTTAAATTCAATGTTGCCTGGCTTATGAATGAATAACTTCTGTGTTTGGTATTCCTGATCATCACTAACGAAAATCTTGGACATAGCTGGTAGGAAGTAACGTTTATCCTCATGTTCAACAATGCCATATCCTTTTTCATCAAGTGGCACCCATTTTGAATTCTGAATTCCATTACTGAACGCATAAAACCCACTCGGATGGTAGCCAAGTGTTTTTATCTCTTCAGCTTCCTTGCTGAGCTCAAACAGTTTCATTTTGATACGGGTAAAGTGCGATTTTGTACCCCAAAAAATGAAGTTACCCAAGCTCTCAACGATCTCGCTGAAACCGGCAGGATTGGCAAACTGCTTGGGTTCCAGATCGACTACTTTACTTGATTTGTAGGTATTGGTTACCTCATAAATGCGTTTAGGGTTCGATTTTGATAGAATCAGTAGAAGGGGTTTAATAATGAAATTGCTAACCGATTTGAAGACCCACGTATCATCACCTTTGGCATCCTTTTCTTCTCGTCTACTAGCAAACCAATAGGCGTTATTGTATTCGATGAACCCATACTCTTTGAAGTGCTTTCTATGGTCAGGGTTGTACCAAACCTTAGTTGGCAAACCCACCTGATTTTCCCAATCTAAATCCTCCTTTTCGAGCATATCCTCCGACGTTTCCTGATTCGTTTCAGGTGGTTGTATACCCCCGTCAGGTACTGCACTTTGAGAAGCAATCAGATTGCGCTGGTGTTCATCGAGCAGTTCGGGTAAAGCTGATTTGTCTCCCTTTGCATCCCGGATCGCATCAGCAATGTCATAGCCATCCGTCCGTTTGGGAAACAAATCGCGTACGCCGTGCCTGATTTGATAGGTTTTTAGCTTGCGTATGCTGCTATTTTCTCTGCCGGCTTTATCTGCATCCGATAACCAGAAACAACGCCTTCCGATTAAGGCTAACATCTTGGCATCGGTAAGGCCGGAGCAGGAGCCGACGGCTATCCAATCATAATCCGGGTAAAACCAAGAAGCAATAACAGCCGTCTTTTCAGACTCAGTTATCATTACTGCACGCTTTTTAACCGTGTCTAAGAGATGTTCCCCAAATAGGCACATCCCATAGCGTTTTAGCTCGTTCTCGTCAGGTTGTTTAAGGGAAAAAGAGTTGAAGGACTTGCTTCTGCTCCCGTCTGCATCATAAAGAAACCATTTGGCATTTGTAATACGGTTCTGCGAGTCTTCATGAATAAAAAGGGTCAGAATATTATCTTTCACTCGTTCGCTTCCGACTCGCCATTTCGCCAGATGTTCATACGAAATGCCAATTTTAAGCGCGTATTGGTGAAAATTGGAATCTGGCTCAGTCAATAAAGAATTGTTAATACGAGTTAACACGGCATCAGATGGGAATATCTGTACCGGTTCAGGTGGCGGGGTATACTCCCCATCTGATTTAGGAATGGCCTTACCCGATGGTACCAGCCAATACCCGCATTCATTAGTCCGTTCACAGCGGCCGTAGTCTTCGAATCGGTTGCCGGAAAGATCTTCGTAATAGCGGAATTTGTTTTGCTGGCCGCACTGAGGGCAAGTGCCTTTCTTTTTAGGGGCTTTTTCAAAGCGGAATGGGTATGATTCAGTCGAAGTATTCATTTGGTCGGGTAATTTTGTTGAAGAAGCTGATCAATTTGCTTTCTCTGGGCTTCATTAGCGGATCGTAGACATAGAATATCGACTCTCATAGCCTGACAAATCATAATCATTCTTTGGTGCTCCCGCAGTAAAAAAAGGTTATCTAGCTGCAAACGTGAAATGGTATCTAACAAGCCGTTCACATCGTCATCAGAGTAGACCAGCGGATTATATGGTTGTTGCATCTGGTGTTTTACAAGAGAATTTTGCACCTTTACGATGGTTTTGAGTGGTATCTAAACCACGAAATGGAAATGCAAAAGCCGGGACGTGTAGGAGCGTCCCGGCTTTATTTTTCTTATTTCCCCTCTAGGTAGGCTATAATTACTTCTTTCTTATAGTTGGATTTTTTTAGACGCTTGATTTCACGGCGAAGATCGTCCATTTCTAAAATCAGTGCATTTACGGTAGATTCCGGGACATATTTATCCCTAACAGCCGACTTTGCGGCTTCACTTGATGTACGCATAATTGTAGGAGATTAAATGGTTTGTAAATGGAAAAGCAAGAAAGATCAGGCAGTTTGATAACCGCCAGCCATAAAGGCATCTACGTCAGATCGTCGGATGCGTACTATACGTAAGTCGCGCCCCGTAGGTGATTTAGGACGACTTACTGGAAACGCACCATCTTTGACCAACTGCCAAAAACGAGTGTTGCCAAATTTGAAGATAGATTGTACTTGCTTAGGAGTTAACCACTCAGTAGGCTGTCCGGGAGGGCTAGCAAGGTTTGCATTCATGACGTCTAATGGATTATAATGAATTGATATTACAATTTCAGACGCTAACGTAACAGTAATTTTTTAATATTACAATGTATATCTTTATTTAATATTAAAAAATTAGGTAATTTTTTTGTGCCTTCTAAGAAGCTTGTCTATACTATCGATGTATTCTTCGCAAATTCTTTCGTTAGGAGTACCCTTATACATACGGCGTAATCTCACTTGGGCATAACCAATCTGCCAACTGCCTAGTGTTATTTCTGAGTTCGAGTGCAGATCTCGATTAAACAATAGAGCATGAAAGTCAACTTCTTTTAAAAAATCGTTTTTTAATTCTAATAGTTTTGAGTTATCCTTTATCATCCTAACAACTCCATCTAAAATATATTCTGGGTTCGTGTCCCAATTTATTGCTTCACTTAACGGGCTTATACTGGCTATTTTTTCTATATATTGTTTATCGTCCTGATCTCCCTTTATCGGAAGACCCGTTAATTCATCAACTAAGGCGCTTTTTGCTTTTTCATCTGTAAACATTACAGCATCAAATATTTCGCTTTTTAAACACTCCATTATTGGGTAATATATTTCTTCATCTGAACCAAAAATATATTTTAGCGTGAAATTCTCACCCATTTCATGGCTTAAACTCCTTATTCTGCTTATCAAAAACTCAATCTCTTCTAGTAAATCTTGCAAACGAGTTTGTTTAAATAATTCAAAATCTTCTACTGTAGCTTCAGTATTAAGTAAGCTTTTGGCATAGTTAACTTTACCCTTGTGTATTATTTGAATATATAGTGGATAGTAAATTTTACCATCGCCTTCTTTGCCTTTTACTTTGGTATTAAGATAATGGCGCACCGAAATCTTACTTTCAGTTTTGTGCTTCTGATATTTACGTTTTGGTGCTTCCATATATAAATAATATAATGATAGAGTGTTCTAGAGCCATTCTATGCTGCATTATTACAGCTTATGTTTGGTTTTAGACCAGTCAATTTTAGATAGTCTCTCTCCAGTCAAGTGCTCTGCCAAATGAACATATTGCATAGTCGTTGCGATAGTTGAGTGCTGAGCCAATTTTTGGATATGAGGTAGTTCCAAACCTAAAATGACTAACCAGGTAATTCCAGAATGTCGGGCTGTATGAAAGGTGACACGCTTAGTAATTCCAGCCAATGCTGCAATCGTTTTGATATGCTCGTTTAGTTTGGGATGTGAGCGATTGAAGATTGGCCGATTGTCTTCACGAGCATATTTATGCAAAACTTGTTCTGGAAGGCTTAACTCATTACCCGCTTTATGCAAGTCATACAGTGGTAATTTATGAGGGGAATTTGTCTTACGAGTTTTCTGAGACTTAATCTCTAGTAAAAGACCTTTGTCTGTATTAGTCAAATTGCTTGATCTAAGATTTGTTACGTCGCTAATTCGTAGTAATGTGTAGATTGAGAATAAGAAAGTATCTCGATAAAACTCTAAATGCTGCTGTTCAGTAGAAAAGGTTAATTCTTCAATGCGCCGAATCTCTTCAGGGTAAAGCACATCTTTATCGGATGGCTCTTTCTTAAATGTAAATTGGAGGTAAGGATTTTTGCTGGCCTTAATTAACTCCATGTATACCGCTTTCTGAATATACTCTTTGATTACTTTATGATCGTTGACAATCGTGTTTGGGTGGTATTTTTTAGCTGGACGTGTATCTCGCAAGTAGCGTTCGTAATTCTCAACAAACTCATAGTCAAGATCAATAAAAAGAACAGGTTGACCTTGATTAAAGTCAATCAGGTTGCTGACGGTCCGCTTATAGCGAGTATAAGCGGAATATGACAACTTGGACTTATCTTTTTCAATTTGTTCCAGCATAAAAGCAGTTAATGACTGCTGTTTTTTAGGCTTGATAACCATATCCTGATTTTTCATCAGATCAAAGTCATCGAGAGAAAAAGCACGCCCATAAAGCGATGGGAAGCGCAATTCAAAGTCTTCCAATACAGCTTTTTGCTTACTGATAGTTGCGTTATATGCTGGATTGCCTTTCACTTCATTTTTCTTCTTATCCCATTCACTGGGCTTTAACTTCACACCCGTAGAAAAGTATCGACGATCTGGGTTTTGGTATGCTTCAATCACGACAGGCGCCTTACCCGTTTTGCCCAACTTCCCTGCCCGATTGTAGATTAATCGGTAAGTAATCTTAGTATTCATAAGCCGTAGATGGTTAGTTACGGCTCAAACCTACTCTGCTAGGAGTAATGGACAATGCGTATCAAAATGGTAGCAAACCAAATGAACGCCAACGTACTTAAACGGATCAAGTACCATTAAAACATGTGCAAGTCACGACTCCTTCAAAAGCGAAAAGCCTTACAAATCAATGACTTATAAGGCTTTTCAAAGAAAACTCAGTGCTCCCGAAGGGATTCGAACCCCTATCGTCGGTACCGGAAACCGAAATTCTATCCATTGAACTACGGAAGCAGACGTTTCCCGTTTGGGGCCGGGCCGCCGGTGCGGTGCAAATATAGCAGATTGCGGCACTAAAACGCAAGTCCGCTTCCCAACAACCTTACCTTTTTAGCGTCGGCCGCGTCCACCACGCCGGTTTTCACCTTTTGCCGCTACGCCTTGCTTCTGCCTGGAACTACCAGACCGACGAGACGAGGACTCTCCACGAGCGCTGCTCGAACGCGACGTTGATTTACTAAGGTCCGAATCCGTGGCGCGGCCTGCTTTGTCGCTGACCAACGCAAAATCCATGCTCCGTCGGGCGAGGTTGGTTTCCTTAACCCGAATAACAACGGGGTCGCCAAAGGTGTACATTTTCTTGTGGCGTTGACCAATGATGCGGTAATTATCTTTGTCGAACTCGTAGTAGTCATCGCTCAAGTCCTGCATTCTGACTAAACCTTCGCAGCTATTTTCCGTGATTTCAACAAAAATACCGAACTCGGTAACCCCCGAAATAACCCCCTCAAATACCTGATCAGGAGCCATCCGGCTCATAAATTCGACCTGTTTGTATTTGATACTGGCTCGCTCGGCTTCGGCAGCCATGCGTTCCCGCTCCGATGAATGTCGGCATTTTTCTTCATACTCCTCACGATCAACCGGTTTGCCTTTATCTAGATAATGCTGGAGTAATCGGTGAGCCATCATGTCGGGATAGCGACGAATGGGGGAGGTAAAATGGGAATAGCGCTTGAAGGCCAGGCCAAAGTGGCCTAAATCTTCGGTACTGTATCGCGCTTTCGACATGGTTCGCACCGCCAGTTGCTGGAGCATGCCCGCTTCGGGTTTGCCCTCAATACTGGCCATAAAGCGGTTCATCGAACTCGATAAATGCTCGTCGTCTACATTGAGTTTGTAGCCTAGCTTACGGGCAAAGTCGGAGAAGCTGCGTAATTTGTCTTCGGCAGGTCCTTCGTGAACCCGATACACCATTGTGTTCTCCTCGCCATTCTTGTTGCGCTTCGACAGTGAATGCACGAACTCGGCAACCCGCTTGTTCGCCAGCAACATAAACTCTTCGATGAGCTTGTTCGTGTCCTGCCGAATTTTCGGGTAAACAGCCAGGGGCACGCCGTTCTCATCCAATCGGAAACGCACTTCAACGGTCTCGAAGTTAATGGCTCCGTTTTTGAACCGCTCGTCGCGGAGTTTGTACGCCAGTTCATTCAGCAGCCGAAGTTCTTCCAGATAATCGCCACTACTGTTATTCAGAATGTCCTGTGCTTCTTCGTAAGCGAATCGCCGGTTCGAATGGATGATGGTTCGGCCAAACCATTCCTTCACGATTTGGGCATTAGGGGTCAACTCAAATACCGACGAGAACGTCAGTTTATCTTCGTTAGGCCGTAACGAACACAGCCCATTCGACAGTTTTTCAGGTAGCATCGGCACCACCCGGTCAACCAGATAAACCGATGTGGCGCGTTTGTAGGCTTCCGCTTCCAGTTTCGAACCGGGCAATACATAGTGCGTCACATCGGCAATGTGAACACCGATTTCATAGTTGCCGTTGTCGAGCACCTGCACAGACAGTGCATCATCGAAATCTTTAGCATCAACGGGGTCAATTGTGAAGGTGGTTACCTCACGCATATCACGCCGTTTGGCGATATCCTTTTCCTCAATTTTGGTTGGAATCGTTTCCGCTTCCTGCTCAACATCCTGGGGAAAAACGATAGGCAAGCCGAACTCCGCCAGAATAGCGTGCATTTCGGTATTGTTCTGACCAGCCAGCCCTAATACAGTAATTACCTCGCCCTCGAAACGCTGCTTGTGACTATCCGGGTCAGGGTATTTCGTGAGTCGAACGATTACCTTCTCACCGTCGGCAGCTCCACCCATTTTTTCTTTGGGGATGAAAATGTCGTCGTAAATCTTTTTGCTGTCTGGCACGACGAATCCGTACGTTGGCCAGACTTCAATACGGCCGACCAACTCGGTACGGCCCCGCTCAACGACACGGGCAACTTTCCCCTCCACCCGGCGGGTACGACTACGGGCGTCCGAAAAGCGAATTACCTGTACCCGGTCACCATCAACGGCTCCGGCGAGGTCATCCGTCGAGACCCAAATGTCATTATCACGATCACCCCGAACGCCACTGGCTGTACTGGGAATCACGAAGGCAAAGCGTGAGTTCACATGGTCGACCACGCCTTCAACCATATTGGCATTGACATCGGCACGGTAACTACCATCTGGCTGACGCATTAAGGTGCCCTCATCGGTAAGTTCGCCAATCAGGCCATGCATAATGAGTTTCATGCGCCGGTCGCCCGTGCCAAAATGCTCTAACACCTGTTCCTGTGTGAAGGAGTGGTCATCGTTAATCTGGAAAAACGCCATAATGTCGTTTTTCATTTCATCCAGAAAAGAGTCTGCCTGTTGAATGGGCCTTCCCTGGCCGGGCTTCACTTTTGCTGATTTCTCAAAACCCTTTTCACGCGGACGAGTCGTTGGCGACTGTCCCGTGCTGGGTCGGCCAGATGCGGCCTTCGAGTATTTATCTTGTTTTGGTTTTCCTCTCATGTTGTGTGCCTAACTCCTTAGTTAGGCTAAAATGTTTAACTACAGTGCGGGGTTTATCAATGGATAATGAATAATGTAAAATGAATAATGACATCGATTGGCTTAAAGCATTATTCATTTTACATTATTCATTATTCATAAAACCTCAATCACTTAATACAATGTGCTCGTCGGCCACGAGCGGGGCACCCACCATTTTCAGGTAAACCTGCACAAGCATCACCATTGAATCGCGGGCGTACTGTTCAATGCGCGGCCAGTCGTGTTCCCGATAATAGACTTCGCTGGTGCGGTCGCCGGTCCATTCAAGCGGGCGAGTTGGTATGTTGAGCACAGCAGCCAGCAGGTCGAGCGGCACAAAATGCCGTTTATCGCCAAACTGCCAGTGTTCGAGCGTATCCCGATGTGGGATCTCCCAGGGTTTCTTGCCCGAAATCTGCAAAGCAGGTGGAAGTGGTAAGCCATTTACCATCAATCGGCGGCACAGATAGGGGAAGTCAAACTCCTTGCCATTATGGGCGCATAACGTTAGTTCACCGGGCGGGTATCGGTTTACAATCGTCAGAAACTCCTGCAACAGCGCGGGCTCGTCGTCGTTGCTGATCAGCTTTACTTTCAGATGTGGATTGTCGTCATCATCGAAAAACAACCCACCAACACCAATGCAGATGATCTTGCCAAACTCTGCGAAAAAGGAGGCTCGTCGGTCATACCAGCCTGCCGCCGAGAGTTCATCATCGTTTTTAAAATATCGGCTTTTCTCTTCCCACTGCCGCTGTAAGCGCGGTTCAACAGACAGAAGCGATGGCTCGCCCGCCACCGTTTTGAGGTCAATAAACAACAGGTTTTTGAGCCGACGTTTCCAGGAGACGGGTTGAGGCATAGGTAGTAGCGTGGACATCCTGTCCGCTGTATTATTTCTAAATGCGGACAGGATGTCCGCGTTACTCACGCATGCAAAATCCCTTCCAGTCCCAATGCAGGTATGAGTACCAGATTTTCTTCTACAATGCTGTCGGGCACGAAGATAAACTTCTTATCGAAAATCTGATTGTCAATGAAGTAACTTACCCAGTACTCATTGTTCAGATGGAATACATCAGGCATAATACTCTCGACAACCTCATGCGCTCCTGGTTCAACCTCAACAAAAAAGTGCCGTAACGTCGACGTTTTTTGCTCTTCGTCATTTTTCAAACCGTACCCTTTCGACGTAACAAATACGGTTTTGATGGGCACATCCTTCTGGTTTATCAAAAAAACCTGCCAGTCATAGCCGCTAATGAGGTTCTCTTTCCGGGCGATAGCAATCTGTACGCCTTCAACAGGCAAAAAATTAATGTCTTTTTTCATCCAACGTAACGGGGACATCTTGTCCGCTAAACACGATTTTCTACTAGCGGATCAGCTGTCGGAATGCCGCATCACCGCGTGACTAATTCCATATCAAACAAAGCAACCAGATGGCGTTGAACATGGTCAGCCACTTCATCCAGTGGCACGTCGTGCCCTAATTCGGCAGCTAGTGAGGTAACAGCCTTATCCGTAATTCCGCAGGGGACAATATGGTTAAAATAACGCAAATCTGTATTTACATTCAGCGCAAAACCGTGCATCGTTACCCAACGGCTGGCTTTTACGCCCATAGCACAAATTTTACGAGGCCTCTGACCAGTATCAGTACCATAATCAAGCCAAACACCCGTTAAGCCGTCAATTCGCCCCGCGTTCAGGCCATAGTCGGCTAACGTCAGAATAATGCTTTCTTCAAGCAGACGCATGTAGCGATGAATATCGGTAAAAAAATTATCCAGATCCAGAATCGGATACCCCACCAGTTGACCAGGCCCGTGGAAAGTAATATCGCCCCCACGCCGAATCTTAAAGAAGGTTGCGCCAAGTTCAGTGGCTAAACGAGCCTCGTCGATCAGCAGATTTTCGGCATGACCACTCGTACCGAGCGTATAGACGGGTGGATGCTCGCAAAACAGCAAATAATTGGGGGTTAGTTGCTGCTCATCGACAGGGCAGGTTCGGTTCAGCAGTTTCTGGTCAACAATGGTCGAGAATAGCCGCTCCTGCTCATCCCAGGCGGCCTGGTAATCCATCAATCCTAATGTCCGAACCTCAACTTGTTTATTAATATGACTATTCATTGCTTCCAGGAAGAAGTCTTCCGTTAGTAGACTAACAACGAGATAGATAAGTTTCGTTCGGATTCGCGTTATTTGTAACCTTATAGAAATCGAATGGCACAACATAACGACACCGGCAAACAGGGCGAAGCCGAAGCGGCTAAGTACCTACGCGAGCAAGGCTTTGAGATTATGTTCCGTAATTATCGCTATCAACACGCGGAGATCGACCTTATTGCAAAAAAAGGTAAACTGATGGTGTTTGTCGAAGTGAAAACACGCACGAACCTCAGCCACGGAAACCCCGAAGAGTTTGTTTCTTACACAAAGGCTAAACTGGTGATGAAAGCCGCTGAACAGTATATTTTCGCCAACAACTGGCTACATGACATCCGCTTCGATATTATTGCCGTAACGATAGCCGGAAGTGAATTGCGAGTCAAACACATTGAGGATGCTTTTTACTAATTCCACTATCCTAAAAACAGTCTGTTCCTGGCAGTTTTTGGCAAATTATTTGACTGATTCTTACGTTGTTACTTCAAGTACAATTCTCTCACATCAACACATATACATGAAACTAGTCGTTGCCGGTAAACTAACACTGCCTTTGGCAATTTGTAGCGCGTTATTACTGACATCCTGCAAAAAGAATGAAGACGTTACCCCTTCGGCCCCTACAACTAACGGAGAGGTTAACAGTTGGGTTCTGGATAATATGAAGACCTACTATTTCTGGAATGACAAGCTACCCGCCAATCCAGATACTTCGCTGGCTCCTAAAAGCTTTTTCAACACGTTGCTTTATGACTGGAACAACACGGCAAATACGGACCGTGACCGTTTCTCCTGGCTTCAGGAAAGCGCAGATGACTTGAAAGCATCACTAAGTGGGCAATCGAAGACGACGGGCATAGAATATAATCTGTATTATCGGGACCAGGCTCGAACGGGTGTTGTTGCTTCCATTATTTATGTACTACCGGGTTCTCCAGCAGCCAAAGCGGGCATTAAACGGGGTGATATTATCTCTAAAATAAACGGTGAGTCATTGACCGCGACTAATTACCAGACCTTGCTGTCTGGTAGCGCAGATACCTATACGTATGGATTTGCTACGGTGAGCAATGGTGTCCTAACCGATAATGCCCAAACCAAGCAGGTTACGGCGGTGGTTTTTCAGGAAGACCCCGTTTTGCTCGATACGACCTATACCATCGGCGGCAAAACGATAGGCTATGTGATCTACAATCAGTTTATTCCCGGCCTTTATAAAGCAGGTAGCTCCACCTTAGACAACACCTATGATTTGAAGCTGGACAACATCTTTGGCAAATTTAAACAGAAGGGCATCAATGAACTCGTACTTGATCTGCGCTACAATCGGGGAGGTTATGTGAGTTCATCCACGAATCTTGCCAGTCTGATTGGGAAGAATATTGATGCTTCGAAGGTTTTCTATACGCAGAAATGGAATAGCATTGTAACCGCCCAGAATGATAAACAACGAGGTGCGGGTTGGAACTCGGAGAATTTCCTGACGAAATCTACGAACATTGGGGCAAATATAAGTCGCGTATTTATCCTGACCACCGGCAGCACAGCATCTGCCAGCGAACTGATTATTAATGGCTTACGGCCTTTCATGACTGTAACAACCATTGGTACGACTACCGTGGGTAAGAATGTGGGCTCCATCACCATTTCGGATAAAACCGGTCGCATCAAATGGGGTATACAGCCCATTACGTTCAAATCGGCGAATGCCCTGGGATTTACAGATTATGCCGGTGGATTCACGCCATCCATAGAAGTGAAAGAGCCAAGTTATGGGATGAAAGCCTTTGGCGATGTCAGTGAGCCTTTGCTAAACGAAGCTATTTTCCAGATTTCGGGGACTCGGATGGCGCGTCGGGCGGCAACTGAAACAACGACGCAACCCATTATTGGCTCATCCCTCGATCGCAAGGCCGGCGGAGGCAACATGTTTGTTGGCGATGCTGTTCCGAACGGTCATTATTAAGATTGCATTATTTTGACACAAAAGCAGCTCTAAAGGCTGCTTTTGGCGCTTTATATTGTAACTTAGCCTTAACAAGCTCCCATCGCTATGTATGAAAAGAATATAGGTACGAAGCAAAAAGCATTACGCATTAATCTGGATCGACGTATTTATGGCTCCTTTGCGGAGATTGGTGCCGGTCAGGAAACGGCCGCTATGTTTTTTAAAGCAGGTGGCTCATCCGGGACGATTGCCAAAACCATGTCGGCCTATGATATGACCTTCAGCGACTCTATTTATGGCGTTGAAGAAAGTGGCCGATATGTCGTTGAGTCTCGACTGGTGAAAATGTTGAGCAAAGAATATAGCCTCTTAGAGAAACGATTAGCCGAAAAACGTGGTCCAGACACCACGTTTTTTGCGTTTGCCAATACGGTTGTTGCCCTGAATTACCAGAAAACCAACGAAGCCCACGGCTGGCTTGGGTGCCGATTTCAGTTAAATCCCCAGTCGGGCTACAACGACGTGATCATCCACGTCCGAATGATCGACAATGAAAATATCCTTCAACAGCAGGCCCTCGGTATCATTGGTGTTAACCTGATCTATGGCTGTTATTATTACGCCAAATCACCCGAAACACTGGTTTTGTCGCTTATGGACGATCTGGCTCCTGAGCGTATACAAATTGACATGATCCGGTTTAATGGCCCCGATTTTGCGGATGTCGATAACCGGTTGATGAGCCTGCATCTGGTTAAAAATGGCTTTACAGATGCCGCTTTGTTCGGGCCGGATGGTCAGGTACTGCAACCCTCAGAAGCGCTTTATAAGAAACACATTCTGGTTATGCGTGGGCGATTGCGTCCGGTTACTAATGTCCAGATGGACATGATCGAAAATGGCCTGAAGCAGTTTAAGGATGAACCTGACGTGGATGCCAATCGGGTAATTTCGATGGCGGAGTTAACACTCCATAATTTGAAAGCCAACGAACAGGGCATCGATGAGAAAGACTTTCTGGACCGGGTCGATATTCTGTGCTCAATGGGCCAGACGGTAATGATTTCCAACTATCTGGAATATTATAAACTGGTCGCTTATCTGGCTCGACTGACACGCCTTAAAATTGGTCTGATTGTCGGTATTCCGAACCTAGAGTATATTTTCGAAGAAGGACACTATGAATTTTTACCAGGTGGTATTCTGGAGTCTTTCGCCACCTTATTCAGCCGGAAGGTGAAGTTGTTTGTGTATCCGACCCTGAAAGAAGGAGCTATTTATACCTGCAATGAATTCAAGTTGCCTGCCACGTTAGAGCCCTTGTTTCAGTACCTGGTTCGGAATGATAAAATTGAGGACATAACGGATTACAACGAGCAAAATCTGCACATATCGACCGATCATGTGCTGGAAATGATTCAGTTAGGGGAAGATGGTTGGGAGAAAATGGTACCCGATCGTGTAGCCGAACAGATTAAGGCGAACTGTCTGTTTGGTTATCCCTGCGAAGTGGAATATATTCCTATTGGCCAGCAAGTACGCCAACAGCAGGTAGAAGAGCAGAATTCTGCCCATTAAGACTATTCATTATTGATTGTCATCTGGTTGTCACTAATTGTATATTCATAAACATGAAGTATTACCAATTAATAACAACCAGATGTCAACCAATGTCACTGTAGTTATGATCAGGAGTCACATTGCTGTTGGTATAGCCGATAAATTTTGTCGCGACTTCGTTTAAGGCGCATTTTAATAGCGCTAGGAGTCATTTTATAGATACGGGCAATCTCGTCTATACTTAGCTCCTGTTCATATTTCAATTGCAGCAGCGTCTGTTCATTCTCAGAGAGAGACGTCATAATCTGCTTTACTAATACCAAGGTTTCTTCATGAACCGGGTCGTCTTTCATGTCAGGCAGGTCCTGTTTTATGCCCTCTTCGATGGACGAGAAACGAAATCGCTTCGCTTTTCTCAGTTGATCTGAACAGTAGTTGAAAGCAATAGCATAGAGCCAGGTAGAAAAAGTGGATCGTTCCTGAAAAGCATCCAATTTAGAAAATACCTTCAGAAATATATCCTGCGTGAAATCTTCGGCTTTTTCAGAATCTTTTGTCATCGACAAACAGCGTCGATAGACTTTATTAACATAGCGATTATAAAGGGTCTCGAAGCATTGGTTCGGCTGACTGGTCAAATAGTGCCGAATCATCTCTTCGTCAGTTAATGAAGTATCCATGGATAACTTACCAGCTCGCATAGTCGTATTCGTGTAGGTGTCAGATTGTAATGAGCCTAGGACGGATACCCTTCAGATAAGATACTGAATATATATTAAGTGGTATTTCAAATTAGTAGTTACTCCACATTTATAAACAGTTAGGTTCGTTTAATTTTGTAACCACGCGGCTCATATCTAGCTTTAAAAGTGTTTTGAGAGAAAAACTGACACCTTGTTGTCTTTTTTCACCTTAAAGGAACTAAGCCCAAAATCACCAACATGAATCCTTCACCCGTCGATGTTGAATTACTAAGCCAGATTGCCAGTCAGACGGGGCGGCAGTATACAGATGCCTATACAGTTTGGATGGAATATTATGCGTATCCAGATGTGTATACGATTGTCGATACCGTCCTATGGGTTGCACAGAACCAGAAACTTTCCGTCTTGGATGCCATAAAGGCAGTTCGAGACATTGAAGAGCAATTTGGGGGAGCGCTCTGATAGAAACTAGGTTTAACCCGCCCCCTACCCTTTTGGCCGTTTGTAGAGCGGTACTGTGCTACAGGGTTCACCAAATAGCAGACTTTGGACTACGGGCCGGAGTAGTCGGGTAATCTCGACATAGGCCGCTGCCGGAACGGGTACTTTGGAGCAACCTTTCACCACCACGCGGGCATCACGATAGTCTTCGGCTTTAATTTGGGCAATCGCATCAAAATAGAGCTTCTCCTCCAAATCCGTCAGATTACCGAACACGACCGTGTTTGCATAGGGCTGCAACTGGATCGTCAGCAACATATAGGCCCAGGTGGGCACAATGGCATCTTCAGTACAGGTAATGGCTACGTTTTTGCCAGCATACTGGCTCCAGTCATGCTCTTTCAGAAAAGCCCGAAAATCTTTCTCTTTCAAGATAAGCCCCATAAACAGGTTATCTTTCAAGTCGTAAACGACTCGCTCACCGGGGTGGTAATAGTCTTCTAAATCGAGGGTAACAAGACCGCTATTAGCAACACGATTGACGATTTCAGCTTCCATAGTTTTAATGTGTAATGGAGAATGAATAATTGATAATGCGGCCAGAATAACCCTAATAACCTCCTGCATTAGGCATTGCTCATTCTCCATTATAACGGCCATTTCACCCCGAAAGGTTCTGACTAATTCATGCACAGGCTGTCGGCTTTTTTTGCTACTTTTGTTCTCATATACATTAATGAACCGCCTTAGACACTTGGCTTATGAAATTTATAGTTTCCTCGTCTGTCCTGCTTAAAAACCTTCAACATATAAATGGTGTTGTGGCCACCAACCCTATTGTTCCAATTCTCGAAAATTTCCTGTTTCGCATTGAGGATGGGACACTTACCGTAACCGCTTCGGATCTGCAAACAACCATGACTACGCAGATTCCTGTTGATGCCAGTGAAAACGGGGCGATTGCCATCCCCGCCAAATTACTACTGGATACGCTTCGCAGTTTACCCGAACAGCCTGTTACTGTAAATATTGATACCGAAACATTTGGCACCGAAATTCTGACCGACAACGGTCGTTATAAGCTTTCAGGCGAAAACCCGATTGATTTCCCAAAACTGCCGACAGTGAACAAAAACATGTCGGTCGAGATGACATCGGATGTATTGCTGAGCGCCATTAACAATACGGTTTTCGCGACCAGCACCGATGACCTTCGCCCAGCCATGACGGGTGTGCTTCTTCAGATAAATGATGAGAATGCCACGTTTGTAGCTACCGATGGTCACCGGCTCATTCGCTATCGCCGAACCGACCTCGGTTCATCGGCCAGCACGTCGATCATTATTCCGCGCAAAGCCCTACAATTGCTGAAAGCATCGTTACCCGAGAATGTGCCCGTTACGGCTGAATTCAGCCAGGCTAATGCCTCCTTCACATTCGGCCCAACTCAGTTGATTTGCCGCCTGATTGACGAACGGTTCCCGGATTACGAAAATGCGATTCCAACAAACAATCCGAACGTCATGACCATTGGCCGAACCGATCTGCTCAACTCACTAAAGCGGATTATGATTTACGCCAACCGCACTACGCACCAGATTCGGCTGTCACTTAAGGCGAACTCATTGACCATCTCAGCCGAAGATTTAGACTACTCCAACGAAGCCAACGAAAAACTTCTCTGCGACTACGACGGCGATCCGATGGAAATTGGTTTCAATGCCAAGCTGATGGCTGAAGTACTGAGCAACCTGAGTGCCAAAATGATTTCACTCGAAATGTCGGCTCCAAACCGGGCGGGTCTGCTCATTCCGGCTGATAAAGAAGAAAACGAAGATATCCTGATGCTGGTGATGCCAGTGATGTTAAATACTTACGCATAAGTTAGTGAAGAGTGAAGAGTGAAAAATGATGAATAGTTTTTACTATTTATTCTTCACTCTTCACTCTTCATTTTTCACTTTATGGCTTCCAAACGTACCGCTCCGGCCCTTGTCTTCATCTTCATCACTTTACTGATTGACGTAACGGGACTAGGTATTATTATTCCGGTTTTCCCGAAACTGATTGAACAACTCATTCATGGCAACATTAGCCAGGCCGCTAGCTGGGGTGGTTGGCTATCCTTTTCGTATGCGGGTATGCAGTTTCTGTTCTCTCCCGTATTGGGTGGGTTGAGTGACCGCTTTGGGCGTCGGCCAGTGCTGCTATTTTCCTTATTTGGGTTTGGGGTCGATTACGTGTTTCAGGGCTTTGCCCCAACTATTGAATGGCTGTTTGTGGGGCGTCTGATTGCCGGTATTACGGGCGCTAGTTTTACCACCGCCACGGCTTACATTGCCGACATTAGCACGCCCGAAAAACGGGCTCAGAACTTCGGACTGGTTGGAGCAGCCTTTGGCGTAGGTTTCATCCTGGGACCGGCAGTAGGCGGCTTTCTGGGGCAATATGGCCCACGTGTACCGTTTTTTGTGGCCGCAGGACTAACGATGATCAATTTCCTGTACGGCTTCTTTATCCTGCCCGAATCGCTCGCTCCCGAACATCGTCGTCCCTTCGACTGGCGACGTGCTAATCCGGTTGGTTCCTTGATGCGCCTGGGTAAATACCCCGTTATTCTGGGACTTGTGGCCTCATTGGTACTGGTTTACATTGCCGGGTTTGCCGTGCAGGGAACCTGGACGTTCTACACGATGGAGAAGTTTAAGTGGGATGAAAAGACCGTTGGCCTGTCGTTGGCAACCATTGGCCTATCCTTTGCCATTGTTCAAGGCGGCCTTAGCCGGGTACTCATTCCCAAATTAGGTCAGGAGCGGTCGGTCTATGTTGGCATGATGTTTAGTGCCATTGGGTTCGCCTTGTTTGGGTTTGCTAATCAAAGCTGGATGATGTTTGCTTTTATGATTGTATACGCGCTGGGTGGCATTGCCGGTCCGTCTATTCAGGGAATCATTTCCAATCAGGTCCCGGCTAATGAGCAGGGTGAATTACAGGGTGCCTTAACGAGTCTGACGAGTACGACCTCCATCTTCGGGCCGCTCATTATGACAAATCTGTTTTCGTTTTTCACCTCGCCGGCAGCCCCCATTTATCTGCCCGGCGCTCCATTTTTTTTAGCGTCAGTACTGATCATTATTAGTGCTACGCTAGTGGGTCGTGGGTTAAAAAGGCAGGTGGCGGTTAGTTGACTACGATTCCTTTTTAAACTCCAGTCGGTCAAACACTAACGTATCGACTTTACCCGATATGCCCAGAATAAAGCGGGCTCTGGCTTTTCCGTACCACGCTTTTTTGTACGGGCCGTAAAATGTGTCGTAATGCCAGTGCGCCAGAGTAGCATTCAGGCTATTATCATTTATATTAATCACTAACTGATTGTCCACTGCACTCACTTCCGCCCGACCGTATAAGGGGCTGGTATAGTTCCCGACGTAGGCCATTAAAGGCAGTGAAGGTGATGTATTCAGTACTCGTTTCTCGATAAATGCTTTTTCGGCTTTTATACCCTGCTCTTTAAGTCCATCATACAGGGTCTTGAATTCAGTGCTCCAATCGCGGGTGCCGCCTAACGCAAACCAGTCGAAGGTTTTATAAACAAGGGCGTGCCGCACTTCGGCATGGTCGTAATTCCCAAATACATAAACACCCAGTTTCTCGTCAGGCAATTGCGCCGTGATGGCCGTAAGCCCCGATAGACTACCCGTGTGAAAATTCACTTTATGGCCTTTATAATCATGCTGATACCAACCCAGGCCATAAGTGCGCCAGTTGGGTTTCAGAATTTGCATGGTTGGATATTCATCTTCTGGAAAAAACGTTTGTGGTGTAAACATCTCCGCCCAGGTTTCGGGCTTTAGCAAACGCCCCCCCTGTATTTACTGCTGTCGAGCATGCAGATGACCCACTTGCTAATATCGTCTGCCGATGACCAAACGGCACCTGCCGAGCCGATTTCACTATCAGCACCGTACTCAATTACCTTGATTGTATCGTTGATGGTAAAATGAGGCTTCGTTAGATTATCGTCTTTGATGTAGCCACGCTTGGGTACCGTACGGTTCATGCCTAAGGGTATGAAGATTCGCTCTTTTAGGAACTCAGCCCAAGTTTTTCTTGCAATCCGTTCGATTACGCGCCCAGCGGCTGAATAAAATGTATTCTGATACGCAAACCCAGCCCGAAAGGGGTAACTCGGCTTCACCAGTTCCATCCGCCGAAACATCTCATTGGCCGAAATGGTCATGGCACCGGTCATAAAATCGGTACTACCAATACCCGTATCGTGAATGAGTAAATCCCGGATTTTTAACTCCCTCGTTACGTAAGGATCATACAGTTGCAGTTCGGGCAGATACTTCGAAACGGGATCGTTCCAGGCCAGTTTACCTTCATCGACCAGCATACCCATCAGGGCAACGGTCATCGCCTTTGTAGTAGAGGCACAGGCAAATAACGTCTGCGTATCAACGGGGTCAGGTTTGCCGAGTTCACGAACACCGTATCCTTTCTTAAAAAGAATCTGATTGTCTTTAACAACGGTAATCGATAAACCAGGCACGTTCCACTGCTTACGAACAGCGTCTACATAGGCATCAAATTCCCGAATTTGTTTGGGAGAAATTTTCTTTTGGGCAGAGGCTGTAAGGGAGGCTAGCGCTAGAAGGAGTACACAAATTTTCCGCATATAGGTTTATACAACAGGGACTTGAGTCAATGTACGAACAAGTTCATTGCGGTCAGAAACAAGGAGAGGATTTACAGAATATCTTCTAAAAAATACCCTGTAAATCCTCTCCTGATGTCAAAAAAGAAAACTTATTCTTCTCCCATTTCAGGGATACGCCAAACTCAGAACGCTATTGTTATAAACCAAATACCACATTAAAGGTGAGCGTCATACCATCCTCGGTCTTAAGGCCCATCAAGGAAGGGCGTTCGATGTTATGATCACTCATATTAACCGGAAACTCGCCGGTCAATGTCATTTTCCCACCAGCATCTTTGCGCGTAGCCACCAGCGTAGCCGGCTTGGCAACGCCATGAAACGTTAAGGTTCCTTTCGCCGTCAAGGTCCCGTTTTCACCGGCTTTAATATCTGAACTAACGAAGGTGACATTTGGGTATTTCAACCCCTCCAGTACTTCCATCGCGTGCGAATCGCGATTATTATTGTCGCTATCAAACGAGGATACTTTTAAGGATACAGCAACGCTTTCGGGCTGTTTCGTATCATCATTATAGATGATTGCACAATTAACATCTTTACTCACGCCATCCCACTTATGTAGCGGGTGCCTGGCTGAATACGTAACCGTCGACAAGGCTTTATCAGCCATAATCTTGCGCTTGGCCATCGGTGCCGGACTAAAGGCAAAGAGAATCCCGATGGCTATCCAGTAGCCATACTTAAGCGTGTATTTCATGGTCTCAGAATGTTAAAGAAAGTATCGAAGCCGCGTAGGCCCCAAACGTAGTGTAAGCAGCCGCCCGGTGAATGGGCTTCAGGTCCGGATTGTTACCAATCATACCGGCCAGAATATTCGTTGCCACCATACCTGTCAGGTGAACAATAGCCAGATACTTATGCAGTTTGATCGACGTAAAGCCTTTTTTAGAACCCACAACAGGTGGAGGGGCCGTAAGCGATAAAGCCAGCGTAGTACCGTAGGTAATGTTGATAAACGTAGCCGACCGTTCGTGCCACATCTTCGTATCAATATAATCCTGCCCTTTGGCATTATACAGTTTTGCACCTAATAGACCCTGCGCTACGAATCCAGCCAGGGTTACAAAACCACCAATCTGGTGCGCCACGAGCATCGTACGCCGAATTTTCAACTCGTGGGCACGCCCTTCGGCTGACAACGGCGCAATTTTCATGGTACGCAGCAAACCTTTGGGCCCCAAAACGCCCGTTGCGTAAAAATCATTCTGTGGGGTAGCAACGGTTGCGACTCGGTCGAATCTGTAAGACCAGCCAGCAAGTCGTTAGCCGACGTATCCATTGTCTTTGGCGCAATGACTGTATCCCGACGAACTGCTGTCGAATCCTGGGCTCGGAGCGTTCCTACTCCGAGCCACAGGAGCATGGCAAAATGAATGTACTTCATCAAGCAGAATTTAGTTGTTAGGCAGTCACAATCAGTGTATTCCCATCCGTACTGAGGGATGTTTTGTATTGCGTCAGCGGTTTCGTGGCTGGGCCCACATCAACAGCGCCCGTCAAACTATATTCGGAGCCATGATTAGAGCAATAGATGTCATCCTGAGTGGCCCGATACTGAACTTCGGTTCCCTCGTGCGTACAGGTCTTGGAGAGGGCAATGAAGGAGCCGCTTTTGCTTTTAGCCACAATCAGGCTTCCAATAATCGAATACTGACCTGCGGTTTTCAGCTTACTATAATTGGCGTTGGTCAAGTCAATCGTGAAACTGATTGCGCCTTTCGAGGCATCTGCATTTCCAGTTACACCGGCAGCAGGCGTTACTACGGTTCCTCCTGGCGTGCCATCATCACTACTCTTCGAGCAGGCAGTTAGTCCGGTTCCCATGCAATAGAAGGCCATTAGGGCTACACTACTTAGGCCGAGATTCCGCATAAATTCTCCGCGATTCATTTGGTCGGTCGTTGGATTGCTTTTCATTTGGTTGTTCGTTTTCATGTAGTTACATTAATTAATAGCCTCCCATAGGCTACCATTCGTAAATGTTTCGATCATAATTTATAGCGGAGAGAGAAAAACGCGCCGGTGCTTAATAGATCTATTTTATAAACCCCCACACCTTTTAATGGTACTTTCATAAATGGCTCTACCTGCCAGGATAATCTTCGGCTAAACGAGCGTTCATACCCTATTGACAGGTTTAGATTGCTCAGGCGGTATCTATCTGGACTAGGATTACTCCAATCAGTGCGATTATTTGCATAATAATGATAGTAGGTATAGGTATAATCCTCCTGCTTCATAATGTAACTGGTCACTCCGCTACTTATGAACCACCGAGTCGGTTGTAAACCGTCTTTCCGAGGTTTTACTACAACATCATACCGCAGGTTAATCGGAATGTCGAGCATGTTACATCGTCCAGCGACTTCAGCCAAATTCGCTTTGTACTTTTCTATATCCGGCGGTAAGTATCCATATTCACCCGACAAAGCCCGATACACTTTCGTACTCTGGATTACCCCTACCTGAATACTCCATCGTTTTGCCAGCCTATACTCCAGAAACAGGCCCACATTCGTACCCGGCCGGGAGAAGTTTTTTAAACCAACCGTACTCAAATCCGGTGCTACCGCTAATCGAACGCTCAAGCCACGTTGTACAGGTGGTTTTGGAACCACTCGTTGTGCGGTCGTATCAGGATGAGCCTCAACAGGTCGGCCCGTGAAGACCAGGGATTTAGGCCAATGCGCTGGCCGAATCGCTAATTCATTTACTGCTGGTAGTCGTACTGACGAGGCTTCATTCGATTCAGGCAAACTACTATTATTCGATGCATAATCCGGATTAGGAGTCTCCTGTCTTGTTGTAACCGGAGGCTTGCCAGATGATGGGGCAGTCGATAAAGCATAGCCCGACACTGACATAGCTGCCAAATCACGACCAGTTGTACGCTGCCGTCGAAATTTCACCACAGATTCCCTTCTTTGGCTTACGGACACACCCTTCAAGCGACTTTCAGCACGTCCAGCGCTCGCAGTCGTTACTGATTCTGTAGAAAACCGCGGCCGGTTTATCCGTTTTTTGCCATCCGCTAGTCTATACGGAGCTGAAACAGATTTCGTTGCATCACTCAGTTTAGTCTTAGCCAACGATTCTTTAGGCGATGGTTCAACATCTACAGTTGCTGGTAAGCGGTTAATTTCTGGCACTTTACCTGACTTAGACCCGGTTGATTTCGCTAGTTTTATACCTGTTTTTTCAACGCTAGTTTCGGGACTGGCAGACTCATTAACCGATTCAGCCCGATTAGCCAACTGGCCACCTTCGTTAGTCTTTCGTTCAGGCGAACTGGCTGGGCGGTCAGGGTTGGCTAATTGGGGTGTTTCGGCTTCACTTTCTCCTTTAGCTAGTGTTAATTCTGATCTGGGACGCACTGTTTTTTGTGATGAAACAGTCGTAGTACCAGACTTCGCTTTGTGGTACACAAACCAACCACCACCCGTCAAAAGCAATAGTAGTGCAACAGGCAGGCCCCAACGGAGCAGGTTTTTCCAAATCAATGCACCGCCAGGTGTGGTGCGGTCGTTGGCATCAAGACGGGCTTTCATATCCTGCCATGCTGCCGGATCGAACGGGGTATCGAGCTCTTCAACAGACTTTCTGAAGAGCCCATCCAATTGGTCATCGGTTAGCTCTGGCATACTCATCGTAGTTTATGTGTTTCAATAGTTGGCGCAGATTTTCGCGCGCCCGAGCCAGGTTCGATTTCGACGCACCAACCGAAATACCGAGTTGCCCCGCAATTTCTTCGTGCGTAAATCCTTCCATAACATACAAGTTAAAAACCAGCCGATAGGCGGGTGATAAGCGTTGAACGAAGCCCAGTAATTCTTCGTGCGACAGTTGACTAAATGCATCAGCCGTTCCCGAAACAGCCACCTGTTCGGCCTTTTCAACATCATCGTGCTGGTGGCGAACCTCCTGCCGATAATGGTCAATAGCCGCATTAATCAGAATGCGCCGGAGCCAGCCTTTAAATGGCTGCGATGAATCGTACTGATCCAATCGGGTAAAGACTTTCAGAAAGCCATCGTTCAACACTTCCAGTGCGCCCTCACGAGTAGGTGCATAGCGCAGACAAACACTCATGGCATACCCATAAAACTGCCGGTATAGCAATTCCTGACTTTTCCGGTGGTTGCGCAGGCAACCCGCCAAAATGTCGGTTAAAGCCGGTATGTTAGGAGCGTTGGACAAAGCAATTCAGTCTATGGGTTGCCGATTACGTTTTAGCGTTCAATGGCCGCCTGGCACATAGTCGACCAAACTCAAAAACGACAAACAAATCATTAATTCGGGGCGTCGACCGAAGTAGCATTGACTACTGGCCATACACCTGGTCTTGGTACGCTTACTCCTTTTGTGTTACCTCGCTGACCATTATCGGAACCAAAATAATAGAGCGGCCATCCTTTATAGGTAAGTTGGGTTTTCCCAAAAACCGTGATCGTCGCAAAATCTGACCGCTTCAGTGCAGATGGAATCTCTCCGATCGTAGACGATGTCTGAAAAATAGGCCAAGTTCCATCATTGCTAAAATCCGCTTTGGTATACTTGTTCACCTTGTTTTTATCGAAAGCAAAAGCATATAGCGTGCGGCCAAGGCTATCCGTCAAAAATAGTGAATTCCCAGTACCTTCTTTTGTATCAAATGTATAGTTTTTACCATCATTACCAACCAGTTGTCGTGATGCCAATAGAACCGTATAGTTCGGTTTGGCAACCATCCACACATTACCAACATTCTCACCCGCTACATCCCCTGCTTTCGCGTCGTTTTTGAAGTAATAAAGCGGCCAGCCTTTGAAGGTTGTCTGCTTGGCGCCATCGGCGCGGGTAATGGTTGAGAAGTCACTCGCTTTTAAGCTTTTACCAACCGTAAGGGTTTCCTGGTAAAATATAGGCCAGTTATCCTTACAAGTCCCGGAACAGTTCGCGTCACCAGCAACATCAGGCGCAAAAAAGTACAACGTTTTGCCACCTTCCCCGGTTAGTACATTACCAAGTGTGGTCGTACTTAATTCCACAGAAGCTACTGTTGTTGGGTTTTCTTCGTCTTTGCAACTTAGTAGTGCCACCACCGACAAAGCAGTCAGCATGACTAAACGATTAACGTAAACGTAAGGCTTCATTATATCAACTGTGTTTTAGGTTGAAAAAAGAACAGTTGAACCGGTTCAGTTGGCAATACGGGAGGCTTTAATGAAGGGTTGCGTAGGTTGGGGAAAGTTTTAGGTAATTTTCACTACTCAGACACCAAAAATTACTATTACACATTGATCATCAACCATATAACATATTTAATCAATGGAATAAAAATGCGCTTAACTTTCATTATCCGCTCGCCGATCGGCCCGAATTTCGGGGATTGTATCGGGATCAATCAGGCCCAGCGTGGCCGCATGTTCGGCGGCCGCCACCGTGTCACTTACCAGTAGCATCGGAACATTATAGGCCTCTGTGGTTCGGATTAGCTCTCGAACGGCCTCATCGCGTCGGTCTTCCGTTACATCACGAATATAGATTGCCCGAATTCGGCCCGGATTGTCGCGCACGACCTGTGCATAAATTTCGGGATCTTGCTGTCCACTATCACCAATGAGCACAAATGGCAGTTCCGGATTCACGTCCATGACCTTGCGAATCATAGCCAGTTTGTGGGTATGGTGGCCTTCTGACGAGAGAAAGTCAGGAGATAAACTGAAATCGCGTAGTAAAATAGGGCCTTTGGGTATGCCCTGAATCCGAAAAAAGTCAACGAGTAAATCGTACAGATTCCACGGGCTACTCGATACAAAGTAAATCGGATTGAATAGGGTTGTAACGGGACCACTCTGTAACGCCCTGTAAAAGGCTGCTATTCCGGCAAAGGGCAGGCGGGTGTAGGCATTACCTAAAAACGTTAGTCGGGCCGTCTGAAGCAGATTCGTTGCGTCGGTTACAAGTACCGTATCATCAATATCGGAAATAACCCCAAATTGACTGAACGATGGCGAAATCATCAGATAGCCGTCTTTGAAAACGGGCTGATTAGCATCCACTTCTGAGGCAGCCGGTTGATTAATACCATCTAGTGAATAGCGAACCGGAAACCATACTCGCCCTGGCGCTAAATCGGTAGGTGGGTGAACCGTCACTTCAAAATACCCTTCCTTATCGGTCACCGTTGTATAGACTTGTCCAAAAGCTTCAACGCGCACTGTAACACCGGGTACTTTGTCACTCTCGAAGCGTTGATAGGTAGCCAGTAAATTTTGCCAGAATGTATCCCGGTCACTAGGCGTACTTAGGTCACGCTGGCGCAAAACGCGCCCTTTCAGCCAAACCTCACCCGGAGCGGGACCGCCAAAACCGCGATAGTAAATAATACGGTACGGCTTTTCAACATCCAGCCGACTAAAGAGCCGATTTTTAAGTCGATCAAACTGCGTTTCAACATCAGTAGAGGCATTTACTAAAAAATCTTTCCAGGAAGGCATAAGCAGTAGGCAAGGAAGTTTACAGGGGTCAGCAATCGTTTTTTAGCGAAGATAATGGAGCGATTTTCGGCCATCCGGGTTTAGTGGTAACTTTGGCAGTCGATAGACCAGCGCGTAAGTCAGAAACTATCTCTGATTGCCACCTGCCATCTTCGGCAAATCACTACTAAAAACTATGAGCAAGCAAATTGTTTATACCGATCAGGCGCCCGAACCTATTGGGCCCTATAGTCAGGCCGTTAAAGTAAATGTAGCATCCAATACAGGAATGTTGTTCGTTTCAGGTCAGGTCGCGATCGACTTAGCCACGAAAGGCGATATTAAAGCCGAGACGCTGAAAGTAATGGAGAACATTGGCGCTATTCTGAAAACTGCCGGTCTGGATTATAGCAACGTGGTCAAATCCACTATTTTCGTGAAGGACATGAACAACTTCGCGGCTATTAATGAGATCTACGGTCAGTTCTTTACCAGCGAACCACCCGCCCGCGAAACCGTTGAAGTGGCCCGATTACCTAAAGATGTTAACGTTGAAATTTCTGTGATAGCTGTGCAATGAGTGAATGAGTGAATAGCTGACGCATGTTTTTTATTCACTCATTCGCTCATTCACTCATTCACAATTATTACTCTCTTATGTCAACTCCCATTCGCGTTCGTTTCGCGCCTAGCCCAACCGGCCCGCTGCATATTGGCGGAGTGCGTACTGCGCTTTATAATTACCTGTTCGCCCGGAAAATGGGTGGAAAAATGCTCCTCCGTATCGAAGATACCGACCAGAATCGCTTTGTGCCGGGAGCCGAAGAGTACATCCTCGAAGCCCTGCGCTGGGTGGGTATTGACATTGACGAAGGCCAGGGTGTGGGTGGTCCGCACGGCCCGTATCGTCAGTCGGAGCGTCGGGAAATTTACCAGAAAGAAGCCCAGCGCCTGGTTGACGAAGGCAAAGCCTATTATGCCTTCGACACAGCCGAGGAACTGGATGCCATGCGCAAACGGCTTGAAGAAGCCAATGCTCCAGCCGCGCAATACAATGCCATTACCCGAATGAAAATGCGTAACTCACTCACGATGAGTGCGGACGATGTTCGCGCTCGTATAGATGCTGGTGAGCCGTATGTCATTCGCCTGAAAACGCCCCGCAAGGAAGAAGTTCGGCTAAACGATCTCATTCGGGGCTGGGTGAATGTCCATTCGTCGGCTATTGACGATAAGATATTGTTAAAATCTGATGGGTTGCCAACCTACCACCTGGCCAATATTGTGGATGACCATCTGATGGGCATCACACACGTGATTCGGGGTGAAGAGTGGTTGCCATCAGCTCCGCTCCATGTATTGTTGTACCGGTATTTGGGCTGGGAAGATACCATGCCTCAGTTTGCTCACCTGCCCTTACTGCTCAAACCCGAAGGCAATGGTAAACTCAGCAAACGAGATGCTGACCTCGGCGGCTTTCCCATTTTTCCGCTGCAATGGACAGACCCTACGACCGGGCAAGTAGCGCGGGGTTTCCGGGAAGATGGTTACCTACCCGAAGCCACCGTTAACTTCCTGGCGTTACTTGGCTGGAACCCCGGCACGGAACAGGAACTCTTTACAATGGACGAACTGATTGCCAGTTTCGACATCGCACAAGTGCACAAAGCCGGTGCGCGTTTCGACATTCAAAAAGCGCAGTGGTTCAACCATCAGTACATCCGACAGCATTCGGATGCCGATCTGGCACCTACCGTTCAGCAACAGGCCGAAGCGGCCGGGTTTAGCTGTTCGATTGAGAAAGCGGAGAAGCTTGTTGCCCTGCTGAAGGGCCGGGTCAATTTCGCCCACGAAATCTTTACCGAAGCCGGAACCATTTTCAACGCGCCGACAATGTATGACGAAGCCATTGCAACAGCCA
The DNA here is from genome assembly GCA_003259005.1 of Spirosoma telluris. GTDB lineage: Bacteria > Bacteroidota > Bacteroidia > Cytophagales > Spirosomataceae > Spirosoma > Spirosoma telluris. The sequence continues at coordinate 4,868,670 of QLII01000001.1, forward strand.
AGTGGAACGACGATGCCGTGCGGGCGGTAACGGTTTTCCGCGACGCACTTCAATCGTTTGATGGTGATTTCCTGGCTGAAACGATCAAGCATACATTATCTGACGCTATGCAACAGGCAGGTATCAAACAGGGGAAAATTATGCAGGCTATGCGGCTGGCCCTCACAGGTTCAGGAGCAGGACCAGACCTAATGCTGACGATGGAAATCATCGGCAAAGATGAAACGATTGGGCGGCTGGAAAGGGCGTTGGAAACCTTGAAAATAAATGTATGATATAAGATATATGATGTATGTTTAAGTATTCAAATATCCCACTTAAACATACATCATAACTAATGTCACAAAAAACCAATATTACCAAAGACAAAAGCTTTGCATTCGCTATACGTATTATTAGACTAGAGCAATATCTTCGAAACACGAAACGAGAAGTGGTGTTAAGCAGGCAGTTGCTCAGAAGTGGTACGTCCGTGGGAGCAAATATTCGAGAAGGGTATAATGGTGAATCTGAGGCTGATTTTATCCACAAATTGGGTATTGCACAAAAGGAATGCGACGAAACATGTTATTGGCTAGAGTTGTTAAATGCCACAAGTTACCTAGATGAAAAACAGTTTGTGTCGATATACGCTGATGCTGAAGCCCTACTTAAAATTATCAAGAGTGTAATCTTGACAAAAAAGAGAAATCGCACTCTATAAAATATATCATACCTCATATATCATACATCTTTGAGACATGGCAAAGAAAAAAACCAATCCCGATGAAAACGATAAACCTCGCGTTCATAAAGAACTTGAAGGTTTCGATATTCAGATTAACTCATTCGGTGAAATAACGACGAGTTTTGATATAGACCGAATCAACCAGTTTTTGAATAAAACGGTGGATGACAAGAAACTTCGCCATCGTACCGACCTGAATTTGAAGGGGAGCCAGATCCTGATGAAAAAGACGATCAGTCTGACGACGATCAACTCTTCGATGAGACGGATAACGATTTGCCCGACGACATCAATCAACGCTAAAAGCCCGACCCGCTAAAATGCCCGGTCGGGCTTTTTTTGTACCGCTTGTCAGAAAAACTATTCGCCGATTGCGCTGGTTTACGTAGTTTTCGCTTATAAATAAACGACGCTCCGTATGTATTCTCACGAAATTGACTACAAAATCATTGGTGAAGACATCCAGATTGTAGAAATCGAACTGGACCCCAACGAAACAGTTATTGCCGAAGCCGGTTCCATGCTGTTTATGGAAGATGGTATCACCTTCGAAACCAAAATGGGTGATGGCTCGCAACCCGATCAGGGATTTCTGGGCAAGTTGCTACAGGCTGGGTCGCGTATGGTTATGGGCGAGTCGCTATTTATGACGCACTTTACAAACCGGGGTGTCGGCAAGAAAAAAGTAGCTTTTGCCGCGCCTTATCCAGGCACGATTATGCCCGTCAACCTGGCGAATATTTATGGTAACACACTCATTGTGCAGAAAGACGCCTTTTTGTGTGCTGCCCTTGGTACCAAATTAAGCATTCAGTTTAACCAGCGGTTAGGAGCCGGTTTCTTTGGTGGTGAAGGCTTCATTCTGGAAAAAGTACAGGGCGATGGCATGGCCTTCATTCACTCGGGTGGTGTAGTAGTCGAACGAACTCTCAATAATGAAACGCTCCGCGTCGATACCGGCTGCGTAGTTGGTTTTGAACCGAGTATCAACTTCGATATTCAGCGGGCGGGTGGTCTGCGAAGTATGGTGTTTGGGGGGAAGGGCTGTTTCTGGCTACGCTACGCGGTTCCGGTAAAGTCTGGATTCAGTCGATGCCCATTTCCAAACTGGTTCAGCGGTTAGCTCCTTATAGTGCCCAAAGTCATAAAGAAGGCGGCTCTGTACTCGGGCAGCTTGGGAATTTGTTTGAAGGGTAATCAGAACCGGGATTTAGTTGATTTAACTGAATTTTCTTGATTTCCCTGGTAGGGCAAATATTATTCAAATAGGTTAAGACATTTTTCGTAAAAATCATGTTAATCAATAAAATCTGATAAATCCCGGTTCCAGATGGAAGTTATTTGCACGAACGACAATTTTCCGGCACCTGTACTGGCGTTTTACGCGGAGTTTGGGGTGCAAACGCCCAAACGTGACAAAATGTATACAGTTCGCCAGGTGAAACGTCATACGACTGGCGAAACGGGCGTCTTATTGAATGAGATTAAGAATCCCGATGTGCCCGTGAAACACCCAGTTATGGGTGAGGTCTGGTTTGAACCTACCTTCAATATCAACCGGTTCGCTACATTGATGGGTCAGCCTGTACGGCAGGAAGAGCTAGAAGATGTAAATGCCTGATTTATAATCCCAACAACGTCAACGCAAAAGCCCAGCACCAAAACGCCGGGCTTTTGCGTTATTATGTCATCTGATTGGGTTGTCAATGCAACAACCGGACTACTTCCAATTCATGCGTACCTATTCACTTGCTCTTTTCATTGGCCTGGTGCTTACTGCTTGTGGCAGCGACTCATCCGACAACTACGTCCCGAAACCAAAGGGATTTCCGCGTTTCGATTTGCCCACAGCGAGTTACAAACTCCTTGAACCCACGCATCCCTACCAGTTCGAATACAATAAAATCGCCCGGATTTTACCGGATACCTTTGCCCGGTCGGAACCTCACTGGATTTTTATTAATTATCCAACTTATCACGCTAGTGTCCAGTTAACCTATAAGCCGATTCATAACGATGTGAATCGGTTACGGGCTATGCTTGAAGATGCCTATAAATTGGCTGCCCGACATAATATAAAAGCGTATGCGATTGAACAGAAGAAACTACGCTTGAAGTCGGGTCTGGAAGCAAGTATCATTGACCTGTCGGGCGAAGTCCCAAGCCAGGTTCAGTTTGTTACAACTGATTCAACGACCCATTTTCTACGAGGAGCCTTGTATTTTAACACAGCCACCGAAAATGATTCATTACAACCTGTTATTCAATACATTCGTAAAGACATTATGCATCTACTGAATACCCTGAAATGGAGAAAATGAAAACCTTACTAACTCTTTTTGCTTTTTTGTCTTTATCGGTTTCCGTGGCTCAAACCAGAAAACCAGCGGTTAAACCAACTCCCAAAGCTACTACAGCACCCGCGAAAGCGCCCGGTCAGCTCATTTACGAACAAAACTGCCTAACCTGCCACCAGGCAAACGGCTCTGGCGTACCCAACCTGAATCCACCTTTACGTGGCACTGATTGGGTAATTGGCGACAAAACCCGACTCATCAATGTGCTTTTGAAAGGCTTACAGGGACAGGAAATTGAAGGGGATATGTATGATAATGCCATGCCTGCCCACGATTTCCTGACCAATGCCCAAATTGCCGATGTACTGACCTACATACGAAGCAGTTTTGGCAACAAAGCCAGTGCTATTACAATCGACGAGGTAAACGCGGTACGTGCAGGAAAATAAATTCAACACAGAGACCCGGAGAACACACAGAAAATAGAAATGCTCTGTGTTCTCCGTGCCTCTGTGGTTAAAAAATCATGTCTGAATCACGCCCACCGAAAATTGTTTCATAATAGGCGCGTGGTTAGCAGCAGCAATACCTTCGGAGAGGACTTGCCGGGTATCGAGCGGATCAATAATCGCATCGACCCAGAGCCGGGCTGCTGCATAGTAGGGCGATAGTTGTGCGTTATATTGATCCGTAATTTTGGTTAATTGAGCCTGTTCTTCCTCCGGCGTCATGGGCTGGCCCTTTGCTTTCTGCGCTGTCACCTGAATTTGGAGTAGTGTTTTAGCAGCAGAGGCCCCACTCATTACAGCCATTTGCGCCGTTGGCCAGGCTAGCATCAGGCGTGGATCATAAGCTTTGCCACACATGGCATAATTACCCGCTCCATATGAATTTCCTATAACGACCGTGAACTTGGGAACAACCGAATTGGCCATAGCGCTCACCATTTTGGCCCCATCTTTAATGATTCCACCTTGTTCTGCGCGACTGCCCACCATAAAGCCCGATACGTCCTGCAAAAACACCAATGGAATCCGTTTCTGATTGCAGTTCATGATAAACCGGGCAGCTTTATCGGCGGCATCTCCATAAATGACCCCCCCATCTGCATTTCGCTTGGCTGGCCCGTTCGACCTTTGGCCTTGACTACTTTTCGTTGATTGGCTACGATACCCACCGCCCAACCGTCGATTCGTGCATAACCACACAGGAGTGATTGCCCGTAACCGGGTTTATACGCATCGAATGCTGAGTTATCCACAAGTCTATCTACAATTTCCTGCATATCGTAGGGTTTGACACGATCGGCAGGCAGAATCTGGAATATATCGGCAGGATTCTTAGTTGGGGGAGCTGGTTCTATATGGTCGAAACCAGCCTTTTCAGCATGGCCAAGCTTATCAAAAATACGCTTGATAGCATCCAGGCAGCTTTTATCGTCAGGGTATTTGTTATCCACTACACCCGAAATGTCGGTATGCGTATTGGCACCACCCAGGGTTTCAGCGTCGACATCTTCGCCAATGGAAGCCTTGACCAGATAAGGACCGGCTAGAAAAATAGAACCTGTTCCTTCGACAATCAGGGCTTCGTCAGACATGATGGGCAAATAAGCCCCGCCCGCTACACAACTGCCCATAATGGCCGCAACCTGCAAAACTCCCATTGCCGACAGATGGGCGTTATTCCGAAACGTCCGTCCGAAGTGGTCCTTATCGGCGAAAACCTCATCCTGTAAAGGCAAATAGACGCCTGCGCTATCAACGAGATAAATAATAGGCAGGCGATTCTCCATCGCTATTTCCTGCGCACGGAGGTTCTTTTTGGCTGTAATCGGAAACCAGGCCCCAGCCTTTACAGTGGCATCATTAGCCACAATCACACATTGCCGCCCCGACACGTAGCCGATACCGACAACCACGCCACCTGATGGACAGCCGCCGTGTTCTGCATACATGCCTTCGCCTGTGAACAAACCAATTTCGACAAAGGGCTTATCTGTATCGGTAAGGTAAGCAATGCGTTCGCGAGCGGTCAGTTTTCCCTTCCGGTGCTGGTCTTCAATTTTTTTCGATCCGCCACCAAGCTGAGTTTGGGCGGTTCGTTGGGCGAGTTCGTCGAGAAGGGGCTGCATGAATTAGTTTCGTATGCCATTGTGGCAATAAACCACCAATCAAGCCTATTGTTGGCTCTCTACTAGCCCTGCTGTACGGGCATAGACTTTGGCCAACGCAATCGTCAGACCGATGGTTTGTATAGTAAATTGCCCAGTTAGGTCGTAAGGCTGCTCTATTAGTGTCCATTGACCAAGTTCATTCTTACGCCAGACCTCAGCGGCAACACACTGAGAGTCAATGAGCACATATTCCTGAAATGACGGTATACTACGGTATCGCAGAAATTTCCGTCCCCGGTCGTAGTCTTCTGTGCCCTCTGACATTACTTCGATCAGTACAGCCGGATTCAACAAATTATCGAAGTCGTTGGGGAGTAGATCAGGTTCTCCGCACACAATGACAATATCAGGGTAAGCATATAACCCCGTAGCGGGTAGATGAACACGCATATCTGACGAAAATGACTGGCAAACAGATTCTTCAAGATGTTGAATAATTTTGCCATTTACGTTGTCACGAATGCGATTGTGGTTGCGGGTTGCGCCAGCCATAGGAATAATTTCACCATCAAAAAACTCGCTTTTATCGAGGGCTTGCCGTTCGGCGGCTAAGTACTCCTCAGGGCTTATCACCCGTTTTTCGACCGCTACCATGTTCTGACGAGTTTACTTTTCAGAAAAATACGATGTTGATGGGGTAAAACCAACTGATTAAGTCTATACAAATAAGGCCTCCGGCAAACTGTCTGAACTATTTTCGAGCCGAATCAGCAGGAGCTGGAATAACAGTTGTAATCGTCGTACTGGTCGCTGGCGCGACATAGGGCTTTTCTTTCCGGCCAAATACTGAGAACTGTACATAACGCTTCGGATTTTCGCGCAGATCGGTCAGTAGCTTCTCGAGACTCGCAGCCGTTTTATTCACATTGCTGTAGAGCGCTTCATCAGAAGTCAGTTTCCCTAACGACCCGCGCCCGTTATTGATATCGGTCAATATGCGTTGTAAGCCTTCAATCGTTTTGTTGACTGTCGCTAGGGTTTGTTTTAACTGTAAACCCTGAAGCGAATCGGCAAACGTATCTGCTTTGGCCAGAATGGGCTTGAGTTGTTTTTCCGTTTCGACCAGCGAAGCGGCCAGATGGCTTACGCTGGAAAGTGTTGCTTTTAAGCCAGCCCGATTTTCGGCAATGGTCAGATCCAACGTTTTCACTCCGGCATCCGCACTTTTCAGTGTCTTATTCAGCATAACACCTGTTTGATCAAACTGACTGACAACGCGATTGAGCTGGTAGGTCAGCGAATCCACATTGTTCAGAACGGGAAGCGTTTTTTCTTTGATCAACGCCGAAAGACCTGTTTCCTTAGCCGCCACCAACATGCCCCCATCGGCGAGTTCAGGCTTTTGGGGGTCTATGGTTAGTTGAATCAATTTACCACCCAGTAAGCCATCATCAACCAAAATAGCCCGTGTCCCCTGCGTTACCCGAATGTCTTTTTTTAGCTCAATAGTAACAAGGAGTTTATTTCCTTGATTCTGTAGAATTTCGATTGACTTGACTCTACCTACCGATAAGCCATTGATTCTAACTGGATTAGAGGGAACTAACCCATCAATGTTGTCATAAACAACTTGATACTTATTCGTTGAATTGAAGAAATCAGACCCTTTTAGAAATCGAAACCCAAAGTAGAACATCGCCAGGGAGACGACAGCTAACAAACCTACTTTTACTTCCTGCGAAACTTTCATGCGTTGTGTGAAGGTGAACTGCCCAATGGGCTGTACCAACCAGATTGGTTGGAAGTATAACCAACTTTTAGGCTCATTTGTCCCAGAAGTCAGGGAATTTCGTGGAGTGGTCAATTAGGTATAGTGAGTGGAGTAGGTGTAGTAAGTGCAAGTAGTGGGACTTACTACACCTACTCCACTCACTATACCTAATTGACTAACTCCACTTAGCCACCAGCTTCAATTTCTTCTTTATACCGTAAAAACGCTTTATAGATTGCATCGGTCATTTCATCCTGCCCTTCGTCCGAGCGCAGGTAGTCTTCTTCCTCGCGGTTAGTCAGGTAACCGCTTTCGATTAGTACACTGGGCATTGTTGTTTTCCAGAGTACAATAAAACCGGCCTGCTTCACCCCGTTACTTTTTCGGTTAGCGTTAGAACGAAAACTCCGCTCCAGCTTTTCGGCAAAATTAATGCTGCTCGCAATGAATGCATGCTGATAATTAGCCAGCATGATTGTCGCTAAAGGTGAGTTTGGATCAAACCCTTTGTAGGTTTGCTGGTAATTTTTTTCCTGTAAAATAACCGCGTTTTCCCGTCGGGCTACATCAAGATTACTTTGGGTTCTATGCAGACCCAGTGTGTAGGTTTCGGTACCATAAACCCGACTACTCGATGGGCTGGCATTGCAGTGAATAGAAATGAATAAATCGGCCCGATTTCGGTTGGCAATAGCACCCGTTCGAATAAATCGACAAAATGATCGGATGAACGTGTATAAATAACCCGAACATTTGGATGGTTCTCCTTAATTTTCCGCCCTAATTGCAGAATCAGATCCAGATTGATTGTTTTCTCTTTGACATAACGACCGTGGGTGCCCGGATCTTTACCACCATGACCTGCGTCAAGGACGACCGTACGGAGTTGATTGGGGGCATCCTGAGACTGTGATGTTGGTTCGGTATCTTGTGATGCAGCCCGACGAACAGTGTCCTGCGTTAGATCAGATACCAGAAAATTTGGTGTGGTAAGGGCCAGTAAGGGAACTACTGTCAAAACCAAAGTTGTCATTATTCCGGGAGCCGGCAGTTTCATGGGTTTAATAATTTTTAACAGCCGAAATCGTTTCAAAGCGATAGTAGGATAACTGTTCGTGGATACCTTTGTAAGTCATAGACTTAACGGTCTTTTGGCAAATATAATTTTTTTAATAACCCTTAAAAAAGCATACTTTATTTTGTGGTTCTCGCACACTCGACCGATATGGACACAGGCTGCCTTCAGTCTTGTGCTATTATTGTTGGCATTTAGTGCACTAGGGCAGGGCAAACCGTCAACCAGAAAGAGAACCAGACCGTCGACAACGACCGTTCCGCGCTCGCAGACAAGTACCTCAGGCAATGCTCAGGAAAGCGACCTGGAACGGGAGCTTAATCAAAAATACTCTGTCCCAAATCGTCTTGGCCCTAGCCCTTCTAACAAGAATACCACACCGTCCAATGCTGCTCTCCCCACCGTTATTGACACGACCCGGCTTCGTCAGGCAGCCTCCCTGGGTGATTCAGCTCGATTTGACTCACTAAGGGCGATTCAAGTTTCGGCACTGACTCCCCGAGGCATTCAGTTAGTTAATGTATCCTTGCCCCTGCTTATAGCACCGGCAATGGTTCGTCCAGAACGCGTGCCTATTATACGACCAAATCCGGTTCGTATTGTGGCAAAGGATTCTGTACAAAAGACCATTCCAGTCAAGAAACCTGTTATTGCTCAGCTCGCCCCTAAACCGATTCCGTCAGGACAGGTCCGTCCGGGTATCGTATCTCCCAATATAGTCCGGCCGGAAAGTCAGCTTAAGCCCGCTCAAACCAAGCTAAGCCAAGCGAAGCGAAATCAGACTAAATCAACCCGGCCTGGTAGTGTTACGGGAACCAAACCAGCTATTCCGCGTGATTCGTTACAGGTTTCGGCCCGAGACTCGGCCCGCATTGATTCAACTCAGGCACCTGATGCCTTTAAAACAACCGTCAACTATCAGGCCAAAGATTCGACTATTTATGCGGCTGATGGGCAGACCGTTGAATTATTCGGTGAGGCCAGCGTAGTCTATGGTGATATTTCGCTCAAAGCTGACTATATCCGGCTGAATTACCTAACGAATGAGGTCTATGCGAAAGGCCGTTATGATTCAACAGCAAAAAAACTGATTGGCCGACCTGTTTTTCAGGATGGCGAAGGGAAATACGATGCCAAAGAAATTCGCTATAATTTTCAGTCTAGAAAAGGGCGGATTCAGGGGGTCGTTACGCAACAGGGAGAGGGAAACATACGGGGTACAACCGTCAAGAAAGATGCCGAGGATAACCTCTATATCGGCAAAGCGATTTATACGACCTGTAATCTGGCAACTCCTCACTTTCATATCAATGCCAGCAAGCTGAAAGTTATTCATAATAAACAGGTCGTAGCCGGACCGTTCAACCTAGTCATCAATCAGATTCCCTTACCGATTGGCTTACCTTTTGGCTTTTTTCCGTTTCCGAAGCGAAAAGAAATTGGTGTTTCGGGAATCATTGTGCCGCAATATGGCGAAGAACCCAATGGCCGGGGATTTTACCTGCGCGATGGAGGCTATTATTGGGCAGTTAGTGAAAATCTGGGACTCCAGTTTAAAGGGCAGATTTATTCACGCGGAAGCTGGGGATTAGGCGTATCCTCTGCTTATAACAAACGGTATCGCTACAGTGGCGGGGTTAACTTGCAATTCAACCGCAACCGCTCCGGCGACCGGGTCGATACGACTCAAACGCCACGTAATGATTTCTCGTTTACCTGGTCACACTCGCCGGTGCCCCGCGGACGAGGGAGTTTTTCGGCTAACGTCAACGTCAGTAGCAACAGCTACAACCAGTTTAACTCTTATAGTACGCAATCCTATATCTCTAACGTAGCAGGCTCATCCGTGCAGTATAGCCGTACCTTTGGGCAGTATGTACGGGCAGGTGCTAACGTCCGGGTGAACCAGCAATTTGGGCAAGTAAATCAGGTAACGGGCGTTCGGGCAAACGGCAAGACCGATGTATCCTCGGATTTTAACCTGGGGATTAATCAGATTTCTCCCTTTGCCCTCAAAGGTGGCTCTGGCCGATGGTACGAAAGTTTTCGGGTGGGTTTAGATCTCAGCGGATCTATTGCCGTAAGCAACACAATTAAGCAGCAACTTGATACAACAGGCTTAGGTTTCCCGGTTATAACCAACTTAACAACCATCAATTCGATTCAGCGTTATCAGGACAGTGTCAGACGGGCGAATAATCTCCGCCTGGGTATTGTTGAAACTGATCCTAATTTGATTGCCTTCAGCTTGGCGAACTCCAACCGAATCTGGCAAAACCGTGTAGTGCAGGCACGTTATAGTATTCCCATTTCACTACCGAATGTTAAGTTACTACGTTACATAAATCTGACGCCCGGATTCTCGCTGCAAGGCAATATTTATAGCAAAAAGCTAAGTCCTGATGTTATTTATAATGCCAGCCATGACTCGGTAAAGATCGATACGGTACGTGGTTTCTTCCCGTCGTATAACTTCTCGATTAACGCCAGTATGAACACACGTTTCTACGGCACCTATTTTATCCGGGGGAAGCGTATTGAAGCCATACGCCATACGGTTGCTCCCTCCATTTCATTTAGCTACGTACCCGATTTCACAAATCCGTCGTTCGGGCAATTCTTTGTCTTAGATGCCAAGGGCTCACTGGCTAATTTGCCTCTCTATCGTCGGACAATTTCTGTTTTCAGAGGTATAGATGGCGGTAGCAGCAGTTCAGCGAGCACACAGGCTGCCTTTATTTCGTTCGGGATTGTGAATCAATTGGAAATGAAAGTTCGAACCCGAAGCGATTCGTCCGGGCAGGATTTTAAGAAAATTCCGATTTTTGATAACCTGAGTATCAATGGCAGTTATAACTTCCTGGCACCCGATTTTAAACTCTCTCCAATTGCCATTAGTGCCAACACGCAGATTTTCAAGAATATAAGCTTTAATTTTTCGTCTACATTCGACCCTTATGCGTACCGGGCTTATGGTGGTACGGCGCAGTACTATTACCCAACAACGGCGACGGCCATAACCCCCTTATCGTATTCGCCCTCTATTCAGGCACTACGAGCTGGCGAGGAATACGCCAATCAACAGTATATCCGGGTTCCTAATCTGTATGCCTTTCAGGCCGGACAGGGACTCCTTCGAATGACGAACCTACAAGCATATGTTAGTGCGCGTTTTGCCCCTAAACAGGCTGATAAGAAGAAAACAAGTCCAAATGCTTCTGATGCAACCATGAAAGCCATTAACAGCAACCCGGAATTGTATGTTGACTTCAATGTTCCCTGGTCGATGAACGTAAGTTATACCTTCAGCCTGACCAAGCTTACACCCCAACTCTCGCAGGTAGTGCAGGCATTGACGCTGACAGGCGACCTGAGCCTGACGCCAAAATGGAAAGTAACAATTAATACGGGCTATGATTTTCAATACAATAGCCCAACCCTAACAACCATTGGAATTAACCGCGACCTGCATTGCTGGGAAATGGCTTTCAACTGGACACCCTATTCGGGCAACAACTTCCGCTCCGGCAACTACTCGTTCGACCTGCGCGCGCGGTCGTCTATTCTTCAGGAGCTTAAGCTGAGCCGCCGTCGGAGTTTCTACGACCGAGGTGGCTTCTAAAATTTATAAGTAATTGACTTAGTGAAGTTTGCAAAAAATAGTAACAAAGAAATGTTTTGCCAAAAAAAGTATACTAGCTATAATTACTCTTAAGCCATTAAAAAATAGTAACTTGCTCCAACAACGCTTTTTTCAGACCGATTCCTATGACTGACCGGGACAAACAACGCCTTGACGAACTGGAAGTAAAAACGGCCTATCTATTAGCCCGGCAAGACCAGCAGGATGCTAAAATGAATCAAATTATGGCCCGGCTGACGTATATCGAGGCTCGCCAATACCGGCTGATGAAAGAGCTTGGCATTAAGCCTGAAAAAATCGATACTCCCCAAATGGCACAGGATGATGCAAAGGCCATCAACCTGACAAGTATCCCTGAACAACGATTGAATTAATGAAAACTGGCCTGTACATACACAGGTCAGCGAGTTCTTTCGTTATAGTCCGTATGAAATCTGCACTTTCGCGCACACTTCTTGCTGCTGCTGTATTAATTGCCGTCAATGTGCTGTCGGCCTTTGTCTTTTTTCGGCTCGATTTAACCCAGGAAAAACGCTACACGCTTTCCGAAGCGACCCAGATGCTACTGGCCAATCTGCCCGACAACATTCATATCGACGTCTATTTGACAGGTGATTTACCCCCTGGTTTCAAGCGACTCGAAAATGCCGTTCGCGAGACGTTAGACGGCTTCCAGGCGGAAGCTGGGCAAAAAATTACGTATCGATTTATTAATCCAGATGATGCGATTAGCCTTGATGAGAAAAATAAACTGATTGACAAACTACAACAGCGGGGCCTGCTACCTACCAATCTGTTTGCGAATGAAGGCGGAAAACGAACTGAAAAATTAATCTTTCCGGGTGCCCTTGTTTCGTATAAAGGCAAGGAAATACCAGTTCAACTGCTGAAAGGCAACAAAGCCGCTTCGCCCGAAGAACAGTTAAACCAGTCCTATGAAGGTGTTGAGTTCCAGTTAGCTTCGGCTATTCGACAGTTAACGCAAACCAAAGATACCAAACGGCGGGTGGGTTTACTGTATGATCATACCAAGGTTCCTCCATCGCGCTTTTCAGATCTGCTGGCCTCTGTACAGCAGAATTACGACCTGTTTTTTATTGACATGGCCAAACCCGGCCCCATTGTCGGGCTCGATCTGGTACTAGTCCCGAAACCAGACAAAGCCTTTTCAGAAGATGAGATTTTTAAGCTGGATCAGTTTGTCGTCAATGGTGGTCGGGCGTTGTTTTTTGTCGATGGCCAGCGGGTCGATAGTGTTAGCAACGCAGGCACCTACGCCCAGCCCCTGAGCTTGAATCTTGACGATCTATTTTTTCGCTGGGGGGTTCGCATTAACCGCGATGTGGTGAAGGATTTGTACTGCGCATCCATTCCGCTCAATGTGGGTAATCTCGGCGATAAGCCAAACATTCAATTGGTACCCTGGCGGTTTTATCCGCGCCTTAATAACTTCGGAACATCGGGCAACCCCATCGTTCGGAATCTTGATGTGGTACTGGGTCGGTTTGTAAGCACCCTCGACACCGTTCGGTCAATGGGTATTCAGAAAACGCCCTTGTTGTTAACCTCCCCTTATACCAAACTGCTGAAAACCCCGGCGCTGATATCCTATAATGAAGCCCACCAACAGCCTGATCCTCAGACTTACAATGAGGGATCACGTATCGTCGGTTGTTTGCTTGAAGGCAAATTCCAATCGCTGTTTGCCAATCGCATCCTGCCCGGTGATCCACGCGCCAGTGGGCTCAAAGCAGAGGGGATTACCTCACGAATACTGATCTGCTCGGATGGCGACCTGATTATCAATGATGTCGATTATAAACGCCAGGTTCCTTATCCACTCGGTTTCGACCGATACACGCGCACGACTTATGCCAATAAAGATTTCGCCTTAAACGCCATTGATTATTTAGTTGATCCAAACGGCGTTATCGCAGCCCGGAACCGTACGGTTACGTTGCGCCCGTTAGACAAAATCCGCGTTGATGCTGGTCGTACTGGCTGGCAGTTGCTTAATCTCCTGGGGCCGCTGGCGTTATTGGGGATTGTGGGATTAGTCTGGCAAGTGGTGCGTCGCAGACAATATGGGCAATAAACGACGAGGAACTGTCTGCCATTTTTATATTGTTTGGTATATATTTACCTGATAACGAATCAACTACTTATGGAAACGAATCAGCAACCAACCGCTATACAAAATACTCCTGAGGTGTCAGCGCACGAGCGGGCTGTAGCCATTATGAAACGTTTGGTGGCCGATAAGCGGCAGGCAGAAAAAGATATTGTCGAGAATTTTCACAAAGACCCACTGATTCAGGCCGCTGTGGCTGAGTTGAAACGCAGACGTGACGAACGTGGAACAGCAGCCATCTAAGTACGATTTTATCTTTGTTGGTGGCGCTCGTAACTCGTATACATTCATCACTGACTTGTTAATTACCTACGAAATTCAGTTTAAGCCAACTCCTTACCTGTTTGGTGAGGAGTTTGTTTTGGCCAATGAAATCGTTGAGTTGGTTATCAAAGTAGCCGATAATCCAACAGGCCGCCGTCCTCCACTTGACTCGCTGATAGCGCCAACCGTTGCGGCTATCATCAACGATTTTTACCAAAAAAGCAGTTTAACGATCACTATTTTTATCTGCGACACGGCGGATCGAAAACATGAAGCCCGCTGGCGTAAATTCAACCGCTGGTATGATCACTTTGCCGCTACTGATTACGTACGAATCGACGACGCTTTTCGAGATCCGAAGGAGGAATTACTATACCATTGTGCACTGATTGCCAAAAGGGCTAACCCCTACTTACGTGAGGTTGGATTAGCCTTTCTTGACTTAATGGCTGATTTTAGAGCAGATAAGTAAGCCTACTCCACCGAAAACTTCACTAACCACTGCCCTACTGTAGTGCTGGTCAGGTTAAAAATCAGGTTGGGGAATAAGCCCAACAACAACGCCATTAATCCTAACGGAATCAGCATAAGCTTTTCGCGGGCGGTCAAATCGGTGAGAACCGCCGTTGGACCAGACGGAGACTCGAACGGCCGAACCCAGGTAGATCCGAAAAACATACGCTGGAGTGTCCAGAGGAAATAGGCTGCAGCCAATAGAATACCGGTCGTAGCAATGGCCGTCATCCAGCCGGGTAGCCAGCTCGACTGAAAGCCACCCATCAGGGTAAATAATTCGCCAACAAAACCCGAAAAACCAGGCAAGCCCAGCGAGGCAAAAAATGCGATGATCGTAAGGGTCGTATAGCGGGGCATGGGTTGCATCAGACCCCGATACGAGTCAATCCGGCGGTCGTGGGTACGGTCATAAAGAACCCCAACAATCAGGAACAACATGGCAGACAAAACGCCGTGGCTCACCATCTGGTAAATGGCTCCATTAATACCCTCAGCCGTTAGCGAGGCTACGCCTAACAAGACAAAGCCCATGTGCGAGACGGACGAGTAAGCAATCATCTTTTTCAGGTCCGTCTGTGCCAGTGCATTTAAGCCTCCATAGACAATTGACAAGACGCCCAGGCCACCCAGCACCTGCGCATATTCGGCAGCTCCATCCGGAAAGAAATCCCAGACAATCCGGAGAAACCCATAGCCACCAATTTTAAGCAATACCCCCGCCAGCACAACCGACACTGGCGTAGGCGCTTCGACGTGCGCATCGGGCAACCACGTATGCACCGGCACAATGGGCAGCTTAATAGCAAAGCCAATAAATACGGCCCAAAACGCCAGCATCCGGGCGGGTAATCCTAGTATAATTGGTTCGGCGGCTGGATTCAGAAAGGCGTCGGGCAGATAGTTACTGCCATCGGCAAGGTAGCGCATATCAAAAGTATGAACGATTTGCGCTGAACTTAGCTGCCCATTTTGCAGATAGGTCTGTAAAGTTCGAACAATATCGTCGGTCACTGCCGATGGGTCGGCTACTAACCCTGCCGCAACCGCTGTACTTACGGGGTCCATTACAGACAGGTACAAACCAATCATCACCAGCAAAATCAGTAGGGAACCTAGTAAGGTGTAGAGAAAAAACTTAATAGACGCATACTCCCGACGAGGGCCGCCCCATAGGCCGATCAGGAAGTACATTGGCAGGAGCATGAATTCAAAAAACAGGAAGAACAGAAAGAAATCGAGCGCGACGAAGCACCCCATAATGGTGCCCGTCAGCAATAGATACAGTGAGTAATAGGCCTTTAGTCGATGCGTCAATGTCCAGGACGAAATCACGCCCACCAGCATAACTACTGCCGATAGCACTACCAGGGGTAAACTAATGCCATCGACGCCAACCAAGTAATCAATAGAGGCAATGCCCAGACTACCCAATGGCAGTGTAATCCAGTCGGCCTGTTCGAGAAGTTGGTAACCCCTCGCCGATGCATCGAATGTTACATAAGCGGCACCCGCCAAAACAACCTCAGCCAGTGTGACCACTAGAGCAATCCAGCGAAACCGAACGGCTTGACTTTCGGGGAGCAAAGCCAGTACGAGCGAGCCAAGTAACGGAAGAAAAATGAGTAGCGAAAGAATCATAAATACATTACAGAATCCACCAAAGTACCAATAGTAACCCAACCACAGCCGCCGTAATGTATGACTGCACCTGACCATTCTGCACAGAGCGGGTCATTCGTCCAAGTTGACTGGCTAACCAGGCTGCACCATTCACAACGCCATCAACCACTGAGCGATCCAGCACGCGGGCTAAATGGGCCAGCACGACCGTAGAGACACCTACTCCATTCACAAGTCCATCGAGTATGCGTTTGTCTGTTCGACTGAGAACAATCGCCAGTTTACGCGTTGGACTAATCACGAAGTAGTAGTAAACTACATCCAGAAAACCATAGGAGAGCGAAAGCTGGACAAAAATTGAATCAGTACGAGGTTCGGTCATACGGAAGCCAATCCAGCCACCCAGCAAGACCAATCCAATCGAAACCGGAGCCAGCCACCAAAAAGAAACCTCTTCTAAGGCAGGCAGAATCTGAAAAAACCAGCTTCCGTGCGCCGAAAGCGGATTAATCGAAAACCAGATTCCAATCGACAATAGCGCGAGTAAGGCCACCGGTCCACGCATTAGCCAGTTTGGTTCGTGTGCCTGCGTTAAGGGAATAGTCTTATTGCGGTATTCGCCAAAAAAAATGAGCCGCCATTGTCGAGCCATGTAAAGAGCCGTTAGCCCGATGATAGTAATAGTGACACCGGAACAAAATAAGCGAGCGGGCTAGTCTGATTTTTAGCCCAGCTAAATGACCCACCCAGAATAATTTCTTTTGATAGAAACCCGGAAAGCAATGGCAGGCCAGCCAGTGCAGCAGCACAAAGGGTATAGGCGATAAAGGTAGTCGACAGAACTCGTCGTAGACCACCCATTTGACGCATATCCTGGGTGTGAACAGCATGAATGACGGCACCTACACTCAGGAACAAGCCCGCCTTAAAAAAAGCATGGGTCAGTAAGTGAAACATAGCCCCGCTTACGTTTCCAGTTCCCATAGCCGCTACCATCAGGCCCAACTGCGAGACGGTGGAAAAAGCCAGAACTTTCTTTATGTCAGTCTGAAAAAGAGCCGAGTATCCGCCCCAAACGGTCGTAATCGTACCAATTAACGTAACGAAAACTAACGCATCGGGAGACAATAGTGGGTGTATGCGAGCAAGTAGAAAAATCCCGGCAGCCACCATCGTAGCCGCATGAAGCAGGGCCGACACGGGCGTAGGGCCTTCCATGGCATCAGGAAGCCAGGTCAGCAATGGAAACTGGGCTGATTTACCAACGCATCCCATAAATAGGCAAATACCCAGTGCAGTTGGGGCAATGGCTCCAGCTCCTTTTGTCGCCAGAATCGTAAAATCGAGCGTATCAAAATGATAGTAGGTAAGGAAAATACCCAGCAGAAAACCAATATCCCCAACCCGGTTCATGAGAAATGCTTTTTGAGCTGCTTTCGATGCAGCCTGACGTTCAGCATAAAATCCGATCAGCAGGTAGGAGGCTAGTCCTACTAATTCCCAGAAGGCATACATGACCAGCAGATTTCCAGCCAGCACAATGCCCAGCATAGCGCCAATAAACAATTGGAGATAGGCAAAATAACGACGCAATTTCGGCTCGTCATGCAGGTAAGAAATCGAATAAATCTCCACTAATAAAGCCACAAAATGCACCAGAATAAGCATCAGGGCAGCCAACGAATCGACTCGAAGACTCATCTGGAAGGATTTGCCCGACAAGACAGCCCAATCGGCCAGACTAGTTACCGGTTGACCAGACAGGCTCATTGCCAGCATAATGGATAAAACTAGCCCCATGCCAGTCAGGGCAATAGCCAGTATACCCGCTACCCGACGACTTGCCACTGCCAGCAGCAGAAACCCGGCAAAAGGCAATGCAGGCAGGACGATTGTCAGTAAATGAAGTAGTTGAGGAGTAGCAACGGGCATTCGTATTGGGTCGGAATTGGCCGCAAATATCCCGATTATACCGTGGGGAAGCAAACAGCTTTTTAGATCGTTTTCAACCAGCCCGTTATACTGAGTCGTTCGCGGGTGGCAGGCAATACTTCATGCTCAAGTCGACCACTCTCAAAACAGACCAGTCGGCCACCCGTTGGGGAAATTATGAGTTGTTGTTCGGATTTACCGCCAGGAGCAGGCAGATACAGGGCTAATTGTCCACCATCCGTTTCCTGCCAGTCAGTATTGAGGTAGCAGATGACGGAAAGCTTCCGACGTGAATCGCTCCGAAACTGATCCAGATGCCGTTTATAGAACGTACCAGCCGGATAGCGAGCGTAGTGAAACTCAAACTCACGCAGGCCTAAATAACAGGTTTGATTAACGTACTCAACAAACTCACCAACCCGCTGTAAAAAAGCGGCTTCGTCAGGAGTGGCCGTAGCTTCATCGATCCATAGAATCTCGTCTCCCCGAATGGCCTGTTCGACCATCACTTGCTGATTACCAATACCAGCCGCCCGAAACTGTCCGGCTTCATGACGCTTGTGCAGTTGACTAGCAAGAGCCTTGACTTCATTGGGGCTTAGAAAATTGTCGGCAACGCCAAAACCATCGGCCAGGATACCTTCAATGATGGGCTCAAAAAGTGGATTCATTGCTTTAGCTCGTTCAATTCATCCAACTGCGCCGTGCGGAAGTGACGATACACTTGTAGCACAATCGCCAAAGCCACTGCCGATTCGGCTGCTGCCACGACCATGACAAACAAGGCTAGCATCTGCCCCTGTAGTCGATCAGGGTCATATTGACTAAAGGCGACCAGATTAACATTTACCCCATTGAGCATTAACTCAATGCCCATGAGCACCACAATAACATGGCGTTTCAGCAGTACCACAGCCAGCCCTATACTGAACAAAGCTGCCCCAACGATTAAAAACAAATGACTATCAACGGGTTGCATTTCGAGATGATTTTGCCAGCGGTGAGGCTAGATACGTTGCTCCAACGAGCGCTGCCAGCAGGAGAATACCCGCCAGTTCAAATGGAACGACATACTCGGTCATAAGTTGCTTACCAATTGTGTTTACCGTACTTTGCCAGCCAACGGGTTGAGTTAATAAGACAAAATTTGCCCGAGCCAGCAATGTAAATAGCGCGGCAAACAAACTACCCGTCACGAACACCGCCAGTATCCACCCCGACCCGTTTCCAGAACGATTCTGTGAAACAATACGATTAGGCTGTTGGCTGTTCGAATCGCCAGGCGGCTCAGGTTTGTGCGTGAGCATAACCCCAAAAATCACCAGGACCAAAACACCCCCAACGTAAATCATAATCTGGGCAATTGCCAGAAAATCAGCGCTAGCCAGAACAAATAGGCCTGCTACGCCAAGCAACGTCAATAGCAGAAAGAAAGCAGCATAGAGCACATTGCGGGTAAACAAAACAGCCAATGCCCCCATCAGGCTTAGACCAGCAAATGCATAAAAGGCTAGTTGAATCACAATTTTGTCTGTTTTAATTACGCGGACGCCCCATCGTCAGGTTTCGCTTTGGGTTTCATGGTTGGGCGGAAGGCCGGTTTCGGCTTTGGTGACTCAACAACCGGAGCCTCAGTTTTTTCATTAGATTCTCCCATTGAAGCCAGTTGAGTTCCCGATTCAGGTTTCTCCTCGTCTACCTTAGGGACTACCACAGCTGGTTTCATCGTTGGCCGAAAGCCCGCAGGCTTGGCAACTGGCACATCTGGTGTAGCTGCTTCTAAAGGCTTAGTAGGCTCATCCTCGACCGGCTTTACCGGTTTCATGGTTGGCCGAAAACCTGCGGGTTTAGCAGCTGGCGCTGCCGACTTTATTACTTCCTGTGGCTCAATTGGCTGCTCTGCTGGCTTTGCCGGCTTCATTGTTGGCCGAAACGCAGGTTTAGGAGACGATGCTTCGGGGAGGGCCGGTAAATCCTCTTTCAATTCATCTGTCTTTGGCACCGCTGGTTTCATCGTTGGCCGGAAAGCAGGTTTAGCTTTAGGCGGTTCTGAAGCTACAGGTTCATCTGACTCCTTCACTGCCGGTTTCATCGTTGGTCGGAAACCTGCGGGCTTGGCAGTTGGTTTGGGTAGGGTTTGTTCTGCTGCTGGGGTACATCACTCGTAGTAGCATCGGGCGTTGCTGGCTGAGGAGGTACAGCCGCAGTTGGTTTCATGGATGGACGGAAAATGGGCTTGGGAGCTACTGGTTTTTCTGTCGATACTGGGACTTCAGCTTGTTGTGCCTCAGCAGGTACGTCAGTCACCTTTACTAGAGGTTTCTGAGTCGGTTTAAAAACAGGACGCTTTGTGGTTTCTATTGCGCCTTGTGCAATCTGCTGCATTTCTTCCGGTGTGGCATCCGTTAATGGATGTTCGATAGATGAACCTTCGGCGTTAGCGGGTTTTGCTGGCTCAACGTTGGCAGCAGGCTTTGCCGTTGGCCGGAATACGGGTCTGGCTGGACTAGCTTTGGGGGTAGTCGATTGAACATCTGCATTAGATGCCTGCGATGCGGCTGCTTTTGCCGCTAGCTGAGCCGCTTTAGCCGCTTCTTTCTCAAAAAGGAATTGCTCATACAACGACCGCTTTTCATTAGCCTCCTCCTCGCTTAGGTTCGAAAAGTTGTAGGTCAGCTTGCCTAGTTCAAACTCACTATAATCGAATTTTTTGTCCATCGTCAGACACTCGGTAGGGCAAACTACCGTACACAGGCCGCAATAGCAGCACTTGGCCATGTCGATGTCAAATTTGGCCGCGTACAATCGAATGGGTGATCCATCCGACGCACGCCCCACTTCTTCAGTCGCTTTTATCGCATCAATCGTGATACAATCAACCGGGCAAACTTTGGCACATTTGTCACAAACGATACAATCCTCAATCTCGTTACGGAGTCGATAGCGGCCATTGTCGGGAATTGGTAATTGTTCGTGTGGATACTGGAGTGTGACTAAGCCATTCTGGAGGTCGAAGTAGTTATCACTCGCAATGCCTTCAGGCGTTCTACGATGAGTAGCATGTCGGAGATGGCGCAACGTAAGGCTTAACCCCTTGAGCGTCGTTCGGATGCCCGATTGTATGTCTTTGAAGTATGACATTTTCTCAATGATAGAATGATAGAATGCCTGAATGATAGAATAGGAGTCAACATATGCTATTCTATCATTTAGGCATTCTATCATTCAAAATTAAATTGGAGGAAACCGCTCTGGGTCTGATTCGCTCATGAGTTCATAAACGGTTTCGATTACGTCATCAACGTTTGGTTTCGAGAAATAATCGCCATCAGAGCCGTAAGGGGGCCGGTGAGGCTTTGCGGATAAAGTACGAGGGGATGAATCCAGATAGCGATAAGCATTCTGGCCTTCAACAACTTGCTGCATCATATAAGCCGATGCGCCACCCGGAACATCTTCATCCGCAAACAACACACGGTTCGTTTTCTTAATTGATTCAACAAGGGTATGATGTACGTCAAATGGCAGTAGTGTCTGCACATCAATAACCTCAATACTAACGCCTAGTTGAGCCAGTTGACCCGCAGCTTCCATGACAATCCTGCACATTGACCCATAGGTTATTACCGTTACGTCGGAACCAGTACGCAATGTTTCAGGAACACCCAATGGAACACAAAACTCACTCAGATTCGTGGGCAATAGCTCCTTCAGCCGGTAGCCATTCAGGGATTCGATCAGCAAAGCCGGGTCATCACCTTTGATCAGTGTATTGTAGAAACCCGCAGCCTGCGTCATATTGCGCGGCACCAGAATATGCAATCCGCGCAAACTGCTCAGCATGGTCCCCATTGGCGACCCCGAATGCCAGATGCCTTCCAGTCGATGGCCCCGTGTTCGGATAATAAGCGGGGCTTTTTGGCCACCTTTGGTTCGATACAGCAGCGTTGCCAAATCATCGGTCAGCGTCGCTAAGGTATAATAGACGTAGTCAAAGTACTGAATCTCGACAATGGGACGCAGGCCACGCATAGCCAT
The DNA here is from genome assembly GCA_003259005.1 of Spirosoma telluris. GTDB lineage: Bacteria > Bacteroidota > Bacteroidia > Cytophagales > Spirosomataceae > Spirosoma > Spirosoma telluris. Next base: position 4,890,800 of record QLII01000001.1, read on the forward strand.
GCCAATTCCCTGCCCGATAATTGTTGTTTCGCGAATGCCGGTGTCCGTAATACGAATTTCTCCGAATTTCTCCTGCAAGCCCGCAAAACCCTGATTTACATCACCAATTTTCCCAACATCTTCGCCCAGTGCAACAACACGCGGGTCGCGGTCAAACAAATTCTCAAAATACCGTTGTAGAATCTGATAGCCATCTAATGCAGGACTATCGTCGGAAAATGTTGCAGAAACGGCCTCTACCCGCATCGGCGAATCGGGTGACTCACTGTACAAATGCGAACTAAAGCGGTCATGGTTCTCAGCGTTCGTTCGCTCCAGCCAGCTTTTTAATCGCTGGCGAGCGCTGCCTGAATCAGCTCTTAATAGCCGGAGTGCTTTACGCACAGCCGTTACCGAATCCCGGCGAATGGGGGCAAACGTTTTTCGCAACTCCTCCCGAATCGCCATCAATTCGGCCGACTTCGAATTGTGTCGGGCTGCCTGTTGGAGCAGGTCGAGCGCTTCATCAAAATCAGACTTCAATGACGCCTGAAATGCATTCCAGGCTTCCAGACGCGCTTGTTTGGCGGCTTGTTTAGCCTCACGTTCAATAGCCTCCAGTTCTTCAGCAGAAGCATATCCATTTTCCAGAATCCATTGCCGGAATACGCGGTTACAATCATATTCCGTCTCCCAATCCAGTCGATCTTTTGACTTATACCGTTCATGTGATCCGGAAGACGAATGCCCCTGTGGCTGAGTCAGTTCCTGAACATGAACCAATACGGGAACATGTTCTTCACGACAAATCTGGGCAGCTTGCTGATAGGTTTCGAACAAGCCAACGTAATCCCAGCCTTTCACTGTAAAAATTTCCAGCCCTTTGTCGCTGCCATCCCGCTGAAAACCAGCCAGAGCCTTTGAGATACTTCCTTTAACAGTCTGGTATTCAACTGGCACCGAAATGCCATACCCATCATCCCAGACCGACATAAGCAAAGGCACCTGTAATACACCGGCTGCGTTCATGGTCTCCCAGAACATGCCCTGCGAGGTTGATGCGTCGCCAATCGTGGCAAAAACGATTTCATTACCGTTATGCGAAAAATTCGTCAGCTCGGCCAGGCCGGGATTATTTCGGAATAGTTTAGACGCATAAGCCAACCCCAATGAGCGCGGAACCTGGCCAGCCGTGGGGGCAATATCACAGACAGAATTATAGAGTTCGGTTTGATTCCGCCAAAGTCCCTGCTCATCGAGCCAGCGCGTGGCGAAGTGACCATTCATTGACCGACCGGCGGTATTAGGTTCTGCCTCCAAATCGGTATGGGCATAGAGTTGGGCAAAAAACTCTGTCCAGCGCAATTCACCCAGAGCCGCGACAAAAGTCTGATCCCGGTAATAGCCCGAACGAAAATCTCCTCGATTAAAGGCACGAGCAGCCGCGAGCTGAGCGAGTTCTTTCCCGTCACCAAAAATGCCGAACTTAGCCCGGCCCCCCATAACATCACGTCTACCCAGCAGACTAACCTGACGACTCTCATACGCCAACCGATAGTCCGATAGGATTTTTTCACGACTTAAAATATCAGTCGAGCGGAGTTGTTCGTTTGCTATCACAACAGAGCTACGGATTGAAATCGTCTAACAATCTATTTATCGATGAAGAGGCTGGCACCGGATACTTCGATTACCAAACGAAAGTAAAAGTAAGGTAAAACAAGACAGCTTTCAAAAAAACGATTTTTTGAGTTTCTTTGTTAACCGAATAACAACCTGCAAGAATTGGCAAAGTGTTTGCTATGATTGGGGATTGTAAGGGTATGTATCTTAACAATCAAATCATAATTCCGTTTAGTCCAATGAAAAAGATTTTTTCACTTTTCGTAGCTTTATTTGTGTTTGTCGCAGTTAGCTACGCCCAGAAAGGAGTTCTGAAATTTGCGAAAGAAACGCACGATTTCGGCAAAGTTGAGCAGGGTAAGCCTGTAACGTATGTATTCGAGTTCAAGAATACAGGCACCGACCCAGTTGTGATCAACGATGCGCAGGCATCCTGTGGCTGTACAAAGCCAAGTTGGACTCGGGAACCCGTTATGCCAGGTAAAACGGGCACGGTATCAGCTACGTTTAACGCTGCTGCTGCTGGTCCGTTTAACAAATCGGTTACCGTAACAAGCAATGCCGAGGCTGGCCAAACAGTTTTGTATCTGAAAGGTGAAGTTGTATCAGCAGCCGCTGCTGCCGAAACAGCTGCTGCACCTGCTGCTGCTCCCGCTACTAAAGACAAGAAAAAAGCAAAAACTTCACGCTAATCTACTGAAGGGTTAATAGTGTGGTCAAGAAAGGCATCTGGTAGTTTACCGGATGCCTTTTTTTATGCCTATACCTCAATCATCCGACGCCACAACCGACTGGCAAATCAGGCATCCATTCTTCCTGATTTTATTTGCTACGCATTGATTTTCAACTACATTTGGCTCGTCTTCTGACTAAAGCTATTATGACTCCGCCCCAACGCCAGTAAAGCTGGCTGCATTGCCCCTCTCCGTAGTATTTCTTAACCTTCAAATTCACCAACAGCCGTTCTGATTTAACGGCTCATTTCCCTTTACACTATGTTTTTCATCATTCTGGGTATTCTGGCGTTGATCGCTGGATTTGCCATCAATACGCCTGCGCTGACTTTTTCGCGCTTCTCTCGGCCTGCTAAAGTAGTGGGCATTATTTTGATTGTACTGGGTGCCCTTACCGCCAGTGTTCGGCAAATTGATGCTGGCCAGGTGGGTATTATTTCGCTCTTTGGGAATGTAAGTGATCGAACTTTAAATTCTGGCTTAAACTTCGTTAATCCACTGGCCAGCGTAACGGAGTTCAATTTACAAACGCAGAATTACACTATGTCGGCCTCGCATGATGAAGGCCAGAAACAAGGCGATGATGCCATTCGTGTACTTACTGCGGATGGTTTGGAGGTTGTTATCGACCTGACCGTATTGTATCGCGTAGTAGCAGCTGATGCGCCCAGAATTTACCGGGAAATTGGGGAAGATTATACGGATAAGATTGTTCGCCCCATTACCCGTACCCGTATTCGCGACAATGCTGTTTATTATGATGCCGTTGCTTTATACTCAACGCGTCGTGATGAATTTCAAACCCGTATTTACAAAACCATCGAAGCCGATTTTCAGAAGCGGGGTCTGTTATTAGAGCAATTATTAATCCGAAATATAGATCTGCCAGCTTCGGTCAAGAAGACCATTGAATCGAAAATAAACGCCGAGCAGGACGCCCAAAAAATGCAGTTCGTTCTGCAGAAAGAACGCCAGGAAGCGGAGCGTAAGCGGGTTGAAGCGCAAGGCATTGCTGACTATCAAAAAATTATATCGACAGGTCTGAGCGATAAACAATTACAATACGAACAAATAAAAGCCCAACGTGAACTGGCGGCATCGCCGAATGCTAAAATCGTTATTATGGGCACACGGGGTAATATGCCCCTGATTTTGAATGATAAAGACTAAAAAGACCTTTGTCCGTTTGATTAAGTTTCCTGAGTGAGCTACCCGTCAAGTCAATTAGTACTATTGACCGACGGGTAGCTTCCAGGCATTTAATGGATGGGATGAAACGGAAAGCGCATTTAAAAGGTGTAATTCAACTTATGATAATATTGTCTTTATTCTCTTTTCGACTCTTAACATCAACTCGCTAATCAACCGGACCGGGTCGATTATCAGGATTTTACTACTTAATGCCACTACCAAAGAGGAGGTAACAGTCTATACAAGAATTATTTGCAGGAAAGGCTTAAAACGCACGCCAGATAGCCCGGTCAATCAGCCGTTCGCCAATCCGCCTGGCTACCCACGAAGATCCATCACTGCCTGAGCGCTGGCGTGGCTGAGAGTTCACTACCCAGCTACCTTCTTTGGCTCCGGCAATCAATCGGGTATTATCGGTGTTGATTGTGCCAGGTGTCCAGATTACCTTCAACGACTGGCCGGGTTCAATAAAAGTATAGCCTGGAAATGGTTTGTACTGATCTTTTTGGGCCAGCGATATTACTTTCAAATCGTCATATCGCTTGTTAGGGTCCCAAACTGATTCCACAAAGGTATCTCCATCATAAATGAAGCGATAGCCCGTGACGGGTATCCATTTCCCCTCCATATCATCAGACCATGCCATAAAAGCGGGATGTAATAAGCCTGATTTCCAGACGGTTTCCAGGCTCTTTCGTTTATCTACAAACGCATAACCAGGCATCGCTTGCCAAGACCCAACAGCCTGGGTCGTTTCGGCCTTGAATTCGGGGTGAGCTACACCTGTTACCCATTTAACGCCTATGTTCTGCCAGAAAAAACGCGACTCAGCATTTTCAGCATCAGACCATACATAACCCGCTTCGGCAGGCTTTACCAGGAAAGGGCCACTGACGCTGACTTTAGCCGACATGGCCATAACAATGTGCCAGCCCACTACAATAACCAAAAGGCCAAGGAGTATTTTCGTTGAATTGTTCATAATTAACCAGAAGGATATTTACTAAAGTGTTAAATCTTTTTAAAGTCCTTGAACTGCCCAACCACCGTTAGCGTGTAACTTCATCCTGCCGATAACGATGTCCATATCTGGTTACCAAGCACATATGACGATTAGCCGTTGAGTTGAAAGGAGATTTTTTTTACCTCTGACGCTATCGACTGTATGCTGGTTTTCTCTCAGGTTCATTTGCCCTGTTGCCTTCACTACGAGCCAGTACACTAGTCAATAATTCGGCAACCGATTCTGGTATTGTCGGTTTTGATAATCACATCAGGTTTGTTGCTTTGCGCGAAACTAATGGAGCCGATAGGCCAGATTACCAGCAGTAACGTAAGCAGACGCACTAGCTTCATTGGCGTTATTGATTGTGAGTTAGATGGCTATCCGTAGACAATCGAACCCAGTCGATTAGTGGGATTTTGACAGTTTATGCCACTATAAAAGCGGAGGTAACAACTCACCGAAGAAATATTTGTCAGTAAGGGGAATCGAATAAGTCAGAAACGAGAAAAGGGAGTGACGAAAAAAAGAGCAATTCAGCGCAGCTATTCGTAGGTTTAGACTATACAATCCCCGTTTAAGCGTTTTACCAAATTCCGTAGGATAAGCCAATTCCTACCCGATGAATTAAGGCACTTGCGCCAGATGCTGAAGAGAACTGTAGTTTGAGGGGGAATAAGTCAGATAAACCTGATAGCTGTTCCGGTGCCGTCCTAACGGCAGGTTCATTGCCCATTTTTCTAGCCCTATCCGAACAACGAGGTTCGCGGTAGGTTTCATATCATTGAATGGGCCTAATTTTTCGCCTGTAGCATTGTTAGCATACAGGGCTTTCACCGGAATGTACATGATACCACCAATCGACACAAACCAGCCCTTACGATCGTGGTAGGCTGTATCTCCCTGTTGTCCCCGCCATCCAATGCGGTGAATTGTGTAGGTTGGCTGGATCGTAGCCCATAGTACTTTAAACGTTTCAACGGCCCGGTTAGCCCCATTAACAGTCGTATAGGTACTAAAAGTCTGCTTCGCAACACCCAGAGCCAGATCGGCACCGTGGAGCGAATACCAGTTTTTCCGACTGAGTTGGAGGTTGGCTCCCCAGCCAGGAGTTACTTCTCCCAGTACGGTTTGCTGGCCAACCCGAAAGTCAGATTTACCAGCAAAGATTTCCCCACCAGGCTGTATAGTCCAGAAAGCACGCTCCTGCATAATCGCAAATCGTTTACGAGCGTCTTCGTCATAAAAATCATTAGCGAAATTACGGGCCTCCTGAGCATCGAATTTGAGTTTGTTCTGGGTATAGGCATTCCAAAGCCGATCAGCCTGCGCCAGCCGACTTGGCGAGGATGGGTGCGTATCGTTAGCCGCCATATCAATCTTATTCCGAATCATTTGTCGAAATGAAAACAGGATATCTTCCTGGCTTGCCCCCATTCGAATTAATACACCCACGGCGGCTCCGTCGGCAAGAAACTCATTGATATGGTTTGGCTTTTCCTTTTCGATATAAGGCAAAAGCTGTTTTTTATCATGCACAGCACCTGCCGATACCGGTTGACCTTCTATATCCTTATGCGTATGATTGAAGTAATGATGGCCCACTTCATGAGCAAGAACGAAATAATCAGACCAGAAAACGGGGCGGTTCAGGCGTTTGTTATTAGCAAGCCGATTTAGAAAGTCATTATTATAGAGAATATAACGGATTAGTCCTGTCTGTTTTCCATTCGAGCCCGTAAGGCGCGAACAACGCAGGGCTCTGGCATTTGTTGCACAGGTGGATGAAACAACCTGAAGCTCTTTTCTAAACTTTTCACGCTCGGTAGCCAATGAAAAGGGCAATTGATTAACGATCTGGTTGATAATAACCGCTACATCATTGTCTGATACATTGTCTTTACCCTCCGATATCACGGGTTTAATATCCTGACACAGACAAGTACGCCTTGTAAACACAGAATCATTGGTCACTGCCTGAGCCCCCAGATCATGACTAGTCAGCAATAGCAATACCACAATCAAAGCCAAGAGTATGTAGCGCGACTGCGTAAATAATTGGTTCATACTGTTACGGTAAGGGTCGTATTTGCCTATCTGTAAGTAAAAGTGGGAGAGGTGGTTTACCTGGCCTAATCAGTTTATAGTTATCGGGAATTGCATCATAACTGATTCGCCAGCCCTGGATAGTCTCAGAAGAAACCGGGGACAGGTATAGACGGAGTGTATCTGTTGAAAACGAATAGTAAACCCGGCTCTTATCCAGTGTATCTGATGGATGACGTGACAGCACTACGGGTAGTAACCGATTCGGTGTGTTTCCATTTTCGCTGCCTGCTCCCATTCCTTCCTGTCGGGTTTTTACATTAAAAACGGGCAATTCGGCAACCACACGGCGGTTATTATTATATTGATACCACCAATAACCACCAATACCTGCAAGAACCAGCAATAGGCTATATACACCCCGGCGAGCCCAGGGGTGATTTACAATAATAAGCCAGAAGTTTGGTTGAGGAGACACCTGCTCAGAATCAGGCGCTTCCACAATGGACTCCCATAACTCCTGATCAGCTTCATGATGCACAGCCTCCATCAGGAGTTGGTGGAGCGCCAGTTGATCGGCAAAATCATCATCATTTTCCAGTAAGTCCAGATACAGTCGATATTCTTCAGCGGTAAGCGTCCCCAGTTCCCGCTTTTCAATAAGTTCCTGTCGTTGTTGCTCATTCATCGGGGCGAAAAGTTCAGGCGTTGGCGCTGGCACTCAGCTACAACACAATTTCTTAGTTTTTCCATACACCGTCGGATCATTCCTTCTACCGATTTCACCCCTGTACCCATATCCTCGGCAATATCACTGGCAGGCACTTCGCGCAGATAGTAATTGTTGTATCGCTTATCGATAATCATCTGGCAGGTAGCGTCAAGTTTCCGTTTACAGGCAAGTAATATATCGCGGAGTCGATGGTCGTTATCTTCCTGATTCGGGTCGGGTAAGTCCTCCGGCGAAATGGGACTACTCAGTTGTCCGTTGATAGCTTTCCAGATTAAGCGCCCCTGGGTAACAAAACCAATTAAGTAGGTACTCAGCAGCACATCCAGAAAAAACGAACTGCCATCAACCTTATTTAGGTTAAGTAGAAATTCTTCCCGTACACGCCCCACGATGTCATTACAAATGACATTGATATCGGTCAGTCCTTTTCCCAGTAAATACGGCCGAACATAAAGCTTGACTTTTAGGCAGGGCTCGGTCAGAAAATCACCCGCTTGCCTATCCAAAAAAAGATAGACATACAGCCCAATCTGATCGATCAGGTATTTACGAACCGTATCGCCATCTAAACAAACGCGTCCCTGATGCAATACGAATAGTGTCTCTCCCCCGGAATTCCAGCTTTTTTGATGGTGCAGTGAGCAATAGCCCGCAAGGTACGATCAGCTACATTCAGCCGATCGATTTGGCCTAATTTATTCAGAAGAGGTTTCAGATAATTGTCTTTCGGTTGCTGGGCAAGCTCATCTATCCACATCAACACATCTGCCCGACGACTATCGTCCCAGGGCATATCAAGTGACTGATGCTGTACACTAATTTTCCAGGCAGCGGCAGTCACCATTTCTGCCGTGATTCTTTCAAAATTGTTCGCCAGCACTACCCGGTTATCAGTCGTTAGGAATTTGAGTAGATTACCAAATTCCAGAATGGTTACCCTAAGTAAGTCAAGACGGGCCGATGGACTATAGCTGGCAAGCAGTTGGGTAAGCACCGGGCCAAATACCTCGTTCGCCTTTTGGCCAAAAGCCAGTTCTTTGGGTCGTTGGGCAGCCTCCGCCAGTTGATTAATAAGCCTTAGGTCCACTGTGCCCATTTAATTTGCCACCAGAATTTCCAGCGGTTGATCTGATTGATTTGGTATTCGCAGTCGATGCAATGCACAAACTGGTCGTAGATTCGTTCGGCCTTATCGGGTTGGCCACTTTTTAAATACGCTACGGCCAGATGCCACTGCGCAGCCTCCCGAAAATACGGTCGAATTGTGGTTACATTGACAACCTGTTCAAAATTTTTCACAGCCAGCGCATATTGTCCTTCAGCCAGATGGGTTTGCCCCTCAAAAAATTGCTCAAATACTTGTTTTTGCTTAATGGCCGTGCTGTCGTCCGATAAGCTTCGCGTTACACTAATATCATTTTCTGAATCTGGAAAGGATATGGGCGTAAATGATACATACAGGACAAACATAGCTGCCAGGGCAGTAGCCCCCAGAAATGAGCGTTTCAGGAGCCGAATACGATGGATTCTTACGCGTGTTTGTGCCTGGAGTCGTTTCAGGGTGGCAATAGCCTGTTGTTCCAGAAAAGCTTCATGCATAAGATCGTAGGTGCGCTTTAGTAAGTCAACTTCCTGTTTGAGCGTTGGATCGATCTGCATTTCACGTTCAATGTATACGCGTTCATCAGCCGTCATCTGATTTTGCAGATAACGCTCAATCCAGTAGTGCTCATCCTGTTTATCGGTTGGTCGTTTCATAATGTCAACAGTAATTTTCTAAAAGCCTGTACACAACGGTATTTTTTCATTTTAGCATTATCTGCGTTTCCCAGACCAAATTGCTCCGCAATTTCCTCCATTGTGTGGTGGTGTAAATAGAACGCTTTCAGAATTCCCTGACAGGTTTCACCAAGCCGCCTGAATAACGCCGACGCAAACTGTATTTCATTTTCGTTAGCCAACTCGTCTTCCACACTATGCTCAATTTCGGGTTGATCGCGACTGTATTCATCATTTCGCCGATACCGGGCGGCCCGCTTGGTCGATTCTTTCAGCCACAAATTACTGGCAATGCTGTAGATGTAGGTAGTCACTTTTGTACCGGGTTGTATCTGATATTTCTCAGTCCACACATTCTGAAGAAATGCCAGAACGGTTTCCTGAAATACATCATCGGCATCATCAGCAGTTCCCCTTTCCAGGTGACCATCCGTGTAATGGTTGCCTGGCATTCTCTATATAGATAAGTGACGATTTCGTCGATTACCGATGACTGTTTACTCCGCAAACCATCAACAATCTGCTGATCGGTAAAGAATTTCTTCATAAACGAGCGAGGAAGTTGCTACGATTTATATCCTACCCAATGGGGGCAAGGTAACAAGCTCAAAAAAAGTTGTCTATTTTTTTAAGAACAGCGCGGGATATCCAAAAAACGAGACGTGTACCCATGAATTCGGAAAGCTAATCCACCGAATTGGCTAAACACTCTTTTTTATGAATACCCCAAAGAACGTTCTACTCCTGGTTGCTATCGCCACTACACTTTCACTGGCATCCTGTCAATCTCAACAAGTCGATCCCAAACCAGCTACGGCAAAAAAAACGGCAGCCGTTCCCCCTACACTGGCCGACGACGGCGATCAACCGCCGAAAACGGGTAACGGTGGTGGAGGAGGCAATTGAATTTCTTCTCAAAAAGAGTCTCTTACGAGACTCTTTTTGATTTATCGAGTGCACAAACACCCTCGCTTTACCACTACCTATGCTTTACTAAACGAATCAGTCGATTTCGCTGCCAGAAGGCCAATAGGCCAATGATTCCCAAGCTGGCTAGCCACCACACTATCACAAGTCGATCATGGCCGGCCATGACCGGATTATAGCTACCCAGTAAGGTGTAATTCGCCCAATAGTATGGATGATTGTACTTAGGCAATAAGGATGATTCGAGTAAATCAAGCCGGGCTTGTTGTAAGGCCCGGTCGGCAGATAAGCCTCTTGATAGATGATGATGCAGTCGAATGGTCATGAAAGAGGTGGTTTCATCATTTGCTTTCCAGAGCGTTGTTACAACCGATGGGCAACCCGCATACGCAAACGCCCGCGCCAGCGACAGAATGCCTTCTCCTTTCATGGTTTGACCTGATCCACCTTCGCAGGCACCTAACACGACTAGACCCGTTTCTGTCAGCGATAAGTTATAAATATCATCGGTGTAAAGCCTATCCGTCTCGCCGGGATAGAACGCAATGTAAGAGTTAGCCGGGTCAACATCATCGGTTTGGGCATGGGTGGCAAAATAGATAACCGAACGATTCAGGCTCTTTTTCAGAAAGTTTGGCAAACTGGCTTGCGCGCCCACCAATACGTCTCCCCCAATGCTCCGGGCTTCGGCTTCGCTCGATGCTAATGTCTGCACGGGTCCCTGTCGATTAACCGTTTTTTCAAGCGCGCCAGCCCGCGCAAATGGAGCGACCACAAGTACAGGGTTGGCGTGAATCGACCTTTGAGGTGAATCGAAAAATGACTGAGCTGAAAAAGCATACGCAATAGCCACATGCCGGGTCAGGTAGTCCTGCGCCTGTTTGCCGGTTTCAAGCACCTCGAACGGCAAAAAATTAAAACTCCAGTCGCGACTAATGATAAGCCTTGTTTTACCAGCCAGGTATTTGCGAACAGACTCTATACAGGTTGCATACAACTCAGCCGCATAGGCAGCACCATCATAACGACCCAAAACAGGGTCCTCATACAACTGCTGTTTCAACTTCACGAGTTGACGATCAAAATGCGCCGAGTCGATGGGGTGGCGAATCACATCTACAGCCTGCGGGGTAGCCACGAGTATGAAAAGCGAAGCGCCCTGTCGAACATAGGCAATATAAGCTGTTTGATCGTCCAGTTTCTGCTGCAATGTCCGGCTACTCATCACCATATCCTGATAGTTGAGCCGATAGTAGGCCGGGTAGTCTTGCCGGAATGTTTCAAGGAGTTGGTGCCACTGGAGCTGGCAGGCCGTTAGTTCGGTCGTGGCTGTGGTATCACTAACTGGGCGTTTCTTTAAGGCGCTGATCTGTTTTTTTAGTTGTTGTTCGCGTTCGAGTAGTGGCCCTGGAAGTGTTTGAGGTTTAATGGTGTTCAGTCGAAAGGCTTCACGCAGGCTACCGGCTTGTGCCTGCTCAAAAAACTGGAATAAGGTCTCACGTAACACGGGAGTCTGCTGGTGCCGGTAGGCTTCAAACGCTACCGCTACTGCTTCGGGCACCAGCGAGTGCTGATGCGTCGAAAAAATGACTTGCGACTGGTCGGTATCGATACCGTGCCGAATGCGTTGTTGGAGACTGACACAAAAGCGATAGGTGTCGAGCGATGCGTTGAGGTATGTACTTTTCTGCGTAGCATCATAGCGTCTTTTCAGGATAGCCGCTTTGTGAGTAGCTGCCAGGAGCAGGGTCGTTTCGTCCGTAGTTGTTTCGATGGATGGATTTCGCCAGGAAATAGCCAGGCCGGTTGTGTCGCGGCAAACGGCACGAATAGCATCCTGATAGGCTTTTGCAGCCTGTTCAGGTTCATGTTGAGCCTCATGAAGTTCTCCTTTTTCTACCAGCACTTGAGCCAGTAAAGTACCTTGGCTGCCGATGTATTGACGATGTAAACGAAGCGCCTGCTGAATAGACCGATCAGAGGTCGATAACTGATTAGCCTCCCGGCAACAACTACTCATCATTCGCCAAAGATGAATCTGATCTGACAGATAATCTGTTGGTTTTTTACCCCGGCGTACTTTCATCATCAACTGTTCTGCCTCGGTAAAATAGCGTAACGATTCGGTATACTGCTTTAATTTATAGAGTGTCCAGCCGATCCCTGACAAATTCCTGCATTTTTGAATATCTGGCTTATGGTAAAATTTATTAGCTAATTGTCTATGCTGTAAACTCTCGCTAAAATTCTGCATCTGCTCATAGCATCCCGCCAAGTTACTTTCGATGTAAGCAATATCCTCAGTTAAGCCACTCGTTAAAGCCATTTTACGCGCCTTGCCCAAGTAAGAAATGCTCCTTGAATAATTACCCATTTTAAAAAACCAACTGCCCTGATTGTTGAAATGGTAGAGCACATAGGCTGGGATTTGTTGTTCGATTCGGGGATTATGGGCTAGCAGTTCATCGGCTTTGCGGAAATAAACCTGTGCAGAGTCTTTTCTGTATAAGGCAATATAGAACGTCCCCAAACTTGAAAATAATTTAAAGCGTAGGGAGTCCGGGGCCGTTTTTAACTTATTGATGTAGCGGAGGCCCAGCAGGCAACGGTCAGTAGCCTGCCGGGTATGGTTCTTCATGTAATCCATACTGCTGAGGTCAACGCAGAGGTTGGCCGCCCGCACAGGATCGGTCTGGCGCACGAGCCCATAGGCTTTTTCGTACCAGGTTATGGCTTCTTCATATTTCGCTTCGCCATAGAGTGCTTCTGCCCGCTGCCGGTATTTATCCGATAAGGAAGCTTGTGCACACGCTAATTTGGGTAGCCATAAAACCAGAAACAGCAGCCAGGAAGCAGATAGATAATTCACAAAAGAGAAAGGAAAGTGAAGGAACGAAGGCGCTATTTATAATCGACTGCCACATCATAGCCGCCAACATCGTCGGTCAAATCCTTATCATTTATGTTAAGCGTCAGATTGATCGACTGGTTACCAGCGGTCGAAAAACTACATAATGGACCACAATAGTGCCAATTTGCTTCATCATTTATTTTGTACATAAGCGCAGCATGAAACATATTCGGCACAATATTGTACGCTGTCAGCTTAAACCCAAATAGCCCAACCTCTCTACCTTCTGGTGAACTTAGGCCCACATACTCGCCCACAGTCATCTGCCCAGATGCTTTTATCAGGACTGTACCCTGCTTATCAAACTTGATGGTTTTAGTGACGGGACCTCCTACAGTCAAGGAGATAGGCAGGTAAGTTGCACAAGGCGAGACATACAACCGATTGATTGCCATCGAATCCGCTTTCGATGGTGTGGCCACTTGCTTTTGCAACATGGGCCACATGAGCGAATTGGCATCTGACGAAGTGGCAACGCCCAGCACTAAACCCGCATGATAGGCAATAGCTCTGGTTAGTGCATTGGTGTCCCAGTTGTAGGTATTATCGAGCAGAATTGTAACGGTTCCGTTACTCTCTTGCCGGAGAGCCGATGTAACGGTTATTGAACTGCGCAATAACCCTACCGATGACATAACTGGCTTTGCCTGCATTTCGGTCGGGCTGACAAATCGCACAAAGAGAGCGGCTCGCTCGGGGGTTGCAAACTCGATGAAACTAAGGTTTCGGCTCACTCGCTGCCAGGTGGCAAAACCGGCCCGAATGGCTTCCCGCTGGCTATTATTGTCGAGACCAGCATAGGAATTGGCAATGGTATACCGAAAGGCACATTCAGTTGAGAGTCGCTGGTTTACCTCGTTTTTGTCGGCACTCAAAGCAACTTCTGGTGACTCGAGCGGTGTCATATCCTGGCATTGCCAGAAAAGACCAACGAATAAAGTAATAAGTAGACTAATGGATTGTGTAGATAGTTGTTTCATCGTTATTGCTTATAAATAACTGTATTATCCTGATAAGCAATTTAATAAATGTATTAGTAATTCATTGTTATCTAATTCTTAATTTATGAGAGTTAATGTAAAACACTTATCATATGAAACTAAAAATCCTGAACAGACTGCCTAATATTGCAATTAGGCAGTCTGTTCAGGTTACGAAAATGCTCTTCTCAATAAATTTTTATATTCCGAGTAAGTCCAATCTGCAAACAATCATTTAACAGCCCCCAAGCCAATAAGCCACGCCTTGCAGGCATCGGGCCACGTGTTTAGCGAGCCAAATTTGGCGGTGCGCATGCCAAACCCATGTCCACCAGCAGGGTACAGGTGCATTTCCGCTGGAACCGAGTTTTTTAGGCAAGCTAGGTAAAAACCGATGCTATTTTCAACTGGAACAGCTTTATCATCTTCAGCATGGACCAGAAATGTGGGGGGCGTTTGTGGTGACACTTGTAACTCATTGGAGTAGTAAGCAATCATGTCTGGCGACGTATTTAATTTACCCAACAGTTTGTCACGAGAGCCAGTATGCGCTTTTTCCCCGAAGGTGACGACCGGATAAAGTAAAATAGCAAAGTTTGGTTTAGCCAGATCGCTTGCTTTTTCGCCCCGATTGTAATGCGTGGCAAGCGTTGATGCCAGGTGCCCTCCAGCCGAAAAACCCATCACGCCAATTTTGGCTGGATCAATCCCATAGCGAGCGGCATTCTGGCGAATAAGCGTCATTCCCTGCATGGCATCCATCAAGGGAACTTCCTGCTGGTTGGTCATAATTTCGGGATTGGGCAACCGGTATTTCAGCACAAAAGCAGCAACTCCCATTTCATTGAACCAACGGGCTATATCGGAGCCTTCGTGGCTGGCCGCCAGAATTCCATATCCTCCACCGGGGCAAATCATAACAGCAGCACCAGTCATTTTTGCCTTTGTTGGTATAAAGGCCGTTATGGTGGGCACAGAAACGTTACTTATGCGCAGAATGCCATTCGCGTCAGTTTCTGATTTTTCAGTAATCTTAGCCCCAACTATCGCATTTGGAATAGCATCGTCTGGCCAGAGTTTGATTATATCCTGTGATAAAGCGAGTTGGGGGACTACAGTGCTAAGCAACATACTGAAAAAGAAAGAACGCATAAAAATAACAGCTTAGAGCGACAGATAAGTTTACTAACTAAAAAAGCCGACCCTCTGGTCGGCTCTACTCATATCTCTATTTCTGTGTCAGATTCGGATGACGTATCAGTCGAACCTTCGTGCAGCACATCTATCAGCTCTTTAACCCGGTAAACGGTTGTGTTATACCGATTACCGAGAATAATAATGACATATTCGTCTTTAGGACTAAACCAAAACATCGAATTATATCCTTTCCACCAGCCCGAATGATAAATATACTCAGGCTGGTTGGTATCATTGAGCATCATCCTAAATCCGTAGCCATAATTCTTAGCGCCTTTTCGCTCGAAACTACGTGGGATAAAGGCTTCTGCAAGCATTTTTTTGGGCAGCAGGCAATCGCCATTCAGCGCTCGATACCATCGAAATAAATCACCCGTGGTTGAATAAATTCCTTTATCACCCACAACATCGTCATAGTAATCTTTTGGGATTCGACGATTCCACTGATAGCCTGCGGTTCGGTGGTGATTTATGGAGTCGTTTTTAGTCGTTGCCACAAAGGTCTGGTGCATACCTAATGGCTCAAAAATAGTCTTGTGAATAAACGTCTCGTAGCTTTGGCCAGTTGCTTTCTCAATAATGGAGGCCAATACCATATAGTTTGTATTGCTGTAACTGAAACTACGTCCGGGAATATTATAGGGTTTAGGCGTTGGTTTCACAGTGGCAAACCAATGCATGATTGTTGCATTGGATGGATAGGGCTTTTCCTTCTTATAGAAATTAACCTTCATGCTGTCATCGAAAGCATACTGGTAATTGGGCAGGCCGCTACGATGGCTCAACAGTTCGCGAATGGTGATGCCATGATAGGGGAAATCAGGATAAAACTTCTGAATAGTATCCTCAAATTTCAGTTTCCCAGATTCAATCAGTTTTAAAGTCCCTACAGCAGTGAATGTTTTCGAAAGAGAGGCTAATTGAAACTTCGAATCATCGACTAATGTGTCACGCTGATTACGTTCAAAATGGCCTAGCCCAAAGCAATTCTTGTAGAGGATAATTCCCTTCTGGGCTACCAGTACATTCCCATTTAGTCCGCCACGAACTTTTTGCCGAAATATTTCATCAATTTGTTGCGCTTTCTTATCAGCATTAATTTGCTGCCGAATTGCCATTTCTTCCGTTGAGGTAAATGCCTGCCCATCGGCACAGGTACGCATTTCCTTCACCGATCGGTTAAGGTTTTTCTGGGAATCCTGTCCGCAAGAAATACCTAGTCCGGTTATCATTAAAACAGCTAACCAACTCCAAATTTTATTCGTCCACACCATCCTCACGCACGTTATTTCATAGTTATTATATCGACCAAGTTACACTAAAAGTAGGATTTGGCAGAGATTCCCACCTCATTTTCTATTAAAATCACATGAAAGTTTGTTAATGGTCTAATGCATTGTAACGTGTCTAGAATATTCGACGAGGTGAAATTACTACCGCGCGCTTTTTACTCAGCAAACCTGTCTTGCGCAAACCAACATACCCCCCCACACTATTGGGCAGTAATCCACCTTCATCGACTGCAATCGATCCATTTAATACCGTCCCTCCAAACAGATTTAACGGCACAGAGGCTGTTAGTAAACCCGAAAACTGTGTTGGAATCGCGATATAAGGCACGGCATAAGTTCCTGCATTTCTGCTAAACGACAGGCGAGCTGTCATATCCACTTTATTGAGAACTAAAGCACTCAGACCAAGATGAAATACACTAACCCGGTTATTGGCAATTCCATAGCGTGGTGGTAACGATGTACTGATTTCCGGTAAAGGAGTCAGGAACGGAGTTCCTATAGTACGGCCAAAATATGTCCAGCCATCAATAAACTGGCTATGATTAAAATAATCGTCACGGCCTCGGCGCTTAGGATCATCTATAATAAACACATCTCCCCCTGGCTACCGGTAAATAGGTATTCAAACGTAATTTGTCGCAAAAAGAAATTACTACCCGTAGGAGCCTGTCGACTCTTGACACGTAGCCCATTTAGGCCATCCTGAATATTTGTACCATAAAACAAAGACCCGTCGTCGTACAGAAACTGGCGATATACAAAAATATTCCAATTGTTTATATCTATATCAGTAGCCAAGTCAATAGAGCCTAAATGATTACCAATACGATTATCTTCAAAAGAAGTAAGATTTTTATCCGCTAAATAATCGGCTCCTTGTGTTCCAAAAACAACTGCTGGATAGTAACGTATTGCGGAGGGTAGTTGCCCATTAACTGCAACTACTGGTCCCAAATAACTTGAATAACCAGCCCAGATTACTTCATGGTTGAAGCCTGCATATAACCGAAATTTCCACGAGGGTTTACCTATCCGACCGTACAAGTAGGATTGATGCAAATAAGAGCCCGTTACCAGTCTGTCTGAATTCTCAAACCAACCATGCGCAAACGCTCCCATTAACGAGACAACACCTTTCGTAAATGGAATAGGGGTAAAGTTGGGTAGGGCAATCTGAATTTTAGGTATAGGAAGTGCATTCCCCGACCAGGCATACGCACCCGTTGTTAGCAGTGTATCCACTAAGCCAACAATTTCTTTACGTCGACCAGCGTAGAACTCAAAAGCGCCCAAACGGCCTTTTACATAAGCTTCAGGAATCAGAAATTGATTTGTGGCCCCCAGATTAGCAACAATATTTAACCCATATCCCCAATCTGTTTTTGGTCTATGACCAGTACTGTCGAAAGGTTGATAATCGGATCGTAGTCCAGCGTTTAATCGTAAAGCCGGATTCTCAAGGGGAACTGTTCCGTATTGATTAGCCCGTAACCAAAATGGCGTTTGGCTCGAAGACGCTAAGCCACCTACTTCCAATTGATATTGATTTACTCGCTGCCCATAAATTAATCCACAACCAGTAATTGCAATTAACCCATAGAAGATACAAAAAAGCAATAATCTCATAGAAAAATGGCCAGTTATGCCATTGGTGTGGCAAAAGTAATTACTTACCGCGGCCCTGTGCCATTACTCGAAGCGTCTGAGCAATGATCCATATATCAAACAGGAATGACCGACGTTTGGGGTATAGAAGGTCATAACGCAACCTCTGTACCATTTCATCAATGCTGGCGGCATACCCATACTTAATCTGACCAATGGATGTAATGCCAGGCTTTACAGTTAATAACGAACGATATTCTGGTGCAATTTCAACAATCTGATCAATAAAGTACTGTCTCTCAGGTCGTGGCCCTACTACAGACATATCACCAATGAGTACATTATAAAACTGAGGAATTTCATCAAGGCGAGTTTTACGCATGAAACGACCCCAGGGTGTAATTCTATTGTCCAGTAGTCCACCTGATAGCACTGGTCCCATCTTCTCAGCATCTACGTACATGCTTCGGAACTTATAAATTTTAAATGGCTTTCCTCCTTTCCCAATGCGTTCCTGCGCATAAAAGGTTGGTCCAAATGATGTCAGTCGTGTGATAACGGCAATAATTAGGAACAAGGGCGACCCTAAAATTAAGGCAAGCAACGCAAAAACGATATCAAATGCCCGCTTAAATACGCTTACGCGAAAATCGGAGACTAAGTCAGAAGAAAGATTTAGAACGGGTAATACATCATGGTATTCTACGGATGTACTCCGAGCAATAAATCCTCTGAAATCTACCAAAATTTTCACCTGATAATCAAGTATTTCAGCATTCTCGACAACAGATTTTAAGCGCTCATTATCCATATAGGGCATACAGCAATAAACACAATCAATCCGATTAGATCGAGTATACTCTAACAAAGTTTCATATCCTCCCTGAAGAAATCGAGCATTTTCTGAAGTAGATTCGTCAAAATAGCCGCAGAAGTGGAATCCCATTTCCGGATGAGCGTCATAAAACGCTCGAATTGTGTTCGCCAGTTTACCATAACCGACTATAATGTAACGTCGGTTGTTATATCCTCGTGCTCGATATTCTTTAAGAAACAAGACGCCACCAATCCGGAAAGCTGCGCCAAGACTCAGGAAGAGTATATATGTAACAAGAAGTTGCTCTCGGGAATAATAATAGCCCTGGATAGCCACCCAGCATACGGCAATCACAGCCATATGGATAAACGTCAATAGCAGTAGCTGTCTTATTAAATGCCCTGATTTGAATAATTGCCTGGGATATATATACGGCTTTAGCAGTAATATCTCAATTAACCAGATTATATTAAATAGCCACCATAATGATGCATAAGGAGCCTCTGCAACTGCTTCGAGTGATTGGAATTTCATCCAGTAAGCACTCAAAAAAGCAGTATTAAGGCTCAGGAAATCAATGATTACATGGAGCGGAAAAAACAGTATGGAATAGCGATGCCTCATACTTTTCAGGTTTACTCTTCATAAGTGGACAGTGTTATTATCCACTTAAGTACGCTAAAATAACAGATCAACCTACTGAGTTAATACGAATATTATCCTACGGTTCAAAAACTGAACCGCAAATTAGGGACAATTATGGTCTTAAAAAAATCCAATATTAAGAATAGCCAATTTGTATAAGCTATTTTAGGATAGCCTTATAAACAAATTCCCTTTAGTAACCTTCTGCAAAAGGAACGGTTCTTGAGGAGTTATTAAACAACCACAAAAATCAATCCAATTAAAATATCATCAAAATAGAAAAATATTAGATTAAATTCCGAAAAAGCAATGGCTATTAAGCTATTTAGGCTCTTTTGTTTGCCAAACCTTCCGTATAGCAATAAATGCGCCGACACTATTTTGATACAATGTACCCGCGTCTACGGCAATGTTCGCCGTGAATTGAATGCCTCCTAAAATTTCTAGGGGAGCTACTACAGAGGCATAAGCTGAAAACTGATTACGGATATCTGTATAAGGATTATTATAAGTACCCAAATTGCGGCTAAAAGACAATTTGGCCTGATAGGCTAGTGGCCCTTTCACTACTCGCCAACGAATCGGTAAACTCCCTGCAATGCCAGCATGAAATACATAGACTCTATTATTCCCTGTAAAAGTACCATTTGGGTATTGATCCTGCGACCCTAATGATGGCGGTATAAATGGGGTACCTATCGTGTGCTGGCGATAAGCCCAGCCATCACGGTACTGCTGGTGATTAAAATAATCGTCTTTCCCCTGTTTATAGGGATTACCAATAATAAACTCTGGGCCACCCTGACTGGTTGTATTTAGAAACTCAATTAGTATATCCCGAACTATGGCGTTTGAATCGTTACGTCGAATACGCAATCCATTTAAACCATCCGCAATATTGATCAGATAGAAAAGTGAACCGTCTTCGTAAATATTTTGCCTATATAGAAATAAAGTATGGCGCACAAGATCAATCTCGGCCCCGAGATCGATACTTCCCAAATGATTACCAACTCTATTTGTAATCTCAAAATTAGTATAAGCACTAGAGTCCGTACGACTATTCCGGTCGCCAAAAACGACGTAATAGTAGTCAAGTAAACTCGATGGAAATCGGCCATCGTCAGGTACTAAACCAGTCCCCTTCAGCCTATCCGTATGCCCTCCCCAAACAACCTGATGGTTGAAACCTCCATATAAACGCACAACATCTTTTTCACGGCCGAACCTAAAATACAATGACTTCTGATGTAGCAGTGTATTTTCGACAAAGCCCGAAGCACTCAAAAAACCATGTGCAAATGTCCCCTGAACCGCAAGCCAGCCTTTAGTGAAGCCAATAGGTGTAAATACGGGTATTGAAATCTGAATTTTGGGAATCGGCATGGCATTTCCAGACCAAGCATATGAACCTGTTGACAAGGTTGAGTCAGCCAGACCAAATTTTTCACGCCGTCTTCCAATATAGGCTTCCCAGATACCTCTACGTACTTTCACATAGGCCTCAGGTAGTAACACATTGCTTTCATACGATAATTGATTTTGCGTCCTGTTTACCACAAGATTAAGTCCATAACCAAAATCATATTTTGACTTTTTCCAACGCCCAGTACTATGGCTGGCCATATCATAATCACTATATACGCCAGCACGAAACGTTAGCAAGGGAGAACGGTTAGGAACAATACCATATTGATTTGCCCTTAGCCAAAAAGGAGTTTCAATTGAAGAAGCAACATATGTACCTATTTCTGTATAATATTGAGTTGGCTGACGAATAGACTGAGCAAATAAATACGAGGTAGCAACTGTAGACAAAAACAATATGATTAGTAAACCTGACTTAGAGCAAGTGTGCATTGATTATCTAGAAAAGTAAATTTTATTCACAATAATAATGACGTGGCTCTAACTTTATTGCTAATTGCTCTAGTTTCTGACTCTATAGCCTTATATTTTATAGTTAAATAGAACACTAAAGCTCCATTTTTATAATAAGACATATGTATTGTTCATGTGGGCTAGTAGTAACTGTAGATGTTTCACCATTGACGGTACCACCTATTTTACTTGGCATTTTCTATACTTTTCTCAGTAGCCCTATGAAAAGTAAGGTTTGCTAAGATAGAATGCTTAAGAAGAAGAGTTTAATTTTTCCCGAGACATCAGATGTAAGATAGCCGTTTTTACATCAGTTGTATTAATACTAGCCATACAATTAGGGGGAGTTGAGGGATACTCGAAACCAAGGTGAATGTATCCACATCCAGGCTCTTGAGCGTCAATATTAATAGCTTGAGCCGATATAGCCCCCCACCTCGATGTTGGAACTGGGCCGTTGAGACCAATTACAGGTGCCCCTAAGGCAGCAGCGATATGCAGTATACCTGTATTCACACTAACGACACCCTGCGATGCTCTTATCAAAGCGGTCAATTCCCCTAAAGATGTCTTCCCTGATAGGTTGATTACAGAAACACCTCTAGATGTACAGGTATCTACTAATATATCTGTTTGACGTTTATCCGCTTTTGCACCAGAAAAAGCTACCTCATAGTCTTGTGCAACTAACCAGATAGCTAACTCAACCCAGCGTTCTGGTAACCACTCTTTATAATGCCCTTTAAATCCACCTGACCAAGGATGTAAAATCCAAAATGGCTTCGCCAGACCAACTTGGCCGCATATTATTTTTGATTCAATAGAGCTTGGGGTTAAAATCGGTAAGGAATTGCATTCTAATATAAATGGACGAATTAGGTCACGATTGTTTTCAAGTTCATGCTGCTGATTTGAATGCTCAACAGATAAATCATAACCGTAATGTCGGTACTGCTTCAAAGAGCGAAATCCAATTTTATAATTCCCCTTTGTAAAATACGCAAATATAGCTTCAAGGCGAGCCCATGGTCCGGTATCAATTACTAAATCAAACAGGCCCGCTTTCCGTAATATTGTAATCGCTTCGAAAGGACGAGTTGTGGGAATAAATATAACCTTACTTAAACCGGGAATCATTTTGGCGGTATCGACGCAGGTTTTCCCACAAAAAAATAACAGCTCAACATCAGGATACTGCATTCGTATATCCTGAATAATAGCTGATAATAAAACCGTATCACCAATAGCTGCCCCTTTAATTATAGCAATTCGATTAATTTGCAAAGGAATTTTTCTATTTCGGGGTCGGAGTAAACCTAAAAACCAAATAAATGGAATTCCAATGTACCGATCTATTGTTTTAAGATATTGATTACCACGCTCCATTTTATTACTCTATCAGCGAATTGATCTGTCTTATGAAGCTTCGTCCGGCTACAGTCCAGTCATAATGCTCCACCTGCTCATATCCCTTTTTAACCAGCGATTCTTTTAACGGCTCATTACTAATAACCTGATATATAGCATCAGCTAATTGTTGTGGATAAGCTGGGTCAATATATAGAGCTGCCTCACCACATATCTCTGGTATACTAGCTCGGTCTGATGCCACTACAGGGCAGCCACAGGCCATTGCTTCAAGTGGAGGAAACCCAAAACCTTCGTAAAGCGAAGGAAATGCAAATAATGATGCCATACTATATAGGATAGGCAGATCAGCAAGGTCAACATATCCTGTAAAGGCTACTCGATTATTTAATTCAGGGTCCTCAATAACCTGACTAAATAACTCATCATCACTATTAATAAAGCCTTCTTTCTTTCCAACTATTAATAATTGGTATTCAGGCAATTTATCAAGTAACAAACGAAATGCACTTACCAACGTTTTTAAATTTTTATTCGGCTTAACATTGCCAACAAAAAGAATATATTTTTGGGGAGTGTTATATTTTGTGCGAACTCGTTCGTATTCTTCTATTGCATTGATGGAGTGAAATAAATCCCTGTCCAATCCAAGGTAAATAACATCAATTTTATCTGGATGAACACTTGTAAACTGAATTATCTCGTTTTTCGAATAATTTGAAATGGTTAAGATTCGGTCTGCTTTTCGAACAGCTGCATTCATAACAACTTTTGCATAAATTTTTTGAGGTAAGCTAAGCGTGTTATAAAATGCCAAATGAAAAACATCGGGAATAGTCACTAAAAATTTCCTAGCTCGAAAGGGCAGTATGGGTACATTGTAATGGGGTGACCAAAATACATCGCATACTGGAATTAATCTAGGCAATTTAAGTTGTTCGGTAATTGAATAAATTGGAAAATCAGCTTCAATATGATTAAAGGTGTGCAGATCAAAGTATGCGTCTAATTCAACTTTACGACCTAGAATAGTTACTCTCATTCTAGCATCCGCCAATAATGAGTTAATAAAATAACGAATATAAACACCAATCCCAGAGTTGTTAATCATTCTGGCATCTATACAAATATGTTTCATTTCTTTGACAAAAGCTTCATCTTAGTCCTGCTCACCAAAATTTATGCATATAGCTAGCGACTATAAGGCCCTGTAAAGAAATTAGTTTCTAGTTGCTTAGTGATAGGGAATTTTGCGTATCCATCATCCATATAAGATCTTTCCTTTTTTAATAGCATAAACATACTCCAGGCCATAGTTGGAAAAAGCCTAGCAAGGGGCTTGGCTATGACGGCCGGAAAAGGATAAAAGTTACTCCCACCAAACTGTTCCAGTTTATAACCTCCTGGAAAGCCAGAGTCTAATAACTTAAAAAAATCATTACGAGTGTAGCCACGTACATGTGCTGAATCATTCTGGATACAGGTAGGTTGATTACCAATAAGTAGAAGTAAACGATTGTGCAATGATGCCAAATTAGGAACACCAATAATAAAATGTCCCCCTACTTTAAGAACACGTGTTACTTCATGCATAATCCAGAATACTTCTTTCACATGTTCAAAAACCTGATTAATCATTACCACATCAATCGACTCATCCTCAAAGGGCAACCGATCTTTTTCCAAATCTACAGAAAAAACATTAATGCCTTTTTCTTTCAATGTCTTAACATAAGGAGCATAGCTTTCTAATGCATATAATACGGCATCAGGGTTCTGCTTCTTCGCGAGCATCAAATCATCACCTTGGCCTGCGCCCAAATCCACTACGGTTGTATAAGGTAATGATTTTTTCAAAAAATCAGCAATATGATGCCGGCCATAGTTAAGGTTCTTATCAATCATTAGTTCCATTATTTAGATTTGATTCCTGTGTTTGCAATTCAAATTTTTCCGTATTCTGTGTCTTAACAACAAAATATATACCATTCAGCAAACCGATGTGAACCCATAAATAAGCTCGCAATATACTCTGATTAAAGCACAGTATTATCAATTCAAATAACAGGCTCCAGACAAATGCCTTTAGCAAAATATATGTTGAATTGTTATAGGATTTCTGTTTAGTGGCCAAAGTTGATTTTATAAGCAAGCAATATATGTACCGTAAAAAAAATAAAAAGCCTATAAGACCACTTGCCGTTAAAACTTCAACAAATATATTCATGCTTATATCATAAGGTTTTATAGTTTCTTGAGAAATCGAAACAACACCTTTCTCGAAAGCAATAGCCTGGGAAACTCCACCCAGGCTATACCCTTTTAAAGGGTTACGACCAAAAATAGTTAACTGTGTTAATAAGCCATCCAATCGTTCTGCACTCGAATGATCAGAACCTCCCATTATACCTAATCCACTTAATAAAAAACCGAATTCAGCATTATTAATAATGTATATAATTGTGCCACCTAGTACTACTGAAAACCCTACTACGAAAAGTAGAAGTTGTATCAGGTTTTTTCGATTTACAATCAATTCAAAACAGAGAACCTGTAAAGCCGCCACTAAAATCCCCATGCGAGATGTACTAAGAATTATAGCTGTTAGTGAAACGGCAGCGGTGTAAAAGGGAAGTCGTCCAAAAAGGTTAATTTCTCTTCGGAAGAGATAATAGGCAAGTGAAAAACCTATTAGCAAGTAAGTTGTGTAATAAGATGGCTCATAAGAAAACCCATTTATCCGAGCTAAACGACCAAGAATCCACCATTGTTCTACTAAAATACTGATACCAACTAAGGCTAATGAGAATTGCAATAAACCGAATAACGCAACCGCAAGAAATGAAAACAGATACAACTTAATAATTTGGTTGACGTGTTTCTTAGTTACTATAAAATTACCGCATACAGCTATAAATATGAAATGAATATATAGCCAAACAATATAGCCAATATTCCTCGCTAGTAAGGGCGTATTTGGGATAAAAATAATTAAAATTAATGACCAGGCGAGAAACGGGATAATACCTAACACTTTTATGTGTATTGTATTCTTCCAAATCATATCTGCAACACTAATTACAAATAATAATATAACAATTATATATACGAATCGAAATGAAAAACCACCAAGCTTTAGGTTTAAAAAAATATCAAATGATGAACTTAAAAATACAAGCAAGAACAATAGATTCAACAATTGGCGATATGTTATAGATCTATCTTTCACAAGTGCGTATTAATGTATCTGTTCTCATTAACAAAGGGCAACCTATCTTGGTGTTCTTCTATTAAAAAAGCCTGATTTTCTGCGCGAACATAGCGGTACATAAATTTACATAGCAATGCATATTTTTCAAAACCTATAATAAACTTTATTAGCTTAGCTATACGATTTAATAATTTCAATTTATGATCAAAACCTTCAAAATTTGATTCGTTTAACTTGTCAAGATTTGAGCTGGTGCCCAATAAGCGATTTCTTTTTAATAAATTATGATAGGATGTAGAACTAACCGTTTCAAACGGGCTAGACCGTATTTCGCCAATTTCAATTAGCCGACGATAAAAACGGCGGTGAAATTGAGCAATGGGAGTTCCATTGTCGAATGAGGCATATGAATAAGCAAGTTTAGCCAATTGCGACGCAATATTTTCTTTGATAAGCAAATCTGCATAAAATTGACTCACATGGTTTATGTCATTAAAGCGTTTTGCTTGAATTGGCATGAATTTTCCTAACGCAGATGCTTCTTTAAAGTGGTAGTTTGAAAAGTGATAAAAAATAAGTGGTTCTTCGCTGCTACCCTTAATTCGATTTATAATGAAATACTGGCCATTCCGTTCTATTAACTGGCGCTCATGCCAGTTCCAGACCGCCATATTATACCCAAGGCCTTTTTCAATGTAAACATCATTGAAGTACATAGGTAGGAAATCAGTCCATTTTTGATCGACATGTAGCCCATCAGTACGATCTGCATAGCACTGCTCTGTAAGTCGGTTGCACCACCAGTTAACTATTTTTAACCCGTTATCAGAATACTTTAGTGCACAAAAACCTAAATTAAAAATTCCGGCAAAAAGAATATTACCTTCTCTAAACAAGCCAGTGTAATTCTCTTCTATTGTGTTATAGTGTGGAGTCAGTACCATTGATGATACTTGTAGATTCGAAAAAACGCCATCGAGTTTATCGAAAATATAAATATCAGGGTCAAAATAAATAACCTGCTTGTATCCTTTGTTAAATAGAAATCTAAAGCAAAAGGGTTTAAGTGCAGTGCAAAACTCTGTCACATTGTACTTAAATGCCATTTCTGTTAATTGTGTTATACCCAGGTTTTCAGCGGCAATAATTGGATATCGCTGCTTAGAAAAGTCAATCAAATCATCTTCCCGGTCTGCTACAACAATAATAAATGTAATATCAGGGTGATGCTGTCGTAATGAATCGCCTAGTATATTAGCCAGTGGGATATAATTCTTGGCGACTATAGTAAAAACTGCTTGCACGATGATTAAACTTTTTGGCTCACTACTATATTCTGAGCGGCCAGGAATGAATCTAATAACCCCAAATGTACGAATCGGAAGCGCGCTCTCCGGGGCGTTATGAAGTAGTTTGGGATAGACCGAATAGGTTTAAGTTGATCTGTGGTTAATAACTCTGTAAGGTCTTTCTTACCAAAGAATCGAAGATGTGTTTTATCCATAATTCCGCTTGCCTTATACTGAAATCGACCTGTCAAAAAGATTCGGCTTAGGTTTACGACTTCTCGAATGTTTGGACAGGAAACAATAATAACTCCCCCTTTTTTCAGATAAGGCGTTATTCGCTCAACGGTTTTCCATGGATCAATTAAATGCTCCAACACGTCCCCACATAAAATTACGTCAAAATAATCTGTTGGGTAGTCCGGCAGTTGATCCTCAATATTTCCAATAAATAACCGATCAATTAATGTATTTTGTTGATTAGAGTTAGGTATAGCAAATAACTCAACACCAAATACTTCTGCTGCAAGTTTTCGTTCTTTAATGGCAACCAACGTATCGCAGCCACCTGAACCAATTTCCAGCACTCGCCCATTAGGATTAAGGGGCATCTGGCTTATTAGGTCTTCTCGTATCTGAGTAAAATAGATTGGTTGCTTATGCTCGTATAGCTGCATTATGCCAAGTTTGAGTTTGTGGATTATACTGTTTTAGTAATCTTGCCGGCACCCCCGCTACAACACAATAATCTGGAAATGAATGTGTTACAACTGAATGAGCGCCTACTACACAGTTGCGCCCCAAGTGTACTCCAGGAAGGATTGAAACCCTATAGCCTAAAAATGTATTTTCGCCAATATAAACGGAACCTTTACTGTATAAAGGTTGTGAAACGGGAGGTCCTCCATTTGGGTCTGTCCCATGCCCATGGTCAGATATGTATACGTGCTCACTAATCAGGCAGCCATTGGCAATACTTACATTATCAATAGCTGTTAGACAGAAGTAATTACCTATTGTAACATCGGCACCAATTTTTATGCATGGGGTAAAATGCTGGTCTTTGTAAGAATTTATAGCTGACAACCAAGCCATTTTTCCAATTGTACTTCGCTCGCCAAGTTCGATATAACTTCCACCTGTTACGCTCACATAAGGTATAGACAGATAGCTATCTGTACCTAATCGAATTTTTAGTATATTACGGGTAAGCCAACGAATAAACGCTTTTACTAAACGACTCATATAACAACACAATAAATGACTATTTATGGGTTGCCCATAAAGTATGAGCTGGAAAATACCTTTCCAGCGTCCAATGCAATGACAAAGTTACTACAATTTGTGTAATTACGGCAGCAGTGGCTGCCCCATTAGCTCCATAGAAAGCCGTTAGAAACGTACAAATTAGCAGGCTAAAAAATATAGATATGTTAAATATCAACGCATTATATTTTTGCTTTTGATATATTAGCAGAACCTGATAGGCAGGTGCATTTAAACAAACAATGAGCGGCAAAAAGCTCAAAATACGTAGTAATGTAACTGCATCTGGTTGTTCACTTCCAGTAGCTAAGTAAATCAATTGACTAGCCAAGATGTTTACGAAAGTGCATAGAATTCCAATAAACAATGTAAATAAAATATAATACCTCCGAATAAAATTTGTTACTGCAACATGTGATTCAGATGCTAAACGACATAATACAGGATAAGTTGCCTGTGAGAATAAACTGATTAGTTGCCATAGTGCAAAAGTAATTTTTTCAGCTATCCCATATTTGCCGACTATATCATCTGTTGCAAAAAATCCTAATATAATTATTGTAGAATTACTAAAAATTACTGCAGAAAAATTTGATACAAAAAAGTACCAACCGTTACGAATTTCTGCAACAATAACCTCAATTGGTTGCCATTTAAAGATAAGTTTGTACTTGTAAAAAGCATAAATAATTCCAACAACACCAGACAAAAGATTCGCGGCACCAAATAACCCAACCACATACTTGTAGTCTGCTGGCTCTCTAATAAGAATAACAATCAATAGCATCGAGCCAATTTTAGCCAATACGTTTATCCAGGTCAAATGGCGCATGTCCTCCATGCCTTGAAACAACCATAAAGGCATTACACATCCTCCTGCTATGTAAATTATTCCAAAACTATATAAGTAGCTATCATCGGAAAAGCGAGGTATTAAGATAATACCCACTCCTGTTATTAGGCAACATAGAATAAAAAAATAAAATTTTGTTTGTAATATTCCAGATACAATCTGTGATAATTTAGGCAAGTTCTCCCGCGCTAAAGCTACTGCACGGGGTGCTGACAAGTTAAATCCATAGTCAGTAAACATTGTAAGATATATCATTATATTAAGTGCGTAAGTCACTGCACCAAAGTAGCTATCTCCGATTTTCCGAAAAAGATATGGATAAATAAGTATAGGTATAACAAAATTAGTAAACTGTACTAAACCAAGCGAAGCCATATTAGTAATCAATTTACTATCGGTCTTTAGAAAACTAATAGCTTGAATTATAAATTTATTTTTCTGCAAAACAAATGGATTAATTTTCATTAATTATGCGATTAATATTGGGTCAAAACACAATGGCCTATTGACCAATATTAGTAACAGTTATTTTTACATTTACCATCGTGATAAATGTAAAAAATATACTTCTTATCTTTAAAACTAAATAACTGTAAGATGGTTTTATTCTGTCTTACAAATGAATTTAGTCATTTGCAAGCATCCAAAAAACTTAGATAGTTTATACGTAAAATCTTTGTCGAAATTTTCTGTATAAACTATCTCTATTGATACAAATAAACCAATTAGAGGCTTTATAAATGAGTGAGAATGAAGTCAATATCTTTACCTAAATCAATTAGTCATCTAAGGTCTGAGATGAGTTCATCTAGAAAATACCAAATGATCCTAAAGGTAGATAAGTGTGGTAAAATATGACAATAGAAGTCGCCCTTAACCTCATTGTATCATTTCCTACTGGTAACAGTCCGTCATTTCATAGGAAATATCACTACTACAGCTTAGATGCTTTGCGCCCTATAAAGTTAGCGGCAACAACGGAGGTACGGCTAAGTAAATTAAACAAAAACGTACTCTTCAGCACTGCCGAAGTGGTCATATAATATAAGAGCCTAGCCATTACTCTGCTTGGGCTATAAACCCGCACTCCATTTATGCGTTTAGATAATATGACCTCTAGTCTTTCAAGTGGCTCTGTTTCGTAAGCTGAAGGTGTCAGTTGAATGTGCCTAAAGCGATTAGTTTTTAGAAAGTTAACATATTCCCAATTGTAGTACACATGCTCATTACCACCATAATGCCCCATCTGCTCAGGAAAATGCTCCAGCTTATAATACCACCGCTTTTTACTCATCCATGGGCGCAAGTAATTTTCACTCGCCAATACGATATATCCATCTTGCTTTAATAAGTTGTATGAATTTTCTAGTGCTTTGTTTGGCTGATCGCAGTGGTGTAGACTGGCATTAAAAAATACTACGTCAAAGTTTTGTTCGCCTAACTTGTCAAGGTCCTCTGCTACACCTTCAATAGTCCTTATATTGAGGTTCATTTTCTTAGCTAATTGAGCAATAATGTCGCAGTAAACTGGATTAGGCTCTAGCGCGTAAACTTCATGACCTTTCGAAGCGAGTAAAGCACTGCTTTGCCCCATACCAACTCCAATATCAAGAATTTTTAGCGGCCCTTTAGGCAAGTATGATAAGAGCTTTGCGTACTCTTTGGCGGCAACCGAAGACGTTTCCTTATTGGTAATATAATCGTTTACAGTACGGGAAGCATGAAGAATTTCATACTGTGAGTCTTGATATCCTTTGAGAGCAACAATTTCATCAGCGACACCCTCGCTATAATTGGTTGAGATTTTCTGGCTAATCATGTAAGCTTTAATGTTACACTATGTTCGTGGACTTAAAAAGTCTGATAAGTTTACAAATATTTTGTTTCAATTCAATGAAACGTGTCGTTTCCTAACCTTTTAGATACTTGCCCTGATACTACCTACAACGAGCAATGTCGATGTTAGCGCATGTTTGATCACTTTATTTGGTAAGCCTACCTTTATTTCCTTTACGTGACTTTCACTGTGCTAGCCCAGCTTTTTGGTTTTATCCTTAACGTGAGACAAACATTACCAAAGAAGACTTCTTAAGTGATTTCGCCTAATAAGCTAGTGCCGTTATTTTCCAGTACAAATCTACAGATGGTTTCAGTGTTATCTCTATGAGGGATTACAATTCCATCAATTACACTGAGAAGCGAATGTCAACGCTGGTGCTTGTCTTCCAAAATTTGTTAAATAACTTACTATAGCGCTCGTTGTCCACTTAAAGCCATTAGTTATAAAACTGATTTATTGGAAACTTGAAAGCTACCATAGCAATAACTTAGTCACTTCAAGTACGGATTCTCGTTTTAAGACTATTCAAAACATACTCTTGTTAGCGTTAGTTATTAGAGTTTCTTGACTCCAAAAATGATTTCAATATAACCGTTATTAATACGTTTTACTTTCATGAAAAAACAAAAATTCAATCATACTAAATTAGTTGTCCTCCTATTAATGCTACCTGCTACCGTCTTCCAAATAGCTTTGGGACAAACTTATTATGTAGCGTCTAACGGTAATGATAACAACAATGGAACATCAACAAGTACACCTTTTCAAACAATAGCCAAAGTTAATACATTAACCCTACAAGCAGGCAGTCACGTCCTGTTTCGCCGTGGTGATGTTTTCAGAGGGACGTTAACAGTTAGCCAATCAGGCGCAGCTGGTAATCCAATTGTAATTGATGCGTATGGCAGTGGCACTAAGCCAACCTTATCAGGATCTGTACTTGTGACAGGTTGGGCAAGTATTGGTAACGGCAAGTGGCAGGCTACCTGTAACAGTTGTGGATCTATGTTGACTGGTTTGTACTCAAATTCAGTTGCACAGCCGTTAGGTCGCTATCCAAATGCTAGTGATTCCAATAAAGGCTATTTAACAGTTCAGTCGCATGTTGGTAAGACAAAGCTCATAAGTCAGCAACCTCTTAGTACGAACTGGGTGGGAGGAGAAGCTGTTATTCGATCTAATTATTTTATTATCGATCGAGCGACTATAACTCAACAAAGCAGTAATACGCTCACATTAACAAATACATCAGCCTATAACCTAACCGACCAATTTGGGTATTTCATTCAGAACCACCCTGCAACGCTTGACCAACAGGGAGAGTGGTATTATGATCCTTCGACAAAGATTATTACGCTTTACTCAAATCCAATAGACCCTAATACACAAACCATATCAGTTACTACTTTTAGTAAAGGTGCTACAGCTCTTGGAAGAGCTAACATTACGTTTAATAACCTGCGTATAATTGAAACCTTGAATTATGGCCTATATATTGAAAATTGCTCTAATATAACTGTAACGAATTGCGAAGTGATTAACTCAGGTGAAAATGGCGTTTGGTTTAGTGGATCTGGAAATACAATTTCATTCTTGAACAATCTAATTAAAGATTCTAATAATAATGGCTTTCAGATTGACACCTATAGTAATTTTACATTTCAGGGTAATACTATTCGTAGAACAGCATTGTCGCCAGGTAGAGGTAAATCAGGGGATTCACAATATAATGCTTTCATTGCTTTTTGCCTTACAGGAACACTTATTGAAAGTAATACCATAGACAGCACGGGGTATACCGCTCTAAATTTTCCTAAAGACAATGCCGTTGTCAGGCGGAATGTGGTTTCTAATTTTTGTATGACGAAAAATGATGGTGGCGGTTTGTATATAACTAATAATGCCCAACAGTCTATGGGTAATGTGACTCTACAAGAAAATATTATTTATAACGGATTAGGTGTAGCAGAAGGCACTCCTGATGGTTTTTTAGGTGCTAATGGAATTTACCTTGATGAATGCATTCAGGGTATAAATGTTACTGGTAATACTACATTTAAATGTTCAGGAGCAGGTATTTATTTACATGGTGCTACCAATGTGGTAACTACTAACAACACTAGTTTTGACAACAATTATACACAATTTGCTTTAGATTATACTAATATATGCGCATCTAATAATAATACAACTACGGGTAATATATTCGTAGCTAAACTAGCAACTCAGTATTCAGGTATCTATAATTCGTATACTACTAATCTAAGTACTTTTGGGACTTTCGATAATAACTACTACGCTCGTCCACTAGATGATGTCCAATCTCTACGGCTTTCGTATCCTCCACCTAATGGAAATTTATTTGATCCTCAATCTTTACTAGAGTGGCAAACTAAATATGGAAAAGATGCAAACTCTAAAACCTCACCGATAACATTAAAAGGGTATACGCTTAATAGCTACACTGGAGCAGAGAGAGTAGTAGGTGGCGATTTTACAACAGGAACAGGTTTTGGCAGTGGTGGGCCATTTGTTTTTAGTGATTTCAATAATGGGCAAGAAACCTGGGATAATACTAATCGTATCAATGGAGGCAGCCTTAATTTAAATTTTACTTCTATTACAAATAATCCTGGTGCTTCTCTTTATGCAGGGCAGGTTATAAATGCTGTACAAAAAAGTAAATATTATCTTATTCAATTTGATGCAGTAAGCCCAATCCCCAATCGTCTGGTGCAAGTGTATATGCAACACCAGTTTGCTCCCTTTGTGCCATTAGTCGATTCGAGGCCAGCAGTCGTTGTTGGTACAACTCCCCGGCATTACGAAATTGTTGTCAAACCACTTGAAGACTTAGCTAATGCACTTGCCATATTACGCGTTTTTGAAAATAACCAGCCTATATATATCGATAATTTTAGTGTCAGAGAAGTCGACATAACCCCGTTTAGTCCTGATGATCTGATGAAATTGTATTATAATCCAAATGCAAGGGACACAACGATTACTCTTTCTGGCACTTATCGCGATGTAAAGAACCAACTATACAGTCAGCAAGTTACCCTTAGTCCCTTTACATCTGTAGTTTTATTGCGAGATATAAGCCCTGATTTATCGCCCAATATTTCATTGCCTCAAAGTAATTTCTCAACTGCTCCTAATAATGTAAGGAACTTTGTCGTAAATATATTTGAAGTGGGTGGACAGTCAACGTCAAATGGTACAATAACGATGACAACTGTCGTACCTACTGGCTATACACTTGCCTTTAATGGTGCTCTTACAAGTATAGTTGTCACAGGAGGAGATAATACACCAGTTACTATAGATAATACGAAGTGGACGCTAATCAATAATGTAGCTAATCAACAAATTTCTCTCAGGATGAATGCTGGCCAGTTTATTCCTGCTGGTAGTAAGGCCACTCTTGGTTTCACTGTTACCCGCACCTCAGCAAATTCTGGCAGTGTATCTAGTATTACAACTAATATCAGTAATGATGCCATTAGAACATACGATGGAAACAGTGTTAATAATGTATATTCCAGAATTGTATCTGGCTTATAAGTGAGTTAGAGCTAGGTCTCACGCTCAATTAATTTAGCCTTCTGGAATAATTAAAACGCACTCCTTGTATCTTTATTAAGCAAAAGCAACGCCCCAAATTACTTCCAGAAGTAATTTGGGGCGTTGCTTTTGCTCCAAATATTATTTACTTACTTTATTAATTTTCTTTTCAAGATGTGAGGTATGCTTTTTCAAATCCTTGTTTTGCTTCTTTAAAACGTTAACCTCTTCCTTTAGGTTAATGAGATACAGGGTTAACTCTTCAATTTTACTCAATAATTTAGCATTCATATCGCGCACATCCATTCCATCACGCACTACTTCCTCAGCCGAAGGAATGCCAGGCAAGTGTTTGTTACTTTTAACATAAGAAGCCACTTCCGCCAATGGCGCCAGGCGATAAGTAGGGGAGAAAACGTAATCTGACCATTCCGCAGTACTTTTAAGTGCTACTTTCACTTTCTCCGTAAGAATGCCATCTTCCACATAGAGCTTATAGCCATTTGGTGTTTTACTCAAGCCCTGACCAATAACAACGCCCCCAGAATTAGTATTCTGCAAGTTCCCGTCTGCTAACAAGCTCCAGCCTTCACTTACGCTCGAATCAGCAGCTGCCTGACGAAATGCGCCTTTACTACCGCCCACTAAAGCAAGTACTACATCTCCACTACTATTAACAGTCAGAAACTGATTGGTACTTTGAGTGGCGGTGATAGCACTGGTGAGGTTTGTAAATCGTAGCCCACTATTTCCAGTTGTTCCTTGAGTAATCTCGAGTTTGTTGGCAGGAGCACTGTTGCCAATGCCTACATTAGCCCCAGCCCCAAGAACCAGGCTGTTATTTGCTGAGACTTGAGCACCATAGCCAATGGCTGTTGCATTTTGCAAACCTGGATTAGATGCGCTAACCCCAGCACCTGTACCTATAAATGTATTGCGCTGGCCTGTAGTATTCTCTAAACCAGCATTGTAGCCTAAGTTAACATTATCAGAGCCAGTTGTTTTAAAACCACTATTGAGCCCTACAAAGGTGTTGTTGTTTCCAGCTACATTTGAGTAGCCTGCACCGTTTCCAACAAATGTATTGAAAACACCTGTTGAGTTTGTATAGCCTGTAGATGCCCCAGGAACATATTATAGTTACCATTGGTATTGGAGAAACCCGCCTGTGCGCCAAAAAATACATTATTGGCTCCGTTTAAATTGTTAAAGCCACTATTAATCCCAATGAAGGAATTAAAACTACCCGTGGTATTCGTATAGCCAGAGCCTGAGCCAAAGAATAGATTTTGTTGTCCTGACGTATTTGCTTGACCAGAATTCCCTCCGACAAATAAATTAAAACTACCGCCTATGTTAGCTTTTCCAGCATTAATTCCAACAAATACATTATCCCCTCCTGTCGTGTTAGCACGTCCACTTTCGTATCCAATGAATGTATTACCGCCAACTGTGGTATTGAGACCTGACCGGGTACCGATGAAGGTATTTTGAATACCTGTCGAATTTGCAGATCCTGCCTGTGAGCCAATGAATACATTGCTTGCCCCACCGGTATTAGCTCCGCCAGCATCTGCCCCCAGGAATGTATTATCAGTGCCAGTACTATTCGCATAACCAGCTCCCGCTCCTACAAATGCATTATGGTGCCCTGCTGTATTAAAGTAACCTGAACGGTAACCTCCAAAAAAGTTATTATAGCCATGGTCATTTGTGTAGCCAGCTCCATTTCCAATAAAGGAATTGTAATTGCCGTCTATATTACCAGCTCCTGAGCCATACCCAAAAAAACTATTATAGCTCCCCCCTGAATTTTGCTGACCAGATATTGAGCCAACAAATGAATTCTGAGTACCGCCCGAATTCAGTACACCAGCACCTCGCCCAAGAATCAGATTACCATTACCACTCATGGACAAATTACCTGCCCCCACTCCTACTAGCGTATTGTCAGATCCACCAGTCGTCATTGATGTTGCTGAAGTGATGGCTATATTGTTCTGGGCATAAACCTGTACAGTTGCTACAGAAAGCAGGGCTAAAAGTACAGTCTTAACGGGTTGCGTATAGTTTCTCATGTTAAAAATTTTGCATTTTATATTGGGGTGGCTTGATATTTTCAAACAGGAATCCTTGATTAATCGTGATTAGCATCCATCTGCCAATACAATTTTTGTACCAGCCTAACAAATTTATATAATATATCCAGTTAAAATATATTTTTCATTTAGAAGTTTCTCAAACCAAACAACTAAAGCACTGAACCCATATATCCAGGATTTTCATTGAAGTGGTCGGTTTCTCTGGGCACGATACCAGAAGGTTTCGTGTCCAGAGAAACCGACCACTTTACTTAGCAATTCAATTAAAAAGAAATACTAAGTTCTAAGGATTAATTCTTAATAATTGATAAAAAACATCCTATACAAACCTTGGTTTTTGCCCAAGCACTCAATCAAATTAGATTCCTTAGATAGTATTATCTTGATCATCGTAAGAAATACAATCAAAAAAATCTTCTAGAATCTATCTGTGCGAAGCTCTAGCAAAAATCGTACAAATTGCTATGAATTAGCATTAAGGTTTTTTCAATAAGCGTATTGTGCGACTCTCGTTACCAACCTGTATTCGATACAAATAGGTGCCCGTCGGTATATCGTTACCTTCCAATTGCGTTTTATAAAGCCCTTTTGATTGCTCGCTTGTGCCTTCGGTTTGCCGTACTACTTCCCCTTTCATATCCATTAGTGTGTGCTGAACTCGTCCATTGACCGGTAAATTATATTCAATGGTAGTACGCTCCACAAAAGGGTTAGGATATGCCTGAGCCGATAACCCTGGCATATCACTTTTGAGCCGCCATGAGGATACGGGATCAACAGTAGCAGAAAATACTGAGCCAGGATGAGCAACAAAACCGGCCTGTAATAGCACTGATTTACCTGCAGTATAAATCCCGGTAGCACCTTTATCTACCCCATTAGTAGCGACAATAGTTTCAACCGCTTTTTGATCACTACTAGCACCTGCTAGGATAGGTCGGCTAATAGCAAGCTGTTGCGGGTATTCCTCCTGCGCTAAAGCGACCCTCCCGATTATCATTAAGCTTATGGTAAATACATATCTTTTCATAAAAAAACTTGATTAATGAGAGTTTTTACTTTCGAGTAATAACATTTTCGCCTTCATCTGTTTGTTCTCTTCCCGAATAGAATCCAGTTCTTTGCGTTGCTCAATTAAATATAGTGTAAGTTCTTCTATTTTTTCAAGCAATTTTGCATCCATTTTTCCTACGTCAATCCCTTCTTTTGCTACTTGCTCAGCTGAAGGCACGCCTGGCAAATGTTTATTTTGCTTAACATACCTTTCAACGTCGTTCAAGGTACGTAGTTTATAGTTATCTGCAAAAACATAATCTGCCCATTCATCAGAATCTTTTAGGGCCACTTTTACTTTCTCAGTTAGAATACCTTCAGAAACGTATAGCTTATATCCCTCTGGTAGTCGCTTAATGCCATTGCCAATTGATACTGGGCTATCATTAAGTGTCTGAATCGTTCCAGTCCGTCCATTCAGTGTCCAGGAATCTGAAGCACCAATACGGCCACTCCCACCGAGGATTGAAATGACGAGTAAAGCTGGATCAATACGGCGTAGAATAACATTTCCACTCGCATCAACAGTTAAAACTTTGAGATTATTTCGATCTGACAAATCGGTTGCACTGGAAGCGCTAGTCAGATTTGTAAAGCGCAATCCAGATGTGTTTGCGACTCCTGTCGTGATTTCCAGCTTATTATTCGGAGCCGTGTTTCCAATACCGACGCTAACACCTGTACCACCCAAAATCAGGCTATTATTGGCAGAAACAAGAGCTCCATAGCCAATGGCCGTCGCATTTTGTAAACTAGGATTAGCTGCTGCAACGCCAGCGTTTGTCCCAATAAACGTATTGCGAATCCCATCTATGTTCTCAAAACCTGAGCCCCCCCTACCATGACGTTATCTGATCCAGTTGTCTTGTAGCCGCTGTTGAGACCTACCAGCGTGCTATTAGTACCTGCCGTATTAGCATGGCCAGCACCGTTTCCCAGAAAGGTATTATAAACACCGTTCGTGTTACTATACCCTGCTTCTGCCCCAAAAAACAGGTTATAGTTACCGGCTGTATTATTATAACCGGCACGTTGCCCAAAAAATACGTTATTCTCCCCAATAGTATTAAAGTAGCCGCTGTTTGTACCCACAAATGTATTGAAGCGACCTGTTGACGTACTAAAACCAGACCCAGACCCGAAGAATAGGTTTTCTCGACCTGTGGTATTGGCCTGGCCAGCAAAATTTCCTACGAAAAGATTGAAATCGCCCGTCGTATTACTATAACCCGCACTACTACCCATAAATACGTTACCACTACCGGTTGTATTAGCTATACCTGATCGGTAGCCAAAAAACGAATTCTCAGTACCGGTAGTGATTGATGTACCTGAACTTGGACCAACTAACGTATTAAACGTACCTGGTAAACCCGAGTTAGCGGTAACGGATACAAGGTTAGTTTGTGCAAAGGCAACTACCGATGCGATTACAAGAATAAAGGTAACACTGAGTTTAATATAATACCTATTCATAACATTATATGTTTAAGTTTGGGCAGAAAAATAGCATTCCCACAGAATACATAAGCTACCATAAAATATAATAATGCTACTAAAAAGTTATATATTTCTTAATCGGTAAACTATATAGGTAAAATAAATCAAAGAATTACTATTAATGTTACAATAATACACCCTACAGTTACCTATATTTTTTACGTAAAAAATATAGGTAACTGTAGGGTGGTGCTACAAGAACTATACGGCTAGTTAGAGCTAATCTGGATTAATGGAGGATGTTTATGATTAGGCCGCCAACCCGTCAGGTTGGTTATAGGGTGTAGTTAAGCGAAATGATAAACTCTAATCCCGCATGTTAAAACTCTCAACCATCATCCGGGCTACGTCTTCCATCTTATGGCCCGCCTTCCACCCAAGCTGTTTGTAAGCTTTCATCGGATTGGCATGGCCTTCTGCAATATCTGTCGGGCGAAAAAATGATTCATCTATACGAACATGCGCGTGCCAATCCAATCCCAGCGTTTCAAAAACGATACGGATAAAATCTTTAAGCTTAGTCGTTTTGCCAGTAGCGATCACGTAATCATCAAGCTGTGCTTGTTGTAGTATAAGCCACATAGCTTCTACATAATCAGGAGCCCAGCCCCAATCACGAGCAATATCAATATTACCTAATATTAATGTCTCTTTGCTTCCTTTTGCCACTCTGCACGCAGTAGCGACTATTTTCTGTGTCACAAAACGCTCAGGTCTCAGTGGCGACTCATGATTAAATAAAATTCCCGTACCAGCCTGAATATTGTAAGCTTCACGGTAATTGGCAACTTGCCAGAAAGCGGCTGCCTTTGCCACTCCATAGGGGCTTCGTGGTCGAAAAGGTGTACTTTCATCAGCAGCTAACGTTCCAGTATCGCCAAAACATTCGCTGGAACCAGCATTATAGAATCGGATAGGAAGATTACTGAACCGGATCGCTTCGAGTAGGTTTAATGTCCCGACACTTATACTTTCGAGAGTCTCAACAGGTTGTTCAAAAGACAAGCCAACCGAACTTTGGCCGGCTAAATTGTATATTTCATCTGGTTTAATTTTCAGTATCGTCTGCAATACACTTCTGAAATCATGAATATTAATGGATATCAAATGCACATCAGACCAAATATCCAACCTTCTGAGGTTAAAAAACGAGGACATCTGAGCATCACGAGACCCTCCATACACATCATATCCTTTATCAAGTAGCAGCTTAGCCAGATAGGCGCCATCCTGTCCCGACACACCACATATCAAAGCTTTTTTCATAAGGCTGAGCCGAGTTAACGAAAGAAAAATTTACGCATTAATGCTACAGCAATACCTATTATAACACCTGCTACTGTAAAACCGACAACAATAGCCGTTCGCTTGGGCCCACTTTTACGTAATGGAACACGAGCGGGTTCTAGTATCTGAAATACAGGAGATTCTTCCTGCACTTTAATTCGGGCTTGCTCTAATTGCTTTGAGAGATCCGTATAAACTGTTTGCGCTAAAAGATAATCGGCCTGAAGGCGCTGCTCTTCAATTTTTGCTGTATTTAAATAGATACTCCTATTACGATCTCTATAACTAGACAAAGCAAATTCGGCGGTTTCGTACCGGCTGCGAGCATCACTTATCTGTTGCTTTAAAAAATCGACTTGTTTACGCGATTTTTCAGTTCGATAATGAGTAACATACTTAGCCAGATAATCCATTGCTTGACTAGCTACCGTAGCTACCACAATTGGGTCCGGCATTTGAGCGTTAATAGTAATTATACCTGACTTTTTATCCATAGCCGCACCCACCCGTTGGCTGATATCCTTTACAAGTGTTTCCTGTAATTTTGTTAACCGTAAGGTAGAGCCTGACGAAGGTGTAGTTAAAGATTCATCTGGGTCACTCGTAAAAAGTGACCCCAAAAAACGGGTAATACCTTTTTGATCCTGTTCAATAAGATAGGATTGTAAACTCTGTGGTTTCTGAGAGGTTAAAGTTGTAACAGGTTGGTTAAGCAAATACAAGCTAAAGGGTACACTCTGTAAAATATCCGGATACAAATCGGGCCGGATAGCCTCTGACAATCCGTTTAGATTATCTAGGTTAACACCTGCTAAGCCAGCTAATGATTTCAGATCACCTAAGCCCCCAGAACCACCACCCGTTTTATGTTCAGGCATAACCTTAACAGTTGCTATAAATTCATTCTGTTGTGACAATGCGTATAGAATACCTAAAATAAAAAAAGCACCTGCCCAACGAATTATTGTCCAACGGATACCCTTTAAAAATAGTACAGCATCGCTCAGTCGAATTTTAATTTCGTCTTCGTCAATTGTGTCTTTTATGTCTTTCCCTCTAGCCTCTTTAGCTGACATAGATATTGCGAAAAGTGATTTTTAACGAAGAAGAATATTAGCTAATGCAATCGACACCGTAGTTAGTAATGATAAGATGCCAATTCGTTCAGCTGTACTCAATCGACTTGTATCCAATGGCTTAAACGGAATAAATACGACAGAACCGGGATACACTTTGGGGCGAAACGAGAAAAATAAAAACCGGTGAGTTCGATCTTTACGGCCGTTTGGATATACCACATAGGCTTTGCTTTTGCGCGCATTATCCGTAAACCCGCCCGCTTCGCTGATGTAGTCATCAAAGCTATAAGCAGCCTTGTAACTCACCGATGAGGGGTTTAGTACGCCCCCCTGAATGGTCACTACCTCTGGGCGCTGAGGAATGTATAAACTGTCCTGATCGCGCAATAATAAGTTCTCCTCGCTGCCCGAATCCTGCAAGATTTTACTTAAATCATTAGAAATCAGCTCGCCCATACGCTTAAACTGCGCGCCAAGCACATAGGCTTGAGGCTTCAAACCGCCCGCTCGTTTAATCAGATCACTAATACGCTCCTCCCGGCTAAAGATGGAGTAATTACCGGGTTGCATAATCTCTCCATAGATATATACTTGCTGCTGAGTCGTGTAATTGGGGGACGTACGAACATACACAATATCAAACGGCTGTAGTCGAAATTCGGGAGAATTACTCGAATCACTTTTCAGGGAGTAATCTGCAGATTTCGATCAATCGAAAATCGGTAAATTTCCAATTTAGTAGCCCGCATACCCGTCGAGTCCTGGCGTATGCGTCTGGATACTTCGATTAGATTGGGCTTGGCCCCCTCCTGAAACCCACCTGCTCGGGCAATCAGGTCAGCTACACTCATATTTTTGATGTACTCAACCGTATCAGGTCGGTTAACTGCCCCTTCAATCGTAACGTAATAATTTTCTCTTAGCCCACGGATTGACAAAACGGTCAGGCTATCCTGCCGCATGAGTGGAATATCGGCAACTTCACCCCGCATCAGTTTACCCAAATCAAAGGAGAGGTTTTCTTTATCCATGTCAGGACGTTCACGCGTGATGGATGCCCGATTCGTAAAGGCATCTTTGCGTAATCCGTCGGCCCGATTAATAAGTTGACGAACGGTTTCTAAGCCAGGTTCAAGTGAATAGTCACCGGGACGCATGACGGCTCCAGCTATTTGAACCCTATTTTCATAGCGTTCCAGTATTTTCCCTACTTCATATTTATCACCTCGCTGAGGTATAAAATTGGCTATTTGTTCTTCGGTAATCGTTACAATACGTCGTTCACGACTGGTATTGCGTCGAAGAGTAATCGAAGCCCGGTAGGCATCATCACCAAAGCCTCCAGCAAAACCCAGAACTGCTTTCAATGTTTCGCCTGGTAACACTTCAAAAATTGCCGGGCGACGAACCTGTCCTGTCAACTCGACATGGGTTTCATAATCGGCAACCCGGATTACGTCCTGGTCGCGAAGTTGAATATTATCGCGTTGGTCGGCTCGCAGAATAAAGTCGTAGAGATCAATGGTACGAATTACTCGATTACCTCGAATCACATTTATCTTACGAAATGAACCAGTTTCAGGATTGGGACCACCAGCCAGATACAGCGCGTTAAAGGCTGACCCCAGCGAGGAAATCGTGTAGGTGCCAGGGTGAACCACTTCTCCAACCAATGTAACCCGAATGCTTCGGATGTTAGTTAGGGTTATATTGGCGCTGGTACCGCTACCGGCTGAACCTAAGCCTTGGTATCCTCCTTTTCGTAACCGATCAATAATGCGTTGCTCCGCCTGTTCAATTGTCAGGCCACTTACGAAAATAGGAGCCAAATCAGGAATTTTCACCGTACCATCCGGGCTAACTTTCAACGCAAAATCACCCGTTGAGGCTCCAGAAATATCAATCTTAATTTCATCATCCGGTCCCACTACATAATTACGGGGCGTGGCAATGCGTAAATTAGGCTCAAATGACAGATTGGCATTCTCGAATAAGGATGCACCAAAGACTCGGAGTTTCTTGCTTGTGTCTTTACGCGCCGTTATTAAAGAATCTGTTCGCTGCGAAAGGTCTGTGGGTAAGGTTCGACCCGTTTGCTTGTCAAGCGAAGTTTGGCTCGACGGGCGGGAAGTTTGTAAACGAATCGCTGCTATTCGTTTCCGCATTTTAGCAATGTCATCAAGTGTATAGCCCTGCGACATTGCGGCTTGTTCAATCTGGGCTTCACTAAGTCCACTGGCTTGCGCCCGCTTATAAAAGTTCTGTACGTCTTCGTCGCTCAACTGATCGACCCGGGATCGGGTAGCCTGGGCAGATGCCTGCTGATACGATCCTGTCAGTACTATTAGCAGGAAAATAGCTTGATAGAAGCGAATACGATGGAGTAAATGTGACAATTTGTCCTTAGTACGCATGAACACTGGCTGTTGGGCCAAAATTTGAACTGCAAAAGTAATAGATTCTTGTTAAAACTCCGTTCCCTTATAATAAGGCGTAACTGGCGGGCAGCTCTTTACCTTGTAGTCCCACCGTAATGCACTAAATTTGTAGGAAAAACAGCCGGTAGTCAATAGCAACCTGGAGACTCATTTACTATTGACTGACGCCTAATGACTAAAAAGAAATGATTAATCTCATAGCTAAATTTTTCGGAACCAAATCGCAGCGGGATATCAAAGAACTGCTTCCTTATGTCGAAAAGGTTAACACCGAATTTGCCCGATTAAAAGATCTCTCTAACGATGAGTTACGGCAGATCTCAGCGTCGCTCAAAGCCCAGATTGCTGATGAGTTAGCCGATATTGACAATCAACTTGCTGAGTTGAGCGAACAGGCTAGTCATCCTGATGTAGATGTCAACGAGAAAGAACATCTCTTCAATCAAATCGATAAACTCGAAGCCGACCGCAATATTGAATTAGAGCGCGTTCTGCTTGATATCTTACCTCGTGCCTTCGCAGTTGTCAAGGAA
Source organism: Spirosoma telluris (assembly GCA_003259005.1). Lineage (GTDB taxonomy): Bacteria > Bacteroidota > Bacteroidia > Cytophagales > Spirosomataceae > Spirosoma > Spirosoma telluris. Next base: position 4,935,529 of record QLII01000001.1, read on the forward strand.
ACGGCCCGCCGATTTACCGCAAATGAGCAGTTAACGGTAACCGCTACTGATTTTGACCGTGAAATTGCTACTCGTAAGAAACATATCACAATCGATGGTGAGCTTGCTCACTGGGCCAATCGATGGGATGCCGCCGGAACCCTCGTCAAATGGGATATGGTTCATTACGACGTTCAAATCATAGGCGGAGTTGTGTTGCACCAGGGTAAAATTGCCGAAATGGCTACGGGTGAAGGGAAAACCCTGGTAGCCACTTTTCCGGCATTTTTAAATGGCCTGGCGGGTCGGGGTGTACACATCGTAACGGTCAACGATTATCTGGCTAAGCGTGACTCCGAATGGATGGCTCCTCTATTTGAATTCCATGGTCTGCGGGTTGATTGTATTGATAAACACCAGCCTAACTCGGAACAGCGTAAATACGCTTACCTGGCCGATATTACTTACGGGACAAATAACGAATTTGGCTTTGATTATCTACGGGATAACATGGCCCGCGAACCAAGCGAACTGGTCCAGCGAAAACACCATTATGCTATGGTGGATGAGGTCGATTCGGTCCTGATTGATGATGCCCGTACTCCGCTTATTATCAGTGGGCCTGTGCCTCGTGGCGATGAGCAGGATTACATCGAGTTGAAACCCCGTGTATCGCGCGTGGTTGAGGCTCAACGTAAGCTCGTATACGATTACCTGAACGATGCCAAAAAGAAAATTGCCGCTGGCGATGAAAAAGAAGGTGGTCTGTCACTGTTTCGGGCCCATCGGGGCTTACCTAAACATAAGCCGCTTATTAAATTTCTGAGCGAAACAGGGAACAAAGCGTTGCTGCAAAAAACAGAGTCGATCTATCTGGCAGAAAACCAGAAGTTGATGCCTGAAGCCGATGCGCCCCTATATTTCACCATCGATGAGCGGCACAACAGCATCGACCTGACAGAAAAGGGAATTGATTATATCACGGGGTCGGGCGAAGATCCTAACTTCTTCATCCTGCCTGACCTTTCTATTGACCTTAATGTCATTGAAAAAGACGGTGAGTTTTCGGAACAGGAGAAGATCCTTCATAAGGAGGCTGTTATTCGTGACTATGCCGTCAAAACACAGCGCATTAATACCGTCAACCAACTGCTAAAAGCTTATACGCTGTTCGAGAAAGACACCGAATATGTCATTATGGACGGTAAGGTGAAGATCGTTGATGAACAGACTGGCCGGATTATGGAAGGCCGTCGTTGGTCGGATGGATTGCACCAGGCGGTTGAAGCGAAGGAAAATGTGAAGGTTGAAGATGCTACACAGACATACGCTACCGTTACGCTCCAGAACTACTTCCGGATGTACCACAAGCGCGCTGGTATGACGGGTACGGCCGAGACTGAAGCCTCGGAATTCTGGCAGATTTATAAAATGGACGTTGTCGTCATTCCAACGAACCGTGCCATTAGTCGGGCCGACGAAGAAGATAAAGTTTATCGCTCGGTGCGTGAAAAATATAATGCGGTGGTGGATGAAATCGCCAGTTTGGTTGAGAAAGGGCGCCCCGTACTGGTCGGTACTACGTCAGTCGAAAACTCTGAATTACTGAGCCGGTTCCTGACGATGCGTAAAATAGCCCACCAGGTTCTGAACGCTAAATATCACCAGCGCGAAGCCGAAATTGTAGCCTCAGCCGGTTTGCCTGGAACCGTTACCATTGCCACCAACATGGCCGGTCGTGGTACCGATATTAAGCTAACGCCAGAATCGCGTGCGGCTGGCGGTTTGGCCATTATCGGTACAGAACGCCACGAGTCGCGTCGGGTTGACCGGCAGCTACGGGGTCGGGCAGGTCGTCAGGGAGATCCAGGTACGTCCCAATTTTTTGTCTCGCTGGAAGATAGCCTGATGCGACTGTTCGGTTCTGAGCGAATTGCTAAAGTGATGGACCGGATGGGTCTGGAAGAAGGTGAAGTTATTCAGCACTCGATGATCACGAAATCGATCGAACGAGCGCAGAAAAAAGTCGAAGAAAATAACTTCGGCATTCGGAAGCGACTGCTTGAATACGATGACGTGATGAACTATCAGCGCGAAGCGATCTACAAACGTCGTCGGAACGCGCTGTTTGGCGACCGTTTGCCCCTGGATATTGCCAACACGATGTATGATGTGGTTGAGGAAACCGTCAATAATTCGGAAGGGAATTACGAAGAGGTCAAACTTCAGTTGCTAACCACATTGGGTCTTTCGCCATCTCTGACTGCCCAGGAGTTTGCCAGCAAGAAAAAACCAGATCAGATTCGGCATTTATACAACGAAGCCGAAGCCAATTATCAGGCGAAAAATCAGGCGATTGCCGAGAAAGCGTTGCCCGTTTTGACGCAGGTTCTGAACGAGCAGGGTCATCAGATCAAAAACATCGTTGTTCCCTTCTCGGATGGTATTCATGAATTAACGGTGGTTGCCGATCTGCAAAAAGCAGTGGAAAGCGGTGGCCGCGAAATCGTGACAGAAATGGAGAAAGCTGTCACCCTGTCTGTCATTGATCAGGAGTGGAAAGAACACCTTCGCGAAATGGACGACCTGAAGCAATCGGTACAGAACGCCGTGTTTGAGCAGAAAGACCCATTGCTGGTGTATAAATTTGAGTCGGTAGAGTTGTTTAAGCGGTTCCTGAATAAAGTCAATTTCGATACCATCAACTTCCTGACGAAAGCGGATATTCCAGCGCAGGAAGCCCAGGAAATGCAGCAGGAAATTCGTCAGGCTCCAGCTCAACGTCGTCCGCAACCACAACCGAAGCTTCACACCAACATCGAAGATTTCGATGACGATCATCTGGCCACTGGCCCGGAAGAATACGCTCGTCGTATGGCCGAGAACGATGCCATGGGCGCTGGTGCTCCACCAATGCCTCCACAACGACAGGCTCCGGTACGCGTAGCGAAACTAGATCGCAATGCACGGGTCAATGTGCAATACGTCGACGGTTCTGTAAAACGGGATGTTAAATTCAAAACCGTAGAAAACGATGTAGTTAGTGGGAAAGCTATGCTGATCGATTAATGTCTCATTTACTAGTTGCTAAAACGCCCTCTGAATGGTATATTCGGAGGGCGTTTTTATGTCGTTACACCCTGTACTATTCATCACGATAAGCCGTTATCAAGGCAGAATGCGCCACGTCTTTTTTGCTCTATTTTTATTCGGGCTTACTTCTTTTTCGCCCTCGGCTGACCCCATTCGGCTTCGCTCCGAATCGTTACCTTTCACTCCCAAAGAGTTTTATATCGCTACCGTTACCGACCAACGTAGCGAACAGGGGGCCATTGCCCGGCTCGCTCTGGTTCCTAACCAGGCCGTGCAACCTGTTGATTTAGAGAGAGGTGTAGCATCTAGTTTCCAGCAATTTATTAATCAGGGTCTGAAACAGAATAAAAAACTGCGCCCAATTGCCATGCGTGTTCATCAGTGCCGGATCAGTGAAACGGCAAAAGGCAACCGTGTCACAGGTCAGTTTACATTTGCGGTTTCATTCGAGCTGTTAGGCAAAGATGATTCAGGCGCAGAAACAAGTACCCGTCTGAACGATTATCGGGGCAGCGCAAACTATACTCGCCCCATTGACCAGACAGCAGTCATTGAGTCAACTATACGGCAGGCGTTGATTGCTTCGCTCCGTAGTTTAAATGAGTACATGAATCGGGAAAGCGGGCGTAACGAGAAATTAGCCAAAAGCTTAAAAATCAACTTTATTGACGATACCCGCATTACGGATGATGACACAGTGCATTATAACCCAGCCCGAAAGTTAACCTGGGCCGATTTCCAGGCGGCACCACGCAAGGGAAGCCATTACGCAGCGGAGGTATTTACCAGTTTCTCCTATGAGGGTAAAAGCACGGTTAAAGATGGGGTCATCATCCTCAATCTGAGCGCAAAAGCCTATATGCTGAAAACTTCATCCTGGGGACGAGCTGACACCCGCACGGCCTACGCACTCAATCACGAACAGCGTCATTTTGACATTACAAAAATTATCGTTGAGCGATTTAAACGCAAGATGCATCCTGACAGTCTGACACTGGAAGATTATAATAGCATTGCTCAATACCAGTTTATCGAGTCATACCGCGAACTAAACCGCATGCAGAATCAGTATGACGACGAAACCAATCATAGTATCAATCAGGCAGCTCAGGAACGCTGGAACCAAAAGATTGATGAAGAACTGCGTACTTTTGGCATCATAAAGTGATTGGGAGTTTGAAAAAAGTTCGCATTCTTCATGTTAGTACCGCCCATCAACCGCAAGATCCACGGGTAGTCTTCAAACAATGCCAGACACTTGCCGAACACTACGACGTGTTTTGTGCCTTACCCCACGCCGATCCAACCGCTGCCCCAGCTATTCATTTTATTCGCCTACCCTACTTTCGGCGTGTTATCTGGCGAATTTTATTGACCTGTCCACTTATAGTGTTTCGATGCCTGCTACTACGACCAAAGCTCGTACATGTCTATGTACCTGAATTTTTGCCCTTTGCCTATGTCTTTCGGCTTTTGGGCGCTCAGGTGATTTATGAAGTACAGGAAAACCTGCATAAGAAATTACACCTTAAAACCGTCAATAATGGGTTTCTGCTGGAAAAAGCGTTCAGGTGGTTTGACCAGATTGCCCGGCAGCACTTTTACCTGATCTTCACCGAACATGCCTATTTAGCTACCTATACGAATCTGGCTAAGCCTTATGAAGTGATTTATAATTATCCTCTACTGTCTTTTCTGGAGCCGTTCCGCCAACCTTATCAGCCTACCCTCGCGCAACCTTCGTTTTTTTATATTGGCTGGCTTAGTTTCGAACGAGCCTTCGATACACTTGTCGAAGCACTGGGGCGGCTGAAGACGATTTACCCAAATTTCAGAATGCATTTGTTTGGGAAACGGGCTTTCACCGAACGAGATTTGGCTACACTTCCCCAGTATGATAACATTAAGGAAAATCTCTGCTTTTATGGGTATACTGATCAACGGCTTGCTTTCCCTTATGCTGCTAACGCTACAGCAGGGTTGGCGCTTCTGAAGCCTATTGGCGATTATCCAGACTCCTATACCACTAAGTTATTTGAATATATGGCCCTTGGCTTACCGGTTATTACGTCCAACTTTCTATTGTATAAGAACATAGTCGAACGGTATGAATGTGGATTCTGTGTATCACCCGATAACCCAACTCAGATTGCCGATGCACTTATCTATCTAGTGGATCATCCTGCTGAAGCCCACCTTATGGGTGAACGGGGTTATCAGGCTGTGAAGAAATTTTATAACTGGAGCAGTGAAGCAGATAAGCTGCTTAATTTTTATAAACACGTACTGTATTAAGCCTAATAGCGGTTACCATTAGGACAAAAACAAGACATATTGAATACTTTATGGTATTGTTCCAATGTTCAATACTACGTTTTCCCGGAAGGATTTAACTTTAGACATTAATTAAGGGTTATCTATCCGATAGCCCAATCTATTTGGCCTGATGTACATTCACGCAGTAAGCCATTACCTACCAACACAGGTAGTTGGCAACGAACATTTTACCCAGCTCAATGGTCTGTCCAGCGACTGGATTATCGAACGCACTGGAATTGTGGAGCGACGCAAAGCTGCTCCCGGTGAGAATACGAATACCATGACCATTGAAGTCGTTAAGCGACTTCAGGATAAAGCCGATCTATCCACGATTGATCTGATTGTTGGAGGAACGTATACGCCTTACGATACCATTGTTTCTATTGCTCACGAAGCTCAGCATTATCTAGGTATTGCCGATATTCCAACTATTTCGATTTCAACAGCCTGCTCGTCGTTACTCAATGCCATTGAAGTAGTAGAAGGCTACTTTGCCTTGAACAAGGCTAGTCGGGCAATTGTGATTGTATCGGAGCATAATACGCTTTATTATAACGAGCAGGACACGATTTCGGGGCATTTGTGGGGCGATGGTGCAGCAGCTCTGCTCATTACTAAAGAGCGGCAGAGTGACGATGATTTTGCCATTAAGGCCTTATTGACGGGCGGGGCAGCTCATACACCCAAAGCAACGACCGGTGTCATGATGAAACCCGCCGACGGAGGGGTGACCATGCCGCATGGCCGCGATGTGTTTATCAATGCCTGTCAGTACATGCCCAAAGCTAGTCTACAGATTCTCGAACGATGCGGTCTAACTCTGGCCGATGTGGACTATATTTTGCCGCACCAAGCGAATCTGCGCATATCCCGCAATGTTATGAATACGCTTGGCTTACCGGAAGAAAAGCTGATTTCCAATATTCAGCGCTACGGTAATACGGGTTGTGCCGGTTGCGCCATTGCTCTTTCGGAGGAGTGGGATAGGTTTCAGAAAGGCCAGCACATTGTCATCACGGTATTTGGTGGCGGCTATTCCTATGGGGCAATGCTGGTAGAGGTATAAAAGTCGATAGTCGTCAGTCGCTAGTAACGAGACTTACTAATGACTGACGACTATCGACTAAAAAACTCTTTTTATTGCGCTTCTGCCCGCCAAACGTTGTTCTTTTCATTGACATCCGGCAGTTTTTCGTCGGGGTCAAGAACAACCGATTTTAGGGGTGAGGTCGAATTATACTTAAACGTCCAGGAACCACCCCGCTGCCAGACTTCGATAGGTAAATTCACGCGTCCTTTCTTACCATTTGTTTCTGTTACTTCAATGGTAACGGGCATGGCCATTTTTTCGAGGTTTTCAATCGAAATCAACGATCCTTTATCGGCTGCACCATCAACGTATTTTACTTCTTTAACGCCCTGATCTAGTTTCCAAGTCTCGTAGAAGAAGCCGCGCCAGAACCAACCTAAATCTTCACCAGCACCGTCTTCAATACTCCGGAAGAAATCATAAGGAGTTGGGTGTTTGAAGGCCCAACGGCTCACGTAATTTCGGAAAGCAAAGTCGAACCGGTCGGGACCGAGAATTACGTCACGAAGCAGTTTCAACCCCATACCGGGTTTGTAATAAGCCAGAATACCTAAGGCTCTTGCCTGCTGAACATCAGGAATGGTCATAATCGGTTCGGCAGGGTAGAAAAGAGCAGGGGCAAGATCGTGCATGGTGCCACGCTCCCGGTTGTATTCGCCCTTATTGAAGTTAGCGGTTGAGAGCGTGTTAATAAAGGTGTTAAATCCTTCGTCCATCCAGGGGAATTTGCGCTCATTGTTCCCGACAATCATTGGGAACCAGTTGTGGCCAAATTCGTGATCTGTTACGCCCCAGAGCGCATCTTTCTTGTCTTTGTGATCGCAGAAGATAATGCCGGGGTATTCCATACCACCCACAATACCGGCCACATTCGTTGCCACCGGGTAGCTGAATTCATACAGATATTTTGAATAGAACTCAACGCATCCTTTTACGTACTCGGTAGAGCGATTCCATGAATCATTGGTTGCGCTTTCGGCCGGATAAACCGATTGGGCCAAAGCAGGTTTACCACTTGGCAGATTCATTTTGGCAGCATCCCATACAAATCCGCGCGAAGAGGCCCAGGCTACATCGCGGGTATTCAGGCAACGAAATTTCCAGGTCAAGGTGCCGGATTTTTTAGGGCGAGTATCCGGATTAGTCACTTCGTCTTTCCCCCGAATAATCACGGTCTGATCGCTTTTTCTAGCCTGGTCCAGCCGTTTAATCTGCTCAGCGGTTAATACATCGGTTGGGTTCAGCAACTCACCCGAACCAACGACTATGTGATTCCAGGGAGCGGTGATACTGTATTCATAATCGCCGTAGTCAAGGTAGAACTCACCTGCGCCAAGATAGGGTAGCACGTTCCAGCCTTCAATATCGTCATAGACACACATCCGTGGGTACCATTGGGCAATTTCGTAGATAATGCCATCCTTACGTTGCAACTGTCCCATACGGTCGGAGCCGTATTCAGGAATTTTGAAGCTGTAGGCAACTTTAACTTTCACGACATCGCCCTTAGGTTTTACGGGTTCCGTTAGGCGCACCTGCATGCGTGTATCCGAAATCTCGTAGGGAATCGCGATAAATTTGCCTTTACCCTGATCCACAGTCACGCTTGAGATGGTTAGTCCACCGGCAAAACCCAGGTTACCAAACCGACCACCGGAAACAGGGGTTGTTTTAGCCGCCCGCGACGTATCGCTAAAGGCATTCTGATCCAACTGAAGCCACAAATAGGCCAGCGATTCGGGCGAATTATTTTTGTACGTGATTGTCACTTCACCCGTAATGGTATTCTTCTGGTCATCGAGGGTAACATTAATCTGGTAGTCTGACCGATTCTGCCAGTAATTTGGTCCGGGTGCGCCACTACCCGTACGGTAATCGTTGCCCGGCTGCATATTAAATAACGGGTGGAACAACGCAAGAGGGTCATATTTGGAACCCGGCGTGGAGGTTGACGAAGGGGATGTTTGGGCAAAGGATGGTAAGCAGACTAACCACAATCCAGCCCAGAGCATAATTCTTTTCATGAAGTTCTGGTACGTAACAACTGTATGATTTACTACAAATAACGCGATAAAGCCCTAATATCAGATAAGTACTATAAAGACAGGCGCCAATTGATGCCGTGGTGAATAAGCAGAAAGAGGAATAAGCCAATCCAGAGGATGTCGACAAAGTGCCAATAGAGCGTAATTAGCTTGATTTTAAGTCGATTTGGCGGATTGACACTGTACACGAATGAGTCGATATAAGGCCGGCGAAGTAGGGCTTCGCCCAGTATAATACCCAGAAAAATAAGACCAACCAGAATGTGAAGCAGATGAATACCCGATATGATGTAAACAAATCCACCAGCTGGATTGCCCTTCAGTCCAATGCCAGCCAGAGCCATTTGTCGCCAGCCCCAGCTTTGTAACAGGATGAAAAGAATACCCAACACAAACGTGGTACCAATATTGGTTCGGTAACTCCCAAAGCGTTCGTGCCGGAAGGCTAGTGTAGCATTGTTAAGTGTAAAACTGCTCAGCATAATAACAATTGTGCTGACAAAGAATACGGTTGGCAGTTTTATATCAGCCCACCCTGATCCAGTTCGACGAATGACATAGGCTACCAACAACATGGTGAAAACCATCACGCTACTGGCAATACCCATCCAGACCATGAAGCGAAACGGCTCCCGCCGTTTGGTCACGAAGTTGCTCATGAAAACAGTTTACGGTATTCGGTTTACGGTTTGATACGGTAGCACCTAGACCGTAATCTTACCTATAACTCTCCTTCCCAAACGCGGTAGGTTGAAAATTGGTTTGGGACGACAATAGGTGCATTAAAAATTCCGTATACTGTTGAACCAGACCCGCTCATGCTGGCATATACAGCGCCTGCGTCGTAGAGCTGCTGCTTAATGTGGGGCAAAACCGGGTATTTGGGAAACAGGCTATCTTCAAAATCATTATGAACTGTATCTCGCCAGGTATCCATCGGCCTCTGCAATTGCTCGAACAAGGTCGTTTCAGGCTGGCAGGGCCGAACTCTGGCGTAGGCCTCAGCAGTAGAAATCACCAGATTCGGGTAGATGAGTACAATATAATACCCTTTTAGATCAACGGAAATCTCCGAAAATACATCACCTTTTTCAAGGCAATACAAGGGGCGATTTTGAATAAAAAAGGCGCAGTCGCTACCCAGCATACGGGCATAATCTTCCAATTGTGAAACGCTTAGGCCCAGCTCAAATTGTCCATTCAGTGATTTCAGGACAAAGGCTGCATCGGCAGATCCTCCGCCTAAGCCGGCGCCAATCGGTACTACTTTATGCAGATGCATCTGAACGGGCGGTAAGTCAAAATCGGCCTTAACCAGGTTATACGCCTTCACACAAAGGTTGTGCTGACTATCACCCGGAATGACTAAACCACTGCTACCAAAACTGAATTCATTGGCCGGAATTATCTCCAGGATGTCGCCCCAGCCAACGGGATAAAAACACGATTGCAGATTGTGAAATCCATCGGGCCGCTTTTCGGTGATGCGTAAACCGAGGTTGATTTTACAGGAGGGGAACGTTATCAAGAATGATAAATGATAAATGATGAATGATAATCACCAGAAGTGGCACTTAGTCACGCAAAATAAACGCTGCGGAATAAAATATCATTCATCATTCTACTTTATCGCCACCACCTTAAATTCTGTTCGGCGGTTGCGCTGATGTTCGGCTTCGGTACAAATCACACCGTCGGTGCAGTTGTTCACCAGTTGCGACTCACCCATACCCAGCGTGGCCATGCGCCGACGGTTAATACCTTTCGACACTAAGTAGTTGGCAACCGCTTTTGCCCGCTGTAACGAGAGCGCTTTGTTATGTTCAGCCTCACCCCGGCTGTCGGTATGCGATCGAATTTCAATAATCAGGGTTGGGTACTTCCGCATCGTTGCCACTACTTTATCCAATTCTCGGGAAGCATCGGGGCGAAGGCTGGACTGGTCGAGATCGTAGTAAATATTGTCGATCGTTACCACATCGCCCACACTCAGCATTTTCAAATCAGCGGATAGCTCTTTGGGCTTCGCCTTTTTAGGCAATCGCTTTATTTTATTCGTGTTCGTCCCAAACTCAGGCTTTGACGCAACCAGGGTATAATCGCAACCCTCCTTAATATCAAATGAATATCGACCATCAGCCTTGGTAACATATTCGAGCTGAGTGCGATCACATTCATTTCGAAGCCGAACCGTTACACCTTCAATTGGTTTGTGGCTTCGTTCGCTGAGAACTACCCCGCGGACTCTTGATCGGGTTAACGCTGCACTGGGAATCGTATTCTCTACTGGAATCGTATCCATAACGACCGTTGGCTTTATTAAGCCAATTTCAAGTCGGCTGGGTTGGTCATCCGTTACAGCGCGGTTCGTGAAGCCAACGGTGCTGTTAATGTAACCATCGCGACTAGCCTGAAATATGAAGTCATTCGTACCTTCGAGGCAAATTCTCACAAAGCCATTCTTATCGCTAGTGAGGGTTTGATCTGGCCGACCTTCTCCTTTCGACTTAACCAGTACATTAACACTATCTAAGGGCTGCTCTGTATTCGTATCATACATCCTGATAATCAGGTCACGACAGCCAAAAAGTGAGCTTTCCCGAATAAATCGGTAGATATCGTCATTGCCATCCCGCCGATTGCTACTGAAATAGCCGCCACGACGGTTAGCATCGGTTATTAACCCAAAATCATCCTGTGCAGAGTTAATGGGCGCATCCAGATGCTCAACCGATTGTACCGTAACGCCCTGGTTTAAGGTGGCAAAAAATATATCTAGCCCACCTAACCCCTTATGACCATCTGTGGCGAAATACAGATTTCCCGCTTCATCAGCAAACGGAAATAATTCGTTTCCTTTCGTATTGATCGTGCTTCCTAAATTAACGGGGCGACTCCATTTACCATCCTGAAAGCGAGTAACGTATAGGTCAGTACCACCAAAGCCACCAGGCATATCAGACGCGAAATAGAGTAATCGATCATCATGGCTCAGCGCTGGATGCCCAACCGAATACTCATCGCTATTGAAAGGTAGTTCAACAATATCGGTCCAGAAGCCGTTTTGCTGAATAGCGGTGTAGAGCTTAAGCTTATTTACGCCTTCGGTACTCTTGTTAGCCCGACCGTTGTTATAATTATTCCGGGTAAAAATAATTTGTGAGCCATCTTGCGAAAACGTAGCCGGACCTTCGTGGTATTTGGTATTGAGCGTTCGGCTAAAGCGTTTCGATGCATTTTGGGGCTTGCTTCATAGCCTAAGCCCCCTGAAATAGTAATACCTCCACCAAAGCCTGGCACCGTAGGCGAATCATTAGCCGTCTGACGGTTATAATTGTCATTTTCAGTACGCCGGTCGGTTTTAAGGCGGTCGTTAGCGGGTTTACTCACGCTCCCGTCAGAATTAATGATACTCTCTGCTTTCAGGTTATTCCGATTCGGGATATACAACAAATCCAGATAACCTGACCCGCCCCCACTACCCGTAGTTTCAATAGCAGAGCCTCCTTTTTTCCCAGCTACATACACAAGTCCATCCTGATAAAACGCCGGACTAAATTCCTCCCCGGATGAATTAAAGGCAAGGTATTCTAACCGGTACTTTACAGCTTCCTTTCGATTACCTCCTGGAGAAGTACCAGTTGGAGAAGGTAGCGGCTGTCGGGCGGATTGTTTTTCTTTCAGTTGCTCATAACGCTCAAAAGGTTTGCGAGCTTCCTGAAATTTACCATTACCCGCCAGGGTCTGTGCGAACTGGAGAAGGAGTTGTGGATTTTCATCGGTGCTGCTGGCAATGGCTTCCCGATAGTATCGTTCGGCTTTTTGGCCATCACCAACCTGTTTGTAGGCATACGCTATTCGACTTTGAGCAGTTACTTTCTGAGTAGGGGTGAGCTGATCGGCCTGCTCGCTTAAGAGTTGCGAGTATGCTTCTATTGCCCGTCCATACGCTTTATAGTTGAGCAAACGGTCAGCCTGCTGCAACAAGGAATCTACCTGTGCCCAAGCTGTTGTGCAGCTTAACCACAGTAATCCGCCCAAAATCCACGTTATCCAATTCTTACTCATTGGTGTCTTACTTAGACCCTACGACCAATCGTTTTACTCCCATTCGGCAAACGAATTTGACCTCAAATCATTGCTAAAAAACTTATCGGGCCAGCGTCAGGAATCGGACATATTCTCGTCCATCGCTAAGCCGGATCTGGTAATAATACGTGCCATCGGGAAGCCCCTGCTTCGTATCCGATGTTTTGATACCCTGGTTTGCGGTACCATCCCAATCATTCGTGTAATTGCCATTCTGATAAACTAAATTCCCCAGCGATTATAAATAGCAAGTTGAACAGTTACTCCAACCGGCACTCGCTGAATAACAAACCGATCATTAATGCCGTCGCCATTGGGCGAAAAACCTTCCGGAATAAATACCGTCTCGCTTTCTTCGGGTTGTAATGAGTGAAGGGCAATATTTGTGGGCTCATTATTGTCGGTAGGGTTACCGTTCTGGTCGGGATCTACTTCTGTACCGTTGGTCGAACGATCGAGGCATAATCCCCCATTAGCGTCAATGGCCTGAACGCCAGCGCTATTACTAAATGTTAATGTGCTAGCCTGACTCACATCCAGCCTTACTGTAAGCAAGACACGGGCATGCCCATTAAGGGGCAGATTTCCTCCGTTGATTAACGTTGTATCGGTGCCACGTCCTGTATAGTTGCTGTTAATCAATAAGTTACTGTCTGCCTGAACGCTTACTGAATGAATCTTTGCGCCCAGGCTTGAAAAGGCTACATCCAGATTATCGGTCACCTTAATCTCCCTGAGGATATGCTTACCCATGTTGGCGACGGTCAGTTGATACGTTAGCTCGACTAAACGTTCTTTCCCGTTAACTATCCAAACCGGTTCGCTGGCTTTCTTACTTAGTCCAACCAGTTCTCGGGATGGGGCCGACACTGTTTGCTGAGCAGATGCACCCACGCAGGGGCCATTTCCATCTGGATCAGGTACTGAAAGGGTGAAGGTGGTAGCACCGCGCTGGCGATCGGACTCCGATAAGAGATAACGAGCGTTTGTGCCTGTAATAGTAAACAGCCCACCGCCATCGCTTTGCCAATTGGGCAAAGTTGCCGAACCACCGAGTTGCGCCTTTAACTGAACAACTCCCTTAACCCAATCGAGCGAATCAAGCTGGATGGCCACCGCGGCAGGATTACTCAGGCAAGGCGGAATAGCATTTTGACAGGGCGTAATGGCTACCGTTATGGCGACTGGCTCGGTATAGCAACCGTCTGCATTTCGTCCAAAAATGTAGTAGGTACCAGCCAACACGGCCCCTGGGGATTGAACGGCAGGGGCCAGAATAGATGATTCAGTCCGAAATTCATACCGAAGACCAGAACCGTTTTTATCCGTAATCGCTTTCGACAGGTCAGCCGTTTGGAACGGGCAACCATTAGTAAGGGTCGTTTGTAGGTTCAATTTCAGATCAACCGGCCGAACGAGTATGGAAATGAGCTGGGAACTATCGCTATGACACAAGCCAATCTCGCATACTGCTCTATAATTAACTGTTTGATAAGGATTTACACTTCTTACTAAGCCCACTTTACCATCCGCCCAGCGTACAGTCCCTATGCAGCCCGATGCCCTAAGCTGCACGGGTTGTCCGGCACAGATTTCATGTTTGTCGGCCGAAATAACCGGTGTACTCGGTAGGGCTACCTGCACAGAAACAGCCATAGATGGATTGCTAACACAGTTATTTTGTTCGCAGGTGGCCCGAAAGGTAGTCGTGCTCTGCAGTTTCCCAGTCCATACAGAACCCGTATCCTGTTTACTCCCATCCTGGCTAAGCCAATGAACAGTCCCTTTACAATTCGAGGCTGTTAGGCTAACAGATTCATTAGGGCATATAAGTTTCGAAGAGGCCGTAATAGTGGGTGCATCTGGCGTATTGACAGTAATTTTCCAGACGTCAGCGAAGCAGCTGATACATCCCGGCTTAGCGCGGCAAATGGCGGTATACTTTGTGGTTTGCTGGGGTTTTACAGTAATGGTATTGCCGGTATCACCATTCGACCAAATAACTGTACCTACGCAACCCGTTGCAGTTAAGGTAACTGATTCATTACGGCAAATAGACTTGGATGAACCCGTAATGATAGGCGGTTCGGGATGCTGACATGTATCGGCCAATGGATAGGTGCTAGCAATGACAGTTGGGGCTGCCAGTAGCCACAAGATAACCCATCCATAATTTCCAATAATTTTTTTTAGTAGTTGTTTCCTCATCAATTCATGTCGCTTACCAGGTTGTAAGACGAATTTCATGCCAAGCCTTGCGCTAGTAAGTAATATCTACTCATTGGAACATTTAACGAGTCGTTGTCTTTATTTTATCAATAAACAACCAGCTCACTCCAAAGCTTGGAAAGTGGCCCCCACTCCACATAAACCATGCCAAGAATCAGGAATTTACTAAAGTAAAAATTTAGATGAGTCAAAAGTCTTATTTAGGCTCTATACGAAACACAGCACACTACATGTTACCAAATAATACAAAATAGTTTATAACTAAATAATAAAGATTTTCGCAATACTTTCAGGAAGCTCACGCTGGTTGTGTGTAACGAAGAGTATAGTTTTATTTGTAAAGCTGTCAATCAGTTTACGAGCCAGTTGGCTATGAAAAGAGTCGATTGCCTGGAATGGCTCATCTAATAACAAAACGGGTGCATTTTTCAGAAAAGCCCGCACTAATAAAATTAATCGCTGCTCTCCCGCAGACAACGTACCGAACGGACAATTTATCAGATGAATTAGTCCGAAATACGTCAGCAGGTTACCTAAATCTGCGTCGATTTCAGGTGAGACTCGATTCGGTGGCGTGAGTGTATCTGTTAGACCTGTAAGCGCAACCTGCCTGGCCGACAGGCCTTGTGGGAAATACAAATGTAGCTCAGGAGATACAAAACCAATCCGGCGTTTTACGTCCCAGATACTTTCCCCCGATTTACCCCGCCGATGCCCAAAGACACTGACATCGTTGGCATATGCCTGCGGATGATCGCCGTATAATAAACTTAATAATACGGATTTACCTGCTCCATTAGGGCCAAATAAAGCCCATCGCTCGCCTGCCTGAACGGCCCAGTTAATGCCATTTAGAATGACGGTATTGCCATAGCGCACAGTCACATTACTGAGTCGAAAAGCTTCCTCAAAATCAGGATCTTGAGAGATCGTTTTGAGTATTGGCACCTCAATTTCGGGCCAAACGGGAGGATGGGGATGGTAGCTATTTTTAGCGCCTTTCCATCGAATTCCACCGTCTTTTAACTCAGCTACGTGAGTTGTAAAAGCAGGAATATCGTCAGGCTCAGTTACCAGAACAAGCGTCAGACCATAGTTCGTGAGTTCACTCAGCCAGGCTGTTAATTCGGCCCGAAATGTAACATCTAATCCAACAAAAGGATTGTCTAACAAGAGAACAGATGGATGCCGAAGAAGTGCTTTTCCAATGCGTGCTTTTCGGGTCTGCCCATTCGATAGTTTAATAAATGCCCGATCCAGTATTGGTGTAAGACCTAGTCGATCAACCAATGCAAGTGATGCTGGATCGTTGTCCAACTGCAAAAAACTACGCAATGTTGGAATGGAATTATAGGCAGGATCACTACGCTCGGGGCTATCGCTCATGGTAGCCTGATAGCGTTGCTGATAGAAGTAACCGCTATACGAAAACCGGCTGGACTCCTCTTTAAAGGAAACAAATTCCGTTGGTGCCCGACGCGATAAAGTTGCAGCCCCAGCGTGAAATTGTCCGGCAAGTGCCTGAAGAAACGTAGTTTTTCCGCTTCCAGTTGGGCCGATAACCGCCCAGCACTCGCCCAGATTCAGATGGAATGTAAGTTCGCGTACTAACGTCCGCCCGTTTCTCTGAACGGTTAATTTATTAAGCGTAATTAAAGGAGTCTGTTCAGACATAAAAAGCCAGGGCCATACCTTTGCAAAGGTATGGCCCTGGGCCTATTTTCTGAATTAGATTCAACGGTTATCTTATTTTCCTGGGGAATTGTCGTTGCAGGAGTCGTCGTCGCAGGGGTAGTCATAGTTGACGATTTACTTTTCGTCCGGCGACTATTGTTGCCCGTCGAACCATTGCTCATCCGGTCGGTTGTGTTTTGCATATCCGTCGATGGTGGCGTCGTGGTGCTATTATTCATCGTTGGTGTGCCTGTGCTGTAAGTTGAGCCCGTTGTTCCTACTGGCGGATTTGTACTCGTCTGGGGCTGTGTTTGATACGTGCCTGTGTTAGTCGAAGGATTCGTGCTAACCGCAGGATTTGTACTTATACCCGATGATGTGTTTGTACTCGTTGCCGGTGGCTGGGTCTGAATCGTACTCGGATTCGTTGTTGTCGGCATTGATGGATTTACGGTCGTTGGCGGTTGAGTCTGATTTACGCCCGTATTCATATTCGTATTGGTACGAGGACTGGTTGTATAAACTCCGGTTGTACCAGTCGAACCCGTATTGGTCGACGTATTAGTCGTTTGTGCATTTGCACCGAAGGCTATGCCAGCTACTAGCATACAGCCCATTATCATTTCCTTTTTCATCGTTGAGTTTTTAACTTGTTATTCTACCATATAACTATACTAATAGATGATTGTTTTCCTGTTTTTATTTTTAGTGTAAAATTTTCGAACTATGTCAAATCTCGAGTAAGTCGCCTAGCGACAACCATCTCGTCGCTAGGTGACTTACTCGATTAGAAAAAAAAGAAGCCGCAAGCAATGAATGCTTACGGCTTCCTACTAAGCCATTTCCAGCTACACTTACAACGTACCCTTTTTCATTTCCTTCACGGCAAAATCTGCAGCGCGGGCAGTTAAGGCCATGTACGTAAGCGAAGGATTTACGCAAGAAGCCGATGTCATACAAGCACCATCGGTATTAAAAACATTCTTAACCGTATGCATCTGGTTATGAGCATTTAATACCGAGGTTTTAGGATCGCGACCCATGCGGGCAGTACCCATCTCGTGGATACCAATGCCGGGGTGTTTCGATTCGTCGTTGTAAGCCGTTATGTTTTTCAGGCCAGCTGCTTCGAGCATCTCGGCGGCATCATTCATCATGTCAATCCGCATTTTCCGTTCATTCTCACCATAGGCGGCATCGAATACGATTAGAGGTAACCCCATTTATCTTTTTGATCGGGTGAGAGGGTCATGCGGTTATTGGGGTCGGCAATCATTTCGCCGAAACCACCAAGGCTCATTGTCCAGGGACCAGGTGTGGTCAGGCTTTCTTTAAAATCAGCCCCAAAATCGTCCATACCATTACCACGGCCCCAGCCACCCCGGCCAGCACCACCCTGGTAGCCAAAGCCGCGCACATAGTCGCGTTTGTCGTTACCCCAGTTCCGGTAGCGAGGCACATACACACCATTCGCCCGCCGACCGTAATAATACTGATCTTCCATGCCGTCAAACGTTCCGGCAGCACCCACGGCAAGGTGGTGATCCATAATATTCCGACCGAGTTGATCCGAATCGTTACCCATACCATTCGGGAAGCGGTGCGACTTGGAGTTCATCAGAATCGACGTGCTGGCGAAGGCCGACGCGTTCAGGAAGATAATCCGGGCATAATACTCCCGAACCTCTTTCGTATTCTGGTCAATGATCCGAACCCCCGTGGCTTTCCCTTTTTTCTCGTCGTATAATACTTCCGATACAATCGAATCGGGTCGAAGGGTCAGCTTACCGGTTTTCATGGCCGCAGGTAGTGTTGCCGACTGTGTGCTAAAGTAACCACCGTATGGACAACCACGCATACATTGATTACGGAACTGGCAAGCCGCCCGACCAAGATCATAGTGTAATTGCTTAGGCTGCGTCAAGTGGGCAACACGACCAATGGTAACCGTACGGGCAGAAAACTTTTTCTCAATCCGTTTTTTCGCTTCTTTCTCCAGGCAGTTGAGTTGCATAGGGGGCAGGAAATTGCCATCAGGCAGCACATCCAGACCATCTTTGTTGCCTGAAATTCCAGCGAACCCTTCTACTTTCGTGTACCAGGGGGCAAGATCTTCATAGCGTATCGGCCAGTCAACGCCGATTCCCTCTTTAGCATTTGCCAGGAAATCTTCTTTGTTCCAGCGATAGCTTTGCCGACCCACATCAGCGACCGTCCGCCTACGTGGTAACCGCGAATCCAGTCAACTTTACGTTTTTCGAGGTACGGATTTTCTTTATCGTTTTCAAAGAAATGCCGGTGCTCTTCATTGGCAGTATACCCAGTACGCATATTGGCCCAGTATTCCTCAGCCGCCATGGTCGTAACACGGCCCCGGTGTGGAAAATCCCAGGGATTATTGGTTGCGGTTGGGTAGCCTTCAATGTGTTTTACATCGCGGCCCCGCTCCAGCATTAACACTTTCAGTCCTTTTTCGGTAAGTTCTTTAGCGGCCCAGCCACCCGAAATACCCGACCCAACGACAATAGCGTCGTAGGTCATATCTTTTTTAGCGTCGATATTGAGGTTCATATTTTTTTTCAGGAGTGAGTAGCGAGGAGCAGGGAGTGAGAATCCATCCGGCATCAGCCCTTCTCACTCCTTACAACTCGCTACTAATACTAAATTAGATTGCCCACGCCTTCTGGCCAGGTTTGAGGGTAACACAACCGTCGTAACGGCCCGGAACAGCCACATATTCAAGAGCCTGGGTTGCACCAATTTCAGACGTAAAGTAGCCCGTCAGCGTCAAATCTTTCAGGATTGAAAAGAATGGCGTATAGCGTTTTTTTGCATCTGGCATCTGCAAATCGGCCTGAGAGTTTTCCACTTTCGTGGCCGCCTTAGTACTGGCCATCTGAGCCCTTTGTGTCTTATCGTCGGCCTGGAGTTTCTTCACGATCTCAATCCGCTGAGTTGGATCGAGTTGAACAAACGCTTTTCCATAGGCATCCTGGCTTAATTTATTGGTCAGAGTCAAGCCTTCGAGGAAACGTTGCTGATCGTCTGGCTTGTAGCAGTCTTTCAACATAATATCAATCACTTCGTTTACCTTGGCGGCTTTAGCACCCGGCGTTTTCGTAGTCGGAATAATTGTATCGGCTAGTTCAGCGACGGTCGCGTCCTGATCAGCCGTAAAGAAAAGCGGCTTGCCTGTCAGGGCGCGTTGAGCGGCCGAGGCTTCGAGCGTATCGGCTAGAGCGGGCGATACCATGCCGGGCAACGTCATGGTTGCACCAGCCAACGCTGCCACCCGCATGAGGGCGTCTCTTCTGTTCATAGGTTTAAAGCAAATTAGACTTTCAAATAGAACGATATAAGGAAATACAAATGTATAACAATCAAGGAATGGATTGTCTAATTTGTAGATAGAGTTTTAGTCTGTTGGCTGTCACGACAAATATGATTTGTATCTCCTATTACATAGAACCTAACTCCCTCACAGCCAGCCAGCTCATTAACCCTGCACCTGTTTCCAGAGCCGACTCATCAATATCGAACGTTGGCGTGTGAACACCCGATACAATTCCGCGCTCTTCGTTGCGGGTTCCTAGTCTGTAAAAGCACGAATCGACCACCTGCGAGTAGAACGCAAAATCTTCGCCCGCCATCCACAAGTCAAGGTCAACTACGTTTTCGGCACCCATATACTCAACGGCCTGCGCCCGCACACGTCGGGTCAGTTCGGGGTGGTTTTTCAGGTAGGGGTAGCCGTGAACAATCGTGAACTCACAGGAACCGCCCATGGCTTCGGCAATACCTTCGGCTAGTTTAACCATGCGTTTCTTCCCCTCTGCGCGCCATTCTTCATTCATACATCGAAACGTACCCTGAATGGTCACTTCGTTTGGAATAACGTTGGTAACCCCATCGGCAATGAACCGGCCAAACGATAATACTGACGGGCTCGCCGGAGGACGATTACGGCTGATGACCTGCTGAAGGGCCACAATAATGTGCGAAGCAATCAGAACGGGGTCAATGAGATTATCAGGCATGGCTGCGTGCCCGCCTTTACCCCGCACGGTCAGGTAAAGTTCATCGGTACTGGCCATGTACATACCTTCGCGAAAGCCAATTTTACCAACCGGAATATTGGGGGCTACGTGTTGTCCAATCATGCTGGCCGGCGTCGGATTTTCCAGAACGCCTTCCTTAATCATGAGCGAAGCACCACCAGGGGCTTTTTCTTCGCCGGGTTGAAATACCAGCTTTACAGTCCCGTCGAACTGGTCGCGCAGAACGTGCAGAATACGAGCAACACCCAGCAGACTGGCGGTATGCACATCGTGACCACAGGCGTGCATGACTCCATCCACAGTCGATTTGTAGGGCACATCGTTAGCTTCATGAATTGGCAAAGCATCCATATCAGCTCGTAACGCAACTACTCGGGAGCCAGCAGCATGACTGTTTCGTCCTTCAATAATGGCTACCAATCCCGTATCGGCCACACCTTCCTGCGGAGTTATGCCAATGGCTTTGAGTTGATCGGCAACAAAGCGAGCCGTATTTCGCTCCTGAAACGAAAGTTCAGGATGAGCATGCAAATGACGGCGGGTCTTAATAAGGTCAGCCGCGTATTGATTAGCGAGCGATTTAATGGAGTCGAGCATATTTGTCTGGGTCAGCCTCTGGCTGGCCCGTTAAATTTATCAAAGGCCAGCCAGAGGCTGACCCGGACATTACTGTGCCGTTATAAATTGGTAGTCATTAATAACCGTCAGGAGAAATTCCCGGTTTCCAATATCACTACGAATGCCGGTTACCTCTTTTATTTTTTCGGCAGTACGCATCAAGGCCTGTTCATCCCCAATCCGCACCACATTACGCACTACGTTAATATCACGATCGGAAAGCAGCCGAACGTCGGGAAACTGAACGGCATAATTTTCAACGTAGGGACGCATAATCACATCGTCCAGCGTCACGGCGGGTTTAAGCCGAACAACAGTTGTACCAGCGGCAATATCGCCCAGGCGTTGCCCCTTACCATTGGCGGCTACGGTAATAATGGGAACGATTCCCCCAGAAAGGCAACCGACTCTACCATCCGTAACAGCCAGCGAATGAGGTAAGCGCCAAGGTTTGGCGGGGAGCCATCCAGCATCACCACCCGGATTTTCATCGCTATTTTCCCTAAACTACGCCCATTGAGCAGCCATTCGCTTACTAAATCATAGGTAACAACAGGCAAAAGGACCAAAATACTATAGAAACTGTTGACCCGAAAACCCAATGAACTTGGCAGGGCTAGCGTCAGCATGAGCCAGCCAAAAATGACTACATAATCAATTATTGCCGCCAGAATTCGTTCGCCAATACTGGCAGGCTCATATTCCAGAAGAACGTTTTGGGAAGTGCGGATAGCAACAGACATTCTGCGTTATTTGTAATCAGTCGTCAAAGATTCGTTAACAAGCTATTCCTCAAAATTAACACCCTTTCTTTGGTTCTTTATGAACAAATACCCAATTTCATCGCAACAAACCATCTACGAACGAATTATCACCCGCCACACTCATGCGTGAAGCCCTTTTCGTTAAACGCAACACCGACAAGTGGCGCGATATCGAACAAAATCCAACTAATGATCCCGATGAATTAACGGATCGCTTCGTAGAATTGACCGATGATCTATCGTATGCCCGAACCTTCTATCCAGATTCAAACGTAACGCGCTACCTCAATGGTTTAACCGGACAAATACACCGGAATTTGATGCAGAACCGTCGTGACGAGCGTGGGCGATTTATTACATTCTGGCAATACGAATTGCCACTTCTGTTTCAACAGTCGCACCGGATGTTAGCGTTGTCGGCGGGTATTTTTTTAGTAGCCTGTATTCTCGGCTGGGTCTCTGCGTCTCACGATAACACCTTTGTGAGGCTGATTCTGGGCGACCAATATGTGAATATGACGCTCGAAAACATCAAGAAAGGTGACCCACTGGGTGTTTATGACAGCAGCGATCAGGCCAGTATGTTCGTGCAGATTACCCTGAACAACATCTACGTGGCTTTCCGAACCTTTGTGTTCGGCCTGTTTGCGTCGTTCGGTACGATGGCGATGCTATTTTATAATGGGGTAATGTTAGGATCGTTTCAGTATTTTTTCTACGAGCGAGGCCTTTTACTAGACTCTGTTCTAAAAATCTGGATTCATGGCACACTCGAAATTTCGGCCATCGTCATTGCCGGATGCGCAGGCCTGACAGTGGGCAATAGTTTGCTCTTTCCGGGAACCTATTCGCGATTGGAGTCTTTTAAAAAAGGCATCAAACAGGGGTTAAAAATTGCCATTGGTCTGGTGCCCATTTTCATTACAGCCGGATTTCTGGAAAGCTTCATTACCCGAATGACCCTTCCACCCGTGGTTAGTGGCAGCATTATCCTGCTCTCGGCGGCATTCATTGGCTGGTACTTTATTTTCTATCCGATTCAACTAAACCGTAAACGTCAACCATGATTCAACTCTTTCAGCAACGTGATTTTGGCGATAAAATTAACGTTACGTTTCAATACATTACGCAGAATTTCAGAAGCCTTAGCCTCGCCCTGCTGTATATTGTAGGGCCAGTAGCTTTGTTGGCAGGCATTGCCTCAGGGGTGTTCCAGTCGAACATGCTTGACCTGGGAAACAGAGCAAAAAATGGGACTTTGACTCAGATAACCCCTTTGCGGCTTTCTACGCGATGAGCCTAACTTTTTTCTCTCCAGCCTTCTGGTTCACGATGCTATTCACGCTACTGGCTATTCTGGTGGTCAGCCTGGTTGCCTATGCGCACATGAAGGTGTATGCCCGCAAAACGGGCCAGAACGCCCTAAGTCCATCAGGGCCGGTTGACATTAGCGTTTCGGAAGTTTGGGAAGAAATGCAGCCTCTGATTGGCCGCAGCATCGTTATCACTGTGTTGGGTTCCATCATTACGTTTGCAGCTGCTCTGTTTTTTGTCATTCCCGGTATTTATGTAGGTATTGTGCTTTCGTTGGCGTTGGCTGTCACAACCTTTGAAGGAACCGATTTTGGTCAGACCTGGAACCGCTGTTTTGTACTTATTCGGGATAAATGGTGGTCAACCTTTGGGATAATCTTCGTTATGAGTATTATTTCAGGGGTTGTTGGCTTAATCTTCACGCTCCCCGCGGGCATACTTAGCTTCTTGATTACGGCCAAACTGCTGCCCGATATGTCAGGTTTCTGGCTTATTCTAGGCAATGTGGTTGCCACCGTTGGCAGTACCCTCCTGCGGGCCTTAATCTACATAGGCCTTGGTTTTCAATACACGAATTTGGTGGAGCGGCAGGAAGGCCGGGGACTACAATCAGCTATTGACTCTATTGGTACGAGTCCAACCCAACCCCGTGCATCGGATGAAGGAACATTTTGATTTCCTGGCGGCAGCACGTCGACTCTTCTTTTTATGGGGGTGGCTTTTGGGAGTAATGACTACTGCATCAGTAGCTTTTTCTCAACCGAAAACGACAACTCCCACGGTTATTATCCGTGACGACCGGGCACCTATACACATACGTTACCCTGCTCCCGACCACCTGCGTGATCTCCAAACGGATCATGATTATCAATATGGTCGCGACACACCGCCACCCGAAAATCCGATAGCTCGTTTTTTTCAGTGGCTGTTTCGCAAATTCGGGGAATTCCTGCGTAGCGATGCGTATCAGAATGTCTGGCAATACGTCATACTGGCCGCCGTTGCCGGGCTAGTGATTTACCTGCTTATGAAGGCTGAAGTTATGGGATTCCTGTTTCCGAAACGGGCTCAAGCCAGCAGGCTTGATTATGAAAATCTGGCCGAAAATATTCACGAAATTGATTTCGATACAGCTGTTGAGCAGGCGGTTACCGAGCGAAATTTCCGGCTGGCCACTCGTCTGCTTTATTTGCAAACCCTCAAACGCCTGACCGACGCAGGCCGGATTATCTACAAGCCCGACAAGACGAATCGGCAGTATGTATACGAGCTGATTAATTCGCCCCTACAAGCTGATTTTGAGATGCTGACTCGCCAATTTGAATTTGTCTGGTATGGCGATTTTCCGGTCGACGAAGCCCGCTTTGGGCAGCTTAGACAACAATTCCGTCAGTTTATGAATCCGGTCGCCTATCAACCTTAACCCGAAAATTCGCTTTGCCGAAACCGAATAAATACCTCCTTATTCTGATCGCTACGGTCATGGCCTACATGCTCTTTGAGTATTACCGCCCGAAGCCGATCGACTGGAAGTCAACGACGTACCAAAACGACGATAAAATCCCGTTTGGGACGCAAGCGTTGTTTGAGTTATTGCCCGATGCGATGCCGCAGTCGGTGGTGAAGATGATTCGTCTGCCTATTTATAATTTCCTGGGCGAGACAAAACTGCCAGCACTCAGCAATTACATGTTTATCAATGAGGATTTTAAGGCTGATAGTATTGAACAAGGTCAACTCCTGGCATATGTTAAGCGGGGCAATACGGTATTCATTTCTGCCTACAATCTACCCGATTCGCTTTGCACTAAATTAGGGTTTAAGGCAGCAGTAAAACCTAACAACAAAGCCGATACAACCCTACTCCAGAACTTCGTTAATCCACAGTTGCGTAAAGTCAAAGGTTATAATTTCTTCCACGACGACGGGCGTAATTTTCTGACGATCAAAAAACCTCAGAACATTACTGTACTGGGTCGTAACGCTCGCAAAGAACCCATTTTCATTCGTGTACAGTATGGAAAAGGCCAGTTTTTTATCCAGAACCTGCCAGTGGCCTTCACAAACTATTACGTGCTGGATACCAAGACATCAGACTATGCATTCAAAGCGCTATCTTATTTACCCAACCGACCTACCTATTGGGATGAATACCAGAAGCAGGGGCGATTTGACGAAGACCAGCAGTCCATTTTTCGCTACGTCCGTGCACAACCTGCCCTGAACTGGGCTTATTACCTGATCGTATTCGGCTTGATTTTCTACGCTATTTTCGCAGGTAAACGTACCCAGCGGATTATTCCCGTCGTTGAACCACCGAAGAATACCTCGCTGGATTTTGTAAAAACGGTTGGACGAATGTATTTTCAACGGAGTGACCATGACAATCTCGCCCGCAAGAAAATCCAGTACTTCCTGGCCGACCTACGCGAAAGCTATGGCCTGAACACGACTGTTTTAGACAAAGAATTTACAGAGACGTTAGCTCGAAAAAGTGGTGCATCGCTGGACGAAACCTCGGACCTGGTACGACTTCTGCGCGACGCCCAACGAAGCATTTCCTTATCTGAATTTGATTTATTGACGCTCAATCGGGCAATGGAAAAATTTAAACAAACTATCTAAACCGGGATTTTTTTGATTTTATTGACTAACCATAAGTATACTTCCAGAAGAAGTGACAAACAAAATCATAATCGGCCAGTAAAATCAAAAAAATCCCGGTTCAGAACTATTTTATGGATTCATTCGAAACTCGTTTAGACCTTACGTCCCTCACCGCTTCGGTTGAGGCTATCCGCACTGAAGTTGGTAAAGTCATCATCGGGCAGCACCAAACTGTTGATTTGCTGTTAACGGCCTTACTCGCTGATGGCCATGTACTTATTGAAGGGGTACCGGGTGTAGCCAAGACGCTAACCGCAAAACTGCTGGCAAAAACCATGTCGGTTGGCTTTAGTCGAATTCAGTTCACCCCTGACCTGATGCCCTCCGACGTTTTGGGTACTTCTGTTTTCATGCCCAAAACGGGCGATTTCTCCTTTCGGCAGGGGCCTATTTTTTCTAACCTTGTTCTGATTGATGAGATTAACCGCGCCCCGGCCAAAACGCAGGCAGCTTTGTTTGAGGTTATGGAGGAACGGCAGGTCACGAATGATGGCACAACCTACCCACTCGATGAACCATTCATGGTACTGGCCACCCAGAACCCTATTGAGCAGGAAGGTACCTATCGGTTACCCGAAGCCCAATTAGACCGTTTTCTGTTTAAAGTCGTAGTGGGTTATCCAACCGCCACTGAAGAAGTTGACATTCTGCGAGGTCATCACCAACGCCGGAATTTGGCCGACGCCCTCGAAGCAGTCAGCGCTGTTCTGACAGCCGACCAATTGGCAACATTACGTGGGCAAGTGCATCAGGTGCATGTAGAAGACAAACTATTCGATTACATCGCTCAGATTGTGCAGGCCACTCGTGCCAACAAGTCACTGTACCTGGGGGCATCACCCCGTGCATCGGTAGCCTTGCTGAACAGTGCCAAAGCTCTGGCTACACTGCGGGGACGTGATTTCATCACGCCCGAAGATGTACAGGAACTGGCTGCCCCCGTATTGCGCCACCGTGTCTTATTAACCCCTGAACGTGAAATGGAGGGAGGAACTGCCGATGAAGTTGTGGCACAACTCGTGCAAAAAATCGAAGTACCGCGATAAGAAGGCATAATGGAGAATGTAAAATGAATAACGGGAAGCATTGCATCAGGCTATTTCACTTAGTAGCCATCCGGTATAGCCGTCAAGCTACTTTTTTCATTTTTCATTTTTCATTTTTCATTACCCATTATTCATTCACTTTTGCCCAAACGCCTACTCGTGAACAGCTAGTTGGCACCTGGATCGGCGTGCATACAGAATGGGACCTTGACTTCGCCTGTGCGTTACCCATTTACATTCAGTTAGATGCGGATAGCACCTATCACCTCGGCATGGTCGATGGATCGGCTAGCAAGCTAACCTCGACCTGGTCTATTCTCGGCGAGTCAGTGCGTTTAGATACCATTCATTTCGCTCCTCGGTTGGTTAGTTTGCAGAATGAGTTACTACGAATCGGCACAAACTACCCAATGGTTTTTCGACGATTTAACGATATTCCGCTCGATTCGGCAACTGTATATGAGCAACTGAACGGTCGTATCTGGCAATCTGATAGCCTGACCATTTCGCTCTTCGCCAATGGTCAGGCGAGTTTAGAAAATACATTAGCTAAACAGCGAACGGCTCACTTCTGGCAACTGGCTCAGTTTAGTAAATCTATATTTCTGATCATTCGGGGCAATCAACACAATCGGGATAGTGGCTATAAAGCGCTATGGCAAATTAATAGTGTATCCTCCAAACAGCTACAGGCTATTGGCTGGAATGGCTGTAAAATAGCCGCTGAACCGTTTCGGTTAGTCCGTAATTTATCGCCGGGTGATTCATGCCGACCTAGTGGTTTCCAGACCTGCGATAATTGCTTTCGCCAACTATGGGCTGAATCTACGCTCACTCGTGGCCAGAAACGGTATGATATTGTTCAGCTATTCACTAAGTACTATCAGCCTGTTAACCAGACCGGAGAGTCGGGCCTGGTTCGAATCCAGTTTGTTGTCAACTGTGAAGGCGAACGAGGCCTAGTTGAAATAAATGGCTTCGACGAGGATTATTGCCCAAGGCAGTTTGATCCCAGAATCACGAACCAATTATCGACCATCTGTAGCGAACATATAGCGACCGATCAGTCAATTCGTCAATCAGACTCGGCGAGTGGCTTATTCCGGGATATTTCTATTTCGCTTGCGTTTCGGCTTAAGGATGGGCGTATAACGGAGATATTGCCATGAAGCGATTCAGCTTTTTCTGTTTTCTAGTACCTCTATCTGTATTCGCTCAGGATAGTGAACGCATCCTGAAATCCTGCGCTTCGCTGCTGGCTGTGAATCGGTCGGTACAAACACGATTCTTTTTTGGGGAAAAACGAGAGAAGTTCCGTTCAGATACTCTTTCGGCCAATCCTCAGAATGTTCGTTACAGAGCGTTTAATTACGTTTGGGCAAAAGAATACGAGCAGGCGGCCATATGGCTGGAGAAAACGACAACCCTTTCTCCGAAAGAACACGGCATTGCTGGCGAGTTTTATTTGGCTCAATTTCGGGACTATCCCCGTGCGCTGACTCATTTCAATGCATACGATGCCCTTACACCCAGCTTTGATGACATCGTTGGCTACAATCCGGTGAGTTATATGCGCGGATTAACCTACCGAAGTATGGGCGACCATGAGAAAGCAATTGACCAATTTTCGGTAGCAATCGACCCGCTAGCCGCTAAACATGGGGCAGAGTGGGTGAACTATCGGCACTTTGTGAGTCGGGCAGTTAGTTATATTGCGACTAAGCAACCCGAAAAAGCGTTGGTAGATCTTGAAAAGGCGGCTAAAAATTTCAATCGCTCTGCCCTTGTACAGTACCATCGAGGACGAGCCTTACTCATATTGAATCGTATAGCCGAAGCCCGAACAGCCTTTCAGGATGCCTCGTTTTTCTTCAAAGCCCTACGAGCCGAACGGACGGGCGACTATCAGGAAGATGATTTTAATCCCGTCTATGAACTGGAGATTGATGAGACACTCGCACACTTAAAAACCTTAAATCGTTGATCCCTATCCGCGCTCTTTTTGTTGCCAGCCGCCTGTGGTTCGGCCTGATTACTCTTGTATTGTTATTCGTGGCCGCTTATGCTTTCCCTATCCTGTTTCCGCTGGTAAAAGTGGCATTTGTCGTTTTTATGGTGCTGATTGGCGTGGATTTCTGGCTACTCTTCCGTACGACAAACTACCCTTCGGGATCTGCGTTTTTTGCCCGACGCGAAGTGCCTGAACGGTTATCAAATGGGGATGAAAATCCTCTTACGATTTACCTCGAAAATCGATATTCATTCAACGCCCGTGTTGAGGTCATTGATGAAATTCCGTTTCAGTTTCAACGACGCGATGTTCTGTTCCAGGCCCAGCTGAAACCACACGAAACCCAGGCTATCCGGTATGAACTTCGTCCCACCCGACGGGGCGAATACAGTTTCGGTGCCGTGAATGTATTTGTCTTATCGCCCCTGGGTTTACTTAAACGGCGGTATCAGTTTGAACAAGGCAAGCTAGTAGCTGTTTATCCCTCATTCTTGCAGATGCGGCAGTTCGAACTTCTGGCGGCAACCAATCGCTTGACGGAGGTGGGCGTAAAACGCATTCGACGCATTGGCCATAGTATGGAATTCGAGCAGGTACGCCCCTACTCTACCGGCGACGATGTGCGAACGATCAACTGGAAGGCGACCTCCCGCCGAAGTGATTCACAGGGAGCCTCGCTGATGATCAATGCGTTTCAGGACGAACGCTCACAACCCGTTTATTGCCTGATTGACAAAGGTCGAGTGATGCAGTCGCCCTTTGAAGGCTTAACCCTGCTTGACTACGCCATCAACGCCAGCCTGGTTTTAAGTAACATTGCGCTGATGAAACAGGATCGTGCTGGCGTATTGACTTTCTCTGATCACATCGGCCAATTACTTCCCGCCGAACGGCGCACGGGGCAAATGCTGAAGATTCTGGAGTTGCTCTATCGTCAGAAAACGCGCTTCCTGGAATCAGATTATGAGAGTCTATACACCAGTATTCGGACGCATATTCGTCAGCGGAGTTTGCTGTTACTATTCACAAATTTTGAGACAATGAGCGGTATGCAGCGACAGCTACCTTATCTCCGCAGGTTAGCCAAAGACCATCTACTCTTGGTTATTTTCTTTGAGAATACCGAACTACGCGCGTTGATTGATCAACCGGCAACCGATACCGAGCATGTTTACATGAAAACAATCGGAGAGAAATTTTCTTTCGAGAAAAAGCAGATTGTAAAAGAGTTAGGACAATATGGTATCCAAACGATATTGACTGCCCCGCAAAATCTGACGGCGAATACCGTAAATAAATACCTTGAATTAAAAGCTCGGGGTATGATTTAATTGGCGTGAAAGTGGCGATGACCTTACCACTTTCACGCCAATTAAATCATCAATTATCACCTAAGCCGCCCTTCACCGACTCATAATTTGACTTTAGCCGCCCCATCTCTTTGGCCAGGAAGGTTTGCAACTGACGATTGAATTCTTCTTTTTCTTCGTCCGGCAACGAAGCATACAGATCTTTTAGCTCCTGATTAATGGCCGCTCGTTCGGCATCATTGCCCGCATTGATGGAGCGATAATGGTATTTTCGAAAATCGTATTGAGTCATTATAATCTAGCTTTCTTCAGGTACATTGGCAAAAATTTCGTTCAAGGGAACCTGAAAACCGTCGATATTAACTAATTGCTCAGCTACTGTGTAAGCCGTTTCAGTCCAGACATTCGCTTGTTCAGTACGCCGACACACGATTACTTCCCGGTCAAATGGGTCAACGAATACGAGTTCCTGAACCGTATCCATCTGTTCATATTTTCGTCGTTTGGCACCTAAATCATAGTTAACTGTTGATTCTGAAAGAACTTCGATGATGATATATGGGTTCGTAATAATTGACCGGGATTTACCCTGAAAAATAGGTTTTTCTCTTACAACCAGCACATCACCATTGTAGTGTCCCTTTCGACCATCTTTACGGATACCAGCATTGCTGCCTGCCACGTAAATTGGCTTGCCTACATAAAATCCTTTCAATAAATAAATTAATTGACTAACTAAAAGCTCGTGAATAAACGTAGCTAATCCCATTACAATAATCTGACCATTATGATACTCAATACGGTAGTCGGTTTCCAGTAAAAACTCTTCAAATTCTTCCCACGATGCGGGTATACTCACGAGTTGCCCCGCATCCAGTATCTCTACCTGGTCGTCATTCAGCTTTATTTTTTCTAAAGTCTGCATAAGCCATTCGCTTTTTAGTAAAGATACAATAAGCCCCTATAAAGCAAAAGGCTCTTCCTCTCCGGAAGAGCCTTTTATTAGGTCTATATTTTTACGAATTCATTAACTCGCGCTGTGCCTTTAATCGTGCCTTCTCGATTCGCCCCGATACGATGATACTCACTTCATACAACATGGCCAGTGGCAAGGCAACCAGAACCTGGCTATAAATATCGGGCGAAGGTGTGATGATACCAGCTACAACTAGAATCACAATCCAGGCATGTTTACGGTACTCCCGCATAAATTTCGGCGTCAGAACGCCCACCTTAGACAGTACATAGGCAATCATCGGCATTTGAAAGATCAGGGCGCAACCCAGCGAAAGCGTAACCAGAATGCCAATGTAAGACGTTATATCAAACTGATTCTTGATCTCAGGCGTGATTTGGTAATTTGCTAAGAAATTGATTGCCAGTGGGGATACAATAAAATAACCAAAGAATAACCCTAGCAAAAATAGCAGCGACACAAAGAAAACTGCCCCACGAGCTGCCTCCTTTTCAACATTACGTAAACCGGGCTTGATGAACCGCCATAATTCCCAGAAAGCGTAGGGAAATGCAAAACAAAGGCCGATAATGGCTGACGAAGTCAAGGCCATTGTAAACTGATCTGACACGCCTAATGCCTGCAACTCAAAATTGAGTTTGGTAACGCACAAATCTTTATATCCAGACAAGTCCGACAGTTTACACATCATTCGATATGTCCAAAAATCAGGATTTTTGGGGCCCATAATCACGATTCGGAATATATCTTCGATATATACGAACGCAATCAGAGCAAACACAAAAATGGACCCAACGGCGCGGATAATGTGCCAGCGGAGTTCTTCCAGATGATCCAGAAAGGACATTTCCTTGCCTTCTTCGGATTCTATCTCTTCGTCAGTCAATTGGTCGAGTGGCATTTGTTTAAAAAAGCGAAAGAGTGAAGGAGCGAAAGAGTGAAAGAAAAAAGTTAACGTCAGTTTTTAACCGCACCTTCATTCTTTCGCTCTTTCACTCTTTAATCTTTTAATGGTTAACTTTTATAAAGTGGAAATGCTTTCATCCACTCATTAATTTCTTCTTTAACGGTCGAGAGCACGCTTTCGTTATCGTGGTTCATCAGTACCTTGTCGATATATACGACAATTTGCTCCATATCCGATTCTTTCAGGCCGCGAGTTGTCATAGCCGCCGTTCCTACACGCATGCCCGACGTAACCATCGGCGATTTGTCGTCGAACGGAACCATGTTCTTATTGATCGTTATATCAGCCTTAATCAGCGTGTTTTCAGCCAATTTGCCGGTCAATCCTTTAGAACGCAAGTCTATCAACATCAGGTGATTATCAGTACCACCCGAAATAATTTTGTAGCCAAGATTCACGAATGCCGTCGCCATAGCCTGTGCATTCGCTTTCACCTGAATAGCATAATCGTAGAAATCCTCGCTT
Organism: Spirosoma telluris; assembly: GCA_003259005.1. Classification (GTDB taxonomy): domain Bacteria; phylum Bacteroidota; class Bacteroidia; order Cytophagales; family Spirosomataceae; genus Spirosoma; species Spirosoma telluris. Next base: position 4,968,243 of record QLII01000001.1, read on the forward strand.
AATGCTTCCCCGAAAGCAACCGCTTTAGCCGCAATAATATGCTCAAGTGGCCCTCCCTGCGTACCCGGAAATACACCAGAGTCTAGCAACGACGACATTAACCGCGTTTCGCCCTTTGGTGTTTTAATACCATATGGGTTCTCGAAATCATTCCGCATCATAATGATACCACCCCGCGTACCGCGTAGCGTTTTGTGCGTAGTCGTCGTCACGATATGGGCATGAGCCAGTGGATCATTCAATAAGCCTTTGGCAATCAGACCTGCTGGGTGCGACACGTCGGCCAGGAGTAGGGCGCCTACTTCATCGGCAATGGCACGAAGCCGGGCATAATCCCAATCGCGGCTATAAGCCGAAGCGCCACAGATAAGTACTTTGGGGCGCTCACGTTTGGCCGTTTCTTCAACGATATCGTAATTGATAACCCCTGTTTCCTGCTCCACCCCATAGAATGTCGGGCGAAAATATTTACCCGAAATATTCACGGGTGAACCATGGGTCAGGTGACCTCCATGCGAGAGGTTAAAGCCAAGAATGGTGTCGCCTGGTTGCAAACAAGCCAGAAATACAGCCGTGTTTGCATTAGCTCCCGAGTGCGGTTGAACATTTACCCAGGTTGCACCAAAGAGTTCTTTGGCACGATCAATGGCAATTTGCTCAACCTGGTCAACCACTTCGCAACCGCCATAATACCGCTTACCGGGCAGTCCTTCAGCATATTTATTGGTCAGAACACTTCCAGCGGCTTCCATCACGGCAGGCGACACAAAATTCTCGGAAGCAATCAGTTCAATGCCCGACTCCTGCCGGTGTTGTTCTTTAGCAATCAGGTCAAACACCTGCGTATCGCGGGTGGTATTGGTGACGGTTGTCATCAGTATGAACGGTTTATTTGATTGATTGTCTGTTTGGTTAATAAAACCTTAGCCAACAAACGGGCAGAAAACCAAACATCTATTTCAAGACAAAGGTACGGCAGAAAAGCGTAGGATAGAATGTCGATTTTCAGGACAATACCCATAAAATCCAGGCACTTCATTGCCCATGTTCATTGGCCAGAGTTTCTATTGGCATTAAACCTTCGCAAGCTGAGAATATCTTAAAGAATAGACACTTACTGACAACACCAGAGACTGAGTCAGTACGAATGCCAAGTTTTAGTAAACATACAATTAACGATATGAAAATCATGAAAAGTCAAGCAAAAGTATGGGTACTGGCCGGGCTGCTACTACCTACTCTATTTTCAAGTTGCACAACAACGGCCACTACAACTGCACAAGGGCCACCTCCTGCCCGAGTTGAGGTAATTCCAGCGGCACCCTCAGTGCGACATAGGTGGATACCGGGGCATTATGTACGTCAGGGACGTAATTATGTCTGGGTTAACGGCTACTACCGGGTGGCTCCAGCCCGCTATAATGCCTGGGTACCTGGGCACTGGCAACAAACTCGTCGGGGTCCCATGTGGATTGAGGGTCACTGGCAGTAAGTTAGTGTATTGCCGACCGGGACGGTCGGTCGTGAAGTAAAGTAGTTCTCTACCGACCGGGACGGTCGGCAATACACTAACCTTTCCCTTTTGCTACTAACTGATACTGAAGGGGTGTCATGCCCGTACCAAGTTTAAATTGCCGGTGAAAATGAGAACTGTTGTTGTAGCCACACTCCAGACCAACCTGTCCAATACTGATATCGACGTTGGTTAATAATTTGCGGGCATGACCTATACGCAACTCATTCAGGTATTCGACAAACGTTTTCCGGGTTCGGTTTTTGAAATATCGGCAAAAAGCTGCCGGTGCCATGCCCGCAATGGATGCGATCTGTTCAATACGAATTTCGTCACGAAAATTAAGCAACATAAATTCCAGAACGCGTTTCATTCGCTCCGTTTCGGCGGCACCGGGGGCCAGTTGGTAGCTATCACTCGCTAATAGCTGGGCTTCCTGATCAGTGACTAGCTTGTTTAAAATGGACAGTAAACCAAGGACTTGTGGTAATCCGGTTTGATCAGTCAACTGCAGCATTGGTAAAGCCATTGCCCGGCTAATCGTTGGACTGAAACGTAAGCCATAGCGGGCGCGATGAAGTAACTGACGGACAGCATCCGCTTCTGGGAGAGCCGCCAACAATCGCTCATCAAAGGAGGCAGGAAACTGTACGACCACCGACTCTGCTTCTAGACCCGGCTTATCCTGATAAAACTCTTCATCGTTCCTCCAGAAATGGGGCAAATCAGGCCCAATTAACACCAAATCACCTGCCAGAAACGGCTCAACGTGGTCACCGACAAAACGTCGACCGTTACTACTAATGATATACGTTAATTCGTATTCCGGATGGTAATGCCAGGGCGCATCGAAGTACGGCAACTGAAATCGTCTGACCAGTACCGAACTCTGTTCACTAATCATTACCTTTTCGAAAAGTGCTTTCACGGGATGCGCTATTTTAACCTATATAATCTCTATTCAATCAATATAGCATCAAAATTAAACACAAATCTGCAAAAACTCTATTCTAATCATTTAATAATACCAGCTAATTTTGTAGTGTTAGACTATTCCTAAACCTACTCTATCGAACGAGACAATTGCATAAGGCCGTGATTTAGTATAACATATGATTCTGCTATAACACGGCTTTATGCGAAAGTCTTGAACTCATTAATTCATAACAACCTAACAAATGGAAGCTACACTTGATAAAGAAACGCTACTAAACGAAATAGATACCTACTACACGGTTAGTCCGGAAGCAATCGCCTTTTATCGACAGAATGGCTATGTCAAACTCAAGCATGTACTGAGCCCAGAGGTATTAGCCTATTATGGCGACATTATTACGGATTTGGTAATTCGACTCAATACCCTCATTAAACCGATGGAAGAGCGCACTACCTACGAGCGTGCGTTTCTACAAATTATGAACCTCTGGCGAGAAGATGCTCGGGCAAAGGAGTTTGTGTTCTCGAAGCGACTAGCCAAAATTGCGGCTGATCTGATGGGTGTTGAGGGTGTCCGGCTCTATCACGATCAGGCTTTATACAAGGAGCCATCGGGTGGTATCACGCCCTGGCACGCCGATCAATTTTACTGGCCGTTGGCATCACCCAACACCGTTACGGTCTGGATTCCGTTACAGGATACGCCTATGGAAATGGGCCCGCTAGCTTTTGCCGAAGGAAGCCAGCACGTTGAAATCGGTCGTGACCTGGAAATCAGTGATGACAGCGAAAAAATTCTGGCCGATACCTTACAAAACCAGAACTTTACTGTTCATGACACCCCGTTCGAGCTTGGCGAAGTGAGTTACCATGCGGGCTGGACGTTCCACCGGGCGGGGCCTAATGTGTCTGATCGCCCACGCAAGGTGATGACGATGATTTATATGGATAAAGACCAGATCGTAATGCAACCGCGTAATAAGTATCAGGTTGCCGACCACGCCACCTGGCTTAGCAGTGTACCCATTGGCAGCAAACCTCAGGATGAGCTAAATCCGATATTATTTAGCTACTAAACAGTGATTTTCCTGCGTTATTAAGAAACCCTGGCCTAAGCTGGGGTTTTCTCTTGTATAGAGGCTTTAAAAATGGAATATTTTTGCAGTATTTCTGTTCTTCAAACAAACCATCACTTACCCAAAGCGGGATGAAATCAATTCTTACGCTTGCGGTGTGGCTATTGCTACCCCTTGCCACGTTTGCTCAGATTCTGAAGCCAGTTACCTGGACCTATAAGCCAGTCAAGTCATCAGTCAAAGTTGGTGAGGTCGTTGAACTCCGGTTCACCGCCAATGTTCAAACCGGTTATCATATCTACTCTTCAGATGTCAATCCAAAAATTGATGGTCCTCTCCCAACGGTCATTAAGCTTACGCCTAACAAAAGCTTTGAACTGGTTGGGAAAGTAAAACCTGTAAGTAAGGTCGAAACCAAATATGAAGACGTATTTGAGGGCGATACGTATGTAATGCACGGCACGGCACAATTCTCGCAACGAATTAAAATACTTAATGATAAGCCAGTTATTGAGGGAAATGTTGATTATCAAGTTTGTACCGACAAAGATGGCCAATGTATTCCTGGCAATGAAGATTTTGCTATTACAGGGTTAGTTGTGAGTGCTCCAAATACAGCCACTGCCGCTGTAGCCTCAGCGCCAACCACAGCATCAACCATTACTAAACCTGTTTCCGAAACGACTGTTGCAGCAGCTACCCCAACGCCTGCCCTGACAGCAACAGAAGCAGCTAAAACCGAAGAGACTACCATTAAAGAAGCTACTAAAATTCCCGATCTGTCGGTAAGTGGAATGAAAAATACGCCACAGGAATCACTAGGAGGATTTTTATTAGCCGCTTTTCTCTCGGGTTTAGTGGCCTTGCTCACGCCCTGCGTATTCCCCATTATTCCCGCAACGGTTAGTTTTTTCACCAATCAACAGGGCGGCATGTGGAAAGCGTTTCTATATGGAGCCTTTATCATTGGCATCTATGTGCTAATTGGCACAGTCGTATCTCGTTTTAACGGGCCAGCTTTTGCTAATTTTGTCAGTACCCACTGGCTGCCAAACGTATTGTTTTTTGCTACTTTCTTCATTTTTGGACTATCCTTTCTGGGCCTGTTTGAGATTGTGCTACCAAACTCACTAATCAATCAGGCTGATGCGAAGTCTGAAAAAGGCGGTATTACTGGGATTTTCTTCATGGCATTCACGCTGGTACTGGTATCATTTTCCTGCACAGGGCCTATTGTTGGTAGCTTACTGGTGGCGTCGGCGGGGGGCGAGGTTGTTAAACCTATTTTAGGAATGGCCGCGTTTTCCTCGGCTTTTGCCATACCGTTTACCTTATTTGCAGCATTTCCACAATGGCTCAAAAACCTACCTCGCTCAGGTGGCTGGTTGAACTCGGTAAAAGTGGTACTGGGTTTTTTGGAACTGGCTCTTGCCTTCAAATTCCTGAGCGTAGCCGATCAGGTTTATCACTGGCATCTGCTCGACCGGGAGATTTTTCTCTCACTCTGGATTGTTATTTTCGCTCTGATTGGCTTCTACTTCTTAGGCAAACTTCGCCTGCCACACGACAGTGAAGTAAAGTTCATTAGTGTTCAGAAGCTTCTGTTAGCCATCGCGACATTCTCGTTTGTGGTGTATATGATTCCGGGTCTATGGGGTGCTCCCTTGAAAGCACTGTCAGGCTACTTACCTCCCGAAACGTCACAGGATTTCAACCTACATGGTCAAACTCATGGAGGTGGCCAGCAGCAGGCAGCATTAACCGGAAATCCGACGGTTAAGTACGCCGACTTATTTCATCTACCACACGGCTTACAGGGCTTCTTCGACTATAAACAGGCATTAGCCTACGCTAAACAGGTGAACAAGCCTGTGTTTATTGATTTCACCGGTCACGGTTGCGTAAACTGCCGGGAAATGGAAGCCCGTGTCTGGTCGGACCCGGCGGTGCTGGCACGACTCCAGAATGACTTTGTGATGTTAGCCCTTTATGTGGATGACAAAACCGAGCTTCCTGAAGCCGATTGGTATACCTCGACCTACGATCAGAAAGTCAAGAAAACGATTGGTGCCCAAAATGCTGATTTACAAATCACAAAATACAACAACAATGCCCAGCCGCATTACTGTCTGGTCAATAGCGATGGGAAGCTACTCGTAGCGCCCAAAAACTATGATCGCGATGTAGCAAACTTCGTGGCCTTCCTGGATTCAGGGAAAGCAAAATTTTAGAGGTGTAGCGCGGGTGGAAACCCGCGAAGCCAACAAAAAATCCCCGCCAGCATCTGGCGGGGATTTTTTGTTGGTAGAATCGTTCAATTAGGCTGCGGTCTCTGCCGGAACACCTTGAGACTGAGCCTGCACGATCTCCAGATCTGGCTTCGACTGGTCGGCTACGCTTACGCGGCCTCGCTCTTTGCGGACAATACGCGAATAAAGCGAAATCTCCTGATCGAAAAGGAAGAGAAAAAATAGCTTAACGAACGAGGTATGATATTTCAGCGTCTCGTAATATTCGGGAGCAGATTTCTTGATTTCAGGTAGCTTATTCCAGGGAATAGACGGAAAATCATGGTGCTCATTATGGAAGCCTACATTCAGGTTAGGTCCATTGAGCGGCCCATAATAGCTATAGGTTTCCTGTTTAGGATCAAGCGTCAGAAAATGCTCCTGAGCCCAGCGGGCACCCAGTGGGTGCAGCCCAACGGAGAAGAACAGGCACAATACCATAAAGGCGAGTGCTTTCCATCCAAACAACGTGACAATTAGCACATCAAATGTGATCTGAACAATGAAATTCAGGATTACCCACTTGTCAAAAACAGCTAACTCTTTCATCCGGAGTGTACGAATACCCTGAAAAATAGGATAGAACAACAACCAGATGGCCTTACCAATGGAATAGTTCTTAATCAATTTAGCCTCATACCAGTCTGGCAAATCAGCATCCAGTTCATGAACTCCCTGAAAAGCGTGGTGCTTGATATGGAAGTTTTTGAATGTCAATGCTGTTGGAAATACAGTAGGTAAGTTAGCAAAAATAGCTGCCCACATATTGGCCACCGGTTTGCGAAAGATGAGGTTGTGAGCAGCTTCGTGGATACATACAAATAACGTATGTGCCGGAAAAGCGCCTATAAACCAGGCAGCGGCCACTACAATCCACCACGATTGATCCCGTACCAGATAAGCTATGCCCGTCATCAGGACAACACATCCCAAAGCAACCCAAAACGTAGTCGGGTTCTTTTGCCCAATCAGCTTTTTAATTTCGGGGTGAGATTTCAGGATCTGCCGGGTCCGAATCCGGTGAGGTTCAGATTCAGTTGAATAAACAAAATCAGTTAACATTGCCATAAATAAGGTATCGCCAGTACAAATACAGTGAATACGAATAGTAAAATTAACACATTTTCAACTGGTAACGTCATTTATTCATCCGAAAATTCGCTGATTATTATCATATATGCACTCATCTTTAAACGAGAAAGGCGGAACAGAGTAGTTCCGCCTTTACTTATTCAGGTTGATTCAACAAAAACATAAATTCGTGAAGTAAGGTAATTCGGTGAAGTGAGTGGAATAAGTGTAGTGAGTGGTAGCGAAAGGTTCAGACTATTTAACTTCACTCACGCCACCTGATTACCTTACCTCACGAAACTCCAACTCAATAGCCGATCGGGAAGGAGTAACCCAGCGAGAAAGCGACGCCACGGTTTCGGACGTTGACATTGACAACGGGCACTTGTATCTGCCGTGTAAAGCCATTCGTATAACGACCTTCGATAAAGAACTTGCCAGCGCCAGCATCAAATGCTAAGCCAAGGCCACCGACAGCACTAACATCCCATCGGTTTAACATGCCTCCGTAATTAACATCTATATCATAGGGCTGCGTTGTAAACATCCCCGAACCACGGGTACGAATGCGACCATCGAGTGCGTAGCTTACGGATGGACCTACAATCAGGTAAGGTTGAACGGGCCCATCCGACAGATTGAATTTAAAAAGCAGAGGTACTTCAAGCTGTTGTGACTGGTAGGCAATGGTAGCACCCAGTGGCAGGTTAAAGCCCCCAAGATTAAGATCAAAATTCTCTTTAATGGCCACTCCTTTTCGTACATAAGCGATTTCGGGGCGGAACGAAACGCGTTCACTCAATGGAATATCTAAGAAAATAGCCGCTGTTGGGCCAATTGTTGGATGAAAATCGGGAGTCAGGCTACCCAGAAAATCAGGTTTAGAGGCAAAGCCTGCATTGGCACCACCTCGGATACCAACCTGAACCTGAGCAAAAGAAGTTTGGGCAACAAACAAGCCAAAGAAGGCGAGAACACCGGCAAGCACAATTCGTTTCATGGTATTGAAGGGAAAATAGACTGAAAAATGGGAACCTGAAATTGATTGTGTAAAGTGTCGGCGATAGGCGAAGTAGTTATTTAGTAGCGATTTCGTTAGTTAGAGGAGCTTAAGGATAAAAGGATTAATCGAGTTCAAAAAAATTATGCAGACTATCGGCAAAAGACGGTTATTCGGGTCAATTTCTAATACATTTTCACTGGTAATCAGGCAATTGCATTTTTTCTTGAAAACATTGTAGCGGTCTCGTAACTTTACCAATTACCTACGATTCTTAACCTAACGATGAAGTATATTAAGCCGACTAAGTTTAGCTACCTGCCTAAGTTTCTGATGCCGCTAGATGTGCTGGGTCTATTTGAGTGCGACCCATTCGGTAGTTCGTTGTTAGTCAGGCGCTTCATCATTGGCATTGTTGGTTGGTTAACCTACGCTCGCTATACGGTCGTAAACCGAATCCAGATTGAGGGGACTGAAAATCTGGAAAACCTGCCTATCAACAATGTCCTGTTTCTCTCCAATCACCAGACCTATTTTGCCGACGTTATTGCCTTTTTTCAGATCTTCTGCGCTGTAAAATGGGGCTTTCAGAATACGATTGTTCCTCCGGTCTATTTACTGGGCCACGTGCCCGGCAGTACTATGTAGCGGCTTCTGAAACCATGAAAAAAGGCTTTGTCCCGCGCGTTTTTGCTGCGGGGGGCGCCCTCACAATCGAGCGATCCTGGCGGGCCGAAGGCCGTGAAGTGCAACGAGCCGTCGATAATACGGCCAATGAGAAAATCGGAAAAGCCCTGGCCCACGGGTGGGTAGTTAGTTTTCCACAGGGGACAACAACGCCTTATGCGCCTGTTCGGAAAGGTACGGGGCATCTCTTAAAAAACAACCAACCAATTGTTATACCCGTGGTTATCAATGGTTTCCGACGAGCCTTTGATAAAAAAGGACTACGCTTCAAAAAACGCAATACCTTACTGACTGTTCAGTTTAAAGCTCCGCTCCACTATAGCCCCGACGATACTGTCGAGGAAATCGTAGCCAAGGTTCGCCATGCCATCGAGCAGGATGCTCCGGAATGGGCGCAGGAAAAGAGTGAATAATTAGCCAACTGACAAGATTTCTTATTCCTAAAGACGAATGGCGATGAGACTGCATTCCAAATTAAATCCGACCCTAAAAAGCTATCTATTCTCTACATGCCTATTTGCGCTCAGCTTACTGACTTCTAGCTGTAATCAGTCGTATAAAGCTTCATCTGGTAGCGATTTTACCCGCGTTGTGCAGGACACAAACCCGCCCGTAGAACCCCTTTCGCCGGAAGCGAGTATAAAAAAATTTCAACTACCACCGGGCTATCATGTTGAACTGGTTGCCAGTGAACCTATGATTCAGGAGCCGGTTGCCCTGGCCTGGGATGGGAATGGACGATTATACGTAGCCGAGATGAATACGTATATGACCGATGCCAGCGCCACCGGAGAATACGCTCCAACAAGTAGGATCAAACGCCTGGAAGACACTGATGGTGACGGTAAAATGGACAAATCGACCATTTTTATCGATAGCCTTGTCTTACCCCGAACCATTCTGCCTATCGGCGATCAATTGCTGGTCGGTATAACTAACGTTCAGCATATCTGGAGCTATCGGGATACGAACGGAGATGGGAAGGCGGATGAGAAAAAAATCGTATTTAAGAACGATGCCATTGACTCCCGAAATCTGGAACATCAGAATGGAGGTATGATCTGGAATATGGATAACTGGATTTACCCGACTCGCGATAATCTCCGGTATAAGTATAAAAATGGTAAACTCCTTGCCGATACCCTTGTCGATAATATGATTGGTCAGTGGGGCATGACGACCGACAATTACGGTCGCCTGTTCTACTCAGAAGCGGGGCCTGGCCTACCAGCGGTACAAATCCAGCAAAACCCGGCTTATGGTGCCCTGAACTTTGCTGACCAATATTCTGAAGATTTTACGAAACCCTGGCCTATTATAGGCACTATTGATGCACAGGGCGGGCGCGAAGCCTTACGACCAGAAGACAATACCTTAAACAAATTCACATCGGGTTGTGGTCAGTCTATTTTCCGGGGCGACCGCCTGCCTGCTGATATGCAGGGTGATTACTTCATTGCAGAACCCGTAGGACGAATTATTAAGCGTGGCAAAGTGAGTAACCGAGACGGGAAGATCTACATTGAAGATGCCTATAAACAGAAAGACTGGCTGGCCTCTGCCGACATGAATTTTCGTCCTATCAATACCTACACGGGTCCCGATGGCTGTTTTTATATTGTCGATATGTACCACGGCATCATTCAGGAAAGCGAGTGGACAAAGCCCGGTTCGTATTTAGGTGGGATAATTCAGCAAAAAGGGCTGTATAAAAATCGGGGCATGGGCCGCATTTATCGCGTGGTACATGACGATTTCAAACGCAATACCCAGCGTCCCAATCTGCTCAATGAACCGAGCAGTCAATTGGTAAACTATCTGGATCATCCCAATGGCTGGTGGCGCGACAATGCTCAGCTATTGCTTATCGTGCGTAATGATCAATCAATAGTGCCTACGTTAAAACAAATAGCGGTTGGCGAACAAGCGTCGTTGGCAAAACAACCTGGTCCATTGGCCCGTATTCATGCCTTATGGACGCTGGAAGGCTTAGAGGCTATTGATAAACCAACGCTCTTCAAGGCATTTACGGATACGGATGCCCAGGTTCGTAAAGCAGCCGTCTGGATTAGCGAGTATTACTTGAAGAAAAAAGATCCGGTGGTCATTGCAAAACTGACTACCCTGAAAGATGACCCCAGTGCAGATGTACGTATTCAGTTGGCTTTGTCACTCCGTAGCCATCAAACACCTCAAACCCAGGCGCTTGCTAAAAAGCTTCTGGCCGATAATCCAAAGAATGAACTCATGCAGTTTTCGTTTACGACCTTTGCCGAGTCTCAGAAAATACTTCAGGCGGAGCAGGAACGAACCCGTAACCTAAGCCCCGTCGACCGCGCCCTGGTAACACAAGGGGCTACTATTTTCAAACAACTCTGCGCTACCTGCCACGGCCCCGATGGAAAAGGAATTACAATGGGTGGCAAACAAATGCCTGCCCCTCCCCTAGTCGGGTCTCCACGGGTGAAAGGCGACAAAACGCTTCTAATGCAATTGTTACTGAATGGCATGCGTGGCCCGGTTGACGGCAAAACCTACCCAGATATGATGCCCTCAATGGCGAGTAATGACGATAAGTGGATCGCTTCTGTACTAAGCTATGTGCGAAATAGTAGTGAACTAGGCAACAAGTCCTCAGTGGTTACGCCCGAAGAAGTTGCTTACACACGTGCCAATACCCCCGTTATTCCTGCGGGCATGACTCAGCAGGAATTAGAGATATTTAAGCTGGGTCGAGCCGAGCGGACAAACTGGAGCAAACCTGATGATAAGGCCCACAAATAGTCAACAGCCATGAGTGTACACTTTATAAAGAGTCTTTTAGGCTACCTATTCGCGCTTTGCCCTTATCTAACATTCGCACAGGAGCCTACCTATACGAATCGCATCGCGATGGAATTCGTACTCATTCAGCCAGGAAGCATGATCGTTGGGCGATTTCAGCCGCCTTACCCCCATCAGCCAGCGTCAACTACAGCCTCCAAAAATAGCGATCCGGCTATGCCCTGGACAGAGAAAGATTATCAACTGGCCGAGAAATTGGTACAACAGGACGCTCGACCCGGCTTTACAGTCAACATGAGCCGTCCTTATTACATTGGTAAATTTGAAGTAACACAGGCGCAGTGGAAGCAAGTGATGGGTGCAAATCCATCCGCATTTCAGGGAAATAAAGTCAACGATGAGGCCGACCAGCACCCGGTTGAGCAGGTTAGCTGGCAGGATGTCCAGAAGTTTCTAATGAAATTAAATGCGCTGGATAAAGATCATCACTATCGGCTACCTACCGAATTCGAGTGGGAGTATGCAGCCAGGGCGGGCGCTCAGGATGATATAGCCTGGAAAGCGATCTGGGCATCGGCTCAAATGGGCTCTAAGACCACCAGTAAGGTTGGTCAGAAAACGCCTAATGCCTGGGGGCTTTACGATACACTAGGCAATGTTTGGGAATGGGTACAGGACTATTATAACGAGAAAATCTTTGCTGAACCCTCTCCTACGCGTTCTGGTAGACAGCATGTGCTGAAAGGAGCCTCCTTTATGGGCGATGTAAAAAACGCTACCTATATGACCCACGCAGCCGGGCCAGGGAACGGATGGGATGTCGGTTTTCGCGTTGTGATGGAAGCGAAGTAATTACCCTACCATGAAATTCCATTAACTATGTCCCTAAAAAAAATAACTACGCTCCTGCTGTTGTCACTGATCGTACACGTCGCTAATGCCCAAATTGGTAAAATTCCGGCAGGGTTTACCCCCATTTTCAACGGAAAAGACTTAAAAGGCTGGCACACCAGTCGAACGTCGCATCAGGGTACAACGGGTAATTTTTACGTAGAAAACGGCGTAATTACCCTAAAGCAATATCCGTATGGGCAGGGTGGCGTTCTGCTTACAGACAAAAAATATGGCAACTTTGAACTCTATCTGGAAGCTAGAATTGACTCGTTTTGCAACGGAGGCATTTTTATCCGCTCCACCGAAAGCGGAGCAGCTTATCAAATTGAACTGGCCACTCCCGGTGGATTGGGAGACCTATTAGGCGAACGAATGAACGTGAGCAAAGGAGCTCATGCCGCCACCATTGCTCAGGTCTGGAAACCAAATACCCGTACGACGGACCACTGGAATTCATTCCGCATCAGAATGGAAGGCGATAGTCCCCGCATTCGATTATGGGTAAACGATCAACTCATGTGGGACGTTACGGAGCCAGTTAATGATTTTGTGGCTGGCGAAACAAAAGGAATGATCGGCCTACAGGCGCACTGGTCGGCGGTGTATTCAGCAGCCGCAGAATCCTTTAATATGGCCAATTCGTGGAAACCGGGTGCCGCTCACCGTTTCCGAAATGTTGCGATTAAAGAATTGTAGCGTGGACCTCTGGTCCGCATAGTTAAAGACGGGTTTTAGTTATGCGGACCAGAGGTCCACGTTACTACAAAAGCCAGCGAAAGAAAATATAGAGTGTAAACGAAAGCAGTATCGAGACGGGTAGCGTAAGTACCCAGGCAAGAGCAATATTCCGAACGGTAGCAGCTTGCAGGTTTTTAACCCCTTTGCTGGCAACCATACTTCCGGCAATTCCTGACGACAAGACGTGTGTAGTACTAATTGGCAACTTCAGCCAGGTACCCACGCCAATCATAGTGGCCGCCACTAATTCAGCAGAGGCACCCTGTGCGTAGGTTAGGTGTTGTTTACCTATTTTCTCCCCTACAGTTACCACAATCCGACGCCAGCCAATCATGGTGCCGAGTCCCAACGAGAGGGCAATCATTAAAATAACCCAGAAAGGTGCATAGTCTGTAAACCGACGTAGACCACTTTCTTCGCCAAGGCTTTTGTTCAATACGGCCATTTGGCTCGCGCTAAGATTCGCCCCTTCATCGGCCGTAATTTTCTTTATATTGCTGTTAATAAGCAGCAGATCCTTTCGAACATCTAACCGTTTCTCATTGGGAATTTTATTATCAACGAGTGGCCCATTGATTAACTGCTTCAAATCAATCAGTTCATTACGAGTCTGCACCAGTCTATCCCGGTTAATGGGCGAGAGTTTGCCCGAATCCAGGCTAGCAATTGTCTGTTCGATACCAACAATATTTGTTTGCATCAGCCGTGGGTCAAGGTCGGCTTTAATGGCAAAGTGATAAGGAACAATCCCAATCAGGATAAGCATAATCAGGCCTACGCCTTTCTGTCCATCATTGCTACCGTGAAAAAAGCTTACTAACGAACAGGTTGCAATTAACACAGCCCGTATCCAGGTCGGCGGTTCGCTATTTTTCTTCGGCTCCTTAAATAGTTGTCCCTTAACCTCTTCCGACACTAACCGACGCAGGACAAACATGAGCACGATGGCCAAACTGAAACCAAGCAGGGGTGACAAAAACAAAGCCTCGCCCGTTTCAATCGCTTTGTCCCAGTTAACAGCAGCACCCGTTTTGTTCTCGGGCAAGGTTGCGAAAGCAAGCCCTACACCCAAAATTGAGCCAATAAGTGTATGTGAGCTTGAGCTGGGAATACCAAAATACCAGGTTCCCAGGTTCCAGATAATCGCGCTTAGCAGCAAGGCCAGCACCATCGCCACGCTGTGATATACGTTCTGATCAACCAGTAATTCAACAGGGAGCAGATTCACAATACCCATCGCCACACCGATACCTCCCAGCAGCACACCGGTGAAATTGCAAATCCCTGACCAGACAACGGCAACGGTTGGTTTTAGCGAATTGGTATAAATAACGGTTGCTACAGCGTTGGCGGTGTCATGGAAACCATTAACGAATTCAAAGGCACAGGCAGCAAATAAGCTGATGAAGAGGAGGATAAAAACATCCGTTTCTAATCCAAACATAGGTGGGGTATCTTCTGTAAACAGGCAAACAGTAAGTCCGTAAGCCAATGATTGCCACAAAAGTAAGACAAACTAAGGAGAGCAGTATTACCAAATTGTTAAGTAGAGCCGCGGATTTGAGGCTCCTTTGCCAGATGGCTACGGTTACTGACTGGCTGACGCAGAGGAGCCGCAGGTATGCGGCTTTACTTCTTGCCCGCTAACTGACCACAGGCGGCATCAATGTCTTTACCCCGGCTCCGTCGAACGTTTACGGTTACGCCTTTATTTTCCAGAAATCCGGCAAACTTATCCAGTGTTTGAGGGTCAGTATTTTTAAAATTTGCCTCAGCAATGGGGTTGTATTCAATAATATTAATCTTGGCAGGAACCCGCTTCGTAAATTTCCAGAGTTCCTGCGCGTCCTGAAGGGTATCGTTGAAATTATAAAAGAGAATATATTCGAAGGTAATGCGGGTTCCTGTCTTCTTGTAGAAATAGCTTAATGCATCACCCAATACTTCTAGTGTATTGCTTTCGTTAATCGGCATAATCTGATCGCGTTTTAGATCATTGGCCGCATGGAGTGATAGAGCCAGGTTAAATTTTACCGCATCGTCGCCGAGTTGCCGAATCATCTTGGCAATACCCGCCGTCGAGACTGTAATACGCTTCGGCGACATGCCTAAACCATCCGCAGACGTAATCCGGTCAACCGATTCGAGTACGTTTTTATAATTTAGAAGTGGCTCACCCATACCCATATACACGATATTGGAGAGCGGTACGTCGTAATTCTCCTTCGCCTGCCGGTCAATGGCTACTACCTGATCGTAAATTTCGGCCGCATCCAGATTACGTTTTCGGTCCATATAACCCGTTGCACAAAACTTACAGGTAAGTGAGCATCCAACCTGGCTCGATACACAAGCCGTCATGCGCGGTGCGACGTCTCGCTCAATGTCATCATGATGAAGCGATGGAATGAGAACACCCTCAACCAGATTGCCATCATAGAGCTTAAACGACGATTTAATCGTACCATCGTTGCTACGCTGTTGCTGGTCAACGGTTAGTGGACGAATCTCAAAGTTCGTGTTCAGCAATTCCCGCGTTGGCAACGAAAGATTCGTCATTTGCTCAAACGACAATGCCGATTTTTTCCAGAGCCATTCATGAACCTGTTTGGCCCGAAACCCTTGTTCTCCGTTTTTCGTGAACCAATCTTTTAACTGAACAGCGTTCAGTTTACGAATGTCTTGTTTCTCCATTTTGAATGAGTGATTGAGTGAATGAGTGATTGAGCGAATAATTGCATGCGTCAGCTATTCACTCAATCACTCATTCACTCAATCACCAATTATTTTTCTGCCTGCCATTTTTTTTCCAGCTTCCAGACCTTTAGGGACCCAAACAGCGGCCTTATCCATCACTTTCGGGCAATGGGCCGTATGTATGGATACAAAAACGCGGTTTCTGTCTGGCGAGGAGGCATTTTTACCCCATGTGGGTTAACAACCAAAGGATAACACTAATTCCAAAGACCCAGGTAAAAAGCCCTACCGTAGCACCTGCTATGCTGTCAAAAGTTCCTAATATTGAGTATTTTAGCGACCGTCGGATAGCGAATCCCATCTGATTGATCATGTAGACCGTTGGGAAGAAAATCACAGAGAAGCCCAGCCAGGGCAGAATTTTTCGCGCAATCTCCCGGCTGATGTAGGGGCTGAGCAAGTCGATACCAAACGCCAGAAACTTAAACCCGACAATCATGGCAACCACAAACGCAATGACCGCAACGATCTCCACCAGAAGACCCTTGCGGTATCCGTTAAAAGCTCCCCAGGCCAGGGGAATCAGCATGAGTATGTCGAGGGTGTTCAAAGAGCGAAAGAGTGAATGAGTGAAAGAACGAAAAGTGAGTGCGCCCAAATCCGCTCATTCACTCTTTCGCTCTTTCACTCTCTAAGAAAGTAGTTGCTTCACCATAGCCGAAATGGCTTTCCCATCGGTTTGGCCAGCCAGTTCTTTGGTGGCAACGCCCATCACTTTACCCATGTCTGATGGAACCGATGCACCAATTCGTGTCATTATCGCCTGTAACTTTTCTTTCAATTCATCTTCTGAAAGTTGCTTGGGCAGGTATTGCTCAATAACGGCGATTTCCGCTTCCTCTACGGCCAGCAGATCAGCACGGTTTTGTTGACGATAAATGTCAGCCGAATCTTTCCGCTGCTTTACTGCTTTGGTCAGAATCTTGGTTTCGTCTTCAGGTTTAAGTTCGCCGGACTGGCCTTCTTTGGTTTCTTCGAGCAGAATCATGGATTTCACGGCCCGCAACGCGCGAAGTTTATCCTGATCTTTAGCCAGCATAGCCTGTTTTATATCGGCGTCAATTTGTTGTTTTAAAGCCATCTTTTTAATGAATAATGGATAATGTATGATGCATAATGGTTATTTCATCAGATCTTGGATGAACCATAGTCATTTGGGCAAAGTTACGAAACCAGTCATTGTTCATTGTACATTACTCATTATTCATTACCTGATGACTCGTTTAAGCGTCAATATCAACAAAATTGCTACGATCCGGAATGCACGGGGTGGCAATAATCCCGATCTTGTAAAAGTCGCGCTCGATTGTGAGCGCTTTGGTGCGCAGGGAATCACCGTTCACCCGCGCCCCGATGAACGACACATTCGCTATCAGGATGTTCTGGATTTACACGAAGTTGTTACAACCGAGTTCAATATTGAAGGGAATCCTGACGAACGGTTTATCGAACTGGTGAAGCGGGTCAAACCTGCCCAGGTAACGCTCGTTCCCGACGCTCCCGACGCCATTACCTCCAATGCCGGGTGGGATACGATTCGCCATGCCGATCACCTTCGGCAGTTAATAGACACCTTCAAAGCCGACTGTATTCGTGTCTCTATTTTCGTGGATGCTGACGAACGTATGGTGGAAGGCGCTAAAGCCGTCGGTACTGATCGTATTGAGTTATACACCGAACCCTACGCAACGCATTACGCCGACAATCGGGAAACGGCAGTGGCTCCTTTCGTTCGGGCAGCCAAACGCGCCAACGAATTAGGGCTGGGTCTGAACGCCGGTCACGATTTGAGTTTAGAAAATCTTCGTTATTTCGACCAGCAAGTACCTGGTTTAGAGGAAGTTTCCATTGGTCACGCCCTCATTTGTGATGCGCTTTATTATGGTTTAGAGAACACGATTCAGCTATATTTACGCTGTTTGAATCGGAATTTAGCTGATTCATAGATTCGCAGGATTTTGTTAATCGATTCAGTTGAGAACAAAATCAGTTAATCCTTTAATCAGCTAAATCCCGGTCATGGTTCACCAGTTGCCCGTTAACGAGTTTCTAGAAAAAGCCCAAAGCTTGCCTGTTATTGATGTACGGTCACCAGGCGAGTACGATCATGCACACATTCCCGGTGCGGTGAGCATTCCCTTGTTTGATAATGACGAGCGGGCGCTGGTTGGCACGAAATACAAAAATGCGGGAAAAGATGCGGCTGTTTTACTGGGACTCAGCCTGGTGGGACCTAAACTCGCTGACTTTGTCAGGCAATCGAAAAAGCTGAATTCCAGTAATAAAGAAGTTCTGGTACACTGCTGGCGAGGAGGTATGCGTAGTGGCTCCTTCGCCTGGTTATTAGATACGGCCGGACTAACAGCCTCAACACTTATTGGCGGCTATAAAGCGTATCGAAACACGGTTCTAGCGGCTTTTTCGGAACCCCGGAATCTAGTTATCCTGGGTGGCAAAACCGGAAGTGGCAAAACAGATATTTTGAAAGAGTTGGCCCGCCAGGGCGAGCAGATTATTGATCTGGAAGGGCTGGCTCATCATAAAGGATCGACCTATGGCGCTATCGGTCAGTTGCCGCAACCGGCTACTGAACAGTTTGAGAACGAGCTTTTTAAGGTGTGGCAACAACTCGACCCGTCACGCCGAATATGGCTCGAAGATGAAAGCCGGAGCATTGGCTCGTGTTTCGTTCCTATGGCCCTTTGGCAACAGATGCGAGTCGCGCCAGTCGCTTTTATTGATTTGCCCAAAGGAGAACGGGTAAATCGTCTCGTGACAGAGTATGCGGGCATTGACCACAATCTGTTGGTCCAGGCAACGGAGCGCATTCGAAAACGGCTTGGCGGAAAAGTCACAAAAGATGCGCTTGAAGCCCTGAATCGCCAGGATTACGCTACTGTCGCCGACGTAACGCTGGACTATTATGACAAAGCCTACCTACACGGCCTTTCCCTGCGCGACCCAGCCAGTGTTCATTCCATGGCGATTCTGGAAGATAATCCCGCGCAAACAGCTCAGCGACTGATTGAGTGGGTAGCTAGCCCCAGTCATCAAGTTAAGACGACTTCTTTTTAACACTTGAGTTCATTCGGCGAACGACTTCCCGTTTTTGAAAGCCCAGATGCCAGACGGCAAAAGGAGTCTCCTGTTTACCGAAACAAATATCACAGATTGGGTTATTGGCTGGCACAACCTTATTATAGACAAAAAGGGTATCGTTAATTTTCTGGATGTTGGAAATTGGTACTTGTTTCTGTTTGGCACTGTAGAGATAAGCATCCAAAATATCACGCTCTTTCACATGTAGCTTCATATTCTGGATATCGGCTTCGCCCAGTAAGCGAATATCTACAGCATACCGAGCAGCAATAGCCTGGGCTCTGGGCAGATTTTGCAACTGGCACAATGTAGCACGTTCGGCCGGGTTAGTCGTTTTAAGAAGCTGTGTTGTCAATTCTTTCTCGAGCACTGTGCTGATTTTACCACCCAGATCATCTACCGTTTCAATAATATCCGCATTCGTAATCCGCTTGATTTTCGAATCGGCCATCTCCGCCTTCAGTTCACTGGTGTAGTGAACCCGTTCGGGATTGCAGGCCATTAATAAGCTGATTAATAAGCCCGAAAGAACTATAGAGCGAGTCATAAAGAGGAACTTAATGTAGTTAGGCTTCGTCATTTATTCGGAAAACGATTCCGTTGGCAGCTTGGTTGCAATTTGTAAACACAAAGCCGAACAGCCGGGATGCCGGACCACAGGATTTTCGTAATTTTGTATTTCTTAATTGTCACATCCCCATGTCGTTCCGCCGGAACGACATATAAAGTTATAACTTATGCTTGACCAGTTAGAAGCCATTCGCGAACGCTTCAACGAAGTAGCTCAACAAATTGTGCAGCCCGAAGCCGTTTCTGACCAGAAGCGGTTCATGAAGCTCAGTAAAGAATATAAAGATCTGGAAAAGATTGTCGTGCAGTATCAGGCCTATATCCAACTGCTCGAAGAGATCGAAAATGCAAAGAAAATCATCGCGACCGAGAAGGACGAAGATTTTCGGGAAATGGCGAAGGGGGAATTAGACGAACTGCTGCCCCGTCGGGATACGCTGGAGGAAGTGCTCAAAGAGATGTTGATGCCAAAAGATCCCAACGATAGCAAAAACGTCATTCTCGAAGTTCGGGGTGGCACCGGGGGCGATGAAGCCGCCATCTTCGCGGGCGATATTTTCCGTATGTATCAACGATTCTGCGAGAAAATGGGCTGGAAAATGTCGTTGGTCGATTATACGGAAGGCACATCGGGCGGCTACAAAGAGATAATTACGGAGATCGAGGGCGAGGATGTATATGGCAAACTCAAGTTCGAGTCGGGTGTGCACCGGGTTCAGCGGGTACCAGCCACCGAAACCCAGGGACGAATTCATACGTCAGCTGCCAGCGTGGCCGTGCTGCCCGAAGCGGAAGAGGTAGACGTTGAGATCAACATGAACGACATCCGTAAAGATACGTTCTGTTCGTCGGGAGCGGGTGGTCAGTCGGTAAACACGACTTACTCGGCGGTTCGCCTGACGCACATCCCAACGGGTTTGGTGGTGCAGTGTCAGGATGAGCGCTCCCAGTTGAAAAACTTCGACAAAGCACTGACGGTTTTGCGGTCGCGTTTATACGAAATTGAGCTACAGAAACACAACGATGCCATTGCTTCACAGCGTAAAACGATGGTCGGTAGTGGCGACCGGTCCGACAAAATCAGGACGTACAATTATCCACAAAGCCGCGTAACGGATCACCGTATCGGTCTAACGGTTTATAACCTTCCTGCGGTAATGGATGGGGGCATCGGTGAGTTCATCGAGCAGCTCCGCATTGCCGAAAACGCCGAGCGCTTGAAGGAAGGAGCGACAGTTTAAGGTAGCTGATGCTTGACCAAACTGGATTCTATTGATACTTTGGATTCTATTGCATTGATGTGATAATCACCGCAAAAAAGGAGCTACAATATCAATAGAGTCCAAAGTATCAATAGAATCTAGTTTGGAAGAGTACTAGTTTAATCGCATAGACGTAATGACAATCAGATTCTTCATAACGCGTCCACACTCGCTATCGTCCTGTTTATAGCGAATATAAGCTTTTAAACTGTCTGACCGTCCCGGTCGGCATTACACCAGTATATACTACTGATCCACCGTTGCCACAGCCGCTATCTTTATGGTATGAGATTAGAGAAAGATGAGAAATCAATGAATATAAATGCAAGACTTCTACTAATTCAATTATTGCTTCTTTCGAATGGAGAGAATGTTAATTCGATTTGTCCATTGGCCACAGTTATCTGGAGGAGCTGACTCATAGCGTACCCAAACCCCAATAGGCCACGAATTAGCTTGCTCGTATTCGGATGATAGGGAATTATTAATAACATAAGAAGCATTGCCAACTTTAATCGCCAGCCCACCTGTGCTACAACCCTTACTCCAATAATCAGCAATCACATACCCTGTTAGTGTCGCTTCTACTTCGCCTGGCTCAACCCCAGCGTCTTTTTTACAACCCAGCATTAAAATCAATAAACCCAAACTAGTCAGTACCTGTCTCATCAGTGAAAGTCCTTTTTTCCAAGACCTCCAAAGCTGCTTATCCGTTGGAAAACTATCATTTCTCTATCGTACAAGTTAATACACTAGTACTTTCCCAATTTAGATGCTATTGATCCTTTGGATTCTATTGGCTTTGATAATCAGGCATTTAGCATCAAAAGAATCTAGTAGAATCGATAGAATCTATTTTGGAAGAGCACTAGGAGATGACAATCAAAGCCTTAATCCCATAATTGGTTCGCAGCTGTCAGGATGATCGGCTGCTTATCGGTAACGATAATTGTTTGTTCATGCTGTACGGCAAAACTGTCCTTGGCGATTAATGTCCAACCATCTCCCTTCTCCTGAGCATACGTGGCTTTGGTAGATAAAAACGTCTCGATAGCCACAACAGAATGCTTCTGAAAACGAGTTTTATTAGACCGATCATAATAGCATAGAATCTCATGAGGTTCTTCATGCAGGCTCCGGCCTATGCCGTGCCCAGCCAGATTCTTGATCACTCGATAACCACTTTGCCTGGCTTCTGTTTCAATTAAGCGCCCAATCTCAGCTAGTTGTACGCCCCCCGGATATGACTAATGGCTTTGGCCAGGATTCGCTTTGAGGCTTCCACTAAGCCACTATGCTGATGAATATCCTGCCCCAAAACGAACGATCCACCATTGTCTGACCAATAGCCATTCAGTTCGGCAGATACATCAATGTTGACTAAATCTCCTTCCTGGAGAAAGCGTTTCGCCGAAGGAATGCCGTGACATACTTCCTCATTTACACTAATACAGGTCCAGCCCGGAAAGTCATAGGTGAGCTTGGGTGCCGAACGAGCGCCGTGCTGTTCCAGCAGTTGTCGTCCATATTGATCTAACTCAAGTGTCGACATCCCTGGGCGGGCATACTGTTGCATGCGTTTAAGGGTTGAGCCAACAACTTGACTTATCTGCTGCATACCTATCAAGTCCTCCTCTGATTTCAATGACATAACTGTGTGGTTTTGGTTTTATAATCTGCTCGGTAGTGGTCTAACTGTATTGAAAGCGATTCATCTGTATTCCATGCACAAAGATACCTATTTCAATACGGTAGGCCATCAGCAACTAGTTGCAACCATAAGCACTGATCCTGGGTCTTCTGTTGAAGAGGGTTACTTGACTCTTACAGGAATTGCATCAGGTGATGCCTTAGCCACCACTACTGGCATTCTATTTTTTACTAGTCCAAACTCGTTATCTCCTTATTTATGAAACGTCTTCTTTTAGGTCTGCCTCTACTAGCCATCCTAACAACGGCTTGTCAAAAACCAACTCCAGACCTCACGCCAAAATATGAGGGGCAGTATCAGCTACAATTTACGACTCAGACCGACTTCGATAATACACCCGTGACGACAACAACTACAAGTAGGGGCAGCTTGACCATTGCCAAGAATGCTGACGGAACGTATACGTTCACAGAGAAGAGGCCCAACGCCGACATCGAGCGTTCTTACCAAGTCATTTTAGTTGGTACGCGATTTGAGGTGCCCATCCAGACCGAATCATTTCCAGTCAATGGGGTAAGCTATACTCCTCAATTTATGGGTACGGGCGAGCTTAAGACCAATAGCGTGACCATTACGCGAACAGCTAGCTTTACAGCGGGATCGGTACGAGTCAATAGTACGTTTGTCAGCTACGGATATCGCTAGCAAAGCGATCTTCAGAAAATACCATTTAGTTACTAACCAACAAGCTGTATTTATTCTAGACTTGTGGTACAACTACCATTATTATAAGTAAACCATAATGGGAATTTAGATTATTTAGTAAAGCTTATTCTACCCCTTCATTAAGCTTAGCGTTTTGGCCTGCTAATATGCGCCAACTGCCCTCTTTGTTGGTCAAGAGGATCGTTCGGCGAAACCGGAAAGTCTGGCCCGGATAGCGTTCATCCCCGTTTAGATCTGTGCGGACATGAACCAGGGCCATATCCGGTTTGAGCAAGGTTATATCCTCAATGGAACGGGTAGTAAACTGAGTCGATTTGAAATAGGTCGTGTGAGTGGTTTGATAGTGCTTCTCAATCTCAGCTCTGCCCTTGTAATAAGCACCAAACCAGTTGACCCATGTGGCATCCGTATGGTATTGCTGAGCTAATGCTTTAGCATCATGACGGTTCCAAGCCTGTTCATAATTGGTAATGACTGATTTGATGGCTTCTTGGGCTGCTGTCTGGTTGTCCTTTTGGGCAATTGTTGAGTGAGCGAATAAGCTCGAAAGGGCGATTAGGGCCAGTACTATCTTTTTCATGATACAATGAAGGTATATTTTATTAGTGAGATGAATGATGCCAAGTTACTCTTGTCCGTTTACACTACTGTCCTCTTTTTATTCAAGGGTGGGTGTATGTTAGTTGACCCACCTTTCAATAGATATGTGCTGTTATATAATCTAATGTCATGTTTACTACACTTATAAAAACAAACGCCCGGTTATTTCTAACCAGGCGTTTTATAGGATATTCATTAAGTCATTACCCGTTAACGTTATCTGAGCTGAGTTTCGCACCCAGATACTCCCGATTCATACGAGCGATGTGGTCGAGCGAAATCGACTTAGGGCATTCGACTGAGCAGGCTCCGGTAAAGGAACAGGCCCCAAAACCTTCGGCGTCCATTTGGGCAACCATTCGTTCAGCACGCTCCTTGTGCTCAGACTGGCCTTGCGGCAGAATAGCTAACTGAGACACCTTAGCCGAAACGAACAGCATAGCCGACGCATTTTTACAAGCTGCAACGCAGGCTCCGCAACCAATACAGGCAGCAGCATCCATAGCTTCATCGGCAATGGTGCGGGGAATGAGTATTTCATTTGCATCACGTGCCGAGCCGGTGTTCACCGATACATACCCCCCGATTGAATAATTCGGTCAAAAGCAGACCGGTCAACCATAAGGTCTTTAATGACCGGGAAAGCGCGTGCACGCCAGGGCTCAACAACAATTGTATCGCCGTCGTTGAACGAACGCATGTGCAACTGACAGGTCGTTGCACCCGTTTGCGGACCGTGCGCCCGGCCATTGATATACATAGAGCACATACCGCAAATACCTTCGCGGCAATCGTGGTCGAATGTAACAGGGTCTTCACCTTTCCGCGTAAGAGAGTCGTTCAATACATCGAACATCTCCAGGAAAGACATATCCTCTGATACATTATCTAACTGGTATTCAACCAATTTACCAGCGGTATTCGTATTTTTCTGTCTCCAGACTTTTAGGTTAATTTTCATAATTGAAGTCGATAGTCGATAGTTATTTAGCCAATAGCCATTAACGGCTATCAACTAATAACTGATGACTAAATTATTTATAACTCCGCTGCGTCAGTTTTACGTTTTCGAATTCAAGTACTTCTTTGTTAAGCACTTCGGGTTTACCTTCACCCTGGTACTCCCAGGCCGCTACGTAGGCAAAATTTGCATCATCACGCAGGGCTTCGCCATCGGGTGTCTGATGTTCCTCACGGAAGTGTCCCCCACAGGATTCTTCACGATTCAGGGCGTCGTCGACCATCAATTCGCCTAGTTCGATAAAATCGGCGACACGAGAGGCCTGCTCCAGTGCCTGGTTCATCTCCTCCGAGTCACCCAGCACTTTCACATTGGTCCAGAATTCTTTTTTAAGCGCCTGAATCTTTTGTTTGGCGAGTTTCAACCCTTCGGCCGTACGGGACATACCGCAGTATTCCCACATAATGTGCCCAAGCTCCTTATGTAGCTCATCGACAGGACGAGTGCCTTTAATGGCTAACAACTGCTCAACCTGAGCGTGTACTTTCTGCTCAGCTTCTTTAAAAGCGGGTGAATCAACCGGTATTTTATCAGCTGGGCCAATGGTTGCCAGGTAATCACCAATGGTATACGGAATCACGAAATACCCGTCGGCCAGCCCTTGCATCAGTGCCGATGCACCTAACCGGTTAGCACCGTGGTCAGAGAAGTTGGCTTCGCCCAGGGCATACAGACCCGGAATCGTAGTCATCAGATTGTAATCTACCCACAAGCCTCCCATTGTATAGTGGACGGCGGGGTAAATCATCATCGGCAATTCATAAGGGTTTTCGCCGGTGATTTTTTCATACATCTCGAAGAGGTTACCGTATTTGGCCTCAATCGTTTTCCGCCCATCGCGTTTGATGGCATCGGCAAAATCAAGATAAACGGCCAGTCCGGTTTTACTCACACCCGGCCTTCGTCGCAAACGTATTTCGCGTTACGCGAAGCTACATCGCGGGGAACCAGGTTCCCGAATGCCGGATAACGGCGCTCGAGGAAATAATCACGGGCATCTTCGGCCAAATCCGTTGGCTTCATCAGACCCTTCTGAATTTTCTGCGCGTCCTCTTTCGATTTCGGTGCCCAAACCCGGCCATCATTGCGCAGCGACTCTGACATAAGTGTCAGTTTCGACTGGTAGTGACCCGATACAGGAATACAGGTCGGGTGAATCTGGGTAAAGCAGGGATTACCAAAATAAGCACCCTTTTTGTGTGCCCGCCAGGCGGCTGTCACGTTGCTGCCCATCGCATTCGTTGATAGGTAGAACACGTTGCCATAGCCACCTGTACAAAGTAATACGGCATGAGCAGAATGCGACTCAATTTTGCCAGTAACCAGGTTACGGGTAACAATACCCCGCGCTTTGCCGCCTTCAACAACAAGGTCGAGCATTTCGGTACGTGGATATAGTTTCACTTTTCCGTTGGCAACCTGACGGCTCAACGCTGAATATGCACCGAGTAGCAGCTGTTGACCTGTCTGACCGCGTGCGTAGAATGTACGTGACACCTGCGCACCACCAAATGAACGGTTAGCCAGCGTACCGCCATACTCACGGGCAAAGGGAACTCCCTGCGCTACGCACTGGTCAATAATATTTACACTGACTTCGGCCAGTCGATGAACATTGCCTTCACGAGCACGATAGTCACCCCCTTTAATCGTGTCATAGAACAAACGGAACACACTGTCACCGTCGTTCTGGTAGTTTTTAGCAGCATTGATACCGCCTTGAGCCGCAATCGAGTGCGCCCGGCGCGGACTATCCTGAAAGCAAAACGCCTTCACATTATAGCCCAACTCGGCCAGCGACGCAGCTGCCGAGGCACCAGCCAGGCCAGTGCCCACTACAATAATATCGTATTTGCGTTTGTTGGCTGGGTTAACCAGTTTCAACGCAAACTTATGCCGTGCCCATTTTTCGGCTAAAGGACCTGCGGGGATTTTAGATTCCAGTTTCATATTTAAAGAGCGAAAGAGCGAAGGAGTGAAAGAGTGAAAGAAGCCTGTTATGCCTTTGTCGCTCTTTCACTCTTTCACTCTTTAAATTATATGGTGAACCTGTAAATACACGTAAATTGGCATGGCTGCAAAAGCCGCCGGAATAATGATAGCAAAGAAATATTTACCCAGAAGTTCGATAACAGGGGTGTATTTCTTATGCCGGATACCCAGCGTTTGAAAACCACTCTGGAAACCATGAGCCAGGTGATAACCCAGCGCTATCATACATAGAACGTATAGGGCTGAATACCATAGCTCGCCAAAAGCTGCGTGCACAACCGTATACAGGTCTTTGTATTCTTTGCCATCATACTCGGCCATCGGCACGGCACCAAAGTGCATTTCGTACCAGAACGTGCGCATGTGAATGATGATAAACAACAGCAGAATCGTGCCCAGGATGCCCATATTACGAGACGACCAGTCACTATTTGCTTCCGGTTTGCTGTAGGCATATTTAACCGGACGTGAAGCCTGATTGTGGCGCGTCAGGATGAAGGCCATCAGGGCATGAACCAGAATGGACGTGTAGAGCAGGTACGAGACGGTCATAATAAGCGGATTATGCGTCATGAAGTACGTATACTCGTTGAAGGCTCGACCGCCATCACCCTTGAATAGCTGGAGATTACCAGCCATATGAACAATCAGAAAAGTACTTAAAAACAGTCCCGTCAGCGACATTATGACCTTGCGGCCGAGGGAGCTGGACAGAGTTTGTGTTACCCAAGCCATACGGTGAACGACACGAAAATTTAGTGTAAACGATTGAAAAAAAGCCGGTTTAAACGGCGCATCAAAGCTAAAGCACAATCGCCATGGAAACAACATTAAGCAGTATTATCCGACTTTTTATAACTTATTTACAGTCGATATAAATTGTTTTGCAGGGCTGTTTTCGCAACAGTGTGTGTCAGCAGATTGTTTGGTTGATGGTGTTTTAAAGTCAGCCCTAGCAAAAAAGCAGCTCAATGGCTTCGATGAGGACTTACCTGCCTAACAAGCCATTGACGATTAGTGGCTTAACATCGGCACTCACAGGCTGTATTTGAACAACGATAATTATCCTCTTATTTTCGCACCCTTTTACCAGTTTATCTGTCAATAGCATTTAATATGAACGCATACGTATTTCCAGGTCAGGGTTCGCAGTTTCGGGGAATGGGTCAGGATCTCTATCAGAACTCCGAAGCCGCCCGCCAACTTTTCGAACAAGCCAATCAGGTACTGGGTTATAACCTGACCACTATTATGTTTGAGGGTACCGAGGAAGACCTCAAGCAAACCATTTATACCCAGCCCGCCGTTTTTCTGCATGGTGTTGTCATGGCGCTCACGACCGACTCGTTTGCACCGGCAATGGTGGCGGGTCACTCGCTTGGTGAGCTATCGGCCCTCACAGCGGCTGGGGTACTCTCTTTTGAAGACGGCCTTCGGTTGGCATCCATACGGGCAACGGCTATGCAACGGGCCTGTGAATTGACCCCATCAACTATGGCCGCCGTACTGGGTCTGGCTGATAACCTTATTGAAGAGGTTTGCGCTGGCATTACAGAAGAGATTGTTGTTCCAGCCAACTACAATTGCCCTGGTCAGGTAGTTATTTCGGGAAGCGTAGCGGGCATTCAGCTGGCCGAAGAGCGCTTGAAGGCCGCGGGAGCCAAACGGGTTGTACCGTTAGCCGTCAGCGGTGCGTTTCACTCCCCGTTCATGGAACCCGCCCGAACTGAGTTTGCTGAAGCGGTTCAAACGATGACCTTTAACGCACCTCGTTGTCCTGTTTACCAAAACGTCAATGCCGAAGCGGTAACAGACCCACTGCAACTTAAAGCAAACCTGATTGCGCAGTTGACCTCGCCTGTTCGCTGGACACAGTCCGTTGAGCGGATGGTGGCGGATGGGGCTACTAACTTTTTCGAGTGTGGTCCAGGCAAAGTGCTTCAGGGATTAATCAAAAAGATTAGCCCTGGTACGCCAGCAGCTGGCATTTAATCAAAAAATAGGATTCTGAAAATCAGCCTATAAGCTATTTTTTTAAGCACAAACGTCACTTTTTTTAAGCCAGTATTTGTTTTTAATCCCCTTCATCGGTTATCTTTGCACTCGCAATTGCAAAAACAGCCCGATAGTATAAGGGTAGTACGACAGATTTTGGTTCTGTTTGTGGAGGTTCGAATCCTTCTCGGGCTACAACAAAGACGCTTAATAGACTAGTTAACAGTCGGTTAAGCGTCTTTTCGTTTAGGAATATATGCATACACCCAATAGTAGAGGGTCAAGCCCATTGCTGGCGAAGGTGATAATATCCCGTAAGTAAATAAATTACCCAAACTCTATATACTTTATTAGGAGTTCTCGTTTATTCTAACGTCCTTTGCACCTCATAATAATTACTATGCAAACAGGAACTGTTAAATTTTTTAATGAGACCAAAGGATTTGGCTTCATTAACCCCGACAACGGTGGTGAAGACATTTTTGTCCATGCCTCAGGTCTAATTGATCAAATCCGGGAAAACGACAAAGTGAAATTCACGGTCGAAACCGGTAAGAAAGGCTTAAATGCCGTAAACGTTGAAATGGTTTAATCGCTATAGATCAAACGAATTCTAGTAAAAAACATGCCCGAAACGGCATGTTTTTTTTTGCCCATTTGGTGCCGGAATGCTAAAACTTATCAGTAAATGGGCCATTAAGTCCACTTTTCAGAAAGCATTCATGAATGAACGACTATGAAAAATCTGGTTCTGCTCGTAACGCTGGTTTGTTTAACGAGTTCAATTGAGCATAAGGAGCTTAGCTGGGTAGCCATCGGAGATTCGATCACTTACCTGAACGAACATCTGGACGAAACCGGCAATCGTATTACTAAAGGATACATGACCCGTGTCGTTGATCGACTGCCTTATGTAAAATATACCAATCAGGGGCATAATGGCTGGACATCGGGTGGTATTGCCAGAGAGATTGAAACATTGGGGCTTACTAAAGCCGATCTGTATTCGGTCTTTTTAGGGACAAATGACTGGTGGGCGGGTCGCCCATTAGGTCGTTTGGCTGATTATCAGCAGAATACGGGCAACACTACGGTATATGGCTCGTTTCGCATTATTATCAATAAACTTCGTAGTCTCAATCCACAGGCTCCAATCATTTTGATCACGCCTATGCAACGGGTGGATTTTGTCTATCTGCGAAATTTCAAAAATAATGCCTATGGGTCATACAAAGATAAAAACGGCCAATACCTCGAAGCCTTTGCCAACGCCATCGACTCGATTGGCCGCTTCGAAAAACTTCCCGTGGTTGACCTCTATCACATGAGTGGTTTACAGGCGAAGAAACTAGTGAAGTATAAACGGCTGAAAGATCCGAAAAGCGGTGTTTATAAAAACTACACCTATCCGAAATTCATTGGGCTACCGTTTAATCCCGAAACAGATGAGTACCCCTATCCAGTTGGTGCAATTGATAAAACCTACGATGGCCTGCATCCTTCCGACAAAGGGTATGAACTCATTAGTCGTCAGTTAATTAAAGTTATCAAACAGTATTAATTGACCTACCAGAACAAACGAATGTAAGGTAGGGCTTTGCGAAAATGGGGGCTATTGATTCGGTAGATTCTTTTGATTCTATCGTGTCAATAACCAGGGCCAATAGCATCCAAAGAATGTAGAGAATCAATAGAATCTATTTTTGTTAAGCACTAATGACTTACGCCTGTCTTCGGAAGAAGCGTTTTACCATTTTCAGGCATGGCTACGGGCTGAATGAATGGGTGCTTGATCGCTGGGAAAGCCTGCTGAATGGAGGCATGGATGCGCACAATTGCCTGATTGATTGCCTCGGTTGTTAGATCAGCCTGAAAGGCTACACCCTGCACCATCGTGATCTCTTCCGGACCCAGATAGATTGTTGCAATTTGAACCGTTTTCAGAACTGTGGGGTCGGCTTCGGTGAGTGCCACTAACTGGGTCGACATGTCTGAATCAACGCCCTCACCCAGGAGCAGGCTTTTACTTTCTCGTGCTAATACGACGGCTACGCCTACTAATAGTAAGCCAATCAGGATCGAGGCCAGGCCATCCAAATAGGGGTTTTTAAACGCATGGCCCAGAAACACCCCTAAAAAGGCAATGATCAGGCCCAACACATCAGAGGCATCCTCAAACAAAACCGTGAATGTGGCGGAGTCTTTACTGTCCTTTATGGCTGCCCAGAGCGACTGATTGCCACGCTGTGCATTGAAGGCGCGCCAAGCTGTAATCAGCGAGTAACCATCCAGTATAAAAGCAATCCCCAGAACTATATAATTCCAGAAAGGATCTTTAATCAGCTCAGGGTGCTGCATGTGGGTTACGCCCTCATAAAAGGAGACACCTCCGCCCACGGCAAAAATGAGTAGAGCCACTACATACGACCAAAAGTACTGCTCTCGCCCGTAGCCAAAGGGACGCTTTTGATCCGGCGGTCGCTGGCTTCGACTGAGTCCTAATAGCAGAAGCAGTTCGTTCAGGGTATCGACCAGGGAATGAATCCCTTCCGAAATCATCGCGGAACTACCAGTAACACTGGCAGCAATAAACTTAGTAGCGGCAATACCCAGATTAGCAGCCAGAGCCGTGTAGAGTGGTGTTTTAGAAGAAGCCATACGTTGGAAACAGTCGCTGGAAGTAGATGTTCAACTTCCAAATTACTTCTTTTATCAGCGCAATGCTATTTCCCTGCTGGTATAATGTGGTGTAGTTATCATTGTGGTATCGGTTAGTAGTAACTGACAAAATAGATTCTATTGAACCTTCGGATTTTCGGGGTCGCTAGTGAAGTCGTACTGATAACCAGTAGCAATAGAACCCAAAGAATCGTCAGAATCAATAGAATCTGTTTTAGGATCGATAGAATCTATTTTGCCAAAGCACTCGTGAAATTGTACACGCCCGATCCAATTTTCATAACCACATAGCCGGGTTCATTGCCAGACACGGTTACTCCTGCGGCCACCAACGATCTGCCTCCTTCCTGAACAGACTCTGCATTTTTGGCTGGAACGTAAATTGTCGCTGTCGTATTAGCCGGAACTTCTACTGTCAGGGCTAACTTGTCCGCTTCTTTTTTCCAGTTCGAGCGAACGGTGCCATAGTACGTTTGCAAACTGGCACTAGCGGAGGTAAAACCGCCACCCGGTTGTGGTTTAATGATCGTATGCTTGTAACCTGGTCCCGTTTCGTCGGTGTCGATACCCGTAATTGTCCGATACATCCAGTCGCCCACGGCACCGTAGGCATAGTGATTAAAAGAGGTCATGGATGGGCTCTGGAATGTACTGTCGGGCTTCATTGAATCCCAGCGTTCCCAGATTGTTGTGGCACCCATTTTAACCGGGTATAACCAGGATGGATAGGTTTCCTGCAACAGCAGATCGTAGGCCACGTCGGTGCGGCCGAAGCGGCTTAGCACCGGACATAGAAACGGCGTGCCTAGAAAGCCTGTTGTCAGGTGATTCTTGTATTTTTTAATATTCTCCACCAGCCGATTGATCGCCTGTGGCCGCAGATTCTCGGGGATCATATCAAATTGCAAGGCCAGTACATAAGCTGTTTGCGTATCTGAAATCAGCCGTCCGTTTGGGGTCATGTACGCGTTTTGAAATGCTTTTTTGATGCGTTCCAGGAGCGCCATGTAGTGAGCGGCATCCTCCGTTTTACCAAGTAAGGTTGCCGCTTTCCGCATCAGATCTGTGTTGTAGGCAAAGAAACACTGCGCTACCAGATGTACATCGGTAAAGGCCGATTTAGCCTCAAAGGCCGGACTGCCTTCGGTTGTGACGTAGGATAGCCAGTCGCCAAACTGGAATCCTTCGCTCCAAAGATCGTCTTTGGCTACACGTTCCATGTAGCCTTCGTAGGCCTTCATACTGCTATATTGTTGCTCCACAATACGCCGGTCACCATACGATAGGTACATGTTCCAGGGGATAATGATGCTGGCGTCCGACCAGCCAGCAGCTCCGGCAGGCTCACTTCTGAAAGGGCCGGTCTCTCTGAGCACATCAGGAATAACGAATGGAACAGCCCCATTAGGAAACTGCTCGACGGCCACGTCTTTGAGCCATTTGGCGAAGAAGTTATTAACCCCAAAGTTGAACGCTGCCGTTCGCGAAAATACTTCGGCATCGCCAGTCCAGCCCAGGCGTTCGTCACGTTGCGGGCAGTCGGTTGGTACATCCAGAAAATTACCACGCTGGCCCCACTGAATGTTACGTTGCAATTGGTTAACCAACGCATTTGATGTCGTAAACTCACCCGTTTTCGGCATGTCCGAATACAGCGTTATGGCCGTAAAATCAGCGGGATTGATCGGGCCCGTCAATCCCTGGACCTGTACGTAACGAAAGCCAAAAAAGGTAAAATGAGGTTCAAGTGTTTCAGACCCTCCTTTGAGCAGATAGGTAGCCTGTGCTTTGGCGGTACGCAGGTTTTCGAAATAAGGGTTACCAAATTTATCGAGCATTTCTACGTGCGAAAGAACGATCTTATCGCCAGCCTTCCCTGTCACGTTAAATTTCAACCAGCCAACCAGATTCTGGCCAAAATCCAGTACGGTTTCTCCTTTGGGAGTCGTTAGTACGTTTAGGGGTTTGCGCGTCTCATGCTGCCGAATCGGCTCATTATAATTTGCCACTAAATTGGTGTAGCCAAATGCCTTCGTCGTTACGCCTGACCAATCAGAATCGGAATACCCGGTTGTGGACCAGCCTGCTTTTTCGAGTCGGGAATCATAGATTTCACCATCGTAGATTTCCGCAAAGCGAACAGGGCCCGTCGTCGATTTCCAGCTCTCATCGGTAATGACCGTTTCAGAACTTCCATCGGTATACGTAATGGCCAACTGACCTAATACAGCCAGGTTTTTACCGTAGATATTTTTTTGTTTTTCCCAGGCGAGTCGCCCCCGATACCAGCCGCTGCCGAGCGATACCCCAATGGCATTCTGGCCTGGATTGAGCAAGCTTGTGACATCATACGTCTGATATTGAAGGTGTTGATTGTAGCTTGTCCAGCCGGGTGTCAGGTAGGCATCGCCAACACGCTTACCATTGATCTGAGCTTCGTAGAGACCATGTGCCGTAATGGACAACATTGCCGAGCGTACCTTTTTCGGAGCCGAAAATACCTTCCGCATCAACGGACTGGGCCGATTCACGGTATCTTCAACATAGCCTGGCTCTATCCATTTGGCTTTCCAGTTAGCCGCCGACAGTAAGCCCGCTTGCCAATAGGCTACAGGGCTCCAGGCCGACGGTTTTGTGCTCGTGTTATCCCAAATACGAACCTGCCAAAAATAACGCTGGCCGGGTTGTAAAGCAGCACCTCCGTAAGGCACATGTACCGACTGATCCGATGCCACTCGGCCCGACTGCCAGCTAGTTGCTTTGGCTATCGAAGCAGCATCGGTACTGACCCGAATTTCGTAAGCTGTTTGCTGGACATTCTGCCTGGCCGAAATTAGTTGCCAACTCAACCGGGGAATTGCCACATCTAACCCAATAGGATTGACGCGATTTTCGGTCAGGAGGTGTTGGACACTTGATTGAGCAAACGTCCACGTACTAAGCAGTTGAAGCAGTACGAAGAGGATACGAACTTGTTTCATCAGTCGGTGAGAGAAGTCTAGGGTCAATTATATAATTTTTCAAATATAAAACTTGCCTATACAGAGTCTTGCCCATACTTTCCTACTGCCTGATCTGGAGAAATCAGTTCGTTCAAAAAAACAACTGATTTCCGGCGTAAAACAATCCTCGCGTAAGATTAGTAACGTACTCTATACGTTATCTTGCTCCAGTATGACCAAACTATTCTTTATTTTTCGAGTATATATATGTATAGCACGTTGAGCCTACTTAAGTACTAAGGCAAAGACGTTTATGAATACCTTTTTTAGGTAAAGCCGATGATTTTCAAGATCAGACACCTTCGATACTTAAATGAGTTTAGCAGCATCAGACAAACATAATTCACCATTAAAATCTTTGCCCAAATCACCAACTGGTATTTCAGGGCTAGATGAAATAACCCAGGGTGGACTACCTGCAGGACGACCGACCCTTATTTGCGGCAGTGCTGGTAGTGGCAAGACCCTATTCTCCATCGAATTTCTGGTTCGTGGAGCACTCGATTATAATGAGCCGGGCATCTTTATGGGTTTTGAGGAAAAATCCGAAGAATTGGCTCAGAATGTTACCTCGTTAGGCATTGACCTCAACCAGCTTCAACACGATAAGCTCATCAAGCTCGACCATGTTCATATTGAACGAAGCGAAATTGAGGAAACCGGCGAATATGACCTGGATGGTCTTTTCATCCGGTTAGGCTATGCTATTGATAGTATTGGTGCCAAGCGGGTTGTACTGGATACCATAGAAAACCTGTTTGCAGGCTTAACAAACCAGGGCATCCTGCGAGCCGAATTAAGGCGGCTGTTCGAATGGCTGAAACAAAAGAAAGTAACGACGATCATTACGGGCGAGAAAGGCGACGGAACCTTAACCCGTCATGGGCTGGA
Source organism: Spirosoma telluris (assembly GCA_003259005.1). GTDB lineage: Bacteria > Bacteroidota > Bacteroidia > Cytophagales > Spirosomataceae > Spirosoma > Spirosoma telluris. Next base: position 5,003,475 of record QLII01000001.1, read on the forward strand.
AGAGTACGTCTCTGACTGCGTCATTTTACTGGATCATCGGGTTAATAACCAAATTTCCACTCGGCTGTTGCGTATCATCAAATACCGGGGTTCGATGCACGGTACAAACGAATATCCTTTTTTAATTAATGAAAAAGGGATTTCGGTGCTGCCTGTCACTTCCCTGACCTTAGATCATCCTGTTTCGTCCGAACGGATTTCCTCTGGCATTCCAACGCTGGATAAGATGTTGGATGGCAAGGGTTTTTTTCGGGGTAGCAGCATCCTGGTTTCTGGAACGGCGGGTACCGGCAAAACCAGTATTGCGGCTTCGTTTGCCAATGAATCATGCCTGCGAAACGAGCGTTGTATCTACTTCGCCTTTGAAGAATCTCCCCTGCAGATTATTCGAAATATGCATTCGATTGGCCTTGACCTTCAGAAACATATTGATAAGGGTCTATTGAAATTTCAGGCTTCCCGGCCTACGCTGAACGGCCTTGAAATGCATCTGGTAACTATTCATAACCAGATCAAAGAATTTAAGCCATCAGCCGTTATTGTGGACCCAATTACCAATCTGATCACCGTTGGCTCTGTCAGTGATGTAAAGTCAATGCTGATGAGATTGATTGATTTTTTACAAGCCGAGCAAATTACTGTTTTATTCACAGCACTTTCGTTGAATAATGTTGTCAATGAGCAGACGGATGAGGGGGTTTCTTCTTTAGTTGATGCCTGGTTGCTGGTACGCGATCTTGAAGCGAACGGCGAACGTAACCGGGGAATGTATGTCATGAAATCCAGGGGCATGAAGCACTCAAATCAGGTACGGGAATTTGTCATTACTGATAAAGGCTTGTCAATGATTGACGTTTATTTAGGGCCGGATGGTGTACTAACGGGCTCTGCCAGAGAGGCTCAGCAACTCCAGGAAGTTACAGGGACTGTCTTGCGTGAACATGCCGTTAGCCGAAAAGATCGGGAAATAGAACGCAAACGATTGGTTCTTGAGTCAAAAATAGCCAGCCTGAAAGAGGAATTTGAATCGGTTCAGGATGAGTTAAATAAGACCTACATTGAAGACGAACTACGTAAAGAAGTCATGGATAAGAATCGTGAACAAATGACCCGTAGTCGGCATAATGAGTAATCCATTGGCTGTACTTACTCACTGCACATGAAAACAAAAGATGAAATCTGGGAGTTGCGACTCTATATTGCCGGAAACACCCCTAAATCTCAGACTGCTCTGAGCAACCTGAAAAAATATTGTGAAGAGCATTTAAAGGACAAATATATCATCGAGGTAGTTGATTTACTGGTGAAGCCACAACTGGCCGAAGGCGACCAGATTTTTGCTGTGCCAACCCTGGTAAAAAAAGTACCCGAACCCATTCGAAAAATTATTGGTGATCTATCGAATGAAGAGAAAGTTTTAGTAGGATTGAACATTCGTCCGGCAACTAAGTAGATGATTGAGCCATTACAAACCGAGGATACCGATTCAGATGCCGAAGGTCATCCTTATATTTTACATTTATTTGTAACCGGGGCCTCCTTACATTCAACACGGGCAATTACGAATATCAAACACATTTGCGAGTCGTACCTGCCGGGCAACTATTCGCTGGAAATCATTGATGTGTATCAGCAAAAAGCGCTGGCAGAGCGGGAACAACTCATTGCGCTTCCTTTGCTGATTAGACGTATGCCCTTGCCGGAACGAAGGTTAGTCGGTGATCTATCGGATACCGAAAAGGTACTCAACGGATTAGGAATTTCTAGATTATGAGCATAAATGGAGCTAAAACATATGAGCAACTGGTAGCTGAAAATGAAAACCTGCGCTGGCAGCTCGAAGAAGCAACGGAAACGATACAAGCCATTCGTACCGGTCAGATTGATGCACTGGTTGTTCAGGGGCAAGATGGTCATGAACTGTATACACTGAAAACAGCGGATCAAACCTACCGAATTTTTATTGAGACAATGAGTGAGGGTGCCGTAACCCTCAACAAGGATGGCCTGATTTTATACAGTAATTCAACCTTTGCCTCCATGGTTGAACTGCCTTTATCAAAAGTTATTGGCTTATCCTTCGATCAGTTTACGGAGCCTAACTCTAAAGATCATTTTGATGCCTTATTCCAGAGCGTCTGGACGGGTAATCAGAAAATTGAATTTACGGTTGTTAGTAATACCCAGAAATTGGTGCCTTGCCAGCTATCCGCTACGGTGCTGGAACTTGACGGGGGTATTTGCCTAAGCATGATTCTAACGGATCTGACGGCACAGAAAGAAACCCAGCAATTATTAAAAGAAAATAACGAACAACTCGCCAAAGCGAATACAGCGCTGGAAATCAGCAATCAGGCCTTGAATCGGTCAAACAATAACCTTCAGCAGTTTGCATATATCGCCAGCCATGATTTACAGGAACCGTTGCGCAAGATTCAATCGTTCGGCGATTTGTTAAAAAATCAGTATGCAGCCCAGTTAGGCGACGGGGTCAGTCATTTAGAGCGTATGCAAATCGCAGCCGGCCGAATGTCGACGCTGATAAAAGACCTGCTGAGTTTCTCCCGCATTTCTACACAACAAAATACCACTGCACTCATTTCACTGACGGCAGTGGTGAACATGGTTATCATGGATCTGGAACTTCGGATTCAGGAAACGGGGGCTATTGTAACGGTTGATCCTTTACCCACTATCGAAGGCGACAAGTCGCAGCTGGAACAATTATTTCAGAATCTATTGAGCAATGCCCTGAAGTTTCTTAGGGCAGATGTTACTCCTCAAATTCGGATTAGTTCTCAAACAATAGCCGCTTCCGAACTTCCCGCTTCTCTGAAGCCAACTCGCCAGGCTGCCCTTTACAATCGAATCGACATCATCGACAACGGCATTGGCTTCGATCCAAAATATGTAGATCGCATCTTTCAGGTCTTTCAGCGATTGCACAGCAAGACCGAATTTGCCGGTACGGGCATTGGTTTAGCCATTTGCGAAAAAGTGGCAGCTAATCATGGTGGTACCATTACGGCAAGTAGTGAACCCGGACATGGAACTACATTTCACGTATACCTACCACAATAAGGTAACATAAAATTATCTTTCTCCGAAAATTATCAATTTCTTTTATACTCTTTACTGAGATTGGCGAAAGAAACTAAGTATTGGTTTCTTCTACTTTTAGTGTTAAAAAAAGAATAAAATAGCGTTAAAGACCCAATTTAAGTTCTAAAAAGCTGTCTATATAAATGTATATACACCATTAAATAAATTCATCGCGTATTTATTAATATAAATAAAATATTAATGCCTATTAATCATATAGATACATTTATTTTGTAAACTTAAGCTAACCCATAATTAACGATTTCTCATGCAGGTCTCTTTAACCGATGAAGAAATGATTCGAAAGTACTTACCTACTCAGCCCGATCATTGCTTCGAAGCCCTTTACAACCGGTACGTCAAGAAAGTTTACCGGCGATGCCTGTCAATGACCAATGACTCTTTACAGGCCGAAGATTTCACCCATGACATTTTTCTGAAGGTATTCAATAAACTAGATGCCTTTCAACAGCGGTCAAGTTTTTCGACCTGGTTGTATTCGATTGCCTACAACTACTGCGCCGACCAGATCAAACTAGCTAAGCGGTTACCAACCACTGGGCTGGAAGGAAGTATGGACTGGCACAAAGTAGAGCCGATGGAAGCCCAATTGCACGAAGAAACACTCCAGGTTGTCAGACAGGCGATGGAGACGCTTTCGAGCGATGAACGTAAGTTACTGCGCCTGAAGTATGAAGATAATATGAGTATTGAGGAAATTGCCCAGTTATATGATCTCAAACTCAGTGCGGTTAAAATGAGGCTAAAGCGTAGCCGGGAGAAAGTGCAACGGCTTTGTGCGCAGCAGTTCCAAAGCTAATTCATTTTAGCCTATCGTCTATTGTAGTAGTTTTTGTCCAATTAAATTAGTGACCGTTTGATACTGTTTGGACCAAAAGAATTAGTATTCCTTCATAACTCCCAATTAATAAGGCCAGACTAGCAACGTGCGTCTGGCCTTATTAATTGGGAGTTTTCTAAGTCAATACATAGCAATCAACGATCGTCAACAATCAAAAAGCCGCTTCCGTAGAAGCGGCTTTGAACTCATCTATAGGCTACAGGACCCACAGGTCCCGGAAGGAATGCAAAAGGGTAAACTTAGAATAAATTTTTGATGTCTATTCGACGGTGCATATGTTCTTCATCTTTGAAGGGTAACGAAACGATAACTCGTCCCTGCTCATGAACGGCGTCAATATGGTCGGCGTCAATGAAGGATGGTATATCCAGAACCCGGAGAAACATAGGTACGGCCAATCGCTGAATCGTACTTTCTTTCTGATGCTGAGCTGTGCCAACCAGCAGCGTATAGAGAACAAGTTTATTGCCCTCAACCAACACATTAAACGAGTTGGCCTTTACACCGGGAGCCGATAGGGTTATCAGTAAGCGTTCATCTTCCCGCTCAACATTCATAGTGGTCTGACTCGAACCACCATATAGGGTATTCAGCAAGTCGATCTGCCCACCTGTGCCCTTAAACACGTTTTCTATCGCTTTCATAGTGGATGTTGTTTATTGCTCTAGTCAATTCTTTTATTTCTTAGACAAACTGCGTGCCTAATGGATTAATCTTACTTAGTTAAGTCAGGATGTCAGCCATAAAGTCCTTTTATTTGCCAGAATATGCCGTTTTGACACTGGAGCAGCCTATTCTGCCATTTTTACCAGCTATTTACGTAATTCCAATAGTGTTGCGATTTATGGGCTGTGTGTGGCTCTCTTTCTACACTTTACCACACTGCGTCTACGTGACTGAAACCTCATTTTCCTGCCGTATCTTTGCTAGATCATGCATATTAAAGTTGGAACGCGAAGCAGCCGGTTAGCAATCTGGCAGGCAGACTATATACAAACGTTACTTCAGCAAGCGGGATTAACCTCAGAGCTGGTACTTATTGAAACCAAAGGTGATTTGGTACTCGACCGCTCACTGTCAAAAATTGGGAGCAAAGGCGTGTTCACTCAGGAACTCGAAGACCAACTTCGCGATGGCACCATCGACATTGCCGTTCATAGTGCAAAAGACCTCCCCTCAAGCCTGCCTTCCGATCTGGAAATCATTGCGTTTACAGAACGGGAACTAGCCAATGATGTATTGGTTAGCCGCAATAAAGCGGTATCCCTCAGCGGTGGCCAGGCATTTCGGATCGGCACATCGTCGACACGCCGGGTGGCCATGCTTAAACATTATTGCCCGCACCTGACTACGGTCGATATGCGGGGCAACCTGCAAACCCGCATTCGCAAACTCGATGAAGGTCAGTGCGATGCGCTTCTGCTAGCCTATGCGGGCGTTCATCGGATGGGCTACGACGATCTGATCGTTGAATACCTACCCATCACGGAATTTACACCCGCCGTTGGTCAGGGAAGCGTGGCTATCGAAGTAGCTACGTCATTAGATCGTCAGGTGTCAGAAGCCCTAACCCGAATCATTAATCATGCCCCAACGGCGGCTTGTTTGCAGGCGGAACGGGCCTTTCTGGCCAGACTTGAAGGGGGTTGCAGTATCCCGTCGTTCGCGCTGGCCCAATGGACAAACGAACAAACCATTAGCCTGACGGGCGGCTTGGTTAGTCTGGACGGGAGTCAACTGCTCCGCGAAACCTTTACGGGTACACCCGAAGAAGCCCCATTGATTGGCCATTCGCTGGCCGAAAGCATTCTGGAACGCGGGGGCGACGAACTACTACAGCAAATCCGCCAACAACTATGACGATAAAAATTGCCCAATCTGACGCTGACATTCGACGTGCCGTACCCGCTATGCTGGCCCTCCGTTCACACCTGACCCCCGAAGAGGCTTTCGAGCGAATTCGGGCACAACAGGCGAGTGATGGCTTTGTTATTGCATTCGTAGAGCCTGAGAATCCGGAAGAGACAGTTCCTGCTGTGGTAGGCTATCGGTATCTGAATTTTCTGTACAGCGGCAAAACCCTTTATATCGACGACCTGTCGACGCTGCCCGAAGGGCGTGGAAAAGGCTATGCCAACGCATTACTTGATTTTGTCATTGACCAGGCCCGACAGGCAGGTTGCCAATGTGTTTCGCTCGATTCGGGGCAGAACCCGGCTCGCTACGACGCCCATCGGTTGTATTTGAATAAGCGATTTAATATTGCCAGTCACCATTTTAAGCTGGATTTGTAAGGCATAAATTTAACCGCAAAGGACGCAAAGGATAGCGCAAAGGGCGCCGAGAAATCCTTACTTTGCGCTCTCTGCGCTATTCCTCTTTGTTCTCTGCGTTTAGATTTAAAATACTATGAATCTTTTCCGAATTAGTTGGAGTAATCTACAAGATAAGCCCTTAAGCAGTTTTCTGAGCGGATTGCTGATGACATTCGGCATCACCATTATTTCGCTGCTGCTATTGCTTAATAAGCAATTAGACGATCAGTTTCGGAAAAATATCAAAGGCATCGACATGGTGCTGGGGGCAAAAGGCAGCCCTCTTCAATTGATTCTGTCGAGTATCTATCAGATTGATTCACCAGTAGGAAATATTTCACTGGACGAAGCCGAACGGCTCACGCGCAACCCGATGATCAAAACGGCAATTCCGCTCTCTATGGGGGATAATTACCGCTCGTTTCGGATTGTGGGTACGAACAAAAAGTACCTCGACCATTTTGACGCTACGGTTGGTCAGGGCAAGCTATTCCAGCAAAATTTAGAGGTAGTCATTGGCCCTCGGGTGGCTGCTGTCACAGGCTTAAAAATTGGCGATACCTTTGCCAGTTCGCACGGACTAGATAAAAACGGCGACGAACATGCCGACTCAAAATACAAAGTTGTAGGCATCTTAAATCCAACCAATACCGTTACAGATCAGCTTATTCTGACACCCCTTTCGAGCATATGGGCCATCCATGAGCATCATGACGAGGAGGAGCACAACAAAGAAGGTGAAGCACACGAAGATCACGAAGAAGGCCCCGAAGAGTCTCCGCGTGAGATTACGAGTATGCTTATCAAATTTCGAAATCCGATGGGTATGATGCTGGCGCGTGGTATTAACAGCAACTCCAAGCTTCAGGCAGCTTTACCGAATATTGAAATCAACCGCCTGTTTTCACTATTAGGGGTGGGCGTTGACACCTTACGGGGACTGGCTATCGTAATTATGCTCATTTCGGGCATCAGCGTATTTGTATCGCTCTATAATTCCCTGAAAGAACGACGCTACGAAATGGCCCTCATGCTTTCGATGGGTGCTACACGGGCGCAGTTGTTCGGCATGCTCCTGCTCGAAGGGTTAGTACTGGCCCTGATTGGTTTTGGCCTGGGCATCCTGTTGAGTCGCATCGGCCTATGGCTGTTTTCGAGCAGCGTTTCAGAAGATTATCACTATAATCTGGCTGCCTTCGGCATTTTACCCGAAGAATGGGTCTTATTGGGCGTAGCCATCCTGATTGGTTTAGTAGCCGCAGCCCTCCCCGCCTTAGGTGTTTACCGCATGAATATTTCCAGAACCCTGGCGGAAGAATAGGAAGAAGGATGTAGGGTGTATGATGTATTGGCTTGCGTCAACTACATCATACACCCTAATCGGGCGCGTTAAAAAAAGTACAAAAATCGTCACGGGTTTGCCAAAAGCAGCCAACTTTGATGCTCTTAAGCCTTTAAACGACCTTAAGGCCATCCAAGCTCGAAATACAGCAGTCGCGGCCTTTACGCTTATTAAGTAGTTCATCGCTTCGGCGATGCGATGATGCCACTACTGCTCAGAATCGGTTAGTCTTTAACCTCTTACATCGCTCTAACTAAGTTTGATCGAACCACAGACGGTCGGCGTTTTCATAGCGCATGAAGGGTAATTGCCATACCGCCCGAGGGTCTCAACTTAGCGGTCAAGGTGGTTGATGCCGTTACGTGTTTGTGCGACGTTTTCACTCCACCCCGCCCGTCATCTTCGTATAGAGTAGCCATGAACTGTTTTCCCGCAGGTAGAAATTTCAGCAGAATCAGGACTGAACGCGCTTGTACATTTGTGATACTGCCCAGATACCAGTCCGTTCCTTTTCGGCGAGCCGTAGTAACGAACTCCCCTGGCATCCCGTCTACAAGGCGGGTATCGTCCCAGACAGTAGGCAGATTTTTCCAGAAAGCAAACTCCGTTGTATTGGGGTACTGATCGGGCCTGCCATACCAGAACAGAAACTGTAGCGGGCTAAAATAAATAACCGGTAGGGCTAACTGATGCGCTTGGGTAGTTTTGCCTTTACCGGGTCGCACCGTATCGGTGTTGAAACAAAATGTGTAATCGCCTGCCCCGGCTATATAGCGGGTAAAGGGCAACATGGTATTGTGCGTAGCATCCGGGAAGCCTTCATTGCCTAGCACGCCCTCCTGAGAAAGCAGGTTGGGGTAGGTGCGGCTGAAGCCAGAGGGTCGGTAATCGTCATGAATATCGACCACTAACTGATATTGAGCCGCCTTTTTGACGGCCTCATGCAACCAGTTGGTCCAGTACTGAGACCCTACAGATACAAATCCGAATTTTATGCCACTGACCCCCCATCGCCGATACAACGGAAACAGCGTATCTAACTGACGCTCTAGCGCCAGGTGATTGACATATAGCATAACTTTCCGGCCTTTGGAGCGGGCATAGCGAATGACTTCGGGTAAATCCAGATCCCCTTTGGGATTTCGCCCCGGGTCAACACAAACAGTGGTCGCATTGGCCAAAGGATCATACTCATGTCCATACCAGCCTGCATCGAAGTGAATATAGTCGATATGCTGTCTGACGGCGAAATCCACTACTTTTTTAGCACCATCCGTCGAAAGCGTCACTTCACGCATGACTTTGCCAGGCCTGATCCAGCTTACGTCGTCGAGCTGGCTGGGTGGATTAAGATTTTGAATCAGATCATTGTGTTCGACCAGTTCGCCGGGACGATTACCCACCAGCACCACCCGCCAGGGTGTTTTCAACGGTAAGGGTCCGCTTGTTTCGCCAGCCCATTCGGTCACCAGCTGATTTTTGGCGGCAGTTTTAAGACGCATCCGGGCGCATTCGTTTGTTCGGCCACCGCAATGCTAAGCCATGCCCCCGTCGAGAGCCGGAGCGTTAGGGGTAACTCAGCGGCTTCGGCCCAATTCTCAACGGGGCGTTGATCATAATTGGCCTGTGCATCCGGTGTCCAGAAAGCCAACGTTTCTTCGGGCACATTAAATTGAGTTTCTTCGCCCTGGAATGTACTCGTTTTCGAGCTGGCAGAAGGTAGCACTACATAGCGAAAGGCTACTCCTTCATTATAGGAGCGCACTTCGATCTGCACCCGTAGTTGAGCCTTCTGTAGGCTTAGTAAGAGCCCGTTGTAATGGTCGTTTATGTATTTGCGTTCACCCCAGACGGGCTTCCAAGTCGTGTTATGGATTTGTGTATCGACGCGCACCAATTGGTAGCCCGCCGTCGCATCCGGGGTTTTCATTGTATCGGCTAGTTGCCGTAACCCCAGCCGTGAGTACTGGATCATCTGCTTGTTCTGATAGCGAACCTGGTATACAGGAACGCCCGACGTCAGTATTGAAAAGGTGAAGACCAGTTGGCCATTAGGAGAGGTTAGTTGAATAGGATCGGCGGGTAAGGCTAACGACAACGTCCGGGAAAGCAACGGGAAAAGGAAGGCGAATAAACTAGGTTTTGTCATCATGATTTGGTTAATCGACTTCAGGTTAGAACTGATCTTATTTGTTTCCTAGCCGCTCCTCAATCAGTGGTTTTCTTCAATTCTACAGCCTTATCCTGTTCCAGAAGCGACATGAATCCCATGAGAGCGCCCCAGTGGTAAAACGAATCGCTACGATTGAGAGCCTCGCTGGGTAATCGACCCACACCCGATACATGGAAATTTTCAGGCACATGCCGACTTGCACGCCAGTTTTTTAGCAGTAACTGATTCGATTTATCGACCAGTTGTTTGCGGGCATCCGGTAAATCGTAGTTCCTCAGCCCCAAATAGACTAGAAAGTTAAGCGGTGCCCAGATGCGCCCCCGCCAATAGTTCTGATCGGTAAATGCCGAATCAGTACGGGCCACGGCTGGGAGCACCCACTCACCCCAAAACTCTGCTGGATTTAGCAGGTGCTCATCTACCATACGCCGGGCCTGTATGGGTGTCGCGACACCCGCAAGCAGAGGATAAAATAAAGTGGGTGACAGTCGGTCGCTAAACTGCCCCGTGTCAGTCCGGCGATTCAGAAAGATGCCTTTCTCTTCACTCCAGAGCATTTGTAGTGCCTGCCCATAGGTGCCCGCACGCTGGCGCAGCTCGGCCGCCTGCGCAGGGCGGTTCAACACCTGAGCGAGTTCAGCCAGAGCATTGCAGTCCGCAATGTAGAGGCTGGTTAGACCTACATCGGCCAGTTGGAGTTGATTGGTTTTCGTATTGAATGGAACGCCATCAAACATCGGCGAATTATCGAGCCCCGATTCGTAGGCGGCTCCCTGCCAGGTATGCGCGGCTTCATCGGGCGGTACCTTATCCGATCCCCAGCAAAGCAACCCACCTGTATCCCGGTGCTGGGGCCACCAGCGATTCCAGCGCAGCAATCGGTCAAACGTCAGTTCAAGTAGCCACCGGTCTTTATACTGGCGGTATAGTTCCCGAATCACGAGCCCCCTACGGGTGGCTGTGACCGGTCGGCCGATCCAAGACCACCTCCGGCTACATAGTTGGGCACCATACCGTAGCGGTCGATTTCTCTGGTCGCTTCTATGGCGTTGGCATAGGCTAAGGCCCGATTGTCGAAACCGGCCATATAAGCCGACAGATACGTATCCCAGTTAAAAAGTACGTATCTGCCGCCGAAGACGGTATTCCAGCAGCGGCTGACGGGTGCTACTACGCCCTGCAATTCGGGGTCGTAAATCAAGTTCCAGGCCAACGCACTCTGTTGAATAAGGTACGTTTCTCGTAAAGTATGAGCTCGGTTCAGCGTCTGTTCGAAGGCAGCTCGCTGGTGGGCCACCACGGCTTTAATTGCATCAAGCGTGTGGGGTTTGCCTACCGAAATGCCTACTACTTTATTGAGTAAAAAACTGAGGTATTTACCCGTTAGCGGGAGGAGCTCTGATTGCGCTGGGGTTGTGCCCTTCACCCTGAAGGCGGTGTTGCCTACCTGGGCCAACAACCCGTTTCTCTGGCTTGTCACGCTTCCCGGACGGTTCCAGAGCAGCCCCGCTTCCACCACAACTGAAGGGGGGCGAACCGGTAGTTTCAACGGTGTCATCAGGATCACCAGGTCTTCTCCGTCGTGGGCACTTTCTACCCGGACTTGTGTACCTTCCCAATTCACCGTACATTCTGTATAGCTCCCATCGTAGGCGTGGTAGCCAGCCGTCACGGTTTCGGGCCGGAGTTCCTTAGACGATAAATAGGCTTCGTGCAGGTACCGGTTGATGGTCAGATCGTTGCTGTTAAGGCCAATGTTAACTGCCAGGCCCTGTGGGAGCAGCACGTGACTCAGTACACTGCGGGTGTTCCAGGTATTCCAGCCTGATGCCAGCTTATACTGTAACTGACGGTATCGCTGTTCCGACGCGGCTGTTTGAGCCCCGGCCGGGTTGACTTGTATGAACAGCAGCATCAGCAGCAAGTAGAAGTAGTTCATTATGGGCGGTATTTTCGATTGCAGGTAGTAAACGAGTCGGTTAGTCAAACACGGCACCAGATCGGTTACCCAGCCAATCCGGTGCCGATATCAACAAAGGGTGTCGCAGGCTGACCAACCGGTTTCTCTATCTCCTGGTGATTACTATTAAAAAGCAATGAGCCCTGTTAGGAACACTGCGAGGTAACCCGTCAGCGTCGGATAAACTTTTGCGTCAGTTTAACAGAGCCCGCAACGACTTCCACCACATACATCCCTTCAGGTAAATCCTTTACCGACAGTAACGTTTCACGTTTTCCTGTTACATCCTTTTCCAGTAAGCGGATGCCCTTACTAGTGTAGAGGGTTATGTGAGTCGGCTCTGAAGAAAGGTTCCATTGAACCATTACCTCGTCAGAGCCCGGATTTGGGTAAAGAATGAGAGCTTCTGGTTTTTGGGCCTGTTTTCGTCGGAGGCCGGTAAACGGCCTGAACCAGCGCAGCGGGTAGACGTAGATGAAGCCGTCGACGTTCGAGTCTGATTATCCGGGCCTTTCAGCAACCAGGTAAGGGCATTACCGTTGAATTGAATCTGAAACGTATTCTGCTGGCGACCCGGCAGAAACAGCGTTGGCGGGTCGATGAGACCAGTTAATCCCGCATTTGGCACAAAGTAATTAGCGGTCCCTGCCGGGATAATGACCGACACTGCGTTGTCGTTTTTGTACCCAAAGCGGGCGGTATAGGAACCGTCACCGTTCAGCGCGACGCATTCCAGAACTGGTCTTACCGGAGCGGTTACTACGACCAGCGTAACCGAAAATACCCGACTCAGCATGTTAACCCCTGAATTGGCAGTACCGCCATCATCCTGCACGCTCACGGTAATCGTCACGACCCCGGATTGACCGGCAGTGGGCGTCATCGTCAGGGTGGCCGTGGTGCTACCAGGGGAATAAGCCACAACAGGATTGGGAACTAAGGACGGGTTGGAGGAGACCGCCAGAATCGTCAGGCTTTGGGTTTCATTGAGCTTGCCTGAACTTAGCCCCGATAGGCTCACGGTAAGGGGGAAACCCTGAGCGGCTACCTGAGCATCCGGAATGGTATTGAGCGTTGGCGCATCGTTCACAGGCTCGACCCGAATCGTAAACGTCTGGGGTAAGCTTGTATTGCGACTGGGAAGTTCACCGGACCCATCATCGGATAAGATCACCGTAACTGTGGCGGTTCCGAATGCATCCGTTGCGGGCGTATAGGTAAGCGTACCAGTCTGTGCATCGAGGGTTGGAGATACCGCAAACAGGGTTGGATTGGTCGTCGTTACCGTAAAGGCAAGTTCCTGTACCCGTTCGTCATTTTCGTCATTCATCTGAATGGCTACACCCGGTATTAGCTGAGGCCCAGCGTCTTCGTTCGTTACAACCTCCGTCGTCGAGAGGGCGAATGAAGGGGCCTTATTTTCACCCCGGCTACTTGCATACAGAACCAGACTCGATCCCACAACGCCATCAATCCCATCCGGAACGGTGCCGTCATTGCGCTGGCTCCAGGTGGCCGGGTAGGCTGGAACGGGTGGTGGTTGTATACTACTAGGATAGGGTACTGCAGGAGCCCCCCGAAGCAGGGTTTTGGTTACGCTCGTCTGGGTTTCTTTGACCAACTCTGGATACGGAATGCCGTATCGACCCGTATACTCATTGAAGGTATAGGATACGTCTGAGTCATTGATAACAAACATGGGACTAACCCGAGAATCGTCCAGGGAATAAACCAGACCGCCCAATACTTCTACTTTGGCTCCGTTGGACGCCGTGATAATCTGGCCGAACTTCTCGGTTTTCAGACCCAGCATCCAGGATTTTCCTCCATTGATAAATACCTTATCCCCATGACGTTCGGGGTTTAACTGACGCGCCCAGACCGCTACATTGTTGAAGGTGAATAAGGCATCCTGAAAGCCGGAAACACTCTCGAAGTACACTTCACCCCCTCCAGAAAGTTGTAAGGTGCCCATTCCACATTTTCGAAAAACTAGTGTCCGGCTGGTCTGGTTATCAACCTGCACGACGCCCGGCCCAACCCTTCCCCCTGAACTTTCCCCATAGCCCAGGTTCTCATAAAGAATGATCGGAGAGGCTCCCGCCTGCACGACAAACGAGGTGGGCACCCCACCGGCGTAAGGCGGCCCCGTGGTACGACCCAGCCCGATAATACGCCGGATACTACCTCGTAAGTAAACCGTACTCAAGAGCCGGTATTGGCTCGGCAGAAACAGGGTTGTTGCACCCGCCCGTGAACCCCCTGGCAGGGTCGCATCAATGGCGCGCTGAATAGCCGGACCATCGTCGTCACAGGGAAAACCAGCAACTACGCTATTGCAAATTCCATCTGGAGTAGCACCGAAAGGCGCATCTTCAACATTTACCCAGGTTTCCGGCGCATCCCAGGGAATAATGGGCGTTTCTTTAATCGGCAGGTTCAGGGACTTGAGTGAGACCGCCGGAAACTGACTTACCGGGGCATCGGATGTCCACTCGCTAATGGCGTTTGCCGTAACTGGATAGGTAGGGTCTGCTAGGGCCTGTCCATAACCCATTGTGCTGACGTTGCGAACCAGCATCTGTCCCGTAGCCCCATTGATGATGGCAGCCGCACCGGTTCCCGTCAAATCCGAGTCGATCAATACGACATGACCCGACTCATTGTAAAAGGAAGCTCCCCCTGCCCGGTGGTTTTCAAATCCCGGATGCTTAAGACCTGCTTGCCGTTGTAAAAGCCGTATTGTGTCTGGTTTTTGAGCGTAATGTGCTCGAAGACATTACTTTCTAGCGCAAAATCGGTTTTGATACCCACGTTAAACCCGTCAATGGTTAGGTTCTTGACGAAGTTGGGGCCGTTAGCGCGGCTGTAGGATTGATCCAGCCCAATAATACCCTGCCCATCACCGGATTTAATGAGTACGTTATCGAGCATGCCGAAATTATTGGCGTAGTAACGCAGGGCGATAGCACCGGCATTACCCGTTCCCGTATGAATGGTTAGGTTGGCAATCGAATTGCCGAAGCGGTTGGGCTGGTCTTCACCCGTAAAAATGAGCGGCTTTGGATTGGCCGGATCACCAAATCCCGGCGCGTTGTTATCTAATTTCAGAATGACCCCATCCCGGCTTTGCCCCCATAGCTGGATACCGCTACCACCCCGACCGCGCACATCCGGCACCAGCGTTGGTTGCCAGGTGATGGCATCGGTAAGGCGATACGTACCGTTCGGGATGTAGACAAACGACATACTGCTGGCTACAGCCGCATTGAAAGCAGCCGTCGCATCTACTACCCCCGTGGGATCGGCATTATAGGGGGGCTGCGTGATATTTAGCACTTTGGGATGATTCGGGAAGGGGAAACCAGTCAGGTCGGGAGCCGGGGCTGCGACCGTGAATACCCCACCCGTTGCTGGATTGCCAGTCAGGGTAGCCGTTTCAAACTGAATATCACTAAGCAGCGGAGCAGCTATAGACACGGTATGCCCAGCTGTGGCAAAGGCCGACAGGTTGGTCACCAACAGCAGATAGCCCGTGGTGGACGGCTCAAGCCGGATGGGCAAATTCAGATCAAAATCCAGTCGTTGTGGTGTATTAGAAGCGGATATCAATGTACCAAGCGGTACATCTGTCGCTGGCTGAAATACCGCATCGGCCGAGTAATAGAGTCGATACCCGCCGTTAATATCCGCCGGTCTGAATCCAGTACCCGTCCTAAACGATGCCCTTTTTAGGTTGGCATAGGCTCCACTAACGGCCATTTGTAGACCATACAGGACGACATCGGTGGCACCAGCAACGATTGTGCCTGACGTTGGCCCTACCGCCGTAACGTTGATGGCGGGTGGGTCAACAATGGTTATGGCTGGCCCAGCGGTTGGCGTACCACTGTTGATACTCAGGGTGAACGTTACGTCCGCTAATCCGACAGGCTGTATCTGCACATGGTTCCCTACAGTGGCGTTGCTGGCCAGATCCGTGACCAAAAAGAAATAAATCGTTTCTCCCAGGGCAATAGAAATGGGTGAGGCTGGCGTAAAAACCAGCGTTTGCCCGGAACCGGTAGCCGCAATGGCCTCTCCTACTGGTGTATCAAGAAGCACATCGAACTGATTATCAGCGGAACGATATAGCCGGTAACCACCACTAATATCAGCCGCCGAAAATCCACCAGTAGCTGTTCGCAGGGTGATTCCCGTCAGTTGGGTACCAGCCCCACTGACAGCCACACTCAACCCGTAGAGTAGTACTTGCCGGGTACCTTTGGCTACCTCTGTCGGGAAACCTCCCAAACTATTCAGCACAACGTTGGGTGGCCCCGAATTGGTGTGGGTAACTGCCGTTAGCGTGCCGGTTAGGATGCCGGAACTGAAGCTTACGTCCGTCAATGATGGCGCATTGATCCGTATCTGATTGCCCAGAACAGCCTCCGGTATCGTGTTGACAACCAGAAAGAAATAACCAGAAAGCCCAGCCGCAATCGGGATGGGTGTAGCAGGCTGAAACAGAAGCGCCTGCGACGTAGCGGTAGCGGAAATAGCGGAGCCAATTAACGGATCAATACCCGTATCGAGGCTGGCATCCGTTGAATAATACAACCGATATCCGCCGGCAATATCCGCCGGGTTAGTCACTGTAACGGATAAAGTAAGTCCGGTAAACTGAGCATTTGTTGACGTAACGCTTGTCTGAAGCTGATATAACACGGCATTGCTACTCCCCTGAGGCAGATTCAGGGCCGCAGGCAAAGGCGAACTAAGGGCAATCTGTGCATTGGTAGCAATCTCCAGATCAGAGGCCGTTACAGCATTAATCGTACGGGTTCCGCCTGCCAGTAGTGTAGCCGTTGCACTACCGTTGGCACTTGAGTAGCTGCCCTTTATCGTCTTTCCCGGCGTGGCTGTGGGCTTTATGTCGGTTGTTACGAAAAAATAATGAGGTACTCCCGGAGTTAACAGCTGATAAATAGCTGTGTTAGGCGTGGGTACCGTTTGACCAAGGCTGGCCGAGCTGGTGAAGGTAAATAAACCCGCCGTAGTAGCTGTCTGGGTTTTCAGCAGGCGGGCGGAGGCTGGGCTGAAGACCGGGCTGGTTGAATAATACAGCTTAAAGCTGGAAACGTCGTTTACGGTATACGTTCCTCCCGGCGTAAATTGAAATTGGGTCAGCACCGTAGTCGCGCTCACGTCGGCCTGCACGCGGGTCAGCAGGACATCCGATACCCCCTGTAACACGGTTCCGGCAACAGGTGCGGTACCCGTCAGCGTAAGTGGTGAAGCCCCAACCAGCGTCTGTAGCCCACCTGTTGTGGCGTTGTTAACCAAGGTTGTACCGATGGGAACCGTTGCAGTAGAGAGTCTCAGACTTAAATTATCCCCAACGACGGCTCCAGCCGGAATATTGGTGGTAATAAACACATACCGGGTCGTTCCTTCCGGTATAGTAATGGAAACTGAATTAAGATTGACCGTAGACGTAGACGTTGTGGCTGGCAGTGTTGTGGCACCACCCAGTTGCTGGTCATAAGCATCCAGCGTACTATCCACCGAATAAACCATGCGTAGGTTTCCGGCTGCGCTTGCCGCACTATATGTACCAGCCACTACCACCGCTGGTCCTGCCGTGGAATTACAGAACGATGTAGCGGCTCCCGTGGCGGTGAGGGCAAATCGATACAGGGGTAAATTAGTAATACCCCGTTCCACATTGGCAGCACCGGGCGTTCCGTTACTACGAATGGTTAGCGTTCCCGACCCAATCGTTTGTAGCCCGGTGGCGGGAAAGGTAGCCGGATTGACCGTAGGACTTCCTGAAAACTGAAAGGCGGCTTCCGTCAACCCGGCGAGCCCAATTGTACGACCCACTGTCGCGGCATCAGCCAGATCGGCAACGACAGTGAAGTAGTGGGTTCCCGTCGCCAGGGTCAGATTCAGGGGCGCAAAAGTCAAAGTTTCTCCGGCTCCGGTTATGCTGTTGTCAGTTACGGATGCGGTATTGCCGCTCCCGGCCGTCTCAATCGAATTTAGGTTACTGGCATAGGCACTGGCAGGATAATAATAGACCCGCAATCCTCGGGTGGGGGAGACCGACGCGTTGAGATCCGAAGACGTGTAGGTACCTGTCGTTGTAAAACCAGTCAGGCCGGTCAGGATGGCGGCTGGTCCAGACACATCTACACGAAACAGATATAGCAATCGGTTGCGAAATCCGCGTGATACGTTCGCGGCTGTTTGCGGTGTACCCGTAATGGTGATCGTCTGCGCCGATGCCTCAACGCCGACTATACCGCTCATAAGGCCTAGTAATCCCCACAGGGCAACACCTGACAAAAGCGATTTCAGGCGGTTATTAAGGCCAAAGCGTGGCCTGTCATTCGGTAGGAATGTAGTCATTACCAATCGTTAAAAGAGTGTTAAACAAGAAGATCACGCGGATGAGCCGCTCTCTATTGCACCAAAGGCCATAGGGCTCCAGGTAGCCCGTCTGTGTGTTAAAAAGAAGGCAACTAACCAGTTGCCCACTTTCTGCGTCCAACCTTATCTAATAGTAACCTTAGAGTGGATTGCTCCAGCGGTTGGCATGGTAGCTGATATCGAAGGCGTAGCCACCAAACGTATTGCCTGGAGAAGGGACGGTGCGAAAGCCGCGCGCCCAAATGCTGTAACAGCTGTTTTTGTCGATAATCACGTTCGCCTTGGACTTGACCACCGTAGGGGTGCCCGCTACCCGAAACTCGATCGTATACGTACCAGGATCGATCTCGAAGAACGGCTTCACACTTTTGTAGGCCAGGCTGGTGGCCAGCGTGATGGGTGCGGCCA
Organism: Spirosoma telluris; assembly: GCA_003259005.1. Classification (GTDB taxonomy): domain Bacteria; phylum Bacteroidota; class Bacteroidia; order Cytophagales; family Spirosomataceae; genus Spirosoma; species Spirosoma telluris. The sequence goes on from QLII01000001.1 coordinate 5,022,051, forward strand.
ACGACCCGCCCGTTATGAACAGGTCGAGTGGCCCTGAATCGGGTGAGTAATTCATAATACGAACCTTAGCCTTGCCAGGGGTTGGCAACGCCAGATCGTCATTGAGTAACACAAACTCCGTCTGCTGGGCTGTTCCAATGGAATACACGGAATAATACCGGTCCGCTTCCGTCGGAAACGTTAGCTCACCAACTTTGGCAGCTGCACCCGGCGGATTGTTGGACTGCGACTGGGCGGTATCGAAGCGCATGACCATTGTACCCGGCGCAAAGGCTTTGTAGCCGTTGCTCCAGGGAAACTTGATCGGGAACGTATTGAATTGAATCCCATTATAAAAGGGCCAAATAGCGATTTCGCGCTGGGCAGCAGCGGGTTGTGTGGCAGCATTGGGGGTGGCATTGACAAAGATGATCTTGGCTTTGTCTTTTTCCTCGCCCAGCACGCCCTGGGGTTCATTTTGCTCACAGGATAGTAGGCTCAGGCTCATCAATACCAGGCCCGATAACAACTCTACTTTATATAGTTTCATAGGCATGAGATGATTTAGTATCCCGAATTCTGGGTGAGTAGCGGGTTATTGATCAGTTCGATCTTGGCAATAGGAAACAAAAACTTGTCTTTGGTGAATGCATCGCGTTTCTGATTGACTTTCAAAACTGTATTGGCGTAATCAAACCCATAACGCAACAGATCGAACCAGCGGTGGTTTTCCAGAGCCAGTTCTTTGCGCCGTTCCGAACGAATCAGATCCCGGTATTGCGCCTGAGTCAGACCACTGACAATGTCGAGGGCGGCAACGGGCGTGGTCAAGGGTAACCCAAAGGCCCGCCGACGCAGGCGGTTGATATACTCCAGCCCCTGCGCATCGAGCAGGCTCGCTTCGTTAGTGGCTTCAGCATACAACAGGAATACTTCCGCTAATCGGTAAATGGGGAAATTAGCCTGACCCGCTGCCCCTGTATTGGGCACATGGTGTTTGCTGGTCAGCCAATTTTGGAGTCCTACACCATTCCGTCCCTGCGTAAAGTTTACATCCCGACGTAAATCGCCGGTTTCATATTCCTGGATCAGCCCCCCCTTAAAACCCGGTTCGTTCGTCACATCATCATTGTCGGTTGGGCGGTAAGCTGCCAGACTGACGGCACCCCCGTTGCTTTCGGTAACAGGCCCCATAATATAGGAGTAGGGATTTCCGAATGGAGTTGTTCCCGAACTACTGCCCCCATTGCTGAACTGCACTTCAAACAACGACTCAGGACCGTTTTCAGCCCCTCCTTTGGCGGCAAAGTTGTCGGCATATTTTGTGTTCAAACTCAGGCCACTCTGTGTAATTACCTGGGCAGCAGCGGCTTTTGCTTCACCGTAGTTTTTCTGAGTTAGGTACACATCGGCCAGCATCGTTAGCGCTGCCCAGCGCGTAGGACGCCCTTTTTCGTTGCCGGTTCCGCTACCCGAATAGACCGGCGGCAACTTAGTAACCGCATCTTTCAGGTCGTCGATGATCTGAGCGTAGGCCTGGGCCGCTGGCGAACGGGCAATATTTACTTCGGCAGGGCTCTTGATTTCGGTGATGCGCAGTGGTACATCGCCAAATAGCCGCACCAGGTTGAAATAAGCAAATGCCCGCATAAACTTAGCCTCGCCGACAAACTGATCGGTGTATAAGCCACCCGCCGGGTTGCGAGACTGGGCAATGGGAAACGAAAGCCCGGTACCCGGTTTGTGATAATATTGGCCCGATAAATGATCCGGTAGAAGTCGTTCCACAGGCCAAACGTAAGCCCGTTATCGACAGGAAGTTCGAAGTAATCAAGTGGGCTGTAGGAGGAGGCTGCGGTTTTGCTGGTATTGATCACGTCATCGCTGGCGTAGTCGATATACAACAGGTTCAGGTTGCCCCGGTACAGATCCCCGCCCGACAGCAGGTTGTATACTCCATTGATGGCCGAAACCGTTCCTGCGAAATCGGTGAAAGTGCCATCGACGGTCTGTACGCCCACCGGATCGGGAGACAGCATCTTATCGCAGCCTGCGGTCAGATGCAATAGCGTGAGTAAAGTCAGAAAACGAACAAATCGGTTCATAAACAGAAAGATCAGGAAGGTTAAAAGCTGAGGTTCAACCCAAAAATCAGGGACTTGGCAATGGGATACGCACCAGCATCGATCCCATTGGTGGTTACACTGGAGCCGAAGCTGTTCACCTCAGGGTCCCAGCCGGGATACTTCGTGAAGGTCAGCAGGTTGTTGCCCTGCACATAGACTCTTGCCCGTGTCAATTTCGCTTTTACCATCCATGACTTGGGCAGATCATACCCCAGCGTTATGGTTCGTACACGCAGGAAAGACCCATCGTCCAGGAAGCGGTTGGAGGGCAAGAGTGGGTTATTATTACGCGGCACCGGCACGGAGGTCTGCGCCCCCGGATTGGATGGTAGCCAGCGGTTGTCGTAGGTTGACTGCCACACGTTTCCCTCGAAGGTTTCCGACGTCAGACGCGGCTGGTTCCAGATCAAATTGCCATGCTGGAAATTGCTAAACACATTGATTGATAGCCCTTTGTAGGTGAATGTGTTGTTCAGTCCACCAAAGAAATCCGGAAAGGGGGAGCCATACCAAACCCGATCTGCATCGTCGATCACCTTATCGCCATTCTGATCAACGGGAATAAAATCGCCGGGGGCAAAATAAGGCTGGTTGCCCAGTTTATAGACGGGGGCCGTGGCGGCCTGTTCCCAGGTCTGATATTGGCCCTCTTCTTTCAGCACGTAGAATCCGCCAATCGGGTGGTCTACTTCCGTACGGTTGATGTAGGCGTTCACCCGGTTTATATTGACCCCCGCCAGGAAGGGTAATGTTCCCAGGCTAACTACTTTATTTTTATTGGTCGAGATATTCACATCCACATTCCACCGAAAATGGTTCCGGTTGATCGGTGTGGTGTTCAGCGCGAACTCAAAGCCCTGGTTGCTGATTTTGCCAATGTTGGTTGTGTATGTGTTTCCCACCCCGGAGATGACCGACAACGGTGCCCCACCCAACAGACCGTCGGTGAGCTTATAATAATAGTCGGCCGTAAAATTGACACGTCCCTGCAACAGGCTGAGGTCAAGGCCAATGTCAACCTGTTTGTTGCGCTCCCAACGGATGTCGGGGTTTTCAAAACGGGTCGGTGCTACGCCTGTTGCGACGGTATTGCCCCATACCGTATTCGCCCCGCCCGCTAAGGCGGCAAACAGAAAGTCACCGATGTTCTGGTTACCCGTTATACCATAACTGGTTCTCAGTTTCAGATCAGAAATAAATTTGTTTTGTTTGAGAAAGGCTTCTTCAGAAATACGCCAGCCGAGTGAGAACGACGGAAAAATACCATACTGGTTATTGGCTCCAAACCGGGAGGAGCCATCACGTCTTACTGTACTGGTAAGCAGATAGCGGTCAGCGTAGGCATAATTGACGCGAACGAACTGCGATACCAACGCTGAGGTGGTCTGCCCCCGAACGTACCCGTTGCTGTAGGTTGGTTACTCAGTTGATCCAGGACTGCACTGGGGGAACCCTGGGCGTTAGCTCCCATCGTTTTTTGCACAAACTGCTGGGCCGAGAATCCAGCGACTACGTTGAGGTTATGCCGCCCAAACGTATGGTCGTAGGTGAGCAGTTGGTCCGCCAGCCAGTTGAGAGTTTTGGGCTGACTAACCCCTACTGTCTGGGTCGTATTGGCATCAACACCCCGCTGCCAGACGGGTGCAAAACTGGTTAGTTCATTGAATAGATAGTCGACTCCAAAGACCGACCGAAACCGTAAATCCTTCGTAAACTGGTATTCACCATACAGATTGGAGGTAATCCGGTAACGGTCGGTACTACGTTTGCGTTGGACCACATTAGCCACTACGTTGCCGTTTCCATCGGTGAACAGGCCCGAACTGATGACTGAGTTGGGGCGGCCAGCAAACTGCCCGTTGGAGTCATAAACGACACCCAGGGGCGATAGGGTCGTCAATCCGTAGAGCTGTCCCTGAAAAAACTCATCTGAATCGATGGTATTACCCGTCTGGTAGTTCAGGGCCGTTCGGGTACCAAACTTGAGTCGTTCAGTGGCTTTAACGTCAAGATTTAAGCGTGTCGAATAGCGTTTAGAGAAGGTGTTCAGAATAATACCCTGTTGATTGAAATAATCGGCACTCACGGCAAACTGAACCCGCTCGGTACCGCCTGTTGCGGAGAGGTTATAGTTCTGCATCGGCGCCTGACGAAACAGGGCATCCTGCCAGTCGGTACCGTCGTAGAGCAGGAAGGGATTAACCGTAAACACATCTGTGCCCTCTCCCCCACGTGTACCAGCATTCCGACGCCACTCGAACAGCAAAGCCGCCCGGTCGCGTCCGTTCATGACCGGAATTTTCTTTCGAAGCGTTTGTACGCCGTAATAGGCATCGAAACTAATGACGGTTTTACCCGCCTTGCCTGATTTAGTAGTAATTAACACGACTCCATTGGCCGCCCGCGAGCCATAGATAGCCGTTGCGGAAGCATCTTTCAGCACTTCCATGCTTTCAATATCGTTGGGATTGATACTGGCCAGTGGACTGGCCGCATTCGATACGGCCCCACCCGTACCGGTATTGCCCGTACCCTGACTGTTGTTAGCTTCGTCCCAAATCAGCGGGATGCCATCCACTACGTACAGGGGCTGATTGGCCCCATTGCCAGCCGTTGAGTTCACGCCCCGGACACGAACCTGTACAGCTCCACCCGGTGTCCCACTCGACTGAATGACCTGCACACCCGATACCCGCCCCTGTAGAGCCTGATCGGCACCCATAACCGGCACCGCCCGAATTTGCTGGGCCGATACGCTCCCAACTGATCCGGTGATGTCACGTTTCTTCTGGGTTCCATACCCCACAACGACCACTTCATTCAGGGTGGCATTGGACGGTTTCAGGCTTAGGTTGATGACGCTTTGCGTCCCCACCCGAACCTCCTGCCGTTCGTAACCGATGTAGCTGAATACCAGCACGGTATTATCATCTGGCACCGCTAGTTGAAAATCGCCGTTAGCGTTGGTCGTTGTACCCCGACTTTGGCCTTTGACAGCAACGCTGACGCCGGGCAGGGCTTCTCCTTTTTCGCTGTCCGTTATGCGACCCCGAACGGGAATTTCCTGGGTTTAGTCGGTTCAACAGCCACAGAAGTCGGTTGGTCGGTAACAGCAGGAATCGGCCGGGCTAGAGCAGCGGCCACCGTAGATGTTGTGTTTTCAGCCAATCGGCTGTTTGGCGACAGAGTTACCGTTTTCCGACCGACTTTGCGGCCCATAATAAGGTAGGTTCTTTCTCTTACCCGCTTGTAACGCAGGTTGAAGGGCAGTAGGGTTCGCTCCAGCAACGACTCGAAGTCGCCCGAAATGGACAGGCTATTGGCCGGTAACGAATAGCCTTCTATGACTTTGTCTTCAAACAAAATCTCAACCCGGTAGCGGGCTTTCAACGCATCTAGAACCTCTTTCAAGGATCGGCTCCCCCTGGATTCGCGCCATTCTGGCTATTTTGCCGATCCTGGTGAGTCATAGCGAGTGTCTGACTCAGCACCGGTGATGGACAGCCAAGGAGCGTACAGGCAAGCAAGGTGCTGGCCCCAACTTGTCGTAATCGTTGTTTCATATAGGCAAGGGTTTCTTTAATCAAACAAAAGCACCTCATTATTCTGACGATTGTAATTCACCTCCAGTAGTTGGGTAACGATCTGCAGCAGTTCATCGGCGGTAGCAGCTTTAAACGTTCCCGAGATGGCCCGTGCGGCCAGTACGTCACCCTGAATACTAACCTTGACACCGTAGGTCTCTTCCATCATTCGGGCAATGTCAAGCAGCGGAGTTTTCTCGAAGACAAATTCGTGATACTGCCATGCTTTAAGAGCTTCAGGGCGCTGAAGGTGCTGAAGGTGAATGCGGCTGTTTTTTTCGAGTTTAACCAGATCGCCAGGCCGCATCATCAACCGTTCGGGCCGTTCGGCCTGCTGATAGTCAACTTGCACTTTCCCTTTATGGAGGACTACCTGCGCGGTCTGGGCACGGGCATATACAGTAAATTCAGTTCCCAGCACCGTCACATTCAGGTTCTTATCGGTATGCACCACAAAACGCTGATGCGTGGGCAGATGACGAACCGAAAATGTAGCCTCGCCCCGTAGAAAAACCTCTCGTGAGGACTGCCCAAACCCAAAGCGGGGTAACCGTAGCGACGAATGGGCGTTGAGCGTTACAACGCTGCCATCGGGCAGCATTTCCCGGCGGACTTCTCCATAAGCCGTTTCAAGAGTCTGGTAGAACAACTGCTGCCGGAATAGGTACCCGGTTGTCAGAAAACCAGCCAGAATAACTGAAGCAGCCGCTACCCAGCGGAGAGGAAAGCGAAATGGTGCCTGTTGATCACTGGTAGCGGGCTGTTGATATTGGCTAATCTGCTGTTGCAACCGATCAAAGAGTCGGTTCTCATCCGGGTGGTATTGCAGATTCTGGTGATCCCACTCCTCCAGCCATTCGTAGTATTGTTCCTGATTAGCCGGTTTCTGCAGCCAGTCTTCGATCAACCGCTGTTGCAACGGAGTAGCCTGGCCAGCGAAATGAGCAAAAAGAAGTTGTTTATGGATGGTTGTGTTCATTGCGTTCGACACGTTTAGTAATATGGACAATCGCCGGGGATCTTACCCTACCTGGTAAGCCAGCTAATCGCCCAGACAAACAGGCCGACATCCAGCACTTTTTTTAATTGGAACAGGGCTCGCTGAATGTTTGCTTCGACACCTTTAATCGAAATTTGTAGTTCATCCGCAATTTCCCGATTCTTTTTGCCATCGAAGCGGCTGAGGAAAAATACCCGCTGACATTGCGGGGGAGTCGTTTGATTTCCGTTTCCAACTGCTGATAAAGCTCTGTAAACTGGATGATGCGTTGGGGATCTTCGTAATTGACTTCCTCTGCCATATCGAGGTCGACGGGTTTTCCGATTGAATTATCCCGCCTGAATTCGTCTTGCAGGTGGTTATATACCCGGTTCCGGACGGCTCGGTACAGATACGATCGGTAGGAGGACGTAATGTGTTCATGCACCCGGTTCTTCCAGAATCCAAGAAACACTTCAGCCACAATATCTTCGGCTATATCGCGGGAATAGGTGTAGCGTACTGCCTGCGTACACAATACTTTGTAGTATCGTCTGAACAAACATTCATATCCCCGGCGCGTATCGATAGCAAATGCCTGCCGAATCAGATACTCTCTGTCCATCACGGTACATTCCCCCCATTCAGGAGAGGTATTGTGGACTGGTTTAGGTTCGGATTATGATCAGCTTCGGGCATTGTTGCGACAAGCTATGGAATTGGCTATTCTATAAGGGTAGACAGCACAAAGCCAATTAACCCTATATGTATTTCCCTATTTTTTCTAATTTATTTCTGATTTTTACAAAAAAGTTATTTTCTATGGCAGTGTGTATTAGCAAAAAAACGCGCCAGCTGAATCTGAGTCTAGCCGCAGCAATATGATTAGGTTAACTACGATTCTGCCAACATTGGCATTTGGCAATACCTGTCACTTGTTTCTCTTCTCAAGGGAAAACTTATGCAACTCGACAGCCTTGCCTTGTTGCAATGCGGTCGGCGACCATCTGGGTTTATCTACAGCTTTGCGAAGGCAGTTTGAAAAAGGGGCAGTGATTCAGCTATTGGCGAACTAAGTGTGAGTCCCATTTTAAGAATGAGAGCTACTCCCCTACTTTCAATGACTAGTACTCGTCCAATGTAGATTCTCGGGGCGGCATCGGCCGTCCGACGCCCCGAGAATCCACTAGAATCTAGTTTGCCAAAGTACTAGTTACCGCCGGGTAACTACGCTTTAATGATTTATCGTATAAAAAGTACAGAACCAGCCTGCCAATATGAATTAATGGCGGCAAGAGATGCCCTGGAAGTCATTCAAGGTAAATGGCGCATCCCGATTGTTATATCCCTGACGTATGGAACAAAACGCTTTGGGGAAATCCACCGGGATATTCCCGATATATCGCCCAAAATGCTGTCGCAGGAATTAAAGGCGTTGGAAGAAAATCGACTTATTACTCGTACTCTTTACGACAGAATGCCCATTACCGTGGAATATTCGTTAACGCCATTGGGTATGTCACTGCAAAATTTGTTAGTCGAATTGCGAAACTGGGGCAGGCATTTCAGAAAAGAAATTGTCGGTAACTAGTACTCTTCCAATTTATATTCTATTGCTACTGTCTCTTCTTTTGCTATTGATTTTCAATATAGTAGGCCTAAAAGAATCTATAGAAACAAAAGAATCTATTTTGATAAAGCGTTATTTATCAATGGATTAAGCACTTGATATGGCAATTAGAAATAACAATCATTAGAATTGATAAATCAGCGCATTGATGTTCATGCCAACCCCTACCGAAGCGAACACGGCCTTATCGACCGGATTAATACGATGGAATTAAATCCAGCAACGTTGGAATTGTGGCAACTGAACTATTCCGCCTTCTTCATCCCACTACATTATAAATAACAACAGGCGCAGCTTTATTTTTTAGTTTCACTTCACCGATCCGCTCGCAAGTGAAGGATTCGGCGATTTGCTGCTGTGCCGATTCGGCAATAACAATTTGACCCGGCTGCGCTACCGATTGTAGACGCTGAGCGGTATTAACCGTATCACCAATTACGGTGTAGTCTAATCGACGGAGAGCTGTTGAACCAATATTTCCCGATACCATTTCGCCTGTATTGATGCCAATGGAAACCTGTGGATGGTAGTGTGGATTATTGACCAGGCTATCTTCAAGGGTACTAATCTGGGCTCGAACGGCCAGGGCAGCTTCTATGGCCCGGTCAAAATGGTATTCGCCCCGAAAAACGGCCATGACCGCATCGCCCATAAATTTATCGACGTAGCCGCCCTGGCCAATAATTTCCTTCACCATCACATCGAAATATCGATTCACCAATCGAACGACCGTGTCCGGTGTTTCACGCTCAGAAATCGAGGTAAATCCGCAGATATCAATAAATAAAACGGTGGCAACGACTGTTTCGCTAGCCGACAGAGACGTTTCAAATTCGGGCTTATTCATAAACGTCAGCACCGATTCATCGACGTACATCCGCAGGATGTTATTCTCTTTAATCGCCTGCAATGTTTGACGGAGCTGCATGATGTACGCCATCGTTTTGACCATTGTCAACTCCAGATCCTCGAAATTGACAGGCTTGGTTACGAAATCAAACGCTCCCCGGTTCATCGCCGTCCGAATGTTATCCATGTCACCATAGGCCGATACGATGACCGCTTTGAGCATGGGGTTATTTTCGTGCAGTTTAATTAACAGCGTCAGACCGTCCATGCCGGGCATGTTGATGTCGGTCAACACCATATCTGTATCGGGTTGCTGAGCCAACATTTCCAGCGCTTCTACGCCATCGTGGGCAAAGATGAATTCGTATTTTTTCTCCCGAATCTGTCTTCGAAACTTTTGCTTAATTAGCAGCTCAAGGTCTGTTTCGTCATCAACCACCAATATTTTGGCATTCATGCTAAATCTTGAAGTTTTTGTTTGAGAACCGTAAAGTCGAGCGGTTTTGTCAGAAAATCGTTGGCTCCCAATTTAACGGCCTGCTCCTGTGATTCAGGGTCACCATAGGCAGTAATCATCATGACCACAGGGGTGGCGGTGTTTTAAAATCCTGGCGGATGTGGCGTAACAACTCAAAACCACTCATACCCGGCATATTAATGTCGGAAAGTATCAAAATAACCTCTGATGGATGGTCGGCAAGGTAAGTAAGAGCTTCTTCGCCCGAATTAGCGAAGTCCAACTTCAATTCTGCGTTTCGAATTTCTCGGCGAAACCGCTGAAGAAACAAGTCTTTTACGTCTATTTCATCGTCAACGACTAAAACTTTCATCATAGCATGGGAAGGGTATGAGTCAAAGATAGAAAATTTGGCTCAGGCATCATCGTAATTAGGCTGCTATAGCTGGAAATTATGTATTCTGTCGCACAGATTCGTTGGCTTACGCCTTCCTGCTCTGTATACTAGAAAATGTCTGAATAGATTCGTAAACTTACCTCTTAATTTCGTTCCTATCAATGATGCCAGCACCTCAGGAATCTCAACATGAAGCAGGATTGACGTCTATCTCAGACGCACTACAGCCTGAAATACCGACGCTTAAAAAGGCAAAAAAAGATAAGAAAAAGAAAGCCAGTAAAGGGGTGGAAACGTTGTTTCGTACAACTATATCGAACCATATGAAACTCAGTGAGATGGCCGACCGAAAAGCCAACCTGATGATTTCGATCAACACCATCATCGTTTCTATTATTATTTCAGCCTACGCCCGGAAGTTCGATGCTCCAGATAACCTGCTCATTCCCAGTTTGCTCTTGCTGGCAGTCTGTTTAGTTACCATTATTGTTTCGCTGATTGCCACCAATCCAACCATTTCACCCATTAAAAAGCGAAACAGTGTACCCGAAGAGCGCCCAGTTGACCTGCTGTTTTTCGGATACTATTCCCAGTTTTCTGTTGATGATTATCGCCACAAGTTGCGTAAACTATTAAGCAACGATGAAGAATTATATAACAGCCTGATTAACAACATATATGCTCAGGGACAGGTGCTGTCCAGAAAATACCGGCTGCTTAAATTCGCCTATCAATTTTTCATGATTGGCTTCTCGGCCGTAATCATTACGGTGGTCATCGCCTTACTGCTCACCTATTATAAGTGACTCATTTCAAGCCTTTAATAACCACTCCCGAACTGACGTTCTGACTAAAGATCGCCTTTACGGACGCGGGTTTATTAATCAGCGCATAAAAATCATCCAGATACTTTACCGTACGCTTGACATAGGTTTTGCTTAACCGACTATCGTTCTCATACAAGGCATAGAATTGGGGCTTTACCTGATTGAACTTGTCGATTACTTTCTGAAAAATAGGCATGGAGTAATTAGGACCTCGATAAACCCGCTCCCGAACCGATGAAAGACCGAGCTGTTCCGCAGGCTTTGCATAAGACGCTTCAACGATGCCAGCATGATCGAAATCGTAGGGTACGGGTAGCGAGCTGGTTACTCCATCCGCAAACAAGCGAATATTGTGTAAATAGGGCACTGACCAGTCAGTATTCCCGATCATATATTCAAAAACGGCAACGGTAGCCATGCCCAGCGAATCGGCATAACCCATGCCTATCTGCTTCATGGTATTGAGCTTTACGTTATTTCGTTTTGCCAGATCGCTCTCATCTTCGAGCAGAAAGGCCCAGTGCGTTTCAGGTTCGCGTTTACCCAGTGAATCAGCATAGGTAACACGGGCCAGTTGAGCGCGAAAACTCAGATCGCTCAGCAGGTTGTATAGCTTATAAACCAGATATTCCCGCACCACCCACTCATCAACCTGACAGTGCGTTATTAATTTCAGCTTATTCTGATGCGCAAATAAAGTCTTCTTAACTTTCTTTTTAGGAAGATCGATCAACAGGGGCGGAAATGTGCAGTTAACCTTATTACGCCGAAAATTGCCGCGCACTTTCAGTGTCAGGGGTAAGGTATCTAGCTCGCTCCCATTCTTATAGGTTAGTACAGCAGCATGTGTAGCCGGCTTGTCGCCCCTATCTTTTGTCAGAACGCGTAAATTGGTCGTCAATGTAAATTCCAGTTCTCGATCAAGGTCAAATAAGGAGGGTTGCCTGTTGGTATCGGCAGCAATCTTCTTTTTTTGTTTTAAGGCTGAGTTTTGCGTGCTATCCTGAGCGACCACAACTGGCGCAACACAAACAGCCCAAATGAGCAGAACAAGGCGGTAATACGGTTTCATAGTATCTTAAAAGATGGGCAATTTAAGGGAAAACACTAGCCCGTACCAACATCTGTTTAAACGATGAAGGCACGGGCTTAGTCAGCAAATAAACCTGGTGGAACGATGTTATCCTTTATTTTACGGCAGCCGGAGGGTTTAGGTACTTAGCCAGGAATTTATAAATCTCCTCGCGCGAATCGCGGGCCAGCTTGGTATCAAGCCGATTAAAACTGTGCCCGCCAGGTGCATCCTGATAAATTTTATAGTCAAATTTTTTCTCGTGCGCTTTCAGGGCATTAATCAATGATTCGACTTCCAGCACATTTACGTCCTCATCGTTGGTATTGGTATGAATAAGCAGGGGTGTTTTCAACTTCTGCGCATTCCACACCGGCGACCGCCGACGGTATTCTGCTACGTTATCGGACGGATCTTTGCCAATGTGGGTAGCCGCCGAGAATATGGTTCGATAACTAGCTGGTTTGTAGCCCAATCGGGCAATAATATCCGTGACCGGAACACCCGCATACGCTACTTTATAATCTTCGGGGTGATCGAAAATATTCATCAGCGTAATCATTCCCCCGTGACTCCAACCAATGATACCTACCCGATCCGCATCGACCTGCGGCATATTTTCAACGGCCCAGCGTTTTCCGGCCAGCACATCGTCGTTTTCATAATCGCCATAGTCGATTTGGTTATAAAACGTACCCCCATAGCCAACGCTGCCTCGGTATTCGGGCGCCAGGATCATGTATCCCTGGTCAACTAGTTCACGAACGACATGGGCATAAAGCGTACTAAAATCGCCATGAACACCATCGTGCACAAAAATGAGAAGTGGTAATTTTTTTGCCGATGCAAACTTTCTGGATACAAAGGTGTAAGCCGGAATCACAACTGGGTTATTGGCCCCCTGGCCAGTCGGATTTTTGATCACATGAGGAGGTTTACTGGCGTAGCGAACCTTATCAATAATGGCCACATCGCCCAGCTTCTGATACCAGAGTAAATCGTCGATACTTTTTGCCAACCCCTGATCCGAAAACCGCTGGTTTTCTTCTAATTGACGAACACGTTCGTTCAAATCAACAGGTGCGGGCGATGCCGTTTGGCTAGGTGGCACTGTTTGTGCATAGGTAGCGACATGAATGAGGAGGGAGACTAATGTAACGAGATACAGGTTGTACATAAGTTAGTTGATTGAGTTATTGGCAAAATACTATTGTTTCTACCTAAGCTCCATCATCTAATCCGTTGCTTAAGCAGGAAGGGAAATTACGAATTTTGTCCCTTTTCCCTCCTCACTTTCTACGGTTAATGTTCCGCTATGTCCCTTTGTTACAATATCATAGGCCAAGGATAACCCTAAGCCCGTGCCCTCACCCGTGGGCTTGGTAGTAAAAAAGGGCTGAAATATCTTCTGCTGAACCGACTCGGGAATACCTGTGCCATTATCTTCAACCGTAATGATCGCTTCTCCGTTGGCACACCGCGTACTGACCGTTACGCAAGGCTGATAAGTGGAATCCTGGGCTAGCTTCTGGCGTTGCTGAACCGCATAGAAGGCATTGGTAAACAGATTCAACAACACCCGACCAATGTCCTGAGGAACCATACTGATTTGCCCCAGGGAGGTATCGAAGTCGGTCTTGAGGGTCGCATTGAAGGTTTTGTCCTTAGCCCGCAAGCCATGGTAGGCCAACCGTAAATATTCATCCGTCAGAGCATTCAAATCCGTAAGCTCTTTGCGACCCGTGCTTTTACGCGAATGTTCCAGCATTCCTTTGACAATGCTGGACGCTCGGTTGCCATGCTGACTGATTTTTTGAAGATTATTCGATAGATCGGTCAATAGTTCTTGCTCAGCCCCTTCGTCCCGATCCTCTCCCTTCTTTTGCTCTTCTTTTAACTCTTGTACCAATTCGATCGATACTTCAGAAAAGTTGTTGACGAAATTGAGTGGATTCTGAATTTCATGCGCAATGCCCGCCGTTAGCTCCCCCAGCGAAGCCATTTTTTCGCTCTGAATCAACTGATTCTGGGTAGATTTCAATTCGGCTAACGCTTGATTTGTCTGGTCGCGCTGGGCCTGTATTTCAGCTTTTTGTTGTTGTAACAGCGCATTCGCCTTTTGCTTCTGGCGGTTATTCCGATAAGCCAGAAAAAGTAATCCTAGCACTAATCCGATCCCAATACATGCCCCAATGAGTAATTGCCGTTGCCGTTGTGTAGCTGCAGTCTGTAAGGCCTTATCTTTTTTCAGTAAGGCAATTTGGGTTTGCTTTTCGGCTAGTCCGTAATTATACTGGAGAATAGCTAGTTGCTGTTGCGTATTTCGTCCAGATAACGTGTCTACGTAAGCGATGTATTTTTGCTGAGCAGCATAGGCTTCGGCAAACTTATGTTGTGCGGCATACACTTGCGCCAAAATCTCATTGGCATCTCTGGATGCTTCCCGAGCCCCAATTTTCCGGCTCAATGTCAAACTGCGAAGTCCATAAACCAGCGCACTATCAAGCCGATTCTGCTTGAGATAAGCCCGGGCCATTACCGTTTGAGTCCAAACAACCACATCGGTTTCAGGTATTTTTGTTAAAACCGACAGAGCCTGGCGAGCCATAGTTAAGGCATCGTCATAGTTACCTTGCGCCACATAAACGGCCGCCAGATTGCTCTCGGCCTGGGCCGCCAGACGAGGCCTATTCAATGCCTGTGCCAACCGAATCGACTTGTTATAATAGCGGTCGGCCCGGTCAAAATCTTCCTGAAGTCGGTATAGATCACCAAAACCGTTCAACGAACGACAAATTCCTTCCTGATCGTTGATGCGCTCAAATAATTGAATAGCAGCCGATTGAATGGTTAAGCCCTGCTGGTAGTCGCCCAGGATGATATGTAAACTACCTAATCGGGCTGTAGTGCGGGCCAACAGTTCCAGATTAGCCGTTTTTTCAGCTAATTGTTGGGCCCGTAAATCGTAGGTGAGTGCCAATACATAATCGCCCCGTTGCGTATAAAACCAGCCAATCTGACTTAATATCCGAGCCATCCCTACCCGATCGTTCAACTGCTTAAATAGGGCCAGCGACGCAGTCAGATAAGGAAGTGTTTGCTGATAAGTCCTATAGGTGTCATACCCCAACCCCAGTCCATAAAGTGCCATGGCTTCGCCCCACTGGTACTTAAGTTTACGGGCCAATGTCAATGCTTCCTGAGACAGTAGAATCGTTTGCTTCGGTTGATCGCCCCGTAGTAAAAACGCTAGTGAATTCAGCCGATTCACACGAACTGTATCGCCCTGGATATGACTAGCAAGTTCGGTTCGTAATGCGTTTCGTAATGAATCTTGTGCCTGTACGCCCGTTACGTTCAGCAAAAGAATAACCAACAATAGGCGAATAGGCATAGCAATTAGCGGTAGCCTAAGATTTAGGCTGGCAATGTTATGATGAATGTGGTTCCCTCTCCCTCCTTACTCTCTACCTCTAACGTTCCGCTATGTCCTTTAGTTACAATATCATAGGCCAAGGATAACCCTAAGCCCGTGCCCTCACCCGTGGGCTTGGTAGTAAAAAAGGGCTGAAATATCTTCTGCTGAACCGACTCGGGAATACCTGTGCCATTATCTTCAACCGTAATGATCGCTTCTCCGTTGGCACACCGCGTACTGACCGTTACGCAAGGCTGATAAGTGGAATCCTGGGCTAGCTTCTGGCGTTGCTGAACCGCATAGAAGGCATTGGTAAACAGATTCAACAACACCCGACCAATGTCCTGAGGAACCATACTGATTTGCCCCAGGGAGGTATCGAAGTCGGTCTTGAGGGTCGCATTGAAGGTTTTGTCCTTAGCCCGCAAGCCATGGTAGGCCAACCGTAAGTATTCATCCGTTAGAGCATTCAAATCGGTAGGTTCGCGCTGGCCTGTGCTGGCGCGAGAGTGCTGGAGCATACCTTTCACGATAGAGGAAGCCCGGCCACCATGGTGCGTAATTTTTTGAAGATTTTGCTTGAGGTCGGTTAGCAGCTCAGCTTCTAATTCAGGGTCTCGGTCGGCTTTGGCCTGTTCTTCGGTTAGTTCGTCGATGAGTTCGATACTCACTTCGGAGAAGTTATTAACAAAGTTGAGCGGGTTCTGAATTTCGTGGGCAATACCCGCCGTCAGTTCCCCCAGGCTGGCCATTTTCTCGCTTTGAACCAGTTGACTCTGGGTCGCTTTTAGTTCGGTAACCGTTTGTTCCAGTTCTTCTTTCTGGCGTGTAATTTCGGCGGTTCGCTCCGCAACCAGATATTCCAGCTCGTTCTTTTTCGCTTCGATAATCCGCCGTTGTTCAAGTTCTTTCTCATGCTCCAGTTGTGCTTTAGCCAGCGACTTTTTTTGGTTATTTGCAATGACGACAAACGTAATTAACCAGATGATTGCGAACGTAGATGTTGAGCTAACGTAGTCTTCATTGGCGTTATAAAATTTACGCGCCAAATGCTCCAATAAATCCTTAACAATGAGGATAAACGAATAAGGCGCTATAGCCAGCAGTAAGGTTCGAGCAGGTCTGAACTCGTAGAGGTGCGAAATGGTATAGACGATCGAAAAAATAATGATCAGTTCATACCAGATTAACCAGGGATCTGGAAATATTGAGCCAAAACCCATTAGTATGAAACCTGTAAGCCATACCTGCTTTAGATACCTATCCCACCCAGGTAGTCGTGTCTCGGTCTCCAGAAATTTCCGGATATACCGAATAATCACAGAAGCAAGACCAATCGCTATATACGATTCACCATCTGACCAGTTCATAGCTGCTCTTTGTTAGTGTTCATCGACTGACGGGCAATGAGTTCATTCTGCCGACGAATACGGCCGGATAGACTTCTGACAATACTACGAAGTACTTCCCCTCGCTCTTCCATCAGGTCGAAGAAATCATCCTGATCAATACGTAGCAGCCGGATGTCGGTAACGGCTTCGGCGGTGGCCGAACGGGCTTCGGTATCCAGCAGGGCCAACTCACCAAAGAAATCACCCCGGCCAAAACGGGCTAATTCCGTTTCGCCATCCAGAATCACGACTTCACCCGCATAGATTACATACATACCCGAACCCAGGTCGCCCTTATGAAAAATGGGTTCGCCAGCGGCATGCTGCTCTTCTTTCATAATCGGCGTTATGCTGGCCAGCACATTCTCAGGGGTTTGCGAAAACAGGCTCGTATGCGACAACAGCAGTACACGGTCGTAAGCTGCAATCTGGTCGGTCGAATGGGTTGAGTGACTCATAAGCAAAGGAGATAAGGCAGAAAAACGAGACGCTAACGATTCACGAGCCGGCAGGGCTTCGGCAGCCGGTAAACTTCGCAAAACAACACTAACTGTCCAGGCTGAAAAAACGCCCTCACCTGTCCGCAAGATAAACGCCCGAATCGACTCAGACTCATGAAACGTGCCAAGTTCAACAGCAAGAATACGAACCTTTTCGGGACGGGGCAGATCATCGACCAGAACTTGAAGGGTTTGATAGGTAGCCCTGGGAATCAGGTTGTCAAGCATTTCGAGCGCATTGGCCCGACGCTCGCGGGCGGGGTGGCTAATACCCATGCGCGCTCCGGCAATCGTATCTGAATCATAGAGTTGTGTGAGTATATCAAACAACCGCTGAAGTAGTACAGACAATTCATAATCGAGCGTTTCGGTCAGATCTACATCAGTCAGGCTACCCTGTAGCAATCGTTGCGCCAGCCGGACTTCCTCGTGCATCAGCCCGCGAAATATAGCATCGTCGGCCGGTTCGTTGGCAAAACGACGTAACGCCCGCAGAGCGGCTCCACGCACCTGCAAATCCGTTTTCTGGGCCAATTCGTTCAGGAGCAGACGGCTTTCATGCGTATCAATAGCTCCACAAATGGCAGCTATCCGTTCCAGAACAAATTGCTCTGTTGTTGATCGTTGAACCCGACGTAAGGCCGGAATTAGTTCGGGACCGCGTGCTTTCAACGCGTGTACAACGGCCCGACCGATGGTTCCATGTGTCAGGTTATCGAGTAAATACTGGGTCAGTTCCTCGTTTGCCAGCTGGCCAGCGGCCGAAATAGCGGCCTTTTTCACATCGGTAGCCGAACTGGTGAGCCGCTCCTTTACAATAGGTGCAAAGTCATTCAAGTGTAGCGTCGCAATCAGATTCAACGCCATTTGCTGATGGGAAAGATCTTTATCTGTAGCCAACTGCGTCAAACTCGCCTGAGCAACGGCATCGTGCGGATTCAACTCCAAAACACCTTTAATGGCGCCCTGCCGAATGCTTAAATCCGTATGATTGATAAGTGGGGCCAGTTCCGAAGGCTCCACATTAATTCGCCGACCTAACAGGTAAGATGCCTGCTGACGAAGACCCGGTTCAGAATCAGCCAGAGCAATATGCGTTAACTGTCGAATAGGTACCGGCTGGTTGATGTGCGTTATGGTAGCCAGCGTTCGCCGACGAACATCCGCATCGGCATGTGTCAGTAAGGAAGGTACTCGCTGGCTCAGTTCAGTGGGATTATGTGCATCCAACCAGCTAATAGCCATCAGAACATCGTCTACGTTAGTGCTCTGCAATTGCTGAATGAGACTCGCCTGGGCTACGGTAGGCATAGCTAATTGATCACTTTCCAGAAAACGACGGCCAATGGCATCGTTCAGCTCATGGAGGTACCGTTTGTAGGTATGCCGCAACAACCAGACAGCTCCAGCCAGTAAGCCGACCCAAACCAGCGCACCACCCGATTCAAGAGTCGTGTGTAAAACAAAAATCAGAAAACCCGCCAATCCTAAGCCGATGGGCTCATATAAACCTTTTGCCAGTGTATGACCTTTCAGCCGTTGTGGGGGCAATAAAGGCTGAAACAGAACAAGAAATACAGGATCGAACAATGCCCGGCGGACTACCTCAAAGATTAGATAGAGTCCACAGAAATAGATTAGTAACACGGTCTCGCTTGTTGCAACGTAGTGCAGAACAATCAGCCCGGCTAAGCCTATCAGTGCTACCCAGGGCAATACCAGCAAGGATCGTTGTACACCAAACTTGTCGAGTACCTGCCGCGATAGAAGTAGTTTAACCAGCATGGCCACACCATACGTGAGGGCCAGCACATAACTCACATACCGAATCACTTCGGTTTGGTCATGAAATCGGTGTTTTACGTTAATGAAAAAATTGTATTCGATTTCGGTGGCTACGGCGGCCAGCATGGCCAAGCTCAAACACATATAAAAAATCAGCTCACTGCCGCCAAACCGCTTGCCAATCAGCCGCGAAGGTTCCCGGCCAACCGCCCGGTCCGAACGATGCGGGGCATGAACATCATGTGACTGAATCGTTAGTTGCACAACATACAATGCCGCCAGAAACGCCCCGAAGGCTACCAGCAATAGCCGTAGTACATCAGCGTGAGCATGAACCAGGGCAGCCAGAATAGCGCCCAGTGCCTTAGCGGGCATATCGCCCGAGCTGATCACGCCAAATAACCGCTTGCTCTGCCGCGTATCGAATACAACTGCCGAGACGCCCCAGAACTCAAGATTAGTGAGCAGATAAATGATTCGATAGCCTGTCATAATGGCGACTGCAGCCGCTACGGAATGGCCAACAATAACCAACACACCTACCACTACCGTCATGACCACAGCCGCTAGTAACACTCTAACCGCTAAGCTCCGTAAGGCCAGATGGTGTTCATAATAAGCGTAAACTCTCCCCACCCCGATCATGGCGATTGCCGCCACCACATAGGCAACAGGGAGGCTCGTTTCCGGGTGATTTTCAAGCAAAATAGCGTTGGCAGCCACATAAATCAGAATGGTGCCAATGCCTAACAGAAAATTATGGATGAAAAATAATCCTACCGTTCGACCTTCCTCCGGCCGAATGCCTAATGCACGCTGCCATCGGTAAGCTGAAGAAGAAGTGGATCGATACGTAGCGTCGGGACCAACGGTCATAAGTAGGTTTCGGGACACGATTTATCGTCAAATATACACAGCCGTCAATGAGAAGATGATAGTAACCTATGTAATATACAAATTGGCTTAGCCCTTACGAAGCCAAAACCCAATAACTGTGTATCAACTCGTAGTTGACAAAATTTATAAAGTGAAGAGGCATGGAATCATTAACAACGAAAAAAAACTATTTTTTATAGGTATCATACCAGTGACAATAAAAAGCTCTGTATGAGCACTTAATGGAACAGCAATCATTAATTGCTTTTTAATCTTTCCTTAATTATGGCTTAATCCCGGAGGTCGATTATTGTGCTCTCACTCACGCATTGTACACTGCCGATCATCTGAATGGAAACACCCGTCAAACCGACCACACATTACATTCCGGCAAAAGGTCTTGCTGGGTTAAAGGAAAACTGGCAGTCCGATTTATTATCAGGTTTTCTGGTTTCGCTGATTGCTTTACCATTAAGTCTTGGGATTGCTTCTGCCAGTAATTTTCCGCCCATTATGGGTGTTCTGACGGCCATTGTCGGTGGCTTAGTCGTTGCTTTTTTTGCGGGTTCAGAGCCTACGATTAAGGGGCCTGCAGCTGGTTTAATCGTGATTGTGGCTGGTTGCGTTGAGGAGCTTGGCCGAGGAGACAATGAACTTGGCTGGAAGTTAGCCTTGGGCGTCATCGTGGCGGCAGGTTTTCTACAGGTTATTATGGGGTTACTGAAAGTCGCTAAACTAGCCGACTTTTTCCCCCTTTCAGCTGTACACGGAATGCTGGCGGCTATCGGTATTATTATCATGTCGAAGCAACTTCATCTGGCGGTTGGTATTGCCCCGTCGGAGATGAAAGGGAAAGAGCCTCTTGAACTGATTGCCATGGTGCCTGAGAGTCTAGCCCATATGGAATGGCACGTAGCCATTATTGGCATTATAAGTTTGATTATCCTATTTAGCTGGCCAAGCATTAAAAGCGCAGCAGTTAAACGTATTCCACCCGCACTGGTCGTATTGGTCGTAGCCGTAGCCTTAGGCTTCTACTTTCACCTATCCGATACCAGGCAATATGGCTCTATCAAACCATTAGTGAATCCTGGCGAATTCAAACTAGCCATAAACGTAGGTTTTGGTGCCTGGGCAGGCGATCTACTACCAATTGCCTTAAAATACCTGGCTATGTTCACCCTAATCGGTTCGCTGGAATCACTACTCACGGGTAAAGCTATTGACCTGCTTGATCCGTACAAACGCAAATCGAACCTGAGTAAAGACCTGACCGCCGTCGGTATTGGCAACATGGTATCTGCGGTTCTGGGTGGAATACCCATGATTTCGGAAGTAGCCCGTTCATCGGCGAATCTGACAAACGGCGGAAAAACCCGTTGGGCTAACTTCTTCCACGGCGCGTTTCTATTGGTTTTTGTGGTTGCCCTTGTACCACTGATTAAACTCGTTCCGGTTGCCGCCCTGGCCGCCATCCTGATTGCGGTGGGTTTCCGATTGGCAAATCCAAAAGAATTCCGCCACATGTATGCAATTGGGCCTGAGCAATTAATCGTATTTGTCATTACGATCATTGCTACCCTGGCAACGGATCTGCTGATTGGTATTGCCGTAGGTATCCTTACCGAATTCATCATTCAGGTCGTACTTGGCTTACCTTTAAAATATCTGTTCAATCCCGATCAGACATTAGTATCGAACGGAAACCATCACAAATTGACCATCAATGGTGCAGCCGTTTTTACTAACTACCTATCTATTAAAAAGCAGTTGGACATTATTCCTCAGGAAGCGGGTCAGTACGTAACGGTCGATTTACACCGTGCACACTATGTTGACCATACGGTTATGGAGAATTTGCACAACTACGAGCGTGACTTTCAGCTTGCTGGTGGTGAATTCCACGTTATTAATCTCGATGAGCACAAGCCGATGTCGGCTCACCCGCTGGCGGCTCGTCGCAAGAAGATGGCCATTTAATTAGTTAGCTATTCATTATAAAAGCCATTCCACGTCGGGATGGCTTTTTGTTTGGCATAGTAGCGCTTTGCCAAGATAGATTCTATTGATTCTATTTTGGTCAAGTACTCATTTAAATTCAGGATTGCGTTCATTTGCTATTTATCAGCAATAAATCTATAAATATGCGGCACTCATAGGCCGGAAAAGTGTATTCTGGCGACAATTTTGCGACTTCTGTTTTTGTAATAAAAATTAAAATTTAGTTGTTGTATAGCTAGTGGAGCCTCTATCTGTGTTCAGTAGGATAAAAACAATAAATTTTGGGCCAACTCTGAAACTGAATACGCTACCTTTGTAAGTCAAAAACAACGACGAGTTCCCCGTCATGGATCAGTACTCCTATATCGCCAATTCCGATGCGGCCTACGTAGATCAACTCTACCAGGCTTATAAGCAGGACCAGCAATCTGTTGATGAAAGCTGGCAACAATTTTTTAAAGGCTTTGAATTTTCGCTCACGTATGGCGAAAAAACTAACGGAAAAGCCTCTGGTGCTACGCCAAATGGGGTTTCTGCCAATGGAAATGGGCAGGCTACAGTTAGCAAACCAATAGACGCTACCCACGCCGAAAAAGAAGTTTCGGTTGCCAGTTTGATTAAAGCCTACCGTTCACGTGGCCACTTACTGGCTAAAACCAATCCACTGAAAGCGCGTAAAGATCGTCAGCCACGCGTTGACCTACCCGATTATGCACTTTCGGACACCGATTTAGACACCGTGTTTGAATCAGGCAAGTTGCTTGGTATCGGACCCGCTACGTTACGAGTCATTATGGATTCGCTGCGTAAAATTTATGCGGGCGAGATCGGTTTCGAGTACATGTACATCCGCGAGCTGGACGTGAAGAACTGGCTGCGGAACAAAATCGAGAAAGAAGCGCTCGTTTTCGAACCATCACTCGACGAGAAAAAGCGTATTCTCGAAAAACTCAACGAAGCTACCGTTTTTGAGAACTTCCTCGCAACCAAGTATCTGGGCCAAAAGCGTTTTTCGCTCGAAGGGGTGAGGTAACCATTCCTGCCCTTGACACCATCATCAGCCAGGCCGCCGACATGGGCGTTGAGGAAGTGATGATTGGAATGGCGCACCGCGGTCGTTTGAATGTACTGGCCAATATTCTCGGTAAGTCATACGAATCAATCTTCGATGGCTTTGAGGGAATGTACCGGAGCAGGTTCATGGCGACGGCGACGTTAAATATCACCTCGGCTACTCAAGCTTAACCGAAACCAAATCGGGCAAGCAGATTAGTGTAAAGCTGGCTCCCAACCCATCGCACTTAGAGGCAGTTAATCCCGTAGTGGAAGGCTTTGTTCGGGCACAGGCTGATGAAGAATATAAAGGTGACTTCACCAAAATAATGCCGATCCTGATTCACGGTGATGCCGCTGTGGCTGGTCAGGGTATTGTGTATGAAGTGACGCAAATGGCCAAACTGGCAGGTTATCAAACCGGTGGTACTGTCCATTTCGTGATCAATAACCAGATTGGTTTCACTACCGATTTTGAAGATGCCCGCTCATCCATCTATTGCTCTGACGTAGCCAAGATCGTTGATGCACCCATTTTCCACGTAAATGGCGATGATCCTGAAGCGGTTATTTTCTGCGCCAAGCTGGCCGTCGAATTCCGCGAGAAATTTAACCGGGATGTATTCATCGATATGGTTTGTTACCGACGCTACGGCCATAACGAAGCCGATGAGCCGAAGTTTACGCAGCCAACGATGTACAACATCATTGAAAAGCATCAGAATCCGCGCGAAATCTACAAAGAACTGCTTATCAAGCGGGGTGATGTAGATGCCGAACTGGCACAACGCATGGATACGGAGTTTAAGAAGCAGTTACAGGATCGGCTCGACCGCGTGAAGCAGAAGGCCGAAATTCCGTACAAGCCACTCCGGTTAGACCTCGACTGGGCCGAACTTCGCTTCAGTGAACCTGAGGACTTTGAGAAATCGCCGGAAACGGGTGTTTCCGCCGAAGTGCTACAAACCATTGGTAAAGCGCTGGTAAAAACGCCGGAAGGTTTCAAACCCCTGAAGCAGATTGATAAGTTGCTGAAAGACCGGCAGACGATGATCACCGATACAAAGCAGGTGAACTGGGGTACGGCCGAGTTGCTGGCCTATGGATCGCTGCTGCTGGATGGCAAACCAGTTCGGTTGAGTGGTCAGGATGTTCAGCGGGGCACGTTCTCGCACCGCCATGCCGTACTTCATGATTCGGAAACGAACGAGTCGTATTCATCACTCGACTTCATTCAGGATGGTCAGCAGAAGTTTCAGGTTTATAACTCGC
Organism: Spirosoma telluris; assembly: GCA_003259005.1. Classification (GTDB taxonomy): domain Bacteria; phylum Bacteroidota; class Bacteroidia; order Cytophagales; family Spirosomataceae; genus Spirosoma; species Spirosoma telluris. The sequence continues at coordinate 5,046,247 of QLII01000001.1, forward strand.
TACTATCAGAATATGGCGTACTCGGTTTTGAGTATGGCTATGCTATGGCTAACCCACACGCGCTGGTTATCTGGGAAGCGCAGTTTGGCGACTTTTCTAATGGTGCCCAATTGATTATTGACCAGTTCATTGCCGCTGGCGAATCGAAATGGGGTATCCAGAATGGGGTAACGCTGCTACTTCCCACGGCTACGAGGGTCAGGGGCCAGAGCACTCCAACGCCCGTCCTGAGCGGTATTTACAGTTATATGCCGACTATAATATGGTGGTGGCTAACGTTAGTACGCCAGCCAATTTGTTCCATATCATGCGTCGTCAGTTAGCATGGGGCTTCCGGAAGCCTTTGGTAATTATGTCGCCGAAGTCGTTGTTACGCCATCCAAAATGTATTTCTCCGCTGGAAGATCTTACAAAGGGTTCTTTCCAGGAAATCATTGACGACAGCTATGCACAGGCGAAGAAGGTGAAACGGGTATTGCTTTGTACGGGTAAAGTGTATTATGATTTGCTCGAAAAACAGCAAACCGACCAACGCGATGATGTTGCCATTGTGCGTCTGGAACAACTGGCACCCCTATCTAAAACACAGTTGGATGCCGTACTTGCCAAGTACAAAAAAGCGGAACTCTTCTGGGTTCAGGAAGAGCCCGAGAATATGGGATACTGGACCTATCTGTTACGTATTGGCTTAAATTGGCCTATCATTTCGCGTAAAGCTGCCGCTTCACCGGCAACTGGTTATCCCAAAATACATACTCAAGAACAAGCTGACATCGTTCGGAGAGCTTTTGAATAACAAGATGTTTGCGGTTTGAGGTTTGACGTTCGTAGTTGTTTTAGAAGCATCGGCAAACCGCAAACCGCAAACTACGAACTACAAACTACAGAAAAATGGCCGTTGACATGAAAATCCCTCCTGTGGGGGAATCCATTACCGAAGTAACCGTTGGCACCTGGTACAAAAAAGAAGGTGATCACGTAAAAATGGACGATGTTCTATGTGGACTCGATTCCGACAAGGCTACATTTGAATTAACGGCCGAAGCTGATGGTGTTCTGCATATTCTGGCGCAGGAGGGCGATGTATTGCCCATTGGTGCCAGCATCTGTACCATTGATGATGGGGGTAGCGCTCCCACCCCGGCACCAACGGCCGAACCAGCCAAGGCTGAAGCACCTAAACCTGCTGAACAAGCGGCTCCAACGCCAACAGCAGTCGCTGAACCTGTAGCAGCCCCTGTAAGCAGTGCTTCCAGCGTTGTCGAAATGAAAGTCCCGGCTGTGGGTGAGTCGGTTACCGAAGTTACAATTGCTTCGTGGAGTAAAAAAGATGGGGATCAGGTTGCACTCGATGAAGTGTTGTGCGAACTTGAATCCGATAAAGCAACCTTCGAGCTTCCTGCCGAAGCCGCCGGAACCCTCCGGATTGTGGCCCAGGCTGGCGAAACGCTGCCTATTGGCGCCTTAATTGCCAAAATTGAAGTGGGGGCAGGTGCTCCCGCGGCTTCGGCCCCGGCTACTACGCCTGCTCCTCAACCAGCAGCAAGTGTTGTTACGCCAGAAGCATCGAACGGTCAAAATGGGTATGCTGCTCATTACCCATCACCAGCCGCAGCTAAAATTCTGGACGAGAAAGGTGTCAATGCGCAGCAAGTTCAGGGCTCTGGTGTAGGTGGGCGTGTAACAAAGGAGGATGCCATGAAAGCTTCCCCGCACCGGCGCAACCAACGCCACCACCGGCCGCGCCAACGGCACAACCGGCTCCCCCTAAACCAGCGGCACCTGCGCCCGCTCCGGCACCTGTTGTTGCCGGAAGTCGCAACCAGCGCCGGGAGAAAATGACGTCACTACGCCGGACGATTGCCCGCCGGTTAGTTGCCGTTAAGAATGAAACGGCTATGTTGACTACCTTCAATGAGGTAGACATGAAGCCCGTTATGGACCTTCGGAACAAGTACAAAGACAAGTTCAAGGAGAAAAATGGCGTGGGCCTCGGCTTTATGTCGTTCTTTACGAAAGCCGTTTGTGTTGCGCTGAAAGACTTCCCGGCAGTGAACGCTCAGATTGACGGCGATCAGATGATTTTCAATGATTTCTGCGATATTTCGATTGCCGTTTCAACGGATCGGGGCTTAGTGGTTCCCGTCATTCGGAATGCCGAGCAGTTAAGTTTTGCCGGTATTGAAAAGGAAATCGTTCGGCTGGCTGGTCTGGCTCGCGACAACAAACTGACTATTGATCAAATGACCGGTGGTACGTTCACAATTACCAATGGGGGTACATTCGGGTCAATGCTGTCGACACCGATCATTAATGCTCCACAGTCGGCTATTTTAGGTATGCACAACATTGTTGAGCGGGCTGTAGTCGTTAATGGCGAGATTGTAGTTCGGCCAATTATGTACCTGGCCTTGTCTTACGATCACCGTATTATCGACGGTAAGGAATCGGTTAGCTTCCTCGTTCGCGTAAAGCAGATTCTGGAAGATCCTGCCCGGATGCTGTTTGATATGTAGTCTTAGACTAGAACGTCTTTATAAAGCAACAGCCAACTTCCCGAAAGGTCAAAACTTTCGGGAAGTTCTGTTTTAGGGAGAATAGCCTTTACTACTCGAAGCCGGGTTAGTACAATTTTTGAAAAGGTAAGTTCGTATATTTGATCAACCGCTAACGACTAGTACCATGACGGGTATTGTATTTCCGATTCCCTTTGAGCCGGGCGTTGATATGTTCGAGCAGATGCGTCACATGACAGATGATGAGTTTTACTTCTTCTGCCAGGAAAATCCAGATTACAAATTTGAGCGTGACGCAAACGGCAATATAAAACCTATGGCACAAACGGGGGGCGAATCGGGCATTCGTAATAGTGAGTTAACAACCGATTTGACGATCTGGAATAGGAAAAAACGTTTAGGGGTCGTATTCGACTCATCTACTGGCTTTAATCTTCCGAATGGCGCTAACAGAGGCCCTGATGCCGCCTGGGTCAGCGATGCGCAATGGAATCAGCTAACTCTTGAACAACGCAAGAAATTTCCACCTCTTTGCCCTGATTTCGTTGTTGAACTGTTAAGCGAATCGGATACGCTGAAAGGAACTGCTGAAAAAATGCGGGAATACATGGATAACGGGTGCCGGTTAGCCTGGATGATTGATCCTAAAACGGAGGAAGTCCGTATTTATCGGGCAGATGGTTCCGTCAGTATTGTGCATGGCTTTGACAACCTTCTATCAGGTGAAGATGTATTACCTGATTTCTCATTTGCCTTACAAGTATTGCGTTAAGGATTTTGGCCTACTTATTCAGGCCTCTTCTACATAATCCAGATCTTTTTTAAAGGTTTCATCAAGAAAGTTTAAAGCAATCAGCGCTACGACCAGCGTCACCACCCCGACTGTTAGCGCGCTGTAGATTGTTCCCAATGATGGCTTCAGCAGTGTAAAAAGCGCGCTCAGCGGGATAGTCGCTCCCCGAACAAAGTTTGGAATTGTGGTTGCCACAGTAGCCCGGAGATTAGTCCCAAATAATTCGGCAGCTATTGTTACAAACAACGTCCAATAGCCGTTGGCGAACCCGAGGCATACACAGACGACGTAAAAAAGTATGATGTCATGTACGGGAGCCAGCAAATAAACGAGCATAAACACGAGTGAAAGCAGCATGAATAGTCGGATAACCTGCTTGCGGCTTTGACGATACTGGCTCATAAATCCGCTCACGATATCGCCCACTACCTGTCCCGAGAACGTCAACATCACCGCTTTACCCGCCACAACGGGGGCACTTAGGCCAAGTGCTTTCCCAAACTCAGGCGAGAACGTAATCAGAATGCCCACAACGAACCAGATGGGTAACCCGACCAGAATACATTGAATATACTTGGTTAGTCGGCCTTTATCGGATACGAGCATTTGTAGGCTACCCCGAGTGATGACCCGCTGTTTGGTTTTCACAAACATACCCGACTCCAGGACATTTACCCGTAATACAAGGAGTAGCAGCCCTAGCCCACCGCCGATGAAATAAGAAATTCGCCAGTCGAACAAGTCGGCCATAAAGTAAGCCAAAATTGCACCCAGTACGCCCATAGTAGCCACGAGTGTGGTGCCATAACCACGAATCTGCTTGGGCAAAATCTCCGTCACCAGCGTAATGCCGGCTCCCAGTTCACCTGCCAGGCCAACGCCAGCAATGAACCGTAACAGGGCATATTGATCCAGCGATGTAATAAACCCATTGGCAATGTTAGCCAGTGAATACAATAGTATAGAGCCAAAGAGAACAGAAAGGCGACCTTTTTTATCACCTAAAATCCCCCAAAAGATCCCACCAATCAACATCCCAGCCATCTGCACATTGAGTAAGAACAGACCCTCACTCAGTAAACGGTCTCCCTCTACATTTAGGGCTTTTAAGCTGGGCACACGGACTACGCTGAACAAAAACAGGTCGTACATATCCACCAGATACCCAAGCGCTGCCACCAGCACCGGTATTTGCAGAAGTTGAGCCATTATTGGGCGATTCGCCGAGCTTGTTTCAGGCGTTATGATTGGTTTCATAAAGAGTCGATTAGTGGTGCTTATTAGCGGCTAGATTCTTCGTAACAGGAACTTCCCGAAAGTTTTGAACTTTCGGGAAGTTGTTCGAAAAATTGATCCATTACACCTTTTCTGGCACAACAAACGGAGCGCGGTATTTGCGAGTAAGCATCTGATTTGCTTCTTTATCGCCCGTGAACACTTCGTTTTGGGGTCGAAATGGAGGGTACGACCTAAGCGGTAAGCAATATTACCCAGATGCGCAATGCCCGATGCCAGATGGGCCGTTTCGACCGGTCCGTTCTGTTTCGAGGTATCCCGCGCCCGAACAGCTTCGATAAAGTTCGCATAGTGATCGCCCCCTTCCTTACGAGCTGGGCCGGGTGTGCGTTCTTTGCCTAAAAAGGTTTTATAATCATCATAACCGTTAATGACCATGTAGCCTTTGTCACCATAAAACAGGTTACCAATTTCAACGCCATCTTCTTTGTTGGTCATCCAGGGACGAACCTCAAACTGAATTACTTTTCCCTGCGATGGATATTTGTAAACGGAAGTGAGCGTTTCAGGAGTTTCTTTACAGTCATTCCAGAGAAACTTCCCGCCCGATGAGGTGATTTCTTCGGGCAGTCCCACATCTAAGCCCCACATGCAAAGATCGGTTTCGTGGATACCCTGATTGCCGATATCGCCATTGCCGTAATCCCAGAACCAGTGCCAGTTGTAGTGAACGTAGTTTTTACTAAACTCTTTCGTTTGCGCTGGCCCTTGCCACATATTCCAGTTCAATTCAGAAGGTACGGGCGATGGTCCTTTGTTGCCAATGTCGGGTCTCCATTTAAACACCAGGCCCCGCGCCATGTATACCTTGCCAATCAGGCCGTCGCGCAGGTGTTTGATCGCTTCCTGAATGGCGACTGAACTCCGCAATTGAACGCCATGCTGCACTATACGCTTGTACTGATGCGCTGCTTCGACCAGTTTGCGACCTTCATGCAGGTTGTGAGCACCGGGTTTTTCTACATACACATCTTTGCCTGCCTGGCACGCCCAGATAGCCGCCAGCGCATGCCAGTGGTTTGGTGTGGCAATGCTGACAGCATCAATGTTTTTATCGTCGTAGACTTTCCGAAGGTCGTCTATCATCTGGACTTTCCGGTTGTATTTCTTTTCAAATTCCCCAGCTCGTTCCTGTAGGACATTGCTGTCTACATCGCAAAGCGTGACCACTTCGACATCTTTCAGCTTTGAAAAGCCCTGAATATGATCTTTACCGCGACCATTTACACCTATAACGGCCACTCGAACGCGGTCGTTAGCCCCAAACGCATGCGCCGGGATATAAGTAGGCAGGCCAATAGCTGCTAACGAACCGACTGCGCCTGCTTTGAGGACATCACGCCGGGAAACTTGTTTAGGATCCATGAGTTTGAATTGGTTTAGAAAAAGTTTGAGGTTTGACGTTCGTAGTTTGAGGTTCTTACTAGTGCTTTGGCAAAATAGTTTCTTTGGATACTAAAAGACTCTCTTGATAGATAATGCATTGATTATCATCACCAATAGAATCTAAAGAAACTATAGAATCTAAATTGGATCACAGTAGCTGTGAACCTCAAACTACAAACATCAAACTAATTAAAGCCTCGGTATTGTCAGCCCGCCATCGACCAGAATAACCTGGCCTGTCGAATACGGAAAATCTCCTTTAGCAAGCGCAGCAACAGCTTTACCTACATCATCAGGGAAACCCCAACGTTTTTGAACACATAGTCCACTGTCAATCAGCGCGTCGTATTTAGCCGTTACACCCGCCGTCATATCTGTCTTAATCACGCCCGGTCGAACTTCATAAACCGGAATATTGTACTCGCCGAGCCGAACGGCAAACAATTGAGTCGCCATACTTAATCCGGCTTTCGCTACGCAATACTCACCCCGATTAACCGATGCGACGGTGGCCGAAATCGAGGATACGTTAATGATACAACCCCAAAAATCCGTCTGCTCTTTCTGTTGAGCGATCATCCAGTTGGCGGCTGCCTGCGTCAGAAAATACGCGCCCTGTAAATTGGTTGACAGCACATACTCAAAACTTTCTTCGGTAGCCTCCAGAATATCCCGTCGTTCTTTTGGTGCTACACCTGCGTTGTTTACTAATACGTTTAATCGGCCAAAATGGGCTACAATACGTTGCATCATGGCTGTTCGATCCTGCCCCGATGCAATATCTCCGGGACAGTAAATTACATCGCTTCCCCGATTTCTCAATCCCTCCAATGCCTCATGAACGGCTTCTTCGGGTCGAACACCATTAATGGCGAGGTCGAATCCAGCGCTGGCCAAGTGTTCGGCAATGCCGTATCCGATTCCACGGCTTCCGCCTGTTATGAATGCTACTTGTTTCATCTTTTTGGCACCGGCCAACCAGCCCGACTCTATGTTATAGGCTTTCCTTAATTGCTTTAAGATCTTCAGCCTCAGGGCTTTTCTTATAGAGCGGGTCCAGCGGATAGCAACCCGAAATCAGGCCATTCCGTGGTGCTGTTGTACAGTCCGAAAACGTGCGACAGATATGGTTTCGGACGAGTGCCCGGCCTTCAAGCATATCGGCGGGCATAGTTGGATACGACAGTACCATACGCCCAAAGCCCACACTATCGGCCATGCCCTTGCGCAATACATACTGCGCTACATTGGGAAGCCACTCCTGCAAATAGGAATAGCCCGACCCAATAATGACCAACTCTGGGAATGCCTGTTTCAGCTCATGTGTCACATCGATTTGCCGTTTCACCCCTAGCAGTGGGTCTTCGGGGGCAGGTAACCATCTGAGGGGGGAACAGAGCGGGTCGCATCAGGTGCGGGTTGTAATAGGGGCTTCCACCCGTAATGCAGACCAACTGAATGCCAAGCGATTCGACCAGCGCCAGTAACTCCTTTGTTTCCGTCAGATCAAGCTCTGTTCCGCTGGGTTTTCCACCAAATGCAAATGGGTATTGATCAGCGGCTTCGGGAATACCCGCACCAGTCGGACCTTTTTTAAAGGGTAACATATCGAACGCACTTAGGCGAATACCGATGCCTAATCCTGGCGCGGCCTCACGGATACCCGCAACGATATTTCGTAGATAGCGCGTCCGATTTTCAAAGGACCCTCCATAACGCCCATCCCGGCTCACAGCGCTTAGGAATTCATGCCCCAGATAGCCGTGGCAATGTTTAACATCCACAAAATCAAAACCCGCTTTTTGAGCCAGCACAGCCGCTTCTACGTATTTCTCGATAATCTGGTCAATGTCGGTATCCGTAAGCAACGGGTAGTCGGCAGGCATACCGAATTTGCTATTCAGAAACGGATGGCTGTAAAGGATTTTCGATTCAAAAGCCTTGTGGCTCTTGGGCTTACAAAAACGTCCTGAATGCGTTAACTGAAGACCAATCACTAAATCGTCAGTTTTCCCAAACACTTCGGTATGCGCATCGAGAACCAATTGCCGTAGTTCGACAAAGTCAGGGAACGTGTTGGCGTTCATGACCAACTGATTCGGATTGGCTTTTCCGGAATGACAAACTGCTACAGCCTCGCAACCAAACAGCAATTTGGCTCCACTGATGGCAAACTTCTTCCAGCGGTTACGGGTAAAATCGGTTGGTCGGCCATCGAGGGTACCATCCCAGCCCTCCATGGGCAAAATGCAAAGGCTATTGCCAATTGTTTGACCAGATTTGAGTGGAATGGGTCGATTGAACGGGCTTTCGGAAGAAGGCAAAAGTGTTTCGTCAAATGGAAGCCCGATGTCGTTTTTTGTCAGATAATTTCCCAGGTCAGCAGCCGTTTTCAGCTGGGCCATACGGGGAAACTGGGGTTTGTACTTTTCACTCATCTAGGTAGATCTTATCCAGCAATCTGGTTGAAAAAAGTATAATACGGCTCGTTGCGAATGATCCGTTGCAGATAGAGTGCCACTTCACGAGCGTGGTAATCGCCCCACATACTCGATTCGCCGTTGGCAACTTTACTGCCGACGGGCACATAATCCCACCCGTTGGGCTGATGATAAATCGAATGCAAAATCAGGCCCTGATGCTCCGGGTTCGTGCTGAGATAGGGTTCATCAAAGAGTGTATTGAGTACCGTCAAGCCCGCCTGATCGTAGCGTTTTCCTGCGTCGGTATTGCCTTTTTCAGTCAGGTATTTCCCCAAACGTAGCAATCCTTGTGCACCGATGGCTGCTGCTGAGCTATCTACCGGTTCGAAATCATTGTAGGGATCGGCGGGCCGATTCAGATAGTCGCCTAGTCGATGCAGGTTGGGTGCCCCTGTGTCCCAATAAGGAATGCCATCAGTGGGTGTATGCTCGATATAAAAGTCGCAGGTGGCAGTGGCCGCTTTTAGCATAAAGTCTTCGATAGAACCACGGCCACCGAAAGGCTCCAGTTCAGCATCATTGCGAGTCGCTAACCATTCCAGTTCTTCAGCAAAGCCACACATAGCCCAGGCTAATCCGCGCGTCCAGGTCGTAAAGCCCGAATAGCCCTGTTGTGAATTAGGGCAACGAAAATTTCCATCTTTAACATTGAAAACACTTTCGTGGGCAGTACGCCCCCAAAGGTCGTAGGAATCTCGTCCAGAGCCATAAAACACCGAATAATCGGCGGTGGCTTTCATGTGCTGTAAGGCTCGTTCCAGCAAGTTAATCTTCACATCGCCCTCACCCTGAAACACATGCCCTAATGAATGACTCAGCACCAGTGCCCGGCATGAACGTATGGTATCGACAAAGAGCGAGTGGGAACCATTGAATGAACTGATGAATCCACCTGTTTTAATTGTCGTCCAGCGGCTGGCCTGCACGGCACCAGAGATTTTCAGCGCCAGTTCATAAAAGTTAGCTTCCCACTCATTCGTTGGAATTCGACCTTCCCGCATCAAGCGAAGCAGGTTTCCGTAAGTACTGACGTTGTTGAAGCCGTGATCATGAACCCCAATGTGGCTAATATGAGGAGCCATAACAGCCAGTGTTTTCTGACGACCTATTTCCAGAAAGGCGGTATCATCCGTAGCATCGAACTGTAAAATAGCGGCTCCAAACTGAAACCCCTGCGTCCATTCTGTCCAACCGCGGGTCGAATATTTTCCGGCAACGGTAAAAACAGGCGATCCTTTTGTTACATCATACTCTTTTTCAATCAGGTGAATTTTCTGGCCGGAGAGTTCCCAGAAGCGGTTAAGTTTTGCCGAGAGATCGGTGGGTTGTAAGGAATTGTCAATCTGCATACTAGGTAAAGGTCCGCGAGAGTTATCTGTTACCTTTCCTAAAGAACAAATAGTGCCTTGTACTACTATAATCGCTTTGTAAATGCACTTTTTAAGTCTGAACTAATAGTTACACCAAACTGCTCCAGATTAGCCCAGACTATATAAAAAAGCCGTGCCCGATTTTACCAGGCACGGCTTTTTTATATGTTTCAAGAAACGACTATCCCTTAATCAAACTCACGCCCCCCATTTCGGGTGGTTGTGGTATGCCCATCAATTGCAGAATCGTGGGAGCAATATCAGCAAGTTTACCATCATTTAAGGCCGGATGGTAGTCTTTATCGACCAGAATACACGGCACTAAATTCGTTGTGTGAGCCGTATTCGGCGTACCATCGTCATTCGTCATGTATTCTGCGTTACCATGGTCCGCAATAATAATGGTTGTGTAGCCGTGCGCCAGAGCGGTTTCCGTAACGGCCTGGGCACAGGCATCGGCAGTTTCGGCAGCTTTTACAACAGCCTCAAACACACCCGTATGGCCCACCATATCAGTATTTGCGAAGTTCAGACACACGAAATCAACTTCTTCTTTCTCCAATTCAGGGATGATCGCGTTACGGATGTCATAAGCCGCCATTTCAGGAATTTGATCGTAGGTCTTCACCGGTATGGTGACCTCTACCCCCGATCATCCCGAATCACCATTTCTTTTGGTGAAGGGCATAGAAGCCGTTTTTCACCCAGGAATGGCTCTTCGCGTCCGCCCGAAAAAAAGAAGGTTACGTGTGGATATTTTTCGGTCTCGGCAATCCGAATCTGCTTCCGGCCCGCTCCGGCAATGACTTCACCTAACGTATTTCGCAGGTTATCTTTCTCGAAAATGACCTTGACGCCCACGAATTCATCGTCGTATTTGGTCATCGTAATGTAATCCAGATTAAGCTTTTTCATGCCCTGCTCCGGAAAATCCTTCTGCGTCAGCGCCTGCGTAATTTCACGGCCCCGGTCGGTGCGGAAGTTGAAGCAGAGTACTACATCGCCGTCTTCGATAACCGCTACAGGTGAACCATCGGTATTCGAAACGATAAGCGGCTTGATAAACTCGTCCGTCACCCCAGCCTCATACGACGCCTGTAACGACCTGGTAATATCGGCAGCGGCCACTTTTTCGCCTTCACCGCGTACCATCGCATCATAGGCTATTTTAACGCGCTCCCAGCGGTTGTCGCGATCCATGGCATAATAGCGACCGATAACACTGGCGACCTGGCCCGTTGTGACAGCCATATGGGCTTGCAAATCAGTTAGGTAGCCAATACCCCCTTTAGGATCAGTATCACGACCATCCGTAAAGGCATGGACAAATACGTCTGTCAGGCCATACGTTTGTGCGATGGACAGTAGGCCTTTCACGTGTTCGATATGTGCATGAACACCTCCATCAGAAACCAGACCGATAAAATGGACTTTCTTACCGTTCGCTTTCGCATACGTCAGGGCATCGACCAGAACAGGCTCTTTATCAAGCGTATGCTCTTCCACAGCTTTATTGACTTTTACCAGATCCTGATACACAACCCGGCCCGCGCCGAGGTTCATATGGCCTACTTCGGAGTTGCCCATCTGGCCCGCGGGCAAGCCAACCGCCAGTCCCGAAGCTTCCAGCTTACTATTGGGATACTTTGGATACAACGAATTCATGAAGGGCGTGTGCGCCGATTCGATAGCCGATACTTCGGGCTTGAGCGGAATGCCCCAACCGTCGAGAATGATGAGAATGACTTTTTTATCCATAGGTTCAAATTATGAATGAGTGAATGAGCGAATGAGTGATTGACTGAATAGCAGATGTACGCTTTTATTCACTCAATCACTCATTCGCTCATTCACAATTTGAATATTATGCTGTTGAATTAAGTACGTTAGTAGCTGCCGACAGCAGCGCAGGGCAATTTGATAAACCTCTTCAAATACCTCAGGGCCTTCGTAGTAGGGATCGGGCACATTAGGCTGATCGCTTACATCCGGATCAAACTCACGAAGTAAGAATATGGTATCATTGGAATAGAGGCCTGTGCTACGGTAGTTCAGTTTTTCAATGGCTTCCAGGTTGGTTTCATCCATGGCCACAAAATAATTGAACTGGGCCAGGTCATCGCCGGTTAGTCGTCGGGCGCGGTGCGTAAGCGTTAGCCCATGTTCGAGCGCGTTTTCGCGGGTACGCCTGTCGGCAAGCTGACCAATGTGAAAGGATGCTGTTCCGGCCGAGTCAGCCTGAATCTGCTTGTCGAGGCCTGCTTCGGCCACTAACTGCCTAAACACACCCTCTGCTACCGGCGACCGGCAGATGTTACCGTAACAAACGAAGAGGACGTTTATCATAATGTACAATGAATAATGTACAATGGATAATTAATGATGAATCGAATCCACATTATCCATTGTACATTATTCATTATTTTTCTAGCGGTTCATTGTGTTCATCGACAATGACGAATACATCTTCACCCTGTTTTTTCATCCAGTATTTTTCGCGGGCGAATTTCTCGCGAAGTCGGTCACTACCCAATACTTCCCGTTGCTCAGTCTGTACCGTTTTTATACTTGTGCGATAATACTGGACTTCCCCCTCCAACTGATGAAGCCTCCACCAATTTCGGATTTGCGTTGGCAAGTCGTTCGCATCGAAAAACGTCATCCATAGCAAAAGCCCTAAGCCGGAAGCGACATAGAAACTGCCAAGTTTGCGGAAGAGACGGTTTATCATACGAATGGATAATGGACAATGAATAATGTATAACGAAACGAATAGGCAAAGCCTTGTTTATTATACATTACTCATCATTCATTGTACATTTAAAACTTGAGTCCTGGGAAGTACGCGGTTTCGCCTAGTTCTTCTTCAATGCGAAGCAGTTGGTTGTATTTCGCCATCCGGTCTGAACGCGAAGCTGAACCCGTTTTAATCTGGCCTGTGTTCAACGCTACTGCCAAATCAGCAATGGTTGCATCTTCGGTTTCGCCTGAGCGGTGCGACATAATGTTCTTGTACGAATTGCGCTTCGCCAGATTTACGGTATCAATCGTTTCGGTCAACGAACCAATCTGATTTACTTTTACCAGAATGGCATTGGCAATGCCTTTGTCGATACCTTCCTGTAGGCGGGTTACGTTCGTTACGAACAGGTCATCGCCAACCAGTTGAACCTTTGTACCTTTCAGCTCGTCGGTATGTAGTTTCCAGCCAGCCCAATCGTCTTCGGCCATACCATCTTCAATGGACAGGATCGGGTATTTAGAAGCCCAATCTTTCCAGAAGCCAGCCATTTCAGACGAAGTCAGCTTATCGCCAGTCGATTTTTTGAAGTGATAAACACCCGCTTCGGCATCATAGAATTCAGAGGTAGCGGCATCCATAGCAATCCAGACGTCTTCGCCGGGACGATAGCCCGCTTTTTCGATGGCCTGCATAATGGTTTGAATCGCTTCTTCGTTCGATTTGATATTCGGCGCAAAACCACCCTCATCACCGACGTTCGTTGCCAGACCCATTTTCTTCAATACGCCTTTGAGGGTATGGAAAATTTCGGTACCCATCCGCAGCGCTTCCGAAAAAGTCGGTGCATTAGCTGGCATAACCATGAACTCCTGAAAGTCAATGGAGTTATCAGCGTGCGAACCACCGTTCAGGATGTTCATCATCGGCACCGGCAAGGTGTTGGCATTAACGCCACCGATGTAACGATAGAGTGGCAAACCAGCTTCCTGTGCAGCTGCCTTAGATGCCGCCAGCGATACACCCAGAATAGCGTTAGCGCCTAAACGGCCTTTGTTTGGTGTACCGTCCAGTTCAAGCATAATTTTATCAATCATGCTCTGTTCAAAAACGGAGATACCGACCAATTCCGGAAAAATAAGTTCGTTGACGTTAGATACGGCTTTCAGAACGCCTTTACCAACATAAACCGATTTGTCATCATCGCGAAGTTCAACGGCTTCGTGGGTGCCTGTCGATGCCCCCGATGGCACGGCAGCACGGCCCAGAAAACCATTTTCGGTGCGGACGTCCACTTCAACAGTCGGGTTACCGCGTGAATCCAGAATCTGTCGGGCATGAATGCTTTGAATGGTACTCATTTCAGAGAATTAAGAAGGGGTTAATAACGAACACATCTTGGCGTACTGGTTAATGAGATTTGACTCCCAAGCCATTAGCCGATTAGCTTACCAGCCGCAAAGTAACGAAATACAGGGCAAAACTTCAGAAAAGGAATCGGATTGGTTCGTGACTTCATGAATAATTAACGGTCTATAGGGTCCCGAAACAGAAGTTATCAGAAAATGTTGTCTATTTGTGTGCTCATAATTCACCACTAAACCAGCCATACCTATGCGAGGGCTCTTATATTTTCTATTGTTTTTATTAGTTGTTTTTGGCGTGCTCTACGCACTTACCGGCTGGAGTTACAGTGATGGCGAACGGGCTGGCACTGTTTCTAAATTCAGTCGGCGTGGCTTTATCTTCAAAACCTACGAAGGTGTTCTGAACGTAGGCGGGTTTTCGGGCGAAACCGGTTCGCTGACCCCTCAATATTTCGACTTTTCAGTGAAAGATGAAGCCGTAGCCAAGCAGATTACAGAGGCCGTAAAATCTGGGCAACGGGTGACCCTGCATTACGAAGAAAAGATCCTGAAATTCCCCTGGAATGGCGAAACCAAGTATTATATCACGGCGGTAGAAGTCGTTGGGCCAGTGGCTCGTCCTTATGGTGATACATCGGCTTATCCGGGCTATCAACCAGGGCAACCACAATCGACTCAACCTCAGCCGAATTCAGCACCGCAACCTGCCACTGCCGATTCAACCCTGTAGTTGGGCCAACTATTAAAAAGCCCACCAATATCGCTGAAAATAAGGCAATTGGCGGGCTTTTTTAGTTTTAGTTTTTCTTCCTGAACCCGCAGCTAAAATGCCCTAACTATTTTAAAAAACCGTTTGGTAATCCGGCGTTTTTTGGGTAATTTTATCTGTTTAAACAACCATCTTAACATGGCAAAATCAGATACGGCGCAAGCCACAGCATCTGCTAATGACAGTAAATTAAAAGCCCTTCAAACCACTATCGAGAAACTTGACAAAGCGTTCGGCAAAGGCACCGTTATGCGCCTGAGCGACACGAAAGTCATTGATGTTCCAGTTATTTCAACTGGCTCGCTGGGGTTGGATTTAGCCCTCGGTATTGGCGGTATGCCGCGTGGCCGTGTCGTTGAAATTTATGGGCCTGAATCGTCAGGTAAAACTACCTTAACGATGCACTGCATCGCCGAAGCTCAGAAAGCTGGCGGTCTGGCGGCCTTTATCGACGCTGAACACGCGTTTGATCGTGTTTACGCTGAAAAGTTGGGTATTGACACCAAAAATCTTCTTATTTCACAGCCTGACAATGGTGAACAGGCACTTGAAATTGCTGAGCATCTGATCAGTTCAGGAGCTATTGACATTATTGTCATTGACTCGGTTGCTGCCCTTGTTCCAAAAGCGGAGATTGAAGGCGAAATGGGCGAAAGCAAAATGGGTTTACAGGCTCGTCTGATGTCGCAGGCCTTGCGGAAACTTACTGGTACCATTAACAAAACGGGTTGCTGCTGCATTTTCATTAACCAGTTACGTGAAAAAATCGGTGTGATGTTCGGTAACCCCGAAACAACAACCGGTGGTAACGCCCTGAAATTCTATGCGTCGGTTCGGCTTGACATTCGCCGGATTGGGCAGATCAAAGAAGGTGCCGATAACATTGTGGGTAACCGCACGAAAGTGAAAGTTGTCAAAAATAAACTGGCAGCTCCGTTCAAAGTCGTTGAGTTCGACATCATGTACGGTCAGGGCATTTCAAAAGTTGGTGAAGTACTTGATCTGGCCGTTGAAATGGAGATCGTTAAGAAGTCAGGCTCCTGGTTTTCTTATGGCACCAGCCGTTTGGCACAGGGTCGTGATGCGGTGAAAGAACTATTGCTCGACAATCCAGAACTGATGGCCGAAATTGAAGGCAAGATCCGGGCTAAAATCGCAGAAGATGATGACGTTTTACTTGATCCCGTTCTGGCAGCTACCGCGGCCGACGATGAAGGTGAAATCGATGATTAATTAATTTCTTATTGGTAAAACCGACCGTCCCGGTCGAGTGTGGAAATCGACAGTGATTTGTCTATTCTCACACCCGACCGGGACGGTCGGTTTTACCAATAAGAAATTACCGTTTTTCAATCGGCACGAACTCGCGCAGGGTTTCGCCAGTGTAAATTTGGCGTGGGCGGCCAATTGGCTCTTTTGTTTCGCGCATTTCTTTCCATTGCGCAATCCAGCCGGGCAAACGACCAATGGCGAACATGACCGTAAACATATTGGTTGGGATGCCCAGGGCGCGATAAATAATACCTGAATAGAAATCGACGTTCGGGTACAGTTTGCGCGATACGAAATAATCGTCATGCAGAGCTGCCTCTTCCAGACCTTTGGCAATTTCGAGAACGGGGTCATTAACACCCAGTTTACTCAACACATCATCGGCAGCCTTTTTGATGATCCGGGCGCGGGATCAAAGTTTTTGTAAACCCGGTGACCAAACCCGAATAAACGGAAGCCCGTTGTTTTCGCATTCTTAGCCATTTCTACGTATTTCGAGACATCTCCCCCATCGGCTTTGATGTCTTCGAGCATTTCAATGACTTCCTGGTTGGCACCACCATGTAAAGGTCCCCACAAAGCACTGATACCCGCTGAAATAGACGAATAAATATTCGCCTGCGACGAACCCACCAGCCGTACCGTTGAGGTCGAGCAGTTTTGTTCGTGATCGGCATGCAGAATAAGCAGGACATTCAGGGCTTCGGCAACTACCGGGTCAACTTTATACTCTTCGACTGGCAACGAGAACATCATGTTCAGGAAGTTCGGGATATAGTCGAGGTTGTTTTTGGGATAGTTCATTGGATGACCCAATGCCCGCTTATACGACCAGGTAGCAATAGTGGGCAGCTTAGCCAGCAGACGGATAATGTGTAAGTCCGTTTTATCCTCTTCCGTACCAGCCTCTAAATCTGGATAAAACGCACTCATTGCACTCACTAACGACGACAGAACGCCCATAGGGTGTGCTTTGACCGGAAAACCATCGAAGATTTTCCGCATATCTTCGTTAACCAGCGTATGGCGACGAATAGCGGTTTCAAACTGCGAAAACTGTTCCTGGGTTGGCAATTCACCGTAGATAAGTAGATAAGCGACCTCCAGGAAAGAGGCTTTTGCAGCCAGATCTTCAATGGAATAACCCCGATATTGCAAAATACCCTGTTCACCATCTAAAAACGTAATGGCACTTTTCGTAGCACCAGTGTTTTTATAACCCCGGTCTAACGTAACGTAGCCGGTCTGATCACGTAGATTTGAGATGTCGAAGGCTTTTTCATGCTCAGTTCCCTCTAGTGTTGGGAACGAATAGGATTTACCATCGACAGTTAATTCAGCGGTGTTTGCCATACAAAAACGGGGTAGAGTTAATCAGAAGTAACGAATTAGCGGCTTGTTGAGTTTCAGGATGAAGTGGCATTAAGTGCATTGCTCAAGAAGCCCAAACGCCGTAACCAAACTGTCCCGGCGAAATTAGCCCAAAAATTCAAACGACAGATGAAATTGTTGTAAAAAAGCCATGTTACGTTTGTATTAAGCGGTAACTGGGCCTATCAGTGTACGATTTCTCTTTATCGTTTATAAAAAACTCCACCTTTTAGTACTGCCCGAACCCGATATAAATCAGCGATTGTTTTCGAGGGATCTCCCTCTACAGCCACCAGATCAGCCAGCAAACCGGGTCGAACGCGCCCCCGATCAGCCAGGTGAAAAACGTCGGCATTCACGGACGTAGCGGAGCGGAGAACGTCAATAGGTTTCATGCCATAATCAACCATCATAACCAGCTCACGTGCATTATCTCCGTGACTAAAAACGCCCACATCACCTCCGGCACAGATCGTAACACCCGCGTCTAACGCTTGCTTAAACGTCACCCGTTTTTGTTTGATCCGCTCGGGCTCAGGCTCCTGTCCTTTTTTCCAGCCACGATACTGACTCACTGCATCACCAGCGGCCAATGTCGGACAGAGCGCGGTGCCGTGTTGCTTCATGAGCGCAAAGATCTCAGGCGTTCCCGTATCACCATGTTCTATCGTTTCGCAACCGCCCAAAATAGCCCGACGCATTCCTTCGGCTGTACCCGCGTGAGCGACCACAGCACGGCCACTGCTTTTGGCGACTTCAACAATGAGTTTGATTTCGTCGATGGTATAGGTTGGTTTTGCCTCAGCCATCAAACCCCAGCGGTAATCGGCATAAATTTTTATAGCGTCGGCCCCCTTGCCAATCTGCCGACGAACTGCCTGAATGAGAGCATCGTGACCGTCGGCTTCTTCGGCTCCCTGCGGTACATCAATGTCAGGACTGAATCCTTTGGGTGCATAGCTTCCTGTAGCAATCAGCGCCCGCGTGACAACAACCATGCGCGGTCCTGGAATAATGCCTTTATTGATCGCTTGCTTTAAGCCTACATCGTCATAATCGGCCCCCTCAGTGCCCAGATCGCGTACGGTTGTAAAACCCGCCAGTAACGTTTTCTGGGCATGAACCGTGGCCCGAGCTACGCGTAGGGATCGAGCTTCTTTCAGCACCTGATCATCCCATGGCGTTTCGTTGTATGGATGCAGTAGTAGGTGCGAATGGCCTTCAATCAGACCGGGCGTTAGTGTTGTCCCTTTCAAATCAACGACTTCAGCACCCGCTGCCGAAACCGAAGACGCAGGCCCAGCCGCTTCAATTTTGTCATCTTTTACTCGAACAACCCAGCCTTCGTGCATGGTTTCGCCATCGAAAACGCGGTCGGGGCGGAGGATATAAGTCCCAAACAGCATCTTGCTGTTTGTTGCAGGAATAGGTTGTTGGGCAATGCAAACAGCAGAGATGCTGTTTGAGACAATAAAGGCGATCAGCCACCTAGTCAAAGTCATTATATTCAGGTTTTATGTATGTGTATTTCCAATCCTGCCACCGTTGACAAAGCCCTGCTTTCACGGGATTCTGCAAAATATAATTTACAATACGGTGAAGTTCATTACGGTCGCGAACTAGTCGGTCATAGCTTTCATGCTCCCAAAAACTACCTGACCTGTCAAGCATTTCGTTACACTTAATGGCCGTATAACTTTTTAGGCTGTGCATTACCTGTTGTAAATAAGAACCCGATTGCCCGTTTTTATCTGCGTTGAGTGTGAAGGCAATATGTATGTGATTCGACATCAGGCAGTATGCAATTAAATCATACAGTTTTGTATCAAAGTAGTGTAGTGCATTTACTACAATATCAGAAAGCGCATTGATAGACAACCATTTGGGTCCATAATCTGATTTGTCGAGAATAGTTTCATAGGCCACAAAAAACGTTTTATTAAGCCGATCAAGTTCTTCGGCAGTGTGGTCAGGTCTAGCTAAAATCTGGCGTTGGTGCAGTAGAAAATCTTCAGCTAGCCGCTGTTTTTCCACTTGTGGTACAGACCCATGTAATCGAGTCGTTATGAAGAATGTGCCGCCTAATGGCTGAATGTGCGGCAGACGAGATCGATAAAAGTCACGCTCGTTCATTTAGCAAATGGCTCAAACAGCATCTTGCTGTTTGTATTACAGTGCAAGATACTAGAAACAGGCAAACAGCAGGATGCTGTTCGAGACCTTATCGCAACCGCCGAAGCAAGCCTTCGCCAAATACTAACACCACTAAGCCAGGCAGCAAAATTGCGCCGGCCCGAAACCCGGCGCCTGTAAGTTTATAAATACCCGTATTATACTGGGAAAAACTTTGAACCAGATAATATACGGATGCTGCCAATAGGGCAATCATAATTCCTATCGCGACAGGTTTACTCAACCGGCTAACCAACCAGGTTATCAGCAAAGCCACAACGACAACCAGCGACACCGTCCCGATAGCTTTGGGAACCGTTTCGATTGCGGTGTAATCAAAAAAGAACACCCCTGCCTGACCAATCAGATTGGGGTGTGCCAATAGCCAGCCGTCCAGAACGACGAGCACAAGGAGAAAAACGTAAAAGAAAGGGTTACGCATAAAACTGTTTTTTCAGGTTGTTTCAAAACCAACGATGATAAGCACGTTTACGTGTTTTGCCCTGCCAACTCCATCTTCAAAAATTTACCCGTATAACTTCCTTTCACTTCGGCCACTTTTTCAGGTGTGCCTTCGGCAATGATGTAACCGCCTTTGTTACCACCTTCGGGACCGAGGTCAATGAGGTGGTCAGAGACTTTGATCACGTCCAGGTTATGCTCGATAATCAGCACCGTATTCCCTTTATCGGCAAGCTTGTTCAGCACGTCGAGCAGGTGGGCGATGTCCTGAAAGTGTAAACCCGTAGTAGGTTCGTCGAGAATATACAGTGTCTTGCCAGTGTCTTTTTTAGATAACTCCTCCGCCAGTTTTACCCGTTGTGCTTCGCCACCCGACAGCGTCGTGGCATGTTGACCAAGGGTGATATAGCCCAGCCCCACATCGTTCAGCGTCGTTACTTTCCGCAGGATTTTTGGCTGACTGGCAAAGAAGTCTAATCCTTGCTCCACAGTCATATCGAGCACATCGGCAATGGATTTACCCTTGAAACGCACCTCCAATGTCTCGCGATTGAAGCGTTTGCCTTTGCAGGTTTCGCACATCACGTGAACATCGGGCAGGAACTCCATTTCTATTTTCTTCATGCCTGCGCCCTCACAATCCTCGCATCGACCGCCTTTCACGTTAAACGAGAACCGTCCAGGTTTGTAACCGCGAATTTTAGCTTCAGGTAATTCGGCAAACAGAGTTCTGATTTCCGAAAACATGCCCGTATAGGTAGCCGGGTTCGAACGGGGTGTACGACCAATGGGCGACTGATCGACTTCAATCACTTTGTCCAGATACTCTAGTCCCTCAACCGTTTTGAACGGCAGCGGCTCGCGCTTCGATTTATAGAAATGGCGATTCAGCACCGGAAACAATGTTTCGTGAATCAGGGATGATTTGCCGCTACCTGATACGCCCGTAATGGTCACCATCCGACCCAGCGGTAGTTTCAAGGTCACGTTCTTCAGATTATGGCCCGTAGCATTCTTGATAATCAGAAATTTACCATTTCCCTTTCGTCGTTCGGCTGGCACCTCAATACTCCGACGACCGCTTAGATAATCGGCCGTGGTGCTGCTTCCTGCCAATCCGGCATACTGGTTTTTCAGAAACTCCTCAGGTGTTCCCTGATTAACAACCTGCCCACCGTGCCGACCTGCGCCGGGGCCAATATCAAGAATGAAATCGGATTCGAGCATCATGTCTTTATCGTGCTCGACAACCAGAACCGTATTGCCCAAATCGCGCAGGTTTTTCAGCGAGTCGATGAGTTTCACGTTGTCGCGCTGATGCAGGCCAATACTGGGCTCATCCATGATATAGAGCACGCCTACCAACTGGGTCCCGATTTGGGTAGCCAGTCGGATACGCTGCGCTTCGCCACCCGATAAGGTCCGTAACGGACGGTCGAGCGTGAGGTAATCGAGACCAATGTCGAGCAGGAAACCGATACGCTTACGAATCTCTTTCAAAATTTCCTTGGCAATGACGTTCTGCCGATCTGTCAAACGACTTTCCAACCCAGTAAACCACTCTGTTAACTCGGAGATGTCCATGCGCGCCAGCTCTGAAATGTTTTTCTGGGCGATCTTGAAATACAGCGATTCTTTTTTCAGGCGTGCGCCTTCACACTCAGGGCAAGGCTTCACCACCATGAAATCCTTGAGCCACTCCTGAATTTTATCGGTACTGTTTTCCTGTTGCCGTTTCAGGAAGTTGACAATGCCCTC
Source organism: Spirosoma telluris (assembly GCA_003259005.1). Classification (GTDB taxonomy): domain Bacteria; phylum Bacteroidota; class Bacteroidia; order Cytophagales; family Spirosomataceae; genus Spirosoma; species Spirosoma telluris. Next base: position 5,068,002 of record QLII01000001.1, read on the forward strand.
AAATTTGAAACTATAATAATCTTCCCCAACGTACTTTTTCGAAGGTACAGTTGCCTCCTCTTCAGTACCGTACATTAAGGCATGAAGCAGATCTTCGGGAAACTTGACAACGGGCGTGGTGAGGTTAAGTTTGTACTTTTTCAGAATTGCTTCGATCTCTTTAAAGATCCACAATTCACGATATTCACCTAATGGCGCAATGGCTCCCCGACTGATGCTCAGCGACTTATCCGGAATGACCGATTCTTCGGTAATCTCTTCTACAACACCCAGTCCATTACAAACCGGGCAAGCTCCGTAGGGCGAGTTGAACGAGAATGAGTTAGGCGATGGTTCATCATAACTAATTCCCGATTCAGGGTCCATCAGGTTTTGCGAGAAATAGACCAACTGCCCTGCTCCATCCAGCATCTGCATAGCCCCTTTGCCCTGTTTCAACGCCGTCTGGATTGATTGACTCAGTCGATAACGATCATCCGCTTTCGGCACGAGACGGTCAATGACAATTTCAATATCATGGATTTTATAACGATCCAACTGCATCTTCGGTGCAATGTCCTGCACGACACCATCCACCCGAACTTTGGTATAGCCAGTTTTGGCAATTTGCACGAACAATTCGCGGTAATGCCCCTTTCGGCTTTTGATGATCGGTGCCAGTAAGGTCAGTTTTTGACCAGCATATTGCTCCAGAATGGTATCAATAATCTGATCCTGCGACTGCCGTTCCATTTTCCGGCCCGTAATGTACGAGAACGCTTCACCCGCACGGGCGTAGAGTAGTCGCAGAAAGTCGTAAATCTCGGTTGTGGTGCCAACCGTTGAACGCGGGTTTTTGGACGTAGTCTTTTGCTCGATGGAAATCACCGGACTCAACCCGTTGATTTTATCCACATCGGGCCGTTCCATATCGCCTATAAACGAGCGGGCATAGGCCGAAAAACTTTCCATGTACCGCCGTTGTCCTTCGGCATAAATCGTATCGAACGCCAGCGATGATTTACCACTTCCGCTGATGCCAGTTACGACAACCAACTTGTTGCGGGGGATCGTAACATCAATATTTTTAAGGTTATGTTCACGGGCACCGAGGACTTCAATCTGGTCGTATCCCGTCAGGTCAATATCGGTTAACTGTGGCTTTTCTTCAGTCGTCACGTTGGCTTGGCTTATTCTAAAGAACAACGTAAAACGAGCGGGGGTAGTTTCCGGGAAGACGGTGGGTTTTTGCAATAGTGGGTTCTGGCAAATTGCTTATCTTTGGCTGTATTCTACTGCAATTTTTATGGCTACAGCTTACGATACTCCTCGGTGGCCTTCTCCCGTTCGTACGACAGCCCGCTTAAAAGGCAAAATCCCGGATTCTCTAATTTATGAGATTATGGACAGTAAGCCTATTTATCGCAAAGGTTACCGGGACGTTTTATCAGGAAAAAAACATTAGAGGAAATTATGGGGTCGAGTAGCCTTCGGGCCATTATTGTGTATTATTTAACAGGATTCATTAGCCGATTTATTGATGAGGATACGTACAATGTATTGGTTAATGAGGCTGGGTTACACCTTGACCATCGAACGAACTTAGCCAATGACATTGCTATTTTTGAACAAACCGTGCTGCCGGGCAATCGAATCTCCAAAAAATACGCCGACGTGCCTCCCAAAATTGCTATCGAAGTGGATATTGAAGCTGATGTAGCTGAGATGACAGAGACGGGTTATATATACAAAAAGACCCGTAAGCTATTTGATTTCGGTGTTCAAAAAATTATTTGGGTATTAACCGACGCACAGGTTGTTATGATTGCAACGCCCGAGCGAATCGAAACGGTGAACTGGGATAAAGATGTGGAGATAATGGACGGCAATGCGTTTAACATTGGGGCGTATCTGACTAAAAAAGGAATTAGCATTCCCTAACTATGATATTTCAGGATTTGTTTCCCCACCTGCTGTCTGGAACCTATTCGCTATCTTCACTAAAAACAGCTTAGCTAATGCTTACCGCAGTTAAAGGCACTTACGACCACGGTCAAATCATATTACATGAAACACCATCCATTCCAGAAGGAACAGAGGTGATTGTGACGTTTTTAGAGAACGAGACAAACGAAAAGCCTCAAAAAACTGGTATACACGATAAACAGGGCATTCGCTTTGGCTCGCTAACCGGCAAAGTAAGTGTTCCGGCTGATTTTAACGAGCCACTCGACGATCTTAATGAGTATATATAATCCAGAATGAATGTACTTATTGATACCCAAATACTAATCTGGATTCAGGAAAATAACACTTCTATCTCGAAGTTCGCACGCGCGGCTTTGCTTTAACCGATTCGGCAAATCGAATTTACGTATCTCAAATCAGCTTTATTGAGATAGCGATCAAGCTAAAAATCGGAAAACTACCTGATTTTCGGGTATCAGTAGACGAGCTTATTGCTCAAACAAGGCAGGACGGATTCCGTATTATTCAGCTCGATAACCTGCATATCGTATCCTATGATCTGATTCCCCTTTACCCTGACCATCGCGATCCTTTTGATAGACTAATTCTGGCTACGGCTTTGGCCGAAAAAATGCCAATTATCTCAGCAGACGAGAAGTTTTGGCGATATAGGGATATTGTCGAGGTGATTTGGTAGACTACCGCTTTTCACCCCGCCACGTTTTACCATCCTAACATGCTCAGAACACGGTGGCGTAAAACGATGGCTTTAAGACAATGGGTGGGGTAACGTTGTTATAGGCTTACTAACTCAACGTTTCCAATCGTCATGACCGACGTACACACACCCGCACAACGGAGCTACAATATGTCTCGCGTGCGGAGCAAAGACACCAAACCGGAGCTAATCGTCCGCAAATGTCTCCACGCCCACGGTTTTCGCTACAAGCTCCACGATAAAAAGCTCCCCGGCAAACCCGATGTAGTGCTCCCAAGTACAAAACCGTTATTTTCGTGCATGGCTGTTTCTATCACGGCCATGAGGGTTGCCGTTACTTCGTTGTTCCTAAGACCTGAACGGATTGGTGGCTTGACAAAATCAATGGAAATAAACGCAGAGATATTCGCATTAAAACAAACTTTTAGATACCATTTAGTACAAATAATAAATATATTTGATTGTGATTATATCCTCCTCTATTTCTACTTTAAATGCATGTTTCTTTCGATTCTATAAAAATAGGCCAAGAATACTCCCGTAAATTTTTAGCAGAGATTTGGAATTATGCAGCCTACCAAGCCCTTGCTCGCGGTGTAGTAACGCCAAAAGGAGATTCAAAAATTATTTTATTTGTTACTGCAGAGAAACAGGGTTCTCTAGAGCAGTATGCTGACAAATTAGTAGATGAATATTTACATTGGGAAGGGCCAAACGATCATTTTGCAGAAAATCGGATGGTATATGCCCGATCAAATAGAGAAGAAATTCATTTATTTTTCAGAGCAATTCATCATACTAATTTCATATACTTTGGAAAAATTGAGGTTGTTAGCGTAGAGTTAGCATCCCAATACCCAAGCAAATTTGTATTTCATTTGAATGAATACTATGCTGACACAACTTATAAAATAGTATCTGATCATTGGACACGGAAACAGCTACTTGCCGTTTTCAATTTATACCTAAAGTTACCACCTGGCAAACTTGACCCCAGTAATAAAGAGATAGGAAAATTTGCTAGTTTAATTGGAAAAAGTGACAGTTCCGTTGCGATGCGATTAAACAATTTTGCTTTTGTTGACCCCTACAATAAGCAACATGGCACAATTGGTTTACAAGAAGGTTCAATGCAAATACAGTCAATATGGAATGAGTTTATAGCTAATCAGGAAGATTTGATTTACGAGAGCGAAAGTATAATCGCTGATTATCAGAACAAAACAATAGAAGAAACAAATTCTGATGTTGATTTTCAAGTTTCTGATTTAAAAGGCGAATATAAAACCAGGTCTATCAAAACCCGAGTTAATCAGAACGTTTTTCGAAAAATGGTTTTAAAAACATATGCGAACCGATGTGCCATTTCAGGACTAAACCAACCTGAGTTGTTAATAGCTGGTCATATTGTACCTTGGGCTGTCAATAAAGAAGAAAGATTAAACCCTGAAAATGGCATCTGCCTATCATATCTATATGATCGTGCTTACGAAACTGGATTAATTTGCATTGATACAGATTATAAAGTATTAATTTCGAAACAATTAAAGGAAGAGTTTTCGAAAGATTTTTTTCAGCGATTCTTTGGTCATTTTGAACATCAGCTAATTCATATTCCTAGCACATATCAACCAAAGAAGGAATTCCTTGAGTATCGTTTAAATCGTTTTGACAAATGAACTACGGCACATTAACCAATCTCGTTTATGCCGAGAACAAACCCTACGAACCCAAAATTGGAGATGGAGCTACACTGATTTGCTGGTCAGATCGTCGCGCTTATACAGTCATTGATGTAAAGAAAACGTATCTCCTTGTTACTCGTGATATTGTTGAACGAACTGACCGAAATTTCGAGAAAGGACCACAGGAGTATTTATATGAAACCGATATAAATGCAATACCCCAAAGGGCAAATCTTCGCAAAGACGGCAATTATTATCTCGGTGGCCAAGTTTTAAAAGTCGGCTATCGCAACGAATACGAAGACCCAACTTTCTGACTGAGCATTTTTCAACCTGTAACCTAAGCCCGTAAGAATTTCTTGCGGGTTTGTTTTTTACTCTAAGCCGTTCTCAACGAACCTTGGATCAATGTCATTGTTGAAATCCCCCGCAATCTAGAGCGAACTCCCACACAACTATACTATTCCAAGAACTTCCCAACTAGCCAACGGCCTAACCAGCTGACTTCCTTCCCCTTACACAACTCGGCGATTTATCTCATATCAGTTATCTAGCTAAGCAGGCTTGCAGAAGCGGGCAGAAAGCTTAATTTTGTTAATCCGATTTCAATGTATAAGTAGCCGCTCAGTTCAATGAGACTGACTGACTTTTACGCATAAACCGCAGATCCAATACTATGGTACAGACTGATGTAATTGAACCGATCTTAGAAGAAGACAAAGGCCGCTTTGTGCTGTTCCCGATCAAGCACTGGGACATTTGGGAATACTATAAAACCCACGAAGCATCGTTCTGGACAGCCGAAGAGATTGACCTCGGGCAGGATATGAAAGACTGGAACAGCCTCAGTGATGGCGAACGGCACTTCATTTCGCACGTACTGGCCTTCTTCGCAGCATCGGATGGCATTGTGAATGAGAACCTTGCGGTCAATTTCCTGTCGGAAGTACAATATGCCGAAGCCAAGTGTTTCTACGGTTTCCAGGTTATGATGGAGAACATCCACTCCGAAACGTATTCGCTCCTGATTGACACCTATATTAAAGACCCGGTTGAAAAAGACCGTTTACTGAATGCCATTGACACCATCCCTGCGTTCAGAAAAAAGCAGAGTGGGCTCTGCGCTGGATCGACAACGGTTCGTTTGCCGAGCGACTCATTGCCTTTGCGGTTGTTGAGGGCATTTTCTTCTCGGGGTCGTTCTGTTCCATTTATTGGCTAAAAAAACGGGGCATGATGCCGGGTCTGACCTTCTCGAACGAGCTGATTTCCCGCGATGAAGGGCTACACCGCGACTTTGCCTGTATGCTTTATACCGATCACATTGTCAATAAACTACCGGAGTCGGAGATTTACGATATCATCCGGAATGCAGTCGACATTGAGCAGGAGTTTGTGGCTGATGCGCTGCCGGTATCGCTGATTGGTATGAACGCCGAACTGATGAAGCAGTACATTGCCTTCGTTGCCGATCACCTGCTGGTGACGCTGGGCTTGCAGAAAATCTATAACGTAACGAACCCATTCGATTTCATGGATATGATTTCGTTACAGGGCAAAACCAACTTCTTCGAGAAGCGTGTAGGTGAATACCAGCGTGGCGAAGTGATGTCTAAATTTAAAGCGATGAAAGCATCTGCCCTGGCTCCACAGGATGCCGAAAATCCAGCCCCGCTGTGGTGGCCGAAGAACCAAAAGGCATTACGTTCGACGCCGATTTTTAAGTATATATACTCCGCTTATTAGAAAAGTCCGGTTCTAAGCCGGGACTTTTCTATTTTTAGACTTTATCTCCTCTTTTATACTACTACTTCTTCTTTCCGAATGAATCGACTAGACGTTATCCAGGCCCTTATGCGCCAGAAAGGCCTCAAGAATTACCTCGAAATTGGGGTGGAAAACGGTCATATTTTCTTTCGCATTAAGAGTTCCTTTAAAGTTGCTGTCGACCCGAAATTCATCTTTGATGCAGGCCGCCGATTCGGGAAAGCTATTCTGAATCCGTACAATCTGAACAATCAGTACTTTGAGAAGACCAGCGACGATTTTTTTACCCAGGACGCCCAACAGGTTTTCGCCGAAAAAAAGCTTCAGTTAGCGCTGGTCGATGGCATGCATGAATATCATTTTGCCCTACGTGATGTTGAAAATACGCTCAATTACATGGGCGATGATGGCGTCATTATCATGCACGACTGTAACCCACAAACGGTAGGAGCTGCTGGACATTTTGAGGACTGGGAAGTGGGGGAATGGAATGGCGACGTTTGGAAAACCATTATTCACCTCCGCAGTCAACGCCCAGACCTGAACGTATTTGTGCTCGACTGCGACCAGGGTCTGGGGATCGTCACCCGAAAAAAGCCAGAATCTGCTCTAGCGTTTACCCCCGCTCAAATTGAGGCTATGACCTATGATGAGTTGGTTAAGGATCGAAAAAAGTTGCTCAACTTAAAGCCGACCGACTATTTCTACGAGTACTTTGGATTGAGAGCCTGAAGGGTCCAGGTATGGCTGTGGCTAATTTTTGTCCTCCCGACGAAGGAGGGATCTCAAGTATCAGGAAAGTATGAGATCCCTCCTTCGTCGGGAGGACAAATTCACTCATAATTTACGCCAGATTACTTCTTTGTATTCGGAATGGCGTAAAAATTGAAGTTTTTCCAACGATTCATATCGTGCGGACTGAGTTGGATGATTTCTGTATTCTCGTCAAAATCACCGAAATAATAGAGTGTGTAATCATGATCGGCTACGATCTGGTACAGTTCAAAACGCTCATCCAGGGTCGCTTCGCTGAAACACTCAGCAATTATGGTTGGCTTATATTGATCAATGAGTGCAGAAATCGACCGCAACACATCTTTATCATGACCTTCCACATCTACTTTTATGAGTGACAATTTGGGCAAATAATCCTTATAGTTCTCATGGAGGTATTTACTTAGATTGATGCCTTTTACCTTTTCAGGAAGCTTGAATTTACCATGTGTGTCGGCTTCGCTGGCACTGGCCGATACGCCCCCATTGCCGAACGACGCTTCTGACGAGGAATAGAAAAATTCGCCTTCTTCTTCCGTAATAGCATAGCGTAACGGCACAATATGGGCGGTCCCTTTATTCAACCCAGCATTGGCTTCCAGGATTTCGTAGGTCATAGGGTTTGGTTCAAACCCAAGCGTTAAGCCTTCTTTACCAACCGCAATAGCCATCGGCACGGTGGTATCGCCAATATTAGCCCCTACGTCGATACTAAAACTACCTGGTGTAGCAAACCGACGAAAAAAATTGATCTCAGCCTGCGTGATTGTTTTAGGAGGAATCAACGGGTTTTTCCAATTGGCGAATTCAACCGTGCCTTCTTTAGCCAATTGAAACGAGTTTACCTCGTACGGATATTTAGCCGTGACCCGGCGTGCCTTTTTGCGGGCAAATGATTCTTTCAGATACTTGAACATACAATGATGTGTTTTCAGGTGTAAAGTTAGCCTGTAACTTCCAAAGCGGCCCAATCTAGTACGAAACCTATTTGTAGTTAACCAATTTCAAGAGGCTCTGTTATCTGAGCGAATGATTTGCCGATATCGCAGGCTTTCGCGCATCGGACTACCACGTCCAATAAACCACGCTAGTCGACCGTAAATTGGGTCTCGGCGAAACTTTCGGCCATTCTTGATGAAGTAGTATGCCCGGAACAAAGCCCGCGCTGGCCAGGAGTGGTATTTACGGAAATAATGAAAGAGCGAAATGTAGTACTCTTTGTCAACATCATAGTTACGAATCGTACTCTGACCCGTAAAGTGAACGTACTCCGCCTGCGGCACTAAGTAGGCAAAGAAACCTGCCCTTAACAGGCGCTTGGCAAGATCCTCTTCTTCAATATACAGAAAATGAGCCACATCAAACCCCCCGATCTGGTTAAAGGCGGACGCCCTCAGGAATAGGGTACTTCCCATCACGAACGGTACGCGCACCGGTTCGGTATATATCTCCCGAGTAGGTGGGTAAATGGCGGGGTTAAGCATTCGCACAAAGCCGTGACCTAGAATTTTGCTACCAAGTGTAGGTAAATAGCCAAAGGTTATCTGCCGAATGCCAGTACCATCAAACATTTGCGCCCCACATAAACCGGCATCGGGTGTAGCATCCATAAAAGAAGCTAACTGGCTGCATACGTCCGTGCGTAACATACAGTCATTATTCAGGAAATAGTAATAGTCCACCTGTGGATCGGCGAATTGCACACCCAGCATATTACCCCCGAAAAGCCGAGGTTTATCCGGCTGCGAATAAGTCGAACTCTGGGGTGATCAGCAATTGGTTTTAGAGCTTCATAATCCACAACTGTCGAATTGTTATCAACAATTATTATCTCGTAATCCACATCATTTGTCTTTTCTGCAATAGAATTGACACAGTCCTGTGTAAACTGGTGAGAGTTATAATTAATCAGTATAATGGAAACTTTTCGTAAATTCATACAGTAACGCGGTCGGAAGGCCGCTATTGTTAATAGATACCCAACGCGACTTGGTACACCAATCGGCCGCTTTATTCGCCATTCAATACACTAAAAATCAACTCCGACTCGTATCCTTTACTTAGCGCATAGCGAACAAGTTTTTGTTTGATAACCAGCGGGTTGTCATCGCGGATACTCTGACGCTTTTTGTCCAGCAATTCTCTGAGCGTTTCCTGATAATCGTCGGGAGCGATTTCTTTCATAGCCTGGTCGAGGTTGTACCCCGAAATGCCACGTTGCTGTAGGTGCTGCTTTATTTTACGCCTTCCCCAGCCTTTTACCCGGAATTTCCCCCGGCAAACGATTTCGCAAATCGCTCTTCGTTCAGGTAGTTCTGCAGAATCAGTTCGGCAATGACTTCCTCGGCATCATCGCCCCAAATACCCCACTCCTTCAACCGCTCCCGAACTTCCTGCTGGGTGCGCTCCTGATACGCACAAAACATAGCCGCCTTGCGAAGCGCGTCTTTTACTAAGTCTGTCATAGTTTAATGATTCTGTGTATTCTATGGTCCCTTAGATTCTATAGCCTGGGCGGGCAAAAGAATCAATAGAATCTGTAGAATCTAACGAGAATAATTCATTTCCTGGGCTGATGCTGCATTAGCTTATTTATCAACGCTTCGACCTCCTCAACGGGCCTTGCTTCTACTAAATGCTGATGCCCTTTACCTGTATCGTCCCATCCATTTGAGCCGTCGGCATTCATCGTTAATCGCCCGGACTTGACGGTATAATACGGTGCATAGCCCATAACCCCAACCAATACAGCGGTTTGATCCCAGCTCATGCGCCCATTTTTATCCTCAGCTGCTTTAGGCAACGAAATTCGGAACACATCTTTCACCGGGCTATGTTTGATGGCTGCATTCTGGGTCAAGGGTAAACCAGAGTGAATTTTCTGGCCGATTTCAAATCCACTCATCAGAATAGGCGTCGGCCAGTTAGCAAAGATAATTTTTGATGATGGTGTATCCCTAAACACATTGTATTCGCGACCGCCCGGAAACTTCCCGGCCATACTAACCAACTCCTTAACCTTCAGCGCAACCAGCTCCCGGCCCGATAATTTCGAGTATTGATCCGGCTTCGAGGCCAATAGGTTAGCCAGGTTGGTAACGAAACCAACGGTTATGATCGTCACACTATGGTCAGGCTGTTTAGCCAGAATTTGCCGATAAAGATCAACCGCATCGGGCACTTCGCTATTCGACTGGATACGGTGCGGATAGTTGGCCACGATCGTATCTGACCAGTGTTGTGTGTCTTTGTCGTTTACAGCCTCGCCTTTGGGAACCCCAATCGGTAGGTTCGGGCGTTTAAAATACGTATTCAATACACTCAGCACCTGCGTTACTTTGGGGTAGTTAGTACTCGCAATGGTTGCCAGAATGGTAGCCTTGCCCTCATCGGCGAAGGCATGAAGCATCGTAATGGCTCCAACATCGTCGTAGTCAGGTCCCATATCGGTGTCGAAAATAACGGGAACGGCAACTTGCTTTTTGCCCGACTGTCCAGAAACCGGACCGACTGTCAGGGCCAGTAACACACTAATTGAAAATAAGGTAATTCGGATCATAGGAATAAGCGAGATTTACAGCACAATACAACAAAGGCGACAGTGTATAATTCCTCACTGTAACCTACCCTGCCCTTGCAGTACGAATTACGAATTGTTTTGGCAAGAATCGTCATTCATACTGCGTAAATCTCGAAACCATGATTTCTCTGCAAAAACTTACAACACCACCCGATACCCAACTCAAAAATCTGGGTTGGGACTGGATGCTCGGTCAGGACACACTACCCTATCTGACAAACGAGGTGGTAGTGATTCAGCCTGCCGACGCTGACGCTTATTATGAAGCGGCTAACGAACTCTTCGACATGTTTGTAGCGGCTGGCCAGCACATTATCGATGAAAATCGCTTTGCTGAAATGGGCATCCCAACGAACCTCATTGAGCTTATCAAGCTATCCTGGGAAGATGACCGCCACATTCATCTGTACGGTCGTTTCGATCTGGCTGGTGGTGTTGATGGACAGCCTATCAAACTTATCGAATTCAATGCTGATACAGCAACCTGCCTGCCCGAAACGGCCGTTGTGCAATATGCTCACCTCAAAGCTAATGGCCTCGACGAAAGCGTACAGTTTAACGCAGTCTTCGAAACACTCACGGGTCAGTTCGAGGAACTCCTGGCGATGAACCCCGATCTGCAACCTACACTGCTTCTATCGGCCATGCGTGATTTCCCGGAAGACGATGCCAATGTGGCTCTGCTTGGCGAAGCCGCCCGCGAAGCTGGCTTCGATATTGAGTTCGACTTTATAGATAATGTTGAGTTCTCGGCAGAAGAAGGCATTTTCTGGCAAAATCCTAAAAACGGGCAGTTCGAGAGACTAGATTTCTGGTTTAAATTAATTCCCTGGGAATCTATTGCTGAAGATGAACCCGAATTGGTTGAGCTATTGACTCAAATCGTCAGGAAGCGGTTGGCGGTTGTCTTGAATCCAGCTTATACACTATTATTTCAATCGAAATATATTTTAAAAATACTTTGGGAGCTTTACCCCAATCATCCACTTCTTCTGGAAACCGACACGAAGCCCCTTGCTGGCAAACCCTGTGTTGAAAAAGTTTTGTTTGGTCGGGAAGGGGCCAACATTCGTATTCTGAATGCCGATGGAACCGAACGTCAGGCAGCCGAAGGAGACTATGGCGATTACCCGAAAATTTACCAGCAATACGTCGAATTTCCACAGGATTCGACTGGGTACACCTACCAGGCAGGTGTTTTCTATGCGGGCGAGGCCTGCGGAGTTGGTTTCCGTCGTGGTAGTCTAATTTTAGACAACAGAGCTGGCTTTGTAGGGCACATGATTAGGTAAGTTTGCGTCAACGACCAACAACTGGACTCTGATTACTATCGAGCGTTAATCCAATTGCATTGATTTAGCGTTTATGTGATTGGAGTTCAGTCAATTCGTTAAACGATCCAAATCCTATTAATCGCCCTTGCATGAGTAATTTATTCCTTTACCTCCAGGCCCTAATCTACATTGCAGCCGGCTTAAATCATTTTATTAACCCTAAAGCCTATCTGTCTATTATGCCGCCTTACGTTCCGGCACATAATTTGATGGTAACCTTAAGCGGTATAGCTGAAGTATTTCTGGGGATTGGCCTACTATTTCCCACCACCCGTTCGTTATCTGCCTGGGGGATTATATTGCTATTGATTACTGTATTCCCAGCTAACGTTTATATGGCTACGTCTGACCGCTTCCGTAAATTTCCGGCCTGGCTACGATGGGCTAGATTGCCACTACAAGGTCTACTAATTTGGTGGGCTTATAAATACACATAGCGCATCATTTGTCCTGCATTGTGTGGATTTATTTTTCTACCAAAAGAATCCATAAGGCACAATTTGGAACCTATCTTTTTATTATTATTTATTTTTGTATTTTTTCAATAAATTTAAGTTGAAAATTAACGTCCGTCATGATGATAAAAATTAGTCAGGAACTGAAAAATAGGTCTTAGTCAGCTAAAAAAGCTTTTTTGGCGATTACCAGGAGATTATTACCCATATCAATTTCATAATCGAAATATTTCATTAATTATATTCTTAAACCAATAAGCCAACCATAATAGGAATTGGTTTTATTTTAATTGACTGACAGATAATAGTTTACTAAAGTGACTTTCATTGTAGATTATAGTCAAAGGAGGTGACATATATGTGAATTGTAATGGATGCTATTATTATGGAGAAAGACGAGAAAATCAGGCGGAATCGCTCGAAAACCACTCAACGTATTGTTGAAGCGCTAGAAGATGTAATAGCAGAGCGCGGTTTAGAGGGTGTAGGTGTAAACCGGGTCGCCGAAAAAGCTAATGTCAGTAAAGTATTGATTTATAGATATTTCGGTGGCATGGAAGGCTTGCTGGAATACTATGTGAAGATGGGAAAACTATTCCCAGTTTTTACCCCCGCCGTATTAGACCAAATTCGTCCATTACATGAATCAGACGTTGCCCGTATTTGGTATCGTCAGGTTATTCAAACCTATCGTTATTTCCGTACGTTTAAAGCTGCACGCGAAGTTCTAAAGGCAAGTGTTATTGAGAACGACTCAATTGCCGAAACAACAGCGCGGGCGCAGGATGAAGAAATGACACGGCTTGTCAGTCAATTGTCGTTTGTGAAAGGCGCTGACACACAAGCCATTTCGGCGGTTGTTCTTGGCGCAATGACTTATCTGACCATCATGGCTCAAAACGACCGTACTATGATAAGCATTGATCTACGAAGTGAAGAAGGCTGGGAACGCATCGAAAATGCCGTTAAAGCCATCTATATTGCTTTAAATAAAATGGCTATTGGGTCTAAAGATGTTGAACTGGAACTCCAGTCTGCGCATCTGCCTCTTGCCCAATGGTGAACTATACAAACTGGTTTACAGCAGATAAGATAAGTTTCCTTTTATCTTATCTGCTGTAAACCAGTTTTTTATTGTACCTGAATGGTCCTCAGTTGTGGACCAACTCCCTTAATTGTCAAAGACTTCCACTTCTTCGGAAGCTTCGTTTTCAGCTGGACAATACCACTATCTGTAATATCCAGCCCCCCAAATCCATTTAAGACGGCCTGTAACATACCTCCTGCGCCCGTCGCAAAATAGGGATTTGTTCCACCAGCCGTTTCTGATAAAACGCTAAAGGGGGTACTTCGTTAGGTTTATAGCTCTTCACAAACCAGTCATAGGCTTTGTCCGGCTCGCCTAAACGGGCGTGCAACGTCGCTAATACTGACCAACCCATGGCTGGCCCTTCAGGAGAATAGCGTGGTTCATAGTACGCCAGGTCCTTTTTTACACTTGCCTCGTCTTTAACAATCGTGAGCGGATAAGCCAGTAAATTCACATCGGCCTGCTTAATCATGACACCGTCGTAGGTGCGATTTTCTTTCGTGACACCATCCGGGAATTTCAATATGGAAATATTATCGGCTACCAGTTTCCAGTCGGGGTTGGCAACCAGGCCTAATTCCTGAGCAGCTTGTATGGCGCATTGGAGCGACGTTTTTGCCATACCGTTCGTAAACGCATTGTCGTCGATATTCTCCTGCCATTCATTGGCACCAATCACATTGTTGATATGATATTTCCCAGGGCCTTCCCGCTCAACACGGCTAGACCAGAAATCAGCGACTTCTTTCAACATGGGGTAGCCACGCGTACGAAGCCACTCTTTGTCTTTCGTAACCTGATAGTACTTCCAGAACGACCAGCCAACGCAACCCGTGATATGTTGCTGAAAGGGTCCCGTTAAGGCCCACACGGGCGTAGCTTCCTGCCCATCAGAATCGGACTCCCACGGAAACATGACACCTTTATAGCCATGACTAAATGCATTTTGGCGGGCCATCTGCATCCGTTCGAATCGGTATTCGAGCATGGATCTGGCGATTTCGGGTTTTAGGGTCAGAATCGGGGGATACATCCAGAGTTCCGTATCCCAGAACACGTGGCCATTATACCCTAAGCCAGATAAACCCATTGGCGACAGACTATAGCCTGTACCCTCCCGAACAAATGAGTATAGGTGATAGAGTGCTGACCGAACCGCTTTCTGGGCGTCGGCATCACCGTCAATAATAATATCACTCTGCCAGAGTTTGGCCCATTCTGCCGTGTGGCGAGTCAGGAGTCGTTCGGTACGTTCGAGGGCTGCAAAGAGGGTTAACCGCTCGGCTTCGTTATGAGGGTCGGCGGTGTGAGCGGTTGAAGACACAGAACCAACCACGCTGAACCGATAGGTTTCACCAGCTTTTAACCGCTTCTTAAACTTGGCAAGGTGCATGTTATAATCCCAATCCTCATGGATCACATCAGGTTCCTGGCCGTGTGGCTCCTCAAAAACAAAACTGGTGGAGGCTGCTACCGTATGCCGTCCCGATGGGCTTTTAGCCACCGATGTCAACAAGCGAATTGTGACGTGCGAGCGGTCTATTTCTGAATAAAAATTCTTAACCTCTTTCAGATTCTCCGGTGTTTCGATAACACTCATTGGCATGATCTCGCAGTCCTTCTTTGCAGTAATTTCAACCATTGTCAGCTCAGAAAACGGCAGGTGCCGTAACGCCATCATGGTCTGCTTAACACTCACTTTATCCTTGTAGTCAAAGGTAGTGGTCAGGGCTGCCTTCTGCATATCGAGTGTTTGACGGTAATTGGCAATGTCTTTCGGACCTAGCCGCTGACCGTCCACATCCAGGTTCATATTGGCGAAGTTGAACACCTTCAGGATGTTCGAAACGCGCCCCCGACCGTAGGTATCAAAGGCCCCGTTCAATACAACGTCCTTTACCTTCATCGGCTCTGGGGACGAAACAAGGCCAATCATACCATTAGCAACCGTGATACCGTAATAAGTAGCGGGATTAATATTCTGACCAACAATCTGCCAGGCTGCGTTATCAGTCTGCGCCTGCGCCATGGAAAAGAATGGCCCAAACGCCAGCAGGAATCCAGGTAATACGTACTTCTTTTTCATAAATACATCATAGGTGAAATAAAGCCTAAAAATAATTCTATTTCCCTTGATGGTTATATCTTTTAAGTATTGTTTTTAACGTCCATGTCTATGTGGCCTTCCTACCCGAACCGGCCTTCCTCGCCCACGGTTGCTTCCGCCTAATAAGCCCCCGGAATCGGTTCGTAAGAGGCCAAACCGCAGGTAAATTCCATAAAATGTTTTAGAACTATCCGTTGTTTCGCTGCTGAAATCGTAGTATCCGGTGGTTAGGCCAATCCCTACACGCGGGGCAATCTGGGCCATAATACTATAGGTAAGTTCGAGCATGAGGCTTCCTTGCTTATCAAAAACGCGCCCCGCTCCAATGGTCATTTCATTCGCAAAAATGCCATAGTTAGCGACATCCATAGTTACCCTTCCTTCGAGAAAGAGCGAGGTATCAGGCCGTAGTGAATTTCGACCAAAAGCAACTCCCAGGTCTATTACATTAAACGACTTCCCTAGTTCAATACTTTGCGCAATGCGATCTTTAGGGCTCCCTGCGCCGGTATAAATTGAAAAAGGGGTTGCACGCACGTAGATAGGGGCTGCCTTGAAATTGAAGATTGATCGCGTTGAATCTTCCGAAGATCGACTTATTGAATAGTAGGTTTGCTGACTTTTACTGGTTCGTGTCTGCGTTGTATCAGCTGTTTTAGATTGTCCCCATAGGTTTGCACTACCAACAACGAGTGCAAGCATAATCAGTATACGTAAATTCATAGTTGAAAGGGTTTGTTGTCTTCTTAATCGCTGCCAATTACCAAAAAAAATCCCCACTTTGTCAGAGTGGGGATTTTTTAATGACCATTTAACAATTAGCGACTGGCCACGGCGGCTTTCCGGGTACGAATTTTTTCAACCACCCATTTGCCTACCTTCTCTCCCTCTAGTTGCCCGTTATCCAAAGCTGCCCGGTAGTGAATACCGCCATAAAGACGACTAATGGAGGCTTCGTCGGCAGCATTCCTGAACGATTTAAATGACCGGACACCATGTCCATATTTAAACTCCGTAGAGTCCGTAAAGGCAATGTTGTCTCCCATAAGCTCAGTTAAGACGGTAGCTGCAGCCGTCGATATAACGCTGTGGCCGCTTGGGTACTCCGGGAAAGGAGGAGTTTGCAAAAATGGCGTCCATTTAGGATCTATTGACTTGTTGATAACGGTTTCGGGCCGCACGGTTTTAGTCCGATATTTTTCATCCCAGCATGAAATAAACCCATCACTCAAGGCAAAGGACGTAAGCGCATAGGCTTCAACCGTACGCATCATGTTCAGTTTTTTCTGTCGGGCAACTGTCTCCGCAATGGCCAGCCAGTGACCACCTGGCGTCATTTTTTTACTGGCATACATAACGTGGCCTGCTACGTTCATCACAAAAGCGTTGTCGTCCCAGAAATAGGCAATATCCTGTTTCTGTTTATCAAGGTTTTTGCCAATCTGATACACCTCATCAAGTTGTTTTTCATAAGGACTCCCTTTGGCAAGGCTGTAGGGAACTGGGCGAGGAGGCATAAATTGATTACAGGTATCCATGGCCCAGCAACGTAATTTGTTCCACTGTGGCTCTGCAGCATCCATATAGGCGGGTGGCGTTGGTACCCAAGAGCCTTCTTCGTTGGTTACGGTATGTTTGAAGCCCCGAGTTTGCTTATAGCTATCCTTAGCGGCATAATCCAGTACGTGCTTAGCCACGGCCTCTCCATAAGCCATCGATCGTTCGTACACTTCATCAGGAACGCCGTCTTTTTTATACTGTTCGTAGAAGGGCTTTTCAAATTCGTCGTAAAAATTGACCGAGAATGTGAGCGCCCGGGCAACGGTCAGAAAAGCGTGTGTACTGGCCAGCGGGAAGCAATACTCTTTGCCGGCTTCGGGCTGCGGGCCGGTCTGAAACCGCTTTAGTTTGCCCCCAGCGACTCATACTGGCTATCGAAGGGATAAGGGCTTCGTACCCAGCCAGGTTCGCATAGGAATAAATTCGGCTGGCTACAGGTGGCGAAAAGATGTCATGAATAACAACTTCGGTGAGTTTATTCAGTGCCGCGTTATAGTACTCAACGTTAGCGGCTTTAGCATTGTATTCTGCTGGGGTAGCAGGCTTGCGGCAACTGGCAAAGCTAACTATAACCAGCGCCAGAAGATAGCTAAGACGAAATGAAGTTTTCATACGATTAAAGACAAGTTAGACTAACAGCGCCTTTCCGGGCTTGTTACTACTTACAAAATTAAGGTAAAATACAGGGCAAAATTATGTTTACCAGTCTCATTCATTTTAAAAGCAAGGGTTTAAACAGCTGTAAGCCAGCACCATTTCGGGCCACAACGATTACTAATCCCTGCGATGTCCGTATTGGCCGAATATCCCGAATTTCGCCATTCAGCAGGAAGCCACTATCTACCGGCGATAAATCCGTGAACGCGCCTTTTCCATCATTGCGCAAGACTAAGCCATAGCTGGCATCATAGCGTCCCTGATAGGTGCTAACCCCATAGAAATTACCACCTCCCAATACATCGAGGTCGCCATCCTGGTCAAAATCAATAGCCTGGAGCGCAAACAATTTCGAAACCTGGGCCATCATGGGCAGCTCATGGACAATGAATTTTCCGTTCTGATTTTCCAGATAAACCGACGCAAACTGGTTAATGGTGAACTCATCGGCCCCTTTTAGCTCATCATCTTTCAACACTTCGTTTAAGGGTTTCCCGGCAAACGACACATAGTCGGTGAAGCGCTTGTTGATGATACTCGGTATCTGTTTCCCCAATTCATCCTTAAACGCCAGTGGATACCATTCGTTGTCTCCACCTGAACTGGTTCGATTATAGGCTATTGTCTGCTCAGAACTCTGGTTCTTATCGACATCTTTGACCCACATGCGCAATTGCGAATCGAGCGTTTTCCGAAACTTGGTATTGGTTCCCAGATTACCCGCCATCAGGTCAATATCACCATCACGGTCAAAATCAGCCGCTATTATGCGTTGATAAAAACCGGACAAAGGTGTTTCATCGGTCGTAATGGATTTTATCTCCTCAAATTTGCCGTTATTGTTGGCGAAAATACGAATCGGCATCCAGTCGCCTGCCACAATCAAGTCAACATCTTTGTCGCCATCGTAATCGGCCCAAACCGCATCTGTTACCATCCCTACTTTACGCAGACCTTCAGTGCGCTTCTCGGTCTGATCAGAGAAATGACCTTTCCCATCATTGATCAAGAGATACGAATTCGGCGACTTTCCATAACCGAACCCTACAACCCGGCCACCTACGAATAAATCGAGGTCACCATCCTGATCAATATCGTAAGGACGAACGCAGCTTTTGTTGTCATACATAGGCGGCAATGCATTGGCCAAACGGCTGAAATTACCGTGCCCATCATTCAGATAGAGACGGTCGAACTGCTCCGGCATTTTGTCATAGAACTCATTCCCACCTGATACAACGTATAAGTCCAGATCATTATCGCCATCGGCATCAAAGAAAGCGGCATCGACATCCTCGTAAGTCGAATCTTTAACAAAATCCGGCTGGATAGACGGTTTAAACTTCCCATCAGCCTGTTGGATCAGTAAGCTTCCGGCTTTCCACTTAGCCCCTCCAGCATACATATCTTCCAGCCCATCGCCATTTACGTCGCCCACGGCCAAATGCGGCCCTTCTGTCGAAACCTGGAACGGCATGAGTGGCTCACGGACATAATCGAAATATTCTTTATTCTCCTGATGCTTGTACGGAATTGAATCAGCCGTGGTAACCTCGGCGAAGAGTGGGCGGGTAGCAGGTGTTGTGTACCGATAATTTGTGGCGTCAAGGTGGGCATCGGCTTGTTTCAGTGTCAGCGACTGATTGGTTTTCACCTTCGTACGAATTTCCATACGCTGGTTTGGCCAGATCACAATCAGCGAATCAATCACATCGCGCTTGCCCAGACCGAACAGTAATTCCGGCGCAACCGATGATTCGAAGCCCCGCGTTGGCATCAATTGCTGTACCTGAATACTATCTCCGCCGTATTTCACAATCACCTTCCCTCCTACCCCAAACGTATTGGGGGCATCGCCTTTCAGTTTAACCGTTAGGTGTTTATTGTCTGGAAAGATTGTGTTTGCGTCGTTCCGATACAGACCAGCGGGATCATCAATGTTGTTGGTAATCAGATCGAGGTCACCATCGTTATCCAGATCGGCATAAGCGGCCCCATTCGAATAATTGAGTGCCGTGAATCCCCAGGCAGCGGATTTGTCATCGAAACGCAGTGACGACGTGCCGCGATACATATAGTTATGCACCTTCCCTTCGGGCATCAATTTAATGGCCCGGTCATCGAGCGACTTCGATGTTTCCATCGCATACCGAAGCGAATCATCGGCAGCAAATTTTACATAATCGAGATTATTAGGTCGGTGAACAATACCATTCGAGATAAACAGGTCTTTTATACCATCGTTGTCGTAGTCGGCCAGTAACGGCGACCAGCTCCAATCGGTAGCCGCTACCCCCGCCATAGCTCCAATGTCCATAAACTTCCTGCCGGACATATTGAGCTGGAGGCAGTTCCGGCTGTACTGGTTCATGTAGCCATAGGCCAGCTTATAGAGGTAGATATCCAACGGATCTTCCCCCAGCGACGATTTTTCTACAGTTTCGTCCTCAGGATACATATCGAGCGTTACGACATCGGCAAAGCCATCGTTATTGACATCGGCCACGTCGTTCCCCATCGAAAAACGGCTGGTATGCTGAAAGGCCTTCTTTACGCTCTCGGTGAAGCCACCCTTCTGGTTATTAATGTAGTAGTAGTCGTCCTCATGAAAATCGTTTGAGATGTAGAGGTCTTCCCAACCATCGTTATTCAAATCCGCCACCGAAATACCTAAACCATAGCCCATGGCAGCTCCGAAAATACCGGCCTTCTCACTCACGTTAACGAAGCGGGGAGCAGAGGGCTTGGAGCTTGGAGTAGGGAGCGGGGAGCGAAGAGTGGTTGCTCCTTTTATTCCAGATTCCTTGCTCCCTGCGCCCTGCTCCACGCTCATATTCTGAAACAGGTAGTCGCCTGATTCATTGTGGCGAAGATTGCGGGCCGTTACGCGGTCATAACTACGGGAGGTATGGACGGCATGGTTGAGCAAATAACAATCCAGATCACCATCATGATCGTAGTCAAAAAAAGCCGCCTGCGTGGAGAAACCTGTAAAATCAAGGCCATAATCGGCGGCTTTTTCGGTGAATGTGGCATCACCATTATTGATATAGAGTTCATTGGCCCTTCCAGCCCCCGGAAATTCCCTACGGCACAAACGTAAATATCCAGAAAACCATCACCATTGACGTCGGCCATCGTAGAACCGGTTTGCCAATCTGAAAATCCGCCGACGCCCGCTTTCTCGGTGATGTCTTCGAATTTAAAATTGCCTTTATTGAGATAGAGTTTATTCTTTCCCTGATTGGAGACAAAGTATAAATCGGTCAGACCGTCGTTGTTAATATCCCCTGCCGAAACGCCACCCCCGTTATAGAAATAGAGGTAATCCAGAATGTTAACCTTTTCGGTTGGCACGAGATGGTTAACAAAACCAATGCCGGTCTGGGTAGAATCGAGGGTCTGAAAGAGTTGTTTCTCGGTGTTGAAGGAGTTGCAGCCAGCCAGTGTCAACAGGCCAGCAGCCAGAAAAAAAGCAATACGTTTCATAAAGGGAATGAATAATGAGTAATGAATAATGGAAAATGGTCTGAGTACCAAGACTCATTGTTCATTTTCCATTACTCATTAAAAAGACCTGTGCCCGGTCGTTGTTTTTTGCCACAACAAGCTGACCTTGTGCCAGTTTCGCCATGCGCCGAACCTGGCCACGGACAAAGAAGCCAGACGCAGCCGGGTTGATTGATTCGTAAGCAATTGTACCATCATTGGCTTTGCCTCTATTACGGAGTACGACTCCATAGCTGGCATCATAACGACCTAATTCGGGTAGTACATCGAGGAAGTTTCCCCCAGAACAATATCCATACGACCATCATGATCATAATCGGTAAATATGGCCCGCAAACGGGCGACAGCTGGGCTGCCATCGGTAACGACTGAACAACTAACTTTAGGTTGCCTTTTCCACCGTCATTGCGCAGTAAAACCGTTTCTCCCATAAATGACTGCTTAACAACCGCTTGCTTTAACTGATCTTCATCCAGGATTTCATTGATTTTTTTGCCTGCGTAATCGCCAAACTTCACGAATTTTTTCTTGATCGTAGGCATTTCTTTCTGCAGATCATTTTTCAGTACCATCGGATATAATTCACCCGTTTCGTCAGCGCAATTTATAATCTGTTCAACTGTTCCGTTATGATCAAAATCACCCACGTAGATTTCAGCGGGAGTGGTCTGCGTGGCCCGAATGCGCGAGTTGAGACCCAGGTTCCCGACTATCAGATCCAGGTCACCGTCGCCATCAGCATCGCCCGCTGTTATGCAATTCCACCAGCCGTTCGTTTTCAACGGATCCCAAGCGCATCCTTGATCGCAAAATCGGGATTTTGAGTCAGTTTTCCCCGTTTGTTTTCAAATACCCGAATCGGTTCCCAATCACCAGCTACAATCAATTCAGGGTATTTATCCCCGTCAAGATCAGCCCAGGTTGCGGCTGTTACCATACCTAATTGATCGACATCGGCCAGGAAGCGTTTGGTGTAATTTTTGAAATTACCAGTGCCATCATTCGTGAGCAAATAGCTGGCGGGATTACGCCCATACTGGCCTGGAATCATCCGGGAGCCAACAAACAAATCAATATCACCATCCTGATCAAAATCAGCAGCCGCTACGCAGGAACCACTGGCTTTCAGGTTAGGCAAGCCCGTTTCGGAACGTATGAATCCGCCCTTACCATCATTCAGATAAAGTCGATCCAACAACTCCTCCGCTTCGGCACTAAACTCATTACTGCCCGAAAGAACGTACAAATCCAGATCTTTATCCCCATCAGCATCGAAGAACACAGCGTCGACTGCTTCAAGTGTTGTGTCCTGCTTCATACTCACAGGCGTTTTATCGGCAAAACGGCCTCCACCAGCTTGCTGAATAAACAGATGGCTCGACTGCCCGCTAGCACTACCAAAGTACACATCATCTAACCCGTCACCATTTACATCACCCGTTGCCAAGGCAGGGCCCTGGGTTGAGAGTTGCTGTTTCAGCAAAGCATCCCGGTTATAATCGACAAAGGGGCTTTCTTTATGCAGATAATTGAGGCCCGATGCCGCTGTGTTATCCTGGAAAATTGGCACCTGTTTGCTAACGTATGGCTTCCATATTTGGTTGGCATCTGCCCAGCGTAGCGTTAGCATCTGGTTTGCCTTAGGCTGACGTAGCGTTTGCATCTTATCGTCGGGCCAAATAACGATAAGGGAGTCAATTCTGGGCGAATCACCAAGGCCAAATACCATATTAAGATCGACAGACGACTCAAATCCCCGATTTGGCATTTGTTGTAATAATTGCATCTGGCCGGGTTGATGGACAAATACCCGTGCACCAATCGCATTCCGATTCAGACCGAGCCCTTCCAGCTTTACTTTCAGGTAGTTCGTCTTGTGCTTTTCACTCGATTGGTTCTGATAGATGGCAACCGGCGAATTCATATTATTGACGACTAAGTCCAGGTCGCCATCATTATCTAAATCCCCATAAGCGGCTCCATTCGAGAAGTCAGGCTCAGCAAGTCCCCAGTCAGCAGCTTTGTTGGTAAAATGCAGGCTACCATCGTTATGAAACGCGTAGTTCGGAATACCCTCAGAGGGGCTTTATCTAAAAATTCCTTGAAATTAAAAGCTCGCTGTCGGGCAATCTGGGCCATATTTTCGCCATCGGCCATGAAGTTGACGAAGTCCTGATCGGTTACATCTTTGGCAATCCCGTTCGCAACGAATATATCTTTTTGCCCGTCGTTATCCATGTCGAAAATCAGGGCGCCCCAACTCCAGTCTGTCGCCTGAACGCCCGAAAAACGAGCGATATCACTAAACGTCGGCAGGCCATTGTTGCCCGGCTGATTCCCCTGATTCAGATGCAGCATATTCTGCATGTACTGGTAGTGAAAATCACGGCCAACCTTAATCTGCTCCAGATCGTGTCCTTCGTAACTGGAATTACGCTTTAATCGCCGGTCATTACCAGGCAGCATATCGGTAATAAAAATATCGAGCTTGCCGTCGTTGTTTACATCGGCGACATCGGCTCCCATCGACGACAGACTTGTGTGCGGCATGGACTCTTTTATAGACTCCCGAAAGGTGCCATCGTGGTTGTTGATATAGAGATAATCCCGCTCGTAGAAATCGTTGGAGATATAAATATCCGGCCAGTTATCGTCGTTCACATCACCAATGGTGATACCCAATCCAAACCCAATCAAGCTACCATAGATACCCGCTTGTTCCGATACGTCAGTAAAAATGGTTGACGTCTTTGTCTGCCCTGCGGCCCGCTCCACCGCCATATTCCGAAATAACTTATGCCCACCCAACGAATCGCGTTGCGCCCGTAAGTTTGCATAGGCTAACTTTCCAACGGGCATGAAGCTGTTGTTGAGCAGGTACATATCCAGATCGCCATCGCGGTCGTAATCGAAAAAGGCAGCGTGCGTCGAATACCCTCGATCGGCTAAACCATATTCAACGGCCCGTTCGGTGAAAGTTGGGATGCCGTTGGCATCGTTGCCGTTATTAATGAAGAGTTCATTGGCGCGATCATCTCCGTCACGATTACCGGCATTGCAAACGTAGAGGTCCAGGCGTCCATCACCGTTTACATCGGCAAAGGTAGCCCCTGTGCTCCAGGCTCGTTTGCCGCCTACACCTGCTTTCGTTGTAACATCCTCAAACTGAATTTTCTCCCCAGGCTTTGTTCGATTCAGAAAGAGTTTGTTATCGCCCATGTTCGCGATCATCAGCACATCTGACAAGCCATCGTTATTTACATCGCCGATGGCAACGCCCCCGCCGTTATAAAAATTCCGGTAATTGAAGACATTGAAATCTTTATCGTCGGTAACGGTATTGATAAAGTTGACGTGCGTTTCGTCGGGCGACAATTTTTGAAACAGCGGGTCGGATGGTGTCTGCTGTTTTGACTGACAACCGACAAATAAGCCGATAGCCAGAATGAGTAAGAGGATACGCATTAGTACAAGTACATGAAAAACAAATCGTATTCGTAAAGAGAAAGGCAGGAAAATATAAAGACGATTTTAGTTTTTAAAGGACTACAAAGATAACGAATTATGAAGGTTGGTTAGGTATTTCTAACCAATTAATTGGCTTTTAATCAGCTACTAAAACAAAAGAGCAAGCCCAGATGAGCTTGCTCTTTTCACCTTATAAAGTACAGATTAATAACCTGGATTTTGTTTTAGATTCGGGTTTAGCGACAACTGATCCTTTGGAATTGGGAACAGTGTGCGGAAATCCTGTGAAGCAGGCTTCAGGCGCCATGCTTTTGTGAATTGACCAAAACGGATCAAATCCTGACGACGGTGTTGCTCCCAGGCCAACTCACGGCCACGTTCAGCCAATAGTTCGTCCAGCGTAATGGTGGTATAATCTGGCATACCAGCCCGTTTACGAATAATGTTCAGGTCGGGCAGTGCAGCACCCGTATTACCTAAGCGGATATTGGCTTCAGCCCGCATCAGATATACGTCGGCTAAACGATAAATAACAAAATCATTATCCTGATCGGTGAACGTATTATTTTTCTGAATCTCGTATTTCTGACTGCGAGCGCCTGCTAACCGGCCATTGGCACCCGCATCAAAAACGAATTGTTCAACTTCGGGTCTGAATACCATCGGCAAAGCGTCATCCATCAGGGGTGTACCATCAGCTTTGTACTGTTGGCCAACGAGCCACTGCTTTTTCCGAAGATCTTTATCATCAAATGAATTGTAGAACTCCGTTACCGTTGCCCAACCATTCCAGGGCGCTGTGCCCAGGTTATAGGTCAATTGGTTCAGGTAGTGAAGTGTTTTCATTTGTACGTTCATCCCACCCCGTTTTGATTTATCGAATGGGGTTGCCAGAATCGTTTCCTGAGAGTTCTGATTCTGCGTACTGAAGTTGCTGAGATAATCCCCGGAAATCTGGAATTTACCCGATGATATCAGATTTGTGCAACGGGTAATGCAATCAGCCCAACGAGGAGTACCTGTGTACACCTGCGCATTCAGGTACAATTTGGCCAGAATCATATCGGCCACATATTTATTCATGCGGCCATAATAGGCACCACGAGGTTCAGCACTCAGATTCGGGTAGACTGCCAATAGTTCTTTCTCAACAAAAGCGAATACTTCTGCCCGTGTGTTTTGCTTCGGTGTAGCAGCAGTAACGGCATCTGAAATGATCACATTACCAAACAAATCCATTGCCTGGTAATGGAAGAACGCCCGCAACGCCCTTAACTCAGCCTTTGTATTAGCATCCGTAATGGTACCTAACTGCTGATTGATACTGGTAATGTTATTGTAGCACCAGGTCCAGGGCCCATTGAACTGGCCATTATCTGTAACAGGGTCCCAGGTATGTTGGTATAACCGTTTCCAGTTATCACTGTCTTTCCAGTCACCACCCCGAGTTGGAACAATCTGCTCGTCTGTGGTCGTGTTCAGGTTGGACATGTTTCCGTAATAGTCACCCAGACCATTATAGAGTGGCCCAATCAAAGCAGCCTGCTGCCCGGCTGTACTACCAAAGGTACCGCTGGTTGGGATAACGTCATAGGTGGTTTCGGTCAGATCGGTACAAGCCTGGCTTGCCAGCACCAGTACCGAGCAGCCCAGAAGCAATTTTATATTTATTTGTTTCATAGAAGTTTTTGATAATTAACCCGTTACAGCGTTTACTTTTCAATGAATCATGTACGCTGTGTTAACTAAAAAAGTTTTCACAAACCGAATATTTTTTTGTACTATATTCGGTTTGTGAATCAAAACCAGTTTAGAAGGTCAGATTAAGACCTAGCTGGAACGTGCGTGTTTTAGGGTAAACAACGTTTCCGTAGCCACCCCCATCTAAACCAACGGCATTAGGCGCCTGTTGAATCTGACTGCCGTTCGTTTGCAGGTCAGCCTTTACCTGTAATTCAGGATCAATGCCTTTGTATTTGGTAATGATAAACAGATTATTACCACCCGCATAAATCCGGGCGTTCGTGATGTACTTACTGGCTGGTAGTGGAATGTTATAGCCAACCTGCCAGTTATCGAACCGCACAAATGAACCGCTTTCCAGCCAGTTTGACGTCAATACGTTCACACCATAGTTTTTAGGATAGTCCGTTACACCTTTCAGCATATTGGTTTCCAGAATTGAACCTGGAATTAACAGGTTCGACCGTATGGCATTCAAAATGGTGTTACCAAACGTTCCGCGTAACTGGAAATAGACATCGAATCCTTTGTAACGGAATGTATTGATAAACGAAGCATTCAGGAACGGCTGTGGGTTACCCTGTTTGACATAGTTTCCTGAAGCAACACCCGCAGCCGCATCTGAACTTTTATAATCTGTTACTGGCGTGTCACCAGATCCCGGTTTCAACAATGGCTGACCATCTGATGAGTAGCTACCCGCAAACGTAGGCACGTTGTTAAATTCGCCCAATGGCTGACCAGGTACCAGGTAAGACGCAAATACGTCTGACAGACCACGTCCATTAAAGGCATTGAAACGCACCTGTCCGTTGCTAAACTGATCATTTGACAGTGTAACAATCGTGTTTTTGTTATAGGCACCTACAACCCGTGAATTCCAAGAGAAACTACCTTTCTGGATTACGTCACCACCAAAGGATAGTTCAAACCCGCTGTTACGCATCGAGCCTACGTTCGCCAGAATTGTGTTGGTAAAGTACGTAATACCATCGGCAGGTACCGAATAGGGGTACAACATGTCTTTGGTTAACTTGTTATAGTACTCTACTGTACCCGAGAAACGACCACCGATGAGTTGGAAATCCAAACCAACGTTCGATGTTGTCAGTACTTCCCATTTCAGGTTTGGATTTGCGTTCTGGGTGATACCATAGCCTGGCAGGAAGTCGCCCAGTGTACCATCATAATAGGTCCCCTTCTGACCATATAACTGAATGGAGTTGTAGGCCGAGATACCTTCTGAGTTACCCGTTTGGCCATAACCAACACGTAGTTTCAGGAAGTTAAGTGTGTTGCTCTTTGGGAAGAAGGACTCGTTGGTAATAGTCCAGCCTGCACCCACCGATGGAAATACACCCCATTTGTTATTAGCTCCGAATTTAGAGCTACCATCCCGACGAACTGTAGCCGTCACGTTATACTTGTCATTCAGGTTCAACGTAGCACGACCAAAGAAGGAGATCAACTTCGCGTTATTGCGGTAGGACGTAGCATAGTTGTTAGCAGGGCTAACCAGCGTACCTGAGCCTAAACCCAGGTTACTATAATTGATATCTGGCGTAGCAAAACCGTTGTTGGCGGCACTGAAACCATCGTTATCAAAGCTCTGGTACGAATATCCACCCAATAACGAGTAGTTGCTGTTCTGAGTACCAAATCCTTTGGTATAGTTAGCTGTCAACTCCAGCAATTTCGTATTCTTCTCCTCAAAACTCCGACTTGCACGACCATTGTTAGCAGCATATGCTTTGATGTTTGGATTGGTGTAGAAGTTATTGACGGTGTTATCCCGCTGTAACTGTCCGCTAACCCCCAGTGTCAATCCGTCCAGCACCTCGTAGCGCAGGTTCATACCACCCTGCAAATACCGCTGTACGCCGTTGTTGATAACGTTCTCCAGCATGGCAACCGGGTTGAAGAGGTCAAAACTACCTCCTACCTCATAATACGATCCGTCAGCGTTGCGGACAGGCAATGTTGGCAGGAACGTAACGGCGCGGCCGATGATGCCACTGTCATACTTTTTGTTCGTTTCGGAGTACGACAGGTTATACTGAATGTTCAGTCGGTTATCAAACGCTTTCTGATCGAGGTTAATACGACCTGTCATACGATCCAGACCCGTAGTTTTGATTATACCGTTCTGGTTGATGTAGTTGAGCGAACCCCGATAACTGAATGTTGGCGAACCACCCGCAATAGAAAGATCATGGTTGTTGACAGTTCCAGTCTGTGTAACTTCCTTCGTCCAGTCGGTATTGTAATTTCCAGCGGGGAAACGCTGTAAATCATTTAATGCCGAAGCGCCTTTAATTTGCGTAACGGCATCCCGATACCCTTGTGCGTCCAGCATTTCATACCGCTTGGAAATAGTCGATACACCAACGTAGTTATTAAATGCTACCGTCGTTTTGCCCGACTTACCACGCTTTGTAGTAATCAGGATAACGCCGTTAGCTGCCCGTGAGCCATAAATGGCAGCAGCAGAGGCATCTTTCAATACATCCATCGACTCGATGTCAGAAGGAGCGATGGTGTTGATTGGAACACCAATCATACCGTCGACTACATACAGTGGGTCAGAACCACCGGCCAGCGAGGTGTAACCACGCAGACGAACAGTTGGCTGTTGGTTAGGGTCACCTGAGGGTGACGTGATAACCAGACCTGCTACTTTACCCTGGATGGCTTGCAGTGGGTTTGGGTTTACCCCAGCGTTGAAGTCTTTAGCAGACACCTGCACCACTGAACCCGTCAGGTCTTTGCGTTTCGACGTACCGTATCCAACTACAACAACTTCGTCCAGTGCTTTGGTGTCGTCAGACAATTTCACATCTACCGTCGAACGGTTCCCTACGGCTACTTCCTGCGATGTATAGCCAATAAAGCTCAATACCAGCGTTGCATTGTCTGGCACGTTGGCCAGCGAGTACTTACCATCAGCGTCGGTGTTTGTACCACGCTGAGTACCTTTAATTTGAACACTTACACCGGGAAGAGACGCCCCCGATGGGTCACTTACTTTACCCGTTACGGTACGGCCCTGTGCCCAGGCCACTGAATTGCTCAGCAGCAGTATCATTGCCACTATGGCCATAAAGCTGAAGGAAGCTTTTTGACCAAATGACTGCGATCGGGAAATCCCAATCTGACCTACGTAGCCACCGAAGCGGT
This sequence comes from Spirosoma telluris, assembly GCA_003259005.1. Lineage (GTDB taxonomy): Bacteria > Bacteroidota > Bacteroidia > Cytophagales > Spirosomataceae > Spirosoma > Spirosoma telluris. The sequence continues at coordinate 5,097,574 of QLII01000001.1, forward strand.
TCATTTTGTAGGATTTGTTCATCATAGGTTTACAGTAAAAATTGGAGATAGGTGATTTTTATGGTTAACGTTTACTATTCTATTAAGTCCTTGTCTATTAATATGTAAGCATATACAGAAAAAGTGCCTATAGTTTGTTACAATTGTAGAAACTTGGCAGGAATTTATAGAATCTAAACCTGAACCATTTGGCGAATTACATCATGTTGAGAATAAAATACAAATACTAGCCGGTTAAAATTTGAGAAGTTAGCATCAAAATTGTATCATAATATTTGTTAAATAAATTCAATAAAATTACACTATTTCAATAACTATCATTTATCAATGATTTATTTAGCCTATCCATCAACAACTTAAGTGTTAGTCAGCAAGCGGGCAAGTATAAATTTTCCAATAAATTATCGTCATTATTTTTCATGGGCTCAGCAAAAAAAATGTGGCATTTAGACTTAATTTTGCCTAAGTTTTTTTCTGACTGACAATCAATAAGCAGTCTGTACCCTTTTATGAGTGTGGAATCTCTCAAATATTTAGCCAGCCAGTTAACTGGTGACCTCTTCGACGACTTTACGCAACGGACTTTATACGCAACCGATGCTTCGGCGTATCGAGAAATGCCAACTGCCGTTGCCATACCCAAAACGATTGATGACCTAAAAGCACTAATTGCTTATGCGAATCAGTATAAAACACCATTGATTCCCCGTACGGCTGGAACATCGCTGGCTGGACAGGTAGTTGGTAATGGTATCGTGGTTGATGTGTCGAAACATTTCACAAAAATCCTTGAAGTCAATCCGCAGGAACGTTGGGTACGTGTACAACCGGGCGTTATTCGCGATGAGCTTAATCAGTTTCTAAAGCCATACGGGCTATACTTCGGCCCGGAAACATCGACAGCCAACCGGGCTATGATTGGTGGCATGGTTGGCAATAACTCCTGTGGCTCTAATTCGGTCGTTTACCGATCGACCCGTGAGCATACAATCTCCGTAAAAGCCCTACTTGCCGATGGCTCTGAGGCTGAATTTGGCCCTACCAGTAACTGGGAATTAACAAAACAGGTCAGCGAGGCCAGCCGTCAGAACGGTTCGGCAACGCGAATGAGCAAGATTCTGCTCAAGACAAACACAATTCTGTCAGACACTGCCAATCAGGTAGAAATCCGGCGCAACTTTCCCAAGAAAACGATTGAACGTCGAAATACTGGGTATGCTCTGGATATACTCCTGGACATGGAGCCCTTTACAGCTGGAGGAGAATCGTTTAATCTGGCGAAATTCATTGCTGGCTCAGAAGGTACACTTTGTTTCCTGACAGAAATAAAATTGAATGTGGTGCCTTTGCCGCCTAAAGAAAGCGGGCTTGTTTGCGTTCACTGTCATTCGATCGACGAAGCGCTTCGAGCGACCCTGGTTGCTTTAAAGTATAAGCCGTATGCTGTTGAATTAATCGACGATATTATTCTGGAGCGTGCCGATACCAATCCAGAACAGCGTAAAAACAGCTTTTTCGTTCAGAAAACCCCCTCCGATCATTTCCCAATTATCTTGGTTGTTGATCTCTCACGCGATACCAGAGCCGAAATTGAGCAGTTGGCAACCGAAATGGAAGCTGATATGCGATCGGCAGGCATGGGCTATCATTTTCCGCTGCTGTTTGGCGAGGATTCCAAAAAAATCTGGACCCTTCGCAAAGCTGGTTTAGGCTTATTAGGCAACCTTCCGGGCGATGCGAAAGCCGTAGCCGTGATTGAAGACACAACCGTTGACGTGGCCGATCTACCCAACTATATTCGTGACTTCAACGAGATTCTGGCAAAGCACAATATGCATGCCGTACACTATGCCCACGCTGGGTCAGGTGAGTTACATTTGCGGCCTATCATCAATCTTAAGACCCAAGAAGGGCACCAGCAGTATCGAATGATTGCGGAAGAAATCGCAACGCTGGTAAAAAAATATGACGGTTCGCTCTCGGGAGAACATGGCGATGGCCGGTTACGAGGGGAGTTTATTCCGCAAATGGTGGGCGCACATAATTACGAGTTAATGCGCGAGCTTAAGCATACCTGGGACCCGGAGGGCATTTTCAATCCTGGTAAAATCGTTGAAACGCCCCCGATGGATACTTTCCTTCGGTATGAAGCGGGCCAGCAGACGCCCGATTTTCAAACCTATTTTCGGTATAAGGATCAAAACGTGCTCCAACATGCCGAACAATGCAACGGTTCGGGCGATTGTCGTAAAACACAGGCGTCGGGTGGCACCATGTGCCCGAGCTATATGGCCACCCGCAACGAAAAAGATACAACACGGGCACGGGCGAACATTTTGCGCGAGATGCTAACGCACTCAACCAAAGAGAATCGCTTTGATCATAAAGAAATTAAGGAGGTTTATGATCTCTGTCTGTCCTGCAAAGGCTGTAAAAATGAATGTCCGTCAAATGTGGACGTGGCCAAATTGAAAGCCGAATTTTTGCAGCACTATTATGACACGAACGGCATCCCTATACGTTCGCGTTTGATCGCCAATTTTGCCCGGCTCTCAGGGTTGGCATCGCTTGTCCCCTGGGCCTGGAACGGCGTTTTAGGTACCCCTTCGCTTCGTAGAATTGCTAACCGAATGGTTGGCTTTCACCCTGATCGGACAATGCCGCTAATGGGCAAGACGACTTTAAAGAAGTGGTTTAGTAATAGGAGTGAGGATCGAGGAGTGAGGAGTAAAAATGGTCTGCATCCGCCCTCCTCACTTCCCACTCCTCACTCCTCGATCCTTCTTTTCTGCGATGAATTCACGAATTACAATGACGTTGAAGTAGGTCAAAAGGCGATTCAGTTATTTGAACGATTAGGGTACGAAGTGGTCATTCCTGAACATGGTGAAAGCGGGCGGGCTGCCCTGTCGAAAGGAATGCTTAAATATGCTAAAACACTGGCAGAGAAGAATGTAAAGCTCCTGAAAGATATTGTAAGCGCCGAAATGCCTTTAGTTGGCTTAGAGCCATCGGCTATTTTGACTTTTCGCGATGAGTATCCTGATTTGGTCGATGAATCGCTCATAGCGGCTGCGAAACAGCTAGCCGAACATACACTGACATTTGAGGAATTCATAGCCCGGGAAGTAGATGCCGGGCGCATCCGGGCCGATCAGTTTACCGACGAGAAACGACTGATAAAACTACACGGTCACTGCCAGCAAAAAGCAGTCTCATCGTTAGTTCCGGGTAAGAAAGCCTTATCCTTACCTAAAAACTACTCGGTTCAGCTGATTCCATCGGGTTGTTGCGGTATGGCAGGTTCATTCGGGTACGAAGCAGAACATTATGAGGTTTCGATGAAAGTTGGGGAACTCGTGCTATTTCCAACCGTTCGCCAGCAACCAGCCGATGTCATTATAGCGGCTCCAGGAACTTCCTGCCGCCACCAGATTAAAGATGGCACCAACCGAAAAGCGATACATCCGGCAGAGATTTTGCTTGACGCCTTAAAGTAAAATCAGGCTATTACGATACGTTGTCATTCATAGTCAGGTATAGTCATGACTAGTCACTTATTGCTCAATTGCTAGTGCTCGTCCAATTTAGTTTCTATAGATTCTCGGGGCGGCATCGGCCCGCAACGGCGGACCGTGTCCGACGCCCGCGCGGTTGATTCTATCGTATTGACAATCAGATACGAAAGAATCTATAGAAACAATAGAATCTATTTTGCCAAAGCACTAGTTATCAATAGCTTTCAATGAATGACAATTGACCGACAATACCTGACAACTTATGACTCCCTGGTTAAAAGGCGTGACATTAACGAATCGTTTATATGGGGAAACGTTTACAGTTGTTGCTGAGCTTGCTTCTGCTGTCCCATTTTTACGGATTGGCTCAACAAATTAATCCCCCAACGGCGGGTTGTGCCATTCAAGACCTTACAGCAAACGAGCGGAAATCGCTGGACAAGGATGCCGCTTTTGCGCTACGTATAAAAAAGGCCACCAATGCAGCCTTTACAGCCATTACCTATGTCCCGATTCGGCCCCATATCCTCCGCCGGGCTGACGGAACGGGGGGCATGTCGCTATCGGTTATCAATCAGGTCATAGCCATCACGAATAGCTACTTTCTCCTCAATGGCTATGGTATTCAGTTCTATTTTGCTGGAACGTCGCCCGACTATGTTGATAATGATGCGCAGTACAACAGCACCAGCGACGAAAACCTGATTACACAGGGCCATGATGTAACAAATGCCCTGAATCAGTATTATGTCCACTCATTTGCTTCAGGTGCGGGGGGCTATGCCTATTACCCATCTAATAGTGTAATGTCTACCCGTTCCTTTATTCTGAACGAAATTGGTTATGAGTATGACATGGGAAATCGCCTGATACCGCATGAGTTGGGACACAATTTTAACCTTGTACATACCTTTGGCGAACGACCCGGAAATGGCTCGCTGGGTTCGGGTACTACGCTCGAATTAGTGACGCGGGGGCTGGTGCCAATTGCACCACAGAGGGGGACTATCTCTGCGATACACCTGCCGATCCATACAATATAGCGGGTGCTAATCTGGTCTATGTCGATAACTGCCCCCAGTATGATCCAACCAGTACGGCGCGAGACGCGAATAATCAACCCTATTCGCCCTCAATCACGAATATCATGTCGTACTATTTCCCCTGTACGAGTGACTTCACGCCCGACCAATACGACCGTATGCAGGCTGCATTGGCCCTCCGGCAGTCACATACCGCTTACACGCTCGATTATCCGCCTACGGTTGTAGCAGCTCCAAGTAATGTGGTAGCGACTGTGGAGATGAATCAGGTGATCCTGAACTGGCAGGACAATGGCACCAACGAAATGGGCTATTTTATTGAGCGATCTACTTCGCCAGTATCAGGCTTTGTCATGATTGGGGGCGTTGGGCCAGATGCTACTACGTTCACAGATACCCAAATAAGCAGTCTCACGACTTATTATTACCGAATAAAACCATCTAACTCCACCACAGGAAGTACTAGTCCAACGATCAGTATCACAACCAATGCCTGCCATCCGTCGTTTACCTATGCCTGTTTATATCCCGTTGGTATAGCAAGTTTAGCCATAAATAATGTTTTGCTGAGCCAGAATTCGGGCTGTTCGCCTAATGGTTACGGGGTATTTTCTACATCCACTACCGTTCAGGCAGGTTTGTCTTATCCAGTATCAGGCACACTTCTCTATGCGCCGTATACGCAGGGCGTAACGATCTGGGCCGACCTGAATCGAAACGGCTCATTTGAAACCGATCAGGGGGAGCGTTTATTTCAAACACCAACCACGATAACCGGCCAATTTTCGGGTAGCCTTACGCTACCAGTCAGCCTTACCGCTGGAGCCTTACCAATTCGCGTCGTGACTGTTTTTGCTGCGGTTCCAACTAATCCCTGTGGAGCTTATTCATACGGTGAAGCCGAAGATTATATACTAACGATCATTAATCCAGCCGATCTGAGTTTATCGCTGCAAACGAATACGCGAACGCCAGCTATTAATGAGCCTGTTAGCTACTCCCTAACGATGCGTAACGATGGGCCATTTAATGCAACGGGTATCCAATGGCAAAATCGACTACCTACAGGCTTAACATTTGCGAGTGGCGGAACTGATGTAATAGGCTCCTCCACCGCCGTGAGCGGCACAACTAGTTTCTCACTGGGTGCTAATCAGTCCGTTACCGTCATCTATCAACTTCAGGCGACTCAACCGGGTATTTATATAAATTCGGCTCAGATTATTAGTAGTGATCAGGTCGATCCTGATAGCCAGCCAGACTCAGGTACAGGCGATGGTCAGGATGATGAAGCGTCGGTAGATATACGTACGGTGTCCAGTACAACTGCTGTCTTGACTGAAGTCTATACATCCCCTAACCCAAATCAGACACCTTTACCCGCTGTTCTCTCCAATCAACCCGCTCCTAATCCTGTAAAAGCTGACCTATCGCTGGCATTGGTACTGAACACGCACACGGCTCGTGTTGGTCAACCGGTAACAGTTACTATTACGATCAGTAATGCTGGAAGCTTAGCCGCGTCAAACACGGTTGTACGGGATACACTACGAGGGTTCACATTCAGTTCCTCGCCAACGGGCATGAGTGTCGTTACTAGTAGCAGTGGCTATACAATTATTGAAGGAACAGTGGCTTCTCTTACCGCAGGCAGCTCAGCGCAACTGATTTTTACCGCTATACCCATCGCCGTAGGTAGTCTACAAAATGCCGCCCAAATCTGGTCCACTACCATTGAAGATCCAGATTCAACGCCCGGCTCTATAACACCAGCGGCCAATAATCTGAATGGAGAAGACGATGTTGCGTGGATAGATCTACGAGTGGACCCCTAGAGCGTGCGATATCCTCATTCACTAAAAGGCCATTGTTTCCGAACCCCCGACGAAATCAGGAATGTGATGATACCTAATCCGATAACGGTCAGGCCGGAAAGCATAAATGTGAAACCCGTTGAAAAGAAGATAAAGAGCCAAATACCAATGGCCAGTATCACCGGCAACGGATAGAGCGGCATTCGAAAAGGGAACTCAACCGCAGCCCGTCGGCGATGGAGCAGCAGCAAGCCAATGGCCTGCCCAACAAACTGCACGACGATACGCATGGCCAGAATGGCCATAATGACATCACCTAGCCGGAATAACAGGCTGAATATAAACCCAAGCCCACCCAGGAAAAGCAACGACATATAGGGAAACTTACGGGTTGGGTGAAGTTTGGCAAAAATCCCAAAAAACTGCCCATCGACAGCAGCGGCATAGGGCACCCGCGAATAACCCAGCAATACCGCAAACAAAGATGAAAATGCGACTAACAACACCAATACGGTAGCCAGTCGAGCAGCCCCGGCCCCGTAGAGCGTTTCAACAAACGTACTGACAATGAACTCACTATTCTGAGCAACTTGCCAGGGCACTACGCTTACTACACTCAAATTCATAAGTAGATACAAACCAGCAATGCCTACAATCGAAATAAACATGCTAACCGGGATATTGCGTCCGGGTCGTTGAATTTCTCCCCCAGATGACACACATTATAGTATCCCAGATAGCAGTAAATGGTCTTAACCGATGCCTGACCTAATCCGGCAGCTAACAATCCACCGCTAACCGATCCCATCGACTGGAGTGTTTCTGATAAGGGAATCCGTGCATTGCTTAATCCACCAATAATAATCCAGCCCAAGGTAAGCAATACCGCTCCCCACATAACCAGCCCAATCTTGCCTATGGAGTCGATCTTCCGATACAGCAACGCAATGATAATCAACACGACCCCACCCGAAACAGCTTTGCGTTGCCATTCATCCAGCGGCATCAGATAAGAAGCATACTGAGCGAACCCGATAGCACCGGAAGCCACGACCAACGGAGCCTGAATCAGCGTTTGCCAGACATATAGAAAGGAAAGTAACTTCCCCCAACGCTGTTCGCCATACGAAATTTTCAAAAAGTTGTAACTCCCGCCCGCTTGTGGAAAGGCGGCTCCTAATTCGGCCCAAACGAAGGCGTCGATCAGTGAGACAACGGCACCCAGTACCCAGGCCCACAAAAAAAGCGGGCCACCCATTGTTTTGATAACCAGCGGCAGCACCACAAACGGCCCAATACCGACCATGTCGATCATGTTAAGGGCAGTCCCTTGCAGGAGCGTCAAACTGCGAGGCAGATCAGACGATGCCGTATGGGAAGACTGATTAGGAGGTGTAGCGTTACTCAATAGCGTATTGGATAACAGACTAAGTTAAGAAGAGTGCACTTAGTTGACTAAGGTTTGAAAAGCCCTAAAAGTTCGGACAAACCCTCGTTCATGCTCACAAATACGCCCCGTAAGTGATGCCAACTTATTAAGTCTGGCATCACCTACGGGGCGTATCAAGCACTGAGTTATGACTTAGTTCATCAACTGATCGAACGTCAGGCTGATGTAATACATAGACCCAACGCTGGGGTTACCCCAGGATTGCGTATAGAGTTTACCTGTCAGGTTCGTTCCGCCCACTTTCAGGATAGATTTGATCCCTGATAGCTTCTTACTAATCTGAGCATCCAAGGTGCTATAAGCCGGAATAATCGTTTGCTGACGGCCAGTAGCCTCCGTATTAGCAAAACTCGACTCCCACAGGAACGAATCCTGGGCGCGATACACCACATTGAAGCCAAAGCCCGTACCGCCTACGTTCCGATTACCGAAAGTCAGGTTATAGCGGTACTTTGGTGTATTGAAAAACGTAACAAAGCCAGTTGGAATCTTATCCTGATCAATGAGGTAGTTCGACGAAACGTTGGCCCCAATCGTGTAATGAGCAGGTAGCATGTAATCTACCCCAATGGCCCAGCCCGCGTTTTTCAACTGCGTTGGTGAGTTAACTGGATAGGAATACACGTTGCGCGTTGATCCACTGATGAGTTGCAAAGTAGAGGCAGGATCGGTCAGCGTTACTGGCGACTTACCCTGAACCACAATTTCACTACCCAGGAAATTCAGGAAGCGGTTGTAATAATAATAGGCGTCAATAAATAATTTATTGCCCAGTAACCCTTTGTAGCCTACTTCATAGGTTTCTACACGCTCAGGATCGTAGCCGGGATTGCTTGATGTTTTCAACAAACCAAGTGCCTGTGGTAAAGCGGCTGCGCCCCCCTGCTGCAAAGTGGCCCCAAATGCCTGCACCGACTGGAGTGTATAAACCGGGCTGCCGCTAAAATTGTATTTCTGTTTAAAAAATGGCAAACCACCAATCAGACGAGCACTCGGTGTGTTCAGGTCAATATACTGATCCTGGGTGGTTGGGATACGGAAACCCCGCTGAAACGATGCCCGGAAATTATGGACTTTAGCCACCGTTAATACGGCCGAGAATCTCGGGCTTACCTGCGCCTTAAAGTTCTGGTTCTTGTCGTAACGTAATGAGCCTGTCAGTTTCAGCACGTCGGCCAGCGTTTTCGATGCCTGCACATAAGCCCCATATTCGTCGATGGTAAACTCTTTTCCATTTTCGTCACGGGCAAACAACGTACCTTCAGAGTTAAGAGCATATCGGCGAATGTTCCCCCCCATAATCAACTCAACTGTTTTAGGATTGATCAGCTTGCTGAAGTTATACATAACCTCTCCATGATACAGATTGGTTTTGTCTAAGAAGCGCGCGCCTACGCCCGTGGCATCGCCTGGAATCGGCTTCCCGGTAACGGCATCAAACGCTTGCTGAAAACCAGGCGTACCTGGCAGCAACCGATTTTTATCGGCAGCACCGCGAGCCTGATTCAACAGCGTTGATTGCTGGCTGGTTGCATACGCCTGAGCAGCAGCCAGTGCGGCCGCAGGTGTTTGCCCGGCCCCAGCGCCGTTAAATAGGCACCGGCATAGCCTGTAAGGGCAGATTGCGCATAGGTCCCAAAATAGGTTGGAAACCAGGTGGATGCACTACCACTCCAGGCTTCATTGATTCCCTGACCCAAAATAGATGTAGCATAAGCATCTCCCGAACGTTCCTGTGTCGTATAGGCACGTACGAAGAAGTTAGACCCACGTAATTCAAGTTTGTATTGGCCCAGCTTAAAGCCTTTAATATAATAGCGATCAGCACCCGTATACACCGTTGTACCCGTTCCCCAGTTTGCCTGAAAAATAGCTTCGACATTATCATTCAGGCGATAATGCAAGGCTCCATTCAGCTTTAGGTTCGTAGCATTATATTGTACCAGATCACTTTCCTGATAACCCGTCCGCGAAATATTCAGGTTGGGGATAATGTTATTGAAAATCTGCTGGGGCGTCAGTCCTGTCAATTGGGGTAGGGTGGCGTTTCCTGCCTGTGGGATTTGGGTCGTGGCAATGGCACCTAAAATCGCTGAGGTTCCGTTTGCACCCGTCCCAGGAACTCCATTGCCATACAGATTCGAATAAAGATTGGCACTGGCATCGCCATATATATTGATACCATCATACCCTGAATTATTGGTACGATTTCCATTATCGAGCGTAAACCCATTAGAATAACTTTGGTCGCGGTAATCCGTTGCCTGCCAGTCTTTAGCCGACAGATATGACACCCCTACTTTAAACGCAAACTTATTATTAAATGCCTTGGCATAACGAAACGCGGCATCATAAAATGGTGTTGTTGCCGTTGATCGGTTGCTGGCATTCATTACCCCGGCTTTGGCATACGCGCTCAGCCCCTGATACAGAAATGGGCTTTTTGAGTTCATGAGCAGCAGGCCGTTAATAGCATTAGGGCCATACAGCGCAGAAGCCGCACCCGGAAGTAATTCGACACTTTCCAGATCCAGTTCCGATACGCCAGCAATATTACCTACTGAGAAATTCAGGCCCGGAGCCTGATTGTCCATCCCATCGAGCAGTTGAACAACTCGCGTATTCCCGTTAGCCCCAAATCCGCGCACGTTAACCGATTTGAAGGTCAAACTTTGCGTGCTCATATCTACGCCTTTAATATTCTGCAAGGCATCGTAGAACGTGGCCGACGGCGTAGATTGAAACGAGCGAATGTCCAGGCGTTCAACTGATACCGGCGACTTCAGTACGCTTTCTTCCACCCGCGAAGCCGATACAACCACTTCCTGACCCAGCATCACCTGCTCTTTGAGCACAACCGCAAGATCAGTGCGATCACCATTAATCGTAAATTCCTGGGTTTGGAAACCAACACCCGTCACGGCCACAACAAATGGTGTTGGTGTATTTGTCGTCAGCGAGAAATTACCTTTCTGGTCGGTAATAGTCCCGATAACTTTGCCTTTCACAGCAATGCTAATGCCGGCAAGTTCATCGTGCCGGGCATCATCGGTCACTTTTCCAGCAATACGCGTCTGCGCTAACGTAGCCACGCTTAGTAAGCTAAAAAGCCCGAAAAACAGGGAATTAGTAATTAGTTTTCTCATAAGTAGATAATAAAAGTGCGGTTATGTAACTGCCAGTTACGTTGCCGCTAAAAGTACGGATAAGTCTGCTTTTTGTGCAACTATTTCTTGACATTGATAAATTATTTTCCACTGACCTACTAGCTGGCAAAAACATGTTTTGAGCATCAATAGTAAATTCAATCTTAAGCGTTCTTTTTCAATAGACAACTTTCTCAAGCGATATTTTTCTATACAAATCATGGCACAAGAATCGAATCAGGATCGTCGGGAGTTTTTAAAAACTTCTGGCCTGCTTACAGGTGGCGCTATTTTAGGTAGCTTACCTTTTAGCACCCAGGCTGCTGAACGCCCAACCTCTCGCTTTCATTTTTCAGTAAATGATACCATCAAGGTAGCCCTCATTGGCTGTGGTGGACGTGGTACGGGCGCGGCTCAGCAGGCCCTCAACACGAAGCAGAATATCAAAATCGTAGCGATGGCCGATGCCTTCCGTGATCGTCTTGATGATGCCTACAAAGCTCTGACGGAGCGCGGTTTGAAAGCAGCCGATGGTTCACCTAAAGTCGATGTGCCAGAAGATCATAAGTTCGTAGGTTTTGATGCCTATAAACAGGCTATAGCCTTAGCCGATGTCGTTATTCTGGCGACTCCTCCCGGCTTCCGTCCAAGCCACTTTGAGGAAGCAGTCCGGCAGAGCAAGCAGGTGTTTATGGAGAAACCCGTAGCTACCGATGCACCGGGGGTTCGACGTGTATTAGCCGCTGCCGAAGAAGCAAAACGTAAAAAACTGAATGTAGTGGTGGGTTTACAACGGCGCTACCAGCCTAGCTACCGCGAAATGATCAAGCGCATTCACGATGGAGCCCTGGGTGACATCGTTGGCGGTCAGGTCTACTGGGTGAGCGGGGGCGTTTGGCAAAAGCCTCGCAAACCGGGTCAAACCGAAATGGATTATCAGATGCGCAACTGGTATTATTTCAACTGGCTCTGTGGCGACCATATCAATGAGCAGCACGTTCATAACATCGACGTAGCCAACTGGGTAAAAAACAGTTATCCTGTTTCCTGCCAGGGAACAGGTGGGCGTCAGGTTCGGACGGGTAAAGATTACGGCGAAATTTTCGATCACCACATCGTCGATTTCGTTTATGCCGATGGTACCACCATTAACAGCCAGTGTCGCCACTACGAAGGTACGTATAGTCGGGTAGACGAGATGTTCCTGGGCACAAAGGGCAAGGTCGAAGGGATGGAAAAGAAAACCAGCGCCTTAATGGGCTATAATGGGCAGCCTCTTTTCAGCTACAACGCGAAAGCGGATGGCAATCCCTACCAAATCGAACACGACGAACTATTCGAGGCCGTCGCGAAAAACGAGTACAAATTCGCTGATGCTGAACGAGTAGCGAAAAGCACGATGACGGCACTGATGGGTCGCATGGCAACCTATTCCGGCAAAGTTGTGAAATGGGACGAAGCCCTAAACTCGCAAATTGACCTTTTCCCAACGACACTGGCCTGGGACGCCATGCCCAAGAGCCTGCCTGATAAAGATGGCTGGTATCAGATTGCCGTACCGGGCAAGACAATAGCGGTGTAATTGTATTTTTATACTGACGCAACCGAAAAAGCTAGCTGTGCATCTACCAGATAATCAGCTAGCTTTTTCATTTTATGGCCACCGTTCAGCAACGAGAACATTATATTGATTGGATCAGGGTTCTCGCCTTTATGATCTTAATTTTCTTCCACTGCTCAATGCCCTTTGTTCGGTTTGGCTGGGAGATTAAAAACACGGAACACTCCATCTTCCTAGACCGGATTATCATTTGGCTGCATCAATGGAGGTTACCCTTACTGTTTTTCATTTCTGGCGTAGGGGTTAGTTTTTCCTTGCGCAAACGGTCGGTTCTTTCATTTTTTGGGGAGCGCGTCGTTCGTCTGTTCATCCCTCTAGTCTTTTCCATGTTTTTTATCATTCCTCTTCAGGTCTATTTCGAACGCCTGCAAGAGAAGAAAATCCATGAATCCTACTGGAGTTTTTATCCTGGTGTTTGGGAGTTGACGCCCTATCCGGAGGGAGCCCTTACCTGGAGTCATTTATGGTTCGTAGTCTATCTTTTTGTCTTCACGATTTTACTCCTCCCTGTATTTTCTTTACTAAAAATCAGTCGGTTACAACGCTGGAAACAAACGATTAATCCTTTCTTCAGCCATCCACTCGCCAACCTCTCCCTGGCGATTCCCTTTATAGCCTACTATTTTCTGTGGTATATCCGCTGGCCAGTTCAAGGTAGCTTATTGGATGACTGGTATCTCTTTAATTCATCGATTACGTTTTATTTCTTCGGCTATTTTCTGGCTGATTTGCCATCTTTCTGGAAAACCTGCGAAACGTATCGAGCCTATTTTTTAGCGGTAACCTTAGTTTGTCTGACTGTTTTATTCTGGAAGTATTACTGGCTGGTCGAGCTACCGAAACAGCAGGACAGCTCGCTTTATTTATACAGCTTTTTTGATGGTTTACACATCTGGTCTATTATTCTAACCATCATTGGTTTTGCCCGACGCTATCTAAATTTTTCAAATCCAACCCTTGTCTATTTGACATCGGCCGTTTACCCATTTTATATCCTCCACCAAACCGTTATTGTGGCCACTGGCTACTATATTGTTCAGTGGCAAAGCCCGATCTGGATTAAATTAACGGCGCTCATTATCACTTGCTTTGTCTGTATACTTACGCTCTATCACTTCCTGATTCGCCCGTTTATCCTGACACGAATTCTGTATGGATTAAAGCCGAAGCAACTCATACCAACTCAAAACGTATCGTATGCGGAACAGGAATAACACCCTACTCAAAACGGAGATGATTGCCATTTGCGTAATCGGCCCTGTTTATTTTCCAGAATAAGCAGTTTTATACCCGGAAACTGACTAAGTAACCGACGACTTTTTCGCAGCCCGGCCACACTGAAAACTTTTGTTAACGCATCGGCCTGATACCCGTTGGGAGCAAGGACGGTTGCCCGCACGAAATGTTTAAGCCCAAGTCCAGAACGCGGATTCATAATGTGCGAGTACCGTTTGCCCTGGTATTCCAGAAATCGATAGGTATCGCCAGAGGTGGTAATGGCTGCATTGTTAAGTAGAATAGTCGTCGTGTCGGCGTCATTGCCGGAACCAATACCGACGCGCCAGCCAGTCCGATTCGGCGGAGCATCATCGGCCAGAATATCTCCACCGATATCGACCAGTGATGCGTGAATGCCGAAGCGATGCAATACGAGCAAGGCTTCGTCGATGGCAAAACCCTGCCCGATACCGCCAACATCCAGACGCATGCCAGCCCGGCGTAACCGCACAGAATGAGTGGCGCTGTCTACTTCCATTAGCCGATACCCAACCGCACGTCTGGCCCGTCGACGTTCTTTGGCCGTCGGAAATTCCTTCCGGCGAACTGCCCGACGCCAGAGTAAGGATAACGGCCCAAGTGTTGGATCGAATCGGCCTTTCGAAAGTTGGGCAATAGTTTGCGCTTTCTGTAAGACGTTGAACAGATCAGTTGAAACAGGCACCCACCTGCCCGATCCACTGGTAGCCGACAGGCGATTGATTTCCGAACCATCCAAATAATCGCTCATAATCTGATTCAGCGAATCCATCCGGGCTGATACTGCGGCATTAGCGCGTTGTGCAGTAAGGCTATCCGGCGCATAGAAGATGACATTAAACTGCGTTCCCATCAGGCCACGATGGAACGAAAACCGAGTGTTCGTGTTCGATTGGGCATGAATAAAAACTGGTAGCAAGTTGATTGCTACCAGATGAAATAAGGTAAACCGCCGGAACAACTTCGTCGTCAAATGATTTTTACGCTTTATCTTTATCAAGCTATTGGTACTATGATCACGATCAAAAATAAATTCATCTTACTCGCTGCCGGTTTCTGGTTATCAGGCATTGTACTCATACTACTTGGCGCGGGGGCTAAGAGCACGCATGCTGACCTGGCCGGAACTCTGCTGAGTATAGGTATTCTGGCCCAAGCCCTTGGGTTTGGTTTTTTAGGCTTTGCCATCATGCAGGCTGTTTTGAAGAAAAAGTGACTTCCTAAGCCTTGAATAAATCGTCGATGACAAACTGGAAATCAGGAACAACGGGTGCCGCCGAACAAAGGTCCCGCCCTTTGAAAACCTTGATCTCATCGGGCGAGTAATAGGCGTAAATTTTTTGCTGCTTCGGAGCAATGTACCAAACCAGTTGAACCCCCGCATCGAAGTAATCCTGCACTTTTTCAAGTACATCATTCTGCGACTCAGAATCGGATAGGATTTCAATGGCTAAGGGTGGCATAAAGCGTTTACCGAATTTAGCCTCCCGAATTTGTTCATCTGTAAAAATTGCCAAATCAGGAATCCGCTTACGAAATGTATCGACATAAGCATCTCCTTCTGATAGCAATTCAGCACCTTGCTGATACAATTGTGTTTTAGCAAATGCCCGCATCAGGAATCGCGCAATAAATAACTCTTCCTGCTTCATGGGTGGTTTTTTAATAATTCGTCCGCGAACGAACTCGTAGTTTGCATCCGTTTTTTTTCGGGCAAGCCACTTCTCGAATTCGGCAACCGTTTGTGGTGCCGACCGGCGATTTCTGCGGACTAATGCTACTGGTTCCATGTTGAGCAGTGTTGTTTATCAAATATACTGATTTTAGAGGTGATCAGTAAAGAGGGCAATTCCTAGATCCCTTACACCCGCGCGGCCTTGTCGCGCAGATACATGTCTACCAGTACCAGGGCGGCCATGGCCTCCACAATAGGCACGGCACGCGGCACCACACAGGGATCGTGCCGGCCTTTTCCCGAAACTGTTACGGGCTGGCCGTGTACATCGACACTATCCTGATCCTGCATAATGGTTGCCACAGGCTTGAAAGCCGTGCGAAAGAAAATATCTTCCCCATTACTGATGCCTCCCTGAATTCCTCCCGACTGGTTCGTTTTCGTCCGAACACGTCCTTGCTCGTTGGTATAGAATTCGTCGTTGTGTTCAGAGCCGTACAATTCCACCCCAGCAAATCCGCTACCATATTCAAAACCTTTTACAGCGTTGATACTCAACATAGCTTTCCCTAACTCGGCGTGGAGTTTGTCGAAAACGGGTTCGCCCCAGCCTGCTGGAACACCTGTTACCACGCAGTCAACGATGCCCCCAATCGAATCTCCGCGCTTCCGCGTTTCATCAATGTACTGAAACATTTGCTCTGCGGTTTCGGGGTCTGGGCAGCGAACGGCGTTTTCTTCGGCAAGCGCCAGATTCAGTTCCTGGTAGGGTTTGCTGAGTTTTAGTTTGCCCACCTGCGATACATACGCCTGAATCTGAACCCCTTGTTGGGCCAATAACAATTTAGCAATGGCTCCGGCAGCAACACGGGCCGCAGTTTCACGGGCCGACGAACGGCCACCACCCCGATAGTCGCGAGAACCGTATTTGGTCTGGTAGGTATAATCGGCGTGCGAAGGCCGGAATTGCTCCGAAATATGGCCGTAGTCTTTACTCCGCTGGTCGGTATTCCGAATGAGCAATGCGATTGGTGTTCCCTGCGTTTTTCCCTCAAATACGCCCGACAACACCTCAAACTCATCGGCTTCACGCCGTTGGGTCGTAATACGGGATTGACCGGGTTTGCGTCGATCCAGATCGTGCTGAATAAAGTCGGTATCGAAGGCTAATCCAGCCGGGCACCCATCAATAACAACTCCAATCCCTGGCCCGTGGGATTCACCAAATGTAGAAATCTTAAATAGTCTTCCGTAAGTACTGCTCATGCGTGTTGGGTATCAGATACGAGATGGAGCGTTTGGCAAAACGACTTATCGTCCAGTATCCTGCTTTTTAAAAAATACGAAAATCATTCCTATCAACATTACCAGGAGCAGCACATTAGCGATGGCCCGCACCAGCACCGGAATGCTGATTGGCTGAAGCGTACTATCCATGGCTTCAATGCCTGCATATAACGAGTGATCCGTAGATGTGCCCGAAGCTGTTTCGCTGTTCACGTCTGAAATGTCACTGGGTGTCGATGACTGAACACCAACTATCGGGCTTTTATTACCTACTTGCAGGCTTAATTGTGGATGAAGTGTATCGTAGTTTGCCGTTTTGGGGTCGAAGTAAATCCATTGAAAGCGATTTGCCAACGAAATCTGTCCATTTTGATGAGGAACGATGAAATAGGTGAAGGCTTTACGCCCTATCACCTGACTTCCATTGTTCGTACTTGAATGTCGTTCTTCAGGTGGAAACACGTCAAACTCAGTCGTTTCGCTTACCGTAGCGGGTGCTGGAAGCGTTGATATATTTCCATCGCCAGTTATGGTAAAGGTATAGCGAACACTTTGCCCAATCGTAACACCCTGTTGCTCTAATGCTTCTTCCAACTGAAACGATCCAACCGGTACCCGGCCTCGCAAGGGATGTGCGGGCAAAGGTTTGATCGGCACCGTAAGCGGTCTACTGGTAAATACCACTGCTTCGGGCTGTGACGTGGGCGGGCCAATGGTAGGACGCGGGCGAGCTAACTGCAACGATACCGCCGGTAATTTCCAATCCTGATTCGAGAGTGGAAAAAAGACGGACTGGTAAATACGAAATTCCCGAAATTTCTTTCCTCTAATGGTAATTGAAATTGGCTTTAATTCCGTGATCGGCACATTTTCCTCCCATGAATTAGCCGGGCGCATTTTTTTTGTGATTGCCTGCAACTGCTTGTCGAGCGCTGTAAAACTAAGTACATAGGGGTAATTATCGGCAACATAAAACGACAAGGTCAGCGCTACACCTTCGCCAGCATAAACAGACGGTTTAGAGGCATGTAACGACAAAAATGCCGATTTTTCTGAGGCTGCATCCGCAATAGCCGCCGTAGTACTAGCCAGGTCTGTTGTCGCCTTTGAGGGTTGTACGAGTAGAACAGTCCCGTCTGAGTGAACAGTTTCGCCATTGACAACGATTGAAAAGGGGAGCAATCGAAATCGGCCAGGGGCAATTGCCAAATAAGTTTGGGTAATTACTTGATTAGTAATGGTTTTTCCACCAACTTCACTAGGCGATACACTGGTCGATATTCCTTTTTTGGTAAAGCCCGTAATATCAGGAAAAGGGATACTGGCCCGATTTTCGCTGTTCGGTATAATGACCGAAATCGTGAAGGGCCGCTCAATAGGAAAAGTAGATTGGCTTAATTCAATTGAAGCAACATTATCAGGTACTTGCCCAAATCCAGCAAGTGTTCCTAAGAAAAATAATGCAAAAAATTTGCGGAATATTGCAAGTAACATTGTTATTTTGAAGCAACAATTTTCATAGTAAGTCGTTACCGATATAAGAACGAACCAGTCAACCTCTTTCGATATCCATCAGCTTCCTAAACAACAAATTTACACCCCTATGCTCTCTATGCTCGAATATATCAAAACCATCCTTCAGAAGGTGAGTTTTGATAGATCTCTTTTTGAAAAAGAATTGGCAAAAGCGATTAAGTTACTAATACCAAAAGAAGTCAAGCAACTTAAACGCTGGTGTTACCTCCAATTCGGCAAAGTTTATCGAGTCGTCTTAAATCATTGTTTTTCTCGGGTACGGTTCACCTGACGCAGCAACCTGAACAACGACAAAAAACTCCTCTGGTTCCAATAAGCCAGAGGAGTTTTTTGTTTTATGCAAGTTTATAGACTCACCTTCTGCCCCATCTCCGGTATCTCAATGTTCTGAAATCCAGCTTCCTGAAGGTGCTCTTTCCAAACGAGTTGTTTGTCGTATTCGCCATGAACTAGAAACATAGCTTTAACCTGAGCCGGATTCTGACAGCTTAAAAAGTGCAGCATCTCCCTATAATCACCATGCGCCGAAAACGAGTCCATAATGGCAACCCGTGCAATTACCGGGTACTTTTCCCCAAAAATCGTCACTTCCTTATCGCCCCGCTTCAATGCGCCCCCAGACTATTCGGTGACGCATACCCAACCATCAAAATAGTAGTATTCGGTTTGGTAATATTGTTCTTAATGTGGTGCTTGATCCGCCCGGCCTCGGCCATTCCCGATGGCGCAATAATAATGCACGGCTCCTTACTGTCATTGATGGCCTTTGATTCATTCACATCTGTCACGTAATGCAAATTCGGGAAGTCGAATGCATCGCCATCTTTTTTAATATAGGCCAGAATATCAGGGTTAAAATCTTCCTCATGATCCCGCATCACCTGGGTCGCCTTTACCGACATTGGACTGTCAATATAGACAGGCAGACGGGGTAAACGTCCTTCGCTTTCTAACTGATCGAGTGCATAAATCAACTCCTGGGTGCGGTCAACGGCGAAAGCGGGAATAATGAGTTTACCCCGCTCGTCAACACAGGTTTGCTGCACAATAGCCAGGAGGTGGGCCTTCATGTCAGGTTCGGCTTCGTGTAGCCGATCGCCATACGTTGATTCACAGATGATATAGTCGGCCTGCGGAAACCTATCGGGCGAACGAAGAATTTTATCATCGGGTCGGCCAATGTCGCCACTGAAGAACAGGTGTTTTTCAGTACCGTTATCCTTGATCGTTAAGCTCACAGCGGCACTGCCCAGCAAATGGCCGGCATCGGTTAACAAACCCGTCACTTCATCGCAAATGACAAATGGGCTTCCGTAGTGAACAGGCTGCATCTGATCGAGTGCCTGCTGCACATCGTTTTCATCATACAAAGCCTCCAGTTCGGGTTCACCCCGGCGTTTGCGTCGTTCATTGACCCGTTCAAGATCGCGCTCCTGAATCCGGGCGCTATCCATCAGCATTACTTCGCAGAGATCAATCGTGGCCGATGTTGTATAAATTGGCCCCTTGAAGCCCTGATGAACAAGTCTTGGGATAAGACCTGTATGATCGATATGCGCGTGAGAAAGCACCATGTAATCGACTTGGGCGGGATCGAAACCAAATTGCTGGTTGAGTTCGTCGGTATTGATACCCTGAAATAGCCCACAATCGAGCAGAATCTGTTTGCCACTGGTGGTTGTCAGCAGGTGTTTGCTCCCCGTAACCGTGCGGGCCGCACCGAAAAATTGAATGGTCATGATTTAGGTATGTTCTCGGTAAATCTATGCGTTTCTTTGTACAGCTCCGCCTACAATTTCTCCTACTGAGACGTGCAAATAAACAGAGAGTTTCACGGACTTGTCATGTTGGTTATTGAAAAAGGTAAAATCATAGTGCAACGGATCTGGAAATCACGTTTAGCGAAAACCAGTATTGGCGCCCTATTGATTTTTTTTAGCCTGGATTTTTTCTTCCCCATTCATACCGATGTCTCTTACTCAACCATCATTACGGCGCGGGATGGGTCTATTCTGCATACGTTTTTGAGCCGCGACGACAAATGGCGCATGTATGCCGAGCTTCCGGAGATTACACCTACTCTCCGCGACGCTATTTTATTCAAAGAGGACAAATACTTCCGTTTTCACCCAGGCTTCAACCCGGTCGCTATGGTACGGGCGGCCGCCAGAAACCTCCTGACGGGTCGGCGTACATCGGGCGCTTCGACAATCACGATGCAGACGGTCCGACTCCTCGAACCTCGTGATCGTACCTACGGAAATAAATTTATTGAACTGTTCAGGGCCTTGCAGTTAGAAGTCCATTATTCGAAAGATGCAATTCTGCAACTTTACCTGAACCTGATTCCTTATGGTGGCAACATCGAGGGACTGAAATCGGCGTCGCTATTGTATTTTGGGAAACCACCCGTGTTGCTCAGTCTGGCGGAGTTAACAGCCCTAACCATTATTCCCAATCGCCCTTCGAGTTTGCGATTGGGTGTTCGAAATGCACTTATTGTACAAGAGCGGAACCGTTGGCTTGCCCGTTTTCGTCGTGCACAACTTTTCGACGATGCGGCTATAACAGATGCCGAAAGTGAGCCACTCAATGCCTACCGGCGAGATGCACCACAACTGGCTCCCCATCTGTCGCGTCGGCTCCGAGCCGAAAATCCGAATACCCCAATTATTCACTCGACCCTAAACCCGACGGCGCAGGCCACCACAGAACGATTAGTACAGCATTATGCCGATCGGATTAAAGCATATAATATCCACAATTCGGCGGTGTTGATTGTGGATAACTTGTCACGGGAAGTGGTAGCGTATGTAGGTTCATCCGATTTTGGCAATGTCTTCGATGGTGGGCAGGTCGATGGGATTCGGGCCGTGCGATCGCCGGGGAGCGCCTTGAAGCCCTTATTGTACGGGCTCGCGTTCGACGCGGGTATCATCACCCCAAAAACCAAACTGGCTGATGTTCCGACTAACTTCGGCAGTTACGAACCCGACAACTACGACCGACGGTTCAACGGGCCCGTTACGGCCGAATTCGCCCTGGCCAACTCACTGAACATTCCCGCAGTTGCCTTACTCAACGAAGTTGGCACGCCAACGCTCGTATCAACACTTCAAAAAGCAGGATTTACGGCCATCAAAAAGCAGGCGAAGGAGTTAGGGCTATCCATGATTTTAGGTGGCTGTGGCGTTACACTCGAAGAAATGACAAGGTTATATGCCGGCCTGGCGAATGGGGGAAGATGGGGGAGTTAAAATTCACCTCACCCCCGGCCCCTCTCCTCAAAAGGAGGAGAGGGGGAGAAGTATGGGTTGTCTACTTCCCCCCCTTCCTTCAAGGGGAGGGGGCTAGGGGTGGGGTAACTCTTCTTTCCCCCGAAGCAGCCTACCTTGTTACACACACACTCACCCAAATTACCCGGCCCGATTTGCCTAATAATTTTGACAACAGTTATCACCTGCCCCGCATTGCCTGGAAAACAGGTACGTCTTATGGTCGACGTGACGCCTGGAGTATTGGCTATAATCAACGCTACACAATTGGCGTGTGGGTGGGTAACTTTTCGGGGGTGGGCGTGGCCGAACTCAGTGGGGCCAATACGGCCACACCGTTGCTCTTCCAGTTATTCAATGTACTCGATTACAACTCGCCTACGGGCTGGTTCCGAGTGCCCAAACAGGCAACCCGGCTGTCGATGCGACTTATATGCCCCGAAACAGGGGATGTTCCGGGTGAGTTTTGTCAGAACCCAGTGACAGACTATTCGATTATGGGAGTCTCCCGGTATCGTCGTTGTCAGCACAGGAAAGCTATTTTCACAAATACTTCGGGGACTATTTCGTATTGTGCCCAGTGCCTCCCGGATAGTGGCTTCGTACGTCGGTCGTACCCCAATCTAGCGCCGGAAGTAGTAGCATTTTATCAAAGCCGTCATATTCCATTTGAGGCTGTGCCACCACACAACCCCGCCTGTGAACGCGTATTTGGGAATTCAGGACAGGTTGGCCCGCAGATAACCAGCCTCAATAATGGAAGCGAGTACTTCATCAATCCAAAACAACCCGCCGAAATGGAGTTGAGTTGCCAGGCAGCCAATGATGTGCAACTGGTTTTCTGGTATCTAAATGACAAGCTTTTCCGCAAGGCCAAACCTACCGAAGGCGTGTTTTTCAAACCAAGACCGGGTACCCTGAAGATTTCCTGCGCTGATGACAAAGGCCGTAGCAGTGACATTCGGATACTTATCCAGAATGAGTAACCATTTCTTCATTTTGCTTTGTCATATAGTATCAACAATTTTCTACCCTAAAGCCAATTTTTTATTCATGAAAACCGTATTGATTCTTTGTGCTTCCCTATTATTTACAACGGCAATATTTGCCCAACAAGCTACCGACCCTACTCAGGACCCTACAGCGGCTGGCAACGCATTCTTCAAAGCCATGCTTGACGAAGACAGTAAAACCCTGGGAACATTACTTGCCAGCGACTTTAACCTCATCAGTTTCGATGGAAGCTCTGTTGAAGGAGATATGCTCATACAGGGTGTTGGGGGTGGTTTTGTTGTGGTCGAAACAGCTACGGTGTCGAATACACGAACACGCCAGTATAACAGTGATTCGGCTGTAATGACGGGCAACTGGAAAACCAAAGGCAACGTTCAGGGACAGGGTTTTGATAATTCAGTTTCCTTCTCCCTTACGTGTACCAAACAAGGTAGCGCCTGGAAAATTGTCAACGTGCAGTTTACGCCAATGCGTTAATAACCGCTTAGTAAGTCATTGCCTGAAAATCAGCCCACTCTATAATTTTTGAGTGGGCTTTTTCGTCTATATTCGGCCTTTCACTCCTAGCATCATGCAAACCCGCCTGCTCATTTACCGTCGACCGCTTCTCCTTTTCACCTTTCTTTCGCTTCTTCTTTTTCAATGCTCGCGGCTGCCGTTTAACGAAGTCTCCGTCGTAGGACGCAATTTTGAGGATGAGATTCAACAGACGCAAAATCTGACGTTTACCTTCAACAAAAACGTGGGGCCGAGCAATCAGTTTGACGAATGGGATTCGACTCAGTACGTACGATTCATTCCGGCGGTTCGGGGAAAATTCAAATGGACAGCGCCCAATGAACTGGTTTTCTCCCCTGCCCGTGCCTTTGATCCAGCCACCGACTACCGGGCTGAACTCACTGATGATTTACTGAAACGCTCACCAGAAAAAGACCTGAAAATTTCGGGGGATGAAATCGCATTTCATACGCCTTACCTACAACTTACGAGTACCGAAAACTGGTGGGCGCGTTCGCGCGAAACCGGACAGCCCGTGGCCAAAACCCGGCTTAATTTTAACTATGCCATTTCCTCCGCAGAAGTAGCCAGTAAAGTAGCCGTTACTTCTGAAAACAAACCCATCACATTACAAACGACCCCAGGCGACGCCCAGAACTCGGTTGCGCTAACGCTCACCAATGCTCCGGCCCAGAAAAATGAGCAACCGCTGACGATTAAAGTTGACAAGGGGCTGAAAGTGCCAAACACATCCTATGTCAGCAAGGAGGTGATTGAGGAAACCAGCACGCTTCCCTCACGCTACAAAATTGACGTTGCCGATGTACAAACTAGTTTCGAGAATAACCGCGGTATCGTGCGGGTCATTACCACGCAGGAACTTCAACCGGGACAAATAAGCCAGCTTTATACGATTCAGCCACAAGCTGAAACAACAGCAGAACTTACCGAAAACGGGTTCATTATCCGGGGAGATTTTAACGAAACGGATACCTATGTGCTCACCCTCACCGATCAGCTTCGGGGGTATTAGGCACTAAACTGGAAGAGCCCGTCACTAAAGATTTGTTCTTTGGAAAAATGCCGGCCAGTATCCAGTTTGCGAATAAGAAGGGCTTGTATCTATCCTCAAAAGGAGCCCGAAATATTGGCCTGAACATTGTTAATGTGCCGAAAGTACAGGTCAAAATTGCGAAGGTCTACGAAAATAATCTTCTGAATTACTTCCGCACCAATCGGTATGAAGACTACAAAGAAAACGCAAATGGGGAGTGGGGACCATCGGGTTCGTTTAATTACAGTGACGACGAACAAGGTGATCTGAGCGATGTGCTTGTCAAAAAAACCGTTGAAACTGCTGATCTACCCAAAGTTCGTGGCGTTTCGGCCTTAAATCTGGCGCTACCCGATCAAAACAACAATTTCCGAGGAGTTTATCTGGTTTCTGTCGATTCAAAAGATGAAGCCTATTTACAGGCCAGCCAATTAGTATCCGTTTCAGACATTGGTCTGGTGGCACGTCAAACCAAAAATGAAGTACTGGTCTGGGCAAACTCGATTCGAACCGCCGAACCCATACAGGGCGTTGAGGTAACGTTGGTGAGCAGCAATAATCAGTCAGTTTATACGCTCACAACCGACGGTAGCGGTTTTGCCAAATTCGATAAGGTGACCGAAAAAGCGCCCGGTTTCAAAATTGCGCTGCTTACCGCCCGCACGAGTGACGACTTTAATTTTCTGTTTTTGCCCGATACGCAAGTCGAAACCTCGCGCTTTGAGGTAGAAGGCAAATACGATAATGAGTCTGGTTTTGATGCGTTCGTATATGGGGACCGTGATATTTACCGCCCCGGCGAAACCATTCATTTCAATACAGTTATTCGGGCGCAGGATTGGAAAAGCGTTGGTGAAATTCCCGTACTTATTCGAGTGTTGACGCCCAACGGCCGCGAATTACGGGCTTTCCGAAAAACGACCAATGCACAGGGAGCCGTAGCCACCGACGTACCGCTTAATCCTGCCGCCGTAACGGGCAGCTACTCGATTGAGGTACTCAATGCCAACAATGTCCTGTTGACCTCGCAGTCAGTGAGTGTCGAAGAATTTGTCCCTGACCGGATTAAAGTGGACGTTTTGACGGATAAAACCAGCTATAAGTCAGGGCAAACCATTACGCTCTCGGCAACGGCCATGAACTTGTTTGGCCCGCCAGCCTCCGACCGGGCTTATGAGATTGAGCTACAACTGAAGCGGAAAGCGTTTGCGCCTAAAGGGTTTGAAGACTACGATTTCGCTATTCCAAACGGGGCTTCACCAGCGCCGGGCGATGCGACCAGCAAGCAGGATGTTTTCCCGAAAGAAGTTCGGCAGGGCCGGACGAACGCCAATGGGCAGGCCACCGAAAAATTCCCCATATCGGGTCTTTATCAGGACATTGGCTTACTCGAAGCCAAGCTATTCGTAACTGTTTTTGATGAAAACGGCCGACCCGTTAACCGACTTCGGCGGTTGGACGTGCTCACACAGGATACGTTCTTTGGGGTACGGTTACCCGATCGCTACGTAGCCACCAACGCCCCATTGCCGCTGAACTTGTCGCGCTTGATCCAATAGGAGCACTTCGGGCCTCGGCCTCTGCATCGATCGAAGTCATTCGGTATGATTATCAGACGGTGATTGAGAAAGATGGAGATCGGATAAAGTACTCGACCAAACGACGGGAGAAGTCAGTTTATACCAATTCACTGCTCTTTAAAGAGGGTAAATCAAGCTTTCGGTATGTGCCAACGGTTTCGGGTGAGTATGAAATTCGCGTTCGCAGGGCCGCAGGCACCAATTACGCAGCCACTGGTTTTTATGCCTACGGCTTCGGAAGTACGTCTGCATCCTCTTTTGAAGTAAGCCAGGAAGGTCAGGTGTTGATGACGCTCGACGAACCTACCTATCAAACCGGCGACAAGGTTAAAGTCCTGTTTAAAGCCCCCTTCGATGGAAAATTGCTCGTAACGGTTGAGCGAAACCAGGTGCTCGAACAACACTGGCTAACCACAACCAACAAATCAGCCGAATGGAGTTTCTCGGTCGGTAGCGAGCATTTGCCCAATGTATATGTAACGGCTACACTTATCCGAGCTATCGACAATACGAATCTTCCCCTCACCGTCGCGCACGGTTTTGCGCCCGTACTGGTGCAGGATGACGACACGAAACTACCCGTGACAATTACGGCAGTGACGCAATCGCGGTCGAAAACGAAGCAAACCATTCGGGTGAAAACGGCCAGTAATGCGCAGGTAACCATAGCGGTTGTCGATGAGGGTATTCTGCAACTCAAAAACTTTAAAACGCCCGATCCACACGGTTTCTTCTATCAAAAACGAGCCCTCGAAGTAGGAAGCCACGATCTGTATGCGCTGCTTTACCCCGAATTGTCACTAAGATCAACGTCAAGCGTTGGGGGTGATGGGTATGATTTAGAAAAACGAGTTAATCCCCTCAGCAATGGCCGGGTTCGATTAGTGGCTTTGTGGAGTGGTATTTTAGAAACGGGTTCTGATGGGGAAGCCGAGTTTTCAGTGGATATTCCACAGTTCTCAGGCGATTTGCGGGTCATGGCTGTTGCCTACAAAGACAATGGGTTTGGATCGGCAAACAGCAATATGAAAGTGGCCGACCCTATTGTAATCAGCACCGGCGTTCCCCGCTTCCTAACCCCCGGCGATCAAGTTGAACTACCGGTTAACCTGAGCAATACAACCAGGCAAGCTGCCAGCATAACGGCTCGGCTAAGTCTGACTGGTCCACTGGTGGCCGATAGTCTGAGCACTCAAAAACTCACGATTCAGCCGGGTCGCGAAAGCCGCGCTATTTTCCGTATTTCAGCCAAACAGGCTATTGGGGCCGGAACGATCACCGTAACAGCCAATGGCCTAGGCGAGACGTTCACCGAAAAAACGGACATCACCGTTCGGCCAGCAGCCTCGTTGCAGAAAACAACCTTATCGGGGGCTGTAGCGGGGGAAAATCACAAACCCTGCAATTAGCTGGTAATTTCCTGCCCGGCACAGCCAAGGCCAGTATAACCTTAAGTCGATCACCGGTGGCTCAGTATGGTCGCGAACTGTCTTATCTGCTCGGCTACCCGCACGGTTGTATCGAGCAAACGATCTCGAAAGCGTTTCCGCAATTGTATTTCGCCGATTTGGCGAAGCAGCTCTCGACAAATACCTATTTCGTTCGCGCAGGCGAAAGCGATATGAACCCAGCGACCAATGTTCGGCAGGCCGTTCAGACCGTTGAAAGCCAACAGGCACCCGGTGGAGGTTTCACTATGTGGCCCGGCATGGCAGCCGTATCAGGAAAGTCGAATGTGGACGAATGGGCCAGTGCTTATGCGGTGCATTTCCTGGCCGAAGCGCAGGAAGCTGGGTACGAAGTCCGACCATCAGTTCTCAGTTCAGCCATCGACTTCTTAACGACCTTCACGAATAGCCCGGCGACCGAGAATGCGGTTACTTATGATGAAACAGGTGGGCGCACCATTCGTAAAGTAGCAAGTCGAACAAGTATTTATGGACTCTATGCGTTGGCCGTAGCAGGCAAACCCAACCGATCAGCCATGAATTACTACAAGCAAAATGCCGGATTACTCACCCCGACAGTCGTTATTTACTCGCATCGACCTTCTTCCGGGTTGGCGATACGCGCAGCTTTTCGACCTTATTGCCTAAGAAGTTTGTCGATAATACGACCGGACGGCAAACGGGAGGCAGTTATGCATCGCCAGTCCGAAACCTTGCCCTTGTTCTCGATGCACTTGTCGATACGGACATCAACAATATCCAGATTCCAACCCTGGCCGGCAGTTGTCAGTCGCGTTGAAACAAACCAGTTACCTCAACACCCAGGAAGCCGCTTTTGCCTTTTTAGCCTTAGGTAAACTTTCCCGCCAGACCGCAGCCAGCACTGCTACCGCTACACTGACCGCAGGCGGAAAATCACTGGGCGCCATGACTGATGCGCTGCTAAACTTAAAACGAGTTCCAACCAATGCGCCACTTACCCTGAGCGCGAAGGGCTCTGGAAATGTTTACTATTTTGCGCAAAGTGAAGGGGTACCGGCCAATGGAAAAATTGCCGAAGAAGATAATGGCTTGCAGGTTCGTCGGGACTATTTAAACCGGGAAGGCCAGCCGCTTGCCAACATTCGGCAGAACGATCTGGTCGTTGTGAAAATTACGCTTGCCAGCACCAATGGGCTGGATGTGGAGAATGTAGTCGTAACGGATCTGCTTCCAGCCGGGCTGGAAGTTGAAAATCCACGCCTGACCGAGCCAAGGGATATGCCCTGGATTCAGAAACCCGATGCGCCTGACTATTTTGACCTGCGCGATGACCGGATTAACTTCTACACAACCGCAACCGGGACCACACGAACGTTCTATTATTTAGCCCGAGCTGTCTCGAAAGGGCGCTTCGTGGTAGGCCCTGTATCTGCCGATGCCATGTATAGCAGCGACTATCGCAGTTACAACGGGGCAGGCATTTTGGTCGTGAAGTAGCAAATAGAACGCAGATGACGCAGATCGTACTGATTTTTATCGCTGTAAATCAGTACGATCTGCGTCATCTGCGTTCTATTAGTCCAAACATGTTACCTTACACTGTTGTTATCAGCCCGGAATTCCTCTCTAGCTGACTCCTTAAAATTGACCGCTAATGCTTCACGATGCCGATGTACTTATTATTGGAGGTGGTTTGGCAGGGCTAACAGCGGGTATTCATCTTTCGCAGGAAAACGTTCGGGTTATTCTAATTGAAAAACATACCTATCCGCAACACAAAGTGTGCGGTGAGTACGTGTCCAATGAAGTACTTCCTTATCTGCAACAACTCGGTATTACCGTCGATGAATTAAATCCTTCGCGCATAGAGCGTTTTTTATTCAGTACCGTTGCCGGAAAAACGATAGAAAGCGAGTTACCACTGGGCGGGTTTGGCCTTAGCCGATATAAGCTCGACGATTTCTTATATAAACAAGCCCTTGTTGCTGGCGTTTCTGTCATCCAAAGCCAGGTAACGGATGTGCAGTTTGATAAGGATCAATTTACAATATACACCTCTGAAGGAAGAACGTACAGGTCGAAACTAGTCATTGGTGCCTACGGGAAACGTTCGTCGCTGGACAAACGGCTTCAACGCAACTTTATCTTAAACGACTCTCCCTGGATGGGCGTAAAGGCTCATTACAAAGCTGACTTTCCGGACGATCTCGTTTCGCTCCATAATTTCGAGGGTGGCTATTGTGGCTTATCTCAAGTGGAAGATGGCATCGTTAATGCCTGTTATTTAACGAATTACCGTAGTTTCAAAACCTATAAAAACATAGATACCTTTCAGCAACAGGTCATGAGTCAAAATCCTTTTTTAAAGGATTTTTTTGCCAGGGCAACGCCCCTTTTTGAAAAACCATTAACCATCAGCCAGATTTCGTTTGCGAAAAAGCAACCGGTAGAAAATCATATTTTAATGTGTGGCGATACGGCTGGTGTTATTCATCCCTTATGTGGAAATGGCATGGCGATGGCTATTCACAGCGCAAAAATCGTTTCCGAATTAATTATAGCTTACTTCAAAAGTCAGGTACCAGACAGGCAGCTTCTGGAAAACGAGTATACACGGTTGTGGAATCATTTTTTCAAAAAAAGGTTAACAACCGGTCGGCTGGTTCAGTCTTTATTGCAACGCCCGTTTATTGCCTCACTTTTACTGCGGAGCCTACAACTAACGCCAGCCCTGATGCCGTTGTTAATTAAACAAACACATGGGCAGCCACTGACAGCTAGTTCTATTTCTTTTGAAACCCGGTGAGAAGTCAATTTCAATAATCCGTTATAGTAATGCTTGTAAATACAGACCACCGCACAACCAAAGAGGAGTTTTTAGATGATTTTTCGCTGGAAGGCGACGAATTGCGGGATGCATTAGATAAAATTGCCTCGATCAATCAATGGCTTGGCGGCAACAAAGTAACCCTCGACGGCATAAAGCAACTGTTGAAAGGACAGCCCAAGGAAAACGTTATTTCCATACTGGATGTAGGTTGTGGCAATGGCGATATGTGCCGCGCCATCGCTGAACTAGGGAAAAAAGAGGGTATTCAGTTTACTATTCTGGGTATCGATGCAAATGCCTACGCCGTCAATCATGCACAGGCCTGCTCTGAATTCTATCCAAATATCACCTACAGAGCAATCAACGTATTTGAGACTGAATTCGCTTCATTAACCTACGATATTGCCGTCTGTACCTTAACACTGCACCATTTCCCGGATCAGGAAATTGTACAACTGATGGATTTATTGACCAGCCGGGCCAGGCTGGGTGTAGTTATCAATGACTTAGAGCGAAGCGCCCTGGCCTATCGGCTTTTCCAGCTAATTTGCTTTGTTTTTCAACTCAATAATCTCTCAAAAGAAGACGGGTTAACCTCTATTCTTCGCGGCTTTAAACGGCGTGATTTAGAGGTATTTTCTAAACAATTACAGGCTAAAAACTATAGTATTAACTGGAGGTGGGCTTTCCGCTATCAATGGATTCTTAAAAACCGATGAGTGTAAAAATTACAGCAGTAGCAAAAGCATTACCACAAAACTGGCGAGATACAAAAGACATTTTACCGTTTCTGGATGTATGGCTGGCAGGCCAGGATACCCGCTTTCAGCGGAAAGTAAAGAAGATATTTGAAAATGCTGCCGTCGATCGGCGCTATTCGATTATGGGACCTACCGAGGTTTTTGCCAAAACCTCTTTCGAAGAAAAAAACGCGATCTATAGTCGCGAAGCGATTAAATTAGGAGAAGCTGCCTTAACAAATGCCTTAGCCAAGACCACCTGGAACATCACCGATATTGACTACCTCATTACGGTGAGCTGCACGGGGATTATGATTCCTTCGCTAGATGCCTATTTGATCAATAGCCTGCACATGCGGCAAGACGTGGTTCGACTACCGGTTACCGAAATGGGTTGTGCTGCCGGTGTGTCAGGTATTATTTACGCCAAGAATTTTTTAAAAGCTAATCCGGGTAAGCGCGCAGCCCTGATTGCCGTAGAATCGCCGACGGCTACGTTTCAACTCGATGACTTTTCAATGGCCAACATCGTTAGTGCCGCCATTTTTGGCGACGGGGCTGCTTGCGTCCTGCTTTCATCCGATGAGACTGATGAAGGCCCTGAAGTAGTTGCCGAAGACATGTATCATTTTTATGAGGCAACTCATTTAATGGGCTTCGAGCTCAGAAATAGCGGCCTTCAAATGGTGCTGGACAAATCGGTTACCGATACCATTGCCGAACATTTTCCGGCCATTATCTATCCGTTTTTAGAAAAAAACAACCTGACCATTGAGGCTATTTCCCACTTGATTTTCCATCCGGGTGGTCGAAAAATTGTGGAAGTGGTGCAGGAAATTTTCGGCCAAATGGGCAAGAATATTGACGACACCAAAGAAGTATTACGGCTTTATGGCAACATGTCGAGCGCTACGGTCCTGTATGTATTGGAACGATTCATGGATAAACAGCCAGAAAAGGATACGTACGGTCTTATGCTAAGTTTTGGACCCGGTTTTTCAGCACAACGTGTTTTACTGAAGTGGTAAACGAATTCAGGGATAAAAATTATTGGGCCGTTATTCTGGGCGGAAGCCAGGGGCTTGGGCTGGCAACGGCCAGGAAATTAGCACAACACGGCATGAATATCTGCGTCGTGCACCGTACCCGAAAAACAGATCTGCCTGAGGCCGAAGCTGAATTTAACCGCATCGAAGCCAATGGAATTTTATTCCGGCACTATAACGTCGATGCTACCAACGCCGACAAACGGAAGTTCGTTATCGCTGATTTACAAGCACAGTTGGGTGAGAATGCTAAAGTGAGAGCCCTGATTCACAGTATTGCCAAGGGAAATCTAAAACCGATGATTTCTGCGGATCAGCGTCAGTTACAGCACGACGATTTTCAATTAACCCTCGATGCGATGGCGATTAGTTTATATGACTGGACGAACGACTTACGAATAGCTTCGTTATTTGCTGCCGATGCCCGGATCATTAGCTTTACAAGCGAAGGAAGCACGAAAGCCTGGAAAAATTATGCGGCTGTTTCGGCAGCCAAAGCCGCTTTGGAGGCCATTTCAAGGAGTATCGCCCTGGAAATGGCTCCTTTGGGTATTCGGACGAACTGCATAATGGCGGGCGTTACCGATACAGCTTCGTTACGCATGATTCCAGATGCCGATACCTTGCTCAGTCATAGTAAACAACGAAATCCTTTTTCCCGATTAACCCAAGCAACCGACGTAGCAAATGTTGCGTATCTGCTTTGTAAAGACGAAGCCGCCTGGATTAACGGCGCGGTAATTCCAGTGAATGGCGGTGAACACCTTCAATAACGATTACGCCTTGCAGAACTACGCTCATATTCTCTCAAAGCTCCCCTACCGCAAACCTTTCCTGTTTGTTGACCGCCTGCATTCGATTACGGAGAATGGCGTTGAAGGGAGCTATACCTTTCCGGAGGATTCCTATTTCTATGCGGGCCATTTTGCGGGTAACCCGATTACACCGGGAGTTATTCTAACCGAGGTCATGGCGCAGATCGGCGTCGTTTGCCTTGGCCTATTTTTACTGGCCGACGCGCAATCTGGCGACATAGACATTGCCCTAACCTCTACGCAGATCGACTTTTACAAACCCGTTTTCCCCACCGAAACCGTTCTTGTTCGCTCCACAAAAGACTATTTTCGCTTTCATAAGTTGAAGTGTACGGTTGAAATGCTGAACAGCAATGGGGAGTTGGTTTGCCGGGGTGCCATTTCAGGGATGATGAAACCGAAAAAATATGCGTAATCGAGTCGTTATCACGGGACTGGGTGTGGTTGCCCCGAATGCGGTGGGTGTGCCTTCGTTTTTAGAGGCTATTCAAAATGGTCGGAGTGGCATTACGTTTCATCAGGAATTGGCCGACATGAAATTCTCCTGTCAGGTGGGCGGAATTCCACCCGTAACCGAAGCCCATAAACACCAGTATTTCTCTGATTTACAGCTCCACCAGCTTAATAGTAGCGGCATTGTCTACGGTGTCATTGCAGGGATGGAAGCCTGGCAAAACGCGGGTTTACCAGTAGCCACCGATGAACCAGACTGGGACAGCGGGATTGTATTCGGAACTGGCATTCTGGGCATTGATAAGCTTCGGGAGGCCATTTACAAAGTCGATCAGGGGCAGGTCAGACGGCTGGGCAGCACTGCCGTTGTGCAAACCATGACCAGCGGGGTAAGTGCCTACCTGAGCGGTATGTTGGGATGCGGCAATCAGATTACCGCCAACTCGTCGGCCTGTGCTACCGGTACCGAAGCCCTCTGGCTGGCCTACGACCGTATCGTTCATGGTAATGCCAAACGGATGCTGGCGGGTAGTTGTAACGACCACGGACCCT
Source organism: Spirosoma telluris (assembly GCA_003259005.1). Lineage (GTDB taxonomy): Bacteria > Bacteroidota > Bacteroidia > Cytophagales > Spirosomataceae > Spirosoma > Spirosoma telluris. The sequence continues at coordinate 5,131,208 of QLII01000001.1, forward strand.
ATATCTGGGGTGGCTTCGACGCTATGCGTGTGCTTCCTTACCAATTTAACAATACCCCAGAAAAGGCATCACGCCCTCTGAGTGCTACTGCCAGCGGCTTTGTACCCGCCAGCGGTGCCGGTGCCTTAGTGCTGGAATCGCTGGATAGCGCCCTGAAACGGGGGCAACTATTTACGCAGAAGTACTGGGCGGCCATGTCAATTCAGGTGGCCAGCGGGGTGGTGGTTCTATGACCGCTCCCAATGCGGCTGCGGTGAAACGATGCATCCAGAAAGCGGTAGAACAGGCTAACATTCAGCCTGAGGCTATTGATTTAATTGATGGTCATTTGACGGCGACCATAAAAGATTCGGCTGAGGTAACTGCCTGGAACGAAGCTTTACAACGAAGAGGAGATGACTTCCCCATGATTAATTCATTGAAGTCAATGGTTGGGCATTGTCTGAGCGCTGCCGGAAGTATAGAATGTGTGGCATCTGTTTTAGAACTATATAATGGATTTATCTATCCATCCCTTAACTCAGAAGATCCACACCACGAGATTTCGGTCTTGATTAATCCAGCAAAAATCCCGCAGCAACTCATTCATAAAGACATTCAGGTAATTGCAAAGGCTAATTTTGGTTTCGGTGATGTCAATGCGTGTGTTATTTTAAAAAAATTTCAATCCTAAACGAGCGATGCAAACCAAAGAAGAGTTAATCGAAACGCTAAAAAAAATCGTAAAGCCGTATGTCCAGGATGAGCAGGCATTTGAGAACCTCACGGAGGACACCGACTTCATCAAGGATTTAAAGATCAACTCGGCAAATCTGGTCGATATTGCGCTGGATGTTGAAGAAGCCTATGATATTGAGATCGATAATGAGTCGATGGAGCGCATGCTCACCGTTGGCGCTGCCGTCGAAATCATTATGAGTAAGCTTCAGTCAACATGATCGGCAATGATATTGTTGATCTGACGCAGGCAAAACAGGAAAGCAACTGGCAACGTAAGGGCTTTCTACATAAGTTGTTCACCCTTATGAGCAACAGCTTATTCAGGCGGCAGGCGATCCCGAACGCATGGTTTGGCTGCTCTGGAGCATGAAAGAAAGTGCCTATAAAGTGAGCGTCCGCGAAACCGGGAACCGTATGTTCGCTCCTCAAAAACTAGCCTGCCATATCAATCTGTTTCGTGATGAAATGGTCGAAGGAGTCGTTTTTTACAAGAAAGCCTATTCGACAAAATCAGTTATTACCTCTCAATACATTACCAGTGTAGCCAGTCACACAAGCATTCTCACCTATTTCCACCAGGAAGTTATTCGGTTCGGCAGCGCTACTCATCAGCACCAGTCTGCGATGGTGCGAGAAAAAATCAGGCAATACGCTACTCATCATTTAGTCACTCCAGAAGACCACATCTCCATTAGTAAAGAGTCAAATGGTGCTCCAGAATTGATTATTAATCACGACTTGGGAGGAACCAAATCTATCCCATCAGCATAAGCCATCATGGCCATTATGGCGCTTTTGCCATAGTCTGTACCCACGGGCTTTAGCCTATGTTTTCGTCCAATTCACAAACGCACTAAAATCCGTAGGCACACTACGGGCATTTCATTCTACGGTTGGCGTGGAATTACATGCCAACATTTACCTTGCTTCATTAGTTATACGAGGCATAATCGCATTGGTACGCTTTTTGGCCTATTTAAATCGATATTGTTAAATGCTACAACGTTATGAAAAGGAAAATATGGGTAGTAAGCGCCTTATTGGCAGCTACTGTCAGTCTATCATCATGCGCTTCGTTTGAGAGCTGGCTGTATGGCGACTCGAAAAACAGTCGCGAGGATATCGTGCAGCGAGATCGCTCAAGTACTACACGCGATAGCCGAAATTCGCGGAGCCGTATGGCGAATTCGGACAATGAAGATCGCATATCAAGCCGCCGGGATCGGGATGATGACCGTATGAGTTTGAGTAATAGCTCGTCTAATTCATACCGAAATCCATACAACAGCACCTATCGATCAGCTGACGATCGAGACGACCGCTCAAGTCGCCTATCGGGTAGTAGCTCCTATAACAATCGCTATAACGACAACAATCGCTCCTACGATTCCCGTGACTCCTATAATGATAATGATCGGGATAACGACCGTTCGTATGACAGCCGCAACTCGTATAACGACCGTTGGGATGATAATCGGCGTAATAATGACAGTCGCTACGATGATCGGGATAACCGGGATAGCCGCGACTCTTATAATGGCCGGTCAGATTCTAATAATTACCGCAACCGGAACGACTACTCATCAAATGACCGCCGGTATGATGATCGATTGAACAATGATCGATACGACAACCGAAATTCATCGAATGATCGGTATAATGACCGGGACAATCGCGACTCCTATTCCAGAAATGACCGTATGATGTCGTCAGACCGGGACATGCGTCGGGATGACAATCGGGATAACCGCTACAACGACAACTCAAATCGGCAAGGCGATAATCGGGATAATCGAAATGAGTATAACGACCGCCGGGACGATCGCAATGATAACCGGAATAGTAACGATAGCCGGTATGATGATCGGGATAACCGTCGTTCAGATGACCGCCAGAACAATAATTCTTCCGATGATCGGGATAACCGCCGAAATTCTGACCGAAATCAGGACAACCGCAACGATCAGAACAATCAGGGTAATTACGATAACCGAAATTCATCGAACGATCAGGATAATCGGAACAATGATTCCACCCGTGATAGCCGCCGGGATGATCGCAACGATAGCCGAAATAACGATCAATCCAATAATCAGTCACCGGATCGCGATCGTCGGGACTTAACCGATCGCATTTCGGCACAGATGGATAAACTTGATGATCAGTTGAATGACGCTAAAGCTGACGTAAAAAACGAAAGCCGTAGAGATCGTAAGAGACGGGAAGATCGGATAAAAGATCTGGAAGATAAACGTCGCCAGCTAGCGGACTCTTATTATAAAGTGCAACGGTCAAGTGCCGACGACTTCGATAAAGTAAAGAAAGAAACGAACAAACTTGTCGATGATATTGGCGACTCCATTGATAAAGCGGTCGATAAGGTTGATAAAAAATAATATTCCTACCCATAATGCCTTGCTCGAAGGGCTGGTTCTTAGAACCAGCCCTTCTTTATTGACCAGGCAGGTAGCGATAAACGCGAACAAGCTATCTTTGCAGCATGGCACTGATTAAATCTGTTCGGGGTATTCACCCAACGTTTGGCGAAAACTGCTGGTTTGCCGAAAACGCTACGATTGTTGGCGAAGTAATCATGGGTCGAGACTGTACGGTCTGGTTCAATGCGGTTGTTCGCGGTGATGTCAATTCAATTACCATTGGCGAACGCACCAATATTCAGGATGGAGCCGTCATTCACTGCACCTACCAAAAATACAAAACCACTATTGGCAGCTTCGTTTCCATTGCCCACAATGCCGTTGTGCATGGCTGCACGCTCGAGGACAATGTACTCGTTGGCATGGGGGCCATTGTTATGGACGGCGTTGTTGTTGGTGCTGGCAGTATTATTGCTGCAGGTGCTATCGTTACCCAGCATACTATTATTCCTCCTGGCTCAATTTACGCGGGTAACCCAGCGCGTTTTTTGAAAGCGGTGTCGCCTGAACAAGGCGAAATTTTCAAACGGACGGCTAACAACTATGTCATGTATGCAGACTGGTTTAAGGAGTGAGCGTGGTGGAGTGGTGTAATGAGTGTAGTTAGTGAAAAGTTAGTTAACTGACTACACTCATTACACCCACTCCACTAGTCAACCCACCACACTTACTGCACAAAAAAATGGACGATTTCCTCATTTACCTCCGCCTAGGCTTCGATCATATTACCGATCCGAGTGGTTACGATCACATTTTGTTCGTCGTAGCGCTCTGCACGGTTTATACTCTACGCCAATGGCGTCAAGTACTGATTCTGGTAACCGCTTTCACAATTGGTCATTCGGTTACTCTGGCTCTGGCAACGCTACAACTCATTCATTATAAAACTGATTTGATCGAGTTGCTCATCCCAATCACGATTCTGATTACAGCGATCACCAATTTCACGTTTAAAGAGACCAGATCCCGTTCCTCGTCTATTACGCAATTCTCTACAAATCGCTCCTGGCGTTATGGGCTGGCCCTATCCTTTGGCCTTATTCATGGCATGGGCTTTTCAAATTACCTCCGCAGCTTATTAGGCCGCGAAGCGGATATATTAAAGCCCTTACTGGCCTTTAATATAGGGCTCGAAATTGGTCAATTGGTTATTGTCAGCCTTGTGCTTGGCTTAGCATATCTCGTAATCGAAGTGGCTAAGGTCAATCGCCTGCGCTGGACACTTATTATAGCGGGCCTGGTAGCAGGCATGGCCCTCTCGCTTATCCTAAACAATGACTACCTGGGTGAGTTGATGATGGAATAATCTATCGTTATTCCATCAATTCATAGAAGAAGCTTTTACCTGAGCAAGGCTGGTTGACGACGGGCTAACCTTGAGTTGCTGGTAGATGTATTGTGAATAGCGAGCCCCCTCATTCAATGGTAAATGAACACCATCAGTTGTTTGATAGATTTCGGATGGAAAGCGAATATGCTGAAAAGCTGGAGCTGGAAATGTAGAACACACTAGTTCACGAAGTCGTGCATTTGCCTTTGCCTTTCTGACGCGTGAATCGGTAGGCATCTCAAAAAAAACGACCTGTGTGCCTTTGCCCAAAAGTTTACGAATGTAGGTTGATGCGAATCCTAACCGATGATGTAGCAATGGCTCATCCGGCATATCGTTTGTATGGGTCAGCCGGTCCTGAAGTAACTTCGTAACAAAGGCCGTATCAATCGGTTCGGCTTGTTCAACCTCTATTTTCCTATGCCAGTCACGAAGTAAAGCCTTAACAACCCCTACAGGCTGGTATTTAAGCCGGGTAAAGGGCACATAATCATGCAGTTGTGACCAGCCCACTGCGGAGAACCTGGCCGAAAAAGTCGTATCAGGCTCGTGGTCTAATGTGTTCATTTCAATCAGCAGCAACCGCGGATAACTATTGGCTTGCGCAAGTAGACGTAGCCCATCTATAGCGCCCATGCCCTCCAGTGAAAGGTTATAATAATGACCGGGCAACTTATCGAACGATAGTCGATTACTCATTGACGAACCCACAACAATGGTGTCGGCCTGGTGACCATTTTCATAGAGAAACTCTTCGGCTTTTACCGTATTCCGCTGTTCAACGATCTGTGCTGTTCGTTGAATATGACTCCGAAAGACATAAATAAATAGGCTGTATAGCAGCAGAAACAGCCCCGTAGTTAGTATAGCCTTCCGAACCATTCAGAATTGAAAATAAATAAACGTTCCACCCGAACCACTATTGGTCAGTACTAAAAATAGCATCAGGCCATACCCTACAAAATCCCAGGATTTCCATACTGGCTGTTTCACTTCCGACTGTATTAAATGATGGATATGGTAAGCAATAACACCCAGCGAATACAGTACAATCAGGCTTAAAACCCGCCCATCATTGGGTTTATGGATATTGTTTATTAACGCCTGACCATAAGCAATTACGTGACTAAAGTTGGGTAATTTGAACAATAGCCATAATACGGTTACGTAGCTAAAGACAACAACCCCATGAACAAACTGCCCTATACGAGTCGGTTTTGCCGGAAATTTAGTATCAATTAACCGCTCAAGAGCTAGTGCCAATCCATGCGCAAAACCCCATATGGCATAGCTCCATGCGGCACCATGCCAGAGACCACCTAATACCATTGTCAGCATGAGATTTAGGTAGGTTCGAAGGGCACCATATCGATTACCCCCCATAGGAATATAAAGATACTCCCGGAGAAAGCCAGACAAGGACATATGCCATCGTCGCCAGAAGTCAGAAAACGATACAGCAATATAAGGAAAGTTGAAATTAATAGGGAACTCATAGCCGAATAATCCAGCTAACCCCATAGCAATGAGCGAGTAACCTGCAAAATCGGCAAAAATTTGCATGGAATAGCCAAATAACAGGCCCAGTAGTGTCAGCGATGAATAAGCCTCAAAATACGGGTATGTCATCAACAAGGTATGATCTTTGAGATTATCGGCTATGACCATTTTCAAAAAATAGCCCATCACCAGTTGCCGGAAGCATTTATCCCAGTTAATATCGCGCCAATATTTTCGTTTAATCTGGGGCAGAAAAAAATGCGCTTTCACAATTGGGCCAGCAACCAGTTGTGGAAAAAACGCCTTGAAAAAAAATACGGTTTCTGCATGCTGAACCAGATTTTTGGCAATGAGCGAACGGTATTGCGTATTCTCACGATTCCGATAGGTATCAACGACTAAACTAATGCCCTGAAACGTAAAAAATGAAATACCAATGGGTAGAGGTAAAGTAATAAGATAGTCGGCCAGCGAACTATCGGCGGGCAAGAATGTACGGCTCAGCAACGGGCCGTATTTAAAGAAACAAAGAATGCTGAGATTGGCAACGACACCGCAACTAGCATAAAACCGACTCAAATCAGGACGACCATAAATAACCAGATAACTGGATATAATATTGATCGACACTGATAGCATCAATAACCAAAGCAGGTTGGCCTGATTAGCGGCATAGAAGACCAGACTAGCTACAATTAATATGGGGACCTGCCAACGATTCAACGCCTGTAGGTAATATAAGCTCAGGGTAATAATGACGAGAGCCACGAAGTCAAACCCGGTAAACAGCATCTTTGGTTAAGTCAAGAATACAACAGAACTTTCGCCAGGCGCTATGTCATGGCGTCTAATGACGTCCAAAATAAGCAAGACCCGCCATGGCGGTGGCACGGCGCGTGGCGAAAGCCCTGTGCAATTGGTTATCAGGCTTTATTTCCCGAAACAAAGTAGGATTTTCAGTTGAAAAACCAAAAACTAAGTAAATCAATAGTAAAGATAAATTAAATCTGGAAACAAATAAAGACTATTCCTTAGTATAGATATTACTAGCAATAAACAATATTAGTATAGCATAAATATACATATAAGGTGACTTCAAATTGGGTGCCTTACTACTGTTTATACTGTTAAGTGGCCGTATCGTAGCATAATATATCGGTTTTCTCTATTTTTACATGCATTTCCCAACAACTATAAATCAATTTATGCAAAAGATAATTTTGCTGCTAACGAGTCTGGCTATTCCCGTATGGTCGGCTCAGGCACAGGCCCCCCCTGCTTCAACGCAACGGGCGAATACTCGTTTTGAACAACTTGGCCCCACGTTACCTACTCCCAATACGTTTCGTACTGCCTCTGGCGCACCTGGCAAGGATTATTTTCAAAATCGCGCTGACTATGATATTAAAGCTACACTCGATGATACCCAACAAAAGATAACGGGTTCAGAAACCATTACTTACCACAATAACTCAGGTGATGTCCTGTCGTTTTTGTGGTTGCAACTCGATCAAAACACATTCAGGGCCGATGCCGACAGCCGAACTTCGCAAACGAGCAGTATAAGCGATCAAGGGGTGAGTTTCCAGCAAATCAATGCGAATACGACGCTGGCAGCTAAAGATTACGGGCATAAAATTACATCTGTACGCGATCAGGCTGGTAAGCCCTCAAATACACGATCAACCAGACCATGATGCGTATTGATTTACCACAACCTGTAGGTCCCGGTAAATCCGTAGTCTTTTCAATTGACTGGAATTTCAACATCGTAAACGTTCGCGAAACTGGCGCTCGGGGAGGCTATGAGTTTTTCCCGAAAGACGGCAACTACATCTACGAAATAGCCCAGTGGTTTCCCCGCTTATGTGCCTACAGTGATGTAACTGGCTGGCAGAACAAGCAATTTTTAGGGCAGGGCGAGTTCACGCTGATCTTTGGCAATTATAAATTAGCCTTAACGGTACCCAATGACCACATTGTTGGGGCTACCGGCGAGTTGCAGAACCCCACCCAGGTCTTGACTGCCACCCAGATAAAGCGCTGGAACGAAGCAAAAGGTAAAGGCGATAAACCCGGTGAGAATCCAGTTGTTATTGTCACTCAGGCCGAAGCCGAGGCTGCTGAAAAAGGAAAACCCACTGGCACAAAAACCTGGATTTATAAAGCCGATAACGTCCGTGATTTTTCGTTTGCCAGTAGCCGAAAATTCATCTGGGACGCCTTGCAACCAAATGTTGAAGGGAAACGGGTTTGGGCCATGTCCCTGTATCCCAAAGAAGGCAACCCTCTCTGGGGACAATATTCGACTCGGCTTGTTGCGCACACACTTCGCTCCTACTCGCGCCGAACCATTGCGTATCCCTATCCGGTAGCCTATTCTGTTCATGGACCCGTTGGTGGTATGGAATATCCGATGATTAGCTTCAACGGGGCTCGGCCAGAAGCCGATGGTACCTACTCAGTAGGCACTAAGAATGGCCTTATTGGAGTAATTATCCACGAAGTTGGTCATAATTTCTTCCCCATGATTGTTAACTCCGACGAACGCCAGTGGTCCTGGATGGATGAAGGGCTCAACAGTTTCCTGGATGGCCTGGCTAGTCTGGAATGGGATGCCAATTACCCAGCGCGGGGTATTGAACCGCAGTCGATTGTTCCCTACATGCGGATGGACTCTACCCTACAGGTACCCATTATGAGTAGTTCGGATAATATTCCAAGAAACACATTTGGCCCAAATGCGTATAGCAAACCGGCTACCGCCCTCAATATCCTGCGTGAGACCGTTATGGGCCGCGAGCTTTTCGATTATGCGTTCAAAGAGTATGCTCGCCGGTGGGCTTTCAAGAGCCCTGAACCCGCCGACTTTTTCCGCACCATGGAAGATGCATCAGGCGTTGATTTGGATTGGTTCTGGAAAGGTTGGTTCTACGGCGTGCAACCCGTCGATCAGGCTCTGGTCAAAGTGGACTGGTTCCAGGCAAGTTCGCAAAACCCCGATATAACAAAAGCCGAAGCGCGCGCAGCAGCCCAAAAACGAGCCAATACCATTAGCAAACAGCGCGATGCGTTGAGTAAAGACCAAACTGTTGTGGCGCAGGACAGTACCATGAACGATTTCTATAATCGCTACGATCCCTACGCGGTTACGGAAGCTGACAAAAAGAAATATCAGGACTACCTGGCTACGTTGTCGGCCGAAGAGCGGGCACTGGCCGAAGCAGGCACAAACTTTTATACCTTGTCGCTGAAGAACAAAGGCGGGATTCCGATGCCAGTCATTGTACGGATGGAATTTGAGGATGGTACTGATTCAGTAGCCCGCTTCCCGGCTGAAATCTGGCGTTTCAATGATGTGTCGATCAATAAAGTGATTGCCACCTCTAAAAAAGTGAAGCAATGGACACTCGATCCGTATTATGAAATTGCCGATATTAATACAGAAGACAACTCATTTCCACCGAAGGCAGAACCCACTCGTTTTCAATTATTCAGGCAACAACAGCAGCGGGGTGGTGGAGCCGCAGGGCCGAATCCGATGCAGCAACAACGTCAGCAAGCACCGGCCAGACAAGGTACTGGCCGAAACTAGAAACCTCTATTAACGTACAGCAGACTATGAAAAAAGTACTTTTATTAATGACGGGTTTTACAATCTGGTCGGCCAGCTTGTTTGCCCAGGCACCGGCAGCACCCACCCAAAATGCCAACACGCGTTTTGAGCAGCTCGGGCCAACACTCCCTACCCCTAACACCTTCCGCACGGCCTCTGGCGCACCGGGAAAGGATTATTTCCAAAACCGGGCCGATTATGACATTAAGGTCGAGTTAGACGATGCCAATCAGAAAATTATTGGTTCAGAAACCGTTACCTATCACAACAACTCGACCGATGAGTTGCCCTTTATCTGGCTCCAGCTCGACCAGAATCTATTTGCCAAAGGGTCTACTGGGAGTGTAACCCGAACGGGTGCTGTCAATGAAAGCGGGATGAGTTTCGCTCAGTTACAAAACCTTACTTCCGTTCGTGAACGTAGCAGTCAGCAGGCCTCCGATAAATTTGGTTACCATATTACGTCTGTTAAAGACACCAAGTCGGGTACGGCCTTGAAATACACCATCAATCAAACGATGATGCGTATCGATTTGCCTACGGCTCTCAAACCAGGCGGCACCTATTCCTTTAATGTAGACTGGAACTACTTCGTTACTGAATATTACGGCCGGAGTGGTATGGAGTTTTTTGCGAAAGACGGTAACTACAATTACTTCATCGCCCACTGGTTTCCCCGGTTGTGTGCCTATAATGACGTAACTGGCTGGCAGAACAAGCAGTTCTTAGGCCAGGGCGAGTTCACGCTTATTTTCGGAAATTATAAAGTAGCGATTACCGCTCCCAGTGATCACATCGTTGGAGCTACAGGCGAGTGCCAAAACTACAAGCAAGTCCTGTCAGCAACGCAACAAAAGCGCCTGGCTCAGGCTGCTACATCGAAAACGCCGGTTGTTATTGTAACCCAGGACGAAGCTGAGGCAGCCCTAAAAACGAAACCAACGGATAAAGTGAGCAAGAAAACGTGGGTTTATGCCGCTCAGAACGTTCGTGACTTTGCCTTTACCAGCAGCCGCCGATTTATCTGGGATGCCATGCAGACCGACGTTTACGGTGATGGGCGTAAAATCTGGTCTATGTCCTTCTATGCTAAAGAAGGTAACCCATTATGGGGCAGTATTCGACCCGCGTGGTTGAACACACACTCAAATCCTATGGCAATCGTACCATCAAATACCCATACCCAGTTGCTATCTCCTGTCATGCTACAGCCGGTGGCGGCATGGAGTACCCAATGATTTCGTTCAACGGTGGTCGTCCAGAAGCAGACGGCACCTACTCAGAACAAACGAAAGCGGGCATGATCGGTGTAATTATCCACGAAGTTGGTCATAACTTCTTCCCCATGATTGTTAACTCCGACGAGCGTCAGTGGACCTGGATGGACGAAGGCTTAAATACCTTCTGTCAGTATCTCGCCGAAAAAGAATGGGACTATAACTTCCCAAGCCGCCGGGGCGAACCTCAGTACATTGTTGATTACATGAAGTCTGACAAATCGGTCTTATCACCTATTATGACTTCGTCAGACAATGTAATCAGCTTAGGGCCAAACGCATACGCAAAACCAGCTACAGCCCTCAACATTCTGCGTGAGACCGTTATGGGCCGCGAACTATTCGATTATGCCTTTAAAGAATACGCCCGTCGCTGGGCATTCAAGAGCCCTGAGCCTGCGGATTTCTTCCGTACGCTGGAAGACGCGTCAGGCGTTGATCTGGATTGGTTCTGGAAAGGCTGGTTCTATGGTGTTGAACCTGTCGATCAGGATTTAGTAGAAGTTGACTGGTTTCAGGTTGATTCAGGCAATCCAGAGGTGACCAAAGCAGCTGCTCGGGCCGAAGCTCAACGTCGGGCTGGCACCATCAGCAAACAACGGGATGCCGCTACTAAGGCTGAAACCGTTGTTGCCAAGGATTCGACGATGAAGGATTTCTATAATAGCTATGACCCTTATGCAGTTACGGATGCGGATAAAAAGAAATACCAGGATTACCTGGCTACTCTGAGTCCAGATGAGCGTAAAACGCTGGAGACTAATGCGGGCACTAACTTTTATACGCTCTCGTTAAAAAATAAGGGTGGTATTCCAATGCCGGTTATTGTTCGGATGCAGTTTGAGGACGGCACCGATTCGGTAGCCCGTTTCCCAGCTGAAATCTGGCGATTTAATGATGTGTCGATCAAAAAGGTAATTGCAACCCCTAAAAAAGTAACGCAGTGGACCCTCGACCCATTCCAGGAGATTGCGGATATCGATACCGAAAACAACTCGTTCCCGCGTGTTGCGGCACCAACGCGTTTTCAACTGTTCAAGCAGCAACAACGTTTCGGACCACAAGGACCTAACCCCATGCAGCAGCAACGGAGAGCCAATCAGCCACCGGCTACCCAGGGAAGCGGGAAAAACTAATGCATAATGGATAATGTACAATGAAGAAGAAATAACGGGTAAATAACATGACCGCATTTAAAGCCTATTATCCATTGTACATTATCCATTATTTATTACTTTTGCACACCAATTCGGGATGTAGCGCAGTCCGGTAGCGTGCTTGCATGGGGTGCAAGAGGTCGTGGGTTCGAATCCCGCCTTCCCGACAGTTATTATCAGCCACTTACAGATTCTGTGAGTGGCTGATTTTGTTTTTAGGTACAACAATCCCCTTCCTCCTGATTGTAAATAGTTTTATATCGAATCCGTGTGGCTTCGCTTGTATACGTATTTGCCTGAAGTACACTTCTTTATTTAGTCTCTCATTGCTTAGACTATCCAAACTTCTACTGATGCTAGCTATTTGACCAAAACCAAAATGGCTGGTAGACTACGGCAAACATTTACGGATAAGCAACCTCATCATTTTTCACTGGTTGAAATCCAGGAACTATCTTCCTGCAAGTGCGATATAACAACTACTATAGGTATAGCACACAAGAGCGCCTTTCCCATTGATTATACGTTAACTTTCAGATTGTTATACTGTGAGTTGGACAGCATAGAATTAGTTGTGAATCCAGCAAAGGCAGGCAAATGGAAGATCGTTGATAATTTTGCTACTATAAGCCAAATCGGTACTAGTGCTTTGCCAATTTAGCTTCTCGGGGCGGCATCGGCCGTCCGACGCCCGCGCGGTAGATTCTTTTGATTCTATAGGCCTTGATAATCAGCATTATAGTATCAAAAGAATCTAGTAGAATCAAAAGAATCTATTTTGGTCAGGCACTAGTTTAGAATACCTGGAAGAGTGATATAGGCGTTACTATCTGTCTTGTCTTCTACTTAGACAATCCATTCCAAAAGCCAATGGCCAAACTGAGCGACCTGGAAACTCATCTGATTTTCTATTAGGATAAACCATCTGATTGATAGAGGACATTGAATACCTGGCCATAAAAAAGCCCCGACAACTATTGCCGGGGAGTAGTCTCTAGAGGCTAAATTAATTAGCTTATTTTTTTACTGAATCCGGCAATACAATCTTGGCAGAGTCGGTAATCACTTCCATACTGTCACCACTTACAATTGTTTCACTCTCAACAACTGTGGCCGTGTCTTGCCCCGTTTTTTCAGCGTCTGTTTTTTTAGACTGGCAGGCAACAGCCAATGAGAGCATAGCAACTAGGAACAAAATTGATTTGATCGTTTTCATCAGGTATATGTTTGAATGATAGGAGATAATTTGCCCTTAATGCGTAGATGGCCAAAAAGTAACCTACCATTAACCACAATTTAATCTACTTGTCTGACTTCATTAACTGGCTAATTAATAGCATATCATATATATTCAAACCGTAAAATTAGCCGTGATTTTTCATATTGAATACCGATGGAAAAAGTTGTTGATTATTCATTAGAATGGGATGTTAATCCTAACCGGCCAGACTCCTGGCGCATCATTATCACGACATCAAAACATAATACGCCTTTTAGATTACCAATTAATTCTCCCGAAGAATTTCTTGCCGCAGCTCATATGCTGAGTAAATCCTCAGTACTATATGACCTGACCACAGGATTTTTGGTTGTGCCACAACGACCCGCCGGAACTTAACCAGTGTGACTATTGCAACCGTCTGAAAGCGGTGTAATGGCCCTGGAAGAGTTACCAATTCTACCCTGTTTACAAAATAAAAACGGCTTACTTGGCAGCGGACTTCGTAGTCCTGTTGACTTTTGCAACAGCCACTGTAGTTATAAAACTGCTCTAGACAAACTACAACAAATTGTATAACAAGGTATTATGACTATTTTTAGAACTATCTTATTTGCAATAATGGCTCTACTAATTGCACTAACTAAAATTCATTAATTGGATGAAAGCTCAATGGACGATACTGTTTACTTGCCTTAGTCTAATGAGTCAAGCCCAAAATAAGGGCTTTGTCCTGATTGGCCGAATTGTCGGTGATAGTTCTTCTCAGAAGGCCACGTTGTTTCAGAGGGACATTTTTCGAGCTGATACCGTGCCAATCTCTAATAGCCAGTTCACTTTTATCGGTAAGGTCCATCATCCCTATATTGCTAGCGTTGGTACCGATAAAGCCAGCCAGGGCCGAGGTGTGTGGCTTAGTAATGACACCATACGAGCGAGCTTCAAAATCGATCAGGGCTATTTACAACCCATTGACGTCAGTGGCCCACCCGAAACGATAGATTATTTAACCAATATCAATCAAATTAATGCCTATAATACCTCTACGCTCAGTAGAGCCCAAAAGAACCAACAGGTGGCTGATCTAATCAGTCAGTATGTGACTAGCCATCCTGCTTCCTCTTATTCCTTTTTCCTGCTAAGCATGAATTCCAGAACGTTAGGGGCTAGTTTAAGTAGAGACCTCCTAGCCAAGCTATCCCCTGCACTTCAGGAATCAGAGGATGCCCAAGACTTAAAGAAGAAACTGCTGAACGAAGAGGCCACTACACTGGATAAGACCCTAAATGGTTTTAGCTTACCCGATACAAACGGCGTGCTTCAACGCATTCTTCCTTCCGGCAAACCCTACACCTTACTCGCCTTTTGGGCCTCTTGGTGTGCACCTTGCCGGATTCACAATCGTCGGGATTTGGTCAAGTTATATCAACGCTTAGACCACAATCAGGTTGAGTTGATTAGTATTTCTCTGGATGATAATCGAGCTGCCTGGGTAAGTGCCATCGCCAAAGATGGATTAACCTGGCCCCAGCGTTCGGATCTTAATTATTTGTCCGGCCCTATCGCCAAACAGTTGGCACTCTACTCGGTGCCTCAATTTATCTTGGTTGATGGCTTAAATAAAGTACTAGCGACTAATCTGGACAGTGCGATTCAACTAATTGACAAGAAGTAAACTGTTATATAAGTGGCGTGGCTGTTGCAAAAGCCCAGAGGTACTAGTAAGCCTGGCTTTTCGGCTAATTTTCGGCCTTTAATTGCTCAAAAAATACTATTTACTGAAGCTGTACGAAGTAGAGACTTTTGCAACAACCACCAGCTTTATTAATCAAGGCCCTATTCACTAGATGACTTTGCTTTCGCCAATCTTACGCACTAGTTCGGCAAAGCTGTGTCCAACGTTGTAAGTGGAAAATTTTCAACCATCCAGTTTCTTCTAAATCTCTGCCTAAAAGATTTACCTGCTTGTTCCAAGAAGCATTCTCGTTGCCAAGTTGATGCTTCGTTTCAAAGGCCACAAGTCAACCCAATCCACCATGCTCTTAAGATGGTTCTTCATACCTCCAGGATGGCATTTATGTCACCACGATTTGCCCCGGCCTGATCCGTACTGGCAGTCCACGCAATGCAACGTTTAAGGGCCAAAATGAAAAAGAGTATACCGTTTTTAAACTCAGTGATTCAATTCCTCTGTTTACCATTGCTGCCAACGACTGTGCCCGCCAGATCCTGGAAGCTTGTCGGGTGGGCGAAGCGGACCGGATCATCACGTTACCGGCCAAACTAGCAACCGCGTTGCATGGCATAGCGCCGGGGTTGATAACCGATACCCTGGCATTTGCCAACCGTTTTTTGCCTGATCCCGGCGGTATTGGCGAGCAACAGATGGATGGGAAGAATAGTGAAACCTATTTATCAAACTCCCTCTTGGCGCGCCTGACTGACGAAGCCGCCGAAGCGAATAATGAGATAGGATGATGTTTTGGCGTATGCATATTCTCTACTTAATCGACGCACTACCTAGTTTTTGAAAAATCAACTTAAATTGGCAGCGTTACTGGCTGTATCCGAGTAGTCGGCTCAATGTTTCTTTTCGATTTATCATGAAAGCAGCAGTCTTCCACAAAATGGGCGACATCCGTTACGAAACAATGGATGATCCCAAAATTGAGCAATCGCGTGATGTTGTTGTGCGTATTACGTCCACGGCAATCTGTGGTTCAGATCTCCATATCTACGACGGTTTTCTGCCTCAGTTCCGCAATGAAGTACTTGGCCACGAGTTTATGGGCATCGGTGAAGAAGTCGGTTCAGAAGTTTCCAATCTCAAAAAAGGTGATCGGGGGTGGTAAAGGGCAACCATAACAGTAACCTATCCAACTTACAGTGATAGAGGCTTTTACCAGTTATCTGCCTAAAAAACTGTGGAATCTCACTTGACGGATCAGCAGGTAGTCAATAATTTATCAATTACCTGTTGATCCGTTCTTTTACTTTTTAGTTAGCCAATGGCCAGAGGGGTAGCGCTTTTACTATAGTAGCTATTTGTAGGCAATGGCCCTAGTCACTTAACGACTAATTCATCCAGGGAACTTTCCTCGTATCCAGGAGAGGAGCCACGGGTATATCTGGCAGTTCAAACTGGAATCGGTGATTTCTTCTGACGAACACATCCCGCCAGGTTACTGTCTCGACATCATCCTCCAGCCGCTCAAAATACAAGGAAAACCGCAACTGTTCAAAGGAGTCTATGGGGTTCAGGCGAGGTAAAATTTGAATACCTTCCGCTTTGATAAAGTTATATGTCCGTTTCCCTGGGGATGCCATTAGCTTGGTATGTGAACTCACGCAGACATAGCCAATCTGGGATACCTACTGCGCTTGGGTATAAAACGCCTGCCCCTGGTTGACAAACTCTACGTCCAGAATAGTATACTGTGGGGTGAGCCGAATGGCTGTCCATAAAGCCTGATACCATCCTGTTAACTGGAGCAGAATTAACGAATAGACTGATAGACTGAAAGGTACTGCCTAGCACTGGCTTCCCAATCGAACCGGGCTGCATTTTGCCTGATAGCTTCTTTACGTTCCAATGACTCGAATGCTTTCATGCCTTCACTGTACACTTCCTGAATAAGGCTGGCCTCAAAGCTGTGAAAATAAAAAGCGGCATCACCGCCTACCTCAGGGAGTGACGTAAGCGTAGATAGGAAAACGGGTTTGCCAACTTGCATGGCCTCAATAACAGGTAAGCCAAAACCCTCAGCGAGAGAAGGGTGAAGCAGGGCCTTACAGTTATGCAGATACCAGCATTTATCCTCCTCTGAAACTGTTCCGGGCAAGTGCAGCCGCTTTTCAACTCCCAGTTGCTGAGCCTGGGTTCGCATCTGATTTACATAATCCGGGTTATCATGATGGCCAATAATGATCAGCTCCAGATCCGGGTTTGATTGTAACAAGGGCAGCAGGACATGGAAATTCTTTTTTTGATTTATATAACCAATTCCTAACAGAAACTCCCGAGTTGGTCGATATGCTACCACATTCCCAGTGGTTTCCGGTAGTTTGCTGACGCCATTGTAAATGACATATACAGGCTTGTCGCCCGTGGAGCAATGCGTGAGTACGTCATTTTTTGTGAATTCTGAAATACATACAAGAGCGTCACTTTGGTCGATCAATGACTGCGTGTGCGCCAGACTTTTCTGCTGAATGTGTTCTGGCTTCCCTTCATGTAATACGTTTAAATCGTGTATAGTGAGTACTACCTTAAGGTAAGGAAACCTCTTTTTGTCCGGCAAAATCCGTCCCGACTGAAAGGGAGCATGCCACACCCGACAATCGAGCAGGAAGGGCTGAATCAGCTTATGCCACTTATGCTCCACCAAATGGTAGGGTTCATAGGGTAGAATCAGTTTTTTTCGGCGGGGAAGGTACATCTTCATCAAGGGCTGATTTGTGGCAGTAAGCACCTTATTAATGTGCTGACCGAGATTCTGGCAATACTGATAAAGGCCAGAATGAGGGAATTTCATTAAGTCACAATCAAGAATAATACGGGACATAAGCCAGGGAGAGATCAGCAAACGGGCCGGATACTCGTTTTTTTTTGTTTTCTGCAACACTTAGCATCATTGGCCAGTACTTATTTATACTAAACCCTTCGTT
The DNA here is from genome assembly GCA_003259005.1 of Spirosoma telluris. Classification (GTDB taxonomy): domain Bacteria; phylum Bacteroidota; class Bacteroidia; order Cytophagales; family Spirosomataceae; genus Spirosoma; species Spirosoma telluris. The sequence continues at coordinate 5,149,133 of QLII01000001.1, forward strand.
GCATTACCTACTACCTTTTGGGCAGTTTTAATAAAACTATTTTTAATTGAAGGCTGAGCATTCCAACGAAAACTAACGATTGTGAATCCTTCCACTAAAGACTAGTAACTGCTTTTATAGCGGGTGAGTTTTTGACTATTTCTATTAGCTAAACAACGTTAGGAGAACTTTAGTATGATTCGTATCATCTTTGATTGCGAGAGAATGAAGTACGTCAACACAGGATTGTACTATTATTGTCTCAACTTAGGGCGGACTCTTCAGCAACATACGAGCCCAGAGCAGTTGTCTGTATTTATTCCAAATCAGGTTCGGGAGGCATTTGATCCGTCGATAAGCTGTATTCCTCAGCATTCGCTTCAGAAATTTCTGATGCCTTCGGTTAGTCAACACCATATCTGGCATAGTACCTATCAAAGTACGCAATACCTGCCCCGCCGAAACAAAAAAATTAAGGTACTACTGACTATTCATGATCTTAATTTTTTACATGAAGATAAATCTGATCATAAGAAAGAACGTTGTCTGAAACATGTGCAGCAAAATATAGATCGGAGCGATGCCATTGTGTGTATTTCTGAATTTACCCGAAATGATGTGCTCATGCATTGCAATACGGCGGGTAAACCTGTTCACGTTATTTATAATGGTACGAATCGGCTACCTCAGCCCGTATTGAAAGCCAGATCGTATCGCCCGAGAATTCCCTTTTTGTTCAACGTGGGTGTCATTGCCCGTAAAAAAAATCAGCATCGGATTTTGCCTCTGTTACAACAAAATCCCGCACTTGAGCTGATTCTTGCGGGTCGTCACGAGGATAAAGAGTATGCCAGTTTTCTTCAACAGCATGCATCTGACTTGAAGGTAGAAGACCGGATGCATCTGGTAAATGAGATTACAGAAGAAGAAAAATCGTGGTATTATCATAATTGCCAGGCTGTTGTAATGCCGTCCTTGGCCGAAGGTTTCGGGCTTCCCGTTACTGAAGCCATGTCAGCAGGTAAACCCGTGTTTTTATCGAAGCATACGGCCCTGCCCGAAATAGGTAAAGATTTTGCCTTCTACTTTCACGATCTTGATAAGATGCATGAGGACTTCACAGACGGCATGCAGCGGTATAAACGAGCCGGTAGCCAAATGAAAGAAGCCCTGAAAGCCTACAGTGCTACATTCAACTGGGAAGATTCGGCAAAAAAATACATTGACGTGTATCGCTCAATGGCTTAATATAAGTCTCTATGGATGCTATTGCTTCTGTAGATGCTGTTGCTTCTTTTGATTCTCAGGGTCATTTGTGATCCTATACGGATAAGATTGGACTAAGCAACAGCAGCTACAGAAACAATAGGTATTGGCCTATAGTTATCCGTTCCTGGCACTCACAACGAATGAAGATTTACAAACGGCTGATGGCCTATGCCAAGCCTTACGGAAAATTTGTTATTCCTTTTTTTATATTCACGCTCATTGGAGTCTTCTTCAACGTCTTTCAGTTTGCGTTGATTATTCCATTGCTTAATTTCCTGTTCGATCCCATCAATACGGCCGATGCCGCTAAATATGCATCGGTGCCGGATTTTCAGCTGTCGCCAGCATATTTCAAGGATGTATTTTATCATCAGATTTACCATTTTAAAACCACGAAGCCAATCCATGCGCTTTATTTTATGGCAGGCACAATCGTGGTGGCCGTTATCCTAACCAACCTATTTCGGTTTCTGGCTCAGCAATGTCTGCTTAAGGCAAGAACTCTGTTAGTAAAGCGACTTCGAGAGGCTCTGTTTGCTAAAATTAACCACCTGCATTTAGGTTATTTTACCAAAGAGCACAAAGGCGATTTACTTTCCCGGCTCAATGGGGATGTCTATGCCATTGAAAGTGTAGCTGGCAGTTCTATTGAAGTTGTGTTTAAAGAGCCTTATGTATTTATCGGCTACTTTATTGCTCTCTTCGCTATTTCGCTTAAGCTAACCCTGTTTACGCTCATCATTATTCCTATTTCGGCGGTAGGCATTGCAGCAGTGACCAAGAAGCTTAAGAAAGAGGCTCAGGACGTGCAGTCATCCATGGGGCGAATGCTGACCATTATGGATGAAACGCTACTTGGTATGCGCATTCTTCGGTCGTTTAACGCCACTGATTTTGTGCTCAAACGATTCAGTCGGGAAAATGATTTTTATCGGCAGGCAAGCCTGGAGAGTTTCAAACGACGCGAATTGGCTCCAGCCTTTTCAGAGGCATCGGGCGTGTTTATCGTAGCCTGTATTCTGGTTTATGGAGGTAGCTTGGTGCTGACCAGCCAGAATAATTTACAGGCCGGGTCATTCATCGCGTTCATCGCTATTTTTTCGCAGGTGATCCGACCGGCCAAAGCCATTGTGGTTGCCCTGACCAATATTCAGCAGGGGCAGGCTGCGGGCGAACGCATACTTGAGCTACTGGATAAGCCAATAGACATTGAAGACAAGCCAGATGCCAGAGTGCTGGAAAGCTTCCAACGGGATATTGTTTTTGATCATGTGAGCTTCCAGTATGAAGATAAACCCGTTCTGAAGAATATTAATTTCCGCATTGCCAAAGGCAGGAAAATAGCACTTGTGGGGCCTTCTGGTGTTGGAAAATCGACCATTGCCGACTTGATTCCCCGCTTTTATGAAGCTACCCAGGGGAGTGTTAAACTAGACGGTATCGATGTTAAAGAGTATACAATGGAATCGCTACGGAAACAGATGAGTTTTGTTACCCAGGAGATTATTCTGTTTCACGATACAATCTTCAATAACATAGCTCTTGGGAAGCCGGACGCCAGCCTGGATGAAGTAATAGAAGCGGCTAAAGTTGCCAATGCGCATAACTTTATCATGGACACCGAAGATGGCTACAATACGGTGATTGGCGACAGGGGTATCCGCCTGAGCGGTGGTCAGCGACAGCGGTTAAGTATTGCCAGGGCCGTGTTTAAAAAGCCCTCTATTCTAATCCTGGATGAGGCAACTTCGGCACTGGATATCGAATCGGAAAAATCAGTGCAGGAAGCGTTAAACAACCTGATGGAAGGCCGGACAACGCTGGTTATTGCCCACCGCCTGAGCACCATCAAAGAAGCGGATGAAATCTTGATTATGGAGGGCGGAATGATCATAGAGCGAGGAAATCACTATGACCTGATCAACAGCGAGGACAGCGTCTATAAACGTCTGAATATGATGCAGGAGTTGGTGCCATAGGCAGATCATTTAAACAGAACCAACCACATAATCAACCGCTTTTGTAAACCTTGCCAGAACCTTATCCCAGGTATAATTCTGTTCGATATACGACTGGCCTTTTTCGGCCATTGAATGAGAATTCTGGGCTAAAATCTGCTGAATGGCGTTTTCAAAACTATTGTAATCCGAAAATAATAAACCACCTTGGCTGTGATTAACATGGTCTTTAAGAACTTCGCATTTTTCGTTGGCAATCACCGGAATTCCATAGGCGAAACTTTCAAGCGTAACCATCGACAGGCTCTCATGTAACGAAGGAATTATCAGCGCTTTTGCCCCTTTCAAGAGTGAAATTTTCAGTGTTTCATCCACAAACCCTGCCTGTATTACATCAAGATGGTCAGGAATCGTCATGAATGCCTGACCAACCAGCACCAGCTTTAAGGCTGATGGGTACTTTTCTTTATACTGAATAAAATAATCAAACAGCACATCACAACCTTTGGCTTTATCAATCCGACCTATATAAATCAGATAAGGTGCGTTTTTAGTCGATACTGTAACTGAATCAACAGGGGGGGCATCGGATGTTTCAATCCCAACGCCAATGATGTCGTTATAGATGGCTTCGTTCTGAAACTGTTTTTGAACGAAGCGCTTTTCGGCTGATGTGAGAAATAAAATTGCCCGGGCTTGTGGAATACCCGCTGGAATATAGGCAAGTAAATGGGCGTTTCGTCGTGAGCTGTTGGAATAAAAATCGACTTTTGGGGGCTATATTCAACCCAGCAATCGTAGGGTAATACAGGTACGTAATGAAGATCAGGGCGTCATACTGCCGGTGGTTACGTTCCAGATAGGTGATCAAATCAGGCGTATAAGGCCCTTGATGTTGCGCCCATAACAGACTATATCGCCGAACCGTCTTGCCTACCAGCGCACGCCCCCACATTCTCAGCCAACCCAGCCCATGCCATTCTTCAGGTCGCGACCATTTTTTGATTTTACGTTCAGTCTCATATTGCAAATGATCTTTTGCCTGCCGTTCATACTCAGTTGGAAACCGGTTCACCTTCACCCCATTTATGGTGGTAATAGCGGCTGGATACCAATTAGCCCAGGTAACATATTCCAGCGCACAACTGGTTAGAACCTCTACTTCATAGGTACCAGTCAGCCGTTCGGCAAGTACGCGGCAGTAGTATTCAGCTCCGCCATTAACTTCTATGCCATACCGCTGGACAATAAAGGCTATTTTTTTCATGTACTAAGCATTGCCCGTAAGGCTTTTTTAGAGGCCTGATTAACAATCCACTTACATTCTCCAGGCAAAAATTGCTTCGCTTTACGGCAAGCGATTAGTTAGGCCTATGTTATAGCAAACGATAAAGCCGTTACGAAGTTGAATCGTAACGGCTTTATTCTCAGAGTAGCGGGAGCTGGACTCGAACCAGCGACCTTTGGGTTATGAGCCCAACGAGCTACCAACTGCTCCATCCCGCGATGTTGGGACTGCAAAAGTACGACAACTTTCTAAAAATACAACTATCTTTGTAAAAAAAAGTTTAGTCCCTGCCTGAAACGTTTTTTATCGGCGGAGAGTTGTTTGCTAAAGCCGCTGGTAATCAGCCAGCGGGATCACCTCAAAGAATGAATACGGAAATCATTGAAAATTTCCCGGCCGATCATAAGGCCGGCTTCGTCAGTATCGTTGGTAAGCCCAATGTCGGCAAATCCACTCTGATGAATCAGCTCGTTGGCGAACGACTGTCCATTATCACCTCCAAAGCGCAGACTACCCGCCACCGAATTATGGGCATCCTTAACGGCACCCACAACGGCCAGGAATTCCAACTCGTTTACTCAGACACACCCGGTATCATTAAACCCCAGTACAAACTTCATGAATCAATGATGAGTTTTGTACGTGGCTCTATTGAAGATGCTGATGTGGTGCTGTTTGTTACGGACATTTTCGAACAACACGATGAAAACGACGTCATTGAGCGACTTCAAAAATCTGAAGTTCCAGTCCTGCTTTTGATCAACAAGATTGATCAGGCTACGCAGGAACAGGTAATGGAGAAAATCGCCTATTGGCAGGAACAGTTTAACGCTCAGGCAATTATTCCAATCTCAGCGCTGAATGGCTTCAATATCGACCAGGTCTTCGAAGGAATTATCAGTCGACTGCCTCAGCACCCACCGTATTTTCCAAAGAGTGAATTGACCGATAAACCCGAGCGGTTTTTCGCTTCGGAGATTATTCGGGAGAAGATTTTCCTGAACTATAAACGGGAAGTTCCCTACAGCAGTGAAGTGGTTGTAACGGGCTTCAAGGAAAAGGAAGATATCATTGTTATTCAGGCCGAAATCCTGGTCGAACGGGCTACGCAACGGGCAATTCTGCTCGGCGAAGGCGGTAACATGATTAAGAAAACAGGGATTATGGCCCGCGAAGAACTAGAGCGCTTCTTCGGTAAAAAAGTATTTTTAGAACAATTCGTTAAAGTAGAACCCGACTGGCGCCAAAAAGAGCGGATGCTCAAGCGGTTAGGGTATGACGAATAATTGTTGAAGGAGGAAGAAGAAAAGGAAGGAGCGGGCAAACGGATTTCATCATCCAACCTCTTTCCTCCCTATTCTCCCCATCCTCCCTTTCCTCCTTAAAAAAAATGGCAAACATTGTTGCAATCGTTGGTCGCCCAAATGTGGGCAAGTCCACGCTGTTTAACCGCTTGACGGAACAGCGACAGGCCATTATGGATAACCAAAGTGGCGTTACGCGCGACCGGCATTATGGCACGGCCGAGTGGAACGATAAATATTTTACGGTCATCGATACGGGTGGCTATGTAGTTGGCTCCGAAGATGTATTTGAGGAGTCGATTCGAGAACAGGTTGAAATTGCGATTCAGGAATCAACTGTATTGTTGTTTGTCGTTGATACACAAACAGGCATTACAGGCTTAGATCAAGACTTTGCAAATGTTCTACGCCGGACCAAAAAACCCGTATACGTGGTTGCCAATAAGGCCGAAACTGGTGAACGGGCACACGCAGCTGCTGAGTTTTATGCGCTGGGATTAGGTGATCCCTATCCTATTTCGTCGCAAACGGGAACCGGTACAGGCGACCTACTTGACGAAGTAATCAAGCACTTTCCCACAGCTGGTGTCGAAAACCCGGATGCAGGTATTCCACGCATCGCCATTCTGGGTCGCCCTAATGTTGGCAAGTCGTCGTTTTTAAATGTCCTGACCGGACAGGAGCGCAGTATTGTCACACCCATTGCCGGTACTACCCGAGACGCCATCGACACTCGTTACAAGGCCTATGGTAAAGATTTTATCCTGACCGACACGGCCGGCATTCGACGTAAAGCCCGCATTGACTCTAACATTGAATTTTATTCGACACTGCGCTCGATTAAAGCTATGGAAGATTCAGACGTCTGTATTATTCTGCTCGATGCGACACGTGGCCTTGAAGCGCAGGATTTGACCATTATTGGCCAGGCTGTGAAAGCGAAGAAGGGCGTGGTGATTATGGTTAACAAGTGGGATGCTGTTGAAAAAGACCAACGTACTGCCGATGTATTACGGAAGGAAATGATTCAGCGGATGATGCCCATTGACTATCTGCCTATCATTTTCGCGTCGGTTCATGAGAAACAACGCATTTTTCAGGTAATGGAAAAAGCGATGGAAGTCTATGAAAATAAGACAAAGAAAGTAGCAACTTCGAAATTGAATGAGGCCATGCAGCCCGAAATTGAGAAGTATCCGCCACCGGCAATTAAAGGGAAGCATATCAAAATAAAGTACATGCTTCAGGTGCCAACGCCTTCGCCAACGTTTGTATTTTTCTGTAACCTGCCTCAGTATGTTCAGGAAGCGTATCAGCGATTTTTAGAGAACAGGCTCCGGGATCACTTTGACTTTACGGGTGTACCCATCACGGTATTTTTCCGGCAGAAATAATTTGTGGTTCAGCTAGTACGCTAACAAAATAGATTCTAGTCGATTCTATAGATTCTGTTGATTCTATCGTATTGATACATGCGATCAACCGCGCGGGTGTCCCTGAGAATCTATAGAAACAATAGAATCTAAATTGGCAAAAACCAGGTCAGGAGTAGCCAGATATCGTCCGTCAATTTACGATACGTAGCCGCTCCTGACTTATTTTTGGCCGTTATATGACGCAAACCTCCACTCGGTATTGGATTGGTGCTTTACTAGTGTTTCTGGCGGCTTTCTGTTTCGCTTGTAAAGGCATTCTTATCAAACTAGCCTACCAATATCAGATTGATTCTATTTCTCTACTAACGCTGCGAATGCTGTTTGCGCTACCATTCTACGTTGGTATTTTGCTTAATCTGAACCGAAAGCAGCCTCCTGCCAGGCTAACGATGCGTCAGTGGATTGGCCTGGCAATATTTGGCATTACAGGCTATTACTTCGCCAGCTTCTTTAATTTTTTAGGCTTGGTCTATATCACCGCGAGCCTGGAGCGCATCCTGCTGTTCGTCTATCCAACTTTTGTATTGCTCATGAACGCCATCGGTTTTGGCCGTCGCGTCACCAAACTGCAAATTGTAGCCCTTATCTTAACGTATGCGGGTATCCTGCTAGCCTTTTGGGGAAATATTGAAACCTCCGCTCAGAAAAATGTGCTACTGGGTGCCTTTTGGGTCATTTTGAGTGGACTAGTGTATGCGGTTTATCTGGTCGGCAGTGATCAAATGATTACTTTGGTTGGTTCGCAGCGGTATACATGCTATGCGATGATTGCTGCAACCGTGCCAACGGTACTGCATTGCGCTTTACAAAACGGCCTCCAGCTAGGTAAATATCCAACACCTATATACGTATTGGGGCTGGGAATGGGAATTTTCGTAACGGTTATTCCAACATTTATGATTGCGGAAGGAATCAAACGCGTGGGGTCGGGCAATGCATCCATCATTGCTAGTATCGGCCCAATTTTTACCATTATCCTATCAACATCCATATTACATGAAACCATTAGTGCAGAACAGGTTATAGGCACATTACTGGTCCTGGCCGGTGTATTTCTTATTGGATGGCGGGGGAAGAAACACTTAAATTCTCCCATTTCTAACTAACCAAATTGTGTCCATTCCAATACTATTACTTACTTATTGGTAACCACGCTATCTTATGAACAAATATTCATGTTATAATAGGATTAAAAAAACAACCATTAAATAAAATCATGCTCACTTTCAGCATGTTAGTCCTTTACATATGTATATTTTCTAAGTATATTTCGGCCAATTATCCTCTGGACAATAACCCACCTAATCATGGCTACCGAAAAAGTTTTAGATGACGAGAAACGCATTGACAAGGCCGCTTATGTGCTTAAGGCAGTTGCACATCCCTTGCGAATAAAGATTATTCAGATGCTGAACGAGAACAAAGAGTTGAACGTTTCGGCAATCTACAAGAATCTGAATGCTGAGCAATCGCTGATTTCACACCACTTAATTAACATGCGCGATAAGGGTATTCTGGATATCCGGCGCAGTGGGAAAAACATCTATTATTTCCTGGTTGACTCTGCTGTAGCAGAAATCATTGATTGCATTTACCAAAGTAAACTTCTAAACTAACACGTTTAGAAATCACAAAAAGGGGCGGAACCAACAACTGTTGATTCCGCCCTTTTTGTAGTAGTTTAATCCTATCCAAACAGTTCGCCCGTCCGGTAATTTGGAATAATGCCAAGATGGATATAGGCCTTTTCAGTCGCTTCACGCCCACGCGAAGTACGTTTCAAAAAACCCTCCTGAATCAGGAATGGCTCATAAACTTCCTCAATCGTTTCGGCCTCTTCGCCACAGGCCGTAGCAATGGTTGAGAGACCCACTGGCCCACCTTTAAACTTCTCAATAATGGTTGTCAGAATTCGATTATCCATCTCGTCTAACCCATTCTGATCGACCTCTAGCGCACTCAACGCAATTTCGGCAATCTCCACATTGATATATCCATTGCCTTTAACCTGAGCAAAGTCGCGGGTTCGGCGCAGAAGGTTATTGGAAATACGCGGTGTACCGCGGCTCCGGCGAGCAATCTCATAAGCACCTGTTTCATCAATAGGCGTTCCCAGAATCGCTGCCGACCGCTGGACAATCGTCGTCAGTAGTTTGGCATCATAATATTCCAATCGACAACTGATTCCAAAACGTGCCCGGAGAGGTGATGTAAGCATACCTGCCCGCGTGGTGGCACCAATTAACGTAAAGGGGTTCAGTTTAATCTGCACCGTTCGGGCATTAGGACCCGAATCCAACATAATGTCGATCTTGTAATCTTCCATCGCCGAATACAGGTACTCTTCCACGATTGGGTTGAGCCGGTGAATTTCGTCGATAAACAGTACGTCATTAGGCTGAAGGTTCGTCAGCAAACCAGCCAGATCACTAGGTTTATCCAACACCGGCCCGGAGGTCATTTTTATGTTGGCATTCAGTTCGTTAGCAATAATGTGCGACAGTGTTGTCTTGCCCAGTCCTGGAGGCCCGTGAAGCAACACATGGTCGAGGGCTTCGCCCCGCTGCATGGCCGCCCGAACAAATACTTCGAGGTTTTCAAGAATCTTAGCCTGCCCCGTAAAGTCTTCGAAGGAGAGCGGCCTGAGCGCCCGTTCAATTTCTTTATCCGTTGCGCTCATACCCTCTGTCGAACCTTTCAAAAAGTCGTTTCGCATGATTTTGATTCGTGTAGACCAGGCAAAATAATAGCCATAAAACAGCCTTATTTTGCCCGGTCGTTTAGCTCAAATTTACGAAAAAAAGGGCAGAAAACCGCTACCGAATCAGCAATACAGACCCTCGTTTTACAACTCGGCTACGCTCTGGAAATGACTCGCTTTTATAAGTAATAATATAAGGATAAAGCATTGATGGATAGGTAGATCCATGATAGGTGCCGTCCCATTTTTGCTCAGGATTATCGCTCGCAAAAATCACCTCACCCCACCGGTTATAAATCCTGAACTCGTAGTCTGAAATATAAGCGGTGAAGATCTGCAACACGTCATTTACACCGTCATTGTTAGGTGTAAATGCATCGGGCACATTCACACGCGGTTCGCACAAATTGAGCACACGTGATACCCCGCTGCCGTACAGCCCTGCGGGTCAGTTACCTGAACGGTATAATTGCCCGCTCGATCAACAACGATGGTTTTGGTCGTATCATTTCGGGTCAGCCATAAATACCGCAGCCCAGGTGCGCCACTGGCCGAAAGCTGAACTTTCCCCAGATCCCCTTCGCAAAGCGAAGCCTGTTGTGTAAACGAGAAATTGGGGGATGGCCGGTCGCCTACCCGAATACTACTCCTCCCAACGCAACCCGTCTGGGTATTCCTAACGACCAGACTATACGAGCCCGGCTGCGCCACCGAGATGAAAGGCGCGGTAGCTCCCGTACTCCATTGATACACATTACCTGGTTGATCGCCAGATAAAGGAGATAGAATAACCGTTAGCCCATTGCATTTTAGGGTATCAGGGCCCAGGCGGGCAAAACCGGTACTGTCCAGGCCTACTTTTATACTATCCTTTAGCACTTTACAGCCTTTTGTATCAGTCACCTGCACCGTATAAAGTCCAGGCGAAGCATTCCCAGAACGGGAGTTGTTGTCACCAGGTTATTATTACGATCCAGCCAGATGTAGCTGGCTGGCGTTCCCCCCGTAACGGTCACGCTTATAGTTCCACTATTCGGAACGCTACATAATGCATCCTTAATAAATGTAGTAAGTGCTAGTTGGTTAGCTGGTGATTTCAGCGTAAAGGCAGTATCGGCTTTACAAGTGTGAATACTATCGGTCACGCTTATTTTATAGCCACCTTCCGTTAAACTTGTCTGCTGACTACCAACGCCCGTTAGAATCGCCCCATCAGAACGGGTCCAGTTATAGATATATGTCCCGGCAGGTGTCGGTGTCAGTTGAATTGAACCATCGGCCGATGTACAGGTTGTTGGGCCGGTTAAATTGGCAACCAATCGTAGTTTAGGCAACTCACTAACCCGAATCGTATCCGAGTTTTCGCAGGTGGTGCCGTTAACCGTCGACTGAGCCGTAACGGTATAGGTTCCTCCTTTGGAAACGGAAATTGTTCGCGTATCTCCCCGTTACTCCATTGAAACTGCGTCCAGGTTTGCTGAGGCACTGTCAAATTAACCGACGAACGATAACAGAAAACCGTATCGGGCCCCAGGTCGAGCGAGGGTGGTGGCTTGATTTGTACTTCAATCGTATCACTCTTAAAACATTCGCCGTTAGCCGCCAGACCAACTACGATATAGTAACCTGGTCTGTCGAGCTTTATAGTTCTTTGCCTACCCGCAACCGCTCCATTTACTAGCCAGACATAGAGTTTCGCCTGAACCTTTATATCTAATGTAATCCCTTTTTTATTACAGATAGCCGTATCAGCCCCCAGATGTATATCGGGCGGGGTTTCTAAAATAGTCAGGGTATCTTTAATCAGTGTGTCTTTACAAATTCCTCCGGCACTTGTCTTTGTAATAATTCGAAGACTAACGAAGTACTGCCCCGGCTTTGTGTATGGGTGCGTAACCGGCGTTGTTGCTGTTGTTGAATACGGGCGACTTCCGTCACCAAAATCTAAGGTATAGGCTTCCTTTAGTTTCGGGCAGTTCGGTCCAATTTGAAATACGGTTGGCGCATTAACGCATGTATCCGCATACGTTAGTCCAGGACCGCTGGACTGGTCGTTGAAGTTAGCCACTAAGTTTGGCAGACCTAATTGACTGGTTTTTCCGCCCAGCGTCTGCCCGACGGGGTTAAATTGTAGGCTATCCAGCAGCCCCCATTTGGATTTTCGATGGTACCCAGTGATTTACTACCTTTTATGGCGACATAGATTCGCCCGTCGGGCCCAATTTGAATGGACCCATATTGCCTTGTCGTACTGCTATCAACAACCGTTTTGGAACCCGCCAATAAGGAGTCGGCCTGGTTTAGATCGTACTTCAGAATATACGATGCTCCTTTCAGGCTACCGTCACTATTCGTATCGGCAAGCATGGTTACGTATAAGCTCTTCCCGTCAGGCGAGAACTCGACACCGTAAGCCTTGGGGGAGCCGGCCCTAAATCAAGTGTTCGATTGAAGGTAAGAACACCTGTTGAGTCGTTAAAGGTGTATAAATCAATGGAGTTTTTGGGTGGTCCGGGAATAACAACGGCCATGGGTCGGTTACCTTTATTTCCACTGGTCGTGTCGGCCGGTCCAATTTTAATATATCCTTCTGCATTAGACAGAGAGTCGATTACCTGCCCACCTGTGTACGTTACGGGGTCCGTATTTTCGCTGCGGGTTAAATGGCGAACTTCAAATTGATTCGTTCCATATTTCCTCGTGATCACCCAAAAGGTTGAATCACGAGTATTCTCTACAGAGGCCGACTGTTCAGTACTCGAGCTGGATAAAGGAATATTTTTTTCAACAATAGCTCCTTTTCCACCATTCTGGCGCATGTCAACTACGCTGTACGTCAGTGTTTTCTGACCACGAATTTCAGAGGTCGTGTATACGTAATACAGATATTCGCACCCCCGGCAAGTCGGTTTCGGTACAATCAGGGCCGATTGTGTGGAGTTTTTACTCCCATCCAATGGAATCTGAACAGCAGTCGTATCACCCGGTACGAGTGATTTCAGCGGCTTTCCATCTTTGCCGTAGATCGTTATCCCATCCGTGTAAAAAAGTAGGATACCTTTGGTATTGGCAATCGAAGATGAGCCTTCAATGGTACTTAAACTGCCATCTGTAATGGGTTTAGGTGTCCCTCCGCCACTAAAGTCCAGGCCAGCGTTCTGACCAAAATACCATTTCACTCCCTGCGACTCTTTTTTCTCTCCGCAAACGTCGACGTTGATACGATTCTGATAGGAACAGCCATTCGGGCTTATGGCTTCGACCGAATAACAGCCCGAGCTATCAACTTGTATGGCCTGAGTAGTATCTCCCTTTGGGTACCACAAGTACCGATACCCCGCCTGAGTAGCCCCTGCATAAGGGTCTAATGTGATTTTTTCACCTTTACAGATCGTCGTATCTGTTCGCCAGTTGGTAAAAGACGGAGGAGGAGTATTAATAATGATCGACCGCGTCGCTGTTTGCGTAACGCCATTTACAGTTCGAGTTAGGGTAATAAGGTAAGTTCCAGGCGATTGATAGACGTGCTTAGCCGTAGAATCACTGTTTTGCTTTGTGACAGTACCTCCGTCTCCGAAAGCCCATACACGCTTCGTTACTCCCGTTTTTACACTATCTGTAAATGTTAGCGAGTCGGCTTTGCACTCCACATCTGGCGTACAGGCTTTACCACTAATTTTTATTTCCTGTGCCCAGGACGTAGTTAATCCTGCCATTAGGAACAGCACAGCCCAAATTCCAACTACACGGATAAAACTGCTAAACGTTGACATGAAGAAACGCTGAATAAAGCCACCCTCTCAAATTCACTCCCTCGGCATAACAACAACAGGGGCATTACGTTAGTATAAACGACGGTGTTTCGTTAAAATTTTATCAACTGACTACCGTAAAAGCCCCTAAAATTCGCTTAATTTTATAGATTGTTGTGTTCTTAAATACTTCGTTTGTGTTGATAACGTTGCAACAATAAAGTTGGCCCAGTCTTTGCCCTGATTTTGCCATTATGCTTAAAAAATACATACTGACTCTTTTGACACTGACCCTGAGCCGAATGGTCTTTGCGCAGGACCCTCAGTTTACTCAATTTTATGCGGCACCCATGTACCTGAACCCGGCCTTTGCCGGTTCGGCGCTAGCGCCACGGATTACGGCGAACTATCGAAATCAATGGCCTGCCATCACCAACTACGTAACAACGATGGTTGCGGTGGATCATTTTATCGAAAAATACAACAGTGGTGTTGGTCTAATGATTCAGAGCGACAACCAGGGCCAGGGACGGATTCAGTCAACGGATATAGGGTTGCAATATGCATACCAATTCCAGGTAAGTGAGTCGTCGTTTGTTCGTTTGGGTTTGCAAGGATCTTATGTAAACCGTAGCATCAACTACTTTGGCTTAACTACGGGCGACCAATTTACGGATCGTGGCTTTATTACGGGCAGTGTCTCGGGCGACCCAGCCTTACAAGGCGGACTTCCCACGAACAAATATCTTGACTTTTCGACCGGTGGGCTTTTTTATTCTGACTGGTTCTGGGTAGGCCTGTCAGCGCACCACATTAACCGGCCTGCTCAGGGATTCTTTCTCAGTGAAAACGAACGATTACCTATGAAAACCAGCGTTCAGGCTGGGTTACGGATTCCATTAGGTGGCTTTACTGGCCTGGCCGATGAACAGGATCGGGAAATTAGTATATCGCCTGTTGTTATGTATAAGCACCAGGGCAAATACGACCAGTTAGATATAGGTGCTTACTTGACATACTCTCCTTTAACGATAGGTGCTTATTATCGCGGTATTCCTTTTAAGAAATACGACCAAACGCTCAACAACCACGATGCGGTGGCTGCGCTGGTTGGCTGGCGTATGGAAAAATTCTCCATTGGCTATAGCTACGACGTCACGATTTCAACGCTTGGCAATAGTGGTGGGTCCCATGAATTGTCGCTATCCTATATTTTTGACAAGCCAGAAAGGGGTCGCCCGAGTGTAAAACGCCGGGATAAGAAACTGCCTTGCCCGAAGTTTTAATAACTTTCTCCCATTGCCTGACAGCCTGAAAATCTGGCATCCGGCCCAAAAGCTTATCTTTACAAAACATAAAGAAAAGCCAAATGAGCGCAACCTCACGAATGCGATCGCGTAATTCGCTGGCGACCCGTAAGATCCCTGCTTCATTACTCTATGAAGAAATTGACGGTGTGCCCTATTACTACAAGGGCTATCGATCTGTGTTGTCGCGGCAAAAAACAAGAGAAGATATTATGGGAGCCAGTGCGTTGCAGTCAGCGATTGTTTCGCTGCTTATCCATATTTTATACAAATACCTACCCTTTGATGATTATTTGATTGCAACGAATGAACCTGGCCTTCATATAGCCACGGGTAGTAATCTCTCCAACGATATTGCGGTATTCAATCAAAGCAGTTTACCAACTCCTTTAGACGATAAATATTTCTCAGTTCCTCCCAAGGTTGTCATTGAAGTTGATGTAAAAATTGACCTACCCATCAACCTGAGCGAAACCGAATATGTTTACGATAAAACCCAAAAGATGCTTGATTTTGGCGTTCAAAAGGTCATTTGGATCTTGACGAAGACCCGCCGAACACTTATCGCGGAACCCAACGAACGCTGGATTTTAACGGATTGGGATGATACCGTTGAGATTATGCCTGGGTGCAGTTTTGTAATGAATCCATTGCTACGGTCAAAGGGAGTGATACTGTGATGCATAAGCCCTATCAGGAGGTATTTAAGCATTTACCGGATTTTGAGATAACCTACCACATTTTATCTCCCGAAGAAGGTGGTAGCAAAATGCCTGCTTTTCAGGGTATACGCTGGGATTTTACTTATGAAGAATATCCCAGCGAAAGATTTATGATCTATCCCGAAATCATAGACGTGAGTACAAATGGGATATTCGCGCCAGGAATACCAATTCCAAAATTTGGCATGGCAACTATGTGGGTATTAAATCCTCAGTTACATCCTGTTCATCAAAAGCGAATAAAAGTAGGTGTTAGGGGTATTTTATAGAAGCCCCGCATAAAGTTGGCGTCTGTGAAGTCACCCGAATTATCGGCTTATTTAGTAACCCGACAGCATAATGGCTTTTACTGTCAGGTTACTATTCAAGAATTACCCTAACTTCTTATACCGAATCCGGGTTGGCGTGGCATCAGTACCTAATCGTTTGCGTCGGTTCTCTTCATATTCAGAAAAATTACCCTCAAACCAATACACTTGTGAATCGCCTTCAAAGGCCAGAATGTGGGTGGCAATGCGATCCAGGAACCAGCGATCGTGGCTGATGACAACAGCACAACCTGCGAAGTTTTCTAAACCTTCTTCCAGCGCCCGTAAAGTATTTACATCAAGATCATTGGTCGGCTCATCCAATAATAACAGGTTTGCGCCTTCCTTAAGTGTCATTGCCAGGTGAACCCGATTGCGTTCACCACCCGATAGGGTTCCGATTTTCTTTTCCTGATCGGCTCCGCCAAAGTTAAACCGACTCACGTAAGCACGCGCATTCGATTGCTTACCACCCATCATAATCCAATCGTTACCGCCAGAAATCGTTTCATAGACCGTTTTGTTAGGGTCTAAGCCATCGTGTTCCTGATCAACATAAGCCACTTTTACGGTTTCGCCTACGTCAAACGTACCTGAGTCGGGTTTGTCGCGACCTGTGATAAGTTTGAAGAGTGTTGTTTTCCCAGCTCCGTTTGGGCCTATGATACCCACAATACCACCCTGTGGTAGTCGAAAACCCAGATGCTCAAACAGAAGTCGGTCGCCGAAGGCTTTGGAAACATCCTCAGCCTCAATAACTTTAGCGCCTAGCCGTGGGCCTGCCGGGATGAAAATTTCAAGTTTTTCATCCCGCTGTTTGGCGTCTTCATTTAAGAGTCGTTCATATGCCCCTAACCGCGCTTTCGACTTGGCCTGGCGTGCTTTTGGTGCCATTTTCACCCACTCCAATTCACGCTGAAGGGTTTTCTGCCGCTTCGACTCTGTCTTTTCTTCTTTAGCCAGTCGGTTTTGTTTCTGCTCTAGCCACGATGAATAATTCCCTTTCCAGGGGATACCCTCTCCCGGTCGAGTTCAAGAATCCAACCGGCCACATTATCCAGGAAATAGCGATCGTGCGTTACGGCAATAACGGTTCCCGAGTACTGCCGGAGGTGTTCTTCCAGCCATAATACAGACTCAGCATCAAGGTGGTTCGTTGGCTCATCAAGCAACAATACATCAGGTTGCTGAAGCAATAACCGACACAAGGCTACCCGGCGTTTTTCGCCACCAGACAGGTTACCAATCAGAGCATCGGATGGCGGGCAACGTAAGGCATCCATTGCCCGTTCGAGCTTCTGGTCAAGTTCCCAGGCATTATAATGATCCAATTTTTCCTGAACCTCACCTTGCCGGTTAATAAGTTTATCGAAGTCGGCATCGGGATCGCCAAAGGCTTCATTAATCTCATCAAACTCTTTCAAAAGGTTCACAACTTCCTGTACACCTTCTTCTACAACTTCTCGTACTGTTTTGCCAGCCTCAAATTTTGGTTCCTGCTCTAGCATCCCGACGGAATAGCCGGGCGAGAAAACAACTTCTCCGGTATAATTTTTGTCTATACCTGCAATGATGCGTAATAAGGTTGATTTACCGGAACCATTCAGCCCCAAAACACCAATTTTTGCACCATAAAAAAAGGAAAGGTAGATGTTCTTTAGGATTTGTCGGTTAGGCGGAATATTTTTACTCACGCCTGCCATAGAGAAAATTATGGTTTCCTGACTCATTAATTTCTGATAGATTTGTGGTTGGCAATTATCCTCAAAATTAACCCACAGCGCAGCCTTAACCAAGCACAGTAATGGAAAACGCTTCACTGGTAGATGAATACGGTTACGTCAAAGACGGAAAGGTATTTTTGAAAGGCTACCTGAATTACGAAGACCGCCAAATCGGCGAAGTCAAACGCACCGAGCAGGAAGCGCTCGATTATTTTAAAAATCGCTTCATCATCGCGGAGAACAAAGTCAGTCAGTTAGAGAAAGACATCGACGAGGCTCAGAACAAAGGCTCGTATCTAACTAAACTGGTTCAACTCCGCAAGAAACTGCTTGGCTTTGATGCTTTAGGGATTTCCCTCCCCTGCTCGATCGTTTAGACGAGCAAGAAAAGTTGTTGGCCGATTTAATTACGGTCAATCAACGAAAAAATCATGACATTAAGCGGGCCTTGATTGCCGAAGCTGAAGCCATTGTCGACAGTACTGA
This sequence comes from Spirosoma telluris, assembly GCA_003259005.1. GTDB lineage: Bacteria > Bacteroidota > Bacteroidia > Cytophagales > Spirosomataceae > Spirosoma > Spirosoma telluris. The sequence goes on from QLII01000001.1 coordinate 5,167,367, forward strand.
CTGGCGGACAACAGCCGATGAATTACAGGAAATCAAGACCAAATGGATCAAGACTGGCCCCGTTGATAAGTCAATTGAGGCAGAAGTGGAAGGCCGGTTTCAGGAACTGCTGGATGGGTTCTTTCAGCGTCGGCGTGAGTTCTTCAATGAGCAAAACAAGGTTATTCAGGAACGCCTGGATAAGTACGACGAACTTATTCGGCTGGCTTTCCGAGCTAACCGTCTGGGTGATCTGGACGCTGCGTTTCAGGAGGTTCGGCGGCTCAACAATGCCTGGAAGGCGGTTGGCGAGGTCCCGATCAAGAAAAGTGGTAAACTGTACAAGCAGTTTAAGAAAGCCACGACCATGTTTTACGCCAAGTACAACGACGCGAAAGGCATTGTGCTGGTACCCAAAATTGATCCGCGCATAGAAGCGCAGATGAAAATGGCCGATGAAGTGGAGAGACTCTCCAAACAATCCGACATTTTTGCAGCTGCTGAGCGAGCTAAAGTGTTGCTCAATAGCTGGAAAGAAATTCGGGTACCCTTTAAACTACAGGACAAAGTCGTTAACGAACGTTTCCGGGCGGCCTGCGACAAAATTTTTGAACTGAGTTATCTGGGGCGCGTTCTAACCCGGAAGTATCCTGCTTTTGAACTTAAAAGCCAGTCGGAGCAAATTCGGACAAAAATTCGGGAAATGGAATATCTCGTTAAACGCGAGAAAAACGACCTGCAATTTGCGTTACAGGATGCCGACGGCCTTGACCCGAACAACGATGCCGACAAGCAGATTCTGAACAAAATCAATACCCAGAAGCGCAAGATCGCAATGAAAGAAACGATTCTGCGTGAGTTACAGAAGCAACTGGAAACCGCTGGCTATTAATAAAGTTATGGTAACAAATGAAACGTGCCCCGATTATAAACCGGGGCACGTTTTGCGTTTTGGCATTGTTATCTGAATATGGAAACGAACCTGATTACATCTGACCTTATTCCTTCCGATACGGACTTTCGTGCGGCTATTGTCCCTGGTAAATTTGTTCGGCTTGAGTACCTTACCGATCTGAGTGAGTTTATTAAAGCGGATGTAATGATTAAGCAACTTATGTACGAAAATGGTGCAGAGTGGCTTGAATTAGCCACGGGCGAAACTATACCTTTTGATCGTGTTGTAAGCGTTTCAGGCAAATTATCACCAAAATATCCTGGTTATGGTAATTACTCCTGTGATTGTTAAAGTATAGCCATAAGAAAATATATAAGCCAAAATGCCAAGGGTTCGAGCCCTTGGCATTTTGGCTTTACTAAAGTCTGCATTGCCTTACTCAATCATCTCAAACCCACAATATGGAACCAGCACTTTCGGAATTCGAATACCTTCTGGTGTTTGGTTATTTTCCAGAATTGACGCCAGAATACGAGGAAGGGCTAACGCAGAGCCATTGAGCGTGTGCATTAACTGCATCTTGCCTTCGATTTTCGAGCGGAGTTTGAGTCGATTAGCCTGGTAGGTCTCGAAATTAGACACTGAGCTAACTTCCAGCCAACGCTGTTGAGCGGCAGACCAGACTTCCATGTCGTAGGTAAGCGCCGAGGTGAAGCCCATATCGCCCCCACAAAGCCGCAGAACACGGTAAGGTAATTCCAGTTTTTGCAACAAGCTTTGCACATGCAGACTCATTTCCTCCAGAGCCGCGTACGAATTTTCAGGTTTCTCAATCCGGACAATTTCAACCTTGTCAAACTGATGCAGTCGATTCAAGCCACGCACGTGCGCGCCCCAAGAACCTGCTTCACGCCGGAAACAGGGCGTGTAACCAACGTTTTTAACGGGCAGTTGATTTTCAGGTAAAATTACGTCCCGATAAATGTTGGTGATGGGTACTTCGGCCGTTGGAATCAGGTACAGCTTTTCTTCCGTTATAAAATACATCTGCCCTTCTTTATCCGGCAGTTGTCCCGTTCCGAAACCGGAATCTTCGTTGACGACAATGGGCGGCTGCACTTCAATGTAGCCTGCTTTCATAGCCTCATCCAGGAAGAAATTAATCATGGCTCGCTGGATTCGCGCGCCTTTGCCTTTGTAAACCGGGAAACCTGCACCCGCAATCTTAACCCCTAACTCGAAGTCAATGATGTCATACTTCTTAATCAGATCCCAGTGCGGCTGCGCTTTTTCGTGAAGCGTGGGTCTCTCGCCATGTTCTAATACAACTTCATTATCGTCGGCAGTACGCCCTTCAGGTACGCTGCTGTGGGGCAGGTTTGGGATCGTAACTAAAACCGTTTGCAAATCAGTTTCAACCTGCCTGAGGGAATCGGCGAGGTCTTTCGAGCGCGCTTTCAGATCTGCGGTTTCAGCTTTAGCAGCTTCGGCGGCAACTTTATCACCGGCTTTCATCAACGCGCCTATTTGGCCTGCTCTAGCATTGGATTGGGCTAATACATCGTCAAGTTCGCGTTGAGTATCCCGTCGTTGCTGATCGAGCGTGAGCACTTGTTCAACAACAGCCTCGGCATTGGCAAAATTTCGTTTGCGCAGGCCCGCCAAAGTGGTGTCTTTATTCTCGCGGATAAAATTGAGTTGAAGCATTCGTGTAATTGAGGTTCAGCACCCTTTTCAAAAGGCTGATAGTGAGTCAATAGTAGTTAGTAAGCTACGCTTTGGCAAACAGTCCATCATTCAAGGCATTCAAAGCCTCCGCTTTGTAGCGACCATGAACGAGTAAGGACAGGTTACTTTCCGTCCCACCATAGGAAATCATCCGAATCGGAATGTTTTTCATGGCGTTGAAAACCCGAACAGCAACACCTTGGTTATCAGCACTAAAGTTACCTACAATACAAATAATTGTCTGATCGTAATCGGGTTCTTCCAGCGTACAGAAGGTATTCAATTCATCTGTAATTTCCTGAATACGCTCTGTATTGTCGATGGTTACTGACACCGAAACTTCGGAGGTAGTTATCATATCGACCGGCGTTTTGTATTTTTCAAAAATCTCGAAAATACGACGCAGAAAACCGTAGGCATTCAGCATACGGGTCGAGTGAATATACAAAGCCGTAATGCCATCTTTAGCCGCAATTGCTTTAAACACCTGATCACTCGTTTTGTCGGCAATGAGCGTTCCGGGGGCACTGGGGTCCATCGTATTTTTCAGGCGTACCGGTACACCGAACATGCGTGCGGGCGTAATGGTAGACGGGTGCAGAATTTTCGCACCGAAGTAAGCCAGTTCAGCCGCTTCATCGAACGTCAACTCACGAACGGGAAATGTATTTTTCACGATTCGCGGGTCATTGTTATGCATCCCATCGATATCGGTCCAGATCTGAATTTCCTCTGCACGCATGGCTCCACCAATGAGCGAAGCTGTGTAATCCGAGCCACCCCGTTTGAGGTTATCTACTTCGCCACGCGGGTTCCGGCAGATAAAGCCTTGTGTGACAATAATCTGTTTATCAGCATGTACTGGTAGCATTTCGGCTAACTTCTGCTCAGTATACTGAATTTCAGGCTCATTGTCGGCATCAATCCGCATGAATTCCAGCGCAGGCAGCAACGTCGACGTTACGCCTTCTTCTGCCAGATAAGCCTGAAAAATCTGTGTACTCAGGAGTTCACCTTCAGCCACTAACTCTTTCTCCTGCTTCAGCGTGAATGGCTTAATACCCGTCAGTGAGCGAATAAAGGAAAATTCGTTATCTATAATTTTCTGCCCGGCGGCTTTGCCATCAGTTGTTTTATACAACTCATCGACAAAACTGTCATAATGCGCTTTGAGGGCATCAATTTTAGCGTTTGCCTCGGCATCATTGTTCGCCTTAAGCGATTCTCCAATGGCTAGCAGGGTATTCGTTGAGCCAGACAACGCTGACAGAACAACAATTTTGCGCGTATTGTCTTCGGTAATCAAGTTGCGAATCGACCGCATACGCTCGGGCTTCCCGACAGACGTACCGCCAAATTTCCAGACGTGCATTTTTTTAAGCGAAAGAGTGAATGAGTGAAAGAGCGAATAAGTTGCGAGCGAATCAACGCTCATTCACTCTTTCACTCTTTAAAATTTACTATAGACTTGTTGTTGTAATCCGAGCATTTTGATGGCCGTGATGGCTGCTTCATCGCCTTTGTTGCCGTGTTTACCGCCCGCTCGATCAAGAGCCTGTTGTTGGTCGTTAGGTGTCAGAACACCAAAAATGACCGGTTTGTCGGTTTTCAGGCTAACATTTGTCAAGCCTTGTGCCACAGCATGGTTAATGTAGTCGTTGTGTTTGGTTTCGCCCTGAATAACACAACCCAGCGCAATTACGGCATCAATGTCATCGCGCTGGGCGAACCACTGAGCCCCCAGACTTAATTCATAGCTTCCCGGCACATTACCCCGAATGATGTGTTCGGGCTTTGCGCCATGCTGGAGTAAGACTTGATAAGCCCCTTCGAATAAGGCCTCCGTGACTTCCGTATTCCATTCTGAAACCAGAATAGCGAACCGTCGACGACTAATATCAGGTAGCGCGTCAGTTGAAAAGACGCTAAGATTTTTTAAGTCAGATGCCATTTGTTTTTTGTCATGCTGACGAAGGAAGCATCTTCATCGAATGAGTTTTTAATCACCACTATATTTAATTGCTCTTAACGAAGATGCTTCCTTCATTAGCATGACAAAAACAAAAACAAAAAAAGGACAAAACCGGAGTCGGTTTTGTCCTTTGCAGTATTGATTAGTCAAGTACGCTTACGACTCACCGACGGTTGCTTCCAGTACGGATTTGTACTTTTTAGCACTACCAGCTTCAGCGGACTCGCCGTATTTCTCAATAATTTCGTTATAGGTTTCTATCGCTTTATCATTTTGCTTGGCCTGCTCGTAGGCAATAGCCAGCTTCATGAGGTAGCCAGGCGTAAAGAATTTATTCGCCTTATAGTCAGCAGCCTTTCTATAATAGTCGGCAGCTTCATCGAAGCTTTTCTTCTCCATGTAGGCATCACCCGTGAGGGCATAAGCCCGTGCCTGTACTAATAGATCCGATGAACTAAAGCTTTTTAAGTGCTCAATAGCATCATCGTATTTACCTTCTTTCAGCAACGCAACACCCGAATAAAATTCGGCTAGATTACCACCTTTTGTCGAGCCGTAATTATCAGCAACTGCCAATAACCCTGGGGTTTTGCCATCCCCATTTAATGCTTTTTTCAACGAATCGGCCTCGAGTTGATAAACGGAGGGGAACATTTCGATTTGTGCCGTTTCGTCCTGGCTACTGATATAATAACGATAGCCAAAGAAACCAGCAATCAGCAATACAATGCCGCCGAGAATACCGAATACAATATTCTTGTTTTGCTGGAAGTAATCGCCAACATCCTCTAACTTTCCTTCTAATGCGTCCGGGTCTTCCAGAAACTCCAGTCCGCTATTCTTTTTGCTCATGCTTTTGCAATTTGGACTGCAAAATTAGGAATATTTACAATTGCGGAAAAGCGTAAGTCTCAAAAGTTTACGAATTATGAGCTTCTTATTGCGATATATCCCGTACAGCCATAATTTCTGAGTCCCGAACCTCCCGAATCTGATGAGCTAACAGCGTTTCAATAGCTACAGCCTCTCCCGTTAAGGTCACAAACTCGACTTCAAACGCCTTTCCTCCATTATACACAGTTAAAATCGTGCCAACATCACCCGCCTTCAATTGACTACCTGCTAAATCTTCCTGCAATACCACTAAATCAAACTCATTCATATATTTTCATAACTACTGAATAAACACTGTCTTTTAAGTAGAGAAACGCCATATCCTACCCCTTGTTTCGTAAAATTAAATTAACTTTGCCCTGCTAATCTTATTAAGGGGTGCCCCAATACAACGGGCTGAGATTATACCCATTGAACCTGCGCGGGTAATGCTGCGAAGGGAAATGAATTCACAGAGATTATCTGTGAGTATTTATAAACAATCATCTCTAACCAAAGGTAGGTTTGGCCCCTTGCCTATCGTCACGCTTTTTCGTCATGAAAAAACCGACGACCTACTTTATGCTGATGGCGCTGTTATGCCTATCAGTTCTGCCTTCATGGGCACAATTATCTATTACCGGCACTGTTTCAGAGGCCGATGGGGGTACGCTGCCCGGAGCCGCGATTACGCTTGAAGGTACCTACAAAGGCACATTCACAAATGCCATAGGGGCGTTTCAACTCACAGACCTAAAACCGGGGACTTTATCCCTAAGAATATCGCTCCTTGGTTACGAGCCTCAAATTCAATCAGTCAATCTAACTGAAAATACGGTTCTTTCAGTTAAGTTGATCAAAACAGCGGTAGCGGTCGATGAGGTTGTTGTGAGTGCGACACGCGCCAATCAAAAATCGGCCATCGCTTATACTGATGTTACCCGCCGGGATTTAGATAAGCTGAATCTGGGGCAGGATGTGCCGCAACTACTGAATTTTACACCTTCCATTGTAACAACTTCCGATGCGGGGGCAGGTGTTGGCTATACAGGTATTCGTATTCGGGGGTCCGATGCGACGCGCGTAAATGTGACGCTCAATGGCATTCCTTATAATGATGCTGAATCACAGGGGACGTATTTCGTAGATATGCCTGATTTTGCTTCCTCCGTGAGCAGTATTCAAATTCAGCGGGGTATTGGCACATCAACCAATGGTGCCGGAGCCTTCGGTGCATCCATTAATATCCAGACTAATAAACTCGAAGCCAAACCCTATGCCGAAGTGAATCTTTCGGGCGGTTCATTTGGCACAAGGAAAGCGAATGTACTAGCGGGTACTGGACTGATTAACAATCATTTTACCGTGGATGCCCGATTGTCAACCATTCACTCTGATGGATTCATTGATCGGGCTTTTTCAAACCTGAAATCGTTTTATCTGTCGGGAGGCTATTATACCGATAAGAGTTTTATCAGGCTGAATGTCTTTTCAGGTCAGGAACAAACCTATCAGGCCTGGAATGGCGTCCCGGAAGATATTCTGAAGACAAATCGAACCTATAATTCATTTACGTATGATAACCAGACGGACAATTACCAACAGGATAATTACCAGCTAATTAGCTCATTCGGATTAAGCAAGAACTGGCGGTTAAATGCGTCGTTGTTCTATACGAAGGGAAAAGGCTACTATGAAGAGCTGAAGCCCAATGATGCCTTCAGTAAGTATAATTTACCGGATGTAGTCATCGGCGATTCGCTTATTAAGAAGACAGATATTATCCGGCGGAAGTGGCTGGACAATGATTTTTTCGGCTCTGTTTTCTCGCTCGACTATAACAGTTTTGGCAAGTTAACAGCCAATATCGGTGGTGGTTGGAACCAGTATCAGGGCACTCACTTTGGCGAAATTATTTGGGCGCGTGTTGCCGGGAACACCAACATCCGGGATCATTACTATGACGACAACGCTATAAAAACAGATTTCAACCTGTATGCAAAGGCATTTTATCAATTCAGTAATCGGCTCAACGGCTTCCTCGATTTACAGGTTCGAACGGTTGGTTACTCATTTTTAGGCTTTAACAGTAAACTCCAGAATGTTCAACAGAATGTTAACCTGACGTTTTTCAATCCAAAAGCGGGCCTGACCTATACGATCAGCGATCATAGTACGGCTTATGCATCGGTAGGCGTTGGCAATCGGGAACCTAACCGCGACGACTATACACAATCAACGCCCGAAAGCCGCCCGAAAGCTGAACAGTTGATTGATTATGAGGCTGGCTATAAAATCCAGTCAGAGAAATTGGCATTTACGGTCAATGGCTATTACATGAGTTACCAGAATCAGTTGGTACTATCGGGCCAGATAAATGATGTGGGAGCCTATAACCGCGTGAATATCCCCAACAGCTTTCGGGCTGGACTTGAATTTGAAGTGGGTGCCCGATTGGCCAAACAACTCCGCTGGAATGTAAACGCAACGTTTAGCCGGAATAAGGTCAAGAATTTTACGGAATATCTGGATAATTTCGATACCGGGAATCAGGACAGTCGCCAATATAGTCAGACGGATATTTCGTTTTCGCCCAATGTCATTTCTGGATCGCAGTTGTTGTTCACGCCTGCTAAAGGGCTGGAATTGGGATTACTGTCGAAGTATGTTGGCAAACAATATTTGGATAATACGTCAAACGAAAGCCGGAAGCTGAATTCCTATTTCACGAATGATATCCGGCTCATTTATAGTATCAAACCGAAGTTCGCGCAGGAAATAGCGTTTACGTTGCTCTTCAACAACGTGCTGAATGAACTTTATGAATCAAACGGCTACACCTACGCTTACATCTCGGAAGGGAAAGTCGCTGCGGATAATGCATATTACCCACAGGCCGGACGTAATTTTCTGGCTGGGATGAAGATTAGATTTTAGTAGATTGTCTCTAGTCGATGAAGAACTTTTAAAGTTCTTCATCGACTAGAGACAATCTACTTTTAATTCATAATTTACTTATGTCGACAAGCGTAGCTTTTCTGGATGTTTTCGCAATAGTTAAAGTTACTGTATCCTCCCAGTAAACTCGAACTATATCAGTCAATCCGTTAGGAACTGTGATATTGTATATTTTACCATCCTCATTGACCAACCGAATCTTACTGCTATCTGCGTCTGCCATTCTTAACGTTCCTGAAATAGTAACTAGTTGTCGCTTAGATTTCCCTTTTGTTTGATTTTCAGAGTTATATCTAAGCTTAGGGCGTCTTATTGCCACTATATGCTCTTTATTATCTCTGGATACAGAAATTCCCACTTGTTTAATATTATCCCCATCAGGGGCTATTGCTTTAGCCAAACTGATAAAGTTCTCATAATAATCATTGTTGCCAATTATTAGCTTTAATTCCTCTTCACGAGATGAATTAGCCAAATCGATACCTAACACTACCTCATCCAAAATTTCAACGTATACTGGTCTTTCGTCAAATACAGGCAATTGATTTGTAGGCTTACCAAATTTTATCCTAACGGCAAAGCTCGCTGCTATTGGTGTAGCTATAAAAGGTTCAAATTGGCTTTTGATATTCTGTGGCGTAGATCCAGAGGTTCTAAATGGCTTACCTGCTTTCCGTTCAGCGGTTCTATATGTTAATTGCTCAATTAATTGTAAGCGGTTCAAAAATTCATTAGATCTGATAATACCATGACCCACTTCATTGCCAGATAAAGACAACGCAATGTCCGTTTCGTCAAGTTTTAAGCCTTTAATATTTATATGTCTTTCAAAATTCAATTCATCATAGAGAATACGGAGCTCATCAGCAATATCAGCTGGAGGGTTACCGGCTAACCCATAACTCACCATCCGTTCAGCTTCTCGATAATTATTAGAATTCTTGGCTAGAGCAGCAGCGCTTCTGAAGAGTATAGACCTAGTTGGCTCTTTATCATCATATTGCAGCAAACTCAAAGCAGCTATTTTTTCTAACTCAAAAGCACGGTGATATAGAGCAACAGCTTCTTCATCATTGCCATTTTGTTTGGCAACAAAGGCTTGCTGTGCGATTTGCATGGCCTCTCTATGCACTTGTTTAGTATTTATTGAGTCCACAATCATTTCTTTATAAACGCGCTTTCAGGCTTATTAAATTCAATTACTGCAATATATGCTGGCAATGAAGTGTCATCGGATTTACTTGCCTGATCTAATTTGACCTTAACCCTCCTATCTAAGCTATTTGTTTGGGTGGCTTTCCTTATTCCTGAAACTTCCAAACGAGCTCCAAAGAAATTCAACTCGTCATCGTCGTTGCTAAGCCAAAAATCAATGCCAGTTCCAGTATTAGAAGTTTCAAACGAGGTAAATCCGGTCAGTTTTAAGGTTAGCAGAATAGCAACTGCCATTGAGCCAAAGTCAGTAGTACGGTTTTCATCTTTATGAGACTTTAACTCATCCGCTCTTAAATCGTTAGCCCATTGCATTGAAAAAAAATCATTGTGATCTTTTTCCAACTCCGTTATTACTTTTAATTGGATACCTGCCTTATGTCCTTGTGAGGAGAAACAAACTACAGCACATTCACCCATATATGAGCCTAATGCTGGTGTAATCCCATTCACGCCCTCCTTTAGAACATCTATTTCTATATTTTCCATTGCACTAAATAGTGGATTAGTGCAAGCACAGCAAAAATTTGTATTTAAGCAAGAAGTGTTACCCTATTGCCCTTTCCAAATCCTGAATCAGGTCCTCAATATCTTCAATGCCGACGCTGAGCCGAATAAGCGTGTCTTTCAGGCCATTTTTAATGCGTTCTTCTTTCGGAATACTGGCGTGGGTCATACTGGCTGGGTGAGTACAAAGCGACTCTACACCACCCAACGATTCTCCTAGCGAGAACACCTCGAAACTCTCCATTACCCGCACGGCTTCAGGCATCGAATCGCCCTTGAGTTCAAAGGAGAGCATGCCACCAAAGCCCCGCATCTGTTTCTTTGCCAGTTCATGACCGATATGCGATTCCAGTCCAGGGTAATAAACCTGGCTAACTTTAGGATGCTGTTGTAGATACTGCGCCACTTTCATGGCATTTTCGCAGTGACGCTGCATCCGAATATGTAGCGTTTTGATACCCCGAAGCACCAGAAAACAATCTTGTGGACCCGGTACAGCCCCACAGGCATTCTGAATAAAGGCCAGTTTCTGGGCCGTTTCGTCGTCATTCAGGACAATAGCGCCCATAACCGTATCCGAGTGACCACCCAGGTATTTTGTAACCGAATGCATCACAATATCGGCGCCCAAATCAAGCGGGTTTTGCAGATAAGGTGACGCAAACGTATTATCGACCACCAACTTGATTTTGTGCGGTTTGGTGATGGCCGCAATAGCCGCAATGTCCACCAACCGAAGTAAAGGGTTTGTTGGTGTTTCAATCCAGACCATCTTCGTAGCGGGCGTAATAAGCCCATCCAGATTGGCAGGATTCGATAAATCAACAAACTTGAATTTTAGACCGAACTCCTGAAACACCCGAACCATGATGCGGTAGGTACCGCCGTACAGATCATTACTGGCAATGATTTCATCACCCGGCCTGAACAGTTTCAAAATGGCATCTGTCGCACCGAGACCTGATGAGTAACATATACCGTGTTTGCCGTTTTCGAGTGCTGCAAGGTTATTTTGCAGCACCGTACGGGTAGGGTTCTGCGTCCGGGCGTATTCGTACCCTTTGTGCTTACCCGGCGACTCCTGTACGTAGGTCGACGTTTGATAAATAGGTGTCATAATGGCACCCGTTGTGGGGTCCGGCTCAATACCGGCATGGATGGCTTTGGTTCCGAATTTCATGATCAAATGTAACGAAGAATCTACTATAGAGCCGAGCTTGTCGACTGGGTTTAAACCACAACCACCATTTACCCGTTTGATAGAGTGTGAAGTTAGCTATTCCTAAATCAGTTACTGGTCCGGCCCTTGCAGGTCTCGCGTTATCGGTAACCCCAATCGTATTTACCTCGCTATTGACCTACTTTGCTGTAGTTCATGAGGCTGCTATTGCAGAGCTTACAGCCTGGCAATGGGCAGGAATTACTATTACCTGCGCCATGACTTCGGCAGGGCTTACCCCGCCAACAATGCTTGCCCTGATCTTTGGCTATTTTCTGGGCTGGCAGGCCGTTTTGCCCCTTTTCGTTATCAACTTCGGTGGAATTCTGTTCATCAACCTACTCGTTCGCTGGCTCGACCACGACCGATTTCTGGCATTTATTCAGCGAAACCCAAAAGCACAATCGGTACTAGACCGTATTTTGAACAATGAGTTAGAGGTCATTTTTTTTGCGAAGCTCTCCCCCATTCTCCCGTTTGGGCTGACCAATTTATTGTTTGCCCTATCGGGTGCGAAACTTAGAAATATTTTGCTAGGTGGTTTTCTGGGCATGACTCCCCGAACATTACTGGCCATCTGGTCGGGGCACGAAGCGCGTGAAATCAAAGCATTATTAGAAAATCCCAACCAAAGTTCCTGGACACAAATTGTAGTCGTTGGATTGATTATTATTTCCATTGCCGGTCTGTGGCAGGTAATTCAGCGATCGTTAAAGTAGATTCTTATGGATTCTGTTGTTTCTTTTGATTCTCCTGATTCTTGTGGAGGCTAAACCAACCATCGCGCATCAGCACGATATAGTACCATAAGAATCAATAGAATCCACAGAATCTACAAGAACTAAATACTCATTAGCTCAATCAACCGATTGTGGCCTGTTTTCAACACGGTAAGTTCGTAATGCTTCAATCGTTTCGTTAGCGGAAGAATATAAATACCTGGCACAATTCGATCGAAGGCCCCCGTAAAGAATCGCACCTGCACTGGATTATCATTCAGCAACTTACCTACAGTAACCAGATTTGGTGTAACCAACCGAAACTGTGTCCAGCTTTGATACACCAGGTTGCGCTGTTTAGGGGAGCCAAGCGAGATTTCAGCGAAGCGCATGGCCGTTTTATTTAGCAAGCCAAGCCTTGTGAGCGTATGACCAAACGCATTTAACATCGACAAATGCCTCAGCACGTACCGAAACAATCCACGCCCAATAACCGAGCCCGTGGCCAGACGATACCAGGGGCTACGCGTAATACCATCGGGTGCTAGCAGAATTAATTGATCCAGTCGATCCGCGAAAGCCTCTACGATTGCCAATGAAAACCGTCCGCCAAGACTAAAGCCTATCAACGAAAAGCGGTCGATGCGTTGCTCGTCTAAAAAAGCGGCTATAAATCGCTGCCAGTCCTGTTTTTTGAGTAACTGATGCCCCGAGTACCGGCTGTTACCGTGAAAAAACAAATCAATCGCGAAAATGGTAAATTGAGCGCCGAGCGATGTTTCCAGTGGGCTGAAGATTTCGCTACTTTGCCCAAAACCGTGAAAGGCTAACAGCATAGCCGGGCCATTCCCAATTTTTCGGTAAGCTAGTTCATTACCTTCAACCTGAAATGTAGTTATATTGGCCTCGGTCATATTAACAAAGTTGCAAAAACCCGAACACCTATGCTAACCTTTACCAATCTGGCCGAATTTTCAGACCATGCCGGGCAATCGCTCGGCGAAACGGCTTATATGACTATTACGCAAGACATGATCAATCTATTTGCGCAGGCCACCGGCGATCATCAGTGGATTCATACTGACCCTGATCAGGCGGCACAACTATCTCCTTATAAAACAACGATTGCACACGGATTTCTAACCCTCTCGCTAGCACCCAGACTGATGGCCGAACTTTACCGAATTGAATCCGTGAAAATGGGAATTAATTACGGCTCCAATAAAGTTCGCTTTACGAACGCTGTGCCGGTTGGGAGCCATTTGCGTTTAAAAGCACAACTACAAAGCGTGGAACCGCAAAACAAGGGTGTCCGGGTTATTACCGAGTGTATATTTGAGATCGAAGGCAATCCTAAACCAGCTTGCATAGCCGAATTGATTACGTTGTTATTCGAATAAATAGTATGCGTGCATACTATTTATTCGAACTAATTCTTACCTTTCGCCATTCACAACAAGTAGCAATCATCAACTAAACGCAACCCAATTCAGATGGCAACGGCATCGCTGGAGTTACAGGGATTGAACTTTAATTTATCAGAAGAGCACCTGGCCGTACAGGAAGCAGCCCGCGATTTCGCTCAGAATGAACTCTTACCCGGCATCGTCGAACGGGATAATGAAGCCCGATTCCCTGCTTCGCAAGTCAAGCGAATGGGTGAGCTTGGCTTTTTGGGCATGATGGTATCACCTGATTATGGAGGTGGCGGCATGGATACCGTCTCCTACGTACTGGCCATGGAAGAAATTTCCAAAATCGATGCGTCAGCCTCCGTTATTATGTCAGTCAATAATTCGCTGGTTTGTTACGGACTCGAAGCTTTTGGCACCGAAGCACAAAAGCAAAAATACTTAACCCGGCTAGCTACTGGCGAAACCATCGGCGCTTTTTGCCTTTCAGAACCCGAAGCCGGCTCCGATGCGACCTCACAAAGCACAACTGCTGAAGATAAAGGTGATTATTATTTAGTGAACGGTACCAAAAACTGGATCACCAATGGCAATTCCTCCGGGATTTGCCTGGTCATTGCCCAAACCGATCGGGAGAAGAAACATCGGGGTATCAATTGCCTGATTGTTGAAAAAGGAACGCCTGGTTTTGTAGTCGGGAAGAAAGAAGATAAGATGGGTATCCGATCCTCAGATACGCATTCGTTGTTGTTTACTGACGTAAAAATACCTAAAGAAAACCGCATTGGTGATGACGGTTTCGGCTTCAAATTTGCCATGTCAACCCTGAATGGTGGCCGGATTGGCATTGCCGCTCAGGCATTGGGCATTGCTGCTGGCGCCTACGAATTAGCGCTAAAATATAGTCAGGAGCGCAAGTCGTTTGGGAAGCAAATCTTTGAGCATCAGGCCATTCAGTTCAAATTAGCCGAAATGGCAACCAAGATTGAAGCCGCACGGCTATTGGTTTATAAAGCCGCACGGCTCAAAGATGAACATAAGGATTACGTGCAGGCCGCTGCAATGGCTAAGTTATTTGCTTCAGAAATAGCCATGTGGGCTACCACCGAAGCCGTACAAATTCATGGTGGGTACGGCTATGTAAAAGAATTTCATGTAGAACGATTAATGCGTGATGCAAAAATCACTCAGATTTATGAAGGTACATCTGAAATCCAAAAATTAGTTATTGCCCGCGAACTCATTCGATAGGGTATTTCTCCTTAAAATAGAATTTTTCTTACTGGATAATGCGTGTTCGAAGCGAATACGCATTATTTTTTTTATTTTTTGGAAACTTTTATAGTTGTATTAGTTTTGTACAAATTATTAGTTTTGTGCAACTTTGTGCGCAATCCCAATTTACGAACGCACTCCTTTCAGCAGCTATGGAAGACTATAATAAAATTATCGAATCGTTGGGCGTGAAGTTTATCAAAGCCCGCAACATTCGGATTTTGCAACCGATCACCATCAAGAACTTCTATGATGTTGAAAATACATTGCTGATTTTATACAATGGAGATGTATCCATCGGCGATGAAAAAATTAAGGTAGAGGTAGGCGATATGCTGTTCATTCCGGGTGGCAAACACGTTACTGTTACCTATGGAGACCCTACGAACCCCAAAACCGTCTCGAATGAGGAATTCATGACGCACCGGGAATCGTACTGGGAAGGTAATCATGACCCCAAGTTGATCGGGCATTTACCTAATTCATTCGGTTATGTCTCGTTCGAAGCCAAAGTATTCGATTCGGTTAACTTCTTCAACTCACTTGATGTCCCTCCGTTTATTATTAAGCGGGAAGAGCATTTAGCCATCACGATCGACCAGATTCTGGCCGAAGAAATGACTGATCTGGCTGGTAAAGGGCGGATTATCAAGATTAAAACCGAAGAAATTGTTATTGAAGTTGTTCGGTATATTCTAAAAAATCACCTGTTTGTTGAGCAGTTGGTTACCAACAGTACGTACTTCAAAGACCCACGCCTGATTGATATTTTCGCTTATATCAAAGAAAATTTAGGTGGCGATCTTTCGAACAAAGTGCTGGCTAACGTAGCTAACGTTTCAGAAGATTACGTCGGTCAGTATTTCAAGATGCTAACCGGTATCAATCCACAGGATTATATCGAATACCAGCGTATGGAAGCGGCTGTGGGCTTATTACGTACAAGCAAGAAGAGCATTCGGGCCATTGGTGCCGAAGTTGGCTATAAAGACACGGCTTATTTCTGCCGACGCTTTAAGATGATGTTTGGTATTCCAGCAGGCAAAATGCGCCGTCGGGAATCCTTGATGAATGTATAAGTAAAATTCGATAGTGGCTAGTCATCAGTCAATTGTGTTAGTGGATTTCACAATTGACTGATGACTAGCCACTATCGAATTTTAGTGTACATTCACTTCTATTGGTAGCGTATAAAACACGGAGACGCGCTTACCACCAACTTCGCCGGGTTCCCAGCGGGGCATTTTTTCAACGGCTGTAATAATACTGGCCATAAAATCCTCCATCCCTTTCCGTGCCTTTTTATCGAGCGGCTTCGTCACAACGCGTACATCGTGTACGTACCCAAGTTCGTCAACGATAAATTTGGCCGCTACTTGCCCAGTATTATAATTTTTACGAACCAGCACGCCAGGTACCTTTATGTTTTCGGCCAGATAAAGACTTAAAGCAACCTTACCACCCGGAAACTCCGGTTGCAGCTCGGGTACGGTATATACCTTTTCGGACCGAGACTGGGCAATAACCTCTGAACAAATTGATGGAAGTAGGCAAACTAAGCTAGATAGCCACAGTACTGCGAAGACAAAACGTTTCATGGATTAAGCGCGTACAACTGATTGGTTAAATTCCTGTATTACAGTTGATAATTGAGGTAACAACTCCGGGTCCTGCTCGATACCATTACCTACGACAATCATATCGGCACCGGCTTTTAAGGCCTGATATGCTTTTTCGCCTGAGTTGATCCCCCGCCCACAATAAGAGGCAAATCGATTACGGCCCGAACAGCGGCAATCATTTCTGGCGCTACAGGTCGACGTGCTCCACTACCCGCATCCAGATACATAAGTTGCAGACCCAGCATTTCACCGGCCATAGCCGTACAGGCAGCCACAGAAGGTTTATCGTGGGGCAATGGCATAGTGCCGCTAATATAGGAAACGGTTGTTTGTGTGCCACTGTCGACCAGCATATAGCCCGTTGGCAGGATCTCCAGGCCGCTTTTTTTGAGTAAAGGCGCAGCAATTACATGTTGACCGATTAGAAATTCCGGATTTCGACCAGAAATCAGCGAAAGGAATAAAATTGCATCG
This sequence comes from Spirosoma telluris, assembly GCA_003259005.1. Classification (GTDB taxonomy): domain Bacteria; phylum Bacteroidota; class Bacteroidia; order Cytophagales; family Spirosomataceae; genus Spirosoma; species Spirosoma telluris. The sequence goes on from QLII01000001.1 coordinate 5,184,212, forward strand.
GCCGATGCTTCAATATGAAGCGGGTTACCGGGGAAGAGGATAATAGGCGTATTTGTATAAGACCGAATAAGCGCAATCAGCTCTTTATGCTGATAATCGCTCACTAAACTACCTCCAACCAAAAAAAAGTCAATGGGATACTCAACTGTTCGGGTAAGTAAATGAACCAACGTGTTCTGCTCGATTTTATCCGGATCGAGCAGAACGCTAATTGTTTTTTTGCCAGACAGTCTGTTATTACGCAGTATAGTCAACAGGCTCGGTTGAGGCCTGTTCGTGATATTGAGTTGGTTCGGCAGTTGGATTGATGGCATTATTTGTTCGGATGCGGGCTAAAAATCCAGTTAGCTGCTCACGAGCGATGTTTGTTAATACGGAAGTGATAATCCCCCCAATTAATCCGCTCGCGGCTGCCGACTTATTAACTTTTTTTGCCTGCTGCTTGATGGCTTTGGAAGTCGAAGGCTGATTGTATGATTCGTCATCCTCAATATCCTCATCCTCATAGTCCGAATCGTCTGGCTCGCCGTATTTTTCGGCATACCGGTACTCATCAGACTTAGGCAGAATAGCATTAACCACCAAATATACGGCTAAAGCGGCACCTGCGACAAACAGGGCTGATTTCCCAACTTCAGTTGCATCTTCTTTTATCGACTCAACTCCATCTGTGATTGACGTTTTAAAGCGCTCAGTAGCAGCCATCAATTGTGCCCGACGGGCAGTTGTATCAGCGAATAATACTTTAGGATCTTCCATTTTAGTTATACCAAATGTGTGTAGGAATACACGGCGTCAATGTAATTAGCTGTTTATCAGAAGTTAAAAAAGTAATTCTATTTTTTAGTATCTACTAATGACGAGCGTGTCTGAGCCATCAGTTCTTCAACTGCTTCTGTTTTCTCTTCATTTTTTTTCTCCTGGCTCTTTTTCATGGCGCTATAAGCGGCAACCCGAATTTTAGACTTAAAGAAATCTTTGGCGGCCATCCAGAAAACAGTTAGTAGCAAAAAAAAACCAGCCACAATTAAAAAACCCAGATACTTACTATCTGTTAACTGATTCAAATAAGCGGCCAATAAAATAAACAGAAAAATAAGTGTCATTGTACTGAGCAGTGCCAGTATAATACCGTGGATTCCAACGACGACTCCTTCTTCTATTTTGCCCCGGCTTTCCAGCGTAAACAGCTCGATACGGGCTTCCAGATAACGGAATATATTCTCCCGAATTTCTTCCAGATGTTCCAACATGGTTATTACTAATTAGTTTCGCTCTTCGGTATTTACTAATAACCGCTCAATTTGTTCAAAAACCGATAAAAATAAAACAGCTTCGACACCAAAGGTGTCGAAGCTGTTCAAGAAATGCTTACTAATTATTAATCAGATGACTGGAAACGCAAATGAAAGCCGCTCTCAAATGGGCTGACAGGCTTTAATACCAATAGGGAACTGATATGCTGCTTGCCAATTAGCGAGATTGGCGTAACTTGGCTTCAATCGTTTGCTGAGTATGTGGTACTGCCCGAAGCCGCTCTTTAGGAATCAGTTTGCCCGTGTCTTTACAGATGCCATAGGTACCATTTTTGATTCGTACCATAGCCGCGTCTAATTGCTGAATAAATTTCTGCAACCGGGCAGCTAACTGGCTCAAATTTTCGCGCTCGCTGGTATCGGCACCATCTTCAAGCAGTTTAGAGTTGCCCGATGTATTATCGGTACCGCTATCATTGCGTTTGCTAAGCGTTTCCTTAATATAATTTAATTCACTGCGGGTTGCGTCAAGCTTCTGACTGATCAGTACTTCAAACTCTTTCAGATCTTCCTCTGAATAACGCTTTTTTTCGTCCATAACCATAGCCAATCCTACGTTAGATGGTGTGCTCTATTTTTCAGCCACAAAATTAATGCTTTGTATTCGGTATTTCAATGATTCGTTTAATGTAGATCGTTTTTTTCTAAAATTTTACCAAATTGATATTCATACATTTACCGAATGAATCTTCGGCATACAGTTTTTTTAATGGAAAACTCTTTGGCTAAGACAAGAAATTGTAATTAATCCTTTGGTTTGATAACATTATATTAATCTTAGAAAAAATATACCTTTCACAATATCTTACATGATTTATTAAGTTTGTAGGACACTTCGTCACCAAATTTGTTTTAAAAACTGAAGTCAACTAAAAGTCATGGGATATATTGAACCAGCTCCAATAAAAGATAAAGAGAATCCGCTTGAGTCAATGATGTCGCGCTTTGATGCTGCGGCCAAATTAGTGGGCATTTCGGACGAAATGTATGACATTTTGAAAGTACCAGCCCGCCAGGTAATCGTTGGCTTACCGGTTACGATGGATAACGGGAGTATCAAAGTATTTGAAGGCTATCGGGTTATTCACTCCAATATTCTTGGACCCGCTAAAGGAGGCATCCGGCTCGATCCGGCAGTTCATCTCGATGAAGTTCGCGCCTTGGCCGCCTGGATGACCTGGAAATGCGCCGTTGTCGATATTCCATATGGAGGTGCCAAAGGTGGTATTGCCTGCAACCCACGCGAAATGTCGGCGGGTGAAATTGAACGACTTATCCGTCAATACACGGTTGCCATGCTCGACGTCATTGGGCCTGATCGTGATATTCCTGCCCCTGATATGGGAACTGGACCACGTGAAATGGCCTGGATTGTGGATGAATATTCCAAAGCAAAAGGCATGACCGTTAATAATGTAGTAACCGGAAAGCCACTCGTGTTAGGAGGTTCACTGGGGCGCACAGAAGCAACCGGACGGGGTGTTACCGTTGCTGCGCTGGCAGCTATGGACAAATTGCGGATGAACCCATACCGGACTACGGCAGCGGTGCAGGGATTTGGTAATGTGGGTTCATTTGCTGCCGAGTTGCTCCATGAGCGGGGGGTTACGGTAGTGGCCGTAAGCGACATTTCGGGAGGATATTATAACAAAAGCGGCATCGATATTACGGCGGCCGTTAATTATCGAAACTCAAACAAAGGAACGCTGGAAGGTTTTGGTGGAGCCGAGAAGATCTCGAATGAAGAACTTCTCTCCCTGGCTGTCGATGTATTGGTTCCTGCGGCTAAGGAAGATGTCATTACTGAAGACAATGCAGCCTCAATCCAGGCGAAAATGATCGTAGAAGGTGCTAATGGCCCTACATCCGCTAGTGCCGACGAAATCATTAACAGCAAAGGCATACTGGTTGTGCCCGATATTCTGGCTAATGCGGGTGGGGTTACGGTCTCCTATTTCGAGTGGGTACAAAACCGAATTGGCTATAAATGGACACTTGACCGCGTTAACCGACGGGCCGACCGTGTTATGAAAGATGCTTTTGATCGAGTCTTTGAAACCTCACAACGTTATCAGGTTCCTATGCGTTTGGCCGCTTATATTGTTGCAATCGACAAAGTGGCCAGTACCTATAAATATCGGGGAGGCTATTGATTTCAGCTAAACTGTATGATGTATGCTATGTGGTGTATAATTTTGCCCCTATTTGCCATCTCAAAAAATACATCATATATCATATATCCTACATCTTTCTATGCGCTTACATCGTGAAGGCAATACAATAATGCTTACTACAGGGCTGGTTTTACTGGCCCTGAATTTACTCGCTTATTTTTATCTGTTTTCAGATAATCCAACGGCGACGACTTTGTTGGGAATCGTAAGTCTGGTTCTGTTTATACTGGTTGTGCAATTTTTCCGCATACCCAACCGGCTACTCACAACAGGCGATGCCCAGGTAATTGCTCCTGCCGATGGAAAGGTCGTTGTAATTGAAGAAACTACTGAAGGTGAGTACTTTAAAGATCGACGACGTCAGGTATCTATTTTCATGTCGCCCCTGAATGTCCACGTTAACCGCAACCCGGTTTCGGGTATTGTTCGGTACTTCAAGTATTTTCCTGGTAAATATTTAGTGGCCTGGCACCCAAAATCCAGTACTGAAAATGAACGGACAACGGTTGTTATTGAAACGCCAAATGGTGTAAAAGTGCTTTTACGTCAGATAGCAGGAGCCGTTGCCCGTCGCATTATCTGGTATGTCAAAGAAGGACAACCGGTAAAACAGGGTGATGAATTTGGCTTTATAAAATTTGGCTCTCGTGTAGACGTATTCCTGCCTTTAGACGCTGAGATCAAAGTTAAAATCGGCGACGTCACTAAGGGTGGTGTTACAGTTATTGCGGAATTAGTGAAGTAGTGGAGTGGGTGGAGTAAGTGAAGTAGGTGTACTCAGTAGTTTATCCTAACAACACCTACTTCACTTACTCCACCCACTCCACTACTTCACTAACTAAACGATACTCAACAATTGCCCTTTTTCTGTTTCTGTTACAATCAGCCCTAACTGTCCCGATGGATCATAAATGCAGTTGGACGGATTTTGACCAGGCAGTGAAATATCGCGAATGAACGTACCTTCAGACGAAAACACGCGAATAATACCCGCGCCAAATATAGCAACGTACAGATTACCATCCGGGCCAGGTGTCATACCGTCTGGCCCCGGAATCGACGACCCCGGAGGAGCATCAATTACTGTCGACCATACACGTATTGTTTCCCAGCTTAATCCTTCGGCATCCCAATAACCGCTCCAAATACGTTGCTGATGGGTTTCGGCAATTAATAGCGTTTGCTTGTCAGGATAAAAGGCTAGCCCATTTGGATAGAGCAATCCATCAGCAATTATCGCAACAGAACCGTCTGCTGAATAAACGACGACATAACCTTGTTGTCCCTCATCAGGTGGCCCTGGGCAGGTAATTATCAGATTGTTGTGATCATCGAAGGTAAGGTCGTTAGGCATATTCAATGGTTGCCCACTGACATGGCTAATCACAGTCTCAATGGCTTCGGTGGTTATATTCAGGCGACGAATGGAGTTCTGACCTGAATCGCAAAACCATAAGTCGCCCATGTTGCAAACAAGCGCATTGGGCCGCCCACCCGTCTGAATACGTTTTGTCTTGCCATCTTTATATCGACAAAATAGTCCTTCTCCTTCTTGTTCTACGCACCAAAGGTTACCATGTGCATCAAATGCAGGCCCTTCGGGAAAGCGTAACCCTTCTGCCAGTACACGTATATCATCCATAACTTATTACCGTTGAGTCGTTGTACCTTATTCAAAAAATATGCCGTATACCTACTTACTAACTGGATTACGACACATTCGGCCATTGAGACTTAAGAGAAGTTAGTCCAATTTGTTTACAAATTTTATCATACGAGCACATATAAACGCGTCATTTTTAGTATATTATTTTAAATTTTAAACTATATGGCAAATTAATTATAGTTTCACCAAGCGATTAACTCCCTGTCCCTATGACTTTCGACTACATTATTGTTGGTGCTGGGTCAGCGGGTTGTGTCCTGGCAAACCGCTTGTCAGCCAACCCGTCGTTATCCGTTCTCTTGCTGGAAGCGGGTGGCCCCGATACAAAAATGGAGATTCGTATTCCGGCGGCCTACACCAAATTACATGGGTCATCGGTTGATTGGGGCTTCTGGACAGAACCGCAAGCAGCCCTAAATAATCGACGTATGTATCAACCGCGGGGCAAAACACTGGGTGGTTGTTCATCGACCAATGCGATGGCTTACGTGCGGGGTAATCGACTTGACTACGACGACTGGGCAGCATTAGGGAATAAAGGCTGGAGTTATCAGGATGTGCTGCCTTATTTCATGCGCTCAGAGCATAACGAGCAATACGCTCAACTTGACCCTGACTATCATGGCAATACGGGACCGCTCAATGTCACCTACGCGACTGGTTTTCAGACACCATTAGCGAATGCTTTTGTAAAATCCTGTATTGAAACAGGTATCCCCGCAAATCCCGACTACAACGGAGCCCAACAGGCAGGTACAGGTTTATTTCAGTTTACGATTAAAGATGGACAACGACATAGTGTTGCTTCAGCGTTTCTGAAGCCAGTCCTTAATCGACCTAATCTGAAGGTTATTACCCATGCACATACCACCCAAATCCTGATCGAACAGGACCGCGCTACGGGGGTTGAGTTCATAACAGGTAAGAACCGGACTGAGCAAGCCCTGGCCCGAAAGGAAGTTATCCTGTCGGCGGGGGCCTTTCACTCACCGCAGTTGCTGATGCTATCAGGAATTGGTCCCGTTGATTCACTTCGGGCAGCAGGTATTGCAGTAAAAAGAGAGTTACCGGGCGTTGGACAAAATTTGCAGGACCATGTGTTTACCGGCGTTAGTAGCCTGTGCTCACAGCGGGGGCATCGGCCAATTTTCACCTTAAACCGCTCAACCAACTTAAAGGGCTAGCTCAGTTTTTTTTATCCCACAAAGGGCCCTTGACCATGAGCCCACTAGAAGCCGTTGCCTTTCTGAAAACAGAGCGTCTATCAACCCAACCTGATCCAGACCGGGTCCATCCAGACCGGGTCGATATGCAGTTTCATTTTGCTCCTGTTCACTTTGGCAATGACGGCAAGGCTGATTTTTACGACCTCGCGACTTACCCTTCTACCGATGGTTATACAATTCTACCAACCTTATTAAAACCAAAAAGTCGGGGGTATATTGGTCTACGCTCCCGTAACCCACTCGACGCACCGGTTATCCAGCCAAACTATTTAACCGAAGAATCCGACCAGCAGGTGTTAATCAGTGGGCTTCGAAAAGCCATTGAGGTTATGCAAGCCGATGCATTCCAGCCTTATAGCCAGGGCATTAATCTGCCAACTTCTTATGGATCAGACGAGGCTTTGTGGGAACATATTCTGGCAATACTTGAAACGGTTTACCACCCTGTAGGTACCTGTAAAATGGGCTCCGATGAGCTAGCAGTAGTAGACGACACGCTTCGGGTAAGAGGAATCGAAGGCCTGCGTGTAGTGGATGCTTCCATTATGCCAACGATTGTGTCGGGCAACACAAATGCCCCAGTCATAATGATCGCCGAAAAAGCCGCAGACCTGATTTTGGGAAGTTAATTGGTGAAGTGGTGGAGTAGTTAAGTGAGTGGAGTAAGTGAAATGCAGTGAACGGGTTAATTTTTACTTACTTCACCTACTCCACTCACTTAACTACTCCACCACTTCACCAAATCAAAAAGTTGCTAGCTGACTGATATTGCGCTCAACAATCTCAAGTACAAGAATGGTTGGGCGCTCGGCACGAACGGTCTCAGCATCAAGTTTACCATCTCTCACAAAATATGATTCATGAAAATAGGCGGGCAAGTACTGCATCATACTATTGCTAAACGAATCGCCGATGAACAATAGCCGGCCGGAACCTGATCCAGAAAAACGCCGGGAAGGAAAAGCAATTTTCTCGCGTGGGATAGAAGCGGTTTCGCGACTGGCTAGCCTGGTAGTAGGGCGAATTGCGTAATCAACTTTCTCAGTTATGTTATCCTGCAAGGTCAGCATATGAGTCAAATCACCGCTCATACCTGAGCGTTGCTGAATGGTATAATCTGACACGTGTATGAGCGGAATTGTTGGCTGATCCTGCCGGATACGGTTCAGTAAAGCGGCACAACCAACCAGTGTTCCATAGGCATTCCAGTGAGTATCAGTCTGGTAATACACCGCATGATCACGCTTGGCAGCCCTGAGCGTATCCCGAATGTCAATAAATGGAAGCGTTGTTTTCGCAATTGCCTGCTTAAGCACATCCAGACGTGAAGGCTCTTTGCTTTGTGCTAAATGATCGGGCAGATACTCAGGATAAATCGTTTCTGCATCGGGTGCAATTAACACATACAGTTTAATTCCCTGTTGAGCCAGCTCCTGTTGCCTGCGAATCAGGTGATCGGCAATCAAAGAGGCTGCACTATCAGAAAGGGGTACCAGCCCCCGGTGCTGGTCGACAACCCGATTGTAGCTATTGCCCAGGTAAAACCAGCCATTTTTGCCAACAACTACTTTTTCGGGTAAAGGCGATTGTCCCAATACGTTGTACTTCCAGCGACTATACACATAAAATAGCGCGTTTCGACCGCCAAAATTCTCTTTATAGTAGCGATCAAACCGAATCACAAACTGCCGAACGTGCGGAAAGTGAAGCAATGGCATGCGTCTCAGTTGCCGGTTTTCGGTATTTCGAAACCAGGATGACACCCCCACTACCTGATCGAGCGTTGGCAGTAGTAGCAAAACAGCGAAACTAACAGCGACTAGACGTGATCGTATTTGCATTAGTTAGGAAAACTAGTACTCGTCCAATTTAGATCCTATAGGCACTGATAATCAGAATTATAGCATCAAAAGAATCTAGTAGAATCAAAAGAATCTATTTTGGTCAGGCACTAGCCTGTTGGTCAAAACCGAAAATAAATAAATGGATTATAGCTATCTGCCGCCAGATATGCCACCGATAGGACAAAAAGGCACACAAGGCCCGCCAGCACATAAACTACGTTTAAACTGATCTGAGCGGGCAATATGACTACGCGTACTAGTAGCTTATTCCAAATCTGTTGAAAGCGTTGATAGACAGGCATACATAATAAACAACCAATTAGAAGCGAACAGCCCAATTCAACATTCATAAAATAGCCCAGCGGGAAGGCAATCCGGCCATCAGTCCCAAGTCCAGCCATTTTCTGTAAGTACGTTAGAGCAGATGTCAGGTCTTCGGCCCGGAAAAAGACCCAGCCTATTATCACAATCAGCAACGTGTAAACGTGACCAATGGGGGCCCAGACACGCTCCAGCCATTTGCCCAGGCCTGCCCGCTCAACGAGTACCCAAAGGCCATGATACAAGCCCCAGATAATGAAATTCCAGCTGGCGCCGTGCCACAGACCCGTTACAAAAAACACAATGAGCAGATTACGGTAGGTACGAGCTTGGCTACCCCGATTACCACCCAGCGGAATGTATAGATAATCACGAAACCAGCTCGACAACGAAATATGCCAGCGTCGCCAGAAATCCTGAATGGAACGGGAAATATACGGATAGTTAAAATTCTCCTTGAAATCGAAGCCGACCATCTTTCCTAACCCAATGGCCATATCAGAATAGCCCGAGAAATCGAAGTAGATCTGGAGTGTGTAAGTGATAATGCCAAGCCAGGCCGTTTCGGTAGGGTAACTTTCTGGAGAGGCCTTGAAAATGGTATCGGCCACGCCAGCAAAGGTGTTCGCTAACAGAATTTTCTTAGCCAACCCAAGAATAAAGCGTTCAGCCCCCATACCAAATTTCTCCAGGGTCACAGTACGCTCGGCGAGTTCGGGGCGATGTCGGCATAGCGAACGATAGGCCCCGCAATCTGATGAGGAAACATAGCCACGTAGGTGCCATAATCCAAAAAACTACGGTTAGCCCGAATACGTCCCCAGTAAATATCGAGCGTATAGGAAATACCCTGAAAGGTATAGAAGCTGATACCAATTGGCAGCGCAATGGGCGAAATAGTCAGCTTATCGGCAATAGGCAGGGCGAGTACGTCGGCAAAACTATGTACTAAATCAACCAGAAAATTGGCGTATTTGTAATAGAATAGCAGCGATAAACTACCTATCAGCGACACTAAAACCCCTGTTCGTCGTTTTCCTTTTTCAACAAGCCAACCGGCCAGAAAATTAATGCATATTGAGACCAACAATACAAGCACAACAAGCCCTTCACCCCACGCATAGAATAGTAAACTGGCCGCGAATAAAAAGGCATTATTCCAGCGCATACCATGCCAGCGTCGTGGCAATAAGTAATAGACAATCAGGAAGTAAGGGAGAAATAAAAACAAAAAAATGGCCGAACTGAAGAGCATATACCAGACAATAGGTCAGGCCAAAGTTAGCGGAAAGGACCAGAAAGCGAAAAGGGGTCAGAGAGCTATCGTTTCTCTCTGATCCCTTTTCGCTTTTTCCTTAACTAATAGACTTGATAATTGAGAAGTTGGTATCATGATGCCCACATGCCCGTGCGAGGAGCGTACTTTCGGAAAGGGCTTTTTACTCGCAGGTTATGTAAAGCACAGCCAATGCTGACCATCCGATCCCGAACATCATAGAATTTCAATCGGATTCGCTCTTTGAGTATGCGTAGGCGTTTGAGGCCAGCAATGGCGTGTTCGATCACAACTCGTTCCTTGGAAATATGGCGATTCACTTCTTTTTGTTGGTCGGTAAGGCTGGCCCCCGCGGCTTTTTAGTCGGCTGAAGGATGGTGACTCCAGCCGGATTATAACCTTGGTAACCAGTATCTTGCCGTAGTTTTATGCCCACAATCCAAGTCAGTTGCTCTTCATCTAGGAGGGCTTTATCATGCGTTTTTCCCTCATAAGTAGGGCTTACGTAGAGAAGTTCACTGGCTTGGTCGCTGACGATCTCGTTTTTGCTGGTGTGGGCTTTGCTTTTACCCGAATAGTCTTCTTTCTGGGCCTCATAATCGGTCTTGCGCTCAATAGGGCGTTCGGTAGCATCGTGATTAAAGGTATCATCGGGGTGGTTTTGTAATTGCTTGACCAGTCCTTCACTATCACGGGCAGGACTCAGGCCCATTTTATGAAGCGTCTCATCTAGAAGCCGTTGCAATATTTTTACTAGACTCGATACCTTGGCTTGGGAGAGGTCATAGACCGCTCCATGAAACTCCTGTAATTGATTGCCTTTCAGATAAGTGAGTAGGAATAATAGTTTATCGCTGCTGGTGGGCAATTTTTCATCCTGATGAGGTTTGAAAGCGGGTAACTTCCGTTTTTTGCCTTCGTAGGTATGATAGCGGAAATAGCGCTCACAAATGGGCGAAAAGTGTTTCAGCAGATAGTCGAATTCGCCACCTTTCAAGCTGGTCAGAGCGAGTAGTCGGCGCTCGTTTGCTTTTATCTCGTCATACTTTAGCATAAGCAAAATTACAAACTCGTGCATGCACACGTTACAATACCAAAATTTGACTAATAACCTTTAATGATTAAAAGAACGACAGCCGAAGCACAAATGGACTTCCGTAGATAGTACGTGCCAATGAGTTATCATTGTAATTTAGGTTATACAACGCCGTCAAATTGACTCCAAAACGACGTGAAATTGGTTGCGAGTACGTCACTCCGACCAAGGGAGATGTTAAGGCCGCACTTGACTTAAGCCCAGTTTGGTTTTCTGTCTGCTGAATAGTAGTACTCTCAATCTCCCCATGCAGATACAGATTCGGTAGAATTGACGGAATAAATTCATACATCACAAAGCCTCTACCGCCATACTGGTTATAAGTCAGGTAAGGAACAGTTGCCCCCGTATTGGTATACGCTTTATAGCGGGTGTAGGTATAACTTCCACCAATACCCACAATCATTCGCTCAGTAGCCTGGTAGGCAACAACGGGCGAAATACCCAAACTAAACGGATTGCCAAAACGAAATCCGTTGATACCTCCCCCAAAGCGGAGACGTTGCCCAAATGGTAAGGGGCGCCCTTCGGGGGTTTGCGTTTTGAGTGGGTCCCGGCCCTGATCCTTACGCTCATCGGGATCTTCGGTAAGTTGCCCAAATGCCAGACTACTACTTAATAAAGCCGTGATAAACAGTAACTTTCGAATATGATTCATGCTGGTTTATAACAAAATAAAAACGTATACTAAGTAACGAAATCAGAACGTAAATTCTTTTACTTCGGGGTCATTCAATAACCGTTTAATGCATTTTTCATGGTTTTTCTCGGAACCATCGACTCGCCAGTGACCAATAATTTCTGTGCCGATGCGCTGTTGCTGACTCCGCGTTGGCGATAGCCCACATTCCTCGAAAAAAGTTTCGTACTGGTTCAGTGTCTTGTTGTGAAACGCAGTCACAATTTTATAGTCGCGCGTTTGGTTCATTTTCTGAATCCGCTTGGCAAAACCAACCAGCAACAGTAATGACCCAGAATAAACACGAAACCGACAAGCGCGATATCATAGTGACCTGCCCCCACGCACATCCCTAACGCAGATACGGCCCAAACCGTTGCAGCTGTTGTAAGACCTTTTACGCGACTATCCTCTCTAAAGATAATACCTGCGCCCAGAAAGCCAATGCCATTCACAATGTTGGCCGCAATGCGATCGCCAGTGCCTCCAATTCGGCCCGAAACCAGCGTGAACAGAGCCGACCCGACGCAGATCATAATCATGGTACGAAAACCGGCAGCCTTACCGTGATATTCTCGTTCAACCCCAACCAGCCCCCCAATGACCAGCGCAGCACTCAGCCGAATAATATCTTCTTCTGCAAAATCCATTTGTTCTGTTAGCGAATAGAGGACCCTCTGGAATCTCAAAGCGTTGCACTTACCGATTAAGAATAGCAACCGGGAGAAACCATATTTCGAAATAAACCGTTAAAATTTAGATAGAGTTTATCCTCATTAACACCGAATGACCCAGACCACGGAAACCGAACGTCGGAAGTATACCGGCGAATCAATGCGTTCTGTTGACAACCTCGACCCTAAGCAGTTTATTATTATTAAAGGGGCGAAAGTACATAATCTAAAAGGAATTGACGTTGCCATTCCCCGCAACAAATTAGTTGTCCTGACCGGCTTATCAGGTTCGGGCAAATCGTCATTAGCCTTCGATACGTTGTTTGCCGAAGGCCAGCGCATGTACGTCGAAAGCTTGAGCAGCTATGCCCGTCAGTTTCTGGGCCGCATGGAGAAGCCCGAAGTTGAATACATTAAGGGGGTATCGCCTGCAATAGCCATTGAGCAAAAAGTGTCGACCCGCAACCCTCGCTCCACCGTTGGTACTTCTACCGAAATCTACGATTACCTGAAATTACTTTTTGGGCGGGCAGGTGTGACCTACTCCCCTATTTCAGGCCACGAAGTTCGGAAAGACACGGTTACCGATGTCGTTAATTACATGTATGGCTTTGAGTCTGATCCAGGTGGCACTCCACAACGGATTATGATTATGGCCCCGCTGCGGGTTCGTGAAGGCCGGACGTTGGCCTATGAACTGAATATTCTGCTTCAAAAAGGGTACACCCGAATTGTAGCGGACGGAAAAGTATTGCAGATTGAAGATGTTTTAAGTAGTGAAGAGTCAGGAGAGAAGAGTGAAGAATCCCTGCCCGAATCTTATTCTTCACTCTTCACTCCTAACTCTTCACTAGAAATTCTCGTAGACCGGGGTACGGTCCTCTACGACGAGAATGGGCAGCCCGACGAAGACAATCAATACCGGCTCTCGGATTCTGTCCAAACAGCCTTTAGTGAAGGGGAAGGCAGTTGCCGAGTTGACATTGTGGGTAAAGAATCCCGGATGTTCTCCGACAAATTTGAGCTGGACGGGATTGTCTTTGAAGAGCCCAGCGTCAATCTGTTTACCTTCAACAACCCTTATGGTGCCTGCCGCCGATGCGATGGCTTCGGCAAAGTACTGGGTATTGACCCCGATCTGGTGATTCCAGATAAGAACCTGTCCATTTTTGAAGGGCTATTGCACCTTGGCGTAGCGAGAAAATGAGTGAGGAGTTTTTGAAACCTCTACTCAAAAACGGTATCCGTTTCGACTTCCCGATTCATCGGCCCTACAAAGACCTGACACCCGTCGAGCAGGAACTACTCTGGACAGGCAATACGTACTTTGATGGCTTGAATTCGTTCTTTGACTATGTCGAAAGTCAGACGTTCAAAGTCCAGTATCGGGTTATGCTTTCCCGCTATCGGGGCAAAACTACCTGCCCGGAGTGTCGGGGCTCCCGTCTGAGGAAAGACGCGGGTTATGTGAAAGTGGCAGGCAAGTCCATTACGGATCTGGTACTTATGCCTCTTACGCAGGTAACGGAATTCTTCCGAACCCTCGAACTACCGCAACCTCAGCAGCAGGTCGCCAATCGGATATTGATTGAAATCCGCAATCGTCTGGATTATATGGAGCGTGTCGGTTTAGGCTACCTAACACTTAACCGCCTGACCAATACGCTTTCGGGCGGTGAATATCAACGTATTAAGCTGGCAACTTCGCTGGGCTCGGCACTGGTTGGTTCCATGTACATTCTGGATGAACCCAGTATTGGCCTGCATCCACGCGATACAAAACGCCTAGTCAGTGTGCTGGAATCACTACGGGATATGGGCAATACGGTTATTGTGGTTGAACACGAAGAAGAAGTCATGCGAGCCGCCGACCAACTCATTGACATCGGCCCCGATGCCGGTTCACTGGGTGGTCATTTGGTATTCCAGGGAACGTGGGACGAAGTTAAGAGTGAAGAGTTAAGAGTGAAGAATAACGAAAAGGGAGCAGAAAATTATTCTTCACTCTTAACTCTTCACTCTCCATTCCCCTCCCACACCCTCGACTTCCTGACAGGACGCGAGACGGTGCCAGTCCCGTCTTTCCGACGGAAAGCAACGAATTTCATTGAGCTGAAGGGCGCGCGGGAAAATAACCTCAAGGATGTAGACGTGCGTTTTCCATTGAATACGCTCACGGTTGTAACCGGCGTATCGGGATCAGGAAAGAGTACGCTGATACGGAAAGTGCTGTATCCGGCACTAATGCGCCAAAAAGGCGACGCAGCCGACGAGGGAGGCAAATTTACATCCCTGACAGGTTCGCTCGACCGAATTTCGGCCATTGAAATGATCGACCAGAATCCGATTGGCAAATCGAGTCGTTCGAACCCGGTCACCTATATTAAAGCTTACGATTATCTGCGGCAGGTAATGGCCGATCAGCCATTGTCCAAGTCACGAGCCTACAAACCAAGTCATTTCTCCTTCAATGTAGACGGTGGCCGTTGCGAGGTTTGCCAGGGTGAGGGCGAAGTTAAAATCGAGATGCAGTTTATGGCCGACATTTATCTTAAGTGCGAAGGCTGTGGCGGCAAACGCTTCAAACAGGAAGTGCTGGAGGTAACCTTACACGACAAAAACGTGTCGGATATTCTGGATATGACTGTTGACGAAGCCATTGACTTCTTCCGGGAATTTGAGCCCAAAATGGCCGATAAACTGAAACCCTTACAGGATGTGGGTCTGGGCTACATTGGGCTGGGACAGTCGGCCAATACGCTCTCAGGTGGCGAGGCTCAGCGGGTGAAACTGGCGTCCTTCTTAGGCAAAGGCAATCCTAATAAAGGCGGTACCCTGTTCATTTTCGATGAACCGACGACGGGTCTGCACTTCCACGACATTCGTAAACTGCTTTCGGCCATCAACGCCCTTGTTGATCAGGGCGATTCGGTCATCATTATCGAACACAATATGGAAGTCATCAAAAATGCCGACCACATCATTGACCTCGGCCCCGAAGGTGGCGAAACGGGTGGGTACGTAACCTTTACGGGCACACCCGAAGAAATGGTAAAACTCACTGATGGTAATTATACGGCGGAGTATTTGAAAGGAAAGGTGTAATGGTTTTGCGCATCAAAGCTACGTATGATCCTATTTATCTTTGATACGCAAAAACGTTAATAGGCTACAAACGAACTTTCCTGTAATTTCGCAGCGATAAATTACTCGCTGCTTCATGTCCACGTTTATAAAATGGTTTTTTCTGTTCGTTGTGTGCCCGCTCGTTTCGGTAGCACAAATCCAGATTTCGCACCCTATGGCACGTCTTGTTGTGCAACGGGGTGCTGATGGCAATGGGCGAGTGTATCTATCTGGCCGACTCACCAGTACCGTCGATCGGGTAGAAGCTCAGTTAACACCCAATGCGGCAGGTCAGGGTACAGCAACAGGCTGGCAAACGGTGCAAGTCAATCCTACAAACAACATTTTTCTAGGCTATATAATGGGAGCAGGTGGTTGGTATGTTCTCACGGTGCGCACGATTGTGAATAATACCGTTACGGCCCAGGCCACCGTACAGCCAGTTGGTATCGGCGAAGTTTTTGTTACGGCTGGTCAATCAAACGCTCGGGGACTGGGCATTGGCGACAATGACCTCGGAACCAATACGGATCGGGTTAACGCTATTGACTCGATCAATCATTATTATCCTCCCGGCAACCAGGCACTTGTTTCCTCAGGAGACCCTTCACCTGTACCGGTTTTTAAGGCGTTAACGGCAACACGACGCGTGTTTCCAATGGCAGAGAGTTCGTGGGGCTGGGGTGAATTAGGGGATTATATCGTTAATCGGTACAATGTGCCGGTAGCCTTCTATGTGGCCGGTTGGGACGGTTCGACAGTCGATAACTGGGCGAGTTCGGCCAACGGTGTTCCAACCTGTAATCGGTATAACTGCGATAGCGGGAACTGGCCTAACCTACAACCCTATACCAACCTTAAAAACGTCATGCAGTATTACCTGTCTGTATCGGGAGTACGAACGGTACTCTGGCATCAGGGGAGGCCGAATATGGCGATTTATCGTCGGGTAGTATTCCTAATTATGCGAACAACCTAACGACCCTTATTCAAAAGTCACGGCAGGATTTCGGTGGACGGAATCTCCCCTGGATGGTGGCGCGGGTTTCCTTCGACGGGAGCGTAACCCGACCTGATGTGATTACGAAGCAACAGGAGGTTATTAACACGGCTGGCTTAAACGTGTTTCAGGGGCCTTATAACGACACCATCCAGTTGCGAAATGCGGGGACAAACGACGTACACTTTCGTAACATTAGTCGTCCGTCTCCGCATCCACAATACTATCTAAACCCGAACACAATTCCCCAGAATATGGGCCTGTCGCGTTTTGCCCGCAACTGGAATAACAGTCTGGACAATGCTTTTTTTCAGAATGCGCAACCCATTACACCCACCCAATTTGCTATAACAGGGAATCTGGCCAGTTATGTAACGCCTGGCGCTTCACTGTCGGTATCCTTCGTAACTCTTGGTACATTCGATGCAGGAAATCAGTGGCAGGTTCAACTGCTTGATTCGCTGGGGCAGTATATAAGTGTGTTGGGCAGTGGCACCACCAGCCCAGTTCAGGTAACCTTACCGGGTAATCTGCAAAGCGGTCATTTCCAGATTCGGGTTGTATCGACATCGCCAGCCATGCCCGCTGTGCCCTCCAATTTATTCCAGATAACAACAACCCCTCCACAGCTCCAGGCAGATGTCAGCCTGGCTATGGTCGTTTCGCAGCGAACGCCTGACCTTAATACGCCCGTCACGATTAGCCTACTCGTTCATAATGAAGGGCCTGACCAGGCAACGGGTATAGTCATCCGAAACCGACTACCTGCGAATCTGGCCTTTGTGTCATCCAATGATCTTTCTGAAAACGCTAGTGTCCTGACTAGTACGAGCCTTACGATTCCTGCTGGCGTTACCCAGTCACTCAGTTTCGTTGCGCAGCCAACCGCTATTGGTGTGTACCAAAATGCAGCTGAAATTGCCCAGGCAACCACGAATGACCCCGATAGCCAACCCAATTCAGGCACGGGTGATGGTCAGGATGATGCAGCCCAACTCGATTTCCGAACTCGTCAGAGCGGTGCTACCGTATTTACATCACCGAATCCAAATCAGGTTCCATTACCCAATGTCATCAGTAATCAGCCAGCACCTGACCCTGCTAAAGCTGATGTAAGTATTAGCATGACCGTCAATAACCGCACTCCTCAACTGAATGACGTGATTAGCTATTCGCTGACCCTTACCAATCAGGGTGGATTATCGGCAACCGGTTTGAGCGTAACCGCTTACCTTCCCGCGGGCCAGAGCTTCCTGCCCGGCGATGACTTCGGATTAGCTGGCGGCAACCCCGTTAGTGGTATAAGTAGCCTATCGGCTGGCAGCAGTTTTACGCTTGTTTTTCGAACCAAGGCCACAGCCATTGGTCGTGGTGTATGCACGGCCCAGTTAACAGCTGCCACTACGTCTGATCCAGATTCCACCCCTAATAATGGTACGACCAACGGTGAAGATGATACGGCTCAGGTAGACATACGCGTACGGTAAGCAGGCAGCTCGCTGGCACTCATTCTGAACGGTTTAGGCTATTTCTACGTTAAAATTACATTCATCAGTGAGTTGAGTAGTACAAAAACGAGTTCGCCTGCTTTTAGTAGCAAGTGACGTTTGCCTATGTCGGTTATATGAAAACTCAGTGGATACTTGTTGGTGTAGCAGGTTTGGCATCGGCCCTACTGCTCTCGTCGTTTCTTGGTATTTTCGAGAAACGGGTGGACTACAATACCCAAATTAAGCCCTTACTCAACAAAAACTGCATTGTCTGCCACGGAGGGGTAAAAAAAGCGGCTGGCTTTTCGCTCTTGTTTAAACAGGAAGCGCTCGCACCCGCCAAATCGGGTAAATTGGCTATTGTTCCAGGCGATGCCGATGCCAGTGAAATGATCCGTCGGCTTACGCTGACTGATCCCGACGAGCGAATGCCGCTTGATCATCCCGCACTGAAACCCGATGAAATTGACCTTCTCCGCAAATGGATTGATCAGGGAGCCGAGTGGGGGACCATTGGGCCTACCAGTCAGTTAAAAAACCGGATGTTCCCCAAATTGGTACGCTCTGGAGTCGCCTTGGAATAACAGCTAATGACGAAACTGACTGGGCTAAAAACGAGATTGACCACTTCATCCTCGATAAGCTAAAACAGGACGGTTTAAAGCCTTCGCCTGAAGCCGACCGGGCCACCCTGATTCGGCGGGTTTCACTTGACCTCACAGGATTACCGCCAACCGAAAAAGAAGTAGCCGATTTTGTTGCGGACAAATCAGCAGATGCCTACGAAAAAGTTGTTGATCGGCTCTTGAAGTCTCCGGCCTATGGCGAACGCTGGACGGGTATGTGGCTCGACCTCGCTCGGTATGCCGATACCAAAGGCTATGAACGCGATCCGGGACGTAAAATCTGGCGCTATCGGGATTGGCTTATCAAAGCCTTTAATCAGGATAAACCCTTTGACCAATTCACCGTTGAGCAACTGGCGGGCGATTTATTACCTACGCCTACAGACGATCAACTCATTGCAACCGGTTTTCACCGCAACACGATGACCAACGACGAAGGCGGCACGCAGGATGAAGAATTCCGAACAGCGGCTGTTCTCGACCGGGTTAACACCACCTGGGATGTTTTTGGCGGAACGACCTTTGCCTGCATCCAATGCCATAGTCACCCCTACGACCCATTCACCCACGACGAATATTACAAATACCTCGCCTTTTTCAATAACTCCCGCGACGAGGACGTAACGAGTGATACACCAACCCTCCGATTCTACAAACCTGCCGACTCTCTGAAACTTGCTGGTTTACAACATTTTATCGCCAGCAGTATACAGAATCCAAAGCAGGCTCAGGCGAGTGTTAATCAGGTGACGCATCTCGTTCGGACGATTGAGCCTAAAATCAATTCGCACGATTTCGATCAGTATGTTAATGCCTCCCTCCTCGATGCGAAATACTTTGGTTTTCAGGATAAAGGCTCCTGCCGGATTAAAAATGTAACCCTAACCGGACGCCCTCGCCTATTGCTACGATGGGGTACCAAGGCAACGAATGCAACAGTTACCATTCGTCAGGATAAGCTGGATGGTCCAATTTTAGCAACAATCCTCACCCCAAAACCAGGAAAAGATACGGTTCAGATGGTGCCGTTACCTCCCGTTCAGGGTCGGCATAACTTATACTTATCGCTTGATAGCCCGGAAAAGCCGAAAGATTGGGTGCAGATTAAATGGGTTGCTTTTGCGCCTATTTTGCCCGGTCAACCGCAAAATGCTGTCGGAGAGAAAGACCAGCTACTATTAGACCTTTTGAACGCCGATGTTGAGCAAACACCCATCATGCTCGACGGCTCGGGTGATCTGGCTCGGGAGACGCACGTGTTTGACCGGGGGAACTGGATGGTGAAAGGCAAACGGGTAACGCCTGATGTTCCCAGGTCGTTTCCAGCTATGGACCCAAAATTACCCAAAAACCGGCTGGGTATGGCTCGCTGGATGGTCAGTCGCGAGCACCCACTAACTGCTCGTGTTGCCGTAAACCGCTTCTGGGAACAGCTATTCGGGACGGGTATCGTGGAAACGGTTGAGGATATGGGCACGCAGGGCATTCAGCCTACGCATCAGGAACTGCTCGATTATCTGGCGGCTGAGTTTATGGACAGTGACCAATGGAGTGTTAAGAAACTCCTGAAAAAGATGGTCATGTCCGCCACCTATCGGCAACAATCCAATGCCTCACCCGAACTGGTGGCCAAAGATCCGTTTAACAAATTACTGGCTCGTGGGCCACGCGTTCGGTTGTCGGCAGAAGCGGTACATGACCAGGCCCTGGCGGTTAGTGGTTTGCTAAGTCACAAAATGTATGGCCCAAGTGTAATGCCCATGCAGCCCGATGGTATCTGGCAATCTCCCTACGACGGCGAAACGTGGAAACAAAGTACGGGAGAAGATCTGCATCGGCGCGCCTTATACACGTACTGGAAACGAACCGCTCCTTATCCATCCATGGTAACATTTGATAGTCCCAGCCGGGAGTTTTGCCAACTACGTCGACTCCGGACGAATACGCCTTTGCAAGCACTCGTCACGCTCAACGACCCCGTTTATGTTGAAGCCGCCCAGAATTTAGGTGAGTATATGCGCAATCATGGTTCATCGCCAGAGCAACAGATTCAGGCGGGTTTCCGGCAAGTTATGCTACGCGATCTGCCCCCGAAGAAGCTCGCTGTACTCGTTCATCTTTATCGAACAACCGAAGAATACTATCAACAAAAGCCCGGTGAAGCCGAGAATTTGCTGGATCGACCCGGTTTTGATTGTAAGAAGGTTTCACCCCAATTGGCAGCATTGACTGTGACAGCCAATACGATGCTGAATCTGGATGAGGTGATTACGAAAGAATGATTGGCTGTTCTACCCCACCCCAACCCTCCCCTAAAAAAAGGGGAGGGGCTAAAAATGTATAAAGCATTTAGTAGAATATGGGACAATTGATTCATAATCGGAAGGCGATGGAAGTGTTTCGCCGAGAATTACGGAAGAATCCTACGCCATTTGAATCAATACTTTGGGAACGATTGCGAGGGAGTCAATTGGATGGACGGAAATTTCGGCGGCAACATAGTATAGGCGTTTATATACTTGATTTCTATTGTCCGACGGAACGGCTTTGCATTGAAATTGATGGGGATGTCCATAAAAAACCAGAAGCAATCATTCACGATAAAGAACGGGATCAAACGCTAGCTCAATTACAGATACACACGTTACGTATCAGCAATGATGAACTAGAAACAGATATAGAATCAGCGCTTACTAAAATTAAGGCCTGCTTTAACAACTAAAGATCGCACATTCCCCCCTCCCCTTGAACTAAGGGGAGGGGCCGGGGTGGGGTAGCAACACAACATGAACAAACTCCTTAACGAACTTCAGCAGGCAGCCGCCGAGCGCGAAACAAGACGGCATTTTCTGCACACCTGCTCAACAGGACTGGGCGCTATGGCGCTAAGTTCGGTTCTTAGCAGTTGCGGCTTTTTCGGAAAAGGCAATCCACAAAACAATACTGTAGGGAGTGCGCCACTACCTGGCGAACCAACCGCTCCCCACCCGTCGCAATTCGTACCCAAAGCCCAGCGGGTCATTTATATTCATATGGCCGGGTCACCAAGTCAGTTGGAATTGTTCGACTATAAACCTGAGCTGGCCAAGTATAATGGCAAAGACTGCCCACAAGCTCTATTGGAAGGCAAAAAATTCGCCTTTATTCGGGGAGTTCCAAAAATGTTGGGGCCGCAGGGGAAATTTGCCCAGCATGGGCAGTCGGGTGCCTGGGTGTCAGATTATTTGCCTCATTTGCAGGGCGTTGTTGATGACATTACGTTCCTCAAAGCCATGCATACCGATCAGTTCAACCATGCACCCGCCCAGCTACTTATGCACACGGGTAGCGCACGGCTAGGTCGTCCAAGCATGGGATCATGGGTAACATATGGCTTGGGTACCGAAAATGACAATTTACCGGGCTATATCGTACTGGCCTCTGGCGGCAAACAACCCGATGCAGGTAAGTCTATTTGGGGCAGTGGCTTCCTGCCAACCGTTTATCAGGGAGTCCAGTGCCGTACGGATGGCGATCCGGTACTCTACGCATCCGACCCCGCCGGAATGAACCGCGACGTTCGGAAGCAAACCATCGACGCGATTAGCCAAATCAATCAGCAGCAATATGATGACGTAAAAGACCCCGAAATTCTGACTCGTATTGCTCAGTATGAACTGGCTTTCCGAATGCAGATGTCGGTGCCTGATGCGATGGATATCAAGAGTGAACCGCAGTATATTCTGGATAGCTATGGCGTTGACCCAAATAAAGGCTCATTTGCCCGTAACTGTCTGTTAGCCCGTCGATTAGTTGAGCGGGGAGTTCGCTTTGTCCAACTATTTGATTGGGGCTGGGATACCCACGGAACCAGTGCCGATGGCTCAATTGATATTGGTCTCCATACAAAATGTAAAGAATCAGATCAGGCCGTGGTCGCGCTCTTACAGGATCTCAAACAACGTGGTTTGCTTGACGATACGCTGGTAGTTTGGGGTGGTGAGTTTGGCCGGACGCCCATGCAGGAAAACCGCGATGGGCAAGTATTACCCTTTATGGGGCGCGACCACCACCTCGATGCCTTCACGGTCTGGATGGCGGGTGGTGGTGTCAAAAAAGGCTTTTCCTACGGCGAAACCGACGATATAGGCTACTATGGGGTTAAAGACAAAGTGCATGTCCATGACCTACAGGCCACGATTTTGCATCTGCTAGGCTTCGATCACACAAAACTTACTTACCAGTTTCAGGGTCGCCCATTCCGGTTAACCGATGTTGCCGGGAAGGTCGTAAAGCCAATTCTAGCCTAGACCTGATTTTTTGAAAAGGCAATAGATTGGATTTCTAGACAAATTGTCCTCTTAACAGTTATAGTAAAATAGACACAATTTGTTAACCAGAAACGGTTGGATTTAGACATGAATGCCCGTTTCTTTCGCTTTTTCAGAAAGAGCCGTGATTAAGCAAAGCATCCTCTCGTGGCTGTACCTATTTGGTGCAGCAGCCTGCGAAATGGCCTGGACGTACTCGCTCAAGTACATGCGATGGGATGACCTAAAATCCCTTCGCTGGGATACGTTCTACCGTCCCGATGGCGGGTTGCCAGCCCTGTTGCCATGGGTAGCCTATGTTGTATTTGGTATTGTCAATACGGTAATGTTGGCGGCAGCAATGCGCACCATATCCACAACAACCGCATTTGCCGTCTGGATGGCCGTTTCACTCGTATTTATAAAAGCAGCCGACGTTTTCTGGCTGAAGATAAGCTGGTCGTGGGGCGAACTGTTCTTTATTTTGGTGATTACCGTCGGTATTATAGGCCTGCGCATGGTAGGGCCAGCCGATAGTTAAATACAAACCTCTGTTTTAAGTAGCTAGCTGGCCAAACTTGATTCTAATTGATTCGTTTTAAGATGATTATCAATCTAATAGAATCAACAAGAATCCATAGAATCGACAGAATCAAACCAATACAATTCTGTCCTCGTACTTATTCTAATACTTTAGGCACTTCAAAAAACTGCTCGTCGTGCTGAGGAGCGTTAGCCAACGCTTTTTCGCGAGAAAGGTGATTACCCACTATATCATCGCGCAAAACATTGGTTTCTAATGATATATGCGTCAACGGTTCAACGCCTGATGTATCAATTTCATTCAGTTGCTCCATCCAGGTCAGTACCCCGTTCAGGCTGTTGATCAAGTCGGCTTCCTCCTCTGGACGAACTTCGAGCCGGGCAAGGTGGGCAATTTTTTCAAGTGTTTCGTGATCGACTTTCATGATTAATGAGTGATTGAGTGATTGAGTGATTGAGTGAGCGCCGAGGTCATGCAGCTACTTTCTTTTCTTTCATCAACTCATCGTTTATAATTTTATAAGTTTCTTCTTTTAGCCGCCCCACATCATCTGGTGTCATTCCTGTTGTTTCGATGGGTGGGTGAATGACCGCTCGTAGGGTATGCCAATGAAATCGAACGGGGCTTTTGTCCGGCAGAATCTGATAGTTATTCAATAACGAAACCGGTACAATGGGCACCTGTTGCTGAATAGCCATCGTAAATGCTCCATCTTTGAAAGGCACCATCTGGGGAGGTTCGGGAGCCCGAATGCCCCCTTCCGGGAAAATCATGATGCTCCGACCCGATGCCAACGTTCGAATGGACTTTGCCAACGAATAAGCGCGACTATTAGGCTGATCCCGATCAACCTGCACATGCAACTTCGCGAACATATAACCCAGCAATGGAATATGTTTTACGTCGCTTTTCCCTACGAACGCATAGTAGTTTTTCACGATTACCCCCATCGCGGCTATGTCCAGATACGAGAAGTGGTTCGCACAGAACACATAGGTTTTCTTAGGATCAGGCCGAAACCGACGATCTACCCGAACCCGAATGCCCACCCCGATAAAAAACAACATACCCCAGATGTAGTTGATTTTATGGGCTATAGGTTTCCAGGCATCGCGTTGTAAAAACACAAATTGGAACGGAAACAGTATGAGGTATAAGGCCACAAAATACGTAGCGCACCAGATTGTGTAGAGTAGCCGCATAATGTCAGTTTTTGTCATGCTGAGGAACGAAGCATCTTAAGGTGTCAAGACAGGGGTGTTAATTTACCTTGAGAGGCTTTGTGTCTCAGCATGACAAAAAAATCAGTGTTTAAAATGTCTCACACCCGTCGTAACCATGGCCAGACCGTGCTCATTGCAATAGTCGATTGAATCCTGATCGCGAATAGAGCCACCGGGTTGTACAACCGCCGTGATACCTGCCTGACCAGCAATTTCAACGCAGTCGGGAAATGGGAAAAACGCATCAGAAGCCATCACAGAACCGTTCAGGTCAAAACCAAATGAATGGGCTTTTTCGATAGCTTGCCGAAGGGCATCTACGCGCGACGTTTGGCCAACCCCACTGGCCAGCAGTTGGCCTTCCTTTGCCAGAACGATCGTGTTTGATTTTGTATGCTTACAGACCTTCAGGGCAAACTCCAGAGCCCGATTTTCGCTATCCGTCGGCGCTTTATGAGTAACCACCTTAAATTGGTCGGTTGTTTCGGTCTGATTGTCTTTATCCTGCTCCAGCACACCGTTCAGGATCGTTTTGAACATGACAGTAGGCAGTGCCACTGCCTTGCGTTTGAGCAGTATCCGGTTCTTTTTCGACTTTAACAGGCTCATGGCCTCGGTCGTGTAATCGGGTGCAATCAGAATTTCCATGAAGAGCTTATTCAGTTCTTCGGCGGTTTCCAGATCAACCGGCGCATTGGTGATCACAACACCCCCAAAGGCAGAGACAGGATCGCAGGCCAACGCGTTTAGATAGGCCTTCTTAGCCGTCGGGCTGTAGCAATACCACACGCGTTAGTATGTTTGATAATCGCAAACGCCTTGGCTTCCTCTTCAGAAAATTCATCGATCAGGCTCACACAGGCATCAACATCGACCAGGTTATTGTACGATAATTCCTTGCCATGCAGTTTCTCGAACATAGCCTCCAGATCACCGTAAAATGTTGCCTGCTGGTGCGGGTTTTCGCCATAGCGAAGGTGGTTTGAGGGTAGGGCTTTAAAGTCGTAAATAGGCCCGGTAGTGCCTGCACGTTGTGTAGTACCCGCAAAATAAGAATGGATAGCGGTGTCATAGTGCGACGTAACAGCAAATGCTTTACCGGCATATTCCCGTCGATCGCTCAAATCGGTTGCCCCGTTTTTTTGCGTCAACAACTCCACAACATCGGCATACTGGCTCCGCGACGATACAATCAGTACATCGTTGTAATTCTTGGCGGCTGCCCGAATGAGCGAAATACCGCCGATGTCAATTTTCTCGATAACATCCTCGTCCGACGCCCCCGACGCAACGGTTTCTTCGAATGGATACAAATCCACAATCGCTAAATCAATCGGAGGAATATTGTGCCGTTCAGCCTGCGCCAGATCTTCGGGCACATCGCGCCGATACAAAATACCGCCCATAACGGCTGGATGCAGTGTTTTAACCCGTCCACCGAAAATAGACGGATAGCCCGTTAGGTCTTCAACGGCCGTGACCGGAATACCGAGTTGTTCAATAAATGCCTGAGTACCACCCGTCGAATAGATTTTGACGTTCTGTTCGTTTAATAACCGAACTAAGGGTTCGAGACCGTCTTTATAAAAAACGGAAATCAGCGCAGAGGAGATTTTGAGAGACATGGACATGGCCGAAACAGGCTCCGGCTGTTTCAGTAGAATAAGTACAAGTGATGCGAAACAGCCGGTAGCCTGTTTCGACTTGACGTGCAAAGATAACCAAAGGTCTTAACTTTGTCTGCCCGAACAGGGTAGGCTACTATTAGCCAGCCATTCTTTTATCAATGAGTACGTTCAAAAAATTAGCGGGCGACACAGCGCTCTATGGTATCAGCACGATTCTAGGGCGATTGCTCAACTACGCACTGGTGCCCATTCAAACCTATGCGTTTGAAAAACCAGCGGCAATGGCCTCAAATGTTGAGTTTTATAGCTGGATTGGCGTATTGCTTGTTCTGTACACGCTGGGGTTGGAAACTGCTTTTTTTCGATTTATGGCACGATCAAAAGATCAACCCATTGCCGAAAAGAATCGCATTTTCAGCCAATCACTCAGTATTGTTATCAGCATTAGTGTTCTGTCATCCATTTTATTATTCAGTCTGGCTCCGCAAATAACTCAATGGTTAAATTATCCTGGTCAGGAACGGTTTGTACAATGGTCGGCACTGTTGGTTGCCATTGATGCAATCGTTGCCATTCCGTTTGCCCGCTTACGCGTTGAAAATCGTGCCCGAGAATTTGTTGGAGCAAAAATTACGAACATTGTTATTGTAGTTGCCCTCAATATCTTCTTCCTAATCTTTGCCAAAGACATTTATGAAGGAAAATACCTTTCAGCCCTTCAGCCTATAGCGGATTTTATTTACAAACCGGAAATAGGCCCAGGCTACACGTTTCTTGCAAATCTTATTGGCAATGCTCTTTACTTTATTATCATTCGGAAAGCTTTTACAGGCTTTCGCTTTCAGCTTAACGGGCCTCAAAGCCGGGCCCTGGTGGCATATGCCTTTCCCATCATGCTAACTAATCTGGCAGGGGTACTGAACCTCTTGACAGACCGGCTGTTTCTCCGCCATTCGCTACCGCCGGGCTTCTATCCTGGTCTTTCGTCCGAAGCTGTGCTGGGTATTTATGGTAATTGTTTGAAGTTGTCGGTTTTTATGGCTTTAGCGATTCAATCGTTCAAGTTTGCTGCTGATCCTTTCTTTTTCTCGCAGGCTGAGGACAAAAATGCGCCGACATTGCTGGCTAATGTTACGAAGTGGTTCATTATCGTTTGTGTCCTGATTTGGGTTGGCGTCAGTTTGAACTTAGACCTGCTTGGCCAGCTATTTTTGCGGTCAAAAGCCTATCGGGTTGGCTTAGATGTAGTTCCTTTACTGTTACTAGGCAACTTACTACTGGGTGTCTATTATAATATTTCATTCTGGTTTAAACTGAGCGACAAAACCCAATATGGCACCCTCATTACCGCTATCGGAACGGCTGTAACGATTGGGTTAAACTTACTGCTAATTCCGTTTATTGGCTATATGGGCTGTGCTGTGGCTTTCTCTGTATCAAGTCTGGTTATGACAGCAATGTGTTATTTCCTTGGTGAAAAATATTATCCTGTCCCCTACGACGTTCGATCAGCGGTAGGCTATATTCTGGGTGCTGGGTTACTCATTTGGGGAGGCTGGCAATTCCCAATTTCTAACCTTTGGGTTGCGGTGCCTGTACATATGGCGTTATTCGCATTCTTCCTGGGCGTCGTTATTTTCATTGAACGGGATACCTTTCAGCCAGCATTGGCGCGGTTCCGAAACCGTACAACTAAACCGGCACGGGTTAATCCGTAGACTAAAGCTGACAAAAATGCGTTGAATTGCATCTGAGGTACATTTTATAGGTAAATTGCAAGACAATCTGCTTATTCGGCCACCGTAAAAAAGGGCGCGTTACGCATTACTATTCATGAAACTAACCTCTCGAAATAGCGTATGGCTAATGCCCGTCGCGTTTCTATTTGTCCTTTCAGCCTGTCGCGAAAAACCTCTTTTCGAACGGCTCGACTCTTCTGAAACTGGCATTACCTTCGCCAATACGATTACCGATAGTGATACACTCAACATCCTCAATTACCAGTACATCTATAATGGGGGTGGCGTTGGTGTTGGCGATTTTAATGGCGACCAAAAGCCCGATGTGTTTTTCGCTGGAAATCAGGTTTCAAACAAGCTTTATATTAACGAAACTGAATCGGCAGATAGCAAACTTCACTTTAAAGACGTTACCGAATCGGCAGGGGTTGGGGGCGGTGGCCGCTGGTGTTCGGGCGTATCGGTGGTCGATATCAATGCCGATGGAAAGCAGGATGTGTATATATCCACTACACTCAAAAAGAAGGGAGCACAACGCGCTAACCTCCTGTATGTCAATCAAGGTAATGATGCCGATGGCGCTCCCAAATTCCGCGAAATGGCCGCCGATTATGGCATTGCCGATACTACGTTTACAACGCATTCCGCCTTTTTTGACTACGATAATGATGGGGACCTGGACCTGTTTGTATTAGTCGACCAGATTGCTGATCCTAAAAACCCTAATAACCTACGGGCTCGGGTCGATGACGGAACATCGCCTAATACCGACCGGCTCTATCGTAATGATTTCGATCCGAAACGGGGTCACGCCTTCTTCACCGACGTTACTAAACAGGCCGGTACGGTGGCTGAAGGTTTTGGGCTGGGGCTGAATATCTGTGACATTAACCGCGATGGCTGGAAGGATATTTACGTAACCAACGACTTCGCTTCCAACGATGTGCTATATATCAACAACCACAATGGGACCTTCACCAACCGGGCGCATGAGTCGTTCAAGCACACCAGTTCGTCGGCGATGGGCAATGATGTAGCCGATATAAATGGGGACGGCCTGGCTGATATTATTGCAGTGGATATGTTGCCCGAAGATAACCTGCGTAAAAAGAGCCTGATGGGCCCTAGCAGCTATTTTGCTTATCAGGAATGGGATCGACTAGGCTACGAACACCAATATGCCCGCAATACGCTGCAACTGAATCAGGGCGTTCGGCCTACCGATACATCGCACGTGGGTATGCCTCTTTTCAGTGAAATTAGCATGCTGGCGGGCGTGGCCGAGACCGAATGGAGTTGGTCTCCCCTATTGGCTGACTTTGACCACGATGGCTACCGGGACCTGATGATTACCAACGGTTTCCCGCGTGATGTGACTGATCGGGATTTTACAAATTACTACAGCTCGGTTAATACCTACCTGAGCGATGCGCTACGGAAAGAACTCACGGGTAAAATACCGCAGGTTAAGGTTAGCGACTATGCGTATCGAAACCGGGGCAATGCTCAGTCCGGTGGACCAGCGTTTGAGAACGTAACTGACCTTTGGGGCCTGAGCGAGCCGAATTTCGCGAATGGAGCCGCCTATGCCGACTTCGATGGCGATGGCGACCTCGATTATATCGTGAACAACATCGACGACGAAGCCTTTGTCTATCGAAATACCCTGACCGATAAAAAGTCCGAACAGGCGCATTACCTCCGCATCAACTTTCAAGGCGATGGAGCCAATATCATGGGGCTTGGTGCACTCGTGGAGTATGAGCTATCCGATGGTCGGAAAGAGTTTTATGAACACACACCGTATCGGGGTTTTTTATCGAGCGTAGAGCCTATTGCCCATTTTGGTTTAGGCAAGGAAACCAGCATCAAAAATCTGAAAATAACCTGGCCCGGTGGTCGGGTTCAGATTCTGCCAAACGTTAAGGCCGACCAGACCCTTACGGTCAAAGCCACGGATGCCAAACCCGGTGAATCAAACGAGACGATTTCGGCTCCCAAGACCTTATTGAAAGACGTTACGGCGGATCTGGGCATTACTTATCGGCATGAGGAAACCGACATTATTGACTTCAACCTGCAAAAAACCATCCTGCATAAAGTGACAGAATATGGCCCGGCTCTGGCCACGGGTGATGTCAATGGCGATGGCCTGGCCGATCTGGTCGTAGGCGGAAGTTCGAAGTATTCTACAGAATTGCTGCTGCAACAGCCTAACGGGCATTTTATCCTGAAGCCGTTGCCTACGAAATTGTCGGAGGACGCTGGAATTCTATTATTTGACGCCGATGCAGATGGCGATTTGGATTTATATGCAGCCAGCGGAAGCCCCGAATTTCCGGCTAATCAACTGGCTGAAGCATTGCGTCACCGGCTTTATGTGAACGATGGCAAAGGCAATTTCACACTGGAACCGAATGCGCTACCTAACTTTCAGCTCAACGGGTCTTGCGTGAAAGCGGCCGACTTCGATGGCGATGGCGACCTTGATCTATTTGTTGGCGGCCGGGTTGAGCCCTATAAATACCCGATGTCAGTACCTAGTTATCTACTTCGGAACGATAGCCAAAAGGGAAAGCCCCACTTTACAGATGTAACAAAAGACCTGGCCCCACTACTTGCTAAGGGTGGCTTGACCTGCGATGTCCTCTGGACGGATTATGACAATGATGGTGACCCCGATCTACTACTGGCCAGCGAATGGGCACCCCTTACGATGCTTCGAAACGATAAGGGGCATCTACAGCCGCTTGACAACAGTGGGTTAGCGGATAAACTAGGCTTCTGGAATTCATTGACGCCCGGCGATTTTGACAACGATGGGGATATAGATTACCTGGCTGGCAATATGGGTCTGAATACGCTGCTCCGGGCCAGCCCTGAACGACCCGTTCGCATTTATGCCGGCGATTTTGATAACAATGGTTTCTACGATGCCTTCCCAACGGTTTACTTCAAAAATGCCAAAGGTCAGTATGACGAATATCCATACTTTGGCTGGGACGATATGGTGAAACAGATGATCGGTATCAAAAAGCGGTACATCAAGTATGCCCCTTTTGGGGAAGCAACCATCAGTCAGATCTTAACCGAAGACGAACGGAATCAGGCCTTGAAACTTACCGCCAACTACACGAAAAGTAGTTATATCGAAAATAAAGGCAATGGGAAATTTGAAGTTCGACCCTTGCCAATCATGGCACAGACTGCTCCCATATTCGGTATGGTAGCCCAGGATGTAGATGGTGATGGTAACCTGGATGCCGTATTGGTCGGAAATGAACACGGCAGTGATATGGTGGGAGGCCGCATGGACGCGTTCAACGGGCTGGTACTCAAGGGCGATGGAAAAGGCGGATTCTCTCCGCTTACCATGACTCAAACCGGCTTCTATGCTCCTGGGAATGCCAAAGCGCTGATTAGTTATCCCGATGCTCAGGGCCATTGCAAACTAGCTGTAACGCAAAATCGGGGGCCATTGCTTGTTTTTGCCGTACAGCAGCCACAAATCTTTACTCCCCTGGATACTAAGACAACAACGGTTACGGTTCGCCTGAAAAATGGGCAAATGCGCAAACAGGAAATCCCCTTCGGAACCTCGTTCTATGGGCAATCGGCGCATGGGGTATGGTTACTGCCGGGTGAAGAGATTGTGAAGAAGTAGACTGTACCCAAGGTCTTTGTCAGTGCTTTTTTAACAGGCACTGACTAAAGACCTTGGGTACAGTTAAATCAATCCTCCCGAACCCGAATGTTCGCCTGTACAACGCTGGCGGTTCGGCTGCGAATGGCAGAGGTGATGAAAAAGCCCGTTGCTGGTCGTCCGGCAGCGTTCGTATTAATAATATTTGTTGGGACATTAGCCGAAGGCGTGGCAAACAGACCCCCATTTGTAACCTGGGTGCGTAGTTGCTGCCAGAATCTGAATGCATCGGCAGTTAACGAATGGACTTCTACCTTTACTACGTCATTTAGCGCATACAGACTGTCGGGATTAACAGACCGACGAATGGGAACAATAAATGCCAGCCCGTCAGCAACACTTGAGTTGCTGCCAAACACCCCATCCTGCGAGGTAATGATATTTCTTGGTTTATTCTGTAACTCGCCGTTCTGATAAAAGCGAACCCGGTAATAGTCCACCCGATTAGGAAAGTCAGTCGCATAAAACTCAGCCCGGTAACCTTCTGTTTTGGATAATGGACTGAGCTTCCGTTTTACAAAAATGATCGAGTCTACCAGAGGTACCGGATTTATTTTTGACGTGGCCTTGTAGGTTTCTCCCTGATAGGTAATCGTGAGCTGATAGGTACGACCAATATGCCCAAGCGTATCATTTCCCGTTGGTTGCCAAACGTAATTGCCGGTATTAGCTGGATCGAGAAACTTATAGGTTTTGCCGGTGTTGTCCGACACCGTAACCGTTGCGCTGGTGGCGGCTGGCGGGGTACTATTATCAAAATAAGCTGCTGTTTGAGTGAGTCGAATCGACTGTGAGCCAGGTTGATCGGTCAGGAGGCCATCAACAGATAACTGAATCGGGCCCGTGTCAAGTTTCGCATCAATAACCGTCGTGCAGCTGTTCAGGCCGATAACCGCGATTGCAAGTAAGAAGACTAAAAGCGTTGGTTTCATGGTTGTAGTACCGACACGCGGGTCAGTCTAAAATTTAAAATTATAAGTCACTGAAGGAATAATCGTTGCGAAAACAGAATAACGAATGGCTTCTGTTATACGTGGATTATCGGTGTTTGGCTGGAAGTATACCGAGAAAGCATTCTTCCGGGCGTAGGCATTATAAACGGAGAATACCCAGTTATCTTCTTTCCGCTTACCCGGACGTTTCCGTCCCTGTAGGGTTGCCGCCAGATCGAGTCGATGGTAAGCCGGAATACGGTAGTTATTCCGTGTGTTGCCGTAATTCTGGGGGACGACAATGCCTTCATATTCAAAACGGTTTGTCGGAAACGTACCCGGTGTACCAGTCGCAAATGTGAATGTGGCCGAGAAGTTCCAGCGTTTGGCATGGGGTGGGTCAAACAACAGTACAGACGTTAGCGTGTGGCGTTTATCGAAACGAGTGGGATACCAGTTATCATTGTTGATCCCATTAACCTGGCGCTCTGTTTTGGCCAACGTATAGCTAATCCAACCGTTCACTACGCCCGTATTTCGCTTGATAAAAAACTCGGCTCCATAAGCCCGTCCTTTACCACTCAGCAAATCACCTTCGAGGTATTTATTCAGAATCAGGCTGGCTCCGTCGATGTAATCAATCTGGTTTTGTAGCCATTTATAATACACCTCTACCGACGCTTCAAATTCCTGTCCGGTGTGGCCAAAATTTTTGAAGTACCCACCCGCAATCTGATCGGCAAGTTGCGGTTTAATGTTATTGGTCGAGGGCGTCCAGATGTCTAACGGGGTCGACGCTGTTGTGTTGGATATTAAGTGGATATACTGGGCCAGTCGGTTATAGCTCAATTTAAGTGAGCTATTATCCGTGAGATCATATTTTGCCGCAAAACGAGGCTCCCAATTGCCATATGTTTTGATGACATCCCCCCTTTATAATCGACCGTTGTTACCACTTCGCGTCGGGTGCCAAACGGAACGTCGGTCTGGAAAGTGTAAGCTTCGCCCGGCCCGACGTAGTTGAACAATGAATAGCGCAAGCCATACTGAAGTTGCAGCTTGGTAGTCAGTTGCTGCTCATTGCCCACATAAAGCGCAGCCTCGAACGCATGTTTATTGGCGATGCCAAAGGAACGAACATTGCCGGAACTGGCAGCAGTAGCCGTACCCGGCTGAAAATCATGGATAATAGCCTGGCCACCAAAGGTTATGGTATTTTTACCCAAAAACAGTGAGAAATCCGGCTTCAGACTGTAATCGACAATGCGGGAGTCGGTTCTGAAATAGTCATTAGGGGTTTTCTGTTTCAGGTCGGTATTCAGCGAGTAGTCGTAATTGCTGTAGTAGGCGGTTGTGTTCAGAAATAATCGGTCACTGAATACGTGGTTCCAACGGGCCGAAAGGGTTGTATTTCCCCAGTTGAACCCAAAGTCCGACCCGAATACATCGCGGCCCAGATAACCCGATAGAAACACCGTATTTTTATCGTTGATGCGATAATTACCTTTAGCGGTCAGATCGTAGAAATAGAATTTAGCTCCTTTGAGGTCACTGCTCAGGAACGGTTGTGCCAGAATATCTGCATAGGAACGCCGGGCAGCAACAATAAATGACCCTTTTCCTTTAAATAAAGGCCGCTCATACGACAAGCGACTAAAAATCAACCCAATACCACCGTTCAACTCAGGTTTCTTGGCATTACCCTCTTTCAGTCGAACGTCCAGAATGGAGGCAATCCGCCCCCCATAGTTCGCCGGGATACCCCCTTTAATGAGCTTCACATCCTTAACGGCGTCTGGATTAAAGACCGAAAAGAAACCAAACAGGTGAGACGAATTATAGACCGGAGCCTCGTCAAGTAACACCAGATTCTGGTCAATGCTGCCCCCGCGCACATTGAAGCCCGTTGCCCCTTCGCCCACGGTCGAAACGCCCGGCAGCAATTGAATACTGCGAATCACATCGACCTCACCCAACAGGGCCGGAATCCGTTTCAGGGTTTTCACGTCAATCTTGTTGACGCTCATTTCAATGTTCTTGACGTTGTCATCTTCGCGGGTCGTAGACACAACCACTTCCTGAAGCTCTTTCCCTTCCTGCTTCATTTCCAGGTCAAGGCGCACATTATGATCGGTTAGGTCAACCGTTCGAGCCTGTTTTTCATAACCGACATAGCTGATAACCAGATTATAATTACCGGGCTGTAAGGTTACGGCAAAGAACCCGTAGCTGTTTGTGACGGCCCGGTGCTGGTTTCCTTTACATAAACCGATACACCGATCAGACCTTCGCCATTGGCGGCATCCTTTATGTAGCCACTAATCGTCAGGCCAGCCCCCTGGTTACCTTTGTTCTGTCTGTTGCTGATCGTATTCGTCTCTTGTGCATTGCTCCTCTGGAAGGGAAGGCAAATAATACATAAACAGTATAGCCAATGTAGAGAACTATGTTTCATTGCGTTAGATATAGATCGCCTATCCACGAATGGCGATTCAGGTGATTAACGCAAAAGTATATCCACTCCTATTACAATTAGGCAGAAATTAGATAAACCAGCTAAAATAGCCGCTGAACGGTAGATGGAGTAGGACAAAACCAATATATAAGTCTTGACAATGCAGTTGGACGTACTCTCATGCTTCAATCGCGGCAGGAAAGCTGCGTTACTGAGCCTGAATAACAGCAATCAGTTTCTGTAACTCCTTGAATCGCTTGTCGTCTGGTTCGGGATTCGCAATCGGTAATTTTTTGAGTTCGTCAATGATAATCCGACCAACCAGCAACCGCATATTCTTCTTATCATCGGCGGGAATTACGTACCAGGGCGCATTATCGGTCGCCGTTTCGTTGATACAGGTTTCGTAGGCGTCCTGATAGTCATCCCAGAAGTCTCGTTCTTTAACATCCCCTTCCTGAAACTTCCAGTTTTTTTCCTGGTCTTTAATACGTTCAATCAGCCGTTCGGCCTGTTCTTTTTTGGAAACGTGCAGGTAAAACTTAACCGTTGGGAAACCATTTCGGTACAGAAACGTCTCCATATTCCGAATCGCTTCGTACCGATGTTTAAACAGTTTGTCTAAATCGTTAGTGGCTTTTTCGGGCAATCGCTGATTTTGCGTCAGAATTTCCGGATGCACTTTCGTCACCAATACCTCTTCATAATACGAGCGGTTAAAAATCCCAATCATACCACGTTCGGGTAGCTCGCGCCAGCTACGCCACAAAAAATCGTGGTCAAGTTCCTGATCGGTCGGGCGTTTGAAGGAGTAGACCTTTACCCCGGCCGGATTGGTACCCGTAAATACATGTTGAATCGTTCCGTCTTTTCCGGCAGCATCCAGCGCCTGAAAAATCGTTAGCAATCCATAGCGATTCTGAGAGAACATCATCTCCTGCCATTTATCAATTTCTGCCGCCTGCTGCCGAAGTAAGGCTTCGTAGTGGTCGTCATCTTCGTAGAGATCGTCTACTTTGGTGGGTGCTTTTTTCAGCTTAAATGATTTGTCTCCGTCATGGCGGAAACGATCGGTGTTGAAGTCTTTCACAGGCGGATGGCGCAAACTTTACGCAGCTAAGTACTGTTAATTAGTCAGGCAAATTAACCGAATAAAACCTATAAGGTTTACGAAACCTCGCAGGTTTATAGAATCACGATTTATGACGACAAATCAATCGGCCAATCTGGCCAAAGCAACGTTCGGTACGGGCTGTTTCTGGTGTACGGAGGCAGTCTTCGAATCACTCGATGGGGTTATTTCGGCCGTATCGGGCTACGAAGGTGGCCATAAAGTCAATCCTACCTATACAGAAGTCTGCACGGGTACTACGGGCCATGCTGAGTGCATAGAGATTACCTATGACCCGGCCAAAATTACGTATCAGGACCTACTGGAAGCTTTTTTCCGGAGCCACGACCCAACCTCGTTGAACCGTCAGGGTAATGACATCGGTACCCAATACCGTTCTGTCATTTTTTACCATACCGACGAGCAAAAGCAACTGGCCGAAACAGCCAAAGCAGAATTAGACAAGTCGGGAGCCTATGATAGCCCGATCGTAACAGAAATTACCGCAGCCGAAACGTTCTACGAAGCAGAAGCTTACCACCAAAATTATTTTGCCAAGAATCCCAACCAGGGGTATTGCGCTTTCGTCGTTGCGCCCAAAGTTGATAAGTTCAGAAAGGTTTTCAAGGAGAAATTGAAAGCCGAACTTTCTCATTAATAAAAAACCACATTACATAAGCTTCTCAGATAGAGGAGCTTTTTTTATTGCCAGTGCAGAGTCAGATTAAAAAAACATAAAACTTACAGTATAGTAAACTAATCTGCATGATTTTCATCATTGGTGATAGGTTATCAGACCCTGTCTGCTATGTTTGTCCCGTAGTCCATTATATGACCGATTAATAAGTGGTCTGCCGTCTCGTTTGTTAGGCCCGTAGATTCGCTTTTACTTTGTCTCAAATTTCAACGCAAAACAATTGAATCAAATGAAAAAAATCCACTTTACTCTTTTGCTAGTTCTAGGTCTTTTAGCTGGTACTAAATCATTTGCCCAAATGCCAATTGATAAAGGAACTAAGTTTATCAACCTTGGTATTGGTCTGGGTGGGGCTATTACACCGGTGGGGGTATAGGCTTTGTTGGTATAGCTGACTTTGGCGTATATAAAAACATTACAGCGGGCGTTCAAGCTGGATACCATAGTTATGGAAATGCCTATCTTACTTATAACTACCACTCTTTTGACCTTGGTGTACGCGGCTCCTATCATTTTAACGAACTCCTTAGCCTTGCCAATGACAAAGTTGACTTGTATGCTGGTTTAGGATTGTCTTACTATTCTTTTTCGTATGGCGGTTATCTAGATAATTATGGCTCTGTTTATGTGCCCATACATCTTGGCGGTCGTTACCTCTTCAGTGATAACGTTGGTGCTTTTGCTGAACTAGGCTCTAGCATTAACACGCTTAAACTAGGGGTAACGTTCAAATTCTAAGGAAACCCTTAAATACAAAAAAGCCAATCCTAGACTAGGATTGGCTTTTTTGTATTTAAGGGTTTCCGCACCTCAGCTTTCCACTTTTCGATTACATCCACTAACTTACCTGATTATAAACCTACTTTTTCGGCCTTAGTACTATAGCAAAAGGCTCTTCTTCATCTACAAAGTGGCCGACATTATTTATTTTTGGGACTTACTTGATTCCCCACCAATGAAATTTGTCTTTTTTCTACTGGCTAGTAGTCTTCTTTTTTCGTCCCCCCAAACTATTGAACGCCTGTCGGCAACTATTACTACACGACAAGTGCAACAAGGCAAATTAGTTACAATTCGAGGTGAGATTTTTTATCAGCGAAATGGCAATATGGTAACACACTTCACCTTTCCACGTGAAGTAATTATATTAGCCAATAAGCTTGGCGAAACCCGAATATACGATCCTCGCCAGAATGCTGTAATGCGTTATCAAAATGAAGCATTCAGCACTCAGACCTCCCAACTGGCTTTTTTTCTAAACGGAACCACATCCGACATGGGCCTGATGCAGCTTGGTTTTGTGCAGGACAAAACGACCAGTAATGGTAAACTACTGATAACAGAGTGGCGACTGAAAGCACCCGATAAAAAGTCCCTTATTCAACGTATCAAGATTGTTTATGAGCGCACCAATCCAATTTATATGCACTATGTTGATGGTGCCGGAAAAATTATTCGAAAAGTGTTTTACTATGGCTACCAACCTATAGATAGCCATCTATTTCCATCGACAACCACTGAAATTATATATCAGGATCGAGATTCGACCGTATCCAAAACTGTTTATGCCGATTTCCGACTGAACGGGAACGCTACCAGCCCCTATTTTGACTACATAATTCCAGCAAACGCCAAAATTAATTAATGAATCTATATATGGTTTTGCTGGTAGTTGCTTTAGGAGCGACTACCAGCTCCAGGGCACAATCCCCAGTATTGGATCGGCAATTGCTAGCTGATCGAGATTTTCAGAACGATGCCGCTTTTGCTCAATACCGCCGTCCTGGTAACTCTGACCGAGTCATAGAATATCACAAGAAAAGTTGGTTGGTTCAGTACAATCCCGTTTCTCTAGCATTAAAGGGTGCATTACTTGGTTATCAGCGGCTTATGTCGCAGCAATTAGCCCGAAGCTGCCCTTACCAAATCACCTGCTCAAACTTCAGTAAACAGGCGATTGAACAGTTCGGTATTGTGAAAGGCGTATTTCTGAGCGCAGATCGCATTATGCGCTGCAATCGGATTGGGCTTCTAGATGTTCCAGCTATAGATATAAATGCTACAGATGGTACCATTATTGATTCCTTGAGTCGCTACCGATGACTAACTTTCATTATTGGCTACTCCTAGTTACAATTGAATTCCTGACAATACCAGCCCTTTGCCAGACTACTTCTTTCAGCCAAGAGTGGAAATTCGCTCACTATCTGTCAGATAAAGAAGCCACTGACGAAGCCACGTTTGTTTTACAGGCTTTCGATAAACAATCACTTACTGACTCACAACGTGATTCAGTAGCTTATCTAACCGGATGGTTAGCTTATCGTGAAAAATTACTTAGCGAAGCCAGTGATCATTTATTAGCCGTATCTCCATCATCTCCATTTTATTTAAAATCTCGCTACTTTGGAGCCTACTGTCTGGCTTTCCAGCGGCAATATGATTCGACCAACGCAATTATGCAGCATCTACCTGTTCCTGACTCAACGTTACTCGAACTACGTGCATTTGAACAGGGAGGCTTAGCTTTATTGCAGCGACAATACGAGCGCTACGACACACTCCGCCAACACTTTAGCTACTCATCCTATGCCTTGAGTGCTGAAGAAAAGCGTATGGATGCCTATCGTCTGGGCTTGCAATCCCGTAAACATCGGTCACCAGTATTGGCTGGTTTGTTGAGTGCTGCCATACCTGGACTAGGTAAGGTATATGCAGGAAAGTCGAAACAGGGTATTGCTGCTTTTTTACCTGTGCTGACAATGGGGTTGCTAGCGTGGGAAGGATACCGGAAAGATGGCCCTGCAAGCCTACGATTTCTGGGCTTTGGCTCGCTCTTTACTGTATTTTATGTTGGAAATATTTGGGGTAGCACGTTGGCCGTAAAAGTCCGACGTGATGAGTTTAACAGAGGGTATGACAACAAAATTTTATTTGATATGCACATTCCTCTACGGAATCTGCTCAGTCGCTAAGGCACAGGACATATTCACTACAGCCGATTCGCTGTTTATGTCAGGGAAGTTTCTATCTGCACGAGTTGCCTATGAGCGAGTCCTATTTACCAATGATGAACCAGCCGCGCGATTTGCAGCGGCTCTGGGCAAAGCCCGTTGTCTAAAACAAGAATCGCTATATGCCTCTGCGGTAACGTTTCTAAATACCCAGATACAAACTGACTATGCTGACAGCTTGCTTTATCAACTCCGACATGAACAAATTCTGTGTGCATACCTTGCGGGGCAGTTTGAAAATACACTGTCATTGATAGAGCGATTACCCTACCTACATCCTGACGTATCTGAAACGCCTTTACTAATGGCCGTTCAAGTTCTTGCCTTGAACGAGTTACAACGTTGGAATGAAGCGGCCATTGCCTATCGTGCCCTCGCCATACATGTTCATGCCGACACAACTCATCTGAATCCATACCAGCAATTACCTCATCTCAAAAGCGAAAAAAAAGCACAATTGCTCTCAACGTTTATTCCAGGAGCAGGACAACTCTATGCGGGTAAGCCTGGTGAAGCAGCATTAAGTATAGTCGTGCAATCAGCGGGATTGTATTTCGGCATTACAAGTTTTTTACAGAGTTATTACCTATCCGCCTGGGGGATCGGCGCGGGACTATTTGGTTCGTTTCATATGGGTGGGGTACGAAGAGCGCAGATCTTGGTGAAACAACTAAACCAGAAACGAGCCTCAACATTCAATGTTCAAACCCGAAAACAGGTGCTTGAACTAGTTAAATAAATTGCTGTTCAAAAAAAGGCCTACTCTAAGATAAGAGTAGGCCTTTTTTTTGAACAGCGTTATTACTAACTATTTAGTAGCCCACATAAAGAATTTTGGGTTATCGATATAAGGCGAAAGATTGTCGTGGTTAACAATAAGCACGATAAAGTCAACTAAAGGTACGACCCCAAAAATACCACCACAAGTTAAAATATAACCAACCCAGGTCAATGTCTCAGTACCAAGATATAAACGGTGGATACCAAAGCCCCCTAGAAAAAAGTTTAGCAAAAGCGCTGCCACAAAATCTTTACCGCCAGCTTTCACCTGAGTAGTACCCGTCAGACCAGAGGCCATGTGCTCGCTCTGAAATAGATTTGTGTTGGCAATAGAAAGACTAACATCTTCACTCTGCGCCATGAGTTGCTCAACCTGGCTGTCATTAATGACATAACTATCGGTCGAAATATCAGTAGCACGGGCAGTCAGAGTTGCTACGGTGAGAAAACAAAACGTAAGTAAACTTTTCATGTTTATTCTAAATAGTGTAGTGAAAATTGGTTAAGTGTCAAAAATACTGGAAATATTTTGACATCAAACACCTGTACTGAAAAAGCTTAAACCAGATTATAGCTTTTTCAGTATTGCCTTACTATTTACTTACTCGCCTTACTTACTCGCCATTTCTTTCAAACTGGCCACACCCATATTCCACAGAATAAAGGAGTAAATATCGGCCGTCGTTTCAATATTCTTTTTCGTATTGCTGGCCCCGTGACCTGAATTGGTATCTATCCGAATCAGCACTGGGTTCGAGCCTTTATAAGCCTCCTGCAACGTAGCTGCGTATTTGAATGAGTGTGCGGGTACAACCCGGTCATCGTGATCGGCCGTGGTGATCAGCGTTGCAGGGTAGTTTATGCCGGGCTTGATATTTTGTATGGGCGAATAAGCATACAGGGCTTTAAACTCTTCCGCATTGTCGCTACTGCCATAATCGGCGATCCAGTTCCAGCCAATGGTGAATTTGTGAAATCGGAGCATATCCATTACGCCTACCTGCGGAATAGCCACCCGGAATAGCTCAGGGCGTTGATTCATCACAGCACCCACCAACAAACCACCGTTCGATCCACCCTGTATAGCCAGTTTAGCCGAACTCGTGTATTTCTGAGCAATGAGGTATTCGGCAGCCGCAATGAAATCATCGAACACATTTTGCTTTTTGAGCTTCATGCCCTGCTCATGCCATTTCTCTCCGTATTCACTGCCACCCCGCAAGTTGGCCTGGGCATAAACACCCCCTGCTCCAGAAACGGAATCCGAAGTGGGCTAAAGGAAGGTGGCAGGCTAATATTAAAGCCTCCATAACCGTAAAGGAGCGTAGGATTTGTGCCGTCGAGTTTTAGCCCCTTCCGATAGGTCAGGAACATAGGCACCTTCGTTCCATCTTTACTCTTATAAAATACCTGCTTCGTTTCGTAATCGGCGGGCTTGAAATCTACTTCGGGAGCGCGGAAAACAGTACTCTTCCGGGTGGCAATATCGTAGCGGTAAATCGTTGGCGGAAACGTGAATGAGGTGAAGGTATAAAACACGAATTTATCGTCTTTTTCACCGCCAAATCCACCGGCTGACCCAAGGGCGGGCAATTGTACTTCGCTCTCACGCTTTCCGGAATAATCAAATACGTCGATTTTGGAGGTTACATCCTTCGAATATTCAACAAATAATTTTCCGCCTGCTGCACTAACGCTACCCTCTGCAATGGGCTGAGGCTGTTCAGGAATCAGGGGCGAAAAGGTTTTCTTTTTTGTATCGAATGCGACGACCTTACTATTCGGCGCTTTTTCATTGGTTAAGATCAATAATCGGTCACCGTCATTGTCTATTACGTTGTAGCTAAAATCAGAAACCTCAGCCACAACGGGCGAAAAGGTTTTCTGTCCTGCTTTTGTATCCATGAAAAACAGCGAATTTCCGTCTTTCCCCTTTCCACGGTCGCTCACAATCAGCAGCGCAAATTGCTCGTCATCCGTGGTGGCAACCCGATGAAAGCGTTGCGGATTCTTTGGGTCTTCATAGACCAAACGATCCGCCGATTGAGGGGTGTTCAGTTTATGGAAAAAGACCTGGTGATTTTCGTTCTTGGCGGCTAGTGCGCTTCCTTCGGGTTTCGGGTAGCGACTATAGTAAAAGCCATCACCCTGCCAGGCAGCACCAGATACTTTCACCCATTCAATTTTGTCAGCTAGATAAGTCTTGGTAGCCAGATCCATCACCTGATATTCCTGCCAGTCCGATCCCCCTTTCGAAAGACCCACAACAGCATACTTACCATCTTTCGACAACGAGAAAGCGCCCAGGCGGGTTGTGCCGTCGGTGGATAATTTATTCGGATCAATTACTAACTCGGGTTTCCCATCAAGCCCTTTTTGCCGGTAGAGTACAGCCTGATTTTGCAATCCATCGTTTTTCGAGAAGTAATACCAATCGCCTTTCCGATTGGGTGCCGAGTACTTGGGGTAATTGTAAACTTTCTCCAGGCGATCCTGAAACTGCTTCCGATAGGGAATCTGGGCCAGATAGTCAAATGTGACTTTATTTTCAGCCTTTACCCAGTCGGCGGTCTCTGCCGAACGATCATCTTCAAGCCAGCGATAAGGATCGGCAACCTGCGTGCCATGATAGGTATCAACCTGATCGGTTTTACGGGCTTGCGGATAAGTCAATGGGTGGGAAGCCTGTCCCAGCGCAATGGATGAACTCAACATGAAACACAAATAAATAGAATTAGAAAATCGCATAGATTGATGAAGGTTAGAATAAAATAGACTGAATAGCCCAACGAATTTACGGCAAACAGAGCTACTTCATGGTATTCTTCAGACATTATTGCTGTAGGCAGAGGATGAAGACCCGAAAATGGTATTTATTGGTTTACAGATTTGGATATTTAGTAAATAGATAGCTCATTTACAGTCCCTTCCTACAAGCCTACTTTAATCTTATGACGCGACTTGGCTGCTTATGTCTCCACCTACTCTTCTGGAGCTTATTGCCTCAGCCTGGGTGTACACAGTCAATGTTGGCAGGCACTACATTTCGGATCGACCATATTGGGGTTAGCGATGGCCTAACGCAGGGCTCGGTTTATTACATGCTAAAAGACAGCCGGGGGTTCCTGTGGCTGGGTACTCAGGATGGGCTGAATCGCTATGATGGGCATCGCTTTCGTACCTACCGTCCCGCACTGGGTAAAGACGGGTCTGTTCAGCCGGGTACAATTCGGGGCATCAATATTTTTGGCATTGTTGAGGACGCTGAGGGCAACTTGTGGATTGGTACTGAAGAAGGCCTGAATCGGTACGACCGTCAGCAAGACCGCTTCGACTGCATCTCCGTCACAAGTTCTACCCAGAGAGGCACTAGCCAGAGTAGTCGTACAATCCCCTTTTCTATTAACGAAACCGAACTGATTTACCTTAGCGACGCCGAAGGTTTGGTTCAATTCGACTTCCGCAAACGGCATAAAACAGTTCTGGCCGCTAATCTACACCCTACCAGAGAATACGACTTACAAAGCTCAGCCATGCGAACGCCGTCGGGCGATATCTGGTTGCATGCCTCTTCGGGCCTGCTTCACTACAATCCACAGCGTCGTAAAATTTCGCACTATTTCAGTAATCACCCGCATAACCTGTTCGGGCCAGCGCAGGTCGTTTACTCATTTCATATAGACTCCGACGACATCGCCTGGCTTGGTACTGGAACAGGACTCATTCGGTTTGATTATCGCCATGCCACCTATCAAACCTACGCAACCGCTGGCACCAACCCTATCAGTGCTATTTATAGCATTGCCTCCGACCAGC
The DNA here is from genome assembly GCA_003259005.1 of Spirosoma telluris. Lineage (GTDB taxonomy): Bacteria > Bacteroidota > Bacteroidia > Cytophagales > Spirosomataceae > Spirosoma > Spirosoma telluris. The sequence goes on from QLII01000001.1 coordinate 5,228,657, forward strand.
GAGGACGGTTATGGCTGGGCACTCAAAATGATGGCGTACTCTATTTCGACAAACGGTCAAGGTTATTTGGGCGGGTTTACAATTTCATGAAAAATACGCCCCGACTGAGCGAGTTTAAAATCAGTAAAGTGTATACCGATAATCTGGGAATTGTCTGGGCCAATACTGATCCCGATGGTCTGGCTCGTATTGTTCCTGATGCGTTTTTATTCGGAGGTATTATAAAAAATCAACTTACCGATACACTACCCGCCGATCAAAAGCTAACTAATTACACGGTTCGGGGATTCCTGGAGGAGCGGTTCGACCGATTGTGGGTGCTTACCCAAAACGGTATCAACGTGCTGGACCCACACACCAATCGAGTTGTCGACCGGTATCTTAGCAATGTTCAGTCAAGTACCGGGCCTGTTCGGGGTATCGCCAGAAGTCTTTATCGTGACCCTCAACGACGTATCTGGGTGGGTCGGACGGGCGGGGTGATGGCCTTTGACTCAAAAACCAAAACGTTTGAATCCATTTTATTCCCCTCATCGAACAGTTTAGTCGGCGCTAATTATGTGCGGAACATGATCAGCATTTCCGATACAATGCTGATAGCTGCTACCGAAGATGGTCTTTATGCCCTGGATATCAGCCGGCGCAAATGGTCTAAGGTTCCTATTTTAACAGGGGAGAATATTTTCAGCCTCTGGTACGATACAGCTGCGCAACAAGTATGGGTTGGCACCTATCTAAATGGTTATTACTGCTATCAATTGTCGGGGACACTCCAGTCCGGGACTGGAGTGTCCCCGACCGGAGAGCCACGGACTGGTGACACTAATTCGCTCAACTGGCACTTTATACGGTCAGGCTTAAAAGGCTACATGGTGCTTCATATTCGGCCTGATGCCAGTAAACAAACCATCTGGCTTTCCTGCGACCGGGGAGCAGTAGCCTTGAATGCCCAAACCGGTCAGTTTCGCCTATATACCGAACGCCAGGGACTAGCCAATTCATTCGTATATGGCACCTTGACCGACGCCCAGAACAAAATCTGGATGAGTACAAACCGAGGTATCTCACGCTTAGATCCTACAACCCAGGCGATAAAAAACTTTACGCCCAACGATGGCCTCCAGGGATACGAATTTAATGGGAATGCATTTGTGCGTCTGGCAAATGGTGAATTATATTTTGGGGGGTCAACGGTTTTAACCGGTTTCGACCGGATGCCTTTCATAGCAGTTCATTTAATCCCTACGTCTATATCTATTCGCTGAGTATCAATGAAGAGCCCTTTAGTGCCGATACGTACGTTGGCGAAGCGACTCATATTGACTTAGATCATACTCAAACCACACTAGCCCTGGAATTTGCCGCGCTTGATTTCTTTAGCAACGGAAAAAATAACTACCAATATCAGCTAACTGGCTACGACGACCATTGGGTACTGGCAGGCCAGCGCAACTATGTGCGGTATGCGAATCTGCCGCCGGGCGATTATACATTTCAGGTAAAAACAGCAAATCAGGATGGCCACTGGAGCCAGCGCATTCATAAGCTTAAAATCCATATCGAACCCCCTTTCTGGCGAACAGCGTCCTTTATTCTGATTGTTATTCTGCTACTAATCCTGGCGATTTGGGGTGGGTTCGCCAACGCGAGAATGCTATTCGTCAGCAGGAAGTGGATCGTTTACGACTGTCGTATGACATACAGGAGCAGGTAAAGAAAGACATTGCCCGTGATCTGCACGATGAAATTGGAACCCGGCTAGCCACAATTAAACTCTATACGACTCAGCTTACACAACTAGCCGGTGAGAATCCAAAGATACTCGTTCTCAAGTCTACTATTTTCCAGCTAATTAACGACACCATCAGCGATGTCAGAAACTTGCTCCGAAAATTAAACCCCCAAACGCTGGAGCGTCACGGCTATGTAGCCGCTGTTGATGAACTGTTTTCCCGAATTAGTGCCAGTGGCGTCATCAATGCCCAGTTTCTGCTTAGCGAAACAACAGAAGACAGCGATCGGCTTCCCGCCAATACCGAAGTCATGTTGTATCGAATTACGCAGGAATTGGTCAGCAACTCACTCAAACACGCCAATGCGAATCGGATCGATCTACATATGCTACACCAGTCTGACCGAATTATTCTACTTTACCAGGACAATGGGCTAGGCTTTAACTATGAGCAGGCGCAGAAAAAAGCATCGGGCTTAGGCATTGGCAATATCGAGTCACGAGTTGCCTTACTGGGTGGCCGCATTTCATGGCAAAGCAAACCTACGCACGGCGTTCTGGCTACCATTGAAATTCCTATCGGCTCCGTGAGTAAACAGCGCGTTCCCAAAACGCCAATCAAACTTGATTCTAATTGATTCTAGGGATTCTGGTTGGCTCTAAAAATCTGATTATCAGTCGCTATAAAATCCAGCAGAATCAATCAGAATCCCTAGAATCAAAATTAGATGAGTACTAGCTGTGATCATCGACCTGACTTGCAACCCGGGGAATCAACCCCTGTGAATCGTGGCGGAGCAGCATTTCGAATAATAATACCGTAGCCGCAGCATCGCCCTGGGCACGGTGTCGACCGTTGAGCGGAATGCCTAACGAGCGACAAAGTTTCCCTAAACTGTAGGAAGGATGGCCTGGAATCAATTTGCGGCTTGTCCGGACTGTACAGAGCGTACGGCGAAAAAAATCATGACCAAGCCAGTTTAGTTCTTTCTGAATAAAATTAAAGTCGAAGCCAACATTATGAGCCACAAAAACGGCTCCCTCTGTGATGTTGAGTACGTCCTTAGCTACATCAGCAAATGTGGGCGCATCCTGAACCATTTCCTCCGTTATGCCAGTCAGATGACGAATAAAAGGAGGAATGGGACAGCCAGGGTTCAACAACGAGTGAAACGAATCAACAACCTGCTGACCGTCGTGGCGGAAGATAGCAATTTCAGTAAGACGAGCGGGGCCTTTTACACCCCCGGTTGTTTCAACGTCAACGATACAATACACTAACGAATCGGTTAGCGCTCGAATGAGTTTCGGCGCGTTTATCAGTAAACAGTTTTCAGCTAGCAATGAGTTCGCTGCTGAGTCTCTGGCACTGACCTACTCCTGCACAGTAGGCAATGACAAAGACGCCTGCAAAGGTCGCAATGGAATTGGTTTACGTGCAACAACTCCCTGCCGAATTAACCGCAATGTGTAATCCAGTACATAATCGCGGTTGGTCATCAGGTCCTCATAGCTGCGCGTAACGGTAAAATCTGGTTCAACGGTAAAGCCATTTGCCCGATCGGGCACAACGGCATGGGTCAGTTTTTTTAGCGGTATACGAACCTGAAGCCGCGAATAAGGCAGCGTTACCGTTTTAAAATGACCGGCAAAATCACCCCAATAAGCACTCCCACTGGCTTCACCAACAAATGTTCCCAGGCCCGCATCAAGCGTTTTGGCCAAAACTGATGTCGTTGCAGAAAAAGACGCGCCATTCATCATGAAATACAGGTTCCCGGTAAAGGCATCTTTATGACGAGGCCGATAACGCCGGTGTGACATACGACTGGAAAAGCCACCTTCCTTATCGGATTTGTACTGTAGGCTAAAGTTCAGTGCCGACAGTGGATTCCAGCGCGTTATGAGTTCAGCACGGGCTGCCCGGGTCATTTCCTCCTGCTCCATAATCCGAAACGGCTTGGGCATCCAGTAACGTAATAACCGGGCGGAGTTCAGAACAACGCCCCCGCCATTACCCTGCACATCGACAACGAGGTTCTGGACATTATCGCGTTTTAGTTGCTTGAAGGCCTGTTTCAGTCGTCGGTTAAAGGCCCACTGAAAGGGATCTTTCTTTTTCAACCCCATAAACGAGGCCACGCGCAATACCGCCGTATGAGTAAGTGTATCAACAATCCGAACCGATAAATTAGGGGCCTGACTTAGTTCAGCTCCATACCGACGCCGGATCGTTGACCGGAACCCAGCTAAGGTTGGGCACCGCAGGCGCGTTTGCCGAACAAGGGTATCGCCAGCGAGCCGATACGTAATCGAAATGGAATCGGCAGAGCCATACCAGGCGGCATAGTAATCGGCAAATTGCACCAGACTCCACTGCCGACGGCCTGTCAGGTTGTCGCCATCGGAACCGGAATGATCCGAATCCATGAGTTCACGATGCAAATCGCCTACGGTACGATTATTAATCGTGAGCAGCTCTGTGCCACGCCGAAGGCTCGTATCAGCCGAAACATTGTGGCTAATGAAGTATTTATTATCGACTGGGCGAATATAAAACGGCAGGAAGCGCGTTTGCTTCCCGATATAATTCTTGCGATGGTTGAGATTCGTATGTCCGTCTTTCAGCGCTGTAACCAACGGACTGACATTATGGTAAAACGCAAGATAATCCATCGGTGCCGTCAACCGATTATAGAGCGAATCGTAGAGCTGCTCCATACGGGGCCTGGGCGTATAGTAGCCCATACCAGGATGCAGCATATCAAGTTTACGCTTGAGATACGTAAAATCGGTTCGGGCCTGAGCAGCAGTAAGCGTCTGGGCGGGTGCCATCAGGCAAGCCATCCCGATTAGCAAGCCCGTTAAGCAAAGCGTTTGGCCAATCTTCATCGTCACACGTTACGGTAGCAATCCTATCTTTAAAATAGGGTACTATTTGTAGGGTGAAGATAAGATTTGGCCTAACTATAATCAAGTGAAATTGTTTAAGGATTGATTAAAATTTTGCGCATTGCCCAAAAAACAGAGCAATTCGTAACCTATCAACCTTTATTAATACGTTATGACGTCCTGCATTAGCTGTCTTTGCGATGTGGGATTACCGTCCAGTGCTTCGAACCGGGTAGATGCTCGGCAACAATAGCAGCCGCTACCTCTTCCAGATTCTCTTCATTCGTCGTAAAAAACAGGCTTTTAGACTGGTCGTCATTTTGAGTAGTGCGCACCTCATAATATTCGTTGTGGTGCTCGATAGTATGCTTTTCGACAAGCTGGTACTGTGCCATAATAGAAGAATAGTTAGGTAAGGATAACTGACAAGTTGGAAAGATAGTTATCCAAGAACGGTAATTAGTACGGTCCCTGCCACCATAATACCAGCTCCAATAAGTTTTCGAAGAATTCCCTGCTCACTAAAAAATTGATAGCCGAACAATACACTCACCAGGGCTGATAGCTGAAACAGGGCCAAAGCATAGCCAACGGGCATAGTCGCCAGGGCAATATTACTCGCTATCTGTGATACGCCCAGGGTCGCACATAGGGCCAGATAAGTTGTTTTTTGCGCGAAAAGCACCCTAACCTGGCCCCGCCAGCTAGTGCGCATAGTAAGTACAATCCAGATCAAAGTGAACCCAAAACCCAATAAGCACCAATAAAAAAAAGCAATGATCGGCGTTGAGAGGATAATGGCTTTTTTTAGAAATGCCCCGTCAATAGCCGAAAGAACCAGCGCGGCCAGTCGCAATTTGACTTCCGGTCGCTTAAATAGCCCGATAACACCTGAAAAGCCAGTCTGCCCGGCATGCTGTTTCTTATCATTCAATACAACATAGCTCCCTGCTACAATCAGTAACACCCCAGCCACTCCCCACCAGCCTGGAATTTCATTTAACAAAAAAATACTGAACAACATGCCCACAACGGCTTTATAGGCATTGATTGGCCCTAATACCGATAAATCGCCTATGTGAATGGCCCGCACTAGAAACACATTTCCGAACATAGCGAATAGACTGCTAACCAGCATACTTTGCCAGAATTCAATGGGTAAGTCTGAACAACGAAGCTGTGTCCAGAATCCAAGACTAACCAGCATTAAAACTCCGTACGTTACCGACATGATGAAAAGTGGGTTCGCGGTTCGCTGCGTCAATTGTTTTTGAAACACATTGGCCAGTGGATTAACTACAATTCGTGCCAGAACGGCCAAAGAAGTAAGTGTAACTACAGTTGGAATCATAAAAGCACTGTAAACAGCAAGTATTTATCCAATCTAAATAGGGGTAAAATTTAATTTTAATGGCAACATCGATACTTTTTTAACAGGATTCCTGCTCAAAAAAACTTACCGTGCACCTTTTTTTACATACCACTTTCCTGATTAACAAACATTTCGTACCTTTGCGGTCTTATTTTTGACAGGGCCGCCGGAGCGGAGATAAACGAACGTGAATCCATTACGCGCATACGACATTCACATTGTCGGTCTGGACAACAAACGCTACGAGTACGATTTTTCGTCGGACAACTCGTTTTTTGTTGCAATGGAGCAGGATCTGATCAAAGCCGGAAATGTGAAGACACATTTGGTTCTTGAAAAGTCGGAAACAATGATTCGGCTGGATTTTCATATCGTAGGTATGGTTGAACAAGTCTGCGACCGGAGTCTCGACGAATACGATGAGCCTGTAGATACACAACAGACGATGTTACTCAAGTTCGGCGATCACAATGAAGAACTGAGCGACGAAATCGAGCTCATCGAGCGGAATACGTCAACAATTAATGTAGCGCGCTACATTTTTGAGTTTATCAGCCTATCGCTGCCTATGAAACGGCTTCATCCTCGTTTCCGGGAAGAAGAAGATTGGGACGATGAACAGAATGGTAAAGTAATTTATCGTTCTGATGAAAAAGAATCTAATGATGCAGACGACCAGCCGGCGATTGACCCCCGCTGGGCCGCTCTGCGAAAACTGAGTGATAATTAATTCGTTTGACGTTCGTGGATTGAAGCCTGTATTAATTACCGCATCTTCTACACTGAACATTAAACATCAAACTATAAACTACAAACTTAACAATGGCACACCCCAAAAGACGCCACTCAAGCACCCGTCGCGATAAGCGCAGAACCCATTACGTAGCTACCCCAGTAGCTCTTTCAACAGACGCTCAGACTGGCGAAGTGCATCAGCGGCACCATGCCCACGTTTTTGAAGGGAATCTGTTCTACAAAGGGCAAATGATTATTGAGAATTACGCCAAAACGGCTTAAACCGTATTGATTTCTGAAAAGTATTTCGTTGACGTCTTTCCGAAGATGAACGCGAAATACTTTTTTATTGCCCGCTACCTCCCTATTTTTACGCGTATTTAGTTTATTATCCAGCTTACCTGGGAGATATTGAACAAACCGAGTCAATGAAAATTGCAGTGGACGCAATGGGTGGCGATTTTGCCCCCGAAGCAATTGTGGAAGGAGTTATGCTGGCCGCTGCTGAATTGCCGGAACATGTAACTATTGTGCTGATTGGAAAGCAGTCTGCCTTGCAGCCGCTCATGCAAAAGCACAATGCAGAGGCAGTTGCCAACATTGAACTAGTCAACGCTGAGGACGTCATCGAAATGAGTGAGCACCCAACCAAAGCGCTCTCTCAGAAACCCAATTCCAGCATTGGAGTTGGGTTTAAGCTTTTGAAAGACGGTCAGGTCAGTGCTTTTTGCAGCGCAGGCAATACGGGCGCTATGCACGTAGGTGCGCTGTTTAGTATCAAAGCGATTGAAGGTATACTTCGCCCCTGCATTGCTGGTTTTGTTCCACAACTTACAGGTGGTCATGCCGTAATGCTTGATATTGGTGCCAATGCCGATTGCAAGCCTGAGATGCTAGCTCAATTTGGCGTAGTGGGTTCTATTTATGCCCAATACATCTTTGGCATTGACCAGCCTCGGGTAGCGCTGATGAATATCGGTTCGGAAGAACAAAAAGGTTCACTCGTTGCCCAGGCGGCCCATCAGCTCCTGAAAGAAAATCGTCGGATTAATTTTGTTGGAAATATTGAAGGAGGAGACTTCTTCGACGGGAAGGCGGATGTTATTATAACAGACGGCTTCACGGGCAATACCATGTTCAAATTGGGGGAATCGTTCTATAAGGTTGCCAGCCAGCGTGGCATTAGCGATGAATTTTTGGATAAAACCAATTATGAATCGGTGGGTGGCAGTCCTATTCTAGGTGTCAATGGTAATGTTATCATCGCCCACGGTATTTCGTCGCCTTTAGCGATAAAGAACATGATTAGTCTGGCCATCCGACAGGTTGAGTCCAATGCATATACTAAAATTGCACAAGCATTAAGTTAGTTTTCTGTTGGCAGTTTGCTGTTTGCAGTTGGCTGATGCACCCGTATTGCTTTCGCGTCAGTCCCGGCGGGGAACCGCAACTGTAAACAGAAAATTACAAACAGGGAACTTTTTAAACTATGAGTAAAGCTGCCATAACAGGAATCCACGGCTACGTTCCCGACTATGTGCTGACCAATGCCGAATTGGAGCGTATGGTGGATACAAATGATGAATGGATTACAAGCCGCACCGGGATTAAAGAACGACATATTCTGAAAGGCGAAGGCATGGGCTCTTCGCACATGGGTGCTAAGGCAGTGGCAGGTTTGCTCGAAAAGCTTAACATTAAGCCCCAGGAAGTCGATTTACTCATTTGCGCCACCACCACACCCGATTATGTGTTTCCCTGCACCGCTAATCTTATCTGCGATATGGTTGGCATTCGAAACGTCGGCAGTTTCGATATTCAGGCGGCTTGTTCGGGTTTCCTCTATGCATTGACCGTAGGCTCCCAATTTATTGAGACAGGTAAGTATAAAAAAGTAGTTGTCGTTGGGGCAGACAAAATGTCGGCCATTGTCGACTATACAGACCGCACTACCTGCGTTCTATTTGGCGATGGTGCCGGAGCCGTCATGCTCGAACCAAATACCGACGGCTTTGGCATACTGGATTCCATTATCAAATCGGATGGAATTGGGCAAAACCATTTATTCCAGAAAGCCGGAGGCAGTCGTTATCCTCCCTCTCACGAAACCGTTGAGAAACGGTGGCACTACGTTTACCAGGATGGTCCATCTGTATTTAAATTCGCCGTCAAAAACATGGCCGATGTATCTGCAGAAATCATGGAGCGGAATCACCTGTCAGGCTCTGATGTTGCCTGGCTGGTTCCACACCAGGCCAACAAACGTATTATTGATGCCACTGCTCACAGAATGGGTATCGAGTCAGAGCGGGTCATGATGAATATTCATCGGTATGGCAATACGACAGCCGCCACAATCCCCCTTTGTCTATTTGATTACGAGTCGCAACTAAAAAAAGGCGACAATCTGGTTCTGGCTGCTTTTGGAGGAGGCTTTACCTGGGGAGCCGCTTATGTAAAGTGGGCTTATTAACTCTTAAATGAATAATGAACAATGTATAATGGGCTTAACCAAACACGTTAGCCCAGTTTCTGTTTATTATTCATTTTACATTAACCATTATTCATTAATAAAAAATGGCAACGACCGCAGACATCCGCAACGGGCTGGTCTTAAACTACAACAACGACCTTTTTCAAATTACAGAATTTCAACACGTTAAGCCAGGTAAAGGCGCAGCCTTTGTTCGGACTAAACTGAAAAGCCTGACTACGGGTCGTGTTATTGATAATACATTCAACTCAGGGGCAACCATTTACCCCGTGCGTGTTGAACGCCGAAAATTCCAATACCTTTACAAAGATGAAGCGGGTTATAATTTCATGGATCAGGAATCATTCGATCAAATTAACCTCGACGAAAAACTTGTTGAAGGTGCCGATCTGATGAAAGAAGGTCAGGAAGTTGAAATTCTGATCAATGCCGACGCCGACACACCTCTTGCCTGTGAATTACCCCCATTTGTTGAGCTGGAAGTAACCTATGCCGAACCCGGTATTAAAGGTGATACAGCCAATAGCCCTAAAAAACGGGTTGAAGTAGAATCGGGTGCCAAAATTATGGTGCCGCTCTTTATTGAATCAGGCCAAAAAATTCGGGTTGATACCCGCACACGCGATTACGTAGAACGAGTGAAATAGTAAAAAAGGTTATTAGTCGCTAGTCAATAGTCGTAAGTGAGTAACACTAAAAGCCTATCGACTGCCGACTCTTGGCTAACGACTCCTAAACTATGAGCACACAAGACATTCAACAACTAATTGACTTCATCTCCCAATCGGGTTTAGACGAAGTTAACATCGAAACAACTGACCTGAAGATCAGTGTCAAACGGTATGGTCAGGGTGCACCTGCGGCTCCTATGGCTTCACCAGCACCTGCTGTGGCAGCGCCAGCGCCCACACCAGCCCCTGCGGCTCAGCCTACAGCGGCTGCAGCACCAGCCGTAGCCGCTCCCAAGGCCGACACGTCGAACTATATCACCATCAAATCTCCGATGATTGGTACGTTCTATCGGTCGGCTAACCCCGAATCGCCAATGCTTGTAGAAGTAGGCGACAGCATAACGGAAGGTAAGGTCGTTTGCATTATCGAAGCGATGAAGTTGTTTAACGAAATCGAGTCGGAAGTATCGGGCCGTATCGTCAAGGTGCTTGTCGAGAATGCGACTCCCGTCGAATACGACCAACCGCTGTTTTTGGTAGAACCCATTTAATTTAATGAGTGAATGAGCGAATGAGTGATTGAGTGAATGTAGGCATGCATCAGCTATTCATTCACTCAATCACTCATTCGCTCATTCACTCATTCATTTAGACTATGTTCAAAAAAATATTAATCGCCAACCGGGGAGAAATCGCACTGCGAATTATCCGCACCTGCCGCGAAATGGGCATTAAAACGGTGGCTGTTTACTCAACTGCCGACCGCGATAGTTTACATGTACGTTTTGCCGACGAAGCTGTTTGCATTGGCCCGCCTATGAGCAAGCAGTCTTATCTGAGCATTCCCAATATTATTTCGGCAGCCGAAGTAACGGGTGCCGATGCCATCCATCCTGGTTACGGATTTTTATCAGAAAACGCTGAGTTCTCTCAAATCTGCGCGGATTACGGCATTAAGTTTATCGGTGCAACAGCCGAGCAGATCAATGGGATGGGCGATAAATCCACAGCCAAAGCGACCATGCGCGCTGCTGGTGTCCCCGTAATCCCTGGCTCCGACGGCCTGCTTGAATCGGTCGAACAAGGTAAGAAATTGTCGGCCGATATGGGATATCCGGTCATTGTGAAAGCAACAGCGGGTGGTGGTGGTCGTGGTATGCGTATTGTCCGGGCAGAGTCGGAGTTTGAGAAAGCCTGGAACGATGCCCGTACAGAAGCCGGAGCAGCGTTTGGCAATGATGGACTTTATCTTGAAAAGTTTGTCGAAGAGCCGCGCCATATTGAGATTCAGATCGTAGGGGATCAGTATGGCAAGGTTTGTCACTTATCTGAACGTGACTGCTCAATCCAGCGTCGTCACCAGAAATTAGTCGAAGAAACGCCCTCTCCCATCGTTTCGGATGATCTTCGGCAACGAATGGGCGAAGCGGCTATCAAAGGGGCACAGGCTATCGGCTACGAAGGTGCCGGAACAGTAGAGTTTCTGGTCGATAAGCATGGGGAGTTCTATTTCATGGAAATGAACACCCGGATTCAGGTAGAGCACCCGATAACTGAAGAAGTGACGGATTTCGATCTGATTAAAGAGCAAATCAAGGTAGCTGCCGGCGCTGAAATTTCAGGCCGAAATTACACTCCGAAACTTTTTGCTATGGAATGTCGGATCAATGCCGAAGATCCAACCAATGGTTTCCGGCCATCACCGGGTAAAATCACAAATCTTCATTTTCCGGGCGGGCACGGTGTTCGAATCGACAGTCACGTGTATAGCGGCTATACGATTCCTCCAAACTATGACTCCATGATTGCGAAATTGATCGTGTCGGGTCAGTCGCGGGATGAAGTGATTACCCGGATGAAACGTGCTCTACAGGAATTTGTGATCGAGGGTATCAAAACCACGATCCCGTTCCATATTAAGCTAATGGACGATCCTAAATTCCGTTCCGGGCAGTTTACAACGGCCTTTTTGGAGACGTTTGATTTTAGTAAACTGTAGTGTAACGCGGACAAGATGTCCGCGTTACATTAGAAAAACCTAGGTGACTTGCTTTAGTGACAAGCCACCTAGGTTTTTTCATTTAGCCCTCTGCATGAATCATCTCGCGACTGCCGATTACATCGTTTTCCTGGTTTATTTTATCATCGTTGTCGGCTACGGCTATTGGATTTACCGACGAAAGCGCTCATCCCAAATGAGTACCACGGATTTCTTTCTGGCTGAAGGTTCCTTAACGTGGTGGGCCATTGGGGCCTCCCTGATAGCTTCCAACATTTCGGCAGAGCATTTTATTGGGATGGCTGGTTCAGGCTTTGCGATGGGGCTGGCAATTTCGTCATATGAGTGGTTCGCAGCGGCCGTGCTAATTATTGTGGCCGTGTTTTTCATTCCGATCTACCTCCGAAACCATATTTATACCATGCCCCAGTTTCTGGCGCAGCGGTATAGCGATACGGTCAGTACGATTCTGGCTGTATTCTGGCTGGTGGTTTACGTGCTGGTTAACCTTGCCTCCATTTTGTATTTGGGCGCTATTGCCATTGAGTCATTAGCGGGAATTTCCTTTACAGCCTGCACGATTGGGCTAGCCGTATTCGCCATTTTCATTACCCTGGGTGGGATGAAAGTTATTGGCTATACGGATGTAATTCAGGTAGTTGTACTAATTTTTGGCGGTTTAGTCATCACCTATTTGGCCTTGCAATTAGTTGCAAAAGATACGGGCGATACAGCCATTGGCATAACCAGTGTCTGGAATGGATTACTATCGCTACGGCAAAAGGCAGACGGGCACTTTCATATGTTTTTCGCCAAAGGGCACCCTTATTACGATGTTCTTCCGGGAATGGCCCTGGTAACGGGGGGCATGTGGCTCAATAACCTCTACTATTGGGGTTGTAATCAATACATTGTGCAACGGGCTTTGGGAGCCGACCTGAAGACGGCCCGAAGCGGAATTCTGTTTGCGGCCTTTCTAAAATTAATGATCCCGCTAATCGTCGTTATTCCGGGCATTGCAGCCTTTGTGTTATACCAAAGCGGACCTTTCCGCGCAGCCATGACCGACGCGTCGGGGGTAGTGAAGCCCGACCAGGCTTATCCCGTGTTAATGAACTTACTGCCTGTTGGCATGAAAGGCCTCGCTTTTGCAGCTCTCACAGCCGCCGTCGTTGCGTCGCTCGCCAGTAAATGCAATTCTATTTCGACCATTTTTACCCTCGACCTTTACAAGAAGTACGTCGATAAAAACGCATCGGATAAAAAACTGGTTAACGTTGGCCGATGGGCTGTTATCGTATCATTTGCCATTGCCATCGGAATCGCGCCCATGTTGCGGTCACTCGATCAGGTATACCAGTACATTCAGGAATATACCAATTTCATTACACCGGGCATATTTGCTATTTTCCTGCTTGGCTTCTTCTGGAAACGGGCTACCAACCGAGCCGCGATGACCGTGGCGCTTCTGACCCTGCCACTCTCGCTCTTACTCAAATTCTGGCCAGAAGTAATGGATATGGTTGGTGTTCAGGCCGATTCGATTCCGTTTCTACACCGGACAACCTGGGTATTTTGCATAGACATCCTGTTAATGGTGCTTGTTTCCTTAACTGACCCAGCGAGTCATGTCCCTCAGAAAGGTATCATTGTGGATCGGAGTTTATTCCGGGTAACCCCTTCCTTTGTAATTGGGTCTGTCAGTATTTTCGGTATTTTGGCCGTATTGTACACGGTTTTCTGGTAACGATCAATGCTAAAATTTCTGATGGCAGGGCTTCTGCTTCTATCAACCTCAGCCCTAGCGCAACTCCGCGAACGGCTTGATTCATTGATGCGAACCACAACCAAAGCCAATCTACCGGGCGCGGCTCTGCTGATTGAGATAGACGGTAACGTTTTTTATCGTGGCGGATACGGCCTGGCCAATGTTGAGAAGAAAGCGCCGATTACGCCCGAGACCAATTTCCGTATGGCGTCGGTGTCGAAGCAATTTACAGCAATGGGTATTTTGCTTTTGGAAAAAGACAGGAAGTTATCGCTCGATGATCCGCTGATTCGATTCTTTCCGGAATTCACTGGCCAGGTTGCCCGGAAAGTACAGGTACGAAATTTGCTGACTCATTCATCGGGGATTCTGGACTATGAATCGGTCATGAGCCCCAATCAGCGTGAACAAGTGTCAGATGCCGACGTCCTTAGTCTGCTGAAAGATCGCGATTCGCTTTATTTCGAGCCAGGGAGCCAGTTTCAGTACAGCAACTCGGGTTATTGCCTCTTGGCGTTGATCGTCGAACGGGTATCAGGACAACCGTTTGCATCATTTATTCGGGAACGTATCTTTCTACCACTGAAAATGAATCAGTCGGTGGTTTATGAAGCGGGGAAACCGATGGCTAACCGAGCCATGGGCTACCGTCAAACAGGAAATACGTTTGTTTTTTCTGACCAGAGCGTAACCAGTGCCACCAAAGGCGACGGTGGCGTTTACACATCGCTTACCGATTACAAGAAGTGGAATGATGCGCTACGAATGAGTACGTTGCTCGACCTTAAGGCGGCTCTAGCGCGAATGAAACAGACGATTCGGGCAAAGCCAGGTAGTTATTATGGGGCTGGCTGGTTTTTTCGGCAGCCAACCGATCCTGTTTTATTTCATTCAGGGAGTACGTGTGGATTTAATAATTTTGTGGTGAGCATACCCTCAAAGAAGTTTTTGATGGCGTATTTTTCGAATAAGGCCGATAATAAAGCCAATGCATCGGCAGTTCTGAAAATCCTGGCCGATGCGGGTCAGCAGGAAGTGACTGATATCCTGGCACTGGATGAATTAACCCGATAGGAATGTAAGTGCTTTGTGATGAATAGTCAGGTATTGCCATTTAAAGCGAATTGATAGCTCTATCGTACTGATTAACAGGAATAATTTTGTAGATTTACCGTCTAAATTTTAGTTCGTCATGATCAGCGAAACCGCCCCCCTTGCCAGCCTCGATCAGTGGGAAGACGACCTACTGAGTCGCTACCCTGAACCCGAGCACAAGTCGAAAGAAGACTACCGGAACTACGACACGCCAGAGCGTGATACCGTTCGGGAGTTTTACCGACTGAACCATACCTACCAGACCTATGATTTCGTGCGGGAAAAGGAGCGCGAGTTTCTGAAATTCGATAAGAAAGAATTGCCGGTTTGGGGCGCTATGGAGTTTTTAAACACACTTGTTGATGACTCTGATCCAGACACCGATCTGGATCAACTTCAACATCTGCTCCAAACTGCCGAAGCCATCCGTGCGGACGGTCATCCAGACTGGTTTGTACTAACAGGTTTTCTGCACGATATGGGCAAAGTTCTGTGTCTGTTCGGTGAGGCTCAGTGGGCAGTTGTAGGCGATACGTTCCCGGTTGGCTGTAAGCATTCAGACAAGATTGTTTATCCCGAATTTTTCGTAAACAATCCTGACAGCCAAGATGAGCGCTACAATACCAAATATGGCGTTTATGAACCGAACTGTGGTCTGCGGAACGTGCATATGTCGTGGGGACATGACGAGTATCTGTACCAGATCATGAAAGACTACATGCCCGAACCGGCTTTGTACATGATGCGATATCACTCGTTTTATTCGCAGCACCGTGAGGAAGCCTACAATCACCTAATGGACGAACACGACCACGCGATGTTCAAGTGGGTACGGAAATTCAATCCGTATGACTTGTACTCAAAAAGCCCAAAGCCACCGGTTGTAAGCGAATTGAAGCCCTATTATGAGGACTTGATTGCGAAGTATTTGCCTGCAACGCTGAAATTATAATCGTTTAGCAGTCAATTGTGCTGCCGTTCCGTAAGTGGTTGACTTATTTCAACTGCTTACGGAATTTTTATTGTCTGATTACGTAGTTTTAGTAATCTCGATCCACTTACTATGCTCCTCTTTTTTATAAGCCTGTATCTACTTTCCAATGTCGCGGTTGGTGCCTGGGCAGCCCGGCGCGTAACCACGTCGCAGGATTTTGTATTGGCGGGTCGTGGGTTGCCGTTATTTCTGGCGGCATCGGTCACCTTTGCTACCTGGTTTGGCTCCGAAACGATTATGGGGGCTCCAGCTATGTTTGTAGAAGGCGGATTTCTGGCCGTTATTGAGGAGCCATTCGGGTCGGCGTTGTGTCTGTTTCTGGTAGGTGCTTTTTTTGCCCGGCCCCTCTATCGACTCAATATCACCACCTTCTCCGATTATTTCCGAATTCGATTTGGCCGGTCGGCTGAGTTGCTGTCGGCCCTGATTGTTATACCCTCCTATTTTAGCTGGATTGCTGCCCAACTCGTGGCGATTGGCATTGTGCTAAGCGTTGTGACGGACGTTCCCCGCGAGTATTGCATCATTGCCAGCGCAGCTATCGTCATGATTTACACCTTGCTGGGAGGCATGTGGTCTATTTCTGTCACCGACTTTTTTCACAATCTCATTATCATTCTGGCTCTGGCCGTACTAGGGGTCATGCTCTGGAATGAGGTGGGTGGCTGGGAAACCATCGAAAAACGCACACCCGCTGGCTTTTTCCGTTTTTTACCCAACGCAACGGGTAAAGACTGGCTGGCTTATGTAGCGGCCTGGATAACCATCGGCTTAGGCTCTATTCCACAGCAGGATGTATTTCAGCGTGTTATGGCGGCTAAAACAGAAAAGATCGCTGTTCGGGCATCTTATTTAGCCTCAGGGATGTATTTGACAATCGCCATGTTGCCGCTGTTCATTGCCCTAAGCGCCAAACTGCTCCACCCCGACTTACCCAAAGACAACCAGCTCATTATTCCAAACATGGTTATGCGGCACGGAAGTCTACCATTACAGGTATTGTTTTTTGGAGCTGTTACCTCAGCCATTCTCAGTGTATCGAGTGGGGCCATTCTCGCTCCGGCAACTGTCTTTGGCGAAAATGTCATGAAATTTTTCCGGCCCGATATAAGCGATCAGGCTCTTTTGAAAACAATCCGCTGGTCTGTCGTTGTCATTACGGTTGCCTGCGTCCTGATGAGTACCACCCGCGATACGAACATTTTCGACCTCGTTGGCGAGTCATCGGCTTTTAGTCTTGTTTCGCTCTTTGTGCCACTTGCGGCTGGTATTTACTGGAAGCGCGCCAATCTGATAGGTTGCCTATGTGCAATGGTCATTGGTCTCAGTGTGTGGTTAGTATGCATCTGGCAAACGACTGAAATCTCACCCATGCTGTGGGGACTGCTCGCTAGCGCAGTAGCTATGGTCGTAGGGAGTTTGCTACCTATGGGCGTACCTAAAAACTAAGGTCGTCCGCATTTTTCCTTTTTGCAAAAAATCATTTTCGATTACTTTCTCCTGCACAAAGCCGCTTTTTTCAAGCACCCGAATGGAGGCTTTATTGTGTTCATCGCAAGTGGCCCTAATGATGGAGGCATTAAATGTAGTTGTCGCCAATTCGACCAGTTTACGCGTTATTTCCGTGGCATAGCCCTGGTTCCAGTAGTCAGGATGGAGGATGTATCCCAGTATAGCTTCTACGGAACTCCGCTTATCAATCACCAGTTCACAACCGCCAATCTGGCGACCATCTTGTTTCAGTTCAACGGCAAATTCGAAGATCGATCGTGGATTCTCCGTTTTCCTCTCCTGTACTTCGGCTAAAAATTCCTCAGTATCTTCCAGCGTGTTGGGGCCCCAGGGCGCATATTGCACCACAATAGGCAGACTGACATAGGCATGTATCGACTCCAGATCCTTGGGTCGGTAATCCCGAAGAATTAGCCTCGGTGTTTCAAACTGCTCGTCCATACGTCCATTGCCTGTCTGAACTCCAGAAAAAAAACGCACTTATACATCCAGTAATCGCCGGTGGTAATTGATTTGACCAAGATGATAGGTTAGGTGCGTTGTCAAGTGAATCAGAAAATAGCCTGTCGACGTCATGTTGTCGAACACCAGAATGGGGTATTCCTCCTCAAGCTGTTCGGTCGTTACAGTGTCGAGTGCCTGATCGACGATAGTCATGGTTTCGTCAATTTTCTTCAGGAGTTCCGCCTTCGTAATGTCCTTTAGCGAAAATTCGAGCTCCCGGTGTCGTACGTAGCCCGTTTTCCCAAGTTCAGCCCCAATGTAGGTGTTCAGATTTCCGATCAAATGCAAACACAGGTTCCCGGCCGAATTAGCGATTCCTTTCTCGATATACCAAAGTTTAGA
The DNA here is from genome assembly GCA_003259005.1 of Spirosoma telluris. Classification (GTDB taxonomy): domain Bacteria; phylum Bacteroidota; class Bacteroidia; order Cytophagales; family Spirosomataceae; genus Spirosoma; species Spirosoma telluris. The sequence goes on from QLII01000001.1 coordinate 5,246,767, forward strand.
TTCGTCTTTATACAGATCAATTTCGTGCCTTAACCGCTCAAGGTCCCGGCGGAATAGGGATTTTAGGGTCTGGATAAGCATAAGAGTGATGATGGATTTAGCCAAAGTATTGCTGTTCAATTCGGCCAATGTAGCCTAAGTACGTAGCGCTACTAAACCAGGGGAGAATTTTTGCGCCGATGTTGGGGTACATATTCAAGCTGGTCAAGTCGTTTACTGGTTTCCAGACTAACTCCAGGGCGGTTGTTTCAGCGGGGTTTAGAGCCGGGTTGCCTTTGAGGTTTCGGGCCGCAAACACAACGTGTAGTACGTCGTCGTTACGTTGCGTGAGCAGCATTTCGCCCGCCAGGATCATTTCACCGACATCTACCGAAACCCCTAGTTCTTCCCGGATTTCACGAATGATGGTTTCAGTCAGGATTTCGCCCCGATCGGGATTGCCTCCCGGTAAGGCAAACACATCCTGACCGCCATAGCAATAGCGCATAAGCAGCACTTCGGTTTGACCGGCATTTAGTCGCCAGATAAGGGCAGATGGACGAACTTTCATGTAGGCAACTTATAAAAGAGCGGTCGTCTTTCCCAATTTATCGTTGGAAAAGACGACCGCTCCTTTATAATAGCTTCTTTTGATTCTATAGATTCTTATGGGTTGATACTGCAATAGCAATTTTATAGAATCAAAAGAATCCATAGCATCCAAGTTGTACTAGTCCCGCGTGGTTTCAAACAAGAACCAGGTGCGTCGTTCGGTTTCGTCAATGTAAACTTCCAGCAAGCTGGCCGTCGCTACATCGTCGGCGTCGTCAGCAATTTTGTGAGCCTCGCGCATATGCTTGGTCATCTTCCGATTTTCCGCTTCCAACTCTTTCAGCATGTCTTGCGCCGACACGAAATCCTCGTCGTTATCTTTCACGTGCTGTAGCTGAGCGATATGTGCGATCGAACGGATGGTATTAGCCCCAAGTTTTCGAACGCGTTCGGCCAGTGGATCAATGGTTGCAAAAATTTGATCGGCCTGTTCATCTAACAGCAAATGATAGTCGCGGAAGTGTTTACCCGACATATGCCAGTGAAAATTCTTCGTTTTGACATACAGGGCAAATGCATCGGCAACGAGTCCATTTACCGCTTCGGCGACTTTTTCACGACCTTTTTCCTTCAGATCGGAAGGTGTATCTAGTTCATCAATTTGATTGATAGCTTTCATGAGTCAATCTGGTTTAAGGCACAAAGCCAATTACACAGAAAAACCCACTGAACTTCGTATTGTTTGTTAAAACACGATTAATGCTATCCGTTTCTTAAAACCGGATCATCACCTTCTCTGAGACCGTTTTCCCAATCGACAACGACGACGTAGCGGCTGGCGAAGGCGCATTAACGACATTAATGGCTTTATCGGTTTCCAGGATCGCGAAATCGTCCAGCAAACCGCCGGTACGGTCGCAGGCTTGTGCGCGAACACCAGCGCCCCCCGGCTCTAGATCAGACTCCTGTACTTCGGGAATCAATGCCTGCAACGCTTTGGTAAACGCTGACTTCGAGAAGGAACGGTACATTTCGCCCAAACCAGTTTCCCAGTATTTAGCGGCCACTTTCTGAAACCCCGGCCAGGCGAGCGTTTCGAAGAGTTCTTTCAGGTTAATATCTGATTTCTTATATCCCTCCCGCTGGAACGCCAGGACCGCGTTAGGGCCTGCTTCTACGCCCCCGTGAACCATGCGGGTAAAGTGAACGCCCAGAAATGGGAAGTTGGGGTCAGGAACGGGGTAAATCAGGTTTTTAACCAGGTATTCCTTCTGCGGCTTTATCTTGAAATACTCGCCCCGAAACGGCACAATACGAACATCAACCCCGCCCGGTTGTGTTAATTGGGCCATTTTATCAGAATATAGCCCAGCGCAGTTAACCACCAGTTTGGTTTCGTAACGATCTTTATTCGTCACAACAATACTCAGGCTCGTACCGGGCGTTATCTGCTCAACCCGCTCATTGAGGTGAATTTCTCCACCCAGCGACTGAAACTTCTGTGCGTATTTATCCGATACCTGTTTGTAGTCTATGATCCCCGTTTGCGGTACGAACATGCCAGCCACGCCCGTAACATGCGGCTCAATTTCACGCATTTCAGCCAGCGAAAGTTTCTTGAGCCCACCCAGACCATTTAGCAAACCACGCTGGTAGAGCGTTTCCAGTTGGGGCAGCTCTTCCTGTTTGGTCGCTACGACAATCTTGCCACACAGATCATATGGGATATTTTCTGCATCACAAAAGTCAATCAGCATTTTGTAGCCCCGGATGCAGTTGGTGGCTTTCAGGCTTCCCGGTTTGTAGTATAGTCCAGAGTGGATAACGCCACTATTATGACCCGTCTGGTGCCGGGCCACATCGGGTTCTTTCTCAATCAAAATGACCTTAAGACCAGGCCGTTGCTGTTTTACCTGCAAGGCTGTGGCCAATCCTACAATGCCACCGCCAATAATTACTACGTCTGTCATAAATGTATCCGACAGCATCTTGCTGTCGGCAGTACCTGGTTTCGACAGCAAGATGCTGTCGGATACATCAGCGGCAAAGGTACAATTTTCGATTTAATCAATGATTACCGCAATTGTCCTTCAATCCAGTCGAGGCCACGGCCGTAGAGTGCGTGGGCAAATCGAACCCGATTGTCAAAATCGGCATTGGCCGTTCGCCCTTCAACCATAAATTGGCGAATAAGTCGGGCATTATCCAGCGCCTGTGGTTGTTCATATTCCGTTTCAGTTTCGGTGCGGAACGTAGCAAAGGCACCTGAATCGCCTTCAAAATGCTGAAAAAACAAATGTCCACGCGGTGTCCGAACCGCACAAAGTACCCCACTCGACCGGCTCGTTGATGGAGCCAAACTACCCTCCAGACCACGTTTCAGTACAATAACCCCATCGAAGCCAGCCAACATAGCCAGTTCGGCCATTTTCATCTGGTAGGTAATATGAAACACCGACGTAACCAGAATCTGGGCGTGACAGGGATTCAATACTTTTTCAAGGGTAGCCAGAAACGGGCGTTTAATGATAATATGGCGACGCTCTACCCAGCGATTGAGAGCGGGCGATAAGGCTTTCTGATCGAGAACCCAGCCGTAGGATGCCAGGGGGGTATCGAGTTCATGGTTACTTTGCAGGAACTGGCAACCCAGATTCATGTATAAATCAAGCGCATTAAGTGTAAACTTGGGACCACCCGACCGGCCAACGAGTGAGATAGCCCCATAACCCCGTTTCTGAAATAGCTGTGCCAGCAAAGGCGTAATGAGGTAACTATTCTCAACTCCGTCAAAGGGTTCAGCCAGTTGTACCAATGGCCGATCGGCGCAGCTCATCGATCCGAAGCCGGGTGTAAATGTCCGTTCGGCAGCCCGCATCAAGCCCTGGTATTCTTCATTAGTCTCGTGCCGAACCCGCATGATACTAGCCGCCAGCCCCCGGAAGGTTTCGCATCGACCTTCGCTAAATAGGTAATCCCTAGCTGTTCAGCCTCTGCTACCTGAAGATTAGCCCCCCGAACCAGTTTCGTGGCAATAGGCAGTAAGCCCTCGGGCAAATCGGGACAAAGTTTATTGATAAAAAAAGTTGGATGGGAGAACGCCCCTTTCCCAAGTATATCTTCCAGTGTCCGTTCTTCGGCGGTAGGTCCTTTCGCTAATAAAGCGCCTAAAAAGGCACCCCGCTGTAGTGGATGAGCAGTTGGATCGGTTAACGCAGCACGGCATTCCGTTAGCAGTTCAGGAGTAAGGGGCTTGCTGCCGTACTTACCAATACCAATATGCTTGATACCGCGACCAAGCGCAGTACCAGTCGGTGCATCCAGAACCATAAGAAAAACTGGTTTAACTGAGAAATAGGGAGTAGGTAAAAGTAAGTAAAAAAGATGGGCTTTTTAATCGTCAACTTGGCTAAAATGACCATTTTACGCCATCCATTGGTCATTTATGGTTAAAATCCTTTCTATCAAAGTGGTTGTCCAATTATAGAGCAGTATAAATGTTTAGTTTTGTTAAATCACCACTACAGTATGCTCAATTAGCTCTACTATTTGATTACTGACTACCCCTATGCTTCCCCTTAGCAACTTTATTTCGGCTCGCATGCTGGCTTTCTTATTGCTAACAGCCTTATTGATTGGAGTAGAAATAATGGTTACCCAGATGGTTGTTTTTGGCAAGAATCCAATACTGCTATCCGTAGGCGTATTATTCGATCTGGTTTTTGTAACAACGGCCCTCTTTTACTGGCTCGTAGCCAACCCACTCAAACTAGCTTCCAATCGACTTCTGCTGATAGCCTTAGTCATGTTCCGGGTAGCTCTTTTCATTTTACCTAAGAGCACTCAGCTACCCAACCAGCTTTGGCCTTTTCTGTTGATTTTCAGTGAGGCAATGGTGTTGATCATTGCTGGATTACGTATCCGAACCATTGTACAAACGTATCGACATGTACGGCCAACAACTGATCCAGAAACGGCACTCCGAACGAGTCTGGCAACGGTTTTTGGCGACCGGGCCGCAGCGTTCATTTTTGGCGAAGGAATTATTCTGTATTATGTGCTAGTAGGCTGGCGACTTCAGACCGATGTCCCGGCTGTAGCAAAAACCCTCACAACGCATCGCCAGTCAGGTCAGATAGCCTTAACTGTAGGTTTGCTGGTTGTAGGCTTAATCGAAGGCGTGGCTGTCCATCTGCTCTTAACACGCTGGAATCCAACTGTAGCGGTCGGGATAACCATCCTTAGTGCTTATGGAATGCTGTTTTTTGTTGCCGATGCGATAGCAACCGTTAAACGACCGTCGTACCTATCAGATACTCAATTGCAGTTACGTTTAGGCGTGCGCTGGCGAGCTACGATCCTCCGGTCGCGAATTGCTCATGTCTCATTTATCAGTGAAAAACCTGCCAGACAAACTGGACTGCTTAATGGATCATTCCTGACTGCACCGAATCTTTTAGTAGTCTTTACCGAACCAATTATAGTTTCCGGCCCTTATGGGATTCAGAGGAAGATTAATCAAGTTGCACTTTTTGTGGATGAACGGGCGGCTTTCAATCAATACTTGTGCAGCAAGTAAACCCGTTATAGAATCGTTAATCCTCTATTATTGTACTCGGATTAACAGTTTGTGACATATGGCAGAACGCATCACCTACGGCAAAACATGGTGGGGCCAACAGTGGCTAAACGCCCTGACAAGCATCGACATGGCCAACCGCATACCACGCGGAAAAACCTATGCTAACCAGGGCGCAGTCATGGGCTTGCTCATCTCCAATAACCAGATTAGTGCGTCCGTTAAAGGGTCAGCTCCCCGACCCTACAAAGCCAAGTTATCCGTACCCCTCTTTTCAGAACAGGAAAAAGGCTGGCTGTTAACCGAAATCCGGGAGAATCCAGCCATCTTGGCGCAGCTCCTGAACCGCCAGCTTCCACCCGAATTAACCGAATTTGCCAGCAAACGGGGTATACAGTTATTCCCAAAATCGTTTCAGGATTTGACAATGGGGTGCTCCTGCCCTGACTTTGCGGTGCCCTGCAAACACCTCGCAGCCGTTATTTATATCATCGCCAACGAAATTGACCGAAATCCCTTCCTTGTGTTTCAATTAAAAGGTCTGGATATTCTGGATGAACTCCAGAAAGACCAGACCAACACCATTGGCGGGAGCATGGGAGCTGTTTTTTCGTTTAAAGAAATTTGTACCGACGAATTTCCCGACGATGAAGATTGGGTTCCTGATGAAAAAGCGCGTGCCAGTTTAGATTTTGCGACTATTCCAGCCCTGTCGGAACAACTACTGGGCTTGCTTTCTACCGACGTTACCTTTACCAAGAGCGATTTTCATAAATCACTAACCAAAGCCTATAAGCTCTTTAGTAAGCCGGTAACTGACTTAAAACCGTTCTCCCATGAGGAACGGCCTAACTTCAGTGACAGCATCGAACTACAACTCGATGAGGTCATGTCGGTAAAAAAAATAAACATGTTCAGTGAGCATGGTGAACCCCGGTCGATCAGTGGTTTCAAAATGAGCGACCTGATTGGCTGGCTCGACACACTTACGGAGGCCGACTGGCCTGAAATGAGTGATTCAGTACGAGCCTTATACCTGACCCATCAGTTCTCAGCGGCCCTGCTTCGCCGGGGAGCCATTGTCCCGCAACTGCTCCGAGTGGGCTCAACCGAAGAGCATTATCGGGTACGGTGGATTCCGGCAACCCTGAATGAAGCCATCAAACAGGTGACCAATCGGCTAACTACGCAGATTCCGCCAACCTTATTGACCGTTCGCTGGCAGAAAGATTGGCTGGCGTTACCTGATGAACAGCTAACCCTAACCCTGTGCTCGCTGTTTCTGCGTCGGGTTATCAAACCAACTACTATTGAACTCTGGGAACGCTGGCCACTCGAAGATGCCGACCGGTTGTTTTTTGGTATTGAAACCTTACGGTTCGAAGGATTTGGCCGGAAAGAGATGCCTCTGGCCATGCAACTATGGCTGAACGACTTCTTCCTGACGCACAAGCGTTTCGTACCCATTCTAGCCGTAGAAGACAACGAATTTGGCGACGAATTTCGGATGACCCTGCTCATTCGGGATCGGGAAGCAGTCGATACGGGCGGAACACCTTCTGCGCCTATACCTTTACCTGACCTATTGGCCAAGAAGAAACATGCGCCCATTCGGATGGCTGTTTTGCAGGATTTGCTGGTCCTTTCCCGGCATTTTCCTGATTTAGCTAAATTGACCAGGCTGGGCGGGGGTGCTTACCTTTCCTATTCGCCTTCGGAATTTGTACAGGTCCTGCTCGATACACTACCTCGTATGCAATTGCTTGGCATTGCGCTCTGGTTGCCGAAGTCGCTTCAACACTGGGTTCGTCCGCAGGTGGGAGCACGTCTAAAAGCGAAAGTCACAGCTGACAATGCGTTCATGCGCTTAGATGATATGCTGACCTTTGATTGGCAGGTTGCCCTTGGCGATGAGATGGTAAGCGTAAATGAGTTTCAGAAGTTGGTGGGCCGGACAACGGGTTTGGTAAAAATTAAAGACCAGTATGTGCTGATTGACCCGAACGAACTGACCAAGCTCTATAAACAGCTCGAAAATCCACCTGAACTAACTGGCTCTGACCTGCTCAAGGCAGCATTGTCGGAAGAATACAGGGGAGGCCGTCTGGGTATTTCAAGTGAGGTTCGAAAGCTGGTCAAACAGTTTACCGAAAGTGCAGCACAGCCGCTGCCCGACGCGCTGAACGCCACCCTCCGCCCCTATCAACACCGAGGCTATGATTGGCTTGTCAAAAACACAGCACTCGGCATGGGAAGCCTGCTGGCCGATGATATGGGCTTGGGCAAGACACTCCAAATCATTGCTTTGTTACTCAAATTCAAACAGGAAGGTCGATTTAAAAAGCAAAAAGGGCTGGTTGTGCTACCAACTACCTTGCTAACAAACTGGCAGAAAGAAATTGCCCGATTTGCCCCCGACTTACATGCACAAGTCTACCATGGGTCGAGCCGTAAATTGCCAACAGCTACCGATAGCTATGATTTACTTCTGACAACCTACGGCGTTGTTCGCAGCGACCAGGATAAAATCAAGAAAACGACCTGGGCAGTGGTCGTTATCGACGAAGCCCAGAATATAAAAAACTCCGATACAGAGCAGACAAAAGCGGTTAAAGCCCTGAAAGCGCCTATTCGGATTGCCCTCAGCGGTACGCCCGTCGAGAACCGGTTGTCGGAGTTCTGGAGTATTATGGACTTCGTGAACAAGGGTTATCTGGGAGGTCTGAGCAAGTTTAACGAGGAGTTTGGCAAACCCATTCAACAGGAACGCGACCACCAGAAACTTGATCAATTCCGACGAATCACAAGCCCCTTTTTGCTACGTCGCGTTAAAACCGACCGAAGCATCATCAGCGACCTGCCCGATAAAATCGAGAATAACCAATTCTGTACCCTCACCACCGAACAGGCAGCTCTTTACCAAAGCGTTGTTCAGGAGAGCTTACGGGCTATTGAAGAAAAAGACGGTATTGCCCGCCGGGGTTTGGTACTCAAACTCATGACTGCCCTTAAGCAAATAGGCAATCACCCGCAACAATATCTGAAGAAGAGCAACAGCAAAGACGGTGGCCCTTCGCCCGCTCTTTCTGGCAAAGCGACATTACTACTCAGCCTGCTCGAAACGATTTATGCCAACCACGAGAAAGTGTTGATTTTCACCCAATACCGTGAAATGGGTGAGTTATTATCGCAGTTTATCCAGCAGACATTTGGTCAGCAGCCGCTGTTTCTGCACGGAGGCACATCTCGCCCTGACCGCGACCAGATGGTGGAACAGTTTCAGAAGAATCGCAGTGACCACACGTTTATTCTGTCACTCAAAGCGGGTGGTACCGGCCTGAACCTGACTCAGGCGAATCATGTCATTCACTACGATTTATGGTGGAACCCAGCCGTCGAATCGCAGGCCACCGACCGGGCGTTCCGTATCGGCCAAACCAAGAATGTATGGGTCTATCGGCTTATGAATCAGGGAACCCTCGAAGAAAAAATCGACGCCATGATCCGCTCCAAACGCGAACTAGCTGACCTCAGCGTCAAAACCGGCGAAACCTGGCTGGGTGATCTGAGTGATACCGAGTTGAAGGAACTGGTGAGTTTGGGGTAGTTTCTATAGAAAACAAAAATTGGTTGAGTCTATTCAGTGAATTAACGTTAATCCACTGAATAGACTCAACCAATTAATGAAATTGATCCACAAACTGGGCTCTACACCTTTTTCGGATCGGGGTGTGTATATGGACTGCGGTAGTCTCTGGCAAGCATTTTGGTAGCCTCTTTGTCGCCAACAACCTCGCGCTTCACCGGGTCATACACCATTGGACGGCCAGTTTCCATCGCCATATTGGCTAGAATGCAGCTGGCGGTTGAAATATGTCCCTGCTCAATATCAGCAACGGGACGGCTACTTTTCTCAATGGCGTCCAGGAAGTTAAGCATGTGCAGGCGGGTAGCCGGGGCCGCATTCAGCTCAATTTTCGGGTTGGTGTCTTCCGTCACATCTTCTGGATATTTCTCTTTTTCATAGACAACATCCATGTGAATTTTTTCGCCCTTTCCATCCGGTATGAAGTCGCACTGCATCGTGCTACCCCATAAGGTTCCTTTTTCGCCATAGAGCGTAAACGACCAGGGATAATCGGGATTGTTGGCCGTTCCCCAGGTTTTATGATGCCATACGCAATTCAGCTCATCATATTCAAACAGAGCCGATTGCGTATCGGAAATATTCGATTTACCTTCTTTCTGAACGTAAATGCCACCATGCGAGCTAATGCGCTTCGGCCAGCCGAGATTCAGCATCCAGCGGACGGTATCGAACATGTGAACGCACATATCACCCGTAATGCCATTGCCATACTCTTTGAATGTCCGCCACCAGCGCACGTGAGGTAAGCCATCGTAAGGACGGAGTGGAGCGGGGCCCGTCCACATGTTGTAATCCAGAAAATCAGGGACGGCCTGCACCGGAGGATTACCGTTGGCCCGCATGTGCAGATCGCAGGACATCTCCACGTGCGATATTTTACCAAGCAGACCCGCATCAACGATCTCTTTCTTGGCTCTGATCAGGTGAGGAGTACTTTTTCGTTGTGTACCCACCTGCACAACCTTATTATATTTCCGGGCAGCGGCTACCATAGCCTCACCTTCCATTACGTCAACACTGATAGGCTTCTGCACATACACGTGTGCGCCCGCCTTCACACAGTCGATCATTTGCAGCGCATGCCAGTGATCAGGCGTGCCGATTAGGACAATGTCCAATTGGTTCTCGGCCAGCATTTTTTTGTAATCGCCGTATAACTTGGGGGTTTGACCAGATTTTTGCCGCTGGCTCACCAGTTTGGCCGCGCCCGCCAGCATATTTTTATCGACATCGCAGAGTGCGACTACATCTACAGGAGCCACCTGAATCAGGCGAAGCAAATCACTTTTACCGTACCAGCCCGTGCCGATCAAGGCGACACGATACGCTTTGGGTGGGTGCATCAGATCCAAACCCCTGGCCCCAAAGGCCGTAAGCGCGAGTGAGGCCGTGGTGCCCTGTATAAAACGGCGACGGTTAATATTAAAAATTTCCATGTGAATTGACAGGTCAGGCAGTAGCCAGGGTTTAAGTGAATTATTAGTTTAAGAGCGCCATTACCGCATCGTCGCCCACAACGGCACGGGCCGGGCGTGGGTGCTCTACAGTAAAAACTTGCAAATCGGTAGCAGGTAGTATTGTATTCGACGTTTCGTCGATTTGACCATCTTTCAGAACACGGTTCAATTCCAGTTTTAGGTATTTAGCCAGGAACCGATAAGCGGCTGCCCGCTTATTTGGACCATAGTCATGGCCTTCGGTTGGCAAATGCACATTTTCAACGCGGTCTTTCGCGCCGTAATAACTATAAATGTTCTGGATATACGGATACTCCACGTTAGGCGTATTCTTGGTCCAGTCTTTTCCGTCCGACACCATCAACATAGGCCGGGGAGCGGCCAGCGCGGCAATTTCGACGTTGCTGGTTTGATGTGTAGGCCGTTTATGAATTGGCATGCCACTTTCGCAGGTGCAACCGCCAAAAAAGTGAGCCGATACCATGACCACAGGCACCGATACTTTTATCCGATTATCAAGCGCCGTAAGCAGAAAGGTTTGTGTGCCCCCACCTGATTCGCCCGACATGGCAATGCGGTCTTTATCTACCTCGGGTAGGCTGGTTAGAAAATCGAGTGATCGCATCCCGTTCAGCGTTTGTAGTTTTAAGGCTTCCGGAAGCTTGTGTTCTGACTGCTTCGAGTCGCCGTAGCCAATCATGTCATACGCAAATACAACCGCGCCCATTCGTGCTAGTGTTGCACAGCGTTGTTGCGTGTATTCCATCAGCCGATTGTCTTGTTTAGCGCCGTGACCATGTGGGCAAAGGATGCCGGGCACCTTTCCGGTGGCGTTTAGCGGTCGATACAGATTACCCGTCACGAAAAAGCCTGGTACACTTTCAAAGGCGATATTCTCAACCGTGTAGCCGTTTAGTTTCCGAAGACTATGTCGGATGGGTTGAAGGGGAGCAAACTTTGGTTTATCAGGTAGCTTCATTCCCTCGCGAATGCCCTTCCGAATGAGTGCTGCGCGGGTTTCCCAACTGGCCTTGTCATGATACGTACTGGCAAACGTCTTTAACGCTTTCGCACCTTCCTCTTCAGTAAAGTAAGCGCCCTGGCATAAATCAGGGCGGGCGGGGTTAGGCTGTGCAATGGCTGCAGTTAAGCTAATGATGTAACACACAAGGAAGGAAATCCGGGCTGTCATAGTTTTTAGTTCGTTTCACTAAACACGAAAACTAAAAGCGACCTTTCTTAAACTCTTACTGCCTGTGTGTCTGGGAATAGAACGCTGATTTTTAAGATTGATACGATCACTTATAATTTCTCGCCTTAAATCTTAACTAATCGTATCAATCACCGGGCTATTTCACGGTTGATCCACGAATAATCAGATTGGTCGGGAGCACTACTCGTTCAGGCTGAAACTCGTCTTCCTTAGTCAGCAACTGCCGCACTAAAACCTGAGCGGCCTGCTGACCCAATTCGGTAACGGGTTGGGAGATTGTTGTCAGACCGGGTTCAATAAGGGCCGAAATAGGGTCGTCGCTAAACCCGATGAGAGCCAGATCATCAGGCACATGAATACCCCGTCGTTTAGCAACACTTAAGGCTTCAAGGGCGGTGGGATCATTTATGGCAAACAGGGCATCGGGTGGATTCGGCAGGTTTAGCAGATGATTGACATAGATGTTTGCCTTATCCAGATTCAAATCGTAGGAAATAATCAACTCAGGGTCAACAGGAATTCCATACTTGGTTAAAGCATCGCGGTACCCATTAAGCCGATTTCGGCTGTTCGTAAGTGTGTCAGGCCCCGCCAGGTGTGCAATACGCCGTCGACCAGTTTGAATGAGATGCTCAACGGCTAGAAAAGCGCCGTTATAGTCATCGACCGTCACATTCGATACGTTCATCTCTTCGCAAACCCGGTTGAAAAACACGACCGGGATTCCTTTGCGCTGGAATATCTTAAAGTGGTCGAAGTTTCGGGTTTCTTTCGTGTGCGACACGATCAGTCCATCGACCCGGCTGGCCAGTAAGGCTTTTGCGTTCGACACTTCCGTTTCGTAGGATTCGTTCGAGTGGCAGATAACCACATTGTAGCCTGATCGGGCCAATTCCTCCTGCGCGCCAATAATCACTTTAGGAAAGAAAAAGCTAATAAACTCCGGTACAATAATCCCCACCGTACCCGTCCGATTGGTCAGCAACGAAATGGCTAGTTGATTTCTCTGGTAATCCACCTGAGCCGCCATATCGAGTATGCGCTGTCGTGTCTTTCCATTCACATTCGGGTGCCCCGTCAACGCCCTCGACACCGTCGATTTTGAAATTCCTAAGGCCCGGGCAATATCAATGATAGTTGTCTGATGTGTCGCCATAATCAAACCTAAAATATAACTTATCTAATTTTCTACCTATTTCTACCCTTTCACATCTGTAGTAATCTCTGCAATTTCAACAAACTTATTGGGAACATTCCCAAAATTTTGGGAATGTTCCCAATAAAAAAAGTCAATAAATTCTTTGCAGAATCACTCTTCGGGGTTAACATCGAATAAGTATTCAAAAAAGTAATCTATTCATGCTATTAACCAATCAAATAGTAACAGATTATCTTTTTTGACACAAATAGAGCTTACCTAGTACCACCATAAATAATTTTGTACTTTTTTAATTTTTAACCATTCCTAAATCGATCGGGCAGTAGTGCTGCTTTACTTATGAAATCTATTCTACTATTACGAAGCGTAATCGGGCTGATGTGTCTACTGCTAATCACGCTGGTGAGTCAGGCACAATCGACTCGCACCCTGACGGGCCGCATCAGCGATGCAGCTACCAACGGAGCACTTCCCGGCGTTAACGTCCTTGTCAAAGGCACGCAACAAGGTACAACCACTAATGCAGATGGTCAATACACGCTCAATGTGCCAGCCAGTGCGGCTACCTTAACTTTTTCTTTTATTGGCTATGTATCGCAGGATGTGGATATCGCCAATCGAAGCACCATAGACGTTAGCTTAAAAGCCGACGACCGCTCGCTGAACGAAGTGGTTGTGGTTGGTTACGGAACCCAGCGCAAGATTGAAACCACAGGCTCGATTGCTTCGGTAAAAGCCGCTGATCTGGTGCAAACGCCGGTAGCCAACGTCGCGCAGGGTCTGCAATCGCGGGTTGCCGGGGTGCAGGTGAGCCAGAATACAGGCGCACCTGGTGGGAACATTAGCGTGCGGATTCGGGGACGAACTCGATCAACGGGAGTTCCGAACCGCTGTATGTCGTGGATGGCATTCAGATTTCCAATAGCGGTGGTATCAATGACGTCAGCCCACTTTCGACCATCAACCCGAACGATATTGAGTCAGTAGAAATCCTGAAAGATGCATCGGCATCAGCCATTTACGGATCGCGGGCGGCTAATGGTGTCGTGCTGATTACGACCAAACGCGGTAAAACCGGCGCAACCCGCGTGACAATCGACAGTTACTATGGTGTACAGAACGTCAATAAAACCTTGCCAGTTTTGAATGCGTCTCAATTCGCGCAGTTGGAAAATGAGGTCTTCAAAAACAACTTCTACCCCGATCCGGCATCCTTAGGCGAAGGCACGAACTGGCAAAGTCTCATTTTCCGCCAGGCAGCCATCCAAAACCACCAATTGTCAATCAACGGCGGAAACGAAAAAACACAGGTAGCGCTGTCGGCTAACTACTTCAATCAGGACGGCATTATTATCAATTCTGCCTTCAAACGGTATTCTTACCGGCTGAATGTGGATCACCGGGTAAGCAAACTCCTGAAAGTAGGAACCAGTCTCTTAGGCAGTTACGCCATCAATTCGGGGGTTACAACCGGTTCCGAAACGATTGGTGATGCAGGCGTTGTAACAGCTTCCATCCTCGGCGCGGCCATTGGTGCCCCCCAACGCTGGTTCCTTACCGGGCTGACGGCAGTATTTTCCCATTTGGCGAACAGGCTGGCGGGCAATACCGGGAAGTTACCAACCCGCTGAACTTCGCCAGTGTCCTGAACCGGAACGCCATCAAACGGACGCTCGTCAACTTATACGCTGACTTCAGCATTTTGAAAGGGTTGACGTACCGGGCATCCTTCAACGTAGATCTGCAAAGTAGTCTACGCGATGGGTATTCGCCCCGTTCGATTGTCAACAAAGCGGATTTGAATGACAACTCAGGTTCGGGATTTAAAGTGAACACCAATGGGCTGGCTTTGCTGCACGAAAGCATCCTGACCTACAGCACCCTATTCGCCCAGCATCATTCGTTTAAAGCGACGGCGGTAGTGGCTTCCCAATCGGAGGACAACAATTCGAATCAAATTAACGCCACTGGCTTCCCGAACGATGCCACCCAAAACGAAGCCCTGCAACTGGCGCTAACCCGCACAGTTACCAGCAGTCGGAGTCGTACTCGCCTGGACTCATATCTGGCCCGCATCAATTATGGCTACAAGGACAAGTATTTTCTGGATTTGACAGCTCGGGTCGATGGATCAAGTAAATTCGGAGCAAACCACAAGTACGGTTTATTCCCTGCGGTTTCCGCAGCCTGGCGGATCATCGAAGAGCCGTTTGCCAAAAACATTTCCTGGCTTTCAGATTTGAAACTGCGTGGTAGCTACGGTATTACCGGAAATGCCGGTGGTCTGAACCCGTACCAATCGCTGGCGACAGTTTCAGCTTCAGGCAGTGATTACAACATTAACCATACGTTTGTAACAGGCATTAACCCGTCAGGCATTGCTAACCCTGATTTACGATGGGAAAAATCTACCCAGGCTGACATCGGTCTTGATATTAGCTTACTCAATAATCGCATCAGCATCATTGTTGATGCCTATCAGAAAACCACCAAAGACTTATTATATGTGAAAGGTCTGCCCTTAAGCTCTGGCTATGGCACCATTACCGGCAACTTTGCCTCGCTGGAAAACAAGGGTCTGGAGTTCGCCGTAAACGCCCGGATTCTGGATGGCCCGCTGAAATGGAACGTGTCTGGTAACATGACTATGAACCGGAATAAGGTGCTGGATCTGGATGGTGGCACTACGCAGGAACGGTTTATTACAGCCTATTCGATCTTGAAAGTTGGCCAGCCACTTGGCGTATTCAAAACTTACGTTTACGACGGGATCAACCAAACCGGCGATGCAATTCTTCCTGGTTACGACGGCCGTTTGGGTGGACTGAAAGTGAAGGATATTAACGGCGACGGTACCATTTCCGCTGCCGATCAGGTGATCACCGGCAATCCGAACCCAAAGTTCATTTACGGTTTTTCTACCAATCTGTCGTTCAAAGGATTTGATCTGAGCATGTTCCTGTCGGGTTCGCAGGGGAACGACATTTACAATGCCGCCCGCCTATCGTTTGAAATGCCATTGGGCCAACGAAACCAGTTGGCAGGACTTGCCAATCGCTGGTCGCCTACTAACCCGAGCAATCAGTATGTGAGTGGTTTTCAGGCCGGTCGCCTGCCCGTGACAAGTCAGGTGGTTGAAGATGGCTCGTACCTACGCTGCAAGAACCTGACGCTGGGCTATACGCTGCCCCGCATCAAAGGGGTTCAGCAAATTCGGGTGTATGTGAGTACCAACAACCTGTTCACCATCACGAAGTACAGCGGTTTTGATCCGGAAGTGAATACCTATGCGGGGTCAAATACCGCCATCGGTATCGACAATCTGGTCTATCCACAAGCTAAATCATTCCTGGGCGGTCTTCAGGTCACGTTTTAAACCAGGATTTATATGATTTTACTGACCGACTATGATTTTTCATTACCCAATCATAGTCTTTCTCTGAAAGCAAAATCAGGTTAATCAGCATAATCACAAAAATCCCGGTTCAGACAATATTAAGCACATGAAAAAAATACTTATTCCTATACTCGTTGCCTTCGGTCTGGCTTCCTGCCAGTTGGATGAAACCATTTATTCGTCCATTTACACCGAAGCCTTTTACAAAACTGCCGCCGATGCGGAGAAAGGACTCATAGCGGCTTACGATCCGTTCGCGGATATGTACAGCGGCCCGGCCGGAACATTGATTGCTGATTTTAGCGACGACCAGACCTATCCTCGTGGCGTAGTGGGCCGTAATACGCTGACGCTCTTTACGTACGACATTAACTACACGACTCAGAAAAGTAACTCTCGACTCAACGAGGCTCCTCAGCAAATCTGGACGTCGGGTTACGATGGCATCGAAAAAGCCAACTGGATCATCGCCAAAGTTCCGGCGGCTACGATGGATGAAACCCGCAAAAAGCAGATCATCGGCGAAGCCTATTACCTTCGGGCATTCTACCTCTGGATGCTAACCAAAAACTTCGGTGATGTCGTGATCAAGACCACGCCCAGCTATTTGCAAGCCGATGCCATTCTTGGTAAAAGCCCAAAAGCAGATGTGTACAAGCAGATTTATGCCGATTTAGACCTGGCCTTCGCAGCAGGTTTACCATCCTATCCGGCGGTTGATAAAGGCCGTCCATCTAAAGAAGTGGTCAATGCGCTCTATGCGAAAGCGGCTTTGTATAACGAAGAATGGCAAAAAGCGCTCGAAAAAGCACAGGCGGTAATCACATCGGGTAAATATTCCCTGATGCCGGATGTACGCAACGTGTACAAATACGATCAGGAAGATGCCGCTCGTATCGAGAATATGTGGGCGTATGAAGTCGACCCCGTTTTGCCGGGCCGGTCGCACCAGTTAACGGGTCTGTGCGGACCGCCTGCCAGCGCCGGACCGGAATACGGCAAAACAACGTTTGGGTCGATGTTCGCGTATCAGTCTTTCTACAATTCATTCAACCCTGCGGATAAGCGCCGACTGCTGCTCGACACGACCTACGTGGATAAAAATGGCAAAACCATTCCACAAAGGAGCATTACGCCCATCACAACCGAGGGCGTATTGATCAAGAAATACCAGGACCCGGTGTCAACGATTGGTTTGATTCCGAACATTCCGATTTTCCGGCTGGCCGATATGTACCTGATTGCCGCCGAAGCCGAAGCCCGTCTAAACGGCGCAACGCCCCTGGCCTACGGCTATATCAACACCGTTCGCAAACGGGCTGGTCTGCCGGACTTACAAACGGGCTTAAGTAAAGACGCCTTGGTTGACGCTGTAATTCAGGAGCGGGCTTGGGAGTTTTTTGCCGAAGGCGACCGCTGGTATGACCTCACCCGTACGGGCAAATTCCTGACGGTTATTCCGAAGGCCGTCAACTCGGTTTACCCCGTTCGAAACGTAACGGCGAAGAACAAATATTTCCCGATTCCACAGGATGAGCTGAACGCGAATCCAAAGCTGGAGCAGAATCCGGATTGGAAGTAAGAGGCCTTTTTTTGTCATGGCTCCGGCCACCCGGCCCGACGTTAGGAGGGATCTTAAGCTTGATTATTATACAACTTGAGATCCCTCCTAACGTCGGATGACAAAATGAGCCTCCGTAATGCTAGATTAAAAGCAGAGGAAGACCTCATTCGAAAATGACCCGCTCAACGACTTTTCTACTAATCCTTCTAACTCTTTCCGGTTTTTCGGAACGACCGGAAGGGTATGTCGGAAAGTCGGAGAAAATACGTGAGTTTACGATTACGGAGAACGATACGACGTCTTATACGCTCAAGCTAGTCTTCAATGACCTGGATCAACCGGCCTATTTCTTCCGGAATGTGTTTACACCGGTTTGCCTGACAGGGGAATGCAAACCGGTTTATATCAATTTTTACTGGGATCTGTTGGGCAACTACATCCGGTATGATTTACCGCCGGGCGAAGTGCTGACCAAAATGGATCACCAGGAATTCAAGCAGGAAGACTACGATAAGTTGAGGGACATTCTGAGCAACACGAACTCGCTGCTAAAAGACGTAGCGATGGAGGATCTGGTCGGAAAAGGCACCGAAAACCTGGCAGATTCTGTAGATGCGAAAGCGGGCGCTACGTTGAAAACCGTCAAAAATGAGGTGATTGATGGGGCGGTTTATACCTGTTATACACTTTGGCACATTGCTCATGGAAAGGTGGTGAATGAAATGCAAAAGATAACCGAATCATATCGGACAGACGACCTGCTACACCGCTTTCTGACTAGCAGTAACTACCATTATCAGTACTGGGCTATGGAGAAAGTTGTCGATAAGGCGGGTAATGTAGTGGAGTCATTTACGCCTGATATTCTCCAAGTTATTCGGGGGAAAAATATGTTTACTGCCCGGTCGGCTCTACAAAAAATTAGTAACCCGTTTTTTGCTAGTAATGCTCGTCAGGTCTGGCTTTGGGAAACGTATCAGTCGGCGGCTTACCCAATGCAAATCGCTATTCTGAAAAAACTGGCAAAAATTCCATTTCAGAATTCGCTGGCCGAAGCAACCGCCAGGGCGATGGTTAACGCCAACCGGGAACAGTTTACCCTTATGCTCAATTTGCTGGCAGCCCAACCCAAACTCCCCGAGAAAGTCCTACAAACGATGGCCAGTGAGTTAGATACACCCAATCAGGACTATGCCAGTGAAATCAACCGAGTCTTAACTGCTTTTCACCCGAAAAACCGCGCTGTTGTGGCGAAGATGAACGCCTTTAAACATAAAGCTATTCAAACCAGATAGAAGCACAAATTATTAAACTAGATCATAACTAATCATAAGCATCATAAAAATCAGCGTTCTATCAATCCAAATCGAAAAATGAGATGAAATCAATCAGTCAACTTCTGTTCTTCCTACTGCTTTCTCTGCCTCTGGTGGCGCAGGATCAGGTTTTCGTCGAGACGGAATCGTTTCAGAATAAAGGCGGCTGGGTAATCGACCAGCAATCCTTTGTCGTCATTGGTTCATCCTACATGATGGCCCACGGTATGGGACGTCCGGTAAAGGATGCAACAACGACAGTGAGCTTCCCTAAAAAAGGAAAATACCAACTTTGGATACGCACCAAAGACTGGGCACCTTTTCCGAAAGGGCCGGGAAAATTTCAGGTGATCGTTGATAATCAGCCCGTAAAAATGGTCTTCGGCGAGAGCGGTTCGGATGAATGGAAATGGTATAACGGCGGGGAAGTTGATATTAAAAGTGATCAGGTCAATTTAGCCTTACATGATCTAACCGGCTTCAATGGGCGTTGCGATGCCATCCTGTTTACCAATGCACCTAAGTTTACTCCACCTAACAAGCTTGATGAACTGAATGCTTTCCGGAATAAACTACTCAATCTTACCGGCACAACGGCCAATGCGGGGCAGTTCGATCTGGTTGTTGTTGGAGGGGGTATTGCGGGAACCTGTGCCGCGCTTTCAGCCGCTCGCATGGGTTTAAAAGTGGCCCTGATTCAGGATCGCCCGTTGTTAGGCGGGAATAATAGCTCGGAGGTTCGGGTACACCTTCGGGGCGAAACCGACCAGAACCACTATCCTAAACTCGGACGCATTGTTCGGGAAATGGATAATGGCGATCCGGGCAATGGAAATCCGAATGGCAACGAATACGGCGATGCCCGCAAAATTGCCATCGTGAAAGCCGAACGGAACATTAAGCTGTTTTTGAACACCCACGTATATAAAGCCGAAAAAGATAAGGATAAAGTGACTGCGGTGGTGGGTAGAGACATTGCGACCAACAAAGAAACTCGCTTTGAAGGAACCTACTTTGCCGATTGTACCGGCGATGGTACGCTCGGGGATCTGATTGGTGCCGACTACCGGTTTGGTCGTGAGAGTAAGGCCGAAACGGGTGAATCGCTGGCCGCCGAAAAATCGGATAACTTTACGCTGGGCACGTCCAATCTATGGGCCTCGCTGGAGCGCGACACAGTTTCGTCTTTCCCCGACGTGCCCTGGGCACTGCCCTTTTCAGATGAATATCACATCGATGAAGCTCGCTCCGACTGGCAGTGGGAAACGGGTTTTGGGAATTATAACACCATTACCGACGCCGAGAAAATCCGCGATCATAACCTGCGGGCTATTTACGGCAACTGGTCGTACCTGAAAAAGAATAAGTCCGAAAAATACGCGAAGCGTGAACTCGCCTGGGTGGCCTACATCGGCGGCAAGCGCGAATCCCGTCGACTATTGGGCGACCATATTCTTACCCAAATGGATATTCAGGAAGGCAAACAATATCCAGATGGCACCGTAACAGCGACCTGGACTATTGATTTACATTTTCCAGACCCCAAGAACAGTAAATACTTCGAGGGACAGGAGTTTTTTGCCGGAACAAAACACATTAAAGTGGCTCCGTATACCATTCCATACCGCTGCTTGTATTCGAAGAATATTTCCAACCTATTTATGGCGGGCCGTAACATCAGTACAACGCATGTGGCTTTTGGCAGCACCCGTGTCATGCGCACCTGCGGTATGATGGGCGAAGTCGTTGGCTTTGCAGCATATATGGCTAAAAAATACAATACGACTCCACGGGGCGTTTATCAGGAACACTTGCCGGAATTTATGGCAATCATCAAAGATGAACCCACAGCAAGCAGCAAGCCTTAGAATAACCCCAACCCCCTAAAGGGGGCTTTGTTCCCGGAGGTTTTAGCCCCCTTTAGGGGGTTGGGAGTTATTCTATTTCTCTTCATATCCTCTTTCTCAGCGGCCACGGAGTTGCCAATGGTCAGTCTGGAAGGGGAAGCGCAGGGAACAACATATCATATCAAGTACCGGGACGAGAAGCAGCGTAATCTCAAAAAAGAAATTGATTCGGTCCTGACCACGATTGACAAATGCCTGTCGACCTATCGGGCAGACTCCGAGATTTCGCGGTTTAATCGTTCAACGAGACACCGGTTTGAGTCGCCCTATTTTTATCCGGTCTTGAAAAAATCGGAAGAGGTATTCCGGGCAACCAATGGGGCTTTTGATCCAACCGTCATGCCGTTAGTCGAAGCATACGGATTTGGCCCTAAAAAAATACAGCTATCTCAACCAATAAACATTGACTCATTAGTACAACTAGTTGGTTTTCAAAAGGTCTCATTCGACGCTGTGTCGATTCGGAAGCTAGCCAAAAATATACGTCTGGATTTCAATGGGATTGCTCAGGGCTACTCAGTCGATGTTGTTTCGGAGTTTTTGGAAAGCAAGGGAATTAGTAGGTACATGGTAGAAATTGGTGGGGAAGTTCGTACTAAAGGAAAAAAAGGCGAAGGCCAGGTCTGGACAATCGGGATTGAAAATCCACTCCAGCCCGGAAAAATGCTGACGACCATGAAGCTGGTAAATCGAGCGATGACAACCGCCGGGAATTACCGGAACCACTACGAATCGAACGGCCAGACGTTTAGCCATATCATCAACCCCAAAACGGGGGCGATGGAACAAAGCTCGGTGTTGAGCGTAACGGTTTTCGCACCGGATGCGATCACTGCCGATGGGTACGATACGGCGTTTTTTGTGATGGGTCTGGACGCTACGAAGCGTTTTCTGTCCACTAGAAAAGACCTGGATGTATACATTGTTTATACCGGGGAAGATGGCCAACCCAGGACATTCGTCACCGAAGGATTGAAAAAAGAGCAGTAGCCAATAAATGGCTAATAGACAATGGATAACTGGTGACTCCAATTATCCATTGTCCATTAGCTTAAAACCTGATATGAAAAATAAACTAGTAACCGCTGTCTACCTGCTGACCCTAAGTACCCTTTCAAGTATTAGCTTAGTCAATGGACAGACCATTTCACCGCAGTTGGCCAACGATCGAATTCGCCTGGTCTGGACGAAAACGGTCCGTGGCTTTGAAGGCAGTCAGATTCAAGTGAAGAAAGGCAACCGCTGGCTAACCGTTGGGACACCATCTGGCGAAAACACCTTGCTGTACGCGGCCGAGAAACCGTCTGATAAGCCAGATACAACATTTAAAGACCTTACTGGTGCTGTTTTCCCCAGTGAGAAATACCATTATCAGCAAGTGCAATGGGCAGAAAGCACCAATCCGGTTTCCCTGAACAAAGCCGGGCAGGCCATTCATTTTTTCCCGCAGAAAGCAGAACAGGTGAGCAAAAACAACCTGGTCTTTCGACAGGAAACCGAAGTGGCTACGATTGTTACGGAATGGACATTAGATCCGAAGTTCACATCAGATGTTATTGTCAAACAGACGATTACGCCTAAGAAAGGGGCTATTTCTCACTTGCCACTCCAACACTCGCATCGATTTCAGAACAGAATCTGGCCTGGGCAACAGTACCTGGCTATTTTCAGGGAAATAAGCTTCAGCCAAATTTTGCACTGGCCTATGCATACGGTCATCGTATTCCAACATTACCCGTTATCTATCGGGAACGATGCGCCAGTACGCTTAGTCCGATGATTACCACCAAAAATGGGGTTACACTCGCCGTCATTCCCGAACCGGGTTTGGCGCGTGATCCCTGGGCAAACGACAAAATCACGCAGATAGACTGGAACATTGGGCTATCGCACATGAACCGCAAAGCGCAGCTTTCGCCGACGCTCTATTATCCCGTATTGGGCGAACCCAAATCGGCCTTAAAGGCGGGCGAGCCGATTAGTTATACCTTCCGATACAGCCTCACTGACGGCGACTGGTTCAAGGCACTGAATCATGCTGTGTATGATGTTTACCAATTCAAGCAATCATTGGCCCTGCGGCAGAGCAAACAATCCCTGACCGACCGCATCGAAAAAATGCACCATTACCTGACCGACCCGAAAACGTCGTTATGGAACATTGAGGAATTTGAGGGTAAGAAAATCGGGGCGCAATCGTATCTGGGTGGTGTGGTTGGCTCCAACAAAGACGCCATGAAAAACTCCGATTATGGCGCGATGTGGATGCTGGCCAATGCAACCAAAGACCCATTACTCACCCAAAATGTATTGCCCTACGCCGAGAATTTCAAACTCGCCCAGCAGGAAACAGGGAATAGTTTTTTCAAGGGAGCGCCTGAGGGACAGTATTATCTGGCAAAATCCAAGAAGTTTGTGGAGGAGTGGGGTGAGGTCGTCGAACCCATTGGCCTCACCTATTACACCATGCTCGACATTGGCAATATGCTTTTGTTTGAGCCCACTAATGCCGAACTGAAAGAACGTCTGCGCTTTGGGGCCGACCGGCTGTTAACCTGGCAAAAGCCGGATGGCAGTTGGGCCGTGGCCTATGATCGACATACGGAACAGGAAATCTTCAAAGACATTCTGGATGTCAGACCCACATTCTACGGATTAATTGTGGCCTATCGCATCCTGAAAGAGCCTAAATACCTTGCGGCTGCTCGAAAAGGGGCCGACTGGTTCCTCAAAAACGCCATTGAAACCGGGAGTTACCTCGGTGTATGTGGCGATGCGCGCTATGCACCCGATTTCGCGACGGGCCAGTCTGCACAGGCACTGTTGGATCTATATGATCTGACTAAGGATGCCCGCTACAAAGCGGCTGCGATAATCGCTGCCAAGGTGTATACCACCTCGATTTACACTCACCCAATTGCCAGCCATAAAGCAAAAACCGTAAACGGAACCCCGCGCGAAGACTGGGAGATTAGCCAGTCGGGATTGAGTTTTGAACATGGTGGCATTTTCGGTTCAGCGACCCGGAACGGCCCTATTCAACTGTGCAGCCATGCAGGCCTGTTCATTCGGATGTATGGCTTAACTAAGGAGCCCATTTTTGCCGATATGGCTCGGGCGGGTGCCATTGGACGGGATGCGTTTGTCGATCCCAAAACCAGCGTTGCGTCCTATTATTGGCAAACCATGAACCGAGGTGCTGGTCCTTACCCGCACCATGCCTGGTGGCAAATTGGCTGGCTAACCGATTACCTGATGGCCGAAGCCGAATTGCGATCAGCGGGTAAAGTGACCTTTCCACGTGGGTTTGTAACGCCAAAAGTTGGACCGCATCAGACCTATGGTTTTAAAGCTGGTACAATTTATGATCAACCCGCTACTTTATTGATTCAGGAAGGTCTGGTACAGCCTGACAGTCCCGTTATTGACTACATTCTGGCGCGGTCTGCCGATCAGAAAAAGCTATATGTCGTTTTGCAAAACAATCGGGCGCAATCAACAAAATCTAAATTAGTCCTCAATCCGGCAGTATTAAAAAAGAGCATTGCAGGTGCCAAGTGGCTTCCAACCAATCAGACGGTTTCTACCGATGCCCTCTCGATTGAGTTGCCGGGCTTTGGGCAGAGTGTGCTGGAGATTGATTTACAGTAAAGGTTTTTTCGACAGGATTAACAGGATATTATGAATACAACCATTGATACTGCCGTCATTGTCATTTTCTCAGCCTTTGTGCTGGGAATCGGGATGTTGTTTGCCCGGACAGGCCGGAATCTGAAATCCTTTTTTGCGGGTGGTGAGGCCGTACCCTGGTTTATCGGCGGCTTATCCTTGTTCATGAGCTTCTTCTCGGCGGGTACGTTCGTGGCCTGGGGCTCCATTGCCTACAAACACGGATGGGTGGCCATCACTATTCAGTGGACCATGTGCATCGGTGCGCTGGTAACGGGACTCTACCTGGCTCCCCGCTGGAAACAGACCGGCGCACTGACGGCGGCTGAGTTTATCCGCGCCCGGCTGGGAACGACTGTTCAGAAAGTCTATATCTTCATTTTTACACTGGTTTCGCTCTTCATTAAGGGCTCGGTGTTGTATCCAGTAGCCAAATTGGTAAGCTCATCGCTGAATTTACCCCTGGTTCCCTGCACGATTGGCTTAGGTTTTTTCATGATCGCCTACACAGCGGTTGGCGGATTATGGGCCGTTATGGTTACCGATATTTTGCAGTTCGTGGTGCTATCGGCGGCAGTGTTTATTCTATTGCCTTTATCACTCGATCGGGTTGGCGGGTTGGATGGATTCGTAAAAGCAGTGCCCGACGATTTCTTCAACCTTATCAATGGCGAGTACACTATTGGATTTATAGCCGCCTTTGTCATTTACCACATCTGTTACATCGGTGGAAACTGGACGTTTGTGCAACGTTATACCAGCGTCGACAGCCCGAAGTCGGCTCGTAAAGTGGCCTTTCTATTTGCGGGACTCTATCTGATTAGCCCGGTCATCTGGATGATGCCGCCCATGATTTATAAAGCAATCAACCCGTCGCTAACAGGTCTGGATACCGAAAATGCCTATCTCATGATTTGTAAACTTGTGTTACCACCGGGTCTTCTGGGACTCATGCTAACGGGTATGTATTTCTCAACGTCAGCCAGTGCAAATACGGCGCTGAACGTAGTATCGGCCGTTTTTACTAATGACATTTACAAAGGGCTAATCAACCCGGCAGCTTCCGACAAAAAGTTGATTCGGGTAGCGCGAGGCTCTTCCTGGGTGTTTGGGCTGGGCATGATTGGCATTGCCCTGATGGTTCCGGCTGCAGGTGGTATAGTTGAAGTCGTGTTGAGTATTTCATCTATTTCGGGTGGCCCACTACTGGCCCCTCCCCTCTGGGCATTATTCTCTAAACGCCTGACCAGCCGAACAACACTCTGGGTGACAGGTATCGGACTAACTGTCAATCTCTTTTTCAAAATACTGGCTCCTCTGCTTTTAGATTTCAAACTAACACGAGGTTCCGAAACCATTATTGGTGTAGGGCTTCCGCTAATGCTCTTACTTAGCTACGAACTGTGGGCCCGGTCGAAAGACGCAGTGGCGAGTGAGTATTATCAATACCTGATTGCCCGTCAACAAAAACGGGACGATGCGCAAGCCGAATTGCCAGAAGAAGCCTTGGCGATACGGAAACAGAATCGGTTTGGCTTACAGGTAATTGCTGGCTCCTTAATATTCACCGCGTTCATGTTGGGCGGCTTAAGCACATTTGCCGAAGTAGGCGGGGGTATTACGGCTTGCCTTGGTGGCGTCATTCTACTGGCGGCATTGATTCCCTATCGTGCTTCCCAACGGGTTAAGTTAGGGTCAGAGCCGCAACAAATCGAGAAACTCATCAATACGGATAACTGATCAATGAGACATATAAAACACACCATACTACTGGTATTTCTGGTAGGCCTCCTGTTTCCCGCTTTCGCCCAATACACTATTCGCGACACTAAAGCCATTCCGCTTCATGGTCAATGGGTATTTGCGATGGACCCGATGGACGTTGGCGAAAAGGCGAAGTGGTATCGGGAAGATGCACCACTAGGACGCTGGAATAAAGTGACCGTTCCTCACTGTTTCTCGGTCGATCCGCGCTATCAGTTTTATACGGGCACGGCCTGGTACCGCCGGACTTTCCCCTGGCAACCAACTGCAGGTAAGCGGGTGCTCCTTCATTTAGATGCGTCGTATTATGAAACAGCGATCTGGATCAATAACCAGAAAGTGGGCACCCACGAAGGCGGCTACACGCCCTTTCAGTTCGATGTAACGAGCTTTTTAAAGGCCGACAACAATACGATTGCCATTTCGGTCAACAACAATACATGGCGCGTCGGTACCATTCCCGGAGCTAAAGACAACAACGAACCCAACGACCCATTTCCGGGCTGGGTAAACTACGGCGGCCTTATTCGACCCATCTACTTAACTGTAAAGCCAGATGTATATGTCGAAAATGTAAAAACGGAAGCCATGCCAGACCGGGACGCCGGACCGCTAGCCAAAGGCACGGCTACGCTGAAAATTAAAACCCGAATTCGTAATGCAAGTGGACAGGCCGTTACACCAAAACTGGCCTTTCGGGTGGAACAGAATGGCAAACCCATTACGCTTAGCTGGAAACAGCAACCGGGCACTATAGCTGCCAATCAAACCGCCGTACTAGAAGCCGAAACCGTCCTAAAAGCAACTGACGTAAAACTGTGGAGCATCGACCAGCCAACCTTGTATGATTTACAGGTAGTGGCCGCAACAGATACAGTCCGCACGCACTTCGGAATTCGTAAAGTGGAAGTTCGCGACACACAGATACTGCTAAACGGACAACCCATTAAAGTGGCGGGCGGCAATCGCGTGGTCGATCATCCCGGTTTGGGAT
This sequence comes from Spirosoma telluris, assembly GCA_003259005.1. Taxonomy (GTDB): domain Bacteria; phylum Bacteroidota; class Bacteroidia; order Cytophagales; family Spirosomataceae; genus Spirosoma; species Spirosoma telluris. The sequence goes on from QLII01000001.1 coordinate 5,273,966, forward strand.
CGCTGGAGCCCGACTGGCTGGTTGAAAAAGACCTGCGGCTAATGAAAGAAGCTGGTATGGAGCTTCACCGGCTAACCCATTACACACCCTCCGAAACCATCTACGACTGGGCCGACCGCAACGGGATGCTCATAATCAGCGAAGCCGGGAATTGGCAGTTGACGCCACGAGAAATGGATAATGATACCATCCGCACGAAATTCCGTCAACAGTTCCGCGAGATGGTCGAGCGCGACTGGAATCACCCTTGCGTGATTGCGTACAGCGTGGGCAATGAGTATCTCTCCGAGCAGCCTGCCGGGCAGCGCTGGACCAAAGACATGATTGCCTATGCCCGTGAACTCGACCCAACGCGTCTGTACACCTTTGCGTCGATGCGACTGAATACATTACCCAAAAAGCCGGAAGATGAAGCTAGCCAATACTGCGATTTCATTTCGACGAATACCTACGGAAATCACCTTACTATCCTGAAACATATCCATTCACTCTATCCCGACAAACCCATTTTCATTAGTGAATATGGCACCCGAGCTGACGGCAAAGATGGAGAAGCAGGGCAGGTTACACATCTTGAGAAGTTTCTCGCCGATGTTCGTCAATTGCCTTACGTGGTGGGGGCTTCGTGGTGGTCGTTTAATGATTATCTGAGTCGGCACGACGGTACCAACCCAGATGGGACGCGCCCGTGGGGACTGGTCCGGTGGGATCGGTCAAAGCGACCACTTTACCAAACGCATCAGACCGGAATGGCCCCGGTTACTATTGAAAAAATCAGTTGGGAAACGGGTAGCGAGGGGGTTCATACCTTAAAACTACGGATCACGGCCCGCAACGATTTCCCGGCCTATGCCATCCGGAATTATTCACTGAAAACGAACAACAAAGCTATTCCTATCCCCGACCTTCAACCGGGCCAACAGGCCGATTTAAGCATTCCCGTTCGTGGTTTCGACAAAACACTGATGGTGGAAATCATAAAACCAACGGGCTTCCCTATTCTTACACAAACGATTGATTTAACGAATGATACGCGAACAAGCAGCCGATAAACGAACGCCAAAAACTATTCGCCATGATGCCGACCTGATTGTTGTTGGCGGAGGGCTATCGGGCGTTTGCTGCGCCATTACGGCTGCCCGGGCGGGCATCCGGGTTGTGCTCGTACAGGACCGACCCGTTCTGGGCGGCAACTCATCATCCGAAGTTCGGCTATGGGTATTGGGCGCTACCTCACACATGGGCAATAACAACCGATGGGCACGCGAAGGCGGGGTTATTGATGAGTTACTGCTCGAAAACCTGTACCGTAACCCGGAGGGTAACCCTTTAATTTTCGACACCATATTGCTGGAGAAAGTAGTACTGGAACCCAACATCACGCTGCTGTTGAATACGGTAGTGTACGAAGTTGAGAAATCAAACACCGAGACGATTAGTGGCCTCAAAGCATTCTGTAGTCAAAACAGCACGGCCTATGATCTGGTAGCTCCGCTTTTCTGCGATGCCTCGGGTGATGGTATTGTTGGGTTTCAGGCGGGTGCCGCCTTCCGAATGGGTGCCGAACGGCAGGACGAGTTTGGCGAGAAGTTCGCCCCTACAGAAGAATATGGCGAGTTACTGGGGCATTCCCTCTACTTCTACACGAAAGACACTGGTCGACCCGTCCGTTTCGTTCCGCCAGCTTATGCGTTGGATGATATTACCAAAATACCCCGTTACAAACGCTTCAACGCGCAGGAATATGGCTGTCAACTCTGGTGGATTGAGTATGGTGGCCGCTTAGACACGGTTCACGACACCGAGACCATCAAGTGGGAACTTTGGAAAGTCGTGTACGGCGTCTGGAATTACATCAAAAACTCAGGTCAGTTTCCCGAAGCCGAAACGATGACGCTCGAATGGGTCGGGCAGATTCCGGGCAAGCGCGAGAGTCGCCGGTTCGAGGGTGATTATATGCTGAGACAACAGGACGTCGTTGAGCAGCGAACGCATCCCGATGCGGTAGCATTCGGCGGCTGGTCGATTGATTTACACCCGGCCGATGGCATTTTTTCCGAGAAACCGGGCTGCAATCAATGGCATAGCAAAGGCATTTACCAGATTCCCTATCGCTCTTTGTACAGTCATAACATTAAGAATCTGTTTCTGGCCGGGCGTATCATCAGTGCTTCACACGTAGCCTTTGGGTCGTCTCGGGTGATGGCTACGAGTGCACACGTTGGGCAGGCCGTAGGCATGGCATCTGTGCTTAGTACGCGCAATCACCTGCTGCCACGCGACCTGACTGAGCCTACTCACATGCATGTGCTACAACAGGAGTTGCTGAAAGCTGGCCAGCATATTCCGGGTATCAACCTTCAGGACGACGATGACCTCGTGCACCAGGCAAAAGTGTCGGCGTCCAGCGAATTTGTCCTGAGTGAGCTACCGCCCGATGGCCCTTTGCTACCGCTGACCTCTTCGGCAGCCCAGATGTTGCCTTTGCCAGTTGGCTATGTTCCGCAAATGACCGCCTTCGTAACCGCCGATCAGGATACAACGCTAACTGTTGAACTACGACGAAGCAGCAAGCCGTTGAACCATACGCCCGATGTAACGCTGGAAACATTGAGCATACCAGTACGGAAAGGCAAACAGGAGTTGAATCTGCCCTTTACAAGCCAGCTATCAGAACCGCAATATGTGTTTGTCATGTTCATAAAAAACGAACACATTCATTTGCAATACAGCCAGATGCGCGTTACAGGTGTTCTTTCGGTTTTTAATAAGATTAACCCAGCGGTTTCAAATTATGGGAAACAGGAGCCAACTGAGGATATTGGTGTGGATACGTTCGAGTTCTGGTGCCCTGAGCGCCGACCGGCGGGCCATAATATTGCCCTTCGCGTTCAATCCGGTATTCGATTGTTCAGTCCAGCAAACGTTCGAAATGGAGTCCAAAGGCCAACTAACCAACCCAATGCCTGGGTGGCAAAGGTTGACGACGCAAATCCTACGCTAACGCTGAGTTGGCTAACTCGACAAAAAATTAGCCGTGTGGAACTGCGATTCGACACCGATTTCGACCACCCATTGGAAACGGTTATTATGACTCATCCTGAAACCGTCGGTCCCTTCTGTGTGCAGGAATATGTAATCTGCAACGACCAACAGGAACGTATTTTTCACCAGCCGCACAATCATCAGACCAGCAACACCATTCGATTTGATCAGCCAATAGAAACGAGTAGCTTAACGATACATTTGAAGAAAAATGACGGGCTGGCACCGGCTTCGCTGATGGAGATCCGGTGTTATAGCTAGCTTGAAGCATTGTAGATTCTCTGGGTTCTTTTGATGCTGATTGCTATTGGACTAGCAATCAGCATCAAAAGAACCCAGAGAATCTAAATTTAGAGACTTATAAATCACCCCGTTTCAACGCTTTCACCGCGTAGTCTGCCGCTCGAGCAGATAAGGCCATGTAGGTTAACGATGGATTCTGACAAGGCGACGAGGTCATGGCGGCCCCATCAGTACAGAATACGTTTTTAACCACATGATGCTGATTGAACTTATTGAAGACCGAGTTTTTCGCGCTAGTACCCATGCGTGCCGTTCCCATTTCATGGATGCTTAGGCCCGGATGCGCCTGACTGTCGAAACCTTTTATGTTTGAGAAGCCTGATTTTTCCAGCATTTGAACGGCCTGATCGTGGGCATCTTTTCGCATGAGCGTTTCATTGTCGCGATAATGAACATCCATTTTCAGAACAGGTTGGCCCCATTTGTCTTTTAGTTCATCAGTCAGGTAGACCCGGTTATCTTCATACGGCATACACTCACCAAAGGCATCGAGGGTAATTTTCCAGGTGCCAAACTGCGTGGCTTTTTCTTTAAAATCGGCCCCAAAACCTTCTTCATGGTAGGCATGATCCCAGTTTTCGCGGTTGGTATATACCTCAAACCCGTAGCCCCGCTTGAAAGCCTGTTTCTCCTGGCCAGCCAGGTTCCGAAAACGGGGAATGTATAACCCCGCCGGATGACGCCCGTAGTAGTATTTATCTAAATCGTGGTCATAGTCAGCCGTAGCCCCAACGTGAAAATGGTGATCCATGAGGTTACGACCTAGTTGCCCACTATCGTCCATGCCATTCGGAAACTGCTTCGATGTAGAGTTCATCAAAATATAAGTAGAACCCAGGGCAGATGCATTCAGGAAAATGATATTGGCCTTAAACTCATGCCATTGGTGCGTTTGCTCATCAATGACCCGAACGCCCGTTGCTCTTCCCGTCTTCTCATCGTAGATAATTGAATTGACGATAGAATGGGGCCGAACGGTAAGCCGTTTGGTTCGGCGGGCAGCGGGCAAGGTTGCCGATTGTGTGCTGAAATAAGCGCCGTATGGACAGCCTCGCATACACAGGTTCCGATATTGGCACTTTGCCCTTCCCAGGTTCATTTGTTCCTGCGTAGGTGCCGTCAGGTGAGCTGCCCGCGCCGAAATTACCTTCCGATCGGGGAAACCGTTATTCACTGCCTGGCGAAAATGGGCTTCCACGCAGTTATCGGGCATGGCGGGTTGAAACTGACCGTCGGGCAGATGTGGAAGTCCATCACGGCTTCCGGCAATTCCGGCAAACTTTTCCACGTAGTCGTACCAAGGTGCAATGTCTTTATAGCGAATGGGCCAGTCGGTAGCAATGCCCTCTTTTGCATTTGCTTCAAAATCAAGGTCAGAAAACCGGAACGAATAGCGCCCCCACATCAACGACTTCCCACCTACCTGATAGCCACGAATCCAGTCGAACGGTTTTTCTTCAACATAAGGATTTTCCAGATCATTGACGAAATACTGGTGGGTAGCTTCAGTGATGGAGAAACCTGTCCGATTTTGCACTGGATAGCGTTTCAGCAACTCCAAGGGCATAGCCTGATTATGGTGCGGGAAGTCCCACGGATTTAGGGTAGCCGTGTGATAATCTTTGACGTGCTCAACCATCCGCCCCCGTTCGAGAAGCAGTACATTGAGTCCTTTTTCGCAAAGTTCCTTTGCTGACCACCCTCCGCTAATTCCTGAGCCGACAACAATGGCATCGAATTTCTTTCCGGATGGAATTGGAGATTGTATAGACGCTTGGGATTGATTCATGATAGTTAAACGCAGAGGGTGCCAAGGTAAGCGCAAAGGATGCGGAGTTTTTTATAAATTTACCGATTAGCGCCCTGCAAAAAAGCGGCAATTTCCATCCCCCAGGCAATGCCGATGTGAATGAGTAATCCGCCCCAGATGCTTCGTGTACTCAATGCCAGTACGCCGAGTAAATAACCACCAAACAGCGAGGAAACTGCCTCTCCTAGCGGCCGTCCAAAGTGAATGGAACAGTACCAGACAACCATCGGCAACACCGCGCCATGTCCTAGTACTCGACTCATGCCAATAACGAGGAACCCCCGAAAAAGTAGCTCCGTCGGCACGAAATCCCAGCCGTAACAGAGTTCATACACGAGAGCAGTTACCCACTCGGGTACACCGAAAAACTCGTTGGCATTGGTATCATGATAGGTTGGGTACGATTGCAGGAAATCCGGCTGAAACGACGCCAGTGTTATAAGCGGAATCATCAGAGCCAGCATCAATGCATATAATACCAACCCCTTTCGCTTTGGAGCCATACCGTAAAAGTTGCTAGGGTATGGATCGGCAAATTTGTAGAACAGATAAAGGGGTAGCACAATTGTCAACACAGATTGCAGATTATGCAGGCAGTAATAGGCAAACACATAAATCTGCCCGTCGAAGATCTGCCGACTCCACTCGCTGTGTCCGTAAAAGCCAGCATAAATCGAATAGGCAATCAGAGCAATGCCACTCCGAAGCCAGAACTCCCGATTGCGCCAGATGTCGGGTCGGTGGTGGAAGTGCGTCCAGAGCCAGACACTGCCGTAGTAGGCTGTTGCGTATAGACAGAAATACAAAACCGGCCAGATCGGCTTACCCTGAAAAGAGTCGATGTACGAATCTTCGAGGTCGAGGTAGAAGTTGACGATGAGCAGCAATGCGACCCAGGCAGCCGTTGCTAAATAAAGGTCAAGCCGAAAGTCGGTGCGGAGATGGTTGCGTAGGTCTTGCCAGAGGGCTTTCACGTAGGAGATTGAAGTGATGTGAAACCGTTTTTTGTCATTCCGACGCAGGAGGAATCTCAAGCTTGATTAATACGCAACGTTGAGATTCCTCCTGCGTCGGAATGACAAAACGCCATTTATAGGAAAGCTACACGGTCATCTCAATCTTGTAACTCATCTAATAATTCTCTGGCCGATTTCAACTTAATTTTTCCCTGCTGATGAAGTTAAACCTGCTCCAGAGATTCTTTTAAGTCATTAATCCATTCCTGCTGCTCGGGCGTGAATGATTTTTTTTTAGGCTTAGACGTCGGTTCAGCCTTAAACTTTAGATTTTGCACAAGCTCCATGAAGAATTCAACCTTGTTATCTGGCACGCTTACTAAAATGTCCATATCACATTCCATTTGTTGTAACAAATAAACAGAAATCAGAACCCTTCTTTCTCCGCTTCCTTGTCTTTTTTCTTTTCGTCTTTCTTTTTCTCTTCTTTCACGACTTTTTGCCCCGGCTGTATTTTAGGTTTCGGAGCGGGTTTCGCTTTTGTTTTGTATTGATCGAGATAGCGATCAACGAAGAGGGTCTTCTCATCAACCGTAGCGGGCACCACTTCAATCGTGGCTTTCCCTGCGTTTTTCGAGCCTGCAATTAAGCGATCATTAATGTCCTGTTCTGAGGTAACAATGGCCAACTGGCCTAAAGCGGTGGGTGAGTTGCCAGGCTTATAATCATAAAACACCCATACTTCAGGCGACGATTCGAGATAAATACTGGCTTCATCTCCATTCGCCGTCTTTCTAATCTCGACAAAACCATCCATCTGGGCATTAATATCCGTCGCCATGATGTTCGACACACCCAACTGACCCGTACTATAAAATGAATTATACTTCGTGGACCAACGCAGATTAGCATTGGCCAGGACGAGCATGGCATTCAACTTAGGTGATGCCTGGCTGAGAGGTACGTGCTGATTCTGGGCTTTTACACGGTACGTTTCCACGGCTTGCAAACCAATCAGGGGTAGCAATTTGTCCGAAAGGCGGTTCAGGTCGTCGTCAGCCGCTTCATCGTTTTTCTCTTCCTGGTTTGTTTTAACGAGTTTGTCGGAGATAAGCCCATTAATTGGATCAGGAACGGGGAATGCGAAAGCCAGCAACGTATTGAACCGGTACTGACTACTATCAATATTGATCCGTGCCGACCCTGCCGAAAGCAAATACTCGTTCGGTGCCGAATTCATCAGGTTCATCTTCCCTTTGAAGGTCATCACCCCACGAGCATCGTTGAAGGTGAAGGCGTTCTCTACCTCTTCGTCAGCACTGGCAATGGTAGCGGTACTATCCGTTTTCGTACTGTCAGCAGCGGGAGCAGGTGCCACAGCATTAGCCTTTCCTGCTGGCAAGTCGCTGCCTTTTGAGGCAATTCGATATACCTTGTCTTTTTCGTCGTAACGCATGACGCCAGTTGCCGAAAACAGATCATCATCTTTCGAATCCTCCTTAGGCGACAAAAACGTAGGGTATAAGCCTGCACCGCCCAAACGAAAGTGAATCCCAGCAACCAACGGCTGCCCTCCTTCATTTTTGAGGGTTTTATCCACTTTTACCTCTAACCGTTCGGCAACTTTTTCTTTGAATGGAATCCACCCCCTATCAGGTCCTGCCGTTTTTTTAAGGCAGGTTTTATAAAGCCATCCATCGATAGATCACGGGAGGGCGCCTGCATGGCAATGGTGCCTTTAAACAGCATTTTCGGAGCCAGTTGCAGGTTATCGTCTTCGTCAACTTCTGCACGGGCAACGGTGAAATAAGTTGTTACGGGTTTAGCGGTATTATTTCGTTTTCCACGTGTGGCACCCCGACCGGTTTTCTTGGCATCAGCAGTCAACGAGGTCGCATCAGCTTTTGTCGAAGCCACAATTGGTGCCTCTTTCAACTCGAAACTTCCCATTTTGATGCTAGCCGTATCGCCTTTCGCGGTAGCAAACTGGTAGGTGGCATCACCGGCAAAACGCGTACGGGAAAGCACCTGAATGTTCCCATTTTTGAGTCGGTGAAATAGAGTAATAGTATCTAGTTCAAGTTTAGCATTTTTCAATGCCAGCATTTCGCCATTACGCCGAATAGACACCAGCCCTTTATCGGGATAAATACGCGCATCGGCCGAGGTGATATACGGTACGCCACTGATGTTCAGGGTTCGTTTTTCAACGTCGTACAAAGCCGCCGATGCGTTGAAAGTTAGTCCCTCCTGTTCTTCGGCAGTAGCTGTAAAGGTTGATGTTTTCACATCGCCTTTCATGGCAATGGTTTTGGCATTCACATTCCACTGTGCACGATTGATGCTGGTTTTATAGGCCGCAAAGGGAAACTCCATACTGGCCTGTGCCGTATCGCCAATGCTTTCCTTTTTTGTGATGGCTAGACCAACAATGCCTTTTACCTGGTTAAAGTCTACATTAATATCGTTCCCGAGCAGAATTGGCTTACCGATTTGCGTACCCGGCGTCTCCGTTGTGGGAAGAATCTTAAACTGAGCGTCGCCAGCCAGGAATCCCTCTTTATTGAATTTAATCGTATTCGAAACCGTCTCAGAGTCTTTCCTTCTCAGGGTTCCCTTTCCGAATAGCCCCGACGAACGCAGGACTAATCCACCCTCCAGATTGGTTGTCGCGTTGTATAAATTGAAGTTATTTTTCTGGGTCGTAATGACCATACTGTCCATCTTCGGCCACCACTTCAGACTGAAATTATTTACCTGAACCTGCGGGAAGTAGCCCTTTCCAACCAAGCCTTCCTTAATTTCCCCTTTTTCACCAGAAGCCAGCAGCGAGTCGGTCATAAACAAAATACCTTTGGTATTCAGGGTAGCTGTCATGTGACTCAACACGCCTTCAGACCGAAGTCCGCTCTTGTCCATCGTCAGTTCACCTGTAAATTTCACGGTCGAAGGGCTTGTACCTTTCTTGCCTGCATACACGGGGTAGCCAGTTACGGGTGCTTTGTGTATAAATCCCAGTGTATTATCCGGCATGGTGACGAGCTGGGCTTTGAAAGGGGGAAAATGCCATCGGAATAGAAGGTGCCTACAAAAGAAATATCACCCTTACCAAGACTATCGTTGTCGATGGCCGGAATTTTGAAATAGACTTTCTGGTTGTACGTGATATTTCCCCGAACAGGCTGGTTAAAGTATACGGTCATCCCTCCGGCATCACTAAGCGCTGCGTAGTTTTCTTACCTGCCACCTGACCCGATTTGTTATCGGCACTGGCCAGGTAAACCGTTCCAGGATTCTCGTATTTAATATCGCCCCCAATTCCCCCTCTTTCCCCTGAGCTGCCAACTTCTGCGACGAAAAGGTGATGGAGTCAATCTTATTGAGGTTCATTGAGAACTTGTCGTAATTAAATTTCAGGTCGCGACCCGCGTAACGCAGTGTTCCTGCTTTAAGCTGGCCATTGAGTGTGAAATCACGGCCTTTGCCTATTCGCAATACTTTATCAGATGGATAGCCGAATACTTTCAGCGAGTCCGATATGGTGAATTGATTAACTCCCCGAATGGTCAGAATTTTGTCGTCGAGATTAATGCTGGCGTTCTTGATGCTGTCGTTTGAGGCAAATACCGATTGCACCTGAAAGTTGTCATAGTCGCTTTTCTTCGAATAGGCCAGCACATACAGAATTCCTTTCTGGCTTAGGCGCATCTCCTGGGTTGTAGGGTTACGGGTGATATAACCTTCCAGCACCATTCGGTTCAGAGAGCCCCGAAGCGAAACAGGGTTCACATTTTTGGCAAACTGAGTAATATCGTCGTCATAGAATGTACGTTGTTTTTTTGTCGAAACAAAATTTGCCACGATTTGTAGGGGGTGGAATCCATAGTCGACAGTCAGGTCAGCATAACGCTGCGGCTGGAAGTAATCGAATGACTCGAACCGAACCGGAATCTCTCGTTTGGCTCCAACCTGATAGAAATCAACTTTTCGGCGAGGCAAATCCCAGCGCACGACCTCGGCAGGATGTAGAACTTGTGGTATGAATCGGCGTAGGGAACCCGCGCGAAATCAGTCCGTTGCTCACGATCCAGCCAGGCAATCCGCTGCTTTTTATCATATCGAAATCGTACGGACGGATGTGTAATCGAATCGGCCTCAATGTAACCAATGAATGAGGCTGACATAGCCGAAATGGTTGGTCGCGACGTACCTTTTGCAGAAGCTGCTGGTTTTGCAGGTTCAGTTGTGTTAAAGCCAGACTGTGCTAATCCGGCCTGGGTTGAATCAGGCACACCTCCGTTAGCCGAAGTTGTGTCGCTCATATTAAAATCGAACCGGCGACTGGTGGCTTTGAAGGCCGGTTTTCCATTGTATTTAACAGTCAACAGAGCAGGCTGCCCACTAGCCGATGCCCCAACCATTTGCGTTCCCGACAAGGCTAACCCACCCCGGTAGTCTATATCTGGCCCCAAATCAGGCAGTTTAACATCATTTTGCCACGACATGAATCGTGGATAGGTGATAGGGCCGCCTTTTTTCTTGCTGACATACTCAAACACACCTTTAATCGGTTTGGCAGGTCCATATGTCAACGTAACATCATCGGCTTGTAGGCGGGGGTTCATGGTCGTAAGTGCATACTCACTGAGTGTCACGAAAATATCAGGTCGCCCTGCTGTTGCCCAGGTAAATTTGCCTCCCTGGCCAACCAATACACCATCCTTGAGCATTAAATCACCACTGGTATTCGCTAACACTGCCGAATCGCCATTCGCGACCATCGCCAGTGTCACATCCTTCAAGGTAATAAGTGCTCCCGAAACCGTTGGAATGGGTCGGCGCTGCGGGATGTACTGAGGACCCAACTGACGCGGTTGCGTCGAATCGGCAGGGACAGGCGTATCCCACCCATCGAACCGGGATCGTTCAGCAGCCGCTTTGGCAGCAGCGATTGAATCGGCCGGTGTCTGAATAGCTCCCGGCTGAACAGGTTTCAACGCGTCAACGTAGTGCAGTTCATACGTACCCCCAAGCGCGTAGAGTTTGTTGTAATTGCTCGCATAGAGTTCATGCCGTTCCATGAATCGCCGAGTGGTTTCAAGACTTCGGGCAAAAGCCTTAGGATCGTTCGCGTCGAATAGTTTTTCGGCAATGGTTAGCAGGCCGTCGATGTTCGTAGCGGGCTGTTGCTGGGTAGTTAGGTAGAGCGCTTCATAGAAAGGGACAAAGTGTGTGGCCGCTGGCAATCGTTTCTGATTCATCTTCCGGCTCAGAACCATCACGCGCTCCTGTTGCTGGGCAGAGAGTCGATTTTCTGACCAGAGCGCCTGCAAATTCGTCCCGGCCCGCACAGCTACCGGGCCACCCGTTGCCATTAGTTTTTGAACGTCGGCCATGAACTGGTCTGGCTTATCGGAAAGCCGAACCGCCTGACCGAACGATACGGTCAGGGTTATCAGGCTTAGTATCAGGCTATAATAAATACGATTCATATCCAGAAACTGACTACCATTCGACTAGTCGAACGCTATCAGGGTTTATAAAATGACAAAGAAGTCCATTGATTTGTTGTTGCTCGATTGGCCAGGCTCAATCCGACCTCCAACGCTTTCTGTTCAATATCTGGCGCGTCGTTTTCGTAAAAACCACTCACAACAAGATACCCGTTTTTCGTCAATAAATTTGTGTAGAAGGGAATTTCAGCCAGTAATATATTCCGGTTGATATTGGCGAGTACGATATTGTATTGGGTCGTCGGGTCAACATCGGCAATCGTCCCCTGAAACACCGTAGTCTTCGGGCAGTCGTTTAGCTCAGCGTTTTCACGGGCATTTTCAACGGCCCACTCTTCAATATCGAACGCCAATATCGTCTGGGCACCCATTTTCTCGGCCAGAATGGCCAGGATTCCGGTACCACTACCCACATCGAGTACTGATTTTCCCACAAAATCAAGGCCAAGCTGTTGTTCCAGCATCATGGCGGTGGTTTCATGATGGCCGGTACCAAATGACATCTTCGGGTTAATGACAATGTCGTAACGAAACCGGGCATCCGACTCATGGAAGGACGCCCGGACCCGAACCTGGTCGGCAACTTCTATCGGCTCATAATCGCGCTCCCACTCGGCGTTCCAGTTTCGTTTCTCTAACGAACTAACTTCATAGGCTATTGCGGTCTGACCCTCGTATTTAGTAATCAATTCCTGTACGGCCTTTTCGTCAAAATCTGACTCAATGATGTACGCACTAAGCCCTTCGTCGGTTTCAACAAACGACTCAAAACCAAGTTCAGCTAATTCAGCGGTGAGGATATCGGTATAATCGGGCGACAGACGCAGTTGGAGTTCAGTATAATTCATACATCAAAGTAACGAAAAAGGGTAAGCCATTTGGCCTACCCCGATAGAAACTTAACGCGTAATTTATTTATAGCGTGCCATTTTTCATTTTGTTCAGTGTTGCCTCTAACGAAGCAATCATTGGTGAGCCTCTGCCTTTTTCTCTATTAACGGCTTTCGTTTGCCACTCTAAAGCCTCTTCTTTTCGCCCTAGCCAGTACAAAATGTGTGCATAGGTATCCATCAGGCTTCCATCTTCTCTGTACTCAAGGGTACGCTTTGACCAGCTTAGCGCTTTCTTGAGATAAACCGTATCACGCGTTAGCTCCTGAAAGTCCCAGGCGGCCTGGTTCAGTGCGCTGACAAAACGCTGTGTATTGGGGAAGGCCACCACCGAAACCATCTGACCGGGAACCAAAGGCTTAGTTCCATTGGGCTGTGGGAATTCTCCCCGCATCCGACGCTGGTGATCTAATTCGTCCAGTTTCTGAACTGAATCGACTCGGGCCGTCATAAACTGCTTATCATAATAGTCGGATGCCAGTCGCAGGTATTGAAGTGTGTCCTGAATGCCCCGGAAATAGCGCATCATAACCCACTGCTGGGCAGCTATGCCATTTTTATAATCGTTCTGATAGGTTCGTAGTCGGAAAATGGCTGTTCGACTGGCTAAGGATACGTTTTTTTCTTTGATTGCCTTCCGAAGTGAGTTGTTGACAATCCGATTATTTAACTCAACAGCTTTATATAAGCTATCCGTTTTCGCATAATTCTGCCTAAAGACCGAATCAGCTTTACTCCCTACTACGGGCCCCTGCTCAAATATAAACCGAAGAAGGCTTCCTGACCGTAAAGAATCGGAGGGTAGACTAAGCACGTATGCGTCTAATTGGTCGTTTGTCGATAACCCCATTTCCTGTAAGCGATCAATATAGGTTCGCATAAATTGGGATGAGCGATTACCTTGGGCATACGCTTCCGTCAATGATTTTAGCGGACGTTCCTTATTCTTCGTAAGAGCCTCTTCTGCTTTTTCCAGATAAAGCCTGTCAAAACTGGTGCTGCCACAATACCGGACAAGCGGGTTTTCATCCGCATCCATAAATAGCGACGACGGCATGCACTCAACGTCTACTTTCTCGGCTAGCTCTTTACCAATCCCGGTTGTTCCATCAGTGCGAAAACTAATAAAATGCAAAGCGAATTTCTCCTGCATCAGGGGGCTATTAAACGCGGTTGAAGCTACTTCGGTACAGGCTCCACAACTTGGCTTATCAAAATGCAGGAACAACAGCTTCTTCTCTTTTTTTGCTTTCTTTAAGGCGTCGGCCCAACTGCCTTTCTCAAAAACAATACCTTGCGCCGATAAAAACCCAGGTGTCAATACAAACAAAAACAGGAATGGATATAGTAATTTCATATGATGTAAATTATGATGTGACAGTTGAGCTTATACATGAAAACATGGTCTACAAATCAACAATCCAAACAACACAATTACAAGTTAGTCATCTTCAGGATACCCCCATATGCGCGACATAAAACGTATCAATTAGTTAATACAGGATCGTTTAAACAGCGTTTCTTTGTTTACCGATTTCACTGAAACCTCCTCTATCTAGTATGAAAAACGCCTTTCTCATTATCGATGCCCAATACGATTTCTGTCATCCCGAGGGTGCCCTGTTTGTGCCAGGTGCGGGGAGGATATTGAGCGAATAGCATCGCTTATCCAGCAATACGCTGACCAGATTGACCATATCGTTGTTACACTCGATACGCATCATGTGTTAGACATTGCCCATCCGTTATTCTGGCATGATGCCTCAGGCAATCACCCAGTGCCATTTACGCAAATCACGGGCGCGGATATTGATGCGGGTCGATGGATACCACGATTTTCGGTCGAAAAAGCAAAAAAGTACATTCATGATCTGGAAGCTGATGGTCAGTTTGCTCATTTCATCTGGCCCGAACACTGTCTGATTGGATCACGGGGGCGGCCTTGCATGACACCTTACTTGGGGCGCTAAAAGGATGGTCAGGCCAGCGTGATCTCGACTATATTGCAGTTCAAAAAGGCCTTTATCCCTGTCCGAACACTTCGGAATCTTTCGAGCACAGGTACCTGACCCAGCCGTTCCCGAAACGCAACTTAATACGGCTCTGATTGCCGATTTGGCTCGATTTGACACCATTTACCTAATGGGAGAAGCTAAATCCCACTGCGTGGCCAATAGCCTCAAACAACTGCTGGATTTTGCGCCAGAACTTGTTTCAAAACTGGTGGTCGTGACCGATTGCATGTCTGACGTTACGGGACTAGGCTACCTGGCCGATCCAATTTATGCCAAAGCGCAGGCCCGAAATGTCCGTTTTATGGAGTCAGGTGCTATTTTCCTCTAAAAACCGTACCTTTTCGGCGTTATGGAAAAGACACTCTCCCTATTCCCCCTGAACCTGGTTGTTTACCCTGGCGAGGATTTGAATCTGCATATTTTCGAACCTCGTTACCGCCAACTTATTAATGAATGCCTGGAAGAAGAGCGAACGTTTGGCATTCCTGCCTTCATTAATAACAAACTTCCTGGCTATGGTACAGAAATGCATGTGACAACCCTGCATAAACGCTATCCCGACGGGCGAATGGATATTAAGTCGAAAGGACTGGGTATTTTTCGGTTGGTTAATTTCGAGAATCCAGTGCCTGGCAAGCTTTATGCGGGTGGCGAGGTGGAATTAGTGGAACCGGGGCCAAATACCAGTGCCCACGTATCAGCCTTACTTGAACGATTAGAACGCCTGTATAGCCTGCTGCAAATTGAAACTGACTATACCTCAACGGTTGAAAACCTATCCTATAAAGTCGCTCACAAAGTAGGCTTATCGGTAGAGCAGGAATATGAGTTGCTCACACTCGAAAGCGAAGCCGAACGCCAGCTCTTCCTGATTCAACACCTGAATACCGTACTGCCTGTGGTATCGGATATGGAGCGTACCAAACAGCGAATCCGGATGAACGGCCATTTTAAAAATCTAGATCCGCTTAATTTCTAGGGAGTAGGGTAGTAGGTGAAGTGAGTGGAGTAGGTAAAGTAAGTTGCCATCCACTCACTTCACCTACTCCACTCACTCCACCTACTACCCTAATTCTTCTCCTCCACTTTCCCAATTTTCTTGGCTCGCTTGGGTAGCTGTTCGGCCAGTTCCTGAAGGTTTTTTATAGGTGGCCGGGGTTTTTCGGCTTCGCCAATCAAAAATCCATAGGGCTTCAGTGGTCCTACTGCATCAAAAATAACTTTTAGGATAGCCGTTAAGGGCAAAGCTAAAACCAGACCGGGAAGGCCCCAAATATTTTCCCACAAAATCAGGACAACAATGGCAGCTAACGGATTGATACTGACCTTGGAGCCGATAATGTAGGGGGTTATGAAGTTACCTTCCAGGGTTTGCACAAATAAAAATACCCCAATGACACCCAATGCCTTAAGTGGATTATCCTGCGTAACAAGTGTATATGCCGCTGGCAATAAAGACCCCATCGAAAGCCCGAAATAGGGGATCAGCACCAAACAGGCCCCGAAGAATCCAAAGAAAATGGCATAATCTACCCCTAAAATAAGAAGCCCCACGGTCATGAGCGTTCCGATAATGAAAATGACCAGAACCAGCCCAGCCAGGTAATCTTTTACAACCTCATAAATGCCCTTCATGACGGTGTCAATCGTAGAACGACGTACATCGCGAAATGCTTTATAAAAGAAGGACCGGAAGAAATCTCGATAGAGCAAAAAGAAGAAAGCAAATAGTAAGACTAGAAACAGATTGGCAATGATGCTGGTGGTTGCCAATAGAGTCGATGTCAGGATAGTACCACCTTCTGCCAGGGCCTGGTTAAGGTATTTTTTCACTTCAGTAGCCTGACGCTGGCGATTTATATTCAAATGCTCATCAGCAAATGTTCGTATACTGTCGATATAATCGCTGCCCTTCTGACCAAATTTTGGAAGCACTTCAGCGAAACTGCTAATCTGTACCGAAATCCCATAGAACAATCCACTTAGTATCGCCAGGGATAAAACCAGGCAAAGCACAATGGCCAGTACCCTTGGCACCTTCCAGTTTTCGAGTCGTTGTACCAGCGGAAATAACAAAACGGCAAATAAAATGGCAAAGACTAAGGGAATAAGTACCCCTCCAATACATGTAGGCCGTAAACAATAATAACTAATGAAAGCAGTACGCAGGCAAGTTTGGCATAAGAAGGTAATTGAACCTCCGAAGAGTGATTATTCATAGTAGCGGATAATAACCGATGATGGCTTTGTCTTTGTCTGTCGCATTCGGTTGGTTTCCCTACCTAGCCAACCATCTGCCAACGGCTTTAGTTTGAGCAAATAGGATTCTTTAATTCGATTAATAAACTCGTTTTCAAGCTGAATCAACCTAAAATATTTGTGACGAAGCTGTTAAGTTTTTGTTAAGGATGCGTTTAGTATTGGTAACGTTGCGGATAAGCCACGTAACTTCGGGCTGCCGATGTTAGGCAATCTACTAAACGTAGGTTAAACTCACCAATTTCCATTTCGTATGAGTGCTGCCAAAGCTGCTCAACCCCTGCATCGTGTTTTAGTCGTAGATGACGACGCCGACATTGTTGAAATGCTCGAATATAACCTCAACAAAGAGGGGTATGAGGTTCGTACCGCAACCGATGGACGGAAAGCCATCGAGATTGCCAGGACCTATTTGCCTGAACTGGTTCTACTCGACATCATGATGCCCCACCTGGATGGCATTGAAACCGGTCGGCAATTGCGCGATATTGCCGAATTACGCCAGACGTATATTTTGTATCTGACTGCTCGCTCGGAAGAATACTCCGAAGTGGCGGCTTTCGACGTTGGTGCCGACGATTATATTACGAAACCGATTAAGCCTCGGGCGCTAATGAGCCGGATTAATGCGCTGTTCCGGCGCGAAGCGCAAAAAGCGGATCCAGGCGAGCAAATTACCATTGCCGACTTGCTGATCAATCGCAAAAACTATTCGGTTAGTCAGAACGATAAGTCAATCATTTTGCCCAAGAAAGAGTTTGAGTTACTGTTTTTTCTGGCGCAGCATCCCAATAAAGTCTGTAGTCGGGAAGAATTGCTTCAGAAAATCTGGGGGCCGACATCTACGTACTCGAACGCACAGTAGACGTTCACATCCGCAAACTCCGCGAAAAAATCGGCGACGCCCACATCCGAACACTTAAGGGTGTAGGCTATATGTTTACAGATCAGCCAGAAGTTGGTTGACTTGGTGAACTAGGTGGAGTAAGTGCAGTGAGTTAATTTTGTCATGTTACAAGGTTTACAAGATAGCTGGCTGCCGGCCTTACTACACGTACTGCACCACTCCACTAATTGACTCTAAATGTCTCTAAGTCCCCGCATTATTGCGCTTTTGCTGGCTTGCCTGATATCGGCTCTGACGGTCGCCTTCCTGACATTTGTGGATGGCGTTACCAGCAGTATGCTGTTTGTGGTAGGCCTTTCATCATTTGCCATTTCGTTTTTTCTGGTGCTATATGCCATTGAGCTTCTGGTGTTTCGGGAGGTCAATAAGATGTACAAAACCATTCATCAGCTTAAGATTCGCGACTTCAGTATTTCCCGAAAGTCGATTATCAAGAATAACAATCCGTTCAAAAAATTAAACGACGAAATCTTTGTGTATGTCGCCCGTAAACAACGGGAGATTGACGAATTGAAGCGGCTGGAACAGTTCCGTCGGGAGTTTCTGGCGGATGTTTCACACGAGTTAAAAACACCCATTTTCGCAGCTCAGGGCTTTATTCATACACTTATTGATGGAGCAGTTGACGACGAGAAGGTTCGGGATAAATTCCTGTCGAAAGCGGCCAAAAGCCTTGACGGTCTCGATGCGCTGGTGAAAGATTTAGTTGCCCTTTCGCAGTTGGAAACGGGCGAGGTAAAAATGAGTTTTGGCCGTGTCGATCTGACTCACGTTATACAGGAGGTATTTGATCAGTTAGAGTCGATTGCCCAGGCAAAAAAAGCATCACTCTCGATTCGAACAACCCAGCCAGGCCCTGTGTGGGTTAAAGCCGATTCGCAACGCATTATGCAGGTAATGACGAATCTGATCGAAAATGCCGTGAAATATGGTAATGAAAACGGCCGGGTTGTCGTGAATCTTGAGGAAGACAAAAAGCATATTCTTGTCTCGATCCGGGACAATGGTCCAGGTATCCCGCCCGAACACCTAAGCCGAATTTTTGAGCGCTTCTACCGGGTTGAGAAAAGTCGTTCCAAAGACCGGGGTGGTACAGGACTGGGGCTTGCGATTGTGAAACACATTCTAAACGCTCATAAGACTAAAATTACCGTCATGAGCAAAGTAGAAAAAGGCACAACCTTCCGGTTCAAACTGGAGCGAATGGATTGATTTAGTGTAGTAGGTGAAGTGGGTGTAGTGAGTTTATACCAAGTACACTTACTTCACCTACTACACTCACTTGACCTACTTTGACTATTACACTAAATCAATCGTTTCAAAAAGAAGTGGGCGACCACAATTTGGCCGTTTCGGCGGGCAAGCACCGATATTTCTTTACCCTCTCCTTTCTGGAGTATTTTGTAAATATCACTAATCGACAAATCTTTCGCTGAGCTATTATTGACAAATAGTACTTCATCCCCTTCTTCCAGACCGGCCAAAGCAGCTGGTGACCCAGAAAGCACTTTATCGACATAGTAGTTACGATAGCTATCGCCCTTGGCCCTTAACTCCATACCACTCATATCGTGCTCAAAACTTTCGCGCATAAGCCGTTTAATAGGCTTCATAACGATATACTGATCAGGATAATTGAAGGTAACATTAAACCGGCGTAATAATTCACAGCCTACATTTCCCTGCCTTTCGGGCATATTAACCAGTTTCATACCAAAGCCCAGACTATCTGGAAATGAAGCTAGAATATTATCCATCTCATAGCGTCCGAACCGAATTTTCTGAATCCGGCCCAGGCTTCCGTTGATAACCCCGTTTAATCCCCGGCCTAATTGGGCTCGGATGTTTTTTTCGGGAATCGGCATCGAAGCGGTGCTCCGCGAGCGGTCGAGTAGCAGAGCATGACCGGCTCCGGTATCTAGAACAACCCGCAGAGGAAGCGATTTTTGTCCGTCATAAACAGATAAGGCGTCCGTATACGCTTTTGTATCCTGAATAGTAATGGGGTACCGGTCACCTTTGTGTTTGCGGTATTTATATTTGTCAGGGCGCATAATCACAAGCTCCCGTCGTTGAAAATCAACGTTTACAACAAAATTGGCAAAGATCTCATAGCCAAAAATACCATGCACCGGAGTTCCCACATACTCCGATAGTTTGAGCATGTCTTCATCCAGAATAACTATGTTATGATGTGCTGCTCTTAAACCGCCTATGCTCAGGCTGTTATTAATTGCAATAGAAGCGGTTAAACTACCCCCTTCGCCTGCACCGCTAATTTTGACTTTTCGAGTCAGTGTAAGTGGTTTCTTCAGAAAAACGCTGGGGTCGGTGATGATTGTATTACTAACCCCTGTATCCAGAATGAAATACAGGGTATCCGATTCGTTTACCCGTACCGGAACAATGATCAGGTTAGAATGAAGCTGAAAGGGAATACGAGTCCAGGTACGATTCCCGGCAATAAAAAAGCCGTATCTATCCTTATCTGGCATGCGTTGAGGATCATCTCCTCGTGCAGCCAGACAGGACAGTAATAGTCCAAAGGCCAGTATCAGCGTTTTCATGTAGCTTTATTTATTACATTAAAATTACGCATTTTTTTATCCAAATAACACAATAAATTATTGATTGGTTTACGGTAATTATAGATGGTAAAACAAGCATATGGGAGGTATGGCAAAATTTAGCCTACTCATACACAACTCGTTCGATGTAAAACGCCTAATTTCGCCGGGATTACGAAACGAATGACCCGTTTGTTTGATTCATAAAACTGATTTTGAACACCTTACAAATTTATTATGCGGAAGAAAATTGTTGCTGGCAACTGGAAAATGAATAAAACCGCCGACGAAGCACAGGCTTTATTGTCGGAAGTAATCAATATGGTTAAAGATGAAGTCACGGGAGATGTGAAGGTCGTACTATGCACACCCTCGATCTATCTGGCTTCAGCACAACAGCAGGTAACCCCAGGCGGTAAGGTTTCGATTGGTGCACAAAACTGCCATGAGAAAGCATCGGGTGCTTACACTGGCGAAATTTCGGCACCTATGCTGCAATCCATTGGCATTGAATACGTTATTCTGGGCCACAGCGAACGTCGTCAATATTTCGGCGAAACCAATGCCCAATTAGCCGAAAAAGTAAATATCACGCTCCAAAATGGCCTAATACCTATCTTCTGCTGTGGTGAGTCGCGGGATCTGCGCGAAAACGGCGATTATATTGGCTTTGTAAAGGATCAAATCACCGAAAGCCTGTTTCACCTCTCAGCCGAATCATTTGGCAACGTAGTGATTGCCTATGAGCCCATCTGGGCCATCGGTACAGGTCTGACAGCCTCTTCGGCGCAGGCGCAGGATATGCACTTTGAGTTGCGTCAGCACATTGCAGGGCAGTACGGCGACACAGTCGCTCAGGATACGACAATCTTATATGGCGGCAGTGCCAACGCGCAGAATGCTGCCGAGCTATTTGCCCGACCTGATGTAGATGGCGGCCTGATTGGGGGCGCTTCGCTCAAAGCAGCTGATTTTTTAACAGTCGTGAAGGCGGCACAGTAACTAAATAAGTGAAGTAGGTGGAGTGAGTGAAGTAAGTACACTAGCTGCTTCCATTTACTTCACTCACTCCACCTACTTCACTTAGTCAACATTAATCATGACTGCTGCCGATTACGTCCGGGTACTTAATATGCACCCTCACCCTGAGGGAGGCTATTTCGCAGAAACCTATCGTTCTTCCGAATCCATTTCGCAGGCTACGCTACCCAATCGTTTTACGGGAGATCGACCGTTTAGTACAGCTATATACTTCCTGCTCGAAAGCCACCATATTTCCACTCTCCATCGGATTCAATCCGACGAAGTATGGCATTTTTATGCAGGTGGGCCGCTGGAGATTTTTGTTATCTCGCCAACTGGCGAGCTAACGGTGATTCGATTGGGAAATCGTCTGCATCAGGGCGAAGTATTTCAGGCCGTTGTTCCAGCAGGATGCTGGTTCGGCTCAAAGCCTCTTCTGAATGCGTCTACTGAAGACGCAACTTTTTCTTTAGTTGGCTGCACAGTGGCACCCGGCTTCGATTTCAACGATTTTGAAATAGCGAACCGGGCTGCCCTGTTGCAAGAATTTCCACAGCACCGTGCCGTAATTGACCTGCTGACTACCTGAAATTTACATTTCCGAATTTAGCCACTACTCGTACTTTGGTACCAGAACCGCTCCCTACTTTCCCAATGTATTGCTTCGTTAAGCGTGGGCCACGATGATTGTCGTTATCATTTGGCTGACTCGTAAAGTGCATTGTTGATCCCGAATCGTAACTGAAATTGCCGTAACTAACCGTCACATCGAAGTCGCAATCACTGTTATGATCCATTGGCAGAGCTATCGATGAATAAGAAGCCTGAATATCTACGTTATCCACCGTTTTGGGCATCTGCTCAATGCGGAAACCGCTGGAAAATCCAAGTTTAATCTTACCTGATTCACGCAAGGTGCCTATTTTGGCCCCAGAATAATTGATGTCGGCGTCTAATTTACCCACATCGCCAATATTCATCTTGCTGAATTTGTTTGTTAGCACCAGTACACTGGCTCGGTTGAGTTCAAGGTCACCATATGCCATGTCGACCTTTCCCTGACCAAAATTGCCGATATCTGCTTTGCCATAAGCTACATCTATATCGTTCTGACGTCCGCTCAATTCCTCAGCACTAAAGTTCCCATATCGGCTATAGATAGTTAAGGCAGCTTGAAACGACGGAATATTGGTATTGCCAAACTTATTTCGCACAGATAAGGCATTTTGTTTTGGCATCATCACGTCATAATTAATCTTGACGAAATTACGGTCGCCCCCGTCTTTCCATTTCCCTAAACTCCAGTTCGACACGGTATTCTGACTAAAATGTGTTCGAACAAGGATTTGATCGCCTGTTCGCTTTTCTTCAATAGTTACAGCATCCAGGAACTTCTGCACGCGTTCGTCAGAATCCGAATTAGCAGTAATTGTAATCTGAATCCGAATTTCACTTTTATCCCATAACCCAATCTTGACTTCACCAAATTGATTATCAACGAGCAGATTATCTTTACTATCTACATCAAATAGTTTGATAATCGTCTTCTTCTTTTCGATGGTACTTTCATGTACTCCAACATCAATCGGCTCCCCAGCCCAGGAGTAAAGAGGGCTAAGGCAGATTAAAACACTAAACAGGATTCGTTTCATTGGTTTGTTGTTTAATGCGCTGAATAACGCGCAACTGTTCATTAAGCAGGTTAATCTGGAGTTGTAGATTCTGAATCATGGCCTGAATCAACACTTCCTGGTTGGGATTCTTGGGTAAATCCGCTCTCAGTGACTGGTAGGATTTTTCCAATCGATCAAGATCGGTGGCAAATTCCTGGTATAAGGCAGGATCGCCTTCGGTCATTTGTTTTAGTTCAGCGCGTTTAGCGTCAATCAACTGTGTGTAATGCACCACTTCTTTTGCATAAGTAGGGCTAGCCGCAACAATTTCTGGCTGATGAGTAACACCATACTGCTGGTTCATATACAGAAAACAACCTGCCAGCAAGAGTACAGCAATTGAAGCGGCTACACGCCAGTCCAGATTAGGCCAGCCAATTTGCCGGCCACCTGTCAGTGAACGATTTCTATGAACCTCTAAAAATGGCGATGCCATGTTCAGCCCAGTCTGTTCAGGTTGCAGCTTATCCAAACTGGATTTGTCAAGACCCGCTTCTATCTTTTTCCATAGATCAACCGGCGGCTCCTTGTCAAAGGCTTCGTGGTTATCCCGTACAAAGCGTTCAAGTTTATCCTTTTTCATAGTTGTGCCGACTTCCTTTAGAGTTGTCGTTGGATTGGTAATTTGTCATTCTGTTTAACAACAGCAAAAACTAGTTATAGCAATTCCAGCAATCGTTTTTTCCCTCGCAAGTACTGTGTTCGTGAGGTTGTCTCACTAATATTCAACACATTTCCTATTTCTTCGTGGTCATAGCCTTCAAACAAATAGAGCGATAATACGACCCGGTAGCCTTCGGGTAGCAACTGCATTGCCCGTCGAACGCGATCGACTTCCAGTTGAATACCCTCTTCGTCATAGGGTTCTGAATCGGCCAAATCAGGTCCGTCATCTTCGCCAAAGCGATTCGACTCCAGATCTACCAGCTCTAACCGCCGACTACGGAGATGGTTTATAGCCCGATTTACAACAATCTGCTTCAACCAGGCACCAAACGTACTCTGCCCCCGAAAGGAATTAATATGGCTAAACGCATCCATAAAAGCCTCCTGCAAGACGTCTTCGGCTTCGGCTTCATGGTTCAGAATCCGAAGGCACACGTTATACATCGCTTTCACGTAATGCTGGTAAAGCTCATACTGAGCCCGTCGCTCACCCTGTTGGCAGCGTTTGACCAATTCAGCATGACGGTCAGGGTAGGGCGATCCGACCGGTGCGCCGGTGCGATTTCGGTTCGATTCCAACAGGTTCAGCGGCTCGTTATCGTTTAAGTTAGATTGCAATCAGGAGAAAGATGCAGGAAAATTAAAGATGTTGCACAATAATTTAGAAAAATTACGCGTTTCCTTGCCTGCTCAGTTTAAACGCTGTTTTTCTGTAACTTAGGCATAAGTTTTATCTCTCTGGCTATGTACGAACAAAAATACAATCCACCATTTCTGGTTCATGATGATGGAACCAATTCACCTCTAGATCATCAATTAGTGATTAGTAAGCTAACGTGTGAGTTAGGGCTTTTATACTACCATAAACAGGCTATATCCCTCATACCACTTCCTGAGACGCCACTAAATGAAGGACCTGGCCATGCTGTACCAGATGTAGTGTTGTACGATCTGGCCGCTGAAGATACAAAGATTATTATTGAAGTCTGTCAGACGAATGGACAGCGGAATGATCTCAGAAAAATCATCAATTTAATTGAAGACAACGACTACGGCATTCTGGAAGGCTTCGTTTACAATTATAAAACCCACGAATGGCTTCGTTATCGCAAAGGTGATGGAGGTGCCGCTAGTGCTTCATCATTTTCGGAAGTAATGGGGGTCGATTTGGGTCCGATGCTGTGATTTCTTCTCGCTTTATTTTACTGGAATAAGACCTTCTTTCGGTCTCTGTTGAATCCGAATTCCAGTCTATCCTACCAAATTTTTTCCTACTTTTACTTGTTATAGAAGGATAGAAACGAGCGGAATGGTTGATTATATTTCTGGATTAAATGAACCCCAGCGGGAAGCCGTGATGCACGGCAGTGGTCCGCTAATGATTATAGCCGGTGCTGGTTCGGGCAAAACACGTGTATTAACATACCGAATTGCCCATCTGATTGAAAATGGTGTTGATCCCTTTCGGATTCTGTCACTGACCTTTACCAATAAGGCCGCGGGTGAAATGCGTAATCGGATCGAAAAAGTGGTTGGTACAGAAGCCCGCAATATCTGGATGGGTACCTTCCACTCGGTATTTGCCAAGATTTTACGCATTGAGGCCAAAGCCATTGGCTATACCAGCAATTTCTCTATTTACGATACCGACGATTCCAAGTCGCTGTTACGGAGTATTATAAAAGAAATGGCACTGGACGATAAGGTATATCGGGTCAACAGTGTATTTGGGCGGATTTCGGGAGCTAAAAACCGGCTCATCGGCCCAGAGGATTACCTCAATAACGCCGTTATCCTGGCCGATGATGAGTCAGCCCGGATGCCGCATATTGGCAAGATCTATAAGCAGTACGCCCTTCGATGCTTTGCGGCCAACGCTATGGATTTCGACGATCTGCTGTTTAACACTAATGTACTGTTTCGGGATCATTTAGATATTCTGAACAAATACCAGCACAAGTTTCAGCATGTGATGGTCGATGAGTTTCAGGATACCAACGTTTCACAGTACCTCATTACCCGTAAGCTGGCAGCTGTTCATCAGAACATCTGTATCGTGGGCGATGATGCGCAGAGTATCTACGCCTTCCGGGGGCTAACATCGAGAACATTCTGAATTTCCAGCGCGACTATGGCAAAGAAAACGTCAAAATCGTAAAACTGGAAGAGAATTACCGGTCAACGAACACCATTGTGCAGGCGGCCAACTCGATTATTGCCCGCAACAAAAATCAGTTAGAAAAGCACGTCTTTACGTCCAACGAAGAAGGCCCACTAATTGACGTTATTAAAGCTTCGTCGGATAACGAAGAGGGTCGATTGGTAGCATCGGCCATATTCGAAGCCAAAATGAACGAGTCACTTGCCAACAATGACTTTGCAATTCTGTACCGTACGAATGCCCAGTCGCGGGCATTTGAGGAAGCTCTGCGTAAAGTGAGTCTTAAGTACCGCATTATTGGCGGTTTGTCGTTCTATCAGCGAAAGGAAATTAAAGACCTGATTGCCTACCTGCGTTTCACGGTCAACCAACAGGACGAAGAAGCCTTCAAACGTATTATCAACTTGCCCAAACGCGGCATCGGCGACACGACCGTTGCTAAAATCAGTGTAATTGCTGCTGAAAAGCAGGATTCCGTTTGGGAGATTGTGTCCGAAATTACAAAACATGTTGCTGGCCGGTCCTCGTTTGCCATTGAAGGTTTTGCCAATTTGATCAAGAGTTATAAGCTTCTGCTCGATCAGAAAGACGCTTTCGAAGTAGCCTCACACATTGCCAAAACGTCGGGGCTACTCAAAGAGCTATACGACGATAAAACGGTTGAAGGGCTTGCCCGCTACGAAAACGTGCAGGAATTGCTGAACGCCATTAAGGAGTTTGTCGATAATCCCGATAACGAAGATAAAAGTCTGGGTGCGTTTCTCCAATCGGTCTCGCTCCTTACGACCGCCGATGAAAAAGAAGACGACGGCGATAATGATCGGATCACCCTCATGACCATTCACGCAGCCAAAGGGCTGGAATTTAAAAATGTGCATATTGTTGGGCTTGAAGAAGATCTGTTCCCGAGCCAAATGATGCTCGAAAGCCGTAACGATCTGGAAGAGGAACGGCGCCTGTTTTACGTTGCCATTACCCGAGCTGAAAAGCGCCTGACAGTATCCTACGCCGAAACCCGCTACCACTATGGCCGACTGAAAATGTGTGAGCCAAGTCGGTTTCTGATGGAAATTGATCAGAAATACATGAAACTGTCGAAACAGCGGTCGGCACCGAGTCGGTTGGACTTCGACCGGCCCGAGCGGGTCAATCCAGACCGGGACCGTAGTGAAAGTACGTCTAGCGGTTCGATGGCGTTTGTACGGTCGCTGGCGCAGAAAACAGCGCAACGGCAAGCTCCTCAACAGGCTGCTGCCCATACCCCTTCACCCGATTTTGCGCCTACCAGCACGGCAGATCTGACTTCCGGTCAACGCGTTGAGCACGCGAAATTTGGCTTTGGAACAGTTAAAACCGTAGAGGTTAATGGTACTGAGCGAAAAGCCACGATTCAGTTTGAGCAAGTCGGGGAAAAAGTGCTGTTGTTGAGTTTTGCGAAGTTGCGGGTTGTGGCGTAAATGGCTTACTTCCAGCATTTTTCAGGGCTAATTGACTCCAAAATTCATGAAAACACTACAATATCGGTTGATTTTGACCCCTGAACCTGAAGGCGGCTATACGGTAAAAGTACCCGCCATTCGAGGCTGCATTACGTATGGTGAAACTATTGAAGAAGCCATCGCTATGGCGAAAGACGCCATTGAAGGGTGTCTGGAGGTTTTGAAAGAAGAGGGACAGCCTATTCCACCAGACGATAGTCAAACCCTGGAATATTCGCTAAACCTAACCACAGAGCTGGTATGAATTTATCGCCTAAACGGCTTATTAAAATTTTGGAAGAAAATGGATTTTTCTAAAGCGAATGGGTAAAGGAAGCCACCACATTTTCTACAATCCCAATACGAAGATTACGGTTCCAGTACCTATTCATGGAAAGGACATGAAAAAAGGAACGTTTATGGGAATTTTGAAAGATGCTGGGATTGATACGTCAAATCTGGATTGATAATTGATTGATCTGATTAATAGGTATTTTAATCTCAATACAAAATTCTCGTTATCTATCGTTCTCCTTCAAAGCACTTCACTAGCCCGCGTAACATCCATGAATGCCTTCGGCACCTTTACTGCCTCTTTGCTCCTACTTACCCCGCTGTTTACGAATGCCCAGGCCAAGCCCGATTCAACCGGCGCAAAAGTCGAAAACCTTGGCAATCAGGTCAATTCGGAATACAACGAGATTAATCCGATGATTTCGCCGGATGGTAAGACCTTGTATTATGCCCGCATAAGTCACCCCAATAATACGCATGGCGTTAAAGGCAGTCAGGACATTTGGTACTCCGATCTTGATGCTGCCAGCGGCAAATGGGGCCCTGCCCGACGGATGGGCTTCCCACTTAACAAAGATGAGTATAATTGTGCCTACAGCATTACCCCCGATGGCCAGACAATGCTCATTAAAGGGCAGTACAACAATGGGAATTACGAAACCCGCGGGTTTTCACTGAGTAAGAAAACGGTCAATGGGTGGTCGCCCCCGCAGAAAATAGACATTCCTGGCTATGTGAATATGAGCAAAGGACAGTTCGACTGCGGGTTCATGTCGGCCGATGGCAAAGTGTTGCTCATGGCCTTTAGTGAGAAGAAAAACAGCAAGGAAGATGACATTTATGTCAGTTTCCGGCAAAAAGATGGCTCCTGGACAAAACCAATGGAACTTGGCCCAGAGGTCAATACCAAGTTCACCGAAACGACCCCGTTTCTGGCTCCTGATGGCGCTACCCTTTATTTCTCAAGCAATCGGGAAGGCGGCTTAGGCAGCAATGATATCTACGTGTGCAAGCGGGTCGACAAAACCTGGAAACACTGGTCGAAACCTGTTAATCTTGGCCCGAAAGTGAATACTGATGGCTACGATGCCTATTATACCCTGGCTGCTTCGGGTGATTATGCCTACCTGACTACGTTTAAAAATACCCTCGGCAAGGGCGACATTGTCCGGGTTAAACTAACAGACGACCGCCCAACGAATCAACCGGGCAAAGTAGGTGGAGGTGGTGATGATGTGGCCAATAAATCGGATGCGACGCGCCCTGATCCAGTTGCCTTGATTAGTGGAAAAGTGGTTGACCCGGTTACGGGCAAGCCTATTGAAGCCCGGATTGTTTATCAGACGCTACCTGACGGCTCCGAAGTGGGCGAGGCTACATCTGACCCAATCACGGGCGAATACAAAATCATAATGCCTTATGGTCAGAAATATGCGATTCGAGCGGTAGCCAAAGGGTTCATTGCTATTGGCGAAAATATTGATCTGACTCAGTCCAGGGCCTTTCAGGAAATTAAAGGCAAAGAATTGAAATTGGTGCAGATAAAGGAAGGGAATATAATTCCTCTGAATAATATTTTCTTCGACACAGGGAAAGCCGAATTACGGTCTGAATCCAGTCCTGAATTAGATCGTCTGGTAACGACGCTGAATGAGGAACCCAAAATGACGATTGAGGTACGTGGTCACACCGATAATACGGGGTCTAATGAGATCAACAATAAGCTCTCGCAGGATCGCGCCGACGCTGTTCGTGAGTATTTTATTAGTAAAGGAATTGAGCCAGACCGCATTGCCAGCAAAGGCTTAGGCGAGACGAAACCTATTGCCACAAACGATACGGAGGAAGGTCGACAAAAAAACCGACGGGTGGAGTTTGTAATTGTGAAGAAATAATTGATCTCCCAAAAGTAGTTTGTTCGATTTTTGTTTCTTAACAGCCAACATACCGTATTTGTCTTTGGTTATTTGATAGAGAGTACGATACTCGATCGCACTTCGATACCATTCTTCATTTACTAACAAAATATGCAACTTAACGCTGGCTGTGAACTTTCTTTTCAAGCGCAAACGCCAACCCCGTTAATTTTAATGCTCCGCCCACGTTCAGGTGCCGGGCAATGGATTATTCGGGAAGAATATCAGATTACTCCCGCTGTCAACGTAACCGAGTTTACGGACATGTATGGCAACCTTTGCCAACGAGTTGTGGCACCAGAAGGCCCATTTTCCATTCACTTCTCAGCAACGGTTCAAACGGCCGATCTAATCGATGTAGCGCCGGGTGCACCTTATACACCGGTTGAAGACCTTCCCGACGATGTGTTACACTATACCCTACCCAGTCGCTACTGCCAGTCCGATCAGTTAGGCAATCTCGCCAGCAGTATTACCAATGGCACTGAGTCAGGTTACGACCAGGCAGAAGCTATACGAAAATGGATTCACGAGAATATTACCTATCAGTACGGCACCAGTAATGCCAGTACCTCGGCCATTGATACGGCCAATAACCGGATCGGCGTTTGCCGCGATTTCACACACCTTGGTATTTCACTTTGCCGGGCACTCAATATTCCGGCTCGTATGGTCGTTGGCTATCTATACCAGCTTGACCCGATGGATTTGCATGCCTGGTTCGAGGCCTATATTGATGGCCGCTGGTTTACATTCGATGCAACCCAGGAGAAGCCACGTGGAAACCGAATTACAGTAGCCTATGGTCGTGATGCTGCCGACGTGGCCTTTACAACGCAATTTGGCCCAATGCAACTCAACGATATGAAAGTATGGGTAGATACAGCCCAGAATGACGCAGAAGAAAGTGAACGAAAAATGGAGCAAACTCCAACGCTTTCCAATTCAGCAGGGTCTATGAACCAAAACAGTAATCAACAATGAAAAAGCAACTGCTTTTCTGTGCATTTGTAGGAACAATGACGGCTTGCCAACACGAGACCGATATTCAACCTACACAATCAACTCTGTCTGAAGAGGTAGCTGGTATATATCGTACAAACGTTTACCTTGATCCGTCACAGGTAGCCATTCCGACGAACCAGATGCCTTCCGCAGAACTGAAAAAAGAAACAGATAGCAGTGTAACACTCGTTTATAACGCGTCCTATTCAACAAATTCCAGCCAAATTCCGCATGTACGCTTAAGCCGACAGGCAGATCAGATTCAACTACAACTGGGCGATTCAAGTATTGGCTCACTCCAGACGGATCGGGTTTTCACAACTAGTGGCATGGAAAAACAAGGCACTCTATTGCGTATCAATATTCAAAACGATTCAAAGAATTCATTAACGTTTACGGGTGCTAAATAATCTTCGTTTGAATATAGCAGGCATAAAAAAATCGCGGCTCCGTTGGGAGCCGCGATTTTTTTATAAGATCTGGTTACAAATAACTAGCGCACAGCAAACTCACCCGAACCGATCCGGAAACCTTCCGAATACAATTCGACCGTGTATTTACCTGGTTTGTAAGGAATACCGCGCGAATAAAGCAATTCGACGTTTTGGCCATTGCTCGTGTAATTCACCGTCTGCTTGGTCGTATAAATGGTTTCATTGCCATCTACCGTAAAGGTACCCGAACCGTTGGCCATATCTGACACAACTGCTCCTGATGGATCAAGCACACGAACGAATACATCTTTAGGCTCTTCTTTCGTCAGTGGATTATCCAGCAAGGTATAAACCAGCTTGATTTTGTCCAGACGTTTAGCTTTGTATGAGTCGTCGTCTTTCACTTTCCCTTTAGCGTTAACCGCAAATACTTTTACGTTCTGCGCTTTCAGAGCTGCGGCACGGGTAACCTTCGTACTTAACTCCTGATTCTGCGATTGAACCTGCGACACAACTGTAGTTACCGAATCACGGAACTGTTGCCCTTTCACTTTCAGGCCCGTATTTTCTTCGTCCAATGCTTTTACGTTGGTCGCCAGGGTTACGTTTTCGCGTTGTAGATTGGCGATAAGCGTATCTTTTTCGACCAGAAAGGCTTCATACTGCTTAATTTTCGCATCGTATTTCGCGATCGAAATACGAATACCTTTTTTTAAAGTAGCTTTATCACCTTCCAACTGAGCTTTCATTTTCTCTAACTCCGAAACATCACCACCCAGTTTTTGCACTTCGGCAATCTTAGCATCCAATGCCGTTGAAATCGAATCTAGTTTAACCCGAGTCGTTGAAAGTTCTTCAACCCGTTCTGATATAGTTACTTCCTGATTTTCAGAAACTTTTTTCTGATCAAAATACAGATAACTTGAAACTCCAGCTAAACCCGTCATAATAATCAGAGCAGCTAAGAGAGCGCCATTTGCTTTTGGCTTTTGCGAATTATTTTCCATTTCAAATTTTCAGTTTAACGATTAAACATGCACAGACTTGTAAAAAAAGCCGCTTTCGCGGTTGTGTAGAGGTTGTTACATCCGATATCGGTGTTGAATGAAAAAATAAAATTCGACTACGAAAATTATAATTTGCCCTCCGAACAATACTAACGGAACGCCAGCTTGCGTCATACTATTGTAGCGAACAACTGGTTATTCTTAAAAAAGGTTTTTTTAGTACGCACCGGAAACCCCAAAAATAGACAATGATTATCAATTAGATAGACCGTAAAATAAATATTAATTTCACCCAGTGAGAAGCTTAATGATCCACCAGCGTATCCGTACACGCTATAACAACCCGAACTGCAGTTAGTTGCTATATAAAACGCTCAGCAATGCCAGAACTTCCCGAGGTTGAAATCAGACGACAGTATCTCGAAACGTCATCGCTTCACCAGATTATTGCAAACATTGATGTCGAAGATAGAAAGCTACTTACAACCGACTATACGACCCTGGTAACTACACTGGCTGGGCGGCAGTTTATTAGTACACATCGGGTTGGGAAGAATCTATTTGTATTAACGGATAGTCCCGATATTATCGTCCATATGCACTTTGGCATGACGGGTGATTTAGAATACTACCATTCTTCGCTCGATCGGCCCCGGTTTGCCCGAATCGTGTTTGAGTTTACGAATGGCTTCAACCTTGGCTTTCTCTGCCCACGCAAATTCGAGCGGGTAGGTTTGATTGATAACATAGACGCGTTTCTGAAACGAAAAAAAATCGGCCCGGATGGACTCGCTATTTCTGTCGAAGAACTAGCAGAACGTATCTATCAGAAGAAAGCTTTCATAAAGCCTGTTTTGCTTGACCAAAGCATTGTGGCTGGGCTAGGTAACTGGATTGTCGATGAGGTACTATTTCAGGCCTGCATTCATCCTGAACGACACGCCAACACGCTTACTAACGACCAATTCAATCAACTGCATAACGCTATTTGGCTCGTACTCAAAACAGCTATTCGGTATGAGGCAACCTATCGTGACTTCCCGAACAGTTTTTTAATTCATGTACGGGAATGGGACGATTCACCATACGATGACGTAGAAGCCCATAAATTTTGCCCTCGTTGTAGCACCCGTATCGAACGCACTGAAGTGGGCGGGCGTACAACCTTCTTCTGCCCGAAGGAGCAGCAGTTGCGATGAACTTGTCAGAAAGGAAAGACGTTGCTGTATTAAATGTATCTACATGTATTATGGCGACACAACGAACAATTTCTGATATACGTACGGCTACCCCAATAGCGTTGGTGATGGCTTTATTGGGTTGAATGCGTTTCACCCACAAGGGTCGCGCCCATTCAATCCGTTTTTACTGTTAGATCATCACGGACCGATGCAGGTACAACCCTCTAATCGGCCAAAGGGCGTCGATCAACATCCGCATCGAGGATTTGAAACAGTAACCATTGTCTATGAGGGTGCCCTGGAACACCGCGACTCTGCCGGTAATTATGGTAAACTCTTCGCGGGTGATGTTCAGTGGATGACGGCCGCATCGGGCATTATTCACGAGGAAAAGCATGAGAAAGAGTTTTCCCGTCAGGGAGGCCAGTTAGATTTTGTGCAGTTATGGGTCAACTTGCCTGCCAAAGACAAAAAGAGCCCGCCCAACTATCAGGACATTGCTGCATCGAAAATTCAAACGACTGTCTTGCCCAATGGTGGAAAGCTGCGTGTTATTGCAGGCGAATTAGCAGGTTTACAAGGCCCCGCCAGCACATTCAGTCCGATTTTCGTAGCTGATCTAACCCTTGCGAACAGCCAATCCGAAACGCTTACTATACCTGCTCAGTATACGGCTATGGTCTATGTATTAAACGGCTCGGCAAGCCTTAATGGAAAACCGATTAACCGTGGACAAATTGCGCTCATGAATACGAATGGCGATACGATAACGCTTTCGACCTCTTCTGCGGCAAAACTGCTCATTCTGGCTGGCGAGCCCATTCACGAACCGCTAGCTGTTTATGGCCCCTTTGTGATGAATACGCGCGAAGAGATCCTGGAAGCATTTGAAGACTTTCAGAATGGACGTATGGGAGTGTTGAATTAGGTGGTCATTCATAGTCATTTGCCTGGCGTCATTGATAATCACTCATGGAAGTAAACAATAAATGACGCCAGGCAAATGACTATGAATGACCATTTTTATAATTCCCAACGCCAATTACATCCCTATATATCGGGTTATCCCGCAATTCTGTTTCCCCAAAAGTTTACCAGCACCGAATTTTGTCTTCAATCTGATAGAGTTCAGGACACAACAGACCGTCCGCGCAACTAGTAATTATCCTGTTGCTCGCAAGACGCAAAGAAACTATTCATGTCTATAAATAGCACAGTTGGGCTCGTGTGTGTACTTAATCGGTTCCGATTCATCAAATTTTGGCTAAGATTGTGGCTCCTCCTTTATTCATCCATCTGTATTTTTAGTATATTTGCCGTAATACAAGCGAAATATATTTTACCTGTATTACATCTGTCAACTATCTATCCATAAAAGGCCGAAATTTCTTTAAATAATATTGACACTAACGTGACTATTCAGGATCGATTAAAGCAGGTTTTCGATGCTCTTGGCATTACTATTTACCAGATAGCCAAGGAATTAGGTGAAAATCCATCGAAATTCTACAACATTTTAAACGGACGGGCAAAACCCTCATACGACACCATTATGAGCTTGCTGGCCTGCTATCCTCAAATCAGCGCAGATTATCTGATTCGGGGTATTATGCCCGTATTGAACCCACCTGAAGGAAATGCCCGGATAACGATCACAGAAGACGATACGATCGAGGTTCCATTTGTGCCCGTAAAGTTTTACGCCACCTTTGTCGAGAGCTATTCCGATACGGTCAGCGCAACCGATACCGAATCGTTTCGGGTACGAAAACCTTTATTGCGCGGCCATAAAAACCCAGTTGTACTGGAAATTTCGGGAAGTAGTATGAGCCCACAGCTTATTCACGGCGCTAAAGTATTGGCGGTGCCCATTAGTGAAAACAACTGGGAATACCAGTCAGGGGGCGTTTATGCGGTTATGTATCGGGATTATTTTGTTGTCAAACGCATTCGGGACAACGAGTTGCTAACCCGCAAATATCTCACCCTCCATTCTGACAATCCGAATGGTGGTAATGTAACAGTCCCTCTACGCGATATTCGAGGCATCTGGAAGATTGTGGCCATTGTAGAAGCGCCAGTAGAATAATTGAAATAGTCAGGCATTGTCATTCACCGTCACTAATAGTAAACAACTATACTTGACAATTAATGACAATGCCTGACTACTAATGACTTTTCCCTACCAATACCTGACTACTTTTTACTCCTTTACTTGTTCCATAACCTCTTTCTGGTGCGCCCACATTTCCTGAAAAACAGGGCTGTGTTGACGCAGCTTAGAAAAGCTTCCCTCGTCAATTATTTTCCCATCCTGCATAATATAAATGTAGTCGAACAAGGGTAACAGGTGAAGTCGGTGAAGGGTTGAGACAATGGCTTTATCGGCAAACTCACGCAGTAGACCCCGGTAAATAGCCAGTTCTGTTTTGGGATCTACACTGCTGGTGGGTTCGTCTAGTAACACAATATTACTGGCTCGGGCGGCCAATACGCCACGAGCCAATGCCAATCGCTGCCGTTGCCCGCCTGATAGGTTTACCCCTTTTTCCTGAATATTCGTTTCCAGGCCGTTTGGCAGTTGCTTCACTACATCCGTAAAATGGGCAACCCGGCACACCTCATTTACTTCTTCATCGCCAAAAGGCAAACCAAGCGTAATATTATACGCAATCGTATTTTCGAAAATCTCTGGCTCCTGTGGAAACAGCGTTACAGTATTGGCAACTGCGTTTAAATCAGAGATGGGCTGCCCATCGATTTGTACAGACAACCCTGGCTCAGGCAAATACAAACCTCGCAACAACGTCAGTAGTGTACTTTTTCCAGAGCCACTTTCCCCAATAAACGCCACTCGCTTACCCCGCACCAGCTGAATATGCAAGTCAACTAAATTAGGTATTTTATGGGATAAACCGGCGGTCCGACCATGTGAGAAGTTGAGGTTGGCAATATCGATAGTTCGCCATTGATCGGGTAGCGTTTCATGCTCAGGACGCTCATGACGAGCATAAGCCTCGCCAATACCTCGGGCGGTTTGCACATCGGTATTAAACTGTACAATCTGCGTGTACTGCCAGGCCACATCATGAAACACACTCGTAAATTGATTGACATAGCCCAGTAAAGTCACCAGACCGCCAATTAAAAATACCTGCCCCGGAATATAATGCTGGTAGACATACCCCATCGCCAGAACAATGTAGATGAGCCCAACTAATAGTGACGCGACAAACCATTTCCACTCGTTAATCTTTACCTGTCGCATAAAGGGGGGAAAAACCAGCGCTATTTTGCCAGACAGTGCCTGTTGAATTCGCTCCTCAAGACGGAGGGTAATGACAGTGATAATATTCGACAGACTATCAAACAAGGTTGACGAAACGACGTGCTCCCGTTCATTGGTTTCGTCGAGCGCTTTAATGAAGGGCCTATCGAAACGGAGAATTACATAAATTGTCACCCCCCTAAGGCTACACCGACCAACCCGAAAGCGGGCGAGAAATAAAGCATGGCACCGAACGAAAAAACAAATTTTGAGAGGGCCTGAATGTAAATAAAGCCGTCCTGAAAAAACGTTTTGAGTGCATCGTAGGCTTTGCGAATCCGATTGATGGTAGCACCACTATGGTGGTCTTTGTGCCAGCCAACGGGCAAATGGAGAGTCTGATGAAACAATTCGTCCAGAAAGTTCCGGCTCAAATTAAACGCCAACTGCCGTTCCATAACCCGCGCGGGTCCGTGGAATGCCCATTCCAGCACTTCCAGCCCAAAATAACCGCCAACATATAGCCAGACCACTTGTAGAATATTCGTATCCTGCTGCTGAAGTTTACCAATAAACCAACCAAATAGTAAGGGCCGTAGGGCAGCGACTACATTAGCCAGGATGAACAGGAAATAGACGACTAAGTACCTTCGCTTTTCCTGTCGGGCGTAAGTCCAGGCAATATGAAGTAAAGCTATGTATGGATTTTGCATGATTCCAAGTTACAGGCTCATTTACTGAAATGTAGCCAACTAGTAAAATGGACAAAAAAGGAGAATAGTTTCTACGATATTATTGGCCAAACCGTTGGTTTTGTGGTTGACTTTCAGTAATTTTGCGTCCTGATTTACAAAAGGGTCATCTGCTACTTGTAGCGACCTTTTCCTTTCGAGTTTAGAAAAACATAACTTTCAGTATAACAAGCTAATGGCTCGCGATTTAAATTTCACGAGAAACATCGGTATCGCTGCCCACATTGATGCGGGTAAGACGACCACAACCGAACGAATTCTCTATTACCGGGGTAAGCCACAAAATTGGTGAGGTACACGATGGTGCCGCTACCATGGACTGGATGGAACAGGAGCAAGAGCGGGGGATTACGATCACCTCGGCCGCTACGACTGTTGACTGGACCTACCGTGAACAAAAGTACCATATCAACATCATCGACACTCCTGGCCACGTTGACTTCACGGT
The DNA here is from genome assembly GCA_003259005.1 of Spirosoma telluris. Taxonomy (GTDB): domain Bacteria; phylum Bacteroidota; class Bacteroidia; order Cytophagales; family Spirosomataceae; genus Spirosoma; species Spirosoma telluris. Next base: position 5,311,537 of record QLII01000001.1, read on the forward strand.
TGAAGTAAACCGCTCCTTGCGTGTACTTGATGGTCTGGTATTCCTCTTCAGTGCTGTTGATGGTGTTGAACCCCAGTCGGAAACCAACTGGCGTTTGGCTAACAACTATAACGTAGCTCGTTTGGGCTTCGTAAATAAAATGGACCGCTCTGGCGCCGATTTCCTGAACGTGTGCAAGCAGGTAAAGGAAATGTTGGGTAGCTATGCCGTTCCTCTTCAGCTACCGATTGGTGAAGAAGAAAACTTCAAAGGTGTTGTTGATCTCGTTAATTTCCGCGGAATCCAGTGGAATGAAGACGATAAAGGCATGACCTTCCGTGAAGTTCCTATTCCAGCCGATATGCTGGACGAAGCAACCGAATGGCGGGAAAAACTTCTTGAAGCCGTTGCCGAATTCGATGATTCGCTGATGGAGAAATATTTCGAAGATCCAGAGTCGATCTCGGAAGACGAAATCCTGGCTGCTTTGCGTAAAGCAACCATCGCGATGAAAATCGTACCGATGCTTTGCGGCTCGTCGTTCAAAAACAAGGGTGTTCAAACCATGCTTGACTATGTGATGGCCCTGTTGCCATCTCCAATGGACAAGGAAAGCATTAAAGGAACCAATCCAAACACAGGTGAAGAGATCTCTCGGAAACCTTCGTCGACAGAACCGTTCTCTGCACTAGCGTTCAAAATAGCGACTGACCCTTACGTAGGCCGTCTTTGTTTTGTCCGTTCGTACTCGGGTGTGCTGGAATCAGGGTCTTACATCCTGAACAACCGTTCGGGTAACAAGGAGCGCATTTCTCGGATTTTCCAGATGCACGCCAATAAGCAAAACCAGATTGAACGTCTGGAAGCGGGTGACATCGGTGCTGTAGTTGGGTTTAAAGACATCAAAACCGGCGATACGCTGTCTGATGAGAAACACCCAATCGTTCTGGAATCAATGGTATTCCCAGAGCCCGTTATTGGTTATGCGATTGAGCCGAAGAAATCAGCCGATCAGGATAACTTCTCGAAAGCAATTGGTAAACTGATCGAAGAAGATCCAACCCTTAAAGTTGAATCGAACGAAGAAACTGGCCAGACCATTATCCGTGGTATGGGTGAGCTTCACCTTGAGATCATCATCGACCGGATGCGTCGTGAGTTCAAAGTAGAAGTGAACCAGGGTGCACCACAGGTTGCGTACAAAGAGAAGCTTACCAAAAACGTTGAACACCGCGAAGTTTATAAGAAACAAACGGGTGGTCGTGGTAAATTTGCCGATATCGTATTTGAACTCGGACCCCGTACCGAAGACGAAACCGGTGTTGTACAACCAGGCTTAGAGTTCGTAAACGGTATTGTTGGTGGTGTTATTCCCCGTGAATTCATCCCAGCCGTACAGAAAGGCTTTGACGAATCACTGAAAAATGGTCCGCTGGCTGGCTTCCCACTCGAAAGTATGAAAGTTCGGTTGTTCCACGGTTCGTACCACGACGTTGACTCCGATTCGCTGTCTTTTGAAATGGCTGCTCGTTTGGGCTTCCGTGAGGCTGCCCGTCAGGCTGGTCCGAAATTGCTCGAACCAATCATGGCTGTTGAAGTATTGACACCAGAAGAATATACCGGCCCAATCACAGGTGACCTGAACCGTCGTCGGGGTGTGATGAAGGGCATGGATACGAAAGCTGGTTCGCAGGTAATTAAGGCTGACGTTCCTCTTTCGGAACTGTTCGGTTATGTTACTGACCTCCGTACGATGTCGTCGGGCCGGGCTACCGCCAACCTGACATTTGCGCACTACGAAGTTGTGCCGCAGAACATCTCGGATACGGTTGTTGCGAAAGAAAAAGGTACTGTGAAAGCGTAATTGCCTGACAGAAATAAATATGATTTGTAATAGGTACTCAACAAGTTGAGTACCTATTGCTGTTTTAAGCCGCTTGAACTTTCGAGATTGTTTCCCTAGTTTAGTAGCATATATAGAAAATAAGATAGACATGAACGTACACTATATTTCTAATCGCAAAGGCAAGCGCACTGCTGTTGTACTTCCTATCAAAGAGTGGAATAAAATTAAAGCACAACTTGCCCTACCTGATGAGGACCGAGACGAGGATGGTTTGCCGTTGACCAAAGCAGCCTTGCTGGCAGATATAAAGGAAGCATTGGAGGAAGTTAAGTTATACAAGCAGGGAAAGGTTCAATTGCAGACCCTAGACGATTTTTTGAATGAGTTATAAAATCGTTACCTCTGCTAATTTCAAACGAAAAGCGAAACCTTTAATCAAGAAGTACCCGTCCATAAAATCTGAACTGGCTGTATTGGGGAAAGAAATAGCCGAGAATCCTACACAAGGGACCTCGCTTGGACAGAACTGTTATAAAATCCGACTTGCTATCCGAAGTAAAAGCACAGGAAAAAGTGGTGGGGCAAGGGTCATTACATATGTTGTTACCGCAGATGAACAAGTCGTTTTGCTGACTATCTACGATAAGAAAAACAAAGCGAACCCGGAATCGGGCGAATTAGATCAGCTACTCAACGATTTATAAAGTAATCCCCACAAAATCACAACAATACCTTTTTGCTCTGCATAAATTTCCCTACCTTTGCACCCGCATTTACTTACCCAGCCGGAGTAAATGGTTCTTTCGGCGGGCCTATTTACCTAACGAACCAAAAACACAATGAGCCAGAAAATTCGCATTAAGCTGAAGTCGTTCGACCACATGCTGGTTGACAAATCGGCAGAGAAAATCGTGAAAGCGGTTAAATCAACGGGTGCTATCGTAAGCGGCCCAATCCCTCTGCCAACCAACAAAGAAATTTACACCGTTCTGCGGTCGCCCCACGTAAATAAAAAGGCGCGGGAACAATTTCAACTTTGCACCTATAAGCGGTTAGTAGACATCTATAGCAGCAGTGCTAAAACGGTTGACGCATTGATGAAACTCGAATTGCCGAGTGGTGTTGATGTAGAAATCAAAGTCTAACGACTTCCTTTCTTAAGGCTTACTGTGCCGCAAGTACGAACTCTATCGATTTCGGGCTTGCGGCATTTTTACTACCAATAGCTGAGGTTCACTTCTCATTGGTTGTACGCGGGTAACATTGACTATTGAGCCTCAAACATTAAACTACTTCCGGTTGAATTATACGTACAATCTGCCTGTTATTTTTGTATATTGTATGACACCGTGACCAGCCGTCCCGTGAGATTTTATCCGTTATGTTAAACGTCATTCAGCTACTGCCCGACTCGATTGCCAACCAGATTGCCGCTGGCGAGGTTGTGCAGCGGCCTGCTTCAGTCGTAAAAGAGTTGCTCGAAAACTCAGTTGACGCCAAAGCAAAATCGGTTCAGGTAATTATCCGTGAAGCGGGTCGCAATCTGATTCAGATTGTGGACGATGGCGCGGGGATGACGGAAACCGACGCTCGTATGAGTTTTGAGCGCCACGCGACCTCGAAAATTCGTTCCTCCGATGATTTATTTCGTATCCGCACAATGGGCTTTCGGGGCGAAGCACTTGCCTCCATTGCAGCTGTAGCACAAGTAGAGATGCGTACGCGCCGGGCTAGCGATGAACTGGGAACCCTGGTCCGTATTGAAGGCTCTGATATTAAAGCGCAGGAAGCAATTTCGTGTCTGCCAGGTACGAACCTGCTGATTAAAAACTTATTCTTCAATGTACCTGCCCGGCGTAACTTCCTGAAATCAAACTCGGTGGAGATGCGTCATATCATCGACGAGTTTCAACGGGTAGCTCTCGCCAATCCCGAAGTCGCTTTTTCATTGTTTCATAATGATCAGGAAATTTATAATCTGCCTGCCGGGAAACTCAGCCGCCGAATTGTAGACATGTTCGGCAAGAGTTATCGGGAACAGTTGAATTTCTGCGAAGAGCAAACTCCTTATGTAACGGTACATGGTTATATTGGAAAGCCAGAGTCGGCAAAGAAAGCCCGTAATGAACAGTTTTTCTTTGTCAACAATCGCTTCATCAAACACAACTATCTGCATCATGCGGTTATAGGCGCTTATGAAGGGACCCTTCCTGAAGGTAGCCATCCGTTCTATGTGCTCTTTATTGATATTGATCCGTCGCACATCGACATTAATATTCACCCGACCAAGACAGAAATAAAATTTGACGACGAGCGGTCAGTTTATGCTATTATGATGGCTGCCGTTCGAAAAGCTGTGGGTGTGTACAACCTATCCCCTTCGCTTGATTTCGATTCGGATGTCAACTTCCTGGCGGGTGTTCGACCCGATACATCGAAATCAGCATCAGGTGGTACGGCTGTTCTTAAGCCCTCCTCCAGAGTAAACGGCACGGATACGAATTCGGCCCGTCCAATTACACCCCAGTGGGCATCAGGCGCAAGTCAACCCATTAACGAACGAACTACCCTACGCTCCGATGCTTTAGACAAAGCAGCTGGTAGCAGCTTTGATATTCCGAAAAAGCCATCTGTCAATAACTGGCAGACCTTATACGAAGGCGTTGCTAAAACAGATAGTCCGGAGTCTTCTCCTAATTCTGGAGAAACAAATGGCGATTGGTTAGGTGCTGTTAAACAGGCAATAATATCAACAGACCAACCCGCTAGTGAAAACGTACCTATTACGCTGGGGAGCCGGGCAAATCAGCTTCCAGTAGGTCTAGAGTCAACAGACCAAGGCATCTCGATACTTGTTGAGGACGAAAATATTGTTCAGATTCAGAATCGTTACCTTTTGGCACCTATCAAGTCTGGAATGATGCTCATCGACCAACGAAGAGCTTATGAGCGAATTTTGTATGACCAATTTCATAGCGCGCTAACCAAGCAGAATGGAGCCTCTCAGCAATTGTTATTTCCCAAAACAATCACGCTGGCACCTGTTGATTTTCAGCTAGCCCTTGAGTTACGTGACGATTTATCCCATTTAGGGTTTGAATTCGATGAACTGGGAGCGAACACATTTGTGATTCGGGGTGTTCCAACCCTAACGATGGGTGAAAATGAAGAAGAGCTCTTTGCTAACTTGCTCGCTCAACTTCGGGCCGACACCGGTCGATTGAAATTGGATAAGATTGAATCGATGGCAAGGTCGCTTGCACGCCGGTCATCCATGAATCATATAGCTCGCCTGAGTGCCACTGAGTGCCGGGCTTTAGTAAACCAACTGTTCGCATCTGCGAATCCAAGTTACACACCAACGGGTGAGTCCATAACGGTTGTGTTAACGTTAGATAAAATTGCAGGACTTTTGCGCTGATAATTGCGTTAATCAGCATAAATTAGTTGATATTAAGATGTTTAACCTTACTCCGGTAGTTCGCGTACTATTAATAATAAACGTAGTTGTCTTTTTGGTTACGAACGATGCCATTATCGATCAATTTGGGCTGCATTCGTTTCTCTCTGACAAGTTTAATCCCATTCAGTTATTGACACATATGTTTTTACATGGTGGCTTTAACCACATATTCAGTAATATGATTGGGTTAGTTGTTTTTGGACCGATGCTGGAGCATTTTTGGGGACCACGTCGATTTACGTTTTTTTACTTTTTTTGCGGCTTAGGCTCTGCACTGTTGTTCTCGGGCGTAAACTATTTTGAAACGCACGACGTATATGTGTCTGTTCAGGAATATAGGGCAATGCCTGGTTATGCAAGTTTCTCGGCCTTCATTGACCAGCACGCGGGCTCCTATTATGACCGATTGGCACCATTTATGGAGCAGTTTAAACAGTTCCCAAATGATAGTAAAACGATTCAGGATAGTATATCCATTGTCAATAAAATCTTTACAAACCAAGTCGATGAACCCATGGTTGGCGCATCCGGTGCCGTTTTTGGGGTAATAATGGGATTTGGGTTATTGTTTCCGAACACTGAGTTATTTTTATTGTTTCTACCTATACCGATTAAAGCAAAGTACCTCGTTATCTTTTACGGAGCCTTTGAACTTTACTCGGGAATTTATCGGGCGCAGGCCGACAACGTTGCGCATTTCGCCCACATTGGCGGTATGTTGTTTGCATTTATTCTCGTGAAATACTGGGGTTCCCAACGAAAAACGTTTTATTAGTGATGAGCGGCTTGTTCGAGGATTTTCGGAGTGAATTCAATAAGCCCAACAATACGTTGGTGCAATTGATTCTGATTAATACAGTTGTGTTTCTAGTACTTTTGCTGACCAAGGTTGGTCTGACATTAGGCGAGAAAGACTATGTGTATGGCTTCATTAGGTCACAGTTGATGATTCCTGGGACACTAACTGCCTTTGCGCATAAACCCTGGACGCTGTTCACGTACTTCTTCACGCATGATGAGATTTTTCATATTCTCTACAACATGCTGTTCTTGTACTGGTTTGGCAAGCTCATTGATGAATATCTGGGCAACAGACGACTGATAGGATTGTATATTATGGGAGGCTTGGCCGGTGGGCTGCTCTATCTGGCCATGTACAATCTGGTGCCTTATTTTCAGCACTATGCCGAAGGTGCCCGTATGCTGGGAGCATCGGCAGCAGCCTTTTCGGTAGCTGTTGGCGCGGCTACCCTATTGCCAAACTACACTTTCCATCTACTCTTTTTCGGCCCCGTCCGAATCAAATACATTGTCTTCTTTTTCATTATTCTTTCAGTTGCTCAATCAGCAGGGGCTAATGCCGGAGGTAATCTAGCCCATCTTGGAGGTGCGCTGATGGGCTTTTTCTATGTTAAATTGCTCCAAAATGGCACTGACCTGGGTCGGCCTATTTACTGGATAGCTGATGGATGGAGTAATCTACTGAAACCCAAACCCGCCGTTAAAGTATCCTATCGGCAACGGAGTAATGCAAGTACACAGGCAAGTTCTTACGTATCATCGGCAAGCTCTTCCTCATCACTGTCGACGCCTGATCAGGATGAAGTTGATACGATACTTGATAAAATCTCACGATCTGGCTACGAAAGTTTGACTCGGGAAGAGAAGCAAAAGCTATTCCGGGCTAGCCAGAGGAATTAATAAGTTATGTTTTTACTACGTAGGATGTAGTCTATTTTGTCAATACTAGTTTCTTTTGAAATCTAAGCCTTTGCTGCCGACGTATATATACAGAGGCACAGAGGCTTAGATTTTTTATAGTTATTAAAAAAAATACTAGCTTCGTTGTATCAATACACTAAGCGAGCCATTACCAGAACATTCTTTTCTGGACGTGTGTTGTTGTAGGACAGACGTTTATCTGCTATCACCATGCTGATTACCCCTGGCAGTCTTTTAGCCACAATCAATACGCCCAACGATCTTCGTAAACTCGATAAATCCCGCTTACCTCAGGTTGCCGATGAACTCCGTCAGTTTATTATCGACGATGTTTCAGTTTATGGTGGCCATTTTGGAGCCAGCCTGGGGGTAGTTGAATTAACCGTTGCCTTACATTATGTTTTCAATACACCCGACGATCAACTGGTGTGGGATGTGGGGCATCAGGCCTATGGTCACAAAATTCTGACGGGACGTCGCGATCAGTTTCATACAAATCGCTTCTATAAAGGGCTGTCAGGGTTTCCTAAACGGAAAGAAAGCGAGTATGACTCCTTCGGGGTTGGTCACTCGTCTACCTCTATTTCAGCGGCTTTAGGCATGGCTGTGGCTTCGCAGCTACAGGGTAATTCTCAACGCAATCATATCGCGGTTATTGGCGATGGCGCACTTACTGCTGGGGAAGCTTTCGAGGGTATGAACCACGCCGGCGCGACCGATAGCAATCTGCTCATTGTGTTGAATGACAACTGCATGAGCATAGACCCCAATGTAGGCGCTCTTCGGGAATACCTTACAGATATTACTACCTCGCAAACCTACAATAAAGTTAAAGACGAAGTCTGGAATTTGCTGGGCAAAATGGATAAGCTGGGCAAAACAGCCCAGGAGTTAGTATCGCAGGTTCAGTCAGGAATTAAAAGTTCGCTGCTGGAGCAGAGTAATCTGTTTGAGTCGTTGCATCTGCGCTATTTTGGCCCCATCGATGGCCACGATATAGACCATCTGGTAAGCGTTTTAGCGGATCTTAAGAATATTCCCGGCCCGAAGTTATTGCACGTTCTGACCGTAAAAGGCAAAGGCTACGGCCCTGCCGAAAAAGATCAGACGAAGTGGCATGCCCCCGGTCTGTTTGATAAAGTGACGGGTGTGATTCAGAAGAAAGTATATGATACGCCCCAACCCCCAAAATATCAGGACGTTTTTGGAAATACCTTAGTCGAGTTAGCCGAGCAAAACTCCCGTATCGTAGGCGTAACCCCGGCTATGCCTTCTGGCTCGTCGATGAATATTATGATGAAGGCCATGCCAAAGCGGGCCTTTGATGTAGGGATTGCCGAACAACACGCCGTAACATTCTCGGCAGGAATGGCGACGCAGGGCGAAGTTGTATTCTGTAATATTTACTCGACATTCATGCAGCGGGCCTACGATCAGGTTATCCATGATGTCTGTATTCAGGAATTACCCGTTATTTTTTGCCTCGACCGGGCCGGATTCGCCGGAGCTGATGGCCCGACTCACCATGGTGCCTACGACATCGCCTACATGCGGTGCATCCCGAATATGATTGTAGCGGCTCCCATGAATGAGCAGGAACTTCGAAATATGATGTTCACCGCCCAGTCTGATGAGGTACAGCAAGGCAAACGGGCTTTTACAATCCGGTATCCACGGGGTGAGGGCGTTATGCCTAACTGGCGTACTCCACTCGAAAAGCAGGCCATCGGCAAAGGTCGGCTGATTTCTGAGGGTGAAGATGTTGCCATTCTGACGATTGGCCATATTGGCAACTATGCTGTTCAAGCCACAGAAATGCTGGCGAAAGAAGGCATTCGGCCCGCACATTTCGATATGCGCTATGTTAAGCCGCTGGATGAGGAGTTGCTTCATCAGATTTTTAGTCGCTTTGATCGCGTACTGACCGTTGAAGATGGTTGTGTCATGGGCGGCTTCGGCAGTGCAGTATTGGAGTTTATGGCAAATCATGGCTATATGGCACGTGTTAAACGCCTGGGAATTCCTGACGCGGTTATCGAACATGGTGAACAAATTGAGCTACATCATGAATGTGGTTTCGATCCAAAGGGTATCGCCGATGCTGTTCGTGAATTATTATTTACAGGCCGAGCCATAACCGTATAGCGTTTTTTTTCGACAGGATTACCGCATTAACCGAATTGTATACGATTCGGTTAATGCGGTAATCCTGTCTATTTTTTGCAACCTATGAAAGTTTTCAAATTTGGTGGTGCCTCAGTAAAAGATTCAGCCGGTGTTCGTAATCTGGCCGAAATTATTAAAACACAAGGCCAGGATGTACTCCTAGTTGTATCGGCGATGGGCAAAACTACCAATGCGCTGGAGGATCTCGTTCTTGCCTACGCACATGGTCAGGCAGAAACTATGCGGGCCGTGTTGGGAACTATAACCGATTTTCATTACCAGATAAGCGCAGATCTTCTGGGTGATTCTAGCTCCGTTCATGAGACATTTGCTCACCTGGAGCTGCTTCTGTCACAAGTACCTGGTGCCTCCTTCGATGAAGTCTATGATCAGATCGTGTCGCTAGGTGAAGTATTGTCTACCCAAATTATTGCCGCTTATTTACAGAAAAACAATATTCCAACTCAATGGCTTGATGCCCGGCAGTTGGTCTGTACGGATATAACCTTTCGCGAGGGGCGGGTTAACTGGGCTGAGACCAGTTTGCGGATTAACCAAAAGGTAACAGGGCGTGGTGTCAAGATTACCCAGGGATTCGTAGGGCAAGCTTCGGGTAATCGGACAACAACTCTTGGTCGCGACGGATCTGATTACTCAGCAGCCATTTTTGCCTATTGCCTGAATGCCGAAAGCGTTACCATCTGGAAAGATGTGCCGGGTGTGCTCAATGCCGACCCAAGATGGTTCGATGAAACGATACTGTTAGAGAAACTGACTTATCAGGATGCTATTGAGCTGGCCTATTACGGGGCAACCGTCATTCATCCAAAAACGATTAAACCCCTGCAAAACAAGGGGATTCCACTCTACGTACGGTCGTTTTTGCAGCCGAATGCCCCTGGAACCGTGATTGGTAATTTTGAGCAGCATCTATCAACTCCATCGTTTATTTTCAAAATCAATCAGGTATTAATCTCGCTTCGCCCAAACGATTTTTCGTTCATTGCCGAAGATAATTTGAGCCGGATTTTTGGGCGATTCGCTCAGGCTGGGGTGAAAATCAATCTGATGCAGAATACAGCGATCAGTTTTTCGGTCGTTGTCGATAATAATCCTGATCGGGTACCTGCTTTATTGGCCCAGTTGAAGCAGGATTTTCGGGTTAGCTATAATGATGGGCTAGAACTGATCACAATCCGTTATTACGATCAGGGCACCATTGACCGGGTTCTGGTCAATAAAAAACTACTATTAGAGCAAAAAAGTCGTTATACCGTGCAGTTAGTTGTTAAGGATTTAGGTTAAGCCTTCTATTTATAAAGCACTACTAAACGCCATTTTCTTTTATATTACTGATAATCATAGCTTTACTTTGGATTTTTATAAAATTCCTATGGTAGTAGCGACTATAGGGTTTTCCCTAAATTTATATAAAGTTGGGTTTTCACTATTCTATAAGCCGTCCTGTTAGTCCTATTTTTGCTAAACAAAATTCTATTTATCCAGAGGGAAAGAACGCGATTTGCGGGTAAATCAAGATGGGAAGTAAACTAGACATGTTCCCATACTATTTATAAAATCACTTTAAATGATACGAGTACTTATAGCGGATGACCACAATGTCTTTGTCGAAGGCATTGAGTCTCTTATTTCTGGCGCACCGGACATTAAGGTGACCGAACGGTGCTATACGGTTGAATCAGTTATTGAGCGATTAAATCAGACCGCAATTGATGTGGTTCTGCTGGATATTTCGTTCCCGCAAATTGAAGATGGGCTTAATCTGTGTGAACATATAACCCGGCTGTATCCGAAGACAAAAGTGGTCGCGCTAACCATGCACGACGATGCCAGTCTTATTAAACGAGTCGTCAAAAAAGGGGCCAGGGGCTATTTATTGAAGAATACAACCAAGGTTGAGTTGCTTCAGGCGATACAGACGGTTCACCATGAGAAGCAGTATTTTAACGATACCATTACGCATATTCTATTGAACGACGGGCCTAAGACCCGAAAATCGACCGCAGGAGCCGGTATAAAACCAAATCTGACGCCCCGCGAATCTGAAGTGCTGACACTCATCGCGCAGGGGCTGACAACTCAGCAGATGGCAAATCAGTTATTTGTTAGTGCCAAAGCCGTTGAATTTCACCGGAGCAGTTTGCTGATGAAGTTTGGGGTTCCTAATACGGCCCTTCTCATTAAGACTGCGATGGAGATGCAGTACATTGATTGATAGCTTGTTGTGACTTTTACCTATATGAAGTCGTATTCTACATGTCCCGTTGTTTCTATAGGATGGATCATGGCCATATTGCTCCTTGGAGTAAGTGGCCGTTTCCAGCCAGTTAGAGCTGTGTCTGAATCGGCGTCGATTGATAGTTTGAAAAAGCAGATAAAGCTATTGATTCAGGATAAGAAGTACGATCAGGTGGCAAAGTCCTACGAGCATCTGGGCTGGCTGTACCATCAGCAATATGGCTATAACAAGTACACCATGGACTCGTACTTCAACGGCTTGAAGTATTACAATCTGATTGGTGATTCACTGGGCTATTACAATGAGCATATTGTTATCGGTGATTATTACACCCATGATTATTTCATGCAGCCGTATGCAGAGAAGTATTTGCGGAAAGCGCAACAGTATTTTGAGCGAACCCACAACATACCCAAGGTGATCGAGTGCCGTTTGGCGATTGCCAACATCGCTCAAAAGAAAGAGCCAATACCCAATGATTTGCTGACTCAGTTGCGCAAAACCGAACGATTAAGTGCCCAATACAAACAAGCGTATTCTCAAGCCTATGCATTGAATCTATTAGCAAATACGTATTCTCGGGTTAAGCAGCCGGATTCTGCCGAATATTTCGCGATGAAGAGCCTGGTGATGTCCCGTCAGTTGAAGATTAACTGGCTGATTGCCTTAAATCACTTTTATCTGGGCATTGTCAACCAGTTCAGGAACCAGTCAGAGGAAGCGATTGAGGCTTATCAGAAGAGTTTTAAACTGGCCGAATCAGAGAAGAACCTGTCTATGCTACGGGAATTATCCAAGCATATGGCCGATAGCTATTCTCGAATGGGCGATCACAACAATGCATACGTATGGTCGCTCAAAGCACTTGATTTTACGAACCAGTTTTACTCATCCGAACAGACCAAAAGCATCCGGCTCCAGGAATTAGACAGTCAGATCAAGACACTAGCCGTCGAAAAACAGCTGATTGAAGAAAAAAGCTACAATCAGCATGTACTGAATTCCATGTTAGCAATTGGGCTGCTTATCAGCGTACTAGGTGTAGGTGCGTTAGTATTCTTACGACGTCAGCAAAAGTTGATCGCGCACCAGGAAACGGTCATTGCGCAACAACAGATTCGGCAGTTAGAATTGAAATCCCTGCGAGCGATGATTGAAGGGCAGGAAGGCGAACGGAGCCGCATTGCCCGTGATTTGCACGATGGCCTGGGTATTCAACTATCTCGCATTAAGCTGTTTGTAGAAGCACACCAGGAACAGTTGCCCTTATCGGTGAAAGAACCGTTGAACCAGTTTCTGGATGAAGCCTGTACGGAGACTCGACTAATTTCCAACGACTTACGGCCCTATGCGCTGTCTACGTTTGGACTTATTCCGGCCATAGAAGATCTGGTCCAAAAATTAAATCTTGTCAACCAGACAAAGTTGGTTCTGGAACATTATGGCGAAGTTCCCGATTTAGGCGATGAAGCTTCCGTCATGATTTATCGGGTTGTGCAGGAGCTACTTAACAATGCACTAAAACATGCTGATGCTCAAAACGTTACGGTCCAGCTAATGACCAGTGACGAAACCACCTTACTTAGTGTAGATGACGATGGACGGGGATATAATTTCGACAGTGAACCGTCACAAGGCAATGGTATCGCCAATATTAAATCACGTATTGCTTACCTCGGCGGGCAGGTTATATGGCAAAGTGAAGCCGGAAAAGGCACATCGGTCATGATTTCTCTACCGATGCAGAAATTACTTAAACCCACATCCGTTGCAACCTAACCTCAGCTAAACCTGGCTCAAAATCAGTTTTTCGGCAGACTATAATCTCCATTATCTACTAAATCTATTGTTTAAGTTAACTCTTAATTTTTCCCTCATGATTAAACATGTGCTTTCAGGGGCCTTCGTCCTGAGCAGCTGGATAGTTGTCCATGCACAGGAACGAGCCATTACCAGTGCATCAACGGAGAAGAACCCGCCTGCACTGGCAACTATAAAAACGATGAATCCCCTTGCTACCACACCATTGGATAGCAAGGCGCTGGTAAAAGGGGTAGTATCTGACGAAAAAGGGAACACGCTTCCGGGCGCAACCGTATCGGTAAAGGGAACGACATTGGGAACCACGACAGACGTAAATGGGCGGTTTTCAATCAATATGCCTGCGGGTGCGAAGGTGCTGGTGATCTCCTTTATTGGCATGAAAACGCAGGAAATTGAAGTCGGATCGCGAACGAATCTGAACATTACGCTCCAGACAGGCGACCAATCACTGGATGAAGTTGTGGTTATTGGCTACGGTACGGCTAAGCGTTCCGATGTTACGTCATCAATCACGACCGTGAAAGCCGCTGATTTAAAAGACATTCCAGCAGCGGGTATCGACCAATTACTTCAGGGTAAAGCAGCCGGGGTAACTGTGACTAGCAATGGTGGCCAGCCTGGTGGGGGCGTCTCGGTTAAAGTTCGTGGGGTTACATCCATTAACAGCAACGACCCTTTATTTGTGATCGACGGTGTGCCGTTTGTAGGAGGAAATACCTCCAACAGTACTGGCTACGCAGGCCTGGGCGGTGGCGATGGACAGACCGGCAATAGCGTAATGGCCATGCTGAACCCCAATGATATTGAAAGCATTGATGTTCTGAAAGATGCCTCAGCGCAAGCCATTTACGGATCACAAGCAGCCAATGGTGTCATTCTGATCACTACCAAAAAAGGCAAATCGGGCGAAGGTAAGATCAACTACGAAACCTACACAGGCGTTTCGGAAGTGGCCCGCCGACTGAACCTGATGAAGTTGCCGGATTTTGCCCGTTACCAGAACGAAGTCCTGCCCATTATCGGAAACCCCGTAGCGGACGAGTTTAAAAACCCCGATCTGTTGGGCAACGGTACCGATTGGCAGGAGGCTATGTTCCAGCATGGAGCGATCAGTAACCACCAGTTGAGTTTTTCGGGTGGTAAAGACCGAACGACTTACTACTTGTCACTGAATTATTTCGATAACAAAGGGATTCTGTTGGGTTCAGATTTTAAACGATACGCATCCCGTTTTAGCCTCGACACGCAGTTGAAAAGCTGGGTCAAAGTAGGTATTAGTGCCAACGTATCGCGCAGTATCCAGAACGTATCGCTGGCCGATGCTGCCGAAGGAACCATCTGGTGGGGGCTTCGACCAGTCCGCTGACACCGGTGAAAAATATTGACGGAACCTGGGTGGTGGACAAACGGTAGGTGGCGTGCAATATTATGGCTCAAATTTGGTTGGAAACAGCCAGTACCGGGGCAATACGAAAACCTCGAACAACGTGTTTGGTAGCCTCTACGCGGAATTACAGTTTACTAAAGACCTGTCGTTGCGGAACGAACTCTCCTACTCGCTAGGGCAGGATAATAACATTGCCTATCAGAAAGCCGGTAACGTGGGGAGCACGTCGTTCCGGAGTAAACTGATTGATTCGCGCTCGGATAGCTACTACTGGTCGCTTACCAACTACCTGAGTTATACGAAAAATCTCCGAAAACACGGTATTCAGGCAACAGTAGGTCATCAGGTACAGAACTCCTACTACCAGTCGATTTCGGGGACTAAAGTGGATTTACAGGCCAATATTTTTGACCTGAACACCGGCAGTGCCGATCAGACCACCTGGGGCCTGAGTGGTGGCAAAGGTCAATGGGCGATGGAGTCGTACTTTGCCCGTGCCAACTATACCTACGATGATCGATACTCGCTGTCGGCCAGTTTCCGGACAGATGGTTCGTCGAATTTCGGACCTAACAACCGCTGGGGTTCGTTTCCCGGTGTATCAGCGGGGTGGACAATCTCGAACGAGAAATTCATGAAAGGCCCTATCGCCAATGTCCTGAGTTATGCCAAACTACGTGTCGGTTATGGAGTTGTTGGTAACCAGAACTTCCCAGGGGGTGCGCCTAACCCTGCCTATGTAGGAGCCGTACAATTCTTCTCAGGTCCGGTGGGTTTCGGCTCCTCGAACATGATCAACGGGATTCCGAATCCGAATCTGAAATGGGAGTCGGTTAAAACGACCAACGCCGGGGTTGACCTGGGCTTCTTCAACGGACGGATCGATGCGACGATTGATGTTTACAAAAAAGTTACGTCCGATATGATCATCTTCCTTACCGGCCCGAACCTGATTGGTGTAGGCGACCAGTGGGATGACTTGAAAGCTCCGCTGGGTAATGCCGGTCAGATGACCAATACAGGTGTTGACATCGGCCTGACGACCACCAATATCAAAAAGGGTAATTTTAGCTGGAAGACGAACGTCGTATTTACGCAATTCACCAACCGCTATGACAAAGCGGCCAGTGCGGCCTCGGCCCTGGATGGCAAAGTGTATTACAACAACTACCTAATCACGCATACCACGCCCGGCAACGCGGTTGGCTCGTTCTGGGGATTAAAAACCGATGGGTTATTCCGTACACAGGCCGAACTGGATGCCAGCCTCCCCCAATTTGGCTATAAGGTAAACCAGACCGAAACCTGGCTGGGCGATGTTCGCTTCAAGGACATTAACGGTGATGGCAAGATCGACGCACAGGACTACACCTTTATTGGCAGTCCACTCCCGAAATTCACCTGGGGCTTTACCAATACGCTCAACTACGGCGACTTCGATTTCTCGTTGTTCCTGCAAGGCAGCCAGGGTGCCAAAGCGTTTAACTTCCTGCGCTGGCAGTTGGAGGGTCTGAACAATGCCTATACCAACCAGCTACAAACGGTAACGGATCGCTATACCGAAGCCAATCCAAATGGCTCATTACCCCGGTTTACTAACACGAACAAGAACAATACGGCCATGTCGGACCGCTATGTAGAGGATGCTTCTTACTGGCGTATTCAGAACATTACGCTGGGGTATCGACTACCTAAAACGTTGCTCAGCAAAGTGAAGATATCAAACCTACGGATTTACGGGACGATTCAAAACCTGAAGACCTTCACGAACTACTCAGGCTACGACCCAGAAATCGGTGCTTTCAACAACAGCATTAAACTGATGAATGTAGACACCGGCCACTATCCGAACCCACGCACCTTCACCGTAGGCGCCAATCTGCAATTTTAACTTAAAGAGCGAAAGAACGAATGAGTGAGAGAGCGAATTGCTGACGCTAACCTCTCATCACTCAAGGTCTTTTTTACGATAGGCGGTAATCGCTCTTTCGCTCATTCACTCTTTCACTTTAAAAAGATGAAAATCAAGCCACTATATGCCCTGATGCTTCCGGCGGTGCTGTTGTCTTCCTGCTCGAAAGACTTTATTGACCGGCCATCGCTGTCGGGCACCACAACCGGAAACTATTACAACAATGCGGACGAAGTACGGGCCGCCACCAGTACACTCTACAGCGGCTTGCCCTGGCGCAACTATGAAAGCCGCGCTCAGGATGCCATCGGCGACGTCATGGGCGGAAATATGTTTACCTACACCGACGTCGAATACCTGAACTTCTCCGTCTCGTCGGCTTCCGACCGGGTTGGTGCGGCCTGGGGTGCGTTTTATAAGATCATTGGCTATGCCAACGTCATGATCAAAACGTTTGAAGAGAAGAAAGCTGCCGGCGGAAGTGCATCCTACCTGGACCCTGCTATTGCCGAGTGTCATTTCATTCGGGGTACTATCTATTTTTACATTGCCCGTACCTGGGGAGCCGCTCCGATCATTACCGATCCGGGTGCAACGGCGTTGTCCGGCAATTTTAACATTCCCCGCTACCTGCAAAAAGATGTGCTTCGGTTTGCGCTCGATGAGTTGAAGTTGGCCGAAACGGGTTTGCCCGAATCGGATGTGCCAGGTCGTTTGACGAAGTATTCGGCCAAGGGTATGATGTCCAAGCTATATCTGTACAACAAGGATTACGCCAATGCGAAGGCAAAGGCAGAAGAGGTCATCAATTCAGGCAAATACGCCCTTGTTGATGATTATATGGGCATGTTCACGAAAATGAGTCTGAATAACAACGCAGAGACGTTATTCTCGATACAGCATCAACTGGCAGGAGACCCCTGGGGAACAGGTAATATCAAAAACCCGGATCGTGGTGCCGGTGCCCTGCGTACCGCCGAAGCGGATGCCTGGGAAATGTACATTCCTTCGCTCGATTTATTGAAAGAATACGAGTTTGGTGATTTGCGCCGGAAGTGGTCGGTGATGGAACACGGCTGGACGAATCCGAACTGGAAACCCCAACGCGCCAATGCGCCCAAGTACAATGCATTCATGGCCAACGGGTTTAAGTATGATACATTGCAGCCAACGGAAGATGGCGGTAGCCTGAACGCTACCCGCTCGAATATCATTAAGTACTTTGCCGGACCAGGCAAAAGCTTCGGGGGTGAAGCCGTTTTAGGCCAGAATTCGGGGAATAACGTCGTACTCCTGCGTTATGCTGACATCCTGCTGATTTATGCCGAGGCTACTCTGGCGGGTGCCGCATCGACCAGCGATGCCAAGGCGCTGGAGGCTGTAAACAAAGTCCGGAGCCGGGCGGGTTTGTCTCCACGAACATCGATTACACAAGACAATATTCTCCACGAACGTCGGGTGGAGTTTGCCTTCGAAGGCGACTACTGGTATGATATTCAGCGGCAGGGTTTCGCCAAAGCGAAGTCGATCATTGAGAAACAAAATCGGGGAACCGTGACGGGGGCAACCTATCTCACCAATTTCACGGAAGACAAGATGTTTCTGCCGATTCCGGCTGGCGAGATCGTTCAAGACCCCGAATTGGGCAAAGATCCGGTCCCTTACTACAACTAAATAGTGGTCATTTATTGTCATTCATCGTCATTAGGCAGGCATTTATTGCGACTACTAACGACCAATAAATAACCCCTAATGACGGCGAATGACCTCTAAACTTAGCTACCAATGACATTCCAGAAATTAAATCGCATAGCAGTCTTATCATTCCTGGCAGCAGTAACTGCTTTCACGATAAGCTCCTGCACAAAAGATACGGACGGAAGTCCACAAATTGCCCCTGGCAATCCCGTTGCTACCAAGCTCATGCCCGACTCCGCAGCGGGCGGATCGCTGGTTACGTTAACGGGTACGGGCCTGGGCGATATTCGCAGTATTGTTTTTGAAAAGGGAAATGTTCCTGCTGGGTTTCAATCCACGCTCAATACCGAAGGAGCCATTCTTTTTCGGGTACCTTCGGAGGTGCTGGGCGGCACGCAGAACATTATTTTCACCAACAGCGCGGGTAATACCCTGAAGGTTCCATTCAAGGCGCTGGCCTATCCGACGGTAGCCTCGGTCTCAAATTATAATTTCACAAAAGGCACCGTCATCACCCTCACTGGTAATAACTTCGACGATGTTACGGCAGTAACGCTGACCGATTCGATAAAAGGCGTATCGGACCCAGTAACGATTGTTTCTAAAGCAAAAACACAACTGGTTGTCCAGATGCCCGCGTCGACACTGAGTCGGGCTCCCCTACGCATCACCAACGGCACCGGGCGGATCACGTCCCCTCAGGAGTTTGTGAATGTTGATAAAGCCTATCCGATCTTTACGGATGCCTATGGCACTGGTTTTCAAGATGGTTCCTGGGGTGATGCGGCAGCCGTATCAACCAAGGAGTTTGCATCAGGAACTGCATCCATTGGCAAGAACTTTCAGAAAGGCAACTGGCATTTGATCGCCTTTGCCAACTGGTCAGGGTCAGCCATTCCGTACTCTGCGGATTACACCTATGTAACGGGCTGGATCAAAGGTGCTTCGGCGGATTACTCGCTTTACTTAACAACCGATGCAGGTAAGGCTGGCTTCGGGGATTTTGTGGAGACCAATAAAATCAATGTGAAAGCTGGAGTTTGGAATTACTTTAAAATCAAACTGTCGACAATAGATTTCTGGCTACCGGGCAAAACCCTTACGCAAGTCGGTTTCCGTATTCAGGGACCAGACAAACAGGATGAGACCTTCTATTTCGATGACATCATGCTGGTGAAGTAACGACATTGGGTATCCTTAAACTTCCCGAAAGTTCAAAACTTTCGGGAAGTTCACTTGAGCTACATTTTACCTATATGCTATCTTTTTTACCACTGATACCACAACAATTCTTCCTAAATTACCAGCAGCCTTGCCTTTATCTTCTAGCCATTTTCCTGACAGTTAGTATTTCTAGCTGTAAAGCTGCCGAATCGGTTGTTGTAGCCGACACTATACAGCAACCAGCAACGCCTACGCTACCGATCAAACCAGCAAATCAACTTGTTAACGCCCAGGCAACGTCATCAACAAAAAACCTATTCGCCTATTTGACGAATCAGTACGGTCGTAAAGTTATTTCAGGTCAGCAAGACGACGTGGAATACGTACTGGATAAAACCGGCAAAGAGCCTGCCATTGGCGCGTTTGATTTAATTGACTACTCCCCAGCCGGGTACAATTTGGCGTAACCCCAACCCGCACCAGCGAAGCTATGATCAACTGGGCGAAGAAAGGCGAAGGCCGGGGTATCATTAGCCTGTGCTGGCACTGGAACGCCCCTACCAATTTGACCAATCAAGCCCCTGATAAACTCTGGTGGAGTGGCTTTTACACCCGCGCTACAACCTTCGACCTGGCAGCAACCTTAGCAGATAAAAACGGGGAGCGCTATAACCTGTTGCTGCGCGACATTGATTCCATTGCGGTGCAACTCCGGAAATTTCAGGATGCCGATATACCCGTACTCTGGAGGCCCCTGCACGAAGCGCCCGGTGGCTGGTTCTGGTGGGGTGCTAAAGGAGCAGGCCCGTTTAAAGAACTCTGGCAGATTCTGTACAACCGCCTGACCAACGAGCATCAACTGCACAACCTGATCTGGGTATATACCGGAACCGATACCGTGAACCCAGACTGGTACCCTGGCGATCAATACGTTGACATTGTTGGACTGGACATTTACGCAGCCCCAGCAGCAGACTTAAACAACAACTGGACCAGCACGCAAGCCCGATTTAATGGCAAAAAACTGGTAACATTATCAGAAACTGGTAATCTGCCTAGTCCGGATAAGATTCGTAATATTGGTACGTGGTGGTCATGGTTTTCCGTCTGGAACGGTACCGACTGGATAAAAAAACAGCCAATTGACCAGCTTAAGGGCGTTTATACCGATCCTGACGTGATTACCCGCGACGAACTCCCCAACTGGCGACAACCCTAATCGGAACGTTCTGTATCTTGCTCATCATTTGCCCGGTATAAGTCGGGGACCGAAACAGAATGAAGATCCTAAAGTTGATTATGCAGTTGAAGAAACAGGCTTTCGAAAGCGTAAATGGCCGGCTTAATCCAATTCGCCACAAAATTCTGATTTTTAGCCTTTTGCTGTTCAGCCTGGCGATTAATGATGTTAATGGGCAGTCTATATCTGAATCAATTCGCCTTAATCAACTTGGCTTTTACCCAAATGCTCCCAAAATCGCCATCGTTCTGGGTGAGGTATCCGGCCCCTTTCAGATAACCTCAGCAGACGGCAAGAAAGTCCTTTTCTCTGGAACCCTCAGCCAGCCACGCCAGAACGCCATTTCCGGTAAAACTGCCCGAACAGCTGATTTCTCGGCATTCCGTTCAACCGGCACTTTCGTAGTGGTTGTACCCGGTCTGGGTCACTCCTATCCATTTTCAATTCGCCCGAACATACACCGCAATCTGGCCATTGGTGCATTAAAGGGATTCTATTACCAACGAGCATCTATTGATTTACCCGAAACTTATGCCGGACAGTGGCACCGACCAGCCGGTCATCCAGACACACGTGTACTCATTCATCCATCGGCAGCATCGGCTACCCGTCCAGTAGGCACAACGATCTCATCGCCAAGAGGTTGGTACGATGCCGGGGATTATAACAAATACATCGTCAACTCAGGCATTACGATGGGTACGTTACTGTCACTGTACGAAGATTTCCCTAATTTCTGCCGTACAGTTGTTACAAACATTCCAGAGAGCAAAAATAATCTACCCGATTTACTGGATGAGTCCTTATGGAACCTTCGCTGGATGCTAACGATGCAGGACCCAGCCGACGGTGGTGTTTATCATAAGCTCACTAACGCCCGCTTCGATGGGATGATTATGCCCAATCAGGCCAATAAAGACCGTTATGTCGTTCAGAAAAGCATAACGGCCACACTCGACTTTGCCGCCGTGATGGCGCAGGCAAGCCGAGTATTTCGGCATTATGATAAAGAATTGCCCGGTTTGGCAGATTCCTGCGTGACTGCGGCAACTCATGCCTGGATATGGGCGAAACAGAATCCGAACGCCCGCTACGACCAGAATGCAATGAACAACCAATTCGAACCAGATGTTGTGACAGGCGGCTACGAAGACCGGGACGCCAGCGACGAGTGGATTTGGGCCGCTGCAGAACTTTATCTGACGACAAAAGAGGATGCTTATTATACAGCGGTCAATCTGTTCCCGGATGATAAAACGCCATTGCCTTCGTGGCCGCAGGTACGTACACTAGCCTATTACTCGCTGGCCCGCTTTGCAAACGAACTGACGCCAGTTGGCCAAAAAGACTTGCCTCAACTCAAAAAGCGTCTGATCCAATTTGCGGATCAGCTTCGGCAAGATGTTGACAAGCAGGCATTTCAAACCGTTATGGGGAAATCGGCCAGCGACTATATTTGGGGAAGTAGCGCCGTAGCCGCCAATCAGGGGATTGCCCTTATTCAGGCTTACCAATTAACGAATGATCGAACCTATCTGGATGCGGCACTGGCCAATCTGGATTACATATTGGGCCGTAACGCTACGGGTTATTCGTTCGTTACCGGCTTTGGCAGTAAATCAACGATGCATCCCCATCACCGCCCATCCATTGCCGACGGCATTGAGGCTCCAATTCCCGGATTGCTATCGGGGGCACGAATGCCAATGCCGCCCGGCAGGATAAATGTGCGGGCTACACAACGACCCTGGCTGACGAGGTTTACCTCGACGATGCCTGCTCCTACGCATCCAACGAAATTGCCATCAACTGGAACGCTCCACTAATTTATCTGGCAACCGCTTTGGAAGCCCTACAAAAGAAAGCGAACTACAGCGCGCTTCAAAAATGAGTTAATGACGGTATACAGAACCACTCAACACAACTAAATTGTAGATTGCGCCTATTCTGATTTAGACGTATGAACAACCAGGCAATTAGCATTCGGGACAACTTACAGGCCATCTATAAAGATGTGTATACGACTGAAGCTCTTTCAGCCCTTTCTGCTCTGGCCCACTTTAACATCCGCATCAAAGAAGTTATGGCCACGCGCATGCAGCGCCGGAAAGCCCGTCAGCAAAGCAAAACACGAATTAGCTTTCTTGACCCACAGAGCACGATTCCAGGAACAACCATCCAGGTGCAGGATGCCCGCGATGGCAACTTCGAGGGAGGTAGTATTCCTCCTGATCTACAACGGCAGTGGATTCAGGGAACAGGCCCGGCGGCAAAACCCAACGCGCCCGTCGAAAACAGTATCCGTAATGTGGCCTATGCCCTGCTCTCGGGTGCCGATGGCTGGATGTTCGATGGCGAAGATGCCCTGGGACAAATCTCCACCATGTCGCTCGATAATCAGCGCAATCTGAAACTGGCTATCCACAAAGATCCCCTATTCCTGACCGTAGCCGAGCAGGTAGCCGCGGAAATCAATACCTGGGCAAAAGCCTTTTTAGGACGCGAAACGATTACCGACTGGAAAACGCAACTGGACTTCACCACCAAGATCTTTCGGGCGCGGGGCCTCCACCTCGACGACCGCCATATTCGGGATGCGGACGGGGTAGCCATGGCGGCTTCCATCGTCGATGCGACGCTGTATGTGGTCAATAATTATAAGGCACTGCAACAGGCAGGAGCATCCATCGTACTATATCTACCCAAAATCCAGACCGCCGAAGAAGCCGGTGTCTGGAATGAACTGCTGAGCGCCCTTGAGAACCACATTGGTCTGGAAGTCGGAACGATTAAGGTCTACGTGCTGGTCGAACAGCTCGAAGCTACCCACCAACTGATGGAAATCCGGGCGGCTCTTGGGAAGCATTTCGTGGGCTATAACACGGGCCGTTGGGACTACATCAACAGCGTATCCGATGCCATGGCCTGGGATAAAACCTTCGTCAACCCGAATATTGAAGCCATCACCATGACCTATGGCTACATGCGCAATTACGAAGACCGCGTTCGTCAGGCCGTCAATACGCCGGATCTTAATGGCAATTTCGCTTTATGGCAGGGGGCATGGAGCCAAACATTCCTGTCGGCTCCGAAGAAGGGGTTTCGGCCAGCATGAAAAAAGCGGTGGCCGGTGCCCAACGCGAACAGCGCGAAGGTGCCAGTGGCAAATGGGTGGCTCACTGGAAAATGGTGCACATCGTCCGCCCCGTCTGGGAGAACGTGGGCCAGGCCAATCAGTTGGGCCGGGAGTTTCCGCGGCTCACCTATTCCCAACAGGATGCCGATGGACTGATTCTGATTGAGGCCGCTCCTACCGATATTCGGGGAGCGCGCAATTTGCTGAGTGTTGCCTTACAATACGGCAATGCCTTTGGCCAGGGAATGCAGGCAGCGGCTCTGAAACCCGCCGATTTCTTTGGTAACGATGACATTTTATACCTGATGGAAGATATGGCCACGGGTGAAATTCGGCTGAGTATTCTCTGGGAATGGATGCACAAAGGAGCCATTCTGACGGAGGATGATGCGGAAACGGGCACCAAAGCCGGGGACGTTTTTTCGGAAGGGCTGTACCAGACCTTACTGGATCAGGAGTATGACAAACTGCTGAAGGCCAGCAATAAGGATGTCTATGACGCATCGAAAACCACGACGTTGCCCATCGCTCGTGAAATTGCCAACACGTACATGCTCAGTGAAGTAAAGCCGCCCTGGTTTATTGATCTGCTGAATATCAACCTCAATAACTTGGACCTGGCCGTAGCGAAACAACGGATCAGCTTATATATGGACACATTGGTCAACGAAGGCAAACGGGTGACCGAAAACCTTGACTTTACGCATTGACTTACTGTTTCCTGCAATCTACGGCCCCACGCTAAGCATAGTACATCCGTTTGCCCTATCTTTGGCGCAGGGAAATCATCACTATAGTTATGCATTACGGCTATTTTAACGGAACAATCGCGCCCACTGACCAGCTTGCCGTTGGGGTTACAGATCTTAGCCTGCTACGTGGCTATGGCTTGTTTGATTACTTCCTGACCTACAATGGTCGACCGTTTCAGTGGGATTGGTATTGGGAGCGGTTTCAGAATTCAGCCACCCGAATGCACTTGCCATTGCAGCTTGGCAAAGACGAGACCTACGCTATTTTGCTGAATCTGATCGAACGAAGTGGCGGGGCTGATGTCGCGTTTCGGTTCGTCATGACAGGTGGCTACTCGGCCGATAGCATTTCGATTGAACGTCCGAATCTCCTTATTCTGACCGAGTCAATTCATCCGGTACCGCCGATTCAGTATGAAAAAGGGATCAAAGTAATTCTGGATGAATACGTTCGGGAGATGGCCGAAGTGAAAAGTACGGATTACAAGCGGGTGATTCTGATGGCCCAGGCGATTAAGTCGGCCGGGGCATCTGATTTGTTGTATCAAAAAGGGGGGAGATCAGCGAACTGAGCCGCAGTAACTTCTTTCTTGTTAAAGGCGATCGGTTAATTACGCCGAATCGACACATTCTGCACGGTATTACCCGCCGAACGATCTTACAGCTAGCCCAAAGTGATTTTCAGATCGAAGAGCGTCCGGTATTACTCTCTGAACTCTATGATGCCGAAGAAGCCTTCACGACCAGTTCGACAAAAAAAGTCCTACCTATTGTTCAAATTGGCGAGCTGACAGTTGGCGATGGAAATCCAGGACCGAAATCTAAATTTCTCTTAGAACGGTTCGATGAGCTAGTAAAGAGTTGGTAAGTTAGTCTGGCTTAGTAAGCGAGCATATTTCCTGATAACTCCCTTGTCCACAACCTCTTCCTGCCCGATTCGCCCGAGGCAGGGTAAGCCCGTATAGGATAAAATAAACGATTCGGTAGCCTCTACAGTTGGGCCATTAAACAGGATACCCAGGAGCGGAATAGCCCGGCTCCGGCAGACTTCAACCGACAGCAGGGTGTGATTGATACTGCCCAGATAATTCCGTGAAACCAGTACCACCGGTAAGCCCAGTTGCTTAACCAGATCAATATTCAGATCCTGATTATTGAGCGGAACCATCAGTCCTCCAGCAAGTTCAACAACGAGTGGCTGACTGGTTTGTGGTAACTGGATGTTGGTCAGATCAATCGTCACGCCATCTAATTTGGCTGCCGCATGGGGTGATAAGGGCTGCGTTAGTCGGTATGCTTCCGGATGAAAAAAGGAAGTTGGATTACTAACCAGACCACGTACGACATCCGTATCCGAATTAGCCAGTTCGCCCGACTGAATGGGCTTCCAATAATCGGCCTTCAAGGCTTCTACTAATACGGCCGATGCGACCGTTTTACCAATTTCAGTACCGATTCCGGCAACTATGAGTTGAGGAGACATGTGATCGTATTTATGCGTTGAGTTCGCCGACTAAGGCTGTTTGTAGAATCGTCAACAGTCGATCTATTTCTTCGTTCGTATTAAATGTGTGAATACACAGCCGCAAACGTTCCTGCCCCGCCGGAACTGTTGGGCTTAAAATAGCCCGTACATCCAGACCGACAGCCTGAGCCTGACTGGCCACGTAGCGAGCCTGCTCATTACCCGGTATGAGCAGACACCGAATTGGCGACAGGCTATTAGTCCACCGAGCACCCGGCAACAGTTCGTCGACACGCTGCCGGAAATAGGTAAGCCGCTTATAGAGTTGGGTTCTATTTTCGGTATTGGTCGTCATGTACACGTGAGCGCAGCGAATTGCCAGCAGGCTGTGGGAGGCAAAGCGGTCGTATAAATAAAGGGACGGGCAAAATTAATGAGATAATCCCGCAATATGCCTGGACCAACAACAGCCGCTCCGTGGACGCCTAATGCCTTTCCAAACGTATGTACTCGCGCCAGCACGCGATCCTGCAAACCCATTGCCACCACCAGCCCTTCTCCATTTGGCCCATACAAACCCGTTGCATGAGCCTCATCAACAAGCAATGCCGCATCGTAACGGTCACAGAGGTCGGCTAGGTCGCGTAAGGGAGCCACATCGCCATCCATCGAATACAGCGATTCAACGGCAACAAATACCTGCCCATTTTTCTGAGACTCACGAGCCTGTTTCAGTTTATTCTCAACATCGGTCAGATCATTATGCCGGAATCGGTAGCGGGTAGCGTAACTGAGCCGGGCACCATCAATCATACTGGCATGAATCAATTCATCGGTTAGAAGCGTATCGCCAGCTTTGGGTAGACAGGCCAGCAGCCCAAGGTTAGCATCGTAGCCAGAATTAAAAATCAAGGCCGATTCTGTTCCATAAAATCGGGCTAACTCCTCTTCAACCACATTGGCCAGGGTTGTCTGGCCAGCCAACAGTCGCGAACCCGTTGCACCGGTACGGGCGCGCGTTTGGGCTACATCGGCTTGTTGAATAGCAGCCTTAAGTTCTGGCGAACGGGCAAAACCCAGGTAATCATTCGAGCAAAAGTCAACCAATCCATCGGCGTTTCGAAGCTGGCGCAGTAAACCGCTTTGCTGATAGGCAGCTAATCGTTCTGATAATAAATGAGCAACTGAGTGAGTCAATAGAGCCATGATGGCAAAGGTAAAACGGTCACGTCGAATGATGGGCCGTTTAAATGGGCAATTGCGAAAATGTGCGTAAGTACTTAGTTATCCACAAGTTGAGTGTGGATAACTTTTATTTTAGAACGTGTTTGCTCCAAAATTCTGAATAAACAGTCACAAAAAATACCAATACGTCAATATAGGCACAAATTAGTGATCAACTAGTTACCAATTGAAAGAACAATTTTACCAAACTGTGCCCCTGTTTCCATCTTGTTCATCGCCATTTTTATATCAGCCAGTGGAAAAACTTCATCTAAAACGGGCACAATCTGCTGCTCGCTTACTAACGAAATCATGTCAGCAAATTCGCTTTCCGTACCCATTGTTGTACCGAAAATAGACAGTTGTTTGAAAAACACTTTAGGTGGAATAATATCGGTGATGTTCCCGGTTGTGCCGCCAAAGAAAGCAATCCGCCCGCCCGGAGCCGCAACGTCAATCAGTTTGGCAAAACCAGGGCCACCCGCGCTGTCAATAATCACATCAAAATAACCTCGGGCTGAATTGCCTAACCGTCCCGCTCCTGCCTGTGCCAGTAGCGCTTTATGCCAGTCAGGCTGGCGATAGTTGATACCGCCCACTGCGCCCAACTCGATGGCTTTTTCGAGTTTCTCGTCAGAACCCGATGTTACCCAGACCTCAGCCCCGGCAGCTACAGCAAATTGTAAGGCAAATAGAGCCGCGCCACCGCCAATACCTGTAATCAGTACTTTTTCGGGAGCCATCACACCGCTCTTGTTCAGTCCAGCCTTCGTCATTAATGCCCGCCAGGCCGTTAAACCCGCTAACGGGAGTGCAGCCGCCTGCTCGAAGGTCAAATGGTGGGACTTGCGATGAATGTAGTTGCTTTTCACAACCACATAGCCGGCAAAAGTACCATTGGTGGGCATTCCCAGAATTTGGAAGTCGGCACCGTAGTACTTCGGATTATCGCCCCAGTTCATGGCTGGATTGATAATAACGGCTTGCCCCTGCCAACTGGCCTCAACCCCTTCGCCCGTATCGACAACAACCCCTGCCCCATCAGAACCCAGAATCACAGGCAATTTAATACCAGGATACAGACCTTGCTGCACAAAAACGTCGCGATGATTCAGGGATGCCGCCTGAAGCTTTATCAGGACTTCGCCCGGCCCGGCAGTAGGCATTGGCGCATCAATAAGCTGAACGGGTTGATGAATACCTTCGAGATAAATAGCTTTCATGGTCTGATGCGTACTTAGTTGATAAATTCGTATGGCAATGAAGGGCTTTTTATCTTTGCCCAACTTCGGCTACCTATATGATGATCACCTACAGAGAGGCTACTACCGATGATGCTGAGCAGATTGCCCAACTGCATAGCCTTAGCTGGCAGCAAAACTACAGAGGTATTTGGAGAGATGAGTTTTTGAATGGACCTGTGTTTGAAAACAGGCGAACTGTCTGGCAACAGCGACTAAGGCAACCCATTCCAAATCAGCACATTATTGTCGCTGAATCCGTTGGAACAATCTGTGGTTTTGCCTGTCTGTATACGGATGATGACGCTCTCTGGGGCACCCTTCTTGATAATCTGCACGTTCATGCCGATCTGAAAGGTCAGGGTGTTGGGACAAAGCTTATCAAATCGGCAGCGCGTTGGGCATATGCTAAAAATCCAGAAGCGGGATTCTATTTGTGGGTATTACCGCAAAATACCAACGCCCGAAACTTCTACGAAAAGTTAGGGGCAACAAATCACGAGCTAGTCTCTCACGAAACTCCCGACGGGGGTTTATCGGATGCTTACCGATACGTTTGGCCCGATGTAACGAAATTGATTTAACGTTTACCAATACGCGTTTATGATTCGATTTTTTAATGAAGATGTGCCCTACAAGCTTCCAAAGAAGCAGGCAACCCGCCAGTGGCTGAAACAACAGGTTGAGCGGGAAGGCTATGTTATAGGGGATTTAAGCTATATGTTTTGCTCCGATGATCACGTTTTGCAGGTAAATCGAGACTTTCTTCAGCACGATTACTATACCGATATCATCACCTTCGACATGAGTGAAGATGAGGAAAAAATTGAGGGGGATATTTTTATCAGTGTTGAGCGGGTAACCGATAATGCCACTCAGTTAGGGGTATCGCCAGAACAGGAGATGCGTCGGGTACTGGCTCATGGCCTACTCCATCTTTGTGGCTATGGGGATAAAACTGATGAAGAAGCTACCCAAATGCGGGCCAAAGAAGAAGAATGGTTAACTTACTTCGTTTCCTGACTTCCTTCTATGCGCTTATTCATCTGCCTACTGGTTTTCCTGGCTTCTACGGCGCAGGCCCAGAAAAAAATGGCGATTACAATCGACGATCTGCCAACCGTATCGAAAGCGTATACCTCGCCAGCAGGTCGGTTGCAGTTGACCCAGAAATTGCTTTCGCACTGCACAACCTTTCAGGTTCCGGCCATTGGGTTTGTCATCGGCAATTTTTTACTGACCAATGAACGCCCCGACTCAAACCAGATTGGTTTGTTAACACTATGGCTAAAAGCCGGTCTGGACTTAGGGAATCATACGCTTGCCCACAAAGACTATAACCTCATCTCGTTCAACCAATCAAAGGCAGATATTATTGGGGGCGAGTCAATTGTGAAGAATCTTGTTCAGCAACAGGCAAAGCCTTTCCGCTATTTCAGGCATCCTTATCTACGCAAAGGAGATACGCAGGCTAAGAAAGATTCACTAGAGCAATTTCTACAACGACTTGGTTATCAGGAAGCCCCTGTCACTATCGACAATTCGGACTGGCAGTTTTCCCGTGCTTACGATCACGCTTTACTAGTAGGTGATACGGCCCTGGCAACTCAGATTGGCCGACAGTATGTGGGGTATATGCTCGATTGCGTAGCCTATTATGAAGCGCAAAGTGACTCGCTTTTCAATCGGCAAATTTCGCAGACGTTACTGATTCATGCTAATACGATCAACTCCGATTGGCTTGGCAAGTTGCTGGCGGAGTTAAAGCAACGAGGCTACGCCTTTGTATCCTTAGATGCGGCCCTAACTGATCCTGCTTACCGCTCTACAGATCATTATTACGGGAAAGGCGGTATATCCTGGCTACACCGCTGGGCCTTAACCAGGGGTAAAAAAGGTGTTTTCTTCAAAGGAGAACCCGAAGTGCCAGCCATGATTGACGAATTGGCCAATCGAGCGGTAAACTTACCCGGCCGTTAACCCTCCATCTATTTGTAGAGCTTGCCCTGTGATAAAGGCATTTTCGTCTGAACAAAGCCACAGTATTGCCTGAGCAATTTCTTCCGGTTGGCCAAAACGGCCCATGGGAACCATTCGACGCATACGCTCTTCCATACCGGGAGCCGTGCTGATGAGTTCATCGACCATGGGTGAATGCGTATATACCGGGCAAACAGCATTAATCCGGATGTTTTGCCGGACATACTCTAGGGCAGCTGTTTTGGTCAATCCAATTACCGCGTGTTTCGAGGCACTGTAGGGTGCCCCCATCGGCATTCCCCGAACTCCCGCAATGCTCGACACATTCACAATTTTTCCCCCGGCTGGATGGCCCCCGGCTGGATGGTCACCAGCTAGATGAGCCCTCTCCTTCTGCTTCAGCATCTGCCGAATCTGAGCTTGCATACCATAAAATACACCCCCAATATTTATGGCCATTATCTGGTTAAAGTCCTGTTTTGTCTGATCCAGCAATCGGCCAAATTTACCGCCAATACCTGCGTTATTGATTCCGATATCCAACCGTCCAAATACATCGACTGTTTGTTGAACAGCCTTATCAATCTGCTCTGAATCAGCGACATCACAGGGAATAAAAATTGCATCCCCACCCTGCTGTTTTATTTGCCCGACAGTTTCCCGGCCGTTTAGCTCATTAATCTCTGCGACAGCAATACGAGCACCCGCCTTAGCAAAAGCCAATGCCGTTACCCGACCAATGCCTGAGCCAGCACCTGTTATAAAAACAATTTGATTCGTAAATGTTGGCATACTTCACTGATCTTAAAAATGCCTGAAAATAATGCTATTTTGTGGCTCATTCATCGCTTTTATGGCAATCTATATCAGAAAATACGCAATTATCCTCCTAATTGGATTTTTACTCTGCTGGGGCATTCTTGGCATTCGGTATAGCTGGCTTAATGATGACCTGGGAAAGCCTTTGACCTCGTCAAAATCAAGCCAGTTGATCAGCCATATAGAGCAGTTTGGCACCCAGTCTGGACAGGGTAATCTGCTGGGTATTCAACCCTGGATGGAGCCAACCGATTATAGAGACGGATTAACGTTTCGCAATAAATTGGCAGGCTATCTCAAAACGGCTCGAGACAGTAATCTAATAATCCCCAACAAAACAATTGTCATTTTGCCGGAGTATCTGGGCACCTGGTTAGTCGCTATGAATGAGCCTACGCGTGTGTACACGGCCAGCACCATTCAGGAAGCGATGACAGCCATGGTCATTCAACATCCCATTCCTTTCTGGCAAACCTATCGAGCAGCCCCGAAAGCGTCAGTGATAAAACGAAGTACGCCCTATTCGCCATGAAAGCCCGGCAAATGGCCTACGAATATCAGCTTACGTTCGATATGCTGGCAGCGCAGTTCAAGGTAACCATGATAGCTGGCTCAATTCTGTTACCCAACCCATCGGTGAAAAACGGCAAGTTAGTCGTGAGTGATGGTCCGCTGTACAACGTTTCGGCGGTGTTTCGACCAGATGGTAAACTCGAACCACAGCTCACGAAAAAAGTGTATCCGATTGCCGATGAATTACCCTTCGTTTGTCCCATAAACCCAGCAGATGTGCCTGTTTTCGACACTGAAGTTGGTCGGTTAGGTGTGCTGGTCTGTGCCGATTCGTGGAACTCTGCTGTCTATCAAACCCTAAAAAAAAAGGGTGCAACCCTGCTCGCCGTTCCCTCCTATTCAGCAGGCAATGATGTCTGGAAAACAACATGGCGGGGCTACAGCGGCACGCCCACACCACTGGATGCTCGTGCCGACGTAGGGAAATTAACCGAAGGCCAGGCCTGGTTAGCTCATGCAATGGCTGGGCGCGCCATACCTGAGGCAGGAATTTCAAAAGGGATGAACGTGTTCTTACGCGGGAAGCTCTGGGATTTAGGTTCTGACGGAAAAACTATTATTCTGGATGGGCAAGGAGCTCCCCAAACCACCCAGCCTATTAATGGAGCTACTTTAACTTGCTTATGGTTATAGTTTTCCTATAAAAATCATTTAGTATTTTTTCAATAAAACATAAAAAATAAACACCATCATAGTATTAACTATCAGCCCATTGACTGTAAAATTAATTAGGATTTATAGACTTTTTTAAAATTCTAAAAATCTTTATTCTGGGTGAGCGCGTAGGTACATCACCTTAGTTGCTAAATGACTAAGGCTTCAAATCACCTAACTAGTTTACTCAATGGAAAACGTTACTAATCGACCCGAGACGGCATCTTCGGCGGCTAGCCGCCGGTCGTTTCTGCGGGTAGCGGGGGCGGCAGCCGTAACAGGTGGCCTGCTCACAGCTTGCTCTAATGCGGACGAAAATTCTGTTACACCTACTGGAAGTGCGCGGGCTGCGGGTCCTACTGTCTCATTGCCTACTGGCGATAATGGTATCCTTGCGTTCGCTTATGTATTGGAACAACTTGAGGCTGCCTTCTACGAAATGGTGCTTCTAAAGCCCTATCCAAACATGTCTGCTTCAGACATAGCCTTGTGGACAGATATCCGTGGTCATGAAATTATTCACCGTGCGCTGTTCAAAGCAGCCGTGGGGAAATTAGTTCCTGATCTGACCTTCAATTTCTCAAGCATTGATTTCAACAACCGTGCAGACGTGCTGATTCATGCTGAGGCTTTTGAAAAGACAGGCGTAGGTGCCTACAATGGTGCGGGTAAATATATATCTAATCCTGATTATCTGACATTGGCCGGGAAGATTGTATCGGTTGAGACTCGTCACCACTCCATCCTTCGTGAGTTGCAGTACCCTTATTCAGATGCATTTGCTGGTCCAACCATTGTTACCAGCGATACGGGTTTACACCTTGCATACGAGCCAACGTTTGTGCTACCCATTGCACAGAAATACATCAATGAAACACTCGACGCAAGCGCATTAGTAGCCAGTCTGTCATAAACCACTCAACTCCAATGAACTTACAGAACTTAATTAGCGAAATTGAGAAAGTGGACGGCGAAATTATTGACCGCCTGGCTCACGTCTCACGTCGGGGCTTATTTAGCTCGTTGACCAAAAAAACGATTGCTTTGGCGGCTCCTGCCATCATGGCGTCTGCGTTGAACAAATCCTATGGCCAGGCTTTGCCACAGAGTGTAAAAGACGTCCTTAATTTTGCACTGGCGCTTGAGTATCTAGAATTCACCTTCTACGATTATGGCTCCAATCTGGCTATGATTCCAAAGAACTACAAGCCAGCATTTGAGCTTATTCGGCAACACGAGCAGGTACACGTTCGGTTACTGAAGTCGGTACTGGGTGCAGATGCGATCCCAATGCCTAAATTCGATTTCTCGGCTGGTGGCCTTTTCCCCGATACGTTTACTAACTTCGCTACCTTCTCGGCTATTGCCCAAACGTTCGAAGATACCGGTGTTCGGGCTTATAAAGGTCAGGCAGCTAATTTGCAAATTGCAAAACCAATTTTGCAGGTTGCTCTACAAATCCACGCTACAGAAGCTGCTCACGCTGCCAATGTTCGTTATATGCGCGGTCAGAAAGGCTGGATTACGGGTGGTACGGCTGCCTTGTCGGGCCTTCCATCAGTTGTCGATGGCAATTATAAAGGAGAAGAAAACACAGTACAGGCTGGTACCGACCTGGCAGCTGCGTTAGCTGGCGATAACCGGATTACGCCTGCTATGGTGATGCAAGCCTTTGATGAGCCACTGGACAAAGCTACCGTTCTGGCTCTTGTTGCACCTTTCTTCGCTAAGTAAGCAAGATAAAGTTATCTTACACAAACAAGCCGCTGGTAGATCTACCAGCGGCTTGTTTGTGTAAGACTATTGCTTCACCCAAAGATTCTACCGGTTCTATAGATTCTTTTGATTCTATTATATTAATAGTCAGAGAAATAGAAGCAAAAGAATCTATAGAATCTAAATTGGACGAGTGCTATAGCGCTAAATTAAGCGAGTCCAAACGAGGATAAGGTCACAAAATCACTTACCCGAGCCTGAATTTCGTCTTGTGTTAGGTTCATAATACGTTCAGCACCAAACTTCTCAACGCAGAACGATGCCATAGCAGACCCGTAGATAATAGCCCGTTTCATATTATCGAATGAGATGTCGTCGGTTTTGGCTAAGTAGCCGATGAACCCACCCGCAAAGGTATCACCTGCCCCGGTCGGGTCGAAGACTTCCTCCAGCGGCAACGCTGGTGCGAAGAAAATTTGACCTTCACTAAACAGGAGGGCCCCATGTTCCCCTTTCTTGATAATGACTGTCTGAGGGCCCATTGTCCGAATTTTAGCCGCTGCCCGTACTAATGAATACTCATGTGTTAATTGGCGGGCTTCTTCATCATTCACAACCAGTACGTCAACCAGCTTGAGCAGATTCATCAGGTCAGGGTTAGCAATTTCAATCCAGAGGTTCATCGTATCCAGCACGATAAGCTTTGGACGCTTGGCCAGCCGCTCAATAACCATCTGCTGGATAGCCGGAGCGGTATTCCCTAGCATGAGATACGTACAATCCTGATACGATTCGGGAATAACGGGATCAAAGTTTTCCATTACGTTGAGCTGCACCTCTACGGTATCGCGACTGTTCATGTCGTTATGGTACTTACCCGACCAGAAGAACGTTTTCTCGCCCACGCGAACTTCTAATCCTTCAGTATTGATTCCATGCTGATTGAGGTCGTCAATCATGCTCTGTGGGAAATCGTCGCCCACCACGGCAACCAAATTATTCTCTTTCGTGAAGTACGAAGCCGAAAGTGTGATGTAGGTAGCAGCCCCACCAATAATTTTGTCGGTCTTGCCGAACGGGGTTTCCAGCGCGTCGAACGCAACGGAACCAACAGTAAGTAAGCTCATATATTACAGTTTGAAGTTTGTAACGGTCCGCCGTGGCGGTCTGATGTTTGACGTTTGTACCAATCCGCTCAAGTTTACGCAGCTCTTGCTAACGCCAAACATCAGACTACAACGGCGGACCGTTACAAACTTCAAACTAAATTATTATTTCTTCCGCCCAATTACCGGGCAGCGTTTAAATGGTTTGGTTTCGTCGAACAGTTTACGATACGTAATGTGCGTTTTCACAATTTTTGATCCCAATTGGCTTACAAATCGAACCATGATCGGATTGAAATCGCCAACCCAGTTCATTTCTAATTCAGTATACTGGAAGTTTGGGTTGTGATCGGCTTCATGGGGCATTCGAAGGGCAATGGCCGCTTCAACACCTTTGCCCTGATGTTCAGGAGCCACCCCAAAGACAACCCCAAACGCTTTTTTATTGGTTTTCAGTAGCATATGCCACAGAAACTTGAGTTTTCCAATCAGATCAAGCTTACCGTTCACGTGCTTGAACACCTGATTTAGTTCGGGCAGGCAAACAAAGAAAGCCACTGGCTCACCCTGATAATAGGCGAAATAAATAATCTTTTCGTCAATAACCGGCTTCAGTTTCTGCATTAGCAACTGCGCCTGCCCAGCCGACATTTCCTTTACACCACTATGCCCTCCCCAGGCCGCATTATAAATATGCCTGAACTGCTCGGCCGCTGCGGGTAGTTGTTTTTTGTCGATCGTCCGAAAACTATAATCCGGATTTTCGTAAATACGCCGGGCGCGGTCTTTTACCGCCTGCGACATATCCACTAACTTCGACCAGGTTGTTGGAATACCAAACGTGAACTGCTTGAAATAATCCTTGAAGCCGTAATTTTCAAAAAACGGAATGTAATACGGCTTGGTGTAAGGCATACAGTAATTCGGCTCACGGTCGAAACCGTCTACGAGTAAGCCCACCAACGATCGCGATCACCAAAATTAATGGGGCCATCCATCGCTTCCATACCGCGTTTTTGTAGCCATGCCTTACCCGCATCGAACAGCATAAAAGCTGCCTGTTGATCTTCTATACACTCAAAGAACCCCACCCACCTGTGGTTGGTCATTGTCGAGATTCGCAATTTCCTGATCGATGAATGCCGCTATTCGCCCAATGGTTTCAGCCTTGTCGTTCAACAACAAAAAACGAACACATTCGCCATGTTCAAACCGCTTATTCCGCGCCGGGTCGAATATCTCCTCAACGTCGGTATCCAGCGGACGAATCCAGCAGGAATCGTTGCGATAGAGACGGACGGGAAACTGAATAAATTCTTTCTGATATTGGGCATTTGTGCCCACCTCAACTACCTGCATCCCTGAGCCTAAGCGGGCGATTTGTAAAAACAAAACGCGAATATAGCCAAAAGGTACGGGTCGTGTAGATCGGCCACCATTTTCCGGCGAACAATCCGTAACTTCGCCCTCAGGAACAGTATCATTTCTGCCATGCTCATAAAGGAAACCCTTGTGTTACCGACCTGCTGTTGTCGCTGAACGCTTTATCTCGCCAATAGATGCCAATCAGGCAGCTCCATTCCTTTATCCGTATTTTCGAAACAGTCAATCGACCAATGCAACCGCTTCACTTATACAATACGCTTTCGCGTAAAAAAGAACTGTTTGAACCACTCAATGCGCCTTATGTAGGTATGTACGTTTGCGGCCCAACAGTTTACAATTATGTTCACCTCGGCAACGTCCGCACGTTTCTTACGTTTGATACGCTTTATCGTTACCTGACTTTTATCGGCTATAAAGTACGGTACGTTCGTAACCTGACCGATGTTGGCCATTTAGTTGGCGATGGCGACGAGGGTGAGGACAAAATTGGCCGGATGGCCAAGTTGGAAAAAGTGGAGCCGATGGAAATCGTGCAACGCTTTACCAATGATTTCCATACGGTAATGGCTCAGTTCAACACGTTTCCGCCAAGTATTGAGCCTACCGCAACGGGCCATATGGTTGAGCAGATCGAAGCCGTGCAGGCATTGCTGGCCAATGGATTAGCCTACGAATCTAACGGTTCCGTTTATTTCGACATTGAAACCTATAATAAGCGAGGTGGCAATTATGGCAAGCTTTCGGGTCGGATTCTGGACGACCTCCTGAACGAAACCCGCGAACTGGATGGCCAATCTGAAAAACGGAGTCCGCTTGATTTCGCTATCTGGAAACGCGCTGCTCCTGAGCACCTTATGCGCTGGAACTCGCCCTGGGCGAAGGCTTCCCAGGCTGGCATTTAGAGTGCACATGCATGAGTACCAAATACCTGGGCAAGCAATTCGATATTCACGGTGGTGGCATGGATTTGAAGTTTCCGCACCATGAATGCGAAATTGCGCAGGGCGATGGTTTGAGTGGCGTTGACCCGGTTCGGTACTGGATGCATTCAAACATGCTGACTGTCAATGGCCAGAAAATGTCGAAGTCGTTGGGAAATTCCTTCCTGCCCGCTGAGTTATTTGCTGGTAGCCACCAACTGCTCGAACAGGCATATAGCCCCATGACGGTTCGGTTTTTCATGCTTCAGTCCCATTATCGGAGCACTCTCGACTTTTCGAACGATGCCCTAAAAGCCGCTCAGAAAGGTTATCGCCGATTGGCAAATGGGTTACGAATTGTTAAAACGCTGACCTATTTGCCTGACGAAAGCGTAACGGTGAGCGAAGAAAAACAGCAGGAGATTCGTCAGGCAGTTCAGCAGTTTTATGAGGCTATGAACGATGATCTGAATACGGCCGTTGGGATTGCGCAATTATTTACGTTGCTGAAGTATGTCAATATGCTGTACCTGAAACAACTTCAGCCAGCAGCTCTCGGCGAAGATGTGTTTAACGTACTTAAAGAATCCTTCGTATCCTTTATGAACGATGTGTTAGGTCTGAAGGAGGAAGGAACTGACAACCAGCCTATTCTGGAAGGCTTGCTAATACTTTACCGCGAGTACAAAGAGCAACGCCAGTATGACAAAGTCGATCAGATTCGCACGTATTTCAAAGCGCAGGGTCTGGCAATAAAAGACATGAAGCACCAGATTGACTGGGCTTATGAAGAATGATAGTCAGGCGCGAGTAAATAATCTTGCCTGATTAACAAAGAAGCCCGACTGCAATGGAGCCGGGCTTCTTTGTTAATCAAAATCGTACGTATATACGGCACCAACTGGACTACCGGGCGGGAGATTTAAGATTTCTTTAATCAACCCGGTTTTTAATCCATATACCCAGCCATGCAGATGTGGGGCATCGAATTTTTTCCACGAACGTTGAATGATTGTTGTTTGCGCAAGATTTCTCACTTGTTCATGCACGTTCAACTCCACTAATCGCTCGAACCGATCCTGCTCATCGGCAAGCAGATTTAGCTCCTGTTCATTCCGGTGGTAAACGTCTTTGATGGAGCGTAGCCATTTGTTAATCAGGCCCAGATCTTTATTCGACATGGCAGCTTTCACCCCACCACAGCCATAGTGCCCACACACAATAACATGCTTTACTTTTAGCACTTCAACGGCATACTGCAATACC
Organism: Spirosoma telluris; assembly: GCA_003259005.1. Lineage (GTDB taxonomy): Bacteria > Bacteroidota > Bacteroidia > Cytophagales > Spirosomataceae > Spirosoma > Spirosoma telluris. The sequence continues at coordinate 5,350,436 of QLII01000001.1, forward strand.
GATAACATATTCATGTCGGTGTGTACAACCAGATTCGCTACGTTCCGATGAACAAAAATTTCACCGGGCTCAACCTGAGTAATTTCTTCGGCGGGTACACGGCTATCGGAACAACCAATCCAGAGGAAGTTGGGCTTTTGATCCAATGCCATTCTCTCAAAGAATGATTCATCCTCCGCGAGCTTATCCATCGCCCAGGCCTTGTTATTTAATAAAAGTCGCTGATATTCCTGCATAAATAGGGTTATGATCAGATGCTCTTTCTTCAGGCATCCTATGAATGGTTGTAACTCGTTATAAAGCTTCTATTTCGCTTCGGTCTTCCAATTTTCGGCGACCTACATTTTTAAACGACACCTCTATACCTCGATCAGGCGAGGTATCCCGAAATTCTCTCATGATGTGAAAAACATCGTAGTCGATAAAGGTCGCTCGGGTACCATCGAAAATGATCGAATCGCCTTTCCGAAGGCCTCGTAATACCTTTTTGACGCGGGCCTTAGTCAGGAAGGATACATCTTTATTGAACTTGACCAACACGAGATTTCCATCGCGAACGACTGTTAATTCGGATCTCGAGTTTGTATAAAGTATAAAGAACAAACCAACTAAGGTGCCGCCTATGATACCAATGAGTAGATCGGTAAACACAACCAACAAAATAGTTATCAGAAACGGCAAAAATTGATCTAATCCTTCTTTCGCCTGTTGACTGATTTTTTGGGGATGAGCAAGCCGATAACCGACCACGATCAATACGGCAGCTAAAGCTGATAAAGGAATTCGATTGATCAGAGCGGGTACAGCCAGTACAGCCACAACGAGCAGCAAACCACCAATAAATGATGATAGTCGTGTTCGACCGCCAGCATAAATATTGGTAGAGGTCCTTACAACCACGGCACTTATCGGTAAACCACCCAGTACGCCACAGACGATATTGCCAATTCCCTGCGCGACCAATTCCCGATTCGGAGATGATATTCGCCGTTCCGGGTCGAGCGCATCAGCTGCTTCGAGGGTTACTAACGATTCCAGACTGGCAACCAGTGCCAAGGTACCTGCAATGAGCCAAACCTGGCTACTAAGTAGAAAACGAAAATCCGGAACGTGCAAAAACTGGGCAAACGCTACATGCCCAGCAGGAATATTCACCATATGACCGGGTGAATTACCCAGATATAGATCGGGAAAATACAGACCGAATAATTCGTTTAACCCCACTCCCAGCAACACGGCTGCCAATGCAGAAGGAAAGAAGGTAAAGAAAGTAAATCCCTTATCGGCCAGTTTATTCCAGCCAATAAGTAATAGAATGGTCAACACGCTAATTAGTAGTGCTCCTTCTGTTATAGATGAAAAAGCCTGAATAATCTCAGTAACCGTGTTCTGCTGATCATTTTGAAAAAACTCAAACTCACCTTCGGCATCGCGGTCATCGCCCAGAGCATGCGGAATTTGTTTTAAAATGATAACAATACCAATTGCAACGAGCATACCCCGTATAACGCTCTCCGGAAAATAGGCGCTCATCCGGCCCAGCCGTAAAGCGCCAAGTAGTAGTTGCAGACATCCCGCGAGAATGACACTTACCAGAAAAGCATCAAACGATTGTAACTGTAGAATAGCACTTGCGACTATAACCGTTAAGCCTGCCGCCGGGCCGCTTATGACTAGTTCAGAGCCAGACAGGAACGTAACCAGTAAACCGGCTACTATACCTGAAACTAAGCCCGAGTAAAGAGGAGCACCCGATGCCAGCGCAATGCCCAGGCACAAAGGCAAGGTCACCAGAAATACGGAAATTCCTGATTTCCAGTCACTTTTAAGCAAAGATTTTCCGTAAAATGACCAACTAATTTTTGATTTCATCAGCTAAGAGCAGTGATTCCTTTCTACTTTTTAATCAGTAATCGCAGCCAGTTACTCTGGCAATCACAGTTTTGAGTATCCTGTTATTCCGAAAATACTGATTTATCGCTAATCAACAGAAACACAGTCTATTTAGCCGCATTAGTTATGTTGATAAACATCCATACCTCACGGATGCAACATTAAAATCGGATTAAAATCAGTAACGACAAAAAAACAAAAATGGTTTGATTTACCCAAGAATACACCTCATCATCGAATTATTTAAACGACTGAATTTTCGGTATTTTTGCGAGCGGGTACACAAAACCGCCATTAAATCGTTTTTACAGCATGAGTTCCCGGCTTTAGTGGCTCATGGGTCATGTTGCTCTATCATGAAAAAAATCTTCCTTGCCTTTCTGGTTATAATCCTGTCGACTAGTGCCTGTCGTACCAAGCAGTCTCAGACCGACACAACGCAAACTACCGAACAACCTGCCACGATTACTGCCCCAGCTTTTAATGCCGATTCAGCCTATACGTATGTTGATCAGCAGGTGAAGTTCGGGCCGCGTGTACCGAATACGCCTGCTCACGTTCAGACAGGGAATTATCTGGCAGCCAAACTGAAGCAGTTTGGCTGTACGGTTATTGAGCAGTCGTTTGTGGCAAGCACCTGGGATGGCAAGAAATTAAATGCCCGTAATATCATTGGCAGTATCAACCCTACTGCGGCCAAGCGCATTGTGCTGGCATCGCATTGGGATTCACGCCCCCATGCCGATCAGGATCAAGACAAAGCTGATCAGGCAAAACCTGTTACCGCTGCCAATGATGGTGCCAGTGGTGTCGGCATACTCCTCGAACTGGCACGGAGTATTCAACAAAGTCAGCAGAAACCAACCGTTGGTATCGACATTATTTTCTTCGATGCCGAAGACTGGGGTAATGGCGAAAAAGCCAGCAATGATTTTGAGCAGGCCAGCGGTAATCAGTTCGATTATATTGGTTTCTGTCTGGGTTCCCGTTATTGGGCCAAAAATCTGCATAAACCTGGCTATTCGGCTTATTTTGGTATTCTGTTAGATATGGTTGGCGCTAAAGGAGCTACTTTTGCCAAAGAAGGATTGTCGATGCAGTTTGCTCCCACAGTGGTTAATAATGTCTGGCAAACCGCCAGTCGTGGTGGCTACAGCCAATATTTTGTTGACACCCCTGGTGGTCAAATCACGGATGACCATGTGGCCCCCAATACGATCGCTAAGATTCCGATGATTGACATCATCCACACGAATGTCGTTACGGGTGGCTTCTTTCCTGCCTGGCACACTGCCGAAGATAACATGAGCAACATTGACCGAGGTACCCTTAAAGCCGTTGGGCAGACCTTGTTACAGGTACTTTATAATGAACAATGAGTAATCTAAATTATGTAATGCGTCAGTTCTTCCTGGCCATTTTTCTGATGGGAAGCCTATTGGCGTGTAACCCTGCGCCAGATACGTTTGGTAAGCTTGATTTGAAAAAATGGCGGGGTGATCGAGGAGGTTGCAATGGTGTGCGCGCTACGCTTGTACCCGATTTCAGAGCTGAAATACAAAACCTGAAAGGCAAGACTACCAATACAATTGGTGAACTCCTTGGCCGACCGGACATCAACCAAATTGCCGACCGTAATCAGAAGTTCTACATCTATTTTCTTGAAAAAGGCTCTCACTGCGACCAGCCTGGCCTTAAGTCTAATAGTCGATCGGTTGCCATCCGCATGAGCGCCATTGGTCTGGCAACCGAAGTTACGTTTCAGAATGGATTGCCTTGATTGTACTCACTGGTACCACACAGTTACACGTAAAACTTTTTTCGTTCGATCATTTCCTCCACGACTTCCGGCACCATGTAGCGTATGGAGCGGTTCGCGCGAATACAGTCGCGGATAAAGGTTGCCGAAATATCCAGTAAGGGGGCTTCTACGACACGAACATTTTCGTGTGTTTTAAATGGGCTTTCTAACGAACGGGGTCGCTGGTAAACGTATAAACCGTAGTATTCCAGGATCTTATCATAATTCTTCCAATTGGCAAACTGCTCCAGATTGTCCTCGCCCATAATCAGACGAAAGGTATGCTGAGGGTATTTTTCGCTTAGGCGCGTCAGGGTGTCAATCGTATAACTGGGTTTAGGCATTGAGAACTCAATGTTCGTTGCTTTAAGGCGGCTATTATCGGCGATGGCCCGCTCCACCATATCGAACCGGTCGAACTCGTGCAATAGGCTTTTGGTCTTCTTGAAGGGATTCTGGGGCGATACCACAAACCAAACCTGTTCGAGATCAGTCGTTGTAGCCATCGTATTGGCAATGATCAGATGCCCAATATGAATGGGGTTAAACGAGCCGAAGAATAAGCCGATTTTCATAATTTGTCGACAGTCGTTAGCCGTCAGTCAATAGGCGTTACTACGCTTAAAGTAATCATTATTGACTGACGACTGTCGACTTATATCACTGTTGCTTTCGCGGGTACTTTGTTTTCATTTATGAAGTCGTCAACCAATTTCTGCGCTTTTTGAAGCGATGTTTCCAGATCATCATTCATTAAGATGACATCAAAACGATCCTGAAAGCTCATTTCAAAATGCACTTTAAATAAGCGTCTGGACAAACTTTCTTCCGTTTCAGAACCCCTCCCAATCAGTCGCTGCCGAAGTGTTTCTTCGTCTGGTACTTTTACAAAAACGGCTAGTGCTTTATCGCCATAAAAGTTTTTTAACTTCAAACCGCCCTGCACATCTACATCAAACAGAACGTGCTTGCCAGTAGACCAAACTCGTTCGATTTCAGATTTCAACGTGCCGTAGAAGGCACCCGTATACACTTCTTCCCATTCGACAAACTCATTGTCATCAATTTTATGTTTAAACTCTTCGGGTGTCAGAAAGTAGTAGTCTTTGCCATTTTCTTCAGCGCGACCCCGTCGGTCACGGGTACAGGCCGAAATAGAAAAGCCGAGATTGTTGTTCTCGGCCAGCAGATGCTTGACAATTGTCGTTTTGCCCGAACCAGAAGGGGCTGAAAATATGATAAGCTTACCGTCCACAGTGGGTAATGAGTTGATTAAACTATAAAATAATTGGGGTAATTAAGGTTGTCAGATAAGGACTTCCTTAATTACCCCAATTACATCGGTTACTATTAGCTGAAACTCAGAATTCTGGATTTTATCGTTGCAACTAACTGCTCAGGGCAGCATCGTTTTTCCATGCGCTTAGTCAATAACTCCTTCACTTCCTTTTCAAGCTGGTACATCTCGATGCAGGGTCTGCATGATTCGAGATTCGCTTTCACTCTGACAAGTTGTTGATCAGTGGCTTCTCCATCCAGAATCAACTGAATCATCTTCAGACAGTCGGCGCTGTGATTGCAATGTTCTTTCATCTCTGGCTTACCACTGGATGAAGCTGAGGGCGGCAACGAGGTTTGCATTGGAAAAGTTTTATTTATTCCAAGAATAATAATACCATTAAGTTATCAGCAGAACCAATTCAGGCTTATAAAAAGTTCGGTTTATTCTTCATTTTCTTCTTTATAGCCCATCGAAGACGCGTAATCACGCAATTTTTCTTTCAATAGGTTCCGAGCGCGGTGCAATCGAGACCGAACGGTTCCTATTGGGATGTCCAGAATCTTGGCCATTTCCTCATACGTAAATCCTTCGATGTCGCAGAGGATAATAACTGTCCGGAAATCCACGGGCAACGAGTTTAAGGCCGTTGCCACTTCATCGCCAATTAAGTCAGAAACCGATTCGGCCCGAAGGTCGACCGTATGCTCAGATTCTGCGTCTTCAGAGTTATAGGTCGTTTCAACGTCCTGATAATCTACTTTAGCAGGTTCTTTGCTTTTTTTCCGATAATCGTTAATGAAGCTGTTCTTCAGAATCCGAAACAGCCATGCTTTGGCGTTAGTTCCTTGTTCAAAAGACGAAATGAACCGAAATGCTTTTAGGTAGGTATCCTGCACGAGATCGTTTGCATCGTCCTCGTCGGTTGTTAACCGAAAAGCAAAGTTGTACATGGAGTCAATGTGGGGCATAAACTCCTTATTAAAAATCTGGTACTTCTGCGCGTCGGAATAACCACGAGCGGGAGTATCTGCCGATGGTTGTTCGGTCGGGTCGCTGTCGGGTAACAATTGGTCGTCGTCGCGAGTTGGCGTATCTGACATAACTTCGGGAATAGTCGCCATAAAAGTAAGAGTTAATTGCCGTTTACTATTGGCAATCCTCAACGAATTCAATAATTAGCCGATCAGATTCGCTGAGTTACTCTGATATCACTACAAAAATTAATCCTTTGTTCACAAAGAATGTTCAAAGTTAGTTAACTATGACGATTTGGCAGTGAACGTTCCTATACTTGACAACGTTAAAGCGGTTCAAATACTACCAAATTAGTAGCATCTGAACCGCTTATCCAATAATTTATGCTTGTTTAGGCCTTAATCGATTTAAAATATCGTTTTAGCCAAGAATCAACTGCCGGAATACGCCATGCTGCCAAAAACTCCGCTTTTGTCTGCACCAACGTATTAAATACCAGGGTATCGGGTTTTATTAACTCCTCAGTAACTGCCGTTTTGATCATTGGCAATGTAAAGGTCCGCACAGTTCCATCAGTGAGCTGCACAGCTGCCGAACGATCAAAAAAATCTACCGAAAGCTGCCGACCAATCTCCTGTATAGTCCGCATGGATGAGTCAATAGAGCAACCGCTGGGCAAGCTATACCCTTCATCCACGCCAACCACAATAAAGCGGTTTTCAACCACTTTTGCCGATGCCAGCAATGGCTGACCATGTGCTGCCCATTGATGCAAGGCTGGTTTCAGGATCTCCTCAATCGTTTTTACATCACCATACGTCAGCGAATGGTTGGCCTGATAAACCCATACGCGGGCTGTATCGGGCAGTTTATCAAAATCTATGTACATAGTCAATGAACAATGTAGAATGGACAATGAATAATGTAGAATAAATGAAGTAACAGATTCCTCCATTATTCATTCTACATTGTTCATTAAAGTTACAACCCTTGCCCTTGAGCGATGAGTTCCGAGATGTCGAACACACGCACAGAATCTTCGCGGTTCTTATTCTTGACGCCATCTGACATCATGGTCATACAGAAGGGGCAAGCTACTGCAATTGTATCGGCACCGGTGCTGAGAGCCTCCTCAACGCGCTCCACGTTCACGTCTTTCTTACCTGGCTCCGGTTCTTTGAAATATTGTCCACCACCCGCTCCACAGCATAAGCCGTTGGCCCGTACGCGCTTCATTTCGACTAAATCGGCGTCCAATGCCGCCAAAACGTCACGTGGAGCTTCGTACACTTTATTGGCTCGCCCGAGATAGCATGAGTCATGGAAGGTTATCCGCCGACCTTTAAACGATTGTCCATCCTTTACGCGAACGCGCCCTTCATTAATAAGTCCCTGTAAAAACTGAGAGTGGTGAATCACCTCATAGTTGCCGCCCAATTCAGGATATTCGTTTTTAAGTGTGTTAAAACAATGCGGACAGGCTGTCACTATTTTCTTAACATTATAGCCATTCAGCACCTGAATATTCGACATCGCCTGCATCTGAAACAGGAACTCGTTTCCTGCCCGACGTGCCGGATCACCCGTACAGGCTTCTTCTGGACCCAACACAGCAAACTTAATCCCAACGTGATTCAGGATACGGACGAAGGCAATGGTTACCCGTTTGTAACGATCATCGAATGAACCCGCACAGCCAACCCAAAACAGAATTTCTGGCTCTTCGCCTGACGCGGCCATATCAGCCATCGTTGGTACTTTATATGTTTTTTCAGTTGTAGACATTATTAGTATGTTTTCAGTATTCGGTTTACGGAACTGTAAGCTGAATACTATTTTTCATTTACTTGATCAGCCCAGTTAAAGCGGTCGCTAGGCGAGAATTTCCAGGGAGCCATATTGTTCTCAATATTGCTAAACATAGCATTCCAGGAAGCGGGCGCCTGCGATTCTTCCATGACCCGATACCGACGTAACTGGAGAATAATATCCAATGGATTTATATTGATCGGGCAGGCATTCACGCAGGCCTGACAGGTCGTGCAGGCGTTAAGTTCCTCGGCGGTTATATAGTCGTTCAACAATGATTTATCATCCTTGTAATCATACCCATTTGTTTTCCAGCCTTGCTGAATTTCTTCGAGTCGATCACGGGTGTCCATCATGATCTTTCGGGGCGACAGCTTCTTGCCTGTAATATTGGCAGGACAGGCTGACGTACAACGCCCACACTCAGTGCAGCTATAGGCATTCATGAGATTGATCCATTTCAAATCCTGCACGTCCTTAGCGCCAAAACGGCCAACTTCCGCCGGCTGTTCACCGTTATCGTTTGTCTGTGATCCGTCTGCATCGGTCGTAACAGGCAAGCCAAGGGCGAGTTGAACCTCTTTTGTGATCTCAGGCATATTCTGCATCTCACCTTTTGGCTGGAGATCGGAGAAATAGACGTTCGGAAAGCCAAGTGCAATGTGCAGGTGTTTCGAATAGGTCACGTAAACAGCAAAAGACAGAATACCCAAAATATGCAACCACCAGGCCGTACGCTCATAGGCTACTAAACCTGTATCACTGAAACCCGAAAAAAGAGGCTTAAAAAATTGGCTGATTAGAAAATCCGGCACAATACCCTGCAATTCTGCATAGTGTCCAACACCACGGTCACGAAGAACACTATCAGATGCATTCCAGGTCAGGAAAGCGATCATAAGAATAATCTCAGCGGTTAGGATGATGGCAGCATCTGTACGTGGCCAGCGAGTCATTTCACGATGTCGTTCCTCCTGAAACCGGGGCACTTTCGCGATAAACCGACGGCATAGAAAAATGACACAAACTGCCAGCACACCAAATGCCAATAGCTCAAAGACGTCGATTAAAATGAGGTATATGGGAGTAATGTATGGGGCAAAGAGCCGATGCGTTCCCAAAACACCATCCAGGATAATTTCTAGTACTTCGATGTTAACAATCAGGAAACCAGCATAAATGACAAAGTGCATAATGCCTACCAGTAAATTGGTAAACATCTTTTTTTGTCCAAAAGCGACTAATAACATTGTTTTCAGTCGTTCGTCAGGGTGATCGAAACGATTTTCGGCACGACCAAGCCTAATGGCACGCGTAATAAGCCGAACGCGTTTAGTTATGTACCAAACCGTAGCAGCCAGAGCTACTAGAAATAAAATTTGCTGAATTATTTCCATTCTTTTTGATCTAATTTTGCCTGATAATCAACTATTTGATTCAGGCATCACCCCTTTATTGAAAAATATTTCGATCAATGTATTGCAAAAAGGCGCATTATACATACTTTTGCACCCACGTTTCAGGGTGATGTAGCTCAGTTGGTAGAGCAAAGGACTGAAAATCCTTGTGTCGGCGGTTCGATTCCGTCCATCACCACCACCCTAACGTTAAGCCTTCCCACTGGGAAGGCTTTTTTTATTGCTTATATAGTCAATAAATCCATTTGCCCAGATTGAAAAGTACATAACCTTTTATGATAACAGTATGCAAGCATACTATTTTTCATAGCGGCAAATATACTGCTTTCGTACTATCTAACAAGTGTTGAAAGGGGTTGTTTTAGATTTTGTAGATGCTCTTGAAGGGAACTTCAGATAGTAATTTTCAGTCAGCAAAGTGTCTGAGTAGTCCAACTGAAACAAAAGATATATTGGGAGTCGCTTTACTTCCGAACGGCATCCATCTCAATGCCAATGGCTTTCATCAATTGGCTCGCATTGAAACTCTCACAGATACCATCGCGGAGTTTGTAATCAAATACCAATTCACCATTATGCAGATCAGACTGAAAGTGGAAGTTGCGCACAAAGCTATCAGCATCTGTAAGTTGGCCTAACTCGAGATCGTGGGTTGATACGAACCCCGAGGCTGTTGTCTGGTGTAACTGCCGAATAAGTGCTTCCGCTCCTCGATGGCGGTCGGCCGAATTTGTCCCTTTCAGAATTTCATCCAAAAAATAGAGAACCGGCAGGCGATCCTGGGGCAGGCGTTCCTGCGGCAAACTAGTCTGATCGGCAGATACTATTTGCTTTGTCAAGCCAATTAGAGTTTGTAAGCGTTTCAACTCCGCGTAGAACGACGACGTACTTTCTTCGAGTGAATCATTCGTTCGCATACTCGTAAAGACGCGTACTGGCGAACACCAGAACCGTTCGGCACTAACGACCGCTCCCGCTAAAGCCAGTACGATATTTGCCCCAACAGTACGTAAGAAAGTGCTTTTCCCCGACATATTTGATCCTGTAATGAGCACTGTTTGCCCTGCTCCAGTCAACGTTAGTGAATTAGCAATGCTACGATCGGGTGGGAGCAACGGATGCGATGCCAGCGTAAAGTCCAGCACTAATTCATCGTCAACGATGTCAGGGGTTGTATAGGTTGGGTGTGCATAGGCAAATCCCGCTAAACTATTGAGTGCTTCGAGTTCGCCAAGGGCTTTAAACCAACGGCTTAGATCAGGACCGTGTTGCTGTCGCCAGCGCTCTAGTCTAAACAGATAATGAATATCCCATAAGGTGGCAATGCCGAAAAGAAGGAAAAAATACGGATTTCGTCGATAATTCAAGCCCTCAGTTAGCCGTCCAAGTTGGCCAATTGCTTCCGAAGCTGAACGATCTTTAGACGTCAATGCCTGCCGAATGGCCCGTAGTCGAACGGTTTCTCCTTTTACACCCTCAGCCTGTTTAAAAAGGGCCTGAAAGGCCCGCAAAGCAGTTGAAATCTCGAATGTCTGTTCGCTTACCTCTTTAGCCTTTGCTGCCGTCTGACTAAGTATCAGGCCATGAACAGCTAATCCCAGCAACACGCCTGAACCTGGTACATAACCTAATAACCAGGCGATAAAGAGACTCAACGTAATGGCTGGAAATAAAAACCGCAGAATGTTTAAATAACCTGGTAAAGGCAAACCCTCAGCCGTTGCCCATTTGACCAATGCATCGGGTGAGCGACCCACGGTTTCCTCTATATTGGCCATTGCCTCAAACTCTTGCCTCCAGTCAAGTTGAGGTTTCAGTTCGGTAGTGGCTTGCTGACGTAACCGAATACCGTCTGGATTAGAAGGTGTTTTAAGCCAGGTGGCCAGTCGGTTCTGACCTTCATAGGTATGAGTACGGTTGAGGAGCCGAAAAAGCGAGTGCTTCCCAAATACATCTAAATCACCAGAATAGTGGTGCGTTGGACTAGCAAATTGGTCGCCTGTCTCAGGCCGTAGGTACTGCCTTTTGAGTCGAGCGGATTCGTCTTGATTAATAAAGGCCAACTGATGACTCACATCTCGTTTACGCCGAACAGTCTGGTGCTTTTTCAATAGTACTAAAAAACCAATCACACCGACAAGCAAAGTGATTGCAGCTCCTAACTGATAGTCGAGCCGGATAAGAAGCCAGACAGCCGCAATACTGCCAATAAACCAGACAAGCCGCCAAAAGGCCAGTTGATTATGCTGACGTTGAGCAGCTTGTTCGGCCTGAATAAATTGTTGTTGACGGTCGAGGAAAATGGTTTCGGAAGACATCAGGATAACGCGGGGGAAACCCGCGATTTTCAATACAATCGGGGTTTTTCACCCGCGTTACTTGTTACAATCCAGGCAAACACCCTGAATCAATAGGTTCATTTCTTTTCGGTTGTACCCTTCAGGAAGCGCAACAGATGGGATGCTAACCTGGTCCAGACAAGTAGTCTGGCCACAGGCTTCACATTTAAAATGAACGTGGTCGTGGTGATGATGACCGTCAGCGCATCGCTCACGACAAAGGGCATATTTAGTTCCCCCTTCATCATCCAAGACTTTGTGTAAGAGTCCTTTATCTAAAAACGTGCGAAGTGTCCGATAAATCGTAACGCGGTCGTGGTCAGGACCAAGGCCATTTTCTACATCGTTGTGCGCCAGCGCATGACCAGCGTTCAGAAACAAATCAAGCACCTCCTCACGGCCATTCGTATGGCGGAGGTTGAAGTCTTTCAGGGTTTTTTCGGCCAGTGTCATGGTTTATGAATGAATAATGTAAAATGAAGAATTAATAATGCGAGTTAAAACCAGTTGCTGTGCTCCTCATTATACATTGTGCATTATCAATTATACATTATTCTGTTATCTCAAACTGCAATTTAACCAGATTCGCGTAGATGCCGTCTTCCTGAGTGGCCAGTTCCTCGTGCGTACCCGACTCAGCAATTTGACCTTCGCGCATCACATAAATTCGGTCTACTTTCCGAATCGTTGCTAACCGGTGGGCAATAATGATCGTTGTACGATTTTGCATCAGCACATCTAACGCTTCCTGTACCAACCGTTCCGATTCTGCATCGAGCGAACTCGTAGCTTCATCCAGAATCAGAATGGCCGGGTCTTTCAAAATAGCGCGGGCAATCGCAATACGTTGCCGCTGCCCCCCAGACAATTTAACGCCCCGTTCACCAACAATCGTTTGTAATCCTTCGGGAAATGAGTCGATAAATTGAAGGGCATTCGCCTTACGAGCTGCCTCGCGTATCTCAGCCTCTGTAGCTCCGGGTTTACCATATTGAATATTTTCCTGAATCGTACCTCCAAACAGCATCACTTCTTGAGGTACCACGGCAATATTTTTGCGTAACTCTGTTACATTGAAACCTGCTAAATCGCGTCCATCAACAGTAACCTGACCGCTGCCAATTTGGTAATACCGCATGAGCAACTGAACGATGGTCGATTTCCCGGCTCCGCTCTGACCAACCAGGGCAATTTTCCGCCCAGCAGCTACGTCGAAGGAAATGCCTTTCAGAACCGGTATTTCAGGGCGAGATGGATAAGAGAACCGAACATCTTCGAACTGTACATGGCCATGAACTGGCACAAACAAGGGCGTTTCCTCATTTGCATCTACCTCTGATGGCTCTTCCAGAATTTCCAGAACTCGCTCCGAGGAACCAATCGTCCGCTGCAATTGGGCATATAAATCACCCATACCCGCTACAGAACCACCGATGAACGTTGTGTAAACAATAAATGTCAGCAGGTCAGCAAACGGCATTTCACCCGATAAAACGAGCGAGCCACCAAACCACACTACCCCAATGATGCCACCAAAGAGAGCAAAAATCACGAAGGAAACGAATATGCCCCGGAATCGTGCTGCCCGTAGTGCCGTACCAACCACACGCTGCAATGCGGTCCCATACCGATTAATTTCGAGTCGTTCGTTGGTAAATGCTTTTACCACATTTACCGACTGAAGCGTTTCTTCAACGATGACATTAGCCTGAGCTAATAAGTCTTGTGCCTGTTTCGACAGTTTGCGGATAAACCGACCAAAGACCATTGCCGCTACGATGATAACCGGGAAAGTGGCCAGCATGAACAACGTCAGTTTCCAGGAAACATATAAAATAATGGCAGTACCGATCGTAAGCGTACCCACCTGCCGGAACAATTCAGCCACGGTTAGCGTCAAAACATCCTGTAGCTGCGAAATATCAGCCGAAATACGACTGGTTAACTCGCCTACGCGTCGTTGTTCAAAAAATCGAATGGGTAGAGTGATTATTTTACTATAAGTTGCCTGACGCACATCGGCCATAGCCCGCTCACTTACCTGCGAAAAGAAATAAATTCGGAAGAACGAGAAAACGGCCTGGGCTATCAGTACACCCACAAAAAAAAGCGTAACCTGATTTAGCGTAAAGGCCGATTTTCCTTGTATAACGCTCGTAATCTGACCAATAAGCAGCCCGAAGCTCATTGTTGTGCCCGTCGATAAGATCAGGAATACAAACCCGATAATGTATTGAAACCGATAGGGTTTCACAAACTGGAATATGCTTAGGGCTTTTTTAAAGCCTTCTTTGCTAAATTTCTTTTTATCTTCCTCGCTGGCTTCTTCGCCAAACCCTCGTCCCCGTTTTGCCATTGTTTTTGGTAGAATGGTGTAGTAGAGTATTACGTGCAGTAGGTTTCACAAAATGACTAACTATACGTAGTTTACCACTATCACCAATTCACTAGTCTTTTTGTCCTTTATACCCTGATTGTTCAAAAATTTGCCGAGCATCCGCATTGCGCATCAAGTCAGCGATGCCTACGCCACTATGCTCATCGTGATACCGACCCACAATACGCCAGCCCACCCAACGCCCAATCGCACCCGGACATGCCTGGCCGATTTCGGCAGTGAAGGGTCGTTCGTTCAAATATCGCTGTTTTATCGCCGGGTTTGTTTGATATAATAACTGATTATCAATAAAATGCCCCAAACAACATCCTGGGCATTAAACGTTTGCGTTAATTGTTTGTCTGAGTAACCAATAACAAGGCTGTCAGCAACGGGTTCACCGCCGATATCGGGTAGCATCGTTTTTGTGAATATGTATCCTTTGCCATAGTATACCATATCGGCCAGCATCGTTTGGTCGGCCCGGTTTGTGGCATTGTACTTATCTGAGATCGCGAAGATGATAGCCGGAACAATGTATTCTTTCGCATAGCGACGCAGAATATATTGTGGAAACTCTTGCGCAGGTGGACGATATTTTGCTTTCGGACCAGCAAAGTAGTCGAGGCCGATAACGATCAGACTATCCGTAACAACCAAATCTGGCCCAAGAAAGCCAGTCACAACGGTAACGATTTTGGGCGAATGGAAATCTGGAAAGTCTTTTTTTATGTTTGTAAACGCCTGAGCCAATTGACTACGCAAATCAGCCATGTCGCCAAATTCACCCTGGATCTGAGCATTGAGTTCATTGAGAGCTGGGTTATTGACCCGGTTGGTCAATTCGTGAACGAGCGCTGTATCATTTCCGGCTCCATTCGCGTTAAAGTACAATTGAGCGACAGCCGGATTCCGGTTCAGCAATGACTTAATCTTGTCAGGTGATTTCCCGGAGAAGAGTTCCTGGTCGAGCCGGATAAGCGTAACATCTTCGTTTTTAGTACACGAAGCCAATAAAAGTAAGCAAAAAAGCCCCGCAAGGGCTGTCAGTATTCGCATGAAAATCACGAGTTTTCAATATAGAAAACGTGCAAAATTATGAAAAAAGTTGCAGGGTTAGGTTTGATTTTGGTCATCCTGACAATTAGCTATGGTTGGGCTCAATCTACATCGCCCGCTTTATACCAGATGCGTACGAAAGAATCCAGCGTTACCGAAAAGCGATTCCGTAAAATTTTGGGTGATAATTACGATGGTCAGGACAAGAACCGCCGAGACTATGACGATGATCGCAAAAAGCGTCGGCGTAAGCAAAGTCAAACAACTGATGACTCATCTGAAAATAATGGGTATGGATCAGGCCCGGATTATGCCTGGCCAACGCATCTCATCGAAATGAGTATTCGGTTTGCCCCTTCGCTTGACCTTAACACCGCCGAAGGAACGGGAACGTATGCTGGTTTTCGTACGAACGGCGCAGGCGTTCGAATGAGTGTTGGCCCATCGTTAGATTATTTTTTCTTTAAAAATCGCTACGCGTTTAGTACAGGACTTTGGTACACCATTAAGCGGTCAGGATTTCAAATGCCTGGCACGTTTGGATCAAGCCAGTGGAATCCTGGTGCGCCCGAGAAAGAGTCTATTTATAATTTGCAGTATTTACAGATTCCAGCAACGGTAAAACTGTTCGCCAATAACATCGCCCCCAATGTTCGCCTGTATATTCAAACGGGTGGGTTGTTCAGCATAAAATTGGCCGAAAGAGCCTTAGATGAACCCCGGAATGGACTCTATACGGCTGAGAGCGGGGAAGTCGTCGGCAGTACGGTTTTGGTGATGTTGAATTGCTTCTTGGAACAGGTATACAGTATAAGATCAATCAGAACAATGCCTTTAACCTTGGCATGAGCTACCAGCGTGGCTTAATAAACGTAGCACGTGGAAATGAATTGGTTTCTAAAAATCGGGTTGTCTCGCTGGAGTTAGGCTTTAAGTTTTAACTGTCTCGAACAGCTTCCAGCTGTTTGCTTTATGTATTAACAAACAGCTTCCAGCTGTTCGAGACGATCAATCCGTTATTCTCATTTCAATTCCCTTCCCACGCAAATAACCCTTCAGGGCTTGAATTTCGATTTCTTTGAAGTGGAAGATACTGGCGGCCAATCCAGCATCCGCTTTTCCAGTTGTGAAGACATCCACGAAATGGTCCATCGTACCGGCTCCACCCGAAGCAATTACCGGTATATTGGCAGCCCCTGAAATCTGTGCCGTTAACTCAATGGCAAATCCAGCTTTAGTGCCATCGGTATCCATTGAGGTTAACAGAATTTCTCCCGCACCCCGATTTTCTACTTCCTTTGCCCAGGCAATGGTGCGAAGTTCTGTTGGTCTACGTCCGCCGTGTGTGTGAACGATGTGAGCGTAGGGCAGAGTGCGCGGGGCAGGGAGCAGGGATTGCATCGTGTCATTCTCCACACTAATCCACCGCGTATCAATTGCTACCACGATGCACTGGCTTCCAAACTCTAAAGCCAGTTCATTTACCAGATCTGGATTTCGCACGGCAGAGGAATTAATCGAAATCTTGTCAGCCCCGGCGTTGAGTAAAGCGGAAACATCGGCTATGGATGAGATTCCCCCCCAACGGTAAACGGAATATTAATGGTGTGAGCTACATTTCGCACGAGTTCGATCAGGGTTTTTCGCTCATCGACGGTAGCGGTAATATCCAGGAAAACCAGTTCATCGGCACCCTGTTCAGCATAAACGGCGGCAAGGGCAACGGGATCGCCAGCGTCACGCAGGTTAACAAAATTGGTACCTTTTACGGTGCGACCGTCTTTTATATCGAGGCAGGGAATGATCCGTTTCGTAAGCATTAGTAAGCAGTAAAGGCTTTAATAGACATTGTATTTTCAGGCATATCAATCGTTTGGAAGCCAAACTGCTCGTACAAACCATGCGCATCCCGTGTAACCAGCATCATGCGACGCAGACCCTGCAACTGAGGATAGCCCATAATGAACGCCACGAGCTTTTTCGACAAACCCTGGCCCCGATGCTCGGGCAAAATGAACACATCGGCCAGATAACCGAACGTAGCACAATCAGTTATCATCCGTGCAAAACCCACCTGCTCACTGCCCTGATAAACCCCAAAACAAAGTGAATTCTCAATCGAACGTTGGACAATGTCGAGCGGGATATTCAGGCACCAATAGGCTTCTTCGCTCAGAAAACGGTGAATAACCTCCAGGTTGAGTTTAGTTTTATCTGTGCTGATGGTGTATTCCTGATTCATTATCCATTAAATTGTTGCAACTCCTTCAACGTCACACGTCCCTCATAAATCGCCTTTCCAACGATAACACCGAAAACGTCCATATCAGCTAGCATTTCAATGTCAGACATATTGCTGACGCCCCCACTGGCAATGATGTTCAGGTCAGGAAATTGATCCAGCATATTGCGATATAAGTCAAATGAGGGCCCCTGCAATAGACCATCTTTGGCTACGTCGGTGCTGATCACGTACTTTATGCCTTTCTCTGTCCACTTTTCCAGAAAGTCATAAATCCAGACTTCCGTACCTTCTTCCCAACCACTCACCGCGATTTTCTCATTTTTGGCGTCAGCACCAAGAATAATTTTATCCGGCCCGTACTGTGAAAGCCACCGCTCCAGTACATCGGGGTTCTTTACGGCAATACTCCCGCCTGTAACTTGTTTAGCACCGCATTCGAATACCATCCGTAAGTCATCATCCGACTGGACACCACCCCAAAATCAACCTGTAGGGTAGTTTGAGAGGCAATCAGTTCCAGTACTTTCCAGTTGATAACACGCTTCTCTTTCGCGCCATCAAGGTCAACCAGATGAAGGCGCGTTAGACCGGCATCTTCAAATTGTTTCGCCACTTCCAGCGGTCGGGCATTATATTCTTTCTTCTGCTGGTAATCGCCCTGCGTGAGTCGGACGGCCTTGCCTTCAATAATGTCAATAGCGGGTATGATATACATGAGTAACGCGGGTGGAAACCCGCCTGTTATAGTCTATCGAAAGCGGGTTTCCACCCGCGTTACAGATTCAAAAAATTCTCCAGTATCCGCTGGCCAACGTTCCCACTGATTTCAGCATGGAACTGAGCGGCATAAAAATTATCGCGTTGTAGCATGGCACTAAACGGGCGAATGTAATCACACACAGCAGTGGTTTCTGGGCAAACGTCTGCGGCATAACTATGCACAAAGTACATGTAGGCGCTTTCGGGCAAACCCTCCGTCAAGGGCCCTCGCAGGCTATGAATATTATTCCAGCCCGTGTGCGGCACTTTAAATTCTGACTGAGCCGGAAATCGCCGAACGTCAATGTCGAAAATACCCATGCAGGTGGTGTTGTTCTCTTCCGAGTAGCGGCACATAAGCTGCATGCCCACACACGTACCCAATACGGGCTGTTTTAGCGACGGAATCAACTTATCCATTCCCCGCTCCCGCAGATAAGCCATTGCGGTACTGGCCTCACCCACACCAGGAAAAATGACCTTATCCGCCGAACGAATTTCGGCTTCATCATCGGTAAGCAGGTAACTGGCTCCCAAGCGTTCCAGTGCATACATCACCGACTGAACGTTACCCGCGTTGTATTTAATTATGACAGTTTTCATAAAGCAAAAACCCGGCTCCTTAGCAGAACCGGGCTTTGTATATTGTGGTAATCAGGATTATCTCTCCGAATTCACAAACACGAGCATCTTGTTCTGCTGCGCTACCGCTCAGAATGGTGATGCCGATGGTTTGTGGTTGCTAAAATCATGAGGCAAAGGTAAAGGCTTGAGGTTGTAAATCAAAACAAACTCCCCTGAACAACTTTGGGCTGTAGTACTGGCTCGCGAAGGTTTAGACCGCAATGCTTGTTTAATTGCCGAGTCCAGTAAAGAATCAACTCTGGTGCCGTATCGTTATCACCACCGCCATGAATAAACAGGTAAGCCGTTTGCAGACCCTTCTCAAACCATACTTTCAATCGCTGAATCCAGGCATCGGTACGGGTATAATCGGTTGGGTGGCCTTCGTTGGCAATGAACCGGAGCGTCAATACAGGGCTACTTAATCCCATATGCAGAACATCGCGCCGGCCGGCTACGTCTGTGATAACGACATGCCTATGCAATTGATAAAGACGTTCGAGTGTCTGCTGCCAAATTGCCGCTTTGCAGAACCAGTCTGGATGCCGAAACTCAACGGCTACGTCCAGTTCATCGGGCAAACTTTTGAGATAGGCTTCCAAAATAGGCCACTTGTCTGGCCCGAACGTTGGCGGCAACTGAAGAAATGTCATACCCAGATACTCTTCCAGGTTCAACACGGCATTGATGAACTCTTCTGTCAGTCCTTCTGTAGCCAGTAATTGTCGCTCGTGGCTGATGATCTGTGGAAATTTCGGACAGTATGTAAACCCAGGGGATGCTTCGACTTTCCACCGCTCGATCATTCCTGGTGTCGGAATTTGATAATGAGTCAGATTTAACTCGATTGTGTTAAACTGCCGGGTATAATAATGCAGGAAGTCGCGCTCTTTTGCGTTCGACGGATATACTTTGCCAACATAGTCTTTATTCGCCCAAATAGGCCCACCAATAAAGACCACGGGTCGATGGCTCGACTCAACAGCGGCCCAGATTCGCGCGTTGAACGCCGAACCCGGTGGCAGGGTAAAATTTACGGCATCGGGGTTCTGTATTTTTCCGAATTCCATACCTGTGTTGGGGGAAGTATATGGATAAAACTGGTAAAGACCCGCTTTCGTTTTTTCGCCCTACCCAATTTAGTTAATTTTGCTTTTTATCCATAACTCCCTCAGTCGGTTTTTATCTAATTACCAGCAAACTTACTAGTTTCTCTTACCCCTAAATCCCCTAAAGGGGACTTAGATCACTCTTAAACAAAGTCTCCTTTAGGGGATTTAGGGGTAAATTTTCAGACAGATTATTATGATTTCAAAGACATATGCCCCCCAGGAGATTGAAGAAAAATGGTATCAGTATTGGCTTGATAACCAATTCTTTAAATCAGTCCCCGACAACGAAAAAGAGCCTTATACCGTCGTTATTCCGCCCCCAAACGTGACAGGAGTGCTGCACATGGGCCATATGCTCAACAATACCATTCAGGATGTGCTGGTTCGTAAAGCCCGAATGGAAGGCAAAAACGCCTGTTGGGTACCGGGTACCGACCACGCCAGTATCGCTACCGAAGCGAAAGTGGTGGCAATGCTGAAAGAAAGAGGCATTAGCAAAACCGATCTGACCCGTGATGAATTCCTGGAATACGCCTGGGAGTGGACGAATAAATACGGAGGTATCATTCTCCAACAGCTCCGCAAACTCGGTGCGTCCTGCGATTGGGATCGTACCCGCTTCACAATGGAACCCGCTCTTTACGACTCGGTTATCGATGTATTTGTTGACCTCTACAACAAAGGCCAGATTTATCGGGGCGTTCGCATGGTCAACTGGGACCCACAAGGCCGCACAGCCGTTTCTGACGAAGAGGTTATCACAAAAGAAATTCAGCAAAAGCTGGTTTATATCCGGTATGAAATAGCAGGGAGCAAGGAGCAGGGAACAGGGAATGAGCAAGTACCCGGCTCCATGCCCCCCGCTCCTAGCTATATTACCATTGCTACCGTTCGGCCGGAAACGATTATGGCCGATGCGGCTATTGCCGTAAATCCGAACGACGAGCGGTATAAACACCTGCATGGTAAAAAAGCGGTAATTCCGCTCATCAACCGCGAAATCCCCATCATCACAGACGAGTACGTGACGATGGATTTCGGAACAGGTGGACTGAAAGTTACCCCTGCTCACGATCCGAATGACTACGCGCTGGGTATCAAGCACAATCTGCCCGTTCTGGACACGCTAAACGACGATGGTACACTAAACGAGAAAGCACAGATTCTGGTCGGAATGGATCGATTTGCGGCTAGGAAAGCCATTATCAAATTACTGGAAGAGTCGGGCAATCTGGTAAAAACCGAAGATTACAAGTCAAACGTTGGTACGTCGGAGCGAACGGGTGCTGTTATCGAGCCAAAGCTATCGTTACAGTGGTTCCTGAAAATGGATGAACTCTCGAAGCCCGCGCTTAAGAACGTGATGGACGATACGATTCAACTTGTTCCCCCAAATTCAAGAACATGTACCGGTCCTGGATGGAAAACGTTCATGATTGGTGTATCAGCCGGCAATTGTGGTGGGGTCAGCGCATTCCGGCGTTTTACATGCAGGATGGAACGGTCATCGTAGCAAAAAACAAGCATGAAGCCCTGGAAAAAGTACAGCATGAAAAGCTGCTCTTTGCCATGACCGAGGCCGATTTGACCCAGGATGAAGACGTACTGGATACCTGGTTCTCCTCCTGGCTTTGGCCTATATCGGTATTCGATGGTCTGAAAGACCCAAATAACGCCGATATTAATTACTACTATCCAACGAACGATCTGGTTACAGCGCCCGAAATTCTGTTTTTCTGGGTTGCCCGGATGATTATCGCTGGCTACGAGTACCGGGGTGAAGCTCCGTTCAAAAATGTGTATCTGACCGGCATTGTCCGCGATAAGTTGGGTCGCAAGATGTCGAAATCGTTAGGTAACTCACCTGATCCCCTCGACTTGATTGAAAAATACGGTGCCGATGGTGTTCGGACAGGTATGCTATTCAGTTCGGCAGCAGGTAACGACCTGATGTTCGATGAAAAATTAGTAGAGCAAGGTCGAAACTTCAGCAACAAAATATGGAATGCATTCCGGTTAGTGAAAGGCTGGACGGTTAATGAATCGATTGACGGCACAACAAATCAATTGGCTATCAACTGGTTTGAATCGAAACTGAATACAACGCTGATCCAGATCGAAGACGACTTCAGCAAGTTTCGCATTTCAGACGCTTTGCAGGCTGTTTATAAGCTTATCTGGGATGATTTCTGTTCGCAGTACCTCGAACTCATTAAACCCGCTTTCGACACGGCTACCGGCACGCCACAGCCTATAGATAGCGTTACGTATGAGGCTACGATCAACTTCTTCGAACGATTAATGGGATTAGCTCACCCCTTCATGCCGTTTATTACCGAAGAAATCTGGCAGGACATTCGTGACCGGAAAGAAGGCGATAGTATTTGTATTGCTCCTTTCCCGAAAGCAGGAATTGTCGATACACAGATTCTGACTGATTTTGAGACGCTGTTTGATATCATCTCTAACGTTCGGAACATTCGGAATGCAAAGCAGATTTCGCCCAAAACCGAACTTCCCCTGGCAATCAAAACAGCTACGCCCAAACGCTTCGAGGCATTAGAGTCGCTGGTTCAGAAAATGGCAAATGTTTCATCGTTCAGCTACATTGGCGAGAATATTGCTGGTGAATCTACACTGGGTGATTCCATGCTGGGCGTTTCGTTTCTACTGAAGAGCGATGAGTTCTTCATCAATCTGGCGGGCGAGATCGACGTAGAGCAAGAAATTGCCGCTACTCGTAAAGAGTTGGAGTATAATATCGGCTTCCGCGATTCGGTATTAAAAAAGCTATCGAACGAGAAGTTTGTCGCTAATGCCAAGCCCGAAGTTATTGAGCGTGAGCGTCAGAAACTTGCTGATGCCGAATCTAAGATTCAGGCATTAGAACAGCGACTCAAGGATTTAGGAGCGTAGGTAACGATGAACTTTGTCCTGTTTACTTCCTGATTATGAACCCTTTTTTGCCACTCAGGAAATATTAACAATAATTTTAAGGCAATAATACAATTATTTGGTCAAATAATTGTATTATTGCCTTCTATCATTCCCTGTCATCAATGAACAAGTGCATCTTTTTGGATCGCGACGGTGTATTAAACGAAGATCGAACGGACTACGTCTATCGCGTTGAGGACTTCATCATTCCTGATGGCGTGCCGGAAGCATTGCGGTTGTTGAAGGATGCGGGCTATTTGCTGATCGTCATAACGAATCAGGCAGGTATCGCCAAGGGCCTTTATACTCGTGATGATGTGATGCTTTGTTATAACTATTTACAGGATCAGTGCGGCAAGCTCATTGATGATATTTACTACTGCCCGCATCATCCCAAATATGACACAGAGTCGCTTACGCGTAAGCCAGGATCATTATTGCTCGAAAAAGCGATGGCTAAATACAACATTGCCCCCGATAGTTCCTGGATGATTGGCGATGCCTTGCGCGATATGCAGGCGGGTAAACGGGTAGGCGTTCGAACGGTCCGAATTGCTCATGAGCCTCAACTTTCGGCAGAGTGTGATGGGTGCGCCACAAGCTTATTAGAAGCCTCCCGATTTGTACTGGAATATGCCTAAGGGCTACTTATACCAGTTTTACTGAGATAAACATAGAAATACCTCAATCCATCGCGATGGATTGAGGTATTTCTATAACGAATAAACAGTTTTCTACACTCGTGCCTGCGTCGACGTAGGCTTCTGCGTACTGCCATATGCTGGACAGTTTGCTTTGCGGGAACATGACCCCAGCGAAAGCGTCGCTAGAATAGTCCCCAAAATCAGTAGCTTTTTCATGAAGTTATAAGTCCGTTTTCTCGTTAACCTTCAGATTATTAAACGAAAATAGTGCCAAAAACAGTACGAATCCTCTTTTGTATCGACTAATTTTCCTCTTTCACCAGCTCCACTTCTTCCTCACGCTCTTCAGCGGCTTCTGTGGCCTCCAATTCAGTCATTCCAGGTTCAGCACCGCCATAGCCTAAAATCTTCAGCATAACCTCGCTATTTTGCTCAGGAGCGAACAAACGAGTCCTTAGGTTACCTTCCTCATCCTTATCCACGATAACGTGCTGAGGGGCCGGAATCAGGCAATGCTGAATACCACCATAACCACCTAACGATTCCTGATAAGCACCCGTATGGAACAGGCCAATATACTGATCTTCGGTATCCTGATCGAAAATTGGCAAGTACAAATCAGCACTGTGGGCCTCCGTATTATAAAAATCGTGCGAATCGCAGGTTAGGCCACCCAGATTTACCTTTTGATAAGGATTGTCCCAGTTATTAACCGACAGCATGATGTATTTCTGTCCTAAACCCCAGGAATCAGGTAACTGTGTAATAAACGAGCCATCGATCATGTACCACAGTTCTTTATCATTCTGTAGCTTCTGATCAATTACTTTGTAAATAACCGCTCCGCTTTCCCCAACCGTGTATGAGCCAAATTCCGTAAAAATATGGGGTACCGGTACATTGCTCTTATTACAAATCCACTGAATACTTTCCACGATTTGATCAATCATGGCCTGGTAATCGTATGTAAATTGAAAAGACGTTTGTATCGGCATGCCTCCACCAATGTCGATTGAATCGAGATCAGGGCACATCTTGCGCAGTTCACAGTACTTGTACATAAACCGGCTCAACTCACTCCAGTAATACGCACTGTCTTTAATGCCCGTATTGATAAAGAAGTGCAACATTTTCAGCTTGAACTTCTCATTTGACTGGATCTTGCTCCGGTACAACTCATTTACATCGCTATAACGAACGCCCAGACGCGAGGTGTAGAAAGCAAAGTTAGGTTCCTCGTCTGTAGCGATTCTAATACCGAAATTGACCGTGTCAGCAGTTATAGAATTTTCGTAGGCCTCAATTTCCTTGAGGTTGTCAAGCACTGGAATACAGTTTGTGAAGCCGTCATTGATGAGTTCACTAATATATTGCGTATACAAAGGCCGCTTGTAGCCATTGCAAACGATGTATGTACTCTTGGATACCTTGCCCATCTTGACTAATTCCCGAATGATTGGAATGTCGTAGGCCGATGAGGTTTCCAGATGAATATTATTTTTTAGGGCCTCTTCGAGCACAAACCGGAAATGGGATGACTTCGTACAGTAGCAATATGTATAATTTCCCTTGTAATTATACCGCTTCATCGCATTCTTGAACAGCAATTTTGCATGCTCTATATGCTCCGTTATTTTCGGTAAATACGTTAGTTTCAAGGGTGTACCGTACTCCTTGACAATGTCCATCAATGGGACATTATTGAACATCAGTTCATTGTTCTCGACATTGAACTCCCTCGTTGGGAATTCAAACGTCTGGTCAATCAGATCATAGTATGTCTTCATCCCTACGTTCGACGCATAAAATTGGTGGTCCGGCATTCCGGTGGTCCGGCAAACCGGTTTTCCGCTGTTGCGGTTGTGGCTCAAAAAACAGGCACGAATTTAGACACTAAAATGGTAGTCCGGCATTCAGGCTTTCCAAGTAAAGACGATTCGTAAGCTTGTCAACGAAAAAGCAAACGGTTTGATTCGGAAATTACAGAAATTTAATACTATCAAAACATACAAATCAGCCTACTGTTTAAGTTCATCGGGCAAACCAAAAAGAAGCCGTACTTTTGCCCCTCGACACTGACTGATTTAACGAATGCCCCAGTCTATTCATTTTATTTCCATCGGCGGTAGCGCTATGCATAATCTGGCATTAGCGCTCCAGCAACAAGGTCATAGTATTACTGGCTCCGACGAGACCATTTACGAACCTTCACGAACACGTCTACAACAGCATAACCTGCTACCTGCCAAAATAGGTTGGTTTCCTGATAAAGTCAACACCGATTTAGATGCGGTTATTGTTGGAATGCACGTCCGTAAGGATAATCCAGAATTGGCAAAAGCACTTGAATTAGGCCTGCCAGTTTATTCGTATCCCGAATTCATTTATCAGCAAAGCCAGCAGAAGCAACGCGTAGTCATAGCGGGAAGTCATGGAAAAACAACAATTGCAGCTATGATTCTGCACGTGTTGAAATACCATAACCGAATCTTCGATTACTGGATTGGCGATCCAATTGATGACTTTGATGCAACTGTTAGATTGTCTTTAACAGCACCGCTAATTATTATTGAAGGCGATGAGTATGCATCGTCTCCTATTGATTCTCGTCCAAAGTTCCTTCATTATAAGCCTCATATTGCGCTCATAAGTGGCATTGCGTGGGATCATATTAATTTATATCCAACCTGGGATGAGTATGTTGATCAATTCGAGTCATTAGCCGAGGCTATGCCCAAAGCGGGTATACTTATTTTCGATGAGTCAGACGATATGCTTGATGTCATTGGTCAGAAGGAACGTGATGATATAACTAAGATCCCGTATTTTCCCCATCCAAGCAAAATTGTTAATGGACAAACCTATCTGATCACAAAACAGGCAAAACAAATACCTATTCAGCTATTTGGTCAACATAATCTCAAGAATGTTGCTGGGGCAATGACTGTTTGTGACCGGATTGGCATCACAGAAGAACAGTTTTACGAAGCGATTCCAAGCTTCAAAGGGGTAAGCTTCAGGTTAGAAAAAATCGCAGAGTCAGCCAAACGAATTGTTTATCGTGATTTAGCTCATTCACCAGCTAAAGTTGAAGCGGCAACTGAAGCAGTCAAACAACAATTTCCTTCCAGAAAACTAATCGCCATTGCTGAGCTTCATACGTTCAGCAGCTTAAACAAAGACTTTCTGGATCAATACAATGGAACAATGAATGCGGCTGATGAAGCTGTAGTATTTATTGATACAAAAACGTTAGCCAATAATCACCTGAGCTCGATTACAACTGACGAAGTTAAAGAGGCATTCGATCACAAGAATTTATACGTTTTTACAGATGTCGCTGCGCTTCAGGATTATTTACGGGCTAAGCAACATGACGGAGACCAAATTTTCTTGTTAATGAGTTCCGGAACGTTCGACGGAATGAACATAAAGAATTTAGCAGACGAATTAACCCACAACGAACATTAGTTAGTTTTTATAAACAGATGGTTTCAAACCGTCTCTCATTTATGCAAAGCATTGTTGTTTATTGCGCATCAAGTCTCGGCACAAATCCAATTTATAACGAAGTCGCTGTTGAACTTGGCGAAAAGATGGCCGCCCGTAACATCCGCCTTATTTATGGGGCGGTGGTTTTGGCTTGATGGGTAATGTCGCTAACGCTGTTTTACAAGCAAATGGCGAAGTAACGGGAGTAATTCCCAATTTTTTAGCGGACCTTGAAGTTGCTCATACCACGCTTACGGAATTGCATTTTGTCGAAACGATGCACGAGCGGAAGTTTAAGATGGTACAATTATCAAAAGGGGTTATTACGCTTCCTGGTGGCTATGGCACACTTGACGAATTATTCGAGATTTTAGCCTGGCGACAACTTAAGCTTTATGACGGTCCAGTTGCCATTATTAACATTAACGGCTATTATGACCTAATGCTTCAACAACTCGACCGGATGGTATCGGATGGCTTTTTAAAGGCTGAAAATCGTGGACTACTGCTCGTTGCCAATTCGGTTGATGAAGCCCTTCAAATGATAAGCGATTTCTGGGAATCCCTATAGCTTGTTGCTAGTTTTCTCAACTAGCTTAAAAACGCAAAAAGGCCTGTCCGTTTGGACAGGCCTTTCTTCATTTCATTCAGGTGGCACCTTCCTACTCTCCCGCTTGTGACAGCAGTACCATCGGCAGTACGGGGCTTAACGGCTCTGTTCGAGATGGAAGAGGTGAACACCCGCCTTACCAGCACCAACCTGATTGACTCTTCTGATCAATAACGATCAATGTCTTATGTCTTTTTCCCCACAGAGAGAGACTCTGATTCACTTGCAATTCCTAACTCCTTACCGATTCCTCCTAGAGCACTCTCCTTAAGTAACAACCCTAAACACGCGTCCGGGGCCATTAGTACGGCTCGGCTTAACACATCTCTATGCCTACACCTGCCGCCTATCAACGTCGTCGTCTACAACACCCCTTTATACCGGAACACTCATCTTCAGGCCAGTTTCGCACTTAGATGCTTTCAGCGCTTATCTGTTCCCCACGTAGCTACTCGGCCGTGCCTGCGGCCAAACAACCGATTCGCCAGCGGTGAGTCCATCCCGGTCCTCTCGTACTAAGGACAGAGCCCGTCAATATTCCAACGCCCACCACAGATAGGGACCGAACTGTCTCACGACGTTCTGAACCCAGCTCGCGTGCCACTTTAATCGGCGAACAGCCGAACCCTTGGAACCTTCTCCAGCCCCAGGATGTGACGAGCCGACATCGAGGTGCCAAACCTCCCCGTCGATGTGAGCTCTTGGGGAGATCAGCCTGTTATCCCCGGCGTACCTTTTATCCTTTGAGCGATGGCCCTTCCATGCGGAACCACCGGATCACTATACCCTGCTTTCGCACCAGATCGGCTTGTGGGCCTCACTGTCAAGCTTGCTTCTGCTATTGCACTCCCTGCCGATTACCGTCCGGCATGAGCAAACCTTGGGAAACCTCCGTTACCCTTTCGGAGGTGACCACCCCAGTCAAACTACCCACCAAACGCGGTCCTGTCTCCAGTTAGAACGCCAGTCAGCCAAGGGCGGTATTTCAAGGTTGATTCCACGATGCCTGGCGACACCGCTTCCCAATCTCCCGCCTATCCTACACATGCCTGACCGGCATTCAGCGTTAAGCTGTAGTAAAGGTGCACGGGGTCTTTCCGTCCCGTGGCGGGTAAGCGGCATCTTCACCGCTACTACAATTTCACCGAACTCATGGTTGAGACAGTGCCCAGATCGTTACACCATTCGTGCAGGTCGGAACTTACCCGACAAGGAATTTCGCTACCTTAGGACCGTTATAGTTACGGCCGCCGTTTACTGGGGCTTCAGTTCAAACCTTCGCCTTGCGACTAAGCTCCCCCCTTAACCTTCCAGCACCGGGCAGGTGTCAGACCCTATGCGTCAACTTTCATTTTGGCAGAGTCCTGTGTTTTTGGTAAACAGTCGCCTGGGCCTCTTCTCTGCAGCTTCTCTTGCGAGGAAGCCCCCTTATCCCGAAGTTACAGGGTAATCTTGCCGAGTTCCTTAACCATGATTCTTTCGCGCACCTTAGAATATTCATCCCAGCTACCTGTGTCGGTTTACGGTACGGGTATCCATACGCTTAACGACTACTCACTTTTCTTGGAAGCCCCGTCAACTCTTCGCTTCAGCCGAAACCTCCGCTCAACGCCCTATTCCGTCAGGACCTAGAATCTCTGGCACTCCGTCATGAGCACTCCTGCATAGATAGTTTGGGAATATTAACCCAATCCCCTCAAAGCCCGGCATTCGCCTGCTCCTTAGACCCCGACTAACCCTCCGATGACTGCCATCGCGGAGGAAACCTTAGCTTTTCGGTGTGAGGAGTTCTCATCCTCATTCTCGTTACTTATGCCTACATTTGCTTTTCTATGCGGTCCACCAGAGCTCACGCTCCAACTTCACCCCCCACAGAATGCTCTCCTACCACATCATGCTCGTGCATGAGTCCATAGCTTCGGTGATGTGCTTGATGCCCGTTTATTATCGACGCCCGCCCCGCTCGACCAGTGAGCTGTTACGCACTCTTTAAAGGAATAGCTGCTTCCAAGCTAACCTCCTGGCTGTCTCAGCAGCCGGACCGCCTTTGTTCAACTTAGCACACACTTAGGGACCTTAGCTGATGGTCTGGGTTGTTCCCCTCTCGGACTTGGACCTTAGCACCCAAGCCCTCACTGCCACGCACCTCTCTGCGCATTCGGAGTTCATCAGAAGTTGGTAGGATGTGA